>NZ_CP199579.1:0-4929455 GCF_052566575.1 Pseudonocardia sp. Cha107L01
GTGCACCGAGACGGCGGTCCGGCCGCGCAGCGGGACTACCTGCTGAGCAGCCTCGAAGAGGACGAGGTGATGCTCGACGCGCGCCTGCGTGGCGAGGACTTCGGCTGCACCCCGGTCGAGCCCGCCGAGGGCGCCGCGCTGCGTTTCCTGGCCACCTCGGGTCGGGCCAGGTCGGTGGTGGAGGTCGGTACCGGCGCGGGTGTGAGCGGGCTCTGGCTGATGCGCGGCATGGCCCCGGACGGCGTGCTCACCTCCATCGACATCGAGCCGGAGCACCAGCGGGCGGCCCGGCTGTGCTGGCTCGGGGCGGGTCAGCCCAGCTCGCGGCTGAGGCTGATCAACGGGCGGGCGCTGGACGTGCTGCCCCGGCTCACCGACGGCGCGTACGACCTGGTCTTCATCGACGCGGTGTTCGTGGAGTACCCGAGGTACCTGGAAGAGGCGGTCCGGCTGCTGCGCCCGGGCGGGGTGGTCGCGCTCAGCGGCGCTCTGCCGGACGACACCCCGCTCCATCTCAGCGGGCACCCGGACAACCTCGCGGTGCGCGAGGTGCAGCGCGTCTGCGAGGAGAGCGACGAGCTGGTGGTGCTGCCGATGCCGATGGGCCCCGGTCTGCTGGTCGCCGCCAAGACGCTGGGCCCACCGACACCGCGCTAGCGGCCGGACCGGTCGGGCCGCCCATCGTGACGCTCAGCCCCTCGTGACGCTCAGCCGGCCGTGACGCTCAGCCGGCCGTGACACCCTTGCCGAGCACCACGACGCCGCCGGCGCTGACCGTGTAGCGGGCCCGGTCCAGCGCCAGGTCGACGCCGAGCTGCGCACCGTCGGGCACCATCACGTTCTTGTCCAGGATGGCGCCCCGGACCACAGCGCCCTTGCCGATCTTCACCCCGGGCAGCAGCACCGAGTCGGACACCTCGGCGCCGGACTCCACCAGCACCCCGGCACTGACCACAGAGCGCGACACGATGCCACCGGAGATGATCGTCCCCGGGCCGACGATGGAGTTCTCCGCCCGCCCCGTCTCGACGAACTTGGCCGGCGGCAGCGGTGGCGTCGCCGTCCGGATCGGCCAGCGGTGGTTGTACAGGTTGAAGATCGGGTGCACCGAGACCAGGTCCAGGTGCGCGTCGTAGTAGGCGTCCAGGGTGCCCACGTCACGCCAGTAGCCGGCGTCGCGGTCGGTGGCGCCGGGCACCACGTTGTCCGCGAAGTCGTAGACCGACGCCTCCCCCTCGCGCACCAGGCGGGGGATGATGTCGCCGCCCATGTCGTGGTCGGAGTCGCTGTCCTCGGAGTCCGCCCGCAGCGCATCCAGCAGCACGTCGGTGGAGAACAGGTAGTTGCCCATCGAGGCGAAGGTGACCTCGGGGTCGTCCGGGGTGCCCGGCGGGTCGGACGGCTTCTCCAGGAAGTCGGTGATCTGCCCGTCCGCGTTCGCCGAGATGCAGCCGAACGCCTTGGCCTCCGCGCGCGGCACCCGGATACCGGCGACCGTCACGCCCGCCCCGCTGACGATGTGCTGGGCGATCATCTGCGCCGGGTCCATCCGGTACACGTGGTCGGCCCCGAACACCGCGATGTAGTCCGGCCGCTCGTCGTAGACCAGGTTCAGGCTCTGGAAGATCGCGTCGGCGCTGCCGGTGTACCAACGCCGGCCGAGGCGCTGCTGGGCCGGCACCGTGGTGATGTACTGCCCGAGCACGCTGGACAGGCGCCAGGTGGTGGAGATGTGCTTGTCCAGCGAGTGCGACTTGTACTGGGTCAGCACGCAGATCCGGTGCATCCCGGCGTTCACCAGGTTGGACAGCACGAAGTCGATCAGGCGGTAGTTGCCACCGAACGGGACAGCCGGCTTCGCCCGGTCAGCGGTGAGCGGCCACAGTCGTTTGCCCTCACCGCCGGCCAGCACGATCCCGAGGACGCTGCCCGGCATTCCCACCGGAAAGCGCACGGATGTGTTCATCCACGACCCCGTCTGCCGCTGCGCGACGAGCTGAACGGATTTACGCCCGACACTATCCCGCCGCCGATCCTGGATCCACTTACGAACCGGCTATGTCGTGTCGGCCACCCGACGGCGCGCCCGGTGCGCCGCGACCGCCGACCTGTTCGCGCACGCGGAGGAACAGTAGCGCCGGCCGGCGTTGCGCGAGGTATCCGCGTAGACCCGTGAGCAACCTGAGGCGGCACACACGCCGTGCCGATCCAGCCCGTACTCCGAGACGAGGGTGGCCAGCGCGAACGCCGTGATCGCCCGGATCCTGGCGAGCACCGTCGCCTCCGGGCGGCTGAAGTGCAGGTGCCACGGCTGCCCGCTGTGCGCGGTGAGGTGCGGGGTGATCTCCGCCCCGGCGAGCAGCTCGTTGATCAGCGCGGCGGCGGTGGACACCTCGGCGGCCGCGAACACGTCCGCCAACCGGCCGGCCCAGGTCCACAGCTCGGCATCGCTGGCCGCCGTCCACGGCACGTCGAGCAGGTACCGGTGTTCGGCGAGCAGCTCGGGCAGCCCAGGGCGCTCGGCCGGCTCCGACGCGCCGCGCAACCCGTTCACCAGCTCGACGGCCATGCCGAGCGAATCACTCCGGTAACCGACGAAATCCATTGACCACTTACCTCATCCGTGCTTCGCTGTAAGAGGTGTCCTTGATCTGAGATATTACGCGAGATGTCCCGTGGGGAGCGACGATGCAGTGCACAGCGTGCGGCTGGCCATTGGCGGAGACCTCGGTGGTGTCCGCCCACCGCACCTCGGAGGGGTTGGTCTGTTACCGGCGCTGCGTCTGCGGGCGGATCACGATCCGGCTGCGGCCACCGAGACGCGCCGCCGGCGCAGCCAGCACCCCGGCACCGGCCCAGGTACTGGCCGCGTCGGGCGGTCAGCGACTGGCCGGGTGACCGGTTAGGAGGGTGTTGCCAGGCCGAGGGCGAGCTCGACCAGGGTGCGCGCCACGAAACCGGTGGCGCCGGCGGCCACCTCGTCGTACGGCTTGTCACAGCGGGCCGGACCGGCGATGTCGAGGTGCACCCAGGGCACTCCACCGGTGAACCGCCGCAGGAACAGCGCCGCGCTGATCCCCGGCGGCCCCGGCGGGGCCTGCCGGAGGTCGGCGATGGTCGAGTCCACCTCGTCGGCCACGTGGTCCAGCAGCGGCATCCGCCACAGCCGCTCACCGGCGCGGTCACCGGCCGCCAGCACCGCATCGGCCAGCTCGTCGTCACTCGCGAACAACCCGGCGGTGCGCATGCCCAGCGCGACCTTCATCGCCCCGGTCAGCGTCGCCGCGTCCACGATCAGGTCAGGCGCCAGCTCCCGCACCGCGTAGCCCAGCGCGTCGGCCAGCACCATGCGCCCCTCGGCGTCGGTGTTGACGACCTCGGTGGTGGTGCCGTCGTAGTGCCGAACGATGTCACCGGGCCGGTACGCCGACCCGGACACGTGGTTCTCCGCCGCCGGTACCAGCCCGGTCACCCGCAGCGGCACACCGAGCCTGGCGATCGCCAACATCGCGGCGATCACCGCTCCGCCGGCAGCCATGTCGGTGCGCATCAGGTGCATGCCTTCCGCCGGCTTGATCGAGATGCCGCCGGTGTCGAACGTGATGCCCTTGCCGATCAGCACCAGGTGCCGGTTGTCGGCCAACGGCGCACCGGCCGGCGCCCAGCCCAACCGCAGCAGCGCGGGCGGGCGGGACGAGCCGCCACCCACCGCGAGCAGCCCGCCGAAGCCCTCGGCCCGCAGCCGCTCGACCGGCCACACCTCGGCGGTCAGCCCGGGCACCTCGGCGGCCAGCTCGGCGGCGGTCTCCACCAGCCAGGTCGGTGTCTTGACGTCGGACGGGGTGCTCGCCAGGTCTCTGGCCAGTGCGGTGGCCCTGGCGAGCGTGCCCGCCACCTCGAGTTGGCGGCGCAGCTCCGGCAGTGCGGCCTCGGGCACCACCAGCTCGGCCTGCCCGGGGAGCGGCGGCTGTCGGTGGCTGACCCGGTACTGGTGCGAGCCGAGGATCAGCCCGACGACCAGCGCCTCGCGGCCCGACCCGGACAGCTCGGCCACGCCGAGCGCCACCGGCCGTGTCTCGGGCTGTTGTTCGTACTCGGGCCCCGGCGATGTCTCGGGCTGCTCGGGAGGGGACTCGTCCGACCCCGACCCCGACCGGGACTGGGCCGAGCCGGACCGGGCAGAGCGGGAGCGCTCGGCCCGCGACCGCAGCGCCCCGGCCAGCGTGGCGCCGGCCTTGCGCAGGCCGGCCAGGTCCGATCCGTCGCCGACACCGAGCAGCCAGCGCCCGTCCACCAGCGGGTACACCTCACCGGCCTTGCCGGTCGCGCCGAGCCGCTCGAGCACCGTCGGCTCGACCTCGGACAGGTCGACGTCCGCGCGGTCGGCCTCGGCGGTCGCGGGCCGCGGGAGATGTTGGTTGCCGTCGGTGTCCAGCAGCACGACGTGCTCGGCCCGGTCGTCCGGTCGCGCCGAGGCGAGGACGACGAGCAGCGGGGTGGGCACCACGGGGACGGTGCCCACCACCGGTACGGCGCTGACGGCTGACGCGCTCAGCCTGAAGCCGCCTTCAGCGCGTCACCCAGATCACTTGCTTCTTCGGCCGACATCTCCACCACGAGTCGGCCACCGCCCTCCAACGGAACGCGCATCACGATTCCCCGCCCCTCCTTGGTCACTTCGAGGGGACCGTCTCCGGTCCGGGGCTTCATGGCCGCCATGTCGAGCTCCCTCCATACACACGCCTCTCGGCGCAGGTATTCTCCCTCATCGCTGAATGAGCACTGCAACCGAGGCGATCACCGACGTTCTGGCGGCGGCCGGGACATCGCGGTGGTCAGCCCGCCAGACAGCCCTCGAGGTGATCATTCACCAGTCCAGCGGCCTGCATCAACGCGTAACAGGTGGTCGGTCCGACGAACCCGAAGCCGCGCCGTTTGAGCTCCTTGGCCATCGCCTTGGACTCCTCGGTGACCGCCGGCACCTCGGCCAGGGTGCGCGGCCTCGGCCGGCCCGGACCGGGCGCGAACGACCACAGCAGATCGTCGAGCGGGACGTCCAGATCGAGCACCGCGCGGGCGTTCCGACAGGTCGCCTCGATCTTCGCCCGGTTCCGCACGATGCCCGCGTCGGCCAGCAGCCGGGTGGTGTCCGCCTCGCCGAACGCCGCCACCGCCGCCGGGTCGAACCCGGCGAACGCCCGCCGGAACGACTCCCGCTTGCGCAGGATGACCAGCCAGGACAGCCCGGACTGGAAGCCCTCGAGGCACAGCCGCTCGAACATCGGCGCCACGCCGCGCAGCGGGCGGCCCCACTCCTCGTCGTGGTAGGCCACGTAGTCCGGGGCGGACAGGCCCCACGGGCAGCGCAGCCGGCCGTCCGGGCCCGCCACCGCCCCCACCGGCGCACTCATCCGCGCCGCTCCGGCGAACCCGGGTAGCCCTCGCAGAACCGGGCCAACCGGCGCAGCGACCAGCGCACCCCGGCCGCGAAGACCGGCTTCAGCACCGCCCAGCCGGCCTGGCCGAGCGCACCGAACGGCAGCTCCAGCCGCTCCGACCAGTGCACCACCGAACCGCCGCCGGCCTTCGGCGTGACCGCGAACTCACCCTCGCCGCGCACGAGGTGCCCGGTGTGGCGCACCACGCAGCGGCGCCGGCCCGAGTCCCACTCGGTGATCTCCATGGAGTCGACGAAGCCGACCGGGCCGTAGCCGGTCCGCGCGGCCAGCGTGGACCCGACCGAGCGGCCGTCGCCGCCGGTGACCCGTACCGCGGTGCCCAGCATCCACTCGCCCTGGCGGGCCCAGTCGGTCACCGCCAGCCAGGTCTGCTCCGGCGGCGCACCCACGTCCACGGCGAGCTCGAGATCGCGCCGGGTACCGCCGTTCATCGGGTACCGCCGTTCATCGGGTACCGCCGTTCATCCGGTACCGCCCGGCGACGGTTCGGCCGACTCCAGTTCGGCGAGCCGCCCGCGCAGCCCGTCCCGCTCGCCAGCAACCCGGTCCAGCTCCAGCTGCACCCGGTCCAGCTCGTAGGCCAACCGCTCGAGCACCCAGTCGACCTCGGCCATCTTGTAGCCGCGCAGCGCCTGCTGGAACCGCAGCGCCCGCACGTCCTCGGCGCCCACCCTGTCGACCGTGTCCGGGAGCCAGGTCGGGGTGGCGTTGGGCGGGATCGGCGCCAGCTCCTCACCGCGACCGAAGATGGCCGTGGCACCGAGGAAGAACGCGGCCGCGACCCCCAGCAGCACCACGAGGTAGATCAGCGCCGTACCCATGCCTCGACACTAACGTTCCGGACCGACGCCTTTCGTCCGGGACAGCACCTGGCTCATCGGCGGCCGCTCGGTCACCTCGACGTGCTGGCTGGTCGGCAGCCATTCCCCCTCGAGCTGGCGGAACTGGGTGATCGCGCCGCCGCTGTCGGGCAGTCCGCAGCGGTGCAGCGCGGCGGCGAGGATCTGCCGGGCCATCACCCCGAGCTGCAGCAGCGACCGGTTGCGGTGCTTGCGGACACCGAGGTTGACCTGGGCCAGCGCGTCAAGGCCCCGGCGGGCGAACGTGTCCAGCAGCAGGCCGATCTCCACCCCGTAGCCGGCCGCGAAGGGCACCGACTCCAGCAGCTCCCGGGTGGCCGCGTACTCCCCGCCGAGCGGTTGCACGATGCCGGACAGCTGCGGGCACAGCGCGGCCAGCAGCGGGCGTACCAGCAGCTCGGTGACACGGCCGCCGCCGGTGTCCAGCTCGGCGGTCTCCAGCCGCAGCGGGCGCCGGTAGAAACCCTTGACCAGGGCCACCCCGGGCTCGGTGAGCAGCGGGCCGAGCAGCGCCGGGACGAAGCCCGGGTCGAAGTCGACCAGGTCGGAGTCCAGGAAGACGACCAGGTCACCGGAGGTGGCGGCCAGCGAGCGCCACAGCACCTCGCCCTTGCCCGGCAACGGCTCGACGTCGGGGAGCACCTGCTCGCGGCCGACCACCCGGGCACCCGCCGCGGCCGCGACCGCCCTGGTGTCGTCGGTGGAGCCGGAGTCCAGCACGACCAGCTCGTGCACCAGCGGGTCGGCGCCTTCGGTGAGCGGCAGGATGGCGGCCACGATCGGGCCGACGGTCGCCTGCTCGTTCAGCGCGGGCAGCACCACCGACACCCGCCGGCCACGCTGGACGGCCCGCAGCGAATCGACGGTCCAGGCCGGCCGCTGCCAGGTGCGGCGGTCGAACCACTGCTCCAGGTCGGGCTCCATGCGGGGTAGTCCTCACGTCGCTTTGCTCTGCGTAGGTATACGCAACAGGCCGGGTCAGGCGAGTCCGCGCACACATCCGGCCGGTGGCCGGGTGCCGAGGATGCTGGCCACCATGTCCACCGTACGGCGGGTGGCGGCGACATCGTGGGCCCGGAACACCCGGGCACCGGCGGCGGCGGCCAGCGCGGTCGCCGCCAGGGTGCCCTCGCCGCGCTCCTCGAGGCCGACGCCGAGGGTCTCCCCGACGAAGTCCTTGTGCGACAGCGCCATCAGCACCGGCCAGCCGGTCGCCACCAGGTCGCCGCAGCGGCGCAGCAGCTCCAGCCCGTGCCAGGTGTTCTTACCGAAGTCGTGGGTGGGGTCGATCAGGATGCCGTCCTTGGGCACCCCGAGCGCCACCATCCGCTCGGCCTGGCCGGTCAGCTCGGCGATCACGTCCTCGACCAGGTTCGGGTAGCTGACCCGGTGCGGCCGGGTGCGCGGCACCGCTCCACCGGTGTGCGAGCAGACCACGCCGACGCCGAACTCGGCGGCCACCTCGGCCAACTTCGGGTCGGCGCCGGCCCAGGTGTCGTTGAGGATGTCGGCGCCCTCCTCGCAGGCCAGCCGGCCCACCTCGGCGCGCCAGGTGTCCACGCTGATCAGCAGGTCCGGGTAGCGGGCGCGCACGATGGCCACGAACGGCACCACCCGCCGCGCCTCCTCCTCGGCGTCCACGGTGCTGCCGGGGCCGGCCTTCACGCCGCCGATGTCCACGATGTCGGCGCCCTCGGCGACCGCGTTGTCGACGGCGGCCAGCGCGGCGTCCTCGGCGAAGGTGGCGCCCCGGTCGTAGAACGAGTCGGGCGTGCGGTTGACGATCGCCATCACCAGGGCACGGTCGGCGGCCGGGGCTCGGGTGCCGAAGCGCAGCGGCGGTGAGGTCGACGGCGTCACACCCCCGATCGTGGCACGCGCCGCCCGTGTGGCCGAACCGGCGGTGACATCGGCCGCACCGGAGCCCCGGCTCACAGCTTGCAGGCGTCCAGCGCGGCGGTCACGTCGGCGGTGACCGCCACCCGGTCCAGTGCCTCCGGCCGGGCGAACCCGCCGTCGACGAGCCCGCGCAGCCAGGTCAGCAGCCCGGTGTAGTGCCCCTCCGGGTCGAGCAGCACGATCGGCTTGAGGTGCAGTGCCAGCACCCCGGAGCTCCACACCTCGAACAGCTCCTCCAGGGTGCCGATGCCGCCGGGCAGCGCCAGGAATGCGTCCGCGTGGGCGTCCATCATCGACTTGCGGTCGCGCATCGTGTCGGTGACCAGCAGTTCGTCGGAGTCGTGGTCGGCCCACTCCCGCTGCACCATGGAACGCGGGATCACCCCGACGGTGCGCCCGCCGCCGGCCCTGGCGCCCTTGGCCACCGCACCCATCATCGAGCGCCGGCCACCGCCGGAGACCAGCGTCCAGCCGCGCCGCCCGATCTCCCGGCCGACCTGCTCGGCCAGCGCCAGGTTGCTCGGGGCCACCGCATCCGACGAGGCGCAGTACACGCAGACCGCGAACGGGCTCACAGCCGCGCGCCCCGCCGCGCGGGCCGGCTCAATGCGCCTCTTCCCACGCCCGGTAGGCCTCGTTGACCACCTTCACCGCGTCGTCGATGTCGTCGGTCAGGTGTACCAGCGCAAGATCCTTCTCGCCGATCTTGCCGCTCTCCAGCACGGCGCCCTTGAGCCATTCGTACAGCCCGCCCCAGTACTCGGTGCCGAGCAGCACCACCGGGAACTTGGTGACCTTCTTGGTCTGCACCAGGGTGAGTGCCTCGAACAGCTCGTCCAGGGTGCCGAAGCCGCCGGGCAGGCAGACGAACGCCTGGGAGTACTTCACGAACATGGTCTTGCGGGCGAAGAAGTAGCGGAAGTTGATGCCGAGGTCGACCCACGGGTTCAGGCCCTGCTCGAACGGCAGCTCGATACCCAGCCCGACGGACAGCCCGCCGGCGTCCGAGCAGCCCCGGTTGACCGCTTCCATGGTGCCGGGGCCGCCGCCGGTGACCACGGCGAAGCCGGCCTTGGCCAGCGCGCCGCCGAGCTCGCGGCCGAGCTGGTACTCGGGATGGTCCCGGCCGGTGCGGGCCGAGCCGAACACGGTGACCGCGCGGGGCAGTTCGGCGAGCATGCCGAAGCCCTCGACGAACTCGGCCTGGATGCGCAACACCCGCCACGGGTCGGTGTGCACCCAGTCGGAGAGGCCACGCGAGTCGAGTAGCCGCTGGTCAGTGGTGGTCAGTTCTTGCTGGCGCTCACGGCGCAGCACCACGGGGCCGCGCAGCCTCTCAGAGGGGCGCTCCTCGTCGGGAGAGCCTGGTGCGGCCGGTGCGGGAGGGACGGACACAACTCGACAGTACTGCGCACCGCGGTGGCACCAGGGCGGCGGTATCGCCCGCCGCGCGGGCGGCCGGTGTGACATCGGCCATGGTGGGCGCCGAGGCCGCCGCTCGCCGGTGCGGATCGCGCTGGCTACCCTCGATGTCACGTCCGGGTACGCGGGCGGGAGTGCACGGCGAGAAGCGGGGACCAGGTGCCACAGCCGGCGGGAGTGATCGAGTACCGGCAGTCGGTACGCGGGGTCACCGAGGCCGTGCCCGGTACCCGGTGGCAGGAGCGGTTCGCCGCCCTCTGGCCCGGCTACCGGCGCTGGTACCTGCAGCCGGACGGGACGCTCCGGCCCACCCGTGCGGTGGCGGAGCGGATGCTCGAACGTTTCATGCCGGAGCTGGCGCCGACCTACCACCGGCTGGTCTCACTCGCCGGCGACGACGACACGGCCGCCGCGTTCCTCACCCTCTGGGACCCGCCCCGGTTCCTGCCCGGCTGCTCACAGCTGGCGTTGCCGACCTCGCCGGCCGGCCCGGTGCTGTGCCGCAACTACGACTACGCGCCGGCCCTGCTCGAGGGCGTGCTGCACTCCAGCCGGCTGACCGGGCGCCGGGTGCTCGGGATGGCCGACTGCCTGTGGGGCCTGGTGGACGGGATGAACGATGCCGGCCTGGCCGTCTCGCTGACCTTCGGCGGGCGGCGCGGCGCCGGCGAGGGGTTCGGCATCCCGCTGGTGCTGCGCTACCTGCTCGAGGTGGCCACCAGCACCGGGCACGCCTGCGAGCTGCTGGCACGGCTGCCTATCTCGATGAGCTACAACCTGACGATCGTGGACGCGGCCGGTGTGGTGGCGACGGTCTACGTCTCGCCGGGCGTCGCACCGGAGTACTCCTCGGCGCAGGTCTCGACCAACCACCGCGGCGCGGTGCCCCAGGACGCCGAGCACGCCCAGTCGACGCGCAGCGTGGAACGGTATACCGCGCTGCTGCGCCTGGCCGAGCGGCCGCCGGACCACGACGAGCTGGTCGCCGCGTTCCTGCGCGACCCGCTCCACAGCACCCGCTTCTCCCGTGCGTTCGGCACGCTCTACACGGCGGCGTACCGCCCACTGGCCGGTACCGTCGACCTCGTCTGGCCCGGCCGGCTCTGGCGCCGGGGGTTCGACGACCCGGACGCCACCACCACCGTCGTGCTCCGCGAGCCGGACCGCCAGATGTCGCGCTGAGCCGGGGCGTAATCCCGCGGGAGCCGGCCGAAGTGCCAGATTGGCGTGGTCGCGGCCGTGGAAGCCGCTGAATCGTCGCATTCGACGCCGCTTCTGGTCAGATTGTCTAGTCCGTGCGGCACCTCGACCGGCCACAATAGATCCATGCCCGCGTCGCCCAGCGCCTGCCCGAGTGCCTCCGCCCTCGGCCCGCTGGCCCCGGCCGGGGGTCTGCTCACCGCTGCCGCCACCGAACCGCTCGAGCTGCCTCGCCTCACCGACCGGACCGTGCCGCGGGTCGCGGCCGCACTCGCGACCGCGCTCGCCGACAGTTAGCCCCTTACGCCCGACGCCACCACCCTGCCGCCGAAGGACGTCCACTATGGCCGAGGCCAGCCCCACCGGGACCAGCCAGTCCGAGATCGCCGCCACGACCCCCGTCGCCGAGCCGGCGCCGCTGCCGAGGACGCCACCCGAGCCGATCACGGCCTCGGCACCGGACGCTCCCCCGGCGCCGAGCACACCGGTCGCCTCGGAACCGGCGGAACCGATCGCCACTCGGACGGACCCGATCGAGCAGGCCGAGCAGGTCGCCGTGCGCCCGACCCGGCCCCGGCTGAACGGCGTCTCGGCGATCCGCGCGTTCTTCCGGCGCAACACCACGCCGATCTACTTCATCTCACCGACGCCGTTCAACCTGCTCGGCGTGGACCGGTGGATCTCGAACTTCCACTACGTCAACTACTACGACTCGTTCGACGGCGCGCACCCACGGGTGTTCGTGCCGCGCCACCGCGGCGTGGACGACTTCGGCTCCATGGAGGAGATGAACAACTACCTCATCAGCCACCCGGAGTTCGTCGAGCTCGTCGCGGAGAACGGCCCGGGCAAGGCCGTGCTGGTGATGGTGGACGACCAGACCGAGCAGCTGGCCGCGAACCTCGGCATCGACCTGGCGCTGCCGTCGGCGTCGCTGCGGCACCGGCTGGACTCCAAGCTGGTCACCACCCGGCTGGGCAACGAGGCCGGGGTGCCGAGCGTGCCCAACGTGCTGGGCACCGTCAAGAACTATGACGGGCTCGTCGAGCTGGCCGGGTCCTCGGGACTCGGCTCCGACCTCGTCGTCCAGCTGCCCTGGGGCGACTCGGGCAAGACCACCTTCTTCATCAACTCCCGGGAGACCTGGGACGCGGCCGCCGCCGGCAACGTGCTGACCGACGTCGAGCTCAAGGTGATGAAACGGATCAACTGCCGCCCGCTCGCCGTCGAGGCGGTGCTCACCCGGCACGGCACGCTGGTCGGGCCGATCATGGCCGACATCACGGGGCACCCCGAGCTGACCCCGTACAAGGGCGGCTGGGCCGGCAACGACGTCTACCTCGACGTGCTCGACGCCACCCAGCGGGCCCGGGCCAGGGTGCTCACCCAGAACCTCGGTGACCGGCTCGGCAGCGAGGGCTACCGCGGCTTCTTCGAGGTCGACTATCTGGTGGACATCGACACCGGCGAGCTGTACCTCGGCGAGCTCAACCCCCGGCTGTCCGGCATCAGCTCGATGACCAACGTCACCGCGGGCGCGTACGCCGAGCTGCCGCTGTTCCTGTTCCACCTGTTGGAGTACCTCGACGTGGACTACGAGGTGGACGTCGCGGAGATCAACGCGCGGTGGGGCGACCCGGACACCGTGGACGTGTGGAGCCAGGTCGTCATCAAGCACACCGAGGACAGCGTCGGACTGATCACCGAGTCGCCGTCCAGCGGGATCTGGCGGTCCACCCGCCTCGACCCGGTGACCTTCCGCCGCCCGGCCACCGACTGGCACGACCTTTCCGACCAGGTGGAGGGCTTCTACCTGCGCATCGCCGGCCCCGGCGACTACCTGTACAAGGGCGCCGACATCGGGATCCTGGTCAGCCGGGGGCGGCTGCAGACCGAGGGCCGGGACGGCGACGCGGAGCTCACCCCGCTGTGCCGGCGCTGGGTGGAGGGGCTGCGGAGTCAGGTCCGCGCGACGCCGCTGGACGGGCTGGGGGTGCCGTCGACGGCGTACGGGGTGAAGTGAGCCCCGGCTGCCGGGCCGCTCAGCCCGCGCGCTCGGTGAGGTAACCGCGGAGCAGTTCGGTGCACCGGGTGATCCGGTCGGTGGCCACGTGCTCCTCGCGGGTGTGCGCGAGGTTGGGGTCACCGGGGCCGAAGTTGAGCGCCGGGATACCCAGTGCGGCGAACCGGGACACGTCGGTCCAGCCGTACTTGGCGACCGGGGCCACCCCGGTGGTGGCCAGGAACTGCCGGGCGGCCGGCGCGTCCAGTCCGGGCAGGGCACCGGCGGCGGTGTCGGTCACCCGTACGTCCAGCCCGGCGAAGACCTCGCGCACGTGCTCGGAGGCGGCGGCCACGGTCCGGTCCGGGGCGAAGCGGAAGTTGACGGTGACCTCGCAGACGTCCGGCACCACGTTGCCGGCCACGCCGCCGGTGATGCGCACCGCCTGCAGGCCCTCCCGGTACACGCAGCCGTCGATGTCCACCCGGCGCGGGTCGTAGCGGTTCAGCCGGTCCAGCACCTCAGCCGCGGCGTGGATGGCGTTGCGGCCGAGCCAGGAGCGGGCGGAGTGTGCGCGGCGCCCGTCGGTGGTGACCACCGCGCGCAGCGTGCCCTGGCAGCCGGCCTCCACGGCCCCGTCGGTCGGCTCGGCCAGGATCGCCAGGTCCGCGCGCAGCCAGTCCGGGTGCTCGCGCTCGATGCGGCCGAGCCCGTTGCGCGCCGCCTCGACCTCTTCGCAGTCGTAGAACACGCAGGTCAGCTCGTGCGCGGGGTCGGGCAGCGTGGCGACCAGGTGCGCGATCATCGCGTCGCCGGCCTTCATGTCCGAGGTGCCGCAGCCGTAGAGGGTGCCGCCGTCGAGGCGGCTGGGCAGGTTGTCGGCGATGGGGACGGTGTCCAGGTGGCCGGCGAGCAGCACCCGGGTGGGCCGGCTGCCCGTGGTGCGGGCGAGCACCGCGTTGCCGTCGCGCAGCAGCTCCAGGTGCGGGGCCTGGTCCCGCAGTGCTGCCTCGACGGCGTCGGCGAGCGCGGTTTCGTCGCCGGACACGCTGGGCACGTCCACCAGGGCGGCGGTCAGCTCGACGGGGTCGGCGGTGAGGTCCAGCTTGATCGGGCTGGTCGATCCGGCGGTCACGGTCACGGCCGCTCACGCTACCGGTGGGCGTCGCGGCGGCGCGGGCGGCGCGGGCGGCGCGGGAGTTGCCTCCGGGGTGAGCGGCGGTGCGCCTGGCCGACGTCGCCGTGCGGCCCCCCTCGGACGCCGGAGCACCTTTCGGTGGGCCGGGATTGGCCGAGCCACGCGGATCCCGGTTCCAACCGAACCCGCCTCCCGATCGACAGTAACTCCAGTCCGATCAAAATCATGATCAAAATAGGACTGTCGTTACTTTCGCCGTCAGCATCTGGTCGGATCCCGGTCGCTGTACCCAGACCCGTCCGGCCCTGCTCGTAACTTCACGGCCCCAGCGGGTCGCGGTCCGGGCCGCCCGGTACCGGGCACCGATCGTGCCTGACGGGCGCCCCCGGCGACTTGGGTAACGTCTCCGGCGTGCATATCACCGATGGCGCGAACGGCGCCGGCATCGCCACGCTCGCCTCCGACGGTTCCGTGCTGGACACCTGGTACCCCGCTCCCGCACTGGGTAACGAGGCGGCACCCGAGCTGCCCGCCGAACTGAGCGCGCTGCTGGGCCGGGACGAGGCGCGCGACGTCGAGGTGGTCGCGGTACGCACCCGGATCAACTGCCTGGCCGACCCGCCGGCCGACGCGCACGACGTCTACCTCAGGCTGCACCTGCTCAGCCACCGGCTGGTCCAGCCGCACACGGTCAACCTGGACGGCATCTTCGGGTTGCTCAGCAACGTGGTGTGGACCAACCACGGGCCGGCGGCGGTGGCCGGCTTCGAGCTGGTCCGGGCCAAGTTGCGGGCCCGGGGGCAGGTCACCGTGTACTCGGTCGACAAGTTCCCGCGCATGGTCGACTACGTGCTGCCGACCGGGGTGCGGATCGCGGACGCCGACCGGGTCCGCCTCGGCGCGCACCTGGCGGCGGGTACCACCGTGATGCACGAGGGCTTCGTCAACTTCAACGCCGGCACGCTGGGCAACTCGATGGTCGAGGGGCGCATCTCGGCCGGCGTGGTGGTCGGCGACGGCTCCGACGTCGGCGGCGGCGCCTCGATCGCGGGCACCCTCTCCGGCGGCGGCAAGGCGGTCATCTCGGTCGGCGAGCGCTGCCTGATCAGCGCGAACGCCGGGATCGGGATCTCGCTCGGTGACGACTGTGTGGTGGAGGCCGGCCTCTACATCACGCCGGGCACCCTGGTGACGCTGCCGGACGGATCGGTGGTCAAGGCCCGGGAGCTGTCCGGTCAATCAGGGCTACTGTTCATCCGGCACTCGGTGACCGGCACGGTGCAGGTCAAACCGCGGACCGGGCAGACTGTCGAGCTCAACGCCGCCCTGCACGTAAACAACTGATCTTGCCCCACCGTATCCTGTGGAGATGATGTTGACGACCGGCGCCCCTGCCCAGCGACGCTCCGCCCGGGTGCGCCGTCGGTCCCAACCGCCGGTCGCGGTGCTCCGACTGCCCGAGCCGCCGCTCTCGGCCACCCCGAAGGACCCGGCGGTGCACCACGTCCGGGTCGCGCTGGACACCCGGCTGCGCGCGCTGCTGAAGCACGACCGCGGCGTGCGCACCGGAGCGGACGTGGAGGACGTGCACCAGATGCGCGTCTCGGTGCGCCGGATGCGGGCCGCGCTGAAGGCCGCCGGCCCACTGCTGGACGCCGACTGGGCCGACGGCCTGCGCGCCGAGCTGGGCTGGCTGGGCCGGTCGCTGGGCCCGGTCCGCGACCTCGACGTGCTGCAGCCCCGGTTGCGCGGGCTGGCCGCCGACCTGCCGCCGGAGGAGCGCGCCGCCGCCGAGGGACTTCTCGACGCGCTGAGCGCCGAGTACGCGGTGGCCCGCGACGAGATGCTGGTCGCGCTCAGCGCGCCCCGGTACACCGCTCTGCTGGAGCGGCTGGCCGACTCGGTCCGACTGCCGCTGCCCACCCCGACGGCCACCGCGCGCCGCCCGGAGCTGGTCGAGCTGGTGCGCGGGGAGTACCGGTCACTGCGCAAGTCGGTCCAGAAGGCCGGGCAGAACCCGCCGGACGAGGTGCTGCACGCGCTGCGGATCAAGGGCAAGCGACTGCGGTACACCGGCGAACTGGCCGAGCCGGCGCTGGGCAAGCCGGCGCGCCGGGTACTCGAGGCCACGGCCGTGCTGCAGGAGATCCTCGGCGACCATCAGGACGCCTGTGTCGCCCAGCAGCGGATCCGCGAGCTGGTCGACAACCTCGACGACGAGGCCGACCCGCTGGTGGCGTTCGCGGCCGGGCGGATGTCCGAGCGCGAGCACGTCCGCGGCGAGTACCAACGCACCCTGTGGTGGGCGGCGTGGGAGCAGGTCAAGGAGCAGGCCGAGGAGCTCTAGGAACGCCCGGCGAGGGGTCCCGCGCGGCGCCGGACCGGGCCCGGATCAGCGCGATGACCACCGCCTGCGCCAGCCCCGCCGCGAGCAGCACCGCGAGCGGCACCGGGTAGCCGCCGGTCAGGTCGAGCAGCACCCCCATGAGCAGCGGCGCGGCGCCGGCCGCCAGGTAGCCGAACCCCATCGCCAGGCCGCTGGCCGCCCCGGCACTCGCCGCGTCCGGGAAGTTCCAGGCGATCACCGAAAGGCCGAGCGGGAACCCGGCGCCGACGCCGATCGCCATCAGCACCACCCACCCCCACGGCCCGACCACCGGGGGCTCCGGCAGCCACAGCGCGCCCGCCGTGCCGGCCAGGCCGCTGGCCACCGACAGCGCGGACCAGAACGCCCACCGCCGCCGCCGCTCGGCCAGCGCGGGGAACAGCAGGGCGGCCGGGATCTGCGCCACGCTCCACAGCGCCTGCAGCAGCGCGGCGTGTTGGCTGGGCCAGCCGAGGTGCTGGTAGTACGGCGACAGCCAGGTCAGCCAGCCGTAGAACTGCACCGACGTCATCGCCATGAACCCGGTGGCCAACCAGGCGAACCCGTTGCGCCAGGGCAGCGCGGCGCTGCCCCGGTCGTCGGCGCGGGGGAACCGGCGGGCCAGCGGCCACCACAGGCCGACCGCGAGCACCGCCGGCACCGCCCACACCGCCAGCGAGAACGACCACCCGCCCAGCCCGATGGCCAGCGGCACCGCGACCACGCTGGTCACCGTCGCGCCGATCATCATGGAGACCACGTAACCGCCGGTCACGGTGGCGGCGCGCTCCGGCAGGTGGTGCTTGACCACGCCGGCGACCAGGACGCCGGCACTGCCGATCCCGAAGCCGACCAGCGCACTGCCGGCGATCAGCGTCGGCAGTGCCGGGACCACCCGCAGCGCGCTACCGGCCGCGAGCACCCCGACCGAGACGGCGAGCGAGCGCTCCCAGCCGAGTGGGCCGGCCAGCCGGGGAGCCAGGAACGAGCCGACGCCCATCATGGTCACCGCACTGGCCTGCACCAGCCCGGCGCCTGCCCCGGACACCCCGAGGTAGGTCCGGGCGATCTCCAGCAGCGGCGGGTACGCGGCGAGCGCGGTGCGCAGGTTCGCGGCCAGCAGCAGGACCCCGACCAGCACCAAGGCCGGCCGGACCTGCGACCGCCTCGGCGCTGAGGACGGATCGACCACCCGGCGGGTCACCGGGCGGCGTGCAGCCGCTCCGCCGCCGCGTCGACCCGCTCATCGGTGGCGGTCGCGGCCACCCTCACGTAGTTCGCGCCGGCCGGACCGTAGAACTCACCAGGTGCCACCAGCACACCCTGCGCCGCCAGCCGGTCCACGGTCAACCGGCCGTGCTCGCCCGCGGTGGCCCACAGGTACAGCCCGGCCTCGGAGTGCTCGATCGTCAGGCCGAACGCGGTGAGCGCGCCGCGGAGGCGCTCGCGGCGGCCCCGGTACCGCGCCCACTGCGTGTGCACGTGTTCGTCGTCACGCAGTGCCGCCGTCATCGCCGCCTGGACCGGCC
This sequence comes from Pseudonocardia sp. Cha107L01, assembly GCF_052566575.1. NCBI lineage: Bacteria > Bacillati > Actinomycetota > Actinomycetes > Pseudonocardiales > Pseudonocardiaceae > Pseudonocardia > Pseudonocardia sp. Cha107L01. The sequence goes on from NZ_CP199579.1 coordinate 17,875, forward strand.
GGGGCATGATCATGCCGGCGTGCTTGCGTACCTCGAGCAGCTCCGCGACCAGGCGCGGGTCGCCGGTGACGAAACCCGCGCGGTACCCGGCCAGGTTGGACGACTTGGACAGCGAGTGCACCGCGAGCAGACCCTCGGTCGAGCCGCCGCACACCTCGGGGTGCAGCACGGACGCCGCTTCAGCAACGTCCCCGCTACCGGAAAGTGCCAGGTAGCACTCGTCGGAGGCCACCACGGCACCCTGCTCGCGGGCCCAGTCGACCATCTTGCGCAGGTGCTCCGGCGGCAGCACCCGCCCGGTCGGGTTCGACGGCGAGTTGATCCAGAGCAGCCGGACCCGGCGTGGGCCGAGCGCGACGGTCGTGTCGGAGCGCAGCCACTGGGCGCCGGCCAGCCGCGCGCCGACCTCGTAGGTCGGGTAGGCCAGCTCGGGCAGCACCACCAGGTCGTCCGGTCCCAGCCCGAGCAGCGTGGGTAGCCAGGCCACCAGCTCCTTGGAACCGATGGTGGGCAGCACCGCGCCCGGGTCCAGACCGGTCACCCCGAACCGCCTTGCCATCGCCTCGACGGCGGCCTCGCGCAGCTCGGGGGTGCCCCAGGTGGTCGGATAACCCGGTGCCTGCGCGGGCTCGCTGGCCAGCGCGGCCCGGATCACGGCGGGCACCTCGTCCACCGGGGTGCCCACTGAAAGGTCGACGATGCCGCCGGGGTGCGATCTCGCCAGGGCTGTCGCTCCGGTGAGCGAGTCCCAGGGAAAGTCCGGCAGGCGGGAGCCGATGCTCGTCTTGATCACCAATCAGTACTCGGAGTTCGACCCTCGGGCCAGGATCACTCGTCGTGCTCCTGCGGGGGCAGCTCGGCGGCCGGCGACACGTCGCGCTCGATCCGACCGACCTTGGAGGCACCGCCGGGCGAGCCGAGCTCCTCGAAGAAGTCGGCGTTCGCCTTGGTGTAGTCCTTCCACTGGTCCGGGACATCGTCCTCGTAGTAGATGGCCTCTACCGGGCAGACCGGCTCACAAGCACCACAGTCGACGCACTCGTCGGGGTGGATGTAGAGCATCCGGCCACCCTCGTAGATGCAGTCGACCGGACACTCTTCAATGCACGCCTTGTCCTGGAGGTCGACACATGGCTCGGCGATTACGTAGGTCACGGCGTTCTCCTGCAGTGGGGTGCGACGTCTACGCGCCAGTATGTCTCCTCAGGTTCAGCTCCGCGCAGTGAGGTATGCCTGAACGAGGGCCTAATCACGTCCACGCGGGCCAACATCGCAGCGACTGGACATCTTCGGCGTCGCAGCCCGGCCGCGCGTGCGGCAGGATCAAGGAGTGGACACTGCGAGGGGGGTGGCCGACCGGCTCAACGCGCTGGTCGGACGGCGCGTCGCGCTGCGGCACCGGCTACCCCCGGTGGACGGTCGCCCGATGCTCACCGACGCGGTCGGCGAGCTCGGCGAGGACGGCCCGGCCGCCGTACTGGTGCACACCCGGCGCGGCGTGGTGCGGGTCGAGCGGAACGCGGTGGTGGCGGTGCGGGAGATCCCCCCGCCAATGCCGAGACGGCCGTCCTGGGCGGCGGTCGCCCGGTTGGAGCGGATCTGCGCGGACGCCTGGCCGTCGGTGGTGGTGCGCCCGCTCGGGCAGTGGCGGCTGCGCGCGGCGGGCGGTTTCACCGGCCGGGCCAACTCGGCGCTGGTGGTGGGCGACCCCGGACTGCCGGTGGCGGAGGCCCTCCGCGAGGTCTGCGCGTTCGCCGTCGAGCACGAGCTGGCGCCCCGGGTTCAGGTGGCGACGGGTTCGCCGTGGCAGCAGGCGATCACCGCACAGGGCTGGACCAGGGACGACACCCACCCGGCCGGCGCCGACGTCGCGGTACTGGTTGCCGAGCTGCCGGGGCTCGCCGTGCCCGGCCCGCCTCGGACCGAACCGGCGGTCGGCGAACAGGCGGTGGGCGACCCGGCGGGGTCCGCGCCGACTGCGGACCGGGCGCCGGGCCCGGCGGTGGGCGAACCGGCGGCCGCCGACCTGACCGGGTGGCTGGAGCCGCCGGTACCGGTGGACGGCGTGGCGCTGGCCATCGGGGAGCAGCCGGACGAGGACTGGTGGCGGCTGACCGCCGACCATCCACTGACCCGGGCGCAGCGGCACGTGCTCACCGCTCCGGGTGTGGAGTACGTCGGCTACGGGGTGGCCAGGGAACCGGACGGCGAGGCGGTCGGCGTGGTCCGGCTGGCCGTGGTGGACGGGCACCTGTACGTGGCGCGGCTGGCGGTGGCCGACGGGTACCGCCGGCGCGGGCTGGGGGTGGCACTGATGCGGGCCGCCGCGCAGTGGGGCATGACCAGGGCCGGCGCCCAGTGGTGCGTGCTGCAGGTGGCCGAGCACAACGCCCCCGCGCTCGGGCTGTACCGCCGGCTGGGCTTCCGGGTGCACCACCGTTACCAATACCTGCGGCCAGGCAGCCCAACCGCAACGTCGACGTAATAACTAGCTCTTACCGTCTGGAGTGAACCGAACGATTCAACCCAGGGACACCGGGAGAGCAACCATGGACCTGAGCTCTGCGTGCCTCGTTCCGCGCCGGGTGTCGTCGCCGGCCGAGGCGCACGAGGTGGTGGCCGCCGAGGGCGCCGCGATCGTCAGCGGCATCACCGACGAGGAGGCCGCGATCGAGTTCGGCCGCGCCACCCTCGGTGACGAGCTGGTCCGGATCGGCCGCCAGATCGAGGCCACCAAGCAGCGTGCCGAGGTGGAGGGTGCCAAGATCGACGCGCAGCCGCCGGACGCCCGGGGGCGCAAGCGCCGGATCTCCGCCGACACCTCCGTGGCGATGCCGCCGCACAACGACGGGTTCGCCTTCGGCGACCGGGCGCCGGACCGGCTCTTCCTCTTCAGCGCGCGCCCGGCCGCGACCGGCGGCGACTCGTTCCTGATCGACGGACTCAAGCTGCTCGACCTGCTGGCCGCCGACCCCGCCAACGCCGCGCTGGTGGACTTCGCCCGCACCGTGGACATCGACCACTCCGAGCCGAACTTCCCGCAGGACAGCTACTCACCGATCCTGCGGACCACACCGGCCGGCCGACCCCAGGTGCGCCACCACCCCTACCTGGCACCGATCATGGGCGCCGGCGAGGACGCCCAGTGGCCCTTCGTCAGGCAGTGGCTGGCCGCGGTGACCAGCGCGCGCGACACCGGGCCGCGCTTCCGGCTGGCGGCCGGTGACATGGCCGTGGTCGACAACTACCGGATCTTCCACGGCCGCCACGGCTACACCGACCCGGCACGGCGGCTGTACTCGATCTGGGGTTGGACCACGGCGGCCGTCGCGGTGCCCACCGGCGCGTTGGACATCGTGAACCCGGTGCCCGCCCAGGTCGGCGGCTGAGCGCAGGCCCGCCGACGGCACGTTGCGCAACGGAACCGGGCTCGAAACACCGGCGCGCCGGACCGCAACATCCCAGAAACCTGCGCTTCGTAGCGTCGGGCCCACCATCGAGCACCGGGAGCAGCCACATGCCCGAACTCGGCGACCACGCGATCACCTTGAGTGACGTCGTCAAGGAGTTCCCGATCCGCCGCGGCACCTCGGTCCGCGCCCTCGACCGGTTCGACCTCACGATCGGCCACGGCGAGTTCGTGGCCATCCTCGGGCCGTCCGGCTGCGGCAAGTCGACCGTGCTGCGGTTGGTCGCCGGGTTGGAGCAGCCCACCGAGGGCCAGGTGCAGGTGGAGGGCCGGGAACCGGCCGAGCTGATCCGCGAGCACCGGCTCGGCGTGGCGTTCCAGGAGCACGCGCTGCTGCCGTGGGCGAGTGCGCGGTCCAACATCGGGCTGCCGTTCAAGGTGGCCGGGCGGCCGGTCGACGGGCCACGGGTCGACGCACTGCTGGAGCTGGTCGGCCTGACCGGCTTCGCCGACGCGCGGCCCCGGCAGTTGTCCGGGGGGATGCGCCAGCGGGTGGCGATCGCCCGCGCGCTCGCGCTGAACCCGGATGTACTGCTCCTCGATGAACCGTTCGGTGCACTCGACGCAGTGACCCGGCGCCGGATGAACCTCGAGCTGGCCCGGATCTGGATGGCGCAGCGGATCACCACCCTGCTGGTCACCCACGACGTGGACGAGGCGGTCCTGCTCGCCGACCGGGTGGTGGTGATGACCGGGCGGCCGGGCCGGGTGCGGCACATCCAACAGGTCGAGATCCCGCGCCCGCGCAGCACCGAGGCGACCCGCGACCCCGCCTTCCACGCCCTGGTCGACCAGCTGACCGGGTTGCTCGACGCGGCGGAACCGGCCGGCCCGGGCGCCCGGCCGGCGGCATGACCAGCGGGCTCCCCGGCCTCACCGTGCCGACCGGCGCCCGGCGCCGTGCCGGTACCGAGGCCGGTCCCGGGGCCGGTCGCGGGATCAGGCTGGCCGTCGCCGGGGTGGTGACCCTGCTGCTGCTGGTCGAGGTGATCGGCCGTCTGGGCCTGGCCGGGCCGAGCTGGCCGCCGCTCAGCGCGGTGCTGCGCTACCTGACGACGCCGACGGGGCAGTTGGTACTGGGCCGGGCGGTGGCCGCCAGCGGCACCGCCGCCGCGTGCGGCTTCCTGCTCGGCACGGTGCTCGGGGTGGTCCTGGCCACCCTGGGGGTGCTGCTGCCGCCGATCGGCCCCGGCCTGGACCGGCTGGCCGCGGTGCTGCACGCCATCCCGCTGATCGCACTCGGCCCGCTGCTGATCAATACGGTCGGCCGGGGCGCCACCCCGACGCTGGTCGCCGCGCTGGCCGCCGGCTTCGCGGTGTTCGTCGCGGCCACCTCCGCGCTGGGCGCCGCCGGGGAGAGCCAGCGGGACGTCTTCGCGGTGCTCGGCGCCAGCCGGTGGCGCACGCTGCTCCGGCTGCAACTGCCGGCCGGGCTGCCACTGATCGTGGACGGCCTCACCCTGGCCGCCCCGGCGGCGGTGCTCGGTGCGGTGATCGGCGAGTGGTTCGGGGCGCCGCGCGGGGTCGGGGTGCTGCTGGTCAGCGCGATGCAGAACTTCCAGCCCAACCTGCTGTGGGCGGCCGCGCTGAGCGCCTCGGTGCTCGCGCTGGGCGGCTACCTGGCGCTGATCGGGTTGCGCCGGCTGGTCACCCGGAGGTTCACATGACGGTCACCGAGTCGGGCCGGGCAGTGGCCACCTCGACGCCACCCCGCGGCGGCGCGGCGCGCACCCGCGGCCGGTCCCGGGCGCCCCGGCCGGTCCGGCTGCTCGCCGCCGCGGTCTCCCGGTACTGGACGGTCGCCGTTCTGCTGGTCGGCTGGCAGCTCTGGGCGGTGCTCAACCACTACAACCAGATCGTGGTGCCGACCCCGGTGGCGGTGCTGTCCGACGTGATCGGCCACCTCGGCGCCTACCTGCCCGACCTGGGCATCACGCTCGCGGTCGCCGCGGCCGGACTGGTGGCCGGGATGCTCTCGGGCGCGGCGCTCGCGGTCGCGGTGTGGGCGTCGCCGCTGCTGTCCGGGATGATGACACCGGTCGCGCTGGTGATGCGCTCGGTGCCGGTGGTCGCGATGATCCCGGTGCTGGCCAGGGTGTTCGGCTACAGCTGGGTGACCGTCGTGGTGATCACCACCGTGGTCTCGTTCTTCCCGGCCTTCGTGTTCGTGGGCTCCCGGCTGCGGGATGCTCCGGCCGGCGCACTGGACCTGTTCGCGGTGCTCGGCGCGTCCCGGGCCACCACCATGCGCCGACTGCTGCTGCCGCACGCGGTACCCGGCCTGCTCGTCGCGTTCCGGCTCGCCGCGCCGACGGCGGTGCTGGCCGCGATGCTCGCCGAGTACCTGATGGGCGGGCGCGGGCTGGGCACCCTGTTCGCCCGGGCGGTCAGCTTCTACCAGCCGGACCGGGCGTGGGGCACCGCGCTGGTCGCCACCGTCGTCTCGGTGATCTGTTTCGTCGCCGCCCGCGCGGTCGAACGCCGGGGACTGGCCCGGATGACCTGATCGCCGCCGTCGCCGAACGAACCCCACAGACGACCGCAAGAGGAGTCCCAGATGCCCGACTCGCCCGCCGGCTGGAGCCGCCGCGGACTGCTGCGCAACGCGGGGCTGGCCGGCCTCGGCCTGGTCGCCGGGCCGGCACTGCTGGCCGCCTGTGGTGGCGGTGACGCCGCCGCGCCCGCCGCCGGTGCCATCCCGGTCCGGGTCGCCCTCGGCTGGATCACCAACGTCGAGTTCGCCGGGTTCTGGATCGCCCAGGACCGCGGCTACTACCGGCAGGAGGGGCTGAGCGTCGACTTCATCCCGGGCGGCCCGAACGCGCCGACCCCGACCGCCACGCTGGCCGCCGGTGGCGCGGACATCGGCGTCCCGGTGGCCCTGCAGGAGTTCCTCAGCGCGGTCAACTCCGGCAACGACTTCGTGATGTACGGGGCACAGTTCCAGAACGCCCCCTCCGCGCTGCTCTCGCTGGCCAAGAAGCCGGTGCGCACGGCGGCCGACCTGGTGGACGCCACGGTGCTGGGGCAACAGAGCGTGCAGCCCTACATCGAGGCCGCGATGCGGCTGGCCAAGGTGCCGGTGCGGTACAAGTTCGTGCCGGTCGGCTACGACCCGAGCCCGCTGCTGGCCGGCCAGGGCGACGTCTACACCTGCTTCGCCACCAACCAGCCGATCATGCTGGAGCAGAAGGGGATGAAGGAGGGCACCGACTTCGTGGTGACCACCTACGAGCAGCTCGGCCTGCCGCAGTACGCCGACCTGCTCTGCAGCTCCCGAGGGTGGCTGGCCGCGAACCGGCCCACCCTGGTGAAGTTCATGCGGGCCACCGTCCGGGGCTGGCAGGACAACGCGGCCGACCCGGCGATCGCGGCCAAGCTCGCGGTGGACCGCTTCGGCGCCGACCTCGGCCTCGACCTGGCCCAGCAGACCAGGGAGAACCAGCTGCAGACCGCGTTCACCCAGAGCCCGTTCACCAAGGCCAACGGATTGCTGCGGCTCGACCCGAAGGAGCTCGCCGGCCCGATGTACACCGCGTTCACCGCCGCCGGCGTGACCCCGCTCCCGGACGTCGCCAAGATCGTCGACACCACCGTGCTCGACGACGTCTACCAGGGCAAGGCTTCAGTATGACGGCCGGTATGACGGCCGGCACGACCGCCGCCCCAGCGGCGGGCAGCGCCCCGGCCCGTGAGCTCGCCGCGCTGCCCAAGGCCCACCTGCACGTGCACCTCGAAGGCGCGATGCGCCCAGCCACCCTCACGGACCTGGCCCGGGCGGCCGGGCGGCCCGCCCCACCGGTCGGCAACAGCTGCTCGTTCCCCGAGTTCCTGCGACTCTACGACGCTGCCACCGCACTGATCCGCACCCCGGACGACCTGCGTCGGCTGGTCGCGAGGTGGTCGAGGACGCGGCCGTCGACGGCGCGGTGTGGGTCGAGCCGCACGTCTACCCGACCCGGTACGCCAGCGCGCTGGCGCCGAGCCTGGACACCGAGGAGGCCGTCCTCGAGCTGGTGATCGACGAGGCCTCCCGGACCGCCGAGCGGCTGGGCATCGGCGCCGGGATCCTGGTCTCCGCGCTGAGGCACGCCGACCCGGCGGAGGCGGTGCGGCTGGCCGAGCTGGCGGCCCGGTACGCCGGGTCGGGAGTGGTGGCCTTCGGCCTCGCCGCGGACGAGTCGCTGTTCCCGCCGGAGCCGTTCGCGGCGGCGTTCGCCCTGGCCCGCGACGCCGGGCTGATCAGCGCCCCGCACGCCGGCGAGCTGGCCGGGCCGGCGAGTGTGTACGGCGCGCTGGACGCGCTCGGTGCGCTCCGGCTCTGCCACGGGGTCCGCGCGGTGGAGGATCCGACGCTGGTCGAGCGGCTGGCCCGGGACGAGATCGTGCTGGACGTGTGCCCGACGTCGAACCTGCTGCTCGAGGTGGTGCCCTCGCTGGACGAGCACCCGCTGGCCCGGCTGTTGGACGCCGGGGTGCGCTGCACTCTCAACGGCGACGACCCGCTGCTGTTCGGGCCCGGGCTGCTCAGTGAGTTCGAGCTGGCCCGGGGCACTCTGGGGCTGTCCGACGACCAGCTCGCCGCGATGGCCCGCACTTCCATCGAGGCGTCCGGTGCCCCGCCGGCCCTGGTGGCCAGCGGGGTCGCCGGCGTCGATACCTGGCTGGCCAGCTGACCCGTGAGTGGCGAGTTGGGCTATGACCCAACGCGCCACTCACGGGTGCTGACCTGCTCAGCCGGGGTGCTGGCTGGTGGCGAGCTCGGCGGCCGGCCGCTGCTTCGCGTCGCGACTGGACCGGATGACCCGGCCGAGCACGAACGCCGCCGGCACCAGTCCGGCGATCACCAGCGCCAGCGTCGACCAGTCGCCGAGCAGCAGCACATCGCCGCCCGGCCCGGCCAGGCCCAGCACCCCGATGACGGCTATCCAGGCGATCAGCGGGGCGCTGGCGCCGCCCGGCCCGGCCAGCTCACCGGCCCTGCGCACCAGCCACGGCGTGCTCACCAGCGCCACCAGCGCGCTGACCGGCAGCGGAACCACGCCGACCGCCAGGGTCAGGAACATCAGCTCCATCATGGCCAGCAGCGCCGCGTCCAGGGTCAGCACCACGACGACCAACAGCGAGTTGGCCCGCTCCTCGTTCACCACGCCTCGATCCCGTCGAACAGGTCGGTCTCCCGCACCGGCTGCACCGAACCGGCCGCGCCGGCCAGTGTGTAGCTCTCGGTCCGCAGCACCGGCATCGCTATCTCGTTGGTCAGCGCGAAGGCCAGCTGCTCGATGCTGGTCGGGCCGGCCCCCTCGGGCGCCGAGGGCCGGCTCCAGACGGTCAGCTGGGTGGCGTGCGCGCGCAGCGCGGCCACCTTCGCCGCCAGCTGGTCGGTCACCTCGACCCGGGTGGTCACCGTCTCGTCGGGCACCGACGGCAGCTCGTCCGCGCCGGGCAGCCGCCAGGGCATCCCGCGCGCCGGGGCGCCGGCCAGCTCGGCCAGCCCGGCCGCCAGGTCGCCGAGGGGCTGCACCGTCCAGTAGACCTTGCGCACGCTGGGCGCGGCGGCGGCCGCGGCCATGCTGATCTCGTGTGCGCGCACGTGGTCAGGATGCCCGTAGCTGCCGCCGGGGTCGTAACCGACCACCACCTGCGGCTGCACCTCGGCCAGGATCTCGGCCAGCGCGGCGACCTGTTCGGCCCGCTGGCCGTCCGCGCAGAACGCCCTGGGGTGCAGCGACTCCGGCGGCGGAGCGGCCGCGAACGCGCCGGCGACCACGACCATCCCGCTGTCCCGCCAGCGCCCGACGCCGCCGAGGAACCGGTGATCGGTCAGCCCGAGCGCGGCACTGGCGGCGGCCAGCTCCGCGATCCGGTACCCGCCCAGCTGGTCGGCGTGCTCGGCGGCCAGCCCGGCCAGCTCCGGCACCATCACCTCGCCCTGCTCACCGAGCGTGCAGGTGACCAGCGTGACCTCGGTGTCCGGCGCGGCCGCGTACCGGGCGATGGTGCCGCCGGTGGTGATCGACTCGTCGTCCGGGTGGGCGTGCACCAGCAGTAGCCGGCGGCGCGCGAGGGTTCGGGGGCGAGACACCGCCAGAGCCTATGGGGCAGCCACACCTGGGTTCATCGGGCGGGCCGCGTTCAGGTCGGGGTGGCGGCCCAGCCAGCCGGTGACGGCGTCCAGCACCAGCCCGGGCATCTCCAGCTGCGGCATGTGCCCGGTGTCAGCGAGAAAGCGAGTCTCCCAGTCGGGGTTGGCAGCCGCGGCCGCCTGGGAGGAACGCACGGACACCAGCCGGTCGGCCTCGCCGTGGACCAGCAGCACCGGCACCCGGATCTCGCCCATCGCCGCGCGGTGCCGACGGTCGATCGTCGCGGGGACCGTGCTCCGGGCGGCCGCCAGCAGGGCCGCCGCGGTCCCGGGCAGCCGGCGGCGCTCCTCGGCCAACGCCACCAGGGCGTCCTCCAGCTCGCGGGGTGCCCGTAACGGGTTGGCGAACGAGAGGTTCAACGTCCCCCGCACACGCTGGCGGGACGAGAGCAGGGACCGTTCCACGCGCAGGTACAGCTCGCCGATACCGGGCAACGCGACCGCCAGGAACAGCACGACCACGCCGAGCTTGGGACGCGGGCCCGGCTGCGGCAGCGCCGGGTCCACCAGCACCAACCCGGCAACCGTCTCCGGGTGTGCCTGGGTCTGCAGGACGGAGATCAGCCCGCCCATCGAGTTCCCCACCAAGATCGCCGGGGTGCCGACCACCTCGCGCAGGAACCGGTCCAGCAGCGCTACGTTCGCGGCCACTGTGGCCGTCCGCCGGGTGCCCGGTGTCAGCCCGAAACCGCGCAGGTCCAGTGCCACGGCCCGGCGGTCGGCGGCCAGTCCCGACCCGACCGGCACCCAGTCCAGGTGCGAACCGCCAAGGCCGTGCACGAACACGATCGGCGGTGCGTCAGTGTGCCCGGCGGGAGCCGCACCGGAAGGCACAGCGTGGGCCGGCGGAGTGTCCGCCGAGCCGCCGGAACTGAACTCGACCCAATGCACCGGGCCGGCCAGGTCGGTCACCCAACCCCGGGCGCCCCACGGTGCGGCGAACGACCACGGCGCTTCGCGGGTGTCGTCGACCGCGGTGCGCTGGCTGATCATCGGAGCATCAGAGCCACGAAGTACCTCTCTGTCGACCGGACCGTGTTGCACGGCGCTCGATCCTCAGTGCGCGGGCGGGCCGGCGTAACGGTCGGTAATGATGAAGTCACGCAGTTCCGGCCACATCCGCGACCACTCGACCCGTTGGTTGGTGCAGATCCAGAGGGACAGGCCGGTGTTGATCCCGGTGATGCCGTACCGACTGTTGAACGTGCGGACCTTTCGCACGTTCCCGAAGTAGCGGCGCGGCGTCGTGTCGTCGGAGCCGACGAACAAGGTGGCGCGCGCGCTGTCGGGGGGCGGGCCGAAGTACCAGAACCCCCGGCTTCCGCTGTAGACCTCCGGCAGGCCGTTCGCCGGTCCGAACTGGTCGATCGCGGACGCCTGCCAGTAGGTGTCCGCGAGCAGGACGGCCCCCTGTCGTTCGCCTTCCGGCAGCGTGTGGAAGGCATCGGCGACGGCTGTTGTCAGTTCCGGCCAGCCGGTGCTGAGGGCGGATACCGGATTGGTCGTGCCGCCACCGTCCCAGGAGATCGGCCGGATCGGCATCGTGGCCACCACCGTGATCACCGCGGCCAGCGCGTACACCGGCCAGGTCGTCGTCCACCGCCACCAGCTGGCCGGTCGTCGGCGGCCGATCTCGACCACCGCGGCGGCGTTGGCCAGCGCGAACAGGCCCGTCACGTAGTTCTGCCGCCCACCGGTGACCAGGACGATCACGAGGACGCCGACGATCGTCCAACCCAGGAACCGGTAGGGCGCCAACTCGGCGGACCGCAGCAGCCGCCACGTTCCGTAGCAGAACAGCACCGCGCCGATCGGGATGCCGGCGAAGATCAGGATGAGCGGCAGCAGGGCCAGCCGGCCGCCGAGGATGTTCTGCTCCGCCACGATGGCCTGGGTCATGTCCAGCTGCGGCCAACCGTGGTGGGCCTGCCACCACAGGTTCGGGAGACTGCACACGACCGCGATGCCGCCGCCCACCCACAGCAACGGCCGGCGCAGCAACCCTCTGGGACCGAGCACGAGTACGGCGCACACGAGGGCGAACCAGAAGATGACGATCAGATCTTTGGTCTGCAGGCAGACAGCGGTGGCCACGCCGGACAGCAGCAGCAGCCTGTCCCCCCGGGTGCGGATCCAGCGGACCAGCAGCCAGGTGATCAGGGTCCAGCCGAATGAGTCGATCACGTCGGTGGACAACGTGTGGCCGGTGCCGAGGAGGCCGCAGGACACGGCGTAGGTGGCCGCCGCCAGCACCTGCGCGCGACGCTCGCCACGGAGCTCCCGCGCGATCAGCGACGCCACGATCACACCCAGCGCGGTCACCACGGTCGCCGGCAGCCGCAGGGCCGCCACGGAGTCCGGGAACAGTGTGTCCATCAACCGGGCCAGCAGCGGAATCAGTGGGGGCTGGTCGGCGTAGCTCCAGTCCAGCCGGCGCCCCGCGGCGAGGAAGTACAGCTCGTCGCCGAAGTAGCCGTAGCGCCCGCTGGTCAATGCGAGAACCGCGGCGACGGCGCCGGTGATGGCCAGTACCGGCCACCGCGCCCACGTTGGCGGCACGGCGCCCGGTCGGCCGACGCGGGTCCGCCGCTGGCTGATGGCCACCGAGGTGTCCCCGGCCAGCTCCGTCATCGACCGCATCTGTCCCGGCCCCCCTCGGCGGTATTAGAGATCGTCTAGGAGTCTGGTGCCACGGTCGCGCGGTTCGCCCCCGCTGTTCAGTGGGTCACACTTTCAACCGTTCACTCGGCAAAGGGTCCGCACCCCCGAGGACGGCCGCTCAGTGACCGGCCGATTGACTCAGGCTGCTGAACTGGGGGTGGGCTGCGTCGAGGTCGACGTGAGTCTGGTTCTTGGCGAAAATTTCCGGACTGACGTTGGTCTCGGTGACGATGGACATACCAGGGTCGTCACCGGGCCACCCGGCCGGTGACGCGGCGTCACCCCCAGCGTTACGGCGGTGTCAAGTGCCAACGTTTCCACCCCCCGAGGACGGCCGCTCAGCTAGGGCGCTTCGGGGAAGTGGCAGGCCGCCAGGTGGGTGGGCGAGGTCTGCGGCAGCATCGGCGGTTCCTCGGCGGCGCAGATGTCCTGGGCCTTCCAGCACCGGGTGCGGAAGCGGCAGCCGGACGGCGGGTTCAACGGGCTCGGCACGTCGCCGGTGAGCATGATCCGCTGCCGGCGCCGCTCCACGACCGGGTCCGGGATCGGAACCGCCGACAGCAGCGCCTGGGTGTACGGGTGCCGCGACTCGGTGTAGATCTCCTCCCGGCGCCCGGTCTCGACGATCTTGCCGAGGTACATCACCGCCACCCGGTCGGAGATGTGGCGCACCACGGACAGGTTGTGCGCGATGAACAGGTACGCCACCCCGAGCCGCTCGCGCAGCTCGGCCAGCAGGTTCACCACGCCGGCCTGCACCGACACGTCCAGCGCGGACACCGGCTCGTCGAGCACCACCAGCCGGGGCCCGAGCGCCAACGCCCTGGCGATGCCGATGCGCTGGCGCTGGCCGCCGGAGAACTCGTGCGGGTAGCGGTTGCGGTGCTCCGGGTTCAGCCCGACGGTCTCCAGCAGGTCGTCGACCTTCGCCTGGGCGTCGCCCTCGTCAGGGTGGTGGATCGCGAACGGCTCGGCGACGATCTGGTTCACCGTCCAGCGCGGGTTCAGCGAGGCGTACGGGTCCTGGAAGACGATCTGGATCTCCCGGCGCAGCGCACGCATCCGGCGCGACGACGCCGTGGTCAGCTCCTCGCCGCCGAACCGCACCGAACCCGAGGTCGGCTCGTGCAGCCGCAGCAGACACCGCCCGACGGTGGACTTGCCGCAACCGGACTCGCCGACCAGACCAAGGGTCTCCCCCGGCCGCAGGTCCATGGAGACCCCGGCCACCGCCCGTACCTGCCCCACCGTCCTCGGGATGATCCCGCCGCCGCGCACCGGGAAGTCCTTCACCAGGTCGCGGACCGACAGCAATGGCTCGGTCGCCACCGCCACGTCGTCCGGCGCAACTCCGGTCACTGCTCCTCCACCAGGTCGGCCGCCGGGTCCTCGTGCAGCCCGATCTCGGCGTGCGAGAACATCCGCCGGGCGGACTGGTCGCCGCTCAGCTCGGACCACCGGTGGCAGCGCGTCGCGTGTGCCTCCGCCGCGGCGCCGATGGTGACCAGCTCCGGCTCGGACTCCCGGCACTGCTCGGCCACCAGCGGGCAGCGCGGCCCGAACGTGCAGCCGGGCGGCAGGTGCAGCGGTGACGGCGGCGCCCCGTGGATCGGGGTGAGCGGGCGGCCGATCAGCTCCGGGTGCGGCACCGAACCGAGCAGCCCGACGGTGTAGGGCATCCGAGGGTGCGCGAACAACTCCTCCACCCCGGCTGCCTCCACCACGGTGCCGCCGTACATCACCTGCACCCGGTCCGCCACGCCGGCCACCACGCCGAGGTCGTGCGTGATCAGCATGATGGCGGCGCCGACATCGGTGGAGATCTTGACCAGGGTCTCCAGGATCTGGGCCTGCACGGTCACGTCCAGCGCCGTGGTGGGTTCGTCGGCGATGATCAGCTCGGGCTCGTTGATGATCGCCATCGCAATCATGGCCCGCTGCCGCATACCGCCGGAGAACTCATGCGGATACTGCTTGGCGCGGCGGTCCGGCTGTGGGATGCCGACCGCCTCGAGCGCCTCGACGGCCTTGGCCCGCGCCTGCTTGCCCGGCACCCGGTGGTGCGCCTGATACGCCTCGGCCAGCTGCCAGCCCACCGTGTACACCGGGTTCAGCGAGGTCATCGGATCCTGGAAGATCATCGAGATCCGGCTCCCGCGCAGCGCGCGCAGGGCCTCCGGGGCGGCCCCGACCAGCTCTTGGCCTCCGAACCTGATCGACCCGTGCACCCGGGCGTTGCGTGGCAGCAGCCCCATCATCGCCGCCGCGGTCACCGACTTGCCGCAGCCGGACTCGCCGACGATGCCGAGCACCTCGCCGGGCGCCAGCTCGAACGTCACCCCGCGTACCGCGCGGACCAGGCCGTCGTCGGTGCCGAACTCCACCGAGAGGTCCTCCACCGCCAGCAACGGCTGTGCCTTCTCCCTCACGGGCTTCTCGCTCACGGACTGCTCGCTCACGCCCGGTGCCGGTTGCTCGGTCATGCCCGGACCTTCCGTTGCCGGGGGTCGAACGCGTCCCGGAGCCCGTCTCCTATGAAGTTCACCGAGAGGGAGATCAACACGATGAACACGAACGGAAACCAGAACAGCCAGGGCAGCGTGGCCAGCTCGTTCTTGTTCTCGTTGATCAGCAGCCCGAGCGAGGCGTCCGGGCGGTGCACCCCGAGGCCGATGAAGGACAGCGCGGACTCCAGCAGCACCGCCTGGGCCACCGTCACGGTCGCGTTGACGATGATCACGTCGATCGTGTTCGGCAGGATGTGCCGGGCCACGATCCGCCAGGTGGACGCGCCGAGCGCCCGAGCCGCCTCGACGAACTCCTTCTCCCGCAGCGAGAGCACCATGCCGCGCATCGTCCGGGCGATCGGGAACCACGAGGTGAACAGCGCCAGGATCAGCGCCACGGTAAGCCAGTTGCTCGAGTTCTGTGCGGACGGCGCGAGGGTGAAGGTGTGCCGCGCCAACACGGCGGTGACCACCAGCGCCGGGATGCACAGCATCAGGTCGATCACCCGGCCGATCACCCCGTCCACCCAGCCGCGCAAGTAGCCGGCCATCGCGCCGAGCACGACCCCGAGCACGGTGGCCACCAGCGCGACGACCAGCGCGATCTGCAGGGACAGCCGGGTGCCGGAGATCACCGAAGCGAGCATGTCGTGCCCGATCCGGTCGGTGCCGAACGGGTGCCCGGAGCTCGGAGCGACCTTCGCCGCGCCTCCGGCACCAAGGTCCTGGGTCCACAGCAGCGGGCCGACGAACGCGAACAGCAACAGCAGCACGAACATCGCCAGGCCGGCCACCGCCGCCCGGTGCCGGAGGAACCGGCGCAGCACGGTGCGCCACTGCGCGCGCGCCTCGACCTCGGCGAAGCCGGCGGCTGTGCTGGGAGGTGAGCTGAGGTCAACCAAGGCGAATCCTCGGGTCTAGGTAGGCGTAGACCAGGTCTGCGATCAGGTTGGCGCCGATGATCACGATTGCGGTGACCATCATCCAGCCCTGCACCATCCAGGGTTCCCGCTTGGTGATCGCATCCACGATGAGCGCGCCCATGCCGCGCCAGCCGAACACCGTCTCGGTGATCACCGCGCCGCCGACCAGCAGGCTCAGGTCGAGCGCGAACACGGTCACCACCGGGATCAGACCGTTGCGCAGCGCGTGCCGGATCACCACCCGCGCCGAGCTGAGCCCCTTCGCGCGCGCGGTGCGCACGTAGTCGGCGTTCAGCGCGTCCAGCATGGAGGCCCGCTGGTACCGGCTGAACAGTGCGAACTGGATCGCGATCAGCGACAGCACCGGCAGTACGTAGGCCCCGGTGTACTGGTAGATCAGGTGCCCGAACCCACCACCGAAGCCGCTCTGCGGTGGCCCGGCGGTAATGATCCAGCGGCCCAGGCCGAGGTTCTCCAGCCAGTTGTTGAGCTGGATCCCGCCGAACTTGAGGATCACCGCCACACAGAACAACGGCATGGAGAACATCACGAACGCCACCCCGGTGGCCCCGTAGTCGAACAGCGAGTACTGCCGCACCGCACCGAGCGCTCCGACCGCCATGCCGATCAGCAGCGCAAGCAGCTCCGCGACGATCACCAGATTCAACGTCACGCCCAGCGCGCGACCGATCTCGCCGCGCACCGCGAGAGTGCCGCTGCCGGGGGTGATCGTGGTGCCCCAGTCACCCGTGACGAACCCCTCCGCCCAGTCGATGTAGCGCTGCTCCGGTGAGCGGTCCCAGCCGATCCGGTGGTACTCCGAGGCGACCTCCGCCGGGCTGCGCGGGCGCAGTGACTTCCACTCCGACAGCGGGTCGCCCATCGCGGTGGTCAGCGCGAAGGTCAGGATCGACGCGACGATCAGCAGCGGGATCGCGACGAGCACCCGCCGGACGATGTAGCGCAGCATCTACAGCGATTTCGTCCAGGCGAACACGTTCCACAACGCGCCGCCGGTACTCAGATAGCTGATCGGCGAGTAGGACCGGTCCGCGCAGGCGAAGTCGGGCAGCTGGAACAGCGGCAGGCTGTGCATGTCCTTGGCCATGATGTCGTCGGCCTGGTTGAAGGTGGCGAGGCGCTGGGTGAAGTCCAGCTGGGTGTTCGCCTTGCTCAGCAGGTCGTCGACCTGCGGGTTGCTGTAGTTGTTGTAGTTCGCCACGCCACCCTTGGCCTTGCTGGTGTAGTTCGGCGTGAGGGTCGACTTGATCGAGGAGCCCACCCAGGCGAACAGCGCGGCGTCGAAGTCGCCGGCCGGCAGCTGCTGGTCGTTGAACGCCTCGTTGCCCGCGTCGATCATCTCGATGCCGGCCGGCTTGCAGCTGGCCTGCATCAGCTGGACCGTCTGGCCACGCCGGTCCACCAGCTTGTGCCCGACCCGGAAGCTGGCCCGCTGGCCGCCCTTGGCGTAGATGCCGTCCGGGCCGAGCGCCCAGCCGGCGTCCTCCATCAGCTTCTTGGCCCCGGCCACATCACCGGTACCCACCCCGGGGTAGTGGTCCTGGTAGCCGGCCTCGTTCGGGTTGATCAGGAAGGCACCCAAGGGCTTGGCGTTCGGGTCGACGCTCTTGACCAGCTTGTCCACGATGTCCTGCCGGTTCACACAGTCGGCGACCGCGTGGCGCAGCTCCGGGTGGTCGCGGAACAGCGGCCGGCCCATGTTGAAGTCCAGGTGCTCGTAGGTCTGGCCGCCTCGGGCGAACACGCTGAAGTCGCCGCCGGCGCGCACCTGCTCGGCGACCGTCGAGTCGGCCTGCGGTGCGATGACCTGAACCTCCTTGTTCAGCAGCTGCTGAACCATGGCCTGCGAGTCGGTCACCGCGGTGGTGGTGATCTTGGCGGGCCCACCCGGGTTGCCCCACCACTTGGGGTTGCGCACCAGCACGGCCCGCTGGTTGCGGGTGGCGCTCTGCAGGATGTACGGCCCGGCGGACAGGTCGTTCGTGGCGTCGAAGTCGCCCCAGCTCTTGGTGAAGAACTGTGCGGCCTTCTGCACCTCCGGGGTGTCCCGGTCCAGCGGGAGCTTGGTGATGTCCGGGATGCCGGTGCGCTGCTCCAGGATGTGCGCCGGCAGCAGCTGCCCGCCGGAGAGCCACGCCTGCGACCACAGGCCCCGGTAGTCGGCGAGCGGGGTGCCGAAGGTGACCGTCACCGTCTTGCCGTCCGGGGAGCACTCGAACTTGGAGATCTGGCTGTAGCCGGTTGGCGAGGAGTCGAAGGCCTGCGAGCCGCCGCTGGCTTTGGCCGGGCTCACCGCGGCCAGGTAGAGCAGGTACATGTCCTTGCAGCCGACCGGGGCGCCGTCCGACCAGACCGCGTCCGGTCGCCACTTCCACTCGACCACCTGCGGACTGGTGGACTTCACGGTCACCGACTCCATGTAGTCCTTGTCGACCTTGAGGCTGAAGTCGCTGTCCACGAAGTACGGCGAGGGCGAGAACAGCTCACTGAAGTACTGGTTCGCCTGGCTGTTCGCGGCGCCGGTGTTGTTGTTGTAGTCCTGGAACGACTCGTCCAGTGAGACCGAGACTTCGCCGATGTCCGGCACCTTCGGCCGGGTGTACGGCTGATCGGCGCCGCCGATCGTGCCCGGGTTGAGGGTCTGTTGCTGGTCGACGTCGCCGCCCCCGCCACCGGCGCTGCCGGGCCCGGCGGAGCAGGCCGCCAGGCTCAGCGCCGCGACCGCCGCCAACGCAAGGCCCCGGAGGGCCGTACCAGCTCTGGACCTGGACAGCGCCGACCTGGACAGCGCTGCTCCGCGCAGTACCCCGGTGCTCGTTCCCCGCATACCCGCAACCTTCCGTGCTGCCCGTCGCGCCACATGTTCGGCGGCGCAATGCTTACCTCGGTGGGGCCGCGACCCCATGCCATCGCCACCCCTGTGGGTGTGGCGGATGGCGCATTGTTGTCGCGCACAACATATTGGGAGGGACGTTAGGGATGACTTGCCAACTTGTCACGACCTGGCGCCGGTCGTGATCCATTGGTAACAACCAGTACTGACCATTTCGGCGTAGCCAGGCCAAACCCGGGCGCCCGGCGTATCAGTACTATCTCAGCGCCGCATTCAAGCTGGGCCGGCGCGCGGCCGACTGATGAGTTGGAGCGTTGGGGCGTTAGTTGGCCGGCTGCCAGCTCGGCGCCGTCACGAACGGGCCGGTGGTGAGCTGACCGGGCCCGATGTGCCCGGTCAGCTGGTCCCCCTTCGGGGTGGTGACCAGCGTGGTGACCGCCTGGAAGAGCGGGATCGCCGGCAGCTGCTGCCACAGCACGGACTCGATGGCCGCCTCGGCCGCCGCGGGGGCCAGCGCACCGCCCAGGGTGGCGTCCAGCACCGGCTGCAGGGTGGCGAGGCAGAACCCGGTGGAGTTGCGCGCCGGCTGGGCGACCCCGGCCATCCCTGGCGGGCAGCCGTAGTTCGACGACGCCGTGCTCGCCAGGTCGGCGCCGACCGCCCTGGGCATCACGGTCAGGTCCACCACCACGCCGACCGGTGTCGGTGGGGCGGCCGGCGGCGCGGAGCTGGACGCCGTCGGACTGGCGGACGGGCCGGCGCCAGGTGCCTGGCCCGGCGCCGGCGCGCTCGCGGTGGCTACCGGCTGGCCCTCGGCGGGCGGCGCGGCCGCGGGGTGCGCCGCGGCGGGGGCAGCCCGGGGCGTGAGCGGAGCGGGGGCGGGCGGCACAGCCGCGGGGTGCGCCGGCGCGGCCGCCGGGAGCCCGGGACCGCCGTGCGTGCCGTGGCCGGGTCGGACCACCCCGGGCGGACCGGGCGGCAGCGGCGGCCCGGTCAGCGGGCCGGGGCTGGGACTCGGGCTGGCGCTCGCGCTGGCGGCCAGGCTGGGCGGCGTCGGCACCACGGTCGGGTCGGTGAACAGCGCGGTGCCGGGCGCGGTGACCAGCTGGGCGTCCACCCCTGCCGCGTTGAGCTCCTTGACCACCTCCTGCGCGATGGCCAGGAACCGGGGGCGGTCGGCCGGGACTCCGACGGTCACCCGCAGCGGCGCGCCGTGCAGTGTCCAGCGGCCCTGCGCACCGCGCTGGTAGCCGGCCGAGGTGAGCAGCTGGTTGGCCAGCCCGGCATCCGGGTGGATCGGCGCACCGGCCGGCGCGGTGGAGTGGTAGCCGGGCTGGGACGGGGCGTACAGCTGGGCGTCGTCCCGGACCCCGCCGACCCCGTTCGAGGTGCCGACCGCGATCAGCGCATCCCGGTTGAGCAGCGCGCCGACCGCCTGCCGCAGCCGTACGTCGGTCAGCACCCCCTGGTCGGTCCGCATGCCCAGCTGCACGACCATCGGCTGCGCCACCGGCTGGATCCGCACCCGTGACCCCAGCTGGGCCACCGCGCTCAGGGTCGGCTGGTCCGGCCACAGGTGGGCCACCGGCAGCTCGCCGGTACGCAGCCCGTCCAGCAGGCCGGTCGGGTCGATCCGGCGGATCAACAAGGTGTCCAGCACCGGCGGGTTGACCCAGTAGTGGTCGTTGCGGGCCAACACCAGCTGGCCCCTGGCCCGGTCCAGCGCGGTCACCTGGAACGGGCCGCCGGAGACCGGGATGCTGTCGCTCAGCGCGGTGCCGAAGCCCCGTGGCGCGTCCTTGAGCAGGTGCGCCGGCAGCAGGTTGTTGAACAGCCGCTGCCACGCCGGGTAGTTCTGCGCGAACACCACATCGACGGCCTTGCCGCCGGCCCGCGAGCGCACGTCGGTGATCAACCGGTAGCCGGCGGCGTCCACCACACCCGGGTCGGCGCGCATCCGCTGCCACAGGTAGACGAAGTCCTCGGCGGCGATCGGTGCGTTGTCCGACCAGGACGCGCCCAGGTTGAGCTCGTAGCTGACCGTGAACGGCGCGGTCGCGGTGACCTTCGCGCTGGTCGCCACCGTGGTGTCGAGCTGCGGGTCACCGCCGGGGCCAGGGCGGAACACCGACGGCAGCACCAGCGAGGCCACCTCGGTGGACACCGGCGACAGGTCGGAGATGAGGTGCGGGTTGAACCCGGTGCCCAGGTCGTCCACGGCGACCGTCAGCTGCTTGCCGAGGTCCGGACCGACCGGGTTGGCCGGCGGCGGGGGCGGCGCGACCGGCTGGGCCTGCGGCGGCAGCGCGGTCGAACACCCGGCGAGGAGTGCCAGCGCGGTGAGGAGCGGCATCACGAGCAGCAGCCACCGCGGCGCGAGACCAGCTCGTGGCACCGAAAGACCTCCTCAAACCGCGGAAGGTCATCCTCCCAAAGCACTCGACCGCCCCGGCGAGGGGTGCTCGCTGGGGCGGTCGGGGTGGCTGGTGCGGTGGCCGACCCGCTGGTCGGTGTCCTGTCAGAAGGGCCCTGCCGGGACGGACTACTGGGCGGCCTTGCTCCGGGACCTCGAGCGCGCCCGCAGGTGCGAGTCCAGCTCGACCTTGCGCACCCGGACCGACTCCGGGGTGACCTCGACGCACTCGTCCGGCGCGCAGAACTCCAGCGCCTGCTCCAGGTTGAGCACGGTCGGCGGGGTGAGCCGCTCCAGCTCGTCACCGGTCGAGCTGCGCACGTTGGTGAGCTTCTTCTCCCTGGTGATGTTGACGTCCAGGTCGTCGCTGCGGGTGTGCTCGCCGATCACCATGCCGTTGTAGACCAGCGTGGTGGGCGCGACGAACATGGTGCCTCGGTCGGCCAGCTGCATGAGGGCGTAGGTGGTCACCGGGCCGGAGCGGTCCGAGACCAGCGACCCGGTGCGCCGGGTGCGCAGCTCGCCGACCCACGGCCGGTAGCCGTCGAACACGTGGTTCATGATCCCCGAGCCTCGGGTCTGGGTCAGGAACTCGGTCCGGAAGCCGATCAGGCCCCGCGACGGAACCGTGTAGTCCAGCCGGACCCGCAGCTCGCCGTGGGTCATCTGGATCAGCTCGCCCTTGCGCGCGGCGAGCAGCTGGGTGATCACGCCGAGGTGCTCGGTGGGCACGTCGATGGACAGCCGCTCGTACGGCTCGTGCACCTTGCCGTCGACGACCTTGGTGACCACCTCGGGCTTGCCGACGGTGAGCTCGAAGCCCTCCCGGCGCATCTGCTCCACCAGGATGGCCAGCGCCAGCTCGCCACGGCCCTGGACCTCCCAGGCGTCCGGGCGCTCGGTCGGCAGCACCTTGATGCTGACGTTGCCGACCAGCTCGGCGTCCAGCCGGTTGCGCACCAGCCGCGCGGTGAGCTTGGCCCCGGGGTGCGGGTCACGGCCGGCCAGCGGCGAGGTGTTGGTGCCGATGGTGACCGAGATGGCCGGCTGGTCCACCTCGATGCGCGGCAGCGGCAGCGGGTTGTCCAGGTCGCAGAGCGTGTCGCCGATCATCAGCTCCGGGATGCCCGCCACGGCCACGATGTCGCCGGCGTCGGCGGACTCGGCGGGCACCCGGGTCAGCGCCTCGGTGCGGAGCAGCTCGGTGATCTTGACGTTCTGGACGGTGCCGTCCTCACGGCACCAGGACACCGTCTGGCCGCGGTGCAGCCGCCCGGCGCGGATCCGGCAGAGCCCGATCCGGCCCAGGTAGGTGCTCGCATCCAGGTTGGTGACGTGCGCCTGCAGCGGGGCGTCGGAGTCGTCGACCGGCGCCGGCACGGCCTTGATCAGCACCTCGAACAGCGCCGTCAGGTCTTCCGCGTCCGGCACGGTGCCGTCCACCGGGCGCTCCCGGCTGGCCTTGCCGGCCCGGGCGCTCGCGTAGACCACCGGCAGGTCGAGCAGGCCGGAGGTGACCTCTTCGCCCAGCTCCAGCTCGTCGGCCAGCTCCAGCAGCAGCTCGAGCGACTCGTCGACCACCTCGGCACAGCGGGCGTCGGCGCGGTCGGTCTTGTTGACCACCAGGACGACCGGCAGGTGCGAGGTGAGTGCCTTGCGCAGCACGAACCGGGTCTGCGGCAGCGGGCCCTCACTGGCGTCCACCAGCAGCAGCACGCCGTCGACCATGGCGAGCCCGCGCTCCACCTCGCCGCCGAAGTCGGCGTGGCCGGGGGTGTCGATGACGTTGATCGTCATGTCCCGCCAGCTGACCGCGGTGTTCTTGGCCAGGATCGTGATGCCCTTCTCACGCTCCAGGTCGCCCGAGTCCATGACCCGGTCCTGCGGCTCGCTGCGCTCGCCGAACGCGCCGGACTGGCGCAGCATCGCGTCGACGAGGGTGGTCTTGCCGTGGTCCACGTGCGCCACGATGGCCACGTTGCGCAGGTCGGTGCGCAGTGCGGCACTAGGACGATCCAAAGCCTGGGTGGGCACGCGGGTACTCCTGAGAGTCAAGGGGCGGTATCTCAAGGATACCTCGGGTCGGCCGGTCGCCGACTACGACGCTGGTCACGCCCAGCGCGGGTTTAGCGCAGCAGACGGGCCAGTTCTGGTAGCAGGATACGGTCCGCATCCAGCCAGTTGAGCCGGGGCAGCTCTGCCCCGCTCACCCAGCGCAGCCCGGCGTGCTCCACCGCGCGCGGCTCAGGTGAGCCGTTCGACACAGTTGCCGCGTAGATCCGCAGTACCGAGCCGCTCGATCCGGGCAACTCTACGTCACCGCCGATTCGGTCCAACACCGTTATCAACGCGCCGAGCTCCTCCCGGCATTCCCTGCGCAGCGCGGCCGCCTCCGACTCGCCCCGCTCCACCCGGCCGCCGGGCAGCTCCCAGCGCCCGGCCAGCTCGGCGGGCGTGGCCCTGCGCTGCGCCAGCAGCCGGCCGTCCCGCACGATCGCCGCGCCGACCACGACCCGCGCCGGGCCGTTCTGGCTCACCGGGTCACGTCGGGTCGGCCGGTGGCGCGGCCGACGGCCAACGCGCCTCCACCCGGGCGCCGCCATCCGGGCTCGCGGCCATCCGCACCACACCGCCCCGCCCGCTCACCAGCGCCATGACCAGCGCCAGTCCCAGCCCGGCGCCGCCGCTCACGCCGCCCCGGTCCGCCTCGAGGCGGGTGAACCGGTCGAACACCCGCCGCCGGTCCGCCTCCGGCACCCCCGGGCCGTCGTCGTCCACCACGAGCCGCACAGTCCGCCCCGCCGGCAGCACCGACACCCACACCCGGCTCGTGGCATAGCGCCGCGCGTTGGCCAGCAGGTTGTCCAGCACCAGTCCCACCTCGCCGGGTGAGGCGGCGGCCAGTACCCGGACCGGTGCGGTGAGCGTGATCGCCGGCGCCAGCGGCACCGGTGACCCGAGACCGTCCTCCGGGTCCAGGTCCCGGTCCAGATCTGGGTCCAGGTCGAGGTCCAGGTCGAGGTCCGGGTCGAGGTCCGGGTCGAGGTCCGGGTCAAGGTGCGGGTCGAGGTCCGGGTCAAGGTCGGGGTCCGAGTCCAGGTCCGGGTCCGGGTCCGGGTCCGTCGCCGGGAGCGAATCCGTCGAGGGACCCCTCGGCGGGCCCTCGGCCTCCACCGAGGAGAAGGCCTCGGCCTCGACCAGCTCGCCCCGGACCCGTCCGCCGCCGTGCGCCGACTGGCCCAGGAGCTCCGACCGGTGCCCGTTCTGGCTCGCCGCATGCTCGGCCTCGGCCGCGGCCACCTCCGCCGCCAGCTCGGCCCTGGCGATCGCCTTGCGGGCCTCGGCCACCATGTCCACCGGGGTTGCGGGCGGACGGGCGCCGGCGTCCGCGCGGGCCAGCGCGAGCAGGTCGGAGAGCAGCTCGGACAGCCGGGCGGCCTCGGTGGCCACCGAGCGCAGTGTCTCCTCGGCCAGCGCCGGGTCGGGGTGGAACACGGCGACCTCGGCCTGCGCCCGGATAGCCGCCACCGGCGAGCGCAGCTCGTGCGCCGCGTCACCGGTGAAGCGCGCCAGCCGGGCCGAGGCGTTGTCCCGGCGGGCCAACAGCTCGTTGATCTCCTCGGCCAGCGAGTGCAGCTCGTCCTTGGCCGGCGGCAGCGGCAGCCGCTCCCCCGGCGGCAGGCTGATCGCGGCGGCCCGCATCCGGTCCACCGGGCGCAGCGCCAGCCCGACCGCGGTCCAGGCCGCCAGCGCCACCCCGACCCCGGCGAGCAGGGCGGCAAGGCCGAGGCCGATCGCGCCCCGACGCAGCACCGAGGAGTAGCCGACCAGGTGGGCGGCGGCCAGAACCAGGCGCGGCGAGCCGTTCGGTGCGATGGCCACCACGCCGAGCCAGCGCGTCGGGCCTTCCGGTTCGTCCACGGTGATCGCGTCACCACTGGCCAGCCGGCGCACCAGCGCGGCGTCCAGCGGAAGCGGTGAGGAGCCGTCCAGCGGCCGCCCGGCCGTGTCGGTCACCCGGACCACGATGCGCTCGGACACACCGTCCACGGAGTCGTCAGCGGGCACTACGGAGTCCTCTGGCACACCCGCGGAGAGCTGACCGGTGGCGCTGGCGGCGACCCTGGCGAGCTCGACGTCCACAGCGCCGGTGATGGTGATGCCGACCAGCCCGGTGGCCAGCCAGGCCAACGCACCGATCGCGAACATGGCAACGCCGCCGACCGCGATCGTGATCCGAACCCGGAGACTTCGACGTGCCCACCAGCCGGCGAGAGCCGCCGGCGTGTTCACCCCGAGGCTCCCACCCGGTAACCGTGGCCGCGCACAGTGCGCAGCAGATGTCCGGCGCCCACAGCCTGCAGTTTACGGCGCAGGTAGCCGACGTAAACCTCGACGGCGTTGCGGCTCGCCGCCTGCTCGCCGCCCCACGCCAGCCGCAGCAGCTCGTCCTTGCTCAGCACCGTGTCCGGCCGGCTGGCCAGCGCGTAGAGCACCGCGAACTCCCGGGGGCTCAGCTCCACCGGGCGGCCGGACCAGCTCACCTGCTTGGTCGCCGGGTCCACCATCAGCTCACCGAGGCGCAGCCGCCGCCCGGACTGGCCGCGCTCGGCCTCCCTGCGGCGCAGCAGTGCCCGCACCTGGGCCACCAGCACCATGAAGGAGAACGGCTTGACCAGGTACCCGTCCGCACCGAGGTCGAGCCCGTCGGCCTGGTCGACCTCGCCGTCCTTGGCCGAGATCAGCAGTACCGGGGTGTCCACGCCTTCATTGCGCAGCTGCTCGAGCACCCGGTAGCCGGACAGGCCGGGGATGATGATGTCCAACAGGATCAGGTCGAAGCTGCCTGTCAACGCGGCACGCAAGGCGGTGGGGCCGTCGGCCGCCGTGACCACGTCCAAACCTTCGGCCGTGAGGCCACGGCCGAGGGCAGTACGCACCCCGGCCTCATCGTCGACCACCAGCACTCTAGGCATCAACTAAGACGCTACGCGGAGAAGCTCTCAACGAGATCACAATCTCTCAGGGCGTTCTCAGAGCACATGGTTCACCCTTGCCGCATGCAAACGGGCAGACTGGCGCTGGCGCTGTCGTGCGCCACCGCGGTCGCGCTCGTCGCGATAGTGGCGGTCGAGCTGGCGAACCCTGCCCCGGTATCGACACCCGGGGCGCTGCCGCCGGTGACCGCGGACCAGCTGATCGCCTCAATTTCCCAGGCCAACCCGGGTGCGCTCGCCGGCACCGTTGAGCTCGACTCCCGGCTGGGACTGCCCGGTCTCACCCAGTCCGGCGGCGGGGTGCGGACCGCCCGGCTGTGGTCCGACGATCACGGCCGGCGGCGGATGTCACTGCCCGAGCCGGACGGCGAGCGCACCCTCGTGGACGACGGCACGGACGTGTGGCTGTGGAACTCAGCCACACGATCGGTGATTCGCACCCCGTCCGGTCCGCCCGAGCCGAGGCCACAGCGGCTGCCCGCGATGCCGGAGCTGACCGAGCTCTCCGGGCTGCCGACCCTGCCCGCGCTGGGCACCAACCCGTTCCGCCAGGCCCGGGGCGGCACCCGGAGGGCTCAGGTCGGCGGGATGGACGGCGGGATGATGGGAAGCCCGGTGGATGTGGCGGTCGCGGTTCTTGCGATGCTGCGACGGGACAGCACGGTGCGGGTCGACCCGACCGCGATGGTGGCCGACCGGGCGGCCTACCAACTGGTACTCGATCCGGTCCCGACCGAACGGACGCTGCTGCGTGAGGTCCGGGTCGCGGTGGATGGGCAGACCCGGCTGCCGCTGGAGGTGTCAGTGCTGGCGAACGGCTCCACCGAGCCCGCGCTGCGGATCGGCTTCAGCGAGATCAGCTTCGGCGCGCAGGACCCCGCCCTGTTCGCCTTCACCCCGGCTCCCGGGGTGCAGGTCCAGCGGATGGCGCCCCGGCCGGCCGACCCGGCTCAGATCCAACCTTCGGCTGGCGCGGCGAACCCGAGCGACCCGAGTGCTGTCGGGCCGAGCGCTGTCGGACCGAGCGCTGTCGGACCGAGCGCTGTCGGACCGAGCGCTGTCGGACCGAGCGCGGTTGACGGCACGAGCGCGGTTGACGGCACGGACCTGGGCGGCTCGGCATTGATCGGGCGGGGCTGGGACACCGTGCTGCTGAGCAGGGTGCGCCCCGCGACCAGGCTGACCGGCGCCGCCAGCGGACCGGGCGCGGGCAACCGACCCCGGCAGACCGGCGCGGTGGATCTGCTGCGGCGGATCAGCAGCCCGATCAGCGGCCCGTGGGGCCAGGGGCGGCTGGTCAGTACACCGATCGGCAACACGGTGATCACCACGGACGGACGGCTGGCGACCGGCGCGGTGCCGGCCCAGGTGCTCACCGAGGCGCTGACCCGATGAGCAGGCCCGATCAGGCCGGCAGCACGATCGTCGCCCGGGGCGGCGACCCGGCACACAGCGAACCGACGGCACTGCCCGGCCCGCCGGACCGGCTGCCGACACCACCGGCGGCCCGGGTCCGCGCGCTGCGCAAGGTGTACCGGCGGACCGTGGCGCTGGACGCGGTGGACCTGGACGTACCCACCGGCTCGGTACTCGGCCTGCTCGGCCCGAACGGCTCCGGCAAGACCACGATGCTGCGGCTGCTGCTCGGGCTGTCCCGGCCGACCGGGGGCAGTGTGGAGCTGCTCGGACAGCCGATGCCGGCGGGCGCGGCGCGAGCACTGCCGCACGTCGGCGCGCTGGTGGAGGGCCCAGGCTTCGTGCCCTTCCTGTCCGGGCGGGACAACCTGGCCCGCTACGCGGCGGCCGAACCGCTGCTGGCCACCGCCGCCATCGCGGAGTCGGTCGGCGCGGCGCTGTCCCGGGTGGGGCTGGGTGGCGCGGCCGGCGGCGACCGCCCGTACCGCGCCTACTCGCTCGGCATGAAGCACCGCCTCGGGTTGGCCGCGGTACTGCTGGCGCCGCGCAAACTCGTCGTGCTGGACGAGCCGACGAACGGGCTGGACCCGGCCGGCACCCGGGACGTCCGGCGGCTGATCTCCGAGCTGCACGCCGCCGGCAGCACCGTGCTGCTGTCCTCGCACCTGCTCAGCGAGGTCGAGGAGACCT
Organism: Pseudonocardia sp. Cha107L01; assembly: GCF_052566575.1. NCBI lineage: Bacteria > Bacillati > Actinomycetota > Actinomycetes > Pseudonocardiales > Pseudonocardiaceae > Pseudonocardia > Pseudonocardia sp. Cha107L01. The sequence continues at coordinate 45,950 of NZ_CP199579.1, forward strand.
GCACCCACGTGGCGGTGCTGGCCGCCGGCGCGGTGGTCGCCACCGGCGAGCTGGCCGAGCTGCTCGAGGCCGACGGCCCGGCGCTGCAGATCCACACCAGCCAGCCGAACGCCGCACTGGCCGCCCTGCGCACCGCGCGCATCCCCGGCTACACCGAGCGCGGCCTGGTGATCGCCGACCTGGCCGAGACGCCGCCGGAGCTGGTGCTCAGCACCCTGGTGCAGGCCGGCGTGCCGGTCGCCGAGGCCCGCCGCAGGCGCACCGGGCTGGAGGAGCTGTTCGTCCAGCTCACCGAGGAGAATGCGTGACCGAGCCGGCTCAGGCCACCGTGGCAGGGCGGACGCGGTCGGCGAGCGTCCGCGGGGAGCCCGGGTGACCGCCCCCGCGGAGCGGGCCAGCCGCCGCTCGGGTCGCCGGCGCGGCGGTTCGGCCAGCGGTGGGGCGGCCAGCGGTGGGGCGGCCAGCGGTGGGGCGGCGGCCGCGCCGCTGTTGCGGCTGCTGCGCACCGAGTTGCGCACCGAGCTGCGCCGACCCCGGACGCTGGTGACCCTCGGGGTGCTCGCGCTGGTCCCGCTGCTGATCGCGATCGGGGTGACCACCCTCGGCTCGGCCGGCGATGCGCTGTCCGGCGCGCCGGGGCCAGGGCCGGGGCTGATCGCGGCGGTGACCGCGAACGGACTGATGCTGCCGGTCACCGCGCTGCGGGTGGCGCTGATCCTGCTGCTGCCGCTCGGCATCTGTATCGCGGCGGCCGACGCGCTGGCCGGTGAGGCGGCGCACGGCACCCTGCGCGGGCTGCTGCTGGCCCCGGTGAGTCGGCCCAGGCTGGTGGGGATCAAGGCCTTCGGAGTGCTCACGGTTGCGGTGCTGGAGGTCGCGGCGGTCACCGTGGTCGGGCTGTTGGCCGGGGTGTGCATCGTCGGCGGTGGGGGAACGATGCTCACCCTGTCCGGCACGTCGGTCGGCCTCGGTTCCGCGCTGGCCAGGGTGGCGCTGGCCGCCGGCTGGACGCTGCTGCAGATCGCCGCCGTCGGCGCGGTGGCACTGGCCGTCTCCGCGCTGACCGACCACCCGCTGGTGGTGCTGGCCACCGTGCTCGGCGGGGCACTCGTGTTCGGCGTGCTCGACGCGATCCCGTCCCTGAACTGGCTGCGCCCGGTAATGCTGACCAGCGGCTGGTCCTCGCTCGTCGACCTGCTGCGCGATCCGGTGCCGACCGACGGGCTGGTGCACAGCACGCTGGTCGGGGCCGGCTACCTGGTGGTCGGCCTGGCGGTCGCGGTGGCCGCCACCCGGCGCCGCGAGTCCTGACCACCGAGCCTCCGCTGTCCGCCGCACCCCCCGTTCCTTGCCGCAGCTTCCGCTGCGCGCCGCATCCCCCGTTCCTCGATGCGGTTTTCATGGTCAACTCAACACAGTTCTGGTTCGATCATGGTCCGCGGGCGACTCAGGTTGAACTCGGCGGCCGGCCGGTGCAACAAGTGCCTCGGCGAACGGCGCCCGGATGCGGGACCATGCCCCCATGGCTGATCTGCTCGACGACACCGCCGTCACCGAGGCACTGCGGGAGCTGCCCGACTGGGAGCGGGACGGCGACACCCTGGTCCGGACCGCCAAGCTGCCCAGCTTCCCGGCCGCCATCGCGGTGGTGGACCGGGTGGCCGAACTGGCCGAACGTGCCGACCACCACCCGGATATCGACATCCGCTGGCGCACTCTCACGTTCCGCTGCTCGACCCACTCCGCCGGTGGCATCACCGCGCTCGACGTGCGACTGGCCGGCGAGATATCGGACTGCATCCAGGCGGCCAGCGACTAGCGCCCTGACACTAGGACCCCGCCGGCGGCCCCCACGCGACACACCCAGATGGCCGAACTCACGACACCGTCCGTAGCAGTGCGTCCAAGTTAGACCGAATGCAGCCTGGTGAGTGTCACCTGGAAGACTAACCTGGCCAAGTTATTGATTACACTAAGTAGTCAAGAAGGCGGCCTTGTTGAACCGGCCAACTGGAGCACGCTGGCTCCCCCATCAGGCCGCTCGCGGGGCGACCGATCGCGACGATCGCGACGGCCACGGCGAGGCCGCCGACGCTCCGACGACCGACCGGGCGGCGGGCCTCGTGGCGTCGCGGTTGTCCGCGCTCCGTGTCCCGTACCGTCGCTCGCGACCGTCGCACGCCGCCCGCAACGGCCGGCCCACCCACGCGGTGCCACACCGCGGCACCCGCACCCACCGGCTCCGCCGCGGCGCCGGGTCGCGGCCGCCGGCCAGGGTCGCCGCGCTGCGTTGGGGCGCCCTGACCGCGACCCTCGGCACCGGTGCCGCACTGCGCGCGGTGGCGCTCTACGACACCCCGGAACCAACTGACCGGGAAGCCGCGCTGGTCACCGGGGTGGTGACACTGAGCCGGACCGGAGCCTGGATCGGCAGCCAGCTCGGCGCGCTGCCGGTCAAGCTGATGTCGCTGGCCACCCCGCAGTTCGCCGCGATCACCTCGGGCACCGGCGCGTGGCGGCGGGCCCCCAGCGCGCTCGGCGCCGTGCGGGAGAGCGGCCCGCTGCTCTGGGTGCTGGCCGGGCTGCTGGTCTGGGCGCTGGCCGGCCGGGTCGGGGCCGGTTGGCGTTGGTCTGTCGTCGCGGTCGCGCTGTTGGCGTTGTGCCCGGTAGCGATCGGGACGGCCCGGGTCGCGGCACCGGAGAGCCTGGCGCTGCTCTGGTCGCTGGCCGCGCTGGTGCTGGCGACCGGCATCCCCCGGGTCGGCCACGCGGCGCTGCGGGTGGACCTCGCGATCACCGGTTACCTGACGGTGGCGATCCTCACGGCGCCGGTCGCGATCGCATTGCTGCCCTCGGTACTGCTGCTCAGCGCCCGCCAGGGCGACCCGAGGCGCCCCGCGTTGCTGACCGGTGCCGTGCTCACCGCGGTCGGGTTGGGTACCGCGGCACTGGCCAGCGGGTTGGCCGTGACGACCGGGCCGGCCGACTGGTTCGGGCCGAGCGGCACGGCCGAGTGGTTCGCGCCGGGCTGGCTGGGCCGCGACCCGGTCACCCCGGTCGTAGCGCTGGTCGTGGCGCTGGCCGCGCTGCGGTCGCACCGGCAGCGGCCACTGGCCGTCGGGGTGCTCGGGGTCGCGGTGCTGGCGCCGGTACTGGATGCCTCGGCGGCGCTGGCCGTCCCGCTGGCGGCGGTGCTGGCCGTCGCGGTGGCCCGGGAGCGGCTGGACCGGATCCACGAGCGCGGGGCCACCACGACGGCCAGCACCCGCCCGAGCTGGCTGGACCGGTGGCGGCCCCGCCCGAGCTGGCTGGACCGGTGGCGGCCCCGCCTGCCCAAGCTCGCGCCGGCCGGGCTGACCGGCCTGTTCGCACTGGTCTGGGCGGCCAACCTCGCGCAGCTGCCGAAGGCGACCACGCCGCCGCCCACCACCTGGGCGAGAGCGTGGCTGCGGGACAACGTGCCGAACCCGGGGCAGGTCCGCACCGATCCCCGCAGCCGGGTGGCGCTGATATCCGGCACCGACGTCTGGCCGACCATCAACGGCGCGGCGGACTGCCAGCGCCCGCCCCCGCCCGCCACCTGTGCCGACCAGGACTGGTGGGTGACCACCCCGTCGGAGCCAACACCGCCGGCCGCCGTCCTGATCGCCGAGTTCGGCCCGACCGACGCACCGGACCGGATCGAGGTACGCACCACCGCGGCGATGGGGTCCGACCCGGCCCGCGAGCTGGACGCCCGCCGTGCCGCCGGCGCCGCGCTGGCCACCTCACCGCAGCTCCGCGCCGATCCGGAGGTCACCGCCGAGCTGCGCGCCGGCCGGGTCGACCCCGCCGCGATGTCCGCACTGGGCGCGCTGCTGTCCATCCAGCGGTTGCGGCTGGTGGCCCTGCCGCCGATACCTGGCGAGGCCGCCGACCGGCCGCTGCGCCAACTGCTGCTCACCCCGGACGGCCCGCCGCCGGACGGCGTTCCGGCGGCCGATGCGCAGCGCCACATCGTCGCCTTCTTCGAGGCCCAGCTGGGCCCGTTCCGCCCGTACGCCGTGACGGTGACCCCGTCCGGCGTGCTCGTCCGCTATCCGCCGCTGGCCCCGCCGGACCTGCTCGAGGCATTCCTCGCCCGCTGACCGAGGCCAGCACAGCACACCGAACGCACCGCACCGCACCAAAGGACGGCACCGTGATCCAGCATCCGATCGTTCCGGGAAGAGTCCGCCGCTCCGCTCCGGCCGCCGCGGTCGCTGTCCTGGTCGCAACCGTGCTCATGCTGACCGCGCCGGCCCTCGCGCTGGCCGCGCCGGCCCCGAAGCCGGCGCCCGCACCCGGCGCGCCGTCCGGCTGGGTCCGCCTCGGCCACCTCTCGCCGAAGACCCCACCGGTGGACATCTACCTGTCCCTGTTCGGCCTGCCGCAGCGGGTGGCCTTCCGACAGGCCGCCTACGGCGCGGTGACGCCGTACCAGACGCTGGCGCCGGGGACCTACTCTGTGTCCATGCGCCCGGCCGACGCGCCGGCCAGCTCACCGCCGGCGCTGAGCGCCAACGTCGACGTCAGGGCCAACACGGCGAACACCATGCTGGTGTTCGAGAACGGGCCCGACGGCACTATCCGGGGCCAGATGCTCACCGACGACCTGAGTGCGCCCGCCGCCGGTGCCGGCAAGGTCCGGGTGGTGCAGGGGGCACCCGACCCGGACGCCATCGAGGTGAACGTCATCGGTGGGCCCGTCCTCGCCCCGGGGCTGAAGTACGGCGACACCGGCCAGTACGTGACGCTGCCGCAGGGGCACTGGAACGTAGCCCTGCGCTCCGGTGACAGCGTGACACCGGCCACCATGGACGTGCGGTCGGCCTCGGTGTGCACCGTCGTTGTGGTGCACAAGGCCGGCGGGCTCGCCCTGACCGAGCTGCCGGACGCCGTCGGCACCGCCAGCGCCCCGGCCGGTGGCGCGGAGACCGGCGGTGGTGGCACCGCACCCGGTTCCTTCCCGCTGATCCCGGTGCTCGTCGTCGGGCTGGTCGTCGGGTCGCTGACGGTGTGGGTGCCGAGGGCCCGCCGGAGGTCGGGTGTCTAGGGCCACCAGGACCCGCCCCAGCCGCCACCACGCCCGGCACCACCTCGGGTACCGACTGCGGCTGCGGCTGCTCCTGCGCCGGTCCGGGGGCGTTGCCGAGTACGTGGCCGCGACCTTGCTGGTCCTCACCTGCCTGGCGCACGGGATCGCGGTCGCCTGGCTGCTCGACGAACCGAACCGGTCGCGCGCGGCCGGCACCGCGGCGGGTCAGCCACTGCCGACCGCCACCGGCGCGCGCATAGCCGGCACACCGGTGCGCGCCGACGCGGTCGGCCCGGTGCCGGTCGGCCCGGTGCCGGTCGGCCTGGCGATCCCGGCCATCGGGGTCGACGAGCGAACCCTGGTCACGCTCGGGCGCAACCCCGACGGCAGCCTCCAGGTGCCGTCGGACTACGCCAGGGCAGGCTGGTTCACCGGCGGCCCGGTACCCGGGCGCCCGGGGCCGTCGGTGATCGCCGGGCACGTCGACTCCCGAGCCGGGCCGGCGGTGTTCTTCCGGCTGCGCGAGCTGCGGGCCGGCGACGTGGTGACCGTGCGGATGTCCGACGGTGGTCAGCTGCCGTTCCGGGTCGACGGCGTGCGCCAGTACCCGAAGGCGAACTTTCCGACCGCCGCCGTGTACGGCCCGGTTCCCGGCGCGGCGCTGCGCCTGATCACCTGCGGCGGCAGCTTCGACCGGACTGTGCGCTCCTACCGCGACAACGTGGTGGTGTACGCCTCGCGCCAGCCGTGACCGGCCCGGCTCAGCGCCGGATGGTCAGGCCGACCCGCTGGAACTCCTTGAGGTCGGAGTAACCGGTCTTGGCCAGCGCCCGGCGCAGCGCCCCGAACAGGTTCACCGTGCCGTCCGGGGTGTCCGAGGGGCCGAACAGCACCGACTCCAGGTCACGCGTCCCCGGCGCGACACCCGTCACGTCACTGCGCGGCAGCGACGGGTGCGCGGCGGCCGGCGTCCAGTACAGCCCGCCGCCCGGCGCCTCCGACGCCTCGGCCAGCTGCTCGCCCAGCATCACCGCGTCCGCCCCGCAGGCGACCGCCTTCGCGATGTCCCCGGAGCCGAAGATCCCGCCGTCCGCGATCACGTGCACGTACCGCCCACCGGTCTCGTCCAGGTAGTCCCGGCGCGCGGCGGCCGCATCCACGATCGCGGTGGCCATCGGCACCCCGATACCGAGCACGGCGTCCGTGGTGGTGGCCGTCGACTCGCCGTAGCCGACCAGCACGCCGGCCGCCCCGGTGCGCATCAGGTGCATCGCGGTGCGGTGGTCGCCGACCCCGCCGGCGACCACGGGTACGTCCAGGTCGTTGATGAACTGCTTGAGGTTGAGCGGCTGGCCGGCGCTGGACACGTGCTCGGCGGAGATGATGGTGCCCTGTACGAACAGGATCTCCACGCCGGCCGCCAGCAGGTGCGGGGTGAGCTCCCTGGCCCGCTGCGGACTGACCCGCGCGGCGACCGTCACGCCGGCCTCGCGCACCGGGCGCAACGCCTCCGCGATCAGGTCCGGCTGGATCGGCGCGGTGTGCAGCCGCTGCAGCAGGCGCAGCACGGCCGACGGGTCGTCGTCCTCGGCCGCGACCACCAGCTGGGCCAGCACCGCCACCGGGTCCGCGTGGCGGGCCCAGAGTCCCTCCGCGTTGAGCACGCCGAGCCCACCCAGCTGGCCGACCCGGACCGCGGTGGCCGGCGACACGATCGCATCGGTCGGATGGGTCACCAGCGGGATGTCGAACCGGTAGGCGTCGAGCTGCCAGGCGGTGGACACCTCTTTCGACGTCCGGGTCCGCCGCGACGGCACGATCTCGATCTGCTGCAGGTCGTAGGCCCGCCGGGCGCTGCGGCCCATCCCGATCTCTACAAGGTCACGCACGGAGGAGAGCGTATGTCAGTGATCCTCGGTGACCGCCGGAGGTCAGCGGGTGACGTAGTTGGGTGCCTCGGCGGTCATCGTGATGTCGTGCGGGTGGCTCTCCTTGAGCCCGGCCGAGGTGATCCGCACCAGCTGGGCCTGCTGCAGGTCAGCGATGGTGGCCGAGCCCGTGTAGCCCATCCCGGAGCGCAGCCCGCCGAGCAGCTGGTGCATCACCTGGGTGAGTGGGCCGCGGAACGGGACCCGCCCCTCGATGCCCTCCGGCACCAGCTTGTCCTCGCTGAGCACGTCGTCCTGGGCGTACCGGTCCCGGGAGTAGGACTTTCCGCCGGTGCCTGTGCCGTCGGCCGCCCCTCGCGTGCGCATGGCACCGAGCGAGCCCATCCCCCGGTAGGTCTTGAACTGCTTGCCGCCGACCAGGATCAGGTCGCCGGGCGCCTCCGCGGTGCCGGCCAGCAGACTGCCCAGCATGACGCTGCTCGCACCGGACGCGATCGCCTTGGCGATGTCGCCGGAGTACTGGATGCCGCCGTCGCCGATCACCGGCACGCCGGCCGGTGCGCAGGCCTGGGCGGCCTCGTAGATCGCGGTGATCTGCGGCGCGCCGACCCCGGCCACCACCCGGGTGGTACAGATCGAGCCCGGGCCGACGCCGACCTTGACCCCGTCCGCGCCGGCGTCCACCAGCGCCTGGGCGCCTTCCCGCGTCGCCACGTTGCCGCCCACCACGTCGACCCCGTCACCGGTGTCCTTGACCAGGCGGGCCACCATCTCCAGCACCCGGCGGGAGTGCCCGTGCGCGGTGTCCACCATGATCACGTCGACGCCCGCCTCGACCAGCAGCATGGCGCGCTCCACGGCGTCGTCCCCGACGCCCACCGCGGCACCGACCAGCAGCCGGCCGTCCGGGTCCTTGGTGGCCAGCGGGTACTGCTCGGTCTTCACGAAGTCCTTGACCGTGATCAGGCCGCGCAGCATCCCGGCGCCGTCCACGATGGGCAGCTTCTCGATCTTGTGCCGGCGGAGCAGCCCCAGCGCGGCCTCGGCGGTCACCCCGACCTGGGCGGTGACCAGCGGCTGCCGCGTCATCACCTCGCTGACCCGGCGGCCGTGGTCCAGCTCGAAGCGCATGTCCCGGTTGGTGATGATGCCGAGCAGAGTGCCGTCCGGGTGGGTCACCGGTACGCCGGAGATCCGGTACCGGGCGCAGAGCTCGTCCACCTCGCGCAGCGTGGCATCCGGCGCGCAGGTCACCGGGTCGGTCACCATCCCGGCCTCGGACCGCTTGACGACCTCCACCTGGGCGGCCTGGTCCTGCGCGGACTGGTTGCGGTGCAACACACCCATACCGCCCTGGCGGGCCATCGCAATGGCCATCCGGGCCTCGGTGACCGTGTCCATCGCCGACGACACCAGCGGCACCCGCAGCCGCACGTTGCGGCTGAGCTGGGTGGCGGTGTCGGCCGCGCTGGGCAGCACGTCGGATTCCGAAGGCAGCAGCAGCACGTCGTCGAAGGTCAGCCCGAGCCGGGCGAACTTCGGCGGCAGTCCGGCGGTCAGCTCGGTGGTCATGCGATGGTCAACCCTTCGGCGGCGGTCTCGACTCGGCGGGAACTCGACCGGCCGGCGGTCACCGGCCAATGCATCGACATTTCGGACGGCAGGTCGCCGGCCGAGGCAGCAACACAGCGGATCGACGGGACAACCCAATCCTATCCGGCACCTCGGTCGGGCCGCTCGGGATCGGGTCGCGGAACACCCGGACCGGCATCCTGCGGCACTCAACCGGCTATAGCACATACTCGGGCCACACCACCGGCAGAAGCCGGGTACGGTATGCGTCGTGCCGCAGGATGCCCTTCCCCCCGACCCGTTCGCGGGTGACCCGCACGACCCGGCACGGGCGCTGGACAGTCTGCCCGCCGAGGACGAGCCGGAGCCGCTGACCGCCGAGGAACGCGACGAGATCGTGGAAGACCTCAGCGACCTCGCGGTGTACCAGGCGCTGTTGGAGAACCGTGGCATCCGCGGCCTGGTGGTCGACTGCGCGGACTGCGGTGAGCAGCACTTCCACGAGTGGAACCTGCTGCGTGCGAGCCTGCAGCAACTGCTCGACGAGGGCCACATGCGCCGGCACGAGCCCGCGTTCGACCCGGATCCGACCCACTACGTGACCTGGGAGTACTGCCGTGGATATGCCGATGCGGTGTTCAGCTCGGGCTGAACACCGCATCAGAGGCAGTACGAGGGTCGTGAGCTGACCCGGTTCCCGAACTCACCGCGACTTCCGGACCGACTCCGGACGTCCGAGGTCAGGTCGTCGGCTCCGGGCGGGGTCCGCTGTCGGGTGTCACCGGCCGGACCGCGCCGTGGGCGCCACCCGGCGGGGTGAAAGTCGGCCGGACGGCGCCGGTCGCATCGGGCTGACCCTCGCTGTCGCCCCCGCCACCCTTCGACTTGCCACCGCCGGAGTGGCCGCCGCCAGAACCGGCCCTGTCGCCGCCGCTCTTCTTGTCGCCAGAGTTGTTGTTGGCCGACCCCTTACTGGCGTTGTCCGAGGTCGGCTTGCTGTGCTTGTCCGAGCCGGAGTTGCCTCCGTTGGAGGAGCCGGGCCCCGGGTTCTTGGCCGGTTGGTTCTTCTCCGGTGGTTTCTTGTCCGGGGCAGGCCTGTTCTCCGGCGCCGGCTTGTTCTCCGGCGCCGGCTTGTTCTCCGGCGCGGGCTTGTTCTCCGGCGGGTTCTTCGCCGGTGGGTTCTTGTCCTGGCCGCCCTGTGGGCCGCCCTGTTGCGGCTGGCCGCCCTGTTGCGGCTGCCCGCCCTGCTGCGGCTGGCCGCCCTGCTGCGGCTGCCCGCCCTGCTGCGGCTGGCCACCCTGCTGCGGCTGGCCACCCTGCTGCGGCTGCCCGCCCTGCTGCGGCTGGCCACCCTGCTGCTGTTGCTGCTGCTGGTCGGACCGGCTGTCCGGTGACGGCTGGCCGCTGTCCGGTGCGGACTGCCTCTCCGAGCCCGGGTTCTGCCCCCGCTGCCGCTCCCGGTCCCGGCCGGGGTCGGACTCGCTGGAGGGCGGCGGGTTCGCGCCGGACGACGGAGCGCCGGCGTTCTGCCGGGCCGGGTCGTTCGAGTTGCTCGGGTCGGTGGAGTTCCGGGGGTCGCGGTGCCGCCGGCTGGGGTCGCGCGGCGTTCCGCGCTCGTCGGTGTCGACGTGCTCGCCCTCGTGCGACTCCTCGGCGGTCGCCATCAGGTTCTGGCTCTTCTCGGCCAGCTCGTCCTTGCGCTGCGGATCCTGAACCTGGTTCAGCTCCGGCGCCACGCTCTGCAGCGCGGCCCGTGCCTCGGCGACCTTGCCCTGCGACAGGGCCTGCTGGGCATTGGTCAACGCCAGGTCGACCCGGTACGCCGCCTCCACCGACTTCGCCCGGTTGGCGTCGATCACCGACGACACCCCCCAGAGCGGGTCGCCCGGCTGCGCGTTGCCGGCCGCCACGGCGACACCGGACAACGCCACCACCGCCACGGCGGCGGCAGCGGCTACCGGCATCAGTCGGCGCCGAGGCCGGGCGGCCCGCTGGCCGGCGACGATCGCGGCGGAGGCCGCATCGGTCGAGACCAGCTCGGGGTAGGGCTCGGACTCCACATCCGCCCGCCACCCGGCCAACATCGCCAGCACCTGCTGGTCGTCGGCGTACCCGTCGTCCATCCCGGCGTCGAAGCCGTGGGTGTACGCCGGACCGACCGAACGCCCGCTCGACAGCGCGTCGAGCAGCTCGTCGTCGGCCCGGATCGACATCATGTCGACGGGGTCGACCTGGTCGCCGTCGTCGGAGAAGTCAAAGGGGGAACTCGAGGACCCGGCACCGGAGCGGCCGGCCCGGCGCTGCCCACGCCCATTCTTCGGGGACTCGTCCCCGCGCCATGAACCACGCATCTCAGACCACCTCCTCCACTACCGACCCTCGGACATTGCTTTGCGCAGCCGACCGAGAGCCCGGTGCTGCGCCACCCGAACGGCGCCCGGCGTCGAGCCCACCGCTTCCGCGGTCTCCTCGGCGGACAAGCCGTTCACCACCCGCAAAATCAAAATTTCACGCTGTTTCTCCGGAAGCACCTCTAGCAGGCGGCCCATCTCTCCGGCGGACTCGAACTGCAGCGCGCGCTGCTCGGGTCCGTCCGAAACCTCTGGACTATCCGGTACATCGGGAACCGGCTCGGACTTGTTACGTCCGGCCGCCCGGTGCGCGTCAATAACTTTGTGCGCGGCGATGCCGTAAACGAAGGCGAGAAAAGGTCTGCCCTGGTCGCGGTAGCTCGAAAGCGCCGTGAGTACCGCCATGCACACCTCCTGCGCAACGTCGTCCGCTGACGCGAACGTCCGTTCGGTGCGCCCGAGGCGGGCACGGCAGTAACGGACCACCAGCGGTCTGATAGTTCTCAGGATGTAGTCCACAGCGACCCGGTCGCCACGGATCGCGGCAGCCAGGTACGCGTCGAACTCTTCGTCCCTCGTATCAGTCATCGCTACTAGTCGTCTAGGTGTTACCGACACGGCCCCTCCAGTGCCCGGGGAGGGTACTGCGTCGCGAAGCAGGCCAATCCCAAAGCCCCCGGGGGCACCAACCGTAGCGGGTGGGTAGGTCCCAGCCCCCAGGTATTTCGAGAGAGAAGACGCACGAGACCGGGAGAGGTTGCGTTTGCAACCTCTCCCGGTCTGGTCTGGTGGCTGTCGCTAGGTAACAGCGGTGAGGACGATCAGGAAACCAAGCCGCGGCGGAACCCGTGCGCCACGGCCTGGGCACGGTCCCGGACGCCGAGCTTGCGGAACAGCCGGCGGGCGTGCGTCTTGACGGTGTCTTCGGACAGGTAGAGCTCACGGCCGATCTGACCGTTGCTCTTGCCCTGGCTCATGCCACGCAGTACCTGGAGCTCCCGCTCGGTGAGCTGCACACCAGGATCGGTGGGAGCCCGAGGGGTGGGTACGGCGGTGCTGGCCAGAGTGTGGGCCAATGCGGCCACCAGCTCAGGACGCGATGCATCCCAGCGAAGGTAGCCTCGAGCTCCCCCGGCAATGGCCGCGGCGATACTGCCAGCGTCGTCCGGTGCCCCGAACACAATGACGTTGGCCTGGGGATGCGCTGCGACAAGTCGACGTGTTGCTTCGACACCGGTGGGCACCGCGCGTTGCGTCCCCACCAGAACGACGTCGACCGGTTGCCGGGAGTACCGGGCCAGCAGTTCGTCGCCATGTGCCACACAGTCGATTCGGTGCACCCCCGGCACCGCGGACATCACACGAGTGAGCCCCTCACGAACGCTGCGACGATCATCGCAGATCAGTACCGTCGTCACAGGGACTCCTTCCTACAGCTGCTTCCTGCAGCCGGGTGACATCTCATCCCCCGTATCGGCTGGCAGGGAATCTACCTTGACACGATCAGGGCTTATTTTTGCACTCCATTCGGGAAGAATGCGCTGAGCGGCGCGTCTCGGCCGGGTGATAGGGATCCAAATGGAGCAATTTTGTCTCTGAGAGGGTCGGCACCCAGGGTGAACGGTCCAACACAGATCGTGCGAAGGGGTCACTGTGTCGGCGGATTGTCCACACAATCTGGGCGGCCCGACTGCGGTGGGTGGTCGATCGATCCAAGTCGGTGGGCTCCACCAGGCCTGCCAGCATCAGCTGGATCGGCCATTCGAGGGTCCATAACCCAGACTGACGCGTCCGTTCGGACAGCTTGCTGAGAACGGCGATCACCCGCTCGGGCGGACTCCCGGCGCCGGCCTCGGCCGCCGCGAGCACGAGCGCGGACTTGACCTGGTGCCGCACGGCGCCGGCCGCGGTGGCGCGTGCCAGCGCCGGGCGCGCCCACTCGATCGCCGGTTCCGGCCGGTTCTGGCTCAGTGCGAGCTCGGCGCGCACCCAGTGCCAGCGCACACCCGGACGCCAGGACGGGTGCTCGGCGGCCGCCGGCTCGGCCAGCCGCAGCAACCGGTCGGCCAGTTCCAGGTCGGCCAGCCCGATCGCATCGGCGGCCAGCCCGAGTAGTGCGTCCACCCTGGCGGCCGGCAGGTCCAGTCCGGCACCGGCACCACCCGGTCCGGCACCAACCGGTCCGGCACCAACCGGTCCGGCACCGCACCCGGAGACGGTGCTCTCAACACTGTCAGCGCTCTCAGTGGCGAGATTCTCAGTGGCGAGATTCTCAGTGGCGAGATTCTCAATGGCGCTCTCAGCGGCGCCCCCGCCGTTCTCAGGATCGGTGGCCAGTGCGAGCCCCAGACCGTCCCAGCGCCTCGCCGCCAGGTGACCGCCGGACTGGCGCAGGTGCGCGGCCCTGGTCACGGCGGCGTGCGCACGCACGGTCCTGCTGGCTCCTGACCGGCCGCTGACGCCGGCCAGCAGCGTCGCGGCGGCGGCGTAACGGCCACGGGCCCCGAGCGCCACAGCGGCCAGCCAGCGCTGTTCGGCCGGATCACCCGGATGGACCACTATCGGCGCCTCGGGTCGGTCGCCGAACGCGATCCGGACCAGGGCGACGGCACCGGCGGTCTCGAATACGCGCCGGTCACCGGGGTTGTCAACTCCGGTGCTCACCGGTTCACCCGATGCGAGGTCATTGTGAGCTGTGCCCTCTCCAGAATGCTTGTCAAGTACCGAAACCCGCTCCTAATGTGACGGTCAAATGTTTGACCAGTTAGGTGCCCGATCCTGCACGTCAGGCTCGAGCCTTCGAGAGAGTCGTATCGGGGGTACGAAACATGGCTGATACACGCAGGTTGCCCGGTCCGAACGCGGATGTGTGGGACTGGCAGCGCAGCGGCGCGTGTCGGGGCATGGACAGCGCGTTCTTCTTTCACCCGGAAGGTGAGCGCGGCCCGGCCAGGGCGAACCGGGAGGCCAGGGCCAAGTCGGTCTGTGGTGGCTGCGGGGTCCTCGACCAGTGTCGGCGGCATGCGCTCGCGGTGCAGGAGCCCTACGGGATCTGGGGCGGACTCTCCGAGTCCGAGCGCGACGGCCTGCTCCGGACGAAGAAGCGGCAGCTCACACTTCGGTGAGCTGCCGCTTCTTCGTGTGGCCCTAGGACCGTGTCGCACGTGTTCTAACGCTGGAACGAGCCAGGTCAGTGCCCGTGACCGTGGCCGCCGTGGCCGCCGGCGGCCGGCTGCTCCTCGACGGGCTTGTCCACGATGGTGCTTTCGGTGGTCAGCACCATGCGGGCGATCGAGGCGGCGTTGATGACCGCCGACTTGGTGACCTTCGCCGGGTCGACGATGCCGTCGGCGATCAGATCGCCGTAGACCAGCGTGGCGGCGTTGAAACCGCTGCCCCAGGGCTGCTCGGCAACCTTAAAGACGACGACCCTGCCCTCCTGGCCGGCGTTCGCGGCGATCCACTGGACCGGAGCCTGCAGCGCGCGGCGCACGATGGCGACACCGGTCGCGGAGTCACCGGTCAGCCCGAGCCCATCGGCGAGCTCCTTGGACGCGTGCAGCAGCGCGGAACCGCCACCGGGCACGACGCCCTCCTCGACCGCCGCGCGGGTGGCCGCTACCGCGTCCTCGATGCGGTGCTTGCGCTCCTTCATCTCGGTCTCGGTTGCCGCGCCGACCTTGACCACGGCGACCCCGCCGGACAGCTTGGCCAGCCGCTCCTGCAGCTTCTCGCGGTCCCACTCGGAATCGGTGGACTCGATCTCGGCCTTGAGCTGCGACACCCGAGCGTCCACGTCGGCCTTGGCGCCGGCGCCGTCGACCAGGGTGGTGGTGTCCTTGGTGACCACCAGGCGGCGGGCCTTGCCCAGCACCTCGAGGCCGGCCTCGGACAGCTTGAGCCCGATCTCCGGGTTGATCACCTGTGCGGCGGTGGCGACGGCCAGGTCGTCCAGGAATGCCTTGCGGCGGTCCCCGAAGTACGGCGCCTTGACCGCGCAGACCCGCAGCGTCTTGCGGATCGAGTTGACGACCAGGGTGGACAGTGCCTCGCCCTCGACGTCCTCGGCCACGATCAGCAGTGGCTTGCCCTCGCCGAGCACCTTCTCCAGCAACGGCAGCAGGTCGGCGATCGCGCCGATCTTCTCCCGGTGCAGCAGGATGTAGGCGTCCTCGAGCACCGCCTCCATCGACTCGGAGTCGGTCACGAAGTAGGGCGAGAGGTAGCCCTTGTCGAACTGCAGGCCCTCGGTGATCTCGAGCTCGGTGGCCAGCGTGGAGCCTTCCTCCACGGTGATCACACCGTCCTCGCCGACCGCCTGCATCGCCTGGCTGATCAGCTCGCCGATCTCGGCGTCCCGGGAGGCCACGGTGGCGACCTGGGCGATGCCGCTGCCGCCGGTGACCGGGGTGGCCTTCTCGGTGAGGATCTCGGCGATCTTGTCGGCCGCGGCCGAGATGCCGATCCCCAGCGCGGTCGGGTTGGCGCCGGCGGCCACGTTGCGCAGCCCCTCGTTGACCATGGCCTGGGCCAGCACGGTCGCGGTGGTGGTGCCGTCACCGGCGACGTCGTTGGTCTTGGTGGCAACGGCCTTGGCCAGCTGGGCGCCGAGGTTCTCGAACGGGTCTTCCAGGTCGATCTCGCGCGCGATGGTGACACCGTCGTTGGTCACCGTCGGGCCGCCGAACTTCTTGTCCAGTACGACGTGCCGGCCACGCGGGCCAAGGGTCACCTTGACCGCGTCGGCGAGCTGGTTCACCCCGCGCTCCAGCGCCCGCCGCGCCGACTCGTCGAAATTGATCTGCTTGGGCATTTTTGCCTTTCACCTAATCCATGGGTACGAAACGGCGAAACGCCGCCCCGGCTGGCCGGATCGTCAACTCTCCGGTGGCCGGGACGGCGTCGCGTGCTAGAAGACGGTCAGTTGACGACCGCGAGCACGTCGCGGGCGGAGAGGATGAGGTACTCCTCGCCGTTGTACTTGACCTCGGTGCCGCCGTACTTGGAGTAGATGACGACGTCGCCGACACTCACGTCCACCGGGACGCGGTTGCCGTTGTCGTCCACCCGACCCGGGCCGACCGCGAGGACCTTGCCCTCCTGGGGCTTCTCCTTGGCGGTGTCCGGGATGACGATGCCTGACGCGGTCGTCGTCTCGGCCTCACTGGCCTGCACGACGATCTTGTCTTCGAGCGGCTTGATGTTCACGCTCGCCACGAGTGTGCCCTCCCCTTCCTGGGGTGTTCATGAAGGATTCCCGGTTGAGAATCGCCATGTTGGGAACGACGGCCACGGTGCCCCGCCGTCGCGGGTGCCGGGGCACCGAGCTGCCGCGTAATTGGCACTCTACCCACGAGAGTGCCAAGCCTCAACGCCGACCCGCGTGGACTTCGAGGTTCACCGCGAGTTGGTTCACACGCCGCCCGGTGTCCGGTTGGCTGACGGGTATGTCCTCCTCGGGAACACCGGCCTCCGCCGGGTCCGCCGGACCGTCCCGGCGGGCGGTACTGCGCGGCGGCCTGACCGGGGCGGCGGCACTGGCCGGTCTCGCTTCGGCGGGAACGCTGGCCGGGTGCGCCTCGGCCGGTTGGCCCCGAAGCTCGGCGCTGGTGGCCGGGTCATTTCAGGGCCCGGCGGCGGCACGGTCGGCGGGCTCGGTGTTCACGCTCGGCGTGGCCTCCGGCGACCCGACCCCGGACGGCATGGTGCTGTGGACCCGACTGGCCCGCGACCCGGCGCACGAGGACGGCCTCGGCGGCATGCCGACCGGCGCCGGGTCCAGCTCCCTGGCGGTGGTCGACGTGGACTGGGAGCTGGCCGCCGACCAGCGCTTCGGCAAGGTGCTGCAACGGGGTACCGCGCGGACGGGCGCCGACCTCGGCTACTCCGTGCACGTGGAGACCAGGGGGCTGCCGGCCGGGCGGGAGTACTGGTACCGGTTCCGGGTCGGCAGGGGCAGCGGCGCCGAGCTGTCCCCGGCCGGGCGCACCCGGACCACCCCGGCGGCCACCGCGCTGACCCCGCTGAACCTCTGCTTCGTCTCCTGCGCACGCTACGAACAGGGCCTGTTCACCGCGTACCGCCGACTCGCCGAGGACCAGCCCGACGTGGTGCTGCACCTCGGCGACTACAGCTACGAGTACGCCTCGGACAGCACCTCGGTGCGCCAGCTGGCGGGCGGTGTTGAGCGCACCCTGGCCGACTACCGGCGGCGCTACGCGCAGTACCACGCCGACCCCGACCTGGCGGCCGCGCACGCCGCCGCGCCCTGGATCGCGGTCTTCGACGACCACGAGGTGGAGAACAACTGGGCCGACATGATCCCCGAGAACCCCGGCGAACCGGACTTCGCGGGGCGACGGGCGGCCGCGTTCCAGGCGTACTACGAGAACATGCCGCTCCGCCCGTCGGCCCGGCCGTCCGGGGTGAACATGCGGCTCTACCGGCGGCTGGGCTGGGGTGCGCTGGCCACCTTCCACATGCTCGACACCCGGCAGTTCCGCGATGACCAGCTGTGCGGCGACCGCTACGACAGCGACTGCGTCGCCCGGGTGGATCCGGCGCGGAGTCTGATGGGGGCCACCCAGGAGGCGTGGCTGGCCGAGGGGTTCGCCCGGTCCACCGCGCGCTGGGACCTGATCGGCCAGCAGGTGATGTTCTCCCAGGTCGACCTCACGCCCGGGGCCGACCGAGGGTTCAACCCGGACGCCTGGGACGGCTACGTCGGCTGCCGGGACCGGGTGGTCGACAGCTGGGTCGCCGCCGGGGTGCGCAATCCGGTGGTCCTCTCCGGGGACGCGCACCGGCACTGGGCGGCGGACGTGAAGACCCGGTTCGACGACCCGGCCGCGCCGGTGGTGGGCACCGAGCTGGTGGCCACCTCGATCGCGGCCGGTGGCGACGGGTCGGAGCAGCTGCCGACCACGGCGGCGGTGCTCGCGGAGAACCCGCACGTGAAATTCTTCAACAACCGGCGCGGATACGTCCGCACGACGGTCACCCCGGACACCCTGACGGCCGACTTCCGGGTAGTGCCGTACGTGTCCCGCCCGGGCGCGCCGGCCGAGACGCGGGCCAGCTTCGTGATCGAGGACCGGGCCGCCGGCCTGACCCAGCTCTGAGGCGAGCCGGGCGAGCCGGGCGAGCAGGCGAGCAGGGCGAGCCGGGCGAGCCGCAAGGTTGTTACCGAGCTGCACGCCAGGCAGGTTTTGCGGCGCCTCGGCATGCCTGTTGTGCAGCTCGGTAACAACAGGTGGCCCCGGGGGCTCGGCGGCCCGGGGGCTCGGGGGCTCGGCGGGCAGTCAGCCGGTGCTGGGCGGGCGGCGCATGGTGAACGCGTCGGCGCCGCTGGGGCGGTAGTAGTTGCGGCGGACGCCGAGCCGCTCGAAACCGGTCGAGCGGTACAGCTCCAGCGCCACCTCGTTGTCGGTGCGCACCTCGAGGAACACCGCGGCGCGCAGCTCGTCGGCGTGGCGCAACAGCCCGGCGAGCAGACGCCGCCCGACCCCCCGGCCCTGCTGCTCCGGGTGCACGCCGATGGTGTGGATCTCGGTCTCGGCCGGCTGTCCGGCGTTACCGGGCCCGGCGAGCAGGGCGAGCCCGCCGTAGCCGACCAGCCGCCCGCCGTCCGCGCCGTCGCGGGCGGCCAGGTAGAAGTGCCCGGCGGTCAGCTCGTCGCGGAACATCCGCGCCGTCCACGGGTCGTCCTCGGCGAACAGCAGCCGCTCCAGCACCGCGCAGTCCGCCGCGTCGCTCGGCAACAGCGGGCCCAGCGTGACGGTGCCCTCGCCGTGCCGCTGAACCTGCCGCTGGTCCTGCCGCTGGTCCTGCCGCTGGCCCTGCCGCTGGTCCTGCCGTTCAGCCAAGGCTGACCCGCTTGCGCGCGGCCGGCGGCACCGCGTCCGGGCGGCGCAGGTAGTAGGGCCGCAGGGGCGCCGGGTCGGCCCCGGTGCGCAGGTCGTCACCGGCCGCCGCCACCAGCCCGGCCGGCGACGGCGCCAGCGCGGCACCGGCCGCCGGGTACTCCGCGAGTCCGAGCAGCTCGGCGTGCGCGGCGGCCGCCGGCCCGGCCACCCGGCGAACCCCGAGCTCCGTGACCCGCTCCGCCAGCGCCGCCGGGGTGTCCACCGCCGGGCCGGCCACCCGGTGCCCGGCCCCGTCGTAGGCCGCCCAGTACACCTCGCGCCGGCGCGCGTCGCTGACCACCAGCAGCGCACCGACCCCGCCGGCCGCCGTGTGCAGCGCCGCCGCGTCCAGCGTGGCCGCCGAGCCGACCGCCGGGTCCAGCGCCACCGGGTCCAGCGCCGAGGCCGCCACCGCGTCCAGCGAGCACACCCCGTACACCGGCACGCCGAGCGCGTCGCCCAGCCCGGCCGCGCTGACCAGGCCGACCCGCAGCCCGGTGAACGGACCGGGACCGGCGCCGCAGACCACCGCATCGACGTCGGCCAGTTGCCGCCCAGCCGCCGCGCACACCTCGAGCACCGCCGGCATCAGCTGCTCACCGTGCTGCCGCGCGCCGGCGCGGACCCGCGAGGCGAGCACCGTGGCCGGCCCTTCGACGGCGGGCACCTCGAGCAGGCCGACGGCCACCGCATCGGTCGCGGTGTCTAGAGCAAGAACGAGCACCCGGCCAGGGTACGACCCGTGAGTGGCGAGTGGTCCTATCGGACCACTCGCCACTCACGTGGTCACCAGGTGGCGAGCAGCTCGGGCAGCTCGGACAGCCGTTGGATCACCGCGTCCGGCTCGACGTCCACCGGTACCTGCTGGTCGAGCGGGATGACGCTGTGCGGGACGAACACCGCACGCATGCCGATGCCCTTGGCGCCGGCGATGTCGTCGTACGGCCGGTCGCCGACGTAGACGCAGCGGGCCGGGTCGGTCGCCCCCACGGCGGCCATCGCGGCGCGGAACGCCTCCGGGTGCGGCTTGGTCCAGTCCAGGTCCGAGGTCCACACGCAGGCGTCGAACAGCTCCAGCACACCGTCGCGGCGCAGGAACTCCTCGTGCCAGGCGCCCGGCCAGCCGGTGGAGGACAGCACACCGAGCGCCAGCCCCCGCTCGCGCAGCCGGCTCAGCGTCGGAGCGACCTCGGCGTGGGTGTGCGTGGCGACCGTCCAGAACTCGCGGAACGCGGTCAGCGCGTCCTCCCGGTACGGCAGCGCCGGGCCACCGAGCGCCTCGGTCGCATCGGCCACCACCTGGGCCAGGGTGAACGCCCGGTGCTCCTCGCGGACGCGGCGCCACCGGCCGTTCTCAGCGGCGAGCAGCGCGGTGGCGGCCCGCTCGGCGGCGGTCGCATCGCCCGGGTGCACCACATCGGCGTAGGCCCGCCAGCCAGCGAGGTGATCGATCGTCACCCAGGGCGCGAGCGTGCCACCCCAGTCGAAGATCACGGCGTCGATCATCGGGCGGCGCTCATCGGGCGGCAATCATGTCTCGGCGATCATGTCTCGTCGATCATGTGGCGGGGGTCCCTGCCTCCCAGGACAGCAGCGCGACCCGGCTGTCGTCGTCGCGGCGGGTCAGCCGCACCAGCAGGTACCGCTGGGCCAGCCCGTCGGCCAGTCCCTCGCCCCACTCCACCACCACGGCGGCCGAGGCGAGGTCGGTGTCCAGGTCCAGGTCGTCCAGCTCGGCCCGCCCACCCAGCCGGTAGGCGTCCACGTGTACCAGCCCGACACCGCGCCCGCCCGGGGCCGGCGGGTGCTCGCGGGCGATCACGAACGTCGGCGAGGTGACCGCACCGGCCACCCCGAGCCCTCGGCCGATGCCCCGGGCCAGCACGGTCTTGCCGGCACCGAGCGGCCCGGACAGCAGCACCACGTCACCGGCCGCCAGCTCGGCGCCGATCCGCGCCCCCAGTGCCTCGGTGTCGGCCTCGGTGGGCAGCGTCAGCTCTCCGCCGGTCAGCTCGACCAGGGCGGTCCCGGCCTGCTCGGTCACGCCCGCCTCCGCAGCCGGCGCAACACACCCGTCGGGCGGGCCACCTTGCCGAGCAGTTCGACCAGTGCCGCGTTGACCGGCTCCGGCTGCTCCAGCATGGCCATGTGCCCGACCCCGGTCAGCCGCACCAGCGTCGCGTCCGGCAGCTCGCCGGCGATCTTCTCGCTGTGCGCGATCGGGATGATCCGGTCCGCGTCCCCACCGATGATCAGCGTCTCGCACTGCTTCAGCCCGGGCAGCGCGGCGAGGCGGTCATGGCTGTCCAGGGTGTCCACGAAGTCGATCAGCGCGTCCACCGCGTTGGCGCTGATCATCGTGTGCACGAAGTCCACCAGCCAGTTGCCCACCGAGCGGTCGCCGTAGGCATAGGCCCTGGTGACGCCCCAGACCAGGTCGTTGACGAGTGCACGGGTGCGCTCCACCAGCCGGGGCTGCCACCCGGCCAGCGCGCCGACCAGCCGGGTCAGCACATTGCGCCGGGACAGGAAGGTGCCGGGCAGCCCGGAGGCCGCGACCTCGCCGGCCGACGTGCACAGCAGCGCCACCCCGGCCACCCGCTCGGTGAACAGCTCGGGCAGCTGCTCGGCCAGCGCCATGATCGTCATACCGCCCATGGAGTGGCCAATCAGCACCAGCGGGCCGTCCGGGGCCAGCGTGCGCAGCACCGCGTCCAGGTCGGCGCCGAGCTGCTCGATCGTGCAGCTGACCCGACTGGCCCGCTCGGACTGGCCGTGGCTGCGGTGGTCGTAGAACACCAGGCGGGCCTTGGCGTCGGGGAGCGCGGCGAACGCCTGCCGCTGGAAGTGCCAGCAGCGGCGGTCCAGCGCAAAACCGTGCACGAACACCACGGTGAGCTCGGCGCGGCGGCTCTCCAGCGGCTCGATCACCTCGGCGGACAGCCGGACCCCGTCGTCGGCGGTGATCGACCACGGCGTGCCGGCCGGGAGCAGCCCCAGCTCGGCCGGCGCCGGCCGGCCGTCCTCGGCGTCCGTCGCCAGGCCCCGGCGCTCCCGGGACAGCTTGGACCAGCGGGTGGCCGTGCCGACGGCGACACCGGTGGCGGCGGCGCCGAGCACGCCGCCCACGACACCCCCGGCGATCCGCCAACCGCGGTTGCGACTCACCTGGCGTCCCCTGCATCCATACCGAACACCGTGCGCGACACCCGCCCCACCCGCAACCCGGTAACGACCTCGTAATGGATCGTGCCGAGCGCATCGGCCCAGTCCTGGGCGGTCGGCTCACCCCGGTCACCGGGCCCGAACAACACCGCCTCGGACCCCACCTCCACCGGCTCACCGTCCCGGTCGGGCCCGCAGTCGACCATGATCTGGTCCATGCAGACCCGGCCGACCACCGGCAACCGCCGCCCGGCCAGCAGCACCTCCATGCCGCCGACCCCGCTGGGCCGGCTCCCCAGCCGGCGGGGCACCCCGTCCGCGTAGCCGACCGGCAACAGCGCCAGCGTGGTGTCCCTCGGTGTGCTCCACTCGTGCCCGTAGGACACGCCCTCGCCCGCCGGCACCCGCTTGACCAGCGCAACCCTGGTTCGGAAGGTCATCGCCGGGCGCAGGCCGAACCGCGAGGGCGGTGGGCCGATCGGGTCCAGCCCGTAGACCGCGATGCCCGGGCGGACCAGGTCGTAGTGCAGGTCGGGGCGGGTCAGGGTGGCACCGGAGTTGGCCAGATGCCGGATCGGGTGCAGGCCGGCGTCGGTGGCGAGCTGCCAGGCGGCGTCCAGCCGGGCGGCCTGGCGGTCCAGCATCGGATTGGTGGGCTCGTCGCCGTGGGCCAGGTGTGACCACACCGCGATGACATCAATCACACCGTCGGCGACGGCTTCGGCGGCGGTCCGCACCAGACCCGGCCAGTCGGCCTCGTTGCAGCCGTTGCGGCTCAGCCCGGTGTCGATCTTGAGGTGGACGCGCGCGGGGCGACCGACCGCCTCGGCGGCGCCCCGGACCAGGGCGAGCTCGGTGACCGAGGCCACCGAGAGATCGATGTTCCTGGCCACGCCGGCGGCGAAGTCGACGTCGGGCAGGTCCAGCCAGCTCAGGATCGGCGCGGTGATGCCGCCGTCGCGCAGCGCCAGCGCCTCGTCCAGCGTGCACACGCCCAACCAGCTGGCGCCGGCCGACAGCGCCGCCCTGGCCACCGCGACGGACCCGTGCCCGTAGCCCTCCGCCTTGACCACCGCCATAACACCCGCGCCGGAACGGGCCGCGAGGCCGGTCAGGATTGCCACGTTGTGCCGGATCGCGCCCAGGTCGACGGCCGCTTCGGCGCGCGGCCTGCCCGACTCGGTGCCGCCGGCGGTCTCCCCGCTCGGTGCGGCGCGGCGGTGGTCGGCGGTCGCGGACATGCCGCCATGGTCTCATCCGGGCCACCCGCACCGGTCGCCCCCGGCTCACTACCCGTCCGGCCCCGCCGGCCGCCCCCGGCTCCCGACCCGTCCGCTGGCCCGGCTCTTACCTGCTCCGGCGCGGGCTACCGGGCCTGTCGGCGTACCGCGCGGATCGCGTCCGGCACGGCGGCCAGCAGCGCGGACGCGCCGATCGGGGCGCCCGGACCGGTCGCCGCACCCGGGTCAGCACCACCGACGGCGGCGATCACGGCGGCCCGGCTGTGCAGGTACGCGGCGCAACCGGCCGCCCACCACGGCTCCAGCCCGGCCGCCAGCAGCGCCCCGATCAGCCCGGACAGCACGTCCCCGGAGCCGGCGGTGGCCGCCCAGGACGAGTCGGACGGGTGTGCCAGGGCGCGGCCGTCGGCGTCGGCCACCACGGTGACGTTGCCCTTGAGCAGCACGGTGGCGTGCAGGCTGGCAGCGGCACGGCGGGCAGCGGCGACCCGGTCGGTGCCCACCTCGCCGGCGATCCGGGCGAACTCTCGGTCGTGCGGGGTGTACACGGCGGGCACCTCGGCGGCCGCGTCGGCCAGGTCCGGCGTCGAGGCGATCAAGGTGATCGCGTCGGCATCCAGGCAGACCGGGACGCCCCGGTCCAGCACGGCGGCCAGGGTGTCCCGGCCGGCGGCGCCGGTACCGATGCCCGGGCCGACGGTCCAGGCCTGGGTGCGGCCGGTGTCGGCGACGGAGCCGGCCGCCACCACCTCCGGCCAGCGCGACCGCACCTGTTCCGCGGCGCTGCCGGCGAACCGGACCATGCCCGAGGTGGCCGACACCGCCGCGCCGGTGGCCAGTACCGCCGCCCCCGGGTACACCGACGAACCGGCGGCGATCCCGACCACGCCCTGGGTGTACTTGTCGTCGGCCGGGCCGGGGACGGGCCAGCGCGACGCCACGTCGGCGACCTCGAGCTGGTGCAGGTCGGGCGCCGGCAGGTGCGGACCCAGCCCCAGGTCGACCAGGTGCACCGGTCCGCAGCGGCGCGCGGCCAGCGCGTGCACCGGCTTGTGGGCGCCGAAGGTGACGGTCGCGGCGGCGGTCACCGCCGGTCCGTCCGTCGCACCGGTGTCCGGGTCCACCCCGCTGGGCAGGTCGACGGCCAGGATCGGCACCCGGGCGTCCTCGGCGGCGGCCACCAGCGCGGCGGCCGGCTCACGCAGCGCGCCACGCCCGGAGATCCCGACGATCCCGTCGATCACCAGGTCCGCGCCGCGCACCGCCGCCTCGGCCCGCTCGGCGTGCGCCGCATCCAGGACCCGGCCCCCGCGTCGGCGCAGCGCGGCCAGCCCGGCCGGATGCGCGCGGTCCGGTACCAGCAGCACGGCGGTCACCGCGACGCCGCTCCGGCGCAGCTCGTAGCCGGCCCACAGCGCGTCACCGCCGTTGTTGCCCGCGCCGACCAGCAACGCCACCCGGCGCCCCGCCACCCCGCCGGCGTGCTCGGCCAGCATCGCGGTCGCCCGGGCACCGACCCCGTACGCCGCCCGCCGCATCAGCGCGCCGTCCGGGGTCCGCCGCAGCAGCACGTCCTCGGCCGCCCGCACCTGGCCGGCCGTCCACATCCGCCTCATGCCGCCAACGTTAGAGGCCGGCCCCCGGCCGCACCTGTCCCCCGGCCCGGCCGACATCTCCCCGGGAGGGCGGCGTGGCGTGCCGGTACCGCCTCCGGCGGTATGGGATAGCGTCTGCGCGTGGCTCGTACCCGACAGCCGGCGGCCCCCAAGCTGCCCCGATCGCCCAAGAAAGCGATCGAGCAGCTGTCCCGCCCAGGTCCGCACTCCGTGCTGCGCGGCGAGTTGGGGCTGGTCGGCCTGCCCGGCGTGGTCTACGCGCCCAGCGAAGGACTCGGCCTGCCCGCGGTGGCGTTCGGCCACGACTGGTTGCAGGGCCCGGACCGGTACCTGCCGCTGCTGCGCCACCTCGCCTCCTGGGGCATCGTGGCCGCCGCGCCGGCCAGCTTCCGGGGACCGGTACCCAGCCACGCCCGGTTCAGCGCCGACCTGCGCAGCACCCTGGAGGTCTGCGTCGGCGTCCGTCTCGGCGACGGTGCGATCAGCGTGGACAAACGACGGCTCGCGCTGGCCGGGCACGGCATGGGCGGTGGTTGCGCGGTGCTCGCCGCCGCCGACCGCCAGGCCGCCGGTGAGCCGGTCGCCGCCGTGGTCACCCTGGCCGCCTCGGAGACCCGGCCGTCCGCGATCGAAGCCGCCCCCCTGATCACCGCCCCCTCGCTGCACCTGGCCGCCGGCAAGGACCAGGTCAGCCCGCTGGTCGGCAACGCGGAACCGGTGGCCGCCGGCTGGGGCGGACCCGTCGTCCTGCGCTCACTGCCGAAGGCGAACCACCTCGGATTCCTGAGCGGCCGCGCCTGGATCGACTCCCTGCTCGCCGGCAAGCCGCACTCCGGCACCGCCCGGCTGACCCGTGCACTGGTGACCGGTTTCCTGCTGCAGACGCTGTTCGGCGACTCCGACCTGGACGAACTGGTGTCCGGCGAGCTCAAACGCACCGAGCTCCTCCTCACCCGCTGACCCCACCCGCGAGTCGGGGATTCCGTCAGCGCGAGTCGGGGATTCGATCAGCGCGAGTCGCGGAGTCCGTCAACGCGGCCGGTCCGGTAGCTGAGCGATGCGTACCCCGGTGTCGGTCTCGGTCCGGCTGCCCTCGGTACCGGCCAACAGTGGGCCGGTTCCGGCATCCAGCAGGGGAGCGGAGTCCAGCGGCTGCCAAACCTGGCGAACCTGGTCGCGGTAAGCCCGATCGACGACGATCTCCCGCGTCAGCGGTGTCCCGCCGCTGACCCAGGTACCGGATACGGCGTGCTCCGGCCCACCGCCGGGGTCACCGCTCCAACTGTCAGTTGCGCCGATGTGGCCGTCGCCGGCCAGCGCGGCACGCAACGCCCTGAGTACCGCGCTGTGGCGCCCGACCAGCTCGTCCAAGGCCCCCCAGCGAACCACCTCGACCGTTTCCTCCGCTGGGGGTGCACCGCGTCCGGCATCGCACATCGCTGATCCGTCCGCTTCGTCGGCCTCCCGATGAGCCAGCCAGACGGACCGGTGATCCCCACCGGTCGGAGCCCCATCGCCGACCCGCAACACCTGCTGTGCCAACTCCGCGAGCCAGGACTCGAGGCGAACCGAGTCCGCCCGCAACTGGGTCGCCAGGCCGGTCAGCTCAGCGACCTCGGACTCGATCGCGGCGCCCAGTACAGCGGCCCGCCCGGAGGCGTCCGGGCCGATCCCCGCCTCGGCGAGCGCGCCCACCTTCCGCCCGAGATCATCGACATCGGCCGCCTCCCGGTCCAGCCGATCAGCGGCGGTGGCCAGCTCACCGGGCTCGACGCCGACCAGCCGGGCGCACCGATCCTGTTCAGCGGTGGACCACGGGTGTTCGGCCGCAACGCCACGCCGGCACGGATGAGCCCACCAGCGCCGATACACCGGTCGCCACATCTCGAGTGCGGCCAGCACCGGGGCGATCGCGTGCAGTGGGGCGTTCACCGGCGTCCGGGCGGGAGCGTGGACAACCTGGACTCCAGCTGCCGGGCGCCGGCCACGAGCCGGCTCTCGTGCGCCCGCGCGGCATCGGCGCCGCGGCATACGTCAGCGGCGAGCTCCGCGAGCTCGGCGGTGTAGCGCCCGAGCCTGTCCGCCACGAGATCGCGCCGCTCGGGGGCCCCCGGCCCGGTCAGGAACGGATCGATCACCGTCCCGTGTACCCGGGCCGCCGACGAAGCCAACTCGTCAGCCAGCGCGGCGAGCCGGGTCGCTCCGGCCAGCGCTGCCTCGGGATCCAGCTCGAAACTCGTCGCCATGCGCCGAGCGTGACAAATGTCGGAGCCCGGCGGGCCCGAATCGGCGGACTTCGATGCGATCGCACACAGTGCCGGCCCCGAGCCCCGCCCAGCGCGCTGACGGAATCCCCGACTCGCCGGTGGGCCCGGGGTTAGGTGACGGAGGCTACGACGGTGGCCAGTTGCTCGCCGATGCGCTCCGCGAGATCCCGGGTCGGCGCCTCGACCATGACCCGGACCAGCTGCTCGGTACCGGACGGCCGCAGGAGCACCCGTCCTCGGTCACCCAGCTCGACCTCCGCCTTGGCGACCGCGTCCCGCACCTCGGCGGCGGCGGCGACCGTGGCCTTGTCGGTGACCCGGACGTTGATCAGCACCTGGGGCAGCGCGACCATCACCGAGGCCAGGTCGGCCAGTGTCCGCCCGGTGACCGCCATCCGGGCCATCAGGCGCAGCGCGGTGAGCACCCCGTCGCCGGTGGTGGCATACGCCGGCAGCACCAGGTGGCCGGACTGCTCGCCGCCCAGCGCGAACCCGCCGGCCCGCAGCTCCTCGAGTACGTAGCGGTCCCCGACCGCCGCGGTGCGTACCGTGATGCCCGCGTCCCGCATGGCCAGGTGCAGCCCGAGGTTGCTCATCACGGTGGCGACCAGGGTGTCCTCGACCAGCTCGCCGCGCTCCCGCAGCGCCAGGGCGAGCACCGCCATGATCTGGTCGCCGTCGACCGTGGCGCCGTCGGCGGTCACCGCGAGGCAGCGGTCGGCATCGCCGTCGTGGGCGATGCCCAGGTCGGCCCGGTGTTCGCGGACGGCTCCGGTCACCTCGTCGAGGTACGTCGAGCCGCAGTGGTCGTTGATGTTCAGGCCGTCCGGGGCGGCGTGGATCGCGATCACCTCGGCGCCGGCCCGGCGGTAGGCCTCGGGCGCGAGCTCGGCGGCCGCGCCGTTGGCACAGTCCACCACCACCCGCAACCCGGCCAGCGGAGTCTCGCCCGCGCCGGCGAGCCGCAGATGACCCAGGTAGCGCTCACCGGCGTCGACCAGGTCGCGCACCCGCCCGACCTCGGCGCCGACCGGGCGGCTTCCCGGCTCGTAGAGGCGCGCCTCGATGGCGTCCTCGACCGTGTCGGCCAGTTTGTGCCCACCCTCGGCGAACAACTTGATGCCGTTGTCCGGCATCGGGTTGTGCGACGCGGAGATCATCACGCCCAGGTCGGCACCGAGCTCGCCGACCAGGTACGCCACGGCCGGGGTGGGCAACACCCCGGCCCGCAGCACGTCCGCACCGGCGGAGGCCAGACCGGCGGTGACCGCCGCTTCCAGCATCTCGCCGCTGGCGCGGGGGTCCCGACCGACCACGGCCACCGGGCGGTGCGAACGATCGCGCTCCGCAAGTACCCGGGCGGCCGCGACCGCCACCGACATCCCGAGCTCGGGAGTCAGCTCCGCGTTGGCCAGGCCCCGAACGCCGTCTGTACCGAACAGCCGGCCCATCCGGGGGTCAGCGCTTGCTGTACTGAGGCGCCTTGCGGGCCTTCTTGAGACCGTACTTCTTGCGCTCAGTCGCCCGCGCGTCACGGGTGAGGAAGCCGGCCGCCTTGAGCGCCGGGCGGTCGTCGATGTTCAGCACGATCAGGGCCCGGGCGATACCCAGGCGCAGCGCGCCGGCCTGACCGGAGATGCCGCCGCCGTGCAGGGTGGCCAGCACGTCGTACTTCTCGACCTGCTCGGTGATCACCAGCGGCTCCTTGACCAGCTGCTGGTGCACCTTGTTCGGGAAGTAGACCGGAAGGTCCTTGCCGTTGAGCCGGAAGTTGCCGGTGCCGGGCACCAGGCGCACCCGTACCACGGCCTCCTTGCGGCGACCCACGGTCTGGACCGGGCGGCCGGGGACGACCGGCGCCGGAGCCGTGGTGTCCTCCGCGGGAGCGCTCTCCTCGCGCGGGGCCTCGACCTCGGCCGGGGTCTCGGTCGTGAAGTCTTCGACGTCGGGGGACTGCTCGGGGGTACTCACTGGCTCACCTGGGTGATCTCGAAGGGCTGCGGCTGCTGCGCGGCGTGCGGGTGGGTCGGGCCGGCGTAGACCTTGAGCTTCTTGCCAAGGGCCCTACCGAGCCTGTTCTTCGGCAACATGCCCTTGACGGCCTTCTCGACCAGCCGGTCGGGGTGCTTGTCCAGCATCTCCCCGACCGAGCGCTGGCGCAGGCCGCCCGGGTAGCCACTGTGCCGGTAGACGAACTTGTCGTCCCGCTTGTTGCCGGACACCGCGACCTTCTCGGCGTTGATGATCACGACAAAGTCGCCGGTGTCGACGTGCGGGGCGAAAGTGGGCTTGTGCTTACCGCGAAGCAGGGTGGCGGCATGAGTAGCCAGCCGGCCTAGGACGACGTCGGTAGCGTCGATGACATGCCAGTCGCGAGTGACCTCGCCAGGCTTCGGACTAAACGTGCGCACGGACCTACCTCGTCGTCTCTTGCTTGCGGGAGCTGCCTGGGGTTCGGCGCGGGCCGACCCCGGGGTGCTCGAACGAACGGCTCCGCTGGTTTAACAACACCGCCGTTCGCAGCACAACGACTTTCGAGGGTACCCGTCGTTGTCCCGATGGGTCAAAACGGGTCGGTGCGGCACCCACTCCGGCTCCTCGAGCCAGGGTCGATACCGCGCCCGCCACCGCCGGACCAGACCGGCAATTCGTCACGCCCTCGTCAAACCCAGCGGCTCGCATTGGACTGTTCGACCTGCTGATATCCCTCATTGGCGTGCCCCAATGCTACCCCGATCTGGGTCAGCACCTGATTCAGGTCGGCGGCCGAGGTATCCCACTGGCGCTGCTTGACCTGGTAGTCCTCGGCGGCCTGGCCGGTCCAGGTGGCCACCATCGGGGCCAGCGACCGGCGCAGGTCCTCCAGTTGGGCGTTCATCCGCTGTGCGGTGCCTGCCACGTTCTGCTGGGCGGCGGCCATCTCGCCGAACGTAACCTTGATCTCAGACATCGGTTTCCTCCTTAATCTCTGGTCAGCCTCTGGTCGCGACCGGTCAGCCCAGCGCGCCCTGGATCGCGGACAAACTCTGGTGCTGCTGGTCCTCGGCCTGTTGGTAACTGCGACCCGAGCCCTGAATCGCCTCGCCGATGCCACGCAGTGCCTCGTTCAAGGTCTTCGCATCGCCGTCCCAGCGGGCCATCAGCCCCTGGAACGCGGTCGACGCCTCCCCCCGCCAGGCGCCGGCCAGCGGCGCGAGCTGGTTGCGCAGCGCGGACAGCTGGGACTGCACCTGCTCGTTGACGGCCACCACCTGTTGGGCGGCGCGCTGCATTTGCTCGGGAGTGGTTCCGTACCCCGCGGCCATCGCCATCACTGCCTTTCATTCGTGTCGGTTCGCGGCCCGCTCGGGCGGCTTCAACACGTTCACGCTGTCAGTCGGCGCACAGTCCCGGAGTCGAATGCGGACTTTCGTGTGCGATTGCGAACACACCGGGACGCCGCTTCGAGCGCGGTGGCGCCGTCTCGTGTTCAGGACCGCATCCGCAGCGAGCCGACGACCTCGGCGCAGGCGGTGCGGACCGCCTCGACACCGCCCGGGGTGTGCTGGCAACCGACGCTGAGCTGCGCGTCCCGCTCGAAGAGCACGTACCAGTCCACCTCGGCACCGAGGCCCGGCTGGCGCTGCCGGTAGGCGATCACGTCCCGGTCCGCGACGCGGGTGGCCAGGGTGAACTCATCCAGCACCGCACCGCCGGCGACGGACCGCGCATACCGGTCGCGCAGCTCGCGGAATGCCCGGTCCGGCTCGGCCGCGCTGTCGTAGCCGAGCGGGGTCTGTTCGACCGCGATCAGGTCCGACCCGGCCGGCGCCCCGACCGGGGTGAGCAGGGTGCGTCGCCGTTCCGGCAGCCCGCCCGAGTGGCGCCAGCCATCGGGTAGCCGCACCGTGTAGTCGTACTGGGCCAGGCTGACGGGCCGCTCCCCGGCACCGTCGGACTGGTGCGGCGGCGGGCCGGCGCCGGTGAACGCCCCGGTCCCCAGCCCGGTGACCGCGGCCGCCACGAGCGCCGCGAGCAACGGGCCGCCGGCGCCGCACGACGCCCGGATCCGCCGTCCGGGTCTCGCGGCCGCCACCAGTCCCTCGGTCAGCGAGGCGGCCTCGATGCGGTGTGCTCCGGTCAGCTCGAACAGTGCCGGCCCGGAACCACTGAGCCCACCGGGCCGTGTGGCGGCGGTCGGTGCCGTTCGCAGTGCGCCCAACACCGCGACGGTGTCCGGGTCGGGCGGGAGCGTCGGGCGCTCGCCGAGCAGGTCGGTGAGCGGCTCGATCAGCTGCTCCACGACGGACGCCGCGGCCACCAGCAGCGCACCGCCGGTCAGTTCGCACGGCGGCACTCCGGCGGCCTCGGTGACCTGCGTCAACACCCGGATCAGATCGTTTCCGCCGACCCGAGGGGTCTGTCTGAGGGCGACTACCGGCCCGCCGTCCGCGCTGCCAAGCACGGTGGCACAGACGCCGGTCGGAGTCACCTGCAGCACCGCGAACGGCCCAGGTGGCCGCGCGGTGCGGGCGCTCACCTCGCGGGCGGCGGCCAGTGCCGACGAGCAGGTTCGTACCGGTACGCCCGGCCCGGCGAGCCGGCTGGCGGCGTCGAAGGCGGTCGGCGCCGACCAGTGCGCCGGGTGCACCACAACCAGCTCCTCGACCGGGTCGAGGACCGAGTCGAGTCGGCGCAGCGCCGACCGGACCGCTTCGCGGACCGACACCGAGGGGCCCCCGGGCAGCACCCAGGGCGCCTCGCAGCGGCCCGCCGCGGCGCCGAGTCGGACCTCGGCGGACCCGAGCTCGACGGCCAACCTCATGACGGTGGCCGCTTCGTCACTCTCCTGGCGGCCCGCGGCGCCCGAGGTGGCGGCGCCGCCGGAACACCGAGCTCGCGCGGCGCCACCTCCTCACCCGGCGCCGCCGCCTCGCCCGGTGCCGCCTCGCCCGGCGCCACCTCCTCACCCGGCGCCGCCTCGCGCGGTGCCGCCGCCTCGGCCGGTGCCGCCGGGATCGGTTTGGCCGGCCGACCCGGCTTTGCCCGCTCGACCGCTCGGGCGGAGCTCTCGGGCTCGGTCGGCTCTGCCCGGGCCGGCCGCACTGTCGGCTCCGCCCGGTCGCCCGCCGCTGCCGCCCTGGTCCGCGCCGGGGTCGAGGGCGACTTGGCCCGCCTGACCCTCGGTGCCGAGGGAGCGGGCGCCGGTCGGGCCGGCTCGACCGGCGGCACCGGCGCGGGGGCCGCCGCACCCGCCGGCACGGGTACCGAGGACCGAGGAAGCGAAGCCGGGGCCGATCCGCCGGACCCCGCGGCCGAGGCCGGGTCGCGCTGATCGAGCTCGGCATCCACCTCGAGCAGCGCGACCTGCACCCGGCGCCGGCCGGAGCGCCGGCCCACCAGTACCGCCCGACCGGGTGGCATCGGGGCCGGCTTCACGCCGTCCAGCAGCGGGCCCTCCTCGGGGCTGCCACTCATCATCAGCCCCGGTGAGGCGAGCTCGCGCAGCCGCGCGATGACCGGCTCGAACAGGGCCCGGCCGGCGCCGCCGCTGCGCCTGGCCAGCACCAGGTGCAGGCCGACGTCCTTGGCCTGCGGCAGGAACTCCAACAGCGGCAGCAGCGGGTTGCCCGACGCCGCCGCACCGCTGCTGGCGACCAGGTCGTAGTCGTCGACCAGCACGTACACGTCGGGACCGGACCACCAGGAGCGCGTGCGCAGCTGCGCCGGGGTGACGTCGGGGCCGGGCAGCCGGCGGCGCAGCGAAGCGGCCACCTCGCTGATCGCCTGACCGGCGGCCTCCCCGTTGCTGGCGTACCCGATCAGGTGACTGTCCGGCAGCTGCCCGAGCAGCGTCCGCCGGTAGTCGACGAGCACGATGCGGGCCTGCTCCGGGGCCAACCGGTCGGTGATGCCACGGGCCAGCACCCGCAGCAGGTTCGTCTTGCCGCTCTCCCCGTCGGCGAAGCACAGCAGGTGCGGCTCCGCTTCGAAGTCGAGGTAGACCGGCTCGAGCCGGGCCTCGTCCACCCCGATCGGCAGCGCGTGCCGGGAGGTCGGCGGGTTGGTCCCGGCCGCCGCCAGCTCGGTGCTCCTGGCGAGCAGCTCGCGGAACTCCATCCGGTCCGGCAGCAACCGCACCGCCGGCGCGCGGACCCCGGTCCACGCCTCGGCCACCGCCCGGACCGCCTCGGCGAAACCGCCGCCGATGGTGTCCAGCGCGGGCCGGGCGATCACGCAGTGACCGCCGTCCGGCGCCAGTCCCCGGGCCGGCCTCGCGGGTACCAGTGCCGCCTTGCGGCGGTCCACCTCGGAGTCGGCCGGGTCGCCCAGCCGCAGCTCGAAGCGGGTACCGAGCAGGTCCTTCAGCGCCGGGCGCAGCTCCGTCCAGCGGTTCGCCGACACCAGCAGATGCACCCCGTAGGACAGCCCCCTGCTGGCCAGCGGCATCAGCTGCGCCTCGAGCTCCTCGAACTCGGCACGCAGGGTGGAGTAGCCGTCGACCACCAGGAACACGTCGCCGTGCGGATCGTCGGCGAACTCACCGAGGACCCGGCGGCGCCGGAAGTCGGCGGCGGACTCGACGCCGGCCTCCCGGAAGGTGCGCTCCCGGTCCGCCAGCAGGCTGGTCACCTCCGCCATCGTGCGGCGCACCACGTCGGGGTGCTGGCGGTCGGCGACGCCACCCACGTGCGGCAGGCCGGCCAGCCCGCCGAGCAATCCGCCGCCGAAGTCCAGCGCGTAGATGGTCAGCTCGTCGGGGGTGTTGGTCAGCGCCATGCTGAGCAGCAGGGTCCGCAGCAGGGTGGACTTGCCGGACTGCGGGGCGCCGGCCACGACGCCGTGCCCGGCCGCCGAGGAGAAGTCGGCGACCAGTGGGTCCCACCGCTGGTGGTACGGCCGGTCGATCAGGCCGAGCGGCACCCGCAGTCCGCCGCTCTCCCGGGTACCGAGGCCGCGCGGCCCGCGGCCCAGTGCCGGCAGCAGGATGTCCAGTGCGGGCGGCTCGTCCAGTGGCGGCAGCCAGACCCGGTGCGCCGGCGGCCCCTGACCCGCCATCGCGCCGACCATCAGGTCCAGCACGCTGCGGGCCGCCGGTCGACCCGCGCCGGGCGGCGGGACGATGCCCAGCTGGGTGCCCGCCAGCACCAGCGGGCCGGCGCCGGGGACCGGGGCGTTGAACAGCGCGAGGGTTCCGTGGATCACCTCGGTCGCCGGTCCGGCGACACCGTCGGCCAGCACCTGGGTCGGCGCTTCGTCCGGTTCACCGGGGCGCGCCCCGACCCGGGCCGAGGTGAACAGCCGGGGGCGGATCGACCCGGTGACCGCGGCCGGCGCCGGCGCCACACCGGCCGCCTGCGGCGCGGACACGTACGCGGCCCGGAAGCGCACCAGCTCGTCGGTGCCCAGCGCGAGGTACCCGGAGCCGGGCATCGGCGGCAGCTGGTAGGCGTCCGGCACGCCGAGCACCGCCCGGGACTCCGCCGGGGAGAAGGTGCGCAGCGCGATGCGGTAGGACAAGTGCGACTCCAGCCCGCCCAGCCGCCCCTCGTCCAGCCGCTGCGAGGCCAGCAGCAGGTGCATCTGCAGCGACCGCCCCAGCCGGCCGATGGTGACCATCAGGTCGACCAGCTCGGGGCGCTGGGCGAGCATCTCGGAGAACTCGTCGACCACGATCAGCAGCGCGGGCAGCGGTGGCAGGTCGGCCCCGTCGCGGCGCTTGCGCTCGTAGTCGCCGACGCTGGCCAGGTTGCCGGCGGCGCGCAGCGCCTCCTGCCGGCGGGTGATCTCGCCGGCCAGTGCGTCGGCCATCCGGTCCACCAGGGACAGCTCGTCGGCCAGGTTGGTGATGACCGCCGAGACGTGCGGCAGCTCGGCCATGCCGAGGAACGTGGCGCCGCCCTTGAAGTCGATCAGGACCATGTTCAGCCGGTCCGAGGCGTGCGTGGCGGCCAGCCCGAGCAGCAGGGTGCGCAGCAGCTCCGACTTGCCCGACCCGGTCGCCCCGATGCACAGCCCGTGCGGCCCGGACCCGCCCTGCGCGGACTCCTTCAGGTCCAGCAGCACCGGGTCGCCGGTCTCACCGACCCCGATCGGCACCCGCAGCGTGTCCGGGGCGGAGTCGCGCCACCGGGCCCTGACCACCCCGACCGCGGCCGGGTCGTCCAGCCCGAGCAGCTCGGGCAGCCCGACGGTGTTGCGCAGTGGGCGGCCGGTGTCCGGCTCGGCTCCCCTCGGGGCGCGGTAGCGGGCCATCCGGCGGGCCAGCGTGGTCGCCTCGGCGAGACCGAGCGTGTCCGGCCGGCCGATCCACCTGGGCTGCTCGTCGCGGTCCCGGCCGCTGCTGATGCCCAGCCGGGTCGGCTCCACCCACAGGGTCAGTTCGCGTTCGCCGGTCGAGGCGCCCGCCAGGTCGGCCAGCCGCAGCACGGTGACCTCCGGCCGGTCCAGCCACTGCGCGCCGGCCCGCCGCACGTCGATCCCGTCCACCACGATCAGCAGCCGGGCGGGGTTGCCGCTGGCGGTCGGGGCGGTGGGCGCGGCCAGCCAGTCGGCCACCTCGGCGGCTCGCCCGGTGACCAGCCGCAGCGCGCCGATCTCGTCGACCAGCGTCGGGTGCTGCACGTGCGGCAGCCACTTCACCCAGTCCCAGGCCGGCATCGTCGCCGGGGAGGCGATCACCGCTAGGCGTGCCTCGGCCGGGCTGTGCCACACCACGTACTGCGCGATCATCGCCCTGGCCAGCCCTCGGGCCGTGTCCAGGCCGGGGTCGGTGCCCTGCGCGCGCAGGCACACCCAGCGCAGCGCGCCCAGCGCGACCGCGACCGGCAGATCCGGCACCACCGAGTGCGCCCGGAGCAGCCGCCGCAGCGCCCAGGCGCACACCGGTTCGAGTTCGTTGAGCGGCCCGGTCTGCGGTTCGACCAGGCGGGTGGCCAGCCGCTGCCGGCCCCGGCACACCCGAATCTGGCCGAAGTCCTGGTCGGTCTCCCGCCGCTCCCACAACCGGTCGGTGTCGAGTACCCCGAGCAGGGCCGACGGGTCCGGCTGGGTCCACTCCAGAGCCGTGCGCTGTGCGGCGGTGGCGATCCGGACCTTCTTCCGCACCTGGGCGAGGTAGCGCAGGTAGTCGCGGCGCTTCTCGTCGGTCTCCGCGCGCTGGCTGCCGCCCCGCCCCAAACCACCAGCCATCATGCCGACGGTGGACAGCGCGAACATGCCGCCGAACAGCCACGAGGTGGGGTTCTGGACGCCCATCACAACGATGAAACCGACCGAGCCGAGCACCATGACGGCCGGCATCAACCGCTGGCCCAGCCCGGCCGGCACCGGCTTGCCGGGCTCCGGTGGCGGCTCCAGCGGGAACTCGCCGCCGGGGAGCCGGGGTGGCGCAATCCGAGGCGCGCGGCGCACCGTGCGGGTACTCATGGGCAGCCGTCCCGTCCTGTGTCGAGGCCGTGCAGTGGCCGTGTCGGGGTTCGGCCACCGGGGCGTGGTGCCACCGGAAAGCTCGTCCGACCAGTTCCGCCAAACCGCCCTCACAGACGATCAGGCGCCGCAATACTAAGAACCTGACAGCGCCCGCCGGGGCCGTTTGAGAAAACTCGCCCCCGGTGACGGCCCGATCTTCTTTCCGTGGCAGGAGGTGGCATGACCAGGCCGGACGCCGGTATGGCACGGGCCGAGACGCGTGCCGACAGCACCCGGTTCTGCCGGGTGACAGTGTTGGCCCCCCGGTCTCGGATGGATCTTGCGCTACCGACCGACCTGACCGTGGCCGAGCTGGTTCCGATGCTCAGCGAGCTCGCGGGTGAGTCCGGTCCGCACCGCCGGGCCCGGTTATCCGGGGCAGACCGGTCAGGCACCCCGGCGGCCTGGTGCCTGGCCGCCGCGGCCGGCGCCGAACTGCCGCCGCACGCCACCCTGGCCGGGCTCGGTGTGCTGGACGGTGACCTGCTGCGGTTACGCAGCCGCGCGGACGCCCCACCGCCACCGGTCTTCGACGACCCGGTGGACGCGGTGGCCGAAGCGGTGCGCGCACCGGACGGCGAGCCAGGGGCCTGGTCGGACCGCGGTGACGACCCGGACGGCCCGTCGGAGCCCTACTCGGTGTGGCCCTGGAACGACCGCTGCCGCCGGCTGGCCGGGCTGTCCGCCGGCGTGCTGGCCGCGGTGGCCGCCGCGATCCTGCTGGCCGCCAGCCGCGGCTGGGGCGAGCAGCCCAACGGTGTCGCCGCGGTGGTCAGCGCGCTGGCCGCGGCCGCCGCCCTCACGGCCGCGGTGCGCACCGTGGCGCGGGACGGGACCGGCGCCGTGGTGCTGGCCACCGGCGCCGTCCCGCTGGCCGCCGCGGCGGGCTTCGCCGCGCTGCCCGGTACGCCGAGCGCCGGGCATCTACTGCTGGCCACCGCGCTCGCGGCCGCCGCCTCGGCGGCCGGACTGGCCCTGCTCGGCACCGCCGCTCCGGTGCTGGTGGGTACCGCGCTGGCCACCGCGCTGACCGCGTTGGCCGCCCTGCTGGGCGTGTTCCAGGCCGGATCGGCGAGCGGGCTGGCCGCCGGTGCGGCCACCGTCGCGGTGGGACTGTTGCCGCTGCTGCCCCGGGCCAGTATCCGGCTCGCCGGGCTGCCGCCGCCGGTCGTCCCCACCACCCCGAGCGACATGATCGCCGCCGACGCGCAGTGGGAGCTCGCCTCCCCGGAGGAGATCCACTACCAGTCCCGGTTGGCGCACACCTACCTCGCCGGACTGGTACTGGGCGCCACCGCGGTGGCCTCGGGCGGGGCGGTGCTGGCCGCGTCCGGCGCGGGCTGGGCCGGGCGCGGGTTCGCCGCCGTCGTGGTGGCCGTGCTGCTGCTGCGCTCCCGGGGTTACGTCACGGCCGCCGCGTCCGCCGCGCCGATGGCCGGCGGTCTGCTGGCCGGCATGGCGCTGGTCGCCGGGATCGCCTCCACCGGTCCGGCGGTGGCCCGTCTCGGCGGTGTGGCGGTGCTGCTGGTGGCCGGCGCCGTGGCGATCTGGCTGGTGCGCAGCGGGCCGAGGCGGGAGCCGTCGCCGGTGCTGCGCCGCACCGTGGACATCGTGGAAGCGGTCCTCGTGGTGGCCACCTTCCCGCTGGCACTGGCCGTGCTGGACCTCTACCAGCTGGTACGCGGACTGTGAGGCGGACAGCGGCCGGCCTGGCGCTCGCGGCGACCGCGCTGCTGCCCGCCGCGGCGCTCCCCCCGGCCTCGACCGGCACCACCGAGCCGTCCACGGTGGTGGGAGCCGCCGCCACCGTGCCCTCGGCCGCGCGCGCGGGTGCGGCGGCCGGAGGCACGGCCAGCGCCGGTGCGCACCGCGTGCCGGTGGACTTCCCGCGCCCACCGCCGGTCGACGTCAACCTGCTGCCCGGTGACGGCCCGCCGACTCGGGCGCCCGGGGTGCGGCAGGAGAGCGCGTGCGTCGGCGCCACCCACACTCCCGACCGCGCCACGTGGCCGGACCTGTTGTGGGGTCAGCGGCTGTTCTCGCTGCCCGAGCTGTGGTCGACCAGCAGAGGGCGCGCGGTGCGTATCGCGGTGATCGATACCGGCGTCGCCCGCCATCCGCTGCTGACCGGGCGGTTGATCGCCGGCGGCGACTACGTGGCCGGCGGCAACGGCCTCGCCGACTGCGACGGGCACGGCACCGCGGTCGCCGGCATCGCGGCCGCGTCGGCCGACCCGGGCAGCGGATTCGCCGGCGTGGCCCCGGCGGCCGAGGTGATCTCGATCCGGCAGTCCAGCCCGTCGTTCTCGGTGCCCGGCCAGGGCGACACGCGGCAGGCGGCCGGCAACCTGAACACACTGGCGGCGGCGATCGTGCACGCGGTCGACCTGGGCGCGGGCGTGATCAATATTTCCGAGGTGTCCTGCGCGCCGCCCGACGCCCCCGGCTCCGCCGAGCTGCAGGTCGCCATCCACAGCGCGGTGCTGCGCAACGTGGTGGTGGTCGCCGCCGCCGGCAACGCGGGCCCGAGGGCCGATCCCGGTCACGACGGCGCGTGCCCGGAGCAGCCGAGGTCCGACACGGTCGCCTACCCCGGCTGGTTCGACGACGACGTGCTCACCGTGGCGGCGGTGGCGCCGAACGGACTGGCCTCCCAGTTCAGCTACCCCGGGCCGTGGGTCGACGTGGCCGCGCCGGGTGAACGCCTGATGTCGCTGTCGCCCGGTGGCCCCGGCGTGACCGACCAGCTCTCCCTGATCAACACGACCGCCCCCATCCAGGGCACCAGCTTCGCGGCACCGGCGGTCGCCGGGCTGGCCGCGCTGATCCGGGCCAGGTTCCCACAGCTCACCGCCCGCCAGGTGATGGACCGGATCACCGCCACGGCGGCCCAGCACGCCTCCGGGCGCAGCGACACGGTCGGCTTCGGTGTGGTCGACCCGGTGGCCGCGCTGACCCGCTCCCCCGCGGTCCTGCCGCCGCCGGCCGGCTCACCGGCGGCCGGCGACACCGGCACCCTGCAGCTCGCCGCCGCCTCGGCGGGCCCGGCCGCCGCCGGCCAGGGCGCGCTGTGGGGCGGTGTGCTCGCGCTGCTGGGCGCGCTCACCGCCGCCGCGCTCGCGGTGGGCCGCCTGCGCACCGGCTGGCGGCCGGACACCCGCCGCTGAGCCACCGAGCCACCGAGCCACTGAGCCACCGAGGCCGCTGACTCGACCCGGGGTCAGCCGCCCGGGGCGGCCACCAGCACGTCCACCGTGCGCTGGGCCTGGGCGACGTCGAGGGGCGGCCCGGCCGGCAGCGCGCGCAGGGCATCCGCCGGGACCGGCAGCACCGACCGCACCCCGAGCGCGTTCGCGGTGTCCGGGTTGGCGATGGGGTAACCGACGCCGTTCTCGGATACCAGCCAGAGCGCTCCGGAGCCCTGCGCGCCGCTCTGCTCGTCGTCGGGTGCCGTGCACCTCGGCTGTGCGCGGGAGACGGCACAGGCCACCAGGGCGCCGCTGGCCGGCAACGACACCGCGTCCAGCCGGGGACCGGGGCCGTCGGCCTGGGCGAGCGGCGTGGCCGACCGCCCGGCCGGCACCGGTGGCGCGGCGGCCGTGGTCACGGTGCCGTCCAGCCCGTTCGGCGCCCACTGCCAGCACACCGAGCCCGCGCCGTCCACGATCTGGGGCACCACCGCCGGGTAGGCGTCCAGCTGCGGCACGGTGACCCTGGGCAGCGCGTTGATCTGCTCGAGCCGCACGCTGTCCGGCGGCTGGGCGGGGTCGGCGCGCAGCCCGGCCCTGAGCAGGCCGGCCACCGGCGGGGAGACCTCCTGCACGCCGTTCGCGAGCACCAGGTAGTTGCGGTCCGGTTGACCGGACACGACCACCCGCACGACGTCGCCGACCGCGTGGCCGGGCAGTACGGCCGTCTCCTGGCCGGCGCCGGACGGGGTCAGCGTGTCCAGCGGCTGACCGTCCGGGATGACCGCGAGCAGTGCGGCCGCGGCCGAGCGGGGGGCGTGGTCACGCAGGTCGTAGGCCTGGCGGACCTCCGGCGCGTCGATCCGGTACTTGTGCCCGCCCAGCACCAGGTACTGCTGGCCGTCCGGACCCTTCAGCAACAGCCCGTACGAGCGGCCCAGCGGGGTGGAGGGGCCGGCGCCGGCGATCAGGGTGCTGCTCGGAGCTGACCCCGGCGCGACGCTGTCGCACAGCGCCCACGGCCCGCTCGCCGCCACCGCGTCGTCCCCGGACGGCAGGATCGCGGCCGCACCGGGCACCGCGGCGGTCGCGGTGCGGGGCGCGGCGTCGAGCGCCTTGTCGTCCACGGTGACCGGGGTGGCGGCGGCCGAGGCACCGCGCGCCAGGCCACTCCCGCCGCCGCTGTGCTGGGCGGCGTAGAGCACCAGTCTGGCCGCGGCCAGGTTGGCCACCGGGACCAGCCGGTCCGGTTGGTGGATCACCGCGAACAGCCGGCCGGACTGCTTGCCGGCCACCACCTGCTGGTTCGCCCAGGCCGGCGCCGGCGACACCTTGGCGTAGACGAACATGGCGACCAGACCGAGCATCGCCAGCGCCACGCCGACCACGACGACGCGCCGCTGGCCGCGGATCTCCTCGTGCAGCAGCACCGGGTCGCGCCGAGCCAGCGCGGACTCCATCCGCCGCTGGCCGAACCGGTACGCGTCGAGCTGCATCCGGGTGACAGGTTGCTTAGCCATGATCGTCTGCCCGCTTGCCGTGAGAGGTGATCACCGAGCTGTCACGGTAACCGGGCAGCGGTCGCCGGCGGGGCGGAATGGCCAGATCGGCCCGGCGTTCCACACGCCCGCCGGAACCCGGGGTGGCGGGCATCGGCGCCGC
Source organism: Pseudonocardia sp. Cha107L01 (assembly GCF_052566575.1). Classification (NCBI taxonomy): domain Bacteria; kingdom Bacillati; phylum Actinomycetota; class Actinomycetes; order Pseudonocardiales; family Pseudonocardiaceae; genus Pseudonocardia; species Pseudonocardia sp. Cha107L01. The sequence goes on from NZ_CP199579.1 coordinate 87,311, forward strand.
GACCGGCCTGGTCCAGTTGCTCGGCGGCGGGCTGCTGTACCTCGCCATGCGCCGGGACCCGGTGCTCGCGCCGATGCTGTCACTGGCCGGCTGGCGCACCTCCTGGCCGGCGGTGCGCCGGCTGCTGAGGTCCGGTGGGCCGACCAACCGGCCCGGGGGCGTCCTGGGCCCGGCGGTGGTCCTGCTGCTGGGTCCGGAGTTCGCCTGAGCCGCGCGGGGTCGTGACTACCTGGTGGCCACCAGCTGCATCGGCGTCACCAGGTCGCTCTCCAGCGCGGCCACCAGGTTCGCCACCTTCACCCGGAAGCCGTCGCCCAGCATCACCTGCGGGCCCAGCGCCGGCAGCGCGTCCTCGGGCAGGTCGCGCAGCTTGGTGAGCTGTTCCAGCGCCAGGCCGCGCAGGTCCCGCCCCTCCTCCACGGTGAACCCGGCCTCGGTGAGCAGCCAGCGGTACTCCGACGGCGACTCCAGGAAGCTGTGCTCCGCACTGCTCGCCCACGGCACCGGATAGGTCAGCTCGCCGTCCTCCGACGCCCGCATCACGTCGTAGACGGCGAACCGCCCGCCGGCACGCAGCACCCGGTACGCCTCGGTGCACAGCTTCGCCTTGTCCGCGACGTTCATGCCGACGTGCACCAGCACGGCGGCGTCGAAGCTGCCGTCGCCGAACGGCAGCCCGGTGACGCTGCCCTCCCGGAAGGTGGCCAGGTCGGCCAGCCCGCAGCGCTCGGTGAGCTCGGTGGCAACCTCCGCGTGCTCCCTGGCCAGGTCCACCCCGGTCACCCGGCAGCCCCGGTGCCTCGCCAGGTAGCGCGCCGGGCCGCCCAGCCCGCAGCCGAGGTCGAGCACGTGGGTACCGGAGGCCGGCGCGAGCAGCTCGGCCAGCTCGACGGTCGCCGCACGGCCGCCGGTGTGCAGTTCGTCCACCGGGCTCAGGTCGTCGGAGTCGATCGGCGCCGCGGACTTCCCGGCCGCGGTGAGCGCGTCCAGCAGCGTGGACAACAGCGCGTGCCGGCTGTAGTGCCGGACCACCGGGTCGATCACTGGCACGGTCACCGCCTGTACCGGCCCCGTCGCCCCGATCGACGCGTCCACCCCCGTCGACAGCTCGGTCGACTCCGCCACCACGCCACCCCCAGATCGTGCCCGCCGGCCCGTGCCCGCCGGCTCGCACTCGGCGGCCGGCGGCGGGGCGGTGGCCCAAATCGTGGCACAGCCTCAGAATCGGCCCCGCACCGAAGGGCTCCCACAGGCCGAATCGCGCTCGCCTTTCGGCGGCCGCCGAACTACCGTCGAGGTGTGGGTCAGGTCTTCGAACGGCTGAACGACCGATGGCGACGATTCATCGCGGACCAACCGATGTACTTCGTGGCGACCGCGCCGAGCGGCCCGGAAGGGCACGTCAACGTGTCGCCCAAGGGTTACTCGGACACCTTCGCGGTGCTCGACGACCACACGGTCGGGTACCTGGATCTGGACGGCAGCGGCGTGGAGACCATTGCCCACCTGCGCCAGAACGGCCGGGTGACGATCATGTTCTGCTCTTTCACCCGATCGGCGAAAATCCTGCGGCTGTACGGCCGGGGCAGCGTGGTGCTGCCGTCGGACCCGGACTGGCCCCGACTGCTCGCGCACTTCGGCCCGCACCCGGGGGTGCGGTCGATCATCGTGGTCGAGCTCGACCTGATCGCCGACTCCTGCGGATACAGCGTGCCGACGATGACCGAGGTGGCGGAGCGGGATCTGCTGGACCGCTTGGCGAGGCGGCCGGACACGGTGGCCAGGCGGGTCGACCGGGCCGGCGACCACCGACACAGCATCGACCAGATCCCCGCGCTCGCACCGAGGGAGACCGACCCGGCGCACCAGCACTCCTGAGCGACTCAGCCGCTGACCGACTCAGCCGCCCAGTACGCGCACCCGCCGGGTCAGGGTGGCCCGCGCGGCCAGCTCGGCGGGCGGCGGGTAGTCCACGGCGACCAGGGTCAACCCGTGCGCCGGAGCCACCGTGACCTCGCTGGCCCGTTCCGGGCGGGTCAACAGCGAGGCGGGCCACTCCGGCGGGCGCTGACCCCGGCCCACCGCGAGCAGCGCGCCGACCAGGCTGCGCACCATCGAGTGGCAGAACGCGTCGGCGCTCACCTCGGCGACCACCACGCCGTCGTCCAGCGCGCGCCACTCCAGGCGCTGCAGCGCGCGGATCGTGGTGGCGCCCTCCCGGCGGCGACAGAACGCCACGAAGTCGTGCTCGCCGAGCAGCCCGGCGGACGCCTCGTTCAGCGTCGCCAGGTCGGCACCGTGCGGCCAGGAGACGGTGTCCCGGGCGCGCAGCGGCTCGGCGCCGTACGGGGTGACCGCGATGCGGTAGCGGTAGTGCCGGCGCAGCGCGGAGAAGCGCGCGTCGAACTCCGCCGGCACCCCGGTCAGCCCGCGCACCCGCACGTCCGGTGGCAGCAGCCGGTTCAGCCGCCGCAACACCGGCGACAGGTCCAGCTCGGCGGGCAGGTCGACGTGCGCCACCTGCCCGGTCGCGTGCACCCCGGCGTCCGTCCGACCGGCCACCGTCAACAGAACCGGCCGGCGCACCAGGGTGCTCAGCGCCTCAGTGAGAACGCCGCACACGGTGCGCCGGCCGGGTTGCACGGCCCAACCGGAGAAGTCGGTGCCGTCATAGCTGATGTCCAGCCGCACTCTCGCGAGCGCGGCTGGCCCGTCAACGGCTGAGCTCAGGAGCCGTCCTTCTCGGAGTCGCCGTCAGCGTCCTCGCGCTGCGCCGGCGGCAGTTCGAAACCGGCCGCCTCGGCCGCGTCCGCGTCGGCGAACCAGACCTCGGCGACGGTGCGGTCGTAGTGCGACGTCCCGGGCAGGTGGTACAGCTTCGAGTCGTCGTTACCCTTGACCGGGTAACCGTCCGGCTGTCCGCCGTCCGCCAGCGGGGCGTGGCTGCCCTCGCCGTAGGGCGCGTCCTCGGTGGAGGAGCTCTCCTCCACCTCGGCCTCGGTGCTGACCGCGGCGGGAGCCGTCTCGACCGGCGTCTCAACCGGAGCCTCGACCGGCGTCTCGGCCGGGGCGGACTGCGAGGCAGCCACCCGACGGGCCCGGTCCGCTTCGTTGGTCACCGTCTGCGAGGTGATCAGCTCGATGACCGCCATCGGGGCGTTGTCGCCCTTGCGCGGCATCGTCTTGGTGATCCGGGTGTAGCCACCCTCACGAGCGGCGAACAGCGGGCCGATCTCGGTGAGCAGGCGGTGCACCACGTTCTTGTCGCGGATCACCTTCTGGATCTCACGGCGGTTGTGCAGGTCACCCCGCTTCGCCTTGGTGATCAGGCGCTCGGCGTACGGGCGCAGCCGCTTCGCCTTCGCCTCGGTGGTGGTGATCCGCCCGTAGGTGAACAGCGAGGTGGCCAGGTTGGCCAAGATCAATCGCTGGTGGGACGGAGAACCCCCGAGGCGGGGACCCTTGGTCGGGGCAGGCATCTTGCACTCCTTCGGGATGCGGTGAGTGGCGAGTGACGTGACGACACTCGCCACTCACGCGTAGCCACAGGGCTACAGCTGCTCGGTTTCGGCGTAGTCCTGGCCGTCGTCGCCGAGGTGGTCCGGGTCGAAGCCCTCGCTGTCGTAGTCCACAGCTGCGACCGACGGGTCGAACCCGGGGGGGCTGTCCTTGAGCGCGAGACCCAACCCGACCAGCTTCATCTTGACCTCGTCGATCGACTTGGCCCCGAAGTTGCGGATGTCGAGCAGGTCGGCCTCGCTGCGTCCGACGAGCTCCCCGACGGTGTGGATGCCCTCGCGCTTGAGGCAGTTGTAGGAGCGGACGGTGAGGTCCAGCTCCTCGATCGGCATCGCGAAGGCCGCGATGGTGTCGGCCTCCTGCGGCGACGGGCCGATCTCGATGCCCTCGGCGTCCACGTTGAGCTCGCGCGCCAGGCCGAACAGCTCGACCAGGGTCTTGCCGGCCGAGGCCAGCGCGTCGCGCGGGGTCATGGACGGCTTGGTCTCGACGTCCAGAACCAGCTTGTCGAAGTCGGTCCGCTGCTCGACCCGGGTCGCCTCGACCTTGTAGGTCACCTTGAGCACCGGCGAGTAGATCGAGTCGACCGGGATGCGCCCGATCTCGGCACCACTGACCTTGTTCTGCACGGCCGGCACGTAGCCCCGGCCGCGCTCGACGACGAGCTCGACCTCGAGCTTGCCCTTGTCGTTCAGGGTGGCGATGTGCAGGTCCGGGTTGTGCACGGTGACGCCGGCCGGCGGCACGATGTCGCCGGCGGTGACCGAACCCGGGCCCTGCTTGCGCAGGTACATGGTGACCGGCTCGTCCTCCTCGGAGCTGATGACCAGCTCCTTGAGGTTCAGGATGATGTCGGTGACGTCTTCCTTGACCCCGGGGACGGTGGTGAACTCGTGCAGCACCCCGTCGATCCGGATGCTGGTGACGGCGGAACCCGGGATGGACGACAGCAGGGTCCGGCGCAGCGAGTTGCCGAGCGTGTAGCCGAAGCCGGGCTCGAGCGGCTCGATGACGAACCGGGACCGGGTCTCGGCGACGGTGTCTTCAGCAAGGCTGGGACGCTGAGAAATCAGCACGTGCGTTTTCCTCTCGTTCCACGACATCCGCTATTTGACGCCGTGTTTTAACCGGCCGGGTGGCCGTGTCGCCGACACTGCGGCGACACGGCCCCCGACCTCCTCCAGAACGCTCCATTCCGCGCCCGGAGGACCTCACAACTAGTGCAACAGAGCCGCTTACTTCGAGTAGAGCTCGACGATCAGCTGCTCGGTGACCTGGGTGTCGATCTGCGACCGCTCCGGCCGCTGGTGGACCAGGATGCGCAGCGTGCTCGGCACGACCTGCAACCAGGCCGGAACCGGGCGGTCGCCCTGGGTCTCCTTGGCGATGATGAACGGATCCGTGTTCACCGACTTGGGACGCACGTCGATGATGTCGTACTGGGACACCCGGAAGCTGGGGATGTCCACCTTCTTGCCGTTCACCGTGAAGTGACCGTGGTTCACCAGTTGGCGAGCCATCCGCCGGGTGCGGGCCAGGCCGGCCCGGTAGACCACGTTGTCCAGCCGCGTCTCGAGGATCTGCAGCAGGTTGTCACCGGTCTTGCCGTCGCGACGGCTGGCCTCGGCGTAGTAACGACGGAACTGCTTCTCCAGCACGCCGTAGGCGAAACGGGCCTTCTGCTTCTCCTGCGTCTGGAGCAGGTACTCCGTCTCCTTGATCCGGATCCGGCCGTGCTGGCCGGGCGGGTAGGGACGGCGCTCGAATGCCTGGTCGCCGCCGACAAGGTCAACCTTGAGCCGACGGGACTTGCGGGTCATGGGGCCGGTGTAACGAGCCATATCTGGTTCTCCTCCCCTAGACCCGGCGCCGCTTGGGCGGACGGCAGCCGTTGTGCGGCTGCGGGGTGACGTCGGAAATGGTGCCGACCTCGAGGCCGGCGGCCTGCAGCGAACGGATCGCGGTCTCCCGGCCGGAACCGGGGCCCTTCACGAAGACGTCCACCTTGCGCATGCCGTGCTCCTGCGCCTTGCGGGCCGCGCTCTCGGCGGCCATCTGCGCGGCGAACGGAGTCGACTTGCGGGAGCCCTTGAACCCGACGTGCCCGGCCGAGGCCCAGGCGATCACCGCACCCTGGGGGTCGGTGATGGAGACGATCGTGTTGTTGAAGGTGCTCTTGATGTGAGCGTGGCCATGGGCCACGTTCTTCTTTTCCTTGCGCCGAATCTTCTTCGGACCGGCGCCAGCCCGCGTCTTGGGAGGCATTACTTCTTCCCTGCCTTCTTCTTGCCGGCCACGGTCTTCTTCGGACCCTTGCGGCTACGAGCGTTCGTCTTCGTCCGCTGGCCGTGCACGGGGAGGCCTCGGCGGTGCCGGATCCCCTGGTAGCAACCGATCTCGATCTTGCGCCGGATGTCCGCCTGGACCTCACGGCGAAGGTCGCCCTCGACCTGGAAGCTGGTCTCGATGTGGTCCCGCAGCTTGGCGAGGTCCTCGTCGGAGAGGTCCCTCGAGCGCAGGTCCGGGTTGACCCCGGTAGCAGTCAGGATGTCCTTGGAACGGCTACGGCCGATGCCGTAGATGTAGGTCAGCGCGATCTCCATCCGCTTTTCGCGGGGGAGGTCTACGCCAGCGAGTCGTGCCATGCGGCGTGTCGTCTCCTGTCGTGTTTCTTCCAGGTCTGCTTCCCGACCGTCCCGGATGACTCGCTTTTACGCGTCCGGGCCCCGGCCTGGATTCCGGGGGCAAACACACTCCAGATTTCGGAGTGGCAGGTTCGGGAAGGCTCTGTTGTGCGTAGTGCGGTGGGCGACGCGCGGGGCAACCGCACAGCGCCCGGCGATCAGCCCTGACGCTGCTTGTGGCGCAGGTTCTCGCAGATCACCATGACCCGCCCGTGACGGCGGATCACCTTGCACTTGTCGCAGATCTTCTTGACGCTCGGCTGGACCTTCACGTCCGTCGCTTCCTAGAGATGGGTCGTCACTTGTAGCGGTAGACGATGCGGCCACGGGTCAGGTCGTACGGCGACAGCTCGACGACGACCCTGTCTTCCGGCAGGATGCGGATGTAGTGCTGCCGCATCTTGCCGCTGATGTGCGCGAGCACCCGGTGGCCATTTTCCAGCTCCACGCGAAACATCGCGTTCGGCAGCGGCTCGACCACCCGGCCCTCTACCTCAAGCGCCCCGTCTTTCTTGGCCATATCCTCCGCGATTCGTGACTAGCTTCAGGTGACAGGCACGCGTCAACACCGGGACCTGAAGTGCGGGATGGCACGACGGAACCAGCGCATCGCGCGCCGTATGTCCAGTGTACGTGTCCTTGCGCGGCGGCTCCAAACCGGGTACAGGCGCGCCCCGGCCGGCAACCCTGCGTGGCCCTCAGTGGCAGGGTCGCACCTTCGAGGTCAGCTGTTCGAGCAGCAGCACGACCCCCCAGGGTCCGACCACCCACACCCACCACGGGTACACCCCGCCGCCGACCCCCACCGACACCGCCGCCCAAATCACCACGTTGACCACGCCGGCGAACAACCAGCAGAGCAGTTGGATGCGCCGGGCCAGCGCCCAGCCGTCCCGCCGGGAACGCCGAGGATGCCGCTCGGACGGCAGCGGTGAACGGGTGGAGCCCGCCGACGGCACTGCCCGGGCCCGCGATCCGATCGTGGGCGACCCCGGCTCGGGCAGGTCGGCGGTCAGCGGCGCCAGGTCGGCATAGGTGCGGGCCGCGTAGGCGAGCATTTGGAAACATCGTTACAGTAACGCTGTTTCGCTGGGCTGTCACCCCCGTGCCGGCCGTGCTCGCGAAGCGGCGGGCGCCCACCGCATCCGGCGAGCGCCCGCCACGGCGCGAACTCCTCTAGAGCGCCTTGAGCTCCTCGGTCACCTCGGAGACCGACTTCTTCGCGTCGCCGAACAGCATCGAGGTCTTGTCGTCGTAGAACAGCGGGTTGTCGATGCCGGCGAACCCGGAGTTCATCGAGCGCTTCAGCACGATGATGTGGTGCGCCTGGTCGACGTTCAGGATCGGCATGCCGTGGATCGGCGAGCTGGGGTCGTTGCGCGCGGCCGGGTTGGTCACGTCGTTGGCCCCGATCACCAGCGCCACATCGGTGCGGGCGAACTCGTCGTTGATGTCGTCCATTTCCTTGAGCTGGTCGTACGGCACGTCGGCCTCGGCCAGCAGCACGTTCATGTGCCCGGGCATCCGCCCGGCGACCGGGTGGATGGCGTACTTGACCGTGACACCCTTGGCCTCCAGCAGCTTGGCCATGTCCTTGACCGCGTGCTGGGCCTGGGCCACCGCCATGCCGTAACCGGGCACCACGACGACCTGGTCGGCGTAGGCCATCTGGATCGCCGCGTCCGCCGCCGACGTGGCCTTGACGGTCTTGTCGCCGTCCTCGCCGCCGCCGACCGCGGTACCGCTGCCACCGAAGCCGCCGGCGATTACCGACGGGATCGACCGGTTCATCGCCTTGGCCATCTGGTCGGTCAGGATCGAACCGGAGGCGCCGACGATCATGCCGGCCACGATCATCGCGGTGTTCGAAAGCGCCAACCCGGTGGCCGCCGCCGACAACCCGGTGAACGCGTTGAGCAGCGAGATCACCACCGGCATGTCCGCGCCGCCGATCGGCAGCACCACCATCACGCCGAGGACCGCCGCGATCAGCAGGATGCCGACGATCAGCCACTCCGAGGTACCACCGGTGCCGATCACGATCGCCAGCGCGATGGCCGCGACCAGCAGCAGCACGTTCAGCACGATCTGCAGGCGGCCGAGCCCGATCGACTTACCCGGGATGATCTCCTGCAGCTTGCCGTAGGCGATCAGCGAGCCCCAGAACGAGATCGACCCGACGATCACCGAGAACAGCGAGGCCACCACGAAGTAGCCGGGGTGGCTGGCGTAGCCGGGGTCGTCGCGGAACTCCACCCACGCGATCAGGGCCACCGCGCCACCGCCGACGCCGTTGAACAGCGCCACCATCTGCGGCATCGCGGTCATCTTGACCTGGCGCGCCGACGGCACCCCGAGCAGTGTCCCGATCACGATCCCGATGACGATCAGAACCCAGTTCGACATCCCGGGCACCAGCAGCGTGGCGATGAGCGCGACGCCCATGCCGACCGCGGCGATCTGGTTGCCGCGCACCGCCGTCTTCGGGCCGGTCAGCCCCATCAGGCCGTAGATGAACATGCCGAACGCCACGATGTAGAGGACGGTCACCAGGGTGTTCACGACTTGTCCCCATCCTTGCCGGCACCGGCCGGGGCCTTCTTGGCACTGGTCGGGCCGCCCTTGAACATGCCCAGCATCCGGTCGGTCACCAGGAACCCGCCGACGACGTTGATGGTGCCGAACGCGATCGCGATGACCAGCAGGATCTTGGAGAACACATCCAGGTGCTCACCGCCGAGGCCCAGCACCACGATGCCGCCCAGCAGGACGATGCCGTGAATGGCGTTGGTGCCCGACATCAGCGGGGTGTGCAGCGTGTTCGGCACCTTCGAGATGACCGCGAAGCCCACAAATCCCGCCAGCACCAGAATCGCCAAGTTTGCGAGCAGACTCGACTCCATCAGTTCCCGCCCTCACTCGGCTTGCCGGCGACGCGGGACTTGCTCAGCACCTCGTCGGAATAGTCCGGCGCGAGCCCACCCTCGTCATTGATCATCAACTCCAGCAGCGCGGAGATATTCCGCGAGTACAGCTCGCTGGCGTGCTCGGGCATGGTCGCCGGCAGGTTCAGCGGCGAGGCGATGGTGACGTCGTGCTTGACGACGATCTCGCCCGGCTCGGTCAGCTCACAGTTGCCGCCGGCCTCCCCCGCCAGGTCGACGACCACACTGCCGGCCTTCATGCCCTGCACCGCGGCCGCGGTGACCAGTGTGGGGGCCTTGCGCCCCGGTACCAGCGCGGTGGTGATCACCACGTCGAAGCCGGTGATCGCCTCCTCGAGCCGCTTCTGCTGCTCGGCCCGCTCGTCCTCGGACAGCTCGCGGGCGTACCCGCCCTCACCGGCCGCCTCGATGCCCAGATCCAGCCACTGCGCACCGAGCGAGCGGACCTGGTCCGCCACGTCCGGGCGCACGTCGTAGCCCGTCGTACGGGCGCCCAGGCGCTTCGCGGTGGCCAATGCCTGCAGTCCGGCCACCCCGACGCCGAGAACCAGTACCGTCGCCGGTTTCACCGTGCCGGCGGCGGTGGTCAGCATCGGGAAGAACCGGGTCGACTGGTCCGCGGCCAGCAGCACCGACTTGTAGCCGGCCACGTTCGCCTGCGAGGAGAGCGCGTCCATCGACTGCGCCCGGGAGATGCGTGGGATCGACTCCACCGCGAAGGCGGTCACCCCGGCCGCGTCCAGCTTCTCGATCACTTCCGGATGGGCCAGCGGAGCCAGGAACCCGATCAGCATGCCGCCCTTGGTGAGCTTGCCGATCTCCTCGTCGGTGGGGGGCGCGACCTTCACCACCACATCGGCACCCCACGGGTCGCCGATCGTCGCGCCCACGTCGGTGTAGAGCTCGTCGGGGATCAGGGCCGCGAGCCCCGCCCCGGACTCGACCACGATGTCCAGCCCCTTGCCGATCAGACGCTCAGCGACCTTGGGCACCAACGCCACCCGCCGCTCGCCAGCACCCGTCTCGCGGGGTACGCCTACACGCGTACGGCGCTGCGCCGCCGCGTCACCAGTTGCGTTCACAGCGAGAGCATCAAGCATGCTCACGCACGCGTCCAGTCCAGCCCAACAACGGTGTGGTGAGCGTAACGCTATCGGATGGTGTCAGCATTCGGCAGACAGTATACGAAGTGCTGATAGAAGGCCATGATCGCCTTCAGTACAAGTGATCTGACCAACTCAATCACTCGCGGCGCTCGGGATCTGACTAGTCCGAAAACAGGACTCTCAGCTGCTGGCGGGCGTCCGCACCGGGGCGGTCAGCACCCACGGGCCATCCTCGGTGATCGCCACCGTGTGCTCCCAGTGCGCCGCCCGGGAGTTGTCCTCGGTGACCACCGTCCAGCCGTCGTCCAGCGTCCGGGTCTCCGCGCTGCCACCGGTGAGCATCGGCTCCACCGCGAGCACGCCGCCGGCGGGCAGCCTCGGGCCGCGCCCCGGCGAGCCCAGGTTCGGCAGGAACGGGTCCATGTGCATGCTGGTGCCGATGCCGTGGCCGCCGTACTCGGCGACGATCCCGTAGGGCACCCCGTCGCGCTCGGCGGCCGCCTCGGCGGCGACCTGCACGGCGTGCGAGATATCGGTCAGCCGGCCACCCGGCACCGCCGCCGCAATGCCCGCTTCCAGCGCCGACCGGCACGCCTCGGACAGTGCGAGGTCGGCCGCCGACCCGGTGCCGACGGCGAAGGTGACGGCCGAGTCACCGTGCCAACCGTCCACGATCGCGCCGCAGTCGACCGACAGCAGGTCACCCTCGGCGAGCACCTGGTCCGCGGCCGGGATGCCGTGCACGATCTGGGCGTTCACCGAGGCGCAGATGCTCCCCGGGAAGCCGTGGTAACCGAGGAACGACGGCACCCCGCCGCCGTCCCGGATGGTCTGCTCGGCGAGCTGGTCCAGCTCGAGTGTGCTGATCCCGGCCTTGGCGTGCGCTGCCACCTCGGCCAGCGTGCGGGCCACCAGCTGCCCGGCGGCGTGCATCGCTTCCAGCTGGCCCTGCGTCTTGCGTTCGATCTGCCGACCTCCCAGCCTGGCGAGGCCGGCACGCAGGCCAGCCAGTGGTCCGTTCCCGCTCATCTCGTCAACTCCGCGCCGAACACCTCAGCCGGCGCCCAGGGCGTCGACCACGCGCTCGGTGATCTGCTCGATCTCGCCGACCGCGTCCACCGTGACCAGCAGATCGCCGTAGTGCTCGAGCAGCGGGGCCGTCTCGTCGCGGTAGATCTCCTGGCGGCGCCGGATCACGGCCTCGGTGTCGTCCGTCCGGCCGCGGCCGAGCAGTCGCTCCACCAGCACGTCCTCGGGCACCTCGAGCGCCACCACGGCGTCCAGGTCGTCCCCGGCGGCGTGCAACATCTCGCCCAGTGCGTCGGCCTGCGCGACAGTGCGGGGAAAGCCGTCCAGGATGAACCCCTTGGCGGCGTCGTCCTCGGTGAGGCGCTCCCGGACCATGCCCACCGTGACCTCGTCGGAAACCAGCTCGCCGGCGTCCATGAACCGCTTCGCGGCAAGACCGAGCGGGGTGTCCGCACTGAGGTTCGCGCGGAAGAGGTCGCCGGTGGAGATGTGCGGTACCTCGAGGCGCTCCGCGAGCCGGACCGCTTGGGTCCCCTTGCCCGCGCCCGGCGGACCAACCAGAACGAGTCGCACCGCGACACCGACCTTTCTACCTCGTGGACTCACTCGCCCCACTCACCCCATACCGGCGGCACAACTCGAGGTTAACGGAGGAAACCCTCGTAGTTGCGCTGCATGAGCTGGCTCTCGATCTGCTTCACCGTGTCCAGGCCCACACCCACCATGATCAGAACCGCCGTTCCACCGAACGGGAAGTTCTGGTTCTGGCCGGCGCTGGTGATGCCCAGGAAGAAGTTCGGCAGCACCGCGATGATGCCCAGGTACAGCGACCCGGGCAGGGTGATCCGGCCGAGCACGAAGCTCAGGTACTCGGCCGTGGGACGGCCGGGCCGGATGCCGGGGATGAAGCCACCGAACTTCTTCATCTCGTCGGCGCGCTCATCGGGGTTGAACGTGATGCCGACGTAGAAGTACGTGAAGAAGATGATCAGCAGGAAGTAGAGCGCAATGTGCACGAAGCTGGACTGGTCCACGACGTAGGTCTGAACGATCCGCGACATCGTGCCGCCGTTGTTGCCGGACAGCCGCACGATCAGATCGGGCAGGTAGAGCAGCGACGAGCCGAAGATGACCGGGATGACGCCGGCCTGGTTGACCTTCAGCGGGAGGTAGGTGGAGGTACCGCCGTACATCCGGCGGCCGACCATGCGCTTGGCGTACTGCACCGGGATACGGCGCTGGCCCTGCTCGACGAAGACGACGCTGGCGATGATGGCGAGACCGAACACGCAGATGCCGACGAAGACCAGCACGCCGCCGTTGGTCAGGATGCCACCGCCCTCGGCGGGGATGCGGGCCGCGATCGAGGTGAAGATCAGCAGCGACATGCCGTTGCCGATGCCGCGCTCGGTGATGAGCTCGCCGAGCCACATGATCACCGAGGTACCCGCGGTCATCACCAGGACGATGACGGCCAGCGGGAAGATGCCCGAGTCGGGGATCACCGGCTTGTCGCAGTTGGCGAACAGCTGGCCCCGGTCGGCGAGGGCGATGATTCCGGTGGACTGCAGGATCGCAAGCCCGATCGTGAGGTAGCGGGTGTACTGGGTCAACTTGCCCTGACCCGACTGCCCTTCCTTCTTCAGCTGCTCGAACCGGGGGATGACCACGGTGAGCAGCTGCACGATGATGCTGCCGGTGATGTAGGGCATGATGCCCAGCGCAAAGATCGACAACTGCAGCAGCGCGCCGCCGCTGAACAGGTTGATCAGTGCGTAGACACTCTGGTTCTCGCCGCCCTCGACCTGCCGCAGGCACTCCTGGACGTTCGGGTAGGAGACCCCGGGGGACGGCAACGTGGCGCCCAGCCGGTACACGGCCAGAATCGCCAGAGTGAAGAGGATCTTCTTTCGGAGGTCCGGTGTCGCAAGTGCAGACCGGAACGCGCTGAGCACTCCTGGATCCTCCCGTGCTGGGGCGTCTTCGGTGCCGCGGAGCGGCTCTGACGCCAATGGAACCGGTATCCGACACCACCGGCCAGAATGCTGGAACACGAGGGTAACAGCAGGCCGATGGGGCTCTAACCGGGCGTCGGCGATGCGGATTACACCGCATCGCCGACGGGCCGGCGCGGCTTCGAATGCCGCGCCGGCGGGGCCGCCCGGGAGTTACAGCTGGGTAGCTGTGCCGCCGGCGGCGGTGATCTTTTCCTTGGCGCTGCCGGAGAACTTGTGCGCGCTCACGGTCAGCTTGATGCTGCCCAGATCGCCGTCTCCGAGCACCTTGACCAGCTCGTTCTTCCGTACCGCACCGGACGCGACAAGCTCGTCGGGGCCGACGGTGCCGCCTTCCGGGTACAGCCGAGCCAGGTCGCCGACGTTCACTACCTGGTACTCGACGCGGAACCGGTTGCGGAAGCCCTTGAGCTTCGGCAGCCGCATGTGCAGCGGCATCTGGCCACCCTCGAACCCGGGCGCCACGGTGTTGCGCGCCTTCGTGCCCTTGGTGCCCCGACCGGCGGTCTTGCCGCCCTTGCCGCCTTCACCGCGGCCGACCCGGGTCTTGGCCGTCTTGGAGCCGGCCGCCGGGCGGAGGTGATGGACCTTGATTGTCATTTGGAGTCAACCTCCTCCACCGTGACCAAGTGGCGCACGGTGGCGATCATGCCTCGAACCGCCGGGGTGTCATCCCGCACCACGGTCTGCCGGATCTTGCGCAGTCCGAGGGTGTGCAGGGTGGCCTTCTGGTTCTGCTTGCTACCGATGGTGCTCCGCACCTGGGTGACCTTGAGCGCCATCACGCACCGGCCCCACTGGCGGCCGCCGCCCGAGCGCGCAGCATCGCGGCCGGAGCCACGTCCTCCAGCGGCAGGCCGCGGCGAGCGGCCACCTCCTCGGGACGCTGAATGCTCTTCAGCGCGGCCACGGTGGCATGCACCACGTTGATGGCGTTGTCGCTGCCCAGTGACTTGGACAGGATGTCGTGGATACCGGCGCACTCCAGCACGGCGCGCACCGGGCCACCGGCGATGACACCGGTACCGGGGCTGGCCGGGATGAGCAGTACGACGCCGGCGGCGGCTTCACCCTGCACGCGGTGCACGATGGTGCCGCCGATGCGCGGGACGCGGAAGAAGTTCTTCTTCGCCTCCTCGACGCCCTTGGCGATCGCCGCCGGGACTTCCTTGGCCTTGCCGTAGCCGACGCCGACCATTCCATCGCCGTCACCCACGATCATCAGCGCGGTGAAGCTGAATCGACGACCACCCTTGACGACCTTGGCCACCCGGTTGATGGTGACCAGCCGCTCCACGAACTGGGTCTTCTCCTGGGCCGCCCCGCCACGGCCTCCGTCGCGACGGTCCCGGCGGTCGTTGCGGTCGTTACTGCCGCCCGCGGGACCCCCCTGACCGCCGTCACGCCGTGCACGTCCGGGCATCAGGCGTTCCCTTCCATCTGGTTACACATCATGTTCATCAGAACTCCAGGCCGCCTTCGCGCGCCGCGTCAGCGAGCGCCGCGATCCGGCCGTGGTAGACGTAGCCGCCACGGTCGAAGACCGCTGCGCTCACGCCGGCCGACTTGGCCCGGGACGCGAGTAGCTCGCCAACCTTGGCCGCACGGGCCTTCTTGTCGCCGTCCAGGCCACGCACGTCGACCTCCATCGAGGAGGCCGAGGCGATGGTGTGACCGGCCACGTCGTCGATCAGCTGCGCGACCATGTGGCGCGAGCTGCGGTTGACGGCGAGGCGAGGACGCTCGGCGGTGCCGGTGATCTTCTTACGGATCCGGGCATGACGACGGGTGCGGGCCAGCCGCCGCCGGGCCGAGACCCGGGAGCCGACCCGGCGCGCGGTACCTGCGCCGGCCGCCTTCTTCGGAGCGCCGTTGACGCTCGCTTCTGGGCTGCTTGTGCTAGCCATTTACTTACCCGTCTTCCCGACCTTGCGCCGGATGTTCTCGCCGGCGTAGCGCACACCCTTGCCCTTGTACGGGTCGGGCTTGCGCAGCTTGCGGATGTTCGCGGCGATCTCGCCGACCAGCTGCTTGTCGATGCCCTGGACGGTGAACCGCGTGGGGTTCTCCACCACGAAGGTGATGCCGTCCGGCGCCGCCACGGAGACCGGGTGGCTGTAGCCGAGCGCGAACTCCAGGGTCGAACCCTTGAGCGCGACGCGGTAACCGACGCCGTGGATCTCCATGCGCTTCTCGTAGCCGGCGGTCACCCCGACAACCAGGTTGTGGACCAGGGTCCGGGACAGCCCGTGCATCGCGCGGCTGTACCGCTCGTCGTCGGGCCGGGTGACGCGGATGGTGCCGTCGTCGTCCCGGTCGACCGCGATCGGCTCGGCGACAGTGTGGGTCAGGGTGCCCTTGGGTCCCTTGACGGTGACCGTGCGCCCATCGATGGTGACGTCGACGCCGTTGGGCACCGCCACCGGGAGCTTTCCGATTCGTGACATGGTCAGATCCCCTTACCAGACGTAGGCGAGGACTTCCCCGCCCACGCCCCGCATGCTCGCCTGCCGGTCGGTCATCAGCCCCGACGACGTCGAGATGATCGCCACGCCGAGACCACCGAGCACCCTCGGCAGGTTGGTCGACTTCGCGTACACCCGCAGGCCGGGCTTGGAAACCCGGCGCAGGCCCGCGATGCTCCGCTCACGATTGCGGCCGTACTTCAGGTCGACCACCAGCGCACTGCCGACTTCGGCCTGCTCGGTCTTGAACGAGGCGATGTAGCCCTCGCGCTGGAGGATCTCCGCGATCGAGACCTTGAGCTTGGAGTGCGGCATCACGACCTGGTCGTGGTATGCCGAGTTGGCATTGCGCAGACGAGTGAGCATGTCTGCGATCGGGTCGGTCATCGTCATGGTGACCCTGTCACCTCTCTCATCGTGGTTCCCCGGTGGGGCCTACGACGGTCATTCGCTTGAGAAGTCGTCCTCACCAGGACGACTTGGAAACTCCTGGCAGTTCGCCCCGGTGCGCCATCTCGCGCACGCAGATCCGGCACAGGCCGAACTTGCGCAGCACCGCGCGGGCACGCCCGCAGCGCTGGCATCGGGTGTAACCGCGCACCGCGAACTTCGGCTTGCGCGCGGCCTTGATAACCAGACCAGTCTTGGCCATCGCGGTCAGCTCTCCTTGAACGGGAAGCCGAGCAGCTTGAGCAGCTCCCGACCTTCCTCATTGGTTCCGGCGGACGTGACGACCGTGATGTCCATGCCGCGAGGCCGGTCGATCGAGTCAGGGTCGATCTCGTGGAACATGGACTGCTCGTTGAGACCGAAGGTGTAGTTGCCGTTGCCGTCGAACTGCGTCGGCGCAAGCCCGCGGAAGTCGCGGATACGCGGCAGCGCGATGGTCAGCAGCCGGTCCAGGAACTCCCACATCCGGTCGCCGCGCAGGGTGACCCTGGCGCCGATCGGCATGCCCTCGCGGAGCTTGAACTGGGCGATCGACTTGGTGGCCTTGCGGACCTCCGGGCGCTGCCCGGTGATCGTGGCCAGGTCGCGGACCGCGCCGTCGATGAGCTTCGAGTCGCGGGCGGCCTCGCCGACGCCCATGTTCACCACGACCTTGAGCACGCCGGGGATCTGCATGACGTTCGAGTACTCGAACTTCTCGCGCAGCGCCGGGGCGATCTCCTCGCGGTACCGGGCCTTGAGCCGAGGCAGCTGCTTGGTGTCGGTAGCGGTTGCCATCAGAGCTCCTTCCCGGTGCGACGGGCCACGCGAACGCGCTTGACCTTGCCGTCCTCGCGCTTGACTTCCTTCTTACCGATCTTGGTCGGCTTGCCCTCGGAGTCCACGATCATCACGTTCGACACGTGGATCGAGGCTTCCTGGGTGACGATCCCGCCCGACTGGGCGCCGCGCTGGGTGGTCGTGATCCGGGTGTGCTTCTTGATCCGGTTCACGCCCTCGACCAGCACTCGGTCCTTCGTCGGGTACGCCTGGATCACCTTGCCCTTGGCACCCTTGTCCTTGCCGGCGATCACCTGAACGGTGTCGCCCTTCTTCACCTTCATTTCTACAAAACCTCCGGCGCGAGCGAGATAATTCGCATGAACTTCTTGTCGCGCAGCTCGCGGCCCACCGGACCGAAGATCCGGGTACCCCGGGGTTCGCCGTCCGGCTTGATCAGAACGGCGGCGTTCTCGTCGAAACGGATGTAGGAGCCGTCCGGGCGACGCTTTTCCTTGACGGTCCGCACGATGACGGCCTTCACCACGTCGCCCCGCTTGACGCCGGCGCCCGGGATCGCGTCCTTGACGGTACCGACGATGATGTCGCCGATCCCGGCGTAGCGGCGCCCCGATCCCCCAAGCACCCGGATGCACAGGATTTCCTTGGCACCGGTGTTGTCCGCGACACGCAGTCGCGACTCCTGCTGGATCACGTCAGCTCCTACTTAGCCTTCTCGAGGATCTCCACCAGTCGCCAGCGCTTGGTGGCTGACAACGGGCGGGTCTCCATCAGCCGGACGCGGTCTCCGACGCCGGCGGTGTTGCTCTCGTCATGCGCCTTGACCTTGCTGGTCCGGCGGATGACCTTGCCGTAGAGGGGGTGCTTGACCCGGTCCTCCACCGACACAACGATCGTCTTGTCCATCTTGTCCGACACCACGAGGCCCTCACGGACCTTGCGGAACCCCCGGGTGCTCTCCACCTCGGTTGCGGTCTCTTCACTCATGCCGCGCCCTCATCGTCGATCGGGGCGGCCGACAGTCCCAGCTCGCGCTCGCGCATCACGGTGTACACCCGCGCGATGTCGTGCCGAACCGTACGCAGCCGCCGGTTGTTGTCCAGCTGCCCGGTCGCCATCTGGAAGCGGAGGTTGAACAGCTCCTCCTTGGACTCCCGCAGGCGCAGCACCAGCTCCTCGTCGGTGAGCTCACGCAGCTCCGACGCACCAGTACCCACTCCGGAACTTGCCATCAGAACTCACCACCCTCACGGGTCACGATGCGGCAGCGCATCGGCAGTTTGTGGATCGCGCGGCGCAGTGCCTCGCGCGCGGTCTGCTCGTTCGGGTAACTCATCTCGAACATCACCCGGCCGGGCTTGACGTTGGCCACCCAGAACTCCGGGCTGCCCTTACCGGAACCCATGCGGGTCTCGGCGGGCTTCTTGGTCAGGGGACGGTCCGGGAAGATGTTGATCCACACCTTGCCGCCACGGCGGATGTGCCGCGTGATGGCGATACGGGCGGACTCGATCTGCCGGTTGGTGACGTATGCCGGCTCGAGGGCCTGGATACCGAAGTCACCGAAGGTGACCTTGGTGCCGCCCTTGGCCGCGCCACTCCGTCCCGGGTGGTGCTGCTTGCGGTGCTTGACCTTGCGAGGCATCAGCATGGCTCAGCCCTCCGAAGAAGACGCAGTGGACGCCGGAGACGCAGTAGACGCCGCGGGTGCACTGGCCCCGATCGTCTGGGTCGCGGCAGGTGCCTCGGCCGGAGCAGCAGCCTGCTCCTCGACAGCGACCCCACCGGACGCCTGCTGGGCCGCGGCCCGACCGGCATCCGTGCTGGTGGCGGTAGTACCGGAGGCACCGGAGCGGCGACGCGTCGGGCGCTCCCGGCGCGCGGCACCACTCGGCTCCGCGGCCGCGGCGGCGTTCTCACGACGACCGCCGACCACGTCACCCTTGTAGATCCACACCTTCACGCCGATCCGGCCGAACGTGGTGCGGGCCTCGAACAGGCCGTAGTCGATGTCCGCGCGCAGCGTGTGCAGCGGCACCCGACCCTCGCGGTAGAACTCCGAACGCGACATTTCGGCGCCACCGAGGCGGCCCGAGCACTGCACCCGGATGCCCTTGACCTGCGGCGAGCGCATTGCGGTCTGGATCGCCTTACGCATCGCGCGGCGGAACGCCACCCGGTTGGACAGCTGCTCGGCAACACCCTGCGCGACGAGCTGGGCGTCCGACTCGGCGCCCTTCACCTCGCGGATGTTGAGCTGCACCTGCTTGCCGGACAGCTTCTCCAGCTGGCCGCGGATGCGGTCCGCCTCCGCGCCACGCCGGCCGATCACGATGCCGGGGCGGGCGGTGAAGATGTCGACGCGAACCCGGTCCCGGGTGCGCTCGATCTCGACCTTGGAGATACCGGCCCGCTCCATGCCCTTGGAGAGCATCTTGCGGATCGCGACATCTTCCTTCACGTACTCCGCGTACTGCTTGTCGGCGTACCACCGGGACTTCCAGTCCGTGGTGATGCCCAGCCGAAAGCCGTGCGGATTGATCTTCTGACCCATCAGCGGGTCCTTCCCTTCGCGCCGGAGCGGCTGGCCTGCTTCTGCTGCGCCCTGCGCAGCGACTCGGGCCGCGACTCGAGCTCGACCGTGATGTGGCTGGTGCGCTTGCGGATGCGGTATGCCCGGCCCTGTGCGCGCGGCCTGATTCGGGGCAGCGTCTTGCCTTCGTCCACGTACGCGGTAGCGATCACCAGCGAGTCCCGGTCCAGCTCCAGGTTGTGCTCGGCGTTGGCGATCGCCGAGGCGACCACCTTGTACACCGGCTCACTGGCCGCATGGGGGTCGAACTTCAGGATCGTCAGGGCGTCCACAGCACGCTGACCACGAACAAGGTCGATGACGCGCCGAACCTTCCGAGCACTCATCCGGATGTGCCGGGCCCGCGCGACAGCGCGCACCGGCTCGGTGCCGGTGGTGTCCTGGCTGGTTGCAGCCATCTCTTCCTCTGCCTTCTTCTCAGCTCTTTAATGCAGCCGCTGTTCAACGTCAGCTACTGGCCGCGTCAGCGGCGGCGAGCCCTGCGGTCATCCTTGATGTGGCCACGGAACGTGCGGGTCGGCGCGAACTCGCCGAGCTTGTGCCCGACCATCGACTCCGACACGAACACCGGGACGTGCTTGCGGCCGTCGTGCACCGCAATGGTGTGCCCGATCATGTCGGGGATGATGGTCGAACGGCGAGACCACGTCTTGATCACGGTCTTCTTGCCGGACTCGTTGAGTACGTCCACCTTCTTGAGCAGGTGGTCGTCCACGAACGGGCCCTTCTTCAGGCTGCGCGGCATCTCTTACCTCCCTGCTCAGCGCTTCTTGCCGGATGTACGCCGGCGGCGGACGATCAACTTGTCACTTGGCTTGGTCCTGCGCGTGCGGCCCTCGGGCTTGCCGGCCGGGTTGACCGGGTGACGCCCACCGGACGTCTTGCCCTCACCACCGCCGTGCGGGTGGTCCACCGGGTTCATGGCGACACCACGGACGGTCGGGCGCTTGCCCTTCCACCGCATCCGTCCCGCTTTACCCCAGTTGATGTTGGACTGCTCCGCGTTGCCCACCTCGCCGACGGTGGCGCGACAGCGCACGTCGACGTTGCGGATCTCACCGGACGGCAGCCGCAGCTGCGCGTACGGGCCGTCCTTGGCGACCAGCTGCACCCGTGCGCCGGCCGAGCGCGCCATCTTCGCGCCGCCACCGGGGCGGAGCTCGATGGCGTGGATCACGGTGCCGGTCGGGATGTTGCGCAGCGGCAGGTTGTTGCCCACCTTGATGTCGGCCTTGGGGCCGGCCTCGATCTTGTCGCCCTGCTTGAGCTTCTCCGGCGCGATGATGTAGCGCTTCTCGCCGTCGAGGTAGTGCAGCAGCGCGATCCGGCTGGTGCGGTTCGGGTCGTACTCGATGTGCGCGACCTTGGCCGGCACGCCGTCCTTGTCCGCCCGGCGGAAGTCGATCACCCGGTACGCACGCTTGTGGCCACCGCCCTTGTGCCGGGTGGTGATACGCCCGTGCACGTTGCGGCCGCCGGTGCTGTGCAGCGGGCGGATCAGCGACTTCTCCGGCGTCGACCGAGTGATCTCAGCGAAGTCGGAGACGCTGGAGCCGCGCCGGCCAGGCGTGGTCGGCTTGTGTTTACGGATACCCATGGTTTCTCCTCCCTCAGCTCGCCGGTCCGCCGAAGATCTCGATCGCGCGGCTCTCCTCGGAGAGCGTCACGATCGCGCGCTTCGTGTTCTTGCGCTTGCCGTAGCCGCTCCGGGTGCGCTTGCGCTTACCCGGCCGGTTCAGCGTGTTGACGCTGACGACCTTGACGCCGAACACCTTCTCCACGGCGATCTTGATCTCGGTCTTGTTGGCGGTCGGCGGCACCAGGAAGGTGTACTGGCGCTCCTCGAGCAGCCCGTAGCTCTTCTCGGAGACCACCGGCGCGATCAGTACGTCGCGCGGATCGGGGATCACTTGCTCTCCTCCGTGACAGCCGCGGCCTCGCTCGACCGGGCGATAGCCCGTGCGGAGCGACCGCGGGCCGGACCGGCCAGGAACGTGTCCAGCGCGTCGGCGGTGAAGATCACGTCGTCGTTGACCAGCACGTCGTAGGTGTTGAGCTGATCCGGCGCGATCACGTGCACCGTCGGCAGGTTGCGCAGGCTGCGCCAGCCGACCTCGTCCTCGCGTCCGACCACGACCAGCACCCGGGGGCGCTCGCTCAGCGCCGCGATCGCGGTGCGAGCCGTCTTGGTGGACGGGGTCTCGCCGGAGACGATCCCGGTGAGCACGTGCACCCGGCCGTTGCGGGCCCGGTCGGACAGCGCGCCGCGCAGGGCGGCCTGCTTCATCTTCTTGGGGGTCTTCTGGGCGTAGTCGCGCGGCACCGGGCCGTGCACCACACCGCCGCCGGCGAACTGCGGCGCCCTGGTCGAGCCCTGACGAGCCCGGCCGGTGCCCTTCTGCCGGTACGGCTTCTTGCCACCGCCCCGGACCTCGCCACGCGACTTCGCCTTGTGCGTGCCCTGGCGTGCGGCGGCCAGCTGGGCCACCACCACCTGGTGCATCAGCGGCTTGTTCTCCGTGACGTCGAACACGTCGGCCGGGAGCTCGACCGAACCGTCGGTGCCGCCCTCAGGCTTGCGGATCTCCACGCTTGTCATCTGGTCACACACCGCCCTTCGCGGCACTCTTGACCAGCACCAGGCCGCCCTTGGGGCCGGGAACCGCGCCCTTGATGAGCAGCAGCCCGGAGTCGGCGTCGACCCGGTGCACAGTCAGGTTCTGGTTGGTGACCCGCGCGTGGCCCATCCGGCCAGCCATCTTCAGGCCCTTGAACACCCGTCCAGGGGTGGCGCAGCCACCGATGGAGCCGGGCGAACGGTGCTTGCGCTGGACACCGTGGCTGGCACCGAGGCCGTGGAAACCGTGGCGCTTCATGACGCCGGCGGTGCCCTTGCCCTTGCTGGTGCCGACCACGTCGACGACCGCGCCGGTCTCGAACACCTCGGCGGTCACCTCCTGGCCAAGCTGGTACTCGTTCGCATCGGAGGTGCGCAGCTCGAACAGGTGCCGGCGCGGGGTGACCCCGGCCTTGCTGAAGTGTCCGGTCTTGGGCTTGTTCACCCGGCGCGGGTCGACCGCCCCGTACGCCAGCTGGACGGCGGTGTAACCGTCGGCCTCCTGGGTACGGATCTGGGTCACCACACAGGGCCCCGCGCGCACCACGGTCACCGGCACGACGCGGTTGTTCTCGTCGAACACCTGCGTCATCCCGAGCTTTGTGCCCAGGATGCCGGTCACCTGCTTCTCTTCACTCGACTCAGTCATCGGTTTCGGAGCCTTTACTGGATGTTGACGTCGACGCTGGCCGGCAGGTCGATGCGCATGAGCGCGTCAACCGTCTTGGGCGTCGGGTCGAGGATGTCGATCAGCCGCTTGTGCGTACGCATCTCGAAGTGCTCCCGCGAGTCCTTGTACTTGTGCGGCGAGCGAATGACGCAGTACACGTTCTTCTCGGTCGGCAGCGGCACCGGACCCACGACCCGCGCGCCGGTGCGCGTTACCGTCTCGACAATTTTGCGAGCGGACGCGTCGATCGCCTCGTGGTCGTAGGCCTTGAGCCTAATGCGGATCTTTTGTCCCGCCATGGTGGTAGGCCGTCCTCTTCTTCCTGCCGCTGCGTGCCTTGCCCTGTCGCGTGCTTGGTCTGTCCGGGCCGGCTCGGTCGCAAGGACCGAGCGTGATCCGGCTCGACCGCCGCGCCGAGCCTGGCCGCGGACCATCGTTCGTGGTGGCCCCGGTCCACGAGGTCGGGCGTGTCGCGCGCCAGGCGCAGACTGGTACCCGTACCACTTCGTCTCGAGGGGGCTGACTTCCCTGCCTCCCGCACTCGGTCGATGTTCCGACCTGCTACCGGAGGCCGCTCATGCCAGGGCCGATCGGCACTTAGTCAATCGGTGCCGATCGGCCCCAGTGAGCAACCCGTCTAGTTTGCCACACCGTGATGCGGCAACCCAAATCGGGGTCGTTACTTGTTGATCTTGACGACTCGACCGGCGCCGACGGTACGTCCACCCTCGCGAATAGCGAAGCGGAGACCCTCTTCCATGGCGATCGGCTGGATCAGTGCCACGGTCATCTCGGTGTTGTCGCCCGGCATGACCATCTCGGTCCCGCTAGGCAGAGTGACCACACCGGTCACGTCCGTGGTACGGAAGTAGAACTGCGGCCGGTAGTTGTTGAAGAACGGCGTGTGCCGGCCACCCTCGTCCTTGGACAGGATGTAGACCTGTGCCTCGAAGTCGGTGTGCGGGGTGATCGAGCCCGGCTTGACGACAACCTGGCCGCGCTCCACCTCCTCGCGCTTGATGCCACGGAGCAGCAGACCGACGTTGTCACCGGCCTGGCCCTCGTCGAGCAGCTTGCGGAACATCTCGATGCCCGTGGTGGTGGTGGTCATCGACTTTTCCTTGATGCCGACGATCTCCACGGTCTCGTTCACCTTGACCACGCCACGCTCGACGCGGCCGGTGACGACGGTGCCACGGCCGGTGATGGTGAACACGTCCTCCACCGGCATCAGGAACGGCTTCTCGATGTCGCGGACGGGCTGGGGGACGTTGTCGTCCACCGCGTCCATGAGCTCGAGAACGCTCTTGCCCCACTCCTCGTCGCCCTCCAGCGCCTTGAGCGCGGAGACGCGGACGATGGGCAGGTCGTCACCCGGGAACTCCTGCGAGCTGAGCAGCTCGCGGACCTCGAGCTCGACCAGCTCCATGATCTCCTCATCGTCGACCATGTCGGCCTTGTTCAGCGCGACGACGATGTAGGGGACGCCGACCTGACGGGCCAGCAGCACGTGCTCACGGGTCTGCGGCATCGGGCCGTCGGTGGCCGCGACCACCAGGATCGCACCGTCCATCTGGGCCGCGCCGGTGATCATGTTCTTGATGTAGTCGGCGTGCCCTGGGCAGTCGACGTGCGCGTAGTGCCGCTTCTCGGTCTGGTACTCGACGTGCGCGATGGAGATCGTAATACCGCGCTGCCGCTCTTCCGGGGCCTTGTCGATCTGGTCGAACGCGCTGGCCTCGTTGAGTTTCGGGAACTTGTCGTGCAGAACCTTGGTGATGGCCGCCGTCAGCGTGGTCTTGCCGTGGTCGATGTGACCAATCGTGCCGATGTTGACGTGCGGCTTGGTCCGCTCGAACTTCGCCTTCGCCACTGCTGGGTCCTCCTGGACTGTGATTCCTTGTTATCCGCCGTGCTGACGGCAGGTCTTTGGTTCTTGGAGATCGGACCGGGAACGCTACTCCCCCGGTCCGACCTCGCTGTACTGGGTCTAGCTGGTCGCTCTACTACCCGTCGACGCGAGCTGTGACACTCACTCGCCCGTAGCCTTCGCGCTACCGACTGCTCGGCCCCGGGCTCGCTCCGCTCCTCGCTCGCTAGAGCGAGCTGCGATGCTCACTCACCCGTAGCCTTCGCGCTACCGACTGCTCGGCCCCGGGCTCGCTCCGCTCCTCGCTCGCTAGAGCGAGCTGCGATGCTCACTCACCCGTTGCCTTCGCGATGATCTCCTTGGCCACGTTGGTCGGAACCTCCGCGTAGGAGTCGAACGTCATCGAGTAGTTCGCCCGGCCCTGCGTCTTGGACCGCAGGTCCCCGACGTAGCCGAACATCTCCGAGAGCGGGACCAGTGCCTTGACCACACGGGCCCCGGCACGCTCCTCCATGGCCTGGATGTGGCCACGGCGGGAGTTCAGGTCGCCGATCACGTCGCCCATGTAGTCCTCGGGCGTGGTGACCTCAACGGCCATCAGCGGCTCGAGGAGCACCGGAGACGCCTTGCGGGCGGCCTCCTTCAGCGCGATCGAGCCAGCGATCTTGAAGGCCATTTCGGACGAGTCAACCTCGTGGTACGCGCCATCCAGCAGGGTGAGCTTGATGCCCACCAGCGGGTAGCCCGCGATCACGCCATACTGCATGGCGTCCTGTGCGCCGGCGTCCACCGAGGGGATGTACTCCCTCGGCACCCGTCCGCCGCTGACCTTGCTCTCGAACTCGTACAGCGCACCGTCGCCGGTCTGCAGCGGCTCGAGCTTGATGATCACCTTGGCGAACTGGCCGGAGCCACCGGTCTGCTTCTTGTGCGTGTAGTCGTACTTCTCGACCGTCTTGGTGATGGTCTCGCGGTACGCCACCTGCGGCTTGCCGATGTTGGCCTCGACCTTGAAGTCCGACTTCATCCGGTTGACCAGCACCTCGAGGTGCAGTTCACCCATGCCCTGGATGATGGTCTGGCCGGTCTCGTCGTCCTGGTTGACCCGGAAGGTCGGGTCTTCCTCGGCGAGCTTCTGGATCGCCGTGCCGAGCTTCTCCTGGTCGGCCTTCGTCTTCGGCTCGATAGCAACCGAGATGACGGGCTCCGGGAAGGTCATCGACTCGAGCACGATCGGCGACTGCGGGTCACACAGGGTGTCCCCGGTCGTCGTCTCCTTGAGGCCGATCACCGCGTAGATGTGGCCGACCATGGCCTCGTCTACCGGGTTCTCCTTGTTGGCGTGCATCTGGAAGATCTTCCCGATGCGCTCCTTGCGGTCCTTCGTGGAGTTGACCAGCTGGGCGCCGGCCGAGACCCGACCCGAGTAGACCCGGATGTAGGTCAGCTTCCCGAAGAACGGGTGCGCCGCGATCTTGAAGGCCAGCGCGGCGAACGGCTCGTCCACCTGCGGCTTGCGGAACGCGGGCGTCTCGCCATCGGCCAGCGTGCCCTCGACGGGCGGCAGGTCGTACGGCGACGGCAAGTAGTCGATGACCGCGTCGAGCATGGGCTGGACGCCCTTGTTCTTGAACGCGGACCCACACAGCACCGGGTAGGCGATCCGGTCGGTCACGATCTTCCGGATGCCGGCCTTGATCTCGTCGATCGACAGCTCTTCGCCACCGAGGTAGCGCTCCATCAGGTCGTCGTCGGTCTCGGCGACCATCTCGAGCAGCTTCTCGCGGTACTCGGCGGCGCGCTCGGTCAGGTCGGCCGGGATCTCCTCGACCGCGTAGTCCTCGCCCTTCTGCACCTCGCCACGCCAGGTCAGCGCACGCATCTGGACCAGGTCGACGACTCCGATGAAGTCGCCCTCCGATCCGATCGGCAGCTGAATGGGCAGCGGCTTGGCGCCGAGGCGCTCGGAGATGGTCCGGACGGTGTAGTAGAAGTCCGCGCCGATCTTGTCCATCTTGTTGACGAAGCAGATCCGGGGGACGTCGTACTTGGTGGCCTGCCGCCAGACCTGCTCGGACTGCGGCTCGACCCCCTCCTTGCCGTCGAAGACCGCGACCGCGCCATCCAGTACCCGCAGGTTCCGCTCCACCTCGACGGTGAAGTCCACGTGCCCGGGGGTATCGATGATGTTGATCTGGTGGTCTTTCCAGAAGCAGGTGGTAGCAGCGGATGTGATCGTGATTCCGCGCTTCTGCTCCTCCTCCATCCAGTCCATCGTGGCGGCGCCGTCGTGCACCTCACCGATCTTGTAGTTGATCCCGGTGTAATACAGGATCCGCTCGGTGGTGGTGGTCTTGCCGGCGTCGATGTGGGCCATGATGCCGATGTTGCGGACCTTCGTCAGGTCCGTCAGCACGTCTCGTGCCATGGTTGTAACCCCCCCTCTCGCGTGGTGGGCGGTTTTGGGTAAGGAATCGGTAGGACGGACGGTCGGTCCGTCACCACCGGTAGTGCGCGAAGGCCTTGTTCGACTCGGCCATCTTGTGCGTGTCCTCGCGGCGCTTGACCGCGGCACCAAGTCCGTTGCTGGCGTCCAGCAGTTCGTTCATCAGCCGGTCGACCATCGTCTTCTCACGGCGCTGCCGGGAGAACGTGACCAGCCAACGCAGCCCGAGCGTGGTGGACCGGACCGGCCGCACCTCGATCGGCACCTGGTAGGTGGCACCACCGACGCGGCGGCTCTTGACCTCGATCGACGGCTTGACGTTGTCCAGCGCGCGCTTGAGGGTGACCACGGGGTCGGTGCCGGTCTTGTCCCGGCAGCCCTCCATGGCCGCGTACACGATCCGCTCCGCGATCGACTTCTTGCCGTCTACCAGTACCTTGTTCACCAGCTGGGTAACCAGCGGCGAGCTGTAGACCGGGTCAGACACCAATGGCCGCTTGGGAGCCGGGCCCTTGCGAGGCATTAGCTCTTCTCCTTCTTCGCGCCGTACTTGCTGCGAGCCTGCTTGCGGTTGCGGACACCCTGGGTGTCGAGCGAGCCGCGAATGATCTTGTAACGGACACCGGGGAGGTCCTTCACCCGGCCGCCGCGCACGAGCACGATCGAGTGCTCCTGCAGGTTGTGGCCCTCACCGGGGATGTAGGCGGTCACCTCGATCTGACTGCTCAGCCGGACCCGGGCGACCTTGCGCAGCGCGGAGTTCGGCTTCTTCGGCGTGGTGGTGTACACGCGCGTGCAGACACCGCGGCGCTGGGGGCTTTCCTTCAGCGCGGCGGTCTTGGTCTTGGAGACCTTGTCCTCGCGGCCCTTGCGGACCAGCTGCTGGATCGTGGGCATGGACCGGCTACTTCTTCCCGTCGGTGGCGTACTGCGTGCTTGTCATGTCTCTTCTACGTGCTCGTGCGGTGTTCTCTGGTGTTACCGGGCCGCCCGCGACGGGGGGCTGACCGTCCCCCGAGGTCGGGCGTGTCGCCTAGAAATCGGCTCACGGTGACCCAGGGGAGCACACCATTCAACGTTTCAGGGTGACCCGCGATTCCGTACTCCGCGCTCGCGTTTGGGCGAGCGGCAGGGGTGACGAGCACGCGGAGCTACCCGACAATGCCGGGCACTACCCCAAAGGATACCCGGCCCGCCGCCATAGGGTCAAAACGGGTCGGTTGCTACCCCGAGAGT
Source organism: Pseudonocardia sp. Cha107L01 (assembly GCF_052566575.1). Taxonomy (NCBI): domain Bacteria; kingdom Bacillati; phylum Actinomycetota; class Actinomycetes; order Pseudonocardiales; family Pseudonocardiaceae; genus Pseudonocardia; species Pseudonocardia sp. Cha107L01. The sequence goes on from NZ_CP199579.1 coordinate 115,736, forward strand.
GCCCGATCACGGCGGGGTCCGCAAGAACCTTCACCTGGGAAGTTCGGCCATGAACCGGGGCGCCCGAGCCGTCCGGGCCCGCATCCGCGGGGAACACCCACCCCGCCGGTCCGCTGCCCAGTGTCACCGCCCGGTCACGCCAGGTGCTCGGTGGAACCGCCGGCGCGGAACCGGACGAGCTCCCCGGGCCGGCCCTCGGACCACCGTGCACCGGTTCCCTCGCCCCTGGTTCGGCGACCGGTTGCGCGGCTGCGCTCAGCGGTACGACTGCGGATAGCGTTCTGACCTGCACTAACGCTGCGCAGCCGGATTACTACAGAGCGCTCGGGTGAATCTTCAGGACGACCGGCGCCGCAGCCGACCGGCGGCGAGCTCCGCGAGGTCGACCTCGTCCAGCGAGCTCACCACCAGGTCGGCGTTCTGCCCGGCGAGCAGGTCGGCATCGTCCGACCGGGCCACCCCGATGGCGAACATGTCGCCGGCCTTGGCCGCCTGCACCCCGCTCGGTGCATCCTCCACGACGAAGCAACTGGTCGGCGGTTGGTGCAGCTCTTCGGCGGCGGCCAGGAAGATGTCCGGCGCCGGCTTGCCGTGCGCGAAGTCACGTCCGGAGATGTCCACATCTAGTGCATCGGCCAGGGTGAGCCCCGGGCGCAGCACCTTGGTCAGCTCGGTGGGCAGGTTCTGCTGCTCGGCGAAGGTGTCCAGCCGGATCTGGCGGAGCATCAGGCCGGCGTTCTTCGACGACGACGCGGCCGCCGTGGGGATGCCCGCCGCCTTGACCCCGAGTACGAACCGCAGCGCGTCCGGGAACGCCGTGAAGTCGCCGGCCTCGATCAGCGCGATCACCTTCGCCTGCTTGCGATCGGCGTACTCCTGCGCCCTGCGGTCGATGTCGGGCACACCGAAGTACTCCAGCGCGTCCCGGGCGCCGTTCATCCTCGGCTTGCCGGAGAGCACCTTCTGATAGACCTGGCTGGTGAACCCGTCGGCCGTCCAGCTGGTCCCGCCGGCGATGTCGGACCAGTCGCCCTCCATCAGCTCGCGCAGCGAGTCCCGCCAGGCCGGCTCGTGCGGTGAGTCGACCAGGACCCCGTCGACATCGAAGATCGCTCCCTGAAACGACACCTGCGTTCCTCTCCCCTGCCGCGGCTGGCTGCGCTCAGCCTGCCAGGTCCCGGGTGGCGCGGCACAACCCGCCCGGGGTGAACAGAGACAGAGACCGGGCTCAGAGCCTCAGCGCGCCAGGGTGTCCAGGAACCGCTCGACCTCGTCGACCGAGTCGAGGGTGAAGTCGGCCGCGGTCTCCCGGTCCAGCTCCGCCTGGTCACCGACATAGATGGCAATGCCGCGGCCCTGCACCGCCCGGAAGGCGTCCTCGTCGGTCACGTCGTCGCCCAGGTACAGCGGCACCTGGTCGTCGCCGGCGAGCCCCAGGGTGTCGAGCAGGTAGAGCACCGCGCGGCCCTTGTCCCAGTCCAGCTTGGGCTGCAGCTCGTAGACCATCTTGCCCGGGGTGAGCTTGAGGTCGTCGGGACGCTTCGCCAGCAGCCCCTGCACCACCTCGTCGACCCGGCGCCGGCCGTCCCCGTCGGTCAGCCGGTAGTGCACCGCGACCGACGCCCGCTTCGGTTCGACGAACGCACCGGGCACCTGGTCCAGCTCGGCGCGCAGTGCCTCGGTCACCGAGTCGACCAGGTCCACGAAGTCGGACGCCGCCTCGTGGCTCAGCGTGCCCCGCTCGGGGTGCCAGATGTCGAACCCGTGGCTGCCGGCGACCACCAGGTCGGCCACACCCATCAGGACCTGTACCACCTGCCGGTCCCGCCCGCTCACCACGCACACCGAGCAGCGGGTGGCCAGCTCGTGCACCACCCGCCGCATCGCGGGGCTCATCCGGGCATCTTCGGGTCGGTCGACGATCGGGGTGAGCACGCCGTCGTAGTCCAGGAACACGGCCGGTTGCCGGCCGGCAAGTCGGTTCTCGAATTCGTCGTGGTCGCGGAGCGCGTGCGGGAGCTGATCAGCCACCCCTGCACCCTACGGCCGCACGGCGACGCGGGAGAAACGAAGGAGCCGGGGTCGGGGGCCACCACGGGAGAGTGGTCCCCGACCCCGGCTCCGGGATCGATCTTCAACTCGACTTTCGCCTCGCGCCGGGTGTGCTGGGACCCCCGACTCGATGTGCTGTGAGCCCCGACTCGCGCTCACCCGTCGGTTCGCGCGAGCCGGTCGGGCTCACCTAGCGGTAGTCGCGGCCGAAGTCGTAGTCGTCCAACGGCACAGCCGCGCCGGTGCCGGTGCCGAACACGTCGGGGGCGTAGTACCCGTCGTCGTAGTTCGGCAGGGCGTAGGCGGCCGCACGAGCTTCCTCGGTCGGCTGGACCTCGATGTTGCGGTACCGGCTGATACCGGTACCGGCCGGGATGAGCTTGCCGATGATGACGTTCTCCTTGAGCCCGACCAGCTGGTCGCGCTTTCCGTTGATCGCCGCATCGGTGAGGATCCGGGTGGTCTCCTGGAACGAGGCCGCGGACAGCCACGACTCCGTCGCCAGCGAGGCCTTCGTGATCCCCATCAGCACCGGCCGACCTGAGGCGGCCTCGCCGCCCTCGGCCACCATCCGACGGTTCACCGTCTCGAAGTCGGCCCGCTCGGCGAGTGCGCCGGGCAGGAACTCCGTGGAACCCGAGTCGATGACGGTCACCCGGCGCAGCATCTGCCGGACGATCACCTCGACGTGCTTGTCGTGGATGTCCACGCTCTGCGTGCGGTACACCTTCTGCACCTCACGCACCAGGTGCAGCTGCACCTCGCGCGGGCCCATGACACGCAGCACCTCGTGCGGGTCGGCGGTGCCCTCCAGCAGCAGCTGCCCGACCGTGACGTGGTCGCCGTCGGCGAGCGGACGCTCCTCGCCGTTGACCGTCGTCATGGCCAGCCACTGCCGCTTGGACAGCTTCTCGTAGATGATCTCCTCGCCGCCGTCGTCCGGCACCAGGGTGATCTTCCAGAACTTGTCGCCGTCCTCGATCTGGATGCGGCCGTCGACGTCCGCGATGGGCGCCTTGCCCTTCGGTACCCGAGCCTCGAACAGCTCGGTGACACGGGGCAGACCGGTGGTGATGTCGTCCCCGGCCACACCGCCGACGTGGAACGTCCGCATGGTCAGCTGGGTACCCGGCTCACCGATCGACTGGGCGGCCACGATGCCGACCGCCTCGCCGACGTCCACCTGCTTGCCGGTGGCCATCGAACGGCCGTAGCACATCGCGCAGATCCCGGTGGCGGACGTGCAGGTCAGCGCGCTCCGCACCTTGATCGTCTTGATGCCCGCCGCGAACAGCCTGAGCAGTGCCGGGTCGCCGAGGTCGTCGCCCTTGCCGACCAGCACATTGCCTTCGGCGTCCCGGACCTCTTCACCCGAGCAACGGGCGTACACGCTGGTACGCACGTAGCGGTCCGGGATCCGCGAGCCGTCGGCCGCCGGTTCGGTGACCGGCATCGTGATGCTGCGCTCGGTGCCGCAGTCGACCTCGCGGACGATGACGTCCTGCGAGACGTCGACCAGACGCCGGGTCAGGTAGCCCGAGTCGGCGGTCCGCAGCGCGGTGTCCGCCAGGCCCTTCCGGGTGCCGTGCGTGGAGATGAAGTACTCCAGCACGGACAGGCCCTCGCGGAAGTTGGACTTGATGGGCCGAGGGATGTACTCACCCTTCGGGTTCGCCACCAGGCCCTTCATGCCCGCGAGCTGCCGGACCTGGGCCATGTTGCCGGCCGCTCCGGACTGCACGATGGTCGGGATCGGGTTGTCCGGCGGGAAGTTGGCTTCCATCGCCTTGGCCACCTCTTCGGAGGCCTGGGTCCAGATCTTGACCATCTCGTCGTTGCGCTCCTGGTGCGACAGTGCGCCGCGCTGGTAGCGCTTGTTGATCTGCTCGGCCTTGACCTCGTAGCCGTCCAGGATGTCCTGCTTGTTCGGCGGGACGACGACGTCGTCGATGGCGAGCGTGACGCCCGAGCGGGTCGCCCAGTAGAAGCCGGCGTCCTTGAGGCGGTCCAGGGTCTGGGCCACCTCGGTCATCGAGTACCGCTCGGCCAGGTCATTGATGATCATGGCCTGGCGCTTCTTCGGCAGCGCGTCGTTGATGAACGCGTAGTCCGACGGAAGCAGCTCGTTGAACAGCACCCGACCCAGGGTCGTCTCGTTCAGCCACGGGTCGCCCTGCTGCCAGCCCTGCTCGGTCAGCTCGGCCGCCCGGTCAGCCGGCGGGACCGCATCGGTCAGCCGGATCTTGACCATCGCCTGCAGGTGCAGGGACTTGCGGTCGTAGGCCATGACAGCCTCGGCCGGCGAGGAGAACGCCTGTCCCTCACCGAACGCGCCATCGCGCTGCCGGGTCAGGTGGAACAGACCGGTCACCATGTCCAGACGGGGCATGGCCAGCGGCCGGCCCGACGCCGGGGACAGAATGTTGTTCGACGACAGCATCAGGATCCGCGCCTCGGCCTGGGCCTCGGCGGACAGCGGCAGGTGCACCGCCATCTGGTCACCGTCGAAGTCCGCGTTGAACGCCTCGCAGACCAGCGGGTGCAGCTGGATCGCCTTGCCCTCGACCAGCTGTGGCTCGAAGGCCTGGATGCCGAGGCGGTGCAGCGTGGGTGCCCGGTTCAGCAGGACCGGGTGTCCGCTGATGACCTCTTCCAGCACGTCCCAGACCTGGGACCGGCCGCGCTCGACCATCCGCTTGGCGGACTTGATGTTCTGCGCGTGGTTGAGGTCGACCAGCCGCTTCATCACGAACGGCTTGAACAGCTCCAGCGCCATCTGCTTGGGCAGCCCGCACTGGTGCAGCTTGAGCTGCGGGCCGACCACGATGACCGAACGGCCGGAGTAGTCGACGCGCTTGCCGAGCAGGTTCTGACGGAACCGGCCCTGCTTGCCCTTCAGCAGATCGGACAGCGACTTGAGCGGGCGGTTGCCCGGACCGGTCACCGGCCGGCCGCGGCGGCCGTTGTCGAACAGTGCGTCGACGGCCTCCTGCAGCATCCGCTTCTCGTTGTTGACGATGATCTCGGGCGCGCCGAGGTCGATCAGCCGCTTGAGCCGGTTGTTCCGGTTGATCACGCGGCGGTACAGGTCGTTCAGGTCGGAGGTGGCGAACCGGCCACCGTCCAGCTGCACCATCGGGCGCAGGTCCGGCGGGATGACCGGGACACAGTCCAGGACCATGCCGAGCGGGTTGTTGCCGGTGATCTGGAACGCCGCCACGACCTTCAGCCGCTTGAGCGCGCGCAGCTTCTTCTGTCCCTTGCCGCTGCGGATGGTCTCCCGCAGGTTCTCTGCCTCGGCAGGGATGTCGAAGGTCTGCACCAGCTTCTGGATCGCCTCGGCGCCCATACAGCCGGTGAAGTAGTCGCCGTACCGGTCGTAGAGCTCCCGGTAGAGCATCTCGTCGGCGATCAGCTGCTTGGTGGCCAGCTTGGCGAACGTCGACCAGATCTCGTCGAGGCGGTCCAGCTCCCGCTGCGCACGATCGCGCAGCTGGCGCATCTCGCGCTCGCCGCCTTCCTTCACCTTGCGGCGGACGTCGCTCTTGGCGCCCTCCGCCTCCAGCTCGGCAACGTCGGCCTCGAGCTTCTGGGCGCGGGCCTCGAGGTCCGCGTCCCGGCGCTGCTCGACGCGCTTGCGCTCGACGCCCATCTCGTTCTCGAGGGTGGGCAGATCGTTGTGCCGCTGCTCGTCGTTCACCGAGGTGATGACGTAGGCAGCGAAGTAAATGATCTTCTCGAGATCCTTCGGCGCCAGGTCGAGCAGGTAGCCGAGCCGGCTCGGCACACCCTTGAAGTACCAGATGTGCGTGACCGGAGCGGCCAGTTCGACGTGGCCCATCCGCTCGCGGCGGACCTTGGTGCGAGTCACCTCGACGCCGCAGCGCTCACAGATGATGCCCTTGAACCGGACCCGCTTGTACTTACCGCAGTAGCACTCCCAGTCCCGGGTCGGGCCGAAGATCTTCTCGCAGAACAGCCCGTCCTTCTCCGGCTTCAGGGTTCGGTAGTTGATCGTCTCGGGCTTCTTGACCTCGCCGAACGACCACTGACGGATGTCCTCAGCGGTGGCAAGGCCGATGCGTAGCTCGTCGAAGAAGTTGACGTCTAGCACGTGGCTTCAGTCTCCCCTTGCAGGTGTCGCGTAACAGCAGTAGCTAGTGGACGGTGGTTCCGCACTGATCTGCGAGGGATCAATGCACCACGTCATCCACGGACATCGAGTCGGATCCCGGCCGGCTGGACAGGTTGATGCCCAGGTTGGCCGCGGCCCGCTCCAGGTCCTCGTCGTCGGTGTCGCGCATCTCGATGGCGGCACCGTCGCTGGACAGCACCTCCACGTTCAGGCAGAGCGACTGGAGTTCCTTGAGCAGAACCTTGAACGACTCGGGAATGCCCGGTTCGGGGATGTTCTCGCCCTTGACGATGGCCTCGTACACCTTGACCCGGCCCACCACGTCGTCCGACTTGATGGTGAGCAGTTCCTGCAAGGTGTAGGCCGCGCCGTAGGCCTGCATCGCCCAGCACTCCATCTCACCGAAGCGCTGACCACCGAACTGCGCCTTACCACCCAGCGGCTGCTGGGTGATCATCGAGTACGGGCCGGTGGAACGGGCGTGGATCTTGTCATCCACCAGGTGTGCCAACTTCAGGATGTACATGTAGCCGACAGCCACCGGGAACGGGTACGGCTCCCCGGAACGCCCGTCGAGCAGCTGCGCCTTGCCGTCCGGGCCGACCATGCGGTTGCCGTCGCGGTTGGGCAGCGTGGAGGCGAGGAGACCGGTGATCTCGTCCTCCTTGGCGCCGTCGAACACCGGTGTCGCGGTGTTCGTGTTCGGCGGCACGGAGTAGAGCTCCTGGGGCATCTTGGCCGCCCACTCAGGGGTGCCCTCGATCTCCCAGCCGGTCTTGGCGATCCACCCGAGGTGGGTCTCCAGGATCTGGCCGATGTTCATCCGGCGCGGTACACCGTGGGTGTTCAGGATGATGTCCACCGGGGTGCCGTCCGTGAGGAACGGCATGTCCTCGGCGGGCAGGATCTTCCCGATCACGCCCTTGTTGCCGTGCCGACCGGCCAGCTTGTCGCCGTCGGAGATCTTCCGCTTCTGGGCCACGTACACCCGGACCAGCTCGTTGACGCCGGGAGCCAGCTCGTCGTCGTCATCGCGGGAGAACACCCGGATGCCGATGACCTTGCCGTTCTCGCCGTGCGGCACCTTGAGGCTGGTGTCGCGGACCTCGCGGGCCTTCTCGCCGAAGATCGCGCGCAGCAGCCGCTCCTCCGGGGTCAGCTCGGTCTCGCCCTTGGGGGTGACCTTGCCGACCAGGATGTCGCCCGGCTGGACCTCGGCACCGATCCGGATGATGCCGCGCTCGTCCAGGTCCGCCAGCACCTCTTCGGAGACGTTCGGGATGTCCCGGGTGATCTCCTCGGCGCCGAGCTTGGTGTCCCGGGCGTCGATCTCGTGCTCCTCGATGTGGATCGACGTCAAGACGTCGTCCTGCACCAGGCGCTGCGAGAGGATGATCGCGTCCTCGTAGTTGTGCCCCTCCCACGGCATGATCGCCACGAGCAGGTTCTTGCCGAGGGCCATCTCACCGTCCTCGGTGCACGGCCCGTCCGCCAGTACCTGACCCAGCTCGACCCGCTGACCCTCGTCCACGATGGGCTTCTGGTTGTTGCAGGTGCCCTGGTTGGACCGGCGGAACTTGTTCAGCCGGTAGGTCTGGCGGGTGCCGTCGTCGGCCATCACGGTGATGTAGTCGGCGCACAGCTCCTCGACAACACCGGGCTTGTCGGCGACCAGCACGTCACCGGCGTCCACCGCGGCACGCAGCTCCATGCCGGTACCGACCAGCGGCGACTCGCTGCGCAGCAGCGGCACCGCCTGCCTCTGCATGTTCGCGCCCATCAGTGCGCGGTTCGCGTCGTCGTGCTCGAGGAACGGGATGAGCGCGGTGGCCACCGAGACCATCTGCCGAGGCGAGACGTCCATGTACTCGACGCCGGCCGGGCTGATGTAGTCGACCTCGCCGCCCTTGGTCCGGACCAGGACCCGCTCCTCGGAGAAGCGGCTGTTCTCGTCCAGCGGGGCGTTCGCCTGCGCGATGACCTGACGGTCTTCCTCGTCGGCGGTGAGGTAGTCGATCTGGTCCGTGACCACACCGTCCTCGACCTTGCGGTACGGCGTCTCGATGAAGCCGAACGGGTTCACCCTGGCGAACGAGGCCAGCGAGCCGATCAGGCCGATGTTCGGGCCTTCCGGGGTCTCGATCGGGCACATCCGGCCGTAGTGCGACGGGTGGACGTCGCGGACCTCCATGCCGGCGCGCTCCCGGGACAGACCACCCGGGCCGAGCGCCGACAGCCGGCGCTTGTGGGTCAACCCGGCCAGCGGGTTGTGCTGGTCCATGAACTGGGACAGCTGGCTGGTGCCGAAGAACTCCTTGATCGCCGCCACCACCGGGCGGATGTTGATCAAGGTCTGCGGCGTGATCGCCTCGACGTCCTGGGTGGTCATCCGCTCGCGGACGACCCGCTCCATCCGGGACAGCCCGACCCGGATCTGGTTCTGGATCAGTTCACCAACGGTGCGCAGGCGGCGGTTGCCGAAGTGGTCGATGTCGTCGGTCTCGACCGGGATCTCGACCGCGGCCTCGCCCTCGCCCACCGTCATCGACGTGTCGCCGGCGTGCAGCCGGACGAGGTACTCGATGGTGGTGAGGATGTCGTCCTCGGTGAGCGTGCCCACGCTGGTCGCGGACCGCACGCCCAGCTTCTTGTTGACCTTGTAGCGGCCGACCTTGGCCAGGTCGTAGCGCTTGTCCTTGAAGAAGAGGTTCTCCAGCAGGGTCTGCGCGCTCTCCCTGGTCGGCGGCTCACCCGGGCGCAGCTTGCGGTAGATGTCCAGCAGCGCCTCGTCCTGACCGGCGGTGTGGTCCTTCTCCAGGGTGGCGAGCAGCGTCTCACTGAAGCTGAACCGCTCGCGGATCTGCTCGGTGGTCCAACCCAGCGCCTTCAGCAGCACGGTGACCGGCTGGCGGCGCTTGCGGTCGATCCGGACCCCGACGGTGTCGCGCTTGTCGACGTCGAACTCCAGCCAGGCACCCCTGCTCGGGATGACCTTGACCGAGTAGACGTCCTTGTCGGTGGCCTTGTCTACGTTGTGGTCGAAGTACACGCCGGGCGACCGCACCAGCTGCGACACCACTACGCGCTCGGTGCCGTTGATGATGAAAGTGCCCTTGTCGGTCATCACCGGGAAGTCACCCATGAACACCGTCTGGCTCTTGATCTCGCCAGTGCTGTTGTTGGTGAACTCCGCGGTGACGAACAGCGGTGCCGCGTACGTCATGTCCTTGTCGCGGCACTCTTCGACCGGAGCTTTGACCTCGTCAAAGCGGGGGTCGGAGAACGACAGGGACATCGACCCGGAGAAATCCTCGATCGGGGAGATCTCCGTAAGGATCTCCTCGAGTCCGCCTACCGGAAGCTCGTCGCCAGCATCGATGCGGCGCTGGAACCAGGCCTCGTCGCCGACCAGCCACTCAAAGGACTGGATCTGCAGATTGAGGAGGTCGGGAACCTCGAGCGGCTCACGGATCTTGGCGAAGGAAACTCGGGTCGGTGCGCCCGGAAAACTCGGGTTGGCCGAGGCTGGGGTCGCAGTGGTCGCGGTGGCGCGGGAGACAGCCAAGATGCGTCCTTCCGAGAACTACGCTCGTCTGGCACGCGCCGCCTGAACCGGGTACCTTTTGGCAGTGTGACCCGGGCGAGAGGTCCGGGTCTGGTCTGCCATGCGGTGGGCTGTATCGACGCGTTGCCTGTGTTGTGTCAGCGCGCTTCCTCGTTCAGACGGCATCCGGCCCTTGGCCGAGATGGAGCGTCCGGGGGCATGTCTTCTGAATGAAGGCAGCGCAAAGAGGCAGTCTAGCTGCAAATGCAGCCGCTGTCCAGACGGGTCGCGGAGCAACCATCGCGCCACCAAGAGTGACGTGCCTCGCTCTCCCAGTCAAGACGCTAATCGTCGGCAAGTGGTCTCTTTTGGAGGACGACCGGCGGCGTCATGACTGCGGAGGGTCACTTCTGGTTAACCCCGGATACCTTCCACTGACCGCCTACCTTCTCGGCGGTGACGCTGAGCCGAACGGCGGCTCGAAGCGGCTGTGGGTTGTCGCCGCGGTGACCGACCTGATTCACCATGACAAGCAGCGTGGCGCGACTCTCCGTGAGCGACTGGACGCCGGCCTCGACGACCGTGGAGGTGAGCTGAGCCTTCTCCTGCGGGGCGAGCTGGCGCACCGTGGCGAAGTTCTGCTTGAACTCGTCGCTGTAGTCGCCGGTGATGAAGGACAGCGCGCGGTTCTCGCTGTCGTCCAGCTGCGTCGAGTCGTAGGAGTAGATGGCCTCGATCGCCTTGCTCACCTGGTCGCGGACGCCGGCGGTGCTCAGCGGGTCCACGAACGCGATGTTGCCGGTCGGGCGGGCGTCGGCGGCCTGCTGCGCCTTGGTCCAGCAGAAGTAGGCGGCACCCGCCCCGACGACCGTGACGAGCAGCAGCGCCAACGCCAGCGCCACCGGACGGCCGCCCTTGCCCTTGGCTCCCGACCTGCCGTCGGTGTAGCGCGGGATCAGGTCGGTGCGGCCCTCGTCGATCTCGTCGTCGGCGCGGCGGGTGGTGGACTGGTCCGTGTCCGAGTAGCCGGCCAGCAGTTCGGGGCCGACCGCGTGCGGGTTGTCCGCGTCGACCGCCGCGCCGTGCGCCGCCATCAGCCCGGCGGCCGGCGCCGCCGCGATCGCCGCGGCGGACAGCGCCTCGACCGGCGGCCGGTTCTTGGCCGGCCCTTCGCTGTCCCGTGCCTCGGTGTCCGGTGTGTCGGTATGCGCTGCGTCGGTGTCCGGGGTCTCTGTGTCCGGCGCATCGGTGACGGGGGACTCGGCGGTCTGGGCGTCGCTCACGGACGCGGCCGGGGTGGCGCTCTTGTCCTTGGCGGGTTGCCCGTCGGCCTGCTCCCCGGGGGCGCCGTACTCGTCGTGCCCGTACTCCTGGTGGCCGTACTCGTCGTGCCCGTACTCGTCGTGGCCGTGTGTCTCGTCGCCGCCGTCCGCGGCGGCCGGCGGCGCTGACTCCGACTCGTCCTCGACGATCGTGCCGTGGTCGGTGATCCGCGGGATGATCGCGGTGTCCACGTACTCGTCGGAGCCGGAGTGGTAGGAGCCGAAGAGCTGTTCGGACACCGGCAGCGGCTCGCCACCGGTCTGCGCGCGCGGCTGCTGGCCCGCCGGCTCGGCATAGCTCGCATCGTCCTGGCCGGGGTGGTCGTAGCCGGAGTCGTCGTAGCCTGCGGTGGTGGCCGCGTCGTCGTAACCGGCGTCGTCGTAACCGGTGTTCTCGTAGCCGGCGTTGTGGTAACCCGCGCCATCGTGGCCGGCGTTCTCGTAACGGTCGTTCTCGTAGCCGGCGGTGTCGTGGCCGGCGTCGTCGTAGCTGGCTCCGTCATGGCCGGCGGTGTAGTAACCGGCGCCGTTGGGGCCCGCTCCCCCGTCGCCGGTGCCGTCCTCGACAGCCTGCTCGTAGCCGGCCTCGGTCCGCCCGGTCTCGCCGTACCCGGCTTCGGCGTAGCCCGCCTCGGTATGACCGGACTCGGTGTACCCCGATTCGGTGTAGCCACCGTCGGCATGGCCCGACTCGGTGTAGCCCGATTCGGTGTAGTCACCGTCGGCATGGCCCGACTCCGAGTACCCGTCCCGCTGGTACCCGGTCCCGTCGTGGTCGGGGTCCTCGCGGAAGGCCTCGATCACCTGCGTCGGGTACTCGGGCTCGTGGTGCACCGTCGGCCGGTCGGCGTGCAGCGGCTGGTCCTGGTGCGCCGGCTCCTCGGACCGAGCCTGCTCGCCGGCGTCCGCCGACGGCTCCCAGCGATCGATGTCGGCGTACCCGTCGGAGGCCGCGTAGCCGTCGGCGGGCGCGTAGCCGTCGGAGTCATCGTGCTCGTCCGGATCGGTGTCGCGGACCGGCTGGAAGACCTCCGTCGGGTACTCGTCCCTGGGGCTCTCCGGCGCCATCTCCTCCGGGTAGGCAGGGCTGGTCTGCTGGCTGGACGTCCGACGCTGCACAGTCACGGGAACAGGGCTCCAGGATTTCAGGCGTTGACGAGACCGGAACTGGAAACCTTCCAGCCCTGGTCGGTCGTCCGGCTCAACGTCAGCTTCACCCGAAGCTGACGCACGGTCGGTGCCCCGGGCACGCCGTTGACCAGGGCGGATTGGCTCACATCGAGCGCGGTGATCGCGGTTGCGGTGCCGGCGTTGGCGTTCAGGGCCGTCAGTGCGGCGTCGACCACGGTTGCCTGGCTGGTGCTCGGCGACTTCTGCAGGTCACCCAGGTACTTCTGCTTGTCCGTCCGGAGCTTCTGCAGCAGCGGACCGGTCGCGGCGGCCTCCCAGGCCGCGATGCTGTCCTCGGGATGGGCGGGGTCCACGCTCTGCAGGGTCACCGCCAGCTGTCGGGCGGCCCGCAGCGCGGTGTCCCGCGCCACGACGGTCTCCGCCTCGTTGCCCTTCGCGGCCGACCACCAGGAGTACCCACTCCAGCCGGCGGCCAGTACGGCCACGAGCGCGAGCACACCCAGCAGCGGGGTCACGATCTTCCAGATGCCGCTCATTCCGGGGTGACCTCCGAGATCTTCCACCGGCCGTCGACCTTCTGGGCATCCACCACCAGCCGCGCGGTGGCTCCGGTGGCCTCCTTCGCCGCGCCGCGGGTGCCGGTCTGGTCGATCATCATCAGCAGCCGTGCCCGGTCACCCTGCAGCAGGATCACCCCGGCCGCTGGCACGGTGGACTTGAGAACCGCCTGCTCCTGCGGCGCCAACTGCTTGACCGGGCCGAACACCCGGGGGAACTCGGTGGCGAACTTGCCGGTGATGACGGCGTTCGCGGCGGCCTCGTTGGCCGGCAGGTTGGTGTAGTCGTAGGAGTACACCGTGGTCATGTCGTTGGTCACCTGGCCGACGACCTCAGCGGTCGCGGCGCTGTCCACGAATGCCTCGTTCGACCGGGGACCGGACGTTGCGGCGGAGCGCCAGCCGACCGCTGCCACAACCGCGGCCGCCACCAGCACCACCGCGGCGACCGCAAGGCCCGTCAGCAACCGGACCCGCTTGCGGTCCGCGGCGAGGTCGGGACCGGACTCGGTGGCGGCCGACGCGGCGGCGGGCTCGGCCGGGTCGACCGGCTCGGCCGCCGCGCTGCCGGTCCCCGCCTCGCGGGCGGTCCCGGGCGTGCTCGTGGTCCCGGCCCCGGTCGGGGCGATCAGGTCGGTGCCAGCGGTGCCGGCGGTGTCGTCCTCGACATCGCGGTCGGCCAGCGCGGTCCCGGCGGCACCCGGTTTCCGCGCTCCGGCCACCCGCTGCTTGGCCCTCGGGCGGGCCGCCTGGCCAGCGGTGCCGGCGCCCGTGCCGGCACCGTCGGAATCGGCAGTGGTCGAGCCGGCACCGTTCGAAGCGGAAGCGGTCGAATCGGCAGCGACAGAGTCAGCCGCGATGGGCGTCGACTCGGCGGCCGGAGCCGGCTCGATGCTCGACGCCGTCTCAGCGTCCGACGTGATCTCGGCGTCGGGCGTCGTCTCAGTGCGACGAGATGACATGGATCGAATCCTTACGGGGGTCAGGATCGGATGGCGCTGGCCGCATCTGCCTTCCATCCGGCGTCCGGCGTCCGGACGAGGTCGAGCGCGATGCGTACCTGCTTGGTGACCGGGAGGCTGGGGGCTCCGTTGTCCATCTGAGTGGTGGTCACATCGACCGAGGCGACCGCTTTCGCCTTGCCGGCGCCCAGGTCGAGGTCGGACAGCGCGGCGTCGATCAGCCGCGCGTTCGTGGTGGTCTGCACCTTGCGGATCTGGTCGGCGTACTGCTGGCGGTTCTTCTGGAACTCGGTGAGCAGCGGTCCGGTGGTGGACGACTCCCAGATCGAGAGGCCCTTGTCGACGGTGTTGAAGTCCAAGGTCTGCAGGTTCACCGCGATCTGCCGGGCGGCGGCCAGTGCCTCGTCCCTGGCGGCCGCGGACTTTGCGGCCGAGCCGTGCCCGGCGTTCCACCACAGCGCCCCGAAGACCACCACCGCCACCAGGCCGAGCGCGGCCACCGCGGCGGCCACCTTCGTCAGGAGGCCGATCCGGTCCACCTGGCGCGGGCCGGCGCTGCCGGTCGCTTCGTCAGTGGCGCCGCGGCGCGCCAGGAGGGCTCTCATGGCAGTTGAGGGTAGAGGCGACCGTCTGAGGGCCGTCCCCGGGCCCCCCACAACTCAGTGACCGCCGTCTCCCCCAACTGGCGGCTCACTGGGTGAGCAGGCCAGGAGTCAGCCCGAACTGGCCGAACGAGGCCGGTGCACCGAGCAGGCCCGGTGCCGCCGCCCCGCCGAACATCGTGCTCGTCAGGTCGGCGTTCGACTGGTTGCCGTGGCCGTGACCCGCCCTCGACGGGCCGTGGATCCCGGCCGCCGGTCCGTCGCTGTAGAACGCGTGGAACCAGTCCGGTGGGCTCTGCGGCTTGCCGTCGACGAACGGGTACTGCGGCTTGATGCCGCGGACGTCGGTGGGCGAGAAGATCGGCTCCCGGCAGTAGGCCCGGTAGTCGATCGGCCAGGGCTTCTGGATGTTGGTGCCCGGGCGGCGCACAGTGGCCTCGTAGCCCTTGGTGCAGTTCGGCGGGTCGTTGATGTTGAGCACCAGGCCGAGGTGCGCGGTGCCGTCGCCGGGCAGGATCGTCGGGATGGCCGCCGCGAGTCCCGGGTAGAGCTGCAGCACGTTCTGGATCCCGCGCAGGTGGTTGTCGGTGATCTGGCTCAGCGTCAGCAGTTCCTTGATGGTGCGGTGCAGCCCGTCGCCCGACTCGTCGATCAGGTCGCTGATCTCCTGGGCGGCATCCGGCCCGGTGTGCAGCAGCCTGCGGATGTCCGGGTCGCTCTTCTTGAGCTGCTCGCTGATCAGCTTGACGTTCGAGCTGAACGACTTGATCGGGTCGGCCAGGTCGTTCTGGGTCTGCAGCACGGTGCGGGCGTCGTGGATCAGCGCCAGCGTCTGCGGCAGGTTCTGCATCGCCGACACGGTCAGCGAGTGCGTCGAGTCGAGCAGCAGCTGCAGCTTCGGGCCGAGCCCGTCGAACGCCTGCCCCAGCTCGTTGACCGAGGTCTGCAGGTCGTTCAACGGCACGCTGGCGACCAGCGTGTCGACGCTCTGCAGCACGGTCTGCACCGGGATCGGCACCTTGACCCTGTCGGCCGGGATGGTGTCGCCGTCCTTGAGGAACGGCCCGGCATCGGTGTTCGGCCGCAGGTCGACGTACTTCTCACCGACAGCGGAGCGGTCGGCCACCTGGGCGGTCAGATCGGAGGGTATCTTCGGTCCGCCACCTTCCAGGTCCAGATCGGCCACCACTCCGGAATCGGTCAGCCGCAGCGCGCCGACCGTGCCGACGTCCACCCCGCGGAAGGTGACCTCACTGCGGGAGAACAGCCCGGAGGCGTCCTGCAGCGGCAACTCCACGGTGTAGCGCTTCGGCCCGAGGAAGTTGAACACCCCGAGGAAGTGTGCCCCGACGTAGAAGATCAGTGCCACGGTCAGCACGAGGAAGGCCACGGCGCGGACCGCGGTAGCGCGGGTGATCATTTGTCGCCTCCCAGCCCGGGCAACTGCAGGCCACCCATCGGCACAGCCGGATCGGACCCCTGGGTCGGCAGCAGCCCCGGCACGGACAGCGCGGGCGGCAACTTGGGCAGAAGGTTGAGCAGGTCGGGCGGCGCGATCAGCGGCGTGGTGGCGTTCAGCAGGTTGTCCAGCAGGTCCTGCAGGTTCAGGTCGAGCGTGAAGTTCAGGTTCATGAAGTCACCGGCGCTCGGCTTGATCGCGGCGTCGGTGAACGGCGGGCTCGCCAGCACCTCGAGCGACTTGGGCAGCGAGTCGCCGGTCCGGGCCAGCTCGCGCAGCGTCGGGCGCAGCGCCTCCAGGTCGTGCACGAGGTCGTCCTGGCTGCGGTCGACGACCTCGTTGGCCACGTCGGACAGCTTGTCCAGCGCCTTGAGCATGCCGACCAGCTGCGGCCGCTGGTCGTTGAGGACCTTGAGGCCGGGCCGCAGATCGGTCAGGACGTCGTCCAGGTTGCCCTTCTGGTCGGCCAGGTTGGCGGACAGCCGGTCCACCCCGTCCAGCGCCGCGGTGATGTTCGACTTCTGCCCGTCCAGGGTGCTCACCAGCGTGTTCAGGTCGTCGAACAGCGCGCGCGTGTCGCCCTCGTGGCCGTCCAGCGCGGTGTTCAGCTCTTTGGAGATGGTCTGCAGCTGGCCGACCCCGCCGCCGTTGAGCAACATGGACAGCGCGCCGAAGATCTCCTCGGCCTCCGGGAACCGGTTGGTCCGCTCGACCGGGATGACCGCGCCGTCGGTCAGCGTGCCCTGCGGCGGGACTCCGGTCGGTGCGCTGATCTCGATGTACTTCTCACCCAGCAGAGTGGTCTGCTTGAGCTCGGCGACGGAGTTGGCCGGCAGCTTCGCCGACCCGTCCAGCTCGACCCGGACGTCGGCATACCAGTTCTTCTGGTCCAGGTCGATGGACTGGACCTGGCCGACCGTGACGTTGTTGACCTTGACGCTGGACTGCGGCACCAGGTCTAGCGCGTCCCGCAGCTGCACAGTGACCGCGTACGGACTGTTGCCGAGGCTCGCCCCGCCGGGCAGTGGCACACCCTGCAGGCTGATCGAGCCACAGCCGGTCAGTACCGCGGCCATCCCGGCGACCAGCCCGAGTCCGGCGGCGCGCACGGCGCCTCGGCGCACCCCGTTCATCGGCCACCTCCGAGCAAGCTACCGAGTGACGGTGGTCCGGACGATTTGTTCGAGTCGCTACCGGAGTCGGAGTTGTCCGAGCTCTGGTTCGACCGTTCCGCGACGCCGGGAGGTGCGGCGGCCGGCAACTTGCCGGCGGTCAGGCCGGGCATCGTCGGCAGTTTCAGGTTGGACGCCGCGGGGGCGGTCCCGGCCGGAAGCGCCGGCGACGGCGCCGGCGTCACACAACCGGCAGGGAAACCTAGGGGAAGGAAGCTGTTCAACAGCGGGGCGAGAGTCGTGGCGAGGATCGGGGCCAGAATCGGCCCCGCGCCGGGTGCCGTTGCCAGTTGGTTGTAGACGGAACACAGCAGCGAAGCGACCAGATCCGGCCGGGTGTCCAGGGTGCCGGAGGAGGCGTTGTAGGCGTTGACCAGCCCGTCCAGGCCGGGGCCGGCGGTGTCGAGCACCTGCTCCAGAGCGAGCCGCTCGCCGTTCACCGTGCCCACGATCTCGCCGAGCTTGTCCACGTTGGACCTGATCTCGGACCGGTTGTCGTGGACGAACTTGGCGACGTCCCCGAGGGTCTCGGACAGCTGCTTGAGGGTCTCCCCCAGGTTCTGCCTCTCGTCCGCCAGGTAGCGGCTGACCTGCGCGAACTGGTGGGTGAACTCGCGGACCTTGCCGTCGTTCTGCTTCAGGTTGGTGGTGAACGAGGCCAGGTTCTGCACCGTGCCGGCCAGGTTGTCCCGGGACGCGGACAGCGTGTTGATGGCCTGCGCGGTGTTGTCCAGGGTGGTGTTGAGCTGCTTGCCGTTGCCGTTCAGGTTCAGCGCCAGGGTGTGCAGGGCATCGGAGAGGGCGCCGTTGCTGTTCACCCCCTGCGGGCCGAGCGAGGTGCTCAGCTTCTGCGCGCTGGCCAGCAGGTCGTCGAACTCGGCCGGCGACGCGGTGCGCTCCTTGGGGATCACCGTGCCGGGCGCCATGGTCGGCCCGCCGGTGTAGACCGGGGTCAGCTGCAGGTACCGGTCCGCGACGACGGTGGGCGCCACCACGGCGGCCATCGCGCCGGCCGGCACCTTCGTCCTGCTGTTGACCTCGAAGTTGACCTTGACGAGCTGGCCCTGAGGCTCGACGGAGTCGATCCTGCCGACCGGCACGCCGAGCACCCGCACGTCTGAGCCCGGGTACAGCCCGATCACCGTGGACAACATCGCCGAGTACTTGGTTCCGCTCGGCCGGTTCATCACGAAGGCCAGTGCCGCGACCACGACGAGCGCGACGACGCAGAGAAAGGCGATCGTGCTGAACCAGGCGCTGCCCCGTGACGTTCTGGGAGTCACCCGCCACCTCCAGTGGTCGGCAGGGTCGGCAGAGAGGGCAGCGGCAACCCGCCACCTCCGGTGGTCGGCAGGGTCGGCAGGGTCGGCAGGGGCGGCGTTGGTACGGCCGGCAGCAGCGAGGTCAGGCCGTCGATGAAGCTGTCGAACCAGCGACCGTTGCCCAGCGCGTTGGTGAACACCGTGGCGAAGGGCCCGAGCCGCCGCAGCCCGGCCACGATGTCGTCCTCGTGGCGCTGCAGGGTGTCGGTGAGCTGGTCGAGCTCGTCCAGCGTCGTGCCGATCTGGTCCTCGTTGTCGTGGATCAGGCCGCGCAGCTCGTGCGACAGGCGCCGGGTGCCGTCCAGCAGCCGGGTGATCGCGTCCTCCCGGGCGTGCAGCTCGTCGAGCAGCTTCGCCCCGTCGGACAGGATCGAGTCGATGTCGTCGTTTCGGTCGGCCAGCAGCCCGGTCGCCTTGTTCGTGTTGTCCAGCAGGTGGGCCAGCTGGTCGTTGCGCGAGGAGATCGTCACCGACAGCCGGCTCAGGCCCTCCAGCGAGGTCTTCACCTCGGCGGGGGTGTCCTTGAACGTGTCGGACAGCGTCTTCAGGCTGGCCGCCAGCTGGTTGGTGTCCAGCTGCCCCACCGTGTCGCTGAGCTTGTTGAACGCCTGCACCACGTCGTACGGCGCGACGGTCCGCTCCAGCGGGATCTCGGTGCCCGGGTCCAGCGGTTTCGCCCCGGACGGGTCGATCGCCAGGTACTTCTCACCGAGCAGCGTCTTGATCTGGATCGACGCCGAGCTGGTGTCGCCGATGTCGGCGTCCTTGGCCCGGAAGGTGACCAGCACGTGCGAACCCTCCAGGCTCACCCCGGTGACCTTGCCGACCTTGACCCCGGCGATCCGCACCTCGTTGCCGGAGGCCAGCCCGGCCGCCTCGGAGAACGCCGCCTTGTACTCCGGCCCGAGCCCGATGACCGGCAGGCTGTCCGCCCGGTAGGCCAGGGTCAGCAGGCCCGCGATCACCGCGAGGCTCACCAGCCCGATGATGATCGGGTTCTGCTTCTGGAACGGCTTCATGCCTCAGCCACCTCCCAGGCCGGGAATGGTGACCAGCGGGTTCGCCGGCTTCGGCTTGTCGTTGTGAATACCGAAGTTGTTCGGCAGACCGGCCGCCGTGCACCGCGGGGCCGGGTTCTGGAGGAGAGGTATCGGAAGCGTGGCGCCACCCAGCGGCGCCGGGATCGACACGGGTGGGAGCGGGGGGACGTTGAGCGCGGTCGGCAGGGTTATCGTGCCGCTGAGGTCACAGATGTAGAAGTTGAACCACGACCCGTAGGTACCCAACGGGGTGAGCACGTCCATCTTCTTCGGCAACGTGGTCAGGAACCGCTCGACCAGGTCCTGGTTGTCGTTCAGGTGCTCGGCCAGGTCGCCGAGGTGCTTGATGTCGGCCTTGAGCGGCGGCCGCGCGTCGTGCAGCAGGTCCGCGGTGCTGTCGGTGAGGTCGCCGATCGAGTCGATGGCGTCGCCGATCGTGTTGCGGTCCTTGGACAACCCGGACACCAGCTGGCGCACCGTGACCACCAGCTGGGTGAACTCGGAGTCGCGTGAGTTCACCGTGTCCAGCACCTGGTTCAGGTTGTCGATCACGCTGCCGATCACCTGGTCCTTGTCGGCGATCGTGCTGGTCAGCGAGGCGGTGTGGGCCAGCAGGCTGGTCAGCGTGCCGCCTTCGCCCTGGAGCACCTGGATCAGCTCGTAGGACAGCTGGTTCACGTCGTTGGGCGACAGCGCCTGGAACAGCGGCTGGAATCCGTTGAACAGCTGGGTCAGGTTGACCGCCGGGTGGGTCTGCACCAGCGGGATCGTCGCCCCGGCGGCCAGCGGCGCACCGGGTGGGCCGACGCCCTGTTCCAGCGCGATGTAGCGCTGGCCGACCAGGTTGCGGAACTTGATGGTGGCCTCGACGGTCTGGGGCAGCCGTACCGCGCTGCGCACCGCGAACTCCACCAGTGCGACCTTGCGGTCGACCAGCCGGATGTCCTGCACCTCGCCGACCCGGACGCCGGAGATGCGGACCTCGTCGCCCTTGTTCACTCCGGTCGCATCGGTGAACTTGGCGCTGTAGTCCGTGGTGGACCCGCCGAGCTGGTTGGAGATCGTGCCGGCCAGTAGCAGGGTGGCGAACAGGGTGACCGCGGCGAAGATGGTGAACTTGGTCAGCGGGCCGCCGAGGCCGCGCAGTGCTCCCCTCATCGGACCTGTACCTCCGTGCCACGAAGCAGCGTCCCGACCATCAGGCTGGACCAGGCCGGCATGCTCGCCGGGTCGGTCCCGGTCATGTCCGCGAGCAGGCCGGCCACCAGCTGCCGCTCCGGGGCGGAGTTGGCGATGGTGAGCGAGCTTGCGGTGAACGCCGGCACCGGGCTACCCAGCGCCTGGGGCTTGCTCGCCGGCGCACCGAGTGCGTCCGGCTTGTTCGCCGGCAGGTCCAGCGGGCCGCCGGAGTCCGGTGCGCTCGCGCCGGTCCCGCCGAGCAACGGCAGCGCCGGCAGCGCCGGAGCCGTCGAGCCGGAGCTCCCTGCCGGCGCGGTGGGGTCGGTGCCGAGCAGCTTGCCGAGCTGGACCGCCTGCGCGCTGGCCGGCGGGTGCGACGACCCGTCCATGTACGGGCCGCCCGGGTACTGGGCGATCGGCGGGGTGTTGTTGTAGCAGGCCGGGCCGCGGTTGTCCGTGTAGTCCGGCTCGTCCAGGTGCGGTTTGAACTTGCCCCGGTTGGCCACGACCTCGACCTTGACCCGCAGCGCCGGCCGTGCGGTGCCCTCGCCGAACGCGGCCTTGCCCAGCGGGATCGCCGCGGCCAGCCGCTGGAACAGGCAGACGTACTCCGGCGAGTACCGGGCCGCCAGATCCAGGGTGGGCCGCGCCTTGTCCACCAGGTTGATCAGGTTGTGCTTGTTGTCCTCGAGGAACTCGCGCAGGTCGTCGGAGGTGTCGGTGACCGTCGAGTACAGGTGGGCGAACTCGTCCTTCTTGTCGTCCAGCGTCTTCGTGGTCGTGGTCAGTGTCTTCAGGCCCTCGATCAGGTCCGGCGCGGCCTTGCTGTAGGTGTCGGTGAACTTGGGCAGCGCGTCGAGGTCCGCCGTCAGGTCCGGCAGCGCCGGGTTGAACCTCGACAGGTACTGGTGCAGCAGGGTGATCGTGTCGCCCAGCTGCGCGCCGCGCCCGGACAGTGCCTGGCTCAGCGCGCCCAGCGTGTTCGCCAGGTCAGCCGGCTTGACCGCCTGCAACAACGGGAGCAGGTTGTTGAACACCTGCTCGGTCTGGATGGTGTCGCTGCTGCGGTCCCTGGGGATCACGGCACCGGCCCGGATCGGCGTGGTCGACGGGTCGGGCGGCACCTCCAGCGCCACGTACCGCTCGCCGAAGAGGCTCTTGGGCAGCAGCTGCGCGCTCACGTTGCTCGGGATGTGTGACACCAGGTCGGGCTGCAGCGCGAGCGAGACGGTGGCCACCTTGCCGTCGGTGCTGACCGACTTGACCTCGCCGACCGTGACCCCGCGCAGCCGGACCTCGGCCTGCGGGGCGAAGGAGTTGTCCACCTGGTCGATCTGCATGGTCACCGGGACCGTCGAGGTGAACACCTTCGCGTAGACCGCGACACAGAGCGCGAGCAACGCGACGACCAGGCCGACCATCGCCAGGCCGAGCAGCCGCCGTGGGCCCGCGGACAGGTTGTCGGCCATCAGGCGATCTTCACCGTGGTCGTGGAGCCCCACAGCGCGAGGCTCACGAAGATGTCGAACAGGAAGATCAGGACCAGCGAGGCGCGCACCGAGCGGCCCACCGCGACCCCCACCCCGGCCGGGCCGCCCGTGGCCCGGTAGCCGTAGTAGCAGTGGATCAAGATGATCAACACTGCGATGACCAGCACCTTGAGGAACGAGTAGAGGATGTCGATGGGCGGCAGGAACAGGTTGAAGTAGTGGTCGTAGGTGCCCAGTGACTGCCCGTAGAACACCGTGACGGTGAACCGGGACGCCCAGTAGGACGCCAGCAGGCCGCCGGCGTAGAGCGGGATGATGGCGACGAACGCGGCGATGACCCGGGTGGTCACCAGGAACGGCAGGCTGGGCACCGCCATCACCTCGAGCGCGTCGATCTCCTCGGAGACCCGCATCGCGCCGAGCTGTGCGGTGAAGCCGGCCCCGACCGTCGCGGTCAGGCCGATCGCGGCGACCAGCGGAGAGATCTCCCGGGTGTTGAAGTACGCCGCGATGAACGCGGTGAGCGCGGCGGCGCCGATCTGGTTCAGGCCGGCGAAGGTCTGCAGGCCGACCACCGAACCGGTGAACGAGGTGAGCAGCGCAACGATGATCACCGTGCCGCCGACCAGTGCCAGACCGCCGGCACCGAAGGTCACCTCGGTGAGGATCCGCAGGACTTCCTTCTTGTACCGGCTGAGCGTGCGGGGCAGCCAGCCCAGCGCCCTGATGTACAGCCAGCCCTGGTCACCGAGTTCGTCAAGGGACCGTAACGGCGCCTCGGCGGCCCGCTTCAGGCCGTCCGCCATGATCAGCTCCCCTTCGCGGGCACGATGGCCAGGTACACCGTGGTCAGCACCACGTTGATCAGGAAAACGAGGATGAAGCTGATCACCACGGACTGGTTCACCGCGTCACCGACACCCTTCGGGCCCGGTGGCGGGTTCAGCCCCCGGTACGCGGCGACAACACCGGCCGCGACACCGAAGAACACCGCCTTGATCGCCCCGATCACCAGGTCCGCGGGCTGGGCCAGCGCGGAGAAGCCGGCGAGGTAGGCACCCGGCGTGCCGTTCTGCAGGACAACGTTGTAGAAGTAGCCGCCGGCCACCCCGACGATGCTGATCAGGCCGTTGAGCAGCACGGCGACGATCGCCGCCGCCAGCACCCTCGGCACCACCAGGCGCTGGATCGGGGAGATGCCCAGCACCTCCATCGCGTCGATCTCCTCGCGGATGGTCCGGGCACCCAGTTCGGCGCAGATCGCGGTGCCACCGGCGCCGGCGATCAGCAGCGCGCAGATGATCGGCGCGGCCTGCTGCACGTTGGCCAGCACACTGACCGCGCCCGCGAAGGAGGGCGCCCCGATCTGCTTGAGCAGCGAACCGAGCTGCAGCGAGATGATCGCGCCGAACGCCATCGAGACCAGGGCCGCCGGCAGGATGGACACGCTCGCGATGAACCACAGCTGCTCGATGAGCTCACGCAGCTGGAACGGTCGCTTGAACAGGTTTCGGCCGACGTCCAGCCCGAGGGCGAAAACCTTGCCCACCTGTTGCAGTGCTGAGATCGGTTTGGCGATCAGCGGACTGCTCACTAGCCGTGCTCCGTTGCTGTTGTCATGCCCATCGGCCGCGGTTCCCCCGGCTCACGGCCAACTGGCAGGTACCTCTGGGGTGTACGAGATATCTCTCTTCCGGACGATGCCCTGGCTATGCAACGACGGGTATGGGGGCTCGGTTACTCATGGGTTTGCGGCGGTCGCTCGGTCGTGGCCGTACGGCGTACTACGGTGACTGGAGAATCGAACGAGTCTTAAGGAGATGCCGTGCCGGGACCGCTTGCCGGACTGAAAGTCGTGGAGCTCGCCGGGATCGGCCCGGGACCGCACGCCGCGATGATCCTGGCCGATCTCGGCGCCGACGTGGTCCGCGTCGAGCGTCCCACCGGAGGTCTCAAGCTCGGCCGGGGCAGCGACTACACACTGCGTGGGCGCCGCTCCGTCGCCGCCGACATGAAGTCCGAGGCCGGCCGGGAGACCGTGCTGCGGCTGGTCGAGCGGGCCGACGTACTGCTGGAGGGCCTGCGCCCCGGGGTGACCGAGCGGCTCGGCGTCGGGCCGGCCGACTGCCAGGCGCGCAACCCAGGCCTGGTGTACGCCCGGATGACCGGGTGGGGGCAGGACGGGCCGATGGCGACCCGGGCCGGCCACGACATCAACTACATCTCGCTGACCGGCGCGCTGCACGCGATCGGCAAGGCTGACCAGCCGATCCCACCGCTGAACCTGGTCGGCGACTTCGGCGGCGGCTCGATGCTGCTGGTGATCGGCATCCTGGCCGCGCTGCAGGAGCGGCAGAGCTCGGGGCAGGGCCAGGTGGTCGACGCGGCCATGGTGGACGGCGCGAGCCTGCTGTCCCAGATGTTCTGGTCACTGCGGGCCAACGGTGTGTGGCGGGACGAGCGCGAGGTGAACCTGCTGGACGGCGGCGCCCCGTTCTACCGCACCTACCGCTGTTCGGACGGCGGGTTCATGGCCGTCGGCGCCATCGAGCCGCAGTTCTACGCCGAGCTGCTCACCGGCCTCGGGCTGGCCGACGCGGAGCTGCCGGCACAGCTGGACCAGTCCGGCTGGCCGGCCGTGCACGAGCGGTTCGCCGAGGTGTTCGCCAGCAGACCGCGGGACGAGTGGACCAAGATCTTCGCTGATACGGACGCCTGCACGACGCCGGTGTTGGCCTTCGGCGAGGTGGCGGACCACCCACACGTGGCGGCCCGCAACACCGTGATCGAGATCAACGGGGTACCCCAGGCGGCACCGGCACCCCGGTTCTCCCGTACCCCGGCCGGACCGCCCACCGCACCTCCCGTGCCGGGCGCCGACACGGACGCCGTGTTCGCCGCGTGGGGAGTCGAACCGGTCGCACCGGCCGGCTGACCAGAACGCCCGCGCGGCGACCCGTCCAGGATCCGGGCCCTACGGCCGTGCCCCCCACCCGGGTGACGGCCGTAGGGTCTCAGCATGAGTGGGCAGTTACGTACCGTCTCGAACTGGCGGAACTTCTCCCCTTCGCTCGACCTCGACCCGGTCCTCGGGGCGGCGGCCGACAGTTTCGTGGCCCTCGGTTACCACGGCACGACCATGCGGGAGATCGCCCGGCGGGCCGACCTCTCCGTCCCCGGGCTGTACCACCACTACCCCAGCAAGCAGAACATGCTGGTCGCCGTGCTCGATGCCACCATGGCCGATCTGCGGTGGCGGCTGGACGCGGCGGACGACGAGGGCGACGGCGACCCGGTGGCGCGGCTGGAACTGCTGGTCAGCGCGCTGGTGCTCTACCACTGCCACCGCAAGGGGCTCGGGTTCATCGCGCTCAGTGAGATGCGCAGCCTGGACCCGGCCAACCGGCGTCGCATCGCGGCCCGGCGCACCGAGGTGCAGCGGCTGGTGGACACGGCGGTGCTGGACGGCGCGGCGCGCGGGCTGTTCCGCACCCGGTACCCGCTGGACTCCAGCCGGGCGGTGGTCACCATGTCGATCGCGGTGGCCACCTGGTTCCAGATGGACATGTCGCTGACGCCGGAGGACGTGGCGCAGCGGTACGTGGAGTACGCGCTCAATGTGGTCCGGTACCACGACGCGGCCGACCGCCGCTGACCCGAGCCGCTCCCCGACAGGCTCCGCACCCCGACAGGCCCCGGACCCCGAGAGGCTCCGCACAGAACACAAAGGGGCGGGCCCGACCCGGTGTGGGTCGGACCCGCCCCTTCAGGCGTGCGCGATCAGGCCAGGCTGACCTTGGCGCCGGCCTCCTCGAGCTTCGCCTTGGCGGCCTCGGCGGCCTCCTTCGGCGCGTTCTCCAGGATCGGCTTCGGAGCCGACTCCACGAGGTCCTTGGCCTCCTTCAGGCCGAGGCCCGAGACCAGCTCGCGGACGACCTTGATGACCTGGATCTTCTTCTCACCGGCGGCCTCGAGGACGACGTTGAACTCGTCCTTCTCCTCCTCGGCCGGGGCGGCGGCGGCGGCCGGGCCCGCGGCGGCCGCGACCGGCGCGGCGGCGGTGACCTCGAAGACGTCCTCGAACTTCTTCACGAACTCCGACAGCTCGAGCAGCGTCATTTCCTTGAACGCGTCGAGCAGCTCGTCGGTCGACAGCTTCGCCATGGTGGCGGTTCCTCTCTAAAAATGGGTCTACAGCAGGAAGGGGCAGGGCAGGGGTTCGAGTTACTCGGCAGCCGCGGCGGCGGGCTCGGCCGGCGCGGCCGACTCGGCAGCGCCACCTTCCGCCGCACGCTTGTCGGCCAGGGCCTGGGCGAGCCGCGCGACCTGCGACGCCGGAGCGTTGAACAGGCCGGCCGCCTTGGCCAGGTTGCCCTTCATAGCGCCGGCCAGCTTGGCCAGCAGGACCTCACGGGACTCCAGGTCGGCGAGCTTGCTCACCTCGTCGGTGCTCAGCGGGCGGCCGTCCATCACGCCGCCCTTGATCACCAGGCCCTTGTGGTCCTTGGCGAAGTTCCGCAGCGCCTTGGCCGCGTCCCCGGGCTCACCGGTGATGAACGCGATCGCGGTGGGGCCGACGAGCAGGTCGTCGAGCCCAGCGACGCCGGCGTCCGCGGCAGCCCGCTTGACCAGCGTGTTCTTCGCAACCCGGTAACTTGCCGAACCCCTGAGCGCCCGGCGCAACTCTGCGAGCTGCGCCACGGTCAGACCGCGGTATTCGGTGATCACCGTTGCGGACGCGCCGCGAAAACGCTCGGTGATCTCCTCGACGGCGGCCACCTTGTCGGGCCGTACCATCGGGCCTCCTCAGCTAGCGGATCAGGGTGTGCGCCACCTCAGCCCATGACCCGCTCATGACAAACGCCCCGGCGCAGGGCGCACGGGGCGTCAAGCACAACTCGGCGGCACGCCGTGTCGTGGGGAAACGACCTCGTCCTCCTGCGCGGGCCGCCCGGCGTTAACGGGGCCTTCGTCCGCCTACCCGGCGAGCCGGGCACACGGAGACCTACGGTCTGCGGTGGAACTTGCACCACAATACGTGATGCCGGGACCACCCCGTTCACGGGGTCGAGTTGCGGTGGCCCACCACCGCTGCCTCGGGGGCGAGGATCCCCCGATCAGGGTGCCCGCCGGGTGATTGAACAGGCACCTACCGGGCTAACCTCTCCGCGATCAAGTCGCACCGCGACGAGGAGGCCAACGGTGAGTTCAGCGGTATCGGACGCGGTGTGGATCGACGTCGCCATGTGGTCCGGGCTCAGCGGTAAGCCGCAGCCGTTCACCGATGTCGAGTGCAACCCGCCCGAGCAGGTCCCGAACGACCGGGAGGCCTGGAAGCAGTGGGCGCTGGAGCACCTCGCGGTGGTCTCCGAGCAGGACGCCTGGCAGCCCGGCCGCTACCACTTCACCGTGGAGCGGCGCGATCCCGCCGGCCGCCCGCTGGACACCTTCGCCCAGGGCATCTGGGAGTGGCGCACCTGAGGCCGCCGCGCGTCCCGACCGGCCCGCGGAAAACCCCGACTCACCCCGCGGAACGTCCCGACTCGCCGAAGGCGTCCCGACTCGCCGGACGGTCCCGACTCGCCGGACGCCGAGAGCCGGCCGGGGTGACCCCCGACCGGCTCTCGGTGTGCCGTGCTCTGTCGTATTCGATGTGTCGTCTTCGATGTGGGCCGGTACGCCTTGCTCAGGCGGTCGGCTCGTCGACGAGCAGGTTGCGCGTGCGGTTCGGGTCGACCGGGATACCCGGCCCCATCGTGGTGCTGAAGGTGATCTTCTTGACGTACTTGCCCTTGGCGGCCGACGGCTTGGCCCGCAGGATCTCGTCCAGCGCGGCCGCGTAGTTCTCCACCAGCTTCTCGGTGTCGAAGCTCGCCTTGCCGATCACCAGGTGCAGGTTGGACTGCTTGTCAACCCGGAAGTTGATCTTGCCGCCCTTGATCTCGTTGATCGCCTTGGTGACGTCCGGGGTGACCGTGCCGGTCTTCGGGTTCGGCATCAGGCCACGCGGGCCGAGCACCCGGGCGATCCGGCCGACCTTGGCCATCTGGTCCGGCGTGGCGATCGCGGCGTCGAAGTCCAGCCAACCGCCCTGGATGCGGGCGATCAGGTCCTCCGAGCCGACCTCGTCGGCGCCGGCGGCGGTGGCCTCGTCGGCCTTGTCACCGACCGCGAAGACGATGACCCGGGCGGTCTTGCCGGTACCGTGCGGCAGGTTCACGGTGCCCCGGACCATCTGGTCCGCCTTGCGCGGGTCCACGCCGAGCCGCATGGCGACCTCGACGGTGGCGTCCATCTTCGTGGCCGAGGTGTCCTTGGCCAGCCCGGCGGCCTCGAGCGGGCTGTAGAGCTTGTCGTGGTCGATCTTCTCCGCCGCCTGGCGGTATCCCTTGCTGCGCTTCATCTCTCTGTCCTCTTCGATTCCGGCCGCCGCACCCTCGGTACGGCGGGCCATCGCGCTGCCGCGCCTTTGGCGTGGCTGCCGCGTGGGTCAGGTGTGGTGCGAGCCGCGCCCGGCTCTCCCACAGGTGCCTGGGGGCTCAACGCCCCCGTACGGCTGAACGTCTCAGCCCTGCACCGTAATTCCCATCGACCGGGCGGTCCCGGCAATGATCTTCGCGGCCTGGTCGATGTCGTTGGCGTTCAGGTCCTGCATCTTCTGGTTGGCGATCTCGCGCACCTGGTCCATGGTCACCGTGGCGACCTTGAGGCGGTGCGGCTCGCCGCTGCCCTTCTCGACGCCCGCTGCCTTGAGCAGCAGTCGCGCGGCCGGCGGGGTCTTCAGCGCGAAGGTGAAGGACCGGTCCTCGTAGACCGAGATCTCCACCGGCACCACGTTGCCCCGCTGGGACTCGGTGGCGGCGTTGTAGGCCTTGCAGAACTCCATGATGTTGACGCCGTGCTGACCCAGCGCGGGGCCGACCGGCGGCGCCGGCGTGGCCGCACCGGCCTTGATCTGCAGCTTGATAATCGCGGAGAGTTTCCGCTTCTTGGGTGGCATGTCCTTGTTTCCCTTGCTCCCTGCATCACCCGGCCGCCTGCCGCGGCCCGGGCTGAATCTTGACTAGATCTTGGATACCTGGCTGAACGAGAGCTCGACCGGGGTCTCCCGGCCGAAGATCGACACGAGCACCTTGAGCTTCTGCGCGTCGATGTTGACCTCGTTGATGGTGGCGGGCAGCGTCGCGAACGGCCCATCCATCACGGTAACCGATTCGCCGACCTCGAAGTCGACCTCGACCATCGGCTTGCCCGACGCGGTCTCGCCACCGGCCTTGCCGGCAACGGCCTTCTTCGGCTGCTCCACCTTCGGCAACAGGAACTTGAGCACGTCGTCGATGGTCAGCGGGGAGGGCTTGGAGGTGGCGCCGACGAAACCGGTGACCCCGGGGGTGTTGCGCACCGCGCCCCAGGACTGGTCGTTCAGCTCCATCCGGACCAGGATGTAGCCGGGCAGCACCTTGCGCTGGACCTGCTTGCGCTGGCCGTTCTTGATCTCGGTGACCTCTTCGGTCGGCACCTCGACCTGGTAGATGTAGTCCTCGACGTCCAGGGTCTGCACCCGGGTCTCGAGGTTGCTCTTCACCTTGTTCTCGTAGCCGGCGTAGGAGTGCACCACGTACCACTCACCGGGTGCCCGGTGCAGCGCGGCGCGCATCTCCTCGACCGGGTCGAGCTCTTCGGCTTCCTCGGCGTCGCCGGCGGCCTCAGCCTGAACCTCGGGCGCACCGTCAGCCGAGACCTCGTCATCCGAGTCGCCGTCCGAGTTGCCGTCCGAGTCGCCGTCCGAGTCGCCGCCGTCCGATTCCTCCGCGTCCTCGTCGTTCGAGGCCTCGGCCGTCTCGTCGTCAACCTCGGTGTCGCTGTCGGCAGAGCTGTCAACAGAGCTGTCGGCACGGAGGTCCGTGGCTGCGTCGTCCTTGGCCTCCGGCCCGTCGAGCTGGCCGGCGTGCCCCGACTCCTCGGTCACCGAGGTGCCATCGGTCGGCTCCGGACCACCGTCGTAGGAGGTCACTGCAGTTCGCTTCCTTTCCGTGCCTGATTCGCTGCCGTTCGCGGCGTGAGGTTCGGCCGTACCTCGGGTTGTCTAGGTGCCGAACACCGCGAACACGCCCTTGGCGAACACGTAGTCGAGCAATGCGACCAGTGCCACCATGAAGGACACGAACACCAGGACGACGATCGTGTACGTCACCAGATCATTCCGGGTCGGCCAGATGACCTTGCGGAGCTCGGCGACGACCTCGCGCAGGAACCGGATCAACCGGGCCGGCGGGGACAACTTCGTTCCCCGGCCGTCCCGCGAGGGGGTCGGCCGGCCCTTGCGACCGTCGAGCTCCGCCGCGACGGACGGGCCGCGACGGTCGGCGGCGGTCGCCGGGCGATCCCGCTCCGACTCGTGCTCCTCGGTCACGTCCGCTGCTCCACTACTGTGCCTGCCTTCTGATCGAAACCACGCGTCTGGTGGCAGGGGTGACAGGACTTGAACCTGCAACCTGCGGTTTTGGAGACCGCTGCTCTGCCAGTTGAGCTACACCCCTATGGCAACTTGCCTTCCCCGGCACCGCCCGAGCGTCAAGTCCGGGCGATATCGCGGAAAAGCGGCACGGCGCAGCAAACGACGTGCCAGCCGTGGCGAGTGTACGGTACCGCGACTTGGCACCCCAATCGCGCTGGTACCCCGCGTCCCGAACGGGGCCGCGCAACCCAGGGTGAGGTGCACAGATGTCCGGTTGCGGGGTTTGAAAGGATGGGGGCATGTCCTCCGCGACCTCAGCCCCGACCGAGACCCAACGCCCCCGCATTTCAGCGCGCATCGGCGGCATCGCCGAGTCCGCCACGCTGGCCGTGGATGCGAAGGCCAAGGCGCTCAAGGCCGCCGGGCGGCCGGTCATCGGGTTCGGCGCCGGCGAGCCCGACTTCCCGACCCCGCCGGCCATCGTGGCCGCCGCGCAGGCCGCCTGCGCCGACCCGAAGAACCACCGCTACTCCCCCGCCGCCGGCCTGCCCGAGCTCAAGGAGGCGATCGCGGCCAAGACCGCGCGCGACTCCGGCTATCGGGTCACGGCCAGCCAGGTGCTGGTCACCAACGGTGGCAAGCAGGCCGTCTACCAGGCCTTCGCCACGCTGCTGGACCCGGGCGACGAGGTGCTGCTGCCGGCGCCGTACTGGACCACCTACCCCGAGGCGATCACCCTCGCCGGCGGCAAGCCGGTCGACGTGGTGACCGACGCCGCCGCCAACTACCAGCCCTCGGTGGCACAACTGGAGGCGGCCCGCACCGACCGCACCAAGGTGCTGCTGTGGTGCTCGCCGTCCAACCCGACCGGCGCGGTGGCCCCGCCCGAACTGGTCACCGAGGTCGGCCGGTGGGCGCTCGAGCACGGCATCTGGGTGGTCACCGACGAGATCTACGAGCACCTGGTCTACGACGGGGCGACCGCGGTGTCGATGCCGGTCGCGGTGCCCGAGCTGGCGGACACCTGCGTGATCCTCAACGGGGTCGCCAAGACCTACGCGATGACCGGCTGGCGGGTCGGCTGGATGATCGGCCCGGCCGACGTGATCAAGGCCGCCGGCAACCTGCAGTCGCACCTGAGCTCGAACGTGTGCAACGTGGCGCAGCGGGCCGCGCTGGAGGCGGTGTCCGGTTCGCTGGACGCGGTCGCCGAGATGGGCGCGGCGTTCGACCGGCGCCGCAAGACGATCGTCGAGATGCTCTCCGCCATCCCCGGGGTGATCTGCCCGACGCCGCACGGCGCGTTCTACGTCTACCCCTCGGTGCAGGACCTGCTCGGCAAGGAGATCCGCGGCCGGCGGTCGGCCACCAGCGTCGAGCTGGCCGCGCTGATCCTGGACGAGGTCGAGGTCGCGGTGGTCCCCGGCGAGGCGTTCGGCACGCCCGGCTACTTCCGGCTGTCCTACGCGCTCGGCGACGACGACCTGCGCACCGGCATCGAGCGGCTGGCCGCCCTGCTCGGCGAGGCCCGCTAGGCGCGAGTAGAACCGCTGAGCCTCGTGGGGCGGGACGAGATCGTCGGCTTCATGCGGAAGAACCTCGGGCCCGACATCATCACCGCGCACCTGGCCGGCCAGCCGGAGATCGCCGTCGAGGGCGACGCCGCCACCGGGACCTGGGCATTCCAGGACACTGTGATTGCCACCCGGTACCAGACGGTGATCCAGGGCGCGGCGTTCTACCGGGACCGTTACCTGCGCTGCCCGGACGGCGCCTGGCGGATCGCGCACACCGGGTACCAGCGCACCTACGAGGCCACCCTGTCACTCGCGGACCTGCCCAGCTTCCGACTGACCTCGAACCGCTGGGTCCGGCCGGACTCAGCCGCCGCGGCGCCGGCCGGCGGCTGACTCAGGGGTCATTCGGGCTTCTTCGGCTCCACCCGCAGGTGGAAGTGCTCGCCGTAACGGGTGGTGCCGTACTCCACCGCGCGCTCGACCTTCTCCCTGGTCCGGTCGTCGCGGTGCACCAGCGGGTCGTTGCGCAGCTCCTTCGCCAGTGACACGCACAGCAGCACCATGATCAGCGCGAACGGCGCCGCGGTGATGATCGTCAGCTTCTGGATGCCGCTCAGCGCGGCGTCGCCACCCCCGCCGACCAGCAGCATGATCGCGCCGATGGTGCCCATCAGGACGCCCCAGAATCACCACACCGCGCGCCGGCTGGATCGAGCCGCGCTGCGACAGCGTGCCCATCACCACCGAGGCCGCGTCAGCGCCGGACACGAAGAAGATCGCCACCAACAGCATCGCGACGACGCCGAGCGCAACGCCGAGCGGGTAGGAGTCCAGCACGGGAAACAGTTGCTCCTCGGAGCTCTTGGAGGCCAGGTCGACCCCGGAGCGCTGCAGGCTCACCGCCGCGCCGCCGAAGATGGCGAACCAGATCAGGCTGACCAGGCTGGGGATCAGGATGACCCCGGTGACGAACTGCTTGATGGTGCGGCCCCGGCTGATCCGGGCGATGAACATGCCGACGAACGGCGTCCCACCCCGGCCAGCACCATGTTGATGTTGGACAGCCACTGGATGCCCTTGGCCACCCCGCTCACCGCGCTGGCCACGAACGCCACCGTCAGCACCGCGATGACGACCACCAGCAGCGTGGTCCCGACGTTGTCCAGGTAGCCGCCGGCCTTCAGCCCGCCGCCGATCTGAAGGGCACCGAGACCCAGCGAGGCCGCCGAGCCGAACAGCGTCGCGAAGATCGCCATCACGTCGATGGCCCGCCCGATCGGGCCGCTCGCCCGCTTCGCCCCGATCAGCGGCGCGAACGCGGCAACCCGATGCCCATCCCGGCGTTGAACATCATGGCGATCCAGGAGACGGTCCGGAACTCCGGCACCTCCCCGTCACGGCCGAGCGGGATCCGACCGTAGCGGCTGAACGCGAGCCAGAGCGCAAAGACCACGAAGCCGGTGGCCGCGAGCACGAATGCCCAGCCGCCGCCCTTCATCACGCCGTTGAGTACGGCGGTGGTGACCGCGCCGAGCGAGTCGGTGCCGAACACCCCCCAGGCGATGAACGCGACGGTGAGCACGCCCGCGGTGCCGAAGACCCAGCGGTCCACCGGTTGCGGGAGGTCGGCTCGCGGGCCGGCGTCCCGCGGCGTTCCGCCGGCCGGTGTCGGCCCGTCGGCGGGAGTGTGGGTGGGGTCCGCGAGAGTCATCCTGGATCGGCCCCGGCGGGAACCGGAGCCTTCCTCCCTTCCGGTTCGCCGTGCCCGTGCTCGCGCGCTGAGAGTTTACTGAGATCGCGATACGCGCGTCTTCACGCGTAATCCGCAACAGTGTCAAGGGCTGGGGCGGCCCGGAAAGCCGTGAGTGGCCGGCGTTGCCAGTGCAACGCCGGCCACTCAGGGGTTCGAGGGGGACCGACCTACTTGTCGGTCTCGGCCAGGTCGGCCAGCGCGCGGGCGCGGCGGGCGTACTTCCAGTTGGCCAGCTGCTCGATCGTCTTGATGCCGAACTCGGCCAGCTTCTCGTCGTGCGCCGGCGTGAGTCCCTCGAGCGCGGATGGCGGGGCAGCCAGGATCTCAGCGGCGGTCTTCTCTTCCCATGCCTTGTCCACCAGCTTGCCGAAGTTCACGGGCGAATCCTCTCGTTACGGAATCGGGACGCCGGCAGCATTCTCCGTACCGGGCTGGCTCGCAACGCCAGGGCGCCGATCACCGCAGGGCGTTCACCCACCGGGGTCACACCCGACCGCCCTACTCGACGGTTACCGCCCGCCGGGAGCCCACCTCGCCGGCCAGCCAGGGCAGGAAACCGTCCAGGAAGCGCTCGGTGGCCGGCATGAAGTAGCCGCCGTAGTGGCTCAACGGGTCGAGTGTGGACACCACCAGGGTGCCCGGCGTGCTGACCCGGTCGACGTACAGCAGCGCCTCGCCGCCCGGCAGCGTGACCAGCACCTCGGCGCCGTCCGGCGGGTCCAGCACACCGTGGTAGTGCCAGGTGCAGTCGCGCATCGCGAGCCGCTCGAACAACGGGTGCTCCGGTACCGGGGTGCGCAGACCGAGATCGGCACCGGGCTCCAGCCACCACCAGAAGTTCGTCGGGCGGTGCTGCCAGCGCACCCCGGGCAGGAACTCCGGCACCGGCTCGCCACCGGCGAACGCGGCCACCGTGCCG
Organism: Pseudonocardia sp. Cha107L01; assembly: GCF_052566575.1. NCBI lineage: Bacteria > Bacillati > Actinomycetota > Actinomycetes > Pseudonocardiales > Pseudonocardiaceae > Pseudonocardia > Pseudonocardia sp. Cha107L01. The sequence goes on from NZ_CP199579.1 coordinate 150,350, forward strand.
CCGGCGACCAGCAGCTCGAGGATCCGGGGCGCGGCCCGGGTGAGCAGTCCCCGGTGCAGTCGCTCCGGGATGAGCAACCCGGGGTGGCCGGTGAGGTCGGTGTCGGCGAGGTCGGGCAGGTAGAGCAGGCCGCCGGTGAGGTGCCGGGCGTACTTCGGCTCGGTCAGCGCGCGGTGGTGCCAGGCCGACCCGCCGTAGACGGCGGCGAGGCCCCGGCCGGCGGGCGGCGGCGCCCCGGCGGTGACCGTGTGGAGGTCGCCGGTGGTCGTGTAGCTGGCGCTGGCCCGGTTGGCGCTGTGGCCGGCGCCCGACGGGCCGGCGCTTTGGTCGGCGCGCGTGCGGTCGGCGCCCGCGTGGCCGGCGCTGTGGTTCGCGCCGGCCTCGGCGAGGATCCAGTCCACCAGGTGCCGTCCGTCGCCGGTCAGCGGGTCGCTGGTCGCCTGCACCAGCACGGTGCCGGCGGTGCTCACCCGGTCCAGGTAGGTGGCCGGTTCGCCGCCGCCGAGCCGCACCAGCACCTCGGCGCCCGGGGGTGGCGGGTGGTGGCCGCGGGCGAAGAAGCCGGCCACCCCGCGCCGGTAGGTCAGCTCGTCCGGCCCGAGCCCGTCGAACAGCGGGTGCTCGGCGACCTCGGCGACCCGGTAGGCGGCCAGCGTCGGGTGTGGCAACTGGACGAACGGGGAGCAGCCGGGCAGCCAGTCGCGGTGCAGGTGGCCGCCGAACACCAGCACGCCACCGCCGGCCAGGTAGGCCGCGATCCGGTCCCGGTGCCGCAGCAGGTACTCCTGGTCGACCATGCCGGCGATGATCAGCCCCTGGTAGCCGGCCAGGTCGACCTGGTCGAGGCGGTAGCAGTCCAGGTGGTCGATGCGCCCGTCATAGGCCGCCGGGTCCAGCGCGCCGATGTCCATGTCCAGGCGTGCGACCGGTGGCGTCACGAGTACCTCCCGGACGGCACAGTAAGGCTTACCTAAGCTGGAGGCAACCCGCCGGAGTGCGCCGGTTCAGTTCCGCAGCCGGACCGTGGCGATCGCCCTGCCGAGCACCGATTTGCCGTCGAGCTTGGCGGCGATGTCCACCCGCGCGACTCGGGTGCCGTCCTCCGCGACGGTCACCGACTTGACCGTGCCGGACAGCTCGATCACGGCGCGGCCGGCGCCGTCGTCGACGCCGTCCACCACGTCGGGCACCGGCACCGGCCGGGTGAACCGCGCCTGGTAGGACAGCACCGCGCCGGGGTCGCCGACCCACTCGGTGACCAGCCGGCCGCCCAGCGCCATGGTCAGCATGCCGTGCGCGACCACGCCGGGCAGCCCGACCGACTCCGCGACCCGGTCGCTCCAGTGGATCGGGTTGAAGTCGCCGGAGGCGCCCGCGTAGCGGACCACGTCGGTCCGGCTCACCGGCACGGACAGCGGCGGGAGCTCGGCCCCCTCGCCGAACTCGGCCGCCGCGGCGGACTCGGTCGTGGACTCGGCGGTACTCATCCGGCGTCCTCCTGGCTGAGTAGTAGCGCCTCGGTCGCGCAGACCGGCTCGCCGGCCACCGTCGACACCGCGCAGCGCAGGGTCAGCATGTGGGTGCCGGCCCGGGTGCGCAGGCTCTCCACGTGGACGGCCGTGACCAGCTCGTCCCCGGCTCGGATGGAGCGCTGGAACTCGATCTTCTGGTCACCGTGCACGGTACCCTCGAAGCGCCAGCCGAAGTCCGGGTCGCGCAGCAGCAGCTCGATCCGGGGCATGGTGAACACCACCGGGAAGGTGGGCGGCGCGATCAGGTCGGGATAGCCCGCGGCCTGGGCCGCGGCCACGTCGTGGCAGAGCGGGCTCAGCTCACCGATCGCGGTGGCGAACTCGCGAATGCGCTCCCGCCCCACCTGGTACGGCGGTGAGGACGGGAGCGTGCGACCTACGTATGACTCGTCGACCACCCGGGTCAGCGGGTCTCGCGGTGTGCTGTGTGGTGCTTGCAGTTCGGGCAGAACTTCTTCAGACCGAGGCGGTCCGGGTCGTTACGCCGGTTCTTCTTGGTGATGTAGTTGCGGTGCTTGCACACCTCGCACGCCAAGGTGATCTTCGGTCGAACGTCGGTGGCGGCCACTGGTGTCTCCTGATCACTTCATATGTCGGTCTAGCGATGGTAGCGGTGGCCGGACTTGAACCGGCGACACAGCGATTATGAGCCGCTTGCTCTACCGACTGAGCTACACCGCTGCACGGATCACACAAATCCGTAGGCACCCACTGGGTGTCGAGCCCCTTTACGGAATCGAACCGTAGACCTTCTCCTTACCATGGAGACGCTCTGCCGACTGAGCTAAAGGGGCGGGTCGGCCGTCCCCGGGACACCATGAAGCACCCCGGTGAAGCCTTGACGAGAGTACACAACCCTCCGCACGGACACGAAATCGGACCCCTATCGCCGGGTGGACAGCGTGCGTTCACCCATCCTTCACGTCGTGTCGCCTGACAGCGTGACAGGACGTTGTTGACTATGCAGCCATGACGCGTGCGCTGAACCCACCAGGAGAGACCCCGGATGTCGGGGTGCCGGCCGCCCTGGCAGCCCAGATGACCATCGGCGAACAGAACGACTGGCTGCGCGGGTTCCTCAGGGCGCGACCGGTGAGCCGCCGCCGCGCACTGCGCGGTGCGGCCGGCGCCCTGGCCGGGCTGGGGATGGTCGGCGGGCTGGGCGAGGTACTGGCCGCCTGCGGCTCACCGACCGGCGGCGGCGCGGCGGCCGGCGGCCCGGTACCGCTGGCGCTGACCGGGCGGCACCTGTCCTTCGGGGCGGACCCGACCGCGACGATGGCCATCGGCGGGGAGCTCACCGCCAAGCCCGCCGGCAAGGTGTTCCTGGACATCGGCGCCGACGCCAACTACGGCACCAGCCTCGAGGCCGAGGTCCGCGAGCTGATCAGCCACGTGCCGCAGCAGGACGGCTCGATCCGCTCGGCCGACCAGTTCTTCGTGCACGGGCTGGCCGACCGGCTCAGCGCCGGCCAGCGCTACCACTACCGGTTCCGCCTGCCCGGCGGCGGGACCACCCCGGACGCGGTGTTCAGCACGGCGCCGACCGGACGTGCCCCGTTCACCTTCACCGCGTTCGGCGACCAGGGGGTGAACGGGCCGACCTCGGTCATCGAGGCCTTCACCGACGACTACTACAAGCCCGACGACAGCCGGCGCACGCCGCAGCCGGCCTCCTCGCTGGTCGCCATGATCGCCAAGCGGCAGCCGGCATTCCACCTGCTCGCCGGGGACATCTGTTACGCCGACCCGACCGGCTACGGCCACCCGGTCAAGAACACCGTGCCGGCCCCCGCGACCAGCACCGGCTTCGACAACTTCGACCCGACCACCTGGACCGCGTACTTCCACAGCATCGAGTTCACCGCCGCCACCACGCCGTGGATGTTCGCCACCGGCAACCACGACATGGAGGCGGTCTACGACGACAACAAGTCGCCGGGCGGCGCCACGCACGGCTACGGCGGCCACGCCGCGCGGCTTGACCTGCCGAAGAACGGGCCGAGCAACTGCCCGTCGGTGTACACCTTCAAGTACTCCAACGTGGGTGTGGTCAGCCTGGACGGGAACGACCTGTCCACCGAGATCCCCACCAACGCCGGCTACAGCGGCGGGGCGCAGGTCAGCTGGGCGAGGCAGACGCTCAGCGCGCTGCGGGCCGACCCGAACATCGACTTCATCGTGGTGTTCCACCACCACTGCGCCTACGCGACCAGCGCCTCGCACGCCTCCGACGGCGGGGTGCGTTCGCTGATGTCCCCGCTGTACGACGAGTTCAGCGTTGATCTCGTGGTGCAGGGACACAACCACCAGTACGAGCGGAGCAGCCCGATCAAGGGTGGGCGTACCGGGGTGCAGGCCCCGGACGGTGCCACCGTGCACCCGCCGACGGACGGCACCACCTACATCTGCGTCGGCTCGGGCGGGCGGCCCCGCTACACCTGGCAGCCCGGCGAGACGGACCGCTACCGGGGCAACACCGGGCCGGACAGCGGCACCCACGTGACCAGCTTCGTCAACGTGGCCGGCGGCGGCAAGACACCGGAGCAGGTGGACTGGTCGCAGGCGCGGTACCTGGACTATGCGGTGCTCGCGGTGGACGTCGCCCCCGGGGCGCCCGGCGCGGACTCCAGCATGACCGTCCGGGCGATCAGCGACACCGGGCAGGAGATCGACGCGGTGACCCTGGTCCGCAAGGCCGGCCCCGGCGCCGGCGCGGTCGCCCCGAAACCGGCCGCGCTGGGCTCCTGGGACCGCACGCCCACCGGACTGTCCGTGCCCGGCGGCGTCCAGACCTGGTGAGCTCGCCGGGGTGACCGGCCCGCTCCGGGCTGACCGCCATGGCCCGGTGATCAACTCAACGTTCCTCTGGTTCGATCGCCGATGTGACCAGAGGAACGTTGAGTTAGGCGAAACGCCACCACGGGCCCGGCGTCCCGGTCACGCTGGAGGTCGTGCTCGACGGACCGTTCCGAGGTAGCCAGGCGCTCGCTGGTGGCCTGCTGACGCCCAACCAGCTCTACGGCCCTCGACACCGCCGACTGTTCCGGGACGTGTTCGTGCCGGCTGCTCTCGAACCTGACCTGGCCACCCGCTCGCGCGCCGCCTTCCTGCTCGTCCGGGGCCGGCGCGGGCTGCTGGCGGGCTACTCGGCAGCCGCTCTGCTGGGCGCGGACTGCGCACCGCACGACGCACCGGCGGAGGTTCTCGTGCCGCGCTGCATGCGTGGCGAGCCGGGGCTGCGGGTCAGGTACGGGGCTGCCGCCGGCGTCGACCTCATGCTGGCCGGCGGCTGCCGGGTCACCGCGCCGTTGCGCACCGCATGGGACCTGGCCCGCCGGTTGCCGCTGGTGGAGGCGGTGATCGCGGTGGATGCGCTCGCGCGCGCCGGCGGCTTCGCTCCGGCCGAGCTGCTCACCAGCCGAACGTCCGCTCCGGGTGCGCGGAACTGTCGGCGGCTCGACGAGGTGGTGGCGCTGTCCGACCCGAGGGCGGAGTCGCCGAGGGAGACCCGGCTGCGTGTCGGGCTGGTCCGTGCCGGGCTGCCCGCGCCCGAGGTGCAGTACCGGATCTCCGACGAGCACGGGTTCGTGCTGGCCAGGGTCGATCTGGGCTATCCGTGGGCCAAGCTGGCCATCGAGTACAACGGCGCCACCCACTTCACCGCACGCCGGGCCCGGCTGGACCGGGAGCGCGACGGCCTGCTGGCCTCCCACGGCTGGCAGACGCTGCGACTGGCGGGCGACGACATCGGCATCGCCATGCACCAGACCGCGAACCGGGTGGCCGAACTGCTCGCCCTACGCACCCGCTGAGCCGCGCCGAGCTACTCGCCCCGCGCATACCCGGTGAGCCGCGCCGAGCTGCTCGCCCTGCGTACCCGCTGAGCCGGCGCACGTTGAACCGCCGCGACGACGGTCGCCAAGGCGCCCGACCCGGCCGGCCCGAGCGCGCCGTTAGGCTTGCCGCCCATGCACGGATCCCGGCCATGAGGAACACCCGGCGCCACGATCACGACGCGGGCGGCGACCCGGAGCTGCTGGCGGCGAAGGCGGAGCTGCGGGACGAGATCTGGGCGGCACTCACCGAGGCGAAGGTGTCCCGCTTCCCCGGCGCCCGCAACCGGATCTCCAACTTCGTCGGCGCCGAGCGCGCGGCCGAGCGACTGCGGGACACCGACGTCTGGCGGGCCGCGAAGACGATCAAGGCCAACCCCGACTCGGCGCAGCTGCCGGTGCGACAGCGGGCGCTGGAGGACGGCAAGACGGTGTACATGGCGGTTCCCCGGCTCGCCGAGACGGAACCGTTCTTCCTGCTCGACCCGGACGATCTGGCGGACACGCCACGGCGGGCAGCGTCGATCTCCGGCGCGACCAGGTCGGCGCGCCGCGTCGCGGTCGACGATCTCGGCCCGGTGGATCTGGTGGTGAGCGGATGCGTCGCGGTGGCCGAGGACGGCGCCCGCCTCGGCAAGGGCGGCGGGTTCGCCGACCTGGAGTTCGCGCTGGCCGGCTCGGCCGGGCTGATCGGGCCGGACACCCTGGTGGTGACCACGGTGCACGAGCTGCAGGTGCGCCCGGCCGGTGCCATTCCGACGGCCGCGCACGACGCTCCGGTCGACCTGGTGATCACGCCCGACCGGGTGATCGACTGTCGGCCCGGTCGAGGCCGGCGCCCGGTCGGCGGCATCCGCTGGGCCGAGCTGACCGAGGAGAAGATCGCCGCCATCCCGCTGCTCGCCGCCCTGCGCCCCACCGAGCACTGACCCGCCGCCGCCCTCCGCGCGCCTTGTTACCGAGCTGCACACCAGGCAGCCCGAAGCATGATCGAACCTGCCTGCTGTGCAGCTCGGCAACAACAGGCCGGTCGCGGCCGGCGGCGAGGCCCGCCCGGACGTACACCGTACGTTTGGTGGATGGCGTAGATCAGCGTGCCGCGGCACGCTGGCGGATGCCGACCGTGCATCCGCCCACCACCGCGTAGGAGCCCACCACCGTGCAGCCACCCACCAGCGTCAGCGATGCCGCCAGTGACGTGCTCAACCTGAACCTCTCGGACCTCGAGGGCTTCTGGACGCAGTCGATCGAACGCCGCCACACGGCGTTCAACACCCTGCGGGAGCGGCCCGAGCTGCCGTTCTTCGACCAGCCACAGCTCTGGTTCACCCCGCCGGGTCCCGGCTACTACGCGCTCACCAAGCTCGACGACATCGTCGAGGCCAGTCGCCAGCCGAAGATCTTCACCTCCGGCAAGGGCGCGACCAGCGCGGCGGACATGCCGGCCGAGTTCCTCGAGTTCTACGGCTCGATGATCAACATGGACGACCCTCGGCACAGCCGGCTGCGCCGCATCGTCTCCCGCGGCTTCACCCCGAGGATGCTCGATGCGCTGACCGACAACGTGGCCAAGGTCGCGACGAGGATCGTCGACGAGGTGATCGAGAACGGCCCGTGCGACGCGGTGAGTGCGATCTCCGCGAAGCTGCCGCTGACCATCGTCTGCGACATGATGGGCATCCCGGCCAGCCAGCACCAACTGGTGTTCGAGCGGACCAACGTGATCCTCGGCGCGGCCGACCCGGAGTACGTGCCGGACGCGGAGAACATCGTCACCGCGCTACTGTCGGCCGGTGCGGACCTGGCGCAGGTGATGCGGGACCTCGCCGCGCACCGCGCCGCGCACCCCACCGACGACCTCACCTCGGCGCTGGTCAACGCGCAGATCGACGGCGAGACGCTGACCCCGGACGAGCTGGCCTCGTTCTTCATCCTGCTCGTGGTCGCCGGCAACGAGACCACCCGCAACGCGATTACCTGGGGCCTGCACCTGCTCACCGAGTACCCCGAACAGCGCGCAACGTGGCTGGCCGACATCGACGGCGTCACCCCCACCGCGATCGAGGAGATCGTCCGCTGGGCGTCACCGGTGATCTTCATGCGGCGCACCCTGGCCGAGCCGGCCCAGCTCGGCGGGCAGCAGCTGGAGGCCGGCGCCAAGGTGCTGATGTACTACTGGGCGGCCAACCGGGACCCTAAGTACTTCACCGACCCGGACCGGTTCGACGTGCTGCGCTCACCCAACCCGCACATCGGCTTCGGCGGCCCCGGCCCGCATTTCTGCCTGGGCGCGCACCTGGCCCGGCGGGAGATCAGCGTGATGTTCCGTGAGCTTCTGAGCCGGGTCCCAGACATCCACGCCACCGCCGCCCCGTCACGGCTAACGTCGGCCTTCATCAACGGGATCAAACATCTGCCGATCGACTTCGGCACCGGAGGCACTCGGTGATCGTCAGCTCGTCAGCCAGCCTGGACTACCCCGAGGTGCCCGCCGGCGCGGTGCTGGCCGGTGCGGCGGCCCGCTGGGGCGACCGGATCGCGCTGCACGTGGACGGCCGCGAGCTCAGCTTTGCCGAGCTCTACCGCCAGGCGTGCCAGTTCGCCAACGCGCTGCGCGCCGAGGGCGTCGGACCCGGCGACGTGGTGGCCATCCACTCGCCGAACTGCCCGCAGTTCGCCATCGCCTACCACGGCACCCTGCTCTCCGGGGCCACCTACACGCCGGCGAACCCGCTGCTGCCGCCGAACGACCTGGCCGCCCAGCTGGCCGACTCCGGTGCGGTGCTGGCGCTCAGCTTCGAGCCGGCGTCGAAGGTGCTGGCGGCGATCCGGGACAGGACCGCGCTCCGTCGTGTGGTGCTCACCGACCGGGCGCAGGCGCTGGACCCCGGGCACCGGGTGGACACCGCCGAGTTCGGCGCGGCCGGGGTGGACTTCGAGGAGTTCCTCGCCGGGCAGCCCAGCACCCGGCCCGAGGTGGACATCGACGTCCGCGCCGACCTCGCGCACCTGGCGTACACCGGCGGTACCACCGGCCGGTCGAAGGGCGTGCGGCTGCCGCACCGCAACGTCGTGGTGAACGCGCTGCAGTACGCCTGCTGGGGTAGCGGGTCGGAGCCCCGGGTGGACGACGCCGGCGGTCTGTGGATCGAGCAGGTGGGCGACGACGCGGAGTTCCCGGTCGAGCTCGGCACCGGGGTGGCGATCGGCCTGACCCCATGGTTCCACGCCATGGGCACCATCGGCAGCCTCCACATCCCGATGCTGAGCGGCGCCACCCAGGTGCTGCACGAGCGGTTCGACCCGGGCCGGTACCTGGCCGACGCGGAGCGCTTCCAGGTCACCGGGATGACCGGTGCGCCGCCGCTGTTCGCCGCGCTCGTCGCGCACCCGGACTTCGCCACCCGCGACCTCGGCTCGGTACAGGGCATCAGCTCCGGTGCCGCCCCGCTGGCCGTCGAGCTGATCAAGGCGATGCGGGCCCGGTTCGGCGAGGACGTCGTGATCGGCGAGGGGTACGGCCTCACCGAGGTCACCATGGGTGCCACCGCCGGCCCGGCCGGGCGCTCCGCGATCCGCAAGATCGGCACCGTGGGCCTGCCGATCTACGACACCCAGGTCAAGCTGGTGGACGAGGGCTCACCCGGCGGCCCGGAGGAGCCGCTGCCGGCCGGCGAGCACGGCGAGGTGTGCATCCGGGGCCCGCAGGTGATGCTCGGGTACCGCAACCGCCCTGAGGAGACGGCGGCGACGCTGGTGGACGGCTGGCTGCACACCGGGGACATCGGGGTGCTGGACGAGGACGGCTACCTGGCGATCGTGGACCGCAAGAAGGACATGCTGATCTACAAGGGCTACAACGTGTACCCCCGTGACCTGGAGGAGCGGCTCTACGCCCAGCCCGGGGTCAGCGCGGCGGCCGTGGTGGGCCGGCCGGACCAGGCCCTCGGCGAGCTGCCGGTGGCGTTCGTGGTCGCGCCGTCCGTCGACGCCGAGCGGCTGCGCGAGACCGTCAACGCGGACCTGCTGCCCTACCAGCGACTTCGCGAGCTGTATCTGGTCGACTCCATACCGGTTTCGGCAGCGGGAAAGGTATTGAAGCGGGAGTTGCGCGAACGGCTAAAGTAACAACGACCTCCGGTGCCGCGACGTCTAGAGCAAGGTGGCACGGCCAACTGGCCGCGGCGCCTGACCAATCAGGTCGGGGGGTCCGAGTCGCGGATCCGCCCGGCCCTTCTCACAGGGCGGCACTCGATGGCTTCGGACGAGACGCGGCGGGCTCGGCCGGACCCGACCGCCCAGGACTCCGGCATCCCGGCGAACGGCGACGCCGGAGCTCCGACCAGCGCGGACGCTCCCCGCCGCACGGACCCCGTCGAGTGGGCGAACGGCCCCGCCAAATCTGGGCGCGCCGAGACTGACGCCGATCCGAAGACGGCGCCCCAGGTCAGCCAGCCCGACCCGATGGCCACCAGCAAGATGGCCGCCATGCCGCAGCCCGGGTGGGACAACCGAGACGCCGACTGGCCCGCGCCCGGTCCGGGCCCCGGCCGACCGAACGGACCCGGCGGTTGGCAGCAAGGCGGCCCGCAGCAGGGCGGCCCGCCGAGGGGCTGGCCGCCGCCGCCCGGACCGCCGCCACCTGGGCCGGCACACAGCTGGCCGCCCTCGGGGCCGGTGAGCGCCTGGCCGCCGCCCCCGCCCCCGCCGGTCGAGCAGAAGGGGCCGTCGAACAAGGTCCTGGCCTTCCTGCTGGTTGGTGTGGTCGCGTTGGCCGGTGGACTGCTGTTCTGGGCCACCGGCTCCAGCAACAGCTACGTGCCGCCGCCGGCCCCGGTGTCGGACGCCGGCTCGTCGTCCGTGCAGCCGTTCGTGCCGCCGATCGCCGCCCCACCGCCGACCACCCCACCCCCGCCGCCGAGCACGCCGAAGCCCACACCGCGCCGGATCGCGCCGGTACGCACCCCCGTTCGGGTCGCGCCGAAGCCGGTTCAGCGGACCACGCCGAAGACCACGACGAAGACCTCGAAGCCGTCGTCCACCAAGTCCTCCAAGTCCTCGTCCTCGTCCCGGTCGAACTCGGACAACAGCAACAACGACAGCAACAGCGGCAACTGACCGCGAAGGTCTCGCCCTGACAGCTCGGCGACGTACGCACAAGTGCGTATCGACGCCGACACCGTCACCCGCTTGGGTTACCTGGCGGCCGGGAACGCATCGCCGTCCCGGCGACCGGCCAGCCAGCACCCGAGGAGGCGACATGCCCAGGATCATGATCGACTGTCGGGACGTCCCCAGCGAGAGCGGTTGCACGTTGGCGATCTCCGGCGAGCGGGACGAGGTACTGCGGGCCGCCGTGGCGCACGCGGTTGACGTTCACGGTCACCAGGACGACCCCGAGCTGCGCGCCGCCATCGAGTCCGGGCTGCGCGAGGCCGCCGAGCTCCCGACACCGGGTTCCTTCGTTCAGCTCATCGAGTTCAGCACCAGGCGCATCGACGAGTTCGAGCAGACCGTCGCTCGGTGGACCGCCTCCATCGGCGGGGCCCGGACCGCGCGTTGGGCGATGACCGGTGCCGACCGCGACCAGCCCGACCGCTTCCTGCAGTTGGTCGCGTTCCCGGACTATGCCGCCGCGATGGCCAACTCGGACCATCCGGCGACCGGTGAGTTCGCCGGGCAGCTTCGCAAGCTGTGCGACGGCGACGCCACGTTCCACAACCTCGACGTCCGTTCGGTCACCACGTTCTGACCCGGTCGGCCCCTCCCTCGGCCGGTTCCACGTGACAGAACACACAGCGGTGGCTAACGCCGAGTACGCCATCGGCGATACCCCGGGCGAGCGCTCCCCCATATCGAGGTGGTGCAGATGGCCCCGACCAGTTACGCCGAGCAGACGACGAGTTCGACCGAGGAGGACGCCACACATATCCCGGCCGCGGGCGGTCGACACCGCCGGGCACCGGAGCCGTTGGGCCGTCGACTGGTCGCCAGCGCCTTCACACTGAGCGGCTACCTGGGACGGACGATGTCCGCGCTCGCCGCGCTCGCGGTACTCGGCTCGATCCTCACGCTGGGCGCCCCGGACACCGCCGCGGGGCCCGGCGACGTGTGGCGCACGACCGCGCAGGGCCCGACGGCCGAGATCGCTCCACACCGGGTCAGGTGAGCAATCCGGACACCACACGCACGCGCAGCGAGCGATTCCGGGCAGCACAACCGTCGCGCCGGCGCCCGGGGCGCCGGCCGAAGGCTTGAGTCAGGCCGCTTCGGTCTGCTGGAGCTGGGCGTTCATCACGGCGTCCACGATGCCCATGATCATGCCCCGGGAGCCGAGTCGGTAGCCGAACTCCTCCCACGACAACAGCTCACGGGAGAGCAGCTCGCCGACCGGGCCGGGGTAGACCCGGGTGGCCCGGAAAGCGGCGGCACGCAGCCGCATCCGCTCGTGGTGGTCCATCGATGCATGTGTAGTCATGCCGGCACCTCCGCCTGGTGAGACGACCTTCGGCGGCGCTCGGCGCTGAGTCGCATCCCGAAGTAACTATGGTTACCCAGGAAACGCGCGTAGTCACGTCCCTGAGACGATTGACTCGCTTCTTACCTCTGTGACTACCTCAACGAGCGAGCGACGACCTCGACATTCGGCCATTCGGTTGGCTTGTCGGCGGTCGGGCACCGGGGCAGCGGGCGCACCGGGACGGCGCCGTCCGATCTAGGGTCGACGGCATGACCGAAACGTTGACCGGCCGGCTCTGGTCCAGTGTCGAGCACATCTACCAGGGCGTCCTCGAGCACCCGTTCGTCACCGGGCTCACCGACGGCAGCCTGCCCGCCGAGTCGTTCCGGCACTACATCGTGCAGGACGCGCACTACCTGCGCGGTTACGCCCGCGCGCTCGCCGTCTGCGCAGCCAAGGCACCGACCGAGCAGGACACCGTGATGTTCGCCGTGCACGCCGCCGGCGCGGTCGCGGCCGAGCAGGACATGCACGCCGAGCTGATGTCCGAGCTCGGCTCCTCGCCCGCCGAGGCGGCCGCCGAGCCGGTGGCGCCGACGACTCGGGCGTACCTGAGCTATCTGTTGGCGACCACGTACGGCGGTTCGTTCGCCGAGGGCCTCGGCGCGGTGCTGCCCTGCTACTGGATCTACGCGCGGGTCGGCGACGAGCTGCTGGCCCGCTCGTCGCCGAACAAGCTCTACGCCCGGTGGATCGAGATGTATGGCGGCGAGGAGTTCCAGACCGTGGTGAACGACGTGCTCGCGCTCACCGACCGGGTCGGCGCCACCCTCTCGCCCACCGAGGCGGACCGTGTCACCGAGCACTTCGTGACCACGTCGCGCTACGAGTGGATGTTCTGGGACGCGGGATTGCGGCGGGAGGCCTGGCCCATCTGAGCCATCCGGACGTACAGTGTACGTACGCAGTTCCCGGTGGACCTCGGAGGACGACCATGCAGCTCCCGGACACGGCGCGGTGGGCGTTGACACACGGGCTGATCCGGCTGGTGATGCGGCGCGAGACGCGCAAGGGCAACCTGAACACGCGGTTCCTCACCGACCGCGCCGTGCAGCTCGACCCGTACCCGCACTACGAACAGCTGCGGACCGACGGGCCGTTCAGCAGCGGGTTGGCCGGCAAGCTCACCGTCCACCACGCCGTCGGCACCGAGGTGCTGCGCGCGGAGGACTTCGGCACCGCCTCGTTCGGCGGCGCGCCGCGGCCGATCCGCCGGCTGCTCAGCGCGTCGGCGGCGGGTGCCGCGCGCAGTGTGGTCGAGCCGCCGTCCATGCTGGCGGTCGACCCGCCGGACCACAGCCGCTACCGCAAGCTGGTCACCCGGGCGTTCACCGCCAAGGCGGTCAAGGCACTGCGGGTGCGCACCGAGGAGGTCGCGGTCGAGCTGCTCGACGACATCGACCGGCGTGGCGTGCGTGAACCGGTCGACCTGGTGCGGCTCTACGCCTCGCAGCTGCCGGTGATCGTGATCTGCGAGATCCTGGGTGCGCCGACGTCCATGAAGGACGAGTTCCTGGCCTGGGGCGACGGGGCGGCCGCCTCGCTCGACCCCGGCATGAGCCGCCAGCAGTACCTCGAGGCCCAGCGCGGTATCGACGCCCTGCTGGACTGGATGCGCGGGCACTTCGAGACGCTGCGCCGCAACCCGGGCGAGGACATCCTCTCCGAGCTGGTCACCACGGCGGACACCGACGGTGAGCGGCTCACCGAGACGGAGCTACTGGCCACCTCGCTGCTCGTGCTGGCCGCCGGCTTCGAGACCACGGTGAACCTGATCGGCAACGGCATCGCACTGCTGCAACAGCACCCTGAGCAGCGTGCCCTGCTCACCGAGCAGCCCGCGCTGTGGCCGAACGCCGTCGACGAGATGCTCCGCTTCGACTCCCCGGTACAGCGCACCGCGCGCCGTGCCCTGCGGGACACCGAGATCGCCGGTGTCGGAGTACGCGAGGAGGAGCTGGTGCTGATCCTGCTCGGCGCAACCAACCGGGACCCGAAGGTCTTCGAGCAGCCGAACACCTTCGACGTCACCCGGCGCAACGCCGGCAAGCACCTGGCGTTCTCCAGCGGTATCCACTACTGCCTCGGCGCCTCGCTGGCGAAGATGGAGGGCGAGGTGGCCCTGCGCGCCCTCTACGACCGCTTCCCCGGCCTGACCCTGGTCGGCGACCCGCACCGCCGCCCCACCTCGAACCTGCGGGGCTTCGACCGGATGACGGCCGCCCTGGCCCCCACCCCCGTCGGCCAAATCTCGTGAGTGGCGAGTGGTCCCAGGGGCCACTCGCCACTCACGAGGCCTGACCCGCGGTTACTCGGGGTCGAAGGCGGTGGCCCTCGAGACGTGCTCCCAGCTGGCCAGCTCGTCGGCCACCGAGTCGAGCTGGCCGCGGATCGAGTCGACCGCGTCGGCGCCGAGCGGCAGCCGCAGTGGCGGGTTCTCGGCGTCCAGCGCGGTGAGGATCGCGGCGGCCGCCTTGGCCGGGTCGCCCGGCTGCTCGCCGTCGCCGCCGGTCACATACTGGCGGGTCGGGCCGACGGTGGCGGCGTACCCCGGGAGCTCGGCGGACAGGTACGCCGCACCCGGGTTGAACAGCCCGGTACGGAAGGCACCGGGCTCGACGATCAGGAACCGGACGCCGAAGTCGACCTCCTGGCTCAACGTCTGGGTCAGTCCCTCCAGCGCGAACTTCGTCGCGCAGTAGGCGCCGAAGCCGGGCGCGGTGATCCAGCCGCCCACGCTGGACATCTGCACCACCGCCCCGCCGCCCTGACGGCGCATGTGCGGCAGCACCGCCTTGGTCAGCGCCGCCGGCCCGAAGAAATGCAGCTCGAACAGGTAGCGCAGCTCGGCCGCTGTGGTCTCCTCCAGCGCGCCGACCTGGGTGCGGCCGGCGTTGTTGACCAGCACGTCGATCCGGCCGTGCCGGGCCACCACGTCGTCCACCACGGCGGGCGCATCCGGCGAGGTGACATCCAGCCGGACCGCCTCGGCCTGACCGGGATGCGCGGCGACCAGGTCGTCGAGAGCCTCGGGACGCCGGGCCGCCCCGACCACCAGGTCACCGGCGGCGATCGCGGCCTCGGCGATGGCGCGGCCGAAACCGCTGCTGGCGCCGGTGACCAGCCAGACTCGGCTCACTCCCGGTCCAGGCTGTCCGGGATGATCAGGTGCAGGATGAAGCCGACGATGGCCACCACGATCGCGCCCCAGAACGCCGGCACGAACCCGGCCACGTGGAACGGCAGCCCGACCTGGCCGGAGAGCCAGCCGACCAGCAGGAACAGCAGCCCGTTCACCACCAGCCCGATCAGTCCCAGGGTGAGGATGTAGAACGCGCAGCCGACTGTCTTCACGATCGGCTTGATCACCGCATTGACCACACCGAAGATCAGCGCCACCACGATGAGAGTGGCGATCCGGGTGCCCTTGTCGGAGCCGCCGAGCTCGATACCGGAGATCAACAGCGTGCACACCCAGAGTGCGACCGCGTTGACCAGCACCTTGATGACAAGCGCAAGCGCCATCGCTCTACAACACCGCCTGGTAGACCAGGGTCCGCAACTGGGACCGGATCGAATGGGTGCTGGACGGTAGCAGTTGGGTGAAGAACATCGCGGTGAGGTCCTCGACCGGGTCGACCCAGAACGCGGTGCTCGCCGCGCCGCCCCAGGCGAACTCCCCGGGGCTGCACAGGTTCTTCACCGCGGCCGCGTCCTGCACCACCGAGAACCCCAGCCCGAAGCCCATGCCGGCCATCGGGCTCTCGGCGAACAGCGGTCGCCCGAACTCCTCCAGGTCGGTGCCGCCGGGCAGGTGGTTCTGTGCCATGTAGGCCACCGTCCGGTCACCCAGCACCCGCTGGCCGTCCAGCTCACCGCCGCGCAGCAACATCTGGGTGAACCGGTGGTAGTCCGCCGCGCTGGACACCAGCCCGCCGCCGCCGGACAGGCACGTCGGCTCGCGCAGCGCGGCGCCGCCCATCAGGTCGTTGCGGGCGAACCGGCCGGTCTCCGGGTCCGGGCTGTACAACGCCGCCAGCCGCTCGACGTCCTCGGCCGGCGTACCGAACGTCGTGTCGGTCATCCCCAGCGGCCCGAAGATCCGCTCGGCGAAGAACTGGTCCAGCGACTGCCCGGACACCACCTCGACCACCCGGCCGAGCACGTCGACGGAGACCGAGTAGTTCCACTCCGTACCCGGCTGGAACACCAGCGGGAACCCCGCCCAGGCCGCGCAGGCCGACGCCAGGTCGGTCCCGCGCGGGACGCCCCACTCGTAGCCGGCGCGCCGGTAGATCTCGTCGACCGGGTGCGCGTGGTGGAAGCCGTAGGTGAGCCCCGAGGTGTGCGTGAGCAGATGCCACAGCCGGATCGGCTCGGTGGCCGGCTCGGTGACCGGTTTGAGCCCGGAGCCCTTCACGAAGACCCGGGTCGCGCCGAACTCCGGGATGAACCGGCTGATCGGGTCGGTCAGCTCGATCAGACCCTCCTCGACAAGGATCATCGCGGCCACCGAGGTGATCGGCTTGGTCATCGAGTAGATCCGCCACAGCGTGTCCGGGGCCACCGGCAGGCCGGCCTCGGCGTCGCGCTGGCCGAATGAACCGACGTGCACGATCTTGCCCCGCCTGGTCACCACCGCCTGCCAGCCGGCGAGGCGGCCGTCGTCGACGTAACGGGCGAAATGCCGGTCGATCCGGGCCAACCGGTCGGCATCCATGCCGACCTCTCCGGGATCAATCTCAGTAGTCAGCTCAGCCACGATCACGACCCTACCGGCGCGGCCGCCGCCCCGGCGTGCGCTAAGTTCCGGGGCTGTGGCCACCTCCTGGATCGACCTGGTCGGATACGTCAGGTTCCGCTACGAGATCTTCCAGCAGACCGAGCGAACGCTGCGCTTCCACCTGACGACCGGGGAGGGGCGCACGCAGCGGGTCGCTGTGCACCACGTCGAGCCGGACTCCACTCCGGCCGGGACCGGCGCCGGCGAGGGCTGGATCCTGATCGAGTCGGCGGTCGCCGGCGCGGACAACGTGGACCTCCGCCAGCTGCTCGAGCTGGCCGGGCAGTCCGTGATCGGCGGCGTGGTCATCGTCGACGGGGTCGCGCTGTTCCGGCACGCGGCGGCGCTGGCCGACCTGAGCCTGGCCGGCTTCGACAAGCCTTTCCAGCTGGTCGCGGCGCGCGCCGATGAACTGGAGCACCAGCTCACCGGCGCGGACCACTTCTAGGAGAGTCCGGCCTCCGTCACCGGCCGCGACGTCGAGCCACCCACCCCGGCGACCACCGCCGCGGCGCAGAGCAGCCCGGCCCCGACCATCCCGCCGAGGCCCAGCCGCTGGCCGAGCACGAGCACCCCGAGCACCGTCGCGGTGACCGGTTCGAGCACCGCGACCACCGCCGCCGAACTGGCCGAGACGCCGCGCAGCCCGACGAAGAACAGCCCGTAGGCCAGCGCGGTCGGCACCCAGCCGAGGTAGACGAGCAGGCCGACCGAGGCCGCCGTCGGCGCGAACTCCAGCCCGCCGAAGCCGTGTCCACCGAAGCCGTGTCCACCGGTGAGCGCACCGACCACCAGGGCGGCCACCGCGAGCAACACCCCGCCGGCGGTGAACCCGACCCCGATCGTCGCGGGCCCGTCCAACCCCGGCACCGGACGCCGGCCGATCAGCGCGAGCGCACCGAAGCCGGCCGCCGCCCCCAGCGCGAGCAGCACCCCCAGCGCCAGCGAGCCGCCGCCGGCACGCGTCAGCGGGTGCCCGGACGTACCGAGCAGCAGCGCCAGCCCGAGCAGCGCCAGCCCGATCGCGACCAGGCTGGCCGAACCGGGCCGGCGCCGCTCACCGACGGCCTCGGCGGTGAGCACCAACACCGGCGCCGCCCCGATGGCGATCACGGTGGCCACCGCGAGCGAAGTCATCGCCACCGCGGCGAAGTAGCAGACCTGGTAGGTCGCGGTCAGCACGCCGACCGACAGCACCCGGAGCCATCCGGCACGGCGGAGCCGAGGCAGCCGGCCGGTCACCGCGAGTACCGCGAGCACGGTGAGGCCGCCGCCGGCCAGCCGGTAGGTGGCAACGGCCAGCGGCGACAACGCGGCGACCTGGCCGAGCAGACTGCCGGCCAGTCCGCCGGTGCCCCAGAGCAAGCCGGCCGAGAGGACGTAGTAGAGGTCAGTTCGAGATCCGGACGCGCGCAGCGCGGCGTCCGGGGAGGACAGCGAAGACATCCAAGGCTCCCGCCACGAAGGGAAAGGGCGCGGAAGCGGGCGCATCGGACCGGCGGCCGTTTCAGGGGCCGACCCGGAGCTGCACAGGGATGTGGGGACGCCGGGGACGCGCGCGGCAAGAAGCCGGGACGCGCCTACAAGGGGTCGATCCGCCCGCTCAGCGGGTGGGCGGCGGGGAGATCGTGAAGCGCCGGTGCATGCCAGCGACGCTACCCGCGCGGCGCCCCGATGCCGAGCGGATTTCGCACGATGAGACGTCGGAGCCACCCGAGGCCGGCCACCGTGAGGTCCGTCACGTCACGCGTACGTCTCACTCGCATTGGGGAGCAACCGATGAAGGCGCTTGTTTACCACGGCCCCGGCCAGAAATCCTGGGACGACGTCCCGGATCCCACGGTGACCGATCCGACGGACATCGTCGTCCGGGTGGACACGAGCACGATCTGCGGTACCGACCTGCACATCCTCAAGGGCGACGTGCCCACGGTCGAACAGGGCAGGCTGCTCGGCCACGAGGCGGTCGGCACGGTGGTGGCCACCGGCGCGGCGGTGTCCTCGCTGAACGAGGGCGACCGGGTACTCATCCCGGCGATCACCTCCTGTGGGCGCTGCGCGAACTGCAAGCGGGCGATGCCCAGCCACTGCCTGGCGGTCGGCGGGGTGGGCTGGATCTTCGGTCACCTCATCGACGGGTTGCAGGCCGAGTACGCGAGGGTGCCGTTCGCGGAGACCAGCGTGCACAAGGTGCCGGAGGGCGTCACCGACACCCAGGTGCTGTTCCTGACCGACATCCTGCCCACCGGCTACGAGGTCGGGGTGCGCAACGGCCGGGTGAAGCCGGGTGACACGGTGGCGGTGGTCGGCGCCGGGCCGGTCGGGCTGGCCGCGATCATGACCTGTGGGCTGCACGGCGCCAGCCGGGTGATCGCGATCGACAAGGCGGCGTCGCGGTTGGAGCACGCCAAGCAGTTCGGCGCCGGGTACACGATCAACGCCGACGACGACGTGGACGCGGCACTCGCCGAGCTGACCGACGGGCACGGCGTGGACGTCGCCATCGAGGCGGTCGGCGTGCCGGAGACGTTCGAGACCTGCGCCCGGATCGTCCGGCCCGGCGGCGTGGTGGCCAACATCGGCGTGCACGGCGCGTCGGCCACCCTGCACCTCGAGGAGCTGTGGATCAAGAACATCACCATTACCACCGGGCTGGTGGACACCGTGACGGTGCCGATGCTGCTGCAGCTGGTGCGGGACGGGCGGATCCGGGCCGAGATGTTCGGCACCCACGACTTCGCGCTGGACAAGATCATGGACGCGTATGACGTGTTCGCGAACGCGGCCGAGCACAACGCACTCAAGGTGGTACTGAAGCGCTAACTCACGCACTGAAGCGCTGAAAGCATTACCTCTGAGGGAATCGAACTGGTGCGGCATGGCTGCCAACCTGGTGTCACGAGCACGACGGACGCCAGGGAGGCAGCCATGAGCACCGACATGAACACCGACATGAACGTGATCGCCGAGCGCTACATCGACGCCTGGAACGAGACCGACGCGACGACCCGCCGGGCGCTGATCGACGAGCTCTACACCCAGGACGCCGGCTACACCGACCCGTTGCTCGATGCCAAGGGCCGGGACCAGATCGACGCCGCCATCGAGGGCGCCCAGCAGCAGTTCGCCGGGCTGGTGTTCAGCCTCGCCGGCCCGGTGGACAGCCACCACGACACCGCCCGGTTCCAGTGGCACCTCGGCGCACCCGGCGCGGACGAGCCCCTGGTGGTCGGCTTCGACGTGGCGGTCGCCGAAGGCGGACAGCTGCGCCGGGTGTACGGGTTCCTGGACAAGGTGCCGACCGCCTGACCCCGCACCCGCACCCGCACCGCGAGTCGGGGATTCCGTCCGGGCGAGTCGGGGATTGCGTCAGCCCCGACTCGCCCCGGGACACCGCGCCCGGCAGAGCGCCACCCGCTCCGCCGCTCGGGGTTCTGGTTGGGCCACCTGAGGCGGTCGCGGCGCCCGTGGGTGTCACCGGGCGGGCCACCCCCACCGATCGGCTGCACCGTGACCGCTAGGTTGTGCTCCACCCAGGACGAAGGAGCCCCCCGTGAAGCGGTCGCTGGCTGTCGCCACCCTGCTGTCGGCGGCCCTGTTCGCGGCGGCCTGCGAGGAAGCGCCGCCGGTGCTGCACGGGGCGGGGCCCGGCGGCACCGCCGGCAACGGACTGGCCGCGCCGGGCGTGGTACCGAGGGTGCTCGCCGGTGGACTGTCCAACCCGTGGCAGCTGACCTGGGGGCCGGACAACTTCCTCTGGGTGACCGAGAAGACCGGCAAACGGATCACCCGGATCGACCCGGCGGACGGGTCGAGCACCGACGTGCTGGACATCGCGGACGTCTCGGCCAGTGGCGCCGACGACGGCCTGCTCGGTCTGGCGTTCGGCGCCGGCGCGGTCTACGTCGCCTACGACTACAACTCCGGTGCCGGCCTGCGCGGCAAGATCGTCCGGTTCAACTACGACCAGGCCGCGGCATCCTTGAGCAGCCCGACGGACGTGCTCACCGACCTGCCGGCGAGCACCGTGGACAACGGCGGGCGGCTCGCCGTCGGCCCGGACCACAAGCTCTACCTCACCGTCGGCGACCAGGGCGCCAACCAGTACGCCGGCGCCTGCGCGCCGATCCGTTCGCAGGACCTCCCGACCGCCCAGCAGGTCACCGCCCGGGACTGGAGCAGCTACGCCGGCAAGATCCTCCGGATCGACCCGGACGGCGGCATCCCGGCGGACAACCCGATGCTGCACGGCGTCCGCAGCCACGTCTTCAGCTTCGGCCAGCGCAACCCGGTCGGCCTGGCGTTCGGCCCCAGCACCCTGCTGTACTCCGCCGAGCAGGGTCCGAGGAGCGACGACGAGATCAACCTGCTGCAGGCCGGCAACAACAACGGCTGGCCGTTCGTCGCCGGGTACCGCGACGACCAGTCCTACCGGTACGCGAACTGGTCGGCGGCCAAGAACTGCGCGCAGCTGGGTTACGACGCCGACCAGGTCCCCGCCGGCGTACCGCTCGGGCCGCCCGAGACACAGTGGACCAGCCCGGACTACCGCGAGCCGCTGAAGACGCTCTACACGGTGCCCAACGGGTACGACTTCCAGGACCCGGCCTGCGGGCCGACCTACGACCACTGCTGGCCGACGATCGTCCCGGGCAGCCTGAACTACCTGCCACCGGACACCCCCGACACCACACTGGCCAACTCGCTGCTGGTGCCGAGCCTGAAGAACGGCGCGGTGTACGCGCTCAAGCTGAGCCAGGACGGCCGCGAGGTGCAGGGCGATGTGCTGCAGCTGTTCCGCACGCACAACCGGTACCGGGACGTGGCGGTCTCAGCGGACCACACCAAGATCTACATCGCCACTGACAACACCGGCCTGAGCGGGCCGGCACCGGGCGAGCAGACCGGGTCGCTGGACAATCCCGGCTCGATCCTGGAGTTCGCCCTGACCGCGCCGCTGGCGACCCCCGCCCCGCTGACCGGCCCGTCCCCGACACCGATCCCGCCGAGCAACGCCCCGGTCACGACAACCACCTCGCCGCCGCCGACGACGACCTCGAGCACGCCGAGCTTCTCCCCCACGCCCACGGCATCGAGCACGCCGACCTCGCCGACCTTCTCCCCGGCCCCGTCGGCGACCAGCACCCCGCCGACCTCGGTCCGGGGCGGCAACCCGCTGCTACCCACCATGACACCGAGCCCGCCGAGCAACTGAGCGACGGGCTGACCGACTCGGCCGGCGGCGTTCAGCCGGCGCGGCACCGCCGAGCCAGCCGTCCAGCTCCCGGTCGTACCGCTCGGTGACCCGCAGCTCCCGACCGGCGCCCGGCAGCAGCCACACGGCCAGTGCGGTGGCGCGGATCTTCCAGGCCTGGGACGAGGCACTCGGCGCCAAGGACCTGGACGCGGTCCGCCACCTGCTCGGGACAGCCGAGGGCGTGGTGCGCGGCAAGGACGCCCTCCGCCGCTTCGTGGAGATCGTCTTCGCCAACCAGCCGCCGGAGCGAGGCCGTCGCGCTCAGGCGTCCAGCGGGCGGGTGCCGAGGCCGTCGCTGAAGTCGTCGTCCTTGGTCTCGGCGAGGAACAGCAGGCAGACCAGGCAGAGCACGGCAACCCCGACCAGGTACCAGGAGATCCCGGTGGTGGAGCCGGTCCTGGCCAGCACGTCGGTCGCGATCAGCGGGCTGACGCCGCCGCCGATGATGCCGGCGGCGCTGTAGGCGAACGAGGCGCCGGAGTAGCGGTAGCGGACCCGGAACAGCTCCGGGAAGTAGGCGCCCATCGGCCCGTAGAGCAGCGCGAAGCAGAGCAGCCCAACCACCATGGCCACCCCGATCAGCAGGGGCGAGCGGGTCTGCAGGAGCCAGAACAGCGGGAACGCCCAGATCGCGGACACGATCGCGGCCGCAATGCACAGCTTGCGGCGCCCGACCCGGTCGGACATGACCGCGAACCACAGCGTGGCCACGCCCATCACGGCGGCGGCGATGATGGCCTCGACGAGCATGGTGGTGCGGGACAGCTTCAGCGTGGTGGTGCCGTAGGACAGGCAGAACGTGGTGATCGTGTAGAACAGCGTGAACGCGAGGATGAACGAGCAGGTGGCCAGGATCAGCTGCACGGGCTGGCGGCGCCACAGCTCGAAGAACGGCACCTTGGCCTGCTCGTGGGCGTCCAGCGCGGCCTGGAAGACCGGTGTCTCGGCGATCTTCATGCGGATGTAGTAGCCGACCGCGAGCAGTACGGCGGAGGCGAGGAACGGGATCCGCCAGCCCCAGGACTGGAACGCCTGGGCGCTCATCGTCGCGTTCAGCACCAGGAACAGCGCGTTACCCAGCACGAACCCGACCGCCGGGCCCAACTGCGGGAACGCCGAGTAGAGCCCCCGTTTGCCCGGCGGGGCGTACTCGGTGGCGAGCAGTACCGCGCCGCCCCACTCCCCGCCGAGCCCGATCCCCTGCAGGAACCGCAGCACCGCGAGCAGGACCGGTGCGGCGACCCCGATGCTCGCGAACGAGGGCACCAGCCCGATCGCCACCGTGGACAACCCCATCACCAGCAGCGAGATGATCAGCATCCGCTTGCGACCGAGCCGGTCGCCGAAGTGCCCGAACAGGATCGCGCCCAACGGCCGGGCGATGAACCCCACCGCGAACGTGGCCAGCGAGAGCAGCACCCCCGCAGTCGGGGAGAACGACGGGAAGAACAGCTTGCCGAACACCAGCGCCGCCGCGGTGCCGTAGATGTAGAAGTCGTAGAACTCGATGGCGGTGCCGATGAAGCTGGCGACCGCGATACGACTCCGCGACGGGGGCGCGCCAACGGTGCTCATGGGTACTCCGATGCGGTGACTATGAGTCGGCTGTGATCATCGCAGCCGCATCCGAAAGAGCGCACGGTGATGTGGCCAACTCCGCCGGACGAGTGGCCGGTCGGGGCCCGGCGGTTAGATGGGTCCGGCGGTTAGATGGAGCGGTGACGTCAACGAGCGAACAGCGGGAACGGCTCGCGGTGGTCGGTCCCGGTGCGATCGGAGCAACGTTCGCGGCGGTGGCGCAGCGCGCCGGGATGGGTGCGGTGCCGCTGTACGGGCGCACGGCGGTCGGTGGCATCACGGTCCATCCCGACGACGGTGATCCGGTGGTGCTGGCCGGCGAGGTGCGGACCGCGCCCGAACATGCCCGTGGCCCGCTGGACTGGCTGCTGCTCGCGGTGAAGGTGCACCAGACCCCGGACGCCGGCCACTGGTTGCGGTCGCTGTGCGGTCCGGAGACCGTGGTGGTGGTGCTGCAGAACGGCGTCGAGCACCGCGATCGGGTGGCGCCGTACGTCGGCTCGGCCACCGTGCTGCCCGCCGTGGTCTGGTGCCCCGCCGAGGGGCTGGACCGGCGGACGGTCCGGCTGCGCGGCGTACCCGAGCTCACCGTGCCGGACGAACCCGCCGGTCACCGCCTTGCCGAGCTGCTCGTCCCGGGTGGCGCGCAGATCCACGTGCGGCCGGACTTCCATACCGAGCTGTGGCGCAAGATGACGATGAACGCGCTGGCCGCGCTGATGGTGCTGTCCGGGCGGCGCTCCGGCGTGTTCCGCAGGGCGGACGTCCGGACGCTGGGCCTGGCACTGGCGCGGGAGTGCATGGCGGTGGCCGAGGCCGAGGGGGCCCGGCTGGACCCGGCGTTCGCCGAGCAGATGGTCGACCGGCTGGCCACGATGCCGCCGGACATGGGTTCGTCGATCCTGTTCGACCGGGCGGCCGACCGGACGCTCGAGTGGGACGCCCGCAACGGCGTGCTGTGCCGCCTCGGCGCCCGGCACGGCGTGCCCACCCCGATCAGCGACGTCCTGGTCCCACTCCTCGCGGCGGCCAGCGACGACCCGAACTGAGCCGCGCCGACCGGGGCACCGCCGCGACGCCCGAAGATCAACGCAACGTCAGCCTGGTTTGATCATGAGAACGACCCGGCTGAGGTTGAACTCGGCGAGCGGATACCTCGGCGCCCGGCACGGCGTGCCCACCCCGATCAGCAGCGAACGGGCCCGACGCTCACAGCCAAGCCCTCAGATTTGTTACCGAGCTGCACAGGAGGCAGGCCGAGAGCCGCAAAAACCTGCCTGCTGTGCAGCTCGGTAACAACAGGCCGCAACACGCCAGCCGAGCGGCTACTTGTAGCGGAAGCCGTCCAGGAAGCGCCGGAACAGGCCGCCCGTGTGCGGCAACGGCGCACCGGGCGGTGGCGCGGTGGGGCGCAGCGACGCGATCGGCTTGTCGTAGTCGGTACGCGCGATCGCGTCCACGACCTGGGCCTCGTCGAAGTTCTCCGAGCCCTCGATCACCGGCACGAACCCGACCAGGTTCCCGTCCCGCATGACCTGGGCCTCCAGGGTCGCGGTGCCGTCGGAGTCCCAGATCGCCTCTCGCCCGTCGCCGAGCGACACCCGTACCCCGAACTGGTACACGCCGGCCCGCTCCAGGTATGCGTCGATGCCGCGATCCCTGAGCGTGTCGGCGACCCGCCGTGCCCGATCCTCGTCCACACCGAAAACCTACCGCCGATCCGACATCGCGAGCCGGCCACCCTGGTTACCTGAGGTGGTCGGCGAGGCTCCCGTTGGTGCCGAACAGCTCGGCCCTCCACCTCTCCAGCAGCGCGGTGGCGTCGAAGTCGTCCGGGTGGAAGCCGGGCCTGTTGTAGGCGAGCAGGTTCCGCCGGACCACCTTGGCCACGAACGGCGAGCGGGGCACCCGCGCCAGGCTGCGCAGCAACCGGACCGGGTTGTAGCTGGCCCGGTCGCCGGCCAGCGAGATCGCGGTGAATACCACCACGATCGGTACGAACAGCGCGTTGACCAGCCGCATCGTCCCGATCCGCATCCGCTCGGTGCCGCCGATCGCGCGGTAGACGTCGAACGCGACGGCCTTGTGCTCGGACTCCTCCAGCGCGTGCCAGAGCAGCACCGAGCGGACCTCGGTCTCGCCGAGCAGCTCCTGCGCCTCCGGGCTCGTCAGCAGGCGTTCGGCGATGGTCGCGGTGTAGTGCTCGAGCGCGGCGGTGACCGCGAGCTGGAAGCGGCGTGGGAACAGCCGGTCGGACCGGATGAGCAGCAGGTTCGTGAAGCGGTCGACCAGGCGGGTCGGGTAGCCCATCTCGCGCAGCCGGTCGTTGAGCGCCCGGTGCTCCCGGCCGTGCGTGACCTCCTGCCCGATGAAGCCCGCCACCTGCGCCCGCAGCTCCGGGTCGGTCACCTGGTCGCGGTAGCCGCGCACCGCCCGGATGAAGAAGTCCTCACCCTCGGGGAACAGCGCGGACAGCACCGCCACGAGGTGGCTCATCACCAGGTCGCCCTGCACGTAGTGGCGGTCCAGCGAACCGGTCGGGTAGGCGAAGGCGATCCGGCGGGTGCGCACGTCGCGCTTGGGCACCACAACGCGCTCTTGTTCGGCGGTCATCTGATCCTCCTGGTAACCATGGCCAGCTCGTCGGCCGTGCTGGCGGTGCCGGCGGCTTCGGGCAGGGACGTGTAGCGGTAGTCGTCGAGCGGGAAGTCCCGCGCGGCGCGGAATGCGGCCGCCGAGCTGGTGGGACGCAGGTACGGCAGGTCGCCGTGATGGTCGAAGTAGTAGCTGTTGGCCGTCGCGCAGCTGTTGGTGTTGAACAGCGAGCCGGCCAGCCGGGTACGCATCCGTTCGGTCCACCGCCGGGTCGGTTCCGGGCGCACCTCGACGGCGGTGGCGCCCCGCCTACCGGTCTCGGTGATCACCCGCACGATGTGCGCCGAGGTGCTCTCCACCAGCTGGTGCCAGGTGCCGCCGACCCAGCCGTACGGGCCGAACATCATGAAGTGGTTGGGCAGCTCGGGAATGCTGATGCCCTCGTAGGAGGTCAGCCGCTGTCCCGCGTAGGACGTGGCCAGGTCGAAGCCGTCCCGCCCTCGGACCGGGGTGCGCCGGAAGTTCGCCGGGTCGCTGGCCAGCCGGAACCCGGTGGCCAGGATGAGGACGTCGACGTCGCGGTGGTGCCCGTCGGCGGTGCGCACGCCGCTGGGAGTGATCGACTCGATGGGGTCGGTGACCAGCTCCACGTTGTCCCGGGTGAACGTCCGCAGGTAGCTGTTGGAGACCGAGGGGCGTTTGCAACCGAGCCCGTAGTCCGGGGTCAGCCTGGCCCGCAGCTCCGGGTCCGGCACCTGGGCGCGGTACCAGATCGACCGCATCGCGGCGGCCGCTCCCCTGGTCAGGAACGGCACCCGGTGGTGGTTGACCACGAGGTCGATGAGCATCAGCTCGACCGCCCGGGTGGCCACCTTCCGGACGACCCGCTGGCTGACCGGGAACCGGCGGTACAGGCCTGCCAGCACCGGTGGGGTGGTCGGGTCCAGCTTCGGCCCGACCCAGATCGGGGTGCGCTGGTAGACGTCGAGTCGAGCCACCCGACGGGCGATCTCCGGCACGATCTGGACCGCGCTGGCGCCGGTGCCGACGAGGGCGACCCGGGCGCCGGTCAGGTCGACGTCGTGGTCCCAGCGCGAGGAGTACATCAACGTGCCGGCGAAGTCCTCGGCGCCGGGGATGTCCACCGGCTTCGGGTCGACGAACGGGCCGATCGCGCTGACCACGAACCGGGCGGTCACCTCGCCGCCGTTGACGGTGAGCCGCCACAGGTGCGCGCCGTCGTCCCAGACCCGCGCGGTGACCTCGCTGCGCAACCGGACGTGCTCGCGGACCCGGTACCGGTCGGCGACGCCGTCCAGGTACGCCTTGACCTCGGGGCCCCGGGCGAACGCCCTGCTCCAGTCCGGGTTGAGCTCGAAGCTGAACTGGTAGGCCTGGGCCGGGACGTCGACCGCGATACCCGGGTAGGTGTTGTCCCGCCAGGTGCCGCCGATGTCGCCGGCCCGCTCGAGGATGACGTAGTCGAGCAGGCCGGCCCGGCGCAGCGCGATGCCCATCCCGATGCCGCTCAGCCCGGCACCGATCACCACGACGTGGTGGTCGGGTTGGCTCGGCGTCGAGGCCATGACTGCTCCGTCCGCGTGGTGCCTGCGTTTCGCAACACTCAAACGTATGTAACAAATTCCGTCAAGATGTAAACCCTTGTTAGGGTGAAGCATGCGGAGGGGCGGCGCCGACAGCGCTCGGGACACGGGGCGCGCTGAGGATCTGCTGCGCGATGCACTGGCGTCCGACCCACCGGACGACGAGACCGCGTCCCGGATCCTGACGGCGGCGTTCGACCAGGCCGAGGACTTCGGGCTGCGCCGGTTCACCATGGACGATGTGGCGCGGCGGGTGGGCGTGTCCCGGGTGACCATCTACCGGTACTTCCCGAAGAAGGACCAGCTGATCAACGCGCTGCTGATGCGCGAGCTGCGCCGCTTCCTGACCAAGCTCGAGGCGGTCATCGAGGCGGAGTCCACCTCGGAGGCCAAGCTGTCCGAGGGGCTGCTGTTCTGCCTGGCGTTCCTGCGCGAACACCGGGTGCTCAACCGGCTGCTGCGCACGGAGCCCGAGCTGATCCTGCCGTACCTGACCACCAAGGCCGATACCGTCGTCGCGGCGGCCCGCGGCTGGATCGCCCGGCTCATCCGAGGCGAGGTGGCCGCCGGCCGGATCGAGCTGCCCGAGCAGGACATCGAGATGCTCGCCGAACTGCTGGTGCGCACCGTCATCTCGCTGGTGATCACGCCCACGACGGTGCTGCCGGTCGACTCACCGGAGGGCCAGCGACGGCTCGTCGAGGTCTACGTCAAGCCGCTGGTCGCCGCGGTCCGGCCACGGTCCGCGCCACCATCGGTTCCGGCCACCACCGCGGCGGTGCCCTCCGGGCTCGAGGGCTCACCGCGGTAGCGGCCGGTGCGGGCCGCTCAGTGTCCGTCGTACGCGCTGCGCAGCGCCGCGATGTCGAGCTTGGTCATCGTGAACATCGCCTCGGTGGTCCGCGCCGCCTTGACCGGGTCGGGGTCGCTGACCATCTCGATCAGCGCGGCCGGGACGACCTGCCAGGACACCCCGTACCTGTCCTTCAGCCAGCCACACTGGATCTCCTCGCCGCCCTCGGTGAGCCTGCTCCAGTAGTAGTCCACCTCGCCCTGGTCGGCACAGCGGATCTGGAACGAGATGGCCTCGCTGAACGTGAACATCGGGCCACCGTTCACCCCGACGAACTTCTGGCCGTTGAGCTCGAACTCCACGGTCAGGACCGATCCAGCCGGGCCCGGCCCGGCCTCGGTGTAGCGGACGATACTGCCGAGCGTGGAATCCTTGAAGATGCCGAGGTAGTAGTTCGCCGCCTCTTCGGCCTGGTTGTCGAACCACAGGCAGGTGGTGATCGGGCTGTCGCTCATCGGTCCTCCCGGTACGTGGACGTCTCGCCCCCGTACTGACCACCGCGCTGTCCGAAACTCATCGGGGTAGGTCGGCCGCGCTGGTCCGTACCGCTCCCGCGCTCGCCGCAACAACGAGAACGATCGCGGCGACCTGCCCGGCGGCGAGGGACTGGCCGAGCACGAGCAGACCCGCCACCGCGGCGATCGCCGGTCCGAGGCTCACCAGTACCGCGAACGTCGACGTGGGCATCCGGCGCAGGGCGAGCAGCTCCAGCGTGTACGGCAGCACCGACGACAGGCCGGCGACCGCCGCGCCGAGGCCGAGCGTGACCGGGTCGAACAGCGCGGACCCGGCGGTGGCGACGCCGAGCGGCAGGGTCAGCACGGCGGCCGCGGTCATCGCGAGCGCGAGCCCGTCGGCCCGGGGGAACCGACGACCGGTCCGGGCGCTGAGCAGGATGTAGGCGGCCCACATCACCGAGGCCCCGAGCGCGAACCCGACCCCGCCCAGGTCCAGCCCGTGCACACCGCCACCCTGCAGCAGGACCACGCCGCACAGGGCGAGCAGCCCCCACAGCCAGCGGGTCGGCCGCCCCCCGGCGATCACCGACAGCGCGAGCGGACCCAGTACCTCCAGGGTGACCGCCGCCCCGAGCGGGATCCGGTCGATCGCCTCGTAGATCAACGTGTTCATCCCGGCCAGCGCGGTGCCGAACCCGCCGATCAACAGCCAGTCGCGTCGGCCGTAGCCGCGCGGCCGGGGCCGGCACACCGCCAACAGCACCGCCGCCGCGATCACCAACCGCAACGTCACGACACCGGACACCCCGGCCCTCGGGAACAGCAGCGCCGCGACCGCGGCTCCGAACTGCACCGACAGCGCGCCCCCGAGCACCAGCCCGACCGCGCCGGCACCGCCGCCGCGCGAACCGGTCCGCCCGGTGTCGGCGGCGGGCACAACGATGGGTACGGAGGCGGGCACGGGGCTGGGCACAGCGGTGGGCACGGCGGGGCGCGACTCGGTCACGCCGACAACGCTACGAGCGCGCTCGAGCGAGGTGAAATGCCTGTTGAGCCGGGCTTATGCTGAGCAGACATGACCGCCGAGCTGCGTCACCTGCGTGCCTTCGTCACCATCGCCAACGAGGGCAACATCAGCCGCGCCGCCGCCCGACTGCACCTGACCCAGCCCGCGCTCTCCCGCACCCTGCAGCAGCTCGAGGAGCATCTCGGCGTCCGCCTGGTCGATCGGGACACCCACCACCTGGCGCTCACCGCCGCCGGCCGGGACTTCCTGGACCGCGCCCGCCTGGCGCTCGCCGCCGTCGAGGACGCGCTCGACCCGGACCGGGCCGCCAGCTGGCCGCTGCGCCTGGGACACCCGTGGTCGGCGCTCGGCCCGCACACCACCACGCTGCTGCGCCGGTGGAACCGGGACCGACCGCGGATCCCCCTGGAACTTCTGCGGGTCGACGACCGCTCCGCCGGGCTGACCCAGGGCAAGGTCGACGTCGCCGTCATCCGGGATGCGCTGTCGGCTCCCGGCATCCGCACCGAACACCTGCTCGTGGAGCCGCGGCTGGCCGCCGTGCCGATCGACAGCCCACTCGCGGACCGGCCGGCGCTGACCCTCGCCGACCTGGCCGCCCATCCGGTGGCGCTCAACACCGTCTCCGGCACCACCACCCCCCAACTGTGGCCCGACGGCGCCCGCCCCCGGCGGACGGTCACCGTCGCCAACACCGACGACTGGCTCGCCGCCATCGCCTCCGGCCGTGCCGTCGGTGTCACGACCAGCGCGACCGCCGGCATGCACCCGCACCCGGCGGTGGCCTACCGTCCGCTCACGGACGCGCCGGACGTGGACGTCTATCTCGCCTGGCGACAGCCGCCGAGCCACCCCGCGGTCAGCGACCTCCTCGACATGGTCCGCGCCGTGGTCGGAGCACGGCCGGAACCGGTCGGCGACACGTCGCGGGACGTCGAGATCGAGCCGGTTGCTCCGAGCTCGGCTACCGGGCGCCGGCGCGCAGGCCGTCCATGACGATGTCGAGCATCCGGGCGGCCCGCACCTCCCAGTCGGGGCTGGGGGCGATGCGCCAGAGGAAGCCCAGGATGAGCAGGACGTCGTCGGGGTCGTGGCCGGGCCGGATGTCGCCGGCCTCCTCGCAGGCCCGCAACAGCAGGGGGATGGCGCCGATGACACCGTAGGTCTCGCCGACGAGGCCGTCGCTGGTGGCGGCGTGCAGCACGTCCGCGAGGCCGTGTTTGATCCGGCCGTAGTAGGCGAGGCGGTCGAACCACAGCCGCGGCGCCCGCAGCGGGGAGTGCTCCGCGAGCAGGGCGGGCGCGGCGTCCACCAACTGCTGGACGTCGTGGCGGTAGACCGCCAGCACGAGTGCCTCGCGGCTGGGGAAATGCCGGTAGAGGGTGCCCGGGCTGACGCCGGCCTTCTTCGCGATCGAGTTCAGCGAGACCTCGCCGGAGGCGGCGAAGGCGTCACGCGCGACCTCGAGGATGCGGTCGCGGTTGTGCTGCGCGTCGGCCCGCAAGTGCTCGCCATGCTCCCGCGCCACCACGCCTCCGTCTCGCCGGACCGCATCGACGTTGCTAAGCGGAGAGTTCTCCTCTCCCCCGCCGGCTCCTGATCGCGGTCGGCCGCCCGGCCCGGCGATCTCGGTCGGCTGGGTTCGAGCGCGTCCATCGAGTCAGGCCACGGCGAATCTGATGCCGGGCCAACCGGCCGCGCCGTCCGGGATGGGTGGTGCCGGCGTGGCGGTCTGGGTGGCGCCGGTGGAGTCGGTGGCGCGGCACTGGATGTAGTGGCTGCCCGCCGCGAGCGCGAGGTCGATCCGCCACATCCGCCAGGTCCGCGGGTTGACCTGGGGGGTCAGTTGCGCCGGCCGCCACGGACCGTTCTCGTCGATGCGGACTTCGACCCCGCCGATGCCGCGCGGTTGGGCCCAGGCGATCCCGGCCATGGCGACGGTGCCGTCCCGGCCGGGTGTGAGTGTCTCGAAGGGGCGTGGGCGGTCGACCCTGGACTGGGTCTTGATCGGTGCCCGTTGCGCCCAACCGCGTTGCAGCCAGTAGGCCTGCTTGGCGTCGAAAGTGGTCAGCTCCAGGTCGGCCAGCCACTTGGTTGCCGAGACGAAGCCGTAGAGCCCGGGTACCACCAGCCGTACCGGGAACCCGTGCTCCGGCGGCAATGGTTCACCGTTCATCCCGATGGCCAACAGCGCGCCGCTGTCCGGGCGCAGCAGCACGTCGGTGGGCGTGCCCGCGGTCCAGCCGTCGATGCTGGTGCTGAAAAGCTGCTCGGCACCGGGCGCCACCCCGGCCTCCAGCAGCAGGTCCCGCAGCGATACGCCGGTGAAGTTGGCGGTCGAGATCAGGTTGCCGTTGACCTCGTTGGACACGCAGGTCATCGTGATCGTCTGCTCCAGCAGCGGCCGCGCGAGAAGGTCGTCATAGGTAAGCCGCAGTTCCCGCTCGACCAGACCGTGGACCCGCATCGACCAGGACTCGGCGGTGACCTCGGGGATCCGCAGTGCGGTGTCGATCCGGTAGAAATCCCGGTTGGCGGTGAGGAACGTCGGGCAGCCGATCGAGGCGAAGTCGGCGCCGGGCGGCAACGCGGGCGCCGGTCGGGTCGGTCTGATCCGCCCGAGCAGTGCGGTGCGTGAGCGCGCGACCCCGCCGCCGAGCGACGAGCCGGCGACCGCCGCACCGATCCCGCCGATCCCGACAGCGACGGCGGCCAGTAGCGCGCTCCGTCGGGACACGCCGCCGGGCCGGTCCGCCGCCGGACCCCGCGACCGGGTGGCCAGTGCGTGCAGCCAGCCGAAGACGGCGAGCCCGGTGAGCAGCGCGACGAGCGGGGCCACCAGGTTCAGCGGCGCGAACACCGGGGAGAAGATCACCGCCGCCAGCCCGGCCACACCGAGAGCCGCGATCGCCACTCGCCCCGGCAATCGCCGGCGCCGCGACGCGAGGCCGGCGATCACCGCGATCAGGAGGATGACCGCGCCGATGCCGACCAGCAGTGCCAGCTTGTCCGCGACGCCCTTGCCGATGCCGAGCGCGGGGAACTCGAGAGACTTGCCGAACTCGGTCAACCCCGCCGGCGAGAGCCGGACCACTGTGTCGGCGACCGCCTGGAACGGCGCCGAGGCCGGTGCGATCAGTGCGGCGGCGAGTTGGCTCAGACCCAGCGCGGCGCTGACCGAGGCGACCTCGATCAGCGCGGCGACGGGTCCGGGCACACCGGCCGAGCGGGGTGCGGTGTCCGGCGGAGTCGCGGTGATGCTCACCTGGCTGGTTCGTCGCGCGCCCGGTGCCGGATTGGTCTCGACCCCGGGCTGTCAGCCACCGCGACCCGGGTGCCTCAGGTAGGCAGGTCGAACAGCACGACCGGGGTGGTGGTGGGTTGCGGCGAGCCGCCGGCCGGCTCGATGGTCAACCCGACCTTGGTCGCACCGGAGAGGCCGCCGAACCGCAGCGGGTCCGCCCGGTTCGACGCCGCTGCCTGCACCAGTCCCACCGAACGGGGGTGGCCCTGGCCGATGAGCCAGGCCTGGTACGTGTGCCCCGGCGGGGGCGCGGGCAGGTCGGACACCAACAGCACGGCCTGGTTCAGCTCGTGGGAGGCGAGCACGAACACGGTGCCACCGCGCACCCCGACCCCGGACCCGCCCCGTGCATCCGGCGCCGCGGCCAGTTGTTGCACCGGCGCGTACTGCGCCTGTGCCTGGGCGAGCTCGGCCAGTGCGGTGTCACGTTGCTGCGCGGTACGCACCGTGACCACGCCGAGCACCACCGCGGCGGCCGCCGCAACGGCCGCGGCGGCCGCGGTCAGCCGCACCGCCCAACCTGCACCGGTGCGCCGCCCGGCCGGCCCACTGCGCGGCTGCGCGGGAACCGGTCCACCCGCCGGGGAGTTCTGGCGGGTGATGGCCACCTCGGCCAGCACCCGGCGGCGCAGCGAGTCCGGGGGCTGTTCGGCCGCGGCGATGCCCAGTTTGGCCGCGGTCGCGCGCAGCTCGTCGACCTCGCGGGCACACTCCGGGCACTGGGCCAGGTGTGCCTCGAACTGGCGGCGCTCGAGCTCATCGAGCGCGTCGAGGGCGTACGCGCCGGTCAGCGTATGAATGTCGGGGCTGCTCATCACGCCACTCCCAAGCAATCGCGGAGCCGGATCAACCCGTCGCGCAGGCGAGTCTTCACCGTGCCCAGTGGTGTGTTGAGAAGTTCGGCCACCTCGGAGTAGGTGCGCCCGCCGTAGTAGGCCAGCTCCACGGACTCCCGCTGCAACGTGGTCAGCGAGCCCAGGCAACGGCGAACCTGCTCACGTTCCAGGTTGGTGGTCACGGCCTCGGCCACCTCGTCGAAATCCCGGGCTCCCGACTCGGCGCAGAACCGCTGCTCACGGTCGCTGCGCGCCTGGGCCGAACGAACCCGGTCCACCGCGCGCCGATGGGCGACGGTCAGCGCCCAGGTCAGCGCGCTGCCCTTGGCCGGGTCGTAGCGCGGGGCGGTCCGCCACAGCTCGACCAGCACTTCCTGCGCGACCTCCTCGGTCTGCGCGGTGTCGCGCACGACCCGACGTACCACGCCCAGCACCGGGCCGGCGACCAGCGGGTAGAGCTGTTCGAACGCCGACTCGTCCCCCTTGGCGACCTGGGCGAGCAAGTCCTCGGCCGTCGCCGGGCGCGGGTCGCCCCGCTCGTCCCGTCTCTCGTCACCGCGGCGGAGTGGCCACACCGGATCTCGCATCACAAGCGCCCCTCGCCGTCGGTACCCAGCCAGCATTCGGGGCCACCGGGCTCACGGTTTGGTCCGCGACCAAAATTCGCCCGCCGCTTCTGCCGAACGGACGAATTCGGTTCCGGACCAAGCCGACGCCACCGCGGGTCCGAAGCAACCACGTCACCGTCCGGCCCCCCGACGAGGGGACGCCGCGGACCAGCACCACCCTCGAGAGGAACCGACCATGCGCATCACCCGAATCGTGGCCGCACTGAGCATCACGATCGCCGCCGCCGGTCTGACCGCCTGCGGCAGCAGCGAAACGCCCAGCTCCGCACCCGGCACCAGCCAGACCGCCGCCGCCGCACCGGCCACTACCAGCACGGAGGCGGCCAGCCAGTTCGGCTCCGCCTGCGGCGCGGTACCGACCAGCGGCCCGGGCAGCTTCCAGGGCATGGCCACCGACCCGGTCGCCACCGCCGCCAGCCACAACCCGGTGCTGTCCACCCTGGTCACCGCGGTGAAGAAGGCCAACCTGGTCGACACCCTGAACAGCGCTCAGAACATCACCGTGTTCGCCCCGGCCAACACTGCCTTCGACAAGATTCCGCCGGCGACCCTCAACAAGGTGCTCGCTGACAACGCGACGCTGACCAAGATCCTGACCTACCACGTGGTCGGCCAGAAGATCACCCCCGCCGACCTCGCCTCCGGTGACTTCAAGACCCTCGAGGGCGCCAGCCTCAAGACCTCCGGCACCGGTGAGGACTTCACCATCAACGGCGCCTCGCACGTGATCTGCGGCAACGTCCAGACCGCCAACGCCACCGTCTACATCATCGACAGCGTGCTCATGCCGCCGGCCGCGACACCGGGCAGCTGACCGCACCGGGAACTAGTGTCCTGTGGTGGGCGCCCCACGGACGGGCGCTCACCACGACCGGAGCACCGGGCACGGTCGGGGCCGCATCGACGGCCGGGTCAGGTCCTGTTCTGCACCCACCGGCGTTCGGGATGAAACCTCGCTCCAGGAGCGCGTACGCCTCGGCGAGGTCACGAATCGCTACCCGCCTCCGCGGTGCGGAGCAGCAACTCCGGCGAACCGGTTAGTGCGCCGACGCGCCGGTGTTCGATCTACTCGGCGGCGAACAACGACCGCGGCTGCGAACCTCGGGAACTACTGCTGGGTGACCAGCGTCGGCTCCGGCGGGCCGATGTAGATCGTCTTGCCCCACGTGTTGTAGTGCGAGTCCAGCTTGAACCGGCCGGTCGCGCCGGGCATGGGCTGGTCGATCAGGGTCCGGAGCGGGCGGTGGCTCTCGTCGAGCCAGATCGTGAGATCCACACTGGTCAGGCCGGCGGCGAGCGAGTCGCGGAGCGCCTGGCCGATCGCGGGGTTGGGTTGGTTGGCCGCCGCTTTGGCTACGTCGGCGTGCAGGTCGTAGCGCACCCCTCG
Organism: Pseudonocardia sp. Cha107L01; assembly: GCF_052566575.1. Taxonomy (NCBI): domain Bacteria; kingdom Bacillati; phylum Actinomycetota; class Actinomycetes; order Pseudonocardiales; family Pseudonocardiaceae; genus Pseudonocardia; species Pseudonocardia sp. Cha107L01. The sequence goes on from NZ_CP199579.1 coordinate 186,549, forward strand.
GGCACCGTCGATCGCCTCCTCGGCGGAGTTGGTGATGGTGACCGCGTCGCCGTACCGGGCGAAGAACATCTGCGGGTCGGAGATGCGCAGCGCCGCCGCCATCGGCAGGAACCGCCGGTAGAACGGATCGGAGGTGTAGCGCCCCAGTTGCACCCACGACTTGCGCGGCGGCAGGACCGCGTCGGCCGGGGGCTTGAGGTAGACCGCGCTGGGCTGGACAACGAGCGTGACCTCCGCCGGGGCCGCGCCGGGCCGCTGGACCTGTTCGGCGAACTGCATCGACGCGCCGCCCTGGTCCAGGCGCAGCACCCCCACACCGTAGAACTCCTGGTCGGGCTGGCCGTCCACACCGCCACTGATAGTCATCTTCGCGGTCTTGTCGGCGTTCTCCCGCGTCGTCACCGCGGCATTCAACTGCTCGACCGAGGAGAACTTCGCCAACGGGGGTGGCCCCGACGGCACGACGGGCTCGGCCCGCCCGCACCCGGCTAACAGTCCGACGAGCACGAGGAGCGGTGCGGCACGGCGCATCATGGTGGTCTCCAGACTGAGCCAGGAACTCAGAGGACAAGATTCGGTCGGCGAGCGTTCGCGCAGGGTGCGACCGGCCCACGGCGTCGGTGGGCCCGGCGCCGCCCCGGGGTCACTCTGGCGAAGGATGCGGACGGCTCGTATGTAGGAACGACGAGCCCGCCTCCAGGTTTCTCGGCATCGCTCTCAGCCTCGGCGAGCCGGTGCCGTCGGCTCACTGCGTGGCCGGGCAGGGCCGCTGGCGAGTTGACCATGGGCACCCGCCGCTGCCAGGTCAGACGACCCTGGCCGCGGGATTGGCCAGGCGGGTGCGCGGGGTGGCGGTGATCAGCGGCCGGAAGATCGTCGGATCGGCCATCCTGAGCAGGCGCACCAGGACCACGCGCACGACCAGGTAACCGACCAGACTGATCACCGCGCCGAGCAGCAGCCCGATCAGGACGTCGGACGGGTAGGCCTCCGCGATGTAGACCCGGGCGAACGCCATCAGGGCCGCTGCCAGTGCCGTCCAGCAGCCGAGCTGGCGGCTGACCAGGAACAGTGTGGCGGTCACCGCGCCGGCCAACACGGCGTGATCGCTGGGGAACCCCGGCGCCAGGCTGTGCTGGGCCATGCTCACCAGGTTCGGGTACATCAGGTAGGGACGCCGCTCGGCGAACATCGCCGATATCGGCTGGTTGATCGCCAGCGCGAGCAGCATGCCCACCGGTGTCCAGAGCGCGGCCGCCACCGCTCCGAGATTCGGCCGCCGGCGCGCGAGCCACCAACCGGCGAGCATCAGCTCGGCGAACACGACGAAGCCGCCCGCCGTCGCGTAGAACTGCATCAACGGCTGGAGCCACGGCGTCGACCTTGCGAACGCATTGATGGCCAACAACAGCTGAATGTTGATCGTCATGGACATGTCCTCCACGGGGTGGGCGAGGGAACGATCCCATCGACTGCCCGGCTTGGCTACCCCCTCGGCGAGGGGACAGTGGGCTGTTCGGCAAGACGGTGGAAGATGACCCGCCCGCCGTCCTGGGCTCCGCCTGGGTCATCGGCCTGTTGGTAGCTCCCGGCTTGGAAACGCACCGTCTGGCCTTGGAACGGCGCTGGGATCGGCGCCACGACCTGATGGGTGTCGCCGCCGTGCGACGCGGTGAACGCGAGGCTGCCGTTGCCCAGATCGGTGATGGTGAAATCGAACTGGCTGTTGAGCCCCACGTTGTTCAGCAGCGGGTACTTGTTCGAGCTGCTCCCGCTCTGCTTCTTCTTGACCACGACCCTGACCTGCCCGTCCTGGAAGCGCAGCATCACAAAGGGCACCGAGCTGATGTCATCGGCCCCGTGGATCTGGCCGAGGATGATGCCGCCGCCGTCCTGGGGCACCTGCAACAGCGTCACCGAGGCGGTCAAGGTGTGTGGGCCGGTGCCGGCCTTGAAGTTGGTGAGACTGTCCAGCTCGGTGCGCGGATTGTCGGAGTTCTTGGTGGTCGCCCCGGACGCGGGCGCCCAGAACATCAGCCCACCGTCAGGGGTCGCGCTCAGCCAGGGTGCTTTGAGGGCCGCCGGCTCAATCGTTGTCGCGTCGCCGTCGTCGTTCTCCTCGGGAATGCTCAACTTCCAACCGTCGAGGCTGATCCCCACGGGTTGAGGTGATGGCGGTGTGGCGGAGGCGACCGGTGGGCTCGACGGCGGTGACTCCGGGTGCGGGCCACCTGCGACGAGCAGACCGATCCCCAGGCTCGCGACGAGCACGACCGCGCAGGCCGCGGCGATTGCCGACCGTCGCCGTCCGAGCACCGCGCCGATCTTGTGGGGTAGTTCGCGCCGCGTCACGCTCACACGCTAGCGTGACCACCGAGTGTGACCGGTGGCTGTCCTCGGACGCGGGCCCCCCGACCTCCCGATCCCGGTCACAGCGCATGGGTCGTCGCGGCAGCGCGGCGTGCGGATCGGTATCGAGGCGACGCTGCCGCCCCGGCAGCGCCATGGGTGCCAGGCATGATCCGTTCGGAAAGTGGGGCCCTCAGCGCGCGGCTCGCCGAGAGGGGCGAGCTCGCCGGTCCACGGTCAGGGTGCCGGTACCGGCGGGACCGTGGTGTATGCGCACTTCCACTGACCCACCCCGGGCGGGGGCGCGGGCGGACACAGCAACCCGATCCGCTGGGGCCCGCCGGCGGAACTGCTACCGCCGAAGTAGTCCCTCATGATCTCCCCGGCGCGCGCGTGGCGATTGTGCAGGTGCCAGTGGTAGTTGTGTCCGGTGTCGTCGTCCGCGAGCTGAATCGGCATCGCTGACGACGAGACCTGCACCGGTGCCGGCGTCGCGGCGAAGGCGGTACCGGCCGCCACGAACATCGTCGCCACGGCGGCGGAGGCGGTAACGGCAATGGGATAGCGGGTTCGGTTCACCTGGGTCCTCCTCGATTAAAGATCGCAATCACGAGATTACCCGTCAGATCATCTTCGGCAATGGCCTTGACGGCGCCCGGACCCGGTGGGGTGATCCGCACCGCACGGGGCCCTCAGCCCAGTACCCGGGAGAGAAACACCCCAGTGCGTGCGTGGCGGGGTGCGACGAAGACCTTGGCTGTCGCCGCTGACCATCATGGTCGAGGAGCTGGGCGACCGTGGCGGCTGGCCCACCCGTGCATCCTCCCCGACATGATGACGCCCGACTCCCGGCGCACCCGCGTGGCGGAGCACAGCGCCCTCGTCCAGCGGTTGGAGGAGCAGGACCTGCCCGGCGTGATCGAGGCACTGGGCCAGCACCGCAACCGGTCCCGCCTCCCAACCGCGAGCGCCACCGCGACCGCGACCGCGACCGCCCGAGGCTCGAGCATGACGCCGGCCACTCTCGCTTGACCTCAAGTCCAGTTGAGGGTCGAGAGTCGGGAGCACGCGGCGCGGACACGCCTTGCGCCGCCCCTCATCGAGGAGTGGCGCGATGCCCGACTACCCCCCAATCACTTCAGGCCACACGTTCAGCGGATTCGATGCACGCGCTCTGTCGCCCTTGATCTGGACGATGGACCCCAGCTCGCTTTCAGATCAGGCCGAGCTCCGACTGGTCGCGAAGCGACTGATTTCCGCCACCGTCCTCGGGTGCCGAATAGTAGCGATCCTGCCGGTGATCGAGTCCTTTGTTGAGGACTTCTATTCGACCAGATCCGATGCGGCGACGGAACTCACCGAACCCGGGCGACGCGAGCTTGCGGCCGTTCTATCGGTCGGAGGTGCGATGTCCGGTTCGCTGGTCTCGATGGCCGTGACCGAACTCGGGTCACCCGCGGTGTCACTTCGAGCTGAGTGGGCCACCAGCGACGATGACCGCGGCGCGGCGATGCATGCGATCCGAACAGCGCCGATCCGAGAAGCCCTCGCCACCAGTGCCATCGTTCTTGTCGCCGGCCTCCAACATGCCCGCGATTTCGACTCTGCGCCCGGTGCCACCACAAGCACCTGCGAAATATGTGTTTCCCAGTTGACAGCCACACTGGGCGCAACCGAGTACGAGCCGTTCAGGCAGATTCGGCCACTCCCCCAGCCACCCACCGGGACCGCCGAGGGGCGACGACTGCTGCCTCGACCGGTTCGATGACCGGATCTCCACGACCTGAGTTCCCTCAGCGGTCCTGACCCATCATGACGACCGCGATGACGGCGTCCACGGGTGCGGAGCCCGCCAGCGGTGCGGGGTGCTCCGCTGGGCGAACGCCTGCCCGGTCGACAGCTCCGCGGCTGTCCCGTCCTCCATCTCCAGCACGATCTGTCCGGACAGGACGAGCCCGACGTCGAGCGTGGGAGCGTGGAGGAACGCCGGCGGCGCAGCGGCGGGGTCCTCGGGCGCCATCCCCGGCATCTCCCAGCGCATGCTCTCGCGCACACTGGCCCAGCTCCACCGGGACGGTCTGATCACCAGGACCGCCTATGCCGAGGTGCCGCCGCGGGTGGAGTACGCCCTCGCCCCCCTGACGCGCCTGCCAGCGCAGAAGGACGCTCTAAGCCAGGAGCAGGCGTTCGCGGAACAGGTCCAGAACTTGGTCCAACGCCACGCGGGTGGGCTGGCCGGGCTGGTCGACGAGGTGCTCGGTGAGCACCGAATGCGGGGCCATGACCGCGTCCGGGTTTGCGGCGGAGTCGTCCAGCTCAACGGCGACAAAGGCCTCGCCGAGTTCCTGACGCAGGAACCGGAAGCGGCTCTCCGGCACGAACCGGTCTCCCCGGAAACGCAGGCCGACGACCTGCAGGCCGTCATTCGCGCAGCGGTTCTTGACCACCGCGAGGTCCTCCGGCGCGATGTCGATCGAGTGGCGTTGCGCCCGGGTGATGGGCAACGGCATGGACGGCTGGGACAGGACCGGGACGAGGAGCCGGTCGTCCGTGGCCATCGCGAGCGCGTAGCCGCCGGTGAAGCACATGCCAACCGCGCCGACCCCCGGCCCGCCGCACCGCTGGTGTTCGTGGGTGGCGAGCGCGCGCAGCCAGCCGACGACCGGGGAGGTCTTGCCGGTGGCCCAGACGGTGAACTCGCGGCTGACACAGGCCCGCAGGATCGAGCCGGCGATGTACCCGACCGCCGGGAGCACACCGCGCGCCGTCGGGTGGGGGTCGCGCCCGGGCTCACCGAACAGCCGAGGGAGCACCGCGGTGCAGCCGACCGCCACGACCCGGTCGGCGAACTCGAGGACCTTCGGCGTGATACCCGGCATCTCGGCGATCACGATGACCGCCGGTCCGCTGCCTTTGCGCAGCACCTCGTGAACCACCCCACCATGGGTGAACTCGTCCCGGTCAAACCCACTGAGGTCGTGATCAGCCATTGCTACGCAACCTTCGACACTGGGGAGCGATTGCGGCACAAGGTGGGTGCCGATCTCCATCAACTTACCGTCCGAGTGGGCTTACGGCGGCCTTTCCCCGTTCTCCTGTGAGGCGGTCAGGCGTTGAATGCCTCCGTGTCGATGACGACCAGGACTTTGATGTCGTGACCGCTCTGGGATCGCTCGAACGCGGCCGCGACGTCGGTGAGCGGTTGGGTGTTGGTCACGATGTCGGCGGCCCGCACGGCGCCGCTGCGCAGGAGCTCGATGGCTTCGGCGTAGTCGGCGGGGAGGTAGGTCGCGCTGCCTTGGATTCGGATCTGGTGGTCCTGGATCAGCGGGAGCGGGATGGTGACGTCCTGGGCTGGAACTCCCACTACGACCACGGTGCCGCCCTTGTCCGCGAGTTGGATGGCTTGGCCGAGGGTCGGGGCGATGGCCACACAGTCGAACACCACGTCCGCGCTTTCCCCCAGCGCGGTTCGGATTTGCTCGACCGCGTCGGGTGCGGCGGCGTCCACGACGGCGTCGGCGCCGAGTTTGAGGGCGAGGTCGCGTTTGCTGGCCAGGACGTCGGTGGCCACGACCCGTTTCGCCCCGTGTGCGCGAACGACCGCGAGCAGCAGCTGGCCAATGGTGCCCGCGCCGAGGATGACGACGGCGCGGTCGGTGATGTCGCCGGCGATGCGTACGGCGTGCACCGGAGTCGAGAGCGGTTCGATGAGCGCCGCGCCCCGGTAGTCGAGGTCATCAGGGACGGTGTGCAGGCGGTTCGCCGGGATGGTGAAGTAGTCGGCCATCCCGCCCTGGGGGTAGCCGCAGCCGAAGAACTGCAGGTTTTCGCACAGGTTCTGCTGGCCGCGCCGGCACTGCTTGCAGTTCCAGCAGGGCAGGTCGGGTTCGACGGTGACGCGCTGACCGGGGCGAACGCCGGTGACGGCCGCACCGATCGCGGTGACGACGCCGACTACCTCGTGGCCTGGCGCGTAGGGCAGTGGAACGAAGGGGTGGCGTCCGTGCGCGGCGTGGGTGTCCGAGCCGCAGACGCCGGCGACGACCGAGCGCACCAGCGCCTCATCGGGTCCGGGTGTGGGGATGGGGGCCTGTTCCACGGTGATCCCGGTGCGCGAGACCACCACCCGTCGCATGGTCTCGGGTGTGCTGCTGGGCATGGCGGTCCTTTCCGGACTCAGGCTTGCACGACGTTCATCCCGGCATTGTGCAACCGGCGAGCTTTTCCTCGGCGTACTCGGTGCGGGCGCCGCACACGTCGTTCGCGGCGTGGTTCACCGACATGATTCACAACGGTTTACCCGCGGCCCGAGCACGAGCGTCAGGCACACTCACGGTGGTCTACTCTCAGCCCCGTATGAGAAGCTCCGGCCGCACCAGGGACGCCGCCGGCAACGGATGGGGAGGCATGGTAGCGAGGAGCGCGCGGGCTATTACCGCGCTGCTGGCGCTGCTCATCCTTACCGTTCTCGCCCTCACTCCCGCCAGCGAGGCGACCCCGGAGTTGCTATCGGCCTCCGGTGGCGTCTCCAGCGAGCCGCTGGAAGGTGGCGCGCCGCACGATTGCCATCGTGAACCCTTGCACGGCACCCACTATGTGGCGGGCCAAGCGTCCGATCGCGCGCGCCCCGGGTCGGCCGACAGGCAAGTGCGTCTGGGCTTTCACGGAACCGATTCCTGCTCCTGGCGGACCGGGAGCACCGATCTCGCCGTTCTCCGGGCAGCCGGCCCGGCCGGGCATGATCTGCAAGTCTGGCGCTCCCCGCCGTCTCTGCAGGTATTTCGACTCTGATGAGGCACTTGGTGAAGCGCAGCTTCACCAGTCGCTGATACGGCACACACGCATCACTGACCCGTAGTTACCTCTTTCGCGAGGATGCGTTGTGTGCCGGTTCTCCCGAGCGGAATACCGCAACGACTCATAGATGGAGACCTGCCATGATGAACTCAACTTCACTGCTGGATTGGATCATGGACCTGTTCCGTGACCCGCAAGCCCGGGCCGCGTTCCAGGAAGACCCGCAGGGGTATGCCGCTGACCACGGGTTTCAGGACCTGTCAGCGAACGATGTGTACGACTCGCTGTGCTTGATCGCCGATTCCCAGTCCTCCGGTTACGACTACAAAGGCGGCGGCGAGGGATCAGTGCACTACCCGCCGCCGCACCACCCGGACGCATCGGGAGAGGACGCGGGACGTTATCTCAACAACTACATCACAAACAATTACCAGGTCATCGAGAAAAACGAAACGAACATCGACAACTCGGTGCACCAAAATATCGACACTGACGGTGGTGACTTCAGTCAAGTGATCGACAATGATCCTGTCGTCGCGTCAGGTGACGGCGCGGTCGCGGCCGGCGCGGACATCAGGGACAGCACTGTCACCACCGGCGACGGCAACGTGGTCGGAGACGGCAACCAGGCCGTGACCGGGGATGACAACACCAGCGCCTTCGGTTCCGGGGACGCCACCACCGCCGATCTGAGCGGCGGAAACTTCGGCGACGGCGCCGCCGTGTCGGTGGGCGGCGACGCGACCGGGAACAACACCGACAACGACACCACCACCTCAGTGCGCAACTCCGGCTCAGGCGACACCTCCGTCAACGCCGCCGGCGATCACGGCTCCGCCGACCAGTACGCCAACCAGAACGAGACCGACGACAGCACACACAGCAACTACGAGAACAACTCGAACACCGACAGTCACGACAACACCAATTCGCACAACCAGAGCGACTTCCGCGACGACCACAGCAGCACAGTCGACTTGCCCAGCTAATCGGCTCGCGACGGAGCTGGGCTACGGCTGCGGTTGTGGGCCTCGGCCCAACTCCGTCGCGTCGGCGGCAACCGGCCGGCCAACTCAGACCGGGAGGACCGAAGGCGACGTTCACCTACGGAGGCGTCAAGACCGCTCCCGCCGGCGATTAGGTCGGTCGGTGGCTTGACCGCGCTTCATCGGCAGGACGAGACTTTTCGGCTCTCCCGGTCGAGAGGGGGCCAGCTCATGACCTGGTCCATCCGTGGTCGCTACTTCGAAAACTGTTCCTGCGACATGCCGTGCCCGTGCACGGTCTCGTTCGACGCCGGTGCTGACACCGAACGCTGCCACGCCGTGCTGATCTTCCATGTCGACAGCGGCGCGGTGGACAACGTGGACGTCAGCGACCGCACCGTTGTGGCGGTGGCAGACGCCCCGCAGGTCATGACGGACGGCAACTGGAAGCTCGCGCTCGTGGTGGACGACCAGGCCACGGACGAGCAACTCGAGAAGCTCGGTTCTGTCTTCGGCGGTCAGCTCGGGGGCCCGATGGAGGCACTCGCACCGCTGGTGGGCGAGATGCTCGGAGTGGAACGAATGCGTATCGAAGTCACCGAGAGCAACGGCAACCACAAGCTGACAGCCGGTGGCGCACTCGAGGTCGAGGTCGACGACGTCGTGCCGTTCGGCGTGGAGACCGGCCGACCCGCCAAACTCGTCGACGTCTTCCATCCCGCCAACAGCGAGCTGACCGTGGCGAAGGGCCGCTCACGGGTCGGCGTTCTCGGCCTCGAGTGGTCCCAGGAGGGCACCTCGGGGTTCTCCGCTCCCTTTGCCTGGTCGGGCTAGATGACCCGGGCGCTGGTGCCGCAGCGGTCCGACCGCCTTCTGACGATCGTTCCGCTGCTGGTCCTCGCGGCGGTGTGTTGGGGCCTCGTGCTCTGGCGGATGGGTGACGCGGACGCGGGCCCGGGGGCCGACCCCGGGACGATCGGCTTCTTCACCGGTATGTGGACGGTGATGATGGCCGCGATGATGCTGCCATCGTTGTGGCCGACAGTCGTGGTGTATCGGAGGTTGCAGGCAGCGCGACGCGAGCGCGGGGACAACGCCGTGCGGATAGGACCGGCTCTGCTCGTCGTCGGTTACCTAGGCGCCTGGACTGTCGCCGGGCTCGTCGGCTTTGTCGTGCTGAAGGCCGGGCGCGCCCTCGAGATCGACGTCCTGAGCTGGGACCGGGGCGGACCGGTGCTGGCCGGCGGTGTGATCGTCGCGGCCGCCGTCTACCAGCTCACCCCGCTCAAGGACGTCTGCCTGCGACATTGCCGCGGCCCCTTCAGTTTCCTGCTCGAGCACTGGCGACCCGGCACGCTCGGAGCTGTTCGGATGGGTGTGCGACACGGCGTCTGGTGCATCGGCTGCTGCTGGGCACTGATGGCCGCACTGTTCGCGCTCGGAGTGATGAGCATCCCGTGGATGGCCGCGATTGCCGTGCTCATCGCCGTTGAGAAGCTCCTGCCGTGGCGCCGGGTCGCGACGACCTTCGTGACCGTCGCGCTGTTGGTGCTCGGTCTCGCGGTCGTCCTTGTTCCCGAGCGGGTTCCGGGACTAATGGCACCCGGCGGCCCAGCGATGCACGACATGAACATGTCCATCGGGGCTATCGGCGCATGTGATCCTGACCAAGGGAAGCCACCTCTTCGATGACGTCTGCCGCATGTGCTGCTCCCCCGGCAGCGCGGCGTTGGAGAACTGGTCTACCGCTCGCGGGATCGCGATCATCGGCACCCCGTTGGCCAGCCCCTCCGAGCCCATCGAAACGAGCACGAGTGGCCTGTCCGGCTCCGCTTGGTGCGGCCGTGCGTCCAGGCAGGGGCCGACGAACGTGTAGACGTCGGGGTCGACCCGGGGCGGCGTGCGGCTGGAGCGCCCGCGGGATCAGCACGACCGAGCGCGGCGGCCGACCGGTGAACGTCTCCGGGTCGAGGTCCACCCCCTGCGCGGCAAGCCAGTCCGCGAACCGCCGTCGGACCGGTTGGCCGCGCCCGGTTATTCAGGCAAGCCCGACAGCCGGGGCCACTGGTCGTCCGGCGGTCCATTCAGGGATCATGTACGCCCTGTCGGGCTACTTTGGACCTTGTGCAGTGCTTCGGACGACTCCGCTGGGCTTGCGGGCGGAACGACGGCATCTGGAGCGGCGTCACCAGCGCCCACCAGACGAAACATTGTGCACGCTTGCCTGGGCGAGCTCGAGCGCTGGGGAAGAGGGCGGTGGCCGCGTGAGGAGTTGCCGATTCGGTTGGCCGGGCCCGCTGGGCGGCCTCGTCGCGGGGGCGGTCGGGGTCGCGGCGGTGACCGGACTGGTCTGGGCGCTGCAGTCGGTGGTTCCGGTGTCGGCGCTGGCGGGTCTCTACGTGCTGGCGGTGCTGCCGGTCGCGGTGTTCTGGGGGGTGTGGCCGTCGCTGGTTGTCGCGGTCATGTCGGCGTTGGCGGACGACTACTTCTTCTTCCCTCCCATGTTCGCTCTGACGCCGACCGACCCGGACATCCTGGCGATCCTGGTGATCTCCGCGGTGACGGCGGTGGTGGTCAGCGTGCTGGCCGGACGGATGCGGCGGCGTGCGGGCGAGGCGGAGTCGTTGGCTGGGGAAGTTCGCCGGTTCGCCGAGGGGCAGGCGGCGCTGCGACGGGTCGCGACCCTGGTGGCCCGGGCAGCATCGCCGGAGGAGGTGTTCGCGGCGGTCGCTACCGAGGTTCGGCGGGTGCACGCCGTCGACCTGACGGTCATGTGCCGCTACGACCCGGACGGCGTGTTGACCTACGTCAGTTGGAGCCAGAGCGGCCACGAGGGGCCGGTCGGCGTCCGGGTGCCCCTCGGTGGGCGCAACGTGGCCCGGCTGGTGTTCGACACCGGCCGGCCGGCGCGGATCGATGACTACGGCAAGGCTTCCGGCCCGGCCGCCGACATCGTCCGCCCGCTCGGGCTCCGCGCCGCCGTCGGGGTGCCGGTCAACGTCGCGGGCCGGCTGTGGGGCGTGATGACTGTCGGGTCGATGGGCGAGCAGCCGCCGCCGGCGGACACCGAGGAGCGGTTGGCCGGGTTCACCGAGCTGGTCGCGACCGCGATCGCCAACGCGCAGGCCCGTGTGGAGCTGCGTGGCTTCGCCGAGGAGCAGGCCGCGCTGCGACGGGTGGCGACCCTGGTCGCCCGGGCGGCGCCGCCGGAGGAGGTGTTCGGCGCGGTCGCGGCGGAGGCCGGGCGGCTGCTGGAGGTCGACGTCACGATCCTGAGGCGGTTCGAGGACGGCGAGCACGTGTCGGTCGGTACGTGGTGGAGCGGCACCGGCGTCGGCGAGCCGTTTCCCCTCGGCACCCGGGTACCCCTCGGCGGGCGGAACGTGATGTCGTTGGTGTTCGAGACGGGCCGGCCGGCGCGCATCGACGACTACAGCGTCGCCTCGGGCCCGGACGCCGACGCCGCACACGGCTGGGGGCTGCGCTCGGCCGTCGGCGTGCCGATCAGCGTCGAGGGCCGGCTGTGGGGCGCGGTGACGGCGGCGTACATGCGTGATGAGCCGCTGCCGGCGGGCACCGAGGAGCGGTTGGCGGGGTTTGCCGAGCTGGTCGCGACCGCGATCGCGAACGCGCAGGCCCGGGTGGAGCTGCGTGGCTTCGCCGAGGAGCAGGCCGCGCTGCGCCGGGTGGCGACCCTGGTCGCCAGGGCGGCGACGCCGGAGGAGGTGTTCGCCGCGGTCACCGCCGAGGCGGGACGGGTGCTCCATGTCGATTACAGCAGCATGATCCGGCTCGACCCGGACGGTGCGATGACGTGGGTCGGCTCGTGGAGCGACACCGACGCCGTGTTCCCCATTCCCCTCGGCACCCGAGCCGAAGTCGGGGGGCGGAACATGCCCACGCTGGTGTTCGAGACGGGTCGGCCGGCGCGGATTGATTACGCCGACGCCTCGGGCGCGGTCGCTGATATTGCCGTCGCGGTGGGTATCCGCTCGGCGGTCGGCGTGCCGATCAGTGTCGCTGGCCGGCTGTGGGGTCTGCTGGGCGCGGTATCCACGCAGTTGGAGCCGCTGGCGGCGGATATCGAGGCGCGGCTGGGCGGGTTCGCCGAGCTGGTCGCGACCGCAATCGCCAACGCGCAGGCCGGGGTGGAGCTGCGGGGTTACGCCGGGGAGCAGGCCGCGCTGCGACGGGTGGCGACCCTGGTCGCCCGGGCGGCCGCGCCGGGGGAGGTGTTCGAAGCGGTGACCGCGGAGGTCGGGCGGCTGCTGAAGGTCGACTTCACCGTCCTGAGCCGCTACGAGCCGGACGGTGCGGTGACCGTCGTCGGCGCCTGGGGCAGAGTCCCTGTGAGCCGGCCTCGGCCCATCGGTCTGCGCCTGGAACTCGGCGGCCACAACCTGCACACCCTGGTGTTCCAGACCCGCCGGACGGCCAGGATCGAGTACGCCGAGGCCGGCGGACCTCCCGCCGACGTTGCCCGCGAGTGGGGGTTCCGCTCTGCTGTGGGCGTGCCGATCAATGTCGAGGACCGGCTGTGGGGCGTCGTCAGCGTAGGTTCCGCCAGCGAGGAACCGCTGCCGGCGGATACCGAGCCGCGGCTGACCGGGTTCACCGAACTGGTCAGCACCGCACTGGCCAACGCCGAGGCCCAGGCCGCGCTCACCGCGTCGCGGGCCCGGATCGTGGCCGCCGCCGACACCGCCCGCCGCCGCATCGAGCGAGATCTGCACGACGGAGCCCAGCAACGGCTGGTGACCCTGGCGCTGCACCTGCGCGGCACCGTGCAGGCGGCCGTGCCACCCGAGGCCCACGAGCTCAAGGCACACCTGGACGAGGTGGCCGCCGAAGTGGTCAGCACCCTCGACGAGCTGCGCGAGCTCGCCCGCGGCATCCACCCGTCGGTCCTCGCCAAGGGCGGGCTACACCCGGCGCTCAACACGCTCGCCCGCCGTTCCTCAGTCCCGGTCGATCTACAGATGCGAATCGACAGGCGACTACCCGAACAGATCGAGATCGCCACCTACTACGTGGTCTCCGAAGCACTCACCAACGCGGCCAAGCACGCCCACGCCTCCCACGTCCACGTCAAGGTCGACACCGACGAGGCCGACGCCGTGCTGCGAGTCCAAGTCCGCGACGACGGCCGCGGCGGAGCCGACCTGTCCGGCGGGACCGGCCTTGTCGGACTCAAAGACCGGATCGAGGCACTCAGCGGCCGGCTTTCCGTTCAGACCGCCCCTGGCGCAGGCACCACCGTGCGCGCGGAGCTGCCGCTGCACTCGGGCAACGTACTGCCCGGATGAAGCCGTCAGGCCAACTTCCTTACGCGGCGGTCACCCCGAGGTAAAAACAATTCCCAGTCCAGACGCGGAATGCCCGCATGCCCGGGCGAAAAGAAACGCTCTCCGACCGCATGAAGGCGGTTTTCGGCGACCTAAGCGCGCGACCGGAGGCATGTGCAGCTAACGGGTAGTCGGGCACTCCGGCCACCGCCCCTTGGGAACGGGTGGTGGCCGCGATGCTCCGGAGGCCAATCATGGTGAAGCTGAAATTACAAGGCTAACGCCCGCCGCGCAGAAGGAGGAAATCATGATTGCATCGGTCCAGCTCAGTACCGTGACCGGCGAGCACCTTCTTGCAGTACAGGCGAACGATCTAGATCCCTACATCACTCTCACGGTCCGCCAGCACAGCCTCTACCTCACACGCGATCAAGCCCGTCAAGCCGCTGACGCACTTCGCGCCTGCGCTATGACAGCCATCAACGACGAGTTTGGCAACATGGAGGAAATCCTTTGAATCCCGGTGAAGATCGCCGGCTGCTGGTCACCGGCGCGCGCCGCGAGCAGAAGGTGCTCTACCGCGTGCCATACGACATCGACCTCCTCGAACGGTGCGGATATCTCATCGCCGTCGCAGGCCATACCCACGACACACCATGACAAACACCAACGACCCCAGCATCCGCCAATCTCGCCACCCCGGGCTCGACCACCACGAACGCATGCGACTCCGGGCCGCCGCGTTCCGCGCAACCAGCGTCTACCCCGGGCCCGTCGGCGAGCTTCTCTCGCGGGAACTGCTGCTCTGGGAGGAATTCGGCTATCGGCTCGGCACCGGCGGACTGATCAACGGCGTAGTCGACGCCATCATGACCTCCCTCCCAGCCTGACCCAAGGGACACCGACGTAAATTCCGCCTGAGCGGTGATTGACCGGGTTCCGGCGTCAACCCCGCAACGCGCCCCGATCCAGCCGGGTGGTCCCGTAATGCGGCCGCCGACGTCGTCGCCGCTCCAACCGTCGCGGCCGCTCCGATCGTGTGCAGCGAGATCCTCGGCCTACCGCGGGCGGCCGCGAGCCGGCCACGGCACTCGGCAACCACACGTTCGCACTGCCCGCGCCTGTCGCCCAGTTGCAGCTAGCAGGTACCGGGAGTGCCGGTCAGCTGGGAACGAGAAGGGGCGCTGGCCGCGGCGACGCCGCGCGCCATCGACGCGAAGCTGGCGGGGAGGAGCGTCGGGTCACACTGGCGAACCCCGCGACGACAGCGATGCAGGCGGTTGGATCAGTAAAACACGAGGCACGGATCGTGCGGCGTCGGCTGTGGCGGCTGACAACCAGTTTGCTGACGGGACCGGGCATCAGCGTCACCGCACCCACCTGACGGGAAGAGCGAGCCCAACGTGCATACCGTCCCCCGCGAGCCCGCCGCGACCCGACTACGGCCACCTGCCCGAGCCGCGGGTCTGTCCCCGCCGCACCGGTTCGCCGGGGCGCTGACCGGGCTGGTCGTTCTTCCCCTGCTGACAGCGGGTTTGGCCCGGCTTCGTGACGTCCTGGGCGTGCCCAGCCAGACGCTGCTCTACCTGATCGCCGTCGCGGTGGTGGCGCTGGTCGGTGGGCTGGTCCCGGCGCTGGTTGCCGCGGTCGCTGCCGCGGTGCTGCTGGATTACTACTTCATCCCGCCGCTCGACGACTTCGCCGTCGCCGACCCCAACGATGTGGTGGCCTTGGTCACGTTCGTCCTCATCGCCGGTGCGGCCAGCTCGGTTGTCGGCTTGGCCGCGCGCCGCGGTGAGGCCGAAACCCTGGCGACCGCGAACGCCGAGGGCCGCGAGGAGCTCCGCCGACTCGCCGACGAGCAGGCAGCCCTGCGCCGGGTCGCCACGCTGGTTGCCCGCGGCGTAGCGGCGGCCGAGGTCCTCGCGGCCGTCGCGCGGGAGGTCGGCCAGATCCTCGGCGCCGACTCCACGCTCATCGCGCGCCTCGATCCCGACGACGCGACGACTCTAGTTGCCGGCGTCGGCGCACACCCCGACGAGTTCCCGATCGGAAGCCGCTGGAACCCTGAGCCGCCCGTGGCCATGGCGGCGGTTCTGCGCACCGGCCGCCCGGCCCGCAACGACGACTACGGCCAAGCCTCCAGCGCGTCCGGTGACGCCATCCGCCGGCTGGGAATCCGGTCGTCGGTTGCGGCGCCGATCGTGGTTGAGGGGCGTCTGTGGGGCACGATCGGCGTCGGGACACGGCGCGAACGTTTCCCGGCCGACGCCGAACAGCACCTTGTCGGCTTCACCGAGCTCGTCGGCACCGCGATCGCGAACGCCGAGGGTCGCGCGCAGCTCGAGGAAGGCCGCGACGAGCTTCGCCGGCTCGCCGACGAGCAGGCCGCGTTGCGCCGGGTCGCCACACTGATCGCCCACGGGCTGCCACCGGCCGAGGTGTTCCCGGCCGTCGCGCACGAGGTCGGCAGCGTCCTCGGTGCCGACGTCACGAACATCGTCCGCCTCGATCCCGACGGCGCGGCCACCATCCTCGCCCGCGTCGGCGCACCCGCCGACGCGTTCCCGGTGGGGAGCCGCTGGAAGCCTGAACCGCCGCTGGCCGTGGCGGTCGTCCTGCGCACGGGCCGCCCGGCTCGCCTCGACGATCTCAGCCAAGTTTCCGACGCGTACGGCAACCGCCTCCGTCGGCTGGGACTCCGATCAGGGGTCGCGGCGCCGATCGTCGTCGAGGGGCGGCTGTGGGGCACGATCGCCGTCGGGACCCGGCGCACGCGTTTCCCGGCCGACGCCGAACAGCACCTGGTCGGCTTCACCGAGCTCATCGGCACCGCGATCGCGAACGCCGAGAGCAGCGCGCAGCTCGAGGAAAGCCGCGACGAACTGGGCCGGCTCGCCGAGGAACAGGCCGCGTTGCGGCGGGTCGCCACGCTAGTTGCCCGCGGGGTGCCACCGGCCGAGGTATTCGCGGCCGTTGCCCACGAGGTCGGCCACGTCCTCGGGGCTGACGCCACGACCATCGCCCGCCTCGATCCCGATGGCGCGATGACCGTCCTCGCCTGCGTCGGCGATCACTCCGCCGAGGTGGTGGTCGGAAGCCGCTGGCAGCCTGAGCCGCCGCTGGCCTTGGCGGTCGCCCTGCGCACCGGCCGTGCGGCCCGCTGCGAGGACTTCAGCCAGGCCTCTGGGGCGTTCGTTGACGCCACCATCCGCCGGTTGGGTATCCGGTCGGGGGTCGCGGTTCCGATCGTGGTTGAGGGGCGTCTGTGGGGCGGGATCGGCGCCGGGACGCGAAGCGAGCACTTCCCGGCCGACACGGAACAGCGCATGGCCGGGTTCACCGAACTCATCGGTACCGCGATCGCGAACGCCGAGGGCTGCGCCCAACTCGAGGAAAGCCGCGACGAACTGCGCCGGGTCGCCGAAGAGCAGGCCGCGTTGCGCCGGGTCGCCACGCTGGTTGCCCGGGGGCTGCCGCCGGCCGAGGTGTTCGCGGCCGTTGCGGACGAGGTCAGCCGCGGCCTGGGTGCCGACGGCACAGTCATCGTCCGCCTCGATCCGGACGGCGCGACGACTCTCGTTGCCAGCGTCGGCGCACACTCCTCCGAGCTTCCGGTGGGGAGCCGCTGGACGCCTGAGCCGCCCGTGGCCGTGGCGGTGGCCTTGCGCACGTGCCGACCGGCTCGCTGCGACGACTATGATCAGGCTCCCGGCGAGTACGCCGCCGCCGTCCGCCGGATGGGCCTCCGGTCGTCGGTCGCGGTTCCGATCGTCGTCGAGGGGCGTCTGTGGGGCGGGATCGGCGCCGGGACGCGGCGTGGGCGTTTCCCAGCCGACAGCGACCAGCGCATGGCCGGGTTCATCGAGCTGGTCGGCACCGCGATCGCGAACGCCGACAGCAGTGCCCAGCTCACCGCCTCCCGGGCCCGGATCGTCGCGGCCGCCGACGACGCCCGGCGCCGCATCGAACGCGACCTGCACGACGGCACTCAACAGCGCCTGGTCGCGCTCAGCCTCACGCTGAGCCTGGCCCAGTCCAGCGTGCCCGAGCAGCTGCCCGAGCTGCGAACCCAGCTCGGCTGGATCGCCGGCGAGCTCACCGCGGCGAACGAGGAACTGTGCGAACTCGCGCGCGGCATCCACCCGGCGATCCTGTCCGAGCGCGGGCTGGCACCGGCCCTACGCACCCTGGCCCGCCGCGCCGCGATCCCGGTGCAACTCGACATCCGGACCGAAACCCGCCCCGCGGACCGGATCGAGGTGGCCGCCTACTACGTCGTGTCCGAGGCCCTGACCAACACCACCAAGCACGCCCACGCGTCCTACGCGCACGTCTCCGTGGAGCAGCGCGACGCGCTGCTGCACCTGTCGATCCGCGACGACGGCATCGGCGGCGCCGATCCTGCCGCAGGTTCGGGTCTAATCGGGCTGCGCGACCGGGTGCAGGCCCTGGGCGGATCGCTCGAAGTCACCAGCCACCCCGGCGAGGGGACGGCGATCGTCGTCGAGCTTCCGCAGTCGCCTGACTGACCGGTCGGCCGGCGAAGGCATTCCGGCTGACTGTTTCAGGTCGCGCCGGTCGTCGTGGAGGTGGCCCCGGTGCGGTAGGGGTGGGAAACCCCAGGTCGCCGTGGGAGAAGGTGGGACACTGCAGGAGCCGTGAACGAGGACGACCCCTGACCGCGTCTCCGATGATCAGGCGCCGTTTGCGCCCTGGTGGCAGGTGAAGGATTCGAATCTTCGTAGGCGTAAGCCGACGGATTTACAGTTGGCTGTCATTCGGGCACTGACCTGCGTCGATGTTGCGGGACGTTGCCTGCGTCCGTGATGCGTCCGTGAAACGGGTTTCGCCTGTCCACGCTGGGTGCTGTGGTGATCTCCTCACGGCGCGGGTTCATCCCTGCCGGGCCGAGGCTGGCTGCCCTCGGGAGCGCCGTGGGGAGATCACCACCCCCGCCACCCCCCGATCTCCGAAGCGGTGCCCGGTTCGGCGGAGCCCGAGTTCAGGCGCGTTGACCCCACGCGGAGATCAGCGGCGGTGTGCCGACCGTGATCGTTGCGTCCGCGATCGCAGCGACGTGCGCGTCGATCTCATCTTGGGTTGCGAGCTGCTGTTCGATGAGGGCATCCCGGACTTGGGTGATGTTGGCAACGCTGAGCACGTTGCCGGCAGGTATGGCCACCGGGAGGTAGGCATCCGCACCTACTTGAGTGAGTCCGGCGTCGCGGAAGATTCGGGGCAGGCGGCGGGCGTACTCCAGATCGGCGCCTCGTTGGGCCAGGAGTGCGTACACGCCTGCATGCAGCTTGTTGGCTCGGTGATGCTCGGGCAGATAGGCGTCGATGCACCTGACCGGGATCACCTTGTCGAAGTCTTCGACGAGCAGCCAGCCGCCGGGACGGAGCGATGCCACCATCCGCCGCAGGGCTTTGCCTCGGGCCGGAAGGTGGCTCAGGACGAGTCGGGCGTGCACCAGGTCGAACTGGCCGGCTGGTGGATCGTCTTGCGTCACGTCGTGTTGGAGAACTTCGACGGTGTGATCGAGATGCTCGGAGACCCAGCTGGTGTTGATGTCCGTGGCGAGGACACGTCCGCTGGCTCCGACCCGCTCGGCCAGCCAGTTGGACACCGTGGGGCCGCCTGCGCCAACCTCCCAGCATCGGCACCCTTGGCCGATGTTGAGAGCCTCGATGTGCCGGAACGTTGTTGGGTCGAAGAGTGCGGAGAGGGCGCCAAAGCGTTGCCTGGCTTCCGAGGCTGCGTTGTCGAACAGGTAGTTGCTGTTGCTCATGGTGGAGCTCCGGTCCCCTCGTGACGTCAGCGTCTCAACTCTTCGGGGCGGCCGCATCGGCGAGGGTCGAGGCGACCGGTCGACCGACGTCGCGACCTCGCTCAAATGCATGCTGCTGCTCATGGTGTCGGACGGCTGCCAGCTAGTCCCGCGCAATTGGCTACCTGTCGTTAGCCTAGGAGTCGGAGCAGCTGGCCTGCGGGTGATTGTTGGATGCTGGGCCGGCGAAGCCGGCCCGCGCCGACGGAGGCGGCGCGCTTGATCCTCTAAAGGCAGATTCGGCAGCGAAGAGACGTCGCGTCGCAGATCACAAAGCGGATCGCAAAGCGCATCCCGCCTTGTCGAGTCCCGCCTGATGCTTGACGTCGTGGTTCCACCTGACGCTTGACGTCAGGTCCTGATCAGCTTTCCGGCCCCGGTCCTCGTCGTCTCTCGAACCTGACCAGCACGATCTGAGCGACCACAAGTCCACAGATAGTCCACACGGGGCGGGAAAACCCAGGTCGCCGTGGGACAAGGTGGGACACTGCAGGAGCCGGACAAAGCGAACCGGCCCCTGACCGCGTCTCCGCTGGTCAGGGGCCGTTTGCGCCCTGGTGGCAGGTGAAGGATTCGAACCTTCGTAGGCGTAAGCCGACGGATTTACAGTCCGCTCCCATTGGCCGCTCGGGCAACCTGCCGGGGTGCGCATCACCGGGGTGAACTCGCATCATAGAGGATACGGCAGCGGTCGAGGGCGATCGCAACGGGTTCGGTGATCGGAGGGAACGGACGTGGCAGATCCTTCGTTTGACGTGGTCAGCAAGGTCGACAGGCAGGAGGTGGACAACGCGCTGAACCAGGCCTCCAAGGAGCTCTCCCAGCGGTTCGACTTCCGCGGCACCGGTGCCGGAGTGAGCTGGTCAGGCGAGGAAGGCGTGACCATCGAGGCGGAGACCGAGGAGCGCTGCCGGGCCGCCGTCGATGTGTTCAAGGAGAAGCTGATCAAGCGCGGCATCTCGCTCAAGGCGTTCGAGGTGGGCGACCCTGCGCCGTCCGGCCGCATCCACAAGGTCACCGGCACCATCGTGCAAGGCATCGCCTCGGACAAGGCCAAGGAGATCTCCAAGACCATCCGGGACGAGAAGCTCAAGGGCGTGCAGGCCCAGATCCAGGGCGACCAGCTCCGGGTATCGGGCAAGAAGAAGGACGACCTGCAGGCCGTCATCGCGCTGCTCAAGGGCAAGGACTTCGGCATCGCGCTGCAGTTCACGAACTACAGGTAACGCATAGCCCCTGACCTGCGGATTCTCGACCAGCCCCCTGCCGGGTACAACCCAGTGCGGACTCGACGAGGGTTCTGGTCTGGTCGACTACGTCCGGCCAGAAGCCGACATAGATGTTGAGTGTCACGGTCGGCGTCGTGTGGCCCATGGCGAGCTGGACCGTCTTGACATTGGCTCCTCCGAAGATCAGGACGGTGGCGAAGTAGTGGCGGAGGCGAGGGCTACCAGGTCACAGCACGGGGGCAAGCCTGACCAAGCCGGCGGCGGTCTAGCCGCATGGGGTTATCGCGAGCCTGAGCAGGTCACGACCGTCAGGTCGGACTCCAGGTGTGCACCTCATTGGTCACGGACAGTGACGGTCCACGCCCCGTGCCCGGACGCAACATTTGCGATACCCGGCAGTGTGATCAGCCGATTCCCCGCGGTGCAGTGCTCGTTGACCTCCAATAGGTAGCTCTACTCGATCGAGAGCACGACTAGCTGCGTAACCCATGCAGGTCGACCTGGTTGCGGTAGCCGGGTTGGCCGCGGCGTGGACAGACGAGAGGTCAACGATGCATCGCGCGCCGACGGCAGGGCCAGTCACTTCGGGTAGTCGTCAGATCCGACACGCCCTGGAACGAAGGGACCGGGTGAACCGAATCCTTCGCCTCACTGTCGGATCCGCGACGGTTGCAGTGGCCGCCGTGGCTATCGCGACCGGCACCGCGTCCGCACAGACGCCACCCGTCTCACCGACGGTCGTCCACGGTGCACCGTCGCAAGCAAGCGGAATTGCTCGCAGCGACTGCCCGTTCGACTACGGGTCCCCGCACAGCCTCGGCCAAGACAGAAACAGTCCAAGCGCACAGCAACCGCTCAACCCGAACCACACCGCCAGCAACGCATCGTCGGGTGGCGCAAGCGCTAACCCGAACTCCGACCCCTACAGCCACATCTACGGCAGCGGTAATCCGTACGGAGACAAGAACGGTTGCGTCGGCATAGGTGGTGGTGGCTCCTCCAGCACGACCGGGACCACCTCCGGCACAAGTGCGACCAGCGGCACGAGTGCAGCCAGCGGCACGAGCACAACCAGCGGCGCAAAGAGAAGCAGCGTCAGCACGGGCACCGCCAGGAGCAGCGGTACCACCGCACCCACGGCAAATACCGCCACAGCCCCCGCTCCGGTAACCGGCGCCACGGGCGAGCCCGGTAATGGGCAGCACGGCCACGACCACGACTCCGATAGCGACGACTAGGAGCGTCAGCACGGGCACGCCCGGCACACGGGCGGTACGCGTCGCATGGGGCGGCAGCGGCGCTCCACGGCTGGAGGGCGACTCGCGGCCGCCAGGCTTCTCCGCACACCGTGAAACAGTTCGCGGAGTAGCGCGGTCAGCTCGGGTGGGCACGGCACTGCGTGGCTCGTTCTCGGTGCAACTCGCCCCCCGCGGATAGTCAGAGGTTCTGCGCGGCCAGGATCGCGCAAGCGCCTCGGCTGCGTTGGCCGGCTCGCGGCTGCCGGTTCGCCTCCATATCCACACCCGGCTCTCAGGGCAGATCACTATCCTGGTAACCAGGGTGGTCATGGCGATCGGCTCAGCTGGTCGACCGTGCCAGCGCTGCGAGCTGGCAGCCTCCCCAGCGGGGAGGACACCCAGATGGGTCGTCGTATTTGGCAGCGGCTGGCGGCTACGGCTCTCGTGCCGGTGGCGTCATTTGCCCTCGCTACGGGCACTGCGTCCGCTGCCCCGATCAGCGCACCGAACGTGCTCGCTGCGGCCAAGTCTGTCTCGGGCTCGGCTGTCAGTGGGTTAGCCGGTACGGGCCACAGCCGAGGGGGTGACTTCGCTGGCACGGCAGCTGAGACGGGAGCCACCGGCGCGGCACCCATTCTGAGCGTCGAGAACGGCAGCGCTAACTCAGGTGGCGGCGTCAACTCATACGGTGGCGTCAACTCATACGGTGGCGTCAACTCGTATGGTGGCGCCAACTCGTATGGTGGCGTCAACTCGTATGGCATTAAGCCCAATGGCTGCGTCAAGTACGGCGGCGTAAATTCGTATGACTGCGCTCACTCGCATGGCAGGCGCCCCGCAGGGTCCTCTGCCTCTGCTGTCGGGCCGACGATCTGGCTAAAGGGGTAGCGAGGGTACGGTGCCGTAGCTTCGAGTCCGGAGAGCGTAGGCCTCAACTTTTCGGGGGACCTGGGCCGCACACTGTTACGCCGACGATCCTCAGATCCAACTGCGCGGTCGGTGGAAGCGCAGACGGCAAAGCCATGACCGCAGCAAACGACCCCGCGTCGGTTCCACGAAATCGTGTGACCGAAGCGGGGTCGTTCGTTCGCCCTGCGCTCAGGTGGGGTCAGCCGCCGCCGCGGCCTCCACCGCCGCCACCGCCACCGCCGCCGCCGGCGCCGCCGCCGCCGCTGGGGCTGCCGGAGACGGTCGCCTGGGGCAGCTGGATCTGCTGGCCTTCGGTCAGGCCGGACAGCACCTGGGTGTTGTCGTCGCCGACCAGACCTGGCTGGAACTCCTGCTGGCGGGGTTTGCCGTCCGGTCCTGGGACGTTGACGAAGGACCGCCCGCCCTGCTTGATGACCGCCGAGTTCGGCACCACCAGCACGTTCTCCAGGTCTGCCACCAGGACGCCGGCTTCGGCGGTCTGGCCGGTACGCAGCCGGGGGTCGCTGTCGGTGAGCAGGATCGTGGCGTAGTAGTTCGTCACACCGGAGATGTCCACACCACCGGGGGCGACGGACAACACGGTGCCGTCGCGGGTCAGGTCCGGCAGTGCGTCGAAGCTGACCTGCACCTTCTGGTTCGGTGCCACCTTCGCCGCGTCCGACTCCTCGAACGGGACGACCACCTGGAAGGTGTTGATGTTGTTCAGCGCGATGAACGCCGATCCGCCCGGGCGGGTCGCCGAGGGGGCACCGGAGGAACCAGCCGAGGACTGGTCACTGGTGGCCGCCGCGCCGACGCCGGGGATCGCCGCATCCGTACCTGGCGCGAGGGCGCTGGTACCGCCACCGGCACCCAGGAACTCACCCACCGCACCGGTGATCGAGGACACCGTGCCCGCGACGGGTGCGTAGAGCACCGTGTCGTTCAGGTTGCGCTGCGCGTTGGCCACCAGAGCCACACTGTTGGCCACCAGGGCGGCCTGCGCGGCGATGTTCGGGCCGCGGTCGGAGCTGTCCGAGTCCACCGCGTTACGCGCCGACACCACACTCTGCCGCGCGTTCTCCACCGAGATCCGCGACGCCGTGTCGTCCACCTCGAGGGTCTTCTTCGCCTGGTCGTAGTTCGTCTTCGCCGTGATCAGGTTCCCCTGGGCCGTGCCGACCGCAGTCTGATCCGCCTGCAACGTGGTGTGCGTGGTGTCCAAGGTGCACGTTCCGGGGGAACTCGTGGTGGGGGCGGGTATCATTGACGTAGCCGGCGGCGGGGTTGCCTCACACTTTCGCAACGCGGCCTGAGCCTGCCGCAACTGCACCTGGGCGAAGTCCAGGGCCACCTCAGCCCGATGGACCGCGTTCTCGTCCCGCTCGTGGATCGCGTCGCTGTTGCTCTTGGTCTTCGAGAGGATCTTCTGCGCCTGGTCGAGGGTGCGGTGGTCACCGTGCACCGTGGGCGAGTGCACGAGCCGGTCCAGGATCGCCTGTTGCTGGTTGAGCTGCGCCTGCTGCTGGTTGAGCAACTGCTGGAAGTTGAACGGGTCCTCCCGGGCCAGCACCTGACCCGCACGAACAACGTCGCCGACCTTGACGTCCAGCTCGATCAGCTGAGCCGCCTGGGCGAACCCCAGGTTCTGCGAGCTCACGGACGCCAACGCACCGGAGGCCGAGACCTTCGTCGACACCTGCCCGCGCTGCACCGTCGACGTGGGAGGCGCGGGAGCCGTACTGCCACACGCCGCTGTCACCGCCGCCACCACCAGGGCCAGCGAGACCGCTGCGGCAAGGCGCACCCCCCGCGCGCTGCCACGGCTCGTCGTGTGAGCCATCAACTCCCCCTAGCCTTCATCTCTGTAGGTCTTCGCCGATGTCCAGGACACCGGCAAGTTGTTGATCAATCGCTGCCCGGTTCCGGCGCATCTGACCTCGGATGACAGGTCACCGTTCGAGATGAGATGGGGGACAATGCCCCCGCGGTAGCTTCGACGTTCGCTGCATGGGACGGAAGCGCTCCTGGCGGGCGGCGCACCGGCGTCGCACCTCACACTGGTCGCCCCCTTAGATCCACGGCCCCCGGACTAGGTGGGCGTGACGCTTCCGAACTCGACTTCCGCCGCGGTGCGGGCGCCGCCATAGCTCTTGCGCCGTCGCTGCGACACGCGACTAGGCCATACCCATTCGCTTTGCAAACCATTTGGTCAAACGACCTCGATGGGCAGGGGTTACGACTCGTGACACGGTAGTGACGCTCCGACACGATCGTTTCCATCGGCGTAGAGGCCACAATCCACTCCAGAGCCCTGCACCTAACGCCGTTCATCGTCGGCAGGTGGCGCATCGGGATCAGCGCGATCGCCGATGGCCCGGAATCGCCTGTTCACGTGCGCGGACCGAACCCGGGTACGGAGGCCCTATGCGGCCCTGACCAGGACCCGCAGCAACTATCGGTCCGGGACGTCGTTATTACAGATGGCCACTGCCCGTCCTTTCGGGAGGACAGGTAAGTGGGTTCGCGGGGCGCGGTCGGCCAGTTCACCCCTTGAGGCTCACCGCGCCCCGCGAACAACTTCCTGAGAACGTGGGCGTCGCGCCTTTCCGGGTCCGCCAGCAGGGAGTGATCATCTCCCTACTTTGCCCCCACAAAAGAACGACAGAGTGCCATCGCCGACACCCGACGACATGTAGGGAAAGAAGAAGTTCGAGCAGGCATGCCGGATACCGCGGCGCCGGCGGCCGTCGCAAGATCGGATACAGAGTCCCGCACAGGGTCCAGACTGGCCCACTGGAGGCTCGATCATCGATCAGCAGGAACCGGACCGCCGTATCCCGTGCGTCCATAACGGACTCCCGGGCTCGTCTGGTCGGCGGCCGGCCGGGTACAAATCCGGTACAGACGGCAGCGACGGCCGGTAGGACGCAGTTCACGAACTACAGATACAGGCCACGCCTCCTACCGCCCTGACCCGCGCCGGAGATGCATGCCGGAGCGCGGCCGCCACCGATCAAGGCCGCGCCCGGGGTCCGTCGGCCCGAGCCGATCAGCCCTTCGCGTAGTCCGCGAATCCCTGCCAGTCGATCACGACGCAGGGCTCGTTCCCGACGATCCAGGCATCATGACCGGGCGGGCACCGCATGTAGTCACCCGCACCGAACGTGGCTTCCTCGCCATCATCCATCCGGACCGTCATCTGCCCCGAGATCACGTAGCCCACATGGGCCGCCATGCAGCTGTCGGTCCCGGCGATGGGCTTCACGTGCTTGGACCACTGCCAGCCCGGCTGGAAGGTAGCGCGCCCGACACCCCCGGCCTCGAGATCAACCAACTCGAGATGCCCCATCCCGTCCTTGAACGGCCTGACTTCCTCTGGACTGCTCAGGCTCTTGATCACCAAACCGGCCATTCCGACCCCTTTGTCGTCCGAACTGAGTTGATAAGAGCTTTCGAGTGTGAAACAGATCACTCTATCACCAGTTCGGTCCAAGGCTCGATCACGTTGAGTGATTTTCTAGCGTGTGTCGCTAACCTCAACCGGTGACGGTCGGTCCTGGGCCAGCAGCAGCTCGACCAGTGCGTCCGGCTCGGAGAACATCGGCCAGTGCCCGGTCGGCAGCTCGACGAACGACCACTCCGAGCCGCCCATCTCGATATAGGCGGGTACTCCGGCGTCGATCGCCGCCCGGGCGTCGGCCTCGGTGAAGGTGCAGGCGATCACGGTCTTGGGCAGCGTCCGGTCCGGCGAGCCCCGGCGGGCGGTCCCGGTGACCGTGCCTCCCGGTTCCGGGGTGGTCCGGGCGTGGATCAGATCGAAGGTCGTCGCGTCGATGCCCTCGGTGCTCGACCCGATCTCGGCCAGCTGCCGCGACGTCGGCATCGGGTACCAGCCGTCGTTCTCGACCAGCTGCGTCTCCACCCAGGCCCGCACCTCGGGCGGCCCGAAGTCGATCTGCGCCATACCCTCGGGCAGCGGCCCGGTGTCCACCAGCACCAGCCGCGACACCCGCTCCCGGGCCCGCTCCGCCGCCGGCACCACAACGAGGCCGCCCCCGCTGTGCCCGACCAGCACGACGTCGCGGTGCTCCCGCAGGGTGTCGAGCAGGTCCGCGATCCGCGTCTCGATCGTGGCGTCGGTTTCCGCGCCGCGCTCCGCCACTCCACGCGGGGTCAGCGCCACCACCTCGTGCCCCTCGGCGCGCAGCCGCGCGGCCACACCGTCCCATGCCCAGCTACCCATCCAGAAGCCCGGAACCAGCACGTATGTCGTCATAGCGAGAACACTAGAAGCTAATCAGGGCAGTTCCCGCCCTCATTAACTGCCAGAATGGGGCAATGTCCGCCGCCCGGGTGCTCGCCCTGCTCGAGCTGCTGCAGGCCCGCCCCGGGCTCACCGGTCCGGAGCTGGCCGCCCGGCTGGAGATCCACCCGCGCACCGTGCGCCGGCACCTGGCCGCCCTGGAGAGCCTCGGCGTGCCCGTGGTGGCCGGCCGCGGCCGGCACGGTGGCTACCGGCTGCTGCCCGGCTACAAGCTGCCGCCGCTGATGCTGACCGGGGACGAGGCGGTGGCCGTGGTGCTCGGGCTGCTCGCCGCCGAGCGCACCGGTCTGCACACCGCCGCGCCCGCCATGCACAGTGCGCAGGCCAAGATCGACCGCGTGCTGCCGGCCGAGCTGCGCGCGCGCACCAGGGCGGTCGCCGACACGCTCGGCTTCTCCGCCTCGGCCCGGGTGGCGGCCAGTGCGCCGGCCGCCGACGTACTGCTCACCCTCGGCGAGTCGACCCGCGACCGCCGCCGGGTGCGCCTGGAGTACACCTCCTGGTCGGGCGCCGCGAGCGAGCGCGAGCTCGACCCGTTCGGCCTGGTCGTCCACGCCGGGCGCTGGTACGTCACCGGCCACGACCAGCTGCGCGGCGCCGTGCGCACGTTCCGGCTGGACCGGATCGCGTCGGTGCGTCAGGTCGGCGCCGGCACCGCCCCGCCGGCCGGTTTCGACCCGGTGGGCACCGTGGTCGCGAGCATTGCCGCGGTGCCCTGGGCGACGGCGGTGGAGGTGCTGCTGCACGCGCCGGCGGAGGAGGTGCGGGCCCGGTTGCCCCGAACCGCCGGCACGCTCGAGGCGCGGCCCGGCGGCACCCTGCTGCGCGCTCGCGCGGAGCACCTGGACGGGATGGCCACGATGCTCGCCGGGCTCGGTTGGCGGTTCACCGTGCACAGTCCGGACGAGCTGCGCACCGCCGTGCGTGAGCTGGCCCGACGGCTGACCGCCGACGTGTCCGAACCCGGCTGAGCGAGTAGTACCGAATTCATACGACGCGTGCGGGACGCCGGGCCGCTAGGTTGGGCGGCGATGAAGGGAATCATTCTCGCCGGCGGGTCCGGCAGCAGGCTGTATCCGGTCACCGGCGCGGTGTCCAAGCAGCTGCTGCCCGTATACGACAAGCCGATGATCTACTACCCGCTCTCGGTGCTGATGTTCGGCGGCATCCGGGAGATCCTGATCATCTCCACACCTGCCGACCTGCCGCAGTTCAAGCGGCTGCTCGGGGACGGCACCGAGCTCGGCATCAACCTCTCCTACGCGGAGCAGGCGCAGCCGAACGGGCTCGCCGAGGCGTTCCTGATCGGCGCCGACCACGTGGGCGACGACAGCGCCGCGCTGGTGCTCGGGGACAACATCTTCCACGGCCCCGGCTTCCCGGACCAGCTGCGCCGCAGCATCAGCGAGCTGGACGGCTGCGTGCTCTTCGGTTACCCCGTCTCCGATCCCGGCCGCTACGGCGTCGGCGAGTCGGACGACTGCGGCCGGCTGATCTCGATCGAGGAGAAGCCCGCCCAGCCGCGCTCGAACCGGGCGATCACCGGGCTGTACCTCTACGACAACGACGTGCTGGAGATCGCCAAACAGATCAAGCCGTCGGCCAGGGGCGAGCTGGAGATCACCGACATCAACCGCACCTACCTGGAGCGGGGCACCGCCACCCTGATCGACCTCGGCCGGGGCTTCGCCTGGCTGGACACCGGTACCCACGACTCGCTTCTCGAGGCCGGCCAGTACGTACAGGTCCTGGAGCACCGGCAGGGCATCCGGATCGCCTGCCTCGAGGAGATCGCGCTGAGCATGGGCTACATCGACGCCGACGCCTGCTACGCGCTCGGCGCCAAGCTCGGCAACTCGCGCTACGGCGAGTACGTGATGGCGATCGCGCTCGCCGCCGGCGCCACCGGCTGAGCGGCCCGACTCGCGCTGCCAAAATCCCCGACTCGCGCTGACAGAAACCCCGACTCGCGGTCAGCCCTGGGAGCTCGGGCGTTCCAGGTACGAGGAGTCGGGCTCACCGAAGCCGAACTGCCGGTACAGCCCGTGCGCGTCCGACGTGTGCAGCGTCCAGCGGAACTTCGAGCCAGGGCCGTCGTCGATCATGTGCTGGACGATCCGCTTGCCCAACCCGTGGCCCCGGTGTTCGTCGAGCACATACACGTCGGCCAGGTAGGCCATCGCGAAACCGTCGCTGAACGCCCTGGCGAACCCGACCTGCGAACCGTCTGCGGCGTACGCCCCGACGACCCGCCACGCGGTGCGGATCTGCTCCTTGACGACGTCGACCGTGCGCCACCGCGCCCAGTAGACCTCGGTGGTCAGGTAGCCGCAGACGGCGTCCAGGTCGAGGCGGTTCGGGTCGTCGTCCACTTCGTAGTCGGCCACCGGGCCACCGTCGTCGATCCGCCGCATCCCGTCGACCCAATTAGCCCCGTCCACGTAGCGCCACCCTAAGTCCGCCGGGCCATCTCCTCCAGCCGGCGGATGCGGTCCTCCAGCGGCGGGTGGGTGGAGAACAGCTTGGCCATCCCCTCGCCGGGCCGGAACGGGTTGGCGATCATCAGGTGCGACTGCGAGACGAGCCGCGGCTCCGGCGGCAACGGCGCCAGCTGGGTGCCCCGCTGCAGCTTGCGCAGGGCGGATGCCAGCGCCAGCGGGTCGCGGGTGAGCAGCGCGCCGCTCGCGTCGGCCTGGTACTCGCGGGAGCGACTGACCGCCATCTGTACCACGGCCGCGGCGATCGGTCCGACCAGCGAGACCAGCAACAGCGCCAGCGGGTTGGGCCGATCCTCGCTGTCGCCGCCGAAGAAAGAGCTGAACATCGCGATGTTCGCCATGAAGCTGATCATCGAGGCCAGCGCGCCGGCGACGCAGGAGATCAGGATGTCCCGGTTGTAGACGTGCGAGAGCTCGTGGCCGAGCACGCCGCGCAGCTCCCGTTCGTCGAGCAGCTCGAGGATGCCGGTGGTGGCGCAGACGGCCGCGTTGCGCGGGTTGCGGCCGGTGGCGAAGGCGTTGGGTGCGTTGGTCGGGCTGATGTAGAGCCGGGGCATCGGCTGCCGCGCAGCGTTCGACAGCTCGCGCACGATGCGGTACATCGAGGGCTGCTCCGCCTCGGTCACCGGGCGGGCGTGCATCGCCCGCAGCGCGAGCTTGTCGGAGTTGAAGTACGCATAGCCGTTCATGCCCAGCGCGATGACCAGTGCGATGAACAGGCCGGTCCGGCCGCCGATCAGTGCGCCGATGAGCAGCACCAACGCACTGAGCCCGCCGAGTAGAACGGCCGTCTTCAGCCCGTTCATGTGGTGGTTGTGCATGACGCTTCACTTCCTCCTGACGGAGCAGGGGCCGCTGTCGCGGAACCCGCACCGCCCGATCACGATCCTTGTGCGTTGAACGACTGAGCCGCAAGGCCGGTTCCGCCGCCATGCGTGATACCGGCTACCCGAGCGCAGACCCGGGCAGCGGGGTCGCGGCCGCCGAGAGAGGATGGCGGTATGGCTGACGATGCCCCGGCAACGACGCAGACGGCACAGACCCGGACCGACGGGGCGCCCCCGGCGGCCCGCGAGATCCGCTTCGAGCGGCGGGACCGGGTCGCGGTGATCACCGTGTCCGACCCGGCCCGGCGCAACGCGATGGCGGTGGACCTGGCCACCGACCTGGTCGCGGCGGTCCGCCGGGCCGAGCAGGACGACGGCATCGGCGCGATCGTGGTCACCGGTGAGCCGCCGGGCTTCTGCGCCGGGGCCGACCTTAGCCAGCTCGGCGCGTCGAAGGACGACGGCCTGCGCACCATCTACCAGGGCTTTCTCGCCGTCGCGGAGTGCACGCTGCCCACCGTCGCGGCGGTCAACGGCGCGGCCGTCGGCGCCGGCATGAACCTCGCGCTGGCCTGCGACCTCCGCCTGGCCGGTCCGAAGGCGCGCTTCGACTCCCGGTTCCTGCAGCTCGGCCTGCACCCCGGCGGCGGCTACACCTGGATGGCGCACCGGATCCTCGGCCCGCAGGGGGCGGCGGCGGTGACGTTGTTCGGCGAGAACCTGGGTGCCGAGGAGGCGGAGCGGACCGGTCTGGTGTGGCGCGCGGTGGAGGACCCGCTGGCCACGGCGGTCGAGCTGGCCGCCCGAGCGGCCGACGCGCCGAAGGACCTGGTGATCACCACCAAGCGCACGATGCGGGTGACCGCCACCCAGGCCAGCCAGCGCGACGCGGTGGAGGTCGAGATCCGGGCCCAGGTCGCGTCGCTCGAGTCACCGGCCTTCGCCGAGCGACTGGCCGCGCTGAAGGCCCGGGTATCGAAAGCCAAGTGATCGGGCGTTCACCTACTGTTCCGGAAACCAGAACGCCAATGTGACTTTCACTAGTCCTGACCGACAGTCGCCGGGCGGGGTACTACCCTGGATTCGGGCATAACCTGTATGTAATCCGCGATCGACGGAAGACAACACATGACCATCCCGGACACCACCGTCCAGCCCACAGTGGGCGACGGCTCCCCTTCGTCCAACGGGACAAACGGCCAGCACCGCGACGTTGAGATACAGCAGCGTCACCGCGTTGTCATCCGCTTCGCCGGTGACTCGGGCGACGGCATGCAGCTGACCGGCGACCGTTTCACCTCCGAGGCGGCCGCGTTCGGCAACGACCTGGCCACGCAGCCGAACTTCCCCGCGGAGATCCGGGCGCCTGCCGGAACCATGCCGGGTGTGTCGTCCTTCCAGCTGCACTTCGCGGACTACGACATCCTCACCCCCGGCGACCGCCCCGACGTACTGGTCGCGATGAACCCGGCCGCGCTGAAGGCCAACCTCACCGACCTGCCGCTGGGCGGGATCCTGATCGCCAACTCCGACGAGTTCACCAAGCGGAACCTGACCAAGGTCGGCTACGAGGCGAACCCGCTGGAAGACGACTCGCTGTCGGCCTACACGGTGTACAGCGTGGCGATGGCCACCCTGGCCAAGGGTGCGCTCGCCGAGACCGGGCTGTCCAAGAAGGACGCCGAGCGCTCCAAGAACATGTTCGCGCTCGGGCTGCTGTGCTGGATGTACCACCGGCCGACCGAGGGCACGGAGCGGTTCCTGCGGGAGAAGTTCTCCCGCCGCCCCGACCTGGCCGAGGCCAACATCCTGGCCTTCCGGGCCGGCTGGAACTACGGCGAGACCACCGAGGCGTTCGCGGTCACCTACGAGGTCGCGGCCGCCAAGCTGAAGCTGGGCACCTACCGGCAGATCACCGGCAACACCGCCCTCGCGTACGGCATCGTGGCGGCCGGCCAGCAGTCCGGTCTGCCGGTGTTCCTCGGCTCGTACCCGATCACCCCGGCCTCGGACATCCTGCACGAGCTATCCAAGCACAAGGCCTTCGGCGTAACCACGTTCCAGGCCGAGGACGAGATCTCCGGCATCGGCTCGGCGATCGGCGCGGCGTTCGGCGGCGCGCTGGGCGTGACCACCACCTCCGGTCCGGGCATCTCGCTGAAGAGCGAGGCCACCGGTCTGGCGGTGGCGCTCGAGCTGCCCCTGCTGGTGATCGACGTGCAGCGCGGTGGCCCGTCCACCGGGCTACCGACCAAGACCGAGCAGTCCGACCTGCTGCAGGCCATGTACGGCCGCAACGGCGAGTCGCCGCTGCCGATCATCGCGCCACGGTCGCCGGGGGACTGCTTCGACGCGGCGATCGAGGCCACCCGGCTCGCGGTCACCTACCGAACCCCGGTGATGATCCTGTCGGACGGCTCGCTGGCCAACGGCTCGGAGCCGTGGAAGGTGCCGGACATCGCCGACCTGCCGGTCATCGAGCCGAAGTTCGCGACCGCGCCCAACGCGACCGACGGTTCCGGCGAGTTCTGGCCCTACCTGCGTGACGACGACACGCTGGCCCGGCCGTGGGCGGTGCCCGGGACGGCGGGGCTGGAGCACCGGATCGGCGGCCTGGAGAAGGCCGACGGCAAGGGCTCCATCTCCTACGACCCGGAGAACCACGAGCGGATGGTCCGGCTGCGCCAGGCGAAGATCGACGGCATAGCCGTGCCGGACCTGGAGGTCGACGACCCGGACGGGGACGCCGAGCTGCTGGTACTGGGCTGGGGATCCACCTACGGCCCGATCGGTGCCGGTTGCCGGCGGGTCCGGGGCGACGGCCTGTCCATCGCGCAGGCCCACCTGCGCCACCTCAACCCATTTCCCGCGAACCTCGGCGAGGTACTGCGCAGGTACAAGACGGTGCTGCTGCCCGAGATGAACCTCGGCCAGCTCGCGCTGATGCTGCGCGGTCGGTACCTGGTCGACATCAAGTCCTACACCAAGGTGTCGGGGCTGCCGTTCAAGGCCGAAGAGCTGCAGAACGTCTTCACCGACGCGCTGAAGGGTGACTTGCTGTGACAGCAACTGATCTTGGTTTGCCGACGCTCGGTGGGCTGGACGGTATCCCGACCACCGACGAGAAGCAGACCGCCAAGGACTACACCTCCGACCAGGAGGTCCGCTGGTGCCCCGGCTGCGGTGACTACGCCGTGCTGGCCGCCGTGCGTGGCTTCCTGCCGCAGCTCGGGCTCAAGCGCGAGAACGTGGTGTTCGTGTCCGGCATCGGCTGCTCCAGCCGGTTCCCGTACTACCTGAACACCTTCGGGATGCACTCCATCCACGGGCGCGCCCCGACGATCGCCACCGGGCTCGCGGTGACCCGCCCGGACCTGTCGGTCTTCGTGGTCACCGGCGACGGCGACGCGCTGTCCATCGGCGGAAACCACCTGATCCACGCGGTCCGCCGCAACATCAACATGACCATCCTGCTGTTCAACAACAGGATCTACGGGCTGACCAAGGGCCAGTACTCGCCCACCTCGGAGATCGGCAAGATCACCAAGTCGACGCCGATGGGTTCGCTGGACCACCCGTTCAACCCGCTGTCGGTGGTCCTCGGGGCGGAGGCGAGCTTCGCCGCCAGGACCATCGACGCGAACCGGGCCCAGCTCACCGAGGTGCTCACCGCCGCGGCCGCGCACCGGGGCACCTCCTTCGTGGAGATCTTCCAGGACTGCCCGATCTTCAACGACGGTGCCTTCGACGTGATCCGCAAGGGCGGCGACGACGCCAAGCAGCGGATCATCGCCCTCAAGCACGGCGAGCCGATCCGCTTCGGGATCGAGGGCGAGTACGGCGTGGTCCGCACCGAGGACGGCTACGGCCTGCGGGTCGCGCCGATCGCCGAGGTCGGCGAGGACGCCATCGTGGTCCACGACGAGACCCGGGCAGACCCGAGCTTCGCGTTCGCGCTGTCAAGGCTGTCCGACCAGGACCTCAGCCACACGGTCACCGGCATCTTCCGCAACGTCGACCGGGTGACCTACGACGACGGCGCACGCCAGCAGGTGCGCGACGCCAAGGCCAACCAGCAGGCCGACCTCGGCAAGCTGCTGCGCGGCAAGGACACCTGGACCGTCGAGGCGGAGTAACTCGCGTCCCGTTCAGCCAGCGGCCGGCCCACCCGAGGATCACCTCGAGTGGGCCGGCCGCTCTTTAAGGCGCGGAGTGACGCCCGGTGGGTGGCGTGCCGTCCTCGTCCCGGCGGATCTCCCCCTCGGTACGCACCTCCACCGCGTGCTGCCCCGGTGGCAGGTTGGACAGGTCGGGCGCGATGACCAGCGCCTCGTGCGAGTCCGGCAGCCGGGCACCGCTGTCGATGCCCTCCTCGTGCGCCAGCACGAACTCGTGCGTCACCTTGGACAACGTCGCGCCCCGGAAGAACGCCGGCGCCTTGCGCTGCCAGGCCAGCATCAGCAGCACGCCGAGGATCAGCGTGCCGATACCGATCACGAACACCCCGCCGATGCCGAACAGCTTGGTCTTGCCGAAGTCCGGCGCGGCGTACTGGATGCTCGCGGCGATGAACGCACCGAGCAGGATCAGCCCGCCGAGTAGCGGCAGCACCCCGCGCATCACGAAGTGCCGCACGCTGCTGGTCAGCGTCCTGCGGAAGTACCAGACGCAGGCGAACCCGGTCAACCCGTAGTAGAAGGCGATCATCAGGCCGACCGCGGCGATCGAGTCGGCGAGCACGTTGCTGCTGACCAGGGTGAGCCCCACGTAGAACACGATGGACACGATGCCCATCCAGACCGTCGACTCGGTCGGCGTCAGGTAGCGGGGGTGGATCTTGGCGAACCGCCTGGGCAGGGCGTCGAACACACCCATCGACAGTGAGGTACGCGCGGTCGGCAGGATCGTGGTCTGGGTGGATGCCGAGGCCGAGGTCAGCACGCTGATCAGCAGCAGCACCTCGAACACCTTGCCGATCGCGCTCTCGCCGAACACCGCCGGCCCGATCGCCTTGAACACGTCGTCGGAGTTGTCCGCGTTGGCCAGGCCGATCCCGGTACTGCCGGTGCCGGCGAAGGCGACCGCCGAGACGGACACCACGGCGTAGATCGCCAGCAGCAGCACGGTGGACAGGATCGCCGCCCGCCCCGGTGTCTTGGCCGGGTCGTCGCACTCCTCGTTCGTCGCGACCGCCGTGTCCCAGCCCCAGTAGATGAACACCGCGAGCAGGAACGCCGGGATGATCGCGCTCAACGACAGCCCGGACGGCCAGAGCCAGCTGATGCTGGGCGTGACCGAACCCTCCGGCGCACCACCGGAGAACACCTTGGCCAGAGCGAAGATGGCGAAGGCGACCAGTACAACGACCTCGATGCCCAGCAGCCCGTACTGCAGCCGCGCCGACACCTCGATACCCCGATAGCAGATGTAGGTCATCACGGCGATCCACAGCACCCCGGCGACCGTCGTCCAGAAGGTGCTGTCGGCCAACCCGTCCGCGCCGAAGAGCAGGAAACCGTAGCGGCCGGCGATCTGTGCCAGATTGGACATCACGATGACGTCGGCGGCGATGATCCCCCAGCCACCCAGCCAGCCCCACCACGGCCCGAATGCGCGACTGGCCCAGGTGAATGTGGTGCCGCAGTCGGGCTCCTCACTGTTCAACTCGGCGTAGGCGACGGCAATGAAATACATCGGGACGAACGCGAGCAGCATGACGCCGGGAGCCTTGAAGCCCACGATGCCGTCGCCGTTCGCGGTGGCCACGACCAGCCCGAGGGTCGCCGCGAGACTGTAGGCCGGGGCGGTGGACGCGATACCTACGACGACGCTGGACACCAGGCCAAGGGCACCGCCCTTGAGGCCCTTGCCGGCTGGTTCGTCGACATCACTTGGCGGCACTGCCTGAAGATCGGTCACCGCGCACCGCCTCCCCTATCGGGTGAATTGATGACAGAACGGTACAGTCAGATCAGGGGGTTCAATAGTGCGCGATCACAGAATTCGATAACCAATGTGACGTCAACAGCGGATATCGCGGCACTCTGTCGACACAATCCGGCGAGCCACTACCGATTCGGCCATAGACCTGGACATCCGCGAGTTGTACAATTCGCGGCCTTTCTGTTGATCATTTGGAGTGGCGAGCGGCGGCCTCGAGTCGGGACCGTCAGCGCGACCGGGGCCACTGGTCGAGGACCGTCACGGGTGGCCGCTGGGCTATGCCAGTCACTGGGCTATGCCAGTCGCTGGGCTGCGTCAGCCGCTGGGCTTCGTCAGGCGCTGGGCTGCGTCAGGCGCTGGGCTTCGTCAGGTGAAGATCAACGCAACCTCAGCAGGGTTTGATCATGATCAGGACCCGACCACGGTTGAACTCGGCGGCCGAACCCGGCGTGGCCGTGTCGTGGCGAGCTGATCTCGAGGTCAGTCCGAGGCGCTGAAGCCGGCCGCCTCCGCGTCCGCGACGGTTCGGAACCACACCTGTGCCGCGGTGCGGGCGAAGTACGGCGAGTCGTCGGTGTAGTACCGCCGCACCGCGAGGTTGACCTTCACCCGGTAGTCCGGTGTCGGCGCGGAGCCGTCCGGCAACGAGTGCGCGGCGCCGGGGAACGGCGGCGGCTCGGGCTCGAAGAGCGACACCGGTTCCGGGCCGGTCCCGGACTCAGGCACGGGCTCCGACTCAGGCACGGGCTCCCGGTCCGGACCGGGCGTGGAATCGGACTCGCGAGCTGACTCGGACTCCAGCCATGACTCCGGCTCGGGCGTGGACTCCGGCCTGCGCCCGCCGTCCGGCTCCGGCGCTCCGTCCGGCTCCGGCGCTGCGTCCGGCTCCGACGCTGCCTCCGGCTCCGGCGCTCCGTCCGGCTCCCACGCTGCCTCCGGCTCCGACGCTCCGTCCGGCTCCGGCGCTGCCTCCGATTCAAGTGCCGCGGGCGGCTCTGCCTCTGCCGCGGGCATCGACTCGGGCTCGGGCACCGGCGTGAACCCGCGCTCCGGGTCGGTGTCCAACGCGCGCTCGGACTCTGGCGTGGAATCGGACTCTGGCTCGGGCTCGGACTCAGACCCCGGCTCGGGCTCGGGCTCGGGCTCGGGCTCGAAGAGCGGTACCGGCGCGGGCACCGGGGAGGTTCGGGTGGCTGCAGCCTCCTCGGATGCGGCGTGGTCGTCGGGTGCAGCTGCGTCGGGTTCGGCTGGGGCGGGTTCGGCTGGGGCGGGTTCGGCTGGGGCGGTCTGCTTCGTGACCCCGACGGCTTCAGCGGTCTCGGTGCCCTCGCCGTGCGCCTCAGCGGCCTCGACGGCCCCGGTGGACTCGCCGGGCGGTCCGGCACCTTCGCCTGCTCCAGTGGGCCCGGTGGCCGTCTCAGCGTCCGGTCCGGTGCTCTCAGCACTGTGCGTGCCATCGGCGGTGGCGGTCGCCTCGGCGGCCCCGGACGCGGCGGGTTCTGTCTGTGCCGGCGTTGCGGTGCCCGGCCGCCGCGCCGGTGGGCCCGCCGACCCGGGAAGGCTGGTCACGAAGCGGCCGGAATCCAGTGCGGCGAGCGCGGAGTCGGAACCGGTTCCGCCGAGCCACGACGGCCGCGCCGTGTCGGGCTCGGGTTGGCGCTCGCCTTCCCCATCCGCGGCGGGCTGGGTGCCGGCCGCGCTGACCGGATCAGTGCCCGATCCGCTGCCCGGCTCGCTACCCGCGGCAGTGCCCGATCCGGTGCCCCGCTCGCGACCCGCGGCAGTACCCGGTTCGCTACCCGTGGCAGTGCCCGCGCTACCCGCGACAGTGCCCGGTTCTCTGCTCGGCTCGCTACCCGCGGCAGTACCCGGTTCTCTACTCGGTTCGGTGTCCGCCTCAATGCCCGGTTCGGTGCCGGTCTCAACGGCCGACCCGATCGGCTCGGGGCCTGGCCCGGTGGCCGTCTCGGCCCCCGACCCGCTGCCCACCACTGCGTTCGGTGCGCCACTCGCGCCAGCGCTCGGCTCGCCGGCCCCCGACTCCTCAGGCACCGACTCCTCAGGCACCGACTCGTCAGGCACGGACTCGTCAGGCACGGACTCGTCAGACACCGACTCGTCGGCGCTTGGCGAGGCGGCAACCGCCGGCGTGGGCTCCGAGGGAGGCACGACCGTGGAGCGGTCGGCCAGGACCGCCGGGTCATCCGCCGTGCCCTCGGCCGCCGCGCCGCCGGTCGACGCCACCGCCGATTCCGCGGCCGATTCCACCGCCGATTCCTCAGCCGATTCCGCCGCCGCCGACCCCTCGGGGGCCCCGTGCCCGTGCGGAAGGTCGCTCTGCTCCGGGGTCTGCTCCGGTGAGCTCGATTCGGCTGGGGCCGACGTCGCCGCGCCCGGCTCGGCCGGCACCGATCCCGCACCGGCCGGCTGGTCCTGAGCGGCTCCGGCGGGCGGTTGCGGGACCAGTTTCAGTGCCCGCTCCGACGGCGGCCCAGCGTGCTGCTCCGACGTCGGCGCCGACTCAGCGGAGCTCGCCGGTTCAGCAAGTGATACCGGTTCAGCGGGTGATCCCGACTCGGCCGCCGGGGCCGGGTCTACCGGCGAGGCCGCGCCGGGGGAAGGGGTCGACCCGCGGGCGGGCGGGGAGGCCGGCGCGGCGACCTGATCCCGGCGGGTCGAGATGCCGCGCACCAGCAGCCAGATCACCGCCACCACGACCACCACGACGACGGCCACGATCACCGCCGGCAGGACTGCGCCACCCGCCAAGACCGCTGCCATCGCCCTGTCCTCCTCCGCACCCGCTACGCGGCGCCCGACGTCCGCCCCACGTCAACGGTGCCGATCGGCACGATCCACGCACGATAATCACAGAAAGATCGTCAACAGGCCACGACTGTGCGGCCAACCGCACCGACCCGTTTGGGGGCAGTCCGGAGCAGTTCCGCCGAAAAAGCACCACCGACCAGGAGAAATCCCCCACAACCCGCGCGACAGGACCGCCACCGTTATGTTCGGATAGGGCCGTGCCGGATGCATCGGGGCCTTATCCAGTCGAGCCGGGTATCACGCCCGGGCTCAGTTCGAACCGGTTGACCAGCCTGGATGGCCGCGGCGGCACCGCGCCTCACCCCGCTGCGCCGAACGCCACCGGGCCGAACGCCACCGGGCCGAACGCCACCGGGGTGGATGGCCGGGGCGTCGCCCTCGGGGTGGCCGCCTACGCCGTGTGGGGCCTGTTCCCGGCGTTCTGGGGCCTGCTCGAGCCTGCCAGCGCGGTGGAGATCCTGGCCCAGCGGATCGCCTGGACGATGGTGCTGATGACGGTCGTGCTGACCGTCCTGCGGAGTTGGCGGCTGCTGCGCGCACTGTCCGCCCGGGGCTGGTTGATGGCCGGCGCGGCGGCGGTGGCGATCGCGGTGAACTGGGGCCTGTTCATCTACGGCGTCGGCATCCACCACGTCGTGGAGATCTCGCTCGGCTACTTCATGAGCCCGCTGCTGAGCGTGCTGCTCGGGGTGCTGGTGCTGCACGAGCGGCTGCGCACCTGGCAGTGGGTCGCGCTCGGCATCGCCTCGGTGGCGGTGGTCATGCTGAGCGTGCAGAACGGCCGGCCACCGTGGCTGGCGCTCGCGCTGGCCACCTCGTTCGGCATCTACGGGCTGCTCAAGAAGACGATCCCGCTGCCGGCGACGGCCAGCCTCACCGCCGAGGCACTGGTGCTCGGCCCGATCGCCACCGGCTATCTGATCTGGCTGGGCAGCACCGGCCATGCCTCGTTCGGGCACGGCGCACTGCACACCGCGCTGCTGATCGCCGGCGGTCCGGTCACCGCGATCCCCCTGCTGCTGTTCGGCGCGGCGGCCCGCCGCATCCCGCTGGCCACCGTCGGCACCCTGATGTACCTGACGCCGAGCCTGCAGTTCCTCTGGGGCGTACTGGTCAACGGCGAACCGATGCCGGCTGGTGAGCTCGCCTGCTTCGCCCTGGTGTGGGTCGCGCTGGCGATCTTCACCGTGGACCTGTGGCGCAACCGGGGTGGGACCGCGGCGGTCGAAGGCGAACCGCTCAGCCGGTCCGGTCCACCACGAACACGGTGAGCGAGGCCAGCGCGTCCCGTGCCGAGCAGTCGGGTAGCGCGGACAGCTCGTCGCGGGCCTGGGTGGCCTGCTTCCGCAGCATGTCGCGGGACCGCTCCAGCCCGTCGCTGGCCCGCAGCAGCTCCAGCGCCTCGGTCACCAAGCCGTCGTCGGTGATCGGGGCGGCAAGCAGCGCACGCAGCCGCTCGGCGCCGGGGCCGCTCTGCTGGGCCGCATAGAGCATCGGCAGGGTGGCCACGCCCTCCCGCAGGTCGGTGCCCGGGGTCTTGCCCGAGTCCTCCGGCGGCGAGGCAATGTCGATCACGTCGTCGGACACCTGGAACGAGGTGCCGATGATCTCGCCGAACCGGCGCAGCGCGGCGACCTGCTCCGGTGGGCAGCCGGCGAACATGGCCCCGTACCGGGCGGCGGTGGCGATCAGCGAACCGGTCTTCTCGGCCACCACGGTGAGGTAGTGCTGGACCCGGTCCTCGCCGGCACGCGGGCCCCTGGTCTCCCGCATCTGACCGGTGACCAGCTCGGCGAAGGTGTCCGCGATGATCCGCACCGCGTCCGGGCCGAGGTCGGCCACCAGCCGCGAGGCGTGCGCGAACAGGTAGTCGCCGGTGAGGATGGCGACCGAGTTGTCCCAGCGGGCGTTGGCGCTCGGGGCACCGCGCCGCATGGTGGCCGAGTCCATCACGTCGTCGTGGTACAGCGTCGCCAGGTGGATCAGCTCCACCACGGCGGCCGCGATCACCACGTCCGGCGAGTCAGCCCTGGGCCCGATCTGGCCGGCGAGCAGGGTGAACAGCGGCCGGAACCGCTTCCCCCCGGCCTCCATCAGGTGCAACGCCGTCTCCGTGACGAAGTCGTACTGGCCGCTCACCTCCCGGCGTAGCAGCTCCTCGACGCGGACCAGTCCGCTGTCGACCACCTCGGCCAGGTTGGGGTCGAGGAACTCGACCCCGGCCACTCGATTAGCTCCGCTCGACCCGTGCACACCCGTCAGCTTACGAAGGGGCCGCCACTGGCCCACGACAAGGCCAACGAAGGGGCTACCCCGAGCAGCAGAGTGATCAGTACGCCCAGCGTGATGGCGGCCGTGGTGAACGCCCCGGGCACCGTCACGGTGGGGCCGTCGGCGGCCGGTTCACTGAAGTACATCAGCACGATCACCCGCAGGTAGAAGAACGCGGCCACCGCGCTGGCGATCAGCGCGATCACCACCAGCGGCGCCATACCGTCCGCGATCGCGGCTGAGAATACCGCGAACTTTCCGGTGAATCCGCTGGTCAGCGGGATGCCGGCGAGGGCGAGCAGCAGGAACGCCATCACCCCGGCGGTGATCGGTGAACGTTTGGCCAGCCCGGCCCACTGGGACAGGTGGGTGGCCTCGCCGTTGCCGTCGCGCACCAGGCTGACGACGCCGAACGCGGCCAGCGTGGTGAAGCCGTAGGTGAGCAGGTAGAACATCGTGCCGGACAGGCCCTGCGCGGTGATCGACATCGCACCGATCAGGAGGAACCCGGCGTGCGCCACCGAGGAGTAGGCGATCATCCGCTTGACGTCGGTCTGGGTGAGACCGATCACAGCGCCGATCACCATCGAGACGATGGCCACCGCCCACAGCACCCCGCGCCACTCCCACCGGGTGTCCCCGAAGGCGACCGAGAGCACCCGCAGGATGGCACCGAACGCCGCGACCTTGGTGGCCGCCGACATGAACGCGGTGACCGGCGTCGGAGCACCCTGGTAGACGTCCGGGGTCCAGGTGTGGAACGGGCCGACGGAGGCCTTGAACAGCAGGCCGATGATCAGCAGTGCCAGCCCGCCGAACAGGAGCGTGTCGGAGCGCTGCGAGGCGGCCGACGCGGCCGCGATGTCGGACAGCTTCACCGAGCCGGCGTAGCCGTACAGCAGGGCCAACCCGTAGAGGAAGAACGCCGAGGCGAACGCGCCGAGCAGGAAGTACTTGACCGCCGCCTCCTGGGACAGCAGCCGCCGGCGCCGGGCCATCCCGCTGAGCAGGTACAGCGGCAGGCTCAGCACCTCGAGCGCGACGAACATGGTGAGCAGGTCGTTCGACGCGCAGAAGGTCATCATCCCGCCGAGCGCGAACAGCGTCAGCGGCAGCACCTCGGTCTGCATCCCGGTGCGGCTCGCGGTGATCCGGTCCTGCGGGGTGCCGGCCGGGATCGGCGAGTCGGTGACGAACGCGCCACCCGGCTCCACCGAACGGTCCGAGATGAGCAGCACGCCGCCCAGTCCGAGCGCCAGCAGGGTGCCCCACATGAACAGGGTCGGGCGGTCCACCGCGATCGCGTCGCCCACCGTCTTGATCGGCGCCGCGCCGGAGCTGGCGTAGGCGCCGAGCAGGATGCCGGCCACCACCAGCGCCAGCAGCGTCAGCGAGACCTGCGCGGCCCACCGCTGGTGGCGGGGCAGGAACGCCTCCACCAGCACACCCACGCAGGCCGCGCCGAGGATGACCAGCACCGGGGACAGCGCGAAGTAGGCCACCGACGGCGGCACGATCTGGCCCTGTGCCAGCACCGTTGCCGGGTCGAGCATGATTGCCGGGACCGTCACCGGGCCACCCCTCCAACTGGGTCGGGCAGGCCGACCTCGTGC
Organism: Pseudonocardia sp. Cha107L01; assembly: GCF_052566575.1. NCBI lineage: Bacteria > Bacillati > Actinomycetota > Actinomycetes > Pseudonocardiales > Pseudonocardiaceae > Pseudonocardia > Pseudonocardia sp. Cha107L01. The sequence continues at coordinate 229,486 of NZ_CP199579.1, forward strand.
ATGGTCGCCGTCACCGACGGGTTGATCACGTCCAGCACCGGGCCGGGGAAGAAGCCGAGCAGCAGCACGAGCGCGACGAGCGGGGTGAGCACCCCGATCTCGCGCTTGGTGAGGTCGGCGAAGGTGCTCTTCAGCGCGCCGACCGCGGTGTCCGGGTCAGCAACCGAGCCGGGGCCGGTCATCGACGCCAGGACCGCGTCACCGCGCACCGGGCCCTGGAACACCCGTTGGTAGACCCACAGCACGTACAGCGCGGCGAAGATGATGCCGACCGTGGCGATGATCGTGTAGACCGGCTCCCTCGGGAACGAGCCGAGCAGCACCAGGAACTCGCTGACGAACGAGTTGGTGCCGGGCAGGGCCAGTGAGGCGAGGCCGGCCAGCAGGAACACCCCGGCCAGCCCCGGCGTCAGCTTGGCCACCCCGCCGTAGTCGCTGACCAGCCGCGAGTTGCCCCGGGCGATCAGCATGCCGACCACGATGAACAGCAACCCCGTCGTGATGCCGTGGTTGACCATGTACAGCACCGACCCGGCGAACGCCTGGGTGGAGAAGGCGAAGATGCCCAGCGAGATGTAGCCGAAGTGCGCGATCGAGGTGTACGAGACGAACCGCTTCATGTCGTTCTGGCCGACGGCGAGCAGCGCGGCGTAGATGATCCCGACGACCGAGAGCACCAGCACCAGCGGGGCCAGCGTCCTGGACGCCGCCGGGAACAGCGGCAGGCAGTAGCGCAGGAACCCGAAGGTGGCGACCTTGTCGAGCACGCCGACCAGCAGCACGCCGGCCCCGATCGGGGCCTCGGCACCGGCGTCGGGCAGCCAGGTGTGGAACGGCACCAGCGGCGCCTTGATGGCGAACGCGACGAAGAAGCCGAGGAACAGCCAGATCTGCACCGACTCGGGCACGGAGGCGGCAATGGACTGCAGCGCCGTCCAGCTGAACGAGGCGCCGCCGGGCAGCCGCTCCGAGCTCACCACGTAGAGCCCGATCACCGAGGCCAGCATGATCAGACCGCCGAGCAGCGAGTACAGGAAGAACTTCACCGCCGCGTACTGCCGCTTCGGCCCGCCGAAGCGCCCGATCAGGAAGTACATCGGGATCAGCATGGCCTCGAAGAACACGTAGAACAGGAAGACGTCAGTCGCCGCGAAGACCCCGACCAGGGTGGCCTGGGTGGCCAGCAGGAGGCCGTAGAAGCCGGCGGCGGTGCGCCCCTCTGGCAGCTTGTCCGCCCACGAGGAGGCCATCACGATCGGCACCAGCACCGCGATCAGGGCCAGCATGACCAGCGCGATGCCGTCCACGCCGAGGGTGATCCGGGTGCCGAAGCTGGGGATCCAGGACATGTCGAAGACCAGCTGGAACCGCTGGCTGGCGGCGCCGGCCACCGAGTAGGACAGCCAGGTCACCAGGGTGAGCAGCAGCTCGACCACGGCGACACCGAGGGCGAGCGACTTGGCCGCCTTCGCGTTGTCCCGCAGCGAGGCGACGGCCACCGAGCCGACCAGCGGCAGCAGTAGCAGGATGAGCAGGAGCACGCTGTGTGAGTTGTTCACGCCGACCTCACTGAGTCCCGAACCGGACGGCGAGCAGCGCCGCTATGAGCAACACGCCGCCGCCGAGCATGCTCAGCGCGTACGAGCGGACGAAACCGGTCTGCATCCGGCGCATCCGACCCGAGGTACCGCCGAGCAGCGCGGCCATTCCGTTGACGATGCCGTCGACGCCCTTGTTGTCCACGAAGACGAGCGCCCTGGCCAGCCAGGTGCCGGGCCGGGCAACGAGCGCCTCGTTGATGGCGTTCGCGTAGAGATCCCGCCGTGCCGCCTGCACCGGCCAGGCCACCGGCTCCGGCCGCTGCACCGGGGTCGGGCGCCGGCCCACCAGGAGGTAGGCGATCAGCACGCCGAGGCCGGACAGCACCAGGGTGCCGCCCGCCACGGCGCTCTCCGGCAGCGCGCCGCCGTGCTGCTCCTCCAGCTCGCCGAGCGTCGGGGCGAGCCAGCCGGCCAAGGTGTGCGACTGGGTCAGCAGGTAACCGGCGAACACCGAGCCGAACGCCAGGATGATCATCGGAATGGTCATCGAGGCCCCCGACTCGTGCGGGTGGTAGTCGTGGCCGTCCGGCGCCTTCAGCTTCTGCCAGCGCTTCTCGCCGAAGAAGGTCATGAAGACCAGGCGGGTCATGTAGAAGGCGGTGAGCCCGGCGGCCAGCATGGCCAGCCCGCCCATCACCAGGCCGCGCCAGCCGGGTTGCGCGGCCGCCGCCTCGATGATGGCGTCCTTCGAGTAGTAGCCGGACAGGAACGGGAACCCGATCAGCGCCAGGTAGCCGAGCCCGAAGGTGACGAAGGTGATCGGCATGTGCCTGGCGAGCCCGCCGAAGTGACGCATGTCCACGTCGTCGTTCATCGCGTGCATCACCGAACCGGCGCCGAGGAACAGCCCGGCCTTGAAGAAGCCGTGGGTGAGCAGGTGGGCGATGCCCAGCGCATAGCCGGCCGGCCCGAGCCCGACCGCCAGCATCATGTAGCCGATCTGGCTGACCGTCGAGTAGGCCAGCACCTTCTTGATGTCGTCGTAGGCGCAACCGATGATCGCCCCGATCAGCAGCGTGATCGTGCCGATGATGGTGACGATCAACCGACCGTCGGCGCTCACGTCGTAGATCGGGTTGCACCGGGCCACCAGGTAGACGCCGGCGGTGACCATCGTTGCCGCGTGGATCAGCGCGGAGACCGGGGTCGGGCCCTCCATGGCGTCCGGCAACCAGGACTGCAGCGGGAACTGGCCGGACTTACCGCAGGCACCCAGCAGCAGCAGGACGCAGATGGCGAGCACGGTTCCCGGGGAGAGCTCCCCGATCCGGGCGAACACCTCGGTGTACTGCACGGTGCCGAGGTTGGTCCAGAGTAGGAAGATCGCCAGCGCCAGGCCGACGTCGCCGACCCGGTTCATCAGGAAGGCCTTCTTGGCCGCCGTCGCCGCCGAGGGGCGGTCCTGGTAGAAGCCGATCAGCAGGTAGGACGCCAGGCCGACGCCCTCCCAGCCCAGGTAGAGCATCACGAAGTTGTTGCCGATGACCAGGATCAGCATCGCCGTGACGAACAGGTTCAGCTGGGCGAAGAACCGCCGCCGTCCCGGGTCGTGGCTCATGTAGCCGATCGAGTAGATGTGGATCAGCGAGCCGACCCCGGTGATCAGCAGTACGAAGGTCAGCGAGAGCGGGTCGATCCGCAGCCCGAAGTCCACCTGCAGCGCGTTCACCGGGATCCAGCGGTACAGGTTCAGCTCTGAGGTGCGCTGCTCCGGTGCCAGGCCGAGGGTGTGCAGGAAGATCGTGAGGCCGACCGCGAAGGCGGCCACCACGGTCAGGCAGCCCAGCAGGTGGCCCCAGGCGTTGGCGCGACGGCCGGCCAGGAACAGCACCAGGGCGCCGAAGGCCGGCGCCGCGATCAGAAGCCAGGCCAAGCCGGTCACGCCTGTCGCCGCCTCGACCTGCGGGGTGGCCGCAAGGAAGTCGGTACTCATGCCGCCGCCGCGGCTGGGGAGCTGTGCACGGAGTCGACTCCTAGTACTTGAGCAGGTTCGCGTCGTCCACCGAGGCGGACCGACGGGTGCGGAAGATGGACATGATGATGGCCAGCCCGACCACTACCTCAGCGGCGGCGACCACCATCACGAAGAAGGCCATGACCTGGCCGTCGAGCTGACCGTTGATCCTGGCGAAGGTGACCAGGGTCAGGTTCACCGCGTTGAGCATCAGCTCCACGCACATGAACACCACGATCGCGTTGCGGCGCACCAGCACGCCGACCGCGCCGATGGAGAACAGCAGCGCGGACAGGAGTAGGTAGTAGGTCGGGGTCATGAGGCGGTGCCAATCGTGAGCATCGACCGAGCTTGCGAGGGAGGAGCGGAGCGATTGGTCCGCCGGGCTGGCACAGTCATCGGTGGCTCTCCCCGGTGGTGTCGGGATCGCGCCGGCCGCCGGTCAGCGCGTGCGCGTCATGGGTGGGCAGCGGCGGTTCGTCGGCCGGCGCGGACTCGATGATCGCCGAGAGCGACTCCGGCGCGATCGAGCCGTCCGGCAGCAGCGCCGGGGTGGCCACCGAGTTGGCGGTGGCGAAGACACCCGGGCCGGGCAGCGGCGAGATGCGGGCGTGCTCGCCGCGCAGCCGGGCCTCCACGGTGGCCCGCTGGCCCTTCTTCGCGGCGTTGCGGGACTGCGAGAAGGCCAGCAGCATGGCGCCGAGCGCGGCGGTGATCAGCAGCGCCGAGGTCAGCTCGAACGGGAACAGGTACTGGGTGAAGATCAACCGCCCGATGCCGCCGACGTTGCCGCCCGCGCTGGAGTTGGTGCCGGCCAACCCGACCGGCTGCACCGCCTGCAGCGAGTTGGCCAGCGCGCCGACCAGCAGCACCGCGAACGCGAGGCCGAAGAACGTGCCGGCCAGCCGCTGCCCGCGCAGCACCTCGACGACCGAGTCGGAGCTGTCCCGCCCGACCAGCATCAGCACGAACAGGAACAGCATCATCACCGCGCCGGTGTAGACGATGATCTGCACGAAGCCGAGGAACGGCGCCCCCTGGACCATGTACAGGGCGCCCAGGCTGAGCATGGTGACGGCCAGCCACAGCGCGGAGTGCACCGCGTTGCGGGCGAACACCATGCCCAGCGCGCCGGCCAGCGCAACCACGCCGAGCACCCAGAACGCGACAGTCTCGCCGGTGCTGACGGTCGCACTCGGGTCGATCGGCGCGCCGGGCCCCTGGGCCAGCACCGAGCCGACCGCCATCAGCACTGCACTCATTTGACCTGTTCCTCGACGGCGTCGGTGACGTTCGGGTCGGCGGCGTGCGCCGGGGCGTACACGTAGTAGTCCTGCTCGTCGTCACCGAGGCGCATCGGGTGCGGCGGCTGCTCCATGCCCGGCAGCAGCGGGGCGAGCAGGTCTTCCTTGGTGTAGATCAGCCGCTGCCGGTCGTCGTCCGCCAGCTCGTAGAAGTTGATCATTGTCAGCGACCGGGTCGGGCAGGCCTCGACGCACAGCCCGCAGCCGATGCAGCGCAGGTAGTTGATCTGGTAGTCGGCGCCGTACCGCTCACCCGGGGAGAACCGTGCCTCCTCGGTGTTGTCGCCGCCCTCGACGAAGATCGCGTCGGCCGGGCAGGCCCAGGCGCACAGCTCGCAGCCGACGCACTTCTCCAGCCCGTCCGGGTGCCGGTTGAGCTGGTGGCGCCCGTGGTAGCGGGGCGCGGTGGGCCGGAAGTCCTCCGGGTACTGCTCGGTGACCACCTTCTTGAACATGGTGGCGAAGGTGACGCCGAAACCCTTGAACGCATCAAGCATCGTCTGAACTCCCTCTCTGAGGGGTGGCCGGCGCGGCCGAGCCGGCCAGTGCGGCCTCGCCCGACGCGCCGCCGAGCGGACCGTTCTGGCTGGTCTGCGGCGAGGCTCGCATCCGGTGCCGGGGTTGCGAGGGCACGGCCAGGTCGAGCGGGGGCACCGGGAAGTCCGAAGCGGGCTCGACCTCCGGCGCCTCGGGTTTCCGTTGGTCCGGCACCAGGAAGGCGAAGATCAGCGCGGCCACCACGACCACCCCGATGACCACCAGCGCGGTGCCGCCGTGGCCGCCCCCGCTGGTCCGCCAGGTCCGGATCGCGAAGATCATCAGGATCCACAGCAGGCTGGTGGGCACCAGGCCCTTCCAGCCGATCCGCATGAACTGGTCGTACCGCAGCCGGGGCAGCGTGCCGCGCAGCCAGATGAACACGAACAGGAAGACCAGCATCTTGCCGATGAACCACACCATCGGCCACCAGCCCTCGTTGGCGCCGGCCCACAGGCTCAGCGGCCACGGGGCGCGCCAGCCACCGAGGAAGAGCGTGGTGCCCATCGCCGAGACGGTCACCATGTTCACGTACTCGGCGAGGAAGAACAGCGCGAACTTCAGCGAGGAGTACTCGGTGTGGAAGCCACCGACCAGCTCGGACTCGGCCTCGGGCAGGTCGAACGGGGCCCGGTTGGTCTCCCCGACCATCGAGATGCAGAACACCACGAAGCTGGGCAGCAGCAGCCAGATGTACCAGCCGCCCTCCTGCGCGTTCACGATGCCGGCGGTGGACAGGGTGCCGGAGTAGAGGATCACCGCGACGAGGGACAGCCCCATCGCGATCTCGTAGGAGATCACCTGAGCGGCCGAGCGCAGCGCGCTGAGCAGCGGGTACGGGGTGCCGGAGGCCCAGCCGGCGAGCACGATGCCGTAGACCCCGATGGACGAGCAGGCCAGCGTCACCAGCACGCCGACCGGCAGGTCGGCCAGCTGCAGCACCGTGTGGTGCCCGAAGATGGACACCTCCGGACCGAACGGGATCACCGAGAAGGCCACGAACGCCGGGATGCAGGAGATCACCGGCGCCAGGAAGAAGACCACCTTGTCCGCGGTGACCGGCATGATGTCTTCTTTGAACGCCAGCTTGAGCCCGTCGGCCAGCGACTGCAGCCAGCCGTTGGGGCCGACCCGGTTCGGGCCGGGCCGGTGCTGCATCCGGCCGACGACCTTGCGCTCCCAGTTGATCATGAACAGGGTCAGCACGACGCCGATGGCGAACAGTGCGACGACCTTGAGGATGATCAGCCAGAGCGGGTCCTGGGCGAGCAGTGCCTCGGTCTGGTCGGCGTTCAGCGCGAGTACCGCGTTGTGCACCGCGGCGGTGGTCAGCGCAGTGCCATCGAAGCCGGTGTTCATCGGTCCCCTCCGGCGGTAACCGTGACCAGGTCGCCGTGGCCGGCGCCGAGTGTGGCGCGGACCCTGGAACCCGGCGAGTTGGCCGGTAGCCACACCACGCCGTCCGGTAGGTCGGCCAGCTGCACCGGCAGTGAGATCGCGCCCTGCTCGGTCGCCACCACGGCGACCCCGCCCTCGGTCAGCCCGAGTCGAGCCGCGGTGGCCGGGTTGACCCTGGCCTCCGGCGCCCGTGCGGTGCCGGCCAGGTGCGGCTCGTCCACGGCGAGACTGGAGATGTCGAGCAGCTGCCGCCAGGTGGCCAGCACCGCCCGCCCGTCGGCGGGCGTCGCGGCGGTGTGCCCGTCGGTCCCCGCGGCGATCGGGGTACTCGGCCGGGTGGCACCGACCAGGCCGACCCTGGCCAGCTCGGCGGCGGCCGCGGCGGGCGTCTGGGTGAACAGGTCGACGTCCATCTCCACCGCCAAGGTGTCCAGCACCCGGCAGTCGGCGAGCATGCCCGGCTCGCGCAGGGTCAGCCCGAAGTCGCGGCGGCGGCCCTCCCAGTTGAGGTAGCTGCCGTCCCGGTTCACGTCCGGGGCGACCGGCAGCACCACGTCGGCCAGCTCGGTCACCGCCGACTCGTGCAGCTCGAGGCTGACCACGAACCGGGCGTTGCGCAGCGCGGCCAGCGCCAGCTCCGGGTCCGGCAGGTCGTACGGGTCGACCCCGCCGACCACCAGCCCGGCCAGCTCACCTGCGGCGGCGGCGGTCAGCATCTCCGACGTGCTGCGGCCCGGCTCGGCCGGCAGCTCGTCGACGCCCCATGCGGTGGCCACCACGGCGCGGGCGGACGCGTCGGTCACCGACCGGCCACCGGGCAGCAGCGTCGGCACCGCGCCGGCGTCCAGCGCGCCCCGGTCACCGGCCCGGCCCGGGATCCAGGCCACCTTCGCGCCGGTCCGCGCCGCCAGCTCGGACACCGCGGCGAACAGCCCCGGCACCTCGGCCGCGCGGCCGCCGACCAGGATCGCCGCGCCGTCCTGGCCCAGCAGGTCCAGCACGTCGGAGCCCAGCTCGGCCAGCACGCTCGCCTCGGTGCCGGGCACCGCCGGGATCAGCGTCGCGTTGGTCTTGCTGACGCTCGGGGTGGTCCACTGGCCGAGGTGGAAGACCCGCAGGCCGCGGTGCCGGTTGGCCTTGCGCAGCCGGAGGAAGACGATGCCCGCCTCCTCCTCGGGGTCCAGCGCCACACACAGCACCGAGGGCGCCTGCTCCAGCTCGGTGAAGGTCAGGCCGCCGGTTTCCGGGCTGGTGCCGACCACGTGCGCGGCCAGGAAATCCAGCTCCTCGGCGCTGTGCGCACCGACCCGGAAGTCCACGTCGTTGGTGCCCGCGGCGAGCCGGGCGAACTTGGCGTATGCGTAGGCGTCCTCGACGGTCAGCCGGCCACCGGCCAGCACGCCGATGCCCTTCGGCGGCTCAGCGGGGGCGCTGTGCCGGGCCGCGTCCGGGTGCAGCGCCGGGTCGAGCTCGGTCGGCTCGACCGGGTAGTCGCCGTCCCGGGCCGCGAGCAGACCCTCGGCGGCGACCTGCAGCGCGTCGGTCCACGAGGTCTCGACGAGCGTGCCGTCCGCGCCGCGCACCATCGGGCGCACGATCCGGCCCTTGGAGGTCAGGTAGCGGAACGCGAAGCGGGCCTTGTCGTCGATCCACTCCTCGTTGACCTCGGGGTCGTTGGCGGCCAGCCGGCGCAGCACCTGCCCGCGTCGGGTGTCGATGCGGATCGCGGCACCGCTGGAGTCGTGCTCGCTCACGCCGGGGGTGGACTCCAGGTCGAACGGCCGGGACCGGAACCGGTAGGCCGCGCTGGTCAGCGCGCCGACCGGGCAGATCTGGATGGTGTTGCCGGAGAAGTAGGACTGGAACGGCTTGTCCTGCGCCACGCCGATCTGCTGGTTGGCGCCGCGCTCGAGCAGCTCGATGAACGGGTCGCCGGCGATCTCGTCGGAGAACCGGGTGCAGCGCTGGCAGAGCACGCAGCGCTCCCGGTCCAGCAGCACCTGGGTGGAGATCGGCAGCGGCTTCGGGAAGGTGCGCTTGCGGTCGATGAACCGGGAGTCGTCCCGGCCGTTGCTCATCGCCTGGTTCTGCAGCGGGCACTCGCCGCCCTTGTCGCAGATCGGGCAGTCCAGCGGGTGGTTGATGAGCAGCAGCTCCATCACGCCCTGCTGCGCCTTGTCGGCCACCTTGGAGGTGTGCTGGGTCTTGACGACCATGCCGTCGGCCACCGTCATGGTGCAGCTGGCCTGCGGCTTCGGCATCGGCCGGCCGCCCATCTCCACCTCGACCAGGCACTGTCGACATGCACCGGCCGGGGACAGCAGCGGGTGGTCGCAGAACCGGGGCACGATGATGCCGAGGCGCTCACAGGCACGGATCAGGATCTCGCCCTTGGGCGCGTCCACCTCGATGCCGTCGATGGTGAGCCGGACGTGCCCCTCCGGCACCGGCCTCGACTCGGTCCCAGAATCCTGGGTCAGGGTCATGACTGGGCTCCCACTGTGTTGTCCGCTCCGCGGCCGCTACGCGCTGGCCGCTCCCCTGGCCCTGTGCTGGGAGAGGTCGTGACTCCGCGGAGATCGTCGAGCTGGTCCGGACGCGGCACGGCCGGCTGGGCCTTGCACAGGTCCAGGAACTCCTGCCGGAAGTACTTGATCCCACTGGTGATCGGGCTGACCGCACCGTCGCCCAGCGCGCAGAACGAGCGGCCGAGGATGTTGTCGCAGACGTCGAGCATGGTGTCGATGTCGGCCTCGGTGCCCTCGCCGGCGACCATCCGCTGCAGGATCTGCAGCAGCCAGTAGCAGCCCTCGCGGCACGGGGTGCACTTGCCGCAGGACTCGTGTTTGTAGAACTCGGTCCACTTCATGACCGCCCACGGCACCGAGACGGTCTCGTTGAAGATCATCAGCGCCGTGGTGCCCAGCATCGAGCCGGCCGCCACCGCACCCTCGAAGTCGAGCGGGACGTCCAGGTGCTCGGCGGTGAACAGCGGGGTGGACGAGCCGCCCGGCGTCCAGAACTTCAGCGGGATGCCGTCCTTCATGCCGCCGGCCAGCTCCAGCAGCTCGCGCAGCGTGGTGCCCAGCGGCGCCTCGTACTGGCCGGGGCGCTCCACGTGCCCGGACAGCGAGTAGATCTTCGGTCCGGGGCTCTTCTCCCGGCCCATCGTGCGGAACCAGTCGCTGCCGCCCATCACGATGGCGGGAACGCTGGCGATGGTCTCCACGTTGTTCACCACTGTGGGCGCGGCATACAGCCCGGCGGTCGCCGGGAACGGGGGCTTCAGCCGAGGCTGCCCGCGCCGACCCTCCAGCGAGTCCAGCAGCGCGGTCTCCTCGCCGCAGATGTACGCCCCGGCGCCGGCGTGAACCACGATGTCGAGGTCGAACCCGGAGCCCAGGATGTCCTTGCCGAGGTAACCGGCCTCGTAGGCCTCGTTGACCGCGTTCTGCACCCGGCGGATGCAGTGCAGTGCCTCACCGCGGATGTAGATCGCGCAGAAGTTGGCCCGGATCGCGTAGCTGGTGATGATGCAGCCCTCGATCAGGGAGTGCGGGTCGGCCATCATCAGCGGGATGTCCTTGCAGGTACCCGGCTCGCCCTCGTCGGCGTTGATCACCAGGTAGTGCGGCTTGCCGTCGCCCTGCGGGATGAACGACCACTTCATCCCGGTCGGGAAGCCGGCGCCGCCCCGGCCGCGCAGCCCCGAGTCCTTGACCAGCTGGATCAGCTGGTCCGGGTGCGCCCGGCCCGCTCCGCCCTCGCGCCCGACCAGCACGGTGTGCAGCGCCTGGTAACCCTCGAGCTGTTCGTAGGTTTCCCGGGACCACGAGCGGGGGGACAGCCAGCGGCGGGTGAGCACCGGGCTGAGCGGCTGAGTCGTCATCACTTCTTCTCCGGTGCGGCAGGCAGTTCCGGGTGGTCCGGCATCGCCGGCGCGGTCCAGCCGCTGGACTCGGCCAGCTGGGCCCCGATCAGCGTCTCGGTGGCGGCCGACGGGCCGGCGACGGCGGCCGGCAGGTCGTCGTAGAACCCGGCCAGCTCGCGCTCCACGGTGCGCCAGTCGGTGAGTGCGGCACCCCGGGTGGGCGCCGGCTTCTCGCCCCGGCGCAGCGCGTCGACCAGCTCGCCCGCGGACTCGACGGTCTGGTTGTCGTAGTACTCGTAGTTCACCTGCAGCACCGGGGCCAGGTCGCAGGCGGCCAGGCACTCGGCGTGCTCGACGGTGATCGAGCCGGTGCTACCCGGCTCACCGGCGGTCTGCTCATGGCCCAGCGGCTTGCCCGCCGAGCCCAGCTGCTCGCACACCCGCTTGTAGATGGCGTCCCCGCCGAGCGCCGCGCACAGCGTGTTGGTGCACACGCTGACCAGGTGCTCACCGCCGGGACGGCGCTTATACATGGTGTAGAAGGTGGCCACCGCACTGACCTCGGCGGTGCTCAGGCCGAGCTGCTCGGCGCAGAACCCGATGCCCTGCTGGCTGACGTAGCCCTCCACCGACTGCACCAGGTGCAACAGCGGCAGCAGCGCGGAGCGGGACACCGGATACCGGTTGATGATCTCCTTCGAGCGCTGCCTGGTGAGCTCGTCGAACACCTGGTCGGTGGTCGGTCCGGACTGGTCGGTGCTCATGCCTCGCCTCCGCGCTCGTTCCGCTCCTCGCTCGCTGGCGCTCGCTGCGATGCTCGCTCGCTGTCGGCTTCGGTGCTCATCGGTCGCATCCCCCCATCACCGGGTCGATCGAGGCCACCGCGGCGATGACGTCGGCGATCATGCCGCCCTCGCTCATCGCGGGCATGGTCTGCAGGTTGATGAAGCTGGGCTCACGCAGGTGGACCCGCATCGGCCGGGTGCCGCCGTCCGAGACCAGGTGCGCGCCGAGCTCACCGCGCGGCGACTCGACAGCGGTGTAGACCTGTCCGGCCGGCACCTTGAAGCCCTCGGTGACCAGCTTGAAGTGGTGGATCAGCGACTCCATCGACTGGCCCATGATCTTGCGGACGTGCTCGAGGGAGTTGCCGAGGCCGTCGGAGCCGAGGCTCAGCTGCGCGGGCCAGGCCACCTTCTTGTCCGCGACCATGACCGGTCCCGGCTCCATCTTGTCCAGGCACTGCCTGATGATCTTGAGGGACTCGTGCATCTCGGCCAGCCGCAGCCGGTACCGGGCGAAGCAGTCCGCCTCGGTCGCGGTGGGCACCTCGAACTCGAACTCGTCGTAGAGCGAGTACGGCTCGGTCTTGCGCAGGTCCCAGGGCAGCCCGGCGGCGCGCAGGATCGGCCCGGTGGCGCCGAGGGCAAGGCAACCGTCCACCGGCAGGTAGCCGACGCCCTCCATCCGCTGGCGCCAGATCGGCTGTCCGGTGAGCAGCTTGTCGTAGGACGGCAGGTACTTGTCCATCCAGTCGACGAAGTACTGGACGTGCTCGCGGTAGTCCTCCGGGAAGTCCTGCGCCATGCCGCCGGGGCGGATGTAGGCGTGGTTCATCCGCAGCCCGGTGAGGTACTCCAGCAGGTGCAGCGCCACCTCCCGCTCACGGAAGCCCGAGGTCATCCCGGTCAGCGCGCCCAGCTCCATGCCGCCGGTGGCCAGCGCGACCAGGTGCGAGGAGATGCGGTTGATCTCCATCAGCATGACCCGGCCGAGCTGGGCGCGGCGCGGCGCGGTGATGCCGAGCAGCTTCTCCACCCCGAGGCAGTACGCGGTCTCGGTGAACAGCGGGGCCAGGTAGTCGCACCGGGTCACGAACGTGACGCCCTGGGTCCAGGTGCGGTACTCGCAGTTCTTCTCGATGCCGGTGTGCAGGTACCCGATGACCGAGCGGGCCTGGGTGACGGTCTCGCCCTCCAGCTCCAGCACCAGGCGCAGCACGCCGTGCGTGGACGGGTGCTGCGGCCCCATGTTGATCACGATGCGATCGTCGTGCTCGTCGTTGACGACCGTGTCCCAGTCGCCACCGGTGACCGTGTAGACGGTGCCCTCGGTGGTCTGCCGCTCTTCGGCGTACGGATCGTTCATGTCGGTGCTCATGCCTGCGCTCCGCGCTCGTTCCGCTGCTCGTTCGGCTTCTCGTGCACAGCCCTGGTCGTCACAGCCCTGGTCGTCACAGCCCTGGTCGTCATGAGTACGACCGCCGCTGGTCCGGTGGCGGGATCTCGGCGCCGTGCTTGTACTCGACCGCGATGCCGCCGAGCGGGTAGTCCTTGCGCTGCGGGTGGCCGTCCCAGTCGTCCGGCATCAGGATCCGGGTCAGCGCCGGGTGCCCGTCGAAGATCACCCCGTACATGTCCCAGGTCTCGCGCTCCTGGAAGTCGGCGGTCGGGTAGACCTCGACGACGCTGGGCAGGTGCGGGTCCTCGACGGTGACCGAGACCTCCAGCCGGATCCGCCGCCGGAAGGTCATCGAGGTGAGGTGGTAGACCACGTGCAGCCGGTCCGGGACCGCCTCGCCGTAGTCCACCCCGGACACGCTGGAGCACAGCTCGAAGCGCAACCCCTCTGAATCACGGAGTGTCCTGCACAGTTCGAGGATGCGGTCCCGGTGCACGTAGAGCGTGATCTCGCCGCGGTCGACGGTGACCTGGCGGATCGCATTGCCCGGGATGCCCCGCTCGGTCAGGCTCGCGCCCAGCTCGTCGGCGAAGTCGTCGAACCAGCCGCCGTAGGGCCGCTCGGCCGGTGCCGGCGAGTACGCCGGCAGCCGCAGCCCGCCGAAGCCGGAGGTGTCCCCGGTGCCGTGCACGCCGAACATGCCGGCCCGCTCGTGGCCGGCGAGCAGCGGCAGGCTCGGGCGGTCGCCCTGCAGATCGCTGGGAACCAGGTCGTCGCCGCCGCGCTCGGCCGAGGACTGCTCGGTCCCGGACTCCGATGCGCCGGCGTCCTCAGGGGTGTTCTCGGCGGCGTCGCGCGGTTCGCTGTCAGAGCTCACGTCATCGCTCACTTCTTGGCGTACTTGACCGAGGACGGGATGAGCTCGGTGCGGTGGCCACTGGCGGCCAGCGCGGCGGCACGCTTGGTGCCCAACGGCTCGTCCATGATCTTCGCGTGGATCTTGAGGATCGCGTCCATCAACATCTCCGGGCGCGGCGGGCAACCGGGCAGGTACATGTCCACCGGCACGATGTGGTCCACGCCCTGCACCACGGCGTAGTTGTTGAACATGCCACCGGAGGACGCGCAGACACCCATCGCCAGCACCCAGCGCGGCTCCGGCATCTGGTCGTAGATCTGTCGCAGCACGGGGGCCATCTTCTGACTCACCCGGCCGGCCACGATCATCAGGTCGGCCTGGCGGGGCGAGGCGCGGAACACCTCCATGCCGAACCGCGCCAGGTCGTAGCGGGGCGCACCGGTGGTCATCATCTCGATCGCGCAGCAGGCCAGCCCGAAGGTGGCGGGCCACAGCGACGACTTACGGGTCCAGTTGACCAGCTTTTCCACGCTGGCCAACAGCACACCGTTAGGCAGTTTCTCCTCGAGTCCCATTAGTTCGGCCCCCTCAGTTCCAGTCCAGGCCACCTCGGCGCCACACGTAGACGTAGGCGAAACCGACCGTCGCGATGAACAGCACGATCTCGACCAGCCCGAACAATCCGAGCGAATCCGCGGTGACGGCGAACGGGTAGAGGAACACAGTCTCGATGTCGAACAGGATGAACAGCATCGCGGTCAGGTAGTAGGCGACCGGCATCCGGCCACCACCGACAACCGGGTGGGGGGACGGCTCGATACCGCATTCGTAGGCGTCCAGCTTCGCCCGGTTGTACCGCCGAGGGCCGGTGTGTGGCGCCGAGGCCACCGAGAAGAAAGCGAACGCTCCGGCCAGCGCCATCATCAACACCAGCGGGAGGTAGGGCTGGAGCATCTCTCTCCTCCGGTACGCGGTCGACTTTCCATGGTCGACAGTCATTGCCGACCCTAATCACCTACTCAGAGCAGTTCCTGAGTGAGGCGAGCCTTACTACTTGACGGCCGGGGTCAGCCGGGTCATCGCCGCGATGAGCCGGTCCGATGCGTCCCCGCCCTTGGGGTCGTGGAGGTTGGCCAACAACTTCAGCAGGAACGCCATCAGTGTCTTACGCGGCAGCCCGTGGCGGGTCGCCAATCGCATGACGGTCGGGTTTCCGATGGCTTTCGAGAATAGGTTGCCGATGCGGTAGTAGCTGCCCAGCGCCTCGCGGATGGCGATGGGATAATTCTGCAACGCGTGCTCCGCCGCCGAGCCCGATCGGGCCAAGGACTGGATGGCGCAGGCGGCCGCGATCGACGCCGATTCCATCGCGTACGCGATGCCCTCGCCGTTGAACGGGTTCACCATCCCGCCGGCGTCTCCCACCAGCAGGAGACCGGGGCGGTAGTGCGGGGTGCGGTTGAAGCCCATCGGCAACGCGGCGCCGCCGATCGTGCCGACCGCGTGCTCGTCCCGGTAGCCCCATTCCTCCGGCGTGCCGTCCAGCCACGACTTGAGCAGCGCCCGGTAGTCGGTGGACCCGTAGGCGCGGCTGGTGGACAGGATGCCGAGGCCGACGTTCGAGGTGCCGTCGCCCATGCCGAAGATCCAGCCGTAGCCGGGCAGCAGCTTCGGGCTCTTCGGGTCGGTGCGGTCCCACAGCTCCAGGTGCGACTCGAGGTAGTCGTCGTGGGTGCGCGGGCTGGTGTAGTAGCGGCGGACCGCGACGCCCATCGGCCGGTTGTCGTTCTTGGCCATCCCCAGCGACAGCGCCACCCGGGCGGAGACGCCGTCGCAGGCCAGCGTGAGCGGGGCCCGGAAGGTCACCTCGCGCTTGTCCTTGCCGCGCCCGACGTGACCCTTCACGCCGACCACCCGGCCGGTGCGCTCGTCGGTCATCGCCTCGGTGACCGAGGTCTCCTCGTGCAGCCGGGCGCCCGCCTTCTCCGCGTGCCTGGCCAGCAGCTCGTCGAAGTCCTGCCGGGGGCGGACCGCGCCGAAGTCGGGGAAGTTGGCCAGGTCCGGCCAGTCCAGCTCCAGGCTGACGCCGCCGCCCAGCACCCGCAGGCCCCGGTTGTGCAGCCAGCCGTTGCGCTCGGAGCAGTCGATGCCGACGTCGATGAGCTGCTTCATGCCGCGCGGGGTGAAGCCGTCGCCGCACACCTTGGGCCGGGGGAAGGTGGACTTCTCCAGCAGCAGCACGTCCAGCCCGGCCCGCGCCAGGTACGTGGCGGCGGTCGATCCAGCCGGTCCGGCACCGACCACGATCACATCCGCGTCGCTTCCGGTGACTCTCGGCGCGACGGACTGCGCGGAGGTCTGGGCGGGCGGCTGGGCCATGCGGCTCTCCCGGTGCATCGGTGCGCGTGTGGTGGTGGGTCGTGCGGGTCGTTCTGCGTCGTTCTTCCGGTCGTGCTGGTCGTATCCGGCGCTTGTGAAGACTTTCACGAAGTCCGGTTGGAGTGTAAGACCCCGGCGGGCGAGACGCGCGACCAGTGCCTCCGACCTGCGCAACATGTCGTCACGGGCGGCCGAACGCGGTCACCGGCGGAGGGCTGTGGTCAGGGGCGGCGGGCGCGGTGCAGCGCGACGATACCGCCGGTCAGGTTGCGCCAGGCCACGTCGGTCCAACCGGCCGAGCCGATCTTCGCGGCCAGCCCCTCCTGGTCCGGCCAGGCCCGGATCGACTCGGCGAGGTAGACGTAGGCGTCCGGGTTGCTGCTCACCCTGGTGGCGATCGCCGGCAGCGCGCGCATCAGGTAGTTGGTGTAGACCGCCGCGAACGGGGCCCAGGTCGGGGTGGAGAACTCGCACACCACCAGCCGGCCGCCCGGGCGGGTCACCCGGGCCATCTCGGCCAGCCCGACCACCGGGTCGACCAGGTTGCGCAGCCCGAAGGAGATCGTCACCGCGTCGAAGCTGGCGTCGGCGAACGGGAGATGCAGGGCGTCGGCGGCGACCATCGGCACCGGGCGGTGCCGGCCGCTGCGGAGCATGCCCAGCGAGAAGTCGGCGGCCAGGCACCAGGCACCGTCGCGGGCCAGCTCGACGGTGGACACGCCGGTACCGGCCGCCAGGTCGAGCACCCGCTCGCCGACCGCGGGCGCCAACGCATGCCGGGTGGCGATCCGCCACAGCTTGTCCTGCCCGCCGGAGAGCAGCGTGTTCGTCAGGTCGTAGCGCCGCGCCACCGCGTCGAACATCCGGGCGACGTCACGGGGGTCTTTGTCCAAACTGGCTCGGGACACGGTCGCCAAGGCTACGTGGTGACCCGGGCACGCCCGGCCACGCACCTCCGGTGGCGGACCGGGTTGCCCTGACGGGCGCCGGCCGCCCCCGCCGAGATCGACGGCACGGCTGAAATTCTCGTGGCCCAGCAGCCCTGGCGCCGCTCTCGACGCGAGGACGGGACGCGGCGGGGCACGGTTCTCGGGGCTAGCCGTGGCTGACCTCGAGGTTGTAGATCATTGTCTCGCCGTAGTTGTCGCTGTCGCAGGGCGAGACCTTCTCGCAGTTCGCCTGGGTGTAGGCGCCGGCCTTGAAGTAGGCGTTCGAGAAGCTCTTGGACAGCGTGGCCTGCAGCTGCCCGTTGTAGTAGGCCTTGACCGTGCCGTCGCTCACCACGTACCTGGCCTGATACCTGGTACCGAGGGCATAGTCGCTGGTCACCAGCTTGAAGTGCGGGTTGTCGCCGTCGGTGACGTACAGGTTGGAGCCTTCCAGCCGGAACACCGAGATGTCGTCGGAGTCGTCGTGGATCTGCGCCCCGACCAGTTGGGGTTTGCCCTGGGGCAGCCTGTTGAACGACTCGGTGACGGTCAGGGTGTGCGTACCGGAGGCTGACGACCAGGCGGCATCCGAACCTCCGTCGCTCATCTCCCGCAGCTCCGAGCGCGGATAGCTCGAGCCCTTCGTGGTGACGCCGTCGACCGCCGAGCGGAACACCACGGCCGCACAGTCCGACGTGGGTTGGAACCAGGGCGTACTGGCGAAGGTGGCCAGGGCCGGCTGCACGATCTCCTTGGGGCTGCCCGCCGAACCGGTGGGCAGGGTCAGCTTCCAGCTCTTCAGGTCCAGGATCTGGGACGGGTACCGGCACCCGCCGCCGTACCCGCCACCGCCGTAGCCGCCACCGCCGTAGCCGCCACCGCCGTAGCCGGAGCCGCCGCCGTAGCCGCCACCTCCATAGCCGCCGCCGTAGCCGGAGCCGTCGGATCCGGAGCTGCCCCACCACCCGCCGCCGGTTCCGCCGTCGCCCGAACCGCCGCCGCCCGACCAGCCACCGCCGTCGCCCGAGCCCGTACCGCCGGGCCAGCCGCCACCGGATCCGCCGTTCCCCGACCAAGCGCCGCCGGAACCGTCGTTCCCCGACCAACCGCCGCCCGACCCGCCGTTACCCGACCCGGAGTCGCCGGACCCGGACCCCGCACCCCACGAACCGTCGCCCCCCGAACCAGCCGACCCTGAACCGTTCTGCCCCGAACCAGCCGACCCCGAACCGTCGAGCGCGGAGTCGTCCGACCCCGAACCGTCGGACTCCTCGAGCGCCAGCACGGAGCTCCCACTGTGCGCATGCCGGAGCAGCCACGGGTTCGGCGTCACCAGGAACCCGGCGGCGACGGCGGCAACAGCCGTGATCGCGGCCGCCAGCCGGAGCACCGTCCGCCGGGAGAACGATCTGCCGGGCTGCATGTCGATCCTCGCCTCGGGGTGGGATCTGGCGTGTCGGGACCGTAGGCCGGGCGGCGGCTCGCCGAGGGCACATTGGCCTCGGCTGTGTGCGATCGCGATCGCCCGCGATCTCCGGCGACCGCCGAGGGCCGTTCAGGCAGGCAGCTGTCCGGCCGGCGCCCTACCGTGTGGGTCATGACCGACATGGCCACCGGGAGCGACACCACCCAGCTGACCCCGTTCCGTCTCGACATCCCCGAGTCGGCGCTCGATGACCTGCGCCGGCGGCTGGCGGACACCCGCTGGCCGGACCAGCCCGTGCCGGCCACCCCGGCCGACGGCGGCTGGCGCCTCGGCCCGCCGCTGGACTACCTGCGCGAGCTGGCCGAGTACTGGCGCCGCGACTACGACTGGCGCGCGGCGGAGGCACAGATCAACGAGTTCCCGCAGTTCACCACGCAGATCGACGGCCAGCGGGTGCACTTCCTGCACGTCCGCTCCGTCGAGCCGACCGCCCGGCCGCTGATCCTGACGCACGGCTGGCCCGGTTCGATCGTCGAGTACCTCGACCTCATCGGCCCGCTCACCGACCCCGCCGCGCACGGGGGAGATCCGGCCGACGCCTTCCATGTGGTGCTGCCGTCCATCCCCGGCTTCGGCCTGTCCGGGGTCACCACCGAGACCGGCTGGGAGGCCGCGCGGGTGGCCAGGGCGTGGGCCGAGCTGATGCGCCGGCTGGGCTATGACCGGTACCTGGCACACGGCGGCGACTGGGGTTCCGCGATCACCCGCGAACTCGGGCTGGCCGACCCCGAGCACGTCGCCGCGCTGCACGTGCTGCAGATCTTCGCCGCCGCGGTCGGCGCACAGAACGCCGACCTGGAGATCCCCGAGGAGCGGCGCAGCGTCGAGGCCGGCCGGCGCTACCGCGACGAACTGGCCGGCTACTCGGCGATCCAGAGCACCCGGCCGCAGCTGATGGCCTACGCGCTGACCGACTCCCCGGTCGCGCAGCTGGCCTGGATCGTCGACGGGTTCAAACACTGGACGGACTCGGTGGACGTACCGGAGGACGCGGTCGACCGGGACGCGATGCTCACCAACGTGATGCTCTACTGGCTCACCGGGACGGCCGGCTCGTCCGCCCGCTTCTACTACGACGGCTTCCGCGGTTTCCGCCAGGCGTCGGCGCGGTGCACGGTCCCGACGGCGGTGGCGGTGTTCCCGCGCGACATCTCGGTGCCGGTCCGGCGGATCGCCGAGCAGACGAACAACATCGTGCGCTGGACCCACTTCGACCGGGGCGGCCACTTCGCCTCGCTGGAGGAACCGGACCTGGTGCTTGCCGACCTGCGCGAGTCGTTCCGCCCCTACCGCTGACCAACCTGCCGCTGACGCCGTGAGTGGCGAGTTGGGTCAGGAGCCAACTCGCACTCACGGGTAGCTCAGGAGGCCTCGAGAGCGCCGAGCATGCCGGTCACGGCGGCCGGCCAGGTGAACTGCTCGGCGCGCGCCCTGGCCTGGGCCCGCCGGTCGTACTCGGCGAAGGCCAGCAGCTCGCGGACCGCGCCGGCGAAGGCGGTCGAGTCGTCGGCCACCGCCGCGCCGCACCCCGGCCGGACGATCTCCACCAGCGCCGACGAGCGGGACACCACCACCGGCGTGCCGCTGGCCAGCGCCTCAAGGGCGGCCAGGCCGAACGTCTCGTGCGGCCCGGGCGCCAGCGCCACGTCCGCGGAGGCGAGCAGGCTGGCCACCGCCGTCCGGTCGGCCACGAACCCCAGGAAGGTCACCGGTAGGCCGCGGGCGCGCCGGTGCAGGGCCGCCCGCCGCGGCCCGTCGCCGGCCACCACCAGCCGCACCCGGTGGCCGGACTCGTGCAGCCTGGCCACCGTGTCCACACTGCGCTCCACGTGCTTCTCCGCCGACAGCCGTCCGCAGTGCACCAGCAGGGTGTCCGCCGGGTCGGCCAGCCGGGCGCGCAGCGCGACGTCGTGGCGCGCCGGGGAGAACGCCGCCAGATCCACCCCGAGCGGTACCTGCAGCACGTTGTGTGCCCCGATCCGGTCGAACTCCGCGCGGGCGAACCCGGTGGTGCACACGACGGTGTCGTAGCTGGCGGCCATCCGGTCGTTCGCCCAGTCCGCCCACCGCCGCGCCGCCGGCCCGGGCAGCAGGAACTGCTCAAGCAGCCGGTCCAGCCGCTCGTGCGAGATCACCACGCTGGGCACCCCGTGCCGCGCCGCCCAGCCGCCGAGGCCGCGCAGGGTGAGCCGGTCGGACACCTCGATGGCGTCCGGGCACAGCCGGTCCAGCAGCGCGCGCACCCGCCACGGGTCCACCGCCCGGTAACCACCGGTGCCGGGCAGCCTGGGCGCGGCCACGGTGAGCCGGCGGACCCCGGTGGCCAGCCGTTCGTCGGCCGACCGCCCGCCCGGCACGATCAGCGTCACGGTGTGCCCGCGCGTCACGTAGCCGGCACCGAGGTGGTGCAGTGCGGTCCGCAGGCCACCGGAGCGCGGGCCGTAGAAGTTCGCCAGCTGCACGATGTGCATCCGCGAGTAACCCGCCCCGCTCAGGCCGCGTGCCGGTCGGCGCGGGGACCCGCGTCCTGCACCTCCGCGTAGTGCGCGAGCAGCTCGTCGCACACCGTCGCCCAGTCCCGGCGCAGTACCGAGCGCCGTGCGGCCAGGCCACACCGGGCGCGCACCTCGTCGTCCCACAGCCGCAGCACCGCCGCGCGCAGCGCCGACGCCGCCGCCGGGTCGGACGGGTCGGTCCCCGGTGTCACCAGGTAGCCGGTTCGGCCGGGCGCGACCAGGTCACGGGGCCCGCCGGCGTCCAGCGCCACCACCGGCACCCCGGAGGACAGCGCCTCCTGCACCGCCTGGCAGAACGTCTCCGACGGCCCGGTGTGGACGAACACGTCGAGCGAGGCGTAGATCTGGGCCAGCTCGTCGCCGCCGCGGAAACCGAGGAACGCCGCGCCGGGCAGCAGCTCGCGCAGCCTGGGCTCGCTCGGCCCGTCGCCGACCACGACCAGCCGGATCCCGGGCAGCCCGACGAGCGCGGCCAGCCGCTCCACCTGCTTCTCCGGCGCGAGCCGCCCCACGTAGCCGACCAGCAGCTCGCCGGACGGGGCGAGCCGGGCCCGCCACTGCGCGGAGCGCTGGGACGGGCGGAACCGGGCGATGTCCACGCCGCGGGCCCACCGGTGCACCCTGGGGACCCCGCGCGAGGTCAGCGCGTCGGCTGCCCAGCTGGACGGGGCCAGGGTCCGGTCGGCCAGCGAGTGCAGCCGGCAGGTCCAGCGCCACGCGGCGCGGGCGGTCAGGCCGAGGCCGTACGAGGTGGCGAAGCCGGCCACATCGGTCTGGTAGATGGCCACCGTCGGCACCTCGAGGCGGCGGGCGGCGGCCAGCCCCCGGGCGCCGACCACGAACGGCGCGGCCAGGTGCACCACGTCCGGGCCGAACCGGCGCAGCGCGGTGAGCACCCGGCGGCTCGGCAGCCCGACCGGCATCGAGTTCACCACCGGCAGGTCCAGCGCCGGCACCCGGACCACCGGTACGCCGAGGTACTCGTCCGGGTCGTCCCGGGCGGCACCGGGCGCGACCACCATCACCTGGTGTCCGCCCCGGCGCAGATGCTCGATCACCCGCAATACCGAGTTCGTCACGCCGTTGACGGTGGGCAGGAAACATTCCGACACGATGGCCACTCGCACAACCGGACCATGCCCGGCCCGGCATCCGGTGAGCCGACGACGGCGTGACCAGCGAGGGAACACGGCAACAACATCGCGAACGGGGCCCCGGAGCCGGCCGGGCCGGGCGATCCGGGGGATCACTCCAATGCTGTTGCGCCGCCATGCGGTCCGACACCGGCAGTCACCACCCAGGCGGGAGTTGCCCTGGTGATCCGCGACCTGTCACCCGCCGGACGCACCCGGGTCACCAGGGCAGGACACGCTGGGTCGATATGACGGTGTTGTTCTCCCAGACCGCCGAACCGGTCGACCCCGGGCTGCTGTCCCGGGCGTTGGAGGTCGGCGGTCGGCTCGCGAACGACGCGGCCGAGGTGATCGCCGCGACGGCCGACCGCGGCTGCCGGGTCGGTGGCAACGCCGAGGCGCACCTGTACGACTGGGTCACCGACACCGACCGCACCCTCGAGCGGCACACCCACCGGGTGCTCGCCTCGGAGTTCCCGGACATCGCGGTGGTGGGCGCCGAGTACGCGGCGTCGGAAACCCCTGATCCCCGCTACCGCTGGCTGGTCGCCCCGGTGGACGGCGCCGCCAACTACCTGGCCGGCCTGCCCTGGTACGGCTACAGCCTGGCCCTGCTGGACGGCTCCGGACCGGTCGTCGGGGTGATCTCCGACCCCAGCCGCGCGGAGATCTACGCGGCCGCGAGGGGGCGCGGTACCCGGGTGAACGGGGTACCGGTGCGCATCCCGGAGCGGGTGGTTGCCCGGGGGTACCCGATCTGCACGGAGCTGACCCGGGCCGGCGGTTGGCCCGGTCTGACCCGGTTCCTGGCGTGCGCCGCCGAGGCCCGCTGCGGGGTGCGGGTGCTCGGCTCGGCCGCGCTGGCCATCACCCAGGTCGCGCTCGGACACGCGGTCGCCGCGGTGCTGGAGGACTACCGGGAGTGGGACGTGGCGGCCGGGTTGGCGTTGGCGCTGGAGGCCGGGGCGGTGGTGCTGGACCGGCGGGGCCGCCCGGACCCGGTGCCGGTCGGTGGCCTGTTGGTCGCCGCTCCCTCAGCGGCCGCGGACGTGCTCGGTTGGTGGCAGGCGGCGGTCCCGGACGCGACTGAACCGTCCGCGGACCACGACTGAGGAGGTTCTGAGGACGCGGCTGAGATTGCCTGAGAGCCTGAAGTCAGGCGGCGTCGGTGGAGGCGGACTTCGCCGGGGACGTGTCGCCGGCTCCGGTGCCGAGCGGGTCAGTGCCATCGGGGTCAGAACCGTCGGGGCCGGAATCGTCCGGGTCCGAGCCGTCCGGAGCAGCACCGTCCGTGCTTGCGTCGTCCGATCCCGGGGTCGCGGCGGCGGCCGCGGCGGCGATGCTCGCGGCCAGCCGGTCGCTCTCCAGCCGGCGCAGCTGGCGGCCCCGCAGCGTGAAACCCACCGGCAGCGCGATCGCCCAGGTGATGGCCACCACCAACCCGATCGGCCACGAGCCGACCGAGGCATCCCGGCCGAGCACCCGCACCCGGTCCGGGTGGGTGCTGTCGTACTCGACCCGGACGATCTGGCCGGGCTGCAGGCCGCGCGGGTAGAACACGCCCTTCTCGGGCGACACGGTCTCGCCGCCGGCCGTGGTGAACGCGATCAGCGTGCGGCTGAAGTCGGACCCGGGCAGCACCTCGGCGGTGGCCACCGCGCTGTGCGCCCGGATCTCGGCGTCGTCGCGGTGCGCCCCGACCAACACCAGCACGCCCATCAGCGTGATCAGGCCGGCGAGCACCAGGATCATCGCCGGCAACCGGCGCACGAGCGGCATGACCACCGGCAACAGGAGGCCGGCCAGCTCATCGAGCAGCCGCCCCGTTGCGCTCGAGTTAACGCCGGTGACCGTGGACATCGGAGGCAGTCTACGGATGCGGAGCCGCACCGGCGCCACAGGTGCCCGCCCCGGCACCGCCGGGCAGGTGACCAGGGCCACTCCTTCCGATCGGACGGCCCGTCCGACCGAGTTCGCCACCGAGCGCCTGAGCAGCCAGGACCGCGCCAGATCGGGCCCCACTGGACCCACCCGGTGTGTCCAGCACCTCGCCGTCCGATTGCGCACCGTTCGCCACGGCCTCTTACCCTCGTCCCGTGAGCATCGCTCCTATTGCCGCGCCGGTACGGGTCCGTACCCGCGCCATCCCCGACCCGGGCCGGCTGATCGAGCTGCTGCCCGACGAGCGCGGACCGCTGTGCTGGGTGCGGGGTTCGGAGGGGCTGGTCGGCTGGGGCGAGGTCGCGCGGTTCAACACTCGCGGCCCGGACCGCTTCGAGGCGGCGGATGCCTGGTGGCGGTCGTTCACCAGCCGGGTCGAGGTCACCGATGAGGTGCGGCTGCCCGGGTCCGGCCCGGTGGCGTTCGTCAGCTTCGCCTTCTCGCCCGACTCGGACGAGTCCGTGCTGGTGGTGCCGCAGGTGGTGGTCGGCAGCCGGGACGGCGTCGGCTGGATCACCGAGATCGATGCCGGCGTCGCGAGCCGGCTGCCCTCGGTGCGGCGGGTGGCACCGGTCCGGCGAGCCACCGGGGTGCGCTACAGCGAGGGCCTGCAGTCCGTGGAGGGGTGGCGGCGCGCGGTGTCCGAGGCGGTCGCCCGGATGCGCCGGGGCGACCTGTTCAAGGCGGTGTTCGCGCACGACCTGATGGCCACCGCCGACGAGCCGCTGGACCCCCGGTTCCTGCTCGGCGGGCTGGCCGAGCGCTATCCGACGTGCTGGAGCTACGCGGTGGACGGCCTGGTCGGGGCCACCCCGGAACTGCTGCTGCGGCGGACCGGCACCGAGGTCAGCTCCCGGGTGCTGGCCGGCACCAACTGGCTCGGCGAGCTCAGCGGGTCGGACGCCGACGAGCTCGGGCCGGCGTTGCTCGCCTCCGGCAAGGACCGCGAGGAACACCGGTACGCGGTGGAGTCGCTGGTGGACCGGCTGCGGCCGCTGTGCGCCGAGGTCCACTCGCCCGCCGAGCCGTCGGTGCTACGGCTGCCGAACGTGACCCACCTGTCCAGCGACATCACCGCCCACCTGGACCCGGCCGACCCGCCCTCGCTGCTGCGCCTCGCCGGAGCGGTACACCCGACCGCCGCCGTCGGCGGTACCCCCACCGAGCCCGCGCTGCGGCTGATCGCCGAGCTCGAGGACATGGACCGGGGCCGCTACGCCGGTCCGGTGGGCTGGGTGGGCGCGCGGGGCGACGGTGAGCTGGGCGTGGCGCTGCGCTGCGCGCTGCTGTCCGGCTCGACGGCCCGGTTGTTCGCCGGCTGCGGGGTGGTCGCCGACTCCGACCCGGACACCGAGGTCGCGGAGGCCGCCGCCAAGCTCGTCGCGGTCCGCTCCGCGCTCGAGGGCCGCCCGCTCTAGCCTGTTGTTACCGAGCTGCACACCAGGCAGGTTGTGAGCGGCGAAATCCTGCCTCCTGTGCAGCTCGGTAACAAGCCCACCGCGTGCACGCGCTAACTCAGCGCCGCGTCGAGTGCTGCGCGCAGGGCCGCGTGGCCGTCGCGCAGGCCGTCGCGCTCTGCCGGCACCTCGACGATCCGCACCCCGTCACCCACCCCGCCCAGCGCCCCCGGCAGGGCGGACAGCTCGTCGACCCGGCGGTAGTCGACCCCCAACCCGGCGCAGAGCGCGTCCAGCCGAACCCGGTGCGGGGTGCCGAACACCCGCTCGAAGCTCGCCCGGTGCGCCGGCGCCCCCTGCTCGAGCAGCGAGAAGATGCCGCCGCCGGAGTCGTTGAGCACCACCAGGGTGAGGTCCGGGCGCGGCTCGTCGGGGCCGAGTACGAGAGCGGTCAGGTCGTGCAGCACGGTCAGGTCGCCGAGCAGCGCGTAGCCGGGGCCGGCACCAGCACCGTGCGCCAGGCTGGCCCCCACGGCGGTGGACACGGTGCCGTCGATGCCGGCGACCCCGCGGTTGGCCAGCACGGTCAGCCCCGGCCGGGGCCGGGCGGCCAGGGACACGTCCCGCACCGGGTTGGACGAGCCGAGGGTCAGCACGGCGTCGGCGGGCAGCGCGGCGACCAGTGCGGCGGCCAGCCGGAGCCCGGTCGGCGCGGCGGGCTCGCCCAGTGCCTTCTCCAGTGCGTCCCCCGCGAGCTGGTCGGCGCCGGCCCAACGGGCACACCACTCCGACGGCGGGCACAGCGGCGGCACCGGGCCCACCGCGCGTACCGAGGTCGGCAGCTCGACGCCGACCGTGCCCTCGACGGCGTACACCGCGACCCGTTCGTCGGCGAGCAGCCGGGCGACCGAGCGGTTCAGCGTCGGCCGCCCGTGCAGCACGACCTGCGCCGGCCGCAACAGTACCGACTCCAGCGCCGACTCCAGTGCCGGCGAGCCGAGCAGCCACGGACCGGTCCGCAGCGCGCCCGGCCACAGCGGCGAGGTGGGCTCGGCGATCACCGGCGCGCCCCCGGGACCGGCCCCGACCGGCATCCCCGGTACCGCCCCGGTCGGCACCGCGCCGCCCAGCACCACGGTGGGCAGCTCCGGGTCGAGCGGTAACAGGGTCCGCCCCGTGCCCGAACCGACATCGCCCGAGTCGACGCCGCCCGAGTCGACGCCGCCCGAGTCGACGCCGCCCGAGTCGACGCCGCCCGGGTCGACGCCACCCGAACCGACGCCGGCCGAGTCAACGTCGCCCACTCCGCCCGCGCCGGGGAACCTGGTCCACGGCCCGCCGTCGGCGCGGCCGTCCAGCGGCTCCGGCCAGGTCGCGGCGTCGAACGGCCCGTCCGGCACCAACGGCTCACCGAACGGCAGGTTGACGTGCACCGGGCCCGGCGGATACCCGGTCCGGCCGAGCGCGGTCCCGACCGCCTTGGCGACCGAGGCACGCCAGGTGGCCTGCTGCCTACCGTCCCGGCGGGCCAGCCCGAGGTTGAGCTCGAGGCGCGGCGCGGTGCCGTACAGGTGGGTCTGCACGATGGTCTGGTTCGCGCCGGTACCGATCAGCTCGGGTGGCCGGTCCGCGGTCAGCGCGAGCAGCGGCACCCCGGCGTGCGATGCCTCCAGTACGGCCGGGTGCAGGTTGGCCGCCGCCGTGCCCGAGGTGCACACCACCGGCACCGCGCGTCCCGACCGCAACGCCAACCCGAGCGCGAGGAAGCCCGCGCCGCGCTCGTCGATGCGCACGTGCAGCCGGATCCGGCCGGCCGTGTCCGCCCGGTGCAGCGCGAAGGACAGCGGGGCGTTGCGCGAGCCGGGACAGAGCACCGCGTCCGTCACGCCGCAGCGGATCAGTTCGTCGACCAGTACCTCGGCCTGTGCGGTGGACGGGTTCATTCCGCCGACGAGCCGGCCGGGCCGATCGAGCCGGCCGGAGCTCCCGACGAGCCGGCCGGAGCGCCCGCCGAGCCGTTCGGGCCGACCGGGGTGGCCAGCCCGTCCACCACCGACGCGGTGGGCAGTGCGGCCAGCAGCGAACCGGCGACCACCAGCTTGCTGCGCCGCAGCCCGGAACCGATCACCACCTGCTCGGCGGCCGCCACCGCGCCGTCGAGGTAGACCGGCCAGTCCGCCGGCAGCCCGTACGGGGTGATCCCGCCGTACTCCATGCCCGTCTCGCCGGTGGCCACGTCGCGGGAGGCGAACGATGCCTTCCGCGCGTCCAGCAGCCGCCGCAGCACACCGTTGACGTCCGCCCGGGTGGTCGCCAGCACCAGGGCGGCGGCCATCCGGGTCTCACCGCCGCGCTTGCCGGCGATCAGTACACAGTTGGCCGACTCGGCCAGCGGCACCTGGTAGCGCTCGCAGAACGCGGCGGTGTCGGCCAGGTCGGGGTCGATCTCGGCGACCTGGATGGCGGAGCCGATCAGGTCCAGGCCGGCGATGGCGTCCCGCACTGGATCGGCCAACAGGTCGGGCCGATCCAGCGCGGGTACCAGAGTCAGTGCGTAGCTCACGGGTCCATCGTCGCGAACCCGCGACGGACCGGCGACAGGACGGTCAGCGGCCGAACGTGTCCGGGTCCGGCCCGGTGCGCTGACCGGTGTTCAGCGCCTCGACCGCGGCGAGATCGTCGGCGGTCAGCTCGAAGTCGAACACGTTGATGTTCTCCCGCATCCGGGCCGGGTTGACCGACTTCGGGAACACGATGTTGCCGACCTGCACCTGCCAGCGCAGCACCACCTGGGCGGGCGTCCGGCCGTACTTCTCGGCCAGCCCGGTCAGGGTCGCGTCGCCGAGGATCGAGCCCTTGGCGATCGGCGCCCACGCCTCGGTCGCGATGCCGTGCTCGGCGTGGTATTTGCGCAGCTCGGTCTGGGTGAGCAGCGGGTGCAGCTCGATCTGGTTGACCGCCGGGACCGTGTCGGTCTCCTTGGCCAGGCGGTCCAGGTGCGCGGGCTGGAAGTTGGACACCCCGATGCTGCGCGCCTTGCCGTCCGCGAGCAGCTTCTCGAAGCCCTTCCACGTCTGCACGTACCGGTCCTGGTGCGGCAGCGGCCAGTGGATCAGGAACAGGTCCACGTACTCGAGCCGCAGCTTCTTCAGGCTCTCCTCCAGCGTGGCGATCGCCGAGTCGAAGCCGTGGTTCTGGTTGTTCAGCTTTGTGGTGATGAACACCTCGCCCCGGGACAGCCCGGAGTCGGCGATCGCGTCTCCGACGCCCTCTTCGTTGCGGTACATCTGAGCGGTGTCGATGTGTCGGTAGCCGGCCTCGAACGCCTGCCGCACGGTCTGCGCGGTCTGGTCCGGGTCGACCTGGAAGACCCCGAAGCCGAACTGCGGGATCTCGACACCGTTGTTCAGCCGGAGATTTGGTACCTGAGTCATGCCCCGAAATCTACCTGTCATTACCTGATCCTGTGATGGGCAGACCTCAGGCGCCGAAGGTGTCCGGGTCCGGCCCGGTGCGGTGCCCGGCGTCCATCGCCTCGATGGCGTCCACGTCGTCATCGGCCAGCTCGAAGTCGAATACGTCGATGTTCTCCCGCATCCGGTCCGGGTTGACCGACTTGGGGAACACGATGTTGCCGACCTGCAGGTGCCAGCGCAGCACCACCTGCGCGGGGCTCTTGCCGTACTTGTCCGCGAGCGATGTGATCGTCTGTTCGCCCAGCACCTCGCCCTGGGCGATCGGGCTCCACGCCTCGGTCGCGATGCCGTGCTCGGCGTGGTATTTGCGCAGCTCGGTCTGGGTGAGCAGCGGGTGCAGCTCGATCTGGTTGACCGCCGGGACCGTGTCGGTCTCCTTCGCCAGGCGGTCCAGGTGCGCCGGCTGGAAGTTGGACACCCCGATGCTGCGCGCCCTGCCGTCCGCCAGCAGCTTCTCGAAGCCCTTCCAGGTCTCCACGTAGCGGTCCTGGTGCGGCAGCGGCCAGTGGATCAGGTAGAGGTCCACGTAGTCCAGCCGGAGCTTCTTCAGGCTCTCGTCCAGCGCGGAGATCGCCGAGTTGTAGCCGTGGGCGTCGTTGTTCAGCTTTGTGGTGACGAACACCTCGCCGCGGGACAGGTCGGAGTCCTTGATCGCCTCTCCGACGCCCTCCTCGTTGCCGTACATCTGCGCGGTGTCGATGTGCCGGTAGCCGGCGGCGAACGCCTCCCGGACCGCGCCGGCGGTCTCGGCCGGCGGGATCTGGAAGACCCCGAAACCGAACTGGGGGATCTCTGCGCCGGCGATCGCGCCGTTGTTCAACCGGATGTTGGGTACCTGGGTCATGCTGTGGAGCTACCCGTCCTCGGCGGCCGCTAACCCGTGGACCCACCTGGGAACGGATCCTCGGCCGAACCCACCCGGTCGGGTGGCCCGCCACGGCGCGCGCGGTAACGTCGGAACCCTGATGAGCGCGACCCTGCAGGCCACCGATCTCGCCGCCGGCCACGGCGCACGCACACTGTTCAGCGCACTCAACCTGATCGTCGCGCCGGGTGACGTGGTGGGGCTGGTCGGCGCGAACGGCGCCGGCAAGTCGACCCTGCTGCGGCTGCTCGCCGGATTGGACGAACCCGAGCAGGGGCGGATCGCGCTGGCTCCGCCGCAGGCCACCGTGGGTCTGTTGCGCCAGGAGCCGGAACGGCTCGACGGGGAGACGGTGCGCGACTTCCTGGCCCGGCGTACCGGGGTGGCCGACGCCCAGGCCGCGATGGACGAGGCCGCCACCGAGCTCGGCGAGGGCACCGAGGGGGCGGACGACCGGTACGCCACCGCACTCGAGCGTTGGCTCGCGCTCGGTGGCGCCGACCTGGACGACCGGGTCGACGCGGTCCTCGCCGAGGTGGGGCTCGACAGCGGCGCCGACGCGCTGATGACCGGCCTCTCCGGCGGTCAGGCCGCGCGCGCCGGGCTGGCCACACTGCTCGCCTCCCGTTACGACGTGCTGCTGCTGGACGAGCCGACGAACGACCTGGACCTGGACGGGCTGGCCCGGCTGGAGTCGTTCGTCGGTGGCCTGCGCGCCCCGGCGGTGATCGTCAGCCACGACCGGGAGTTCCTGGCCAGGACGGTGAACCGGATCGTCGAGCTGGACCTCGCACAGCAGAAGGTGGGCGTGTACCAGGGCGGGTACCAGGCCTACCTGGACGAGCGGGAGGTCGCCAGGCGGCATGCCCGGGAGGCCTACGAGCAGTACTCCGACACCGTGTCCGACCTGACCGAGCGGGCCCGCACCCAGCGCAACTGGATGGCCGCCGGGGTGCGCAACGCCCGCCGCAAGGCACCGGACAACGACAAGATCGGGCGCAACCTGCGCTCGGAGACCAGCGAGAAGCAGGCCGCCAAGGTGCGCCAGAGCGAGCGGCGTATCGAGCGGCTGGAGGTCGTCGAGGAACCGCGCAAGGAGTGGCAGCTGCGGATGACGATCGCCGCGGCGCCCCGCGCGGGAGCCGTGGTCGCGACCCTGCGCGCCGCCGTTGTCGAGCGCGGCGACTTCCGGCTGGGGCCGGTGGACGCCCAGGTGGATTGGGCGGACCGGATCGCGATCACCGGGGCGAACGGGTCCGGCAAGTCGACGCTGCTGGCCGCGCTGCTGGGCCGGCTGCCGCTGACGTCCGGCTCGGCCAGCCTCGGGGCCGGCGTGCGGGTCGGCGAGGTCGACCAGGTGCGCGGGCTGTTCCTGGGTGGCCAGTCGCTGGTGGAGGCCTTCCGCGCCGAGGTGCCCACCTGGTCCGAGCCGGACGTGCGCACCCTGTTGGCCAAGTTCGGCCTCACCTCGGTGCACGCCACCCGGCCGGCCGCGTCACTGTCACCCGGCGAGCGGACCAGGGCCGCACTGGCACTGCTGCAGGCCCGCGAGGTCAACCTGCTGGTGCTCGACGAGCCCACCAACCACCTCGACCTGCCGGCCATCGAGCAACTCGAGTCGGCGCTGGACTCGTTCCCCGGCACCCTGCTGCTGGTCACCCATGACCGCCGGATGCTGGACACGGTCCGCGTCACCCGGCGCTGGGCGGTCGCCGACGGCCAGCTGACCGAGAGCTGAACCCCCTGAGCTGAACCCTGTGAGTGGCCCGGGTGCTCATCGGCGGGCCGCCTGCCGCTGGGCCACCGCGTCGCGCAGCTGCAGCAGGTGTTCCCGGGTCAGTCGCTCGGCCCCGGCCCCGTCACCGTCCCGGACGGCGGTACAGATGGCCAGGTGTTCGGCGTAGTCGCGGCGCCGGTCCTCGATCAGTAGCCGAACCATCCGTTGCTCCTTGCTCCGGGCCGCGAGGAGCGAGTCGATCACCTCGAACAGCACCTGGTTGCCGGACGCGGCGGCCAGCTCCCGGTGGAAGTTCATTCCTCGGGCGGCGTCCGCCGGGTCCCGGACCGGGCGCTCGCGGCGCGCCGTCTCGGTGGCCAGCTCGAGGCGCGCCAGGTTGCCCTCGGTGCGGTGGCAGGCCGCCAGCGCGGCGATCCCCGGCTCGACGGTGAGCCTGGCCTCGACCAGTTTCAGGACCAGTTCGCCGTCCATCGGCGCGGTGTTGGGATTGGGCAGCACGGTGCGGTGGATCCCGGGGCCGACGTAGATCCCCGAGCCGTGCCTGAGCCGGACCGCGTCGGTAGCCTGCAGCCGGCGCAGCGCCTCGCGGATGGTCGGCGTGGTCACCGCGAACCGCCGCGCCAGCTCGCGCACCGTCGGCAGCAGATCTCCCGGTGCCAGTCGCTGCTCGGCGATCAGCTCCAGCAGCCCGGCGGCGAGCCGCTCGGAAAGGCTCGATATCTCGCTCCCGGTCATCAATTGACTAAATCACTTAACCAATCGCCCGGCGTGGGCTGCGGCATGCCGCAGCCCAGCGGATCAGGCCGGCCGGTCGAGACCGAGCGCGCGCACGGCCAGCTGGGCCAGGTGCACCGGCTCGCGCTGGCCGGCCTGGCGCAGCTGGGTGCGGCAGCTGAAGCCGTCGGCGAGCACCTCGACGCCCGGCTCGGCGGCCCGCACCGCCGGCAGCAGCACCCGCTCCGCGCAGGCCATCGACACCTCGTAGTGCCCCTTCTCGAAACCGAAGTTGCCGGCCAGCCCGCAGCAGCCGGAGTCCAGCACCGTGGCGTCCACGCCGAGAGCCTTGAGCACCGCGCGGTCGTCGTCGGCGCCGAGGTCGGCGTGTTGGTGGCAGTGCACCTGGACCAGCGCGCGCAGGCCCAGCGCCGTGTCGGACCGCTCGGCCAGCGTGTCGGTGTGCCCGGCGAGCACCTCGGCGAAGGTACGCACCGCGCCGGCCAGGTCGGCCGCCGCCGCGTCGGCCGGCAAC
Organism: Pseudonocardia sp. Cha107L01; assembly: GCF_052566575.1. NCBI lineage: Bacteria > Bacillati > Actinomycetota > Actinomycetes > Pseudonocardiales > Pseudonocardiaceae > Pseudonocardia > Pseudonocardia sp. Cha107L01. The sequence goes on from NZ_CP199579.1 coordinate 262,300, forward strand.
AGCTCCGGCAGGTCGGCGCGCAGTGCCGCGGCGCAGCTGGGCTCCAGCACCACGATCGGCACTCCGTCGGCCAACCACGGGCGCAGTGTCGCCAGCGTGCGGCGGAGCACCGTGCGGGCGGCGTCGACCTGGCCGGTGGAGTACCAGGTCAGCCCGCAGCAGACCGGCCCGCCGGGGATCTCGACCCGGTAGCCCAGCGACTCGAGCACCGTCACGGCGTCGTGTGCGATGTGCGGGTCGAAGTGGTCGGTGAAGCTGTCCGGCCAGAGCACGATCCGCCGCCCAGCCCCCCGCGAGTCGGGGCTCTCAGCACCCTGAGTCGGGGCTCTCAGCACATCGGCCGGGTGTGCTGAGATCCCCGACTCGGTGTGCCGAGAGTCCCGACTCGCGCGGAAACGGGAGGTGAAGGTGCGCTGGGCGAGCGGTGGGATGTCCCGTTCCGGGGCGATGCCGCCGAGGCGTTTGGCCACCGACGCCAACCGAGGCCGCCGGGCCGCCGCGTTCAGTACCTTGGGCAGTCCCGGCACCCGCGCGGCCAGCCGCAGCCAGCGCGGCAGCGCGCCCATCGAGTAGTGCGACAGCGGGCGGAGCCGCCCCTTGTACCGCTGTGCCAGGAACTCGGTCTTGTAGGCGGCCATGTCCACGCCGACCGGGCAGTCCCGCTTGCAGCCCTTGCAGGACAGGCACAGGTCCAGCGCCTCGGCCACCTCCTCGGACTGCCAGCCATCCTTGATCACCGACCCGTTGGCCATCTCGAACAGCAGCCGGGCCCGCCCCCGGGTGGAGTGCATCTCCTCGCCGGTGGCCCGGAAGCTGGGGCACATCACGCCGCCGCTGGCGGTCACGCAGCGCCCCACCCCGAGACAGCGCCGGGTCGCCCTGGTGAAGCTGCCCCGGTCGTGCGCGAACGCCAGCAGCGGCCGGTCCGGCAGCGTCGGCATGCCGACGAAGACGCGCAGGTCCTCGTCCAGTTTGGCCGGCCGCACCACCCGCTCCGGGTTCATCCGGTCGTCCGGGTCCCAGATGCCCTTGAACTGCTCGAACCCGGCGATGATCTCCTTCGGGTACATCCGGGGCAGCAGCTCGGCGCGGGCCTGGCCGTCGCCGTGCTCACCGGAGAGCGACCCGCCGTGCGCCACCACGAGGTCCGCCGCGTTCTCCATGAACGACCGGAAGTTGGCGATGCCCGCCTTCGTGAGCAGGTCGAAGTCGATCCGCACGTGCAGGCAGCCGTCGCCGAAGTGGCCGTAGTAGACCCCGCGCCGGCCGTGCCCGGCCAGCACCGCGTCGAACTCACGCAGGTAGGCGCCGAACTTCTCCGGCGGCACCGCGGCGTCCTCCCAGCCCGGCCAGGCCTCGCCGCCCTCCGGCGAACGGGTCAGGATGCCGGCGCCGTCCTCCCGGATCCGCCACAGCGCGGCCATCGCCGCCGGCTCGCTGACCACCACGCTCGTCGCGCCGTACGGCTTCATCGCGCGGACCACCGCCTCGGCGGCCGCCTCCGCCTCCGCCCGGGTCGCGCCGCCGGTCTCCACGTACAGCCAGCCGCCGCCCTCGGGCAGCGCCCGGCTCGCGGTCTCACCCGGGTGCTGGGCGCGCAGCGCGGCGATCAGCCCGGCGTCCATGCCCTCGATGGTTAGCGGGTGGTGCTCGCGGACCACCATCACGTGGTCGGCGGCCAGGTAGGCGTCGGGGAAGCCGAGCACGGCCAGCGCACGGGCCGCCGGCGACTCCACCAGCCGCATCGTCGCGCCGAGCACCGTCACGCAGGTGCCCTCGGTACCGACCAGCGCCTTTGCCAGGTTGAACCCGTTCTCCGGCAACAGCTGGTCGAGGTTGTAGCCGGAGACGCGGCGGGTCAGCTCGGGGAAGGAGGTGCGCACGTCGTCGCCCAGCCGTTCGGCGAGGTCGCGCAGCGCGTCCGGGATCGCCCCGCCGACCGGGTTGCCGGGGCCGACCGTGAGCCGCTCGCCCCGGTAGGTGAGCACGTCCAGGGCCTGCACGTTGTCGACGGTCTTACCCCAGGCCACCGAGTGCGACCCGCAGGCGTTGTTGCCGATCATCCCGCCGAGCGTGCACCGGTTGTGCGTCGACGGGTCCGGGCCGAAGGTGAGCCCGTGCGGCCGGCCGGCGTCGCGCAGCGCGTCACAGACGACGCCGGGCTCGACGCGGGCGGTGCGCGCCTCCGGGTCCAGCTCCAGGATCCGGTTCAGGTGCTTGAAGTCGAGCACCACGGCGGTGTTCACCGCCTGCCCGCCGATGGACGTGCCGGCCCCTCGGGGCAGCACCGGGACGCCGTGCTCGCGGCACACCGCGATGGCCGCCTCGACGTCACCGGTGTCGCGTGGGGTGACCACGCCGATCGGCACCCGGCGGTAGTTGGACGCGTCCGCCGACCACATGGCGCGGCTGGCGGCGTCGAACCGGACCGTGCCGCTGACGGCCGCCGTGAGGTCGGCGTTCAGGTCGCGGGTGACAGGGGGAAGGTCGGGCAAGCTCACCTGATCAGTGTGACCCGCCGGCTGAACCGCCCGCGCCCGGCGTCGACGACCCGGGTTTCCCGCCGGTCGCCGGCTTGGCGGCCGGGGCGGTCGGGGTGGCCGGGGTGGCGGGCGAGTCGCCGTGGCCGTGGCCGTGTCCGTGCCCATGTCCGTGGCCGTGCCCGGCGGCCGGCGCGGCGGCACCCGGCCTCGGGTCGCCGGCGCGCAGGGGCGTGTCGTGGTAGCGGCCCTCGTGCGCCAGGATCGGGCGCTGGTCGCCGGCGATCTCCGGGTACTTCGCCTCCAGCCGCTGCCGGTTCTCCCACTGCCGGCGCATCCGGCCGACGTACTCGGTGTTGCCGTTGTAGACCCCTCGCCAGGTCTGCGGCATCGAGTCCTTGGCCAGCCCGGCGTCGGCCTGCCCGCCCAGGCTGAACCCGGCCGGGATCTTGCGGGTGGCACCGCCGCAGCCGGGGCAGGCCGGCTCCACCGCGTCGAACGAGGTCAGCTGCTCGAAGCGCAGCCCGCACTCCCCGTCATCGGCGCAGCGGTAGACGTAGATCGGCACAGCGGCACCCTCCCGCGGGTCGTGAGTGGCGAGTGGTCCCCGGGGACCACTCGCCACTCACGGGCTACCAGTTCGTGATCGAGTTGGTGAGGATGTTGGCGATGTCGTCCTCGGTCGGCGTCTTCGGGCAGGTCGCCAGCAGCCGCTGCTGCTTCATCGTCCCGGGCACCAGGTCCGGCACGTCCGACTCGGAGTAGCCGACGCCGCCGATGCCGTTCGGGATGTCGATGTCCCGCATCAGCCTGATCAGCACCGAGGGCAGCTGCTCGCTCGGGTCGTTGTGCTTCTCCGCGTCCGGGTCCATCAGCGCGGCGGCCCGCAGGTGACGCTCCGGGGCGCTGGCGAAGGAGAACCGGAACGCCTCCGGCGCGGTCAGCGACACCGACTGGCCGTGCGGCACCATCGGCTCGTCCGGCGGGTAGCCGGCCGGGATGTAGTCCTTGACCATGCCGGCGATCGGGTAGGCGTTGGCGTGCGGGATGTGCACCCCGGAGTTGCCGAAGCCCATGCCGGCGAAGGTCGCGGCCATCATCATGTTCGACCGCGCCTCCAGGTGGTCCGCGCCCTGGTGCACGGCGGTGCGGAACGAGCGCGCCAGCAGCTCCATGGCCCGCTCGCACCACAGGTCCGACACCGGGTTCGAGCCGCAGTAGGTGACCCGTTCCTCGGGCTGCTTGCGGTCGAAGCTGGTGTAGTACCGCGCGGTGTAGCTCTCCACCGCGTGGCAGACGATGTCCATCCCGGAGGCCGCGGTGACCTCCGCCGGCAGCGACATGGTCAGCAGTGGATCGATTACCGCGAGGGTGGGGCGCAGCCGCCAGTGGCTGATGCCGGTCTTGACCTTCATGGACAGGATGTCCAGCACGCACATCGCGGTGGACTCCGAGCCGGTGCCCGCCGTGGTCGGGATCGCGATGAGCGGTTTGAGCTGTCCCTCGGGCACCCGCGCGTTGCCGATCGGCTTGTTGATGTAGTCCATCAGCTCGCCGGGGTTGCTGGTCAGCAGGTTGATCGCCTTGGCGGTGTCGATCGCCGAGCCGCCGCCGATCGCGACGAAGCCGTCCCAGTCGCCCTGCGCGCGGGCGTACTCCACAGCCTTGTTCATCGAGTCGTCGGTCGGCTCGACGTGCACCCCGTCGAAAATCTCGGACTCGATCTTGTAGCGGCGCAGGTTGTCCGCGATGCGCTGCGGGGCGCCGAGTGAGTTGACTCCTGAGTCGGTGACGATCAGGACCCGCCGCACCCCGTAGCCGGACATCTCGAAACCGACCTCGTCGGCGGCACCGGCGCCGAACTTTAGCGGCGGCGCACCCCAGGTGAAGATCGTCTCCTCGGTGAGATCCACGCCCGGGTAACTCATGTGTAGGACTCCTTGGGGGCCACTCTCAGCTGGTGGATCTGCTCGGCGTCGTGCCCGAAGACCATCGTCGCGTTGGTCTGTTCTTGGATGCCGCGCAGCTTCTCGACCGAGGAGTAGAAGTCCTCCAGGTTGTTCACGATCGCCGCGGGCGTGGCCGGCGGGCCGAAGCTCTCACCCATGTACACCGCGTCCGAGGTGAAGATCATCGTGCCGGAGTCGGCCAGGTCCACCTGCATCGACATGGTGCCGACGGTGTGCCCGGGCGTCTCGATCAGCTTCACGCCGGGCAGGAACTCGGCGTCCCCGGAGACGGTCTGGAACTCCAGGCCCTCGTAGTCGGTCTTCAGGTGCGCGCCGGTGAACAGGCCGTCGAAGCCGAACGCGAACTCCTTCTCCCGCTCGTGGCAGACCAGCTTGGCGTTCGTGTTCTTGAACATCTGCGCGTTGCCGGCGTGGTCGAAGTGCAGGTGCGACAGGATCACGTAGTCGATCTCGTCCAGGCCGACACCCATCTGGTTCAGCCGCGAGTCGAGGTACTCGTCCTCGGCGACCTTGTCGTAGGGGAAGAAGTCCTGCAGGCCGGTCGGCCCCCAGCGCTCCTCCCAGTCGCGCGGGCAGCTGGTGTCCCAGAGGATCTTGCCCTCGTCCGTCTCCACGAGAACGCAGTGCGTGGGCACGTCCACCCACGGCTGTGGGGCGTCCTTGTGATGACGGTCGGTGATGGAGCGCCCGGGCTTGAGGAGCAACCAGGTCAGATCGGCGCTCATCGCCCCACAGGGGATGACGCTCACCTTGTTCGCTGTCGCCATGGCGGGGTCCCTTCGACACTGAGAGGGGTGCGGCTCGGTCCCGACAGTGGCATGCCACATGCCACTCGTCAATCTGTGCGCACCTGTTCATCAAGTCTCGATTTGAGACTTGATGAACAGGTGGGAGCACCGTCAGGACGGCTCGGACGAGGTCCACCCCAGGTCCACGTCCACCGCGCCGACGTCGTCGCCGGCCTCCTGCGCGACCAGCAGCTCAGCGGTGTGCAGGATGTGCGCGCGCATCGCCTCGGCGGCCCCGTCCGCGTCGCCGGCCAGCACCCGGTCCAGCACCGCGCGGTGCTCGGCGACGATGCCCTCCAGTGTCCGGGACTGGCGTGCGGTGGAGACACCCCGGCGCAGCACCATGTCGCGCAGCCCGTCGACGTACTCGGCGAGGCGGCCGTTGCCGGAGGCCTCCAGGAGCAACCGATGGAACCGCCGGTCGTGCTCCCACATCCGGAACTCGTCGTCCGCCGCCGCCGCCTTCTCCATCGCGGCGAACACCTGGCGCAGCTCGCGGGTGGTGGTCGCGCTCAGCAGTTTGACCGCGCGGCGGGTGGCCGGCACCTCCAGCAGCAGCCGCAGCGCGAAGACCTCTTCCAGGTCGTGCAGGGAGGTCTGCAGGATGCGCACGCCCCGATTGCGCTCGAAGCGCACCATGCCCTGCTGGGCGAGCTTGATCAGCGCCTCGCGGACCGGCGTGCGGGAGATCCCCAGCTGACCGGCCAGGGTGGCGACGGAGTGCAGAGTGCCCGGCGGCAGCTCGCCGGTGATCACCGCGGCGCGCAACGCATCGAGCACCTGCGCGTTGACGGAGGAGGACTGGCGTACCTGCTTCACCGGGCCCGCCGGGCGTCCGGGCGGCCGCCGAGCAGTGGCAGGCCACGGCCGATCATCGACTGAGCGTGGCACGCCACCCGGCGGCGGTCAACGAGCTCGCCGATGGCCCCGACTGCTCCGTATGGTGCGGGAGGCAGTACCCCGGATGGCGGTGTGCAAGCCGCGCCGGACGACCGAGACGCTCAACCCCGGGCTGCCTGGCGCGCCCAGCTGCCCGAGCTACCTCCTCTCAGGTGACACGCGTCATACCCCAATCGGGTGACAATGCGGGAGGTGTGCGGCCCGGGACGCTAGGGACCGATGTGCCGAATCGAGACTTGCGTTAACAGTAGTTGCGAGCGGAATCACTGTGCGCTGGCTCACGAAAGTGTCGTGACCTGCGGAAACAACAAAGTCACCGAGTTGAATTTCACCAATGTAATTCGAATGGCCTAGTGGTCCAAGCGATGGCTAACAGCCCGCGACATTGGTCCGACAGTCGCAAATGGAATGTGCCGCAGTATCGAGCCCAGGAATTCGTCGTTAACCCAGCCAAGAAGCCGTGCCGTATGTGAGACACGGCCGGCGCAGCAAGCGATTGGGGGATGTCGCCATGGAGCTCAGGTCCGACATTGCTGCCGCGACGACCCGCATGACATCGGGCTACGAGGTTCAGCGCGAGATCCGTCAGCTCGGCGCGTACCTGCGCGAGGGCGAGACGGTGCAGCGGCTGGCCGCCGGCATCTACGGAGCCGGCGCCGGGCTGCTCGCGGTGACCGACCACCGGGTCCTGCTGCTCCGGGACGGCCGCAGCGGACAGGCCAGCGAGGGTTTCCCGCTGGAGCGGGTGTCCGCCGCCGAGTGGATCGCCGACGGCCCCCTGGGCACCATCACGGTCTCCGACTCCAACACGACCGCTGAGCTCCGGGACGTGCCGACCGCCGACGGTGCCGAAGTGGTCGGCTTCATCCGCTCGCTGACCGGCCCGCAGGCCGACGTGCCGCCGAGCAGGCGCTGGACGAACTTCGCCGCACCGCGCGGGATGGGCCCAGCCGGCCCGGGCGCGACCGGACCGGTCGCCCCGCTCGCCGACAACGCCGGCCCGAACCGCACGTCGCCGCGGTCGCGGGCGGTGCCCACCCAGTCCGGTCTCGGCCCGGGCGGCCTGCCCTCCCGGATCGCCGCCCAGCACACCGGTGGCTACCCCACACCGGCGCAGTACGCGCCGAACTTCCCCGCCTCGGCGACCGCCGACGCCCTCGCCAGGGGCGCGGTACCGATCTCGGTACTGGCCCGCACCACGGCGATCCCGGCCCAGCAGCTGTCGGTGGAGCAGTCGCGGGTCGAGCAGTCCGCCGGACAGTTCACCGTGGGGCAGCCCGGGGTCGAGCAGTCTGTCGAGCAGCCCTGGGTGGGACAGTCCCGGGCCCAGCACTCGGTCGAACAGGCGAGGGTCGAGCAGGCGGGGGTCGAGCAGTCGCTCGAACAGTCCCGGGTGGAGCACTCCGGCCCGATCGGCAGCCCGGAGGTCATGGCCGGTGAGGTGCCGGTCAGCTTATTAGCCGCCGAGGCGACCGTGTCTCTGCACGCCGCCCCGGCCGGCGAGGACCTGACCGGCTCGGACGCCGAGGCGACCATGGCGGTCCCGAGGGCCGGCGCCGAGTCGACCGACGAGGCAGAGGCGGACGGCGAACGGCCGCAGCCGATCAGCTGGAGCGCGCCCGCGAAGTCCCGAGGCGGTGCGGCACCCGGGAGCACCGAGTCGCGCACCGTGAACCTGCGCCGACCGGTCCGCCTCGAGGCCAAGAACCGGCCACCGAACGCCGAACCCGGCACCGGCCCCGGCGCACTCGCCCGGAGCAAGAAGTGGATCTGGCTCGGCGCCGGCGCGGCCGGCCTGATCGGGCTGGCCGCACTCGGCAGCGCGAAGCTGATCTCCACCGGGGAGCCCGGCCCGGCCTCGGTCAGCCCGGCCCCGGCCGCGGTGGACTCGGCGGTCGGCCCGGTGGTCACCGTCACGAAGGTCATCGACGGCGACACCGTCGAGGTGTCCGGGCCGGTCAACGGCATCGTCGAGGTGCTCGGCATCGTGGCGCCGCGGCTGGACAAGGACCAGTGCGGAGCGGCCACCTCGAAGGCCTTCGCGGTCAAGACGCTGAACAACACCACCGTCACCCTGGTCACCGACCCGTCCCAGCCGGCCACCGACCACGGCGGCAACAAGCTCGCCTTCCTGCGGCTGCCGGACGGCGCGGACTACTCGGTGGTCGCCGTCGAGGCGGGCATGGCCCGGTACTACGAGAGCCCGCAGCCGGTGGGCAACGCCGCGGCCATCAAGGCGGCCGAGGCGGACGCCGAGAAGAAGAGCGCCGGTCTGTGGGCCGCGCCGTGCCACGGCAAGTTCAGCGGCACGGGCACGACCAGCGGCACCAGCAGCGGCACGACAAGCGGATCAAGCACCGGATCGAGCTCCGGCACCGGTGCCTCGCACGCCTCCGAGACGACCTCGGTGAAGCCCAGCTCGACCCGGACCAGCCGGGTCACCTCCGAGGATTCCTCGACCGCCGGCAACTGATCAGCGGCCCGCAAAGGTCCCCGGCCGGCGCGGGCGCACACCCGGCGCCACCGCCCAGTCACGGCCAGACCCGGCCCTGACTGGGCGGCCCCATATTGTGGTGCCCCGTGAGCACTGAGACTTCGGTGTCGGAGACCTTCGACCCAGCCGCCTGGCGGCTGATCGACGGCTTCGACTTCGCCGACATCACCTACCACCGCCACGTCGACGCCGGCATCGTGCGGATCGCGTTCAACCGGCCCGAGGTCCGCAACGCGTTCCGCCCCGGCAGCGTCGACGAGCTCTACCGGGCGCTGGACCACGCCAGGATGAGCTCCGACGTGGGGTGTGTGCTGCTCACCGGCAACGGCCCGGCCCCCAAGGACGGCGTGTGGGCCTTCTGCTCCGGCGGTGACCAGCGGATCCGGGGGCGCACCGGATACCAGTACGCCAGCGGCGAGACCGCCGACACGGTGGACCCGGCACGGGCCGGCCGGCTGCACATCCTGGAGTGCCAGCGGCTGATCCGGTTCATGCCCAAGGTGGTCATCGCCGTGGTCAACGGCTGGGCGGCCGGCGGCGGGCACAGCCTGCACGCGGTGTGCGACCTCACACTGGCCTCGGCCGAGCACGCCCGGTTCAAGCAGACCGACTCCGACGTGGGCTCGTTCGACGGCGGCTACGGGTCGGCGTACCTGGCGCGGCAGGTCGGCCAGAAGTTCGCGCGCGAGATCTTCTTCCTCGGCCGGACCTACACCGCCGAGCAGATGCACCAGATGGGCGCGGTCAATGAGGTGGTGCCGCACGCGGACCTCGAGGCCACCGCGATCCAGTGGGGCCGCGAGATCAACAGCAAGTCGCCGACCGCACAGCGGATGCTCAAGTACTCGTTCAACCTGATCGACGACGGCCTGGTCGGCCAGCAGCTGTTCGCCGGCGAGACGACCCGGCTGGCCTATATGACCGACGAGGCCGTAGAGGGTCGGGACGCGTTCCTGCAGAAGCGTGCGCCCGACTGGTCCGCCTATCCCTGGTACTACTGACCCCCCGTGAGTGGTGCACAGATGCAGGTGGTGCGGTGTGACGGCTCGCCGGCGTCGGTCGCCAAGCTGACCCGGGCGCTGGCCGAGGCACTGGCCGGCGGGCCGGCGGTGCTGCCGGTCGACGGTGCCGTACCCGCCGGCACCGCCGACATCGGCTGGGCCGCCGGTCTGCCGGAGCCCGGGCCCGGTGCGGCGCTGGTCATCGAGACCTCCGGGTCCACCGGCGGCCCGAAGCGGGTGGTGCTGTCCTCGGCCGCGCTGCGTGCCTCGGCGGCGGCGACCCACCGGCGGCTCGGCGGCCCGGGGCACTGGCTGCTGGCTCTGCCGGCGCACCACGTCGCGGGCGCCCAGGTCATCTCCCGGGGACTGATCGCCGGGCACCGGCCCACCGTGCTCGACAGCGCGGGCGGGTTCCGTCCCGAGCGGTTCGGCGCCGTCGCCGGCGAGCTGCTGGCCGCCACCACCGGCGAGCGCCGCTACACCTCGCTGGTGCCCACCCAGCTGCACCGGGTGCTCGGTGAGGGCGGCGGCAGCGCGTTGGCTGCGCTGCGCGGCTTCGACGCGGTGCTGGTGGGCGGTGCGGCGGCACCGCGGTCCCTGCTCGCCGAGGCTCGCGCCGCCGGTGTCGCGGTGGTCACCACCTACGGCATGAGCGAGACCGCCGGCGGCTGCGTGTACGACGGGACGCCGCTGGACGGCGTGCGGGTCCGGCTCGACCCCGCCGACGCCCGCATCTCACTGTCCGGCCCGATGTTGGCCAGCGGCTACCTCGGCGACCCGGCGCGCACCGCCGAGGTGTTCGGCGACGGCTGGTTCCACACCTCCGACCTGGGCCACTCGGACCCGGACGGTCGGCTCCGGGTGCTCGGCCGGGTCGACGATGTGATCATCACCGGTGGCGAGAAGGTGCACCCGGCCGCCGTGGAGCGGGTGCTGACCGCGCAGCCGGGGGTGCGCGCGGCCTGCGTGGTCGGGCTGGCCGACCCGGAGTGGGGACAGTTGGTCGCCGCCGCGGTGGTCTGCGCCGACCCGGCCGGCCTGGACGCCGGTGGGCTGGGCAACGCGGTCCGCGCCGAGCTGGGGGCCGCCTCGGTGCCCCGGCTGATGCGCGAGCTGGCCGAACTGCCGGTACGCGGGATCGGCAAGCCGGACCGGGCCGAAGTGGTCCGACTGCTCGCCGGCAGCAGCTGACCTCAAGCTCTCCCGTGCCCCGGGCGCACCACCTACAGCACAAATCCCACAGAGAGACACGTGCCACTCAATGATTCATTCGTCAACTGCGTCGCATTCACTCGTCAAGACAATTTGATACCGCAAACATTCGCTATCCGCGCGGCCGGATCCCCCGATTCGGGCGCCTAGTCCTCCGTTCGGGTAGGCACACCCCGGGCCGATCCGCAACTCGAAACCGAACACGGTGTGGATTATTCTCGCTGACCGATTACCAGGGCGATCCATTAGTGACAGAAGTTAGGTATTTGCATCGGCAAGCCTCACCGACCCCGCGCGCCGACCGAGACGTCCCCTCCCCCGGGGTCCGGTACACGTTCCGGGCACTCACCCTGGGTTGATTGACCATTACAGATCTTTTCGATCAACTCTCGCCGTGCCCGGCAGGCTGCCCACCGTCCTGCTCACCGCGCTGTCCACCCTGCTGGCGAGCGCGCTCACCGCCGCGCCCGCGAACGCCGAGACCCCGAGCGTGGACTGGGTGGCCAACCTGGACCAGGGCCACGGGGTCGGCGTCGCCTATGCCAACGGCGCGCTCCGGCTCACCGCCGCCACCGGCCTGCTCACCCTGCCGGCCCGCCCGCTCGCCCGGCCGGTCGGCCGGCTCAGCACCCAGCTCGACGCGGCCACCCCACCCGGCGCCACCGCCGAGGTCGACGTGCGCGGCCGGCTGCCCGGTGGCCGCTGGACCGAGTGGCTGCCCACCCGGCCGAACACCCCGACCACACTGCCCGGCCCGAGCAGCCTGGTGCAGCTGCGGGTGCTGCTGACCGCACCGGCGGCGGGGGCCGGCGCCGCGCGGCCCGAGGTGCGTGGGCTTCGGGTGCACGGCGAGGTGGTACCCGGCCTGCGGGTCGCCGCGCCGGCCCAGGCGGCCAGCTACCGGGTGTTCGCCACCCGCGAGGGCCTGGTGGACGGGCACACCGCCAACGGGCACCGGATCGTCCCGCACGACCTGTTCGTGGCACTGCCCTCGTGGCGCTCACTGGCCGACGAGGACGGGTCCGAGTACAGCGTCAAGGTGTGCTCGGCCGGCGGCAGGTGCGCATGGGCGCCGGTCTGGGACGTCGGGCCGTGGAACACCAGGGACGACTACTGGAGCGGGCACCGGGAGCAGTGGCACGACCTGCCCCAGGGCGTACCGGAGGCGCAGGCCGCGTACCGCGACGGCCACAACGACGGCAAGGACGGCACCGGGCGCGCCGTGGGCAACCCGGCCGGGATCGACCTGTCCGACGGGTTGTTCGACGCGGCGCTCGGGCTGACCGACAACTCCGAGGTCACGGTCAGCTACCTGTGGACCGGCGGCCCGGCGTTGAGCACGGTGGACGCCGGCGACCAGCAGACCGACACCGGCGCGGCGAGCGCGGCCGACTCCGGCGCGGGCACCGACGACTCGGTCACCGGCGACTCGGTCACCGGCGACTCCGGGGCCGGCGGGGGCACCAGAGACTCCGACGCCGGCGGGGGCGGGCTCAGCCCGGAGCGGGCCGTCGCGGTGCGCAGCGCTCCGGCCGCCGGCGCACCGACCGTCGGTGTGGCGGCCGACAACGCCGGCGTGCCGGTCGAGTGCGCCACGCCCAACGGCTGGCTCCGGATCGGCACCTATCAGTACCTGCCGGCCAGCGCCGTCGACCTGGCCGACGACACCGCCGTCGGACCGTGCTGACGCCCCAACCGCTGACCCGTACAGATCCCCGGCCCGATCACCCGCTCCGGCCCCGGTGACGATCTCTGTGACGATGCGCGCGCGCTGATCTCCGCGCCCGCCGTGCCAGGTACGGTGATCCGGTGGCGACCGTGGCGCAATGGGTGCAGGGCGCCCGACCCCGCACCCTCCCGAACGCGGTGGCCCCGGTGCTGGTCGGGACCGGTGCGGCGATCGGCACCGGCGCGGTGCGGCCGGGTTTCGCACTGCTGGCGCTGCTGGTCGCGGTGGCGATGGTGATCGGCGTCAACTACGCCAACGACTACTCGGACGGAACCCGGGGCACCGACGACGACCGGGTCGGCCCGCTGCGGCTGGTCGGCTCCGGGGTGGCCGCCCCGAGCGCGGTCCGCACCATGGCGTTCGGCTGGCTGGGGCTGGCGATGCTGGCCGGCGTGGTGCTGGTGGCGCTGAGCGGGACGTGGTGGCTGCTCATCGTCGGCGCGGTCTGCGTACTCGGCGCGTGGTTCTACACCGGCGGCAAGCACCCCTACGGTTATCTCGGCCTCGGCGAGGTCGCGGTGTTCCTGTTCTTCGGGCCGGTCGCCGTGTTGGGTACCGCCTACGTGCAGAGTGGCCCGCCGGGCGCGCTGAGCCTGATCGGGGCCATCGGCGTCGGCATGCTGTCCTGCTCGGTGCTGGTGGCGAACAACCTGCGGGACATCGAGTCGGACGAAGAGGTCGGCAAGCGCACCCTCGCGGTGCTGCTCGGCGACCGCGACACCCGGCGCCTCTACGCCGCGCTGGTCGGCATCCCGATGCTGCTCAGCGTGGTCGGCGCGATCGCCAACCCGTGGCTGCTGCTCGGCCTGATCGCCGCGCCGCTGGCCTACTCACCCGTTCGGCGGGTGCTGAACGGAGTTCGGGGACGCGACCTCATCGCCGTCCTGGGCAGCTCCGGTGCGGTCATGCTGGTCTGGTCGCTCGGCACCGCCGTCGGCCTCGCCCTGGCCCTCTTGGACTGAGCCCTCCTGGACTGAGACCGAGCCGTCCCGCTCCCGCGCCTCGCGCTCACCGCTCAGTTGGGACCGCAGCCGGGCCTTCTGCTCCTTGCGCCGCTGGCCGGTGACCGCCATGGCCGCGTCCAGCTCCCGGCGCAGCTTCGGGAACAGCACCAGTGACAGCGGCAGCGCGACCACCAGTGCCACCATCACCGCAACCAGCAGCGGCACCCCGACCAGCACCAGCACCACCGTCAGCGCGGCCACCAGGGTGAGTCGGGCCGAGCCGTAGCGCGCGATGGCTACGGCCAGTGAGCGCGGCGGCGAGTCAAGGGGCGAGTCTGGCGATCGAGGGGGCTCGGCTGTCACACGACGAGCCTACGGATAACCCACTCGGGAGCCCCATCGCCCGGCAACTCTGACCCGATCGGTCACTGTGTGGTGAACGAGTGGCTGGCCTTCACCCCAGCAGAACCCCGGCTGAGTTAGCCTCATGGGAGGAGGTGGTCGACATGCTGTTCCTCATCGCGCTGGCCGCCGCGGCAATCGTTGGCTTTGTGCTGTGGAAGGCGATGACCGATCAGCCGTCTCGGACGTCGACCCGTTCCAACGCACCGCGCCGCTCCGCCGCGCCAGATGATGACCCGGAGTTCCTGCGGCAGCTCGACGAGCGGCTGCGCCGCGAGGGCGAGGACCCACCCCGCCGGCGCTGAGCGGGTACGGCTGGCTCAGGACCTGGCCAGGCTCGCCTGGCTCAGGAACTGAGCGGGTTCGCCTTGCTCAGGACCTGACGCCTGGCTCAGGAATCGGTCAAGCGAACCTCAAGTCTTCGTCAACTCCACCCAACCGCCGCCCTGCCGGGCATAGTCTGCTGACCAGGACGTTCGGTCGCAAAGCCCGGCAACGGCGGTGATCTCGCCGCGCCCCGGCTTGAGCTTGGCCGACGTTCGCCGGCTCTGAAGGGGGGAGTCGGCGGACGTCGGTCCACCGACCCCCTCCAGTTAGGCCGGTGAGTGCGGGAAGGCGTCCGCCACCGAGGCGGCAAGCTCCAGCAGGGCGACCCGGGTGGCCGGCGACAACCGGTCCAGGTCCAGCTCGGCCCCCTCTTCCAGGTGGCTGTCGTACGGGATGCGGACCACCTTGCGGCAGCGCGCCGCGAAGTGCTCGGCCACCCGGTCCAGGTCGACCTGCCCGGAGGACCGACGCACCGAGTTGATCACGGCGACCGAGTTGCCGACCAGGTCACCGTGCCCGTGCGCGTCCAGCCAGTCCATGGTGGCCGAGGCGCTGCGCGCGCCGTCGATCGAACCGGACGACACGATGACCAGCGCATCGGCGAGCCCGAGCACCCCGTACATCGCGGAGTGCATCAGCCCGGTCCCGCAGTCGGTGAGCACGATGTTGTAGAAGTGCTCCAGCAGGGTCACCGTGCGCCGGTAGTCCTGCTCGCTGAACGCCTCGGACACCGCCGGGTCCTGCTCGCTGGCCAGCACCTCCAGCCGGGACGGCCCCTGCGAGGTGTAGGCCCGCACATCCGTGTAGCGGCGCACCCGCTGCGAGTCACGCAGCAGGTGGCGGACCGTGGCGCTGGTCTCCAGCGGGATCTTCTGGCTGAGCGTGCCCCGGTCCGGGTTGGCGTCCACCGCGATCACCCGGTCGCCGCGCAGCGAAGCGAACGTGGCGCCCAGCGTCGCGGTCACCGTGGTCTTGCCGACACCACCCTTGAGGCTGAGCATGGCGATCTTGTAGCAGCCGGCGAGCGGCTGGTTGACCTCGGTGGTCAGCTCGCGCTGACGCAGGTCGATCGGCCCCTCACCCAGGTTGATCAGGCCACCGGTCAGGCGGAAGAGCACCCGCCGCCAGCCGGTCCTCGGCGGGCGGCGGGCGGGCCGCAGCAACCGCGCCGTGTTCAGGTCGCCTCGGTCGCGAAGCTCCCCGGTGCGGGCGCGCTGCGCCTGCTGTGCGGCGAGCGCGCCGGGCTCCACCCACCGGGCCGCCGGCCTCGGCTCCTCCGGCCGGGGCGCCGGTGCGGGCTCGGCGGGGCGGGGGTCCTCCGGTTCCGGCCAGCTGGCGACCACCGGTTCGCGGTAGCCGGTCGGCGTCGGCTCCTCCGGCGGGGCGTACCGGCCGTTGGTCCACGTCTCCGGCCGCACCGGGCCGAGTTCGAAGTCCTCGTCCTCCTCGGTGTGCACCTCGGGGCCGGCGGCGGCCGGCTCGATCTCGGTCACCGGTACGGCACCGGCGTGCGGATCGGGCCGGGCGGCCGGCGGCTGGGCGATGGGCGGCTGGGTGACGGGCGGCTGGGTGAGGGCCGGCGGTTCGGGCTGCTCGACCGCGCGCTGCTCATCGCCGACGTCGGACGGGTCGGGCCAGGACGGGTGCCGCGCGGCGCCGGGGTCGACCGGAGCGGGCCACGAGGGCGGCGTCTCGGTCTCGCTGCCAGCTTCGGCCGACGTCTCGAACCAGGACGGGTGCCGGTCGGTCCTCGCCGACTGGACCGGTGCCGAGTGGACCGGTGGCGGCTCGACCGGGTGCGGCGGGGCACCCGCGCCGTTGGCGGGTACCCGGATCGCGTCGAGCAGGCTCTCCAGCTCGTCGGTGTGGCGCATCGTGTTCGGTGACAGAGCCGGTGACAGAGCCGGTGACGGTTCGCGGCGGGTCTGCTCCGGCACCAGGCCGGGCGCCAGCGGGCGTTCGGCGCCGGCCATCGGCCGGAGCGGGATACCCCTCGGTGGGGTCTCGGCGGCGGGGTCGATCTGGTCGACGTGGGCCCAGCTGTCGTCGCCCCACGCGTCCTCGGGGTACTCCTCGTCCGCTTCGAGCTCGGCGTCAGGCCTGGTCCCGGCCTCGGTCCGGCCCTCGGCCGCTCCTAAAGCGGTCCGCTCAGCTGTCCGGTCAGCGCCAGCTTCGGCCGGCGAGCCAGCCGTTGTCCCCTCGGTCCGGGCCCGCGGGGAGTCCTCGTCGAACTCCGACTTACCCCACCCTCGGCCCTGGGCCAGGTGCCCCACGGTGCCAGGTGGGTACTCCTGCTGCGCCTGATCCACCGTTCTCCTCTACCCCATCACCGTCGCTGGTGCTCGCGACCAACCCCGGCGACGGTAGTCCGGAGCTGCGCCCGACGCGAGTGTGCCCGCTCAACCCAGCCCGGCGTAGGAGTGCAGCCCGGTGGTGACCAGATTGATGAAGAACAAGTTGAACAGCACGGCGGCGAACCCGAAGACGTTGATCCAGGCCGCCCCGCCGGCGCGCCAACCCGCGGTGGCCCTGGCGTGCAGGTAACACGCGTAGACCACCCACACCACGAACGCCACCGTCTCCTTGGGGTCCCAGCCCCAGAACCGGCCCCAGGCCGCCTCCGCCCAGATCGCGCCGCAGATGATGGCGAACGTGTAGAGCGGGAAGGCGAAGATCGTGACCCGGTACGCCGCGCGGTCCAGGGTGTCCGCCGACGGGAGCGCGTCGAGCCAGGTACCGCCGACGCCGTGCTTGCGCAGCAGGAACAGCACGCTGGCCACGCCGGCGACCATGAGCAGGCCGGACGCCAGGCTGACGGCGGTGACGTGGATGGTCAGCCAGTAGGACTGCAGCGCCGGCATCACCGGGGCGGGCTTGACGTAGAGCGCGCTGCCGGCCAGGAACAGCAGGATCTCCACCGGGAGCAGCAGGAACGCGCCGAGCGGGCGCAGCGAGTGGTTGCGGCGCAGCAGGTAGAGCCAGGCCAGCACAGCCATCAGCCCGGCCGCCGAGATGAACTCGTACATGTTGCCCCACGGCCAGCGCTCGACCGCGATGCCCCGGATGACGACCGAGCCGATGTGCACCAGCGCGCCCAGGATGGTCAGCGCCACGCCCATCCGGCCGAACCGCTCCGGCAGGGACCGGGTCTGCCGGTCCGGCCCGGTCGGACCCGTGCCAGCCGCATCGGTACCCGGGCCGGCGGTACCGACCTCGGCGCCGACCTCGGCGCCGACCTCGGCGCCGACGTCGGCGCCGACCGTGGCCAGCGCCACCGGGGTGCGGGTGCGCGCGTACTCGCCGAGGTGCAGCACCATCGCCAGCAGGTAGATCCCGACCGCGGCGTGGAAGGCGTAGTCGCTGTAGGTCGCCAGCGCCATGTTGACGGGCATCAGGCCGAGCCTCCCCGATCTCGCGTGCCGTCCGGCCGCGGTTCGTCCGTGTTCTCGCTCATGTCGACAGCCCCGGACCCGAGCAGGGCCGCCCGCAACCGGGCGAACTCCTCGCCGTAGCCGGCCTGGTCGGTGCGGGCAAGGCCGCCGATCTCCATCACCGTACGTCCCGGCTCGGATACCGGATCGGCCGGGCGGATCCGTGCCCAGAACCGGCGCCGCTTGATGGTCAGCGAGGTGCCCAGCCCGAGCAGGATCAGCACGGCGAACACCAGCACGAACTTCTCCGCCGGGTCGTGCGAGATCTGCAGGTCGACCCACTGGGTGACGTTGTCGAAACGCACCGTGGTGCCGTCGTCCAGCCTGACCTGGTCGCCCTCGAACAGGTTCTGCCTGGCCACCCGCTTCAGCGCGCCGGACTCCAGCTGCGCCTGGGACACCTCGAAGATGGACTGGCCGCGTCCGTCGTCAAGGCCGAGGTCGCCGCGCAGCACGTCCACCGCGACCTCGGGGTGCAGCGGGGCAGGGAACACCGAGGTGATCACCTTGCCGCCGGAGGACGTGGGCGCGAGCAGCCCGGTGACGGCGATCTGGTTGCGCCGCCGGCTGGCCTCGTCCGGCAGCCCCGGGCGGTCGAACTTGGTGGCGCCCTCGGAGAGCATGGTCGTCTGGTCGGCGGGCTTCCACTGGATGGTCTGGGTGCGGGCGGTGCCGTCCGGGAAGGTCACGGTGAAGGTCGGCGCGTACCCGTGACCGAGCAGGTAGACCCGGTCCCCCGCCACCCGCAGCGGCGAGTTCACCTTCAGCGCGTACGGCCGCCACGGGCCGCTCGCACCGGCCGCCAGGTCCGCGCCGGCCTGGTAGCCGATACTGGCCTCGTAGTGCTCGGGCTGGCCGTTCGGCAGGTACTGCGCGTCGAAGGTGTCGACCTTCACGCAGAACGGGTTCAGCGAGGTGCCGTCCACCAGGTTGCCGGCGGTGAACGAGTCGTAGCCCAGGATGCCGCTGTTGCAGAACTGGTTGCCGCCGGTGAGCACGATGACCTGGCCCTCGTACCCGAACAGCTTGCCCACCGCGAACCCGACCAGCAGCCCGACCAGCGCCAGGTGGAACACCAGGTTGCCGGCCTCGCGCAGGTAGCCCTTCTCGGCGGACACCGTGTACCCGCCGGCACCGTCCGGTTCCTCCCGCACCCGCCAGCCCCGCAGCCGGGCCCGCACCTGGCCCAGCGCGTCCTCCGGTGAGCCGTCGATGCGGGCCGACGCGTGGTGCGGCAGCCGGAACAGGTTCCGAGGGGTGGCCACCGGCCGGGCGCGGCTGGCCTTGACGTAATCCAGGTTGCGCGGCAGCAGGCAGCCGATCAGGGACACGAACAGCAGCAGGTAGATGGCCGCGAACCACGGGCTGGCGAAGACGTCGAAGAAGCCGAGGCGGTCCAGCAGCGGACCGAGCCAGGGGTGTTGCTGGCGGTACTCGGTGATCTTGGCCGGGTTCAGCGAGCGCTGCGGCAGCAGGGCGCCGGGCATGGCCGCGAGCGCCAGCAGGAACAGCAGGAACAGCGCCGTGCGCATGCTGACCAGGCCGCGCCAGGTGTTGCGCAGGAAGCTGACCAGGGTGGCGGGCCCGCCCGGCGGGCCGGGAGCGGTCTCCTCGACACCGGGCTGGGCGTCCGGGTGCGGGTCGGCGGTCCCGTCGGCCGGTCGATCGGGAGGCGGTGCGCTCGGCGCATCGCTGGTCGAGCGGGTCGAGGGGGTCGAGGGGGTCGAGGGGGTCGAGGGGGTCGAGGGAGTCACAGCCGTGCCGCCAGGCTCGCCACGGTCCTCGTCGGGGTAGTCGGCATCAGATCGGCGGGGTGAATCCGGTGATCGACACCTGGAGCCCGGCCACCAACTGGCCCCACAGGCCGGTCACCAGCAGCACGCCGACCACCACCAGCAGCGCACCACCGCTGACCTGCACCGCGCGCACGTGCCGGCGCAGCCAGGCCAACGCCCGGACCGCCCGCGCCGCACCGACGGCGATGACCACGAACGGCACGCCGAGCCCGGCACAGTACGCCAGCGTGAGCGCGACCCCGCGCAGCGAGCCGCCGCCCGTGCCGGCCGCCACCGCGACCACCCCGGCCAGCGTCGGCCCGATACACGGCACCCAGCCCAGCCCGAACAACGCGCCCAGCAGCGGCGCGCCCCACAGCCCGGCCTTCGGCACCAGGTGCACCCGGCGTTCCCGCGACAGCACCGGCACCAGCCCGACGAAGGCCAGCCCCATCACGATGGTGAGCACGCCGCCGAGGCGCTGCAGCAGGTCGGTGTTGCGGGTCAGGGCGTCGGCCAGCCGGACGACACCCACCATGATCACGCCGAACACCGCGGTGAAGCCGAGCACGAACAGGCCGGCCGCCCCGGCCACCCGCCACCGCCCGGTGCGCGGCCCCGCCGCCTCCCGCTGGGTCACCGGCGGCACGTCCGCCCCGACCAGGCCGGCCAGGTAGGCCAGGTAACCGGGCACCAACGGGACCACACACGGCGAGGCGAAACTGACCGCCCCAGCGGCAAGCGCCACCAGGACCGCGAGCAACGGCGGCCCTGAGATGACGAGGCTGGTGGACGGGTCCATCGGTTTGAGAGTAAGCAGCGCCCGCTGAGGAGCGCCCGGCGGGTTCATCCCTTGTGAAGGGCACAGTGAACGGCACAGTCGGCAGCACGGCTCGCGACACCCGCCGCGGCATCACTCAGTCGACCCGCTCGGCGGCCAGCTGCGCCACCACCGGCGCCAGCTGGCCGATCCGGACCGAGGTCAGGAACACCGCGGCAACCCGGTGCTCGCGGTCCAGCACGATCGTCGAGGGCACCGTGTTGCGGGGGTAGCCGTGCAGCGCGTCCAGCGTGCGGCCGGGCGGGTCGAAGATGGACGGGTAGGTGACCTTGCGGTCGTGCACGAAGTCGGTCGCCGCGTCCCGCAGGTCGCGCACGTCGATGCCGAGCACGGCGACGCCGCCGGTCTGGCCGGCCTGGTTGCCCTGGTGCAGCTCCTGCAGGTCGTCCATCTCGGCCCGGCACGGGCCGCACCATGATCCCCAGATGTTGATCACTACGACCTGGCCGGGCCAGTTCTGGATGCCGACCTGGGTGCCGGGTTCGGTCAGGCTGTCCCCGGACAGTGCGCGCAGCGCGCCCCGCGAGCTCGGCGGGTCGTAATGGATGATCTGCTTGCCGCCCGGGGCGACGAACTCGAAGCTGCCGCCGCTGGCCACCGCGTCGGACCCGGTACTGCAGCCGGCCAGCAGCGCCGCCGCCGCCAGCAGCGCCGCCGCCAGTGCCCGCCCGCGCGCCGTACTCATGCCCCGGTCACGGTCGGGTCGCTCGCCCCCGCCGGCTCCCGGTAGCGCAGCTCGACGAGCTCGTCACCGTCGAACACCAGGGTGGTCAGCGACGCCAGTCCGCACTGGCGCTGCCGCGGGTCGTGCCACATCCGCTTGCCCTCGAAGTTGCGCCGCGAGGTCCAGATCGGCAGCTGGTGCGACACGCACACGGCGGTGTGCCCGGCGGCGAGCTCCCTGGCCCTGCTCACCGCGGCCCGCATCCGCGCCGCGATCTCGACGTACGGCTCGCCCCAGGACGGCTTGAACGGGTTGATCAGCTTCGGCCAGGTGGCGGGGTGCCGCAGCACGCCGTCGCCCACCCCGAACCGCCGCCCTTCGAACTGGTTGGCCGCCTCGATGAGGTTCGGCTCGGTGATCACCTCGAGCTCGTGGGACTTGGCGATCGGGGCGGCGGTCTGCTGGGCGCGCTCCATCGGCGAGGCCAGCAGCACCGTGATGTCCTCCTCGGCGAGTGCGTCGGCCACCAGTTGGGCCTGCTGTTCACCGCGCACCGAGAGGCGGTACCCGGGCAGCCGCCCGTAGAGCACGCCCTCCGGGTTGTGCACCTCGCCGTGGCGGAGCAGGTGGACGGTGGTTCTGACACCAGTCCGGGTACCGGCCGGGTCGCTCACCGGCCACCCCCGACGGCCGGGTCGGTCGCTTCGGCGGCGGCCCGCGCGGCGGCCGGCAGCGCGGACGCGAGCACCTCGAACGCCTCGTCGTCCAGAGCGGCGGAGACGAACCAGGCCTCGAACGCGCTCGGTGGGCCGTACACGCCGTGGTCCAGCAGTGCCTGGAAGAACGCGGGGAACCGCCAGGTCTGCGCGGCGCTCGCGGTCGCGAAGTCGGTCACCGGGTCCTCGGTGAAGAACACCGAGAACATGTTGCCGGCGTACTGCACCCGGTACGGCACCCCGGCCGCACCCAGCGCGTTGCCCATCAGCTCACCCAGGCGGGCCGCATTGGCGTCCAGCGCGGCGTACACCGCCTCGTCCGCGGCCCGGAGGGTGGCAAGCCCGGCGGCCACCGCGATCGGGTTACCGGACAGCGTGCCGGCCTGGTAGACGGGACCGGCCGGGGCCAGGTGCGACATCAGCTCGGCGCTGCCGCCGAACGCCGCCGCCGGCAGCCCACCGGACATCACCTTGCCGAACGTGTAGAGGTCGCCGGCCACGCCCTCGAGGCCGTACCAACCCGAGCGGGACACCCGGAAACCCGTCATCACCTCGTCCATCACCAACAGCGCGCCGTGCGCGTTGGCGAGCGCGCGCAGCCCGGCGTTGAAATCGGCCAGCGGGGCGACCGCGCCCATGTTGCCGGCCGCCGCCTCGGTGATCACGCAGGCGATCTCCGGGCCGCGCTCGGCGAACACCGCGGCCACCGCGTCCAGGTTGTTGTAGGGCAGCACGATCGTGTCCGCCGCCTGGGCACCGGTGACCCCGGGGCTGGTGGGCAGCCCGAAGGTGGCCACCCCGGAGCCGGCCTGGGCCAGCAGCGCGTCCACGTGCCCGTGGTAGCAGCCGGCGAACTTCACGATGACCTGGCGACCGGTGACGCCCCTGGCGAGGCGGACCGCGCTCATGGTGGCCTCGGTGCCGGAGTTGACCAGCCGCACCTGCTCCACCGGCTCGACCCGGCTGATGATCTCCTCGGCGAGCTCGATCTCCCGCTCGGTGGGCGCGCCGAAGGACAGCCCGTCCCCGGCGGCGGTGCGTACCGCGTCGACCACCTCGGGGTGCGCGTGCCCGAGGATCATCGGACCCCAGGAGCACACCAGGTCCACGTAGCGGACGCCGTCGGCGTCGGTCAGCCACGGGCCCTTGCCGGACACCATGAACCGGGGCGTGCCGCCGACCGCCTGGAAGGCCCGGACCGGGGAGTTCACCCCGCCGGGGATGACCCGGCTGGCGCGCTCGAACAGCTCGGCGGAACGGGTATGGACGTTGGGCGTTGTGGTCTGCGGGCTCACGGCGGCCAGTCTCGCAGAGTCGGCCGGTGCCGGCCGATCCGCCGGGGCCGGTGGGCAACCGCTACCGGGTCACTTCCGTGAGGCGATGAACTCCTGCGACCGCGGCAGGAACAGCAGCACGGCGCCGGCCACGGCCAGCAGCACGATGCCCATGCTCACCGGGTCCGCGGTGGTGACCACCATGGCCCCGACCAGCAGCACGACCTCCACCGCGGCCAGCGCGGCGGTGATCGAGCGGGCACCCCGTTTCGGCTGCACGGTCAGCCAGGCGAACAGCAGGAACAGCAGCGCGAGCACCAGGATCGCCACGCCGGCCGCCCGGAAGATGTTCAGCAGGACGTCGGTGCTGATCGTGCTGTTGGCGCTGTCGATCTTGCTGCGCAGGTTGGTCGAGATGTTGCCCGGCTGCACCGCGAGCAGCACGCCGAAAACGGCGGCCGGCAGCGCGGCCAGCGTGAGGAAGATCGCACCGGCCCACATCTCGGGCGGCCGTCGGATGAGTTGTGCGGCGGCTCGCGAGCCGGTGGGGGCACCGTCCGAACCGTCGGTCGAATGATGGCGGGATTCGGACGGAGTGGTCACCACAAAACCATAACCGGCGGACTGTCGGATCGGACTGCCGACGACCGCCCCGGACGGGTGGTCCGGCTCAGTGGTCCGGCTCAGTGGAAGTAGCCGCGCGTACTCGGCCGGTACATCAACACGGTGGCGGCCACGATCATGGCCAGCTTCGCCGTCACATAGCCCAGGGTGAACAGCACCAGCCCGTCCAGGTTCCTGCCGAACGAGCCGTTCAGCCCGAACAGCGCGAGCAGGCTGACCGCGACGAACACCCAGGCCACGCTCATCAGGGTGACCCGCGCCCACAGCCGGCCGACCCGCATCTGGCTGCCGAGGACCAGGAACAGCACGGCCTCGATCAGTGCTCCGACCAGCACGGTCGCGCCACTGATCCGGAACGAGATCTGGATGACCGCGTTGAGCAGGGACAGCACCACCACGCCGACGAACAGCGCGAACGACGCCCGGACCGCGGTGGGTGGCAGGGGGCCGGCGTCCATCATCACAGCCAGGCACCGTAGCGGATGATCACGCTCGCCCCGGAGCCGGCCGGCTGTTGATCGGGTGGGGTCTGGTCGGGCTGGGCCGGCCGGCCGGGCTTGGTCGGGCTTGGTCGGGTCGGGTCGGGCGGGTCGGGTCGGGTCGGGCCGGTCGGGTCGGGTCGGGCCGGTCGGATCGGGTGGGGTCGGGTCGTCAGTGAGCGTGACCGTCCTCGTCGGCGAAGTAGCGGTCCACCTCGGGCTGATAGGCCCATACGACGGCGGCCAGCGAGCACAGGACCACCGCCGCCCCCGTGATCAGCCAACCCGCGCGCGGCTGGTCGGCCAGCAGCACCAGCACGAGCGTCACGTCGTAGATCGCGGTCAGGGTGACCACCGCGGTGCGCGCCCAGAGCCGCCGCCGGTACCCCTGCGCAGCGAACCACAGGTAGCCGACCGCGAGCAGCAGCAGGCAGGCGCCGAGCACCCGGTACCCGGTCTGCCCGGTGTGCACCCGGGGCCACGGGCCGGTGTACGGCAGCCAGCGCCGCATCGGTGCGCCGGCGGCGGCTCCGCCGAGCAGCAGGAAGGGCAGCGTACTGAGCACCAGCAGCGCCGCCGCGGTGCGCAGGGCGGCCGGGCGGACGGATCGATCGGCGAGGGGCGACCGGGCCAGCGACTGCCCGGGCTGCTCGACCGGCACCGTAACCACGCCGGCACCGTACGGCCGATGATCGGCTTCGCGGGCCGGGGCAACGCGAACGTGTACCCCGGACCCGGCCAAGATCACCCGACTCGGTGGAGCGCTTCACCCGGCCGGAATTCGGCGGTGGCGAGGCGACTCGCGGGCAGGTCGGGCGACCGTCAGGCGGACGCCGGGCGAGTCAGGTGGCGAGCGCTAGCCGAGCCAGGTGGCGAGCGCCGGGCGGACGCCGGGCGAGCGTCAGGCGAGCCAGGTGGCGACCTCGGCCGCCCAGTAGGTCAGCACCACGTCGGCGCCGGCCCGCCGGATGCCGGTGAGCGTCTCCAGGACCATGCGGTCGCGGTCCACCCAGCCGTTGGCCGCCGCCGCCTCGATCATCGAGTACTCGCCGGAGACCTGGTAGGCGGCCACCGGGACGTCCGCGTTGTCGGCCACGGTGCGCAGCACGTCCAGGTACGCCATGGCCGGCTTGACCATCACCGCGTCGGCGCCCTCGGCCAGGTCCAGCGCCAGTTCGCGCAGCGCTTCGCGGGCGTTCCCCGGGTCCTGCTGATAGGTCTTGCGGTCGCCCCGCAGCGACGACCGCACCGCTTCGCGGAACGGCCCGTAGAACGCCGAGGCGTACTTGGCGGTGTAGGCCAGGATGCCGGCGTCGAGGTGCCCGGCGTTGTCCAGCGCCTCCCGGATCACCCCGACCTGGCCGTCCATCATGCCGCTCGGTCCGATCAGGTGCGCCCCGGCGGCGGCCTGCGCGACGGCCATCTCGGCGTAGAGCGCGAGCGTCGCGTCGTTGTCCACCGCACCGTCGGGCGTCAGCACGCCGCAGTGCCCGTGGTCGGTGAACTCGTCGAGGCAGCAGTCGGACATGATCACGGTCGCGTCGCCGACCTCGGCAAACAGGTCGGCGAGCCCCACGTTGAGCACGCCCTTGGGGTCGATCGCGCCGGAGCCGGTCGCGTCCTTGTGCTCGGGTACGCCAAACAGCATCAACCCGCCGACCCCGGCCGCCACCGCCTCAACTGCGGACTTGCGCAGTGAGTCCCTGGTGTGCTGGACGACGCCGGGCATGGACGAGATCGGCACCGGCTCGGTCGCATTTTCTCTAACGAACATGGGCAGCACGAGGTTGCGGGGCCGCAGCTCGGTTTCGGCGACCAATCGCCGAAGGGCGGGGGTACCGCGCAGCCGGCGTGGGCGTTGCGTCGGGAACATACCCCCGAGCCTACGACCGTCCACGGCCGACCGCCTCCACCTCACCGCACCGCCAGCCCGCCGCACCGCCGCACCGCCGCACCGCCGCACCGCCGCACCGACAGCCCGCGCCCACACCGACGCTCGCACAGACCGGCCGCCGCTCGCACAGCCCGTGCAGAGTCTGTGCGGCGCGCACCCGGTCTGTGCCGGCCCACGCCTCGTCGCCGCCCGCCGCGACGCCGACGGGGCGCGCCCACCGACGCCCCGGCGCTCGCACAGATCGGCCGCCGCTCGCACAGCCCGTGCAGAGTCTGTGCCGCCTGCACCCGGTCTGTGCGAGCTCCTACCCCGGACGCCGGCCGGCCACGCGCACGCCGGCCAGCCACGCGCCGGCCGGCCACGCGCACGCCGGGCGGCCGGCTCCTACCTACCCGCGCACAGCGGCACCCCGCCGCGGGTGGCGGCGGGGTGTCGGCTGGAGCTGGAGCCGGGACTAGCGGCGGCGGGCCTTGGCCTTGCGCGGCGGCGGCAGCGCACCCTCGGCGCGCAACCGGGCGGCGTGGTTGGCCAGCGCGTCCACCAGGCTGCCCACCTGGGCGATCTCGGGCTGCACGTCGACCCGGAGACCGAACTCGCGGGCGGTCTCCGCCGTCTTCGGACCGATGCAGGCGACCAGGGTGCGCGCGTGCGGCTTGCCGGCGATGCCGACCAGGTTGCGCACCGTCGAGGAGGACGTGAAACAGACCGCCTCGAAGCCACCGGTCTTGATCGCCTCGCGGATCGGGGCGGGCGGCGGCGCGGCGCGCACCGTGCGGTACGCGGTCACGTCGTCGATCTCCCAGCCGCGGTCACGCAGCCCGGCGGCGAGCGTCTCGGTGGCGATGTCGGCGCGCGGCAACAGCACCCGGTCCACCGGGTCGAGGATGTCGTCGTGCGGCGGGAAGATCTCCAGCAGCCCCTCCGACGACATCTCGGTCATCTCGTCGGCGTTGGGCACAAGCTCGGGGTGGATACCGAAAGAGCGCACACTGGCCGCCGTGGCGGTGCCGACGCAGGCGATCTTGACACCGGAGAACGCACGGGCGTCCAGGCCGAACTCGGCGAACTTCTCCCACACCGCGCGCACCGCGTTGGTCGAGGTGAACACGACCCACTGGTAGCGGCCGTCGACCAGACCCTTGACCGCGCGCTCCATCTGCGCCGGGGACCGGGGCGGCTCCACCGCGATCGTGGGCACCTCCTCCGGCATGGCGCCGTGGATCCGCAGCCGCTCGCTCATCGCGCCGGCCTGGTCCTTGGTGCGCGGCACCAGCACCCGCCAGCCGTACAGCGCCCGGGACTCCCACCAGGACAGCAGGTCGCGGCGGTCGACGGTGTCGCCGATGGTGAGCACCAGCGAGCCGCTCAGCACACCCGCCTCGGCGGACAGCGCGGACAGCGTGGTGATGATGGTGCGCTGCGTGGAGCAGGTGCCCTCGGAGGTCACCGCGACCGGGGTCTGCCCGGATACGCCCTGCTCGGTCAGCCCGACGGTCACCTCGTTGAGGTGTGCGGCGGTGGCGTGCAGCACCACCGGCTCTGGGCCGCTGGCCACCCGGGCCCAGTCCACACCCGAACGGACGTCGGCGACGGTGTGCGCGGAGCCCAGCGGCACCCCGGCGTAGGCGGGCACCGCGGTGGACGAGGCCACTCCGGGCACCACGTCGAAGGGCACCGGGCCCTGGGCGACCGCGACCGCTTCGGCGACGACCGCATCGCCGGTCAGCGGGTCTCCGGCGACGAGGCGGACGACCGCGCGCCCGGCGCTGGCCTCGGCGATCAGCTCTTTGGCAACCTGCGCCGGGTCGCCGACAGCGGGCCGCACCTCGGCCCCATCGGCGGCCAGCGCCAGGACCTGCTCGGGTACGTCCGGGTCCGTGATGATCAGCGGCGCCGCGCTGATCATGTCCCTGGCTCGCACCGTGAGCAGGCCGGGGTCGCCCGGGCCACTGCCCACAAAGGCGATCCGGCTGGTGGTGGACTGCATTCGGTTCATCAGGAACTCCCGATCCAACGGTATGCGGGGCCGCCGGTCGCGGGTAGCGACTCAGCGCCCAAGTCGAGCAATTCGGCCGCCAGGGCGCGCCCCAGCGACTCTGCTTCAGTTGTCTTGCCTGTAATCGAGGCGCGCAGCAGCGCGCCTTCGGTAGTCGCCGCGACGCCGCGCAGCGACAAGCCCTCGATGATTCGGCCTTCGTCGTCGAGGTCCTCGACGACCTCGGCCAGTGCACCGACCGGCGCGGAGCACCCGGCCTCCAGGGCAGCCAGCATCGCCCGCTCGGCAGAGACCGCCACCCGGGAAGCCGGGTCGTTCAGGGCACCGAGCCGGTGTTCGGTGTCCATGTCGTCGACCCTGCACTCGATGGCGAGCGCTCCCTGCGCGGGCGCGGGCAGCATCTGCAGCGGGTCGAGGGTCTCGGTGATCTCGGCCAAACGGCCTAACCGGGACAATCCTGCCCTGGCGAGCACGACCGCGTCCAATTCACCGGACCGCACCTTGCCGATCCGGGTGTCCACGTTCCCGCGCAGCTGGACGATCTCGAGCCCCAGTCCGAGCGCGCGCAGCTGCGCGGCCCGCCGGGGGGACCCGGTACCCACCCGCGACCCGGCCGGCAGCTCGCCGAGCACCATGCCGTCACGGGCGACCAACGCATCGCGGGGGTCCTCCCGCAGCGGCACCGCGGCCAGGGTGAACCTGGGGTCCCGCGCGGTCGGCAGGTCCTTGTACGAGTGCACCGCGAAGTCGACGTCGCCGCAGGACAGCGCGTCGCGCAGTGCGGTGGTGAACACCCCGACGCCGAGCTCGGCCACCGGGGCGAGCGACTCGTCGCCGGTGGTACGCACCACGGTCAGCTCGACCGGGCAGCCCGCCGCGCGGATCACGTCAGCCACGTGGCCGGCTTGGGCGAGCGCCAGCGCGCTGCCCCGGGTGCCGATCCGCAATATGCGCTCGGTCATCGGACTCCGTCTCTCATCAGACACCGTCCTGGGGAATCTGGTCCAGCGCGAGGCCGTCGACCAGGCCGTCCAGGGCACCGGTGACGTGGCTGCCAGCGGCCTGGGTGGCACCGATGGCCTGGGCACTGAGCGCCTTGGCCCCGGTGGCGGCGGTGACCGCCGCGGGTGCCTGCGGGTCCAGCCCGAACAGTTCGCGCAGTGCCTCGGCGTAGGTGTCCCCACCGGGCGCCTCAGCGAGTTGTTTCACCCGGACGGTGGGGGTGTGCAGCAGTTTGTCCACCACGCGGCGGACGGTGTGCGCGAGCTCGTCGCGCACACCGGGGTCGAGATCGGGCAGTCGCCCGGTCATCCGGAGCAGCTCGGCGTCCACCACTTCGGCGGCGCGGCGGCGCAGCGCGGTGACCGTCGGGGTGACCTCGGCGGAGCGTTGCGCGGACAGGTACTGAGCGACCTCGTCGACCACGATCTGGCGGGCGGCACGCACCGTGTCGCCCTCGGTGCGGTCACCCAGGCGCTCGTTCAGGGTGGTCAGGTCGATCACGGTGACCCCGGGCAGCTCGGCGACCGAGGGGTCGACGTCCCTGGGCAGCCCGAGGTCGCAGATCACCAGCGGGCCTGCGTCCCGGTGTGCCAGCGCCTGGGTGACCATCTCGGTGGTCAGCACGGTGCCGACCGCGCCGGTACAGCTCACCAGCACGTCGGCCAGCGCGAGCTCGGCCGGCACCTGGTCCAGCCCGACGGCCCGCGACGGCAGGCCGTCGGCGGTCAGGTTGGCGGCCAGCCGGGCGGCCCGGTCGGGACCCCGGTTGGCCAGCACCAGCGCACCGAGGCCGGCCCTGCGCAGCTGCGCGCCGGCCAGCGCGCCCATCGAACCGGCGCCGACCACGAGCGCGCGGCGGCCGGCGAGCCCGCCGAGCACGGCGGCGGCATCGGCCAGCGCCTCGGAGACCACGGAGGCACCCGCCGCGTCGATCCCGGTCTCGGAGTGCGAGCGCTTCCCGACCCGCAGTGCCTGCTGGGCCAGTTCGTGCATCACCCGGCCGACGGTGCCGGCCTCGATCGCGGTGTTGTACGCGGTGCGCAGCTGACCCAGGATCTGGGCCTCGCCGATCACCATCGAGTCCAGCCCGGCGGCCACCGCGAACAGGTGGTCCACGGCGGACGCCGCGTAGTGCACATAGAGGTAGGAGCTCAGCTCGGTGACGCTCAGCCCGGCATGCCTGGCCAGCACCCCGGACACGTCGGCGAGCCCGCCGTGGAACGCCTCGACGACCGCGTACACCTCGACCCGGTTACAGGTGGAGAGCACCACGACCTCGCCGACCCGACCGGTGCGGTTCAGCTCGTCGAGCAGCTTCGGGACGTCCTGGCTGGACACCGAGGCCCGCTCCAGGATCTCGACCGGGGCGCTGCGATGGGACAGCCCGACCACCAACACACTCATCGCGGCAGCACCGCCCGCCCGGCGGCGTCGTCCTCGGCTACCGCTCCGTTGCGCACCACAGAACTGTCCATAACTCCATTAACGGGGCCGTCGGGCGCTCCGTCCACCGACGTGCCGTGAGTTGGCACACCATCAACCGCACCGTTGGCCGCCGCACCGATCACCGCGGCACCGTTCACCGCCGCACCGTTGAGCGCGGCCTCGCCGTGCCGGCGCGCCACGTGGAAGGACAGGATCTGCATCTCCACCGCGAGGTCGACCTTGCGGACCTCGACCTCCTCGGGTACCTGCAACACCACGGGAGCGAAGTTCAGGATGGACCGCACGCCGGCGGCGACGAGTGCGCTGCACACGGCCTGCGCTGCTGGTCCGGGGGTGGCGATCACACCGATGGAGACGCCACGCTGCACACAGACGTCGGCGATCCGGTCGATGTGCTCGACGAGGATGCCGGCGATGTGGATGCCGACCAGGTCCGGATCGACGTCGAACAGCGCGCGCAGCGGGAAGCCCCGGCCGGCGAAGCCGCTGTAGCCGGCCAGCGCGTGGCCGAGGTTGCCGACCCCGACGAGGGCGACCGCGTGGTGGCGGGTCAGGCCCAGGGTGTGCTCGATCTGGTGCACCAGCCGGGAGACCTCGTAGCCGACGCCCCGGGTGCCGTTCGACCCGATGTAGGACAGGTCCTTGCGCAGCTTCGCCGAGTTGACCCCGGCGGCGGCGGACAGGTCTTCGCTGGACACGGTCTCACCACCGGTGGTGGCCAGGTCGCCCAGCACCCGGAGGTAGACCGCGAGCCGCGCTACGGTGGCTTCCGGAATCACCCGATCGAGCTTCGCGGCGTCTTCGCGGGCCGGGTCCTCGCCGGACGGATCGGCCTGCGGATGCAACGACACGCTGGCTTCTCCTCGATCCCTACGGCTAGTGAGTTGCGCCGACGCACCGATTGCGGCACCCGCGGGGATTTGCGTGGCCGCCACGCGTCATGGCGTCGGCGACTACGGTAGCCGCTTGTGAACGCAGGCACAAAGTAGCGATCTTGGTCGACGGCTGTGTTATCGACTCCAGGCCGCTGACCAGCACGGACGTCGACCCGATCCGGAACTGGGCCATCCCGCGTCACAAAGTCTGGTGAGTTACCCAGACTTGGTCCGCTGCGGGGCAGCGCGCCTGCTCCCGGCGTCCCGGACAGCCACTCGAGCAGCACCTCCGGACAGCACGGCGGGGGCGGCCCCGAAGCTTCGGGACCGCCCCCGCCGGACGCTCTGCCCTACCCGCGACCGGGTCAGGGGTTCTTCGGCTGCATCACCTGGTCGACCAGGAACAGGGTGCCGTTCGCGGTCGGGATGTTGCCGCACAGCACGTGCGCGGTCACGCCGGTGTTGTCGGTGATGTTCAGCGTGTCGCCGTCATCCTTGATCTTCACGCTGCCGCCCTGCAGCGTGGTCACCGAGCCCGCGGCGACCAGTCCGGCGCGGTCGTACCGCTTGACCACGACGTGGTACTTCAGCACGTCGCCCAGCGCGTTCTGGTCGGCAACCAGCGCGTTGTAGCGGTCCGGTCCCATGTTCTGCTGGAAGTTCGTGAACCCGCGGTCGTACGTCGCGAAGACGGTGACGTCCTTCTGCTGGTTCAGCGTGTCGGTGAGGTTGGCCTTCTTCAGGGCGACGGTCAGCGACCGCAGCAGCGGGTTGGCGGCGATCGCGGCACCGACCGGGATCGTGGCATCCCGCACGGCCGAGCCGGGCTCGCCGGCCTGCGGCAGCTCGTTGCAGGCCGGGCCGAACACGTCGGTCGGCTTGGTGACGCCGTTGGGCGAGGCGCCTGGCGCCGGCGCCGCGGCGGGCGTCGACGTCGCGGGCTCGTCACTGGGAATCGGGGCCGGGGTACCGCACGCGGCCAGCGCGACGGCCAGCGCCGCGGCACTGACCACTGTGCCGACCAACCTGAGGCGTTGGATCTTCCTCACGTGTCTGTTCCTCCTTGAACGTCCGGTTGCTCCGGACTCGAAGTCACGTCTTCCCCAGCCAGGACGTCGTCACCCGAATACGGTCGGTCACGGTCCGCACACGGACCGACACCGGGGTGAGGCTAGCGCTGGTGCTTCGAGCCGAAACTTCCGGGCTGCCCGACACGTCTCAGGTCCCGTGCCCGCGGTCGCACAGACGGCCGGTAGGCCGCACCCAGGTTGCGGCTTGGGTGCGGCCCGCGGCAGGTCTGTGCGAGGCGGTTACTCGGCGGTCAGCTGGATGCTGGGCCAGCCGGTGGCGCCGTCCGGTACCGGGTCGGCCAGCAGCGGGGTCTGCGGCACGCCGGTCGTATCGGTGGCGCGGCACTCCAGGACGTGGTCGCCGGGAGGCACGGTCAGCTCGACCCGCCACATCCGCCAGGTGTCCGAGTTGACCTCGGTGGACAGCTGCGCCGGCTGCCACGCCCCGCCGTCCACCCGCACCTCGACGCGGGCGATCCCCCGGTGCTGCGCCCAGGCGATACCGGCGGCGGTGAGCTGCCCGGCGGGCACCGAGGCGCCGGAGCGAGGCCGGTCGATCCGGGACTGCGTCTTGATCGGCGCCTGCTGTGCCCAGCCGCGCTGCAGCCAGTACGACTGCTTGGCGTCGAACGTCGTCACCTCGAGGTCGGCCAGCCACTTGGTGGCCGAGACGTACCCGTACAACCCGGGGATCACCATCCGCACCGGGTAGCCGTGCTCGAGCGGCAGCGGGGCGGAGTTCATCCCGAGCGCGAGCATCGCACCCCGGCCCGGCTCCAGCACCACCTCGACCGGGGTGCCGGCGGTGAACCCGTCCAGGCTGGTGCTGAACAGCTGGTCCGCGCCGGGTTTCACGCCGGCCTCCAGCAGCACGTCGCGCAGCGACACCCCGATGAAGTTCGCCGTCGAGATCAGGTTGCCGCCGACCTCGTTGGACACGCAGGTCAGCGTCACCGGGCGTTCGAGCAGCGGCCGGTTGAGCAGGTCCTGGTAGCTGATCGTCAGCTCCCGCTCGACCAGGCCGTGCACTTTCATCGACCAGTCCGCCGCCGCCTTGGCCGGCAGCCGCAGCGCGGTGTCGATCCGGTAGAAGTCCCGGTTCGCGGTGAGGAACGTCGGCGTGCCCTGGGCGGCGAAGTCCGCGCCGGCCGGCAGTGGCGGCGTCGGCCGGGCGGGCCGCAGCGTGCCGGCGACGTCGGACTGCGACGCGGCGACGTCCACCCCGGCGCCGAGCAGGTAACCGCCGATGCCGGCACCGGCCGCGCCCACCCCGACCGCGGCCGACGAGACCAGCAGCTGCCGCCGGGACACCGACTCGCCGGGCACCGCGTGCCGGGGCGCGCCGCCGGTGTCGGGCGGCGGGGCGATCGGCGGAGCGGTCTCGACGGTGTCGGGCGCTGGGTCTGGACCCGGGCCGGGAGCACCGGACGTGCCGGCGGCCCGGTCCACCGCGAGCGACATGGCCTTCCCGTGCAGCCAGCGGAACGTCCACAGGCCGGTCCCGAGCGTGGCCAGCGGTGCCACCACGTCGGGCAGCGTGAACACCGGCGAGCTGACCACCGCGGCCAGCCCGATCACGGCCAGCACGACCACCACCCGCCGGCCGGGACGGGGGCTGCTCCGGGAGGCGAGCCCGGCGAACACCGCGATCAGCACGAGGACCACGCCGACACCGAGCAACAGCCCGAACTTGTCCGCCTTGCCCTGCGGCAGCCCGGGCAGCGTCAGCGCCTTGCCGAACTCGACCAGGGCCGGCGGTGCCAGCCGCACGACCGCGTCGGCGACCGCCTGGTAGGGCGAGGACAGCGGGGACACCACGCCGGCAACCAGGTGCCCGGCGCCGACGGCGGCGGCGAAGGCCAACACCGAGCCGACCACCGCCTGGCCAGCGGGAATCCGGGTGGTCGCCGGGGTTGTTGCGCGGCGGGGAGCCGCGACCGTGCTCATAACTCCCCTTGGTACCAGGACATCGGCATCGCCGGCCGCCCTTCCGGTGCCGCCGTTAGCGATCGGTAAGGCTCAGCGATCGGGACGGCTCAGCAACCGGCACCGCTCAGCGACCGGTAGCGCGTCGGCCCAGCGCCGCCCGGAACCGGTCCTCCTCGACAGCCCAGTAGCCGTGCTCCCGGCCGTCGATCATGATCACCGGCACCCGGTCGCCGTACTCCGCGCGCAGCTCGGCGTCCGCGTCCACATGGGACGGTCCCCAGGTTACGCCCAGCTCGGCGCAGATCCGGGCGACCGCTTCGATCGCCTTGTCGCACAGCGAGCAGTTCTGCCTGGTCAGCACGGTGACCACGGCCGGCTCAGCCCCCAAGGGAGCCGAGGGGTTCGGAGTCACCTGGCACCCTCCGAGGGTCCGGTCCGCTCCGCCCCCAGCGAGACCCGGGTGATCTTGCCGGTCGCCGAGCGCGGCAGCCGGTCGGCGAACTCGACCGACGTCGGGATCTTGAACCGGGCCAGCCGGGTGGCGCAGTGCTCGCGGACCTGCTCGACGGTGAGCTCGGCGCCCGGCCGCGGCACGAGTACGGCCTTCACCGTCTCGCCGGTGCGCGGATCGGGCACCCCGAAGACCGCTGCCTCCCGCACCGAGGGGTGTTCGAGGAGCACCTGCTCCACCTCACGCGGGTAGACGTTGAACCCGTTCACGATGACCAGGTCGGTCGCCCGCGCCACCAGGTGCAGGTCGCCGTCCGCGTCCACGTAGCCGACGTCGGACGTGCGGAACCAGCCGTCCGCGTCCGGCCCACCCGCGCCGTCCGGCCAGTACCCGGAGAACAGGTTCGGCCCGCGCACGGAGACCAGTCCGGTGTCCGGCTGCTCGTCGTCGAAATCGTCGTCGAAGTCGTTCGGATCATCGTCGAAGTTGTCGCGGCGCGCCTCCCGACCGCCGCCGGACCCGTCGAGCGCCGGCGGGTCACCGGCGTCCACCAGCCGCAGCTCAACCCCGGCCACCCCGGGCCCGGCGGGCAGTGGCCGGCCGACCGAACCCGCCTTGCTCCGGCCGCCGACCATCGTGGTGGTCAGCACCGGACCGGTCTCGGTCAGCCCGTAGCCCTCGAACAGGTCGAGACCGGTGGCGTGCTGGAAGGCACGCAGCAGGGCCGGCGCCAGTGGCGCACCGCCGGCGGTGCACAGCCGGACCGACACCAGCGTGTCGCGCAGCCGCTGGGTCGGCAGCTCGAGCAGCGCGCGGTACATCGACGGCACGCCGGCCAGCGCGGTCACCCGCTCGGCGCGGATCACCTCGACCAGCTCGCCGGGCTCCACCCGATCCACGAGCACGCCGGTGGCACCCGCCCAGCACACCTGCAGCAGGCCGGCACCCAGTCCGTAGATGTGGAACAGCGGCAGGTTCAGCAGCACCCGGTCGGCGGGGCTGACCGGGACGGGCCGCAGCTGCGCGGTCTGCGCCCGGTTCGCCAGCAGCGCACGGTGCGAGAGTCGAACCCCGCGGGGCACTCCGGTGGTGCCGGACGTGTAACCGAGCACGGCGATGTCCTCACCCCCGCCGACGGCGGCCCGCCCGGTGGCGGGGGCGGCGGGACCGCCGGCCGTCAGCTCCGGCGGTTCGAGCACCCGGGCGTCCGGCGCGGCCCCACCGGCGGACACAACGGCGGCCACCGCGCTGTCCCCCGGCTCGGCGAACAGCACCGACGGCGTGCAGTCGGCCACGATCGCGGTCAGTTCGCGCTCGGTGGAGTGGGTGCCGACCGGCACCGCGATCGCGCCGGCGCGCAGCGCGCCGGACAGCGCGACGCAGTACCGCGCACCGTGGCCGAGCCGGATCAGCACCCGGTCACCGGTACGGACTCCGGCGGCGCTCAGCCGGTCCGCCTCCCGGGTGGCGGCGGCGTCGACCGCCGCCCAGCTCAACACCAGCCCGCTGCCGGGTTCCACCAGCGCGGGGTGATCGGCGCCGCGCGCCGAGGCAGCAGCAACCAGATCCGCCACGTTGCCCGCGAGCACGCTCGCGGGCGCGCCGTCGGCTGCGCCCTCGGTCCTGTTCGACTGGCTGGCCACGGCGGAAGTCTGGCATGTCCGTGAGGGTCCGTCCGCGTGGACTCGGACCCGACTCGGAGCCGACACAGACCCGGCACAGACCGCCCACCCGCCACTTGTCGCGCGACGCAACCGCCGATCGGCGGTCACCCGGCCCACCGATCAGCGGCGGTGATCCCGTTCACCGGAAGCAATCACCCGTTCATCGGGGCCGCGACACGCCCACCAACCGTCTAACGACCCAAATCCCACGCCGACCGCCTGCTAGGGGCCGCTCACCGGCTGCATTCGAAGAACGCGGGGCTGCGTGGAGAGCACCAACTCGTTCAGCCCTATGCTCCCCAACACGGCCGGCTGGGCACGCTGAGCGTTAGCCAACCTGGCACCGTCGACCCCGAGGGAGCGCCACATGCTGAACGTCACCGGCACCGCGCCGGTCCCGTTGCGGGTCTTGGTCCTCTCGACCCGGATCTCGCCGAGCAGCTCACCCCAGGAATCGTGACCCGGCCGTTCAGACCAACGAGACTTCTGCGGTCCGAGCAACGCTCGGAGGCAGAGGTCACTGGTCAACGAATGTCATCCCGGGTGGACCCGGCCACCCAGCGGGTGGACCAGCGCACCGGTCAGCCGCCCGGTTATCCGGTGCCGGTCCTGCCTCGACCCCGACCCGACGAGGCTCCGGCACCGCTGTCCGAGGGCACACCCGCCGCCGGTCCGGTCCACCCCCGCTCGGCTCCCCGCCAGGACGGACCGCGAGTGACTGAGCCGCGTGCCGCTCAGCCCGGTGTCGCACAGCCGATGGCAGCCCCCGCCGCTCCCCAGCGGGGCGCCGCACAGCGGCCGCTCGCGACTCCGCCGCCCACGCCCGAGGTCCCGGTGGACCGCGACGAAGCGGACCAGAACGGCACCGGCGGTACCGAGACCTCGACCACCGACAGCAACGGGCTGGCCGGCTGGGACCTGGTCCGCGCCACTCAGGCGGGGGACCAGGAGGCCTTCGGGCAGCTCTACGACCGCTACCACGAGATGGTGTTCCGGTACGTCCTCTTCCGGGTGGGCGACCGGCAGCTCGCCGAGGACCTGACCGCCGAGACCTTCCTGCGCGCACTGCGCCGGATCGCCTCGGTGAGCTACCAGGGCCGGGACATCGGCGCCTGGTTCGTCACCATCGCGCGCAACCTGGTGCTCGACCACGTCAAGTCGAGCCGGTACCGCCTCGAGCAGACCACCTCCGAGATCGCCGACCTCTCGCCCAGCACCACCGGCCCCGAGCAGCAGGTTCTCGACGGTGCCACGCACGAGGAACTGCTCCGCTGCGTGGCCAAGCTGAACTCGGACCAGAAGGAGTGCATCGCGCTGCGCTTCCTGCAGGGACTCTCGGTCGCCGAGACCGCGCGCCTGATGGGACGCAACGAGGGCGCGGTGAAGGCACTGCAGCACCGGGCGGTCCGACGACTCGCCCAGCTACTCCCTGAAGGCCTACGATGAACGGGTTGTCCCCCACGCGGGGGCGGTCACGCTTGATCACGTCGCGCAGCGTTTTAAACCTCGTGTCACTCGATGTGATGAACGCCATCACCCCCGTAACCCTCCGTCCGCTGACTCGTTGTGTAGATCAGGGTCGGGGAAGCACGGTGACGCAGTGAGGACGGGAGACATGCCCGCGGGTGCAGGTCGAGACAGCGAGCGGTTCGCCGCCGCGGTGGAGTTCGGCGCGGATGCCGTTCCACCGGGTGACGACCTGCTCCTCCGTGAGCTAGATGTGGTTGCTCTGCTACGGCAGAGCAAGACCGCGATGTCGCCGAGCGCGGACGCGTCCGCCCGGATGCGGGCACGGGTGATGGCCGCGGCCGCCACCATGCTGCCCGAGCAGGGTTCGGCGCCGGCTCCCGCCGGTGTCACCTCCAATGTCACCTCCATCGTCAACGAGCAGTCCTTCGCGGACGCCCCGACGACGTTCACCACGCCGGTCATCTCGGACGACACCGAACTCCTCGAGGTCGAGGACGCCGAGGCCGACGGGCCGAACCGCACGAACGTGTTCGCCATCGGCAAGGCACGCGGCCGGCACCGCTTCCCCAACACGGCACCGAGCCCGCAACGGCGCGGCCTGCTGGGGATCAGCGCGGCCGCCGCCCTGATGGTGCTCGCGGTCACCGGCGGTGGCGCGATGTTCAGCCAGGGCGCACTGCCCGGCGACAGCCTCTACGGCGTGAAGCAGACCACCGAGTCGGCACTGGTCGGGCTCACCCCCGGGCAGGGCAACAAGGCCCAGCGCCAGCTGGACTACGCGGCCACCCGGATCGACGAGGTCCAGCAGCTGAACTCCGCGCAGGTCCCGGCCGACAACCGGGGCGCGGACATCAGCCAGGCGCTGCAGGGCTTCAACGAGCAGACCGCATCCGGGTCCCGGCTCTGGCTGGCCTCGGCGGGTTCGGGCAACAGCGCCGAGCTGGGCACCTTGGCGAACTGGGCGCAGACCCAGTCGGACAAGCTGTCCCAGATGCGCTCGAGCATGCCGGCCAGCGCCCAGCCCGACGCGGACCACTCGCTGCGGATGCTGGAGGACCTGCGCACTCGCGCCCAGTCGCTGAGCAACCGGCAGGGTTGCGACAAGGTGACCTCCGGCGACTCGGACCAGCTCGGCCCGTTGCCGGCCAAGGGCGCGTGCAGCGGCAAGGACTCGACCACGGCGCCGAGCATCAGGACGGTGGGCCCGTCGAACGTGCCGGGCACCTCGGACTCCCCGAGCGACCTGTCCGGCAGCTCGGACCCGTCGTCGGACTCCTCGGACTCGTCGACCGACTCCACCAAGAGCAACAAGTCGAAGAACGAGTCCCCGGGCCTGCCCGGTCTCGGTGACCTGACCGGGGGCAACTCGCACTCCAGCGTCGGCAAGCTGCCCACCAAGGAGCAGACCCGGGGCGGCGACCCGCTGCCCAGCAGCACGGAGCCGGCACCGAAGTCGGGCCTGAACCTGCCGTCGCTGCTGCCGATCTTGCTCCAGCCGCTCGGTCAGTCAGGTACCGCCCCAAAGGGAACCGGCTGATACCGGCCCGACTCGCAGCCGTGCCGGCGCAACCCCAGTAGGCTGGGTGGGTAAGGATGCACCCCGCTGATCGGAGGCGTTGGGTGGCTGTACCACCTGATTCTGGACCGGCGACCACACACCACGGTGGCGACGCCAGTGCGGTCGACGATGCCCGCTCCGCGACGGCTGCCGGTTTGGCCGGCATCGGCGCGAGCTCGGCGGAGATCGCCGGTGAAGCCGCGGCGGCCGCCGCTGTCGCGAACATCAACCCGCAGATCGAGGTCAGGGATACCACCGGCGCGGTGGTTCCCCTTGACCTGACCGCGGCCGCGTTCTTCGACGTCGACAACACCATGATGATGGGCGCGTCGATCTTCCACTTCGCCCGTGGCCTGGCCTCACGCAAGTTCTTCGCCACCTCCGACCTGGCCGGATTCGCCTGGCAGCAGTTCAAGTTCCGGGTCGGCGGCCGGGAGAACCCGCAGACGGTAAAGGAGAGCCGGGAGAGCGCGCTGTCCTTCGTCGCGGGCCGCTCGGTGGCCGAGGTGGTGTCGCTCGGCGAGGAGATCTACGACGAGCTGATGGCGGAGCGGATCTGGCCCGGTACCAGGGCGCTCGCGAACATGCACCTGGACGCCGGCCAGCGGGTCTGGCTGGTCACCGCCACTCCGGTGGAGCTGGCGCTGATCATCGCAAGGCGGCTGGGGCTGACCGGGGCACTGGGCACGGTCGCCGAGA
Source organism: Pseudonocardia sp. Cha107L01 (assembly GCF_052566575.1). Classification (NCBI taxonomy): domain Bacteria; kingdom Bacillati; phylum Actinomycetota; class Actinomycetes; order Pseudonocardiales; family Pseudonocardiaceae; genus Pseudonocardia; species Pseudonocardia sp. Cha107L01. The sequence continues at coordinate 302,405 of NZ_CP199579.1, forward strand.
ACGAGGACGGCATCTACACCGGCCGCCTGGTCGGAGAGGTGCTGCACGGGCCGGCGAAGGCGCACGCGGTGCGTTCCCTGGCCGCTCGGGAGGGCCTCAACCTGCGGCGTTGCTCGGCCTACTCGGACTCGGTCAACGATGTGCCGATGCTGTCCGTGGTGGGTACGGCGGTCGCGGTGAACCCGGACTCCGAACTCCGCGACACCGCCCGCCAACGCGGCTGGGAGATCCGGGACTTCCGCACCGGGCGCAAGGCCGCCAAGATCGGCGTGCCCTCGGTGCTCGGTGCCGGCGCGGTCGCGGGTGCGGTCGCCGCCGGCCTCGCCTACCGCCGCCGCGCCTGACCTCCCTGATAGCAGCGGGGCCGGTCGCCACGTGCGACCGGCCCCGCTCCTGTCGTGCTGTCCTGTCTGGTCCGGATCAGCCGGTGAACGCGTTGCGGCGCTGGCTGAGCAGCCGGTACAGGGTCTGCTGGATGGTCTCCCGCACCTGGTCGGTGATGTTGAAGACCAGCATCGGGTCGTCCGCGTCGGCCGCGGTGAAGCGGTCGGTGCGGATCGGCTCGCCGAACTCGATGTACCACTTGGACGGCAGCGGCACCGCGCCCAGCGGCCCGAGCAGCGGGAACGTCGGCGTGATCGGGAAGTAGGGCAGCCCGAACAGCCTGGCCAGCGGCTTGAGGTCGCCGATCAGCGGGTAGATCTCCTCGGCGCCGACGATCGAGCACGGGATGATCGGCACACCGCAACGCATCGCCGCCGACACGAAGCCGCCCCGGCCGAACCGCTGCAGCTTGTACCGGTCCTTGAACGGCTTGCCGACGCCCTTGTAGCCCTCCGGCCACACCCCGACCAGCTCATCGGAGTTCAGCAGCCGCTCGGCGTCGGGGTTGCAGGCCAGCGTGTGGCCGGCCTTACGGGAGATCGAACCCAGCATCGGGGTACGGAACAGCAGGTCGGCGCCGAGCATCCGCAGGTGCCGGCCGGACGGGTGGTGGTCGCGCAATGCCACCGTGGTCATCATCGCGTCGATCGGCAACGTGCCGGAGTGGTTGGCCACCAGCAGCGCGCCGCCGGTGGCCGGCACATTCGCCATGCCGATGGTCTCGACCCGGAACCAGCGCTCGTAGAGCGGGCGCAGCACCGGCATGACGATGTGGTCGGCGAACTCGCGGTCGAAGCCGAACTCGTCGACGTGGTAGTCACCGGTCACCCGCCGGCGCAGGAAACCGATCAGGTCGGACAGTCGGTCCTCCAGCTCCGAGCCGCTGGCCACCTCCGGCAGCGGGGCGGGCCGGTCCTGCGTCACCGTCGGGCGGCGCACCACCCGTACCGGGGCCAGCTCCTCGTCCCGGCTCGGCTCCACGATCGAATCCGGCAGCGGGGCGGTCCGGGGCACCGATGCCCGCGCGACGCCCGACTCGACGCGGCGCGCGCCGGCGTGGGCCGGCTCCCGGTGTGACCCGTTGCGGGACGGCTCGGTGCGGGCCGGTTGGGTCCGGCCCGTGCGGTTCCGGTTCTGTGCCGTCCTCGTCGGTGGTGTTCTCGTCGGTTCTGTTCTGGACGTCTCGGTGTGGAGTGGGATCACTCGTGCCTCGGTCACGGGGCTCTCCCTCAAAGTAGGGCTCGCGCGGTGGCCAGGACGCCCTTCTCTACCGCGTTGACCTGCGCGGAAGAGATCATCGGGCGAAGCTCGTGGCCGTGTACGAAGTCGTCGAAGGCCTGCATCGTGGTCCACCTCGGCGTGAACCCGAAGGTATCCCGCAGCCGGTCGGTGTCCACTACTCGGCCGAAGTTCAGGAAACGCATCTGATCCGGTGTCATGTCGACAAGCCGAGCGCCTCGGAACAACCGGCTCGCCGGGCCGACGATCATGCTGGGCAGGGACACCTGTACCCGCCCGGCCCGCCGGATCGCCTGGGACAGCAGCAGTACCCCCGGCGCACCGACGTTGAACACCCCGGGCAGGTCCTGGCGGGCCGCCTGTTCGAGCACCGCCAGCGCGTCCTCGGAGTGCAGCAGCTGCATCCGAGCGTCGTAACCCAGCACGGTCGGGACGACCGGCAGGGCGAAATACCTCGTCAGCGAGGTGTCGATGCGGGGACCGATGAAGTTGGCGAAGCGCAGCACGGTGACCGACACATCCGGCCGGCGCCGGCCGAAGCCCCGCACATAGCCCTCGATCTCGACCGCGTCCTTCGCGTAGCCCCCGGGCGGCATCGCTTTCGGGGCCATCGTCTCGGTGAATATCGCCGGGTCTCGCGGGCTCGACCCGTACACCGCGGTCGTCGACTTGAGCACGAGCCGGCGCACCCTCGGTGAGCGCTGACAGGCCGCCAGCAGCTGCATCGTGCCGATGACGTTCATTTCCTTCATCGCCACCCGGCCACCGGAGGCCGCCGGGCTGGACGACAGCGAGGTGTGCACGACGGTGTCGACCTCGGCCGACGTGATCACCTTGGCGATGAGCGGATTGCGGATGTCCGCCCGGACGAACTCGGCCCGGCCCATGCCCCGCAACAGGTCGCGGGGCGGCGGCACGGTATCCACCCCCAGCACCCGGTCAATGCTCGGGTCGGCGGCCAGACGAGCCGCCAAGTGAGCACCGATGAACCGGCTGACGCCGGTCACGAGGACAACTGAAGGCGCCACCAAATTTCTCCTGAACCATCGCCCGCCCCTACCGCGACGCCCGATGCTAGTACCCGGACCGGTGAGCTCGGTGCGACAGCGGCGGAATTCACGCATCTATTACGTGCCGCTACGCAACAGAGACCATCAGGCTACCTACCCGTACAGGGCGCCGATGCCCGTGCGAAGCGCACATGAAGAATGCCCGGCGACGCCCTCGAAAAGATCGCGCGCCGAGCCTTTGACCTGCGAGACTGAGCTGCTGTACGACCGGTTACCGACGTCCGGTCACTTGCCGAGCTTGCGCCGCTGCACGCGGGTCTTGCGAAGCAACTTGCGGTGCTTCTTCTTCGACATCCGCTTGCGACGCTTCTTGATGACCGAGCCCACTCAGCAGCACCCTTCCGGATAGATCAATTACTGATGCCGCTCGACGCGCCGACCACGGTGAAGATCCACCGCGGAGACGCCGGCTGGCAATGAACGCTCAGTCTACCTGGCCGGATACTCGGCCCCCGCACCCGTACCGGGTCACCCCGGTACGAGACGAACCGGACCGGTCAGCCGGCGTCGTGATACGCGTTGCGAAGGTAGTCCTGAACCGCCTCGCGGGGCACCCGGAACGAGCGTCCGACCCTGGCCGCCGGAAGCTCGCCGGAGTGCACCAGCCGGTAGACGGTCATCTTGGAAACCCGCATCATCGCGGCCACCTCGGCCACGGTCAGAAACTGCACCTGACCGAGGTCCGGGCGGTTGCCCTGCTCTGCAGCCATGAAGCCCCTCGCCTCAACTCACGTGACTCGACCGTCGCACGTCCACGGACGGGTTAATTGTCCGCGCATGAGACTAGCGTGGCTGTGGTTACCAGAGCGAACGTTATAACAATCCTAATGAGTGAAGACCACCCATTCGGAGCACACGCTTGGGCGTGTCAACTACACACCGTTAATGCGGCCTAGCTCGATAGACCGATTTCGGGCGGCTTCGAGGGCGTCGGTGATCGCAGCGCGCGTCCGGTGCCGTTCCAGCTCGCGCAGCGCCATCGCGGTGGTGCCGGCCGGCGAGGTGACCGCCTCGCGCAACACGGCCGGGTGATCGCCGGTCTCGCTCAGCATCCGGGCCGCCCCCAGCGCGGACTGCACGATCAGCTCGGAGGCCAGCTGGCGGGACATGCCGAGCAGCACCCCGGCCTCGATCATCGCCTCGACGAAGTAGAAGAAGTACGCCGGGCCGGAGCCGGACAGTGCGGTGACGTTGTCCTGCTGTGCCTCGGGCACCCGGACCACCCGGCCGACCGCGCCGAGCATGCTGGTCACCTCGACCAACTGCTCCTCGGTGGCGTATCGACCGGGTGAGATTGCACTCATCGCCTCACCGATCAGCATCGGCGTGTTCGGCATCACCCGGATGACTGCCGTGTGCTCGGGCAGCCGCTGCTCGTACAGCGCGGTGGGCAGCCCGGCGCAGATCGACACCACCAGAGCGCCCGGCCGGATCGTCGACTTGAGCACCGCGAGCAGCGGCTCGATGTCCTGCGGCTTGACCGCGACGACGAGCACGTCCGCGACACCGGCTGCGTCGGCCACGTCGACCTGCCGCACCCCGAGCCGCTCGGTCACCTCGGCGGCCCGGTCCTGATGCCGCTCGGTGAAACACAGCTGGTCGGTCGGATGGCCGGACTTCACCAGCCCGCTCAGCAACGCCTCACCCATCTTGCCGGCGCCAAGCACCGCAATGCTCTTCATGCCGGTCACGCTAGAGCGTGGCTCCCCGATCATCCAGCCGGCCCGGTATCCCGCGCCCCACCCAGTGCCCGGTGCGAGCCGGGAGCGGCGCGCGGCGCCTCCCAGGCCGCCCGCGAACAGCCGCCTGCCCGACCAGCCCGGTCGGCTAGCCGAGTGGCGCCAGAGCGAGCTGGCGGGCCTGGCAGACCAGCTGACCCTGGGCGTCGATGACCGTGTAGTCCTCGTCGAACCAGTTGCCTCGGATGACCCGGCTGGTCGCCTCCAGGCGCAGCCAGCCCGGAGCCGGGCGCCCCCGCAGCAGTGCGGTGAGCTGGACGGTCGGCGCCCAGCCCACGCGGGCCATGTTGAACAGCAGCGGCGGCAGGATGTCTCCGGCCAGCAGGGCGAACAGCACGTCGGGCTGCTCGCCGCGCGGGCGCACCCAGCCGCGCATCAGCGGGTCGGCCCGCTCACCGCGCAGGAACGCCGCGGTGCCGGTGTCCAGCACCACCTGACAGGAGCGGGTCAGCTCGGAGTCGTGGCGGGAGTCGGCGATCCGTACCGCCTCGGCCGGCGGCTCGGGGGCCAGTTCGGGCAGGTTCGTCCAGTCGGCGGGCCCCTCGGGCAACCGGCCGGCGGTGACCGTCCCGGCCAGCGCCAACCGGCCGTGCTGGTGCAGCTCGACCCGTACCACGGACGCGGTCCGGCCGACCTTGATCACCTCGGTGGCCAGCTCCGCGGGTCCCACGTCCGGAGCGCGCAGGAAGTCCATGCTGACCGCGACCGGCTCCGTGGTGCCGGCCGGTGCACCGGTGTGCGCATCCAACCCGGTCAGGGCCGCCCTGGTGAGCAGCGCCATCATGAAGCCGCCGTGCAGCTTGCCGCCGCCGACGGTCCAGGCCTCCGCCAGCTCGACCCGGTAGACCCCCGGTCGGGCCGGGGTGAGCCCGAGCGCGCCGGAGAACGGCGGGGCCACCGGAGCCGACTCGGGAGCGGACACCGTGTCGACCGGTGAGCGAGTTTCCATGTACTAGCTCTATCACCCCGCCTCAGCGGCGACGGCTCAACGGGGCTGTTCTGTGCCCGGCGTCACGGTCGGCTGGAGGCGCCCAGCGGTCCTGGCACCGGGGCCTGCAGCGGCACCGCGACGTGGTCCTCGCCGCGCACCGGTAGATCCGCGCTGTCGCGCCCGTTCGGCCGGACCGGCGTGGCGATCGGGGTGGACGGCTGCAGGTTCAGCCGGGCGAACAGCAGCGACTCGGCCAGCAGCGCGGCCCGGTCGTGCCGGGTGCGTGCCCGCCGGGTGCTCACCTCGAGCACCACGACACCGGAGAAGTGGTTGTTGACCAGCCGCTCACAGACCTCGACGCACGGCTGGTTGCCGCGACCCGGCACCAGGTGCTCGTCCCGGGTGGCGCCGCTGCCGTCGGTCAGGTGGATGTGTGCCAGCCCGTCGCCCATCCGGTCCATCATGGCCAGTGCGTCCACCCCGGCGGCGGCGGTGTGCGACAGATCCAGCGTGTAGTAGCGGTGCCCGACGTCGGTGGGGTCCTCGCTGGGCGCGTAGGGCACCGCGCGCAGCCCGGCCCGGCGCACCGGGAACATGTTCTCCACCGCGAGTACCACGCCATACTGCTGGGCCACCTCCTCCACCGTGTCGGCGAAGGCCGTCGCGTAGCCACGCTGCCAGCGGAACGGCGGGTGTACCACGACGCTGCTGGCGCCCAGGTAGTTCGCGGCGTCCCCACTGCGGCGCAGCCGCTCCAACGGGTCGGTACCCCAGACCCGCTGGGTCACCGCGAGGCAGGGCGCGTGCACCGCGAGCACCGGCACCCGGTAGCGCGCGGAGAGCCGCTCGATCGCCTGGATGTCCTGGGACACCGGGTCGGTCCACACCATCAGCTCGACGCCGTCGTAGCCGAGCTCCGCGGCCAGCAGGAACCCGACCTCCGTCGACTCGGGGTAAACCGAGGCAGTGGAAAGCGCGACCAACGGGGCGGGTGGGTGCACAGGCGCTACCTCAGCGAACGGCGAGCAGGAGTACAGCGGGCGAGATCGTCACAATGAGTCCGACCAGGACCGCGAGCATAGTCGTCTGCAGGTCGTCACTTCCACGGATTGTGCGCACGACCATCACGAGTCCGACCGTGGCGAGCACCGCCGCGGCCAGCGCCACCACCGGCAGGTTCAGCCACAGGTAGCGGAAGCCGACCCAGAGCACCGCCCCGCCGACCGCACCGCCGATGCCCTGCGCAATCAGGATCGCCCAGGCCTTCCACCCCGCCGAGCGGTCCTCGAGGTCCGCGTCGTCGGCGTCCAACCCGGCCGGCACGTCAACCATCGGCCCGCGCGCGGACCGCTTGGTCCGGCCCCGCTTGCCGGCAACCGGGCGTGCGCCCAGCTGATCGAGGTCGCCGTCGTCGTCCTCGTCGTCGAACAGCACGGCCGGCGAGGACACCTGGGTACTCGGGCCGCTCGCCTCGACCGCCCTGGTGGCGCCGGTCCGCATCACACCGGAGCCCACGACGTCGGGGGCACCCGGACTCATCTCCACCGGGGCGACCGGGCCGGCCTTGAGCGAGGCGAGACCGGTCGGCGACAGCGGGTTGGTGATGGGACCGGTGGCGGGACCGGGCCGCCGGCCGATCCTCGGCATCGTCTCGGTGGGCCGCTCGGGCTGTTTGGCCGGCTTCGACGGGTACCCGTCGACCGGGTAGGACTCCCCCAGGTAGGCGTCCGGCAGGTAGGAGTCGGCCTTGAACGAGTCGGCCTTGCGGGAATCAGGCTTGCGGGAGTCGGCCTGGTAGGAGTCAGCGGAGTACGGGTCGGCCGGCGGGTAGCTGCCGGTGCCGCTGAGCGAACTCGGCGAGGACAGCGGGTCAGCGCCGGAGCGGGACCACCCGGCGCCCGGCCGGGCCCATTCCGAGCTGTTCAGCGAGTCCAGCGGGGAGCCGCCGTGGCTGTCGCCGTTGCCGGTGTCGAAGGTCCCGGCGCCGGACAGCCCGGCGGAGCCGTAGCCGGTCCACGGCGAGTCCGCGCTGTCCCGGTCGGGGACCGCGCCACCGGAGAAGGTGCCCGCGCTGTCCGCGATGGCCTGCCCACCGGCCTGGCGCCGGGGCAGTGCGTCCTGCTCCTCGGCCGAGACCGCGGAGAGCGAGGACCAGGTCCGCTCGGCGTCCGCCGTCGCGGCCGAGTCGGGGGTGGGGAGCTCGCCGGATCGGGTGGCGGGCTCCGCGTCGTCGGTCCGGCCGGAACGCCGGCGGCGCCGACCACCGCCGCCACCGTCGCCGCCGTACTGCTCCAGCAGTTCAGCGACGGTCCGCTGGCGCCCCGATTCGGAGCTGTGGTCCGCTGTCATCCCGTATACCGTGCCTCCTGCGGCGTCGCCAGTCCAGTCGCGGTCGAACCCTGCGACGAGTGGTCATTTCGGGACGCCCCGTCGAGCCAATCCAGGCGTCGAAGGATAACGCCCTCGCGCAGCGCCCACGGACAGATCTCCAGCTGGGTGAGATCGAGGGCCCGCATCGCCGCCTCGGCGACCACCGCGCCGGCCACCAGCTGGTGCGCCCTGCTGGGGCTCACGCCCTCCAGTTCGGCCAGGTCAGCCGCCGACATCCGGCTGATGAAGGCACCGACCTGGCGCAGTCCCGTGTCGGTGAGCACCCGCCGTGCCCGGGGGCCTTCGCTGGACGGCGCCGCCCCGGTGAGCCGGGCCAGCGAGCGGAAGGTCTTGGAGGTGCCGACCGCCCGCTCCGGGGTGCCCTCGGCCATCAGCTTGGCCGCCACCGGCGCCAGCAGCAGCTCGACGTGGTGGCGCAGCGCGTCGATCTCGCGGCGGGTCGGCGGGTCGGAGCTGAACCACTCCCGGGTCAGCCGCCCGGCGCCCAGCGGCAGCGACTCGGCTACCGAGGGAACCTCGTCCATGCCGGCCGCGAGCTCCAGCGAGCCGCCACCGATGTCCAGTGCCAGTAGCCGCCCGGCCGACCAGCCGAACCACCGGCGGACCGCCAGGAAGGTGTACCTGGCCTCGTCCTCGCCGGGCAGCACCTGCAGCGACACCCCGGTCTCGGCGTGCACCCTGGCCAGCACGGCGGCCGAGTTCGGTGCGTCCCGCAGCGCCGAGGTCGCGAAGGCCAGCAGGTCCCGGCAGCCGGCGGCGGCGGCCGAGGTGCGGGCCGTGTGCACCGCCCGGACCAGCGCGTCCGCCCCGTGCCGGCTGAGGCGCCCGGACGAGTCGAGTGACTCGGCGAGGCGCAGCGCGGTCTTCTCCGACGTCATCGGGGTGGGGTGGCCACCGCGGTGTGCGTCGACAATGAGTAGATGAACGGTATTGGACCCGACGTCTAACACACCCAGGCGCACGGAGACCTACCGTACCTTGGCCCGGAGGCCCGAGAACGCGCTCGGAGGGGTCAACTCAGCGGCCACTCAGGTCTCGAACTTGTAGCCGAGGCCACGCACGGTAACCAGGTGCCGCGGCGCCGACGGGTCTGCTTCGATCTTCGAGCGGAGCCGCTTGACGTGTACGTCGAGTGTCTTGGTGTCGCCGACGTAGTCCGCGCCCCACACCCGGTCGATCAGCTGGCCCCTGGTGAGCACCCGGCCGACATTGCGCAGCAGGTACTCCAGCAGGTCGAACTCCTTGAGCGGCAGCGGTACCTCGCCGCCGGTCACGGTGACCACGTGCCGCTCGACGTCCATCCGCACCGGGCCGGCCTCCAGCACCGGCGGGGACATGTCCTCGGACTCACCGCCGCGACGCAGCACCGCGCGCACCCGGGCGATCAGCTCGCGCGCCGAGTACGGCTTGGTGACGTAGTCGTCCGCGCCCAGCTCGAGGCCGACGACCTTGTCGATCTCGCTGTCCCGGGCGGTCACCATGATCACCGGGACGGCCGAGCGCTGCCGCAGCGCCTTGCACACGTCGGTGCCGCTCATACCGGGGAGCATCAGGTCGAGCAGCACGATGTCGGCGCCGTTGCGGTCGAACTCCTCGAGCGCGTCCTGGCCGGTACCGGCCACCGCCGCGGTGAAACCCTCCTTGCGGAGCAGGAACGCCAACGGGTCGGCGAAGGACTCCTCGTCCTCAACAATCAGCACCCTGGTCACAGCACTCCTCCTGGTTCGGTGATGCGGTCGCGATCGGGGACGCGGCCGGCGGCCCGGTCCGACGCGAGGTGCCGGGCGGCACCGAGCGCACCGGGGTTGCCGTTGTTCGATCCACTGGGAACAGCACTGGAAACAGCGCTGGAAACAGCGCTGGAAACAGCGCTGGAAACACTGCCGGGAACGCCGCCCGGAACAGCACCGGCGGCACCGTTCTGGGCGGCCGGCGACAGGGCGCCGGGCAACCTGTCCACGCCGTGCGCGGGCAGCCGCAGGGTGAAGGTGGACCCGGTTCCGGGGTGGCTCCACAGCTTCACCTCGCCGCCGTGGTTGGCGGCCACGTGCTTGACGATGGCCAGCCCCAGCCCGGTTCCGCCGGTGGCGCGGGAGCGGGCCGGGTCCACCCGGAAGAAGCGTTCGAACACCCGCACCTGGTGCTCCGGTGCGATGCCGATGCCCCGGTCGGTGACCGCGACCTCCACCACGTCGTCCACCCGGCGGCGGCTGACCGAGACCGAGGTGTTCGGCGGCGAGTAGGCGATCGCATTGTCGATCAGGTTGGACAGGGCGGTGACCAGCAGCGTGCGGTCGCCGTCCACCAGCAAATCGCTCGGTTCGTCCACGCTGATGCCGATACCGGTCGACTCGGACACCAGCCGGCACCGCGACAGCGCCTCGTTGATCACGTCGTCCACCTCGACCACGGCCAGCTCGGGCAGCCGTTCGGCGCCGGTCAGCCGGGACAGCGCGATCAGCTCGGTGACCAGTGCACCCAACCGGGTGGACTCCTTGAGGATCTTGGTGCCGAAGCGGCGTACCTCGTCGGGGTCGTCGGCGGCGTCCAGCACCGCCTCGGCGAGCAATCCGACGGCGCCCACCGGTGTTTTCAGTTCATGGCTGACGTTGGCCACGAAGTCCCGCCGGGTGGCCTCCAGCCGGACCATGTCGGAGGTGTCCTCGGCGTCCACCACGGCGAACCCGTCGCCGAGCGGGCGCACGTGCCCGAGCACCGCCTCCGGTTGGCGGCCCCGGTGTTCCAGCGGCGAGAGGTCGACCTCGAGCGCCGCGCCGCTGGCGATGGCCCGCTCGGCGGCCTTGAGCGCCCTCGGGTCGGCCCTGGCCACCCGGACCAGGCCCATCTCGGTGGCCCTGGGGTTGTGCAGCACCACGTCGCCGTAGCGGTTGACCACGGCCAGCCCGTTGCGGGAGGACTGCACCACCCGGTGCAGGAGGTCGGCGAAGGTCGGGCCGACTGGGCGGGCCGAACGCGGCCCGCGCCGCCGAGCCCACAGCGCCCCGCCAGTCAGGCCCACCAGAAGGGTGCCGACGGCCAGGGCGATGCTCGCCAGGGCGCTCACAACTGCATGGTAGGCAGCACCGGGGGGCCGATGACCAGCCCGAACCCCCGAGAGGTGACATGCATGACCCGTGTCGGACCCAGATTTCCCGGCCCGTTCACGTTCCGTTCACCCTGACGGGTGAATTTGGTCCGGCCGGCCCGTCCCCGCTCAGCGTCCCTGGTTGGCGACCGCCTTGGCCGCGATCGCGGCGGCCTCGGGGTCCAGGTACTCCCCGCCCGGGGTGAGCGGACGCAGCTGTTCGTCCAGCTCGTAGCGCAGCGGGATGCCGGTGGGGATGTCCAGCCCGGCGATGTCGGAGTCGGAGATCCCGTCGAGGTGCTTGACCAGTGCGCGCAGTGAGTTGCCGTGCGCGGCGACCAGCACGGTCTTGCCGGCCCGCAGCTCGGGCACGATCTCGCCGTCCCAGTACGGCAGCATCCGCGCCACGACGTCGGCGAGGCACTCGGTGAGCGGCGCGGCGGGCCGAAGGTCCGCGTAGCGCGGGTCGGCGTCCTGGGAGAACTCACTGCCCGGCTCGATGGGCGGCGGCGGGGTGTCGTAGGAGCGGCGCCAGAGCATGAACTGCTCGTCGCCGTAGGTCTCCCTGGTCTGCTTCTTGTCCTTGCCCTGCAACGCGCCGTAGTGCCGCTCGTTGAGCCGCCAGTCCCGGCGGACCGGGATCCAGTGCCGGTCACAGGCGTCGAGGGCGAGGTTCGCGGTGGAGATCGCCCGGCGCAGCAGCGAGGTGTGCACCACGTCCGGCAGCACGCCCGCCTCGGCCAACAGCTCGCCGCCCCGACGGGCCTCCCCCTCGCCCTTCGCCGACAGCGCGACGTCCACCCACCCGGTGAACAGACCCTTCGCGTTCCATTCGCTCTCACCGTGTCGCAACAACACCAACTGGTACGGGGCGCTCATGACGCCCAGCTTGCCAGAGCACCCCCGGGGGCGCGCCTCAACTCCAGGCGACTCAGCCGACCGCCGATGCCTCGGGGCGCCCGACCTGGGCGGTCTCCGGCCGGACCGAAGCGGGCCGCCGGTCCCTGGCCACCGAGGCGCGGGCCCGCTCACAGCCGCAGCTGTCCCGGTGCTCGATCGACGCCGGGATCCGCACCGTCTGCGCCGGCAGCCCCGGGCTGGTCAACCGGCGCAGCAGCAGCTGCACGGCCCTGGCCCCCATCGCGTGGCAGGGCTGCGCGGCGGCGGTCAGCCGGGGGCGCACCAGCGGGGAGAACTCGAAGTCGTCGAACGCGACCACGGCCATGTCGCCCGGCACCGCCACGTCGCGGTCCTCCAGCGCGGTCAGGGCACCCACCGTCATCGCGTTGTTCCCGCTGAACAGCGCGGTGGGCCTGTCCGCCCGGTCCAGCAGCCGCAGTGCCGCGCGCCGGCCACCGTCCAGGCTGGAGTCACCACAGACGATCAGCGACGGGTCGACCTCCACCCGGCGCCGCTGGTGGGCCCGCCGGTAGCCGATCTCCCGCTCCACCGTGGTCGACAGCCCGGGCAGCCCGGCGATCATGCCGACCCGGCGGTGCCCGAGGCTGAGCAGGTGCTCGACCAGCACGCAGGCACCCGGCTCGTTCTCCACCCCGACCTGGTCGACGTCGGCGTCGACGATCCGGTCGACCAGCACGAACGGCACCCGCCGCTCGCGCAACAACGGCCAGGTACGCCGCATCCAGCCCGCCGTCGGCGCCATCACCAGCGCCTCGATCCGGTGCTTGAGCAGGCTGGCCACCGCCCGCCGCTCGGTCTCCGGGTCGTCGTGGGTGTCGGCCAGCACCAGCACCCGCCCTGCCCTGGCCAGCTCCCGCTCGACGCCCTGGACCAGGTCGGAGAAGTACGGGTTGGACAGCCCGGACAGGGTCAGCCCGACAGCGGTCAGGTTGCGTGGCGCGTGACCGGGCCGGGTGATCCGGCGGTGGTAGCCGAGTTCGCTGACCGCCTGCTCGACCCGACGCCGCGTCTCGGCGGCAACCGTGCGGGTGCCGTTGAGCACATGCGAGACCGTGGTCGTGGAGCACCCCGCGGCGTCGGCAACTTCGCTCATCGTCGCCATTCCCCCTACACCTCCCCAGCTCCCGGGCGCGAGACCCTGGCGGGCGTCACCCTACTGGGGGATACGGCTAATCGGGAGCCTTGTCAGGATTCGAATGTCAACTAAGTGAATCCACTAGGTCCCGATCACCCAGCCCTCGGCGCCGTGCACCTCGATCCGATCGCCGTCCTTGATCAGCTGCGTGGCGTTCGGCACCCCCACCACGGCCGGGATGCCGTACTCCCTGGCGACCACCGCGCCGTGCGAGTTCGACCCACCCATTTCCATCACCAACCCACCGGCGGTCAGGAACAGCGGGGTCCAGCCGGGGTCCGTGGACGGCGCCACCAGAATCTCCCCGGGTGCGAGGTGCGCGCCGACCGGATCGAGCACCACCCTGGCGATGCCGGTCACCGTGCCGGCCGACGCGGGCACCCCCACCAGCCGGCCGTCACCCGCTTCGGCGGCGGCCTGTGCGGCACCCAGCGACTCCGGCTCGACCCCGTCGGAGAGCAGCAGCCGGGGCACCTGCCGACGGCGCATCTCGCGCTCGTAGTCCGCCCGCCGCTCGGCGACCAGGTAACCGAGGTCCGCGCCACGCAGCGCGCGACGCGCCTCGGTCAGGTCGAGGAAGAAGATGTCCTCGGCGGCGGCCAACCGGCCGGCGGCGGCGAGCTCGGTGCCCACCTCGGAGAGCTGGCGGCGGACCGACGCGAGGCCGACCACCAGGTAGTACTTCGGCGCCTCGCGCAAGCCACCCAGCGCGCGCGCCCGGTTCAGGGCGAACCCGACCAGCCGGCCGCGCAGTCGCCCGCCCAGCCGCCCGCCCGGTCCCCCGCGCAGCCGCGCCGCCTCGACCAGCCGGCGCACCTGCTGCTCGGCGCCGGCCGCCGCCCTGGCGAACTGCGCGTCCGGCGCCACCGCGGGGTCGTCCAGCTTCAGGTAGTTGATCAGTACGCCGAACAGGTGGGCCGGGTCCTCCGCCCAGCGGGGCAGCCCGAGGTCGATCTCGGCGACGGCCCGGTGCCCGTACTCGGCGAGGAACTCCGCCATGCCGCGCTGCACGACCGGCGCCAGCCCGCCCCGCAGGTAGCGCGCGGCCAGCTCGGCGGCCGGTGCGCCGGCCAGCTCGGCCGCCGAGTCCGCGTCCGCCCGGACCCGGCTGGCCAGCCGCCACAGCTCCAGGTCCATCTCGGTGGTCACGTTGTGCGGCAGCCCGCGCAGCACGGCCTGCAGGTCACCGGGGCGCAGGTCGGCCCGCAGCAGCCGAGCGGCCAACCCGAGCATCAGGAAGCCGCCCGCCGGGGCCGGCATCAGGCTCGGCATGGCCCGGCCCAGCACGTGGCGCAGCGACCGCTCCACGTGGTCCAGCCGCTGCTCGGCGGTGGCCCCGTCGGCCAGCGCGAGCCCACGCTCCTGCCGTTCGGCCACCTGCCGCACCTGGTCCTGCGCGGCGGCCGGGCGCAGGACCGCGTGCAGCGCCCTCGGCGGCATCCGCAGCCGCCACGCCGTCCGGACCGCGGTCACCAGCAGCGGCCGCACCGACCGCTTGCGCACGGCGAACCGGGGGTCGTCGCCGAGCCTGCGCAGGACCTCGGCGGCGCGCGCCTCCATCACGCCGAGCAGCCGCAACATGACCGTGCGCCCGAGCGGGTGGGTCAGCGCCGGCGTGACGTCGACGAACGCCCGTTGACCGGTCACCATGAGCCGGCGCGGTCCGGCCGACCCCGCCGGTACCGGGACCCCGACCAGGTCGGCCAACCCGGCCCCCAGCAGCCGGAACGCGGCCAGCCCCATCGGCGTGATCGGCCGGACCAACCCCTGCGCCAACGTCGCGCAGAAGTACGCGGTCGTGCCGTCCCCGGCCGGCCCCGGATCGGTGGGCAGCGGGAACAGCGTGGTGATCGGCCGGGCCTGGGTGAGCCACAGGGCGGCGGACTCGTCGAGCGCCCACTCACAGTCCTGCGGCGCCCCGTAGTGGTCTTCCACCTGGCGGCCGAGCGCGGCGAGCTCGCCCAGCTGCGCGTCGGTCAGGCAGGCCGTCGGTTCCCCGTCGGCGGCGCGCTCCCGCCGCACCACGCCGCCACCGGCAACCGGCAGCACCACCACGCGCTTGTCGCCGAGGCGGCGTTCCCGCACCGGCCCGCCGTCCAGCCCGAGCACGAACCGGTCCGGGTTCACCGCGCCGGACACCACCGCCTCGCCGAGTCCGGGACTGGCGTCGACGACCGCCTCCCGGCGCCGCCCGGTCACCGGGTTCGCGGTGAACAGCACGCCGCTGACCTGCGAGTTGACCATCCGCTGCACCACCACGGCGAGCGCCACGTCGCGGTGCGGGATCCCGTTGCTGGACCGGTAGGCCACCGCCCGGTCGGTCCACAGCGACGCCCAGCAGCGGCGCACCGCGTCGAGCACCGCGTCGACGCCGACCACGTTGAGGTAAGTGTCCTGCTGGCCGGCGAAGCTGGCGAACGGCAGGTCCTCGGCGGTGGCCGACGAGCGCACCGCGACCGGGACGTCGTCCCCCAGCGCGCGGTAGGCGCTGAGCACGTCGGCCTCGATGTCGGCCGGCACCGGCGCACCGGCCACCGCCGACCGCGCCTTGCCGGCCAGGGTGGCCAGCTCGCCGGGGTCGGCGGTGCGGCTCCCCGGCCGATCCAGCTGGTCCAGCACGGCGTCCAGTGCGGCACCGGCGGCAATCCGGCGGTAGGCGCCGACCGTGAGGCAGAACCCACCGGGCACCGGCAGCCCGGCCCCGGTGAGCTCCCCCAGGTTCGCCGCCTTGCCACCGACCACCGGGACCATCGACGCGTCGATGGCGCCGAAGTCGAGTACCAGCGGATCCATTGCCTGACCTCCGGGTGAACGAGCGGTGGAACTTCTTCGGACCTAAATTCAACGTCCGATGAAAGTTAGCACTCCAACCCGGCCAGGCCATCCGATTTTCGACCGACCCCGCGGCCGCCCGGTCACTCGACCGCCGCGGTCACCGCAGGTGCTTAGCGAGGAACGCCGTCGTGCGGTCCCAGGCCTTCTCGGCGGCCTCCGGTTCGTAGAACGACGGCGCGTCCCAGTTGGAGAACGCGTGGCCGGCGTCGTAGTGGTGCACCTCGGCGTTGCCGTGACCGGCGAACGCGGCCTCGATCGCGGCCACCTGTTCGGCCGGGATGTAGGGGTCCCGGTCGCCGTAGTGGAACATGATCGGGCACTCGACCGCGCCGGCAAGGTCGAGCAGTTGGTAGATGCCGGAGCCGTAGTACGGCACGGCCGCGGCCAGCGACCGCCGGTCCAGGCGGGCGGTCGCCGCGCAGGTGTAGGTCAGGGTGCCGCCCAGGCAGAAGCCGACCGCGCCGACCTTGCCGGTGCAGCCGGGCATCCCGAGCAGGTGCCCCAGCGCCGAGCTCATGTCGTGGACGGCGAGGTCCTGGTCCATCTGCCCGGCCAGGGACATGCCCTCGGCCAGCCCGGCCTCGTCCGGACTCTCGAAGCCCGGCCGGACCCGCCAGAACATGTCCGGCACCAGCACCAGGTAACCCTCGTCGGCCAGTCGACCGGCCAGCCCGCGCATGTTGTCGTTGACCCCGAAGACCTCCTGGAACAGCAGCACGCCCGGCCCCCGGCCGCCGTCGGGCACCGCGCAGAAACTGTCGAACGTGCCGCCGTCGTGTGCCTCCACCCGTTCGATGTGCGTGTTAACCACCCGTTTGCCTCCTTGGCCCCTGCCGTCGGCCCGCGCCGTCCGCCCGAACGCTGCCAGGTCGTGGACCGGCGCGCGCGGCCGGCCCTGGAGACTGGGGGTGCCGGCCCGGGTGGTCGGCTGGGCCGCTCGCCTGGGTTGGCCAGCGTGAGCCGGCACGAAGAAGGGACAGCGGACATGGTCTGGGTGTTGTTGGCGGGGGCGATCCTCAGCGAGGTGACGGCGACGATCTCGTTGCGGCTGTCCGAGGGTTTCAGCAAGGCGATCCCCAGCACCGTCGTGGTGGTCGGGTATCTGCTCTCCTTCGTGCTGCTGGCCCAGGTGCTCAAGCGCGGCCTGTCGGTGGGCGTGGCGTACGGCATCTGGGCAGCGGTGGGCGTGTCGCTGGTGGCGCTGATCGGCGCCGTGTTCCTCGGCGAGTCGCTGACCTGGATACAGGTCGGCGGACTGGTGCTGGTGATCGCCGGCGTGGTGGCGGTGCAGTCCGGCGCGAGCGTGGCCTGAGCCGGGCGACCGGGGCGGTACGAGGGGGAGGCTGCCCCGGCGACTGGCGCGCCCCGGGCCGTGAACCGCCGGCCCGGGGCACCCGCTGGGGAGCGGACTAAACCCGCGAGGACGCGCGCACCGCGCAAGCGCCCACGCCCGGCACAACGATCAACCCGCGAATGGGTAACGGGCCGTAACCAGCTGAACACGACGGCCCCTCGTCGACCGCGCGGGGTCACCCCGCCGACCCTGGCGGCTACGGCGTGTCCGGGGTGGCGGCCGGCTGGTGCCCGGACCTCCTCGACCGCTGCAGCAGCCGGCGCCCGAGCAGCCCCAGCCCGCCGAGCAGCGCCAGCAGCAGCGCGAACGGCAGCACCGCGCCGAGCGCGGTCAGCAGGGCGCCCGACGCGGTGACGAACGCCCGCCAGCCGGCCGCCAACCCGGCCAGGAATCCATCGCCGGCCGGCTGCGCCTCCGGTGCCGGCGTCGGCGTCAGCGCGACGGTCAGGGTGGACATGGCGACCTGGCTGCTCACCGCCGCCAGCCGCTTCTGGAGCGACTCCAGGTCCGCCTCGCGCTGGGTCAGCTCGGACTCGATCAGCACGACGTCGCCGACCGAGGTGGCCTTGTCCAGCAGGGCGCGGATCCGCGCGACGCCGGCCCGCTGACTGGCCAGCCGGCCGTCCAGGTCGGCGACCTGGTCGGTCACGTCGTCGGCCTGCTCGGAGCGGGCGGTGACCTTGCCGGCGGCGGTGAGCTGGTTCATCACCTCGTCCAGCCGGGGCGCCGGGATCCGCAGCGTGAAGCTCGCCGAGCGGTCCACCGACTGCTCGCTGGCCACGAAGCCGCCCACCCCGGCGGCGACGGACCGCAGTCGGCCGGACACCGCCACCACGTCACCCACGCTGAGCTCCAGCCGGGCGTTGCGCACCACGGAGCGGTCCCGCGCCGCGCCGGACACGTCCACCGGCAGGCCCGGGTCGCCGGGGCCCGGTGGCGCGATGCGCTTGGACTCCGCCGACGGTCCCGCCGCGGTGTCCGAGGAGCCGGCCGAACTGCCCGGCGAGCCCGCCGAGCTCTCGGCGGCGACCGCCGGCGCGGTGGGCAGCCCGGCCGACCCGGTGGGACCGCCGGCCGTGCTGACCGTGCTGATCGAGGCGACCGCCACTACCCAGGTCAGTGCCAGCACCACGAGCACCGCCACCCCGGCCGCCGTTAGCCGGGCCGACCGCCCCCGGGCCAACGTCCTGGCCGCCTCGCCGAGCCGCTGCCACCGCATCACGTTCGCCCCTCTCGCCGCCGACCACTGTCGTGAGGCAGGACGGCGGAACGGGCGACCCGGGTTGGCCGGCGCACGGTCACAAATCGGACACGGCCGGCCACCCCGCCGAGGGCACCCGCTCCGGGGGCGGTCGACGCGCTACCCAACCGGGGTCGGCCCCCTACTGGCCGGCTCCGCCGGGGGTCGGTCCGCCGCTGTGTGACTCATGGCTCACATTTCGGGCCGAAATGTGAGCCATCGCGCACACGGCCGACAACCCTCCCCCGACCCACCCGCGGTCGGTCGCGGGCACGGAGCGGCCCAGAACGTGACGGCTCAGCACGTGACAGCTCAGAACGTGACGCAGCGCGGCTCCGGGTCATCGGCGCGCAGCACCGACTCCTGGTTGAACTTCTGCTCGTAGAGGTGCCGGATTTCCTCGATCTTGGGACCGCTCTCGGCGGCCGACGGCTTCGGGTACAGCAGGATCAGCACCTTGCTGCGTTCCTTGGCGAGCTTGCCGTCCGAGCCCCGCCACTGGCCCGCGCCGGTCAGCATGGTCAGCCCGTCCGGGAACCGCGGCGTGATCTCGGCATCCGTGAACGCGTCGAACTCCTGGTCGCTGACCGGCGCCGCCCCGGCGCGACCGGTACCGAAGAACAGCTCGGTCCGCTCGTAGGGCTGGCAGTCGGCGGGCAGCCCGGCGGCCGACTGCGCCGGTCCCGGGCCCGAACGGGCCGCCGGGGCCGGCCCCGGGTCCGAACCGCCGCCGAGCGAGCCGCCGTTCGACCCGGCTGTCGCGCAACCGCTGAGCAACCCCCCACCGACCAGCACGACGCCGGCCGCGACGGCGCCGACACGGTGGATCAGGCGGGTCGCCGAACGGGCGACAGGGCGTTCCGTCATCGTGAGTCCCCCGATGTGCGTTGGGCACCGTCGGTCAGCGCGCCGACCCGGGTAGCCCGGCAGGTGATCATGGCCCGGTCAGCGTAGCCAGGCGGCACCCGAATCCCAGCCTGGTTAACGGCCCGGCCGGCGCTGGGTCAGCCGTCGGCGATCAGGCTCTCGAAGGCCTTCAGGTTGGCCAGCGACTCGCCCCGGTCCACCCGCCAGGCCCACTCGCGACGGATCGAGCTGGCGAAGCCGAGCTTCAGCAATGTGTTGAAGTCACCGTCGGCGGCCTCCAGGATCTGGCCGAGCAGCCGGTCGATCTCGGCCGGGGTGACCGCGTGCAGTCCGATCCGCCCGACCAGGTGGATGTCCCCGACGGCGTCCAGTGCGTAGTGCACGCCGTACAGCTTGGCGTTGCGCCGCAGCAGGAAGTGGTAGACGTCACGCTGGCCCTCGTCCGGGCGGCGGCAGACGAACGCACCGACCAGCAGCGCGTGCTCGCTCACCAGGAGCCAGGTCGGGGTCTGCAGCCGGGCGGTACCGGGCAGCGTCACCAGGAACCGGCCGTCGCCGTGCCGGGTGTAGGTCAACTCGCTCTCGTCCAGTGCGGCGGCGATCAGCGTGTCCAACCGGTCCCGCTCGCTCGCGGGCTCGCTCATCCGGCCAGGCCCGCCCGCAGGCCGAACCGGGACCGGTACTCGGCGGCGGCGTCGGCGTAGGTGGCCAGCAGGGCGTCGGTGCTGCGATCCCAGGAGAACCGCTCGGCGTGCTGCACCGCGCCCGCGGCCAGCTTGTCGCGGTAGCCGGGCCGCAGGGCCACCGAGGCCAGCGCGGCGGCCCAGTCCACCGCTCCGTGCCCCGGCACCAGCAGCCCCGAGCGCCCGTCCGCGACGGCCACCGGCAGACCCCCGACAGCGGCCGCCACCACCGGCGTCCCGCAGGCCTGTGCCTCGAGCGCGACCAGGCCGAACGACTCGTTGTGGCTCGGCACCGCGACCACGTCGGCGGCGCGGTAGACGGTGACCAGGTCGGCGCGCCGCTGCGGCGGCAGGAAGCGGACCACGTCGCTGATCCCCAGCGTGGCGGCCAACTGCTGCAGCGCGGTCGGCTCGGCCAGCCCGGAGCCGGACGGCCCGCCGACGACCAGCACCACCAGCCGGCCGCGGAGTGCGCGCTCCGCGTCGGGGCCCTCGGCGCGGGCCTGGGCGAGCAGCTCGGCGGCCGAGTGCAGCAGAACGTCCGGCGCCTTGAGCGGCTGGATCCGGCCGACGAAGGCGAGCACGACCGCGTCCGGCCGCAGGTTCAGCGCGGCCCGCGCGGCGTACCGGTCACCCGGGGTGAACAGGTGCAGGTCGACCCCGGGCGGGATGGTCACCGTCCGCGCCGGGTCGGCCCCGTACATGTCGACGAGCTGGGCGGACTCGGCCTCGGTGTTGCCGATCAGCCGGTCGGCCTCGGCGACCACCTGCTCCTCGCCGATCACCCGCGACCTCGGCTCCGGGGTGTCTCCGTCGGCCAGCGCGGCGTTCTTGACCTTCGCCAGGGTGTGCGCGCTGTGCACCAGCGGCACCCGCCAGCGGTCGCGCGCCAGCCAGCCGGCCTGCCCGGACAGCCAGTAGTGCGAGTGCACCACGTCGTAGTGGCCCGGGTCGTAGAACGCCTCGGTACGCAGCACACCGGCGGTGAACGCGCACAGCTGGCTGGGCAGCTCGTTCTTCGCCAACCCCTCGTACGGTCCGGCGGCCACGTGGCGCACCTGTACCCCGGGGGCGAGCTCGACGATCGGCGGCTGGTCCGACGAGGTGGCCCTGGTGAAGATCTCCACCGCCACCCCGCGCTGCGCCATCCGCACCGAGGTCTGCTCGATGTAGACGTTCATGCCGCCGGCATCCCCGATACCGGGCTGCTCGAGCGGCGAGGTGTGCAAAGACAGCACGCAAACCCGCCTCGGCGGCGCGACACTGACGATCCGCTGTCCCCTCACGGGCCCCTTCCTAGCACGCCGCCGACGGATGCACCCATCGACTAGATGCAGCCTAAACTGGAGCCTCGTGACCATTAGCACCGATCGTCCCGTCGCGGTAATCACCGGCGCCAGCTCCGGAATCGGCGCGGCAACCGCCCGTGAGCTGGCCGGACGCGGGTTCCACGTGTTCCTCGGCGCCCGCCGGACCGAGCTGTCGGAGAAGATCGCCGCCGAGATCGACGGCACCGCGTTGCCGCTGGATGTGACCGACGTCGACTCCGTCAGCGCTTTCGCGGCCGCCATCCCGACCGCCCGGGTACTCGTGAACAACGCCGGCGGGGCCAAGGGCATGGCCTCGGTCCGCGACGCCGACGAGGAGCACTGGCGCTGGATGTGGGAGACGAACGTGCTCGGCACGCTGCGGGTCACCCGGGCGCTGCTGCCCGCGCTGCTCGCCTCCGGGGACGGGCACATCATCACGGTGACCTCGGTGGCCGCGCTCGAGACCTACGACAACGGCGCCGGCTACACCTCGGCCAAGCACGCCCAGGCGGCGCTGCACCGAACCCTGCGCGGTGAGCTGCTCGGCGAGCCGATCCGGCTGACCGAGATCGCCCCCGGCCTGGTCGAGACCGAGTTCTCGCTGGTCCGCTTCGACGGGGACGAGGACAAGGCGGACAAGGTCTACGCCGGCCTGACCCCGCTGACCGCCGGCGACGTGGCGGAGGTGATCGGCTTCGCGGTGAGCCGTCCGTCACACGTGAACCTGGACACCATCGTCCTCAAGCCCCGCGACCAGGCCTCCGCGACCCGCGCCTTCCGCAGGTCATGACCTAGGCTTTTACCTCAGCCGGCCAGGGCGGAGAGCCGCCGCCAGGTCGCCCAGTCCATCGTCCAGACCCAGATGTCGCCGTCGCGCGCCGAGAGCTTCACCCCGGACCCGGTGACCTCCACCGGGTCGCCGTACATCGCCGAGTCGTAGTACGCCTTGGCGTCGGCGGTGGACAGGTTCACGCAGCCGTGGCTGACGTTCGACGAGCCCTGTACCCCGGTGGTCTGCGGGTTGGCGTGGATGAACTCGCCGTTGTTGCTCATCCGCACCGCCCACTTCTCCATCACGTCGTAGCCGTACTGCTCGCTGCGCATCCGCTTGTCGGTGAACTTCTCGGTGATCACGTGCACACCGGAGCGGGTGTTGCGGTTCGGGTCGGAGTCGAGCCCGTAGCTGGCCGGGTAGCTGGCGACCTGCTGGCCACCGCGGATGACCACCAGCTGGTGGCTGGTCACGTCGGCCTTGGTGATCTGCGAGCGGCCGATGGCGAACGTGCTGCTGACATCGGCGGCGCCGTAGCTGCCGCTGCCGTAGCCGACCCCGAACAGCTTCGCGGACACGACGACCTTGGTGCCCGGTTTCCAGTAGTCCTTGGTCCGCCAGTGCACCCGCGAGCCGCCGCTCTCGTCCTGCAGCCAGCCCCAGCTGCCCTCCGTCGGCACCGACGTGTTCACGGTGAGCGCCCGCTCGACGGCGGCCCGGTCGGTGATGTGTCCGCTGAACTGGATCTGGACCGGTGCGGCCACCCCGACGGTGCGCCCGTCGCCGATGTTCACCGTGGCCCTGACCAGCCGCGACGGGCTGACCGTCACCAGCTTGCCGGCGACCGGCACGGTCTTGCCCTCGGCGTCGGCGGCGGTGCCGCTCCAGGTGTACGTGGTGCTGTAGCGCAGCGGTTCGGCGGGCGCCCAGCTGCGCCGGTCCGGCGCCAGGGTGCCCTTCACCGGGACGCCGCTGGGCGGGGTCAGCGCGACGTCGCGCAGCTCACCGCCGCTCGCGGTGATCCTGATCTGTGCCGTCGGACTCACCGGCGGGCCACCCGAGGGCTGGTAGCTCACGGTCACCCGGGCCGGTCGGGGCGCCAGGATCGTCGGTACCCCGTCCCCGTCGGCGTCCTCGACGTTGACGCCGGTGACCACCCCGGCACCGCCGACCAACGCAACCGCGATCGTCAGCAGCAGCCTGCGCACGCCCATCCCCATATCTACCGTCCTACAGACTGCATCCGACGAGTACCGGCTCAGGGGTCAGCCACACGCCGAACGTGTCGCGGACCCCGTCACGCACCTCCCTGGCCAACGCCAGCAACTCCTCAGTGGTTCCGCCACCCCGGTTGGTCAACGCCAGCGAGTGACGGCTCGACAGCGCCACCCGGCCCCCGGCACCGGGTCGGCCGCGCTCGAACCCCGCCCGGGAGATCAGCCAGGCGGCGGACAGCTTGACCTGCCCGTCCGGCGCCGGGTAGCGCGGCATCGCCCCGTCCCCGCCCGCCGCGGCGGCGACCCGGTCGGCGTCGGCGGCGGACAGCACCGGGTTGGTGAAGAACGAGCCGGCGCTCCAGGTGTCGTGGTCGGCCGCGTCGAGCACCATGGCCTTGGACCGGCGCAGCGCCAGCACCGCCGCCCGCACCTGCGCCGCCGGCACCCGCTCGCCCAGCGACACGCCCAGCGCACCGGCCAGCTCGGCGTAGCGGATCGGGGCACTCAGCGGTCCCACCGACAGGGCGAGGCGGATCCGCAGCACCACGGCGTCGTCCCGGCCCTTCAGCGCACTGCCGCGGTAGACCAGCCGCAGCTCGCGGGCCGGCACGTGCTCGCGGACCAGTCCGCTGCGGCGGTCGTAGAGGTCGACGTCGACCAGCAGCTCGGCGATCTCCACGCCGTACGCGCCGACGTTCTGCACCGGCACCGCGCCGGCGCGGCCGGGGATGCCGGACAGGCACTCCAGGCCGGCCAGCCCGTCCGCCAGCGCACCGGCCACCACGCCGTCCCAGTCCTCACCGGCGGCAACGGTGAGCAGCGCCGTGCCGTCCGGGCCGCGCTCGACGGAGCACCCGGTGTTGGCCACCCACACCGTGGTGCCAGGTACCCCGGCGTCCGAGACCACCAGGTTCGACCCGCCGCCGAGCACCAGCAACGGCTCACCGGCGGCGGCCGCTGTGCGCACCGCATCGACCACCGCCTCGGCGGAGTCGGCGCGGACCAGGCGCTGCGCCGGGCCGCCGAGACGGAGCGTGGTGAGCTCGGCCAGCGGGACGGCCAACCTGATCGGGGCATAGGTGCTCACGTCCGGTAACGGTAGCCAACGGTAATCTCGCGGCATGCCCCGGCCGATTCGCTACCAGTCTCGCTACGCCTGCCCCGCGGTGGACCTGTTCGCCACGTTGGTGTCCCGCGAGTACCTCGAGGCCAGACTGCACCGCATCGGCGGCAACAACGCCGCGCTGCTGGAGCTGGCCTCCGACGCCGAAACGGCGAAGTACACGCTGCGCCAGGGGGTCAACCGCGAGTACCTGCCCAGCCCGATCCAGAAGATCCTGCGCGGCGACCTGGTCATCGAGCGCTCCGAGACCTGGCGACTGGTCACCGCCGGCCGCTACGAGGGCGCCGTCACCGCCAAGGTGAAGGACGCACCGGGCAACATCGGGGGTGCGCTGGCACTGACCGACCTGGGCGGCCCCGGCTCGGCCGGCAGCCAACTCAGCATCGACGGCCAGGCCAAGGTGGACGTGCCGCTGATCGGCGGCAAGATCGAGGCGGCGATCGCGGAGCAGGTCGTGAAGCTGATGGAGCGCGAGGCCCGGTTCACCGCCGAGTGGCTGGCCCGTGACCCCTCCCACTGACCGCAGTTACGTCATCACCTTCAGCTGTCCGGACCGGACCGGCATCGTGGCGCGGATCTCGGGGTTCCTGGCGGACGCCGGAGGCTGGATCACCGAGGCGGCCTACCACACCGACCCCACCACCGGCTGGTTCTTCACCCGCCAGGTGGTGCGTGCCGACTCGGTCCCGTTCGACGTCGACGAGCTGCGGCAGCGGTTCGCGGTGGTGGCCGACGGACTGTCCGAACGGGCCAACTGGCAGGTCACCGACACCGGCGAGACCAAGCGCGTGGTGCTGCTGGTGACCACGGAGGGGCACTGCCTGCACGACCTGCTCGGGCGGGCCACCAGCGGCGAGTTGCCGGCCCGGGTCAGCGCGGTGATCGGCAACAGCGAGGCGCTGCGCGGTGTCGTCGAGGCGCACGGGCTGCCGTTCTCCCACGTGCGGTTCCCGGAGCCGGGCTCGAACCGCGACGCCACGGCGGCCGCCTTCGACGAGCTGGCCGAGCAGGTGGACGAGCACGACCCGCACGCCATCGTGCTGGCCCGGTTCATGCAGATCGTGCCGCCGAAACTGTGCGCGGCGTGGGCCGGCCGGGCGATCAACATCCACCACAGCTTCCTGCCCTCGTTCGTCGGCGCCCGCCCCTATCACCAGGCACACGCCCGCGGCGTCAAGCTGATCGGCGCCACCTGCCACTACGTGACCGCCGACCTCGACGCCGGCCCGATCATCGAGCAGGACGTGGTCCGGATCGACCACGGCGACACCATCGCCGACATGGTCCGGCTCGGTCGGGACGCCGAGAAACTGGTACTCGCCCGCGGCCTGCGCTGGCACCTGGAGGACCGGGTCCTGGTGCAGGGCAACAAGACTATGGTGCTCGCCTGAGAGACGCAAAGACGCAAAGACGCCGTGAGCGGGAATCGCTCACGGCGTCGTCAACATGCAGGTCAGGGTCGTGAGTGGCGAGTGGTCCCAGGGGGCCACTCGCCACTCACGGGGGTTACGCGGCGGCGGCCGCCACCTGGGCCGGCTCCAGGGCCAGCTCCAGCACGTCGGCCACGTCGGCCACCGGGTGGATCCTCAGCTGCGAGCGGACCGACTCGGGCAGATCGTCCAGGTCGGGCTCGTTGCGCTTCGGGATGATCACATCGGTCAGGCCGGCCCGGTGCGCGGCGAGCAGCTTCTGCTTCACCCCGCCGATGGGCAGTACCCGGCCCTGCAGGGTGACCTCGCCGGTCATCCCCACACTCGACTTCACCGGACGCCCGGTGGCCAGCGACGCGAGCGCCGTGGTCATCGTGACGCCCGCCGACGGGCCGTCCTTCGGGACCGCACCGGCCGGCACGTGCACGTGCAGCTTCTTCGAAGCCAGGTCACCGGCCAGCCCCTTCGACCGCAGGTAGCTCAGCGCGATCGACACGGACTCCTTCATCACGTCGCCCAGCTGACCGGTCAGGACAAGCCCCGGCTCGCCGTCCATGGCGGTGGCCTCGATGAACAGCACGTCACCACCGGCACCGGTGACCGCGAGCCCGGTGGCCACACCCGGCACCGAGGTGCGCTCGGCGGACTCCGGGGTGAACCGCGGCCGGCCCAGGTACTTGACCAGGGCGTCGGCGTCGATGTGCACCGGCCGCTCGATCGCCTCTCCCGAAGAGCCAGCGGTACGAGCATCGGCAGCGTCGAGCGTCACGGCCACCTTGCGCAGGGTCTTGGCCAGGCCCCGCTCCAGCTGCCGCACACCGGCCTCGCGGGTGTACTCGGCGGCGATCATGCCGAGGGCCACCTCACTGAACTCGACGTCGGACGGCTCCAGCCCGGCCTTCTCGATCTGCCGGGGCAGCAGGTGGTCGCGCGCGATGGCGACCTTCTCCGCCTCGGTGTAGCCGTCCAGCGTCACGATCTCCATCCGGTCCAGCAGCGGGCCGGGGATGGTGTCGTAGACGTTGGCGGTGGCGAGGAACAGGACGTTGGACAGGTCCAGGTCCACCTCGAGGTAGTGGTCGCGGAACGTGTGGTTCTGCGCCGGGTCGAGCACCTCGAGCAGGGCGGCGGTCGGGTCTCCCCGGTAGTCGCTGCCGACCTTGTCGATCTCGTCCAACAGCACGACCGGGTTCATCGAACCGGCCTCCCGGATGGCCCGGACGATCCGGCCGGGCAGGGCGCCGACATAGGTGCGCCGGTGGCCCCTGATCTCGGCCTCGTCCCGGACACCACCGAGGGCGACCCGGACGAACTTGCGGCCCATCGCCCGCGCGACCGACTCACCCAGTGACGTCTTGCCCACACCGGGAGGCCCGACCAGGGACAACACCGCGCCCGAACCACGGCCCCCGACGGTGCCCAGTCCACGACGGTTGCGCCGCGCCCGGACGGCCAGGAACTCGATCAGCCGCTCCTTGACGTCGTCCAGCCCGGCGTGGTCGGCGTCCAGGATCGCCCGAGCGGCGGCCAGGTCGTCGTTGTCCGTGGTGCTCTCGCTCCACGGGATGTCCAGCACGGTGTCCAACCAGGTCCGGATCCAGCCCGACTCGGGGCTCTGGTCCGACGCCCGCTCCAGCTTGCCCACCTCGGTGAGCGCGGCCTTGCGGACGTGGTCCGGCAGGTCGGCGGACTCGACCCGGGTGCGGTAGTCGTCGGCACCTTCGGGCTCGTCCTCGCCCAGCTCCTTGCGGATGGCGGCCAGCTGCTGGCGCAGCAGGAACTCGCGCTGGGTCTTCTCCATGCCCTCGCGGACGTCGTCCGCGATCTTCTCGGTGACCTCCTGCTCGGCGAGGTGCTCGCGCGTCCAGCCGATCAGCAGCTCGAGCCGCATGGTCACATCGATCTCGTTGAGCAGCGCCAACTTGCGCTCGGTGTCCAGCCAGCTGGACCAGCCGGCGGTGTCGGCGAGCTGACCGGGGTCGGTGATCTGCTGCACCGAGTCGATGACCTGCCAGGCGTTGCGCCGCTGCAGCAGCGACACCACGAGCGCCTTGTACTCCTTGGCCAGTTCTTCGGTGCGGCCGTTCACCGTGTTGTCGGGGATGGGGGTGGCCTCGACCCACAGCGCGGCACCCGGCCCGGTCACTCCGGAGCCGATGCGGGCGCGCTGCTCACCGCGGACCACAGCGGCGGGCTCGCCGGTCGGCATCCGGCCGACCTGCTCGAGCACCGCGATCGTGCCGACGGATGCGTAGTGGCCATCTGGGCGGGGAACCAGGAGGATCCGGCGCTCACCTTCGGAACCGTTCTGCGCGGCGTCCACCGCGGCCCGTGGCTCGGGCTGGTCGAGGCGGATGGGGACAACCATGCCGGGCAGCACGACCGAATCGGTCAGTGGCAGGACCGGGAGCTTCAGCGTGTCTGTCATGCCCGTTGCAACGCTTACACCGTTGCCTACATTCCGGGCCGCGCAGAGAAGTTGAGCGCACTACGCTCAGGGCGAAATTCGCGAATCGGTCGCCGGTCGCGACCAGGATCGGGCTCGGAGAAGCGGGGCACCGGCTCAGCGCCGGTGCTCAGGGCCGGTGCTCAGCGCCGGCGCTCAGCGCCGGCCGCCCTGCACCTCGATCAAACTGGGTCGCACGTCGACCAGATAAACCAGCACGGCGATCAGCCCGACCAGCCAGAACAGCGTGATCGGCCCGTCCCGGCAGATCAGCAGCAGAGCCAGCCCGCCGCCGGTGATACCGAGCCAGGCCGGCTTGGTCAGCTTGTCCGCCGCCGTGAAGGCATCCGGACGGGACCGGACAGCGTGGATGAACGCGTACGCGCCGACCGGAATGCCGGCGATCCAGCACGCCAGCATGATGTAGACGTCCAGGGAGTAGAGCAGCTGCACCAGGCCAGACTACGTGCGCCGCACACTGTGGCGCACTCCCGTCCGGTAAACCGACCGGCGCCGACCCCGGACGCGGTCGAACCCCGGGGCGGGAGGCTCCGGGGTTCGACTGGTCTCACTGGTCGTGCACTGGGTCACTTGGTGGTGCGGGAACCGTTCGCGCGCCGGGTGGTGGTCGCGGCGGGCTTGCGCGGCGCGGTCCGGTTGGCGGCCTTGCGGGTGACGCTGCGGGTGGTGTGCGCGGCCTCGTCACCGGCCTCGGTGAGCTCCTCGGCCAGCTCGGCGCCGGCCTTGGTCACCGTCTCGGCGGCCTCACTGGAGAAGCGCTTGGTGGCGCGGGCGGCCCGCTCACCCACCGAACGGGTCTCGGTGCTGACCCGGCCGAGGACCTCTTCGCCGGCGTCGTGCACGTCGTCGACAACCTTCTCGACGTTCTTGTCGAAACGCTCGGTGGCGTCCTCGACGGCGGTGATCACCTTGGCGACGCGGGGCTGCTTGCGGATCCGCTCGATGGTGACCTCGCCGCGGTCGGCCAGCTCGGTGTAGGCCTTGCGGGCCTGCTCGCTGACCTCCTCGTAGCGCTTGCGCAGCTCCTCGGCGGTCAGCTTCTCGCGCAGCTCGGCGGGCAGATCGCCGGCCTGCTTCTGCAGCTTCTCCGCGCGGGCCTGAGCCTGCTTCTGCAGCTTCTCCGCGCGGGCCTGGGCCTGCTCGCGGCGCTCGGCGGCCTGGGTGCGGGCCTTGGCGACGGCGTCGTTGACCTTGTTGACGGCCAGGTCACCGGCACCGACCCAGGCGAGGAACGGGGTACGGACGTAGTCGAGCTGGGTGGTCACGACCTTGTTGGCCCGGGTACGAACCTTGCGGACGTCGGCCGAGGTCGGCAGCGAAACAGCCATGATGGTCACCTTTCCTGTTGCATGGATTCCGCGACTGGCCCGGTGGGTGTCGCGCTCAAGTGTGTTTCCGGACGGACGGGCTAGCTCTTGTGCTGGTCGACCGCGGTGGGGTCGACTACCGGGTCAACAGCACTGTCGACTTGAACGGCCTGCGCCCAGTCGGCCGGCTTCGCCGCATCGTTCTCGCGCCGGAACGACTGGTAGATGTCGAGCAGCACCTGCTTCTGCCGCTCGGTCAGCTCGTCGTCGGCGAATACCGCATCGGTGACCGCACTGGCCGGCCGCTGCTCGAGAATCCCGGCGCGGACGTAGAGGGCCTCCGCCGAGATCCGCAGCCCCTTGGCGATCTGCTGCAGAATCTCCGCCGACGGCTTGCGCAGGCCCCGCTCCACCTGGCTGAGGTACGGGTTGCTGACCCCCGCCACCCTGGCGAGCTGGCGCAGTGAAACGTGCGCGCCCTCCCGCTGCTGCCTGATGTAGGCGCCGATGTCCTCGACGGCCTGCCCCACGGCGTGGCCGACCTGCTCGACCGGGTTCTGCTCGGCCTTGCTCATCTCGACCACCTCCCTGGTTTCTGTCCTTACGAATACCGACAGTACGCCACTGTGCTAGCTAGAGCAAGCGCCATGCTTGCGCAGGTGACGTGGCCTGCACCACGTCTGCGCCACCTCGAAAGTGGACCGTCGAGGCGGCCGGGGGATGATCTGTCGCCGAGGGCAGGGAGGTACGCGGTGACAGTGCCGGCACGACCACTCGCCGGGCAGGGTCCGGCGTTCGGCGCGGTGGCCGCCGGCGGCGCGCTGGGCGCACTGGCCCGGTACGGCCTGGCGCTCGCCATCCCCCCGGTACCCGGTCACTTCCCGCTGGCCACGTTCCTGACCAACGTGGTCGGCGGGCTGCTGATCGGCGTGCTGATCGTGGTGCTCACCGAGCTGACAACACCGCACCCGCTCGCCCGGCCGTTCCTGGTCACCGGCATCCTCGGCGGGTTCACCACATTCTCCACCTACGCGGTGGACGTCGAGCACCTGCTCGCGGCGCACGCCGTCGGCGTCGCCCTCGGCTACCTGTTGGGCACCCTGGTCGCCGCGCTGGCCGCCACCTGGGTCGGCATCCTGGCGACCCGCGCGGCCGGCGGGCTGTTCTCGGGGGCGGACCGATGACCGTGCTCCTGGTGCTGCTCGGCGGCGCGATCGGGGCGCCGCTGCGCTACCTGGCCGACCGGGTGGTGCAGTCCCGCCACGACAGCGGCTTCCCGTGGGGCACCTTCACGGTGAACACGGTCGGCTCGCTGGTCCTCGGCGTGGTACTCGGGTCGACCGCGTCACCGCACCTGGTCGCGCTGATCGGCACCGGGTTCTGCGGCGCGCTGACCACCTACTCCACCTTCGGCTACGAGACCGTGTCACTCGCCAGCCGGCGCGCCCTGCTGTACGCCACGCTCAACGCCTTCGGCTCGGTGGCCGCCGGCCTCGGCACCGCCGGCCTCGGCCTGGCCATCGGCGCCGCCCTCTAACCCCGTTCCGCGCGAGTCAACCCCCGCCCGCGAGTCGGGGCTCTCAGCACACCGAGTCGGGGCTCCCAGCACACCGAGTCGGGGCTCTCAGCACACCGAGTCGGGCGGCGTTTCGGCACACCGCTCATCGGCTGGCGACGCGGCGGGAGCGTTCAGTCCCCCGGCACAGCCGGCATGGGCCCGCCGAACCGTCGTGCCAACCGACATACCCGTATCCCGCGATCCGCTCCGCAAGATCCAACGACTCGCCTGCCGAATCTAGCGACCCTCGGGTGCTGAGAGCCCCGACTCAGTGTGCTGAGAGCCCCGACTCAGTGTGCTGGGAGCCCCGACTCGCGTGGATGGAAACCCAGCTCGCGCCGGCGGGGCCGGAGGGGCCGGAGGGGCGGGGCGGTCAGGTGATGAACTGGGAGACGGCGTAGATGACCAGGCCGGCGAGCGAGCCGACCACGGTGCCGTTGATCCGGATGAACTGAAGGTCCCGGCCGACCTGCAGCTCCACCTTGCGGGAGGTCTCCTCGGCGTCCCAGCGCGACACCGTGTCGGTGATCAGCGTGGTGATCTCGGCCCGGTAGTGCCGCACCACGTAACCGGCGGCCTCCTCGACCCAGCCGTCCATCTTGGCGCGGAACTCCGGGTCGGTGGTCAGCCGCCGGCCCACCGCGGCCAGCCCGTCCGCGACCCGGCGGCGCAGTGCGCTGGACGGGTCGGCGGCGGCGTCGAGGATCATCGTCTTGACCGTGGTCCAGGCCTTGCCGATGAACTTCTGCACGTCCGGGTGCGCCACGATCTGGTGCTTGATCTGCTCGGCGCGCTCGATCGTGGACTCGTCGGTCTGCAGGTCGCCGGCGAACTCGATGAGGAACTTGTCGATCGCCTTGCGCATCGGGTGCTCCGGGTCGACCTTGACCGCCCAGGAGAACGCCAGCACCTCGCTGAACACCTTGTCCGCGATCAGCTCGTCGACGAACTTCGGCGACCAGGTCGGCGCGTGGTCGGACACCACCCGCATCACCAGGTCGTGGTTGCCGCGCACCCAGTCGAAGGCCCGGTCGCAGACCAGGTCGACCATCTTGTGGTGGGTGCCGTCGGACAGCACGCCGGACAGCACCCGGCCCAGCGGCGGACCCCACTGCTGCTTCATCAGCTGGCGGGCCACCACCTGCTCGAGCACGTCCTGCACGTCCTCGTCGCGCAGCACGGTGACAGCGCCCCGCACGGCCGTGGCCAGCTCGGCGGTGACCCGCTCCGCGTTGACCGGCTCGGACAGCCAGCCGCCGACCCGGCGGGCCAGTTCGGTGCGCCGCAGCTTGTCCCGCACCACCTCCTCGGCCAGGAAGTTGGTGCCGATGAAGTCGCCGAGGCTGTCCCCGATCATGTCCTTCTTGGTCGGGATGATCGCGGTGTGCGGGATCGGCAGCCCGAGCGGGCGACGGAACAGCGCGGTGACCGCGAACCAGTCGGCGAGCGCGCCGACCATGCCGGCCTCGGCCGCGGCCCGGACGTAGCCGACCCAATCGGGCCCGCCCCGGGCCAGCCACAGCTGGGCGGCCACGAACACCAGGGTCGCGGCGACCAGGAACCCGGTGGCGATCAGCTTCATCCGCCGTAGGTCGCGGCGTTTGGCCTCGCTGTTCAGCGAGTCAAGCCCGACCGGGACCACCGGGCGGGCGGGTGGCGGAGGGGCGGACGCGGGCGGCGGGGGCGTGCCGGGGCCGCCGGCCACCCCAGCGGCTGGTTCGGTGCTCCGTGCGGCTATCTGCACATATCCATAGTGCCCGGAAGCGGGGTACGTCACACGCCCGGCACCGATACGTTGTGGAACGAAGAACGTATCGGCCGGGGTTGGCGGCGGGCGGACCACCAACCCCGGCCTGGTCGCTCGGGCTGCTCCGGCGCGCCCCGACGGTCGCCACAGCGGAGCAAAGAGCCCCAGCGCTATACCTCGCGGCCCCTTGCTAGGACCGCATACCGGAGGCGACGCCGGTCGGCCGCTGGGCTACCGACCGGTCGTCTCCCTCGGACGCGCGCCACCGGGCGGCCTCGGCGGCAGCGCTCTGCACCAGTTCGGACGCGGGCAGCCGCCATCCACAGGCCGACGGGTTGACCCGCCAGTGCACCAGGCCGTCCGCGCACTCCGACGGCGGCGCGATGACCCAGGAACCTTCGCCGTGCAGCACCACGCCGGCGTCGGTGAGTAGCTCGGGCAGGTCCCGCTGGCCGACACGGACCGGGAACCACCACTGGCCGGCCGGTGTCGCGGCGAGCGGCGCGACCAGGCCGACGCCGCGCAGCGTGGCGGCCATGCGCCGACCCATCCAGGCCGGCACCTCGACGACGTCGAGCGCGCCGCCGGTGGCCAGCAGCACCGAGTGCGCCGCGGTCGACCACCAGCGCGCCACCTGGGCCGGGTCACAACTGGCCGCGTCGACCCCGCCCGGCACCGTCGGCACCAGGTTCCATCCCGGTCGATCCGGCAGCCCGTGCCAACCGTCGCCCTGCCACCAGGTGCCCGGTACCACCGGCCAGCCGTGATCGACCAGACAGAGCGCTCCGGCTCGCAGCTCAGCGCCGTAGACGGCTCGTGAACTGTTCCACCATGACGACATCTGTCAGCCTCCACAACCTGCTCGTCCGCCCCGCGCTCCGGGCCGGAAAACCCGTGTTGTGCGCGGTATCTCGATGTGAAGCACAACACATGAGTGGTGCCGAAGGTGTGCATGAAACGGACGACAGCGCTCACTGGGCGTGACGCCGAGATGAATGGGGAACCCGATGATCGTTTAAACGTGTCAATCGGGTGACTGGGGGATAACCGGCAGCTGTCCGGGGCTCGGCGGCTACTCCTTTTGATGTGACCGATGGGTCTGACCGCCGGTCGCTGTGCGAGCCGCCGTGGCCCCGGTCAGGATGAGTCGATGCTGCTCGTCACCGGAGCGACCGGGTACGTCGGCGCCGCGCTGGTCGCCCTGCTGCGGGAGCGGGGCCTGGCCGTGCGCGCGGCGGTGCGCACCCCGGAGCGGGCCGGGTTGTTGCCGCCCGGGGTGCCGTGGGTGGTCGCCCAGCTCACCGATCCGGCCGCGATGCGCCGGGCCGCCGAGGGCTGCGAGGGCGTATTCCACCTGGCCGCGTGTGTCGGCCGGTCCGCCGAGGAAACCCGGCGGCTGAACGTGGTCGGCACCGCGACGGTGCTCATCAGCGCAGGGATCGGCGCGGGGAACGGCGCGGGGAACTGGGCCGGGGACGCGCTGGAGACGGGGGTGCTGAACCCGGCCAGCATCTACGGCCCGAGTCCGGCCGGGCCGTCGAGCTACAACGCGCTGTTCGCCGCCGCCCGGGGCGAGGTGGCCGAGGTGGTGGACGCGACGGTCGGCTGGGTGCTGGCCGAGGACGTGGCGCTCGGGCACTTGCTGGCCTACCGGCACGGCCGGGGTGGGCAGCGGTACGTGCTGTGCGGCGAGATCGCCGGCTTCGGCGCCGTGCTGCACCGCTACGCCGAGCTCGTCGGCAGCCCGCACCGGGTCCGGGCGCTGCCCCCCGGGTCCTCGCTCGGCCCGGACGCCTCGACGTTCGCCAGCCGCTCCGAGGTGTACGGCAAGCTCGGCCCGGTGCGGGTGGACGACACCGGGGCCAGGGCGTTGGGATTCGAACCGACCGGGCTGGCGGACGGCCTGGCGCGGACGGCCGCCTGGATGTCCGGCGCGACGGGACCGGGGTGACCGAACCGGAACACGAACCGGGCCGGGCCGCCACCGACCACGTCCCGGCGCCGGCCGGCGCGACCAGGGCACTGGCCGCGCTCTGCATCACCGAGGTGACCAGCTGGGGCGTGCTCTACTACGCCTTCCCGGTACTGCTGGTCGCACTGACCCGGAGCACCGGCTGGTCCACCGCCCAGGCCATCGGCGCGTTCTCCACCGGCGCGCTGGTCGCCGCGGCGGCGAGTGTGCCGGTCGGGCGGTTGATCGATACCCGGGGACCGAGGGTCGTGATGACCAGCGGCTCGGTGCTCGGCGTACTGGCCGTCGTGGCCATCGCCGCCGCGCCCGGGCTCGGCTGGTTCTACCTGGCCTGGGCGCTGGCCGGGCTGGCCCAGGCGGCCACCCTGTACCCGCCGGCGTTCGCCGCGCTGACCGGCTGGTACCCGCCGGCCGGGCGGATCCGGGCGCTGACCACGCTGACCCTGGCCGCCGGGCTGGCCAGCACGGTGTTCGCCCCGCTGACCGCCGCGCTGCTCGGCGCGCTGAGCTGGCGGCAGACCTACCTGGTGCTGGCCGGCGTGCTGGCGCTGGTGACCATCCCGCTGCACGGCTGCTGCCTGACGCCCCGGTGGCCCGGCCGGCGCCGGCGGGACCCGGCCGTGCGGGCCGAGGACCTCGCGCACAGTGCGTCGGTGCTGCGCAGCCGGCCGTTCCTGGTGCTGGTCGCGGTGATGACGTTGACCGGTTTCGGCAGTTACGCGGCGACGATCAACCTGGTGCCGCTGCTCACCGGGCGCGGCTACAGCACCGGGTTCGCCGCCTGGGCGCTCGGGCTGGTCGGGGTGGGGCAGGTGCTCGGCCGCACCGGGTACGGCGCCCTGGCCCGCCGCTCGTCCACCCGGGTCCGCACCGCGGTGATCCCGGCGGCGGCCGCCGTCTGCGTTGCCGCGCTCGGGCTGCTCCCCGGGCCGGCGGCCGCGCTGATCGCACTCGCCGTACTGGCCGGAGCGGCCCGCGGCGCGCACACCCTGCTGCAGGCGTCCGCGGTAGCCGACCGCTGGGGCACCCGGGCGTTCGGGCGGGTGAACGGCGTGTTCTCCGCGCCGATCACCGCGGCCATCGCGCTGGCCCCCGCCGGCGGCACCCTGGTCGCCGACCGGGTGGGCGGCTACCCGACCGGCTTCGCCGTCCTGGCCGCGCTGACCGCACTGGCCTCACTGGCGGCCCTGGCCACCGACCCGCCCCGGGCGCCCACCTAGCCGGCGCTCGGGTCAGCGGACGGCGGCGGCGGCGATGTTCTTCAGCTGCGCGGCGGTGAGGCCGGCGGCGATGGGTTGCGCCTCGGCGGTGACCACCGTCGCGGCCTGCCGCGCGGAGGCGTAGTAGATGCCGGTGAAGGCGACGTTGCGGTACCGCTCGTCGTCCTTGGACAGCTCGACGATGTTGCCCGAGCCGGGCCGGTCGAGCTCCGCCTTCAGGTCGGCCGCGCCGGTCTCGTCCGGCATGCCGACCCAGGCGAGCGCGAGCAGCGCCGACCCGCCCCGCTGGCCCTGGACCTCGAGCAGCGCGCGGCGCAACCCGACGCAGCGGTGCGCCCCGAGGTAGGCCCGGCTCTGGCCGTAGGCGTTCGCCGCGCAGTCGGTGCCGTCGGCGCTGCCCGCCGTGGTCACCCGGTAGCCGACGCCGCGCAGCCGGGCGGTCACCCCGTCCAGCCGGGGGTCGGCCGCGCCGGCCGCCGGGGCACCGGCGCCCGGGGAGCCCGCGGCCGGGGTCGACGCGGCTGCCGGCGCGGGGTCGCGCGGCGGGGACACCAGGAGGTAGCCGAGCACGCCGGTCCCCAGCAGGAACACCAGGGCGACCGCGGCGACCACCCAGCCCTCAGGGCGGCCGGAGTCATGCCGAGCGGCCACGTCCGTCCCCCTCCACCGGTAGCTGATCATGACGCGGCCACCTCCGGCCACGTTCGTCGGGCCATCACCCTAACGACGCCGACGATGATCTACCCAAGGTCACTACCGTGGCCAGGTCAGCACAGCGCGCCGCTGAGTGTCAGTCTCGTATCCAGCACGCTGTAGCCAGTACGCGGCGAACGCCGCCCCGCCAGACGACGAACAGGAGCACGATGGACGCCACCAACCACCAGATCCGGCTGGCCGCGAGGCCGACCGGCGAGCCTGTCCCGAGCGACTGGGCGCACACCGAGGAGCCGGTGCCCACTCCGGAGGACGGCCAGATCCTGGTGCGGGTGACCCACCTGTCGCTGGACCCGGCCATGCGCGCCTGGCTGGACGACCGGCCGTCCTACATCCCGCCGGTCGGGCTGAACGAGGTCATGCGGGCGCTCGCCGGCGGTGAGGTGGTGGAGTCGAAGAACCCGGGTTTCGCCGTCGGTGACCACGTCACGGGTGTGTTCGGCGTGCAGGAGTACGCCATTTCCGACGGGCGCGGTGTGCAGAAGGTCGACCCGTCCGCCGTGCCGATGACCACGTATCTCAGCGCGCTGGGCATGACCGGGATGACCGCGTACTTCGGGCTGTTCGACGTCGGGGCGCTGAAGGACGGGGAGACCGTGCTGATCTCCGGCGCGGCCGGCGCGGTGGGCAGCATGGTCGGTCAGCTGGCCAAGATCAAGGGCTGCAGGGTGATCGGCATCGCCGGCGGCGCGGAGAAGTGCGCCACGCTGACCGACGAGCTCGGCTTCGACGCCGCGGTGGACTACAAGGTCGACGGCTGGTCACGGGGCCTGCGCGAGGCGGCGCCGGACGGGGTGGACGTGTTCTTCGACAACGTCGGCGGCGAGGTCCTGGACGCCGGCCTCCGCCGGCTCGCGCGCGGTGCTCGGGTGGTCATCTGCGGGGCGATCAGCCAGTACAACTCCGGCCAGCCCTACGGCCCGAAGAACTACCTGAGCCTGCTCGTCAACCGGGCCCGGATGGAGGGCTTCGTGGTGTTCGACTTCGCCAACCGGTACGCCGAGGCGGGCGCCGAGATCGCCGGCTGGCTGCGCGCCGGCAAGCTGCACTCGAAGGAACACGTGGTCACCGGCTCGGTGGGCGACTTCCCGGCGACCCTGCCCAAGCTGTTCCGGGGGGAGAACCTCGGCAAGCTCGTGCTGCAGATCGGCAAGGACTGACGACCAGTTGGGACTGACGACCAGTTGGAACTGAGGTCCGGCGGGGCCCGGCGACGCTGAGACCCGGTCACCCCGTCGCCCGGCGCTACCGGCCGGCGGCGGGGCCCGGCTCGGCCGGCTCGCCGGCGGCCGCCGACCCGCCCCGCTCACCGGCGGCCGCCGACCCGCCCCGCTCACCGGATGTCCCCCGCCGCCCCGGCTCCGCCAGCTCGCCGGCACCGACCAACCGGGCCCTCGACCGGCCGTCCGCGTCCCGGTAGGCCGGCGCGGTGAGCCCCTCGTTGACCATCCGTCGCCCCAGCCGCAGGCACGCGGCGATCTCCTCGTCGGTCAGCGCCATCCGGTCGTTGCGCAGGCTGAACGAGACCACCCCGTTCCACGCCCCCCAGAGGAACCGCGCGGCTTCCTTCGGCGTGAAGCTCGGGTCCGCCTCACCGTTCGCGATGGCCATCTCGATGTGCGCCTGGAACACCCCGAGGATCTCGTCGAGCCGTTCCCCGACCCGCTGGCGCAGCTCCTGGTCGACCTGGTCCAGCTCGGTGCCGAAGCCGTCGAAGGCCAGGAAGCGGAACGAGTTCGGGTGTTCCAGGTGGAACCGCAGGTACAGCTCACCGCAGGCCATGACTTTCTCGAGTGCCGTGCAGTCCGACTGCCAGGCCCGGTCCAGGTACGCGGCGAACTGGTCCGCCGCGCGCTCGGCCAGCGCGAGGTAGAGCCCGGCCTTGTTGCCGAAGTGCACGTAGATCGAGCCGACCGAGACGTCGGCCGCCTCGGCCAACTCCTCCATCCTGGCTGCCTGGTAGCCCGCCCCGAACAGCTCCTCGGCCACGTCCAGGATGCGTTCCCTGGTGCGCGCCCGGCGCCGAGTGACCC
The DNA here is from genome assembly GCF_052566575.1 of Pseudonocardia sp. Cha107L01. Taxonomy (NCBI): domain Bacteria; kingdom Bacillati; phylum Actinomycetota; class Actinomycetes; order Pseudonocardiales; family Pseudonocardiaceae; genus Pseudonocardia; species Pseudonocardia sp. Cha107L01. The sequence goes on from NZ_CP199579.1 coordinate 341,149, forward strand.
GGGGACTGTGCCTCAGCACGTCCCCCGACTCCCGCTCCGCCACGCCTCCCCCTCTCGCCCCGCACATTGTCGCGTGCGGCCCGCGCGACCTGTCATCCGCAAATTATAGGTTCATTCAAAAATGAATGTACTTGCATTATTAGGCCGGTTGGAGCATTATCAGTGCCACAGATCACATCAAGGGGTGGCACATGGCGCAGCGTTGCGATGTCGTGATCATCGGTGCCCGACTGGCCGGGGCCTGCGCGGCGGCCCATCTGGCCAGGGCGGGGCTCGATGTGGTGGTGCTCGACCGGTCCCGGTTCCCGTCCGACCAGATGTCCACCCACCTGCTGTTCCCCGACGGGGTCGACGAGCTGCGCCGGATGGGCGCGCTGGACGCGATCCTGGCCAGCAACCCGACGCAGTCGCCCTGGCTGCAGCTCACCAGCAACGGCGACGCGCAGCTGCTCGAGCGCTGGCGCCAGGTCGGCCCTACCGACTACTGCATGTGCGTGCCGCGCACCATCCAGGACGTCGAGCTGGTCGCCGCGGCGCGTACCGCCGGCGCCGACGTCCGGGAGCGGCACCGGCTGGTCGACGTGCTGTGGCGGGGCGGGCGGACCAGCGGCGTCCGGTTCGCCGACAGCGACGGCAACCAGACCGACATCGAGGCCAAGCTGGTGATCGGGGCGGACGGCCGGCGTTCCTCGGTGGCCGCGGCGGTCGGCGCGTTCCGGCCGTACCGGGGCTCCCGCAACGGCCGCGGCCTGGTGTTCCGCTACGCCGACGACCCGATGTACGGCACCCGCGAGGGCCAGACCATCTACCAGTGGCGCGACGGCGACTCGCTAGCCTTCATGTTCCCGTCCGCGCCGGGCCCCAGGATGCTGATGCTGTTCATGGGCGCCGCGAGCGAGGCGTCCGAGGCGATGGACGACCAGGAGGCGTACTGGCAGCGCAAGCTCGTCCAGCACCCCGGCATGGCGGAGCGGATCGCCGGCTGTACCGATCTCACCAAGCTGCGCGCCACCGGCGACACGTCGGCCTACTTCCGCGCCTCCAGCGGGCCCGGTTGGGCGCTGGCCGGGGACGCCGGCCACTTCAAGGACCCGGTGATCGGCCAGGGGCAGCGGGACGCCCTGTGGTCCGGCCGCCGCCTCGCCGAGATGGCCACCCCGGTGCTGGACGACCCCGCCGAGCTGGACATGGCGCTGCGCCGCTGGGAACGCGAGCGCGACCAGGAGTGCGTGCACGCGTACCACTTCGGCAACATCGAGACCGAGGTCAAGCCGGTCTCCCCGATTCTCACCGAGATCGTCCGCCGGTCCGGCCGTTCCCGGGGGCAGGGACCGGACATCGGCGACGTCTTCGGCCGCGGCCGCACCCTGCCCCAGGTGTTGACGCTGGCCCGGTTGGGCACCGGCCTGGTCGATGCACTGCGCGGCGGCACCAGCGGCAAGCCGGCGGCGGCGACGGTGCGGGAGGCGGTCGCCGACCTGAAGGTGCACGTCGGCGTTCGCCAGGAGCTGCTCGGCCGGCGGTTCCGCTCCAGTCGGGTGGTACCCGGCTCGGAGCACCCCGACCCGAAGCCGCCGGCGCCCACCCGCCCGGTCGCCAGGACCGCGGCGGTCACAACCGAGACCCCAGTTGCCGAGGCCCCAGTTCCCGAGGCCCCAGTTCCCGAGGCCCCAGTTCCCGAGGCCCCAGTTCCCGAGGACAACGGCCATGCCGCGACGACCGGCACGAACAAGAGCAGTAACACCCCGATCAGTAACACCCCGACCAATACACCTCCGCTCGCCGCGGAGCCGACGGACACGGTGGTAGCAACCCTATGAGCGACTCAACGCAGACGCAGACGGTGAAGATCGCGGCGATCCAGCCGGCGCTGCGCCTCGGCGCGGTCGAGGAGAACCTGATCCGGCTCGAGGGCCTGATCAGGGACGCGGTGCGGGAGCACTCGCCGGCGATCGTCACGGTGCCCGAGGCGGGCTCGTCGCCGAACGTCTACGCCAAGGCGCTGCACGGCGTGGCCCGGCCGATCGACGGGGCCCCGATGCAGCTCTACCGGCGGCTGGCCCGCGAGCTGGGTGTGGTGGTCGGCGGCGGCTTCCTGGCCCGACGCGGCTCGGACGTCTACGGCACCTACGTGCTGGCCGAGCCGGACGGGCGGACACACCTGCACGACAAGGACATCCCCACCATGTGGGAGCAGAACTACTACACCGGCGGCGACGACCCGGGGCGCACCACGCTGGCCGCGCTGGACGGCGCGCCGGTCGGCATCGCGAACGGCTGGGAGTGGGCCAGGATGGGCACCGCCGCCCGGCTGCGCGGCCAGGTCCGGCTGCTGCTCGGCGGAATGTGCTGGCCGTCGTACCCGACCAACTGGCGGGGCCCCTTCGGGTTGTGGGCGGCGCGCGAGCACGCACTGCAGCGCCAGCACGCCCGCGAGCTGCCCCGGCAGATGGCCCGGCTGATCGGCGCGCCGGTGGTGATGCCGTCGCACGTCGGCCCGATCGACTTCGACACCCCACTGGCGCCCGGGGTGCCGTGGCGCACCGTGATGGTCGGCGAGACGCAGATCGTGGAGCGCGACGGCACCGTGCTGGCCAGGCTGACCGCCGAGGACGGCGAGGCACACGTGGCCGCGACGGTGACGTTGGCCGCGCCGGAGCCGGTCGACCCGCTCGGCCCGATGTACTGGATCCCGCCGCTGAGCGTGTCCACCCGGGCGGCGTGGACCGCGATGAACACCCACGGGTCGGTCAAGTACAGGGCCATGCGCGCGCTGCGCAAGCACTCCTGGCAGACCTGGCCCGGCGGCGACCTGCCGGACGAGGTAGGCCCCACCGACAAGGCGGAGGAACCCCAGGCCACGACGGCGTAGTGGTTCGCGCCGCACAGACCGGCTGTGGCTCGCACAGACCTTGCACGGTCTGTGCGGCCCGCAGCCGGTCTGTGCGAGCCGGACGGACGGTCAGTCGAAGGGGAGACCGGCGTAGTTCTCGGCGAGGCTGGTTGCGGCGGCGGTCGAGCTCGCCAGGTAGCGCAGCTGGGAGAGTTGCAACCGGTCGGTGAACGGGTCCGCGTCGGCGGCGCGGTGCAGCATCGTGGTCATGAAGTAGGAGAAGTGCTCGGCCCGCCAGACCCGCCGCAGGCACTGCTCGGAGTACCCGTCGGCCAGCGTCGAGTCGTTCTTGCGCAGCAGCGCGACCACCGCCGGGGCGAGGCGGCGCACGTCGGCCACCGCCAGGTTCATGCCCTTCGCACCGGTCGGCGGCACGATGTGCGCGGCGTCCCCGGCCAGGAACAGCCGGCCGTAGCGCATCGGCTCGGTGACGAAGCTGCGCATCGGGGTGATGCCCTTCTCCAGCAGCGGTCCCTGCCGCAGGGTGAACTCCCCGTCCACCTCCAGCCGGGTGGCCAGCTCGTCCCAGATCCGCGCGTCCGACCAGTCCGCCAGCCGCTCCGCCGGGTCCACCTGCAGGTACAGCCGGGTCACCCCGGGCGACCGCATGCTGTGCAGGGCGAACCCGCGCTCGTGCCGGGCGTAGATCAGCTCCTCCGACGAGGGCGCCGTCTCGGCCAGCACCCCCAGCCAGGCGAACGGGTAGGTGTGGTCGTAGGTGGTCAGCGCGGCGGCCGGGATGGCCGGGCGGCTGACCCCGTGGAACCCGTCGCAGCCCGCGACCACGTCGCAGCGCAGCTCACGGGCGGCCCCGGCGGCGTCGGTCCAGGTGACCCGGGGCGCCTCGGTGTCCAGCTCGTGGAGCGCGACGTCGGCCGCCTCGAACTCGATGTGCTGCCCGCTGGCCAGGCGCGCCGCGATGAGGTCCTTGATGATCTCCTGCTGGCCGTAGACGGTGATCGTCCGGCCGGTCAGCGCGGCCAGGTCGATGCGGTGGTCGGCACGGTCGAAGCGCAGCGAGAAACCCTCGTGCGGCAGCCCCTCCCGGTCCAGTCGGTCGGCGAGCCCGAGGTCGCGCAGCAACGCCACGGTGGTGTGCTCGCAGACGCCGGCGCGCACCCGGTTCTCCACGTACTCCCTGGACCGGGCCTCCAGCAGAACCGCGTCGATACCCTCCGCGTGCAGCAGGTGAGCGAGCAGCAGGCCGGCCGGCCCGGCGCCCACAATGGCGACCTGAGTGCGTTCCATGCCTGTCATCCTGGCCGCCGCCTCAACGCCCGGACCAGCCACTATTCCGCCTACCGGAAGAGAGAAGGGCTCGCACGCTCACACACCTGTCTCCGGCGCCTGCTGCTTGATCACCCGCACCAGGTGCTCGCCCATCACGTCCGCCACGTGCCGCTCCATGGCGTGCGCGAGCAGGCCCTGCACCGAGGACATGGCCAACTGGCGCAGCCGCTGCAGCAGCTCGGTGATCTCGCCTACCTCGCCGTCCACCGGCAGCCAGGCCTCGCCGTGCTCCTCGATCAGGTGCGCCGAGCCGGCCTCGACCATCCGCCGCGCGACGTCATCGATGGCCGGCGAGATGGCCTCGTGCAGCGTCAGTAGGTCGGCCAGCGGAAAACCCCGGCTGACCAGCTCTGCGACCGTGGAGATCAGCTGCGGGCTGGGCACCAGGCACTGGTCTCCCTCCGGCTTGAGCAGGCCGAGCCGCACGATCCGGTCGAACAGGCCCGGCTCGGCGGTCAGGTCGGCCGCCAGGAACGCCCGGATCTGCTCGGTGGGCAGGTAGGTCGGGATCTCGTCGGTCCACGGGCTGTTCAGGGCTTCCTCGAGGCCGAGCACCTCACCGAGGTTGCGGCCCTGTTCCCAGCCGGCGATCAGCTCGGCGATCTGCGCGGAGGTGTACCCGCGGTCGTGCAGTGAGGTGATCAGTCGCAGCCGGGCCAGGTGGGTCTCGGTGTAGATGCCGACCCGGCCCTCCTTGCGCGGCGGCGGCAGCAGTCCGCGCTCCTGGTAGGCGCGCACGTTCCGGCTGGTCGTCCCCGCGAACCGGGCCAGCTCGTCGATCCGGTACTCGGCCATCGACTCCCTCGCGCTCGGCCCGTCACCGTGCTCCCGGCAGGGAAGACCCTAATGCTTCCACTGCGCCATTGACCAATGGTACATTCTGTTTGGCACGACTCGGCCGACATGTCTACTCACTTGTCTGCTCAGGTGCCTGCTCACATTTCTGCTCGCGGTTCTGCTCACAGTGAGGTGATCAGTGTGGCGGTAGGTCGGACGTACCCGGAGCTGGTTGTGGTGACCGGTGCGGGGTCAGGGATCGGGCGGGCCACCGCCGAGGCGTTCGGCGCTCCCCCGGGCGGCGGTGGCGCCATGGTGATCTGTGCGGACCTCGATCCGGCGTCGGCCAGCGAGACCGCCCTGCGGATCACCCAGCGCGGCGGCCGGGCCGATGCGCACACCATGGACGTGGCCGACCCGGACGCCTGGGAGCAGTTCGGCGCCTCGGTCCGGGACAGCCACGGGGTGCCGGATGTGGTCGTGAACAACGCCGGCATCGGCATGGGCGGGAGCTTCCTGGACCACACCGCCGAGGACTGGCGGCGACTGGTCGACGTCAACCTGCTCGGTGTGGTGCACGGTTGCCGGGTGTTCGGCCGCCAGCTCGCCGAGCGACATCGGCTGGCCCCGGATCGGCGCGGCCACCTGGTGAACATCGCCAGCGCGGCGGCGTTCACCCCGAGCCCGCTGCTGCCGGCCTACGTCGCCACGAAGGCCGCCGTGCTGATGCTGTCGGAGGCGCTGCGCCCCGAGATGGCCGCGCACAACGTCGGGGTGAGTGCGATCTGCCCCGGTTTCATCGCCACCAACATCTACGCCGCCACCAGGTTCGTCGGGCTGAACCCGGCGGAACGCTCGCGGCGCGGCGGCCTCGCGCAGGACGTGTTCGGCCGGTTCGCGCCGGGCCCGGAGCTGGTCGCGCGGCGGATCCAGTTCGCGGTGCGCCACGACGTACCGGTGCTGCCGGTGACCGCGGGGGCCTGGGCGGCCTACGGCACGTACCACTTCGCCACCCCGCTACTGCGGCTCGCGGTGAAGCTGGCCAACGAGCCCGCGCTGGCCGGCCTGGAGAAGCTCGGCCGCCGGCTGCTCGGCGACGGTGGCGGTGGCGGCGACGTTGGCGGTGGCGGTGGCGGTCCCAGCGACAACGCTGATAACGGCGCTGACAACGGCGCTGACAACGGCGCTGACAACGGTGACAGCGCCGCGCCCGGGACACCCGCCGCCCGCCGCGCCGGCACCAGGGAATCGAGGACCCGATGACCAGCGCCGCGAGCGGCATCGGCCCCGGCGGCAGGACCGGCGGCAGGTCTGGTGCCGGTGCTGGGAAGACCCGCACCCGGACCCGCCAGGTGCCGGACCGGGAGGCCACCGCGATCAAGCTGCTGGACGCCTCGGTCAAGCACAGCTTCGACCCCCGGGTGGACGTGGCCTGGGACGAGCCGTGGCTGCCGGACACCTTCTTCCTGCCGGAACGGCTGTCCACGCTGTACGGCACCGACCTGTGGGAGCGGCTGAGCCGGTCGCACCGGATCGAGCTGACCCGTTGCGAGCTGGCGAACAACCTGGCATTCGGCATCTGGGTGGAGACCCTGTTCATGCAGATGCTGGCCCGGCACTCGCTGGGCTACCACCCGAGGTCCAACCACCTGCGCTACGCGCTCACCGAGCTCGGCGACGAGACCCGGCACTCCACGATGTTCTCGCTGATGCTGGACAAGCTGGACCGGGGGCCGTACCCGTTCAACCCGCTGGACCGCTTCGCCACCGACCTGCTGCGCGCGTTCTCCACCGAGCCGCTGGCCTACGTGGCGGTGCTGTTCGTGGAGGAGATGTTCGACGCGCTGCAGCGCTACGGGCTCAAGGACGACACCGTCCAGCCGCTGTGCCGGCAGACCTTCCGGATCCACGTGGTCGAGGAGGCGCGGCACATGCGGTTCGCAAGGGACGAGCTGTTCCGGCTGATCCCGCGGCTGCCCCGGGTGCGCCGGGAGGGGTTGGCCGCGGCGGTGGCGGTCGGCGTCGGGCTGGTCTCCCGGTCCATGCGCACGCCACAGATGTACGCCGACGCCGGGCTGGACGTGCGGGAGGCGATGCGGGCGGCGCGGTCCAACCGAGAAGGCCGCGCGGTGCTGCAGGAGTGCATCGACCGGTTCACCCCGGTGTACGACGAGCTCGGGCTGATCACGCCGGCGTCCAGGGCGCTGTGGCGGGCCCAGGGGTGGCGGGTCTGATGGCGGGTCCGACGAGCCGGCAGGTGCGTGTGCTGGTGATCGGCGCTGGGCCGTCCGGGGTGGCCACCGCGATCGCCCTGCGCGCGGCGGGTATCACCGACTTCACGGTGCTGGAGCGGGGCGACGACGTCGGCGGTACCTGGCGGGAGAACACCTACCCCGGTTGCGGCTGCGACGTGCCGTCGGCGTGGTACTCGTACTCGTTCGACCCGAACCCGTTCTGGAGCCGGTTCTACGGCCGCCAGCCGGAGATCCAGCGTTACTTCCGGGCCAGCGCTCGCCGCCACGGCGTGTATGACGACATCCGCTTCGGTGTGCGGGTGACCGGGGCACGCTGGGACGCGCCCGCGCAACTGTGGCGGGTATCGACGTCCGACGGCGAGTACACCGCGAACGTGCTGGCCGCCGCACCCGGACCGCTGCACCAACCGGCGCTGCCGGCACTGCCCGGGCTGGACACGTTCACCGGGACGGCGTTCCACTCCGCGCGGTGGGACCACGGGCACGACCTGACCGGCCGCCGGGTCGCGGTGATCGGCACCGGGGCGTCCGCCATCCAGTTCGTCCCGGAGATCGCCGGGCGGGTCGCCGAGTTGCACGTGTTCCAGCGGACCCCGTCGTGGGTACTGCCCAAGGTCGACTTCCCGATCCCACGCCCGGTGCAGTTCGCGTTCCGCGCCGCACCGATCACCGAGCGCGCCGTCCGGTTCGGGATCTACGCGGCACACGAGGCGATCGGGGTGGCGTTCCGGCACGAGGCACTGATGCGCCGGGTCCAGAAGGCCGCCCGGCTGCACCTGATCGCCCAGGTACGCGACACCGAGCTGCGCGCCGCGCTCACCCCGAACTTCACCCTCGGCTGCAAGCGCATCATGGTCTCCAACACCTACTACCCGACCCTGACCGGGCCGAACGTGCACCTGCACCCGGCCGCCGCGGCGGTCACCTCCGGCGCGGTGATCGGCACCGACGGGGCGGCCGCCGAGGTGGACACGGTCATCTTCGGCACCGGGTTCGAGATCACCCACCCACCCGTCGCGCAGTACGTCTTCGACGGCGACGGCCGCAGCCTGGCCGAGCACTGGGCCGGCGGCGCGCCGGAGGCCTACCTCGGCACCACGATCGCCGGGTTCCCGAACCTGTTCGTGTTCCTCGGGCCGAACATCGCCCCGGGGCACGCGTCGGTCCTGGGCACCATCGAGGCGCAGGCGCGCTACGTCGCCGACGCGGTGGGCGCCATGGCCCGCGCCGGCTGGAGCTCGCTGCAGGTACGCCCGGACGTGCACCGGCGGTTCAACGACAGCCTGCAACGCGCGCTCGGGCCGACGGTGTACAACTCCGGCGGGTGCGCCAGCTACTACCTGGATGGCGCCGGACACAACGTGGCCAACTGGCCGTGGTCGGTGGCCAGACTGGCGGCGAACCTACGCTTCCGGGCGGACGACTACGTACCCGTGAGTGGCGAGTGGTCCTCTGGCGCCGCTCACCCCTCACGACCTGAGGAGGTCAACGCGTGATCAAGGTCAACTTCGAGCGGCGCGGCTCGGGTACGCCGCTGGTGCTGATCCACGGGATCGGGCACCGCTGGCAGGCCTGGCGCCCGGTGCTGGACCAGCTCGCCGAGCGGCATGACGTGATCGCCATCGACCTACCCGGGTTCGGGCTGTCCCCGGCGCTGCCGGCCGGCCGCAAGTACGACCTGCCGTCCAGCATGGAGATGCTCGCCGAGGTGTTCGAGACCCTCGGTGTGGTCCGCCCGCACGTGGCCGGCAACTCGCTCGGCGGGCTGGTCTCGGTCGAGGCGGCGTCCCGGGGGCTGGTGTCCTCGGCGACCCTGCTCTCGCCGGCCGGCTTCTGGAACAACTCGGACCGGGCCCGCGCGCTGAGCATCCTGCGGATGATGCGGATCGGCGCCCGGAGCCCCCGGTTCGCCACCGATGTGATCGCCAACAACGCACGACTTCGCGCCAGCACCATGGCGCTGCTGTTCGCCCACCCCGGCCGGATCGACCGGATCACCGCGATGGGCGACACGGCGGCGATGCGCAACGCCCCCGGCTTCATCCCGACGATCCGGGGCGGGCGCGGGGTCAGCTGGCACGGCATGCCGCCCGCCGTCCCGGTCACCGTCGCCTGGGGCGAGAAGGACCGCATCCTGCCCCCGCGCCAGGCGCTGCGCGCGGCCATGTTGCTGCCCGGCGCGAACCACGTGACGCTGCCCGACTGCGGGCATGTGCCGATGGTCGACAACCCAGAGCTGGTGGCCCGCACCATTCTGGACACCTGCGCCAGAGCTGAGGCCGCGCGGCCCATCGCCGACGCCGCACAGGCGAAGGCTGAGTCGGCGGCCACCGACGCCAACCCGGCTGCCGCCAGCTGAGACCCTCAGGTACCGCCGAGCTGGACCCGATGCGCCTCGTCAACCAGCTTGAGGTAGTCCGGGTGCCGGCGGATGAAGTTCGCCACGTAGGGGCAGAGCGGGGTCACCTCGAGGCCCTTACGGCGGGATCCGTCCAACGCGGCGCGGATCAGCCGGCCGGCCAGACCTTGCCCCTGATAGGCCTCGTCGACCTCGGTGTGGGTGAACACGATGCGGCCCGGCGGGGCGTGGTACTCGGTGAAGCCGGCCAGCTTGCCGTCCACGGTGATCTCGAAACGGGAGAGATCTGGGGCATCCCTGACCAGGATCTCCCCGGGTGAGTCGGGGCCCTGTGGCTCGTCCATGCCGAATCTTCTCTCGCGGTGCCGGATTCCGCCGAGGCGGACACCCACACGCTCGCCCAGCGGTATCGCCGGACGGCTCAGCGGTGTGTCGGGTGGGGCCGCCGGGTCGCTTGGGCAACGGCCACCGGTGCGGGATCAGCGGGCCCGACCCCTCGGGATCAGCGGTGTGGCGGGCATTGCCGGCGCCGGTTGCGGGTCCCCGCCGGCGACGGCACCGAAGCGCCGGCCCGCCATCCAGTCCGCCCTGGCATCGGTGATCTCCGCACCGTCGCGCGCCACGAAGTTCCACCACATGACCAGCTTCTCGTCGAAGGGCTCGCCGCCGAGCAACAGCAACCGACTGGCCTGTTCGGTACGTATCCGCAGCTCGGACCGTCCGGTGCCGAGGTACAGCAGGTCACCGAGGCCCACCGACACGTCGGCCACCTCCGCGCCGGCCACCTCGATCCCGGGCCGGCCGCCGCGGGAGTCGCCGCCGACCGCGGCACCGCTGCCGATCACCGTGCCGGCCCCGGACGGCGCGAGCACCGCATACTCGAAATCCGGCTCCAGCGGCAGCCGGACGTCCGCGCCGGCGGCCAAGGTCAGGTCCACACCGATCAACGGGGTGTGCACGGTGCCCGGCGAGGCCGCCCCGGTCAACTCGCCGAGCAGCACCGTGGCGCGCAGGCCCCGGTCGGTGAGCGTCGGCAGCTCGGTGTGCAGCTCGAAGGCCGGCGCCATGTCCCGGGCAGCACCGGGCAGCGCCACCCAGAGCTGGGCGCCGTGCAACTGGGCCGGGTGCACCGGCGGCGACTGCTCGGAGTGCGCGATCGCCCGCCCGGCCGTCATCAGGCCGAGCTGCCCGGGGTGGATGGTGACGTCACTGCCCAGGCTGTCCCGGTGGTGCACCGCGCCGTCGAGGAGCCAGCTCACCGTCTGCAGCCCGATGTGCGGGTGCGGCGGTACCTGCATGCCCGCCTGCTCGGCGATGTCGTCCGGGCCGTAGTGGTCGATGAAGCACCAGGCCCCGACGAGTCGGCGACCGAGGCTGGGCAGCAGCCGCCGCACCTTGGTGCGCTCGCCCAGTGTCACCTCGCGAGCGCGGTGCAGCTCGAGCACCGGTTCGCCGGGAGTGTCGGCCCGGCCGCCGCAGGTCACTACGCCGGGGCTGCGGTCCAGATTGCTCACGACCGCATTCTGCTCCCGGGTCCGCCCAGCCGCACGCAACTCTGGTGCACTCCTTCGGAATAAGAGGACACGGTGTCCGGTTGTGCGTATCGTGAACCTATTCGGACACCGTGTCCAGTTATGTTCCGCGAAGGAGTCCGCCATGCCCAATCTGTTGCAGCTGGACGCGTGCGCCCGCTCCCGGTCGTTCTCCCGCTCTCTCGGCCCGGCGGCGTCATGAGCACCGGCTGGGCGTTGCTACTGGCCGCCGGCGTGGTCGAGATCGCCTGGGCGCAGAGCATCCCGCCGACCGAGGGCTTCACCCGCTTGTGGCCGAGCCTGCTGTGCCTGGCGCTCTGCCTGGGAGTGATCTATCTGCTCGCGCTCGCGGTCGAGACCGTGCCGGTGAGCACCGCGTACGTCGTGTTCACCGGGATCGGCGCGGCCGGCGCGGTGCTGCTCGGGCTGGCCGTGCACCACGACCGGGTGTCCCCGGCGAAGCTGGCCGCCATGCTGCTCATCATCGGCGGAGTGCTGCTGGCACACACCGCCGCCGAGTCGTGAGCCCGTCGGCCGCCTACCATCACGCCGATGACTGTGCCGATCGAGCCGCCGCGCGCGGAGCGGGCGGATGCGGCACGCAACCGGGCGCGGGTGCTGGCGGCGGCGGCGGAGCTGTTCCGCGGCCGCGACCCGCGCACGGTGACCATGGAGGACGTGGCCAAGGCGGCCGGCGTCGGCAGGGCCACCCTGTACCGGCGCTATCCCGACGTCGGATCGATCGCCGAGGCCCTACTCGGCGAGTACGAGACCCAACTGCAGGAGCAGCTGCTCCGGGGTGACCCGCCGCTCGGGCCCGGCCCGGCGCGCGGGCCGGCGCCGCTGCCCGCCGAGCGGCTCGCCGCCTTCTACGCCGCGATGGTCGCACTGCTCGAGGCGCACCTCCCACTGGTGCTCGGCGCGGATGCCGGCGCCGCTCGACTGACGGTCGGGTCGTACCAGTTCTGGCGGGCCCATGTGCGGACCCTGGTGCTGGCCGCCGGCGCCACCGACGACCCGGATGCACTGGTGGACCTACTGCTCGCCCCCTTGGCGGCCGAGGTGTACCAGCACCAGCGCGAGCGAATGGAGCTCAGCCCGGCGCGGATCACCGCCGGCCTCACCCTGCTGGCCAACCGCACACTCGGCTGATCGCCCGGGGTCGGGTCAGCACCCCCGCACAATGGGGGGTGCGCGCCCGCTCAAGTGGGGTCTGCTCTCTCGTCGCGTGCCCCCGCCGCGGCGCATGCTGCTTCGACCGGAACCGGCCGCCCAAGGGCCTCCGGACGAGGGAGGAGCTAGCGATGGGACGACAGGACGTACCGGACGGCGACCCGTTCACCACCGTCATCGGTCAGTACGACAACTGGTACCCGTGCCCGGATACCGCAACGGTCGATCATCATCTCGTCGAGCTTGCGCGCCGCATCGGACAGGCGGGTAGGCGGTTCCCCAAGCTTGCCGAGGCATACCGGGCGGACATGGACCTGCTGCTGGACCGCCGCAGCTGGCTCAGCATGCTCGAGGAGGAATCGGCCAGCGAGGCCGCCTGAATACCGTCGTCGATCCACAGCCTTTAATACTCAACCCCGAATGTGCACGAGCGCGCGCGGTTTGCGGCGGGGTGTTTGTGAGTAGTCAATCCATTTCGGTGGGATGAATTCGGGGAGCCCGTCGTGCATGCGGACTTCCCAGTCGGACTGGTGCACCATCCGATGATGCGTCCAACACAACATCACCAAATTGTCGAGTTTTGTTTCACCGTGATGGACCCAGTGCACAATATGGTGCACCTCGCAGGAACTCGGTGGCCGGTCACACCCCGGATGGGCACATCCACCGTCCCGGACCGCGACCGCCCGCCGCTGCGCCAACGTGGCGCACCGTTTCTCCCGCCCCACATCCAGCGGCTCACTGTTCGCCCCGAGCACGATCGGGGTGATCTGGGCGTCGCAGCTGAGCCGGCGTACCTCACCCGGCCCGATGTGCCCGCCGAGCTCGAGGTTCGCCCCGCGCAACCCGGCCTTCAGCGCTTCCAAGCCCATCGTGATCGCGACATGCGGACGCTCGCCGCCCTGTGCGGGTAGCCGGCCTTCGTCGAGGGTGTGCGCGCAGATCTCCCCGAGCGCATCGGCCTGACGCTGGCCGAGGGACTTGTTCTCGTCGGCGGCCGGTTTGAGGATCGCCCCGATCGCCCGGGCCACCGTCTCATACGTCGCCGAGTCCAACTGGCCCTTGATCTTCCCGCCGACACCGTGGCGGGACTTGGCCAGGTGCAGCTCGTTGACCTGCGGATCGTCCTCACCGGGCGGCGCACCATCCTGATCGAGCAGGTCCAGTTCCTCGCGGGCCTTGCGAGCCAACAACTCCGGGCTGTACTGCCGCGCCCAGTCGGCGAACAACACCTCCGCTGCCACCCACTGCTCCACCGTGATCCGCCGCGCGGCATCCGTAGCCAGCACCGACTCGATCACCTCAGCATGCGCCAGATCAATCTCCAGCGCACCCAACGCCATCGCCGTCGCCGGCAACCGAGGCTCCAACACCTCACCCACCAACGACCGCGTCGGAAACACACTGGACGCGACCGCGACCATCCGCCGCCCGTCCCGCGAACTCACCCCGAGCAGATCGCTGACCGCATTCCTCGAGCACGTCCCCCGCTCGAGAAACTCCCCATCCCGATCCAACCCGGCAACCAACATCAACGAGTCGTACTCACATTGGCGCCGCAAAACCTGGTAACTCTTCAACCCATCAATCCGACACTCCGCATCACCGGTGCGTTCGAGTGCGCGCAGCGCGGCCATGGAGTCCATGACCACCCGCCGCGCCGTAACAACCGAACTCTCCGACATACAGCAATTATGTCGAAGGGGTCCGACATTCTTGGGTCGATACCGCCGGCCCCCGAAAAAGATTTCATGATTTTTCGCGAACCCCGCCGGACGTCCCCGACAAGCGTCCCCGACCCAGACCCAAAGCGAGATTCCCGACGACCTAACCGACAACTGTCCCGTCCAAAGCTTCGGTAAAACGCGCCCAGCCCCCAAAGCGACGAAAGTCAATCGAGCCCGAAAGGCTCCCAACGGAGCACGCACGACAGCCACCCCACACCACGGCTGGTGCCACCGAACATCGCCGTCGGCGAGCACCGCCGTGCAACGCCAAGCACACGTGCACAGGCACCGTTCCCTGCGGTGGACACAAATCACGCTATAGCTCAACGGAAGGTCCAGGAACGCATGGGCCCGGTCGCCGCGAGCCAGCCCGGCTTCCAGGCGGTGATCGGCGGCCCGATCGCCAACTCGTCCTGGATGTACTTCTGCGGCAAGTTCGCCACGCCCGAGGACATGGACGAGTGGTACCGCAGCCGGCGGCACCAGCCGGTCATGCGGAAGGCACACACGACCTGGTTCGACGCCTTCTACATCCGCAAGTGGCGACTGCCCGCCGACGGTGAGGAACTGGCCGGTCCGCTGTTCTGCGAGATCGCGATCGTGCCGCCGGCCGCCCTGGACAGCTCAGCAGTTGACGCGGTCGTCGCCTCGCTGACCGAGGCGCTGCCCCAGCACAACGCACTGCCGTTCGAGACGCTGCCCGGGCAGTTCGAGCCACAGCCGTTCCAGTTCGTCGGCCCGCTCGAGGAGTTCCCTCGGCTCGCCCCGGTCCGCTACCTGCTGCTCACGCACTGGGGCAGCGCCGACGAGCTCAACGCCTGGCTGGACTCCGCCGAATGCAAGGCCCTCGGTGCTCTCGGCGAGGTGACCAGTCAGGTCAGCGTGCTCATCCGACACCGGGCCGGCGAGCGCGACGGGCTGAACGCCGATGGCTCGCTGCGCGGCTGGTCCCGGCACGCCGCACCGGTCTGAGCACCTCGTCGTACGGCGCGGAAAGCCGGGCGGCGACGGTATCGGCGTGAGCCCAGGTACCGGCGCGGCACCCGTTCGCCGGGTCAGGCGGAAGCCGCCGGCCACTCCCGCACCGCCGGCGGCCAACTCGGCGCCCCCAACTCCTGGGAGATGGACCGGGCAGCCGTGCGCACGGCCTCGGTCGCGGCGGCATCGAGGGGCCAGCGGCTGGCCGGCACCACCAGACCCAGCGCGCCGGGCACCTCACCCGAGGCGTCTACCAGCGGCGCCGCGATACCGCACTCGCCGATCACCGCCTCCTCCACCTCGGTGGCGATCCCGGTACGGCGGATCACCTCCAGCTCGGCGCGCAGCTTCGCGGGGTCGGTGACCGTGTCGCCGGTCATGCTGCGCAGCGGCCGCGAACCCAGCTCGTCCGACCCGCCGGCCAACAGCACCTTGCCCAGCGCGCAGGCGTGCGCCGGGATGACTATGCCGACCTCGGGCATCTGCCGGCCGCCGTCGGGGCGGGGTTCGTGGTGCACCACCACCACGTCACCCTGCAGCAATACCCCGGCGCGCACCGCGCACCCGGTGCGCTTCGCCAGGTCCTCGGCCCAGCCGACCACCCGCGAGCGCAGCTCCAGGGTGTGCAGGTAGACGTTGCCGAGGCGCAGCGTGGCCGGCCCCAGCCGGTAGCGGCCGGAGTCACGCTCCTGTGCCACCATGCCGTGCCCGAGCAGGGTGCGGATGATGCCGTGCACCGTGGACGGGGCCAGCTCCAACTCGGCGGCGACCTCCCCGAGGCTCATCCGCCGCGCGCCCTGCAGCACCATCAGGATGCGCACCGCACGGTCCACCGCCTGGATCACGACTCGTCGCCTCCTTCACCCAGCACCTGTATCACCCGGTTACCCGCACCACCCGGCCACTTGCGCAGCCAAGTCTCTTGTGTGCGCCGCCACAGCAGCGTACCGTCCGAGTGTCATTCGACATCATCGAATGCTCTTCGAGAATACAGCGATGTTTGACCGGAGACCAGTATGAAGAAGCTCATCAATGACCCGGCCGATTTGGTCACCGACGCGCTGCGTGGAATGGCCGCGGCGCACAGCGAGCTGCGCGTGGACCTGGACAACAAGATTGTCTACCGGGCGGACGCCCCGGTACAGGGCAAAGTAGGGCTGGTGTCCGGCGGCGGCTCCGGCCACGAACCGCTGCACGGTGGCTTCGTCGGGCTCGGCATGCTGGACGCCGCCTGCGCCGGCGAGGTGTTCACCTCCCCCGTGCCCGACCAGGTGGTGGCCGCGACCCAGGGCGTCAACGGTGGCGCCGGCGTACTGCACATCGTGAAGAACTACACCGGCGACGTGATGAACTTCGAGATGGCCGCCGAGCTGGCCGCCGCCGAGAACGACGTCGAGGTGGCCGTCGTGGTCACCAACGACGACGTGGCCGTGCAGGACAGCACCTACACCGCCGGCCGGCGCGGCGTCGGCGGCACCGTGCTGGTGGAGAAGATCGCCGGCGCCGCGGCCGAGGAGGGCCGCAAGCTCTCCGAGGTCGCCGAGCTGGCCGGCCGGGTCAACGCGAACGCCCGGAGCATGGGCATGGCACTGACCTCGTGCACGGTGCCGGCGGCGGGCAAGCCGACGTTCGACCTGCCGGACAACGAGATGGAGATCGGCATCGGGATCCACGGCGAGCCGGGCCGGCGGCGGGTACCGATGGCCCCGGCGCGCGAGGTCGCCGAGCAGCTGATCGAGCCGATCCTGGCCGACCTGGACTTCACCGGCGGCGACGGCGTGCTCGCGTTCGTCAACGGCATGGGCGGCACCCCGCTGCTGGAGCTGTACCTGATGTACCAGGAAGTGGCGACCATCCTGGACCGGGCAGGCGTCCGGGTGGTCCGCTCGCTGGTCGGCCCGTACATCACCAGCCTGGAGATGGCCGGCTGCTCGGTGACGCTGCTGAAGTTGGACGACGAGATGTTGCGGCTGTGGGACGCGCCGGTGCGCACCCCGGGGCTGCGCTGGGGGGTCTGAGGCCGATGAGTGACATCGACACCACGGTGGTCGACAGCGCCGCGCTGACCCGGTGGGTCACCGAGTTCGCGCGGCTGATCGGTGAGCAGCACAACCAGCTCACCGATCTGGACGCGGCCATCGGCGACGCCGACCACGGCACCAACATGAGCCGAGGTATGTCCGCCGTGCTCGCCGCGCTGCCCGATCCCGCGCAGACCCAGCCGGCCGCGCTGCTCAAGAAGGTGGCCAGCACGCTCATCAGCTCGGTCGGCGGCGCGAGCGGTCCGCTGTACGGGACGTTCTTCCTGCGGATGGCCACCGCGACCGGGTTGGTCGACGGGTTGGACGGGCCGGGGTTCGCGAAGGCGCTGCGGGCCGGCGTGGACGGCGTGGTGGCCCGGGGCAAGGCCGAGCTCGGTGACAAGACGATGTTCGACGCGCTGTCCCCGGCGGTGGCCGCGCTGGACGACGCACTCGCCGCCGGCAGCCCGCTGGCGGACGCGCTGCGGGCGGCAGCGGCGGCGGCGGCCGACGGGCGGGACGCCACCACGCCGCTGGTCGCACGCAAGGGGCGGGCCAGCTACCTGGGCGAACGCAGCGCCGGGCACCAGGACCCCGGCGCCACCTCGGCCGCGCTGCTGGTCGCCGCGACGTCGGCCCTGACTGCCCCCGGCGCGGGAGGCTGAGCGGCGCGGTGGTCGGGATCGTCGTCGTTTCACACAGCCGGCCGCTGGCCGACGCCGCCGTGGCGCTGGCCACCGAGATGCTGACCGGTCAGCCGGTACCCATCGAGGTGGCCGCCGGGTTGGACGAGCACACCTTCGGCACCGACGCGGCCCAGATCGTCACCGCGATCACCGATGCCGACGCCGGTGGCGGTGCCGGTTCCGGTTCCGGTGGCGGTGCCGGTTCCGGTGGCGGTGCCGGTTGCGGTGGTGTGGTGGTGCTGATGGACCTGGGCAGCGCCGTGCTGTCCGCCGAGCTCGCGCTGGAGCTGCTGGACGACGAGCTGCGCGAACGGGTGCTGCTCTGCCCGGCGCCGCTGGTGGAAGGGCTCGTGGTTGCCGCGGTCAGTGCCGCCGGCGGGGCCAGCCGGGCCGAGGTCGCCGCCGAGGCGTCCGCCGCGCTGGCCGGCAAGCTCGCCCAGCTCGGTGAGCCCGCCGGCGGTGGGCCCGCCGACACGGGAGCGGTCGACGCGGGAGCGGCGGACGTGGGGACCGGCACGGCAGCGGCGCACGTGGGCGCGCCGGCGGACTCGGGGACCGGCACGGGCGGCCCGCGCACCGGGTTGACCGGC
Source organism: Pseudonocardia sp. Cha107L01 (assembly GCF_052566575.1). Lineage (NCBI taxonomy): Bacteria > Bacillati > Actinomycetota > Actinomycetes > Pseudonocardiales > Pseudonocardiaceae > Pseudonocardia > Pseudonocardia sp. Cha107L01. The sequence continues at coordinate 359,430 of NZ_CP199579.1, forward strand.
TCGTTCACCGTGGTCAACCCGCACGGCCTGCACGCCCGACCGGCCGCCACGCTGGCCAGCCGGGCTCGGGGCCTCGACGCCCGCATCGAGCTGCGCAACCACACCACCGGCTCCGGCTGGGTACCGGCAACCAGCCTGTCCAAACTCGGCACCCTGGGCGCGCTGGCGGGCCACCAGCTGGACGTCCGCGCGGAGGGCAGCCAGGCCAGGGAGGCCCTCGACCAGCTGCTCGAGCTCGCCGCCAGGGCGTTCGACGAGCAGCCCGCCGGGACGGCCGCCCCGCGCTCGCCCTCCCGTGAGACCGGGGCGGCCGCGGCCCGGTCGGCTCCGGGCGGCGGTCCCCGGGCACCGATCGGCGCCTCCCCGGGACTGGGCATCGGCCTCGCGTTTCCGTTCGGTGACGCCCGGAAGGCCATCACCGATGCGGTACCCGAGACCGGCGCGGGCACCCTCGGCGCGGACACCCCCGCCGAGGACCCGGCAACCGAGTGGCGGCGCCTCGAAGCGGCGATGGACACCGCCCGCCAGGGCATCGAACGGGTGCGGGCGCGCGCGGCCGACCAGGTCGGCGACCACGAGGCCGGCATCTTCGACGCGCACCTCGCGCTGCTCGACGACCCCGAGCTGCGGGACGGCACCCGCGCCAGGATCGACGCGGGACAGGCGGCCGGACCGGCGTGGGCGGCCACGGTCACCGAGGCGCACGACGTGATCGCCGCACTGCCGGACCCGTACCTGAGCGCCCGGGCCGCCGACGTCCGCTCGGTCGGCGACCAGGTGCTGCTCGCGCTGGCCGGCGAGGTGGCCGAGGCAGTCAGCCCGGAGGGCGTGCTGGTGGCCTCGGATCTCACCCCGGCCGAGGCAGCCGGGCTGGACCGCGACCGGGTCGACGCGGTGCTGCTCGCCTACGGCAGCCCGACCGCGCACAGCGTCATCCTGCTCCGCGCGCTCGGCATCCCGGCGGTCGTCGGGGCCGGGCCGACGGTGCTCGACATCGCCGCCGGCACCCCGCTCGCGGTGGACGGCACCCGGGGTGAGCTGGTCATCGACCCCACCGCCGAGGTCCAGCGCGGCTTCCGGGACCGGGCGCGGACGCTCGCCGAGGGCCAACGGCAGGCGCAGGACAGGGCAGCCGAGCCGGCGAGCACCCGGGACGGCACCCCGATCCCGGTCGCGGCCAACCTCGGCTCGGTGGCCGACGCGGTGACCGCCGCCGCCGCCGGGGCCGACCTGGCCGGGCTGGTCCGCACCGAGTTCCTGTTCCTGGACCGGGACCACGCCCCGGACGCCGACGAGCAGGAGACCACCTACCGGGAGATCGCGGCCGCGATGGGCGGGCGCCGGATCACCCTGCGCACCCTGGACGTGGGCGGCGACAAGCCGCTGAGCTACCTGCCCACCCCGGTCGAGGCCAACCCGTTCCTCGGACTACGTGGGATCCGGCTCGCACTGGCGCGCCCCGAGTTGTTGGCCGAGCAGCTGCTGGCCGTCGCGCGGGTCGCGCACGACATCCCGGTCGACCTGATGTTCCCGATGATCAGCACGCTCGACGAGCTGTTCGCCGCCCGCCGTGCCCTCGACGACGCGATCAAGCGGGTCGGCCGGGGCGAACCACCGGAGCTGCGGGTAGGCATCATGGTCGAGGTCCCGGCCGCCGCGCTCAAGGCCGCCGTCTTCGCCCCGCACGTGGACTTCTTCAGCATCGGCACCAACGACCTGACCCAGTACGCGCTGGCCGCCGAACGCGGCAACGACGCCGTCGCCGAGCTCGGTGACCCGCTCGACCCGGGTGTGCTGCGGCTGATCGACGCGGTCTGCGTGGCCGCCGGGGACCACACGCTGGTGGCCGTCTGCGGCGAGTTGGCCGCCGACGAACAGGCCGCCGCCCTGCTACTGGGCCTCGGCGTCCGCGAGCTCAGTGTCACCCCGCGCGCCATCCCCCGGGTCAAACAGGCGATCCGCGCGGTGACCCTGACCGAGGCGCGCCACCTGGCCGCCGCCGCCCTGACCGCGGAAAGCGCCACCGCCGTCCGCGCCCTCCTCAGCTAGGCGCTCACACAGCCCGCGCCACGCTCACACAGCCGCCCAGGCCGCTGTGTCGAGCCACGCGGGCTGTGTGAGCGGAGGATCGGCGGAGCGGCGGGTCGGCGGAGCGGCGGGTCAGCGGGCTGCTCGGCGGGCGGTTATGTCGGCGCGCAGGGCGTTCTTGTCGATCTTGCCTACCTTGGTGACCGGGAGCTCGGGCACGGTGACCAGCTCCTCCGGCAGCTTGAACCGGGCCACCTCGGCGGCCTCCATGGACGACCTGATCTCGGCCAGGGTGATCGTTGCGCCGGCGCGCGGCACCACGTACACGCAGATCCGCTCGCCCAGCTCGCGGTCGGGCATGGCGACCGCGGCGACCTGGCTGACCGCCGGCAGCTGGTAGACCAGGTTCTCCACCTCTTCGGCGGACACGTTCTCGCCGGCACGGTTGATCATGTCTTTGTCCCGGCCCTCGACGATCAGGTTGCCCGCCGGGGTGCGCCGGCAGATGTCTCCGCTGCGGTACCAGCCGTCCTCGGTGAACGCACGGGCGTTCTGCTCGGCGGCCCGGTAGTAGCCGCGCGGGGTGTACGGACCGCGGGTGAGCAGCGAGCCCGGTGCGCCGTCCGGCACGTCCCGGTCGTGCTCGTCGACCAGCCGGATCTCGTCGTCCGGGCACAGCGGCCGGCCCTGGGTGCCCAGGATGACCGCCTCCGGGTCGTCCAGGCGGGTGTAGTTGAGCAGCCCCTCCGCCATCCCGAACACCTGTTGCAGGGTGGCCCCGAGCACCGGGCGCACCCGTTTGGCCAGCTCGTCGGCGATCCGCGCGCCACCCACCTGCAACACCCGCAGCGTGCGCAGCTGCTCCGCGCCGTGCTCGGTGGCGTGCTCCAGCCAGCGGCTGGCCACCGCCGGCACCACCGCGGTGTGGGTGACCCGCTCGGCGGCGATGGCGGCGAACGCGCGGGCCGGCTCGGGCGTGGGCAGCAGCACCACCCGGCCGCCGAGGAGCAGGGTGCCCAGGATGCCCGGGCAGGCCAGCGGGAAGTTGTGCCCGGCCGGCAGGCTGACCAGGTAGACCGTGTCCGCGTCGACACCGCAGACCGGCGCGCTGGCCAGTGCGTTGTAGGCGTAGTCGTCGTGCGTCCTGACGATCAGCTTGGGCAGGCCGGTGGTGCCGCCGGAGAGCAGGAGCACCGCCACGTCCCGACTGCTCGGCGCTCCCCCGTCAGGGCCGGCGACATCGGCATCGAAATCGGGGGGGTCGGCATCGAGGTCGGCTGGGGTCGCCGGACCGCAGAGCGCGCGCAGGTCGGTGCTGCCGGCGACCAGGTCGTCGCCCGCCACCAGCACCAGCCGAGGGCCGGTCAGGCCGGTGGCCAACTCGTGCGCCAGCTTCTGGTGGTCGAAGTCGCGGATCCGGTCCGGCACCGCGATCGCGGCCGCCTCGGTGTGCGCCACCAGGTGGCCCAGCTCGGTCCGCCGGTGCGCCGGCAGCGCCATCACCGGCACGATCCCGGCGTGCAGGCAGGCCAGCGTGAGCACCACGAACTCCCAGCCGTTCGGCAGCTGCAGCACGATCCGGTCACCCGCGCACAGGCCCAGTGCCCGCAGCCGCCCGGCCGCCGCCCTCGACCGGTCCAGCAGCTCGCGGTGGCTCAGCCGCACCTCGGCCTCGATCAGCGCGGTGTCGATCGGCGCGGGCACGTTCCGCGCGGGCACGTTCGGCGCGGGCACGATGAGCGCGGGGGCGTCCGGGGTCCGCTCGGCCGCCTCCGCCAGCAGCGAGCCGAACGTCCGCCCGGCCCAGTAGCCGGCGCGGACGTAGCGCTCGGCGTACTCCGCCGGCCACGGCACCACCCCGTCACCGATCGCGCTGGCCATCGGGCTCCTCCCAACGGCGGCGCGCCTCGGCGGACAGCCCGACCAGATCGGCCCGGCCGGCCAGCACGGTGGTCACCGCCCGGTCGCGGTCCAGCTCGTCGTCCAGCAACAACACGGGCACCCGGTGCCCGAGCCGGGCCTGCTCACAGAGCAGCGTTCGGGTCAACGCGGTACCGCCGTACACCGCGACCAGTACCGGTTCGGCGGCCACCAGGCTGGCGAGCAGCTCGAGCGCGGCCGGCAGCCCGCCCTCGTCGTCCGGCGCGCACAGCCGGGCACCCCAATGCCGCCCGGGTGGCCCTGTCCCGGATCGCAGCGCCAGCTCGAAGCCGCTGCCCGGCTCGAGCGCGAGGTCGCCGGCGACGGTCAGCACCCGCCCCTTCAGCGTCACCCCGGCCAGCGTCAGCTCACTGTCCAGCGGCTCCGCGCCGTGCCCGCTGGACCAGGCCCGGTGGCTGTCGGCAACGAAGTCGGGGGCGCGGCGGGCCAGCCGCTGATCGGTGATGCTGCGGGACAGGAAGTGGTAGCCGAACTGCCATGGCTCGAAGTTGTCGTGGTAGCGACCGAAGTGCTCCCACCAGCTCAGCGACGGCCGCGCGGAGTCCTGGATGGCGCGCACCGAGGGCTGTGCGGCGGCCTCGTACGCGGCCAGCGCGGCACCGAGGTCGGCCCGGTGCTCGACGATCGCGGCGCTCAGCGCCACCGCGTCCTCCATGGCCATCTTGGTGCCGGAGCCGACCGAGAAGTGCGCCGTGTGCACCGCGTCGCCGAGCAGTGCCACCGGCCTCGGCGCGAGCGTGCTCCAGCGCTCGGTGCGCCGGGTGCGGAAGTTGCCCCAGCGGGAGTTGTTCACCAGCATCCGGCGGCCGCCGAGCTGCTCGGCGAACAGCTCCTCCAGGTACGCCTTGGACGCGAGGTCGCTGGGCCCGGGCGGTTGGCCGACGTCGAAACCGTCCAGCCCGGCCGCCCGCCATGACTCCTCATCGGTCTCCACGATGAACGTGCTGACCTCGGTACTGATCGGGTAGCCGTGCACCGCGAACACGCCGTGCGGCCCGCGCTCGTGCACGAAGGTCAGCCCGTCGAACAGGTAGTCGGTGCCGAACCAGATGAACTTCGCGGCGGCCGTCCGCACCGACTCGCCCAGGTCGACGCCGAACTCCTCGGCCAGCTCGCGGCGGATCGCCGAGCCGGTGCCGTCGGCGGCCACCACCAGGTCGTGGTCGCCGAGCTCCGCCAGCCGCGCCTCGTGGTCGAAGCGCAGCTCGGCGCCGGAGTGCGCGGCCCGGTCCTGCATGAGCCGCAGCAGGGTGTGCCGGGAGACCGCGGCCATCCCGTTCCCGCCGCAGCGGATCCGCTCGCCCTTCAGCCGCACCTCGATCTGGTCCCAGTGCCGGCCGTGCCGCGCCAGCGCTTCGCGCAGTACCGGGTCGGCGGCGTGGATGCCGGCCAGCGTGCGGTCGGAGAACACCACGCCGAAGCCGAACGTGTCGCCCGCCCGGTTCCGCTCGAAGACGGTGACCTCGATGTCCGGTGCGGCCCGGCGCAGCAACGTGGCCAGGAACAGACCGCCGGGGCCGCCGCCGACCACGGCCACCCGCATCGTCGCGTGTCCCACCGTGTCGCCTCCCGTGCCGCCGGATCCTGACCGGGCCGTCGAGCCCCACCAACATACAACGACTCAGATACGAGTGACTGATATTCAAAACTATTGGAGCACCGCCAGGCGGTTCCTCCGGAGGCAGGTCCGGGCCCCGGCTCGACCCCCCGGCCGGCCCGCCCGGCACCCCCGACCGGCCCGCCCGGCACCCCCGGCCGGCCCGCCCGTCACCCCCGGCCGGTCACCCGACGACGGCCGCCCCGGCGGTGCCGATCAGCTCGTCGACCCGGGCCTCGGCGGCGGCCCGCAACTCACCGTGCGCCCGCAGGAACACCTCGTGCGCCTCGCGGCCGAGCCAGCCCTCGGGCAGCAGCTCCGGCGGCAGGTCCGGGTCGCGGAACGGGAAGAGGCGGTAGTCGTGGATCAACCGCATGCGCTCCACCAGGGCGTCCGCGCCGCAGAGTGCACCTGCCCGGTAGTCGTCCAGCCTCGGGCGGTAGCGGTCCAGCAGCTCGGCGTAGCTCCGGTTCAGCGCGTCCAGGTCCCATGCCCTGGCGGCCAGCTCGCGGTCCGCCTCGACGCCGGTGGACCGGGAGTGGAACGTGTCCAGCCGCACCACCCGCCCCTCGGCCGGATCCCGCTCGGCGAGCTCCTGTTCGACCTGGGCGAGCCGGTCGTGCGGACTGACCCAGACCGCCGGAGCGAGCTGACCGAAGCCGAGCCACGCGAGCTTCTTGCGCAGCTGGTCGCGCAGCGCCCGGTCCGCCTCCGGCACCGAGTAGATGACCATGCGCCACTGTCCGTCCCACGGCCCGGCGGCCCGGTCGAAGATGCGTGACCGGCCCTCGTCGAGCAGCCGCCAGGCCTCGTCGGTGAGCAGGTAGGTGGTCTCCCGGCCGTCCCGCCTGCTGTGCAGCCACCCCTCCGCGCGCAGCCGGGTGGCCACCACCCGCACCGTCGTCTCGGCCACCCCGAAGCAGCCCATCAGGGCAATCAGGCCGCGCAGCCGGACCGCGCCGCCCGAGTACCTGAGGTAGTCGCCGAACAGGTCGAACACGAGCGACCGAGCCTTCACCGCACCCCCGACTCCACAACAAGTTGCGAATCGCACACCGTGCACCCAAAGATACAACTCGTCGACACCGGAGAGAATGCGCGACCGCTATAGTGACGCCAACCGTCTAGTAAGCCGCCGCGCACGCCACCAGCTGGATCCGGAGACCGCCGATGACGATCGCCAGCACGCCCACCGGGCGGCCGCGCGACCCCGGCGTCGACCGGCGGATCACCCAGGCCGCCGTCGAGGTGTTCGGCGAGGCCGGGTGGGCCGGGTTCAGCCTGGAGGCGGTAGCGCGGCGCGCTGGCGTCGGCAAGGCGTCGATCTACCTGCGCTGGCCGACCAAGGAGCGGCTGCTGGGCGACGCGTTGGCCGCCCGGGTCGCGAACGTGGCGGACGCCGACACCGGCACGCTGCGCGGCGACCTGGTCCACCTGGCCCGCCAGCTGCTCGAGCTGCACGTGGGCGACACCCACCCGGCGGTGCTGCGGCTGGGGGTGGAGGCGGCCAGCATCCCCGAGGTGGCGCGGCGCTGGGCAGACCTGCAGGAGTCGCAGGTCCTGGCCGCCCGCGCGATGGTGCGCCGGGGCATCCGGCGGGGCGACGTGCCGGCCGACACCTCGGTGACCCTGCTGCTGGACACCCTGTGCGGCGGCGTCCTGATGCACGTCATCACCACGCCGACCCAGCTGCGCGAACAGCTCGCCGCCGACGTCGACGGTTACGCCAACCGGCTCGTCGACTTCCTGCTCCGCTCGGTCCTCAGTGCCTAGGAGCGCCCTGTTGCGGACGGTTGCCGTACCGGATAGTTTCCGATTTCAGACGACTGTCGTCTAGTAAAGCGAGGCCCGCATGGCGAGCAGTTCCGACCTCGATCCCCGGACCCCGGTTCTGGTCGGCGTGGGACAGGCCTCGGAGCGCCTCGACGACCCCGGCTACCGGCGCCTGTCCGCCGTCGAGCTGGCCGCGGCGGCCGCCCGTGCGGCGCTCGAGGACACCGGCGCCGAGCCGGCCGCGCTCGCCGCCGCCATCGACACGGTCGCCGGTATCCGCCAGTTCGAGATCTCCACCCCGGTGGCGACGGCGCCGCTCGGCCGCTCCGACAACTACCCGAGGTCGGTCGCCCGGCGCCTCGGCGCCGACCCGGCCCGCGCCATCCTGGAGGTCGCCGGCGGCCAGGGTCCCCAGCACCTCGTCAACGAGCTGGGCGCGGGGATCGCGGCCGGTACCGCCGAGGTCGTGCTGATCTTCGGCTCCGAGGCGATCTCCACCGTCCGGCACCTGGCCGGCGCACCGGACAGGCCCGACTTCACCGAGCACGTGGACGGTGACCTGGAGGACCGCGGCTTCGGCATCGCCGGCCTGGTGACCCGCCAGCAGGTGGCGCACGGGCTGGTCGACGCGCCGTCGCAGTACGCGCTGTGCGAGAACGCCCGCCGGGGCCGGCTCAAGCAGTCCCGCGAGGAGTACGCGGCGGGCATGGGCGAGCTGTTCGCGCCGTTCACCACGGTCGCGGCGGCCAACCCGCACGCGGCGGCGCCCACCGAGCGCGACGCCGCCGAGCTGAGCACCCCGAGCGAGGCGAACCGCCCGATCGCCGACCCGTACACCCGCTACCTGGTGGCCCGGGACCAGGTCAACCAGGGCGCCGCGGCGGTGCTCATGTCGGTGGCCGCCGCCCGCCGCCTGGGCGTGCCGGAGAACCGCTGGGTGTTCCTGCACGGGTTCGCCGACCTGCGCGAGCAGTCCCTGCTGGAGCGGATCGACCTGGGGGCCGGCCCAGCCTCGGTGCTCGCCGCCCAGCACGCGCTGGAGCTGGCCGGGATCGGCGTCGAGGCCCTGGCCACGGTCGATCTGTACAGCTGCTTCCCGATCGCCGTGTCCAACGTCAGCGAGGGCGTCGGCCTGACCGCCACCGACTCGCGCCCGCTGACCCTCACCGGCGGGCTGCCGTTCTTCGGCGGCGCGGGCAACAACTACTCGATGCACGCGATCGCGGAGACCGTGCACCGGCTGCGCGCGGCACCGGGCAGCTTCGGGCTGGTCGGCGCCAACGGCGGCATCCTGAGCAAGTACTCCGCCGGCGTCTACTCCACGACGCCGACCCCGTGGCCGGTCAGCCGGGCCGCCGCGCTGCAGGCCGAGATCGACAGCTGGCCGACGGTCGAGCTCGCTCAGCACGCCGATGGCTGGGGCACCGTGGAGACCTACACCGTGACGCACCACGGCGGCTCGCGCCACGGCATCGTGATCGGCCGCCTCGAGCGCGACGGCCGCCGCTTCATCGCCAGCACCGCGCCCGGCGACGAGGACATGCTCGCGCTCCTCGGCGACAGCGACCCGCTCGGCGCCCGGGTGTACGTCCGCTCGTTCGGCCGGGGCAACCGGGTCAGCACGTCCGAGGAGCGGATGGACCAGCTCTTCCCGCCGCGCGCGCCGGTGCCGCGGGAGGCCTACGAGCACGTGCTGGTCCGCCGGGACGGCCACCTGCTGGAGGTCACGATCAACCGGCCGGACGCGCGCAACGCACTGCACCCGCCGGCCAACGACGAGCTGGACGAGGTGTTCGACGCCTTCTTCGCCGACCCCGAGCTCTGGGTGGCCATCCTCACCGGCGCCGGCGACAAGGCCTTCTCGGCCGGCAACGACCTGGGCTACACCGCCGCCGGGAAGCCGATGTGGGTGCCCAAGAACGGGTTCGCCGGACTGACCGCGCGGCGTGGGATGACCAAGCCGGTGATCGCCGCCGTCAACGGCTACGCGATGGGCGGCGGCTGCGAGATCGCGCTGGCGTGTCACCTCGTGGTCGCCGACTCGACCGCCCAGTTCGCGCTCAGCGAGGTGAAGGTCGGCCTGGTCGCCGGCGCCGGCGGCCTGGTCCGGCTACCCAGGGCGATCCCGCCGAAGCTGGCCACCGAGCTGATCCTCACCGGTCGCCGGATCAGCGCCGAGCAGGCCCTGGACTACGGGCTGGTCAACCGGGTCACCGAGGCCGGCGGGGCACTGCCGGCCGCCCGCGCGCTGGCCGGGGAGATCCTGGCCGGCTCGCCGACCTCGGTGCGCGCGTCCCTGCAGATCATGGCCGAGACCGACGGCATCACCGACACCGTGGACGCGGTCAACCACCCGTCCACCGCGCTGGACGACATCATGGTCAGCGAGGACCTGATCGAGGGCCTCACCGCCTTCGCCCAGAAACGCACCCCCCGCTGGCGCAACCGCTGACCCCGCGAGTCGGGGCTCTCCGCACATCGAGTCGGGACTCCCATCACACCGAGTCGGGACTCCCATCACACCAGGCCGGCCCAGACCGCCTCCGGTCAGGCGGACGGCAGCGGCATCGACGGGCAGGTCGCCAGGATCCGGTCCATCGCGTCGCGCTCGGCCGGGATCACCCAGAGCCGGTACTTGGCCTTCACCGCGACCTGGCGGGCAACGTAGCGGCAGCGGTACGACTTGTTGGCCGGCAGCCAGGCGGCGGCATCGCGGTCCCGCTTGGCCTCGTTCGCCGGTCCGTCCACCGCCAATAGCTCCAGCAGGTCGCCGGCCAGCTGCGCGCGGGTCTGTTGGTCGAGCTGCTGGGCACCGGTGCGCCAGGCGTCGGCCAGCGCCACCACGTGGTCGATCTGCACCGCGGTACTGGTGTCCTGGCCGCGCACGAAGTTGATCTGCTTGCCGGTGTACGGGTCCATCAGCCGCCCGCTGGCAACCACGCAGCGCGAGCCGGGCCGCAGCCTGACCTCGGTCATGTCGCGGGCCAGCACCTGATTGCGCTGGTCGCAGCCGCTGCGGTCGACGTCCGCCCAGGCCGGTCCGAACTGGGTCCTGGCGTACCCGGTCAGTGGTGCCGGGCCCTTCACCGGCAGTTTCGCCAGCGCGGAGCGGGCGTCACCGGCTCTCGGCAGGGCCAGCGTGGCGGTGCCCGAGCTCGCCGGCGCGTTGATCGCCACCGCCGGCGTGATCACCACGTGGCCAGGAGCCGGCGACACCACCCAGCTCGCCGCGAACCCGCACCCGGTGGCCAGCGCGACGGCCAGCAAACCGGCGGCGCACCTCGACCACACCACCGAGCCACGGCCGCGACACCCACCGCTACCCCGAGAACCGCGCACCGTGTCAGACATGATCATCGACTCCAACAAGCATCGGTGCGGCCCGCAAACCGGCACAGACACCGCCGACCCAGCAGGCCGCGCAGTACGGCCCGCCACAAGCGCACCGATACTGCCCGAGGTTCGGCTCACCACCCGGCCAACACGCCGAGCGACGGAGTGATCACTTCTGGTGAGTGGTCAGGAACGCGGAGTCAGGCGCCCCCGGCTCACTCCTCGGCCGGCAGCGCCGACTCGTGCCAGCGCCCGAGCAGCCGGCGCTCCACCAGTACCACCGCGCCGAACAGCAGCAGTGACACCAGGCAGGCGCCGAGCACGGCGAGGAACAGCTCCGGGGTCCGCAGCTGCACCGCGCTCTCGGTGATCACATAGCCGAGGCCGCCCTGGCCGCCACCCACGCCCGCGACGAACTCGCCGACGATCGCACCGATTACCGCGGCACCGGCCGCCACCCGCAGACCGGTCAGGATGGCCGGCAGCGCGCCGGGCAGCCGCAGTGACAGCAGCCGGACCAGCGGCGAGGCACCGGCCATGGTGTAGAGCTGGACCAGGTTGCGATCGGTGGACTTGAGGCCGGCCAGCGTGTTCGCCGCCACCGGGAACAGTGCGATCATGGCCGCCACCACGGTGTTCGTCACCGCGCCAGGGCCCAGCCAGACCACGAACAGCGGCGCGATGGCCACGATCGGGACGGTCTGCAGGATGATCAGGTACGGGTAGAGGCCGCGCTCCAGCAACCGCCAGCGCGACATCACCAGGCCGGCCAGGACACCGCCGACGCCGGCCAACAGGAACCCGACGTAGGCCTCCCGCATGGTCACCCAGGTCGGCGTGCCGATCGTGGTCAGCTCGGCGGCGACGGTCCGCAGCATGGTGGCCGGCGAGGGCAGCAGGTAACCGGGGATGCCGAACAGCGTGATGACCAGCTGCCATCCCGCGAGCCCGAGCAGCAGCGCACCGACCGGCGGCAGCACCGCCCAGCGCAGCCTGGCCCGGCGCTGCGCCCGCGTCCCGGCAACCCCCGGCAGCGGCGCAACCCCCGGCAGCGGCGCCCCGCCGGCCGACCCGCCGGCCGAGGTCCGCACGGCCGGCGGGTCGGTCCCCGGCCCGGGCGCGGTGGACCGGGTCATATCCGGGCACCGCCCAACATCTCGGAGATCTGGATGCGCAGTGCGCGCAGGGCGGCGTCGTCGCGCGGCGCGGTCGCCTCGGCCGGCGGTGGGCTGGGCGAGCGGAACACCCGGACCAGGTGCCCCGGGTGGCTGCCCAGCACGGCTATCTGGTGACCGAGCCGGACCGCCTCGGAGATGGAGTGCGTGATGAACAGGACGGTGAGGCCCCGCAGCCGCCACAGGTGCAGCAGCTCGGCGCCCATCTTCTCCCGGTTGAACTCGTCCAGCGCGGCGAACGGCTCGTCCATCAGCAGCAGCTCCGGCTCGCTGGTCACCGAGCGGGCCAGCGAGACCCGCATCCGCATACCGCCGGACAGCTCCCTCGGATACGCCTTCTCGAACCCGGTCAGCCCGACCATCTCGATGGCCGCCCTGGCCCGCTCCCGCCGCACGGCGCGGGGCACCCCCTGCAGCCGGGCCACCAGCTCGACGTTGGCCTGCACCGAGCGCCAGGCCAGCAGGGTCGGGTCCTGGAACACGTAGGACATCCGGTCGGTGCGCCGGACGAGCCGCCCGCTGCTCGGCGCGGTCAACCCGGCCGCCATCCGCAGCAGGGTGGTCTTGCCGCACCCGGAGGGCCCCACCAGCACAGTGATCTCGGATCTCGCCAGGGCGAGATCAACCGGGTCCAGCGCGCGGAACCCGTTGCCGAAGACCTTGTCCGCCCCGATGAACTCGACCAGCTCGGAACCGTCGGCCCCGGGCCCGGCCCCGACCGCGGCCGGGCCGGCGCTCACCTGCCCGCCCACCTCAGTAGGACCCCGTCGGCGGCGCCGGGAGCTCGCTCGGCGCACCGATCGGGGGCAGCAGCGAGTCGTCGAACACCTCGGTCAGCGCCGGTCGTTTGGGAAGCTGGCCGAGCTGCTGCATCTGGTCGAGGAAGGTGCTCCAGCGCTGCGCCGTCATCGCGCCGAGCTTGGTGGCGCCGTCACCCGCGACGACGTACGGGCGCTGCTTGTCCCAGGCGTACCAGACACTCTGCGCGGTCTGCTGGTTGTTCGCCGCGAGCAGCGCCTGGTTCGCCGCCTGCGCCACCGGCAGTTTGCCCAGGTAGTCCTGCCAGCCCTGCATGCTCGCGGCAAGGAACCGCTTCAGCTGGTCGCGGTGCGAGGCGAGGTAGGACTCGGAGGTGAAGAAGACGTCGTTGTACGGGTTGAACCCGGAGCTGGAGAACGGGATGAAGGTGACCCCGACGCCGGCTTGTTTCGCCTGGAAGGCCTCGTTGGTCGGCCACCCCTGCTGGACCAGCCGGTCGTCGTTGAGGAAGTTGGCGATCGATCCCTGGTACTGCTGGGTCTGGAACGCCACCCCGGTGGTCTTCCGGATCCACTCCGGCCCGAGCTGCCCCGCCTGCACCACCCAGGTCAGGCCGGCCATCTGGGCGAAGGACTTGATGCCGGAATCCGCGTGCACCATCACGCCGACCGGGTTGTCCTGGTAGAGCGCGCCGATGGCCACCACCGGGATGCCCTGCGCCCGCGCCTGCACGATCCCGGCCGCGTCGGTGAACCCGACCTGGGCCCGACCGGTGGCCACCAACTGGGTGGCGGAGACCTGCGGGCCCCCGGGCTGCAGCGTCACGTCCAGCTTGTTGTTCCGGTACAGCCCCTCGGTCTGCGCGGCGAAGAACCCGCCGCCTTCCGGGTCGGCGTACCAGGGCAGCACGAGGGTGAACGTGTCGTTGCCGTCGGCGGACACGCCGGTGCTGGGCGCTCCGCAGCCGGTCGCCACGATCGTGAGCGCCGCCAGGACGGCGATCATCGCCTGTGCCCTGCGGCCGACACGTGCACGACATAGCCGGCGATAGGGCAAACGACATAGCCAGTGCTTCAACGCTCTTCCCGCTTCCCGGGTCGTAGGACAGCCGTCAGAACGACGGACAGGCGCCTCGGGTGAGGTCGGCGACGTCGGCCAGGTGAGCCAGCATCGCGTCACGCGCGGCGGCGCCGTTGCCGCTGCGCACTGCTTCGAGGATCAGCTGGTGGCCGTCGTGCGACCGCCGCCGGCCGGTCGCCGTCTGGTGCGAGTAGGCGCGGACCGACCCGGTCCACTCGTTGGCGAGAGAGATCAACGCGACCATCAGCGGGTTCTGCGAGGCCTGCGCCAGCAACATGTGGAAGCTGATGTCGGCCTCCACCGAGTCGGCCACCGGCAGCTCACCGGCACTGCGGTCCAGCACGCGATCCAGCGCGAAGATTGTTCCCGGAGTGGCCCTGACCGCCGCGAGCTCGGCAAACCTCGGCTCGATGGTCTCCCGGAGCTCGGCGACATCGCGCAGCGTCCGCTCGGACTCGGAGAGCTCGTCGTACAAGGTCTGGACGTGCGCGGACCGCTGCAGCACCGTGGTTCCCCGGCCGGGGCGCCGCTCGACCACCCGCTTCGCCTCGAGCTCGTGCATCGCCTCGCGCAGCGAGACCCGGGACACGTTCAGCGCCCTGGCCAGCTCCCGCTCGGCGGGCAGCTTCGCGCCGGGGACCAGCGAGCCATTGCTGATCAGCGTCTCGATGTGCGCGACGATCTCGCCGCTCACACTCATCGACCGCCGCACGAAGGCGTCGAGACGTGTCATGCCTACTCCCGAACCTGGTCCGACCAACGGTCCAACTGACCGTAAGAGCCGCCGCGCCGATCAGCGGCGTCGCGGGAGACGTTGTAAAGCGATGTTTACGGTCGACCCGCATTCGCAACACGCCCGAGATCGGCGGTAACCACCTGATCGGGCGACACCGCCGTGCCTCCCCACGACCGCGCAAGTTATATAGTTTGCATATACAACTAATGAGGGATTCACACCGGGGGGTGCTGATGACCACCACAGATCCGATCGTCACCGAGCAGAGCCAGCTGACCGAACGACAGCGGTCCACGCCGAGCCAGCGGAGCCGGCGCGGTCCACGCCCGCCCGCCTTCCCGATGGCGCGCGGCTGCCCGTTCGACCCGCCCACCGACCTCACCCGGCTGCGGGACACCGATCCGATCACCAGGGTGAGCCTGTGGGACGGCAGTACGCCGTGGCTCATCACCCGCCACGCCGACGTCCGCGCGGTACTCGCGGACCGCCGGTTCAGTGCCGACACCGGCCGGCCCGGCTACCCCGCCGTCTCGGCATCCACGCTGGCCCGCCGCAGGACCGCGCCGAGCTTCATCGGGATGGACGACCCGGACCACGCCCGCCTGCGCCGGATGCTGATCGGCGAGTTCACCGTCCGCCGCATCGGCACACTGCGCCCGAGGGTGGAGCGGGTGGTGACCGACCTGCTGGACACCATGGCCGCCGGACCCAACCCGACCGACCTGGTCGAGGCCTTCGCACTGCCGGTGCCCTCCATGGTCATCTGCGAGATGCTCGGCGTGCCGTACGCCGATCACGACTACTTCCAGGAGCACTCCAGGGCGTTGCTGGACACCCGCACCGATCCGGCGGAGGCGGTGCGGCGCACCGAGGAGCTGCGCGACTACCTCGCCGCACTGGTGGCCGCCCGCGAGTCCGAACCGGCCGACGACCTGCTCGGCCACCTCACCGAGCGCTACGTCCTGACCGGCGCGCTGAGCAGGACCGAGGCCGCGTCGATGGCCCTGCTGCTGCTGGTCGCCGGGCACGAGACGACCGCGAACATGATCGGTCTCGGCACCCTCACGCTGTTGCGCCACCCCGCGGCGGCCGCCCAGGTCCGCGACGGCGAGCCGGCGCTGGTCAACGCGGCGGTCGAGGAGCTGCTGCGGCTGCTCACCGTCACCCACACCGGGCGCCGGCGGGTGGCGACCGAGGATGTCGAGATCGACGGCGTGACCATCCGGGCCGGCGAGGGCGTCATCGCGGCCGGCGACACGGCCAACCGGGATCCCGCCGAGTTCGCCCACCCGGACGAGCTGGACCTGCACCGGGAGAGCAACCACCACGTGGCGTTCGGCTTCGGCATCCACCAGTGCCTCGGGCAGCCGCTGGCCCGGCTCGAGCTGCAGGTGGCCTACCCCGCCCTGCTGCGCCGCCTGCCCACACTGCGGGTGGCCGCCCCACTGGAGGAGATCGCGTTCCGCGACGAGATGGCCGTCTACGGCGTGCATGCGCTGCCGGTGGCCTGGTGAGGTGATCGACATGGAGATCTCGGTGAACCGGGACCACTGCGTCGGGGCCGGGCAGTGCGTGCTGTCCGCGCCGGCGGTGTTCGACCAGGACGAGGACGGGCTGGTCGAGCTGACCGACCCGCACCCGCCGGTCGAGCTGGACAGGGCGGTGCACAACGCCGCCCGGCTCTGCCCGGCCCGGGTGATCACCGTCGACTGACCCGGGAGGCAGCGCCCCAGCTCAGCGGGCCAGACCGTGCAGCAACAACTCGGTGAGGTGACCGTAGGCCGCCGCGTCGGCCAGCCCGGTCGAGGCGGCGACCTGCCGGCGCTGGATGCGGACCATCACGGAGCTGATCACGTCGGCGGCGAAGGCGGCGTGCACCTCGCGGAATGCGCCGGCGGCCACTCCCTCGTCGATCAGCTGGCGCACCCGCAGCGCGGCCGCCCTGGTGTTGCGCTCGTAGACCTCGGCGGCCGGCCCGAACGCGGCGACGTCGTCGAAGAACTGGGGCGAGGCCGGGGCCAGCTCGGCGGCCACCGCCCGCAGGTAGCCGGACAGCCGCGCGACCGGCGCCGACTCGGCGGCCAGCGCGGCCTCGACCCGCGCGGTGGCGTTGCGGAAGAAGTGCACCACGACCGCCCGGACCAGCTGCTCCTTGCTGCTGGCGATCCCGTACAGCGTCCGCTTGGAACAGCGCAGCCGAGCCGCCAGGTCGTCCAGGGTGAGCTGGGCGAAGCCCTCGCGCAGCAACAGCGCCACCAGGTCGTCGAACAGCTCGGACCGGCGCGCCGCGCCACGCCCGGACAGCTTCGGGCCACCAGTGAGGGCTCCAGCCACGGCTTCGGTCACATCCCCTACTCTTCCAAACTCCCAACCGCTACTGTAACCGGTACTCTAGTACGACTTGAAGTACCGGTAATAGTGCCGACAGTAGTACCGACAGGCGCACGCGCGCCCGGCCCCGAGGGAGTCACCGTGACCGTCGACCGCCTGCTGCCGACGACGGAGGCAGCCGACCTTCTCGAGCTGACCCGCGACATCGCCGACAAGGAGCTCGGCACCAGGGTCGAGGAGTGCGAACGCGCCGAGTCCTACCCGGACGGCCTGTTCGCCACCCTCGGCGCGGCGGGGCTGCTCGGGCTGCCCTACCCGGAGGAGTTCGGCGGCGGCGACCAGCCCTACGAGGTGTACCTGCAGGTACTCGAGGAGCTCGGGGCCCGCTGGGCGGCGGTCGCGGTGGCCACCAGCGTGCACGGCCTGTCCTGCTTCCCGCTGGCCACCTACGGCACCGACGAGCAGAAGCAGCGCTGGCTGCCCGACATGCTGGCCGGCAGGCAGGTCGGCGGCTACAGCCTGTCCGAGCCGCAGGCCGGTTCCGACGCGGCCGCGCTGACCTGCAGGGCCGAGCGCACCGACGCCGGCTACCGGGTCACCGGCACCAAGGCGTGGATCACCCACGGCGGCAGGGCCGACTACTACGCCCTGTTCGCCCGGACCGCGCCGGGCGGCCGGGGCATCTCCTGCTTCCTGGCACCGGGCGCGGCCGACGGACTCTCCTTCGGCAAGCCCGAGGAGAAGATGGGTCTGCACGCCATCCCGACCACCACGGCGAACTGGGACGGCGCGGTACTCGACGCCGACCGGCTGACGGGAACGAGGGGCAGGGGTTGCCGATCGCGTTCAGTGCGCTGGACTCCGGCCGCCTCGGCATCGCCGCCTGCGCCACCGGGCTGGCCCAGGCCGCGCTGGACACCGCCGTCGACTACGCCAACGAGCGCACCACGTTCGGCAAGAAGATCCTGGACCACCAGGGGCTGGGATTCCTACTCGCCGACATGGCCGCCGCCGTGGTGTCCGCCCGGGCCACCTACCTGGACGCGGCCCGCCGCCGGGATGCCGGCCGGCCCTACAGCCAGCAGGCCAGCGTGGCCAAGCTGATCGCCACCGACGCCGCCATGCGGGTGACCACCGACGCGGTGCAGGTGCTCGGCGGCAACGGCTACACCCGCGACTTCCCGGCCGAGCGGTACATGCGCGAGGCCAAGATCATGCAGATCTTCGAGGGCACCAACCAGATTCAGCGCCTGGTCATCAGCCGGGGCCTGGCCAGGGGCTAGACCGGGCGCACGCTCTCGACCGGGCTCACGCCTGGGCGGAGTCGGCCTCGACGATGCTCCACAGCACCGAGTGGAAGATCGCCCGGTCGGCCGGCGGAATGGCGGCGAGGCGTTCGTTGATGGCCGCGTCGCGGGCGATGGCGACCTTGCCGACCACCTCGATACCGGCCGGTGTCGCCGCCGGGATGCGCACCCTGCGGTCCTTCTCGGAGAAGGTGCGGACGACCAGGCCGTTCCGCACCAGCCGGTCGAGCAGCGACACCAACGTCGTCTTGTCGATGCCGAGCTGATTCGCGATCTCCAGCTGGGTCCGCTGGGTGCCGTCGCTGACCAGCGCAAGAACCAGCCAGTCGCGCAGGTCGGCCAGCCCGGCCTCCCGGGAGACCCGGTTGAAGGCCGCCCCCAGCGCCTCGGCCGCCCGGTGCGCCAGCCAGGTCAGGTCGGCGGTCTCCGGGCTCCCGGCCACGCCGTCCGATGTCGCGCGGGGCTCGTTCTGCGAGGACATCCGGGCACTGTACTTCCCGGGCAACCTACCGTCCAAGACAGGATCGTCTTGCCTCGGATGATCTGACAATGTACGGTCCGATGACGGATAACATCGGCCCGCTCCAGGGGAAGGACCTTCCATGACCACCGATCTCGAGTCCCGGATCCGCCAGCTCGAGGACCGCGCCGAGATCGGCGAGCAGGTCATCAGGTACGCGATGGGCGTCGACCGCCGCGACTGGGAGATGTTCGCCGGCTGCTTCACCGACCCCGTGCGCGCCGACTTCTCCGCCAGCGGCAGGCCGGCGGCGGACTACGCCCGCGACGAGCTCGTCGACATGGTCCGCGGCGCGCTCAGCGGCTTCACCGCGACCCAGCACCTCAGCCCGAACCACGTCATCGAGTTCGACGGGCACGATCCGGACCGGGCGGTCTGCCACTCGTACATGTACGCGCAACACCTGCTCGAGGGCGCGCCGGGCGGTGACTTCTTCCTGCTCCGCGGCTCGTACACGAATCGGCTGCTGCGCACCCCGGACGGCTGGCGCATCGAGAGCCTCACCCAGCACGTCGCCTGGCCGGAGGGCAACACGAACGCCGTAGCGGAGGCCACGGCCCGGTTGAGTTCGAGCCGGTAGCGAGAGCCACCAACGCGTTGCGTCGCCAGCCCCACCTGATCCAGGAGGCTGGACTACCGGACCGGGGAAGGGCTGGCGACGCCGCCCGAACGTAACACCCGTAGGTCACAGTGTTACATCGAATCGGCAAACGACCGGCGCTCGGTTCCAGAGCCACTCGAGAGCCACCCGAGGCGGCCGCATCGAAACGGATCGAGCGGAGCCGTCGCCGTCGGTACTGTTCGCGCAATGCCCGACCCCGCAATGCCCGACCCCGCAATGCCCGACCCCGCAATGCCCGACCCACTGACCGCGACCGACCTCGACCAGGTCCTCCGACAGGCGGTCGCCACCCTGCGCGAGGCAACCGAGGCAACCGAGGCGGACCGGGACGACTGGGACGCCAGAGCCGGCTCGCTGGAGTGGACCTGCTGGGAAACCGTGGAGCACCTCGCCGACGACCTGTTCTCCTACGCGGCGCAGCTCGGTCCGCCACCGGACCGCGAGGTGCCGTTCGTCTGGGCCGCACGGCGGTCGGGTGGCCCGGCCAATGTCGTGTTCGCCGACCGCGCCGCCGGGCCGGCCGGGTTGCTGCAGGTACTCGAGGCGAGCGGCGCACTCCTGGTGGCCAAGCTGTGCGACCGGGTGCTGGCGCGGCTGTTCCCCGGTGCGCCCACCGACCCCGACCGGTGGCGGACCCTGCTCTGGGCAACCGGTCGCGCCGAGCTGCCCGAGCACCCACGCTCACCGGGCTGAGACGCTCACCCGGCCGAGGTGCTCGCCGAGGCCCCGAAGCCGTCGACCAGCCCGGTGAACCCGTACGGCGTGTAGCGGCCGAACACCAGCGACTCGAAGATGCCAAGGCCGTCCTCGTCCGGCCGGCCGTCCTGCTCGGCGCGCACCCGGCACAGCGTCTGCAGGTGCATCTGCGTCGGGTCGGCGGGGTCGGCCTCGGACACCGTGATGTCCTCCCGCTGCACGGCCAGCGGCGCCACGTACTTGCCGTGACCCCAGCTCGGGTGGTGGTAACCGAGCCCGCGCATCTGGAACCGCAGTGCCGGCTCGTAGGTCAGCCGCAGCGTCGGCTCACCGGGCGGGTCGATCTCGACGGTCCCGGCGCGCGGGTACCGGGTGCCGGGCTCGAAGTCGACGCCGGCCCGCGCGCGGTCGGTCTCCAGCACCTCGCCCGCCGCCGCGCCGTCCGCGCACAGTGCCGCCCGCAGGTTCCACGGCACGCCGTCGGCATCGTTGTTGACGTGGAAGAACACGCTGCGCTCGGCCAGGTTCGTCGGCGTCCACAGCCAGTAGAACTGCGCCCCGAGACCCGGCGCGGACGGCTGCGCGTCGGAGCTGCCGACCGGCCGGATGCCCCAGGAGCGGTCCCGGGTGCCCACCGCGCCCGGCTCCAGCTGCTCGCGCGCGCCGTCGACGTCGATCCACCCGGTCCAGCGCACGTTCTGGGTGAGCCGGGTGTAGTCGAACAGCAGCCGGGGCCCGTAGCGGCGGGTGAACCGGGGTTCCTCGATCGGGAAGGACCGCCCGGTCAGCTCCAGCTCGGCGGCGATGCCCTCGGCGGGCGTGCCGTGCTCGCCGGCCACCGTGACCCGGATCCTGCGCAGCGGTTCGAGCACCTCGATGGAGATCGGCCCGACGTCGAGGCGCATCCGGTCGTAGTCCAGCAGCCGGGAGGCGTGCAGGTTGTACTGCCGGTCCCCGCGCAGCACGCTGAAGTGCGCATCGACGACGTTCAGCGCCGGGTAGGTCCCGAATGCGACCGCGAAGTAGCTGGACAGGTCCGGCTGGTAACCGCTGAAGAAGTAGCGGTCGTAGAAGTTGCGGTCGCTGCCGGCGTAGGCGATGGGCTCCGGCGTCTGGTGGATCGGGAACTCGTCGGCGGGGGTGAGCATGCCGCGGACCCTAGCGCCCTGATGGAGTAACCGATCGCGGCCCGGTCAGCGGCCCTTGAACTCCGCCTTGCCGAGGAACTTCCGCCCGCCCAGGGTGAGCATGGTGTGCACCCCGTGGCGCATGTCCTCGGTGTCGAACAGCGGCGCGGCGCTCTCCAGGACCGCGCGGTCGGCGGCGCGCATGTCGCCGTCGAGGTAGGCCCGGATCAGGGTCTTGCCGGCCGCCAGCGCGCGGGTCGGGCCGGCGGCGTAGCGCCGCGCCAGCCGCTCGGCGAACTCGCGCACCTCGGCGTCCGGCACCACGTGGTTGATGATGTTCCAGTCGGCGAACTGCCTCGCGCTGTACTGGTCACCGTCGAACACGATCTGCCGGGCCCGCGCGGAACCGGCCCGCTCCGCGAGGCGTTGCGCCCCGCCGAGCAGCGTGGTGGTGCCGATGTGCCGCTCCACCTGGGCGAACCGGGCGGACTCGGCGGCCACCACGATGTCGGCGGACAGCGCGACCTCCAGACCGGCGGCCAGGCACAGCCCCTGCACCGCGACCACGGTCGGGAACGGCAGCTCCTCCAGCCGGGCGAACACCGGCAGCGCCCTGGCGAACATCGCGCGGCCCTGCGCCGCCGACCTACCTTCGAAGATGTGCACGTCCGCGCCGCCCATGAAATGCGGACCCTCGGCCTGAATCAGCAGGGCGCGGATGTCGGCCACGCTGGCCTGGTTCACCGCCTCCTCGAACCCATCGATCACACCCTGGGACATCAGGTTCAGCGGCGGGTTGTCCACCGTCAGCAACCCGAGGTCTCCGTCGACGTCGAACTTCACCAAGGACATGGCACGCACATTACCGTCTGAGTCTCTAAAAGCAACTCATGCGTACGGGTGAGGAGCGCTCCGCTCAGCTGGCCGGTCCGCTACCCCCTGAACGCTCGGTCCCGCCGGAACGCCCGGTCCCGCCGTCGAGCGCGCGGGCCATGCCGCGGCGCACCGCGTCGACCAGGTACGGCCGCAGCTGAGGTGCCGGCACGATGGTGTCCACCGAGCCGACCCGCTGCGCGCGTTCGATGCTGTGCTTGGTGTCGAACTCGTCGGCCACCTCGCCGAGCTTCTCCGAGCGGACCGCCGCGCGGACGCCGACCAGCTCGGTCCGCAGCCGCGCGGCGTCGGCTTCGGCGTGCGACTCCACCGCCTTGGCCAGCCGGGCCTCCACGTCGGCCACCCGGGGGTCGGCGGCGGTGCGCTTGTTCACCTCGCCGGCGAACACCACCGCGGCGGCCGGCGCGCCGCCGAGCACCGAGGCGTACGAGCCCTCCAGCGCGGCGATCTCCATGTTGTCGTTCAGCGTCCCGGAGAACACCACGAACGCACCGCCGTGGTACCGCGAGACCACGCAGAACACGATCGGTCCTTCGAAGTTCACCACGGCCCGGCCGATCTCCGCGCCGTACTCCAGCTGCAGCCCGCGCAGCGACTCCGGCGACCCGTCGAACCCCGACAGGTTGGCCAGCACCACCAGCGGCCGGTTCCCGCTCGCGGCGTTGATCGCCCGCGCCATCTTCTTGGACGAACGCGGGAACAGCGTGCCTGCGGTCCATTGGGACGGGCCGTCCACCGGCGGCCGGCCGTGCCGGGGCAGCGGCCGGGACTCGATCCCGATCAGCGAGATCGGCTGTCCGCCCAGGTGCGCGTCGAACACCACCACCGAGTCGGCGTCGTGCATGTCCACCCAGCGTTCCAGCGGCGCATGGTCCGCGTCGGCGACGCCGCGCAGCAGCGAGCGGATGTCGAACGGCTTCTTGCGCTCCCGGTTGGTGTCGGCCGCGAAGATCTGGCCGAGCTCGGTGAAATCGGTGCCGGGGCCGGCGTGCGGCGAATCGCCGACGTTCCGGCCGATCGGGTCGGTGGTCGGCGCCGGGCGGGGGAACCGCTCCCCCGGGGCGAGATAGGTGTGCTCGTAGTGCGCCAGCAGCACGTCGACCGCGCCGGACAGGTCAGGCGCCCAGTACTGGGCCTGCCCGTTCGGGCCCATGATCCGGTCGTAGCCGCCGATGCCGAAGTTGTCCTCGGCCGACACCCCACCGGAGTAGTCCAGCGACTGCTTTCCGGTGAGCACCATGGCGCTGTCCGGGGTCATCACCAGGATGCCCTTGGTGTGCATCAGCATGGTGGCCTCGGCGTTCCAGTACGGCTGGGCGCCCACGTTGATGCCGGTGACCACGACGTTGATCTCGCCGCCGTCCTGGGTGAACTCGATGATCCCGCGCAGTACCCGGGAGATCCAGTCCATGTTCTCGGTGCCGGACTCCATCGAGATCTTCGCCCCGGCGGACACCGCGAACCACTCGATGGGCGCCTCCAGCTGACGGGCCAGCTCGATCGCCGCCAGCACCCTGGCGCACTCCGCCTCGGCCAGCGCGCCCAGTGCCCTCGTCGGGTCGCCCAGCAGCACAACCCGGGTCATCCCCTCCGGGTAGCGCTCGGTGGCCGTGCGGACCACACCGAGCACCAGGTTGGCGGTGTTGCCACCCGGCGCGCGGTCCACCACCACCGGCTTGCCCGAGTCGTCGAGGTCGTACTCGGTGAACCGCCCCGGCGCGCCGTCGACGTCCGGCGAGCGGGTCAACAGCGGCAGCAGCTCGTACGGGTACACCGCACCCCGCTGCCGCGCCTTGATCACCTTCTGCGCGTAGGCGTCCAGCTCGCGCAGCGGGGAGAACGGCGGGTCGGTGATCCGGATGGTCAGCCCGGCACCCGGTGGGCGGGACATCCGCAGCATCAGCTCGCGCGGCTCGGCGCCGGCCCCGTCGATCCCGGCGGCCCGGAACTGCACCATCACCTGCTCGAGGCCCAGTCCCTCCGAGCGCGGCGCCAGCGACCGGACCACCTCGTCCAGCTCGGTCAGCGGGATGTCCACCACCGGCCACACGTAGAGCAGCACCCGGTTCCAGGCCAGCTTGGCCAGCGCCGGATCCGCCGAGCGGGCCGCCCGGAGGCTGTTGAGGCAGGCGTCCAGCATGTGCTCGAACTGCGGCACGCCCCGGACCCGGCCGGCTTCGTCGCGCACCGTGGTCAGGTCGCGGACGTCGGCCATCGCGATCAGCCGCTGGTCCTGCGCCACCTCGCGGCCCTGCGCCCGGAACAGGTGCACGTCCGGCGTGGAGGGCAGCTTGCTCAGCCGGAACCCGGTCAGCCGCCACAGCCCGAGGCGCTCGGCCACCATCGGGTGCAGCCCGCGCAGCGTGGTGTCCTCGACCGGCTCGCCGTCCGGACCGCGCAGGAAGGTGAACCAGGTCGGGCCGCTGTACTCGCCGTCCGGTCGGCGGACCGCGACGGCGACCCTGCCGACCGCCTCCGGGATCAGGCCGAGCCGAGCCCGGATCCGCCCGGCCCTGGCATCCGGCTCGACGCCGGACGAGTCGTCGGAGGTGACGTAGAGGTCGATCAGCGCGGTGCGCCCAGAGGGCAGCGCGGCCACCATCTGGTTCAGGTCGGTAGACACCGTGACCGGCGCCGTGGGGTCCTCCGTGCCGGCCGTGCTGTCGACCACGGTGGCCAGCACGGCGCACGGCTGGCCGTCCTGCTCGTACTCGGCGGTCAGCAGCGGGCGGCCGCCGTGCTCGACGATGGCGAACTGTTCGAGCGGCCGGATCCGGTAGTAGCGCCGGGTCATCACCTCGAGCATCGCCGCGTGGTGCCGGTCGCCGAAGGCGCTCAGGATCGGCTCGCCGGAGCCCACCAGTGCGTCGATCTGGGCGGCCCTGGCGATCGGCTCGGCGTCCAGGTGGTCCAGCTCGTCGCGCACCTCGCGCTGCACCTGGGCCCTGGCGGCGGCGATCAGCGGGGCGTCGAAGAGCCGGTAGCGGACCTGGCGGGCGAGGTCACCGACGATCGGGTGGCGCAGCTGGGTGGCCGTGACCAGGTGGTCCAGCACCTGCCGGTAGCCCTCGCGCGCATCCTCGGGCAGCGAGTCCGGGTGCCGCAGCCGCCACTGCAGCAGCTCGGCGACGACCGGGGCGTGCGCGACAGCCCTGCGGTGCGCCAGGAACATCCGGTACAGCGCCGGGCCGAGCTCGACGTTCGCCTCGGTCGGCTCCGGGTCGGTGATGCCGTAGTGCACCAGCGCCCGGCGCAGTCGGATCCGGAACGACTCGGGCAGCCCCTCCGCCTCGGCGTCGCGGGTGCGCAGGTAGGCGTAGAGATACTCCTGCGGGTTGCGGGCCGCCTCGGCGTCCACCGCGGAGGCGTCGGCCTCCAGCGCACCGGCACCGTCGGACACCCTGCGGTTGCGGGACAGCGCGGAGAGGTCGGCGAAGATGCGCAGCACCGCGGTCTCGCCGGCCAGCACCCTCGGATCGCTGGGCTCCAGCTGCCCCCGGGCGGTGTCCAGCCCGGCCAGCAGCGGCCGCGCCTCACCCTCGTCGATGTCGAAGCCGAGCACCAGCGCGCGCAGCGCGGCCAGCGCGTCGGCGGCGGCCCCGGCCGGTTCGAGCTCGGCCGCGGACCCGGCCCGCAGCGCCTCCAGGTCCACGCGGTCGGAGCTCTCCGCGGCATCCGCCGCGCCGGCCTCGGGGTCGGGTTCCAGCCGGACGAGCTTGGTACCGGCCTCCACCTGGGTGTTCGCCGGCACCAACACCTCGGCGACCCGCCCGGACACCGGAGCGCGCAGCGCGGTCTCCAGCTTCATCGACTCGACCACCGCGAGCACGTCGCCCTCGGCGACGTGGTCACCGGCCGACACCGGCACCGCGACCACCATCGCCGGCGCCGGCGCGCGCAGCAGCCCGACCTCGCCGCCGGAGATCCGGTGCACCGCGCCGTCCACCTCGACCAGGTAGTCCGGGCCCTGCGTCACCGAGAGCACGGAGTAGCTCCGCCCACCCACCGTGAGCCGCCGCTCGAAGCGGCCGGACCGCTCCACGTCCACGTCGACCGCCGTCGCGGCGGTGCTGTGCGGTGAGGCGTCCAGCACCACCCGGTAGCGGGCCGGGCGGGTCCGGGCCACCCGCAGCCGGTAGGCCTCGCCGCCGGCGCGCACGTCCACCTGGTGCCAGGTCTCGTGGCCGACCTCGGGGCGGCCGCGCTCGGCGGAGTTGAACAGCCGGTCCCGCTGGCGGTCCACGTGCGCGGCGTGCGCCTCGACCGCGGTGGCCAGCAGCGCGATGTCCAGGCGGCGCGGCGGCGTGTAGCCGTCGGCCATCATGGTGTCCAGCCAGGTGGTGTCGAACTCGCCCTTGCGCACCTGGGGACGGTCCAGCAGGTCGAGCAGGAACGCCTTGTTCGTGGTGCCGCCGTCGATCACCGCGGCGGTCTGGCGCAGTGCGCGGTGCAGCCGGGCCCGCGCCTCGTCCCGGTCGCGGCCCCAGGCGATCACCTTCGCGATCATGGAGTCGTACTGCGGCGGGATCACGTCGCCGGCCGCCACCCCGGTGTCGACCCGGATGCCCGGCCCGCTGGGCAGCACCAGGTGCTCGATCAGACCCGGCGCCGGGGCGAACCCGCGCTCCGGGTCCTCGGCGGTCAGCCGGGCCTCGATGGCGTGGCCGGACGAGGGCGGCGTCTCGGCGGCGATCTCGTCCAGCCGGCCACCGCCGGCCACATGCAGCTGCAGCTTGACGATGTCCACGCCGGTGGTGGCCTCGGTGACCGGGTGCTCCACCTGCAGCCGGGTGTTCACCTCGAGGAACGACAGCAGCCGCTCCTTCGGCTCGTACAGGAACTCCACGGTGCCCGCGTTGACGTAGCCGGCCGCCCGCACCAGCTCGGCGGCACTGCGCCGCAACAGCTGCTCCTGCTCGGCGTCCAGCGCGGTGGACGCCGACTCCTCGAGCACCTTCTGGTTGCGCCGCTGCACACTGCAGTCCCGGATACCCAGCGTCCAGACGCCGCCGGCGCCGTCCGCGACCACCTGCACCTCGACATGCCGGCCGCCCCGGATGGCCTTCTCCAGGAACACCGTGGCGTCACCGGCCGTCTTCGCCGCCTCCGAGCTGGCCCGCTCGAACAACTCGGCCAGCTCCTCCGGCGCGTTCACCAGCCGGATGCCCCGGCCGCCGCCGCCCGCGGTGGCCTTGACCATCAGCGGGTAACCGATCCGCTCCGCGTGCTCGCGGGCCTCGGCCAGATCGGCCACCGGCCCCCCGCTCCAAGGCGCCAAGGGCACCCCGACCCGCTCCGCCAGCCGCTTCGACTCGATCTTGTCGCCGAGCATCCGCATCACCTCGGCGGACGGCCCGACGAACACGATGCCCAGCCGGTCACACAGCTCGACGAACTCGGCCTTCTCCGAGACGAAACCCCAGCCCGGCCACACCGCGTCGGCCCGGCAGGCACGCAGTGCGCGCTCCAGCTCCGCGTAGTCCAGGTACGGGTTCGCGCCGAACGACTCGGCGGCGTCCTCCCCGGGACCGATCAACACCGCCTCGTCGGCCTCCCGCACGAACATCGCCCGCCGGTCGACGGAGGTGTACACCGCGATCGTGCGCAGCGGCTCCGGGCCGCCGGGCACCCAGTTCTCGGCGTTCCACTCGCGCACCGCGTTGATCAGTCGCATGGCCGGCTCGCCCCGGTTGACAATGGCGAGACGCTGGAAAGCAGCAGGTCGGGTCGGCACCCCGTGCACGCTACCCGGACTGCTCCGCGACGGCACTCCTATCGGAGCCTCGTGCGCCAACGGCCCAACAGCAGCGCCGGGCCGGCGGGACCCGCCAGGCCACCGTGCCGTAACCGGCCGCGCCGAGCAGGGCGCCGACGGCAGTCAGCGAGCACGCCGACGTCCACCACCACGCCCGCCCGCCTCCGTCGCACGTCCCGACGACCGGCAACACGGGATGGGTGATAGCGCTTGCCGAGCTGCCAGCAACTGGCGGTAAGCTGGTTCCAAATACATGCAGAGATACGCATCTATTGTTGGCGGGGAGCTGGCGTGACGACGAACGCGAGTCAGACCCATGACCACGAAAGTGGCCACGGGAAAGACCACGGCCACGACCACGGCTCGAGCGACAGCTCCGGCACAGGCCACGGCCACGGCCACGGCGTCGCCGCGGACGCGGACCGCCGCTGGCTGAGCATCGCTCTGGCACTGATTTCGACGTTCCTGGTCGGCGAGGTTGTCGTCGGGATCGTGGCGCACTCGCTGGCGCTGCTGTCCGACGCCGCCCACATGCTCACCGACGCCGCCTCGATCGTGCTCGCCCTGATCGCGATGCGGCTGTCCGCGCGGCCGGCCCGGGGGATCTTCACCTACGGCCTGCGGCGCACCGAGATCCTGTCCGCGCAAGCCAACGGGCTGACGCTGCTGCTGCTCTCGGTCTGGCTGACCTACGAGGCGATCCGGCGGTTGATCGACCCGGGCCCGGTCGCCGGCGGGTTGGTCCTGATCACCGCCGGGGTGGGCATCGTGGTCAACGTGGCGGCGGCCTGGGCGATCAGCAAGGCCAACCGCTCCAGCCTCAACATCGAGGGCGCGTTCCAGCACATCCTGACCGATCTGTACGGATTCATCGCCACCGCCGTGGCCGGCCTGGTCGTGCTGCTCACCGGCTTCGCCCGGGCGGACGCCATCGCCTCGCTGGTCGTCGTCGTGCTGATGCTGCGGGCCGGTACCGGGCTGGTCCGCGACGCCGGCCGGATCTTCCTCGAAGCGGCGCCCAGCGGGGTCGACCCCGACTCGCTCGGCGACCGACTGGTGGCACTACCGAACGTCAACGAGGTACACGACCTGCACGTCTGGCAGATCACGTCGGGGCAGACCGCACTCTCCGCGCACGTCCTGGTCGAGGTGGGCACCGACTGTCACGGACTGCGCCGCGATCTCGAACAGCTCCTGGCCGACGACTACTCGATCACCCACACGACGCTGCAGGTCGACCACGCCGGCCCGTCGGCCGACCCGACACCGGCCGACGCGCAGCTATTGCCACTGGCCGAACGGCACTGCGCCGACACCCACGGCCCGGTCCACCGAGAGGGCCCGCACGCGCACTGACGTGCCTGGGTATCCGCCCACTGTCAAGGCCTGAGAATCGGCTATCCGACCTGCCGGTATGCTCCGAAGCATTCCCAGAGTTGAACCTTAGGAGTGCCCGGTGCCTGATTCGTTCGACTGGAATAACCAGGTGCTGAACAGCATCTGGTGGGTGCTGTGGGTATTCGCGGTCACAGCTGCCGGGTTCGCCCTGGTCGCCTGGCTATTGATGCGCTTCACCCGCTGGGGACGGCAGTTCGCCCGACTGGCCTGGCCCTACTTCCGCCCCGGCCGGACCTGGCTGAGCTGCCGACCCATTGCCACGTTTGCGTTCATGCTGCTCATGGCCATATTCTCGGTACGAATTTCTGTGCTGGTCACCTACGCCTCGAACGGGATCTACACCGCGCTTCAGGAGCTCAACAGCAGCGCATTCCTCCGCTACATGGGCATCTTCGCGATCATTGCGATCATCAACATTTTTGAAGTCATGCTCTCGTACTTTGTGACCAGCGTATTTGTTCTGCATTGGCGCACGGCAATGACCGATTCCCTCATCGGTGACTGGATCAAGGGGGATGCCTACTACCGGGGAGAGTTCACCTCGGAACCGGTCGATAACCCCGACCAGCGCATCCAGGAGGACATCACCACGTTTGCCAACAGTTCTCAGGACCTGGCGGTCGGCGCGGTCAACTCCATAGTCTCCCTGGTGTCGTTCACCGTCATCCTGTGGGAACTGTCCGGGCCGCTCACGGTCCTCGGCGTCGAGATTCCGCGCGCGATGACCCTCATCACCTACCTCTACGTCATCATCGCCACGGTCGTAGCGTTCAAGATCGGCCATCCGCTGGTGCGACTGAACTTCCTCAACGAGAGGTTCACCGCTTCGTTCCGGTACGCCCTGGTACGGATGCGGGACAACGCGGAGAACATCGCCCTCTACGGCGGCGAACAGGTCGAGAGAAGAACGCTGCTCAGCCGGTTCGGCGCGATCATGCAGAACTACTGGGCGCTCATCTTCCGAGGCGTCAAGTTCCAGGGATTCAACTTCGCGATAACCCAGACCGCCAACATCTTCCCGTTTCTCGTCCTCGCCCCCCGGTTCTTCAGCGGCGCCATCAAGCTGGGCGACCTGACCCAGGCCACCAGTGCCTTCAGCAATGTGCACGACTCGCTGTCGTTCTTCCGTAACTCGTACGACACATTCGCCGCCTACCGCGCCACATTGGACCGCCTCACCGGCCTGCTCGACGTGAACGCCGAAGCACAGGCACTCCCCGTCGTCCCCACGGAGGACCGCACCGACGGGGTCGCGATCCGTGACCTGACGGTGCG
Organism: Pseudonocardia sp. Cha107L01; assembly: GCF_052566575.1. NCBI lineage: Bacteria > Bacillati > Actinomycetota > Actinomycetes > Pseudonocardiales > Pseudonocardiaceae > Pseudonocardia > Pseudonocardia sp. Cha107L01. The sequence continues at coordinate 389,777 of NZ_CP199579.1, forward strand.
CCGCCCGGACGGCCGCACGCTCGTGGAGAACCTGTCTCTCGACCTCGAGTCCGGCGATGCGTTGGTCGTGCACGGAGGATCCGGCACCGGGAAGACCAGCCTGCTCCGCAGCCTCGCGGGGTTCTGGCCGCACGCCACGGGTTCGGTGAGCCGGCCCACCGACGCGAGGTCGCTCTTCCTCTCCCAGCAGCCCTACCTGCCTTTCGGCAGCCTGCGCACCGCGATGGCCTATCCCGAACCGCCCGAGTTCGTCACCACGGAGCGGGCTCGCGAGGTCCTCGGACAGGTGTTCCTCGGCCACCTGACGGACTCGGTCGACGAGGAGAACCAGTGGTGGCGCATCTTGTCCCCGGGCGAGCAGCAGCGCATCGGGTTCGCCCGCATCCTGGTCAACCGGCCCCAGGTGGCGTTCCTGGATGAGTCGACCTCGTCCCTCGACGAGGGCCTCGAATTCACCCTGTACACCCTCATCCGCGAACAGCTTCCCGACTGCACGCTGTTCAGCATCGGGCACCGCAGCACGCTGAACGCCTTGCATACCCACCACCTGGAACTGCTCCCCGAGGGCCGCTGGAACCTCGAGGCGCCGGTCCACTAGGGCGAGCGTTAGAAGCTGGGCGGGGTCAGGGCCCAGACGCTGACGGCGGTCTCGTCGCCGGGGTTCTCGTAGCGGTGCGGGCGGGACGACTCGTAGTTGATCGAGTCGCCGGCGGACAGCTCGTAGCTGATGCCGTCGACCCAGTACCGGAGCCGGCCGCTGACCATGAAGCCGACCTCCTCGCCGACGTGGGTGTGCGGCAGCAGGCCGGACGATGCGCCGGGGGCGACCTTCATGATCAGCATTTCCAGCCGGCCGGTGGGGTTGGGGTTGAGCAGCTCGTAGCGGACCTGGTCGTTGCCGGTCCGGGCGATCTCCACCCGTTCCGCCGGGCGGACGACGAGGGTCCGCTCCCCCTCGACGGTGCGGAACATCTGCGCCAGCGACACCCCGAGGGCGTCCAGAATCGTGCGCAGGGTGCTGATCGTCGGGCTGTTGACGTTGCGCTCGACGTTGCTGAGATAGCTGCGGGACAGGCCGGTGCGCTCCGCCAACTGCTCCAGCGTGAGGTTGTGCGCGGTCCGCGCGGTGCGGATGTGCCGGCCGAGCGCCTCGTCCGGCCGAGACGTCACCTCGGGCGGCACCTCGGCCGTGAGCGCCCGGGCCGGCTGTCCTTCGGTGGAAGTGCCCATAGGGTCCCCTCCTGGGCTCGGCAACGTCCAGCTTAGTGGTCGCGTGATCCTACAAAGGCCACACTATGTACGGTTTACTCGCTCCTTCGTCTAGTATCCTCGCCATGACTGACGATCGTATGCGGTTCCTGATCCGCTACGCCGGCGATTTCGCACCGTTTGTGGTCGAGAGCGCCCAGGGCGCCTGGGTGATCACGAAGGACGGCCAGCGGATCCTGGACTTCACCTCCGGCCAGATCAGCTCCACGCTCGGGCACAACCACCCGAGGATCGTCGCGGCGATCGAGCGGTCGCTGCGCGAGGTCATCCACCTGAACTCGTGGATGGTCAACGAGGACGTACTGGAGCTGGCCAGGCGCCTCGCCGAGCTGCTGCCCGAGCCGCTGGAACGCTCGATACTGCTGAACACGGGCTCCGAGACCAACGAGGTCGCGTTCCGGCTCGCCAAGGCCGCCACCGGCAAGTTCGAGATGGTCGGTCTGACCCGCAGCTTCCACGGGCTGCTCGCCGGCACCAACTCGATCACCTTCTCGATGGGGCACAAGGGCAACGGGCCGCTGATGCCCGGCAGCTTCGCGGTGCCGGCGCCGTACGAGTACCGCTGCCCGATCCGGCACTGCGCGCTGTCCTGCGACATGACCTGTCTGGACGTCGGGTTCGAGCTGGTCGACCAGACTTCGGTCGGCTCGCTGGCCGCGATGGTCGTCGAGCCGGTGCTGTCCACCGGCGGCATCATCCCGCTGCCGGACGGTTACCTGCGCGCCGCCAAGACCAAGTGCGAGGAGCGCGACATGCTGCTCATCGTCGACGAGGCGCAGACCGGGTTCGGCCGGGTCGGCTCGATGTTCGCCTTCGAGCAGGACGGCGTGGTGCCGGACATCCTCACCGTGTCCAAGACCCTCGGCGGCGGCGTGCCGCTGGGCGCGACGGTCACCAGCGCGGCGATCGAGCAGCGCGCGATCGACAACGGCTTCCTGCACATCACCACCCACGTGTCCGACCCGATGCCGGCCGCCGCCGGGCTCGCCGTGTTGGACGTGCTCGCCGAGGAGAACCTGGTCGACCGGGCAGCGAAGCTCGGCGGCTACCTCACCGACCGGCTGCGCGAGCTGCAGGAGCGCCACGAGCAGATCGGTGACGTGCGCGGGCGTGGTCTGCTGGTCGGCCTCGAGCTGGTCGAGGACCGGGGCACCAAGGAGCCGGCCAACGAGCTAGGCGCGGCCGTCACCGCGGAGTGCCTGCGGCTGGGCCTTTCGATGAACATCGTCAAGGGCGACGGCTCGCAGCGCAACTGCCTGCGGCTGGCCCCGCCGCTGACCATCACCACCGAGGAGATCGACCTCGCCATCTCCATCCTGGACACCGCCCTGACCAACTGCCTGAATGCCCGCACGCACCGGGAGTCGTGAGTGGCGAGCGGTCCGATAGGGCCACTCGCCACTCACGGCGTCAGCCCTGGGCGGCCAGGGACGACGGGTGCCGGGCCAGCGGGGTGACCTGGACGGTCATGAACGGGAACAGCGGCAGCGACCAGAGGAGCTCGTGCAGCTCGTCGGTGGACCCGACGTCGAACACGCTGAAGTTGCTGTAGTGCCCGACGATCCGCCACAGGTGTACCCAGGTGCCCTCGCGCTGCAGCTCCAGCGCGCGGGCCTTCTCGGTGGCGATCAGCTCGTCCCGCACGGCGGGGTCCAGGTCGCGCGGGATGGCGACGTCCATCCGGACGTGGAACAGCATGTCAGCTCCGGGGTCGGCTCAGGATCGGGTGAAGGCGCGGACGGCGGCCGGGTCGAGCTCGATGCCGAGCCCGGGGCCGGTCGGCAGGTGCAGCGAACCGTCGGCGTAGCGCAGCGGCGTGGTCAACAGCTCCTCGCGCATCAGCAGCGGCCCGAACAGCTCGCTGCCCCAGGTCACCGCCGGGGCGGCGCAGGCCAGGTGCAGTGTCGCGGCGGTGCCGACCGGGCCTTCGATCGCGGTGCCGCCGTGGCACGGGATGCCGGCCGCCGCCGCGATCTCGGCGATCGCCCTGGTGGCCCGCAGGCCGCCGGACTTCGTCGTCTTGAGCGAGAAGATGTCGGCCGCGCGCAACGACGCCAGCCGCAGCGCGTCGGTCGGCGTGCGCAGGCTCTCATCGGCCATCACCGGGATCGGCAGCGCGCGGTTGATCTCCGCCAGCGCCTCGAACTCCGCGCCGGGCACCGGCTGCTCGACCATCTCCACCCCCGCCTCGGCCAGCCGGGGCAGGTAGGTCAGCGCGGTCAGCCGGTCCCACCGGGCGTTGATGTCCACCCGCACGCCGGCCGCCCCGCGCAGCTTCTCCGTGACCGTGCACACCCTGGCCACGTCTTCCGCCGGCTCGACAGCGCCCATCTTGAGCTTGAAGCTGTGGTGCAGCCCGGCGTCCAGCTTGCTCAGCGCCTCCTCCACCACGACCGCGGCGGGCTCGGTGCCCAGTGCCCAGGTGACCGGGACAGATGTGCGGGCCAGGCCGCCGAGCAGCGTGTGCACCGGCACGCCGAGGCAACGTGCCCAGGCGTCGTGCAGCGCGACCTCGACGGCGGCCTTGGCGTAGAGGTTGGCCGCCACCACGTCGTTGATGTCGCGGCTGATCGCGGCGATGTCGTCGACGTGCCGGCCCAGCAGCAGCGGCGCGACGTACCGCTCGATGATCACCTGCATGGTCTCGACCGACTCGCCGCCCCACCACGGCCCGCCCGGCACGGTGCCCTCCCCCACCCCGGTGACCCCGCCGGCGGTGCGCAGGAACACCAGCAGCACCGGCTGGGCGCGCATGCCTACCCGGGCGAACCGGTGCGGGCGGCGCAGCGGGATGTCCAGGATGACCGTCTCGACGGCGTCGATCCGAAGCTCACTCATCAGTTCTCTCCGTTCCGGGGCCGACCCGGCCCTCGGCACGCGAAGGCCGGGTCGGGCAGGGTCACTCAGGCGGGCTCGAGCACGAAGTCGTACTCGGAGTGCAGCCGGCCGTCGTCGCCCCGTTGCGGATCGAGCACCAGCTCGGGCTTGGTGGCCTCGGCGACGTCGTCGTCGAGCCAGTCGCCGCCCTGGAAGTACAGCTGCGTGGTGATCCTGCGGTAGCCCGGGGCCTGCACGAACAGGTGCAGGTGCGCCGGGCGCCACGGGTGCCAGCCGGCGGCGGCGATCAGCTTGCCGGTCGGCCCCTCGGTCGGGATCTGGTACGGCGCCGGCGCCACGGTGGTGATCTCGAACCGGCCCGCGTCGTCGGCCACCACCACGGCGCGCAGGTTGCCGGCCGGGATGCCCGGCGCGAACCCGGAGTAGTAGCCCTGCCCGTCGGCGTGCCAGATGTCCAGCTCGGCGCCGGCGACCGGGTTCCCGTCCAGGTCCACGACCCGGCCGGAGAACACCAGCGTGTCGCCCTTCTCGTCCGGGCGGGTCGGCAGCGCGGCGGGCGAGGGCAGCCGCTGCTGGTCGGGCACGTAGTACGGCCCCTGGATGGTGCCCACGGTGCCCTGCTGGGTGCGCGCGGCGACCTCCTCGACGACGTGCTCGACGAACACGTCCAGGAACAGCGGCCACTCGCCGCCCTCGCCGACGTCCATCAGCCACTGCTTCACGGCCTGGAACTCCGGGTAGCTGACGTCCTTCTCGCGGATCACGTCGTGCACGGCCGTCAGCACCGCGCGGGCCACCTCGTCGACCCGTTCGGCGGCAACAGCGCCCTCGGCATCGGTCGACGCGCGGCTGGCCCGGAACACCTCGGTCGCGGACGCGCCGGAGCCCGCCGCGCTCGGTGACTTCTGTTCGGTGGAGGTCATGGCTTCTCCCTGTGGTGGTGGTTCGCTCGGGAAGATCAGCTCGGGAAGATCGAGGCGTAGTCGTTGTTGCGCAGGTCGGGCGTGGTCCAGCCGTCCAGGTCGTACTCCGCCATGCACTGCTCGGCGAAGCCCTTCATGGCGGCGGCGGCGCCGGACTGCTCGGCGGCGAACAGCAGCTCGGCGCGCACACCCTCGTGGTTGCCCGAGTAGTTGCGCTCGTAGAGCTCGTGCCGGCCGCCGAACTCGGAACCCACCGAGTCCCAGATCAGCTTCATCAGCTTGACCCGTTCCACCGAGTCGTAGCCGTTCGAGCCGCGCACGTACTTGTCCAGGTAGGGCCGCAGCTCCGGCGAGGAGAAGTCCTTCGCGTGCGACGGCAGGTAGATCAGCCCGCTGCCCAGGTCCTGCAGGATGATCTCCCGCACCCTCGGGTAGCCGATGGTCATGAACCAGCGGTAGGCCAGCCCGTAGTCCAGGTGCGGCAGCACCGCACCGTCGATCCACTGGTCCGGGTTCGCGGCCATCGCGTCGGACAGCGCCCAGAACATGTTGCGCCAGCCGATGACCTCGCCGACCCGGGTCTGGATGCCTCGGAAGTCCTTGGTGCCGGTGACCTCGACGCCCTTCATCAGCAGGCCCGCGATGAAGTCCAGCTTGACCGCCAGCCGGGTCACCCCGTGGAAGGTGAAGCGGTGCAGGAACCCGGAGCCGGGGAAGAATGTGCTGGCCTTTTCGGCGTCGCCGTAGATGAAGACGTTCTCCCAGGGGATCTTGACCTTGTCCAGGATGAAGATCGTGTCGTTCTCGTCGAACCGGGAGGAGAGCGGGTAGTCGAACGGCGTGGAGGTCGAGTTGGCCACCGCGGCGTAGGAGTTGCGGCAGATCAGCTTCATGCCCGGGGCGCCCATCGGCACCGTGCAGACCAGCGCGAACTCCCGCTTCTTGATCGGCAGTCCGTAGTGCGCGATGAAGTTGTAGTGGGTGATCGCCGAGCCGGTGGCCACCACCTTCGCGCCGGAGACGATCAGGCCGTCGTCCCGTTCCTCCTCGACGTGCATGAAGATGTCGCGCACCTCGTCGGGGTTGCGGTCCCGGTCCACCGGCGGGTTGATGATCGCGTGGTTCCAGTAGAGGACCTTCTCCTGCGACTCGGTGTACCAGCGGCGAGCGTTGGCCGCGAACGGCTCGTAGAACTCCGAGTTCGCGCCGAGGGTGCCCAGGAACGCGGCCTTGTAGTCCGGGCTGCGGCCCATCCAGCCGTAGGTCATCCGGGCCCACGCCGCGATCGCGTCGCGGTCGGCGACCAGGTCCTCCCGGCTGCGCGGGGTACGGAAGAACGGGTGGGTGAACCCGTCACTGCCGGTGTCGGTGGGGGCGGTGAGCACGCCCTGCTGGGCCGGGTCGTGCAGCGCGTCGTAGAGCCGCGCGGTGGTGCGCACGGAGTTGCGGAACGCGGGGTGCTCGGTTACGTCCTTGACCTTCTCCCCGTAGATGAACACCTCACGGCCGTCGCGGATGCTCTCGATGTACTCCGCGCCGGTGAACGGACGGGTGGTCCGGGTCTCCGGCTTCTCCTGCTGTTCGGGCTGGGCAGTCACTCCGTGCTCCTTTGCATCGGGATCTGACTCAGGTGGTGGCGGGCGCGAACCAGGAGATGCCGGGGCAGTCGCCGGATTCCAGCCAGGGAACGGTCTCGAAGGCCCGGCCGAGATGGCGGAACGAGCCGAGGTAGAACACCAGCGGGTCCTCGGTGCGGTACTCGAACTCCCGCACCTGGCCGAGGTAGAGCACGTGGTCGCCGCCGTCGTAGCTGCGCCACGGGTCGCACGAGATCCACGCCAGCGACCCACGCAGCCGGGGCGCCCGGCCGGCCTCGGTCGGCGCCCACTCCGGCCCGCTGCTCATCGGCCGGCCGGCGAAGTGCAGGGCAACGTCGTCCTGCGGTTCGGTCAGCACGTTCACCGTGAACGGCTTGCCGTCCAGGTACTTGCAGGCCCTGGACTTGCGGTCCAGCGAGACGAGCACCAGCGGCGGATCCAGGGAGATGGCGCTGAACGCGTTCACGGTCGCCCCGTGCGGGCTGCCGTCCCCGTCGCAGGTGATCACCGTGACGCCGGTGGCGAAGTGCCCGAGGCAGCTGCGCAGCTCTCGTGGATCGACGGCCATTGTCGTCCCCTTGTGCTTCGTTCCCGACCGGTGCTTGATAGTCGATGTACGCTGTGCGTACACTCTGTTCGCTCTGCGTTCAGAAGTCAGAGTGCGGTAGGTCACGTGTGCTGTCAAGAGGGGTCGACAACAATGCCGTCGATGACTACGGCTGGAACGGACGGCCCAGCCGCGGGCCCAGCCAATACGGGCCCAGCCAATACGAGCGGCGACCGCGACTTCGTGCAGAGCCTGGAACGGGGCTTCGCGGTGTTGCTCGCTTTCGACGAGGAGCTGGCCAACCCGACGCTCGCCGAGCTGGCCGCCGCGACGAACCTGTCCCGCCCGGCGGTGCGGCGGCTGCTGCTCACCCTGCAGCGGCTGGGGTACGTGACCGGCGCCGACGGCCGGTGGCGGCTGACCCCGAGAGTGCTCAGCATCGGGCAGCACTACTCGGCGTCCAACGCGATGATCGAGCTCGCTCAGCCGCACCTGCTCGCGCTCGCCGAGCTGACCCACGAGTCCGCCTCGCTGGCCGCGCTGGACGGGGCGCACGTGGTCTACGTCGCCCGCGTCCCGGTGCGCCGGATCATGAGCATCAACGTGTCCATCGGCACCCGGGTGCCGGCACACGCCACCTCGATGGGCCGTGCACTACTGGCCTGGGCGCCGGCGCCGGTGATCGAGCGGGTGATCGCCGAGTCCGGCCTGCGCCGGCTGACCGAGCGGACCATCACCGATCCGGTGGCGTTCCAGGCCGCGCTGCGCGAGGTCCGCGAGCTGGGCTACGCGCTGGTGGCCGGTGAGCTGGAGGACGGGTTGATCTCGGTGTCCGCCCCGGTCCGGGACCAGACCGGCAGCGTGGTGGCCGCGCTCGCCTCCTCGACGTCCAGCGGACGGACCGACCTGGACCGGCTGCGGACCGAGGTGGTGCCGCTGCTGCTGAGCACCGCCGGGGACATCAGCGCCGACCTGGGCCATCGCGCCACGCGCCCGCCCTCGGTGAATGGGCGCGACGGCTTCTTCTGAGCCCGCCTCTTCAGAAGGCGCCTACCCGTCGGCCAGTTGCGGGACCACCTCGGTGGCGAGGCGGTGCATCTGCTCGGCCTCGTCGAACACCGGGTTGAGCAGGATCAGCTCGGCGCCGGCGGCGGCCACCGCGCGCAGCTCCTCGGCGCACTCGTCCGGCGGGCCGGCCACCGCCACCGCCCCGATCTCCGGCCCGGCGTGCGGGTAGATCCGGCGCAGGGTGTCGGTGACCCGCTGCCGCACGCCCTCCTCGCCCACGCCGATGTAGACGCGCTTCGCGATCCGGAACGTGGCCGGGTCCTTACCCTGCTCGGCCAGCGCCTCCCGCACCGCCAGCACCTGCCCGGCGAACTGCTCGGTGGTCTGCGAACCGGCACCGAAGAACCCGTCGCCGTGCCGGACCGCGCGGCGCAGCGCGGCCGGGGCACTGCCACCGAACCAGATCGGCGGATACGGCTTCTGGAACGGCTTCGGCTCCATCGACACGCCGTCGAGCTGCCAGAACCGCCCTTCGAAGGTCAGCCGCGGCTCGGTCCAGAGCTTCTTCATCAGCTCCAACCCCTCGTTGAACCGGGCCACCAGCCCGTCCGGGGTGCTCCCGAAGGCACTGAACATCCGGCCCCGGCCGCCGGTGCCGACGCCGATCTCGAGGCGGCCGCGGCTGAGCTGGTCCAGGCTGGCCAGGCTCTTGGCCAGGTGCACCGGGGTGTGCAGTGGCAGTACGAACACCACGCAGCCCAGCCGCAACCGCTCGGTGCAGGCGGCCGCGTACGCCATCGTCTCCAGTGGGCTCAGACTGGGCATCGAACCGAGTACCTGCTCCTGGGTCCAGCCGCTCTCGAAGCCGAACTCCTCGGCGGCACGCAGGAACTCGCGCAGCGCGGCCGGGTCGAAGCTGCCGTCCTCGACGAACTGCGGGATGGCGATTGCGAACTTCACTGCTACTCCCCCGTGGAGATGAAGACGTTCTTGGTCTCGGTGAAGCTGTCGACGGCGTCCGGCCCCAGCTCGCGGCCCAGCCCGGACTGTTTGAACCCACCGAACGGCGTCGAGTAGCGCACCGAGGAGTGCGAGTTGACCGACAGGTTGCCGGCCTGCACGGCCCGACTCACCCGCAGCGCCCGGCCGACGTTCTCCGTCCAGATGCTGCCGGACAGGCCGTACTCGGTGTCGTTGGCCAGCGCGACCGCCTCGGCCTCGTCCTCGAACGGCACCACCCCGACCACCGGCCCGAAGATCTCCTCCCGCCAGGCCGGCGAGTCCAGCTGACCCGGCGCCAGCACCGTCGGGGCCACCCAGTAGCCGGGACCGTCCGGCACGCTGCCTCGGAACGCTACCGCGCCGTTGCCGGACAGGTACGAGTTCACCTTGTCCCGGTGCGCGGCCGAGATCAGCGGGCCCATGTCGGTGCTCGGGTCGCTCGGGTCGCCGACCCGGACGGCGGCCACCGCCGGTTCGAGCAGCGCCATGAACCGGTCGTAGACGCTGCGCTGGACCAGGATGCGGGACCGCGCGCAGCAGTCCTGCCCGGAGTTGTCGAAGACCGCGCCGGGCGCCGAGGCCGCGGCACGTTCCAGGTCGGCGTCGGCGAAGACGATGTTCGCGTTCTTGCCGCCGAGTTCGAGGGTGACCCGCTTGATCTGCTCGGCGCAGCCTCGCAGGATCTCCTTGCCGACCCTGGTCGAACCGGTGAAGACGACCTTGCGGACCTGGGGATGGCTGACGAACCGGGTACCGACGACCGGGCCGGCGCCGGGCAGCACCTGGAACACGTACTCGGGCAGCCCGGCCTCCAGTGCCAGTTCGGCCAGTCGCAGCGCGGTCAGCGGGGTGAGCTCGGCCGGCTTGAGCAGCACGGCGTTGCCGGCGGCGAGCGCGGGCGCGAAACCCCAGCCGGCGATCGGCATCGGGAAGTTCCACGGCACGATGACGCCGACGACGCCGATCGGCTCCTTGAAGGTGAGGTCCACACCGCCGGCCACCGGGATCTGTCGACCGGAGAGCCGCTCCGGCGCCGCCGAGAAGTAGTTGAGCACGTCGCGGACGTTGCCGGCCTCCCAGCGCGCGTTGCCGATGGTGTGCCCCGCGTTGCGCACCTCGAGGCGCGCCAGGTTCTCCAGGTCGCCGTCCACGGCGGCGGCGAACCGGCGCAGCAGCCTGGCCCGGTCCGCCGGGGCGAGCTCGGCCCAGTCCCGCTGCGCGGACACCGCCCGGTTCACGGCGGCGTCGGTCTCCTCGACCGAGATCAGCGGTACCGTCTCGATCACGACCTCGGTCGACGGGTCGAGCAGGTCGATACTCCGCGTCATCTAGGTCTCTCTCAGCTGGGACCGGAACCTGGGCCGCCGCCGAGCGTAGCCACGACTGATCAGCGCGGCTACCGACCTGGTCGGGGCCGGTCCGGACTGCGAATCATCAGCAAGTTGTTCAAATTCGAACGAGCGAGTATCCTCAGTAAAAATAGTTTAACTCTCACCTACCTCGGAGGTTCGTCTTCATGCTGCGCCCACTGTCCGGCCCCGTCAGGGATGTCGCCCTGCTCGTCGCCCGCGTCCTGCTCGGCGTGGTTCTGGTCGCGCACGGCGCCCAGAAACTGTTCGGCTACGGCTTCGACAGCACCTCCGGTGCGTTCGCCAAGATGGGCGTGCCCCTGCCGCAGGTATCCGCCGCGTACGCCTCGGTCGTCGAGCTGGTCGGCGGCGGGCTGCTGATCCTGGGCGCCGCAACCACCATCGTCTCCGCGCTCGTGGTGCTCGACATGCTCGGCGCGTCCCTGACCACCGGGTCCTTCACCTCCATCTTCGTGGCCAGCCACGGCTTCGAGCTGGAGGGCATGATCCTCGTGGGCGCCCTGCTGCTGCTTGTCATCGGAGCCGGCCGGTTCAGCATCGACCACCTGCTGCTGTCCAGGCGCGGCGTCGCCGTCACGACCTGATCAGCACGGTCTGCAACAGCGCGGTCTGCAATAGCGCGGTCTGCAACAGCACGGCCTCATCGTCGCGGCCCGCTCATCGGGGTCTGACTACTCGGTACCGCGCGTGGCGAGTGGCCCCGACGCCACCCGCCACGCGGGCACCGCGGCCGAACGGGACGTTCCAGCCCCCGTCACGGCCGCCGCCATTCCTCAGCCGCCGATACCGCCGCCGCGGCCGCCTCCGCCACCACCGCCACGGCCGCCCCCGGGAGCGGGAGCGGGGGCGGGGCCGACCCGGCCCTCCGGCATCAGGATCGGCTGCCCCTCGTTCAGCCCGGTCAGCACCTGGGTGTTGTCGTCGCCCACCGCGCCGGCCTGGAACGGGACCCGCACCGGTGTGCCATCCGGTCCGGGCGTGTTCACGAACGTCTGGGCACCCTGGCGCAGCACCGCCGAGTTCGGCACCACCAGCACGTTGTTCAGCGCGTTGACCAGCACGGCCGCCTCGGCGGTGAGCCCGTCCTTCAGCCGGGGATCGGTCTCGGTGAGCAGGATCGTGGCGTAGTAGTTCGTCACCCCGGAGATGTCGGTGCCGGACGGGGCGACGGACAGCACCGTGCCCTGCCTGGTCAGGTCGGGCACCGCGTCGAAGGTCACCTCCACCTGTTCGTTGGCCGCCACCTTGACCGCGTCCGACTCCTCGAACGGCACCACGATCTGGAACGTGTCGATGTTGTTCAGGATCAGGAACGTGCTGCCGCCGGGCCGGGTGGCGGACGGCCCGTTGCTGCCGGCCTGGTCACTGGTCGCGGCGGCGCCGACACCGGGGATCGAGGCGTTGGTGCCGGGTGCCAACGCGGTGGTGCCTGAGGTCGCCGACCCGACGAACTCGCCCACCGCGCCGTTGATCGCCGACACGGTGCCGCCGACCGGTGCGTAGAGCACGGCATTGGCCACATCCCGCTGGGCCAGCGCCACCGCCGCCCGCGCACTGGCCACCAGCGCGGCCTGGCCGTCGATGTCGGAGGGTCGGTCGCCGGACGCGGAGTCGAGGGAGTTCTGCGCCGACACCACGCTCTGCTTGGCGTTCTCGACCGACAGCTTCCCGGTCGCCTTGTCGACCTCACGGGTGCGTTTGGCCGCGTCCACGGCGGTCTGCGAGGCGATCACCTGACGCTGCGCGGCGGTCACGTTCTGGTTGTCCGTGGCGCAGCTCGTGCTCGTGCTCGCGCCGGTACCGGTTGACGGAGTCGGGGCAGCGGTCGTCGCCGGCGTGGGCCAGGTCGGCGCCGGTGTGGGCGAGGTCGAGTCACTCGGCGACGTCGACGAGTCGTCCTCGGAGCTCCGCCTCCCCCGCACCGCGAACCGGGAGCGCGTCGGGGCCTGCGCGGCCTCCGTCGGTTCCACCTCGGTCGAGGTTGACGTGGAGCCGGTACTGGACACCCGGTCGGTGCTGAACGAGCCGGGCTCGCAGCCGTCCCGGGATGCCTGCTGCCGGACCTGGTTCAGCTGCGCCTGATCGAAGTTGAGCTGGGTGCGCGCCCGGTGGATGGCGGAGGAGTCGGCGTGGTCCTGGGCGTCGACGTTGTCCTCGGTCGCGGACTGGATCCGCTTGGCCTGTGCCAGCGTGGTCCGCGCGGCGTGCACCGAGTTGCCGTTGACAATTTTATTCAGCCCGGCCTGCTGTTGGGCCAATTGCGCCTGCTGCTGTGCCAGCGCCTGCTGGAATGCGAAATCGTCCACCCGTGCCAGCACCTGGCCGGGCTTTACCTGGTCGCCGACTTTGACGTCGACCTCTTTGAGCTGGGCTCCTTTGGGAAATCCCAGATTTTGCGAGGTCACTGCCGCCAGGGCACCCGATGCCTGCACCTTGTTGGCGACCGTGCCCCGCTCGACCCGGGTCACCGGGGACGGCTTCGGCGCCTCCGAGCAACCCACCGCCATCGCCGAGACCATCACCAACGACACCGCGACCGCGATGCGCGCCCCCGTGCCGTTGCGGATCGTCGTCCGACCTATCAAGGCTGCCGTCCTCCCGCTCACCTGCGCCGACTCGGCTGGGTTCGGCTAACTCACACCGAGCGTTACCGGTTCGGGCAGACTTCGGCCCGGGGGCCTAGCGACCGCGGCCAGTTGGCGGCGGGGCCCCGCGGCCAGATCGCTGAACCTCCGAGGGCGGTGGCCGCGACCGCCGCCGGCGCGACGCGCCGGACGACTCGCCGACCGGGGTAGTTCGAGTGGCTAACTGTCCGCCGGCGCGGTTGCCCACCCATTCCGGAAACCAACTCGCCCCGTCCGACGGACCCGGTCGAATGGGTTCGCGCTGGCCACGCCCCGCTCGGCGGAAATGGCGGCGCTGCTGCCGATTATCGTCGGAAAGGTCGCGGATAGTTGGAAATGACGACGATCGGCGGCTGGCGAGCGCCCGCCTGGACCCCAACTGGGGGTTGCGCGGTCGCCGTAAATGTATAACAGTATGACCGTCATACACTTGGATACTCTCGGAGGGAGCTGGGCATGGGACCGGTTCGGTGGGCGACGTTCGACTGTTTCGGCACGTTGGTCGACTGGCGGCACGGCATCGCCACCGGGGCCGAGCTGCTGTTCCCGGGCCAGGGCGGCCGGCTGCTGGAGATCTACAACCGGCACGAGCCCCAGGTGCAGCGGGAGAGTCCGGCGATGCGCTACCGGCACGTGCTCGCCGAGTCGCTGCGCCGGGCCACGACCGAGGCCGGTCTGCCGCTCAACGAGGACGACGCCTCGGTGCTGGCCGCCGGTATCCCGTACTGGCCGGTCTTCGCCGAGACCCGCGACGCGCTGACCGAGCTGCGCGACTCGGGCTGGCGGCTGGCCCTGCTGACCAACTGCGACCGCGACTTCATCGCCGAGACGCAGCGCCGGCTCGGGGTGCCGATCGACGCGGTCGTCACCGCCGAGGACGTCGGCAGCTACAAGCCGGCGCACCGGCACTTCACCCGGTTCGAGGAGTCGTTCGGGGCCACCCGGGACCGCTGGGTGCACGTGGCACAGAGCTACTTCCACGACATGGTGGCGGCCAGCGAGCTGGGCATCCCCCGGGTCTGGATCAACCGGCAGGCCGAGACCGACGACGCCTCGATCGTCGACGCGGTGCTGCCGGACCTGACCGGCCTCGCCGAGACGGTCGAGGCGGTGCACGCGGCGACCCGCTGACGGGTGCCGACGATACGCTGAGCGCCCGCCCAGGAGGTCGCCCGAGCATGCCGCTGCAGACGATGAGCACCCGGGATGCGCTGGTCGCCGAGGTGCGCCGGCAGATCCTCAGCGGTGAGCTGCGCCCCGGCGAGGCCCTGACCGAGACGTCACTGGCCGCGCGGTTCGGGGTTGCCCGGCCGACCGTCCGCTCGGCGCTGCAGGTGCTGGAGAGCCTGCACCTGGCGCAACCCTCACCGGGCCGCTCGCTGGTGGTGCCGGTGCTGACCGAGGCGGACGTGCGCGACCTGTTCTTCGTGCGCGTCCCGCTGGAGCTCGAGGCGGTGCGGGTGATCGTCGAGCAGAACCGCGACCTGCGCGAGGCCCGGCGGCGGCTGGGTGTGATGACCGCTCTGTCGGCCGGGGCCAGCTGGGCGGAGCGGGTCGAGGCGCACACCGCGTTCCACGTCGCCCTGATCGAGGCGGCCGGCAGCTCGCGGCTGAACCGGATCTACCCCGCGATGCAGGAGGAGATGCAGCTCTGCCTCGCCCAGCTGCACGCCTCCTACCCCGGCCCGGAGGACCTGGCCAGGGAGCACCAGACGCTGCTGGACGAGATCAGCTCAGGCGACCTCGGCCGCGCACAGCGGGAGATGCGCGAACACCTCGACCGCGCGGTGCGCAACCTGATCCCGCGACTCTAGGTCCCTAGAGCGCCGGCGCCTAGAGCGCCCACTTGCGGTCGGCGGTGAACCCCACGCTCATCGACGTCGCGTACCCCAGCGGCTTCAGTCGTTCGCTGAGGTCCTCGCGCACCTCGTCGAACTGCCGCACGGTCTGCGCCCGGGACGCGTCGTCGACCACGAAGTCGACCTCCACGTCCAGCCGGCCGCCGACCTTCGAACAGCGCACGAAGGACTCGGCGAACCCGTAGCCCAGCCGCACCTCGTCCACCCGGGAGCCGACCTCGCGCCGCAGCTCGGCCGAGGGTGACATGGTCAGTACCTCCCGCGCTGCCTCGCCGAGCAGCCGGAACGGCACCCGCAGGAAGGCCAGCGAGATCAGCGCGACCATCGCCGGGTCGACGTACCGGGCCAGGTCGGCCTGCCCGGTGTGCGACAGCACCAGTGACAGGAGGAACCCGCCGAGCACGCCGAGGCTGAGCAGGGTGTCGCCGGTCCACTCGGCCGCCTCGGCCCGCAGCAGGTCCGAACCGTGGCGGGCGCGGCGGCGCAGGTAGAGCGACACCGCGAGGGCGGCGACCGTGGCCAGTACCGCGTACAGCACCGCCCAGCCGGCCGCGACCTCCCGACCGCCGCGCAGCAGCTCACCGATCCCGCCGACCACCGCGTACACACACAGTCCGCCCAGCGCGGCGGCCTTGATCACGATCGCGAGTGGCTCCCACACCTCCCGGCCCCACGGGTAACGCTCGTCCGCGCCGCGCCCCGCCGTCCGCAGCGCCAGCACCGCGAGCAGCGACAGCGCCACACTGGCGAACGAGTACAGCCCGTCGAACACGATCAGCTGGGAGCCGAGCGCCAGGCCCCAGGCCAGCGACACCACGGCGAACGCGACCGACGCCCACATCGATACCAGCAACGCCCGGGTGTCGGTCGAACGATCCGGCTTCGCCATGGCCTCATCGTCGCGGTGCGAGGACCGGCCCGTCGACCTCCCCCGCCGGTGATCCCGGCGCGGCGACCGGGCCCGGTGGGCTCAGCGGCCCCGCACGGCCCGCGACATCCGGTCGACGATCTCGGTGAGGATGCCCGCGCTGGTGGCGAAGTTGAGCCGGGCGTACCCAGCGCCGCCGGGGCCGAAGTCGGGGCCGGGGCTCAGCTCCACGCCGGCGCGGGTGCGGAAGAACTCGACCGGCTCCGCGGCCAGCCCGAGCTCCCGGCAGTCCAGCCAGGCCAGGTAGGTCGCCTCCGGGGAGCGGAAGCGGACCCCGGGCAGCTGGTCGGCGAGCAACTCGGCGAGCAGGTCGCGGTTGGCCCGCAGGTGCGCCCGGACGCCGGCGAGCCAGTCGTCGCTGTCGGTCCAGGCCGCGACGGTGGCCGCCATCCCGAGCACACCGACCACGCCGAACAGGTCCTTCGGCTGGGCCGCCAGGGTTGCCCGCAGCGTCGGTGGCCCGAAGTGGCCGATGGCGCACCGCACCCCGGCCATGTTGAACGCCTTGGTGGCGGAGCTGATCGTGACCGTACGCTCGGCGACCTCGGGACCGAGTGAGGCGAACGGGATGTGCTGGTTCGGCGGATAGGCCAGGTCGGCGTGCACCTCGTCGACGACCACCAGCAGGTCGTGCTCGACGACGACCTCGGCGATCCCGGCCAGCTCGCTCCTGGTGAACACCCGCCCGGTCGGGTTCTGTGGGTTGACCAGCAGCAACGTGCGGCAACGGCCCTCCGTCGCCGCGTCCGCCAGCCGGCCGGGGTCGAAGGTCCAGCCGCCCGCCGCCGGCTCCATCGGGATCGGCACCGGCGGCCGGTTCATCTCGTCGAGGGTCTGCAGGAACGGCGGGTAGTTCGGCACGTGCAGCGCGACGCCGTCGCCGGGAGCGGTGGTCAGGTGCAGTACCAGCTGCACGATCTGGATCAGGTCGTCGAAGGTCCGTGCGTGCGCCGGGTCGGGCGCCCAGTCGTAACGCTCGGCCATGCGGCGGGCGAACACCTCGGCCAGCGGGGGCGTGCCGTCGAACCACTCCGGGTAGCCGAGGTCGCCGCGGTCGAGCACCGCGTCCAGCGCGGCCCGCACCGGCGGGGCCAGTGGGAAGTCCATGTCGGCGATCCAGGCCGGCAGCACGTCGGCGCCGGGGCGATGCCACTTCACCGACGCCTTGCTCCGCAGCCAGTCCATCCTCAGGCTGTTGAACCCGTACGGATCGCCGCCCGACTCCTGGTGCCGCACGCCGCCTCCCCGTGGATCCGCCGGTGCCTCGGCCCGGCGCAGGCCCACCCCTACCTCACCACAGGTCGGCCCCGGGCACAGCCGGGATAGCTCGAGCGCGCCGAGCCCGCCGGTGCGGCACAATCCGGCGGTGACCCCGAGCGCCCACCACGCGTCATGACCCACCCCACCTACACGCCGCAGGCCGTCCTCGGCCCACTGACCCGGTCCGCCGTCTTCCTGGTCGTCACGCTCGCCGACGGCGCCGAGGACGTGGCCCGCGACCTGCTCGCCGACCTGCCCGGGCTGACCCGCTCGGTCGGCTTCCGCGCCCAGGACGGCGCACTGGCCTGCGTCGCCGGCGTCGGTTCGGCCGTCTGGGACCGGTTGTTCGGCGGACCCCGCCCGGCCGGGCTGCACCCGCTGCCGGTCTTCGCCGGTGACCGGCACCGGTCGGTCACCACCGACGGTGACCTGCTGTTCCACATCCGGGCCGAGCGGATGGACCTGTGCTTCGAGCTGGAGACCCAGATCATGCTCCGGCTGGACGGCGCGGTCAGCGCGACCGACGAGGTGCAGGCCTTCCGGTACTTCGACGCGCGGGACGTGCTCGGCTTCGTCGACGGCACCGAGAACCCCACCGGCCGCGAGGCCAGCGACGCGGTGCTGGTCGAGGCCGAGGACGAGCCGGAGTTCGCCGGCGGCAGCTACGTGGTCGTACAGAAGTACCTGCACAACATGTCGGCGTGGAACGAGCTGCCGGTC
Organism: Pseudonocardia sp. Cha107L01; assembly: GCF_052566575.1. Taxonomy (NCBI): domain Bacteria; kingdom Bacillati; phylum Actinomycetota; class Actinomycetes; order Pseudonocardiales; family Pseudonocardiaceae; genus Pseudonocardia; species Pseudonocardia sp. Cha107L01. Next base: position 407,723 of record NZ_CP199579.1, read on the forward strand.
GAGGAGCAGGAGCGGGTGATCGGCCGGCGCAAGCTGTCCGACATCGAGCTTGCCGACGACGTCAAGCCGGCCAACTCGCACGTCGCGCTCAACACGATCACCGACCCGGACGGCACCGAGCAGGCCATCCTGCGCGACAACATGCCCTTCGGCAGCCCCGCGCACGGCGAGTTCGGCACCTACTTCATCGGCTACGCAAAGACGCCGTCCATCGTCGAGCGGATGCTGCGCAACATGTTCGTCGGCGACCCGCCGGGCAGCTACGACCGCATCCTGGACTACTCGACGCCGGTGACCGGCACGCTGTTCTTCGTGCCGACCGGCGAGTTCTTGGACGACCCGCCGGCCCCGGCCTAGGGCACCACCGCGTACTCGGTGAACCGGCCGCAGGTGGCGAAGCCGAGCCGGCGGTAGACGGCTTGGCCCTCCGGCGACGCCTGCAGTACGGCGACCTCGGCGCCGGCGGCCCTGGCAGCGTGCAGCGCGGCCAGCGTGATCGCCCCGCCGAAGCCCTGCCGGCGGTGCGCGGCGAGGGTGGACACGTTGTAGAGCCCGGCGACGCCGGCGTGCCAGACCACCTCGGCGGCGCACACCGGTTCGCGCCGGTGGTAGCCGACCAGGTAGTGGCCGGGCGACTCGGGTCTCAGCGCGACGGGGGCGGCGAGCTCGAAGTACCGATGCACACCGGGGGCCGGCGGGGACCAGTTCGCGGCCTGGATCGCGGCGAACTCGGCGAGCTGTGCGGGGGTGCGGACGGACTGGATGCTCAGCCCGTACAGCGGCGTGACGTCCGGGATGCCGGCCAGTGGGGCCCACATCGCGGTCTCGTACTCCGCGGCGGGCAGCCCCGCCGCGGCCAGCCTGGCGCCCAGGTTGCTGGGTGTCGAGGCCGGCCCCACCCACCAGGAGAACCGGCGACGGGTGGCGCGCAGCGCCCGGACCGTCTCGGCGATCCGGGCGTTGGCCGTGTCGGGGGTGAACCGCGCGGCGGTCACGATGTTGAAGGTGTCGTCGTTGATGCCGCTGTCGGCCACCAGCAGGTCGCCGGTTGTGGTGACAGTGGCGCCGGGCAGCGCCGAGTGCAGGTAGCTGACGTGCTGGGCCAGGTTTCGTTCCATCCGGTCGAGCAGGTCGGCCGGAGCTACGCCGGGCGGGGTGGCCGCCGTGACGGTGCTGGTTTCCATGCCGTCCAGCTGACCACGAATGACTGTGGCGGACTGTTAAATTTTGCCAACCGGATCGACTAGGCGCCGTCCTCGTGCGCCACGTGGCGCGGGTCACGTGCCGCGCCGGGGCCGTGGTGGTGTGCGTGCCCGTCACCGTCGGTGGGCGGCGCCCCGCCCATCATCCGCAGCATCGAGATGCCGCCGCTACGCACGAACCGGATCACCAGCGCGGCCGCCAGCACCAGGAACACGATGTTGAGCCAGGTCGTGTAGTTCCAGCTGATGCCGTCGTCCATCAGGTGCGCGCGGGACCGGTCCGGGATCCAGCCCAGTGCGCCGAAGACGATCTCGACGACGTAGCCGGCGATCGCCGCGGTCAGGTAGAACGTGCCGCCGAGCAGCAGCGCCATCCTGGTGCCGTAGTAGCGCCGGTAGATGTTCAGGATCGGCAGGATGATCAGGTCGGCGAAGATGAACGCGATCGCCCCGCCGAAGCTGATCCCGCCGGTCCAGAGCACCACGGCCAGCGGCACGTTGCCGATCGAGCAGACGAAGCTGAGCACCGCGACCAGCGGCCCGATCAGCGGTCCCCAGATGGCCGCGGCGGTCGGGTGGTCGCTGAGGAACACCTGCTGCCAGAAGCTGTCCGGCACCCAGGCCCCGATCGCCCCTGCGACCAGCAGCCCGATCACCAGGTCACGCCAGATCGCGGCCCACTCCATGACGAACACGTGCGACACCGAGGTGAATCCCTCGCCGGAGAGCAGCCGCCGCCAGAACGAGCCGGAGCCCTGCACCGACATGTCCATCGCCGCGTGGCCCTCCATCGAGCCGGCGATGCCCCGGTCCGCCTGCTCACGGGCGGCGTCGAGCACCTTGCGGCGCAGCACGAAGCGGAACAGCACCGCCAGCGCCACGATCATCACCGGGCCGCCGACGAACTCCGCGACGGTGAACTGCCAGCCCATCAGCAGCGCCAGGATCACCCCGAGCTCGATCACCAGGTTCGTCGAGGCGATCTCGAACGCCATCGCGGCGGTGAAGTTGGCCCCCTTGCGGAACAGCGAACGGGCCAGCGCCACCGCCGCGTAGGAGCAGGACGACGAGGCCGCGCCCAACCCGGCGGCCAGCGCCAGCGTGCGCGGGCGGTCGTCGCCGAGCAGCCGCACGATGGTCGAGCGGCGCACCACAGCCTGGATCACCGCCGACAGCGCGAACCCCAGGATCAGCGCCCAGAGAATCTCCCAGGTCATCGACCCGGCCAGGCCCAGCGCGTGCCCGATCGCTGCCATCACACGCCATCTCCTCATACGACCTAGGGGTATCTATCACCACTGATACCCCTAGGTGGTATTGATGTCAACGCGATCTCGCCGACGCGCCCCGGTCCAGCGTCGTCCAGGAGTTCGTCGACAGCATGGTCACGGCCCTGGAGGCCGCCGAGATCTAGTGCCGGGTCAGTCGAGCAGGGTGATCGCGGTGGGGGCGTGTTCGGCGAGCGTGGCCAGCTCCTCGAACTCGTTGACCGCGTCCAGCTCGGTGCCCATCGAGATGTTGGTGACCTGTTCCAGCACCACCTCGACCACCACCGGCACCTTGAACTCCTCGGCCAGCGCGCGGGCGGTGCGGAACGCCTCGGCAAGGTCGCGGGGGTCGCGCACCCGCAGCGCCTTGCAGCCCAGCCCCTCGGCCACCTTGACGTGGTCCACCCCGTACTTGCCGAGCTCCGGGGAGTTGACGTTGTCGAAGCCGAGCTGCACGCAGAAGTCCATGTCGAAGGCGCGCTGTGCCTGCCGGATCAACCCCAGGTAGGAGTTGTTCACCACCACGTGCACGTAGGGGATGTTGAACTGCGCGCCGACCGCAAGCTCCTCGATCATGAACTGGAAGTCGTAGTCGCCGGACAGCGCGACCACCGGGGTGTCCGGCTCGGCGACGCAGGCACCGAGCGCGGCCGGGATGGTCCAGCCCAGCGGTCCGGCCTGCCCGCAGTTCACCCAGTTCCTCGGCCGGTAGACGTGCAGGAACTGCGCGCCGGCGATCTGGGACAGCCCGATCGTGGACACGTACCGGGTCTCCGGGCCGAACGCGCGGTTCATCTCCTCGTACACCCGCTGCGGCTTGACCGGGATCTCGTCGAAGTGGGTGCGCCGCTGCAGGCTGCCCTTGCGCGCGGCGCACTCCCGCACCCAGTCGGCGCGGGCCGGCAGGCTCCGGGTGCGGGCACGTGCTGAGGCGAGCAGTTCGCGCAGGAACGCGCCGGCGTCGGAGATCACGCCGTAGTCCGGTGCGAACACCCGGCCGATCTGGGTGGGCTCGATGTCCACGTGCACGAAGCGGCGGCCGGCCCGGTAGACGTCCAGCCCGCCGGTGTGCCGGTTCGCCCACCGGTTGCCGATGCCGAGCACCAGGTCGGAGGCCAGCAGGGTGGCGTTGCCGTAGCGGTGCGCGGTCTGCAGCCCGGCCATCCCGGCCATCAGCGGGTGGTCGTCCGGGATGGCGCCCCAGCCCATCAGGGTCGGGATGACCGGGATGTCCAGCAGCTCGGCCAGCTCCACCAGCTCGGTGCAGGCGTCCGCGTTGATGATCCCGCCGCCGGCCACGATCACAGGCCGCTCGGCGCTCTCCAGCAGGTCGAGCACCTTCTCCGTCTGGGCCCGGGTCGCCGCCGGGCGGTACACCGGCAGCGGCTCGTAGGTGTCGATGTCGAACTCGATCTCGGCGAGCTGCACGTCGATCGGCAGGTCCAGCAGCACCGGACCCGGCCGCCCAGAGCGCATCAGGTGGAACGCCTGCGCGAACGCCCCGGGCACCTGGCCGGGCTCGAGGACGGTCACCGCCCACTTGGTCACCGGCGCCGCGATGGCCGCGATGTCGACAGCCTGGAAGTCCTCCTTGTGCAGCCGGGCCACCGGGGCCTGGCCGGTGATCGCCAGGATCGGGATCGAGTCGGCCCACGCCGAGTACAGCCCGGTGATCATGTCGGTCCCGGCCGGGCCGGAGGTTCCGACGCAGACGCCGATGTTGCCGGCGGCCGCGCGGGTGTAGCCCTCGGCCATGTGCGAGGCGCCCTCGACGTGGCGGGCCAGCACGTGGCGCAGCGCCTGTGCCGGGTCGTGCGCGGCGGCCGCGCGCATCGCGGCGTAGAACGGGTTGATCGCGGCGCCGGGCAGCCCGAAGACGTGGCTGACGCCCTCGCGGCGCAGGATGGCGATGGCGGCTTCGATGGCGCGCATCCGAGCCATGGGTCAGCCCTCCTCGGTCGTAGTGTCGGTGGGGCCGTTGCGGCCGGAGAGCTGCTCGACGAGCAGCAGCAGGGCGCTGTGGTCCAGCCCGCCGTGGCCCTGCGCGCGCAGCGCCCCGACCAGCTGCGCGACCAGTGCGCCCATCGGGATGGCCACCCCGGCCTCACGGGCGGCGGCGGTGACGATGCCCAGGTCCTTGTGGTGCAGGTCGATCCGGAAACCGGGCTCGAAACTGCGCGCCCGCATGCCGGCGGCCTTGCGGTTGAGCACGGTGCTGCCGGCCAGTCCGCCGCCGAGCACCTCGGTCGCCGCCTCGGTGTCCACCCCGTGCGCCTCGAGGAACACCAGCGCCTCGGCGAGCAGTGCGATGTTGCCGGCGACGATGAGCTGGTTGGCAGCCTTGACGGTCTGCCCGGAGCCGGCCGGCCCGACGTGCACGATGGTCTTGCCCATCTCGTTCAGGAACGGCAGCGCGGCGGACACGTCGGCCTCCTCGCCGCCGACCATGATCGACAGCACTCCCTCGACGGCGCCCGCCTCGCCACCGCTGACCGGCGCGTCCACCACCCGGATACCCCGCTGCGCGCCGGCCTCGGCGACCTGGCGGGCCACGTCGGGACGGATCGTGGAGCAGTCGATGTGCAGCAGTCCGGGCTTGGCGGCGGCGTAGAACCCGTCCTCGCCGACGGTGATCGCCTCGACGTCCGGGCTGTCCGGCACCATCGTGATCACCACGTCGGCGTCGGCGACCGCCTCGGCCGCGCTGCCCGCCGCCCGCGCGCCCTTTGCCACCAGCCGCTCCACCGCGGGGCGGGACCGGTTGTAGCCGATGACCCGGTAGCCGGCGTCGATCAGGTGCCCGGCCATCGGGGCGCCCATGATGCCGAGGCCGATGAACGCGACTGTCGTGGTGCTGTTGTCCGTGCTGTTGTCCGTGCTGTTGTCCGTGCTGTTGTCGGTGCTGTTGTCCGTGCTGTTGTCTGTGCTGCTGTTGGTGCTGTTGTCTGTGCTGTTGTTGGTGCTCACTTGACGTTCTCCTTCCGGGTGCCCCGCTGCGCCGGCGGCAGCCAGTCGAAGGCGGTTGCGGCGGCAGTGGGCGCGTACTCCAGCCCGACCCAGCCGGCGTACCCGACGGCGTCGAGCGCGGCGAGGTGCTCCGCGAACTTGATGTCGCCGGTGCCGGGCTCGTGGCGGCCGGGCGCGTCGGCGATCTGTACGTGGCCGATGCGGCCGGCGTAGTTGTCGATCACGGCGGAGAGGTCCTCACCGTTCACCGCCAGGTGATACAGGTCGGCGAGCAGCGCGATGTTCGGCTCACCCACCCGGTCCGCGACGGCGATGGCGTCGGCGGCGGTCAGCAACGGGTAGCGGCTCGCGCCGGAGAGCGGCTCGAGGACCACGGTGGCCCCGATCCCGGCGGCGGCCGCCGCGGCGAAGGACAGGTTCTGGGTCGCCAGCTCGTCCTGCTCCTCGGGGTTGGCGCCGTCGACCCGGTTGCCGTAGAGCCCGTTGAACACTCTCGTACCGAGTTGGCCGGCCAGGCCGACGGCGACCCCCACCGAGTCCCGGAACTCCACCCCGCGCCCCGGCCAGGACGCCAGACCGCGGTCACCGGCCGCCATGTCACCGGCGGCGAAGTTCAGCCCGGTGAGCTGGACGCCGGCATTGCGGATGGCCGCGACGAACGCGTCGACCTCGGCGTCGCCGGGCACCGACTCCGGGAACGGCCACCAGAACTCCACCGCGTCGAAGCCGGCGGCGGCCGCGGCGGCCGGCCGGTCCAGGAGCGGCACGTCGGGGAACAGGATCGAGCAGTTGGCGGTGTAGCGGGTCATCACGGTCCCTCTGGTCTCAGGTCGTTCATGTCCTCGGCCGGCTGGGTGTGCCGGCCGGCTGGGTGTCAGCGGCCAGCTGGCTGGTCGTCGCCGGCTACCGGGCCGGTTGGCTACCGGTCCGGCTGGGCCTCGGACCAGCGCCGGCCGAGCTCGGCCCGACCGGCCGGCGTCAGCGCGCCGAGCAGCCGCAGCCGGGCCATCCCGCCGTCCGGATAGATGTCCAGCCGGACCTCGTCGGCCGGCGCGGCGTCCGCGATCAGGAACCGGTGGCGGGTGTCCGGGCGCAGCGGGGTGCGACCGAGCAGCTCGAACCAGTCCCCGCCGCCGGTGCGCCCGCGCAGCGACGCCCACCCCGGCGCGTTGTGCAGGAAGTACGAGGTGTCCAGCTCGGCGACCCGCACCTGGGCCTCGCCGGTCAGCCCGACCTGCGCCCAGTCGTTGCCGTCGTCGCGGCGCCGGGCGGTCTCCCAGCCCTCCCCCATCGACCGGATCGGCCCGGGCAGCAGCAGGTTGTTCGGCGAGCTGTAGAAGCGGTTCGAGCAGTCCAGCGCCACGCCGCCGTGCTCCAGCGCGGCCAGGTCGAACACCCCCACGGCGTCCAACTGGCGCGGGTCGGGCAGCGCGCGGCCGTGCACCCGCAACCGGGCGACCCCGCCGTCCGGGTAGATCCGCAGCCGGACATGTGTGCAGCGTTGCCCCGAGTCGACCGGGAACTCGTTCGCCGCGTCACCCTTCAGCGGGCTGCGCGCCAGCAGCGGTACCCAGTTGTCGGTGGCCAGCAGCTCGTCGACCGCCGGGTGGCCATCCACGCAGAGCCCCTCCACGGACGCCTCCGGCGGGTAGTTGCCGGTGAACCAGGCCGTGTCGACCACTACGCCGCGCACGATGCCGGGCGCGCCGAGCCGCACGATCACCTCGTCGTGCCCCGCCTCGCGGCGCCGCCGGGTCTCCCAGCCGTCGTAGACCTTGCCCTTCGGCCCGAACAGCGACCGGTCGAACTGGGCCGGCCCGGGCGTGATCAGGTTCTCCCGCTGGGCGAAGGCCTCGTCGTTGGCGTACAGCACGCTGCCACCGAGGGAGCGCAGGGCAAGGTCGGGCAGCTCATGAAAGTCGCCGTATTCCATCAACGCTCTCCTCTGGTCAGTAGCCGCCCGCGCGGGTCGGCAGCCATGTCGATCAACTCACCGCGCAGCCAGGTAGAGCGGACCACCCCGGTCAGGGTGCGCCCGGCGTACGGGGTGATCGGGTTGCGGTGGTGCAGCCGGTCGACGTCGACGGTGAACGACTCGTCCGGAGCGAACACCACCAGGTCGGCATCCGCGCCGGCGGCGATCCCGCCCTTGCCGCGCAGCCCGGCCAGTGCGGCGGTCCTGGCGGACATCCAGGTGAGCACGTCGGTCAGTTCGTGCCCGCGCCGGCGCGCCTCGGTCCACACCACCGGCAACCCCAGCTGCAGCGACGCGATACCGCCCCACGCCTCGCCGAAGTCGCCGCTGTCCAGGCGCTTCAGGTCGGCGGTCGACGGCGAGTGGTCGCTGACCACGGCGTCGATGGTGCCGTCGGCCAGCCCCTGCCAGAGCGCGTCCCGGTTGCCCTCCTCGCGCACCGGCGGGCAGCACTTGAACCGGGTGTCCCCGTCCGGCACCTCCTCGGCGGTCAGGGCCAGGTAGTGCGGGCAGGTCTCGGCGGTGATCGGTAGGCCGGCCGCCTTGGCGCGCGCGATCATCGGCAGCGCATCGGCGGAGGACAGGTGCAGCACGTGCACCCTGGCCCCGGTCTGCTCCGCCAGCTCGAGCAGCCCGGCGATGGCCGTGTCCTCGGCGGCACGCGGGCGGGACGCCAGGAAGTCGGCGTAGCGGCGGCCGTGCGCGTCGGTGACCAGCCCCGGGTCCTCGGCGTGAACGATCATCAGCGCGCCCATCGCCGCCACCTCGGCCAGCGCGGCGGCCAGCCCGGCCCGGTCCAGCGGCGGGAACTCGTCGACGCCGCTGGGCAGCAGGAAGCACTTGAACCCGAACACGCCCGCCTCGTGCAGCGGCGCCAGGTCGGCCAGGTTGCCCGGCACCGCGCCGCCCCAGAAACCGACGTCGACGCTGCACTGCCCGTCGGCGGCCTTGCGCTTGACGGCCAGCGCGGCGGCATCCACGGTCGGCGGCAGCGAGTTCAGCGGCATGTCGATCAGCGTGGTGACCCCGCCGGCGGCGGCCGCCCGCGTCGCCGAGGCGAACCCCTCCCACTCGGTGCGCCCCGGCTCGTTCACGTGCACGTGGGTGTCCACCAGGCCGGGCAGCAACACCTCGCCGGCCCCCAGCACGATCTCCCGGTCGGCGACCACGGGCGCGTCCCGGTCCAGCACCGCCTCGATCCGCCCGCCGTCCAGCAGCACCGCGACCGGCCGCTCGGTGAGCCCGTCCGCTGTGCTCAGCACCGCACGGTCGGCCCGCAGGACCGTTCTCACCGCGCACCTCCGGCTTGTTCGGCGCCCGGCGGCTGACGGAATCCGCGACTCACCCTGAGGAAATCCCCGACTCGCGGGGGGTTGTTCATCGGTGTCCTCATCGGCCGGCCAGGTAGGTGCGCCAGCTGGCCAGCTCGGAGATGTCCTCGGTCGGCGGCAGCTTCGGGTACTCCCGGCGCAGCACCATCGCCAACGAACCGGAGCCGTCGGCCAGCTCGATCACCCCGAGCTCCAGGCCGGCCGGCTCACCGGGCAGCAGTACCTCACGCAGCTGCTCGTAGCTCAGCTCGTAGACCTCGCCCTCGATCGCCGCGCCCCCCGACCCGACGTCCTCCAGCCCCGGGTAGCTGCCGTCCACCGCGTGGAACCGGTAGCGCTTCGCGGTGGTGGTGCGGGCCACCAGTTCGGCGCCGCCGACCAGGTGGTGGTCGGCGCCGCCGGACATGGCGGTCCCGTTGAGGAACATTTGTGGCATCTCACGCTCCAGTGATGTGCTCGGGACGAACTGGGACGCGGCGCAGCGCCCTGCCGGTAGCCTGCCGGATCGCGGCCGCGACGGCGGGCCCCGATGAGATCGTGGGTGGCTCGCCGACACCGCGCAGCCCGTACGGGGCGTGCGGATCGGCGTACTCCAGCACCTCGATCTTCATCGGCGGCATGTCCAGGATGGTCGGGATCAGGTAATCGGTGAAGGACGGGTTCCTCACACGGCCGTCGGTCACCACGATCTCCTCCATCAGCGCCAGCCCCATACCCTGCGCGCTACCGCCCTGGATCTGGCCGATCACCGCGTCCGGGTTGATCGCCTTGCCCACGTCCTGCGCGGTGTCCAGCGCGACGACCTTGACCAGGCCCAGCTCGACGTCCACGTCGACAACCGCGCGGTGCGCGGAGAACGCGAACTGCACGTGCGCGTCGCCCTGGCCGGTCTCCGGGTCGATCGGGCGGGTCGGCCGGTGCCGCCACTGCACGGTCTCCTCGACCGCGTCCTCGCCGAGCACCTCGGCGAGGCCGGCGAGCACCTCGCCGCCGGCCGTGCCGCCCGCCGCGCCGCCGAGAGAGACGATCTTCTCGCCGTCCAGCCGCAGCTCGGTGGCCGGCCGGTGCACCAGCCGCGCCGCCCTGGCCAGCACCTCACGCCGCACCGCCGCGCAGGCCGCCTGTACCGCGCCACCGGTGACGTAGGTCTGCCGGGACGCGGAGGTGGAGCCGCCGGAGCCGACGGTCGTGTCCTTGGGGTGCACCACCACCCGCTCGACGCCCAGCTCGGTGCGGCAGATCTGCTGCTCGACGGTGATCAGCCCCTGGCCGACCTCGGCGGCCGCGGTGTGCACCGTCGCCACCGGCTCGCCGCCGACCAGCTCGAGGCGCACCCGGGCGGTGGAGTAGTCGTCGAAGCCCTCGGAGAAGCCCACGTTCTTGTAGGTGACCGCGTACCCGATGCCCCGGCGCACGCCTTCGCCGTGGGTGGTGTTGGAGACGCCGCCCGGCAGGTCGCGCAGGTCGGGCTCGTCCGCGCGGGCGGGTGGCAGCGGCATGTCTCGCACGATGTCCAGCAGCTCGGCGACCGGCGCGGCGGAGTCGATGAGCTGGCCGGTGATGTTCCGGTCGCCCTCCCGCATGCCGTTGAGCTGGCGGATCGCGACCCGGTCCACGCCGACAGTGTCCGCCAGCTCGTCCATCAGCGCCTCGTGCGCGAACGCGGTCTGCACGCAGCCGAAACCGCGCATCGCGCCGCACGGCGGGTTGTTCGTGTAGACGCCGTAGCAGTCCACCGCCACGCTCGGGATGCGGTACGGGCCCAGACCCATGGTGCCGCCGTTGCCGACCACCGCGCCGGTCGACGAGGCGTACGCGCCGCCGTCGAAGAGGATGTTCGCCGTGGCGTAGAGCAGGGTGCCGTCCGGTTCGGCGCCGAACTCGTACCGCATCCAGGCCGGGTGCCGGTGCACGTGGCCGAAGAACGACTCCTCGCGGTTGTACGACATCTTCACCGGTTTGCCGGTGTGCAGCGCGAGCAGGCAGGCGTGCACGTGCATGGACAGGTCCTCGCGGCCGCCGAACGCGCCGCCCACCCCGGCCAGCGTCAGCCGCACCTTCTCCTTGGGCAGGCCGAGCGCGCGGCACACCTGCTGCTGGTCCACGTGCAGCCACTGGGTGGCCACGTACAGGTCGATGCCGCCGTCCTCGGCGGGCACCGCGAGCCCGGACTCCGGCCCGAGGAAGGCCTGGTCCTGCATGCCCACCTCGAAGTCGAGCGCCACCACGACCGGTGCTTCCTTGCTCTGCGCACCTCTACGCAACACCAGGTGCCGGACCAGGTTGCCGCCGTCGTGCACCTTCGGCGCGTCCTCGTCCAGCGCGCGCCTCGGGTCGGTCACGGCGGGCAGCACCTCGTAGTCCACCTTGATCCGCTTGGCGGCCCGTTGCGCGGTCTCCGGGTGGTCGGCGGCCACCAGCGCGACCGGTTCGCCCTGGTAGCGGACCACGCCGTCGGCCAGCACCGGGGTGTCCAGGTGCTCGAGGCCGACCGAGTTCTCGCCCGGCACGTCGTCGGCCGTGAGCACCGCGTAGACGCCGGGCACCTTGAGCGCCTCGGTGAGGTCGATGCCGGCGATGCGGGCGTGCGGGTGCGGGCTGCGCAGCGTCACCCCCCAGACCATGTCGTCGTGCCACAGGTCGCTGGCGTAGGCGAACTCGCCGGTGACCTTCAGGGTGCCGTCCGGGCGCAGCGGGCTGTCCCCGACCCGGCCGGCGGTGTGCTGAGAGTCCCGACTCAGTGTGCTGGGAGGCCCGACTCGCGTGGGGGTGGTCATCGGCCGGCCTTTCGGAGTAGGGCTTTGTGTACGGCGGTGGCCTCGCGGGCCAGGGCGTCTTCGTCCACGCCCAGGACGTGGTCGCGCTCGACCACCGGGCGGCCGCCGACCAGCAGCAGGTCCAGCGGCGGCGGCGAGCCGAGGACCAGGGCGGCCACCGGGTCGGCGATGTCGGCGTGCGGCAGGCCGTCGATGCGCCACAGCGCGAGGTCGGCCAGTTTGCCGGGCTCCAGCGAGCCGATGTCCCCGGAGCGGCCCAGTACGGCGGCGCCGCCCAGGGTGGCCATCTCCAGCGCGTCGCGCACGGTCAGCGCCTGGGGGCCGCCTTTCGCGCGGGCGAACAGCAGCGCGTGCCGGACCTCCTCCAGCAGGCTGCCGGCCTCGTTGCTGGCCGCGCCGTCCACGCCCAGCCCGACAGCCACGCCGGCACCCCGCAGGTCGGCCGAGCGGGCGATGCCGGCACCGAGCCGGGCGTTGGACGACGGGCAGTGCGCCACGCCCGTCCCGGTCTCGCCGATCCGTTTCACGCCCGCGTCGTCCAGGTGGACCGCGTGCGCGAACCACACGTCCGGGCCGGTCCAGCCCAGGCTGTCCACGTACTCCAGCGGCGAGCAGCCGAACCGCTCCCGGCAGAAGTCCTCCTCGTCGAGCGTCTCGGCGAGGTGGGTGTGCAGCCGCAGGCCGCGGTCCCGGGCCAGCTCGGCGGCCTCGCGCATCAGCTCGCCGGTCACCGAGAACGGCGAGCAGGGCGCGAGCGCGATCCGGAGCATCGAGCCCGGCGACGGGTCGTGCCAGCGGTCCACCGCGTCGGCGGAGGCGGCCAGCACCGCGTCCCGGTCCTCGACAACCTCGTCCGGTGGCAGCCCGCCGGCGCTGCGCCCCAGGTCCATCGAGCCCCGGCACGGGTGGAACCGCAGGCCCACCGCGCGGGCCGCCTCGATCTCGGCGGCCAACAGGTCGCCGCCGCCCGTCGGGAACACGTAGTGGTGGTCGGTGCTTGTGGTGCAGCCGGTGCGGGCCAGCCAGGACAGAGCGCCGCTGGCCGCGGTGTGCACCGCGTGCTCGTCGATGCCGGCCCACACCGGGTACAGCTCGGTGAGCCAGCCGAACAGGGTCGCGTCGACGGCCAGGCCCCGGGTCACCCACTGGTAGAGGTGCTGGTGGGTGTTCACAAAACCGGGGGTGAGCAGGCAGCCGCGGCCGTCGACCACCCGGGCGCCCTCGGGCCGCGGTGCCGGTCCGGGGCCGACGGCGGTGATCCGGTCGTTCTCGAGGACAAGGTGGCCGCCGGCGTACTCGGCCCGGCCGCCGTCCATCGTGACGACGTGCGCGTCCTCGATGACGGTCGTACTCACTGCTGCTCCTCCGCTCCGCTGGCGCTGCGCACGGTGTCGATGCGTGCTCCGCTGGCGCTGCGCACGGTGTCGATGCGTGCTCCGCTGGCGCTGCGCACGGCGTCCAGGATCTTCTCGTAGCCGGTGCAGCGGCACAGGTTTCCGGCCAGTGCCTCGCGGATCTCCGGGTCGGACGGCTTCGGGTTGCGGCTCAGCAGGTCGTGCGTGCTGACCAGCAGGCCCGGGGTGCAGAAGCCGCACTGCACCGCGCCGCACTCGACGAACGCCCGCTGCACCGGATGCAGCTGCTCGCCGTCGGCCAGTCCCTCGACGGTGCGCACCTGGCGGCCGTTCGCCTGGCCAGCGGCGACCAGGCAGGCACACACCGGCAACCCGTCCAGGTAGACCGTGCAGGAACCGCACTCGCCCTGCTCGCAGGCGTTCTTCGAGCCGGGCAGCCCGCACCGCTCGCGCAGCACGTAGAGCAGGCTCTCGCCCTCCCACACGTCGTCGACGACCTGCTCGGTGTCGTTCACCACGATGTTCACGCGCATGGCTCAGGCAGCCTTCCGGTAGTCGTTCCAGGCCCAGGTCGCCGCGCGGCGGGCCAGCACGCCGAGGGAGTGGCGGCGGTAGGCCGCGCTCCCTCGCACGTCGTCGATCGGGGCGGTCGCGGCGCTCACCCGGTCACCGAATGCCCTGGCCAGCGTGTCCGGCAACGCCGCCCGGGACTCCCACAGCCCGGCCGCGTCCAGTTCGCCGGCCAGGAACCGCTCGGCGTCCAGGGCCCGCCGCGGCGTCGGTGCGGCAGAGCCGATCCCGGTACCCACGACGCGCCGGTCCGGGTGCAGCGCCAGCCCGAAGGCGGCCACCGCGATCACCATGGCGTTGCGGGTACCGATCTTGCAGAACTGCTGCGGCCCGGTCGGTGGCGTGATCAGCACGGCGGCGATCAGCTCGTCGCCGGCGAGGACGTTGCGCTTCACCCCGGTGTAGAACTCGGTGATCGGCACCTGTCGGACACCCCTCGCCGCCGACTCCAGCTCGACCACCGCGTCGGCGGCCAGCAGCGGCGGGTGCGAGTCGCCGGCCGGGGACGCCGCGCCCAGGTTGCCGCCGACGGTGCCCCGGTTGCGGATCTGCGGCGAGCCGACGGTGCGGGCGGCCATCGCAAGGCCGGGCAGCAGCGCGCCGAGTTCGCCGATGACCCGTGCGTAGGTGACCCCGGCACCCAGCCGGACCCTGCCCTCGTCGAGTCCCCAGTCCCGCAGCTCGGCCACCCGGGTCAGGTCGAGCAGCGCGGCCGGCCGGCGGTGGTCGAAGTTCAGCTCCACCATCAGGTCGGTACCGCCGCAGATCGGCGCCGCGTCGGGATGCTCGGCGCGGGCCGCCAGTGCCTCGGCCCAGCTGCTCGGTTGCAGGAAGTCCATCTCGCGCTCCTCGGTGCGGTCCAGGTCGCGGCGTGAGCCCAGGTCCCGGTGCGGGTCCCAGCACAGGTCAGAGCCCTGGTGGGGCTCTGAGTACACCGCCGTTGGCGCTCCGGCAGAAGCCGCTGGCCACACGAAAGCCGGGTCCGATCGGCAGCGGAGGTTGTAGGTTCCTCCAATGCTGGTCCGGGAGCTGCTCGCGGTGCCCGAGCTGCGGTTGCGGCTGCTCGCCGGTCAGGGCGCCGCGCTGGAGCGGCCGGTGCGCTGGGTCTACAGCACCGACCTCGGCAACCCCGGTCGCTACCTGTCCGGCGGCGAGCTGGTCATCAGCGGCCTGGTGTGGCGGCGCGAGCCGGCGGACACCGAGCGGTTCGTGGCCGAGGTCGCCGCGTCGGGGGTCGCCGCGCTGGCCGCCGGTGAGGCGTTCTTCCACGGGATCCCCGACGACGTGGTGGACGCCTGCCGCCGGCATCGGGTGGTGCTCATCGCGGTACCCGAGGACGTGTCGTTCTCCGCCGTCACCGAGCACGTGATCCGATCGGTGACGGCCGCGCGGGGCGACCGACTGGCCGCTCGGTTGGGCCGCCAGCGCCAGCTTCTCACCGCCGTGGCCGGCGGCATGGGGCTCGACGAGCTCAGTGCCCAGGTGTCCGCCGCGACCGGGCTGGTGTGCCGCGTTCTGACCCCGACCGGCCGGGCCATCGTCACCGGTCCGGCTCCCCTCGCGGACGCGGACGTGGACCGGATCGTGCGCACGTTCCTGACCGCCGACCGGCTGCCGGCGGTGGTCGCCGGTCGGCCCGCCTACTCGGTGTTCCCGGTCGGCCCCGCCCTCGAACAGCGGCTGACCTACTGGTTCGCGGTGGTCGAGGGCTCCTGGCCGGCCTGGGAACCGGATGTCACCGACGCGGTCGGCGAGCTGGTCGCGATCGCCGCACTGGACCGGGCCCGGCGGACCGAGGGCTGGCGGGTGGCCAGGGACATCGCCGACGATGCGGTGAGCCTGGTCGCCGCCGGTGCCGGCGGTCAGCCGGAGACCCTGCAGCGGTTGCGCCAGGCGGGGCTGGACCCGGACCGGCCGGTCGCGGTGGCGGTGGCCGGCTTCGTGGATCGGACCGATCTCACCGAGGTGGCCCGTTCCGTGCTCGACGACGCGGCCGCGCACCTCGGCGCACCGGTGGTCGGCACGACGCCCGACGGGCTCGCGGTGGCACTGCTGCCCTGCGGGGACCAGGGTGGCGGCAGGTCGCCGGACCCACTCGACGACCCGGGTGGCGGGTTGCCGGACCCGCTCGACAGGCTGCGCGCCGCGCTGGCCAGGCTGGAGCCCGGACTCGGGCCGGCCCGGCTGACCATCGGGTTGAGCCGCCCGTCCGGCGCCGAGGCCCTCTCCGGCGCCCTGCGCGAAGCCCGGCACGCACGCGAGCTCGCCCGGTTGCGTGCCGGCACGCTGACCGTGGTGGCGGACGCCGAGGTCACCTCGCACGTCGCACTGCTGGCGGTGGTACCCGACGACGTCCGCCACGCGTTCGCCGCCCGCGTGCTGGACCCGGTGCTGGAGTACGACGCGCGCAACGACGCCGGGCTCTACCAGACGCTGGAGGCGTTTCTGGACTGCTCCGGGTCGTGGAGCCGAGCCGCGGCGCGGTTGCACCTGCACATCAACACGGTGCGCTACCGGATCAGCCGGGTCGAGGAGCTCACCGGCCGCGATTTGAGCCGTTTCGAGGACCGGGTGGACGTGTTCCTGGCACTGCGTTCGCGGTAGGAGCGTGGTGTTCCGGCCGTCCTTTGCTCTGCGTAGGTATACGCAACAGGCGTGGTCGGGGGTGGGTTGTTGCGTATAGGTGCGCAGAGCAAAGCGTTGTGGGGGGTACGTGGTGTGGGGTGGCTGCCGTACGTGCTTCGTCGGGAGCCTTCGGCGTCCTGACGGCTCGAATGACTTGGTCGCCTTGGGGTGGCAGGGCGCGTTTTACCGAAGCTTTGGACGGGACAGCAGTCAGTTAGGTCGTCGGGAATCTCACCTTTGGGTCTGGGTCGGGGACGTCCGGTGGGGTTCGCGAAAAATCATGAAATCTTTTTCGGGGGCCGGCGGTATCGACCCAAGAATGTCGGACCCCTTCGACATAATTGCTGTATGTCGGAGAGTTCGGTTGTTGCGGCGCGGCGGGTGGTCATGGATTCCATGGCCGCGTTGCGCGCACTCGAACGCGCCGGTGATGCGGAGTGTCGGATTGACGGGTTGAAGAGTTACCAGGTTTTACAGCGCCAATGTGAGTACGACTCGTTGATGCTGGTCGCGGGGTTGGATCGGGACGGGGAGTTCGTCGAGCGTGGGATGCATTCGGCGAATGCGGTCAGCGATCTGCTCGGCCTGAGCCAGCGGGACGGGCGGCGGATGGTCGCGGTAGCGACCAGTGTGTTCCCCACCCGGTCGTTGGTGGGTGAGGTGTTGGAGCCGAAACTGCCGGCGACGGCGATGGCGTTGGGTGCGCTGGAGATTGATCTGGCGCATGCTGAGGTGATCGAGTCGGTGTTGGCCACGGATGCCGCCCGGCGGATCACGGTGGAGCAGTGGGTGGCGGCGGAGGTGTTGTTCGCCGACTGGGCGCGGCAGTACAGCCCGGAGTTGTTGGCCCGCAAGGCCCGCGAAGAGATCGACCTCTTGGACCAGGACGGTGCGCCGCCGGGTGAGGACGATCCGCAGGTCAACGAGCTACATCTGGCCAAGTCCCGCCACGGTGTCGGCGGGAAGATCAAGGGCCAGTTGGACTCGGCGACATTCGAGACGGTGGCCCGGGCGATCGGGGCGATCCTCAAACCGGCCGCCGACGAGGGTAAGTCGTTGGGCCAACGCCAGGCGGATGCGCTCGGGGAGATCTGCGCGCACGCCCTGGACGAGGGCCGGCTCCCCGCACAAGGTGGTGAGCGTCCGCACGTGGCGATCACCATGGGTTTGGAGGCGCTGAAGGCCGGGTTGCGTGGGGCGAACCTCGAGCTCGGCGGCCACATCGGGCCCGGTGAGGTACGCCGGCTGAGCTGCGACGCCCAGATCACCCCGATCGTGCTCGGCGCGAACAGTGAGCCGTTGGATGTGGGGCGGGAGAAACGGTGCGCCACGTTGGCGCAGCGGCGGGCGGTCGCGGTTCGGGATGGTGGGTGTGCCCATCCGGGGTGTGACCGGCCTCCGAGTTCCTGCGAGGTGCACCATATTGTGCACTGGGTCCATCACGGTGAGACAAAGCTCGACAATTTGGTGATGTTGTGCTGGACGCATCATCGGATGGTGCACCAATCCGATTGGGAAGTCCGAATGCGCGACGGGCTCCCCGAATTCATCCCACCGAAATGGATTGACTACTCACAGACACCCCGCCGCAAACCGGCGCAACACCTCGCCCAGCTACTCCTGAGCTAATTTTCTCTGTTGGCGTAGAAGGTGGCAATGTGTCGTTCCACCAGTGCGGTCGCACCGGCGGAATCGCGCGCCTCGATCGCGTCCACGATGGCGTGGTGCTGATCGGCGAGTGCGTCGGCGGTGACCCGCCAGTCCGACAGCGACTCGAACACGGCCAGCATCTCCCGGCGTACCGCATCCCGGAGCGCCCGCATCAGGGTCCCCAGCAACGCATTGCCGCTCATCTCGGCGACCGAGACGTGGAAGCCGGTGTCCAACTCGTTGAACTGCTCGTACCCGATCTCGCGCTGCCGCATCGCCAGCACCACCGCGCGCAACCGGGCGATGTCCTCCGCGCCGGCGTGGACCGCGGCCTCGGCCACCGCCCACCGCTCCAGCTGGACCCGGACCTCCATGACCTCGCGCTGGGTGAACCGGGACAGCGCCAGGTGCAGCCGCAGCAGGTTCGCCAGCGCCTCGGTGCCCTCGCCGCGCACCACCGACCCGGAGGCCGGCCCGGATCCGACGCCGGCGCTGACCACACCCAGCGCCTCCAGCACCCGCAGCGCCTCCCGGACCCCGGCCCGACTCACCCCCAGGTATTCGGCCAGCTCGCGTTCCCCGGGCAGCCGGTCACCGGGCGACAACCGCCCGTCCAGGATCTGCTGCTCGATCTGCGCCAGGACGTGCTCATGGGTACGCAACCGACGGACGGGCTGCCACCCGTTGTCGGCGGTCTCGGACATCGTGGGGCTCCCTGCGACCGGTAGTGCGACCTGTGGTCTGACCATAATCAACGCTACCGGCGCCGAGTTGCGACGAGGTCACCCGCCCGGGGGCGATCCCTGTGAGCCTCGACGCGGTCACGGGACCATCCAGCCCAGCACGGGCGTCGACTGCAGGTAGACCAGCAGACACATCAGCGGCAGGAAGATCAGCGTTGCCACCAGTACCCGCCGCAGCAGGTCGCCCTCCTTGCCGGCCAGGCCCACCGCGCTCGCCCCGATCGCCAGGTTCTGCGGGCTCAGCATCTTGCCCAGCACGCCACCGGTGGTGTTGCCGGCCGCGGCGAGCAGCGGCGACATCCCAGTATTCTGCGCCGCGCTCACCTGCAGCAGTCCGAACAGCGAGTTCGATGACGTGTCCGACCCGGTGACCGCGGTACCGAACCAGCCCAGTACCGGCGACAGCAGCGCGAACGCCGCCCCGGCGCCAGCCAGGAACTGCCCGAGCGTGGCGGTCTGCCCGGACAGGTTCAGCACGTAGGCCAGCCCGAGGACCGAGACCACGGTGACGATCGCGCTGGCCAACTGACGCAACGTCCGACCATACGTGCGCACCGCCTCGGCCCACTCGAGACCGAGGATGAGCACCGACAGCAGACCCGCGACGAACAGCACCGTGCCGCTGTTGGCCAGCCAGTCGAACTTGAAGGTCGCCAGGCTCAGCGGTTTGCCCGCCGCGGTCAGAACATGCACGCCCGGCCAGGCGAACGACCTGGTCACCGCGCCCAGGACCGCCGCGACCGGAGGTAGCGCCACCAGCGCGAACAGCACGATGATCACGCCGTACGGCCCGAACGCCCGCAGCACCTCAACACGCCGATCCACCACCTGCCCGCCGCCGGCCGAGCCCGAACCACCGGCCGAGCCCGAACCACCGGCCGAGCCCGAGCCACCACCCGCGCCCGAACCACCGCTCGCGCCAGAACCACCGGACGAGCCGGCGCGCGCCGCACCCGGACCACCACCCGGAGCGACCGCGAGCCCGGGCCCACCCGCCCCCGCGCCCTTGACGCCCTCAGCGCCGACGCCGGCCCCCGTCGCCGCGGCTTCGACCGACCGCGAGCCACCGACGGGCTGCCAGCGGCGCACCAGTAGCAGCACGCACCCGGCGGACACCAGCGAGGCGACGATGTCGGCCAGCTGCACGGGGCCGAAGTTCGCCATCAGGTACTGCGTGACGCCGAAACCGACACCGCTGACCAGCGCCGCCGGCCAGGCCTCCCGCAGCCCCCGCCGGCCGTCGACCAGGCCGAGCAGCACGAACGGCACGATCACCGCG
Organism: Pseudonocardia sp. Cha107L01; assembly: GCF_052566575.1. Taxonomy (NCBI): domain Bacteria; kingdom Bacillati; phylum Actinomycetota; class Actinomycetes; order Pseudonocardiales; family Pseudonocardiaceae; genus Pseudonocardia; species Pseudonocardia sp. Cha107L01. The sequence goes on from NZ_CP199579.1 coordinate 427,465, forward strand.
AGCAGCGGCACCTGCCGGCCGGTCATCGCGGCCAGGTCGTTCAGGGGCAACCCGGTGATCCGGGCCAACGTGATCACCGGCAGGGCGACCGCACCGTAGGCGACCGGCGCGGTGTTCGCGACCAGTGCGACGACGGCCGCCTTCAACGGCGGCAACCCGAGCGCCACCAGCATCACCGCGCAGATCGCCACCGGCGCACCGAACCCGGCCAGCGCCTCCAGCAGCGCACCGAAGGCGAACGCGATGATGATCGCCTGGACCCGGAAGTCGTCGCTGACCGAGGCGAAACTGCGCCGCAGCACGTCGAAGTGCCCCGACGCCACCGTCATCCGGTAGATCCAGATCGCATTGACCACGATCCACATCGCCGGGAACAGACCGAAGGCGATGCCCTCGGCCGCCGAGGAGAACGCCTGCCCGGTCGGCATCCGGTACACCAGGATGCCCACCACCAGCGACGCCGCGAGACCGATCAGCGACGCGCGCCAGGCACGGACCCGGAACACACCGAGCAGGACGAACAACAACAACAGCGGTAGCGCCGCCACCAGCGCGGACCAGCCGAGGCTGCCGCCGACCGGGGCGACGGGCTGTTGGAACACAGAAGCCTGCTGAAACATGCGGAACCTCGCCGTTGAGGGTTGGAGTCGTGAGCTTCAGAAGACGGGGGTCTCGGTGTAGGTGCCGAAGACGTCACGGAGCGCGCCGGTGATCTCCCCCATGGACAGGTGCGCCTTGACCGCCTCGATGGTGGCGGCCATCAGGTTCGCCGAGTCGTCCCGGGCGACCTCGACCAGCGCGGTCAGCGCGGCCTCGGCGCGGCGCGGGTCGCGGTCGGAGCGAACCTGCTTGAGCCGGCGGATCTGTCGGTCCTCCGACTCCGGGTCCAGCTGATGCGTCTCGATCTTGGCGTCCGGTTCGGTGTCCACGTTCTTGTTGACACCGATCACCGGCCGGTCCCCGCTCGCCTTGCGCCGCGCGAAGTCGTAGGCGGTGTCCGAGATCTCCCGCTGGAAGAAGCCCTGCTCGATGGCCGCGACCACGCCGCCGAGCTCGTCGATCTTCTCGAAGTACCGCTCGATGCCGTGTTCCAGCTCGCTGGTCAGCTTCTCCACGTAGTACGAGCCGCCGAGCGGGTCGATCACGTTGGGCACGTTCGTCTCGTCGGCGATGATCTGCTGGGTGCGCAGCGCGACCTTCATCGCCTGCTCGCTCGGGATCGTGTATGCCTCGTCCAGCCCGTTGGTGTGCAGCGACTGGGCTCCGCCGAGCACCGCGGACAGTGCCTGCAGCGCGGTGCGCACGATGTTGTTCAGCGGCTGCGGCTTGGTCAGCGTGGCGGCCGCGGTCTGGGCGTGGAAGCGCAGCCGCATCGACTGCGGGTTCTTCGCCCCGTACCGCTGCTTCATCATCTTCGCGTAGTAGCGGCGCACCGCGCGGAACTTGGCGACCTCTTCGAACAGGTCGGCCTGGCTGACGAAGAAGAACGAGAGCCGGGGCGCGAACGCGTCCACATCCACCCCGGTGGCCACCACGTCGTCCACGTACGCCCGGGTGATCGCCATCGTGAACGCGATCTCCTGCAGGGCGTTCGCCCCGGCCTCGCTGATGTGGTAGCCGGAGATGTTCACCGGGTTGTACCGGGCCATCCGGCCGGCGCAGTAGGTGACCGTGTCCCGCACGATGCGCATGCTCGGGCGGATCGGGAAGATCCACTCCTTCTGCGCCACGTACTCCTTGAGAATGTCGTTCTGGATCGTCCCGGACAGCTTGTCCAGGTCCAGACCGCGCTCCTCGGCGACCGCGACGTACATCGCGAGCAGGATCCAGGCCGATGGGTTGATCGTCATGGACACACTGATCTGCTCCAGGTCGATGCCGTCGAACAGCGCGTCCATGTCCGGCAGCGTGTCGATCGCGACGCCCTCCCGGCCGACCTCGCCGAGGCTCATCTCGTCGTCGCTGTCCAGCCCCATCAGGGTGGGCATGTCGAAGTCCACCGACAGCCCGGTCTGGCCCTGCGCGATCAGGTAGCGGAACCGGCCGTTGGTCTCCTCGGCCTGCCCGAAGCCGGCGATCTGGCGCATCGTCCAGGTCCGGCCGCGGTACATCGTCGGGTACGGCCCCCGGGTGTACGGGTAGCGCCCGGGCAGCCCGATCTCGTCCCAGTCCGCCGGCAGGTCGGCCGGGGTGTACACCCGCTGGACCGGGGCGCCACTGCCGGTGCGGTAGTCGTCGCGGGACTCCGGCGCGCGGCGGGTGAACGCGGCCAGCTCGTCGGACTCCCAGTCGGCCAGCTCCTCGGTCACCGCCTTGACCAGCGCCTCCGAGGCCAGCTCACGGTTGGTGGTCATGTCGCTCCCATCACGTCCAGTGGTTCGCCCAGCAGGCGGCGGGCGGCATGCAGTGGGTCGGTGGACAGCTCGGCGACCCGGTCGACCTCCCGGTCGAAGTCGGGGTCGCCGGCCCGCAGCCGGTCCAGCACGATCTCCTCGGCCATCCAGCGGATCCGGGTGGCGGCGGTGCGCCGGGCGCGGCGGTCCAGCTCACCGGACCGGGCCATCCACGCGTGGTGGTCGTCGAACCGTTCGGCGAGGTCGGCCACCCCCTCGCCGGTCGCCGCCACGGTGCGCTGGATCGGCACCTCCCAGTCGCCGTCGGTGCGGCGCGCGAACCTGAGCATGTCGCGCAGCTCGGCGTAGGCCTTCTGCGCGCCGTCGCGGTCGGCCTTGTTGAGCACGTGCACGTCGGCGATCTCCAGCAGGCCGGCCTTGATCGCCTGCACGCCGTCGCCCATCCCCGGCACGCTGACCACCGCGACGGTCTGCGCCGCGCTGATCACGTCGACCTCGGCCTGCCCGACGCCGACGGTCTCGAGCACGATCACATCCTTGCCGGCGGCGTCCAGCACGGTGATCGCGTCCAGCGCGGCCCGGGACAACCCGCCGAGCGCGCCGCGGGTGGCGATGGAGCGGATGAACACGCCCTCGTCGCCGGCCAGCGCGGACATCCGGATCCGGTCGCCCAGGATGGCGCCGCCGGAGAAGACGCTGGACGGGTCGACCGCGAGCACGCCGACGGTGCGCCCGGCGCGGCGGTAGTGCGCCGTCAGCTCGGCGACCAGGGTGCTCTTGCCGCTGCCGGCGGCACCCGTGACACCGATGATGTGCGCGTGGCCGCCGGCCCGGTGCAGCTGCGCGAGCTCGTCGGCCACGCCGGCCGAGTCAGCTGAGCCGCGCCGCTCGACCCGGCTGATCATGCGGGCGATCGCGGCCGGCTCACCTGCCCGCACCCGGTCGACCCGGGTCGGAGCCGCCGTCACGGGGCACTCTCCGAGCTCAGCGACCGCAGCAGGTCACGGTCGTCCAGCACCCGGCGCGCCTTGAACTCGGTGCGCTCGAAGGTGCCCCGGCCGACCGGGACGACCGTCGCGCCGACCCCGAGCACCCGGCGCAGCCGCTCGGACAGCCCGTCCGCCCAGCCGTCCAACCGCTGGCCCGGCTGGTGCTCGACCTGCACCACCAGCGAGTCCATCGTGTCCGTCCGGCTGATCACGATGCGGTGCTCGCCGCCGTAACCGGGGTCGGACATCACCACCTCGTCGATGGCGGCCGGGTAGATGTTCTCGCCGCGCACGATGAACATGTCGTCGATGCGGCCGTAGATCCCGCGCGGCAGGAACGGGTAGGTGCGACCCCGCTCGATGGACGGCGCCTCCCACCTGGTCAGGTCGTTGGACAGCAGCCGGATCATCGGCTGGCTGGTGCGCTCCAGGGTGGTGTAGACCGGGGTGCCCTCGCTGCCGTACGGCACCCGGCGCAGCGTGGCGGGGTCGCAGACCTCGGTGTAGACCAGGTCCTGCCAGCACAGCACACCCGGCTCGTCGGCGCCGGCGCCCAGGTGCATCCACGGGCTGACCTCGGCCATCGAGCCGGAGTCGTAGACCTGCGCGCCGAACGCGGACTCGATGCGGCCCCGGATGGACGGGATGCTGGCGCCCGGCTCACCGGAGAAGAACAGCTTGCGCAGCCCCAGGTCCGCCGGGTCCACACCCTGCTCGGTAGCCACCTCGGCGAGGCGCAGCGCGTAGGACGGCGTGCCGTAGAAGACCGTGACACCCATCTGGCGCATCCACAGCACCGTGCGCGCGGTCTGCCCGGCGACGCCGGCGCCGAACGGGAACACCCGCGCGCCCAGGCGCTCCGCGCCGAGGTAGGCACCCCAGGAACCCCAGTACAGGCTCAGCGGCGAGCCGACCAGCACCGTGTCGTGCGGCCGGATGCCCATCGCCCACATCACCCGGGCATGCGCGTTGGCCACGCTGCGCCAGTCCCGCTCGCTGATCCCGAACGCGGTCGGCCGCCCGGTGGTACCCGAGGTGCCGTTGACGTGCTTGACCTCGTCGGGCGGCACACACAGGTAGCTGCCGAACGGCTCGTGGGCGGCCTGGTCGGCACGCAGCTCGTCCTTGCGCACCACCGGGACAGCCTCGAAGTCGGCCAGCGAGCGGATGTCGCGCGGGTGCAGCCCGGCGTCGGACCACTTGCGCCGGTAGAACGGCGAGTTGTCCCAGGCGTAGTCCATGAGCCGGCGGATCCGGCCCAGGATCGCCTCGTCGCGCCGCTCGGCGGGCATCGTCTCGCGGTGCGGGAACCAGTGCCGCTGGTGTTCCGGCGGCCGGTAGCTCTCGTCGTAGCGCGGCGGCCAGCTCCACTGCTCCATGTCGGCGCCGGGCCCGGCGGCGGTATCCCGGGTGGCGGGCACGGTGACCGGGCGGGCCATCAGACGCCGACCGTCCGGTCGGCGGCGGCGGTGCGGACCGCCTCGACGATGGTGTCCGGGGTGGTGTCCTGCCCGAGCACGGCCGCGACGCCCATCTTCTTGAGCGTCTCCTCGTCCTCGTCCGGCATCACGCCGCCGGCCACCACGGCGAACCCGACCGGCTCGGCGAAGGCGTCCAGCACCTGGTAGAGCTTCCGGAAGATCGGCAGGTGCGCGCCGGACAGGATGCTCACGCCGAGTACGTCGACGTCCTCCTGCACGGCGGCCTCGATGACCTGCTCAGGCGTGCGGTGCAGCCCGGTGTAGATCACCTCCATGCCGGCGTCGCGCAGGGTCCGCGCCACGACTTTCACGCCGCGGTCATGTCCGTCCAGACCGAGCTTCGCCAGCATCACCCGGATCGGCTGCTGCCCGTCCGCCATAAGGTCACCTCGTTTTGTGGTTGATCCTCGATGTGGTCAGACCATAGGTTTTGTGTGATGGGGACAACAAGAGCTACCGACGGGTAACCGGGAACACTTCCGGCGAAGCCCCACGGATGGAGCAGCGATGCCGGATACCGACACCCACGAAGAGGTCAATGCGCGCCGCGAGGGTCAGCTCGGGCGGATCACCCTGAACCGGCCGAAGTCGATCAACGCGCTCACCCTGGACATGATCCGCGGCGCCACCGAAGCGCTGCGGGCCTGGTGGGACGACCCTTCGGTGCAGGTCGTGGTGCTGGACGGCGCCGGTGACCGCGGCCTGTGCGCCGGCGGCGACATCACCCTGGTGCGGGACTCCGCGCTGGGCGACCACGCGGTGGCCGCCGAGCTGTGGCGCGAGGAGTACGTGCTGGACCTGCTGATGGCCACCTTCCCCCGGCCGGTGGTGGCGCTGATGGACGGCGTGGTGATGGGCGGCGGGGTCGGCCTGGCCGGGCGGGCCGACGTCCGGGTGGTCACCGAGCGGTCCAGGGTGGCGATGCCGGAGGTGCTCATCGGGCTCGCGCCGGATTGCGGCTCCGCCGACCTACTCGCCAGGGCCCCCGGTGAGCTGGGCACCCACGTGGCGCTCACCTCGATGCACCTCGGGGCGGCGGACGCGCTGCTCTGCGGGTTGGCCGACGTGTACCTGACCCCGGACCAGGTCGCCGGGGTGCTCCAGACGCTGCAGCGCGGCGGCCTGGCGGAGCTGCGCTCGTCGGGTGAGCCGCCGCCCGGTGAGCTGGCGGCCGCCCGAGGCTGGATCGACGAGTGCTATGCCGGCGACGACCCCGCCGCGATCGTCGACCGGCTCGCCGCGCACCCGGAACCGGCGGCACAGGACGCGGCGCGGCGGCTGGGCAGCGTGTCCCCCACCGCCGTCGCGGTAACCCTGCGCGCGCTGCGGGCCGCCGCCGAGGAGCCCGGCCTGGCGCCGTGCCTGGTACGGGACTACCGGATGGTGCGCCGCTTCCTGGAGCACCCGGACCTGGTCGAGGGCATCACCGCCCGCGTCGTCGACCGCACGCACACCCCGCGCTGGTCACCGGCCCGGCTGGCGGACGTCCGGGCGGCCGACGTGGACGCCTTCTTCGCCCCGCTCGGCGCGGACGAGCTGCACCTGCCCGGTTAGCTGAGCCCGGTTAGCTGAGCCCGGCTAGCGCGGCCGCGACTGCCCGGCTAGTACTCGACCTTGGAGTCGGTGGCCAGCCAGGCCTCGAACGGCGCGGTCCGCCCCTGCAGCTCGAGCGCCTGCACCGGCGTCGACCAGTCCTCGCGGTCCCGCTCGAGCAGCTCGTAGAAGGCCCGGTCGTCGAACCCGCCCCGGGCCGCGTCGTGCCGATCGGCCGCGTACACCACCCGGTCCACCCGGGCCCACAGCGCCGCGAACAGGCACATCGGGCACGGCTCGCAGGAGCTGTAGAGGGTCGCCCCGGTCAGCTGGAAGTCGTTCAACTCCCGGCAGGCCGACCGGATCGCCACGACCTCGGCGTGCGCGGTGGGGTCCAGGTCACCGGTCACCCGGTTCACCCCCCGGCTGACCAGGCGGTCGTCGACCACCACCAGCGCACCGAACGGGCCGCCGCCCTTGGCCACGTTGCGCTCGGCCAGCTCGACCGCCTCGGCCAGCCAGAGCGCGTGGGTCCCTGTGTTGGGCTCGGTGTTGCTCCCTGTGTTGGGCTCGGTGCCAGTCACCCGGGTACTCACGCGAATCCGGGCACGGAGGCCCACGCCAGGCCGGGCTCAGGCGCGTCCTCCCTGGTCAACGCGCACTCGATCAGCCCGTACGGCCGGTCCGCCGCGTAGAACACCTCGTTGTTGTTCTCCAGCCCGAACGGCTCGAGGTCGACCACGAAGTGGTGCCGGTTCGGCGCCGACAGCTTGATCTCGGCGATCTCCGGGTGCGCCTCGAGCACCGCGCTGCCCATCTCCCACAGCGTCTGCTGCAGGGCGAGCGAGTGCACGGTGGCGAACTTCTCCAGCAGGATGCGACGCACGTCGGCCCAGGTCTTGTCCCAGTCCGTGCCGGCAAGACCGCTGGTGCCCGCGTAGCGCCACCTGGCCACCAGCGAGGTGGACATGATCCGGTCGTGCGTCTCGGCGAGCGTGGTGTAGCCGTCGGTCAGGAAGCCGGCGAACTCCGAGCCGGTGGACTTGAGCAGCACGAGGTCACGCAGCCCGGACACCACCCAGGCCTGCTCGCCCTCCACGGTCACCACCGTGGTGCGCACCTCCGAGCCGTTGCGCACCCAGGTGTGGTCGTGGTCCTGCCCGGCCACCTGGACGCGCTGCCAGCTGTACTCCTGCACCTCGATCCGGGCACCGCGCACCGGCGCCACGTCGTCGACGAAGTGCCGGCCCAGGGTCAGCGCGTACTCCTCGATCTCACGCAGCCCCTTCTCCTTGGCGAAGGCGTAGCAGGTGTTCTTCTGGGTGTCGGTGGGCAGCACCTTCGACTGGTCACCGTGGAGGTGGGCGTCGGCGAAGTCACCGCGCAGTGCGGTGGACACCGTGACGTCGCGGATCTCGTGGCGGTCGGTGTCGCGGTAGATCCGCACGACGCGGTTCTCCGCCTTGCCGTACTGGTTGTCGGTCAGCACGATGCGGGGGTTCGAGCTCATCTCAGCTCCCGAGATACGTCGAGTAGGCGAACGGGGACAGCAGCAGCGGCACGTGGTGGTGCCGTGCCGGGTCGGTGACGGTGAAGCTCACGACCACCTCCGGGTAGAACCCCCGCTGGTCGGTGGCGGCGAAGTAGCCGCCGGTACCGAAGGTGATCCGGTAGTCGCCGGCCGGCAGCTCGGCGGCGAGCTCCTTGACGCGGCCGTCGGCGTCGGTGCTGCCCTCCGCGAGACAGTCGCCGCCGCGCTCCAGGCGGACCGCGACGCCCTCGGCCGGGCGGCCCAGCGCCGCGTCCAGCACGTGGGTGGACAGACTCATCGCGGGCTCCCGCTCAGGTGTGGCTCGCCGAGCAGCTGGTCCAGCCGGAGCCGGTTGATCGCGGCCAGCTCGGCGCGCACCACCGCCCGCTCGGTGACCGGGTCGTTGTCCAGCCGCCCGCGCAGCACCGCGAGCAGCTCCTCGGCGCTGCGCCCGCTCGCGCACACCAGGTAGACGTGCCCGAAGCGCTGCTCGTAGACCCGGTTGCCCTCGGCCAGCCCGGCCAGCACGTCGGCGTCCGCACCGGCCACCCCGCGCTGCTCGCGCCGGGAGCGCTCGTCGCCGCTCCGGTCACCGATCCGGGGGTGCCCGGCCAGCCCGGCGGTGACGTCGGCATCGGTCAGCGCGTCCCGGGCCGCCGCGTGCAGCGCCTCGACCGAGCGGTACGGCCGGCCGGCCGCCACCTCGCCGGCCCACCGGGGCGCCGCACAGCAGTCCAGTAACCGCTGGTGCGCGGCCGCCTCGGGCAGCGCGTTGAAGGAATCCAGACTCACGAACTCTCCTGGCCGAAGGCCCGCGTGCGGGCACTGTGGATGGGGTTGGCCTCCACCACCTGGTCGTGGAACCGGCGGTTGGCGATCTTGGCGATCTCGATCAGGGCCGCGGCGTGCTCCTGCGCCGGGGAGTTGGTCAGCCGCTGCCAGCCGTCGCGCAGGATCGCCTCGCGCTTCTCCGCGTCCCGCACACAGACGATGAGCGGGATGCCGAACCGGTCCCGGTAGGCGGCGGTGAGGTTGCCGAACTCGGCGCCCTCGTCCTCGGTCAGCCGGGTCAGGCCGGCGCTGGACTGGTCCCTTGTGGAGTCCTCGCCCGCCTCGCCGTCGGCCACCCGGTCGGCGCCGAGGTCGGGGTAGAACGCCATCAGGTCGAGCTGCTCGTCGCGCGTACCGGAGAACAGCGCCTCCTGGAACGCCGCGCGCAGCTCGGCGGTGTCGGCGAACGGGCGGCGGTCGTAGGCCCGCTCGACCACCCACGTCGGGCCCTGGAACAGCCGGCCGAAGGTGTCCACGAACTCCTCGCGGCTCATCCGGTCGACCTGGTCGAGGCGCACCGAGCCGGCCCCGGGCGTGCCGGCGACGGCAGGACCGTAGTCCTTGCCGATGTGGTGGAACACGACGTTGAGCAGGATCGCGGTCAAGCTTCCGAGAGTAATACCCGAACCGAAGATGACCTCGGCCCAGCCGGGTACCGCTTTGGCCAGCTCGGGCTGCGCGGTGACCAGCAGCGCGAGGCCCACGCTGGACGCGACGATCACCACGTTGCGGTGGTCGTGGAAGTCCACCCGGGACAGCGTCTGCACGCCGACCACCGCGACGGTGGCGAACATGGCCAGCGCGGCACCACCCAGCACCGGCGACGGGATGCCGGCCACGATCGCGCCCGCCTTGGGCACCATGCCGATCAAGATCATGAAAACCCCGGCGGCGGCGACCACGTACCGGCTGGTCACCCTGGTCAGCCGGACCAGGCCGACGTTCTCCGCGAAGCAGGTGTACGGGAACGAGTTGAGCACCCCGCCGATCACGGTGGCCAGCCCGTCCGCGCGCAGTGCCCTGGCGATGTCCGTACGGGTGATCCGCCGGTCGACGATCTCACCGGTGGCGAACACGTCCCCGGTCGTCTCCACCGCGGTGATCAGCATGACCACGACCATCGAGATGATGGCCGCGACGGTGAACTTCGGCATCCCGAAGAAGAACGGCGTGGTCACCCCGAACCACGGCGACGAGCCGACCGAGCCGAAGCTCACATCACCCAGCGCCCAGGCCACCAGGGTGCCCACGACCAGCCCGACCAGCACGGCGACGGTGGCCATGAAGCCCTTGAAGACCCGCTGGATGAGCACGATCAGGGCCAGCGTGCCGAGCGCGTAGGCCAGGTTGCGGCCGTTCGTCGGGTCGGCGTGCGCGGCACCGCCCACCACATCGGCCGCCGCGGCCGGCACCAGCGCCAGCCCGATGATCAGGATCACCGAGCCGGTCACCACCGGCGGGAAGAACCGGATCAGCCGACTGAAGAACGGTGCCGCCAGCAGCGTGACCAGCCCGGCCACGATCACCGAGCCGTAGATCACCAGCAGCCCCTGGGTGCCGCCGCCGGCCGCGAGCCCGATGGCGATCATCGGCGACACCGCGGTGAACGTGACACCCTGCAGCAGCGGCAGCCGCACGCCGACCTTCCAGAACCCGACGGACTGGATGATCGAGGCGATGCCGCAGGTGAACAGGTCGGCGTTGATCAGGTGGATGAGCTCACGCTCGTTCAGCCCGATGGCGCCGGCGAGCAGGATCGGCACCACCACGGCGCCGGCGTAGAACGCCAGCACGTGCTGGAAGCCGTAGACGGCGAGCTTGCCGACAGGGAGTAGTTCGTCGACCGGGTGGACCCGCTTCGTCGCGGGTTTCGGCGTGGGTCTGCCGATGATCATGGGACACCTCAGGGACGGGGACGGCGCCGACTGCGCCGCCCTGCCCACTCCGGTGCGCTGGTGCGACCGCGACTGACGATGCCGCACGACCAGGAAATTCCGGAGTGACCTGGGCCATACCATGCAGTCCACGTGCGCCGCGGCGGAACTGACCGGACCCACGAACCGGACCCGCTGCCCGGGCGGGATGTTTGTGCGATCCGACAGGAGGGTGATCAGCGGCTGGCGCGCAGCGTGCGGGACAGCCCCAGTGCGGCGGTGCGCACCGCCGAGGCGAACCGCCGGGTGTCCAGCCGGTTCGCCCAGCCGGTGATGGAGATCGCGGCGAGTGCCCGGCCGTCGGCGTCCAGGACCGGGGCGGCCACGCAGGCGATGCCCACGGTGGACTCCTCGTGCTCCTCGGCGACCCCGTGCTCGCGGATGGCCGCCAGCTCGCGGTCCAGCAGCCCGGGCGCGATCACCGTCCTCGGGGTGCGCCGGGTCAGTCCGGCCGCGAGCACCTGGTCGAGCACCGACCTCGGGGAGAACGCCAGCATCGCCTTGCCCACGCCGGTGCAGTGCGCCGGCATCCGGCCGCCGATCCGGGACTGCACCTTCGGCCCCGACGTCGCGTCGAGTTTGTGCAGGTAGACGACCTCTGGTGGGTTACCGCCGTCCAGGACGGCCAGGTGCACGGTCTCGTGGGTGGCCTCGAACAGGTCGGCGAGGAACGGTGCGGCGGCCTCCCGCAGGCCGCGCTGGTGCGGCGCCAGCTGGCCGAGCTCGAACAGCCGCATGCCCAGCCGCAACCCGGTGGGGGTCCGCTCGACGACGTCCCAGTCGGCCAGCTCGGCGAGCAGCCGGTGCGCGGTGGCCTTGGGCAGTCCGGTGCGCCGGCACAGTTCGGCCAGGGTCAGCTCGGCGTCCCCCACCCGGAACGCGGTGAGCAGTGTGAATGCCCGGCCCAGCACCGAGTTGGGCGGCGGGCCCGACGTGTCGACCACCCGGTCATCATTGCGCACGGCGTTCCGTTCACCGGAACGCAGGTCTGGCCCGGCCGGGGCGCGCGGTGTGACCCTGGTGCACATGGCACCGAAGAGGGTGACGGCCGCGATTGTCGGGCCGGGCAACATTGGCACTGATCTGCTGGCCAAGCTGCGGGGCAGCACGACGATCGAGGTCGGGTACATGGTCGGGGTGGTGGAGTCCGAGGGGTTGGCCCGGGCGCGCAAGCAGGGTGTGGCCGCCTCGGCGGAGGGGGTCGACTGGCTGCTGCGCCAGGACCCGCTCCCCCAGATCGTGTTCGAGGCGACCTCGGCGGCCGCGCACATCGCCAACGCGCCGCGCTACGCCGAGGCCGGTATCCAGGCCGTCGACCTCACCCCGGCGCACCTGGGGCCGATGGTGTGCCCCGCGGTCAACCTGCGTGAGCACCTGGATGCACCGAACGTCTCGATGATCACCTGCGGCGGGCAGGCGACCATCCCGATCGTGGCCGCGGTGTCGCGGGTGACTCCGGTGCCCTACGCGGAGATCGTGGCGTCGATCGCGTCGCGCAGCGCCGGGCCGGGGACTAGGGCGAACATCGACGAGTTCACCCACACCACCGGTGGCGCGGTCGCCGAGGTGGGCGGCGCCGAGCGGGGCAAGGCGATCATCGTCCTGAACCCGGTGGAGCCGCCGATGATCATGCGCGACACGGTGTTCTGCATGATTGCGGCCGACGCGGACCGGGCCGCGATCATCCGGTCCATCCACGACATGGTCGCCGACGTGCGGGAGTACGTGCCGGGCTACACGCTGCGCGCCGAGCCGCAGTTCGACGAGCCCCGGCAGGCCTGGCGGGGCAACGGCCGCGTCGCGGTGTTCCTCGAGGTCAAGGGCAACGGCGACTACCTGCCCGAGTACGCGGGCAACCTCGACATCATGACCGCCGCCGCCGCCCGGGTGGGCGAGCTGATGGCCGAGACCAAGCTGGGAGCGTTGGCATGAGCGAGCGGGCGAGCGAATCATCGACACCGAGCGAGCGGGCGAGCGAATCATCGACACCGGGCAGCGGCACGGGAAGGCCGGAGCTGGCGCACGACGTCCGGATCACCGACACCACGTTGCGCGACGGCAGCCACGCGATGGCGCACCAGTTCACCGAGACGCAGGTGCGCGACACAGTGCGCGCGCTGGACGCCGCCGGTGTCGAGGTGATCGAGGTGACGCACGGCGACGGGCTGGGCGGCAGCTCGTTCAACTACGGCTTCTCGCACACCGACGAGATGACGCTGATCGCCGCCGCCCGGCAGGAGGCGCGGCAGGCCAAGATCGCAGTGCTGCTGGTGCCCGGGATCGGTACCGTCGAGGACCTGAAGCGGGCCCACGACGCGGGCGCCGACATGGTCCGGGTGGCCACCCACTGCACCGAGGCCGACGTCTCGCCGCAGCACTTCGCCGCCGCCCGTGAGCTGGGCATGGAGACCGTCGGCTTCCTGATGATGGCGCACCGCACGCCGCCGGAGAACCTGGCCAAGCAGGCCCGGATCATGGTCGACGCCGGCTGTCAGGCGCCGTATGTGACCGACTCCGCCGGCGCGCTGCTGATGCACGAGGCGAAGGCCCGGTTCGAGGCGTTGGTTGCCGAGGTCGGCGACCAGGCCTGGGTCGGCTACCACGGCCACCAGAACCTGAGCCTCGGCGTGGCCAACTCGGTGCTCGCCCACGAGGCGGGGGTTCGCTACATCGACGGCTCGCTGTGCGCGCTCGGCGCCGGCGCCGGCAACTCGCCCACCGAGGTGCTGGCGGCCGTGTTCGACCGGCTCGGCGTCGATACCGGGCTGAACGTGCTGGGGTTGCTGGAGGCGGCCGAGGACGTGGTGCGCCCGTACCTGCAGCGCTGGCCGAAGATGGACCGCAACGCGATCGTGCAGGGCTGGGCCGGGGTGTACTCGTCGTTCCTGCTGCACGCCGAGCGGGCCGGGGAACGGTACGAGGTGCCGACGCACGAGATCCTGCGCCGCTGCGGCGAGCTGGGCTACGTCGGCGGCCAGGAGGACATGATCATCGACGTGGCGATCCAACTCGCGAATGCGCGCGGCGAAGGAAAGTAGCATTCGGGGCAATTTTGCACGCCCGAAGGAATAGTTTCGGAATTCAAGGGAGCGGCCCCGGCCGAGTTCACCGGCCGGGGCCCTTTCACATTTGATTCAGGGAATACTCAGAAACGGGTGTCGCGACCGTTCCAGCGGCCACCCACGCAAATCCAGCGATGGCGGTCCCTGCGGTCCTGGACCAGGTGGCCACCGGAGTGGCGGCAGTCGGCCGCGCGCACCCATGGCGGCGGCGCCGTCGGGCTGATCGGCGTGCTGGCCCAGGCGGGTGCACTCAGTAGTCCGACCGCGAAGGTGGCCGCCACCAGCGGCAGCGCGGCGCGGCCCGCGGTGTGAATTAGACGCATCGTCAACAAAATCCTTTCGGGGAGGACAAGTCGAACCAGCCGACACCCGTCGGGGTGAACGTCGATGCCGGCGGCGCCCTTTTTAACACTGCGCAACACCCTATGCAAAGACTGTGGGAGCGCTATGCGGAAATCCTCTCAGCATCGACTCAGAAAGGAGGAACAGTGAGCGCCGTGCAATTCAAAGGAATCGAACAGGCCGCACACAGGAAAGAGCACCGGCGCGGGCGCCCGCCCGATCCGCCGACGCCGGCCGCGTCCGCTCGGCAGTGATCGGCCCGGCGGAGCCCGCCACGACTGTCGGTGCCACCCCGACTGCCACCCCGACTGCCACCCCGACCGCCACCCCGACTGCCAGCCGCTCATAGCCACGATCGAGTCGGCTTACCCCGAACGGCCGTGGACACCTAGGGTCACCGGCGGCGGTATCGGGTGAAGTGGTACACCCGAATGGACGCTTTTCACTCCAATGGGTGACGTGCGACCGTTCAACTAGAGGTTTGAGCGCTGTCGATCATCGGCTGGGGGTGACGGGTGGCGGTCCCGTTCTTGCCCGACCCGCGGTACGGCTCGCGGGTGCCGCCCGACGTGTCGGTGATCGCCTTCGACGACGCCCCCTGGTTCGATCGCCCGTGCGCGCCCGCCGGCATCTCCACCCAGATACCCGCCGGCGACCGCCACCCGGTCACCAGTGCCATCGAAGGGGACGTCCATGTTTGAATCCGGTCCGCCCGAGGTCGTCGTGATCGGTTCGGTGAACATCGACCACGTGGTCGTCGCGGACGCGTTCCCCGCACCGGGTGAGACGATCATGGGCAACACCGCGCACGTCACGCTGGGCGGCAAGGGGTCGAACCAGGCGGTCGCGGCGGCGATGGGCGGCGCGCGCACAGCGATGATCGCCCGGGTCGGCGCCGACGCCGAGGGCGCCCGGGCCCGTGACGGACTGGCCGAGCGCGGCGTTGACGTCGGCGCGGTGGCCCCGGTCGACGGCAGCGAGACGGGCACCGCCTGGATCACCGTGGCGGCCGGCGACAACACGATCATCGTGATCTCCGGCGCGAACCACGTGTGGGCGGCCGACGGCGACCCGCTGGATGGCGCCGGGGCCACGGCCGCCGTGGTGCTGACCCAGCTCGAGATCCCGCTGGACGTGGTGCAGCGGGCGGCGGCGAACTGCGAGGGTCAGTTCGTGCTCAACGCCGCGCCGGCCGCCGAACTGCCCGACGAGCTGATCGAACTGTGCGACGTGCTCATCGTGAACGAGCACGAGCAGGCCGTGGTGGCCCGCCAGACCGCCCACGGTGGGTTCGGCGGCAACTCCAACGGCAGCGCGGCCAGCGCCGACCCGGCGGCGGTGCGGCGGGCGCACCTGGCGCTGCGCGAGCGGGGCGCCGGCGCGGTGGTCACCACACTGGGCGACGCCGGCGCGATCGTCACCGACACCGACGGCATCACCACGGCGATCCCGTCACCGCCGGCCACCGTGGTGGACACCACCGGGGCCGGCGACGCGTTCGCCGGCGTGCTCGCCGCCCGGTTGGCCGCCGGTGACTCGCTGCTGGACGCCGCCCGGTGGGGTGCCGCCGCCGGCTCGCTGGCGGTTCGCGCGGCCGGTGCCCAGGAGTCCTACGCCGACCTCGACACCCTCCGCGAAGTCCTGGTCTCCTGATACGAGAGCGAGTCGATCATGAAGCGCACCGGCATCATCCACAGCGAGCTGGCCGGACTGATCGCCGGGCTCCGGCACACCGACACCTTCGTGATCGGCGACGCCGGGCTGCCGCTCGCACCCGGGACGCCCTGCATCGACCTCGGCTACCGGTACGGCCAACCCTCGTTCATCGACGTGGCCCGGACCGTGCTGGCCGAGGTCGTGGTCGAGCAGAGCTGGGTCTCCACGCCGGTGCTGGAGCTCAACGCCGAGGTGCACGCCGTGCTGCTCGAGCTGGGACTGCGGCCGATGCCGATCGACCACGGCGCATTCAAGGCGCTGGCCCGCGACGCCAAGTTCGCGGTCCGCACCGGCGAGGACACCGTCTACGCCAACGTCATCTGCCAGGCCGGCGTGGCCTTCAACCCTTAGTAAGCCGAAGTAAGAGAGCGCGCCCCGGAGTCAGCTCTGGGCGGGCGAGGCCTCGGCGACCGCCTTGATCCGCTCCAGGGTGGTGCGCAGCATGGGCGGAGCCTACCGACGGGTAACTTCAGGCCGCCCGACATCACTCGATCGGGCGGGAGGCCACCTCTGGGCGACCGCCGACAACCGTTGGTCGCCGACGTGTTTAACTCCGTGCCGGGCTGGGCAGCTGTTGTTCGGCTTGAATGAGGTTTGGCGCGCGGCCGCCGGGGTCGTGACCTCGTCGGGTTCACGCTCCCCCAGAGAAGGTCGACATGCTCCCACTCCCCCGCCACGGTGCGCGATGACGCGTATCGGCATCGTCGGCCACCGTGACATCAGCCCGTTGAGCTTGCCCATCGTCGAGGCCGCCGTCCGCCGGTTGCTGATCGCCAAGGGCGGCTCCCGGCTGGTCGGCGTGTGCGGGCTCGCGCCCGGCGCGGACCAGCTGTTCGCCCAGCTCGTACTCGATCTCTCCGGCCGTCTCGAGGTGATCCTGCCGTCGGCCGACTACCGCGCCCGCGAGGTCCCGCTGGACAACAGCGAGGAGTTCGACCGCCTGCTGGGCTCCGCCGCGACGGTCCGGGTGATGACCTTCGAGCAGTCCTGCCGGCAGGCCTACATGGCCGCCGGCACCGCGATGCTCAGCACCGTGGAGACGCTGATCGCGATCTGGGACGGCCGGCCGGCCAAGCGCCTCGGCGGCGCCAGCGAGGTGGTCGGCGCCGCCGCGAGGCTCGGCGTGCCCACCTCTGTGGTGTGGCCGCCGGGAGCCACCAGGGAGCGGCCGCCCACCGCGTGCCCGGTGCCGGGCTAGCACTTCCGACCCGTGAGTGGCGAGCTGGGCTCCGACCTTATTCGGCCCAACTCGCCGCTCACGGGGTCTGACCTGGCAGTACGCCGGTGTGCTCCAGGTGCGCGGTGAGCAGCTGGCCGATGTGTCGGATGTGCTCGGCCATCGACTCCCTGGCCAGCCCCGGATCGGCGGCGGCCAGCGCGTCCAGGATGGGGCCGTGCTCGTGCGTGGTGGCGTCGGTCCAGCCGGCCACCTGCCCGTAGTAGGTGCGCGGCACGTAGTGCACGAACAGGTTCAGCATGGCGGCCAGCCGGGGTGAGTCGGCGGCGCGGTTGATGGTGCGGTGCACCTCGTGGTTGAGCTCGCCGACCCGCTCCAGCTCGCCGCGTTCGGCCGCCGCCACCAGCTCGCGCTGCACCGCGCGCAACCGGGCCACCTGCGCGGCTGTCAGCGCGGCGGCCGCGCGCGCCGCGAGCTCACCGGCCACGTGCGCCTGCACGGCGAACAGGTCGTCCACATCACGCCGGCTCAGCGGCACCACCCGGAACCCCCGCCGGGGCTCCCAGCGCACCGCGCCCTCGCCCTGCAGGATCATCAACGCCTCGCGCACCGGGGTCGCGCTGACCCCGAGCCGGGCCGCGACGTGCTCCATCCGGACGAACTCGGACGCGGGCAGCTCGCCGACCATGATCGCCTCACGGAGATAGGCCGCGACCCGCTCGCTGAGCTGCCGGGCACTGCCCAACCGTGGCCCGCCCAACCGTGGCCCGCCACCCGGTTGCGCCCCACCCGACCGAGCCCCGTCCACCGGTGCCCCGTCCAGCCGCGCCGCCGGTTCCTCGGTCATCGCGCGCTCCCCTCTGCCGCCCCGGCGCTGAGCCGGTCCGCACGGATCCGCTGGCAACTCCGGCCGCTGGCGGCTACGTTCGATATTTGGCCTGGTAGTCGGGTATGAGGAGGATGGCGTTGAGCACCGCCCTGGGATCGTCCGGAACCACTCCGTCGGAAGGCAGCGAGCCAGCGCGCGGCCGGCCCGCCGGCGCCGACACGCTGTGGCACCCGTTCGCGGCAATGCACGACGTCCGCCAGAAGCGCTTCACCGTGACCAGGGCGAAGGACGTCTGGGTCTGGGACGACGCCGGCCGGAAGTACCTGGACGGCACCGCCGCGCTCTGGTACTGCAACGCCGGGCACGGCCGACCGGAGATCATCGAGGCGATCACCCGGCAGCTGGAGCGGCTGGACGCCTACCAGATCTTCGGCGACCTCGCGAACGAGCCGGCCCTGCAACTGGCCGACGAGCTGGCCCGGCGCGCCCCGATGGACGGCGCGAAGGTCTTCTTCACCAGCGGCGGCGGCGACTCCATCGACACCGCCGGCAAGCTGGCCAGGGCCTACTTCCAGGGCAGCGGTGAGCCGGAACGCACCGTGCTGATCTCCCGGGAGCACGGCTACCACGGCACCCACGGGATTGGCACCGCGCTGGCCGGGATCCCGGCGAACCGGATTGCCGGGCCGTTCGTGCCGGACGTCGTCCAGGTCGCCTACGACGACCCGAGCGCGCTGGAGAAGACGATCGTGGACTACGGCCCGGAGCGGGTCGCGGCGTTCTTCGCGGAGCCGGTGATGGGCGCCGGCGGGGTGCTGCCCCCGCCGCCCGGCTACCTGGAGTCGGTCGCCGAGATCTGTCAGCGGCACGGCGTGCTGTTCATCGCCGACGCGGTGATCTGCGGGTTCGGCCGGCTCGGCAACTGGTTCGCGATCGAGCGGTTCGGGGTCCAGCCGGACATGGTGGTCTTCGCCAAGGCTGTGACCAGCGGTTACCAGCCGCTCGGCGGAGTGGTGGTGTCCGGCAGGGTGGCCGCGCCGTTCTGGGACGAGCCCGGGCTGGCGCTGCGGCACGGGCCGACCTACGCCGGTCACCCGGCCGCGTGTGCCGCCGGGCTGGCCACCATCGCGCTGATGGAGCGCGACGGCCTGCTGGAGCGTTCGGTGGCACTGGAGGCCGGGCTGCTGAGCCGGCTGCGGACGCTGGAAGGGCACCCGCTGGTCCACGAGGTGCGCGGCGGCGTCGGCCTGCTCGGCGGTGTCGAGCTCGACCCGGAGCGGCTGGCCAGGACGCCAGGCCTGCCCGGCCGGGTGGGCGCGGCGGTCCGCGAGCGTGGCGTACTGCTGCGCCCGATGGTGTCCTCGATCGGCGTCTCGCCGCCGCTGACCGTCACCGAGGAGCACCTGGACCAGCTGCTCGACGCCTTCGCCGCCGGCCTCGATTCGGTACACCGGGACGCCGCCTAGCAGCCCCGGCCGCACAGGGCGGGCGCACCCCGCACAGACCCCGCACGGTTTGTGTGAGGTTCGCCCGCCCTGTGCGGCTGCGCTTCGCATTTCATATATTCTATGGGAGATCCGGGAGGAAATGCGCCGTGGCCACCTTGAGCAAGGACGAGCTCGCCATCGTCGAGACCGTGCGGGAGTTCGTCGACCGCGAGGTCCGCCCGGTGGTCCGCGAGCTGGAGCACAACAACACCTACCCCGAGAAGCTCATCGAACAGATGAAGGAGATGGGCATCTTCGGGCTGGCCATCCCGGAGCCGTGGGGCGAGGCGCCGGTGTCGATGCCCTGCTACGCGCTGGTCACCACCGAGCTGGCGCGGGGCTGGATGAGCCTGGCCGGCGCGATGGGTGGGCACACCGTCGTCTCGAAGCTGCTGCTCAACTTCGGCACCCAGGAACAGAAGGACCACTACCTGCCGAAGATGGCCACCGGGGAGATCCGGGCGACCATGGCGCTCACCGAGCCCGGCGGCGGCTCCGACCTGCAGGCGATGACCACGCACGCGCGGCGGGTCAGCTCCAGTGAGGGCGACGAGTACGTGGTCAACGGCGCCAAGACCTGGATCACCAACTCGCGCCGCTCCCAGCTCATCGCGCTGATGTGCAAGACCGATCCGGCCGCGGAGCCCAAGCACAAGGGCGTCTCCATCCTGCTGGTCGAGCACGGTCCGGGCCTCACCGTGTCCCGCGACCTGCCCAAACTCGGTTACAAGGGCGTCGAGAGCTGCGAGCTGGCCTTCGACGACTACCGCACCCCGGCCTCCAGCGTGCTCGGCGGCGTCGAGGGTCGCGGCTTCGCGCACATGATGAAGGGGCTGGAGACCGGCCGGATCCAGGTGGCCTCCCGTGCGCTCGGGGTCGGCCGGGCCGCCTTCGACGACGCGCTGCGCTACGCCCAGGAACGGGAGTCGTTCGGCAAGCCGATCTGGCAGCACCAGTCGATCGGCAACTACCTCGCCGACATGGCCACCAAGTGGACCGCCGCGCGTGAGCTGATCCTGCTCGCGGCCGAGAAGTTCGACGCCGGCGAGCGGGTGGACATGGAGGCCGGCATGGCCAAGCTGTTCGCCAGCGAGGTGGCCATGGAGATCGCGCTGAACGCGGTGCGGATCCACGGCGGCTACGGCTACTCCACCGAGTTCGACGTGGAGCGCTACTTCCGGGACGCCCCGCTGATGATCGTCGGCGAGGGCACCAACGAGATCCAGCGCAACGTCATCGCCGCGCAGCTGGTCAAACGCGGTGGTCTCGACTAGCGGGGAAATCGGCCCAGAGGGCTGCTCTGATCGGGTGATTCCGGCGAGCGATCGGGCAACGGCGCCGGGCCTGTTCAGCCATCCCCCGATGCGGTATCAGCCATATGAGACCGCCCACCCCGTCTCGCATGTCTCAGCAGTCGCGGGGGATGATGGGGGACCTCGGCCGTGACCCGGTCGGGTAGGTCGAGGTGAGTGGAGATTACGGACCGTATGAACGGCGGTAACCCAGCCCTGCAGCTGTCCGGCGACTCACGACGGCGGGCCTCGATCGCGCTCGGCGTTATGACGGCGCTCGTCGCCGTCCTCGCGTTGATCACCGCCACCCGGGGACCGGCCGCGATCAACGCCGCGCTGCCCCTCGGCGGCCCGTCCGCCCCGGCCACCCCGCCGAAGCCGGTGGCCAACATCGCCATCACCGCGGCCGGCGCCGTGCCGGTCAACCCGGCGGTACCGGTCAGCATCGAGGTGTCGCACGGCACTCTGCAGACGGTCCAGGTGCTCGACGCGAAGACCGGCAAGAAGGTGACCGGCCAGATGGCCGGCGGCGCCGCCTCCTGGCACACCACGGCCGCGCTGACCTACGGCAACACCTACCAGGTCACCGCCACCGCGGTCGGTGTCGACGGCAAGATCGTCACCCAGACCGGCACGGTGAGCACGCTCAAGCCGGCGGTGCAGGCCTACCCGTCGTTCATTCCGGCGCCCGGCCAGTCCAACGTGGGCGTCGGCCAGCCGCTGGTGGTCAAGTTCGACCACCCGATCACGGACAAGGCCGCCGCCGAGCGCGCGCTGCAGGTGACCACCAGCCCGGAGCAGGCCGGCAGCTGGTACTGGATCTCGCCGAGCGAGGCGCACTACCGGGCGCAGACCTACTGGCACTCCGGCACCACGATCCAGCTCAACGCCAACATGTTCGGGGTCGACCTCGGCAAGGGCACGTTCGGCCAGACCAACCGCTCGGAGACCATCCACGTGCACGACTCGTGGGTGGCCAAGGCCGACGGCCGGACCGAGACGATGCAGATCTTCCACAACGGCAGCCTCGCCAACACCATGCCGATCAGCCTCGGCTCGCCAGGGCACCCGTCGCACACCGGCCCGCACGTGATCTCCGACAAGCAGCCCAGCATCATCATGGACTCCTGCACGTACGGCGTCTGCCAAGGTCAGCCGGGGTACTACAAGGAGAAGGTCGACCTCGACGAGCGGATCTCCAACGACGGTGAGTTCGTGCACGCGGCGCCGTGGTCGGTGGGTCAGCAGGGCGACTCCAACGTCTCGCACGGCTGCGTGAACCTCAGCCCGGCGAACGCGCAGTGGTTCTTCGACCACTTCGGCGTCGGCGACGTCGTGGAGATCACCAACTCGGGCGGCCCGCCGCTGCCGGTGTACGACACCTACGGCGACTGGGAGCTCGACTGGAGTAAGTGGCAGGCCGGCAGCGCCCTCCAGTAACGGGCGTCGGCGCTAACCTGACACGGTGAAGGGGTGGCCGCCCGGCTGGCCCGCGTCGAGCAGGCGGTGGGCTGGCGGCTGGACACCCCCGGCGACCGGTTCCGCGCCCGGCTCGCCGACGTAGCCCGCCTGCTGGCCGGATCAGCCTGAGCCACCGCCGGCCTGAACCAACAAGCACCGACCCGAAGCAACAGCAACCCGCCTGAACCAACAGCCCGCCTGAGATCAGACCCGCAGTGCCCGGCGCAGCACGACGATCTCCTCGGCCTTCTCCCGCTGGGTCACCGCCGCGTGCTCCACCATCGCCGAGCCGTGGAACGTGCCAGGGAACATGTGCAGTTCCACCTGCACTCCGGCCGCCTGCAGGGCCAGCGCGTAGGCGAGCCCCTCGTCGCGCAGCGGGTCGAACTCCATCGTCGACACGTACGCCGGCGGCAGGCCCGCCAGATCGGTGGCCCGCGCCGGAGCGGCGTAGATCGGGACCGACTCGGTGCCCGGCACCCCGGCGCCGAGGTAGGAGTCCCAGCTGATCACCGCGCGGGGCCGGCTCCACATCGGCGTGTCGATGAACGCGGTCATGCTCGCGGTGACCAGCCGGTCGTCGATCTCGGGCACACCCAGGTACTGGAACGCGATCGCCGGGCCGCCCCGGTCCCTGGCGAGCAGTGCCAGCCCGGCGCACAGCCCGCCACCGGCGCTGATCCCGTGGATCGCGATCCGGTCCGGGTCCACCCCGAACGCGTCGGCGTGCTCGGCGAACCAGGCCAGCCCGGTGTAGCAGTCCTCCAGCCCGGCCGGGTAGGGGTGCTCCGGGGCGAGCCGGTAGTCGACCGAGACCACGACCGCGCCGGTCTCCCGGGCGATCCGGGCGTTCCCGGCGTGCACGATCTCCAGGTCGCCCAGGATGAAACCGCCGCCGTGCACGTCGTAGACGCCGGCGGCGAGTTCTGGGTCGAATGCATAGGTCACGGGTTCCTCCGCGGCTGGTCGGCGAGTCAGTCCGCACCCATCCTGCCGACGCAAGATCCGGGCGTCATCCGCCGGGTGTCGGGCCGGGCGACCGCTCCGTCCGACAGACGCGCGCCTGGCTCGTGAGTGGCGAGTGGTCCGCTGGGACCACTCGCCAGTCACGACCTCTCAGCGCATCACCGTTCCGTCGCCCCGGTCCACCAGCCCGAGCTCCGCCGTACTCGGCAGCCCCTCCCAGTCCCCCTCCGCGCTGACGCAGATCGCCGCCGCGGCGGCCGCCTGGCGCATCCGGGCCGGCTCGTCGAAGCCGTCCAGGAGGCCGGCCAGATAGCCGGCGACGAACGCGTCACCGGCGCCGACCGGGTCCACCACGCGGACCGGGAAGGCCGGCTGCCGGACCACCTCGCCCTTGCCGACCGAGCAGGCGACGTTGGCGCCGTCGGTGACCACCACGGTGTGCGGTCCGCCGGCGAGGAGCTGCTCGGCGGCCCGAACCGGGTCCGCGTCGTGCGCCCCGAGCACCGGCAGCTCATCGACGCTGGCGAAGATCACGTCCACCCGAGGGACCAGCTCGCGCAGCCGCGCCTGAGCGGTCGACAGATCCCAGAGCCGGGACCGGTAGTTGACGTCCAGGCTGACCGGCACACCCGCCGCGCGGGCCACCGTGACCGCGTACCCGACCGCCTCGGCCGCCGACTGCGACAGCGCCGGGGTGATGCCGGTGACGTGCAGGATCCGGGCCCGTTCGATCAGCGCCGGGTCGATGTCCGCCGGGCTCAGCCGGGACGCCGCCGAGCCGGCCCGGTAGTACACCACCCTGCCGACGTCACCGGTCCGCCGCTCCTTGATCATCAGCCCGGTCGGCGCCGCCGGATCCGTCGCCGCGCACACCCGCACACCCTGGCCGCGCAGGGTCGTGCGGACCAGCTGCCCCAACTCGTCGTCGCCGAGCCGGCTCAGCCAGGTTGCGCGGTGTCCCAGCCGGACCACGCCGATCGCCACGTTGGCCTCGGAGCCGGCGGCGGACATGTCGAACTGGCGCGCGGTGTGCAACGGCCCGATCCGGGTCGCGGACATGCTCGCCATCACCTCGCCCAGCGTGACCAGGCCCGCCGCCCCAGCTGAACCCAACTGCTCGGTCACGCCGGCACCCGCCGGCAGATCCGGACGAACGCCGCCGCCTGCGCGCGCACCCGCTCGAGCGCGTCGGCCCTGGCCAGCTCGGGGCTGTCCGGTCGGCCGCGCAGCGCGTCGCCGAGCAGCGGCCCGCCCACCCCGACGGCTGCCGCACCGCTGGCCAGGTAGTCGGCGGCGTCGTCGAGCCCGATGCCGCCGGTGGCCACCAGCGGGATGTCCGGCAGCGGCGCCCGTACCGCGGCGAAGAACTCCGGCCCGACCACCGAACCGGGGAACACCTTGACCGCGGTGGGCCGCCCGCGCCAGGCGGCCACGATCTCGGTGGGGGTGAACGCGCCGGGCAGTGCGCCGAGGCCCAGCCCGGTGGCCGCCGCGACGACCTCCGGGTTGTGGTCCGGGCTGACCACGAACGTCGCACCGGCGTCGGCCGCCCGGCGGACCTCCGTCGCGTCCAGCACGGTGCCCATGCCGACGGACACCTCGTCGCCGAGCTTGCCGGTCAACTCACGCACCGCGTCCAGCGAGCCGGGGCTGGGCAGCGTGATCTCCAGGCAGCGCACCCCGCCGTCGACCAGCGCGAGCGCGACCTCGACGAGTGGGCTCGGCGCGGCGGCCCGCAGGATGGCGACCAGCCGCTGTTCGAACAGGGCCTCGGTGAACGACGTCATGGCGCCAGTCTCCCCGGCCTCACCCGGCCCGCCCCGCCGGCCCGCCGGTTACGTCCCGCCGCCTCGCGCCGCCTCGCGGTGCGGACGCGCCCTGTTACCGAGCTGCACACCAGGCAGGTCCACCGCTCGAAAAACCTGCCGTGTGTGCAGCTCGGTAACAACAGGCAGGCCGGCCCCCGCCGGCCCGCCCCGCCGGCCCGCCTGCCCGCCCCGCCTGTCTCAGCCTTGCCGCTGGCGGAGTGCTTTCTTGTCGACCTTGCCGACTGCGGTCATCGGCAGCTCGGTCAGCACCTGAACGGACTTCGGCGCCTGCACCGAGCCCTTGAGCTCCTTGACGTGCGCGATCAGCTCGGCGGCGGTGACGTCAGCGCCGGCTCCAGCGCCGGCTCCAGCGCCGGCTCCAGCGCCGGCTCCAGCGCCGGCTCCAGCGCCGGCTCCAGCGCCGGCTCCAGCGCCGGCTCCAGCGTCGGCTCCAGCGTCGGCTCCAGCGTCGGCTCCAGCGTCGGCTCCAGCGTCGGCATTGACCCCGGCGCGCAGCACGACGGCGGCATTGACAGCCTCGCCCCACTTCTCGTCCGGGGTGCCGTACACGGCCGCGGCCAGGACGGCGGGGTGCGCGGTGAGCGCGTCCTCCACCTCACGCGGGTACACGTTGAACCCGCCAGTGATGATCATGTCCTTGGCCCGGTCCACGATGTAGAGGTAGCCGCGGTCGTCGGCCCGGGCGATGTCGCCGGTGTGCAGCCACCCGTGCGCGAACGTCTCGGCGGTCAGCTCGGGGCGCTGCCAGTACTCCTCCATCACCCCGCCGCCACGCACGCACAGCTCCCCCGCCTCGCCCGCCGGCACCGGGGCACCGTCGGCGTCCAGCAGGGCGACAGCCACGGTGCTCACCGGCGCGCCGCAGGACGCGATCAGCTCCGGGCGGCCGAGGGGGTCGTGCTCGGCGCGGCGCAGCACGCTGATCGGGTAGCACTCGGTCTGCCCGTAGAGCTGGGAGAACACCGGCCCGATCCGGTCCAACCCCTCCAGCAGCCGGGTGGCCGACATCGGCGACGCGCCGTAGAGCAGCAGCTCCAGCGAGGACAGGTCGGTGCGCTCGAGGTTCGGGCAGTCCAGCAGCGCGTAGATCATCGTCGGCACCAGCAGGGTGAAGGTGAGCCGCTCGCGGGCGATCGCGTCCAGAACCCGGTCCGGGGTGAACCCGTTCAGCAGGTGCACGGTGCCGCCCCTGACCAGGGTAGGGACGATCTTGGTGCCGGCGACGTGGCTGATCGGCGCCACCGCCAGGTAACGGGGGTCGGCGGGCAGCTCGAAGTCGCCGAGGATGGCGGTCAGGCTCTGCAGCACGACCGACGGGTGCCGGCGCAGCGCGCCCTTCGAGCGCCCGGTGGTGCCGCCGGTGTAGCTGATCGCCACCACGTCGCCGGGGTTGGCCACGTCCAGCGCGGCGCTCGCGCCGACCCGCTCGGCGGCCGCCACCAGGTCGGGTCCGAAGTCGGCCGGCCCGACCGCGAGCACCCGCGGGCCGTCGAGTGCCTCGGCCAGCTCGACACCGCGCGCGGTGTGCCGGTCGGCGTCCACCACGACGGCGGCGGCGTCCAGGTCGGCGAGCTGGAAGAGCTGGTCGGGCAGCGAGCCGAGCGGGTGCAGCCAGGACAGCACCAGCCCGCTGGCCTGCGCCGCGACCGCCGCGCACCACGACTCCGCCCGGTTCCCGGTGAGCACCGCGATGTGTTGGCCCGGCCGCAGTCCGAGCTCGGCGTACACCCGCTGGATGCGCCCGATCAGGTCCGCCGCACCGGCGTAACTCAGCGAACCACCGTCCCAGCTGAACGCGACGCGGTCCGGGAAACGCCGCAGCGCGCGCAGTGTCACCGCGCCGACCGTCAACCCGGCGTGCGGCCCGACCGGCCCGGCCGATCCGACGCTCGGCCCGGTCAGCCCGGCGTCCGGCCCGGTCAGCCCGGCGTCCGGCCCGGTCAGCCCGGCGCGCGGCCTCAGCCCGACCGGACCGGCGTTCGGCCCGGCCGGCCCGATCATCGGGCCTGCTCCCGGGCCGCCCGGTACTCCTTGTCCAGGCGGTCCACCAGCTCGGCGGCCGATGCCACGCCGTGCACCCCGGACACCGAGTGCCCGGCGCTCCACACGTCGGCCCAGCGCTTCGGGCCCAGCTCGGGACTCTTGCCGCCGTAGAGCTGGTCGGCCTCGGCGGGGGTGACGTTCTCGTCCAGGGTGCCCGGGTCCAGGCCGGCGGCCCGGATCGCCGGCGCCAGCATGCTGGTCCGCAGCCCGGTGAATGCCTTGGTCAGCACTACGTCGTCGATCGTGGCCTCGACCAGCATGTCCCGGTACCCCGGGGCGGCCAAACTCTCCCGGGTGGCGATGAACGAGGTGCCCAGGTAGGCCAGGTCGCAGCCCAGCACCCGCGCCGCCAGCAGCCCCTGGCCGTCGGAGATCCCGCCGGCCAGCACGATCGGGCCGTCGAAGAACTCCCGGACGGCCCTGACGAACGCGAACGGGTTGAGCCAGCCGGTCTGTCCGCCGGCGCCGGCGGACAGCAGCACCAGACCGTCCGCGCCCGCGACGACGGCCTTCCGAGCGTGTTCCAGGGTGGCCACGTCGGCCAGTACCATCGCGCCGACGTCGTGCAGCGGCCCCACCACGGCCGCCGGCGACCCGACGCTGGTGATCACCAGTTCCACCCGGTGCCGGAGCAGGCAGGCCAGGTCCTCGGGCAGCCGGGGCTGGCGGATGATCAGGTTCGCCGCGTAGGGCGCCGCCGGGCGGCCCGCCGCCGCCCCCTGGGTCGCCTCGGTGATCTCGGTCAGCCAGCTGTCCAGGTCCGCCACGGTGCGCGCGTTCGCGGTGGGGAACGCGCCGATCACCCCGGCCCGGCAGGCCGCGATCACCAGCTCGGGGCCGGACACCCGCAGCATCGGCGCCGCGATGACCGGCAACCGCAGCCGGTCTGCGATCGACGCGGGCAGCCTGGACGGGGGTGGGGACGACGTCATGGCAGTCGGCCCTCCGGCACGGAGGTCAACATCGAGATCGAGGTCAGTTCCACAGCGCGGCGATCTTTCCGGCGACGCGGCGACCCTGGGTGCGGCCCGCGACCGCCGCCGGGCTGCGGACAGCGGGATCGAGCAGGTCGGTCCCGAACGCGGCCAGCGCCTCGTCGTCGGGTTGCACCACCTCGACGCGGCCGGTCAGCTGCTCGACCTGGTCGTCGAAGCCGGGCTCGACCATCGGCGCGACGACCAGCACCCGTCGGTAGGACTGCGCCAGGTCCATGTTGGTGAACCCGCGCACGCCGCCGTCCATGTAGCGGGCGTCCCCGATGGTCACCGGCGGCCACACCCCCGGCACCGCGCAGCTCGCCGCCACCGCGTCGACCAGCTCGACCCCGGAGTCCTTGTCGAACACGACCGACTCCCCGGTCCGCGCATCCACCGCAACCAGGTACAGCGGCCACCCCGGCCAGTCCTGCTTGGGTAACCGGGCCGTGATGACCACGCGGCGGGCCTCCTCGGACACGGTCTGCGCGCTGAGCGCCAGTGCGCCGATCCGGCGGCGCAGCTCGCTGACGTCCGCCGTCTCCTCGGCCAGCGAGCCCATGGTCCGCATGAGATCGTCGAGGGAGGTTCCGTTGGGAGCCAGCTCCTCGTTCTGCCGGGCCGGGTCGGCCTGCCGCTCGAACAGCTCGGCCAGGGTCAGCCCACTGCCCAGCTGGGCACCCACGGTGGACCCCGCCGAGGTACCGATCACCAGGTCGGCGCCGGTCACGTCGGCGCCCTCCTCCGATAAGCCGAACAGCACCCCGGTCTGCCAGGCGATGCCGGCCAAACCACCGCCGCCCAGCACCAGTGCGCGTTCCTGCTCCATGGGGCGACGCTACCGCGCGCGCACAGGCCACACCCAGCGAACCGGGACCGGCGCGCCTCAGGTCAGAGGTCCAGCTCACGGTGCCGGGCACCGGTCGAGCGGGGATGATTGGCCGTGGCGCTACCCCCGGAAACCGCGATCGGAGCTGACGTGGCGGACCCCCACACCCCGGTACTGCGGGTGACCGGCGTGGACTTCGTCCGGGAACGCCGGGAGATCCTCGCTGGGATCGACCTCACGGTGCGCGCCGGGGAGCACTGGGCGTTGCTCGGCGCGAACGGTGCCGGCAAGAGCACGCTGCTCAGCCTGTGCGGCGCGGTACAGCACCCGACCAGGGGAACCGTCGAGGTGCTCGGCTACCAGCTCGGCCGGGTGGACATGCGGGAACTGCGCGGCTGGATCGGCCACGTCGACCCGCGCCAGCCGCTGGACGTGCGACTGACCGTCGAGCAGGCGGTGCTCACCGGCGCGACCGGCACGAACGGCCTGATCCCACGCTGGAAGCCGACCGCCGAGGAGCTGCGCCGGGCGGACGAGCTGATCGGCCTGCTCGGCATCGCAGCGCTGCGCAACGCCGGGCTGACCACCCTGTCGCAGGGCGAGCGGGGCCGCACCCTTGTGGCTCGCGCGCTGATGCCGGAGCCGCACCTGCTGCTGCTCGACGAGCCGAGCACCGGGCTGGACCTGGCCGCCCGGGAGCGGCTGCTCACCGCGATCGACACGCTGCGCGCCGAGCACCCCGAGCTGGCCAGCGTGCTTGTCACCCACCACCTGGAGGAGCTGCCGGCCAGCACCACCCACGCGATGCTGCTCGCCGGGGGCGCCACCCTCAGCTCCGGACCGGTCGACACGGTGCTGACCAGCGAGAACGTCAGTGCCTGTTTCGATCACCCGGTGCTGATCACCCGCTCGCTGCGGCGCTGGGGCGCCCAGGCTCAGCCCGCCGGGCACACCGAGCTGCCCGAGTGGCAGGCCGACCAGCTTGCCGCGCCGGACCTCGGCCGCCCGCACCGCCCGAACCCCACGCACCGCTAGCGCCCCACGCACCCGCTAACGCCCCCGGCGGACCCAGAACCAGCCCGCTGCCACCAGGTACAGCGCCGGGAGGAGCACCACGGTGGCGGCGCCGAGCCAGGAACTGAGGCCGGCCAGGGCGAGTGCCGACGCACCGCCCAGCGCGGCGGCCCGTGCGGCGAACCGGGTCGCGCCGCGGGGTGAGGCCGTGGTCAGCCAGCTCCACGCCCAGCCGCCGATACCCAGCACCGCGGCCAACAGCGCGCAGGCCAACAGTGCACCCACCGGCAACGCGGTCAGCGACGTTTCGGCCGCCCCGGCGCGGACGATCAGCCCGCCCGCCGCGAGTGCACCGCCGGCGACGAGCGCGGCCCGCACGGTCAGCGCGCCCCCGCCACTCAGGTCCAGGTGCTGTGTGCTGCTCATGACATCCAGCGTGACCCGACAGACCTGTCACGTCCATTTCACGTTTCTTCACCGCAACGTACAATCTGACTACATGATTGACCGACGGCTGCACGTGCTTCGGATGGTCGACCAGCTCGGCACCATCACGGCGGCGGCCGGGTTAACCGCCACCGCGTCGACCGGCCGGCCAGGGCCGCGACTACGCCGGCCGACCGCGCTGCGCACCGCGAGGAACGCGATCAGACCGAGCGGTGACAGGAAGATGGTCAGCAGCAGGATCAGGCTGACCGGCACGGCGGGTACGGCCAGCGAGCGCGCCTCGAAGTACATCCAACGGCCGAGGAACAGGTCGAACGCGACCAGGTGCGCCCAGATCGCGGCCGCCCCGTAGGGCTGGCCGAGGAACGCTCGCAGCGACGGCAGGTCCGGCTGGCTGACCACCCGCCACAGCTCGCCGAAGTGCGGCAGCGCAACAACGAGGTAGACCGCCAGCGGCAGCAGCGTCACCCACGGCGAGGCGAGCACCCTCGGCGTCACCGACCAGCGCGGCGCCAGGATCATCAGCGCCCAGAACGGCGCGGCCAGGTAGAACGTGAGCTGGAACAGGGTGTCCGTCATGCCGTCACCCCGGTCCGCGCGGCCGATCCGCCGGCGCCGGGCGATCCGCCGCCCGGTCGGCGGCGCAGCACCCACCCGCCCGCCGACAGCGTGCCGACGACGAGCACGGCGAGCGCGACCAGCGTCGCCGCGTCGGGCCGGACGAGCGACTGACCGCGCTCCGCCTGCCAGGTGAGGACGGCGACCATCCCGGCGTACGCCGCCGCCGCGATCACGATCAGCTCGGCACGCAGCCGAGACGACCGCAGCCACGACAGCCGCACGGCCAGCACGGTGAGCAACAGCGCCAGCAGCGGCAGCGCCTGCAGTGCGTGCATCCCGACGAAGTGCGGGATGCGCAGGTCGCCGCCGGTGGTGCTCCAGCCGGTCAGCGGCATACCGGGACCACCGTCCGGGACCCCGACACTGTGCGCACCGATCATCCGCTCGACGCCGCCGACGGTCCTCGGCACGGTCTGCGCGGGCGTCGAGGTCATCAGCGCGCCCAGTGCGAGCCCGACCAGCGAGATCAGCGCGCCGAGGCGGATCGCCCACCGGCTCGCGGGGTCGGCGACCGGCGCCCGCAGCACCAGCCCAGTGAGGACCGCGGTGCCGATCCAGAGCGCGGCGATGGTGCCGCCCATGGTGATCCACAGCGCGCTGTCCAGCGGGGTGGACATGTTGAAGTGGCTGGGCCGGCCGCGCACGACCTGGACCACGATGACCACGTACTCGACGGCCAGGAGGACCACGATCGCGCTGGACACCACCGACGCGAGGCGCCGCCGCGTCGCCAGCAGCGAGTACAGCCAGGCCCAGGTCAGGCCGTATACGGCTATCGAGATCGCGAACTTCAGCGGCTTCAGCCAGATCGGCGCGCCGAGCAGGATCCGGTCGTCGACGGCGAGGCCGACCGCCGAGACGACCGCCATCACGGCCATCACCCCGGCGAACCACGCCATCGGTCGGTGCCACCCGCGCACCCGGTCGGCCAGCTGTTCCATGGTGTCTCCCATGATCGGATAGTGGAACTATCTATTATGGGAAGCTAAGGTATCCATCTGGTCCGCGTCCACCTTTATCGCGGAATGTCCGGCGGAGAGGTCCGAGTTCATGCGAATGGCCGAGCTGAGCGCCGAGTCCGGTGTTCCGGTCGCGACGATCAAGTACTACCTGCGCGAGGGCCTGCTGCCGCCCGGCGAGCGGACCAGCCCGAACCAGGCGCGGTACGACCGGGAGCACGTGCGCAGGCTGAAGCTGGTGCGGGCGCTGCTGGACGTCGGCGGGCTGTCCATCGCCCGGGTCCGCGAGGTGCTGGACGGGATCGACGAGCACGACGACATCCACAAGGTGCTCGGCACCACGCAGCGCGCCCTGCAGCTGAGCCGCATCGCGGTCGACGAGCCGACCCGGGAGTGGGCGATGGCGCTGCTGGCGAAGGTGGGCGCGCTGCGCGGCTGGGAGCTGCGGCCCGACAACCCGGTCGTCGACTCGGCCGTCGGCACCCTCGGCGCGTTCGCCGCGCTGGGCCGCACCGAGCTGGTCGAGCGGCTGGCCGGCTACGCGGAGCTCGCCGACCAGGTGGCCGCGCTCGACCTCGCCGGCATCCGGGGCCTGCCCGAGCGGGAGACCGTCGTGGAGGCCGCCGTGGTGGGCACCGTGCTCGGCGACGCCCTGTTCGCCGCGCTGCGCCGGCTCGCCCAGGAGCACGCCTCGGCCACCAGTTGGCCCGCCAGTCCCTCCTAAAGCGCGCGCAGCGCGGCGATGCGCTCGTCCAGGGGCGGGTGGGTGTGGAACAACTTGTTCAGCCGGGACAGCTTGCCCTCGGACTTCTCCCTCGGCGTCGGGGTGCCGTACACCGTCGAGAGCCCGCCGGAGCTGATCGAGCACAGCCGCTCGCTGGCCGCCCGGATCGCCTCGTCAGTTGGTAGTGGGTGAGGTCGGCCGGCTGGCACCGACGAAGTCGCGGCGCCGGATCGGGCCAATCGTCACGGCCTGCCCCACGTCCGGCGCATTGATCATCGCGGTGCTCGAGATGGCCAGTCCGACGTGCCCGACCGAGCGCGGACCGCCACCGAAGAAGACCAGGTCACCCGCCTTGATCGGCTGGTCGGCCGACAGCCGGGGGCCGGCGTTGTACTGCGCCTGGGCGGTCCGCGGGATCGGCACGCCGGCCGAGGCGTAGGCGGCCGAGGTCAGCCCGGAGCAGTCGAACCCGCCGTCGGCGCGGCTGTTGCCACCCCACCGGTACGGCTCGCCGAGCTGAGAACGGGCGAACGCCACGGCGGCCGACGCCGCCGGCATCGTCAGCGGGCCCCGCACGCAGATGATCTCGTCGGGGCCGGAGCTGACCATGGCCGCGTGCAGCTCGGCCAGGTCGGTGATCTCCCTGGTGCAGGCCACCGGCCCGGCGCGCTGCCGTTCCGGCCCGCGCTCGCCGTCCGGGACCGGGGCGCGCTCATCGTCCTGGCCGCCGCGGTGTTCGTCGGACTCGCCGTTGGATTCGCCGTTGGGTTCGCCGGTGGGTTTGTCTCCGGATCCGCCGGTGGGTTCGTTGTCGGAGTCCCAGCCCGATTCCCACTCCCAGTCGTCGGGGTCCCTCGTGGCCCCGGCGCCCGCGCCCGCGCTGCCGCCCTCGCCAGAGCCTGTGTTGCCAGTGCCAGAGGTGCCAGAGCCTGTGTCGTCGAGGCGGCCCGATGCGGTCCGCTCGGCCACCGCCGAGCTGGGCAGCGTCCCCGGCTCCGCCGCCGGGTGCACGCCGCCCTGCGAGCCGCCGAACACCGCGGCCAGCACGACGTACAGGGGCGCCACCACCGCCAGTACCCCGCCGATCAGCGCCGCACGGCCGGCCAGGTCGCCCCGCCCGGTGCGTACCAGCACGCCGCGGGAGTGGCCGGGCCAAGACATGAGGCCAAGGGGACACCGCCGAGGCCCGGCCGCGGGGCGGAACCGGCCCGGCCGTATGCGATCGCGAACACCGGCCGGCGGCCACCGCCGACCTACCGGGCCGACTCCGGCTCGCCCGACCCCTGAGCGGATTCCGGAGCGGATTCCGGAGCTGATTCCCAGGGCCGCGCCGGCGGGACCCCGAGCGCCGCGGCGTACTGCTCGTTCAGCCCGTTCCAGCCGTAGTCGAGGGCCTTCGTGCCGACCACCGGACCGAATGGGGCGCCGGCGAGCAGGGCGTCCGCCACGTCCAGGCAGATGTGCCAGCCGGCGGCCAGCGCCGAGGACCAGGCACCGTCGGCGAAGCTGTGCCGCAGCACCAAGCGGGTGCCCTCGGCCGTGGGCAGCAACTCCCAGCGCAGGACATCCGACCCGAACGCGTGCTCGAGCAGCCGGGGTGGCTCGACCCGCAGCACGGAGCCGGTCATCGGCTGCTCGGTACCGTCGGCGTCGAGCAAACCGAGGATGGCGGGACCTTCGCTGGTCAGGTCTCGATCGGGCAGGTAGGGAGCCCACTCGCGGAGCTGACCGCGCTCGGACAGCGCCCGCCACACCTTCTCCACCGGGTGGCGCAGGTCGCGGGTGAACACCAGGGTCCAGCCGTCCTGGGTCTCGACCCGCTGCACCGGAGCGAGCGGGCTGGGTTGATAGGTGTTGTTCGGCATGGCTTCAACATGCCCCATCACGTATATACCTGTCAAAGAATATTGTCGCGGTTACCCCGTAGGAAGGAGCCAGATTCCCTTTGCCCGCCGTCGCGAGGACCGTCGGTGCCAGCACCGCGAAATGAGGTGACCCACCGTGCTCGAGAGCTTCCTGTCGGTCTTCCGGAGCTACCAGCGCGAGCTGGTCTGCGGGTACTGCGGGAGCGTGATGGCCTGGATCGGGTTGCGGCCGTTCCGGCATCCCTCGGTGCGCCACGTGGGCGGCCACGACGTCTTCCCGATGGGCGAGGCGCTGTCCATGCGGGTGGCGCGCACCCGGCTGGCCGACGCCGAGCGGGCCGCCCGCGATCCGCTGTTCAGCCGCGACCCCGATCTGCCCTGCTTCATCGAGCACACCGAGCGGCAGATCAACTACCTGCGGGTACAGGGCGGCGAGCCGGTGTACGAGTTGATCTGTACCGAGTGCGGCGCGAACTACATCCGCTCCATGCCCGACCTGAGCACCCAGGTCCGCCGGGCGCCGTCCGGCAGGGTGCCGATCCGGTAGCCGACGGCTGCTCCACGGCCGGCGCGGACGCGCGCCGCGGCCGAACGCCTGCTCCCGGAGACTGAACCAGCCGAGATCACTCGTCTCCACCCGGCCACGGCGCGGCCGGGGACACTAACGTGAGCGGCATGCCGCATTTCGACGTCGTCGTTCTCGGAGCCGGACCGGGCGGGTACGTCGCCGCCATCCGGGCCGCACAGCTGGGCCGCCAGGTGGCCGTCATCGAGGAGAAGTACTGGGGCGGGGTGTGCCTCAACGTGGGCTGCATCCCGTCGAAGGCGCTGCTGCGCAATGCCGAGCTGGCGCACATCTTCACCAAGGAGGCCAAGACCTTCGGCATCACCGGCGAGGTGTCCTTCGACTACGGGGTGGCGTTCGACCGCAGCCGGATCGTGGCCGACGGCCGGGTCAAGGGCGTGCACTTCCTGATGAAGAAGAACAAGATCACCGAGTTCGACGGCCGCGGCACGTTCCGAGACCCCCACACCATCGACGTGGCGCTGTCCGGCGGCGGCTCCGAGACGGTGACCTTCGACGACGTGATCATCGCGACCGGCACCGAGACCAAGCTGCTGCCCGGCACCTCACGCTCCGAGCGGGTGGTCACCTACGAGGAGCAGATCCTCACCCGCGAACTGCCCGGCAACGTGATCATCGCCGGCGC
Organism: Pseudonocardia sp. Cha107L01; assembly: GCF_052566575.1. Taxonomy (NCBI): domain Bacteria; kingdom Bacillati; phylum Actinomycetota; class Actinomycetes; order Pseudonocardiales; family Pseudonocardiaceae; genus Pseudonocardia; species Pseudonocardia sp. Cha107L01. The sequence continues at coordinate 462,966 of NZ_CP199579.1, forward strand.
CGGCGCGATCGGCGTGGAGTTCGCCTACGTGCTGAGCTGTTACGGCGTGCAGGTCACCATCGTGGAGTTCCTGGACCGGATGCTGCCGCTGGAGGACGCGGACGTGTCCAAGGAGCTGGCCAAGCGGTACCGCAAGCTGGGCGTCGAGGTGCTCACCTCGACCCGCGTGGAGTCCGTCTCCGAAGACGCCTCGGGCGTCACCGTCACGGTCACCGGCAAGGACGGCGCGACCAGGCAGCTCAAGGCCGACAAGCTCATCCAGGCGATCGGCTTCGCGCCCCGGGTCAAGGGCTACGGGCTGGAGAACACCGGCGTCCAGCTGACCGAGCGCGGCGCCATCGCCATCGACGACCGGATGCGCACCAACGTGCCGCATGTCTACGCGATCGGCGACGTCACCGCGAAGCTGATGCTGGCCCACGTCGGCGAGGCACAGGGCGTGGTGGCCGCCGAGACCATCGCCGATGCGGAGACGTCTCTGCTGGACTACGTGATGATGCCGCGCGCCACCTTCTGCCAGCCGCAGGTCGCCAGCTTCGGCTACACCGAGGCGCAGGCCCGCGAGCTGGCCGCCGAGAAGGGCTGGAAGGTCAAGGTCGCGCAGTTCCCGTTCACCGCGAACGGCAAGGCCCAGGGGCTCGCGGACCCCGGCGGGTTCGTCAAGCTGATCAGCGACGAGACCTACGGCGAGCTGCTCGGCGGGCACCTGATCGGCCCGGAAGTCACCGAGCTGCTGCCCGAGCTCACGCTGGCGCAGAAGTGGGACCTCACCGCGAACGAGCTGGCCCGCAACGTGCACGCCCACCCGACGCTGTCCGAGGGCCTGCAGGAAGCCTTCCACGGCCTGCTGCACGGAATGATCAACTTCTAGTCCGGCCCGTACCCCGTGAGTGGCGAGTGGTCCTATCGGACCACTCGCCACTCACGACCGTTACAGCGCGGCTTTGACCGCCTCGAGCGCCTTGGCGACCGCTTCCGCCGCCGCCGGCACCGCGATGCCGAAACTGACGTAGCCGTGCACCAGGGTCTCCGCGTTGTGGAGTTCCACCGGTACACCGGCCGCGCGCAGCAGCTCGGCGTAGCGCACCCCGTCGTCGCGGATCGGGTCGTACTGCGCGGTGGCGATGTACGCCGGTGGCAGGCCGGCCAGACTCTCCGCGTTCGCCGGGGCGAGGGTCGCCGGCCGGGCGTCCGCGTCGTGGCCCTTCAGGTACAGCTCGAGGAAGGCGAACGTGTCGGCGGCGGTGAGCACCGGGGCGTGGGCGTTCTCGGTCATCGACGGCAGCGCGAAGTCCAGCGTGGTCGCCGGGTACCAGAGCAGCTGGAACTTGACCGGCGGCCCACCGGCGTCGCGCGCCAGCTGGGACACCACGGCGGCCAGGTTGCCGCCCGCCGAGTCACCGGCCACCGCGAGCCGGGACGGGTCGGCACCGAGTTCGGCGGCGTGCTCGGACACCCACTTCAGCGCGGCGAACGCGTCGTCGACCGCCGCCGGGTACGGGTGCTCCGGGGCGAGCCGGTAGTCCACCGCGACCACCACGGCGCCGACCCCGCCGGCGATCGCCCTGGCCGTCGCGTCGTGGGAGTCCAGGTCACCGATCACCCAGCCGCCGCCGTGGTAGAAGACCACCACGGGCAGGTCGCTCGGGTCGGAGACGGGCCAGTAGATCCGGGTCTTGATCCCGCCGGTGATGGTGCGGTCCTCGACGCGGGGCAGCTCCGCCGGCGGCGGCATGGCGGCCATCCGTTCCCGGATCGCGTCCCGCACCCCCTGGTAGCCGACCTCGGCGATACTCGCCATCGGCAGCGCGTCCAAGACCAACTTCATGACTGGGTCAATGGGCATGGTCGAACCCTACGGCCGCGCGCCCCGACCCGCCCATGGATCTTGACGCTCGCCCGGACCCGCGCCCTCGGGCCGGTTCAGCCACTCTCAGCGTGGCTCGACATGGCCGTCCAGGCGGTTCGGGCACCTTCCCGGACATCTTCCCGGACATCACTGGCCCATCCAGGCACGGCGGCTTGACAACATGGAACGTTCCAGGTTATATCGGTTCACCGACCGTTTTGGGGGAACTGCCGCCGACCCACCGGCCGCCGCGGCAACGGTCGACCAGGGGGCCACCGTGTGTTCATCGTTCACCGTCGGCCAGACGTGACAGCCGTGCTGCCCAGCCCGCCTGAAGCCGGCTACTTCGCCGAGCACACCGTGCATTCACTCGCCGCCGCTCTGCGCGCCGGCCAGGTCTCGCCCGGCGAACTGGTGGATCACGCACTGTACGCCGCGGGCCGGTTGGCGCCGATGTTCAACGCCTTCGTGACCATCGACGCGTGCGGCGCCCGGGAGGCCGCCGAGTGCGCCGCCGCCGAGCTGGCCAGCGGCATCGACCGCGGTCCGCTGCACGGCATCCCGGTCGCGGTGAAGGACATGGTGGCCACCGCCGGCCTGCGCACCACGATGGGCGCGCGCCACTTCGCCGGGTACGTGCCGGCGCGGGACGCCGAGTGCGTGCGCCGGCTCCGGGCGGCCGGGGCGATCGTGGTGGGCAAGACGACCACCCACGAGTTCGCCTACGGTGCCACCGGCGACCGCTCGGCGAACGGCGCGGCGCGCAACCCGTACCGCCCGGGCCACATGTCCGGCGGGTCCAGCGCGGGCTCGGCGGTCGCGGTGGCCGCCGGCATCGTGCCACTCGCGGTGGGTACCGACACCGGCGGTTCGGTGCGGATCCCGGCCGCGCTGTGCGGCATCGTCGGACTGCGCCCCAGCCACGGCGCCGTGCCGACCGGCGGCGTCTTCCCGCTCGCACCCTCGCTGGACACGGTCGGCCCGATGGCTCGCACCGCCGCCGACTGCCGGGCACTGTGGCACGCCCTGTCCAGCCCGGCGCTCGATACCGAGCCGCGCGGGTCGGCCGGGCCGGACGACCGCCCGGCACCGGAGCGGCCGCGGATCGGCTGGCTCGCACCGGACCGGATGTGCCCCACCGACCCCGAGGTCACCCGGGCCGCCCGCGCGAGGTTGGACGACTTCGCCGCCGACGTGGTGGACGCCGCGCTGCCGGACCCTGACGACATCCGGCGGGCCTACTCGACCCTGCAGGGCTTCGAGGCGCACGCGGTGCACGCCGCCCGGCTCGCGGTGGCCGCCGACCAGTACGACGACGAGGTGCGCGGCCGGTTACGGGCCAACGCCCGGATCTCCGCGCCGGAGTACCAGGACGCGCGAGCGGTGCAGCGGCGGGCCCGACGGGCGGCCAGCGAGCTGCTCGCCGAGCACGACCTTCTCGCGCTGCCGACGGTCGGCATTGTCGCGCCCCCGGTGGGTACCCGGTCGGTGTGGGCGGGAGATCAACGGGTCGAGGTCCGCGACGCGCTGCTCGGACTGACCCTGGCGTGGAGTGTCACCGGGATGCCCGCGCTGTCCATCCCGGCCGGGCTGGTGGACGGCCTGCCGGTCGGACTGCAGCTCGTGGCCCCGGCCGGCGGTGAGGACCTGCTGCTGCGCATCGCCGAGCGGGTCGACGCGGAGCTGATCGACGTCTGAGCTGATCAGACGCTCACACAGACCTGGTGCTGCCCGCACAGACCCTGCAACCTCTGTGCGGATCGCGCTGGCTCTGTGCGAGCCGAAGGAGCGCTAGGCGGGGACGTGCTCGAGCAGGCCGAGGTGCGCCAGCGCGGCGCGCAGCACGGTCACGTCCGACTCCTCCGCCGGCACCAGCGGCAGCCGCAGGCCGCCGACCCGGTGCCCGAGCAGGTTGAGCGCGGCCTTCACCAGGATCGGGTTGCTGTCCAGGAACAGCACGCGGTAGATCTCCCGTAGCGAGGCGTCGATCTCGGCGCGGTGCTCCGGCTCGTCGACCATCCGGCGCATCTGGTCACCCACCACGTGGCTGGCCACCGAGATCGCCCCACAGCCGCCGAGGTCCAGGGTGCGGGCGAAGGTCTCGTCGTTGCCGGTGTACAGCCCGAGGCCGTCGACCTGCGCCAGGTTGTCGTTGTTGGCCTGCTTGACGTAGTCGATGTGCTCGATCTGGGCCAGCTCGGCGAGCAGCTCGTTGGGCAGGTCGAGCACCACCCGGGACGGGATGTTGTAGAGGATCACCGGCTTGTCGGTGGCGGCCGCGATCTCCCGGTAGTGCGCCACCAGGCCGCGCCGGTTCGGCTTGTTGTAGTACGGCGTCACCGAGAGGATCGCGTCGGCGCCCAGCTCGGTGGCCCGCTCGGTCATGTGCACCGAGTGCCGGGTGTTGTTCGACCCGGTGCCGGCCACGATGGTGGTGCCCCCCGGCCGGTTGCGGCAGGCCAGCTCGACGACCCGCAGGTGCTCCTCGCTGAGCAGGGTGGGGGCCTCGCCCGTGGTCCCGCAGACCACGAAGCCGTCCGAGCCGTGCGCCGCGAGGTGGTGCATGAGGCCGACGAAAGCCCCCTCGTCGACGTCGAGGTTCTCGTCGAACGGGGTGACGATCGCGGTAAGGATGGCGCCTAACGACATGCCGACAGCTTCTCGCGTGCGGACCGCGGTGTCGAATCGCCTTAACGCCATTCGACGGACGCCCGGGTCGTGAGTGGCGAGTGGTCCCCCAGGACCACTCGCCACTCACGGGGTTACGGCAGGTGGACGTACTCGTACTCGAACGGCTGGCCGTTGATGCCGGTGTTCGGCGGGGCGATCCAGCCGGCGATCTTGCCGGGCTCGTACACCGGGCGCATCAGCGAGCGGACGTGCGCCTTGTCCTCCTCGGTGGGCAGCCAGCAGCTCTCCTTGGCCTTCCAGGAGTCGGCGCCCACCAGCTGCCCGGCCGGCGTGATGTGGTGGTCGGAGAAGAACCCGACCTGTCGGTTGAAGCCGACGTGCGGCAGCGAGAGCTGCCGGTCGATGCCGGCCTTTTCGAGCACCCGGTTCCACCGCTTCATGCCGCTCTGGCAGTCCTTGACGTACTCCGTACGCAGGTCGTGGTTCAGCGCCAGCAGCGCGGACACCTCGTCGGTGGTCAGCACGCCGTCCCGGACGACGTCGACGTGCGCGGCGTCGTCGGTGAGCAGGTGGTCGTCGCGGCGGCGCTCCTCCTGCCAGCGGCCCTTCAGCCCGGCGGTGAAGTAGTTCGCCGCGTTGGTGGACTGCTCGGAGCCGAACAGGTCCAGCGACACCGAGTAGTGGAAGTTGATGTAGCGCTGGATCACGTCGAGCGGGATCCCGCCGTGCGCGGCCACCTCGTCGGTGTCGTACTCGCGCATCAGCTGCGCGGTCCGCCCCACCACCCGGTCCACCCCGGTGGTGCCGACGAACATGTGGTGCGCCTCCTCCTTGAGCATGAACTCACAGGTGCGCGACAGCGGGTCGAACGCCGACTCCTTCAGCGTGCCGAGCTGGTACTTGCCGTCCCGGTCGGTGAAGTAGGTGAACATGAAGAAGGACAGCCAGTCCGGGGTCTCCTCGTTGAACGCGCCGAGGATCCGGGGCGAGTCGAGGTCGCCGGAGTTACGTTGCAGGAGCGCCTCGGCCTCCTCGCGGCCGTTGCGGCCGAAGTAGGCGTGCAGCAGGTACACCATCGCCCACAGGTGCCGCCCCTCCTCCACGTTGACCTGGAACAGGTTGCGCAGGTCGTAGAGCGACGGCGCGGTCTCCCCCAGCCGGCGCTGCTGCTCGACCGATGCCGGCTCGGTGTCGCCCTGGATGACGATGAGGCGCTGCAGGTCGGCGCGGTACTCGCCGGGCACCTGCTGCCAGACCGCCTCGCCCTTCTGCTCGCCGAACGCGATCCGCCGGTCCGCGTTGCGCTCGGCGAGGAAGACACCCCAGCGGTACTCCTCCATGGCCACGTGGCCGAAGTGCGCCCAGCCCTCCCGACCGACGTCGACCGCGGTGCGCAGGTACACGTCGTCGGTGGGCAGCGCCGGGCCCATCGTCTTCCACCAGTTCAGGAAGTTGGGCTGCCAGGACTCCAGCGCGCGCTGCAGCTTGCGGTCGCCGGCCAGGTCGACGTTGTTCGGGATCTTCTCGCTGTAGTCAATGCTCATCGCTGTTCCCCGTCGCTCAGACGCGCTTGCGGTCGAATTCGGCGCGGCGGCCGGTGCCGTAGCGGCGCAGCGCGCCTTCCGGTCCGGACGCGTTGGGCCGTACGAAAATCCAGTTCTGCCACGCGGTGAGCCGGGAGAAGATCCGCGACTCCATGGTCTCCGGGCCGACGAACCGGTGGTTCGCCTCCATGCCGGTCAGTGCATCGGGCGACAGCGACCGGCGCTCCTCCAGCATGATCCGGATCTCGTCCTCCCAGTCGATGTCGTCCGGGGAGTCGGTGACCAGGCCCAGCTCCAGCGCCTCGGTGGCCAGCAGCCGGCGCCCGGTCTCCTGGCGCAGCTTGGCCAGGAAGTCGTCGTCGCCGTAGAACCGCGAGCCCAGTCGGGACAGCCCGTTCGACATCGGGAACGCACCGAAGTTGGACTCGGAGAGCACCAGCTGGGCCGGCTCACCCTCCTCGGTGCCCTCCGGGGAGTCCTCCTCCAGCAGGCCGTCCAGCATGTACTGCCGGTCGCAGGCCAGTGCCAGCTCCAACAGCGCACCGGCGAAGCACGAGCCGGGCTCGATCAGCGCGATCAGGCTGCGGCTCGTCACGTCCAGCCGCTTGAGTACCCGCTTGAAGTAGTGCCGGATCTCGTTGACCAGCCAGTCGCCCGGGTTACCCGCGGAGCCCGAGTGCTCGGCGATGACCCGCTCGAACGCCAGCGCGTCCTCCACGTCGCCCCTGGTGCGGATCACCCAGGTGCCCAGCTCCAGCTCGTTGGCCCGCAGCCAGAGGATCAGGTCGTCCAGCTCGCGGGTCATCGCCAGCGGCCAGAAGTCCGCGCCGAGCTCGTGCACCCGCGCCACGGTGTCCGGGGTGTCGCCCTCCGGGCCGGCCACGGTGATCTCCACCTGGCCCTGCTCCCGGTCCAGCTTCGCGGTGACGTGCCGGTAGCGGATCTCGTCCTCGGTGCGCACCGGCTCCAGCGGCGGCAGCGTGATGCCGGCTGCACCGGCAGGGCGGCTGGAGCCGGCCGCGGCTTCGGCGGCGCGCTCGGCGACCAGCTCGTCCCACTGGCGTTTCGGGATGACCTCGTCGACCAGCTTCCACTCGACGGCCTGCTTGCCGCGCACGCCTTCGGGCTTGGTGGCGAACACGTCCGCCCGGTCCTTGCGCACCCGGCGCTTGTCGGTGACCCGGGTCAGACCGCCGGTACCGGGCAGCACGCCCAGCAGCGGGACCTCCGGCAACGACACCGACGAGGAGTTGTCGTCGATCAGCAGGATCTTCTCGCAGGCCAGCGCGAGCTCGTAACCACCGCCGGCGGCAGTGCCGTTCACGGCGGCGAGATAGGTCTGGCCGGAGTTCGCGGTGGCATCTTCCATGCCGTTGCGGGTCTCGTTGGTGAACTTGCAGAAGTTCACCTTCCAGGGGTGACTGGACTGGGCCAACATACGAATGTTCGCGCCGGCGCAGAAGTTGCGGTCCTTGGCGCTGGTCACCACGACCGCGCGCACCTCCGGGTGCTCGAAGCGCAGCCGCTGCGTCGCGTCGTAGAGCTCGATGTCCACGCCGAGGTCGTAGGAGTTCATCTTGAGCTCGTAACCGGGGACCAGCCCGCCGTCCTCCGCGATGTCCAGCCGCAGGTAGGCGATCTCACCCTGGAGATCGAGCTTCCAGTGCCGGTACCGCTCCGGGCTCGTCTGGAACGACACCTGGGGTTCGTCGGTGCTCATCCTGGTCCGCTTCCGTCGACAGGTGTGGTGGGAGTATGTCCAATACTCTACAGAACCCTGTCATTACGTCAAGCGTTTGTAGAAAGTCATCTAGTCGATGTGTGCTGGGAGCCCCGACTCGGTGTGCTGAGAGCCCCGACTCGCGGTGTAAGGGGTCAGGCGTCGGCGGGGTCGGGTTGTGTCCGGGCCAGGACGGCGCGGGCCATGGTCACGTGCACGGCGTCGACCATCTGGCCGTTGACGAGCCCCACCCCGGACTCGGCGGCCTCCAGTACCGCGCGGGCGTGGTCCAGTTCGGCCGCCGACGGGGTGAACACCTCGTGCGCGATGCTCACCTGGATCGGGTGCAGGCAGATCTTGCCGGGGTAACCGAGCTCCCTGGCCTGCTCGGCGTCGCGGCGGAACGCCTCGGCGTCGCGGACCGCCGCCACCACCTGGTCCAGCGCGGCGACGCCGGCCAGCCGGGCCGCCAGACACACCTGACTGCGGGCGTAGAGGACCTCGGTGCCGCCCGCGGTGCGCCGCCCACCCAGGTCGGCGATGAAGTCCTCGGCCCCGAAGTACGCCGCGTCCGGGCCTTCGGCGAGCAGCGGGCGGGCATCCGCCACGCCGAGCGCGCTCTCCAGCCCGACGATCACCAGCGCGCCGGCAGGCAGCGCGGCCCGCAGCTCCGCGAGCTCACCGGGGTGTTCGTACTTGGGCAGCACCACGCCGTCCAGCTGCGCCGCGCCGTCCTGGTGCGTCGCCCCGATCGCGCCCGCCGCGGCAGCCACGTCCGCCTCGTACCACGGCGTGCCCACCCCGTTGATCCGCAGCAGCACCCGGTCGGCGCCCGGCCGCTCGGCCGCCAGCGCACTCATCGCCGTGGCCCTGGCCTCCTCCTTGGCCGACGGCGCCACCGCGTCCTCGAGGTCGACGATCACCGCGTCCGGGCGGCTGCGCACCACCTTGGCCAGCATGTCCGGCCGGTGCCCCGGTACGAACAGCACGCTGCGCGGACTGAACCCGTTCACGCGGCCGGCTTCCTGGCCACCAGTGACTTCAGCGTCGCCACGATCACGTCCTCCTCGCGTTGGTTGCGCACGGTGAACCGGGAGGTCACCACGCCGCCGTCGCTGCCCTTCGGTTCCACCGCGAGCACCTCGGTCTCCACGTGCAGAGTGTCGCCGATCCGGGTCGGCGCGACGAAGCGCAGCTCGTCGATGCCGTAGAACGCCTTCATCGCCGGCGGCCAGAAGGTGACCAGCCCGAGCGCCACCGACAGCACCAGCGCGCCGTGCGCGATCCGGCCGCCGAACCGCCCGTCCGCCGCCGCGTACTCGACGTCGGTGTGGATCGGGTGCCAGTCGCCGGAGAACATCGCGAAGCTGACCAGGTCGGTCTCGGTGATGGTGCGACCGCCGGTCAGGTGGGTGTCGCCGACCGAGATGTCGTCCAGGTATGCGGTGATCAACTAGCGTCCTCTCCGGAGGGACCGTCGCCCGGCGACTCGGCCGGGCGCCGGTGCATCAGACCGGTGCGCCTGGCCCGGCACACCAGCTCGTCGCGCTGGTTGTAGGCGCGGTGCTCGAAGACCACGATGCCGGCGTCCGGCCGCGACTTCGACCCGCGCGCCTCGACCACCTCGGTCTCCACCCGGACCGTGTCACCGGGGAACACCGGCGCCGGGAACCTGATCGCGTCCATGCCGAGCTGGGCCACGATGGTGCCCAGGGTCAGCTCCGGCACGGACAGCCCGACCACCAGCGCGACGGTGAACATGCTGTTGACCAGGGGCCGGCCGAACTTGGTGCCGGCCGCGTAGTCGGCGTCCAGGTGCAGCGGCGCCGGGTTCATCGTCATCGTCGTGAACAGCACGTTGTCGGTCTCGGTCACGGTGCGCCGGGTGGCGTGCTGCACCACGGTGCCGACCTCGAGCTGTTCGAACCAGCGCCCGGTCACCGGACGTGCGCTCATGCTCTGTTCCCCTCTCCAGTGGAGTCCGGCCCGAAGTCCGGCGCCCGGCCGGACCGGAATGCCGCGAGCCCCTCGGCGGCGGCGCTCGAGTGGCGCAGGTGGTCGACCAGGGTGGCCCGCTCCGCGGCCAGCGCCTCCGCCACCGGCGTGTCGATCGACGCCCGGTACAGCCGTTTCTGGCCGGCGAGCGCGGCGCCGCTGTGCCGGGACAGTCGGGCGAGCAGCTGCTCCAGCGTCTGCTCCAGCTCGGCGGGCGCGGCCACGTGGCTGACCAGGCCCCAGTCGAACGCGGTCGCGCCGTCGATCATCTCGCCGGTGTAGAGCAGCCGCCGGGCCAGCGCGCCGGGCAGCGCCCTGGGCAGCCGCACCGACCCGCCGGCGCCGGGGAGCAGCCCGTACTCCAGGTGCCGGTCGCCGATGCGCGCGTCCGCCGACACCACCGCCAGGTCGCAGCCCAGCAGGATCTCGCAGCCGCCGGCCAGCGCGTAGCCCTCGACCACCGCGACGGACACGAACGGGCCGGCCTCCAGCGCGTCGATCATCGCGCCGATCTCGACCAGGTACCCGGTGACCGCCGTCTCGTCACCGAGGATGGTCTCCAGGTACTTCAGGTCGGCGCCGGCGGACAGTGTGCCGCCGGCGCCGCGCAGTACCAGCACCGAGCAGCCCTTGCGCGCGGCGACCTCGAAGGCGTCCCGCAGCCCGGCCAGCACCGCCGGGCTCAGCGCGTTCATCGCCGTCGGCCGGTCGATCAGCACTCGTGCCACCACCCCGTCCACCTCAACGCGGACGTCCACAGGCTCCCTCTCTTCGCAGTTCAGGACCTGTGAGTGGCGAGTGGTCTCCTGGGACCACTCGCCACTCACGGGTCAGCGGCGGATGGTGATGCCGGCCTTGTCGCGGTCCCAGAACTCGGCGAGGCGCTCGGTGGCATCCACCTTCAGCTTGTACTTCTCGATCTTCTCGCTGGGTGTCTTGGGCAGCGCCTCGATGACCTCGAGGTAGCGCGGCACCATGTAGTACGCCATGTTCTCGGCGCAGAACTCGATCAACTCGGCGAAGTCCAGCGGGGTGTCTGGCGCGGGCACCAGGTAGGCCATCACGTCGTCCTCACCCAGCTCCGACGGCACCGGGACCGCGGCCGCCTCCAGCACGGCGGGGTGGCGGCACAGCACCATCTCCACCTCGTAGGCGGAGATGTTCTCGCCGCGGCGGCGGATCGCCTCCTTCTTGCGGTCGGAGAAGTACAGGTAGCCGTCCGCGTCCAGGTGCCCCCGGTCGCCGGTGTGGAACCAGCCGTCGGTGTGCGCGGCGGCCGTGGCATCGGGCATCTTGTAGTAGCCGAGCATCACGCTGCCCGGTTCGTTCGGCCGGAGGCAGATCTCGCCGACCTCGCCGGGCGGCAGCACCCGGTCGGCCCCGTCCTCGCCGGGGTCGACAGGGTTGTCGGACACGATCCGGACGCTCATGTAGTCGCGCACCCTGCCGGCCGAGGGCACCTTCTCCCTCGGCTCGTCCGGGCCGAACACGGTGACCGCGCAGTTCTCCGTCATCGCGTACACCGAGGTCACCGCGATGCCGTAGCGCTCGGCGAACCCGTCCACCAGCGTGCGCGAGATCGGCACCAGCATGGCGCTGCGCACGGTGTGCTCGCGGTCGCCCTCCGAGCGCGGTAGCTGCCAGATGATGTTGGCCATGGCGCCGAGGGCGTTGAACACGGTCGCCCCGGACTCGCGGATCTCGTCCCAGAACCGCCGCGCGGAGAACCCCGGCGACAGCGCCACCGACGCCTCGGCCCACAGGGCGGCGTAGATGGTGAACCACAGCGCGTTGGCGTGGAACACCGGCAGGCAGGTGTAGAGCACGTCGTCGCGGCGGTACCGGGTCAGCGAGGCCATCTGCCGGCCGACCGCGTGCCCCTGCGAGTGCGGGCTGACCGCGCCCTTGGACGGGCCGGTGGTGCCGGAGGTGTACTGCAGCAGGTGCGGGTCGGCCGCCTTGACCTCGGCCATACCCGGCGGGTCGTCGTCGGGTCCGGTGGCGGCGAACTCGCGCAGCCGGTCCGGCCCGAACACCTGACGTACCCTCGTGGCCTTGGCGGCGGCGGCGGTCGCGCGCTCGCGCAGCTGGTCGGACACGCACAGCAGCACCGAGTCGGACTGCTCCAGCAGGTAGGTCAGCAGCTCGCCCTTGGCGGCGGTGTTCAGCGGCACGGCCACCGCGCCGATCTTGCCCAGCCCCCAGATCGCCCAGAGCAGCTCCGGCTGGTTCGGCAGCATCAGTGCGACGTGGTCACCCTTGCCGATGCCGGCGCGCAGGAAGCCGTGCGCGTAGCGGTTGGTCAGCCGGTGTGCGTCGGCGTAGCTGTCGGTGTGCCCGCCGAAATGGAGGAACGGGCGGTCCGGGATGCGCGCGGCCTTCTCGGCCAGGACGTGGCCGATGGTGCGGTCCCGCAACGGATAGTCGAACATGCCCAGCTACCCCTCCTCGACCACGCGGATCACGATGTCCAGCGCCGACGGGTCCTCCATCGCGCTGGTGTCGCCGGTCGGGCGCCCGTGCACCACGACGTCGCGCAGCAGCCGGCGCATCAACTTGCCGGTGCGGGTCTTCGGCATCACCGGGGTCAGGTAGATCGCGGCCAGCCGGGCGTAGCCACCCAGCTCGGCGACCACCCGGCGGTCCAGCTCGGCGCGCACCTGGTCCGGGTCGGGATCCCCGCCGGCACCGGGTTCGGGGCGCAGCGTCACAAACGCGACCGGCACGGTGCCCTTGGTGTCGTCCGGGATGCCCACCACCGCCGCCTCGACCACGGCCGGGTGCCCGGTGACCGCCGCCTCGATCTCCATCGTCGAGATCCGGTGTGCGGCCACGTTGATCACGTCGTCGGCCCGGCCGAGCACCCACAGGTGTCCGTCGGCGTCGCGGACCGCCTCGTCGTTGGTGGCGTAGCGCCCGGGGAACCGGCCGAAGTAGGTCGACAGGTAGCGGTCGTGGTCGTCCCACACGGTGCGCGCCAACGTGGGGAACGGGCTGGTCAGCACCAGGTTTCCCTTCACCCCGGGCGGTACCGGCAGACCGTCGTCGTCCAGGATGTCGAAGGTGTGGCCGGGCACCGCGGTACCCACCGAACCGGCCTTGATCGACTCCACCCCGTACACCGGGTAGCTCCACGTCGAGCCGGTCTCGGTCTGGCCGTAGGCGTTCACGATCGGCACGTCGAACGTCGTGGTGGCCCAGTCGAACGTGTCGACGTCGAACGGCTCGCCCTGCGCGGTGATCAGTTTCAGCGCCGGCAGCGGGTGCGCGGCGGCCACGTCGTCGCCGAAGCGGCGCAGCATCCGCAGCAGCGTCGGCGCGGCGAGCACCTTGGTCACCCGGTGCCGCTGGCAGATCTCGTAGAACCGCGCGGTGGACGGGGTGTCCAGCGCGCCCTCGTAACAGGCGATCGTCATGCCCAGGGCCAGCCCGCCGACCACGGCCTGGATCGGGAAGGTCAGCCAGCCGACGTCGGCGGCCACCCAGTAGACGTCGCCGGGTTCGTAGCCGGCCTGCCAGTGCGCGTTCGCCCAGGTGCCGAGCAGGAAGCCGCCGACGCTGTGCACCACGCCCTTCGGCCGTGACTCGGTGCCGCTGGTGAAGATCAGGAACGACGGCTCGTTCGGGTCCAGTGGCACGCACGGCGTACCGGCCCCGCCGGCCTCGCACACCGAGGCGTAGGAGTGCTCGCCGTCGCGCAGAGCGGTAGTGCCGGCGGCCAGGTCGCCGGTGCGGTCCACCACGACGGTCGCGCGCAGGTCCGGGGTGCGGGTGCGGGCGGCACGCAGCGTGGCCAGCAGCTCGACGCGTTTCGCCCGCCGGTAGACCGCGTCGGCGACGACCACCACCGACGCCCGGGACGCGATCAGCCGCGCGGCCACCGCCTCCTCACCGAAGCCGGCGAACAGCACGGTGTAAATCGCGCCGATCCGGTTGCAGGCCTGGATCGCGGTGAACGACTCCACCAGGTTCGGCAGGTAGAGCGCCACCACGTCGCCCTTGTGCACGCCCAGCTCGAGCAGCCCGGCGGCCAGCGCGGTCGTCTCGGCGGCCAGCTCGGCGTAGCTGTAGGTGCGGGTGTCGCCGGGTTCGCCCTCCCAGATCACCGCGGGCCGGTCCGCGGTCTCCGGGTCCTCCGCCCAGCGGTCCAGGCAGTTGTCCGCCACGTTGAGCCGGCCGCCATCGAAGTACCGCGCGTCCGCCAGCTCGCCGGTGCGCACCGTGTGCCACGGGGTGGACCAGCGCTGTTGGCGCGCCACCCAGGTCCAGTAGTCGTCCGGCTCCAGCTCGCGGGCCGCGCGCAGGGCATCGACCCGTTCGGGCACCGACCACTCCGGGCGCAACGGCCGCAGCGGCGTGTCGATCAGCTGGGCGAGGCTGTCGGACATCGTCGTCCTCCTGAGGCTCGGGCGGGCCGCTTCGTCACGGACGTCCGGTCAGACCGGACTGATCAGGTGGTGGCGACGGCCGGGCTGGCGGGTCCAGCGGTCCGCGTCGACCAGCCGGGCGGACAGCTCCGCGCGCAGCCGATCGGGCTGCACGACGGCGTCGACGATCAGGTCGCTGCCCATCCGCAGCAGGTTGATGTCGGCGCGCTGCTCGACGGTGCGGGCGGCCACGAACGCGGCCCGCTCCGCCTCGTCCTCGATCGCCGCGATCTTGTTCGCGTACACCGCGTTCACCGACGCCTCGGCCGACATCGGGCCGATCGTGGCGGTCGGCAGCGCCAGGGTCGCGCGCGGCTCGAAGCCGGGGGCACACATCGCGTAGAAACCGGCCGCGTAGGCCTTGCGCAGCACCACCGAGTACTTGGGCACCTCGGCCGAGGCCATCGCGGCGATCATCTTCGCGCCGTGCCGGATGATGCCGGCCCGCTCCACCTCGACGCCGACCATGAACCCCGGCACGTCCTGCAGGAACACCAGCGGGATGTTGAACGCGTCGCACAGCGAGATGAACTTGGCCGCCTTGTCCGCCGAGTCGACGAAGATCGCCCCGCTGCGCACCTTCGGCTGGTTGGCCACGATGCCGATGACCCGGCCGTCGAGCCGGGCCAGCCCGGTGACCAGCTCCTGCGCCCAGCGCGCCTTGATCTCGAAGAACGTGCCGCCGTCGACGAGGCGGTCCACCACGTCCCGCACGTCGTAGCTGACGTTGGGGTCGACCGGCACCAGGCCATCCGGCCACTCGGGCTGCTCGGGCTCGACCGCCTCGACCCGGGCCGGCGCGGCGCGGAAGTCGTCCGGCAGGTAGGACAGCAGCAGCCGGGCGGCGGCGACGGCCTCCCAGTCCTCGTCGAACACCTCGTCGCCGCAGCCGGAGACCTCGGCGTGCATCATCGCGCCGCCCATGGCCTCCAGCGTGGTGCGCTCGCCGGTCACCTTCTCCGCGACCCTCGGGCTGGCCAGGTACATCGAGGCGTTGCCGTTGACCATGCCGACCCAGTCGCAGAACGCCGGCATGTACGCCCCGCCGGCCGCCGACGGACCGTGCAGACAGCACAGCTGCGGCACCCGCCCGGACAGCCTGACCTGCAGGTTGAAGATCGCCGACGCGCCCCGGCGGCCGGGGAAGAAGCCCATCTGGTCGGTCAGCCGGCCGCCGGCGGAGTCCACCAGGTAGACCACCGGCAGCAGGTCACGGTCCGCGCGCTCCAGGATCCGGATCTGCTTCTCGCAGGTCAGCTCACCCCAGGAGCCGGCCTTGACGGTGAAGTCGTGCGCGATCACCGCGACCGGCCGCCCGTACACCCGCCCGACCCCGGTGATCACCCCGTCGGCCGGCAGGTGGTCGGCGGCGGCCGAGGTGGCCAGCAGCCCGTCCTCGACGAACGTGCCGGGGTCGAACAGCACGGCCAGCCGGTCGCGCACCGGCAGCTTGTCCGGCCAGCGCGCCGGGTCGCCACCCTTCAACGCGCGCTCCGCGGCCCGCTCGACGTCGGAGATGCCGGGCGCCCCGTTCGCACTGATCGCCTCGGTACTCACACATCTCCCCTGGTCACGCCATGCCCCTGGTCAGTATCTCCAGCTGGATCTCGTCGGTACCGCCGCCGATGCGCAGGATGCGGACGTCGCGGTAGTGCCGGGCGACCGGTGACTCCTCGACGAAGCCGGCGCCACCGAACAGCTGCACCGCGTCGTCCACGATCCGGTTGGCGGAGATCGCGGCGAGGTACTTCGCCCTGGCCACCGAGCGGGCCGCCTCCGGATGACCGGCGTCCAGCCGGGCCGCCGCCTGGTAGGTGATCAACCGGGCGGCCTCCAGCTCCACCTCCATCGCGGCGAGCCGGTGCCGGATCGTCTGCAGGTGGGTCAGCGGCTCACCGAACGCCTCGCGCTGCCCGGCGTACTCGCGGGCCAGGTCCAGGCATTCGGCGGCGTGCCCGATGCCCATCGCGGCCAGCGCGACGCGCTCCAGCTGGAACGCCTCCATGATCTGGTAGAAGCCCCGGTTCTCGGTACCCAGCACCGCATCGGCGGGCAGCGCGACGTCGTCCAGCAGTACCTCGCGGGTGTCCGAGGAGTGCCAGCCCATCTTCGCCAGCGGCCTGCCCAGACTCAGGCCGTCGGTGCCGCGGCCGACCAGGAACAGCGTCAGCCCACCTCGGCCGGCATCCCCGGTGCGGGCCGCCACGATGATCAGGTCGGCCAGCCCGGCGTTGGTGATGAACATCTTGCGGCCGTTGAGCAGCCAGCCGTCCTCGGTGCGCCGGGCGGTGGTGCCCACGCGTGCGACGTCGGAGCCGGTGCCCGGTTCGGTCACCGCGATCGCGGCCACCGCCTCGCCGGCCGCCAACGGGGCGAGCCAGCGGTCCTGTTGCGCCGGGGTGCCGTGCCGGATCACGTGCGGCGCCGCCATGTAGGCACTGACCAGCGCGGTCACCGCGATTCCGCCGCTGGCGCGGGCCAGTTCCTCGGCGAGCAGGGCGACCGCGAGCCCGTCCCCGTCCGCGCCGCCGTGGGCCTCCGGGGTGATCAGCCCGAGCAGCCCGGCCGAGCCCAGCTGCTTCCACAGCTCGGCGGGGAAGCTGCCGGCCTCCTCGGCGGACTCCACCAGCGGGCGCACCTGCCGGTCCACGAACGCCCGGGCGCTGGCCTGGAAGTCCTGGTGCACCTGGTCGAGCTCCCAGCTCATCAAGCCTCCGACCGCTGAACGCCGATGTTCCGACCGCTGTTCGGTCTCGTCGGCAGAAATCCCGACCGACCGGGCGGTCGGGTCCTATAGAATCCGAGCCACCGGTGGCTGTCAAGTACGGTCCCGGGAGCGCGGCGGCGCCGCGCGGATACGGGCTCGACGGGAGGCACGCATGACCGAAACGGCGATCAGCCGGGCGGACGTCCAGCGCGCCCGGGTCACCTCCGTGTCGGCCGAGATCTTCAGCAGGCGCGGCTTCCGGGCCACCTCGATGAACGAGATCGCGGCCGCCGTCGGACTGTCCAAACCGACGCTCTACCACTACTTCCGCAGCAAGGAAGAGCTGCTCGTCCGGATCTACGCCGACGTGCTCGACGAGAGCCTGGCGATGGGGCAGCGGACCGTGGCGGACGCCGCCACCCCACTGGACGCGATCCGCGACCTGATCACCTCGCGGGTGGTCTACACCTGCGAGCACCAGGCGCTGCTGAAGGTCTGCTTCGAGGAGGAGCACGAGCTGCCGCCCGAGCTGGCCGAGGAGGTGCTGCTCCGCCGCCGGGCGTTCGAGCAGTTCTTCGTCGCCGCGCTGGGCCGCCACCTCGCCGAGCACCCCGGCGTGCGGCTGCCGATGGCGCCCAAGGTGTACGTGAACATGTGCCTCGGCGCGGTCAACTGGTGCTACAAGTGGTACCGCCCCGGCGGCCCGTCCACCCCGGACGAGCTCGGCCGGCAGATGGCCGACACGCTGACCGCCTCGCTCGCCTGACCCCGCCCGCCCCCTGCCGGCACTCAGGTTTGTGCAGGCAGGCCACTCGGACCATTTGGCTACCGGCGACCGGGGCCACGCGGCTAGCGTCTGAGGTCTCAACCACATACTGCTCTGGAGGCGACATGCCACTGCCCCCGCCCGATTCCAGTGCGCTGCGCAAGGTGTCCGACGACTACGGGCTCGGTCTGACGCCGGCGGACGCGGAGTCGTTCCAGCCGTTCGTCGCGGCACTGCTGGCGTCCTGGGACGCCGTCGAGGAGCTCTACAACGAGACCGCGCCCAAGGCCCCCGAGCGCGACTGGCAGCACCCCGCCGACGCCGACAACCCGTACAACGCCTGGTACGTGACCACCGAGCTGACCGGTGCCCCGGAGGGCCCGCTGGCCGGGCGGAAGATCGCGATCAAGGACAACATCACGGTCGCCGGCCTGCCCATGACGAACGGTTCGAAGACGGTCGAGGGCTTTGTGCCCACCCGGGACGCCACCGTGGTCAGCCGGGTACTCGCGGCCGGCGCGACCATCGCCGGCAAGGCCGTCTGCGAGGACCTGTGCTTCTCCGGGGGCTCGCACACCTCGCGCTCCGGCCCGGTGCGCAACCCGTGGGACGAGACCCGTTCCACCGGCGGCTCGTCCAGCGGCAACGGCGCACTGGTCGCCGCCCGGGTGGTCGACCTGGCGATCGGCGGCGACCAGGGCGGCTCGGTCCGCATCCCGGCCTCGTTCAGCGGCATCGTCGGGCACAAGCCCACCCACGGCCTGGTGCCCTACACCGGGGCCTTCCCCATCGAGCAGACCATCGACCACCTCGGCCCGATGACCCGCACGGTGGCCGACGCCGCGCTGCTGCTGTCCGTCCTGGCCGGCCGCGACGGCAACGACCCCCGCCAGCCGGCCGACCTGACCGTGCCGGACTACCTGGCCGCGATCGCGGAGTCAGCCGAGGGGCTGCGGGTCGGCGTCGTCACCGAGGGGTTCGGGCACGAGAACTCCGAGCCTGGCGTGGACGCGGCGGTGCGCGCTGCCGTGGACACCCTGCGCGGCGCCGGCCTGAGCGCGGCGGAGGTGTCCATCCCGTGGCACCTGCACGGCCCCAAGATCTGGGACGTGATCGCCACCGAGGGCGCGGCCGCGCAGATGGTGGACACCAACGGCTACGGCATGAACTGGCAGGGCCTCTACGACCCCGAGCTGATCGAGCACTACGGCAACCAGTGGCGGGCGGCGCCGCACGAGTTCTCCCAGACCGTGCAGCTGGTGCTGCTCACCGCCGGCTACGCGAGCGGACTCGGCCGCAACAAGCACTACGCGATGGCGCGCAACCTGGCGGTCCAGCTGCGCCAGGCCTACGACGACGCGCTGGACCGCTTCGACGTGCTGGTGCTGCCCACGCTGCCGCTCACCGCGACAGTGATCCCCGGCCCGGACGCACCCCGCGAGGAGGTGCTCGCTCGTGGCCTGGAGATGCTCGCCAACACCTGTCCGACGGATGTGACCGGACACCCGGCGTGTTCCGTCCCCGCTGGTCTCTCCGACGGGCGGCCGGTTGGCATGATGATCGTCGGCAAGCATTTCGACGACTCGACCGTGCTGCGGGTGGCACACGCCTACGAACGGGCGGTCGACGGCTTCCCGGCTCCGCCGGGGGTCAGCGTGTCCGCCGGGCAACAGGCCTAGCCGCGCGCTGCCGCCGTCAGGAGAGAGAGGGGAACCCATGTCCGGCCCGTCGACACGACCGGGCGGGTCGGGCGCCGCCGCCAATGGCCACGACGCCCCGCCCACCGAGCCGGGAACCGGACCCAACCAGGTCGTGGTGATCCGCGCCGCCGACGCCGAGACGCTGGCCGGCCCGACCATCAAGATCCGGCTGCTGGCCGACAGCTCGGCGACCGGTGGCGCGCTGAGCACGCAGCGGGTGACCATGGCCGAGGGCGCGGACGGCGCGACGCCGCACCTGCACCGGATGTCCAGTGAGCTGTTCTACGTGCTGTCCGGGTCGGCGGACGTGCTCACCGGCGACCGGGTGATCACTGCCTACGAGGGTGACCTGGTCGTGGTGCGGCCGGAGACGCCGCACGCCTTCGCCGCCACGCCGGGGCATTCGGCCGACCTGCTGATCGTGATCACGCCGGGGGTGGAGCGGTTCGAGTACTTCCGCCACCTGGGCCGGATCGCCACCGGTGAGGCGACGGCGGAGAGCCTGCTCGACCTGCAGGACCACTACGACACGCAGTTCCTGGTCAGCCCACCCTGGCGCGCCGCCCGGGCCAAGCCGACCAGCTGACCCAGCACACCGCGACCGGCCGGCCAGCCCCACACTGACCGGCCGGCCGGCCGCCGGCCGCCGTGCGAGCACTCCCGCGAGTCGGGGCTCTCAGCACACCGAGTCGGGCCTCTCAGCACATCGAGTGGCGCAGCGGAATTCGTCAGCGCGAGTCGCGGATTCCGTCCGACGGACCGCGGCCGGACCCCTCGGCCGCCGGACGATCTACCGGCCAAGTCTCCGGCCCGCGGGTACAGTCCGCCGCAATGCCCTGGTGTGTTCGAGGAGGACCCGCGACAGTGCCCGTCACCCGACTCCTGGTGGCCAACCGGGGCGAGATCGCCGTCCGGATCCTGCACACGGCCGCCGCGCTCGGGCTGCCCACCGTCGCGGTGTATGCCGCCGACGAGGCCGACGCGGAGCACCCGAGGAGGGCGGACCGCGCGGTCGCGCTGGCAGCCACCGGCCCGGCCGCCTACCTGGACATCGCCGCCCTGGTGACGGCCGCGGTCGACTCCGGCTGCGACGCGGTGCACCCGGGTTACGGGTTCCTGTCCGAGCGGGCGGACTTCGCGGCGGCCTGCGGCAAGGCTGGGCTGACGTTCGTCGGGCCGTCCCCGGAGACGCTGGCGCTATTCGGCGACAAGGCCAGGGCGCGACAGCTCGCGGCGGAGGTGGGCGTCGACGTGCTGGCCGGTACCGACGTACTCACCGGCGCCGACCCGGCCACCGACCTGGCCACCGCCCAGGAGTTCCTCGCCTCGCTGGGCGCCGGCGGAGCAATGCTGGTCAAGGCGGTGGCGGGTGGCGGCGGCCGGGGCATCCGACCGGTGCACGGGCCCGACGAGCTGGCCGAAGCACTCGACCGCTGCCGCTCGGAGGCGGTGCACAGCTTCGGCGACGGCGGGCTGTACCTGGAGCGGCTGCTGCCCGGCGCCCGGCACGTCGAGGTGCAGCTGCTCGGTGACGCCGAGGGCACGGTGATCGCGCTGGGCGAGCGGGACTGCAGTGTGCAGCGGCGCCGCCAGAAGCTGCTCGAGATCGCGCCGGCCCCCGGCCTGACCGCGGCGGCCCGCACCGGGCTGCGCGACGCCGCGGTGCGCCTGGGCCGGGCCGCCGACCGGCTCGGGCTGGCCACCGCGGAGTTCCTGGTGACCGGGGACGAGATGGTGTTCCTCGAGGTCAACGCCAGGCTGCAGGTGGAGCACACGGTCACCGAGGAGGTCACCGGGCTGGACCTGGTGGAACTGCAGCTGCGGGTGGCCGGCGGCGCGACTCTGGCCGAGCTGAGCCTGGATCCGGAGCACCCGCCGGTGGCCAGGGGCATCGCGGTGCAGGCCAGGGTGAACGCCGAGACGCTCGGCGCGGACGGCTCGGTGCACCCGGCCGGCGGCACCCTGACCCGCTTCGCGCCACCCACCGGGCGCGGGGTGCGGGTGGACACGCACGCCGGCACCGGCCGCGAGGTGAGCCCGCGCTACGACTCGCTGCTGGCCAAGGTGATCGTCTCCGACCCGGGCGCCGGCGCCGACCAGGCCGGGCTGGCCCGGGTAGCCGCGCTGGCCGGGCATGCGCTGGCCGGGTTCGAGGTGGTCGGCACCGCGACGAACCTCGGCCTGCTGCGCGCGCTGCTGGCCCACCCGGGGATCGGCAACGGCGCCCTGCACACCGGTTTCGTCGACGAGCACCTGACCGAGCTGCTGGCCGCCGGAGACCGGTACGACGCACCGCACACCACCGGCGCACCGCACACCACCGGCGCACCGCGCACCACCGGCACACCGGACACCGCCGCCACGCCGGAAAACGAGAACCCCGAGACGGCGTACCCCGAGGGCACCGTCACCGCCCCGCTGGCCGGCGTCGTGGTGGAGCTGCCGGTGGCGCCCGGCGAGCACCGGGGTGGCGGCGGCACCCTGGTCGTGCTCGAGTCGATGAAGATGGAGCACGAGGTGCGCGCGGCCGGCCCGGTCACCGTGCGGGAGGTGCTGGTGACCGTCGGCGACGCGGTCGCCGAGGGCACCCCGCTGCTGAGCACCGACCCCGCCGAGCGCACCGACGGCGACCTGGCCGATGCCGCCACCGAGGACCTGGACCGGATCCGCCCGGACCTGGCGGAGGCGCGCCACCGCCACCACGTCGGGCTGGACGAGGGCCGACCGGAGGCGGTGGCGCGGCGGCACGACAGCGGCCGGCGCACCGCCCGGGAGAACCTGGCGCAGCTGTGCGACCCGGGCACGTTCACCGAGTACGGCGCACTGGCCATCGCCGCGCAACGCCGCCGGCGCACGGTCCCCGACCTGATCGCCCGGACCCCGGCGGACGGCCTGGTCGCCGGCACCGGCGTGATCGGCGGACTGCGCTGCGCGGTGCTGTCCTACGACTACACGGTGCTGGCCGGCACCCAGGGCGTGCAGAACCACCGCAAGACCGACCGGCTGCTGGAGTTGGCGCACCGCCAGCGACTGCCGGTGGTGATGTTCGCCGAGGGCGGCGGCGGGCGCCCGGGTGACACCGACCAGCCCGGATTCACCGGGCTGGATGTGTCGACGTTCCGGCTGGCCGCCGAGCTGGTCGGCCAGGTACCCACGGTCGCGGTGGTCAGCGGCTACTGCTTCGCCGGCAACGCCGCACTGGCCGGGGTGTGCGACGTACTGATCGCCACCGAGGAAGCCAGCCTCGGCATGGGCGGTCCGACGATGATCTCCGGCGGCGGACTGGGCGACGTGGAACCGGGTGCCGTCGGGCCGATGTCGGTACAGGTGCCGAACGGTGTGGTGGACCTGCTGGTGGCCGACGACGCGGCCGCGGTCGCCGCCGCGCGCCAGTACCTGGCCTACCTCGGCGGCCCGGACGCCGGGCCGGCCGCCGGCTGGGAGTGCGCCGACCAGCGCCGGCTGCGCCACCTGATCCCGGAGAACCGGGTGCGCAGCTACCCGATCCGCCCGGTGCTGGACACCCTGTTCGACACCGGCAGCGTGCTGGAGCTGCGCGCCCGGTACGGCGTCGGCATCCTGACCGCGTTCGCCCGGATCGAGGGCCACCCGGTCGCCGTGATCGCCAACGACCCGACCCACCTCGGCGGCGCGATCGACGCCGAGGCCGCCGACAAGGTCACCCGGTTCCTGGGCATCTGCGACGCATACCGGCTGCCGGTCGTCTCGCTGTGCGACACCCCGGGGTTCATGGTCGGCCCGGACGCCGAGACCACGGCGACCGTGCGGCGGTTCGGGGCGATGTTCGTGGCCGGCGCGCAGCTGCGCTCGCCGCTGTGTGCCGTGGTGCTGCGCAAGGGTTACGGGCTGGGCGCGATGGCCATGACCGGCGGCAGTTTCCGGGCGCCGCTGCTGATGGCGGCCTGGCCGACCGGCGAGTTCGGCGGCATGGGGCTGGAGGGCTCGGTCCAGCTGGGCTACCGTGCCGAACTGAACGCGATCGACGACCCGAAGGCCCGGCACACCCGCTACACCGAACTGGTCGAACGCGCTTACCAGCACGGCAAGGCATTGAGCACGGCCGCCGCGTTCGAGATCGACGACGTGATCGACCCGGCGGAGACCCGGACAGTGCTGTCGCGGGTATTCGGTTGGAAGAAGTGAGCGTGGGCGCGGCGAAACGAATTCGGATGGCCGACGTGGCCCAGGCGGCCGGCGTCTCGGTCAGCACCGTCTCGCACGTGCTCAACGCGACCCGCTTCGTTGCCGAGGAGACCCGGATCCGGGTGGAGCAGGCCGCCGTCGGTCTCGGCTACGCGATGCGGTTGCGACGCGAGGCCCCGACCGGCCCGACCATCGGGCTGGCACTGACCGGAGCGTCCAACCCGTATCTGGCCGAGCTGATCCTGGGCGTCGAGTCGGAGGCCCGCCGGGCCGGCTACGCCATGCTGTTCTGCGACACCCACGACGAGGCGGACACCGAGCGGGACGCGGTCGCGCTGCTGCAGTCGCGGCGGGTGGACGGCATCGTGCTGGCCCCCACCCGGGGTTGGGAGCGGCTCACGCTGCCGTTGCTGCACCGGCACAACACCCCGTTCGTGCTGGTCGACCGGTTCGCCGAGGTGCCGTGCGACCAGGTCGGTACGGACAGCGAGGCGGCGGCCTGCCGACTCGTGGAGCACTTGATCAAGATCGGGCACAGTCGGATCGGCATGCTGGTCGGGCTGCCCGGCCTGTCCACCAGCGTCGAGCGCGTGCGCGGCTACCAGCGGGCCCACCGGACCCTCGGGCTGGGGCTGCACCCCGAGCTGATGGTTGACGGCGATTCCTCGGTGCCTGGCGGCCGGCGGGCCGCGCTGCGCCTGCTCCGCCGCGAGCCTCGGCCCACCGCACTGTTCGCCGCGAACAACGCGATGACCATCGGGGCGTTGCTGGCGTTGCGCGAGGAGAACCTGGCCGTCGGCCGGGACATCGCCCTGGTGGCCTTCGACGACCTGGAGTGGGCGGAGGCAATGAGCCCGCCGCTGACCGCCGCCGCCCAGCCGTTCCACGCGATCGGCGCCCGCGCGGTCCAGCTGCTGACCCGCCGCCTCGACGACCCACTGGCCAGCCGGGAGATCGTCCGTCTGCCCGCGTCACTGGAGCACCGGCACAGCTGCGGCTGCGGCGTCCCGCTCACGGGCGCTGACTCGTCCAGTGCATGGAGAGCGAGGTCGCGGCCCGCACGGTCCTGATCTCGACGAGCTCACCCAGGATGGTGGCGCGGTCGAACACCACGGCGCTGTCGCCGAGCCCGAGGGTGACCCGGTCACTGAGAAATACCGGTGTGCCCGCCGGCTGCCCGAGGTGCTTGGCCAACGGCGCGGTGAGGACACCGGGGCTCAGCCGTTCGCGGGCGCTCTGCACGACGACTCCCGCCGCGGCCAGGGCGCTGTACAGCGGGGTCGCGGTGAAGTCGACGTCCGAGAGTGCGTCGGCGAGCACCGCCGGGACCCAGGACACCTGGTGGATCGCCGGGGTGCCGTCGAGCCGGCGCAGGCGTTCGATGCGCAGTGCCGGTACGGCCGGGTCGACCCCGAGCTGGTCGGCCACCCGGCGCGGCGGGCGGCGCCGGCTCCGGCCGAGCAGCGCCGTCTCGACCGCGTGGCCCTGGGCGCGGAGATCGTCGGCCAGGCTCTGCATCGAACCGAGGCTGTAGCTGGCCTTCGGCGCGGCGACGAAGGTGCCCCGTCCCGCCTGCTGGCTGACCAGCCCCCGCTCGGTCAGCAGTTGCAGCGCCTGCCGCAAGGTCATCAACGTGACCCCGTACGCGGCGCTCAGCTCCCGTTGGGCGGGTAGCGGCTGACCTGGCTCGTAGAGCTCCGACTTGATCTTGGCGTCCAGGTCCTCGGCGATGGCGGCGTACTTGGGTCGCCGTCGCTCGCTGCCGTTCACCCTTGCCCCATCAGCCGCCGGTGGAGTCCAACGCCGCACGCATCCGCGCCACGCGGGCGCCGATCTCCGTCGCCCCGGCCCCGTCGAGCACCCTACGCATCAGGGCGGACGCGACCACGACACCGTCCGCGGAGCGCGCCGCGGTGGCCGCGTGCTCCGGGCTGGAGACACCGAAGCCGAGCAGCACCGGCAGGTCGGTGAGCTGGGTGAGCGAGCGCGCCAGCTCGGGTCCGGAGTCGTGCAGCTCGGTCCGTTCGCCGGTGGTGCCCATCAGGCTCACCGCGTACACGAAGCCCCGACTGCGGCGTGCGATCTCCCGCCGCCGTTCCGAACTGGTCGAGGGGGCGGCGAGCAGCACGAGGTCGACGCCGTGCCGCCGCGCCGCCCCGGAGAGCGGTGCCACCTCGTCGACCGGCACGTCGGGCACGATCAGCCCGGTCACGCCCGCGTCGCGCAGGGCACCGCAGAACCGGTCCGGGCCGTCGTGGAAGACCAGGTTCGCGTAGGTCATCGCGACCAGCGGCACGGACAGCTCGAGCGCCGCGACGTCGTCGAGGATCCGGCCGACGGTGGCTCCCCTGCTCAGCGCCCGGTCCGAGGCCCGCTGGATGGTCGGGCCGTCGAGCATCGGGTCGGAGAACGGCAGCCCGATCTCCAGCACGTCGGCGCCGGCCTGCTCGCTCGCGCGCAGGTAGTCGGTCCAGTTCTCGGTGATGCCACCGGTCACGTACGCGGCCAGGACCTTACGCCCCGCGTCCCGGGTCGCCCTCGTGGTGGTCTCCAGGGAGCTCAGCACGGTGTTCATCCCAGTGGTCATGACACCTCCATCAGGGTCGACATGTCCTTGTCGCCGCGGCCGGACAAGGTGAGCAGCACCGTCGACCCGGCCGGGATCTCGCCGCTGGCCGCCGCGCGCAGCACCCACGCGACGGCGTGCGCGGACTCCAGCGCGCACAGGATCCCCTCGGCCCTGGCCAGCCGGTGGACCGCGGCGACGACCTCCGCGTCGTTCACCGTCACGTAGCGGGCCCGACCGAGGTCGGCGAGGTAGGCGTGCTCAGGGCCGACCCCGGGGTAGTCCAGCCCCGCCGAGATCGAGTGCGCCTCGGTGATCTGGCCGTGCTCGTCCTGCAGCACCATCGACCGGAACCCGTGCAGCACGCCGACCGCACCGAAGGTCAGCGCCGCCCCACCCTCGGCCTCGACGCCGACCAGCCGCGCCGGGGTGTCGAGGAAACCGGCGAACGTCCCGGCCGCGTTCGACCCGCCGCCCACACAGGCGACCACGTAGTCCGGCACCCCGGCGGGCAGCTCGGCGGCGCACTGGCTCCGCGCCTCGTCACCGATGACCCGCTGCAGCTCACGCACCATCCAGGGATACGGGTGCGGCCCGAGCACCGAGCCCAGGCAGTAGAACCCCTCCTCGACCGAGGCCACCCAGTGCCGTAGCGCCTCACTGCACGCGTCCTTCAGGGTGCGGCTGCCCGAGCTGACCGGCACCACCTCCGCGCCGAGCATCTCCATGCGGAAGACGTTGAGCCGCTGCCGCTCGATGTCCCGCTCCCCCATGAACACCGTGGCCCGCATGCCCAGCAGCGCGGCCGCGGTCGCGGTGGCGACGCCGTGCTGGCCCGCGCCGGTCTCCGCAATCAGCCGCTGTTTGCCCATCCGCTTGGCCAGCAACGCCTGCCCCAGCGCATTATTGATCTTGTGGGATCCGGTGTGCATGAGGTCTTCACGCTTGAGCAGCAGGGTGACGCCCAGCTCGGCCGACAGCCGCGTCGACGGGGTCAGCGCGGTCGGCCGCCCGGCGTAGACGGACAGCACCCGGTCCAGCTCGGCGTGGAAGGACGGATCCGCCCAGGCCGCCCGGAACGCCCGCTCGACCTCCTCGCACGCCGGCACCAGCGACTCCGGCACGTACCGGCCGCCGAACTCGCCGAACCGCCCCGAACGTCCCGGATCACGGGCGTCCGCCCCTTTGACCGCACTCCCCGCCTGAGTCATACCCACCCTCACTGTTCTAGAACTGTGTAGTCCCAGGTGTACCACATCTGGCGTCAACAGTTCTAGAACAATCTAGCCGCGCGGCCAGCCCGATCCACGCGCCACACAGACCCGCTACGAACCGCACAGACCCTGCAGCCTCTGTGCCGCCGGCACCCGGTCTGTGCGACCTGAGCGAGGAGTTCGAGTGGGCGCTGCGCAGGCTGGTCACCGGGGTCGGCACTATGGGCACATGGCACAGGTAACCGTCACCGCGCAGCGGGTGATCCACGGGCCGGTCGAGCAGGTCCGCACCGCGATCGCCGACTACCAGAGCACCCGGCCGAAGATCCTCACCGACCACTACAGCGACTACCAGCTCAAGGGTGGCGGGCACGGCGCCGGCAGCCTGGTGCACTGGAAGCTCGCGGCCACCGAGAAGCGGGTGCGCGACCAGCTCGTCGAGGTCAGCGAGGCCGACGGCGCGCTGGTCGAGTCCGACCAGAACTCCAGCATGGTCACCACCTGGACGGTCAGCCCGGCCGACGGCGGGCACAGCACCGTCGAGGTGCACACCACCTGGAACGGTGCCGGTGGTATCGGCGGATTCTTCGAGCGCACCTTCGCCCCGGCCGGCCTGCGCCGGATCTACGACGGCGTGCTCGGCAACCTGGACTCGGTCATCCAGTCCGACTGACCGGCGCGAATCGAAGTGTCGGAAGGGTCAGCCCTGACTTCAGCGCGGCTACCCCTTCCGACACTCCACCCCCCACCTGCCGGAGAAAACGATTCCCCAGCCGAGGGGTTAGGCTAACCTAAGTTCGTCGGGGAGCCAATGCTGGGGACCGAGAATGACCGAACAGACCGCACAGGCCCGAAACCAGCTTGTCCAGCCTCGCCACTCGCGGGGGTGGTAGGTCAACGGCCACGCAGCGGGGTGCCCCAGTCGGTCTGCTCGCGCAGCTGGCGCTTGAGGATCTTGCCGCCCGGGTTGCGGGGCAGCGGATCCTCGCGCACCACGACGAACTGCGGGATCTTGAAGTCCGCGAGCCGATCGCCGAGGTAGGCCAGCACCTCACCGGCGTCGACGGTGCCGCCCGGCGCGGCCACCACCACCGCGCCCACCTTCTCGCCCATCACCGGGTCCGGCACCCCCACCACCGCCGCGTCGACCACCCCGGGCGCTCCGGCCAGCGCGTTCTCCACCTCGACCGAGTAGACGTTCTCGCCACCCCGGTTGATCATGTCCTTGGCCCGGTCCACCACGTACACCAGGCCTTCACCGTCGATCCGGGCCAGGTCACCGGTGCGCAGCCAGCCGTCGACGAAGGTGTCCCTGCTGGCGTCCGGCTTGTTCCAGTACCCGGGCACCACGTTCGGCCCCCGGATGAGCAGCTCGCCGACGCCGGCACCGTCCGGCGCATCGACCGCGAGGTCCACCACCGGCGCGGCGAACCCCACCGAGTCGGCGTGCTCGGCGGCCCACTCGTGCGGCAGGTACGTCGAGATCGAGGCCGTCTCGGTGAGCCCGAAGCCGTTGCCGACCCGGGCGTTCGGGAACCCCCGCATGATCCGGTGTACCAGGTCCGGCGCGATCGGGGCTCCGCCGTAGGACAGCCTGCGGACGGCGGTCACATCGAAGTCGCCGAAGTTCGGCTGTGCCATGGCCAGCGCGTAGATCGCCGGCACGGTGGTCAACAGGTTGATCCGCTCGTCCACCACGGTCCGCAGGAACTGCTGCACGTTGAAGGTCGGCAGTACCACCGTGGTGCCGCCGAGTGCCAGGTGCACCAGCAGCTGGCTGTTGCAGCCGGTGACGTGGAACAGCGGCACCGAGATCAACCCGCGCTGCTCGGCACCGGTCGAGCGGTCCACCTCGATCACCCGCAGCGCGGTCTCGACGTTGGACAGGAAGTTCTCCTGGGTGGTCATCGCACCCTTGGGGAACCCGGTCGTGCCGCTGGTGTAGAAGATCGCGGCCAGGTCGCCGTGCTCGAGGTGCTCCGCCGCCTGGTGCGGCCCCTCCGGCAGCGGCTCTCCGGGGCGCAGCACCACCGCCGCGCCGGAGTCCGACAGCACGTACTCGATCTCCGGCTCGGCGAACCGGGTGTTCACCGGCACCGCCACCGCACCGGCCAGCTGGGTGCCGAGGAAACCGAGCACCCAGTCGATCCCGGCCGGCAGCAGGTTGGCCACCCGGTCGCCCCGGCCGACCCCGGCGTCGGCCAGTCCGCCGGCCACGCTGGCGGCCCGGTCCCACAGCTGTCGATAGCTCAGCCGATCCGAGTCCGGGCGGCCGACCTCGACCAGCGCCTCGGCGTCCGGCGACCGCTCCACGCTGACGCGGAACATCTCCACCAGCGAGGACGGCAGACCGGTGTAGTGCGCGAGGCCCCGGTCGTCCCGGGTGATCCCGGCCGAGTCGAAGGGCGCGTTGCCGCGCGGCACGGACCGGGCCGCCTCCGGGCCGGCCGAACCCACCGGACTCACCCCGCCGCCGTGAAGTAACGCCTCGGGTTGTCCACCAGCATGGTGTGGATCTGGTCCTCGGCCACACCCTGCTCGCGCAGTGCGGGCAGCACGTCGTTGCTGATGTGGCGGTAGTGCCAGTTCGGGGCGGCCGCCTTCAGCATCTGCTGGGACGCCTCACCGGAGAAGAAGTCCATGTAGCAGGCGGCGTCGTGGCCGAGCACGATCCGGTCCGCGTAGCCCTGCGCGCACAGCGCGACGATGGTGGCGATCCGGTCCGCGGTGGGGTTGTACATGTCCAGGCCGAAGCGGTCACAGCCGATCGACGCGCCCTGATCCATGATCCACTTGAGATAGCCGGTGTCGTTGCTGTCCCCGGCGTGCCCGACGACCACCTTGGTGAGGTCCACGTTGTGCTTGGCGTAGAAGTCCAGCGCGAGCCGGCCGGTCTGGTGGGCGGCGTTGGTGTGCACGGTGATCGGGACGCCGGTCTCCTGGTGCGTCTCGCAGATCGCCGTCTGTACCCGGGTCTGGTCCGGGGTGAGCCCCGCCTCCTCCACCACACACTTGAGGAACGCGGCCTTGACGCTGGTACCGCTGATGCCCTCGCGGATGTCGCCGACGAACATCTCGGTCATCAGCTCCGGCCCGCCGAGCAGGGTGTCCGGGCCGCGGTAGTGGAAGAAGTGCGGGATGTGGTCGAAGGTGTAGAGCCCGGTGGCGGCGATGATGTTGATGTCCACATCGGCGTTGACCCGCTGCACGCGTGGGATGTAGCGACCCAGTCCGACGACGGTCGGGTCGACGATGGTGTCGACGCCGGCGGCCTTGAGCTTGCCGAGCTTGGCCACCGCGTCGGCAACGCGTTCGTCCTCGTCCCACCAGTGCTGGCCGTAGTTCTGCATCACATCCGCGGTGAGTACGAAGACGTGCTCGTGCATGAGCGTCGTGCCCAGCCTGTCCAGCTCGACCGGACCCCGGACCGTTTCTACCGCCGCCATCTAGCGCACCTCCCGCGCCCAGCCCCGGTGCTGGGCTACCTCCCACCTCACGCTGGGCGGGTTTCATCATCATGGTGGGGTGTCGAGCGCGGGGTCAATGCGACCGGCCGGGCGGCAGCTAAGGTCCCGTCGTGGCCGTCCCCGAGCTCAACACCGCTGGGCCCCACACCGCTGGGCCCAGCAGTGTGGAGCTGTTCAGCGGCGGCGGCGGGTTGGCGCTTGCCATGCACCGGGCCGGGTTCCGTCACCTGCTGGTCAACGAACTGGAGCGGCGGCCCTGCGAGACGCTGCGGGTCAATGGTGCCGCGAGCCGGCCTGACGCCCCGGACGGTTGGCCGCTGGTGCCCGGTGACGTGCGGGCGCTCGACTTCACGCCGCTGGCGGAGCGGGTGGACGTGGTGGCCGGCGGTGTGCCCTGTCAGCCGTGGAGCCTCGGCGGCGCGCACCGCGGCTGGGACGACCAGCGCAACCTGTGGCCGGAGCTGTTCCGCTGCGTGCGGGAGACCCGGCCGAAGGCGGTGCTCGCGGAGAACGTCCGGGGGCTGCTTCGGCCGTCCTTCCAGCCGTACTACTCCTACATCCTGCGCGAGCTCGCGCTGCCGTTCGAGCGGCGGGTGGACGGCGAGGACTGGCGGGACCACGACCGCCGGCTGACGAAGTCACTGGACCGGGACCGGGTCGACCCCGCGGAGCGCTACGACGTGTGGTGCCTGCCGGTCAACGCCGCCGACTACGGGGTGCCGCAGGTCCGGCAGCGGGTGTTCGTGGTGGCCTTCCGCCGTGACCTCGGGTTGACCGACTGGCGCCCGCCCACCCCGACGCACTCCGAGGCCGCGCTGGCCGCCACCCAGGCCGACGGGTCCTACTGGGCGCGGCACCGGCTGCCGGACGGACCGCCCTTTGCTCTGCGCACCTATACCCAACAGCCCGGTGGCGCCGGGTCGGCGAACGGGTCGACGAGCGAGCTGGCCGCGTGGCGCACCGTGCGGGATGCCATCGCCGACCTGCCCGAGCCGCCGGAACCGTTCGAGGACCGCGTCGAGCACCCGGACTGGCTGCACCACTACGGCTGGCCCGGCGCCCGGGTCTACCGCGGCCACACCCCGAACGAGCTGGACCGCCCGGCCAAGACTGTCAAGGCCGGGGTGCACGGGGTGCCCGGCGGGGAGTCCGTGCTGCGCCGCGACGACGGTACGGTCCGGTACCTGACGGTGCGCGAGGTGGCCCGGATCATGACCTTCCCGGACAACTGGTGGCTGGCCGGCCCGCGCGGCGAGCAGATGCGCCAACTCGGCAACGCCGTGCCGGTGACCCTGGGCGAGGCGATGGCCACCGCCGTGCACGCCGCGCTCGCCGGCCGCGGCACGGCGTGAGTACCCCGGGGGCCGATCGCCCAGTGTTGATCTTCGATCTCGGCGGTGTCCTGATCGACTGGAACCCCCGGTACCTGTTCGACACGCTCATCGCCGACCCCGCCCGCCGCGAGCACTTCCTGACCGTGGTGTGCCCGCCCGCGTGGAACCTCGAGATCGACCGCGGCCGCCCCTTCGAGCAGGCGGTCCGCGAGCGAACCGAGCAACACCCGGACTGGGCCCCGTACATCCACGCCTACTGGCGGCGCTGGGAGGAGATGCTGGGCGGCCTCATCCCGGGCATGGAAGGCCTGGTCGGCGAGCTGCGCGCCGCGGGTGCGGCGCTCTACGCGATCACCAACTGGTCGGCCGAGACGTTCCCGCTGGCCCGTGAGCGGTTCCCGCTACTCGGCGTGTTCGACGGCGCGGTGGTCGTCTCCGGCGAGGTCGGCCTGGTCAAGCCCGAGCCCCGGATCTACGAGCTGGCACTGGAGCGCTTCGGTCTGCGGCCCGAGCAGTGCCTGTTCATCGACGACAACGAGCCCAACGTCGCCGGCGCCCGCCGCGTGGGGATCGCCGCGACCCGGTTCGTCGACGCGGCGACCCTGCGCGCCCACCCCGCCGTGGCCGCCCACCTGGTCACCCCGTAACCCAGGGGCCGCCGCTCTCGGCCGCACACCCGTGCTGTACGCCGCACACCCGTGCTGTACGCCGCACACCCGTTGCAGTGGGTGCGCGGCGCACAAAGGGGGTGTGCGGCGGGCCAGGCGCGGCTACTGGTCCTTCGACGCCAGGCCGGGTGGCGCGGAGCCGATGGCGCGCTGGATCGCCTCGGCCAGCGCGAGCGCGGTCTCCTCGGTGAGCTCGAGCGCGACCCGGGCGGACGGGCCGAGCGCCGGGTTGAGCACGTCGATGTTGACCGTGTGCCCGTACTGGGCGTGCACCGGGTGGTCCACGTAGACGGTCGCCTCCTGGGCGCCGAACCAGCCCCGCGCGCCCTTGGCACTGCCGTCGACAGAGATCTTCTCGGTCAGGTAGGTGCACATGGCGGCCTCCTCAGGCGGACAGGTTGGTGCCGAAGAAGTCGAGGATCTTGCTCCAGCCGTCCACCGCGGCCTCCGGCCGGTAGGCGGGCCGGTCGACGGAGAAGAACGAGTGCCCGGTGCCCTCGTAGCTGTGGAACTCGTGCGGCTTGTCCAGCTTGCTCAGCTCGGCGTCCAGCGCCGCCACCGAGTCCTGGTCCGGGAACCTGTCGTCCTTGCCGAACAGCCCCAGCAGCGGTGCGCTCAGGTTCGGCGCCAGGTGCAGGATCGGCTGCATGTGCTTGGGCATGCCCTCCGGCGGGTCCTCCACGACGAAGGCGCCGTAGCAGTCGACGGCCGCATCCACCGGCAGCGAGCAGGCGGCCAGGAACGTGTGCCGCCCGCCCGAGCAGTAGCCGATCACGCCGATCTTGCCGTTCGCGCCGTCCAGACCCTTCAGGTGCACCGATGCCCCGGACACGTCGCCGACCAGCCGCTCGTCCGGCACACCGCCGAGCGCACGCACGGCGGCCGCCGCGTCGTCCGGGTCGGCGCCGGGCGCCTCCCGGGCGTACAGGTTCGGGCACAGCGCGTTGTAGCCCTCCACCGCGAACCGGCGGACGATCTCCTTGGTCGACGCGTCGTAGCCGGGCATGTGGTGGATCACCACCACCCCGCCGCGGGACCCGCCGTCCAGCGGGCGGGCCAGGTAGGCCTCGATCTGGTCGCCGCCGTGACCGCTGATGGTGACCGTGCCGGCGACGATGGCGTTCGTCAGCCCGTCCGTGTTGGGGGAGCTCATGACTGGTTCCTCTCGGTGCTCGGGTCTGGTGTCCCGGTGTTGGGGTCGGGCGTCTCGGTGCTCGGGTCGGGCGTCTCGGTGCTCGGGTCGGGCGTCTCGGTGCGGACCACGCCACCCCGGAAGACCGAGGCGAGCGCGGAGATCACCGCCATCACGGCGGCCGCTGTGAACACCGTAACCAGACCGTGGTGGAACGGCTCGGAGATCAACTGAGGAAAGAACTCAGTTCCGGTCAGGGTCTCCCGGTTGGCGGCCGGCAGCGTGGGCAGCACCCCGCTGGGGCCGAGCAGGTGCGCGATCGGGTTGGCGCCGAGGAACGCTGCGAACAGGGTGCTCACCGGCGGCAGGTTGGCCACGTCGGCGGCGACCGCGACCGGCACGCCCTGGGCTCGCAGCCCGGCCGACAGGGTCTGCGGCAGGGTGCCGGCCAGTCCGACGACCATGAGCGAGAAGAACACCCCGATGGACAGCGCGGTGCCCGAGTTCTGGAAGGTCGACCGCATGCCGGACGCGACGCCGCGCTCCCCGGGCGGCACGCTGCTCATCACCCCGGACGTGTTCGGCGCGGAGAACATGCCCTGCCCGATACCGCTCAGTGCCAGCAGCGTCGCGAACACCGGGTAGGAGAAGTCGACCGGCAGCGCCTGCAGCCCGAGGAACGCACCGGCCATCAGCAGCAGCCCGCTGGTGGCCAGCGTCCGCGAGCCGAACCGGTCGGACAGGAAGCCCGAGGTCGGCCCGGCGAGCAGGAAACCGGCGGTCAGCGGCAACATGTAGATGCCGGCCCACAGCGGTGTCTGCTCGAAGCTGTAGCCGTGCAGCGGCAGCCAGATGCCCTGCAACCAAATGATCATCATGAACTGCAGGCCGCCTCGGGCGATGGCGGTGAGCAGGGCGGCCAGGTTGCCGGCGGCGAACGCGCGCACCTTGAACAGCCCCAGCCGGAACATCGGCTCGGCCACCCGGGTCTCGATCACCGCGAAGATCACCAGCAGCAGCGCGCCGACCGCGATACCGCCGCGGACCATGGGGTTCGACCAGCCGGTGGAGTGCCCGCCGTAGGGCTGGATGCCGTAGGTGATCGAGGCCAGGATGATCCCGGCGCCGGCCGCGAAGGTGATGTTGCCCGGCCAGTCGATCCGGGCCGCCCTCGGGCTGCTCACCTCGCGCAGGCTGCGGTAGGACCAGACGGTGCCGAGCAGACCGAACGGCACGCTGATCCAGAACACCGCCCGCCAGTCGATCTCGGCGAGCAGGCCTCCGGCGAGCAGGCCGAGGAACTGGCCGGCCAGCGCACTGATCTGGTTCACCCCGAGCGCCATGCCGCGCTGCTCGGACGGGAACGCGTCGGTCAGGATGGCCGCCGAGTTCGCGGTGAGCATCGAGCCGCCGACCGCCTGCAGCACCCGCCAGCCGATCAGCCACAGTGCGCCCTGCCCCCCGTGCAGCGGGTCGAACGACAGCGCCACGGACGCCACACTGAAGATCATGAAGCCGCGGTTGTACATCTTGACCCGGCCGAACATGTCACCGAGCCGACCCAGCGCCACCACCAGGACGGCCTGCACCAGCAGGTAACCCAGGATCATCCAGAGCAGGTAGCCGATGTTGCCGGGGTCCAGCGGATCCAGCCCGATGCCGCGGAAGATCGCCGGCAGCGCGATGATCACGATCGAGCCGTCCATCGTGCTCATCAGCACGCCGAGTGTGGTGTTGGACAGCGCCACCCACTTGTACCGGTCGTCGCGAACCGAGGACGGCTCGAGTAACTCGGTCACCGCCGCACCACCAGGTCGATAGTTAGCACAACTACGTAACTTAGCCCGGTCGTCAGAATCCGTCGACATCCGCAAGCTCACCGCCACCTGCCGGATCACGCGAACGCCGTCGCGGCATCGTTCGGCGACAAGCGGCTGTCCACCGACGCGATCTACCAGGCGCACAACGACTTCCACCTGCGGGCTCGGTCTTGTTACCGAGCTGCACACGGTGCAGGTTGAACGACGCGAAAACGTGCCTACTGTGCAGCTCGGTAACAGGCGGCCGCTCAGCTACCGCCGCGCGACGCCGCCCCGGTCCGCTGAGCGGCTAGTGCTGTTCCGGCTCCGGCTCGGTGACCACGGCCAGCACCTGGCCGGTGTCGACCTGCGCGCCGGCCCGCACCGGGAGCTCGGTCAGGGTGCCGGTGCGCGGGGCGGCGATGGTGTGCTCCATCTTCATCGCCTCCAGCACGACCAGCGGCTGACCCGCCGTCACCTCGGCGCCGGCCTCGGCGAGTACCCGGAGCACCGAACCGGGCATCGGCGCGAGCAGCGAGCCGGCCGCCACCGCCTCGGTCGGGTCGGGGAACCGGGGCACCTCGCGTAGCGCGCTCGACCCGTCCGGGCCGTCGACGTACACCCAGACGCCGGCCCCGTCCACCCGGTGCACCGCGTACGCCCGGCGCACCCCGTCGACCTCCAGGGTCACCGAGTCCGGGCTCGTCGCGAGCAGCCGCACCGACTCCCCGACCGGCTCGCCGTCGACGGTGACCCGCAGCCCGTCACGGCCGAACCGGTACACCACCTCCAACGTCTGTTCCCCCTCGGCGTAGCGCACCCGCTGCCCGGCCCCGCCGACGTTGCGCCACCCCGACGGCACACCGGGCAGCACGGTCGCCGCCGCCCGGCTGGCCGCCTGCCCCGCGAGCGCCGCCGCCACCGCGCGCACCCGTGAGTGGCGAGTCGTCTCAGGGGACCACTCGCCACTCACGGGGTCGTGGCGGGTGAGGTAGCCGGTGTCGGTGCGGCCGGCCAGGAAGTCGGGCTCGCGCAGGATGGTGACCAGCAGGTCGCGGTTGGTGGTGACGCCGTGGATCCGGGCGCCGGCCAGCGCGCGGGCCAGCCGGCGGGCGGCGTCGGCGCGGGTGCGGCCGTGCGCGATCACCTTGGCCAGCATCGGGTCGTAGTGCGGGCCGACCACCGAGCCCGGCGCCACGCCGGCGTCCACCCGGATACCGGGACCGGGCGGCACCGCGAAGTCGTGCAGCGTGCCGGTAGCGGGCAGGTACCCGGCCGGCACGTCCTCGGCGTAGAGCCGCACCTCGATGGCGTGCCCACCGATCCGCGCGCCGAGCACCTCCGGCGGGAGCGCCTCCCCCTCGGCGATCCGCAGCTGCAGCTCCACCAGGTCCAGTCCGGTGATCAGCTCGGTGACCGGGTGCTCCACCTGCAGCCGGGTGTTCACCTCGAGGAAGAAGAACTCCCCGGCCGCCGTGAGCACGAACTCCACGGTGCCCGCGCCGGTGTAGCCGATCGCCTTGCCGGCCGCCACCGCGGCATCCCCGAGCGACGCGCGCAGCGCCTCGTCCACCGCCGGCGACGGCGCCTCCTCGACGATCTTCTGGTACCGCCGCTGGATGGAGCACTCCCGCTCGAACAGGTGCACCACGGCCCCGTGGCTGTCGCCGAGGATCTGCACCTCGACGTGGCGGGGGTCGGCCACGTAGCGCTCCAGGAACACCGTGCCGTCGCCGAACGCGGACGCCGCCTCACGGCGCGCCGAGTCCACCGCGTCGGCCAGCTCGGCGCCGGAGTGCACCACCCGCATCCCCCGGCCGCCGCCGCCGAACGCGGCCTTGACCAGCAGCGGGAAACCCACCTCGGCGCCGGCGGCGGCCAGTTCGGCGACGTCCAGCTCACCGTCGGGGTCGAACACCGCGCCGGGCAGCACCGGCACCCCGGCGGCATCCATCAGCGCCTTGGCGGCCACCTTGTCGCCCATCGCGGCGATGGCCTCCGGCGACGGCCCGACGAAGGTCAGCCCGGCGTGAGCGCAGGACCGGGC
Organism: Pseudonocardia sp. Cha107L01; assembly: GCF_052566575.1. Taxonomy (NCBI): domain Bacteria; kingdom Bacillati; phylum Actinomycetota; class Actinomycetes; order Pseudonocardiales; family Pseudonocardiaceae; genus Pseudonocardia; species Pseudonocardia sp. Cha107L01. The sequence continues at coordinate 500,696 of NZ_CP199579.1, forward strand.
GAACCCGGCGTTCTCGGACAGGAAGCCGTAGCCGGGGTGCACCGCGTCCGCCCCGGTGGCCCCCGCGGCGGCCAGCACCGCGTCGGCGCGCAGGTACGTGTCGGCCGGGCTCACGCCGGGCAGCCGGACGGCCTCGTCGGCCAGTGCGACGAACGGTGAGTCGGCGTCAGCGTCGGAGTACACCGCCACCGTCGCGATACCGAGCGACCGCGCGGTGCGGAACACCCGGGCGGCGATCTCGCCCCGGTTGGCCACCAACAGTTTCGTGATCATCGTGCTCACATCCGGAAGACGCCGAAGCCGCGCCGGCCGGCGACGGTGTTGGAAGAGGCGGCGGACAGCCCGATGCCGAGCACGGTGCGGGTGTCGCGCGGGTCGATGATGCCGTCGTCGTAGAGCCGCGCGGTGACGTAGAACGAGTGCGACTCGGACTCGATCTGCGCCTCGATCGCGGCGGTCCGCTCGGCGTCGGCCCGCTCGTCGAACGACCGCCCGGAGGACGCCGCCGAGGCCCGCCCGACGATGGACATCACCCCGGCCAGCTGCGCGGCACCCATCACCGCCAGCTTGGCGCCGGGCCAGGCGAACATCAGCCTCGGGTCGTAGGACCGACCGGACATGCCGTAGTTGCCGGCGCCGTAGGAGGAGGCCATGTTGACCGTCAGGTGCGGCACCGTGCTGTTGGCAACCGCGTTGATCATCTTGGCGCCGTCCTTGATGATGCCGCCCTGCTCGTAGCTGGCGCCGACCATGTAGCCGGTGGTGTTCTGCAGGAAGACCAGCGGTGTGTCGGTCTGGTTGGCCAGCAGGATGAACTCGGTGGCCTTTTTGGCCTCCTCGCTGAACAGCACGCCCCGGTGGTTGGCCAGCACCCCGACCGGATAACCGTGGACGGTCGCCCAGCCGCAGACCAGCGCGGTGCCGTAGCGCGGCTTGTACTCGCCGAACTCGGAGCCGTCGACGGTGCGCGCGAGCACCTCGCGCGGGTCGAACGGCACCTTGCCGTCGGCGGAGACGATGCCGAGGATCTCGTCCGGGTCGTAGCGCGGCGGCTCGGGGTTCAGCGCGGGCGCCGGGCCGAGCTTGTGCCAGTTCAGCTGCGACATGATCATGCGGCCGAGCCGGATCGCGTCCAGCTCGTCGACGGCGAAGTGGTCGGCCAGCCCGGAGACGCGGGTGTGCATGTCCGCACCGCCCAGCTCCTCGTCGTCGGCGACCTCGCCGGTGGCCATCTTGACCAGCGGCGGGCCACCCAGGAACACCTTGGCCTGCTGGTCCACCAGTACCGCGTAGTCGCACATGCCCGGTACGTACGCCCCACCGGCGGTGGAGTTGCCGAACACCAGCGCCACGGTGGGTACGGCGGCCGCGGACAGCGCGGTCAGCTCGTGGAAGATCCGCCCGGCCGGCACGAACAGGTCGGCCTGGGTGGGCAGGTCGGCACCGCCGGACTCGACCAGGTTGACAACCGGGAGCCGGTTCACCCTGGCTATCTCCAGCGCGCGCAGCGTCTTGCGCAGCGAGTACGGGTTCATCGCGCCGCCGCGCACGGTGGGGTCGTGGGCGATGATCACGCACTCCACACCGGAGACCACGCCGATGCCGGTGACCACGCTGGCGCCGACGGTGAACTCGGTACCCCAGGCGGCCAGGCTGGACAGCTCCAGGAACGGCCCGTCCGGGTCCAGCAGCAGCTCGATGCGTTCCCTGGCGAGCAGCCGGCCCCGGTCGCGGTGGCGCTGTTGATAACGTTCGCCGCCACCCGCCGCGGCCAGCTCGAGCTGTTCGGTGAGCTGGTCCAGCACCTGCAGCTGGGCGGCACGGTTGGCGCGGTAGGAATCGCCGGTGGTGTCCAGCAGTGACGTCAGCACGGGCATCGGACGGCTCCTATGTGACTCTCAGTTCACTAGGACGCTATCTCATCAGGTGCAATACTGGCCAGATGGCGGCCAGCCCACCCGAGCACCCCGGCTCACCGAGCCGTCGGCGGCAGCGCGATCCGGAGCGCAAGGCACGGATTCTGTCCGCCGCCGCCGAACTGGCCGCGCGGCGCGGTTTCCACACCATCGCGATGTCGGACATCGGGGCCGAGGCCGGCATCGTCGGCTCCGGCGTGTACCGGCACTTCGCCAGCAAGACGGCCATCCTGGTCGCCCTGCTGGACCAGGTGATGAGTCGGCTGCAGGACGGCGCGGCAGCCGTCGCCGGCCGCGCCACCGACGACCGGAGCGCCCTGTCCGCGCTGGTCAGAGACCACATCCAGGTGGCCATCGAGGACCGCAGCGTGCTCGCCGTGTACCACCGGGAGGCGCACAACCTGCCCGAGGACGACCGCAGGAGGCTGCGCCGGGCGCAGCGGCTCTACCTCGAGGAGTGGGTGCACGTGCTCGCGCCGCTGCGGCCCGAACTGACCGACGCCGAACTGCGGGTCGCGGTGCACGCGGCGGTCGGCGCGATACAGTCCACACTGTTCTTCCGGGCCGGCCTGGCACCGAGGCGCCTCGCCGAGCTGCTGGACGGCCTGGCCCACGGCTGCCTCGGCGTCGCCTCCGCCACTAGTGAACCCGTAATCACTACGCCGGCCTGATCTCAGATTTTTCCGATTTCGCCTCGCCGGCTGTCGATCCGGGCCTCGGTCGTTCGTGTAGAGGGTGAGCGGCCGACAGCCCGCCGGCCGCGACTCGAGAGGATCCGACATGAAGCAGTACCTGCTCAGCGTGATTCAGCCGGACGGCGACCCGCCCCCCGCCGAAGTGTTGCAGGCGATCGTGCGCGATCTCGACGTCCTGCACCAGGAGCTCCGCTCCGCCGGCGCGTGGGTGTTCGCCGGTGGGCTGCACCCGCCGGGCACAGCCACCGTGGTGCGGGTCTCCGGCGACGAGACCCTGCTGACGGACGGGCCGTTCGCGGAGGGCAAGGAGCACCTGGGCGGGCTGTGCATCATCAAGGCCGCCGACCTGGACGAGGCTCTCGAGTGGGGCCGCAAGGCCAGTAGGGCGACCACGCTGCCGATCGAGGTGCGGCCCTTCCAGGGCGAACTGGACCAATGACCGCCGGCCCGACTCCGGGCGCGGCGTCGGCCCCGTCGGCCTCCGGCCCGCCGGTGCTCCCCCGTACCGAGATCGAGCGGGTGTTCCGCGAGGAGCACGGTCGCTCGGTGGCCGTCCTGGTCCGCCTCTTCGGCGACATCGACATCGCCGAGGAGGCGGTCCAGGAAGCGTTCGCCGCCGCCGCGGCGCGCTGGCCGGACACCGGCCTGCCGCCGAGCCCGGCCGGCTGGATCATCACCACGGCCCGCAACCGGGCGGTCGACCGCCTGCGCCGGGAGTCGTCCCGGGACGACCGGCACACCGAGGCGGCCCAGCTGTACACCCGCACCGAGCGGCACCTGACCGAGGAGGGCCCGGTGTACGACGATCGACTGCGGCTGATCTTCACCTGCTGTCACCCGGCGCTCGGTCCGGCCGCGCGGGTCGCGCTGACCCTGCGGCTGCTCGGCGGGTTGAGCACCGCCGAGATCGCGCGCGCCTTCCTGGTCCCGGAGCCGACCATGGCGCAGCGGCTGGTCCGGGCCAAGGGGAAGATCAGGGACGCCCGGATCCCGTACCGGGTGCCCGCCGACGCCGACCTTCCAGACCGGCTGCGCGCCGTGCTCGCGGTCCTCTACCTGATCTTCAACGAGGGTTATACGGCGAGCTCCGGTGACCGGCTGGTCCGCGACGAACTGTGCATCGAGGCCATCCGGCTCGGCCGGCTGCTCGCCGAGCTGATGCCGGACGAACCGGAGGTGCTCGGGCTGCTCGCACTGATGCTGCTCATCGACTCGCGCCGGGCCACCCGCACCGGGCCGGGCGGCGAGCTCGTGCGGCTCGCCGAGCAGGACCGCGGCCGGTGGGACCGCGAGCTGATCACCGAGGGCCAGCGGATCGTCCGGCGCTGCCTGCGGCGCAACCAGCCCGGCCCGTACCAGATCCAGGCGGCCATCAATGCCGTGCACAGCGACGCGCCGGTCGCCGCCGACACCGACTGGCGGCAGATCGTGGCGCTGTACGACCAACTCCTGGCGCTCGCCCCGAGTCCGGTGGCGGCACTGCACCGCGCGGTCGCGGTCGCCGAGGTGGACGGACCCGCCGCCGCACTCGCCCTGGTCGACGACCTCGACCCCCGGTCCGACAGGGGACGCGAGCCCGGCTCGGTGGCGGGCGCGGGCACCGGGCCTGGCGCGGGGTTGGCGGGCCACCACCTGTTCCACGCCGTCCGCGCCGACCTGCTCCGCCGGCTGGGCCGCACCGGCGAGTCGGCCCAGGCCTACGAGACCGCGCTCGCGCTGACCGAGAACACCGCCGAGCGCGCACACCTGCACCAAGCCCGCCGGACACTGACCTGAACACGCACAGCCAGATACCATCCCCGGCCCGCACAGACCGGGTGTAGGCCGTACATAGGCTGCAGCATCTGTGCGGCAGGTACACCGTCTGTGCGAGCCACTGCCTCAGTCGCCGAGTGAGTCCAGCCTGTCGACGCCGAGTTTGCTCAGGTAGTCGGCGACCGCGGCGGCGGAGCTGGTGCGGATCGCGAGGTAGCCGTCCGGCCTGATCAGCACCAGCTCACCGACCGAGGCGGTGTAGGCCCGCGCGGCGTGCCCGCCGTTGTCGAGCACATCCGTTCCGATGCCGACGACGCGGACCGGGCCGGCGGGCTGCTCGGGCCGCACGTCGAAACCGAGCAACGTCCAGTGCGGCCCGCGCAGCAGGTCGAACAGCCGGACCGGCCGGCCGGTCACCGTCACGCACGGCGCGTCCGGAGCACGGTCGCCAGCCACCGGGCCAGCCGCCGCCCCAGCCACCGAGCCAACCGCCGGACCCCCCGCGACCTCCCCCTCGAAGGCCACCGGTGCCAGTGGGCCGCCCCGGTAGCTCAGTCCCAGTTGCAGCGTCTCCTTGCCCGCCTCGCCGCGGCTGCCGATCGGGACCCGCAACAGCCGACTGGACAACCCGAGCACGCCGGCGGCCACCGGCAGCCGCTCGGCCTCGTAGCTGTCCAGCAGCGCAGGGTCCGCGCCGGCCAGCACGTGGGCCAGCTTCCAGCCGAGGTTGGCGGCGTCCTGGATACCGGTGTTCATGCCCTGCCCACCGGCCGGCGAGTGCACGTGCGCGGCGTCGCCGGCCAGGAACACCCGCCCGACCCGGTACCGGTCCACCATCCGGACGTTGAGCCGCCAGCGGGACAGCCAGCTCGCCCCGCGCAGCCGCACCCTGCCGGTACCGACCGCCTCGTCGACGACGGCCTGGAAGGCGTCCAGCGACGGCTCGACCGGATCACCGGGCAGCAGCGGTGCCTGGAACTGGAAGGTGTCCGTCGCCGGCAGCGGGCACAGCGCGAGCATCCGCCCGGTGGCCCCGAGGAACATGTGCCAGTGGTCGCGGTCCAACCCGTCCAGCACCACGTCGCCGAGCAGCATCCGCACGTCCTCGTCGGTCTTGCCGAGGAACGACACACCGAGCAGCTCCCGTACCGCGCTGGACCCGCCGTCGCAGCCGATCACGTAGCTCGCCGCGATCCGGGACCCGTCGGCCAGCTCCACCGACACGCCCTCGGGGGACTGCGCCAACCCGACCACCTCGGTGCCCCACTCCACCTCGACGCCATGGCCGGAGAGCAGCTCGCGCAGCGTCTCCTCGACCCGCCACTGCGGGATCACCAGGGTGCGGGCGTACGGGCTGTCCGGGGTGGGCTCGACGCCGGGGTGCGGATCGACGTCCTGGTGGGTGCCGTCGGCGGCGTGCCGCCGGATCGGCAGCCGGAACCGGCCGGTCGCAATCAGCCGCCCGCTCACCCCCAGGCCGTCCAGGATCTCCAGCGTCCGAGGTTGCAGTCCCTTGCCCCGGGACCCGCTGGACGGGTTCACCGCGGCGTCCACCACCCGGACCCGGACACCCCAGCGAGCCAGCTGACTCGCCGCCATCAGCCCGGTGGGCCCGGCCCCAACCACCAGTACATCCTGTTCGCGCATGGACACAGGCTAACAAAAATGCGACTACGTCTTAAAGTTGACTACGTCTCATTCGAGGCTGAGTGTCATACTGAGCCGCATGAGGACTCTGCGCGAACGGAAGAAGGCGCGCACCCGGGCCGATCTGCAGCGGCACGCCCTGCGCCTGTTCCGCGACCAGGGCTACGCGGGGACCACCGTGGACGAGATCGCCGCCGCCGCCGAGGTCTCCCGGGCCACCTTCTTCCGGTACTTCCCGAGCAAGGAGGACGTGGTCCGCTACGACGATGTGGACGCGGTGCGGGACGCCGCTTTCGCCGCCCAGCCGGCCGGCACCCCGCTGCTGGTCGCGCTGCGCACCGCCCTGCGCGCCACGTTCGACCAGCTCGGACCGGAGAAGCGCGAGCTCGAGGAGCTCCGGATGAAGATCGCCCGCACCGTGCCCGAGCTGCGCGACCGCAACGACGTCACCGTGGCGCGGGCCGCCGAGCAGGTCGCCAGGTCCACCGGCCGCGACCCGTCCGACTTCGACGTACAGCTGTGCGCCGGGGTGATCCTGGGAGCCCGGCTCGCCGCTCAGTCACTGTCCGACCGGACCCCCGGACTCAGCTTCCTGGAGGCGATGGACGCCACCCTCGCCCGCCTGGAGACCGGCGTGCCACTGGCCGGCGAGCCGATCGTGCACCCGGCCTGACCAGCGCCGTCTCGTGCCGCCTCCTCAGCTCTTGCCGCCGCCCTGCTCGGCGGCCAACACCGCGGCGCCGACGATCCCCGCGTTGTTGAGCAGCTTCGCCGGCACCATCTCGGTGCGCACGTCGACCAGGTGCAGCCACTGGTCGGCCTGCTTGCTCACCCCGCCGCCGACCACGATCAGGTCCGGCCAGAACAGGGCCTCCATGTGCTGGAAGTACCGGGTCAGCCGGGCCGCCCAGTTCTTCCAGGACAGGTCCTCGCGCTCGCGGGCGGAGTCGGCGGCCCGCGACTCGGCGTCGTGCCCGTCGATCTCCACGTGACCCAGTTCGGTGTTCGGCACCAGACACCCGTCCATCACCAGCGCCGAGCCGATCCCGGTGCCGAGGGTGGACACCAGAATCACGCCGTCCCGGTCCTTGGCCGCGCCGAACCGCACCTCGGCGAGCCCGGCGGCGTCCGCGTCGTTCACCACGAGCGCATCCCGCCCGGTGGCCTTGCCCAGCAGCTTGTGCGCGTCGGTGCCGATCCACGCCGGGTCCACGTTGGCCGCCGTGCGCACCAGACCGTGCTGCACCACGGCCGGGAAGGTGCAGCCGAACACGCCGTCCCACTTGAAGTGGTCGAGTACCTCGCGCACCGTCGCCGCCACCGCGTCCGGGGTGGCCGGCTGCGGGGTCGGCACCCGGAACCGGTCGTCCGCCAGCTTGCCGCGGCGCAGGTCGACCGGCGCACCCTTGATACCGGACCCACCGATGTCGATCCCGAAGCCGTGCTTGCCCATGCCCGGCAGCCTACGTCGACGGCACCGCCGCCCGAGCCTCCGGACGGCTCCGCCGCGCGAGGTCAACAAGAAGAGGTGAACCCGGCGCGGTCGTGAGTGGCGAGTGGTCTCATGGAACCACTCGCCACTCACGGGCTTTCCGGATCAGCGCAGGGCGACGGTGCCCTTGCCGAGTACCACCACGCCGCCGTCGGACACGTGGTAGGAGTCCCGGTCCCGCTCCAGGTCGACGCCGAGGTGCGCGCCCGCCGGCACCACCACGTTCTTGTCCAGGATCGCCCGGCGGACCACCGCGCCGGCGCCCACCCGCACGCCGTCGGCCAGCACCGACTCCTGCACCACCGCGCCCTGCTCCAGGTACACCCCGGGGGAGAGCACCGAGTGCACCACCTGCGAGCCGGACACGATGCAGCCGGCGCTGACCATCGACTCCTGGGCCGAGCCGCCGCTGACGAACTTGGCCGGCGGCCGCTGCGCGGGCAGCGCGAAGATCGGCCAGTCCGCGTTGTACAGGTTGAAGATCGGGTGCGTGGAGATCAGGTCGCGGTGCGCCTCGTAGTAGGCGTCGATCGTGCCGACGTCGCGCCAGTAGCCGTGATCCCGCTCGGTCTCGCCGGGCACCACGTTGGCGTTGAAGTCGTACACCGCCGCCAAACCGCGCCCGACCAGCTGCGGGACGATGTTGCCGCCCATGTCGTGGCGGGACTCGGCATCGACGGCGTCCCGGTCCAGCGCCTCCCGCAGTGCCTCGGTGGTGAACACGTAGTTGCCCATGGACACGTACGACTCGTCCGGCGAGTCCGGCAGCCCCGGCGGGTCGGCCGGCTTCTCCAAGAACTCCGAGATCGTGGTGCCGTCCTCGGTGTGGATCACTCCGAACGCGCTCGCCTCGGACCGCTTCACCCGGATGCCGGCGACGGTCACCCCGGCGCCGGACTCGATGTGCTGGTCGATCATCTGCGACGGGTCCATCCGGTACACGTTGTCCGCGCCGAACACGGCGACGATGTCGGGTGACTCGTCGTTGATCAGGTTCAGGCTCTGGTAGATCGCGTCCGCGCTGCCCAGGTACCAGTGCGGGCCGCGGCGCTGCTGGGCCGGCACCGGCGTGACGTAGCCGCCGGTCAGCGAGGCCAGCCGCCAGGCGGTGGAGATGTGCCGGTCCAGCGAGTGCGACTTGTACTGGGTCAGCACGGCAATCTTGTGCACCCCGCCGTTGACCAGGTTGGAGAGCACGAAGTCGATCATCCGGTGTACCCCGCCGAACGGGACCGCCGGCTTGGCCCGGTCCAGGGTGAGCGGCATCAGGCGCTTGCCCTCACCTCCCGCCAGGACGATCCCGAGCACCCTTGGCCGCTTGGCCATCTGCATTCCCCTCACGCTGGTCGGTCAACGCTGGCTTTCCAGACTCCGGTAGATCGCGACCGTGCGCGCGGCGATCGCCCCCCAGCCGTACTCCTCGACGGCCCGCTTCCGGCCCGCCAACCCCATCGCCCGCGCCCGCTCCGGGTTGTCCAACAGCTCATTGACCCGCTGCGCGAAGGCGTCCTCGAAACCACGCGGGTCGGCCGCGCTGTAGGGCACCAGCAGACCGGTCACCCCGTTGCGGACCACGTCCGGGATGCCGCCGACGTCGCTGGCCACCACGGCGGTCTCGCAGCCCATCGCCTCCAGGTTCACGATGCCCTGCGGCTCGTACACCGAAGGACAGGCGAACACGGTCGCCCCGGACAGCAGCTGGATCACCTCGTCGCGCGGCAGCATCTGCTGGATCCAGTGCACCCCGTCGCGGCTGGCCTGCAGCTCGTCCACCAGGCCGATGAACTCCTTGGCCAGCTCCGGGGTGTCCGGCTCGCCGGCGCACAGCACCAGCTGCGCCTTCGGGTCGAACTTGGCCGCCGCCCGGACCAGGTGCGGCACGCCCTTCTGCCGGGTCACCCGGCCGACGAACAGCACCGTCGGGCGGTCCGGGTCCAGCCCGTACCTGACCCAGGCGGACCGGTCGTCGGTGTACTGGTAGATCTGCGAGTCGATGCCGTTGGGCACGATCCGCACCTTCTCCGGGTCCACCGTCGGATAGACCTTGAGGATGTCCGAGCGCATCCCGTGGCTCACCGCGATGACCGCGTCGGCGTTCTCGATCGCGCTCTTCTCCGCCCAGCAGGACAGCGCGTAACCGCCGCCGAGCTGCTCCACCTTCCACGGCCGCAGCGGCTCCAGCGAGTGCGTGGTGACCACATGTGGGATGCCGTAGAGCAGTTTTGCCAGGTAGCCGGCCATGTTCGCGTACCAGGTGTGGCTGTGCACCAGCTCCCGGTCGGCCACGGCGGCGGTCATCGACAGGTCGATGGACAGGGTGGCCAGTGCCGGGTTCGCGCCGGCCATCGCGGAGCTCGGGGTGTGCCCGTGCGCCCCCTCCCGGTCCTCGCCCCAGCACTGCACGGTCAGGTCGACCAGCGGGCGCAGCTCACGGGACAGGAAGTCCACGTGCACCCCGGCACCGCCGTAGACGTTCGGCGGGTACTCCCTGGTGAGCAGCCCTACCTTCATTCAGGCATCGCCTCCCAGCGCGGCGGAGACCACGTCCTGGGCCTCGGATTGGATCTGGGCCAGGTGCTCCGGGCCCTGGAAGCTTTCCGCGTACACCTTGTAGACGTCCTCGGTACCGGACGGGCGGGCGGCGAACCAGCCCGACTCGGTGACCACCTTCAGCCCGCCGAGCGGCGCGCCGTTGCCGGGTGCGGCGGTCAGCTTCTGGGTGATCGGCTGGCCGGCCAGCTCGGTGGCGGTCACGTCGTCGCCGGAGAGCTTGCCGAGGCGGGCCTTGGCCTCCCGGGTGGTGGCCACGTCGATGCGGGCGTAGGCCGGCGCGCCGAACCGGTCGGTGAGCTCGGCGTAGTGCTGGCTGGGGCTGCGCCCGGTGGTGGCCAGGATCTCCGAGGCCAGCAGCGCCATGATGATGCCGTCCTTGTCGGTGGTCCACACCGTGCCGTCGGACCGCAGGAAGGACGCGCCGGCGCTCTCCTCGCCGCCGAAGCCGATGCTCCCGCTCAACAGGCCCGGCACGAACCATTTGAAGCCGACCGGCACCTCCACCAGCCGCCGGTCCAGGTCGGCCGCCACCCGGTCGATCATGGACGAGCTGACCGCCGTCTTGCCGACCCCGGCATCGGCCGGCCAGCCGTTGCGGTGCCGGTACAGGTAGCCGATGGCCACCGCGAGGAAGTGGTTCGGGTTCATCAGGCCGTGGTCGGCGGTGACGATGCCGTGCCGGTCGGAGTCGGCGTCGTTGCCGGTGGCGATCTGGAACTCATCCTTGCGCGAGACCAGCGACGCCATCGCGTACGGCGACGAGCAGTCCATCCGGATCTTGCCGTCCCAGTCCAGCGTCATGAACCCGAACTGGGGGTCCACCGCCGGGTTCACCACCGTCATGTCCAGCTTGTAGCGCTCGGCGATGGCGCCCCAGTAGGCCACCGACGCGCCGCCGAGCGGGTCCGCCCCGATCCGCACCCCGGCGCCGCGGATGGCGTCCAGGTCCACCATCGCCGGCAGGTCCTCGATGTAGGTGTTGAGGAAGTCGTACTGGCGCACCCGCTCGGAGCCGATCGCCCGGTCGAACGGCGTCCGCGACACGCCTGCCAGCTTCGCCTCGAGCAGCTCGTTGGCCCGGTCGGCGATCCAGCCGGTGGCGTCGGTGTCGGCCGGGCCGCCGTTGGGCGGGTTGTACTTGAAACCGCCGTCCGGCGGCGGGTTGTGCGACGGGGTGACCACCACGCCGTCCGCCAGCGCGGACGGGCCGGGCGCGTTGAACCGCAGGATCGCGTGCGACACCGCCGGGGTCGGCGTGAACCCCGGGACGCTGCCCGCATCCGCGTCGACCAGCACGTCCACCCCGTTGGCCGCGAACACCTCGATCGCGGTGCGCCAGGCCGGTTCGGACAGGGCATGGGTGTCGCGGCCGATGAACAGTGGCCCGGTGGTGCCCTGCCCGGCCCGGTACTCGCAGATGGCCTGGCTGGTGGCGGCGATGTGGTCGTCGTTGAAGGTCGCGTTCAGCGAGGAACCGCGATGCCCCGAGGTGCCGAACGCGACCCGCTGCGCGGCCACCGAGGGGTCCGGGTGCTCGTCGTAGTAGGCGCCGATCAGTTTGTCGAGATCAACGAGGTCCTCGGGAAGCGCCGGTGTGCCGGCGCGCGGATGGACGGCCATCTGTGCCTCCTCTGCGTCGGGAAGGTCCGCCGAGGAGCGGGTAGCGGCCCGATCGCCGCTATCCGCTGCCGCCGAGCTTCAGCTGGTGTGCCTCGGCCGGCGACCGGCGGCCGTCAGTGTGGCAAGCGTGCCAGGTCCGCGGCTCCTACGATGCCCGCTTCGCCGCCCAGTTGCGCAATAAGAACCTTGGCGAGCGGCCGGCGGCCGCGCCCGGTGAGCCGTTCCAGGTACGCCTTCTCCACCGGTTCACGCAACAGCTCCCCCGCGTCGGCCACCCCGCCACCGATCACGAACACCGCCGGGTCCAGCGCGGCGGCCAGGTCGGCCATGCCGTAGCCGATCGAGCCGGCGATCACCCGGTAGATCTCCAGCGCGGCCGGGTCGCCCTCCTGGGCCGCCCGGGTGACCTCCGGGCCGGTGATCTTCTCCGGGTCACCGCCGGCCAACTCCAGCATCCGCTGGGCCAGCGACGGCGAGATGCGGGCGAAGTCCTGCGCGTCCCGGACCAGGGCACGGCCGCTGCCGTACTGCTCCCAGCAACCCCGGTTGCCACAGCCACAGCGCAGTCCGCCCTCGATGACCACGTTCATGTGGCCGATCTCGGCCGCGACGCCGAACTCGCCGCGGACCAGCTGACCGCCGATGATGATGCCGCCGCCGATGCCGGTGCCGATGGTCAGCACCACGACGTTCTGCTCACCCTTGGCGGCACCGAACCGCACCTCCGCCCAGGCCGCGCAGTTCGCGTCGTTCTCGACCACGACCGGCAGCTTCAGCCGCTCGGTCATCTCGGCACCGAGCGGCTCCGCCCGCCACAACAGGTTCGGGGTGAACAGCACGGTGGACCGGTCGGCCGAGACGAAGCCCGGCGCGCCCATCCCGACCGCGTCCACCTCGTGCCGCTCACGCAGCTGCCACACCAGGTCGGCGATCGCGTCGTTGACCGAGCCGGGTGTGCCGGCCGGCGTGTCCACCCGCAGTTTGTCGATCATCACGCCGTCTTCGTCGACCACGGCGGCCGCCACTTTCGTGCCGCCGATGTCGACTCCGATGACCAGCCCCATCGCCTGTCTCCCTCTGCTCAAGTAACGCCGCTGGCCAGCCGATCCCGCACCCCGGACGCGGGGTCAGAGCATGTCCTCGAGCTCCTTGCCCTTGGTCTCTTTCACAAACTTGATCACGAACAGCACCGCAAGGAAAGCGAACAGTGTGTAAATGCCGTAGGCGAAGCCCAGACCGATGCTGGCCAGCGGCGGGAACGTCACCGAGATGATGAAGTTGGCGATCCACTGCGCGGCGGCGGCCACCGCCAGCGCCACGGCCCGGATCTTGTTGTTGAACATCTCGCCCAGCATCACCCAGACCACCGGGCCCCAGGAGCAACCGAAGAACACCACGAACAGGTTGAACGCCACCACCGCGATCGGTCCGGCACCACCCAGGTGTGGCTCACCGTCGACCACCGGCGCGGTGCCGAAGATGATCGCCAGCGTGAGCAGGCAGACGAACTGGCCCGCGGCGCCGACCAACAGCAGCGGCTTGCGGCCGATCCGGTCGACGAGCGCGATGGCGATGACCGTGGTGAGGATGTTGGTCACCGAGGTGATCACGCCGGTGAGCAGCGCGTCCTGCTCGGTGAAGCCGACCGACTGCCAGAGCACGGTCGAGTAGTAGAAGACCACGTTGATCCCGGTGAACTGCTGGAACACCGAGAGCAGGATGCCGACCCAGACGATCGGCAACAGCCCGCCACCGGACTTGCGCAGCACCGACATGCCCGCGTGCTCATCCTTGCCGACCAGTGTCTGGACGATCTCGGCGATCTTCGCCTTGACGTCGCCGCCGACGAACCGGCGCAGCACCGCACCGGCCGTGACCAGGTCGTTCTTGGCCACCAGGTAGCGCGGCGACTCCGGAATCGTCAGTGCCAGCACGCCGTAGACCAGCGCCGGGACGGCCAGCGAGAGGAACATCCAGCGCCAGGTGGCGATGCCGAACCACAGTGGGTCGGACGCCGCGCCGGAGACGGCCACCAGGCCGAAGTCCACCAGCAGGGCGACGAAGATGCCGGACACGATGGCCATCTGCTGCAGTGAGCCGAGCCGCCCGCGCAGCCGCGCCGGCGAGATCTCCGCGATGTAGGCCGGCGCGATCACCGACGCGGCGCCCACCCCGGCACCACCGACCAGCCGCCAGAACGCGAGGTCGTAGATGCTGAACGCGAAGCCCGACCCGAACGCGCTGACCAGGAACAGCACCGCGGCGATCACCATCACCCGGATCCGGCCGTACTTGTCGGCCAGCGACCCGGCGAACCAGGCACCCAGCGCCGCGCCGAGCAGCGCAATCGCCACGGCGAGGCCGAGCAGGAATGCACTGGCATGGAAGGCGTCACCGACCGCCTTGACCGCACCGTTGATCACGGCCGTGTCGAACCCGAACAGGAACCCGCCTAGCGCGGCGGTGCCGGCGACCAGGACGGTCCGGCCGGTATTCGGGCCCGTCTCGCCCACCTGCTGTGCCCCACCATCGGATGCTGTGGCCATCTCGATCCTCCTTGATCTTGGCAGCCCACACCGCGTGCAGCCTAGTGTGGTCTGGGCCACACCTTGAAATCAAGACTTGCATGCGGAAAGCCATACCCATGCTAGTTGCGTTCGACCATTCGGCGCATCCGCCGTGCAGGTCAGAGCGCTAGTCGGCGACCCGCGCGACGTCCACGGAATTGTCCCGCGCCGCCGCCAGGACAGCCGGCGACGCGCCGCCGGAAGCGATCACCAACGCCCCGAGGAGTTGCGACCGGGAGCCCAGCTCGGCCAGCACCATCTGCACCGCCTGCGCCGCACTCGGGATGCCCTGGCGCTTCAGCGCGCGCTGCATGGACTCCACGATCAGACCCTCGGCCTGCGCCAACTCGCCGCCGACGATAATCCGATCCGGGTTGAAGATGTTGCACAGGTTTGCCACCGCCACACCCACGTGGTGCCCCGCGTCCTCCAGTACCCGCCGGCACGCCACGTCGCCGCCCTGGGCCAGCGCCACCACGTCCGCGATGGCCAGCCCGGTGCCGTGGGTGGCCGCCAACTGGCCGAGCAGTGCCGGGGTGCCGACCAGGGTCTCCAGGCAGCCCCGGTTACCGCAGCGGCACAGGGCACCGAACTCATTCATGGTGGCGTGCCCGATCTCGCCGGCGGTACCGATCGAGCCCTGATACAGCTCGCCGCGGATCACCAGGCCGGCGCCGACCCCGTCGGACAGCTTCAGGTAGGCCACGTTCTCCGCGCCCCGGCCGGCGCCCCAGCGGTCCTCGGCCAGCGCGCCGAGGTTGGCGTCGTTGTCCACCCGGACCGGCACCCCGAGCGTCTCGGTGGCCAGCGCGGCGGCGTCCACCCCGACCCAGCCGGGCAGCTGCGAAGGGGCGCCGACCTCTCCGGTCCGCACGTCGATCGGCGCCGGCAGCCCCATGCCGACGCCGACCACCAGCTCGCGGCCAAGACCCAGCGTGGGCAGCAGCCGGTCCACGATCCGACCGATCTCGGCCAGCCCGTCGTGCACCCGGTGATCCCACTCCAGGGTCACCCGTTCCTCGGCCAGGATCTCGTAGGCCAGGTCGGCGATCGCCACCGTCAGATGGCGGTGGCCGAAGTCGGCGGCCACCAGCACGCCGGCGCCCCGGGACAGCCGCACGGCCTGCGCGGTGCGGCCGTGGCTGACCGTTGGAGACACCCTTAGCAGGCCGGACGTGGTCAGCTCGCGGACGATGTTCGACACCGTGGAGGGCGCCAGCCCGGTGAACCGGGACAGCTCCGCCTGCGTCATCGTCCCGCTGAACTGCAGCGCTTCGATCAGCCGCGCCTGGTTCGCCTCCTTCAACGAGGTCGGCGAACCGGGACTGGGCCGGCGTGCACTGGGCTCCACTTCGCGGATCATATCCATCAGGCGCACGACTGCCAGGCCGTTCTAGGCCGTTAGCGTTCATCTCGTGGCCGCGCGAGCGCGCTTTGCTCTACGTAGCCTGTTGCGTATTCCTACGCAGAGCAAAGGGCCGCTCCAGCGAGGGTTTTACCGGCGCACCAGCGAGCGGATCAGGGCGATCAGCGCAACGGTCCGGGACCGCCGGGCCCAGGCGAGCACCGACACCACCGCGAGGACCGCGACCGGCGGGACCAGCACCGGCCCGGAGCCGAAGAAGATCAGCGTGATAGCCACAGCGCCGACCATCAGCGCGACCTGCGCCAGCGCGGCCAGTCCGCAGAGCACCGGGATCAGCAGCGCCACCGCGCCCAGGATCTCCAGGGTGCCGACCAGGTACATGCCGGTGGTGCCCAGGCCCATCATGGTGAAGCCGGCGACCGCCATCGGGTCGGCGGTGACCTTCGGGACCGCCGCCATCACGAACACGCCGGCGGTGAGCACCTGCAGCACCCACAGCGCCACGTTCGCGCCGCGCGCCCGCCCAGCCCGCCCGGCCCGGGCGGTGGTGATCGGAGTGCTCGTCTGAGTAGTCATAACCCTGTCCTCCAGCTCGACGCTCTGTTGCCACTGCGTCGAACTGGCTGGCCGGGTTTTGACACGCGCCGCGCTCTTCGGCGACGCTTCACCCGAACGGCTCAGCGGGTGGTCACCGGCACCGCGACCGGGCCGCGCAGGTTGAGCCGGCCGTTCCAGGTGAGCTCGCCGGCCAGCGCCAGGGTGGGGAACCGCCGGATCAGCCGGCCGAGGGCCACCCGCCCCTCCAGCCGGGCCAGCGCGGCCCCCAGACAGTGGTGCGGGCCGCCGCCGAAGGACACCTGGCCGCGCGCGTTCGGCCGGTCCAGGTGCAGCTGGTCGGCGTCGGGGCCCCAGAACTCCGGGTCCCGGTTCGCGGAGGCCAGCCCGGCTATCACGAAGGACCCGGTCGGGATGACCCGGCCGCCGACCTCGTAGGGCGCCACGGTGATCCGCCGGGACTGCTGCACCGGGCTGTCGTAGCGCAACAGCTCCTCGACGGCATTCGCGTCCAGGTCGGGGCGCCCGGCCAGCAGGGCGAACTGGCCCGGGTTGCGCAGCAGCGCAGTGGCTCCGTTGGCGATCAGGTTGACCGTGGTCTCGTGGCCGGCCACATACAGCAGCACGACCTGCGCGACCAGCTCTTCGTCGCTCAGGACGTCGCCGTCGTCCTCGGCCTGGATCAGCGCGGTGAGCAGGTCGTCACCGGGAGAGGTGCGCTTGTCGGCGATCACCTCGGCGATCCGCGCGGAGAGCTCCTGGCCGGCCGCCACGATCGCGGCGATCACCTCGGGGTCGGTCACCGGTTCCAGTGAGCGGACCAGGGTGCCGGCCAGCTCCCGCAGCCGGGCATGGTCGGTGTCCGGCATGCCGAGCATCTCGCAGATCACCGTGAACGGCAGCGGATAGGCGAGCTCCGCGACCAGGTCGGCGCGACCGTCCTCGGCGATCCGCGCCTCGATGCGGTCCAGCGCCTCGTCCACCAGCTCGGTCATCCGGGGCTCCAGCGCCTCGATGGCCCGCACGGTGAAGGCCTTGCTGACCAGCTTGCGCAGCCGGGTGTGATCAGGTGGGTCCCGGTCCAGCATGGATGCGGCGGGGCCCGAGCCACCCTCGCCGGCCGCCGCCGCGCGCTGCTCGCGCACCGGGCTCGGCCCCGCGTTACGGTCCTCCACCGAGTTCTTGGACCGCAGCAGCGCGACCACATCACCGTGACGGCCCAGGATCCAGAAACCCAGCGGGTGCTGGTGGACCGGCTCCTTGGCCCGCAGCTCGGCGTAGTGCGGGTAGGGATCGTCGGCGAACCCCGGGGCGAACGGGTTGAACACGTACCCCTCGTCCGAGTTCGGTTGGGCCTCCGCGACGGTCTCCGACATCGTGAGCCCCTACCTTCCTTGCCGCTGACCACACCGACAGCGCGTTCGCATACCGTGAGTATGTTCTAGTCGCTGGGAATGTCCACGTCAAGCGAAATAGGCGTCAAGCGAAATAGGGCTGGGCGGCCGACCTGACGGCCTGAGCAGGCCCGACCTGCTCCGACTTGACACCACCGGACGCGATGACCCTATATTTCCGACAGCGTTGACGAAAAAGGTCCCCGGTTCACCGACGCAGCGGGCACCCTTCTGTCGAACGTACGGGCAAGAGCCCTCGGTCAGCGATATCGGGAATGGACGACGAGTGGAGCGCGCGGTGTCGATACCGAGGCTGGGCGTGATCAGCGGCGTCATCAGCGGCGTGATCAGCGGCGTGATCAGCAATGAGTCCGGCGGTCCGCCCTGGGGACCGGGCGACGCCACACCGGCCCCGCCCGGGTCGACCGAGCGGCCCAGCCGCCGCGACCTGGCCGAGCTCGGCGGCATCTTCCGGATGCGCCGGCTCATCGAGCCGGAGCTCTGTGCACAGGCGTGCACGCTGCACACCGACGCCGACCTCGACGAGCTGGCGGCCATCATCCCGGACTACCACGACACCAGCGTCGATCCGGACGAGTTCTACCGCGCGCACCGCGAGTTCCACGTCCGGCTGCTCGCCCCGGCCGCCACCGCGTGGGATCTGCGCGTCCTGCGACCGCTCTGGCAGGAGACCGACCGCTGCGTCCGGGCCCTGCTGGACCAGCTCGGCATGCACCCCGCACTGATACCGGGCGGCGCCCCGCCCTGCAGCGAGCTGCTGGACAGCTTCCGCACCCGCGATCCCGAGCAGGCCCGGGTAGCCAGCCGGCGCCATCTCGACCTGAACGCCAGGCGGGTGCGGGAGTTCATGACCGGATCCAACTGACCGGGGTCAGTCCAGCTTCTTGAACAGCTCCGGCGAGCCGGCGGTGATCGCGGTCATGCCCCCGACGGTGAAGTCGGTCAGCAGGTCGATGATCGTCTCGGTGTCCGGCTCGTTGCCCTGCCAGGACAGGGCGTTCAGCGCCTCCGCCATGCCGACCGCCATGGTGATCAGCGCCTCGGCCGACCGACCCAGGTGGATGCCGCGCCGGGCGAACCTCCGCTGCAGCGACTCCACGTACACCCCCGTCACCCGCCGCCGGATCTGGGTGAGCACCGGATCCCGGGTGCGGATCGCCTCCTGCACGAGCTGCCCGGCATCCGGGTGCAGGTCCAGGTAGCGCAGCACCTGACCGAAGTGGGCCCGCACCCAGGTCCTGTCGTCAAGCTCGGCGTCGAGCTCGGGAGGCGTGCCGAACAGGTTGTCCAGCTCCTCCATCACGCCCAGGACGACAGCGTCGAACAGCGCGTTCTTGTCCCCGAACTGCTCGTAGACGGCCTGCCGGGTGACCCCGGCGCGCTGGGCGATCTCCTCGATGGTCGCCGCTCGCAGACCGGCCCGCGCGAACACCGGGCGGGCAGCCGCCAGCACCAGCGCACGCTGCTCCCCGGCGGGCACCTTGCGCGGGCGGCCAGGCCCACGCCGAGTCTGATCGGACATCACGGACAGCCTAGTTCGCCCAGCCCGGAGTGGGTCGCGGCCGGCGGCGGGAGCAGTCGACCGTCGACCACTTTCGGGGTCACCGGACCCGCTCGACCAGGCGTGCCGACCCGATACTCAGGCCATCCTTGATACACACGAGCGGGTGATATCTTCGCGTCCCCCAGCGTGCGCTACGGTACAGATCGGTCACGTTCAGTCATGCTGCGCGTTGGCTCGCATTCTCCCGCGCTCGCCGTCGCGGCCCCCGGAAAGGACCGTCGGTTTGTCCGCCCCGCCGAACCACGCGCCCGACCCTTCGTGGTGGCGCGGCGGGCCGCGACAGCCGCGCCCCGGGCTGGCCGAGCTGGTCCTCGGGGTGGCCACGACCTCGGTCACCGAGCATGACGCGGAGGCCCTGCTGCGCGGGGTGTGTGGGCAGCTGACCCAACTCTGCGGGCTCGCCGGCTGCGCCGCCGTGGTGTTCGACGGGTCCACCGGCGCGGTACGCATCCTCGTCGCCTCGCACCCGGAGGCTGAGCAGCTGACCCGGCTGGTGCAGCAACTCGGCCTCGGTATCGGCTCGGCCGCGATCAGGGCCGGCCGGGACACCGCCCTGGAAGACCTCACCCAGTCCGCCCGCGCCGGCCTCGCCGAGGCCGCCGCCCGGGTGGGGCTGCCGGTCACGGCGGTGGTGGCGCTGCGCGGCGCCGACGAACTGGTCGGCTGCCTGCAGTTGTTCGGCCGCACCATGGACACGCTGGCCAGCGGGTTGCTCAGCGAACTGGCTCCACTGGCCGACGTACTCGGCGCCGCGCTCGGCAACATCGAGGCCTACCGGCACTCCGCGTCGCTGGTCGCCAGCCTGACCACCGCGCTGGACCGGCAGGGCCCGATCGAACAGGCCAAGGGCATGCTCGCCGAGCGCCACGGGGTCGACCTGGATGCCGCCTACCGGATGCTGCGCGAGCAGGCCCACCGGCGGGCCACCACGGTCGTCGCGGTAGCCGCCGAGTTGGTCAACCTATCCTGGCGGGCCACCGGAGCGATGGCCGAGCACACCCCGGTCGGCGAGCCGCGGCCCCGGCTCGAGGTGCCCGAACAGAACGGCGGCGAGCTCACGGCGGAGTTATCCCCGTCCGCCGCCACCGAGGCACCGCTGCCCGAGCAGCGCGGCGGACCGGCCGAGGTCGAGTCGCACCCCGCCACCTGAGGGCATAAAAGTGGCTGGCGTCGCTATCGCAACGCCAGCCACTCACGAGCTTTGACCTGGACGGACCTACGCGGCGGTGACCCCGGCCGCGCTCACCGCGGCGGTGCGCAGCGAGTCCGGCACGGTGAACCGGTCACCGTACTTCTTGGCCAGCTCGTCGGCGCGGGCCACGAAGCCGGCCTTGCCGCCCGGGTAACCGTCGATGTACTGCAGCACGCCGCCGGTCCACGGTGGGAACCCGATGCCGAAGATGGACCCGATGTTGGCGTCCGGGATCGAGGTGAGCACGCCCTCGTCGACGCAGCGCCACGTCTCCAGCGACTCCACGAACAGCATCCGCTCAGACAGCTCGTGCACGTCCACGTCGTGGTTGTCGGCGCCGAGCTCGGTACGCAACCCCGGCCAGAGCGCGCCGCGCTGACCGTCGACGTAGTCGTAGAAGCCGGCCCCACCGGAGCGACCGGGCCGCTTGAACTCGTCCACCATCCGGTCCACCACGGCCTCGGACGGGTGCTCCACCCAGGTGCCGCCGTCGGCCTCGACCGCCGCCCGGGACTCCTTGCGGATCTTCTGCGGCAGGGTCAGGGTCAGCTCGTCCATCAGCTGCAGCACCGGGGCCGGGTAGCCGGCCTGCGAGGACGCCTGCTCGATGGTCTGCGGGTCGATGCCCTCGGCGACCATCGCGATGCCCTCGTTGATGAAGGTGCCGATGACCCGGCTGGTGAAGAAGCCGCGGCTGTCGTTGACCACGATCGGCGTCTTCTTGATGCCGAGGGTGAGGTCGAACGCCTTGGCCAGCGCGGCGTCCGAGGTGCGCTCGCCACGGATGATCTCCACCAGCGGCATCTTGTCCACCGGGGAGAAGAAGTGCAGCCCGATAAAGTCGCCCTGGCGGTCCAGACCGGCGGCCAGCTCGGTGATCGGCAGCGTCGAGGTGTTCGAGCAGAGCAGTGCGTCCGGCTCGACGACCTTCATCGCCTCCCGGAACACCTCCTGCTTGAGCTTGACCGACTCGAAGACCGCCTCGATGATCACATCGGCGCCGGCCAGGTCGTTGTAGTCGTCGGTCGGGGTGATCCGCTGCAGCAGCGCCTCACCCTTCTCCAGGGTGACCTTGCCGCGCTTCACACCCTTGGCGACCAGGCTCTCGGAGTACTCCTTGCCCTTCTCGGCGGCGGCCAGCGACACGTCCTTGAGCACGACCTCCCAGCCGGCCAGGGCGCACACGTAGGCGATCCCGGCGCCCATCATCCCGGCGCCGAGCACCGCGACCTTCGTGGGCTGCCACTTGTCGTGGCCGTCCGGGCGGGACTTGCCGTTGTTGATCGCCTGCAGGTCGAAGAAGAACGCCTTGGTCATGTTCGTCGACACCTGGCCGACGACCAGCTCGGTGAAGTACCGGCCCTCGATGCGCAGCGCGGTGTCGAAGTCGACCTGCGCGCCCTCCACCGCGGCGGAGAGGATGTTGCGCGGCGCCGGCATCGGCGCGCCCTTGAGCTGCTTGCGCAGGTTGGCCGGGAACGCCGGCAGGATGGCCGCCAGCTTCGGGCTGGCCGGGGCACCCCCGGGGATCTTGTAGCCCGGCTTGTCCCACGGCTGGGCCGCCTCCGGGTTGGCCGCGATCCAGGCGCGCGCCTTGTCCAGCATCTCCTCCGGCGTCGCGGCCAGCTCATCGACGATGCCGACCTCGAGCGCCTTGGCCGGGCTGTGCCGCTGCCCCTGGGCGAGCACGCCCATGAAGCCGGCCGCGATGCCCAGCAGCCGGGTGATCCGGGTGACCCCGCCGCCGCCGGGCAGCAGGCCGAGGGTGACCTCGGGCAGTCCGTAGACCACGCCCTTGGCGTCCAGCCCGATGCGGTGGTGGGTGGCCAGCCCGATCTCGAGGCCGCCGCCCAGCGCGGTGCCGTTCATCGCGGCGACCACCGGCTTGCCGAGCGTCTCGAGCTTGCGCAGCTGGGCCTTCACCTCGGTGACGTTCTTGAACACCTCCGGCGCGTCGGCCGGCGTGGCCTTGATCAGGCTGTCCAGGTCGCCACCGGCGAAGAAGGTCTTCTTCGCGGACGTGATGATCACGCCGGTGATGTTGTCCTTGTCCTTGGCGAGCGCGTCGACGCACTCGCCCATGGCCGCCTTGTAGCGGTCGTTCATCGTGTTTGCGCTGCGGCCGGGATCGTCGAGGGTGACGACGACGACGCCATCGGCGCCCTTCTCCCAGCGGACCGCGTTCTGCTCGCTCACGGTGTTCAGACCCTCTCGATGATGGTGGCGATGCCCATGCCGCCGCCGACGCACAACGTGGCCAGGCCTCGACGCAGCTCGCGGCGCTCCAGCTCGTCGAGCAGGGTGCCGACGATCATCGCGCCGGTGGCACCGAGCGGGTGGCCCATCGCGATCGCACCGCCGTTGACGTTGGTCTGGTCGTGCGAGATGCCCATGTCCTTGATGAACCGCAGGGCCACAGCCGCGAACGCCTCGTTGATCTCGAACAGGTCGATGTCGTCAGCCGTGAGGCCCGCCTTGGCCAGCGCCTTGCGACTGGCCGGCGCCGGGCCGGTGAGCATGATCGTCGGATCCGCGCCCGAGACCGCGGTGGACACGATGCGCGCCCGGGGAGTGAGCCCGGCGGCCTTGCCGGCCGCCTCGTTCCCGATCAGGCACAGCGAGGCGCCGTCCACGATGCCGGAGGAGTTGCCGGCGTGGTGCACGTGGTTGATCTTCTCGACCCAGTGGTACTTCTGCAGCGCCACGGCGTCGAAGCCGCCCTGGTCACCGACCATCGCGAAGGAGGCCGGCAGCGAACCCATCGTGTCCAGCGTGGAGTTGGCCCGGATGTGCTCGTCCCGGTCCAGCACGGTCAGCCCGTTGCGGTCGCGCACCGGAACCACGGAGCGCGCGAAGTAGCCGTTCGCCCAGGCCTTGGCCGCCCGGGTCTGCGACTCCACCGCGAAGGTGTCCACGTCCGTGCGGGAGTAGCCCTCCAGCGTGGCGATCAGGTCGGCGCCGATGCCCTGCGGCACGAAACCGGTGGTGTACGAGGTGTCCGGGTCCATCGCCCAGGCGCCGCCGTCCGAGCCCATCGGGACCCGGGACATGGCCTCCACGCCGCCGGCCAGCACCAGGTCCTCCATGCCGGAACGGACCTTCAGCGCCGCGGTGTTCACCGCCTCGAGGCCGGACGCGCAGAACCGGTTGAGCTGGACGCCCGCCACCGTGTCCGGCAGACCGGCGGCGATCGCGGCGGTCTTGGCGATGTCACCGCCCTGGTCGCCGACCGGCGAGACGACTCCGAGAACCAGGTCGTCGATGGTCGCCGGGTCCAGTTCGGGGAACCGGCGACGGATCTCGTCGATCAGGCCGACCACCAAGGAGATGGGCTTGACCTCGTGCAACGAACCGGAGGCCTTGCCTCGGCCGCGGGGGGTGCGGATCGCGTCGTAGATGTACGCGTCGGGGATGCCCCCGGTAGAGCTACCGGTGCTCATAGCTGATGAACCTCTCCAGGCTCGGGTGCGGCATTGCAGTCAACTCCTTTGTTACAGCAGCACTGTCATATAGGTCAAGCACTCGGTAGGCTTCCTTGCCGTGACCGCCGCCTCATCCGCCGCAACCGAAGAGCTCACCATCGACCAGTTGGCCAGCCGCAGCGGGATCAGCGTGCGCACCATCAGGTTCTACGCGGGCAAGGGCATGCTGCCGCCGCCGAAGCTGCGCGGCCGCCTCGGGCTCTACGGACCTGATCACCTGAGTCGACTGGACCTGATCTCCGAGCTCATCGGCCTCGGCTTCACCCTGGCCGCCATCGAGGGCTTCCTGGCCACCCTGCCGGAAACCATCGCGGTCGAGGACCTGGTGCTGCAGCGGGCGCTGCTCGCGCCGTGGGTGCCGGAGCGGCTCGAGTCCGTCACCGCCGACGAGCTGGACCGCCGCGCCGGCCGCGAGCTGAGCCCGGAGGAGCTCGCCTCGCTGGAGGCCCTCGGCGTGCTCGAGCTGCAACAGGACGGCACCGTCATGCTGCACGGCGCGGCCGCCCTCGCCTCGGCGCTGGCCAGCCTGGACATCGGGCTGCGCCCTGAGCTGCTGCGCCGCTCGCACGAGCTGATCGGCCGGCACACCGCGGCGCTGGCCGAGGACCTGATGCGGCTGTTCCAGGACGAGGTGCTGCAGCCCTACCGGGACCGGGGCCGGCCGGTCGCCGAGCGGGCCCACATGCGGGAGCTGTTCACCCGGATCAAGCCGATCACCGTGCAGGGCGTGGTGACCGCGTTCGGCCGCGCGATCAACCGCACCATCCGGGAGCGCTACACCGACGCCGGCTAGCCGCCCGGTAACGAGCGGTACGGGGTGGGCGAATTTCCTTCCTGAGTGAAGCCCCGGCTGTCCTACGCTGGCGGCTCGTCCCGAGGAGGACCCATGCGCAGCGACCTTTTCGCCCCCAGCCATGCGGAGGCACAGACCACCAAGGCCGGTCTGACCCTGCAGAACTCGAAGATGCTCAAGGTCGCGCTGAACGGCGATGTGATCGCCAGGCAGGGCGCGATGGTGGCCTACCAGGGCCAGATGAACTTCGAGGGCCTCGGCTCCGGTGGCATCGGCAAGTTCATCAAGCAGCAGCTCACCGGCGAGGGCATCCCACTGATGCGGGCCACCGGCCAGGGCGACCTGTTCCTCGCCGACCGGGCCGCGGACATCTTCCTCATCGACCTCGAGGGCCAGAACGACGGGCTCACCATCAACGGCGCCAACGTGCTCGCCTTCGAGTCCACCCTGAGCTGGGACCTGCACCGGGTGCAGGGCGCCGGGATGCTGTCCACCTCGGGCCTGTTCAACTGCCTGTTCACCGGCGCCGGCCGCATCGCGATCACCTGCAAGGGCTCGCCGGTGGTGCTGAACGTGGACCAGCCGACCTACGCCGACCCGCAGGCCGCCGTGTGCTGGTCCGCTGGGCTGCGCACCGGGTTCCACCGGGCCGACCAGCTGGGCCTCGGCACTCTGCTCGGCCGCAGCAGCGGTGAGGCGTTCACCATGAGCTTCACCGGCCAGGGCTTCGTCGTGGTGCAGCCGTCCGAAGAGGTGGCCGGCAGTTTGGTGGGCGGCACCGGCAGCGGTCAGCAGGCCGGTACCACCGGCAGCGGCCTCGGCGGCGTACTGGGTGGGATGCTCGGCGGCCGGTGACCCCGGAACGCGCGCCCAGCCGCTGAACAGGGCCGCTGAGCAGGGCCGCTGAGCAGGCGCACCGGGCCGACCGGTCCACTGGGCGGACCGGTCCACCGGGCGGACGGCCCTAACACCTTTCGAGTGACACCTGTTCTTGGGACACTCCCAGGATGCCCCGCGACTGGCCGCTGACCGGGCGCTCGGGCCAGCAGGCCCGGGCGGTGGCCGCGCTGCGCGAGTCCGGCGGCGTGGTGCTCGCGGGCGCCGCCGGGGTGGGCAAGACCCGGCTGGCCAGGGAGATCACCGCCGACGCCGGTCGCCGCGGCCGGACCACCCGCTGGGTCGGCGCGACCGCGTCATCGCGCAACATCCCACTGGGGGCGTTCGCCGCACTCGTCGCCGAAGCCGGCGGCGGGACCGAGCTGACCCTGCTCGGACGGGTCGGCGCCGCGCTGCGCGGGGCGGTCGAGGTGCTCGCGGTGGACGACGCGCACCTGCTCGACGACGTGTCCGCCACGCTGCTGCACCAGCTGGCGCTCGAGCGCACGGTCCGGCTGGTCGTGACCGTGCGCCAGGGCGAGCCGGCGCCGGACGCGGTCACCACCCTGTGGAAGGACACCCTCCTCGAGCGGCTGGAGGTGCCGGGCCTCGACGAGCGGGACACCGTGGCGCTGGTCGAGTCCGTGCTCGGCGACGAGTTGGAGACGGCGAGCGGGCAGCGGTTGTTCGCGGTGACCAGGGGCAACGTGCTGCTGCTGCGGCACCTGGTCGCCGGCGAGCGCAGGTCAGGGCGGCTGGCGCCGGTCGACGGGCAGTGGCGCTGGCTCGGCGAGCCGGAGATCGGCCCGGAGCTGCGGGATCTGATCGACGCCCGGATCGGGCTGCTCACCGAGCAGGACCGGCGGCTGCTGGAACTGGTGGCCTTCGGTGAACCGGTCGGGGCGGAACTACTGGGCTCGCTGGTCGGGCACCCGGTGGTGGACTCCGCCGCCGAGCGCGGCCTGATCGTCGTTTCGCTCGCCGACCGGCGGTTGGAGGCCCGGCTGGCGCACCCGCTCTACGGCGAGGCGGTCCGCGCCAGGGCCGGCTCGCTCCGGGCGCGGCGCCGCCGGGGCGAGCTGTTCCGCGCGCTGGCCTCGACCGGTCACCGGCGCACCGGCGACGTCCTGCGCCTGGCCGTGCTCTCGCTGGACAGCGACACCCCGGCGGACGCGGCGCTGCTGGCTGACGCGGCGACCGAGGCCGCCGCGCTGTCGGACTGGGGGCTGGCCGAACGACTGTGCCGGGCGGCCTGCGACGCGGGCGGCGGGTTCGAACCGCGACTCGCGCTGGGGCTGACGCTGTCCTGGACGGTCCGCCCCGACGAGGCGGAGCCGGAGCTCGAACTGGCCGCCGCGCTGGCCGCGACCGACGAGCAGCGCGCCAGGGCGGCCGGCCTGCGCGCGGCGAATCGCGGCTTCCTGCAGGGTCGGCCGGGCGAGGCGATCGCGCTGCTCGACGAGGCCGGAGCGGCGCTCGGCGACGGCGACCCGGCGGCGCGCCTGCACCTGGACGGGGTACGGGCCATGTTCGAGCTCGCGCTGGACCGGCTGGGCGAAGGGCTCGCGCTCGGCACCCGGGTACTCGGTTCCCCGGGGGCACAGAGCTTCGCGGTCAGCTGGGCCGGTTACGCGGTGGTCTGCGCGAACGCGCTGCGCGGGCGGACCGACCACCTCGACGAGCTGGTGGACCGGGTGGTGACGGCCGCGGTGAGTTCCTCGGAGACCGCGCCCATGCAGTTCAACGTCCGGTACTGGCAGGCCTACGGGCTGGGCCTGGCCGGGCACCCCGGCAGGGCCCGCGAGCACCTGGCCTGGCTGCGCGAGCTGCCTGGCCGGTACGCGACCATGGCCCGGGATGCCACCGGTGGGCGGATCGCGCTGGACAGCGGCCAGGTCCGGACGGCGGCCCGGCAGCTGCGCGCCATCCTCCCGTTCTTCCCAGGTCGCGGCGGCGGCTGGACGGCACTGTTCGAAGCGGCACTGGCGCAGGCGCTGGCCATGGCCGGCGACGCGACCCAGGCGCGGGACGCGCTGGCCAGGGCCGAACTCTCCCGCCATCCGTTGATGCGCTGCGTGGAACCGGAGATAACGCTGGCCAGGGCGTGGGTGGCGGCCGCCGAGGGCGCCGTCGGACAGAGCATCGAGCTGGCCGTCGCGGCCGCCGAGCTCGCCGGTGCCTCCGGGCAGCTGGCGGTCGAGGTGGTGGCCAGGCACGCCGCCGTGTGCTTCGGCGACACCCGGCAGGCCGCCGCGCTGGCCGGGCTCGCCGATCGGGTGGACGGGCCCCGCGCACCCTCGGCGGCCGCGCACGCCGCCGCCCTCGCGGCACGTGACCCGGATGCGCTGCTCGCGGTGGCCGGGGAGTTGGAGCGGTCCGGACTGGTGCTGCTTGCGGCGGACTGCGCCGCACAGGCGGCCGAGGAGTTCCGGGCCCAGGGTCGCGCCGCGCCGGCCGCGTTCGCCGGTGCGCGGGCCGCTGCGCTCGCCCAGCGCTGCGAGGACGCCCGCACGCCGGCGCTGCGGGCCGGCACCGCGCCGCCGATCAGTGCCAGGGAACGCGAGGTGGCCACCCTGGCCGCCACCGGCCTGTCCAACCGCCAGATCGCCGAGCGGCTGCACGTCTCGGTCCGGACCGTCGAGGGGCACATCTACCGGGCCTGCACCCGGTTGGGCCTGGCCGACCGCGCCGCGCTGGCCGACCTGGTCGGCTCGCCGATCAGCCGGGCCTGACGTCCAGCTCGGTCCGGTGGCCCTGCCCAAGGCGGACCACCCGGTCGGCCGGCCCGGCTGGCCGCACGGACCGGTCGGGCTCGGGCCCGACCGGTCGGGTCGGCCGGGCCCGAGCCCCACCGGTCCGGGGGTCAGCCGGGCTTGATGTTGAGGTTGCGGTGGAAGACGTTGCCGGGGTCGTAGCTCGACTTGATCCGGGCCAGCCGCTCGTACTTCGCCTCGCCGTAGGCGGCGTGGACCCGCGACTCGTCCTGCTCGGTCAACGCGTTGATGTAGCAGCCGACGCCCGGGGTGTGCGGCCGCAGCGCCTCCCAGCAGGACCGGGCCCACGCACGGTCGGCCACCAGCAGCTCCGGCTCCGGGCACACGCCGACCATGAACACGGCGTACTTCGGCGTGCGCCGGCCGCTGAACGCGGTGTCCTCCTCGCCGAACTCCGAATACGCCCCGTCCAGCCGGTAGAACAGCATCACCGACAGCGGCGAGCTGCGTAGCGGCACCTGCTCGGTGATGACCTCGATCGCCCCGTCGGTGATCTCGTCCAGATAGGCCGACTTCTCGTAGCAGTGCATCCCCCACGCGTCCGCCTCGTCGAACAGCTGCTGCACCGCCGCGAACGGCATCGGGGTCACGAACTCGACCAGCGGCGGCAGCTCGGCACGGATGCCGGCGACGACCTCCGCGTGCTGCTCGGCGCTGCCGAATCCGGTGACCAGCAGGGCGTAACCGGGCTGGCCCTGGTACTGCTCCGGTACGAACGGGGCCGGCGGCGCGTTCAGCCCGGCGATCAGCACGTTGAGCCGCCGGTCCAGGCCGGGGATGACCTCGCGGGCCAGCCGGAGCACCTGCGCGCCCTGCTCGAGCCCCCAGAACAGGAACCCGAGGTGCACGATCGGGCCGACCTCGTGCAGCCGGAACTCGAACTCGGTGACCACGCCGAAGTTGCCGCCGCCGCCGCGGATCGCCCAGAACAGGTCGGCGTGCTCGTCGGCCGAGGCCCGCAGCACGCTGCCGTCGGCGGTCACCACCTCGGCGGAGACCAGGTTGTCGATGCTCAACCCGCCCAACCTGGTGAGCCAGCCCATGCCGCCGCCGAGGGTCAGCCCGCCGACACCGGTGTGGCTGACCATGCCGCTGGGCACCGCGAGGCCGTGCTCCTGGGTGGCCGCGTCCAGGTCGGACAGCAGCGCGCCGCCACCGACCCGCACCAGTTTCGCCACCGGGTCCACGCTCACCCGGTTCAGCGGGCTGAGGTCGATCACGAGGCCGTCGTCCACGGTGCTGGCGCCGCTCATGCTGTGCGCACCGCCGCGCACCGCGATCTCCAGCCCGCGCGCGACGCCGAACTCGATCGCCAGCGCGACATCGGACGCAGAGGCGCACCGGACGATGACCGCCGGCCTGCGGTCGATATCGCCGTTCCAGACCCGGCGGACCTCGTCGTAGTCGGCGGAGCCGGGGGCACTCAGCTGGCCGTCGATCGAAGTCCGCAGGATGTCGAGGCCACTGCCGAGCGTGCTGGTCATGTCAGCCAGCGTGACGTGGGACAGTCCGCGCGTCACGGGTAGCCGACTACCCGACCGTCGCCGGTGGACTACGCGTTCGTCAGGTCATCACCCGGGTGGACGCCGATCTCGAGAGGGTGCCCACCGCCGAGGCGCGCCCCGAGCCGGCGGCCTGACGGCGCACTAATGTCGGTGACATGGCCGCACCCACCGACTCCGAGGTCTTCACGTTCCCGGTCAACGTGCGCTACATGGAGGTCGACGTCCAGGGCGTGGTCTTCAACGGCTGGTACCTGACCTACTTCGACGACGCCATGACGGCGTTCCTCAACCACCGGGGGCTGCCGTACCTGGAGATGATGGCCGCCGGTTACGACGTCCAGCTGGTCCGCTCGGAGATCGACTACAGGTCCGGGGTGCGGTTCGGCGAGTCGATCGTGGTGGCGGTGGCCCCCTCCCGGTTCGGCCGTACCAGCTTCGCCCTGGACTTCCAGGTGCGGCGGGACAACGGCGAGGCGACTACGAACGGCCGGATCGTGTACGTGGTGGTCGGCCTCGAGAACGGCACGGTCCTCGGCAAGCGGGAGATCCCGCCGCTGATCCGGGACGCGCTCGGCGACCCCCGGCCCCTGCACTGACCCCGTGAGTGGCGAGCGGTCCCAGGGGACCACTCGCCACTCACGACCCCGGCTCAGCGCTTGCCGGTCACCGACGCCAGGTAGTCCGCGATCCACCCGTCGGACTGGTGGGCGGCCCAGACGCGCGCCACCTCGGGGTCCTCGTCGACGCGGTACCTGGCGATCCGTTCCACGGTGTCCCGGCGCAGCTGGGCCTTGGTCAGCGCGAAGGTGTCCGGCGGGCTCGCGGTGGCCAGCTCGGTGGCGGCCGCGACGGCGCGCTCGAGCAGCTCGCCGGGCTCCACGACCTCGTCGACCAGTCCGAGGGCGAGTGCGTCGGGCGGCGTGAAGGTGTCCGCACCGAAGACCAGCCGGCCGGCCGTCTTGGCACCGACGGCGTGCACCATGATCTCCAGCGGCACCCGGGGGAACGGCACGCCGACCTTGAACTCCCGGACGCCGATCTGGCCCTTGCCGGTCGCCATCAGCCGCAGGTCGGCGCAGCAGGCCAGCACACAGCCGCCGGCGATGGCGTGCCCGTTCACCGCCGCCACCAGCGGCCGCCCGAAGGTGAACACGGCGTGCAGCGCCTCGCTCAGCGCCGGCAGGAACTCGGCGAGGTAGTCCGCGCCGCCGTCCAGCAGGCTGCGCAGGTCGACACCAGCGGAGAAGGCCCGGCCCACGCCGGTGAGCACGACCGCGGCCGGCTGCTCGGCGGCCAGGGCCGTGAAAGTTTCGGTGATGTGGCGCAGCAGCACAGTGTCCATCACGTTCACGGGCCCGTGCGCGATGCTCAGCACGGCGACCGACCCGGCGTCCGTTCGCTCGATCATTTGGGAAACCTACCGTCCCCAGCCCCCGCTGACCGGCCAACTCTGGCACGCTGCCGAAGGAAACATAGGCCCCGCCGCATGGGCTGCAGCGAGCTGTCCGGTGAGGTCGTCCGTAGGGCACACAAGCCTTGAACACAGACGCGGGAGTTGAGTCATGGCGCAGGAGGTACGCGGGGTCGTCGCGCACACCAAGGGCAAGCCGGTGTCGGTGGAGACGATCACGGTGCCGGATCCGGGTCCGGGCGAGGCGGTGGTGAAGGTGCAGGCCTGCGGGGTCTGTCACACCGACCTGCACTACCGGGAGGGTGGGATCAACGACGAGTTCCCGTTCCTTCTCGGGCACGAGGCGGCCGGGATCGTGGAGTCGGTCGGCAGCGGCGTCACCGATGTCGAGCCGGGCGATTTCGTGATCCTGAACTGGCGGGCGGTGTGCGGTACCTGTCGGGCCTGTAAGCGCGGGCAGCCGTGGTACTGCTTCTCGACGTTCAACGCCGAGCAGCCGATGACGCTGGCCTCGGGCCAGGCGTTGTCCCCGGCGCTGGGCATCGGCGCGTTCGCGGAGAAGACGCTGGTCGCGGCCGGGCAGTGCACGAAGGTGAACCCGGCGGCGAAGCCCGAGGTGGCCGGACTGCTGGGCTGCGGGGTGATGGCCGGCATCGGCGCGGCGATCAACACCGGTGGCATCGGCCGGGGCGACTCGATCGCGGTGATCGGCTGCGGCGGCGTGGGCAACGCGGCGATCGCCGGCGCCCGGCTGGCCGGGGCCACCACGATCATCGCGGTGGACATCGACCCCCGGAAGCTGCAGTGGGCGAAGGACTTCGGCGCCACGCACACGGTGAACTCGCGCGAGGTCGACCCGGTCGAGGCGATCCAGGAGCTCACCGACGGCAACGGGGCGAACGTGGTCGTCGACGCGGTCGGCCGGCCGGAGACGTTCAAGCAGGCGTTCTACGCGCGTGACCTGGCCGGTACCGCCGTGCTGGTCGGGGTGCCGACGCCGGACCTGATGTTCGAGCTGCCACTGATCGACATCTTCGGGCGCGGCGGGGCCACCAAGTCGTCCTGGTACGGCGACTGCCTACCCAGCCGGGACTTCCCCGCACTGATCGACCTGCACCTGCAGGGCCGGCTGCCGCTGGAGAAGTTCGTCTCCGAGACGATCAGCCTGGACGACGTGGAGGAGGCCTTCCACCGGATGGAGCGCGGCGAGGTGCTGCGCTCGGTGGTGCTGCTGTGAGCGCCTCGGACGCGATCGGGCACCTGGTCACCTCCGGCACGTTCTCCCTCGACGGCGGCACCTGGGACGTGGACAACAACGTCTGGCTCGTCGGTGACGCCAACGAGGTGCTGGTGATCGATGCGGCGCACGACGCCGACGCCATCGCCGCCGCCGTCGGTGATCGGCGGGTGGTGGCCGTGGTGTGCACGCACGCGCACGACGACCACGTCAACCAGGCGCCGGCGTTGGCTGACCGGTTCGGTGCGCCGATCCTGCTCAATCCGGCCGAGGCGCCGTTGTGGCAAATGACCTGGCCGGACCGCAAGCCGGACGGCGAGCTCACGGACGGCGACGTGCTGCGGGCCGGCGGTATCGAGCTGCGGGTACTGCAGACGCCGGGGCACTCACCCGGTTCGTCGTGCCTGTACGCGCCCGAGCTCAGCGTGGTGTTCACCGGCGACACCTTGTTCAACGGCGGCCCCGGTGCCACCGGGCGGTCGTACTCCAGCTTCGACACGATCGTCGAGTCGATCAGGACGAAGCTGCTGACACTGCCCGCCGACACCGAGGTGCGCACCGGCCACGGCGACTCCACCCGGATCGGCGCCGAGTCGCCGCACCTGGAGGAATGGATCACCCGAGGCAGCTGACCCCCGTGAGTGGCTAGCGTTGTCAGAGCAACGCTGGCCACTCACGACTGGTGAACCGCGGCTCAGCTGTGGCTCAGCCGCGGTTCGGGCGGCCGGCCCGGGTGAACGGCAGCACCAGGACCAGCAGCAGGGCGGCCGCGCCGAAGGTCACCCGGAACCCGAACAGCTCCGCCACCGCGCCGAGTCCGACCGCCCCGGCGCCGGTACCCGCGTCGAAGGCGATGTTCCACAGCGCACTGGCCCGGCCGTAGCGTGCCGCGCCGGCCGCCGCGAACAGCGCCACCATCGAGTCGTTCTGCACCAGCCCGAAGCCGAACCCGACGAGCACCGCCCCGGACGCGAGCAGCACCGCCCCACCGACCGACGGCGCCGGTGCCACCAGTACCTCGGCGAGCAGACCGACGACCGCGATCAGCACCCCGGGACCGAGCAGCCGCCCGCCAAGACCACGGCGGTCCACCAGGTGACCGGCCACGACCCGGCCCAGCAGCGCCCCGCCGGCGGTCCCGAACAGCGCAACCGGCACCACCACACCCGGCCCGGCGAACGCCAGCGGCAGGAACGTGATCAGCGCACCCTGGGCGGTCGCGCAGCCCAGCATCGCCAGCACCGGGCCGACCGAGCCTCTCGACCGCGCTCCAGACCCGGTCGGGGCGACGGTCGGCGGCGGTGTCGCGGCCGGCGGCGGCACTAGCCCGGGCGAGGCGCGCAGGTCCGGAGAGGCGAGCGGGTCGGGTTCGGGCAGTGACGTGACCGGGGCGGAGCGCGCGCCCGAGGTGGTGCGCAGGAACGGCAGCAGCGGCACGCCGAGCAGCGGGACGGCCGCCACCACCAACACCGCCGCGAACCCGACGTGCTGCACCACACCCACCCCGGTCGGCAGCAGCACCAGCTGCGGCACCCCGGTGGCCAGCCCGAACAGTGCGGTCGAGCGGCCGTGCTCGGCGGGCGGCACCAGCTCGGCCACCAACGCCCCGCTGGCCACCGTGAACAGCCCGAACCCGACTCCGCGCAGCGCGGACAGCAGCAGCACCGGCGGCAACTCCGCCGACAGCGTGAGCAGCGGCGTCGGCGCCCCGAGCAACGCCAGGCCGGCCGCCAGCACCACGCGGTGCCCGAACCGGCGCAGCAGCCACGGCACGCCGAGCTGGGTCAGCACCGTGGTGAGCATGAACACCCCGGTGCTCACGCCGGCGCCGAACGCCCCGGAGCCACCCGTCGACACCCACAGCGGCACCACCGAGAGCAGCAGCGAGTAGCCGCAGGTGGCCAGGGTGCAGACGCCGAGCAGGAGCCGGAACGGGCGCCGTGACGCGCTCCGGCCGGGTGGGTCCAGTAGCCGGCGGGTCACGCCGGCACCGCCGCTGCCGCTTCCGCTGCCACCGGCGCTGCCACCGGCGCTGCCACCGGCGCTGCCACCGCCGCCGCGGCGCCCAGGGTGCGACGAACCGGCGGAACAGCCAGTTCGATCGCGCGCCGGGACATCGCTGCCTACGGTAGATCGCGTGCCCGGTTCGACGAAACTCTTCACCGACGCCGACTACCCGGCCGACCCCTACCCCGGCGTCACCCCGGACTGCTCGTTCGTCCACCTCGACGGGGTGGCGCGGCGGCTGGACCCGGACCCGACCCGCTACGCCGGCTGGCGGGTCAGCACGGACGGCGGTCGTGTCGAGGATCTGGACGACTGGCTGGCCGCCCAGGGTGCGCCGCCTCTCGCGGCCCGGGTGCCGGTGCTGAGCTACGGGTCCAACCGGTGCCCGTCGAAGATCACCTGGTTGCGCCGGCAACTCGGGCTGAGCGGGCCGGTCGTCGTACTGGACGTGCTGACCGAGGGCGTCGCGGCGGTGTGGGCGGCCGGGCTGCGCACCCGGGACGGCCAGCGACCGGCGGTGCTGGCCGCCGCGCCCGGGGTCACCGAACGGCACGCGCTGTGGCTGGCCACCCCGGCGCAGGTCGCGGTGCTGGACCGCTGCGAGGGGCGTGGCGAGCGGTACCGGCTGGTCCGGTTGCGCACCGGGCGGGTGCGCGGCGCGGACGGCACGGTGTTCGACAGCCCGTGGTGCTATCTGGGCGCCGGGCCGATCCGGGCGCCGCTGCTGGTGGCCGGCGCGCCGGTGCGCTGCGCGGAGCTGCGCCAACAGGACGCGTGCCGGCTGATCGGCACCGCCGCCGCCACCGACGGGCTGGACGCCGACGAGGTGAGCGGAGCGCCGCACCCGGACCAGTGGCCCGCCACCCTGTTCGGCTACGGGTTGCTGCAACCGGGGCGGTCCGGCTGGCCCCTCGTCGCGCCGCACGCCGCCGGGCCGGGCCGGGCCGCCCGCGCGCGCGGAACCAGGTACGACACCGGGCTGGGCTGGCCGGCGATGTTGCTCGGCGAGCACCCGGACGTCCCCGGCACACTCACCCCATTGCGTGATCCGGTCGGGCTGCTGCCGGCGCTGGACGAGTACGAGGGACCCGACTACCGGCGGGTACGCCTGACGCTGCCCCACGACGGAGCCGTGACCTGGGCATATGCCTGGGTAGGCGACCGGGGCCGGCTGCGGGCGACGGGCCGCGACGACACGCCCGGGTGTACCGCGGCGACGAATTCGGCGGCCGGCTCGGGGATTAACGGCCAGCCGATCGGGGTACAGGACACAGAAATCAGGCGGTAAGGGGCCCGATTCGGGGGATCCCTGGCCGGTGAAGGGAACGCGATGAGCTCAGCTGCCGACTCGACGGCACAGAACGAACCCGACGAACGGATAGTTCGGCGGGCGGTCGCCGGTGCCGCGATGGGCAACGCGGTGGAGTGGTTCGACTACGCCATCTACAGCTACCTGATCACCAGCGTCGGGCTGAACTTCTTCCCGGACAGCAGTCCGGCCGCCCGCACCCTGCTGACCTTCTCCGGTATCGCCATCCCGTTCGCGCTGCGCCCACTGGGCGGCATCGTGCTCGGCCCGCTCGGTGACAAGTTCGGCCGCCAGCGGGTGCTCTCGATGACGATCCTGTTCATGTCCGGTGCGACGTTCCTGATCGGTCTGATCCCCAGTCACAACACGATCGGCGTCGCGGCGCCGATCCTGCTGGTGGTGCTGCGGCTGATCCAGGGCTTCTCCACCGGCGGCGAGTACGGCGGCGCGGCCACGTTCATCGCCGAGTACGCCCCGGACAAACGGCGGGGCTTCTTCGGCGCGTTCCTCGAGTTCGGCACGCTCGGCGGCTTCGTGCTCGGCGCCGCACTGGCCACCACCTTCCAGCTCTCCCTGTCCGAGGCCGCGATGAACAGCTGGGGCTGGCGGATCCCGTTCCTGCTCGCCGCGCCGCTCGGTCTGGTCGGCTTCTACCTGCGGAACAAGCTGGAGGACACCCCGGCCTTCCAGCAGCTCTCGCACGGTGAGACCCAGCGGGTGCCGCTCGGGGAGATGCTCTCGAACAACTGGCCGCAGATCCTGAACCTGATCGGCATCGTGATCCTGCTGAACGTGGCGGACTACACGGTGCTGACCTACATGCCGACCTACCTGACCCAGGTGCTCGGGATCAGCGACGCCGAGTCGAACCTGACGTTGATCGGCATCATGCTGGTGATGATGGCGCTCATCGCGCCGGTGGGCGCACTGTCCGACCGGGTCGGCCGCAAGCCGATGCTCCTCACCGCCGCGGTCGGGTTCCTGGTGCTCAGCTACCCCGCTGTGGCGCTGATCAACCTGAAGAGCGTGCTGCCGGTGACCATCGGCCTGGCCGTGCTCGGGCTGCTGTTGCTGCTGATGCTGGGCACGATCGGCTCCACGTTCCCGGCGATGTTCCCGACCAGGAACCGGTACGGCGGCATGTCCATCGGCTACAGCGTGTCCACCGCGCTCTTCGGTGGCACCGCGCCGCTCGCCATCTCCGCGCTGATCACCAAGACGGGCAGCACGTCGATCCCGGCCTTCTACATCATGGTGGCCGCGGTGATCGCGATCGTGCCCATCGTGCTCATCCCGGAGACGGCGCGGAAGTCCATCTCGCACGCCACCGAGGTGCCCGGTACCCGGCCGGAGTTCGCGCACGCGTAGCGCCCACATACCCCCCGGGGAGCACAACGACCTGCTGGTCGACGCGGCGACGCACAGCGCCTAGCCGACCAGCAGGTCGACAATCAGGTAGACGTTCAGCACGATGACGAGCGCCGCGATCAGGCTGGCCGCGAGCGTGGTGACGCGCCGGTTGACCAGCGCGCCCATCACGTCGACCCGCCGGGTCAGCAGCACCATCGGCACGAGCGCGAACGGGATGCCGAAGGACAGCACAACCTGCGAGGCGACCAGGCTGCCGGTGGTCGGCAGGCCCAGCCCGAGCACCACCAACGCGGGCAGCATGGTCAGGGCGCGGCGCAGGAAGATCGGGATGCGCCGGCGGATGAACCCCTGCATGACCACCTGGCCGGCGTAGGTGCCGACGCTGGACGAGGACAGTCCGGAGGCCAGCAGCGCCACCGCGAAGGCCAGCGCCGCGCCGCCACCGACCAGGTCACCGAGCCCGGCGTGCGCGGCCTCGATGGAGTCGACGCCGGAGTGCCCGGTCGACCCGGACTCGGCACTGAACAGCGACGCCGCGATGACCAGCATGCACAGGTTGATCACACCGGCGGCGCCGAGCCCGGCGTACACGTCGAGCCGCTGGAACCGCATGACCTCACGCCGCTCGGCGTCGTCACGCACCGCGATCCGGTTCTTGGTCAGTGCGGAATGCAGGTACACCACGTGCGGCATGACGGTGGCGCCGATGATGCCGGCGGCCAGCAGCACGCTGCTCGAGTCGGGGAAGATCGGCAGCAGCCCGCTGAGCGTGCCCCGGACCGACCCGCCGACGGTGACCAGGTCGTAGGCGAAGCCGAGGAAGACGAGGGCGAGCAGCCCTGCGATGGCAAGCTCGAACCGCCGGTAGCCGCGCTGCTCGAGGGCCAGGATGCCGAACGCGATCACCGCGGTCATCAGCCCGGCCGGGAACAGCGGCACCCCGAACAGCAGGTTCAGCCCCACCGCGGCACCGACGAACTCGGCGAGGTCGGTGGCCATCGCGACCAGCTCGGCCTGCACCCACAGCCCGCGCGAGACCGGTCGGGGAAGGTACTCGCGGCACAGTTCGGGCAGGTCACGGCCGGTGGCCACGCCGGTCTTCGCGGAGAGGTACTGCACCAGCATGGCCATCGCGTTGGCCACCACGATGACCCACACCAGCTGGTAGCCGTACTGCGCGCCGGCCTCGAAGTTGGTGGCGAAGTTGCCGGGATCGACATAGGCCACGGCCGCCACGAAAGCCGGGCCGAGCAGCGCGAACGCACCCCGGAACCGACCCCTGGCACGCAGCTCGCGCAGGGATGCCCCGGGCTGCGCCAGCTCCGGCGCCGCGCCGGGACGAGACTTCGTCATGCCTAACTTTAAGATGTGGAGCGACGAACAACAAGGCGAACACCAGACGGACCTCAGGTTCCGCCGTCGACACCGACCCACATCGCATTGACCAGCGCCGGACCCAGCTGGCGAACCGCCGCGGTGGACAGCTCACCCACCCGGACCAGGTAGGACCCGCCGTACGGAGCGCGCTCGACCACCTCGAGCCGGGCGCCGAGCTGGATACCCTCGGCGGTCAGGTGCCGCAGCATGCCCGGGTCGACGTCGTCGACGCGGACGAACTCACCGGCCGTGCCCGGCTCCACGGTGGACAGCCGCCGCGCGCGCAGCGGCTCCAAGCGGCCCTCCTTGGTGGGGATGGGGTCGCCGTGCGGATCCAGCCTGGGGTGGCCAAGGCGCTCGGCGATCCGGTCGAGCAGACGGTCGGACACCGCGTGCTCGAGCACCTCGGCCTCGTCGTGGACCTCGTCCCAGCCGTACCCCAGCTCGGTCACCAGGTACAGCTCGATCAACCGATGTCGCCGGACCACGCCGAGCGCGACGTGCCGACCGGTATCGGTGAACTCGATGTTGCCGTATTTCGGGTGCTCCAACAGCTCGAGTTGGCAGAGCTTGCGCACCATCCCGGACACCGACGATGCGGAAACACCCAGCCGCTCGGCCAGCCGGGTCGTGGTGATCTTGCTTTCCTCGCGCTCTTCGAACGCGTAGATCACCTTCAGGTAGTCCTCAACTGACGCCGAGTACCGCTCGGACTCGGAACTCACGGCTATCAGCGTAGGCGAACTTGCCTGGATCGCCACGGGCGGTCCGAACATGAGTGGCTGGCGATGCCCCGTTGCAACCGCCAGCCACCCACACCTGTCAGCCGATCGCCGGGCCGAGCCCGAGCGACTGCGGCGTGCTCGAGTCGGGCGAGGGCTGCCGCAGCCCCTCGTCCAGCGGGCCGAACTCGGTCATCAGCGAGGCGCTGCCGCCCCACGGCGTCTGCTCCTCGGCGACCAGCGAGTTCGTGGTGAGCAGCAGCCCGGCCACCGAGGCGCCGTTCTGCAGCGCGGAGCGGGCCACCCGC
Organism: Pseudonocardia sp. Cha107L01; assembly: GCF_052566575.1. NCBI lineage: Bacteria > Bacillati > Actinomycetota > Actinomycetes > Pseudonocardiales > Pseudonocardiaceae > Pseudonocardia > Pseudonocardia sp. Cha107L01. The sequence goes on from NZ_CP199579.1 coordinate 540,205, forward strand.
AGCGGGTCGATGATGCCCATCTCGATCATGTTCCCGTAGCGGCCCTCCAGGGCGTCGAAGCCTTCGTCCGGCCCGATCTCCACGCCCATCCGCTGCACCTTGGCCACCACCTCCTGACCGGGGTAACCGGCGTTCGTGGCGATCAGGTAGGCCGGCTCGGTGAGCGACCGGCGCACGATGTCCGCGCCGATCGCATAGTCGCCCTTGAGGTCCAACGCGTCGAGCGCCTTCTCGGCGTGCACCAGCGCGGCCCCGCCACCGGCCACGATGCCCTCCGCCATGGCCGCCCGGCAGGCGGACAGTGCGTCCTCCACCCGGTGCTGCAGCTCCTTCAGCTCGGCGTTCGTCGGCGCGCCGACCCGGATGACCGCGATCTTGCCGGTGAGCGCGCCGATCCGTTCGGCCAGCACGTCCTCGTCCACCCCGTACTGCGCGCGCCCCATCTCCGAGCGCAGCTGGGTGATCCGGAAGCCGAGGTTCTCCGCCGTACCGGCGCCGCCGACGATGGCGGTGCTGCTGTCGGTGACCCGAACCTGCTCGGCGCGCCCCAGGTGCTCCACCCCCATGGTCTGCAGGTTGAAGCTGGCGTACTTGCTCAGCACGGTGCCGCCGGTGATCGCGGCGATGTCCTCCAGCTTGTGCAACCGGCGGTCACCGAAACCGGGGGCACGGACCGCGCAGGCCTGGAAGGTGCGGTTCACGTGGTTGTGCACCAGCATGCTGAGCGCGGTGCCCTCGATGTTCTCCGCGATGATCAGCAGCGGCCGCGGCGCGCGCATGATCTTGTCGAGCAGCGGCATCAGGTCCCGGACCTGGGTGATCTTCTCGTTGGTGATCAGGATGTACGGGTCGTCCAGGACCGCCTCCAGCCGGCCGGGGTCGGTGACCAGGTAGGGCGAGACGAACCCGTTGTCGAACTCGAAGCCCTCGACGAAGTCCACGCTCATCCCGTACTGGGCGGCCTCCTCGACGGTCACGATGCCGGTCTGGCCGACGGTGTGCAGCGCCCGGGCGATCACCCGGCCGACCATCACGTCGTCGTTGGCCGAGATGCCGGCCACGTGGGCGAAGTCCTCCTCGGTCTCCACCAGGTGCGCCACGGACTGCAGGTGCTCCACCAGCGCGCCCACGGCGAGGTCGATACCCCGCTTGACCAGCACCGGGTTACCGCCGCTCCCGATCGCCTTCATGCCCTCGCGGACGATGGCCTGGGCGATCACGGTGGCTGTGGTGGTGCCGTCGCCGACCATGTCGTTGGTCTTGATGGCGGCTTCCTTGACCAGCTGGGCGCCCATGTTCTCGAACTGGTTCTTGAGGTGGATCTCCCGTGCGATGGTCACCCCGTCATTGGTCACCACCGGGCTACCGGTGATCTTCTCCAGGATGACGTTGCGACCCTTGGGGCCGAGCGTCGACTTGACCGCGTCGGCCAGCTTGTCGACCCCCGCCTGCAAGAGCGCGCGGGCCTCCTCGTCGAAACGTAGCTCCTTTGCCACCGTGTCTCCTTAGGAAATGTCAGTGCTGGTCAGCGAGTGAGGATGGCGCGGCCGCGGGTCCGGATCAGGGGACGAGGATGGCGCGGCCGCGGACCCGACCGTGGTCGAGATCGTCGAGCGCCTCTACCGCCGCATCGAGCGGGTACTGCCTGGTGTGCAGGGTGACCTTGCCGGCCTGGGCCAGGACCATCAGCTCGGCGAGGTCGTTGTAGGTGCCGACGATGTTCCCGATGACGTTCTTCTCGCCGCCGACGAAGTCCAGCGTGGGCGCCCGGAACTCGCCGCCGTAGCCGATGATGTACTGCGAGCCGGCCGGCGCGGTCATCTGCCACGCGTCCTGCTCCGCGCCGCCCTCTGCGACGAAGTCGAACACGACGTTGGCCCCGTTGCCGCCGGTCAGGTCCTTGACGGCGTCGATGTGGCTGCCGTCGGCCAGTACGGTCTCGTCGGCGCCGATCTGCTTGGCCAGCTCCAGCGCCTCCGGGCTGCGGTCCACCACGATGATCTTGGTGGCGGTGAGTGCGGCGAGGGTCTGGATGCCGATGTGGCCCAGCCCGCCGGCGCCCTGCACCACGGCGGCCGTGCCCGGGTACAGCGACGGCACGGCCTTGCGGACCGCGTGGTAAGCGGTGATGCCGGCGTCGGCCAGCGCGGCGACGTCGGCCGGGTTGGTGTCCGGGTTGAGCTTGACGCAGGCCCGGGCGGTGGTGCGCAGGAACTCGGCCATGCCACCGTCGTTGTCGGACAGACCGGGGAAGAACGCATCCTCACACTGCATGTCCCGCCCGGCGCGGCAGGCCAGGCACAGCCCACAGCTCGGCTGCGGATGCAGGATCACCGTGTCCCCGGGGGCGACGTTGGTGACGCCCTCACCGACCGAGTGCACCCAGCCGGCGTTCTCGTGGCCGATCGTGTACGGCAGGTGTGGGCCCATCGCCTCGGCCCACTGGCCCTCGATGATGTGCAGGTCGGTTCGGCAGACCCCGGCCCCACCGATCTTCACGATGACGTCGAGCGGTCCGGAGAGCGTCGGCTCCGGAACGTCCTCGACCACCGGTGGCTTGTGGTAGTCGTGCAACCGCACTGCCTTCATGTGTCCTCCTTCGTCGGACCCGTGAGTGGCGAGTGGTCCTGGGGGACCATTCGCCACTCACGATGCTTGATCAGGCCTGGGTGCCGGCGGAGCCTGTCACGAGTTCTTCCCCGGGTGCCTCGGCGTCACCGGTGGCGGTGTTGGCGCCGAGCTGGGCTTCGGCCGGTACCGGGATGTCGTAGAGCCGGGCGGCGTTGAGCCCGAGGATCTTCTTCTTGCTGTCGGTGGTCAGCCTGGGGTAGTCGGAGAACTGGTCCTCGTCCGGCATCTGCCAGTCGACGAGGCCTTCGACCTGCCACTTCGGGGTCCAGATGTTGTAGTCCCCGCCGTAGAGCATCTTGTCCTCGCCGACCCAGAACAACAGCTCGCCCATCACCTTGGCGAAGAACTTCGGCCGCGCGTACATCAGCCCGCCGACCACCACGCTCAGCCCCGCGTAGACGTTCGGCTCCTGCACCGCCATGAAGCAGAAGTCCTCGATCCGCGGCAGACCCACGTGCTCGACGATGAAGTTCAGGCCCTGGAACGACGTCGCGGCGGTATCGACGTCACGCACGTCGAACGCGTCCTTGTCCAACGGCCAGATCGTCGGGCCCTTGTGCACGTGGATGTTCTTGATGCCGAGCTCCTGGGACTTCTCCAGGAACCGGAACGCCTCCGGGTCCCGCAGCGTCCAACCCCGCGAACCCTGGCGCCACTCCGCCGTGTACAGCTTCACACCGGTGAAGTTGTAGCGCTTGTGGTCCTCTTCCAGCTGCTTGATGCCGGCGTCACCCTCGCGCGGGTCCCAGCGGCCGTTCACCAGGAGCTTCCCGGGGTAGCGCTCCGCGAGCGCCCCGTTGCGCTCCAGCGTGTTGAACCCGTCCTTGTACCACTCCTTCAGGTACGTCGACTGGAAGATCGCCACATCCACGTGGCCCTCGTCGAAGACGTCCCGGACGAAGTCCTCCTCGGTGACCTTCAGGTAGTGGTTCCAGTCCCAGTGCGTCTCGGGCGGGCCCAGCTTGTGGTAGCCGTAGAAACAGTCGATCCAGCCCTTCGCGTACTGCTCCGCCCCCGGCACCCAGTTTTCCTCACTGGCATCCCAGAAATGCGAGTGGGAATCCACCACGAAGTACTTCTCGCCGTCCTTCTCGTACATTTCCAGAGTCCTTTCGAGTGCGGAAGGCCCGTGAGTGGCGGGCGTGGCCGGGCCACGCGCGCGCCACTCACGAGCCGCAGGCAGTTAGGTGGTGGCCTTCAGGTCGAAGCCGATGTACTCGGCGGCGTCCTCCGGGTTGGCGAACATGATGGTGCGGTCGTCGAGGTGCACCATCCGCCCGTAGTGGGTGGACATGTTCTCCTCGAACTCCGCCGCGTCGAACCAGCCCTCTTCCTCACCTGCCGCGTCGTCCACGTCGGCGTAGACCAGGTCGAACCGTCCCGTGCCGTCGATCCGGATCATCGAGGGCAGCGGGGTCACCGTCACGTTGTCCAGCTTCCGCAGCACCTCCGCGACCACGGCGCCCACCTGGTTGTTCATCAGGGTGAAGCCGCACTTGTTGGATGCGGTGTTGTCCGACTTGAACGGACTCTCCGAGGTCTTGAACGCGGTCACTGGTTCAGCTCCTTCGGTGTGTCGAGGCCCAGCTCGGACAGGATTCCGGTGAAGCGGTGCTTGGCCCGGTCCAGCGCGTCCTCGAACCTGGGCGGCTTGAAGTCCGGTTGCGACCACAGCGGCTGCAGGGTGCGGGCCGCCTCCAGGCACTGCGGCACCCAGTTGGACAGCCAACCGTTCATGATCTCTTTGTTGTGCTCGGCGAACTCGCGGTCGCTGACCCTCGGCTCGAACATGGCAATGGTCATCCGCAGGTCACGCTGCGCGTAGTCGTGCTCACCGGCGCCCATGACGGTGGGGGTGACGAAGTCGCCGTTGCCGGCCGCGCACTGCTGAACCAGGCCGCTGCGGAACAGCTCACCGACCAGCGGCTCGAACACAACGTTCGCCGCGAAGATCGTCTCGCCCCAGTCGTCCTGGATCGCGGGGAGTGCCTCGGTGACCCTCCGCACGCCCTGCCAGATCGGGTCGGAGTTCCACGCCTCCAGGTGCGCGCTGCCGTCGAAGCGCTCGATCTCCTCGGAAAGGGTGAGGTTGTACAGCGCCAGGTCCTGGGCGAACCGGATCTTGTGCATGCCGTTCACCGCCATGGCGGTGTTGTGCATGTTCGTCGGGCCCGACCGGTTGGCGTGGGAGAACACGTACAGGCCGAGGATGTGCTCGACGTGCATCCAGGCACCGACGTTGTGGGCCACGAAGTGCACCCAGTTGTTGTTCCACTGGTCGAACGCCTTGGCCTGCCGGGCGTTGTCGATGTTCTGGTTGAGCTGGCGGACGACGTTCGCGCCGTAGCGGTAGAGCGTCATCTCCCACTCTTCGTTGGGGTCGCGGAACTCGTGCCAGCCGTGCGCCGGCCAGACGAAGTCCTTCGGCAGGCCGCCGGACCCGACGCCCTTCGGCGGCTCCGGGTCGTCGACACCCCAGGCCTTGAGCTTGGTCCAGGTCAGCGGGTAGCCCGTCTCGCCGTCCGCGAAGCCGTAGATCCAACCCTGGGCCAGGTAGTGCCGAGGATCCGGCTGCACCTCGACGGTGACGTCCTCGTAGTGCGTCTGCTTGCGCTTCTGCGGCTTGAAGTAGTTGTACCGGCGGGCGGTCGAGTCGGGGAACTCCTTGGCGCCGGCCTCGGCGTCGGTGAAGTTGACCTTCGGTACCGACCGTTCCTGTGCGGTTGTCATAGCGCTCTCCTCGCCCCGGCCGAGCCGGGAGATCGTTACTGCCCGGGTTCGCCCGTCGTGGTGAACTTGTCGTAGTAGATCCGCGCCTCAGCGACGCCGAGCTTGGCCAGCAGCGGCATGGCCGCCTCGACCATCGGCGGCGGCCCGCAGACGTAGGCGTCCTGCCCGGCGAGGTCGGACTGCAGCCGCTTGACCACCTCGGTGATCAGCCCGGTCTCGCCCTCCCAGCCGCACTCGGCGGTGGGCTCGGACAGCGCCGGCACGTACCGGAACCCCGGCAGCGACTCCTCCAGTGCCCGGAGCTCTTCCTCGAAGCACAGGTCGGCCCGGGTGCGTGCGCCGTAGTAGAAGGTGGCCTTGCGGGCGATGCCTCGGTCGGACATGGACCGCAGCAGGGACAGGATGGGTGCCATCCCGGCCCCGCCGCCGACGAAGACCAGGTCCGAGTCGTGGCTCTCCCGCAGGGTGAACACCCCGAACGGCCCGCTCACCGTCAGCTGGTCGCCGACCTTGAGCTCGTCGTCCAGGTATCGGGAGAACAGCCCGTCCGAGTACACCTTGATGACGAACTCCAGTCGGCCTTCCTCCCGGCTGGAGGTGTTGGCCATGGAGAACGACCGGTGCTCGTCGGTACCCGGCACCGCGATGTCCATGTACTGCCCGGGGAAGAACTTGACCTCCTTGGGCTCCAGCAACCGCAGCACCAGGTGCCGCATGTCGTGGGTGACCGCATCGTTCCCGACGACCTCGGCGACCGCCGAGACGATCGGCAACCCGGACCGGATCATCTCCTCGTCGTAGTTGAGCAACTCGATGGTCAGGTCCTCGTAGGCATGCGCCCGGCAGAGCAGGGTGTAGCCCTCGTCCTTCTCGTAGTCGGGCAGCGCGAACGTTGAGTACGAGTCGTGCTCGACGTCCTCGCCGTCGAGGATGAACGACTTGCACGCGGCGCACTGGCCTTCCTTGCAGCCGTGCATCAACATCACGCCCTGCTCGGCGGCGCCGCGCAGGATCGTCTGGTCCTCGTCCACCTCGATCTCGATGCCGACCGGTTCGAACCGCACCACGTGCTTGTCCGCCATCGCGTTTCCTCTTATTCGGCGAGTCGGGCGTCCCAGCACACTGAGTCGGGCGTCCCAGCACACCGACGGTGTGCTGGGCGCCCCGACTCAGGGTGCTGAGAGCCCCGACTCGCTGTGCTGGTTCGCCCGACTCGCGGAGCGGCGGTCAGGTCTGGGCGGGTGCCGGCCGGCCGGCCGGTCCCTGCCTGCGGTAGTCGGCCGCCCAGGCTTCGCGCTGCTCGGGCGTCATCTCGTTGAGCACCACGTTCGGGCTCGCCAGCGGCGGGCACCGACGCAGGTGGTCCAACGTCCACATCTTCGACGGGTCGAGGTTCAGGTGCGGCTGCGCGACCAGGGTCTTTCCGTCGTCGCGCACGAAGCCCATGTCGGACACCACGTCGGCCCAGTTCCAGCCGTGGTACAGCGTCTCCCACTCGCGGTGGCCGACCAGCCGACCCATGTTCGGCGTCTCACGGCCCTGGTAGATGGGCCGGAAGGCGGTCGTGTCGGTCCACGCGCAGACCTCGTGGCAGTACGTGCGCACCACGCCGTCGACCTCTTCCATGACCATGTCCTCGCGGACCAGACACGGCACCATGCAGGTCCAGCAGCGGTTCGGGTACACGTAGTCGACGTCCTCGAAGACGATCGGGTTGTGCCCGTTCGGCGTGGCGAGGCGGTTGTAGTTCTCCCACCACTTGCCGTACTTCTCGTACCAGCCCGGGTACTTGTACTCGAACCACTCGAAGTCGTCGTCGGTCATCGCGTCGATGCGCCAGTAGTTGGCCAGCCAGCCGGTGGCGAAGAACTGCGCGACCTCGTGGACGTAGCCCTTCTCCCAGATCTGCTTCCACGACTCTTCGATCAGGTCGTGCGGGATGACCAGGCCGTACTTCTCCAGCGGCACCAGGTAGCTGCGGTAGTAGTCGTCGTAGATCCAGCGGCGCCACATCTCCGCGTAGGACTCGCGCTCCTTGCGGCGGTCCTTGGTGCCGTACTCGATGAACGTGCCGATCGCGGCGTCCACCACGCGGTGGTTGTTCCACCACGCGTAGCGCAGGTCGCGCTCGAGCAGCTGGTGGTTGCTCTCGTCCGACAGCGCCATCAGCAGCGTGGCGTAGCCGTTGGAGATGTGCCGCGACTCGTCCGACTGCACCGAGTGGAACACCGTGGGCAGCAGGTAGTCGCCGTTCGCGGCCGCCTCGGCCGGCATGGCCACGAACAGCGTGTTGGTGAACGCCGTCTCGGCCACGATGGTCAGGTAGATGCTGGCCGCGGTGATCGCGTCGCCGGTGATGAAGCCTTCCGCGAACTGCCGCCCGATCGTGCCGCAGTAGTCGTTGTGGAAGTTCCGCAGGCTCGAGTTGAAGCCGGCCGGGTCGATGTAGTTGTTCATGTAGATGCGCTTGAGGTTCTGCTGGATCGTGCTGTGCCGAACCTCGTCGATCATCTGGATCGCCTGGCCGTTGTGCAGCTCCGGGTTGGGCACCGTGTGGAACAGCATCGGCATCGACCGGGCGGCCGAGATCTCGGGCAACGGGATGATGCTCAGGAAGAGCTTCTGCCACTCCAGCCAGCGCTCCTGCACCTGGCGGAACATGTTGCCGCGGATCGCGCCGTCCTGTGCGCCGTAGACCCGGTGATCCTTCTCCTCCTGCATCGGGAAGTAGGACCGCAGGACCTGCTTGAGCGGGTCCTTCTTCTGCGCCTTCTGGAAGGTGTAGTCAGTGCCGTACTTCTGGTACGGCGTGTGGTACATCGGTTCCCAGGAGAGTTCCTGGATCTTCTGGTGCGCCTTTGCCACGCTTTGGCGACTCATGGGTCACTCCTCGCCCCTGCTCGGGTAGGCCAGGTGCGCTTGCCCTGACCACATGCCTCGTGACTCCGCCTGGCGAAGTCCTTCTTGCTGGTGGCGTGCGTTCTGAGGAGGACTGTCGGTGGCTTTCGGCGGCGCTTCCGGCGGTGTCCTCCCCGTGCTAGGGATCACACCGGGTCACGGGAGTGACCGGGGTCTCATCATGAGACGAGGACGGGCTCCCTCGATCGGGTGAACACCGCACGGCGCGAGTTCGCGAAGACAGGTGACCGCGGTCTCATCATGAGACATCGGCCGGCCAGCTCGAACGCCTACCGTTCATGGCGCTAGCGGCGTAACTTCGAGATGGTTGCCCTCGACGTGATACCGCAGCACCACGTCACCGACGGAGTTGGCGAGGAGGCAGCCCGTATTGCCCGACGCGTCCAGACCACCACATCCAGGACACGCTCCTAGTCCGCGACTGGCCGCCAGTCGCGAACTGGCCCATGCCCGCGAGTGCTTCCTGACCTTCGACAACGTGACACCCGGTGTCGTCCGCCCGCCGATCATGGCGTCCTGGCGACGGTCCCGGGACTTCCACGTCTCCGCCGACCATTTCGAGCTGCAGTACGCGCCGAACCCGGACCGGGCCGCCTCGCTGGCGCACAGCGCGAACCGAATCATCTCCGAGGCCAGCGCACAGTTCAGCAACGAGCCGGTCAGCGTCATCCTGACCGACTCCGAAGGCGTCGTGCTGGAGCGCCGGACCGGCGACTCGCGGCTGCAGCGAGCCCTGGACCAGGTGTCGCTGGCGCCCGGGTTCAGCTACGCCGAGGAGTTCGTCGGCACCAACGGCATCGGCACCGCGCTGGAGGGGCGCGGCCCGGCCCAGGTGTTCGGCCACGAGCACTACGTGGAGAACCTGGAGGAGCTGGCCTGTGCCGGTGCCCCGATCCACCACCCGACCACCGGCAAGGTGCTCGGCGTGGTCGACCTGACCTGCTGGCGCACCGACGCCAACCAGATGATGGTGGCCGCCGCGTCGACGCTCGCCCGGCGCATCGAGGAAGCGCTGCTGGAGCACACCGGCCGCCGGGAGCTCGCCCTGCTGCAGGACTACCTGGCCGCCTGCCAGCGCAACCGGGGCCCGGTGCTGGCGATCAGCAACGACCTGGTGATGCTCAACGACGCCGCCCGCCAGCTCATCGACCCGATGGACCAGGTCACCCTGCTCGGGCTGGCCAGTGAGGCGCTGGCCGCCGGCAAGCCCAGCCAGTTCAGCTGCCCGCTACCCAGCGGCGTCACCGCGCGGGTGCACTGCCGGCCCAGCTGGAGCGATGCGTCGGTGATCGGCGGCGTGGTGAACGTGCACCTGTTCACCCGGGTGGCCGCCAACACGCCGAGTGTCCTGCCGACCCCCGGCCCGCTGCCCGGCATGGTCGGCGTCGGCGCCCTGTGGACCACCTGCTGCCAGGAGGTGGAGACGCACTTCCGGTCCCGGGAGTGGCTGCTGCTGGAGGGCGAACCGGGCACCGGCAAGTTCACCGTGGCCAGGGCCACCCACCTGGCCCACACGCCGGGCGGACACCTGCGGGTGTTCAACGCCGACGAGCTCGCCGTCGAGCTGACCGGCGCGGCCGGTTCGGCAGGTTCGGCTGGCGCGGCCGGTTCGGCCGGGGCGTCAGCCAGTGGCGGCGATACGGAGCAGGCCGACGTCGGGACAGCTACCAGCCGATGGCTCGACAGCGTGCGCGAGGAGCTGACCGACGGCCGGGGCACGGTGATCCTGCGGCACGTGGACCGGCTCCCGGACGAGGTGCTGGACGAGCTGAGCGCGCTGCTCGGCCTGCTCGACGCATCCCCGCAGTCCCGGGACGGCGAGCGGCAGTGGGTGGTGGCCACCCGGTCCTCCACCGGGCCGGTGGACGGCGCGCTGGAGCGGCTGGTCAGCCGGTTCCCGCACTCGGTGGCGGTGCCGCCGTTGCGCCACCACATCGACGACCTGCGCGAACTGGTGCCGTTCCTGATCTCCCGGCTCACCCGCGGTGCCAGCCTTCGCTGCTCACCGGACGCGATGCGAGTGCTGATGCGCAACCGCTGGCCGGGCAACACCGAGCAGCTCTACCAGGTGATCCGCAAGGTGGTGACGCACCGCAGGACCGGGGTGATCACGCCGGCCGACCTGCCGCCCGAGGTACAGGCGACCAGCCGGCGGGTGCTCACGCCGCTGGAGTCCATCGAGTGCGACGCGATCATCGCCTGCCTGCGCGGGGCGGACGGCAACCGCGCCGAGGCCGCCCGGCACCTGGGCATGTCCCGGGCCACCATCTACCGCAAGATCAGGGAGTACGGCATCGTGATCCCCCCGTCCAAGGGCTGACCGAGGGAACCCCGCCCCGCCGCCTTCCGCGAGTCGGGGCTCTCAGCACACCGAGTCGGGGCTCCCAGCACACCTGAGGAACTCAGCGGCTCACGGCTCGCCGAACACGGTCGCCCGGATACGGGCGAGCTCGTCCCTGGTCTCCTCGAACTTCTGCCGGTTGCCGTCCGCTCTCGGTTCGATGCTCAGCGCGCGCAGCAGCTCGGTGGCGTGCAGGCCGGGGTCGCCTGCGTCGCTGAAGGTGGGGTGCAGCCCCTGTTCAGCGAGGTGGTGGAAGACCAGATTCACGACGGTCCACGGGTTATAGCTCTCGTTCGACGCCACTGGATCCACCTGGCCGATCGTTGACCCGGAGGATGACAGCAGGCGTCTCATCTTGCGACTGTTGTCCTCCGCCGGTGTGGCTGGACCCAGTGCGGCCGATCACAGCGGGGCCGCGACCGGGACCGCGGCGGGCCGGGATGCGATATAGGTGGAGCACGGAGCAAACCCGAGGAACACTGAGCTACCTGGGCGGCCGGCCACTGAACGGCTCTCAGCCAAGAAGGGGAGGCCGGTTTTCGATGGTCGCCATTCTGGAAGCCGCCCGCCACCTGCGCTGGCTGCTCCCGGTGAACCACTGGTCGCCGCTGCTCGGGTTGCTCGGCGTCATGGTTTGTCTGCTCGCCTGGGGCCCGGTCGCCAGGCTCACCGGCTGGCGGCGGTGGCCCACCCTGTTCGCCATGGTCTCGCTGGTCGCCGTGTTCACGCTGACGCTCGCGCCCAAGGGTTGGGAAGGTAACCACCGCTCGCTGGCCCAGTGCCTGCCGTCCGACTGGGCGGAGTTCGGCTCCTCGGCCGGCCATGTCGGCAGCGGGGTGGAGAGCTGGCTGAACATCGCCATGCTGATGCCGCTCGGCTTCGGACTGATGCTGGCCAGCCGGCGGGTGGTCTGGCCGAGTCTGCTGATGGTGCTGCTGCCGGTGGCGATCGAGCTGACCCAGGTGCTGATACCGGGGCGGGAGTGCTCGGTGTCGGACTGGCTCGCCAATTCGCTCGGCGGGCTGATCGGGGTAGCCGTCGGCTGGCTCACCCAGCGCTGGCTCCGGGCCCGCAAGGCCGCCCGGCCCAGTGCCCCGCCGACCCCTCAGCCGGACGCCTTGACCAACTCGTAGCGGGCCAGCGCCTCGAGCCGTTCCGCCGCGTGGTCCACGATCGGCTCCGGGTAGCCGGGAGGAGGGCCGCCGGGCAGCCGCCACGGCTGGTGCACCGCCTTGCCGGGCACCTCCCGCAGCTCGGCCACATAACGGCGCACGTAGCCGCCGTCCGGGTCGAACCTCTCCCCCTGGCTGGTCGGGTTGAAGATCCGGAAGTAGGGCGCGGCGTCGGTGCCGGAGCCCGCCGTCCACTGCCAACCGTGCTGGTTCGATGCCAGGTCGCCGTCCACCAGGTACCGCATGAAGTGCCGCGCGCCACGCCACCAGGGCAGGTGCAGGTCCTTCACCAGGAAGCTGGCCACGATCATGCGCACCCGGTTGTGCATCCAGCCTTCGGCGCGCAGCTGGCGCATCCCGGCATCCACCACCGGGTAGCCGGTGCGCCCCTCGCACCACGCGGTGAACAACCGCTCGGACTCCGCGCCGTCGTCCCAGGGCAGCGCGTCGAAGCGGCGGTCGGCGTTGTGCCGGGCGGTGCGCGGGTGGTGCCCCAGCACGTCGGCGTAGAAGTCGCGCCAGGCCAGCTCGGCGCGGAACGTGCCGGCGGCCGACTCCGGCACCTCCGCCCGGTCCGGGTTCGCCAGGTCGGCGAGCAGGGTGCGCGGGTGCACGCAGCCGAAGCGCAGGTACGCGGACAGCCGCGAGGTGCCGGGCTTCGCGGGATGGTCCCTGGCGCGCTCGTAGTCGGCCAGTGCGCCGTCCCGGAACGCGGCCCAGGCCCGGAGCGCCGCCGCCTCGCCTGGCGCTGGCAGATCGGCGGCACAGTCGGCCCAGTCGGCGGTCCAGTCAACGGCCCGGTGAGCCCGGTCAGCGGCCCGGTCGGCCCGGTCGGCTGACCCGAGGGGAACGGGCCCGGGGAGCGGAGTGGCGAGCCCGGTCGGCGGGTCCAGCCAGTCGAGGGTGTCGGTCCCGGTGGCCGCAGGCGCCCGCCAGCCGTGCGCGAGCCAGGCCCGCTGGAACGGGGTGAACACCCGGTAGGGCAAACCGTCGGCCTTGCGCACCCGGCCCGGGGTCACCGCGTAGGGCGAGCCGGTGCGCACCAGCTCACCGCCGTCGGCCGCCAGCGCGGCGGCCACCCGCTCGTCGCGCGCCCGCCCGTACGGGCCCGCGTCCGTGCTGACGTGCACGGTCCGCGCGCCGACCTGGCGGGCGACCCCGGGCACCACCCGAGCGGGGTCGCCTCGGCAGACCAGCAGCCGGCCGCCCAGCGCGGCGTCCAGCTCGCGCAGGCAACCGGCCAGGAAGATCCGTCGGGCCGCCCCGGACGGCGTGAGCAGCCGGGCGTCCAGCACGAACAGCGCGAGCGCGCGGGGCGCCGCGTCGGCGGCGGCCAGCAGCGCCGGGTGATCAGCCAGCCGCAGATCCCGCCGGAACCACAGCACGGCGGTGTCGGTGGGCACCCGAGGTCAGCCTCCAATCAGCAGCTCAGCCCAGATCAGCCCCGGTCCGGGACCGCGATGTAGTTCCGCTCCGGCGAGCCGGTGTACAGCTGGCGCGGGCGGCCGATCTTGGTCTGCGGGTCGTGCATCATCTCGCGCCAGTGGGCGATCCAGCCGGGCACCCGGCCGAGCGCGAACAGCACGGTGAAGAACTTCGTCGGGAAGCCCATCGCCCGGTAGATCAGCCCGGTGTAGAAGTCGACGTTCGGGTACAGCTTGCGCTCGATGAAGTAGTCGTCGGCGAGCGCGCGCTCCTCCAGGGCGAGGGCGATGTCCAGCAGCGGGTCGGATACGCCGAGCTTCTTGAGCACCTCGTCCGCGCTCTGCTTGACGATCTTCGCGCGCGGGTCGTAGTTCTTGTAGACGCGGTGCCCGAAGCCCATCAGCCGGGCGCCGTGCTCGCGGTCCTTGACCCGGCTGATGAACTGGTCGATGTCGCCGCCCTCGACGTCCCGGATCCGGGTCAGCATCTCCAGCACCGCCTGGTTGGCCCCGCCGTGCAGCGGCCCGAACAGTGCGTTGATGCCGGCCGAGATGGACGCGAACAGGTTCGCCTGCGACGAGCCGACCATCCGCACGGTGGACGTGGAGCAGTTCTGCTCGTGGTCGGCGTGCAGGATGAACAGCACGTCCAGCGCGCGGACCAGCTCCGGGTCGGCCTCGTAGGGCTCGGCCGGGAAGCCGAAGGTCAGGCGCAGGAAGTTCTCCACCGCGCCCAGCGAGTTGTCCGGGTAGAGGAACGGCTGGCCGATCGACTTCTTGTAGGCGTACGCGGCGATCGTCGGCATCTTGGCCAGCAGCCGGACGGTCTGAAGCTCCACCGCCGCGTCGTCGAACGGGTCAAGGCTGTCCTGGTAGAAGGTCGACAGCGCGCTGACCGCGCTGGACAGCACCGGCATCGGGTGTGCGTCGCGGGGGAAGCCGTCGAAGAACCGCTTCAGGTCCTCGTGCAGCAGGGTGTGCCGACTGATCTTGTTCTTGAACGACTCGAGCTCGGCCTTGGTGGGCAGCTCGCCGTAGATGAGCAGGTAGCTCGTCTCGGCGAAGGTGGAGTGCTCGGCCAGCTGCTCGATGGGGTAACCGCGATAACGCAGGATTCCGGCGTCGCCGTCGATGTAGGTGATCTCGGAGGCGCAGGCGGCGGTGTTACCGAAGCCGTTGTCCAGGGTCACCATCCCGGAGACGTTCAGCAGCTTACCCAGCTCGATGGCCGAGGAGCCTTCGGTCGGCTCGACGATCGGCATCTCGTACTCGCCACCCGGGTAAGAAAGGACAGCGGTTTCGTGGGCTGTGTCGCCCTTGGATGAAGACATGTGGAGGTTCCCTCTCACACTCGGATGACGCTTTGGGTTCAATCCCAAACTAGTGCCTGCACCGCTAATTCGGCGTCTTGAGCGGGGCGGACGCGCTCAGTTCCGCGGCGGTCGGTGGCTCGGCCCCGGGACGGGCACAGGTCCGCGCGGCGGCCAGCGCGGCGAAGCTCAACACGTCGTGCCATGCCTGTAGGTCCAGGTCGGCAAGTCGGTTGCGGTCGAGCGCCCCATGTGCATACAGCCTGGCCAGCAGCGCGGCGTGGGCGGTGTCGCCGGCGCCGATTGTGTCCACAACCACAGTGGGAGCGCCCGGCACGTCGATCGTGCCGGCGGGGGTGACCGCGGTCAGCCCGTCACCGCCGCGGGTGATCACCACGGCGGTGACCCCGGCTTTCAGCCACTCGTCCGGGTGATGCAGGCCCAGCCAGGAGGCGTCCTCGTCGGACACCTTGAGCAGGCCGACGGAGGACAGCCAGCCGCGGAAGCGCTGCCGGTAGGCGTCCGGGTCATGGATCAGGTCCGGCCGGATGTTCGGGTCCAGACTGATCAGCCGGCCAGCCTCGGCCTCCCGGCGCAGCACCGTCTCGTACACGCTCGCGCCGGGCTCGAGCACGAGCGACAGGGTGCCCAGCGCCACCGCGGCGGTGTCGGCGGGCAGCGGGCCGGGGTCGGTGATCAGCCGGTCGGCGGTGCCGTCGGTGTAGAAGCCGTAGCGCGCGGAGCCGGAGGGTTCCAGGCCGACCACCGCGAGCGTGGACGGCTCCGGGCCGCGCTGGACCAGCGAGATGTCCACCCCGGTGCGGCGCAGCCGGTCCAGCATCGCGTTGCCGAACGGGTCGGTCGACATCCGGGACAGGAACCGGGCCGGCACGCCGAGGCGGCCGAGCGCCACGGCCACGTTGTACGGCCCACCACCCCAGCGCGGGAGCAACGGGCCGCTCGGGTCACGGGTACCCGGGCTCGGTACCAGGTCGACCAGCGCCTCACCACCGACCACGATCATGAGCTGACCCGACCCTTACCTCGATCACGAAACGGCAGCTGGGAGCGAACCTGCGGTCGACACTGACTCACCACGCTCGGAGTCTGGCAAGCGGCGCGAACCGTGTCGACCGCCGGAGGGCCAGTTGCGCGAATGATTACGCGGAACGCGCGGGGTGCTGGGTCACTCGTGCGTCCGATCGGGGTCGACCCGCCCGACCACGAGATGGTTGACCAGCCAGCACAGCACGCCCACGTAGCTGAACGCGGTGAGCAGCGCGACCACGAAGGCCGCCAGGAACGGCACCCAGAGCGCACCGCCGATGCGCGCGGCGACGTCACCGGTCAGCGCGTAGATCCCGGTGCCGAGGATGTCCCCGACCACGAAGAACAGCAGCAGTTTGGGGCCGATCGCCCGCTTCAGCTCGGGCTGTCGAGGTGCTTCCGCCAGGGATGACGCCGCATGATCCACCATCCTGAGACCTGCTCAGCAACGGTGGCGGGTGTCACCCTGTATGACCGGATAACGGCCCCGGGGCGCGGTAGCGCCAGAAGGTGGGCAGCAGGACGGCCGCGATCACGGTGGCCACGATCACCGCGACACCACCGCCGGCGGCGGCGGGGCCGGTACCGACGGCGGCGGCGGCCGGGCCGTGCCAGATGTCGGCGAGGCGGGGGCCACCGGCCACCACCACGATGAACACACCCTGCATCCGGCCGCGCATCTCGTCGGTGGCGACCACCTGCAGCATCGTGGACCGGAACACCGCGCTGACCAGGTCGGCGGCACCGGCGAGCGCCAGGCACGCCACCGCCAGCCAGAGCAGGTGGGTCAGCCCGAAGATGGTCACCCCGAGGCCCCACACGCAGATCGCCACGATCACCGCCACACCCTGGCGGCGGACCCGGTGCAGCCAGCCGGAGAACAGCCCGCCGGCCACCGCGCCGATCGCGATCGCGGCGTACAGCAGGCCGAGGGCGAGACCGCCGCCGGCCGGGTCGTGGAAGGTCCGCTCGGCCATCTCCGGGAACACCGCGCGCGGCATGCCGAACGCCATCGCGATGAGGTCCACCAGGAACGACATCAGCAGGATCTTCTGGGTGGCCACGTAGCGGAAGCCGGCGATCACGTCGCGCAGCCCGGCGGTGGGCCGCACGCCGCGCTCGTTGGGCAGCGGCGGCATCTTCGGCAGTCGCCAGGTCGCCCAGAGCGAGGCGAGCAGCGCGATGGCGTCGACCAGGTACAGCGTGGAGAGGCCGATCAGCGGGATCAGGGCGCCGGCCAGCACCGGGCCGACGATGGCGCCGAACTGGAACACCGTCATGTTCAGCGCGTTGGCGGCCGGTAGTTCGGGGGTCGGCAGGATGCGGGGCAGCACGGCACTGCGGGTCGGCTGGTTGATCGCCAACAGACCCTGCTGCACCGCGAACATGCACAGGATCAGCCACACCGAGCCGAGCCCGCTGGCCGAGGTCACCCACAGCAGCAGCGACATCAGCGAGATGCCGGCGCCGGAGGCCAGCAGCAGGGTGCGGCGGTCGATCGCGTCGGCGATCGCGCCGCCCCACAGCCCGAAGACGACCAGCGGAACCAGCCCGAACAAGCCGGTCAGGCCGACGAAGCCGGAGGACTGGGTGAGGTTGTAGATCTGCACCGGGACGGCGACGACGGTGAGCTGGGCGCCGATCGTGGTGATCACACCGGCGCCCCACAGCCGGCGGAACTCCACGGTGTTCAGCGGCCGGGTGTCTGCCAGCGCACCGCGGAACTTGCCGGCGAGAACCCTGGTGGCACCGGGTCGAGGGGCGTCCGGGTCGACCGGGACGGTGATTTGCTCGTGCGTGATGTGCTCGTGCTCGGAGGGCCCCGGTTTTCGGGGCCCCGGATCATGAGGCTCGGAAGGGCGCGCAGGTGTCACGTTAAAGACTTAGCACGGCGAACTATCGAGTTTGTTCCCGATTCGGCGGGTGATGTCCCCGGCCGCACCGGTCAGGGCGCCAGGCGGTGGATCGTCCAGCGTTGGTCGGGGGTGCGGTCGTAGGTGAGCCGGTCGTGCATCCGGTCCTTGCGACCCTGCCAGAACTCCACCCGGTCCGGGCGCAGCAGCCAGCCTCCCCAGTGCGGCGGCACCGGCACCAGTTCGGAGTCGGAGAACCGCCGGGTGACCGCGTCCAGCGAGTCCTCCAGGGCTTGGCGGCTGGACATCACCACCGACTGCGGCGAGGCCCAGGCGCCGAGCTGGGAGCCCCGGGCCCTGGTCGCCCAGTACCGCGCGGTCTCCTCCCGGCTGGCCCGCTCCACGGTGCCGCGCACGTTCACCTGGCGCTGCAGCGCGTACCACGGGAAGGTCACCGACGCCCGCTGGTTGGAGCGCAGGTCGCGGCTCTTCGCCGAGGTGTAGTTGGTGTAGAAGACGATGCCCCGGGTGTCGATCCCCTTGCAGAGCACGCTGCGGGTGGATGGCGAACCGTCCAGATCCACGCTCGCCAGCACCATCGCCGTCGGCTCGGCCAGCTCGGCCGCGGTGGCCTCGGCCAACCAGGCGGCCAGTTGCAGGTCCCAGCGCGGTGCCAGGTCCGCCGCGTCCAGCGTCGTCCTGAGCTCGTCCCGCACCCGATCGACCCGGTCTACCGTCATACCGACCCCTTCCGCCCCGGACCTGACCGTAGGTGGGCACCCGCACTGATCGCCAGGGCTGATTGGCCCGCGGTTCTGATCGAGTGGGGTGCTGATCTCCAGAATCCCATGTGGTACGGATGCGCCCATGGCGTTTCCCCCGCTCGTGGTGCCCACCGGACTCGAGCTGATTGGCCAGGTGACCGGCGAGGACTCGCCGAACCGCACCGGCAGCCGGTTCGGTTTCCTGGCCACTGACCTCGGCATCCTCTGGGATGACGGCGAGGGCGGCGTGCTCGCGGCCTTCGGCGACACCTACGGCGATGGCTGGGCGGGACCCGGAGCCGGCGCCCGGACCGCCGACCACCGGCGCAACGTGCTGGGCCGGTCCACCGGTACCGAGCTGCGCGCCGGCCTGGTGCTGGACGAGATGACCGAGGACCGCCCGGGGCACGCCGCCGAGATCCTGCCGGCCGACCCGCACCGGCGCCTCGAGTCCACGGTGATCCCCACCGCCGGCATCGCGGTGGACGGCGTGCAGTACATCCACTACATGTCGGTCAAGGTCTGGGGCGTCCCCGGTGGCTGGCGCACCAACTACGGCGGCATCGCCTACTCCCGCGACCGGGGCATGACCTGGCACAAGGACCGCGACGCGCGCTGGCGCAACACCTGGCTGCGCGGCCGGCAGCCGTTCCAGATGGGCGCCTTCACCCGGGATCCCGCCGACCCGGCGTGGGTGTACCTGTTCGGCACCCGCAACGGCCGCTTCGGCGACGTGCACCTGGCCCGGGTGGCGGCCGGGCAGGTGGCCGAGCCGGGCAGCTACGAGTACTGGACGGGCAGCCACTGGAGCGAGTTCTGGCACCGGGCCAGGCCGGTGGCGGCCGGCCCCTGCGGCGAGCTCTCGGTGGCCTACCACCGGGGTCTCGGTTGCTGGCTGATGGTGCACCTGGACGACCGCGCGGGGCGGATCCTGTTGCGCTCGGCGGCGGCGGTGACCGGTCCGTGGAGCGACGGTCAGACCCTGGTCTCCGGTCAGGAATACCCGGCGCTGTACGGCGGGTACCTGCACCCGGGCGCGCTGGACGGTGACGAAATCTACTTCACGATGTCCCAATGGGGGCCGTACAACGTCTACCTGATGCGCGCTGACCTGGCCAAAAAGTGACTCGATAAGTATATCTACCATGCGCGTTAGTGATCCCTAACACTGGGCATTGCACAGGTGGCCCGGGGGGAGCAAGGTTTCCCCAACCGTGTGACCTGCGCCATGGCCGCTCCGCTGACCTGCGAGGCTGAGGCGCACAAGCGGTTTCCCACACCGGTGTTGGGAACTGACGAGGAGGACCCGTGTCCACAGCTGCCAGCGTTGCCTCCGCCACGAGCGGGACCACGCCGACCGCATCCACCGGGAGCCCGGAGGTACCGCCTCCGCCACCCGGGTTCAAATCGGGGCTCGAGGGCCATGTGGCCTTCCGCACCGAGATCGCCGAGCCGGACAAGGACGGCGGAGCCCTGCGTTACCGGGGCGTCAACATCGAGGACCTGGTCGGCCACGTGACCTTCGGCAACGTATGGGCGCTGCTGGTCGACGGCCGCTTCGGACCCGGCCTGCCGCCGGCCGAGTCGTTCCCCATCCCGGTGCACACCGGGGACGTCCGGGTCGACGTGCAGGCCGCGCTGGCCATGCTCGCGCCGTACTGGGGCTACCGCCCGCTCCTGGACACCGCCCCGGAGGAGGCCCGCGAGCAGCTCGCCCGCGCGTCGGTGATGGCGCTGTCCTACGTGGCGCAGTCGGCGCGTGGCATCGGCGTACCGGCGGTGCCCCAGGCCCGCATCGACGAGTGCACCACGATCACCGAGCGCTTCATGACCCGCTGGCGCGGCGAGCCCGACCCCGCGCACATCAAGGCGATCGACGCGTACTGGGTCTCCGCCGCCGAGCACGGCATGAACGCGTCCACCTTCACCGCCCGGGTGATCGCCTCGACCGGGGCCGATGTCGCGGCGTCGCTGTCCGGGGCGATCGGCGCGATGTCCGGTCCGCTGCACGGCGGCGCGCCGGCCCGGGTGCTGCCGATGATCGCGGAGGTCGAGAAGACCGACGACCCGGCCGGCCTGGTCAAGGGCATCCTGGACCGCAGGGAGAAGCTGATGGGCTTCGGTCACCGGGTGTACCGGGCCGAGGACCCGCGCGCCCGGGTACTGCGGCGCACCTGCCAGGAGCTCAAGGCACCGCGCTACGAGGTGGCGGTCGCCCTGGAGCAGGCCGCGCTCACGGAGCTGCGGGAACGCCGGCCGGACCACCCCATCGAGACGAACGTGGAGTTC
This sequence comes from Pseudonocardia sp. Cha107L01, assembly GCF_052566575.1. Taxonomy (NCBI): domain Bacteria; kingdom Bacillati; phylum Actinomycetota; class Actinomycetes; order Pseudonocardiales; family Pseudonocardiaceae; genus Pseudonocardia; species Pseudonocardia sp. Cha107L01. Next base: position 560,685 of record NZ_CP199579.1, read on the forward strand.
TGGGCGGCGGTCATCCTGGACTTCGCCGAGGTCCCGCCGCACATGATGCCGGCCATGTTCACCAGTGCCCGCACCGCCGGCTGGTCGGCGCACATCATGGAGCAGAAGCGGGAGAACAAGCTGGTCCGCCCGTCCGCGCAGTACATCGGCCCCGGCCCGCGCCGCCCCGAGGAAGTCGAAGGCTGGGCCGAGATAGCCCACTCCTGACCGTTCTTAGTGGCTCGCACAGACCGCGAACAGGCCGCACAGACCCTGCAGGGTCTGTGCGGCCGTCACGGGCTCTGTGCGAGTGGGGAACGACCGGGGCTCAGCGGGCCAGCTTCTCCACCGGGCTGAAGCGGGCCGGGCGGCCGGCGGTGTGCTGTTCCAGCCAGGCCGCGCGTTGGGTTCGCTTGCGCTGGTCCAGCCGGTCGGCGTAGCCGGGGACGAAGCGGCGGCCGAGCTCGTTGCGCAGGTTGGGCAGCAGACCTCTCAGCGGCAGCAACCGCCGCCAGGCCGGTGGCACCGCCAGCTCGCCCGCCGTGAAGGTCTCCTCGGTCAGGAAGAACCTGGTCCAGTCCCGCACGGTGCGCTGCTCGGCGGCCTTGCGCGCGCGGTCCGCCTTCGAGATCTCGTCGGACGGGCCGAACGCGGCGACGAACGACTGCGCGAGCATCCGGCTGTCCGGGCCGTCGCTCGGGTCGTCGGCGATCAACATCAGGTAGGACAGCCGCCACCAGTCCTCGACGGTCTCCGGGTAGAAGGCCGGCTCGACACCCATCAGGTAACCGATGTAGCGCCAGAAGTGCATGTGGTCGAGGATCTCGTCGTTGCTCGGCCAGTAGCCGATCAGCTTGGTGTGCTCGTTGAGCAGGAACGACGTCAGGATCGTGCCGAACTGGGCGTTCTGGCTCAGTGGGGCGCCCAGGCGCTCGGCATCCCACTCGCGGTGCCCGCCCACCCGGCGGCGGATCATCGAGTGCATCACCCGGATGGTGACCGCCGTCTTGCGACCCGCACCGCCCTGGCGCAGCGCCCCGGGCTCCGAGGTGTCGATCCAGAACCGGCAGGTCTCCAGGTAGCGGCCGAACGCGGTGCCCCCGGTGTAGCTCCCGGTCAGCACCAGCGGCTTGTAGATCATCTCGAAGCGGTAGCCCTCCAGGGAGATGAGCCCGAAGTAGTAGAACGCGTCCACCGCGTAGCGACGGAACACGGCCGCGCCGCGCTCGACCCGGTCCCAGTCCAGCCAGGCCGGCTCGGTGTCCAGGTGCTCGAACAGCGCGACAAGCTCAGCGGGGGCGTCCGGCACGGCGGCGATGCCGTGCTCCAGAGCCCGGTCCATCAGCCGGCGGGCGTCCCGGGCGTAGCCGCCGTCGAACGCGGCACTGATGTACGCGTCGGAGAGCGGGTCGGCCCTGGCCCGGTCCCGGCCCAGCTCGGTGGCGACCTCGTCGGGCAGTGCGAGCGGGCCGGACACGAAGCGCCCGAACACGCTCATCAGCTGCTGGCTCCGCTTGCTGCCGCGGTTGGCGAAGTAGCGGAACGAGCTGGGCACCTCAGGTGTCACGACGGACGGCCGCGTGGTGGTCATAGTGGTCACGGTAGCGCATTAAATAGACACTTGACAATATTATCTGACCGACATCCCGTCCGACATAAGCTGACCCGGTGACCGAGCAGCCAGTGACCGAGGAGCCGGTGACCGAGGAGTCCCACGGTCGACCGAGGGGCCGGCCGCGCAAGGACTCCGGCCCGGCGCCGATCGACGACGTCCTCGCCGCCGCGCTGCACGCGTTCGCAACCCACGGCTACCAGGGCGTGTCGGTGCGCACCCTGAACCGCGAGCTCGGGGTCAGCCACAACCTGCTGCACCAGCGCTTCGGCTCCAAGGAGGCGATCTGGTACGCGGCCGTGGACTGGGGTTTCGGCCGACTGACCGAGGAGCTCGTGCGCTCCGGACAGAACCAGCCCGACCCGGTGCAGCGGCTCCGGGCGTTCATCCGGTCCTTCGTGGCGTTCTCCGCCCGCAACCCCGACCTGCTCCGGGTGGCCAACTCGGAGGGCGGCACGGCCACCGAACGACTGGACTACCTGCTGCGCACCTACGTACGGCCCACCATGGAGCGGATGGTCCCGACGTACCGCGAGCTCGTCGCGTCGAAGCGGGCCCGCCCGGTACCACCCGAGGCGATCTACTACCTGATCACCTCAGGAGCCGGCGCGATGTACAGCAACGAGGCCATGACCAGGTCGTTGTTCCCCGCCGAGGCACTGGACCCGGACCGGGTCGAGGCGTATGCGGAGAGTGTCACCAACATCATCATGGACGGCCTGATCCAGTAGTCCGCCCGGTCCGACCGCGCGCGAACTGGGAGCGGGCGAGCGACACTGCTCACCCTGTGCGGCCGCGGGCGGCCCGGATTGAGACACTCAGGTACGTGACGACGTCTACGAGCCCGACCACCCTGGAGATCCCCGCCGACCTGAAGCCGTCCGACGGCCGCTTCGGTTGTGGACCGTCGAAGGTACGTCCGGCCCAGCTCGAGGCGCTGGTCCGCGACGGGGCCGCGGTCATGGGCACCTCGCACCGCCAGAAGCCGGTCAAGTCGCTGGTCGGCCGGGTCCGCGCCGGGTTGAGCGAGCTGTTCTCGCTGCCCGAGGGCTACCAGGTCGTACTCGGCAACGGCGGCACCACCGCGTTCTGGGACGCCGCCGCCTTCGGCCTGGTCCGGGACCGTTCGCTGCACCTGACCTACGGCGAGTTCTCCGCCAAGTTCGCCACCGTGACCAAGGGCGCGCCGTTCCTGGCCGACCCGGTGGTGGTCACCGCTGCGCCGGGCAGCGCGCCGGTCCCGGTGAGCGACCCGTCGGCCGACGTGCTGGCCTGGGCGCACAACGAGACCTCCACCGGTGTCGCGGTGCCCGTGCTGCGCCCGGCGGGCACCACCGCCGGCCAGCTGGTCGCCATCGACGCCACCTCCGGCGCCGGCGGCCTGCCGGTGGACATCGCCGACACCGACGTGTACTACTTCGCGCCGCAGAAGTGCTTCGCCGCCGACGGCGGGCTGTGGCTGGCGCTGATGAGCCCGGCCGCGCTGGAGCGGGTCGCCGAGCTGGGCGCCTCGGACCGCTGGATCCCGGAGTTCCTCTCGTTGACCACCGCTGTCGACAACTCCAGCAAGGACCAGACGTACAACACCCCGGCCGTGGCCACGCTGTTCCTGCTCGCCGACCAGATCGACTGGATGAACGGGCTCGGCGGCCTGGACGGCTGCGTGGCACGCACCGCCGACTCCTCCTCGCGGCTCTACGAGTGGGCCGAGAAGTCGTCCTTCGCCACGCCGTTCGTCGCCGACCCGGCGCACCGTTCCCAGGTCGTCGGCACCATCGACTTCGACGACTCGGTGGACGCCGCCGCGGTGGCCAAGACGCTGCGCGCGAACGGCATCGTGGACACCGAGCCGTACCGCAAGCTGGGCCGCAACCAGCTGCGCGTCGGCATGTTCCCGGCCGTTGAGCCGGCGGACATCAGCGCGTTGACCGCCTGCATCGACTGGGTCGTCGAGCGGCTCGGCTGAGCACCCCGACAACCGGACACCGACAGACAAACAAAAAGGCCCGTCCCCGGCGCTGGACCGGCGGCGGGCCTTTTTGTGCCCCGAGAGTGGTATGGGTGAGCTGAGCTCAGCGGCGGATGCGGGCGTGCCGGCGGGGCGGCGGCGGCGTCCACCACCCGACCGGTTGGCGGACCGGGCGGCGCGATCGGCGGTCGACCAGCACCGCCAGTGCCACCAGGAACGGCAGCGCCAGCAGGGCAATCACCAGGAACAGTGCGCCACTCATGCAGACCTCCGGTTGCGCATCTGTCTTGATCTCCGGGAGTACAGTGATCACCAGTCCTGGTTTACCGAGACCGTAGTCAACGCGCGTTTTCTACGCACGTAAAAATCGAGTGAACCCTGACACGGAAGGTGCACGCGTGACGGAGCGGCGGCACGGGCTGGCCCGCATCCAGGTGGCTGCCACGCTGCGTCGGATGCGCGAGCAGGCCGGTGTGAGCAGGGACGCGGCGGCCCGCGAGCTCTACTGCACGGTGTCCAAGATCGGTGACATCGAGACCGGCCGCTCCGGGGTGAAACCGGCCGAGCTGGAGAAGCTGCTCGACCTCTACGAGGCGACCGGCGAGGACCGGGGCGAGCTGATCGAGACCGCCCGCACCTCGCGCAGCCGGCGCAAACGCGACGCCTCGCGGTCCAACATCCCGAGCAGCGAGAGCCGCTACATGGACCTGGAGTCGCAGGCCCGTTCGGTCACCTTCTTCTCGCCGGAGCTGCTGCCCGGCTTCCTGCAGACCGACGGCTACGCGCGGGCGCTGGTGGAGTGGTCCGGCCAGCACGACATGGCCGAGGTCAACCAGCGGATGTTCCTGCGGGTGGAGCGGCGCAAGCTGATGACCCGGCTCGACCCGCCGCCGGCCGCCTACTGGTGTGTGCTCGGCGAGGCGGCGCTGCGGGCCAACGTGGGCGGCCCCGTGGTGATGGCGGAGCAGCTCGACTACCTGCTGGAATGGTCCCGCACGATGCGCCACCTGATGATCCAGGTGCTGCCGCTGGGCTCCGGCGGGCACGCCATGATGGGCACCACCCACACGCTGCTGCGGTTCGACCCGCCGGCGCGGGAGATCCTGCACGTGGACACCCATCCACGGAACGTGTTCTTCGACAACGAGGCCGACGTCACCGCCGCGGCCCACAGCCTGGAGCTGATCAAGGCCCAGGCGGTCGGGCGCGAGGAGAGCCTCGCGCTGATCAGGCGGGTGCGCAACGACTACAAGGAGATGAGCGGGCATGCCACGCTGGAATGAGTGGTTCACCCCGCGGCACTCGGGCAACGGCGGTAACTGCGTCGAAACGTTGATCACTAAAAATGCGGTGTACGTACGTAACTCGAAGCGACCCGCCGAGGCCCCCGTCGAGTTCACCCACGACGAGTGGCGGGCCTTCATCGCGAGCGTCCACGATTCGGATGACTACACTCTGCCGGGCTAGGCTGCATCTCCCATGGGGCGTCCGACCCCAGGTCGGCGCGCCTCCCGGATAGGCAGCGAGCCGGCCACTACCGTCACTCGGACGAGCGTAAGGGCGAGCGGAGGGCTGGATGCGCGCGCTACGGGTCGTGGGGTACGGAGAGGATGGCGTCGTCATCCTCGAAGACCCGGACCGGCGCGAGCGTTTCACCGTTCCGGCCGATGAGCGGCTGCGGGCCGCGGCGCGCGGCGACGTCCAACGACTCGGTCAGATGTCGATGGAGTTGGAGAGCCAGTTGCGACCACGTGAGATCCAGTCCCGGATCCGGGCAGGCGCGTCCGTGGAGCAGGTAGCCGCGGCCGCCGGCGTCCCGCTGCAACGCATCGAGCGGTTCGCCTACCCGGTGTTGCTCGAGCGTTCCCGCACCTCGGAGATGGCGCGCCAGGCGCACCCGGTGCGCGAGGACGGGCCCGACCTGCGGACCCTCGACGAAGTGGTCGAACACACCTTCGGGCTGCGCGGCCAGGAGTACAGCCAGGTCGAGTGGGATTCCTTCCGCGGCGAGGACAACAAGTGGGTGGTCGCGCTGAGCTGGTCGGTCGGCCGCTCCGAGATGACCGCGCGCTGGACCTACCACCCGGGGGCGCACGGCGGCACGGTCACCGCGCTGGACGAGCACGCCACCGATCTGGTCGACGGGCACCTCTCCCGGCCGCCCCGGCGGGTCGGCCCGGTGATCGACTTCAGCAAGCCGGATGGCGCCGAGGAGACCGACTCGCCCCCGGCCACCAGCACCCCGGCCCCGAAGGCAAGCTCGCCCAGCACCACCGAGCGGTCCACCGCCGCCAATGACCGACCCACCGACCGGGCCAACTCCGGTGCCGCGGAGCGGGCCGCCAACCGCGCCACCGGAACCGACCAGTCGGCCGGCCGGCGCGCCACCAAGACCACTACCGGCTCCGGTCCGCGCGGCCGGGCCGAGGCCGCCAAGTCCGGCCAGGGCGACGGCGGCTCGAACGCCGGCGCCGCCGAAGCGGCCAAGCCGGACAGTTCGACCGGGGCGGCGGCCAAGCGCCCCGCCAGCCGCAAGGCCAAGCCGGTGATGCCGTCCTGGGAGGACGTGCTGCTCGGGGTCAAGCGCAGCTAGAGCGTGTCTCTCAATCCTATGCCGAGTGGCGTGGTGGCCAGGTGGGCGCATCGCAAGGCGGCGCCTTCTTCGGAGTCGCCGTCGGTGCGCAAGTCCTTGGTCAACCGAACGCCGCGCTGGATGATCATGACGGCAACCAGTGTGACGTTCAGTTGACCTTCGATCATGCCGGCAGCCAGCCGGCTCGGTGCTCAGTTGGAGGCGCCGAAGATGACCTCCACGAGCAGCCCGAGCCAGGCGAGCACCAGGCCCACTGCAACGCCGTAGCCGATCCAGCGCCAGAACGGGACCCGGTGCATCAGCCAGATCGACGGCGCCATGCCGAGCCCGATGAGCACGTTCGCCGGTACCGCCAGCCAGCCGAAGGACGCGGCGAGCGCATCGGTCAGGATGACGTCGAGCGCGCCGACCATCGCCGCGACCAGCGCGGTCACCGTCAGGCCGGTGGCCCACGGGGTGGGCTCCGGCCGGTTCACCCGACCTCTCGCGCGCGAGCGGCGTAGAAGGCCAGCGCCGCCGCGGTCGCCACGTTCAGCGAGTCCACCCCGTCGGCCATCGGGATGCGCACCCACTCATCCGCGGCGGCCAGCGCGGCCTCGGTCAGTCCCGGCCCCTCCGCGCCGAGCAACAATGCGATCCGCCCACCGGCCAACCCGGCAGCCGGCAGCGGGCGGGCCGACGGGCGCGGGCTCAGCGCGACGATGCGCCGTCCGCCGGCCCGCAGCAGGTCCAGCGAGCCCGGCCACGGCGGGTCGGCCGGCAGCGTGGCGAACGGCAGCCGCAGCACGTGACCCATCGACACCCGGACGCTGCGCCGGTACAGCGGGTCTGCGCAGTGCGGCCCGAGCAGTACCCCGTGCACGCCGAGCGCGGCGGCGTTGCGGAACAGGGCGCCCAGGTTCTCGTGGTCGTTGACGCCCTCCAGCACCGCGAGTACCCGGCCCCGCGCGGCCAGCGCGACGGCGTCCGCGGGGGAGGTCCGGTCGGCGACCGCGAGCACGCCGCGGTTGAGGTGGAAGCCGACCACCTCGGTCATCACCTCGGCGCTCGTCGCGTAGGCCGGCACGTCGGTGTGGCCGGCGCCGGCCAGGTGATCGGCCAGGTCGTCGGCCAGGTCGGCCAGCCGGGCGGGCACCCCGAGCAGCGCGCGCAGCGGGTACGGCGATTCGAGCAGCCGGCGCACGACGATCACACCCTCCGCGATCACCAGACCCCGCCCGCCGGGGCGGTCCGGGCGCCGGTCGGCGGTGGTCAGGTCGCGGAAGTCGTCGAGGCGGGGGTCCGCCGGGTCGTCGATCGTGATCATCCGTGCCACCCGGGCATCGTTCCAGTACCGCCGCGGCGGCATCCGGGAACCCCGCTGGTCGGCGCGTTTTGAGGCCGTCTCAGGCGCCGGGCACGATGTTGCTCACAACCCTCATCATCCGGACAGCCGTAGCATCCGCGCCGTCCGTGTGTCACGGTGATAGGCCCGTCCGGAACCCGCCATTAACCCGAACGAGGAGGGCCGTGTGGGCCGAGATTTGGCCCGAAGTTCATTCACCCGACGCGAACGACAGCAGTACCGGGGCAAGGTGCACCGATGCCTGAGCGCACTGTCCACGATGCTGCGCGATGGCGCCTTTGCCGGTGACAGCGAGGCAACGACCGGCCTGGAGGTCGAACTCAACCTCGTTGATCAGCGGCTCGATCCCGCAATGCGCAATGTGGCGGTGTTGGACGGGGTCGATTCACCCGAGCTGCAGTCCGAGCTGGGCCGGTGGAACGTCGAGCTCAACATGCCTCCTCGCCCGCTCCCCGGCGAGCACGGCCGCTATCTGGAGCACCACCTGCTGGACATGCTCGCGGAGGTCGAGAAGCAGGCCGAGACGGTAGGCGCCCGGGTGATGACCATCGGCATCCTGCCGACAATCACCGAGGAGCACCTGGTCGCCGAGCGGATGTCGCCGTCCACCCGCTACACCGCGCTCAACGAGCAGATTCTGAACGCCCGGGGCGAACCGGTCCGCCTCGACATCGAGGGCGTCGAGCTCGACGGGGACCCGGCCGAGCGGCTCCAGATGGACTTCGACTCCATCGCGCCGGAGGCGGCCTGCACCTCGTTGCAGCTGCACCTGCAGGTACCCCCGGACGCCTTCGCGGCGCACTGGAACGCGGCCCAGTGCGTGGCCGGCGTGCAGCTCGCGGTCGGCGCGAACTCCCCTTTCCTGCTCGGCCGCCGGCTCTGGGCGGAGACAAGAGTTCCGCTGTTCCTGCAGGCCACCGACGTGCGCTCGGTCGAGCTGCGCAACCAGGGGGTGCGGCCGAGGGTCTGGTTCGGCGAGCGCTGGATCAACTCCATCTTCGAGCTGTTCGAGGAGAACGTCCGCTACTTCCCCGGTCTGCTGCCGGTCGGCGGCGACCAGGACCCGCAGACCGAGCTGGCCGCCGGCCGGGTGCCCGCACTGGACGAGCTGCGGCTGCACAACGGCACCATCTGGCGGTGGAACCGGCCGATCTACGACGTCGCGGACGGGGTACCGCACCTGCGGGTGGAGAACCGGGTACTGCCGGCCGGGCCGAGCGTGGTGGACATGGTCGCCAACGCGATGTTCTTCTACGGCCTGCTGCGGGTGCTCACCGACCGGGACCAGCCTCCGCTGTGGTCGCAGCTGCCGTTCGCCGCCGCCGAGGAGAACTTCAAGGCGGCCGCGCGGGAGGGCATGCACGCCACCCTGTACTGGCCGGAAGAGGGCTGGGTAAGTCCGGACGAGCTCGTGTTGCGGCGGCTGTTGCCGATGGCCGCCGAGGGCCTCGCGCAGTGGGGTGTCGCGGACGCGGTGTCCCGGCGGTACCTCGAGGTGATCGAGCAGCGCTGCCGGGCCCGGTGCACCGGAGCCGGCTGGCAGCAGCGCACCGTGGACGCGCTGGAACGCCGCGGCATGGACCGGCCGGACGCGATCCGGGGCATGCTCGAGCGCTACCTGGACGGCATGGGCAACAACGCCCCGGTACACACCTGGCCGCTGCCGAAGTCAGTGCGAGCCCGGTAGCACCGGTCCCGGCTGTCAAGACCTGAGCGCGGAACATTCGCGATTGCAAACGCTCGCGACCATTCCGCCCATCTCGCTGGACGGCCGTTCCTATAGTCGTTTTCGTCAGTCCCGGTGACGGAAAGTGCCAGCCGGCGCCGGGATTGACCGCGGACAGTGACGGCTCCGCACGTCGACATGGCGCTGTTGACAGACCCAAAGCCCGTCGGTCCGGGGGTATCCAGGCACGGCAGCCCCCGCAACCGAAGTACCTCCGGACCGACGAACCAATCTCCAGCACCACCCGAGGCCCGTCCCCCGACGGGGTGAGGGCTAGTCAGCGTGTCTTTTTACGGATGAGGAGCGGCCATGTTCCGACGCAGGCGCGAGGCCTCCTTCCGGCCTCCGGCGTCGAGCGCCTGGTGGCCGGCCGGGGTCGACTCGACCGGCTCGAACCCCGCTCCCGCGCTGCCGACCGGCGACCCGTTCGGCGGCTGGCCCGCGTTCCCGGTCAACGGCACCGACCCGACCGATCCGGTACTCGGGCAGCCCGATCCGCCGGCCAGCTGGGCCACCCCGGCCGCCGCCCCGCCGCCCCGCTCGGCCGCCGCGTTCCCGGCCCCGGCCGCCGCGTCCGCCGCGCCGGCCGCGTTCCCCGCCCCGCCGGCCGCCCCGATACCCGCCGCTCCCCCGGTGCCCGACGCGCCGGGTGCCGAGCTGCCCACCACCTGGATGCCGCTGCTCACCCACGCTGACGACAAGCAGCCGTTCCAGACCAACCCGGAGGCCGACCCGGCTGACTCAGACCGGGCCGACTCCCCCCGAGAGTCCCGTCGGGTCCGCAACGGCCGCCGCCGCGCCGCCAAGCCCCGTGCCACCTCGACCGACCCTGAGCTGCCCGAACCGGCCGCCAGCCCGGAGTCCAGGGTGGCCGCCACGCCGATCGGCTTCCCGGCCCCGGAGGTGCCGGCCGACGCCGCCTTCGCCAACGGCGCCACCACCTGGCTGGACCCGGTCGCGCCGCTGAACCCGATGGAGGCCGCCGCGCTGGCCGGTGCGTTCGCCGCCGACTACCTGTCCTGGGACGAGGCCTCCCCGGACCGCCGAGGCCAGGTGCTCGCCCAGTACCTGCCCTCCGACGTGGTGGGGAGTGCCGCGCTGCTCGGCTGGTCCGGCAAGGGGCGCCAGCGCGCGGAGTTCTCGCTGCCCGGCGCGGTGCACCCGGATGGCGACGGCCGGGTGGTGGTCGACGTGCGGGTGCGGGTCACGCCGTACCGCGCGGTCGGGCAGCCGGCCGACCCCGCCCCGGCCGGTGAGCTGGAGGTGGCCGGGGTGCCCGCGGTCGCGCCCGCCCCCACCGCGCGCGGCTGGAAGAGCCTGGACTCCTACTGGGTGCGGATGACCGTGCCGATCACCCGCGACCAGGGCCGGCTCGTGGTGGACACCTGGGACGAGCAGCTCGACCAGGACGGCGAGGACTCCGCCGATCACGCCGACGAGAACGCCGACCTCGCCGAGGACCTCGATGACGTCGATGACGTCGTGGGTGTCGGATGAGCCAGCTGCGGGCGCCCCGGCTCGCCGGCGTGGGCGGGGGCGTCGGCACCACCACGCTGGCCACCGCGCTGCGCGGCTACGACCGGGGCCGTGCCGCCGACCAGGGCGTCGAGGTACTGGTCGCCCGCTCCACCGGCGGCTCGCTGCACCAGGCCGCGACGGTGATCGCCTGGCTGGCGTCGAACAGCCGGCCGCGCCCGGTGCTGGCCGTCGTCGCGGACCAGCCGGCGCCGATCCGGGGTCCGCTGCGGGCCCGGCTGCGGATGATCGAACCGCAGGTCAGCGCGCTGGTCGTGGTGCCGTACGTGGTGCACTGGCGCGAGCTCACGGACCCCCTGCGGGAGGCCGCCCGACTGTCCGAGTGCCCCGCCGACCAGCTGCCCAAGGCGCTGCGCGGTTACGGCGAGGCGCTCGCCGGGCTCGCGGAGGCGGTGCTGCGCTCCGGGCTGCTGACCGGCGCCCGCCCCGGCGGCCCGCACACCCCACCGCCGGCCAACCGGACCACCGGGCCGATCGGTCGCACCCTGCCCACCCGCGCCCTGCCCGACCGGACCCTGCCGAACCAGGCCGTCCCGAACCAGGCCGTCGCCGCCAACACCGGCGCCTACCCGGCAGTCGGCAGCACCGGGCCACACGCCGCACTCCTCGGCACCGGGCCACACGCCGCCGTCACCGGCACCGGCGCCTACCCCGCCGTCACCAGCACCGGCCCGCACACCGCCGTCGACCGCTCGCTCGCTCCAGCCGCCGCCCCCGGAGGACGCTGATGATCGCCGCTCGCACCGCCCTCGTCACCCCGACCGGGACCGCGCCGAACCCGCCGCCACAGGCACCGCCGGGTATCAACGAGCTGGCCAACGAGCTCATCGGCTGGCTCAAGTGGGGCGTGCTGGCCGTCGGCATCACCGGGATCCTGGTCTGCGCCGGAATGATCATCATCGGCCGGCGGCACCGCGGCGGGCTGGCCCAGGAGGGACTGCTCGGCTCGCTCTGGGTGCTCGGCGGCCTGACGCTGGCCTCGCTGGCCGCCGTGCTGGTCAGCGCGTTCGCGGGCGCGGTGACCCAGTGATCGGCACCGCGCACGCCGCCGCCGCGCTGCTCGCCGACGGCGCGCCAGGACCCTCGTTCGCCGCGATCGTGGAGTCCGCCGCCCGGGCCGCCGCCACCCTGGTCGGCGACGCGGCGAGCTGGTGGACGGTGCCCAGTACCTCACTGCTGCAGCCGGCGGTGCTCGGCGCGCACAACGCACTGCGCCCGGTACTGCTGCTGGTACTGACCGCCTCGGTGCTGGCGCAGTCCATCCGGATCATCGTGATGCGCCGGGGCGAGCCGCTGTTCGCGGTGTTCGGCGGCCTGGTCAAGTTCGCGGTGGCCGCCGCGCTCGGCGTCACCGTGCTCCAGGGCGCGCTGTGGGCCGGCGACGTGCTGGCCACCAACCTGCTCGGCACCTCGGCGGTCGACTTCGGCACCACGATGCGGGAGGCGCTGACCGCCCGCCGGGGCGGCCTGGCCGAGCCGTTCCTGCTGTTGCTGCTCTCCGTGGTGGTGTTGGCGCTGGCCGCCGCGCAGTGGATGGCGATGGCGCTGCGGCAGGTCGCACTGCTCGCGGTGGCGGCCACGCTCCCTCTGGCCGCCGCCGGTTCACTGACCGCGATCACCCGCAACTGGCTGTCCAAGCTGATGCCGTGGGCGCTGGCCATGGTGGTGTACAAGCCGGCCGCCGCCCTCATCCACGCGGTCGGCGAGCAGTACCTGACGCAGCTGGCGGAGCCGGGCGGCCCCGGGGTGAGCACCGTGCTGGCCGGCATCGTGGTGCTCGCGCTCGGGGTGGCCGCGCTGCCGATGTCGCTGCGGCTGCTGTCCTGGTCCTCGGTGCGGATCTCCACCGGCGGTCTGTCCGGCGACGCGATGGCCGGCGCGGTCGGCGCGATCCGGCTCAACTCGCGCAGCGCCACCTCGGCATCGGTGCAGCTGGCCACCTTCATGGAGAACGCCGGCCCGGGCAGCCACCAGCGGCTGATCACCGGGGCCGGCCCGGTCCACTCGCCGGGCGCGATCGCCGGAGCCAGGGCGACCACTGCCGGGGTGTCCCCGCGCGCGGGGAGCGCGCCGCCCGCGGAAAGCACGCCGCCGTCCCCGTTCGAACGGGGCCTGACCCAGCAGATCCCCCGCTACGTCGAGCCCGCCGCCGGCCCGATCGCAACTCTCACCCCGACCGCGAGCACGCGAGGAGCCCGGCGATGAGCAGCTACCCCGAGCAGCGCCCCGAGCCCCGGCTCTACGGGCACTGGCGGCCCGAGCGCGGCTGGGGCGTCGGCTCGCTGGGGCCGGCCCAGACCAGCATCGTGTTCGCCACCGTGCTGGCCCCGGTGCTGGCCGCCTCGGTCGCACCCAAGGCCGCCGTCGGGCTGGCCCTGGTCTCGATCCTCGTGGTGCTCGCGGTGACCGTCCGGGCCGGCGGCTCGACGGCGGCCGAGGCGATGACGCGGCGGTTCCGGTTCACCACCGCACGGGCCAAGGGCTGGACCGAGCTGTCCGGCGGCCTGCTCACCGAGCACCCCCGTGCGCACGACCTGCCCGGCCCGCTGGCCCCGCTGGTGGCGCTGGACACCGACGACGGGCGCGGCGGCCGGCAGGCCCTGGTGCTGGACCGGCACACCGGCACCCTGTCCGCCGTGCTGCGCTGTGCGCCGGCCGGGCTGGACCTGGCGGACCGGGCCAGCGCCGACGAGTGGGTGGCCTGCTGGGGCGCCTGGCTGGCCGACCTCGGGCACCGGCCGGTGATCCGGCACGTCGCGGTCACCGTGGACAGCGCACCCGGCGGCCTGGCCGACACCGACTACCTGCGCGGGCGGCTCGCCCCGGACGCCCCGGTTGCGGCCCGGAACCTGATGCGGGAGCTGATCGAGCTCTCCCCGTCGACCTCGGCGCAGACCGACACCCGGGTCACCGTCACGCTGGACCCGTCCCGCGCCGCACCCCGCCCGCCGGACCTGCTGGCCTCGGTCGCCGAGGTCACCCGGTGGCTGCCGGGGCTGGAGGCCGGCCTGTCCTCCTGCGGCGTCGCGGTGCTCGGCCGGGAGTCCGTCTCCAGCCTGACCTCCCGGATGCGCTCGGCGTTCGACCCGGCGTCCCGGGACGAGATCGCGCGCCAGGGCGAACAGCAGCAGCTGCAGCAGTGGTCGCAGGCCGCCCCGATCGCGGCCAACGAAACCTGGGACACCTACCAGCACGACTCGGGCATCTCGGTGTCCTGGGCGCTGCGCGAGGCTCCCCGGCAGGCGGTCAGCGCGCGGGTGCTGGTGCCGTTGCTGGCCCCCGGTCCGTACTCCCGCCGGGTCAGCCTGCTGTACCTGCCCTACCCCGCCGACCAGGCGGCCGCCCGGGTGGAGAGCGAGGTCACCGCCGGCCAGATGCGGCGGGCCTGGTCACAGCGCACCCGCCGCGACGAGACGCAGCGCGACCGGGACGACCGGGACCGCGCCGTGGCGGCCGCCCGCGAGGAGGCCGAGGGCGCCGGCGTCGGCCGGCTCACCGTGTACGTGACCACCACCGTCACCGACCCGTCGGAAGTGCCAGGGGCCATCGCCGACGTCGAGCAGCGGGCCGGCGCGGCCAAGCTGCGACTGCGTCGGCTGTGGGGCGCCCAGGCATGCGGGTTCGGCGCCAGCCTCGGGGTGGGCCTGAACCCGACCGAGCTGGCCAGCCGCGGCCGGGGTCGGTGAGCCGGCGATGACCAACTACGACGGACTGTTCGGCCGGCCGGTGCCCAGGGCCTGGGGCTGGCCGGTCGCCGGCGGCGGCCGCGCCCCGCACGTCGAGGGCGGCACCCTCTACGCCGGCACCAGCAGCCAGCTCTGCGGTCTGTTCCCGTTCGCGGTCAGTTCCGGCAGCTCGGTCCGGGGGGTGCCGATCGGCCGGCACCTGCTGACCGCCGAACCGGTCGGGCTGGACCCGGCGGAGTGGCTGCGCCACGGCCTGGTGTCCAACACCGGGGTATGGGTGCAGGGCCAGCCGGGCATCGGCAAGTCGGCGATCATCAAGCGGATGCTCACCGGGCTCGTCGCGTTCGGTGGGATCGCGGTGGTGCCCGGGGACGTCAAGGGCGAGTACACCCCGCTGGTCGAAGCACTGGGTGGCGCCGTCTGGCGGGTCGGCCGGGGGTTGCACGCGCTGAACCCGCTGGACGCCGGCCCGCTGCGGGCGGAGCTGGCGGCGGCAACCGGGTCGGCCCGCGAGCGGCTCGCCGAGACGGTCCGGGTACGCCGGCTGACGCTGCTGGAGGCGCTGGTCTCCATCGTGCGCCGCGGCGAGGTGGACGTCACCGAGCGGCGGCTGCTGGGCGCCGCACTGGACTCCTCGGTGACCGCATGCGCCCGGCAGTCCGCACCGGGCGAGCCGATCGTGCCGGACGTGCTTCGCGCGCTGTCCGAGGGCAGCGAGGAGCTGCGCGGCATCGTGGCCAGCCCCGGTGCCGCCGGGTACCGCCGCGCGGTCCGCGAGCTGGTCAACACGCTCGCACTGCTCTGCGACGGCACCCTGCGCGGCATCTTCGACCGGCCCTCCACGATCACCTCCGACCTGGCCACGCCGGCCGTGTCGCTGGACCTGTCGGCGCTGGACGACGATGACGACGACGCGCTGGCCGCCGGCATGCTGTGCTCCTGGGCCTGGTCGACCGCGGTCGTCGACGGCGCCAAGGGGAACGGCCAGCAGCGTTCGGTGGCCGTGGTGCAGGACGAGCTGTGGCGGGCGCTGCGGGTAGCTCCGGGGCTGGTGGAGCGGTCCGACCGGATCACCCGGCTGAACCGCCACCGCGGCGTCATCTCGTTCCAGGTGACGCACTCGATGGACGACCTGGAGACGCTGGCCACCGCGACGGACCGGGCGAAGGCGCGCGGCATGGTGGCCCGCAACGCCACCCTGGTGCTCGGTGGGATGGCCGAGCAGGAACTGGACCTGTTGCGCCGGATCACCCCGCTGTCCGAGGGCGAGGCGGCCCTGGTCACCTCGTGGGCGGCGTCCCCGACCTGGGTCGGCGGCGCGCTGCACCCCGGCCGCGGCAAGTACCTGATCAAGTCGGGTGAGCGGATCGGGCTGCCGGTCTCGCTGCGGCTGACCCCGGGTGAGCAGGCGCTCTACGACACCGACGGCGCGTTCGCGCCCGGCCGGCGGGCGGCCGGGTCCGGCCCGGTCGACGGCGCGGCGGGCTACGGCTCGATCGGGCAGGTGCTCGGCGCCGCCTCGGCGGTGGGGGCGGTGTCCGGGCTGGTCCCGAACGGCGCGGGCGGACCGAGCGACCCCGGTTCGGCGATACCGACGGGCCGTCCGGCCCATGCGCATTCGGCGCGGTGAACGATGCTCCGGACAGCAGGGTGGATGCGCGGCCTCGGTGCTGTCGCCGTGGCGATGGCCGCCCTGCTGACGTTGCTGATCATGACCGCCGCCGGGGACGACGCCGGGCCCGGGCTCACCGGGGTCGACCCCGCCAAGGTCCCGGAGCTGGCCAAGCAGATGCTGCCGGTGATCGACGACGTGGTGCGCAACCAGTGCCCGGAGCTGCCGCCGGTGTGGGTGGTCGCCGAGGTGATGGCCGAGTCCGGCTGGAACCCGCACGCCTGGAGCAACGACAGCAACGGCGGCGCCGCCGGGCTGTACCAGATCAACCAGCGCAACTGGGTCGTCGCCGGCGGGCAGCAGTGGGCGTCCTCGCCGCCGCCGGCCAGCTCGGACATCTACCAGCCGGAGACCCAGTTGCGGGTCACCATCCCGTGGGTGTGCGCGAACCTGCGCGCCGTCACCGGGCACCTGCGGGCCACCGGCAAGCCGACCTCGCCGTTGGACGCCATGCTGGTCTGCCACATCGCCGGCTGCGGGCGGGTGACCGGCAGCTCCGCCGGCGTCCCGAGACCCGGTGAGGCGGGCTGCGGCGGCGCCTGCGTGAACCTGATCAACCGCTACCTCAACCACATCCACCAGTTCGTGGCCCAGTTCAGCGCCCCGGTGGAACCGCCGCCGCTGCCCCAGCCACCTCCGCCGGCACCGGCACCGGCACCGGCTCCGACTCCGGTCGTGCGGCCGGCTCCGGACGAGGTGCGGGCGCTGGGCGCGGTCCAGGCCCAGGCGGCAGTCGCCGGCGCTGACGCGCGGATCGCACCGGCGTCGGTCGCCGGTCCCGGTGGCCTGGGCGGCGCGGTGACCGTCGGTGGCATCACCACCGCCGCGCTGCCCGCCGCGCCGGCCGCGTTCCTCGGGCCGAGGACCGGCTGCACCCAGCACGACCCGACCACCTCGGGTTGCCTGACCGCCGCCACCCGCTACGGGCTGGCTGCCGAGGCGGCCGCGTTCGGCGACTACCACCAGGGACCGTCGGTCAGCCGGGCCAGCTGCTGGGACGCACACGCCTGGAACCCGAGCAGCGACCACGCCAAGGGCCGCGCCTGCGACCTGTTCCCCGGCGCGGCGGGGAGCTTCGCACAGGGCGCGCCGCTGTCGCAGGGCTGGCGGGTGGCGAACTGGTTCCGGACGAACGCGGCCGCGCTGCACGTCAGCTACCTGATCTGGCAGGGCCGGTACTGGGACCCGAGCACCGGTGACCAGGGCGGCTGGGGCGAGCGCTACGGCGGCGGCGGGGTTTACAACGTGCGGGACGCAACCGGTGGTCACTACGACCACGTACACGTGAGCTTCGCGGAGTGATCATGGGATTGACACGCCTGCCACTGGTCGCCGGAGTGGCCATCGCCGTCCTGCTGGGCGGGATCTGGCTGATGGTCGCCGGCCCCGACCACGACCCGTCGTCGGCCTGGACGCCGGATCAGGGCACGTTCAGCCCCGCCGACCGGGACACGCTGGGCGCCGCGCCGGTGCGCCCCGGCGCGGTGCCGGCCGGCCCGGACCCGGCCGTCGACTTCGCCGACCCGCGCGCGGTGGCCAGTGCCTACGTCGTCGCCGCGTACAGCCTGCGGGGCAGCGACGCCGGCACCACCAACCGCAGGGCCACCCCGTACGCGGCGCCCAGCACACCGCCCAACACGGTCGGGGTACTCGTGCTCGCGCCGCCCCCGGCCGGCCACACCAGCGCCGTCACGGTCACCGACGTGGTCCAGGTCAACGGCGAACCGACCGACACCCGTCGGGGCTACCTGGTGGGTTACCGCACCTCGGAGCGGCCCGCCCCGGCCGGCGCGGCCGCCGCACCCGGGGACCGCACCACCCGATACCTGTTGCTCGTCCGCCAGTTCGACGGGCGCTGGCTGGTTGCCGGTGACACCACCGACGGCCAGGTCGGCGAGCCGTGAGCCGGAAGGAGTTCTGCTCATGACCGAGTCCGAGAACCACCCCGAGGTGACCGACAACGGCGCTGCCGGCGCTGCCCAGGATCGGGGTGACCGCTCCGGCGCCGCCCGGCCGGCCGGCCGCCGCCCGGTGAGCATCCTGCCCTGGGAGGCCGCCGAGCCGAGCTCCGAGCAGTCCAACCGCCCTGGCCGGCCGGCCCGCCGGTCACCGGTACCGCCGAGCGGGCTGCTCTCCGCACCCGCACCGGCCAACCGCACCGAAGCGGACGACCCGTTCGCCGCACTGCCGCCGTGGCTGCCGCCGGTGCGCCGCCCCGCGCCGGGCCGCCCGTTCCGGCCGGGCCGGGGCACCGGGCCGGACCGCGGCGCCGGACCGGGACACCGAGGCGATCCCGGACATCGGAGGGAATCGGGTTACCGGGACGAGCCCGGTTACCGGGGTGAGCCGGGTTACCGGGACGAGCCCGGTTACCGGGACGAGTCGGGACCCGGGCGCTCTGAGCAGACCGGTGCCCATCCGGCGCCGCGGCTGCCGCTCGGTCCGCCGGGCCCGCGCACGCCGTCCGAATCGTGGCTGCCGCCCGGTCAGCCGCCGTCCTTCCCGCAGGCATTGGAGCCACCAGCGAGGCCGTCCGACCGGCGCACACCCTCGACCAACCGAGCGCCCCGGTCCGGGTGGACCTCGCTCGAGCAGCCGTCCCCGTCGGCCGAGCCCGGCGGTGCGGTGCCCCCGGCGGGACGAGCCGCCCTCTCGGCGGCCGTCGGCACCGGGGTCGGCGGGTCCGGACTGTCGGTCGAGCCGGTCATCGGCCGCGAACGGCCGGCCGCGCCCCACCCGGCCGCTCCCGAACCGACCGGTCCGGCGACCGCCGCACCCGCACTCCGGCCACCCGCGGCCCAGCCACCCGCACTCCAGCCACCCGCAACCCAGCTACCCGCGCCGGCCGCGCAGGAACCGGCCCCCGCCCGAGCGCCAGCCACCACCCAGGCTCCGGCCACCACCCAGGCATCGCTCACCACCCAGGCATCGCTCACCACCCAAGCACCGGTCACCAAGGTCCCGGCACTGCCCGAGCTGGAGCCGCGGCGCCGGCTCACCGCCGACGCGATCCGGCACGAGCAGATCGTCTCGCCGGACCAGGAGGTGCCCCGGATCGGCTGGCGGAAGGCGGTGTACTCCGTCACCGGCGGCCGGGTCAACCCGGGTATCGGCGCCGCCGAACGCGAGTGGCTGCAACTGCTCGACCGGGTCCGCCGCCCGATGGCGGGCGCCCGGCAGATCGCGGTCACCTCGATCAAAGGCGGGGTCGGCAAGACCACGGTGGCGGCATGCCTCGGGCTGATGCTGGCCGAGTACCGGGGCGACGGGGTCGTCGCGGTGGACGCCGACCCGGACGCCGGCACCCTCGCCGACCGGCTCAGCGGAGCGGCCTCGGTCACCGTCCGGGACCTGCTAGCCAGCCTGGACAAGATCAAGTCGCTCAGCCAGCTCGGCGAGTTCACCACGCTGGCCGGCCGACTGCGGGTACTCGCCGGTGAGCAGGACCCGGCGATGGGCGAGGCGTTCCGGTGCGAGGAGTACCAGCGGGTGTGCCGAGCGCTGGCGCGGTTCTTCGACATCGTGATCACCGACTCCGGCACCGGCCTGGTGCACTCCACCATGCGGGGAACGCTCGAGCTGGCGGACCGGCTCATCGTGGTCGGTTCGCCGACCGTGGACGGGGCGAGCCGCGCGAGCAAGACGTTGGACTGGCTGCTGGCGCACGGCCACGAGCGGCTCGCCGAGGAAGCCGTGCTGGTGCTGTGCCTGGACCGGGGCAGCAACCGGGTGGACCGCGCCCAGCTCTACCAGCACTTCTCGGAGCGCTGCAAGGACGTGGTCGAGATCCCGGCCGACCCGCACCTGTACTCCGGCGGGCTGATCGACCCGGGGCTGCTGCAGCCGGCCACCCGGGAGGCCTACCTGAGGCTCGCGGCGGTCGTCGCCGACGGGTTCTCGGCGCGGGGCTCCCTGGCGCCGATCGGCGGGTGACACGCGGGCGATATGCCGTGATATGCATCGGGGCCCCGCCCAGTGAGGTTGCCGGACGAGGCCCCGATACGTTCCCGAACTGACGCGCCGCTCCCACCACGAAGCGACGTGTATTAAGTTAGCCTAGCCTTCCTTTCCACGCAAGACCCCGTCGCGGATCAACCCCCGACAGAGGGACACCGGCCGGTGCGGGCGACCGAGACACGGCCTCGGACAGCGCCGAGGTTCCACCGGGATCCGGTCTTCATCATGATCAAATCGGACTGACGTGGAACTCGCCGGTTCAGCCGGCGGTCGAGGTCACACCCGAGCCGGCCAGGGCCCGATCACGGCGGCGCAGCGTCCGCCGCAGCACGAGCACGACGACCACCACCGCGAGCACCGACGCCGCGCCACCCACCACGGTGGGCGCCCGGCCGCCCCATTTCTCGCCGAGCAGCCCGAGCAGCGGCGCGCCCAGCGGCGTACCGCCCAGGAACACGAGCATGTACAGACCCATCACCCGCCCGCGCATCGACGGCTCGATGGACAGCTGCACACTCGAGTTGGCCGCCGTGGTGAACACCAGCGAGGCCAGCCCGGTGGGCACGAGCACCGCGGCGGTGGACACCAGCGTCGGCATCAGCCCGGCCACCGTCTCCAGCACGCCGAAGACCAGCGCCGCGCCCACCACCAGCCGTAGCCGGGGCCGGCCGACCCGCCGCGCCGCGAACGAGGCGCCGATCAGCGAGCCGACCGCGAGCACCGTGGTCAGCATCCCGTAGCTCGCCGCGTCGCCGTGGAACACGTTGCGGGCCAGCAGCGGCAGGGTGAGGTAGAAGTTGATGCCCAGCGTCGACACCACGAACACCAGGGCCAGCACGCCGATCAGCACCGGCCGCCCGGCCACGTAGCGCAGCCCCTCGACCAGCTGACCGCGCGCCCTGGGCACCCGGGGGGACCGGAACAGCTGCTTCGGGTCCATCGCGAGCATGCCGCTGAGCACCGCCACGAAGCTCGCCGCGTTCAGCAGGAACACCCAGCCGGTGCCGATCGCGGTGATCAGTAGACCGGCCACCGAGGGCCCGACGATGCGCGCGGTGTTGAACGTCATCGAGTTCAGCGCGACCGCGTTGCCCACCTGCCCGGGCCCGACCAGCTCGGAGGCGAACGCCTGCCGGGCCGGCACGTCGATCGAGGAGAACACGCCGAGCAACAGGCACAGCAGGTACACGTGCCACAGCTGCGCCAGGTTGCCGACGTCGAGCAGGCCGAGCACCAGCGCGCACAGTCCCATGCCGCTCTGGGTCATCAGCAGCATCCGGCGCTTGTCGTAGCGGTCGGCCAGCACGCCGCCCCACAGCGAGAACAGCAATGTCGGGGTGAACTGCAGTGCACTGGCCACGCCGAGCGCGACCGGGCTGTTGTGCGAGAGGTCGAGCACCAGCCAGTCCTGCGCGATGCGCTGCATCCAGGTACCGACCAGCGAGACCACCTGGCCGCCGGCGTAGAAGCGGTAGTTGCGCACCCGCAGCGAGGCGAACATGCCGGCGCGCTCCGGCACCGGGCGCTCCGGGAGCAACTCCGGCTCGGACAGCTCCAGCTTGGACAACTCCGGCAGGGGCACCGGGGGATCCGTCGCACCGTCCACCGGAGCCCCGGTCGCGGGATCAGCCGCGAGGTTCGCGGGAGGGTCTGACGTCGCCGCGTCGGGCGGCACGGGCGGCGGGCGCTCCGGTGCCGGGGTCGCGGGTACGACCGTGCTGCGGGTGGGCAGGGTTTTCGGGGTCCGCAGCTCAGTCACTTTGTCAGGCGCCCGCCATTCTGTCGATGATCTCGGTAGCCCTGGCCAGGGTTTCCCGTTCCGAGTCGGTGAGCTCGGCCAACCGCTTGTTCAGCCAGCGTTCCTTGGCCGTGACCTCGGCGGCCAACAGCGCGGCACCCGAGGTGCTGAGCTCGATGATGGACTGGCGCCCGTCGGTCGGGTGGTCCCGCCGGGAGACCCAGCCGGCTTCCTCCAGCGCCGCGATCACCCTGGTCATCGATGGCGGCCGGACCCGCTCAGAGGCGGCCAGCTCGCTCGGCGTCATCGACCCGCAGCGGTGCAGCGTGGCCATCGCCGAGATCTGGGTGAGCGACACGATCTCGTCGGTACGTTGCGAGCGGAGCCGACGGTTCAGCCGGACCACCGACAGCCGCAGCTGTCCGGCGAGGTCCGAGCCGGTGTCGTGGACGAGCTCCATGTCCTTAGCTTACCTTACGAAAGCGGCGCATCATGCTCCTGTGCCCACGCTGGGTGACATCCATCGCCTGATCGGCGGAACACTGTCCCACAGGTGGCCGCATCCGGTACGACTGTGGCTCCCCTAACCCGTCCACCGCCGGGATAGCGAGGTCAGCCGGTCGGCGTAGCGTGTGCGATGTGTACGACCCACCGCCACCGCCAGCTCGGCTGGTCGAGACCACCCGGATCGTCGGTGCCATGACCGCGGTGTGGTTCCTGGTGTGGGCAGGGCTGCTGATCGCACACCTGACCGGCGGCCGCCCGCTCGACATCTGGTTCGACACCACGCTGTGCGGCTGGGTCCTCGGCGTGTTGGGTTACTCGGTCTTCCGGTGGCAGCGCTGGGCCGCCCGCACCGGCCGCCGGGGTGCCCAGCGGGTCACGGACTGAGCTCGGACCGGGCCGCGAGCAGCGCGCGCACCGGGTCGCTGGCGTGCCAGCGGTTGTCCTGCCACCACACCGGCACGTCCAGCCGGCGGACCTCCGGGCGGCTGAGCTCGACGGTCAGCCGCTCGTGCAGCCACAGCGAGCCGTCCGGTACCGGCACCCGGAGGACCGCGCAGACCGCCACCACCTCGGGCAGCGCCGCCCAGGCAACCTCCCGGCCGGCCGGGCCACCCGAGCCACCCGGGCCGGCCGAACCGGCGGCCGGCGAGCCTGACGCGCCGCCCGGGTCGACCACGCGCCCGGCCACCACCTCGGAGGCCAGCGGCAGGTCGAGCAGGTCGGCCAGCGCCTCGACACCGTCGACGTCCAGCCGGCCGGCCACCGTCTCCCCCGGGGGCAGCGCCGGCGCCAGCCAGGACCGGTCGAGCAGCACGGCGTGGTCGGCCTCGAGCACCGAGCCGTCCGCCGCGCGCAGCCGCTCCGGCGGATCCAGCTCACCGACCTCGACCCGGTCGGCCAGCACGGCGTCGGCAAGCTCGGCGTAACAGGCCCAGGTCAGCGCGGCGTCCGGGGTGCGCTCGGGGTCGCCGAGGCGGGTGATCAGGTCGGCTGCATCGGCGGTGTCGGCCACCGTGGCGTCACCGCGGACACCGATCACCGCGAGCAGCCCGTCGTCGCCGACCGCGTCTCGCACGGCGGCCGGGACCGTGTCGAACAGCCCGGCCAGCGAGCCGGCGGACGGCAGTCGCCAGTACCGGGCCCGGCGACCGGCCAACCGGGCGTGCCGGGCCAGCCACCACGCGGTGTACCCGCCGGGAGCCCGCAGCGCCGGCCGGTAGTGCGGGTCGGCGGCGAGCACCCGCAGCGCGGCCGGCCAGGCGTCGTCGGCCACCAGGTCCAGGTCCCGGACGGCGACCAGCTGGGACGGCCGCTCCTCGGCGGCGTCCCACCAGAGTTCCTCGTCCGCCAGGTCGTGGTCCGGTTCGGTGGCGTTGTCGTCGACCACCAGCGCGAACGAGTCCAGCACGCCCACCGCGGTGAGCACCCGCCTCGGCCAGCCGTCGGCCAGCTCGGCGGCCAGCACGCCGATCGGGGTGCCCGGCTCCAGCAGTGGCGCGAGCACGGCGTCCGGCAGCATCAGCTCGTCGGCCCGGCACGGCTCGCCGTCGGTGTCCGACAGCGCCAGCCCGGCCAGCCACGGGCGGGCGGCCAGCGTGTCCGGCCCGGTCTCCACCTCGGCGAGCAGCCCGAGCACCAGGCCGACCAGCGCCCGGGTGTCCACACCGTCCTCGGCCTCGGCCACCGACCGGGTCACCGCCTCGGCCACGCTGTCGTGGTCCAGCAGCTCGGCCGGCCCCGCCTCGGCGGTACCCAGCCGGTACAGCAGTGGGTGCACCGCGTCCGGGTGCACGATGCGCAGACCGGGCAGCTGCACCTCGGCCACCGCACCGGCCAGCCCGGCTGTTCCGCTGCCGGGGCCCGCGCCCGCGCCGGCCGTTCCGCCGCCGGACGCTCCGAGGCCGGCGAGCGCCAGCGCGGTGCGCGGGCCGGTGACCGTGCGCCCGTCCACCAGCGGCACCGGCAGCGCGGCCAGCTCGTCGCGGGCCGACGGCAGCCCGTCCACCGCCGGGGCCAGCGCGGCGTACAGCTTCCGCCACCAGGCCGGCGCCCGCCGCACCCCGGCCAGCCGCTCGGCGAGGCCGGCCAGCGACAGCGTGCCCACACCCAGCTCGGTGAGCACCGCGCGGGGCGCACCGGCCACGCTGTCCGCGAGCAGGCCGGGCACCACGTCGGTCAGCAGCGCGGTCAGCGGCCCGGTCAGCGGCCCGGTCAGCACAGACGCCGGCGCCGGCAGGTCGAGCAGCACACCGTCCTTCGGCGCCACGTCCGGGCCGAGCGCCGTCGGCAGCCAGGCGGCGTCGGTGAGGACGGTGCCGACCGCCGCCCGCAGCACCGCGTCCAGGTCGGAACGGGGGAAACCGGGGCGCGGGGCGAGCTCGGTCCGGTCCGCCGGCGCCACCGTGAGTACGAGTTCCCGATAGGCGTCGGCGGCACGCGCCACCACGGCGTCGGTGGCCGGCCCGGTCCGGATCCGCCGCCGGGACGGCTGCATCGGCAGGCTGGCCAGCAGCCGGGCCGGCAGCGCCAGCCGCTCGTCACTCGGGGTCGGCGCGTGCAACACGTCGGAGTCCAGCGGGCGCGGCCGGCCGTCGGCGTCCAGCGGCAGCGCCCAGCACACCGACCAGTCCGCCCGGTCCTCCGCCGCGCGCCCGGCCGACCGGTCGGCGAGCTCGTCCCAGCGACCGCTGCGGCGGACCAGCAGCCACCGGTCCGCACCGGGTTCCAGGGTCACCGTGCCGTCCGGGTGGTCGGTCCTTCGGTGCACCACCGCTGTGCCGCCGGAGCCGATCACGGTGAGCTCCACCAGCCACGGCAGCGCGAGCAGCAGGTCGGCGGCGGCGGACTCGGCGCCGGTGAGCACCTCGCCCGGGTCGGTGCCGGCACCCTCCACCGGCAGCCGCACCTCGGTGCTGTAGCCCTCCGGCGGCGCCGGCTCGGTCGGGGACAGCGGCCAGCACAGCCGCAGCACCGGCGGCCGACCGTCCCTGCGGCGCAGTTCCTCGGCCGCCACCCCGGGCAGGGCGGCGACCTCGGCGGCGGTCCGGGCGGCGGAGAACGACACGCCGCCGCCGGACGAGGCGATCCGCGGCTCGCGGCTCACCCCGAGCACCGCCGCGAAGCCGACCCCGAACCGGCCGACCGACTCCGAGTCGCGCTTGGTGGAGGCCCGCAGCGAGGCCAGCGCGGCCACGCCGGCGGCGTCCAGCGGCGCCCCGGTGTTGGCCACCCACAGCTCGACCGGGCCGCCGCCGGTACCCGGGACCAGCCGCACCAGCAGCCGACCGGGCGCACCGGCGCGCTGTGCCGCGTCGGCGGCGTTCTGCGCCAGTTCGACCAACCAGCGGTCCGCGTAGCCGCCGAGCAGCAGGTCTTCCTCGGCGTTCGCGTCCTCCCGGAACCGGGTCGGCGAGTCGGCCCAGGCGGCAAGCGTGCCGGCCCGCAGCGCGGCGGTGCCGAACGGATCTAGAACCAGCTCGGACCGCTCAGCGTTCACCGGGACACTAACGGGGCTCCAGCTCCACGCCGTCGTCGTAGACCAGCTCGCCGATCGGCGACAGCGGGCCGCCGTCGGACTCGACGTCGGAGTGCGCGCCGCAGCCGTACTCGGCGTGCACCACGGCGCCGTCGGCCGGGGCGTACTCGTTCGCGCAGGCGCCGAAGGCGGCGCGCAACGAGCCGGCGAGCGGCAGGTAGAACCCGCAGGTCCCGCAGGTGCCGGGGGCGGCCTTGGCCATGTCGGCGCGCGGGCCGTGGTCGCCGTCGCGCCAGCGCTCGGTGGCCTCGACCCGGCCTTCGCGGCTGAGCACCTTGGGCCGGCCGAGACCGACCTCGTGCGCCGTCTCCTCCACCGCCGGGTCGTCCGAGTGCAGGTAGCCGGGCACCAGCCGGGCATCGTCCGGGTCGGTCGGCAGCAGGTCGCCGACGCCGAGGTCGCCGGCCCGGACCCGCTCCTGCCAGGGCACCCAGGGCGGGGCGACCAGCGCGTCGGGGCCGGGCAGCAGCACCGTCTCGCTGATCGTGACCCGCTCGTCCGGGCCGCCGACCGCGACGGTCACCCCCCACCGCCAGCCCCGGTAGCCGGGCTGCGCGGCGGCGAAGTAGTAGGTGGCGGAGTGCTCGTCCTCGCCGAGGACCTCCTCGAACCCCAGGATCGCCGCCTCGCCGGCCAGCTCGACGGCCGCCGCACGGGCCTCGTCCACCGAGGCCATCAGCCTGGGGTCGGTCGGTACCGAGGGGGCGGCATCCGTCAGGGCCGGCACAGCTTCCTCCGGGGCTCGGTCGTATTCGGGAGATGCGGAGATCACGGGGTCAATTGTGCCACTCTCGGCGGCATGCCCCCCCTGGTGACCCGTGTGCTGGTCGCCGTACTGCTGCTCGGTGCGCTGACCGGCTGCCTGCCGACCGGCTCCGAAGGGGCCGAGGCGAGCACCGAAGCGAGCACCGAAGCAAGCACCACGGCGATCACCGAGGGCCTGGCAGCCGGGGTACCCCGGCTGCACCCGGAGGTCCTCGGCACGCTGCCGCACAACACCGCCGCGTGGACCGAGGGTCTCGAGATCGACGGCGGAGTGCTGTACGAGAGCACCGGGCTGGCCGGGAAGTCGCGGCTGAGCGAGCTGGACCCGGACACCGGCCGGCTGGAGCGCGCCAGCCCGCTGCCGGCCGACCTCTACGGCGAGGGGGTCACCGTGCTCGGCGACCGGATCTGGCAGCTGACCTGGAAGGACGGCGTGGCGCTCGAGTGGGACCGGGCCACCCTGACGCCGGTCCGCCAGGTGCCGTGGACCGGCGAGGGCTGGGGGCTGTGCCACACCGGGGACGGCCGGGTGATCGCCAGCGACGGCACCGACGTGCTCCGGGTGCGCTCCGGGACCGACCTCGCTCCGCTGGGCACGCTCACCGTGCGGGTCGCCGGACGGCCACTGCCCGGGCTGAACGAGCTCGAGTGCACACCGGGCGCGGTGTGGGCGAACGTCTACCGGACCGACTGGCTGGTCCGGATCGACCCGGTCAGCGGGGCGGTCACCGCGGTGGTGGACGCCGCCGGGCTGCTTCCCGTCGACCAGCGCGGCGGCACCGACGTGCTCAACGGCATCGCCGCGATCCCCGGCACCGACGAGTTCCTGCTCACCGGCAAGCTCTGGCCAACCCTGTTCCGGGTCCGTTTCGTGTCCTGAGGCTTCGTGTCCTGAGGCTTCGTGTCCTGAGGCGCGGGCGGCTCGCCGACATGCGGTTTTCAAGATCAGGTCGACACCAGTCCGGTTCTCCCGAAGGAAAACAAGACTCACGTCGACCTCGGTGCGCGATCGGCACCCCAGCGCACCCCGGGGCGAATCCGACAAGATCACCCGTCTCGGCCCAACGGGTACCCGGCCGGGCTAGTCCTTCGTGGCCGCGCCGGGCGGCGGATGCGGAACAATGGCCAGGTGCGCAAGTCCCGGGATGAAGAACCGCCTCGGGTGGCTCGCGCGGGCTGGTCCTCCGGGGCGCGCCGCCGCAAGATGTGGGTGACGGTCGACGGGGGGCACACCCGGGGGCCACTCCGTGACCCGCTGCGCACCGACGAGCCCGCGCCGGCCGACCGCACCGACGGGCCCGCCTACCCCGGCGACCAGCGGTACTACGCGGACGAACCGCGCTACGCCGGCGAGCCGCACCACAGCGGCGGCTATCCCGACGACGGGCGCTACGCCGACGACCAGCACTACTCCGGCGGCTACACCCGCGACGCCCACTACACCGACGACCCTCCGCACTCCAGCCTCCCCCGGTACAGCGACGCCCCGCGCCACACCGACGCACCCCGGTACGCCGCCGACCCGCACCGCTACGCGAGTGACGACGAGCCGTTCGACTACGAGCAGCATGTCGACGACCCGGAACCGGCGCCGGAGCCCGAGCAGGGCGACACGCCGAGCGCGCACCGGGCCGAGTCGTCCATGCCGCGCAAGCTGACCGTCACCCGGGTGGCCGCCTGGCGCAGCCGGCAGCTCACCGGACAGGGCGTGCGGGCGTTCCAACGGGCCGCCGAGGCCGACGGCGCCGGGCGCTCCGGGCTCACCGCGCTGACCTACGCCACGATGCTCAACTACGCCAACGACGCGGCGATCGCGGTGGCGTTGGCCAACACGCTGTTCTTCTCCGCCGCCACCGCCGAGAGCAAGACCAAGGTGGCGCTCTACCTGCTCATCACGGTCGCCCCGTTCGCGCTGGTGGCACCGGTCATCGGGCCGCTGCTGGACCGGCTGCAGAAGGGCCGGCGGGTGGCACTGGCCGCGTCCTTCGTCGGGCGCGGCGTGCTCGCCCTGGTGATGGCCTTCCACTTCAACGACTGGGGCCTCTACCCGGCGGCGCTGGGTGTGATGGTGCTGTCCAAGTCGTTCACCGTGCTGCGCGCGGCGGTCACCCCGAGGGTGCTGCCGGAGGCCATCACGCTGGTCACCACGAATTCCCGGCTGACCACGTTCGGGCTGGTCGCGGGGGCGGTGTTCGGTGCCGGGGCGGCCGGCTTCGCCAAGCTCACCGGTTCCCAGGGCGCCCTGGTCTACACCGCCGTGCTGTGCGTGCTGGGTGCCTGGCTGTGCCTGCGCATCCCGCGCTGGGTGGAGGACACCGAGGGCGAGGTGCCGGCGTCGATGCGGGGGCGGCCGGCCGGCGCCAAGCGGCAGCCGATGGGCCGCCGGGTCGTGGTGTCGCTGTGGGCGAACTGCGCGATCCGGGTGCTCACCGGGTTCCTGACGCTGTTCATCGCGTTCGTGGTCAAGGCGCAGACCGTCCAGGACCCGTCCCGCCAGCTGGTGCTGCTGGCCATCGTCGGCGCGGCGGCGGGTGTGGGCAGCTTCGTCGGCAACGGGGCCGGGTCCCGGCTGGACTTCGCCCGCTCGGACGCGCTGGTGTTCGGCTGCGTCGGGGTCAGCGTGGCGGGCGCGGTCGCGGTGGCGGTGTTGCCCGGGATACCGGTGGCAGCGGTCTGCGCGCTGCTCGCGTCCACCGCGAGCGCACTGGCCAAGGTGTGCCTGGACGCGGTGATCCAGCGTGACCTGCCGGAACGCTCGCGGGCGTCGGCGTTCGGCCGCTCCGAGACGGTGCTGCAGCTGGCCTGGGTCTTCGGCGGGGCGCTGGGTGTTCTACTTCCACCGGTGTACTGGATCGGTTTCACCTCGATCACCGTGGCGGTGCTGCTGACCGGCGGTCAGGCCGTGCTGGTCAGCCGGGGCAGCTCGCTGCTGCCGTGGATCCGGCACCGCGAGCAGCCGGTGTTGGGAGCGTCCTGACCATGTCTGTCCCCCCGCGCGCCAGCCGGTTGATCGGGTTTGCGCTGGTCGGCGGCGCGCTGCTCACCGGCTGCGGGCAGAGCGGACCGCCCTCGGTGGAGTTCAGCTCGGCCGCCGGCACCGTCTCGACCGGCCCGGCGCAGTACTGCGACCTGGCGGTCACCCAGTGCGCCAACCACCCGGACGCGGTGATCAAACTCGCCGTACCGCCCGGTGCGCCGCTGCGGATCAACGTGCCCACCGACGTGGCGGCCGCCCCGTGGCACGTGGTCTTCTCCTACCGGGTGGCGAACGGCGGCTCCGTGGACGGTCGAAGCCCGGTGTTCCCACCCAAGGAGCGCACCGACTACCAGCTGGTGCTCCCCGACCCGGCCGACCAGCTGCTGACCGCTCAGGTGCAGCAGTTCGGCGGCAACCCCAGCACCGGCCCGGACGGCGAGATGTCGTTCCCGATCCGCGGCAGCTGGGTCCTGGCCACCAGCTGACCCGCCGCGGCGATCAGCCGGCCTTGCGGAGCTGACCCGCCGCGGCGCTCAGCCGGCCTCGCGGAAGGGTGCGCCCAGCCGGAGCTCGACCCGGGCACCGCCCAACGGCGAGCGGTCCATGGTCATGGAGCCGCCGGAGTCCACCGCGATCCGCCGCACGATGTCCAGCCCGAGCCCGGTGGAGCCGGCCCCGGAGCGCCCCCGCCCCAGCTGCGCGGCCGGCGGAAAACCCGGCCCGGCATCGTCCACGATCAGCGACCCGCCGCCGTCCGGTGCCACCGTCACGATCAGCCACATGGGCGTGCCGTTCGGGGTGTGCGCGAAGACGTTGCCGAGCAGTGCGTCCAGGGCGGCCCGCAGGTCGGACCGCGACACCCGCACCGGTACCGGCTCCTCCGGCGCGCCGATGCCGATCACCCGTGCGGTGTCCTCGGCCAGCGCGGACCAGAACCGCACCCGTTCGCTGGCCACCGCGACCAGGTCCGCCTCGGCGGCGCCGGGCTCGCGGCTCCAGCGGACGGTCCGGATCACCTCGTCCACGGCCTGGCTGAGGGCGATGAGGTCGGAGTCCAGGCGGGCGGCGGCCGTTCGGTCGGGCAGCCCGTCGACCCCGAGCCGCAACGCGGTGAGCGGGGTGCGCAGCCGGTGGGTGAGGTCCGCCGAGCGCACCCGCTGGGCTTCCATCAGGTGCTCGACCCGCACCGCGAGCCGGTTCAGCGCGGCGCCGACCCGGTGGATCTCCGGTGGGCCGCCGGGCTGGATCCGGGCGCTCAGGTCACCCTCGGCGATGCGCTCCGCGCCGGCACCCAGCGCGTGCAGCCAGCCGACCTGGCGGCGGACCAGTAGCTCGGCCACCAGCACCCCGCCGAGCAGCAGGGCCAACGCCAGCCCGACGACCAGCAGCCAGCTGCCCAGCGCGGCCCGCTCCCAGCTGGAGTCCGGCATCGCCACCCGGACCACCGAGGACGACCCCCCACCGGGCCCGCGCGCCGGCAACAGCACGTCCACCCGCCCGTCCAGCCCGATCGTGGCCGCACCCCGGCGGGCGGCCGCCAGCACCTTCGGGTCCAGCGGCGCGGGCACGCCGAACACCCGGCCGTCCGGACGGTAGATCGACACCGCCAGCCCGGCGTCCATCGGCTCGGTGGGCAGTGTCCCGGCCGCCACGGTGTCCGCGACCGGCACCAGACCCTGCGCCCGGATGACGGCGTCCAACAGCGCGCGGTGCTGGTAGTCCGCCCTGGTCAGGATGAGCACCGGCGCCATCAACACCAGCAGCGAGACGCCCAGCAGCACCGCGACCACACCGGTCAGCTGGCCACGCACGGCTCACGCCCCTGGCGCGTCCAGCCGCAACCCGACACCCCGGATGGTGTGCAGGTAGCGGGGCGCCTTGCCGCTCTCCCGCAGTTTGCGGCGCAGCCACGACACGTGGACGTCGACCGTCTTGTCCGCCTGGCTGTACGGCGAGCGCCAGACCTCCGCGAGCAGCTCCCGCTTGCTGATCACCTGACCGGCCCGGCTGGCCATGTAGGCCAGCAGGTCGAACTCCTTCGGCGACAGCGGCAGCGGCTGGCCGTCCAACTCGGCGGTGCGCGCGCGCAGGTCGATGGACAGGCCGCCCAGCACCAGGTTCGGCCGGTGCCGCTCCGTTCGGCCGCCCCGGCGCAGCACCGCGCGGACCCGGGCCAGCAGCGTGCCGAACCCGAACGGCTTGACCAGGTAGTCGTCGGCGCCGGCGTCCAGCACCCTGATCATCCTGCTCTCCTCGTCGTGGCAGGTGACCACGATGACCGGGATGTCCGGGACCGCCGCGCGCAGCATGGGGAGCAGCTCGAGCCCGTTCAGATCGGGCAGGGAGAGATCGAGCAGCACCAGGTCCGGGCGGTACCGGATGGCCGCCCGTAGCCCGGCCATCGCGGTGTCGGCGGAGGTGGTGGCATGGTCCGACGCGCCGAGGGCCTGAACCAGCCCCAAGCGGGTGTTGAGGTCATCCTCGATGACCAGAACGTGCGGCACGGCGGGGAACCTAGCCGCGATTGCTATAACACTGGTGGCCCATAGAGTAGACTCTGCCACGCTCCGTGGCGGACCGGGGGAATTTTGCCGGCCCGACTCGTCCGAGCCACGAAAAGGGCTCGCCCAGTAGGGCGTCTTCGCGGCACTTTAGGGCTTCTTTAGCCCGGTGTTATTGATCAACATGCGAGAATCAGGCGACGAACGACGCTCCGCGCGCCCCACACCACCGCGTTCAACCGACGCGCCGTGCCGAGGGCGAAGAGCGCAACCACTGGGAGGTGCGGTGTGCGGTCATTCCCTACGGCGTGCCCTGCCCTGCCAGCCGCGGCACCTCGAGGGCCCGTCGGAGCTCGGGTTCCGATGACTAACCAGGCGGAAGAGTCGACTCAACACCTTGACGGCGTCGCCCACGCGATCGCGGGCAACCCGCGCCTGTGGCGCACCCTGCTGTTCGCGCACACCCCGGACACGAGCGGCGACTGCCACGCCTGCTTCGGGGTCCGGTGGCCCTGCGGCACCCGGACCCTGGCCGAGCGGGCCGAGGAGATCCACGCCGCCAGCTGATCTTGCCCCTGGGGCCGGGGGCCGGGCGCCGCCGCAGGCGCCTGCGCGAGCCCGCCGCCGCAGGCGCGCCCCGCCGCCGCCACCGTCGCCAACGCGCACCACCGTCGCCAACGCGCCCCGCCGCCGCCGGCGCGCCCGCCGCCAATGCGATTGTTACCGAGCTGCACACCAGGCAGGTTCTGGCGGCCCGCGACCGGCCTCCTGTGCAGCTCGGTAACAACAGGCACGCTCAGCTCGGCCCGCGACCGGCCTCCCGTGCAGCTCGACAACAACAGGCACGCGCAGCTCGGTTCCACCGCCGACTCCGCGAGCTCTAGAGCGGGCCGCGGACCCGGCCGGACTTGGTGGGGAAGTCGCGGCCGACCGGGCGCGGGGTGTCCACCGGCACCTCGGGCAGCCAGCTGTGACCCGGGCCGGTCCAGCCGCGCTCGCGCACCAGCTCCCGGGCCGCCTCGGCGTACTCGCCGACCAGCTGCTCCAGGTAGAGGTGCCCGTCCAGATGGCCGGTCTCGTGCTGGAAACAGCGGGCCAGCGTGCCGGTGCCGGCCAGCGCGATCCGGTTGCCGGCCAGGTCGAAGCCGGCGACCTCGGCCGTCGCCGCCCGCCGGGTGGGATAGCTCTCGAACGGGACGGACAGGCAACCCTCCATATCCACCTCCGGGTCGCCGGCCGGCGGGATCTCCGAGGTCGCCAGCTCCGGGTTGACCACCACACCGGCGTGCCAGACGTTGTCCGCATCGGGGCAGTCGAAGACGAAGACCCGCAGGTCGACGCCGATCTGGTTCGCGGCGAGGCCGACGCCGCCGGCCGCGTACATCGTCTCGAACATGTCCTCGGTCAGGTCGCGCAGCGCGCTGTCGAACTCGGTGATCTCGCGGGTCGGGGTGTGCAGTACCGGGTCGCCCGCGATCCGGATGGCATGGATGGTCACTCCGCCGATCCTGCCTTGCGCCGCGGGCGGCGCGGGCACCTGTCAATGACATGTCTACGAACCGGTGGCAGTCTGGGGTGTGACGTCCGGGCCGCGTTGACCGGCCGGCCACCAGTGCTGCCCATCGGAAGGTGCTCATGCCCGCGCAGGACCTGGATTTCCAGACCTCGGTGTTCGACAAGGACTACATCACGCTCGGGGACCGCCGTGAGGCGATCGTGCGCGGCGGTCGGCACCTGTTCGACCGGCTGCCCCGGGCGTTCGACGGGGTCGGTCAGATCGGTGTCATCGGCTGGGGTCCGCAGGGGTCGGCGCAGGCACAGAACCTTCGTGACTCCCTCGACGGCGCGGTCCGGGTCACCGTCGGCCTGCGCGCCGGCTCGCCGTCCTTCGAGGCCGCCCGCGCCGCCGGCTTCAGCGAGGCGGACGGCACCCTCGGTGAGATGTACGAGGTGATCGCCGGTTCCGACCTGGTCATCCTGTTGATCGCGGACGCCGCCCAGGCCGAGCTGCACGAGCAGATCTTCGCCGCGCTGCGCCCCGGTACCACGCTCGGGCTCTCGCACGGCTTCCTGCTGGGGCACCTCACCGACCTCGGCGAGCAGTTCCCGGCCGGCGTCGACGTGATCGCGGTATGCCCGAAGGGCATGGGCAAGTCGGTCCGCGCGCTCTACGTGCAGGGCCGCGAGGTCAACGGCGCCGGCATCAACGCCAGCTTCGCGGTGCAGCAGGACGTCACCGGCCACGCCACCGACCGCGCGCTGGGCTGGGCGGTCGCGCTCGGCGCCCCGTTCACCTTCCAGACCACGCTGCACTCGGAGTACCTGTCCGACCTGTCCGGCGAGCGCGCGATCCTGCTGGCCGGCGTGCACGGCATCGTGGAGAGCCTCTACCGGCGCTTCCGCGACCAGGGTCTGACCGACGAGGACGCCTTCCGGCACTCCGTCGAGTCGGTCACCGGGCCCATCTCCCGGATCATCTCCAAGGACGGCCTCGACGGCGTCTACCACCGCCTGAACGTCACCGACCGGGCCGTGTTCGCCGACGCCTACTCGGCCGCCTACCCGGTCGGCCTGGAGCTGACCCAGGAGATCTACGACGAGGTCGCCTCCGGCAACGAGATCCGCAGCGTGGTGCTGGCCGGCAAACGGCTCGCCCGCTTCCCGATGGGCAAGATCGACCAGGCGGACATGTGGCAGGTGGGCGCGAAGGTCCGCGCGGACCGGGTCGAGGCCGACATCCCGCTCGACCCGTTCACAGCGGGTGTGTTCTGCGGCGTGATGATGGCCCAGGTCGACGCACTGATCGAGCGCGGCCACCCCTACTCCGAGATCGCCAACGAGTCGGTCATCGAAGCCGTCGACTCGCTCAACCCCTACATGCACGCCCGCGGCGTCGCGTACATGGTCGACAACTGCTCCACCACCGCCCGCCTCGGCTCCCGCAAGTGGGCCCCGCGCTTCGACTACCTGCTCACCCAGCGGGCCTACCCGAGCATCGACATCGAGGGGGAGACCCTCGACACCACCCCGTTCGAGGGCTTCGAGAAGCACGTCATCCACCCGGTGCTGCGGGTCTGCGCCGAGCTGCGGCCCTCGGTCGACATCTTCGTGGAGTAGGCCGGTGGGGTAAGCCAGTGGAGTAGGCCACTCGCGGGGCGCTTCCCGTGGCGGTCGGCCGCGGCGGACGGTAGAACAAGGTCGTCTCGACGTCGTAGGCCGGCCGGCCCGGCCGGGTGGTGCGGAGGTTGGATGGATGTCTGGCCTGGTTCGCGCTACCCGCTGGGGGCGACCTACGACGGCGGCGGCACCAACTTCTCGATCTTCTCCGAGGTAGCCGAGCGGATCGAGCTGTGCCTGTTCGACGACGAGGGCAAGGAGACCCGGGTCGAGCTGCCCGAGCGGGACGGGTTGATGTGGCACGGCTACCTGCCGAGGGTGGGCCCGGGGCAGGTGTACGGCTACCGGGTGCACGGACCGTACGACCCGGCCGCCGGCCTGCGCTGCAACCCCGCGAAGCTGCTGCTGGACCCCTACGCGAAGGCCATCGACGGGCGGATCGAGTGGGACGAGGCGCTGTTCTCGTACCGGTTCGGCGACCCGGACTCGTACAACGACACCGACTCCGCGCCGTACGCGATGAAGTCGGTGGTGGTCAACCCGTTCTTCGACTGGGCGGACGACCGGCCGCCGCGCATCCCGTACCACCAGTCGGTGATCTACGAGGCGCACGTGCGGGGCATGACGATGGCGCACCCCGACATCCCCGACGAGGTGCGCGGCAGCTACGCCGGGCTGGCCCACCCGGTGATGATCAAGTATCTGCGCGAGCTCGGGGTGACCGCGGTCGAGCTGATGCCGGTGCACCAGTTCGTGCACGACTCCACCCTCGCCGAGAAGGGCCTGTCCAACTACTGGGGCTACAACACGATCGGCTTCTTCGCCCCGCACAACGGGTACGCCTGCTTCGGTAGCCGGGGCGAACAGGTGCTGGAGTTCAAGACCATGGTGCGCGCGCTGCACCGCGCCGGCATCGAGGTGATCCTCGACGTGGTCTACAACCACACCGCCGAGGGCAACCACCTCGGCCCGACGCTGTCCTTCCGGGGCATCGACAACCAGGCCTACTACCGCCTGGTCGACGGCGACGAGAAGCACTACTACGACACCACCGGCACCGGCAACAGCCTCAACGTGCGCCATCACGAGTCACTGCGGCTGATCATGGACTCGCTGCGCTACTGGGCCACCGAGATGCACGTGGACGGGTTCCGGTTCGACCTGGCCTCGACGCTGGCCAGGGAGTTCTACGACGTGGACCGGCTGGCGGCGTTCTTCGACCTGGTCAACCAGGACCCGGTGGTCAGCCAGGTGAAGCTGATCGCGGAGCCCTGGGACGTCGGCGACGGCGGCTACCAGGTCGGCGGCTTCCCCGCGCTGTGGACGGAGTGGAACGGCAAGTACCGCGACACCGTGCGGGACTTCTGGCGGGGTGAGCCGGCCAGCCTCGCCGAGTTCGCCTCCCGGTTCACCGGCTCCTCGGACCTGTACGAGGCGGACAACCGCCGGCCCATCGCCTCGATCAACTTCGTGACCGCGCACGACGGGTTCACCCTCAACGACCTGGTCTCCTACAACAACAAGCACAACGGCGACAACGGCGAGGACAACCGGGACGGGGAGAACCACAACCGGTCCTGGAACTGCGGCGTGGAGGGACCCACCGAGAACGGGAAGATCATCACGCTGCGGGAGCGGCAGAAGCGCAACCTGCTCGCCACCCTGCTGCTGTCCCAGGGCGTGCCGATGATCGCGCACGGCGACGAGCTGAGCCGCACCCAGAGCGGCAACAACAACGTGTACTGCCAGGACAACGAGACGAGCTGGGTCGACTGGCAGGCCGCCCGGGAGCACGCCGTGCTCACCGAGTTCACCGCCAAGCTCACCGCGCTGCGCGCCGCCCACCCGGTCTTCCGGCGCCGGCGGTTCTTCCAGGGCCGGCAGATCCGCGGCTCGCGCATCGAGGACATCGCCTGGCTGCGCCCCGACGGCGAGCAGATGACCGACAAGGACTGGGAGGTCGGGCACGCCAGGACAGTGGCGATCTTCCTCAACGGCCAGGGCATCCCGGAGCGCGACGAGCTCGGCCAGCGGATCGTCGACGACTCGTTCCTGCTGCTCTGCAACGCCCACCACCAGGCGGTCCCGTTCACCCTGCCGGACCAGAACTACGGGCACGGCTGGGAGGTCGTGATCGACACCGCCGACCCGCTGCTGGCCAACGCGCGCCGCAAGCAGCGCGAGGCGGTACCGGGCGGCCGGCTGCGCGTTCTCGGCCGGGCCATGATCGTCCTGCGCCGGCTCTACTGACGCTCTACTGACCTCCGCCGGCTCTCGGGGTCAGGCTCTCGGCTCCGGCCCGGGGTCAGGCTCTCGGGTCAGGAGACGGGCCGCCAGGTGCCGTCGGCCGCGACCTGGCCGAACACCACGTCGGCGAAGTGCACCCCGAAGCCGATGGTGCCCGGCTCGGCCAGTTCGGCGACCAGCCGGCGCCGGGCATCGGCGGCGGCGACCGGGTCGTGGTCCGGTGCGGCACCCCAGTCCGGATGCTCGATCTGGATCGACGAGTGCATCGCGTCGCCGAAGGCGATCAGCCGCTGCCCGCCCGAGGAGATCACATAGCTCGCGTGCCCCACGGTGTGCCCGGCGGCGGGCAGCAGCCGCACCCCGGGAAAGATCTCCTCACCGTCGGCCGCGGTGCGCACCCGGGGAGCCAGCGCCGCCAGCTGCTCGGCGCTGGTGCCGGCCGCCTCGGCGAGGTGGCGCCCCGACCACTCCGGCTCGGCGATCCGGTACTCGGCGTTGGTGAACGCTGGTCGGTCGCTGCCCGGCGCCGGGTGCGCGGCCCAGCCGACGTGGTCGAGGTGCAGGTGGGTGATGGCCACCGCCTCGATCTCGTCGGGACGGCGGCCGAGCTCGGCCAGGTTGTCCAGCAGCGCACCGCCGTAGACGGCGCCGTGCGGGTTACCCGGCTCGGCGGGCGCGGACCGGGGGCCGAACCCGGCGTCGACGAGCAGCGCCCGGTCACCGTGTTCCACCAGCAGGCCCCCGATGCTGGCCACCAGGTTGCCGGAGTCGTCGAGGTACTCGGGGTGCTCCGCCCAGGTCTGTTCGGTGCTGGCCGGCAACCAGGCGCGCGGCGCGAGCTGAACCGCGCCGTCGGGCACGTAGGTCACCGTCAGCTCGCCGAGGCGCAGTGCGCGGAGCCCCGCCGGCCGCCGCAGCCGGTCACTGGTCCCGGTCCCGGACTTTGACACGAAGTTGGTCATGCCCTGAAACTAAACTTCTAACTGTAAAGATTCAAGCTATAAATATGTTTGCTTGAGGCATTTGCTAGGCTGAGCGGGTGAGCAGCCCGGATCCCCAGGTGGCCGCCGAGCGTGAGCTCTGCGGCCTGGTCACCGGGCTGTCCCGCCAGATCGGCGACCACGTCCGCGAGCGTGCCGTGAAGCTGGGGCTCACCGCGCCGCAGGCCACCGCGCTGCGTGAGCTGACCGGGCCGATGACCATGTCCGAGCTCGCCGAGCGGATGGGCTGCGAGCCCTCCAACGCCACCTTCGTCATCGACAAGCTGGAGAAGCAGGGCCTGCTCGAACGCCATCCGCACGCCACCGACCGGCGCGCCAAGCAGCTGGTGCTCACCGTCGAGGGCGTCGCGCTGCGCGAACGCCTCATCGAACTGCTCATTCAGGACTCGCCGCTCGCCGGCCTCACCCCGGCGGAGCAGCGCGTCCTGCAGGGCCTGCTGCACCGGGCCGTCACCCGGCTCTGAACCAGCCGGGGCGGGAAGGTCTCCCGTGCCCTCACGCGAGTGGTGGCCCTGCTCGACGAGTTCCTGACCAGCGTGTGGAGCCTCGATGCTGGTCAGAACCGGGAGGTGGCCCCCGCGACGACTATGCTGCCCGCCAATGAGCGGCGGTTGATGGACGATGGGCTTCGGCGACTACCTCTACAGCCATCTGTCCAATTTGCTGTTGGACAGCTTCCAGCACGTCAGCGCGGTGATCCAGTCGATTGTGCTGGCCACGGCCATCGGTGTGCTCGTCGGCATCGCGGTCTACCGGGGTCCGATCGGCTCGGCCGTGGCCACCGCGCTCACCAGCGCCATCCTGACCATCCCGTCGTTCGCGCTGATCGGGGTGCTCATCCCGGTACTGGGGTTGGGCGTCAAACCGACGATCACCGCGCTGGTGCTCTACGCACTGCTGCCGATCGTGCGCAACACCATCGTCGGGCTGGACAACATCGATCCGGCGATCACCTCGGCCGCACAGGGCATCGGGATGAACCGGTCCCGGGTGCTGACCCAGATCGAGCTGCGGCTGGCCTGGCCGTCCATCCTCGCCGGGATGCGGGTGTCCACCCAGATGCTGATGGGCATCGCCGCGATCGCCGCCTACGCCAAGGGGCCGGGACTCGGCGTGCACATCTTCTCCGGGCTGTCCCAGATCGGCAGCGCTAACGCCATCAACAACGTCGCGGCCGGCACCCTCGGCATCGTCATCCTCGCGCTGATCCTGGACGGGATCTACGTGCTCATCGGCCGACTCACCATCTCGAGGGGGATCCGTGACACGGACAGCTGAGGAACGCGACGCGGGGACCGCGGGCGCCGTCTCCGGGGTCGAGATCCAGCTCGAGCACCTGAGCAAGCACTACCCCGGCCAGGAGGGTGCCGCGGTCGACGACGTCTCGATGCACATCCCGGCCGGCGAGATCACGATCTTCGTGGGGCCGTCCGGCTGCGGCAAGACCACCACCATGAAGATGATCAACCGGCTGATCGAGCCGAGCTCGGGCACCATCACCATCGGCGGCCAGGACGCGCTCTCGCTGGATCCCGACAAGCTGCGCCGCACGATCGGCTACGCCATCCAGCAGGCCGGGCTGTTCCCGCACATGACGGTGGCGCAGAACGTCGGCATGGTGCCCAGCCTGCTCCGCTGGCCCAAGAAGCGGATCGCCGACCGCGTCGACGAGATGCTGGACCTGGTCGGGCTCGACCCGGGCCAGTTCCGCGACCGGTTCCCCCGGCGGCTCTCCGGGGGCCAGCAGCAGCGGGTCGGGGTGGCGCGGGCCCTCGCGGCGGACCCACCGGTGCTGCTGATGGACGAGCCGTTCGGCGCGGTCGACCCGATCACCCGGGGCAACCTGCAGGACGAGCTCATGCGGCTGCAGACCGAGCTGCACAAGACGATCGTGTTCGTCACCCACGACTTCGACGAGGCGGTCAAGCTGGGTGACCGGATCGCGGTGCTGGGGCCCCGGTCGACGATCCTGCAGTACGACACCCCGGACGCGATCCTGGCCAACCCGGCCAACGACACGGTGGCCGGGTTCGTCGGCGCGGGCGCCTCGCTCAAGCAGCTGACGCTGATGCGGGTGCGCGACGTGACACTCACCGAGGAGGCCATCACCGCGCGGCCGGACGAGACGCCGGCGCAGATCCGCGAGCAGCTGGAGGCGCGGGACCGCAAGTACGCGCTGGTGCTGGACGACCGCGACCGGCCCCAGCGCTGGGTGCACATCGGCCAGCTCAGCGGTGTCACCTCGCTCGCCGAGGCCGGCCGGCCGATCACCGACTGGGTCACCACGCAGTCCACCCTGCAGGACGCATTGGAGGCGATCCTGGCCGAGGGTGGCGCCGCGGTGGTCACCGGGGAGCGCGGCCGCTACGCCGGCACCATCGACATCCACACCGTGATGGACACGATCAGCCACCTGCGCGAGACGCACGAGACCAAGGCGCCCGCCCCGGCCGACGAGCCGTCATGAGCACCGCCACCGAAACCGCCGCGCCGGCCACCGGTGCGGCGCGGGCGGACTCCGCCGCGCGCCGCGCCGAGGCGATCCGGCTGTGGTTCCAGCCCGTCGTCGCGGCGCTGCTGGTGGCCGCGATGCTGACCTGGGTCGCCGTGGGCAACTTCGACGAGATCGAGGTCCAGACGGCGAACTTCCCGGCCATCGGCCGGCTGACCCTCGAGCACATCGAGCTGTCGCTGATGATCACGGTGATCGTGCTGCTGGTCGCGGTGCCGCTGGGTACCGCGCTGACCCGGCGCTGGGGCAAGCCGGTCGCCCCGCTGTTCCTGGCCATCGCCAACATCGGGCAGGCCGCACCCTCGATCGGCGTGCTGGTGCTGTTCTACCTGGCGGTGTACGAGGCCGGCTGGTCCGGCTTCTGGATCTCGGTACTGCCGATCGCCTTCTACGCGCTGCTGCCGGTGCTGCGCAACACCATCCTCGGCATCGAGAGCGTCGAACCGGCGCTGATCGAGGCCGGCCGCGGCATCGGCATGTCCCGCCCGGTCGTACTCGCCCGCCTGGAACTGCCGCTGGCCATGCCGTTCATCCTGGCCGGTCTGCGCACCGCGCTGGTGCTCGCGGTCGGCAGCGCGACGCTGGCCACCTTCGTCGGCGGCGGCGGGCTCGGCGAGATGATCGACACCGGCTACAAGCTCAGCCGGACGCCGGTGCTGGTGATCGGGGCGGTGCTCGCGATGGCGCTGGCGCTGCTCATCGACTGGCTCGGCGGCCTGGCCGAGCGCTGGATCGGGCCGAAGGGCCTGCGGTGAGGGCCTGGTCGAGGCCCGTCGCGGCGGCGCTCGCCGCCCTGGTCTGCGCGGTGCTCGCCGGCTGCGGGCTGACCTCGGGTGCCGCGGTGCCCGGTCGGGTCGGCCCCGGTTCGATCACCCCGGTGCCGGCGCTCGAGGGGGTGCCGATCACCGTCGGCTCCAAGGACTTCAGCGACAACATCAACATCGCCTACCTCATGATCTACGCGCTGCAGGCCGCTGGGATGAAGGTCCAGGACCTGACGAACATCCAGGGCTCCAACAGCGCCCGCACCGCGCTCAAGACCGGGCAGATCGACCTCTACCCGGAGTACACCGGCACCGCCTGGATCAACTACAACGGCCACACCCAACCGATCGTGGATGCCGAGGAGATGTTCCGGGCCGTCGCGGCCGAGGACGCCCGGCAGGGCATCAGCTGGGTCGACATGGCCCCGGCCAACAACACCTACGCCATGGCCATGGGTCCGGGGGTGACCCAGAAATCCGGCCTCAAGACTTTGTCCGACCTGGCGAAGTTCGCCAAGGCGAACCCCGAGCAGGCCACCGTGTGCCTGGAGACGGAGTTCGCCAGCCGCACCGACGGCTGGCCCGGCATGATCGCCAAGTACGGCTTCACCGTGCCGCCGTCGAACGTGCACGTGATGGGCACGGGCGCGGTGTACCCGTCGACCGCGTCCGGGCAGCCGTGCGCCTTCGGCGAGGTGTTCACCACCGACGGCCGCATTCAGGCACTGCACCTGACGGCACTCGACGACGACCTGCACTTCTTCCCGAAGTACAACGTGTCGGTCTCCATCCGCTCGGCGGTGCTGGAGCGGTACCCGCAGATCGCCGGCGTGCTCAAACCGGTCATGGACAAGATCACTAATGACGTGATGATCGAGCTCAACGCGGAGACCGACGTACAGGGCAGGGACTGGTCCGAGGTCGCCAAGGACTGGCTGCAGCGCAACGGGTTCGTCACCAACGCCCAGTAGGGGCCGGGCGCCTCAGGTGCAGACCAGGTGCCAGGTGATCAGGTCGTGCAGCTCCCGGGCCTGGTCCTCTGCCTTGCAGCCCAGCTCGTAGAGCGTGTAGAGCACCCTGATCCCGACCGTGGTCGAGGAGGCGACCGACTCGCCGGCGGTCGCCAGGTAGGACACACTGGTCACCCGGGCGTACGGCACCGAGGTGAGCGCCCGGCGGTCGTCGCACGAGGTCGTCTCCACCATCAGCAGCCGGCGGTTGGTGACCGCGAGCAGCCGGACGCCGGTTTCGCAGCCCCGGTAGATGCCGTCCAACGCCTCCCCGTCGAACAGGCTGTCGTAGATCACCCCGAGGTCGG
Source organism: Pseudonocardia sp. Cha107L01 (assembly GCF_052566575.1). Lineage (NCBI taxonomy): Bacteria > Bacillati > Actinomycetota > Actinomycetes > Pseudonocardiales > Pseudonocardiaceae > Pseudonocardia > Pseudonocardia sp. Cha107L01. The sequence continues at coordinate 603,742 of NZ_CP199579.1, forward strand.
TCCGGTCGTCAGTGGCGGGCGTCTGGACGCCCGCGCAGGTGAGGTCCATCGCCGGACTCATGGGTACTCGGGCCACGGTGGGCCTCCTCAGTCTCGCCCCCTGTGATATCCCCGCTACAGGCGGTTACCCCGCCGATATGCAGGGCAAACGGCACCGGGGCGGACCGCGCAAGGCGTACCTGGATGGTCCAGACTAGGCCGAACGGAGGAACACCGAGATGGCCCAGCGGCCCCGCCGCCGGCGCACCCCAGCGGGGCCGGCGCACCGCGGCGTGTTACCGAGCTGCACACGGTGCAGGTCGTCGGCGACCAGAACCTGCCTGGTGTGCAGCTCGGTAACGACAGGCCGCGCGCGGTGCACGCTCGCGGCCCCGGCTGATGCCCGGAATGCTCCGGTGCGCCATGCCGTTGGCCATGACGAGGGTCACTTCCGAGAACCGCCACCGAAGGTGAGTGAATCGATGAGCTCTGCAGCAACGCCGGTACCGCTGGGCACCGTGGGCGTCTGGGCCGGGACCTGGGCGCTGACCGCCGACCGCGCGGCCGAGATCGAGCGGTTGGGTTACGGCGCCATCTGGGTCGGCGGCTCCCCCGAAGCCGGCCTGGAGCTGGTGGAGACGCTGCTCGCGGCGACGTCCACGATCTCGGTGGCGACCGGCATCGTGAACATCTGGAGCTCGGACGCCCGCGTCGTGGCGGACTCCTACCACCGGCTCGAGGCCGCCTACCCCGGCCGGTTCCTGCTGGGGGTCGGGGCCGGCCACCGCGAGGCGACCAGCGAGTACGTCAAGCCGTACCAGGCGCTGGTGGACTACCTGGACGTGCTGGACGAGCACAAGGTGCCCAGCGACCGCCGGGTGCTCGCCGCGCTCGGTCCCCGGGTACTGCGGCTGGCCGCCGACCGCGCCGCCGGCGCACACCCCTACCTGGTGACCCCGGAGTACACCAGGTCCGCCCGCGAGACGGTGGGCGCGGCACCGCTGCTGGCCACCGAGCACAAGGCGACGCTGGGCACCGACCCCGAGCAGACCAGGGCGGCGGCCCGGCCGGCGGTGCGGAACCCGTACCTGAGCCTGTCGAACTACCTGGCCAACCTGCGCCGGATCGGCTTCTCCGACGCCGACCTCAGCGACGGCGGCAGCGACGCGCTGATCGACGCACTGGTGGCTCAGGGCTCGGCGGAGCAGGTTGCGGCGCGGTTGACCGAGCACCTGACCGAGGGCGCGGACCACGTCGCCGTGCACGTGGTGCCCAGCGCGGACGACCCGCTGCCGCAGCTGACCGAGCTGGCACCCGCGCTCGGCCTCACCGCGCGGGGCTGACGCAGGCGGCCGCCCGGGCTGATCACGCGGGGTCGGCCGGACCGGGCACAGTCAGGTCGGCGCGGTCAGGTCGGCAGCGCGGTGCTCACGCAGAGGCCGCGCACGGTGACCGCGAGCAGTACGACGGCGGCGGCGAACAGCACGACGATGGCCACCAGCAGCCAGAGCGTGCTGGCCGCCGTCACCCGGCCGACCACGTTCGCCCCGGACCCACGCGACCGGGCCGGTTCCGGGGCCATCGATTCCGGGGCTACCGATTCCCGGGCCGCCGGCTCGGTGCGGGCCGGTTCCGAGCCGGCCGATCCCGGGGCCGGCGGCTGAGGTCGGGCCGGTTCCGGTGCCGAGGGGTGGCCCGGTTCCGGGCGCGACGCCGGGCGTTCCGGGGCCGTTTCGGCGGCCAGCGGCAGTCGGGGGGTGGAGACCGGTCGGCTCGGCGGCCGACCCGGCAGCCGGGGGCTCGAGATCGGCCGGATCGGCGGCGGCGCCCACGCCGGCGCACCGGGGTTCGACGGCGCTCCCGGGTTCGACGGCGCTCCCGGGTTCGACGGCACGGCCGGCGCGAACGGGCCCGCCCCGGGACGCCGGTGTTGCGCGGAATGCCTCAGCGCCGCCGGCGGTGGACCGGGCGAAACAGCACCCGGCTCCGAACCGGCGGAACCGGAACCCGGGCCGACCGACCCGGCTGGCGCGGCCCGCTCGGCCCGTACCCGCCGCAGCAGCTCCTCGACCGGGATCGACGCCGTCGGCGGCTCGTCGTCCGGCGGCCGCCGGGGCTCGCGCACCACGGCACCCCCCGAGGCTCGACGGACCTGCCAGGCACCCGCTCCGGGCAGGCTAACCGATCAATGACGACCGGCGACCGTTCGACACTCGACGATGCGCGGCCGCGTTCACCGCTGGACGGCTCAGCCGTCCAGGTCCCGGGCCACAGCGCGGACCACCTCGGCGGCCAGCTTCGAGGAACGCCGGTCCGGGTAACGGCCCCGCCGCAGGTCAGGCTGCACCTTCATCTCCAGCAGCTTGATCATGTCCTCGATCAGGCCGTGCAGTTCCTCGGCGGGGCGTCGGTTCGCCTCCACCACCGATGGCGGGGCGTCGATCAGCCGAACGGACAGCGCCTGCGGGCCACGCCGGCCCTCGGCCATCCCGAACTCGACCCGCTGCCCAGACTTCAGTGCTTCCACCCCGGACGGCAGAGCTGCCTTACGGACGTAAACGTCCTGGCCCCCGTCCTGGGAGAGAAAGCCGAAGCCCTTCTCAGCGTCGTACCACTTGACCCTGCCGGTCGGCACCCTGCTCACCCGTCCCTTGCTGAAAACATAACGAACGCGCCCCGAGCGACGTCGGAGCGCGCCAAACCCCAGCCTAGCGTCCAGCGGGGGTCCGGCACCCAACTTATGCACGTCCTTCTGAGCGACTCCCCCACCGCGGGGGCAGAAAGCGTCCCCTACTCGGGCCCGGTCCGCGCGGCGGCGGTCAGCCCGAGCAGCTCCACCGAGCGGGCCCGCATCTCGACCTTGCGGACCTTGCCGGTCACCGTCATCGGGAACTCGTCCACGACGCGCACGTAGCGCGGGATCTTGTAGTGGGCCAGCCTGCCGGTGGCGAACTCGCGCACTACCTCGGCGGTCAGCGCCTCGGCACCGGCCCGCATCCGGATCCAGGCGCACAGCTCCTCGCCGTACTTCGCGTCCGGCACGCCCACGACCTGCGCATCCAGTACATCGGGGTGGGTGTAGAGGAACTCCTCGATCTCCCGGGGATAGATGTTCTCCCCGCCGCGGATGACCATGTCCTTGATCCGGCCGGTGATGTTGAGGTAGCTCTCCTCGTCCATGATCCCGAGGTCGCCGGTGTGCATCCAGCGGCCGGCGTCGATCACCTCGGCGGTCTTGGCCGCCTCGCCCCAGTAGCCCAGCATGACCGAGTAGCCCCGGGTGCACAGCTCACCGACGGTGCCCCGGGGCACGGTCAGCCCGGTCTCCGGATCGACGACCTTCACCTCCAGGTGCGGCAGCACCCGCCCCACGGTGGACACCCGCCGCTCCACCGAGTCGTCCGCCCTGGTCTGGGTGGACACCGGCGACGTCTCGGTCATGCCGTAGCAGATCTGCACCTCGGTCATCCCCATCCGCGCGATGACCTGCTTCATCACCTCGACCGGGCACGGCGAGCCGGCCATGATCCCGGTGCGCAGGCTGGCCAGGTCGTAGGACTCGAAGTCCGTGACGGCGAGCTCGGCGATGAACATGGTCGGCACCCCGTACAGCGAGGTGCAGCGCTCCTTCGCCACCGCGGCCAGGGTCAGCTCCGGGTCGAACCCCTGCGCCGGAATGATCATCGCGGCGCCGTGCGAGGTGGCCGCCAGGTTGCCCATCACCATGCCGAAACAGTGGTAGAACGGCACCGGGATACAGATCCGGTCCTCCTCGGTGTAGCCGCACAGCTCACCGACGAAGTAGCCGTTGTTCAGGATGTTGTGGTGGCTCAGCGTGGCGCCCTTGGGGAAGCCGGTGGTGCCCGAGGTGTACTGGATGTTGATCGGGTCGTCCGGACTGAGGTTCGCCTGCGCCTCCACCAGCCGGGCCCGGTCCGCTCCGGCCGAACCGGTAGCCAGCACCGCCCAGTCCGGCGACTCCAGCAGCACCACCCGCTCCAGCGCCGCGCAGCGCGGCCGCACCTCCTCGATCATGGCCGCGTAGTCGGAGGTCTTGAAGGCGCTCGCGGCGACCAGCAGCCGCACCCCGGCCTGGTTCAACACGTACTCCAGCTCATGGGTGCGGTAGGACGGGTTGATGTTCACCAGGATCACGCCGAGCTTGGCGGTGGCGTACTGGACCAGCGTCCACTCGGAGCGGTTCGGCGCCCAGATCCCCACCCGGTCGCCCTTGACCAGCCCGGCGTCCAACAGCCCGAGCGCGAGCACGTCGACCTCGGCGACGAACTCCCGGTAGCTCCACCGCCGCCCCGTGGCCACCTCGACCATGGCGTCCCGATCAGGGAAAACGGCGGCGGTGCGGTCCAGGTTGTCGCCGATCGTGTCGCCCAGCAACGGCAGGTCGGACATACCCGAGGCATAAGACGGCACAGCGGGCACAGACGGCACGGCGGGGACGGGCGGGGCGGCCGAGCTCACGGCGTCTCCTCACAGACAACGACGGGTGCGGGCCACCATCCTTGACCAGGCCGATGTCGGGCGCCAGTGGTCGCGGAGCCCTGGCCGCCCTGGTGAACCACCTCGACCTGACCGAGGGTGGCCACCATCCTGCGGTCGCCGCTGGAGGTGCTGCTCGCTTGCCAGCGGGCCGGCACCGGCACCGACGTGAGCGCCGAGCTCGCCGCACTGGACGTCCCGGTGCTGGTCGTGCACGGCGACATCGACGCGTCCGCCCCGTTGGAGGTCACCGGCCGGCCGACCGCCGAGCTCATCCCGGACAGCCGCCTGGTGGTCTACCCCGGCGGCCCGCACGGGCTGTACCTGACCCACCGGGACCGGCTGAACAAGGAACTTCTCGACTGGCTCGCCGGCTGAGGCCGATGCTGGCGCCTGAGGAGGGCGCGGTTCCGCTCCCCGTCGGGAAGTGCTGCGCGGCGGTGTGACTCATGGCGCACATTTCGGGCCGAAATGTGAGCCATCGCGCACACGGTTGAAAACGTCGCCGTCGCCGTCGCCGTCCCGGCCGGTTACGGGGTGGCCTGGGGCTCCCGGATGGCCAGCACGGCGGCCAGACTGATCAACCCGACCACGATCATGTAGAGCGATACGGACAGCGAGGTCCCGGTGCTGGTCTGCAGCGCGGTGGCGATCAGCGGCGCGAACCCGCCCCCGACCACGGCGCCGACCGCGTAGCTGATGGATGCTCCGCTGTAGCGGTAGCGCGCCTCGAACATGCCGGCGAACAGCGCCGGCTGCGGGCCGAACGTGGCGCCGAGCCCGGTGCACAGCACGATCACCGCGACCAGTAGCCAGATCGGCTGCTTGGTGTCGAAGAGCAGGAAGAACGGCACCGCCCAGACCACCAGCAGCACCGAGCCGAACAGGTACACCGGCTTGCGCCCGGTGCGGTCGGACAGGATCGCCGAGCCCACGATGGTAACCAGCCAGACCACACTGCCCGCGATCACCACCGCGAGCAGCAGGTTGCGGCCGAGTTTGAGCACCGTCGTGCCGTAGGACAGCAGGTAGGCCAGGAACACGTAGCCGATCGCGGTGTTCGCGATGAAGCTGACCGAGGCCAGGAACAGCTCCCTGCCGCGCTCCCGGAACACATCCACCACCGGCACCTGGCTCTGTGCCTGTTCGTCGCGCAGGGTGCGGAACACCGGGCTCTCCTCGACCTTGAGCCGGACGAACAGCCCCACACCCACCAGCACGATGCTGACCAGGAACGGCACCCGCCAGCCCCAGGCGGTGAACTGGGGGCCGGACACCGTGTTGCTGAGCAGGAAGAACATCAGCTGGGCCAGGATCAGGCCGCCGGGCACCCCGATCTGCGCGGCCGCGCCGTAGCGGCCGCGCTTGCCCATCGGCGCGTGCTCCACCGCCATCAGGGCGGCGCCGCCCCATTCCCCGCCGGCCGAGAGCCCCTGCAACAGCCGCAGCAACAGCAACAGGATCGGCGCCCACACCCCGATCTGCCCGTAGGTGGGCAGCAGCCCGACCCCGACCGTGGCCAGCCCCATCAGCAGCAGCGAGGCGATGAGCATGCGCTTGCGGCCGATCCGGTCGCCCCAGTGTCCCCACAGCACGCCGCCCAGCGGGCGGGCCAGGAAACCGACCCCAAGGGTGGCGAAGGCGGCCAGCGTGCCGGACGCCGGGGATAGCGTCGAAAAGAACTGCGAGCCGAATATCAGCGCGGCCGCTGTGCTGTAGATGAAATAGTCGTACCACTCGACGGTGGTGCCGACCGCGCTCGCGGCCGCCACCCAGCGGAGCTGCCGGGGATCGGTTTCCGGGACCGAGGCAACGGACCGCTCTGGATTCATGCGCTAGTCCCCTCGGAAAGGCCGCGCGGGCCACTGGTCCACCCCGACCAGTGATCTCACTCTTTCACGAAAGAGTGACCTTCTCCTAGAGCCCTGCGGTAAACAGCAACCGGTCCGCGGTGCCCTCGACCGCGCCGCCCCTGATCACGTTCGGGGTGGCCTGCCGAATGATCCACTGCTTCAGGGTGGCCGAGGCGGTGTCGCCGAACCGCTGCTTGTACAGCGCGGCCACCCCGGCCGCGAACGGCGCGGACATCGAGGTGCCGGAGTACGAGCTGGTACCCCCGCCGGGCACCGGCGCGATGATGCCCTGGCCCGGGGCGTACAGCGAGACACAGGGCCCGGTGCTGGAGGTGCTGGCCCGCTGGTCGTCGATCGTGGAGTTGGCCACCACCAGGGCGGCCGGGGAGTCCCTCGGGGCGAGGTCGCACGAGTCGTCGCCGGTGTTGCCCGCCGAGGTGGACACGAACACCCCGGAGTTGGCGAGCCGGCTCACGGCGGCGCTGAGCGTGCTCGAGGGGGCCTGCGCGTAACGCCAGGACAGCACCGCCACCGCCGGCTTGCGCGCGTGGCTGGTCACCCAGTCCACCCCTTCGATCAGGTTGGACAGCTTGCCGCCGCCCCGGCAGTCCAGCACCTTGACCGCGTGGAGTCGGGCCTGCTTGGCCACGCCGTAGGTGGTCGACCCGGCGATGCCGGCCACCACGGTGCCGTGTCCGTCGCAGTCACCGTCCGGCCCGCCGGCGAAGTTCACGTCGAACGACGCGCGGCCGCCGAAGTCGGGGTGGGTCGTGTCGATGCCGGTGTCCAGCACGTAGATGTTCACCCCGGCACCGGTGCCGTGGGTGGTGTAGCTGTCCGAGAGCGGGAGGTTGCGCTGGTCGATGCGGTCCAGGCCCCAGTTCCTCGGGTTGTCCTGGCGGTGGGCCAGCGCGGGGCCGTCGTTGTCGCCGGGTGCGGTGCGGGGTCCCGGCGGCGCGGGCCTCGGCGGCGGCACGGGCTTCGGGTTCGGCGGGGCCGGGGCGGCTGGTGGGCGCTGGCGGGCGCCCGGCGAGGTCGCGTACGGCGACGTCGCGTATGGCGTGGTCTCGGCCGGCGCGCTCGCGTACGGCGTGGTGCCGGTGGCCGGCGAGGTGGCCGCCGCTGGACTGTCGGCAGGTGCCGCGTACGAGCCGGTGCCGGTGGCCGGCGAGGTGGCGTCCGGCTGTTGCGTGTAGGTCCCCGCGCCGTCGCCGGGCGTGCCGCTGTCGGGCGGGGTGCTGCCGGGCGGGGTGCTGCCGGGTGGGGTGCTGTCGGGCGGGGTGCTGCCGGGCGGGGTGCTGCCGGTCTCGACGGCCTGCGAGGTGGCGTCGGGTTCCACCGAGAGCACGCCGGGGCGGGTGCGCAGCCGGGTCGCCTCGGCGTCGGTCAGCGGCGCGGCGAAGCCGAGCACCGCCTGGTTGAACCGGGCGGTCGGCGCGGTGCGAGCCTCGGCGGCGACGCCGTCCACGTTCTGTCCGGCGGCGACCTGCACCACGTATCCGCTGGTCGGCACCGGAGCCGCCACGGCTGGTACGGGCGCGAGGGCCGGCAGCAGCATCCCGACCGACGCGGTCACGGTGGAGAGCGCGCACTTCAGCCCGGGAACGATCACAGAGAGCAACGTTAAAGACCATTTAGGGATTCATCAATGACACGACACGGGGCTCCTGTTGTTTGAGAGTCTAACGAGAGCCAGAATCACTACTTTGGGTGACCATATTGCCTCTGATTCACCGGACCGCCGGGTGGACCTGCACCTCGGTGGCCTTGACCGCGTACCAGAGCGGCACCCCCGGAGACAGCGGCTCGGCGGCGCCCAGGTCGGCGACCGCGCCCGGCGTCACGTCGGCGGCCAGCCCAGCCACCCAGGCCGGCCCGCCGTCCAGCGGCTCCGCCCGCAGCCGCACCACCTCGCCGCGCGGTTCCATGCCGGCCAGGCGCACCTGCACCACGTTGCGCGGGCTGCCGTGCGGGCGGTCCCGGAACACCGCCACCGCGGCCGGCGGGAACACCGCGACCGCCGGCGCACCGGCCACCGGGTCCTCGCCGGTGTGCAGCCCGGCCACCACGGTGCCGTCGGCGGTGCGCAGCCCACCGGGAGCGCCCAGCCCGGGCACCAGGTTCAACCCGGCGATGCGAGCGGCGAACGGGCTGCGCGGCCGGGTCAGCACGTCCCGGGTGGCGCCCTGCTCGACGATCGAGCCGCCGGTCAGCACAACCACCCGGTCGGCCAGCACCAGCGCGTCCAGCACGTCGTGGGTGACTAGCAGTGCCGTGCGGGCCACGCCGCCGTCCGGGCCGCGCACCACCCGGCGCAGCAGCGCGCGCAGCGCCGGCGCGGAGTCGATGTCCAATGCGGCGAGCGGCTCGTCCAGCAGCAGCAGCTCCGGCTCGCCGGCGAGTGCGCGGGCCAGCGCGACCCGCTGCGCCTGGCCGCCGGACAGCTGCGACGGGCGCCGTCGACCCAGCTCGGCGACGTCCACCTCGGCCAGCAGGTCGCGGGCCCGGTCGGCCGCCGCCCGCTTCGACACGCCGTGGCAGCGCGGCCCGAACGCCACATTGGCCACCGCGGTCAGGTGCGGGAACAGCAGCGCCTGCTGGGCCAGCAACCCGACCCCGCGCTGGTGCGTCGGCACGTGCACGCCGGACCCGGTGTCGGTGAGCGTGCGCCCGTCCAGCACCACCCGCCCCTCGTCCGGCCGCAGCAGTCCGGCCAACACACCGAGCAGCGTGGACTTGCCGGCGCCGTTGGGCCCGAGCACCGCGACGATCTCACCCCGGGCCACCGTCAGCGACACGTCCAGGGTGAACTCGCGGCGCCGCACCGAGGCGGTCAGCTCGAGGAACCCGCCGCGCCCGGTCGGCTCGGCGGCGGTCGGCGCTCCGGTGCTCAACGCAACCCCTCGGCGACCCTGGGCCGGGCCACCGCGATCACCACGATCGCCACCACCACGAGCACCAGGGACAGTGCGATCGCGCCGTCGGTGTCGATCTCCCGCTCCTGGTACACCAGCAGTGGGAGGGTCTGCGTGGTGCCCTGCAGGCTGCCCGCGAAGGACACCGTGGCGCCGAACTCGCCGAGCGCGCGGGCGAACGCCAGCACCAGTCCGGAGCCGAGGCCCGGCAGCACCAGCGGCACGGTGACCCGGCGGAACGCGGTGAACGGCGCGGCGCCGAGCGTGGCCGCTACCGTCTCGTACCGTTCACCGGCGGTGCGCAGCGCGCCCTCCAAGCTGACCACCAGGAACGGCATCGAGACGAACGTCTGGGCGAGCACGACCGCCGCCGTGGTGAACGGCACGGTGACGCCGAACCACAGCTCCAGCAGCCGCCCCGCCGGCCCGGTCCGCCCCAGCGTGTAGAGCAGCGCCAACCCGCCGACCACCGGTGGCAGCACCAGCGGCAGCAGCACCACCGGCCGGGCCAGTCGGACAACCCGGGAACGGGACCGGGCCAGCACGGCGGCCAGCGGGCCACCGAGCAGGAGGCAGACCACGGTGGAGATCGCGGCGGTCTCCAGCGACAGCCGCAGCGCGGCCAGCGCGGCGTCACTGGTGACCAGCTCGGGCAGCCGGCTCAGGTCGGCGCGCAGGATCATCCCGACCACCGGGAACGCGATCAGCAGGAAGCCGAGCACCGCCGGCACCCACAACGCCACCGGCAGCCCCACGCCGACGGTGTGCCGGTCATCCGGTTCCGGCCGCCGCGAAGCCCGGCCCGAGCGGCGGGAGAACCGGCCCTGGCCCGGCCGGCCCCGGGTCAGCGGGTCGGTCATAGCCTCACGGCGTGCCGAAGCCGGCGTTCTTCAGCACCTGCTGCCCATCCGCCCCGCGCACCAGCGCAACGAACTTGGCCGCAAGGTCCGCGTTCGGCGCGTTCTTGAGCACCGCGATCGGGTACTGGTTGGGCGCCTTGGCCGCCTCCGGGAAGTCCACGCCCTCGACCTTGCCCTTGCTCGACTTCACGTCCGTCACGTAGACCAGCGCGGCGTCGGCGTCCCCGGTGGAGACCTTGCTCAGCGCGGAGCGCACGTCGACCTCCTGGCTGACCGGCTTCAACGTGACCCCGGTGGCCTTCTCGACCTGGGTGGCCGCACTGCCACAGGGCACCTGCGGCGCGCAGACCACCACCTTGAGGTCGGGCTTGGTCAGGTCGGCGAAGGTGTGGATGCCCTTGAGGTCGCCCGGTGCCACCGCGATCTGCAGCACGTTGGTGACGAACACGCTCGGGTCGCCGCTCACCAGGCCGGCCTTGGACACCGTGGCCATCGTCGAGGTGTTGGCCGCGGCGAAGACGTCGGCCGGGGCACCGTTGACGATCTGCTGGGCCAGGTCGGAGGAGCCGCCGTAGTTGAACCGGACGGTCGAGCCCGGGTTCTGCGACTCGAAGGTCTTGCCGAGCTGGTTGAACACGTCGGTCAGCGACGCTGCGGCGGACACGGTGAGCGTCGCGGCGCCCGGCGCCGCCGAACCGGACGGTCCGCCGGACTGCGACGCCCCCCCGCCGCCGCAGCCGGCCACCAGTGCTGAGGCGAGCAGCCCGCTCGCCACCATCACCAGGCTCTTCTTCATGGAGCTCCTCCAGGGGTTTCCACCACGACGTGCGTTGACTTGATCACCGCAACGGCCATCGAGCCCGGCTGCAACCCCAGTTCCTTGACCGCCTCCGTGCTCATCAGCGACACCACCCGGTGCGGTCCGCACTGCAGCTCCACCTGGGACATCACCCGGTCCGAGATGATCTCGGTGACCAGCCCGACCAGGTGGTTGCGCGCCGAGCGGCCGACCGTGGACGGGTCCGGCGCGGCGTGCGCCTGGGCGCGGGCGAACTCGGCCAGCCGGGCGCCGTCGATCACCTTGCGGTTCGAGGCGTCCACCTGCACCGGCAGAGTCCCCGCGTCGACCCACCGACGTACGGTGTCATCACTGACACCGAGCAGGCGAGCGGCCTCGGCGATCCGGAACTGCGGCACGGTGCGAATTTTACCTCCGTGGCCGCGGATTCGCGCACCACCGTGCACTGCGCTGTACCTGGTGCCTCTCAGCGCCGTACTCAGGGGAAACGACCGTCCGTGGGTCGGCCGACCCGGCGCCGCGCCCTTATCCTGCCGAGGTGGACTTCCAGCCGAGCGACACCGCAGTCGACTACACCCAACGGATGCGCGCCTTCCTCGACGAATCGGTGCTGCCGGCCGAGCCGATCTACGAGTCGTGGCGCGCCGAGCGGCGGGGCACCCCGAACGAATGGGACACCCCGCCGATCCTGGAGCAGCTCAAGGACGACGCCCGGTCCAGGGGTCTGTGGAACCTGTTCCTGCCGGACGTGTCCAAGCTGTCCAACCTGGACTACGCGCACGTCGCCGAGGTGTCCGGCTGGTCGCCGGTGATCGCCCCGGAGGCGATCAACTGCCAGGCGCCGGACACCGGCAACATGGAGACGCTGCACCTGTTCGGTACGCCGGAGCAGAAGGAGCAGTGGCTGGTCCCGCTGCTGGACGGCGAGATCCGCTCCGCGTTCGCGATGACCGAGCCGGACGTGGCCTCGTCCGACGCCACCAACGTGCAGACCTCGATCCGCCGCGATGGGGACGACTACGTCATCAACGGCCGCAAGTGGTGGATCTCCGGCACCGCCGACCCGCGCTGCGCGGTCTTCATCGTGATGGGCAAGACCGACCCGGACGCCCAGCCGCACCGCCAGCAGTCCATGGTCCTGGTGCCCCGCGACACCCCGGGCGTGGAGATCATCCGGAACCTGCCGGTGTTCGGCTACCAGGACCAGCATGGGCACTCGGAGATCCAGTTCACCGACGTGCGGGTCCCGGTCTCGAACCTGCTCGGCGAGGAGGGCGGCGGGTTCGCCATCGCGCAGGCCCGGCTCGGCCCGGGGCGGATCCACCACTGCATGCGGCTGATCGGGATGGCCGAGCGGTCCGTCGAGGCGATGGTCGCCAGGGCCACCTCGCGGGTGGCGTTCGGCCGGCCGCTCTCCGAACAGGGTGTGGTGCGCGAGCAGATCGCGAACAGCCGCCTGGAGATCGAGCAGGCCCGGCTGCTGGTGCTCAAGACGGCGTGGCTGATCGACCGGGGCGGCGCCCGCTCGGCGCGGACGGAGATCGCCGGCATCAAGGTCGTGGTGCCCCGGATCGCCTGCGCGATCATCGACCGGGCCATCCAGATCCACGGCGCCGGCGGCATGAGCGACGACTTCCCGCTGGCCTACTTCTACGCCTGGGCCCGCGCGCTGCGCATGGCCGACGGGCCGGACGAGGTACACCTTCGCTCGGTGGCCCGCGAGGAGTTGAAGAAGGCCCGGTAGCGCCTCGGGGCGTCCTGCCCGACCTGCCGGGGTGCCCCGGCGACCCGGTAGACGTGCACCACGTGGTCGACGTCGGTGCTGGCAAACAGATACCGCCCGCTCGCGTTCGTGCCGATGTCGATCGCCCGAGATGTTTGTCCCCGGTGTTACCGGCTTCGGGGGAGTTCGGAGCCCAAATCCGCGTTCGCGGTTCCCCCCCGCGGATGTCTCAGCAGATGCGGATCATGCCTATTGCCGCAGGTCAACCGGGCTCGCTTCACTCGGTGTGAGCCAACTTCACGCGGGTAGGCTCGTTGACGTGACTACCACCGAACTCGGTCTGCCCGGGTTGCGAACCGCGCCGGGCGCCGCCCCGGCGCGGCCCGACGACCCCCGGTTGATCGACCGGTTCGGCCGGGTCGCGACCGACCTGCGAGTGTCGCTGACCGACCGCTGCAACTTGCGCTGTACATACTGTATGCCAGCAGAAGGCCTGGACTGGGCGCCTACCGAGGAGCTGCTCACCGACGACGAGATCGTCCGGCTGGTCGGCATCGGGGTGCACCGACTGGGTATCAACGAGGTCCGGTTCACCGGCGGCGAGCCGACTCTGCGGCGCGGCCTGGAGTCGATCCTGACCCGGGTTTCGGCGCTGACGCCCCGCCCGGAGATCTCGCTCACCACCAACGGGATCGGGCTGGCCCGCCGCGCGGAAGCGCTTGCGGCCGCCGGAGTGGACCGACTGAATGTGTCGTTGGACACACTGCGCCCGGAGCGGTTCAAAGCGATCACCCGGCGGGACCGGATCACCGACGTGCTGGACGGGATGGCCGCGGCCCGCGCCGCCGGGCTGAACCCCGTCAAGGTGAACACCGTGCTGCTGCGCGGGGTGAACGACGACGAGGCGGTGCCGCTGCTGCGCTACTGCCTGGACGCCGGCTACGAGCTGCGGTTCATCGAGCAGATGCCGCTGGATGCCCAGCACAGCTGGCAGCGGTCCGAGATGATCACCGCCGCGGAGATCCTGTCGCACCTGCGGGAGGCGTTCACCCTCACTCCCGACCCGACCGAGCGCGGCGGCGCGCCGGCCGAGCGGTGGCTGGTGGACGGCGGCCCGGCCGTGGTCGGCGTCATCGCCTCGGTGACCAGGCCGTTCTGCGGTGACTGCGACCGCACCCGGCTCACCGGAGACGGCCAACTACGCTCCTGCCTGTTCGCCCGGACCGAGACCGACCTGCGCGCCCTGCTGCGGGGCGGCGCCGGCGACGACGAGATCGCGGCCGCCTGGCGCACCGCGATGTGGGCCAAGGCGGCCGGGCACGGGATCGACGACGCCGGGTTCCTGCAGCCGGATCGCCCGATGAGCGCTATCGGAGGTTGAGTGTGGTCACCGTGCGGTACTTCGCGGGCGCCAAGGCGGCCGCCGGGGTCTCGTCCGAGAGCGTCGCGCTGAACGACGGCGACACCGTGCGCGACGTGCTCGCGCTGCTCACCGTCCGGCACGGCGCCGCGCTGGCCCGGGTGTTGGACGCGTCCAGTCTGCTGCTCGACGAAGTGGCGGTGCGCGACCGCTCGCTCCGCCTTCCCGCCGGCGCCACCCTCGACGTCCTCCCCCCCTTCGCCGGCGGCTGACCCCCCACTCCCCTAGTTACCGCGAGTCGGGGCTCTCAGCACACCGAGTCGGGGCTCTCAGCACACCGAGTCGGGGCTCTGAGCACACGGCCAGGCGCCGGTTCCCGCGCTCCGGCACGCTGGACGGATGTCGGGTTGGTCAGCGGGCGGCAACGAGGCTCGCGTCGTGGTGGTCACCGGGGCGAACCGCGGTCTGGGGCTCGAGGTCGTGCGGCAGTGCGCGGCGGATGGGGACACGGTGCTGCTCGGCAGCCGTGATCTCGCGGCCGGCGAGCGGGCCGCCGCCGAGTTGGCGGCCGCAGGGGTGCCGACCGGTCGGGTACTGCCGGTCGAGCTGGATGTCACCGACGCCACCGGGCTGGTCCGGTTGGCCACCCGGCTGACCGGCGAGCTCGGCCTGGACCGGATCGACGTGCTGGTCAACAACGCCGCGGTGCACTACGACACCTGGCAGAACGCAGCCAACGCCGACCTGCGGGTGGTCCGCGAGTCGCTGGAGACGAACGTGGTCGGTGCCTGGCAGACGACGCAGGCGTTCCTGCCGTTGCTGCGGCGCAGCGCGCACCCTCGGGTCGTGATGGTCAGCAGTGAGGGTGGATCGCTGGCTTCGATGGGCGGCGGTATCCCGGCGTACCACGTGAGCAAGGCGGCGCTCAACGCGTTGACCCGGACGCTGGCCGGTGACCTGGCCCGGGACCGGATCCTGGTGAACGCGGTGTGTCCGGGCTGGACGGCCACCGATATGGGTGGTGCGGGTGGCCGGCCGGTTGCCCTGGGCGCGGCGAGCATCCGGTACGCCATGGACCTGCCGGACGGCGGCCCCACCAGCACGTTCACCCGGGACGGCCGGCCGATTCCCTGGTGATGGGTGTGCTGGGAGTCCCGACTCGGTGTGCTGTGAGCCCCGACTCGCGGTGACGGAAACCCCGACTCGCGCTGACGGTGGGTTAGTGGACGGCGGAGGGGAGGGTGGCGGTGTACGAGGGCCACCAGCCGGCGGGGGTGCGGACGGACTCGGCGGCCAGTACGGCGTGCACGATGGCCCGGGTGACGCAGTCGGCGCCGGCGGCCAGCAGCTCGTGCAGCTCGGCCAGCTCCGGTGCCGGGCGCGCGGTCGTGGACAGCGCGAACGTGGTGTCACCGTCGACCATGGTGTGCACCGGACGCACCGCGCGGGCCAGCCCGTCCGCCCCCATCCCGGCCAGCAGCGTGCACTGCGCCTTGGTGAGCGTGGCGTCGGTGCCCAGCACGGACAGCGTGGTGGCCCGCAGCGGACCGTCCAGCGCGCTGCGCAGCAGGCCGCCCTCCAGCGCGGCGGCCAGCTCGGCCGGGTCCGGGGCGCGCAGCCCGGCGAACTCCGTGTCCAGCCCGAAACGGGCGCCGTACAGCTCGCCGGTCGCCTGGTGCACCGCCGTCCCGGCCGCGTTCAGCACCACCAGCGCGGCCACGGTGGCACCGCTGGACAGCACCGCACTGGCCGTGCCGATACCGCCCTTGAGCGCGCCGACCACAGCACCGGTACCGGCACCGACCACGCCGCACGGCACCGGCCCCGTACCGGTGGGACCGATCGCCGCGCGGTAGGCGGCCAGCCCCGTCCCGGCGTCCGGGCGGGCACCGAAGGAACCCCCTCGGCCCAGGTCGAACACCACCGCGGCGGGCACGATCGGCACGATCTGCTCGGGTGCCGGGCCGACCGGGTAGCCCACCCCGTCCGCCTCCAGCCCGCGCATCACGCCATCGGCCGCGGCCAACCCGTACGCGCTGCCGCCGGACAGCAGCACCGCGTTCACCCGCTGCACCGTCCGGCGCGGGTCCAGCAGGTCGGTCTCCCTGGTACCCGGGGCGGCGCCGCGCACGTCGACCCCGGCGACCGCGCCGGCCGGCGGCGCCACGATCACCGTGCTGC
Source organism: Pseudonocardia sp. Cha107L01 (assembly GCF_052566575.1). Lineage (NCBI taxonomy): Bacteria > Bacillati > Actinomycetota > Actinomycetes > Pseudonocardiales > Pseudonocardiaceae > Pseudonocardia > Pseudonocardia sp. Cha107L01. Next base: position 619,909 of record NZ_CP199579.1, read on the forward strand.
CGGTCAGCAGCCCGCTCTCAGCGACAGCAGCGGCACCGGCACCGGCACCGGCACCGCGCAAGGTGACGTGCCCGACCCGGAGGCCGGGCACGTCGGTGAACCCGTTGGTCGGCCCGGGGTAGGGACCGCTCAGCTCCTCCGGCCCTTGATCACCCGCAGCACGACGAACAGCAGGATCAGGCCCAGCGCCACCGGCGCCAGCCGCTTGAGCACCGGCGCGCCGGCGGTGTCCAGCAGGTCGATCGCGTCGACCTCACTGCGCGTCGGCTCCTGCGCACTGACCAGCTTCGGTCCGGCGCCGTTGGTGCTGGCCGAAGCCGGCGTCGAGGTGGCGGTGGCGACCGCCGCCGAGCCGACCTCCGGCGCCTTGCCGGTGGCCGGCGCCTCGGCACTGCCCGGTGTTCCCGACGCGGCGGAGGTCCCGGTGGTGGCCGACTTGTCGGCCGGGGCCGCGGCCGCCGCCGGCGCCGCGGCCGAGGTCGCGCCCGGGCCCAGCTTCTTCGCCAGGCAGGACGAGAACTGGCCGACGATCTTGTCGCTGACGTCGGCCATCACACCGCGGCCGAACTGCGCCGGCCGCCCGGTGACGGTCATGTCGGTGACCATCTTGATGGTGGTCTGGGTGTCGCCGTCGGCGGTCAGCGTGCCGGTGACCGTGGCGCTGGCGGTGCCGTTGCCCCGCGAGTCGCGCCCGGAGGCCTCGATCACCACCGTGTGTGCGCTGTCGTCACGCTTGACGAAAGTGCCCTTGCCCTTGTAGGTGAGCGAGATCGGCCCGAGCTTGACCTTGACCGTCCCGGTGAACGAGTCGTCCTCGTAGGACTCCAGGGTCGCCCCCGGGAAGCACGGCGCGACCTTGCGCGGGTCATTGAATGCTTCCCACGCCTCGTCGATGCCGGCCGGAACGGTGAACGTGTTCTCCAGCTGCATTGGTTCCAAACTCCGTCCGAAACGCCGTGAACGCCCGCCCAGCCGGGTCGGCCGGGGCGGGCGCCCACGAATCAGTGGTTGTTCAGCCGGCCGCGGTCAACACCGCGCGGCCGGTGAGCACCCTGGCCAGATGCTCACGGTAGTCCGCCGCGGCATCGGCGTCACTGGGAGCCGAGGTGCCCTCGGTCGCGTGCGCCGCCGCTGCCTTGGCGCTGTCCTCCGTAGCGGGCTGGCCGACGAGTGCCCCCTCGACCCCGCTGGCCCGGATCGGCGTGGTCCCCATGTTGGTCAGACCGACCCTGGCCTCGGAGATCACGCCACCGTCGACCTTGAGCGCCACCGCGACGGCCACCATGGACCAGGCCTGTGCGGTGCGGTTGAACTTCTCGTAGTGGTGCTTCCAGCCGGTGTAGCGCGGGAAGCGGATCTCCACGAGCAGCTCGTCCTCGGCGAGTGCGGTGGTGAAGTAGTCGAGGAAGAACTCCGACGCCGCCACGGTGCGCCGCCCACTGGGGCCGGCGAGCACGAACTCGGCCTCCAGGGCCAGCGCCACGGCGCCGAGGTCACCCGCCGGGTCGGCGTGCGAGAGCGCGCCGCCCAGCGTGCCCCGGTGCCGCACCTGCGGGTCGGCCACGGTGGCCGCCGCGTCCGACAACAGACCGACGTGCTCGCGCAGCAGCTCGTCGCGCACCACGTCGTGGTGGGTGGTCATGGCGCCGACCGCGATGCGGTCGCCGTCCTCGCGGACACCGCGCAGCTCCGCGATCCCGCCGAGGTCCACCAGCAGGGTCGGCGCGGCGAGGCGCAGCCGCAGCACCGGCAGCAGGCTCTGCCCGCCGCCGAGCACCTTGGCGTCCTCACCGCCCTCGGACAGCGCACGTACCGCCTCGTCCAGCGTGGTCGGCCGGACGTAGTCGAACTGGGCCGGGATCACAGAACCTCTCCTTGCGGGTTGTTCGGGTCGATGGAGCCCAGCCCGGCGCCCGGCGAATGGACGTCGGTCGGGGTCTCCTGGGTTGTGTTGCCCTTCGCCGCCTGGATGGCCCGCCACACCCGCTGCGACGTGGTGGGCATCTCGACGTTGGTGACACCGAGGTGGCGCAGTGCGTCGATCACGCCGTTGACGATGGCCGGCGTCGAGGCGATGGTGCCGGCCTCGCCGACCCCCTTGACGCCCAGCGGGTTCGACGTCGCCGGGGTGCTCACGATGGCGGTGTCGAAGCTCGGCAGGTCGGCCGCCGACGGCAGCGTGTAGTCGACGAGGGTGCCGGTGACCAGGGTGCCCTGGTCGTCGTAGGTGGCCTCCTCGAACAGCGCCTGCGCGATGCCCTGGGCGAGGCCACCGTGCACCTGCCCCTCGACGATGAGCGGGTTGACCACGGTGCCCACGTCGTCAACGCAGACGTAGCGGCGCAGCCTGACCTGGCCGGTCTCGGTGTCGACCTCCATCGCCGCCAGGTGGGTGCCGTGCGGGAAGGAGAAGTTCTCCGGGTCGTACACCGCGTCGGAGTCCAGCGAGGGCTCCATGTCCTCCGGGTAGTCGTGCGCCATGAACGCGGCGAACGCGATCTCCTGGATGGACTTGCCCTTGTCGGTGCCCCGGACGGTGAAGTTGCCGTCGCTGAACTCGAGGTCGTCCTCGGACGCCTCGAGCAGGTGGGCGGCGATCTTCTTCGCCTTGACGACCACCTTCTCGGCGGCCTTGACGATGGCGATGCCGCCGACCACGAGCGACCGCGAGCCGTAGGTGTCCAGCCCCTTCGGCGAGACCTGGGTGTCACCGTGCAGGACCTCGACGTCCTCGTACGGCACCCCCAGCTGGTCGGCGACGATCTGGCTGAACGCCGTCTCGTGGCCCTGCCCGTGCCCCGAGGCGCCGGTGATGACCTCGACCTTGCCGGTGGCCAGCATCCGGATGCTGGCGGCCTCCCAGCCGCCGGCGCCGTAGGCCAGCGAGCCGAGCACCCGCGACGGGGCGAGCCCGCACATCTCGGTGAACGTGGAGATCCCGATGCCGAGCTGGATCCGGTCGCCCGAGCGCCGCCGTTCCTCCTGCTCGTGGCGCAGGCCGGCGTAGTCGAACGTGGCCATCGCCTGGTCGGTGGCCTGCTCGTAGTTGCCCGAGTCGTAGGTCAGCCCGACCACCGTGGTGAACGGGAACTCACCGTGGGTGATCCAGTTCTGCCGGCGCAGATCCATCGGGTCGCGGCCGAGCTCAACGGCGAGCTCGTCCATGATCCGTTCGATGGCGAAGGTGGCCTCCGGCCGGCCGGCGCCCCGGTAGGCGCCGGTGGGCGTCTTGGTGGTGAACACAGGGGTGCAGGTGAACTTGAGCGCCGGGAACTTGTAGATCGCGTTGAACATGAATGCGCCGAGGACCGGTACGCCCGAGCCGACTAGGTCGAGGTAGGCACCCATGTCGGCGAGCAGGTGCACGTCGAGGCCGGTGACCGTGCCGTCCCTCTTGGCGGTGATCGTGATGTCCTGGATCTGGTCCCGGCCGTGGTGCGCGGCGAGCAGCGACTCCGAGCGGGTCTCGGTCCACTTGACCGGTTTGCCCGTCTTCTGCGCCAGCACGACGCAGAGCATCTCCTCGGGCACGACGGCGAGCTTGCCGCCGAAGCCGCCCCCAACGTCGGGGGCGATGACGCGGATCTTGCTCTCTGGCACGCCGAGGGTGACCGTGGTCATCGTGCGCAGGATGTGCGGCACCTGGGTGGCGGCCCACAACGTCATCTGCTCACCCGTCGGGTCGCAGACGACCGAGCGCGGCTCCATGAACGCCGGGATCAGCCGCTGCTGGAGGAACCGGCGCTTGACGACGATCGAGTCGGGATCGGCCTCGGCGGCGGCGAGTGCCTCGTCGAGGCTGCCGCCGGTGCCTGCCGCTCCCGAGTCGAAGACCCAGGTGGCGTTCTTGTTCGTGCCGAGGTCGGGGTGCACGAGAGTGGCACCGTCGGCGACGGCGGCTTCCATGTCGAGTACCGGCTCGAGCGGTTCGTAGTCGATTTCGACCAGGTCGGCGGCGTCGCGCGCGGTGGCGGCGTCGCGCGCCACCACCACGGCCACGCCCTCACCGGCGAAGTGCACCGTGCGGGACGCCAACAGCGGGCGTTGCGGGGCCTTCTCGTCCGGGGTGAGCGGCCAGACATGCGGCAACCCGACGGCCTCAACGCCCAGGTCGGCGGCCGTGTAGACGCCGATGACGCCGGGAGACTGCTCGGCGGCCGTCTTGTCCAGGGACGCGATCGTCGCGTGGGCCAGCGGCGAGCGGACCACGTGCATGTGCAGGGTGCCGTGCGGCGTGATCGAGTCGGTGTACCGGCTGCGGCCGGTGATGAGTCGGGCGTCCTCCTTGCGGGTGCGCGCACGGCCAACTTCAGTGGTGGTGGGTGCTGGGGTCTGTTCGGTGACGGTCATCTAGCTAGCGCCCCCGGCTACCGATGCTGAGGTGGCGGCCGATTCGGCGGTGTCCGGCGTGGCGCTGGCCGGCTTCATCTTCTGCGCGGCGTCGCGCACCGCCTTGACGATGTTCTGGTACCCGGTACAGCGGCAGAGGTTGCCCTCCAGGCCGTGCCGCACCTCGTGCTCCGACGGGTCCGGGTTGTCGCCGAGCAGATCGATCGACTGCATGATCATGCCGGGGGTGCAGTACCCGCACTGCAACGCGTGGTTGTCGTTGAACGCCTTTTGCACCGGGTGCAACTGGCCGTCGCGGGCCAGTCCCTCGATGGTGGTGACCTCGCTGCCGTCTACCTGGACGGCCAGCACTGAACACGACTTCACGCTCTGCCCGTTGAGATGGACCGTGCAGGCTCCACAGTTGCTCGTGTCGCAACCGATCACGGTCCCGGTCTTGCCGAGTCGTTCACGGAGGTACTGGACGAGCAACATGCGGGGCTCGACATCGTCGGCGTACTCCACGCCGTCGACCGTGACCCGAACCTGTGCCATGAGCCTCTACTCCTCACCGCGACCGCGGAACGGCGCGCAGCTCTTGCCGGGAACGACCGAGACCCCACCGACGGTTGGTGATGCGCGCCAGCGGACGCCACGGTGCCGCTCACTCTCTTGTGGCAGCCAACACATCGAACTCCGGATGATCGGAGGTCGCAAGATCAGGTGACGCATGGGACGACCAGCGAGAATAGGTCACACTCGCGTTTCCCCCGGTGCCTGTGACGGCGCTGCCGCGGCTGCGGCGCGAACCGTCGAACGGGTCCGCTGACGCGGGTCTGAGGTCCGGTCAAATCCACCCATTTGGGCCAACGTGATCGGAGCGGGCGAACCTGTGTGCGCCAGTCCTACCGGATTGCGCTCGGCTGGCGACGCTGCGTCACCCATCTGCCCGGTGGTTACTGTCGCTACTACCGCCTAGCGTCGAAAACCGACCGATCGTCGCGCGCCGCATCTCGCGCCCGCGCCCGATCGGCCTGACTAGCGGGGGTGTCGCGGTGCCAGGCTGGCTCGGCGTCGGTCTGGTCGCCGCCTTCGGACTGGTGGCGGTGCACCGCGGCATACGCCGGGACATGCCAGGCGCGATGATGGCCGCCGGCATGGCCGTCATGTCGGTCGGGATGGCCGGCATCGGCCCGACCTTCGTACACGGGCCCTGGTGGGCCGCCGGGTTCGCGGCGGTGGCGGTGTGGCCGCTGGTCAAGCCCCCGAGGGCAGGTGTGTGCGGCGGTCCGCTCGCCCACCTGCTCGGCGGCGCCGCGATGATCTATATGTGTGCGCTACCCACGATGCGGACAGTGGGCGGCACCGGGGCCGCGCTGACCGCCAACACCGTCGCGCTGACCCCGACCGGCCACCACGGGAGGGCCGGCATGGGCCCGATCGACCTACCGGGTGCTCCGATGGCCGTCCCCGGGCCGTTCGGCGCCGCGCTCGCCCTGCTCGGCTGGGCGCTGGCCTGCTACTTCCTGCTCGGCACGGTGACCGCGCTGACCCGCCGGGACGCCGGTGGCGCACTGACCGCGCCCCGGACCGCGGTGCTGGGCGAGGCTGTCATGGGCTTCGGCACCGTGGTCATGCTCATCGCGTTCACCTAGGCACGCCATTGCGGGTCACTCGGCGCCAGCGGTCCGACCAACGATCCAGGCCGGTGATCATCGGGCGCAGCGGCGCGAGGGTTCGACTCCGGGCGGCCCCCCACCACAGACCGGTGCCGTAGCCCAGGTCGTCGGCTCGGTGGGCGAGCACGTACCGCACCGGGTCCAGCCCCGGCTCTCCCGGCTCGGGACGGTGTCGGTGCCAGTCCAACAGCCCGTCGGCCAGCGCCGCGACCAGCACCGCGCGGCGCACCCGGCCCGACACCAGGCACCCCAGCCCGGCAACCGGCCACCAGTGCCGGACGAGCAGGCCGGCGGACTGGTTGGCCGCGCTGGACAGGCCCAGTCCGATGAGCAGCGCGGCCACCCGACCGGGCTGGCGCAGCCGCGCCGGGTTCGTGGCAGGCGGGTTCGTGGCAGGCAGGCTCACGGCAGGCGAGCTCACGGCAGGCAGGCTCGCGGCGGGCGGGCTCGCGGCGGCTGTTGCCGGCGGCGCCAGGGTGCGGCGCAGCCGCCACCAGGCGAACCCGGTCACCGCGGCGGCAGCCAGCGCCCCGGACCGCCGCTGCGCGCCGACCAGCACACACACCGCCGCCGCCCACGGGGCCAGCACCATCGGCGGGACCGAGCCCGGGTGGCGCAGTGCCAACGGAGCGGCCCCGGTGCCGTAGAAGGCCTTGCGGACCCACCAGCCGACCGGTCGCGCGCGGTGCTCGTGGGCAACCACCGCGGCGGGCTCGTAGCGCAGCCGCCAACCGGCCGCGTGCAGCCGCAGGACCAGGTCGACGTCCTCCGCGACGTGCAGCTCCTCGTCGAACCCGGAACCCAGTGCTGCCCGCCGGACCAGCAGTGCGGCGCTGGGCACGTACGCAACCCTGGAGCGGGGCACGATCGGGCCAGGGTCCGGGCCGAGGTCCAGCGAGGAGCGCAGCCGTTCGTAGCGGTCCAGCCAGCCCACCGCGCCGCCGGCCGGGGGCAACGCGGCGATCCGGGGCGCGGCCAGGGCTACTGCCGGGTCGGCCAGGTGGGCCAGCAGCGGCGCCAGCCAGCCGGGTTCGGGCACCACGTCGGAGTCCAGGAAGGCCACCAGCGCGGTGCCGGCGGCGGCCGCACCGGTATTGCGGGCGGCGGCCGGGCCGCGCGAGCTCGGGTGTCGGATCAGCCGGACGCGGCTGCGCAGTACCGACTGCTCGACAATGGCCCGGCAGGCGCCCGAATCGGCGGAGCCGTCGTCGACCACGATCACCTCGGCCAGGGCGGGCGCGAGCGTGTCGGGCGCGGGCATGGCGGGCGCGAGCGCGGCGGGCGTGGCGAGCGCGAGCGCGAGCGCGGCGAGCAGCCTGCGCAGGCCGTCCGGGCGGTCCTTGACAGGCACCACGACGGTCACGTCGGCGGGCCCGGGACCAGCGGGGACGCCCAGGTCGAGCAGCGCGGGGTGGGCGATGCCGGCATCCAGCAGCCGCCGCGCCAGTCGCGCCGAGGTGGCGTCCCGGACGACGAGGTCCGCGCAGCCTGGACAGGCTCCCGCGTCGAGTAGCCGGCGGGCCGCCGGTGCCAGATGCAGCAGCCGACCGGAGGACATTCCGAGCAGGGCCGCGCCGCCGTCCAACCGTCGGGTCCGCCGGTCCAGCCGCACCGCGAACCCGTCGGGGAGCCGGGTGTCGGTCACCTAGTGTCCTGAGTCGGAGTTCCTGTGCCGAATTCGGTGATCCAGGCGGCGGCTGGCAAGGCCGCAGATCGCCTGGATATCGGGCATATCCAGGCGATCGAGAACGCAGCCAGGCGTCGTCTGGGTGCCGAAGTCGGTACAGAGAACTTCCGACTCAGGAGACTAGGCATCCGCGAGTTCGCTTTACTCTGCGTAGGCATACGCAACAGGCCCGCGCACCTGGCGCGCCCCGGACCCGCCGGTCCGCTCACCCGATGAACCCGCCGTCGGCGTGTACTACGGTGCCGGTGACCGCGGAGGACTCGGGCTGGCAGAGCCAACAGACCGCCGCCGCCACCTCGGCCGGGTCGAGCAGCCGGTCGACCAATTGATGTTTGCTGAACTCGGCGGTCGACTCCAGCCCGTACAGCGCGGCGGTGGCGGCCAGCATCGCGGTGTCGGTGGAGCCCGGCGAGACGGCGGTCGCGGTGACCCCGGTACCGCGCAGGTCGGCGGCCAACCCCCGGACCAGCCCGAGCACCCCGTGCTTGACCGCGCAGTACGGGGCGAGGTGCCACAGACCGCGGTGCGCGGCGGACGACGCTATCGCCACGAACCGCCCGGTACGCGGCTCGGGCTGGGCCAGCAACGCCGGGACGGCCGCCCTGACCAGGTGGAGCACGCCACGCAGACACACTTCGTACAGCGCGTCCCACTCCGCGTCGGTGGTCTCCCACAGCGGTTTGCCGCCGCCCATGGTGGCCGCCGCCGCAACCGTCGCGTCCAGCCCGCCGAACTCGGTCACGGCCAGCCGCACGGCGTCGTGCAGCGCCGACTGGTCGCGCACGTCGGCGACCACCGGCAGGACGGCGTCGGGGTGCTTGGCCGCCACCGCGTCCAGGTCCTCGCGACAGCCCAGCGGATAGTCCAGGTCCGGGTGGTCCTCGCAGCCGTCCACCGCAACCACCCGCCAGCCGTCGCCGGCCAATCGGTGCACCACGGCCGCGCCGATCCCCCGCGCCGCCCCGGTCACCAGCGCTACTCGCCCGATATGTGCCACACCGGCGATCGTGTCACGCTGGCCGCATGCTCGACACTCGACTCGACGCCGGACCGGTGCTCCCCGCCTACGGCCGGCGCTCGCTGGCCGAGCTCACCCCTTCCCTGTTCACCGCGCTGGGCGTGCCGGGGCTGGCCAACCCGCTCGGCATCGCGCCGGCCCGGCGGGTGTGCCTGCTGCTGGTGGACGGTCTCGGCGCGAACCAGCTCGCCGAGCACGCCGCCGACGCGCCGTTCCTGGCCGGGCTCGCGGCGCACCCGAAGGAGGCCGGCGCCGGTTCGCTGACCGCCGGGTTCCCGTCCAGCACACCGGTCAGCCTGAGCACACTGGGCACCGGCTCGCCGCCTGGTGGGCACGGTGTCCTCGGCGTGAGCTTCGAGGCCAGCCACGGCGAGCTGCTGGACTCACTGCGCTGGACAACGCACCGCGGCGGGCACCCCGTCGACCAGCGCGAGGAACTTCCGCCGGAGTGGGTGCAGCCGCTGGAGACCACGCTGCACCGCGCCGCCGGGGCGGGTGTCGAGGTGCGGGTGGCGTCCGCCCCGATGTTCGACGGCTCCGGGCTGACCAGGGCGGCGCTGCGCGGCGGGCAGTTCCGTGGCGTGCACGCGCTGGGTGACCTGGCCGCCGAGCTGATCACCGCGCTGAGCGCCCCCGGCCCGGTGTTCTGCTACGGCTACCACGCGAACCTGGATGCGCTCGGGCACGTGTACGGGCCCGGCTCGCTGCAGTGGCGCCTCGAGCTGACCATCGTGGACCGGGTGACGGCGCTGGTCGCCGAGGCGCTGCCGCCGGACGGCCTGCTCGTGGTCACCGCCGACCACGGGATGATCACCGTCGACCCGGAGCAGAAGTTCGACGCGGACACCGACGCCGCGCTGCGCGCCGGGGTGCGGCTGCTCGGTGGCGACCCCCGGTCCCGGCACGTCTACGCCGCGCCCGGGGCGGCGGACGACGTGCTGGCGGCCTGGACCGAGCGGCTCGGTGACCGGGCCTGGGTGCGGACCGGTGACGAGGCGGTGGCCGACGGCTGGTTCGGGCCGATCGCGTCGCCGGAGGTGCGGTCCAGGATCGGCGACGTGGTGGTCGCGGTGCGCGGCTCGGCGGCGGTGGTCCGCTCCAAGGCGGAGAAGTTCCTCGCCGCGCTGCCCGGCCAGCACGGTTCGCTCACCGCCGCCGAGCAGGACATCCCGCTGCTGCTGCTGCGCGGTTGAGCGCCCTTTGCTCTGCGCACCTATACGGAACCGATCGCGGTCGGGTACGTGTTGTCCGGCAGCCACTCGCCCCGCCCGGACGGCAGCAGGTCGAGGGTCTGCCACACCGGGTTGATCAGGTCGATGCCCCGGCCGGTGCTGTCCGGGTAGTCGGCGCTCTGGGTGTAGGCGTGCCGGACCTCGTCGCCGACCCTGGTGAAGACGCTGACGGCGGGGAACTGGCCGCCCCGGGAGCCCTCGACCCCCAGGTCGGGGATCAGGGTGGAGTCGAACCCGGACACCAGCCGCAACCCCTGCCAGCCGCGCCGCCGACCCCAGCCGCGCAGCTTGTCGATCGGCGCCCTGGCGATGACTGCCAGCCCGGCGCGGCGCCCGATGTGCTGCGCGACGCCGTGCAGCCCGTCCACCCACATCGAGCACATCGCGCACGCCGCGTCGTCCTCCGGGTGGAACATCAGGTGGTACACCACCAGCTCGTCGTGCCCGCCGAACAGCTCGGCGAGTGTCACCGCCGACATCGGCCCGTCGGCGGCCAGGTCCATCGGCCCCTCGGTGAGCTGGTAGCCCGGCAGCACCGGCCCGGCGGGCAGCGCCCGGCGCCGGGCGGCAACCGCCTCGACCTGGTCACGCAGCGCCATCTCGGCCATCACCAGTGCCTGCCGCGCGGCCCGGTACTCCTCGCTGGCCGCGGCCGGCCACATCGGCGGTGTGTCCGCCTCGACGTGCAGCGTGATGCTCTTGAGCTTGGTCCACCATTCCGTGTCGGTCATGCTCCGCGCACCGCCTCGGCCAGCCGCGCCAGCATCATCGTCCAGCCGCCCGAGTGGTCCGCGACAGCGGCGGCCGGCAGGCCGCGGTGCACCAGTCGCACCCGGGTGCCGGTGTCGATCGGCGACAGGGTCACCTCGACGGTGGAGCCGCCCGGCGGCACGACCGCGTCGGGGCCGCTGAACCCCCAGGTGAACACCACCCGTTTCGGTGCGTCCACCTCGACGAACTCGCCCTCCATGGAGAACCGCCGATGCTCCGGGCCGGCCCCTTCGTGCACCTGGTGGCAGACGCCGCCCGGACGCGGGTCCAGGGTGGCCTCGACGGCCAGCCAGCGGGTGAGCTTCGCGGGATCGGTGAAGAACTCGAAGACGGTCTCCGGAGCCGCGTCGATGTCAATCTCCCGGATCAGCGGCTCAGCGGTCCCGGTCGGCATCTTTTCTCCTCTGCTCGGCTTCGGCGGCGACCTTCAGAACGGCGAGCCGGTCGTCCCAGAACTCCTCGAAGAAGGCCCGCGCCTCGGTGAACCCCTCGAACCGGGTGCGGTAGAGGCGGCGGGTCCCGTCACGGCGCTCGTGCAGCAACCCGGCGTCCCGGAGTACCCGCAGGTGTTGCGAGACGGTCGGTCGGGACACGTCCGGGAAGTGCGCGGCGATCGAACCCGCCGACGCCTCCCCGACGCGGACCAGCCGCAGGATCTCCCGCCGGCGCGGCTCGACCACGGCTTCCAGTACGGCTTGCATGAGAGATAATGTAGGCAATCACTTACGTAGGTGTCAAACTACGGATCGGGTTGTTGCGTATTCCTACGCAGAGCAAAGCGCCGCGGACCGCCCGGTCAGCAGGCCCCGTCCACCGCCACAACACACCCCTCGACCAGGGCGGACAGCATCGCCACCCCCTCCTCGGCGCTCGCCCCGGCCGGATCGCCCAGCACCCCGTTCGCACTGACCGCGCGCACCCCGCCGGCGCGCATCGCGGGCAACAGCGTGGCCAGCGGACCGGTATTTCCCGGCTGCGCCAACTCGAGCCGCACCAGCTTCGGGGCCAGCGCCAGCAGCAACGACGTCTCGGTACGCCCGGCGTGGCCGTCCCGCACGAAGCCGGCGCCGGCGGGCAGCCCGCAGCCGTGCCAGCGCACGTCGCGCCCCTCCGCGCGCAGCAGCTCGACCGCCGAACGCAGCACGCCCACGTTGCCGCCGTGCCCGTTGACGAACACCAGCCGCCGCGCCCAGCGCCCGGCCGAGCGACCCAGCTCGACCAGCACCGAACGCAGTGCGTCCTGCCCGATCGAGACCGTGCCGGCGAACATCTCGTGCTCCCCGGACGCCCCGAAGCTCACCGAGGGCGCCACCAGCACGTGCTCGCCGAGCCTGGCGGCCGCGCCGCGCGCCACCGCCTCGGCGATCCGGGTATCGGTGTCCAGCGGCAGGTGCGGGCCGTGCTGCTCGGTCGAGCCGACCGGGACCAGCAGGGTCACCGTCGCCGGGCCGTCCAGCTCCGGCCAGGTCCGCCCGCCCAGGTTCATCGCGCCTGTCCTAGCAGTCGTGCCACCCGGTCCCCCTCGATGATCGCCGCGTCCAGCCGCCGAGGTGCGAGACAGTCCCCGACCCGGTGTACCAGCGGGCCGGCCGCATCCAGCTCACGCCACAACTGATCCTCCGGCTCGCCGGGCAACGCGCACACCACGGCGTCGAGCTCCCGCCGTTCGAGCACTCCGGTGGGATGGTGCAGCACCTCGACCGTGACCCGACCGTCGGCAGCCGCGGCACCGAGCACGACCCGGTCGGTGGACTGCCGCAGTCCGGCCTCGGCGGCGCGGCGGCGGAACCGCTCCCGGTCCAGGGTGAGCCCCAGATCCTGGCCCACGACCAGTGCCGGCGTCATCATCTCCACGGCGCAACCCCGGGCGGCGAGCAGCTCGGCGACCGAGGTGGCCTGGTGGAAGCCCAGCTCGTCGTACACCAGCACCTGACCGGCCGGCGCGCACCGCCCGGCCAGCACATCGCGCACGTCGACGACGCCGGGCACCGCCCACCCCGGCGGCGCCGGCCGCGACCCGGTGGCGAGCACCACGACGTCCGGAGCCAACCGCCGGACGAACGCGGCGTCCACCTCGACGCCGGTCCGCACCGCGACCCCGAGCTGGGCGCACTCTGCCAGCAGGTCGGCCACCACCTGACCGAACTCCACGCGGCCCGGGGCGCGCGCCGCCAGCAGCACCTGCCCACCGGTGACCTCTGCGCGTTCGCACAGGGTGACCCGGTGCCCCAGTGCGGCCGTGGTCGCGGCGGCCCGCAGCCCGGCCGGGCCGCCACCCACCACCAGCACCCGCCGCCCGGCCGCCGGCGGTGCGACCGGGACCGACTCGCGCCCCGCTCCCGGGTTCCGCACGCACCCCAGCCACCGGTTCATCCCCACCCGGGCGACGCACTCCTGGTTGCAGCCGAGGCAGGTCCGCACCGGCTCGCCGCGCACCGCCCGGCCGGCGAACTCCGGGTCCGCGAGCTGCCCGCGCACCACGCTGACCAGGTCGCAGGCCCGGTCCGCGAGCGCCTGTCCGGCCTGCGCCGGCGTGGTGAACCGGCCGATCCCGACCACCGGCAGCCCGCTGGCCTCGCGCAGCGCGGTCGCCACTTCCAGTGCGTAGCCCGCCGGCTCGCCCATCGGTGGCGTGATCCGGTACTGCGTCGAACCGGCCACCCCGACCGCGGTGTTCAGGTAGTCCAGCTGCCCGGTGCCGGCCACCAGCCGGGCCACCTCGACGATCTCGGCCAACCCGAGCCCGGCCGCGCCGGCACCCGGCAGGTCGTCGCAGCCCAGCCGGACGCCGAGTACCCGGTCCGGGCCGAGCGCGGCGCGCACCTCGGTCAGCAGCTCGAGCAGGAACCGGACCCGCCCGGCCGGCGAGCCGCCGTAGTCGTCGGACCGGTGGTTGGTGGCCGGGGAGAGGAACTGCCGGACGATCGAGGACTGCGAGCACTGCAGCTCGACGCCGTCGAAGCCGCCCGCCACGCAGCGGGCGGCGACCTCGGCGTAACCGCTGATCAGCTCAGTGATCTGGGCGGCGGTCACCGCGACCGGCACCTCGCGGAACAGCCGGTCCGGTACCGCCGACGGCGCCCACACCGGCCGCCGCGAGTACATCCCACTGGACTGGCCGCCGTTGTGGTTGAGCTGCGCCAGCACCGGGACGCCGTGCGCGTGGACCGCGTCGGTGAGCCGGCGGTACCCGGGCAGCACGGCCGGGTCGTAGCCGCGGATCAGCTTCTCGTACGGCCGGTCACCCGGGTGCACGGTGTGCTCCTCGGTGACGACCAACCCGCTGCCACCGGCCGCCCGCGCCGCGTAGTAGGCCGCGTGCCGCTCGGTGGGCAGCCCGTCGACGGCGAAGTTGGTCAGGTGCGCGGCGAACACGATCCGGTTGCGCAGGGTCAGCCCGCCGACCCGCAGCGGGGTGTCCAGGCCCGGAGGCGGCGTCTCGGCGACCCGTGCCAGCGCTGTCCTCCTCCGTCGGATCCGTGAGTGGCGATTTGGGCTATAACCCGACTCGCCACTCACGGGTCCGACAGCTGCACGGCGACCTTCCAGGACTGCCTCGTACACGGTGCGGGGTGCCACGCAGTCGCCGGCGCGCGGCAGGTCGGGGCAACCCAGCCAGAGCGTGTCCTCGGGCAGCCGGTGCGCGCAGTCGATCACCGCGGTGCACGGCACGGTCCGCCGCAACCCGCTGTGCACGTCCTCGAGCTCGGCACGGCCGTCGGCCACGGCGCGGAGTGTGCTGTACAGCTCGAGGGACACCCCGGCGCGCCGCAGGCGGGCGTTGGCGTCGGCCAGGTCACCGGTGCGGGCGAGCTGGGTGCCGGCCACCGGGTCCGGGGTGACCAGTACGCACCGCAGCCCCGCGGCGGCAACCTGCTCGGCGACCCCGACCCCGGTCCAGTCGCCGATCGGGTCGTGCACCACGATGTCGGCCGCCGCCGGCAGCGCCGCGCGCACCGCATCGGCGGCCGGCACCGGGCCCGACCCGAGCACGTCGGCCTGGAACGCGGCGGCCGGCCGGACCAGCACACCGGGCCCGACCCGGAACGCCGGCGGGGACGGCCGCGACCCGGTACACAGCAGTACCCGGACGCCGTCCCGGGTTGCCGCGCCCAGCACCGCGGCGTCGACCTCCGTGCCGGTCCGCACGTCCACCCCGAGCCGGGCCAGCTCGCGCTCCCACCAGTCGACGAGCAGCCCGAACCGGGCCCGCCCCGGCAGCGCGGCCGCGAGCCGCGCCGCACCGCCGAGCAGCACGGCACGCTCCACCAGCCGCACCCGGTGCCCGCGCAGGGCCGATACCCGCGCGGCCTCCAACCCGGCCGGCCCGGCGCCCACCACCAGTACAGACCCGCCGGCCCGACCGCCCGGCCCGGCTCCGCGCATCGGGACAGGCCCGCCGGCGGGTCCACCCGGCACCGCCGGCGGGGCCTCCTCGAACCCGGTCCCCGGCTCGCCCTCGTCGGAGATGACCGGGTTGCGCGGGTCCCGCACCGCGCTGTGCTGGTTGGACAACGTGGCAGGCCGGATCCGCTCCGGGGTGCCAGCTCTGGCTAACGTCACGAGCGTCGGGTCGGCCAGTTGCGCCCGGGTCATCTCGACCAGGTCGGCGGTGTCCTCGGCGAGAGCCGCGCACGCCATTCCGACGTCGACCACGCTGCCCTGCAACACCACCGGCAGCGCCGACCCCGCGCCGCGCAGCGCGGCCCGCACGGTGGCGGCCAGCGCGCGGTTGAAGCCCGGCGGCGTGTGCCCGTCCGGGCGGGTGGCCGACAGGCTCAGCGCGCTACCCCGCACCGGGACGACGTAGTCGAGCAGCGGGGCGAGCGACGGCAGCAGCGCAGTGGTGCCGGCCGGGGTGATGCCGCCCCACGGGGCCAGCTCGTCGGCGCACAGGCGCAGGCCGAGCAGTGTGCCGTCGGGCAGTGCGGCACGGACGGCGGTCAGCACCTCGTGCAGCAGCCGACCCCGATCGGACCCGTACCCGTCGGCCCGGTGGTTGGTCAGCCCGGACAGGAACTGGCGCAGGATCGAGTGCTGCCCGGCGTTGAGCTCCACACCGTCGCACCCGACCGACCCGGCCAGCGCGCCGGCGTCGGCGAACCCGACGATCAGCTCGTCGAGCTCCGGGCGTTCCATCGCCAGCGGCACCTCACGGCTGACCACGTCGGCCACCCGCGACGGTGCCCACAGCGCCCGCTGGTGGTACGCCGAGGAACCCTGCCCACCGGCGTGCCCCAGACCGGCCAGCACCAGCGACCCGTGCGGCCGGCAGGCAGCCACCACGTCCGCCCAGCCGGGTCCGCAGACCGACGCCAACGGCGCCCGTTCGTAGGGCCAGTCCGACTCGTGTACCGAGGCCGTCTCGGTGACGATCACGCCGGCGCCACCGGCGGCGCGCAGCGCGTAGAACGCCGTGTGCCCGGCCGACAGCGCCCGCCCGGCGGCCAGGTTGGTCTCGATCGGGCCGAACAGCACCCGGGACTGCGCGGTCCGCCCACCCAGCCGCCCAGCGCCGGTTAGCCGCCCAGCACCGGTTAGCCGGCCAGCGCCGGTCAGCTGGTCCGCGCCGGTCAGCTGGTCCACGCCGGTCAGCTGGTCCACGCCGGTCAGTCGCCCACCGGAGTCGGGCACCGAGGTGCGGCGGTCAGCTTCCGGCGACCGGCACCGCGGGCAGCTCGGACATGTCGGCCAGCGGGCTGGCATCACAGGCCCGGTCCGGCCGCCGGGGCGGCGGCGCGAGCATGATCGGCACCGGCTCGCGGGAGTTCACCCGGGAGTTGCGCGGCGCCGACCGCGAGTGGTCCACCTCCGACTTCGGCAGCTGCAGCGAGTCGCCGCGCGCGGCCAGCGCCGCATCGGCGTTGCCGAGAACGCACTCCGGGTCCGGTCCGTCCAGTGGCAGCCCGGTGAAGAACTTGGCCGCCATGCAACCGCCCTGGCAGGCGTCGTAGTGCCCGCAGGAACGACACGCACCACCGGTCTGCGGCTGGCGCAGCTCGGCGAACAGCTCGGAGTGCCGCCACACCTCCTGGAAACCACCGGGCGAGCGCACGTTGCCGGCCAGGAAGTTGTCGTGGATCGCGAACGGGCAGGCATACACGTCACCGACCGGGTCGATCAGGCACACCACCCGCCCGGCACCGCACAGGTTCAGCCCGGGCAGCGACTGGCCGTAGGCGGACAGGTGGAAGAACGAGTCACCGGTCAGCACACCGTCGCCGCGCGCAACCAGCCAGTCGTAGAGCTGACGCTGCTGGGCCGCCGTGGGGTGCAGCTCGTCCCACACGTCCGCACCGCGACCGGAGGGGCGCAGCCGGGTGATCCGCAACTGGGCGCCGAACTTGTCCGCGATGGCCTTGAACTCGTCCAGCTGGTCGACGTTCTGCCGCGTCATCACAACGCTGATCTTCGGCTGGCCGAAGCCGGCCTCGGCCAGGTTCTCCAGCGCGCGCATCGCGGTGGCGTACGAGCCGGGACCGCGCACGTGGTCGTTGACGTCGGCGGTCGCGCCGTCCAGCGAGATCTGGACATCCACGTAGTCGGTACGGGCCAGCTGTGCGGCTCGCACCTTGTCCAGCTTGATCCCGTTGGTGGAGAACTTCACCCCGACGTTGTGATCGATCGCGTAGTCGAGCAGCTCCCAGAAATCCGGGCGCACGGTCGGCTCGCCGCCGCCCACGTTGACGTAGAAGACCTGCATCTTCTGCAGCTCGTCCACCACCGCCTTGCACTCGGCGGTGGACAGCTCACGGGGGTCACGCCGGCCGGAGGACGACAGGCAGTGCACGCAGGCCAGGTTGCAGGCGTAGGTGAGCTCCCAGGTCAGACAGATCGGTGAGTTGAGCCCGTACTGGAAGTGCTCGGTCAGCTTCATTGCGCCTCTGCCTCACTGTTCCGCGGCGGCCGCGGCTCGATGGTCCCCGCCTGGGCCAGGCCGGCCAGGGCCCGCAGGTACGCCGGCCGCTGGGCGGTCGCCACCCCCGCCGCCTCGATCGCGGCGTGGACGTCCGGGTGCCGCTCCAGCCCGGTGACCACCTCGACCAGCTCAGGGGTCTTCAGGAAGGACAGCTTGCGGGTACCGAAGTGGTAGACCAGCGCCCCGAACGGTTCCGGGCGCAGCGCCACACTGGGGCTGCACCGGTACCCCCGGGCCGGGTCGAACGCCTGACCGGCACTGCTCGCATCCCGGTCAGGCTCCACCGCTGGCACCGCTTCGGCGCCCGTCTGTACTACTGCTTCCGGCATCGGAGGATGGCTCTAGTAGACCCCGCACATGCCGTCGATCGAGACCTCCTCGACCAGGGTCTCCTCCACGAGGGACTCTTCGGTGGCGCTGTCGACGTGCTCACTGGGGCTCATCGGACTCCTCCATCACGCAATAATCGGCCTCCGCACGTTATTGACCATTAGCGCGGTTACGCAAGGGTGGCGTAGCTCGCCTCGCCGGTCGGCCGGTGCGCACCCGTCCGGTCGGGCAGGCTCGGCGGCCGGCGCGCGGACCGCTCGCCGGACGCGTCAGCTGGGCGGACACCGGCGACAGCGCGCCGCCCCCGGCTACCGGCAGCCAGGAGCTTGCGTCGTACCCCGGTACCGCCGCCAACCGCGGCCCCATGATCTCCGGAGCTGTCGGCACCGTGCCGGTGTGTCCCTCGAGCACCGGGGACGCCGGGACGTCGGTCAGGAGGTCGCGCCGACGTGGATCGGACCCTCCCGGTCGGCGAGCCGGTTGCCGCCGCCACCCCAGTGCAACGCGATCATCTCGGCGGCGATGGACACCGCCGTCTCCTCCGGGGTGCGGGCGCCCAGGTCGAGGCCGATCGGACTGGCCATCCGGGCCAACTCCTCCTCGGTGAGCCCGACCTCACGCAGCCGTTCCAGCCGGTCCTCGTGGGTGCGCCGGGAACCCATCGCGCCGAGATAGCCGAACTCGGGCAGCCGCAGCGCCACCTCCAGCACCGGCACGTCGAACTTGGGGTCGTGCGTCAGCACGCAGATCGCGGTGCGGCCGTCGATCCGCCCGGCCTCCGCCTCCGCCTTGAGATACCGGTGCGGCCACTCCACGACCACCTCGTTGGCGCCGGGGAACCGGCTGGAGGTGGCGAACACCGGGCGGGCGTCGCACACCGTGACCCGGTAGCCGAGGAACGAGCCCATCTGGGCCACCGCCGCCGCGAAGTCGATCGCGCCGAACACGATCATCCGGGGCGGCGGCGCGAACGACTCGACGAAGACGTCCAGCCCCTCACCCCGGCGCTGCCCGTCCACGCCGTAGTGCAGCATCGCGTTGCGGCCGGCGTCCAGCAGCCCCCGCGCATCGTCGCGCAGCGCGTCGTCCAGCCGCGCCGACCCGGTGCTGCCCTCCACCCGGTCCGGCCAGAGGACCAGCCGTTTCCCGATCCGTTCGACCGGCCCGGCGACCACGGTTGCCACCGCGACCGGGTCCTCCGCCTTGATCGCCTCGACCACCTCGCGCAGCTGCGGGAACGTCTCCTGGTCGATCTTCTCCACGAACACGTCGAGGATCCCGCCGCAGGTCAGGCCTACCGCGAAGGCGTCGTCGTCGGACACCCCGTAGCGCTGCAGCACGGACCGGCCGTCCCCGAGCACCTGGTTGCCCAGCTCGTAGACCGCGCCCTCGACGCAGCCCCCGGAGACACTGCCCACCGCCTCACCACCGGTGCCGACGAGCATCGACGCACCCGGCTGTCGGGGCGCCGAGCGGAAAGTGGCCACCACGGTAGCCAGCGCTGTCGACTTCCCGCCGTCCCACCAGGACACCAGCGAGTCCAGTACGTCACGCATGGGCCATCACCTCCAACAACCGCTCCAGCGTGGCCAGACTGTGCCCGGCCAGCAGCTCATCCAAGTGTGGCAAGGCCGCAACTATTCCCCCTTGGATCGGGGCGTAGCCGTCCTTGCCCGCGTGCGGGTTGACCCAGATGATCCGGTGGGCCAGCCGGCGCAGCCGGGACAGCTGCTCTGCGAGCGTCGTCGGCTCGCCCCGCTCCCAGCCGTCCGAGAAGATCACCACGACCGCCCGGCGGGCCACCCCGCGCTGACCCCAGCGGTCGATGAATGCGCGCAGCGCATCGCCCAGCTTGGTGCCGCCGGACCAGTCCGGGATGGCCCGGCCGGCGGCGGACAGCGCGCGCTCGGCGTCGCGGTGCCGCAGCTCACGGGTGATCCGGGTCAGCCGGGTGCCGATGGTGAACACCTCGGCGCCCGAGCCGGCGGCCGGCATCCGGCGCACCACCACGTGCGCGAACCGCATCAGGGTGTCCGCGTACGGCGCCATCGAGCCGGACACGTCGATCAGCAGTACGACCCGGCGAGGTCGCCGTCGCGGCGCGCGGCGGCGTAGCTCCCGGATCTCACCCTGGTTGCGCAGCGCGGCGCGCAGGGTGCGGCCGGGATCCGGGGTGCCCCGCTTCGCCGGCCGGCGCCGCCGCGAGGTGCGCATCGGCGGGTCGGCGCGCAGCAGGGACAACAGCGCACGCAGGTGCTCCCGCTCGGCCGCGGTCAGTTCGGCCAGGTCACGGTGCCGGAGCACCTCGGTGGCGCTGGCCGCCACGCGCAGCCGGGTGATCTCCGGACCGTCGGGGTCCGGGTCGTCCTCTTCGGCCGGCTCGTTGTCCCGGGTCAGCGCGGCGAGCTGGGACGGCGGTGGCGGGCGCTGGTCCTGCACGGTGGTCCGCTGCCCGCGCAGGGTCGGCTCGAACCAGGCCTCGAACGCCGCGTCGTAGCGGCCGATGTCGTCGGGGTCGGCGCACAGGGTCAGCCGACCGGCCCAGTAGGTCTGTGGCTTGCTGGTCACGTCCAGCTCGTCCAGCGCGGTGAGGAAGGCCGCGACCCGGTCGGTGGTGACCGCCAGACCGGCGTGCCGCAACGCGGCGGCGAAGCCGACCAACCCCGGTACCGGGTCGGCGTCGCGGTCACCACAGCCCCCCGGGCCGACCAGCCCGGCGAGCGGGGTGGGTAGCGGGCCTCCGAACTGGCTCATCGGTGTTATGCCAGCACCGCGTCGAGCTGGGCGCGCACCCGGTCGGCGTCCTCCCGGTACTTCAGTACCGCGCCGAGTGACGCCGCCGCCGCATCCATGTCCAGCTCGCGGGCGCCGAGCAGCTGCAGCGCCTGCGCCCAGTCCAGCGACTCGGCCACCCCGGGCGGCTTGAGCAGGTCGAGCTGGCGCATCTTGCGGACCGCGCCGGCGACCTGGGCGGCGAGGCGCTCGGGCACCCCGGGCAGCCGGCTGCGCAGGATGGCGATCTCCCGGTTCACATCCGGGTGGTCCAGCCAGAGGTAGAGGCAGCGCCGCTTGAGCGCGTCGTGCACCTCGCGGGTGCGGTTGGAGGTGAGCACCACCAGCGGCGGCCGCACGGCACGGATCTCACCGACCTCGGGGATGGTCACCGCGTGCTCGGTGAGCACCTCGAGCAGGAAGGCCTCGAACTCGTCGTCCGCGCGGTCCACCTCATCGATGAGCAGCACGCTCGGCGTGGTCTGCAGCGCGCGCAGCACGGGCCGGGCGATCAGGAACCGGGGGTCGTAAAGGGATGCCTCCACCGCCTCGGCGTCCAGTCGCTCCTCAGCCGCGCCGGCAGCCGCCTCCAATGCCCGCAAATGCAGTAATTGGCGGGGGAAATCCCAGTCATAGAGAGCCTGACTGGCGTCGATACCCTCATGGCACTGCAGCCGGATCAGCTCGGCGCCGAGGACCTCGGCCATGGCCTGGGCCAGCGCGGTCTTGCCGGTACCCGGCTCGCCTTCGCAGAACAGTGGGCGGTTCATCCGCAGCGCAAGGAACGCGGCGGTGGCCAGCCCGTCGTCGGCGAGGTAGCCGGTGGCCCGCAGGGCTGTCGCCAGCTCGGCGGGGGACGCCGGGGCGGCCCGGTGCTGGTTGTGGACGGGGTTACTCACCGGACCAGCATGACCGAGCGCACCGGTCGGGTGCCAGTTGAACGCTCGCCGTCCGCAACGTTTTAATAGTGACACAGATCATGTGATCTGTATCACACCTTCCAGATTTGAACTAACTTGGCTCCAGCGTATCCGTCTCGTGATAAACCCGTTATGACCTGCATGAATGCGAGGTGTGATGACGAACACGTGCGTGATCGTCGCGCTTACGTGACGAGGCTCGCAATCGGGTTTCTTGACGTATACCCACCCAAAGTACGTAGCGTGCTCCTCGGCCGGTGAAACGCCGGTTGAACAAATGACACCTGAGGCGCTGCACGGAACCTTGCCCAGCACCTCAGGGGCCACCGAGAGGAATGACCACTGGGCAAGGGTGGGGGAACCATTTAAAGGTGTGTAAACCACACCAGCGGGATTTATTCGGTGGGAACCGTCGGGCGCAACACCTGCGCCCGGACCCGGCAGCTAACCCTACAAGTGCGGTGTGGAGAGCGTCATGACCCGATCTCGAGGCACCTCCCGCGCCCGAAGTTTCGGCTCGCGGAATCTGGCTCGTGTCGTCGTCGCCGGCATCGTTGTCGCTGGTACTCCCCTAGTCCTCGCGGGAACCGCGAACGCCGCCCCGGACGACGTCTGGGACCAGATCGCCAAGTGCGAGAGCGGCGGTAGATGGAACACAAGCACCGGAAACGGATACTCCGGCGGACTCCAGTTCTCTCCGTCGACCTGGCGCGCCTACGGAGGCTCGGGTAGTGCCTCTGGCGCCAGCAGGGCGCAGCAGATCGCTGTTGCCGAGCGGGTTCTGGCCGCACAGGGCTGGGGCGCATGGCCCAGCTGCTCGCGCAAGGTCGGTGCCCGTGGCAAGGCTTCCGCGCGCACTGTGTCGCAGCAGACCTCCGCCACCAAGACCGCCAAGACTCAGGTGAAGCCGAACGCACCGGTGGCCAAGCCGAATGCACCGGTTCTGGCGGCCGCTCCGGCTACACCCGCCAAGCCCGGCGTAGTCACGCCCGCCGCACCGGCAACGCCCGCCAAGCCCGGCGCCAAGTACACCGTCGTACCCGGTGACAGCCTGTCGAAGATCGCCCAGACCCGGAACATCCCCGGTGGCTGGCAGGCGCTCTACGACCACAACAAGGCCGTTGTGAGCAACCCGAGCCTGATCAAGGCCGGACAGCAGCTCGACCTCGGCTGAATTTCAGTTTTCAACACGCGAGCAGTTTTCAAACACGCGGGCTCCTGAGCTGGACGAGCTCCCCGTGACGAGTGGCCCGGCGGTCCCGACGACCGCCGGGCCACTCGCACGTCGCCGGTACGTCATGTCGCGCGCCGGTATCGCGGCTCGCCGCGCGTGAGCCGCTGCCCGCGTCGTTGCGGTGCTGCGTGGTGCGGGGCGCCGCGCCGTTGCGGTGCTACGCCGTTGCAGCTGCCCCGTTGCGACCAAGGAGTACCCGCCCCACCGGACCCTAAACATCGGATCGGCACCAGTTTCTCGGGCTATTTTTCGCCAAGATTGACGAAGAAGTCACACGGCGCATGCCTATACGACATTTGCGGACAGGCCGGACGACAATCACGGCGCCACCATTCCGATTCCGCCGCACTCACCACCCGCGAGCCTCCGTCGCACAGAGCGATTGGGGCGACACAGAGCGAACAGAGCCGCCACAGCCGTTGCAAGGGCTGTGCGGAACTCGAACGGTCTGTGCGAGCGTCCGGAACGGCAGACACCCGCCGGCGCCCGGCTACGGGCAGTTGACCCACTCGTCGGTGCCGTCACTGAACCGCTGGCGCTTCCAGATCGGCAGCTGCCGCTTCACCTCGTCGACGAGCTCCGCGCACACCGCGAACGCCTCCTGGCGGTGGTCGGCGGCGACCGCGCAGGCCAATGCCACGTCACCGATGCTCAACGGGCCGATCCGGTGGCTCACCGCGATGGCCCGCACCCCGGTGGCGCGCGCGGCGACCTCCTCGGCCACCTGGCGGATCACCTTCTCGGCGGTGGGGTGCCCGCTGTACTCCAACTCGTCGACGTTCCTGCCGCCGTCGTGGTTGCGCACCACGCCGGCGAAGGTCACCACCGCGCCGGCGGCGACGTGGCCCACCAGCTCGGCGTGCTCATCGACGCTCAAGGGGGTCTCGACGACCACGGCGCGAAGTACCTGGGTGGACAGCACGGTCATCGGTGATCGCCTCCTCTCAACTGGTCCACGGCGTGCTCCAGCACCCCGTCCAACACTGCCAGGCCGTCCCGCACCCCACCGGTCGACCCCGGCAGGTTGACCACCAGGGTGCGTCCGGCCACGCCGGCCAGCCCCCGGGAGAGCACCGCGGTGGGAACCTTCGGGGCCCCGGCGGCTCGGATCGCGTCGGCCAACCCGGGCACCTCGTAGTCCAGCACCCGGCGGGTGATCTCCGGGGTGGCGTCGGTCGGCGAGATCCCGGTTCCGCCGGTGGTGATGACCACGTCCGCCCGGTCCGCGACGGCGGCCCGCAGCGCGTCGCCGACCGGCTCGCCGTCCGGCACCACGGTCGGGTCCGGGCAGTCGAAACCGTGCTCGCGCAGCCAGTCCACGATCAACGGGCCGCCCCGGTCCGCGTAGACGCCGGCGGCCGCCCGGTTCGACGCGGTCACCACTCGGGCGGTACGCGGCGACTCGGGGCCAGGCGCGGGGGTGCCGGGCGCGGCCGAGGGACTGTCAGGCGCGGGGCCGGCGAGCGCGGGGCTGCCGGGTGCGGGGCTGCCGGACGCGGGGCCGTCGGACGCAGGGCCGTCGAGCGGGGGGCTGCCGGGTGCAAGGTCGTCCGCGGCGTCCAGCGCGGCGGAGTTGTCGGGCGCGCCCATCAGCGATCGTCCGGCCGGGTCCAGCTGCCCGTCTTGCCGCCGTCCTTGCGCTCCACCCGGACCCCGTCCAGCACGGCGGCCGGGTCGACCGCCTTGACCATGTCGTGCAGCGTCAGGCCGGCCACCGCGACGGCGGTCAGCGCTTCCATCTCCACTCCGGTGCGGTCGGTGGTCTTCACGGTGGCGGTGATGCGTACGGCGGCCGGGTCCAGCCGCAGGTCGACGGTGACGCCGGTCAGCGCGATCGGGTGGCACAGCGGCACCAGGTCCGGGGTCCGCTTGGCGCCCATGATGCCCGCGACCCGGGCGGTCGCCAGTGCGTCGCCCTTGGGCAGCCCGTCGCGGCGCAGCAGCTCGACGACCTCGGCGGTGGTCCGCAGCACGCCGGTGGCCACCGCGACGCGGGCGCCGGGCACCTTCTCGGATACGTCGACCATCCGGGCCGCGCCGGCCGCATCGACGTGAGTCAGCTCCACTCCACCGACCCTACGTCCGGCGTCGGGCCGCTCACAGGTTGCCGCGCGCTTGTGATCTGTATCACTTGCGAGTCCAGGACGTTTCGTTTCCCCGTCGTGTCTCGTTCGTTATCAGGTCGGCCCGTGAACTGCACGGACAGTCACATCTCGCGCAACCGTGGGATGCCGAATATCTCAACCGGGTTAAGCGCGCCCCCTTTGCGATCCGGCGATCGTCGCCTAGCGTCACCTCCGGTCCGCCGATCCCCAGCCTTGCCCGGCGGCCCCCGGTGCCCGCCGCGCGCTCCCCTGTCCAGCGGTCATCGGCCCCCGAGCGAAGCGTTGGACAGGGACGGGAGTCTCGGCCACGGCCGGGACAGCCGCCAGCTCCCCGGCGGTATCCCGGGTCGCGCGACCAAAGTGGAGACCACGCATGTCTCGATTCGGTCCGCGCTACCGAGGCCGCCACCGAAAGCCGTCGACCACCGGCAACACGATCGCCAAGACGGCCCTCGCCGGCGCCGTGGTGAGCGCCCCGCTGGTCACGGCGGGTCAGGCGCAGGCCGCGCCGGACAACGTGTGGGATCGGGTCGCCCAGTGCGAGAGCGGCGGTAACTGGGGCATCAGTACCGGCAACGGCTTCCAGGGCGGGTTGCAGTTCACCCAGTCCACCTGGCGCAGCTTCGGCGGTTCCCAGTTCGCCTCGACGGCCAACCGAGCGAGCCGGGAGGAGCAGATCGTCATCGCCGAGAAGGTGCTCGCCGGGCAGGGCTGGAACGCCTGGCCGGTGTGCTCCCGCAAGGCCGGCGCACGGGGCAGCTCGGCCACACAGCGCACGGTCGCGGTCAAAGCCCCGGCGAAGGCGCACCCGGCCAAGCCGACCCCGCGCCTCGGTACCCGCGCCCACGGCACGGACCGCCCCGCCGAGACGCCGGCCGTCCCAGTGATACCCGCGCCCCGACAGCCGTCCGAGCAGCTCCCGGCTGTGCGACCGGCCGTCCAGCCGCCCGCCCCGGCCGCGCCCCCCGCGCTGGCCCCGCTGCTGGCCGCCGCCACCCAGCCGGACGCGAAGCCGGCGCCGGCCCTCACCGCACTGCCCCAGGTGCACCGGCCCGCCGACACCGCCGCCCCGGGGGTGGTGCTCGCCGCCGCCCCACCGGCAATCGAGAAGGCCGCACCGGCGCCCGCCCCGGCTCCTGTGGCGGCCGCTCCGGCCCCTGGCGCTCTCGCGGCCGTCCAGACTCCGGTAGCGGCCCCGGCTCCCGCGGATCCCAAGCACGCCGCGCCCGCTCCGGTGGCGGCCCCGGCTCCCGCCGGACCGAAGCACGCCGCGCCCGCCCCGGTGGCGGGTACTCCGGGCGCCGGGCACACCTACCTTGTGCGGCCCGGCGACACCCTGTCCGGGATCGCCGCCGCGCAGCGGGTCCCCGGCGGCTGGCAGTCCATCTACGAGGCCAACCGGGGCGGCCTGCACAGTGCCAACCTGATCCGACCCGGTCAGCAGCTCAACCTCGGCTGACCGCCGAATCTGCATGATCAAAGTAACCTGGGTCCGGTCTGACCGTAGTCGAGACCGGACCCAGGTTACTTTGATGTTCGAGTGACACCACACAAACGATTAAGCTGCATCGGACCTGGCGCGCACAACGGGGGTGCACCGCACAAGGCCTCCCGTTACCGAGCTGCACACCAGGCAGGTTCTGGCGCCGGAAGATCA
This sequence comes from Pseudonocardia sp. Cha107L01, assembly GCF_052566575.1. NCBI lineage: Bacteria > Bacillati > Actinomycetota > Actinomycetes > Pseudonocardiales > Pseudonocardiaceae > Pseudonocardia > Pseudonocardia sp. Cha107L01. The sequence goes on from NZ_CP199579.1 coordinate 646,562, forward strand.
GCCTCCTGTGCAGCTCGGTAACCACAGACACCAGGACCGCCCCGCCGCTGCACCGGGCCAGGCAGCCGCACTCCACGGCTGTGGCACAGACCGCCCGCGGGTCGCACAAACGCGGCATGGCGGTTCCAGCCTGTGTGCGAGCCACAAGGACTCTGTGCGAGCCACAGCCACTCGCGCTCAGTGCGCGCCACAACGCGCTCCCGGGCGCGTCACAACCCGCCCCTGACGCGGGAGCGGAGCGACACCAGGACTCCCCAGAGCCACGACGACCCCGCGGGGCTCAGGAGGCCTCGCGGACCGCCCTGGCGACCTCGGTGGCCACCGAAAGGTCGAACACGCTGGGCACGATGAACGACGGGTTCGGCTCGGCAACCACGGCGCCGATCGCCGCCGCCGCGGCGCGCAGCATCTTGTCGGTGATGGTCCGGGCCTGCGCGTCGAGCAGGCCGCGGAAGAAGCCGGGGAAGGCCAGCACGTTGTTGATCTGGTTCGGGTAGTCCGAGCGGCCGGTCGCCACCACGGCGGCGTGCCGCTGGGCGAGGGCCGGGTCGACCTCCGGGTCCGGGTTGGCCAGCGCGAACACGACCGAGTTCGACGCCATCGAGGCCAGCTCGGTCTCGCCGAACAGGTTCGGCGCGGACACCCCGATGAACACGTCGGTACCGACCATCGCCTCGGCCAGGGTGCCGGAGCGGCCGTCGCGGTTGGTGTGCTCGGCGATCCAGGTCAGGTTCGAGTCGGACTCCAGACCGCCGCGGCCGGGGTGCACGATGCCGTCCACATCGACCGCCAGCACGTCACCGGGGCCCTCCGGCAGCATCAGCCGGATGATCGCCGAGCCGGCCGCGCCGACCCCGCACACCACGATCCGGCAGTCCGCGAACGACTTGTCGACCACCCGCAGCGCATTGCGCAGCGCGCCGAGCACCACGATCGCGGTGCCGTGCTGGTCGTCGTGGAAGACCGGGATGTCCAGCATCTCGCGCAGCCGGGCCTCGATCTCGAAGCAGCGCGGCGCGGCGATGTCCTCGAGGTTGATCCCGCCGTACACCGGGGCGATCGCGCGCACCGTCTCGATGATCTGCTCGGTGTCCTGGGTGTCCAGGCAGACCGGCCAGGCGTCGACCCCGGCGAACCGCTTGAACAGCGCCGCCTTGCCCTCCATCACCGGCAGTGCGGCCGCCGCGCCGAGGTTGCCCAGCCCGAGCACCGCGGAGCCGTCGGTGACCACCGCGACCGTGTTGCGCTTGATGGTCAGCCGGCGGGCGTCCTCCGGGTTCGCCGCGATCGCCAGGCAGATCCGTGCCACCCCCGGGGTGTACGCGCGGGACAGGTCGTCCCGGGTGCGCAGGCTGACCTTCGGGTTGACCTCGATCTTGCCGCCGAGGTGCACGAGGAACGTCCGGTCGGAGACCTTGCGCACCTCGACGCCGGGCAGCGCGGCGAGGGCATCGGTGATCTCCTGAGCATGACTTTCGCTCAGTGCGTTGCAGCTGATGTCGATCACGTTGTGGTCGACGCTGGCGTCGACCACGTCGAACGCGGTGACGACCCCGCCGACCTTGCCGACAGCGGCGGCGAGATCACCCGCCGCGCCGGCCGACGGCGGGGCGGAAACTCGGGCGGTGATCGTGTATCCGGGACCAGGAGCTGGCACCCGGTCAGCCTACGACGTCTGGCGCTCGGTGAACTCCCAGAGGGCCGCCGGGGTGTCGACATCACGCGGGTCGGCCAGGTCGCCGCACTCGACCAACCGCAACGCCGGGTGTCCGGCCAGGTAGCCACGGGCGCCGGCATCTCCGCGAGCACTATCCCGCACGCCGGCCCAGTGCGACCGGCCCAGCAGTACCGGGTGACCGGGTACCCCGCGGTAGGAGGCGCGCGCCAGTACCTCGGGACCGGTCGAGGCGGCCTCGGCCAGCCGGGCGATCGCGGCGGCACCGACCCCGGGCAGGTCGACGAGGTGGACCAGCACGGCCGAGGGCTCAACCGCGGCGGACGACTCGGCGGTGATCGGTGACTCGGTGAGCTCGGCCGACCGGGCCAGCGCATCGAGCCCGGCGCGCAGTGACGCGCCCATGCCCTCGGCCCAGTCGGCCGCGACGACCGCACGCACGTCGGCGGGCAGCAGCTCGGCAACCTGGTCGGCGGCCGCGCCGAGCACCACCACCAGCGGCGTGCAGCCGCCGCCGCGCAGCGCGTCCAGCGCGCGGAGCAGCAACGGCCGGCCGGCGAGCTCCACCAGGGCCTTGGGCCGGCCCATCCGGCGCCCGGCGCCGCCGGCGAGCAGCAACCCGACCGGCGGCATCGCGCTCAGCGGTTGATCTCGGTGACCGGGTGCTCGTAGGGAACGGAGCTCAGCGGGAACTCCAGATCCCCGAACGGGGACAGCGAGCCCTGGGTGGGCGCCGCCAGTTCACTGACCGGGTGGCCACCGTCGGGCAACTCCGGCCAACTGGGGTCGATATGCTCCGGACGAGCCGACTTGGCCACCGTCTCCTCCTGGTCTCAGGTAACAGGGAACGCGGTCATGCCCCGGCCTCGAGGCACCCCGCACGCGACCAAGGCTACCGTGGAGCAGATGCCCGGCACTTCCCTGCTCGACTGGCTGCGTGCCAGCGACGACTCGGCGCTTACCGCGCTGCTTCGGGCGCGCCCTGATCTTGCGGTGCCACCGCCCCCGGACCTGACCGTGCTGGCGACCAGGGCGGGCATCCGGGCCTCGGTGAACAGGGCCTGCGAAGACCTGGACACGGTGACTCTGGCGGTGCTCGAAGGGCTGGCGGTGGCCGGCGCGGACGCCGAGCCGGTGCGACCGGACCGGGTCCGCGCGCTGTTCGGCACCCAGATCCGGGTAAAACGCATGTCGGCCGCGCTGGACGCGCTGCGGGAGCGGGCGCTGATCTGGGGTGACACCGAGATCCGGATGCTGCCGGCCGCGCTCGAGGTGACGTCGCGCTATCCCGCCGGGCTCGGTCGGTCGGTCGCCGCGCTGGCCGACCCGGCCGAGCTGCGGAGGCTGCTGGCCGACACGCCGGAGGCGGAGCACCGGGTATTGGACGCGCTCGCCGCCGGGCCGCCGATCGGGCGCAGCAAGGAGCCCGGCGCCGGCGTGGTGCAGCGGCTGCTCGCCAGGGGTCTGCTGCTGCGGGTCGACCCGGAGACCGTCGAGCTGCCCCGCGAGGTGGGGCTGGCGCTGCGTGGCCCGGCGCCGCTGGGGAGCCTGGTCGCCGACGAGCCGAAGCTGGACGTCACCGACCGCGGCCCGGAGCGGGTCGACGGCACAGCCGCCGGCGCGGTGCTGGAGTTGCTTCGCCGCGCTGAGCTGCTGCTCAACGCCTGGTCCGAAGAGCCGCCGCCGGTCCTGCGGTCCGGCGGGCTCGGCGTCCGTGACCTGCGCAAGACCGCCAGGGACCTGGGCCTGGAGGCACCCGAGGCGGGCCTGCTGATCGAGGTGCTGGTGGCCGCCGGGTTGATCGCCGACTCGGAGGGTTCCGGTTCGGCGACCGCCGGCTCGGAGTGGGTACCCACCACGCAGGTCGACCTGTGGGCCGCCGGTGGCCCGGAACAGCGCTGGCTGACGCTGGCCAGGGCCTGGCTGACGTTGCCCCGGCTGACCGGTCTGATCGGTCAGCGCGACGACGCCGACAAGATCCTCGGGCCGATGTCGGACGAGCTGCGCCGTCCGCTGGCGCCCCGGGACCGGCGGCGGGTGCTGGACACGCTCGCCGAGCTGCCGCCCGGGCAGGGCGTGGTCAGCTCCGAGCGCCTCGCCGCCGTATTGGCCTGGCGGGCGCCCCGGCGCGGCGGCCGGCTGCGCGACGAGCTGGTGCTCTGGACGGTGGCCGAGGCGACCCTTCTGGGCGTGGTCGCGCTCGGTGCGCTGACCGGCCCCGGGCGGGCGCTACTCACCTCGACGGACCCGGCCCCGGTACTCGCCGCGCTGCGCGCCACGCTGCCCGAACCGGTGGACAAGGTGTTGCTGCAGGCCGACCTGACCGCGGTCGCCCCGGGTCCGCTGCGCGCCGATGTGGCCGAGGACATGGCGCTGATCGCCGATGTCGAGTCGGCCGGCGGGGCCACCGTCTACCGGATCACCGAGGCCAGCATCCTGCGCGCGCTGGACACCGGTCGCGCACCGGCCGAGCTGCACGAGCTGTTCAGCACACGCTCGGCCACCCCGGTGCCGCAGGGACTGACGTACCTGATCAATGACGTGGCGCGGCGGCACGGTCGACTGCGCGGCGGCACCGCCCGCTCGTTCCTGCGCGCCGACGATGCGGTGCTGCTGGCCGAGGTGCTCGCACACCCCTCGTCGGACGCCTGGGAGCTGCGCCGGATCGCGCCGACGGTGCTGATCAGCGAGCTGCCGCTGGTGTCACTGCTGGACGGGCTGCGCGCCGCCGGGTTCAGTCCGGCCGCCGAGGCCGGCGACGGTACCGTCCTCGATCTGCGCCCCCGGGGCCGGCGGATCCCGGCGAAGCCCCGCCCGGCGGCCGCCCGGACCAGCCTGCCCACGCCGGACGACAAGCAGCTCGCCGCGCTGATCGCGTCGATCAGGGCCGGCGAGCAGGCGGCGACCATGCGGCCGTCCACCGCCGGCGGGGCCAACGGCACCAACGGCTCGGCCGCAACCCTGGAGCTGCTGCAGGGCGCGGCGCGGCAGCGACGCAGCGTGTGGATCGGCTACATCAACTCACTCGGCGTGGCCAGCCGGCGCATCGTCGAGCCGGTCAGCGTGGGCGGCGGGGTGCTGGAGGGCTTCGACCGCCAGCAGGGCGACCTGCGGCGGTTCATGCTGCACCGGATCACCTCGGCGGCGGTCGTGGAGGACTCCGGGCAGCACGCCGAGGAATCGCCCTAGCAGCGCAGCGCGCTGAAGAACTCCGCGCGCCGACCCGCTAGGCGCGGGCCATCCAGTACTGCATGGCGTGTTCGACCAACCCGATCAGCGTCTGCTTGGTGGACTCCCGGTCGCGGGCGTCACAGCTCACCATCGGGATCCCCGGGCTGATCGCCATCGCCTCCCGGACGTCGTCGATCCGGTGCGTCAGCAGGCCGTCGAACCGGTTCAACGCCACCACGTAGGGCAGCCCCCGGTCCTCGAAGAAGTCCACCGCGGCGAAGCAGTCGGCCAACCGGCGGGTGTCCACCAGCACGACCGCGCCGATGGCACCGCGCACCAGGTCGTCCCACATGAACCAGAAGCGGTGCTGCCCGGGCGTGCCGAACAGGTAGAGGATCAGGTCGGAGTCGAGCGAGACCCGCCCGAAGTCCATCGCGACGGTCGTCGTCCGCTTGTTCGGCGTCGACCGGAGATCGTCCACCCCAGCGCTCGCCTCGGTCATGACCGCTTCGGTGGTGAGCGGCACGATCTCCGACACGGAGCCGACGAACGTTGTCTTCCCGACCCCGAAGCCGCCCGCAACGACGATCTTCGCCGATGTCGTTGCGGCCCTGGCGACGGCCTGTGACGACCTAGAGACGGCGGAGTCCACTGAGCACCCTTTCCATCAATGCGAGGTCAGGAACGTCGCCGTTGCCACTGACCGTCTGATGCACCACCACGAGGCCGAGCCCCGCCATGTCCCCCAGCAGCACCTTTGCCACCCCGAGCGGTACCGAGAGCAGCGCGGCCACCTCGGCGACCGAGCGGGCCTGGTCGCACAGTTCGGCGACCGAGCGGTGCTCGAACTGCAGCACGCCGAGCTGGTCCCGGCCCCTGGCGCTGGTGGACACCAGGGTCTCGAGCTCCAGGGCGTAGCCGGACCGGGTCCGGCCTCTGGTCCAGGTGTACGGCCGCACGACCGCCGAGTGGCCGGCCTCGGCCGAGTAGTTCGACTCGGCCGGCGGCTCGTCGATCTGGACTCCGTCCCAGGACGGGGCCGGATCACGGTCGGCCGGCATCGACTCGGTATCGGGGCCCGAGCCCTCCTGCTTCTCCTCGGCGCGGCGCCGTCCCCAGCGCCGAGGCCGGGAGGGCCTGCCGCTGTCGAAGCTGAAGCCGTTCATCACGTCGGCGAACGTCGGCTCGGGGCGTCCTCGCCCGTCCTCAGGACCGGTCGTCATCGCAACTCACCGCTCCTGCCGCTGACCGTGTGTCTCGGGGCCATCTAGCGCCCCAGGGAACCCTGCAGCTCGGCGCGCAGCTCCGGGGTGAGCAGCTGCCCGACCCGGTCGACCAGCAGCGTCATCTCGTACCCGATCAGCCCGATATCGCAGGTGGGCGACGCGAGCACCGCAAGGCAGGAGCCATCGCTGATCGACATGAGCAGCACGATGCCACGTTCCATCTCGACCACGGTCTGCACCACGCCGCCGGCCTCGAAGCACCGCGCGGCGCCCTGCGTCAGGCTGATCATTCCGGAGGACACAGCGGCCAACTGGTCAGCCCGATCACGCGGTAACCGGGCCGACGCGGTGAGCAACAAGCCGTCGGCGGACACGACCACCGCGTGGGCCACACCAGGCACCCGCTCGGCAAAGTTGGTGACTAACCACCCGAAACGGTTCGGGTCCGGACCGGTCACGAGTTCTCCTCCCCGAAGTTCTCCTGCGATTGACGCCCGCCGGTGCTGGCCGGCTCAGTGGATCGGCGGTGCCGGCTCTCCCGGCCCTGCCGGACGCCCTGCTGATAGCTGGCCAGCCGGCCTCGAACCTGTTCCGCACTGCGTGCCGGGATACCCGGTGGGGTGCCCCCGCCGTCCTCGCTCGGGCCACCCGGGATGAGGTTCGACCGGGGCTGGCGCTTGGGCAGGCCGGCGGTGGTGAGCTCGGACCTGACCGGCTCCGGCATCGGCTGCAGGGTCGACTCGTCGCCACTCCAGCCGGCGCCCGGGTCGGCCGGCTCGTCACGGCCGAGACCGGTGGCCCCGCCGCCCTTGCGGGCGCCGACCTCCCAGTTCTCCCGGAACCATGCCGACGCCATCGCCTCGAAGATCGGCGACGACTCGTCCTCCCGGTCCGGGGTGGCGGTCGCGGTCTCCGACCGATCGGCCACCGGCGTCCGGTTGGCCAACCGCTCCGACCGGCTCGATGCCACGTCGGACCGGCCGCGCGGTGCCTCCGGCGACGCGTGGACGGGGTAGCTCCGGTTCTCGGCCGGTGCGGCGCCCGACTCCGCCGGAGGTGCGGGCAGTGGGCTCGCCGCGGTGGGCTGAGCCGTCTCGCCGGCGTCCGGCTGGGCCGGGGCCTGCGGCCGGTGCCGAGCCGGCGCCTGGCGCGGGCCCTGCCCGGCCGGGGCCATCGGGAACTGGCCGCTGGCTGATCCGGTCGGCTGACCCGGCTGACCCGGCTGACCGGGCTGACCGGGCTGACCGGGCTGACCGGCCTTCTGGCCGAACCGCATCGGCGGCGGCGGGCCCTGGCCGGCACCGCGCAGATACGGCCGTTGCGGCATCCGGCGCTGGGCGTCCATCGGCGGCTGCCCGTTCGCCGGCATCGGCCGGCTGCCCTCGACACCGTCCTGCCTGGCCACCATCGGCCGGCTGCCCTCAACACCGTTCTGCCTGGCCACCATCGGCCGGCTGCCCTCAACACCGTCCTGCCGGGCCGGCATCGGCCGGCTGCCCTCGACACCGTCCTGCCGCGCCGGCATCGGGCGACTGCCCTCAACACCGTCCTGCCGCGCCGGCATCGGGCGACTGCCCTCAACACCGTCCTGCCGCGCCGGCATCGGGCGACTGCCCTCAACACCGTCCTGCCGCGCCGGCATCGGGCGACTGCCCTCAACACCGTCCTGCCGCGCCGGCATCGGGCGACTGCCCTCAACACCGTCCTGCCGCGCCGGCATCGGGCGACTGCCCTCAACACCGTCCTGCCGCGCCGGCATCGGGCGACTGCCCTCAACACCGTCCTGCCGGCGGCGGTTGTCGCCCCGCTCCGGACGTGCCGCCGGGGCGGCGCCGGGCGCCGGTCGATCTGCGTCGCGCTGACGGTCGGCGGCCGGTGCGTCGGCGTCCTGCCTGGCGTCGGTGAACTGCCTGGTGGTGGCCTCGTCGGTGGCGCCGACCTCGGTGAGCCCGGCGGAGTTCCGCACCGCGTCCGCCCGGCCGGCCGGTGGCTGCTCCCGCACCCCGTCCGGCCTCGGTGTCGCTCCGGTCAGTGCGGCCCCGACCGCGCGGCGGGGCAGCCCGCCGGTCTCGCTCGGCGCCGACCGCCTTGGCAGGCCAGCGGGGTCGGCATCGGGGCCACCCTGCCTCGGCGACCCGTTGGCTCCGGTGGAGTTGACCCCGCCGAAACCGGTTCCGGTGCCGTTGACCCTGCCGCCGGTGCCGTTGACGCCGGCCCGGTTGCCGCTGGTGCCGTTGATGCCGGTGCCGTTGACCGCGACGCCGTTGGCCAGCCCACTAGACGCCGAGACGCCGGCCCGGCTCACCGCCTGGCTGGAACCGGTGGACAGCGCATTGGTGGTGCCGATGCGGTCCGCCACCACGTCGGAGGCGATCAGCTCGCTCGGCAGGGTCACCGAGGCGGTGACGCCGCCGCTGGTGCCGCGCGCCTGGTCGGTGCCAGCCAGGCGGACCCCGACACCGTGGCGGGTAGCCAGTCGGCCGACCACGAACAGGCCCATCCGGCGCGACGCGGACACGTCGACCTCGTTCGGCCCGGACAGTCGGTTGTTGGCCGCGAGCAGATCGGCGCCGGGCATGCCGACACCCTGGTCGGCGATCTCCACCAGCACGTTGCCCTCGGCGGTCATGCTGCTGCTGACCACCACCTGGGTGTCCGGCGCGGAGAACGCGGTCGCGTTGTCCAGCAGCTCGGCGACCAGGTGCACCATGTCGCTGGCCGCGCGGCCCACGACGGCCGCCGTCGGCGGCTGCTGCACGACCACCCGCTGGTACTGCTCGATCTCGGACACGGCGGCACGGAGCACGTCGCCGATGGGTACCGGCGCGCTGCCCCGCTTGGCCAGGTCGCTGCCGGCCAGGACCAGCAGGTTCTCGCTGTTGCGCCGCATCCGGGTGGCCAGGTGGTCGAGCTGGAACAGGCTGGCCAGCTGCTCGGAGTCCTGCTCGTTGCGTTCCAACTGCTCGATGAGCTGCAGCTGCCGCTCGACCAGGCCCTGGCTGCGGCGGGACAGGTTGACGAACATGCTGCTGACGTTGGTCTGCAGCGCGGACTGCTCGGCGGCCAGCCTGATCGCCTGTCCGTGCACCTCGTCGAAGGCTCTGGCCACCTGGCCGATCTCTTCGATGCTGGTGACCGGGACCGGCTCGACTGTCGCATTCACCGTCTCACCGGCGCGCATGCTCTGCACGGCCGCCGGCAGCCGGCGCTCGGCCACGTCCAGCGCGGTGGTCCGCAGCACCCGCAGCGGCTTCAGCATCGAGCGACCGATCAGGTACACGACCGTGGCCGCGCCGAGCAGCGCCAGCAGCAGGATCACCGAGTCGATACCCGCGGAGTTGCGGGCCGCGTCCTGCTGGGCGGCGCTGGCGTTCTTGATGTCGCCGCGCAGCCCGTCCTCTGAGGTCCGCATCTCCGCAACTACGGACTTGTACGCCTGGTCCCAGTCGGCCGGGCTGATGCCGAGCTGACCCTTGGCCCCGACCCGGCTGAGTGCGGCCTGCTTGAGCTGTTGGCGCTGGTTGTTGGCCCCGTCGTTGGTGAACCCGGCGTAGCGGTCCTGCTGCTCGGCATCCAGCGCGGCGCGGAACTGGCCGATCGCGGTGCCCAGTACGGCGTCGGTCGCGCGCACCGTGTCGGCGTCGACCGGCAGCATCTGGCCGCGGGCGATGGCCACCGCGATCACCGCGTGCTGCAGCGCGAGCTGTTCCTTCGCCGAGGTCAGGGCGGTGAGGCTGGCGGCGAGGCCGGCCAGCGCGGGAGTGTTCAGCTGCCGGTCCAGCGATGCCTCGAACACGGTCAGCGGGTTGATCAGGCCGGTGTACAGCGAGATCACCCCGGGCGCGTCGACGCCGGTCCCGTTGACCTGGTCGCGGATCTGGGTCAACCGGTCGAGGTTGTCCTTGGCCTGGCTGTAGGCGGTCTGTGCGGCCCCACCCATGGCCGACGGGTCGCCCACGTCGGCGGCCAGGTCGCCCGCCGCGCTGTCGGTGCCGGCGAACGCGCTGTGCAGGACGTTCTGGTCGCCGCCGCGGTTGCCCTGCACGAACGCCGACGCCTGGTCGCGCTCCTGCTGCAGCGCACCGATCAGCGTCGCGGCCTTGCCTTCCAGCTCGACGAACTGGTCCACTGAGGCCAGTTCGCTCGCCTGGTGGGTGTGCTCGACGATGCGTGCCACACCCAGGGCGACACCGAGCAGCGTCGGAACCAGGAGGACCGCCGCCAGCTTGACCGGCAGGCTCCAGTTCCTCGGCTGCAACCGCTCGAAGCGGCGGCCAGCCGTGTCTTTGCTGGTCATGTCAGCGCCTTCCTGAAGCGCACGGGGCGGTGTGCCAGGGCGTAGAGCACCGGTTCAGCTGTCTGTCCCCCACCGACTCGATCAAAGTCGCCGACACGCTAGAAAAAGCGGCGGGCGCCGCCAGAAGGCTGACTATGATCTTCTTGGCATGCTGTGTCCTTCAAGGGCGCGAAGTATAGCGCGGGCTTGAGCAGCCTCCGTCACACGAGGGTCGGGAAGCATCTACCGCCCCATTGGCGTTTGCAACCTACGGGGCTTCCATGACCTACTTGGCCAGCCGTGCCCCCCGCTGACCGCAGTACAGCGTGACCGCACCCCCGGCGGAAAGGATCTGTCCGTGACCGACGGACCGCTCATCGTCCAGTCCGACAAGACCCTCCTGCTCGAGGTCGACCACCCGGCCGCGGCCGAAGCCCGTGCCGCGATCGCGCCGTTCGCCGAGCTGGAGCGCGCGCCCGAGCACGTCCACACCTACCGGGTCACCCCGCTGGCGCTGTGGAACGCCCGTGCCGCCGGGCACGACGCCGAGCAGGTGGTCGACGCACTGGTCCGGTTCTCCCGCTACGCCGTACCCCAGCCGCTGCTGGTCGACGTGGTTGACACGATGGGCCGCTACGGGCGGCTGCAGCTGGTCAAGTCCCCGGTGCACGGCCTGGTCCTGGTCTCCCTGGACCGCGCGGTGCTGGAGGAGATCCTCCGGCAGAAGAAGATCGCCCCGATGCTCGGCACCCGCATCGATGACGACACCGTGCTGGTGCACGCCAGCGAACGCGGCCACCTCAAGCAGGCGCTGCTCAAGGTCGGCTGGCCGGCCGAGGACCTGGCCGGCTACGTGGACGGCGAGCGGCACGCGATCGCGCTGGACCAGCAGGACTGGACACTGCGCGACTACCAACGCGACGCGGTCACCGGCTTCTGGGCCGGCGGCTCCGGGGTCGTGGTGCTGCCCTGCGGCGCAGGCAAGACGCTGGTCGGCGCGGCCGCGATGGCCGAGGCGCAGGCCACCACGCTGATCCTGGTGACCAACACGGTGGCCGGGCGGCAGTGGAAACGGGAGCTGGTCGCCCGCACCTCGTTGACCGAGGACGAGATCGGCGAGTACTCCGGCGAGCGCAAGGAGATCCGCCCGGTCACCATCGCCACCTATCAGGTGATGACGCGCAAGTCCAAGGGCGAGTACCGCCACCTCGAGCTGTTCGACTCCCGCGACTGGGGGCTGATCATCTACGACGAGGTGCACCTGCTGCCCGCGCCGGTGTTCCGGATGACCGCCGACCTGCAGTCCCGGCGCCGGCTCGGGCTGACCGCGACCCTGGTCCGCGAGGATGGCCGGGAGGGTGACGTGTTCTCGCTGATCGGTCCGAAGCGCTACGACGCACCGTGGCGCGACATCGAACAGCAGGGCTGGATCGCGCCGGCCGACTGCGTCGAGGTCCGGGTCACCCTGACCGACGCCGAGCGGCTGAGCTACGCCACCGCCGAGGCCGACGAGCGCTACAAGCTGGCCGCCACCGCACGCACCAAGGAGGCAGTGGTCAAGGCCATCCTGGACCGCCACCCCGGCGAGCCGGCGCTGATCATCGGCGCCTACCTGGACCAGCTGCACGAGCTGGCCGCCAAGCTGGACTGCCCGGTAATCGAGGGGTCGACCAAGAACAAGGAGCGCGAGGAGCTGTTCCAGGCGTTCCGCACCGGCGAGATCCCGAGGCTGGTGGTCAGCAAGGTCGCCAACTTCTCCATCGACCTGCCGGAGGCCTCGGTCGCCGTGCAGGTGTCCGGCACGTTCGGCTCCCGGCAGGAAGAGGCCCAGCGGCTGGGGCGGCTACTGCGCCCCAAGGGTGACCACCGCCAGGCGCACTTCTACTCGGTGGTCTCGCGCGACACGCTGGACACCGAGTACGCCGCGCACCGGCAGCGCTTCCTCGCCGAGCAGGGCTACGCGTACCGGATCATGGACGCCGACGACATCCTCGGACCGCCGATCCCCGAGGTGGGCGGCAACCCCGAGAGCGGCGTCCCGGAGACCGAGGGCGGCGAGGTAGAGGGCAACGCCTGACCCCAGGCCGCCGCGCGGCCGGGTATGCGGCGGCCCGCCACCACCGAGTTCAACCGGAGCGGGGTTTCCGACCCTCTTCGAGGCCGCCACGGTTGAACTCGACGGGGCGCGCGGCAGCCTGGAACGTCCGGCGGTCCGGGGTTTCGGCACCCCGGGCCAGGGTCGCGACCAGGGACGAGTCCGGGTTCGGCCCTGAGGCCCCGGCGTCACGGCGGCGGCACGCTTGAGCCATGGACGAGCACAGCACCAACCCGACCACCGCGAACCCGGCAGACGGCGAACCGGCCGACAGCAACACCCCGCCGGCCGCCACCGCTGAACTGGCCGACAGCAACACCGCGCCCACCGACAGCTACGCCCCGCCCGCCAGCGGCTACGCCCTGCCCGCCGCGGCCGCTACGCCCGCCTACGACCCGCCCACCAGCAACTACGCCCCGCCCACCGACAGCGATGCCCCGCCCGCCGGTACCCGCCGTACGCCGATCCGACTGCACCGCAGCCGCGACGAGCGGATGATCGCCGGAGTCTGTGGCGGCCTGGCCGAGACCCTGGGCATCGACGTGGTGATCCTGCGGCTGGCCCTGGTGCTGGCCACCGTGCTCGGCGTCGGTGCCGGCGTCATCCTGTACGTGGCGTGCTGGATCCTGATGCCGGCCAGCCCGCTCACCGGGCCGACGGCGGCACCCGCCGCGCTCGTACCGGCCCAGGTCGGCGAGGCCGAACCGGCGCCGCGCGCGTCCTGATGTGCCCGGGCAACTCCACCGCCCAACCGGGTATTACTACGGATCCGCCTACCCGGTCCCGTGGTTACGTTGGTGCCATGCAGCCCAGTGGCCAACCGGTACCGCACCGCAACGGGAGGGCGCTGTGGATCGCGGTCACCGTGGCCACCACCCTGCTGTCCGGTGTGCTGACGCTCGCCGGGCTGAGCTTCGGGCTGGTCTCGCTGGCGTTCTTCGACGACCCGACAGCACCGGGGGCCTACCCGGCGCTGTTCGGCATGATGCTGTTCGCGGCGTCCTGTGTGGCCACGCTGGCCGTCCCGCTGGTGTTCTGGCTGTGGGGCCGCCGCGCCGGCGCCCCTGGCTTGATCACCCGGCGGCTGCTGCTCTGCTCGGCCGGCTACCTGGCGCCGCTCGCGCTCGGCATCGTCCAGTTCGGCTTCCTCATGCGCTGAGCGCCGGCGAAAGCTGGTGGGGAACGCCGCGGGGGCGGCACCGGAAAACTCCGGCACCGCCCCCGACGGACGTAGCGACGTACAGGTTGAGCTGGACTCAGAAGTCCATGCCCCCACCCATGCCACCGGTGGGGTCACCAGCCGGTGCGGCGTGCTTCTCCGGCTTGTCCGCGATCACTGCCTCGGTGGTGAGGAACAGTGCCGCGATCGAGGCCGCGTTCTGCAGTGCGGACCGGGTGACCTTGGCCGGGTCGATGATGCCGGCCTTGATCAGGTCCTTGTACTCGCCGGTGGCGGCGTCCAAGCCCTCGCCGGCGGGAAGGTTGCGCACCTTCTCCGCCACGACGCCGCCTTCGAGGCCGGCGTTGATCGCGATCTGCTTGAGCGGGGCCTCCAGGGCAACGCGGACGATGTTCGCCCCGGTTGCCTCGTCACCGTCGAGGCCGAGGCCATCGAACAGCGACCCGGCGCCGGCCTGCAGCAGGGCAACCCCGCCACCGGCGACGATGCCCTCCTCCACGGCGGCCTTGGCGTTGCGCACCGCGTCCTCGATGCGGTGCTTGCGCTCCTTGAGCTCCACCTCGGTGGCCGCCCCGGCCTTGATCACCGCAACACCGCCGGCCAGCTTGGCCAGGCGCTCCTGCAGCTTCTCCCGGTCGTAGTCGGAGTCGCTCTTGTCGATCTCGTTGCGGATCTGCTGGACCCGACCGGCGATCTGGTCGGCGTCACCGGCACCGTCGACGATGGTGGTCTCGTCCTTGGTGACCACCACCTTGCGGGCCCGACCCAGCAGCGTCAGGTCGGTGTTCTCCAGCTTCAGGCCGACCTTCTCCGAGATGACCTCACCACCGGTCAGGATGGCCATGTCGGTCAGCATCGCCTCACGACGGTCACCGAAACCGGGGGCCTTCACCGCGACGGACTTGAACGTGCCGCGGATCTTGTTCACCACCAGGGTCGCCAGGGCCTCGCCCTCGACGTCCTCAGCGATGATCGCGAGCGGCTTGCCACCCTGCATGACCTTCTCCAGCAGCGGCAGCAGGTCCTTCACGGTGGAGACCTTCGAAGAGATCAGCAGGATGTAGGGGTCCTCCAGCTCGACCTCCATCCGCTCGGCGTCGGTCACGAAGTAGGGCGAGATGTAGCCCTTGTCGAAGCGCATGCCCTCGGTGAGCTCAAGCTCGAGCCCGAAGGTCTGGCTCTCCTCGACGGTGATGACGCCTTCCTTGCCGACCTTGTCCATCGCCTCGGCGATGAGCTCGCCGATGGAGTTGTCGGCCGCGGAAATCGAGGCGGTAGCGGCGATCTGCTCCTTGGTCTCGACCTCCTTGGCGGTCTTGAGCAGCTCCTGCGCGACGGCCTCGACAGCCTTCTCGATGCCCCGCTTGAGCGCCATCGGGTTGGCACCCGCGGCCACGTTGCGCAGACCCTCGCGCACCAGCGCCTGAGCCAGCACAGTGGCCGTGGTGGTGCCATCACCGGCGATGTCGTCGGTCTTCTTGGCAACTTCCTTGACCAGCTCGGCCCCGATCTTCTCCCAGGGGTCCTCGAGCTCGATCTCCTTGGCGATCGACACACCATCGTTGGTGATGGTGGGCGCGCCCCACTTCTTCTCGAGCACGACGTTACGGCCGCGCGGGCCGAGCGTCACCTTGACGGCGTCGGCGAGAGTGTTCATGCCGCGCTCGAGCCCGCGGCGTGCCTCCTCGTCGAACGCGATCATCTTGGCCATGCGATGTGGTCCTCCGATAGGGATGACGCGGTGTCGGAAACGGTGCCCGCGACGGACGACCGGCAACCCTGCGCTCGGTCTCACCGACTCCAACTGGCACTCACAGGTGTCGAGTGCCAATGCCGTGTTTAGCACTCTCATACGGCGAGTGCAAGACGACAGGCCCTCGCCGAGTTGATGAGCACCACCGACCCGGCGGCCCCGGGAGCGGGTCCACCCGGACACCGTGAGCTGCCCCGTTCGCTATACAACACGCGCGCGCACACCCGCTCGCGAGCGAGGGACCGATCGGCGAACCGGTCGGTCCCTCGCTGTCCTCGGACTCAGAGGCGGCGCACTGCCTCCGCCTGACTACGGCCGTCCCGGCCGGCCGTTGTCTCGAACTCCACCCGGTCACCCTCTTCGAGCGTCCGGAAGCCATCCATCTGGATGGCGCTGTAGTGCACGAAGACATCGGGCCCACCGTCGGTGGCGATGAAGCCGTAGCCCTTCTCCGAGTTGAACCACTTGACCGTGCCCTGGGCCACGGCATCCTCCTGTTGTTGCGGACCAACTCCAACCGACGCTACCCAAACCGCCCCCTCCCCGAGAGTCCCGTCTCAGAGTCCGGGAGGGCAGGATGCGCTCTGTGGGCAAAGCTCAGAGAACCGTCGAAGAACACCGCGCGGCCGTCGCCGCACTACTCGGGCAGACCCCGGTCGAGGACCGGCCGCTGGCCGCCGCACTCGGCCTGGTCCTCGCCGAGGACCTGCGCGCGACCATCGCACTGCCGCCGTTCGACAACTCCGCGATGGACGGCTACGCGGTGCGGGCCCACGACGTGGCCGACGCCACCCCCGAGCGCCCGGTGCAGCTGCCCGTACCCGAGGACATCCCGGCCGGGCGGACCGACTCGCCGCCGCTGCTGCCCGGTACCGCGCACCGGATCATGACCGGGGCCCCGATGCCGCCGGGTGCGGACGCCGTGGTCCAGGTCGAGCACACCGACGGTGGCGTGCACTCGGTCCGGGTGGACCGGTCGGTCGCCGTCGGCACGCACGTCCGCCGCGCCGGCGAGGACACCGACGCCGGCGCGCTGGTACTGCCGGCCGGCACGCCCCTGACGGCTCCCCGGCTCGGGCTGGCCGCCGCCGTCGGCGCCGCCACCGTGGCGGTCCGGCGGCCGCCGAACGTGCTCGTGCTGTCCACCGGCTCGGAGCTGGTCAGTGCGGGGCAGCCACTGCGGCACGGGCAGATCTACGAGTCCAACGGCGTGATGCTGGCGGCGGCGGTGCGGGACGCGGGCGGGCACGCCGAGCAGTTGCGCTTCGTCCCCGACGACGTGCCCCAGTTCCTTACCGCACTGACCGACCGGATCACCTCCGCCACGGCCGAGGGCAACCCGCCGGACCTGATCCTGACCTCGGGCGGGGTGAGCGCGGGTGCCTACGAGGTGGTCAAGGACGCGCTCGCCGACCGAGGGGTGGAGTTCGTCCGGGTGGCCATGCAGCCAGGCGGGCCGCAGGGTGCCGGCCGGCTCGACGGTCCGGGCGGGCCCGGCGTCACCGTCGTCACACTGCCCGGCAACCCGGTCAGCTCGCAGGTGTCGTTCGAGGTGTTCGTGCGCCCTGCGTTACGGGCCGCGATGGGCCATCCGAGACCCACTAGGCCACTCGTGCGGGCTGCGCTGAGCGAGACTCTGCACTCCCCGGCGGGTAAGCGGCAGTTCCGTCGCGGCGAGCTGGACGCCGCCGCGGGCACGGTCCGGACCGTGGGCGGCCCGGGCTCCCACCTGCTGTCCGCGCTGGCCAGGGCCAACTGTCTGATCGTCCTCGACGAGACGGCCGAGGTGCACGCCCAGGGCACGGAAGTTGATGTCTGGGTCCTGGATAGCTGATCAGGTGACAGCCGCCCGGCTACTCCAAGCGATGCTCGACGGAGCGTAATAACGCGTCATTTCATCGAGTGTGACGAAGGTCACAGCCCAAAAGGGCAACGATTGCTAGCCCTAAGGCGTCAACATCAGTGGAGCGTTCGTCCGAACGGTCCATGTCCAGCGCCTTTACCGCGAATGGGCTGGACCACCGAGCGGGCGCTCGGGAATAATTTGCCCCACGGCGGCTCACCCACCGCCAACAGACCTACCGCTTGTCGCTGGGGAGCGGACGAGCGGTTCCACGGCCGGGGTCGCTGTCTCGGGGGATGGCGGCTCCGGCCTTTTACTTGCCCGGAGCTGCCCGGCTGGAGCGCCGGGCTCTTCCCGTTCTCGGCTCCTGGCTCCCGGCAGCTGCCGTTCCCGCGGCGCTGGGCCACGCGAGCCACGGCTAAGGTGACCGCCACCAGACCGACGTGGGCCGGCGGGCCCGCCCGGCGTACCGTCAACGGCCGGGCGACCGCCCCGGCGCCGCATCGCTGGAGGATTCGACTCACCCTGATGGCCGGCACCGAACCCGCACCTACCGGACTGAGCCACTTCGTCGGCCTGATCCGCGCCTCGATTCCCCCCATGCACCCCGGCGGCCGGCCCATCGTGGCCGGCGTCGGCGCGGCCGCGCTGCTGGCCAGGGCACTGACCGGGCGCGGCACCGTGCTCGGGGTGGCCGCCACCGCCGCCGTCGCCGCATTCTTCCGCGAGCCCGTCCGGGTCACCCCGGACCGGCCTGGCGCGATCGTGTCCCCGGCCGACGGCCTGGTGGCCATCGTCGACGAGTGCCCGCCGCCGGCCGAGCTCGGGCTGCCGCCGGCACCGCTGCCCCGGGTCAGCGTTTTCCTCTCCGTGCTGGACGTGCACGTGCAGCGGATCCCACTGGACGCCCGGGTCGAACGCGTCGTCTACCGGCCGGGCAAGTTCCTCTCCGCCGACCTGGACAAGGCCAGCGAGGACAACGAACGCAGCTCGATGCTGCTGCGCGGCGCCGACGGGCAACAGGTCGGCGTGGTGCAGATCGCCGGCCTGCTGGCCCGGCGGATCGTCTGCCAGGTCAGCGAGGGGGCCGAGGTCGCCGCCGGCGAGACCTACGGGCTGATCCGGTTCGGCTCCCGGGTGGACACCTATCTGCCCGCCGGCACCCGGGTCCTGGTCGCGCCCGGGCAGCGCACCATCGGCGGCGAGACCGTGCTGGCCGATCCGACCTGCTCCGAACCGGCGAGCTGACCCATGGCCAACGGCTCCCGCGGCGTCCGGCTGCTGCCGAACGCGATCACCGTGCTCGCACTGTGCTCCGGGCTGTCCGCGGTGCAGTTCGCGCTCAGCGGGCGCTTCGACCTGAGCATCGCCGCGCTCACCGCGGCGGCCATCCTCGACAGCTTGGACGGCCGGATCGCCCGGCTGCTCGACGCCACCAGCAAGATGGGCGCCGAGCTGGACTCGCTGGCCGACTGCGTGTCGTTCGGGGTGTCCCCGGCGCTGGTGCTGTTCATCTGGCGGCTGGAGGGCAACCGGCTGGGCTGGGTCGTGGCGCTGGTGTTCGCGGTGTGCGCGGCACTGCGGCTGGCCCGGTTCAACACGCTGCTCGACGACACCGAGCAGCCGCCGTACGCCAAGGAGTTCTTCGTCGGGGTGCCCGCGCCGGCCGCCGCCCTGGTCGCGGTGACCCCGCTGCTCATCGAGATCCAGTTCGGCCGGGGCTTCTGGTCCGAACCGCTCGTCATCGGCATCTGGATGCTGCTGGTCGCGGCGTTGATGATCAGCCGACTGCGCACGCTGGCCATGAAAACCGTCCGGGTGCCCGCCGAGTTCATCGCCCCGCTGCTGGTGCTGGTCGGGCTGGCCGCCGCGGCGATCATCACGGTGCCGTTCATGGCGCTCGCACTGGCCGTGTTCCTCTACCTCGCGCACCTGCCGTACGGCGTCTACCGATACCGCTGGCTGGGCCGACACCCGGAGGCCTGGTACCTCGCGGCGCGGCAGCGCAGGGCCGCCGTGCGCGCGCTGCGTGGTCCCCGGCCGCTCGGCTTGCGGCCGCCGCTGCGCCGTCGGGTGGCCGGCGCCGCCAGGGCCAGTGCGGCCGCGCTGAACAACCGGCGCCGCCGCGAGGACGACGTACCGACCAATGGCCAGGTCACCGGTACCGGCGGCCATGTCAGTGGCGTCGGCGGCGCGGGCGGGGTGAGCGGTGTCGGCGGCGGCGTCGGGCCGGTGGAGAACCTGCCCCGCCGAAGCGGCCGCCGCCTGGGCCTGCGCAAGACCCGCCGCCCCCGCTGACGGCCCGGCCCAGCAGCTGCTCTAGCTGCTCTAGCTGATTGCCACCGCCCGGTCGGCGCGCTGTTTGACCACCAGGTTCAGCACCACCAGCGCGGCAACCAGCACCGCCGTCAGGTGGACCGGCGCCGGCGACCACGGCGTGGCCAACACCAGCACCGCGACCAGCGGGTACGCGACGTTCAGCGCACCCACCCGACCACCCGGGCGCGGGCGCACGTGCAGCAGCCAGACGGTGAGCAGGAACACCGCGACCGGTACCGCCGTGGCGAGCCCGGCCAATACCGGTGCCAGCTGCGTCCTGCCGCTGTCGAAGTCGACCGCCACCTCCAGCCCAGCGCCGACGGCCGCCGCCGACCCGAACACCAGATAGTGCCCGTAACCCCAGCCCAGCGCCGTTCTGAGACCGGTCAGCAGCCGCTCCGCCGGCTCGTCGAAGTACAGCCACCACATCGAGAACACGATCACGATGCCGGCCGCGGCCACCCCGAGCAGCGCGCCGAGGTGTTCCCCCTCGGCGAGCGCCTCCTGGATCGCCGAGGCGGCCGCGAGCACCACCTCACCCAGCACGATCAGGGTGAACAGGCTGTACCGCTCGGCAATGTGCCCGGGGTGCCAGCTGGTCGGCCCGTACCGCTCGGCCCACGCCGGCACCGCGATCTCGGCCACCGCGAGCACCACGAAGCTGACCACCAGCAGACCGGGCGGCAGCAGCAGCCGCAGTACCCAGCCCAGCTGCACCACCGCGATCCCGCCCGCGTAGCGCAGGGTGCAGGGGCGCTGCCACCGGTTGGTCGCCCCGGCCCGCAACCACTGCGCCACCATGGCCAACCGCATGATCACATAGCCGACCGTGACGATCGTGAAGTCGCCCCGGTCGAACGCGGCGGGCACGCCGGCCGCCAGCACCAGCGCACCGGTGATCTGGATCAGCGTCGTCACCCGGTACAGCGCGTCGTCGGTGTCGTAGGCGGAGGCGAACCAGGTGAAGTTCATCCAGGCCCACCAGATGGCGAAGAACACCATCAGGTAGCCGAGCAGCCCGGCGCCGACGTGCTGCTCCGCGAGCGCGTGGTGCAGCCGCGCCGCCGCCAGGGACACGGCGACCACGAAACACAGGTCGAAGAACAGCTCGAGCGGCGTCGCCGCCCGATGCGGCTCGGCGGGCTCCCTGGCCCGCATCACCCTGGTCCAGCTCAGCCCCGGCGCCCGGTAGCCGTCGAGGGGGCCGTCCCGGTGGCCGTCCTGATCGCCGCGGCCGTCGTCTTGAGTCACCGCGCGATCATGCCCGGTCCGTCAACGCCGCTGGTAGTCCCGGGTGATGATCACGATCAGGCCCGGGGTTGCGTTTGCGATGCCTCCGAACCTCGGCGCCGCCCGCATGCCGAAGCTGCTGGCCAACGACTGGGCGGCGCTCAGCTCACGGGCGTTGCCCGGCTCGTAGTAGACGGTGCTGGTACCGATCGCGCCGAACGGGTAGTTGCCGACCTCGGTGACCTGCCAGCCGGAGTCGCGGAAGTCCGCCGCCGCCCGCTGGGCCAGGTCGCGGATCCTGCTGTTGTTGTAGACCCGAACCGGCGCCTTGACGACCTTGCGCGGCGCGTGGGCGGCACCGGACCCGCCCGAGCGACCCGTGCCGGCCCCGTTGTCGGCCGGCAGGCCCACGCCGGGCAGCGGCTTGGGAGCGGCCGGTGCCGGTGCGATCTTGGGGGCCGGGGCAGGCGCCGCGTTGGGCGCGGGGGCCGGAGCAGGGGCGGGAGCGGGAGCCGGGGCAGGTGCGGGAGCCGGGGTTGCCGGCGGCGGGGCGGCGATCGGTACCGGAGCTGGCGCAGGGGCTGGCGCAGGGGCTGGCGCGGGTTCCGGAGCCGGAGCCGGGGCGGCTTCCGGCTTGGCGGCGGGGGATGGCGACGGGCTGACCGGCGCGGTCGACGCGGCGGCGTTCACCGACGGTGGCGGTGGCGCCGCGTTCGCGCGGTCTCCGCCGCCGGCCAACGAGACCAGGCCGACCACGGCGGCTACCGCGGCGACACCGAGCATCACGAACCCGCCCATACGCAATGGGGATGGGCCGCCTCCCGGCGGGCTGGGCTCGGTCATCTCGACCTCCCGGTCACTCGTGATGTCGGTTCACTGGCCACGCGCGAAGATCAGCGCGCGTCAACTCCGAACCGGCGAGCCGCACGGGTCCGCTGCCGACTCGCGCGCAGCCGGCGCAACCGCTTCACCAGCATGGGGTCGGCGGCCATCGCGGCAGGCTTGTCGATCAGCGCGTTGAGCACCTGGTAGTAGCGGGTAGCTGACATGTCGAAAAGCTCACGGATCGCCTGTTCCTTGGCACCCGCGTACTTCCACCACTGAGCCTCGAAAGCGAGGATTTCGTGTTCCCGCCGGGCCAGTTCGTCACTGGGGGCCCGGCGGTCCGGTAGTACCTCGACGGAATCCATTAACGCACCTCGACGGATCGGGGACCGAGCACAATTACCTAAACAACATCCTTGTGATTCGGGGGGTATTAGACCACGGACCGCCGACAGGGTCTGGCTCCGACGCACCCGTAACTGGGTGTGGGAGGCACCCGATAGGGTCGCGCGCATGGCCGTCCGTCCCATTCGCATCATCGGCGACCCCGTGCTGCATACACCCACCCGCCCCGTGACGGAGTTCGATGACGAACTTCGCACCCTGGTGGTGGACATGTTCGACACCATGGAGGCGGCCGACGGGGTCGGGCTCGCCGCCAACCAGGTCGGCGTCGACCTGCGGGTGTTCGTCTACGACTGCCCCGACGAGGTGGCCGGCGTGCAGTTGCGCGGGGTCGTGGTCAACCCGATGCTCGAGACCACGGAGCTCCCGGAGACCATGCCGGACCCCGACGAGGACTGGGAAGGCTGCCTCTCGGTACCCGGCGAGCAGTTCCCGACCGGCCGGGCGGACTGGGCCAAGGTGATCGGCGTCGACGTTGACGGCGCGCCGGTCGAGGTCGAGGGGCGCGGCTTCTTCGCCCGCTGCCTTCAGCACGAGACGGATCACCTGAACGGCCTGCTCTACGTGGACCGCCTGGTCGGCCGGCACGACAAGGCCGCCCGGCGAGCGCTCAAGCGCCACGGCTGGGGCGTACCCGGCCTGGCCTGGGACCCCACCGTCTCCGAGGCCGCCGACGCCTGACCCCGGCACCCGCACCCCCCCGTCCGGCACCCGCGAGGCGGGGCTCTCAGCACACCGAGTCGGGGCTCCCAGCACACTCCGCGAGTCGGGGATTTAGTCCCGGCGAGTCGGGGATCAAGTCCCGGCGAGTCGCCCGACACCTGCTGTCGAACTCGCGCCTCCGCCGGCGGCGGAACACTGGGCCCCACCCGCGCGTTTACCGCTGCAAAGGTGTAATCAAGGCGGTTGGGGCCGACATGGACGAACTGGACGCCTACTCACGCACGGTCAGCGCGGTGGCCGCTGAGGTCACCCCGCACGTAGCCAGCCTGCGCGTCGGTCGAGGGCGCGCCACCGGCGCCGGGTCCGGCGTGGTGTTCACCGACGACGGACTGCTGCTGACCAACGCACACGTCGTCGCCGACGCCAACCGGGGCGAGGCGGAGTTCACCGACGGTACCGAGACCACGTTCGACGTCGTCGGCACCGATCCCCTGTCCGACCTGGCGGTGCTGCGCGCCCGGAACGCCACACCGCCGGCCGCGAGGCTCGGTGACGCGGACCAACTCGTCGTCGGCCAGCTCGTGGTCGCCGTCGGCAACCCGCTCGGGCTGTCCGGCTCGGTCACCGCCGGCGTGGTCAGCGCACTGGGACGGTCGCTGCCCACCCGGAGCGGGCAGGCCGGGCGAGTGATCGAGAACGTCATCCAGACCGACGCCGCGCTGAACCCCGGCAACTCCGGCGGCGCGCTGGCCAACTCCCGGGGCGAGGTGGTCGGGATCAACACCGCGGTGGCCGGCGTCGGACTGGGGCTGGCCGTACCGGTGAACGCCACCACGCGCCGGATCGTCGCCACGCTCCTGAGCGACGGCCGGGTGCGCCGGGGGTACCTGGGTGTGGTCGGCACGCCGGCTCCGGTGCCGGCCGCGGTCGCGGAGCGGTACCAGCGGAGCAAGGGGCTGCGGCTGGTCGAGGTGGTGGCGGACAGCCCCGCCGCGAAGGCCGGACTGCGGGCCGGCGATCTGGTGCTGTCCGTCGGGCGGGAGCCGGTGACCGACGCGCAGGGCATCCAACGCCAGCTGTTCGCCGAGTCGATCGGCGTGGCGCTGCCGGTGACCGTCCTGCGCAACGGCGCCATGGTGGACGTCGTCGCGGTGCCCTCCGAGCTCACCGGCTGACAGGGTGTGCTGAAACGCCCGACTCGGTGTGCTGAGAGCCCCGACTCGCGGGAATGTGACGGGGTGACGTGTCTGGTGAACGCGGGGCGGTGGCGTTGGCCTGGCGGGGGTGGCGATCGCGCGTTACGGTCGGAGAACACAACTACAGATCGCGGGAGCTCGTAAAGCATCGGGCTGAGAGGGCGGCTTGCTGTTCACAGCAGAGTGCCGCCGACCGCACGAACCTGTCCGGGTAATGCCGGCGTAGGGAGGAATCGCCATGACTGCACTTGACGATCGCACGGTCACCCCCAGCGTCACCACAGGCCCGATCCAGGGGTCTCACAAGGTGTACGTCGAGGGCCCGGACGACCTGCGGATCCCGGTCCGCCGAGTGGATCTGACCAACGGCGAGCACTTCGACCTGTACGACACCTCCGGCCCGTACACCGACACCAACGCCACCATCGACCTGCGCGCCGGCCTGCCGAAACTCCGCCAACCATGGATCGACGCGCGCGAACCCGTCAACGGCGCAGCCACCCAGCTGGCCTGGGCCAAGGCCGGCATCGTGACGCCGGAGATGCGGTTCATCGCGGTCCGCGAAGGGGTGGACGTCGAACTGGTCCGCTCCGAGGTGGCGCGGGGCCGGGCGGTGATCCCGGCCAACCACAAACACCCCGAGTCCGAGCCGATGATCATCGGCAAGAAGTTCCTCGTCAAGATCAACGCGAACATCGGCAACTCCGCGGTGACCTCCTCCATCGAGGAGGAGGTGGACAAGATGGTCTGGGCCACCCGGTGGGGCGCGGACAACGTGATGGACCTGTCCACCGGCAAGAACATCCACAACACCCGCGAGTGGATCATGCGGAACTCGCCGGTGCCGATCGGTACGGTGCCGATCTACCAGGCACTGGAGAAGGTCAACGGCGACCCGGCGAAGCTGTCCTGGGAGGTCTACAAGGAGACCATCCTCGAGCAGTGCGAGCAGGGCGTCGACTACATGACCGTGCACGCCGGCGTGCTGCTGCGCTACGTGCCGCTGACGGCCAAGCGGGTCACCGGCATCGTGTCCCGGGGCGGTTCGATCATGGCGGCGTGGTGCCTGGCGCACCACCGGGAGTCGTTCCTCTACACGCACTTCGAGGAACTCTGCGACATCCTGCGCACCTACGACGTGACGTTCTCGCTGGGTGACGGGCTGCGGCCGGGTTCCATCGCGGACGCCAACGACACCGCCCAGCTGGCCGAGCTGAAGACCCTGGGCGAGCTCACCCACATCGCCCGCGGCAGGGATGTGCAGGTGATGATCGAGGGCCCGGGCCACGTCCCGATGCACAAGATCGCGGAGAACGTCCGGCTGGAGGAGGAGTGGTGCGGCGAGGCGCCGTTCTACACCCTCGGTCCGCTGGCCACCGACATCGCACCGGCCTACGACCACATCACCAGCGCGATCGGCGCCGCGATCATCGCCCAGCACGGCACCGCGATGCTCTGCTACGTCACCCCGAAGGAACACCTCGGGCTGCCCAACCGGGACGACGTGAAGGTCGGCGTGATCACCTACAAGATCGCCGCGCACTCCGCCGACCTGGCCAAGGAGCACCCGCACGCACAGTCCAGAGACGACGCGCTGAGCCAGGCCAGGTTCGAGTTCCGCTGGGCCGACCAGTTCAACCTGTCGCTGGACCCGGACACCGCGCGCAGCTACCACGACGAGACGCTGCCCGCCGAGCCCGCGAAGACCGCGCACTTCTGCTCCATGTGCGGGCCCAAGTTCTGTTCCATGAAGATCACCCAAGACGTCCGGGACTACGCCGAGAAGCACGGGCTGACCAGCGTCGAGGCCATCGAGGCCGGCATGGTGGAGAAGTCCGACGAGTTCGGCGAGACCGGCGGCCGGGTGTACCTGCCGATAGCGAGCGAGTAGGCCAGATGGCAATTGAGCAGACCGTGGGGCGCACCCCGCCGAGGGCGATGACGATCGCCGGCACCGACTCCGGTGGCGGCGCCGGCATCGCGGCCGACCTGCGCGCGTTCACCGCCTGCGGGGTGCACGGCTGCCTCGCGGTCTGCGCGGTGACCGTGCAGAACTCCATCGGGGTCACCGGAGTGCACAAGATCCCGCCGGAGACGGTGGCCGCGCAGATCCTCACCGTGGCCGGCGACATCGGTCTGGACGCGGCGAAGACCGGCATGCTGGCCAGCGCGGAGATCATCGAAGCGGTGGCGCGCGCGTGTGACCAGGCCGGCATCGGGGCGGCGCACCGAACGCCGCTGGTGATCGACCCGGTCGCCGCGTCGATGCACGGCGACCAGCTGCTGGCCGACTCGGCGCTCGACGCGTTCCGCGGCCTGCTGTTCCCGCGCGCCACGGTGATCACGCCGAACCTGGACGAGGTGCGGCTGCTGATCGGCCTCGACGTGCACGACCGCGCCGCGCAGTACGAGGCGGCGAAGCTGCTCTACGAGCTCGGGCCGAGGTACGTGCTGGTCAAGGGCGGGCACCTTCGCGAGGACGCGGATGTCTGCGTCGACCTGCTCTACGACGGGCACACCTTCACCGAGCTGCCCGGGCCCCGGTTCGAGACCGGCAACACGCACGGCGGCGGCGACTCGATGGCCTCGGCGATCACCGCCGGCCTGGCGCACGGGATGGCGGTGCCGGACGCGGTGGCCTTCGGCAAGCGCTACATCGTGGAGGCGGTGCGGCACTCCTACCCGCTGGGCGCCGGGCACGGGCCGGTGTCCGCGCTCTGGCGGATCAAGGACGAACCCGGGTAGCCGACTTCCGCGGCGCGCCGGGATCGGCCAGGCTCAAGGCCGAGGGCGAGTTCCGGTCCAGGGTCGTGCTGCTGGAGTTCCCGAGCTACGACGAAGCACTGACCTTCTCCGGCTCGGACGCCTACCAGGCCGCCCGCAACATCCGGCTGCGCTGTGCCGACTCGGCCATCCTGGCCATCGAGGGCCGGGGCTGGCGCTGCTCGGCGAGGGTGGGGTCCCGGACGCGCAGGCCGCCTGGGGAGTCGACATCCTCCTGCTGATGGCCACCGCGAGCGTGGTCGAGCACAGCTCACGCGAGGAGGAGCCCGGCTCGGGCCAGGAGTGGAACTCGCTGGCCGCCGCGCTGGAGGAAGCCTCGCCGGCCAGTACCCCCCGGGTGAGGGCGCCTACCTGCACGCGGTCGCGCACGGCACCCAGCAGGTCTTCCTGGTCGGCGCGCTGTGCGCCGGGGCAGCCTTCCGCGCCGCCCGTGTTGATCAAGGAGATACCACTGCGCGGCAAGCCCGCCCCGAACCAGGACACCGAGAAGGAACCGGCCGCCGCGACCTCGTGAGAACCGGAACACCCGCACACGACGGACAGCCAAGCGTCGGCCCCGGACCGCGGAGCATGAAGGAGACCACCATGAACACCCATTACCCCATCCTCATCGTCGGCGCCGGACTCGGAGGCCTCACCCTCGCGCGCGTCCTGCACGTGCACGGCATCGAGGCCGCCGTCTTCGATCTCGAAACCGACCGCCACGCCCGCACACAGGGCGGCATGCTCGACATCCACACCGAGAACGGCCAGGTGGCGCTGCGCCACGCCGGGCTGATCGACGACTTCGGCGCACTCGTACATCCGGGCGGGGAAAGCGAACGGGTCCTGGACAAGCACGCCGCCCTGCACTGGGAGCAGGTCAACGACGGCACCGGCGACCGCCCCGAGGTCGACCGAGGACAGCTGCGCGACCTGCTGCTCGATTCACTGCCCGAGGGCACCGTGCGCTGGGGACGCCAGGTCACTGCTGCCACACCGCTCGGCAGCGGCCGGCACGAAGTGACCTTCGCCGACGGCGCCACCCTCACCAGCGACCTGCTCGTCGGCGCCGACGGCGCCTGGTCCCGGATTCGCCCGTTGGTCTCCGACGCCTGGCCGACCTACACCGGAATCTCATTCGTAGAGGCCGACCTGCTCGACGCCGATGCCCACCACCCGAAGGAGGCCGCCGTCGTCGGCAACGGAACGCTCTTCGCGCTCGACGGCGGCAAGGGCTTCCTCGGCCACCGCACGACCAGCGGCAAACTGCATATCTACACCGCATTTCGAGCCCCCGCGGACTGGCTCGACACGATCGACTTCAACGACATCGAGGCCTCGAAGGCAAGGGTGCTCGCGGAGTTCGAGGACTGGGACGAGAGCTTGACGGAGCTGGTCGCCAACGCCGACGGTCGACTGGTGCCGCGTAAGATCAACGCGCTGCCGGTCGGCCACCGCTGGGAGCGCGCCCCGGGCGTGACGCTGCTGGGCGACGCCGCCCACCTGATGTCGCCGTTCGCGGGAGAAGGAGCCAACCTCGCCATGCTCGACGGAGCGCTCCTCGGCCAGGAAATCGTCGAGCACCCCGGCGAGACCGAGCAGGCCCTCACCGCTTACGAGGACGCGCTCTTCCCGCGCAGCGCCGCCAAGGCACAAGAATCCGTCGAAGGCCTCGAACTCTGCTTCAGCGAGAATGCGGTCGACCGGCTCGTCGAGATGTTCAGAACAGCTCCGGCGGACAACGCCTGACCGTGCCGGGAACGGTCAGCATGCGGCCCTGGCCCGGCAATGGTCGAATGGGGCGTGCCCGTTCTGCAGCGAGACGACGTCCACATCCAGTACGAGGACCACGGGTCCGGTTTCCCGGTGCTGGCGCTCGCGCCGGGCGGGATGCGCTCCGCCTCGTCGTACTGGGACCAGATGCCGTGGAACCCGGTCGAGGAACTGGCCGGCAGCTACCGCGTCATCACCATGGACCAGCGCAACGCCGGCTCCTCCACCGCCCCGGTAACCGGCAGGGAGAGCTGGGCGACGTACACGGCCGACCAGCTCGCCGTGCTCGACCACCTCGGCATCGACCGCTTCCACGTGGTCGGCATGTGCATCGGCGGGCCGTTCATCCTCGGCCTGCTCAACGCCGCGCCGCACCGGGTCGCGGGCGCGGTGATCCTGCAGTCGATCGGGCTGGACGACAACCGCGACGCCTTCCGCGAGATGTTCGACAGCTGGATGGCCGACCTGGCGCCAAAGCACCCGGAGGCCGGCCCGGCCGCCTGGGCCGCGTACCGGTCAGCCCTCTACGAGGGCGACGATGTGCTGTTCAGCGTGCCGGAGTCGTTCCTGCCGACGATCACCACACCTGTCCTGGTGCTGCAGGGCAACGACGAGTACCACCCGCGCAGCGCGTCCCGGCTGCTCGCCTCGTCGGTGCCCGGCGCGCAGTTCGTCGAACAGTGGAAGGACGCGGAGCACCTGCCGGCCGCCGCCGCGGCCATCGCAGCGTTCCTGGCCGCCGCCTGAGGCACCCGGGGTGATCGGCCGTGCGCGGGCGGTGAACGCGTCGTCATAGAGTTCGGCGCATGCCACTGTTCGCCTTCGAAGGCACCGCGCCCACCGTCGACCCGTCGGCCTGGATCGCGCCCACCGCGACGCTGGTCGGCGACGTGCGCGTCGAGGCCGAGGCCTCGGTCTGGTACGGCGCGGTGCTGCGTGCCGACTTCGGCCCGATCATCATCCGGGCCGGCGCCAACATCCAGGACAACTCGGTGCTGCACGGCAGCGAGGACCCGCTGGTCATCGGGGTCGGCGCCACGGTCGGGCACCTGTGCGTGGTGCACAACTGCATCGTCGGCACCGAGGCGCTGATCGGCAACGGCGCCATCGTGCAGGACGGCGCCCGGATCGGCGACCGTGCCCTGGTCGGCGCCGGAGCTCTGATCCCGCCGAACATGGTGGTGCCCGACGACCAGATGGCCCTCGGCGCGCCGGCCACGCTGCGACCGCTCACCGAGTCCGCCGGCTGGTGGGTCAAGACGAACCCGGCCGTCTACCGCGCGCTGGCCGCCCGACACAAGACCGGGGCGACGGAAGCATGAAGCTCTACGCCGAGCGCCCCGGCCGGGTGGCCCGGCAGCTGTTGGCCGACCTGCTCGGGCTGGCCTGGCTGGCCGGTTTCGGCTGGGCCGCCGCGGGGGCCAGGGAGCTGATGCTGCGGCTGCAGGTCCCGGCCAACAGCCTCACCAACGCCGGGACCAGCATCGGCGACGCCTTCGCCACCGCGGCCCGGACCGCGGCCAAGGTGCCGTTCGTGGGCGCCCAGCTGGCGGCCGCGCTGGACACCGGCCGCGCGGCGGGCCAGTCGCTGGCCGGCGTTGGCGAGCAGCAGCTGACCACCATCGCCGAACTGGCAACCGGCACCGCGGTCCTGGTCGCACTGGTCGGCGCGCTGCCGGCGCTGGTGCTCTGGCTGCCGCTGCGGATCCGGTACGCGCGGCTGGCCGGCGCCGCCGTGGCCTGCCGGGAGCGCAACGCCGACCTGCTCGCGCTGCGCGCACTCACCGCTGTGTCGGTGTGCCGGCTGCGCGCGGTCACCGAGGACCCGGCGTCCGGCTGGCGGCGCAACGACCCGGACGTGGTGCGCCGACTGGCCGCACTGGAGCTGCGCCGGCTGGGGCTGCGCGCCCCTCGCTGAGCCGGCCCCCGGTTCAGCGCACGGTGATCTGCCGGGTGTCGCTGATCGGCGGCCGGCCCTCGCCCCCGGAGGCGTCGTCCTGGTACACCCGCAGCGTGTAGTCGCCCGGTTCCAGGGTCAGCTCGAACGAGTACGGGCTGAACTTCTGCCCCTCCGCCGTGCTGGTGAAGCCGTGTTGGACCACCGCCGACCCGCGCAACACCTGCCAGAGCACGGTCGCCTCGAACACCGCCGCCTCACCGGACACCCGGAACGTCCGGCCGACCCGTGCGCCGTAACCGGGGTTGTCGATCTGCACCGGGGACCGGACCGTGTCGGGGTCGTCCCTGGTCCGGGGTTCGGCGATGGCCACCCGGCCCCAGAGCAGGGGCACCGACCTGCCGCCGACCAGGACGCGCACCGGGTCGGCGGAGCCCAGCGCGCCCTGCACCGTGTACACGAGCTGGCGCACCGCCCAGTCGGCCAGCTCGGCGGACGGCTGGTTACCACCGGCGGTCAGGTCGACAGTGATCACGCCGGCGGTGTGCCGGACCGGGGTGCGCAGTGCCCAGCCGCGCGGCCACGCCGAGCGGTACGCCGGGTCGGTCCCGGTATCGTGGGCCAGCAGTTCCCGTACCGCCGGCGAGCCCAGCTCCTCGCCCGCGCCGGCCCGCACCTGGTGGAACTCCCGGTACAGCCGGTCCCCCACCGAGGTCTGACCGAGGTAGTAGACCGGCACCGCCCTGACCCCCGGGGCGTTGTGGCCGGAACCGGTCGGGTCCGGCGCGGCCGATGGGCCGGCCTCGGCCGAGTCGCTCGACGGTGGCGAACTGGCCGGCCCGGAGCTCGCGGGCCCCGAGCTGGGCGACTCCGAGCCGCCGCCGGCCGGCCCGGCACCGGTCGGTGGACCGCAGCCGGCCAGGAACGCCGCTACCGCGAGCGCAACCGCCGAGGGAACGGCGGCCCGCCACCGCGCACGCCGCGCGAACCGCTGGCCAGAACCGGGCATCCGAAAGACTTACCAGACACCACCCGCCGCACCGCGGTTCGGCACCCGACCGTGCTCGCTCCGCTGCCGCTACCTCAGTTGTTGTAGCTCTGCGCCGGCGCGCCCGTCCGGGTGTCCGACGGGCTGGGTTCACCGAGCAGTTCGGTGATCTCCCGACCGCTCCCGCCAGCCAGCCGGGCCACCTGGGCCGGGCTCAGGCCGGCCTGGCGCAGTCGCCGGGCGGCGCCGGCCAGCTGTTCGCGCTGGACGTCCATCGACTCGTGCAGCTGGTCCAGCTGTCCCTTGCTCGACTCCAGGTCGTCCACCGCGCGCAGTGCCCGCGCCGGGTCGGCGAGCAGGACCCGGAGCAGCCGGTCCTTCATCGCCCCGGCGCTGGTCAGGCCGTCAGCGCTCGCCCCTTGCGGAGCGGCCCCGTCCGAAGCGGCGCCGTTCGAACCGACACCGTTCGGAGCTCCGCCGTCCGAAGCGGCGGCCCCGTTCGTGCCGGCGCCGTTCGAAGCGGCGCCGTCCGGCGCGACCCCGTTCGTGCCGGCGCCGCTCGCGGGGATCGGCGTCGGGACCGGCATGGCGTCGGGACCAGGCGCCGGCGCCGCGACCGGCAGTTCGAGCTCGATCGCCGGCTCCTTGCCCTGCAGCGCGGAGGCGACAACGCCGACCAGCGTCATGACCAGCGCGGCCAGGAACGCCGCGAACAGCCCGTGCTGGAACGGCCCGGAGATCAGTTCCGGGAAGAACTCCTTGCCGGTCAGGGTGGCCACGTTGGCCGCCGGCAGGTGCTGCAGCACGCCGCTCGGGGCCAGCAGCTCCTGGATCGGGTTGAAGCCGAGGAACGCGGCGAACAGGCTGCCCACCGGGGGCAGGCCGGCCACCTGGTCCGCGACCGCGCCCGGCACGCCCTGCCCACGCAGCCCGGAGCTGAGCGCGCTCGGCAACGTGCTGGACAGGCCGACGATCATGAACGTGAAGAAGATGCCGATCGACAACGCCGAGCCGGAGTTGAAGAACGTGGCCCGCATGCCGGACGCCGCGCCGCGCTGGTTGGCCGGCACCGCCCCCATCACCGCCGAGGTGTTCGGCGCGGTGAACAGGCCGGAGCCGATTCCGTTGAGCAGCAGCACCGACGCGAACAGCCAGTACGGGAAGTTCACCGGGATGATCATCAACGCCACCATGCTGGCCGCGACCAGGATCAGCCCAGCGGTGGCGAAGATGCGCACCCCGTACCGGTCGGAGAGCACCCCGGAGACCGGCCCGGCGATCAGGAAGCCGACGGTGAGCGGCAGCAGGTAGATACCGGCCCAGAGCGGAGTCTGCTCGAAGTTGTAGCCGTGCAGCGGCAGCCAGATGCCCTGCAGCCAGATGATCAGCATGAACTGCAGGCCACCGCGCCCGATCGAGGTCATCAGCCCGGCCAGGCTGCCCAGCGCGAACAACCGCCCCTTGAACAGGTCGATGTGGAACATCGGCTGCTCGATCTTGGTCTCCAGCACGCAGAACGCCGCCAGGACGACCACGCCGCCGATCACCGCACTCAGTACCCACGGGTTCGTCCAGCCGGTGGGGTGACCGCCGTAGGGGTTGATCCCGTAGACGATGCCGGCCAGCAGTACGCCCAGCCCGACCGCGAACGTGACATTGCCCCACCAGTCGATCTTGCCGGCCAGTCGCTCACCGAGCTCGTGCAGCGAGCGGTAGGACCAGATGGCGCCGACCACCGCGATCGGCACGCTCACCCAGAACACCGCGCGCCAGTCCCACTCGGCCAGCACGCCGCCGAGCACCAGACCCAGGAACGAGCCGGCGATGGCGGACACCTGGTTGGTACCCAGTGCCATGCCACGCTGGTGGGCGGGGAAGGCGTCGGTGAGGATCGCAGTGGAGTTGGCGAACAGCATGGCGCCGCCGACCCCCTGCACGACCCGCCAGCCGATCAGCCAGAGCGCGCCGGTACCGCCGTTGAACGGGACCAGGGCGAGCGCGACCGATGCGACCGCGAAGACCACGAAGCCCATGCTGTAGATCTTGACCCGGCCGAACATGTCGCCAAGGCGGCCGAGCGTCACCACCAGCACCGCGGAGATCAGCAGGAACCCCATGATCATCCACAGCAGGTAGCTGAAGTTGCCGGGCGCCAATGGGTCCAGCCCGATCCCCCGGAAGATCGCCGGGAGGGAGATCAGCACGATCGACGAGTTGACCGTTGCGAGCAGCATGCCCACGGTCGTGTTCGACAGCGCGATCCACTTGTAGCCGGGATGGTCTCGCGACCACCTGCGCGGCGGTGGATTCGTCGTGCTGTTGGTACCGGGTCGCTCCGCCAGACCGCTGGACATTCGCAACCTTTCGCTCGCCCTGCGAAGTATGTTAGTTGCGCAACGCAACCTAAGCTACCCTATTGAGCGACACCCATTTGTATTGTGCATCACCCGCTCGGCGGCCACTGATGCCACCAGACTCGGCACGACCACTCGTCCGTGCGGGATCGAGCAACCCGTTCGAGGTTGATGATGGCGCAGCGGCCGGGCCCTCGGGCACGCGAGCTATGGTCACCGCGTGACGTGGGACGCCGCCCGCGAGAAAGAGGTCGACCGCCTCGAAGAGCAGCTCTCTGTGTTCAACCGGCGATCCCGACACTTCCTGCGCAGCTTTGCCAGCCGGGTACACCCCGGGATCGACGCCAGCACCTACGCGGTGCTGCTGGTCATCGCACAGGGTGCGCCGCTGCGGTTGAACGACCTCGCCGAAGAGTTCGGGCTGGACAAGTCGACGATGAGCCGGCACGTCACGACCCTCATTCGGCTGGGCCTGGTGCAGCGCGACCCGGACCCGCTGGACGGGCGGGCCTTCCTGCTGAAGCCGTCCCCGGACGGACTGCACCGGCTGGCCGCCGCGGTGGCCGCGCGGCGCGGCGAGTGGCGCGGCCGGCTGGACGACTGGAGCACCGACGAGCTCGCCGACTTCGTCAACGGCCTGCTCCGGCTCAACTCCGACCTGGAGCGTCGCCGGGGCAACGGACCCTGACCCCCGGGCCGGTCAGTCCACCGCGGGGCTGGAGGCCTGCGCCCAGTAGCGGCGCGGGATCCGGCCGGCGAGCCTGGCTGCCCGACCGGCCTCGACGGCCAGGCGCATGGCGTGCGCCATCCGCTCCGGGTCGCCGGCGCGGGTCACCGCGGTAGCCAGCAGTACCGCATCGCAGCCCAGTTCCATGGCCAGCGCCGCCTCCGACGCGGTGCCAATGCCGGCGTCCAGCACCACCGGCACTCCGGCGGCGGCCACGATCATCTCGATGTTGTGCGGGTTGCGGATGCCCAGCCCGGTGCCGATCGGCGAACCCAGTGGCATCACCGCCGCGCAGCCGGCCTGCTCCAGCTTGCGGGCCAGCACCGGGTCGTCGTTGGTGTAGGGCAGCACGGTGAACCCGTCCCGGACCAGCTGCTCGGCGGCGTCCAGCAGCTCGATCGGATCGGGCAGCAGGGTGCGCTCGTCGGCGATCACCTCGAGCTTGACCAGGTCGGTCCCCAGTGCCTCGCGGGCCAGTCGCGCGGTCAGCACAGCCTCGGCGGCGGTCCGGCAGCCTGCTGTGTTGGGCAGCGTCTCGATGCCGAGGCGGCGCAGCAGATCCAGCACCCCGGTGCCGGCGGCGGCGTCCACCCGGCGCATCGCCACCGTGGTCAGCGCCGTACCGGAGGCGACCAGCGCGCGCTCCAGCACGGCCAGGTTGGCGGCCCCGCCGGTGCCCATGATCAGCCGGGATGCGATCTTGCGGCCGCCCACCACCAGCGGCTCATCCACAACGGATTCGGTCACGGTCAGCCTCCCTGGACAGCGGTCAGAACCTCGACGCGGGCATCGGCGGCCAGCCGGTAGCGGGCCCAGTCCGTCCGGGGCACCAGCTCGTCGTCCACCGCGACGGCCACCCCCGTGGACGGCGCGCCCAGCACAGTCAGTGCGTCGGTCACGGTGGCCTGCTCGGCGACCTCGTGCGGCCGTCCGTTGATCAGGATCTGCATCGGTTACCTCCTCGCGGTTGGGCCGGTGAGCGCGGTTCGGGTCAGCCGGGCCGGGTCGGCGACCAGTGCCGCCGCCGGCACCGGCTCGCCGGCCAGCAGCGCCAGCACGGCGGCGACGGTGATCGGGGCGAGCAGAATGCCGTTGCGGCCGTGCCCGGTGGCCACCAGTGGACCGCCCCTTGACGTGCCACCCAGTGAGCCGATCAGCGGCAGGTTGTCCGGCGTGCCGGGGCGCAGCCCGGCGGTAACCTCGACCAGCGCGTACTCGGCCACCCCTGGCAGTACCCGCTCGGCATCGCGCAGCAGGTCACGCACGCCGCCGACGGTCGGCTCGGTGTCGAACCCGGTCTCGTACTGGGTCGCCCCGATGACCAGGCCACCGCCGTCCCGGGGCACCCCGTACACCGGCCGGCCGTCCACCACCGCGCGCACCGTCCGGCTCGGCGGGGGCAGCGCGCCGGGCCGGTGCCGCAGCCGCAGGATCTCCCCCTTGACCGGGCGGACCAGGCCGTCCAGGGCCGGGTGCAGTGCCGCGCTGTGTGCCCCGGCGGCCACCAGCACCGCGTCCGCCGGCACCCGCCGCCCGTCGGCCAGCTCGACGCCGTCGGCGGTCACCGCGCGGGCGCCGGCCTCGACGAACCGGACCCCGGCGCGGTCGGCGGCGGCACGCAGCGCGCCCAACAGCACCCGGTTGTCCACCGCCAGATCGCCCGGGACGGACAGCCCGCCACGCACGTCCGGGCCGATGGCCGGCTCCAGTCGGCGCAGCTCGCGGGCGCTCAGCACGTCGACCTCGCGGCCAACCTTCGCCAGGTAACCGGCCAGATCGTCCAGCTCGGCGCGGTCCCCGGCGCCGGCCGCGACCACCACGGTGCCCTCGGTACGCAGTCCGGCCGGCGTGCCGGCGGCGTCGGCGAGCGCGGCCGCGAACGCCGGCCAGCGGCCCAATGAGTCGGCGCCGAGCTCGAGCAGGTCCTCTTCGCCGGGCCAGGCCTCGGTCACCGGGGCGAGCATGCCGCCGGCCACCCAGGACGACCCGCTGCCCGGCGCCGGGTCGACCAGCTCGACCGCCCAGCCTGCCTCGGCGGCCCGCCAGGCGCAGCTCAGACCGATCACCCCGGCGCCGACGATCGCGAGCCGGCCGGCTGGTGTTGCTCTCTGTTCCGTCATCACTCTCGCTCCCTGCGCCGGCATGACCCGGATCAGGTTCGACGGTCGGGACCGCTGCAGTCCCCTCTCAGCCCGGTGCGACGGCACTTTCGGAATGCCCCGGACTCCCGTGCGTAACCGTGCACCACGATACGCGCCGAAGCGCCCGCGCGTTACCGAGCTGCCCACCGGGCGGGTCGATTCGTGATCGAACCTGCCTGGTGTGCGGCTCGGCAACAACGGGACGTACCGTCGCGGGCGTGCCTGCTCTCGATGGTGGAAAACTCCGCGCCCGACTCGCCGACGCCCGGCTGTACCTGTGCACCGGTGCCCGGCGGGATACCCGCGACCTGGCCGAGTTCGCCGAGGCCGCGCTGGCCGGCGGGGTGGACATCCTGCAGCTGCGGGACAAATCCGACGGCGGCGCGCCGCTGGAGGCCCGCGAGGAGATCGCCGCACTGGAGGTGCTCGCCGAGGCCTGTGCACGGCACGGCGCGCTGCTCGCGGTGAACGACCGGGCCGACATCGCGGTGGCGGTCGGCGCCGACGTGCTGCACCTCGGCCAGGACGACCTGCCGGTACCGCTGGCGCGGCGGATCATCGGCGACGACCCGGTGATCGGCCGCTCCACGCACGCGGTCAGCGAGGCGGCCGAGGCGGCGGTGCAGGACGGGGTGGACTACTTCTGCACCGGTCCCACCTGGCCGACGCCGACCAAACCTGGCCGGGCGGCCCCGGGACTGGACCTGCTCCGCACGGTGGCGGCCACCGGCACCGAGCGTCCCTGGTTCGCGATCGGCGGCATCGACCGCGCGTCGCGGCTGGACGAGGTGCTGGCCACCGGCGCGCGGCGAATCGTGGTGGTCCGCGCGATCACCGAGGCCGAGGATCCAGAGGCGGCGGCCAGAGTGCTCGCCGACCGGCTCCGCTCCATCGCCTGACCGCGCGCCGCGCCACCACGGCCACCGCCCGACCGCACGCTTCGAGCAGCGGCCCGGCGCAGGTCACTGGTTGTCGGACCGATGATCCCGCTGCACGTCCTGCTGCTGGGTCGGCTGCGGGAACAGGCCGCCGTTGGAGCTGGAGCTGCCAGCACCCAGCCCTGGCAGGACGCCGCGCTGGCTCGGTGGCACCGAGCTGGGCGGGGTGGAGTTCGAGTCCGAGCTCGGGCTGGAGCTGTTCGAGTCGGACGGCAGCAGGTCGTTGAGGCGCTTCTTCTTGTTCTTCTCCGATTCGTCGAGCGGGTTCTGGGAGTCACTCGAATCGCTGCTCGACTCCGGGCTCGACGAGTCGTCGCTCTGGGAGTCCTGGCTCGGCGGCGGCGGCGTCGGTGTCGAGCGCGGCTCCAGTACCCGCTGGACGCTCGTCCCGGTGCTGCCGCCGGACAGCGGTGAGCCCTTCGCCCACTCCACGCCGGTGACCAGCGCCAAGCCAATGAGGAAGATCATCAAAGTGCCCAGGACCAAGATCTTGACGGAGCGGCCTCCGGACCGGCCCGAAGCCGGCGCCGCCAGCTCGGGATCGAGCTGCACGGTGCGCTGGGTCTCGATCTTCGAAACGGTGGCGCTGTCGTCCCCGCGCCCGGCCACGATCTGCACCTTGGCCTTGACCGAGTCCCGGGTGTGCTCGATCGAGCGCTGGTAGAGCCTGGTCGCCAGGGTGGTGGCAACCGAGCCCACCGCCGCGCCGCCCACCGTGCCGAAGGTGCCGAAGTACGAGCCGAACACCGCGGAGGTCGCCGCCGCCATGCCACCGGCGAGCACCTTGCTCATGCTCAGCTGATCGGACGCCTTCTTGATCGGTCCGACCGGCCTGTCGGCCAAGTCGGTCGTCGCCGGCTGCTGCCCGATGAGCTGGTTCACCATCGGGGTCGACGGCAGCACCACGGGCGGCACACCCGGCGGCTGGATCGGCAACCGGACCGGCGGCTGACCGGCACGCGGCAGCGGGCGGGACGCCGCCGCCCAGCGCCGGGGTGGCCCGATCGGCGGCATCGGCAGCTGGTTCGGGTTCAGGTTCGGCAGCTGGTTCGGGACCGGCCGGCGCGGCGGCGGGAACGACTGGCCCGGTGTCTGACCTGGGCTCGGGCGCCTCGGCGCGGGTGCCGGCCTCGCTGGCTGGCTCTGGTTCGGGACCGGGAAGCGCGGCGGCGCTATCGGGCGGCGGGCATTCTCGCCGCGGAGTCGGGGGATCACGTTGGTGACTTCCTCAGCCGTGGGGTCCGGTGCGGTGGCACCGGACGCCGGCTCGTCGTGTTGCTCGTCGGCTTGCTTGTCTTCGTGCGTGTTGCCGTGGGCGGACCCGGCAGGCGGCGCGCTCTGGGCGTCCGGCTGCTTTGCGTCCGGCTGGACGCTGGAGGGCTGCTCACTGACTTCGTCGGGCGGCTCTTCATCGGCTGGTTGCTCGGCCGCCGGCCGCCCCACCTTGGCGGTGGGTCGCTCACCACTATCTCGCTCGGCACTGTCCGCGCCCGTCGCGGGTTCCGGTTCTGATGCCGGTTGCGTCGCCGCGGCCAGGTCCCGCATCGCCGCCGGGTCCAGCATCACGGTCGGTTCCAGTAGCCGCGCCGCCTCCGATGCCGGTACCGCCGCGAACACCCCGGCCGCTTCCGCTGCCGAGGCCTTCGACGCCGAGGCCGGCTCGGGTGCGTCCGCCGACTTCGACGCCGCCGGGTCCGGTGCCGCGACCGAGGGCCGTTTGGCCCGTGGCGTCGGTCTCGGCCTCGCCGGCGGCTTCGGCCGGGCGGCCCGTTTCGACGCCGCGCCCGACTCCGACCCCGTCTTCGAACCCGTGGTCGGCCCGGAACCCGCGGTCGGCTCCGATCCCGGGGCGGGCCGTGAAGCCGAGGCCGGCACCGCCACCTCGACCGGACCTGGCTCGGGCAGCTTCGGACCGGCCGGACCCGGCGTGACCGGATCCGAGTTGGTCGAATCGCCCGGCGTCGGGGACGCGGCCGGGTCGGGTAGCTGGGCCGGGGAGCTGTTGAGCTGCTCCTCGGCCCGGTTGGCGGGCTGGTCGGCTGGGTCGGGTTCGACGGTCATGGCTCCGAGGTGCGATGGATGTGGGCTTACCAGTGGTCAACAGGTCAGCCGCCCACAACTATCCGGATGATCACTGATCGTGAGTGGCTTCACCCGACCGCGTCCGAGGGTAACGGATCCCGGGGTGCCCGTCCGGCAGGGCGGTACGCATCACCGGCCAGGACAGCGCGACGCAGACGAGCACCGGAACCCAGGTGAGGGCACGGGCGATACCGAGCGCCACGACCTGGTCAGCCCGGTAGAGCGGGACGAACACGGCAAGCCTGACCAGGTACTGCGCCACCCACACCCAACTCGCCCTGGAGTAGCCCCGCAGCAGGTCAGGGTCGGCGCGCCACCTTGTTTTCTGGCCCAGCGCCAGGCCGACGACCACCCCCAGCAGTGGCCAGCGGACCGCGATGGACGCCACCCAGGCCAGCGCGCTCGCCGCGTTGGAGGCGATCTGCAGCAGGAAGAAGTCGGCCGCCCGCCCGGTGTACAACACCACCAGCGCTGCCACGACCACGCCGAGCAGGCCCAATGCCACTCCCGCCGGCCGGCGCCCCCTTGCCAACCGGACCCCGGCCAGCACCACGCCGGCCGCGAATGCCGCGCCGGCGCCCCACAGCACCCCGGCGGTCGAGGAGCCGTCGCCCGATGGCGCAACCACGCCGGCCACCGCCCAGGCTGTGACAAAAGCCACAGCTGGGATACCGGCGTCGAGGGCGCCCGTCCGACCACCCAGTACATCGGTCAGTGACGACCCGGAAACGTCCGGTTCGCGCGTCATGCCTTCACTGTGCCCTATCCGACCGAACGCACATCAAGAACACCTGGCGCACGCGTCCCGGAAGGGGAATCCTGGGAAGCCAGAGGGAGACCGGTCGGTTAACCGGTCCTGAACGAGGGGGAGGCGTGGTGCGGCCTGCCTGGACGAGCTACGTCGCGCTCGGCGACAGCTTCACCGAAGGACTCGACGACCTGCGCGAC
The DNA here is from genome assembly GCF_052566575.1 of Pseudonocardia sp. Cha107L01. Taxonomy (NCBI): domain Bacteria; kingdom Bacillati; phylum Actinomycetota; class Actinomycetes; order Pseudonocardiales; family Pseudonocardiaceae; genus Pseudonocardia; species Pseudonocardia sp. Cha107L01. Next base: position 687,033 of record NZ_CP199579.1, read on the forward strand.
GACGGCACGCCCCGCGGCTGGGCCGACCGGGTCGCCGAACGATTGGCGCTGGACGTACCGGACTTCCGGTACGCCAACCTCGCGGTGCGCGGCAAGCTGCTGGACCAGGTCGTCACCGACCAGATCCCGGTTGCCGAGCAGCTGCGCCCGGACCTGATCACCTTCAGCGCCGGTGGGAACGACATCATCCGACCCCGCTGCTCCCCCGACTCGGTGGCCGAGCGGTTCGACGAGGCGCTGGGCCGGGTGATGGCCATCGGCGCCGACGTCGTGATCTTCGCCGGCTTCGACACCCGCCAGGTTCCGGTGCTCAGCCGCATCCGGGGCCGCATCGCCACCTTCAACGAGCTGCTGCGCGCCATCGCTGACAAGCACGGCTGCATGTTGGTGGACCTGTGGGCCATGGCTCCGCTGTCCGACCCGCGCTCCTGGGGTCGGGACCGGCTGCACCTGACCCCGGACGGACACCGCCGGGTGGCGCTGCGCACCCTCGAGGTGCTGGGGGTGCCGGTCACCGAGAACTGGCGGGAACCGCTGTCGGCGGCGATCCCGCGCCCGTGGCAGAACCGGCGCCAGGAAGATCTGTCCTGGGCCCGCGACTACCTGGTTCCGTTCCTGAGGGACTGGGCCAGGGGCCGCCAGACCGGCGACGGCTACGCACCGAAGCGCCCCGAGCTGCTCCCGTACGTGGAGGCCCTGCCCGGTACGAGCCCCCGCACGGGCTGACCCGCCGACCGCCCGGCCGGCTCAGTTGGCCCAGCTCACCCCGGCCCAGCTCACCCGGCGCCGTCCGGCAGGCCGATCGCGCTGGCCACCCGGTCGGTGTGGAAGTCCCCGTCGCCGAAGCGCAGCGCGGTGCTCGTGGCGTGCGCGGAGAACAGGTGCAGGTCGTGCTCGCCGGTGAAGCCGATCGCGCCGTGCACCTGCTGGCCCAGTGCACAGACCCGCTGGTAGGCGTCGGACACCCAGGCCTTCGCGGCGGCGACGGTCAGCGCCACCTCGTGCGGTGTGCCCGCGTCGGCGTTCGAGCCAGGACCGGACGACACCGCCAGCCGCCAGATCGCCTCGTACGCGATGAGCCGGGAGCCGAGCACGTCGATCGCGATGTCGGCGCAGTGGTGCTGCACGGCCTGGAAGCTGCCGATCGGGCGGCCGAACTGTTGGCGCTGGCCGGCGTACTCCACGGTCAGGTCGAGTACCCGCTGCGCACCGCCGACCATCTCCGCGCAGCTGGCGGCGGCGCCGTGCGCGTCCACCGCGGCGACGACCTGCTCGCCGCCGCCCACCTCGCCGAGCACCGCCCCGGCCGGCACGTCGACCCCGTCCAGGTGCACCCGGTACTGCCGGTCCGGGCCGATCACGTCCAGCTGCTCGGCGCTGATGCCCGGGGTGGCCGCGTCCAGCAGGAACACGGTGAGCCCGCCGCCGGTCGGCCCGTCCTCGACGTGCGCCACCACCAGCCATCCCTCGGCGGCGGCCGCCCAGGGTACGAACAGTGCGGTGCCGTCCAGCCGGAAGCCGGAGCCGGCCGGGCGGGCGGAGACCTCGGATCCGGTGGTACCCCAGCCGCCCCGGGGTGCCGCGCGGACGTAGCTGACCGCCCGCCCGGCGGCGATGGCGCCCAGCCACTCGGCGCGCTGGGCGTCGGTGCCGAACCGGGTGATCGCCGGCGCGGCGCAGGCCACCGTGGCCAGGAACGGGCCGGGTACCTGCGCGCCGCCCATCTCCTCGATCAGCAGGCAGACCTCGAGGAACCCCTCGCCCACCCCGCCGTGCGACTCCGGCACGGCGAGCCCGGTCCAGCCCAGCTCGACCATCTCCTTCCAGAGCTGCGTCGAGTGGCCCGCGCCGTCCCGCACCGCGCGCACGCCGGCCGCACCGGTCCAGGACCGCAGCAGGTCCCGCGCGGTCGACTGGATCAGCTGCTGGTCGTCGGTCAGGGTGAGGTCCACGGGGTTCTCCTGCTCGGGGCGCGAAGGCGGCCGGTCAGCGGGTCGATTCGACTGGCGGGATCTTGTCCGAGCGGACCCAGACGCCGGGCCGCTCCTCCCAGAACAGCTGCACCAGCACTCCACCGGCGTGCTTGGGGTGGATGAAGGTGTGCTTCCAGGCGGCGCCGTCCTTGACCCCGTCCTCGTAGTCGAAGGTCGGCACGTCACGCGCCTCGCACGCGGCCAGCGCGGCGTCCCAGTCGGCCACCTCGAAGGTGACGTGGTGCGCGGCGGCCCCGCTGCGGGCCAGGAACTTGTCGACGAACGAGTCCTCGCCGCGCCCGGTGATCACCTCCCAGCAGATGCTGGAGCCGGGGATGTTCAGCACCAGGTCCGCCATGTCCGGGATCTCGTCGTCCGCCGTACGCCAGACCTGTACGAAGCCGGCCAGTTCGGTGTACCAGTCGGCGAGCTCGTCGCGGTCGTGGAACGCCTGGCAGATGTGGTCGATGTTGCGGATGCCCAGCGCCGGTCCGGTCGGCTCCGGCGCGGACACCGGCCGGGCGTCCTCGTCGCCGAGCATGGCCAGGTTGCCCGGTCCGCGCAGCCGCCAGAGCACCCCGGGGCCGTGCTCGGGCGGGGACAGTGAGGCCTCCACCCAGCGGCCGGGCACCGAGTCGGTGATCTTGAGCCCGTGGCCCTCCAGCACCGTGACGGCGGCGTCCAGGTCGGGCACCTCGGCACCGACGTGGTGCAGCCCGGCGCGGCCGCCGTGGTCGTCGAGGTAGGCCTGCAGCGCCGAGTCGGAACCCGACGGGGAGATCACCACCCAGGTGTGCCCGGAGGTGCCCGGCACCTGCAGGCGCACCCCCTTCACGCCCGCCGACGGGTTGTCCCAGGCGTGCGTGCGGCGGAAACCGAACAGGCCCTCCAGCAGTGCGACCTGTTTGTCCAGGTCCGGCGCGACCGCCGCCACGTGGTCGATCCGATAGATGCGCAACATGTCTGTCCTCCTTCGTCGTCGGACGCTCTAGACCGGGTGCGGCTCGATCCAGTCGTAGCCGCCGGTCACCAGCTCCTTGACCAGCCGGAGGTTGTAGCGGTTCATCGCGGCGATCCGCTCGGCCAGCTCGGCCACCTTCGTGTCGAAGTCGTCGGCGGTGAACACGTCGTTGACCAGGCCGATCTTCAGCGCGCGCTGCGCGTCCAGCCGGACCCCGGTGAACAGCATCTCCTTGGCGATCGCCTTGCCGACCCGCGCCGGCAGCCGCTTGACCCCGCCCCAGCCCGGCGCGTTGCCGCCGAACTCGGGCTGGTCCGGGTCGCCGTCCTCGGTCATCTTCGGCCGGTACGGCGGGCGGGCCGACAGGGTGATCTCGACCAGGCCCATCTTGGCGTTCTCGTGGCAGACGATGAAGTCGGCGCCCAGCGCCAGCTCCAGGCCGCCGCCGACCGCGTAGCCGTGCACGGCGGCGAACACCGGGATGGACAGCCGCTCCATCATGGCGAAGGTCTTCTCACCGAGGCGGCCCTGCTCGATGCGGTCCGCCTTGGTCAGCGACTCGGACCACTTCAGGTCCATGCCGGCGCAGAACGCCCGCTCGCCGGCGCCGCGCAGCACGGCCACGCAGACCTCCGGGTCGTCGTCGATCTCGGTGAACACCCGGCGCAGCGCGTGCATCATCTCCGGGGTCAGCGAGTTCAGCTTGTCCGGGCGGTCCAGGGTGATCCAGCAGACCCGGTCCTTGATCGTGACGTCCAGTCCTTCGTACATCTGTGCTCCTCCTCGAGCTAGGTTCAGGAACGGGGCAGGCCGAGGCCCCGGGTGGCAATGACGTTGCGCTGGATCTCCGAGGCGCCACCGAGGAAGGTGGCGGCCACCGAGTCCAGCCGCAGGTGGGTGAAAGCGGCGTCCAGGGGGGCGACCGCGCCGGCGTCGCCTCGCCAGAGCAGGCCGTGCTGGCCGAAGACCTGGGCGCCGGTGCGCGCCAGCCGCTGGTGCAGCTCCGCGCTGAACAGCTGGTTGACCGAGGCCTCGTAGCCGGGGACCGCGCCGGCGGCCTGCTTGGAGACGGTGTAGCGGGCGATGTTGTAGAGCACCCGCACCTCGGTGTAGCGCCGGGCGATCTCACTGCGCGCACTGTTCGTCCAGCCCTCCCGCAGCTGGTCGTAGCCCACGTCCGAGCCGATGTAGTCCACCAGCTGGGCCAGCGCCTGCTCGAACTTGATGGTGGCGCCGATACCGGCCCGTTCGAAGCTCAGCGCGTCCATCGCCACGTACCAGCCGCGGTCCTGCTCGCCGACCCGGTTGGCCACCGGGATGCGCGCGTCGTCGAAGAAGATCTCGGAGAACGGGTCGGCGCCGCGCAGGTCGGTGATCGGGCGCACCGTGACCCCGGGCGTGTCGACGTCGACCAGCAGGAACGTGATACCCCGGTGTCGGGGTGCGTCCGGGTCGGTACCGGTGCGGACCAGCACGAACAACCAGTCCGCGTAGTGCCCGAGCGAGGTCCAGACCTTCTGCCCGTTGACCACGTAGTGATCACCTTGGGAGTCGGTGGAGAGGACCGCGCGGGTGCGCAGGCCGGCCAGGTCGGAGCCGGCGCCGGGCTCGGAGAAACCCTGTGCCCAGGTGCGCTCACCCCGGGCGATCGCGGGCAGGTGCTGGGCCTTCTGCTCGTCGGTGCCGTGCGCCAGCAGGGTAGGGCCGAGCAGGAACGCGCCGATCCCGTTCACCGTGGGCACCCTGGCCCGCATCATCTCCTCGTGCAGGATGAACTCCTCCATCGAGGAGAGCCCCGCGCCGCCGTACTCGGCCGGCCAGTGCGGGGTGATCCAGCGCCGCTCGGCGAGTGCCGCCGCCCAGGCCCGGGCACCCTCGCGGCGCTCCGGGTCGGCGCTGACCCGGTCGACCGGCCAGTTGTAGCCGCGTACGTCCTCCGGCTCCAGGCTCTGCTCGGCGTCCGGGTCCGGCCGGTAACCGGCCGGGAACTTCTCCCCGATGAACCGCCGCACCTCGGCCCGGAACGCGGCTTGCTCCGGGGTGTCCGCCCAGTTCATGCTGTCTCCCCGGTGATCTGGTTCCCTGTCCGGATGCCGGTCTGGCTCACGATCGCCTGGCTGACTTCGCGCCCGTTCGACAGGGGCGGCGGCGCCGCGCGGGGCGGTGGTGTCTCGCTGAGCCGGGCGTACTCCTGGCGCTGGCGGTCCCAGGTTGTCGCCGTGAAGCCTCGGGTGCCGACCGCCCGCAGCTCGTGCTTGGCCACCTTGTCGGTCGGTGTCCTCGGCAGCGCCTCGATGAACTCCAGGTACCGGGGCACCATGAAGCTGGGCAGCTTCTCCTGGCAGTAGGCGACGAGGCCGCGGTGGGTGAGCGTGGCGCCGGGGCGCAGCACGACGGCGAGCTTCACCTCTTCCTCCTCCAGCTCCGAGGGCACCCCGATGGCGGCGCACTCGAGCACCGCGGGGTGGGTGTTCACCTCGGACTCGATGTCGAAAGCGGAGATGTTCTCGCCCCGGCGGCGGATCGCGTCGGCCATCCGGTCCACGAAGTAGAAGTAGCCGTCGTCGTCGCACCAGACCCGGTCACCGGTGTGGAACCACATGTTGCGGAACGCGCTCGCGGTCGCCTCGAAGCGGCCGTAGTAGCCGGCGGTGATCACCGAGGGTTGTCTGGGGCGCAGCACCAGCTCGCCCGGCTCACCGGGCGGCAACAGCCGGTCCCAGTCGTCGACAACGCCCACCTCGAAGCGCTCCGCGTTGGCCTGCCCGCAGGAGCCGTGCCGCCACTGACCGAACGGGCTGGCCATCGGGATGCCGGCCTCGGTGCTCGTGTACGTCTCCACGGCGTGGACCCCGAACCGCTCGTAGAGCGCGGCGTCCAGCGTCGACTTACCCATGTAGAAGATCTCCAGCGGGTGGTCCTTGTCCCTCGGCGTCGGCGGCTGGTTGAGCAGGATCGGGATCATCGAGAAGACGCTCATCGCGACCTTGGCCTCGAACTGGCGCACGTCGTCCCAGAACCTCGAGGCGCTGAACCGATCGACCACAGCGACCGCGCCGCCGCACAGCAGGGCGGCCATCACCCCGTCCCACAACCCGGCGGCGTGGAACAGCGGCAGCGGGCAATAGATCTTCTTGCCCCACCGGTCCAGGAACTTCAGCGAGTCCAGCGCGCAGGTCAGCGCGAGCGCGTGCGGCACCAGAGCACCCTTGGACGGCCCGGTCGTGCCGGACGTGTACATGATCGCCAGCAGGTCGGCGAAGCTCGCCTGGTGCTCCGGCCGGTCCGCGCCGTGCACCAGCAGAGCGGCCAGGTCGACGGCGGGTTTACCCAGTTGGCCCAGCGGAGTCTCCCCGGCGGGCCCCGCGGTGCTCGCCAGCACGCTGTCGGTCCGCACGATCACCCGCAACAGGTCCGGCAGGTCGGGGGCGGCCGCCGGCAACCGGTCCGCGTACTGCCTGTCGATGATCAACGTCGAGCAGTTGGCGCTGGCCAGCACGTGACGCAGCAGCTCACCCCGGTACGCCGTGTTGACCGGTACCGCGACCGCGCCGAGCCGGGCCAACGCGAAGATCACGAATACCATCTCGGGGCAGTTCGGCAACATCACCGCGACGTGGTGGCCAGGGCGCACACCGGCCGCGATCAGTCCCTGTGCCGTCCGGTTCGACATCTCGTCCACCTCGCCGTAGGTGAACTCGCCGTCCCGGAACTGCAGGAACATCTCCGCCCGGTGCGTCTCGCCGCGTTGGTCGAGTATCTCGCCGAGCACCAGGTCTTCCAGCCGTCCGTTGTTCTCCAGGCCGTTGCGCATGACTCCTCCGCGGCGGCTCGTGGGCGGCACACCTGATCCGGTGACCGGCGGCACCCCGCCGGTCACCGGATCATCGACAGCAGCGGGCTCGCGCCCCAGAGGCAGCCCTACTCGCCCTCACGGATGAGTGGGTAGACGCCGTTCTCGTCGTGCACCTCACGGCCGGTCACCGGCGGGTTGAACACGCACACTGTGCGCATCTGCGTGGTGGGGCGCAACTGGTGCTTCTCGTTGCCGCTGAGCACGTAGATCGAACCCGGGCCGAGCTTGTAGGTCTTGTCGTTGTCCTTGTCGTACAGCTCGCCCTCACCCTCGGTGATGAACACCGCCTCGATGTGGTTCGCGTACCAGAAGTCGTTGATCGAGCCGGCGTCCAGCACCGTCTCGTGGACCGAGAAGCCGACGCCGTCGCCGGCGAGCACGATCCGCTTGCTCCGCCAGTTCGGCGTGACGATGTCCCGCTCGGTGTCGGTGATCTCGTCCAGTGTGCGCACGATCATCGTGCAACGCTCCTCACTGCGTCGGCGAAGATTTCCAGGCCCTCGTCCAGTTCGCCATCGGTGATGGTGAGAGCCGGCATGATCTTCGCGACCTCGCTCTCCGGGCCGGCGGTCTCCAAGAGCAGGCCGCGCTCGAACGCCGCGGCGGCCGTCTTGTCGGCCAGGGTGTGGTCGCCGAAGCTCAGTCCACGGGCCAGCCCGCGCCCCTTGGCGGCGAGCTCCAGCGCGGGCAGCGTCTCCACCAACCCGCGCAGGGTGGCGTCCACCGTCTCCCCCTTGGCCAGGGTGGACCGCTCCAGCCGGTCGTCGCTCCAGTACTCGCGCAGCGCGGCGGTGGCGGTGACGAAGGCGGGGTTGTTGCCGCGGAAGGTCCCGTTGTGCTCGCCGGGGCCCCACACGTCCAACTCCGGCTTGATCAACGTCAGCGCCATCGGCAGCCCGTAGCCGCTGATCGACTTGGAGATGCACACGATGTCCGGCTGGATACCGGCGATCTCGAAGCTGAAGAACGGTCCGGTCCGCCCGCAGCCCATCTGCACGTCGTCGACGATGAGCAGGATCTTGTGCCGGTTGCACAGGTCGGCCAGTCCGCGCAGCCACTCGGCGCGCGCCGGGTTGATGCCGCCCTCACCCTGCACCGTCTCCACGATCACCGCGGCCGGCTCGTTCAGGCTGCTGCCGGCGTCCTCGAGGACCCGCTCGAACCAGAGGAAGTCCGGCACCGTGCCGTCGAAGTAGTTGTCGTAGGGCATCGGGGTGGCGTGCACCAGCGGGATCCCGGCGCCACCGCGCTTCATCGAGTTCCCGGTCACCGACAGCGAACCCAGCGTCATACCGTGGAACGCGTTGGTGAAGTTGATCATTGCCTCTTTGCCGGTCACCTTGCGGGCCAGCTTGAGTGCGGACTCGACGGCGTTGGTGCCGGTCGGGCCGGGGAACTGCACCTTGTAGTCGAGCCCGCGTGGCGCAAGCACCACGTCGGTGAAAGTCCGCAGGAACTCGGCCTTCGCGGCGGTGTGCATGTCCAGCCCGTGCACCACCCCGTCGCGGGCCAGGTAGTCCAGCAGCGGGGCCTTCAGCGCCGGGTTGTTGTGCCCGTAGTTGAGCGCGCCGGCGCCGGCGAAGAAGTCCAGGTAGCTCTTGCCGTCGATGTCGGTCATCCGGCTGCCGACGGCGGTGTCGAACGCGACCGGCCAGCTACGGCAGTAGCTCCGGACCTGCGATTCTCGCTCGCTGAAGATGCTGAGCGGGTCGTGGGTCTCAGCCGGCTCGGCCAGCTTCGGCATCTGGGTCGTCGTCACGAAGGCGCTCCTCAAGATTGCCGGGCGGTATCCGGGATCGGGCCGATGCGGTATTTGTTCTCCGGCTCGTGGTCGTCGTGCTCACCCGGGGCGAGCAGCTCGCCACTGAACAGCTCATCCACCTTCACCGGCGCACCCCGGCGCTTGGCGAACTTGGTGAACAGCGCGATCGAGGCGTCGTTGTCCGGCGTGATGGTGGTCTCCAGGTGGTCCACCTCGGGCACCCGGTCGAACAGGCTGTTGAGCATCCGACCGGCCAGGCCCTGACCGCGAGCGGCGGCGTCCACCGCGACCTGCCAGACCAGCAGCGTGTTCGGCTCTTCGGGCCGGCGGTATCCGGTGACGAACCCGAGCACCCGGCGGCCGGCTCTGGCCACCACCGTCGTCTCCGCGAAGTCCCGGCACCACAGCAGGTAGGCGTACCGGGAGTTGACGTCGAGCACCTTGGAGTCGCGGGCGATGCGCCAAACCTCGACCCCGTCATCGACTGTCGGCGCCTCGATCCGGACCGGAGGCGCTTCGGATATTCGGCGTGGGGGACTTAGTTCGCTAACCTTCATGATCGCATTAGGTTAATCGGCAATCGGCCGACATGCACCCCACGTGAGCTCTCGACCAGGGAAAACAGCCCTGTTCTGTGAACAGTGCAATAAATACGTTTGGCCCCGGGGCGCTTTGGGTACCCTGTGCTCGGCGAGTTCTACGACGGCCCGCCAGCTAATGGTGCGTAATCACATTCTTACTTATTGTGAATCACCGCGAGGCAGGCGGGTCCGCCGGCGGCGTCCGTCAGGAGGCCCACTCGGTCTGCCGCGCGCCCGCGAAGTCGGTGGAGAACGCGATGTCCCTGCCCGCCTCGAGCTCCCCGATCCGACCGGTCAGCGCCGCGTGCATGGATTGGTAGGCGTCGCTGCCGAGGGTGAGCCGACGGGGTGCCGGCGAGACGTCGACCGAGGCGAGGATGGCGTCGGCGACCTTGTCCGGGTCGCCGGGCCCGCCGGCGGTGACCCCCTCAGGGGCTTCGACGTACCTGCGCAGCTGCCCGACCGGGGTGTCCGCGTAGGCGGCGAGCGCCGGGGCGACGTCCAGCGCATGCCCGAACCCGGTCCGGGCGACGCCGGGCTCGACCAGCGTGATCCCGATGCCGAACGCGGCAACCTCCAGCATGACGGACTCGAAGAATCCTTCGACGTCCAGAGCGGCCGTCCACAGTAGGTCGCCGTGCTTCTCGGCGAGGTCGGCCAGCCGTTCCGGCCGCCGGGCACCAGTGCCGCCGCCCGGCACGCTGCTCACCGAGCCGCTGTCATCGCCGCGGCCACCGCCGTGACGGACGCGTTGACCCAGGCTTGACGGTGTTCCGGCTCCCTACGGAGCGGCTCCGAGTCCCGCCAGGCGAACGCGGCGGCGGTCAGCTCGGCAACCAGATCGCGGCAGATCGGCCACGCCGACCGCGATGTCGATGACCGGTTTGGCGGCGAGGCCCGGCACGGACGTACTTCCCACGTGGTGGATGCCGCCGGTGATCCAGGGGCCGATCGCCGAGGTGATCGCCACGGCCTCCCGCTCGAACATTGCCGGCCATCGTTGGTCGTAGGCGACGAGCCGGACCGGTTCGTCGTGGCCCCCGACCGGCGGTCTCATCACCGTGCATCCCGCGGCACCTCCATCGGATCCGCCCATCGGATTTTCCCGTTCCGTTGCGGAAGGCTCTCCGTTGGCCTTATTGTCAGCACCGCTCGGTCGGCATGCTTCGGTGTGTAGTTGTCCACCTAGGTCGCCGACCAGCAGGTAGGTCTTGGTGTGACGTTGCCACGGAGACCAGGTTCATCAGCCATGTCCCTGGTCGTGCCCGCATGCGCCGCGGGCCCGTGCCCCGTACGTCTGGATTTCTTCCGATGACCTCCCCGAACACCACGAACCACCCTGCCCAGTCCGCCACCCTGATCCGATTCGTCACCGACGGCCTGATCGCCACCATCGACTCCTACCGCGCCACCCAACTCCCCCTGCACCGCCTCGCCTGGGAACTGGACAGCCGCATCGACACGCTCGCGGAACTACACCCCGCCACCCGCATCCTCACCCGGCTGCGCTGGCTGCACCGCGACATCGACAACCTGCACACCACCCTGGCCACGACCGGCCGGACACACCTGACCACCGGCGAACAGAACTCCCTCACCGTCACCCTGGTCAGCCTCCGCACCGTCCTGGCCGCCCTCGGCCCCGACGCACCACTCGACCCGGCCGGCACCGCCCACCCGAGCACCCACGCGATCGCCGTGCCGAACTACCGGCGCACCGCCTGATCGGGATGTGTATCGCTCGCCAGCCGAAGGCCACGAACTCACCGGCCGATCGACAGACCGTCTGCTTCGTCCGCCTGCTCGTCAGCGAGGCCGAGCAGGAGGGCCGCGGTCGAGCAATCATTGGCGCGGGATCGCATCGATCATCACGCCGACGGACAGACAGGGCTCCTCGGCACGATTACTCCAGCGGTGGTTCGTGCCCTGGACGCCTCGGACCGACCACGATGATGACGTCGAGGGTGTCGGCCCGCGGTCACTGATCAGCCGGGGTCCGTCTCAATGGGCGGCGGCAGTGGCTCGACGAACTCGTCGAACTCGTTGCCAGCGTTCACGCCTTCGCGGTGCCCCTCGACCCACGCCCGGTGCGCGACGAACCGCAGCGCCGTCTCGACGTCGATGTTCCCAGACTCAAGGTCATCAAGGGCCAGCCCGACGAGCATAGTGATCACATGATCTTGCCGCTGGAAGTTCCGCGACGATGCCGAATCCGACATGACGCGGAACCTATCAAGATCCTCATTAGTGGACTCCACGCCCCCTCGTCGGCGCGCCGCGGTGACCGTGGGGTACGCATCGAACAGCGCGTCAACTACCTACCAACTGGCCGACTCGGTTGAGACCCGGCGTTTCGGCTCCGACCGCATCTCTGCGGCCGATGCCGCTGAGCAGGGTGTCGACGGCGATGTCCGCGGCGCGGGCGGGATCGTGGCCGTCGAACTGCTTCGCAAGCATGGTGATGATCTGGTGCAGGAGGGCCTGGGCCATCCCGTCGGGTAGATCGGACCGGATGAGTCCCTCGTCCATGGCCCGCCGCAGGAATGCGCCGATCTGGGCACGCTGCTCGAGCATCCGGGCGTAGGACTCGGTGTCACAAGGCATCTGGTGCTGGTCGATCGGGTAACGACGAACCACCGCGATGATGCCTTCCACGAACCGGTGCAGAGCCACCGCGATCGGGGCGCTGTCCAACCGTGCGTCGATGAGCACCGCATCGACCGCGTCGAGCTTGGTCTCGAACACGGCGTCAAGAAGGGCTTCCCGGCACGCGAAGCGGCGGTAGACCGTGCGCCGGTCCACCCCGGCCTCGGCCGCGATGGTGGCGATGCTCGTGCCGGGGTCCTCGGCCAGGAGCCGAGCCCCTGTGCGGAGTACCGCGTCAAGATTCCGTTCAGCATCTGCTCGCATAGTGTTCAGACTACGCCACTGGGGCACTTATATCGATTTGAGTCACATCACAGATCCTTCTGTGGGACAAACAGACACAGGACTGTGGTATTTCCTGAGTGAAAACGTCACGATCTGGACCTTCGGGCTTCCGTGGCTGACCAGCCGCTGCTCACGGAGCTGGCCCGAGAGTATTCCCCTGTGATGGTTTTGGCGGCTTGAGTCACACTTTCGAGTCCGCTGAGATTCTAAGAGCTACAGTCCTGTGATGGTTACCGGTCGAGTTGTCACGGCGCTGGAGCGAACGGCTCCCACCGCCACCACCGGCAATGTGACCCCCTCGATCTTCGGGCTGTCCCCACGTAGGCCCGTTACCGCTTCGAACGTGAACGGACTCCCGGCCCCGGCGCGGGTGTCCGTTGTGGCTGAGCAGGCCGCCTGAAATGCAGGAGAAGAAGATGCACATCCACCGGCCCGGCAGGCGTGGCAGGCGTGGCACCGCCGCTTCGAGGACAACAACTCCGGAGACCCCCGCTTCGGAGTCGCCTGCATCGGCGACCGCCGCAGTGGGGACTCTCGGTTCAGGGACTCTCGGTTCAGGGACTCTCGGTTCAGGGACGCCCGCGTCGAAGACGGCGGATGGTCTGCCTCGGCGGGATATCGGGACGTTGCGGGAGTTGTGGCGGTTCCGGGGGTACGCCCGGCCGGAGCGGCGGCCGTTGTTGTTGGGTGTGTTGATGCGTGGTCTGGAGCTGGCCGCGGATCTGGCGACGCCGTGGCCGTTGGCCCTGGTCATTGATGACCTGCTCAAGGGTGACAGGAAGAAGGGTGGTGTGTTGCACGACGTGGCCGGTTGGTTCGGCGGGTCGGCGGTGGCGATGTTGACCATTGCCGCGGTGTCGGTGCTGCTGATCACCGCCGCGTCCGGGTTGTTCGACTATCTGGGCGACAAGTTCATGAACGGCGCGGGGGAGCGGATGACCTCCCAGATCCGTTCCGACGTGTTCGGCTATGTCGAGCGGTTGCCGATGGCCTATCACGACAAGCAGACCATCGGGGAGCTGACCAGCCGGGTCGTGTCCGACACCTCCCGGATCGAGAGCAGCCTGCTGGATCTGTTCACCGACCTCATCCCCGCCGTGCTCACCCTGGTCGGGACCGCCGCGGTGTTGTTGTCGGTCAGCTGGGAACTCGGCCTGATCGGACTGTGTGTGGCGCCGCTGGTGTATGTCACCGCGCTGCACTTCGCCCGGCTGACCCGGCGCAACGCCCGCCGCAAGCGCGCCGCCTCGGGCGCCCTGACCGGGTTCGTCACCGAGTCCCTGCAAGGCATCCGCACCACCCACGCCTTCGGTAACCAGCAGCGCCAGGACGAGCTGTTCGGCACCACCAACGACAAGTTGCTGCGCCTGGGCCTGGTCTCGGTGGATTTGTCCGCCCGGTTCAGCCCGGTCCTGCAAACCGTCGGCGCGGTCGGCACCGCCGGGGTGTTGTTCGTCGGCGGCTACGGGGCACTGCACGGCTGGTGGGCGGTCGGGATCCTGGTCGTGGTGACCAGCTACCTGAAGAACATGCTGTCCCCGATGAAGACGCTGGCCAAGCTGGCCCCCAGCTTCACCCAGGGTGCCGCCTCCGCCGAGCGGATCGCCGCCATCCTCGATCAACCCACCGAGCACGCCGGCACCGGGGAAACCCTGCCCGAGCGGGTCAGCGGGCAGATCGAGCTGCGTGACGTCGGCCTGGACTACGGCCGCGGCCCGGTGTTGGACGGACAGAACCTCACCATCAACGCCGGTGAACGGATCGCGCTGCTCGGCGACAACGGCGCCGGCAAATCCACCACCCTCTCCCTCATCGGCGGGCTCTACCGCCCCACCGCCGGACAGGTCCTGCTCGACGGCTACTCCGTGCCCGACGTCCCCGAGCACTGGCTGCACCAACAGGTCGCCATGGTCCTGCAGGACACCTTCCTGTTCTCCGGCACCCTGGCCGACAACCTGCGCTACGGCCGCCCCGACGCCACCGACGAAGAAGTCGCCCGAGTCGCCGAAGCCGCACTCGTCACCGAGTTCACCGACCGCCTACCCGACGGCCTCAACACCACCGTCGCCGCCGGCGGCATCGGCCTCTCCGGCGGCCAACGCCAACGCGTCGGCATCGCCCGAGCCCTCCTCGTCGACGCCCCCGTCGTACTGCTCGACGAACCCACCGCCGGACTCGACATCCACGCCGAACAACTCGTCGTCCAAGCACTGACCCGCCTCGTCGACGGCCGCACCGTCATCATGACCACCCACCAACCCGCCCTCACCCAACTCGCCACCCGCACCGTGCACCTACGCCGCGGCGGCACCCTCGACACCACACCCGACGCCGAGACCACCACCACCACGGACACCGGCACAGCCACCGGCACGGACACCGCCCAGGTCGAGGCCACCGCGGGAGCACTGCGATGACAACCAGCATCGAGCAACGCGGCACACATCAGGGCAGCACCACCTACTACGACACCGCGCAGCTGCGCCTGCTCGTCGCCGGGGTCACCCTGCGCCGCAGCACCGGCGACGACGAAGGCTGGCACCTGACACTGCCCACCGACACCGACATCCCGAAGGAGATCCGGCTACCACTGGGCGCCTCCAGCGACGACCCGCCGGACGAGCTGCGCGTGCTGCTGCGGGCCTACTCCCACGACGCCGAACTCACCCCGGTCGCCGAAGCCACCCACACGGAACTGGCCCGCCGACTCACCAAGAACCGCCTGCCCCGCCCCCGTCGCCCCGAAAGCCCCGCAACGGCCGGTGACGTGGTGGTCGCGGCGCTGCGCGCACAGATCCGCCAACTGCGCGCCCAGGACCCCGGGGTCCGCCAGGAACTACCCGAAGCGGTCACCCGGATGCGGGTAGCCACCCGACAACTGCGCTCGGTCCTGCACGGCTTCTCCCGGATCCTGGACACCGAACAAACCCAACCCGTCGCCGACGAGCTGAAATGGCTCGGCGCGCAACTGGCCGCCCAACACGACACCGAAGTCATGATCGAACGGTTCACCCAGGTCATCCGCGCCCTACCCGCGCACCTGATCATGGGCCCGCTGGCCAGCGACCTCGAACACTCACTGGGACAACTGGCCGAACAAGGCGAGCAGACCATCATGGCCGCCCTGAACAGCGACCGCTACCTGGCCCTGCAACACACCCTCGACGCACTGCTCGAGCACCCACCCCTGACCCGCAAAGCTGACCGGCCAGCGCAAACCGAGCTACCCAAGGCCGTGGCCAAGGCATTCCGCAAACTCGACCAACAACTCGACGCGTTCACCGCCCTACCCGCCGGCCCGGACCGCGACAACGCGCTGCACGAAGCACGCAAAATCGGCAAACGAGTCCGCTACATGACCGAGGTCGCCACCCCCATCATCGGCTCACCAGCCCGACGCCTCCGCAAACACACCAAAAAACTCCAGGACCTGCTCGGCGACTACCAGGACGCCGTCGTCGCCCGCCCAGTCCTGCGCCAACTCGCCGCCGAGGCCCACGACGAAGGACACAACGCCTTCACCTACGGCGTGCTCTACGCCCTCGAACACGCCCGGATGGAACACGTCCTGCGCGAGCTGCCCGCCCGACTCGACCGGCTGCGCGACGACCGGACCATCGCCTGGCTACACCTCAACCCCACCGGGCAACCGGACCCGACCCCTGTCACCCCACCCCGCCTGACCCTGGCACGGCAGTCACCGGAGACCTCACTCGCCGGGTGATCTCCGACGTCGTGCCGATTTCCGCGCCACGCGGCCGAACGGTGTGGGACCCTGCTCCGCATGCCGCGGCAGATGTGGCGAATGCCACTCATCGCACTCCGGGAGAGCCGTCACGCTCCGGGACGCCAGCGCGTCCCGGAGCCCATGGTCATGAACGACCCGGAGGCGGTGGCGCAGTTCCATGCCGGCGGAGTGTCGAGCACCGCCATGCTGATGGTCTACGACTTCAATGCCCGCGCGCTCGACGCGCTGCTCCCGGAGGGCGCCCGCCTGCTCGACCTCGGGGTCGGGTCCGGCCGTGCGCTCGCCCACCTCGCCCGCCACCGCCCCGACCTGCACATCACCGGAGTGGACCTGGCGCCGAACATGCTCGCCACGGCGCGCGGTCTGTTCGAGTCCGAAGCCCTCGACACCCGCGTCGCGCTCGTCGAAGCGGACTTCACGGCGCTGCCCGAATCGATCACCGAGCAGCACTGGGACGGCATCTCGTGCATGTGGACGCTGCACCAGCTACCGGACTTCGAGGTCCTGCGTGCGGCACTGCGGCAGATCGCCGCGCTGCGTGACCACACCGGCGCGGCGGTGTGGCTCTTCGACTTCGCCCGCCTGCAGGGCCCCGGCACCCTTGACTCCATGATGGCCGTCGCGGACCCGGCACTCCCGCCGGTACTGCGCCACGACGGGTTGGCCAGCGAGGCGGCCGCATTCACCCATGACGAGCTCACCGCCGAGCTGCGGGCCGCCGGGCTGGGAGAGCTGAGCTCCGGCCACGCCCGACCGATCCCGTGGCTGCAGGCGTTCTGGGCGCCGCGCGCGGACGGGCGACCGGGCGGCAGCCCGCGGTTTCGGCCCGACCGGCTGCCGGCTTCGGCACGCGGCGACTCCGCCCTGTTGCGCGCGGGCTTCACCGCGAAGCCGTTCTGAGCGAGAACGCGCTTCGGGGTGAACCGCCAGCAGCCCCGGTAGCGGACGCGGTAGCCGAGTAATCAGTACCGTTGACGGGTGCGCGACGAGTGGCCACCGGCGATAGCCCCGATGCTGGCCACCGCCCGCACGCTGCCCACCTCGGGACGCGGCTTCGGGTGGGAATGGAAGTACGACGGCGGCCGCGCGATAGCCCGCATCCGCGCCGACGGGCAGGTCCGCCTGGACTCCCGCAACGCCAAGGACTTCACCCCCGTCTTCCCCGAGGTCGCCGACGCTCTCGCCGAGGCGCTGCCGGGGCGCCGGCTGACCTTGGACGGCGAACTGATCGCCGCCAACCCGACCACCGGGGCGCCGGACTTCGCACAGCTGCAACAACGCTTCGGCACCCGCCCCTCAGCCGAGCTCCTCGCCCAGGTACCGGTCAGCTATGTCGTGTTCGACCTGCTGCACCTCGACGGCGAACCGACCGTCGACCTGCCCTACGTCGAACGCCGACGGCTGCTGACCGAGGTCGAGATCACCCATCCCCGGCTGCTCGTGCCGGCTCACCAGGTCGACGTCGACCCACATACCCTGCTGGACGTGGCCCGCGCCCACGACATCGAAGGCGTCGTCGGCAAACGCCTCGACTCCCCCTACCGACCCGGCAGGTCACCAGCCTGGCTGAAGCATGCGCTGCGCAGCCGCATCGAGGTCGTCGTCGGCGGCTGGACGCCCGGCCAGGGCAACCGCACCAACAGCCTCGGCGCGCTCCTGCTTGCTCGCCCGGCAACCGACGATCCCGCTGCGCTCGAGTTCGTCGGAGCCGTCGGCACCGGCTGGACGGCCGCCACCGCGGCGCGGCTCCTGCAGCGGCTCAAGGGGCTGGCCAGCGAGTCGAGCCCGTTCAGCGCGCCGCTGCCACGCGAGTACGCCCGCAACGCCCGCTACGTCCGGCCCGAGCTGATCGGCGACGTCGAATACCGCTCGCTAACTGGGGAGGGCTACCTACGCCACCCCAGCTGGAAGGGCCTGAGGGTGGACAAGACGCTCGCCGACCTCTGACCGCTCGCCCGGCCGGTGGCTCAGCTGGCTCCCACGACGCCGGTCAGCTCCGGCCCATTCCCTTGAGCAAGGTGTCGACGGCGATGTCCGCGGCCTGACCGGGATCGTCGTCGGGGAACCGGTGCGCGAGCAGGGCGATGATCTGGTGGAGCAGGGCCTGGGGCAACCCGTCGGGCAGGTCGGAACGGATGAGTCCCTCGTCCATGGCCCGCTGCATGAATGCGCCGACCTGGGCACGCTGGTCGAGCATCCGGGCGTACGACTCGGCGTCGTCACGCATCTGCTCCGGATCGATCGGGTAGCGACGAACCACCGCGATGATGCCCTCCACGAACCGGTGCAGAGCCACCGCGACCGGTGCGCTGTCCAACCGGGCGTCGCAGAGTACCTCGTCGACCGCCTCGAGTTTGGTGTGGACCACGGCGTCGTGCAGAGCTTCTCGACTCGCGAAACGGCGGTGGACCAGGCGCCGGCTGACTCCGGCCTCAGCCGCGATCGCGGCGATGCTCGTGCTGGGGTCCTCGGCCAGGAGCCGGGCACCCGTCTCGAGTATCGCGTCAAGATTTCGTGCCGCATCCACGCGCATAAGCTGAAAGCTACCCTCGTGTGACACTTCGGGGGATTTTGGCCACAACTGTTCGTCCCCAGAGTACCGAAGAGTAACAGTTCTGTGATGCTTCCTAGCCCAGATGGCGCAGCGACTCACCACCACCGTGGGCGACGGCGAGGACGCCCGGGGGGCCCGCGAACTCGCCGCCAGCCACTGGTACGGCGTGTACCGGCGCCCGGCGGAGCCCGACGGAGCACCCCGAGCTGACCTACGCGCACACGCCCGCCGAGTTCAACCACAGCCGGGTTCTTCTCATGATCAAACCCTGCTGAGGTTGCGTTGATCTTCAGCAGTCCACGCCCGCGCCTGCCCGACCGCTCGCACCCCCCGGCTTGACCTGGAGTGCGCTCCAAGAGGGAAGCTGGGTCCATGGAGAAACGGGTACTGGGACGGCAGGGCCTCGCGGTGTCGGAGCTCGGCCTGGGTTGCATGGGCATGAGCTTCGCGTACGGCGAGCCGAACGACGTGGAGTCGGTGGCGACCGTGCACCGCGCACTGGAGCTGGGCTGCGACTTCTTCGACACCGCCGAGGTGTACGGACCGTGGACGAACGAGGAACTGCTCGGCCGGGCGCTGGCCGACCGCCGGGAGCAGGCGGTGATCGCCACCAAGTTCGGCCACGACCTGGACGAGAACGGGCAGCGACACGGGTTGAACAGCCGCCCGGAGCACATCCGTGCGGTGACCGAGAAGTCGCTGCGCCGGCTGGGCACCGACTATGTGGACCTGCTCTACCAGCACCGGGTGGACCCCGCGGTGCCGATCGAGGACGTCGCCGGGGCGGTCGGCGAGCTGATCGAGGCCGGCAAGGTGCGCTACTTCGGGCTGTCCGAGGCCGCCGCGGCCACCATTCGGCGGGCGCACATCACCTTCCCGGTCTCCGCGGTGCAGTCCGAGTATTCGCTCTGGGAGCGGGGCCTCGACGACGAGGTGCTCCCGGCGCTCCGCGAGCTGGGCATCGGGTTGGTGGCCTATTCGCCGCTCGGCCGGGGTTTCCTGACCGGTACCGCGGTGCGCGCGGAGGAGTACCCGGCCCACGACTACCGCCGCAACGACCCCCGGTTCCAGGGCGAGCACTTCGACCAGAACGCCAAGGCCGCCGACGCGGTCCGCGAGCTGGCCGCCGCCAAGGGGGTGACCGCCGCCCAGTTGGCCCTGGCGTGGCTGCTGCAGCAGGGCCAGGACATCGTGCCGATCCCCGGTACCAAGCGGCGCACCACGCTTGAGGAGAACCTGGCGGCGGCGGACATCCAGCTCACCGAGGCCGAGCTGGACCAGCTCAAGCTGCCGGTGGCCGGCGCCCGTTACGCCGACGCGATGCTGCGCGCGGTCAACCTCTGAGCCGGGGCGGCGGGCCCACCGGCCCGTTCCCGGTCAGCCCCCGTCCGCGGCCGGGGAGGGCCGGGCGGGGGACGCGGCGATGCCCGGCCACAGTACGTTGACCACCCGCTCGGCGAGGTGTCCGCGATCCTCCTCGGCACGCAGGAATGCGGCGTAGTAGCTGCCGAAGCACATGGTGGCGATCGTGTGGACGTCGATGTCGGCGCGCACCTCGCCGCGTTCCCGCAGGTCCGCCAGCACGCGTTCGACCAACTTCACCCTGGGTTCGACCGCGTGCTCGACCACGACCGCGAGCAGTTCCGGGGTGCGGATGGTCTCGGCCATGAAGTTGCCCATCAGCACCATGGCATCCGGGTTGAAGTAGCACGGATCGACCCGGCGGACAGCTTCGGTGAACGCCTCGAGGGGCGACAGCTCCTCGAGGCGCGGGTTCGGGTAGGTGTCGCCCTGGGCTCGGAACCCGTAGTCGAGTGCATCGATGGTCAGCTCGAGCTTGCCTGCCCAACGCCGGTAGATCGTAGGCCGGGAGACCCCGGCGTCGGTGGCGATGTCGGCGATGGTCATGGCCGAGTAGCCGTCCAGGACGAGTCGGCGGCGGGTGGCACGAATGATCACCTCGTCGAGCGCGGGGTCGCGGGGGCGACCGCCGCGAGAGGCCGCCGGCGTTTCGTCCACGTGCCCGGTGCTGCGCCCTACGTCCGTCATAGCTGCATTCTCGAGCACGAGAGATCTCGCTCGCAGTTAAGTTACGTTTATTGACTGTAACGTAACCCTCGACCTACTGTCAGTTCGCCTGGGTTCTCGCTCAGGCGACGACCCCCGCCCGAGGAGGCACACCGTGGGAGCCACCGCCGAGGATCTGATCGAACGCAGCATCCCGTTCCTCAACGAGATCAAGAACCGCACCGCGGGTGCGGAGCTCGAGCTCTGGCTCAACGAGAACCACGGTCCCGGCACGGACCTGTGGGACGACCTTGCGCGCCTCGTCACCGAGGGAGTGGCCGAGGGCTGGGCCGCGAACGTCGAGGTGGACGGACCCGGGTATCGCCGCGGCCGTATCGCCGAGCCGCGCGAGGAGCTGAGCTACTTCAGCATCACGGCGGTCTACATGAACAGCGTGCCGCGCTACCGCGGCCAGTACCACCAGCATCCGTACGGCGAGCTCAACCTGGTCGTGCCGTTGGATCCCGAGGCGGTCCTGGCCGGCCCCCGTGGCTGGCAGGCCGCCGGTTGGACAGCCCCCGGCCCAGGCAGCCACCACTATCCCGAGGTCAAGGGCGGGGCCGTCATCGCGCTGTTCTACCTGCCGGCCGGGCGCATCTCCTACGACATCAAGCCGTCCGAGACGCACTGACGAACGCAGGTCAGCTGATGAACGACATGACGCCGTCGAGCGATCCGCCGCCGGTGGCCGCCTCGACCGTGGCCGAGGCCCTGCTCACCCGGCGCAGCGTGCGTGCGTTCCTGCCCACACCCGTACCGAGAGACCTGATCGAGCGCCTGCTCGCTCTTGCCGCCCGGTCGGCCAGCAACTCCAACTGCCAGCCCTGGCACGTCCACGTGCTGAGCGGTGGAGCGAAGCGCCGGTTGACCGAAGACCTCTGGCGGGCGTTGGACGCCAACGGTGGTGCCACCGTGCGCGAGTACCCCTACCAGCCGTCACCGGAGTCCTGGCGGGAGCCGTTCCGGTCGCGGCGGCATTGCTTCGGCGTCGGTCTCTACCGCGACACGCTCGGGATCGACGCGGCGAACACCGAGGGGCGCCTTGCCCACCACCGGCGCAACTACGACTTCTTCGGCGCACCGGTCGGGATGATCCTGACGGTCAGCGAGCACCCGCTGGCCAGCGGCCTGGTCGACGCCGGGCTGTTCCTGCAGGCACTCATGCTGGCCGCGCGCCAGGCCGGCCTGGATACCTGTCCGCAGGCGTCGTTCATCGACTTCTACCCAGTCCTGCGCCGACACCTGAAAATCCCTGATGACCAGATCACCGTCTGCGGGCTCGCTCTGGGTTACGCCGACCAGCACCACCGCCTGAACCACTACCGCACCACCCGCGAACCGGTTCGGGAGTTCACCACCTTCCACGGCGATGAGCCGGCCGGGAGCCAGGTCAGCCCGGCTTGAGCGGCACGGGCTCCGCACCCTCGGTGATGTGCCCGGTGACGGTGCCGAGCTCCTCCACCTCGATGCGGACGGTGTCGCCGGGGCGCAACCATGGGTAACGCTCGTTCCCGTGCAGCCCGGAGAGCTCCAGGATGCACCCCGTCCCCACGGTGCCGCTGCCGATCACGTCGCCGGGCCGCAGCTGGGTGCCTCGGGAGGCGTAGGCGAGCATCTGACCGAAGGACCAGTAGATGTCCGACCAGTTGCCGCCGCCGTAGTGCTGCCCGTTGACCGAACCCGACATGGCGAGCTTGTACCCGGCGCCGCGGCGGTACGACTCCAGCTCGTCGGGAGTCACCAGCACCGGGCCGAGGCTCGTCGCGCTGTCCTTGCCCTTCACCGGGCCGAGCCCGATCGTCTGCTCGCGCGCCTGCAGGTCTCGCGCCGACCAGTCGCACAGCACCGTGTAACCGGCGATGTGTGCCTCGGCCTCGTCCGGCGAGAGGTTGGCGCCGCCGGTGCCGATCACCGCGGCGACCTCCACCTCGTAGTCGAAGGACGCCGACCCCGGCGAGATCGCGATGTCCTCGTCCGGTCCGCAGATGGCGGCGGGGTTGGTGAAGTAGAAGACCGGCTGCTCGAACCAGGCCTGCGGCAGATCTACCCGGCCCAGCGCCTTCACCGCGTTGCGCAGGTGCTCCTCGAAGGCGAGGAAGTCGCGCACCGCCGGCGGTCGGGGGATCGGTGCGAGCAGCCGCAGCCCGGCCGCGTCCACCACCTCGGCGGGTGCGCGTTCGGCCCGCTCGGCCGCGGCGGCCAGACCGCCGTCGGCCTCGATCAGGTCGAGCAGCGACGCCGTCGCATCCGCCGCGCGCACTTCACCGTCGCGCAGCAGACCGGCCCGTTCGCGCCCGTCGGCGGGGGAGAGATAGGTAACCCAGCGCATGTGCGTCCCTTCAGTTGTCGGTCAGGCGAAGCAGCCGATCGGGCCGCCGTTGAGGGTCACCATGTCGGCCCATACCGTGTCCAGCGGGATACGGGCGTCGATCGGATTGCCGTCGAGCTCGGAGTAGGCGCGGTACAGGTTCCCGACCAGCCGCTCACCCTCCTGCCACCCCGTGAACCGGTTGTCCCGCGCGGCGATCGCCGCCTCCAGCGGGGTCTGCGCCGCAGCGCGGCCCGCACGGCCGACCTCGGCGACGAACGCGGCGTACTCGGTGAGGTCGTCCAGCACCCGACCGACCTCGGCGCCGTGGGCGACCGGCCCGTGGCCAGGCACCAGGATCTCCGGCTCCAGGGCACGGATCGCGTCGAGCCCCTTCGGGTATCCCGCGACGCTGCCCTCCACCAGGAACGGCTGCCCGCCGGCGAACACGACATCGCCCGCGAACAGCACGCGCTCCTCCGGGAGCCACACCACCACGTCGCTGCGGGTGTGCGCGGGGCCCACGTGGTGCAGCTCGACGAGTCGGCTGCCGAGGTGCAGGTTCATGCTGCCGGTGAACGTGACGTCCGGCGGCCGCAGCTCGAGGTGGCCGTAGTCGGGGCCCTGGAGCACCTGCGCGGCCACCAGCCCCGCGGCGAGCACGTCCTCGCGGCAGGTGACGTGGGCGATGATCGGCGTCCGCTGCGGCATCAGCCAGTTGCCGAACGTGTGGTCACCGTGGTGATGGGTGTTGACCAGTCCTCGCGGTGGCTCCTCGTGGAGGTCCTTGGCGGTGATCTTCTCCACCGCCGCGAGCAGGGCGCGGTTGCGGGCCTCCGTCGAGGTGGTGTCGACCAGCAGGTACGACCCGTCGTCGCCGGTGATCACGCCGGTGTTGTTCAGCATCCAACTGCCGTCGTGCTGGATGTAGCCGAACACGCCGGGTGTGACCTCGACGAGTTCCGGATCCAGCAACGTGTGGCCGGTGCTCATGGACGTATCCTTTCCCGGGTGCGGGTGTCGAGGCTCGGCGCCGTGACCGTCTCGGTTCCGGTGCGCGGCAGCAGGAACATCACCAGTCCAGCGGCCACGAAGAATCCCGCGCAGATCAGGAGCCCCCCGCTGAGCCCGATGACGGCGGTGAGCGCACCGAGCGCCAGTGGTGCGAACGCCGACACGCCGCGACCGACGTTGAAGCAGAACCCGGCGCCGGTCGTGCGCACCCTGGTCGGGAACAGCTCCCCGATGTAGGAGCCGAACAGACCGGTGAACGCGGCGAAGAACGCGAACAGCGGGCCGAACCACATCAGCGCGGTCACGTTGCTGGTCAGTGCGTAGAGCGGGAGCGTGACGCTCACGCCCAGCAGCGAGATGATGATCGCCGGACGGCGGCCGATGCGGTCCGCGATCACTCCGAACACGTTGTAGCCCACGAACATGCCGAGGTTCAGCACGGTCATGTAGAGGGCGACGGTGGCCGGCGCGATCCCGCGCTCGACGGTGAGATAGGTCGGCAGCCAGGTGGAACCGCCCCACCAGCCGGTCAGTGCCAGCGCGGCGACGATCGTGGCGAGGATCGTGGTCCGCCGGATCGGGGCGGTGAAGATGTGTGCGACCGAGACCGGCCGGTCCGCACCCGCGGTGGCGCGCTCCGCCTTCTCCCGCGACCACTCGCCCGACTCGTCGAAGAACAGCGCCACGATGAGCACCGGCACCAGGACGGCAAGGCCGGCGACCAGGAACATGAGGCGCCAGTCGGGCAGGAAGAGCCCGGAGGCCACCGCGGCCACGGCGCCGCCGATCGGGAACGAGCTCAGCACGAATGCCGCCGCGCGTCCGCGCTTGTCGGCCGGCCAGGTCTCGACGACGTAGGCCGACACGACGCTCCAGACGCCGCCGAGGCCGAAGCCCGCGACGAACCGGAACAGCAGGAAGACCTCGTAGTTCGGCACCACGGAGAGCAACGAGGTGAACAGGCCGAACGTGAGGAGCGAGGCGATGAGCGCCTTCTTGCGGCCGAAGTTGTCGGCGAGGTACCCGGCCAACACGCTGGACAGGCCGATGCCCAGCAGTGTCGCGGTGGCCAGCAGGCCGCCCTGGGCCGCCGTGAGGTGCATGTTCTGCCGGATCGCCGGCAGCGCCAGCGAGAGCAGGATGATTTCCATTGCGTCAAACATGTAAGCGACAAAGCCGCCACCGAGCACTACCCAGCGTGTCCGAGCTGCCATCGTGCGCTCCCCATCGAATGCCGACACGCAAACTGTACGGACGTCCAGTCAGGGCGGTCAAGGGGGTAATGTGTCCTCGTGGCCACCGCCCCCGCGCCCGGTCCCGACCGGCGCAACCGCATCCTCGACGCTGCCGAGCGCGTCTTCGCCGAGGAGGGCTACCACGGCACCACGCTGCGGGAGATCGCCAAGGTCGCCGACGTCAAGCTCTCCCTGATCGGCTATCACTTCGAGTCGAAGCTGGCCCTCTACACCGCGGTCTTCGTGCGCCGCCAACACGTCAACGAGGAGCGGTTGCGCCGGCTGGAGGCGATCGAGAACCTCGACGCCCCGGACGCGCTGGAGCAGATCGTGAGCGCCTTCATGGACCCGGTGGTGAGCCTGCGGGAGGACGCCTCCTGGTACCGGAAGCTCGTGTTCCGCGAGGCCGCCGACCCCTCCTGCCCGGAACGGGGGGTGATGGGGGCGCTGTTCGACCCGATGGCCCGCAAGTTCATCGAGGCGCTGAAATGTGCGCTCCCGGGCAAGCCGCCCGGCTTCTACGAGTGGTGCTACCTCTTCGCGGTCGGCGCGCTCACCCAGAGCGCCTTCGACGACCGCATCGCCTCGCTCGGCGGTGTGCCCGGCGCGGCCGAGAAGAACGACCTCCTGCGCTCGTTCATCACCGCCGCCCTGCGTTACGGCTGAGCCGCGATGGCGGTCCGCGCGGGATCGACTCACCGACATCGACAGGAGGGCTTTCCTCTCCATGATCGAATGACCGCCACGTCGATCTCGACGCCAGGACCTCACTTCCTCACTGTGCTGGCAGCAGCGCGAGCTTGCCGTTGGGGTGGCCCTGGGCGAGCAGCGTGTGCGCCTTGGCGGCTTCGGCGAGGGGGTAGGTCCTGGCCGGGAGCAGGGTCAGCTTGCCGGTGGCGGCCAGCGGGAGAAGTTGGCGCCAGGCGTTCGCGCGGATCTCGGTACCGGGGTCGGCCCCTGGGCCTCGCCCGATCAACTTGATGCCGGTGTCGGCGCGGTGGAAGGCGGCGATCGAGACGATTCTGCTTTGCTCGGCCACCAGGGCCAGCGACACATCGATTGCCTCGTCGGTTCCGACCGCGTCGATCGCGGCGTCGACCCCGGCGGGCGCTGCCTGGTTGACCCGGTCGAGCAGGCCGGGCCCATAGGTCACCGCGACGGCGCCGACCTCACGCAGCAGGGCCTGGTTCCGTTCGCTGGCGGTGGCCACCACCGTCGCTCCGGCGGCGAGTGACAGCTGGACGGCAAGTAGGCCTACCGCGCCGGAGCCGCCGTGGACCAGCACGGTGTCGCCCGAGCTGACCTGGACCACCGACACGGCGTGCACGGCGGTCCCCCCGACGAGCAACAGGCCCGATGCCTGCTCCCAGGACAGTTCGGTGGGCTTGGGCACAACCGCCTTCGCCGGCACCGTGACGGCGGTGGCGTAGCCGCCCGGTACGGGATAGGCGACGACCTCATCACCGACCGACAGCGGACCGGCCGGGCCGGCCGCACCCGGCCCCACCTCGGTGACCACTCCGGCCACCTCGAGCCCCAGGCGCACCGGCAGATTGTCCGGGGAGGACCCGAAGGCCCCGCTGTAGAGCTTGTAGTCGATCGGGTTGACCCCGGCCGCGCGCACCTCGATCGTCACCTCGCCCGGCCCGGGCGGGGGCACCTCGGCTTCGACCACGGACAGCACCTCGGGTCCGCCGTAAGCGGCGGCGACAACAGCGGTAGCCATGTCGTTGCCAACTCTGGACAGCGACGGAAGTATTCCGCCGCCGCCCCAGCCCTCGACGAGCGCAGCGTTGTCGGCCCCTGAGCACCGGGCTACCGTCAGTCCTATGAGCGCGCCTGACACCGGCGCCGAGGTGGGGCAAACCGCCGACGCGGGGGCGACCGATGGTCCGCCCGACCAGTCACGGTTGCGTCAGCTCGCGGAGGAGCAGGCCGCGCTGCGGCGCGTGGCCACGCTGGTCGCCGGCGGGGCGCGGCCGGCAGAGGTGTTCACCGCGGTTGCCGATGAGCTCGGACGCCTGATCGGTGCCGAGGCGACATTCGTCGCCAGTGTTGACCTTTCGAGCACCGACCGGCCGGGGTCACCCTCGGCTGACCCGCCGGGCGAGAGCGGAGAGCCTGAGGGGCATATCCGCGTCCTTGGCTCGTACGGCCGGGTAAGTGGTGAAGTACCAGTCGGCTTCCGGATGAGGCTGCAGCCGGGGATGGTCACCACGGCCGCGCTCCGGACCGGGCGCCCGGCCCGGGTCAACGGCGACAAACTGGCGAAGGGCCCGTTCGGTGCCATAGTCGGCAGGCTGGGCCTGCGAGCCGCGGTCGCCACACCCATTGTGGTCGGGGGACGCCACTGGGGCGTGACGGTGGCCGCGACCTCGCGGGAGGACTTCCCGGCCGGCACCGAGTCGCGCATGGCGGACTTCATGGAGCTCGCCGCGATGGCAATCGCCAACGCCAAGGCCGAGCAGGAGCTGCGCGATCTCGTGGACACCCAGGCGGCGCTGCGGCGCCTGGCCATGCTGGTCGCGCAGGGCGACACGCCCGAGGCGGTGTTCGCGGCCGCGACCAGGGAGGCTCTCCGGCATTTCGGCGGCGGCACCGCCAGGATGATCCGCTACGAGCTCGACGGAACGGCGACGCTGCTGGCCAACGAAGGCACGACCGGCCCCCACGTGCTGGTCGGGAAACGCTGGGAGGGATACCCGCCGACCGGGCTGACCGCCACGGTCCTGCGCACCGGCCGGTCCGCCCGGGTCGATGACTACCGCGACATTCCGGGCGGGGAGCCCTATCTCCGCGAGGGGCTCCGGTCCGCGGTCGCCGCGCCGATCCACGTCAACGGCCGACTGTGGGGAGCGATCGCCGTCGGGTCCGGGCAGGGGCCACTGGCGCCCGACGCCGAGCAGCGGATGACGCAGTTCACCGACCTGGTAGCCACCGCGGTCGCGAACGCACAGAACCGGGCCGAGCTCATAGCCTCCCGCGCGCGGATCGTCGCGGCATCGGATGAGGCCCGCCGACGTTTCGAGCGGGACCTGCACGACGGCGCACAGCAACACCTGCTCGCGCTGGCATTCAGGCTGCGGTTTGCGGTGGCACCTCACGAGAGCGACGACATCCATACCGAGGTCACCGACGTGGCCGCTGAGCTCGCGGACGTGATCGACGAGCTGCGGGAGATCTCCCGCGGCATCCATCCGGCGATCCTGTCCGAGGCGGGGCTGAGGGCGGCGCTGCGGGCGCTCGCCCGGCGCTCCGCGATCCCCGTGGAGATGGACGTGCGGATCGATGGCCGGCTCCCCGAGCCGGTCGAGGTCGGCGCCTACTACGTGGTCTCGGAGATGGTCACCAACGCGGCCAAGTACGCACGCGCCTCGGTTGTCCGGGTGGACGCGGAAGCCTCCGGCGACACGCTGCGGGTGTGCGTGCGTGACGACGGCCTCGGCGGCGCCGACCCGGTACAGGGCTCAGGTCTGGTCGGGCTGAAAGACCGTATCGAGGCACTGGGCGGCACCTTTTCCCTGCACAGCCCGCCGGGCGGCGGCACTACGGTGTCCTGCGAGCTTCCGGTCACCGGCGCCGGTCCGGCGGCCTCATCGCATGATTGACGTTGCCGTAGCAGCCTGCCGAGAGGGAGCGCCGAGCTCTCACGAAGGGAACAGGAATGCCACAGCTGCCGCCGGAGTACCTGGACAGCGCGACGCCCTCGGACGTCGAGGTCACCGACCGGGTTCGAGTCCGGTACCCGGACCCGACGTTGGGGCTGGCGGTGCCCGACGCGCCCGAGGCCGCCGAGGGCCACCCCCTGGTGACGGTGGGCGACTCCCTGACGCACGGGATGTCCAGCGGTGCGGTATTCGACACCCGCCTGTCCTGGCCGGCGATCGTCGCGCGTTCCCTGCGGGTCAATCTGTCCATGCCGGACTACGCCGGCCCCCTCGGCGGGATCCCGTTCAACATCGAGGGGCTGCTGCGCGGCCTGCAGGACGAGTTCGGCGACCGGCTCAGCGGGTTGGAGCTGCTGAAGTTGCCGCTGACGCTGCAGAGACTTGCCGACTCCAACGAGGACTACTGGGAGCGCGGTGCCGGCAGCCTGCCGCCACCCGCCGTCCGCCACGCGAATCTCGGTATCTACGGCTGGGACGTTCGCGACTGCCTTTCCTACACAGCGGGTCTCGCCGCGACCCGGTTGGCCGGGTCGCCCGCGCACGACGACCTCCTCGGCGCGATCCCGTCGAATGACAGCGACATCGCCGCACGTTCGGTACTCACCGGATGCGAGCCGTCGGCCGCACAGATCGACGCCGCGGCGTGGTTGGGCGACAACGGCGGCATCGGCACGCTGATCGTGGCGCACGGCTCCAACAACGCGCTACGGGCAGTCGTCGACAAGCAGCTGAACTGGTCGGGCTCCGGCTACGACACTCTCGACGAAAAGGGCAGCTACAACGTCTGGCGGCCGAGCCACTTTGCGCTCGAGTACGGCACGCTGGTCGACCGCATCCGGGCGATCAGCGCGCAGCGGGTCGTGCTGGCCACCGTCCCGCACGTCACCGTCGCCCCGATCGCGAACGGCGTGAATCCAGACCGTCCGGGCCAGAAGTGGCGCGAGGGCTCGCGTTACTTCCCGTACTACACCGACCCGTGGATCGCTGAGGCCGACTTCCGCCCCGACAAACATCGACACCTCACGCACCAACAGGCGCGGGCCGTCGACTCCGCGATCGACCAGTACAACGCCACCATCGCCGAGGCCGTGCGCCACGCCAGGTCAGAGGGCCGCCACTGGTTCGTGCTCGACCTGAGCGGCGTGCTCGACGGACTCGCCCAGCGACGCTACGTCGACGACGACGCGGCCGCGCTCCGCAACGGATGGCAACCCCACCCGGTGCCCGCCGAGCTGGCTGACCTGGACACCCGGTTCTTCCGGTCCGACCGCACCGGGCGCCTCTCGGGTGGGCTCTTCGGCCTCGACGGGGTGCACCCGACGACCAGCGGCTACGCGATCCTCGCCGGCGCGCTGCTGGACGTACTCAAGGTTGCCGGCCTGAAACCGGACGCGGTCGACTACGCCGACCTGCGCGGCAGGGACACGCTCAACACGGACCCGCCCGCGCTCATGACGGCGGCCCTGGGCCTGGTCACGCCATTCCTCACCCGCCTGGTGTCCAGATAAGGCCGGCACTGGTGTCGTGAGTCGCCTCCGAAGCCCGCTCCGCGCCGGGTCATCGGTGGCGGACAGGTGCCTGGGCGGCCGCCAGGTCGCATCCGGCGGCCACCGCTGCCCGGGCGTTCTCGATCGACCCGACCTGCCAGCCGTCACGGTCGAGTTCCTCCATGAGCACCAGGACCACCTCGCGGAAGGCGTCCGAACCTTCGAAGGCGACCATCACATCGGTGAGCTTGGCGGCCATCTCGTACTTCTGCCTCTCGGTGAAGACTTCCTCGACGAGCTTGACGTTCATGAACGGCACGACGTACTCCTCTGATGGGTGATCTCCCACTACCCCCGGCCCGGCCCCACGGCGCCATCGCCGCGACGGCCCCCACCACCCGCCGATGCCCTTCGAGCGTCGCGGTCGCAAGGGGCCTGTGTCATCACTGCCAGCAGTCATTCGGTGTCGCCGGCTGCCTGGCGTCGCGGTTTACCCACTAGCCGGAAACCGGTAGGGCTCCCCTGCCGAGCGGGGTCACCACATCGACCGCCCACGCTCCTTCTTCCAGGTGGCGGGGATGCCGCGGCGGGTGCTCACAGGTGGCACAGATGCGTGCTGACTTCAAGGACAAGGGTCAGCGCGGTCAGCACACTGGCACCCGGGCCCCAACACCCACCATCGACCGATTCAACTGGAAAGGAGGCGGAGCGATGGATGTCACGCTCGCCACAACGACGTTCGCACCGGTCGTTCTCGGGTTCTTCGGGCTCGGCACCGGCTACCTCATCTACGGGCCGCAGGAACTCTTCGGCATCCCCCGCCGGGACGCGTCGGTCGACCGCGCGAGCGGGATCTGGGGAATCTGGATGCCGGGCTTCTGCCAGTTCGTCACCGGCGTCTACCTGTTCGTGGCCCTGACCTGGCTGGAGACCTTGAAGGACCCCGTCCTCTACACCGCGGCGCTGGCGTTCTCCGCCTACGGCATCCACTGGTTCGCGATCGGCTGGAACCGCTATCAGGGCAACGACGGACGTCCGATCGGACTCATGTCGATCCCGTTCACGATCATCTCGGTACTCGGCGGGGTGGTGTTCTTCTCGGCCGGGGCCTGGCCCGTCGGCGTCTTGTTCGTCGGGCTCACCGCGGTGTACATCTGCGAGTTCTTCGCCAGCTTCCACATCGGCGGTAGGACATCTCCGCCCTCTGCACTGAACAGGGTGGCGGCTGGCGAGCACCGCGGTACCCCGGTCGGTGTCGGTGCCGCCGCCGCGCCCATCCAGACCAACCCCGCGGAGCGCGCGCTCGGATTCGTCCGTATCGCTACCGGCCTGTGGCTGATGTACCTGACCTTCGCCACGACGCTCGACATATCCCTGCACTACACGCTGCCCGGCGCCTGACCTTCGACGCCGACCGAGCTGAGCGGGCCGGGTTGGCTACCAGTTCAGCCAGCTCATGAGCTGTTGGCCCACGAGCATCCCGAGCAGCCCGACCAGGGCAACCGGGGGCGGCGCCGGAGAGCGCACCTTGAGCAACCCGTAGGCGATGCCGACCAGTACTCCGATTCCGAGGGATATCGCGAACTGCCAAACCGTACTCATGGTCTTTTCCTTGTCCTGCCCACTGGGGCGCGGGTCGTTGTTGGTCGGCACGCTGAGGTAGCGCCGGCACGGGGCACCCCGGGTCACGGCCGGATGACGATGCGGCCCGGCGTGCCCTCGGCCACCGCCCGATATGCGTGTTCGCCATCGGCGAGGTCGAAGTGCCGGGCTACCGGGAGCGGACGGAACTCGCCGGTCTCGAACTGAGGGGTGAGCAGCGCGAGCCGGGCGGCCGATGCGCTCGCGTCCACCTTGCCGCTGTCCACACCGAGAAGCCGGAGCTCCCGGTGGTAGAAGTCCCTCAGGTCGATCTCGACGGTCCGGGTGCCCACCGCGCTGATCACGACCAGCCTGCCCCGCAGGGCCAGGGAGTCCAGCGCGGCCGGGGTGGTTACCCCGCCCACCGCGTCGTAGACCACCTCTGCCCCTTTGCCGCCGGTCAGCCGCCTGACCTCGGTTCCGACCGCCGGTGCCGCCGGATCGATGCGGATGAACTCCTCGATGACCGCCGCCGCCGGGGTAGCGGCCGCGGGTGCCACCAGGTCGACCCCGAGCACCCGTGCCCCGAGGGAGTGGGCGATCTGGGCCACCGCGCCGCCCACACCACCGGACACCCCGAACACCACGATGGTCTCGCCCTTCTCCAACTTGCCGGTCTCGACCGCGCCGAGCCAACCGGTCACGAAGTTGACGCCTACCGCTGAGGCCTCATCGAAGCTGAGCGACTCCGGTTTGCGGGCCAGCGCACTGACCGGCACTCGGATCAGCTCGGCATGCGAGCCGTCCAGGGTGAACCCGACGTCACCGCCGGTTCCCCAGACCTCGACGCCGACCCACTCCGGTGGACCCGCCACCACAACGCCGGCGAAGTCCCGACCGGGCACCCTGGGCAGGATCGTCCAGTGCATGGCACCGGCGACGTTCTTCACATCGGACGGATTGACCGAAGCGGCCTTCACGGCGATCACCGCCCAGCCATCCGCCGCCACCGGATCGGGGACGTCCGCGACGTCGAGCACGTCGACGTCGCCGAACCGGTCGAAACGCAATGCGCGCATCGTTGCCTCCTTGGAGTGTTTGCTGTCGAGTGTTTGCTGTCGATCGGGTCGAACACCGTCGATGCTGCCCCCGCCAGGTGATCTCGGCCAACGAATCTTTATGATGATCAATATCTCGATCTGAGATAGTGGTGAAATGGAGCTTCGCCAGCTGGAGTACTTCGCCGCGGTCGCCGACGAGCTGAGCTTTTCCCGGGGAGCGCGCCGTGTCCACGTGGTGCAGTCGGCGGTGTCCACCGCGGTGGCCAAGCTGGAGCGCGAGCTCAACATCCTGCTGCTGGACCGCTCGAAGCCCCGCGTCCGCCTGACCCCGGCCGGCGCGGCCTTCCTGGTCGACGCCCGGGCCACGCTGAACGCGGCGCGCCGAGCCAAGGAGTCGGTCGTCGGGTTTCACGGCCAGCTCAGCGGCAGCGTCGACGTGGGAACCATGATGTCCCTGGGCCCGATCGACCTGCCCGAGGCGCTCGGACGGTTCCACCGGGCCCATCCGCTCGTGACCGTGCGGCTGAAGCAGAACGTGTCCGGTTCGGCGGGGCATCTCGCGGCGATTGCCGACGGCTCACTGGATATCGCGGTGGTCGCGGTGCCGGGCGGCCCACCGGCGAGTGTCAAGCTGCGCCTGCTGGCCGAGGAGCCGCTGGTGTTCCTGTGCTGGCCGGACCACCACCTGGCCGGTCGGGAGTCGGTGGTGCTGACGGAGCTGGCCGGCGAGGTCTTCGTCCGGTTCGCCTCGGGCTGGGGGATCCGGCACCGGGTGGACGTCGCGCTGGCCGCCGCGGGCATCGCTCCGGTCTCACCGTACGAAGTCGCCGACTACGCCACCGTGGCCGGGCTCATCCACCATCGGTTGGGCACCACACTGATGCCGAGGACGGCGGCGGCCCACTTCCCCGAGTTGCGGACCGTCCCGGTCACCCCGGCGCTGAACTGGCAGGTCTCCCTCGCCACCGCCGCCGGGGCGCTCTCCCCTGCCGCGGCAGCACTGGCGGACACCCTGACCGGCCAGATCCCCGCCGACCAGGAGGTCGACTAGTGGTCGAGCCGGTCCGGCCCGGTCCGGCTGTTCTCGCCGTTTTCCAGGTGGCCGGCGAAGCGGCGGCTGAACGCCGAATCCCGGTCGACGGTGACCCGCAGGTCGTACCAGCCGTTCGAGTCCCGCCCCGTGTCGATCTCCTCGGTGTGCGTGCGGCCCGGGTCGACCCGCACGCCCTTCGACGACCCGTCATCGGTCAGGTCAGTGATCATCGCCCGCACCGGGACCTTGCCGGTGTTGGCCACGACCAGCCGCAGCACCGGGTCGTCCCTGTCTCCACCCAGGCCGATGGTGACGTCCGCGGTCGGGGTGCGGCCGCCGGCGAACTCGCGCACGAACCCGTTCGGCCCGTGGATCGCTATCTGGTAGGCCGCACTCACGCCCACCGCGCCGCCGGCGTTGACCCACGCCGGAACTCCGATACCGGCGACCGGCCCCACCCCGGCAACCCCGCCGCGGCGGCTCAGGAGTCCGGCGCCGCCCGGCCCGGCGACCGCCGCGGCCGGCGACGGAGCGGTCAGCCCCGCCGGTGCCGGCAGCGCGCCGGCCGCCGCCGGTAGCGGCACGGCGGTCGCCACTCCGGCTCCCACACCGTTCACCGAGGCGGCCAGGTTGGCCGTCGCCGCCGTCACGGGTGTCGACAGGCTCTCCCGTTCACCGACATCCACCAGGTGCTGACTCGGCGGCAGCCCCTGGCGGAAGACCGAGAGCGCGGCCGACTTGCGGCCGTGGTTCTCCAGGGTCACGGTGACCGTCCCGGCCACCACCGCGGCATTGGCGATCAGCTGGTAGGGCAGCGGGCGCGCCGGCCGGGTACCTCGCTCCTGCTCCGGCATGGTCTGGCTGCCCGGCGCCGGGATCACCGGAGGCGGCAAGGACGGCTGCAGCTTGTCCACCGCCCGGCGCATCGCACCGGTGTCCGGCAGCATCGGGATCCGGGTGTCGTGGTCACGGAAGTCGAACGCGCTGGTCAGATCGCCGCACACGGCACGGCGCCAGGGCGAGATGTTCGGCTCGTGCACCCCGGTCCAGCGCTCCAGGAAGCGGATGACCGAGGTGTGGTCGGCCACCTCGGAGTTCACCCAGCCGCCGTTGCTCCACGGGGAGACCACGGTCATGGGCACCCGGGGGCCGAGCCCGATCGGCAGGCCCTGGACGAACTCCAGCGGCGTGTTCGGTGGCGGGATCGGCGGCAGCACGTGGTCGAAGAATCCGTCGTTCTCGTCGAAGTTCAGGAAGATGGCGGTGGACTTCCACAGGTCGTCGTTGTCGAAGATCGCCTGCAGCACGGTCTGCACGTAGTTGGCGCCGTCCACCGGGCGGGCCTGTGGGTGCTCGCAGTAGGCGTACGGCGCGACCACCCAGGACACCTTCGGCAGGTCGCCCGACTCGCAGTCGTCGAGGAACTCCGACAGCACGTGCTTGACGTCGTGCCCCTTGCCGGAGTTGGGCAGCCACCCGTTGTGCACGCTGGCCCGTTCGGCCAGCTCGCGGCGGGACGGGTCGGACGAGGCCAGCGCGTCGTGGTAGGCGTGGAACAACCACAGCGGGTTGTCGCCGTAGTCGCCGACGTAGCCGTCCTCGCCGCCGCCGTCGCCGACCTCCTTGTTCGCGTACACCCGCCAGGACACCCCGGCCGCCTGCAGCCGCTCCGGGTAGGTGGTCCAGCTGTAGACCGGGTTGTAGTCCGGCGGGTTCGCGATGGCCGGCCCGCCGGCCCGTCCCCTCGGGTCGATCATGCCCGTGAACTGGTACAGCCGGTTCGGCGTGGTCGGCCCCTGGATCGAGCAGAAGTAGTTGTCGCAGATGGTGAAGTTGTCGGCCAACGCACGGTGGAACCGGATGTCGCTCTGGTCGAAGTAGGCCATGGTGAGTTCGCTCTTGGCGGCGATCCAGTCGTTGTACTCGCCGTTCGCCCAGGCTGTGTGGGTACCGGGCCAACTGTGGTCCAGGTCCGCGAGCTGTTGGCCGTCGACCTTCATCGTGTCGACGTGGAACGGCAGCAGGACGCCACCCTTGGGATCGGGCTGGCGGAACACACCCGCGAGCGCGGCGGTGTCGCCGTACCCGCGCACGCCACGCATGGTGCCGTAGTAGTGGTCGAACGAGCGGTTCTCCTGCATCAGGATCACCACGTGCTCGACGTCGTCGAGGCTGCCCCGCCGGCTCGATCCACCGCCCAGTCCGCCGCCGTGCGCCGCGTCGGCCACCGCCGACGACGAGGTCCCGGACACGCCGCCCGCCGCCGCGACGGCACCCGCGGTGACCGCCGCGGCGCCGGCGGCACCCATCAGCAGGCGGCGACGATTGAACGCACCCGGTCGGGTCATCAGAACAGTCCTTCCACCCTCCGGCACAGCCTGAGCCAACGGCTTGATGGATCGTCGGCCGAACTCGGCGAACGAGGCGCGGGGAGCGATCGCCAGCATCGTCGGTTGAACGTTCGTGGCCCCTCACAGAGGTCCAACGCTCACCCAAACCGTTGGGTACACAACGTCAGGAACCAGGAGCGTGAACATTCGGTGACCGAGCGGCGCGCCACCTCCGATCAGCGGCGGCGGGCACGTACGGACCTGGGTCGCCGGGCGCGCGATGCTGACGCTAGGAGGCGCGGGCCTGGCCCGGGGTGGCAAGCGGGGCCCAGCGCGGGTCGAGGCGCAGCGCCACCAAGGTGCTGCGGCGGCAGACCGCCAGCCGGGGCGACTGGTGGACGCCGTCGCGGTGGCAGTCCGCGATGCTTGCGATCAGCCGGCGCAGGACGACGGTGGTGACACCGGGGCCGAGCGCGTCCACGGTGGCGGTGGCGTGCTCGATGGCCCGCCGCACCGGAGCGGATCCGCTGTCCTTGCGCAACGCCGCGAGCGCCGCGGTGACAGCCTCGACTGCCGCGGTCAGCTCGGTTGTCGCCGTTGCCGCGGTGGTGTCGTGCGGTGTGCGGTGGATCGTGTCCACGGACATGAGCGGGTCCTCCTCTCCCCTGCGGGTCAACCCAACGTTGACTGCCGAAGTCAACGTACCATTGACATCAGTCAATGCGTCGTTGACCCCCCGTGGGGCCACGTTAATCTTCATCGGTGTCTGGACGCCCGACCGCCAAGCAGGTACGGCACGCACTCGAGGCCTTCGACTCCACCGAGGACCCCCTGGAGTCACTGGCCGCCGCCCGGAGACTGCGCGAGGCCGCCGAGACGCTCGAGTTGGCCGTGGTGGCCGAGCTGCGCCACCGCGGCGCGACCTGGGCTCGGATCGGAGCCGTGTACGGCACCACCAAACAGGGCGCCCAACAGCGATTCCGCGCAGCCCTCGCGGCCAGGTCGCGCGGCGACGAGGCACCGAATCCCACCTCGGGCACCTGACGGACTAGCCGGCGTTCGGAAGCCTTCTCGGGGGGCGGGCCGCCGCGCCGTCGCGCTCCAACCGGGCGATCAGACCGCGACGAACCGCTTCTGAGGTGTCCGCGTTCTCCACCAGGTGCTCCAAGAGAACCTCGATGACGTCGGAGCGGGCAACACCCGACACGTCCAACGCGCGGGCGGTCTGGCGACACCATTCGGCGAGACGCCGATGAACGCCAGGACTGAGTTCGACCGGAAGCTGCACGCGGGGGCGCGGCAGCATTACTTGCGCCCCGTCCACATCATCCGTCGCGTCCATTGTTAGAGATTACCGAGCCGCGACATTTCCGCGTCGCCGACCCGACCTAATCCGGAAGTCTTGATGTTAAGTCTTGTTTACCGGGCCGGCGCGCCCCTCAGCGCGCGAAAATCAAGTGCGCACTGACTCCTCGACAGGACACGCACCGAGCTCCGCGAGCGCAGCGGCCGGCAGCTCGAGCGCGGCGCCGGCGACGTTCTCGCGCAGGTGCGCCACCGTCGACCTGCCGGGGTCCGTCATGCCCAAATCCTGCCCTCCAGCCTGGCGGTTATCCGGCGGGATCGCCTCAACTTTCACGCAGGCAACACGGACAGCGGGGATGGACACCTCTGTCGTCGTCAACCCCGCCTGTTGGTCCAGCGATCACCTCGTGGACAGGCACTGGTCCGTCCCGGTTTCCAATCGGCATTGACGCTGCGTCGAGTCAGGCGTCCGCCCGGGTCGGGCCTCTCCCAACGGTGGGCAGCGGCACGCGGGGTGGCGCTGCAGCCGCACGGTCTGGAGAACGAATGCGCACGATAATCACCAGCGTCACGCTTGCTCTCACGGCGGCCGTGGCGCTGACGGCCTGTGGTTCCTCCGGCGGGAGCTCCGGTTCCGCCGCACCGTCCAAACTCGCCGCGGCGACATCGCTGCAGGAGGCGGGCGGCATGGACGCGCTCGTCGCGGCGGCCAAGCAGGAGGGCCAGCTCAACACGATCACGCTGCCAGCGAACTGGGCGAACTACGGCAACATCATCAAGAGCTTCCAGGCCAAGTACGGCATCACCGTCAACAACGCCAATCCCGACGGCTCCAGCCAGGACGAGATCAACGCGGTCAAGCAGCTCAAGGGTCAGAACCGCGCCCCGGACGTGCTCGACCTCGGCCAGTCCTTCGCCGTGTCGGCGGCCAAGGCGGGTCTGCTCGCCAAGTACAAGGTCGCCAGCTGGGCGAACATCCCAGCCGCCGCCAAGGACGCCGACGGGGCCTGGTTCAGCGACTACGGCGGCTACGTCGCGATCGGCTACGACCCCGCGCGGGTGAAGACGCCGCCCACGTCGCTGGCCGACCTGCTCAAGCCCGAGTACAAGAACCAGGTCGCGATCAACGGCAACCCGACCCAGGCAGGGGCGGCGTTCGCCGCGGTGTACGCGGCCGCGCTGGCCAACGGCGGCTCGTTCGACAACATCCAGCCCGGCCTGGACTACTTCAAGAAGCTGCGCGAGGTCGGCAACTTCGTCCCGGTGACCGGGTCGGCGGCCACCGTGCAGAGCGGCCAGACCCCGATCCTGATCTGGTGGGACTACCTGCAGGAGTCCTCGGTGGCCAGCCAGCTGCCGACCTGGAAGGTGGTCATCCCGTCCGACGCCAGCTACGCCGCCTACTACAGCCAGGCGATCAACGCCACCGCGCCGCACCCGGCAGCGGCGAGACTGTGGGAGGAGTACCTGTACTCGGTGGAGGGCCAGAACCTCTGGCTCAACGGCTCCGCCCGGCCGATCCTGCTCGACACCATGGTCAAGGACGGCACGGTCGACAAGGCCGCCTACGCCAAGCTCCCGGCCGTCCCCGCCGGCGACGTGAGCTATCCGACCGACGCCCAGCAGGACAAGGCCAAGGCCCTCGTCTCGCAGGGCTGGACCACCGCAACCAGCGGCTGACACCCATGGCTCCCGACACCAGAACCGCGCTGCCGCCCGACCCGACCGACACCGCGGCCAGCGGCAAGCGGGCCTTGGCGCGGCTGCCACGCGCCGCGGGCGCCCTGATCGGCCTGCTGCCCTTCGCCGTCTACGCCGGGCTGTTCCTGGCCGTGCCGACCATCGCCATCGTCATCGGGGCGTTCCAGGACCCGGACGACGGTGGGTTCACCCTGAACAACCTCGAGATCGCGTTCCAGGGCATCTACCTGCACGGGTTCATCACCAGCATCGAGCTGTCGGTGATCACATCTGTGGTGCCCGGCGTCCTGGGGCTGGTCATCGCCTATGCGGTGCAGACCAGCCGCAGCGGTGCGCTGAAGCGGGCGGTCTCGACCGCGTCCGGGGTGTTCGCCAACTTCGGTGGGGTACCGCTGGCGTTCCTGTTCATCGCCACCATCGGCAGCAGCGGCCTGGCCGTCGACTGGCTCAAGGGGCTCGGGTTCAACCCCTACGACCACGGGTTCAGCCTCTATACGTTCAGCGGTATCGCCCTGGTGTACCTGTACTTCCAGATCCCGCTGATGGTGCTGGTCATCACTCCGGCCTTGGAGGGACTGCGCCCGGCCTGGCGGGAGGCCGCCGACAATCTCGGTGCGTCGGGCTGGCAGTACTGGCGGCTGGTCGGCGGCCCGGTGCTGCTCCCGGCGTTCCTCGGTTCGGTGCTGCTGCTGTTCGGCGGCGCGTTCTCCGCCTACGCCACCACGCAGGCGCTGACCAGCGGCAGCCTGGCGATCACGCCGATCCAGATCGGCACGTTCCTCAACGGCAACGTGCTGGCCGGGCAGGAGAACGTCGGCAAGGCGCTCGGGTTCGGCATGGTCGTGATCATCGCCGTGGTCATGGTGATCTATTCAGTGCTGCAGCGGAGGGCCTCCAAATGGTTGCGGTGACGGATACCGGGACAGCCCGGACGGGAGTGCTCGCCGCGCCGGCAAGACGGTCCTGGGGCCGTTGGGTGGTGTTGCTGGCGGCCGGGGTGTACTTCCTGGTGCCGCTCTACGCGGCGCTGCGGTTCGCCGTGCAGACCCCCACCGGGGGCGTCTCGCTGGGTGTCTTCGGCGGAATCCCGGCCCAGCAGG
The DNA here is from genome assembly GCF_052566575.1 of Pseudonocardia sp. Cha107L01. NCBI lineage: Bacteria > Bacillati > Actinomycetota > Actinomycetes > Pseudonocardiales > Pseudonocardiaceae > Pseudonocardia > Pseudonocardia sp. Cha107L01. The sequence goes on from NZ_CP199579.1 coordinate 727,289, forward strand.
GGTTCGCCGACGCGTTCGGCCTGTCCATCAACCTCGCCCTGGTCACCACCCTGATCACCCTGGCGCTCATGGTGCCCACCGCGATCTACGTGCACCTACGCCTGCCTCAGGTGCAGCGCCTGTTCGAAGGCATCACCATCCTGCCCATCGTGATCCCGCCCGTGGTTCTCATCGTCGGCGTGCTGCAGGTGGCGCCGGCAGCGCTCAAGGGCACGCCGTACCTGCTGGCACTGGAGTACGCGGTGCTGGCCATGCCCTTCGCCTACCGGTCGCTGGCGTCCGGTCTGCAGGCGATGAACCTCAAGACCCTCGTCGAAGCGTCCCGCTCACTCGGTGGCGGATGGTTCACCACGGCGTTCCGCGTGCTGCTCCCGAACCTGCGCTCCGCGCTGCTCGCCGCCACGATCCTGACCGTCGCGCTGGTACTCGGCGAGTACACCATGGCCAGCCTCGACCAGTACGAGACCTTCCCGGTCTGGGTCGTCGTCTTCGACCAGGAAAACGCGCACGTCTCGGTCGCGGTGTCACTGCTGGCACTCATCGGCACCTGGCTGCTGCTCATCCTCATCTCACTCATCGACACGCGCCGCGGCCACCGCGCCTCGACACCGGGAGAGTCATGACCATTCCCGCGACCTCACGCGACACCACCACCCCGACCACCGACATCGCGGCCGCGCGGGGCGCCGGGGGTGCCCTGGTCGAGTTCCGCGACCTGCGGCGTTCCTTTGGCACAACCCGCGCGCTGGACGGGCTCACGCTCACCCTCCAACCCGGTGAGATGGTCGCGCTGCTCGGGCCGTCCGGCTGCGGCAAGACCACCGCGCTGCGGGTCCTCGCTGGCATGGAGACGGTCGACTCCGGCCAGGTGCTGGTGGACGGCGGCGACCTGCGCGGCGTGCCGACCCGCCGCCGGGACATGGGCATGGTGTTCCAGAACTACAGCCTGTTCCCCAACATGACCGCGCTCGACAACGTCGCGTTCGGCCTGCGGGTCCGCGGCCGGAACAACGCCGCCCGGCGCGCGCGGGCCGGCGAGCTGCTCGACATGGTCGGGCTCGCCGAACGGGCCACCCGTTACCCCCACCAGCTCTCCGGTGGCCAGCAACAGCGCGTCGCCCTCGCCCGCGCACTGGCCATCGAACCGCGGGTGCTTCTCCTCGACGAACCGCTGTCCGCCCTGGACGCCAAGGTCCGTCTGCAACTGCGCGAACAGATCCGCACCCTGCAGACCCGGCTCGGCACCACCACCCTGTTCGTCACCCACGACCAGGAGGAAGCCCTGTCCATGGCCGACCGCGTCGGAGTCATGCGCGGCGGGCGCCTAGAGCAGATCGCCACGCCCGGCGAGCTCTACGCCCGACCCTCCACGGCGTTCGTCGCCGAGTTCGTCGGCACTATGAACCGACTACCCGCCGAAGTGGTCCCCGGCGGCATCCGTGTCCTCGGCCAGGTCATCACCCCGGTCGACGTCGCCGGCCGGTCCGTCGGTGCGACCGTCGACGCGCTCATCAGACCTGAGGGCCTCACCGCGGAGCCGGTCGAGCACGGCAGCGGAATCGTCGCGCACAAGACCTTCCTCGGTGGCACGACCCGACTCAGCGTCCTGCTCAGCGAGGAACTCACCGTCCAGGTCGACAGCCCCAGCGTCCATGCCGCGCGGCTGACCATCGGTGAGTCAGTCGACATCACCGCACGGGACACCCAGGTCCTCGTCGCCGACCCGACAGGTCCCAGCACACTCCGCTAGGCGTGCGGGCGGGGTACCAGCTCGGACGGCATGCCCCTGCCGTGCGGGCCGGGCCCAGTGTGGTTGGCCGCGCGCACCGCCTGCTCCACCAGCTCGTGGTCGGGGGACAGATGACATACCGGATCGGTCCGGGCGGCGTCGCCGGTGAGCTGGAACGCCTGGCATCGGCACCCACCGAAGTCGATCTCGCGGCGGTCGCAGCTCCGGCACGGGTCCGGCATCCAGTCCGTCCCCCGGAAGCTCTGGAACAGCGGCGACTCCGCCCAGATCCAGGACAGGGAGTCCTCCCGGACGCTGGCCCGGGGAAGGGGCAGCGCCTGCGCGGCGGGGCAGGGCAGGGCGTCGCCGTTGGGTGCCACGGTCAGCTGTCGGGCGGCCCAGCCGCCCATGCAGGGCTTCGGGTACCGGCTGTAGTAGTCGGGCAGGACGTAGAGGACGTCCATCCGGCCCGCCAGTCGCTCGCGCGCGGCCCGGACCACCGTCTCCGCCCGCTCCAGCTGCGCCCGGCTGGGCAGCAGCGCGGCGCGGTTGAGCAGGCCCCAGCCGTAGTACTGGGTGTTGGCCAGCTCGACGCGGCCGGCGCCCAACTCCTCGGCCAGCTGAAGAATGGCGGCGACCCGGTCGATGTTCTGCCGGTGGAGCACGACGTTCACCGTGAGCGGCCACCCCATCTCCTTGACCGTGCGGGCGGCCTCGATCTTGCGCTGGAAGGACGGGGTGTTGGCGATCCGGTCGGAGAGGGCGGGTTCGTCGGCCTGGATGCTGACCTGGACGTGATCGAGGCCGGCGGCCCTGAGCTCCTCCGCCCGACGCCGGGACAGGCCGATCGCACTGGTGACCAGGTTCGTGTACATACCCAGCTCGCTGGCGGTCGCGACGATCCGCGCCAGGTCCCGGCGCAGGAGCGGTTCACCGCCCGAGAGGTGGCACTGCAGAACACCCAGCTCCTGTGCCTCGGTCAGCACCCGTTGCCACTCCTCGGTGCTCAGTTCGTCCGTGTACTCGGCGAGGTTGAGCGGGTTGGAGCAGTACGCACAGGACAACGGACAGCGGTAGGTGAGCTCGGCGAGCAGTCCGAAGGGTTTATCCATCGCTGACCTCCACGCATCGCTTGGCGACCAGGCGCGCGAGGAACCGCTGCACCTCGCCGTCGGCCACCCGGTCGTACCGCCCGTGCAGCTCCGCCACGATCTCGGCGACCGTCCGCCGGCCGTCACACAGGCCGAGGATGGCCGCGCCCGTCCCGTTCAGCACAACGACCTCTTCCGGGCCCAGCAGCACGTGGTTCGACCGCGACCGGTCGAACCTCAACCGGACGTGCGGCGCGAGCGCGGGACGGCTCGTCGCTTCGACGACGGCGCGGTCAGTCCGCATAAGCTCGGTCGATTGCATCCATCACGCTCCAGAGCACGTCGCACTTGAACGACAGGGCGGCCACCGCCCGCGCCTGGTCGTCGGCCGAGCGGCAGTGCCGGGTCACCACCTCGAGGGCATGTTCGGAGTCGCGCGGGGCCTGCTGCAGGCGGGCCCGGAAGTAGGCCAGGCCACCGGGGTCGATCCAGGTGTAGTGGCGCTCGAACGCGGCCAGGCGCTCGGCCATCAGGTCGGGCGCGAAGAGCTCGGTCAACGACGACGCCACCGCCTCGACCCACGGCTTGGTGCGGGCGAAGGTGACATAGGCGTCGACGGCGAACCGGACACCGGGGACCAGATGCCTCCCGTCGGCCACCTCCTCGCGGGTCAGCCCGACGGCCTCGCCCAGCCGCAGCCAGGCTTCGATGCCGCCCTCACCGCTCGCGGTGCCGTCGTGGTCGATGATCCGGCGGATCCAGCGCCGACGCACCTCGAGGTCGGGGCAGTTGGCGAGGATCGCGGCGTCCTTGCGCGGAATGTTCTCCTGGTAGTAGTAGCGGTTCGCCACCCACCCCTGGATCTGGCGACGGCTGAGCCGGCCAGCGTTCATCCTGACGTGGAAGGGGTGTTGGTCGTGGTAGCTCCGCGCCTGGGAGCGCAGCGCCTCGACCAGGCCGTCGGTCTCTGTTGTCGTCGTCATCAGCGCACTAGACCTCTACCTCGAGCCCGTCCATGGCCACTTCCATCCCACGGTCCGCCACGGCACGCCGCTCCGGCGTGTCCTCCAGCAGGATCGGATTGGTGTTGTTCATGTGGGTGTAGATCTTTCGCTCGATCGGCAGCGACGAGATCTGTTCGAGGCTGCCGCCGGGGCCTTCGATCGGCTGGTGCCCCATCTCGTGCGACGTCTTGCCGGCCAGCCCGAGCCGGATCAACTCGTCGTCGTGCCAGCACGTCCCGTCGACGAGCAGGCATGCGCAGCCGTCAAGTTGGTCGCGCACCGGGGCGAGATCCTGCACGCCAGGCAGGTACACCGTCACCCGCCCGGTGCGCTCGTCGGTGAGTCGGTACCCCACGACCCGCCCCGGCTCGTCACCGCGCCCGAAGCGCGCGCGCTTGGTCGTGGGGACGTCGAACGCCCGGTAGGACAGCCCGCCGGTGAGGGGTACGTCCGTTCCGGGTACGACCGGCCGCCACTCCACCGGGCAGTAGCGTTCGAGTGTCCTGAGCACCCCTGACCCTCCGCACAGCGTCTCGCGCACGGACGCGGTGGCGTGCAGCACGACGGATCGCCCCTCGCGCAGCAGCAGCAGACCGAGGGTGTGGTCGAGCTCGGCGTCGGTGAGCAGCACCGCCTCCAGCGGGGTCCCCCGGTCGGCGCGCGGATGCAGGGCCGGGAAGGCCTCGATCTGGGTACGGATGTCGGGCGAGGCGTTGAGCAGGAACCATCGGCGGTAGTCGGCGCTCACCGCGACCGACGACTGCGACCGGGGGCGGCAGGGCCGGGACCCGTCGCGGACCGCCCGGCAGGACGGACAGCCGCAGTTCCACTGCGGGAACCCGCCTCCCGCCGCCGAACCCAGCACCCGCAACCACATCCTGACCCTCCCTTTCCGACCCCGAGGCCAGACGTTCGAAAGGACGCCGGACACGGATGCCCGGCGCCCTTCGATCGCTAGTCCTCCAACTGAGCCACGTACATGGTCACCTCAGGCGCGACTGCGATCTCGTCGAACTCGGGCGTCTCCCACACGGCGAGCTGAGACTCCATTGATCCACCTCCTCTCTGCCAGATTCCGGCAGGTTCCGCGGTACTACGGCGTTTCCGGGAGGGCGAAGACGATCAGGGCGCTGCCGTGGCCGGCCCCGAGCATGCCGGGCAGGAACCCCTCGGCCCACCCGCCCCAGCCGACCGGCACGGCGATGTACTGCCGGCCGTCGACGCTGTACGACATCGGGCTGCTGTGGTGGCCGCTGCCGCACTGGAACCGCCACAGCTGCTCCCCGGTGCGGGCATCGAGGGCGTTGAACTCCCCTGAGGGCTCTCCCGCGAACACCAGGTCGCCACCCGTGGCCAGCGTCGACGCGCACATCGGGAGCTTGGCGCGCCAGCGCCACTTCTCCTCGCCTCCGGCGTCGAACGCGCTGACGGACCCGGTCATGTCCTCGAGGTCCACGTTGACGCCAGCGCCCCAGTACGGGATGGACTCCTTGAACTCCCGGCGCCGGCGGGTTGCCGTGGCCCCTACGTCCTGGACCGGGACGTAGAACAGCTCGGTCTTCGGGCTGTAGGACGCGTGGGTCCATTCCTTCGCGCCGGCCGGACCCGGGTAGAAGTGGACCGGCACGCCTTCCTCGTCGGGGTACACCTTGGCGGTCACCTGGCCGTCCCGCGTGATCGCGCCCCAGGTGATGCGGTCCACGAAGGGGGTGATCTGGACCAACTCACCGTTCGTGCGGTCCACGACGAAGAAGTAGCCGTTCTTGTCGAAGTGCCCGAGCAGTTTGCGCCCGTCCGACTCGAACAGGATGCACTCCGAAATGCTGTCGTAATCCCACACGTCGTGCGGGGTGCACTGGTAGTGCCAGCGAATCTGCCCGCTGTCGACGTCCACCGCGACGATGCTGTCGGTGAACAGGTTGTCGCCCTCGCGCACGGCTCCGTCGAAGTCGGGCGCCGGGTTGCCGGTGCCGATGTACAGCAGGTTGGTCTCCGGGTCGAAGGTCCCGGTGAGCCACGGGTTCGCGCCACCCCGTGCCCAGGCCTCGCCGTCGGCGGGCCAGGTCTCGGAGCCGGGCTCCCCGGGCTTCGGCACCATGTAGCTGCGCCACTGGTGCTCACCGCTGTCGATGTCGAACGCGTCCAGGTGGCCGCGCACGCCGAACTCTCCACCGGAGCTTCCGACGATCACCATGTTCTTGACGACCAGCGGGGCGACCGTGGCGCTCTCCCCGGCCCGCACGTCACCGTAGGTCTTGTCCCAGAGCTTCTTGCCGGTGGTGGCGTCGAGCGCGAGCAGGTGGGCGTTGCCGGTGACCATGAAGACCTTGCCCTTGGCCACGGCGACGCCGCGGTTCACGTTCCCGCAGCACAGCGACACGTCGAAGGGCACCGCGTGCTTGTACCGCCAGATTTCCCCACCCGTCGTCGCGTTGAGGGCCCAGAGCCACCCGTCCCAACCGGAGACGAACATGACCCCGCCCACGACGATCGGGGTGGCCTCGAACGCGTAGGTCGACGCGCCCGCGATCATGCCGCTCGTGCCGGCCTGGAACATCCAGACGGGTCCGATGCGCTTGACGTTCTCCGTGTTGATCTGGTCCAGCGGGCTGTACCGCTGGCCGTTGTAGGCACCGTAGTAGGTGAGCCAGTTCTCGGGCTCCGAGCGGGCGTCGAGAATGCGCTCGTAGGTGACGTCGGCGACCACCGGCGGCGCGGTCCCGTGCTTGCCGCTCAGCGTCCCCTGGTCGATGGCCTCGCCCGCGTCTACGTATTCGACGGTCATGTCCTGCTCCTCTCTACGGCCGTGGCTGGTCGGGGCGGTCGAGGCGGGCCTCGGGCGGAACGTCCCCCAGCACGACGATGGCGCCGGTCAGGCCGCGGCCTTCGTCGTTTCCGGTGGGCGAGCTGAACCAGTAATAGCCAGGGCCGTCGAGGTTGAGGGTCGCCCTTCCTCGCGAATGGTTCACCAACCAGATGAATTTCCTGTCGCCATTGCTCGGCAAGAGAGCGCAGTGCGTGTTCAGGTCATCATTGATGAGCTCGAGCTCGATATCACCCCCGTGGGGCACGACGAGAATTGAAGGATCCCAGCTCAACTCATCTGGCCGGATCCGGATTGTCGCCTCCATTCGACCATCGGATCTCTCCGTGGCCTGCCCAATCCTTCCGGTCCCCAGCACCTGACCAATCGATGCCTTATTCTGCGCGTCCAACCCGATCTTACCTAGCAGGTCAGCTCGCTCCTGCGCAGTTGTCATCGGGCCTCACCTCCTCATCCCGAATCCCTGTACGATCTTTATCGAATCGGTCGCGATCGCGGTGGCCCATCGCGGCTGGCTGAACACCAGGGGTGATTACGTCATCATATTTACATGAGACAACATCGCATCGAACTAATTGCATTGTCCGACGCCTGATCGCAAATCTACAATCAAGCAGGACCCTACGCCGGCGAAATCACGCCGACAAGGGTGCGGACTAGCGATGCCGTTCGTACGCCACCAGCTACCGTTCGTACCCGGTACGCCACCAGCTGAGCGCCGGGCACAAGATCAGGCAGGGTCAGGTCAAGTCGTACCGGTCGAGGTTCATGACCTTGTCCCATGCGGCGACGAAGTCACGCACGAACTTCTCTTTCGCGTCGTCGCTCGCGTAGACCTCCGCGAGCGCCCGCAGCTCGGAGTTCGAGCCGAAGACGAGGTCGACGCGGCTGCCGGTCCACCTGATCTCGCCGGTGGCGCGGTCGCGGCCCTCGAAGGTCGCCGGGATCGACCCCGACCCGGCCCGCGCCGACCACTGCGTGCCCATGTCGAGCAGGTTGACGAAGAAGTCGTTGGTCAGCGATCCGGGCGTCGAGGTGAGGACGCCCAGTGGGGACCGTGCGGTGTTGGCGCCCAGTACGCGCAGGCCGCCGACGAGGACGGTCATCTCGGGTGCGCTGAGGGTGAGCAGGTTCGCGCGGTCGATGAGCAGGTACTCCGACGGGAGTCGGTTGCCCTTGCCCCGGTAGTTGCGGAACCCGTCCGCGGTCGGCTCGAGTGCGACGAAGGACTCGATGTCGGTCTGCTCCTGCGAGGCGTCGGTACGCCCCGGGGTGAATGGGACAGCCACGTCGTGGCCGGCGTTCTTGGCGGCCTGCTCGACCGCGGCGCACCCGCCGAGCACGATGAGGTCGGCGAGGGAGATCTGCTTGCCGCCGGTCTGGGAGGCGTTGAAGGACTGCTGGATGCCTTCCAGGGTGCGCAGCACCTGCGCCAGCGTGTCGGGGTCGTTGACCTCCCAGTTCCGCTGCGGCTCGAGGCGGATCCGGGCCCCGTTCGCGCCGCCACGCTTGTCGCTGCCGCGGAACGTCGAGGCCGACGCCCACGCGGTGGAAACGAGCTGCGCGACCGACAGCCCGGAGGCGAGGACCTGGGCCTTGAGACCGGCGATCTCCTCGGCGCCGACCAGTTCGTGGTCGAGCACCGGGACCGGGTCCTGCCAGATCAGCGCCTCCGACGGGACCAGCGGCCCTAGATAGCGCTGGATCGGGCCCATGTCGAGATGCGTCAGCTTGAACCAGGCCCGGGCGAACGCGTCCGCCAGTTGGTCCGGGTTCTCCAGGAAGCGCCGCGAGATCGGCTCGTAGATCGGGTCGAACCGCAGCGCGAGGTCCGTCGTCAGAATCGTCGGGGCGTGTGTCTTCGACGGGTCGTGGGCGTCCGGCACGGTGCCGGCCCCGGCACCGTCCCTCGGAATCCACTGCCACAGTCCGGCGGGGCTCAGTTCCAGGTCCCACTCGTAGCCGAAGAGGGTCTCGAAGAAGCTGTTGTCCCACGTGGTCGGGGTGGGGGTCCACATTCCCTCGAGCCCGCTGGAGATGGTGTCCGTGCCCTTCCCGGTGCCGTAACTGTTCCTCCAGCCCAGTCCCTGCTCCTGGAGGGTGGCGCCCTCGGGTTCGGGGCCGAGGTGCTTTTCCGGGTCGGCCGCGCCGTGGGTCTTGCCGAACGTGTGCCCGCCCGCGATCAGCGCGACGGTCTCCTCGTCGTTCATCGCCATGCGCCGGAACGTCTCGCGGATGTCGCGGGCCGAGGTGAACGGGTCCGGGACGGTGTTCGGGCCCTCCGGGTTGACGTAGATGAGGCCCATCTGGTCAGCGGCCAGGGGGTTCTCCAGGTCCCGGACGCCGCGGTGGCGCTCGTCGCCGAGCCAGGCGCGCTCGGGACCCCAGTAGACGTCCTCGTCGGACTCCCAGACGTCCGCCCGGCCACCGGCGAAGCCGAAGGTCGTGAAGCCCATCGACTCCAGGGCGCGGTTACCCGCGAAGATCATCAGATCGGCCCACGAAATTTTTCGGCCGTGCTTCTCCTTCACCGGCCAGAGCAGCCGCCGCGCCTTGTCGAGGTTGCGGTTGTCCGGCCAGCTGTTCAGCGGCGCGAAGCGCTGCATGCCGGCGCCGGCGCCGCCACGGCCGTCGTGGATGCGGTACGTGCCGGCGCAGTGCCACACCATCCGAATCACGAGCGGCCCGTAGTGACCGAAGTCGGCCGGCCACCACTCCCTCGACGTCGTGAGCACCTCGTCGACGTCCCTGGCCAGCGCGTCGAGGTCGACGGTGTTGAACGCGGCGGCGTAGTCGAAGTCCTCACCCATCGGGTCGGCCACAGCGGAGTGCTTCCGGAGCACCTTCAGGTTGAGCTGGTTGGGCCACCAGTCACGGTTGCCCGCGCCCCCGGTCGGGTGGCCGCGGTGGGCGGCCGGGCTCCCAGCGGCGGCGGCCCGGAGGATCTCGCTGTACGGGGCGGTGTGCGGCCGGACGCCGAGCGCACCCGCACCCGGGTCTCGGTTGTTCTTCTGAGCAGCGGCGTCAGGGCTGTCAGACACGGAACTCCTTCCGGGGGACGAGGTTGTACTCAGGAACTCAGATGTCCAGCGCCCGGCGCACGGCTGGCGCGTTCCGCCGGGAAACCGGCACCATCTTGTTCGTCTGGTCATCCATGACCAGGAACAGCTCGCCCTTGAGCCCGCGCTCGATCTCCCGGATGCGGCTGAGATTGACCACATACTGGCGGTGCACCCGCAGGAAACCGGCATCCGCCAGCTCGCTGTCGAGCTTGTCCAGGCCCTGAGAAGCGGCTCGCAATCGCCCCTGATCGGTGGACAGCCAGGCGTCGTTGCCCTCCGATTCAGCGTAGGAAACCTCCGACAGCCGCAGCAGCACCATCCGGTTGTCGCGCATCGCGACCAGTCGGCGCGGCTGCGCCCGAGGGTGCGCGGACGCCTCCGCGTGGGGCAACTGCTCCCCATCGGAGGTACCGAACGAGACCAGGTTCCCGATCAGGTGTCCGGACAGGAAGACGGGTCGGATGGTGATCGGCGTCGGCTCGTCGGCGAGGTGGGTGAAGATCTGCGTCGAGCCGACCCAGTCAGGATGGTGGGCTGCCTGCTTACTGGCATACCGGGCGGCTCCGATCAGTTCCGGCAGCCCGGGGTTCCAGCGCAGCGTGGGGTCGACCGCCGGGGTCGAGGCAGGGACGCCCATGAGCACGCTTGCCGTGTCGTCGGCGATCACCACCTTGCCCGCGGTGTCCACGGCGGCCAGTGCCGCGCTGGAGTGAGCTCTGGCCTGGGTGTATGCGGCGACCAACTCGGCGCCGCTGTCCCGGGCGCGCCTTCTCAGCGTGCACTGGGTCTTGGTGACCGCATTCGCCAGCCAGCTTCCCGCGGACGCGGGAAGCTCGCTGCGCCAGCACGAGATGTTCAGCACCGCGATCGGCTCCCTGGTCACCACATCACGTACCGCGACGCCGGCGCAGACCCAGTTGTGGAACGCCTGGCACCAGTGCTCCGCGCCCCTGATCAGCACCGGACCGTGTGCCTCGAGCGCCGTGCCCATGCCGTTCGTGCCGGTCGCGCACTCGGACCAGCAGAACCAGGGCGCCAGATTGGCGGCGGTGGCTATGGCAAGTGTGGCCGGGTCGCCCCACTCGCCCAGGATCCGCCCAGTGGCATCGGTGACGGTGACTATGCCACTGAGGCTGCCAACCTCATGTGCGATGGAGGCGGCCCGAAAACCCAGCTCAGCGAATACGACATCGTGTTCGGGCGTGTGGTCGACCTCCACGACGGCCACCGGCGCCTCGGTGAGGTGCGGGTCGACCCGGTACTGCTCCCGGCAGCGGTGCCAGGAGATCGCCACTTCGGGCCGCACCCCCCGGACGTGATCCTCGCCTTGTACGAACCGTTCCCATGCCGCGTGCACCGTGCCCTTGGCTGGGCCCCCGGAAGTCGGCTCGAGTCGGTGTACATCCCTCATGGTGGAGACCGCCTTTGGTCTGTCACCCACGCCGGACGGCAGCGCCCGGTCCGCGCTGGTGACCACTCGCCACGGCCAGCCCTACAGCGGACCGGAGCCGCGTCGCACGCATTGCTTCCTCACCTTAGGCACGCCCCGTGGTCCAAGCCCAGGCTATGTTGCCGTGCGGTTACCCGTTTTCGGGTGAATCTGAAACCTTGATCTTGCGATTGCGCGCAGCACGTGGGGCGCCCGAGGCAGGCGTTGCGGCCGTGGCTCGCGCAGAGCGATCCCCTTGCGAGGGCTGATGGGTGATGGAGACGATCATCGGGTGGCACCTGGGGAGGAGTACCTGCTCGACAACCGGCAGGCGCAGACGGGTCAGCGGTTCGATGCGCTGGCGGAGCTGTTCAACCCGTCGACATTCCGCCATCTGGAGGCACTCGGGCTCGGCTCGGGCTGGCGGGTATGGGAGGTGGGTGCCGGCGGATCGTCCGTGCCGTCCTGGCTGGCCGGGCGGGTGGGACCGGACGGTCGAGTGCTCGCCACCGACATCGACACTGCCTGGCTGGAGTCCGCCCCGGGCTACGAGGTCAGACGTCACGACGTCGGGGTCGACCCGCCGCCGGAGGGACCGTTCGATCTTGTGCACGCCCGCTTGCTGCTGGTGCACGTCCCGCACCGCGATCGGGCGCTGGCGGCGATGGCCTCGGCGTTGGGTGCCGGTGGTTGGCTGGTGGTGGAGGAGGCAGACCCCGCGCTACAACCGCTGGTCTGCCCGGACGAGACCGGCCCCGCTCAGCAACTCGCGAACCGGCTGAAGGACGGATTTCGTCAGTTGTTGGCGCAGCGCGAGGTCGACCTGGGCTACGGACGGACGCTGCCGCGGCGCTTGCGGGCCGAGGGGCTGGTCGACGTCATGGCGGACGCGTACTTCCCGATGACCGGAAGCGCCGGCAATGAACTGGAGCGGGCAACCGTCGAGCAGATCCGAGACCGGCTCGTCGGCGGCGGCATCGCAACGGTGCGCGAAATCGACGAGCACCTGGCCAACGTCCGCGCCGGGAAACTCGACCTCGCCACCTCCCCGATGATCACCGCCTGGGGCCGCAGACCGCGTTGAACGCGCAGTACGTCAATCTAGCTTGCCGAGCGCAACTCCACCGGTATGGCGACCGTGGGGTTGCGGCGCGTAGCCATCGGCCCTCCTGTGCGTCGGCACCATCCCGGGCAGAATCGAACACTAGGTTCGCGGCGGCGGGCGTGAGCAATGTGGTGTTGCCGGCACCCGGGTTACACCCGGTGTAACAGCAGCACTGCCTCGATGAATGCGGTGGGGTTCTCCTGTGGAAGATCGTGACCGGCGTCGACGAGACGATGGGCGACCAGCCGCGTGAAGTGGTCCTCGTGCTCGCCGGGCGCGGGCGGCGGCCCGAGCCCGTCGTGCGCGGAGTCGAGCACGACCGTGGGCACGGCGATGACCGGCTGCTGGGCGATGCGTTCCTCGGTCGCTTCGTAGGCCGGATCGCCGGCCACCAGCGCGTAGCGATGGCGGTAGCTGTGCACGACGACGTCGACGAAGTCGGGGTTGTCGAACGACGCCGCGGTGGCCGTGAACTGCTCGTCGGTGAACGACCAGCGCGGTGACCACTGCCGCCACAGCAACCGGGTGAACTCGGCGCGGTACTGCCGCAGGCCCCGGAGTCCTCGCTCGCCGTGCAGGTAGTACTGGTACCAGTAGGCGCTCTCGCGTTCCGGCGGTGCCGGGGTGCTCGCGTGCGGGATGTCCTGGACGTTGTAGCCGTCGACCGTCACCAGCCCGGACACCGAGTCCGGCCACAGTGCCGCCACGAGGCAGGCTGCTCGCCCGCCCCAGTCGAAGCCGCCGACGACCGGCCGGTGCAGCCCCAGTGCGTCGATCAACTCGTGCAGGTCGTGCGCGAGCGCTGCCTGCTGACCGGACCGCATCGTCTCGGCGTCGGCGAAGCGCGTCGGGCCGTAGCCGCGCAAGTACGGCACCACCACGTCCGCGCCGGCCTCGGCGAGCGGTCCCGCCACCTCGTCATAACACCGAGGGTCGTAGGGAAAGCCGTGCAGCAGCACGACCGGCCAACCTTGCGGGTCGCCGTACCGTTCGTAGGCGACGTCGAGAACCCCAGCGCGCACCACGGCCACGAGCCCAGTCTCGCAAGCGCCCTCCACCGTCGCGGCAGTGCCTCAGGCCTTGGCCGCCCTCGGCTGCGCGTTGTAGGTGAACAGGTTGTCCCAGGTCTCGTCCAGGCGGCGCTTGGCCTCATCCAGCGTCACCGCGCTCAGCCGCCCCTGCTCGTCCTCTTCGACCAGTTCCAGTCGGCGCAACTTGCCCACGCCGTCGTCGACCTCGAAGTCGAAGGTGGCATCCCACTTGTCGGCGAACCAGCCCTCTATCCGCCCGTCCAGCTCCTCGGCGGTCAGCGGCCGCTCGGCGTTGCGCAGGAAGTGGTAGGCCAGTATGGCCTCTTTGACTTCCTCCTCCTCGGCGGCATCCAGCAGGTGGTGGAACACGCCCGCGTCGTTGTCGAGGTTGCGGAAGTAGAGGTTCTCGGACAGCGATTTCATGAACTGGATCTTGCGGTTCTTGAACGTGCTGAACTGACGCACCAGGTAGCCGCCGAATGCCGCCAGGCCGGCCACGATCGCGAGCAGCTTGCCGTGATCGAGCTGGACGGGCTCCCGGTGTACCCCGAGCCAGAACCCCAGCAGCAACAACAGCGGGAGCAGCGCCGCGATGAGCTTGGTGACCACGATGATGATCCCGGAGATGACCGCGGGAACGCCGATCAGGAGCTTGTCGATGCCGCGCATCCGTACCCGGGCATTGGGGAACAGCATCTCGAGGTCGGCGCGCGGCACGTCCTGGAACAGCTTGATGATCGTCGATGCCGGCTTGAACAGCAGGTCGTCGACCTTCTTGCCGTTTGCTTCGAAGTGGGCCGCGTCCTTGAACTTCACGTAGACGAGGACCTTCGCGTAGTTGGTGAACTCGATCGTCCGCCGCCGCAGCCCGAAGAGGTGTTTCACCTCTTCCTGGCTGGTGTGCTCACCGCGACGGTAGAACAGGACCTGCTCGAAGTCGTCGAAGTCGGCTTCGAGGCGAACCTTCACCAACGATTCCTCGTCGAACGCGCGGTTGAGGTCGTCGGTGCTGATGCGTTCGAAGTTCGCGGCCTCGGCCAGCTCGGAGAGCTCGTCGACCAGTCGCTGCTGCGCCTGGTGGCGCTCGTCCGCGCTCAGCTCGCCGATCGTGCGCGTGTCGGCGTCCGGGTTGAACGGGTAGTAGGAGTCCTTGAGGGCTTCGAGCCTGCCGCGGAACTCATGGTGCAACAGGCTGGCCAGCAACTCGGCGAAGCCTTCGAACGACTCCCTCTCCTCGGCGGGTACCTCGTCCGCGCACATCGTGACGATGTTCGTCTTGCGGAACGGGATGAATCGCTCACCGGTCACTGCGGGCCTTTCTGCACAGCGCGTACGCACGCCGGAGCCGATGCGGGTTGCGATTACAGCAGGTGCCGGGCGGGTTCGCCGGACGGGGCACCTTCTAGTGGCTCGCTCGGGCGTTGCGCGGTTTCCGGGACGGTCACCACGAGCAGGGCCAGTGCGAGCACGGCGATGCCGGTCAGGGTGAGCATCGCGGTGTGGTAGCCGCCGACCACGATGATCGCGCCGGCGAGGGTGGTGGAGAGTGCCCGTCGACGACGTCCGCCCGGTGCTGGACGCGATCGCCCACTGCCTGACCCCTGCCGGCCGGTTCGTGATGACCGTGGTGCACCCGGTCATCACCGCCCACGACAACAGGCCCGACGGCCCCCGCACCAGCTGGACAGTCGATCACTACTTCGACCCTGGACCAGCGGCCAGAGCCCGACACAACCTTGCTGACTACCGCGGCGTGACGATCATCGAGGAGCCCTTCGAGACCTGGCAGCCAGACAGCGATCATCACTTCGAGCTGGTCTTCGCCGCGACGGCCTGGCACTGGATCGACCCGACAGTGCGCTACCAACGAGCCTGGCGGGCGTTGCGGCCAGGTGGGCATCTGGCGTTCTGGAAGGCCGACCACGTCTTCCCTGCTGGCGGTGATCCCTTCTTCGTTGACATCCACAATGTGGGAGATCAGCTACACCGCCCAGCAGTATCTGTGGCTGCTCGACACCTTCCCCGGTCACATCGCCATGCCGATCGCCAAACGCGACCATCTGTACTCAGAGATCACTCGGCGGCTCGCGCAACGATGCGACGGCCGCCTCCACCGAGGCTGGGGCGCCGTTCTCCATCTCGCCCGGAGAACTTGACCGGATGTCGCCTGTTGCGATCCGGTGACCAGTCGCACGCCGGTTGCCGACCTGGGCAGCAGGCTGTGGCCCCCGGCCGGGCCGCTCAGCGGAATGCGAGTAGTGGTTCCTGGCCATCGCGCGGGGCGCGGCCGGGTGCCGCCACGGCCTGGCGGGCGGCTTCGGCGCGTCGTGCGGTGGCCATCGTAGCGGGCGCCGGGCTCCTCCATGCGGCCGAACCGGCCGGCGCAATCGCACGTTCCGCCGATATTCGCTGGTCAGGACCGCGCGTACGGTGGCACGCCCGGAAGCGATCGGAGCACCATGATCAGCAGCGAGCGGTTGGGCCTGTCCGTGATCCCCGGTGCGGGGTGGAGCGCCGAGGACATCCGGTCGGTGGCCCGGGAAGCCGAGGAGGCGGGCTTCGACGCCATCCTCACCGCGGAGGTCAACAACGACGCGATGGCCACCGCGCAGTTGATGGGCTCGGCGACCGAGCGGATCCAGGTGGGCACCTGGATCGCCAACGTCTACCTGCGGCACTCCTACACCTGCGCCCAGGGGGCCGCGCTGATCGGCGAAGCCACCGGGGGGCGGTTCCTGCTCGGGCTCGGAGTGAGCCATCAGCCGGTCAACACCGCGCTCGGGATCACCATGGAGCGGCCGCTAGGGGTGCTGCGCCGGTACGTGGGCGAGGTGCGGAACTGGCTGGACGGCCAGGGACCGGCCACACACCTGCCGCAGCGTCCGGCGGCCCGGTCGGTACCTATCTACGTCGCCGCGGTGGGGAAGGCGGCGATGGAGCAGGCAGCCGAGATCGCCGACGGCGCGATGCCGATCTTCTGGTCGCCTGCCCGGGTCGCGCAGAGCAAGGAGTGGATCTCCGACGGGCGGGCTCGGTCGACTGGGCTCAGCCCCTTGGACCTCACCCTGGGCCTGCCCACGTTCCTCGGCGACGACCTTCACCAGTGCCGCGACATGGCGCGGCAGAACCTGGCGCTGTACACCGGGTTCCCCTTCTTCCAGCGCATGTGGCGGGAGAGCGGGTTCGTGACGGAAGCCGACCGGATGGCGGCCGGGGCCGGCCCGGTCTCGTTCAGCGACGCGATGCTGGACGCGTTCTGTCTGCTCGGACCGGTGGAGCGCTGCCGTGAGCGACTCGCCGAGTACCGGTCGGTCGGCGTGGACCTGCCGATCCTCGGACCGCCGGTTGGCCCTGACCCAGCCCGCGCGCTGATCAAGGCGTTCGCGGCCTGACCCGGGCATCCTGGGCCGGCTGGACCTCGATGAGCCGGAGGCTGGGGTCGGCGCGGGTTCACCCACCTGGGCACCGCGACAGGAAGTCGCCGGTCAGGTGGAGCCGGCGCACCGACACCAGCATCGTCACCGCCAAACTGCAGGTGCGATGCGCGGGGCGGCGGCCGGGCAGGCTAGCTTGCTCGTGTGAGTCTCCTCGATGATGTGGTCGAGCGCGACCGCGGGCGGTGCTGGGTGTGCGACGAACCGGTCGACCCCGACATGTCGGTCAACGACCCGCGGGGGCCCAGCGTCGACAGCCGGACCGCCGACCGGAAGGCCAAGGTTGCCGAGCGGCTCGCGCACCGCGGGTGCAACACGCGCAAGGGCGCGGTCAAGGTGGTCATCGCCTGGCCGGACCACCTGTACGTGGTCGAACCCGCGCCGCTGATCACCGTTGCCGGGAGGCTGGAGCGCAAGGGGGGCCGCGAGATGGTGGCCCGTTGTCCGACCAAGCAGGACGCCCAAGAGGCGGCGGATTGGCTGGTCGACCGGTTCTCCCGACTGGTACCAGGGCTGCCGGTGACCGCCGACATCGAGGCGGGCGGCGGCCAGTTCCTCGTCATCCTGGCCACCGGCCGCCGCTGACGGCGGATCACCAGGCGCACACGTCCTTCGCCCGGATCAGCCGGCGCCATAGCCCGGTTGTCCGCTGTCTGGGCCGGCTGAAATGTTGCCCGGGATGAGCATGAGGACTGCTGTAGATGCCTCGCTACGGCCCGGTGTGGCTGGAGATCGCGGCCGAGCAGTACGCCCAACTGCCCTAGGCGGTGCGCGCTGGTCGATGTGGACTGGAGCAGATGCTGGAGAACCCGAACCAGCAACCAGTCTCGGCGTACGACGAGCGCACTGACCAATGGACCACCGTCTATGGCGGTTAGGATTGAACGTTTACGCGGTCGTCGGCGAGCCTGGTCAACCTGCTGTCCGAAAACGATCGGATACGGCACATCCCGGGATGGGCCGACCTCGCGCAGCGGGTAGTCGTAGGCCCAGGCGATGTCCGCATGCACAGCATCGCCGATTCTGGCGCTCCAGTACCCCGATGTGACCCCCTTGTACGGGCAGACACTCTCGGCTTTACTCGGCTCCAGGTGCGAAAGTCGACATCGGTGCGGTCTATGTAGTAGCGGGTGGGCAGGCCTGTTTCGAACAGCATGATTGAGCTGTGCGTATCGGCCAACACAACGCCATCAAGCTCGACCTTGACATGGCGATGAGAGCGCAGCGTGTCAACACGCACGTATGGGTTGCGCGGATGAAGGATAATCGGTTCATCTTCCTCGAACCAGTCGAGCGCGTCCCATTCGAACCGCATGTAATTCGTGACCGGACCTGCATCGTAAAGGCGGCCAACGGACTTCAATGTGCGTTTAGACGACTTCAACGAGCAAAGGCGAGAGGAACCAAACTGCAACTTCTGGACGTGATCCTCGTCCTCCAGGAACTTCATGCGAACGTCGGACACTGGAATATAATAATGCGGATAGTATTGGATCTCCCAGACGTAGCGGGCTCCGATCGTGTCGATCGCAAGGGTGAGCCGCGAACCGGGCGGAGCTGGGCACAGCCGGTTCGAATTGCTGATGGTTACCGCCTGCGTCGGACTCGCCTTGGTTTGCTGGTCAGGGCTTGATGGCGGCGTCGAGTAGTGCTTCGGCAGCGGCGCGGGCGGCGATGACGATCGAGGGGTCGTGGTCCATACGGCCGCTGAGCGCGACGGCGTCATAGACCAGGTGTAGTTGTTGGCCGAGCTGGGTGGGGTTCTTCGCGCCGGCTTGCTGGGCGAGGTCGGTGAACATGGTGCGGACCCAGACGCGGAATTCGTCGGCGGCTTGGTCGATGAGGCTGCCATGGGCTTCGGTCGTGGCGTTGACGATGGCACAGCCGTTGAAGTCCGGTTCGGCGACAAGTTGAGCCTGGGAATCGAAGACGGCCAGGAGGCGCTCTCGCGGGTCGTCGTGCTGGTTGATCGCGTCGGTGAGTCGTTCGCTGGTGCCGTCGTGCCGTGATCGCAGATAAGCCTGGACGAGGTCTTCCTTGCTTCTGAAAGAGTTGTAGAGGGAGGCTTTGGCCACCCCGGCACGCTCGATGATCCGGTCGATCCCGACGGTTTGCACACCTTCGGCGTAGAACAACTCGTTGGCCGCGGCCAGCAGGCGCTCACGGGCGGTGCGGCGTCCATGCGGTGGGCTTTGCTGCTCGCCGCCTTCGCGGGTGGCGTCCAGTACGGACTTGTGCGTGGTTTCGGTGGCCATCAGCTCAACCTCTTTCGTACAGACCTGTCTACCTTACCGCGCCTTCCACCCCGATGCCGCTAAGGGCCAGCGCCGAGCATGTCCTGTCACTGAGTCCCGTGAGATCGTCCCTCGCTTTCCGAGGTGCGGGTAGATCCTGGACAAGTTCGCGGGAATCTCGATTCCGGACAACCCAGCACCTGCCCCAGAAGCTAGCGAGCGTTGCCACGTCGCGTGCGATGTCCGTCAGTCCGGTAGCGCATCCACGCGCGCGCGATCAGGCGGGCGATGACCAGCGTTGGATCGGTCGCGAGGACGGCTCCGTGCATCACGGGGATCGGGGGCAGCGGGCCAAGATCAGGCGTGAGCGCGGCGATCGGCTCCTGGCCCGGGTGGACGTCCCGCCGCCGCCCGCGACGTCGAGCCGACGTGGCTGCCCGGCCGTTGCCCGTCGTAGTCATGATCTACTCCCCTTCAGCTCAGAGTCGTCCTTGGTCGCCGGGGTGCGTGGCGGCGCAGAGATCCTCATGCGGACTCTGGTCAGATGGCGGTGCGGCCGCCGTCGACCGGGATGACCGCGCCGGTGATGTAGCTGGCCTTGGGCGAGGCCAGGAACGCGATCACCTCGCCGATTTCCTCGGCCCGCGCGGCGCGGCCCAGCAGCGTGGTGTCGCCCAGCTGCTTGATCAGTTCGGGGTCCGCGCCGGTGTAGACCGGGCCGGGAGCAACCGTGTTCACCAGTACCCCGGCCGGGCTGTACTCGGCCGCCCACGCACGGCTCATCGCGGTGAGCGCGGCCTTGGTCGCCCCGTACGCGGCGCCGCCGGCCAGCCCGACCCGTCCGGCCATGCTGTCCAGACTGATGATGCTGCCCCTACCGCGTTTGACCATGCCCGGCGCGAGCGCAGCCACCAGCTGGTAGGCGGCGCGCACGTTGCTGGCGAACAAGGCGTCGAACGTCGCCGTGTCCAGCTCCGCGCTCGGACCGAACCAGGAGAACCCTGCGTTGTTCACCAGCACGTCCACCTCACCAGCCGCGCTGGCCAGGCGAGCGACATCCTCAGGATCACTCACATCCGCGCCCAGGAATCGGGCACGACCACCGGCCGCCTCGATCTCGCGCACCGTCGCCGCGCCCCGTGTCGCGTCACGCCCGTGCACCAGCACCAGGAACCCCTCGCCGGCCAGCGCGAGTGCGGCCGCCTTCCCGATCCCCGACGTCGCACCGGTCACCAGCGCGACCCGCGGGTGGATGCCCAGGTCTGCACCTTCACTCATGGCCACTCCTCAAGTTGGCTGAGTAGACTTGTCTACTCAGTTGAATGAAGAATAGCCAGACAGACCTGTTCAGTCAAGCTCCTTTGGGGTGGGTCGGAGACCTCGGTCGGCCCCGCCGGCCTGATGGCGCGAACGATGCCAGCGCGGAGGGCTCGCCCTGACGTGCCTCGAGCTCGGTTCGCACCCTTGGTCGGACGCCCTGCCATCAGGCGGTACTAGCGAACTCGCGTCACATGGGACGTCACATCAGAGAGAATGACGATCACAGTTCCGGCGACATCGATGCTCAGAGTTGGAGCCGGTGGTCGGGGTCGAACCGACGACCTATCGCTTACAAGGCGGTTCGTCCATGTAGACCAAGGCCACTACCAGCAACGACAGTCTCGGTGTTGACCTCTGAAGACGACCAGAACCCTCCGCGCCACCACGTGTCCAAGACGCGAGCACAACGGGCGGAAGTTCGTCCACCGCCACGATCCCAGCCAGGGAACCAGTCGGCGCGTGACCAACTCGAGCGCATGACCGAGGACCACTGACCTGGCCTTCCTGTGGAGCCGCCTCGGGGAGTCGAACCCCGGACCTACGCATCACGAGGGGCACGTGCCACCACGACCACGGGCAACATGGAAGCGGATTCCACGCTGGATTCCATGCCGCGACCAGCACGCTGATCTCCCGCAGGGGACGAAACGGTGCAGCACGGATGATCTCCCGCAAGCCCCAGGGACACCCCGCGCGTTGCGGCTATCCGGTCGGCTGCGCCAGAGTGACCGTCGTGAAGCTAGTTGAGATCATCATCGCGTTCCTCCTGCCTCCCTTGGCTGTCGGCCTCAAGAAGGGGTTGAACCGTCAGGTGCTCATCGCCCTGCTGCTGTGGCTTCTTGGCCACATCCCCGGGGTCATATACGCGCTGTGGGTGATCAGCCAACCCGACGAGCAGCCGGTCATTCGCTAAGTAGGTCGACCGAACCGACAGTTCCTCGGGAGAGTGTTTCGGCGTGGCTGGTCAAGGAAACAAAACCGCCGGTCGATGAGCCCCAGTTGCGGCGCGTACATCGAAGCCCACGGGGGTACGGCTGCGCAGGGAGCACGTGTCTGGTGGTTGAGTCTGGGGGGATCGTTGTGATCGGGGATGCTTACGGCCTTACCCACCACGTCCATGAGGGGCATGGGGGTGTCGTGCTGCAGCCGCGCGGCGAGCTTGACCAGGACGGCGCCGCGCGGCTCGGTCGGGCGCTGTACGCACTGTTGATGGACCGGGGCCGGGTCGTGCTCGACGTGTCGGGCCTGACAACGAGTCAGGTAGCCACCCTTGCGACGCTACCGAGCGTGCTGGCCCGGGCCGGCGGTTGGCCGCTGGCCCGGCTGGTTCTGCTGGGCGCGGATCCCACGCTGACCGAGGCTTTGCGACTGGCCGGAATCGACCGGGCCCTGTCTCTGGCGTCCGACTGGGACGCGGCCACGGTTCTGCTCCGATCACGGCCGCAACGCCTCGCCCGCGAGAACCCGATGCCCGCCGCCCTGGAGGCCCACACTTTGGCGAGAGCGGCCATCCGCGAGGTCTGCCGAGAGTGGGACCTCGATGCTGTGTCGGTAGAAGCCGACATGATCGCCATGGAGCTCGTGGCCAATGCTGTCGACCATGCGGCCACCGAAAGTATCCTCACCTGCACCCTCGCCGACGGCGAACTCCGGATTGCGGTACGCGATCGAGCCCCGGCCAGCGACACAGGACTTCAACGGATCACCGGTCCAGCCGGCGATCGACGAGGCCTGCACCTGGTCGCCAGTGTCGCCCACTCCTGGGGCTGCATTCGACATCACAACGGCAAAACGGTGTGGGCAGTCCTCAAGAGCCCACCGCAGACCTAAACAGCCCAGTCTGTTTTACCGTCTCGTTCGGCTGACGTGGCCCAACGCGATCACTGACTCAAGCTGACCGGCGGTAAAGGTGCGACCGCTAACTGCTCATCTCAATCGGAACGCTGCGGGGGGCAGCACCGACTTAGGGATGAGTGTGATTAGCGTCTGCGTGCGTCACCAGCTGCGGTTTCCAGTTCGGTGATGCGTCTGCGTGCGTCGGCGAGTTCGTCTTCGAGTTGGGCGATGCGGTGGGCGGCGTCGAGGGTGAGGCCTTCGTCGAATAGGGCCCGCATGCGGGCGGCGAGTTCGAGTTGGCGGCGGGAGTAGCGTCGGTGACCGCCGCTCGAGCGTGCGGGGGTGATGACGTTGCCGACGTCGAGGCTGCGTAGGAATGCGGGTTGGACGTCGAGTAGTTCGGCGGCCTGGCCCATGGTGACCGCCGGGTAGTCCTCGTCGTCGAGCCGGTTCAGACCCATCGGCGCCCACCTCCGCTCCCCGTCGCCTTTATTCTATAGCAGGTACTCCAGTTTCTTTGATCTGTGCAGTGCATACCTGGGCTGGTCGTTGGCTGTCCGGCAGGGCGCCTGCCCGGGGGTGGTCGGGCCGGTTAGAGGTAGTCGGGGTCGTAGTGGTGTCCGGGGTCGGTGCCGCGGAACGGGGTGAATTGGAACCGCACTGTGGTACTGGCAACGGTGTTCGGCGCAGCTCGTGCAGGTTCGGTCTTGGCCGCGGCGCTGGGCGGGGGTTCGAGGTCGCTGAGGGTGGTGGTGATCGTGCCGGCGGCGTTGACGGCGTCGAGTTGGGCCAGGAGCCGGGTGAGGTGTTCGGGGGCGTCGAGGGGTTCGTGGCTGGTTTGGATCAGGGTGCGGTGTAGCGGGCTGGTGACCCAGGTGTCGGGCTGTCCACTGCCGCTGCTCAACGGTAGGACGACGTTGAGCAGCCAGTGGGAGGGTTTGCCGGTGATGGCGGGGGTGCGGCGGGCGTGCACGCCGACGATCTGATCGGCGCGGATCAATCCGTCACCCAGGGTCTGTAGCCAGACGCTGTTCAAGCCCATGACCGCCGGTGGCCTTTCTCCCTCGGTGCGGCTTGTCTCAGGCAACCGCGTGGGTGGTTGAGAGCGCGGGCGCCGAGGGTCGGGGGCGGTCAGGGTGGGTGGTGTGGTGGGCCAGGGCGTCCAGGACCGGGCGCAGCGGTTGGCTGCGCAACCGGAACGAGGCTGGGTAGGGCATGCCGGCGTTGTCTTCGTCCAACAGCACGGCGGCCAGGAACTGGGCCACCGCATCGGGGGACGGGGCAAGGTCGAGATGCAAATAGCGTGTCAGGCCGGGCACGGTGTCCCATCCGGGATATGTGACTGACCACCCGGTGTCTTCCGCCCAGGCCAGCTCGACCTGATCGGGCACCTGGGACGCGCCGCCCTCGAGAGCGGGGTCGGGCCCGCGACCCACGCCCAGGCGCATCTCGAGGTCAGGGCCGGGGGCGCGTTGGATGGCGCGCACGGCGAAGCCCAGGGCGCGTACCGCGACCGACACCGCGTCGGCATAGTCGCTCAGCAACCGCGCGACGGTTTCGCAACGCTCTCGGCGGCGGTGACCGGGCCGCGGCGGGTAGTGGCGGCCCTGAGGCGACCGGGTCAACTCACCCATCACCATGACCTTTCGATCTCACGCGTCGTGACGCGACCGTGCTGAACACCCTCGATAGCGACGAGGGGCGGCGGGAATGACCCGGCCGGGCAGGCCAGCTGTCGGCGGCCGGCCCGGCCGGGATCGTGCAGACACACGCTGATTGTGTTGTTCGGGCTGGTTAACTCCTGGTGGCCGTGCCCTGGGTTCAGATCGCTCAGTCAGGGAGCGTGAGGACCTGGGCCGGTCCCGCCGTAGCTACGCCACAGCGGCGCGGTGCGCGGTGCCTCACACCGAGCGGCATCGGCGTGTGGGGTTCGCGCGGGGAACATTCACAGGTGCGGGACGAGCTGCCAGGGCTGCCGGCCGGTTTCGTCATACCTATCCCATCACCATCCTTTCGTCCTGTGCACCATCACCGCCCGCGCGCGAGCGCGCGCAAGCCAGGCTTGTGCCTCGTGCCCGGAGGGGATCGCTCCCGACGCGGCGGGTCCGCCGGATCAGCCCAGACCAGGTCCCGCCCTCGCGGTGGGCGGGGGCGAGGCAGGAGGGGCTGTGCCCGCCGGTGCCGCCGCTGGGTCAGCGTCGCGGTCCGGGGCCGGCGGCGGTATGGCCGGGGTTGCTCCCGCTCGGGCCAGTTGGCCGCCACGATCGCGGCGAACTGCTGCTCGACCCAGTCCGGGTCGAGAAACTCGTCCTGGGATTCCGGTCGCGGGTTGTGTGCTGTTGTCGAGTACACCGTGATCACCTCACCGGCACAGACGACGAACGCGGAACTGAGGCGGGGAGTTAGGCGTCGATGGCGGTGGCTCCGGAGCCACCCCCGATTTCGATCTTGCGGGGCTTGGCCTTCTCCATCACCGGGACGCGCAACGTCAACACCCCGGCGTCGTAAGAGGCCTCGATGCGATCGGTGTCGAGGGTGTCGCCGAGGAACAACTGGCGGCTGAACACCCCGCGCGGGCGCTCGGCGACCTGGTAGTCCACACCCTCGCCGATCGGGGGTTTGCGCTCGGCGTGCACCGTGAGCACGTTGCGCTCCACATCCAGATCAATGCTCGAGGGGTCCACCCCGGGGATGTCGAAGTGCACCACATACCGCTCGCCGTCGCGGTAGGCGTCCATCGGCATCACCGCCGGACGCGTCGAGGTGCCGTTCGTGCCGAAGAACTGCTGAGACAACCGATCCAGCTCACGGAACGGGTCAGTACGCATCAGCATCGCTACTTCTCCTCCTCATCACTGGCTCTGCGACGCCTTCGGTGTCCGCGCCTCGCGGACACCACAAAGTATCCACACCTGGACACACAGCGGCAAGATAGCTGCAGTTGCTACAGCAGATATTCACCGTGACGGAGTATCCTAAGCACACAGTGACTGCTGCCGTTATAACCTGGTTGCCGCGCGCGTCGCGCTCCGCGATACGAGGTTGAAGGTTGTGGTGGGCATGGGCTGGCAGAACGCGCTGGTGCGCGAGTCGGCAGGTCAGCACCGACCTGGTCACCGCCCACCTGGTCAGTACCAGCGATGTGGAGGGTGGTCGTGAGCGCGGCGGCCGCCGAGGCTGGGCCGGCTGAGTTTTCCGTGGCCCACCCGGCCTGGGAAATGTGTGTGATCAGGGTGCGGTGTGAGCTGGATATGTTGACTGTGCCCACCTTGTCACAGCTGCTGTCCCAGGAGCTGGCGGTGAGCTACCGGGCCCTGGTGGTCGATTCGACCGACTGCGAGTTCGCCGGGTCCTTGGCGCTGGCGGCGCTGACTCAGGCGCATCAGCACGCCACGAGCGGGGCGAAGACGAGGTTCGCGCTTGCGGGCACCAGCCGAATCGTCGCAAGAGCGCTCGAAACGTCCGGTCTTGGGACGTTGTTTGAGACCTACCCGACGGTCAGCGAGGCGGTGGCGACTCTAGGCCAGGAGCAGGCGGGCGAGGCTCGGGCAACGGGGTCGATGATCTGGCCGGGACCGGATAGCTGATCAAGACGACGTGGGTACCAGTGTCGGTGGCATGGAACTGCACGGACTCACACACCGCCCGCATCACAAACATCCCCCGCCCACGGAAGCCTGAGCTGGCCGGTGGTGGTTGCCACCGGCCGCCATCGACCACAGTGATCACGACCTGGCTGGTTTCATCCATCCGGATCGCCACGTCGGCATCGAAACGGATCGCCACCCTCGAGGAGCCGTCGGGGTAGTGGTGTTGCACCGCGTCCGACACCGCCTCATTCGCCGCCAACACCAGATCGTCGATGCCCTCGACAGGCCAGCGCAGCGCGGCCAGCCACTCACGCAACAATCGTCGAGCCGCCGACGGGGCAGAAGTGTTGACCGCCAACCGCTGGCGCAATGCCGATCCGATCATCCACCCACCTCCGGTTGTCCGTGTCAGGCTCGTGCTGACCCGGCCCAACAACTCGTCCCTCCTAGGCCATCGGGTTCCCGGAGGCTTCACGAGCTAACCCCGTGTCGCGGGTGGCGCCCCAGGCCGCCTTCTCGGCCAACAACTCGCACACCCTGACGGCCTACTGCCCCTCGATCGCGCCGGTGAGCCGCGGCGGTTACCCACTTCACCGGTTCCGCTCTTCAACGCGGGCGATAACGCGCACCGCGGGCTCGAACACGACCCGACCTCGGACGGTAGCGCGGCCCGGGCGGCAACGCTGCTGGCCGACTGAGCGGCCGGGTCGGCCTCGCGCCTGCCCTGCATGTGGTTGAGTTGCCGTCGGTCATGGGCCGAGGCCAGCGGGCGCTACGCGTGCCGCTGGTCGCTGGTCGCTGGTCGCTGGGGATCGGACCACGCGGACGCGGTAGCCGGGCCCGGTAGTCGTCTCGGGGAACGACTCGTCCTGTTCTAGTGGCTGGCGCGTACCGCTGCAATCGGGGGACCCGATTGGGGCGCCCAGCGGACGACCACCGCCGAGCTATTGCCTAGATAAAGAAAGGGGCCGGCCCAGCGTAATCGCCGGGCCGGCCCACGAGAGGGAGGACATCAAACTATTCTTGACTTCGATCCTGAATCCGATGTACACCGATACGTCGCGGTGACCACCTCCATCTAGACCGTTGCTCAACCTCTTGTGATCCCTTGCGAACCTAAGCTTTGCGCCCTGGTGGTGCTGGCGCTTCCGCGTTGCCCGCTTGCTTACGGGTGGAATTTCTAACAGCCCCGATCGTAGGTGTCAACCGAGCCGTGATGCCCGTCACATTCGCTCTTGGGATCATGTGAAGTCCCGGCGTGAAGCTGCCACCTATCCGAACAAATCGCCAGGTCAACGGGGTCACTCTAGCTGCGCCGTCACCGGTGTTGGTCGCTACCCAAGGCGAAGGCGAGATGCCGACTTCGCGTAGTGCGCGCAACATTCCGGCGCCCTATTAGACGTGGACATGGAAAGGGGGCCGGCCCAGCGAAATGGCCGGGCCGGCCCACTCAGAGGGACGAACTGTCCTGAGTCTGGCGTGCGGCGCGGAACCGCCGGCGACCGCCTCCGTTCGGACCGTTCCTCAACCTCCCACAATCCGTTGTGCACCACTGCTGCCGCGTCGCCTCGCGCGACGCTCTTCTGACGGGTCACTGTCTCTGACGGCGCACTTCCTAACACCTGCATCCGCCACCGTCAAGCCCCAGATTTGCGGGGATACCCCGTCACGAGACGAGCGCACGGAAGGCTGCGACAGACGGTCGCGGCGCTGCAGCGACACCACCTCCATCGAGGGGCAACCGCCCGGCGACGCACAAGGTGCCCCACAACGTGACGCCGCTAGTCACGGATGCCGAAGCGCTGCGGCCTGGGGGCCCGGGGGGCTACTCGTGGGCGATGGCGGTCTGGCCACAGGCGTTGCGGTTGGTTCGAGGAAGATGTGGTTTCCGCGTTTCACTTTGCGCTGTTGGGTCGTCAGCGTGTCCGGCTCCGGGCGGCGAGAATGTCGGACAGGTCCCGAACGAGGTCCCTGACCTCGTCGAACCCTGTGGCCCGGTCGAGTGGGGCGACGACGTGGTAGCCGATTCCGCCTGTCGCCATCAAGAAGGGGAAGGTTCGTAGCTCCGGATGCCCGGAACGGTGAGCTCGACACCCCTTCCTGAGACTGGGATCAGCAACATCAACACGGTTCCCCGAGGGCGGAGTGCAGCCTGGCGATCGCGCTGGCCGAGTTCGGGTTGCCAGCCAGGAGCTGAGCAGTATCAGGCTCAACCCAGCGGCGGATCGTGCTGTGAACTCTTCGCCGGGCGAGTGGCGCCACTGCCCGTCGTTACTGTTAGCCGGCGACGTGGTGGTCCGCCCGAGTCAGCGGACGGTCATCCGACCAGCTATAGGCCGGACTCCGATCGTGCGGAAGATAGCTACGCAACCGGCCCAACACGGTGGCCCACTGATCTGTCGACACCGGACCTACCTCGGCGTGATCGGTACCGACCAGGCGCTGGTTACTCACCTCGTGCAGCCACCGCGCGACCGCACTCGGCGCTGGAACCAATTGATCCACAATGTCATCGGCGATTCGGTACAACGTGGGCCCGACCGCCGGTGGCTCACCCACGCGAGGCTGACGCACGAGATACCAGCCGTGATCGATGCGCCACCCCACCGCCCACCCCGGGGCCGCGGCCAGGTGCAGGCCGATCTGAACCAGCCCGAGATCATGATCGACCGTGACACCGAGGTCGGCGGCCGCGGCCACGACGGCGTCGCGGTACCCCCACACCGCGGGCCCGGCGTGGAGGCCCAACTCCTCGATGAGCAAACCCGATGTCAACCCGCCACCCGCTTGCATGTCTCGCTCCTACCAGCCGATACAACTCTCAATGCCTGCATAGCCCCCTTTCATTCGGGTCAAACAAAGCTCAGATAACCCGGCACGACGGTCGGTCCTGTCTGGCCGGGCTTGTTGCCACGCTACGGACACGCCCGTCACGGGAGGAGTCCACCCGAAATACCGCGGCCCTCGTGGACGGGCGGGGCTTAAGGCGCCCGAGGTTGGGTATGCACTCCGCGTTGGATCATCGGAGATCATGACAAGACCGAAGGAGGGCTCCCTGTGGGTGCACTGGAGGAAGCAAAAGGCAAGGCCAAGGAAGCGGCCGGGAGCGTCACCGGCAGCGATGACCTTCGCACCGAGGGACAGGCCCAACAGCGCAAGGCTGACGAGCAGGACAAGGCCGAGAGCGCTCGTCTCGAGGCGGAGAAGCATGAGAAAAAGGCCGAAGGCCATGAGGGTGTCGAGGCCAAGCACCAGGGCAGCTGACCGATTTCTCTGATCGTCACGCCGGTGGCGAGTGAGGAACACAGGGTTTCATCGACGCCGATGTGACCTGCGACCGTGGGTGTATCGAGAGGTGCTAGTGATCAATCGGTCGGTGTGGTGGTCCCCGCTCACAATGAGCAAGCCCGAATTGGCGGGTGCCTGCGCAGCGTCCGCGCGGCCCTCGCTCTCCTGCCGGCGGAAATCCATGTCGAGGTGATCGTGGTGTTGGATCGCTGCCGCGATCGGACGCCACAATTGGTTGCCACAGACCTGCGGACCTGGCCGGGCGCTCGAGCTTTGACGATCTCGTGTCGCCCGGCCGGGACCGGGGTGGGATTTGTGCGTGACCTGGGCGTGAGTGAGCTGTTGCGCGGACTGCGCGCATGAGCTGAGCGGGTGTGGTTGCTCAGCACCGATGCCGACACCGTGGTGCCCCCGCACTAGGCCGCGGCGGAGCTGCGCTACGCCGCCGCCGGCGCACACGGGGTTGCGGGCTTGGCTGATCTGGCCGACGAATCCGGGCTGGACGAGTACACACGGCGGCGCTACCGCGCGATCGTGGCCGCCGGTATGCGCGGAGCCGCGCACGAGCACCTCTACGCTGCGAACCTCGGCGTCCGCGCGGATGCCTACCTGCGCTGCGGCGGCTTCCCCACACACGGCCACGGCGAGGAGCGACAACTGTGGACGGCCATGTCCGCTTCCGGCTGCCGGTTACGCCAACCCAGCGATCTGCGGGTGCGTACCAGCGCCAGAACCCATGGCCGGGCACAGGGCGGCGTCGCCGACCTACTCCGATCGTTGCAAACCGAGAACGCACCGGGAACGACCTCGGCGAACGTGGCTAACACCGGCCCACCGCCAACCGTTCTGGGCTCATGGATTGTCGGTGTGGGTGTTCGTAGGTGTGAAACCGTGGCGCCGCGGGAATCCGCCGCTGTGGCCCCACCTGGGGTCTCCCGGTCAGAGGCGGTGCATCATGGGTTTGATCATCGGTTTGTTGGTGCTGTGGGTCGTTTTGGCCGTGGTCGGCTTCGCGGTCAAGTCGATGCTGTGGCTCGCCATCGTCGGCGTCGTACTGTTCGTTGCCACCGGCATCTTCGGTGGCGTCCGTGGACGCGGTCGTGGAGGCGTGCCCCGCTGAGTGGGCCGCCGCTCGCAACCGGCCTCGCTACTGACTAGTCTCCGCGCCCGGCCGTGCCGACCCGGGCTGCCCGGCACGGTCGGGGCGCACGGCGTCCAGTTTGTCGGTTTCGCCGTGGGGGGTAGGAACTTTATGGCCCAGGAACCCCGCGAATCTGAAGAACAGTCAGCTTCGGGCATGGCACTTCGGTCGGGCCTGGCGATGAGCGAGCTGAGCCCGCGGCGGCTCTGGCACGACTACCTCGCCCTTGGCGGGAGCCGGTTCCGCCACCATCGGCTTACCCACGACGAGAACTGGTAGCCGTCACACCACTGCTCTCGGTTGTTGCCGAGGTGGGCGGGCACAGTCCGAGGGTGTGGAGCACACTGGTGGTACGACGGATCAACACAGTGGGCCGGCGGGACTCGGCTGGTTGAGCGGGGCCCGGCAGGTAGACCTGTGCGTTGGGCCGTCCAGCATGTTCTGGCGGCTTCGGATCACCGCCAGAGGTAGGTCCCGCTGGTTGAGCGCACAGCCGGTGAGGCCGTTCTCCACTACGTGGCGGACGAGCCCCACACGGCACCGCGCCGTGGGGTCGACATCGGACTGGTCAACAGTTGAGCACTGACTACCCTGACGCCCCCGCCCGGTTGGACGTCATCACCGATGCCCTGGCGGGCTTGCGCGACATCGTCGCCGCGGAGATTCCCCTGGCAACAACCCGGCGGCGGATCGCGGCCAACGCGGTCGCACTCATCCCCGACGCGGACGCCGTCACGATTACCGTGCTCGCCGGCCACGACGGACCGGAGACGGTGGCGTGGACCGATGCGCGGTGCTTAGACATCGACAAACAGCAATACACCGCCGACCGCGGCCCATGTCTGGACGCCGCGGGATCACCCCGACCTCGAGGCTGACAGATCGGAAAGACACCGCGGGCAGCCGCGACCCGAACGATCGACCCAGGGCCGATTACTCAGCGCAGACACACAGTTGAGAGAGGAGTCTCAGGTGCCGACCGACGCCGCGGCCGCACCGGGCAGCAGTGCACCGCACCAGCTGACATCACGTCGGATCAGTGTGTGCGGTCCCGCCCAAGCCTGGTTTGTGCCCACGATACGGGTCATGGCGGCGGATCTCGCCGGGCGAGCAGACTTCACCCTGGATGGCATCGACGACCTACGCATGGCCGTGGACGAAGCCTGCGGCTGCCTGCTTCGCCTGGCCGATCAGGAGCAGCCATCGCACTGCTCGTTCCAGGCGAGCCCAGCCAAGATCGAAGTGCGGCAGATCCGTGCAACTAAGACAGCACCCTGACCGCGATGACGACCGCCGAAGGCCGCGACCGGGACACGCCAGTCACCCGAGTAACGCACGTCGGCGCAGCTAACCACGATGATGACGAGTACGAATACCTGGCTCCGGTGCTGACCCAGTACCTGCGTTTGCCCACCAACGAGCCGGCCCGGATTCGGCTGCGGGAACAGCTGGTCAACGGTTATCTTCCCGTCGCCCACCATCTGGCTCGCCGCTACTCCCATCGCGGCGTACCCCTCGAGGACCTCACCCAGATCGCGGCCCTGGGCTTGCTGCAGGCCATCGACCGGTTCGACCCCGACTACGGCTCCTCGTTCCTGGCCTACGCCATCGTGACGATGCAGGGTGAGATCCGCCGCTACTTCCGCGACCGTACCTGGTCGATGCGAGTGCCGCGCAGGCTCAAAGACCTGCACCTGTCGATCAACCGCGCCAGCACAACCTTGGCCTCGCAGCTGGGCCGAGCCCCCCGACCCAGCGAGCTCGCCAAGTACCTGGAAATCTCCACCGAGGAAGTCCTCGAAGGACTGGAAGCCGGCCAGGCCTACGCCACCGCGTCGTTGGACCAAAGCCTTGAGGGTTCCGACAACGACGCCGACACAACCATCGATCAACTCGGCGAGGACGACCCGGACCTGGCCCGGGTTGAGATCCACGAGACCCTCGGGCCGTTGCTGGCCAAACTGCCCGCACGGGAACGCACCATCCTGGTGATGCGCTTCTACGCCAACATGACCCAATCACAGATCGCGGACAGGCTCGGGCTGTCCCAGATGCATGTCTCCCGGATCCTGGCCCGAACTCTGACCGAACTGCGCACACGGGTGGAGCAGGGCTGACCGACCTAGGCCGGGGTCATCTGCGGCTGGCTAGTCGTCGTGATGCGCCAGTGTGCCCACGGTGTCGTCCTTGGGGTCTTGTTGGGCTCCGTGCGGTATCTCCTCGGGGTCCATCGCCATGCCGCGATCGGATAGCCGCAACTTCTCCTCAGCTTCCCGGGCGTCCTGACTCAGTTCGTCGGCGCGATACCCACCTTGTTCAGCACCGCGGAGGCCCTGGCCGGCCCATATCCCGGCACCGCTCGAATCAATGCCTCGACCTTCGTCTTGGCCACGATGGGGTCGACAGCGGAGCGGGCGAAGACGGAGGCAACACTGGCCCTGCCACCTCGGACTTCGTCCAGCAGCGCACACCGGGCGGTACGAGCGGCCGCTGCCTTCTCCAACGCCTCAGCGCGTTGTTCGGGAGTCAACGTCGGAAGTGCCATGTCGAGATCCAGGCAATTCACCCGGCGGGGCCACGTTGCCAATGTCGTGGCCCCGCCGGCCAGCTCGTGCCCAGGCGCATCGGTTTCGTTCGATGTTTGGGCGGGTACGCCCGGAGCCCGCCGACAAGGAGGTCGAGATGGCAAACTCCGGGGACGAACCGCAAGCCCAGCGCCAGCAGATGAGCCAGGGGCAACCCGGTGGCAGGTCCAGTCGTGGCCCAGAACCCGACCCCGGGGGCACCGCGGAACCGCAAGGACTAACACCTCCCTACAACCGCGACGATTCGCCAGAGGCCCAGGCGGCGGCGGCCGACGGTGTGGGCAAGGCGTTCCGTGCCGACGAATACGGTGGGGAGCCCGGCCCACCCACTCCGGTGTCGAAAGAGGAACGCGAAGGTGTGCCGCCGACCGACACCACCGCGGCGACGCCGCTGGGAGTCGGCGAATCCACCAGCACCGGAGGTGAAGAACTCGCCGCCAAGGAGGGTAAGGAGGCAGGCCGGGAAGACACCGGAACGAAAGGCCCGGCGCAGCGCCCGACCGGCACGTCAACCGGCGAGGACTCGACCGGGATCAACCCGCAGGACTCCACGGAAGACAGCCCGAACGTGACCGCGGGCGACCAAGGAGGCTGACCGAGTCCGAGGGCAGCCGCGCCCACTTGCGCGCTTCGAGACGGCGTGGCCAAGCTGGCTCAGCCGGGCAAGCTCAAAGCGGTACTCGACGCTCTGCCGGCAACCGGCACCCCGTAATCTGCCGCGTTCAAACGACCATCTTTGCATCCGTTCTCAACCAAACCATGGGAGTTATTTTGTCGACTGACGCCATCGTCATCCTCAAGGACGACCACAAGCACATCCGCAAGCTGTTCAGCGACTTCCAGGAAGCAGGACCGAACGCGAAAAAAACCAAGGCCAAGATCGTCACCAAGATTATCGAAGCGCTCACGATCCACACATACATCGAAAATGAGTGCATGTATCCCGACGTTCGAAACTTGCTTCCGGCCGTCGAAGACGATGTGCTCGAGTCCTACGAGGAGCACCATGTCGCTGACGTGCTGTGCATGGAGTTGGCCGCGATGGGCCCGGACGACGAACGGTTCGACGCCAAGACCACCGTGCTGATCGAGAACGTCACGCACCACATCGAAGAAGAGGAACAGGAGTGGTTCCCGAAGGTACGGGAAAGTTTGAGCCGCGCACAACTGCAGGAAATCGGCGAGCGTCTTTTGGCCACAAAGAAAAAGGCGCCCAGGTCTCCGGCGCAGCCCGGAGCCGTCAAGAAGGTGGCTGACGCCCTACTCAGCTGACCGCCCCACCGCCGCTACATCGACGCCCGGACACGCCGATAATGCTCCGACGGCAGCTCCATGCCAGGCGGATCGACGTTGGCCATGACCGCGCCCGAACACTCCGGTGACCACCCCCGGTTGCCCCGGCGCCCCGGTGGCCGCCGAGCACCCCGTGCTGGCGTTCTGGCCGGCTGGTGGTCAGTGTGGGCCGCCGCTGCGGTGGTGGGTTGTCGTTTCGGCTGTGGCGATGGTCGTGCGGTGTACCCAGGTGAGCTTCTCGACGACGGTGGGGCTCAGGACGAAGTCATCGCGGCCCATGCTGCGGTTGACCGCGTTGAGGGCGTAGGTCAACGGCAACCAGTCGGCCAAGATCACCTGGAACTTCTCGTGATCAGTGTCCATGCTCGGGTGGGTAGAGAGGGCGTCCTCGGGCCGGTCGATGCGCATCCCGTAGGCGGCGGCGGTTTGCAGGTGTCGCGGATGTGGAGGTAGTGGGCGAACAACGATGTCACCCGCCCCGGTGACGGCACCGCTGGCGCCGAGTCGCGGAGCCGGTGAGCGATGCCGCGGACCTCAGGGCCCTCGGAATGCGAGTTGCCGGTCGGTGCGTTGGTAGTTCCGCAGTTCACATTGTTGGTTGCGGTGAGCACGCTGGTACTGGCCACCGTGCAAGGGCCGGAGTGGGGTTGGGCGGACCCACACTCTCGCCCTGTTCGTCACGGCGCCGGTCGCCGCGGCGGCGTCGGTGCAGCGGACTCAAGTGGCCGCCGGCTAGATCGACCTTCCGCTGGGGCTGGTGTTGCTAATCTCGTTGGCGCACCCAGAACACCTCGTTCGTTACGTCGTGCCCGTAGCGTCGGCCCCAACGTCCAGAAGCGGCACGCCGCCGGGTAGCGGGCACGCGCGGTCGGCGCTGCGGTTCAACGGAAAGATCGTCGCCTTGCTGAGAGGCGGCCGTCTCCGACCAAGCGCACGCCCTTCAAGGAATGGCTCAGCCTCGATCCAGGGTCCGAGCTTGCTTGGTCTGCGCTGGCGCGCGAAGCCCTTGAGTTCGCCCGCAGTTGACGAGCAGGGCTCCCGTATCTACGGCCAGCCCCAACCGGACGCACGAGGGTGAACTGGATCCTGCTGCCAGCTCAGACTCCTCGGTGTGGTCTGGCCCGGCGATGGCCGCGTCTGAGCATCGCCGCTTCCCGCTAGTGCGTCGGCAACTCCCGAATGCGCTGGTAGCTGCTGGCCCGAGCCGACTGGCGGCTGGCCGCGCGTTCGGGAGTCCCGGGCCTCCACGACAGCACGTAGCGCACGGCCTCGAGCCGAGCGCGCTTCTTGTCGTTGCCCTTGATCAAGGTCCAGGGCGCGTCCGCGGTGTCGGAGAAGGCCCTCCGGCCGCGGAGAGGCGGCGCGGAGGGCTTGGCTTCGTCGTGCGGCCCTTCGTCGTGCGGTGGGGTCAGCTCGCCGACATCTGCGGCTTGAGCACGACCTTCGTCCAGCCGTTCTCGCGAGCGTCGAAGGCCTTGTACGCTTCCGGGGCGCGTTCGAGTGGCAACTCGTGGGACACGATCCAGGACGGCGTGCACTTGTTCTCCTGGATGAGGCTGAGCAGGTTGCGGTTGTACCGCTTCACCGGGCACTGGCCGGTCCCCTGCGACTGGCCCTTGAACCAGTGCAGCCCGAAGTCGAACGGGACCTTGCCCTGCTTCTCGAACTCGTCCGGGGCCTTCGGGTCCTGCGGGACGTAGACGCCGACCGTGCCGATCCGGCCGGTGAACTTCACCGAGCGGACGAGCTTGTCGAGCGTGTCGTTGTTGTGCTCTTGACCCTTTGGATCGTGCGCTTGGTATCCGACGCATTCGCACCCGCAATCGGCTCCCCATCCGTTCGTCTGGTCCAGCACGAACTGGACGGGGTCGAGCTTGGAGTCGTCGATCGGGATGGCGCCGATCTCCTCGGCGAGCCGGAGCCGGTCGGGATGCCGGTCCACGATCCACACCCGCGACGCGCTCTTCAGGATGGCCGAGAGCGCGGCCATCAGCCCGACGGGGCCGGCGCCGTAGATCACCACAGTGGCGCCGGGGTAGAGCCCGGCCATCTCGGTCGAGTGCCAGCCGGTCGGGAAGATGTCGGACAGCATCACGTAGTCGTTCTGCCGGTCGCGGGCGTCCTCGGGAAGCCGCAGGGCATCGAAGTCGGCCCACGGCACGCGCAGGTACTCGGCCTGTCCGCCCTGCCAGGGGCCCATGTCGGCGAACCCGTACGCGGCCCCGGCGATGCCGGGCTTGTTGGCGGTCAGGCAGTAGTTGGTCAGCTGGCGCTCGCAGTTGCCGCAGTGTCCGCAGCTCACGTTGAAGGGCGCGGAGACCATGTCGCCGACCTTGATCCTCTCCACGGCGTTGCCGACCTCGACGACCTCGCCGAGGTTCTCGTGGCCGAACACCCGCCCCGGTTCGAAGCTGGTCCGGCCCTCGTACATGTGCAGGTCCGAACCGCAGATGTTCGTGCTCGTGATGCGCACGATCGCGTCGGTCGGTTTCTCGATCCTGGGGTCCGGCACCTGCTCCACTCGGACGTCTCGGGGGCCGTGGTACACGACTGCCTTCATGCGGGATTTTCCGTCCTTCCGGGTCACGTCACGGCGTGATGGGCTACATCGCGGTTAAGGCGATCGTGCGCTTTACGGAAGGGTTGGCGTATCGGCCCGAGAGGACGAAGCCCGGGACCGCAACCTGCCCGCGTGGGCGGGCGACGCGCTGCGGCTGATCAGCGAATTCGCCATCAGGACCGCAGCAGACGTGCGGGACCGGACGGTGCTCGCGCCGCCCGCCGGTCGATCCGCCAGTGCTGCGTCAGGCCACGTTTGCCCTCTGGACGATCTTGCGTAGTCGTGGGTTGTGCGCACGCCGCCGGCCTCCCCGTGAGTGCGGCTAAGCGGGCGCAACCTGGTGCGCGGGCGGACGGTGGTGGGGACCAACGCACGCAGACCCAACGCACGGCACACACACGCCACGTCCTCCGCGAGCGCGAGCACTCGGCTCTTGCCTGGGAACTGCCGCGGGGCGGTCAGAGCCGGCCAATCCGGGCACCCCCACCCACGCCGGCTAGGAATAGCGCCAAGAAGAGCAGCCCGGCGGTCAGCAGTACAGTCGCGGTGACCACGCTCAGTGTGATGCCGGCAAGCTCGAAGATCAGGGCGATAAGGAACAAAACCGCGGCGACGATGGCGAGCATCGGATCCTCCAGGCAACCGTAGGGATCAAAACCCAGGCTTAGCTGAGTACCCAGGCCGGACCGGAATACACCGCCGTAGTCGATTTACGTCGTCCTGGATAAGGCCCGGGGACATCTGGTGATCCCACCGGCTCCGTGTCAGCCTGGTCATGCATCGCGAGGTTCGATGGGTTTGCGCTGATCAGGAACCAACCCCGAATCTGAGCTGGGCGACCGGTGGAGTTCGCCGCGTCGGAAGCCATGGGCAGACATGGCGGCGGGGACCGCGTGCGTAGGGTCGTCCGGGTGCGCCAGACCGAGGCGTTGCCCGAGCAGCGCCAGCCATGCGAAACCGAGGCCAATGGGCCCGTCCATGATCCTCAGTGTCACCCACGGTCAGTGTCGGGCTATGACCGCCCCCGGGTGCTCGCCGAGTCGGCGGTCGGTCCGAGGGGAACCAGCTCGGGCGATCAGCACGCCGGACGCGCCGCCAGTGGATGTTCTTGGGCCGACCGGCGGACTGTGATCGTCTCACCGCGGGCGATCGCCATCCTCACAATCGCTGCCACAAGTCGACGAGCCGCACACGCTGCGAGAGTGATTACCCCTGCAGAGCATCAGCCCGTCGCTCAGACAGCTCAACCCGACGAGTCCGTGGCACGCGCAGTCTGTGCCCGGCGACGAGCGCTGTGACGAGACCCGCCGACCGATAGCCGACAGCAGGTCGGGTCGGGCCAGCACGTTGAATCCGGAAGCGCAGGTCCCGACTGTCGTCGGCGTCCTGCGGCATTGAAGGAAGCGACGGGACCGGAGCACGCCAGAAATGTGCCGTAGTGACCGGTAAGCACTGGTCAGCGGGTGGCCGAGCTTGGACTGACCAGATCCTCCGTCACGGGCAGGCAATCGGAGAGCAGGTCGACGACGTCGCGCCAGGCTCGCTGCGCGTGCCGTGGGTGGTAGCCGACGCCGGGGACCATGGGGTGGTCGACCGGCGGGTGGTGGAAGGCGTGCAAGGCGCCGCCGTAGACCACGAGGCGCCAGTCGACGCCCGCGGCCTGCATCTCGGCGGTGAACGCACCCCGTTGCGCGGGCGGCATGATCGGGTCTTCCGACCCGACCCCGGCCCACACCGGGCAGCGAATGCGCACCGCCTCGCCCGGTCGGCCCGTGGTCAGCGCGTTGACTGTCCCGATCGCGCGCAGGTTGACGCCGTCGCGCCCGAGTTCCAGCCCGACGGCGCCCCCGGTGCCGTAGCCGATGGCGGCGATCCGGTCGGGGTCGGTCCGCGGTTCGGCGCGCAACACGTCGAGCGCCGCATGACCGATGCCCCGCATCCGGTCGGGGTTGGCGAGCAGCGGCATGCAACGGGCCAGCATCTCCTCGGGGTCACCCAAATAGCGCCCGCCGTGAAGGTCGAAGGCCAGCGCTACGTATCCCAGCTCGGCGAGAGCATCGGCCCGGCGGCGCTCGACGTCGCTGAGCCCCATGCCCTCTGGCCCGAGCAGCACCGCTGGCCGGCGGTCGACCCCGGCCGGGAGTGCGAGGTGCCCGATCATCGTCAGACCATCGGCCGGGTACTCGACCGTGCGCGTTGTAATCGTCGTCATGAGACTGGACTTTAGTGATCGTCGAGCCCGGTCGGGCCGGGGTTCACCGCTGGCAGAACAGCGCGGATGTCCCTCTGAAATGCGGCGATGGCTCACAAGAACCGTCAAAATCCCCGTTCCCACGGCAGCGCTATCGGATCACCTGCCCAGGCCACGGCGTTGGAGGCTGACCCTAGCGGCAGGATTCTGGCGTATACCGGCCCGGCCCCCTGAAAGGGCGTCACCAGCTAGGCACCCCGCACCTACCTGCAACACATTCAAGATCTGGAGTGGGTAGTGCCGGAGTCGGCCTTGTTGCGAGACTCGGCCACAATGATGAACCACTTCGCCAGCCCCGTATGAGATGACCTGCAGCCTCCCGACTTGGCGTCGTCGCCGTGGAGGCAGACCGGCTTTCGCGGTCACTTTCGTGGAGACCTGAACGTCGAGCAGGTACTTCGCCAGCTTAGGAAGGTCCGGGCGCTCGCTCCTGCCTCCACGACCGGTCTTGTGCGGTAATTGGTCGGTAGACGCATTCGTGTCATCCATTCCTATCCTGAAGCCGTGGTCAATTTGGGGCTGACGGCGTTGCGGCGAAAACCGGTCAGGCGGCTGTTCTGAGGCGAGCTGCCTCGACCGTGTTCCACAGCAACATGGCGATGGTCATTGGTCCCACACCGCCGGGAACGGGGGTGATCGCCCCGGCAACGTCCAGAACCGCCGCGGTGTCGACATCGCCGCACAGACCGGTCTCGGTGCGGTGAATACCGACATCGATCACTGTGGCGCCGGGCTTGATCGCGTCGCGCCCGATGAGGTGGCGTACGCCGGCGGCCGCGATCAGCACGTCGGCCCGACGGCAGATCACCGGCAGGTCCCTGGTGTAGCGGTGACATATCGTGACTGTGGCGTCTCGCTGCAACAACAGCTGGGCTTGCGGCCGGCCGACCAGGTTGGACCTGCCGACCACGACCGCATTTGCGCCGGCCAGCGGCACACCTGCTCTGTCGAGCAAGCGCATCACCCCGGCCGGCGTGCACGGCCGTAGTCCGGTCACCCCCGACGCGAGCCGCCCAGCGCTGGTCTCGGTGAGCCCGTCGACGTCCTTGTCCGGGTCAATCCGGGCGAGCAGGTCCACCGCGTCCAGATGTTTCGGCAGCGGCAGCTGCAGCAGAATTCCGGTCACCGCCGGATCGGCGTTCAGCTCGTCGATGATCTCGGCCAGCTCCACCTGCGAGATCTCCGCCGGCAGATGCCGATGCAGATCCCGCATGCCCGCCTTGACGCACAGCCG
The DNA here is from genome assembly GCF_052566575.1 of Pseudonocardia sp. Cha107L01. NCBI lineage: Bacteria > Bacillati > Actinomycetota > Actinomycetes > Pseudonocardiales > Pseudonocardiaceae > Pseudonocardia > Pseudonocardia sp. Cha107L01. Next base: position 767,330 of record NZ_CP199579.1, read on the forward strand.
ACGTTTGTTCCGTACGTAAATCTCCGATGCCGGATCATCTCCGACCAGCAGAGTGGCAAGCCCCGGCGCTTCCTCGAGCAGAGCGACCTCCCGAGTGACCTCCTCCCGCAGTTCGGCGGCGGCGGCCTTACCGTCGATAATCAGCGCGGACATGCTCAAACTCCTCGGTTCCTCAGAAGACGATCGTCGTGAGACCGTTGACCAGTACCCGGTCTTCGCTGTGCCAGGTCACCGCGCGGGCGAGAACGCTCCGTTCGATGTCGGCGCCGAGTCGGACCAGGTCGGCAGAGCTGTGCCGGTGCGACACCCGGATGACGTCCTGCTCGATGATCGGGCCTTCGTCCAGGTCCTCGGTGGCGTAGTGCGCGGTCGCGCCGATCAACTTCACGCCGCGTTCCTTGGCCCGCTCATAGGGCCCGGCACCGGCGAACGCGGGGAGGAACGAGTGGTGGATGTTGATCACCGGTACGCCGATTCGTTCCAGGAGGTCGCCGGAGAGGATCTGCATGTAGCGGGCCATCACGACCAGGTCGACCCGCCCGGCGAGCAGGTCGAGTTGACGCTGCTCGGCATCCGCTTTTGTCGCCCTGGTCACCGGGATGTGCTCGTAGGGCACCCCGAACCCGGCGACCTCGACCTCCAGGTCCGGGTGGTTGGACACCACCTGGACGATGTCGATCGGCAACTCACCGCGCCGCCACCGCCACAGCAGGTCGAGCAGACAGTGGTCGTAGCGGGACACGAACACCGCGACCCTCGGCGGCACTGACACGTCGCGCAACCGGAACGTCATGTCGAACCGGCCTGCGATCTCCTCGGCGAATGTCCGCTCCAGCTCGGGCAACGCCTCGGTGAGCCCCGGTAGGTGGAAGACCAGCCGCTGGAAGAATCGGCCGCCGCTGGCGTTGGTGGTTTCCTGGTCGTATTGCACGATGTTGGCGCCTCGCGCGTGCAGGAACGCGGTCACCGCCGCGACGATCCCTGGCCGGTCCTGGCAGGACGCGGTCAGCCTGCCGAGGTCTTCCGGCAGGCCCGGGGTCAAGGAGGCCTTGCGGTCCGGGTTGGCACTGCGCTGGACCGTCGATTGCACGGTCATGATCACTCCTGTCAGATACCGGGCGAGGTGAACGCGTCTATGTCGATGTCGAACTCGGCGCCCGCGTCCAGCAGGCACTCGGCCAGGTATTGGCCCGAGGAGCGCTCGCAGTGCAGTAGATAGGACCGCACGCCCGCGTCGTCGTCGCGGACCACGTCGGTCGTGATTCTGGCGACCGAGGACCGGAACGCGGCACCGTTCGGGGTCACCGTGTCGGCGAGGTCGACGGCGCACAGCTTGGCCAGCAGCGCAGCCGAGTCGGCACCGCGCAACCGGACCAGTGCCCGACCGTGGGTCAGCTCGACCACCGACGCGAACTCACCGGACTCGTGAGCGATCCGGTTCAGCTCGTCGCGCAGCCGAGAACCCGAGTCGGGTGGGCCGAGGACGAGCCACTCCCCCGGACCCGAACCGACGACCAGGCCGAGCGACGGATGCCGCCCGGTACGGCCGAACGGTGTGCCCAGGGCACGCCGTACCGCGCCGCCCTCCGGTGCGCGGACCGAGACCTTCGCCAATGGGGTGACGTCGGTGAGGGTGAGCTCGCCCGTTGCGCGTCGGGTACCGACCTCCCACCCGTCGCTGCTGCGCACTGGACCCGCCACTGCGATCGGCCCTCTGGCCAATGGGGTAGGAGAATCAGACACGTTGGCGCTTGCCTTCCGGGTCGAAGTGGGCGTGCTCGGCGGTCACCTCGGCGTCGATGTCCCGCCCGTCGTGCAGGCGCACGGTGACCCGGGTGCCCGGCTCGGCCAGGTGTGGGTCGAGCTGACCGAGGCAGATCGAGCGGTTCAGCGTCGGCGACATCCGGCTGGAGGTGATCCGGCCGACGATGTGGCCACCGTCGCTGATGATCTGGCTGGCTTCCTGGGGCACGATGTTCGGGTCCAGCGGCTGCAGCCCGACGAGCCTCGGGTAGTTCGCCCGGTCGGCCTGCCAACGCAGCTCCGTCTTCCCGACGAAGTCCTCCTTGTCCAGCTTGATCGCCCAGTCCAGGCCGGCGGTGTAGGCCTGGGTGAGTCCGTCGGTGTCCTGGCCGACGATGAAGTGGCCCTTCTCCAGCCGCAGGATGCGCTGCGCCTCGACACCGAACGGGCGGATGCCGAGGTCCGCGCCGGTGGCCAGCAGCCGCTCCCAGACATGTAGCCCGTAGCTCGCCGGTACGTGCAGCTCGTAGGAGAGCTCGCCGGTGAACCCGATCCGCCACAGCACGCAGTCGGCGACGCCGGCGACGGTGCCCGTGCGCACGTTCATGTAGTCGAACGCCTCAGGTCTCAGGTCAACACCCTCGACGAGGCGCTCGAGCAGCTCCCTGCAGTGCGGCCCGGCGACGTTGATGCTGGCGTACGCGGTGGTCACCGGCGTGACGTGCACCTGCCAGTCCGGGTGTTCGGTCTGCAGCCAGTTCTCCACCCACTCCCACACCGATGCGGCGCCGGAGGAGGTGGTGGACATCAGGTAGTGGTCCTCGCCGAGCCTGCCGGTGACACCGTCGTCCATGACCACGCCGTCCTCGGCGCACATCACGCCGTAGCGAACCCGGCCGACGCCGAGCTTGGACCACTTGTTGACGTAGAGCAGGTTCAGCAGCTTGGGCACGTCCGGACCGCGCAGGTCGAGCTTGCCGATCGGCGTCACGTCGATGATGCCGACGTTCTCCCGGACGTTGCGCACCTCGCCGACCGGGTCGCCGTAGTGCTCCGGGCGAATCCACTGCCCGGCGACGAGTGGCACCGCGCCGTGCTGGGCGTGCCACGATTGCATCGGTGAGTAGCGCACCGGCTCGAACTTGCGTCCGGCCAGCGCGCCGAGGGTGGGCGGGGTGTACATCGGCCGCCAGGTGGTCACCCCGGTCTCGGCGATGCTGCGACCGGTTGCCGCCGCGACCAACGCCACAGTGTTGACCGACTCCAGCTTGCCCTGCGCCGGACCCATCGTCGCCGTGGTGTAGCGCTTGACCAGCTCGGACGAGTCGTAGCCTTCCTTGACAGCGGTGAAGATGTCCTTTGCCGAGACGTCCTCGGAGAAGTCAACGAAGCCGCCACCGGGGGTGAAGAACAGCTCGGGGTGTGGCAGCAGCGCCAACGTCGGGATGGCTACCGGATCGCTGGGCTGAACCGACCCGCTCGCGGCGTCCGGGTCCAAGGTGGCCCGGCCGGCGTTCCACCGGTTGGCCAGTCCCAGAGCCCGCCGGGCGGCTTCTCGTCCGACAGCATCGCCGTGCGTGCGCAGCTCCGCCAGGGTGCCGTCGCCCGTGAGGCCGCCGGTGGCCAGCACCGTGTCAGGCATCCGGGTCGTATCCGGTACGAAGCGCGCGGCCTCCGGCCGGTAGACCGGTGTCACGCCGGACATGTTCAGCAGCGAGGTGGGCGCGGTCCAGCCCACGGCGGTGACCAGCAGGTCGCAGTCGATCCGCCGGCCGCCGGCCAGCTCCACACCGGTCAACTGATTCGTGCCGAGCGCCTTCAGCCCGCCCTGATGAGTCCGCGCATCGACCTCGACGACCTCGACACCGGCCGCCCGCAGGTCCGTCGCCGCCGCGTCACCCTCCGGGTTGGCGGAGAACACAACGGCGCGCTTACCGGGCCGCACCGCATACAGGTTGATGAGCCGGCGTACCGCCGTGGACAGCATCACTCCCGGCAGGTCGTTGCCGGCGAACACGTAGGGCCGCTCGATCAGCCCTGCCGCCACCACCAGCGTCTTGACCCGGGCCTTGATCAGCCGCTCCGCCACGTTCGGCAGGTTGCGTTGGAAGACGGCCACCCAGTTGTCGTCGTAGCGGGCCGCGGCCACGGAGTCGGTGAGCACCTCGATGCCCGGCTCCGCGCGCACCGCCGCCTCCAGCTCGGCGAGTGCGGTCAGCTCCTCGGCGCTACCCCAGCGCAGGTGGCCACCGAGCTGGTGCTCCTGCTCCACCAGCATGACCGAGGCGCCGCCTCGGGCGGCGGCGAGCGCGGCGCTCAGCCCCGCCGGCCCCGCGCCGACGACCAGCACGTCCGGGTGGGCGTAGCGCTTGTCGAAATAGTCGGACGGGGTGTTCGGCGGGACCTCGCCGGCGTGCACGAACTTGCGCAACACCTTCTCGTATGTGGGCCACAGCCGTTCCGGCTTGATGAACGTCTTGTAGTAGAAGCCGGTGGCGAGGAACCGGCCGGCGAGCCGGTTGACCGCCTTGATGTCGTACTTCAGCGACGGCCAGGTGTTCTGTGACCGCACATCGAGGCCCGGCGCGGCCAACCGGTGCGCGGCGCGCACGTTGGGTTCGTCGCCGACCTGGACCTGGCAACCCGGATCGAAGATGTCGGCGGTGAGCAGCCCGCGCGGTCGGTGGTATTTGTAGCTGCGTGAGAAGACCCGGACACCGGCGGCGGCCAGCGCCGAGGCGATCGTGTCACCGGGATGGCCTGCGTACCGGACGCCGTTCCAGCTGAACACGAAGGTATTCGACCGGTCGATGACCTCGCCGGGCTGCTCGGGCAGCCGGGAGGATGGTTTCGCGGTACTCATGACCGACCTCCCGCGCCGACGCGACGTACCTGGTTGCTGCCGGTATGGCGCTCCAGGGAGAAGTAACGCCGGCAGCCGGTGCCGTGGTACCAGGTCTCCCTGGCCCAGCCGAGCGGATTCTGGTGGAAGTACAGATAGCGGCGCCATTGGGCCGGAGTGGCCTTGTCCGGCTCGGGCCGCGATTTCGCCTCGCCGACATAACGGAACTCGCTCACATTGCGATTTCCACACGACGGGCACGGCAATAACATCATGACTGATCTCCGTGTCAAATCTAGGGGGTAATCTGGCCCGTGGGATGGTTTCTAGTGACCCACAGCGGCGGCACCCTTTTCGCCCACCAGGTGACCAGCCTCGAACCGGTCCAGCCCGAATGCGGAAATAATCTCCGGCGGACGTTCGTTGGCGATACAGCTGGCCATTGCCTCACCCGATACCGGTCCGGCTTTGAAACCGTAGGTGCCCCAGCCGACGTCGACATAGAACCCGCCGACCGGGGTCGGGCCCATGATCGGTGAGTAGTCCGGCGTCATGTCGCACAGCCCGGCCCACTGCCGCAGCAGCCGCATCTTGGACACAGCGGGCATCAGCTCCAGCACGTGCCCGGCGAGTCCTTCGACGAACTCGAGCGAACCGCGTGTCGAGTAGGAGGCGAACGGGTCGACGCTGGCGCCGAACACAAGCTCGCCCCTGTCGGTCTGGCTGACGTAGGTGTGCAGCGTCCCGGACACCACCACGGTGTCGAGGAACGGCTTCACCGGCTCGGTGACCGCCGCCTGCAGCGGGAACGTCTGCACCGGCATGGACACCCCGGCAAGGTCCGAGATCAGCGTCGACCAACCGGCCGTGCAGTTGACCACCACTTGGGTGTTGATGCGGTTGCCGTCAGCGGTGCGCACCCCGACAACCCGATCGGCCTCGACGTCGATGCCCACCAGCTCGGTGTTCTGGTGGATGTGCACGCCCAGCGCGTCCGCCGCCCTGGCGTAGCCCCAGACCACGGCGTCGTGGCGGATGATCCCGCCCGGAGGGTGGTACAGCGCCCCGAGGATCGGATACCTGGTCTGCGCCGAGGTGTCCAGGTAGGGCACCAACTTCTTGATCTCCTCCGGCCCGATGACGCTGGAGTCGACGCCCTGCAGCTTGTTCACCTCGGCCCGCCACGCCATGGTGCGCAGCGAGCTGTCGTTGTGCGCCAAGGTGAGGTGCCCGCGCTGGGAGAACATCACGTTGAAGTTCAGGTCGGCAGCCAGGTGCTCGTACAACTTCACTGAGCGGTCGTAGAACCGGATGCCCTCCGGTGTCAGGTAGTTGGACCGCAGGATCGCGGTGTTGCGGCCCGAACCACCCGACCCGATGTAGGACTTCTCCAACACCGCGACGTTCGTGATTCCGTGATTGTGTGCCAGATAGTAAGCGGTGGCCAGACCGTGCACACCGCCACCGATGATGACCACGTCGTAACTACTTTTGACCGGATGGTGTCGAAATGTGCGCGGCCAATCACCGCCGGTTAACCCGTGCTTCAGCAGACTCCACGCGGAATACTTAAGAGCACGCCGACCACTGCTACTAGTTCCGTTCCCGGCCATTAGTAAATCTCCTGTTCCCCGTTGTTAGGCGAGGGTGAGGTATCGGTCGATTTCCCACTGCGAGACGGTCGAGTGGTATGCATCGAACTCGGCCTGCTTGACCCGGGCGAAGTAGTCGATGAAGTCGCTGCCGTCCGGCAGGCTCCCGAGCCCGGCACGCAGCACCGGGTCCTTCACCAGTTCCTCCACGGCCCGGTCCAGTGTCTTCGGCAGGTGGGTGATTCCGCGCTCCGCCACCTCGGCGAGGGACAGCGCGAACAAGTTGTCGGTGACCGGCTCACCGGGGTCGAGCCCTCGATCGACACCGTCCAGGCCGCCCGAGAGCAGGGCGGCGGACGCCAGGTACGGGTTCGCGGAGCCGTCCGGGCCCCGGTGCTCGACCCGTCCGCCGGCGGGCACCCGCAGCAGCAGGCTGCGGTTGTTGCCGCCGTACGCCACGTAGGCCGGCGCCCAGGTCGCCCCGGAGTCGGGCGCGCCGACACCGATGCGCTTGTAGGAGTTCACCGTTGGACAAATCACGCCGGCGGATGCCGGTCCGTGCTCCATCAAGCCAGCGATGAACTGGTAGGCCAGCTTGGACAAGCCCAACGCGTCGTCGTCGGCGGCGAACAGCGGTCGGTCGTTCGTATCCCACAGGCTCAGGTGGGTGTGCAGGCCGTTGCCGGTGACGTTGGTGAACGGCTTGGGCATGAACGATGCCGTCATCCCGGCATCGTGGGCCAGCATGTGCACCATGTAGCGGAAGAAGATCGTCCGGTCTGCCGTGGTGACCGCGTCGGAGTAGTCGAAGTTGCTCTCGAACTGCCCGTTGCCGTCCTCGTGGTCGTTGGCGTAGTTGCCCCAGCCCAGCTGGTTCATGTGGCGGGACAGCGTGGACAGGAAGTCCCACATCCGGGTCAGGCCCTTGACCTCGTAACAGGGCTTGCTCGAGGTGTCCAACCCGTCGGCGACCACCAGCCCGCCGTTATCGGTGCGCCGCAGCAACGAGTATTCCGCCTCGACGCCGGTCTTGAGCACCCAGCCGCGCTGCTCGGCCAGTTCCTTCAGTAGCCGCTTGAGGATCACCCGAGGCGCATACGGCCACGGGTCGTCACCCACGTACGGATCGCAGTGCAGCACCGCGATCCCGTCCTTCCACGGCACCTTGGTGTAGGAGGCGGGATCGGGCAGCACCGTGATGTCCGGGTCAGCGGGCCCCTGGCCGAGGTCTCCGGCGGCGAAGCCGGCGAACCCGGCGCCGCCATCCATCAAGAGGTTCAGGCTGGATCTCGGTACCGCCTTGGCGCACGGCTTGCCGTGCAGATCCACGAACATGGCGAGGAAGAACTCGACCCCGTCCTCGTCCGCGCGCGCGGCCAGCTCGTCCCGTCCGTCACCCATGCCAACTCCTTCGTAGTGGTGGGTAGTTCTAGAGACCCTGTCCCGGGATCCAGGAGGTGCCCGCGAGCGGTACCCGTGCCATAGCGGCGGCTTCGATGGTCAGTGCGACCAGGTCTTCCGGTTCCAGGTGGCGCAGGTGGGCCTTGCCGCAGGCCCGGGCCAGAGTCTGCGCTTCCAGGGTCAGCACCCGCAGGTAGTTGGCCACCCGCCGGCCGCCCTCGACCGGGTCGAGCCGGGCGGCCAGTTCCGGGTCCTGGGTGGTGATCCCGGCTGGGTCGCGGCCGTCCTGGTAGTCGTCGTAGTAGCCCGGTGCCGAGCCGAGCGCCGCGTACTCGTCGGCGTAGCGGGGGTGGTTGTCGCCGAGCGCGATCAGCGCGGCCGTGCCGATGGCTACCGCGTCGGCACCGAGCGCCATCGCCTTGGCCACGTCGGCGCCGGTGCGGATACCGCCGGAGATGATCAGTTGGACCTTGCGGTGCAGACCCAGCTCGGCCAGCGCCTGCACGGCCTGCGGGATCGCGGCCAACGTGGGGATGCCGACGTGCTCGATGAACACGTCCTGGGTGGCGGCGGTGCCCCCCTGCATGCCGTCCACCACTACCACGTCAGCGCCGGCGGCGACCGCGAGCTTCACGTCGTAGTACGTGCGGGTGGCGCCGACCTTGACATAGATCGGCTTCTGCCAGTCGGTGATCTCTCGCAGTTCCAGAATCTTGATGGTCAGATCGTCCGGTCCGGTCCAGTCCGGGTGCCGGCAGGCGCTGCGCTGGTCGATGCCGGCCGGCAGGGTGCGCATCTCGGCGACCCGGTCGCTGATCTTCTGTCCGAGCAGCATGCCACCACCACCGGGCTTCGCACCCTGACCGAGCACGATCTCGATTGCGTCAGCGGCACGCAGGTCGTCCGGATTCATCCCGTAACGGGACGGCAGGTACTGGTAGACGAGCTGCTTGGAGTGGCCGCGCTCCTCCGGCGTCATGCCGCCGTCACCGGTGGTGGTCGAGGTACCCACCTCGCTGGCTCCGCGCCCCAGTGCCTCTTTCGCCTGCGCGGACAACGCGCCGAAGCTCATCCCCGCAATGGTGACCGGGATGTCCAAGTGCAGCGGCCGGTTCGCATGCCGGTCACCGAGCACGACGTCGGTGTCGCAGCGTTCCCGGTAGCCCTCCAGCGGGTAGCGCGACATGCTCGCACCCAGGAAAAGCAGGTCATCGAAATGCGGCAGCGCCCGCTTGGCGCCCCAGCCTCGGATGTCGTAGATACCGGTCTCAGCGGCCTTCTGGATGCCGGCGATCGTGGCGCGGTCGAACGTGGCGGACTCGCGCAACCCACGCAGAGCGGGATCGGTCATCGTGGCCCCCTGGACTTAGTAAGCGGCGGAGTTGTGCGCGGCAAAGTGGTAGAGCCGCCGGGCAGAACCGAACCGGCGGAACTCGGCGGGATTGTGCGTCAGCCCGGCGGCCACGAGCAGCTGGGAGAGCTCGGCGACGTGCTCGTCACGCATCGGCTTCTCGATGCAGTCCGCGCCGAGTGAACCGACCCGGCCTCGGACGTACAGCCGCGCCTCGTAGATCGAGTCGCCCAGCCCGTCGCCGGCATCACCGCAGACGACCAGCCGGCCGGCCTGCGCCATGAACGCACTCATCGGGCCGATGTCCCCCCCGACCACGATGTCGATGCCCTTCATCGAGATACCGCAGCGCATCGACGCGCTGCCCTCGATGACCAGCAGGCCGCCGTGCCCGGTCGCCCCGGCCGACTGCGACGCGTTGCCCCGCACCCGCACCGATCCGGACATCATGTTCTCCGCGACCCCGGTGCCCACACTGCCGTGCACCGTGACGTCGGCGAACATGTTCATCCCGGCGCAGTAGTAGCCGGCCGGACCGTGGACCTCCACCTCGATCGCATGCCGCAGCCCGACCGCGATCGCCTCCGCACCGCGCGGGTTGTGCACCTCGTAACGCCGGGCGGTCGGCTTGTGCAGCTCCGCGTTCAGCTCGCGTACCGAGGTCGTGGTGAGGTCGACCTTCATCAACTCCTGAACCGGCTCACCACTCATCGGGACCACGCGTAGACCGTCTCCGGCTCAGGCTCGAAAATGCGCGCGGTGCTGATGCCCGGCAGCTCGGCCAGCGCGTGAAATTCCGAGGCCATCGCCACGTAGCCGTCCGTCTCGGCGATCACAGCGGGTTTGCAGGCGAACGAGTCGCGCAGCACCGCGAACTGGTTTGCCGTGGTGACCAGCAGGGTGAAGAAGCCGTCGAACTCCTTGAGTACCATCCGCATCGCGTCCGCCAGGTCGGCTCCGTTGCTCAGCTCCCGTCCGATGAACCGGGCGGCCACCTCGGAGTCGTTCTCCGTGGTGCACTCGATGCCGTCATAGGCCAACTGCCGGCGCACCGAGGCGTGGTTAGAGAACGAGCCGTTGTGCACCAGCGCAAGATCCGGCAGCGGGGTGAACGGGTGCGCACCCTCGGTGGTGACTGCCGACTCGGTGGCCATCCGGGTGTGACCGGCGGCCTGGTAGCCGGCCCGCAGCGCGACACCGTTGCGCTCGCAGATCTCCCTCGGACGTCCGACGTCCTTGATCACCGTCATACCGGCGTCGTCGTACAGCGCGACACCGGCGCTGTCCGGCCCGCGCGACGTCATCGCCTCCAGCATCGGCACCAAGAGCTCACCGAGCCGCGGCTGCAGCTCGGGACTCTTCAGATGCAGCCCGACAATCCCGCACATGCGCCGACGCTCCCCTCCATCGTGGCGAAGGACGCACCAGATCCGCCATCCGCCGATTGGTATTAGGTCCCAACTTAAGACCTTTAATAGGTCACCATCTGACTCGAGACTTGTCAAGGCCACCGAGCGGAGGCGCCACCCGACGTTGGGTGGGCCCGTATAACCTCACCAGGTGGCCCACGTGACAGCGCAGTCCGTGTCGCAGGTCGTCGCCGACCATCTCCGTCGATTGATCCACCGGGGAGACATCGGCCCGGGCGACCGCCTGCCAGCCGAACGAGACCTAGCCGAACAGCTCGGCGTGGCGCGGATCAGTCTGCGAGACGCGATCAAGAGCTTGCAGAACGACGGCTACGTCGAGGTTCGCCGGGGGGCGCGCGGAGGCACCTACGTGATCGAACTCGACGAGCCGGTTGCCCGCTGGCGAGCCAGGATGCGCACCGAGTCCGGCGAGTTCGACGACATCGTCGACTACCGCATCGCCTTGGAGACCGAGGCAGCCCGGTTGGCAGCGGTCAGGCGGAATCAGGCACATCTCGTCACGTTGCGCACAGCGATCAGCAAGCTCGAACAGGCCGGCAACCGCGCGGCGTTCCGGCTCGCCGACTCCCAGTTCCACGCCGGGCTGGCGCACGCGGCCGGCAATACCCGACTGGAGAGCGCGATCGAGGCAGCGCGCGCCGACCTGTTCGCCACCCACGACCTGATCCCGTACATCAACCCGATCGCCGAGTCTGTCCACGATCACCAGAGGATCTACCAGGCGGTACGCGACCGCGACCCGGACTCGTCGGCCGCCGCGGTGCGCGAGCACATCGAGAACGCACGAACCCAGCTCTGGGACATCGTTTTCGGTTCAGCTCCGGCAGTCACTCCTGGTGAGGATTCGTCCACGATCCCCGCCGGTTAACAACTCATCCTGTGAGTTCGGGCCGAGCTCGACGCTACCTCCAGCGGGTCCGAGTCCCGACCCGGACCATCGACGACGTGTCCTGTCAACCCCTCGGGTGAGATGGCGCCGACCAGGGTCATCCGGCGCGTATAACCTCAGAGTCATGGCCAACGAGGTGACCTCCCAGACGCTGTCGCAAGCCGTCGCCGAGCACCTCCGCCGCCTGATCCACCTGGGAGAGCTCAGCCCGGGCGATCGCCTGCCGGCCGAGCGGGACCTCGCCAAGCAGCTGGGCGTCGCCCGGATCAGCCTGCGAGAAGCGATCAAGTCTCTGCAGAACGACGGTTACGTCCAAGTACGCCGGGGTGCTCTGGGAGGCACCTACATCATCGAGTTGGACGAACCGGTCGCCCGCTGGCGGGCCCGGATGCGGACTGAATCCGGAGCGTTCGACGACATCGTCGACTTCCGCATCGGATTGGAGACTGAGGCGGCGCGACTGGCCGCGTGCCGGCGAAGCCACACCGACCTGGGCGCACTGTTGGAGTCGATCAACGATCTGGAGCGGGCGGAGGGGCGTGCGGCGTTCCGCCTCGCCGACTCGCAGTTCCACGCTGCCCTGGCCCAAGCATCGGGCAATGCCCGATTGCGGGAAGCGATCGAGTCGGCGCGCGCCGAGCTGTTCGGAACCCACGACCTGCTCACCTACACCAACCCGATCGCGGAGTCGGTCCGCGATCACAGGGCCATCTACCAAGCAATATGCGACAGTGACCCGGACGCGGCAGTCTCCGCCACCCGCGAGCACATCGAGAACGCCCGGGCCCAGCTGCGCCAGATCGTCTTCGACTCCGATGCGCCGGCCTCAGCCGGCACGGCCCCGCGGGGTTCAGCCGGCTAGGCAATGCCCGCCATTCCGCCGCACTCCCGCACGTCGACCGCATCATCACGGACCAGCAGCAGGAGGGATACGTACAGGTGCGACGGGGTGCTCTCGGCGGCACCTACGTCACCGAGCTGATCGAGCCACTGGAGAAGTGGCGGATGCGCATGCGAAGCCAGACCGGCGAGTTCGACGACCTCATCGACCTCCGCAATGCCCTGGAGACCCAGACCGCCCGTCTGGCCGCGATTCGCCGCGACCGTCCGACCTGACAAGGCTGCGCACCTCGATAAAGAGCCTCGGCCGGGTCAGCAGCGGCCACTCCGCGTTCCGGCTCAGCGACGCCCAGTTCCACGCCTGGCTCGCCCGGGCAGCCGATCGAAGGGTCTCGCCGAGACCACCAGCAGATCTACGAGGCCGTGCGGGACGGCAACCCCGGCACCGCCGCGAGCGCGATGCGTGAGCACATCGAGCGCACCCGTCACCAACTCCGGCAGATCGTTTTCGGCTCGGGCAACGGTTCCATTCAGCCAACCCCCTGGCCGGCGCCACGCCGCTGGCCAGCACAGCAAGACGCTCAGTGAGCCTTGACACTGCCTTGACACGATGGTCTGATGAGTGCGGTTCGAGGTCCGGACCTCGAACCACTGGCCTCTCGTGTGTGCACATTCTGTGACAGGCAGGCGGACCGTCGCCTCGGCAACGTGGGCCAACGCCCACCCCATACCAGTTCTCGTGTGAAGGCGCCTCCCCGCTGTGCCAGGAGCGTGCCGTGATACGGAGGCGCCCAGCATGGACTCGGCCAACAGCAATGACGCTCTCGGCACCGGCCTGCGGCAACAGACGAACTGGTGGGGCGCGTTCGTCATCGGACTCGCCGGCACCATCCTGGTCACCGGGATCGCGCCGCTGGCGGTGGCCGGCATGGGCGCCTCAGCGGTGTTCTACATGGGCATCAACACCGTCTTCGGTCTCATCCTTTGCCTGTGTCTGGCCGAGATGGCAGCAATGTGGCCGGACCGAGCGGGTGGAGTGCCCTCATACGCCGCCGAGTCGTTTCGTCCGCTGGTCGGCGACCGGGCCGCCCGACATATCGGCGGCTTCTCCGGATGGTCGTACTGGCTGGGCTGGTTTCCGGTCGCCCCAATTAACATGATCCTTACTGCCTCCTACGTGACCTCCTTGCTCGAACTTCCTCAGGGGAAAAGCATCGATCCGTTCGGCTCAGTGGGAGCACCAGTCACCTACACGGTGCTGACGATCTCCCTCGTAGGTTTGGCTCTGCTTTACATTCCCTGTCATTTCGGCATCCGCCTCGGTGCCGGGTTTGCGACGGTGCTCGGTGTGCTGTCTATGCTCCCGCTCACCGCATTGGTGTTCCTCCCCTTCTTCAAGGCCGGCAGCTTCGACATTCACAACCTGATCGGTCTCCACCTTCCCGCCGGAGTCACGGGGAGCCCGGCATTCTACTTCGGCTGGATGTTCCCCATCACCTGGAACGTGATCGCGATGGAGGCGGCCGCGTGCTACATCGGGGAGTGCCGCCAGCCCGCACGGGACGCCAAGATCGCCATGACCGCGGAAGGTATATACGGGGTGTTCATCTACGTGATGACACCCATTGTGTTCGTCGGTGTGCTGGGCGCGGCATTGTCGACAGCGGACCCGCTGACCTTGTACACAGATTTCGCCCGCCACCTGTTCGGCGCGACAAGCTGGGTCAAATGGTTCATCGGGATTCCCCTCATCTTGGCGTTGCTGCTGTCGGTGCTCAACGCGATCATGGGTGTGGGCCGGTCGATTTACCAGGCCTCCGAGGACGGCATGCTGCCACGCTGGTTCCAACGAACGAACCGCCACGGGGTGCCCGGCCGGGCAATGGCGTTCAACGTCGTCTGTTCGATGATCGTTGTGCTCTTCGGCTCGCCCGCCCGGATCTATATCTTCTCTAACGCCGGCTATCTTTTCGCCTGCGCTCTGGCACTTGCCGGATATTTCGTGCACCGGCAGCTCCGACCAGATGTCGAGCGTCCATACCGACTCCCAGGATTCGTCCGCTGGATCGCACTCGCCATATTTGCGTTCTGGATGGTGGTGTACTGGTACGGAGGTTTCAACGCCCCCCACATCGTCGTGGGACCCAACGAATCCCCATTCCTCTTCTTGCTCGGTCTGGCAATAATGTGCGCCTACTTCCCCTTGTACTGGTGGCGGGCAGCCTCCGACCGGCGGAACCCCGGCCGCGCCACCTCCACTTCCACGCCCCAGACGGTAGGAGTCGCGACAAAGGGGCCGGAGGAATGAACCGATGACCGCACTCTGGACGCTTCTCCGGAACCGACGACGAAGCGACCTTGGCCGCGCCGCCCCGGTCGCCGTGGTGCTCGCTTCGAGTGGCTCACCGATCAGTGAAACCGCGATCGACAGGGCTTCGTCGCTGGCTGACGGCGGCGCAACGGCGGTGGTAAGCATCGCTCGGGTGCACGGATCCGCGTTCGGGCTCCCGAACCCCGGGCTTCTGCCGACCCGCCGCGAACGGGAGGAACAACGCGCCATCGTCGCGGCCGCGATCGAGGGACTCGCCCACCGTCACCTCGAAGCGGACGGCCACGTTATCGTCACACGCAACGCCGGCCTTGCGATCGCCCGGTTGGCCCGGGCCCGCGGCGCCAGCCATGTGGTACTCCAGGCATCTCCACAGGGGCGCTTTCGCCGACTGTTGGAAGGTGACCCAGCCCGCGCGCTGCGGCGCGGCCTCGGCCCACATGTGGCACTGGTCCTCGTCACCCCCCAGACCGAGTCGGTGCACCCGAACCTGGCCTGACAGACGCCTCGCCAACACCGTTGTTGCCTACAGTTCAGGCCCGGGGCCGAACATACATGATCACACAACGCCGATCAGACAGATAATCGCGTGAGCTGGAGCCGGTGGTCGGGGTCGAACCGACGACCTATCGCTTACAAGGCGATTGCTCTACCACTGAGCTACACCGGCGCGCGCGACGTCACTGCCGCGACGGGATAATCATGGCATCCCCGCCCCTACCCTGGACACCATGACACCGTCGATCACCGAGTGGGCGCTACCGCTCGCCGAAACCGAGCGGGGACGGGCGCGGACCTCGGCGGGCGGTGACCTGGCGCGGTGACCAGATTCGGCCAGCGGGCTCGGCTGGCACTGCGCCGACGGACGCCGGCCCGCCGCCCGCCCGAGGCCCAGCCCGAAAGCCAGCCCGCGCCCAATGGGCATCGGGGCGGCTGGCTGCACGACCTGAACGGCCGCTGGCACCTTCGGCACAGCGACAACGGGGTGACCACGGAGGCGGTCATGATCCCGGGGGCGGCGCCCGAGGCCGGCCCCAGCGTGCCCGACGACAGCCAGGTACTGCAGGTGCTGGACCTGGCCATGCGGATCGGCGAGGTACTGCTGTCCAGCGGCGAGGGCGTCGCCGAGACCACCGCGACCATGCTGCGGCTGGCCGATGCCGGCGGTCTGCCGACCTGTGAGGTGGACATCACCTTCACCTCCATCACCATGAGCTGCCACCGGGGCATGGTGGCGCCGCCGGTGACCACCATGCGGTTGGTTCGCTACCGGTCGATGGACCTGACCCGGCTCACCGACCTGGCGCGGCTGGTGGGCCGCGTCGAGCGCGAGGTGCTCGGCTTCACCGAGGCCTCCACCGAGCTGGACGCCATCACCCGCGCCCGCCACCCCTACCCGCGCTGGCTGACCACGCTGGCCTGGTCCGGGATGGCCGCCTCGGTGGCCGTGCTGCTCGGCGGTGGGGCGGTCGCCTCGGTGGTGGCCTTCTTCGCCACCGGCGTGATCGACCGGATCGGCCGGCTGCTCAACAGGTACCAGCTGCCGATGTTCTTCCAGCAGATGACCGGTGCACTGCTGGCCACCGGGATCACCGCGACGCTGCTCTACTTCTCGCTGCTGCCGGCCGGTGTACAACCTTCCCTGGTGGTGGCCGCCGCGCTGACGGTGCTGCTGTCCGGGCTGTCCGTGGTCGGCGCGGTGCGCGATGCCATCGACGGGTTCTTCCTCACCGCGGCCGGCCGGGCCGGCGAGATCACCATGTTCTCGGCGGGTCTGCTCGGCGGCGTGGTGCTGGTACTGAAGGCCGCGCTGGTGTTCGGCGTCGAGCTCTCGGTGGTCGGCCCACTGCCCAGCAGCAACCTGTCCCTCGCGGTGCGGGCGTTCGCCGCCGGGATGACCTCCGGGCTGTTCGCGCTGGCCAGCTACTCCCCGGTGCGCTACCTGCCGTCGGCGGCCGGCACCGGCGCGGCCGCCTGGGTGATCTACACCCTGCTGACCCAGGCCCAGTTCGGCCCGGTGGTGGCCACCGGCATCGCGGCGATCGGGCTGGGCATCGTCTCCGGACTGCTGCACCGGCTGACCGGCGTGCCCCGGCTGGTCATCACCCTCGGCGCGATCACCCCGCTGCTCCCCGGTCTCACCGCCTACCAGGGCTTCTACCAGCTCGCGGTGAGCGGAGTGACGGACGGACTGGTCACCGTGATGCTGGCGCTGGCCATCGGACTGGCGCTGGCCGGCGGGGTGGCGCTCGGCGAGTGGATGACCAGCACACTGAAGCCACCCGTGCCGGTCACCGCGCCGGGCGCCGGGGCGAAGTAGGGTCGGTGGTCGTGAACCAAAGTGGCATGTCCGACTTCATCGTGGTGGCCAACCGGCTGCCCGTCGACCTCGTCGTCGGCGAGGACGGCAGCCAATCATGGAAGCGCAGCCCCGGTGGCCTGGTGACAGCGCTGGAGCCGATGCTGCACGGCCGCGACGGCGCCTGGGTCGGCTGGGCCGGGATGTCCGACGTGGACGTCGAGCCCGAGGTGCAGGACGGGCTGCTGCTGTACCCGGTGCCGCTGTCCGAGCACGAGGTCAACGAGTACTACGAGGGCTTCTCCAACGCCACGCTGTGGCCGCTCTATCACGACGTGGTCGCGCCGCCGGTGTTCCATCGGTCCTGGTGGCACACCTACGTGCAGATCAACCAGCGGTTCGCCGAGGCCGCCGCGAAGGTCGCCGCGCCGGGCGCCACCGTGTGGATCCAGGACTACCAGCTGCAGCTCGTCCCCGGCCAGCTGCGCGAACTGCGCCCCGACCTGCGGATCGGCTTCTTCCTGCACATCCCGTTCCCGCCCACCGAGCTGTTCATGCAGCTGCCCTGGCGGACCCAGATCGTGCAGGGACTGCTCGGCGCCGACCTGGTCGGCTTCCACACCCCCGGCGGGGTCCGCAACTTCCGCTGGCTGGCCGCCCACCTGGCCGGCAGCCGGCTCTCCGGCAGCACCACCGGCACCGGCGGCCGGCCCGGTGAGATCGCCTACGACGGGCGCACCGTGAAGGTGGGCGCGTTCCCGATCTCGATCGACTCGACGGCGCTGGACAAACTGGCCAAGACACCGGCGGTGCGGGCCAGAGCCGCGCAGATCCGCGACGACCTCGGCAACCCGAAGCGGGTCGTGCTCGGGGTTGACCGGCTGGACTACACCAAGGGCATCAACCTGCGGCTGCACGCGTTCCACGAGCTGCTGATGGACGGCCGGATCGATGCCTCGGACACGGTCATGGTGCAGCTGGCCACGCCGAGCCGGGAACGCGTCGAGCACTACCAGCAGATGCGCGACGACATCGAGCTCACCGTGGGGCGGATGAACGGCGAGTTCGCCAGGGTCGGCCACCCGGCGGTGCACTACCTGCACCAGTCGCTGCCGCGCGACGAGCTGGCCGCCTTCTTCGTTGCCGCTGACGTCATGCTGGTGACCCCGCTGCGTGACGGCATGAACCTGGTCGCGAAGGAGTACGTGGCCTGCAAGTTCGACCTGTCCGGCGCACTGGTGCTCTCCGAGTTCGCCGGCGCGGCCATCGAGCTGAAGGACGCGTACCTGGTCAACCCGCACGACCTGGACGGGGTGAAGAACACCCTCTACGAGGCGCTGACCATGCTCCCCGAGGACGGCCGGCGCCGGATGCGGGCGATGCGCCGCCAGGTGCTCATCCACGACGTGGACCGCTGGGCGAGGTCGTTCCTGCACGCGCTCGGCCTGCCCGGCCAGCGGTAACCGCTACAGGCCGGAAAACCAGCGGTCGGCGGCGGGCGGTGGGCCGCTGGTGGCGCCGGGGATGAGCTCGGTGGGCAGGATGACCGAGCGGGGGTCGGTGCGGTCGCCCCGGTTCAGCAGCAGCTGGCCGGCCATCCGGCCCTTCTCCTTGACCGGCTGGCGGATCGTGGTCAGTCCGGCCCGGATCGCCTCCGGCACGCCGTCGAAGCCGGTCACGCTGAGGGACTCCGGCACCCCCCAGTTGCGCTCCTCGGCCAGGCGCAGTGCGCCGAGGGCCAGCACGTCGGAGGTGCAGACCAGCGCGGTGATCCCGAGATGGGCGTCCATCAGCTCGGCGGCCGCCGAAGCACCGGCCTCGCGGGAGTGCTCGAAGCGCTCCACCACCGGCACCTCACCCCAGTCCACGCCGGCCTCGGCGAAGCCCTCGCGCAGCCCGCGCAGCCGTTCGCGTTGTACCGGGAAGGTGGCCCGGCGCTGGCGGGCCAGGTCGGCGTAGCCGTCGGAGCGGGTGTTGCTCAGCCGCATGCAGATCACCCCGATCCGCCGGTGGCCGAGGTCGGCCAGGTGCCTGGCCATCGCCAGCATGCCGCCCCGGTCGTCCACGCCGACCCGGTCGACGCCCTCGACATCCATCGGCTGGTCGGCCACCACGGTGGGCAGCGGCCGCTCCAGCACCGCCATCAGGTGCGGGTCGCGCTCGGGCACCGAGTAGACGACGAAGCCGTCCACGCTGGCCTGGTGCACCGCGCTGACGTCGGTGTCGCCCCGGCTGGCCGGCATCAGCAGCAGGCCCTGGCCAGCGTCCTCGCAGGCGCTGGCCAGACCCTCCAGGAAGCCGAGCGCGGCCGGGTCGCGGAACGCGAAGGACAGCTCCTCGGTGAGCAGCAGACCGACGGCGCGCGCCTGCCGGGTGCGCAAGGATCGGGCCACCGGGTCGGGGCCCGGATAACCCAGCCGCCGGGCCGTCTCCAGCACCCGGGTGCGCAGCTGAACGGAGAGCTGATCGGGCCGGTTGTAGGCGTTCGAAACGGTGGTTCGGGACACCCCGAGCTCGGCGGCCAGGGACGCCAGAGTGGCGGGCCGCCGGACGCGCGGGCTGCGAGTCATCCCGCAACCGTAACGGTTCAGAAGATTGCCGGGTAGTGAGCCGCCTCAGGGTCAACGCCGTCCTCAGCCACGTCGGCGGCGACGCGTTCCGGTGGCGGAACGGCGACATCGACCAGACCGGATCAAACGACAACGATTACCACTTTCGGGTATGGTTCCAGCTATGACCTCCCGACCCCGCGCCACCCTGCTCGCCGCCCTGGCCGTGGCCGCCGCACTCGCACTGGCCGGCTGCGGGGAGGGCGGCTCCGCGCCGGCCGCCCCGTCGCAGACCGCTCCGCCGGGGGCCGGTGGCACCGTCGGCGTCGTGGCCACCACGGACGTCTACGGGTCCATCGCCAGCGCGATCGGCGGCAACCACGTCAAGGTCACCTCGATCATCCACTCGCCGGATGCCGACCCGCACGAGTACGAGAGCACACCGGCCGACGCGGCGGCGGTGAGCGAGGCGAAGCTGTTGATCCAGAACGGCGGCGGCTACGACGACTTCGGCGGCAAGCTGGTGACCGCCTCCGGCGGCAAGCCGACCGTGATCGATGTCTCCCAGCTGTCCGGTCTGGACAGCGGTCCCGACTTCAACGAGCACGTCTTCTACAGCCTGCCCACCATGGCCAAGCTGGCCGACACCCTCAGCACCGACCTGAGCAAGACCGACCCGGCGAACGAGGCCGAGTACCGGGCCAACGCGACCGCGTTCAAGACCAAGTTGGACGGGCTGAACGGCAGGATCGCCGCGATCAAGACCGCGCACCCCGGCGCCCGGATCGCGATCACCGAGCCGGTCCCGCTCTACCTCACCGAGCAGGCCGGGCTCGTCAACGCCACCCCGGAGGCCTTCTCGCACGCGATCGAGGACGGCAACGACCCGCCGGCCGCCGTGCTGCAGCAGACCCTGGCGCTGTTCAACGGTCCGGCCAAGGTGTCCGCGCTGCTGCTCAACGGCCAGACTGAGAGCTCGTCCACCAGTCAGGTGGAACAGGCCGCGAACTCGGCCGGCGTACCGGTCGTCAAAGTGACGGAGACACTCCCCGCGGGCACCATGGACTACGTGACCTGGATTGGCGGGGAGATCGACCAGTTGGCGACCGCGCTGGGCGACCATCGATGACGACGCTCGGCGCCTCGCTGCGCCAGAACGATCCCGGCCCCGGCCCGGACCGGCCGCCCTCGGGCGCACCCGGCCAGGAGCGGCCCCCGGCGCCCCGTTCCGAGCCGCCGGCCGGCGTCCCGGCGGTCGAGCTGCGCGGGGCGCGGATGGCGCTGGGTGAGCGCGTGCTCTGGGACGGGCTTGACCTGCGGATCGAGGCCGGCGAGTTCGTCGCGGTACTCGGCCCCAACGGCTCCGGCAAGACCACCCTGCTCAAGGTCCTGCTCGGCCATCGCGAGCTGACCGGTGGCACGGTGCGGGTCAACGGCCGGGCCCCCGGCGGCGCCGGCACCCGGGTCGGCTACATCCCGCAGCAGCAGGCGATGGACGTCGACGTCCCGCTGCGGGCCCGTGACCTGGTCGGCCTCGGGCTGGACGGGCACCGCCTCGGCCTCCGGATCGGACGCCGGGCGCGGCGGGAGCGGATCGACCGGGTCGACGCCGCGCTGGCCGCCGTCGGTGCCACCGGATACGCGAACTCGGCCGCCGGGCGGCTGTCCGGCGGCGAGCAGCAGCGGCTGCGGGTGGCGCAGGCGCTGGTCGGGGACCCGTCGGTGCTGCTCTGCGACGAGCCGCTGCTGTCCCTGGACCTGGCCAACCAGCGGGTGGTCAGCGAGCTGATCGACCAGCGGCGGACCGAGGCGGCCACCGCGGTGCTGTTCGTCACGCACGAGATCAACCCGGTGCTGCCGCTGGTGGACCGGGTGCTCTACCTGGTCAACGGGCAGTTCCGGGTGGGCACACCCGACGAGGTGATGACGACCGAGGTGCTGTCCGAGCTGTACCGCACCCAGGTCGACGTACTGCGGGTGCGGGACCGGTTGGTGGTGGTCGGCGCCGAGGATCCCGGCTGCCACCGGGAGCACACCGCATGATCGACATCCTGGGTCGGCTGTTCGACTTCACCGGCACCGGAGCGGCGCTGCGGCTGCCGTTCGTGCAGACCGCGCTGATGGCCGCCGCGGTGCTCGGCCTCATCGCCGGGCTGCTCGCCCCGCTGATCGTGACCAGGGGCATGGCGTTCGCCGTGCACGGCACGTCCGAGCTGGGCTTCGCCGGCGGCGCGGCCGCGCTGGTGGCCGGGGTCAACGTCGGGCTCGGCGCGGTGGCCGGCGCACTGGTCGCGGCGGTGGTGTTCGGCTTCCTGGGCCTGCGCCAGCGCGAGCGGGACTCGGTGATCGGCGTCGTGCTCGCCTTCGGGCTGGGCGTCGGCGTGCTGCTGCTCGCCGTCTACCCGGGGCGCTCGCAGAACAAGTTCGGGCTGCTCACCGGCTCGATCGTGTCGGTGGACTCGACCAACCTGTGGCTGCTCGTCGGCTGCGCGGTGGTCGTGATCGGCACGCTCGCGGTGTACTACCGGCCGTTGCTGTTCGCCAGCGCCGACCCCGAGGTGGCCGCCGCGCGCGGCGTACCGGTTCGGCTGCTGTCCATCGTGTTCGCGGTGCTGATCGGGCTGAGTACCGCGCTGGCGGTACCGGCGGTCGGCGCGATCCTGGTGCTGGCGGTCATGGTGACCCCCGGCGCCGCGGCCGCCCGGGTGTCCGCCAACCCGGTGGTGGTGACCGTGCTCGCGGTCGTGTTCGCCGAGGTCTCGCTGATCGGCGGGGTGCTGCTGTCGCTCGGCCCCGGCGTACCGATCTCCGGCTACGTGGCGACGTTGATCTTCCTCTGTTACCTGGGCTGCCGCCTGTTCGCCCGCCTCCGCCGCCCCGCCGCTCTCCTGGCGAGGAGCTAGTCGTCCTGGGCGGTGCGCTGGGCGCTGATCCGCGCGGCGACATCGATGATGACCTGCAGCTCCTCGTCCGTCGCAACGGACAGGAAGTACCGCCGCACGGCCTCGTCGTGCAGGGCGGTGGCCACCCGCATGGTCTGCTCGGCGAGCGGGGTCGCGGTCATGGTGAGCTGGCCGGTGCCTTCCTCGTACACCCGCTCGACCAGGCCGCGGGAGCCCATCCGCTTGAGCTGGTGCGAGAGTCGGCTCGCCGACCAGTTCAGCTTGGCCGCCAGCGCCTTGAGGCCGGACAACCGATTCTCCGGCGCGTCACTCAGCCTGTTCAGCACCAGGTAGTCGGCAGAGCTCAACCCGGTGGCCGGCGCGACCGCACCGGACACCAGGCCGCGCAACGTATCGGCCAACACCAGCACGGCCCGCCACGCCTCCCGCTCCCGCCCGGACAGTGGCTCGCTGGTCACGGAGCTGCTCACCGCCGAACGGTACCTCTCCTGCCGGACAATCGGGCCTCAGCGTCCCGGAGAGCGCCCGGTCCGGCGCAGGCAGGTTCTTCCCCCGAAGCCCGGCGCCCCGAGCTCAGCGTCGGGCTCAGCGTCGGGCTCAGCGTCGGGCTCAGCGTCGGGCTCAGCGTCGGGCTCAGCGTCGGGCTCAGTGCCCCCGGGAGTGCCGGCGCCGCCGGGCGACCTCGGCCAGTAGCACGCCGGCCGCCACCGAGGCGTTCAGCGACTCCGCCGGCCCGGTCATCGGGATGGACACCGTCACGTCGCAGGTCTCGCGCACCAACCGGGATAGCCCCCGGCCCTCCGAGCCCACCACGACGACCAGCGGGTCGGCGGCCAGGGTGAACTCGTCCACGTTGACCTGGCCGTCGGCATCCAGGCCGGCCAGCATCAGCCCGGCGGTGGCGTACTCGCGCAGGGTGCGGGTCAGGTTGGTGGCCCTGGCCACCGGGATGCGCGCCGCCGTGCCCGCCGAGGTACGCCAGGCAACCGCCGTCACACCGGCCGAGCGGCGCTGCGGCAACAGCACGCCGTGCGCGCCGAACGCGGTCGCCGAGCGGATCACCGCGCCGAGGTTGCGGGGGTCGGTCACCCCGTCGAGCGCCACTATCAGCGGCGGCCGGTCGGACTCCTGCGCCGTCTCCAGCAGCTCGTCGGGGTGGGCGTACTCGTAGGGCGGCACGGTCAGCGCCAACCCCTGGTGCAGTGCGCCGCTGGCCATCCGGTCCAGCTCGGACTTGGGCACCTCGAGGATCGCGATGCCGGCGTCGGCCGCCAGTCGGACCGCCTCGGCGACCCGCTCGTCGGCGTTGGTGGCCTGCGCCACGTGCAGCGCGGTGGCCGGAACCCCGGCGCGCAGGCACTCCACCACCGGGTTGCGTCCGAACACCGTCTCGGCGGTGTCCACGTCGCCGCTGCGCTTGCGCGCCCGGCCGGCCACGTTCGCGGCGGGCTTGCCGCCGCCCTTCCTGGCGGCGGCCGCCGCGCGCTTGTGCGCGACGTGCCCGGGCCGCGCCTCGGCGGGCGGCGTGGGCCCCTTGCCCTCCAGGGCACGTCGACGCTGACCGCCTGAGCCAACCACCGCGCCCTTCTTGGTCCCAGCTTTGCGGATCGCGCCGTGTCGGCGTGAGTTGCCGGCCATCAGGGCTTGTCTCCTAGTGTCGTGGTAACGAGGTTCCTTGCCCGGATCCGGTGATCCAGGTGGATGAATCGCAAGGCGGAGGTGCGGGCCGATACCGCTGTTGTATCGGCCCGTGCCGACAACGCCGCGAGGCGTCCGCCTGGGCGCCGGAGACGGGTAAGACGACCTCGTTTCCGCGACACCAGGTTCATGTCGTGTGATCGGTGGTGCGGGTGCCCGGATGCGTCGCACCGGGTCAGGGGAAGGGGGCCGCCGGTACGGCTCTCGTACCGGGGGCGAACGGCGACGCCGTGGGGCGGGAACAGCACAGCGCGGCACAGCCGGCCGGATGACTTAGGCGTCATGCCCTGCTCTTCAACCGTCCTTCAGCGTCCAGGTGGCGCCGTCGCGGGTGTCTTCGACGATGACGCCGGCGGCGAGTAGCCGGTCCCGGATGGCGTCCGACGTGGTGAAGTCTCGTTGGGCACGGGCCTCGGCCCGCTGCACGAGCAGGTCCTCGACCAGCGAGGACAGCGCCACCCCGGCCGCGCCCTCGGCGGCGCCCTGTTGGTGGCGCCACTGCTCGCCGAGCGGGTCCAGCCCCAGTACGTCGGTCATCGCGCGCACCGAGGCGGCGGCGGCAGCGGCGACCGCCCGGTCCCCCGAGTCGAGGGCCGCGTTGCCCTCCCGCACCACGGTGTGGATCGCGGCGACCGCGCCCGGTGTGCCCAGGTCGTTGTCCAGCGCGTCGACGAACTCCGCCGGCAGTACACCGTCGGACAGCGTCGGCACCCCGATCCGCTCCCGCACCCGGTGCAGGAACGCCTCTATCCGACGGTACGCGGCGACCGCCTCGGACAGCGCCGCGTCGGAGTACTCGATCATCGAGCGGTAGTGCGGTGCCACCAGGTAGTAGCGCAGCTCGGCACCCCGGACCCGCTGCAGCAGCACGTCGATGGACAGCGTGTTGCCCAGCGACTTGGACATCTTGTCCCCGCCCAGGGTGACCCAGGCGTTGTGCGTCCAGTACCGGGCGAAGCCGTCGCCGACCGCGCGGGACTGCGCGCGCTCGTTCTCGTGGTGCGGGAAGACCAGGTCGAGGCCGCCGCCGTGGATGTCGAACTCCGGCCCGAGGTACATGCTGGCCATCGCCGAGCACTCCAGGTGCCAGCCCGGCCGGCCGGGGCCCCACGGGGTCGGCCAGGCCGGCTCCCCCGGCTTCGCCGCCTTCCACAGGGTGAAGTCGTTCGCGGCGCGCTTGCTGCCGCAGGCGGACTCGCCCTGCTGCATCTCGTCGGGGCGCTGGCCGGACAGCGCGCCGTAGTCGGGATAGGACCGCACGTCGAAGTACACGTCGCCACCGGCGGCGTAGGCGTGCCCGCTGGAGATCAGCCGGTCCATCAGCTCGATCATCTGCGGCACGTGGCCGGTGGCCCGGGGACCGATGGACGGCGGCAGGCAGCCCAGCGCCAGGTACGCGGCGTCGAACGCCCGCTCGTGCGTGGCCGCCCACTCCCACCAGGGCCGGCCCGCTTCGGCCGCCTTGTTGAGGATCTTGTCGTCGATGTCGGTGACGTTGCGGACCAGCGTCACGTCCAACCCGCCCCGGCCCAGCCAGCGGCGCATGACGTCGTAGTTGAGACCGCTGCGCACGTGGCCGATGTGCGGCATGCCCTGCACGGTCGCGCCACAGACGTAAATCGACGCTGCCCCGGCCCGCAGCGGGGCGAACTCCCGCTCACTTCTGGTGGCAGTGTCATAGAGGCGCAGACTCACACGACCAAATGATACGGGGTCGCCGGTGCGGAGATTGCAGCACCGTGAACCGCGGCGGCGAGGGCCCCGGATCGGCGGCGCGCGGTGATGTCCGGCCGACTCCGATTTCCGGTGCGATGATCGTCACAGCCGCTGTCACCCGTCCGGCTGTCGTGTCCTGCTCGGACTAGTCGGGCGGAGCTGGTACGAGCAGCGCGGTGGCCACCGCGGCGATGCCCTCGCCCCGCCCGGTCAGCCCCAGCCCGTCGGTGGTGGTGCCGGACACCGACACCGGACCGCCGACCGCCTCGGACAGTGCCAGCTGCGCCTCGTCCCGGCGGGTACCGATCCGCGGCGCGTTGCCGATCACCTGCACCGCGGCGTTGCCGACCACCCAGCCGGCCACCGACAGCAGCCGCCGCACCTCGGTGAGCAGCGCGACGCCGTGCGCACCCGCCCAGCGCGGGTCGCTGGTGCCGAACACCGCGCCGAGGTCGCCGAGACCGGCCGCCGACAGCAGCGCGTCGCACAGCGCGTGCGCGGCCACGTCGCCGTCCGAGTGACCCGCACAGCCGGGCACCCCGGCCCAGTACAGCCCGGCGAGCCAGCAGTCCCGCCCCGGCGTCACCGGGTGGACGTCGGTGCCCAAGCCGACCCTCGGGATCGCCGGGAGCGGCGGGAGCGGCGGCGTCGGCGGCGTCGGCGGGAGCGGCGGCGTCGGCGGCGTCGGCGGGGTCGGCGGCGTCGGCGGCGTCGGCGGGAGCGGCGGCGTCGGCGGCGTCGGCGGGGTCGGCGGCGTCGGCGGCGTCGGCGGGGTCGGCGGGGTCGGCGGCGGCGTCGGCGGCGTCGGCGGTGGCGGGGTCGGCGTCGCCGGGAGCGGCGGGGTCGCTGCCGTCACCCGGACACCAGCAGCTCGGCGATCCGCAGGTCCCACGCGGTGGTGATCTTGAAGGCGAGCGGGTCGCCGGGCACCGTGTGCACCGGCACGCCGAGGCGCTCGACCAGCCCGGCGTCGTCGGTGGCCACCGAGCCGGAGCTCGGGCCGCTCGAGTCCGGGCCGCCGGGAGAGTCCGGGTCGAAGCCGGCCGCGCGGTACGCCCGCTGCAGCAGCGCCAGCCGAAACGCCTGCGGCGTCTGCACCGCGCGCAGGGCGGACCGGTCGGCGGTACCGATCACCGCGCCGGCCACATCGACTTCCTTGATCGTGTCGGCCACCGGCAGCACCGGGACCACGGCGTCCGCCCCACCGGCAACCGCCGCGACGAGCGCACTGACCAACGCCGGCGGCGTGAGCGAACGCGCGGCGTCATGAACCAGTACGGTGTCCGCCTCGGGATACCTGCGCGCACCGAACCACAGCGCGGCGGCCACCGAGGAACCCCGGTCCGCCCCGCCGGCGACCACCTCGATCCGGGACAGCTCACCGGACGGACGATCACCCGACCGGTCGGCGAACAACTCCCGGACATCAGCCATATCAGCTTTTCGTACCGCCACCAGGACATGGTCGACCGAGCCCGAGTCCAACAACCCTCGGACTGCGCGGACCACGAGTGGGACACCGCCGAGCTGCACCAATGCCTTTGGCATGCCCGCGCCCAGCCGAACGCCGTCGCCAGCGGCCGGGACGAGCGCGAGCACGCTCAAAGTCAGGAGGCGGTAGCCAGCACTTCGTCGAGCAGTAGTTCGGCCTTTTCCTCGTCAGTACCCTCGGCGAGCGCGAGTTCGCTGACCAGAATCTGCCGAGCCTTGGCCAGCATGCGCTTCTCGCCAGCCGAGAGGCCGCGATCCTTCTCACGGCGCCAGAGGTCACGAACGACCTCAGCAACCTTGTTCACGTCGCCAGACGCGAGCTTTTCGAGGTTGGCCTTATAGCGTCGAGACCAGTTAGTCGGCTCCTCGGTATGCGGCGCCCTGAGAACGTCGAACACCCGGTCCAGGCCCTCCTGGCCGACCACGTCGCGGACGCCGACGAACTCGGCATTGTCCGCTGGCACGCGAACCGTCAGGTCTCCCTGGGCGACCTTCAGGACGAGGTACTGCTTTTCCTCGCCTTTGATCATCCGTGTTTCGATAGCCTCGATGAGCGCAGCACCGTGGTGCGGGTAGACGACGGTCTCTCCGACCTTGAAAACCATATGTCCTCTGCCCCTTTCGGTGACTCCAGGTTAACACGCCGAGTCATGGCCAGGCTCACTGGGATGGCTCGTCCTCGCAGGTCAGGGGGTTGACATTGACGCAAGATCATGCAAGCAAGGTCAACCGACAATGGTCCGCGAGTACCGCACCGGAACACTGACGGAACACGCCGACCACCGCGATGACCAACCGGAAGTGGTCGAGGCTAGGCTTCTGGCCAGGTCATCCGGTACGCACCGGGCGACCGCACCGCACACCTAGCCGCTCACCGGCCGGACGCCACGGTCGCGCACACCGGACGAGCAGCCGCACGAAGGGACCCGCACAGTCGTGAAGCGACGCGCCGCCGCAGTAGCCACGCTCGCCCTCTCCGCCGCGCTGGGGCTCGCCACGCTGACCGGCTGCGGTGCCGGGCAGATCACCCAGACCGACACCCAGGCCTCCGCGGTGAACGGCTACCAGGGCCAGGCCGGGCGCATCATGGTGCGCAACGCCAGCATCGCCTACACCGGACAGGCGAAAACCGGGGCGATCTACACCGCCGGCGGGGCCGCCGACCTGAACATGACGCTGGTGAACGTGAGCCCGATCGCGGACCAGCTGATCTCGGTGAGCAGCCCGATCGCGGCGGCCGGGCTGATCCAGGGCGACGCGGTGATCGGCGGCGGCCGTGCGCTGCAGGTCGGCAACGGCGACTCCCCCTCCGACGCCGCGGCGCTGGCCGACAAGACGATCAGTGTCCGGCTGGTCGGGCTCAAGCAGGACATCACCGCCGGGCTGAACTACCCCGTGGTGCTCACCTTCCAGCGCGGCGGCGTCGTCAACGCCGAGATCCCGGTCGGCTACCCGACCGGCGACCTGGCCATCCGCTCCAGCTCGAACTGAAGTCGGGCGGGGCACTGAACCGGCCGGACCGCCGGGCCGGCGGCAGCCGGGGCGTGGCCACCCACCGCTGCACGGAGTGCGGCCACCAGGTCGCCAAGTGGGTCGGCCGCTGCCCCGAGTGCCAGAGCTGGGGCAGCATCGAGCAGAGCGCCGTCGTGCGGGCCCCGGACCGTCGCGTCGCCGCGGGGGCACCGGCCACCGCGGCGCTGCCGATCTCCGCCGTCGAGCTGGACTCCGCGCGCGCCAAGCCGACCGGCGTGCCCGAGCTCGACCGGGTCCTCGGCGGCGGGCTGGTGCCCGGCGTCGTGGTGTTGCTGGCCGGTGAGCCGGGCGCCGGCAAGTCCACCCTGCTGCTCGAGGTCGCCGCGCGCGCCGCGGCGAGTGGCGGGCCGGTGCTCTACGCCACCGGGGAGGAGTCGGCCGGGCAGGTACGGCTGCGCGCCGAGCGCACCGGCGCGGTGAGCGACGCGCTGTACCTCGCCGCGGAGTCCGACCTGGGCTCGATCATCGGCCATCTGGACGCGCTCAAGCCGACGCTGCTGGTGGTCGACTCGGTGCAGACGGTGTCCTCCGCCGAGGTCGACGGCGCGCCCGGCGGGGTCACCCAGGTGCGCGCGGTGACCGTCGCGTTGACGGCGCTGGCCAAGGAGCGCGGGCTGCCGGTGATCCTGGTCGGGCACGTCACCAAGGACGGCTCGGTGGCCGGCCCCCGGGTGCTGGAGCACCTGGTCGACGTGGTGCTCAACTTCGAGGGCGACCGGCACTCCACGCTGCGGCTGGTGCGCGGGATCAAGAACCGGTTCGGCCCGGCCGACGAGGTCGGCTGTTTCGAGCTGCGCGACGACGGCATCCACGGGGTGGCCGACCCGTCCGGGCTGTTCCTGGCCGACGCCTCGCTGCGGCGCAACAGGCTGGTGCCCGGTACCGCGATCACCGTGGCGGTGGAGGGCAAGCGGCCGCTGCTGGCCGAGGTGCAGGCGCTGGTGGCCGGCAAGGACATCCCGTCGCCCCGGCGCGCGGTGAGCGGGCTGGACTCGTCCCGGGTGGCGATGATCCTGGCCGTGCTGGAACGGCGGGCCCGGGTGCGCCTGGTCGACGCCGAGGTCTACACCGCGACCGTCGGCGGCATGCGGATGACCGAGCCGGCCGCCGACCTCGCGGTCGCGCTGGCTGTCGCCTCGGCGAAGCTGGACGCCCCGCTGCCGGCCGGGCTGGTGGTACTCGGCGAGCTCGGGCTGACCGGCGAGATCCGGCGCATCGCCGGCCTGGAGCGCCGGCTGACCGAGGCCGCCCGGCTCGGCTTCAGCGCCGCGGTGGTGCCCGCCGACTCCGGGCTCACCAAGCGCGACCGGAGCGGCGCGCTCGCCGGCCTGCGCATCGTCGAGGTGACCCACCTGGTCGAAGCCCTGGACCAACTGATTAGTCCGAACTGACCGGCACCGCCGAACCTCACCCCGCCACTTCCCGCGAGTCGGGGATCTCAGCACACCGAGTCGGGCCTCTCAGCACATCCGCCGACAGGCTGGCCGCCGTCCCCCGGACGGTCCGGAGGCGGCGGCCAGCCCGACGGGCCGAGTGTGACTACGACAGTGTGAACGGGGCCGGGCCACTACTCAGTGGACCGAGCTTGCCGACCAGCTGGTAGGTACCGGGGCCGACCGCCTGCCGCGTGCCACCGCAACCCGGGTGCGAGGTGCGCCCCGCCCAGCTGAGCGAGAACACCACCGGCTTGCCCGGGTCCAGCACCCGGACGTCCGGCTTGTGGTTGGCGTCGCAGTCGTTGCTCGCCCACATCTGCCCGGCCTTGCCGTTGATCACCAGACCCTGCAGCCCGGGGTCCAGGTCCCGGCTGCACGGCTTGTCTCCGATGTTGGCGATGACCAGCCGGAACATCGGCTTCTGGCCCACCTTGTAGTTCGCCGCCGCAACCTGCGAGACCAGCGCGAGGTCCTGGTCGGAGCACTTGGCGACAACAGGTACAGCATTCGGCTTCGGGCTGTGTGCGCCACCGTGTCCGGGCTTGGTGGCTCCGGAGCCGATCGCGGCGGGGTCGGTGTCGCCCGGGGCCGTTGCGTAGCCCGGGGTCGCCGCGTTGCCCGGGACCGCCGCGTGGGGGCCGTCGGGCGCCATCGGGGCGGGCGGGACGACGCTGGGCGGCGGGGCGGCGCCGACCTGTCCCCGGTTGAAGTCGCTGTTCGAGCCGGCCGGGTAGCCGGGCCTGGCCGCCGTACCAGGACTGGTCAGCGCACCGGGGCGCGCCGAACGAGGCGAGCCGGGCTGCGTGGCTCCGGGCTGCGTGGCTCCGGGCTGCGTGGCGCCGGGTTGCGTGGCGCCGGGTTGTATGGCTCCGGGCTGTGTGGCCCCGCGCTGCGTCGAGCCGGGCTGCGAGCCGGGCCGCGACCCGGGTTGCGCCGACCCGGCCCGCGACCCGGACAGGGCGGACTGCGGGGGCAGCGACGAGCCGTACGCACCGGCCGGCGGCACCGAGGCACCGCTCGGCAACGTCGAGCCGGACTGTCCCGCGGCCAGGCCGGGAGCGCCCGAACCACCGGCCGTCATCCCGGGGTTGGCGGCGTTCAGGCCGGGGTCGGAACTGGCCAGGCCGGGGTTGCCGGCGGCCAGCGTGGCATCACCGGGCGCCGCGGGTGCGCCAGGAAGCGCGGAAGGCCGCGGGGCCGCGGGGTCCAGCCCGGTACCCGGCGCCGCACCCGGCAGACCGGAACCGGGCAGGGGTGCTCCGGTCGCCAGCCCGCTCGGCAGTCCGGCGCCGGGCAGGGCGGCCTGGGACGGCGCGGGCTGCGCCGACGGTGGGGCGACCGGTTCGCCGGCCGCCGCCGGTGGTGTGAACGCGAGCGGCTCTGAGCCAGCTGTGTTCATCTCCGCGCCGGTCTGAGGCGCTGCCGGCTGGCTCGGGCCGGACACCGCCCAAACGACCAGCAGCACAACGCCGAGGACGGCCGCTACGGCAATGGCCCGCCGCCGCCAATACACCAGTTCCGCTGGGTCGATCATGCGGTGAACGTTAACTGGAGGTTGAGGGATTCTTCGGTAACCGAGCACGGCGAGTCACGAGATTCTTGCGCATCCACCCAAATGAGTCAGTCGCCCTCCGGTTCTTGCGCCCGAACGGTACCGAGGGTCTACTCATCGTGTGATGCGCATGTGCCTCGAGTTCTTCTGGCCGAGCCGCCGTGTCGCGCACTTCGACGAATTCTGTCGTCGCGCCGGCTGACACCCGGCCTCCAGCTGCTGCCCGGCCCGGGCTGTTCCAGGTCGAGTCCGCCAGCGCCGCAGTCCGCCCGCGTACCCCGCTCGACGCTGTTCGAGCTCGTCAACGCCCCTACCCCTGGGCTATCCCGAGGCCTGATCCGAAGGCCCGCTTCCGAGTCCGACCCAAGGAGACCGCTGTGTCCGTCACCGATCAGCTACTCGAGAACAACGCCGCCTATGCAGCCACCTTCGAGGGCCCGCTGCCGCTGCCACCCTCGAAGCACGTCGCCGTGGTGGCCTGCATGGACGCCCGGCTCAACGTCTACGGCATCCTCGGCCTCAATGACGGCGAGGCGCACGTCATCCGCAACGCCGGTGGCGTGGTCACCGACGACGAGATCCGCTCGCTCGCGATCAGCCAGCGGCTGCTCGGCACCGAGGAGATCATCCTGATCCACCACACCGACTGCGGCATGCTGACCTTCACCGACGACGCGTTCAAGGCGTCCATCCAGGACGAGACCGGGATCAAGCCGCCGTGGTCGGCCGAGGCGTTCCCCGACCTGGACGCCGATGTCCGGCAGTCCATCGCGCGGATCAAGGCCAGCCCGTTCGTACCCAAGACGGACGCGGTGCGCGGCTTCGTGTTCGACGTGGCCACCGGCAAGCTCAACGAGGTCGTCTAGCAGGGTGCCGAACCCAGGGCCGGGAGGCGGCCGGCACACTAGCGGCGTGGCTGCCTCCCTACCCGAACTGCTGCTGCCCTGGTTCGACGAGCACGCCCGCGACCTGCCGTGGCGCCGCCCGGGTACCACGCCGTGGGGGGTGCTGGTCAGCGAATTCATGCTGCAGCAGACGCCGGTGAGCCGGGTCGCACCGCTGTGGACGGAGTGGCTGGCGCGCTGGCCGACGCCGTCCGCGCTGGCCGCCGCGCCCCAGGCCGACGTGCTGCGCGCCTGGGGCAAGCTCGGCTACCCCCGCCGGGCACTGCGGCTGCACGCGGCCGCCACCGCGATCGCCGAGCAGCACGGCGACGTAGTGCCGGCCGATCTGGACGCACTGCTCGCGCTGCCCGGCGTCGGCGCATACACCGCCAGGGCCGTGCTGGCGTTCGGCTACCGACGCCGTGCCCCGGTGGTGGACACCAACGTCCGCCGGGTGATCGCCCGCGTGGTGCACGGCGCGGGGGACGCCGGCCCGGCCCGCACGACCGCCGACCTGGCCGACGCCGAGGCGCTGCTGCCGGCCGGGGACGCCGAGGCCGCCCGGTTCTCCGCCGCGATGATGGAGTTGGGCGCGGTGCTCTGCATCGCCGGCACGACACCCCGGTGCGGAGGCTGCCCGGCGCTGCACGAGTGCGCCTGGCACGCGAATGGCCGCCCCGCCTACACGGGTCCGGCCCGCGCGGTGCAGCGCTACGCCGGCACCGACCGCCAGGTCCGGGGACGGCTGTTGGACGTGTTGCGCGGGGCGCCGGGGCCGGTGGAGCGGACCGCGCTGGACGTGGTGTGGTCGGACGCCGTGCAGCGGGACCGGTGCCTGCTCTCGCTGCTGGAGGACGGGCTGGTCGAGCAGCTCGACGACGTGCGCTTCGCGCTACCCGGGCAGGCCTGACCCGCCTCCCCGATTACGCTCGCACGCGTGTCTGAGATCGCGCCGACGGTGCCGGAACGGCCCTCCCTGGACGGAATGGATGCCCACTGGGCGGCGCGCTGGGAGTCCGACGGCGTATACCGGTTCCGCCCGCCGGCCAGCCGGGCCGAGGTGTTCTCCATCGACACGCCGCCGCCGACGGTCAGCGGGTCGCTGCACGTGGGGCACGTGTTCTCGTACACGCACACCGACATCGTGGCGCGGTTCCAGCGAATGCGCGGCAAGCGGATGTTCTACCCGATGGGCTGGGACGACAACGGCCTGCCGACCGAGCGCCGGGTGCAGAACTACTTCGGGGTGCGCTGCGAGCCGTCGCTGCCGTATGACCCCGAGCTGCCCGTGCCCGAGCCGGCGAGCCCCAAGGCGCGCCCGGTCGACGTGTCCCGGCGCAACTTCGTCGAGCTGTGCGAGCGACTGACGGGCGAGGACGAGCTGGTGTTCGAGCAGGTCTGGCGCCGGCTCGGGCTGTCCGTGGACTGGTCGATGACGTACACCACGATCGGCCGCCCGGCGCAGCGGATCTCCCAGTTGGCGTTCCTGCGGCTGCTGGGCGCCGGCGAGGCGTACCAGGCCGAGGCGCCGACGCTGTGGGACGTCGGCTTCCGCACCGCCGTCGCGCAGGCCGAGCTGGAGGACCGCGAGTTCGCCGGGGCCTGGCACCGGATCGCCTTCCACGGCCCCGCCGGCCCGGTGTACATCGAGACCACCCGTCCCGAACTGCTGCCGGCCTGCGTGGCACTGGTCGCGCACCCGGACGACGAGCGCTACCAACAGCTGTTCGGCACGACCGTGCGCACCCCGGTGTTCGGCGTCGAGGTGCCGGTGCTGGCCCACCCGGGCGCCGAGCGCGACCGGGGCGCGGGCATCGCGATGTGCTGCACCTTCGGCGACCTCACCGACGTGCAGTGGTGGCGCGAGCTGAAGCTGCCCACCCGCACGGTGATCGGCCGGGACGGGCGTTTCCTGCCCGAACCGCCGGCCGGCCTGGACGATTCCGCCGGCCGCGCCGCCTACGCCGAGCTGGTCGGAGCCACGGTGCACACCGCCCGGGAGCGCGTGGTGGCGAAACTGCGCGAGACCGGTGACCTGGACGGCGAGCCCCGCCGCACGGTGCGCCCGGTGAAGTTCTACGAGAAGGGCGACAAGCCGCTGGAGATCGTGTCCAGCCGGCAGTGGTTCATCCGCTCGGTGGCACACCAGGACGCCCTGCTCGAGCGCGGCGCCCAGCTGGACTGGCACCCGGCCTACATGCGAGCCCGCTACGAGGACTGGGTGCGCGGCCTGAACGGCGACTGGCTGGTCAGCCGGCAGCGGTTCTTCGGCGTGCCGTTCCCGCTCTGGTACCCCCTCGACGCGGCCGGCGAGCCGGACTACACGGCGCCGATCACGCCGGCCGAGGACGCGCTGCCGGTCGACCCGTCCTCGGACACCCCGCCCGGCTACCGGGAGGACCAGCGCGGACGGCCCGGTGGCTTCGTCGGCGACCCGGACGTGATGGACACCTGGGCCACCTCGTCGCTCACCCCGCAGCTGGTCTGCGGCTGGGAGAGCGACCCGGATCGGTTCGCGCTGACGTTCCCGATGGACCTGCGCCCGCAGGGCCACGACATCATCCGCACCTGGCTGTTCGCCACCGTGCTGCGCGCCGAGCTGATCGCCGGCACGCTGCCATGGCGGCACGCGGCGCTGTCCGGCTGGATCCTGG
Organism: Pseudonocardia sp. Cha107L01; assembly: GCF_052566575.1. Lineage (NCBI taxonomy): Bacteria > Bacillati > Actinomycetota > Actinomycetes > Pseudonocardiales > Pseudonocardiaceae > Pseudonocardia > Pseudonocardia sp. Cha107L01. Next base: position 802,462 of record NZ_CP199579.1, read on the forward strand.
ACCCGGACCGCAAGAAGATGAGCAAGTCCAAGGGCAACGTGGTCACCCCGATGGATCTGCTCGAGCAGTTCAGCCCGGACGCGGTGCGCTACTGGGCGGCGAGTGGGCGGCCGGGCACCGACACCGCGTTCGACCAGGGCCAGATGAAGATCGGCCGGCGACTGGCCACCAAGTTGCTGAACGCCAGCAAGTTCGTGCTCAGCTTCCCGTCGCCCGCCGCTTCGGCGGCCGTTTCCGAGACGCTGGACCTTGCCGTGCTGAGCGTGCTGGACGAGGTCGTCGGGCAGGTCACCGCCGCGCTCGAGGACTTCGAGTACACCACGGCGCTGGAGCGCATCGAGCGGTTCTTCTGGATGTTCTGCGACGACTACCTGGAGCTGGTCAAGGACCGCGCCTACGGTTCGCCCGACGTCACCGAGGGAGCCACCGACTCGGCGCGGCTGACGCTGCGAACCGCGCTGTCCGTGCTGCAGCGGTTGCTGGCGCCGTACCTGCCGTTCGCCGCCGAGGAGGCCTGGTCGTGGTGGCACGACGACTCGGTGCACACCGGTGACTGGCCGGTACCGGCTCGGCCCTCGGGCGCCGGGCCCGGCGCCGAGGTGATCGCGCTGGCCAGCGGGGTGATCGGGGCGGTCCGCAAGGCCAAGTCGGACGCCAAGCGCTCGATGCGCTCCCCGGTGCGGGTTGCGCGGGTGTCCGCCCCGGCCGGGTCGCTGGCCGCGGCGCGGGCGATCAGCGCCGATCTGCGCGCCGCCGGCAACGTGGCCACCCTGCTGGTGGAACCGGCGGCGGACCAACAGCTCCGGGTCGACGTGACCCTGGCCGAGGACTGACAGCGTGGCCGAGGCGCTGGACTTCTTCGTGGACGACGCCGCGGCCAGCCAGGTGATGGAGCTGCGCGCCCGGCTGGCGCTGGCCGGCGTACCGGTGCCCTCGGCCGCCCCGTCCGTCCGGTTCGCCCGCGGCGCGGCCATCCCGGCCAAGGTGCGCGGCAAGCTGGCCGAGGACCTGCGGCTGCTGGTACTGCCGGAGCTGTGGCTGGCCACGCTCGGCACCATCCTGACCGCCGAGCCCAGGCTGGTGCTCGGCGCCGTGGTGGACACCGAGCTGCTGGCCACCCACAGCGGTGTGCACGACGCGCTGGCCGGGCGGGTGCGCGAACCGTCCGGAAGCTACCTGCCCGGCTCCTGGGTGCCGCACTGCGTACTCAGCCGCGAGCTCGGTGCCGACGCACTGCTGAGCGCCCTGGCGAGCTTGGACCCGGTCCGGCCGATCCGCGCGAAGATCGTCTCGATCGGCATCACCGACACCCGGACCGGGCAGGTCACCCCGGTAGTCCGGTGAGGAACCCGGTGACCAGCTCGCGGTAGCGCCGCGGCGCGTCGTCGTGCAGCAGGTGGCCGGTGCCCGGGACCCGGAAGTGCCGGGCGTGCGGCATCAGCTTGGCCATCGCGGCCATCTGCTCGGACGCGATCGGCGACTCCTCGGCCTCCAGCAGCAGGGTCGGGCAGTGCACCCGGGCGACCGAGTCCCAGAAGTCGCGCTCGCCCCACTCGCCGGCGATCGCGGCCGCCATGGCGTGCTCGGTGAGCAGCCGGTACCCGTCCGGTGCCTCCCGCACGCACTCCGCGATGTAGTCGCCGACGCTGGGCCGTGGCCAGCCGAACGCGTCGCGCACGGCGGCGATCGACTCATACGCCGCCGGCATCGCCTCGAACCAGGACACCCACGGCGCCGCGGTCCGACCCCGGTGATCCGGTGCCATGTCCTCCACCACCAGCGCGCTGACCAGGTCCGGGCGCGCGGCGGCCAGCTCCCAGCCGTGCAGCCCGCCCATCGAGTGCCCGATGACCACCGCCGGGCCGAGCTCCAGGGCCTCGATCACCTCGACGGCGTCGGCCACGAACCGCTCGGTCGGCCACGGGCCGGGGGTGGGCGTCGTGGTGTCGCCGTGCGCCCTGGCGTCGACGGCCACCACCCGCCCGTGGTCGGCCAACCACCGCGACGCCTGCCACCAGGTACTGGCCCGGCCCATCAACCCGTGCAGCAGCAGGATCGACCGCCCGGTACCGCCGTACCCGCGCACCGCGATGCACGCCCCGTCGGACACTGTCACGCCGCTCCGCATGCCTGTGTCGTAGCCTAGCCACATGGCTGTGGTCAAGATCAACGCAATCGAAGTTCCGGAAGGCGCTGGACCCGAGCTGGAGCGGCGGTTCTCGAACCGGCTGCACGCGGTGGACGGTCAGCCGGGTTTCATCTCCTTCGAGCTGCTCCGCCCCGTCTCCGGCGAGACCCGCTACTTCGTGCTGACCCACTGGGAGGACGAGGAGTCGTTCCAGGCGTGGCGCACCGGTCCGGCGATCGAGGCGCACGCCGGCGAGCGTGGCCGTCCGGTCGGCGAAGGACACGGGCACGGGCAGGGACCGGTCTCCACCGGCGCCAGCCTGCTCGAGTTCGAGGTGGTGCAGTTCTCCGAAGCCACCAAGTCCGCCGACTGACCGCCGCCCACCGTTCCTGACGCCGATTCCGGCGAGTCGGGGATTTTGTCAGTGCGAGTCGGGGATTTCGGCCGGGCGAGTCGGGAGATTTTGCAACGTGAGCCGTGGATTCCGTCAGCCCTGATCCGCGCGCCGAGCTGGACCGCGCGGCCGAGCTGATCGCCGGTGCCGACGCGCTGCTGTACTGCGCCGGCGCCGGGATCGGGGTCGACTCAGGGCTGCCGGACTTCCGGGGTACCGAGGGATTCTGGCGCGCCTACCCGCCGTACCAGCGGCTCGGGCTCGCCTTCGAGGAGCTCGCCGACCCGGTGCACTTCGTCGACGACCCGGAGCTGGCCTGGGGCTTCTACGGCCAGCGGCTCGCGCAGTACCGGGCGACCGTCCCGCACGCCGGCTTCGACGCGTTGCTGCACTGGGCCACCGCCGAGCGCCCGGCGCGGGTGTTCACCTCCAACGTGGACGGCCAGTTCCAGTGCGCCGGCTTCGCGGACGACTACGTCGTGGAGTGCCACGGCTCGATCCACCACCTGCAGTGCCTCTCCGGTGGCTGCCCGGAGATCTGGCCGGTCGACGACATCGAGGTACGGGTCGACGAGTCGAGCAAACGCGCGGTGCCGCCGCTGCCCAGCTGTCCCCACTGCGGCGGGCTCGCCAGGCCCAACATCCTGATGTTCGGCGACGGCGACTGGCGGTCCGCGCGCACCGACGCCGTGGCCCGACGGCACGTCCAGTGGCTGCGCGGGCTGCGGGCGGACGGGGCGCGGCTGGTCGTCCTGGAGATCGGCGCCGGTACCGCCGTGCCGACCGTCCGCCGCCACGCCGAGCTCGCGGCGGCCGGCAGCGGCGAGCTGATCCGGATCAACACCCGCGAGCCCGCCGTGCGGCACGGCCGGGGCGTGAGCATCGCAGCACCGGCCGGCCAGGCGCTCCCCGCGCTGGCCGGCCTTGTCCGGTAGTACGCCGGCCTGGTCCCGTAGTACGCCGGCGCGTGGTACGCCGATCAGCCGGCGTCGGCGATCAGCCGCCGGCGTCGGAGTGCACCGGCGGCTCCGCCGCGGAGTCCCGGGCACCGCGCCGCGTGATGAGCACGCCGACGACCACAACCGCGATGGCGATGACGGCCGTCATGGCCAGGTCCAGCTGGGAGCTGGGCCGGGTGGCCATGTACACCAGCATCACCGGGATGACGATCACCACCAGCCAGGTCAGGTACGGGAACGCCCACATCCGCACCGGCATGGCGGCCCCGGCCCGCTCCAGCTTGGCGCGCAGCCGCAGCTGGGAGATCGCGATGGTCAGGTAGACCAGCAGTGCGATCGCGCCCGAGGTGGCTAGCAGCGTGGCGAACACCTTCTCCGGGAACACGTAGTTGGCGATCACCGTGAGGAACCCGACCGCGGTCGAGGCCAGCACGGCGACCCTGGGCACGCCCTTCGAGGTGGTCCGCACGACGGCGGCCGGCGCCTGGCCCCGGCGGCCGAGGGAGTAGATCATCCGGGACGCCGTGTACAGCGACGAGTTCAGGCAGCTGGCCACCGCGACCAGCACGACCACGTCCACGATGCCCTTCGCCCCGGGCACCCCGAGCACGTCGAGCGCGGACTGGTACGAGCCGTTCTTCTTCAGCGCCGGGTCGTTCCACGGCACGATCGCCACCACGAGCAGGATCGAGGCCAGGTAGAACACCGAGATCCGCCAGATCACCGAGCGGGTGGCGCGGCCGATCTTCTCCTCCGGGTGGTCGGACTCGGCCGCGGCGATGGTCACGATCTCGGTGCCCATGAAGCTGAACATGGTGGTGAGCACCGCCGCGACCACCGCGCCGAACCCGCTGGGCAGGAAGCCGCCCGAGTCCACCAGGTGCGACACGCCGCTGACCCCGCTGCCCGGCAGCAGTCCGAAGATCGCGAGCAGCCCGAGGACGATGAAGGCGACGATGGCGACGACCTTGAGCAGCGCGAACCAGAACTCGAACTCGCCGTAGTTGGCCACGCTGAACAGGTTGGTCACGGTGAGCAACACCGTGACCACCAGCGCCCAGGTCCACTGCGGGACCGACGGCACCCAGGAGTTCAGGATCGTCGCGGCCGCCGTGGCCTCGACGGGGATGACCAGCACCCAGAACCACCAGTACAGCCAGCCGACGGTGAACCCGGCCCACGGCCCGATCGCCCGGTCGGCGTAGGTGGAGAAGGAACCGGAGTCCGGGGTGGCCGCCGCCATCTCGCCGAGCATCCGCATGACCAGGACGACGAGCAGTCCGGCGATCGCGTAGGAGATCAGCACACCGGGCCCGGCGGTGGCGATCGCGTTCGCCGAGCCGACGAAGAGGCCGGCGCCGATCACACCGGCGATGCTGATCATGGTGACGTGCCGGTCCCGCAGGCCGGCTTTCAGCTCCGTACCCGGCTGCCCCGCCCGGGCCGGTCCGTCCGTCGCACTGGTCGCCATCAGCGTTCCCCCTGATCCCGCTAACGCCTCGGCCACCCGTCGGCCGGCATCCGGGGAATCGTCACACCATCGTGGCTGAGAAACCAGGGGTAGTGGTCAACTTGCGGACACACGTTTTCCGGTTGGGTCGGACCCGCCCGGCCGGGCGACGCCCAGCCGGGCGGGCGCCCAGCCGGGCGGGCGCCCAGCCGGGCAGGGCTCAGTCGGGCATGGCTCAGTCGGGCAGGGCGCCCAGCTGGGCGGCGCCCAGTTGTCGGGCAGGCTCAGTCGGGCAGGGCGCCGGTGTCCGGCACCACGACGGCGAACAGGTCGGCCACGGCGGCCAGGCTGGCGGCCTGCATCGCGGCCGCGGAAACCGGGTCGGCGCCCAGGCCGGGCAGCGCGCGGGTCGCGGTAGCGGCGGCGACCACGGTCGGCGCGTACCCCAGGTTGAACGCCCCTCGGGCGGTGGAGTTCACACACATGTGCGTCATGAACCCCGCGAGCACGAGGTTCGACGCCTTGCCTGCCTTCAGCCGCTCGTCCAGATCGGTCTCCACGAACGAGTTCGGGTAGTTCTTCACCACCACCGGCTCGCCGTCGCGCGGCGCCACCCGGTCCACGATCGCACCGAGCTCGGCCCTGATGTCGTACAGGCCGCCCTCACCGTCGTCGTGCTGGATGTGGATGATCGGGATGCCGGCCGAACGGGCCCTATCGAGCAGCGCGGCGGCCTCGTCCAGCGCCGCCTGCACCCCCTCGAGCTCCATGACGCCCCGGGTGTACGTGTTTTGACAGTCGATCATGATCAGGGTCGACTCCGCCAGACTGACCGGCCCCACGGGCAAACCGGCCAATGTGCGCAGGGTGGTGGGCTCAGCCACAGCTACCTCCAGGTCAGGGGTCGTGAGTGGCGAGTGGTCCCGGGGGACCACTCGCCACTCACGGGGAACTCCTCAGCCGTTCAGCGCCGCTGACTCCTCGTCGCTGAACAGCCGGGATCGGATCATGAACCGCACGCCCTCCGGCGCCTCGACCGAGAACCCGCTGCCCCGGCCCTTCACCACATCCACCGTCAGATGGGTGTGCTTCCAGTACTCGAACTGCGAGCGCGACATGTAGAACCCGATCGGCGCCAACCCTTCCACAGCCAGGTCGCCGAGATGTATATCCGATCCGCCGATCTTGAAGTCACCGTCCGGATAACACATCGGCGAGCTGCCGTCACAACATCCGCCGGACTGGTGGAACATCAGCGGACCGTGGATCTCGGTCAGCTTCACCAGCCAGTCGGCGGCGGCCGGGGTCAGCGCGACCCGGGCCGTCCCCGAACCCGGCATCTCGGGCACCGGCGGCTCCGGGGCGGCGGCCGCCTCGGGAGCACTGCTCATCAGAAGAAGCCCTGTGCGTTCTGCGAGTAGCTGACCAGCAGGTTCTTCGTCTGCTGGTAGTGGTCCAGCATCATCTTGTGGTTCTCCCGACCGACACCGGACTGCTTGTAGCCGCCGAATGCCGCGTGCGCCGGGTAGGAGTGGTAGTTGTTCACCCACACCCGGCCGGCCTGGATGTCGCGCCCGGCCCGGTAGGCGGTGTTGCCGTCCCGGGACCAGACCGCCGCACCGAGGCCATAGAGCGTGTCGTTGGCCGTCTTGATGGCGTCGTCGTAATCGGTGAACCGGGCCACCGAGACGACCGGCCCGAAGATCTCCTCCTGGAAGATGCGCATCGAGTTGTTGCCCTCGAAGATCGTCGGCTGGATGTAGTAGCCGCCGGACAACTCGCCGCCGAGGTCGGCCCGCTCACCGCCGGTGAGGACCTTCGCGCCCTCCTGCCGACCGATGTCGATGTAGGACAGGATCTTCTCGAACTGGTCGTTGGACGCCTGCGCTCCCATCATCGTCTCGGTGTCCAGCGGGTGGCCCATCTTGATCTGCTCGGTGCGCTTGACGGCCTGGGCCAGGAAGTCGTTGTACATGCCGCCCTGGATGAGCGCGCGGGACGGGCAGGTGCAGACCTCGCCCTGGTTCAGCGCGAACATCGCGAAGCCCTCGAGGGCCTTGTCGTAGAAGGCGTCCTGCTGGCTGGCAACGTCGTCGAAGAACACGTTGGGGCTCTTGCCGCCCAGTTCCAGAGTAACCGGGATCAGGTTCTCCGAGGCATACTGCATGATCAGCCGGCCGGTCGTGGTCTCACCGGTGAAGGCGATCTTGCGAATGCGCTTGTTGCTGGCCAGCGGCTTGCCGGCCTCGACGCCGAAGCCGTTGACGATGTTCAGCACGCCGGGCGGAAGCAGGTCGGCGACCACGTCCATCAGCACGTGGATCGACGCCGGGGTCTGCTCGGCGGCCTTGAGCACCACGGCGTTGCCGGCGGCCAGCGCGGGCGCCAGCTTCCAGATCGCCATCAGGATCGGGAAGTTCCACGGGATGATCTGCCCGACCACGCCGAGCGGCTCGTGGAAGTGGTAGGCGACGGTGTCTTCGTCGATCTGCGAGATGTTGCCTTCCTGCGCGCGGATCGCGCCGGCGAAGTAGCGCAGGTGGTCGACGGCCAGCGGGATGTCGGCGGCCAGGGTCTCGCGGCAGGCCTTGCCGTTCTCCCAGCTCTCCGCGATGGCGATCTTCTCGAGGTTCGCCTCGATACGGTCGGCCATCTTGTTCAGGATGTTGGCGCGCTCGGTGACCGAGGTCTTGCCCCAGGACGGCGCGGCGCCCTCCGCGGCGTCCAGCGCGGCCTCGACGTCCTCGGCGGTACCCCGGGCCACCTCGGTGAACGTCTCACCGGTGATCGGGGTCGGGTTCTCGAAGTACTGGCCCTTGACCGGGGCCACGTAGTCGCCGCCGATGAAGTGGTCGTACCGGGGCTTGAACGAAACGACACTGTCCGGCTGACCGGGGGCCGCGTACTTGGCCATGATCGTCCTCTCTCAATTCGCGACTTGCTTCCGACCGTGTTGCTGTGGCTGTGACGCTAGGCACTAGGGGGTTGCAGCGGCGTTGCAACCCCAGCCGCGGATTCGGCGTCAACGGCCCGATCGGGCCGCGTCAACGGCCCGATCGGGCCGCGTCAACTGCCCTGTCGGAGGGTTGCCTCACTCAGGGCGCCCGCGCAGAATGGGAAGTCGAACTCGGCGGCGTTTCGCGGTCGCCGAGGAGGGACGTCACGGATGGGCCTACCGACGACGCGGGCCACGGATCCGGTCGCGCGAGCTCGGCTGCTCGCCCGGATCCGGGAGGCCGTGCTCAGCGGTACCCCCGCGCCCCAACAACCGCGCCAGGTGGTGTCCGAGTCCTGGCGGCGGTCGCTGGCCGCACGGGTCGACCCCGAACGCGGTACCGGGCCCCCCACGATCTTCGAGCGCGGCGAGATGAGCGAGCTCCGCGCCGAGCACCCGCTGGCCGAGACGCTGCCGCTGCTGCGCGAGACACTGGTCGCGATCGCCGACGAGGCGATGCACATGATGATCGTGACCGACGCGCAGGGACACATCCTGTGGCGCGAGGGCCAGAGCGACGTGCTGCGCCGCGCGGACAAGGTCGGGCTGATCGAAGGCACCCGGTGGTCCGAGGACTCCATCGGCACCAACGCGATGGGTACGGCGATCGCCGAGGACGTCTCGGTGCAGATCCACTCCGCCGAGCACCTGGTTCGCGCCTACCACTCATGGACCTGCGCGGCGAGCCCGGTGCACGACCCGGACACCGGTCGGATCGTCGGCGTGGTCGACGTGACCGGGCCGGTGCGCAGCTTTCACCCGTCCACGATGGCCCTGGTCGGCGCCGCCGCCAAGCTCGCCGAGTCGCACCTGCGGAACCGGATGCAGTCGCGCGACGAGGCGCTGCGGACGCGCTGGGCGCCCCAGCTGGCGGCGCTGCGCGGCGAGTACGGCGCACTGGTCGCCCCGTCCGGTCGGGTACTGGCCAGCGAGCCGCACGACTGGCTGCCGGTGCCGCGGCTGGTCCTGCCCAGCACCGCCGGCGGCACGCTGACCCTGCCGGATGGCCGGGAGGCGTACCTGGAACCGCTGGCCGAGGGCTTCCTGTTGCGTTCCGGTCGGCCCGCTCCGGCGTCGGCCTCCGCGGTTTCGGCCACCGCCGTTTCGGCCACCTCCCTTTCGGCCACCTCCCTTTCGGCCACCGCCGTTCCCGGCACCGCCGTTCCCGGCACCGCCGCAACTGCCACGGCTGCCCACCTCAGGCTGCGCTTCCTCGGCCACGCGCCCACCGCCGAGCTGAACGGCCGACGGGTACGACTCACCCAGCGGCACGCGGACATGCTCACCCTGCTCGCGCTGAACCCGTCCGGGGTGAGTGCCGAGCAGCTGGCCACCGGGGTGTACGGCGAGCGGGGCAACCCGGTGACCGCCCGCGCCGAGATACACCGGCTCCGGGTCCAGCTCGGCGCCGCGGTGGTCCGCTCCGGGCCGTACCGGCTGCACGCCGAGCTGGTGGCCGACTGGCTCACCGTGCGCGAGTCGCTGCGCGCCGGGCAGGTGCGGGCGGCCGCCGCCGCCTACCGCGGCGAGTTGCGACCCGGGTCGGAGGCGCCGGCGGTGATCGAGGAACGCGAGCTGCTGGCCGCGACCCTGCGCCGGGCGGTCCTCGATCAGGGCGACATCGAGGCGATGTGGCTGCTCGCCGACACGCCCTCCGGTGCGGACGACGTGGAGCTGGCCGAGCGGCTCACCCACGCGCTCCCCCCGTCGGATCCCCGCCACGCCGCGATGTCAGCCAGGTCCGAACGCCTCTCCCGCTAACCACTCGCCCCCGTCGGGGAACCAAGGGCGCGCTTCGTTCGGCTCGCACAGACCCCGTGTGGGCCGCACAGAGCCTGCAAGGTCTGCGCGGACGGCACCGGGTCTGTGCGAGCCCGGAAACGCTGCCTGGAGACCGGTTGTCCACAGGTATGGCGGTTGTCCACAGGTCGGGCGCGAGCTCAGCACGCTGGTCGTGAGAGGCCGGGACGCTCGGACGTATGCACCCTGAGCCCATCACGATGTACCGTCGACCCCAGCTGCTCGCCGCCGGATTCACCGACCACGAGTTGGCCCGCATGCGCCGCGCCGGTGAGCTGACCTCGGTGCGTCGCGGCGTCTACCTGGCCAGTCCCGAACCCGACGACCCCGACGGCCGACATCGGCTGCAGGTGCGCGCCGCGATGACCGAACTCGCCACCGGGGCCGTGGTCAGTCACACCTCAGCCGCCCTGCTGCACGGCCTGCCGACCTGGCGGATGCCGCTGAGCAGGGTGCAGGTGACCCGAGCGCGTCGTTCCGGCGGCCGTCGTGATCCGAGGCTGCACCTGCGGACCGCCCCCCTCCGACGAGCCGACATCACCACCGCCGACGGCCTGCCGATCACATCGGTTGCCCGTACCGTCGTCGATCTGGCGCGGTCGGCTCCTTTCGAGTCGGGCGTGGTGACCGCGGACGCCGCGCTGGCGCTCGGCCTGCTCACCTCCGAGGACCTGGAAGAGGCGCTCGCCCGGTGCAAGGGCTGGCCGGGCTGCCCCCGGGCCCGGCGGGTGGTCGCGTTCGCCGACGGCCGCTCGGAGAGCGTCGGGGAGTCACGCAGCCGTCTCGCAATCGCCAACGCCGGGCTGCCGGAGCCGGTGTTGCAGTGGGACGTGCGGGCAGCCGGCGGACGACTGGTCGGGCGGGTCGACTTCGGCTGGCCGGATGACGGGGTAGTCGGTGAGTTCGACGGCCGGCTCAAGTACGGCCGCACCATCATCGGCGATCGGGATCCGGGCGAGGTGGTGTTCGCGGAGAAGCTGAGGGAAGACGATCTCCGCGCCCAGGGACTCACGGTGATCCGCTGGACGTGGGACGACCTAGCGAAGTTCGCCCCGATCGCCGCCCGCCTCGACCGTGCACTCGCCTGACCCCCGCCCCGGTCGCGGAGCGGGGCTCGCACAGACCTGGTACCGGCCGCACAGAGCGTGCACGGTCTGCGCGGCCATCACCGGGTCTGTGCCAGCGGGTAGAGCGGTCACCATGCTGTGCGGCGGCGGCCAGCCGGAACCACCGGCCCGCACAGACCTGGTACCGGCCGCACAGAGCGTGCACGGTGGGTGCGGGCGCCACTGGGTCTGTGCCGGCGGGTACAAAGACGGCGGCGGGGCCGGCGCGTCAGCGCCGGCCCCGCCATCGAACCACTGCCTACGTGACTAGGACGTCTCCTCGCCGAGCCCGGCCGGGACGGCGTCCGGCACGCTGACCTTCGGCTTCGGCTCGCCCCGGAAGGTGAACTTGGCCTGGTCCTGCGCGGTCCGGGTGGTGTCGTCGGGGTCGAAGTTCTCCACGTCGATGATGACGATCTGACCGGCCTCGACCTCGCCGAACAGGATCTTCTCCGACAGCTGGTCCTCGATCTCGCGCTGGATCGTGCGGCGCAGCGGCCGCGCCCCCAGCACCGGGTCGAACCCGCGACGGGCGAGCAGCTTGCGCGCGTCCGGCGTGAGCTCGATCGCCATGTCCTTGTTCTTCAGCTGCGCCTCGACGCGGGTGATCATCAGGTCGACCATGGCCACGATCTGCGGCTCGGTGAGCTGGTGGAACACCACGATGTCGTCAATGCGGTTGAGGAACTCCGGCCTGAAGTGCTTCTTCAGCTCGTCGTTGACCTTCGTCTTCATCCGCTCGTAGTTCGACGCCTCGTCGTTGCCCTGCGCGAAACCGAGCCCGACCGCCTTGGAGATGTCCTGCGTGCCGAGGTTCGAGGTGAAGATGATCACGGTGTTCTTGAAGTCCACCGTGCGGCCCTGGCCATCGGTCAGCCGGCCGTCCTCGAGCACCTGCAACAGGGTGTTGTAGATCTCCTGGTGCGCCTTCTCGATCTCGTCGAACAGCACCACCGAGAACGGCTTGCGCCGCACCTTCTCGGTCAGCTGGCCACCCTCCTCGTAACCCACGTACCCGGGAGGGGCACCGAAGAGCCGAGAGGCGGTGTAGCGGTCGTGGAACTCACCCATGTCGATCTGGATGAGCGCGTCGTCCTCGCCGAACAGGAAGTTCGCCAGCGCCTTGGACAGCTCGGTCTTACCCACACCGGACGGGCCGGCGAAGATGAACGAGCCGGACGGGCGCTTCGGGTCCTTCAGGCCGGCCCGGGTACGCCGGATGGCCTGTGAGACCGACTTGACGGCCTCCTCCTGACCGATGATGCGCTTGTGGAGCTCGTCCTCCATGCGCAGCAGCCGGGAGGTCTCCTCCTCGGTCAGCTTGAACACCGGGATGCCGGTCCAGTTGGCGAGGACCTCGGCGATCTGCTCGTCGTCGACCTCAGCGACCACGTCCAGGTCACCGGACTTCCACTGCTTCTCCCGCTCGGACTTCTGGCCGAGCAGCTGCTTCTCGGAGTCGCGCAGGTGCGCGGCCCGTTCGAAGTCCTGCGCGTCGATCGCCGACTCCTTGTCCCGGCGGACATTGGCGATCTTCTCGTCGAACTCGCGCAGGTCCGGCGGTGCGGTCATCCGGCGGATCCGCATCCGGGCGCCGGCCTCGTCGATCAGGTCGATCGCCTTGTCCGGCAGGAAGCGGTCGTTGATGTAGCGGTCCGCGAGGGTCGCGGCGGCCACCAGGGCCGGGTCGGTGATCGTGACCCGGTGGTGCGCCTCGTACCGGTCGCGCAGACCCTTCAGGATCTCGATGGTGTGTGTGACGCTCGGCTCGCCGACCTGGATCGGCTGGAAGCGGCGCTCCAGGGCCGGGTCCTTCTCGACGTACTTGCGGTACTCGTCGAGCGTGGTGGCGCCGATCGTCTGCAGCTCACCCCGCGCCAGCATCGGCTTCAGGATGGACGCGGCGTCGATCGCGCCCTCGGCGGCACCCGCACCCACCAGGGTGTGGATCTCGTCGATGAACAGGATGATGTCGCCCCTGGTGCGGATCTCCTTGAGCACCTTCTTGAGGCGCTCCTCGAAGTCACCCCGGTAGCGCGACCCGGCGACGAGCGACCCGAGGTCCAGCGTGTAGAGCTGCTTGTCCTTCAGGGTCTCGGGCACCTCGCCCTTGACCACCATCTGGGCCAGCCCCTCCACGACGGCCGTCTTGCCGACGCCGGGCTCGCCGATGAGGACCGGGTTGTTCTTGGTGCGCCGCGACAGCACCTGCATGACCCGCTCGATTTCCTTCTCCCGGCCGATGACCGGATCGAGCTTGCCCTCGCGGGCCGACTGGGTCAGGTTGCGCCCGAACTGGTCGAGCACCAGCGAGCTGGACGGGGTGCCTTCACCGCGGCCGCCGGAAGCGCCCTCGGCCGGCTCCTTGCCCTGGTAACCCGACAGCAGCTGCAGCACCTGCTGGCGCACCCGGTTCAGGTCAGCACCGAGCTTGACCAGCACCTGCGCCGCGACGCCCTCGCCCTCGCGGATCAGCCCGAGCAGGATGTGCTCGGTACCGATGTAGTTGTGCCCCAGCTGCAGCGCCTCGCGCAGGGACAGCTCGAGCACCTTCTTCGCCCTCGGCGTGAAGGGGATGTGTCCGCTGGGGGCCTGCTGCCCCTGGCCGATGATCTCCTCGACCTGCTGGCGAACCCCCTCCAGGGCGATACCGAGCGACTCCAACGCCTTCGCCGCGACGCCTTCACCCTCGTGGATCAGGCCCAGCAGGATGTGCTCGGTGCCGATGTAGTTGTGGTTGAGCATCCGGGCCTCTTCTTGGGCCAGGACGACCACCCGCCGTGCGCGGTCGGTAAACCTCTCGAACATGTGCACTCCCTGACTGCTGAGCTGTGCCGACCCGCATCTCGGGGCGCGTCGGCACCGTGGGTCCACTGTATCGGCCGAACCGGCGTCGTCGCTTCGTACGCACGGTTGCAACCCGCACAACGGGGTCCAACGGATTGTCACGACCCGACATTCCATGGGGCAACCCAAGAGTATTCGCTCTGCGCGAACATCCCCGATCGGGCGTATGGATCAACTCAGAGAGCACCATCGGCGGCCGGTACCCGAGCCCCAGGAGCCCCGAAACCACGGGGCCGCCGCCTCGGCCCGGGTCAGTTCTCCTGGTGGTATGCCTCGAGCACGTCCGCCGGAATGCGACCGCGGTCGGAGACCTTCATGCCGCGCTTGCGCGCCCAGTCCCGAATCGCCTGGTTCTGCTCCCGGTCGACCGAGGGCCGCCGGGCCGCCGCCGAAGCCGCCGCGCCACCACCGGAGCGGCGCCGGCCGCCGGGCCGACGGGCCGCCGCGACAAAAGAGGCCAGCGCGTCACGCAGCTTGTCCGCATTGCTGCTGGACAGGTCGATCTCATAGCTCTTGCCGTCGATCCCGAACTCAACGGTCTCGTCGGCCTTGTCGCCGTCCAGGTCGTCAATCAGCGAAACGGTGACCTTCTGTGCCACTTTGGCAACCCTCCAGTGACTTTTCTGCGATAAGCGCGGCAGGCGGACGCGGCCGGTGAAGTACGGGAGCCGCTGAGTCTCGAAGCAAGATTAGACCCATTCACATCGCTATGTCGAGCCGACCTGCTGAGGCACACATCATTCTGGACGGACCAGTGGAAAAAGTATCGTCTCCCGGATACCGAGGCCTGTGAGCGTCATCAGCAGTCGGTCGATCCCCATTCCCATGCCGCCGCTCGGCGGCATTCCGTATTCAAGGGCACGGAGGAAGTCCTCGTCGACCTGCATGGCCTCCTCGTCACCGGCGGCGGCCATCCTGGACTGCGCCTCGAGCCGTTCCCGCTGCACAACCGGATCAACGAGCTCGGAGTATCCGGTGGCCAGCTCGACGCCGAAGACGAACAGGTCCCATGCCTCGGCCAGTCGGGGGTCATCCCGATGCTGCCTGGTCAGCGGCCGGACCTCAACCGGATAGTCACGGACGAAAGTCGGTTCGATCAAGGTGTGCTCGACGAGCTTCTCGAACAGTTCGAGGGCGATCTCACCAGCTGAGGCATTGTCCTTGAGCGGAACCTCGTGCGAGTCGGCATAGCCGCGCAACACATCCACCGGAGTGTCCAGGGTTACCTGCTCGCCGAGCACCTCGGAAACCGCCTCGTGCAGCGTGACCTCTCGCCACTTGCCACCCAGGTCGTGCTCACTCCCGTCCGAGTGACGCACGACGGTCGATCCGTACACGGCCTGCGCACTGGAGGTAACCAGCAACTGGGTGAGTTCGGCGATCGTGTCGTAGCTGCCGTAAGCCTCATACGCTTCCAGCATCGCAAACTCCGGCGAGTGTGTGGAGTCAATACCCTCGTTGCGGAAGTTTCTGTTGATCTCGAAGACCCGCTCGATACCGCCGACGACCGCGCGCTTGAGGTAGAGCTCCGGCGCGATCCGCAGGTAGAGATCGATGTCCAGCGCGTTCGAGTGCGTCACAAAGGGACGTGCCGTTGCCCCACCATGCAACAGCTGCAACATCGGAGTCTCGACTTCGGTGAATCCGGCACCGTACAAGACCTGCCGTAAGGTCCGCATGACGTCGGCTCTCATCTGTACCGTCTCACGCGCCTGTGGGCGCATGATGAGATCGACATATCGCTGCCGGACCCTGGTCTCTTCGGACAACTCCTTGTGCGCAACCGGCAACGGGCGGACCGACTTCGCGGCCATCGCCCATTCATCGGCAAGGACAGACAGTTCTCCCCGGCGCGAGGTGATGACCTCACCATGCACGAATACGTGGTCACCGAGGTCGACCTGAGCCTTCCAGCGGGCCAACTCGTCCGTTCCCACGCTGGCCACGCTCAGCATTGCCTGCAGCTCGGTGCCATCGCCGGCACGCAATGTGGCGAAGCACAGCTTGCCGGTGTTGCGCAGGAAGACCACCCGCCCGGCCACGCCGACCACATCGCCGGTCGAGGTGTCCGCCGGGAGGTCCTGGTGCGCCGCACGCACCTCACCGAGCGTGCGGGTGCGCGGCAACACCACGGGGTAGGGATCGTGCCCACCCTCGACCATGGCGGCGCGCTTGGCCCGTCGGACTCGGATCTGCTCCGGCAGCTCTGCATCGTTGGTACCGTCGTTCGGCCCGTTACCAGGCCCTTCTTTCGTCACTCCAAGACGGTACCGAGCGGTCAACCACGTAACGTCGGCGCATGGCCGATCACGAGGACCCACCACTGCCCCGGGGACGCACCTTCGGCGCCGTCGCCCAGGCCTACGCGGCCCACCGGCCGAACTACCCGGACACCGCACTGGACTGGGCGCTCGCCCCGCTCGCCGGGAGCCCGAACCCCCGGCTTCTCGACCTGGCCGCCGGCACCGGCAAGCTGACGGCGTCCCTGGTGCACCGCTCGTCGCAGGTCACCGCCGTCGAACCGGATCCCGAGATGCTCGCGGTGCTGCACGCCGAGCTGCCCGGGGTGACCGCGCTGGCCGGCACCGCCGAGGACATCCCGCTGCCAGGCGCCTCCGTGGACGCGGTGCTGGTCGGCCAGGCGTTCCACTGGTTCGACGCGGACCGGGCCGGCGCCGAGATCGCCCGGGTGCTGCGGCCCGGCGGCGTGCTGGCCGCGCTGTGGAACTACGACGACGACTCGGTGGACTGGGTGCGCGGCTACCACGAGGCGGCGTCGGAGGACCGGCAGGTGCCCGGCGTACCGAGCGGCGGCAGCCGGGCCGACCTGCCGACACTGGGCAAGTTCAGCAAGTCCGAGCACGCGGAGTTCAGCCATTCCCGGCAGCTGACCACGGACGGGCTGATCGACGTCCTCGGCACCCACTCCTGGGCGCTGCTGAGCAGCCCGGAGGAACGCGCGGCGGTGTACGACCGGATCCGGGCCTACCTGGCCAGCCGCCCGGAGCTGGGCACCGGGGCGGGCGGTTCGTTCGAGCTGCCGCTGCGCACCGCGGTGTTCCGCGCCGTCCGGCTGGCCGAACGCAGGTAGACCAGCCGCAGCCCGAGCAGGGTGAGGTCGGGGACGTGCTCGGTGATGGTCTCCGACTCGTCGACGATCAGCGGCGCGAGCCCCCCGGTGGCCAGCACGGTCACGGTCGCCGGGTCGATCTTGTAGTCGGTGCCCAACTCCACCAGGATCCGCCGCACCAGCCCGTCCACCTGCCCGGTGAAGCCGAACAGAATGCCCGCCTGCAGGCACTCGACGGTGTTCTTGCCGATCGCCGAGCGCGGCCGGACCAGTTCGACGGTGGTCAGCTGGGCGGCCCGCGCGGTGAGCGCGTCCATCGAGATCTCGATGCCGGGTGCCAGCGCGCCGCCGAGGAACTCGCCCCGGGTGGACACCACGTCGATGTTGGTCGAGGTGCCGAAGTCGACGACCACGCAGGCGGTTCCGAACAACCGGTGCGCGGCGAGCGTGTTCACCACCCGGTCGGCGCCGACCTCCTTGGGGTTGTCCACCAGGATCGGCACCCCGGTGCGCACCCTCGGCTCGACGATCAACATCGGCATCTGCTGCGGCCGGCGATCGGCGAGGAGGCGCAGCTCACGCAGTACCGGCGGGACGGTGGACAGCGCCGCCACCCCGGTGATCCGCTCGGTCAGCGAGCCGAGCATGGCGTTGATCGCCACCTCCAGCTCGTCGGCGGTGATCCGGGGGTCGGTGCGCATCCGCCACTGCCGCAGCAGCGGTGGGCGGACAGTGGACTCCAGGTCGGCACCCGGCTGCTCCGCATCGGTGGCGTAGAGCCCGAGCGCGATCTGGGTGTTGCCGACGTCGACGCAGAGCAGCACGGCGAGGCCGCGCTACACGCCGGCGACGAGTGCGCCGGAGAGCAGGCCGGAGCCGGCCGGGGCGTGCCCGGGGTCGGCGCCCAGGTCGGCGATCCGGTTGGGCCGGCCGTCCGAGCTGTCCACGAACACAATGCGAGGCTGGTAGGCCCGCGCCGTGGCGTCGTCCATCGCCGCGTAGGAGATGAGGATGACCAGGTCACCGGGGTGCACCAGGTGCGCGGCGGCGCCGTTGATGCCGATCACACCGGTGCCCCGGTCGCCGGCGATCACGTAGGTCTCCAGCCGCGCCCCGTTGGTGATGTCCACGATCGTCACCTGTTCGCCGGAGAGCAGGTCGGCCGCGTCCATCAGGTCCTCGTCCACGGTCACCGAGCCGACGTAATGCAGGTCGGCCTGGGTCACGGTCGCCCGGTGGATCTTGGACTTGAGCATCGTCCTGGTGAACGTCATGCGTAGCTCCTGGTCGGCTGGCCGAGGTTGAGCGCCATGTTGTCGATGAGTCGGGTCTTGCCCAGCCGCGCGGCGATCAGCAACCGGGCCTGGCCGCGCTCCGGTGCCGGCCCGAGCTCCGGGTCACGCAGCGCCAGGTAGTCCACGGCGATCTCCGGCTCGGTGGCCAGCACCTTCTCGGCGGCCTCCAGCACGGCGTCACCGCCACCCACGGCGGCATGCTTGCCGGCGGACAGCGCGGCGGACAGCGTGACGGCCCGCTTGCGCTCCTCCGGGCTGAGGTAGACATTGCGCGAGGACAGCGCCAGCCCGTCCGGCTCGCGGACCGTCGGCACCCCGATCACATCGACGCCGAGGTTGAGCTCGCGGGACATCCGGCGTACCAGCACCAGCTGCTGGTAGTCCTTCTCGCCGAAGTAGGCCAATTGTGGGCGGACGATGCCGAACAGCTTGGTCACCACGGTGAGCACGCCGCCGAAGTGACCCGGCCGCACGGCGCCCTCCAGCTCGTCACCGAGCGGGCCGGGATGGACGGTGACCTGCGCGTTCTCGCCGTACATGGCGGTCGCGGTCGGCGTGAAGACCAGCTCGACGCCCGCCGCCCGGCACTTGTCCAGGTCGGCTTCCAGGGTGCGCGGGTAGCGGTCCAGGTCCTCGCCGGGGCCGAACTGCAGCGGGTTGACGAAGATCGACACCGCCACCACGGTGGCACCGGGCGCGCGGCGGGCGTGCCGGACCAGCTCCAGGTGGCCGTCGTGCAGCGCGCCCATCGTCGGCACCAGGGCCACCTTGCGCCCGGCCGCCCGTAGCGTGCCGCTCAGCTCGGTGAACCGGGCCGGCTCCCCGTGCACGGTGAGCTGGCCGGCGGTGTAGGGCTTCACGGGCTGTCCTCCAGTGCGGTGTGCACTTCCTGGGCGTCGTGGCGGCGGAGCAGACCGGCGGCCTGCGCGCGCTCCGCGGTGCGCTCGGCCAGTGCGCGGTAGCTCGCGGTGACCTCGGGGGCGTGCTCGGACAGCTCGTGCAGGTGTTTGCGCAGGGTGCCGACGTCACCCCTGGCCACCGGACCGGTGAGCGCACGGTCGCCGTGCCGCAGTGCGTTGTCCAGCGCGGCGGACAGCAGTGGGGCGATCAGTCGCTCGGCCGGCCGGATACCGGCGCGCTCGAGGATGTCCACGCTGTCCCGGACGAGCGTGACCAGGTGGTTCGCCCCGTGCGCCAGCGCCGCGTGATAGAGCGGGCGGACCGCCTCCGGCACCCGGATCGGTTCCGCGCCCATCTCCACCACGAGCGCCTCGCCGACGCTCCACGCCACCTCGTCGTCGGCGGGCGCGGTGACGCCCACCGAGCAGGCGGCCAGCCGCTGCACGTCCTCGGTGCGGCCGGTGAACGTCATCACGGGGTGCAGCGCGAGCGGCAGCACCTCGTACTCGGCGGCCGGGGCCAGCACGGCCACCCCGTGCGCGCCTGAGGTGTGCGCCACAATCTGCCCCGGCCGGAAGCAACCGGCGGTTGCCAGGCCGCGGACCAGGCCGGGCAGTACGTCGTCCGGCACCGCGAGCAGCACCAGGTCGACGCGCTGCACCACCTCGTCGGGTGGCAGTAGTGGGACATCGGGCAGGAGGGCGGCGGCCCGGCTCACCGACGAGCGGGAGACCCCGGACGCCGCGACCACCTGGTGGCCGGCGGCGGCCAACGCGGCGCCGAGCACCGCACCTACTCGACCCGCGGACACGACCCCGACGGCCAACCTGGCCGGTCGAGCCGCTCCGCTCCCGGACGCGTGCACTCAGATCTCTCCGCTCGTTCCAGTCCCGCGTGGCGGGTACCAGACGTTGGCCGGGCATCCTTGCCAGGCCGGCGCCGAAACCGTAGAGCGGCGCACCTCGCGCGCGCCAGCCGGGGTGACCGGCTTCACGACCCGAACGGTGCCCGGTCATCCCCCGGGCAGTGCCCGATCATCCGCCGGGCAGCGCCCGATCACCGGCCGGGCAGCCCCGGTCACCCGCCGGGCGGCGCCCGGTCACCGGCCGGGCGGCCAGGTCGGAGGCCACCCCCTGGCAGGACCGAATCAGCTCAACCACCTCTGGTGATCAAGGGCTGGAGAACCGTCCCGATGGTCAACTCAACGTTGTTCTGGTTCGAGTCATGATCAAATCAGAACCGTGTTGCGTTGACCATGGGATCGTTGCCCACCCCGGTAACGCGTTCGCCCTCGCACGGTGCGGCTAGCCGAACGGCGGGTGCCGGGGCGGCGGGAACCGGGGGATCTGGGGCCCTGTCGGCCCCGGCGATCCGGCGAGTGCTAGCCGAACGGCGGGTGCCGGGGCGGCGGAACCGGGGGGACCTGGGGCCCTGTCGGCCCCGGCGATCCGGCCGGCCCGAAAGTGCCCGGCGGCCCCGGCGTACCCCGCTGGCCGGGCTGGCCGGGCGGCCCGGGGTACGGGCCGGGCGGCGGGTACCGACCCGGCGGCGGCAGCTGACCCGGCGGCTGTCGCGGCTGCCCCTGGGGCGGCGTGCCCTGCGGCGGCCCGGAGGGCGGCGGCCCGTGGGGCGGGCCCTGCGGCGGCCCCGAAGGCGGCGGGCCCTGCGGTGGCCCGCCCTGCTGTGGCAGCGGACCCGACGGGTGCGGCGGCCCGGACGGCGGCGTGCCCAACTGGTGCACACCGGACGTGCGGGCGTGCCGAGGCCCGGGCGCCGCCGTCCAGTTCGGCGGCGGCGGCGACCAACCGGGCGGCGGCACCCGGCGACCCCAGGCGGCGTGCAGCGCGTCCGGTGCGCCGACTGCCTTGGCCCGGCTGAGCAGCACGTCCTCCAGTAGCTCGTCGTGCCATTCCCGGGCGTGCGCGCCGAGTGCGCCTCGGGCCATCCGGTGCCGCAGGATGGCCAGCTCGGTGACCGCCGCCTGGTACTCGGACACCGCCTTGGCGACCGCCGAGCCGGACCGCCGACGCACCGCGCGCAGCCAGCCCCGCCGACCGGCCAGCGATTCGAGCAGGTGCACCTCGCTCGGCGCGATCCAGCCGGCCTCGGCGAACCCGGGCAGCTCGGCGGCGATGATGCGCTGCTCGCGTCGGCGCTGGTAGAGCACCACGAGCAGGACGAACACCAGCATCGGCAGCATGATCATCAGGTACACCGGGACCAGCGCCTCGCCGTCGGCGTAGGAGGCCGATGCGTTCCAGCAGGCGTGCAGGAAGACGGCGAGCAGGTAGCCGCCGATCGGCGCCGCGAGGCGGACCAGCACGGTGCGCGCGTTCGACGCGATACCCAGCCCGATCCCGGTCATCGAGGTGAACAGCGGATGCGCGAACGGTGAGAACAGCCCCCGCATGACCAGCACCGCCAGCACGTCGCCGCCCTGCCCGGTGGCCGCGCCGGAGGCGAACGCCTGACCGAGATACAGGATGTTCTCGGTGAACGCGAACCCGGCCGCCACCACGCCGGCGTAGACGATGCCGTCCAGGACGCCGTCGAACTCGCGGCGCCGGAACACCAGCAGCCCGAGCAGGAAGGAGCCCTTCATGAACTCCTCGACCCAGGGCGCCACGAACACCGCGGAGAACACCGAGCTCGCGTCGCCGAGCACGCTGGAGGTGGCCAGCTCGGCACTGCTGTTCAAGATCAGCGCCGCCAGCGTGGCGAAGCAGGCCCCCCAGAGGAACGCCACCAGCAACATCCGGGGCGGCTCCGGCTCCCAGCGGTCCATCCACAGGAACGCCCAGACCACCGGCCCGACCGGCAGCAGCGCGCCCAGCGTGCCCACGATCACGCCGCCGGCGCCGACGCTGTAGACCAGGATGCCGATCAGGAGCAGCCCGCAGATCCCGAGCAGCACCAGCGCGAGCACGGTCGCCAGCACGCCCCGGCGCTGCCTGCGGAGGCGGCGCCGGTACGGGTTCGCGGTGTCGGCCGGCGGCCCGAGGGCCGGCTGAAGGTACGACATCGCCGGAGCGTAGCGAGTCCCGGACCGTCAGTCGGTACGGAATCGCCGGTTCAGCGGTGGTGCTGCTGACGATCCGGGTCGTCGGAGTCCGACGGAGTGCGGCAGCAGTTCTGCAGATACATCGCGGCGGCCACCAGCGCCACCGCGCAGACCAGCCCGAGAATCGCGCCCGGCGCGTCCTGGCCGGCGGCGGCGAACAGGTGCAGCCGAGGCAACAGGTAGCCGAGCAGGCCCGCCCACACCCCGACCATCACGGCGCCGGCCAGCGCGGACGCCTTCGCCAACGCCACCGCCCTGGCCGCCACCAGAGGTTGCACCGGCTGCCCGTGGCGCCCCTCGATCCGGGCCTTCAGGGAGTAACCCATGACCGACTCGATGATCGCCAGCACGAGCAGCGTGGCGCCGGCGAACAGCGGCAGCGGCGGCATCACCCCGTAGCTCGCCCTGATGAGCAGGTAGACCACGACACCGACCACGACGGCGGTGGACAGCAGCTCGCGCCAGCCGGTCGGTTTCATACCGGCTCCAGCAGCGACAGGTCGTCCCGGCGGCGCATGCCGTCCTCGCCGAGCCCGGCGAGCAGCTCGTCAACCCGGCCCCGGCCGGGGAGCACCGCGTCCGGCTCGATGTCCAGCCAGGGGCGCAGCACGGTGTTCCGCTCGGCCGCGCCGGGGTGCGGCAGCAGCAGGTCCGGGTGCTCGCTCAGCACCGCGGCTGTGTCGGCCGTGGAGGTGTCGAACACCGCGACCACGTCGACGTCCAGGGTGCGCGGTCCCCAATGCACCTCGCGGACCCGTCCGGCGGCCTGTTCCAGCTCCTGGCCGCGGCGCAGCCAGTCCCAGGCGTCCAGCTCGGCGGACCGCACGATGATCACCGCGTTCAGGAAGTCGTCCTGCGGCACGCCACCCCACGGCGCGGTCTCGTACACCGGGGAGGCCAGCTCGAGCTCGGCGGCGAACCCGGCGACGGCCTGGCGCAGCCGAGCCAGCCGGTCGCCGAGGTTGGAGCCCAGCGAGAGCACCGCCCTAGTCACCCGCCGGGTCACCGCCCGGGTGCGGCGCGGCGGAGCGGGACCGGCGGATGGTCACCGCGACGTCGGCGAAGGTGAGCGGGATCGGGGCGGACGGCTTGTGCACCGTCACCTCGACCGCGCCGATCCGGTCGTCCGAACCCAGCGCACGGTCGGCGATCCGGGCCGCCACGGTCTCGATCAGGTCCACCGGCGGGCCGGCGACGATCTCGGCGGTGCCCTGCGCGAGCGCGCCGTAGTCCAGCGTGTCGGCGAGCTTGTCCGACTGCCCGGCCGGCGCCAGGTCCAGCCACACGGCCAGGTCGACGATGAAGTCCTGGCCGTCCCGGCGCTCGTGCTCGAACACCCCGTGGTGACCCCGGACCCGCAGCCCGGTCAGCACGATCCGGTCCGTCACGGCGACCCGACCCCGTAGCTCCACGGCGCCCCGGCCGCCCCGTTGCGCCAGGCGGCGCCGACCGCGACCGCGTCCCGGGAGCTGGCCACGTCGTGCACCCGCACCCCCCAGGCGCCCGCCGCGGCGGCCAGCGCGGAGACGGCGGCGGTGGCCACCTCACGCCCGGCGGCGGCCCGGGGCGCGCCGTCCGGCCCGGGCAGCAGCCGGCCGAGGAAGCTCTTGCGCGACACCCCGACCAGCACCGGGAAGCCGAGCCCGAGCAGTGCGTCCAGCCGGTGCAGCAGCTGCCAGTCGTGCTCGGCGCGCTTGGCGAACCCGATACCCGGGTCGATCACCAGGTTGCCCGGGTCGACGCCGGCGGCGATCGCCGCGTCCGCCCTGGCCAGCAGCTCGTCACGGACCTCGGTGACCACGTCGACGTAGCGCGCGAGCTCGCTCATCCGGTCGCTGTGGCCACGCCAGTGCATCAGGATCCAGGGCACCCCGGCCGCCGCGACGACCTTGCCCATCGCCGGGTCGGCGAGCCCGCCGGACACGTCGTTGACCACCGTGGCGCCGGCCTCCAGTGCCGCCTCGGCGACCTCGGAGCGGGTGGTGTCCACGCTGCACGCGACACCCTGGGCGGTCAGCTCCCGGATCACCGGCAGCACCCGTTCGGCTTCGGTGGGGGCCGGCACCCGGTGCGCGCCCGGGCGGGTGGACTCACCGCCGACGTCGATCAGGTCGGCGCCCTCGGCGTGCATCCGGGCGCCGTGCGCCACCGCGTCGTCGAAGTTCAGGTAGCGGCCACCGTCGGAGAACGAGTCGGGCGTGACGTTGAGCACCCCGAGCAGCACGCAGCGGCCCGGCTTGGGCAACCCGCCCACCGGGCCGTCCTGGTGCTGGTGACTCATCGGTGCCGGCTCTCGAGCACGTGACTCAACGGCCTCGGATCAGCGCGAGCGCCTCGGCGCGCGAGGAGGCATTGCCCTTGAACTGGCCGCGGACGGCGGACGTCATGGTCCGCGACCCCGGCTTGCGGATCCCGCGCATCGCCATGCACAGGTGCTCGGCCTCGAGCACCACGATCACCCCGCGCGGGGACAGCCGGCGGACCAGCGCATCGGCGATCTGCGCGGTCAACCGTTCCTGCACCTGCGGTCGCTTGGCGTACAGGTCGACCAACCGGGCGATCTTGCTCAGCCCGGTGACCCGCCCCTCGACCGACGGGATGTAGCCGACGTGCGCCATCCCGTGGAACGGCGCCAGGTGGTGTTCGCAGACGCTGTACATCGGGATGTCCTTGATCAGGATGAGTTCCTCGTGGTCCTCCGCGAAGGTCTTCGCCAGCATCTCGTCCGGGTCCTCGTACAACCCGCCGAACATCTCCTCGTACGCCTTGGCGACCCGGCGCGGCGTCTCCAGGAGACCTTCCCGCTCCGGGTCCTCCCCGATTGCGTAGAGCAGCTCGCGCACCGCTGCTTCGGCCCGTTCCCGGTCGAAACTTCCCCGACCGGGAACCGACGGCCCCCGCTCCGGCAGCAGCGGGCGCACGAGGGGATCGACGTCAGTCACGCACGTTCACCAGATGACCTCTCCGGCAGGCGCTCAGCGCCCACCGTCCTGGCCAGGCTCGGACCAACCGCCGCCTTGGGGATCGCCGGAACCGCGGCCGTCCTTGGTCTCGGTTCCGTCCCGCTCGGCATGCTTGGGCCCGTCCTGGCCGGACCACTTGGCCGGCGGCCATTCCTGGCCGTGCGGCGTGATCGCCGGCCGCCAGTTCGGCGGGGCGCCGTAGTTGGGCGGTACCGCGCCGTCCGGGCGGTCGTTCGGACCGCCGGACTGGGGCTGGTAGCTGCCGGGCGGGTGGCCCGGATCGGCCGGGCGGATGTACGGCGGGGTGCCGTTGGAACCCGGCTGTCCGCCGTTGGAGCCCGGCTGTCCGTTGGCGTTCGGGTAACCGCCGTTGGGGCTGGGCAGGGCGGGAGTGCCGCTGCCGGCACCGCCGACACCGACACTGCCCACCGGCGTGGGCTCGCGGTCCGGCTCCCGGTTCGGCGGCCACGGCTCGCCGCGCTCCTTGGCCAGCTCGGCCGGGCTCTGGATCGGCGGTTTGTCCGACGGAGTGCGCCCGCCGAAGTCGTTGAACGCGGTGATTCGGGGCCGTTTGGTCACCGTGGAGAAGATCCGTTCCAGATCCTTGCGGGTCAGCGTCTCCTTCTCCAGCAGCTCGAAGACCAGGGCATCCAGCACGTCCCGGTAGGTGTTCAGGATCTCCCAGGCCTCGGTGTGCGCCGCCTCGATGAGGGCGCGCACCTCCTCGTCGATCTCGTGCGCGACTTCGAGCGAGTAGTCCGGCGCGTGTCCCATGGACCGGCCGAGGAACGGGTCGCCCTGGTCCTGGCCGTAGCGCACCGCGCCGAGGCGGGCACTCATGCCGTACTCGGTGACCATCGCGCGGGCGATCTTGGTGGCCTGGTCGATGTCGCTGGACGCGCCGGTGGTCGGCTCGTGGAAGACCAGCTCCTCGGCGCTGCGCCCGCCCATCGCGAAGACCAGGCGGCCGATCATCTCCGAGCGGGTCATCAGGCCCTTGTCGTCCTCGGGCACGACCAGCGCGTGCCCACCGGTGCGACCCCGGGGCAGGATCGTGAGCTTGTAGACCGGCTCCAGGTCCGGCATCGCCCAGGCGGCCAGTGCGTGCCCGCCCTCGTGGTAGGCGGTGAGCTTGCGCTCCAGCTCCGAAATGATCTTGCCCTTGCGCCTCGGGCCGCCGACCACCCGGTCGACCGCCTCCTCGAGGTTCGCGGCGTTGATCAGCGTGCCGTTCTCCCGCGCGGTGAGCAGAGCCGACTCGTTGATCACGTTGGCCAGGTCGGCGCCGGACATGCCGACGGTGCGCTTGGCCAGCGAGTCCAGATCGGCGTCCGGGGCCAACGGCTTGCCCTTGGCGTGCACCTTCAGGATGGCGCGGCGACCCGCGAGGTCGGGGGCGCCGACCGGGATCTGCCGGTCGAACCGGCCGGGGCGCAGCAGCGCCGGGTCCAGGATGTCCGGCCGGTTGGTGGCCGCGATCAGAATGATGCCGCCACGCGCGTCGAAGCCGTCCATCTCGACGAGCAGCTGGTTCAGCGTCTGCTCGCGCTCGTCGTGGCCGCCGCCGAGGCCGGCGCCGCGCTGGCGGCCGACCGCGTCGATCTCGTCCACGAAGATGATGCAGGGCGCGTTCGGCTTGGCCTGCTCGAACAGGTCACGCACCCGGGAGGCGCCGACACCGACGAACATCTCGACGAAGTCCGACCCGGAGATCGAGTAGAACGGCACCCCGGCCTCGCCGGCGACCGCGCGGGCCAGCAGCGTCTTGCCGGTGCCCGGCGGCCCGTAGAGCAGCACGCCCTTCGGGATCTTGGCGCCGAGCGCCTGGTAACGGCCCGGGTTCTGCAGGAAGTCCTTTATCTCGTGCAGTTCCTCGACGGCCTCGTCGGCGCCCGCCACATCGCCGAAGGTGGTCTTCGGCATGTCCTTGGACAGCTGCTTGGCCTTCGACTTACCGAACGACAACACCCGGTTGCCGCCGCCCTGCGCGCTGTTCATCATCCAGAACAGCAGCAGCAGGACCAGCCCCAGCGGGACCATGTAGATCAACAGCTGGGTGAGGAACGACTCCTGCCGGACCTCGGTGTTGAAGTTGGTCTTGGCAGTGGTCAGGGCGGTGAAGACAGGCTCGCTGCCACCGAACGGGTACTGGGCGATGACCTTGGTGGTCTGAATCTGATCCCGGTTGCCGTTGTCAGTGGTGATGGGGGTCTTCAGATCGAGGCGGAGCTGTTGCTCCTTGTCCTCGATCACCGCGTTGGACACGTTGCCGCTGGAGACTTGGGTCAACGCCTGAGACGTCGAGACCTGGGTATATCCCCTGCTGTCGTCAAAGAACTGGCTGAAGACGACATAGAGCAGCAACGCCGCCAGAATCCAAGTCAGCGGGTTACGAAGCAGACGCTTGCGATCCATGCAGTTGCGGCCTCCGGGGCCTCGACCCTCCCTGATCGTGCCGAGCGGCCTCCACCCGCACCATCAACGTCGCGACAGCTCCTAAACACCTGTCACGTCGTCGGGCGGTGAACACCCGAGAGTACCCAGCGTACCGGGCCGACATCCAGAGCGTATGTCGGTCTGCTCACCAGGTATCGTCCGGCTCAACGCGGGAGCGGGCAAAGGAGTTCCGAAACGCCCCACGTGACGCCTAATGTTCCGGCTGTTTCGGCGATTCTGCCCGCACCCAGGGCGCCGGCTTGAGAAGATCACCGAATCGTGCGGGTATCCAGGTACTAGCCACGTCGTTAAGGCAATGACAACCTCGGGAAGAACCTCGGCGGCTGGCGACGGAGCGCGCCCGCATGTCCGATCCAGCCGGCAGGAGTGCCCATGATCCTCCGAAGCGCGATCTTCAATGGTCGCGTTCTCCGTTGCCTGGCCGCCGCCGGCCTCGTGGTTGGCGCCACGACGGTGGGTGCGGTGGCGATGCCAGGCGCGGCGCATGCCGACGACCAGGACTTCGCCCCGGCCTCGACCGCCACGATCCACCCCGGCGTGATGGTGACCAGCCCGGTCGGGCAGTGCACCGCGAACTTCGTGTTCGGCAACGGCAACAAGCTCTACCTCGGCCAGGCGGCGCACTGCACCGGCACCGGCAGTGAGAGCGAGACCGACGGCTGCAAGTCCAAGTCGCTCCCGCTGGACACCCCGATCAAGATCCAGGGCGCCAGCCAGCCGGGCAAGATGGTCTACAACTCCTGGCTGACCATGCACGAGAACGGTGAGAAGGACCCCAACACCTGCGCCTACAACGACTTCGCGCTGGTCGAGATCGACTCCGACGATGCCGGCAAGGTGAACCCGACGGTGCCGGTGTTCGGCGGCCCGACCGGGGTACGCGAGGCCGGGCTGCCGGCCGGTGCGCCGGTGTACAGCTACCAGAACTCCGGACTGCGCCAGGGCCTCGGTCTGCTCTCCCCGAAGCAGGGCCTGAACCTTGGCGACAACGCCGGCGGCTACACCCACGAGGTCGCCACCATCACCCCCGGTGTCCCCGGTGACTCGGGCAGCGGCTTCATGGATGCCGACGGCAAGGCCTTCGGCATCCTGAGCACGCTGAACCTGGAGCCGGCACCCGGCACCAACGGCGTGGGTGACCTCGGCAAGGAGATCGCCTACGCCAACAAGTACGGCGACGGCAAGGGCGACGGTGTCCGCGACATCAGCCTGCAGGACGGCACCACGGCGTTCCACCCGCCGCTGCCGCTGCCGGCGCTCGGCTCCAGCGCGCCGAGGGCCGACCAGGCCTCGGACAGCGACTCGGACAACAGCTCGGACGCAAGCACCGCCACCGACAACAACCCGGCGCAGTCCGCCGCGGAAGGCGCGCACCGGGCCACGCCGGACCGGGGCTTGTCGATCGCGCCGAGGCAGCCCGAGCCCGCTCCCGCCGGGGCACCGAAGGCACAGCCCGGCGCACTCGGCGGGCTGTAGCTCCCCGAGTTCAACAGCTCGGGAACGACGTGAGGCCCGCCCCGGATCACCGGGGGCGGGCCTCACGTTCGTTGTGGGGTCGGACCGCTCAGGCGTACACCCCTGGGTCCAGGGTGCCGATGAACGGCAGGTCCCGGTACCGCTCGGCGTAGTCCAGGCCGTAGCCGATGACGAACTCGTTGGGGATGTCGAAGCCGACGTAGCGGACCGGCACGTCCACCTTCACCGCGTCGGGCTTGCGCAGCAGCGCGCACACCTCCAGCGAAGCCGGCCCGCGCGCCTCCAGGTTCTTCAACAACCAGGACAGCGTGCGGCCGGAGTCGATGATGTCCTCGACGATCAGCACATGGCGGCCGGCGATGTCCCGGTCCAGGTCCTTCAGGATGCGCACCACGCCCGAGGACGAGGTCGCCGAGCCGTAGGAGCTGACCGCCATGAACTCCAGCTGTACCGGGATCGGCAGCGCCCGGGCGAGGTCGGTCATGAACATCACCGCGCCCTTGAGCACGCCGACCAGCACCAGGTCACTTGCCCGGCCGTTGCCCGGGCAACGCTCCGCGTAGTCCTCGGCCAGCTGCTTGCCGAGCTCAGCGATCTTCTCATCGATCTGTTGTTCAGTGACCAGGACGGATGCGATGTCACCGTCGTACAACGCGACGTGCCTCCTCATAGCTGCCGGTGTGCCTACTGTGCCCACGCGCTGGACCGCGGGCCCAACACGAGCCTTCCATGGGCGCGAGTGAGCTCCAACTCTCCCGCAAGGGCAATCCCGCCCTGTCCCCGCCACCGCCCGAGCAGTTCGTCGGCGCGGCGCAGCTGGGCGTCGGTCAACTCCGGCACCCCGCCCTCGGTCAACCAGCCGCGCAGTACCCGGCGGCGGACCGAGGCCGGATAGCCGGCGAGCTTCTTCGTCTCCAGCTCGGCGCCCCCGGCAGCGGCCGAGGTGACGTCCTCCCTGGCCAGCGCCGCCCACTCGTCCAGCGCCGCGCTGTCGTCACGCAACTGCGCCGCCGTCCGGGCCAGCGCCTCGGCCACCCCGCCGGACAGCACGTCCTCCAGCAGCGGCAGTACCTCGGTGCGCAGCCGGACCCGGGTGAACCGGGGGTCGAGGTTGTGCGGGTCGTCCCAGACAGGTACCCCCAACGCCGCGCAGGCCGCCCGGGTGGTGGCGCGGTGCACGCCGAGGAGCGGACGCAGCCACGGTTCGTCGTACCGGGTCATGCCGGCCACCGAGCGCGGCCCTGAGCCACGGCCGAGCCCGAGCAGCACCGTCTCGGCCTGGTCGTCCAGGGTGTGCCCGAGCAGCACCGGCGAGCGGTGGGACGGGCGGGCGGCGCGCAGCGCGGTGTAGCGGGCCCGGCGGGCGGCGGCCTCCAGGCCACCCGCGCCGGTCACCCGCACCGCCACCGCCTCGGCGGGTACGCCGTGCTCGGCGAGCAGCGCAACGGTGGCCTCGGCCCGTTCGGCGGAGCCGGGCTGCAGGCCGTGATCCACCACGGCGGCCCGCACCGGCCGCTCATGCCGGCCGGACTCGGCGGCCGCGGCTAGCGCGAGCGCCATCGAGTCGGCCCCGCCGGAACAGGCCACCAGCAGCGGAGTGCCCGCCGGCAGGTCCAGCTCGGTGAGCGCCTGACGCACCGCCGTCCGCACGGCGGCCACCGCCGGGTGCGGTCCGTTCATCGGGCCCTCAGCCCGCGACCCGGCGTAACCACAGATCCGGGTCGGCCAGCTCCGGGCGGGTGGGCACCGTCTCCGGCGAGGTCCACACCGCGTTGAAGCCGTCCATCCCGACCGCACCGACGACGTGTCTGGTGAACGCCGCGCCGACCGCGTACTGGCGCACCTTCGCCTCGACGCCGAGCAGTGAGCGCAGGATGCGGTCCAGCAGGCCACCGCCGCGGCGGCGCGCGGTGAACCGGGACCGGATCGTGGCCACGCTGGGCACCACCGCCGGCCCGACCGCGTCCATCACGTGGTCCGCATGGCCCTCCAGCAGCGTGGTGAGCGCGAGCAGCCGGTCCAGGTAGGCGCGCTGTTCGGGGCCCTGCAGCAGCTCGATCAGGCCCAGCGAGTCCCGGGTCTCCCGTGCCTGGGAGATCACCCCGGGCAGCCGTTCGAGGATGCCCATCGTGGTGGACTCGGTCGCCGACAGGAACTCGGTGACCTGGCTGGCGAAGTAGTCGCGCAGCCAGGGGACGGCGGTGAACTGCAGCCGGTGGGTGGCCTCGTGCAGGCACACCCACAGGGTGAAGTCGTCCAGCGAGACGTCGAGCGCCTGCTGCGCGGCCACCACGTTCGGCGCGACCAGCAGCAGCTTGCCCGCACCGTCCGCGCCACCGAACGGGTCGTACTGGCCGAGCACCCGGCTGCCCAGGTAGGACAGCACCGCGCCGGCCTGCAGACCGGCGGTGGTCGAGGTGAACTTGCGGGCCGCCGCCGGGACGGTCGGCAGCTTGGCGCCACTGGTCAGCGCGGCCATCCCGGAGGTCGCCGCGACCGCCCAGGCCGGCCGGTCCACCACGTCGGCGGGCAGCAGCGGCAGGCCGGCGCCCAGTCCGGTGACCTCGCGAACGTGTCCTTCGGCGGTGGCCCCGCCGTCGCGCAGCAGCACGACGGTCCGTCTGGCCTCGGCCCTGCTGACCACCGGGCCGGGCTGCATCAGCCGGGCGGCGGTGCGGGCGGCCAGCTTCCAGTCCACGGGCAGACCACGCTGACCGTCCCGCGCGTCGGGCTCAAGGGGTGGCGGAGCAGGCTCAGGCGGCACGCACCCACCGTACGCAACCCCGGCTCACTCCGCCCTACCGGCGAGTCAACTATCGGCCGTCCGGCTCAGGATCGCGGCCCCTGCAGCCGTCTCAGCCGCTGTCGGCCGTGCCAGCCGTGCCAGCCGTCTCAGCCGCTGTCGGCCGCGGCTCAGCCGCCGCTGTCGCTACCCCGGCAGCCGCAGCCGCGCAGCGCGGCGGCGAGCGCATCGAGCTGGGGGCGGGACTGGGACGGCGAGGTGCCGTTGGCCATCAGCGCGAAGGCCAGCAGCCGGCCGTCGGAGTCGGTGACCTGCCCGGCCAGCGCGCTGACCCCGGTCAGGGTGCCGGTCTTGGCCCGCACGAACCCCCGCCCGGCCGAGGAGTCACCGGTGGTGAAGCGGTCGTTCAGGGTGCCGTCGCCGCCGGCCACCGGCAGCCCGGACAGCAACGGCCGCAGTCGCGCCGCGCGCGGGTCCGACACCGGTCCGCTGGCGACCGCCATGATCTGGCCGAGCAGCCGGGCCGGAACCAGGTCGTCGGTGGACAGTCCGCTGCCGTCCACCATCGTCACGCCGGTCACGTCGAAACCCGCCGAGGAGAGCGTGTCCCTGACCGCGCGCGCCGCCCCGGTAAACGACGGATCAGCCCCCTTGGCCAGCGCGACCTGCCTGGCCAACGACTCGGCCAGCACGTTGTCCGAGATGCGCAGCGCGTTCTCCACCAGGTCACTGACCGGTGGCGACGCCACTTCGCCGAGCACCGCGGCGCCGGTCGGCGCTGTGCCGGTCGCGACCGAAGCCGGGTCCGCGCCCAGTCGCTGGGCCAGCGCCTTGCCGGCGTCCAGCGCCGGGCTGGCGGTGCGCGGCGGGTCCAGCTCGTCCGGCTTGGTGCGGCCGCCGTCGAGGATGAGCGGCTCGATCGGCGTGACGTTGCCGCCGGCGATGTCGCTCTCCTCCCAGCCCGACGCCATCCCGTCCCCGGTGAACCGGCTGGTGTCCACGGTCACCGTGTGGATCGGCCCGGGGTGGGCGTTGTGGACCTCCTCGGCGAGGTTGTCCAGCTTCGCCGCCCCGGGGTAGACCGAGTCGCTGTCCTTGGGCAGCGCGGACAGCGTCGGGTCGCCGCCGCCGACCAGCACGACCGAGTCCGGCGTCGGCCCGGCCACCACCCGGGTCTTGATCCGCATGGTCGGGTCCAGGCTGAGCAGGGCGGCGGCGGTGGTCAGCAGCTTGCCGGTGGAGCCGGGCTGCATCGTCTTGTCCGGGTTGCGTGACCAGAGCACCTGGTCGTCGGCCGGGTTCAGCACCACGCCGGTGAGGGTGCCCAGGTCGCTCGAGCCGGCCAGCTTGTTCAGCGCGGCGGCGACTCCGGATCGGGTCGGTGTCGGCGCGTCGCCGGCCAGCGGGCCCAGCACCAGCTTCGGCGGCGCGGCCACGGTCTCGGTGGCCGACCCGGTCAGCCCGAACCACCTGAGCAGGCCCGGCCCGGCCAGTACGGCGGTGGTGCCGAGGCCGATCACGAGCACCACGGCGACCGCGATGGTGAGAGCGGAGCGGCGACCCGACCCACGCGACCGCAACGCGCCGAGTCGCTCGCGGAGTCGCCACGCGTCGATCCGACTGCGGATCCGGTCGAGCCCGAGTCCCGGCACCTATCCTCCCCGAGCCAGCTTTGCACACCGGCGGTGGTCGGTCGCGCCTCGGGGGAGGCGGTACCGCACACTTAGGACACCAAACACGTCTAGCCATCCGCACTGCCAGCCAGATTCCGACTGATGACCGGTGAAAGGATCAGCGAGTCACGTGGACTTCGACGTCACCATCGAGATCCCCAAGGGCGTCCGCAACAAGTACGAGATGGACCACAAGACGGGCCGGATCAAGTTGGACCGGACCTTGTTCACGGCCACCCAGTACCCGGCGGACTACGGGTTCATCGACGACAGCCTCGGCGAGGACGGCGATCCGCTGGACTGCCTGGTGCTGGTCGAGGAGCCGACGTTCCCCGGCTGCCTGATCCGGGCAAGGGCGATCGGCATGTTCCGGATGCGGGACGAGAAGGGCGGCGACGACAAGGTGCTGTGCGTGCCGGCCGCCGACCCCCGCCAGGAACACCTGCGCGACATCCACCACCTCGCGGAGTTCCTCAAGCTCGAGATCGAGCACTTCTTCCGGGTCTACAAGGACCTGGAGCCGGGCAAGAGCGTGGAGGGGGCCCGCTGGGTCGGCCGGGCCGACGCCGAGCGGGAGATCCTGCGCTCCTGGGAGCGGGCCAAGGAAACCGGGTACTACGACGAGTCGGCCACCTCACACTGACCGGCTCACCGCCGAGCCGTTTCCGCTGGTCCGAGCGGCTTCGGCGGACGAGAGCAGCAACAGCTCGTTGATCTGGTCGCCGGTCAGGCCGTGCCGGATCAGCTCACGGCGCGCCTCGATCAGCGTGGCGGCGTGCTCGGTCACCTCCCAGTGGGCCCGGCGGGCGCCGTCCCTGGCGCGCTCGGCGACCGCCAGGGTGGCCAGCGCGCCGTCCAGGTCGGGTATCAGCAGGCCGAGCAACCGGTCCCGCAGCCGGTCCCGGTGCGTGGTCGCCTCGGGCGCGCCGGCCTGTGCGGGCCCTGCCACCGCCGGCGCTGCCACCGCGGGCCCTGCCACCGGGGCCAGCTCGGCGGCCAGCGTCACCTCCGCCAGCGCCGCCTCGTCGGCCCGCTGCTGCTCGAGCCCGGACACCTGCCGCAGCGTCACCCGGGGCAGGAAGGCCACCAGCACCAGCCCGATCGCCAACACCGCGGTGCCGCACAGGAACGTCAGCGACATCGCACTCGAGTAGCCCTGCAGGAACGGCAGCGCGAGCCGCTCGTCGATGTGGTTGAGGAACGAGGTGTCGGTCAGCGAGATCGTGCCCTCCGTCCCCTTGGACAGCGCGGCCAGCACGCCGGCGTCGACCGGGTTCGACTGCACCGCCGGGTCGGCCAGCGCCGCCTGCAGCGCCGGTGTCGGGGCGGCCGCCTGGAAGGCCGCCGTGATCCGGCCCGGTACCGCGCCGAACAGGATGGACAGGAACACCGCCGTGCCCAGCGTGCCGCCCATCTGGCGGAAGAACGTGGCCGATGCGGTGGCCACCCCCATGTCCCTGGCCGGCAGCGCGTTCTGCATGGTCAGAGTCATCGGCTGCATGCTCGAGCCGAGGCCCCAGCCGAAGATCAGCATGTAGATCGCGGTCAGCCAGAGCGGGGTGTCCACCCCGATGCCGGAGATCAGGATCAGCCCGACCAACATCAGGCTGACGCCCAGCACCGGCCACATCTTGAGCTGGCCGGTGCGCGAGATGACCCGGCCGGAGACGATCGACATGGACATCATGCCCAGCACCATCGGCAGGATCAGCAGGCCGGACGCGGTGGGCGTGGCGCCCTTCACGATCTGCAGGTAGAGCGGCAGCGCTGCCATCCCGCCGAACATGCCCATGCCGACCAGCAGGATGCCGCCGGTGCCGACGCTGAACGCCCGGATCCGGAACGACCGCAGTGGCAGCAGCGCGTCGTCGCCGTAGCGGTGCTCGACGTAGACGAACAGCGCGAGCCCGACGACCCCGATGCCGAAACAGCTCAGCGCGGCGGCCGAGGTCCACCCCCAGGCACGGCCCTGCTCGGCGACCAGCAGCAGGGGCACCAGCCCGAGCGCCAGCGCCAGCGCACCCGGCCAGTCCACCTTGGCGTCCCGAGCCTGGTGCGGCAGGTTCAGCACCTTGGCCACGATGACCAGTGCGACGGCGCCGATCGGCACGTTGACCAGGAACACCCAGCGCCAGCCGGTGATGCCCAGGATCTCCGACTGGCCGGCCAGGAAGCCGCCGATCAGCGGACCGAGCACGCTCGAGGTACCGAAGACGGCGACCAGGTAGCCCTGGTACTTGGCGCGCTCCCGGGGCGAGACGATGTCCCCGAGAATCGTCATCGCCAGGGAGAGCAGGCCGCCGGCGCCGAGACCCTGCAGCGCCCGGAACCCGGCCAGCTGGAACATCGACTCGGAGAACGTGCAGGCCACCGAGCCGATCAGGAAGATGGTGATCGCGATCAGGAACAGCGGCTTGCGGCCGTAGAGGTCGGACAGCTTGCCGTAGAGCGGTGTGGTGAGCGTCGAGGTGATCAGGTACGCGGTGGTCACCCAGGCCTGCAGGCTGAGCCCGTCGAGGTCGTCGGCGATCGTCCGGATGGACGTGCTGACGATGGTCTGGTCCAGCGAGGCCAGGAACATACCGGCCATCAGCCCGGCCAGGATGGCCAGGATCTGCCGGTGGCTGAGCAGTGGTTTCCGCTCGGCCGGGGCAGCCAGCGAGGTCGTCATCGGGGTCCTTTCACTAACAAAATCACTAAACGGCCGGGCCGCCGGCCCGACCTCCCGCCGGGACGGGCGTGTCGAGGAAGAAGCCCTCGAAGTCGTTGTTGAACCGCTCGAGCAGCGCGTGGAGCCGACTCCGGTCGTCGGCCGACCAGTCCGCGAGCATCTCGGTGTAGGCCTGGTTGCGCTTGCGCCGCTTGCAGTCGAGGTTCTGCCGGCCCGCCTCGGTGGCGGCCAGCGTGCTGGCCCGGCCGTCCGTCGGGTCGGGCAGCCGTTCCACCAGGCCGAGCTTGACCAGCTGGGCGACCTGGCGGCTCACCGTGGAGGCGTCCGAGTGCACCTCGTCGGCGAGCACACTGAGCCGCCGGGGCCCCTCCTTGACCAGCGTCACCAGCAGCATGTACGCGGCGCGCTCCACCCCGTCGGTCTCTCGCGAGACGCGCCGCGCGTGCACCCGCTCGGTCAGTCGGGCCAGCCGGAACACCTCCGCGTTCAGCAGGTCGTACTCCGTCAGCTCGGCCTCGCCCACGGCTGCCACCTCCCTGTCCCACGACGCTGATCTACTTGTCGTCTACAAGCAATTGTACGTTACAAGCATCTAATGTCCTTGCTCGTAGCGCGAGGTCACACCGGCGAGGGCATACCGGCCGCCACTACGCTCACCGGCATGGAGGAGTCGGATTTCTCGGACGTGCTGGCCTCGGTGCGTGAGTTCGTGCGCGAGCGGGTGGTACCGCTGGAGACGGAGATCGACGAGAAGGACGCGATCCCCGACTCGCTGCGGGACGCCTGCAAGGCGATGGGGCTCTACGGCTTCGCCATTCCCGAGGAGTACGGCGGGCTCGGGCTGCCGCTGTCGCAGGAGGTCCGGCTGGTCTTCGAGCTGGGTTACACCACGCCGGCGCTGCGGTCCATGTTCGGCACCAACAACGGCATCGCCGGGCACGTGCTGATCGAGGGCGGCACCCGGGAGCAGAAGGACGAGTGGCTGCCGAAGCTGGCCAGCGGCGAGGTGACCGCGTCCTTCGCGCTGACCGAGGCGGACGCCGGCTCCGACCCCTCGGGGCTGGCCACCACCGCGCGGCGCGACGGCGACGGTGCCGATTCCCACTGGGTACTCAACGGCTCCAAGCGCTACATCACCAACGCGCCGCTGGCCGACGTGTTCATGGTCTTCGCCCGCACCAACCCGGACGTGCCGGCGAACCGGGGCATCTCCACGTTCCTGGTGCCGCGGTCGGCGGTCGGGCTGTCGGTCGGGCCGAAGGACCACAAGATGGGCCAGTTCGGCGCCTGGACCGCGGACGTGCACCTGGACGACGTGCGGGTGCCCCCGTCGGCGCTGATCGGCGGCGAGCAGGGCGTGGACAAGGGCTTCACCACCGCGATGCGCTGCCTGGCGCACGGCCGGGTGCACATCGCCGCCATGTGCGTGGGGATGGCCGAGCGGCTGGTGGACGAGTCGGTGTCCTTCGCCCGGACCCGTGAGCAGGGCGGCCACCCGATCGGCACGTTCCAGCTGATCCAGGGGCTGGTCGCGGACTCGGTCACCGACTACCGCGCCGGGCACGCACTGGTGCTCGCCGCCGCCGCCGCGTACGACGCCGGGACGGACACCTCGGTCGGGCCGTCGGCGGCGAAGTACTTCGCCAGCGAGATGGTCGGGCGGGTCGCGGACCGGGCCGTCCAGGTGCACGGCGGCGCCGGCTACATGCGCGGGGTGGCGGTGGAGCGGTTCTACCGGGACGCCCGGCTGTTCCGTATCTACGAGGGCACCAGCCAGATCCAGCAGGTGATCATCGCCCGGGGCGTCCTCGGCCGGCTCTGACCCCGTGCTGCTCGTGAGTGGCGAGTGGCCCCAGGGGACCACTCGCCACTCACGGGTACACGGGTCAGGGCAGCGGGGTGAAGCCGCGGTCGGGCCACCACGGGTAGAAGTCCGGCAGGTCGGCGGGCACCCGGCCGGGGTACTTGGCCGGCCGCTTGGCCAGGAAGGACTCCACACCCTCCCGGGCGTCCGCACTGTTGCCCACGAAGCCCAGCGCGCGCGACTCCACCTCGTGCGCGGCCATCGGGTGGTCGGCGCCGAGCATCCGCCACATCAGCTGCCGGTTCAGCGTCACCGACACCGCCGAGGTGTTCTCCGCGATCTCCCTGGCCAGCTCCATCGCGGCCGGCAGCAGCTCGTCGGCCGGGTGCAGGCTGCGCACCAGGCCGGCCTCCAGCGCCTCGGCCGCGCCGAACACCCGACCGGTCTCGGTCCACTCCAGTGCCCGCGAGATGCCCACCACGCGGGGCAGGAACCAGCTGGCGCAGCCGTCCGCCACGATGCCCCGGCGGGCGAACACGAAGCCCATCTTGGCCGTGTCGGCGGCCAGGCGGATGTCCATCGGCAGCGTCATGGTGACACCGACGCCGACCGCCGGGCCGTTGATCGCGGCGATCACCGGCTTGCTGAGCTCGTAGGTACGCAGGTTCAGCACGCCGCCGGTGTCCCGGTGCGCCACGTCGGCAGGGTCGCGGGCGAACGTGTCGCCGGCCTTCTGCAGGTCGGCGCCGGCGCAGAAGGCGCGGCCGTTGCCGGTCACCACGATCACCCTGACGTCGTTGTCCGCGTCCGCCTCGTCATAGACCCGCAGCAGGTCGTCGAGCATGTCGAGGTTGTACGCGTTCAGCCGGTCCGGCCGGTTGAGCCGTACCAGCAGCACCGAGCCGTCCCGCTCGGTCTCGATCGTGGAGTAGGTCACCCGGGCACGTTACTTCGGCTCACCCACCGCTGCCGTACGGCCTGGTCAGGATCTCCAGAATGTGTCCGTCCGGGCTGTCGAAGTACACCCCCCGCCCGCCGTCCCTGGTGTTGATCTCACCCTCCCCGTGGTGCCCGGGGTCGGCCCAGTAGGTCATCTCGTGCTCCTGAATGCGCCCGAACACCTGGTCGAACTCTGCCTCGGTGAGCAGGAACGCGTAGTGCTGCGGGTGGATCTCCGAGCTGGTCATGAAGTCCAGGCTCACCCCGTTGGAGACCTGTACCACCTGGAACGGGCCGAACTGGCTCGGCGCGGGCAGCCCGAGCAGGTCGGCGAGCGAGGCGGCGGCGGTTTTGCTGTCCCGGCTGGCCACGATGGTGTGGTTCAGTTCGATAGCCATGCCCGCAAGCTACGCCGTGACCGGCGTCACCCGGAGCACTTTTTCCCCACCGATGAGATGCTCCGCACCGGCGCTCAGCCTGAGATGCCGCCGCACGTCCCCGGGCCCGAAAGGAATCTGAATGACCGACCGGTACGCCGCGTTCCCCAGCCTCACGTTCTCCCGCCCCGCAGAGGGCATCCTGGAGATCCTGCTGGACGGGCCGAACCTGAATGCGGTCTCCGCGCCGATGCACGCCGACCTCGGCGAGGTCTGGCCGGTGATCCACCGCGACGAGAGCGTGCGCGCGGTACTGGTCCGCGGCGCCGGCAAGGCGTTCTCGGCCGGCGGCTCCTTCGACATGATCAACGACATGATCCATGACCCGAAGGTCCGCACCAGGGTCTTCCAGGAGGCCAAGGACCTGGTGCACAACCTGGTCAACTGCGACACGCCGATCGTGTCCGCGATCAACGGACCGGCGGTGGGCGCCGGGCTGGTGGTTGCACTGCTGGCGGACGTGTCCATCGCCGGCCGCCGGGCCAAGATCGTGGACGGGCACACCCGCCTCGGCGTGGCGGCGGGTGACCACGCGGCGATCTGCTGGCCACTGCTGTGCGGCATGGCGAAGGCGAAGTACTACCTGCTCACCTGCGAGGCGCTGACCGGCGAGGAGGCGGAACGGATCGGGCTGGTCTCGTTGTGCGTGGACGACGACGAGCTCGCCGACCGTGCGTTGAGCGTGGCCAAGCGGCTGGCCGCCGGCTCGGTGACCGCGACCCGCTGGACCAAGAACACGCTGAACAACTGGTACCGCCAGGCCGGGCCGACCTTCGACGCGTCGCTGGCCATGGAGTTCTACGGCTTCGGGCTGGCCGACGTCCAGGAGGGCCTCGCCGCGCACCTGGAGAAGCGGGCACCCGACTTCGGCGCCAGCGCAGGTCCAGGCTAGTTCCGGGCGACGGCGTGGCCGGGGTGGACGACCGGGTGGTCGGTGCGGGCCACCTCGGCCTCGCCCGCCTCGGTCAGCCGCGCCGGCCACCGCCCGGTACCCGGACCGGGCTCGGCCAGCAGCCCCGCGCTGATCAGCCGGCGGCCGGCATCGGCGTCACAGAACAGCCAGCCGTCCACGAACAACACCGGCTGTGAGCCGTGCACGATCTCGCAGCGCCGGTCCGCCACCGCGTGGAGCAGTGCGACGTCGCGCCGGCTGAGCAGTCCAGTCGTCTGTGCGCCCATTTCGGGCTCCCCTCGACATGTACTCAACGAGTATCCGGCGAGGAGCGCACGGGCGATTCGTCTCAG
This sequence comes from Pseudonocardia sp. Cha107L01, assembly GCF_052566575.1. Taxonomy (NCBI): domain Bacteria; kingdom Bacillati; phylum Actinomycetota; class Actinomycetes; order Pseudonocardiales; family Pseudonocardiaceae; genus Pseudonocardia; species Pseudonocardia sp. Cha107L01. The sequence continues at coordinate 842,875 of NZ_CP199579.1, forward strand.
TTGACTATCTTCGGGCGTGTCGCCTGACCCGCCAGGCGCCGATCCCGAGGCTAGGTCCGCCCGGAGTCCCGCTCCGTTCGGGCCAGCTCGGCCTCGCCGACCTCGGTCAACCGGGCCGGCCAACGACCGGTACCCAGACCCGGCTGGGCGACCAGCCCCGCACTGATCAGCCGGCGCCCGGCGTCCCCGTCACTGCACAGGCGACCGTCCACGAACAGCGCGGGCTGCGCGCTGGGCACGATCTCGCACCGGTCCTCGGCCACCGCGTGCAGCAGGGCCTGATCACGCCGATTCAACAGGTCAGTCGTATCCCCGGACATCTAGGGCTCCCCTCCCCGACAACACCTACACAGAGGTGTTCGCGGCGGACGGCCGAAGTGTTTCAGGTCACTGAGAATCAGGGTTTAAATTCTCGATAGGTCCGGCGTGTCGGTCAGCTCAGCCTCTCGAACACCGCCGCCAGCCCCTGGCCGCCGCCGATGCACATGGTCTCCAGCCCGTACCGGACCTCCCGGCGGGCCATCTCCCGAACCAGGGTGGTGAGGATCCGGCAGCCGGTGGCGCCCACCGGGTGGCCCAGCGAGATGCCCGAGCCGTTCACGTTCAGCCGCTCGTCCTGCAGCGCCTTGATGCCCCATTCCCTGGTGCAGGCCAGCACCTGGGCCGCGAACGCCTCGTTCAGCTCGATCAGGTCCATCTGGCCCAACGTCAGGTTCGCCCGGCCGAGTGCCTTGGCGACCGCCGGTACCGGGCCGATGCCCATGGTCTTCGGCGGCACCCCGGCCACCGACCAGGACACCAGCCGCGCCAGCGGCCGCAACCCCAGCTCGGCGGCCCGGTCCGGGTGGGTGACCACGCAGAGCGCGGCGCCGTCGTTCTGGCCGGAGGCGTTGCCGGCGGTGACGGTGGCCTCCGGGTCGCCCTTGCCGAGGATCGGCCGCAGCCGGCCCAGCGTCTCCAGCGAGGAGTCCGGGCGGATGTGCTCGTCGCGGTCCACCACGACGTCACCCTTGCGGCCCTTCACCGTGACCGGCGCGATCTCGTCGGCGAACCGGCCGGCGGCCTGCGCTGCGGCCGCCTTCTGGTGGCTGCTCAGCGCGAACTCGTCCTGCTCCTCGCGCGGGATGGAGTACTCGCGGCGCAGGTTCTCCGCGGTCTCCAGCATGCCGCCGGGTACCGGGTAGTTCACCCCGCCGGCGGTGACCCGCCCCCTGGCCAGCGCATCGTGCAGCTCGACGCTGGGCACGCCCTTGATCCCCCAGCGCATCGACGTGGAGTAGAACGGCGCGTTGCTCATCGACTCCGCGCCGCCGGCCAGCACCAGGTCCGAGGCACCGGTCTGCACCTGCATCGCGGCGTACAGCACGGACTGCAGCCCGGAGCCACAACGCCGGTCCAGCTGCAAACCGGTCGCCGTGATCGGCAGCCCGGCATCGAGCGCCACCACCCGGCCGAACGCCGGAGCGTCCATGGTCGGGTAGCAGTTGCCCATGATCACCTCGTCGACCGCGTCACCGGGCAGCCCGGTGCGGGACAGCAGCTCCCTGGCGACGGTGACGGCCAGCTCCTGCGCCGGCACATCCCGCAGCGAACCGCCGAACCCACCCACCGGGGTCCGCACCGGCTCACAGATCACCGCATCCCGCATCGAGCTCTCCTCATCCCATTCTGGACGGCTGGGCGGCCGGGTTCCTCCGGCCAGTTCCTACACGTAGACCCGGGTCACCCACTCGGCGACGCACGCCGGACGCTCGCTGCCCTCGATCTCCACGGTGACCTTGTTGACCACCTGCAGGGCGTCCTTCACCTCGGACACCTCGAGCAGCTCGAAGCTGCCGCGCAGCCGGCTGTTCACCGGCACCGGCGAGGTGAAGCGCACCTTGTTCAGCCCGTAGTTGATGCCCATCTTGACGTTCTCCACCTTGTAGACCTGCGCGCTGAAGACCGGCAGCAAGGACAGGGTGAGGTAGCCGTGCGCGATGGTGCCGCCGAACGGGCCGTCCTTCGCCCTCTCGGCGTCGACATGGATCCACTGGTGGTCACCGGTGGCCTCGGCGAAGGTGTCGATCTGCTTCTGCTCGACGGTGACCCAGTCACTCGTGCCGAGCTGCTCGCCGACCGCCGCCTTGAGCTCGTCCGCCCCGTTGAAGACTCGCACTGTGTATTTCTCCTTCACATGTAGCGTCCGCCGGTCACCTCGAGCACGGTGCCGGTCATGTAGCTGGACAGTTCGCTGGCCAGGAACAATGCCACGCCGGCCACCTCGGCCGGCTCGGCGGCGCGGGCCATCGGGATCTCGGCGAGCTTCGCCGCCCAGATGTCCTCCCGCAGCGCCTCGGTCATCGCGGTGCGGATCAGGCCGGGCTGGATGGCGTTGACCCGCACGCCCAGGTAGGCCAGCTCCTTGGCGGCGGCCTTGGTCAGCCCGACCATGCCCGCCTTGGCCGAGCTGTAGTTGGTCTGGCCGAGCATGCCGACCTTGCCGGAGATGGACGAGATGTTGATGATCGAGCCGCGCTTCTGCTCACGCATCACGCCCCCGGCCGCCCGGGTGCCCAGCCAGGAGCCGACCAGGTGCACGTCGAGCACGGCCCGGAAGTCCTCCAGGGTCATCTTGCGCATGGTGGCGTCCCGGGTGATGCCGGCGTTGTTCACCATCACGTCCAGCGAGCCGAACTCGGCCACCGCCCGCTGCACCAGCGCGCCCACCTCGTCCTCGGAGGTGACGTCGCAACGGGCGCCGATCGCCGCCCCGCCGTCACCGGCCGCCGCCAGCTCGGCGGCCGACTTCTCCGCCGCCTCACCGTTCACGTCACCGAGCACCACGCGGGCGCCCTCCGCCAGAAACCGCCGTGCGATTTCCAACCCGATGCCCTGCGCCGCTCCGGTGATGACGGCGACCCGCTCGTCCAGCATGCCCATGCCGATTACCCAACCACGTCAGGGCACCCTCCGCCGAGCACTGCCGAGTGTTGAATTCAACTCATCCAGTTGCTCCGAGGCGGGCCGGCGCCTCAGGTGGCGGCGAGGAGCTCGGTGGCGAGCCGGGCCAGCCTCGGCCCGTCCACCGGGCAGACGCTGACCGAGGCGCCGTCGCGGCCGGGCCGGCGCAGCTGCAGGAAGTGGCCGGCCTCGGTGCGCTGGAAGCCGATCGCCCACGGCCCGAACCGGGGTGGCCCGGCCACCGAGACGGTGCTGCCGAGCTGGCCGACCGAACGGATACCGCTGCACATCCGTACCCAGGACGCCGCGTCCAGCCGGGGCACTCCCCTGGCCACCAGCTCATCGGCCATGGTCCACAGCTTGCCGTCGGTGGTGGCCCGCTGCGCCGCGTCGAAGACACCGGCCGGGATGTTCACCGGACGGCCGAGCCCGGCTCGCATCGGCCCGATCGGCTCGATCGTCGCGGCCACCAGCTCGGCCGGCCGGATCGGGGTGAGGCGCAGCTGGTCGCCGTCCTGCACCAGTCGCACCCCACGCCCGCCGGCGACCGCCCCGATACAGATCACCGGGCCGTCCGGGCCACTGAGCCGCAGGTCGAGCTGGTAGTCCGGACGGGCCAGCAGGCGCAGCGGGCCGGCGACCGCGGCACTCGGCGCGGACCGCTCGACCAGGCCTCGGCGGGCCAGCGCGGCGAGCACTCCGGTGAGCACCAGGTGGCGTTCCGCCCACGTGCGACCGGGGCTGGGCAGCTCCAGGGTGAGCGGGGTGTCGCCGAGGCCGAGCAGTTCCCAGCACGCGTCGAACTCCACCGCGGACAGCCGCACCACCGGTGGCCGTGCCGGCTGGCTGGACGCACTGGCCACCGCCGGCGCGCTCACCAGCGCTCCCGGTCGACGGAGTAGCTGTCGGTGACCGGGGGGCTCGCGGGCCGGTCGGTCTCATCCGGAAGCCCGAGGACCGAGGGCACGTGGTCGTACCGCACCGCGAACGGCTCGTCGCCCGGGCTGACCACCGGGCTCGGGTGCTCCCGCCGGCCGTCCTGGCCGACGTTGCCCGGGTGAGGATCGTGCGCACGTACCGTCCCGTCGGCGTGGCCGGCTCCTGCACCGCCGGCTCCGGCACGGCCCGGTCCCGTGCCGGAGCTCGCGTCGGAGCTCAGCGTGCTGGTCGCGGCGGCGAGGGTGGTCGCCACCCGGGGGTCGTCCGGGATCGGAAAGGTCTCCAGCGCGGCGCGGCTGTTCGCCTCGTGTGCGTAGAGCGCGTCGTTGGCCGCCCGGTCCAGTCTCCTGTACTCGGCGAGGCGCCCTCGGTAGTCGGACTGCAATCCGGTGACCGCACCGAGGTCACCGGCCCGCGCGCCGCCGAGGCTGTCGGCCGCGCTGCCCCAGATGGAGGTCTCGCCCGCCTCGACCGGTGCCGGGATCTTGGACTTGAGTTGCGCGAACGAGTCGCCGTACGCACTGATCCCACAGCCACCGGCCGCACTCGTGGCCGCGCCGTCCTGGGCCCGGTCCGCGAGCCGGCTCAACGCGGCGGCGACCGCCTCGGCGGCGGTGCCCTCCCAGTTCACGCCCAGTTGGCCGAGCTCGGTGCGAATGGCCCGCTCGGAGTCGGCGTACGCCTTCGCCAGTACCCGCAGCAGGTCGGTACCACCGGTGACCGCTTCCGGCCCCCGCCCGTGCTGAATCCAGCCGTACTTCTGCTCGAGCGGATAACCCTCGTAGCGGTGCCCGCTGATCGAGGGCAGGCCCTCCGGCGTCGACAATGCGTCCCCCTGGTGTCGGCCTGGTGTCAGCCCGGTGTCAACGCAGCGCCGAGCCCTTGAACGACGCCTGGATCTCGGCCTCGGTGTAGCCGTAGTTCCGCGCGATCCGGTCCAGCGAGCTAGCTGCCTGCTCGAGCTGGAGCGCGTACTGCCTGCAGTGATCGACCAGTATCTGGATCCGCGCGTTGAACGCCGACGATGCCTCACCGGACACCGGGTCAGCGCCGCACAGGTCGACCCATGGCCGCTCGGACATCGGCCGGGTGACGGCGTCGAGCAACTTCTCCGCCTCGGTGAGCAGCACGGACCGCACCCGCAGCACGTTGTCCCGATCGACCTGCAGGCCCACCGAGTGCATCGCCGAACTCAGCGACCGCCGCATGTTCACCGGCGGCTCGGGCACCTGTCCGACCGCGTTCGGGCTCGACATGACCATGACGGTAACCGGGCGACATGATCGATCCCGGCGTTTCGGCGAAACCGAGTTGACCGCCCGGCGTCGCGCGACGCCGACCTGTGGACAACTCCGAGCACAGTGACCGCCGCCGCATTAGGCTCAAAAACATGCGTGGTTCTTTGATCGGTACCGAGGTCCGTCGCGTCGAGGATCCGGAGCTCATGCGCGGCGAGGGCACCTACGTCGACAACCTCGACCTGGGTGAGGGCCTCCTGCACCTGGCGTTCGTGCGCTCCCCACTTCCGCACGCCGCCATCACCGGGGTCGAGGCCGCCGCCGCCCGCTCCGCTCCCGGTGTCGTAGCCGTCTACACAGCCGACGACCTGGGGATTCCCGCCCACCACTCGTTCATGGCGGTCAACGACGTGTGTGCCCGGCCGCCGCTCGCCCAGGGCAAGGTCCGCTTCGTCGGCGACATCGTGGCCGTCGTCGTGGCCGAGTCGAAGGCCGCCGCGGTAGACGCCTTGGAGCTCGTCGAGGTCGACTACGAGCCGCTGCCGGCCGTGATCGATCCGGAGGAAGCCCTGGCCGAGGGGGCGCCGGCCCAGTTCGAGGAGCTCGGCGGCAACCTGGCGGCCGGCGTCCGCTCCGAGATCGAGGGAGATCCGCTGGCCGATGCCGAGGTGGTCGTGCGCGCCCGGATCGAGAACCAGCGTCTCGCCGTGGTGCCGATGGAGGGCAATGCGATCGCGGTGCTGCCCGGCGCGCCGGGCGAGAAGTTCGACCTGACCGTCTACGTCTCCACCCAGATGCCGCACATCTGGCGCGGGCTCACCGCGACGCTGTTCGGGCTGGACCCGGAACGCATGCGGGTGATCGCACCGCACGTGGGCGGCGGGTTCGGCGGCAAGGCCGGCATCGTCGCCGAGCACAGCGTGGCGGTAGCCGCCGCGCGCACCCTGAACCGGCCGGTCAAGTGGTCCGAGACCCGTTCGGAAAACCTGATCGGGATGCCGCACGGGCGGGCCATGGTGCAGTACGCCGAGCTGGGCCTGCGCCGCGACGGCACGATCACCGGGCTGCGCATCCGGGTGATCGGTGACGCCGGCGCCTACGCCGGCTTCGGAGGCGCGCTGGCCATGGGTCCCAGCTACTCGATGGCGCAGGGCGTCTACCGGATCCCCAAGATCGGTTACGACGTGGCGGTGGCACTGACCAACACCACGCCCGTCGGTGCGTTCCGGGGCGCCGGCCGCCCGGAGGCCAGTGCGCTGCTCGAGCGCATGATCGACCTGGCCGCCGTCGAGCTGGACATCGACCCGGCCGAGCTGCGCCGGCACAACTTCGTGGGCTCCGACGAGTTCCCGTACGAGACGGTGGTCGGCACCGTCTACGACTGCGGCGACTACCAGCGTTCGCTGGACGAGGTGCTGCGCATCTCCGACTACCCGGGGTTGCGCGCCGAGCAGGCCCGTCGCCTTGCCGAGGGCGACCGTCGGGTGCTGGGCATCGGGCTCGGCAGCTACGTGGAGATCACCGCCGGTGGCGGGGCCCAGGAGTGGGGCTCGGTGACGGTGCACGAGGACGGCACGGCCACCGCGGCGGTCGGCACCTCCGGGCACGGCCAGGGGCACGCCACGTCGTTCGCCATGTTGGTGTCCGAGCAGCTCGGCATCCCGATCGAAGCGATCAAGTTCATCCAGGCGGACACAGCGGTCGTGCCACGCGGCGGTGGTACCGGCGGGTCCCGGTCACTGCAACTCGGCGGCAGTGCCGTCTATGCGGCGGCCGGCAAGGTGCTCGAGCAGGCCCGCGAGTTGGCCGCCGAGCTGCTGGAGGCCTCGGCCGACGACATCGAGGTCACCGACGACGGCCAGGTCGGCGTAGCCGGCGTGCCGGACCGGACGCTCAGCTGGGCCCAGTTGGCGGAAGCGGCGGCAGAGGCCGGCAACCCGCTGTCCGTCGCGCTCGACATCGACCAGGGCGGCGCCACGTATCCCTTCGGCAGCCACGTCGCTGTCGTGGAGGTCGACCTCGACACGGGGTTCGTGCGGCCGCTGCGGCACTTCGCGGTGGACGACTGTGGTCGGGTGCTCAACCCGCTGATCGTGCGCGGCCAGCAGCACGGCGGCATCGCCCAAGGCATCGCCCAGGCACTGTGGGAGCACGTCACCTTCGATGCCGACGGCAACCCGACGACCGGCACGCTGGCCGACTACACCGTGCCCACCGCCGCCGACCTGCCGCCCTACGACGTGGCCAGCACTCAGACACCGACCCCGCTGAACGCGCTCGGCGCCAAGGGCATCGGTGAGGCGGCGACCATCGGGGCCACCCCGGCGGTGCAGAACGCGGTGGTCGACGCGCTGTCACACCTGGGCGTGCGGCACGTGGACATGCCGTGCACCCCGGAGCGGGTCTGGCGCGCGGTCGCGGCGGCGAGCAACGGCCGCCCGACCGACCCGTGGCGGGAGCCACCGGCGATCTTCGCCACGCTCCCGGTGCGCGGCGCCGGTGGGGAGCCGGAGACCGCCGACATCTGACCGGGTGGCCTGGGTTGGGTTTCGGGGGCAGGGGGTGGGCGCGGGGGTTCGCCGGGTGCGGGTTCGGCGCCGGGTGCGGATTCGGGCCGGGTGCGGATTCGGGCCGGGTGCGGATTCGGGCCGGGTGCGGATTCGGGCCGGGTGCGGGTTCGTCCGGGTGCGGGTTCGTCCTGGTTCAGGTTCGTCCGGGTTCAGGTTCGGCGCCGGGTGCGGGTTCGGCGCCGGGTGCGGGTTCGGCCGGAGGGCCGGTCGGGCGCGGGTTCGGTCGGGCGCGGGTTCGGTCGGGCGCGGGTTCGGTCCGGGCGCAGGTTCGGCCTGGGTGCGGGTTCGGCCTGGGTGCGGGTTTGGCCTGGGTGCGGGTTTGGCCTGGGCGCGGGTCCGGTACGGGTACGGGTTCGGCCGGGGTGCGGGTTCGGCCGGGGCGCGGGTCCGGTACGGGTACGGGTTCGGCCGGGGTGCGGGTTTGGCCTCGGTGCGGGTTTCACGCCTGAGTGCGGGTACGGGTGCGGATTGACCTTGGTGCCGGTTCGCCCCGGGTGCGGTTTGACTGGGTAGCCCGGTTCCGGCTGGCCGGGGTCCGGGGTGGTCCTAGGGCGGTTGGGCGTGTCGGGCCGGATGGTCGCTGGTCCGGGTTCAGCCGATGTGCCCGGCGCGGGCCGGTCCGGACCGGCTCGGGTTTGCCGGGCTGCGCCGGTTGCGACTGACCTACGAAGGTCGGGCCGGACCGGTTCGGCTGGGACTGGTCGCGGCGGCGCCCACCTCTCGGGTTCAGCTCAGAGGGTCACCAAAGCGTCACCTGGCCTCGCCACACACCGCGTATTTTCATGGTCAACTCAACCTGAGCCGGGTTTTTCCGGGCCAGAACCCCGTTGAGGTTGCGTTGACCATGACTTGCGGCGGCCCATCAGGAATGAGCAGACCCGAGCGATCCGCGCGCAGCGGCGAGCACCCCTCGCAGGTCCCCAGGTGCTCACCGTGATCGGGTCGGCACAGACCCCGTGGTGCTCGCACAGACTCTGCAGGGTCTGCGCGGGCGGCACCTGGTCTGTGCGAGCGGCACCAGGCTCTGCGCGAGCGGTACCAGGCTCAGTGCGAGCGATAACCCGGCTCTGTGCGGGCGATACCCGGTCTGTGCGGGCTGAGCGGCGGGGCGGTGGCCGCCGTCGGGGTTCGACTGGGCGCATAGAATGTGACCTGCATCACATCTACATGGTTGCCTGGAACCAGCGCTGCTTGGGTGGCGACATGACTCCCGGCGCGATGCTCGTGCACCGGTTACACGTCGATCTGCTCCGAGTTTGCACCTGCGCCTGTCACTGAGCCGTCCCCGGCCCGACCGCGCCCGTTGCGCTCCGGAGCGACCCTGAACTGCCAATGCGAGGAGCCACAGCATGTCCACGCACAGTGACCCGACGTTCTACCGCAGCCCCAGTGAAGCGGCCGCCGCTCCGGCCGAGAAGCTCGCCTACGTGGTGGCCTTCGACCGGGCCGGGCAGAAGCCGGACGCGTTGACCGTGCTCGACGTGGATCCGTCGTCCAGCCGCTACGGCCAGATCGTGGGCTGGACCGACCTGCCCACCAAGGGCGACGAGCTGCACCACTTCGGTTGGAACGCCTGCTCCAGCGCGCTGCTGCACGAGGGTCACGACCACGGCACCGACGGCCTGCAGCGCCGCTACCTGCTGCTTCCCGGGCTGCGCAGCTCGACGATCCACGTGTACGACACCCACCCGGACCCGACCCAACCCAAGTTGATCAAGACGATCACCTCGGAAGAGCTGGCCAGCAAAGCCGGTTACTCGCGCCCGCACACCTTGCACTGCGGGCCGGACGGGATCTTCCTGTCCTGCCTTGGCGGCGCCAACGGCGCGGACGGGCCCGGCGGCATCGCGCTGCTGGACCACAATACGTTCGACGTGCTGCGCGCCTGGGAAACCGACCGCGGCCCGCAGTACCTGGCCTACGACGCCTGGTGGCACCTGCAGGCGAACACGCTGATCACCAGCGAGTGGGGCACCCCGTCCATGATCGAGGACGGGATCAACCCCGAGCTGCTGCTGTCCAACAAGTACGGCCACAAGCTGCACTTCTGGGACCTGGCCAAGGGCGTGCACGAGCAGGAGATCGACCTCGGCGCCGAGCACCAGATGGTGCTCGAACTGCGCCCGGCGCACGACCCGGAGGCCGCCTACGGCTTCGCCGGCGTGGTGATCTCCACCGCCGACCTGTCCGCGTCGGTCTGGCGCTGGTACCGGGACGGGGACAGGTGGGCCGCCGAGAAGGTGATCACCATCCCCGCCGAGCCGGCCGACGAGGACGACCTGCCACCCGCGCTCAAGCCGTTCAAGGCGGTCCCCCCGCTGATCACCGACATCGGGCTGTCGGTCGACGACCAGCGGCTGTACGTGTCCTGCTGGGGCATCGGTGAGCTCAAGCAGTACGACGTGAGCGACCCGGCGCGGCCGAAGGAGGTCGGCTCGGTGCGCCTCGGCGGCATCGTCCGGCGGGCCGCTCATCCCGCCGCGCCCGAACTGGCACTCGCCGGCGGACCGCAGATGGTGGAGGTCAGCCGGGACGGTCAGCGGGTGTACCTGACCAACTCGCTCTACGGATCGTGGGACGACCAGTTCTACCCGGATGGCGTCGGCGCCTGGGCCGCCAAGCTGGACGTCGACCCGGCCGGCGGGATCAGCGTGGACCCGAAGTTCTTCCCGGAGGGCGAGGTGTGGCGCGGACTGCGTGCGCACCAGGTCCGGCTGCAGGGCGGGGACGCGTCCTCGGACTCCTACTGCTACCGCTGAACAGCACAATGGCGGGCCGGGTGACTACCCGACCCGCCATCAGCGGTTACTCCTGAGATCAGCTGGCCTGCGCGCGGCGCGGCTGGCGCTGGCTGGGCCGCCCGCCGGCGGAATGCGCCGCCAGTGAACTGCCGCCGCTACGGCCGCGACCGCCACCACGGGGGCCGGCACCGCGGCCGTTGCCGACGCGCGGGTTGCCGCCACGGGGGCTGCCGTTGCGCGGGCCGCCATTGCGGGACGGCGCATCGGGTATCGCCACGACCGGAGCCGGGGCGACGAACGTGCGATCCCCCGGCGCGAGCCGGGCGAGCAGCGGGTCACCGGGGCGCAGCCGCGTGGTGGTCGGCTTGATGCCCGCCCTCCGCGTCAGGTCGCGCACCTCGTTGGCCAGGTCGTCGGTCATCAGCGTGATCACCGTGCCCGATGCGTCACCGCGCGCGGTCCGCCCGGAACGGTGCAGGTACGCCTTGTGCTCGACCGGCGGGTCGGCGTGGATGACCAGCGCGATGTCGTCGACGTGGATACCCCGGGCGGCGATGTCGGTCGCCACCATCGTGCTCGCGGTGCCGTCGGAGAACGCCTGCAGGTTGCGCTGGCGGGCGTTCTGGGAGAGGTTGCCGTGCAGGTCGACGGCGGGCACCCCGGCTGCGATGAGCCGACGCGCCAGCGTGCGCGCGCCGTGCTTGGTCCGGGTGAACACCAGCGTGCGGCCCGGCGCGGCGGTCAGGTCGACCAGCACCGGCAGCCGGTCGTCGCGCTGGATGTGCAGCACGTGGTGCTCCATCGCGGTGACCGGGGACAGCGCCGAGTCGACGCTGTGCGTGATCGGGTTGTTCAGGAAGCGCCGGACCAGCACGTCGACGCCGGCGTCCAGCGTCGCGGAGAACAGCAGCCGCTGCCCGGAGCGCGGCGTCTGGTCCATCAGCCGCCGGACCTCGGGCAGGAAGCCCAGGTCAGCCATGTGGTCGGCCTCGTCGAGCACGGTGATCTCCACCGCGTCCAGGCTGGCGTGGCCCTCCCGGATGTGGTCGGCGAGCCGACCCGGGCAGGCCACCAGGATGTCGACCCCGGCGCGCAGGCCGCGGATCTGCGGGTTCGCGCCCACGCCGCCGAAGACGGTGAGCGTGCGCAGCGACAGCGCGTTGGCCAGCGGCGCGATGGCCGCCTCGATCTGGGTCACCAGCTCGCGGGTCGGCGCCAGGATCAGCGCGCGCGGCCGCGACGGGCGACGGGACGCACCGCCGGCGGACAGCCGGGCCAGCAGCGGCAGCACGAACGCGTAGGTCTTGCCGGAGCCGGTGCGACCGCGGCCGAGCACGTCACGGCCGGCGAGCGAGTCGGGGAGCGTCGCTGCCTGGATCGGCCTCGGCGTGGTGATGCCCTGCGCCGCGAGTGCCTTGACCAGCACATTCGGCACGCCGAGCTCGGCGAAGGTGGCTTCCGAGTCGTACTCGGTCACCGCGGCGGCCTGAGCCACTGGGGCGATGGAGGACGGCGCGGCGGCGCGGGCGCCGCGGTCGGCGGATCGGGGCGCGCCCCGGTCGGCGGACCTGTCGGGGCCGCGGCGGTCGCCGGAGCGGGTCGATGCGGCGCGGACGCCGGAGCGGTTGGCCGTGCCGCGGTCGTTCGACCTGGGCTCGTTCGACCTGGACTCGTTCGACCTGGGCGTGCCGGACCTGCCGGACGCGGGCCGATCAGCGGTCCTGCCGTTGGCGGACCGGTCGGTGGAACTGGAAGGCGCGGCCTGGTCGATGAAACTGGCGGGCGCAACAGTGGAAGTGAGGTGGGGGCGGCGGGCCGCCATACAATCTCCGAACGTGGAAGGGTCGTCCTGCCCGGCGCAGACCCACTGGTCGCGGCGCGTGGTGGTCGACATCGACATCGGCCCGAGGCAGAACTGTGCGGGCCGATGCCTGAAGTCTAGCCGATCCAAGACCAACATTGATCGACCCCACCTGTGATGCTGCCGATGTCTCGGCGATCACACCCACCCGGCCGCTGATCAACTACTGATCACTCACCGGGCGTCGCGAGCCGGGCGCGGGCATGCTGGACGGCGTGCCGACCGACGCCGCAGTCACGTCCACCCAGCCCTCGGACGACCACCCCGGTGGCGAACCAGGTGGCGAACCGGGCGGCGAACCGGTCGGCGAACCGGTCGGCGAACTGGGCGGCGAACCGGATGGCGCGGCCCACTACCCGCTGGGGGCGTACGGCTCCGGTGACGGCGGGCCCGAGGGCACCCCGGTCGGCGTCGGGCTGGACGCGCTCGCCGAGGCCGACCCCGACGCACCGGCCGTGACCTGCGGCGATCTCACGCTCAGTCGCGCGGACCTGGCCCAGCGGTCCAATCGACTGGCCAGGCAGCTGTCCCGGCTCGGCGTGACGCAAGGCTCGCTGGTCACCATCGGGTTGCCCAACAGCGCCGAGTTCTACGTGGCGGTGGTCGCCGCCTGGAAGCTGGGCGCGATCCCGCAACCGGTGTCCGCGCGGCTGCCGGCGAGCGAGCTGAGTGCCCTGCTTGGCGTCGCCGACCCGCCGGTGGTGATCGGTCTGGAAGCAGCCGACGGCCGGCCCTGGCTGCCGGCCGGCTTCGAGCCCGACCCCACGATCTCGGGCGAGCCGCTGCCGCCGTGCACCCCGCCGTCCTGGAAGGCCCCCACCTCGGGCGGCAGCACCGGCCGCCCGAAGATCATTATCGCCGGGGGCGCCGGGACCGTGGAGACGGTCACCGCCCGCTCCGCCGCGCTGCGCATCGCGCCGGACGAGGTGTTCCTGGTCACCGCGCCGCTCTACCACAACGCGCCGTTCATGTTCTCCCTGGTCGCGCTGGTGAATGGCGGGCACGTGGTGGTGCTGGAACGGTTCGACCCGGCCGACGTGCTCGAGCAGGTCCGCCGCCACCGGGTCACCTGGCTGTACGCGGTGCCCACCCTGATGGGCCGGATGCTGCGACTGCCCGACGAGGTCCGCGCGGCCGCCGACCTGTCCTCGGTGCGCACCCTGCTGCACGTCGGCGCGCCGTGCCCGGAGCACGTCAAGCGCGGCTGGCTGGCCTGGATCGAACCGTCGAAGATCGTCGAGTTGTACGGCGGCACGGAGTCGATCGCGGTGTGCATGATCGACGGGGAGAGCTGGCTCCGCCGGCCCGGATCGGTCGGCCGGCCGACCTCCGGCGAGCTGCTGATCACCGACGACGACTTCCGGCCACTGCCGCCCCGGGAGCCCGGCGAGGTGTGGCAGCGGCCGCCGACCGGCGTGCGCACCTACCGGTACCTGGGTGCCACCGCGCGCACCAGGGACGGCTGGGAGTCCATCGGCGACATGGGCTGGCTGGACGAGGACGGCTACCTCTACCTGACCGACCGGCGACAGGACATGATCCTGGTCGGCGGCGCGAACGTGTACCCCGCCGAGGTCGAGGCGGCCCTGGAGGAGCACCCCCGGGTGCTGTCCTCGGCCGTCATCGGGCTGCCGGACGAGGACCTCGGCAACGTGGTGCACGCCATCGTGCAGACGGACGACTCTCCCGGCGACCCGGTCTCCGACGAGCAGCTGACCGAGCACATGCGCCGCAAGCTGGCCTCGTACAAGGTGCCGCGCAGCTTCGAGCGCAGCCCCGAGCCGCTGCGCGACGACGCCGGAAAGGTCCGCCGCGCGGCACTGCGTGAGGCTCGACTGCCCCGCCGCTGACCGGAGCCGTGCCAGCTCGTTCTGAGTGGTGATGGTGAGTGGCGAGTGGTCCGGGGGAGACCACTCGCCACTCACGGGATAGGTCGGGCCAGGGGCGCCGCGGTGAGCAGCAGCCGCACGCAGTAGTCGGTCAGCTCCTGCTCGGAGGCTTCCAGGGTGCCGTCGAGCCAGCGGACGAACAGGTTGGACAGCGCCCCGATCAGGGCCGTCGCGGTCATCCGCTCGTCCAGCGCCGCGGTCGTCTGCGCCCCGCCTGGCGCTTCAGCGAGTTGCACCCTGATCAGCTCGCCGAACATGGGCATCAGGCCGACCGCGTGCGCACTCAGCGCGGCATCGGTCATCGGCGCGAGCAGGAGCACCCGACCCTTGCGCGGATCGCCGGTGAGCAACCCGACGAAGGCCAGCACCGCACTGCGCGCGACCGCCTCCGGCGCCACCGGCCCGGGCGCGGCCTCCGCCACCGCCGTGCCGACCGCCACCGCCATCGCGTCCCGGAACTGCTCGGCCACCTGCTGGTAGACCGCCACCAACAGTCCGTCCCGGTCGGCGAAGTTCTCGTAGAAGTACCGGTCGGTGAGCTTCGCGTGCCGGCAGACCGAACGCACCGTGACCGCCGCGCTGCCCTGCCCGCCGAGCAGCTCGAACCCCACCTCGAGCAGCCGCCGGCGGCGGGTGTCGCGGCGGGTGTCCAGCGTGGTGCCGCCCCACACCCGGGGCGCGCTCTCGGTCATCCGCGCCTCCCGACGGGCAATTGACGACAGGTGTCCTCGATCGTACAGTGAGGACAGTTGTCCTCAGTTGCGCTCACGCTGTTGGTCCCACACTGTTGATCTCGCACTGTCGATCCCGCTCTGTTGAGCTATGCCGATCGGAGCCACCATGACCTCGGAGGTGACCCGCGGCGCCCGGTTGGGCAGCGGCAACGCCCGGCAGCCGGTCCCGCTCGGGCCCGACTCGCTCACCTGGCAGCTCTTCGGCGACTGGCGCGGACTGCTGCAGGGGCCGTGGGCCGGCTCGATGCAGAACATGCACCCCCAGCTCGGCGCCGCCGTCGAGCAGCACTCCATCTTCTTCGAGGAGCGCTGGCAGCGGCTGTACCGCTCGCTCTACCCGATCGGCGGTGTGGTGTTCGACGGTGACCGCGCCCCGGCCACCGGCCGCCAGGTGCGCGACTACCACCGGGGCATCTCCGGGGTGGACGCGAAGGGCCGCCGCTACAACGCACTCAACCCGGACGTGTTCTTCTGGGCGCACGCCACCTTCGTGATGGGCGTCGCGCGCGTGCAGGACTATCTCGGCTACCCGCTGACCGACGCGCAGCGCGACCAGCTCTGGGTCGAGGGCCTCCAGTGGTACTCGATGTACGGCATGCCGATGGACAACCTCCCCGCGGACTGGACCGCCTTCCAGGCCTACTGGGACCACATGTGCGCCGAGGTGCTGGAGGACAACAAGGCCACCCGGGACGTACTGGACCTGTCCGAGCTGGCCAAGCCGCCGATGGCACCCTGGCTGCCGGAGGCGGCGTGGCGGCTGCTGCGCATCCCGGTCAGCAAGGGCTTCGTCTGGCTGACAGTGGGCATGTACGACGAGTCGGTGCGTCGGCTGCTCGGGTACCGGTGGACGGAGCGGGACGAGCGTGCGCTGAAGGTGCTGCGCTGGACGATCCGGAACGTCTGGCGACTGGTCCCGTTCGAGCGGCGCTACCACCCGAGGGCGCGGTCGGCGTGGCAGCGGGCGCGCGGCAAGCTCCCGGTGGACAGTCCGCTGCCCGAGACGCCGGACCGGAACCTGCCGCCACCGGCCTACCTCGACTCACCGCACCACTACGTCGGCACGCACAAGCCAGTCGACAGGGCTATCGACGAGGCGACCCGAGGGCGCACCGCCGACCACCCGACCGAGGGTGACATCGGGGGGCCGGCGGCCCCCTGAGCACGTACGGTGTACCCGGTCTAGCGAAAGGACCGGGGTGCCGGAGTCAGCCGAGTCGCCACGCGGTGCGTTGAGCCGGCAACGGATCATCCGCGCGGCCGTGGAGCTCATCGAGCGGGACGGCAGCGACGCGGTATCCATGCGCCGGGTGGCCGCCGCGCTCGGCGTCGGCACCATGTCGCTGTACAACCACGTGCCCAACAAGGCCGCCCTGCTCGACGGGGTCGCCGAGTTCATCATGGCCGACATGGCGTTCGCCGCCGACCCCGACGCCGCCTGGCAGGACCAGACCCGCGCGCTGGCCAGGACCTTCCGCGACATCGCACTGCGTTACCCGCGCAGTGTGCTCGTGGTGACCACCCGGCAGCCCCGGTCCACGGTCGGGCTGCAGCCGGTGGAGATCGCGCTGGCCGCCGTGCGCAAGGCCGGCTTCGACGACCGGGTGGCGGTCCGGCTGGTGCGCACCTTCGTGGGGTTCATCCTGGGCAGCCTGATCCACCAGGTCAGTGTGGCCGAGGCGGGTACCGCCGGCCTCGACGCGGTGGACAAGGCGGCGCTGGTGGCCGCCCTGGAACAGGCCCAGTACACCAACGTCCGCGACCTGCTGCCGGTACTCGCCGAGCACGACCACGACGGCGACTTCGAGTTCGGCCTGGAACTGCTGATCGGCGCCATGCAGTCACTGCCCCGAGACGGCTGAACCCGGCCCGCACGACGACCCGCACCTCAGCGAGAGGAAGGCAACACCCATGTCCGACGAAGTACTGGTGGAGCGCCGTGACCAGGTCCTGGTCATCACGATCAACCGCCCGCAGGCCCGCAACGCGGTGAACCGAGCGGTGGCCGAGAGCATCGCCGCCGCGATCGACGAACTGGACGGCAACCGCGAGCTGACGCTGGGCGTGATCACCGGCGCCGGTGGTTCGTTCTGCTCCGGGATGGACCTCAAGGGCTTCCTGACCGGGGAACGCCCGAGCCTGCCGGGGCGCGGTTTCGCCGGGCTCACCCAGGCGCCACCGAAGAAGCCGCTGATCGCCGCGGTCGAGGGTTACGCGCTGGCCGGCGGCTGCGAGATCGTGCTCGCCTGTGACCTGGTGGTGGCCGCCGAGTCCGCCAAGTTCGGCATCCCCGAGGTGAAGCGCGGTCTGGTCGCCGCCGCCGGCGGGTTGATGCGACTGCCGCACCGGGTGCCGCCACAGATCGCCATGGAGCTCGCGCTCACCGGCGACTTCCTGGACGCCGCCGACGCGCACCGGTACGGGCTGGTCAACCGGCTGACCCCGACCGGCGGTGCGCTGGACGGCGCGCTCGGGCTGGCGGCCAAGATCAGCGCGAACGGGCCGCTCGCGGTGCGGCTGTCCAAGCAGATCCTCGTCGAGTCCGCCGACTGGTCCAGCGCCGACATGTGGGACCAGCAAGCCAAGATCATCGAGCCGGTGTTCAGCTCGGCGGACGCACGGGAGGGCGCTCAGGCGTTCGCCGAGAAGCGCGCCCCCGTCTGGACCGGCGAGTAGCGGCAGGCGAACTTCGTCGAGTTGAACACCACGCTGCTTCGATCATGACCTGCCAGCGTGGTGTTCAACCCGGCGGCGCGGTTCCGGGACTCAATGCAGCTCGGGGCTCAGCGCAGTTCGGGGCTCAGCGCTCGCGAGTGCCGGAGAGCAGCCGGATGAAGTTCAGTCGGGGCACCACGCTCGCCACGTCGTCGATCGTGCTCTCCAGGCGAGGGAACCGGACGGCGATGCCGGCGACGTCCTCGGTCACCTGGATCATGGCGAGCGCCAGCTCACCGAAGATCCGGACCAGCGCGATGGCACCGAGCACCGGGAACGGCACGGTGACCAGCGCCAGCAGGCCCAGCCAGAACGCCGTGCTGAATGCCGCCACGATGGCGGTCACACCCCCGACGCCGGCCAGGACGGTGAACCCGAGGAACAGCGGGGGCACCAGCCGAGGCGTCAGTGGCAGGTCGAAACGGGCGCGCAGCAGTGCGCGCAGCGTGCCGGCGGGATCGGGGAGCACGCGGAGCGTGTCGGCGGGATCCGGCAGCCCGGTACTTGGGGGCTCGTCCTTCATGTTCGCTGCCTCCTCGTGCGTCGGTGAACTGCTAACTCTAGCAAGCAAAGTGCTTGCTGGAGTAACGCACTCGCTGCCTGCACTGAGCTGCACCGGGAGCGGCGATCGCCCCGTCAGCCTTGTTTCCACTCGCGCTACCCCTGCGGTGGCATCCGTCTCACTCTCGCGGACTGTCAAACATGGGATGTTAGTTTCATCCCATCGGGGAAATCAGTTCACCCCGTAGAGGGGGATGACGTGCCACTGCGCACCGCGGAACGGTCCAGCCTGGTCGGCCGGGTGATCGACCAGCTGCGCTCGCTGATCGAGTCCGGCGAGTGGCCGATCGGCACCAAGATCCCCGCCGAACCGATGCTCGTGGAGAGCCTCGGGGTGGGGCGCAACACGGTGCGCGAGGCGGTCCGCGCGCTGGTGCACAACGGCATGCTCGAGCCGCGCCAGGGCGACGGCACCTACGTCCGCGCCGACGACGACCTGGGCGCCGCGATGCTGCGCCGGTTGCGCCGGTCCGGGCACCTGGAGGCGATCGAGGTACGTGCCAGCCTGGAGCGCGACGCCGCCCGGCTGGCCGCGCTGCGCCGCACCCCCGCCGACATCCGGGCCCTGCGCGCCGCGATGGCCCGCCGGGAGGCCGCCTGGGCGGAGCGTGACGACGAGAAGCTGATCACCGCCGACATCGACTTCCACCGCATCGCGGTCGCCGCCGCGCACAACGGCATGCTCGCCGACCTGTACGGCCATCTCACCGAGGGTCTGCGCGCGGTGCTGGAGACGATCGTGCACAGCGCGCTGACCGAGGAGGAGCGCTACCAGCACCCATCGCACCAGGCGCTGGTCGACGCCATCGAGTCCGGCGACCCGGATGCCGCACAGCGCTGCGTCGAGAACTACCTCGGCGCCTCGGTCAACTCGGTCCGGACGCTGCAGGACGCGGACGAATGAGCGAGGCCACGAGCGAACAGACAGCGCTGAGCGAGGCCACCAGCGAACACAAAGCGCCGAGCGAAGCCACCAGCGAACACACAGCGCCGAGCGAGCTGGCGAGCGAACACACAGCGCCCAGCGAGCTGGCGAGCGGACAAGCAGCGCTGAGCGAAGCCACATGCGAACACCCGGCGCCGCGCGGGCGCGGTCAGACAGTCCTGCTGGCCGCCGGTGTCATCCTGCTGGCGCTGAACCTGCGGCCGCTGGTGGTCGCGGTGTCCCCGCTGCTGAGCACGATCCGGGCGGACACCGGGATGTCGGCGACCATGGCCGGCCTGCTCACCACGGTGCCGGTGCTGTGCTTCGGCCTGCTCGCGCCGCTGGCCCCCCGCCTGGGCCGCCTGGTCGGCATCGAACCCGCGCTGCTGATCACCATGGTGATGATCGGGGCCGGTGCCGCGGTCCGGCTGCTGCCGCCGCTGCCCGCACTGCTGGCCGGCACCGTCCTGATCGGCGCCGGCATCGCGCTGGCCAACGTGCTGATCCCCAGCGTGATCAAGCGTGACTTCCACAACCGGGTCGGCATGATGACCGGGCTGTACACCATGACGCTGTCCGGTGGCCCGGCGATCGCGGCCGGTCTCACGGTGCCGATCGCGCAGATCACCGGGTGGGGTTGGCGGCCGGTGCTGGCGTCGTGGGGACTGCTCGCGGTGCTGGCGGCCGTCGTCTGGCTGCCGCAGGCGCGCCGGCACACCCGGATCCGGGCGGCCGAGGCGCGGGCTGCGGCACACCCGGTACGCGGACTGTGGCGCAGCCCGCTGGCCTGGGCGGTCACCTCGTACATGGGTCTGCAGTCGCTGAGCTTCTACGCCCCCGCTGCCTGGCTGCCCACGCTCCTCGCCACCGCCGGGATGAGCAAGGCGGCGGCCGGCGGGATGCTGGCGCTGTCCAGCCTGGTGAGCATCGCCGGTGCGTTCGCCGCGCCGACACTGGCCGGGCGTGGTGTGCGGCCGGGGTTGCTGGTGGTGATCGGTACCGCGTGTTCCGGGGTCGGCTTCGCCGGGCTGCTGGTCGCGCCGGTGGCAGGGGCGTACCTGTGGATGTCGCTGCTCGGTATCGGTACCGGCACGGCGATCAGTCTGGCGCTGCTGTTCATCGTGCAGCGGGCGCCGGACATCCGGCACGCCGCGCAGCTGTCCAGCATGGCGCAGTGCTTCGGCTACATCCTGGCCGGCCTCGGCCCGTTCGCACTGGGCGCGGTGCACGACGCCACGGGTGGCTGGACCGTCCCGTTGCTGCTGCTCATCGCGCTACTGGTACCCCAGGCGGTGGCCGGCGTGATCGCCTCCCGGGACCGCCACGTCGCCGGGCGCGACCGCGCGGCCACCCCCGCCCCCACCGCCGCCGTGCACTGACGTTCCGCGAGCCCTACAAAACCCCCGACTCACCCTGACAAATTCACCGACTCGCCGGGGAGGCGAGCGCCGAGCGCAGGAAGTCGACCTGCAGCAGCAGCAGGTTCTCGGCGACCTCCTCCTGCGGCGTCATGTGGGTGACGCCGGACAGCGGCAGCACGCTGTGCGGACGCCCGGCCGCCAGCAGCGCGGAGGACAGCCGCAGGGTGTGCGCGGCAACCACGTTGTCGTCGGCAAGGCCGTGGATCAGCAGCAGCGGGCGGGTCAGCTTCGGCGCGTCGGCGAGCAGCGAGGACCGCTCGTAGGCGGCCGGATCCACTGCCGGGTCGCCGAGGTACCGCTCGGTGTAGTGGGTGTCGTAGAGCGCCCAGTCGGTGACCGGGGCGCCGGCCACCGCCGCGTGGAACACGTCCGGGCGGCGCAGCACGGCCAACGCCGCCAGGTAGCCGCCGAACGACCAGCCGCGGATGCCGACCCGGCTCAGGTCCAGCTCGGGGTGCGCGGCGGCGGCCAGCTCGAGCGCGGCGACCTGGTCCTCCAGCGCCGGAGTGGCCAGGTCACCGGCCACCGCACGCTCGTAGGACGGCCCGCGCCCCGGAGTGCCCCGGCCGTCCGCGACCACCACCGCGAAGCCCTGGTCGGCGAACCACTGGCTGGTCAGGTACGCGCCTCGGGCGGCGAGCACGCGCTGCGCGTGCGGCCCGCCGTACGGGTCCATCAGCACCGGTAGCCGCTGGCCGGGGCGGTGGTCGGTGGGCAGCAGCACGGCGGTCCTCGGCCCGCGCGGCTCGGCGGTGGTGGCCGAGGTGTCCTGGGTGTCCGGTGCGTCCGGGACGAGCGACAGCCGCAGCGGCAGCTCCGGCGCGTCGGCCAGCGAGGTGATCGGGACCGAGCCGCCGTCCGCCCGGTGCACCCGGACGCTCACCCCGTCCTGCTCCAGGGTCTGGGCGGTGATCACCGTGGTGCCGCCGCGGCGGCGGCCGCCGAACACGCCCGGCTCCGGGGTCAGGCAGCTCAGCCCGTCGCCGGGGCGGTACGTCCACAGTCGCACCTCGGTGGGGTCCTCGCTGGCGGTGAACAGCACCGTGTCCGCGTCCACGTCCAGCACCGAGCGGACCCGCAGGCTCGGCGGCGTGACCAGCTCGCCGCCGACGTGCAGCCGCCGCGCGTCCTCGGAGTCGGCGACCCAGACCAGCGCGCCACTGTCCAGGTGCGCCGGCACCCCGGGCACGATGTCCACCCAGTGCTCGTCGGTGTTCTCGGTGACCGGGGTGCACGCGCCGGTCACCGGGTCCACCCGGAGCACCCGCAGCGCCCGCTGGTCCCGGGGCGCCGCGGTGATCAGCGGCCCGGAGTGGTCCCGCGCGTCGTCCCAGTGCACGTCGGCCAGGTACTCCTCGCCTCCCGTGTCACCGCCCGCGGCCCAGAGCACGTCGGTGCGGGAGCCGTCCTGGCCGAGCAGGTACAGCTCGGTGACCGCGTTCGGGGTGCCGGCCGCCGGGTAGGCAAGCTCGGTGGCCGGCCGCTCGGGGTTGGCCGAGTCGGCCACGTGCCAGCGGGTCACCGGGGCCTCGTCGACCCTGGCCACCAGCACCGCGCCGCCGTCCGGGGACCACCAGTAGCCCCGCATCCGGCCCATCTCCTCGGCCGCGATGAAGTCGGCCAGCCCGTAGCGGACGGTGTCGGACTCGGGCTCGGCCAGCGCGGTGGAGGTGCCGGTCGCGCGGTCGTACAGCCACAGCGCGCCACCGCTGACGTAGGCCACCCGGTTGCCTGCGGGGTCGGGGCGGGGGTCGATCACCCCCGGTGGCGTGCTGACCGGGCGTGGCTCGGCGTCCGGCTTGTCGAGCTCAGCCAGGTAGAGCGTGCCGGCGAGGACGAACGCCGCGACGGTGAGCGCGCTGTCGGTGGCGTAGCCGACGATGCCGCCGGCCTGCTCACGGGTGCGCTCCCGGCGGGCCCGCTCCTCGGCGGGTAGCTCGGCGTCCGGGTCGGCGAGCGCCCTCGGATCGGCCACCAGCCGTTCCTCGCCGGTCTCAGTGTCGAGGGACCAGAGGCAGGTCACCGGGTCGGTGCCGCCGCGACTGCGCAGGAACAGCACCCGCTCGCCGTCCGCCGAAATGCTGAAGCCGCGCGGAGCGCCCAGGGAGAACCGTCGGGTGCGGGCCTGTCGACGTGGAAAACTCTCGGTCACTTCGTCATCCTGCCGCGGCGCGATGGCCCGGCGCCCGGCGGAGCCGAAGCGCGGAACGTCGACATCGGGTTCGACCGGTGAGTGGCTCGACCCACCGAGATCGACAGGAGGGCGCTCCACTCCATGATCGAATGACCCGCACGTCGATCTCGGCGCCGGGACCTGCGCCGTTGCGTAGCCCTACGCAGAGCTGCACCGGGACCTGCGCTTTTGTATACCTAGCAGAGCCGCGCCGGGGCCGGGAACGTCCGGCCGACACGGCTTAGCATGGCGCCATGCCATCCACCGGGGGGTCGCCGGCATGACCGGAACACGTGGTCAGGCCCGCGAGCGGCTGCTCGAGGCGGCGATGACCTACTTCGGCACCCGGGGCATCAGCGACCTCAGCCTGCGCCAGCTGGCCGACGCGCTGGGCACCAGCCACCGGATGCTGATCTACCACTTCGGCTCGAAGGAAGGACTGCTCACCGAGGTCGTTCGGGCAGTGGAGGCAGCGCAGCGCGAGCTGTGGAACGAGCTGGTCGCCGATCCCGACCTGGACCCCACGGAGCGGCCGAGGCGCCTCTGGCAGCGAGTGTCCGATCCAGGGATGGAGCCGTTCGCACGGCTGTTCTTCGAGATCTACGGGCAGGCACTGCAGGGGCGGGAGCCGGCCACCGGACTGCTGGACGGTGACATCACCGCCTGGTTGCTGCCGAGCGTGCGGAGCCTGGTCGACAGCGGCGTCCCACCGGAACGGGCCGAACCGATGGCCCGACTCGGCGTGGCGGTGGCCAGGGGCCTGTTGCTTGACCTGCTGGCCACCGGACAGCGAATGGCGGTGAACGACGCGTTCGAGCTGTTCCTGACGTTGTTCCGCCAGCTCGCCGAGAGCAAGCCGGTCGCCGGGGCGGGCTGAGCGGCGGGCTCGCGTCCCCCGGGCGGGCGCTCAGCCGAGGACGCATCCGGCGGTTCCAGCTCGAAGCTCGCGGTCGTGTTCGTCACGTAGTGCCCGTAGATCCGCTCGATCGCGCCGAGGTCCGCAACCTCGGCCGGGCGGATGATCGGTACCTCGGCGGCCATCCCACCATCCTGGTACCTCTCACCACGTGAGATGGCCATATCAAGGCGTGGACTTCGAGACCTAGCATCGGGGGCATGCCGAGGCAACGCTGGGTGGTTCTGGTCGCCGGGCTCATCGCGGTCACAGCGGGTTGCGCGGTGCAGTACGGCGCGCCGTTCCTGATCCCGGCGCTGCGCGCGGACGGACTCACCCTCGCGCAGGCCGGGCTGCTCGCCGGCTGCCCGATCGCCGGGCTGCTGGTCACCCTGGTCGCCTGGGGCGCGGCGGCCGACCGGTACGGCGAGCGCCGGGTGCTGACCCTCGGTCTCGGCGCGGGTGGGCTGGTACTGCTGGCCGGCGCCCGGCTGCACGGTTCGGTCGCGCTCGGTGCCACGTTCCTGCTCGCCGGCGCCGCGACGGCCGCCGTGCACGCCGCGAGCGGGCGGCTGGTGCTCGGCTGGTTCGCCGCACACGAGCGGGGCCGGGCGATGGCCATCCGGCAGTGCGCACAGCCGCTCGGGGTGGCCATCGCCGCGCTGGCACTGCCGTCGCTGTCGCACCCGTCGGCGACACACTCCGGCCTCCCGCTGGCGGTCGCGGCTCTGGGCGGCGGCTGCCTGGCCGCGACCGGTCTTGCGCTCGCCCTGGTGCGGGATCCGGTCGGACCGAGGTCGGCGGCCGGGCAGCTCCCCGGGTCGCCGTACCGGTCGCCGACGCTGTGGCGGATCCACGGGGCGAGCTCGATGCTCGTGGTACCGCAGTTCGTGATCGCCACGTTCTCGCTGGTGTACCTGGTCGACGTGCAGGGTTGGTCGGCCGCTCCGGCCGGGCGGCTGCTGGCGGCGGCGCAGGTCGGTGGCGCGGCGACCCGGCTGGCCGCCGGGTACTGGTCGGACCGGGTGGGCAGCCGGCTGCGGCCGATGCGGCTGCTCGCGGTGGCCACCGGCGTGGTGCTGGCCGCCCTGGCCGCCGCGACGCTGGCCAGTGCGACGGCCGCCGCGGTAGTCGCCCTGGTGGTCGCCACCATGCTCGCGGTGAGTACCAACGGACTGGCCTTCACCGCCGTTGCGGAGCGCGCCGGCAGCGCCTGGGCCGGCCGGGCACTCGGTGTGCAGAACACCGCGCAGAACGCACTGGCGGCCGCCACCCCACCGGTGTTCGGGCTGCTCATCGGCGTACTGAGCTACGGCGTCGGGTTCGCCGTCGCGGTGGCGTTCCCGGTGCTGGCCTGCCTGCTGGTGCCGGTCGGCGACGAGGCGACCGGGGTGGGAGCGGCCCAGCGTCCCCCGGTCAGCGACCGCCGCGAAGGGCCTCGCGAACGGCGGTGATCACCTTCTGGCCACCGTCGCCCCGGCGCAGGACGTCGTAGCCGGTGCGGATGATCCGCGACGGGATGAGTTCGACGGCCGGCGGGTAGGTCCACACGTCGCCGCCGAACTTGGTCTTGAACAGGTCCGGTCCGGGCAGCGAGTCCTGGTCGACCGGGCCGGCGGAACGCAGCGCCTCGACCGACTCGGGGCGCAGTCCGCCGAAGTCGTAGGCGTGGTAGCCGTTCGCCTTGCCCCAGGAGATCGCTTCCCAGATCATCGCGCTGGCTACGTTCAGCTTCGCGGCCTCGGTGGAGGTGCGGTCCATCCCGGTGATCCGGCTCTTCAGCACGCCCCCGCAGCCGGTCAGCAGCTCGGCGGCCACCGGCGCGCCGGACAGCTCGCCCAGCAGCAGCACCACGTGCCCACCGGGGGCCAGCTCGTCATAGGTGACCTCGAGATAGTTCTCCGGGAACGGGGTGAAGCCCTGGTACTGCGCGGTGCTGGCGGCGAGGCGGGCCAGCACCGGGATGTCCCGCCGGTCGCCGACCCGGACCTTCACGCCGCGCTCGGGCCACTGCCTGGTCCAGGTCCGCAGCCGGCGGGTCAGATTGGCCCGCAGCGCGTCCTCGGACTGGGTCAGGTCGACCCGCATGGTGGACGCCGGGGCGATGCCGGCCTGGGAGAACCGGAACCCGCGCTGCAGCAGCGCGATGGCGATGTCCTCGCCACCGTCCGGCGGCTGCACGAACAGCGCCGCGTGCGAGCGGGTCAGGGTGTGCAGCGTGTCCGCCAGCTGCTTGTTCACCGAAGCCCTGATCGTGACCAGGTGGTCGGCGATCGTCGGGCCGTAGGGCAGGTAACCGACCCGGCCGAGGCCCCGGACCTTGCGGCACAGCACGGTCGCCCCGCCGAGCACTTCGGCGCCGGAGGTGGCGAGCAGGTACAGCGGCTCGTAATCGGCCAACCGGCGGATGTTGGCCCACGCGGACAGTTGGGCGACGTCGCTGTTGATGGTGCGGGCGAGCAGCTGATCCCACGCGGCGAGCAGCTCGGAACCCGGGTCCGGCGTGACCGTGACGGTCAGCCCGGACAGCAACTGCTTCTCCCGCGCCCGCTCGGCCGCGGTCACACCGGGGCGGTTCCCGCCGCCGGCCTCCTTCGGCAGCCCGCCGAACTCGGGGGGCTGCGATGCGGAGTGCACCTGCATGGTAGAGAGCATCCTTAGCTACAACGAGTGAAATCCGCCGGAGGTACGCTCACCGGAGGGTAGTCGGCCCACGCACTTTCACAATAAGGAAATGTCCCCGACGATGTCGGGACTGGACCCCGAACAGGGGCGCTGAAGTGGGCAAAGACCACTCAACTCAGTCTGCTCATAAGCGCCGGGACGAGCAGTTCGGGCCGTAGCCAGGTCCGTCGGACACACAGCTGAGCCAGGCCGGGCGATCACTGCCCCGGCGCGCCGTGCCACCGAATTCGAGCCCGGTCCGGGTAGCGTCCGCGGGTTCCGGCCGCGGGCGTCGCGAGACCCCAGCACAGGGGTTCGGACTGCCACGCCGCTCGTCACGGCGGCGAGATTACCGGAGATCCGCTGGGGGCCGGCGGGGCCGGGCCAGCGCCCCCGACCCCGGTTGCGGGCGGCCGAGCCCGTCGCGGCGGCGGCGTCCGGCCGGCCGATCTGGCGGCGGCGGGAATATCCGCCGGGCCCCAGGACTTGTCGGGGGTGGCTGCTGAGCTGCGTGTTCAGCCAGTTTCGGCGGCGCCGAGCCGGCGACCGGAGGGGGGTCGCCGGCTCGTGCCGGGGCTCTCGGCACCGCTGGTGCCGCCGGTGCTCACCGGCGGCCCGCCACCCGGATTTACCGCTGAGACGTGTGCTCAGGTCTGAGGGGTGATCTCAGGCCAGACCGAGTGCGGACGAGGCCGCCGGGTCGGAGTCGGCCAGGAACTGCCTGCAGCGGGCCGCCTCGTCCTGCTCACCGATCGCCTCGGCGGCCTTGGCCAGCGCCGCCAAGGCGCGCAGGAAGCCCTGGTTCGGCTGATGCGCCCAGGGCACCGACCCGAAGCCCTTCCAGCCGTTGCGGCGCAGCTGGTCCAGGCCGCGGTGGTACCCGGTGCGCGCGTAGGCGTACGCGGCCACCGGCTCGCCCTGCGCCAGCGCGCGCTCGGCCAGCGCCGCCCAGCCCGCGCTGGCCGCCGGGTGTGCCGCGGCCACCTCGGTGGGATCGGTGCCGCCGTCCAGCGCGGCCGCGACCACGTCGTCGGCGGGCAGCAGGGTCGGTTCCGGGCCGAGCAGATTGCCTTGCAGACTCATGTGTCCTCCGGTGGGTGAGTGGCTGTGCCGCTCACGGTTGCGTCACTTCAGGCTGTGGCCGGCCGAGTTCAGGTTCTGGCAGGCCAGGACGATCCGGTCGGCCATCGCCACCTCGGCGGCCTTGAGGTAGGTCCGAGGGTCGTAGAACTTCTTGTTGCCGACCTCCCCGTCCACCTTGAGTACGCCGTCGTAGTGGGTGAACATGTGCCCGGCGATCGGGCGGGTGAACGCGTACTGGGTGTCGGTGTCGATGTTCATCTTCACCACCCCGTAGCTCACCGCCTCCTTGATCTCCTCCGGCAGCGAGCCCGAGCCGCCGTGGAAGACCAGGTCGAAGGGCTTCGAACCGGCCGGCAGGCCCAGCTTCTCGATGGCCACCTCCTGGCCCTGCTTGAGGATCTCCGGGCGGAGCTTGACGTTGCCCGGCTTGTACACGCCGTGCACGTTGCCGAACGTCGCGGCCAGCAGGTAGCGGCCCTTCTCGCCGTGGCCGAGCGCGTCCAGCGTCGCCTCGTAGTCGGCGGGCGTGGTGTAGAGCTTCTCGTTGATCTCGTTGGCGACGCCGTCCTCCTCGCCGCCGACCACCCCGATCTCCACCTCGAGGATGATCTTCGCCTTGGCCGCCTGGGCGAGCAGCTGCTCGGCGATGGCCAGGTTCTCGTGCAGCTCGACGGCCGAGCCGTCCCACATGTGCGACTGGAACAGCGGGTTCTCCCCGCGCGCCACCCGCTCCGCGCTGACCGCCAGCAACGGCCGGACCAGCCCGTCCAGCTTGTCCTTCGGGCAGTGGTCGGTGTGCAGCGCCACGTTGATCGGGTACTTCGCCGCCACCACGTGCGCGAACTCGGCCAGCGCGATCGCGCCGGTTGCCATCTCCTTCACGCCGGTGCCGGAGAGGAACTCCGTGCCGCCGGTGGACATCTGGATGATGCCGTCACTCTCCGCCTCGGCGAAGCCGCGCAGTGCCGCGTTCAACGTCTCCGAGGACGTCACATTGATCGCCGGGAAGGCGTACTCGCCCGCCTTCGCGGCATCCAGCATCTGGTTGTAGACCTCAGGGGTCGCGATCGGCATGACGTCGCCTGTCCTGCTCGGTGGTCGGGTCGGGGCCCAGTATTCCGTAACTCGGCAGACCGGCAACGGCACAGCGCGCGGACGGGCTCGCTACCCTCGGGGTCGTGAGCTCGGAACCGATCGACGAATCCGTCGAGAACCCGCTGGCAGGGTTGATCGAGCGCACCCTGTCCCGGTTGCGCCGGATCGACACCGCACCAACCGACGACCGACCCAAGACGCTCGCCGACCTGTACGCGGAGCACCGGATGCGGCTGGTCCGACTGGCGATCCTGCTGGTCGACGAGCAGGGCACGGCGGAGGACGTCGTGCAGGAGGCGTTCACCGGGCTGCATCGGCACTGGTCGGAGCTCCGCGACGAGCGCGCCGCGCTGGGTTACCTGCGCACCGCCGTGGTGAACGGGTCCCGCTCGGTGCTGCGCCGGCGGCGCACCGCCCGGGAGTACGTCCCGCCACACCAGGTCAACGCCCGCTCGGCGGAGTCGCTCGCGATGCTCTCCGCCGAACACCAGGCGGTGGTGGCGGCACTGGGCTCGCTGCCCGCCCGGCAGCGGGAGGTGCTGGTGCTGCGCTACTACGGCGGGTTGTCCGAGGCCGAGATCGCCGAGTCCACCGGAATCAGCAAGGGCGCGGTGAAGTCCACCGCGAGCCGGGCGCTGGCCTCGGTCGCCAAGGTGATGGCCGGCCGGCCGGGCCCCGGCTGAGCAGCGGACGAGCGGACGAGGTGGGAGATGGACCCCGAGCGGATGGTGTCCGAGGCGCTGCGCGCGTCGGCGGTGCAGGGGCGGCCGGCGCCACCGGCGGGCACCCGCATGCCGGCCCCGCCGCCGAGGCCGTTCCCGATCGGCTGGGTGCTGCTGATCGCATTGCTCACCGGAGCGCTGGTGGGCGTGTCACTGGCCATGATCTCGATCTTTGCGCCGGGCGCGCTCCCGGCTCTGGGCGCCGGTTAGGGAGTATGTAGTGGGTAGCGAGCCGCGGCCATCGGGGTACGGCCGGTACCGTTGGACACCGTGACCCATCCCGCTTCGTCTCTGGCTTCTTCTCTGGCTTCTCCGGGTTCGGGCACGGTCCTGGCGCTCGGTCCGCAGTGGCTCGACCCGAGCTACCTCATCTCCGCGCTCGGCCCGTTCGTGCTGGTCGGCCTCTGCCTGATCATCTTCGCCGAGTGCGGCCTCCTGGTCGGTTTCTTCCTGCCGGGCGACTCGCTGCTGTTCACCGCCGGTCTGTTCGTCGCGTCCGGCGCGATCAGCACGCCGCTCTGGCTGGTCTGCACGCTGCTGGTGGTGAGTGCGCTGCTCGGCAACGTCTCCGGGTACTGGATCGGCCGGGCGGCCGGCCCGGCCATCTTCGACCGGCCGAACTCCCGGCTGCTCAAGCCCGAGCACGTGGAGCGCACCCACGCGTTCTTCGAGAGGTACGGCAACCGGGCCATCGTGCTCGGGCGTTTCGTGCCGATCGTGCGCACATTCATCACCGTGATGGCGGGCGTTGGCAAGATGGAACCGAAGCGCTACCTGACGTACTCCGTGATCGGCGGCGTTGCGTGGGCGGCGGGTGTCACCCTTTTGGGATACTTGCTGGGCGGCTTCACCTTCGTCCGTGAGCACATCGAGTTGATGCTGATCGCGGTGGTGGTGCTGTCGCTGATCCCGCTGGCCGTGGAGTTCCTCAGGGCCCGGCGGGAGCGGCGCAAGGAAGTCAACGGTAATCGAGAGGTCACCGAGCTCGGCTGAGGTCGACAACCCCAACCCGCCTAGTCACCCTGGAGCACCGTGAGCACCCTGCTGGCATCGGCCAACGGCCTGGCCTGGCCGCTGCTCGCCGGTCCGCTGGGGTCCGGGATGCACACGATCGACCTGGCGTCGTCGGGGTTCCTGATGCGGGCCGCGCCCACCACGGTGTGGGTCGTGGTGCTCTCCTTCGTGTTCCTGGAGTGCGCGTTCATCGTCGGTCTGTTCCTGCCGGGCGACTCGCTGCTGTTCGCCGCCGGCGTGGTGCTCGCCGCGCACGAACAGGAGCTCAGCGCCTGGCTGCTGGCCCTGGCGGCCAGCGTCGCGGCGGTCGCGGGCAACCAGGTCGGCTTCCTGGTCGGCCGGCGTACCGGGGTGAAGATCCTGGCCCGCAAGGGCGGCCGGATCCTGAGCCGCTCGAACCTGGACCGGGCCAGCGCGTTCTTCGACCGGTGGGGGTTCTGGTCGGTGGTGGTCGCACGCTGGCTGCCCTGGATCCGCACCCTCGCCCCGATGATCGCCGGCGCGGCCGGCATGGACAACCGGCGCTACATCACCGCCAACGCGCTCGGTGCGGTCATCTGGGTGCCCGCGCTGCTGCTGCTCGGCTACTACGGCGCCGGCCTGCTCGACTCGCTGCCCTGGGTCCGGCGGGCCACCACGATCGGCTCCATCGCGTTCTTCGTCGTCGGCACCGGGTACGGCCTGTACCGCTACCGCCAGGAGATGCGCAGGCCGATGGACGAGGACCCCGTCCCCGCCGAGTCCCGCTAGTGTCCTGAGTCGCTGGTCAGCGGCTCAACACGGTCTTGATGTCGCCGGTGCGATAGTGCGCATCGAGCACCCGGTGCGCATCGTCCAGCGCGCCGCGGGTGCTGATGACCCGCTCCGGCTGGAACCGGCCGTCGGCGATCAGCTCCAGCACCGAGGGAGCCAGTGCCCGTACGTCCGTGCGGCCGACGTGGAACGAGATGTTGCGGGCGTAGAGCTGCATCATGGGGATCCGCGCCGTGCGGTGCAGTCCGCCCAGGCTGCTGCACACCCCGTCCGCCGCGGTGTGCGACAGCGCCGCCCACAGACCACGCGAGGTGGCGCTCGCCGCCACGACCAGCGACGCCGGCGGCGTGGTCCGCAGCGCGCGCGGGTGTACCGGCTCCAGGCCGAGCCCGGCGGCGACCGCGCGCACGTCAGCCCGGCCGTCGACCAGCCGGACCCGCCGAGCCCCCAACGCCAGCGCGATCAGACCGGCGTAGAGCGGGACGCTCGCGCTGTAGATCGTCCGGCCGCCCAGGCACGCGATGACCAGCACCTCGGCGTCCGGGTCGCGGCGCAGCAGCCCGGGCAGGTGCGGTGCGACGTGCCGGTACGCGTCGCAGATGGTGTCCGCCACGCTGGCCGCCGCGACCGGGTCGACGCCCTCGGGCAGCGGCACCAGCATGGCGTCCGCGAACGGCACCGCGACCTGGTCGGCCAACACGCCGCCCCAATGGCCGCCGCCGAGTCCGAACCCGTACATGGACAGCGGCGGCACCCCGGTGCAGTTGCTGGTGAACCCCGCGCGGCAGGCGCCACAGAGACCGCAGTTGATCTCGAACTGCACCACGACACGGTCTCCGACCTGCACGTTCGCTACTTCGCCGCCGACCTCGAGCACCTCGGCGACGCACTCGTGCCCGATGCTCAGCGGCAGCGGGAACGGCGTGTCCCCGAGCGCGAGCGCCCGGTCGAGGTCGCAGGTGGCCACCGCGATCGGGCGGACCAGGGCGGCGTCCGGCCCCGGTGGTGGCGGCGCCGGTACCGATCGCCAGGTCAGCCGCCCGCCACCGGAGGCGATCAGGGCGCGCATCTGCAAAATGTCCCGACTCGCCGGGACCGAATCCCCGACTCGCCGGGCAAAAACCCCCGACTCACCCTGCAAAAATCCCCGACTCGCCGGGGGCGGGGGGTTACCAGGCGGCGTCGAGGTCGGCGTGCTGGCGGATCCAGGCGTGCATGGCCACGCCGGCCGCGACGCCGGCGTTGATCGACCGCGTCGACCCGAACTGCGCGATGGACACCGTGAGCGCGGCGCCGGCCCGGCCCTCGGCGGACACGCCGGGCCCCTCCGAGCCGAACAGCAGCAGGCACTCGCGGGGCAGCGACGCACGCTCGAGGCGCACCGAGCCCGGCGAGTTGTCCACCGCGACGACGGTCAACCCCTGCTCGGCGGCGAAAACCAGTAGGTCGGCGACCGTCGGATGGTGGTGAAGGTGCTGGTAGCGGTCGGTGACCATGGCGCCCCGGCGATTCCAGCGGGCCCGGCCGACGATGTGCACGGCCGCCGCCGCGAACGCGTTGGCGGTGCGTACCACGGTGCCGATGTTGTGGTCGTGGCCGAAGTTCTCGATCGCCACGTGCAACGGGTGCCGTCTGGTGTCGATGTCGGCCACGATCGCCGGCCGCCGCCAGTACCGGTAGGCGTCGACCACGTTGCGGCGGTCGCCGTCGCGCAGCAGCTCCGGGTCGTAGCGGGGGTCGCTGGGCCACTCATCGGGCCCGCCGGGCCACGGGCCCACGCCGACCGGCTCGCCCGCCGTCCACTCCGTCGGCCCCGGCCCGCCGTCAGCTCCCAGCTCGCCGTCGGCCCCGGACACTCCGTCAGCTCCCGGCCCGCCGTCGGCCCCGGACACTCCGCCAGCCCCCGGCCCGACGTCGGCCCCGGACACTCCGTCGGCGTCCACGACCGGTTTCGGCGAGTTCAGGACGGCAGGTCCAGGTCAGCGGGGCCGAGCACGGCGCGGTAGGTCAGCCCCTCCGCCTCGATGGCCTGCTGGGCGCCGGTCTCCCGGTCCACGATGGTGGCCACCCCGACGATGTTCGCGCCGGCCGCCCGCACGGCATGCACCGCGGTGAGCACCGAGCCGCCGGTGGTGGAGGTGTCCTCAACGACCAGCACCTGCCGGCCGGCGATGTCCGGGCCCTCGACCTGGCGCTGCATGCCGTGCGCCTTACTCTCCTTGCGCACCACGAACGCGTCGATCGCGATCCCGTCGGCCGCCGCCGAGTGCAGCACCGAGGTGGCCACCGGGTCGGCACCCAGGGTCAGGCCACCCACCGCGTCGTAGGCCCAGTCCGCGGTGAGCACCCGCATCAGCCGCCCGATCAGCGGCGCGGCCTCGTGGTGCAGCGTGACCCGGCGCAGGTCGACGTAGTAGTCCGCCTCCGCGCCGGAGGACAGGGTCACCCGCCCGTGCACCACCGCGAGATCCCGGACCAGCGCGGCCAGCTGCTCGCGGTCCCGGTTGTCCGACCCGCCGCCCAACGTCATCGCCGCCCCCGCTCGTACCGGGTCGCCATCCTCCGCACCAAGAACCGCGGCAACACGTCCCCCACTCCCACCAGCATCTTGTACGTCACGCTCGGCACCGAGACCACTCGCCCGCGCGCCAGGTCGGCCAGGGCGTCGGCCACCACCCGCTCGGCATCCAACCAGAGCGGCCCGGTGCGGGCGCCGACCCGCATTCCGGCCCGCTCGTGGAACTCGGTGCGCACGAAGCCGGGGCACAGCGCCAACGCCCGCACCCCGGTGCCCTCCAGCGTCCCGGCCAGGCCCTCGGTGAACGTCGTCACCCAGGCCTTGCTGGCACTGTAGGTGGCGCTGCGGCTGGGGAAGAAACCGGCCACGCTGGACACGTTGACCACCGCGCCGGTGCCGCGCGCCACCATCCCCGGCAGCGCGGCCCTGGTCAGCCGCAGCACGCTGGTCACGTTCACGTCCAGCTGGTGCTGCAGCGCGTCGAGGTCCAGCTCGGCGAATCTGCCGGACAGCCCGAGGCCGGCGTTGTTGACCAGCAGGTCCACCCCCGGGTCGACCAGCCGCGCCTCGACCGCCGCGCGCTGTCCCGCGTCGGCCAGGTCGGCGGACAGCACCTCGACCTCGATCCGGTGGCGGTCGCGCAGCTCGGTGGCGAGTGCCTCGAGCCGCGCCGCGTCCCGGGCGACCAGCACCAGCCGGCCGTGGTCGGTGGCCAGTCGGCGGGCGAACGCGGCACCGATACCGCTGGTGGCGCCGGTGATGAGCGCGGTACGCACCTAGTGGGGTCCCTGCATGAGCGACACGAACCTAGTACTCGTCCGAGGAGGAGCCGCCCGGGCCGGACCACCCGCGCGGCGAGTCGGAGCGGGATCCGGAGTCGCCGGAGCGGCGGTTGGTGAAGGACCTGGCCCAGTCGGCCGCGGCCGACGAGGACTCCGGTGCGTCGGACGGCGAGTCGGGTGCCGGCGAGGGCGGCAGCTGCGGAGAGCTCCCCGACCGGCTGGCCTCTTCCAACGCTCCGGCCACCTCGACCAGCTGGTCGAGCAGTTCCTGAAGCTGGTCCGGGACGTAGTCCAGCGGCGCGGTGCAGAGCACCCAGGAGTCCTCGGCCCAGAGCAGCTCGACGTCATCGCCGATTGCGTCGGCGGCGCGGACCAGCCGAGGAGTGATCAGGGGGCGGATCGCGGCCGCGTCGGAGACGAACGCGTAGCGCTGGCCGACCGGTTCCAGCAGGTCCAGACCGGCGTCATCGGGCAGCGGCGCGGACGGCAGCCGCAGCTCGACCGCGCCGCTCATCGCGCTGCGCCGTTGCACCGCGCACACCACCGAGCTCAGCCGGCCGGCCTGCTCGTGGTCGAACACGTACACCAGGCGGCGCCCCTCAGCGGTCGGCACCGAGCCGGTGACCAGGTTGCGCGCGATCCCGGGTCCGCCCTGGTGGATGGTGCCGTAGCGCCACCGGCTGGGCAGTACCGGATCGCTGTCGAGGTACTCCCACTCCTTCTGCGCGGCCCAACGCCGCCGGTCGCGAGACTGACCGCCGCCGCCCGGCTGCGAAGCCCGCAGCATGAGCAGGCCGAGCACGAGCGCGACAGCGGCGATGACGAACCACACCGAGGTCGGAATGCCCACGGAACCAGGGTAACCGCGACGGCCCGATATCCGTGGTAACCCGCTGTAGTGAGTCTGGGCGACCCCTTCAGCGACCGGAGCGGCTCGCCCTACCTCTGCCCGGCGAATCTCAGCAGCTCACAGTGGCGCCCAAGACTCGAGCCGCGGCCGACTCGCCCCGGTGGAGTCCACGTTCGTGCGTACTCGACACCCGCGCACCGCCCGGCCCGTGACCGACCGAATCGACAGAGCGACCCGCCGGGTACCCGGCGGGTCGCTCCACTGGAGATCGAGCCGGTCAGACCTTCGCGGCCACGCCCTTGCCGACGGTCAACCCGTTGCCCATCGAGCCGTCCAGCATCGAGCCGTTCAGATCCACCCGGACCGTGTCGCCGTCGGTGATCTCGCCGGCCAGCAGTGCCTTGGCCAGCGCGTCACCGATCGCGGACTGCACCAGCCGGCGCAGCGGGCGCGCCCCGTACAGCGGGTCGAACCCGTTCATCGCCAGCCACTCGCGCGCCCCGTCCGAGACGTCCAGGGTGAGCCGCCGCGCGGCCAGCCGCCGCCCGAGCAGCTCCAGCTGGATGTCCACGATGTGCGTCAGCTCCTCGGTGGACAGTGCCTGGAACACCACGATGTCGTCGAGGCGGTTCAGGAACTCCGGCTTGAAGTGGCCGCGCACGGTCCGCATCACCGCGTCCTTGCGGGCCGCCTCGTCCAGCGCGGGGTCGGCGATGGCGTGCGAGCCGAGGTTCGAGGTGAGGACCAGGATCGTGTTGCGGAAGTCCACCGTGCGGCCCTGGCCGTCGGTCAGCCGACCGTCGTCCAGTACCGCGAGCAGCACGTCGAACACGTCCGGGTGGGCCTTCTCCACCTCGTCCAGCAGCACCACCGTGTAGGGCCGCCGGCGCACCGCCTCGGTGAGCTGACCACCCTGGTCGTAGCCCACGTAGCCGGGGGGCGCGCCGACCAGCCGTGCCACGCTGTGCTTCTCGGAGTACTCCGACATGTCGATCCGGACCATGGCCCGCTCGTCGTCGAACAGGAACTCCGCCAGCGCCTTGGCCAGCTCGGTCTTGCCCACCCCGGTCGGGCCGAGGAACAGGAACGACCCGGTCGGCCGGTTCGGGTCGGCCACCCCGGCGCGCGCCCGGCGCACCGCGTCACTCACCGCCCGCACAGCTTCGGGCTGCCCGATGACCCGCTTGCCGAGCTCGTCCTCCATCCGCAGCAGCTTGGCGGTCTCGCCCTCCAGCAGCCGCCCGGCGGGGATGCCGGTCCAGGCCGACACCACGTCCGCGACGTCGTCCGGGCCGACCTCCTCCTTGAGCATCAGCTCTTCCTTCTTGGCGGAGATCTCGTCGGCGGCGGCCAGCTCCTTCTCCAGCTGGGGGATCCGGCCGTAGCGCAGCTCGGCGACCCGGCCAAGGTCGCCGTCCCGTTCGGCCCGGTCGGCCTCCCCGCGCAGCCCTTCCAGCTGCTCCTTGAGCACCCGGGCGCCCTCGATGGAGGTCTTCTCGTTCTGCCAGCGGGCGGTCAGTGCGGCCAGTGCCTCCTTCTTCTCGGCCAGCTCGGCACGCAGTGCGGTCAGGCGCTGCTTCGACGCCGGGTCGTCCTCCTTGGCCAGCGCCATCTCCTCGATCTCAAGGCGGCGCACCGCCCGCTCGACCTCGTCGATCTCCACCGGCCGCGAGTCGATCTCCATCCGCAGCCGGGAGGCTGCCTCGTCGACCAGGTCGATGGCCTTGTCGGGCAGGAACCGGGCGGTGATGTAGCGGTCGGACAGGGTGGCCG
Source organism: Pseudonocardia sp. Cha107L01 (assembly GCF_052566575.1). Classification (NCBI taxonomy): domain Bacteria; kingdom Bacillati; phylum Actinomycetota; class Actinomycetes; order Pseudonocardiales; family Pseudonocardiaceae; genus Pseudonocardia; species Pseudonocardia sp. Cha107L01. The sequence goes on from NZ_CP199579.1 coordinate 879,734, forward strand.
CGGCGACCAGCGCGGTGTCGGTGATGCGCACGCCGTGGTGCACCTCGTAGCGCTCCTTGAGCCCGCGCAGGATGCCGACGGTGTCCTCCACCGACGGCTCGCCCACGAAGACCTGCTGGAACCGCCGCTCCAGAGCCGGGTCCTTCTCGATGCGCTCGCGGTACTCGTCCAGCGTGGTGGCGCCGACCATCCGCAGCTCACCGCGGGCCAGCATCGGCTTGATCATGTTGCCGGCGTCCATGGCGCTCTCGCCGGTGGCGCCGGCGCCGACGATGGTGTGCAGCTCGTCGATGAAGGTGACGACCTGACCGGCGCTGTCGGTAATCTCCTTCAGCACGGCCTTGAGCCGCTCCTCGAACTCACCCCGGTACTTGGCGCCGGCCACCATCGAGCCCAGGTCCAGCGAGATGACCCGCTTGCCCTTGAGCGACTCGGGCACGTCGCCGGCGATGATCCGCTGGGCGAGGCCCTCCACGATGGCGGTCTTGCCGACGCCGGGCTCGCCGATCAGCACCGGGTTGTTCTTGGTGCGCCGGGACAGCACCTGCACCACCCGGCGGATCTCGGTGTCGCGGCCGATCACCGGGTCGAGCTCGCCCTTGCGGGCCCGCTCGGTGAGGTCGACGCCGTACTTCGACAGCGCCTGGTAGGTGCCCTCCGGGTCCGGGCTGCTCACCCGGGTCGAGCCGCGCACCTTGGTGAACGCCTCACGCAGCGCGTCGACGGTGGCGCCGTGGCGCTGCAGCAGCTGGGCCACCGCGTCCCTGCCGCTGGCCAGGCCGACCAGTAGCACCTCGGTCGACACGTACTCGTCGCCGAGCTCGGTGGCGAGGCGTTGAGCGGCGGTCAGTGCGGCCACCGCGTCGCGGTTGAGCTGCGGCGCGCTGACCGTGGCACCGGCGGCGGACGGCAGCCGGTTACCCAGCTGGGCCAGCTCGGCGCGCACGGTCGCCGGATCGGCACCGACGGCCTCCAGCAACGGGATGGTGATGCCGTCGGCCTGTGCGAGCAACCCACCCAGCAGGTGCGAAGGGCCGACGTCCGGATTCCCAGCGAGGGTGGCCGCCTGCACCGCGGCCGACACGGCCTGCTGGGTCTTGGTGGTGGGGTTGAACGAGTCCATCCTCGCTGTTTCCTCCTGCTTTGTCCTGCGTTGTCCTAGTTCGCGCGGGGCCACCAGCTCTCTCTGCCAGTGTGCCCGTCGCTATGCATAACGGCAGGAAACTTGAGTCTGTTCCGCTCAAGTCCATGTTGTGTCAAATTCCCCGACTCAGTGTGCTGAGCGCCCCGACTCGCGGACAGGGGGTGCGTCGGCCGCGGGGGTAACACCGGCCAACCCGTTGGCGATCACAGAGCGAAACGTTGTGTCGAGTGGCACGCTCGATACGGTGCCACGGAAGGACCAGGTCGTGACGCTCAGGGCCGGAAAGTGCCACCCTCTGCGCTCGACGGTCCGGCCAGCCACTACTATCGGCCATCCCCAACCGCCCGAAAGAGTGAAGGGCACTGTGATCGTTTAGTGAGACGTTCTTGCGTCGCGGTGCCGGACGGTCAACCCCGATAGACCGGCGCGACCCCGAACCGTTGCCGCTTCCCGAGGAGAGAGCCAGCCGCCTGCGATGACCGCCCAACCTCTGCTGACAGATCTCCCCCAGGTCCAGCCGACCCAGGAACGCGCCTCCGAGATGGTCACGATCATCCGGAACAGCTGGACCGAGGTCGAGGCGCAGGCCGATGACCTGGCCAAGCATTTCTACGCGGTGCTGTTCCAACACGCGCCGACTACCCGGGAGCTGTTCCCGGCCAACATGCAGATCCAGCGCAGCCGACTGCTGCGGGCCCTGGTGCACGTGGTGCAGATGGTCGACCGCCCCAACGACCTGATCCCGTTCCTCGGCCAGCTCGGCCGCGACCACCGCAAGTTCGGCGTCATCGCCCAGCACTACGACGCGGTGGGCTACGCGCTGCTCAGTGCCCTCGAGCACTACCTGGGCAACGCCTGGATCCCGCCGGTGGCCAAGGCCTGGACCGACGCCTACGGACTGATCGCGGAAGCCATGCGCACCTCCGCCGAAGCCGAGCGCGGACCGGCCTCCTGGCTCGGCCGGGTGGTCGGGCACCGCCGCCTGAGCTGGGACGTCGCCATGGTCCAGATCCAGACCGGGCAACCCATCCCGTACCAGGCCGGCCAGTACCTGAGCGTGGAAACGCCCCGGCGACCCCGGCTGTGGCGCTACCTCTCACCGGCCAACGCGCCCCGGCAGGACGGCGTGATCGAGTTTCACGTGCGCGCGGTCGAGGGCGGTTGGGTCAGTCGGGCGATCGTGGCGCACACCCAGCGCGGCGACACCTGGCGGATCGGTCCCCCGATGGGCCGGATGGCGGCGAACCGGCAGTCCGGCCGCAGCCAGCTGATGGTCGCCGGCGGTACCGGGATGGCACCGATCAAGGCGATCCTGGACGAGATGTCGCAACACCCAGACAACCCGCGCACCGAGGTGTTCGTGGGCGGCAAGAACTGGGACGAGCTGTACGACTTCGGCAGCCTGCGCCAGCTGTCCTACACCAACCCGTGGCTGAGTGTGGTCCCCGTGGTGGAGCAGGACGACGACGGAGCGGGCGCCGAGTCCGGCACGCTGGCCGACGTGGTCACCCGCTACGGCGCCTGGAAGGACCACGACGTGCTGGTCTGTGGCTCACCGGCGATGGTGCGGGCCACTGTGTCCCGGATGCTCGTCGCCGGCACCCCCCTCGACCAGATCCGCTACGACCCCTTCACGATGGACTGACGGCGCGCACAAGCCCAGTACGGGCCGCACAGAGGTTGCAGGGTCTGTGCGGCCGGTACTGGGTCTGTGCCGGCCACCTTGGTGCTCTGGCGTCAGCGTTGCGGGGGTTGCTTGGGGGTAGGGCGCCAGACCGCGATCGTGGTGTGTTGTTTCACCGGGACCAGGTCACGGCGGTAGGAGGCGTGCACGCTCGCGGCGGCCTGCTCGGCGGCGACCCGCGCGGCGGCCAACTCGTCCAGTAGCGCACCGATCTGGGTGCGCAGCTCGTCGACGGTGCGCTCCAGCTCGATGATCCGCTTCACGCCGGCGAGGTTGACCCCCTCGTCCTGCGACAGCCGCTGCACCTCACGCAGCAGGGCGATGTCCCTGGCGGAGTAACGGCGGCCACCGCCGGCCGACCGGCCAGGGCTGACCAGCCCCAACCGGTCGTAGCCGCGCAGCGTCTGGGCGTGCAGCCCGGCGAGCTCGGCGGCCACCGAGATGACGAAGATGGGTGAGTCAAGGTCGGTGCCCGGTGGCAGCCCCGACGCCTGGCCGGGGCGGTCCTGCGTGGTCATCTCATCACCTCGTTCCCTCCTAGGAGCGCCCTGAACAACGCATGCTCTGCTGCGCGGCGCCCAGTCGGCGCCTCGCGGCGTTGTCGTCGCGGCCGATACAACAACGGTATCGGCCACTCCTCCGCCTTGCGACGCATCCGACTGGATCACCGCTCGCGACGAGCGGCATCATTCAGGACCCTCCTAGCGCGTGCGGCTAACCGAGCAGGCCAGCTCTCGGATCGAACGACTTGGTGGACTCAGCGTAGGTCCGCAGCGCGGCCGTCGCCTCCTCGTCCAGCTGCCTCGGCACCGCGACCTCGACCGTGACCAGCAGGTCACCGCTGGTGCCGTTGGCCCGCCGGACCCCCCGGTCGCGCACCCGGAAGGTTCGCCCGCTCGCCGTGCCGGGTGGCACCTTGAGCGAGACCTTGCCGTCCAGGGTGGGCACCGTCAGGGTGGTACCGAGCGCGAGCTCCGGGTACGTGACCGGCACCCGCAGGGTGAGGTCGTCCGGGTTGCGCTCGGAGCGGCCGAACAGCTGGTCCGGGTTCACGTGCACCAGGACGAACAGGTCGCCGGCGGGTGCACCGCCGCGACCGGGCTCACCCTGGCCCTTGATCCGGATCCGCTTGCCGTCGGTCACCCCGGCGGGGATCCGCACGTTCAGCGTGCGGGTGCGCGGGGTGACCCCTTCGCCGCCGCACTCCGGGCACGGTTCGTCGATGATCCGACCGGTTCCCCGGCAGTCCCGGCACGGCTCGGAGAACGCAAACGCACCCTGGTTGCGGGTGACCAGGCCGACGCCGTCGCAGGTCGGGCACGCTCGCGGCGTGCTGCCGACCCGGGCGCCGGTGCCGCCGCAGGTATTGCAGCGGCCCTGCGTGGTCAGCCGCAGCGCCACCGTGGCCCCGCGCACCGCGTCGGCGAAGTCCAGCTGGATCTCGCTCTCCACGTCGGAGCCCCGCCGGGCCGTGCCGGACGGTCGGGTGCCGCCCCGCCCGGTACCACCGAACAGGCCACCGAACAGGTCACCGAGGCCGCCGGCACCGCCGCCGGCCCTGGCACCCCCGGTCCGGTTGAGAATGTCGTCCAGGTTGAAGTCGGCTCCCGCGCCGGTGCCGAAGCCCCCGGTGCCGGCGCCGTAGCCGCCGAAGCCGCCACCCGCGCCGCCACCGGAGCGGAACAGTCGCCTGGTCTCGTCGTACTGCTTGCGCTTCTCGGTGTCGGAGAGCACCGAGTAGGCCTCACCGACCGTCTTGAACCTGGCCTCCGCCTTGGCGTCACCAGGGTTCTTGTCCGGGTGCAAGGTGCGTGCGAGCTTGCGGTACGCCTTCTTGATGTCGTCGGCGGATGCGTCGGAGGAGACGCCCAGCTCGGCGTAGAAGTCCTTCTCGATCCAGTCCCGCTCGGTCACCGGGCGCCCCCTCTCGATCTAGTTCTGGCTGTTGCCTTCGTGTTCGGCTCCGTCGTCCGTGGGCCGCTCCGGCACCGGGCCGGCATCCGGGTCGCGGTCGGTCACGGCCACCATCGCCGGGCGCAGCAGCCGCTCGCCCAGCCGGTAGCCCGGCCGCAGCACGGCAGTCACCGTCGGTCCGGTGACGTCGTGCGACATGGTGTGCTGCACCGCCTCGTGCACGGCCGGGTCGAACTCGTCGCCCTCCGTGCCGAACGGGGTCAGCCCGATCTTGTTCAGTGCGCTGACCAGCTTGTCGGCCACCGACTTGAACGCGCCGGTGAGGTCGCCGTGCGCCTCGGCGCGGACCACGTCGTCGAGCACGGTGAGCAGCTCCCCGGCCACCTGGGCCCGGGCCGCCACCGTGATCGCCTCCCGGTCCCGGTCGGTCCGGCGCCGGTAGTTCGCGTACTCGGCGCTGACCCGCTGCAGATCGGCCGTGCGCTCGTCCAGCTGGGCGGACAGTTCCGCCAGCTTCTCCTCGGCCGGGTCCGGCGCCGGGGCGACCTGGGCCGCCCCCTGCGCCGGATCGCCGGGGCCGGCGCCGGCGGGTGACTGTGCACCCTCCGGCGACCGGACCTCACCGGTCAGCGGGTCGATCCGCCGCCGGTCACGCACCACGACCCGCTCGGGCTCGGCGGGACCGCGATCGGGCCGGGTGTCCCGGCCGTACTCGGTACCACTTTGCTCGTCGCTCACTTCTTGTCGTCCTCATCCACGATCTCGGCGTCGACCACGTCATCCGAACCGGCGTCCGCGCCGGCGGCACCCGGGGCACCCGGGGCGCCTGGCCCGGCCGGCCCGCCCTCGGCGCCCTGCTGCTGGTACAGCGCGGCGCCCAGCTTCTGCGACTCGGTGGCCAGCTTCTCCATCGCCGCCTTGATGGCGTCGGTGTCGGTGCCCTTGAGCGCTTCCTGGGCCTCGCCGAGCGCGCCGTTCACGTCGTCCTTGACCTCGGCCGGGAGCTTCTCGTCGTTGTCCTTGACGAACTTCTCGGTCTGGTAGACGAGCGTCTCGGCCTGGTTGCGGACCTCGGCCTCGTCGCGGCGCTTCTTGTCCTCGTCGGCGTGCTGCTCGGCGTCACGCATCATCCGGTCGATCTCGTCCTTGCCGAGAGCGGACCCGCCGGTGATCGTCATGGCCTGGCTCTTGCCGGTGCCGAGGTCCTTCGCGGAGACGTTCACGATGCCGTTCGCGTCGATGTCGAAGGAGACCTCGATCTGCGGCAGACCCCGGGGGGCCGGCGGCAGGCCGGTGAGCTCGAACATGCCGAGCTTCTTGTTGTAGGCGGCGATGTCGCGCTCGCCCTGGAAGACCTGGATCTGCACCGACGGCTGGTTGTCGTCCGCCGTGGTGAAGATCTCCGAGCGCTTCGTCGGAATGGTCGTGTTGCGCTCGATCAACTTGGTCATCACGCCGCCCTTGGTCTCGATCCCCAGGGACAGCGGGGTGACGTCGAGCAGCAGGACGTCCTTGACCTCGCCGCGCAGCACGCCGGCCTGCAGAGCCGCGCCGACCGCGACGACCTCATCGGGGTTGACGCCCTTGTTGGGCTCCTTGCCGCCGGTGAGCTCCTTGACCAGCTCGGTGACGGCGGGCATCCGGGTGGAGCCGCCGACCAGCACCACGTGGTCGATCGCGCCGACCGAGATGCCGGCGTCCTTGACCACCTGGTTGAACGGGGCGCGGGTGCGGTCCAGCAGGTCGGAGGTGATCCGCTGGAACTCGGCGCGGGACAGCGTCTCGTCCAGGAACAGCGGGTTCTTGTCCGAGTCGACCGTGATGTACGGCAGGTTGATCGTCGCGCTGTTGCTGCTGGACAGCTCGATCTTGGCCTTCTCGGCGGCCTCACGCAGCCGCTGCATGGCCATCTTGTCCTTGGTCAGGTCGATCCCCTGGGCGGCCTTGAACTTCTCGACGAGCCAGCTGATGACCCGCTCGTCCCAGTCGTCGCCACCGAGGTGGTTGTCGCCGTTGGTCGCCTTGACCTCGACCACGCCCTCGCCGATCTCCAGCAGGGACACGTCGAACGTGCCGCCGCCGAGGTCGAAGACCAGGATGGTCTGTTCCTTCTCGCCCTTGTCCAGCCCGTAGGCCAACGCCGCCGCGGTCGGCTCGTTCACGATCCGCAGCACGTTCAGGCCGGCGATCTGGCCGGCCTCCTTGGTGGCCTGGCGCTGGGCGTCCTCGAAGTAGGCCGGCACGGTGATGACCGCGTCGACGATCTCCTCGCCCAGGTACGCCTCGGCGTCCCGCTTGAGCTTCTGCAGCACCCGCGCGCTGATCTCCTGCGCGGTGTACTTCTTGCCGTCGATGTCGTCGGTGGACCAGTCAGTGCCGACGTGGCGCTTGACCGACCGGATGGTCCGGTCCACGTTCGTGACAGCCTGGTTCTTCGCCGACTGGCCGACCAGCACCTCGCCGTTGCGGGCGAAGGCCACGACCGAAGGCGTGGTCCGCGAACCCTCGGAGTTCGCGATGACCGTCGGCTCGCCACCCTCGAGGACGGCGACGACGGAGTTGGTGGTCCCGAGGTCGATTCCGACCGCACGAGCCATAGTGGTTGTCCTCCCAGCCAATCTTCCAAGTCATGCTTGAGTTGCTCTGACTCAAGTTTGAGCGAGCGGCCCGAGATCGTCAACTTCAATCTTGAGTCTCACACACTCAACCCTGTCGAGCTGCACAACGACCGGCCGGCCGGATCTGTTCCCAGCGCCGGCGAATTTTCCGGCGGGCGCTCAGACCCGGTCGTCGGCGGGGCGCGGCTCGATCCGACCGGCCGACGCCGGCGGGATCGGGTCGGTGACGGGCGCGAGCACCCGCGTGGCATGCGCGTCCGGGATCGGCTGCTCGGCGGCATCGCGGAAGATCAGCCCACCGTCGGCGTCCAGGTCGGCCACGTAGCCGACGAAGGCCAGCTGGTCCTCGTCCAGGTCGGTGAGCAGCTCGCGGCGGCTGGCCACCACCTGGTACACCGGCCAGTCCAGCTGGCGGTACGCATCGTGCAGGTCGGCCAGCAGCGCGACGAACACCTGCTGCCAGCGCAGCGGCATCGACTGGGCCAGTGACCGGGGCACCACCAGGTAGTCCGTCGAGGCACCGGGGCACGGCCGGTCCGCGTAGTCGCGCACCGGGGTGGACGACGCCGGTGGCGGGGCCGTACTCGACGAAGGGGCGAACGGGTCGCTCGACATGGGGGTAATTCTGCGCCGGAGGGCTCAGGCGGGGTTCGGCGCGGTGCCCGGGCGGGTCGCCAGCGGGACGAGCTCGCGGTTCTTCCAGTCCATCGGCCGGGTCCGCACCGGGACGCCGCTGTAGGGCGCCTCGGCGATCATCCCGTTGCCGAGGTAGAGCATCACGTGGTGGATGGTCGCCGGATCGTCCGGATCGGTGGCCAGGAAGAGCAGGTCGCCGGGCTGCGCCTGGGCCAGCGGCACGTGCCCGCCGGCCCGGTACTGCTCGCGGGACACCCGGGGCAGGTAGATCCCGGCGGCCTGGAACGCGCGCAGCATCAGCCCGGAGCAGTCGTAGGCGTTCGGGCCGGTCGCACCCCACACATACGGCTTGCCCACCTCGGCGAGCGCGAAGGTGATCGCGGTGCGCACCACACCCTCGGGCAGGTTGGCCGCGCCGATCCCGCAGCCCAGCGGGTCAGCGACGTCGCCGAGGGTCTGCACCAGCTGCGTGGCCAGCCCTTCCCACCGCGCGTAGGCGTCCGGGAACGCCGAGCGCTGGACGGTCTGCGCGGCGTCCGTCACCGCCAGCTGGTCCCAGCCGGGCACCTGGACCAGGCGCTGCAGGAACGTGGTGGTGGCGTACACCGGGTCGGTGACCTGCGCCGGGCTCCCCCAGCCCTGCGACGGCCGTTGCTGGAACAGCCCGAGCGAGTCACGGTCGCCGTAGCCCAGGTTGCGCAGCCCGGACTCCTGCATCGCGGTGGCCAGCGCGATCACCCACGCCTTCGGCGGCAGGTTCAAACCCTTGGCCACCCCGATGATCACGGACGCGTTCTGCCGCTGCTCGTCGGTGAGCTGGGCGGCGTTGGTGGCCCTCGGCGTCACCGAGCTGTCCGCGATGGCCCCCGGCGGGGCACCGCATGAGCTGATCGCGCCCCGGCCGCCTAGACCGCCGAAGCTGATGATCAGGCCGACCCCGAGGAACAGCAGCAGCGCGGCGCCGATCGCCACCAGCGGGAGCAGCAGGCGCAGCGCCCGGAACTTGCGCAGCGGGCTGGGCGGGCTCATCGACCCGGCGCCGGCGCTCCAGCTGGCTGCTGAGCGCCCGCCGCGTTCGGGTCGTCGGTGGCGCGGTCGTAGCCGGCCACCTTCCACTGGGTGCCTTCGGTGTTCACCACCAGTACCACCAGGTTGACCGCGTCGGTGGGCACCTGGACCCGCACCGACCGCGGCGACACCAGTACGGCCCTGGCCGGCCCGGTCACCCTGCTGGCCGGCACGTTGGACGGGTCGACCGTGGACAGCACGCCGAGGTACTCGTCGGTGGTGTAGGGCCGCAGCCCGTTGACCCAGCTCTGGGTGGTGGCGCCGGCCGGGTGGCGGGCCCATGCCTCGGTCCACCGGGTGGCCGCGGTGAGTGCGGCGCGCGGCGCCTGCGACGGGGCCAGTGCCTGCGGGGTCAGCTCGGGTACCGGGGGCAGCGCGGTGGCCTGGGCGGGCGGCGCCGCGCCGGCGGTCGGGGCGGCGGCCGCCGGCGGCGGCGAGGTCGAGTCGGTGTCGGGGCCGGCGAAGATGCCGGGCCGGCCCTTGGTGTGGCCGGTCACCAGCCCGAGCGCCGAGTTCGCCGCCAGCGCGAGCGCGACGAACACCACGAGGCAGCCGATCAGCCGGGCCGGTGAGCGCAGCGGCCACTGCCACAGGGACCGGTACGCGGCGCCCCGCCCCTTGGGGGACCTAATCGGCACTTCGCACCTCTGTGCTGGTCAGATTCGGGCTGGTCAGATTCGGGCTGGTCAGATTCGCGCTGGTCGGATACGCGCCGGTCGGGATCGCGCTAGTCGGCACGGCCGCCGCCGGACGGGTAGATCGGCTGTATCGGGCGCGGGCGGTAGATCCGGTACACCGGCACCCCGTCGACCAGCTCCGGCGCCACCGGCTGGCGGCGCGGGCGGTCGACCGGCGCGTCCGCCCGCCGGTAGATGACCCGGTCGTCGACCTCACCGGGCTCGCCGCCACCGGGGCGGAACCCGCCGGCCACGCCCATCCCGCCGCCGCCGCCGCCCAGTGCCCGCCGCGAGCCGACCGAACTCACCGCCCGCCCACCGGAGCCGTCCAGCTGGTTACCCCGGTCCGAGGCCCGCCAGCCGCCGGCGTAGCGCTGCTCGGGTACCACGGACGCGGTGGCCTGCACCGACTCCGGCCGGTACTCGCCGCGCTCGGGTGGGCGGCCGGCATCGGCGCGGCGCTCCTCCCACCAGCGCTGCTGCCGTTCGTCCTGCTCGTTGCCGCGCATCCGCCGCCACATCTGCGACATCGGGCCGGTGCCGGCACCGGGCACCACGCCGCCGAACTGCTCGCGGGTCAGCGACACCATCGACACCAGCCGCCGGAACGGCCGGGCCACCGCCCACAGCACCACCGTGGTGACCCCGGTGATGAGCAGCGCCAGCCACAGGTCGATGCCGCTGTCCGGTTTGAACAGGGAGATCACCAGCAGCGCGTGCAGGCCGGCAAGCGCACCCACCACCAGCGTGTTGACCAGCGCGGCGCCGGCCACCTTGGCCACCGTGGGCAGCACGTCCGGGCGCAGCACACCGATCACCGCGATGGCCGGCAGGCACATCACGATCAGCCGCAGCATCAGCATGGCGACCAGTACCAGCACCTTCGACAGCAGCTGGAACAGCGCGATGCAGACCGCCTCGATGACGGCCAGCACACCGTCACCGATGCGGCTGCCGGACTTGCCCTGGAAGTAGGGGTAGCGGTCGCCCATCTTGCCGGCGACGTCGGCGAAGGCCTTCTTCTTGGCGTCCACGTCGGCCTGCTGGGTCTTGCCCTGGGCGACGTCGTCGTTGGTGAAGGTCTGCGCGCGCAGCAGGTCGCGGCCCATCTGGACGGCCTTGGGGTCGGTCGGTGAGCCGAACTCGCCGCGCAGCCAGTTGTCGTAGATCACCTGGTCGGTGAGCACCGTGGGCAGCGTGTTCACATCGCCCTGGCCGAGCGCGTTCAGGAAGCCCTGCTGCATCTGGGTAACGCCGTCCAGCAGTAGCCCGTCGGCGACCTTGGCCCAGTTCACCGGGGCCAGGTATGCCGCGGACCCGATCATCAGCGCGAGCGCGGCGAACCCGGCCCGCTGCGCCTGTCTGGCCAGATCACCCCGGAACGCCAGCATCAGCAGGATCAGCGCGAGCAGCAACAGCGCCGGGCCGATGAAGGTGCTGAACACGCCGTCGTACATGGCCTTGGTGGCCTTGGTGAGCACCTGGTCCAGCGGCGTGAGCACGTCACCGCCGCCGGCCAGCAGGTAGTGCGCCCAGTTGACCCCGGCGACGGCGAACTTGGCCAGGTTGAACGTCTGGTTGCCGAGCCAGGTGTCGGTACTCACCGAGGGGTCCGCCACCGAGCCGGCGCAGCCGAGGTCGTAGGTGTGCCAGACCAGTCCGGCGTAGCCGACCTCGTTGTAGACGCTGCCCGGTTCGCCGACACCCACCGCCGAGTCGAGCGAGCCGACCAGTCCCGAGCCCGGCCGGTCCGGCTCCGGCGCGTCCTTGCAGTCGAACGGGGAGGCGTAGGCCGGCAGGCCGATCAGCATCGAGCCGGCCAGCAGTCCCGCCACCACGGCCACCCGGGCCCCTCGGGAGCTCCCGGTCCGGCGGCGCGCCTCGCCACCGCGCCGACGCAGGCCGAAGACCAGCGCCAGTGCGACGACGAGCAGCACCGCAATCACGCCCGGGTCACCGCACGCCCTCGCCGGAGTGATCCAGCTCGTCGAGGTCGTCGAGCAGGTCCATGCCCTCGTCGTCCGTCGGGCCGTGCCCGTTCCCGGTCCTCGGGACCACGATCCGGCCGCTCTCCAGCGAGCGCGCGGTGCCGTTGGCGCCGGTGACGGCGGCCGGCGCGGTGCCGTTCGGCGGCAGCGCGGGATTGTCGCCGCCCCGCCCGACAGCCGGCGAGGGCGGGCCCGACGCGGACACCCTGGCGGCGTCCGGGTTGGTGTCCAGTGCCTCGGCCAGGTGCGCCAGGTGCGGCGCCTCCATGTCGATCCGGATCTTCTCCACCCCGCCGTGTCCGTCGGCGAAGACGAACTGGCGCGGTGTGTCGTCCGGGCGGTCGTCGTGCCGCGGCCGGGGCGACAGCGTGCCCAGCATCTGCTCGTAGCCGACGCCGGTGGGCACCCGCAGCAGCCGCAGCGCCTCGGTCTGTGCCTCGTCGTCGTCCGTGCGGCCGACGAACACCGCGTTGACCAGCGAGGCGAACCCGGACACCCGCAGCAGGTCGCCGGCCAGCTGGGAGGCGAACAGCGCCCGGACGTTGAACTTGCGGGAGTCGCGGGCCAGCCGGTCGATCAGCACCTTGCCGGTGGGCACCTGGGACAGGAAGTGCGACTCGTCCAGCGCGACGCCCTTGCGGGTGTTGCGGTTGGCGTCGTAGATGGTGCGCTGGGTCAGCCAGGACGCCAGGTTGAGCAGCTCGACGGCCAGCGACTCGCCGTCGGTCCACTCCTCGCGCGGGCTGCCCGGGCGGGGCAGCGTCATGCCCTGCATGGTCAGCACGGTGAGCCGGTACTCCCGGTCGGCCTGCCACGGGTCGTCGCGGCTCTCGTCCGGGAACAGCAGCGCGGCCTGCGGCAGCTCGCGGCGCTCCTCCAGGAAGTCGGCCACCACACCGGCATGGTCCTCGCCGTCGCGCGCGTGCCGGCGCAGCACGTCGATCACCTGCGCCGGGTTGCGGTCCGGCGAGCCGCCGACCTCGCGCACCGCGCGCAGCAGCACGATCCGGGTATGCGGCAGCCGGGACACGTCGAACGGCAGCAGCCCGGTGAGCACGTCGAGCACCAGCCGGCGCCGGGTGGCCGCGGCGAGCGAGCGCTCGCGGCGCCAGGCCCGGTCGGCGTCCTCCTCCTCGAGGAAGTGCTCCAGCTTCGGCTCGGCCACCACGCGGTACGGGTTGAGGATGCCCGGGTCGGCGCGGAGCAGGTTGATGTGCCGGGAGAACGGCGCCAGCTCGGGCAGCCGGGTCAGCTCGGCCAGCGGGCCGGACGGGTCGAGCACGGTCCACTGCGCCCCGGCGCGCAGCGTCTTGTACACGATCAGCCCGGTCAGGAACGATTTCCCGCTACCCAAACCGCCCACGACCGCGGTCAGCCCGGAGGCGCGGCGCACCTCCTGCGCCAGCCACGGGTCCCAGGCCACCGGGCGGCGGGTGGCGGTGCAGGTCTCGCCGAGCATGATGCCCCGCCGGTCACCGACGGCGGCGGTGGCGGCCGGCACCGCCGCGGCGGCCCAGCTCACCGAACCCCGGCGGCGGTAGGCACTCGAGGCCAGCGGCTCGCCCGGGATGAACTCGCGGGCGTAGCGGTACTGCGCCTCGGGGTGCTCGATGGACACCTTGGGCCGGTAGATCTCCAGCAGCTGCTGCGCGCGGGAGACCGCCTCGGCCTCGTCGCGGCCGGCCACCGCGACCCGCCACCAGCCGTACAGCCGGGTGTTGGTCTGGGTCAGCCCGCTGGACAGCTCGTCCTCGATCTCCAGCACCCGGTCGGCCTGGCGCGCCAGCGACATCGGTGGGTCGAGGTCGTGGTCGTGGGTGTAGTGCCGGATCTGGCTGCGCACCTTGCCCATCTGGCGCTGCAGCTCCCCGGTCACCTCCTCGGGGCGGCGGATGTACATCCGGGCGGACCACTCCACCGGGAAGCTCAGCCGGTCGCTGCGCTGCATCCACGGGTCGTCCACCTCGGGGATGCGCAGCCCGTCCATCAACCCGATGGAGAGCACCGCGACGTGCCGGGTGACGGTCTGGCTGCGCAGCCGCCCGACCACCCGCACGGTCGGCGCGTACGGCTCCTGGTGCAGCTCGACGCCGTCGGTGAAGGCGGCCAGGTCCTCGGTCTCCCAGCGCCCGCCCGGCACCGAGGCGAGGGTGCGCGGCGCCGGCAGCCCGAGCGAGCAGGACCGGTGCATCAGCCAGGCCATGTCGTCGGCCAGGGCGGGCACCGCGTCCAGCCCGGTGCCCGCGACCAGGTCGTTGACGTGGCGCACCTCGGACTCGAGGGCGGCCAGCTCGGCGGCCACCGCGCCGGGCACCAGTTTGCCGAGCACCGGCGCGGCCCGCTCCACCCAGCGGTCCAGGGCGCCCCGTCCCGAGATCTCGACGCCGAGGAACACCTCCTTGTCGGACATGGACAGCCCCATCAGGTGGCGCTGCTCGCCCTCCAGGAAGCCGTCCCAGCCCATCGCGCCGGCCACGTCCGGCGGGCGGCCGAGCGCGTTGTGGTCGAATGCCTCGGCCCACATGTGCACCGGGTACGGCCGGGTGGTGACCCGCAGGTGCAGCCAGCGGCCCTGCAGCTCGCCCAGCTGCGCGGCGATCTGGTGGATGAGCAGCTCCCGCTGGTTGTCGCTGCGGAAGCTCCAGGCCTGCGGGGCGAGGCGGTACCAGGCCATCACCTGGGTGCCGGTGCGGGTGAGGTGCCCGTCGATGGAGCGCAGGTTGATCGCCGACTCGTAGCGCGGCGCGGCGGACTCGCCGGCCCGCGACCGGGCCACCTTCGGCTTCGGCGGCTTGAGCGGCTTCGGCGGAGGCTGGCGCTGGGGCTGGCGGGCCGGGCGGGCGGCCCTGGCCGGCTTGGGGCGCCCGGTCCCGGTCTGTTTGCCGCCGAACATCAGCGACCTCCCCGGCGGCCGCGCGGCACGGCGCGGCGGACCCGGACGTGGCTGGTGCGTACCCGGCCGCCCTGGTGCGCGGTGCGCTCGCGGGGACCGGTGACCTCGTGCCAGAAGTGCTCGAAGAGGTGCACTACACCCTTCTCATAATTGACCTTGCGGGAGATCACCCTGGTGAGCGCCACGGTGATCACCAGCGCCCATGCGGTGGGCAGGATGTTGAACGCGATGCCGATCCGGCGCTGCACGAACAGCACGGCGATGAAGATCAGGAAACCGACCAGGTAGCTGGCATAGGTCGCCCGCCAGGGGAAGGTGGCCCGAGGGGGCCCCAGCCACACCTGGTCGATCCGGTAGATCTCGTCATCAGTTCGCACCCGCATCGCGGTCACCTCGCAGCGCCCGCCCGAGCGGCACAGGATAAGGCACCTGAACCCACAGACGTCGAACGCCCGCCGGGTACACACCGGGCGGGCGCGAATCGTTGTCGGGGTGTGATTGCACTCGCTCACCCGACAATGAGGCTGGCCAGAAACTTGCCGACGTCGGCCGCCTTGCCGGATACCGCGATACCGAGTGCGACCAGCCCGACGACCAGCCCGACGCTGCGCCGCGCCACGCCGGCGTTGTCGCCACGGCCGCCGATCCACAGCAGGATGACCGCGATCGCGAGCAGCAGGAGCGGGATGATGTTGCTCTGGATGAAGCTCTGCAGACCACCGGTGCCGAACTGCTTGTCCTGGGCCAGCCAGCGATACCCCCCGGCCGCGGTGGCGAACAGGCTGGTCATGACGGCTCCTCACGTGTACTGCGCCGGCGGTACAAGCGCCTCCACCCGGCCCGCTCGGGGGGCTGACCGCCCGACCGGGCGATACCTGCCACTCGGCCGGTGACGAGTAGAACACGCTGACCTGTCGAATCCTAGGACGACCGGCCGAGACCCGGTGGCGGTATGCGGAATGTAGGCACCAGTCGGGCAAACCGTCGCCCATTAGAGTGAGCGACGGCTACCTAACGACCCCCGCGCTGCGTCCGTACGAAGGAATGGCGTTATCTGTCCCACGCCACGCCGCACTATCACTCGCTCGTTGTTACCGTCCAGTAGCTTCAGTGACCGGAGCGCGTGGCATCCCAAGCGCCCTGCTCCCGCCGGGTCTACCCTGCACCGGCAACACATACCGGGAGGAACAAACCGTGATCGCGCGAATGGTGATCGGCCTAGGTGTGACGGTCATCGTGCTGGCCATCGCCGGCCGGCGGGCGTGGTGGCTCTACCGCCTGATCAGCTCGGGGCAGCCGGCGCACGACCGCTCCGACCAGCTGGGCGCGCGGCTGCGCACCCAGTTCGTCGAGGTGCTCGGCCAGCGCAAGCTGCTGAAGTGGACGGTGCCCGGGATGGCGCACCTGTTCACCATGTGGGCGTTCATCATCCTGCTCACGGTCTACATCGAGGCCTACGGCGCACTGTTCGAGGAGAAGTTCCACATCCCGCTCGTCGGGCACTGGGCGGCGCTGGGCTTCCTGCAGGACTTCATCGCGGTGATGGTGCTGATCTCGCTGGCGGTGTTCACCGTCATCCGGATCCGCCAGGCCCCGGAGCGGCGCCAGCGCGAGTCGCGGTTCTACGGCTCGCACACCGGCCCGGCCTGGTTCATCCTCTTCATGATCTTCAACGTGATCTGGACGCTGTTCTTCTTCCGCGGTGTCGAGGCGGCGGCCGGGAACTTCCCGTACACCTCCGGCGCGTACGTCTCGCTGGGCATCGGGCATCTGTTCAGCGGCCTGTCGGCCGGCGCGCTGGCGGTGCTGGAGGCCATCGGGCTGGTCCTGCACATCGGCGTGATGCTGGCGTTCCTGATCATCGTGCTGTACTCCAAGCACCTGCACATCTTCGTGGCGCCGATCAACGTCGCGGCCAAGCGGCTGCCCAAGGGGCTGGGCCCGCTACTGCCGATGGAGTCGGGCGGCAAGCCGATCGACTTCGAGGACCCGGGCGAGGACGACGTCTTCGGCCGGGGCAAGATCGAGGACTTCACCTGGAAGGGCATGCTCGACTTCGCCACCTGCACCGAGTGCGGGCGATGCCAGAGCCAGTGCCCGGCCTGGAACACCGGCAAGCCGCTGTCCCCCAAGCTCGTGATCATGGACCTGCGGGACCACCTCTTCGCCAAGGCGCCGTACCTGATCGGCGGCAAGGACATGCCCGAGGAGGGCGCGATCGAGCTCGGCGACGAGGAGAAGGGGCACGCGGTGCCCGAGGCCGGGTTCCCCCGGGTCACCGGATCCGGTCCCGAGCAGGCGCTGCGTCCGCTCGTGGGCACCCTCGAGCAGGGTGGCGTGATTGACCCGGACGTGCTGTGGTCGTGCACCAGCTGCGGCGCCTGCGTCGAGCAGTGCCCGGTGGACATCGAGCACGTCGACCACATCATCGACATGCGCCGCCACCAGGTGCTGATCGAGTCGGAGTTCCCGACCGAGCTGGGCGTGCTGTTCCGCAACCTGGAGAACAAGGGCAACCCCTGGGGCCAGAACGCCAAGGACCGGCTCGAGTGGACCAAGGGCCTGGACTTCGAGGTGCCGGTCTTTGACGGCGAGCTCTCCGAGGACACCGAGTACCTGTTCTGGGTCGGCTGCGCCGGCGCCTACGACGACAACGCCAAGAAGACCGTGAAGGCGACCGCGGAGCTGCTGCACCGGGCCGGCGTCGGCTACGTGGTGCTCGGCCCGGAGGAGACCTGCACCGGCGACCCGGCGCGCCGGGCCGGCAACGAGTTCGTCTTCCAGATGCTCGCCCAGCAGAACGTCGAGGTGCTCAACTCCGTCTTCGAGGGCCGCGAGCCGGGCAAGCGCAAGATCGTCACCACCTGCCCGCACTGCATGAACACCCTCGGCCGGGAGTATCCGCAGCTGGACGGGCACTACGAGGTCGTGCACCACACGCAGCTGCTGAACAAGCTGGTCCGCGAGGGCAAGCTGGTACCCGTGGCCGAGGCGGCCGGCACCGGTCCGGACGTCACCTACCACGACCCGTGCTACCTGGGGCGGCACAACGGCGTCTACTCACCGCCGCGTGAGCTGGTCGGCGCGGCCGGTGCCCAGCTGACCGAGATGCCCCGCCACGCCGACCGCTCGATGTGCTGCGGCGCCGGCGGTGCGCGGATGTGGATGGAGGAGAAGATCGGCAAGCGGGTCAACATGGCCCGTACCGAGGAGGCGCTGGCCACCGAGGCCAAGCAGATCGCCACCGGCTGCCCGTTCTGCCGCACCATGCTCACCGACGGGCTGACCGAGAAGCAGAGCGAAGGCATCGGCGAGGACGTCCAGGTGCTCGACGTGTCCCAGATGCTGCTGAACTCGGTCAAGCGCGGCGACCCGCACACCAACGGCAAGGCGAACGGCAGTGCGCCGAAGCCGTCGGAATCCGAGCCGGTCGAGAAGCCGGGCGCGACGTCGGGGTCCGAACCGGTGGAGAAACCCGCCGAGAGCTGATCCGTGCCGCCCGCCCTGCCGCTGGTTCAGTGGCAGGGCGTGTAGCCGGTGACCAGGTAGCGGTCCTGGTCGAAGCGGCGCATCGTGAACTGACCGGGCAGCGGCCCCGGCGCCGTGGCGGCCGAGGGCCAGCTGGCCCGGCACCCGTCGACCGTCGCCGTGTCACCCTGCTTGACGATCGAGCCGGTCGGGAGCCGAGGGCTCCGGTAGGCGTTCTGGTCGACCACCTTGGCCCGCAGCTGGTGGACCGCCGCCGCACAGTCCGGCGCACCCGCCGAGGCGGCGAACTGGGCGCCCGCCGGCGAGCCGAGCAGGCTGCACAGCCGCACGTCCTCACCGACCGCGATGTCCTGGGTAACGGTGAACATCAGCAGCTCCGGGCGCAGCGCCGACCTGCTCGACAGGTACTGGGCGTCGGCCTGCGCCTGCTCAGTCTGCCGCTGCGCCGCCGTCCGGTAGTGCGCGACGCCGTAGGCGAGGCCGAACACCAACACCAGACCGCCGCCGACGATCACCACCCGCCGGTCCGGCAGCCGGGACAGCCCGACACCGGTCACGGCGATCCCGGCCGCCAGTCCCCAGGCCCACGGGTCGCTGCGGGCGGCCATCAGGACTACGACGACCAGCCCGGCGAGATGCGGTGCCCAGCCGAGCAGCAGCCGGTCCAGGCGCAGCAGGTAGAGCAGGACCAACACGCCGAGGCCGGCCACGATCGGCCACCAGGACCAGTCCGCGAACGGCCAGAGCAGCCCGATGGCCGCCAACAGGATCAGCCCGGCGAGCACCCGGATGGGCCAACGCCGCCGGCCCGGCGCCGACGTCCGCTGAAACGCTGTCACCCGGGCAGCCTAGAACCAGGTGGCCGAACCGCGCGGCGCACCGCGGTACGCCCGGGCGCGCCGCCTTGTGCCCGAACCGCGCGGCGGTCTACCCGAGCACCAACCGCGACGTACGTCTCATGGTCAACTCAACACAGTTCTGGTCACAGGCATGATCAAACAAGAACTACGTTGAGTTGACCATGAAATGCAGCCGTCAGCTGGAGGCGTCCTCGGACTGCCAGGTGAGGGCCGTCAGTTCCGGGCGTTTGGCGAGCAGCCCGTCCCCGGAGGAGCGCCCGCGCACGTGTCGCCACAGCCAGGGCGTGAAGTACTCGCCGAGCCAGGTCACGTCCCGGGTGAGCGCCTCGCGGCGGGTCAGCACCGGCGGTGGCGGCAGCTCCGAACCCTCGCCGACGCCGGGGTCACCGACGACCGGAGGCAGGCCGAGAGCGCCGGCGATCGTCGCGGCCATCCGGGTGTGGCCGAGGGAGTTCAGGTGCAGCCGGTCCACGCTCCAGAACAGCGGGTGCGTCGCCGCCGGCATCCGCGCGAAGTCCACCACCAACACCCCGTGCCGGGCGGCGCTGGCCCGCAGTTCCTCGTTGTACGCGTACAACCTGCGCTGCACCGGTTTGGCCATCCGCGGCACCGCGACCGGGTCCGGCTGGGTGATGGTCAGCACGGTCGCCCCGGTGGCGGCCGACGCCGCGTACATCGCGTCCAGGTGCCCGATCAGCTCGGCCAGGTCGCAACGCGCCCGGAACAGGTCGTTCACACCGGCAATGACGCTGATGAGATCGGGCCGCAGGGCCAGCGCCGGTGCCAGCTGCTCAGCTCTGACCTGGGCGGCATAGCGGCCCCGGACGGCCAGGTTGGCGTACCTGAAGTCCGGCACCATGGTGGCGAGCCGGTCCGCCAGCCGGTCGGCCCAACCCCGGTAACCGCCGGTCGGGGTCGGGTCGTCCATGCCCTCCGTGGTGCTGTCACCGAGGGCGACAAAACTGTGGAACCTCCGCTCGGTACGCTGACCGGCCGAGGCCCCTGACCTGGTGGTGGGTTGCTCGTTCATCCCAAACCAAGATAATCCCGGCGCCCGCCTCCGGCACGTGACCACACCGGGCGCTCTCAGGTTTCGCTCCGGCGGGTCAGTCTCGGCGCGTGTCCACCCGGTGGAAGTTCAGGTACGCGCGGGATGGGGTCGGGCCGCGCTGGTTCTGGTACCGGGAGCCGGCCCGCGCGGTGCCGTACGGGCTCTCCGCCGGGCTGGACAACCGGAACAGACACAGCTGGCCGATCTTCATGCCCGGCCAGAGAGTGATCGGCAGGTTGGCCACGTTGGACAGCTCGAGGGTGATGTGGCCGCTGAACCCGGGGTCGATGAAGCCGGCCGTGGAGTGCGTCAGCAGGCCGAGCCGACCCAGGCTGGACTTGCCCTCCAGCCGACCGGCCAGGTCGTCCGGCAGCCCGACCGACTCGTACGTCGAGCCGAGCACGAACTCGCCCGGGTGCAGCACGAACGGGTCGTCACCAGCAGGTTCGACCGGCGTGGTCAGCTCGTCCTGCTGCTGCCTCGGGTCGATGTGGGTGTAGCGGGAGTTCTGGAACACCCGGAAATGCCGGTCCAGCCGGACGTCGACGCTGGACGGCTGGAGCATGTCGGGATCCCAGGGGTCGAGCAACAGACGCCCGGCCTCGATCTCCTTGCGCAGGTCACCGTCCGACAGCAGCACAACGTCACCCTAGCGAGTGGCTCGGCGGCACCCGGCGGCACCCGGCGGCACCCGGCGGCACCCGGCGGCGGTCGCGTTCAGGGCGACCCGGTGCGCGCCAGGATCAGTCCTCGGTGCCGGGTGCCGACGAGGTGGACTGCCCTGTCGCCCCCGCCGCCGAGGTCGGTGTCGGGTTGGCTTCCAGGCCGAACATCCAGGCCAGCGCGTGCTCGGCCCGCCCGGCGGCGGTCGGGTCGGCGTAGCGGCACCGACCGTGCGGGTAGGCGGCGAGCAGCTGCGCCATGGCGGTGAGCACGGCTGCCGGGTCGGCGGGGATCGCGCCGGGGACCAGGTCGGGGTGCCGGGCGCGCTCGACCAGCAGCATCGGCAGGCCGAAGTCCAGGCCCTCCCGCTCGGCGTAGCGCCGGTCGGTCACCCCCAGCGTGCTGACCGCCAGGATGCCCACCACGTCGGGCAGCGCCGAGTGGGCCAGCACGGTCACGCGCGGGTGACCGACGAGCTCGGCATCGGCGGGCAGCCCGATGAACACCACCTCGACGTCCGGATGGCTGGCCAGCAGCCCCGGGGTGGCCGCCACGACCGGCGCGGCGGCGCCTTCCAGCAGCGCAATCCGGACCTCGCCCTGCCTGGCCCGCTCGGCCAGGGCGGCCAGCTTCCGGTCGGTCAGCCCGGATGCGGCCATCGTGTCGCCGACGACGATGGTGTTCGGGCCGCCGTTCGGGATGGTCTGCGAGGTCTGGCTGCCGCACCGGAGGAACAGCGACGTCAGCTGGCTGATCACCCGCAGGTTGCCGCCCTCGGGGAACGGGCAGGAGTCGACGTCGGCCCCGTGCTCCAGGTAGACCACCGGGATCTGCCGCCAGAACGCCACCTGTGCCGCGATCACCGCGGTGATCCCGCCACCGGAGAGCAACACCGCCGACGGGTCCCGGTCCACCATCAGCTCGTCCAAGCGGACGGCCAGTGCCGCGGCGGCCGCCACCTGGCTGTGCGGTGGCTCACCGAGCAGCAGGGTGACCGCCGCCGGCACCCCCATGCCCTCCAGCGCCTCGTGCACCGCCATCGGGTCCTGGCCGGCGGCCACCGGCACCGGCTCGATCCGGCCGGCCCGGACCATCGCGGTCACCACCGGCGCCAACCGCGCCGCCTCGGCTCGACTTCCCGCCACGAGGAGCACGTCGTGCACTGGGCCGTCGCCGCCCGACGCGGCGGGGTTGAACAGGGTCATCGGGTCCCTTTCGCCGACGGGGAGCTCGCCGACAAGAGCTTGAGCGGCCCACCATGCCGTGCGCGTGCTCAGCCGTCGATCCGGCACTCGGGGGTGTGTCCGGCGTTCGGTGGTCACTCCGATGGACGTACCGGTCGTGGTGCTAAGCTCGGCAACCGCAAGGCAGCGCGGATGTAGTTCAATGGTAGAACGTCAGCTTCCCAAGCTGAGAACGCGGGTTCGATTCCCGTCATCCGCTCTCACGACGAAGGCCCAGCTCAGGTGATGTCCACATCGGAGCTGGGCCTTCGTTGTAGAGACTCCCTCGATCGTCACCGTGCTGTCCGCGTGCTATCCGGTCGGCACCAGAACCCCGGCGGCGAATCCGGACGATGACGGACCGGTCCTCGATGGTGTCGGGCATCGCGCCGATCCCGGCGAGCGCCGCCATGGCGAAGGTCGGGCTGGACTCGACGCGTTTGCTGGCCGCGTCGTAGCGCTTGGCTGGTCGGTTGCGCTGGTGGCCGGCGTTGAGCAGTCCACGCAGGTCTTCGTTGCCGTCTCGATCCAGAGCGTGACCGCGTCGGCGGCGTATGGGGTGGGCACGACGACGTAGCGCACGAGTGCGCGGCCAGTGCCGGGGTCCGCGCAATCAGGCACACCCGACTCGTTGACCCGAGCTTGGTTGATCTGGTTGGCGATGAGGGCGGTGGCGATGGTGAGGAGGTCCGCGCTGTCGCGGGTCAGCCAGATCAGGGCGTCGTCGGGCTCGACCGCAAGCACCTGGCGCAGCAGGGGGTGTGCGCGCAGGGTCGCCACGGTCAGGGCGAAGCCGTGCGCGGCCCTCTCGGCCAGTGGTTGGGTCGGTTCGAGTTGTGCGGCGATCTGAGCGAGGACGCGGCGGCATTCGTAGGCGAGTGCTACGCGGATGAGCTGGGGCTCAGAAATCCGTCGGTGCAGGGTCTTGCGGTTGACCTGTGCGCGTCGGGCGATGTCGTCGGTCCCGGCGCGTCGGATCCCAACGTAGGTGAATTAGCACTGGTCAGGCCGGTCGGAAGGCGGGGATGTGCTCGTCGTCGCCATGCTGGCGGATGAATGTGGCGCGCATGGGCATGCCTTCGCTCAGGGTGTCCAGCGTGGCGTCGACGAGCAGGGTCTCCAGCCAGGGGCCCTCGGTGAGTTCGACGTAGCCGAAGATCGTCACCGGCTGGTCGGGGTCGTCGCGGGCGGGTGGGGTGGCCGACCAGGTGATCAGGGTTGCGTCACCGCTGGCAGGTAGCCAGGTCAATTTGGTACCGCAACCGCGGCATTGCTGGGCTCGGTGGATGGCGTTCTGGTGGCAGTTCGGGCAGGTTTTGATCAGGAGTTGTCCGGTGGCGGTGGCGTCGAAGAACGGAGCCGAGGCCTCGTCCCGCCGCACGCTGATGTTGGGCATGGGTATCCCTAGGTCTCTAACCGGGTTGGGGGCTCAGGATGAGGGTGGCGTGGTGGGCGAGGACGCCGCCGTTGCCGCTGACCAGGATGACGTTGTTGTCGTCGACCTGGCGGGCGCCGCCGTGGCCACGGGCCTGGGTTACCGCTTCGATTAGTGGGGTCATGCCGACGAGGTAGTAGGCCGAGAGTTGCCCGCCGCCGGTGTTGGTGGGCAGGGCGCCGCCGGGGGCTAGTGCGCCGCTCTCGGCGAGTGGGCCGCCTTCGCCTTTGGCGCAGAATCCGTAGTCTTCGAGGGTGACCAGGGTGGTGTAGGTGTAGCAGTCGTAGATCTCCCGGATGGTGACCTCGGCCGGGGTGATGCCAGCCATTTTCATGGCCGCTCTGCCGGCTTGGACGGCGCCGGTGACCAGGCCGAACTCGCTGCCCCGGTGCCAGGAGTAGCCGGGGTGACCTTGGCCCCACCCCCACACGTAGGTGGGCGGCTGGGCTAGGTCGCGGGCGCGTTCCGCGCTGGTGACGATGACCGCGGCACCGCCGTTGCTGACCAGGCAGCAGTCGAGCAGGTGCAGCGGGTCGGAGATCATTCGGGAGTTCTGGTGGTCGGCCAGGGTGATGGGTTCGCGGAACTGGGCGCGCGGGTTGTGCTGGGCCCACTGGCGTTGGGACACGGCGACCGCACCGAGCTGTTCGCTGGTGGTGCCGTAGCGCAGCATGTGCCGCCGCGCCGCGAGCGCGTATTTCGCCGCGGCGGAGGAGAGCCCGCTGGCCGCTCGTAGGCTGGCGAATCCGGTGCTGGCGCCGCGGCTGGCGTACTCCCGCCAGGCCCCGCCGGCGCTGGCCCCCGGGCGTAGTGGGGTGTCGGCGAACACGCAGGCCACGGCGCTGACTGAGCCGTTGGCGACGGCCATCGAGGCGTACTCGACCATCGCGGCGGCGGTGGCGCCGTAGGTGTTGATCTGGGCCAACAGGCGCAGATCGGACAGCCCGAGGGTATCGGCGAGTTCGAGGTTGACTCCCTTCGCCATGCCGGCCATCACGAGCAGGCCGTCGAGGTCGGTCATGGCCAAACCCGCGTCGGCGACGGCCAGGCGAACGGCTTCGGCGGCGAACTGTCCGGCCGTGCGGTCGTAGACCTTGCCGACGTCGGTCAGGCCCAGCCCGGCGATCGCGGTGGCACCCGGCGCGGTCATCCTCAGCTCCCGGTCCATTGTGGTGGCCGCTTCTCAGCGAAGGCGCGTGGTCCCTCGCGTGCGTCGCGGGAGCCGACGACGCTGCGCACGATGTCGTCGTGCCAGGCCCATAGTCGGGGGTCGTGGACCTCGCCGTAGACAAGGCCTTCGTAGGCCAGGCGTTTGTTGGCCTGCACGGCCAGGGGGGCGTTGCCCGCGATCCGCTCAGCCAGCGCAAGGGTCTGCGCCAGTACCTCGCTAGCGGCGACCACGCGGTTGACCAGGCCAACACGCGCGGCGGTCTGCGCGTCGATGCGGTCGCCGAGCAGCAGCAGCTCCATGGCCAGTTTGACGGGGATCTCGCGCGCCAGCCGCAGCGCACCACCGCCGGCCGCGGGCAGGCCACGGGTGACCTCGGGTAGCCCGAAGACCGCTGTGTCGGCGGCGACGACCAGGTCGCAGGCCAGCGCAATCTCGGTGCCGCCGCCCAGGGCTGCGCCGTTCACGGCCGCCAGCAGCGGCTTGCTGACCTGGTGGCGGAACAGGGCGCCAACCCCACGTTCGCGGTCTCCGCCCGGGGACAACGACTCGCCGGCGGCCAAGGCCTTGAGGTCGGCTCCCGCGCAGAACGTCCGGTCCCCGGCTCCGGTCAGCACACCCACACGCAGTGCCGGGTCGCTGTCGAGGCGGCGCAGCGCCGTCTCCAGGCCGAGACCGAGCGCCGCGTTGATCGCATTGTGCGACCGCGGGCGGTTGAGCGTGATCAGCAGGACAGCGCCCCGGACCTCGGTCAGAACTTCCGACCCGGCGCCGGTGCCGGTGCTCGTGCTGGTGTCGTGGGTGTTCGCTTCGGCGCTCACGCTCGCTCCAGTTCGTAGCGGATGGGCAGGCGTTTGACGCCGCCGACGATGAGAGACTGGCTCCAGGCCGGTTCACCAGCCAGCTCCAGGTGCGGCAGGCGGCGCAGCAGCTCGGCGAACAGCAGCCGCATCTCCATCCGGGCGAGGTTGGCGCCGAGACAGGTGTGCACGCCGAGCCCGAAGGCGACCTGCCGGTTCGGCGTGCGGGTGACGTCGAACCGGTCCGGGTTGGGGAACACCGTCTCGTCGCGGTTGGCCGCCACGTAGGACAGCATCAGCGACTCGCCGGCCCGGATCCGGGCGCCGCCGAGTTCGCGGTCTCGCTGGGCGGTGCGCATGAAGTGCCGGGCCGGGGTGGTCCAGCGCAGGATCTCCTCGACGGCCCCGTCGATCAGTTCCGGGCGGCGGCGCAGCAGCTCGAGCTGGTCGGGGTGTTGCAGCAGCGCCAGCAGGCCGCCGGCGATGGAGTAGCTGGTTGTGTCGTGCCCGGCAGTGGCGATCAGGACGTAGTAGGACAGCCGTTCGACCTCGCTGATGTCGGCGTTCGCGATCACCGAGGACAGATCGGTCGTGGGCTCGGCCCGCCGGTCGCGGGTCAGGGCGGCGTAGTAGCGGAACAGGTCGCCGAAGACCTGGCCGTAGGAGTTGCCGGCGTTTTCCTCGCGGCGCAGGTCGGGGTCCTGGGCCCCGAAGAGCTCTTGGGTCAACCGCAGCATCAGCCCGTAGTCCTTGGCCGGCAGCCCCATGATCGACAGGATTACTCGCAGCGGGAAGCCCAGTGCGATCTCGGCGGCGAAGTCGCACTCGCCGCCCAGCGCGACCAGGTCGTCGAGCGCCCGGGTGGCTTGCGCGGCGACCTCGTCTTGGACGGCTCGCAGGCTTCGGGGCCGGAACCAGTCGGCGGTGACGCCGCGATGGGTCCGGTGCTCGGTGCCGTCCATGTGCACCAGCGTCCGTAGCTTGCCGCTCCGGTTGAGCCGGGCGTCGAGTTCGGCGGTCTGCAGGACGGTGCGTGGATGGTTGGTGAACCCGGCCGCGTCACGCTCGACGGCCTGCACGTCGGCGTGCCGGGTGACCAACCAGAACGGCTCGTAGCCCGGCACGTCGACCAGGCTGACCGGGTCGTGGCGGCGCAGGTCGGCGAAGACTGAGTTGATCTTTTCCGGATCGGCCCAGGCCGTGGCCTCGGCAGCGATGCGACCATCCATACCGACATATTTACTGACTGAGTGCACGGTCAGTCAAGAGTTAGGAGGCGGCAACCTTATGGGTGGGTGCCACGGCCGCCCGGACGACGGCGGGCATCGGGCCGGCTGGATCCGTCAGTCGAGACAGGGCGAACCGGTCGACAAGCAAGCCGCCAAGAAACACGTCGATGTAGGTGGCGGCAACCTCCTCGGCGGTGCGCCGCCCAGCCGGGTCGAACCAGGTCCACATCCACTGCGCGGAGCCGAAGATCTGCACGGTCACGACGCCGACATCGACCGGACGGAACACGCCGGACTCGACGCCCCGCCGCAGTTCCTCGGTGAGCATCCCGGCCAGCTCGTCGCGCATCTGTCGGATCTCCTGCATCTCCGGGTCGTCGGCCAGCTGGACGATCTCGCGTTGCGTGGCAATGGTGGCGTACCGGTCGACTACCTGCATCAGGACGGTCGCGTAGATCAACGCGGCGACCCGCTCGTCCGGTGCTGACAGTTGATCCCAGATCAGTTTCAGGTCGGCGATGCGCCGCCGCATGTAGTTCTCTTCCAGCTCCCGCAGCAGTTGGGCCTTGGAACCGAAGTGGTAGACGATCGTGCCCTGCGCCATGCCCAGTTCGCTGGCCATATCGGCCATGCTGACCTGTTCGTAGCCGCGTTCGGCGACGTGGCGAACGAAGGTGGCCAAGATGTCGTCGCGCCGGCTGGCGCGCGGTTTGCCCGGCATCGCTCTCCCTCGTTCTCTCGCCCACGTCCGCCCGACGGGGCGTGACCCGTCGGGCGACCGAGCCTACGGCGCCGGTCGACGTCGTCGCGCAGCCGGAGCTTGACAGGTCGCGCGGCCCCATCCAGTATCAAACTGACCGTGCACTCAGTCAATACGGTGCGCCTGTCATCATGTGCCGCCTCAGAACGGAGTTCGCCGATGAATGTCGAACCGGCCGTGCGCTGCGGGACCCGCAGCCGCTCCCATGCCGAGGTCAAGGCGCGCGCCGCCAGGGTGGCCGCCGGTCTGGGCGCCCTGGGGGTCCGGCCGGGCGACCGGGTGGCGGTGGTGCTGCGCAACGACATCGAGTTCGTCGAGATCACCCTTGGCACGGGGTTGATCGGTGCGGTCCCGGTGCCGGTGAACTGGCACTGGAAGGGCAAGGAGCTGGCCTACCTGCTCGGTGACAGCGAAGCGAAGGCGGTCTTCTCCCACAGCGACCTCGCGCCGGATGTCGCGGCAGTCCTCCCGCCCGGCGTCCGGCTGATCGAGGTCGTCACCTCCGCCGACGTAACCGAGGCAAACAACCTCTCCGACGAGGACATCGCACCGCGCACCGGGCACCCGGAGTTCGAGTCCTGGCTGGCCGAGCACGAGCCGTGGACCCGGCCGCCGACCAGTGCGCCGATGGGGGTCATCTACACCTCCGGCACCACCGGGAACCCGAAGGGGATCCTGCGCGCACAGCCCACCCCGGAACAGAACCAGAAGCTCGCCCAGTTCCTGCTGGACAGTTGGAAACTCGCCCCGGGCATGCGGACCCTGCTGCCGACGCCGGTGTATCACAGTGCGCCGAACGTGCACGCGATGATGAGTATCGCGCTCGGCTCGGACCTGACCTTCATGCCGAGATTCAGCGCCGAGGGGCTGCTGCGGCTCATCGACGAGCACCGGATCCAGCACATGCAGCTGGCCCCGACGATCCTGATCAAGCTGCTGGCGCTGCCCGAGCAGACCAGGGCCCGCTACGACGTGTCCTCGCTGCAGGCCGTCGTGCACGGGGCGGCGCCCTGCCCGGTCGAGGTCAAGAAAGCGATGATCGACTGGTGGGGCCCGATCTTCATCGAGTGCTACGGCGGCTCCGAGGCCGGCATCGTCACCGCCGGCAACACCGAGGACTGGCTGACCCACCCGGGCACCGTGGGCGCCGCCGTCGGCGGCGGGGCGGACCTGTTGGTGCTGGACCCGGACACCCGCGAGCCGGTGCCCACCGGGCAGGTCGGCGAGGTCTTCCTCAAGCGCCCCAACGTCTGGCCCGACTTCACCTACATCGGCGACCCGGGCAAGCGCGCCGCGATGGAGCAGGACGGCTACTGGACCCTCGGTGACCTCGGCTACCTCGACGAAGACGGGTTTCTCTACCTCACCGACCGCACCAGCGACATGGTCATCTTCGGCGGCACCAACGTCTACCCGGCCGAGATCGAGGAGTGCCTAGTCGGGTTGAAGGGCGTGAACGACGTCGCGGTCTTCGGCATCCCGGACGCGGAGTTCGGCGAGGTCCTCGCCGCGCACCTCGACGTCGACCCCGCGGCCGGGCTCACCCAGGACGACGTCCGCGGGCACGTGGCGGCCAACCTGGCCAGGTACAAGGTGCCCAGGGTCGTGGTGTTCGACAACGACCTGCCCCGGGAGGAGACCGGCAAGCTTTTCAAACGACGCATCCGGCAGCGCTACCTCGACGCCGCGGCCGAGAAGGTGGCAGCAGATGCCTAGCGTCGCGCCCTCGCCGACCCGCCACCAGCGACCCGAGAGTCCGGCCCGTCAGCATCCGATCTTCACCGAGGAGCACGAGGCCCTGCGGCAGATGATCCGGGCGCTCCTGACCAAGGAGTTCGTGCCGCACATCGAGGAGTGGGAACGCACGACGTTCCCGGACTCGGTGTTCGAGAAGATGGCCGGCGCCGGACTGCTCGGCCTCGACATGCCCGAGGAGTACGGCGGCCAGGGCGGGGACTACTACAGCGCCATGGTGCTCGCCGAGGAACTGTGGCGATCCTGCGCCGTCGGGACGGCCACCGGGATCGGCGTCAACGTCTCCCTGGTCATGCCCGTACTCCTGGCGCTCGGTACCGAGGAGCAGAAACAGCGCTACCTGGTGCCCGCAATCGCGGGCAAGGAGATCTTCTGCCTCGGTATCACCGAGCCCGACGGCGGCTCGGACGTCGCCGCGATCCGCACCCAGGCGGTGCTCGATGAGGCGACCGGCGAGTACGTGATCAACGGCTCGAAGATGTTCATCTCCAACGGCATCCGCGCCCACACGATCCTGCTACTGACCCGGACCGGCCCCGAGGACGGCCATCATGGGTTCACGCTGTTCCTGGTCGACATGGGCCTGCCCGGCGTCATCCGCGAGCGCAAGCTCGACAAGATGGGCATGAACTCCTCCGACACCGGGCTGCTGGCCTTCCAGGACGTCCGAGTGCCGGCCAGTGCCGCGATCGGGGAGATCGGGTCCGGGTTCTTCCACATCATGGCCGAGCTGCAGGCCGAACGCCTCGTCATGGCCGCCGGGGGGGTCGCCGCCGCGCAGGCCATGTTCGACAAGACCCTCCAGTACGCGGGAGAACGGACCGCGTTCGGCCGCCAGATCGGGCACTTCCAGGCCATCCGGCACAAGTTCGCCCAGATGGCCACCGACCTCGAAGCCGCCCGCCAACTCACCTACGCCACCGCGCGCAGCTACGCAGCCGGCGAGTACCCGGTCCGGGAAATCTCCATGGCCAAGCTGTTCGTCAGCCAGATCGCGTGGAAGGTGGCCGACGAGTGCCTGCAGATCCACGGCGGCGCCGGCGTCATGCGCGAGTACGGCATCGAACGCGCCTGGCGCGACGCCCGGATCATGCGCATCGGCGGCGGCACCGACGAGATCGTGCTGGACCTGATCGGCCGGACCTACGGCCTGTGACAGGTGCGGGCCCCGCTGTAGTCGAGCACCAGCCCGAGCACAGTCCACGACCGAGGCCCAGAACTCGACGAGGAGTTCGCGGATGACGATGACCTCCTGGGAAGGGCCAATGAAGCGGGTCAGCGTGCGCAGTCGGGTCCTCGCGACCGGGATGCGGCTGACCCTCTATCGGGTTGCGGACCGGGATGGGCGGCAGGCGCTGCGCGGACTGGCCAGAATGCGCCGTCTCGCCGATCACATGGGCGTACTCGGCCCACGCGCATCCGTGACCCCGGTGAACATGGGCGGTGTGCCAGGCGAGCTGGTCCGGGCCCTGGGCGTCCCCGCAACCGGCCCAACGGTGCTGCACCTGCACGGCGGCGGGTTCATCCTCGGCTCCCCTCGATCGCACCGGGGGCTCGCGGCCCAGCTGTCGGCGTACGCGGGTGCCTCGGTCTGGCTGCCGCACTACCGGCTTGCCCCGGAACACCCGTTCCCCGCTGCCTTCGACGACGCGGTTAGTGCCTACCAGTGGCTGGTGTCCGAGGGCAGGGCCGACCGGGAAACACTGGTCGTGGCCGGTGACTCCGCGGGCGGCCAGCTCGCCACCGCCCTGACCGCTGCGCTCAGCACCACCGGCCAGCCGGCTGCGGCGGGACTGCTGTTGCTCTCCCCGTGGCTCGAACTCGACGTCGCCAAACTCGACGCCAGCATCAGGGACCCGATGCTACCCACGAGTTACGGGTACGCCTGCCGCAATGCCTACTTCGGCACCGGCGACCCCACCGACCCACGCCTCAACGTGCTCACCAGTGATGTCACCGCCTTCCCGCCGGTGCTGCTTCAGGTCGGCGGGACCGAGATACTCACCGGCTGCGCCCAACAGTTCACCACCACACTTCAGGCTGCCGGCGTGCCGGTCGAGCTGCAGATCTGGCCCGGACAGATCCACGTCTGGCAGGCCTTCAGCCCGTTGGTCCCGGAGGGAAAGCGCGCCCTTCAGATCGCAGCCCGGTTCATCAGCGCACGCACCTGAAACCGTGACCGGGGTGCGAGGGAAGGCCCGGCTGGCTCGGCTTCAGCGGCTACAACGACGTGGCTAGAACGGGGCCCACTCGCGGCGACTGCCCCCCGTTTGAACCGCATGAACGCGCTTACGGATCTCCTCGGCCACCGACTCGCTCTCGCGTGCTTTTCCGGCGAGCCAGAGCGTCATCGATAGCTCGCGATAGTCGGCCAGAGTCGGATACCCGGGCCAGGGCATGATGTCAAAGCCGTAGACCTCGACGAACGTCCGGTACTCCTGCTCGGTGTGCCAGCCGAACCGGTCGTAGAAGAGCGCCGTCTCGCCCAGTGACCCGGGGTCGCGGGCAATCCTGACGATCACCGGCTTCCGCAGCCGGAAAACGGCGTTCGAGCCGATCCGGATCAGGGTGGCTCCCTGTACGTCGAGATCGAGCTGCTCGCCGGCGACGGCCAGGATGGGCGGTCTCTTCGGTCAGGCTCACAGGCGGTGTCTTCCTCACGATGGTCTCGCCAAGCCCCGCCGAACGTACCCGTCCGGCAAGCGCTCTGCGTGGCAGTGGGGGTCTGTTGAGGAGTTCATCGACTCGGGACAGCAGCCGCATCACGGCGGTGGCCGGAGGCTGCCCGGTCGAGTTCTGGGCGTCCCGGCGCGTGCTACCTGCGTGCTGTAAGCGGTGGCCAACAGCGGTACACCACGGTCACCAGTGACCGGCATGCCCTACAGGTCAGGTGCCCTACGTCGGCTACCTGATCGAGTTCCCAAGCTGAGAACGCGGGTTCGATTCCCGTCATCCGCTCCACTAGCAAAAGCCCAGGTCAACCGGTGTCCACGCCGGACCTGGGCCTTCGTCTTCGAGCCCCGCTGATCGGCTGGGCCTCCTCGCGGCGTTCCGCCGGAAGATCGCCAACTTGTTCAGATCAGACCGGTGCTGACGTGGAGGGCACCGGTGCGGTTGTTGAAGCGGCGGATACCTATGCGGATGGCTCGTGAATCTGCTCGAGCATGGTCTGACGCCACAGCGCCGCGGCCAACCGCCGGTCCGGGACAGCTGTCGAGATCGTCTGGTCGGGCGACCGGACCTCGCCCTCGGCCTCGAGTAGTTCGCGGAACAGCTCGACAGCTCCGCGGGCCGCGGCCAGGGCCTCGCCGGACCGGCCGACCCCGGCCAGAGCCTCAGCGAGGGTGTCCAACGATGCCGCCAGATTGAGCAGGTGCGCGGGGCGGTCGAGCGCGGCCAACTTCTGGTGCAGCTCGACGGCTTCGTGAGCGGCGGGCACGGCTTCACGTGGGCGACGCGCTGTGCACAGGTAGACCGCGAGTGTGTTGACCGCCCCGGCCAGGTCAGGAAGGTGGGCCTCGCCTCTGAGTTCGATGAGTTCCCGGTGCAGTTCGACGGTTTCCCGGGCGGCGCCGAGCCCTTCGCGTGGCCGGCCCGCCTCAGCTAATCGCAGGGTGAGGTTGTTCATCGAAATGGCGAAGATGAGCAGGTGGGTGTCGCGGTCGATGCCGACCAGCTCCCGGTACAGATCCACTGCTTCCCGGGCCGCGGTCAGCGCCTCATTCGGACGGGCGGCCTCGGACAGGTCAACAGCGAGGTTGTTCACCGCACCCGCCAGATCAGGCAGGTGACGGTCGCGGTCCAGCGCGACCCACCTACGCAACGATGCGACGGTGCGCTGCGCGGTCAGCACCGGATCGTCGACGGCCTCATGCCCATCCACCAGGGTCACCGCCCATACCCCCAGCCGTAGCTCAGTGAGTGTCCATGCGGGGCGCGGCTGATCCACAGCGCTGGGGGAGCCGCGCCCCGCGCCGCCCACGTCCTGCCTGAAGCTGCGGGCGGCTCGCCAACCTCAACGAGGAGCCAACCCCCGGGTTTCTGCCGTGCCTCTCAGCCTGTGCACGATCCTCAGCATCAGCCGGACCACGACGGGCTCAGGGGCTTCCGGCGGCGGATTTGGCCCGGGGGGTACGAGGCGCCGAGGTGATCAGCGGCCGGAAGATCGTCGGATCAGCCAGACCCAGAAGGCGGACCAGGGCGCGCCGTACAAGCAGGTACCCGAGCAGACTGACGGCCGCGCCAAGCAGCAATCCGGTCAGGACGTCGACCGGGAAGGCGGCCGCAATGTAGATCCGGGCGAATGCCATCACCAGCGCGGCCAGCGCCGCCCACCAGCCGAGCGCCCGGTTGACCAGGCACATGGTGGCGGCCACCGCGCCGGCCAGCACCGCGTGATCGCTGGGGAACCCCGGCGCCAGGCTGTGCTGAGCCAGGATCAACAGGTCCGGATACAGCATGTAGGGACGCCGCTCGGCGAACATCGCGGTGATCGGTTGGTTGATCGCCAACGCCAGCAGCATGCCAACCGGAGTCCAGAGCGCGGCGGCCACCGCCGCCAGATCCGTTCGCCGCCGCGCCAGCCACCACCCCGCGAGCATCAACCCGGCGAACACCACCAAGCCACCCTCGGTGGCATAGGCCGCCATCAGCGGTTGCAGCCACGGCGTGGACCGGGCCAGCGCGTTGATGGTCAACAACAGTTCGACGTTGACATTCACGGCACGTCCTCATCCTCAACGTTGAGAGCAAGAGACCGGTCAACAACGGCACCGACGTTACCGCGCTTGGTGCCCCTGGGGCGAAAGGAGAGCGTGCTCGGTGCCCTGCGGGCCTGCCTGGTCATTACCGTGCGTGTTCGGGCCCGTAGTGGCGGCGTCGGCCCGAACAGTCGCCGAGGTCCTGACCTCGACGGATCCCCCTTGCCGCAGTTGACGCAACCGTAACGGGGCGTGGTTGCGGCGTTTGCTAGGTTGCCTGTCCTCTGAGTTGTCTGACTCAGGCTGGAGGCCACCATGAAGCGCCGTGTCACTGCTCTCGCCGGGCTCGCGCTCGTCGGACTGTTAGCCGGGTGCGCGCAGGACAAGCCCGTCGTCCCGGCGGGCCCGCCGCCGTTGGCGAAGTTCTCCTCGGCCGGGGAGTTGAGCACCGCGGTGCTGGAGCGGGTGACGGCCGACAAGACCGCGAAGATGACCCTCACCGGCGGGGTGGATGGTCAGCCCGACCAACAGTTCTACGGCGTCGGAGTGCTGCGCCAGGGTGAGGGCGGCACGTCGATGCAGTTCGCCGAGCAGGTCCAGCGCCCCGGCGCGGCCGCCTCGGAGGTCAGGCTGGTTGTCCAACCTGACGCGACCTACCTCAAACCCCCGGCCGATGCGGTGCTGCCGCCGCGTAAGTCCTGGCTGCAGCTGGGTCGGTACACCACCGATCCGTTCTACCGGCGGTTCATGCCGATGGCGGCCGCGTTGCGCGCTTACGCCGACCCACAGGCGTTCTTCGCGCAGTACGGCGGCGCGATCACGATCATCCGCTCCGCCGAGGAACCAGTCGACGGGACCCGAGCGGTGCGCTACGACCTGCGCGCCGACCCGGCCGGAGCGGGGGCCAACCGCACCAGGCCCGCGATCGAGCAAGCCGCACTGAACCCCACCACCGCTGAGAGCCTGACCAGCGTGAACT
This sequence comes from Pseudonocardia sp. Cha107L01, assembly GCF_052566575.1. Taxonomy (NCBI): domain Bacteria; kingdom Bacillati; phylum Actinomycetota; class Actinomycetes; order Pseudonocardiales; family Pseudonocardiaceae; genus Pseudonocardia; species Pseudonocardia sp. Cha107L01. The sequence goes on from NZ_CP199579.1 coordinate 914,468, forward strand.
ACACAATCTGGCTCGACGAGAGCAATCACCCGATACGGACCCTGGTCGACGAACCCGTCCCCGGCGTGCCAGGCCCGTACAGCCTGGACTCGCACTACACCCGTTGGGGAGATCCCGTCTACATCAGCGCGCCGGAGCCGCTCCAGGTCACCCAGCAGTAGCGGCACGATCGACCTCGGCTGTCCCGCATCAGTCCCGAAGGCCGTCCTGTCGATGGCGCGGCCGGGTGACGTAGCGGTCCGATGTTCCGCCAGGCGTTGCCCCGAAGAGCATCTCGTCGCTAGCGTCGCAGGCCCGATTCAGCTTCCCTGCGTGGCCGCTGCCTTCGAGCTAGGAGGACGACGATGGGGTTGGTGATCGGAGTCGACATCGGTGGCACGAAGGTCGCCGCCGCGGTGGTGGACGACGACGGAACCATGATCGACAAGATGCGCTGTGACACCCCCGCGAGCACCGCGGAGACGGTCAACGACGCCATCGCCGACCTGGTGTGGCAGCTGCGGGAGCGACACGAGGTCGAGGCGGTCGGGATGGGTGCGCCCGGCTTCGTCGCCGCGGACCGGTCCACCGTGCTGTTCACCCCGAACCTGCCCTGGCGCGCCGAGCCGCTCGGTGCGTCGATGACCGAGCGGCTCGAGCTGCCGGTGGTGGTGGAGAACGACGCCAACTGCGCGGCCTGGGCGGAGGTCCGATACGGCGCCGCGCGCGGTGAGCGCAACGTCGTGGTGCTCACCATCGGCACCGGCATCGGCGGCGGCATCATCATCGGCGGCCGGCTGCTCCGCGGCCAGTTCGGCATCACCGCCGAGATCGGCCACATGAACGTGGTGATCGAGGGCGGACTGCGCTGCGGCTGTGGCAACCGGGGCTGCTGGGAGCAGTACGGCAGCGGTAGCGCGCTGGTCCGGGACGCCCAGGACTTCGCCCGCATCTCCCCTTCCCTGGCCCGGCGCATGCTCGACCTGGCCGACGGCGACCCGGACAAGATCACCGGCCCGGTGGTCACCCGGGCCGCCCGCGAGAACGACCCGGCCGCGGTGGAGATCTTCCGGGAGGTGGCCCAGTCGATCGGGTCCGGCATGGCCGGCCTGGCCGCGATCCTGGACCCGGCGGTGTTCGTCATCGGCGGCGGTGTTGCCGATGCCGGCGAACTGCTGCGCGACCCCGTCGAGTTGGCGTACCTGGAACGGCTCACCGGTCGGGGGCAGCGCCCGAACTCCAGGGTGGTGCTCGCTCAACTTCGGGGCGACGCCGGCATCGTCGGAGCCGCGGACCTCGCACGCTCAACCCACTGAAGCGCCATGTCCACCTGGCGCATTCGGCCGGGTCAGCTCGCACCCATTCCCTTCAGCAGGGTGCCGACGGCGAGGTCCGCGGCCTGCCCGGGGTCGCAGTCGGGGAACTGCAGCGCGAGCAGGCCGACAATCTCGTGGAGCAGGGCGACGGCCATCCCTTCGGGCAGGTCGGACCGGATGAGTCCCTCGTCCATGGCCCGCCGCATGAAAACGGCAATCCGGGCACGCTGTTCGAGCATTCGGGAATAGGACTCGGCGCTGCCGCGCATCTGCTCCGGGTCGATCGGGTAGCGGCGAACGACCGCGATAATGCCTTCCACGAACCGGTGCAGAGCCACAGCGACCGGCGCCCTGTCCAGCCGGGCGTCGCTGATTACCGCGTCGATCGCCCCAAGTTTGGCGTCGATCACGCTATCTTCCAGCGCTTCTCGACTTGCGAATCGGCGGTGAACCAGACGCCGGCTGACTCCGGCCTCAGCCGCAATAGCGGTAACGCTCGTGCTGGAATCCTCAGCCAGGAGCCGGGCACCTGTCTGAAGGATCGCGTCAAGATTCCGTGCCGCATCAACGCGCATAACTCAAAATCTACTCCATGTCGGACTTCCGGCGTATTGAGTGATGCCTAAATCCCTCAGGAGGATCTAAGAGAAACAGTTCCATGGTTCCAGCTACCACCCGAATGGGGGCCAAAACATTAGAGGAAGGTAAGGGGATGGCAAAGCGCACCTGAGCGAACCCCGAGGACGCCGGCGCCTCTTGGCTGCCGCGCCTGGCCTCGCCACGCTCGGCGAACGCGCCGTCCAGCCCGCGCCGCGCCTGCCAGCGGCTCCGCACTCACAACCCCGGGTCCGCCCCATTGCCGATCGACCTCCTGATCAACCTTCGCCTGAACTGCGGATACACGCCGACTGAACGGTTGTGATCCAGCTCCTACTTCCACCGCGGGGCGACCCCCTAGAATTTGCCTCGATGTCTCGCTTCCCCTATAGCACCTTGGTGCCACTGCTGACAGCTTCCCTCGCAGTCATACCGGTCGCGGCATTGGTGGCCGCAACAGCGGTCTCGACAATTAAACCGGTTATCGGGCGCGATTTTCCCGACCCCGCGGTGCTCGCGGTCGACGACAATTATTTCGCCTATTCGACAGCGAGCGGCTACGGGCATCAGTTCTGGCACGTGCCGGTCCAGCGCGCTTCCGACCTGAGCGGCGACTGGACCGTGGTCGGGGATGCCCTGCCGGTGCTGCCGCCCTGGTCCGCCAGGGACTCCCACGGCAACGCGAACGTGACGGCGCCCGAGGTGGCCCCCCGGAAGGGCGGTGGCTACATCCTGTACTTCGTCGCACAGGGCGGCCCGAAGAACGTGCAATGTGTCGGCGCCGCCCTGGCCAGCTCGCCGACCGGGCCCTTCCAACCGACGCCCAGCCCGCTGGTCTGCCAGCCGGGCTACGTCGACAGCATCGACCCGCAGGCATTCACCGACAGCGACGGCAAGCGGTACCTGCTCTATGCCAGCGGTCAGACCCGCACCACGATCTGGCTCCAGCAGGTGACCCCCGACGGGCTCGGCCTTGTCGGCGACCGCCGGGCACTGATCCAGGCGGACCGGCCGGACGAGGCCAACATCGTGGAGGCTCCGTCGCTGGTCAAGCACGGCTCCGAGTACGTGCTGTTCTATTCCGGGGACACGTTCAACAGCGGCGGCTACTTCGTCAACTACGCAATCTCGCCCGCACTTGCCGGCCCCTTCAAGAAGCACGACGGCCAGCTCGTCAACCGCGACTCGATGGGCGGTTCGTACCCCAACCCCGGCGGGGAGTGCGTAGTGGTCGGAAAGAAACACGACGCCCTTGTCTTCCACGCATCCGCCGGTCCGCACCGGCGCGCCATGTTCGTGGCCGGGCTGAGCTGGAGTCCCCTCGGCCGCCCGACCGTTGACCTGGACAACGGGCTGACCAGCCGATACTCCGACCTGGCGGCCGGCCGTCCGGACTGACCGGGATCCCGGGCTGCCGCGGTGATGCTCCACGTGAAACGCTCCACGTGAAACATGCCCCGAAATCCGACTGCGCCCCGACCGCCGGATCGGTAGCTTCGGCGACCGGCTCGAAGGGGGACGATCTCGTGGCTGGAAAGCTCGAAGGCAAGGTTGCGCTGATCACCGGGGCGGCGCGCGGGCAGGGCCGCAGCCACGCGGTGCGGCTCGCCCAGGAGGGCGCGGACATCATCGCGGTGGACATCTGCCGCCAGCTCGATGCGGTCAGCTACCCGATGGCCACCAAGGAGGACCTGGCAGAAACGGTGACCGAGGTCGAGGCGCTGGACCGGCGGATCGTGGCCACCGAGGCGGACGTGCGGGACGTGGCCGCGCTGAAAGCCGTGGTCGCGGACAGCGTCGCCCAGCTCGGCGGCGTCGACATCGTGCTGGCCAACGCCGGGATCGCCGTGTTCGACCCCGCCCTCCCCGACGCCACCGCGTTCCGCGAGGTGGTCGAGGTGAACCTGTTCGGGGTGTGGAACACGGTGCACGCCGCCACGCCGACGATGATCGAGCAGGGCCGGGGCGGCTCGATCGTGCTGACCGCGTCGGTGATGGGACTGACCGGGCGCGGCGGCAGCGGCAACGCCGGCGCGGACGGCTACGTCGCGAGCAAGCACGCACTGGTCGGGCTCACCCGGACCTGGGCGAACTGGCTCGCCAAGCACAACATCCGGGTCAACTCGGTACACCCGACCGGGGTGAACACCCCGATGATCGTCAACGACGTGATGCAGGAGGCGCTCGCGTCGCTGCCGCCCGGCGGCCCCGACCTGGGCAACCTGCTGGACGTCCCCATGGTCGAGTCCGTGGACGTCAGCAACGCCATCGCCTGGCTGGTCTCCGACGAGGCCCGCTACGTGACCGGGGTGGCACTGCCGGTGGACGCCGGGTTCCTCGCCAAGTAGCGCCCGTTTCCGGCCCTCCCCCAACCCTGCCGGGCAGGTTCAGCGGAGCAGGTCCAGCCCCCCGACGAGACCGGCCAGGTAGGCCCGGGCCAGCTCACCGACCACCGCGTCCGGCGGGGCGAACCTCGCGTTGTGCAGGCCGGGTGCACCGGGGGTGCCGTCGTCCACCCCGACGAACAGCATCACCGACGGCATCGCCTCGCTGTAGTGCGCGAAGTCGTCCGAGCCGCAGGACCGGAACTCCTCGTCCGCGGTCAGCCCCAGCCCGGAGAGGGTGGGCAGGATCGCCGACGACAGCCGAGGGTCGTTGCGCAGCGCCGGCTCGTTCTCCTCCAGCTCCAGCGTCCCGGTGCAGCCGTACGCGGCCGCCGTGTGCACCACCACCTCGCTCGCCGCCTCGCACAGCCGTTTGCGGTCGGCGGGGTCCAGCGCACGGATCGTGCCGTACGCCCGCGCCACCGGCGGGATCACGTTGGTCGCGGTGCCGGCGTCCAACCGGCCGATGGTCAGCACCGCCGAGTCCAGCGGATCCACCCGCCGGGAGATCAGATGGTGCAGCGACACGACGGTCTGGGACAGCGCCAGCACCACGTCGTCGGATCGGTGCGGGTACGCGGCGTGCCCGCCCCGGCCCTTGACGGTGATCGTCAGCTCGTCGCAGGAGGCGTTGACCGCCCCGGCGCGGCCGCTCACCACGCCGCGTGGCAGCACCGGCTGGACGTGCACACCGACCACCGCGCGCACCTCGTGCGCGGTGAACGCCGGGTCGGCGAGCACATCGCCTGCCCCGGTCGGGGACGCCTCCTCCCTCGGCTGCAGCAGCACCAGCAGGCCGTGCGGCAACAGTTCCGGCCGCCGCACCGCGACCCGGCGCACCGCCCTGGCCATCGCGACCAGCGCCGCGCAGTGCAGGTCGTGCCCGCAGGCGTGCATCACCCCGGAGTTGGACGCGAACGGCAGCCCGGTCTGCTCGAGCAGCGGCAGCGCGTCCAGCTCGGCCCGCAGCGCCACCGACGGACCGGTGGCCGGGCCGAGCCGCATCAGCCGACCGGTGCCGGCCACCCGTACCGGCGCATCCGCCGCCCAGCCCAGCTCGGCCGGCAAGCGCACGCCGTCCAGTTCGCCGGTCGGGCCGACCGCGGCGCACACGGCGTCGGCGGTGTCGTCCTCCTGCCCGGACAGCCGGGGGTTGAGGTGCAGCTGCTGCCGCAGCGCGATCGCGCCGGGCAGCTCGGCCGGCAGCTCGGCGGCCACCAATGCGGCCAGCTCGCCGAGCGGCACGCCGCCACCAGGCACGCCGCCGCCGGACACGCCGCCGGTCACGCCGCCACCGGCAGTCGGTAGAGGCCGGCGGAGTTGTGCTCGGCGATCATCGCGGCGATCCGGTGGACGTCCGGCTCGGCGGCCTCGCCGTCCCGCGCCCACCCGCCCAGGACCTGGTGCACCGCCCGGCGGAACGCGTTCGCCGCGACCAGGTACAGCTCGGGCAGCCCGAACGCGTCGGAGGAGTAGAGCACCTTGCCGAACGGCGCCAGCTCCAGCACCTCGGCGAGCAGCTCGGCGGCCCGGTGTCCGACGTAGGTCGAGGCCAGGCCGACGTCGAGGTACACGTGCTGGAAGGAGTGCGCCAGCCAGGCCGCTTCCCGGTGGTACGGGTAGCAGTGCAGCAGCACGATCGGCGTCCCGGTGCCCTCGGTGGCTCGGCAGAAGCCGGCGAGCAGCGCGGGGTTGGCCCGGTGCAGATCTTCCTCCGGGTCGCCGAACCCGGTGTGCAGCTGCACCGGCAGGCCGGCGTCCACCCCGCACCACAGCGCGTGCCGCAGCAGCACCGGATCGGCGATCCGCCCGGCCGCCGGCTCCCGCTCACGCAGCAGCAACCAGCGGTCGGTGGCCACCGCGACCTCGGCCGACGAGGGCCGCGTCGGGTCCACGTCGAAGCCGTACCGGTAGGCCAGGATCGACTTGCAGCCGACCACCGACTCCGCCGAGGTGCGCCGGGCCACCTCCTCGGCCAGCGCGGCGGGGTAGTCCTGGGCGCCGACCCCGGTGTCGGCCAGCGCCTCGGCGACCGCCTCCAGCCGGACCACCTCGCCCACCGGGGCACCGGCCGCCGACGCCAGCTCGTCCAGTCCGAGCAGGTCGTCGCCGCGGTACCCGTGATCGACCAGCAGCCGGGCGGTGCCGGACGCGGCGAACAGCCGGCGGTTCACCTCGGTCACGCCGAGCTCCGAGCGGCGGGCGAGGTACTCGGCGGCCGGGGCGTGCACCGCGAGGTCCAGCACCGGGGCGCACTCCCGGCGCACCGAGAGGCCGACCGCCGAGTCGAAGGGGTCGGCCCCCGGCGCCGGCGCGGGCGCCTCGGTGAGCAGCGCGCCGAACCGCTCCGGGTCCAGCGCGGCACCCAGCACACTGTGGCAGTGGTGGTCGACCAGCCGCAGCTCACCGACCCAGTCGGGCCACGCCGACACCATCAGTGCCGCCACCGGGTCACCGCGACGACCTCCTCCGGGCTGGCGTCGGCGAACTTCTCGATCTCGGCGTGCCGCACCGCGAGGATCGTCTCGGTGAGCTCCGGGCCGAACGTCTCGGTGAGCACCTTGTCGGCGGCGAACGCGTCCACCGCGGCGGCGAGGCGCTCCGGCAGCCGGGCGATGTTCCGCGCGGTGCGCTGTTCGTCGGACAGGCTCGCCGGGTCGCCGTGCACCGGGTCCGGCAGGGTGGTCCGCTGCTCCAGCCCGGACAGCCCGCTGGCCAGCAGGGCGGCCATCAGCAGGTACGGGTTGGCGCTCTGGTCCACGCACTTGACCTCGAAGTTCGCCGCCCGGGTCTGCTCGCCGACCGACCCGGTGACCAGGCGCACGGCGGCCTCCCGGTTCTCCAGTCCCCAGCAGCCGTACGCGCCGGCCCAGTGCGAGGGCAGCAGCCGCAGGTAGCTGGCCACGCTCGGCGCACCGACCGCGAGCAGCGCCGGCAGGCGCTCCACGATGCCGGCCATGAACGACTCGGCGTCCGTGGTCAGCCCGAACCGCCCCTCGCCCCCGCTGAACAGCGGCTGCCCGTTGCGGGCCAGCGACAGGTGCACGTGCCCGCCGTTGCCGACCCCGCCGGCCTGCACGCTCGGCGAGAAGGACACCGCCAACCCGCGCCGCGCGGCCACCGCCCGGATCGTGGAGCGGACCAGCACCGCGGTGTCGGCGGCGGCCACCGGCGACTCCGGCGCTACGGAGAGCTCCAGCTGCCCCGGCGCGTACTCCGGGTGGAACTGCTGCACCGCGACACCCTGCGCGGACAGCGTGCGGAGCAGCTCGACGGCAAAGTCGGATACCTCGATCACCCGGTTCATCCCGTACGCCGGGCCGATGCCGAACGGCTCCGGGTCGCTGTCCGCCGGGCCGCGGAAGAGCACCCACTCGACCTCGAACGCGGCCTTGGCGGTGATGCCGGACTCGGCGAGGCGGTCCACGACCCGGGATGCGAGCAGCCGGCTGCAGCCCGGGTGCGGCTTGCCGTCCTGGGTGTAGCGGTCCGCCGGCGCCCAGGCCCAGCCCGGCTGCGCGGACAGCGGCACCACCCGGCTCAGATCCGGCAGCAGCCGCAGGTCACCACTCGGGTTGGCCACCGAGGTGTCCGCGATGGAGTCGTCGAGCAGGAAGGCGTCGAACACCGGGGTGGCGCCGACCCCCCAGCCCGAGATCCGGTCGAACACCGAGACCGGTACGCCCTTGACCCGGCAGATCCCGCTGGTGTCCACGAAGGTCACCGCCACGGCCGCGACATCCCGCGAAGCCAGCCATTCCGCCTGCCGACGGCCCTTGGCGACCCGTTCCGCGCGCTCCTGCTCGTCCATCTACCTGTCCCCTCGCACCCGGAGCCTTGCCCGGACATTGATTCGGAAACATACTTTGAAGATCGTGCTGTAGAGATCAGTCGCGTCACTCGGTCGGGGGTTGGGCCGAACCTAGGAGGTCACCATGACCGCTGCCGATCCGACCCCCGCCAAGGAGCCTACGACCGGCCCGCAATCCGCTCCCGGGACCCGGCCCGCACTGCGCCGGAGCCTCTCGGTCTGGCAGGCGGTCGGCCTGTCGATCGCCCTGATGGCGCCGAGCATGGCGGCCAACATCAACCCGCAGGGAACCGCGACGTCGGTCGGCCGGGCGGTGCCGCTGGCGTTCCTGCTCGCCACCATCGGCGTCCTGCTGGTGGCCTACGTGTTCGTCCGGCTGTGCCAGCGGTTCAACCACGCCGGCTCCGTCTACGCATTTGTCGCGGCCACCCTGGGCGCCCGCGCCGGTACCGTGGCCGGCTGGTCGCTGATGGGCACCTACTGCTTCTACGGCGTCGTCACCTCGACCGCCGCCGGCATCTTCGGCACCTCGTTCCTGCAGACGTCGGGTGTGTGGCCGGACCCGCCGGACTGGGCGCCGTTCCTGATCAGCTGCCTGGCACTGGTGCTGGTCTGGCTGCTGACGGTGATCCCGGTGCGCGGCGGCACCCGGGTGCTGCTGTCCGTGGAGGGCATCACCGTCGCGCTGATCCTGGTCGTGTCGGTGGTGGTGCTGGTGCACCTGGTCAACGGCACCGCGCCCGGCGGCCTGCGGCCCACCTGGAACGTGTTCAGGGTGGCACCGGGCAGCGACAGCTCCACGGTGTTCCTCGGCGTGGTGTTCGGCTTCCTGTCCTTCGCCGGCTTCGAGGCGGCCGCGACCCTCGGCGAGGAGGCCAGGCACCCGCGCAAGGACATCCCCCGGGCGATCCTGGGCACCGCGATCTTCGGCGGCGCCTACTTCGTGTTCGTCACCGCCGTGGATGTCATGGGGTTCGGCACCGACGCCGCCGGGGTGGATGCGTTCACCAAGTCCAGCTCGCTGCTCGGTGACCTGGGGACGCGGTACGTCGGCGCCTGGGTGGGCGACCTGATCTCGCTCGGCGCGGCGATCAGCGCGTTCGGCTGCGCGCTGGCCTGCGCGGTCGGCGGGTCCCGGCTGCTGTTCGCGCTGAGCCGGGACGCGGCCGGCGAGCGCGGGCTCGGGCGGGTCACCAAGGCCGGTACACCGGCGGCCGCCGCGGTAGTCGTGGTGCTGGCGATGTACCTGATCGTCGCGGTGTTCGCGCTGGGCGCCGGCTCCTCGGCGATGGACGTGTTCCTGGCCAGCGGCACGATCGGCACGCTGATCCTGCTGGTCGTGTACCTGGTGACCACGATCGGCGCCATCCGGCTGCTGTTCTTCACCGCGCCCCGCACGGTGCCGATGTACGAGATCGCGGTGCCGCTGCTCGCGCTGGTCGTGCTCGGCTACACCCTGTTCCGCAACGTGGTGCCCTACCCGACGGGGACCAGCGCCTCGTACCCGCTGGTGGCCGGCGGCTGGATCGTGCTGGGCATCGTCGCGGTGTTGCTGGTGCCCAGGCTGTCCCGGTTCGCGCTGCGCGAGGACCTCACGGCGCCGACCGCTGTGCCGGCCCGGCGGTAGCGTGCGGCGGCCTGTTACCGAGCTGCACACCAGGCAGGTTTTTCGGCCACCTGACCTGCACCGTGTGCAGCTCGGTAACAACAGGCCGGCCCGCGGCTAGCCGGCGCCGAGCAGGTCGCGGCAGGCGTCCACCCCGCTCACCCTGGGTACCCACGCCGGGCGGTGCGCCTGGAAGTCGTCCCGGGTCAGCAACAGCCGGGTCTGGCGGCGCGCGCTGCCCCGGACAACCTCCGTCCGGCTGCCGTCCGCCCGGTAGCCGAGCCGGCGTGACACCGCGAGCGAGGCCGGGTTGTCGGTGAACGCCTCGGACCGGGCCAGCTCGGCACCCAGGTGGTCGAACGCCAACCCGAGCACCGCCGCGCGCATCTCGGTGCCGATGCCGCGCCCCTGGTACGCCATGCCCAGCCAGGACCCGGTGCTCACCTCCCTGGTCACCGCGAAGTCCACCCCGCGCAGGTGCTGACTGCCGACCACCCGACCGTCCAGCCGGACCAGGAAGGCCACCAGCCAGCTCTCCGGTCCCAGTTCGGCCCGGTTCCGCCAGTGGTACTGCAGCGTGCCCCGCCCCAGATAGCGCGGATCGGCGTCGGTCCAGGGCTCGTTGAACGGCATCTGCTCCGGCAGGTGCACGCCCCGGTAGGCCACCGCAACGAGTTCGGCGACGCCGGCGTCGTCGTCCGGGCGCAGCTCGAGGCGCGGTGTGCGCACGACGAGCCCCTGAAGCGGCCACGGGTCGGGATAGCTCCCGGTCGCGTCGGTGCCGGTCGCCTCGGTCCGGGCTGTGTCGTTCCCCATGCCGGTACAGGGTGCCGCACCACCGGCCACCGGCTCGACCGAGTTACGCCCCCCGGCGCCAGCCGCCCGGCGCCAGCCGCCCGTTGGGACTAGGTTTCCGCCATGCACGCGATCACGCTCCGCGAACCCGGTGGCCCTGAAGTCCTGGAGTGGACGGAGGTACCCGACCCCGAGCCGGGTCCGGGGGAGGTGCTGATCGACGTCGCGGCGAGCGGGGTGAACCGTGCGGACCTACTGCAGCGCCAGGGCTTCTACCCACCGCCGCCGGGTGCGTCGGAGATCATCGGCATGGAGTGCTCCGGCCGGGTCGCCGCGGTGGGCAGCGGAGTGTCGAGCTGGCAGCCGGGTGACGAGGTGTGCGCGCTGCTCGCCGGCGGCGGCTACGCGGAGAAGGTCGCGGTGCCGGCCGGGCACCTGCTGCCGGCGCCCCCGGGCTGGGACCTGGTCGACGCCGGCGGGCTGCCCGAGGTGGCCTGCACGGTGTGGTCGAACCTGGTCGGGGTGGCCGGGCTGCGGGCCGGCGAGCTGGTGCTGATCCAGGGTGGCACCGGTGGCATCGGCACCCACGCGATCCAGGTCGCCGCCGGACTGGGCGCCCGGGTGGCCGCCACGGCGGGCTCGCCGGAGCGCCTCGAGCGCTGCCGTGAGCTCGGCGCCGAGCTGGCCATCGACTACCACGACAAGGACATCGCCGACCAGCTGCGCGAGGCCACCGACGGGCGGGGCGCGGACGTCATCCTGGACAACATGGGCGCCTCCGCCCTTGCCGACAACATCGACCGGCTGGCCCCGGGCGGCCGGCTGGTGATCATCGGCCTGCAGGGCGGCACCAAGACCGAGCTGGACATCAACAAGATGCTGCGCAAGCGGGCCACCATCGCCGCGACGAACCTGCGCGGCCGGCCCACCGACGGCCCGGACGGCAAGGCGGCCATCGTCGCGGAGGTGCGCAGCGGGCTGTGGCCGCTGCTGGAGTCCGGCCGGGTCAAGCCGGTCGTGCACGCCAGGCTGCCGATGAACGAGGCCGGCGAGGCGCACCGGGTGCTCGGCGAGGGTGGCGTGATCGGCAAGCTCCTGCTGGTCAACCCGTCGTACCAGGGCTGAGCCGGCGCCGCTGACGCGGTCGTCGGAGGTGCCTTTGCTCTGCGTACATATGCGCAACAGCTGAGTTTGTTGCGTATACCTACGCAGAGCAAAAGGGGCCGGATCAGACCATCTCGTTGAGCGCCCGCGCGAGCTGGTCGATCTCCGAGCTCGTCGTGTAATGCGCCAGGCCGACCCGGACCACGCCGCCGACCTCGCCGCTGCCCAGGTGTTCGAGCACACCGTGGTCGCCCATGTCGGCCACCGCGCAGACGCCCCGGTCGGCCAGGTAGGCCGCCACGTCCTGGGCCTTGCGGCCGTCGTGGGTGAAGGACAGCGCCGGCACCCCGCCGGACGGGTTGCCGACGATGGTGATCCGGTGAACGAACTTGAGCTCGTAGATCAGCTTCTCCATCAGCTCGGACTGGTACTCGGCGACCGAGCGCATCGAGATGGCCAGCCGGTCCGCGCGCTCGCCCTGCGCCTCGTCGTCCAGCGTGGACAGGTAGTCGATCGAGGCGACCAGGCCGGCCAGCAGCGGGTAGCAGTGCGGGCCGACCTCGAGCCGCTCCGGGCCGGTGGCCAGCGGGTCGAGCGAGCAGGACGGCAGCCGCTCCAGCAACGACGGGTCGCGGAACACCAGCGCGCCGCACTGCGGGCCGCCCCACGCCGACGCGGACAGGACCAGCACGTCCGCGCCCAGCTCGTCGATCCGCAGCGGGCCGCAGGCCGCCGCCGCGTAACCGTCCACGACGACCAGCGCGTTGGCGCGGTGCGCCCGCTCGGCGATGCTGGCCACCGCCGGCCGGGTGCCAACGTGTTCCGAGCCTGCGGTCACGGCGACCAGCTTGACCGGGCCGTCGAGCAGCTCGTCGTACTGCCAGTCGGGCAGCTCGCAGGTCTCGATCTCGATCTCCGCCCAGCGCACCCCGATGCCCCGGGCGTCGGCGGCGCGTTGCCACGGGGCGATGTTGGCGACGTCGTCGAGGCGGGACAGCACGATCTGGTCGCCCAGCTGCCAGCTCGGCGCCAGCGCTTCGGCCAGCCGGCTGAGCAGCACTTCCCGGCCCGGACCCAGCACCACACCACGCGGGTCAGCGCCCACCAGGTCGGCGGCCGCCTGCCTGGCGGCGTCCTCGATGACCTCGGCGCGTTGCGACGCGGGGAACGCCTCGCCCGGCGGTGAGATGGGCGCGCGCACGGCTGTACCCATGGTCAGCGCGACCTGTTCGGGGCACTGGGCACCGGTCGGGGCATCGAGGTGCACCCACCCGTCACCGATCGCGGGAGTGAGTCCGCGCACCCGCGCCACGTCAAAGGGCATCATCATACGGTAACGGCACCCACAAGTTGATCGTCGACTGATCGGGTGTCGGCGGATTTTCCACCCGATCCCCCGATTCGACCGGGCATCCGGGAAGGGCCAGGATGGACCCATGAGCGAGCCTTCGGAGCAGCCCGAGAACAACGAACAGCAAGTGGTGGTCATCGGCCCGGACGGCTCGCCGGTCGGCATGGCCCGGGTCCCGGGCAGCGGTTCCGGGGAGTCGGAGCCGAGCCGCTCGGGCGGCGTCATGGACATGGTCGAGCAGCCGGCCAAGGTCATGCGGATCGGGACCATGATCAAACAGCTGCTCGAGGAGGTCCGCGCGGCGCCGCTGGACGAAGCGTCCCGGTCCCGGCTGCGCGAGATCCACGAGAACTCGATCAAGGAGCTGGAGCAGGGCCTTGCCCCCGAGCTGCGCGACGAGCTGCACCGGCTGAGCCTGCCGTTCTCCGACGACAGCATCCCCTCGGACTCCGAGCTGCGGATCGCCCAGGCACAGCTGGTCGGTTGGCTGGAGGGTGTCTTCCACGGCATCCAGACCGCGCTGTTCGCCCAGCAGATGGCGGCCCGCCAGCAGCTGGAGCAGATGCGCAAGGGCCTGCCGCCGGGCATCGGCGGCCAGCAGATGCCCGAGGGCATGGGCGGCGGCCAGACCGGGCAATACCTGTAACCGACGGGACGGGTGGGCCGGTGGCGATCGGCCAACCGGTACCGTGGGTCACCATGTCCAGCACCGTCCGCATCGACTCGGCCGAGTCGCCCGCCACGCCGTCCGCTCCGTCCCGGAGCTGGCAGCGCGCGTTCGGTGACCTGCGCCAAGGATGGGCGCAACGGTCGCTGTGGGGCTACCTGGGCTGGCAGGACATCAAGCAGCGGTACCGCCGCTCGGTGCTCGGTCCGCTGTGGATCAGCATCAGCATGGGCGTGCTGGCCACCGGGCTCGGCATCCTCTACGCCGCCCTGTTCAACAGCCAGATCCAGCAGTTCCTGCCCTACGTCGCCACCGGCCTGCTGATCTGGAACTTCATCTCCGGCTGCATCCTGGAGGGCAGCGAGGTCTTCATCACCAACGAGGGCCTGATCAAGTTCCTGCCCGCGCCGCTGAGCCTGCACGTGTTCCGGCTGATCTGGCGGCAGACGCTGTTCTTCCTGCACAACGTGGTGATCTGGCTGATCCTGATCCTGCTGTTCCCGCAGCCGATCAGCTGGACCCTGTTGCTCGCGGTCCCGGCGTTCCTGCTGCTGATAGTCAACGGCTTCTGGATCGCCATCCTGACCGGCATCGTCGCCACCCGGTTCCGGGACATCCCACCGATCGTCGCCAGCGTGGTGCAGCTGGTCTTCTACATGACCCCGATCGTCTGGGACTACGCCACGCTGGCCAAGAACCCGAACCCGCACGTCGCGGAGCGGGCCCGGCTGGCCGAGCTGAACCCGGTGATGCACTTCCTGGAGATCATCCGCGAGCCGATGCTCGGTGAGCCCATCGTCTGGCGGCACTGGGCGGTCGCCGGGGCGATTACCGTGCTCGGGTGGGCGGCGGCCCTGCTCGTTCTGCGCAACTACCGATCCCGCGTCGCGTACTGGGTGTGAGTGAGTAGCGAATGGTCAGCATCGACATCCAGCACGCCTTCGTCGACTTCCCGATCTTCGACGCGAAGACCCGGTCGCTGAAGAAGGCCGTGCTCGGCAGGGCCGGCGGGAAGATCGGCACCGAGAGCAGGGTGCCGATCATCGAGGCACTGCACGACATCAACCTGTCGCTGCACCAGGGCGCCCGGGTCGGCCTGGTCGGGCACAACGGCGCCGGCAAGTCCACCCTGCTGCGGCTGATGTCCGGCATCTACGAACCCACCCGGGGCAGCGCGCGGATCTCCGGCAAGGTCGCGCCGGTGTTCGACCTCGGCGTCGGCATGGACCCGGAGATCTCCGGGTTCGAGAACATCATGGTGCGCGGGCTGTTCCTCGGCATGACCCGCAAGCAGATGCAGGCCCGCGTCGACGACATCGCCGAGTTCACCGAGCTCGGTGACTACCTGGCCATGCCGCTGCGCACCTACTCGACCGGCATGCGGGTCCGCCTCGCACTCGGCGTGGTGACCAGCATCGACCCGGAGATCCTGCTGCTGGACGAGGGCATCGGCTCGGTCGACGCGGAGTTCCTCGCCAAGGCCCGGAACCGGCTCAACGCCCTGGTGGAACGCTCCGGGATGCTGGTGTTCGCCTCGCACTCCGACGAGTTCCTGGTGGACCTGTGCGACACCGCCATCTGGATGGACCACGGTCGGGTCAAGGCGCACGGCCCGCTGCGCGACGTGCTCAACCGCTACAAGGGCCGCGACGTCGTCGCCGAGCTCGCGGAGCGCACATGACCGCCCCACTCGCACCGGACTCGGTGGTCGCCGTGGTGGTCACCCGGCACCGGTCCGCGCTCCTGGTCGATTCACTGGCCGCGATGGCCAAGCAGACCCACCCGGTCACGCACCTGGTGGTGGTGGACAACGGCCCGGACCAGCCGGCCCGTGACGTGGTCGAGGCCTGCGGGCTACCGGTCACCTACCTGCAGTCCTGGCACAACCTCGGCGGCGCCGGCGGCTTCGCGCTGGGCATGCTGCACGCCCTGGCACTGGGCGCCGAGTGGGTCTGGCTGGGCGACGACGACGGCCGGGCCGCTGACGAGCACGTGCTGGCCACGCTGCTCGACATCGCCAAACGCCGCGAGCTGGCCGTGGTCTCGCCGGTGGTGGCCGACCAGGCCGACCCGGAGACACTGGCGTTCCCGCTGCGCCGGGGCCTGCGCTGGCACCGGGGGCGCGACGCGCTGGTGGGCCCGGACAACGACGAGCTGCTGCCGGGCATCGCATCGTTCTTCAACGGCGCCCTGTTCCGCGCCTCGACGCTGGACGTGGTCGGGGTGCCCGACCTGCGCCTGTTCGTCCGGGGCGACGAGGTGGAGATGCACCGGCGGGTGGTCCGCTCCGGGCTGCCGTTCGGCACGTGCCTGCGCGCCGCGTACGTGCACCCCAACGGCTCCGACGAGTTCAAGCCGATGCTGGGCGGCCGGTTGCACGCCCAGGACCCGGAGGACCCGGTCAAGCGGTACTACACCTACCGCAACCGCGGCTACCTGTTCGGCCAGCGCGGGATGCGGCTGATCGGCGCACTGGAGCTGGCCCGGTTCGGCTGGTACTTCCTGATCTCCAAGCGGGACCCGGCCGGCTTCCGCGAGTGGCTGCGGCTGGTCCGTCTCGGGCGCCGCGAGCAGTTCCACCGCGCCCCCTGAGCCGACCCGGAGCCCCGGGAACCGTCCCGACAGCCGAACGATCACCAATGTTCAGGCCGAATGCCTCTGCTGGTCGGCGGGGATGCCGACAATCTCCAGGCGAGACGACATCCCCGACACCGGCCAGGAGCGCGATGTTCGTTCGTCGTATCGCTGTCATCGGCACCGGGTACGTGGGCCTGACCACGGGTGCCTGCCTCGCCTCGCTCGGCCACCGGGTGGTGTGTGCCGACATCGACGCGGAGAAGATCGCCCGGTTGCGTGACGGTGACGTCACCATCCTGGAACCGGGGCTGAGTGAGCTGGTCGCGGAGGGGGTGGCGGCGGGGCGGTTGAGTTTCGTGGTCGGTGCCCGTGACGCTGTCGCGCCGGTCGGTGCTGCTCCGGACGGCGGCTCTCTCAACGGCACTGACGACCCGGTCGAGGTGGTGTTCCTGTGTGTGCCCACCCCGATGGGCGAGGGTGGTGCCGCTGATCTGGCCGCCGTCGAGGCCGTCGCGCAGGAGGTGCGTGACCTGTTGCCGCGCGGGTGCGTGGTGGTGAACAAGTCCACCGTGCCGGTCGGCACCGCGGCGCGGACCAAGCAGCTGCTGGGGCGCCGGGACATCGCGGTGGTGTCCAACCCGGAGTTCCTGCGTGAGGGCAGCGCGGTGCACGACTTCCTCAACCCGGACCGGATCGTGGTGGGCTGTGAGCAGCAGGACGCCGCGGAGCGGGTCGCCGCGCTGTACTCCCGGCTCGGTGCGCCGACGCTGCTGACCGACGCGGCCAGCGCGGAGATGGTCAAGTACGCGGCGAACTGTTTCCTGGCGATGAAGCTGTCGTATGTGAACGCGATGGCCGAGCTGTGCGAGCGGCTCGGCGCCGACGTGCACGAGGTCACCGAGGGCATGGGCTACGACAAGCGGATCGGGCAGTCGTTCCTCAAGCCCGGCCCGGGCTGGGGTGGGTCGTGTCTGCCGAAGGACACCCACGCGCTGATGCAGATCTCCGACGCCGCCGGTTTCGACTTCCCGCTGCTCACCGCGTCGCTGGAGACGAACCAGCGGCAGAGCGGGCGGATGGTGGACAAGATCCGCGGTGCGGTCGGCGGCTGCCTGGCGGACAAGCGGATCGGGTTGCTCGGGTTGACCTTCAAGGCCGGAACCGACGACCTGCGCGACTCCCCGGCGCTCGCGGTGGCCGCCGACCTGCTCGCCGAGGGCGCCGAGCTGACCGGGTTCGACCCCGGCTGCCCCGCCCCGGTGCCCGGGTTCACCGACGGCATCGCGGTCACCGACAACGCGATGACCGCCGCGAAGGACGCCGACGCGATCGTGGTGCTCACCGAATGGCCGGAGTTCCGGGCATTGGACTGGCCGGCGCTGGCCCGGGTCGCGGCCACCCGCACCGTGGTCGACACCCGCAACCTGCTCGACCCCGACGTCCTACGCCGCGCCGGCTTCTCCTGGGTCGGCGTCGGCTGCCGCTGACCAAACCCGTGAGCGGCGAGCTGGGCCATCACCCAACTCGCCACTCACGGGCTCGGCACAGGGTCCGGTCCCGGGGGCGGGAGGCGGAAGACGACGGTGCGCAGCACCAGGAAGTTGATGCAGGTCGCCGTGGCCTGCGCGAGCAGCCAGCAGATCGTGGTCTTCAGCGACATGTCCGGGATGAGCTTCAACGCCACCGCGTTGACCCCGACGTTGACGAAGAACGTGGTGCCGTAGAGCAGCAGGAACCCGGTGAACCGGCTCGCGCCCCGCACGGTCGGCGCGTTGAAGGTGAAGCGCCGGTTCAGCAGGTACGCCGTGGTGGTGCCGCAGATGAAACTGATCGCCTTGGCCAGGCTGGCGTGCAGGTCGAGATGCAGCAGCGCCTGGTAGAGGCCGTAGTCGACCACCGCCGACATGCAACCGACCAGCACGAACCGGCTGAGCTGGCGCACCAGCCTGGACCGGGGGTCCATACTGGGTGCCGTAGCCGGGCTCACATCCACCACATCAGGGTAGGCGAGGGCGTCCATCCCGGGGCGTCCGACCCCGGTGTCCACCGGGAACGTCAGACCCGTGCCCGGACGGGGTGACGCCGATCGGTAGCCTGAGCGGCGATGTCACCGCAGCCCAGCGAGCCGAGCACCAGCGTTCCCGGTAGCGCCCAACAGCAGCGCCTCACCGGGTTCGGCCGGACCGCGCCCACCACCGCGCTGGTGGCGCCGATCACCGCCGAGTCCGAGGTGTTGGACGCGCTGCGCTCCCCCGGTCCCCGGGGCATCACCGCCCGCGGCCTCGGCAGCTCCTACGGTGACCCGGCCCAGAACGCCGGCGGCCTGGTGCTCGACATGACCGGGCTGAACCGGATCCATGCGATCGACTCGGATGCCTGCGTCGCGCGGGTGGACGCCGGCGTGTCACTGGACACCCTGATGCGCGCCGCGCTGCCGTTCGGGCTGTGGGTACCGGTGCTGCCGGGCACCCGCCAGGTCACCATCGGCGGTGCGATCGCCTCCGACATCCACGGCAAGAACCACCACAGCGCGGGCAGCTTCGGCAACCACGTGCTGTCCATCGACCTCGCCACCGCCGACGGCACCGTGCACACGCTGACCCCGGACGGGCCCCGGGCCGAGCTGTTCTGGGCGACCGTGGGCGGCATGGGGCTCACCGGCATCACGCTGCGCGCCACGATCGCGCTCAAGCGGTGCGAGTCGGCGTACTTCGTGGTCGACACCGACCGCACCGCCGACCTGGACGAGCTGATGGCGCTGCTCACCGACGGCTCGGACGACCGGTACGACTACTCGGCGGCCTGGTTCGACACCACGACGACCGGTGCCGCACTCGGCCGCGCGGTGCTCACGCGGGGCTCGCTGGCCCGGCGCGAGGAACTGCCGGCCAAGCTGCGGGGCAACCCGCTGCGGTTCGACGCACCGCAACTGCTGCGCTTCCCCGACGTGTTCCCCAACGGGCTGGCGAACCCGAGGACGCTGCGCGCGTTCAGCGAGCTCTGGTACCGCAAGGCACCGAAGCGCCAACGCGACGCGGTACAGAACATCACCGCCTTCTACCAGGCCCTGGACGTCTTCGCGGACTGGAACCGGGTCTACGGCAAGCGCGGTTTCCTGCAGTACCAGTTCATCGTCCCGTTCGGCGCGGAGACGGTGTTCCGGCGGATCGTGGAGACCATCGCCTCCTCGGGCCACTCCTCCGGGCTGAACGTGCTCAAGCGGTTCGGCGCGGGCAATCGGGCGCCGCTGTCCTTCCCCGCCCCGGGCTGGACGATCTGCGTGGACTTCCCGATCGCTGCAGGTCTCGCCGAGCTGTGCAACGAGCTGGACGCGATGGTCCTGGACGCCGGCGGGCGGCACTACCTGGCGAAGGAGTCGCGCACCTCGCCGGCGGCGATCCGGCGCGGTTACCCCCGTCTCGACGAGTGGCGCAAGGTCCGCGCCGCCGCCGACCCGGACGGGGTGTTCACCTCCGATATGGCACGACGGCTGGAGCTGGTCTGAGTGATCTCCCGATGATCGACGCGGTAGGTAGTCCGCAGTCCGTGCTACTGCTCGGCGGCACGTCCGAGATCGGGCTGGCCATCGTGCGCCGGCTCGCCGGTGGCCGCCCGATCCGGGTGATCCTGGCCGGGCGCGCGTCCACCCGGCTGGACGAGGCGGTCGCCGGGCTGGAGCAGGGCGGCTGCGCGGTACAGACGCTGGACTTCTCCGCGACCGACACCGGGACGCACGCCGAGGTGGTGGCCAAGGCGTTCGCCGGCGGTGACGTCGATGTGGCGGTGGTCGCGTTCGGGCTGCTCGGGGATGCCGAGGCGGCCTGGCAGGACGTCGACACCGCCGTCGAGCTGGCCACCGTCAACTACACGGCGGCAGTCTCCGTCGGCGTGGCGCTGGCCGGTCAGTTCCGCTCGCAGGGGCACGGCGCGATCGTGGCGTTGTCCTCGGTGGCCGGCGAGCGGGTCCGGCGGTCCAACTTCGTGTACGGCTCCTCGAAGGCCGGCATGGACGGGTTCTACCTCGGGCTGGGCGAGGCGCTGCGGCCGTCCGGGGTGCGGGTCACCGTGGTCCGCCCCGGCTTCGTGAAGACCAGGATGACCGCCGGTATGCCCGCCGCCCCGCTCTCGGTGACCGCCGACGACGTCGCCGACGTGGTGGCCGCCGCGGTGCGCAACCGACGTGAGCTGGTCTGGGCGCCGTCGCCGCTGCGCGCGGTGATGAGCGTGCTCCGGCACGTCCCGCGCCCGATCTTCCGCCGCCTACCCCTCTAGCAGCAGCTCGCACACAGGGCCTGTACGCCGCACAGAGGCTGGGACCTCTGTGCGGCGTGCACCCGGTCTGTGCGGCCCGCTCTCGCGCGCCTCAGCCTCGGATGGCGGGATGCGGGTCGGCGCTGTGCGAGCGGTCCCGGGGGACGCTGATGGTCTGCGCCAGCGGGGCCGCCATGCCCAGCAGCAGCTTGTCCAGGCGGTCCAGCGAGTTGATGGTGCGGCGCAGGTGCAGCACCTCGATCCGGTCCGGCTCGCCACCGCCGTTGTTCGACGCGGCCAGCGCATGCACGTCCACGGTCGGGGCCAGTGCCGGCCCGCTGACCAGCTTCGCCGTCGCCGGTGGCGTACCGGTCGCGGCGAGCAGCACCTCGGTGTTGGCGATGATCCGGTCCAGCGTGCGGGCGGCGGAGGGCAGCCCGGCGAGCGCACCGGGCTCGGCCGCGCGGGCCAGGTTTCGCGCGGCCAGCGAGGACTCCTCGGTCAGCGTCAGCAGCCGGGTGGCGTGCCCCCGGCGCACCCGGGACGGGCTCAACCGGTGCAGCATCGGCGCGATCGCGGTGCGCACGTCGGTCGCGGCGCGGTCCACCTCACGGGTCGCCGCGATCACCGAGACCCGGTCCGCGTGCACCAGCAGCCGCTCGGCGTCCACCAGCTCCCGGTTCAGCGCGCCGAAGTAGTCGTGCAGCTCGGTGAGCACGGTGGACCGGGTGCGCATCGGCAGCACCAGCATCGCGGCGATCACCGAACCGGTCACCCCGATCGCCGTCTCCTCCAACCGCAGCAGCAGCAGGTCCGGGGTGAACGTGCCCAGGATGTCGTAGAGCATCCCGAGCATGACCGTGATGAAGAACGTCATCGTCGCGTAGGAGACCCGCAGCGAGTAGAACGCCAGGAAGATGCACACCAGCAGCAGCACGATGTTGACCGGGATGTTGCCGGCCAGCAGGGTGGCCAGCACGGTGCCGGCGATGATGCCGAGCAGCGTGCCCCAGAGCCGCCGCCAGCCCTTGACCAGCAGGTCGCCTCGGGAAGTGGTGCCGGCGAACACGATGAAGCCGGCGATCACCGCCCAGTACCAGCGTTGGTCGGAGAGCAGCTCGCCACCGATGATCGCCAGTGCGCCACCGATCGAGGCCTGGATGGCGCTGCGGGTGGACGAGGCCAGCTCGTGGTGGTGCGGCGGTTCCGGCTCCCGGTCGGCGTCAGCGAGGTCGTCGTCGGCGTCGAACCCGCCCTCGGCGTCCTCCAACGTCGGCTCGCGCTCGGAGACCTCGCCGGCCTTGCGGGGCACCTGCGGTTCGGTCTGCACCCGCACCGTGGTCTGGCGCATCTGCACGATGGCCAGCAGCATCTCCCGGATCGCCCGGCGCACCAGCAGCGTGTGGTGTGCCGGGTCGGTGGCCAACCGGCCCGGGTCGCCCTGGATGTCGTAGCGCGCGATGCGCAGCAGCAGCTCGTCGGTGTCCAGGGTGAGCGCGGCGGTCGGGTCGCGGTCCACGAAGCGGTGCAGCCCGCGCATGTCCTCGGCGAGGTCGGCGCGGGTGGCCTCGTCGAGGTCGTCGCCGAGCGCGCGCACCGTCGTGCGGGCCAGCCGGTCGGCGGAGAGCTCGGCGTCCACCAGCTGGCGCTGCCACTGCGGGTCCAGCCCGAGCAGGTCCGCGCGGTCCTCGATCTGCAGTGTGGTCTCGTGCATCCGGGTGGCCTGGCGGGCGACGCCACGCGGCAGCTCGTCGGACTCCGGCAGCGGGTCGCCCTCGTCGAGCAGCTTGACCAGCTCCTCGACCAGCCGGGCCACCTGCGCCCGGATCGACCCGGTGGTGCGCCGCAGCACGCTCGCCGGGGTCTCCCGGAACACCAGCAGCGCCATGACCGCGCAGCTCGACGCCCCGATCGCGACCCCCAGGTACATGGCGGGCAGGTCGGTGACCTTGGCCTTCAGGAACATCGCGAAGAAGAACGCCATGAACGTGCCCATGCCGAGGCTGGACCCGAGCTGGTCGAACCTGCGCAGATAGACCGCGATGAACATGACCACGACGAAGGCGGCGTCGCCGGCGAACGCGTACGGCGAGAGCAGCGTGGCCACCGTCAGTGAGGCGGCCATCGCCGGCGCGAAGAGCAGGATGTTCACCGCGCGCTGGCCGGTCGTGCCGGTACGCATCGACGTGGAGCAGACCATCGCGGCGACCGCCCCGAGGAGCAGCGCCGTCGACGGCACCCGCGCCGCGCCCAGCACCAGCACGGCCAGGATGACGGACAGCACCGCCTGGGAGGCGTAACGGAACCGGGTCAGCCCGTGATCGGAGGCGAAGAACCGGTCGGCGAGAGAGGCGAACCAACGGACGATCACCTCGCGACGATAGCCCGCCGGTCGCGGTGCCCGATCCGCAAAAACCCGCAACTCGGACGGCGGAATCCACCGACTCGCGCAAGGATTCGGGAGTGACTGGAACATCGGTGCTGAACCTGACCCCGGACGAGCTGCTGACCACCACGCGCTCGGTGCGCAAGCGGCTGGACCTGAACCGCCCGGTGCCGCTGGAGTTGATCAAAGAGTGCCTGGAGATCGCACTGCAGGCGCCCAGCGGGTCCAACCGGCAGGGCTGGCACTTCATGGTGGTCACCGACGCCGAGGAGCGCGCCGCGATCGGTGAGTACTACCGGCGCTCGTTCGCCGACTACGCCAAGTCCAGGGGGTTCGCCGGCGCGCTGCACGCCGACGACCCGAACCGCGCCGCCGTGCAGCAGCGGGTCGGCGACAGTGCCTCCTACCTCGGCGAGGTGATGGGCCAGGTGCCGGTGCTGCTGATCCCGTGCATCGAGACCGGGTCGGCGGAGCTGCCGGCGGAGAACCAGTCCGGGCTGTGGGGCTCGGTGCTGCCGGCGGCGTGGAGCTACATGCTGGCCGCCAGGGCGCGCGGCCTCGGCTCCGCGTGGACCACGCTGCACCTGAGCTTCGAGCGCGAGGTCGCCGAACTGCTCGGCATCCCGGAGACCGTCCGGCAGGCCGCCCTGCTGCCCACCGCGTACTTCACCGGCGAGACGTTCAAGCCGGCGGCGCGCCAACCGCTTTCGGAGGTACTGCACGTGAACCGCTGGTAAGCCGGCTTGAACGTCTCAGCACCCGCCGGCTCGGCTCCTCCACCAGGCTGTAGAGCAGGTGCGCGATGCCGAACGCGGCGAGGAACACCACCGGGGTCAGCACCGTGCCGAGCGGCCCGTCCGCGTGGAACGCCGGGATCCGCTCCATCACCGCCCAGAACACCTCGAACAGCGGCACGTGCACCAGGTACAGGCTGTAGGAGATCCGCCCGCCGTGCACCGCCCACCGGGTGGACAGCAGCCGGTCCACGCCGACCCGGGACCCCCCGGCCAGCGACAGCGCGCCGACCAGCAGCGGGAACAGCACCAGCACCACACCGCCGCGCTCGGTGCCCTCCGGGGCGACGCCGAGCCAGGCGCCGAACCACAACCCGCCCAGCACGGCGGCCAACAGCAGCCAGCTCAGCCAGGACGCGATCCGGCGCACCCGGTCGGTACGCACGATGTCCCGCACGACCAGGTAGATCAGCACCCCGGCGGTGAACCCGGTCAGGATCCGGGCCGCCCAGCTGAACGGGAAGTACGGGCTGCCGGTGCGCAGGCACAGAATCGACTCCGGTGCCATCAGCAGCACCGCCAGGCCGGCCAACAGCCAGCGCGGCCAGCGGCGCAGCCGGAAGAACAGCAGGGCGCTCGCCGGGAACAGCACGTAGGCCAACCACTCGGCGCTGATCGACCAGGCCGGCCCGACGAACGAGGCGCCGTCGTGCCACGGCCGCAGCCAGATCTGCACCATGCCCAGCTGCTGCAGCCACGAGCTCACGGTCAGCGTCGGCTGCACGTTCTGGTACGCCGGCGTGGCGTCGGACAACCGCACCATCTTGATCGCCAGGTAGGCCCCGAACAGCGTGGTGACCAGCGCGTACACCGGCCAGATCCGGCACACCCTGGCCCAGAGGAACTTGCCGGCGACCCGCCAGCGCCACCGGGGGCCGAGCTTGCCGAGGTAGGTGAACGCGATCACGAACCCACTGAGCACGTAGAACAGGTCTACGCCCATCGCGCCGGTGGTGACCGCCGGGTAGATCGGCGCCAGCACCTTCTCCAGCAACTTCCCCTGGGTGAACTCGAAGTGGAACAACACCACCCAGGCCGCCGCGAACAGCCGCAGCCCGGTCAGTGCGCGGATCTCGCCCGGGTCAGCGCCCAGCGAGGTCGGCGGCGCCGGCGCGGGGCGCGGCAACGTACCGGTCGCCGGCCCCGCCTCCGAAAGCTCGGTCTGATCTCCCGTGTCCGCCACGCTCAGCCGTGGTACACCCGGGTCCACTGCTCCGGACCGGTGAGTTCAGGCAACGCATCCTGGTAGGCCCGGCGCAGCCGAGGGAACTCCCTGGCCAGCCGCAGGTGGTTGCCGACCGCCGTGCCCAGCAGCTTCCAGAACACCCTCGGGTCCCGCTTGCGGTACGCAACGCCGCGGCCGTCCGAGGTGCCCACGGTCGCCCCGTCCAGGCGGGCCAGCAGGAACCAGCGGGCGTCCTGTGCGGCGACGTTGAGCTGCGGGCGCTTGTGGTGCTCCGGCTGCACCGGCACCACGTTGTGGATCAGGCCGCTGATCAGCGTGACGCCGATGGTGATCGGGTTCGTCGGCGGCTTGAGGAAGCGGCTCGCCCGCACCCGGTCCATCGACGGCAGCGGCAGGTCCTTCGCCGACGCCAGGACGCGGCCGTCGTCGAACTCCGAACGCTTCTTGCGCACCTCACCGAGCGCCACCGGCAGCTGGTCGAACAGCGCCGCCGGCCCCTCAGCGAAGTCGTGCATGGCCAGTTCCTGCAGGGCCACCGTGGAGTACTCCAGCGACATCAGGTGCTTCAGCGTGCTCTTCAGGCTGTGCCGGAACATCGCGCCGCCGTGCCGGTACGGGCTGTGCAGCGCCGCGACCACGAGCCGGTTGCGCAGGTGGAAGTAGGCCTGCCAGTCGGTGGCGTCGTCCTTGTCCGACCAGGGCATGTGCCAGATGGCCACGCCGGGCAGGCTCGCCGTCGGGTGCCCGGCCTTCTGCGCCCGCAGCCCGTACTCGGCGTCGTCCCACTTGATGAACAGCGGCAGCGGCAGGCCCAGCTTCTCCGCGATGACCCGCGGGATCAGGCACATCCACCAGCCGTTGTAGTCCACGTCGATGCGCCGGTGCAGCTTGACCGACTTGGTGGCGTGCCGCAGCGGGTACTTGGCGAAGTCGTGGTCGTAGGTGACGTTCGGCGCGGCCTGCCACATGAACTTGTGCCGGTCGACGACCTCACCCATCGAGTGCAGGTGGCTGCGGGCCTGCAGGTTCAGCATCTGGCCACCGACGATCATCGGGTACTCGGCGAACCGGGAGAACGCGATCGCGCGCAGCACCGAGTCCGGCTCGATCACGATGTCGTCGTCCATCAGCAGGATCTGCTCGCAGTCCGTGCTGGTCAGCGCCTCGTGCATGCCCCGGGAGAAACCACCGGAGCCACCCAGGTTGGGCTGGTCGTGGATCCGCAGCCGGTCGCCAAGCACCTCGGCGGCGGGGCCGAAACCGCCCGCGTCCTTAATCTTCTGGTTGCCCTGGTCGGCGACGATGACGGCGCCGATCCCGTCCCGGACCAGCTTGTCCTCGCCGAGCGCGGCGAGCGCGGCGACGCAGTCGTCCGGCCGGTTGTAGGTGCAGATGCCGATGGCCACGTTGGCCTGGCCAGGCGCGTCCACCGGCGCGTACCAGCTGGCCTCGAGCAGGGTGACCGGCTCGTCGTCGGTGGTCAGGTCGAACCAGTACCAGCCGCCGTCCTCGAACGGCTGCAGGTCCAGCAGGAACCGGCCCTGGTGCACCCCACTGCCGGGGGCGGCGGCGCGGCCACCGAGCACCGTGCCGCGCACGTGGATCTGGCTGCCGTCGGCCTTCGACCGGTAGATGTCGATCCGGCACTCGGCGTCCACGGCCAGGCGCAGCTCGACGCTCTCCAGGGTCGTCCAGCGCCGCCAGTAGCTGGCCGGGAACGCGTTGAAGTAGCTGGCGAAGCTGATCTCGGACTGGGCCGGCAGCCGCAGCCGGGTACGGCTGTCCGCCGCCGCCCGCTTGCGGTTGCCCTCGTCCTCGTCCAGATACAGCGCACGTACGTCCAGCGGGTCGCCGGCGCGGGGCAGGATCACCCGCTGCAGCAGCGTGCCCGGGCCGTCCCAGACCACCTCGGCGGCGGCCGGCGCCGGCTCGGCGGCCGGCGTCCCGGCAGCCGAGGTGCTCCCGGTGCGCTTGCCGGCCGTCTTGGTTGCGGTCTTGGAGGAGGCGCCCCGGCGGGTGGTCCCGTTCGGGGTGCTGGGCACCGCACTGG
This sequence comes from Pseudonocardia sp. Cha107L01, assembly GCF_052566575.1. Classification (NCBI taxonomy): domain Bacteria; kingdom Bacillati; phylum Actinomycetota; class Actinomycetes; order Pseudonocardiales; family Pseudonocardiaceae; genus Pseudonocardia; species Pseudonocardia sp. Cha107L01. The sequence goes on from NZ_CP199579.1 coordinate 941,322, forward strand.
TCTGCGTGGCCAGTTCCGTCATCTGTAGGTCAGTCCTCTGCGTTGGTGGCTGCGTTGGCGTCCGAGCCGTCGAGTGCATGGCCGTCGGTGAAGTAGGGAGCGATCCGGTTGTCGAACATGGACAGCGCGGAACCGATCGCCATGTGCATGTCGAGGTACTGGTAGGTACCCAGTCGGCCGCCGAACAGAACCTTGCGGTTCGCGGTCTCCTTGCGGGCCAGCTCGCGGTAGCGCTCCAGCTTGACCCGGTCCTCGGCGGTGTTGATCGGGTAGTACGGCTCGTCACCGGACTCGGCGAACCGCGAGTACTCCCGCACGATCACGGTTTTGTCGGTCGGGTAGTCCCGCTCGGGGTGGAAGTGCCGGAACTCGTGGATCCGGGTGTACGGCACGTCCGCGTCGTTGTAGTTCATCACCGGGGTGCCCTGGAAGTCACCGGTGTCGGTGAGGACCTCCTGCTCGAAGTCCAGGGTGCGCCAGCCGAGCTCGCCCTCGGCGTAGTCGAAGTAGCGGTCCAGTGGCCCGGTGTAGATGACCGGCACGTCCGGCAGCTGGTCGCGGACCTCGAAGTAGTCGGTGTCCACCCGCACCTCGACACCCGGGGTCGCGGCCATCTTCTCCAGCCACGCGGTGTAGCCGTCGACCGGCAGACCCTCGAAACTGTCGTTGAAGTACCGGTTGTTGAACGTGTAGCGCACCGGCAGCCGGGTGATGATCGACGCGTCCAGCTCGGTCGGGTCGGTCTGCCACTGCTTGGCGGTGTAACCCTTCACGAACGCCTCGTACAGCGGGCGCCCGATCAGCGAGATCGCCTTCTCCTCGAGGTTCTTCGCGTCCGCGGTGTCGACCTCGCTGGCCTGCTCGGCGATCAGCGCCCTGGCCTCGTCCGGCGTGTGTGAGCGGCCGAAGAACGAGTTGATCAGCGCCAGGTTCATCGGGAAGGCGTAGACCTGGTCGGCCACCTTGGCGAACACCCGGTGCTGGTAGCTGGTGAACGCGGTGAACCGGTTGACGTACTCCCACACCCGCTTGTTCGACGTGTGGAACAGGTGCGCCCCGTAGCGGTGGATCTCGATGCCGGTCTCCGGCTCGGGCTCGGAGTAGGCGTTGCCGCCCAGGTGCGACCGCCGCTCGAGCACCAGGACCCGTTTGCCCAGCTCGGCGGCCGCCCGCTCGGCCACGGTCAGCCCGAAGAACCCGGACCCGACCACCACCAGGTCGACATCCGAGACACGGTCCGGACTGCTGGCTGGCTCGCTCACTGGGCCGCTGGTTCGCTCACTCACGACAACCGAGGGTAGTGGCGGGCGGTCCCGGTCCCGAAGTCGGCACCGACCGCCCACCGACTGTCGGACACAGGACAGCGCCCGGCAGCCGGGTGTCGGCCACCGTTGGTGACCGCCCGGCGCTACTTGGCCACGCCGGCCGGCGGCGGGGCAGCCGGCGGCTGGGCTGCCGGCGGTGGGGCGGCCGGGGCTGGCGGCGGCTGGGCAGCCGGCGGTGGGGCGGCCTTGGCGGGGGGCGCCGGGGTGGCCGGGGCTGGGGCGGCCTTGGCGGGGGCCGCCGGGGTGGCCGGGGTGACCGTCGCCGGCTGGACCGGGGCCGCGCTGACCGGCGCGGGGCCCGTCGCCGGTCTGGCCGGTGCCGGATCCGGCTCGGCCGTCCGTTCGGCGGCGTCCATCATCCGGATCCTGTCCAGGTCCACCTTGTAGATCCGCACCGAGCCGTCCACATGGGCCAGGATCAGGCCGGGGGTGTCGTCGAGGCGGTCCAGCCCGGGCACCGTTGTCATGAAGCCGCCACCGGTCCAGTTGCCCGGTGCTCCGGACGCCCCGATGATCGGCGCCCGCGAGTCCACGTAGACCCAGGCGATGTTCAGCTGCAGCACCAGGTGCCGGATGTACGGGTCGACGTCGAGGTAGCGGAAGCCGCGCATGAGGTCGTAGGTGTACGGGAAGTCGGGCACCCCGAGCGTGCTGATGTTGACCACCGGCAAGTTGTCGTGCACGTAGAGGTAGGTCGAGCCGTCGTTCGGGCTGTTCATGATCCGTTGGCCCGGCTCGACCCGGGGCTTCAGCCAGTCCGCCGCCGCCCTGTCCTCGGCATCCACCCGCATCAGCTGCGGCTGCGACCAGCGCTGGGCCAGTGCCTCGGAGGTGGTCTGCAGGTAGCGGCCGGTCGGCCCGGCCAGGTAGCCGAACATCATCAGCAGCAGCGCCAGCACCCCGAACGCGCCGACCAGCCGGGGGCGCGGCGGGCTGAACCTGGCCAGCGCGCCCGGCAACCGCACCGCCCGGGCCGCCATCATCAGCGCGATGAGCAGCCCGAAGACACCGAGGCCGGCCAGCGCCGGGGCGAACAGCGCCACATGCGTCTGCACCCGGCCGGCACTGTTGTAGAAGAAGCCGAGGATCGGGGCGGTGATTCCGGTGGGGTTGCGGTAGGCCAGCAGGGTGATCACCACCCAGGTCACCCAGGCCGCCACCAGCGGCAGTGCCCTGGCGAACACCAGCGTGGTGCCCACGCCGACGACGAGCAGCAGGGTCGGCCACACCTGCACCATGGACCTGAGGTCGAACATGCCGCCGTACATCAGCGGCAGCACCGAGCCCAGCGCGCGCACGATCGGCACGTGCGGACTGTCCGGCGGGAACGCCTCGATCCGGCCACTCACCGCGAGCGCGCCCCGCAGCACCGGCAGCGCGACCAGTCCGCCCGCCGCCAGCAGCAGGACCAGCACCGACCACTGCGCGCGCAGCATGGCCCGGCCGTCCCGGCTGCACAGCAGCGCCAACCAGCAGACCAGCACGCTCAGGCCGACGGACAACCCGGAGCTGGGGTGCACCGTGACGATCCCGGCGCAGGCCACCCCGATGCCCAGCGCGGTACCCCACGCCTTCGGCCGCACCAGCAGGATCGCCGCCAGCACCCCGGGCACCAGCACCAGCGCGCTGGCGTTCGGCAGCAGCCCGTTGTCCCTGGCCAGCTGCGCTCCGGGGCGGAACAGCCCGGCGGCGATCACCGACGTGACACCGGCGCCCAACGCCATCCAGCCGGCGTCGGCCCGCAGCCAGCGCACCGCCACCGCGCCCAGCGCCGCCGCACTCGTGGTCCACGCCGCGCCGGCCACCATCGCGATGGCCCCGTTCATGCCGACCACCGGGTCGCCGAACACGGAGCCGATGGTCGCCGCGAGCAGGTGGAACCCGTCCGGGTAGTAGACGGTCCGGCCGCCGGTCAGCACGTCTGCCGGCATGATCTGCCACGGCGCGCCCCGCCCGGTGCGCTCGATGTAGGCGGTGAGTACCGAGTGCAGGATCGGGTCGTGGTCCTGGTTGTAGGTGCTCCAGGTGCCGAACCCCTGGTACCAGGCGCGCAGCACGAACCCGGCGCCGAGGAGCACCAGTACGGCACCGGCCAGCTGGGCGAACCGCCCGGTCAGCGTGCCGAGCGGCGGCAGCAGCGGGCGGGCGGTCGGCTCGGGCAGCGTGGCCGGGGGGCCACCGAACCGCCAGCCCGCCGGCACCCAGCGCCGCGAACCGAGGCGGCGCACGTTCCGGCCGACCCGACCGCGTCCGATCGGTCCCGGACCGGCCGCCACCCGCCGCGCCAGTGCGCCGAGGCCCAGTCCCCGGCCGAGCAGCAGCCAGCCGAGCAGACCGCCGACCACGGCCAGCAACACGGTGCCGACCAGCAGTGTCTTCGGTTCGAATGGCACCCCGAGCACCGCGCAACCGCACGCGGTGAGCAGCGCGACGCCCACCGAGGCGGCCGGCGTTGCGCCCAGCAACACCACGCCCTGGCGCACCCCGAGCGCGAGCAGCAACACCAGGCCGGGCCCGTAGACGGTGGCGGCGGCGACAAGAACCACGCCTAGACCGGTGACCTCCCTCGCCTCCTCCTCGCCCGTTCCCAACCTCCGCCGAAGAGTAAACCGAACGATGCCGAGTACCCGATCAGCCCGGCTGCGTAGTTACCCAATTGGCGCCGGGCGGCGGGTTGAGCAGCGGCCGCCGCTCTACGGGCGGGGCGTCAGGGACGGCCGCGGTGGCGGGCCATCGCGGTGAGCGCGCGCACCACCCGCTGCTCGACCACCTCCATCGACTCGCCGACGTGGCGGTGCAGCGCGGTGAGTGCCTCGGCGAGGCGGCCGGCCAACGTCAGCTCGAGGATCTCCAGGTGCTCGGCGATGGTGAGCTCGATCCGGTCGGCGGTGAGGAAGTCGTACATCCGGACCGGCCGGATCCGCGCGTTCACCGTCTCCAGCGCGGCCGCCAGCACCGGGTTGCCGGCCGCCCGGCACAGCGTGAGGTGGAAGTCCTCGTCGAGCAGCACGAACCGGGGGTCCGGCGCCGGCGGCTCGGCGGCCAGCGCCCGCCAGGCCTGCAGCAGCGTGTCCAACGCCGCCGGGTCGTGCCGCACGGCGTCCGGCTCCATGGCCCTGGCCAGCCCGCGCAGCTCGATGGTCACCCGCAGCTCGTAGAGGTCGCGCAGCTCGGTCAGGTCCGGCAGCACCGGGTAGTAGCCGCTGTCCTGGCGCACCAGCAGCCCGTCGGCCGCCAGCCGGATCAACGCCTCCCGCACCGGTGTCCGGGACACCCCGAGCTCGGCGGCGAGCCGCTCCTCACCGAGCCGGTCCTGCGCGCCGAACTCGCCCATCATCAGCCGTCCGCGCAGGTCCTCGTACACCTGCTCCCGCAGTGAGGTGGACCGCGCCCGGCCACCGCCCCGATCCGCGCCGTCCGTATACAGCGACGTATCCATGGCTTGGACGTTAACGAGCCGGTGTTACGGACAGGTGAAACGACAGCATGATCGTCAGACGATCCGGCAACGGGCTCGTTACCGGAGACGCCTAGTGCCGAAACCGACGGTTCTTACCGTGACTGGCATGGATACAGCTGCGTATACAGCGCCGGACACCGAGGGCGGCACCCGATGACCGCGGTCACCAACAGTCCCGCCGCCACCGAGGCCCACGGGCTGACCTCGGAGTTCGAGCACGAACCCGTGCCCGCCACGCACCGGCGGTCCTGGCTGTCGGTGGCGGCGGTGTGGTTCGGCTTCCCGATGATCCTGACCAACGCGGTGTTCGGCGGTGTGATCGTCTACGGGCTCGGCCTGGTCCGGGGGCTGCTCGCGATCCTGGTCGGCAACCTGGTGCTGATGCTCTACGTCGGCCTGCTCAGCCACCTTGCCGGTTCGACCGGGCGCAACTTCGCCATCGTCGCCAAGTCCACCTTCGGCAGCCGGGGCTACGCGATCGCCTCCGGATTCCTGTCCACCATCGTGATCGGCTGGTTCGCCTTCCAGACCGGGCTCACCGGGGCCACCCTGCACAGCACACTGGGCTGGAACGAGCCGGGCACCATCCTGCTCGCCGGAGTGCTGTACATCGCGGTCACCTTCGTCGGGATCCGCGCGCTGGCCATCCTCGGCGCGGTGGCCGCCCCGCTGTTCATCGTGCTCGCCGCCGTGGCGATCGGATTCGTCGCCTCGCAGCGGGGTCTCGGTGGCGTGCTCGGGTACGGCGGACACCCGGGAGCGACCGTACTGAGCATCGGCGCCGCGGTGACGATGACCGTCGCCGGGTTCGCCGACTCCGGCACCATGACCGCCGACTTCACCCGCTGGTCGCGCTCCGGACGGCACGCGGTCGGCGCGAGCGCCACGGCGTTCCCGCTGGCCAACTTCGTCTCGATGGCGGTCGGCGGGGTGATCGTGGCGGCCGGCGCGGCCACCGACCCGGACAAGAACGGCGGCGACTTCCTGGGCATCCTGGTCGGGCACCACCCGCTGCTCACCGCGCTCGCTGTCGTCTTCGTGTTCATCAACCTGGGCTCGGTGTGCACCCACTGCCTGTACAACGGGGCGGTCGGCTGGAGCCACATCACCGCGAGCAAGATGCGGCTGCTCACCGTCATCCTCGGCATCATCGGAGTGGTGGCCGCGGTGGCCGGGGTGTGGACGCTGTTCGCCGACTGGCTGAACATCCTGGGCGTGTTCGTACCGCCGATCGGCGCGGTACTGATCACCGACCAGGTGCTGCTGCGCCGCCGCACCGAGCACCGCGCGACCGCCACGTTCCGGCCGACCGCGTTCGCCGCGTGGGCGATCGGCGCGGTGGTGGCCGCGGTCGTGCACTTCACCGCCCCGCAGTACGCCGAGGCCATCGCCGGCATCGTGGCCGCGACACTCGCCTACCTGGTCATCACACGGTTCGCCGGCAGTTCCACCGGCGCCGCTACCGCCGTCCCCGATACCGACTCGGTGCCGGCCGGGGAGACCACCCGATGAGCTCGCCGGACGAGATCTGCCAGCTGTCCGCCACCGAGCTGGTGCACAACATCCGGCAGGGGGAGCTGTCCCCGATGGAGGTGACCGAGGCGGTACTGGCCCGGCAGGAGCGCCTCGACCCGCTGCTGCACGCCTTCTGCACGCCCACCCCGGAGCTGGCCAGGGAGCAGGCGCGCCAGGTCGGCGAGAAACTCGCCCGGGGTGAAACGGTCGGCCCGCTGGCCGGCGTACCGGTCGGCGTGAAGGACCTGATCGCGACCAAGGGCATCCGCACCGCCATGGGCTCGCCGGCCTACCGGGACTTCGTGCCCGACGAGGACGACGTGGCCGTGGAACGGATCCTCGCGGCGGACGCGGTCATCCTGGGCAAGACCAACGTGCCGGAGCTTGGCTACAGCGGGGTGGGCCACAGCCCGATCTCGGCGACCACCCGGAACCCGTGGAACACGGACATGACCTCGGGCGGCTCCAGTGCGGGCTCCGGCGCGGCGGTGGCCAGCGGCATCGGCCCGGTCGCGCTGGGCAGCGACGGCGGCGGCTCGGTGCGCATCCCGGCGGCGCACTGCGGCATCTACGGGTTCAAGGGCTCAATGGGCCGGATCCCGCTGTACCCCGGCTGCCGGGACGAGCGGTACCCCGGCGTCTCCAGCTGGGAGAGCCTGGAGCACCTCGGGCCGATGACCCGGACCGTGGCCGATGCGGCGCTGATGATGTCGGTGCTGGCCGGCCCGGACCCCCGGGACCGGCACTCGCTGCCGGCCGGGGACGTGGACTGGTTGGGTTCGGTGGCCGAGGCGCGGTCGGACGGCCTGAGCGGGTTGCGGGTCGCGTTCAGCCCGGACCTCGGTTACCTGGCCGTGGACCCGGAGGTCCGGGAGATTGCGGCCAGGGCGGCGGCGGTGTTCGAGAAGGACCTGGGCTGCGTCGTCGAGCAGGCCGACCCGGGCTGGGAGAACCCGTTCGACAGCTTCTGGGGTCTGGTCGTCGCGGACACCGACCTGGCCGGCATGCGCGCGATGGTCGACGAGCACGGCGCCGAGATGTCGCCGCACCTGGTGGAACTGGTGCGCCGGCCGTGGACGGCGGCGGAACTGACCACGGCGGGGATGGTCCGCAAGGCGGTGAACAACCGGATGTGGCGGTTCATGGCCGACTACGACCTGTTCCTGACCCCGACGCTGGCGGTACCGCCGTTCCCGGTGCACATGCAGGGGCCGGAGATTATCGACGGGCGTTTTGTGCCGGCCACCTCGTGGTTGGGGTTCACCTACCCGATCAACATGACCGGCCAGCCGGCGGCGACCGTGCCGGCCGGCTTCACCTCGTCCGGCCTGCCGGTCGGCCTGCAGATCATCGGGCGGCACCTGGCTGACGGTGCCGTGCTGGGCGCCTCCGCCGCGTTCGAGGCGGCCGCGCCGTGGGCGCATCTCTGGCCCGCGCTGGACTGACCGGGGACCCGCGGACGCGCCCGAGTCACTCCCTCGACCTGGGAACCCGGGGCGAGCGAGCGACCCGCTCTAGTCCTCGCCGATCCGGGTCAGCGCCATCGTGAAGCTGACGATGATCACCTGGAAGCCGGTCACCGTCAGCACCATGCCGATGATCGGCACCTGCATCGTGTCCGAGGCGTCCAGCGCGCCGAACCCGGTGGCCCCCCATGACGTCAGCGCGACCAGGAAGCAGGCCGTACCGAGCAGGAACAGCAGGCCGCCGATCAGCAGCCCACGCTCCAGCGAGAACCGGGACACCATCCTGGCCAGCCGCGCCGAGGGCAGCAGCAGACCGAGGTGGCTCGCGTAGGACCGGGAGATCACCGCCAGCCCGAGGCCCTGCACGCCGAGCATGAACATGGTGGCGCAGGCCAGCATGCTGTGCGGCCCGAAACCGACATCGCCGACCATCTGCGGGCCGACCGCCAGCCAGACCAACCCGGCCAGCCCGATGCCCTGCAGCGCCAGCGACGGGTAGAACAGCAGCCAGCGTGGGCTGAACGCGAGCAGGAAGCGCAGGTGCCGCCAGCCGTCCCGCCAGGTGCGCAGGTGCGGGGAGCGGCTCCGCCCGTCGGGGCGCAGCGTGGTCGGCACCTCGACGATCTTCAGCTGGGCGAGCGAGGCCCGCACCACCATCTCGCTGGCGAACTCCATGCCCGAGGTGCGCAGCCCGAGCTCGATCATGCGGTCGCGGCGGAACGCCCGGATCCCGCAGTGGAAGTCGCGGACCGGGATCCGGAACAGCAGCCGACCCATCCGCGACAGCACCGGGTTGCCGAGGTAGCGGTGCAGGAACGGCATGGCGCCGGCCTCGATGCCACCCTTGAACCGGTTGCCCATCACCAGGTCGGCCCCGTCGCGCAGCGCGGCCACGAAGTCGTCCAGGTCGTCCAGCGCGTAACTGTCGTCCGCGTCGGCCATCAGCACGTACTCGCCGTGCGCGGCGGAGATGCCGGCCATCAGCGCGGCGCCGTAACCGCGCCGGGGCACGTCCACCACCCGGGCACCGTGTGCCCTGGCGATGTCCTGGGAACCATCGGTGGAGCCGTTGTCGGCCACCACGACCTCGCCGGTGACGCCGAGCCGCTGCAGCGAGGCCTGCGCCTTGCGCACACAGGTCGCCAGCGTCTCGGCCTCGTTCAGGCAGGGCAGCACGACGGACAGCTCGATCAGCGCGGCCGCCGCGGCGGGGCTGACCTTCTCGGTCGCCTCCGCCAGCCCGGCGGGGACCTGACCTTCGGTCAACTCTTCAGCGGTCACCGGCCCGGTGCTCTCTGCCTCTTCGGTGGCTTCGGTCGACGTCATCGGGTGTGCACTCCTTCGCCGGGCCCGGCGCCGTCCGGCAGGCCGGCCGGGACGGTGCTGAGTGCGCCGCGCAACATGGTCCGCGCGCCGCCGAGATTGCCCGCCACGAGCAGGCCGGGCAGCTTGCACAGCACGTGCAGCCGGGAGGTCAGGTGCCAGCGCGCCGCCCGCGCCGCCCTCGGCCACCCGTGGGCGGTCAGCTCGGCGGCCGCCTCGGTGAAGAACGCGCGCTCCTCGATGAACCGGGAACCGTCGTCGGCGCGCGCCGAGGACAGGCTGGCGGAGTGCCGACGGTACTCGATGCCGGGCCGCTCGCACAGCACCGCGGTCCCACCGCCGCGCAGGATGCGCAGGTACAGGTCGAGATCGAGGACGATGTCGAAGCCCGGCCGGAAACCGTGTTCGACCAGCGCCGCCCGGCGGAACACCACGCTCGGGAAGTACATCCAGTTGCCGCGCAGCAGGGACGCCGCGAGCCGCTCGCCACCCACCTCGGCGCTGTCCCGGACCCGGATCGAGGTGCGCGCCTTGACCCGGTCGACCAGCGGCGTGGTCGGGTGGCCGGCCTCGTCCACGATCCGGGCGCCGGTATGCAGGAAGGCGGCGGCCGGGTACTGCTCGGCGAGCCGCCGCACCCGGGCCACGAAGTCGGGCAGCAACCGGTCGTCGGCGCCCAGGATCACCACCAGCTCGGCGCTGCTGAGCTCGGCGCAGCGCTGGAAGTTGCGGTTGATGCCGAGGCGCACCGGGTTGGCCAGGTAGCGCACCCGCTCGTCGCCGAGCCCGGCCAGCCACGGCCCCAGCCCGGGGTCCCGGCCGACCGCGACGCCGTCGTCGACCACGGTCAGCCGCCAGCTCGGGTCGCCCTGGGCGAGGACGCTGGCCACCGTCTCGCGGAGGTGCGCCCCGTCGCCGTAAGCGGGCACCATGACGTCGACCAACACGGCGGCAGGATAGTGGCCCCCGGCAGCCGGCTCTGGATGCCCCTCCACAACCTGATCACAGTTTGGCAACGCCGTCCGGTCACAGGGCCCCGACCGGCGGACATCCACCGCCACCCGGGCGCCTGCTCCCGGACTACCGGGCCGCCCGGCGTACTGTCTGCCGGGTGGCGAACCGGAGCCAGCTGCGCGCCCGACTGGCCAGCATCGCGCCGGTCGGCGGCGGGCTGGCCCTCGTCGGGCTCGCGGCGTACGTCGTGCTCGCACTAGCTGGGCATACCCTGAATCCGCGCGACTACGCAGCCGCGGCCTCGATGTTCCTGCTCACCGCGATCGTCGGACCCGGTGTGTTCGCCGCCGTCGAGCAGCAGACCAACCACGAGGTGAGCGCCCGGCTGGCCGCCGGCGTCGACCCCGCGCCGGCGGTGCGCGCGGCCACCGTGGTCGCCGCCGGGCTCGCGGTGTTCATGTCGCTGGTGGTTCTCGCGCTGGGGCCGCTGCTGGTGCCCCGCGCGTTCGCCGGCCACACCGCCCTGCTGGCCGCCACCGTGGTGGCCGTGCTCGGCGCGGCGGCCGCCTACCTGCTGCGCGGCATCTTCGCCGGTCAGCGACGGTTCCAGTGGTACGGCATCAGCCTGGCCGGTGAGGGGCTGGGGCGGCTGCTGCCCTGCGTGGCGCTGGCGTTGATCGGCTGGGCCACCGCGGACCGGTTCGGCTTCGTCTTCGCGCTCGGCTGCGCGGTGGCCGCCGCGGTCACCCTGCCCGCCCTGCGCCGGCCCGATCAGCCGACCACCCGCAACCCGGACAGCCCGAGCCCGGCGGCGCGGATCCCGGCGGGCGCTGCCAGCGGCGCCTCGGCGATCGACGCCCCGGGCGGCGCACCGGTCCGGTTGCCCCGAATGGCCGCCTCGGTCGCCTCGCTCGCCTGTGCCTCCAGCCTGACCCTGCTGGTGGTCAACCTCGGCCCGGTGGTGCTGACCTCCCGGCTGGGGACCGACCGCGCCGACGCCGAGCTGGCCGCGAGCTTCGTGTCCCTGTTCCTGCTGGCCCGGATCCCACTGTTCCTGTTCGCGCCGGTGCAGGCGTTCCTGCTGCCCGCGCTCACCGCGGCCGCGGAGCGGGGTGACCTGGGTCTGGTCCGGCGCCAGGTGCGCACCGCGCTGCTCGCGGTGGCCGCCGTCGGCCTGCCCGGGGTATTGGCTGCCGGGCTGCTCGGCCCCTGGGCGTCCCGGGTGCTGTTCCACGCGCCGACCGAACTGTCCCGCCTGGTCGCCGCGCTGCTCGGGATCAGCACGGTGGCCATGATGGCCGCGCAGATCCTGCAGCCCGCGCTGGTCGCGTTGGGCCGCAACCGGGCCGCGATGGCGATCTGGGTGGTGGCCTCGGCGCTGTTCGTCGGCCTGCTGTTCGCGCCGATCGCACCGCTGAGCGCGGCGGTGGCCGCGCAGTTGGTGGCCCCGACGCTGGTCTGCCTGTTGATGACGCTGACCCTGCGCGCCGAGACCCGGGCGCGCACCGCCGGCGGGCCCGAGGTCCGCTCCGGCGGTGCTCAGCCGATCGAGCCCTCGGTGACGAACTCGTTGTAGGTGAACAGCTTGCCGGCCCAGCGCGGCAGCGGGAACGACGTCTGCTCGCGGACGGTCAGCCCCAGGGTGGCGTACAGCTCGGCCACCTCGTCGAAGCCGCAGAACCGGACGTGGGTGGCGTCGCTGGCGTAACCGCGCTCCTGCGGGGTGATCACCACGACCACCGCGCCGGGTCGCAGCGAAGGCAGGTACGAGCCGACCACCTCGAGCGCCGAGGGCTGGTCCATGTGCTCGACCAGGTGCGCGGCCAGCAGCCCGTCGAACGAGCGCGGCGCCCCGTGCGCGGAGGCGCGGAAGTCGTCGGGTGTGTACGCGGTCATACCGCGCTCGCGGCAGTAGGCCACCGAGTGCGCGTTGTGGTCCACGCCGACACTGCCGGGGCCGAGGTTGGCGAGGTTGCGGCCGATGCCACAGCCCACGTCCAGCACCGCGCGGTCGCCGACCAGGCGGCGCAGGTTCCGCCGGTACGGCGCCTGCACGTCCAGCAGCCGCTTCCAGCGCGCGCCTTCCAGGCGGGCCAGCCGCTCGGTGTAGGAGGAACCTTCGGTCGTGCTCATCGAGCCACCCCAGTCACAGGTCCTGCGAAAGTCACACGTACACCGCGACGACCAGTGCGCACAGCCAGAGCACCGCGAGCACCTGCAGCACCCGGTCGCCGATGGCGATCTCCTCGGGCTCGCCGCCGTTGCCGCCGTCCACATCGACCGCGTAGCGCAGCACGGCCACCACGAACGGCACGATGGAGATCACCGACCACACCGAGTTGTGGTGCGCGGCGCGGATCTCGAACGCCCACAACCCGTAGGTCATGATCAGCACGGTGGCCGACAGCGTCCAGACGAACCGCAGATAGGACGCCGAGTAGCGCTCCAGCGACTTGCGGATCTTCGCACCGGTCCGGCTGGCCAGCTCGAACTCCGCGTACCGCTTGCCGGCCACCATGAACAGCGACCCGAACCCGGCGGCCAGCAGGAACCACTGCGACAGCGGGATGTTCGACGCGGCACCACCGGCGATGGCCCGGATCAGGAAACCCGACGCCACGATGCAGATATCGATCACCGGCTGGTGCTTGAGGCCGAAGCAGTAACCCAGCTGCACAGCGATATACACCGCGATCACGATCAGCAGCTGCATCGAGGCCAGCCAGGCCACCGCCAGCGAACCCACGAACAGGACCGCCGAGGTGGCAACCGCCAGCTTCACCGGCACCAGGCCGGCCGCGATCGGCCGATGCCGCTTCACCGGGTGCGCCCGGTCCTCCGCGACATCCACCGAGTCGTTGATCAGATACACCGCCGAGGCGGCCATGCAGAAGGCGACGAACGCCAACCCGACCTTCTCCAGCACGGCGACCTGGACCAGGTCGGCACTCGCCAGCGGCGCGGCCAGCACCAACACGTTCTTCAGCCATTGCCGCGGCCGCATCGCCTTGACCAGGCCACTGACCGAGGACAGGGGTCGGCGCACGGGCGACTCCGGGCTCGCGGCCGGCGGGGAAGTTGTGGTCATCGCTCCGCCGATCCCTCGACGGCGTCCGGTGCGACAGTGCGCCGCCACCTGGCCAGCCGAGGAGTCAGTGCGGCCACGGTCGCGCCCAGCGCGGACCCGGCCAGCACATCAGTAGGGAAATGCACGCCGAGGACCAGCCGGGACAGCAGCATCGGCGGCACCAGCGCCGGGGTCAGCCGGCGCCCGAGCAGCGCACCGAACAGCACCGCGGCCGCCGTGGTCGAACTGGCGTGCGAGGACGGGAAACTCAACCGGCTCGGGGTGCCGACGAGCACCTGGACCGCCGGGTCGTTCGGGCGGGGACGGCGCACCACGCGCTTGACCGCGATGGACGCACCGTGCGCGACGGCGATCCCACCGGCGGCGTAGAGCCAGTCCCGCCGCCGCGGCCGGTCCACCGCGGCACCCAGTACGCCGATCGCCAGCCAGCCGGCGGCGTGCTCACCGAACAGCGACATGCCCCGCGCGACCCGGACCACGGCCGGCGCGTGCAGCCGGCGCTGTACCGCGCCGAGCAGCCTCGTCTCGGCGGCTCGCGACGGGTCGTGGTCGATCGCGGTGGTCCCAGTGGGCGCAGCCGCGGTCGTCCCGTTGTGGGCAGCCAGCGGTTCGGCCACTCCGGACGCCTCCAGGAGGTCGGGGCATGAGCAGGTGCCTAAGAGCAATTCCAGGCAGGGGCCGATGCTACGCGGAGCGCCGGATCCCGCCGCACTTGGCTCAGAACCAGCGCTCCAGTACCAGTGCCACGCCGTCGTCGGTGTTGCGCGCGGTCACCTCGTCGGCCACCGCGAGCACGTCCGGGTGGGCGTTGCCCATCGCCACCCCGTGCCCGGCCCAGCGCAGCATGTCCACGTCGTTGGGCATGTCCCCGAACGCGATCACATCCGCCTGGGCCACCCCTGCCGCCGCGGCCACCGCCGCCAGCCCGGTCGCCTTGGTTACCCCGGCCGGCGCCATCTCAACCAACCCGTTGGAACTGGCGAAGGTGAGGTCGACGGCGCCGCCGAGTGCCGGAGTCAGGATCGCGCTGAGCTCGTCGCTGCTCCGGGCCGGGTCCTTGACCAGCAGTTTGATCGCCGGGGCGTCGAGCAGCTGCTCGCGGGGCACGGCCGTGTGCTGCGAACTGGACCAGACGCTCTTGTACGCCTCGGGCTGACGCAGCCGCACGTCGACCTCGCAGAGGAACTGGCCCTCGATGTCGTCGAATGCGCCCCTGCCGACCCGCTCCACCGCGAGCCACGCCCCGGGCAGCAGGCGGGAGCAGGTCCGCGCCAGCTCGCCCAGCAGGGCCGGCTGCAGGGTCTCGGCGCACAGCACCCGGTCGGTGGGGATGTCGTAGAGCACCGCCCCGTTGGCGCACACGGCGGTACCGAGGCCGGGCAGGTAGTTCGCGATCGGCGGGATCCAGCGCGGCGGCCGGCCGGTGACCAGCACGAACGGGGTGCCGCTCGCCAGCACCTTGGCGACCGTGGCGATCGTGCGCGCGCTGGGCTGCAGGGTCGCCAGTAGCGTGCCGTCCACGTCCGAGGCGACCAAACGGGGCTGCTGCACGGTCCCAGCTTACGGAGCGGGTGCTCTCCGACGAGGGTGCCGCGGCGACGGTGTGCGCAACGGCTCACCTCCGGGGCGGAGCTGTGAGCCATCGTGCACCCGGGTCGCCCGGCAGCCGGCGCCGGACCGCAACCTGTCCCGGCCCATCACGCTGACGAGGTGAGGTTGCCTGCCTGCGTCCTGCCTGCGACCGCGGGTCAAGGGGCCTACGCTGGGCCGAGTGACGGATCCGGCCCAGCCCACCATCGCCCAGCTCATCGTGCAGATCCTCGAGGCGGAGGGGGTGGAGTACGTCTTCGGCATCCCCGGTGAGGAGAACATCGGGCTGATCGACGCGCTGAGCACCTCGAGCATCCGCTACCTGCTGACCCGGCACGAGCAGGCCGCGTCGTTCATGGCCGAGATCTACGGCCGGCTCACCGGCAAGGCCGGGGTCTGCTCGGCCACCCTCGGTCCGGGCGCGATCAACCTGCAGCTCGGGGTGGCCGACGCGACCACCAACTCCACCCCGTTGCTCGCGCTGTCCGCCCAGGTCGGCCTTGACCGGATCTTCAAGGAGTCGCACCAGGTGGTGGACCTGGTCCGGATGTTCCGCCCGATCACCAAGTGGTCCGACATGGTGCCCGCGCCGGCCGCCGTGCCGGAGATGCTGCGCCGCGCGTTCAAGACCGCGCAGACCGAGCGCCCCGGCGCCACCTACCTGGCCATCCCGGAGGACGTGGAGTCGGCACCGGTCCCGGACGGCGTCGTGCCGCTGCCGATCAACCGGGTGCGCGCCGAGGAGCCGTCGCCGGCGCAGATTCGGCGCGCCGCGGCGGTGCTGGCCGGCGCGAAGGCCCCGATCCTGCTGGCCGGGCACGGTGCGGCCCGGGATGACGCGGGCGCCGCGCTGCTCGCGCTGGCCGAGCAGTGGGGCGTGCCGGTGGCCACCACGTTCCACGGCAAGGGGGTCTTCCCGGACGACCACCCGAACGCCCTCGGCGCGGTCGGCTTCATGCGCCACGACTACGCGAACTTCGGTTTCGACGCCGCCGACGTGGTCGTCGCGGTCGGCTACGAGCTGCAGGAGTTCGACCCCGTCAAGATCAATCCCGGGCGGGACAAGCAGATCATCCACGTGCACCGGTTCGCTGCCGAGGTGGACGACCACTACCCGGTCGCGGTGGGCATCGAGGGCGACATCTCGCACTCGCTGGCCGCGCTGGGCACCGCGGTGGCCGGCCCGTTCGCGGGTGGCACCGGCGCCAGCAAGATCCGCCAGCTGCTCACCGACGAGCTCGAGCGCGGCGCCACAGACGACCGGTTCCCGCTGGTCCCGCAGCGGGTGGTGGCCGACACCAGGGCCGCGCTGGGCCGCGAGGACATCGTGCTCGCCGACACCGGCGCGGTGAAGATGTGGATGGCCCGGCTCTACCCGACCTACGCGCCGAACACCTGCCTGATCTCCAACGGGCTGTCCACCATGGGCTTCGCGCTGCCCGGCGCGCTGGCCGCGCACCTGGTGCACCCGGACCGCAAGGTGCTGGCCTCGGTCGGTGACGGCGCGTTCCTGATGAACTCGCAGGAGATCGAGACCGCGATCCGGGAGAACATCCCGCTGACCGTGCTGGTCTGGGTGGACGACTCGTACGGGCTGATCGAGTGGAAGATGAACCTGGAGCTCGGCCGACACAGCCACGTCAAGTTCGGCAACCCGGACTTCGTCAAGTACGCGGAGAGCTTCGGCGCACGCGGCCACCAGATCAGTTCGGCCGGCGAACTGCTGCCGACACTGCGCGAGGCGCTGGACTACGACGGCGTGTCGATCATCGCCTGCCCGGTTGACTACACCGAGAACCTGCGCCTCACCGACCGCCTCGGCGAGCTGACCGGCCCGTTCTGACCGTTCGGGGTGCTCACACCGGGGTGAGCACGTCCTGGCCGAGGAACGGGCGCAGCTGCGCGGGCACGGTCACCGAGCCGTCCGGCCGCTGGTGGTTCTCCAGGATGGCCACGATCCACCGGGTGGTCGCCAGCGTGCCGTTCAGGGTGGCCACGACCTGGTTGCGGCCGTCGCCATCGCGGTACCGGACGTTGAGCCGCCGCGCCTGGAACGTGGTGCAGTTCGACGTCGAGCTCAGCTCCCGGTACCGGCCCTGCGACGGCACCCAGCCCTCGCAGTCGAACTTACGCGCGGCGCTGGCGCCCAGGTCACCGGCGGCGGTGTCGATCACCCGGTACGGCACGTCGACGGCGGCCAGCATCTCCCGCTCCCAGCCGAGCAGCCGCTGGTGCTCCGCTTCGGCGTCGTCCGGCGGGCAGTAGGAGAACATCTCGATCTTATCGAACTGGTGCACCCGGATGATGCCCCTGGTGTCCTTGCCGTAGCTGCCGGCCTCCCGGCGGAAACAGGTCGACCACCCGGCGTAGCGCTTCGGGCCGGCGCTCAGGTCCAGGATCTCGCCGGAGTGGTAGCCGGCCAGCGGCACCTCGCTGGTGCCGACCAGGTACAGGTCGTCGTCGCGCAGCCGGTACACCTCGGCGGCGTGCGCACCCAGGAACCCGGTGCCCTCCATGATCTCCGGCTTGACCAGCACCGGCGGGATCATCATGGTGAACCCGGCGGCGATCGCCTTGTTCATCGCCATAGTGAGCAGCGCCAGCTGCAGCTGCGCGCCGATCCCGGTGAGGAAGTAGAACCGGGCGCCGGCCACCTTCGCGCCGCGCTCGCTGTCCAGGCCGCCGAGGCTCTCGAGCAGCTCCACGTGGTCACGCACCGGGAAGTCGAACTCGCGCGGGGTGCCCACGTGCTCGAGCACCACGTAGTCGTCCTCGCCGCCCGCCGGCACCCCGTCGATGACCAGGTTCGGCAGCGCGCGCTGAGCGGCGGTGAGCCCCTCGTCGGCCTCGGCCTGCGCCGCCTCGGCGGCCTTGACCTGGGCGGCCAGCTCCTTGCCGTAGACCAGCAGCTCGGTGCGCTCGTCGCCGCGCGCCTGGCCGATCTTCTTGCCCAGCTGACGCTGCTCGGCACGCAGCGTGTCGGCCCGCCCGACGGCCTCCCGGCGACTCTCGTCGGCGGCCAACAGTGCATCCACGGCACCCGGGTCCTCGCCGCGGGCCCGCTGCGAGGCGCGCAGCGCTTCCGGGTCGTCACGAAGCAATTTCAGGTCGATCACAGCAAGACAGCCTAGTCAGCGCCTGTTCGCGGACTCATTCGGCTCAACCGTTCCGACGCCGCACCACGGCCGCTACAGAATGGCGACCGCGACGACCAGACCGAGGGCGATGTGCGCGGCGCACACCACGAACGCCTGCGGGCGGCGCTCCTCGGCGGCCAGCACGTCGCCGATGTCGATACCGGTCACCCACTCCAGGATCCGCACCGCGATCGCCTGCACCACGATCCCGACCAGGCCGAAGATCAGCGAAGCGAGCAGGCCCTCGAGCAGCCTCCCGGACGAGCCGTAGATCGCCACCACGATGATGAACGCCATGCTGACCATGCCGAAGGCGGTCACCGCGACGGCGTTCGGCCGGCCCTCCCGGACCAGTTGGTTCAGCTTGCCCGGCGTGGTCAGGTCGATCGCGTAGAAGCCGAGCAACATCAGCAGCAGCCCGACCAGCGCGTACAGCACGATGGCGCCGAGGCCGCCGCCGATCACCCGGAAGAATCCCGGTTCGAGCGCGAGAATCGACGTGGTCACGTGTTTCTCCATCTCCTTCAGATCGGCAGCGGTGCGACTATTCCAGATCAACCGCCGCCGAAACGCACTGGCAGTCGGAACCACCCGACCGGTTTTCGCTGGCCATCCGCCGTCGGCGCGACCTACCCTCGACGACCGACGCCCTCGGCTGGGCATCGTCGCGCCCGGCAGCGGGCCCCGGCACCTCCGATCGGTCAGGAGCGGTGCATTGAGCGGCTCGGACGCACTGGCGCGCGGCGAACTCCCGGACCCGGTCGAGGTCACCGAGCCGAGGGCGCGGCCGTCCGCCCCGGTACCGAGGCGGACACCCGTCCCGACCCCGGCCCGGATCATGGAGCTCACCCGGGGTTACTGGGCGACCAAGACGCTGTTCAGCGCTGTCGAGCTGGGCGTGTTCGCGGCGTTGGCCGACGGTCCGGCCACGGCCGAGGAGCTGCGGAACCGGCTCGGCCTGCACCCCCGCGCGGCGCGGGACTTCTTCGACACACTGGTCGCGCTCGGCATGCTCGACCGGGACCAGCACGGCTACCGCAACACCGTCGAGACCGGCCTGTTCCTCGACCCTGCCAGGCCGACCTACATGGGCGGGCTGCTGGAGCTGCAGAACACGCGCAGCTACCCGCTGTGGGCGTCACTGACCGAGGGGCTGCGCACCGGGCAGCCGCAGAACGGGGCCGAGGCACAGGACATGTTCACGGCGCTCTACGCGCACCCGGAGAGCCTGCGCGAGTTCCTTGCCGCGATGAGCGGAGTCAGCCTCGGCCCGGCCACCGCGCTGGCCGACAAGTTCCCGTGGGACCAGCACCAGGTGTTCTGTGACCTCGGCGCCGCCCAGGGCATGGTGCCCGCCCAGCTCGCGCTGCACCACACCCACCTGCGCGGGATCGGCTTCGACCTGCCGCCGGTCGGGCCGGTCTTCGAGGAGTTTATCGCCAGCCGGGGGCTGAGCGACCGGGTGAGCTTCCACGGCGGCGACTTCTTCACCGATCCGCTGCCCGCCGCGGACGTGTACGTACTGGGCCGCATCCTGCACGACTGGGGGTTGCCGGCCAGGCGCCTCCTGCTGAGCCGGGTCTACGACGCACTGCCCGACGGCGGCGCACTGATCGTCTACGACACGATCATCGACGACGAGCGGCGGGTCAACGCGGTGGGCCTGATGATGAGCCTGAACATGCTGCTGGAGACCCAGGACGGCGCCGACTACACCGGTGCGGACTGCCAGGGCTGGCTGGCCGAGGCCGGGTTCCGGGAGAGCTACGTGCGCTATCTGGTCGGCGCGGAGTCCATGGTCGTCGGCCGCAAGTAGCCCGGGCGATCCGCCGCGGCCGGCGCGGTCAGGACTCGGGGATGCGGTGTGGCACGAACACCGCGCCGTCGTCGGTCACCAGGCCGGTCGTCTCCCGGATACCGAGCCCGGCGGCGTCGTCCCCGACGATCCAGGCACCCAGCGCCGGCCGGAACCCGTCGAACTCGGGCAGCGGGTCGAACAGCTGGTAGACGTAACCTTCGTCGCCGTACACGCCGCCGGTCTGCACCTCAGAGCCCGGGGAGACGATCGAGATGTTCGCGCCCTCCCGGCCCAGCCTGGGCTTGCGGACGTACTCGGTGAGGATGCCC
Organism: Pseudonocardia sp. Cha107L01; assembly: GCF_052566575.1. Classification (NCBI taxonomy): domain Bacteria; kingdom Bacillati; phylum Actinomycetota; class Actinomycetes; order Pseudonocardiales; family Pseudonocardiaceae; genus Pseudonocardia; species Pseudonocardia sp. Cha107L01. Next base: position 961,307 of record NZ_CP199579.1, read on the forward strand.
GGGTTGTCCAGGAACGCCGGCAGCAGGTTGGGGTGCCCCGGGTACATCTCCCAGAGCACCGCGAGCAGCGCCTTGTTGGACAGCACCGACTTCCACAGCGGCTCGATCCAGAGCATCTCGGGCAGGCTGCGCAGGGCGTGCTTGCCGAACTCGTCGCTGAGGATCCACTCCCACGGGTACAGCTTGAGCAGCGCGGCGATCGGTGCCTCGGCGAGATCCACGAAGCGGTCCAGGGCGGCGTCCCAGCCGAGGTCCTCGATGGCCAGCCCGACGGTGTCCAGGCCCGCCTCGGCGGCGGTCTCCTGCAGGTAGGCGGTGGTGACGTGGTCCTCGCCGCTGGTGTCCGCGCTGGACCAGGTGAAGTGCAGCTCGGAGCCGGGCAGCGCATCGGCGATCGCGGCCCAGCGCGCCACCAGCTTCTCGTGCAGCGAGTTCCACTGGTCATCGCCGCCGTGGGTGTCCTTGAGCCAGTGCCACTGCAGGATGGACGCCTCGAGCAGCGTGGTCGGGGTGTCCGCGTTGTACTCCAGCAGCTTGGCCGGCCCGGACCCGTCGTAACGCAGGTCGAACCGCCCGTAGAGGTGCGGGTCGGAGCGCTTCCAGGACGCCGCGACGCCCTCCCAGGACCATTCCGGCAGCGCGAAGTCGCGGAACCGCTCAGTGGTCACCACGTGGTCGACGGCCTCCAGGCACATCGAGTGCAGCAGTTCGACGTCCGCCTCGAGGGCCAGGATCTCGTCCATCTCGAACACGTAGTGCACCGACTCGTCCCAGTACGGCCGGGACACCCCGCCCACACCGCGACCAGGGCTGTCGTAGACCATGCCCTGCTCGGTGATCCGCTGCTTCCAGTCCGGCCGGGCCGTACCCGTCTCCCGACGCATCAACTACCGCTTTCCCGGCGCATCAGCCGCCACTGGACCTGCCGCCGGAGGAACTGCCGCCGGAGGAACTGCTGCCGACGCCGAACCCGCCGCGCTTGACGCTGGACGAGCCGGCCTTGCTGTCCGTCGCGGCGCCGGGCGACCCGCCGGCGATGGTCCGGCCGGACGGGGTGGTCACGGTGCCGTTCCTGGGCACCGTGGTGGTTCCGCCGCTGGCCACCTGGCCGACGTTGCCGGAGCCGCCGTAGTTGTAGTGGTACTGCCCGCCGCCGCCCCCGATGAAGATCGGGAAGAACCCGCCGCCGAAGCCGCCGGAGTGGTATTGCGAGGAGTTCGCGGCCGGCTGCACGCAGTTGTTGTCGTCCACCACCACGTTCTTGTCGTCCACGCAGCGGGCCTCGACGGTGTCCGGCTGGGAGATCGCGTAGCCGATCGCGATCAGTGCGGCCACCCCCACGGTGGCGCCGCCGCCGATCATCACCCGCTTGCGGGTCTTCGCCTTGCGTGCCTCGTCGGCGAGGCGCAGCTCCTCGGCCTCCTCCTCCTGGCGCTGCGCCTGCAGGCGGGCCCGGCGCTCGGCCAGGGTGGGCTCGCGAGGTGTCGTGGAGTCCGGGTCCTGGTAGCTGACCCGGCCCGGCCGGCGCGCCGGCGGCGGCTCGGCCTCCCCGGTTGACCCGGTCGACTCCTCCACTGTCCCGGCCGGTCCTTCTCCCGTCCCGGCCGGACCGGTCGCCGCGGTCGGTTGCCCGCTCGACCCGCTCGGCTCGGTCGAAGGCAGCTCGATGGGCTCCGGCGCCGGCGGCTCCGCTGCCGCGGTCGGCTCTCCGCCGACTGGATTCGACCGCCGGGGCTCTCCCTCGGTGCTCATGGCATCACCCCTGCGCGAACCGTACCGTCCGGGTCCCGGTTTCCGGCGACCGACCGCGCCGGATCCGGGGACCGACCGCTCACCGGTCGCGGTGCCGTCGGTCGCCGCCCGGCCCGGCCCCGGGCCGAAAACCCGACCGCTACCTGGGCATTTCGCAGCACAACAGGAACCGACCAGCGCGCCGCGGCCCCCCGAAATGGGTTCCCCCGACCGGGCAACGGCATGATGAGGCCCGACATGGAGCCGACCGCTGGCGCCTCGCGCGCACACCGATCGCCCGGCCGAGCCGGCCGGGCGGGCCGGATCAAGCTCGGTCCACGCCATGTCGGCGTCGTGGTCGGCCTGCTCATCGGCGCCGCCGTCATGCTCATCGTGGCCACCCTCAACGACGTCGTCGGTGCCCGCGTCCCGGTGCTCAGCACGCTGGCCTCCGCGCCCATCCCGGACAACGAGCGGCCGCTCGCCGAACGCACCCCGCCGCCGGCCACCCCGGGCACCTGCCTGACCTGGCAGCGGACCGACGCGGCTGATGCGGTCCTCGTCGACTGCGCCCACCAGCACCTGTTCGAGCAGGCCGGCCCGGTCCAGCTCACCGATTTCAAGCCGGGCGCCACGATCCCGAACAACGACAAGTTCCGCGAGCTGGTCAACGAACGCTGCGCGCCGCTGGTGGTCAACTATCTCGGCAACAAGTACGACCCGTTCGGCGCGTTCCGGGCCGGTGCGCTCAAGCCGTCGCAGAAGAGCTGGAACGGCGGCGACCGGACGCTGCGCTGCGGGCTGCAGCGGTTCTCCCGGTCCGGCGCGCTCTATCCGATCGTCGGCAAGGTGGCCACCCAGGACCAGGCCGACGTCCGGCCGGCCGGCACCTGTCTCGGTATCGACGGCCGGTTCATCGGCGACCCGGTCGACTGCTCGCTGCCGCACGCGGAGGAGTCCGTGGGGGCCGTCGACCTGAGCCAGAAGTTCACCTCCGGCAAGTTCCCGGCGCCCGGTGACCAGGACGGGTTCCTGCAGCCGCAGTGCACCAAGCTCGCCGGTGCCTACGCCGGCAGCACGGACGTGATCACCAGCAAGAACCTGGTGGTGATCTGGAACAACGTAACCCAGCAGTCCTGGGCGGCCGGCACCCGGCGGGTGGCCTGCAACCTGGCCGCCGTACTGCCCGACAAGAGCGGGTACGCGCCGATCACCGGCAGTGTGAAGGGCCCGGTCCAGGTCGGGAACAAGCCGGCGGCGCCGGCCCAGCCGGAGGTCCCGCCGGGCGCACCGGCTCCCGGGGCGGGCGGCGACGACTCGGACAGCGACGGCCCCGCGTCCCAGGCACCGCCGCAGCAGCAGCCGTCCATCGCCCCGGTGCCGTTGCCGGCGAACCCGCTCCCTGCCCTGGGCGGCGGCAACGGCAACCAGGGCGGCAAGCCACCGGCGGGCCCGCTGGGCGGCGGCGACAAACCACCGGCCAACCCGTTGGGCGGCACTGACAAGCCACCGACCAACCCGCTGGGCAACGAGCCGGCGCTGACCAAGCCGGCCGAGGCGAGGAACAGCACACCCGGCTGATCAACAGCCGGATGCTCCCTAGTCCGGGGTCTGGTCTCCCGCGCCGCCGGTGCTGTCGCCCGGCACCGGCGAACCCTCGTCCCAGGACTTGAGCAGCCAGCCGCCCGCCCCCGCCGAGCCAGCCGGGAGCCCGCCCGCACCGTCCAGCGGTGCCAACACCACCCGGCCGGCGTTGGGCACGTAGCGGGTGTCGGCGTACTCGCCGATCAGGGCGCCGGCCGCGAGCCGGATCGCGGCACCGTGGCTGACCAGCACCAGCAGCCGGTCCGGGGTGTCGGCGTGCCGCGTCCACAGCTGCGCGACCGTCGGCAGGAACCGCTCACGCAGCTCGAGGGCCGACTCCCCGCCCGGCAGCCGCCGGCTCAGGTCACCGTCCGCCCACGCCGAGTAGACCTCGTCGAACATCTCCCTGGCCGCCTCGTCGGAGCGCCCTTCCAGGTCGCCGCAGAACACCTCGTGCACACCGGGGACCACCTCGACCGTCAACCCGCGCCGGGCGGCCACCGGCGCGGCGGTCTGCTGGGCGCGCACCGCGGTGGAGGCGTAGACGGCGGTGATCGGCTCGACCGCCATCGCCGCGCCGAGCGCCTCGGCCTGGGCGCGCCCCAGTTCGTTCAGCGGTGGGCCGGGGGGCCGGCTGTCCAGCGACTTGAGCACGTTCGACGCGGTCTGCCCGTGCCGCACCAGCACCAGCAGCGGGCCGCTGAGCCCCGCCGGGTTGGCGGCCGGGTCGGCGGCGCTCATGCCAGCCTCCCGGCGCGCACGCCGTCCAGCCAGCTGGCGGCCGCCGCGAACCGGCCCGCCTCGAGCGCGCTCACCGGGTCCGCGCCGACCGGGCCGCCGTTGCCCGCCGCCACGCCGGTGGATCCGCCGGTCCCGGTAGCGCCGTTCAAGCCGCCGTCGGGTGCCGCGCTGCGCGGGTACGAACCGAGGTAGCGCACCCGCAGGCAGCGCCGGTGCAGGGCGGCCAGCGCCTCCCCCATCGCCGGCTGCGCCACGTGCCCGGTGCAGTCCAGGTGGAACCAGTACTCGTCGCGCCGGCCCTTGATCGGGCGGGACTCGATCCTGGTCAGGTCGACGCCGCGGACCGCGAGCTCGTTGAGCACGGCGAGTAGCGCGCCGGGCCGGTTCTCCGTGGTCGCCGCGAGCGTGGTGCGGTCCAGGGCGGTCGGCGCCGGGGGTGGGCCGGGCGGGCGGACCAGTACGAACCGGGTGACCGCCGCGGCGTTGTCGGCGATGTCGTCGGCCAGGATCTCCAGACCGTGCACGATCGCCGCGACCGGTGCGGACACCGACGCGTCCACCTCACCCCGGGCGGCCTGCGCGGCGGCCTCAGCGGTGGAGCTGGACATCAGCACGGTCGCCTTGGGCAGGTTCGCGGCCAGCCAGTGCCGGGTCTGGGCCTCCCCGTGCGGGTGCGAGGACACGGTGCGGATGTCGTCCAGCGCGGTGCCGGGCCGGGCCATCAGGGCGAACTCGACGGCCACCTGCGTCTCCCGCACGATGACCAGCGGCGGGTCGGCGACCAGCGAGTCCAGCACCGCCGGCACGCCGCCCTCCACGCTGTTCTCGATCGGCACGCAGGCCGCGTCCGCCTCGCCGTCGCGCACGGCGGCGAGCGCGGCGGTGGTGCCGACGCAGGGCATCAGCTCAGCGCCTTGGGACTCGGGCAGGCTGAGCAGCGCCTGCTCGGTGAATGTGGCACGGGGGCCGAGGAACGCCAGACGGGGCACGCCGTCGAGCCTAACCGTCCCGGCGGGCTCGCCTAGGCGGGTCCTGAACAATGACGCTCGTCGCGAGCGGCGGTCCAGCCGGATGCATCGCAAGGCGGAGGAGCCGGCCGATACCGCCGTTGTATCGGCGGCGACGACAACGCCGCGAGGCGCCGGCTGGGCGACGCGCAGCAGAGCACGCATTGTTCAGGGCTCGCCTAGGCTGGCCGGGTGCCTGAGGTCCCGGAGCTGGTGCTGGTGGCGGTCGACGAACCGATGGCCTCGGCCTGGGACAAACTCGTCGCCGGCCGCCCCTGGGTGCGGGTGTTCCGGGGCTCGGTGACCGATCTCGAGGTGGCCGCCGTGGTCAGCCCGGCGAACTCGTTCGGCTGGATGCGCGGCGGGATCGACGGCGTCTACTCCCGGTGGCTGCCCGGCATCGAGGACCGGGTGCGGGCGGCGATCGCGGCCGAGTGGGGCGGCGAACTGCCGGTGGGCGAGACCGTGCTGGTGCCGACCGGTATCGAGCCGCCCGCGCCGACCTGGCTGATCAGCGCGCCGACCATGCGCCAACCCGGGGAACGCCTGGACCGCGCCGGCACCGCCGCCGGGCTGGCCGCCAGGGCGATCCTGCGACGCTGGCGCGACGGCGTGCTGCCGGACGGGCGGCCGGTCCGGGATGTGGCCGGCTCGATCGCGCTGCCCGGCCTTGGGACCGGCGTCGGCGGGCTCGCGCCGAAGACCTGCGCGCGCCGGGTGGCCGAAGCACTCGACGAACTGTTCGGCTGACGCGCCGAGGGCGCCCGCGACGAACCGTGGCCGGGTTAGAGCAGGCCCAGGTTGGCGAGTTCGGCCGCCGGCTCCTCGGCCGGGCCGCTGCCGCAGCGGGCCAGCAGGCCGCGCACGGCGCCGCCGGCCGCCTCGGACAGCCGGGCCACCTCGCGGACCAGCACTTTTGGGTCGGTCTCCAACAGCGCGCCCCGGACGTCACCGTTCACCAGCGCCCTCGCCACCCCGACCAGCAGGTTCAGCATGCCGTGGTCGGCCCGGCCGTTGCCGTCGTCGCGGCGCACCGCGTGCGGCACACCCAGGCTGGTGGTGAATCCCGCCGGGGCGCCGTCCGCGGCGGCCACGAAGTCGGCCACCTCGTCCACCGAGGGCACGTCGGAGAGGCGGGGGCCGCCGCAGCGCAGCTTCGGGGTGCAGCCGTGCTCGGACACTCGGCGCACCGCGTCCAACCACTGGGCGGTGTCGCCCTCGAGCGGGCGGCGCGGCTCGACCACCGGCAACACGTCCTCCGGCACGAACTCGGACACCCGTTCCAGCCAGGTCGAGTCCACGTCCGGCGGCGCGGCGGTCTCCACCGTGCACGGTGTGAGCAGCGAGTCCCGCGACAGCACCAGCGACAGCGCCTTGGGTACCGAGCCGAGGCCGGTGTCCACCACCAACGAGATGTCCACCGGCTCGCTGGGTGACATCTTGGCCAGCTGGCTGACCACTTCGGGTAGCCGCGACACCGGGCAGACCAGCTGGCCGGCCATCCCGCCGTAGTGGCCGTCCCGGGTCTTCAGGTAACGGCTCAGCACGTCGTGGACGGGCGGGATCAACTGCCTCGGCAGCAACAGGGTGGTGTCGTCGACGAGGTGAGCGAACAGAGCCGGGATCGGAACGGCTGCACCCCCAGGTTCGCCCTCGCGCACGGTCGACACCGACCGAACCTATCCGCTCGGCCGAGCTATTCCAAAACGGCTGCGCACGGGCCCGAGCGTGTTCGGGAGCACTCCCATCGGGGGTATCGCCAGGCACTTCGGACTAGGTTAGGCTCACCTAAGAAACTGGGAGGTGTACCTGTGGGCAGTACCCGACTCCGCCGGCCGCTCGCGCCGTCCAACGCTGAGCGCGCGCGCAGCATTGCCAGCCGAGGGGGCCACGCCGCTGTCGTTGGCCTGGATCAGACGCAGCGGGTCGTGCCGCTGCTGCACCACATGGATCCGGACGGCGCGGCGACCCTGTTGCTGCCGACCGATCATGAGCTGATGACCTGCGTACGGGAGGGTCCGCGCAGCGGCCTGCCCGCCATGCTGGAGCTCACCGACACGGCACCGGTCGCGCTGCGTGAGCCGGTCCGAGGGCTGCTGTGGATCAGCGGCTGGCTGGTGGCGCCGGGACCGACCTACGCGCGCCGACTGGCTCTCGACGTCGCCGAGAAGCGGCCGCACCCGCGACTGCTGGACCTCGGCCACGGCGCCAGCCTGCTCCGACTGCGCCCCGGCTCAGCGGTGATCGCCGACGCGGAGGGCACCGGTCCGCTGGCGCCGGCCGAACTCTCGGCCGCCTCGCCGGACCCGTTCTGCCAGTTGGAGAACGGCTGGCTGCAGCACCTTGAGGAGGCACACCCAGACGTGTTCTCCTCGCTCGCCCGGCACCTGCCGGAGCCGCTGCGGCAGAAGTCCGGCTGCCGGATCCGCCCGCTCGGGGTGGACCGCCTCGGCATCCGGCTGCGCGTGGAGGCCGAGGACGGCGACCACGACGTCCGGCTCGCGTTCGAGTCCTCGGCGGACACCGCCGAGCAGCTACGCGCGCAGGTCGGGCTGCTGGTCGGCTGCCCCTTCCGGGCGGCGCACTGAACGTCCGCCCGGGCGACGGCTCGAGGGCGGGGGCATCTCGCGCACCAGCTTGGTGACCTTCCGCTCGGCGTAGAAGGACACAAACGGGATGGTGCCGGCCAACGCCACCAGCAGCGCACGCACCGGCCGCCACCGGCACCGTTCGGCCAACACCAGCGAGCAGACCACGTAGGCCATGTAGAAGAACCCGTGCAGCGCTCCCACGATCGCAACCGGCTGGTTGTTACCGCCGAGGTACTTGATCGGCATTGCGATACACACCAGGACAACGAGTCCGGTACCGGTGATGTACGCCATTACCCGATAGGCATTCAGCGCAATTTTGCGGCTATCCATTGCTCGACTCCGAGGAGAGGGTCCCGGTCACAGACCGGAGTGTACGCCTGCCCTCTGGAATGCGGCACAGCACAGTGAGCCGCCACTGACCTGGCCAGATCGTGGGCAGGGAGCCCCTCGCCGTCAAGCTAGGAATTCGCTGAGAACTTCATTCCGGACGCTCGGGAGTGCCGCACTCAGAATTCGACGACCATTGCCGAACAGCATTCGCACGCGACCGCACGCGATAGAAATCAACGCAACGGAACGACGTGACGGCGCACACATTACAAGGCGGCGCTGCCTAACGGCCGCGGGCGGCTTCGGCCGCGCGGTCGCGGACGGCGAGCTCGGCGAGCATCCGGTTGTACGCGGCCAGCTCCGGGTCGTCGTCCAGGTCGTCGGCCGGCTTCTCGGGGATCCGTACCGGCTGCTCGGCGCGCGTCGGCGCCGACTGCTCGGACACCGACGGTGACCCCGGCCCGGCCGCGTCCGACTCAACCGCGTCCGGCTCAACCGCGCCCGACCCGACTTCCTCGAACTCCGGCCCGAACTCGGCCTCTTCGTCCAGCCGCTGGGACTCCAGCCGCAGCATCCGCCACCACATCACCGCGAAGAACACCGCGAACAGCGGCCACTGCAGCGCGTAGGCCATGTTCTGCAGCGAGTGGGTGATCTCCGCGCGGCCCCACTGCCACTGGGCGAGCAGCAGGCAACTCGCCACCGCGACGACCACCAGGACATGGCCGAAGACCCAGCGGGGGGCGAACACGAACCGGCGCACCGGACCAGCGTAGCCGCCAGGTAGCGTCGGTCACCGTGACGGGCGGGCTGCGCGACTGGCTGATACCGCGCGGGCCGTCCGATCCGACTCCCCTCGGTGAACCGGACCGCCGGCTGATGACGGCCGAACTGTGGGTCGTCTTCGGCATCACGCTGGGACTGTCCGGGTTGCGCAGCGCACTGTCGCTGCTGCAGTCCGCGCTGCAGGGGCCGCTCGCCAACCAGCGGGTCACGCTCAACGCGCCGGCCGCCACCAACCCGTACATCGACCTCGGGCTGCAGCTCAGCTTCGTGGTGCAGCTCGTCGGCTGGGGCGCCCTCGGCGGCTACCTGCTGGTGCGGGCCGGGCTGAAGCTGCGCGACATCGGGCTGGACCGGCGCCAGCCCCTGCGGGACGGGTTGATGGCGGTCGGCCTGGCCGCGCTGATCGGCATCCCCGGGCTCGGGCTCTACCTGCTCGCCAGGGCCGCCGGCCTGAACCTCACCGTGCAACCCAGCACCCTGACCGACACCTGGTGGCGGCTGCCGGTGCTGATCCTGTCGGCGGCCGGCAACGCCTGGGCCGAGGAGGTGCTGCTCACCGGGTACCTGCTGACCAGGCTGCGCCAGCTGGGCTGGTCACCGAACCGGTCGGTTGCGGTGTCGGCGCTGGTGCGCGGCTGCTACCACCTGTACCAGGGGCTGGGCGGCGGGGTGGGCAACCTGGTGATGGGCCTGGTCTTCGGCCGGGTGTGGCAGCGGACCGGCCGGCTGTGGGCGCTGGTCGGCGCGCACACGCTGCTGGACGTGGTGGCGTTCCTGGGCTACGCGCTGCTCGCCGGCCACCTGTCCTGGCTACCCTGACCGATCAGGCGTTCACCTCGTGGGTGGCGACCGTCCAGGCCCGGGCCTGCTCGCTCATCGTCACGCCGAGACCGGGACGCGCGGACAGGTGCATCCGCCCGCCGGAGATCTCCAGCCGCTCGTTGAACAACGGCTCCAGCCATTCGAAGTGCTCGACCCACGGCTCGCGTGGGTACGCGGCGGCCAGGTGCAGGTGGATCTCCATCGCGAAGTGCGGGGCCAGCTGCAGGTTGTGGTGCTCCGCGAGCGTCATCACCTTGAGGAACGGGGTGATCCCGCCGATCCGGGGTGCGTCCGGCTGCAGGATGTCGGCCGCGCGGTGCCGGATCAGCTCGGCGTGCTCCGCGACGCTGGTCAGCATCTCGCCGGTGGCGATCGAGGTGTCGAACGCCGCCGCGAGCGTGGCGTGACCCTCGGCGTCGTAGGCGTCCAGCGGCTCCTCGACCCAGACCAGGCCGAACTCCTCCAGCGACCTGCACATCCGGCGCGCGGTCGGCCGGTCCCACTGCTGGTTCGCGTCCACCATCAGCGCGACGCCGTCGCCGATCCGCTCCCGCACCGCGCCGACCCTGGCCAGGTCGGTGGCGTTGTCCGGGTGCCCGACCTTGATCTTGATACCGCCGATGCCGGACTCCACCGACGCAACGGCGTTGTCCAGCACCTGCCCGATGGGGGTGTGCAGGAACCCACCGGAGGTGTTGTAGCAGCGCACCGAGTCGCGGTGCGCGCCGAGCAGCTTCGCCAGCGGCAGGTCGGCGCGCTTGGCCTTGAGGTCCCACAGCGCCACGTCGAACGCCGCGATCGCCTGTACCGCGAGCCCGGAACGGCCCACCGAGGCGCCGGCCCAGACCAACCTGTCCCAGATCTTGGCGATGTCGCTGGGGTCCTCGCCGAGCAGCACCGGCGCGATCTCTCTGGCGTGCTCGTACTGACCGGGTCCGCCGGCCCGCTTGGCGTAGCTGAACCCGATGCCGGCGTGGCCGGACACCGTGCTGATCTCGGCGAACAGCATCGCGACCTCGGTCATCGGGCGCTGCCGGCCGGTGAGCACCTTGGCGTCGCTGATCGGGGTGGCCAGCGGCAGGGTCACCGAGGAGATTCGCACAGCCGAGATGCGGTCGCCGGTGGCACCGGCCCGGGCGGCGGTCGACGCAGCGGTGGCGGTCACATTTCGGAGGCTAGGGCCGGCGGCGATACCCGTCCAGGATCGGTTGGGCATCGGTCGATACCCGGACGACATCGACTCGAGCCTCGAGCCGTTGATTCAGGTGGCGGCTGGCAAGGCGCCGCCCGCAGCTCAGATCGGGCGTATCCGCCAGGGCGGCAACGCCGCCCACGCCCTCCGAACAGACACCAACACCGCCGTAACGCTGCGGGTAACGCCCCGTCACCGACAGGGCGGCCCGGTGTCGACCCTGGTGCATCCATCGTCACCGAGACCAACGTCAGTCCGGTAATTTTCGCTGAGAACCGGACTCACGTTGACCTCGATGCACCCCGCTCTCAGGTCAGCGCCCGGCGAGCGGATCGCGGTGGTCGGCCCGTCCGGCGCCGGCAAGTCCACCCTGGGGCGGCTGCTGGCCGGGGTGAACCCGCCGGATGCCGGGTCGGTCACCATCGGCGGGGTCGAGGTCAGCGCGCTGCCACTGGTGCGGCGCCGCCGCGAGGTCGTCCTGGTCACCCAGGAGCAGCACGTGTTCACCGGCAGCCTGCGGGACAACCTCACGCTGCCCCGGTCGGCCTCCGACGCCGAGCTGTGGTCGGCGCTGCGCACGGTCGGCGCCGGCGGCTGGGCGGAGCGGTTGGCCGCCGGGCTGGACACCGTGCTCGGTGCCGGCGGCGAGCCGGTGCCGCCGGCCACCGTGCAGCAGCTGGCACTGGCCCGGCTGATCCTGGCCGACCCGCACACGCTGGTGCTGGACGAAGCGACGTCGTTGGTCGAGGAGTCGATGGCCGGCGAGCTGGAGCGCTCGCTGGGCAAGGCGCCACGCAGTCCCTAGAGTCCTGGACGTGACTCAGGCCGCCGACACGACACAGCCCCAACCGCCCAGGGTGGACAGCGAGGTCGGCCGGCTGCGGGCTGTGCTGCTGCACCGGCCGGGGGCCGAGCTCACCCGGCTCACCCCGCGCAACAACGACCAGCTGCTGTTCGACGGCATCCCCTGGGTGGCCAGGGCGCAGCAGGAGCACGACCGGTTCGGCGCCGCCCTGACCGAGCGCGGCGTCGAGGTGCTGCTGCTGAGCGACCTGCTGGTCCAGGCGCTCGCGGCGGACGTGGACGCCCGGGAGCGGGGCATCGCGAGCGTGCTGGACGAGCGCCGGCTCGGACCACCGCTGGCCAGCCTGCTCGGCGACTTCCTGGCCGACCTGCCGCACGACGAGCTGGCCGGCGTGCTGATGGCCGGGCTGACGTTCGCCGAGCTGCCCGGCGGTTCGACGTCCGGTGCGCTGAACGGGTCGCTGGTGCGCACCATGCACGAGCCCAGCGACTTCGTGCTGGACCCGCTGCCCAACCTGCTGTTCACCCGGGACTCCTCGGTGTGGGTGGCGGACCGGGTGGCGATCACCTCGCTGGCGCTCCCGGCGCGGGCCAGGGAGACCGCGCTGACCGACCTGATCTACGCCCACCACCCCCGGTTCGTCGGCACCAAGCGGGCCTACGAGGCGCACTCCGCGCCGGTGGAGGGCGGCGACGTGCTGCTGCTCGCCCCCGGGGTGCTCGCCGTCGGGGTCGGCGAGCGCACCACGCCGGCCGGCGCCGAGTCGCTGGCCCGGTCCGCGCTGGCCGACGGGCTGGCCACCGCCGTGCTGGTGGTCCCGATCGCGCAGACCAGGGCGACCATGCACCTGGACACCGTGTGCACCATGGTCGACCGCGACGCGGTGGTGATGTACCCGACGATCGCGGACAGCCTGCGCGCCTACACGGTGCGGGCCGACAACGCCGGCGGCATCACCGTGGACGGCCCGGTGCCGTTCCGGGTGGCCGCCGCCGAGGCGATGGGGGTGGCCGAGCTGCGCGTGATCGACACCGGCCTGGACCCGGTGACCGCGGAGCGCGAGCAGTGGGACGACGGCAACAACACGCTCGCCCTGGCCCCGGGCGTGGTGGTGGCCTACGAACGCAACACCGAGACGAACGCCCGGCTGGAGGACGCCGGCATCGAGGTGATCAGGATCGCCGGGTCGGAGCTGGGCTCCGGCCGGGGCGGGCCGCGCTGCATGTCCTGCCCGCTGGCCAGGGATCCGCTGGACTGAGACCGGGACCGGGCCCTCGGTCGAGCCCTGGACCCGCAAGCTGGACCGAACCGCTCACCGAGCAACCTGAACCGCGAGCTGCCGGCCACCACCGCCGTCGACCCGACCGCGCCACCGCCCGCCGGCCCCCGGGTCTGACCGGCAGCGGCTACAACGGAGGACGGACAGACGACGGCCCCGGGCAGCACGCCCGGGGCCTTCGTAGTTGCTCAGCCCTAACGAGACTCAGCCGTGACAACGACTCAGCGCAGGGTGACCTGGCGGCCGGCGAGGGAATCCCGGGCCCGGCGTTCGCGCTCGGTCGGCGGCTGCTCCTCCAGCGAGGCCAGCGTCTCGGTCAGCCGCTTGGCGAACGCCTCGGCCGGCGCCGACCACTCCTTGACGTGCATCTCCTGGTCCAGGTCCCACACCGGCACCAGCAGCCCGTGTGCCCGGAACGAGCCCACGTACCGGGAGCCGGTGCCGAGGTCCAGCTCGTCGTTGACCTGCAGCCGGGCCAGCGCGGCGACCAACTGGTCCTCCGGCTCGGGGCGGACCCAGCGCAGGTGCGCCTTGGAGCCGGCGTCCACCCAGTACGCACCCCGGACCCCGTCGGCGCGGACCACCTCGGTCGGCATGATCACGTTGTTCGCGTGTTCCAGCGCGGCGGCGGCCTCCGCGCTCGGCTCACCCTCGTCGGGCAGCCACCAGGCGAAGTCGGCGTGCAGCGTGACGTCCAGCGCCGCGTCCGCGACCAGCAGGTCCTGCAGGCGCACCGGCCCGTCGCCCACCGACGCCCCGGCCACCGGCAGCACCTCGCCCGGCTCGGCGGTGAGCACCCAGCGCAGCGCCCGGCCCAGGTCGGCGGAGATGTCGCCGCTGCGGGTCTGCACCTGGAGCCCGACCAGCGCGTCGCCGTTCGGGCGGATCAGCGCTGCCGAGGCGCCGGGCAGCACGGTGGCCAACCGGGCGGTCCGCGAGCCGGCCAGCTTCTTCGCCTCGGCCGACAACGTCAGCGGCGCCAACCCGGACGGCACGAACTCGCGCAGCGCCACCAGGTCGCACTCGGCCGCGAGCCCCTCGAACGGGCGCAGCACGATGACGTCGTCGCCAGCTCCGTGGCAGGCCTTGTAGCGCTTGCCCGAACCGCATGGGCAGGGCTGGCGCGGGTTGGGACCGTCGGTGCCGGCCGCGGCGGGGCGGGGCCGGTTCTTCGTCTTCTTGCTCATCGCGGCAACACGGTACTTGCCGTCGCCCGACCAGCTCCGGCCGGCTCACGCACACTGACCACCCGGGGCAGCGGAATGCTCTTCGGCGGCCCGACCAGGGCGGTCAGCCAGAGCACCACCTTGGCGGAGACCACAGCGGTGGCGGCGGCGAGCAGGTCGACCAGTGCATGCAGCTCGACGCCGTTCGCCCTGGCCTGTACACCGCTGCGCAGCGACCAGAGCACGGTGAAGACGGACAGCGCCACGTTCGCCGCCCACAGCGCCCACCAGAGCAGCAACAGCCGGGACGGGCGGGGTCGCTGACCGGCCGGGCGGCCCAGCGCCGCGTGTTCCACCTCGGCAAGCACCGAACCGGGCACGCTGATGTTCAGCACCGGCACGATCCACCCGATCAGCACCATGCGCCGGCTCCTGGCCGGCCGGACGCCGGACCGCTCGGCGGCGGCCTCGATCACCCGTAGTACCCAGAGCAGCAGGTACACCCCCACCGCGACACCCAGCACGGTGCACACCCAGGAGGCGGCCTCAACCAGTGCGTCGGACGCGGCCACCTGGCCCGCGTCGAGTGCCTCGCCGCGGCTGCGCAGCAGCAGCACGTAGCGCCAGATCTCGGCGGCACCGGACAACGCGGCGAGCAGGGCCAACCCGCGCAGCAGCGGCACCAGCAGCCCGGCGTGGCCGGCGGCGATGCTCGCCGACGAGGGCGGGGTGGCCGGCTTCTCCAGCCGCCAGGGCAGCGCCGGGAACCCCCAGCGCGGCGGCGAGAGGTACCGGGGCGGACCGCTGTAGCGGCCGCGGCGCTCCGCCGGCGGGGTCGAGCCGGCCGCCGACTCCGGCGGCAGCGCGACCCACCGGGTGCGGACCAGGAACTGGCCGCAGTGCACGCAGAAGACCCCCTCGGCGTCCGGCGGCTGCGCGCGACCGCAGCGGGGGCAGTTCACCCCGGCCGCCCGGTGCACCGGTGGGCTGGCATCACACGACCTCGGGCTCGCCGGGGCCGTCGGACACCATCGGGCGCCCGGCCGACGCCCAGGCCTGCATGCCGCCGTCCACATTGACCGCCGGGTAGCCCTGGGCGATCAGGAACTCCACGACCCGCGCGGACCGCCCGCCGGAGCGGCAGATGACGTAGAGCGGGTCCTGGTCGTCGGGCAGCTCGCTCAGCCGGCCGGTGAGCTCGGACATCGGAATGTGGACGGCGGTCGGCGCGCGGCCGGCCGTCCACTCGTCGGCCTCACGCACGTCGAGCGGGCGCACGCCGTCGGGCAGGGCGGCGACGGTGACCGACGGCAGCTGGGAAGAAGTCACCTGCCCATGTTGCCACTAGGGCACGTCAGCGCACGGTAAGGCCGCCGCACGGCCACCCTCCTGTACGAACGCTCTCCGAGTGGACGAACGCTGCGCGAACGGCGCCGGGGCCGGCCCCACGTACTGGGACCGGCCCCGGCGAAACGAGCGGTACAGCGGAGTAGCGGAGGTCAGTGCGGTACCACCGCGTCGGCGCGCTCGGCGCCGGCACCGGTCAGCGAGCGGACCTCCATCTCGGCGTACCCGGCCTCGGCGGCGCGCTCCCGGCCGCCGACCAGGGTGCCCACCACGCCGAGGACGAACGACAGCGGGATGGACACCAGGCCGGGGTTGGAGAGCGGGAACCAGTGGAAGTTCGCGCCCTTGATCATCGAGGTCGCCGAGCCGGACACGGCCGGCGAGAAGATGATCAGCAGTACCGAGGAGCCGAGCCCGCCGTAGATGCTGAACAGCGCACCGGTGGTGTTGAACCGCTTCCAGAACAGCGAGTACAGGATCGTCGGCAGGTTGGCCGAGGCGGCAACCGCGAACGCCAGGGCGACCAGGAAGGCGATGTTCTGCCCGTTGGCCAGGATGCCGCCGATGATCGCCACCACGCCGATGACCAGCGCGGTTCGCCGGGCCACCCGCACCTCGGAGTCCGGTGCGGTGTTGCCCTTCTTGATCATGCTCGCGTAGACGTCGTGCGCGAACGAGGCGGACGCGGTGATGGTCAGGCCGGCCACCACCGCGAGGATGGTGGCGAACGCGACCGCCGAGATCAGCCCCAGCAGCACCTCACCGCCGAGCTGGTAGGCCAGCAGCGGTGCGGCCGAGTTGGCGCCGCCCGGCGCCTTGAGGATCGCGTCCGGGCCGACCAGCGCGGCAGCGCCGTAACCCAGCACCAGGGTGAACAGGTAGAAGATGCCGATCAGCCAGATCGCCCAGACCACCGAGCGGCGGGCCTCCTTGGCGCTGGGCACCGTGTAGAACCGCATCAGGATGTGCGGCAGCCCGGCGGTGCCGAGCACCAGTGCCAGCCCGAGCGACACAAAGTCGATCTTCGAAGTCGCCGTCTTGCCGTACTGCAGGCCGGGGCCGAGGATCTTCTCGCCGGACTTCGGGCTGTTCTCCACCGCCTTGCCGAACAGCGCGGACAGGTTGAAGCCGAACTTGCCAAGCACCCAGGCCGTCATCACGGCCGCGCCGACCAGCAGCAGGGTGGCCTTGATGATCTGGACCCAGGTGGTGCCCTTCATGCCGCCGACCAGCACGTAGACCACCATCAGGATGCCGACCACGGCGATCACCAGGGACTGCCCGTCGAAGAACGTGGACTTGTCGTCCTCCACGCCGAGCAGCAGTGAGATCAGTCCGCCGGCGCCGGCCATCTGGGCGAGCAGGTAGAAGAACGACACCACCAGCGTGGAGATGGCGGCCGCGGCCCGCACCGGGCGCTGTCGCATCCGGAAGCTGAGCACGTCGCCCATGGTGAACTTGCCGGTGTTGCGCAGCAGCTCGGCGACCAGCAGCAGGGCCACCAGCCAGGCCACCAGGAAGCCGATCGAGTACAGGAAGCCGTCGTAGCCGACCGTGGAGATGGCGCCGGCGATGCCGAGGAAGGACGCGGCGGACAGGTAGTCCCCGGAGATCGCCACGCCGTTCTGGGTGCCGGTGAAGGCCCGGCCGGCGGCGTAGTAGTCGGCCGCGGTGCGGTTCTGCCGGCCGACCACGAACACGACGACCAGGGTGATCAGCACGAACACCAGGAAGATGCCGATGTTCAGGCCGGGCTTGCCGACCGTGGCGGCCAGGTTCAGCCCGGTCATCGGATATCTCCCTCGAACCGCGTCCGAATCTGCTCGGCGGCTGGGTCCAAATGCTTGTTGGCGTATCGCACGTACACCGTGGTGATCACGAAGGTGCTGACGAACTGCAGCACCCCGATGAGCAGACCGACGTTCAGGTTGCCCAGGAGCTTGATCGACATGAACTCCGGTTCGTAGGCCGCGAGCAGCACGTAGAGCAGGTACCAGACCAGGAAGACACCGCTCATCGGGAAGACGAACCGGCGCAGCCTGCGGCGCAGCTCGACGAACTCCGGACTGGCCTGGATCTGCTCGTACAGGGTGCCCTCGCCCGGTTGGCGTTCACCGGTGGTAGTCACGGGCCTTCTCCTTCGAAACGTGCTCGACCGTGCGCTGGACGAACAACTGACACAGTGCTCCTTGCTCTGCTCGACGGCTCGCATCGAGGACCGGGCACTGTCGCACGAGTCAGCGTTCGGTCCGCTCAGTAGTTTCTCAGACACGCTGAGTTGCGTCCATCACGCTAGAGCACCAGGTCGACCCGGGGCTCCGACGGCATTGCCGGATCGCGCCGCGCCGGCCGAAATCACCCCAGTAGGTGATCAAAAACCACGTCGGCCTCGGTCAGTTCAGTCGGTGCGTGCGGTCCTGGCTCAGCCCCAGCCGCTCCGGGGCGTGCAGCCGCAGCAGCAGCCTCGGCACATCCGGCAGCAGCCGCTTGCGGGTCAGCTTGCTGACGACCGTCATCGTCAGGAACGCCAGTGGCACGGTGATCAGCGCCGGCCGGTTCAGCAGCAGCCCGATCCAGCCGCCCGGGTCCAGCCCGAACAGGCTCAGCGACACGGCGCCGCCCGAGCTGATCCCGCCGACCAGCAGCCCGGCCACCGCGCCCCGGTCGGTCAGCCCGCTCCACCAGATGCCCAGCACCAACAGCGGGCAGAAGGTGGACGCGGCGACCGCGAAAGCCAGCGAGACGGTCTGCGAGAAGTCCAGCCGGGCGGCGACAAGGGCCAGCCCCAGCGGCACCAGCCCGGCGATCACGGCGGCCACCCGGAAGTCACGCACGCCGCCGCGGGGGAACAGCGACGGACTGGTGGCCAGCACCCCGGCCACGCCGACCACCAGGCCGGACGAGGTGGACAGAAACGCCGCCCAGGCCCCCGCCGCGACCAGCCCGGCGAGCAGCGTGGCGAGCATGCCACCACCCAGCGCGGCGGTCGGCAGCAGCAGGACCGCCGCGTCGGTGTTGCCGCTGACCAGCAGCTGCGGCACGTAGAGCCGGGACAGCGCACCGAGCAGCGTGGGCAGCAGGTAGAACGCGCCGAGGAACGCCAGCACCACCACGGTGGTGCGCCGGGTCGCCCGACCGTCCGGGTTCGTGTAGAAGCGCACCAGCACGTGCGGCAGCCCCATGGTGCCCAGGAAGGTCGCCACGATGAGTGAGTAGATGGCGAACAGCTGGTAGTTGGAGTCCCCGGACAGCGGGGTCAGCCAGCTCGAGTCGCGCACCGGCAGGCCGTTGGGGATCGGCACCGAGCTGCCTGCGGTGAAGCCGAGCTTGGCGCCGGCCAGCACGCTGTGCAGACCGGCGTTCCAGATCACCGTGCCGTCCGTCGCCGTGCCGTCCACGACGCCGTCGGCCCGCAGCACCACGGGCTGGGTCACCCGCAGCAGCACGTCGGTCTTGATGCTCACCGTGGTGTCGGCCGGGAACTGGGGCGGCGCCGGCCGGTTGAACGGCTGGTGGTTGCCGCCCACGAAGATCAGCAGCACCACGGCGGGCACCGCCAGCGCGGTCAACTTCAGCCAGAACTGGAACGCCTGCACGAATGTGATCGACCGCATCCCGCCGAACACCACCGTGGCGATGACCACCACACCGGCCGCGACCATCCCGCTCCAGGCGGGCAGCGAGGGCACCACGGTGGCCACCGTGAGCCCCGCGCCCTGCATCTGGGGCAACAGGTACATCCAGCCGATGATGATCACGAAGATGGTGCACACCCGCTGCACCGCCGGGCTGCGCAGCCGGAACTCGGCGAAGTCCGGCACCGTGTAGGCGCCGGAGCGGCGCAGCGGCGCGGACACGAACAGCAGCAGCGCGAGATAGCCGGCCGTGAAGCCGACCGGGTACCAGAGCGCGTCCGGGCCCTGCTTGAGGATCAGCCCGGCGACCCCGAGGAAGGACGCGGCGGACAGGTACTCACCGGAGATCGCGCCGGCGTTCGCGGTCGGGCCCACGGTGCGGGAGGCGACCAGGAAGTCGGAGGTGTTGCGGGCGAACCGGACACCGAACGAGCCGATCACGGTGGAGGCGACCGCGACGATCGCGATGCAGCTGAGCGCCACCACGGCTGCCGGGGTCATGTTCAAGAGCCTAAGGCCTCATCGGATGACGCCAGAGCTTCAGGCCTGGTCTGGACCGCGGCTCAGTGACCGCTAGTTCTGGATGTGGTCGGCGAACACCTGTTCCAGGCGTTCGGCGGACCGGGCGTACATCCAGCCGAGCGCGAGCAGGAACGGGTAGGCCAGGACACCGAGCAACAGCCAGGGCAGCCGCAGCCCGAACAGCTCGAACCGGCCGAGCACCGGGAAGATGACGAACATGGCCGGCAGCGCGCCCAGGGTGATCAGCGCGATGCCGCCGATGCGCAGCGCCAGCGCCAGCTGCGAGCGGATCAGGCTGGAGCTGAGCACCTCGCCGACCTGGGTGAGCTCCTGCACGTCGACCACGGTGCGCACCGGCCGGGTCTGGCCCTTGCGCTGCGACAGCACCACCCGCTCCCGCTTGCCGGGTACGACCGGCTCCGGGGCCTCGAGCTCGGGGAAGGGCGGCGGCGGGGCGAACAGCGGCTCCACCCGGGCCGACCGCGGGATCGGCTCGGACTCGGGGCGGGCGGACATGGGGCGCTCGGTCGGGTCCTGCCGGACCCGGGAGAACACCTCGGTGACGTCGGTCGGCGACACCGGCACCGACCCGGGCCCCGGTGTGCTGATGGCGTGCCGGGGCACGTAGTCCAGCCGGGGTGGCCGGGGCTGCGCGCCACGGCGGGAGTGCCGGCCACCGCCGCCCACCCTGGCGCCCGGCGCGGTGTCCGGCCCGGCGGTGTCGGTGTTCGTGTCGACGGCCGGGACGGATCCGTTGGCGGCCTGGCGGCGCAGCTCGCGACGCAGCCGCATGGGTGAGTCGTCGGGCAGCGTGTCGACGTCCGGGTCGGCGGACTGCTTGCCGCGGTGCAGGTGGGACGGCTGAGCAGGGAGATCCGCGGGCTCGGGGTACTGGTCCGAGACCACAGACGGCACACGGCCGTCGTTGGTCACGCCCCGGCTCCTCGCTCGTTCCGCTCCTCGCTCGCTAACGCCCGCCGCACAGTTGTCGGACGAGCTGGCTCACCGTTGCCGCCTGCGGTCACCGCTGACTCCAGGCCTGCTTCGTTGCGCGGACCAGCCGATCCTTGAGCTCACGGGTGTGCCGGCGGCTGACCGGCAGCTCAGCGGTCTCCGGGCCGGTGCCGATCCGCACCACGTAGCCAGACCCGGACAGTCGCAGCTCGGTGACCAACGGCAGGGACACCAGGTACGAGCGGTGGATCCGGACGAAGCCAGCGTCGCGCCAGCGGTCCTCCAGCACCGACAGCGGGATCCGCACCAGGTGGCTCTTGTTGTCGTTGGTGTGCAGCCGGGCATAGTCGCCCTGGGCCTCGACGTAGCGCACCGCCGAGCGCGGCACCAGCTTCGTGGTGCCGGCCAGCTCGACCGGGATCACCTCGTCGTCATTGGCGCCGTCGGAGCCACCCGAGTCGTTGCTGGCCACCACCCGGCTGGACAGGATCCGGTCCAGCGAGCCGCGCAGCCGCTCCGAGCGCAGTGGCTTGAGCAGGTAGTCGACCGCGCCGACGTCGAAGGCGTCGACCGCGCGGTCGTCGTGCGCGGTCACAAACACCACCGCGGGTGGCACCACCATCGAGGAGAACACCCTGGCCAGTTCGAGCCCGTCCAGCCCCGGCATCCGGATGTCCAGGAACACCACGTCCACGTCGGTGCTGCGCGCGATCGGCGCGCCGGTGACCGGATGCACCGGAACCTGACCCGACGCCATCCCGGGCAGACCGTCCCGGGGACGCTCCCGGGTACTGAGCATGCGCAGCGCGTCATTGGCGTTGGAGGCGGTCAGCACGGTGCCGATCCGCTGGTCCTGGCCGAGCAGGTACTCGAGCTCGTCGAGCGCGGGCTTCTCGTCGTCTACCGCAAGAACGACGAGCCCACCAGAGCCTTCTGTGCTATTCACGATCTCCTCATCCTGCCCAATCCCCCCGGCCGTGACGTACATCATCGCACCGGAGCTGCGCCCACCGCGTCCTTATCGCGCATTTCAATGGTGACGGTGATCGTGGCCGAGTGCCAGAGCCACTGCGATTTTCACCACTCCCCGCGACGGGGGCCCAGCATGCCATCAAAGTCCGTACCGGGCCCACGCGGCGCGCACCTCGGCGGCCTGCAGTAGGTCACCGACCAGCCCGGAGACGCCGGAAGGCCCGGCGAGGGCCGACACACCGCCGACGCCCAACCGGGCCAGCAACGGCTTGCGGCCCTCCACCAGCACCGGTTCGGCATCCGGGAACCGGGCGCTGATGATCTCCCGCAGGGTACCCAGGCCGTCCACCAGGCCGAGCTCCGCGGCCTTCGCGCCGGTCCAGACCTCGCCGGTGAACAGCTCGCCGGCCGGGTCGGTCACGCCGGCGGCGGCGAACTTGTCGCCCCGGCGGCTGTTGACCCAGTCCTTGAACAGCACGTGCAGCTGGTCCTGCATGTCGGTCAGCCAGGCGACGTCCTCCGGCTTCTCCGGCAGGAACGGGTCGAGCCGGGCCTTGTTGGTGCCCGCCGTGTAGAGCCGCCGCTCCACGCCGACCCGCTCGAGCAGCCCGGAAAGGCCGAAGCTCTGGCTCACCACGCCGATCGAGCCGACCATCGAGGTGGCGTGCGCGTAGATCTCGTCCGCGGCGCAGGCCAGCCAGTAGCCGCCGGACGCCGCGACGTCCTCGCAGAAGGCCAGCACCGGCACCGGCGTCCTGCCCGGGCCCTTTGCACCGTTTGCCGAGGTCGCGTTGCCCGGGCCGGTGCCGTGTTCCTCGGCGAGGCCCCGGATCCGGTCCGCGATCAGCGCGGACTGGGTGGGTGCCCCGCCCGGCGAGTTGATCACCAATGCCACGGCGGCCAGCCCGTCGACCTCGAAGGCCCGCTTGAGCACCGGTTCCAGCACGCTCAGGTTGATCACCGAGCGGGCCATCGGGCCCATCGCCGGGGTGATCACGCCATGCAGTCGCACCACCGCCACCACGGACCGTTCGGCCCGCTCACCGAGCTTGCCCGGGAGCCGATCGGTCACTTCCTTCGGGAGCCTGTCGAGCAACCTTTGTGCGCCAGTCATGCCGACAACCTACGCGTTGACCAGGGTTGCCGGTCGCTGGAGCGCTCAGGTGGCGGCCTCAGGCGCGGATGCCGGCGCGGAACTTGGGCACCCGCAAGGTGATCTTGGTGCCGGCTCCCGGCGCGGTATCCACCACCAGCCCGAAGTCGTCGCCGAACGCCGAGCGCATCCGGTCGTCCACGTTGCCGAGACCGACGTGCGCGCCGGACAGGTGCGCGTCGGTCATGTCCTCGCGCAGCCGTCGCGGGTCCATCCCGACACCGTCGTCCTCGACGCTGATCACGCACTCGGCACCGGCGTTCTCCGCGATCAGGGTGATCGACCCGCCGTTCGGCTTGCCGGCCAGCCCGTGGCGCACGGCGTTCTCCACCAGCGGCTGCAGCGCCAGGAACGGCAGCACCACCGACAACACCTCGGGGGCGATCTGCAGCCGTACGTCGAGCCGGTCGCCGAATCGGGCCCGCTCGATCATCAGGTAGCGCTCGATGTTGGTCAGCTCGTCCTGCAGGGTGGTGTACTCGCCGGCCGAGCGGAACGAGTACCGAGTGAAGTCGGCGAACTCGATGAGCAGCTCGCGGGCCCGGCTCGGGTCGGTGCGGATCAGCGAGGAGATCGTGGTCAGGGCGTTGTAGACGAAGTGCGGCGAGATCTGGGCGCGCAGCGCGCGCACCTCGGCGCGGTTCAACCGGGCCCTCGACTCGTCCAGCTCGGCCAGCTCCAGCTGGCTGGAGATGTAGCGCGCAACCTCGGCGGTGGCCCGCAGCAGCACCGGCCCGGCGGTCGAGTCGGTCAGCGCGCCGAGGGTGCCGACGATGTTGCCCTCGGTCTCCAGCGGCACCACCACGATGCCCTTGACCACGCAGTCGTCCCGACCGCAGTCGATCGCGGTGTGCGAGGCCACCTGTTGACGGCCGGTCTCCACCACCTGCTTCGCCAGCTCCACCACGTCCATCGTGTGGTGGTCGGCCTCCCCGTCCCAGGCCAGCGACTGCGCCTGGGCGTCGGTCATGGTCAGCGCGCAGGTCTCCAGCAGGGTGCGCAGGTAGGGCAGCGCGAACGCGGCGGACTGCCGGGAGAGCCCCTCGCGCAGCGCCGGGGCGGCCAGCGAGACGGTGTGCAGGGTGGAGAAGGTGGCCCGCTCCAACGGCGAGGCGAACGCCCGCCGCCGCGCCCGCCACAGCATGAACAGCGCGATGGTGGCGACGATCAGCACGGTGACCAGCAGCACCAACAGCGAGCTCGGCGACGAGAGGAAGTCAGGCACGGCTCATCTCACCAGTCGTGACAGGCGGCGGTCCGCGAGGGGCTTGCCACCGGTCTGACAGGTGGGGCAGTACTGGAAGGAACGGTCCGCGAAGGACACCTCGCGCACGGTGTCGCCGCACACCGGGCAGGGCAGCCCGGTCCGGGCGTGCACCCGCAGACCGGAGCGCTTCTCCCCCTTGAGCCGCGCCGCGTCCTGGCCGACCGAACGGGTCACCGCGTCGGCCAGGACGGTGTGCATGGCCGCGAACAGGGCGTCCAGCTTGGTTTCGTCCAGCCGGCCGGCCACCGCGTACGGGGACAGCTTCGCCACGTGCAGGATCTCGTCGGAGTAGGCGTTGCCGACCCCGGCCAGCACGGCCTGGTCGACGATCAGGTTCTTGATCCGCTCGGTGCGGCCGGCCAGCAGCTCGGCCAGCTCGGCGCGGCTCAGGCTCAGCGCGTCGGGGCCCAGCCGGGCGATGCCGAGCACCTGGGCGGGGTCGGTGACCACGTAGACCGCCAGCCGCTTCTGGGTGCCCGCCTCGGTCAGGTCGAACCCGGGGCCGCCGACGGCGTCCAGGTGTACCCGCAGCGCGATCGGCCCCTTGCCCGTCGGCTTGGGCGGCACCGCCGACGCGGTGTCGTGCCAGCGCAGCCAGCCGGCCCTGGACAGGTGGGTGACCAGGTGCAGGCCGTCGCAGTCCAGATCGAGGAACTTGCCGTGCCGGGCGGCGCCGGTCACGGTCCGGCCGACCAGCGCGGAGGCCGGCGGGTCGAACGTCTTGAGCGCGCTCATGCTGGCCGGGTCGACCCTGGCGACCCGGTGGGCCACCGCGTTCTCGCGCAGGTGGTGGGCCAGCGCTTCCACCTCGGGTAACTCAGGCATGGCGGGTTCTCAGCTCACCGGCTGCAGCGGGCTGTCCGCGTACGCCGGGGTGGCCCTGGTGCGGATCATGCGGATGATCAGCTTGGTCTCCTCGCGGGCCTTGCTGACACCGCGCACCATGCCGACCCAGTGCTCCGGGTCCAGGTCGTAGCCGCCCGGGGTCTGCGCCACCAGGGTCCACGGCCGGCGCAGCGTCCAGCGCACCGGGAAGAACCCCACCACGATCAGGCCGGCGAGAACCACCCACCACGGCACGTGCACATCGGCGGGCATCCAGCTGAACAGCGCCACGTAGAACATGCCGAGGGTGGACAGGATCAGCACGGCGGCGGCCCGACCGCCGTCCACGTCGTGCTCGAACTCCTCGCCGGTGGCCGGCATGGACCACTCCATGCGCCGGCGCACCGTCCAGGTCCGGCCATCCGACCCGGTGACCGTCTTCGACTTGGTGACCATGTAACTGTCGTCCGCTCCCGTGCCGCCGGGCCTGTCGCCTGCTCCTTCCACTGTCCCACATCCCGGGGCCGTTGCCATCGACTCACGCGCCGGGTGCCGCCGCGGATCGGCTCCGGCACAGTCGCGACGCTCTGTGGTGGCATTTGAGTGGTTGATACCCGAAAGCGTGAGCTTGTTAGGCCACCAAGATCGCTCACGGTTACCGTCTCTGCCAGAGCTGACGACGGGGGCCGGCGCGAATGCAACGATCGTGGGTGCTGCTGCCCGTCGCCGCGGCGGCGTTGCTGATCACCCAGCTCGACACGCCGACGCTGCCCGCCGGTTACATCGACCCGGTGGCGCTGGCCACCGCGACCGCGGCCGCCACCTGGCACTGCGTCCTGCCGCACCGGGCACACCGGGTGGCCCTGCGCTCCACCGGCCGGCCACCGCTCACCGTCAGTGACTCCGAGCTCACGGCCGCCGAGGACGACGCTCCCGGCCGGTCGAAGGAGATCCCCGGCCTCGGCACCGGCACCGGCGAGAACCCCCGGGCGCAGATCAACGGCGAGCTGACCGGCGCGGACAGCACCGAGAGCTACCGGATACCGATGCGCGCCGGCGAGGTGCTCGGGGTCAGCGTCGCCGGCGGGGCCCGGCAGCTGGACATCCGCGACCCGAACGGCACCCTGGTCGAGGGCTCCAGCGCGGACCGCGCGTCCAGCTACCCGCAGTCCTCACCGCTGCCCGGCGGCGGCAACGCGACGGTCGACCACGTGGCCGCCGTCACCGGCACGCATGTGCTCACGGTGAGCAAGGGCACCGGCGCGTACCAGGCCACCGTGTCGATCCTGGCGCCGCCGACGGCCGGCCCACAGCAGATCTTCCTGGACTTCAACGGCCCCTCGGTGGACACCAGGATCTTCGGCCAGGACACCGGCGCCGCCCAGCCGAGGAAGCTGAGCCCGCTCTCGTCGTTCCTGGCGGCGTGGGGGCTGCCCGCCACCGACGAGCCGGCGCTGATCCAGAAGATCACTGACAGGGTGGCGGCGAACCTGCGCGGGGTCGGCGGCGGCACTCCCATCGAGGTCACCAACTCCGCCAGGTCGCCGAACATCTGGGGGCGCCCGGACGTCAGCCGGGTGGTCATCGGCGGCACCGCGGCGGAGGCCGGCATCGACACCGTCGGCATCTCCGAGTCGGTGGACCCGGGCAACTTCGACCGCAACGAGACCGCGCTGGTGCTGCTGGACAGCCTGAGCCGGCCGGCCAGCGAGGCCATCTCGCTGAACCACTACCTGGCCAACGGCGGCGACCGGCTCGACTTCATCGCGCACGCGGTCGGCAACATCGCCTCGCACGAGTCGGGCCACTTCCTGGGCAGTTGGCACACCGACCCGAACTCCGGCCGGCACGACCTGATGGCGCCGGGCGACCTGGTGGGCGCGTTCGGCTACGGGCCGGACGGGACCGGCGGCACCGCCGACGACACCAGGCCGAAGTTCGGCCAGGACAGTTTCGCCCCGGCCGAAGGCTTCACCGGTACCGAGGACACCCGCAACCGCACCGAGGTCGGGCTCGGCGGCGGGAACCGCCCCGCACGCGGCTGACCGACCGGGCTCGCGAACACGGCCCACCGAGTGAGCTCGGTGGGCCGTGTTCTCGCGGCGGAGCGTGGTGCTCCGCTCAGGTCAGCAGTTCCGGCCGGAGTTGATGCAGTCCGCGGCCAGCTTCCCGACGTCGTCCGACACGATGTTCATGAAGTCGGCGTGGTCCGTCGACGGGTCGTGCTGCTGGTCCGGGAAGGTGTCCAGGGCGAAGTTGCGCCCGTTCGGCCGGTTGTAGGTGAGGGTCTCGCGCAGTCGGGGGATGGCCTGGAACCCGTTGCCGCAGCGGCCGTCGTCGCCCGGGAACGCCACGTGCGAGCGGTGGTCGGCGGAGTCGAGGTTCTTGCCGTCCCAGCAGCTGGGGAACTCCAGGATCCGGACGAGGTCGCTGCCAGCCGGGCACAGCGGGTACTTGTCGGTGACCCGGTTCTCGAACCCGGTGCAGGTCCACTGCGCCTTGGCGTTCTTCGAGCCGTTCGTCTTCGCCTTGGCGTCACCCATGATGATCGTCAGGTCGTCCGGCATCGCGATGACCTTCTCCTCCGAGTTGCCCAGGAAGCGCAGGTCGACCGTCTTCTCCTGGAGGATCTTGCCGAGGTTCCCGTCGCGGCCGCCGCCGTCGGAATCGGCGTCGTCGCCCTGTTGGGTGGTATCGCGCACGACGGGCCAGAAGAACGTGGACTTGTTGTCCCGGTCGCAGCTGGTGCCGGCCGTGTGCAGGCTGTTGTCGGTGGAGTTCGCGTCGGTGGACAGGTTGCCGACGTAGTTGTGGATGTGCTGGGCCCCGTTGCGCTTGCCCGGCGTGACCATGAAGTTGTCCGAGTTCCGGTGGCCGTTGGGCAGGCCGCAGCGCGCCACGAAGCTGCCGGTGGAGCTGCCCCCGTTCCCGCCACCTCGGTTGCCGCCCTGGTTGTCGCCTCGGTTGTTGCCTCGGTTGTCGCCCTGGTTGCCGAAGTTGTTGCCGCTTCGGTTATCGATCTGGTTGCCGCGCTGGTTGTTGTCGCGCTGATTGCCGAACTGGTTGTCGATCTGGTTGCCGAACTGGTTGTCGATCTGGTTGCCGCGCTGGTTGCCGACGTTGTTGTCACGCTGGTTGCCGACGTTGTTGTCACGCTGGTTGCCGACGTTGTTGCCGCGCTGGTTACCGACGTTGTTGTCGCGCTGGTTGCTGCGCTGGTTGCCGCGGAGCCGGCCGTTGTCCGGGGGGACGTCGTTGATGTCGATGAAGTCGTCGTCCGACGCGGGCTGCGCTTTGTCCCGTCCGGGGAACTCCTCGTTGTTGTTCTGGTTGTTGTTCTGGTTGTTGTTCTGGTTGTTGTTCTGGTTGTTGTTGTTGTTCTCGTTGTTGTTAGCGTTGTTGTTGTTCTGGTTGTTGTTGTTCCGGTTGTCGTTGCGGTTATTGCGGTCGACGTTGTTCCGGTTGTTCCCGCCGTTGTTGTCCTGCTGGTTGTTGCCGTTGCCGCGATCTCTGTCGTCGGCCTGGCCGTTGCCGTTCTGGCCGTTGCCGTTCTGGTTGTTGTCGGCCTGGTTGTTGTCGGCCTGGTTGTTGTCGGCCTGGTTGTTGTCGGCCTGGTTGTTGTCGGTGCCGTCCGGGGTCTTGCCCCGAACTCGCCCGTTGCGGCCGTTGCCATCGCGCTCGTCGCCGTTGGCCTGGTCGGCCGCGGTGAGGTCGGTACGACTGTCGCCGCCGGCGGCTGCCGCGGTGCCGGCGGCCACCACGATTCCGCAGCCCACCAGCAGGGTCACCACCAACGCCAGCATCCGCGTCGGTCGAGGTAGTCGATGTCGTGTCGTGGGTCGAACCATGAGCGTTCTCTTCTCGTCATCGGGGAACGGTGAGGTGACCGGCATCGGGGCGCCGGGCACCGTCAGCCAGCAAGGTCGTCGGTTACCAAGGTCGTCGGGCGCCGCGGGGGCCGAGCTCCACCGGCGGTAGCGGCGCGACCGGCCGGCGCAACCGCACCGGTCGGAGCGCCACCGGCCGTCGGTGCGGATCCGAGGTGGTCAGGGGCGCCCACCGCCGACCGGAGGGAGCGTCCACGTAGGCCCGCACCACGCGGACCACTCCGATCACGGCGATCGCGGCGGCCAGGACCACCAGGACGGACAGCGTGACCATCGTCGGGTCAGGCCCGGGCAACCGGACCTGTGCCGCCGCTGAACCACTGCGCGCTGAGAGCGGAGCCCCGCCGGCCGGCTGAGCCGCGCCGATGGTGGTCACGCCCGACTGTGGGGACGACGTGCCGGCCGCCCCGGGAGCCGCGGTGCCGGCGGCCCGCCCAATTTCGTCGATGTACTCGATGTGCCTGCCGACCAGCTGCCCAGCCTGGACGGTGAGCTGGCGGATCTGTTCGTTCTTGGTGTCAGCTCCGGCCTTGTTGATCACCTTCAGGGTGTCCGCGCAGGCCAGTCGCAGCCGTCTGACCATGGTCTGGTCATAGGCCGGACCGGACTTGCCGGCGATCTCGACCAGCCAGCTCTGCTGATCCGGGGTCGGCTGGCTGGGCAGCACCACGCCCAACCGGCCGGAGACCGCGCGCAGTTGGCCCGACAGCCAGCCCAGATCGGTGGCCACGGTGCCGCCGAGCTGACGGACCGCCGGGCTGACGGCCATCTGTTGGGCCTGCTGGCCGGCCGGAACCTCCCACAACCCGTCCTGCCGCAGTGCAACCAGCAGCGTCCGGTCGGTGGGGCCGACCGGGCCGGAAGCGGTCTGCGTCCAGCCGCCGGACCCGGCGGGAGGGATCCGGGGTGACGGGATGAACAGCCAGGCCAACACGGCCACCGCAAGCCCGGTGAGGGCCGCGAAGACCATGGTCACGCGCAGCGTTGGAGTCGTGTCGGGGAGCACGGGAACGCAACCTTTCTCCGGCGCTGCCGAACGGGCCGGGGTGGCCGACGGGTCGCCGGTCGTACTGTGTCGCGGGGGAGCGAGCGAGACTTGGGCGCCGGTCCGATCCCACGGGGGAGCGTCTGACCCGGACTGGCGCTTGCGGGGACAGTTAAGAACCGACGCCACGCCAGGTTGCGGAAGCTGAGAGACCCACAACTCGGTGGTCGGCGGCCCGCGCCCAAGGGCGAGCCACTGCGCCGATAGCCACGGCACGCTGCGCCAACTGTCAGACAGCAAGCTCAGAAAACCCTGAAAATCGCTCCGCCGCACGGGTTGTCCCACCGTTCGTCGATTGTCATGACACGCATAGCGCGCGACGCTGGGCCGAGTGCAGCAGCCTCGGACGACCACGTTCCGGCGGTATCGCGTTCTCCTGGCGGTGCCGTCCGACCGGTCGACGGGCGCCCTGCTGCGGGGCCTGCGGTCCCACTCGTTCGACGCCACGGTGATCCACGACGGCACCCGGGTGCTGGACGCCGTACAGACCGCCTCCTTCTCCGCCGTGGTGCTCGAGGTCGGACTGCCCGGCCTGGACACCTCCTCGGTGCTCGCCGGGCTGGCCCGCCTCGCCGCCGACACCCCGGTCGTCGTGCTGACTCCCCGCGAACAGCGCGACCAGGTGGTGGCCGGGCTGCGCGGCGCCAAGGACGACTACCTGCTCACGCCGTTCGGCGCGGACGAGCTGGTCACCCGGCTGCGCCTGCGGGTCCGCGACCAGCAACCGCAGGAGCGTTCGGTGGCGCGGCGCGGCGACGTCACCGTGGACACCGCGCTCGGCCTGGTCAGCGTGGACGGCCGGCTGGTCACCCTGACCCCGACGGAGTTCGCGCTGCTCACCATCCTGATCAGCCACCCGGACCAGGCACTGTCCCGCGAGCAGCTGACCACCATGCTGTGGCGCGACCCGCCGTCCTCCAACGTCGTCGAGGTCTATATCGGCTACCTGCGCCGCAAACTCGGCTCCGAGCGCATCCGCACCGTCCGTGGCGTCGGCTACCTCCTGGAGGAGTAACCCGGCCCACCACCGTCCGTCCTTCCGCGAGTCGGGGCTCTCAGCACACTGTGTCGGTGCTCCCAGCACACTCACCCGCGCCGGGGCGAAACTCGGCGGCGGCGCGGCGGCCCGTCGACCATGCTGTGTGGCGTGTTCACCTTGATCAGGACCAACCGCGACTTCGGTGCACTCTGCACCGCCCGGACGGTGTCCTTCCTCGGTGACACGCTGAGCCTGGTCGCGTTGCTCCTCTACGTCGCGGACCAGACCGGTCAGGCACTGGCGGTGGCCGCGTTGCTGCTGGTCGGCGATGTGCTGCCGGCGCTGCTGGGCCCGCTGGCCGGCGCACTGGCCGACCGGTACGACCTGCGCCGGATCATGATCGGCTGTGAGCTGGCCCAGGTCGGCCTGACCGTGCTGCTGGCGCTCTGGCTACCGTCGCTGCCGGTGCTGCTCGTGCTGGTCGCGGCTCGCGCACTGGCCGCGCAGGTGTTCGCCCCGGCGTCCCGGACGGCGGTCGGCAGACTGGTGGAGCCGGCCGCGCTGCCCGGTGCGAACGCCGCGCTCGGGCTCGGTACCAACGGCGCCGAGGCGCTCGGCCCGCTGCTCGCCGCCGTGCTGCTGCCGCTGCTCGGGGTGCGCGGTGTCCTGTTGCTGGACGCCGGCACATTCGCGGTGTCCGCGCTGCTGCTGGCCCGCCTTCCGGCGCTGCGGCGGGCCGGCGCGGCGGTCGGGGACGGGGCAGGCGGCGCACTCGAGGCTCCGGCGGGGTTGGGGCGGGCCACCAGGGACGGGCTGGCCTACCTGTTGCGCGCCAGGGTGGCCAGGGCGGTGGTGCTCGGCACCTTCGCGGTGGTCGCCTGCAACGGCATCGACGACGTGGCGCTGGTGTTCCTGAACCGGGACGTCCTGGGCGGCGGCGACTCGGCGATCGCGGTGCTGCTCAGCGCGGTGGGCATCGGTCTGTTGGCCGGCTACTGGCTGCTCGGGCGGCCGGCGCTATCCCCGCTGAGCGGCGGGGCGGCCAGCGGGACAGCGGGAGGCGCGGGGGCCGACGGCGGGGCGGCGATGACCCGAGCGGCGACCGGGCGACTGGCGGTGCTGATGCTCGGCGGCTGGGCGGTGAGCAGCGCCGGCAATCTGCTCACCGGGTTGAGCTGGGCGGTCGCGGTGGCGTTCGGGCTGCAGGCGGTACGCGGGCTGGGCATCGCGGGGATGGACGTCGGCGGTACCACGTTGCTGCAGCGGGCGGTGCCGGCGGCAATGCAGGGTCGGGTGTTCGGCGCGTTCAACGGGGCGATCGGGGTGGCGGCCGGGTTGTCCTACGCGGGTGGCGCACTCCTGCTGGACGCCACGTCGGCCCGTGCGACGTTCCTGATCGCCGGCGGCGGCGGGCTGATCGCGACGGTGGCGACGGCGGTGGCGCTGCGTTCCCTGGTGCGTTCGCGAGTCCCGGGCGGTTCCGAAGAACCGCCCGGGAGCTGACGAAATCCGCGACTCACCCTGACGAGAGCCCCGACTCGCGGGGCGTTGGGTCAGGGGGTGATGCGCTTGGCGGCGATGCGCTCCTGGTTCGGCCAGCGGACGTTGGACGCCCAGCCGAGCTGCTCGAACCAGCGGATCACCCGTGCGGAGGAGTCGAGCTGCCCCTTGAGCACGCCGTGCCGTGCGCTGGTCGGGTCGGCGTGGTGCAGGTTGTGCCAGGACTCGCCGAACGACGGGATGGCCAACCACCACACGTTGCGCGAGCGGTCGCGGGTGGTGAAGGTTTCGTCGCCGAACACGTGGCAGACCGAGTTGATCGACCAGGTGACGTGGTGCAGTAGCGAGATCCGGACCAGGCTGCCCCAGAAGAACGCGGTCAGCGCGCCGAACCAGGACCAGGTGACCAGTCCGCCGATCAGCGCGGGCAGCAGCATCGAACCGACGACCAGCAGCGGGAAGAAGCGGTGGATGCGCTCGATGTCCTTGTCCGCCACCAGGTCCGGGGCGTACTTCGCGCGGTTGGTGCGCTCGTCGCTGAACAGCCAGCCGACGTGGGCGAAGAACAGGCCCTTGGTCAGCGCCTTCCAGTCGTTGCCGAACCGCCACGGCGAGTGCGGGTCGCCCTCGAGGTCGGAGTACTTGTGGTGGCGGCGGTGGGTGGCCACCCAGTCGGTGACGCTCATCTCGAGGGAGATGCTGCCGGCCAGCGCGAGCGCGATGCGCAGCGGCCGCTTCGCCTTGAACGAGCCGTGCGTGAAGTAGCGGTGGAAACCGACGGTGACGCCCAGCCCACTCACCACGTAGAACACGGCGAAGATCACAACGTCGCTCCAGCCGAGCCAGCCGGCGCCCCAGGCGAGGGGAACCGCAGCCAGCACGGCAAGGAACGGCAGCACCACGAACACCACCAGGAGCACCTGTTCGAGCTTGCTCTTCGGTTCGGGTTCGAGCTCCGGTCTCGCTGTGGTCTGGGCGGCGGTTGGGGCTGCTGTCATCGGATTCCTCTGGGGCTGAAGGGGCGATAAATTAGGGCTACCTAACTCTCACCTAAGAGTGTAGGAGGCGGCTCTCAGCCCGACAATGCGAATGCGTCCCCGCTCACTTCGTCGGTCGCGCCACACCGCACCTGGAAACGACAGGCCAGCTGCTCAGTTGGGCCACAGGTCGAGCATCGGCGGCAACGCGCCCTCCAGGCCGAGCAGCCACCGTTTGGCCTCGAGCCCACCGCCGAAACCGCCCAACCCGTCGACGGCCAGCACCCGGTGGCACGGCACGAGCACCGGGACAGGGTTCGACCCCATGATCGCGCCGACCCGCCGGGCGGCCTGCCCGGCGCCGCGCTCGGTGCGGTAGGCGCCACTGCGCACCGCGAGCTCGCCGTACGTGATGGTCCTGCCGTAGCCGACGGACTCGTACAGCGCGGTCAACACGGTGCGCTGGTCGCCCGTGGTGAGCCGCCAGTCGATCGGGTGGTCGAACGTGTGGCGGCGGCCGGACAGGTACTCGGCGAGCTCGGTGACGGCCGCGTCGGTGCGGACGGCGTCGACCGCCGGCTCGGTGCCCAGCCGCTCGGCCGCGATCGCCAGCTGCCGGCCCGAGCTGCGCGCCGGGCCGAAGCACACCAGCGCGACGCCCGCCTCGGTGACGCCGAGAGTGAGCGCGCCGATCGGTGCGGGTGCGGGCACCTCGGTCGATGCGAACCACACGCCGCCATTATGGCGACCGCCCCCGACAACTCCGGCCGCGAGCGGTCAGCCGCCGCGCGTGCGGTCAGCCCGGCGGGGCAGCTGTGGCCGAACCGGCCAGCCGCCTGGCCATCGCGGGCAGTGCGTTTCCCATGGTCAGGGCGTACTCGACGCTGATGTCGACCAGCTCGTCGCGACTGATGTCCAGGCCGCCGTCCAGCCAGGCCAGCACGAACTCGGTGACCCCGCCGGTAAGCAGCAGCGATATCGCCCGCAGGGTGCGCTCCCCGTCGGGCGGCAGCTCGAGCAGGTCGTGGCTCTGCTCCACCACCACCCGCGCGATGGTGCGCATCGCGGCGAACCGGCGTTGCATCAGGGCGGCGCTGCCGTACGCCTCGGCGAACAGCACCCGGGCCCTGCGCGGGTCGTCGAGGATCTCGGCGATCATCGTGCTGAACGCGGCGGTGGTCCGCGCGGTCAGCTCGTCCGGCGCCGCCGCGATGGCCTCGAGCGTGTGCCGCATCGCGGTGTCGAACAGCTCGTCGTGCAGCGCCGCGGCCAGCTCGTCCAGGTCGGCGAAGCTCTCGTAGAAGAACCGGGGACCGACCTTGGCCCGCTCGCAGATGCCTCGCAGGGTGGTCGCCGACCAGCCCTGGGTGCCGACGCTGTCCAGTGCGGCGTCCAGCAGCCGGCGGCGGCGCTCGGCGCGGCGCTGCTCGGCCGACACACCGCCGTAGGTGCCGGTCGCGGTCCGAGCCATGCCGTCAGTCTGACACAGTGACGCGAATTAGGAATCAACCGTTTACGGAAACGAGTGATTCCTCTATCGTTCGGGGACAGGCTTTTGCGGCGCGGCGAAAGGTCAGTGGATCATGACTGGTGCACTCATCAGGCAGGTGCAGTCCGTCGCCGTTGCCCTCTCCGAGCGGGTGCCGACCTTGGTCCGCCCGCTGGCCACGCCGCCCGATCCCCGACTCAAGCCGGTCATGGGTGACGCCGGCCCACCGTTCATCGGCCACGCGATGCCCGTGCTCTACGACACCCTGGAGTTCGGCCGCCGGCGCTACCAGAGGTTCGGCCCGGTCAGCTGGGGTGGCGTGCTGGGCACCAAGGTGGTCTCGCTGATCGGCCCGGAGGCCACCGAGATCGTGGCCGCCAACCGGGACAAGGCGTTCGCCAACGAAGGTGCCTACGAGTACTTCATCGGCCCCTTCTTCCACCGGGGCATCATGCTGATGGACTTCGACGAGCACCTGCTGCACCGCCGGATCATGCAGGAGGCCTTCGCCCGCCCCCGGCTGATCGGCTACCTCGACGCGATGAACCCGCGGATCGCGGACGGGCTGGCCGGTTGGCGCCCGGGTCGCCGGTTCGCGCTGTACAACGCCGCCAAGCAGCTCACCCTGGACATCGCCAACGAGGTGTTCGTCGGCGAGAAGGTGGGCAGGGACGCCGACCGGATCACCAAGGCGTTCGTGGACGCGGTGCACGGCGGCCAGGCCTACCTCCGCGCCAACGTGCCGGGCGGGGTCTGGGCCCGCGGCCTGCGCGGGCGGCGGGTGCTGGAGGACTACTTCCGCGACCGGCTGCCGGCCCATCAGACCGGAGGTGGCGACGACCTGTTCAGCGTTCTCTGCCGGGCGCGCAGCGAGGACGGCGAGCGGTTCACCGACGACGACATCGTCAACCACATGATCTTCGTGATGATGGCGGCGCACGACACCAGCACCATCACCCTTGCCATGATGGGCTACTACCTGGGCAAACACCCGGAGTGGCAGGACAAGGCCCGCGCCGAGGCACAGGAACTGGGCAAGGACGCGATCGAGTTCACCGACCTGGACCGGCTGAGCACGCTCGACCTGGTGATGAAGGAGACGATGCGGATCAACGCCCCGGTCGGCGGGCTGTTCCGGGAGACCGTCAAGGACACCGAGGTGCTCGGCCACTACATTCCGGCCGGCACCATCGTGATGACCAGCACCTACGCCACCCAGCGGCTGGCCGAGGTGTGGCCGAACCCGGACGAGTTCGACCCCGGCCGGTTCGCCGAGGACCGCCGCGAGGACAAGGTGCACCGCTACGCGTGGGCGCCGTTCGGCGGCGGCGCGCACAAGTGCATCGGCCTGCACTTCGGCGGCATGGAGGTCAAGGCGATCATGTACCAGCTGCTGCTGCGCTTCCGGTGGAGCGTGCCGGCCGGGTACGAGCCGCCGATCGGCTACGGCACCGGCCCGATGCCCATCGACGGACTCCCGGTACGGCTCGAGCGGCTCTAACCCAGCAAGCGGCTCCCGGCTCCCGCACCGGCGGGGGGCACCTCGGTCGAGTGGGCCAGGACCGGTTCAGCCCCAGGTCAGACGTCGGGGATCGCGGCGTCGACCAGTGCTCACCGTTCGACGGCACCGGACCGGGTGCTGTCCCGGACGACCAACCTCGGCTCGAGCGCGATGTGCGCGGCCCCCCGGGCCGGGGTCACGTCGGCGGGACCGGCGTCGCTCGCGGCGGCGAGCAGCCGGACGGCCTCCGCCGCGATCCGGTCCCTCGGTTGGTCCACCGTGGTCAGCGCGGGCTCGCCGAGCCGCGCGAAGTCGATGTTGTCGAACCCGGTGACCTGAACTCGGCCGGGGACCGCGACACCGTGCGCCCGGCAGGCCCGGGTGACGCCGAGCGCGATCAGGTCGTCGGCGCAGACGACCGCGTGGGGCAGCGGGCCGCCGGCAACCAGCGTCGCCACCGCGCCCGCTCGGCCTGGCCGGTGGCCGCCGCGCTCGGTCCGGCCGCGGTGCGGCGGGCGGGGCGGCTGTCCGACTTCGCGCTGGACGCCGCCCGCGCCGGCGGCTACCCGGCGGTCATGACCATGCTGTTCGCCGCCGAGACGCTGTACCTGGCCTGGTGCACCAGCGCGCACCAGGCCGGTCTGGCGCCGGCCGGCCCGGTCGGCGACTGGGTGGCGCTGCACGCCGCCGAGCCGTTCCGGGCCGGGGTCACCGCGCTCGCCGAGCAGGTCGACCAGATCCCGGCGGCGATCGCGGACAGCACCCTCGCCGGCTGGTTCGGCGGGATGCTCGACGCCGAGATCACCTTCCACGACGCGGTGTACGGCTGAGCGAGTGACTCCTCAGCCGGAGGTGTGCCGGGTGCCGGGGCGCAGCGTGTGGTCCCGGTAGGTGAAGGACTGGGTGAGGCGGACATGGGGGCCGGCGGCCAGCGGCGCATCCGGGCCGAGGGCGTCCCCGCTCACGGTGACCGTCGGGTGCGCGATCGTGACGTCGGCCTTCTCCAGGTAGATCGGGTCCGAGTCCGAGATCAGCACCCCGAGCGAGCGGGGGTGCGTCGGGCTGGAGCTGCCGTCGAACGCCTCGATCCGCAGCGGATTGCTGGACGTCGTCGTGGAGCAGGTCAGCGAGACGACCGCATCGGAGACGCCGTCGCCGGTGATGTCGCCGTACACCACCTGGTCGACGAGCACCTTCT
Organism: Pseudonocardia sp. Cha107L01; assembly: GCF_052566575.1. Taxonomy (NCBI): domain Bacteria; kingdom Bacillati; phylum Actinomycetota; class Actinomycetes; order Pseudonocardiales; family Pseudonocardiaceae; genus Pseudonocardia; species Pseudonocardia sp. Cha107L01. The sequence continues at coordinate 998,595 of NZ_CP199579.1, forward strand.
GGTCCTCGGCCGGGCACCGGTAGCCGGTCACGGTGGCCCAGTCGGCGCCCTTGAGCGGGCTGGCCGCACCCGCCTTCGGGGCCGCCGAGGCGGACGCCCCGGCGTCGGTCGAGGTCGGCTCGGCCGAGCCGGACGGCGGCGTGCCCGCCGTGGGGGCCGGGGCGCCACAGGCCGTCAGGCCGAGCACCAGCGCGCCGAGCGCGGCGACGGGCACCATCCGCGCCGATGTGCGCATCTCGTCTCCCTCTCCGACTCGCCGGGCGGTCGGCGAGTCGGGGAGAGTCTTGCGCCGGCAGCGGCTCGACCGACCGCAACCGCCCCGATGGTGGGCGGGTTCCAGCCGGGGCTCAGGGACCGGTTGGAGCGGTGCACGAAGTGCACAGCGCGGGTGCACGCCAGGCCAAGCCCGTCGCCCCGGTCTGCGCCAGACTCAACGGCGTGACGAACCGGAACCGAGTGTGAGCGGCCTGCGGGACCTGGCCCAGCGTGCGGCGGGCTCCAGGGCGGGCGCCTTCCTCTACGTCCGGGTGTTCCCGCACATCGACCGGCCACTGCTGCGGGCCACCGGTGGGCGGTTCAGCGTGAGTGTCGGCTACCCGGTGCTGCTGCTGACCACCACCGGCGCGCGCAGCGGCCACACCCGGGAGAACCCGCTCGTGTACGGCACCGACGGCGACCGGATCACCCTCATCGCGTCCAAGGGCGGCGCGACGAGCCACCCGTCCTGGCTGCACAACCTGCGCAAGAACCCCAGGGTGTCGGTGCTGGCCGGCGCGCGCAGCGGCGACTACCTGGCCTCCGAGGCCACCGGCGCCGAGCGGGACCGGCTGTGGCGCAAGTCGGTCGACTTCTACCGGGGCTACGCGGACTACCAGCGCCGCACGGACGGCCGCCAGATCCCGGTCGTCATCCTCACCCCGGTGCCACCCGACTGAGCCTCGCCCGACGCGGTCACCCCCGGTCGGCCGGGCGGTGCGGATATTGTCGGGGCGTGGTGGCGCCAGAACAGCGGGTCGCTCGCACCCAGCAAGAGCGCCGGGGACACACCAGGGCGCTGATCCTGAATGCCGCGGTGGAGTGCCTGGTCGCTGACGGTTACGAGCGCACGACGACGGTCACCGTGCAGGCGCGGGCCGGCGTCACCCGAGGTCGCCTGCTGCACCACTTCCCGTCCCGGGCCGCCCTGCTGGTCGCCGCCGCGCAGCACCTCGCCAGCGAGCGGATCAGTGAGATGGAGCGGTGGATCGCCGAGTCCGAGCAGCGCCAGACCACCGGCGCGGACCGCATCGACCGGGCCACCGAGCTGCTCTGGGAGACGTTTCGCCAACCGTACTTCTGGGCCGCGATGGAGCTCTGGCACGCCGCCCGCACCGACGACGAGCTGCGCGGCGAGCTGGCCCCCACCGAACGTGAGCTGGGCCGCGCGGTCCGCCACGTGATCGAGACCATGTACGGCCCGGAACTGAGCGGCCACGACAGCTTCGCCGAGGTCCGCGACCTGCTCCTCACCAGCATGCGGGGGGTGGCGCTCAGCTACGCGGTGCAGCCCCGGGACCCGGGCACCGACCCCCACCTGCCGATGTGGAAACGGCTCGCCCGCAGGACGCTGCTCGACTGATCGGGCAAAACGGTCACGCATGACTGTATTCTTCCGGGCAGTCGAAAAAGGAGCGCGCTGATGGCCACCGCACCGCCGCGGACCCAGGACCGGATGACCCACGACGTCTGGCTGCCGCCGGAGATCGTGGCGCTGCGCGCGGAGGCCCGGACCGCGGTCGAGAAGCGGCTCGCCCCGTTCGCCAGGGAGATCGGCCGGCGCGAGGAGTCGGTGGACAGCTTCCCCTGGGAGGCCTTCCGCGGCCTGGCCGACGAGGGCCTGTTCACGGTCCCGTTCGGCGCCGACTACGGCCGGGGCCTGGAGCACCCGATGCTCGGCACCTGCACCGTCACCGAGGAGATCGCGTACCACTCGTCCTCGATGGCCGGCGTCTACGACGGCCAGTGCATCCTGGTGCCGCAGACCCTGACCTTCGCCAGCGACGAGGTCCGCGCCCGGCTGATCCCCGAGCTGACCAGCGGACGCACCGCGTTCTCCTTCGCCACCACCGAACCGGAGACGAGCTCGGACCTGACCGCCGAGCGCATGCAGACCGTCGCCGAGGAGACACCGGACGGCTTCGTCGTGACCGGCCGCAAACGCTGGATCACCAACAGCGTGGTCGCCGGCTGGGTGTCCATCCTCTGCCGCGCCGGGCACACCGACCGCGCCACCATGCTGCTGATCGACCTGCACTCGCCGGGCGTCCGGGTCGGCCGGCCGGACCTGAAGATGGGCCACCGAGGCCAGATCACCGCCGACATCGTGCTGGACAACGTGGAGGTGCCCCGGGAGAACCTGCTCGGCACCGCCGGCGGTGGCCTCGGTGTCGCACTGTCCGCGCTGGTCCGGGGCCGGATCGGGATCGGCGCGGCGGGCGTCGGCGTCGCCCAGGCGGCCCTCGACCTCGCCGTCGAGCGGCTGCGCACCCGGCACGTGTTCGGCGGTCCGCTGGGCAGGATGCAGCACTGGCAGTTCACCATGGCGCAGCGCGCCACCGAGATCGAGTGCGCCCGGACGCTCTACCAGAAGGCCGCCACGCTGCTCGACCGCGGCGACCGCTCCGCCGAGCCGGAGGCCGCGATGGCCAAGGCGTACGGCACCAAGCTGGCCAACGACCTGGTTCGTGAGGCCATCCAGATCCACGGCGCCGTCGGCTTCGCGCGCGAGGTCGCCGAGAGCGGCGAGTCCGTGCGGCTGGAGGAGATGTACCGGGACGCCAAGATCTTGGAGATCTTCGAGGGCGCCAACGAACTGCAGCAGTGGATCATCGCGCGGAACCTGATCGGTCGCGACGTCACCGGCTGAGGTCAGCTAAGACCTGAACGACCTCGAGAGTCACGCGCCGCTCGGGCGGCGGCCACCGTTGCACGAACCTTGCACGCGGGTCGGTACGGGACACACCGGGCACGCAGTGTTGCCAAAGATCTCGATTCGATTACCCTACGTTGCACCGATCCACGCTCCCCCTCGTTGGATCAACTGGAACAGCGCGTCCAAGCCCTGGTGTTCGTCGTGTCTGGAGTTCGATGTCTGGTCGCCACCGCAAGCCCACGAACACATCCCTGTGCCTGGCGCGGGTCGGCACGCTGACCGTGATGGCGACCGTGCCGCTGGCGATCGCCGGGACGGCGGTGGCCGCCACGCCGACGCTGACCGACCGGGGCTCGGCCAAGTGGGCCGACGACGACTCGGGCAACTGGTCGGACGACGACTCGGCCAGCGACTCGACCAGCGACTCGGACTCGTCGAGCCGGGACTCGACCGACTCGGGCGACTGGTCCGACTCCGACAACTCGTCCGACTCGGACAACTCCGACGACTCGGCCAGCTCCCGGAACGACGACTCGGGCAGTTCGGCCGACGGCGAAACGCCGTCGTGGCGCAGCCACCGCTCATCCAGAGCGGCGACCGACGACTACTCCCCCAGCTGGCGGCACACCGACTCGCCGTCCTGGAAGGAACCGAAGACGCACACCTGGCAGAAGCCGGCGAAGCCGTCCTGGAAGCAGTCGCAGTCGCCCAGCGCGAGCGCGCAGGAAGCCAGGTGGGACAAGCTCGCCCAGTGCGAGAGCACGCAGAACTGGGACGCCAACACCGGCAACGGTTACAAGGGCGGCCTGCAGTTCAACGACGCGACCTGGCGGGCCTACGGGGGCCGGCAGTACGCGCCGACGGCCGACCAGGCCAGCCGCGAGCAGCAGATCGCCGTCGCCAAGAAGGTGCAGCGTGACAAGGGTTGGCATGCCTGGCCCGGCTGCAGCAACAAGCTCGGATACACCTGAGCCGGCCAGCCGCAGATGTCCGCAACCACACTGACCCCTGAGATCCGCGCTGAGAATCACCATGGATCGGCTGTCGAGGGATCCGCCGACAACGCGAACCTTGACCGTTCCCGCTCGTTAGACGTTGTTAGTCGCGCCTTCAGCTCGGTGCGCACGTTGCCGGCGACCGCTGTTGGAGGGTTCGATGCCTGAGGCCGTACTCGACTTCCCGCTGCCCACGGCAGCTACCTGGGAGTCTGTCGCCCGGCGCGTCGTAGACCTGACAGTGGCAATCCTCGGCCTCCTGGTGCTGGCCATCCCGCTGATCGTGATCGGGATGATGATCCGCTGGACGAGTGTCGGCCCGGCGTTGTTCCAGCAGCAGCGGGTGGGCTTCGGCGGCCGCACCTTCACCATGTACAAGTTCCGCACCATGCACACCGGCGTCGGCGACGAGATGTTGCGCGCGCTGATCGCGGCCGAGCTGCGCGGTGAGGACACCTCGATCGACGGCAGCTACAAGCTGGACAGCGACCCTCGGGTCACCGGGGTCGGCGCGTTCCTGCGCGCGACCAGCCTGGACGAGCTACCCCAGCTGCTCAACGTGCTGGTCGGCGACATGTCCCTGGTCGGCCCCCGCCCGTGCCTGGAGTGGGAAGCGCAGATGTTCCCGGCCGAGTTCCGCCCCCGGTTCTCCGTGCGGCCGGGCATCACCGGGCTGTGGCAGGTCAGCGGCCGCTCCGCGATGGGCACCCTCGAAATGCTGCACCTCGACCTGACCTACGTGCGGACCCGCAACCTGATCAGCGACATCTCGATCCTGGTCCGCACCCTGCCCTCGGTGCTCCGGGACAGCAGCGCCCGCTAGGCGGGTCCTGAACAGCGTTCACCGGCCCCGGGCCGGGCCGGCCGCCACGTTCTGGGTGGCCGCGACGGCGACGCCGTGCCGGGCAGCTCACCGTGCGGCAGGGTGAAGCCATGGCACCGACCCCCACCCTGGCCAGGCGGTTCTGGGAAGCGATCGAACCGATCCACGCCGTCGCCTACTTCGCCCCCGAATCCGCCGAGGCCGTCCGCCGGGTCGGGCTGCGCGGCTTCTGGATGGGCTACTTCGCGAGCCGGGTGGCGCCGCTGGGTCCGGTGCCGTCGGAGGTAGTGGCCGCGATGGCCTACGGGTTCGCCCCCGCGATGGTCGCCAGGGCCATCCCGGACGCCTGGGGGTTCGCCGCTCCCGCGGCCGTGCTGGACGCCCGGATGACCGGCGCCGCGGCCGCCCTGCGCGCGAGCCTCGACCCGACCGCGATCGCCGACCTCACCGAGCTGTCCGGCCTGCTGTGGGAGGCGGTGGCCGGCTGCCGGTTCGACGGCCGCCCATTGGCCGCCGCGTGGTCCACAGCGCCCCGCCCGGCGGACCCGGTGGCGTCGGCCTGGCTGGCGACCACGATCCTGCGCGAGCACCGGGGCGACGGCCACGTGCTCGCCGCGGTGGGCGCCGGGCTGCGCGGGCTGGACGCCACGCTGACCCTCGTGGCCACCGGGGCGATCACCCGGGAGGTCATCCAGCCGAGCCGGGGCTGGAGCGACGAGGACTGGGCCCAGTCGCTGAGCGAGCTGCGGGCCAGGGGCATCCTGGACCGCGACGGCCGGCTCACCGAGGTCGGTGGTGCGCTGCGCCGCGACATCGAGGAGCTCACCGACCGGCTCGCCGAGGCGCCCGTCGAACGCCTCGGGCCGACCGGCGTCGAACGGGCCATCGACCTGGCCGCGCCGATCAGCCGGCACCTCGTCGACACCGGAGTCATCCCGGTGCCCAACCCGATGGGCGCCCCGCGCCCGTAAGCCGGGCGTCCGGTCAGCCCGGTCACAGGGTGCGCGCGATGATCTCCTTCATGATCTCGTTGGACCCGCCGTAGACCTTCTGCACCCGCGAGTCGGCGTACAGCCTGGCGATGGGGTACTCGGCCATGTAGCCGTAGCCGCTGAACAGCTGCACGCGCGATCGTCGCCTCGTGCGCGAACGTCCCGCCGCCGCCCCCGTACTCCTCAGGGATGGACGCACACAGCAGACCCAGCTCACCGGCCCTGAGCCACACCTCCCGGTCCACGTGCTGCTGGCGGCCCCAGCGCTGCTCGTTCGGCGCGCACTCCTTCTCGAAGAAGTTCCGCGCCATCTCGGCGAGCATGTCGGTGTCGGAGTCCAGCCAGCCGGACCGGTGCACGCTCACGCGAGCAGCCCCTTCGCGATGTGCGTCACCTGGATCTCGTTGCTGCCCGCGTAGATCATCAGCGACTTGGCGTCCCTGGCCAGCTGCTCGACGCGGTACTCGGCCATGTAGCCGTTGCCGCCGAACAGCTGCACCGCCTCCATCGCCACCTCGGTGGCCGCCTCGGAGGAGTACAGCTTCATCGCCGAAGCCTCGGCCAGCGAGATGGTCTTGCCGGCCCGTTGCTTCTCGATGGCGGCGAAGACCATGTTCTGCACGTTGATCCGGGCGATCTCCATCTTGGCCAGCTTGAGCTGGATCAGCTGGAAACGGCCGATCTCCTGGCCCCAGAGCGTGCGGCTCTTGGCATAGTCGACGCAGAGCCGGTGGCACTCGTTGATGATGCCGAGCGCCAGCGAGGCCACGCCGATGCGCTCCATGGTGAAGCCGGAGCGGACCTCGCTCTTGCTGTCGCCCGCATCGGCGCTGGGCTCCCGCTCGCCCAGCAGGCGGTCGCGGCCGAGCCGGACGTTGTCGAAGAACAGCTCCCCGGTGGGCGAGGACATCATGCCCATCTTCTTGAACGCCTTGCCCTGGGTGAGCCCCGGCATGCCCCTGTCCAGCACGAACGTCAGCACCTTGCGGTCGCGCTTCGCGGTACCCGGGTCGCCCTCGTCGAGCTTGGCGTAGACCACGATCACGTCCGCGTCCGGGCCGTTCGTGATGAACGTCTTCTGCCCGTTCAAGACGTAGTCCTCGCCGTCGCGTTTGACGTAGGACTTCATCCCGCCGAAGGCGTCCGAACCGGAGTCCGGTTCGGTGATCGCCCAGGCGCCGACGTGTTCGAAGGTGGCCAGCTTCGGCAGCCAGCGCTCCTTCTGCGCCAGGGTGCCCTTCGAGGTGATCGTGGCGGCGGTGAGCCCGAGACTGACGCCGATCGAGGCGACCAGACCGAGGCTGACCCCGGCCAGCTCGCTCGCCACCAGTGCGGCCATCGACTCCTGGCCGGTGCCGCCGCCGGAGCGCTTCTTCTTCTCCGCCGGCGGCTCGCCCGCCGCGGCCGCCGCCTCCTTCGCCCGCTGCCGTTCGAGCATCTTCCTGGTGGCCTGCGCGGCAATCGCGTCGATGCCGAACGCGGCGAACAGCTTGCGGATGATGTCGTAGGGCGGCAGCTCGCCACTCTCGAGCTGGTCGAGGTGGGGGCGGATCTCCTTGTCCACGAACTCCCGGACGGAGTCGCGGATCAGGACGTCGGTCTGGGACCACTCGATCATGGCGTCAGGCCCACTCGGCCAGGCGACCGTCGACGTCGTCGATGGTCCACGGGTCGTCGGACTCGGTGCTCGCACTCACGGTCCAACCCTGCAGCCTCTGGATCGAGCCGCCCTGCACCGCGAACACCTGGCCGGTGTGCGGGCATTTCTCGGTCGCCAGGTACGCGACCAGCGGCGCGATGTTGGCCGGCGAGAACATGTCGAACTCGCCCTCCTCGACCTCCTGGGCGAAGATCGCGCCCATCCCCGGGGTTGCCAGGGTGAGCCGGGTGCGGGCGATCGGCGCGATCGCGTTGACCCGCACCCCGTAGCGCTCCAGCTCCTCGGCGGCCACCAGGGTCAGCGCGGCGATGCCGGCCTTCGCGGCGCCGTAGTTGGCCTGGCCGGCGTTCGGCAAGGTGACCCCGGACGCGGAGCAGGTGTTGATCACCGCGCCGTTCGGCTGGTTGCCGGCCTTGGACTGGGCCTTCCAGTAGGCGGCGGCGTGGTGCAGGACCGCGGCGTGGCCCTTGAGGTGCACCGCGATGACGGAGTCCCACTGCTGCTCCTCGATCCCGGCGAGGAACGCGTCGCGCAGGATGCCGGCGTTGTTGACCACCACGTCGAGCTTGCCGAACTCGGCCACCGCCTGCTCCACCAGCGCCTTCGCGCCGGCCCAGGTGGCCACGTTGTCGGTGTTGGCGACCGCGCTGCCGCCGGCGGCGGTGATCTCGTCGGCCACTTCCTGGGCCGGACCGGTGTCCGCCCCCGAGCCGTCGTTGTTGCCGCCGAGGTCGTTTACCACCACGCTGGCACCCTCGGCGGCGAACAGCAGGGCGTGCTCACGCCCGATGCCCCGCCCGGCCCCGGTGATGACGGCGACTCGCCCGTCCAGTGCTCCCATGATCAGCTCTCCGCTCAGTCAGCGATCTCGGCAAGGCCGTCTTTGATCACAACGTCGTCGCCCACGGTGGTCTCGAAGTAGTACGTGGTGACCCCGTCGGCGGAGCTACCGCGCCAGATGGAGGTGGTGATGTCCTGGCCGGGCAGCACCGGCTTGGCGAAGCGCACCGCGAGTCGCCTCAACCGGGACACGTCCGAGCCGCCGACCTCGGTCAGCAGGCCCCACGAGGTGAAGGCCTGCATGCACAGGCCGTGCGCGATGATCCCGGGCAGCCCGGAGTCCTTCGCCGCCTCTTCGTCCAGGTGAATGGGCATCGGGTCGCCGGCTGCAGGCCCGTACCGGAACGTCTGGTCGTCGTCGACGTGCTGGGTGATGGTCGCGGTCGGCGGCTGGGCGCGCAGCGACTCGTCGAACCGGTGGTCCGGGGCGAGCGTGCCGACCGTGTCTCCGGTGTTGAACTTCCGCACGAACAGCGTCACGTACTGCTCGTTGACCAGCTCGCCGGCGGCGTCGCGGCACTCCAGGTACACGCAGGCCGCCGTGCCGTTGTCCTGGCCGCGCCAGCCCGTCATGGTGCCCTTGGAGACGAGCGTGTCGCCGGGGCGGATCGGGCGGTGGAACCGGAAGTCCTGTTCACCGTGCAGCACCCGGCCGAACAGCTCCAGCGGCACCACCTCGATGGCCGGCTCCAGCAGCGACTGGAACACCGGCACGATCGCGAACACCGGGTTGGCGGCGTCCCCGGCCAGGTGTCCCGCGATGGGGTCGTTGGTCGCCTTGGCGTACTCGACCAGCCGCTCCCGGGTGACCTCGAAGGTCGACGGTGGCGTCCAGGTGTCCAACCCGCTCTTGTCGAACTTCAGCTCGTCGTCGGCCATCGCGATCAGCCGACCAGCGCGGCGAACTTCACCAGCGAGGTGTCCAGGTTCTTCTTGCCGTCCTTCTCCACCGCCTTGCCGAGCGCCCCGACGATCATCTGGCCCTCGAAGGAGGCATCGATGGTCGCCTTGGAGCCGGCACCGTCGGCGGCCACGGACAGCGCGAAGCTGACCTTCACCCCGGCCATCCCGGTGCCGGAGATGACCAGCTTGTGCGGGGCGTCGAACTCGTCGACGGTCCAGGTGATGGTGTTCGGCATGCCGAGCATGGTGACCACCTCGGCGACCTGTGCACCCTTGCTGAACTGCGCGGGGACGTCACCCTTCCACTTGGTGTGGATGGTGAGCCACTTCTCGAAGTTGTTCGGGTTGGAGAACTCCGACCACACTTTGTGCGGCAGGGCTGTGAGGTTGATGGCAGCAGTGATCTGACCCATGGCGATTTTCCTATTGCTTAGGGGGTTCAGCGGTCGGCGAGCTGGTACGCGGTGACGACGGCGGCGCCGCCGAGGCCGATGTTGTGCTGCAGGGCGGCGGTGACGTTGTCCACCTGGCGCTTGGCCGCGGTGCCGCGCAGCTGCCAGGTCAGCTCGGCGCACTGCGCCAGCCCGGTGGCGCCCAGCGGGTGGCCCTTGGAGATCAGGCCGCCGGAGGGGTTGACCACCCAGCGGCCGCCGTAGGTGGTCTCGTTGTTGTCGACGAGCTTGCCGCCCTCACCCTCGGCGCACAGGCCGAGCGCCTCGTAGGTCAGCAGCTCGTTGGCGGAGAAGCAGTCGTGCAGCTCGATCACCTGGAAGTGCTCGGGGCCGAGCCCGGACTGGTCGTACACCTGGCGCGCGGCCTGGCGGCTCATGTCGAAGCCGACCAGGTTCTTCGCGGTGCCGTCGAAGGTCGAGGCGAAGTCGGTGGTCATCGCCTGGCCGACGATCTCCACCGCACGCGCGGCGAGATCGTGGCGCTCCACGAAGGCCTCGCTGGCCAGGATCGCCGCCCCGGAGCCGTCCGAGGTGGGCGAGCACTGCAGCTTGGTCAGCGGGTCGTAGACCATCCGCGACTGCTGGATCTGCTCCAGCGTGTACTCGTCCTGGAACTGCGCGTACGGGTTGTTCACCGAGTGCTTGTGGTTCTTGTAGCCGATCTTGGCGAACTGCTCGGCGGTGGAGCCGTAGAGCCTCATGTGCTCACGCCCGGCCGCGCCGAACATCCACGGCGCCGGTGGGAAGAGCACCTCGGAGATCTCCGCGAGCGCCGCGATGTGCCTCATCATCGGCTGCTCGCGGTCCTCGTACATCATGCCCAGCGAGCCGGGCTTCATCTTCTCGAAGCCCAGCGCCAGGGCACAGTCCGCGCGGCCGCCCCGGATCGACTCCGCGGCCAGGTACAGCGCGGTGGACCCGGTGGCGCAGTTGTTGTTGACGTTGACCACCGGGATGCCGGTCATGCCCAACTCGTAGACCGCGCGCTGCCCGGAGGTGGACTCGCCGTAGACGTAACCGACATACGCCGCCTGGACCTGGTCGAACCCGATCCCAGCGTCGGTGAGTGCGTTGGTGCCGGACTCCTTGGCCATGTGCGGGTAGTCCCAGCCGTCGCGGCGGCCGGGCTTCTCGAACTTCGTCATCCCGACGCCGACCACGTACACCCGACCTGACATGCCACATCCTCCTCATTTACATGCAGCGCTGTCTGTATGTAACCATGGACTCCGGCGGAGGGCAATCGTGGTCCGGGCCACCGACCCCGCCGGCCGACCCGAGCACAAGGGAGTGGCACGGAGATGGGACCGCCGATGCGCTGCCCGGCGTGCGCACCGAGATACTGGCCCGGGTCGGGCACATGCCGCAGGTGGAGACACCGGCCCGGCTCGTCGAGCTGCTCCCGCGGTTCGCGCCCGCGCGCGGGTCAGGTACCGGGTTGGACCGGCAGCGTGATGCTGGACAGGTGCCGGATCTCGTGGTCGGTCGGGACCAGTCGGGTGGCGCTGCCGAGGGGCTCCCCGGTACCGGTGTTGCGGGCGAACCGAGGGAACGAGCCGCCGGAGATCTGTAGCCGCAGCCGGTGGCCCGGTCGGAACCGGTACGCGGTCGGCCACAGCCGGACCGGCACGGTGTGCGTCTCGTCCGCGTCCGCCGGGAACGTCTCCGGGGTGATCCGCTGGAGGCCGTCGCACACGTTGACCGACCGGCCGTCGGGATCGACGTCGCAGAGCCGGACGAACACATCGGCGTACCCGGTGCTGGTGCGGAGCTGGATGGTCGCGGACACCGGGCCGATCACGTCCAGCGGTTCGCGCAGCATGGTGCTGGTGTAGGTGAGCACGTCCGGCCGGGCCTCGAGCTCGGCGTTGTCCGTGCGGCCGCCGGTCTTGGGGTCGAGCAGCGGGCCGCCGACGGTGGGTGTCGGGTCGGCGGGGTCGTAGCGGAACCGGTCCGCGCCGTCGCCGGGCGGGGTGGTGGCCAGTCGACGGTCCGGCTGCGGGTACCAGGTCTGCGGCGCGGTGCCCGGCGGTGGCCATTCCGGGTACTCCCGCCACTGCTCGGCACCCTGCAGGTAGAGCCGCACCGGTTGGTCCCGCACCGGGGTGTGGTCGCCGGTGACCTGCGCGCGGAACCACACGAGCGACTCGCGCACCGCCTCGGCGAACATCTCGAAGGAGACGTGCAGCCACGGGCCTACGGTCAGGTACGGGTTGCGGCCGGCGGCGCGCATGGCGGCGTAGTCGTCGAGCTGGCCCAGCAGCAGTACGTCGTGCCAGCCCCCGAACAGCAGGGTCGGCGCGGTGATCTGGCCGATCCGGTCCCGGTGTTCGCGGTCGGGCCCCCAGTACGGGTCGCCGGGTTGCTCGGTGACCAGCCAGCGCTGGAACCAGTCGACCTGCCGTCCGGTGCCGAGTTTGTCCAGCTCGGCGAGCGGCAGGTGGGTCATGGCCCTGCGGGCGCGCTTGTCGCCGAGCAGCTCCAGGACGTCGGCCTTCAGCGGGTTGCTGCGCTCCAGGGTCACCATCCGCGCGGTCCAGGCCAGCAGCCCGGCCAGCTCGAACGCGCCGCCGTAGTACCAGTTGTCCCGGAACCCGGAGGTGGTGATCATGGGCACCAGCGCGGTGATCCGGTCGCCGGCGTCGGGGGCCAGCGCCAACTGGACGTAGCCCAGGTAGCTGGGGCCGAACATCAACACCTTGCCGTTGTGCCAGGTCTGCTCCTCGACCCAGTCCAGGGTGGCCAGCCCGTCCTTGCGGTCGTCCAGGAACGGGTCGAACACCCCACCGGCGCCGTCCGTGCCCCGGCAGGTGGCCACCACGACGTTGTAGCCGCGCTCGGCAAAGGTGCGACAGATCAGCCGGCTGACCAGACCCCGGCGCCCGTACGGGGTGCGCATCAGGATCGTCGGGGCACCCGGCACCCGGCGGGGCCGGTACACGTCGGCGAGCAGCTCGACCCCGTCCGGCGTCGGTATCCGCTGACCCCGGATGACCGCGACGCTGCGGGTCACCGCCGGCGGCAGGTGCAGGATGCGCTCGACAGCTCGGCTCTGCAGGGTCACCGGGATACCCGTCCTTCGTCTCGGCCGCGGTGCATCAGGCGGTGCATCAGGCGGTGCATCAGGCGGTGCATCAGGCGGCCAGGGCGACGGTGTCGCCGGTGTGGATGGTCCCGGTGCGGGTGGCGGTGGCGTACGCGCCGGCGCAGGGGTACCGGCCGATGTCAGCGAGGGCGAGCCGGTTGTTCCGCACGATCGTGCGCAGCACCCCGGGATCGGCCGGCAGCTCCTCCAGGGCCAGCGTGGTCATCACGCAGCGGGGGGTGGGCAGTGGGACCGCCAGCTGGACCGCGTCGCCGACGTGCAGCGCGGCGCCGACCCAGGTGTTCTCCGCGAACCCCGGTGTGGGGGTCTCGACGATCAGGTTCATCCGGAACCGCCGCAGGTCGAAGTCGCTTCCCACTCCCAGGGCCGCGAGGTGCTCCAGTGTGGAGGTGGTCAGGATGCTGAGCGGGAACAGGTCCATGAACGAGCCCTCCGGGACCGCCGACGGCCACCCCAGGGCCGCGAACAGCGCCGACCCCAGTTTCATCTCCACCAGCACGTCCCGCTCCCCGGCGGGGTTGAGCTGCTCGATGTCCGGGTGGTACTCGTCGATGGTGTAGTCGGTGGGCGCGAACCGCCCCAGGTGCACCTCGCGGCCGAAGAACCGGGACAGCACGGCGTCGGCATCGGGGTCGTCGCTGCGCAGCGCGGTGCCGTCCGCGAGGTCGATCCGTACCGGCGGGAGTGGCTGCCCGACCCGGGGCGGCCGGAGGTAGTGGGCCCGGCAGGCGAACAGGTCCGGCCATAGCCGGGGATGCTTGGCGCTGACCACCTTGCCGGTCTGCCGGTCGATCAGGGCGTGGCCGCGGTCACCGACGATGCCGACGTCAGTGATGTCCACCGTCTCGACACGCTCGCCGAGCATCGACTTCACCGGGAACCGCCAGAGCCCCACGACCGTGCCGATCCGTTCGGTACCCATGCTGTCTCTCCCCGTTCATATCGGTGCAATGTTCCAAAAATAGAACCTTATTCTGCTAATGTAAACCCGTGACGTTCAAGGCGCGAGCGCCACCGGGGAACACGGCGTAGCAGCACCCGACGCCTCTCGGAGCGCCTAACCTGCGGAGTGACGACGCACGCGATGGGGAGCGCATGTCCACGACTGAATCGAAGAGCTCGCCGCGCCAGGATCGGCGCAAGGCCCGCACCCGGGCCCGGATCCTGGACGCCGCCGAGGAGTTCTTCGCCTCGGCCGACCCCGAGTCGGCGACGATCGCGCGGATCGCCGAGGCGGCCGATGTCGCCGTCGCAACGCTGTACCAGCACTTCGTGGGCAAGGACGACCTGCACCTGGCGGTGGTCGAGCGCGCCCTGGAGCACAACGAACGCCAGATGCTCGCCGTGTACGACTCCGAACTGCCGCCGGCAACGAAGCTGATCGACGCCGCCGGCGCCTACCTGCGCTTCTACCTCGAGTCGCCCCAGCTGTTCCGGGTGGTCGCGCTGCGCCAGGGGCGGGTCAGCGAGGAGTCCACCGACAGCCCGGTCGCGGTGATGATGGCCGAACGCGTCGACCGGATGACCCAGGCGCTGGCCCGTGTCGTCGCCGACGGCGTGCGCGACGGCTCGCTGCGCCCGGTCTCGCCGCTGGACACCGCGCGGTTCCTGTGGGGCTCGTTCAACGGGGTGATCGGGCTCGCACTGCGCCCGGACCGGTTGCGGCTGACCGGACCCGAGCTGCTCACCGCCCTCACCCAGGGGGTCGAGATCGTCCTCGACGGACTCGTCGGCGAGCCGCTTCGCGGCGACGACGGCCACCTCGCTCCCGAACTCCGCAGCCGGCTCCACGCCACACTGGGATCATGACCACGGGATTCGAGCGGGGCGCCGCATTCGTCGACGGCCGGTTCGTGCCCGTCGACGAGGCCCGCGTCCCGATCACCGACGTCGGGTTCTCGAGGTCCGACGTGACCTACGACGTCGTCGGCGTGTGGGACGGGGCGTTCTTCCGGCTGGACGACCACCTGGCGCGGTTCGAGCGCAGCTGCGCCGGCCTCCGGCTGCGACTGCCCTTCAGCAGGGCCGAGACCACCGAGATCCTGATGCGGCTGGTCCGGCTGTCCGGGCTCCGCGAGTCCTACGTGGACGTGATCTGCACGCGGGGCGTGCCCCGGGACGGCTCACGCGACCCGCGCACGTTCGAGAACCGCTTCTACGCCTACGCGATCCCCTACGTCTGGATCCTCCGCCCCGAGGACGCCGAGACCGGGATGGACGCGGTCATCGCGGCAACGGTCCGGCGGATTCCGGCGAGCTCGGTGGATCCGACGGTGAAGAACTTCCACTGGGGCGACCTGACCAAGGGGCTCTACGAGGCGTACGACCGGGGCGCGCGCTATCCGATCCTGCTCGATCACGACGGTTACGTGACCGAGGGCTCCGGCTACAACGTGTTCGCCATGGTCGGCGGGGAGCTGCTCACCCCCGAAGCCGGCGCGCTGGAGGGCATCACGCGCCGCACCGTCCTCGAGCTGGCGGCCGAGGAGGGCATCCGGGCGCGGTCCGCCGCGATCTCCGAACAGGCATTTCGCGGCGCCACCGAACTCTTCGCCACCTCGACCGCCGGCGGGGTCATGCCGATCACCTCGCTCGACGGCGAGCCG
Organism: Pseudonocardia sp. Cha107L01; assembly: GCF_052566575.1. Taxonomy (NCBI): domain Bacteria; kingdom Bacillati; phylum Actinomycetota; class Actinomycetes; order Pseudonocardiales; family Pseudonocardiaceae; genus Pseudonocardia; species Pseudonocardia sp. Cha107L01. The sequence goes on from NZ_CP199579.1 coordinate 1,013,883, forward strand.
GTCGGCGCCGGGCTACCGGGACAGGTCACCAGCCTGCTGCGCGAGCGGTACTGGCAGGCGCACAAGGACCCGCGCTACCTCACGCCGGTCGACTACGGGCCGGCCCCGGCTCACTGACCCGGGCTCGGCGTCAGCCGACCGCGCTCACCGAAAGAGTGCCGTCACAGCTCGCTGGCCAGCGGGACCCGCTCCAGTGCCGGCGAGCACATCCACTCCCGCAGCACGTGGGTGGCGTGCACGTCGTCGGCGTTGTAGCGCAGCAGTCGCTCGCGCTGGCCCTCCTGCGGCGGGGCGCCGTCCATCCCGACCGCGTCCCGGTACCAGCGCATCGAGTTCTCCCCGCTCGCCTCGGGGTCGCGCCAGCTGAACCCGGCGGCGGGCGCAATCCGCTTCAGCCCCTTGCCGTGTGCGCACAGGAACCACTGGCTGACCACGGCGAACAGGTCCACCCAGCGGTCCGAGGAGATGAACTCGACGATCTCGGCGCGGTCCGGGATCCCGGGCCGGCCGGCGAACCGGTCAGCCGAGCCGAGCAGCCACCGGTTCTCCGCCTGCTCGTTGTAGCAGTACGCCGCGAAGGTCAGCCCGAGCTCGGCGCAGCGCCGGCGCACCGTGCGCAGCCAGCCCCAGAACTCGGCGAAGGAGCGCGCCTCGTCGACGGTGGGCAGTGGCTCCCAGGTGGCGAATGCGCGGTACCCGGTTGGCTCGCCGAGCTTTTCGGCCAGGTCGGCCCCACCCGGCGTGGACAGCAGGCACCCCCACAGGTACGCGCCGGACTCGCCGAAGCTCTCCATGTCGACATCGATCTCGACGTCGGCCCGGACCACCGGCACCCTGGCCACCTTGCGGACCACCGGCAGGCCCCGCTGCCAGGCCCTGGCCAGCGCCACCGCGTCGGCGAACGGCATCCCGTGCAGTGGCACCGGCGGCAGCCCGAACGGATCCAGCGCGGCCAGCTCGGTAACCTTGGTCACACCGATTGCACGCAGCGCAACAGCATCCTCACCGCGCAACACCAGGCTGACGTCGCCCTCGTCGGCCAGCACCGCCTCGCAGGTGGGCCACCAGGGGCAACGCCGGCACTCGGTGATCCGGGACGGCTGGGCCAGTGCCGGCGCGCCCGTTGCCGCCGCGTTCGCGACGGCGAGCCGGTCGGCGAACCGGGCGTCGTACTCGGCCAGCGTGCTGCGCCCGCCCGGCCAGCTCGGTGCCGCCAGGTCGTGCCAGAGCACCACGTCCGCGTCCATCCCGATCACACCGCCCAGGCTGGCGCCCGAGGCGCACCCGGTGACCTGCAGCATCCTGGTCAGATGGGCCAGGCGCAGCTGGTCACGAGTCTGCGAGCGCGGTCGGCGGGCCGGGTCCGGCGCGGCGAGCTCGGCCCTCGGCGCAAGGAACGGGCTGGTCAGCGCGCCCGAGCCCGGGTCGGTCACCCGGTGCCGCACCACGATGAGCGGCTGGTAACCGCCGTCCTCGGCGCGCACCAACAGGTCGACCTCGCCGCGCCGGGCACCGGCAAGGTCCAGGGGTAGCGCCGCGTTCCAGATGAACGGCACGCCGGCGGCCACCGCCGCCGAGGTGGCCTGCTCCCGCTCCGACGGGCGCCCGGGCGGCACCGCCAGCCAGCCCTCGCCGAGCGCGGCAGCCAGCTGAGCGCCGACCTCGGCCCGGTGCGAGACCGAGTCCGACTGGCGCTGCTCCAGCGCGGGATCGGGGCGCGCGCGGGGCGCCCCGGCGGCGGCCGGATCGTGGTCGAGGTGCACCCGGCGGCGGCAGCGGACCGTAGCGGCGGCGTCCAACGCCACCCGACCCGCAATCACCGTCACGCCAAGCAGAGTAGAGACCTTCCCCGACATCCGTGCGTCGGCAACACGCCAGCCACCTCCCGGCCACCCTCGTGGGGTCGTTCTGTCCGGCACGCAGCGCGCTTCCGGTGGATGAGCACGGCGTTCGGTGATCCAGACGGCTAGGGTGTCGCGCATGAAGCGGCGACAGGACAAGGCAGCCGGCGAGGCCGAGTCGGCACGGCACCTGTCCGACATGGTCACCGCGAGCAACGCCAAGCGGGCGATCGCGGTCGGCAAGGTGTTGGCGCCGGTGCTGCTGCCCATCGCCATGCGCGCGGCCGCGGTGGCCCGGGGCGCCTGGGACGACCGGCGGGCCCGCCGCCTGGGGGTCACCCCCGGCGAGCTGAACACCTACAGCGGCAAGGGCGGCGCGCTGCATGCCCGGATCGACGGCATCGCGAACACGCTGCGCCAGCTGCGCGACTCCGGCGCCCGGGAGGGCGGCGCGGCCGCCGTGGACAAGTTCGTCGCGGACACCGAACCCCGACTGCTGGACCTGACCGCCGCGGTCCGGGCCGCCGAGCTGATGCCGACCGAACGCCGCCGGGCCGCACACCGGGCGGTTGGCGCCGAGCTGGACCGGATCGAGCCACAGCTTCTCAACCTGCTCGGCGTCGACTCGCGGGGTCCATCCGCTGATCAGTAGGGTTCAATACCGATCTGTCTAGTAGGCCATTCGGCAATTACCGGTCTTCGGCCCGTTAAGCTGCGCCGGTGATGCCGGTCCCGACTCGAGGTGGTGCGCGGGTAGCGCGCGGCCTGTCGGCGGCGTCGGTCTGTGCGCTGCTGACCTACGGCGGCCACCGCGCGGCCGGTGGCGCCCTGCCGGACCTCGGGCTGTTGATCGTGCTCGCGCTGCTGCTCGCCGGGTTCCTGATCACCCTGGCCGACCGCAGGCGCGGACCACTGGCCATCCTCGTCCTGGTCGGCGGCTCGCAATTGGCGCTGCACGGGTTGCTCCAGTTGCTCGGCGGCTCGCACGAGCACACGGCTTCCGCCGGTTCGTCCGGTTTGCCCGGTTCGCTCGCTGTGCCGGCGCTGATGCCGGTGCTGATGTTCGGGGCGCACGCGCTGGCCACGGTGATCACCGCCGCGGTGCTGGCCGGCGCCGAGGCAGCCGTGTTCACCGTCGCGCACGCGCTGACCCGAGTGCTGCCGCTGTCCCTGTCGATGCCGCGCACGCCCGAGCCCCCCGGCCGCCCCGGCGTGGTCACCGGACCGCTGGACGCCCGGCTGCGCGGCGTGCTCGGTCGGCGGCTGCACCTGCGCCGAGGGCCACCGCTGCGATGTCCGGTCACCGCCGGGTACTGACCCGCGCGCCCCGAACCCCCGACACCCTCCCCTCCCCGGCACCGCCACAGCGGCGTGCCGCGCCGCGCGCCTTCCCGCGCGGAGACCCGAGACAGGAACAACCATGAGCACCTCCCGAACCAATCGCACCCCCTGGCGCGCGCCGCTGCGCGCCGGCCTGGCGGTCGCCGGCGCCGCCGCACTCGCGCTGGTCACCTCCGGGGTGGCCTTCGCCCACGTCACCGCGCAGCCCGGCGTCGCCACCAAGGGCAGCTACGCCAAGATCGCCTTCCGGGTGCCGTCCGAGTCCGAGACCGCCAACACGGTGAAGCTCGAGGTCACGCTGCCCTCCGACCACCCGATCCCCTCGGTGCGGACGACCCCGATGCCCGGCTGGACCGCGGTGGTCACCAAGGCGCCGCTGAACCCGCCGGTGGAGACCGACGACGGCAAGGTCACCGAGGCGGTGCACACCATCTCCTGGACCGCGCAGCCCGGCACCAAGCTCACCCCGACCGAGTTCGCCGACTTCGAGGTGTCGCTGGGCGCACTGCCGGACAACACCGACTCCCTGGTGATGCCGGCGGTGCAGACCTACGACGACGGCACCGTGGTGAACTGGAACCAGACCCAGGCCCCGGGCGCGCCGGAGCCGGAGCACCCCGCGCCCACGTTGAAGCTGGTCGACGGCGAGGGCGGGGCGCACGACATGGACATGGCCGGGCACGGGATGGCCACCCCGGCCGGTCCCGGTGACTCGTCGGGCGCATCCGGCGGCTCGGGCGGTGTGGACAACACGGCCCGCTGGCTGGGCGGGATCGGCCTGATCCTCGGCGCGCTCGGCCTCGGTCTCGGTGGCGGTGCGGTGTTGAAGGGCCGGCGGGGCGGGCAGGGCAACTGATGCGCCTGCTCTACCGGCAGCTGCTGGTCTGGCTGGTCGCCGGGCTGGCGCTGCTACTCGGCGCCGGCACGGCGTTCGCGCACGACGTACTGACCGCCAGCGACCCGGCGAACGGGGCCAGCCTGGCCACCGGGCCGAGCAAGGTGACCCTGACGTTCGACCTGCCCGTGAAGGAGTACTTCAGCACGATCACCGTGGTCGGGCCGGACGGCAACCACTTCGAGGCCGGACCGTCGACGGTGGACGGCAGCACGGTGAGCGCTCCGGTCCAGCCGCTCGGGCCGGCCGGCGGGTACACCGTCGGCTACCGGATCGTGTCCGACGACGGTCACCCGGTGAGTGGCCTGGTGCGCTTCACCCTGACCCAGGCCGGCCCCGGGCACGGCGTGCCGGCGGCCGAGGCGGCGGGCAGCTCGGCGGGTCCGAACGCGCCGTCGGCGACCGGGTCCGGCTCAGGCGGCTCGGGCTCGGGCTCCGGCTCGGGCTCCGGCGGCATCCCGGCCTGGCCGTGGATTCTCGGCGGGGTGCTGCTGGTGGCCGCCGGCGCGGCGATCGCACTGCGGCTGGGCAAGGGCGCCGGGGACTGACCCGACCCGGGGTGGCGGCGGGCCCGGCCGGCTCGCCGCCACCCCGGTTCACCTGCAGCGGCACGGCCGGGCCCGCGTGCTGAAAACCCCGACTCACCCTGCTGAGAACCCCGACTCGCGGGGGATGACACGCCGGCCGGGCGGGGGTCAGGCGCTGGTGGCGGGGTCGATCAGCGAGTCGTCAACGGTGGCCAGCGCTGTGGAGGCTCGGGTGAGCAGCACGTCGGTGGTGTGCTGGATGTGTGCGCTGAGGGCTGCCGCGGCGGCGTCCGCGTCGTGCGCCAGGGCGGCGTCCAGCATGGCCCGGTGCTCGCCGGGGATGTCGCGGTGCGTGTCGCTGCCCAGGGACACCGCCCAGCGGCGGTACAGCTCGGCGGCGTCCCGCAGCGACGCGGCGACGGCCCGCAGCCGCGGGTTCGGGCAACCGGCGAGCAGCGCCTCGTGGAACTCCGCGTGCGCGCTTGCCCACTCCTCGCTGACCCGGTCCGGGTCATCGGCGGCCCGATCCGGGGTGCGCTCCAGGCGGTGGTGCGCGGCCACCAGCTGACCCTCCCAGGCCAACCCGCCGTGCTCGACCGCCAGCCGCAGCACCAGTGGTTCGACCGCGCGCCGGGCCTCGGTGAGGTGCCCCAGGTCGTCTGGTGAGATCGGCATGACCCGGAAGCCGTACTGCGGCTCCGACTCGACGAGCCCCTCGGCGGCCAGCCGGGTGAGCGCCTCGCGGACCACACCCATGCTGGCGCCGTAGCGGGCGGACAGGTCGGCGAACGGCAACCGGTCGCCGGGGTGGCGCCGACCGGCCAGGATGTCCGCGCGCAGCTCGGCGTACACCCGCTCGGCGCGGGTGGGGACGCCGCTGCGACTCATGCGCGAGAGTCAATCATCTTCAGCATCACGCTGCAATGTTGAAAACGCCTTGACTTGTCGAGGTTTCCCCCGCAGCCTGTGACCTGAAGCTGTGACCTGAGCCCATGACGTGAGCACGCTGAAATCCCGCACCGCGGCCCCCCGGGAGAGATCTATGAGCATCATCCTGGACCGACCCAGCGCCACCGACGAAGACCGTGAGCTGCGCGCCGACCTGGTCGGCCGGGCCGCGAAGCTGGTCCCGCTACTCGCCGCCAACGCCCGGCGCAGCGAGGACGACCGCCAGGTGGTGGTTGAGAACATCACCGCCATCGACGAGGCCGGGCTGCTGTCGATCATGCGGCCCAGGCGCTACGGCGGACTGGAGACCGACTTCCGCACCAAGCTGGAGGTCTCCCGCGAGCTGGCCAGGGGCTGCGGTTCCACCTCCTGGGTGACGAGCCTGCTGAACGTGTGCGCCTGGTTCACCGCGCTCTGGCCGGAGCAGGCCCAGCACGACGTCTGGGGCGAACACCCCGGCAACCGGGTCGCCGGTGTGCTGTCCCCGACCGGCACCGCGACCGACGTGCCCGGTGGCTACCGGGTCAGCGGCAAGTGGGGCTGGGCCAGCGGCTCGGCGCACGCGCAGTGGGCACTGGTCGGAATCCCGCTGGTCAATGCCGACGGCACGCCCCGCGACCAGGGCCTGGTGCTGATCCCGATGACCGAGCTGACGATCGAGGACACCTGGTTCGTCGCCGGCATGAAGGGCACCGCGTCGAACACCCTGGTGGCGGACGACGTGTTCGTGCCGGCGCACCGCTACCTGTCGCTGGTCAAGGCGATCCAGGGCGACTACGCCACCCCGTTCACCGACGAGGCGCTGTACCGCTCCGCGTTCATCCCGGTGTCCGCGCTGATCCTGGCCGGTCCGCAGCTCGGGCTGGCCACCGCCGCGCTGGACCTGGTGATCGAGAAGGCGCCGAAGCGGACCATCTCCTACACGTTCTACGAGAACCAGGTCGGTTCGCCCAGCGTGCAGCTCGCCGTGGCCAGGTCGGCGTCCCTGATCGACTCCGCCCACCTGCACGCCTACCGGGCCGCCGCCGAGATCGACGAGGCCGCCGCGCAGGACGTCTACCCGGACTACGACGCGCGCGCCAAGTCCCGGATGGACACCGGCGTCGCGGTGACCTACGCCAGGGAGGCGATCCGGACGCTGGTGTCCGCGCACGGGGCATCCAGCTTCGCCGAGGTGAGCCCGTTGCAGCGGATCTGGCGCGACAGTGAGGTGGCCAGCCGGCACGCGGTGGTCCACCCTGAGATCAGCGCGGAGGTCTACGGCAAGTCGCTGCTCGGCCTGCGCGGCGACGTGACCCCACTGGTCTGATCCGTGGCGCCGGAGCGGGGGCGAGTGCGCCCCCCGCGGTGGTCACGACATCGAGGGAGGAATACGGAGTGCGTATCGGAAATCTGTCCGGCCGGCTGACCCTGTTCACCGAGCAGGGCGCCGTCGACGTGGACAAGGCCAGCGCCGGTCGGTTCGGGCCGGACCCGCAGGCCGTCTACGACGTCTGGGACGAGTTCCTGAGCTGGGCACAGGGCGCGGAGCTGGGTGAGGCGGTCAGCTTCGACGCGGCCGACCTCGGAGCACCGACCCCGACGCCGGCCCAGGTGTTCGGCATCGGGCTCAACTACTCCGACCACGCGGCCGAGTCGAAGCTCGGCGTGCCGGACAAGTTCCCGCCGGTGTTCACCAAGTTCCGCACCTCGATCTCCGGGCCGGTCACCACGGTCACGCTGCCGCCGGGAGGGCACACCGACTGGGAGGTCGAACTGGTGGTGGTGATCGGGCGCCGCGCGGAGAACGTGTCCGCCGACGACGCCTGGTCCTACGTGGCCGGGTTGACCGTGGGGCAGGACATCTCCGAGCGGATCCGGCAGACCGAGGGCCCGGCGCCGCAGTTCAACGTCGGCAAGTCGTTCCCCGGCTTCGCGCCGATCGGCCCCTGGGTGGTGACCCCGGACGAGTTCGACAACCCGGACGACCTCGAGCTGGGCTGCGCGATCGACGGCGAGTCGGTGCAGCACTCACGCACCAGCCTGCTGATCTTCTCGGTGCCCCGGGTGATCGAGGGGCTCTCCGCGGTGCTCCCGCTGCTGCCCGGTGACGTGATCTTCACCGGCACCCCGGCCGGCGTCGGGCTCGGCCGCAACCCGCAGCGGTGGCTGCAGCCGGGCGAGGAGCTGGTCACCTACGTCACCGGCATCGGCGAGCTGCGCCAGCGGTTCGTCAGCGCCTAACCCCTGTGGGTGGCGTTGGTCGGTATCGCGGCCAACGCCACTCACAGGTCCGTCCAAAGGAGGACAGGCATGGCACTGCATCGGTTGTCCCAGGTTGTCATCGGCGTGCCGAACGTCGAGGAGACCGCCCGCTACTACTCCGACTTCGGGCTGACCGGGGTCCGCGAGAGCACCGGCGAGTGGGGTTTCCGCACCCTGGACGGCGGCGAGCAGCTGCGCCTGGTGCCCAGCCCTCGGCGCCGGTTGGTGGAGCTGACCGTCGGCGCCGACGACCGGGACGACCTGGACCGCGTCGAACACCAGCTCACCGCGCTGGGTGTGCCGGTGACCAGGGGCGCGGACCGGGTGAGCGCGGTGGAGTCGGCCACCGGGGCGCGCGCCGTGGTGGCGATCGGGGCGCGGCTGAACCAGGCAACCGTGCCGGCCACCCCGTACAACGGCCCCGGCCGGCTGGAGCGGCCCAACGTGCGCGCTCCCGGCGTGGAGCGGATCACCCCGGTGCGGCCGCGCAAGCTGGGCCACGTGGTGGTCGGGACGACCGACGTGGCGAGCACCGAGCGGTTCTTCCTGGACGGCATCGGGTTCAAGCTGTCCGACCGGATCGCCGGCGCCGGCGCGTTCATGCGCTGCTCGACCGACCACCACAACGTGCTCGCGTTGGCCGCACCGGTGTCCTTCCTGCACCACACGTCCTGGCAGGTGGACGACGTGGACGAGGTCGGCCGCGGCGCCATGACGATGTTGGAGGACCACCCGGAGCGGCACGTCTGGGGGCTCGGCCGCCACCACGCCGGGTCCAACTTCTTCTGGTACCTGAAGGACCCGGCCGGCAACTTCTCCGAGTACTACTCCGACATGGACTCGATCCTCGACGACCAGCTGTGGACGCCGGAGGCGCACGAGGGCGCGAAGGGCCTGTTCAACTGGGGCCCGCCGCCGCCGGCGTCGTTCCTCAAGCCGGAGGACCTGGCCGCGCTGATGGTCGGGGCGCACTCCGCCCCCTGAGACGTCCCGTGAACAACTCGTGAGTGGCTGAGTGGTCACGGGGACCACTCAGCCACTCACGGGGTCAGGACTTCGCGCGGTAGGCCTCGAGCAGCCGCAACCACACCTCGTTGATCGTCGGATAGGCCGGCACCGCGTGCCACAGCCGCGACAGCGGCACCTCGCCGACCACCGCGATCGTCGCCGCGTGCAGCATCTCCGCGACGTCCGGGCCGACGAACGTGAGGCCGACGAGCACCTCCCGCTCGGTGTCCACCACCATGCGGGCCTTGCCGGTGTAGTCGACCGCGTGCACGTAGGAGCCGGCCACCGCGATGTCCAGGTCCACCGTGCGCACGGTGAGGCCCTCGGCGGCGGCCTGCTCGGCGGTACGGCCCACGGCGGCCACCTGCGGGTCGGTGAACACCACCTGCGGCACCGCGTGGTGATCGGCTGTCGCGGCGTACTCGCTCCACGCCACCGGGGTCGGCACGGCACCCCGGGCACGCGCGGCGATCGCGGCGCCGGCGATCCGGGCGGCGTACTTGCCCTGGTGCGTGAGCGGGGCGCGGCCGGTGACGTCGCCGGCGGCGTACAGCCAGCCGCCCTCGACCCCGAGCACCTGCCCGGAGTCGTCCACCTCCAGCGCCCGGTCCTCGGCCAGCCCGAAGTCGGCGAGCCCGAGCCCGGTGGTGCGCGGCCGCCGCCCGGTCGCGACGAGCAGCTCGTCCACCACGACCGTCTCATCGCCGACCCGCAGCTCGATCGTCTCGATCGTCTCGCCCTCGACGGCGCCGCGAGCAGTGCCCGCCTTCACCGAGTCCAGGCCGGTCTCCAGCCGCAGGTCTACCCCGGACGCCCGCAGCCCGTTCGCCACCAGCTCGCCGGCGATCGGCTCCAGGGCCATCAGGACGTGGGGATCGCGGACCAGCAGTGTCACCCGGGAGCCCAGTGCGGCCCAGGCCTGCGCCAGCTCGACGCCCACCACGCCGCCGCCGAGCACCCCGAGCCGGGCCGGCACCTGGTGCGCCGAGGTGGCGTCCCGGGAGTGCCACAGCCGCACCTCGTCCAGACCGGGGATCGGCGGAGTGACCGGGACACTGCCGGTGCACACGGCGACGGCCTGGCGGGCCCGCAGCGTGCGTTCCCCGCCGTCCGAATCCGTCACGGTCACCGTCCGCACCCCGGACAGTCGCGCGGTGCCGCGCACCACGGTGATCCCGGCGCCCTCGGCCCAGCGCAGCTGGCTGTCGTCGTGCCAGTGCGAGGCGATCTCGTCGCGGCGGACCAGGACGGCCTCGGGATCGAAGTCGGCGTTGACCCCGGGCAGCCGCCGCGCCGCGGCCACCGCCTGCGGGGTGCGCAGCAGCGCCTTGGACGGCATGCAGGCCCAGTACGAGCACTCGCCGCCGACCAGTTCGTTCTCCACGATCGCGGCGGTCAGCCCACCCCGCACCGCGTAGTCGGCCACGTTCTCACCGACCGCGCCGGCGCCGATCACGATGACGTCGTACTCGTCCGACTCGCTCATGCCCGGTTCCCAGCGGCGCCCGGCAGTACCGAGGCGATCGCCTCGGTCACCGCGGTGTCGCCGCCCAACAGGTCCAGCACCAGGCCGTCACTGGCCGGTTCGGCGAGCAGCCCGGCCACCACCTCGGCCACGTCGTCTCGGGTCACGTCGCCCCTGGGCAGCCCTGGCGGGGCCAGCTGGACCAGCCCGGTGCCCGGGTCGTCGGTGAGCCGGCCGGGGCGCAGCACGGTCAGCGCGACCGCCCGCTGCGCCACCTCCACCTCGGCCGCCTTCTTGGCGCGCAGGTAGGCGGCCCACACCTCGTCGGTGCCCGGCGCGGGCGGCCGGTCCACCCCGGTCGAGGAGATCAGCACGTAGCGGCGCACCCCGGCGGCCACGGCGGCGTCGGCGAGCAGCACGGCAGCACCCCGGTCCACGGTGTCCTTGCGCTCGGCGCTGCTGCCCGGGCCGGCCCCGGCGGCGAACACCACCGCGTCGGCGCCGGCCAGCCTCTCGGCGACCTGGTCGGCCGTACTGAACTCCAGGTCGATGACCTCGGCGTCCGCCCCGGTCCGCTGCACGTCCGGCACGTGGTCGGCGTTGCGCACCAGGCCGACAGCCTGATCACCCCGCTCGCTCAGCACCCGTTCCAGCCGCAGCGCGATCTTGCCGTGTCCTCCGGCGATAACAACTCGCATGACACCGACGCTAGCCGCACCCGCAAGCCCGCGCCGGACCGCCGCGCCGACCGTAATGGCTTGATCACAGGTACGAAGTGACCACTGACCAGCGCCCGCCACTCCACCGGGCTTCACCTGTTCGTCGTAAGACAGGCCCTTTTCTCGCCCTGCGAAAAACTTGCCCCCTTGTGAGCGGCGGCACCCGCGGTTGAGATCGAGTAGGCGAACACGAGTGCCCGAACACCCGCACCCACCCGCGAACCGAGCACCCCGATGGAGGGCCCCTGATGTACGAGAAGGACGGCGAGAAGTACTTCGTGGTGGATTCCCACTCGCACTTCTGGGACGCCAGCGAAGAGAACTGGGTGCCGGGGGCGGAGGAGTACGCGAAGGGCTGGATCGACTGCTTCTACGGCTACCACAAGCTGGGCCCGCCGGAACAGCACTGGGACTGGAACCGCTTCCTCAAGGTCACCGAGGAGGACTTCGTCCGGGACGTGTTCGACGAGGGCCACGTGGACGTGGCGATCTTCCAGTCGACGTACCTGAAGGAGTGGTACGGCAGCGGCTTCAACACGCTGGACCGCAACGGGGCGCTCGCGGAGCGCTACCCCGGGAAGCTGATCGTGAACGGCCGGTGGGACCCCCGTGAGGGTGAGGCCGGGATGAAGCAGCTGGAAGAGGACCACAAGCGCTACAACTTCACCGGCGTCAAGCTCTACACCGCCGAGTGGCGCGACGGCTCGCGGGGCTGGAAGCTGACCGACCCGGAGGCCTACCGGTTCCTGGAGAAGTCCCAGGAGCTCGGCATCAAGAACATCCACGTGCACAAGGGCCCGACGATCTGGCCGCTGGACAAGGACGCGTTCGACGTCTCCGACGTGGACCACGCGGCGACCGACTTCCAGGGCCTGAACTTCATCGTCGAGCACGTGGGTCTGCCGCGGATCGAGGACTTCTGCTTCATGGCGGTGCAGGAGCCGAACGTCTACGCGGGGCTGAGCGTGGTGGTCGGCGGGCTGATGTACGCGCGGCCGAAGTTCTTCGCCAAGGTGATGGGCGAGCTGTTGTTCTGGGTCGGCGAGGACAAGATGCTCTACGGCGGGGACTACAACATCTGGACCCCGAAGTGGCAGGTCGAAGGCCTCGTCGACTGGCAGATGCCCGATGAGGACCAGTTCTCCGACTACCCCAGGCTGACCACCGACTCCAAGAAGAAGATCCTCGGGCTCAACGCCGCCCGGCTCTACGGCATCGACGTACCCGCCGAGTACGAGCTCGGCGCCTCGGCGTCCGGCGGGGACGCGGACGCACCCGGCGAGGAACTTGTCAGCGGATCCGCCGGATCGCAGGCCTGATCACGACTCGTGAGTGGCGGGTGTCCTCTGGGACCACTCGCCACTCACGGGTCCGACGAAGGAGGACCAGGCATGACGGTCTCCGAGCGCGTGTACGCCGCGCTGGACACGGTCCGGGATCCCGAGCTGGACGAGTCGGTGCTGTCGCTGGACTTCGTGGCGTCCTGCACGGTGTCGCCGGACGGGGCGGCGGAGGTGCACCTGCGGCTGCCGACGTTCTTCTGCGCGCCGAACTTCGCGTTCCTGATGGTCGCCGACGCCTACGACGCGGTGATCGCGGTGGACGGGGTGAGCGCGGCGGCCATCGTGCTCGACGACCACTTCGCGTCCAACGCCATCAACGACGGCGTGGCCGCGCGGGCCGGTTTCGTGGCGTCGTTCGAGGGTGAGGCGCAGGGCGAGCTGGAGGAGCTGCGCACCAACTTCCTGAACAAGGCGGTGCTGGCCGGACAGGACCGGGTGGCCCGGCCGCTGCTGTCCGACGGCTGGAGCCCGGAGCGGCTCAGCGCGGCACATCTCGGCGAGGTGCCGCCATCACCCGAGCTGGAGCGGCTGCGGCACCGGCGCGGACTGCTCGGGCTGCCGGCCGGCGACGACGCGCCGCTGCTGATGGACGCGGCCGGCGCGCGGGTCACCCTGGACGCGATGCCACTGCACCTGCGGCGGGCCCGCACCACCCGGGTCGGCATGGAGGCCAACGGCGGCTACTGCCAGAGCCTGCTCGCCGACCGGTACAAGCTCGGGACGGCAACGGCGCCGGCTCCGTGACCGGCGTGAGTGGCGAGTAGTCCTGGGAGACCACTCGCCACTCACGATGTAATGGGCCCATGGATGTGCGTGCGCTGATCTTCGATGTGTTCGGCACCGTGGTCGACTGGCGCGGCGGGGTGATCAGGGACGGCGCGGCGCTGGCGGCCCGGACCGGACTCGAGATCGACTGGCCGGCGTTCGCCGACGACTGGCGCGACCGCTACCTCCCGTCGATGAACCGGGTACGCACCGGCGAGCTGCCCTGGACGAACCTGGACGGGCTGCACCGGAGCTCGCTCGACGAACTGCTCCGCGAGCACGGGGCCGACGCACTCGGTGAGGACGACCGGGCGTTCCTGGTCGGCGCCTGGCACCGGCTCGACCCGTGGCCGGACTCCGTGCCCGGGCTGACCCGGCTCAAGGCGCGGTACACCATCGCGCCGCTGTCCAACGGTCACGTGGCGCTGCTGGTGAACATGGCCAAGCGCGCCCGGCTGCCCTGGGACCTGGTGCTCTCCGCCGAGCTGGTGCACGCGTACAAACCGGACGCGGCGACGTACCGGTCCGCGCCGGAGCTGCTCGGCTTGGAGCCCGGCGAGGTGATGATGGTGGCCGCGCACCTGGACGATCTGGCCGCCGCACGCAGCCGCGGGCTGCGCACCGCCTACGTCCGCCGCCCGTCGGAGTGGGGCGCCGGTGGGACCGCCCCGGAACCCCGCCCCGGCGACGAGCTGGACCACGTGGTCGACTCGCTCACCGAGCTGGCCGACCACCTCGGTGCCTGACCCGCCGGTCCCGCCCGGCGGCGAACCCGTTGGCGACGACGACCTGCCATGGCGGCCGTGGAGCCCGGCGGAAGTGGCGCGGCGGTTGTCCGGGGTGACCGCGACCTGGTGCGTGGCCGGCGGCTGGGTGGTCGACCTGCACCTGGGCCGGGTGACCCGGGAGCACGGCGGCCGAAGGACGAGGCCGACCTGGCGACCCTCCTCCCGGTGCTGGATGGCGCGCAACGGGACTGGCTCGCGCGGTCGATCACCGTCGTGCACCCGGAGCACCCGTGGATCGCCGCCGTTGCTGGTCGCGGGGCCTGACGAAATCCCCGACTCACCCTGACGGAATCCCCGACTCGCGGGAGGTGTGGGGACGGCGGTCAGCCCCGGATCTCTTCGGCGGTCAGCCCCAGATCTCTTCGGCGGTCTCCACGATGAGCCGCAGTTTGGCGACCTGCTCCTCCAGGGTCAGCGCGTTGCCCTCGACGGTGGAGGAGAACCCGCACTGCGGGGAAAGGCACAGCTGCTCCAGCGGCACGTACTTGCTGGCTTCCTCGACGCGGCGCTTCAACAGGTCCTTCGACTCCAGCTCGGGGCGCTTGCTGGTGACCAGGCCGAGCACGACCCGCTTGCCCGGGGGCACGAAGCGCAGCGGCTCGAACCCACCGGAGCGCTCGTCGTCGAACTCGCAGAAGAACCCGTCCACCTCCAGCTCGCCGAACAGCGCCTCGGCCACGAAGTCGTAACCGCCCTCGGCGGCCCAGGACGAGCGGTAGTTGCCCCGGCACATGTGCGTGGTCACCCGCATCCCCGCCGGCCGGCCGGCGAGCGCGGCGTTGATCAGCCGGATGTAGCGAAGGTGCTGGTGATCCGCGTCCTCCCCGCGACCGGCCATCATCGCGCGCTGGGCCGGGTCGTTGAGGTACGCGAGGCTGGTGTCGTCGAACTGCAGGTACCGGCAACCCAGCTCGCCGAGCGCACGCACCTCGTCGGCGTAGGCGGCGGACAGGTCGGTCCAGAACTGCTCGACGTCCGGGTAGACGGAGCGATCGATCGCGGCGGTACCGCTGCGGTAGTGCACCATGCTCGGCGACGGGATGGTCAGCTTCGGCACCGCCGTGCGGGTGTGCTCGGCGAGGAACCGGAAGTCCGCGCCGAAGATGGTGTGCTCCAGCCGGACCGGGGCGCGAACGGCCAAACCGGCGGAGGTGAACGAGTTCTCCCCCCTCGCGTTGCGCATCCGGACCCGCATCTGCTCGTCGGTCTTCTGGATGCCGCCGAGCTGGTAGATGAAGTCCATGTGCCAGGAGGTGCGGCGGAACTCGCCGTCGGTGGCGGCGCGCAGACCGATCTCCTCCTGCAGCGCGATGACCGTGGTGATCGCCTCGTCCTCCACACCGTGCAGGTCCTCGGCGGAGAGCTTGCCCTCGGCGTGCGCCTCCCGGGCCGCGAGCAGCATGGGTGGGCGGAGCAGGCTGCCGACGTGGTCGGCCCGGAACGGCGGTTCGGTCAACTGGCGGGCGCTCTGCGCGGTCGGCACTGACATGCCCAGAACCTAATACGAATCAACTCCGCGCGAATGCCCCGGCGAGCTCATCCAGCCGACCGGCGGCGGCGGCGAAGTTCAGGTGGTCTCACCGCCGAGCACGCCGCGCACGACCCGGCGTTGCGGGCGCGCACCGTCGGCGTGCTGGTGGACGGCCTGCGCCCGCGTTAGTTCGAGCGCGGACCGAGCACCCCAGCAGCGCCGTCAGCGCCGTGAGCGCGGACCGGGCAGACCGGCGGCGGCGCTCAGCGCTGCACGAGAGCCGGGCGGGCCGGGTCGTCGAGCAGCACCAGCACGTCCGCGCCGGCCGGGTCGTGCTCGGCGTCGTAGCGGGCGTAGGCCGGCAGCGTCCACGCCAGCGCGGGGTCGGTGCGCCGGGCCAGCGCGGCCGCGGACATCCGCAGGTGCACAGTCAGCTCCGCCGGTAGACCGCGGCCGAGGAGCAGCGCGCCGGACAGCAACAGCACCCCGTTGCCGGCAAGCTCGACGCGCGGGTCCCGGTACGCCCGGTCCACCTCGGCGTCCCAGAGCCGGGGCAGTACCCACCCGCTGCCGGCCGGGCCCGCCGGGTCCAGCACCTCCCGGCGCAGCCCGGCCAGGTCCAGCCAGCCGTCCAGCAGCTCGTCCGGGTCGTCGCGGCCGTGCTCGAGGCGCACCGACGCCGGGCGCAGGTAATCCGACGCCGACACCCGCAGGACCGGCCGGCCGCGCAGCCTCAGCTCCTCGGCCAACCCGTCCGCGAAGCCGGCCGGTTCGGTCGGCGGCGCGCCGTCCAACAGCACCCGGACCCGGCCGGGCTCGCCGGCCAGCCGCTCGGCCAGCTCGTCGACCAGCACGGACCGCCGGATCGGGCGAACTTGCACCTACTGCTGGTAGTTCTCGACGACCCGGTCCGGGCGCACCTCGGCGGTCTCCGGGCTCTGGCCCATCTCCTTGCGGGCGCGGCGCTGGCGCAGCAGGTCCCAGCACTGGTCCAGCTGGACGTTCAGCGCATTCATCTGGGCGTGCTCGTCCTCGCTGAGCGCCCGGCCGACGTGCGCCCGCTCCAGCTTGTGCTCCTCGTCGACCAGTTCGCTGATCTTGGCCGTGATCTCACGATCGTCCACGGGACTGCCCTTCGGTTTCGGTCCGACTCACCGACGCGCGCAACGCTACGGCGCCCGCCAATATGCCTCACCGCGCGGGGAGAGCCGGTAGCCGACCTCCAGGCTCGTGGTGAGGCCGAGGTTCTTCAACTTCCGCACGTCGATCTTGAACGGTTCGCGTTCGCGGCCCAGCTCGACGGCCAGGTCACCGGCCCGCACGCCCGGGTGCGCGGCGATGACGGCCAGGGTGTCCGCCGTCCACGGCCCGTGCGTGCTCGCCGCGTCGAGCCGGTCCAGCCGGCGGTCCAGGTCGGCGCGCTGTGCGGCGGTGAGCCGGTCGTCGGCGGCCAGCGCGGTGCGCGGGTCGGCCCCCGCGTAGTGGAAGGCGATCCGGTACAGCGGCAGCGCGGGATCGCCGCGCAGGTCGTCCAGCAGCACTCCGAGCACGGGGTACCCGGCGGCGCGGGCATCGGCGTCGGTGATCGAACCGGGCGGCACGACCCGCACCTCGTCGATCTCGATCATGCCGCCGGCCGCCCGGTGCCGCCGCCCGGCGACCGCCTGCGACACCTTCCACCGGCGGTAGGTGACTGTGACGGAGCCGTCCGCCATGCCGGCCCAGAACCTCTGTTCGAACTGCATCCGTCTCAGAGTAAGACGTCCACCCCAGTGGCGCGGGCCACACTTCAACACATGACCACCCGTACCCCGCTCACCGCCGAGACCTCGGTCTGGCGCGCGCTGCGGGTGGTCGAGGTGGTCGCCGAGGTCGGGGACGGGGTGACCCCGAAGGCGATCGCCCGCCGGCTGAACTTCACCCTGCCCACCACCTACCGGCTGCTGGCCACCCTGGTCGACGAGGGCTACCTGGTCCGGCTGCCCGAGCCGCGCGGGTACGGGCTGGGCTACCGGATCGGCGAGCTGGCCCGCCGGCTGGTCGACCAGGTGACGGTGCCCGCCTCGGTCCGGGGGATCCTGCACGACGTGCACCGGGTCGCCGAGGGTGCGGCCTACTACCTGGTGCTCCGGGGGGCCGACGTCGTGGTCGCGCACCTGGACGAGTGCCCGGCACACCCGGCGCCCGCCGCGCTGCGGGTCGGCGAGCCGGCCGCCGCGCACGCCACCGCCGCCGGCAAGGTACTGCTCGCCGCCCTGGACCGCCGACGCCTGACCGCGCTGGTCGCCGACCCGTTGCCGCCGCTCACCCCGAGGACCGTGGTCGACCGGGCCGAGCTGTACGGCGAGCTGGAACGGGTGCGTGAGGTCGGCGTCGCCGTCGAGCTGGGCGAGCTGCAGCTCGGCCGGGCCGGGATGGCGGCCCCGGTGCGCGGGCCGGACGGCGTGGTGACCGGCGCCCTCGGCATCTCGGTGCGGGGCACCGACTTCGCGCTGCGCCGCGCCGGCCTGGAACGCGCGGTCCGCGACGGCGCCAACCGGGCTGCTTGCGTGCTGACCGAGCGCGCGGCGGCGGGATGACCCACTCCCCGGCGCCGACCTGTGGGTGGCGACCGGGGCTGCGCTGATTCCCGTGGCCCACTCGCCACTCACAGGTGCTCCGTCCCGGGTACTACGGTGCGCCGGGTGACTTCCGCTGACGGCGCCGGCCCCGTTGCCGATCTGGTCCGGTACGACCTGGACGGCCACGTCGCCACCATCACCTACAACCGCCCCGAGCGGCTCAACGCCATCGACGGCGCGATGCGCCAGGCGCTGAACGCGGCGTTCTCCCGGTTCCGGGACGAGGAGGACGCCTGGGTCGCGATCGTGACCGGTGCGGGACGGGCCTTCTGCGCAGGTGCGGACTTGCGTGGCGAGGGCGACCCGACCGGCGAGTTCACCGGCACCTTCTGGGAGCGCCCGACGGTCAACTCGTTCGAGAGCGGCTGGGAGATCTTCAAACCGGTCATCGCGGCGGTCAACGGATACTGCATCGGGTACGGCTTCACCTTGGTGACCTGGTGCGACTTCGTGATCGCCAGCGAACGCGCGGAGTTCGGCTTCCCCGAGGTACGGCTCGGGGTCCCGACCATGGTCGGCGCGATCCGGTTGCCTCGGAAGATCAACTGGCAGTACGCGATGGAGCTGCTGCTCACCGGTGAGCGGATCGGCGCGGACCGGGCACACGAGATCGGATTGGCCGGCTGGGTGGTGCCGCACGAGGAGCTGATGAACGAGGCACGGGCACTGGCCGCCCGACTGGTACGCGGCGCGCCGCTGGCCGCCCGGGCGATCAAGGAGGTGGCGGTGCGCACCGCGGACCTGCCGATGACCGACGCTATCCGGTTCGGCGAGACCATGCGCCGGGTGGCCGGTGCGACCGAGGACGCCGCCGAGGGCGGGGCCGCCGCCGCCGAGCGCCGCGAGCCGCGGTGGCGCGCCCGCTGAACGTGCCCAGGGACGAGCTCGAGCACCCGCTGGACGCCACCCGGCCCGGGCGGCCCACGGCGGCCTCAGCTGAGAACGGCCTGGGTCTGGTTGGTCAGGCCGACCAGGCGGCCGGTGTCGTCGCGCAGCTCGGTCTGCACCACGATCGTGGAGCGGCCGGAGTGCATCGGGCGGGCGGTGGCGGTGACCGTGCCGGAGCGCACGGCCGCGAAGAAATGCGTGCTGGACTCGATCGTGCTGGTCCGGGCCCCCGGTGACGTTCGAGCGAGTCCGGCGAAGGCGCAGGCGGCCCCAGCGCAGTCGGCCAGCGCCATCAGCGCCCCGCCGTGCAGGATCCCGCCGACGGTGCACAGGTCGGCCCGCCAGTCCAGGCTCAGCACGGTCTGCTCGGCGGCCACGGTGTGTGCCTGCACACCCCAGGCCGCGGCCAGCGGCATCGCCTCGGACACCACCCTGATCAGTTCGTCGCTCACCCACCGAACCCTGCCGGCGGGCCGGCGAGCTGTCCATGACCCCAGAGGTAATGGTCAACTCACCTGGCGCCCTCCGGCACCCGCTCTGCCCTCCACAGTAGCGAAAACCACCCCCGAACAGCCCAAACCAGCTAACGATTCGACCTTCGACAACGACACCCAGGTGACAAGCGCGGCACACTGGCGCCCACAGGAGGCAGCTCACAGAGGAGCCAGCGACGAGCAACGGCCAGAACAGCGGCCACCCAAGGTGAGCACCGAAGGTGACCACCGGAGGCGAGCGAAGCAACGCCCCAACAGTGAACACCGAAGGTGACCACCGCTGGGCGGCGAAGCAACGCCCAACGCGGGCCACGAAAGGTGACCACCGAAAGGGGGGTTCCGGGGGGCGAAGCCCCGCCGGGCGGGGCGTGGGGGTTGCACCCCCACAACATCGACGAGATGTCCCACCGCCCGCGCTCTCCGCGGGCATGGAAGCGCAATACATCGAGTGGGCGAGGAGGGAGTTGAACCCTCACGTCCTTACGGACACACGGACCTGAACCGTGCGCGTCTGCCATTCCGCCACTCGCCCGGGCGTGGTGGAAACGTTAGCACCGGGTCCGGGACCCCCACCGCGGGGGTACCAAGAACGACTAGAGACCGACATCGACCGACTGAACCACGAACTAATGGATAACTGACCCGCTTCCCTAGCACAGATACGATCGTTGGTAGGAGAAACACGCCGAGAGGACGAAGGGGTACCGAGTGGGCCGCGCGGATCGCTTCGAGCGCCGGTTGGAGGGTTTTGTGGGGGATGCGTTCGCTCGCGTCTTCGGCGGCAACGTCGTGACCGAGGAGGTCTCCCAGGCGATCGTTCGCGAAGCCGAAACCTCCGTGCGCCCGCTTGCCGGCGGCCGGCAACTCGTCCCGAATCGCTACGCGGTGCTGCTCAGCCCGACCGACCATGAACGGATGGCCGAGGATGCGCAGCGCGTCACCCAATCACTGACCACCAGGGTGTTACAGCTGGTCGCCGACCAGGGATGGGACACCTACGGCGACGTCGTAGTCTCATTGGAGCGCTCCGAGGCGCTGCACACGGGTCAGTTCCGTACCAGCTCGGTCGTGGATCCCGACACTTCGGGCCCCGCACCGAGACAACGCAACGCAAAGGAACCACCGATGAGCCAGCCACCAGGGCACCCTGAGGAGAACGGCCGCTACGGCTATGACCGCGCCCCGCGCGGCTACGGCCAGCAAACCTATGCCGAGCCGGCCGGGAACGAGCCTCAGGGTCAGGAGCCCGCCGGGTACGACCAGCAGGGCTACTCGCAGGACTACGACCCCCGTTACGCCCAGCAGCAGGGCCAGGACCAGGGCTACCCGCAGCAGCCGGGCTACGGCCAGCCGGGCTACCCGCAGCAGGGCTACGACCAGCAGGGTTACGCCCAGCCCGGGTACGACCAGCAGGGCTACCCGCAGCAGCAGGGCTACCCGCAGGGCTACGACCAGCAGGGTTACGCCCAGCCCGGGTACGACCAGCAGGGTTACGCCCAGCCGGGCTACGACCAGCAGGGCTACCCGCAGCAGCAGGGCTACCAGCAGGGTTACGCCCAGCCCGGCTACGAGCAGGGCTACTACGACCAGCAGGGCTACGACCAGCAGGGCTACCAGCAGCAGGGCTACTACGACCAGCAGGGTTACCCGCAGCAGGGCTACGAGCAGGGTTACCAGCAGGGCGCCGGCGCGAGCCTGACCATCGACGACGGCTCGAACCGCAGCTTCGACCTGCACGGTGGCACCACGGTCATCGGCCGCGGCCAGGAGTCGGACTTCCGGCTGCCGGACACCGGTGTGTCCCGTCGGCACCTCGAGATCAACTGGGACGGCCACACCGCCACCCTGTCCGATCTGGGGTCCACCAACGGCACCACGGTCAACGGCAACCCGGTGCAGACCTGGCAGCTGTCGGACGGCGATGTCATCCGGATCGGCCACTCGACGCTCGTCTACCGGGCAGCGGGATAGCCTTTCCTGAAGCCCCGCCCGGTTTCCCGGGTGGGACACGTCAGGAACGGAGTACGTCGCGGGTGCCGGAACTGGTACTGCAGCTGACCAGGGCAGGGTTCCTGGCCCTGCTTTGGCTGTTTGTGTTGGTCGCGCTGCGGGTGGTTCGCTCTGACCTGTACGCCGCGTCCGGGTTGCGTGCCCTGGTACCCGGACGGCGAACGAAAGTGCGAGCCAGCCGAGGAGGACGGGCGGCACGTCAACTCATCGTGACCCATGGTGCGTTGGCGGGAACTCGGGTGTCCCTAGACTCTAGGCCGATCATGTTGGGACGCGCGGACGATTCGACGCTGGTGCTGGATGACGACTACGCCTCGACCCGGCACGCAAGGTTGTCGCTGCAGGGCGAGGAGTGGTACGTGGAGGATCTTGGGTCAACCAATGGGACATATCTCGACCGAGCTAAGGTCAGCGGACCAACTCGGGTGCCGCTGGGCGTCCCGATCCGCATCGGCAAGACCGTGATCGAGCTGCGCTCATGACCCTCGTCCTTCGTTACTCCGCCCGGAGTGACCGTGGCCTGGTTCGGCAGAACAACCAGGATTCGGTCTACGCCGGGCCTCGACTGTTGGCGCTCGCGGACGGCATGGGCGGCCACGCCGCCGGCGAGGTGGCCTCCAAACTGGTCATCCAGGCCCTGGTCCCGCTCGACGACGACGTGCCCGGCGACGACCTGCTCGGCGAGCTGCGCGACGCCACCGCCGAGGGCAACGCCGCAATTACCCACCTGGTCTCCGAACAGCCCGATCTCGAGGGCATGGGCACTACGCTGACCGCGATCCTGTTCGCCGGGAACCGGCTCGGCCTGGTGCACGTCGGTGACTCCCGCGCCTATCTGATGCGCGACGGCCAGCTCAACCAGATCACCAAGGACGACACGTTCGTCCAGTCGCTGATCGATGAGGGCCGGATCAGCCCGGAGGAAGCGCACACGCACCCCCAGCGGTCGCTGCTGCTGCGCGCCCTGACCGGCCACGACACCGAGCCGTCACTGGCGGTTCGGGAGGCTCGGGCCGGCGACCGCTACCTGCTGTGCTCAGACGGGTTGTCGTCGGTGGTCTCCGAGGAGACGCTGGCCGACACGCTGCGCACCACGGACCCGAAGGTCACCGCGGACCGGATGATCGAGCTGGCGCTGCGCGGCGGCGGACCCGACAACATCACCTGCATCGTGGCCGACGTCGTCGACATCGACTTCGGCGAGGACGCCCCCATCGTGGGTGGCGCCGCCGGGGACGGCAGCGAGCAGCCCCAACCGGACTCGGCCGCCGCGCGCGCCTCGGTCACCACGCTGCCCAGGGTCGCGCCGCAGCGCATCGAGGCGACCACGATGGAGCTGCCCACGGTCCGCCGCCGGGGTCGCGCCTGGCTGGTCCTGCTGTCGCTGCTGGTCGTGCTGATCGGTGCCGGCGCGCTGGCCAGGCTGTGGGTGCTGCAGCAGTACTACGTCGGGGTCAGCGGCAACCAGCTCGCCATCTACCAGGGCGTGCGCGGCAGCGTGCTGGGCATCCCGCTGCAGAACCTGCGCGAGGGGTCGTGTCCGCCCGGCGCGACCGGCTGCACCGAGCTCTCGCTCGACGACCTGCAGGAGACCGCCCGCAGCGCGGTCCGCGACGGGATCATCTCCGGCAACGGGCTCCAGGGCGCCCGCGCCACCGTGGCGCGGCTGCGCGCCGACGAGATGCTGCCGCCCTGCCCGGTCACCCCACCGGCGGCGCCGGCCAACAACGCGCCACCGGCCGGTAACGGTGGCCGCGGCGCTCCCCCGACCGGGGCCAAGCCCCCACCCGGCCAGGGCGCCGCCTCGGGTGCCCCGACTCAGACCCCGGAGACCACGACGCTCCCTTCGGTGCCACCTCAGCCGGGCAAGACCTGTCGTCCGGTGAGCTGATGGGCTCACCCCGCCCGAGCGGAACGCCCGCTGGAGCAGCTGGAGCCGCACCGAAACCAACCCCGGCCAGCACGAACCCGCCGGCTGTGCCTTCTACGGGGCGGTCGATCGAGTTGGTGCTGCTCGCCTTCGCCGCGGTGCTGACCACCAGCGCGCTGGTGCTGGTCGAGGCCAACCAGGAGCAGGAGCTGACCAGGACGCTGCTCTGGCTGGGGCTGGCCTACCTGGGCCTGTTCACCGGAGCGCACCTGGTGGTGCGCAGGCTGGCGCCCTATGCCGACCCGTTGATCCTGCCGTGCGCGGCGGTGCTGAACGGGCTCGGCCTGGTGATGATCCACCGGGTCGACCTGGCCCGCTCGGACCGGGCGGCGCAGCTGGGCAGCCCGCAGCCGGATCTGTTCGCCGGCCGCCAGGTGGCCTGGACGGCGATCGCGCTGGTGCTGTTCGTCGGCACCCTGTGGTTCGTCAAGGACCACCGGACGCTGGCCCGCTACGGCTACACCATGGGTTTCGCCGGCCTGGTGCTGATCATGCTGCCGGGCATCCTGCCGAGCAGTATCTCCGAGGTCAACGGCGCCAAGATCTGGCTGCGGCTGAGCATCTTCTCGATCCAGCCCGGTGAGTTCGCCAAGGTGCTGCTGATGATCTTCTTCTCGGCGCTGCTGATCTCCAAGCGGGACCTGTTCACCACCGCCGGGCGGAAGGTCCTCGGCATGGAGTTCCCCCGGCCGCGCGACCTGGCACCGCTGCTGCTGGCCTGGGGCGCCTCGGTGGGCGTGCTGGCGCTGGAGAACGACCTGGGCACCTCGCTGCTGTACTTCGGCGTGATGCTGGTGCTGCTCTACACCGCGACCGAGCGGGTGTCCTGGCTGATCATCGGCATGGTCTTCTTCATGGCCGGCGCGATCGCCGCCTACCACCTGTTCGGCCACGTGCGGGCCCGGGTGCAGATCTGGCTGGACCCGCTGGCCGACTACAACCACTCCGGCTTCCAGCTCAGCCAGGCACTGTTCGGGCTGGGGACCGGCGGGGTCGGCGGCACCGGGCTGGGTGCCGGCCGCCCCGAGTTGGTGCCGTTCGCCTGGAGCGACTTCATCGTGGCGTCCATCGGCGAGGAGCTCGGGCTGATCGGGCTTGCCGCCGTGCTGGTCATCTACCTGGTGCTGGTCACCCGGGGGCTGCGCAGCGCGCTGGCGGTACGCGACAGCTTCGGCAAGCTGCTGGCGACCGGGCTGTCGTTCTCGCTGGCGCTGCAGGTGTTCGTGGTCATCGGCGGGGTCACCAAACTGATCCCGCTGACCGGCCTGACCATCCCGTTCATGTCCGCCGGCGGCTCCTCGCTGGTGGCCAACTACATCATCGTGGCGCTGCTGCTGCGCATCTCCAACGCGGCCCGCTCCCCGGCGAGCAAACCGGTGGCCCCGAAGACCCCGCTGGCCGACGCGCGCACCGAGATGGTCGAGCGTTGAGGCGGCCGTCCAGGGTCGGGGCGCGGCGGTGAACACACCGGTCCGCCGAGTCGCCATCGCCGTGATGGTGATGATCATGATGCTGCTCGCCAACCTCACGTATGTGCAGGTGGTGAAGGCGAGCGACTATCGCAACGACCCGCGCAACCAACGGGTGCTGCTGGGCGAGTACGCCCGCAAGCGCGGCCAGATCAGCGCCGGCGGGCAGGTGCTGGCCAACAGCGTGGAGACCGACGACCGGCTGCGCTACCAGCGCCAGTACGCCAACGGGCCGCTCTACGCCGCGCTCACCGGCTACTACTCGGTGATCTACGCGTCCAACGGCATCGAGCGGGCCGAGGACGGCGTGCTCAACGGCTCCGACGACCGGCTGTTCGTGCGCCGGCTGTCCGACCTGATCACCGGCCGGGACCCGAGCGGCGGCAACGTGGTGCTCACCATCGACCCGCAGGTGCAGAAGGTCGCCTTCGACGCGATGAACGCCAAGAAGTTCGCCGGGGCGGTGGTCGCACTGCGGCCGGCCACCGGGGAGATCCTGGCGATGGTGTCCACCCCGTCCTTCGACCCGACCCCGCTGGCCAACCACAACGCCGAGGTGCAGAAGAACGCCTGGACGCAGTACGCCGCCGACAACCCGCCGACCCTGATCAACCGGGCCATCTCGGTGACCTACCCACCCGGCTCGACGTTCAAGCTGGTGGACACGGCCGCCGCGCTGCAGGACGGGTTCACCCCGGACAGCCCGCTCACCGCCGCCTCCAGGGTCACCCTGCCGGGCACCAACACGACGCTGGAGAACTTCGCCGGCACCCCCTGCGGAGCCGGCCCCACAGCGACCCTGGCCGACGCGCTGGCTCGTTCCTGCAACACCGCGTTCGCCACCCTCACCGGTCAGGTCGGCCAGTCGAAGCTGCGTACCCAGGCCGAGCAGTTCGGCATCGGCGAGACCGACCTGGCCATCCCCATGCCGGTCGCGGCCTCCACCATCGGCGCCATCCCGGACACCGCCGCGCTGTACCAGTCCGGCATCGGCCAGCGGGACGTGGCGCTCACCCCGCTGCAGGACGCCGAGATCGTGGCCGCCATCGCCAACGGCGGCGTGCGGATGACGCCGTACCTGGTCAAGTCCATCCAGGCACCGGACCTGTCGACGCTGGACACCACCGACCCGGACCGGGCCGGCCGGGCCATCCCCGCCGACGTGGCACAGACCATCACCCAACTGATGATCGGCTCAGAGAATCGCACCCAGGGCGGTGGGAAGATCGCGGGAGTGCAGATCGCGTCCAAGACCGGCACCGCCGAGCACGGCAACACGCCGAAGCAGACCCCGCCGCACGCCTTGTACGTGGCGTTCGCACCGGCGGAGAATCCGCAGGTCGCGGTGGCCGTTGTGGTGGAGAATGGCGGTGACCGGGCGCTGGAGGCCACCGGTGGTTCGGTGGCCGCGCCGATCGGACGCGCGGTGATCGCCGCCGCGCTGGGTGGCGGTGGCGGGCGCTGATGGCTGTACTGATGGCCGGGCTGACGGCTGTACTGACGGCTGGCGATACCTGATGGCACTGAAGCCGGGCGACCACATCGCCGAGCGCTACCAGCTGAACCACCGCATCGCGGTCGGTGGCATGGGCGAGGTGTGGGAGTCCGCCGACGAGCGGCTCGGCCGCACGGTCGCGATCAAGGTGCTGAAGCCGGAGATCGGCTCCGACCCGGAGTTCCTGGAGCGCTTCCGCACCGAAGCCCGGATCGCCGCGTCGATCAACCACCGGGGCATCGCCGGCGTGCACGACTACGGCGAGGACATCACCCCGGACGGCACCCCCACCGCGTACATCGTGATGGAGCTGGTGCGCGGCGAGCCGCTGTCCGCCCGGCTGGCCACCCGGGGCAAACTCGGCCCGGTACTCACCCTGGACCTGCTGGAACAGGCCGGCCGGGCACTGCAGGCCGCGCACTCCAAGGGCTTCGTGCACCGCGACGTGAAACCGGGCAACATCCTGCTCTCCGAAGACGGCACGGTGAAGCTCACCGACTTCGGCATCGCGAAGGCGTTGGCGGCCGCGCCGGTGACCGCGTCCGGCATGGTGATGGGCACCGCGCACTACATCGCCCCGGAGCAGGCCAGAGGCGCCGAGGCCGGGCCGGCGAGCGACGTCTACTCCCTGGGTGTGGTCGGCTACGAGTGCCTGGCCGGGCATCGGCCGTTCCAGGACGAGAGCCCGGTCAAGGTCGCCATGATGCACATCAACGACCCGGTGCCGCAGCTGTCGACCGACATCCCCACCAACATCCGCGCGCTGATTGCGATCGCCCTGGTCAAGGACCCTCGGCGGCGCTACTCCGACGGCGGTGAGTTCGCCGCCGCGGTGGCCGCCGTGCGGCGCGGCCAGCCGCCGCCGACCCCGGGCACCCCACCCCTGGTGGGCGCCGGCCCCCGGCCGATCGTGGCGTCGGGCTCGCACGACCGGGTCACCGGGCCGTCCAGTGACGGGCTGGCGCTGTCCGGGCTCGCCGCGCCCGGGCTGCCGCCGCTGCCCGGCAACCAGTCCGGCAGGCTGCGCCCGCTGCCGGCGCCGGTGCGCGGAGGACGGGGCGGGCTCACCGTGGCGTTCGTGGTGCTCACCGCGGCCGCCGTGGCGATCGGGGTGCTGGTGGTCCGGCAGGCGGTGAGTTCGGACGGCGTGCTCCAACGGCCTCCCCCGGCGGCCACCGCGCCGCCGGGGGCCAACACCTCGGTGTCGGCGGACAGCGTGTTGGTGGACCCGGCCGGCTACAGCGGCCGGCCGGTCACCGCGGTCCAGTTCGAACTACAGAACAACGGGTTACTCACCCAGGCCCGCACGATGCAGGGCCTGGCGCCGACCACGCCGGCACTGTGCATGGTCACTGATGTGAGTCCAGCGGGCACGCTGCGTAAGGGAACGGTGGTGACGATCACGTGCGCACAACAGTGATGACCCAGAATGCGCAGGTCACCGACCGCAACGGGCCGGCGACCGCGGCCAGTATCGTTGCCGGGGCGTGCACCAGGCATGATGAACGCACCCTCGAGACCCCCAGGAAAAATCACCGATGACCACCCCGCGCCTGCTTTCCGAGCGCTACGAGCTGGGCGACACGCTCGGCTATGGCGGCATGTCCGAGGTGCACAAGGGCCGGGACGTCCGTCTGAGCCGCGACGTGGCGGTCAAGGTGCTTCGCGCGGACCTGGCCCGCGACCCCCAGTTCCAGCTGCGCTTCCGGCGTGAGGCGCAGAACGCGGCGGCGCTGAACCACCCGGCCATCGTGGCGGTGTACGACACCGGCGAGACCGAGAGCGAGTTCGGCACGCTGCCGTACATCGTGATGGAGTTCGTCGACGGGCAGACCCTGCGGGAGATCGTGAAGGGCACGGGCCCGCTGTCCCAGCAGCGGGTCATGGAAGTGATGGCCGACGTCTGCGCCGCACTGGACTTCAGCCACCGGCACGGCATCATCCACCGCGACGTCAAGCCGGCGAACGTCATGATCACCCGCGGCGGCGCGGTCAAGGTGATGGACTTCGGCATCGCGCGCGCGCTGGCCGACGGCCAGAACATGACCCAGACCGCGGCGGTCATCGGCACCGCGCAGTACCTGAGCCCTGAGCAGGCCAGGGGCGAGGCGGTGGACGCCCGCAGCGACGTCTACGCGGCCGGCTGCGTGCTGTTCGAGCTGCTCACCGGCGAGCCGCCGTTCTCCGGCGACTCCCCGGTCGCGGTGGCCTACCAGCACGTCCGGGAGGACGTCCGACGCCCGTCCGAGGTCAACCCGGACGTGCCGGCGGAGCTCGACTCCATCGTGCTCAAGGCGATGAGCAAGAACCCGGCCAACCGGTACCAGTCCGCCGCCGAGATGCGCTCGGACCTGGTCCGGGTACTGCGCGGGCAACGTCCGCTGGCGCCGCAGGTGATGAGCGACGAGGAGCGCACCGCGCTGCTGCACGGCGGCGGCGGCGCTACCCGGCGGCTGCACGCGCCGAGCACCCGGCACGCCGCGCAGACCGACTACGCCGACGACGGCCAGGCGGGCCGCGGCACCACCCGGATGATCGCCATCGGCGTCGGGGTGGCCGCGCTGATCGCGGTGATCGCATTCGTGGCCACCAAGCTGTTCGGTGGCCCGGGCTCTCCGGAGCAGGTGGCGGTGCCGAACGTGACCGGCCAGCTGCAGGAGGCGGCCAGGGAGTCGCTGAGCAACGCCGGTTTCCTGCCCAACATCCAGCGTGAGTCCTCCACCAACGTGCCGATCAACCAGGCCACCCGCACCGACCCGGCCGGCCTGGAGAAGGCGGCCAAGGGCAGCCAGGTCACCCTGTTCATCAGCACCGGCCCGGCGCAGGCCAAGGTGCCGGACCTGAGCGGCAAGACGACCAGCGAGGCCGCCCAGCTGCTACAGGCCAACGGCCTGGTCGCCTCCACCAACACCAACACCAAACCCACCACGGACCCGAGCCAGGTGGACAAGGTGGTCGACCAGGATCCGAAGGCGGGCGCCACGGTCGCCGGCGGCACCCAGGTGACCCTGACCACCGGCACCAAGCAGAACACCCTCACCGTGCCGCAGCTGACCGGGCTCGCGATCGACCAGGCCGAGCTGCAGCTGACCAACATGGGTCTGCAGTGGAACGCCACCCAGGTCGACGGCCCGGGCGACCGGGACACCGTGCTGAAGACCAGCCCGGCCGCCAACCAGCAGGTGGCGATCGGCGGGACGGTCACCCTGTACGTCTCCCGGGGCAACCAGATCAAGATGCCCGACGTGCGCAACCTGACCGCGGCCGACGCACGCACGGCTCTCAAGAGCGCCGGCTTCGACGGTGACATCCAGTTCACCAAGACGAGCGTGTCCAACCCGAGCCTGGCCGACGTGGTGGTCTCCCAGTCGGTGGCGCCGAACCAGGGCGTTGACCCCGAGGGTTCGGTACAGCTCGCGGTCGGCCAGTACTCCGGCACCTCGAGCAGCAGTAGCAACAGCAGCAGCGGGAACCGCTCGAACAACAACAACACCGGCGGATCCGGCAACTGACGTGCGCGCCGGGGCCGCCGTGCGGGATGCTGGTTCCATGCGCGTCCTGGTGATCGACAACTACGACAGCTTCGTCTACAACCTGGTGCAGTACCTGGCCCAGCTCGGCGCCACCACCACGGTGCGGCGCAACGACGTCGTGTCGATGGACGAGGTCGACGGCGTGGACGGGGTGCTGATCAGTCCCGGGCCGGGCACCCCGGAGCGGGCCGGCTCCAGCATGGCGCTCATCCGGCACTGCGCCCAGCTGCGGGTTCCGGTGCTCGGCGTGTGCCTCGGTCACCAGGCGATCGGCGCGGTGTGGGGCGGCGTGGTCGAGCGGGCGCCCGAGCTGCTGCACGGCAAGACGTCGCAGGTGCACCATGACGGCGCCGGCGTGCTGAGTGGGCTGCCCGATCCGTTCACCGCCACCCGGTACCACTCGCTGACCGTCCGGCCGGACTCGGTACCCGACGTACTCGAGGTCACCGGGCGCACCGAGAGCGGCGTGATCATGGCACTGCGGCACCGCGAGCTGCCGGTGGAGGGCGTGCAGTTCCACCCCGAGTCGGTGCTCACCGAGGGCGGCCACCGGATGCTGGCGAACTGGATGGCCAGCTGCGGCCACCCGGTGCCGGAGCCGCTGGTGGCGCGTCTGTCCGCTGAGGTAGCGGCACTCATCGAGGCCTGACCGAGGCCTACCCCGCGCGCGGTACCGTGACGTCAACGCGGTGCACTGCCCGGGTCCGCCCGGGCGGTGGCCGCCGCTGTCCCTGCACGCCGTCGAGATCAGTCGAGGACGAGATGCCTAAGTCCAAGGTTCGCAAGAAGGCGGTCTACACGCCGCCGAAGGAGAAGCCGACACCGGCGCAGGTCCGCGCCGCCGGCCCGTCCAGCCCCGTCTACGTCGGGGTGATGCTCGGCTTCATGGTGCTCGGGCTTGCCTGGTTGGTGGTCAACTACCTGGCCGGCGACAAGATCGGCTTCATGATCGCGCTGGGTGGCGACGGCTCCGGGTTCAACTACAACTTCGTCGTCGGCTTCGTGATGATCATTGTCGGGCTGCTGATGACCATGCGGTGGCGTTGACCCACAGCCCGGTAACTACACGCCTGTAACTCGTCCACACTGGGGACAACTCCTGTGGATAACTCCGCGACGCCGGGTTCGCCGGCTGTGCACAACTTCCGGTGGGCACCACCCGCGGCGCTGGTCGTAGTCGGCTGGCTCGGTGCCCTGGCGGCGCTGTTCTGGTGCACGCTGGGCACCAGCGAGCCGACCGGGCGGTTGCTGGCCGGGGTAACCGTGCTGGTCCTGGGCTCGGCGGCGCTGTTCGGCAGTGTGGCGCGCCCCCGGCTCGCCGCCGACCGCGCCGGCCTGCGGGTACGCGGCCCGCTCAGCGCCAAGGAATTCGACTGGGCACAGGTCAGCCGGGTCCGACTTGTGCACACCCGGCGATTCGGCCGTGACGTGCCGAGCCTGGAGATCGAGACCCGGGGCTCAGGGGCCGACGACGAGGGGCTGCTGGTGTTCAGCTGGCTCGACCTGGGGACAGATCCCAGGGAGGTGGCCGACACGCTGGACAGCCTGCGCCGCCCGATCTAGAGCTAGAGCGTGACGGCGCGCAGTTCCATGATCAGTAGCAGGACTACGACCAGCGCGGCGATACCGCCGGCCTGCCAGCCGTTGCGGTTGCGGGCCGGGGCGTAGACGAGCACCACGGTGCCGATCGCGCCGGCGACCAGCCCACCGAGGTGGCCGAGGATCGAGATGTCCGGCACCACGAAGCTGAGCACCAGGTTGAGCCCGATCAGCGTCAACGCCGGGCGGGCCGACAGCTTCATCCGGCGCAGCACCACCGCCAGGCCGCCCATCAGCCCGAACACCGCGCCGGACGCCCCGGCCACCTGCGAGTTCACCGAGCCGAACAGGAACGGCGCCGCCGAGCCGCCGAGCAGCCCGACCAGGTAGAGCGCCAGGAACCGGACCCGACCGAGGACCGGCTCCAACTCCTTGCCGATCACCCACAGGGCCACCATGTTGAACGCCAGGTGCAGCGGCCCGAAGTGCAGGAAACCGGCGGTGAACAGTCGCCACCACTGCCCCGCCGCCACCTCGGTCGGCTGCAGCGACCAGGCCTGGAACAGTGGCGCGACCGCATTGTTGGACAGGCTCGCGGCCTGCACCACCGTCCAGAAGAACACCGCCACGTTCAGCACGATCAGTGCCGCCACGGTGACCGGCTTGGCCGCCAGCGTGGCGCCGGCGACCGTCCGCCCGTACCTCGGCGCCGGCGCCGAAGCTCGCGGCGGCCGGGGCCCGGTCGGCGCGGCGGCACCGACGCACTCCACGCACTGGTAGCCGACCGAGGCCTCCCGCAGGCACTGTGGGCAGAACGGCCGCTCACAGCGCACGCAGGACAGCCCGGTCCGCCGCTCGGGATGCCGGGTACAGCTCACCGGTCCCGGCGGCGGAGCGGGCTGCGCACCACCGGTTGGCGGTGTGGTCGGATCGATCAGGGGACCTCGATCCGCTCGATGACCGCGTCGCGCACCGGGCGGTCCTGGGCGCCGGTCTGGGTGCTGCCGATGGCGTCCACCACCGCGCGGGACTCCGCGTCGGCCACCTCGCCGAAGATGGTGTGGCGGCGGTTCAGGTGCGGCGTCGGGCCGAGGGTGATGAAGAACTGCGAGCCGTTGGTGCCGGGGCCGGCGTTGGCCATTGCCAGCAGGTAGGGCCGGTCGAAGCGCAGCTCCGGGTGGAACTCGTCCTCGAACTGGAAGCCGGGGCCACCGCGCCCGGTGCCGGTCGGGTCGCCACCCTGGATCATGAAGCCGGAGATCACCCGGTGGAAGATCGAGCCGTCGTAGAACGGCCCCGAGCTCGCCCCGCCGGCGTTGGGCTGTGAGTAGTTCTTGGTGCCCTTGGCCAGCCCGACGAAGTTGGCCACTGTCTTCGGGGCATGGTCCGGGAACAGCACCACCCGGATGTCGCCCGCCGAGGTGTGCAGCGTCGCGGTCTTGTCAATGTCTGGTTGAGTCACGGCGCATATCGTGCCATCACCTCGAGAGTACCGTCGGGCCGACAGGTAGCGGCGGCCCAGCGGCGGCCCAGCGGCGGGCCAGCAGCGGCCCAGCGGCGGGCCATGGACGAGCCGCTCGAAACCGGCGTCGAGAGGTCATCAGCGTGAGTCGCACCAACACAGCCGAGCTGGATCTGCCCGGGCGCCTGCGCGATGCGCGCCGCGAGCTGACCGGCCGGCTCGACCCCGGTCCGGCGCCCGACCGGGTGCGCCGCCGCTTGCTCTGGGTCGGGCTGTTCGTCACCGCGGCCGGCGCGGCGATCTGGGCGATGCTGTCCCGGCGGCCCGCTGAGCTGGGACCGCTGTCCGCGCCGGCCACCCCGGTACCGGCGGCGAACACGACGAACGGTCGCGCTCCGAGCCCCTCGGACGCAGGGCACTGACCGCTTCCGAGTGGGATTCCCGGCGCTTTGCTCTGCGTAGGTATACGCAACAGGCGCCGGACCGACCCCGTGTTGCGTATATGTGCGCAGAGCAAAGGACTACGCAAAGGACTGTCGGGCGGCACGTCAAGCCGTAGGCGCGTGCTCAGTGAGGAAGTCCGCAACCGCGGACTCGTAGCCGGCGGGGTCCACGTTCCAGTTGGCGGTGTGCTCCGCACCCGGCACCTCCACGTACCGCAGCGGCCAGCCCAGCCGGGGCGCTGAGGCCGCAAGCGCCCGGCTCGGTCCCACCGGGACGGCGGTGTCCACGTCGCCGTGGAACAGCAGTGTCGGCGGCCGCCGGGCCGGCGGCCGCCGGAGCAGGTCGAACCGGTCGAAGTCGATGCCGATCCGGTGCCGGGTCACCACCGTAGCCAGTGAGGTCAGGCCGGGTGGCAGGTGGCGCAGGGTGGCCTGCTGGCGCAGCGTGGCCCGCCAGTCCAGCAGCGGGCTGTCCCACACCACCGCCCGCACCAGCGCGACCGTCGCCTCGGGGGCCCGGTCCAGGTACGCGCCGATGATCGCCGCGCCCATCGACCAGCCGTAGAGCACCAACCCGGTCGCGCCGTGGGCCAGCGCGTAGTCGACCGCCGCCGCCAGGTCCTGCCACTCGGTGTCGCCGAGGTGGTAGTGCCCGTCCGGGCTGGCCGGCGCGTCGACGTCGTTGCGGTAGGAGATGGCCAGCACCGGGTGGCCGAGCCGGTGCGGAACCGGCAGCACCCGCAGGCATTCCCGCCGGTCCGCGCCGCGGCCGTGCACCGCGATCACCCAGGTCGTGCCCGCCGCCGGCACCAGCCACGCCGGGCAGTCACCGAGCGGGGTGTGCACGCCGACGGTCTGGAAGGGCAGCCCGCGCGCACCCGGGTCCGGGTCGAAAGGGCCGGCGTCCAGCACCACCGGGCCGAGCGGTGGTGCCGCGCTGCCGGCCCGCAGCGGGCGGCGCAGCACCGTCTCGGCCTCCCCGGTCACCGGCCCGACGACAGCCAGCCCACCGGGCCAGCGCAGCCCCCAGTCGCCCGGCTGGCCGGCCCAGCGGCTGGGCCTGAGCCAGACCTCGCCGTCACGCACCGCTACCACCTGATCCGGATACTGAAGATCACGAACGGGCCGGAGCAGGACGCTCGAGTAGTACCAGCCCGTCACGCCCAGGAGCACGCCTAATGCGAGCAGAACGACCACGGATCAAGGATGTCAGGTCTGAGATCAGACCGTTATGCCACCGATATGGGTGAACTCATCTAGTTCCGTGCAGCTGATCACACCGCGAGCGCCGATTACTCGTTGTGGTTACGAAGCGACCGACTGCTTTCGACGACGCCCAGGCCTCTGGGAAGGGATTCAGAACATGAACCAGTACATCCACCGGACCGTCCGGGCCGTCGTGGCCGCCGCGTGCATGGCGACACTCGGCATGGCACTCATCACCACCGCCGCACCGAGCGCGAACCTGGACCAGAACGCACAGGACCAGTCGACCAGCAGCAGCAGCACCGGCGACTCGGACCAGTCGGACAACCTGGACAACCAGGCTTCGAAGACCCCGCCGCTGACCGGCGACGCGAACAACCCGCCCGGCCTGCACAACAACCTGATGAACCTCGAGGCGCCGAAGGTCAAGACCGCCTCGTACAGCAAGCACGACGCCCGCCACTGCTACGGCTTCGACGGCAGCGAAGACGTGCCCGGGCACAACAAGGTCCAGCACCCGTGCCAGGCGAAGCACAACAGCGTCCACAAGGGCGACGCCCAGTTCTTCGGCCACTCGGTCTGAACCGGCTCCCCACCAGCACAATGTGAGTCGCCGTTTCTGCGGCGCACCATGTGACGCGCTCCGAGCGCCCCGGTTCCCCGAGACCGGCGCGGCGCTCGGGGCGCGTCATCTTGTTGTCCCGGCCGGCCCGGGCTCGCCGGCCTGCGGGGCTAGGCGACCCGGCGCCACCGCAGGCAGCCGAGCACGACCGCCGCACCCAGTACCGAGAACAGCACGCTGACCAGCACCGCGGCGTTCCAGCCGACCAGCAGACCGCCGGCGACCGGCCGGGTGGCCAGCACCGCGGCGATGGTCACCCCGACCGCTGAACCGAGATAGCGCGCGGTGTTGTTCGCGCCGCTGCCCATCCCGGCGCGGCCGGCCGGCACGCTGGACACCGCCTGGCGACCCAGCGCGGCGTTCAGCACCCCACTGCCCAGCCCGGCGACGACCAGCCCGGGTAGCAGCCGGCCGAGTCCGTCACCGGGATGCAGGCCGGCGAGCGTGGCCAGTCCGGCGGCCACCACCAGCAGCCCGGCCGCCAGTTGCATGTCGCCGTCCACCCGGGCCGGCAGCCGCCGAGCCGCGAGCGCGGTGAACACGCTGACCCCGGACCAGGCCAACAACGCCAGCGCACCCATGACCGGGCTGCCGCCGAGGCCACGCTCGATGACGGTGGACACCAGCGACATCACGGCGATCACGCCCAGCCCGGTGGCCAGCCCGGCGGCGGTGGCGGCCACGAAGTCGGGGCGGCCGAACAGGGCGAGGTCCAGCAACGGCGCCGGGCTGCGTCGTTCCACGAAAACGAATGCCAGCAGCAGCAGCGCTCCACCGGCCAGCAGCACGATGACCGTGGGCCGGGTCCAGCCGTCGCGCCCGGTCACCAGGGCGGCCAGCAGCGCGCTCAGCCCGGTTCCCAGCAGCACGGCGCCCACCGCGTCCACCGGGTGCGACCGGATCGCCCTGGACTCGGTGAGCAGCAGCCGGGACGCCACCCCCAGCGCCACGGTGAGCACGGCGACCAGCAGGTAGGCGGCCCGCCAGCCGGCCGCCGTGTTGTCCAGCAACGCGGCCAGCAGCGGTCCGGCGGCGATACCGGCGCCCACGCTGGCGCCCCAGATCCCGGTGGCCCGCGACCGCGCCGGGCCCGCCGGGAAGGTGTGCCCGACCAGGCCGAGCCCGCACGCGACCAGAGCCGCCGCGCCCAGCCCCTGGCCGACCCTGGCCAGCACGAACGGCAGCGGTGAGCTGACCGACGCACCGATCACCAGCGTCACCGCGAGAACTCCGGCCCCGGCCACGAACATCCGCCGCCGGCCGAAGTCGTCGGCGAGCGCACCGGAGACCAGCAGCCCGGCGGCCAGCCCGACGCTCATCGAGCTGAGCACCCAGGTCTGAGCGGCCGGCCCGGCGCGCAAGGCGGTGGCCAGCGTGGGCAGCGCGCTCATCGGCAGTGTGAAGGCGACCAGCGCCAGGAACGTACCCAGGGCCGCCAGCAGCACGGTGCGGCTCGACCCCGCTCCCGTTCCGGCCGATTCGGGTCCGGCAGGGTGAGCCTGCGGTCCGGTAAACGCGCGCTGGCTCACGAGCCCTCCTCGGTCTGGTCACTGAACCGTAGCAAGGGTAAGGTTCAGTCACCAGACCGAAATTCTTAAGGTGGTCTCATGTCTCTGGGCAAGGACTATCAGCGCCAGGACTGTTCGCTGGCGCGCGCGCTCGAGGTCGTCGGGGAGCGCTGGACACTGCTCGTACTGCGGGACTGCCTGTTCGGCGTCACCCGGTTCTCCGACCTGCGCGGCCGCCTCGACATCCCGCGCGCGGTGCTCGCCGACCGACTGTCCGCACTGGTCGGCGCGGGTCTGCTGGAGCGGCGGCCGTACCGGCCCGGGCGCGAGGAGTACGTGACGACCGAGCAGGCGCTCGCGCTGTGGCCGGCGATCTACGCGCTGCGCGAGTGGGGCGAGCGGTACTACCCGCCGGCCGGCGGGCGACGCCGGTACTTCAGCCACATCCCGTGCGCCACCGACATCGACTCGACCGGGCGCTGTCCGGCCTGCGGCGCGATCCCGTCACCCGCTGAGCTGGAGACCCGCCCCGGGCCGGGCGCCGACCCGACGCTGCGCGACGACGAGGTGAGCCGCGCGCTCTACCAGCCGCACCGGTTGCTCACGCCGCTCACGCCCTGACCCGCCGCATGCCGGTCAGGCCCGCTCCGGCAGGTAGGTCGCGCAGCGCTCGTCACGCGCGCGCAGCGCGACCTCCAGCTTGGCGGCGACCTGGCGGAACCGGCTGACCGGCACGAGGTGCACGCCGGCGAACGCCCCGGTCTCGCGCAGCGCGAGCACCTGCTCGCAGGCAGCGTCCACGCCCGCCGCCGGATCCGCCTCCACCCGACGCACCAGCTCGTCCGGGATCTCGATGTCCGGAATGCTCGACGCCAGCCGCTTCGCCATGCCGGCGCTGGCCAGCACCATCACCCCGACGTAGACCGGCAGGTCGATCGGGTTCTGCTCACGCCATCGCAACAGCGTCGGGATCGAGTAGCTGACCTGCGCGAACACGAAGTCCGCCGACCGCTTCCAGGCCGGGAAGGGCCGGCTCAGCCCAGCAGCCACGCCGATTTTGAACCCGCCCGAGCCGGCGAACACCGGATCCTCGGCGGTGGACCGGGCCTCGGCCATCATGGTGCGGACGGTGAGCTCGCTGGTGCGGCCGCCGGCGGTGGGTTTGTCGCCGTGCACGAACAGGAACTGGTCCACCCCGTAGGCGGCGGCGGTGAGCAGGTCGCGGCGGAACCCGAGCAGGTTGCGGTCCCGGGAGTTGACGCAGGCGATGCTGCGCCCGCCCATCGCGGCCACCTCGTGCGCCACCGCGATGCTGGAGACGGTGGCCCGGCCGATGTGGTTGTCCGGGATGAGGAACGAGTCCGCCACCGGTGCGAGCACGCCGATCTGGTGCCGCGCGTGCCGCAGGTCGGGCCTGGTGGGGGGCTCGATCTCACAGATCAACCGGAAACCGCTCATCGGGGAAGATTACCGTCGGAGAGTTCAGGCTTTGATCAGTCGAGCTCGGCCGCGGCCCGTCGCCGTGCGGCACGATGGCGTCATGCGCGAGATCACCATCTTCAGCGGCTCGGCCCACCCCGAGCTGGCGGCGGCGATCTGCCAGCACCTCGAGGTACCGCTCGCCCCGAGCCGGCTGGTCCGCTTCACCAACGACTGCCTCGAGGTCCAGCTGCAGGCGAACTGCCGGGAGCGGGACGTGTTCATCGTCCAGCCGCTGGTGCCGCCGGTGCAGGAGCACCTGGTCGAGCTGCTGCTCATGCTGGACGCGGCGCGCGGTGCGTCCGCCGCCCGGATCACCGTGGTGATGCCGCACTACGCCTACGCCCGCTCGGACAAGAAGGGCGCGCCGCGGATCTCCATCGCCGGCCGGTTGGTGGCCGACCTGTTGGCGACCGCGGGCGCGGGCCGGGTGCTGACCATGACGCTGCACTCGCCGCAGGTACACGGCTTCTTCAGCGTGCCGGTCGACCACCTGCACGCGCTGACCGAGCTGGCCGAGCACTTCCGGGGCCCGGACCACCATGCGGACCTGCGCAACTCCGTGGTGGTCTCGCCCGACCTCGGCAACGCCAAGGAGGCGGCCAAGTTCGCCCGGCGGCTCGGCCTGCCGGTAGCGGCGGCGGCCAAGGAGCGGATCTCCGACGACAAGGTGGTGGTCACCTCGATCATCGGCGAGGTACGCGGGCGGGACGTGATCGTGCTCGACGACGAGATCGCCCGCGGCTCGACCATCCTCGAACTGGTGGACCGCCTCGCCGAGCAGGACGTCGCCTCGATCCGGGTGGCCTGCACGCACGGGCTGTTCACCGACGGCGCGCTGGACCGGATCGGCGCCCGGGACGACGTGGCCGAGATCGTCTGCACCAACACGGTGCCCATCCCGGACGCACACCGCCACCCCAAGCTCACCGTGCTGTCGGTGGCCAGGCCACTCGCCGAGGCGGTCCGCCGGATCCACAACGGCGAGTCCGTGAGCGTCCTGTTCGAAGGCCACTGACGCCACCGGGCACGCCCCGGCCGCCCCGGTGCCGGGTCAGCGGCGGCCACCGTCGGCGCGCACCTGGCCCGCAACCTGGCCCGGGACGGCGCCCAGCTGCTGGTGACCGACATCGACGAGAGCCGGCGCGGCGTCGCGGCGGAGATCGGCGCCACCTGGTGCGAGCCGGGAGCCGCGCTGACGGCCGAGGCGGACCTGCTGGTACCGGCCGCGCTGGGCGGCCAGCTGACCGCCGAGGTGGTGCCCGCCCTGCGCTGCCGCGCGATCGTCGGCCCGGCGAACAACCAGCTCGCCGACGACGGCGTGGCGCGGCTGCTGCACGAGCATGGCATCCGCTGGGTGCCGGACTACCTGGCCAGCGCCGGCGGGGTGACCTACGCGGTGGCCCGCGAGCTGCACGGCGCCGGGCTCGACGAGGCGCGGCACCAGGTGCTCGGCATCGGCGCGGTCACCGAGGAACTGTTGCGCACCGCCGACCGCCTCGGCACCGATCCGCACCAGGCCGCCCTGGGCCGGGTGCGCGAACAGCTGGCGGCGGCGGCGAGTAGCTGAGAGGAACAACCTGCGGGATGCGACCGGAACGCTCATGATGTTCTCGGCGACCTGGCCGGATCCAAGGAGGACCGATGCCCGAGTTCAGCGGGCCCGATCTCGCGGCGGGTTCCGGAGGTCCCGGCCCGGCGGCCGGCGGCTCGATCGCGACCCGGATGGACCGGCTGCCGATCACCCGAACCCACCGGCAGGCGACGGTGGCGGTCGGTCTCGGCATGTTCTTCGACATCTACGAGGTCTTCCTGGCCGGGGTGCTCAGCGGGGTGCTCGCCTCGCAGTTCCACCTGTCCAAGGCGGCGCTGACCCCGGTGCTGGCCTCGACGTTCATCGGGATGTTCCTCGGTGCACTGGTGCTCGGGCGGGCCGCCGACAGGTTCGGCCGGCGCGGCGCGTTCCTGTTCAACCTGGCGCTGTACTCGGTGTTCTCGCTGCTCGGCGCGTTCAGCCCGAACGCGGTCTGGCTGATGGTCACCCGCTTCTGCGCCGGCCTGGGGCTCGGCGCCGAGCTCCCGCTGGCCGACGCCTACCTCACCGACCTGCTACCGGCCCAGCGCCGGGGCCGCTACATCGCCTGGGCGTACACCGTCTCGTTCATCGGGGTGCCGTTCGTCGGGTTCCTCGCGCACTCACTGTTCGAGATCACCGTGCTCGGGCTGGCCGGCTGGCGGTGGATCTTCATCATCGGCGCGCTCGGTTCAGTGGTGGTGTTCTTCCTGCGGCGTGGGCTGCCCGAGTCGCCGCGCTGGCTGGACTCGGTGGGCCGCACCGAGGAGGCCGAGCGGATCACCGCCCGGTTCGAGGACGAGGCGCGGGCCGAGGGCCACGAGCTGACCGACCCGGACCCGAGCGACGGCCCCGCCAGCACCGGGAGCGAGCCGATCCGAAACCTGTTCCGCCCGCCGTACGGCCGGCGCACCGCGATGATGCTGGTGTTCCACCTGCTGCAGACCCTCGGCTACTACGGCTTCGGCACGCTGGTGCCGGTGGTGCTCGCCGCGAAGGGGTTCCCGGTCGGCCAGTCGCTGCTGTTCACCGCGGTGACCTATCTCGGCTACCCGGTCGGCTCGGCGCTGTCGCTGCCGATCGTGGAGCGGTTCGAGCGCAAGTTCCTGATCATCGGGGCGGCCATCGGGATGGCCCTGTTCGGGCTCGCCTTCGGGATGTCCCACGCGATGACCCCGATCCTGATCTTCGGGTTCCTGTACACCGCGACCAGTAACGTGTTCTCCAACTCGTACCACATCTACCAGGCGGAGATCTTCCCCACCGGACTTCGCTCCACGGCCGCCAGCGGCACCTACGCGCTGTCCCGACTGGCCACGGCGGCCATGCCGTTCGTGCTGGTACCGCTGCTGAGCAGTGCCGGCGTGGGTGCTCTGTTCAGCGTGGTGTGCGGCGCGATGGCCATCGTCGCGGTCGACGTCGCGGTACTCGGGCCGCGTACCACCGGGCGCCGGCTGGAGACCGTCAACCAGTGACCCCGGCGGCGCGGTCCGGCGGCTCGAGCAACTGCTCGATCAACGTCTCGGCGAGCCAGCTCTCGTAGCGCTCCGCCGTCCACCGAGCCGGCCGACCAGCATGTCGTAGAGCGTCGGGTGGTTGAGCGTGTAGAGCACGTCGGTGGCCTGGTCCTCGGTGAGCCCGGAGCGCAGCGGGCCCTTGCGGCGCAGCGCCGCGATGGTGTGTCGCTGGTTGTCGTGGAACTCCGCCTGCATCTTCTCCCACAGCGCGGAGATCTCCTCGTCGGCCGGAGCCGCCGCCCGGATGGCCTCGATGATCGGCGCGATCCGCGACTTGACCTGTCGGGACCCGACCACCTGCAGCCGCAGGTGCTGGCGCGGGTCGGGCGCGGCGATCATCTCCTGGAACCATTCCTGCTCCACCACCGGGCGCGGGTCCGGACCGTCCTTGACGGCGTGGTCCCAGGCCGCGACCAGCGGTGTCGTCCGCCGACCCCCATCGCGGCGGTGCCGTTCTTCGCACTCGGCCCACTGCTCGGTGCCGTCCCGCTCGGCATCGCCGCGCGCGCACTGGACGAACTGCTCGTGTTGGCCAGGACGAAGGTGCGCTTCGGTCAGGCCCAACCGCTGATCCACGACCAACGGTTCCAGGACGGCTTCACCTCGGCGCGGGTCAGGCTGAGCGCCGCGCGGAGCTACCTGCTGGAACAGGCCGCCGAGGTGTGGCGGACCGCCGTCGCGGGCACTGTCGGGCCGACGGCACAGGCAGGCGCCACCCTCGCCCTCGGTGCGGCCGCCGAGGCCGCTGTCGCCGCCGCGCGGTTCGCCCACGAGGCCGCCGGCACCGCGTCCATCCGCGCCGACAGCGTGCTCGCGGGGTACCTGAACGATGCCACCGTCGCCACCCGGCACGTCGCATTCAGCCCGTTCGCCCGGCAGAACGCCGGCCGGCTGCTGCTCGGCCTGCCACCGGAGCAGCCCGGCGGCCGGCCGCGCTAGTCGCCGGCGGCGAAGCCGCGGATCGGCATGCCGGCCACGGTGAACGCCATCTCGCCCGAGTTCATGTCCGGCAGCCTGACCCGGCACGAGTAGACCAGCGCCTCGCCGGGAACCAGCTTCTTCGTCTGGGGCGTCAACTCGACCGGCACCGGGGAGCCCCGGAACGTCACCTCGTGGGGGCCCAGGTCGGCGGTGTTCACGGTGATCGGCTGGCTGCCCTGGTTCTGCGCGACGATGGTCAGCAGCACGCCGCCCTTGACCTTGGTGACCACCGCGGTGACCGCCAGCCCGGTGGAGGTGACCACCGGCTGGGCGAAGCCGACGGGAACCACGGCGCCGGCCGAGGTGGTCGGCGCCCCCGGCTCTCCGGGTGCCGCGCGCGCGGTGCCGGCCGCCGGCGGCGCTGCCGCGGCGGGACGGGTCGACGTGCCGGCGGCGGCGAGTACGGCCCCCAGCCACCCGAGCCCGAACGCGACGAGTACCGCCACCACCAGAGCGCCCGAGACGCCGGGGCGACCACCGCGCCGGTGCGCGGGGCTACCCATGTCACAATTCTATTCCCGCTGACCCGACCGGCGCCGACAAATCTCATCCCGCGCCCTAAACTAACCGCGCTTAACTTTGCTTCTATCTCTGGGGGATAAGCGGTGGTCAGGATCATCTCCAGCGAAGAAGATGAGCAAGGCACCGTTCACCGTGCGGACCACGCCGAGGTAGCCACGCTGACCCTGGCTCGCGGCCGGTTCAACGCAATCACCGGCGCCTTCGCCGACCAGCTGATCACCGCGCTGAGCGAGTGCGGCGCCGACCCCGCCGTCCGGGCGATCGTGCTGACCGGCGCCGGGCGCAGCTTCAGCGTCGGCGCCGACCTGACCGCCGGGCCGGCCTCGATCCGCGCCGAACTGGTCGCCGACGGCGCCGCGGCGCCGGGATACCGCGAGCCGGCCGGCCGCGTCACGGTGCGGATGACCGGGCTGACCAAGCCGGTGATCGCCGCCGTGAACGGTGACGCGGTCGGCGGCGGCGCCACCATCACGCTGGCCGCCGACCTGCGGTTCGCCGCCGACACGGCCCGCTTCGGCTTCCCGTTCACCCGCCTCGGGGTGTGTCCGGAGGGCGCCTCGACCTACTTCCTGCCCCGGTTGGTCGGGCCGTCGAGGGCGGCGGACTGGCTGCTCAGCGGGCGGCTCGTCGGGGCGGTCGAGGCGGAACGGAGCGGCCTGGTGAACCGCGTCCTGCCGGTCGGGGAGGTGCTCGCGGCCGCCCAGGAGTACGCGCGGGAGCTCGCAGCCACCACCTCCCCGGCCGCCGTCGCGGCCACCAGAGCGCTGCTGGGCGCCGGGCCGGGCACCGTCGTCGAGGCGTCCGACGCGGAGAGCCGCGCGATCGTGGCGCTGGCCGCCGGCGCCGACTGCGAGGAGGGCGTGGCGGCCTTCCTGCAGCGCCGGCCACCGCGCTTCACCAGGGCGGACTCAGCGGAATCGCTGACGTCGCCGCGCTAACCGGCACCGGAACCGGTACGAAGGTAACCAGCACCTCACCCGACTGCCCGGAGGTCAACGATGAGCTCGCCAGAGATCCGCTGCGGCGATCGCAGCAGGACCCGCGACGAAGTCCTGCAACGGGCGTCGCGGATCGCCGCCGGACTGGCCGGCCTCGGCGTCCAGCCCGGCGACCGGGTGGCCGTGGTGCTGCGCAACGACATCGAGTTCATCGAGGTCAGCCTCGGTATCGGGCAGCTCGGCGCGGTGCCGGTGCCGGTCAACTGGCACTGGAAGGGCGCCGAGCTGGGCTATCTGATCACCGACTGCGGCGCGAAGGCGGCCTTCGTGCACCGCGACCTGGTGCCGGTCGTGGAGGAAGCGCTGGCCAGCCCGATCCCGCTGGTCGAGGTGGTGCCCAGCGCCGCCCTGCGCCAGGCGTTCAGGCTGCCGGACACACTGGCGGACCAGCGGCCGGATACCGGCCGCCTGGAGCTGGAGAGCTGGCTGGTCGATCAGGCCAACCACGTCGAGCCGCCCGCCGCGCCACCGCTGAGCGTCATCTACACCTCGGGTACCACCGGGCAGCCGAAGGGCATCCTGCGCGAGCCGATGGACCCGGCGCTCAGCGAGCAGGTCATCGGGCGGATCTTCCAGGCCTTCGGGTTGGCGCCCGGGCACCGCACCCTCATCCCGGCGCCGATGTACCACACGGCACCGAACGTGCACGCGCTGTTCGCGGTGGCCGCCGGGCTGGACCTGACGATCATGCCTCGGTTCGAGCCGACGGAGTTCCTCGCGCTGGTCGAGCGGCTCGGCATCCAGCACGCGCAGCTGGTGCCCACGATGTTCGTGCGGCTGCTCGCGCTGCCCGAGCCGGAGCGGACGAAGTTCGACCTGTCCTCGCTGGTGGCGGTGGTGCACGCGGCCGCGCCGTGCCCGCCGACGGTGAAACGCCAGATGATCGACTGGTGGGGCCCGATCGTGCTGGAGTACTACGGCGGCTCGGAGACCGGCGCGGTGGTGGCCTGCGACAGCGAGCAGTGGCTGGCCCACCCGGGCACCGTCGGAAAGGCGGTGGCCGGCTGCGACGTGCGGGTCTACCTGCCCGACGGTACCGAGGCGCCCGCCGGCACCTTCGGTGAGATCTACATCAACCCGGGGCCCGGCTGGCCGGACTTCACCTACATCGGCAACGACGAGAAGCGCCGGGCGATGGACCGCGACGGCTTCCTCACCCTCGGCGACGGCGGCTGGTTGGACGAGGACGGCTTCCTCTACCTCAGCGACCGGATGAACGACATGGTCATCTCCGGCGGGGT
Source organism: Pseudonocardia sp. Cha107L01 (assembly GCF_052566575.1). Taxonomy (NCBI): domain Bacteria; kingdom Bacillati; phylum Actinomycetota; class Actinomycetes; order Pseudonocardiales; family Pseudonocardiaceae; genus Pseudonocardia; species Pseudonocardia sp. Cha107L01. The sequence goes on from NZ_CP199579.1 coordinate 1,058,769, forward strand.
GAACATCTACCCGGCCGAGATCGAGCAGTGCCTGATCAGCCTGCCCGGGGTGCGGGACGTGGCGGTGTTCGGCATCCCCGACAGCGACTACGGCGAGACGCTGGCCGCGCACGTGGACACCGACCCGGACAGCGGGCTGACCGAGGACGACATCCGCGAGTACGTCCGGGCCAACCTGGCCAACTACAAGGTTCCCAGGGTGGTCGTGCTGGACCGGGACCTGCCGAGGGAGGACTCCGGCAAGCTGTTCAAGCGGCGGATCCGGGAGCGCTACCTGCAGGCGGGCAGCGGCACATGAGCCAGGTCGACAGCCAGGTCGACAGCCAGGTCGACAGCCAGGTCGACAGCCAGGTCGACATTGTCCGGGACGGCCACTGCGCGCACCTGGTGCTGCGGCGCGCGCAACGGCGCAACGCGCTGGACCGGGCTCTGGTGGACGACCTGTACTCCGCCGCGGCGGAGGTCGAGCACGACGCGGACGTGCACTGCGTGGTGGTCCGTGGCGACGGGCCGGCGTTCTGCGCCGGTATCGACGCCGGCACCCTGGTCGAGTTGGCCACCCCGGCCGGGCTGCGGGACATCCGGGGCGCCTTCGTGCGCGCGTTCGACCGGCTGCAGGCGATGGCCAAGCCCACCGTGGCGCAGGTGCACGGCGCCGCGATCGGCGCCGGCTTCGAGCTGGCACTGGCATGTGACCTGCGGGTGGTCGCCGCCGACGCCACGATGGGGCTGCCGGAGACCCGGATGGGCGTCGTACCGGACGTGGGCGCCTGCTCCCGGTTGACCGCGCTGGTCGGCGCCGGCCGGGCCAAGGAGCTGATCATGACGTCGGCGATGATCGACGGGATCCGGGCCGGGGAGCTCGGCATCGCCAACCGGGTGGCCGCCGCCGACGGGCTCGCCGAGGCCACCGGTGTGCTCGTCGGCGAGTTGCTGGCCTGCTCACCGTCGGCGAACGGCCTGGTCAAGGGCATCATCGACCACGCGGCGATGCCGGCCCAGGCGGCGGTCAGCGACGCCGAACTGGTCGCCCAGCTGTCCTGCATCCACACCCCGGAGTTCCGCGCGGCGGCCGAGGCGTTCCGCTCCGCGCCGGCCTCGAACGGGCGACCCGCGCCGGTCCGCGGCTGAACAGGTAGAGCTCTGACCTGCTCGTTCCCGAACCCCGAAGTTGATGTTGTACGCCGCGTACAACGGCTCCGGACAGCTTTGGCGGGACGAGACATCGTGGGTGCCGGACAACTCACTTAACCTGGACGTTCCGTCCCGTAACCGTCGAACGTGTGCATCGGGAGTTGGTGTGGAGCTAGTTCGGGGCCACTCTGCAGAGATCAACACAACGGCGGTGGACGCGTGCCGTTGCGGCCTGCCCACCCAGCCGCCGGAGGGCGGCAGCTGGTGGCGGCCGGACCTGGACGCCGATCCCGGGCCGAGGGTGCGCGCCGTGGTCCGCTACGGGGACAAGCCGGAGCTGCGCCGGGTGGTGCGCCTGGAGAACAACTCCGGGTGGGCCGAGCGCGGCGCCATGGTCGACTTCTACTCCGACCGCACGCCGCCGATCTTCTGGGCAGGTGTGGGGCGGTGCTGGGCGAACACCGCCCACCCGGTCGTCGCGGTGCGCGAGAGCGGCAGCGGCACCTGGGACATCAGCGCCTGACCGCCCCGGCACGAGCGCGGACCGGCAGCGCCACCGAAACCGGCAGCGCCACCGCCGGACCCGCCGCTCGCCCGGTGCCGGCCACCGGGTAGCCGCGCCGGTCCCTGGGTGCACTACCCCCTGGCAGCCGCCCGGCGCGCTCCCGATGATCGAGGTCATGGCCCCCGGTACAGGGGGAACGCACCGCGGTCAGCGCGGCTGCCGGGAGGGAATGCTCGATGTCTGTGTGGTTCATTACCGGGTCGTCACGCGGCCTGGGGCTCGAGATCGCTAGGGCCGCCCTGGAGAACGGTCACCAGGTCGTCGCCACCGCACGCGACAAGGCGGCGGTGACCCGGGCGCTCGGCAGTTCGGAGCGACTGCTCGCGGTGTCGCTGGATGTGACCGACGCGGGGCGGGCCGCGACGGCGGTCGAGGAGGCGACGGCGGCGTTCGGCCGGATCGACGTGCTGGTCAACAACAGCGGCTTCGGGCTGCTCGGGGCCGTCGAGGAGATCTCCGACGCCGAGGCCCGCGAGGTCTTCGACGTCAACGTGTTCGGCCTGCTCGGGGTGACCCGCGCGGTACTGCCCGGGATGCGGGCGCGGCGGTCCGGCCGGATCATCAACATCGGCTCGATCGGCGGGTTCGTGACCATCCCGAGCAGCGGCATCTACGGGGCGACCAAGTTCGCGGTCGAGGGCATCACCGAGGCGCTGTCCGCCGAGCTCGCCGGTACCGGCGTCACCGCGACCGTCGTCGAGCCCGGCGCGTTCCGCACCGAGTTCCTGGCGCCGAGCAGCATCCGCTTCGTGGACCCGAGCATCGACGACTACGCGGATACCGCGCACGCGATGCGCGGCCGGCTCGAAGCGGCGAACGGACAGCAGCCCGGCGACCCCAGGAAGGCCGCCGCCGCGATCCTGGAGGTCGCCGGCACGCCGAACCCACCGCTGCGCATACAGCTGGGCGCCGACAGCGTCGCGCGGGTGGAGGCGAAACTGAAGCTGGTCGCCGAGGAGCTGGCCGAATGGCGCGAGCTGAGTGAGTCGACCGCGTTCACCGAGTAGCGCGCCCGGGATGACTGAAGCACGTCCATCCGTACACTTCCAGCCATGACGAGTGTCGCGTTGGCCGTCACCGAGGGGATCCCGCTGATCGAGGTGGCCGCCCCGTGTGAGGTCTTCGGCGTGGACCGCTCGGACCTCGCCGACCCCTGGTACGACTTCGCGGTCTGCGGGCCGGACGACGCCAGGGTCGGCGGCTGGTTCAAGGTCGACGGGCCGGCCGGCCTCGACGTGCTGGTCGCGGCGGACACGGTGATCGTGCCGGCCTGCCGCAACGTGCACGAGAGCCAGCCGGCCGACCTGGTCGACGCGGTGCGCGCGGCCCACGAACGCGGCGCGCGGGTGGTGTCCATCTGCTCGGGGGCCTTCGTACTGGCCGCGGCCGGGCTGCTGGACGGTCGGCGGGCCACCGCGCACTGGCTGCACGCCGACCTCCTGGCGCAGCGGTACCCGAGGGTGCGGGTCGACCCTGAGGTGCTGTACCTGGAGGACGACGGCATCTTCACCTCGGCGGGCAAGGCGGCCGGGATGGATCTGTGCCTGCACATCGTGCGGCTCGACCACGGCGCCGCGGTCGCCAATGCGCTGGCCCGGCGGCTGGTGGTGGCGCCGCACCGCACCGGTGGGCAGGCCCAGTTCATCCCCACGCCGCTGCCGTCGGTCGGCGGCAACCACGGCCTGGCCGAGCTGCTGCCGTGGGCGATCGCGCGGCTCGAGCAGCCGCTGACCGTCGGCGACCTGGCGCGGCGGGCGAACATGAGCTCGCGCACCCTGGCCCGGCACTTCAACGCGGTCACCGGGGCCGCCCCACTGCAGTGGCTGCTGACCCAGCGCATCCACCGGGCCCAGGAGCTGCTCGAGACCACGAACGACAGCGTCGAGGAGATCGCCGCCCGCACCGGCATGGGCACCGCGACCACGTTGCGCCGGCACTTCAGCCGCTCGGTCGGGGTGCCGCCGGACACCTACCGCCGCACCTTCGCACCCGAACCGCCCGCTCCCGCCGATCTACTGGCTGACTAAGGGCGGCGTGCCTGCCAGGTCGTCCAGGCCAGCGTCAGCGCGGCGAGCACCGCGACGGCGACCAGGAGCGCACTGGGCGGCACCACCCCGGCCGCCGCGGCCAGCGCGAACGACGCGAGGAAGCCGAGGTAGGACACCGCCTGGTAGCTCGCGGTCATCCCGGCGAGCTGCTCCGGCGGGGCCAGCCGCTGCACCTCCAGCAGCCCGCACACCTGGCAGCAGCCGTAGCCGGCGCCGAGCACCAGGGCGGCGAGCACCACGAGCGCTGGGCTGAGCAGGACCGAGGCCGCCACCGCCACCAGCAGCCCGGCCACCACGATGCCCAGCGCAGTGGCCAGCAGCCGGCGCTCACGCCCGTGATCCAACCGCCGGGCCAGCGGCTGCACGGCGATGCCGGCGCCGGCGGTCAGCAGCGTGACCACCGCGCTGAAGATCAACGCATGGCCGGCGAGCTGATCCTTGACCAGCCCGGGAAGGTAGGCCAGCGCGATCGACGCGGAGCCGAACACCCACGGCGCCAGCGGCACCACCACGGTCCGGAACCGCCGTTTCGCCGCGGTCGGGAGCGTGGGCCGGCGGCGTGGCGCCCCGGTCTCCCGGGCACGGGTCTCCCGGGTGCGCAGGGCCAGCGGGATCGCGGCGACGGCCAGCACCAGGTGCGGCAAGTAGGGCAGCACGGTCGGCGCCGGCGCCCACTGGGCCGCCGCGCCGGCGACCAGCGGCCCGAGCCCGAAGCCGATGCTCATCGTCACGGTGAGCCGCCTCGGCCCGGGGTTGGCGCCGCCCGGGCCGCCGGCGTTACCGAGCTCCTTGATCCACGCCGCGCCGGAGCTGAACGCCGCCCCACTCGCCGCGCCGGCCAGCAGCCGGCCGGCGAAGAGCCACCCGACGCCGGTGCCGCCGAGGATCAGTGCCACGGTGCCGGCCACCGAGACGACCAGGGTCGGGACCATCACCCGGCGCCGGCCGTACCGGTCGGACACCGGACCGCCGAGCAGCAGGCCCGGGATCAGCCCGAGCACGTAGAGCCCGAAGGTGGCCTGCACGACGGTCGACGACAGTCCCAGTTCGGCCTGGTACAGCAGCAACAGCGGGGTGAACTGCTGAGCGCCCCAGCCCACGGCGGCCACCGCGAGCCCGGCACCCCACCAGGCCAGCCGCTCCCTGGTGGCACCTGCCTCAGGCACCGCGATTCGCTTCGTCACGCCGACCATGCTCGCCGCCGGGGAGATCGACCGCGAGTGACTGGAACGCCAACCTCCGAACACTTCCGGACAGCCCCTCCCGGAAGCCGCCGCGGGACTACCCGGCGTCCACCGAGCGCAGCCGCGCCGCGAGTTCGCCGGTCGAGCCCATCGCGTGCCGCTGCATCCCCGGGCCGAAGGTGACCCGCGTCGCGCCCAGCCGGGCCAGCTCGGCCACGGACTCCCTGTCCGGCCCGGCAGCCATGTTGAGAGGACCGTCGATACCCGCCCGCAGCTCCGGGAGCACCTCGGCCGGCGCGAGGAGCGGGTAGACGCAGTCGGCGCCGGCGGCCAGGTACAGACGGGCGCGTGCCACGGCGTCGGCGGGGTCACCCGTCCCGAACAGGAACGTGTCGACCCGCGCGTTGACGAAGAGAGCGTCACCCGCCTCCGCCCGTACCTCGGCCAGCCAATCCGCGTGCCGCCCAGCCTCTTTGAGCGAGGTGCCCTCCTCGGAGTCCTCCAGATTGCAGCCGACGGCGCCCGTCTCCAGGAGCCGCCCCACCAACTCCGAGGGAGCGAGGCCGTAGCCGCCCTCGAGGTCCGCGGAGACCGGCACGGAGACGGCCCGGACGATCCTGGCCACCGCGGCGAACATCTCCTCGGGCGGGGTCGCGCCGTCCTGATAGCCGAGCGAAGCGGCGATCCCGGCGCTCGGGGTGGCGAGCGCGGGGAAGCCCGCGTCGGCGAGGACCTGGGCACTGCCCGCGTCCCACGGCCCCGGCAGGACGAGCGGGTCGTCGGCGGCGCGGTCGTGATGCAGGGCACGGAAGGCGGTAACGGTCACCCGAAGTCGCCCGGCGTGTAGTGGCCGGGGACTGACCGGGTGGACACCCCGAAGCGGTTCCAGGCGTTGATCGCCGTGATCGCGGCGATGAGGTGGGCCAGCTCGGTCTCGTCGAACTCCTTCGCCGCCTTCGCGTACACCTCGTCGGGGACGAATCCGTCCGTGAGAACGGTGATCGCCTCGGTCAGCTCGATCGCCGCGATCTCCTTCGCCGTGTAGAAGTGCTTCGACTCCTCCCACGCGCTGAGCTGGATGATCCGTTCCGCCGACTCGCCGGCCGCCAGCGCGTCCTTGCTGTGCATATCCAGGCAGAAGGCGCAGTGGTTGATCTGGGACGCGCGGATCTTGACCAGTTCGAACAAGGTCGGCTCGACGCCCTTCCTCGCGGCCGCGTCGAGACGGATCATGGCCCGGTAGGCCTCCGGGGCGAGCTTCGCCCAGTCCAGGCGCGCTGGGTGTTCGGGGAGGTGTTGCTTGCTTTCCTGCGCTTCGTTCGTCGTCATGGCTACGACGCTACGTGCCCGGTGGCACAGGGGTATGGTCCATTTCTATGACCGATTCGTGGGCCAATTCGGCGGCCGACCCGCCTTCCGCGTTCGGTACGGACCTGCATCTGGAACTGAACGGATCCGGGCTGCGCACCGGGCTCATGGACGCTCTGCGGGAGGCTGTGCGCACGGGGCGTCTCGTGTCCGGCACCCGGCTGCCCTCCTCCCGCTCGCTCGCCGCCGACCTGGGCGTCGCCCGTAACACCGTGGCCAACGCCTACGCCGAACTGGTCGCCGAGGGCTGGCTCACCGCGCGGCAGGGGTCCGGGACCCGAGTGGCCAGGCGGGCCGAACCGCGCAGGGCCGCGCCCGCCGCTCCCCGTACCCGGCCGACCCGGCGCCGTCCCACGTACAGCCTGGTGCCGGGTTCGCCGGACCTCGCGGCGTTCCCCCGGACGCAGTGGCTCGCCGCCGCCCGCCGCGCACTGACCGCGGCGCCGCACGATGCCTTCGGCCGCGGCGACGCCCTCGGCCGGGTAGAACTGCGCACCGTCGTCGCGGACTATCTGGCGCGGGCCCGCGGCGTGTACGCGGACCCGGAACGGATCGTCATCTGCTCCGGTTTCCACCACGGCCTGATGCTGATGGCACAGGCACTGCGGGCGCGGCGGGTGCGGGCGGTGGCCGTCGAGTCGTACGGCCTCGACATTCACCGGGGCCTGCTGACGGACGCCGGCCTGCGCATCCCGCCCCTGTCCGTGGACGAACGTGGCACACGCACCGACGACCTGGCGCAGCTGCGCGGAGTCGGCGCGGTACTGCTGACACCCTCGCATCAGTTCCCGACGGGGGTCGCGCTGCACCCGGACAGGCGCGCGGCGGCTGTCGACTGGGCCCGTGCCACCGGCGGGCTGATTCTGGAGGACGACTACGACGGGGAGTTCAGATACGACCGTCAGCCGGTGGGCGCCCTGCAGGTCCTCGACCCGGAGCGGGTGGTGTATTTCGGCACGGCGAGCAAGTCACTGGTGACGGGGCTGCGGCTCGGCTGGATGGTGCTGCCCGAGGAGCTGGTGCCGGAGATCGTGGCGGCCAAGGGGCACGGCGACTGGATGACGAGTGCGCTGGAGCAGCTGACGCTCGCGGAGTTCATCGCGTCGGGTGCGTACGAACGTCAGGTGCGCTCGATGCGGCTGCGCTACCGGCGCCGCCGCGACCAGCTGGTCGCGGCCCTGGCACAGAGCGCCCCCGGCATCCGCGTGACCGGCATAGCCGCCGGGCTGCACGCGGTCGTCGAACTGCCGAGGGGGACCGAGCGCTCCGTCGTCGAGGCAGCGGCCTGGTTGGGCCTGGCGGTCAGCGGAATGGCGCGGTTTCGCCACGACGCGGCGGACTCCGGGCAGCGGTTGCCCGAGCAGGACGCGCTGGTGGTCGGCTACGCGACACCCTCGGACAGCGCGTGGGCGGGCGCTCTGGACGCACTGTGCAGGGTGCTGCCGTAGGCCGGGAGCTGTCCGGCTCGTCGTCCAAGGGGAGCGCCCGGCCCACTGAGGGACTCTGAGAGCCCCGCCGGGTCGGGACGCACCGATTCCGCTCGAGGACGCGTTGGGTATGCAGTGGATCGGCCCGGCCGTGGCTGCCGGGTGGTTCCACCGGTAGGCAGGCCCGAAGGAGTCGTCATCGTGAGGTTGCCGAGTTGGTCCCGGGACGTCACCGCGCTGGTCGCGCGGATCGGCATCGGGTTGGCGTGGATCGCGCACGGCTGGCCCAAGATCCAGGATCCGGCGAGGGTCGCGGCCGGTTTCGCCCGCACGGGCGTCTACCTGCCGGTGGTGTCGGCCTGGTACGCGTCCATCGTGGAGTTCGCGGTGGCAATCGCGCTGATCATCGGGATCGCTCTGCCGGTGGCGGGGACACTGCTCTTCCTCGACGCACTCGGTGTCATCTACTTCACCGTCGGGTTCACCGGGTTGCTGCACTGGCGCGGGGACTCGCAGCTCGCGCTGGTACTGGGCGTGGGTGCGCTGGTCGCCGGGTTGCACGGAGGTCGACTCTCCCTCGACTCCCTGATCACCCGATTCCGTACCCCGACACCGTCCGTCCCCCGCGCCTCCACGCCGACCTGACCGCCCCACGGCATCCCTCACCCGCCCTCAAGACTCACCGCGCACGTCGGGTTTCGTCGCGCGCTGCGCGCTGAAGCTCACCGTGCACACCTTCCTCACCCTCGACGGCGTCATGCAGGGACCCGGCGGCCTCGACGAGGACCCCGGTAACGGGAACGTCATCTCGTCCGACGTCCTCGCCGCGGTGTCGGCGCTCAAGGACACGCCCGGCCGCGAGCTGCAGGTGCACGGCAGCTGCCAGCTCGCCCGCACCCTGCACGACGCCGGGCTGGTCGACGAGTACCGGCTGCTGGTCTTCCCCATCGTGCTCGGCTCCGGCAAGCGCCTCTTCACGGACGGGGCCAGCACCTAGGCGTACACCCTGGTCGACAGCGAGATCACCCGCGCCGGCGCGGTCTACCAGGTGCTGCGACCGACGTCGTTCGGGGTGGGCGGGTTCACTGTTGAGGACGGCAAGCTCGCCATCCGACAGCCCGGGCCCGGGTCCGCCGAAATCTTTTGAGTCCTCGGCCTCACGTTCCGGCCGCAGCCGACGTCTACCCGACAAGGCGCCTCGGTAAGAGGCAGCCGAGCGATTCATTGACCATCGGGAAAGGCGCCAATTATGTCGGCAGAAGCGAACGCAGGAGAGAACGCAGAAGAGAACAAGGCCATCGTCGGGCGTTGGTTCAGCGAATTTTGGGGAAAGGACTTCAACCCAGCGGTCATCGACGAGCTCGCCGCTCCCGATATCCGGTTCGAGTACTCACTGCACGCTCCATGCCAGGGGCGTGAGCAGGTGCGCCAGTTCGCCAGCAAATTCCGCGCCGCGTTCCCGGATCTCAACTTCTGGGGCACGGCCGACCTGATCGCAGAGGGCGACTACGTCGTGGGCCAGTGGGAAGGCGGCGGCACCCAGACCGGCGACGCGTTCGACGACATGCCCATCGGTTCGCTGCCAGCTGGCACCGGCAAGACGATGCGCTTCACCGGCATCACCATCCTCAAGGTCGAGAACGGCCAGATCATCGAGGAGATCGGACTGGACGACGGAGTCACCGTCCTGCGCCAGCTCGACCTGATCGCACAGGCGTGACGAGCGGTGACCTCGCGGACCGGGCACTCCGGTCGGCGAGGTCACCAGCCGCATCCGCACTACCAGCAGGCCAGAGAGCGAAAGACCGATCCTGCCACCGCACGTCCCAGACCTGATGATCAGGAGCTCGTCCCATGACCAGTACTTCCGAGAACCGCCACAGGCCGGAATCCGTGGTTCTCACCCAAAACTGGCGCGCCGCGCCGGAAAGTACGACAACCCGGGGGCCAGCAGAAACCCGAGGTGACCCATCCGTTCGCGGGGGGATGCCGGACGCCGAGCGCAGACGACTGGCGGTCGCCGCACACCGGGCGTTGAACACTCATCCCGGATCGGTGGGCGAGTTGATTCATCGTGAAATCCACGCGTTCCTGGACTTCGGTTACCGCTTCGACGGTGGTGCGCTGATCATGCGGCTGGCCCAAGAGGTGACCGACGCCGACGTCGTTGCGCGACGTCCCACGCTTCCCCGGCAATAGCCGGGATCCCAACAGTCCTCCGCCAACCAGCCCACGCCGCTACCAGGAGTGAACACACATGCAGCAGCCACTAACCACCACGCCGCTCCCACCCGCCGCACCAGCCCTGAGCCGTGACACCACACACGCCGCGCTGCGCGCCGCCGCCTATGCCTTGCACGCCTACCCGGGTCCCGTCGGGGAGCTCATCGACCGGGAGTTGCGCAGCTACGTCGACTCCGGCCACGCCGCACACCCCGCCGCGTTGCCCGCACGACTGATCGCCACGCTCGCCGCCGCCGAGAGCCGCGAACCCACCGCGGCGCCCGGGCGAGACAACACTTCTGGATTGCCCGCCCGCTACCGCCCCGGCTCACCACTGCAGTGGGAATACGGCACCAGTTCTTGACCACGTCATCGGGCGGCATGGACCATCGCCGCGACTTCGGCCCTCGACCTCGCGCCCATCTTCCGAAACAAGTTCGCGATGTGGAACTTGACGGTGTTCTCGCTGATCCCCAGTTCGTGGGCGATGGAGCGGTTGCGGCGCCCCTCCGCGACATGCTTGAGCACCTCGAGCTCACGCACCCCGAGTCCCCATTCCTCGAGGTGCCCGAGCGGCGGCTCCAGCGGGTCCAGTGGAATCCGGACATCGAGTTCTGATCCCCACCCGGGCGTCGAGTGCGTGGTCGCCACGCCGTTGAGGGCGTGCACGCGCAGCACGAGCTGATGCATCGCGGGCGTGTCGATGGACAGGCCGCCCGGCCCGTCGTCGCGGATGTTCATCAGCAGGTTGGTGCCGTCGCAATCCCACTGGACACGGATCCGGCCGACCTCGCTCTGGTCGACCATCGCCAGGATGGTGCCGCGCACCACGGCCCGGGCCGTGTGCGCGACCTCGCCCGGCAACGCCCGGCCGTCGACCGGCGGCGCGATGAACTGCACATCGACGTTCCCGAACCGGACGAGTGGCCGCAGGTCCTCCCGCAGGCGCGCGAACGCCGCGTTGACCGGTTCCTCGGCGAGGCTGCGATCGCGATCGCTGACGGTGCGCAGCCGCACCATCGCGGCCGCCGCGAGGTCGGTGGCGGTCCGCCGGGCCCGCGCGTCATCGAGCTCCGCCGAGCGCAGCGCGGCCAGCAGCGTCTCCAGCGTGGTCGCGTGCACGTCGGTCAGTTCGGCGATGACGCGGGTGCGCTCGCTGGACGCGGCCCGTGATTCGCGAAGGTATGCCGGCGGAGCGGCGGCGACCTGCTGCTGGATGCGTACGGCAACCATCTGCCAGAGCTCGTCGACGAACGAGGTGAGTTCGCGCAGGTCATCGTCGGCGGAGGTAGCGAGGTGCGGGTCGGTGAGCACCAGCAGCGCGCCCGTTGACGCCATCCACGCGATCGCGTCCCGCTCGGTGCCACCGAGAACCGGCCGGCCGCACCACGCCCCGCTGCGCGGAAGCACCACCCGAAGGTCGTCGAGTTCCCCGATGGTCACCCGCGAGATGATCGCCTCGTCGCCGGCCTTCTTCTGCGGCCGGCCGATGCACGCCTCGGTGAAGATCACCAACGCGCTGTGCGGCAGGTACGCGGCGAGCGCGGTCGAGAAACGCTCGGCGATCTCCAGGAGCGGGGCCTCGAGGACATGCGCCAGCGACCTGAGCACTGACCGCGTCGTCGCCGCGTCACTCGGGCGCCCGTGGGCGCCGCCGATCGGCGGGAGACGAGGGGGCATCATCACGCTCACTCCCGCAGTGTACGCGATCGACCGCGCGGCAACCTACCCGTTCAGGTAGGTAGAACCATGCCATCTACTGGGGCGCCTACCTGATCAGGGGGGCCACAGTGGAGATATGGCGCACGAAGATCTCGTCTTTCTCTCCATCGGTCTGGATACGGTCCTGAAGGAGAACACGCAGCTCGTCGAGCTGCTGAACCGGACACAGTTCGAAGGGCTCACGGACCTGATCCGCACCGCGCCCGGGGTGTTCGTCGCGGGGGCCGGCCGTTCCGGCCTGGTGCTGAAGATGACCGCGATGCGGCTCATGCACCTGGGGATGGCCGCCCACGTGGTGGGCGAGACCACAACACCCGCGATCGGGGCCGGCGACCTGCTCATCGCGGCGTCCGGCTCCGGGACCACCCCGAGCGTCGTGCGGTCCGCCGCGAAGAGCCGGGAGGTCGGCGCGAACGTCGTGGCGTTCACGACCGCCGAGGACAGCGCGCTCGCCGACCTGGCGACCCGGGTGGTCGTCCTTCCGGCGGCGCAGAAGCAGGACCACGGCACGACTGTTTCGCACCAGTACAGCGGGAGTCTGTTCGAACAAAGCCTGCTGCTCGTCACCGACGCGCTGTTCCACGCCCTGTGGCAGATCGACGGAAGTCCCGCCGAGGAGCTGTGGCCGAGGCACGCCAATCTCGAGTGACCCCCGAGGAACCAAACAGAAGAACAACAACTAAGGAGAAGAGAACAATGAAACTGCAAGTGGCGATGGATGTCCTCACGACCGACGACGCGCTCGCGCTGGCCGGGAAGGTGGCCCCCTACGTGGACATCATCGAACTCGGTACTCCGCTGATCAAGAGCGAGGGCCTCGCGGCGGTCACCGCGGTGAAGAACGCACACCCGGACAAGATCGTCTTCGCCGATCTCAAGACCGCTGATGCCGGCGCTCTCGAAGCGGACATCGCGTTCAAGGCCGGGGCCGACCTGGTCACGGTTCTGGGCACCGCGGGCGACTCCACGATCATCGGCGCCATCAAGGCGGCTAAGGCTCACGCCAAGGGCGTCGTCGTCGACCTGATCGGGGTCAAGGACAAGGCGGCCCGGGCGCGCGAGGTCAGCGCCCTCGGCGCCGAGTTCGTCGAAATGCACGCCGGACTTGACGAGCAGGCCGAGGCCGGCTTCACGTTCCAGACGCTGCTGGACGAGGGCGAGAAGGCGCAGGTGCCGTTCTCCGTCGCCGGCGGCATCAACGTCGGGACGATCACCGCGGTCCAGCGCGCCGGAGCGACCGTCGCCGTCGCCGGTGGTGCCATCTACGGTGCGGATGACCCCGCGGTCGCCGCGAAGGCTCTCCGCGACGCGATCGTCTGATCAAGATCGTGGGCGCACGCCCGGCGTTCAGTGGCGACACGGCTCAACGATGGCAAGGCGCCGAAACATCCCCGGGATATGGGGATGTTTCGGCAACGCCGCCAGGCGGGGCAGAGCATCGCCGTTCAGGCGGTCTCCCTCGGGCGCACCACCTTCAGTCCGGAGGGCGCGGTCTCGGGATGGAAGCTGTCGAGGGTGCCGAGGTCGACGGCGGCTTGGTCCCAGTTCCCGGCGTGCACGTCCTGGTGGATCCAGCAGCCCTGCCGGGAGCACCTCGGCAGCCCGGGCCACGCCGTTCCGGGTGAGCCTGTTGACGTTCATCATGTCGTGCGTGTGCAGGAACCAGCGGCGCGCGTCCGTCGCAGCGCGGCGCCGTCAGGGGAGGGGCCTGATGGCTGGGCATCACGGTTACCCGGAGTCCGGGTAGCGGACCTCGAACCTGGTGCACCCGTCCGGCGAGCGCCACGTGCCGTGGGGCATACGGGGCGGGCGGCAGGCGTAGGCGCCCTCGGTGAAGGTCTGCCCGCACAGGTCGGTGATGGACCCGGTGAGGATGTCGACCTCTTCCCAAAAGTCGTGTAGCTGCACTCCGTTCGGGGTCGTGTCGGTGCCGGGCGCGAAGCGCAGGATTCGGGTCGCGACGTGCCCGTCGCTGGCCAGGACGCGCTCGTCAAGGCCGGGGCAGGCGCTGCCCGGCACCGGCGTCCATTCGACGGCGGTGCCGGAGGAGAACTCGCGTTCGGGTTTCGCCATGACCTACCTCGCTCCACCGGTCGCTGACGCGAGGTTGTAGCTGTCGAGGAACACGTCGACGGCGCGCGCGGCGTCCTCGTATCCGTAGTTGCGGTAGGCGTAGCCCTTCGCCACGAACGGCGCGCCCGCATAGAACATTTCGTACTGGTGGTGGCGGCCCGCGAACTCGGAGCCGACGACGTCCCAGGCGAGCTTGAACAGCTTCACCCGTTCCTCAACCGGGTAGCCCGGCGACTGCACGTAGCGCGCCATGTCGTCATGCGTCCGGTCGTCGATCAACTCCTTGTACGAAGCGGGAAGCTGGATCACGCCGCCGCCGGCGAGCTCGCGAATGATGTGCAGGATCCGGGGGTAGGTCTCGGCCTGCAGGGCCATAGGGCTGTAGACGAACCGAGGGTGCGGCCGGCAGACGCCCTGCATGTCGACTGAGCAGGTATACTCCGCCGCCAGCATCAGCCCCTCCACGGTGGCCGCAAGAGCAGCCAGCTCACCGAGTTTTTCCAGCACGCTCGGGATCTTGTCAATCTGGTTGACCTCGCAGATCTTGCGCGCGACTCCGGCTAGGAACTGCACTTTCGTCGCGAACCGGATCTGCGCCTGGCTGTTGCCCAACACGTGGGCGCTGGTTTCGAAGAACTGGGCACGCAGCCCGTCGACTTCCCGGCACACGAACACGTCCGACCAGGGCACGAGCACATCGTCGAACACAACCAGCGCGTCGGACTCGTCATAGCGGCACGACATCGGATAGTCGTAGGCACTGGGCTGGCCGACCGCGTACGGCCGCCGGCAGTACGTCTTCAACCCCGGCGCGGCCACGGGGACCACGGCGGTGAACGCGTGGTCGACATCTTCGGGAGTGAGCGGCTTGATGCAGGACACCAGGAGATAGTCGCTGACCGCTGTGCTGGTGCCGAGCATCTGCGCGCCGCGCAGCACGATGCCGTCCTGGTTCTCCTCGACCACGCCGACCTGCACGAAGTCGCCGTCCCAGCCGTGCGCTGTGGTTGCTCGGCTCACCTGCGGCGGGACGATCACGTAGCTGAAGAACAGGGAGTCATCCAGCAGCCGGCGGTACCACCTGGTGACATTGGCCCCGAGCCGGCGCCCGTTGCGGTCGAATACCTCGGGATGGCCGGCGAACCCGGCGAGGAAGGATGCGACGTGGTCGGGGCCCCGACCCACGAAGCCGTGCGACAACTGGGCCCACCTGGTGATCGACTCCCGGCGTTCGCGCAAGTCCTCGGGGGTTCGCGGGATCATGAACGGCTTGAGTGCCTCCCGCCCCGTCTCGGGCGCGACGGCGGTCATCCCGTTCGTGGAGTCAGCGGCGAAGTCATACATCTGTGCCACCGTGCCAACGATTCCGGCGAACGCCGGGTGTGCGGTGACGTCCTGGACGTACTCGCCCTCCACGATCACCGTGCGGCCATCACATAACGACTCTAGGTATTCCTTGCCCGTGCGCATGATCAGGTCCTCCTTGACCTCGTATCCGCGGGACCGGGCCGCTCAGCCGCCTCTGGCAGTTCGCGGCGCCGGATGTATACCTTCATCGACCATGAGAAGCCGTTCACGTGGGTCGCCGGGTGTCCCCATGCATGGCGACGCGGAAGGAGCGCCGCCGGCGGTGGTCGGCTGATGCCGGGCTCACGTTGTTCAGGAGTGAAAGGCGATGAGCTCGAGTTGCACGCCGTCCGGGTCGCGGAATGTCACGAGCGACAGCGGGAAGCCCTCCATGGGGTACACCCCGGAGTTGGTGACGTCCTGGCTGTTCAGGTGCGCCACCCACGCGTGTAGGGCATCGACCGAGGCAACTTGGAAGGACAGGTGGCGAGCCCGGTTCGGGTCGGGTCGAAGTTGTCCCCGGAGTTCGCTGGGTGGTGATCGACTCCCAGGCTGAATGAGGAGTCGGGTGGGCCGAGCACGATTGTGTAGCCACCGGCGTCGCTGCGATGGTGCCGCTCCTCGAACTGGCGCTGGAAGCCGAGCACTCGCTCGTACCAGGTGGCGCTGGTCTCGGCATCGGTGACCGTGATGCCGACATGGTGGATCGCGGTGAGGGCCGGTTGCACCGCGGTATCGGGCGTCGGCTTCGTCTCGATGCTGGTCATGTCACTCCTCCTCTGGGTCGTTTGAGCCGCGTAGGTCACGTGCCAGTCGCGCCGACCCTGGCGTTGCGAACCGGGCGATCAGGCGTGGGCCAGGAAGCGGGCGTCGTAGGCGTCGGCGAGTTCCCGCAGCGCGTTGCGACCATTGCCGGTGAAGGACGACCCGTGCATGAGCGCCAGCGTTGAGGTGTCCAGCTCGGCCAGCCGGGCGAGGGTGACCGGCAGGTCGGGCCCCAGCGAGGAGTACCGGAACATCGTCTCCATGTGCATCGCGGGGCCCACGATGTCGTCGGTTGTGAGTGCGGGGCCATCGCCGAGGTGGCTGAATAGATCGCCGCACAGCAGCGTGCCGGTGCTCTCCTCGTATAGGACTCGGGCCTCCCAGTTGTGCGGCACATGTGGCGTATCGAGGTGCCGCACCCGCTTGCCGCCGAGGTCGAGCACCTCGCCGTCGGCCATCGGTCGAGGCGGCCGGTCGCACAGGTCGTTGAGCGAGACCTCGCAGCCGAGCGCGCCGTGCGCGACCTTCGCGTCGGGGGCTGCTGCCAGCCACTGGTTCATCGAGCCGCACTCGTCGGACTCCACGTGCCCGAAGGCCACCCACCGCAGCTCCGCGACCGGGCATATACGCCCTACCGCATCGGACACGAGGGGGAACATCGCCCGAGGACCGGTGTGGAACAGCAGGGGCTCCTCGGCATGGATGAGGAACTGGTTGAACGTCAGGCCCGCGGGCGGAGCGATCTCAGGCACCCAGGTAGACAGCCGGTAGATGCCCTCGGCGATCTCGTCGACCTTCGTCTCCATCCGTCCTCCAGGATTCGGGCCGCCCCCTATCAGGCGGGCCGTCCCAGAGGGTGAGCCGATCGGCTCATCGCCACATCGGGCGAGTCCCCAATTTGTCCCCCTACACGCCCGATCAGGGTCGGTGGGGGGTCTGCGCCGCGGCGGCCGCGACCGCGGCGGCCTCAGCCCGGCTGCGCACCCCCAGTTTGGCCAGCACACGGCCGACGTGGTGCTCGGCGGTCTTGGCGGAGATGAACAGCCGCCCACCGATCTCGGCGTTCGTCAGGCCCTCGCGCAGCAGGCCGAGCACCTGCTGTTCCCGTGCGCTCAGCCCGGCTACCGCCGCCGCCGGCTGACGGGCGACCGAGCGGGCCCGGACTCCGAGGGAGCGCAGCAACGCCTCAGTGCGATCCACAAGCAAAGGGGCGCGGAGCCGCTCGAAGATCTCGACGGCCGCGCGGGCGTGATCAATCGCCGTGCCCCGGTCACAGACATCGGTACGCACCTGGGCCAGCTCCAGCAACACCATCGCGGCCAGCAGCGGGCGTTCGTCGGGATGCAGGTGAGACCGCGCCCGCTCGAAGCTTGCGATGGCCGCCTCAGGGTCAAGGCGCGCGGCGGCCACGCGACCGGCGGCGAGCGCGGCGTCGGCCCGAAGCAGTCGGCTATCAGCCAGCTCGGCCAGCTCGGCCAGCTCGTCGGCGTGCGCGGCCGCGGCGGCCACGTCGTCACGGGCCAGCTCGACCTCGACCAAAATCGACCGCAGGACGCCGACCCGCAGGCGGTCACCGTCGGCGCCCTCCAGGCCACGGCGGGCGACAGCTGCTGCCAGGTCGAGCTGCCCGGTGACCAGGTACACCCGAGCAAGCGGCTCGCATGCGCTCGGGCGGTCCTCGAACGGCCGCAGCAGCTCGGCTGCCTCTCTCACCTGGCCCTGCAGTACGCGCAGCGACGCCAGCCGCGCCGCTGCTTCGGCGCGGTGGGCGAAGATGACCGACCCTTCCGGCCCCAGGGCCTCCAGCAGAGTTGCCTCGCCCTCTGGCCACCTTCCCGCCGCGCACAGCACCGACCCGTACACCAGACGACAATGGGTGTGCAGTGCCCGGGGCCGGCCGCCGAGCGGCTCAGTCAGTGTCGCGGCGATCACCCGGGTCCATTCCTCGGCACGCGCCACATCACCGGTGCGGTCACACGCCCCTAACAATGCGCAGTAGCTCATCCCAGCGGTTGCCGGGTTACGCACCTCGCCGGCAGACAGCGCCGCCATCGCCTCGTCCAGCCTGGCAAACCCTTCGGCTGTCCGGCCCTGCACCACCAGCGCATAACCGCTGTCGGCGAGGGCTCGGACCTCAAGGTCGGTGTCAGCGAACTCGATCGCCAACTCCAGCGCCATCCGCGCCGCCTCTTCTAGACGGTCGATGTCCTCCGCCTCGCACGCGAGGACCGCCAGCTCCACATAACCCTGTTCTACGCAACGGCCCTCACCCACCAACAGCCGGCGTGCCCGCGACGCCCAACCATGCCCCACGACTCGATTCCCGAACCATGACGTGTGCAGGTCAACAAGCGCAGCCGCGACGAGCGCGGCCGCCCGCGGTTCACCCGCCGCCTTCCACTCGCGAAAAGCCAGCTCGAACTCCCGCCGGGCACCGATCAGGTCGTCATCGAACAGCAGCACGCCCCCCAGCATCTGCCGAGCCAGCGGGTCCGGATCCCCGGCGACTGATTCGCGCAAGTGAGCGAGCGCGCCGACGACATCGCCCCTGGCCAGCGCGACCTGCGCCGATTCAACCAGCGCCGAGCCATCCACAAACGAAAGCGTAATCCCCCAGGACACCGATCAGGGCCCCGAACCCGGCCCTCCTCGTTCGATGTTGCATACCCGCCACGGGCACGCCGGCGTGGGGGGTGTGGTGGCAAGCGCCGAGATCACGGCTACTACCCGCGCCGGCACCACTGGTCCAAGACCGGGCACGCTGGCGCCGCAGGGGCCGGTGCGAGCCGTGGCCGACATGTTCTTCACCCCGGAGTACTGGGACAACCACTTCGGCGGGCCCGACGGCCCCCCGATCCCCGACGACCTGCGGGACATGAAGCGAGTGCTCGCCGCCTTCCGTCGGCTGTGGGAGTTGGAGGACTCCGCACCGAGGGCGATCAGCCACGGTGACCCCCACATCGGCAACACCTACATCGACGCCGACGGACGTCCCGCGTTCCTGGACTGGCAGGGCATCTGCGCCAACCCGCCACTCGACGACGTCGCCTATTGGATCGCCGGGGCGCTCACCGTCGACGACCGCCGGGCCCAGGAACGAGCGCTCCTGGACCACTACCGCGAAGCGCTGACCGCCGCCGGGGGCACGCCCACCACCCCGGATCAGATATGGCAGGACTACCGACGCCAGCACCTGCACGGGTTCCTGTGGTCGCTGACCGGCCCCCGGATGCAACCCCGGGAGCGGGTGTTCGCCATGTCAGAGCGGCACGTCGCCGCCATCGAGGACCACGAGACGCTGGCACTGCTGACCTAGGCTAGTAGGCGCATCCGGCTCCGGCACAGTCGTGTACGTCGTCAGCTCGGGCCGGCCCGGGCGGCGGTCGGTGCCGGACAGTCCCGACATTCGTGCGGACCAGCTACTCGGTGGCCGACGGTAGGTTCGCCGTTGCGGCAACGCCTGCCGCAGGCCTCGTCCATGCTGCCGGCCGAGCCGGTGAGCGGTGTATCCGCTGGTCTAGCTGGTGGAGACGAGGGGAATCGAACCCCTAACCCCCGCCTTGCAAAGGCGGTGCTCTGCCAATTGAGCTACGTCCCCGGTTCCGGGCGGGTTCGACATCCCACCCGCCACAGTGTGCGGTGCGTCAGCTGTTCGAGGTCGCCTGCTGCCAGAGGTCGTCGCCGGAGCGGGACCTGACCTTGGTGAACACAAACAGCGCGGCACCGACAACGGCGGCGATAGCCAGCAGCTTCTTCATGTGATCCCTAGTCCTCTACGTGTGAGTGGGAGTTCTGGAGTGGGCCCAGGTGGACTTGAACCACCGACCTCGTCGTTATCAGCGACGCGCTCTAACCAGCTGAGCTATGGGCCCCTCGAAACGAGGCGTTGACGAGCCTAGCTCAGCCCGTCAACCGGGCCGAAACCGGGCCGGCTCTGCCCGGAGATCGACCGGACACGGCCAGGACACCTCCCGGTCACGGCTCAGTCCCGCTCGGACAGCGTCACTTCGACACCGCCGACCAGGTCCGCGGACACGTTGTAGACGAACGCACCGACCGACAGCGCCACCGCGAACAGCAGGCTGTTCACCGCACCGATCACCGCGGCCGCACCGAACACCCGTCCGGCGCTGATCAACCGGTCACCGGCCTGCTCGGTCACCAGATCGGCGTACTGGCCGTTCAGCCGGTCCCACACCCCGATGCCGTCCAGCACGCCATACAGCACACCGACCGCAACCAGCCAGATCAGGTACAGCACCACGGCGAGCACCAGGGCGATCTTCAGCACCGACCACGGGTCCAGCCGCTTGAGCTGCAGGCTGGCCTGCCGGGGGCGGCGGTTGCGCGGCCAGCTCATCGGGAAACCGCCCGGCGACCGGCCGGGACCGGCCCGCTCGTCGGAATCCGGGGTGGCCTCCGACTCCGCCGCGCGGCCGCCGAGGCGACCGGACTCGAGCGACACGGTCCGCGCCTGGCCGAGGTCGTTCTGGTCGGTTCGCTGCGCCCGGGGCCGGCGGCCGGCCGGATCGCGCTGGACCGCTTCGGTCGCCATGCCGGCGGCGGCAGCGGCGGACGCCACGGTGGCAGCGCGGGGTCCCCTGGGCCGGGACGGCGGCCTGGGTGTCGGAGAGGGTGTCGGAGAGGGTGTCGGAGAGGGTGTCGGAGAGGGCGCCGGCCGGGCGGCCTGCTCAACCGGCTCGTCGCCCGTCCGCCAGGTCCGGGTGTCCGACCCGGTCGGCTCGGAGGACTCGGGGATCCGCTGCCACGGCGGCGGCAGGGCGGCCGTCGGGGCCTCGGGCTGGCCGTTGATCGCGCCGGCCGCCGGCTCCGGGTCCGGTCCGGGCGAGGCCGTTTCGTGTTTCGCGGATGCCGGCCAGGTGACCGGCGGATCGGCCAGCGCCTGCTCGGCCTCATGGTCGAACACCGCATCAGACGTCGGGCCGGTGTCCGGTACCGAAGCGTCCGAGACAGGAGCATCCGAGACAGGAGCCCCGGACAGCGAACTGTCAGCGCTGTCAGCACTCGGATGACCCGGCACGGCGCTGTCCACGTTGTCCGGGCCGGGAGCCTCGAACGACGACGGGGCCGGGGCTTCGGGCACCGCCGCATCGGGCGCCGGGACGACCCCGGCATCGGTGGGCGGCGGCCCGGGCCGGGGCACGCGGGGTCTCGGGGACGGTCGGACTGTCCCGTTGCCCGCGCCCTGCGCCGCGCCGGTGACGTTGCGTGCCGGTTCGGCGGCGGGGTCCGACGCGGGAGAGGCGGCCGCTTCGGGGTCGCCGTTGACGGCTCCGGCCGCGGTCCGGTTGGAGTCCTGGGGGTCGGTCGGCTTGGTCACGAGCTGCCTCGCACCTCCTCGGTGCACACGTGGACGGACTACCAGAGCCTAGGGTCCTGGGAGCGAGGTTTCTGCTCCCAGGACCCTAGTGTCGTGAGTCCGTCCTAGCCGGCTGTGCCGTTGCCGGTGCCATTCTCGCCGGTGCCGTTCTCGTCAGGGTCGTCGAGCGCCTCGGCGTTGCGGGCGATCGCCAACAGCGTGGCGCCCTCACCGAGGTTCATCAGCCGCACGCCCTTGGTCTGGCGGCCGGCCTTGCGCACCTCGCGTGCCGTGGTGCGAATCACCCCGCCGCTGGACGTGATGGCGTAGATCTCGTCCGCCACGTCCACGATCAGTGCACCGACCAGGGTGCCACGGCGCCGGTCGTACTGGATGGTCAGCACACCCTTGCCGCCTCGACCCTGGACCGGGTAGTCCTCCATCGGGGTCCGCTTGGCGTAGCCACCCCCCGTGGCGACCAGCACAAACGTGTCGGCCAGCACGACGCCGAGGGACAGCAGCCGGTCATCGCCGTTGAACCGCATACCGAACACACCCGAGGTGGCCCGGCCCATCGGCCGCAGCGTCTCGTCGTCGGCGTGGAACCGGATCGACTGGCCCTCTGCGGACACCAGCAGCAGGTCGTCGTCCGGCCCGCACAGCACGGCGCCGACCAGCTCGTCGTCGTCGCGCAGGTTGATCCCGATCAGGCCGCCGGTGCGGTTCGAGTCGAAGTCCTCCAGCTTGGTCTTCTTGACCAGGCCGTTCTTGGTGGCCAGCACCAGGTACGGCGCCGCGCTGTAGTCCTTGATCTGCATGACCTGGGCGATCTGCTCGTCCGGCTGCAGGGCGAGCAGGTTGGCCACGTGCTGACCCCGGGCGGCCCGGTTGGCCTCGGGCAGCTCGTAGGCCTTGAGCCGGTAGACCCGGCCCTTGTTGGTGAAGAACAGCATCCAGTCGTGCGTGGAGCACACGAAGAAGTGCGCCACGATGTCGTCCTGCTTGAGCGCCGCGCCCTGCACGCCCTTGCCGCCGCGCTTCTGCGCCCGGTACAGGTCGGTCTTGGTGCGCTTGGCGTAGCCGGTCTGGGTGATCGTGACGACGACGTCCTCGACGGCAATCAGGTCTTCGTCGGTGACCTCGCCGTCGTCGGCGATGATCTGGGTGCGCCGGTCGTCGCCGTGCTTCTCCACGATCTCGATCAGCTCGTCGCGGACGATCTGGCGCTGCCGCTCCGGCTTGTCCAGGATGTCCTGCAGGTCGGCGATGATGACCTCGAGCTCGGCCAGCTCGTCGATGATCTTCTGGCGCTCCAGGGCGGCCAGGCGGCGCAGCTGCATGTCCAGGATGGCCTGCGCCTGGATGTCGTCGACCTCGAGCAGCTCGATCAGGCCGGTGCGCGCGACGTCGACCGTCGCCGACGCCCTGATCAGCGCGATGACCTCGTCGAGGGCATCCAGTGCCTTGACCAGACCACGCAGGATGTGGGCCCGTTCCTCGGCCTTGCGCAGCCGGTACCGGGTCCGCCGGACGATGACCTCGATCTGGTGCCGGATGTAGTGCCGCACCACCTGGTCTAGCCGCAGGGTGCGCGGCACCCCGTCGACGATGGCCAGCATGTTGACGCCGAAGCTGTACTGCAGCTGGGTGTGCTTGTAGAGGTTGTTCAGCACCACCTTGGCCACCGCGTCACGCTTGAGCGTGACCACGATGCGCATGCCGATCCGGTCCGACGACTCGTCGTTGATCTCGGCGATGCCGGCCAGCCGGCCGTCCCGCACCAGCCCGGCGATCGACTCGATCACGTTGTCCGGGTTGACCTGGTAGGGCAGCTCGGTGGCCACCAGGATGACCCGGCCCTTGACGTCTTCCTCGACCTCGACGACCGCGCGCATCCGGACCGAGCCCCGCCCGGTGCGATAGGCCGACTCGATGCCGCTGCGCCCGACGATCAGGCCCGAGGTGGGGAAGTCCGGGCCCTTGATCCGCTCCATGAGAGCGGCCAGCAACTCCTCGTCGCTGGCCTCGTAGTTCTCCAGCGCCCACACCACGCCGGCGCCGACCTCGCGCAGGTTGTGCGGCGGGATGTTGGTCGCCATGCCGACCGCGATGCCGGAGCTGCCGTTGATCAGCAGGTTCGGCACCCGGGCCGGCAGCACCAACGGCTCTTGCGTCTTGCCGTCGTAGTTGTCGGCGAAGTCGACGGTGTCCTCGTCGATGTCCTGCAACATCGCCATGGCCAGCGGGGAGAGCCGGCACTCGGTGTACCGCATGGCGGCGGCCGGGTCGTTGCCCGGCGAGCCGAAGTTGCCCTGGCCGTCGATCAGCGGGTACCGCATCGACCACGGCTGGGCCAGCCGGACCAGCGCGTCGTAGATCGACGAGTCGCCGTGCGGGTGGTAGTTACCCATCACCTCGCCGACCACGCGGGCGCACTTGACGTAGCTGCGGTCCGGCCGGAAACCGTTCTCGCCCATCGAGTACAGCACCCGGCGGTGCACCGGCTTGAGCCCGTCCTCGACCAGCGGCAGCGCCCGGCCGACGATCACGCTCATCGCGTAGTCGATGTAGGAGCGCTGCATCTCCTGCTGGATGTCGACCGGCTCTATCCGGTCACCGCCACCGGGGGGTGGGGCGGTGGGGTCAATGGTGTCCGTCACGTAGTCCTTCTTCTACTCGTACGGCTGGCTCTGCTGATGGCGCGGTTCGGCGCGCGGACCTACCGGCCCGTCACACGTCGAGGAACCGGACATCCTTCGCGTTGCGGGTGATGAACGAACGCCGCGACTCCACGTCCTCGCCCATCAGGATCGAGAACAGCTCGTCCGCGGTGGCCGCGTCGTCGAGGGTGACGCGCATGAGCAGCCGGACCGCCGGGTCCATGGTGGTCTCCCACAGCTCCTTGGCGTTCATCTCGCCGAGGCCCTTGTAGCGCTGCACACCCTCTTCCTTGGGGATCCTCTTGCCTGCCGCGCGCCCGGCCTCGATCAGCCCGTCGCGCTCCCGGTCGGAGTAGGCGAACTCCGGCTCGGATCCCCGACCGCCCCACTTGATCTTGTAGAGCGGCGGCTTGGCGAGGAACACGTGGCCGTGCTCGATCAGCGGACGCATGAACCGGAACAGCAGGGTCAGCAGCAGGGTCTGGATGTGCTGGCCGTCCACGTCGGCATCGGCCATCAGCACGATCTTGTGGTAGCGCAGCTTGGCCAGGTCGAACTCGTCGTGGATGCCGGTGCCCAGCGCGGTGATGATGGCCTGGACCTCGGTGTTCTTCAGCACCCGGTCGATCCGGGCCTTCTCCACGTTGATGATCTTGCCCCGGATCGGCAGGATCGCCTGGAACATCGAGTCCCGACCGGACTTGGCCGAGCCGCCGGCCGAGTCGCCCTCGACGATGTAGACCTCGGAGCGGATCGGGTCGGTGGAGCGGCAGTCGGCCAGCTTGCCGGGCAGCCCACCCAGGTCGCCGGCGGACTTGCGGCGGACCAGCTCGCGGGCCTTGCGAGCGGCCATCCGGGCCTGCGCCGAGGAGACCGCCTTGTTCAGGATGGTCTTGGCGTCGGCCGGGTTGCGGTCCAGCCAGTCGGCCAGCCACTCGTTGCACACCCGCTGCACGAACGACTTGACCTCGGTGTTGCCCAGCTTGGTCTTGGTCTGCCCCTCGAACTGGGGCTCCTTGACCTTGACCGAGACGATCGCGGCGAGGCCCTCGCGGATGTCGTCGCCGGTCAGTGCCGGGTCCTTCTCCTTGAGCAGCTTCTTCTCCCGCGCGTAGCGGTTGACCGTGGAGGTCAGCGCGGCGCGGAAGCCCTCCTCGTGGGTGCCGCCCTCGTGGGTGTTGATGGTGTTGGCGAACGTGTACACCGACTCGCTGTAGCTGGAGTTCCACTGCATCGCGACCTCGAGCTGGTGCTGGTCGCCGGCGGCCTGGAAGGAGACCACCTTCTTGTGGATCGGCTCCTTGCTCCGGTTCAGGTGCGCCACGAAGTCCTCGAGGCCGCCCGGGTAGCAGAACGTCTGCTCCTTGACCTTGGCCACGTAGCCCTCGGCGTCGGGCTCCTCCTCCTCGGCCGGGTGCCCGTTGCGCTCGTCGCGCAGCACGATGGTCAGCCCCTTGTTCAGGAACGCCATCTCCTGCAGCCGCCGGGAGATCGTCTCGATGTTGTACGTGGTGGTCTCGAAGATCGTGTCGTCGGCCCAGTAGGTGAGGATGGTGCCGTTGGTCTTGGTCGCCTCGCCCTTGCGCAGCTGGCCCGGCACCGAGCGCTCGTAGTGCTGGCGCCACACCACGCCGTCCCGGTGGATCTCCACGTCCAGCGCGGTGGACAGCGCGTTGACCACGCTCACACCCACGCCGTGCAGACCGCCGGAGACCGCGTAGGACTTGTCGTCGAACTTGCCGCCGGCGTGCAGCCGGGTGAGCACCACCTCGATGGCTGGCACCTTCTCCACCGGGTGCATGTCCACCGGGATGCCGCGGCCGTCGTCCTTGACCGAGACCGAGCCGTCGGACCGGAGGGTGACCTCGACCCGGGTGGCGTAGCCGGCCATCGCCTCGTCGACCGCGTTGTCCACGACCTCCCAGACCAGGTGGTGCAGACCACGCTCACCGGTTGAACCGATGTACATACCGGGCCGCTTGCGGACCGCTTCCAGGCCCTCCAGCACGGTGATCGAGGATGCACTGTAGGCGTTCTTCTTCGGGACAGCCACGGACCTGCACGTCTCCTTGCCTGGGTACGAACCGGTCGGGCTGCTCGATGCCTCGACCGGGGGTGGTCACGCGGAAATCGGGGCCGCGGAAACCCTCCCACTTACATCTTACTGGTCGGACCGACGAGAAGTACGCCTAGGACACCCCTAGAACGCACACAGAAGCCCGATCGGCGACCGGGACGGGTCAGTTAGCCCGAAAAGCTCCTCGAAAGTGGCCCTCGCCGTCACAGCGCGCCCTGAAACCGCCTCCTGCGGCCTCCCGCGGGTTCCGTGAGGTGTCAACCACCGGAGGGAACTCAGCCGTAGGTGTCGCGCGGGCCGCGCCCCGGCGCGTGCCGGGGACCCTTGCGCCAGGTCGGCGCCGACGGCCCTTGGATCTTCATCCGGCGCACCACGTTGGGCCCGAGACCAGCGGCGATCTTGCCGAGCAGCTGGCGCTGCAGGGTACGCAGCTGGGTGGCCCAGGCGGTCGAGCTGGCGGCCACCGTCAGCTCCCCGTCCTTGAGGCTGATCGGGGTGGCGTGCTCGGCCACGTCGGCGCCGACCAGCTCGGCCCAGCGGCCGAACACCGACGCCGAGACCAGCTGCTCGTTCCAGCCCTGGCTCTTCGCCATCTTGGCGGCGAGCCGACCCAGCGGCTGGGGGTCCCGGTCGTCAGCGCCGGAGCCGGACCAACCGCGTCGCCGCGCGCCCCGGCTGCTGCGCCGCCACTTGCCCGTGGTCGCCGCGCCGGGACGGTGGCCGCGGGCGGCAGCGGCCGCCTGGGCGGCCCGCAGCGCGTCGCGCGCCAGGTCCGACCCCGACGCGCCGGGCTTGGGACCGGTGGGACTGGGCGTGTCGTTGTCACGCTGTGCGACCGGCGGTCCCTCGGAACCATCCCCAGGCCTGAGGACAACCTCAGACTGAGAGCGCGGGTTGAGCGGTCCGCGGTCCGCGGCGGGCGGTTCGGAGCCGTCGGCGTCCCCAGCTGGTCCGGAGTTATCCACAGTATCCACAGTGTTGTCCACATCGCCTGTCGCGCGCGTTCCGGCTAGGCCGGGCCGGTTACCTGGCCCGATTCGATATTGAACCAAGCGCCCCGGAGTTTCTCCGGCACGTCGTCGGGCACTGCCGCGGTCACCAGTACCTGCTCCGCCCGCACCGCCAACTCGGCGAGCGCACGCCGCCGCCGGGCGTCCAGTTCGGCGAAGACGTCGTCCAGGATCAGGATCGGGTCGGTCGAGTCACCGGGGTCGCCGCGCAGCAGCTCGAACGACCCGAGGCGCAGCGAGAGCGCCAGTGACCAGGACTCGCCGTGGCTGGCGTAGCCCTTCGCCGGCCCGTCACCGAGGCGCAGCTCCAGGTCGTCGCGGTGCGGCCCGACCAGGCAGACACCGCGCTCGATCTCCTGCTTGCGCACCTTGGTGAGCTCGGCCAGCAGTGCCTCCTCCAGCGCGCCGGCGTCGGTGTCCTCCGGCACCCCGGTCGGCACCCCCGTCGGCACCGCCCCCGAGTCTCCGGCACCGGGCACCCCGACGTCGGGCACGCTGCACCGGTAGCGCAGCTCGATCGGCGGCGACTCCGGTGCCACCTCGGCGTAGGCGTCCCGGACCGGGCCGGCCAGCTCGGCGGCCAACCGAAGTCGCCCGGCCAGCAGCGCCGCACCGTGCCGCGCCAGGTGCCCGTCCCAGGAGTCCAGGGTGCGCAGGTCACCGGCCGCGCGGGCGGTCTTGAGCAACGCCGAGCGCTGCCGCACCACCCGGTCGTAGTCCGCGCGGATACCGGCGAACCGAGGCCACCGGCTGACCAGCAGGTCGTCCAGGAACCGCCGGCGCTCCCCGGGGTCGCCCCGGACCAGCGCCAGGTCCTCCGGGGCGAACAGCACGCTGCGCACGATGCCCAGCGCCTCGCGGGCCCGGGGCAGCTGGGCCCGGTTCACCCTGGCCCGGTTGGCCTTGCCCGGGGTGATCTCGACCTCGACCGCCAGCTCGCGACCGTCCCGGACCACCAGGCCCCGCACCACCGCGCGATCGGCACCCCGGCGGACCAGCGGCGCATCGGTGGCCACCCGGTGTGAGCCGAAGGTGGCCAGGTAACCGACCGCCTCCATCAGGTTGGTCTTGCCAACGCCGTTGGGGCCGACCAACACGCTCACCCCGGGCACCAGGGTCAGGTCGGCGGACGGCCAGGACCGGAAGTCGGTGACCGCCAGCCGGCTCAGGTACACCCGTCCGCCGGCGCGTTCAGCTCGGGCGCGACAGGGTGGCCGACTCCGCCCCACCGTGCCGGACCGCGTGCCCGCCGAACTGCTGGCGCAGGGCGGCGACGGCCTTCATCGCCGGCGACGCATCCTGGCGGGAGGCGAACCGGGCGAACAGCGCGGCCGAGATGGCCGGCATCGGCACCCGGAGATCGATGGCCTCCTCGACGGTCCAGCGGCCCTCGCCGGAGTCGTCGACGTAGGCGTCCAGCTCGGCAAGACCCGGGTCCTCGTCCAGCGCGCGGACCAGCAGGTCCAGCAGCCAGGAGCGCACGACCGTGCCGCGCGACCAGGCCTTGACCACACCCGGCACGTCCTCCACCAGGTCCTTGGCCAGCAGCAGCTCGTAACCCTCGGCGTAGGCCTGCATCAGGCCGTACTCGATGCCGTTGTGCACCATCTTCGAGTAGTGCCCGGCGCCCACCGGCCCGGCGTGCACGAAGCCCTCCTCGCGGGGGCCCTCCGGCCGCAGCCCGTCGAAGATGGGCATGGCGCGCTCGACGTCCTCCTTCGAGCCGCCGCACATCAGCCCGTAGCCGACCTCGCGGCCCCACACCCCGCCGGACACCCCGCAGTCGACGTAGTGCACCGACTTCTCGGCGAGCAGCGCGGCGTTCTTCTGGTCGTCGGTGAACCGGGAGTTGCCACCGTCGATCACCATGTCGCCCTCGGCGAGCAGGTCGCCGAGCTGGGCGACCGTGTCCCTGGTCGGGTCGCCGGCGGGCACCATGATCCAGACGATCCTCGGGGCCGCCAGCTTCTCGACCAACTCGGCCAACGACGACACATTGCTGGCCTCGGCATGCGGGTCGTAACCGACCACGTCGTGCCCGGCCGCCCGGAGACGTTCGGCCATGTTGCCGCCCATGCGCCCAAGGCCCACCAGCCCAAGCTGCATTACCGCTCCCATCGCGAATGCCCAGCAGAATGTGTCTCGCCACGCCGCCGGGTAGGCGACCGCCGACGAGTTATCCAGGCAACCGTACCGGCATCAGCAGATGCACGTACCCCGACGCGTGGCCCGGATTCGCGGCGGTCGCATCGTCACTCGAAACGGGGCGGGCCAACGCCGGTCGGCTCGGGGTGGTGAACCCGAGGTGGGCGCGCTCGGTGTGCAGCGCAGTCAGCCCGTCCAGCAGGTATCCGGGGTTGAATGCAATGGTCAGCGGCTCGCCGTCGAGCTCGCAGCTGAGTTGCTCCTCCGCGCTGCCCTCGTCGTCGCCACCCGCGGTCAACCGCAGTGAACCTTCGGTGAACTCCATCCGGACCTGCGCGCCGCGGTCCGCGACCAGGGACACGCGCTTGATCGCCTCGAGCAGCGGGGCGACCTCGAGGATCGCCGCCGAGGTGTGGTCGGTGGGCAGCAGCTGGCGGTACTTGGGGAACTCCGCGTCCAGCAGCCGGGTGGTGGTCCGCCGGCCGTTGCCGGCCAACCCGAGCATGCCGTCGCGGTCGGCGAGGGCCAGCTGCACGGCGTCCTTGCCGGTGAGCGTCTTCGCCGCGTCGGCCAGCGTCCGGGCCGGTACCAGGACGGCGGTGCTGATGCCGGCGTCGCCCGGCTCCCACTCCAGCTCGCGGACCGCCAGCCGGAACCGGTCGGTGGCGGCCATGGTCAGCTTGGTGCCCTCGATCTCCAGCCGGATCCCGGTGAGCATCGGCAGCGTGTCGTCCTTGCCGGCGGCCACCGCGACCTGGGTGACCGCCTGGGCGAACACGTCCGGGCGAACCGAGCCGGCGAGCTGTGGCATGTCGGGGAGTTTCGGGTAGTCCTCCACCGGCATGGTCGGCAGGCTGAACCGGGCGCTGCCGCAGGTGATGGTGGCCCGGGAACCGTCGACCGAGACGTCGACCGGATGAGGAGGCAGCGACTTGGTGATGTCGGCGAGCAGCCGCCCGGACACCAGTGCCCGGTCCGCCGAACCGACCGAGGCCTCGACCTCGACCCTGGTGGACACCTCGTAGTCGAAGCCGGAGACGGTCAGCCCCTGGCCGTTGCCGTCCACACCTCCGGTGCCGGCTTCCAGCAGTACCCCGCCGAGGACGGGAACCGGTGGCCTGGCCGGCAGGCTGCGTGCCACCCAGGCAACTCCGTCGGCCAACGCGTCTCGTTCGACCCGGAACTTCATGGCGGACCTCTTCACCCCAAGCAGCCATTCACGGCCAGTGACCCCGCGGCAGGCTCGATCCACACCCTGCGGCGGGAGCAGCGCGGCTTGCTAGGGGCACAACCGTAGAGCCTGCGCCTGAACGGGCCGACGCCGGGCATGCCGATCGGTCCGGCGACGGGTTCGAGGCCGGTCGGGACCACCGGTCCGGAGCACCGAGCCTCGGCCGGGTCCGCCGGCCGAGGAGCACACCGTGCACAGCGTTGTTTCTGTATTTCTCCTTTGGAGAAGAGAAATACAGTCGTAGCAGTAGGGGTTGTGGATACTGGGGAAGCTTGCCATCGGGCCTGCTCAGGTGGCGTGTCGCGATGGGGACAACCGGACAGCTCGGCTGCGGACAGCTTGAGGGGGTCGGTGGATAACCCTCCGCTGTCCCCCGGTCCGTCCCCAGTCATCCCCGGTTGACCCCAATCGCTCCACCGCTCGGGGCCGAGTAGTCCACGGGTTGGGGGCGGATGCTCCACGGACGTTCGGCCGAATCGCCGAGGAACCATCCACAGAGTTATCCCCAAGTGTGGGTGGAGGGTTGCCGATGCTTACACAGCGCGACGACTCGCCTGGGCTTCGCCTGGATCGGGTCGCGGCGAAATCAACGCGGTCGAGTGTGCCGCGGGGTG
Source organism: Pseudonocardia sp. Cha107L01 (assembly GCF_052566575.1). NCBI lineage: Bacteria > Bacillati > Actinomycetota > Actinomycetes > Pseudonocardiales > Pseudonocardiaceae > Pseudonocardia > Pseudonocardia sp. Cha107L01. The sequence goes on from NZ_CP199579.1 coordinate 1,089,682, forward strand.
TGATCGATTACTCCGTGTCGTGAACGGGGGGTGAACTCAGGACCTCGCGCGCTGCTTGATACGCGCGGTGAGCTCCTGGACCTGCTCGAACGTCTTGCGCCGCTGGGCGATCTCGTTCCGGATCTTCTTGTCCGCGTGCATGACCGTGGTGTGGTCACGACCGCCGAACGTCTGGCCGATCCGGGGCAGAGACAGGTCGGTGAGCTCCCGGCACAGGTACATGGCGATCTGCCGGGCCTGCGCGACCGCCTTGGTCTTACCGGGTCCGCACAGCTCGTCGAGCGTCATGTCGAAGTACTCGGCGGTCACCGCCATGATCGTCGGCGCGGTGATCTCCGGGGACTGCGAGTCCGGAATCAGGTCCCGCAGCACGATCTCGGCCAGTTGGGTGTCGACCGGCTGGCGGTTGAGCGAGGCGAACGCGGTGACCCTGATCAGGGCGCCCTCCAGCTCGCGGATGTTGCGCTCGACCCGGGCGGCGATGAACTCCAGTACCTCGGCCGGTGCGGCGAGGCGGTCCTGGGCGGCCTTCTTGCGCAGGATGGCGATCCGGGTCTCCAGCTCGGGCGGCTGGATGTCGGTGATCAGGCCCCACTCGAACCGGGTGCGCATCCGGTCCTCCAGGGTGGCCAGCTGTTTGGGCGGCCGGTCACTCGACACCACGATCTGCTTGTTCGCGTTGTGCAGCGTGTTGAAGGTGTGGAAGAACTCCTCCTGGGTGCCTTCCTTGCCCTCCAGGAACTGGATGTCGTCCACCAGTAGCACGTCGACATCCCGGTAGCGGCGCTGGAACGCCACCTTGCGGTCGTCACGCAGGCTGTTGATGAAGTCGTTGGTGAACTCCTCGGTGGAGATGTAGCGCACCCGCATCCCCGGGAAGAGCCGCTGCGCGTAGTGGCCGACCGCGTGCAGCAGGTGCGTCTTGCCCAGACCGGACTCGCCCCAGATGAACAGCGGGTTGTAGGCGCGGGCGGGTGCCTCGGCGACCGCGACGGCGGCCGCGTGGCTGAACCGGTTGGAGGCGCCGATGACAAACGTGTCGAAGGTGTACTTCTCGTTCAGCCGACTGGTCAGCCTGGCCTGTGCGCCACCCTGGCCGCCGCCCGAGCCCGGCCCGCCGGTGTTCGAGCCGCCCTGCGCCGAGTAGGTCGGCCAGTTCTCCGGCTGCGGCGGTGTCTCGCGCGGGCCACCGGGTGGCGGGCCGCCCCAGTCCCTGGTCTGCTCGCGGGTCTGTGAGGTGTCCAGGTCCGGCTGGTTTCCCAGTCGGTCACCGAGCCGATCGTCGGGCTGGTCGTAGGGACCGCCGTTCCCCAGGTCCGGGCGACCGCCCAGGTCCGGGCGGACGCCGAGATCGGGTCGGCCGGTCATGTCGGCGCGACCGAGATCCGCGCCGGTGGGCGCCGGGCCGCCGATGTAGCGGGGCCGCTGGTCCATCCCGCGCTGGTCGTACCGCTCGTCGGGGCTGGCCTCGGCGCGGGGGACCTCGGTGCCGCTGGCGGCGGCGGCCGGGTCGACCACCACGGCCAAGGTGACCGAGGTACCCAGGTGGCGACCGAGCGCCTCGCTGATCGGCCGGCGCAGGATGCGTTCGATGGCGTCCTTGGCGAACTCGGTCGGCGCGGCGAGCAGTGCGGTGTCGTCGAGCAGGCCGAGTGGCCTGGTCAGACGTAGGAAGGCGCGCTGCTGGGCGGAGAGCGCGGCCCCCGGCGCGGTCGAGTCGGTGGTGCCGCCGTCGCGCGCTTGGCAGAGGTCGGCGACGACCCGCTGCCAGACCTCGCCAAGGCCGTTCGCCTGGTCGGCCATCGTGCGGCGCTCCCCCCTCGATCATTCCCTTTGCCAAACACCGATGTCAGCGGTGCCGTCCACAGGGTTATCCACACCTGTGCGCGGGACGCTACGCGGAGAGGAGGCTGAGGTGTCTGGGCACCCCCGGCGGCCGAAGCGCCCGGTCGCGGCCACTTCCCCTGGGTCGAAGCACGAAGGAGGGCACGCTAACAAGGTGACCATTCGTCCACAAGCTGCAACTTCGGCCATGCCCAGGTGTTGACAGGTATTGACACCACTGCGGGGTCGGCGTTGCGTCGGTGCTCACAGCCACCGGTCGAATGCCACCCGGTTTGACCACCCGAAAGCGTGCTGCGTACCCTGGACGTAACCGCGCCGCGAGCCGGCGCGCTGTGGCATGCAGTCATCCGGTCACTCTTCCCAGGAGTGACCGGCGTGGTCCGTCGAACGACGGCGTATGCACAGACCAACTCGCCGTTGAACGGGAGAACGCGAAGTGAGCAAGGGCAAGCGCACGTTTCAGCCGAACAACCGCCGTCGTTCGCGCACCCACGGCTTCCGGCTCCGCATGCGGACCCGCGCCGGCCGGGCGATCCTGGCCGCGCGCCGCCGCAAGGGCCGGGAGAAGCTGTCCGCCTGACCGGCCGCGACACACGGTGCTTCCGGCCGCTGCCCGGTTGACCCACCGGGACGATTTCTCCACGGTGCTCCGGCATGGACGCCGAGCTGGGCGCACACTGGTTGTAATGCATGTCCTCGTACCGGACCGGGTCCGAGGCGCCGCGGCCCCGGGTACGGCGGTGGTCGGCGCCCCGGCTCCCACCGACGCCGTTGTGTCGACGTCGGCTGCTTCTTCCGAGGCGACTTCTGGCGATGCTGATTCTTCCGGGGCGACCGACCTGGGCGCGCGCGATGCGTCGGCCGGTCCGTCGCCTCGGGTCGGATTCGTGGTGAGTAAGGCCGTGGGCAACTCGGTGGTCCGGCATCGGGTGGCCCGCAAGCTCCGGCACGTACTGCGCGAACGGCTCGATCAGGTGCCACCGGGTTCTCGGCTGGTGGTTCGGGCATTGCCGAAATCGGCCACCGCGAACTCGGCTCGGTTGGCCGCTGATATCGACCGGGCCCTGCGCACGCTGCTCAGCGCTGATTCTCGATGAGCGGGGAAGCGGAGAGCGTCGACCGGGCCGGTGGGTCGGACCGGGTCTCCCCGCTTGCCTGGCCGCTGATCTGGCTGATCAAGATCTACCAACGGGTGATCTCGCCGGTGCTGCCGCCGAGCTGCCGGTTCTATCCGAGTTGTAGTGCTTACGGGGTCGAGGCACTGCGGGTACACGGCCTTCTCCGGGGCAGCGCGCTCACGATATGGCGACTGCTGCGCTGCGGGCCCTGGCACCCTGGAGGTCTCGACCCAGTGCCACCTAGACGAACACGCGCCACCGAGGAGCGAGCTCCGTGCTGAATTTCATCTACTACCCGGTCTCGTGGATCCTCTGGTTCTGGCATGAGGTCTTCGGTTTTGTGTTCGGCCCCTCCACCGGTGTCGCCTGGGCGCTCGCGGTGGTGTTCCTGGTCTTCACCCTGCGGGCGATCCTCTACAAGCCGTTCGTGCACCAGGTGCGATCCATGCGCAAGATGCAGGAGTTCGCCCCGGAGATCCAGAAGCTCAAGAAGAAGTACGGCAACGACAAGCAGAAGCTTGCCGCCGAGATGCAGAAGCTGCAGGGCGAGCACGGGGTGAACCCGGTGGGCGGCTGCCTGCCGATGCTGATCCAGGTCCCGGTGTTCATCGGCCTGTTCCACGTACTGCGCGAGTTCCAGCCGTACAAGCAGGAGAACTACGTCTTCGACCGCGCGGACGTCGTATCGTTCAACGACGCGAGCATCTTCGGCGCGAAGCTCGGCGCGTCGGTGGTCCCCTACCACGGCGCACTGCCGCTGGCCGACTACCACACGACGATCCCGCAGATGATGGTCGTGATGATCCCGCTGATGATCGCGGCCGGTCTGTTCACCCACATCACCGCGCGACACTCGGTGGCCCGCCAGACCGAGGCTCAGCTGGCCAACCCGCAGTCGGCGATCATGAACAAGCTGACCCTGTACGTGTTCCCGATCGGCGTCGTGATCGGTGCCCCGTTCCTCCCGCTGGCCATCCTGTTCTACTGGGTCTCCAACAACCTCTGGACCCTTGGCCAGCAGCGCATCGTCTACAACAAGATCGACCGCGAAGAGGCGGAGAAGGTCGTCCGCAAGGTCGAGACGCAGAAGAACCTGGCCCCCAAGGTCGGCCAGAAGCCGGCCCCGGCGGCACGCCAGAAGAAGCCGGGTGCCAAGCCGATCGGACCGGCCCGCGCCGGTGACAGCTCAGGTTCCGGTGCCCCGGCGTCGAACGGCACCCCGAAGGTGAACGGGTCGAGCAGCGGGTCAGCGAAGTCGAACGGCACCGGCGAGCGCGAGGCGGGTGAGGTCACCGGCAACGGCGACAGCACCGCAGCGCAGCGCAATGGCCAGCCATCCGCGCCGACCAAGCGAAGTCGTAAGCGCTAGCAGAGCGAGCGGTGCACGGCTGAGCCGGAGCCCCGCCGATCGGACCGTTTTACACCGGCGGGCGGCCGGTAGCGTCGTGCGAAATGTGTCGGAGAGGAGCAATCGTGGCGAAGACCGCACAGGCTGATCAGGCGGACCAGGATCAGACGGAGCAGGTGGCGGGCGGCGAGGCAGCGGGCGGCGAGGCGACCGCGAGCTCTGGCTCCGGCTCTGGCTCGCAGGAGCTGCTGATCAAGGAGGGCGATGTCGCGGCCGACTACCTCGAGCGGCTGCTCGACGTGCTCGACTACGACGGCGACCTTGATATCGATGTCGAAGCTGGTCGTGCCGTGGTCAGCGTGGACGGCGGCGAGGACCTCGCCCGACTGGTGGGCGACCGCGGTGCCGGGCTGGAGGCACTGCAGGAGTTGACCCGGCTCGCCGTTCAGCAGGCGACCGGTACTCGCAGCCGACTCATGCTGGATGTCGCCGGCTGGCGGGTGGCGCGTCGCGCGGAGTTGGCGGAGCTCGGCAAGCAGACGGCGCAGGACGTGCTGAACACCGGTGAGCCGGTCCGGCTGCGCCCGATGACGCCGTTCGAGCGCAAGGTCGTGCACGATGCGGTGGCCGGGATCCGTGGTGTGTTCAGCGAGAGCGAGGGCGAGGACCCGCGTCGTCGCGTGGTGGTCTTCCCCCGTACCTGAGTGACTGTGAACGGTGCAGTGATGGCTCGATGTTTCACGTGAAACTCCTGCCGTGCAGCGCCCGTCTGGTCCGGCGATCCTGGTCGCCGACCGACGGGCGCTGTTCTGTTTCAGGGTCCGGTGGTTTTGAGGGGTGGTACGGGTGCGGGGCGCGGTGGACTGTGCGCGAGCCGATGGTCGGTCGGACCTTGCCGAGTTGGGTTCCTGTCGGGGGGCTGGGGTTCAGTCTGTGGCGGATCGGTCTGTGGCGGATCGCTCCTGGCGCTCCGGTCGGGTTGCCGTCGTGACCGGTAGGCCGGATGAAGCGCCGCGAGCGTGCACACCGGGGGTGGGGATGGATGCTGGCTCGGGTGAGGTCGACGGGTTGACGGGCTCTGTGGGTTTGGTTTGTTGGCCGGGTTCGGTTGGTTCGCGCGGCGGCTCGGCCGCAACGTCGGGGCCGGTGGGTGCGGGAGGTGCCGCGGGACCGGTCGAGTTGGCGGGATCGGCGGCATTCGCCGGCGCCCCCGAGTCAGGCGGTTCCGCGGGACTCGCCTTGTCGGCGGGTTCGGTCGAGTTGGCGGGGTGGGCTGCGCTCGTCCGCTCGGCCGGGTCGAGAGGCGTAGCCGGTCCTGGACGACGGCACGGGTCTACGGAGCCGGCGGCGGTGATGGTCGGCTCGGCGGGCCGACCCTGGGGCGGGCCCGGCGGGATGGACCCGGTCGGCTGGCTGACTCCGAGCGCCGGAGCCGACAGGTGGGGGGAGCTCGTCGGTGGCGGCGACGCGGGTGGGACCGACGCTCCGACGTGGCACCCCGAGTCGACAGACCGGAGCGGGCAGTACGCGGAACCTTCGATGTCGGCCGGGGAGCTGTACCCGCCCGGGCGCGCGGTCCCGGCGGGGGCGGGTGAGTTGAGGCCGGGCGGTGAACTGGGGATCGTGCACGGCGCTGAGGGCAGCGTCGGTACCGACGATTCGGCCGGGCGCGAGGACGGGTCCTCCGGTACCAACCAAGCTTCCGCGGCATCCTGGTACCTGCTGACCCAGCATCGGTCGGCTCGTCAGTGGTGGCCGTCGATTGGGTGGCGGCCGGCCTCTCGGAGCCCACGCCTGACCCGGCCGGGCGTGGTCGGCGCTCCGTCGCGCCACCGAGGACGGGGCAGCCCGTTGCTCCCGGCGCTGGCGCTGAGCCATGAGTTTGCTCTACGGGTGCGGGCGCCCCGTTGCGTGTTGTTGAGTCGCGGCGGCGTCCTGTCCGTCGCGGATGATGTTTCCACCCCGGCGTCAACGCGGCTCGGCGCGCGGCGACAGCGGGAAGTGAGTCGGCGGTCTCTGGAGGTTCGTCAGTGCGCGATGTGTCGGAACTGGGCAGCGACGTGACAGCGACCGGAGGTCCAGGTATTCCCCGCGGTTCGGAGCCTGAGGTTTCAGGACCCAGTGCGAGCACTGAGTCGGGCGACAGGGCCGCCGAGGCCGGCGGTCCCCGGGACGCCGACCCGGAGTCCGGTCCTGCCGCTGAGTCCGGCCTGCCGGCGAGCTCCTACCAGGCAGTTGCGGACGACGACTCGGATCCGCTCCCGGTTGCCGCCGCGCTGTTCGGCGATCGCCTGGAACTGGCTCAGCGGTACGTCGCCATGTTGGCGGACACCGGCGTGACGCACGGGCTGATCGGTCCCAAGGAGGGCGACCGGGTCTGGCAGCGGCACGTGCTCAACTGCGCGGTGCTGGCCGAGCTGGTGGAGTCGGGGGCGCGGGTACTCGACATGGGGTCCGGCGCCGGGCTGCCCGGCATACCGCTCGCGTTGGCCAGGCCGGACCTGGAGATCGTGCTGCTCGAACCGTTGGCGCGGCGGGTCGACTGGCTGCGTTCGGTCCTCGAGGAACTCGGCCTGCCGTTGACCGTCGTCCGGGGTCGCGCCGAGGAGCCGACCGTGCGTCAGGAGTGGGGCGGCGCCGACGTGGTGACCGCGCGGGCGGTCGCACCACTGGCCCGGCTGACCCGTTGGGCACTCCCCTTATTGCGGCCCGGTGGTCGACTTCTTGCGATGAAGGGTGCCTCGGCGACCGCTGAAGTGATTCGTGACAGTGCAGCCGTACGTGGCTTTGGAGGGTCGGCCCCGCGCGTGGTCCAATGCGGGGGCACGCACGTCGATCCGCCGGCCACTGTGGTCGTCGTGGAACGGACGGCAGCCCGGCGTGGCACCCGGGAAGCCCGACGAACGAGGGGACGGCAAGGATGAGCGTGTGGTTGCCCCCGGACGGCGGGCGAGCCTTCGGTGATGGGTCTGATGGTCGTCCCCACGACCGCGGCCACGACCGGAACCCCGATGTTTCACGTGAAACGTCCGCCGCCGGCCCAGCAGTTCCGGCAGCCGACCAGAGCTCCCAGGCCCGGCTCCACGCCGGCGCTCCCATTCAATCGTCATCGGAGGAGTACATGTGGACTCCCATCGCTGAGGAGGCCGAGCGGGCCGCCCGGGTACTACACCCGGGTGCCCCGTCGATGCCGAGACCAGCGCAGCGACGGATTCTGACCATCGCTAACCAGAAGGGTGGTGTCGGCAAGACCACCAGCGCGGTGAACCTCGCGGCCGGGCTCACCTCCTTCGGCATGCGCGTGCTCGTGATCGACCTCGACCCGCAGGGCAACGCGAGCACCGCACTCGGTGTCGAGCACACCAGCGGGACTCCGTCGGTGTACGAGTGCCTGCTCGGCGAGATCGCGCTGACCGACGCCGCCGTAGAGAGCACCCAGTCCCCCGATCTGCTGTGCGTGCCGGCCACGATCGACCTGGCCGGCGCCGAGATCGAGCTGGTGAGCATGGTGGCCCGCGAGCAGCGACTCAAGCAGGCGCTGGCACCGCACATTCTCGACGAGTTGGACGTCGACTACGTGTTGGTCGACTGTCCACCCTCGCTCGGTCTGCTCACGGTGAACGCGCTCGTGGCGACGTCCGAGGTGCTGATCCCGATCCAGTGCGAGTACTACGCGCTGGAGGGATTGGGTCAGCTGCTGAACAACATCGAGCTGGTTCGGGCTCACCTGAACCGCGACCTGTTCGTCTCCACCATCCTGCTCACCATGTACGACGGCCGGACCAAGCTCGCCGACCAGGTGACCAACGAGGTCCGCCAGCACTTCGGCGAGCGGGTCCTGCGCACCGTGATCCCGCGCAGCGTCAAGGTCTCAGAGGCCCCCGGCTTCGGGCAGACCGTGCTGGCATACGATCCCGGCTCGCGCGGTGCGATGAGCTATATGGACGCGGCCCGCGAGATGGTGACGGCTCAGCGCGAGGCGGAGTCGCGTCAGTGAACACACGCAAGGGTGGCTTGGGACGTGGCCTTGCCGCTCTGATTCCCACCGCCCCGCCGGACGGGGCGCCGTCCGGCGGCACGAACGGCGACAGATATCCGGTTACCGTGGCCGGCGCGCCGACCACGGCTGGCACGGCGGGTGAGTCGTCCGGTGGCACGGTTGCCGGAGCCAGCTACCGCGAGCTGGCAACCGCATCGATCGCACCGAACCCGCAGCAACCGCGCCGCGCCTTCGACGAGGAAGCGCTGGCCGAGCTGAGCCACTCCATCAAGGAGTTCGGCCTGCTGCAGCCGATCGTGGTCCGCGAGATCGGGCCGGACCGGTACCAGCTGATCATGGGCGAGCGCCGTTGGCGGGCCGCCCAACAGGCTGGCCTCGAGCAGCTGCCCGCGATCGTGCGGCAGACCGAGGACGACGCGCTGCTCCGCGACGCGCTGTTGGAGAACATCCACCGGGTCCAGCTCAATCCGCTGGAGGAAGCCGCCGCCTACGAGCAGCTGCTGGCCGAGTTCGGCGTGACGCACGATCAGCTCGCGGACCGGCTGGGTCGCAGCCGCCCGGTGATCACCAACATGATCCGGCTGCTGCGGCTGCCGGTCGCGGTGCAGCGCAGGGTTGCCGCCGGGGTGATCTCGGCCGGCCATGCACGCGCGCTGCTCGGTCTGGACGATCCCGCTCGGCAGGAGGAGTTGGCCACCCGCATCGTGGCCGAGGGCATGTCGGTGCGGGCCACCGAGGAAGCGGTCACGCTGGCCAAGCGCGAACCCGACCGGAAGACGGCCACCCCGGCACGTCGCGCGCCGCGGCCACCGGAGGCGGACCGGGTGGCCGACCGGCTCTCCGATGCTTTCGACACCCGGGTGAAAGTGGAGCTCGGCCAGCGCAAGGGCAAGATCGTTGTCGAGTTTGGTTCGCTGGACGATCTGGAGCGCATCGTCGGGCTGATGGCCCCGCCCGACTGACCTGTCGGCCGCTCCGAGGTTGGCCACGGCTCCGGGCCCGACCAGATTTTCGTGGCCGGGCCGAATCCCGGTGCCGCGGCCCGAGGGGCACCGTCCCGATCGATCGACCGTGGCCGGCACTCCTCGTCACGGGACCAGTTCGGGGGCGACACCGGCCGTCTCAGCGGCCTCCCTGACCATCGCTGTGGCCACCGTTGAGCACCCGTGGCCAGAGGGGCCGGCCAGGGGGTAGCTACGGCCCATGGCCAGCTCACGGCCAGTACGCCGATTGGGGTGGCCGCGCGAAGATGTGGCCATCCGGATCTTGGCCACGGCCAACCTGACGGGTCGCGCCGGCCGGGCGCGTGGCCGTGGCCGGTACCCCGCCGGTGGGGGCGAAACGGGCCGTGTCGGGCGCGTGGCCGAGGCCCGCCTGTGGCGGCCGGGTGGGCGGAACCGCGTCGGGCCAGTGGAGCCCTCCCGGATGCGGGCCAGCCGCGTGCCGGGATAGCCGGGCCACCCGGGTGCCGGGCCGGTCGGGTGCCGGGCTAGCCGGGCCAGCCGGGTGCCGGGCCGGTCGGGTGCCGGGCTAGCCGGGCCACCCGGGTGCCGGGGCCAGCCGGGCGCGGGCCGGCCGGGTGCCGGGTCAGCCGGGTGCCGGGTCAGCCGCGTCGGATCGCCTCGTCGATGAGTCCGCTGAACAGTTGGCCGAGGTGCTCCCCGGCCGCGGCGGCGGCGATCGGCAGCAGCGAGGTCTCGGTGAGCCCGGGGCTGACGTTCACCTCGAGCACGTGCACGGTGCCGTCCTCGGTGACGATCGCATCGGTACGGGACAGGTCACGCAGCCCGAGTAGCCGGTGTGCGTCCAGGGCGGCCTGCTCGGCGGCCCGCTGGACCGGCTCGGGCAACCGGGCCGGACAGTGGAACGTGGTGGCGCCCGGGGTGTAGCGGGCGGTGTAGTCGTACACGCCGCCCTTCGCGCAGATCTCCACCACCGGCAGCGCCCTGGGCTCCGGGTCGGCGCACACCGAGATGGCCACCTCGGTACCGACCAGGAAGCGCTCGGCGAGCACCGCGTTCCCGTAGGCCAGGCAGTCGACCATGGCGGCCGGCAGGTCCTCGGCGGCACGGACCACCTGGGTGCCCAGCGCTGACCCGCCCTGGTCCGGCTTCACCATCAGCGGCAGCCCGAGCCGGGCGACCATGGCCGCCAGCACCGCGCGGGCGCCGAGCTCGCGGAACGTGGCGTGCGGCAGCACCACCCAGTCCGGGGTGGCCAGGCCGGCCCTGGCCAGCTCCGCCTTCGCGGTGGGCTTGTCCCAGGCGCGGCGGCAGGCCCGGGAGTCGGTGCCCACGAACGGCACCTCGAGCATCTCGAGTACCGCCTGCACCGAGCCGTTCTCACCCTCGTCGCCGTGCAGCGCGATCACCACGGCCTCCGGCCGCTCGGTGCGCAGCCGCTCCAGCAGCGTCGCGTCGGCGTCCCACTGATGGACCACTGTGCCGACATCGCGCAGCTCGGTGGCGAGGCGCCGGCCGGAGCGCAGCGATATCTCCCGCTCGGCGGAAAGGCCTCCGGCCAGTACAGCTACCGTTCGATCACCCACCGGGCCATTCTGCGCCCACCGGGTGGCGGGTGCTCAGGTGGTGTCCGGAGAGGGTGTCTGCGGGCCGCGCCGGGTGCCGCTGCCGACTGACCGAGTGGCCGCTCGGTCCGGCGTCCCGAAGGTGTGCAGCACCTCCAGCTCGGCGTTCAGCACGCCGGCCAGCCGCCGGACCCCCTCGGTGATGCGCTCCGGCGTCGGGTAGCAGTAGGACAGCCGCAGCTGGCGGCTCCCCAGCCCGTCGGCGTAGAACCCGGTGCCGGACGCGTAGGCGACCCTGGCACGCACCGCACGGGGCAGCATCGCCTTGGTGTCCACGCCCTCCGGCACGGTGAGCCACACGTAGAACCCGCCGTCGGGGTGGGTCCAGCGGCAGCCGGCCGGCAGGTAGGTGCTCAGCGCGCCGAGCATCGCGTCGCGCCGCGCCCGGTACATCTCGCGGAACGACTTGACCTGCCCGCGCCAGTCGTGACCGGCCAGGTAGCGCGACACCATCATCTGGTTGAAGGTCGGCGGGCACAGGGTGGCCGACTCGGCGGCCAGCACCAGCTTGTCCCGCACCGCCGGCGGCGCGAGCGCCCAGCCGACCCGCAGGCCGGAGGCGAACGTCTTGGAGAACGACCCGAGGTAGATCACGTTGTCCGGGTCCATCGAGCGCAGCGCCGGGTAGGTCTGGCCGTCGAAGCCGAGCAGCCCGTACGGGTTGTCCTCGACCACCAGCACGTCGTACCGGCGGCACAGCTCCAGGATCTCCGCCCGGCGGGCCACCGCGAGCGTCACGCCGGCCGGGTTGTGGAAGTTCGGCACGGTGTACAGGAACTTCGCCCGCCGCCCGGCCGCGGCCAACTGGCTCAGCGCCTCGGCCAGCGCGGCCGGCACCAGGCCGTCGTCGTCCATCGCGACGTGCCTCACCTGGGCCTGGTACGCGGCGAACGAGCCGAGCGCGCCGACGTAGGACGGCCCCTCGGCCAGCACAATGTCACCTGGATCACAGAAGATCCTGGTCACCAGGTCCAGCGCCATCTGCGAACCGATGGTGACCACCACGTCGTCGGCGTGCGCGCGGATGCCCTCGGCGGCCATCACCTCGGTGATCTGCTCGCGCAGCAGCGGCACGCCCTGGGCCGAGCCGTACTGCAGCGCGACCTGCCCGTCGCGCGAGATCAGCTCGGCGACCTCGGTGGCCAACTCCTCCAGCGGCAGTGCCGCCAGGTTGGGCATGCCGCCGGCCAGCGAAACCACCTCCGGGCGGCTGGCCACGGCAAACAGTGCACGGATTTCCGACGCGGTCATGCCTTCGGTGCGGGATGCGAAGCGGTCCGCGAGGTCCGGCAGGCGCGCCGGCACCGGTGCGGACACAGCTGCCGACCCGGCTTCGGGTATGGCGGGACGGGACTCGGGGGCCGGCGAGGCGGCGGCCGAAGGGGGCACCCTGACGCTCCGGGATCGCTTGAGGCCGAACTCGGTCAGTCGTGAGTGTAAGCGGTCCCCGATCGGGCCAACCCTTCGCCGATGTTCACCGACCGGCCGCGGACCAGTGGGTTCCCGTCCGTTCCTGGATCGATCTATCCTCGAGAAAGGGCGCCGTAGACCGGCGTCCGGTGAGCCTTGGCCGGCCACTCGACGCCGTGGAGGTCCGAAGCACGTGTCGTCTGTGATCGGTATCACGCTCGACAACATCGACGAGCTGCCCAAGCGATGCAGGAGCTGCGTCTTCTGGGAGCTCGCGCCGCAGATGGGCGAGCAGGCCGCCGAGTACGGCAATACCGAGCTCGAGAAGGAAGCCTGGCTGTCCAGCACGCTGCTGGACTGGGGCTCCTGCGGCAAGATCGTCCATATCGACCGGATGCCCGCCGGCTACGCGATGTACGCCCCGCCCGCCGCCGTGCCGAGGGTGGCGTCGTTCCCCACCGGCCCGGTCGGGCACGACGCCGTGCTGCTGACCGCGGTCGCCGTGGTGCCGGAACTGGCCGGTGGTGGCATCGGCCGGATGTTGGTGCAGGCGGTCGCGAAGGACCTCACTCGGCGCGGGGTGCGTGCCATCGAGGCGTTCGGCGACGCCGCTCCGACGGCGGACTCGCACTGCGTGATCCCGGCCGACTTCCTGCTCTCGGTGGGCTTCAAGACCGTCCGGGCGCACCACCGCTGGCCCCGGTTGCGCCTCGAGCTGCGCAGCGGTCTGTCCTGGAAGGAAGACGTGGAGGCCGCCCTGGAGCGGCTGCTCAATGAGATCACCATCCCGGCGCAGAACACCGGCGCACTGCCCGCCATCGAGATCCCTCGCACCCCGGCACCCGCCCCGGCCCACTGACCGACCGACGCCGGGCACCGATCGGGCCATTTTGCGCCGGCTGCCGCTGAGACGTCCGGACAGGCGTTCGAGCGTTGCTCCGGTCGAGTGTGTCAAGTTGCCCGAAGTAGCGGCCCTACGGGCCACACAGGGCCGCCTGTACGCCGTCTGGGTGTGCTGAAACGACCGACTCGGTGTGCTGAGAGCCCCGACTCGCGGGAACGGTGCGGGGGGTGCGGTTATTCGGCGCGGGCGAGTTCGCGGGCGAGCACGTCCTGGAAGGTGAACGTGCCGGTGGGCTGGTCGTCCTGGCCGAGCAGGTACAGCCGCTTGACCGCGACCAGGATCCCTTCGGCGACCACGTCCCGGAACACCGGGTCGAGCAGCTTGCGCCGGTCGCCGAGGTGCGTCAGGTAACCGACCTCGATGCGTACCGCCGGCATCCGGGTCAGCCGCAGCATCTCCCAGGTCCGTCCCTGGATGCCGCAGTCCAGCATCCGGGTGCGGGCGACCAGCTCGCGGTGGATCAGGCCGGCCAGCGCCTCGCCGAGCGTGGAGGTAGAACCGTTGCCGGTGCCGAAGTGGAAGGTCGCCAGTCCCTGGGCGTGCATGCTGTGGTTGGCGTCGGTGTGCAGCGAGAGCAGCATGTCGGCGCCGGCGGCGTTGGCGAACGCGGCACGCTCGGCGTCCGGCGGGCAGGAGTGCTCGCCCCGGCAGAGCAGCGCCTCCATGCCGGTGGCGGCCATCCGGCCCTCCAGCCGGCGGGCCAGGTCCCACATCAGGTCGGCCTCGGCCACGTCCGCGACCATCACGCCGCGATCCGGGCCGCCGTGGCCGGGGTCGATGACGATGCGCTTGCCGCGCAGTCGGGGGCCGGCCTTGCGCACCCGCTCCTGCTCTCGCAGCAGGCCGGGCCGGCCGCCGGTGACCTTGCGGCCCAGCTGGCGCAGCGCGCGCAGGGTGGCCGGCCCGCAGATGCCGTCCTGGTTGAGCCCGTACTCGCGCTGGAAGGCCCGCAGTGCCTTCTCGGTCTGCGTGTCGAAGACGCCGCCCGGTCGGCCGGTGTCGAACCCCAGCTCGAGCAGCCGCTCCTGCAGGGTGAACACGTCGTCGCCGGCCATCGGCGCGGAAATCATCAGGCCCAGCATCCGGTCACCCAGCGACCAGCGTGCCTCGCGCAACGCCCGTGCGGTGGCCGGCCCGACGATGCCGTCGGTGATCAGCCCACGTTGCTGTTGGAAGGCCCGCACCGCACCTTCGACGAAGCTGTCGTAATGGTCGTCGGGGGCTCCGGCGGCGAGCGGGACGAGCAACCCGAACTCGCGCAATGCGGAGCGCACCTCGGCGACGGCCGGACCGCTGTCCCCCGTGCGCAGTAGCTGCATGCACCCCTCGCATCGCTTGACGTTCGCCGGCGCCGCCGGACGGCGCCCTAGGTCTGTGGGCCGGCATTATTGTGCCCTGACGGGCCCGATAGCACCCAATGCGCCCCCGGCACGTCTTCCGATCGTCCCCCGGACGGCCTAGTCGAGTCGTCTGAGAGTGCACACAGCAACGCCGGGCCGACATTGGGTCGGCCCGGCGTCGCTGAGATGGGTTACAGGTAGTCCGACAGGTCGTTCAGCAGCGCGGCCTTCGGCTTGGCGCCGACGATCTGCTTGACCGGCTTCCCGTCCTGGAAGACGATCATTGTCGGGATGGACATGACCTGGTAGTCCCGTGCGGTGCTCGGGTTCTGGTCGATGTCCAGCTTGGCCACCGTGATCTTCTCGGAGTTCTCACCGGCGATCTCGTCCAGGACCGGGGCGACCATCTTGCACGGTCCGCACCAGGTGGCCCAGAAGTCCACCACGACGGTCTTGCCGCTCTTCAGTACGTCCTGGTCGAATGTGTCGTCGGTAACGTTCACGGTGTTGGCCATCGATTCTCCTTCTGTTTGATGTCTCTTCGTCTGGTGGCTGGCGGGTCAGTGGGTGGCCGCGCTCACCTGCTCGGCGGTCGAGCCGTAGCCACCGCCGACCGGCTCGGAGCCAACCTGCTCCTCGGCCAGCCAGCGCTCGGCGTCGATCGCGGCGGCGCAACCCGAGCCCGCCGCGGTGATCGCCTGCCGGTAGGTGCGGTCCACCAGGTCGCCGGCGGCGAACACACCCGGGATCTCGGTGTAGGTGCTCGGCGCCTTGGGGGCCCGCAGGTACCCGTCCTCGTCGGTGGCCAGTACGTCGGAGACCAGGCCGCTGCGTGGGTCGTGCCCGATCGCCACGAACATCGCGGTGACGTCCAGCACGGACTCCGCACCGGTCACCGTGTCGCGCAGCCTCAGCCCGGACACGCTGCCGTTGGTACCGAGGACCTCCACCGGCGCGACGTTCGTGCGCCACCGGATCTTCGGGTCGTTCTGGGCGCGCTCGAGCATGATCCGCGACGCCCGGAACTCCTCGCGCCGGTGCACGATCGTCACCGAGCGGGCGAAGCGGGTCAGGAACGTCGCCTCCTCCATGGCCGAGTCGCCGCCGCCGACCACCGCGATGTCGTGGTCGCGGAAGAAGAACCCGTCACAGGTCGCACAGGCGCTGACGCCGCGGCCCAGCAGCTCCTGCTCACCCGGGATGCCCAGGTAGCGGGCCGCCGCGCCCATCGCCAGGATCACCGCGCGAGCCGAGTAGGTCTGCCCGTTCGCGGTCACCGTCTTGACCGGTCCGGTCAGATCGACCGACTCGACGTCCTCGGCGCGCAGCTCGGCGCCGAAGCGCTTGGCCTGCTCACGCATCTGCTCCATCAGGTCCGGGCCCATGATGCCGTCCCGGAAGCCGGGGAAGTTCTCCACCTCGGTGGTCGTCATCAACGCACCACCGAACTGGGAACCCTCGAACACCAGGGGGTTCAGCTGCGCCCGCGCGGCGTAGACAGCGGCCGTATAACCGGCCGGCCCCGATCCGATGATCACCAGATCCCGCACGTCCGACATATCTCCACCCGTCCGTTCCTCGCTTGATGTGCAAGCCTTTCAACGCGATCCTAGGAGGAGGCATTCCCGCTGGTGACGCGCGTCGCCGTTGAGGTGACCGGTGGTCATGCCGGCCCGGTCCCAGGATGCGCGGAAGTCGGGTCGCCGCAGGTCAGGGCCCTCCGCCCGGGAGCTGTGACCGCGCTCGCCGGAATGCCTCGACGGCCGGGGGTCAGCGGCCGACCGGGGTGTCGGCCAGCACTTCGCCGCGACCGGGCCCGCAGTCCGGGCTGACCACCAGCGCGCGCAGCCGCCCCGGCTCACCGGTGGGCAGGACCAGCAGCACTCCCGGGCGGCCGGCCCAGTTCACCTGCCTGGCCCCCAGCACGGTCGCGCCCGGTGCTCCGACGTGCGCCAGGCAGCCGGCCCGGCGCGCGGGATCGCCGAGCGGGCCGTAGTCCTGGCCGCCCATCGGCAGGTCCTTGCTGGTCAGCGCCAACGGGCCGGCTTGCTCGAGTTGACCGGCCGGCGGTGGTGTGGCCGGCACGGGTGCGGCGGTGGTGCCGGGGACGGCGACCAGCACCGCCGCGGCGGCAGCCGCCGCGACCACCAGCCCGGCGGCCCAGCGGGTCGACCGGCGGTCGGTGAGGCGGTGGACCGGTGCGAGCTGTCCGGTCGGTACCAACGGCGGGAGTTCGGCCAGCGCGGCATCCCAGCGGCGGAGCAGGTCCGGTGGCGGTGCGGGGAGCTCGGTGTTCGCCAGCTCGATGCGGTTGGCGGCCAGGGCGTCGAGCAGCTCCGGCGACAGGCCCGCCACGTCGAGGTCGTCGGGCACCAGCTCACCGAGGGCCAGCGCGACGGCCGGATCGTCCGAGCACGAGGGGTTCATCCCGTTCACCGTTCCTCCGTCGCGGCCGCCAGGGTGGGTGGCTCGCCCCGGTAGAGCTCCGCCATTCGCTTGCGACCGCGCCAACCGCGGCTCTTCACCGTGCCCTCCGCGACGCCGAGCAACTTCGCGGCCTCGTGGACCGGATAGCCGGCGATCTCCACCAGGAAGATCACCCGGCTCTGCTCCGAGGGCAGCTGCTCCAGCGCGGCGAACACGTCCATCCGCTCCTCGTGGTCGGCGATCGGGTTGCGCGGCGCGGGAATCTGCTCCAGCACCTCGCCGGGCACCGCCTCGGCCGGGCGGGCCCGGTCGCGCCGGTGCCGGTCCAGACAGATGTTCCGCAGGATCTGGCGCAGCCACGGCCAGATCGAGTCGCCGGACTCGCAGCTGGCAGCGGCCTGATGGGCGCGCATGAGGGTGTCCTGCACGGCGTCGGCGGCGTCCTCGCGGTTGCTCAGGGTGTGCACCGCGGTCGACCACAGCCGTGGGTAGTACCGGTTGGCCAGCACGGTGAACGCCCCCGGCTCACCGGCCAGATGGGCGCGGAGCAGCTCGGCATCGGAACGGGTCACCCCGGCGACGCTAGGGAGCCCTGTCGCCCGGTCCGGCCGGTTCGGGGAAATGCTTCGCGATCGCGAGCGCTACCCGGTGACGCGCTCGAAGCGGAGGTCGGAGATCTCGGTGACGTTCTGGTCGCCGCCGCCGCCCAGCTTCGTGATCCAGACCAGCACGTTCTGCACCGGTTGGCTGCCGGCCAGCGACACCACCGTGCTGTTGCCCGCAACCGTGGTGCTGCCGATCGGGATCGTCTGGCCGAAGGCCGCGTCGGGGGTCGGCGCGGAACGGATCTCGATCTGGCTGCCCACGCTCGGCGAGGCGATGGTCAGCGTCGACAGCTGCACCGGCGACGCGAACGACACCATGATCCCGACGCCAGGCTTGAGCGCAGGAAACGGCTGGTGATAGATGTAGGTGCCCCAGTTGGAGTTGGGGTCGTCGTCCACCACCCGGCCGACGCGGCCGGGATTGTCCGGGTCGCCGGTCGGGTCGAACACCCGGACCGAAGCCGCGTGCACCACGGCCTCACGGTTGCCGGCCGGCGCGGTGTCCGCGTCTGCTCCGGCGTTCGGGGCGGCACCGGGCGCGGCCGGGGCAGCGGCGACCGGGCCGGCGGCGGACGGGCCGCTGACAGTGATCCGGGGCGCCGAGGCCGGCGTGATGCCGAGCAGCGACCCGACCTGGATCCCGACGTAGGTGATCACCGCGACCATGCCGATCGCGAGGCCACCCATGCCGATGCTGAGCTTGCGCTTGCGGTCCGGCTCCGGCGGGGCCACCGAGTCGACCCGCCAGACCTCGTCCGGGTCGACCGGCGCGCCGTCGTCCGGCGGGGGCAGCATTGCCGCCTCCTGCTCGGCCTCCAGCAGCTCGGTGAGCACCTTGTGCACGCCGGCGGCCGTGTGGACCTGCCCGTGCGGGGAGCCGGCCCCGAGCGCGCCGAGGGCCAGCGCGGACACCTCCACGGACACCCCGGGGCGGATGATGCCCGGCGGTACCACCACGTTCTGCACGTCCCGGGGCGCGGCGGCCAGCCCGGCCAGCTCGGCGTCCGTACCGGAGAGCGGCCACCGGGCGGTGAGCAGCGCGTAGAGCAGCGCACCGAGCCCGCGCACGTCGTCGGCCGGCGTGACATCGGGGTGCGGCAGCGCGAACGCCAGCCTGGCCTTGCCCTCCGGGGTGATCCGGACCCGCTGCGGGTGCGCGCAGCCCAGTACCAGGCCCTGGCGGTGTGCCGCCTCGGCGGCCTGGGCGAGCGGGTCGAGCATGCCGAGCACCACGCCGGTACGCAGCGGCCCGGCGGCGACTGCCTCGGCCAGGCTGCGGCCGGGCACCCATTCGGTGACCGCGAGCCCCAGCACGTCGTCCGGCAGCCCGCCGTGGTCGTTGCGCATGACGTCGAGCAGCCGGGCACAGCCGACGTGCTCGAAGCGGCCCCAGCGCAGCGCCCTGCTGATCATGTCGGCGGCCCGCGCGGACTGCCCGGACTCGCCGGTCTCCTGCAGCAGGGTGAGCGAGACGTCCCGCTCGAGCACCGTGTCCCTGGCCCGCCAGAACTCGGCGTGCACCGAGTTGTCCGCGCCTGCCTGGGCCAGCAGCCGGTACCGGTCGGCGATCACCGTGCCGGCCGAGCGGGCCGGCTGGCTGTTCGGGCCGAGGCCGGTCGGTGGCTTGGCCGGGCCGGCCGCGGTGCTCTCTCCGACAGGCCTCGCCCGGGGGCGCGGAGTGGGGTGGTAGTTCGGCGGCGCGAGCGGGTTCTGCGCCGAGTCGTCGGGCCCGGCGGTCGAAGATCCGATGCCCTCGTCGTCGGCTTCGGCCTCAACGGTGGCCTCGCCACCCAGGGTCACGGCCGAGCGCCGCTCAAACTGCCTGCTCACCCTGCCCGACCCCCTCCGCCACTCGGGACCCGCGAGCCCCGGTTCAAGCCTACGGCAGGCGTACCCGGATCGAGCTCATTCAGGCTCAGCTGAGACGAGAGCGTCACCTGTCTCTCAGCCGGGTGTCAGCCGGATGACGGCGGCGGGCCAACGGTGTTTCAGCGGCGGGCCAACCGCTGCCAGAGCGGGTTCAGCTCGGCCAGGCGCACCACCCGCATGCCGATCAGGGTGACCACCATGGCGGCGACGGTGCCGGCCAGCAGCACGATCCAGGCCTGCGCGACCGGGCCGACCTGCTCGCCGAGCGGGCCGCGCACCCAGAGCACCAGGCCCGCGCCGGCCAACCCGCCGAAGGTGGACGCCACCGCCGTCTTGCCGAAGGTGACCGCCACCGAGGAGGTGTCCAGCGCGCCGAGCCGGTGCCGCAGCCAGACCTGGCCGACGACCGCGCCGACGATGAACGAGGCACTGTTCGCCGCCGCCAGCCCCAGCACCACGTCACCGGCCGGCAGCAGCACCGGGCAGAGCAGCAGCATCGGGATCTTCACCAGCACCATGACCAGCTGGATCAGCGTCGGGGTACGGGCGTCCTTCATGGCGTAGAAGACCCGCAGCTGGAGCAGGCACAGCGCATAGGGCAGCAGCCCGAACGCGGACACCGCAAGGGTGGCGCCCAGTCGGCTGGCACCGGACTCGGAAGTACGCCCGATGCTGAACAGTGCCACCCCGATCGAGGTACCGAACAGCGTGATCCACACGGTCACCGGGAGCAGCGCGATGGTCGAGTAGCGGCTGCCGAGTGACAGGTCCTTGATCACCTCGCCGAGTCGGCCGGCGGCGGCCGCGCGGCTCATCCGGGGCAGCAGGGCGGTGAGCAGGGACACCCCGAGCACCCCGTACGGCACCTGCAGCAGCAGCCAGGCATTCGCGTAGGTGGACACGCTGCCGGCGAACGGCGCGGCCACCCGGGTGGTGACGATGTAGCCGGCCTGCCCGATCAGCACGTAGCCGATCACCCAGGCGTACAGGCCGCCGGCCTCCAGCAGCCGGTTGTCCCAGCCCCACCTCGGCCGCCAGTGGAACCCGGCCCGGCGCAGCGATGGCAGCAGCACCAGCGCCTGCACCGCGATGCCCAGCGTGGTGCCGAGGCCCAGTACCAGCACCTTCGGATCGGTCAGGTGGATCGGGTACAGGTTGATCTCACCCGGCATCAGCAGGTAGATGCCGATCACGCCGAGCATCACCACGTTGTTCAGCACCGGCGCCCAGGCGAACGGCCCGAACACTCCCCGGCTGTTCAGGATCGCGCCGAACAGCGCGCCGAGGCCGTAGAAAATGATCTCCGGCAGCAGCAGTACGGCGAAGGCGGTGGCCAGCTTCGGATTGGCCGCGCTGTGCGAGTCACCGCCCAGGTACAGCCAGGTGAGCAGGGGCGCGGTGGCGATGGCGACCACGGTGGCCAGCACCATCACCGCGGTGGCCACGGTGAGTAGCTTCTGGGTGTACGCCTCGCCGCCGTCCGCATCCTCGGCCTGCGCGCGCACCAACAGCGGCACCATCACGCTGCTCAGCACGCCGCCGAGCAGCAGCTCGTAGACGATGTTCGGCAGCGTGTTGGCGACCGTGTAGGAGTCGTTGAGCACCGAGAGCCCGAGCGCGGCGGCCAGCGCCAGCTGCCGGACGAACCCGGTGATGCGGCTGACCAGGCTGGCCACCGCCATCGAGCCGCTGTCCCGAATCAGGGAGGTGCGCCGGGCGGCGGGGGACGAGGGGGTGGGCGAGGTCACCGACGCGGCACCCTCGGGCCGGTCGGCGGGGTGCCCCGCTCGCCCGGTGGCGGCGGCGTCGTCCTCGGACGACTCGGCGGGCCGCCCGTGCCGGCCGGTTGGTTCACCGGTGGGTTGGCTGCCCGGTCGCCCGGTGGGTTGGACTGCGGGTTGGACTGTGGGTTGGCCTGCGGGGTGGCCGGTTGGCCCACCGAGCGGCCGGACCGGTCGGTTCGGTCCGACCGGCCACTGGTCGGTCGGCCGATCGTCGGGGCCGGCCGGGTGGCCGGGGTGTTCGGCTGGGTCGGTTGCGCCGGGTTCGCCGCCGGTGGCCTGGCCTGGGGTGCCGGACCGTGCCTTACCGGCGCCTGGGGCGCCGGGGTCTGGGGCGCCGGGCCCTTGGGTGCCGGGCCTTGGGGTGACGGGCTCTTGGGTGCCGCGGGCTGACCCTGTTGGGCCGGCCGGTTCGCCGGGGGCTGTACCGGCTGGCTCGTGCTCGGCCGGCTCACCCGGGGGGCCGCCGGCAATGATCGTCCCGTCCGCCCCGGGTAGGCCGCCGGGGAGCTCGGCGGGACCGGCGTGCCGACCGACGGAGTGGGCGGGCCGACGCTGCGGCCGATCCGGTTGCCCGTCGACGCCGGCCTGGTGACGGCCGGGGTGCCCGAGGGCGGCTTGGGGCGCGCCGGCGCCGTTCGGTTGCCCGGGGCCGACGGGGTGCCCGCCGGCACCGAACGGCTGCCGGGGCGGGTCGCCGTGGTCACCGGCGAGGCTCTGCTCGGACCCGGTCGCACCGGGCGTCCGTCGGCTGGCGGCAGCGGCCGGGCCGGGTCCACCGGCGGCCTCGGGCTCGCCTCGGCGCGCCGACCGACCGGCGCCCCGCGCAGCCGACGGGTGATCCGCCGTACCGCGAGGATCACCAGCAGAAGGCCAGCTGTACCCGTCAACCACAACGTGATGGTGCCGTAAGCGGTCGAGCGCAACTGCAACCGGCTCGGTAGGCCGAGTGGGCTGCCGGCCAGCGTGGTCAGTCGCGCCTCCACGCTGAACTGGCCGGAGCGGGTCAGTTGGGTGTTCACCCGGAGCTGGAGCCGGCCCATCGGCGGGATGCGTTGCTCCGGGATCGACTCGGTGCGCAGACCGGGCGTGTTGGACAGCGCCACCCGCACCCGCATCGCCACCGGCAGCCCGTTGGCCAGGGTGATCGGCAGCGGAGCGCCCTTGTCACCGAGCGCGTACGGGCTCGGCGGCTCGAGCACGCGGACCAGTGAGCGCAGCAGCGAAACCCGCTGGGTGATCACCGAGGTTGCCACGCCGGCCAGGTCCGGGTTGCCGCGCCAGACCGCCGAACAGGCGCGCAGCAGTCCCTCGGTGACCGGGTCGAAGACCTGCGCCGGGGTGGCCCCGACGCCCGGCTCGGCCTCGGCGGCGGAGCGCAGATCGTGGGTGGCGTCCCGGTCGGCCCCCAGTTCGGCGGTGATCGTGCCGGGCACCTCGCGGGCGCCGGCGCGCAGTGGGTACACCAGTGTCGCGCTGGGTGCCGATGAGCTACTGACCTCGAGATCGGGGGCCGCGGGATTCGGGGCCCCGGCCGACGGGGTAACGGTGCCCGGCTGGCCGGCGGCGGGCGCCCCGCTCGCGGTGGGCTGCCCATCGGCGGCGGACGGGGGGTTGGCGGCCGTGGCGGGCGTACCGGGCAGCGCGGCCGGGGAGAGGCGGCCGGCGGCGATCAGGGTGCCGAGGGTGCCGAGCAGCTCACGGGCGTCGGTGCCGGTGGTGTTCCAGCGGTGCGGCGGTGCCACCAGCAGCGGACTGGTCGAGCTGCTGGTCGAACCGCTGGATGCCGAGGTCGGGCCGTTCAGCGCGCGGAACGCGGTCGCGCCGATGGTGTCCTGGTCGGAGAGCGGGGTGCCGCTGCCGGCCGGGCTGACGCTGTTGCCGGCCAGCGCGCCGAGGCCCCGGTTCGAGCCGTCCGAGCCGACCTCACCGGAGTACATGCCGCCGGTCGCCACGTTGCTGTCCTGACCGCGGGCGGCCAGCGTGACCAGCGGGTCGGCCAGCAGCCCGTTGGCCTCCGCGCCGGCGGCGGCCAGCCGGACCAGTCCACCCGCGGTGCTGCGGCTGGACCGTCCGCTCACCGCCACCGCGTCGGCGGACAGCACCACCTCGCGGCCGCCGTTGTGCACGTAGTCGCTGAGCGAGCGCTCGTCCAGCAAGCCTTCGGCCGGCCAGGTGGTGTCCGTGCGCACCGGCGTGCGCAGGATCTCCGAGGCGATCTTGGCGCCGTCCTGGGTGGCGTAGGCGGACAGGTCGTCCAGCCCGGCCCTGGACAGCGCGACCAGGTCGGCGTCCGCGTACGGCAGGGCCACCACGCAGCGCCCGGCGGCCAGCGCGCGCAGCCGGTCCAGCCACTGACCGGCGGCGGTCGCGCCCCGCCCGTCGACCTCCTGGCCGTCCGGCGGGCGCACCCGGTAGCCGGTGCTCATGTCCGCCGCCGTGCGGAGCAGGTCGGGGTCGACGGCCAGGCAGATCGCCTCGCGCACCGGCGACCCGACTGGGGCCGCGGTCTCCAGCGCGCCGAGCAGGCCGTCCAGCCGCCCGCCGTGGCTCATCGAGGCGGCCAGCTGGTCGTCGCCGAGCAACACCGGCTCACCGGGGCCGGTGGGCAGCCGCCGAGGTTGGTCGGCGATCGGGTAGAGCATGGATACCGGCGTCGGCCCGCCGGTGACCTCACCGGCCGAGGGCTCGGGTGCGCCGCCGTCCGCCGCCGGCAGCCCGAGCACCGGCAGCAGCATCCGAACCCCTGCCAGCCGGGCCTGGGCGCCGCTGTCCGGGGCACCGTTGACATTGATCAGCAGCTCGTAGACCCCGGTGCGCTGCAGGGCGAGCGAGCTGGTCACGGTGCCGCGCACCGGCACGCTGAACCGCACCGGTGTGCCCTGGCCCGGCCCGAGCTCGTCGGTCACCGGGGTGAACCCGGGGGTCACCGAGTCGTCGGCGGCGTTGCCGGTCAGCGCGGTGCGCACGTCGCCCTCGGTGCGAAGTCGGTCGCCGCGCTGGGCACGGATCTCGACGTCGCGCACCACCTGGTCGCCGATGTTCACCAGCTGCCCGGTCAGGGTCAGGGTGGCCGGCCCGGTGGAGGTCACCATCCGGGGGCTCATGGTGGCCACCCGCAGCTCCAGCCGAGGTCCCCGGGATGTCGGCGCGGTCGGCGCCGGGGCGGTCGCCCGGTTGGCGGGCAGCTCGCGGGGCGGTGGGAGGGCCCGCGCGCTGCCGGTCGGGGATGCGCTGGCCAGGCCGGGTACCGCGGCACCGAGCCCCCAGAACGCGGCGATCGCCAGCACGGCCAGCGCGACCAGCTTGGTCGCGGGCCGACGCGGGCCCAGCGTCACGCCGATTCCTCCAGCATGGCGGTCGCCCGCCGGACCAGTCGCCGCTCGTCGGCGTAGGCCAGCCTGGTCTCCAGCTCGTTGAGCGGGACCCAGGCCACCTCGGTCACCTCCACGTCGATGTCGGAGAGCTCGCCGCCGGTGGCCCGCAGCAGGAAGTGGTGCACGGTCTTGTGCACCCGCCGGTCCTCGGCGACGAACCAGAAGTCGATGGTGCCCAGTGGGGCCAGCACCTCACCGACGATCCCGGTCTCCTCCTGCACCTCGCGGACAGCGGCCTGTTCCGGCGTCTCGCCCTCCTCGATGTGGCCCTTGGGCAGTGACCACAGCAGCCGGCCGCGCCGGTCCAGCCGACCGATCACGGCGGCGATGGATTTCTCGTGGTCGACGACGAGTCCGCCGGCGGAGGTCTCGTCGACCGTGCGCAGCCGCCGACGGCGTTCCGGGCCGCGCCCGCGGCGCCCATCCGAGCGACCGCGGGAAGGGGACATGCCGAGATGGTAACGACGTCGCAAACATCACGTCCGGCGCACGACCCGGTTCAGTGGTGACCTGCCGTGGGTATGCACGCCCGCTGCGTCGGTACGCATAGACTGGTTCGCCGTGTCTGCTTTCGCCGCGTCGTACCCGATATCCCGAGATCTGCCCACTCGAGCAACCCACCGAATTTCCCGGGCCAGGGAGAATGCGGTCGTGGAGTTGTTGCGGGTGGCGCCGCTCGCGGATGAGCTGGCCGAGCGGTTCGCCGCCGAGGGGTACCGGCTGTTCCTGGTCGGTGGCAGCGTGCGGGACGCGCTGCTCGGCCGGCTGGGCAAGGCCGGCAGCGGCGACCTCGACTTCACCACCGACGCGACCCCGGACGCCGTGCAGCGGCTGCTGTCCGGCTGGGCGGAGCGGCAGTGGGACACCGGGATCGCGTTCGGCACCATCGGCGCGATCCGCCAGGGTGTGCAGATCGAGGTCACCACGTTCCGCGCCGACAGCTACGACCGGCGGACCCGCAACCCCGAGGTTGTCTTCGGTGACACCGTCGAAGGTGACCTGCTGCGCCGCGACTTCACGGTGAACGCGATGGCTATTGATCTGACCGGCGTGGACGGCCGCCGATTTGTGGATCCGCACGACGGGCTCGCCGCGCTGGCCAGCCGCATCCTGGACACCCCGGCCGCGCCCGAGGACTCGTTCGCCGACGACCCGCTGCGGATGTTGCGGGCGGCGCGCTTCGTGTCCCAGCTCGGCTTCGACGTGGCGCCGAGGGTGCGCGCCGCGATGACCGCGATGGCCGAGCAGATCACCCGGATCACCGCCGAGCGGGTGCAGGCGGAGCTGTCCAAACTGATCACGGGTGCGCACCCGAGGGCCGGCCTCGAGCTCCTGGTGAGCACCGGGCTGGCCGAGCACGTGCTGCCCGAGGTGCCGGCGATGCAGCTGGCCACCGACGAGCACATGCAGCACAAGGACGTCTACGAGCACTCGCTCGTGGTCATGGAGCAGGCGATCGAGCGCGAGGTCGACGGTCCCGACCTGGTGCTGCGCCTCGCCGCGCTGCTGCACGACGTGGGCAAGCCGGCGACCCGCAAGCTCGAGCCGGACGGGCGGGTCAGCTTCCACCACCACGAGGTGGTCGGCGCGAAGATGACCAGGGCCCGGCTGCGCGCGCTGCGCTACCCGAAGTCGGTCATCGACGAGGTGTCCCGGCTGGTGTACCTGCACCTGCGGTTCCACGGCTACGGCACCGGCGAGTGGACCGACTCCGCGGTGCGCCGCTATGTCACCGACGCCGGCCCGCTGCTGGAGCGGCTGCACCGGCTGGTCCGCTCCGACTGCACCACCCGCAACCGGCGCCGCGCGACCGCCCTGCAGCGCAGCTACGACTCGCTCGAGCAGCGCATCGCGACGTTGCGCGAGCAGGAGCAGCTGGACGCGATCCGGCCGGACCTGGACGGCAACGAGATCATGCGGTTGCTCGACCTGAAGCCGGGCCCGCTCGTCGGCAAGGCCTACCAGCACCTGCTCGCGGTCCGGATGGAGCAGGGCCCGCTCACCCACGAGCAGGCCGAGGCCGAACTCCGCCGCTGGGCCGCCGAGCAGAACCTGTCCTGACCCAAGCCGACCGCCGCCCCCCACCCCACCCCTTCCGCGAGTCGGGCGTCTCAGCACACTGAGTCGGGGCTCCTGGCACACACCCGCGCACGGGCCCGCACCGCACGCAGGTGTGCTGAGATGCCCGACTCGGTGTGCTGAGAGCCCCGACTCGCGGGGAGCTACGGGACGGGGAGCTACGGGCCGGTGAGGGCGGCGTCGGCGGCCTTGGCGGTACGCGGGGTGCGGCGGTGCAGCAGCTCGTGGCCACCCAGCCCGACGAAGTAGCACGCGGCGGCCAGCACCAGCAGCAACGGTGAGCGGCCGGTCGGCGGGGACAGCAGCGCGGCGGCCGCCACCGCCACCACGTAGCCGATGTTGAACACCGCGTCGTAGAGCGCGAACACCCGGCCGCGGGTGTCGTCGTCCACCTCGCTCTGGACGGCGGAGTCGGCGCAGAGCTTGACGATCTGCCCGCAGCCGGTGAGCAGGAACGCGCCGATCAGCGCGGCCTCCATCCGGATGTGCATGGCGAGCACGAGCGACGTCAGGCCGGCGATGACCAGGGCGATCCGGATCGCCCCCGACCGGCCGACCTTGTGCGCCAGCCACGGTGTGGCCACGGCGGCCGCGCCCAGCCCGGCGGCGGCCACCGCCACCATCTCGCCGATGCCACCCATCCCGGTGAGCAGCACGCCGTGCCTGGTGAAGCCGTGCCGGAAAAGCAGCAGCATCAGCAGCGTGGACACCCCGAACGCCAACCGGTGCGCAACCAGTGCGGCGAAGGATGCCGACGCACTGGGCACCCGGGCGGTGGCCCGCGCCCCGTCGACCAGGCCCCGGGCCACCGCGACGATCGCGCGCTTGGCCTCGGTGCGCTCGTCCGGGCCGAGCACGCCGGGGCGGAAACCGACGGCGACCAGCGCCGCGGCCACCGCGCCGAGCGAGGCGATCACCGTGATGGTGGCCGAGCCCGGGTTGTCCGCGCCGAACACGCCGCGCAGCGCAATGGCACAGGCCCCGCCGATCGCGGCGATCGCGGCCCCGGCGGTCGCCGCCACCACATTGGCCTCGACCAGGTGCTTCTCCTCGACCACGTGCGGCAGCGAGGCGGACAGCCCGGCCAGCACGAACCGGGTCACCCCGGTGACGGCGAGCGCACCCAGGTACAGCGGCGCGCCCGCGACGCCGGTGGCGACCAGCACCGCGACGACAACGGTGAGGACCGCACGCACCAGGTTCGCCGCCCACAGCACCCGGCGGCGGTCCCAACGGTCCAGCAGTGCGCCGGCGAACGGGCCGATGATCGAGTACGGCAGGAAGAGCACGGCCAGCCCGATGGCTACGGCGATCGGGTCGGCCTCGCGCTCGGGGTTGAACAGCACCGCGCCGCCGAGCGCGGCCTGGAACATCCCGTCGCCCCACTGCGCGGCGAACCGCACCACCAGTAACCTGCGGAAACCCCGGGTACCGAGCAGCCCGCGAAGACCGAGCCGATTGCGGCGCGTGTCTCCCTTGACGTTTCCGACCCGGTTGATGTCATCTCCAGCTACTCGCTGACCCGAACCCACGAGGCTCAAGGCTAACGCCTCCCCTGGTCCCCGCGGGCCGGTATTAGGCGTTGGGTATGGAGTCACCGAAAGGCTCGACAGAGTGTCATGATTACACGGCTGTCACGTGGGCACTGGAGGATGAAACGATGAGCGACGTGGCGGCGCACGGGCGGGCGGAAGAGGACCGCGACGTCGAGCCGGGGACTTTGCTGGTGGCGACGCCGGGCTTGTCCGACCCGAACTTCCGGCGAACCGTGGTCTATGTGATCGAACACCGCGGCGAGGGCACCCTGGGTGTCGTGCTGAACAGGCCGAGCGACGTCTCGGTGCAGGAGGTGCTACCCGCATGGGCGCCGCACACCACCCGACCGAGGGCGGTCTTCGTGGGCGGCCCGGTGGACGCCAAGACCGCGCTGTGCCTGGCCGCCTTCCGTCCGGGGCACGACCCGGCGACGATCGGCGGGGTCGTCGCGGTGCGCGGACCAGTGGCACTCGTGGACCTCGACTCGAACCCGGCCGAGCTGGCGCCTCGGCTGCGCGGCCTGCGGGTGTTCGCCGGTTACTCCGGCTGGAACTCCGGTCAGTTGGCCGGTGAGATCGGCCGGGGCGACTGGATCCTGGTGCCGGCTCTGCCGGACGACGTGCTCGCCTCCGGCAGCGGTGACCTGTGGGGGCGGGTGCTGCGCCGCCAGGGCATGCCGCTCGCGCTGCTGTCCACCTTCCCGGCCGACGTAGCGGCCAACTGACCGCTTGACCGAGCTGGTAGTCCCACCCGTTCGAGCAGCTGGTTCACACCAATCGCTTGGCGCGGGTCCGCCTCCGGCGCGCACACTTGGCCGGTGCGCAGTCTGTCCAGGTCATCGCGGGTCCACCGGGGCGCCGCGTTGGCGCTCGCCGGCCTGGCGCTGACCCTGCTCACCGGCTGCGCCCGGTTCAAGCCGTCCGAGGACTACACCGCGCCGGGGGCGGTGCCACCGGGGCCGAACTCGGCCGTGCTGCCGACCGCCTCGTCCACGGCTGGGACGGCCGGGCCCGGTCAGTCGGTCGGCTCGACGCCGAAGGCCACCCCGGCGACCGGGCCGTGGACCCTCGGCCGCCCGATGACGGCGTGGGAGAAGCAGTACCGCGACGAGTGTCAGCGGGGCATCGTGCAGAACGGCTGCAAGTACTTCACCGACCAGTCGCTGGAGCTGCAGGGCGTCAACCCGTTCAGCTGAGCGGGTCAGTTGGACGAGGGCTCGTCCGACGTGACGTCGGAGCTGCTCCCGGCATCCGCGCTCACGGTGTCCTTGGTCACAGCGCGCGCGCCATTGCCAGCACTCGCGGCGTCCGAGCCACCCGAGTCAGCTGAGCCAACCGAGTCGCCTGAGCCAGCCGAGCCACAGCCGTCCACCAGGCTGCACCCGGCGCACACCCCACTGCAGCCGCCGAGGGTGGGCACCGGCACCAGCTTCGCCGCCCTGTCCCCGAGCACCCCGCCGACCGCGGTCAGTACCAGGGCACCGAGCGCGGCGAGCACGATCAGCGTCAGCCGCACCGCGGTCGAGGGCGTGGCCAGTACCGCGAGCCCGCCGAGCACCGCGACCGCGCCGGCGGCCATCGACAGCGGCGCACCGATCTGGTTGCCGACCGCGAAGGTCTCGTCGTCGCGCAGCGTGTTGACCGTGCGCACCCCGGCGAACCGGTTGCGCGGCAGCCGCCGCCGCCAGCCGAGTATCCCGACCACCGCCAGCGCCAGCCCGCCGAGCACGAGCAGCCCGGCGATCACCCCTAATGCCTGACCAGCCACCGGACCAGACTAACCGGACCGGACAAAGCGCCAGGCGCGGCGGGGAACCGATGCGGGCCCCGTCGCGCTCGCGAGCTACCCTGGAGACGTGCTAGCGGCCCGCCTGCTGCTTATCGAGCCGCGCTGAGCGAATTCCACGCCGGCGCGGCCGACCCCTCATGCCTCTCGGCGGAGGGGTTTTTCCATTCTCAGCAGTGCGGATGCAGGCAGGGCGAACCGCGCCGCGGTCGGATCGACACCGACAGCGGCGGCCCGATCAGGAGGACCGGAGACACATGAGTACCGATACCACCGCGTCGAGCGCGGCCGCGACCGCGCGCGAACCGGAGGACGCGCCGCCGTTCCGGTACACCGCCGCGCTGGCCGGTCGGATCGAGCGCCGCTGGCAGGACCACTGGCGCGATCACGGCACCTTCAACGCGCCCAACCCGAGTGGTGAGCTGGGCGACCCGGAGCTGGCCGCCGCGCGGGGCGACAAGGTCTACCTGCTGGACATGTTCCCCTACCCGTCCGGCTCCGGGCTGCACGTGGGCCACCCGCTGGGCTTCATCGGCACCGACGTGCTGGGCCGCTACCTGCGGATGACCCGCCACAACGTGCTGCACACGATGGGCTTCGACGCCTTCGGGCTGCCTGCCGAGCAGTACGCGGTGCAGACCGGCACGCACCCGAGGACCACGACCGAGGCGAACATCGAGCGCTACCGCACCCAGCTGCACCAGCTGGGACTGGCGCACGACGACCGCCGCTCGGTGGCGACCACGGACGTCGAGTTCTACCGCTGGACTCAGTGGATCTTCCTGCAGATCTACAACGCCTGGTACGACACGGACACGAGCCGGGCCCGCCCGATCAGCGAGCTGGAGGCGGAGTTCGCCGCCGGCACCCGGGCGGTTCCGGCCGGTACCGAGCCGTGGGAGCAGCGCTCGCCGGTGCAGCGCCGGCTGCTGATCGACTCGTACCGGCTGACCTACCTGTCCGAGGCGCCGGTCAACTGGTGCCCCGGGCTGGGCACCGTGCTGGCCAACGAGGAGGTCACCCCGGACGGGCGCAGCGAGCGGGGCAACTTCCCGGTGTTCCGCCGCAACCTGAAGCAGTGGATGATGCGGATCACCGCGTACGCGGACCGCCTGGCCGAGGATCTGGACCGGCTGGACTGGCCGGACTCGGTGAAGTCCATGCAGCGCAACTGGATCGGCCGCTCCGAGGGCGCCACCGTGCGCTTCCCGGTCACCGGTGTCGACCAGAGCATCGAGGTCTTCACCACCCGCCCGGACACGCTGTTCGGCGCCACCTACATGGTGCTGGCGCCTGAGCACCCGCTGGTCGATGCGCTGGCCACCGGAGCATGGCCGGACGGCGTCGACGACCGGTGGACCGCCGGCGCGGCCAGCCCGGCCGAGGCGGTGGCCAGCTACCGGGTGGCCGCCGGGCGCAAGTCGGAGCTGGACCGCCAGGAGAACAAGGACAAGACCGGCGTCTTCACCGGCGGCTACGCGACCAACCCGGTGAACGGCGCGGTCATCCCGGTCTTCGTGGCCGACTACGTCCTGATGGGCTACGGCACCGGCGCGATCATGGCGGTGCCCGGCCAGGACCAGCGGGACTGGGACTTCGCGGTGAAGTTCGGGCTGGACATCGTGCGCACCGTGGCGCCTTCCGACGGTTTCGACGGCGAGGCGTACACCGGCGCGGGCCCGGCGATCAACTCGGCGAACGACGAGGTCAGCCTGAACGGCCTGGACGTCGCGGACGCCAAGCGGGTGATCATCGACTGGCTGGCCGGCAAGGGCGCCGGGGAGTCGGTGGTGCAGTACAAGCTGCGCGACTGGCTGTTCTCCCGGCAGCGCTACTGGGGCGAGCCGTTCCCGATCGTGCACGACGAGTACGGCCCGCTGCCGCTGCCGGAGGACCAGCTGCCGGTGGTGCTGCCCGAGATCGACGACTACTCGCCGCGCAGCTACGACCCCGACGCCGCCGACACCCAGCCGGAGCCGCCGCTGTCCCGGGCCACCGAGTGGGTCGAGGTCGACCTGGACCTGGGCCCGGTCGCCGGCTCCGCCACGGGTCAGGGTGTCCGGCACTACCGCCGCGAGACGAACACCATGCCGCAGTGGGCCGGTTCCTGCTGGTACCCGCTGCGCTACCTGGACCCGACGAACAGCAAGACGTTCTGCGACCCGGACGTCGAGCGCTACTGGATGGGCAAGGACCCGGCCCGGCACGGCGCGGCCGACCCGGGCGGCGTGGACCTGTACGTCGGTGGCGTGGAGCACGCGGTGCTGCACCTGCTGTACTCCCGGTTCTGGCACAAGGTGCTGTTCGACCTGGGCTACGTCAGCTCCGAGGAGCCGTTCCGCCGGCTGTTGAACCAGGGCTACATCCAGGCCTACGCCTACACCGACGCGCGCGGCACCTACGTGCCCGCCGAAGAGGTGGTCGAAGCCGAGAGTGCCGGCGGCACCCCTGGTTTCACGTGGAACGGTGCGCCGGTCCGGCGTGAGTACGGGAAGATGGGCAAGTCACTGAAGAACGTGGTGACCCCGGACGAGATGTGCGATCGGTACGGCGCGGACACGTTCCGGCTGTACGAGATGTCCACCGGGCCGATGGACGTCTCCCGCCCGTGGTCGACCCGGGACGTGATCGGCTCGCAGCGGTTCCTGCAGCGGCTGTGGCGCAACCTGGTCGACGAGCAGACCGGGCAGGCCGCCGTGCTGGACGGCGTCGAGCCGGACGAGGACACCCTGCGGCTGCTGCACCGGACCATCGACGGCGTGCACACCGACTACGCGGCACTGCACTACAACACCGCCGCCGCGAAGCTGATCGAGCTGAACAACCACCTGACCAAGGTGCTCAAGCCGGGCTCGGTGCCGCGTCCGGTGGCGGAGTCGCTGGTGCTGATGCTGGCGCCGCTGTGCCCGCACATCGCCGAGGAGCTGTGGTCGGTACTGGGGCACGAGGAGACGCTGGCCTACGCGCCCTTCCCGGTGGCGGACGAGCGGTACCTGGTGGCCGACACCGTGGAGTACCCGATCCAGGTCAACGGCAAGGTCCGGTCCCGGATCACCGTGCCTGCCGACGCGGACCGGGAGGCGGTACAGGCCGCCGCGCTGGCCGACGAGAAGATCGTTGCGCTGGTGGACGGCGGCAGTCCGCGCAAGGTGATCGTGGTGCCCGGCCGGCTGGTCAACATCGTGCTCTGACCCCGCCGTTGCGTGTACCTACGCAGAGCAGCTCTGCGTAGGTATACGCAACACGGCTCTCCGGGCGTCCCCCGGCGTCCACCGGTAAAGCCGGGCGTGGTGTCAGTCCGTCCGGTGCGGCCCCCGGCCCAGGTGTCCCCGGTCGCGGTCGCGGTCGCGCTGGTCCGGGTCCTTGTGGTGATCGCCCTTGATGACCCCGGCCAGGATGGCGACCGCCCAGATCGGCAGCACGATGCCCGGCCAGTAGCTGTGCCAGTCGAACCCGGAGGTCGCGGCCCAGATGCCGTTGGTGATGACCGCGCCGCCGAGCCAGCCCCGCCCCTGCTGGATCAGGTAGGCCCTGGTCCGGCCGGCCGGCTCCGCGCCCCCGGCCGGGACCGGTGAGGCCGTACCCGCGGACCCACTGCCCGCGGACCCACTGCCCGCGGACCCACTGCCCGCGGACCCGCTGCCCGCGGAGCCGCCACCCTCGGCGGGGAGGATCGACGACCCGGGCGCCGCGTCCGGCAGATCGCTGGTGACCTTGGCCAGTTCGCCGTAGGTCAGCGAGCCGTACGCGGCGCCGAGCCGCTCGTCGTACTCCAGCAGGGTCAGTCGGCCCTCGTCCACTGCCTGGCGCAGCCGGTCGGCCACCCGCTGGCGGTCCGAGTCGCTGGCCCGGAGGTGCTCCCTGGCCCGGAGGTGCTCCTCGTGTGGACCGGTACCGCTGGCCACCGCGTCCTCCCCATCACCGCTCTGCGCCTTTGTCGACGCCGAGAGTAAAGGTAGAACGGGCGGTCAGCCGGCCCGATTTTCGGCCTGAGGCCCGAAAGCCCGAGCCCCGAAGCCCGAAGCCCGAAGACCGAGGCCCGAAGCCAGTGCTCAGGTGATCCGGCGGGCGTTGTGGAACGGCATGCGGCTGATCGGGCTGAGCTTCACCACGTCGCCGGTCTGCGGCGCGTTCAGCACCTGGCCGTTGCCCACGTAGATGCCAACGTGGCTCACCGGGCTGTAGAAGAACACCAGGTCGCCGGGCTGCAGGTTGGCCCGGGACACCGGCTGGCCCATGACACTCTGCGCGGAGCTGCTGTGCGGCAGCGAGACGCCGGCCTTCTTGAACGACCACAGCATCAGCCCGGAGCAGTCGAAGCCACCCGGCCTGGCGCCACCCCAGACGTACGGGGTGCCCTTGGCGGTCAGCGCGGCCGCCAGAGCGCGGGACCCCTTCGACGGCGGCGGTGCGATCTTTACCGGCGGAGCGGCCGGGACCGCCGCCACAGCCGGGGCGGCCGCCACAGCCGGGACCGCCGCGGCCGGCGGCCGGGCGGCGGTGAGCGCGGCGTTGAGCAGTGCCGGGTGGTTCGGCCACAGCGGGGTGGCCGCGAGGGCCGCGACGGAGGCGGCCGTGCGGCCTGCCAGTGCGACCGGGATGGCCCCGGGCCCCGGGACCGCCGCGCTGGCCGCTGACAGGGCCGGTACGGCCGCCGGGTGGATCGCGGCGGGGGTGGGCATGGCGTGCAACGGCAGGTGGATGGCCGGGGTGCTCAGGTGGTCCGAGTAACCCAGTCGGCCGACCGAGGTGGGGAAGTCAGCGGAGCCGGCCGCGAACAACGCGGCAACGGTCGCGGTAGCGGCGGTGGCTTTGACCAACGCGCTCGCCCTGAGAGTGGGCTTGGCCGTGGCGGTTGCCCCGGTCCAGAACGCTTCAGGATGGTGCGGCACAGACTCCGAGCTCCTTCGTGGCGCCCGTCGATCGAGTCGCTGCCCCGGCCACCCGGGCCGCAGGTGAGCGGCCGAGAGGCGGTCGAGGCCGACCGGTACCCCCCTGGGTGATGAAAGGGGAGCGTCCGGGCGGGACCGCTGACCCGCTCCGTGCCGCCGCCTGGCGGTAGTTGCGGGTCCGATCGACGGTGGCCCCGCCGTGTCCACCCGGGGTCGGGTGGCGCGTTGCCGTGGGGCCGAACAGAAGTTACGAAGTTTATTGAATAGAAACTATGATGCAGATCACATTTGAACGATATTGTTTCGTGATGGATGTCACTAATCGTTCTCTAATGTTTTCGTTATTCAACCGTTTTCATCGCGGAACCGATCGTTATCTGACCTATATCTGCAGCTCAGGCCTTCGCGATCGGCCGATCAGCCCAACGTATTACTAGCTTATAGAAAGCAAACCGGGGAACTTTCACAATGGAAAGTTCCCCGGTTGATAAGGACATCTGTGCAGGTCAGAGGCTACTCACCGCGAATGAAGGACTCCACCGAGTCACGGGCCACAGAGTCCGAGTACTGCTCCGGCGGGGACTTCATGAAGTAGCTGCTGGCCGATAGCACCGGCCCGCCGATACCCCGGTCCAGGGCGATCTTGGCGGCCCGGACGGCGTCGATGATGATGCCGGCCGAGTTTGGCGAGTCCCAGACCTCCAGCTTGTACTCCAGGTTCAGCGGGACGTCACCGAACGCCCGGCCCTCCAGGCGCACGTAGGCCCACTTGCGATCGTCGAGCCAGGAGACGTAATCCGACGGCCCGATGTGAATGTTGTCCTTGCCGATATCGGAGGACAACTGAGAAGTCACCGACTGTGTCTTGGAGACCTTCTTCGACTCCAGTCGCTCCAGTTCCTTCATGTTCAGGAAGTCCATGTTGCCGCCGACGTTCAGCTGCATGGTGCGGTCCAGCTGGATACCGCGGTCCTCGAACAGCTTGGCCATGACCCGGTGCGTGATGGTTGCCCCCAGCTGCGACTTGATGTCGTCGCCGATGATCGGCAGGCCGGCCGCGCGGAACTTCTCCGCCCATTCCGGGTTGGAGGCGATGAATACCGGGAGTGCGTTCACGAAGGCCACCCCGGCGTCCAGGGCGCACTGCGCGTAGAACTTGTCGGCGTCCTCGCTGCCCACCGGCAGGTACGCGACCAGCACGTCGACCCGGGCCTCGCGCAGCGTGGCGACCACGTCGACCGGCTGCTCGTCGGACTCGGTGATGGTCTCCCGGTAGAACCGGCCCAGCCCGTCCATCGTCGGACCGCGCTGCACAGTGACGCCCAGCGGCGGCACGTCGGCAATCTTGATGGTGTTGTTCTCGGACGCCCCGATGGCCTCGGACAGGTCGCGGCCGACCTTCTTGGCGTCCACGTCGAACGCGGCGACGAAGCGGATGTCCCGGACGTGATAACCGCCGAAGTCGACGTGCATCAGCCCGGGAACCCGGGCGGTCGGGTCGGCGTCCGCGTAGTACTGCACTCCCTGCACCAGCGACGCGGCGCAGTTGCCGACGCCGACAACGGCGACTCGTACCTCGTGGGCGGGTGAGTTCACGGCCGGGTCCTCCTTGTGCGGTTCCTTATAAGTCATGTCAGGTCCTGTGTGGTGTCACGCTGCTCGGCTTGCTCGTGGGCAATCAGCTCGTTGAGCCAGCGGACCTCGCGCTCACTGGCGTCCAGGCCCAGCTGGTGGAGCTCCCGGGTGTATCGGTCGATCTGTTCGCCGGCCCGACCCAGCGTCGAGCGCAGCCCCTCGCGCCGTTCCTCGACCCGGCGTCGCCGACCCTCCAGGATCCGCATCCGGGTCTCGGCCGGCGTGCGGGCGAAGAAGGTCAGGTGGATACCGAAGCTGTCGTCCTCCCAGGTCTGCGGGCCGGCGTCGGCCAACATCTCGGCGAACCGTTCCTTGCCCTCGGCGGTGAGGTGGTACACCCGGCGTCGGCTGCGTCGCGACCAGGAGCCGGTCGGCTCTTCGCCGGGCTCCGCCGTGTCCTCGCTGATCAGCCCGTCGCGGACCAGCCTGCGCAGTGCCGGGTAGAGCGATCCGTAGGAGAAGGCGCGGAACCCGCCCAGCCGGACGCCGAGCTGCTTGCGCAGCTCGTAGCCGTGCATCGGGGCCTCGTAGAGCAGCCCGAGTACCGCGAAATCGAGCAAGCTGCCCTCCTCCGGGTCCGTGGCGCCCGCGGGTCACTCGCGGAACACATTGGCGATGGAGTGCCCCACTGTATCGCTCCGATACATCAGGCGGAGACATGACGTGGTGTGGCTCACCTCCAGCGGTGTTTGCCGCCCTGGTCAGGGCAGGACACCTGCCGTTCGCCCCCGAGTCGGGTACGGCTGCCCGGTTTCGCCGTCCCTGGGAGGCGCGTCAGTGGTCCCGCGTACCCTGGTCGGGTGCGGAGTCCGCGACAGATCGTCGACTATGCGTTGCAACGCCGGTCCTTGCTGGCCGACGTGTACGCCGGTCGTGTCGGCGTGGCCCAGGTCTGTGACGCCAGTCCGTACTTGTTGCGAGCGGCCCGCTTCCACGGTGAACCCTCCGAGGTGACCTGCCCGGTGTGCCGCAAGGAACGGCTCACCGAGGTCTCCTGGGTGTTCGGTGACGGCCTCAAACACGTCTCCGGCTCGGCTCGCACACCCGATGAGCTCGAGCGGATGGCGGCCACCCACCACGACTTCTCCGTCTACGTGGTCGAGGTGTGCCGCACCTGCAACTGGAACCATCTGGTCCAGTCGTATGTACTGGGCACCTCCGAGGCCCCCGGCCCCGGGGCGCGAAGAAGGACCGCCGCCGAGTGACCGGCCCCTACCGCCACTCGGTCGTGCGGCACGACCGAGACCCCGAGCGCCGACAGCGCCGGCCCCGAGCTACCGGTCGCCGCTGAATGGAGTCGACGTGAACGACCAGCGCGATCCCCGAGGTCGGGCCGAGCCGCCGGGCTGGCCCGTGCCCGCGCACGCCGCCCCGCCCGGCCTGCCACCGCAGGTCCCGCCTCCACCGCGGCGTCCGATGGCGCCACGGCGCGGCGCCAGCGTGGGCCCACGCCGCTTCGACCCGGCGCAACCGCCACCTCCCCCCGGCCCCGCCGGGCGGGCGGCCAACCCCGGTATCGAACCGGAGCTGCTGACCCATTTCGACGGCCCGGCCTCGCACGCGGTCGCCGCCGCCGGCCGGGCGCCCGCTCCACCACAGGCACCGCCCTACCGCCGGGGCCGGCCGACCCGGATCGAGCCGAACCCGCCACTGGCCGCGCCGGGCGGCGGCGGCCCGCCGGGCCCGGTACCGCCGCGCCACGGCGGCGCCGGTGGTGGCGGTGGTCACGGTGGCCAGCCCCGCAAAACCGGCTGGGCGCGGTTCCGCAAGCTAACGCTGGTGCTG
The DNA here is from genome assembly GCF_052566575.1 of Pseudonocardia sp. Cha107L01. Taxonomy (NCBI): domain Bacteria; kingdom Bacillati; phylum Actinomycetota; class Actinomycetes; order Pseudonocardiales; family Pseudonocardiaceae; genus Pseudonocardia; species Pseudonocardia sp. Cha107L01. The sequence continues at coordinate 1,128,005 of NZ_CP199579.1, forward strand.
GCCGCACTGTTCGTACTCGGACCGATCGTGGCCTTCGCCATCGGCTGGCTGATCTTCCCCGCGCCCACCCCGGACGACGTGGCGACCAGCCAGGTGGCCGAGGTGAACTATGCCGACGGCACCGAGCTCGCCAAGATCGTGCCGAGCGGCAACGTGAACCGCATCAAGGTGAACCTGAGCCAGGTGCCCCAGTCGGTGCGGTACTCGGTGATGAGCGCGGAGGACCGTTCCTTCCTGTCCAACCCCGGCTTCGACATCATGGGCCTCGGGCGGGCGGTCTGGAACCAGCTCACCGGCGGCCGGGGCGGCGGCTCGACCATCACCCAGCAGTACATCAAGATCACCACCGGGCAGGACCAGTACTCGCTGTTCCGCAAGTACAAGGAGCTCGTGCTCGCCGCGAAGATCTCCAAGGAATACAGCAAGGACCAGATCCTCGAGGACTACCTCAACACCATCTACCTGGGGCGCGGCGCGTACGGCATCCAGGCCGCCAGCCAGGCCTACTTCGGCGTGAACTCCGACAAGCTGTCCGTCTCCCAGGGCGCACTGCTGGCCGGGATGATCCAGTCGCCGTCACGGTGGGACCCGGCGAAGAACCCGGCCAAGGCCACCGAGCGGTGGAACTTCGTGCTGGACGGCATGGTGACCCAGCACTGGTTGAGCGCCGCCGACCGCGCCAGCGCCCGGTTCCCCACCACGCTCGCGCCCAAGCCGCCGGCCGGCGGCATCCCCACCGACGCGCGCGGGCACATCTACACCCAGATCAAGGCCGAGCTGGAGAGCAAGGGGATCAGTGAGCAGGAGCTCAACCAAGAGGGCCTGAAGATCACCACCACGATCAGCCCGTCGCTGCAGAAGCAGGCGCAGGCGATCTCCGACAAGGTGATGAAGGCGCAGCCGTCCAACCTGCGCACCGCGATGGTCTCGATCGACCCGCGCACCGGCGGCATCCTGGCCTACTACGGCGGTGAGAACGGCGTCGGGCTGGACTATGCCCAGGTGCTCAAGCAGCCGGGTTCGTCGTTCAAGCCGTTCGTGATGGCGGCGGCGCTGGAGAAGAGCCCGCCGGTCGGGCTGGGCACCACGTTCGACGGTTCGTCGCCGCAGACCATCGCCGGCCAGACCGTGTCCAACTCCGACGGCGACAGCTGCGACAGCTGCGACCTGAAGACCGCCATGACGAAGTCGATCAACACGATCTTCTACCAGCTCGCGGTCCAGGTCGGCCCGAGCGCGGTGGTCCAGGCGGCGCACCAGGCCGGCATCCCGGACGAGCTGCTGCCCAACCCCACCGCCGGCATCGCGCTGGGTGACAAGGAGGTGCACCCCGGCGACATGGCCGCGGCGTACAGCACCTTCGCCAACAACGGGGTCTACCATTCCCCGCACATGATCACCAAGGTGGAGACCGCGGACGGCCGGGTGCTCTATGACGGCGGCACCGATCCCGGTGAGCAGCGGATGAACCAGCAGGTGGCGCGCAACGTCACCGAGTCGATGATGAACGTGGCCAGCGGCTCGCTGATCCCGCTGTCCGGTGGCCGCCCGGTGGCCGCCAAGACCGGTACCACGCAGAGCCGCATCGAGGGCCAGAACAACGACGCCTGGACGGTCGGTTACACCCCGTCCATCGCCACCTCGGTCTGGGTCGGCACCGACGACAACTCACCGATCAAGACCTCGGCCGGCCGGCCGATCTACGGCCGGATGGTGCCCGGCACCATCTGGCAGCAGTTCATGAACGCCGCGCTGCGCAACAAGCCGGTCGAGCAGTTCAGCACGTTCGTCCCGCTGGGCACGCCGCCGGACGAGGGCTCGACCGACGCCTCCTCGAGCAACGACCCGAACAGTGACAACAGCGGTGACAACGGAAGCAGCCGCAACGACCTGTTCGGCGGCCAGGATCCGTGTGACTTCGTGGCCTGTGACGACAACGGCGACCCGATCGGCGGCCTGAGTCGGCGTCACAACCGGGGCAACAGCGACAGCAACAGCAGCAGCAACGACGGCAACAACGGCAACAACAACGGCGACTCCGGTAACTCCGGCAACAACTGACCCGAGAGGTCCTGGAGCTGTGCCGAGCGAGCCGCCACCCCCGGCGCGGGTGGTCCCGACCTGGACCGAGCCGGTCGCGGTGGCCGCCAGTGCGGTGATCGGTGGCCCGCTCGGCCGGCACGCGGTCGTCGGCCGGGCCCGGTTCTGGACGCCGCTGCGGGTCGTCCTGCTGGCCGCCGTGCTGGTGCTGTCGATGGGCTGGCTGGTCAAGGCGCCGTGTGTGCAACAGCACCCCGGCCCGACCGGGAAGCTGGCGCTGGACTGGCAGGACGGCCGGCAGTACGTCTCGATGTGCTACAGCGACGTCGTCACGCTCTACTCCGACTACCGGCTGACCGGTACCCAGCTGCCCTACCAGGCGCACTGGAACGACGAACCCGGTACCTCCGCCGACACCGTGCACTACATGGACTACCCGGTGGTCACCGGCTTCTTCCTGTGGGCCACCGCCCGGCTGACCATGCACTACGAGGAGCACGCGGCGTCCGGTGGACTGCCGACCGGGCTTCCCGAGGTGGTGTTCTTCGACCTGGTGGCGGCGTGTTTCGCGGCGCTCTGGCTGGTGGTGGTGTGGGCGGTGCGCCGGCAGCGCCCGCAGCGGCCGTGGGATGCCGTGTTGGTGGCCATCTCACCGCTGGCACTGCTGCACGTGTTCACCGGTACCGACGCGATCGCGGTGGCCGCGGTGGCGGGCGGGCTGTACGCATTCGGTCGCGGCCGCCCGGTGCTGGCCGGGATGCTGCTCGGGGTGGCCACGGCGGCCAAGCTGTATGCGGTCCTGCTGCTGTTCCCCCTCCTGCTGCTGGGCTGGCGGCGCCACCAGGCCGCTCCGGCGCTGCGCGCGTCGGTTGCCGCCGGGCTGACCTGGCTGGTGCTGAACGCGCCGGTCGCGGTGGCGTTCACGCCGGGCTGGTTGGAGTTGTTCCGGACCGGGGTGCGGGGTGCGCCGGAGCCCGACTCGATCTACTTCGTGCTGAGCTACTTCACCGGCTGGCTGGGCTTCGACGGTCAGCAGCAGCCCGGGCAGACCCCGGTGCGGCTGGACCTGGTGGTGCTCGGGCTGTTCCTGGTGTGCTGCGTGGGCATCGGGGTGCTGGTCCGGCGCGCTCCCCAGCCACCCCGGGTGGCCAGCCTGTGTTTCCTGGTGGTGGCCGCCGCGCTGCTGGTCAACAAGTCGTGGAGCCCGCAGTTCTCGCTCTGGCTGGTGCCGCTCGCGGTGCTCGCGCTGCCCCGGTGGCGGCTGCTGCTGGCGTGGATGACGGTGGACGCGCTGGTCTGGGTGCCCCGGATGTTCTACTACCTCGGGGTGGACGACCGCGGTCTGCCGCCGGAGCCGTTCCTGGTGATGGTGCTGCTGCGGGACGCCATGGTGGTGCTGCTCGGCGTGCTGGTGGTCCGTTCGGTGCTGCACCCGGAGACCGACCCGGTCCGGGCGCTGGGTACCGACGACCCGGACTGGCCGGCCCCCGTGCGGCGCGAGCCGGCGGGTCCCGCCCCGGTCGCCGCCGCGCGGTCCTGAGCCGCGCTGGTCCGGCGGTGGCGCGCGGTCCTGAGCACCCGCGGCCTGTTGTTACCGAGCTGCACACCCGGCAGGTTTTTGCGGCCCGCGGCCTGCCTCCTGTGCAGCTCGGTAACAACCTCGGGCGGTCCCGCGCCGAACGAGACTTGACGGTCTAGTCTCGCGCTCAGAAACTAGACGAGACCGTGCAGTCTTACAACCGATAAGCTGCGGCCGTGGCTGAGCAGGTGCGGGACCCGAGGCGTTCACCGGTGAAGCGGCGCGCCATCCTGGACGCCGCCGTCGCGGTGTTCTGCCGGGAGGGCTTCACCCGGACCAGCGTGGACGCGATCGCCGCCGTCGCCGGTGTCGGCAAACAGACCGTGTACGGCCACTTCGGCGACAAGGAGCGGCTGTTCCTGGCCGCCGTGGACGATGCCCGCAACGCGTTCCCCGCGGTCCGCGACGGGCTGGTCACCGACTCCGGCGACCCGCGCGCCGACCTGACCGACGCCGGCGAGGCGATCCTGGACGTGGTGCTCTCGCCCACGGTGTCGGCGCTGCACCGGTTGACCATCGCCGAGCTGCCGCACCACCCGGAGTTGCAGCGGATCTGGCGCGAGGGTGCCGAGCCGACCCTGGACAACGGCATCGCCGCTTACCTGCGCGGCTGTGCCGCCGCCGGCACGCTCGAGGTGACCGACCCGCTGCGCGCGGCCCGCCAGTTCTCCCACCTGCTGATCAGCGAGGCACGGGTGGCCACCGCCTACGGCACCCAACCGCTCGCGTCCGCCCTGCGGCGCAGCATCGCCGCCGGCTGCGCCGACCTGATCGTGCGCGCCTACCGCCCGGACCCGGTGAGTGCGCGGAGCTGAGGTCCCGTGAGTGGCGAATGGTCCCAGGGGACCACTCGCCACTCAAGAGGTCACCAGATGTGGATGCGGTCCTGGGGTGTCCGGAACAGGCTGTCGCCCACGTGCACGTTGAACGCCTGGTAGAAGGCGTCCACGTTGGGCAGCACGCCGTTCGTGCGGAACTGGCCGGGGCTGTGCGGGTCGGTGAGCAGGCTGTCCCGCAGCGACTCGTCGCGCTCCTTGCTGCGCCAGATCTGCGCGTAGCCGAGGAAGAAGCGCTGCGCCCCGGTGAAACCGTCCAGCACCGGGGGCTGCTTGCCGCCAAGGGATGCGACGTAGGCCCGGTTCGCCACGGTCAGTCCGGACAGGTCGGCGATGTTCTCGCCCAGCGTGAGCGCGCCGTTGATGTGGGTCCCGGGCAGCGGCGCGTAGCCGTTGTACTGCGCTACCAGGGCCTGGGTCTTCGCGGTGAAGGCCGCGATGTCCGCCGGTGCCATCCACTCGCGCAGGTTGCCGTCGCCGTCGTAGTGCCGGCCCTGGTCGTCGAACCCGTGGCTGATCTCGTGCCCGATCACCCCGCCGATCCCGCCGTAGTTGACCGCGTCGTCGGCGTTCGCGTTGAAGAACGGCGGCTGCAGGATGGCGGCCGGGAAGACGATCTCGTTCATCGACGGGTTGTAGTAGGCGTTCACCGTCTGCGGGGTCATGAACCACTCGGTCCGGTCCACCGGTTTGCCCAGTTTGTCCAGGTCCCGCTGGTACGCCAGGCGGGCCGCGCGGTCCAGGTTGCCGATCAGGTCGGCCCGGTCGACCCGCAGCAAGCCGTAGTCCTTCCACTTGTCCGGGTAGCCGATCTTCACGGCCAGCTTGGCCAGCTTGTCCTTGGCGGCCACCTTGGTCGGCGGGCTCATCCAGTCCAGGTTGTCGATCGATGTCCGGTACGCGCCGAGGATGTTCTGGACCAGCGTGTCCGCCCGTTGCTTGGCCGCCGGGGTGAAGTACCTGCCCACGTACAGCTGGCCGAGCGCCTCGCCCATCGCGGTGTTCACGCACGTGATCCCGCGCCGCCAGCGCTCCCGGTTCTGCTGTCGGCCGCCGAGTGTGCGGCCCACGAAGTCGAACCGAGCGTCGACGAAGTCCTGGCTCAGGTACGGCGCGTGGTCCCGGATCAGGTTCCAGCGCAGGTACTGCTTCCAGGTGTCCAGTGGCACCGAGGTCAGCAGGCCGCTCAGCGTGCTGAAGTAGCTGGGCTGGCTGATCACCAGGTCCGATTGGGTAATGCCGGCGGCGGCCAGGTAGTCCGCCCAGTCGAGGCCGGTCGAGCGGGTCGCGCTGGTCACGGTGAACTTGTTGTAGCTGGCCACCGCGTCGCGGTTCTGCACGTTCGTCCACTGCGCCCGGGCCAGCTTGGTCTCCAGGGCGAGCACCCGCCCGGCGCTGGCGTCGGCGTCCGGCTGCCCCGCGAGCGTCAGCATCTTGGCCACGTAGGCCCGGTACTTGTCGCGGATCGCGGCCATCTTCGGGTCCGGCGAGAGGTAGTAGTCCCGGTCCGGCATACCGAGGTCGCCCTGGGACGCCTCGGTGACGTAGTGCGTGGCGTCCTTGGCGTCCTGGGTGACGCCGATCGAGATCGGGTCCGAGGCGTTGAAGCGTTCGATGTCGCCGAGGTGGCGGATCAGGTCGATCGGGGTGTTCAGCTGGTCGACGGCGGCGAAGTAGGGCGCCAGCGGGGTCGCCTTCAGCTGGTCCAGCCGGGCGGTGTCCATGAAGCTGGCGTACAGGTCGCCGATCTTGCGCTGGTTCGAGCCGTCCGGTGCGCCGGTGCTCGACTCGGCGCCCTCGATCAGGGTGCGCTGGTCCTCCTCGGCGCGCTGGGACAGCATCGAGAAGGAGCCGTACTCGGACAGGTCCGGCGGGATCTGGGTGTTGCGCAGCCAGGTGCCGTTGGCGAAGGAGTACATGTCGTCCTGCGGGCGCACCGCCTGGTCGTAGCCCGGCAGGTCCAGCCCGGAGACCGGGGCGGTCGGCCCGGAGCCGGGTGACGCCGGCGAGGCGCAGGCCGCCACGGTCGCGGTCGCCGCCACGAGCACCGCGCAGGTGGTGAGCCGTCCACTCCGGTTACCCAGCATCCGCCACCCTTTCGGTCGCACAGGCCGGTGAGTCGGGCACCGACGTCCTACAGTCCGTCACGCCGACAGTCTCTGCGACTACGGACGGTCAGTGCGCCCGGGGTCGGCGGCGGCGGATCACGGCCCGGGTCGGCGGGGCCGGCGGGCGGCGGCGGGCGGCGCGGCCGGACCGGTGGCACAGTGAGCGGGTGTTGACCGAGGAGTCCGTCCGCGCCGCGCTGGCCGGGTTCGACCGCACCACCGAAGACCGTCCGGACCTGCGCGCCGCCGCCGTGGCGATCACCCTGGTCACCACCGGCGGGAGCACGCGCGGCGGCACGGACGGCGGCACGGACGGCGGCACGGACGGCGGCGACGCGGACCGGAGCTCAGACGGCGGCACGGTGCAGGTGCTGCTCACCCGCCGGGCACCGAAGCTGCGCACCCACGCCGGGCAGTGGGCGCTGCCGGGCGGGCGGGTGGACGCCGGCGAGTCGGTGGTGACCGCCGCCCGCCGTGAGCTGGCCGAGGAACTGGGGCTTGAGCTGCCCGAGGCCGCGGTGCTCGGCCGGCTCGACGACTACTCGACCCGGTCCGGGTTCGTCATCTCGCCGGTGGTGCTGTGGGCCGGCCCGGTGCACGCCGGCGGGACCGACCGCCCCGGTGACCGCGCGCTGCATCCCCGCCGGGGCGAGGTGGCCGCGGTCTACGGCATCCCGCTCGACCAGCTGGACGTGGAGCCGATCTTCGTCAGCATCCCGGAGTCGGACGCGCCGGTGATCCGGCTGCCGCTGATGGGCAGGTTCGTGCACGCCCCCACCGGCGCGGTGCTCTACCAGTTCCGCGAGCTGGTGCTACACGGACGCGCCACGCGGGTGGGACACCTCGAGCAGCCGGTCTTTGCCTGGCGCTGAGCCAACCGGGCCGCCGGCCCCGGTACCGGTGCGGAAGGTCGGCTCGGTCTTCAGGAACACTCCGAACAGGGCGACCAGCAGCGCGGCCCGTCCCCACACCCCGACCATCACCGCCTGCGCGGCCAGCCCGTCGAAGATGTCGAAGCCGGCGCCGGACTTGACCACGTAGAAGTAGCGGAAGATGCCCAGCCCGATGGCCACGTCGGCGATCAGGTAGCCCAGCACCCAGCCCCAGCGGATCCGCAGCAGCACGAAGAACGGCACCAGCCAGAGCGCGTACTGCGGCGAGTGCACCTTGTGCAGCAGCAGGAACCCGGCCAGCATCGCCGCGCTGACCTGCACCCACGGGTACGTGCCGGTGTGCCGGTAGCGCCGCCAGCCGAGCCCGACGGCCACCGCGAACGACAGCAGCACCAGCGTCGGGGACAGCCAGTCGACCATCGCCTGGAACGGCGCGTTGCCCGGCTCGGAGTACGGCCGGAACGCCCAGTACCAGACCGAGTTCGTGGTCATGTCGACCTTGCGCAGCTCCTGGAAGGTGAACGAGGCGCGCCAGCCCCGGTAACCCAGCAGCGCGAACGGCAAGTTCACCAGGACCGCCACCCCGGCGCTGGCCGCCACCACCCGCAGCGCGCCGGCCCAGTCCAGCTTCCTGGCCCTGGTCTCGCCGCCGGTCAGCACGTACAGCGCGAGCGGCAGCACGAACGCACCCGGGTACAGCTTCAGGGCGAACCCGAGCCCGAGCAGCACGCCCGCCCAACTGGCCCGGCGCACCAGCTCGTCGCGTCCGGCGGCGGGCCCGGAGCGCCCGTGCAGCACCGCGACCGCGGCCACCGCGCAGGCGACCGCCGGCAGGTCCCAGTTGTGGAACGCGTAGAGCAGCAGCGGCGGCCCGATCGCCCAGATCAGCGCCCGCCACCGGGACAACCCGCCGAGCAACCAGCCCACGAGCAGCCCGAACGGCGCCAGCAGCAGCGCGCTGTCCCGCAGGAACTCGCCGTCGGTGTGCGCACCCAGCGCGCCGGCCCAGATCAGCAGCCCGGTGAGCACCGGGTACTCCACCGTGCCGCCGGTCAGTGAGCCGGTCGGGGTGATCCCGCCGTGCAGGTAGGGGAACAGGTGCTCGTTGATCCCCCGACCCAGCCACAGGTGCTGGATGTCGGTGTAGCAGAGGTCGCGGTCGTGGCGTGCCTCGTAGTCCGGCGCGGAGCGACCGGCCGGGTCGAACTCGGGGCCGACGCAGCGGGTCTTGTTCGCGTAGCTGACCAGCATGGTCAGCGCGGTGAGCAGGACGAGCACCACCAGGGCCCCCCGGCTGACGCGGCCGAGCCGGCGCGCCGCATCGCCGTCGGCGGCGGTCCGGCCGGCCGGCCCGGGGGGGCCTTCGGCGGTCGGGGTCGCCGGCGGGCGGGGCTCGTCGCCAGCTGTCATCCCAGCCGCTCGCGCAGGAACGCGATGTCGGCGGCCTGCCCTTCGGCGGGGGTCTCCACCACGACCGGCGCGCCGGCGGCCGCGCACACCGCGACCAGCTGGTCCGGGTCGATGGTGCCGCCGGCAATGTTGGCGTGCCGGTCCCGCGCGGAGTTGAACTCGTCGCGGGAGTTGTTCAGGTGCACCAGGTCGATCCGGCCGGTGATCGCCTTGGCCCGGTCGACCACGTCGACCAGGTCCTCCCCGCCGGCGAAGGCGTGGCAGGTGTCCAGGCAGAACCCGGCGTCGAACTCGCCGACCGCGTCCCAGAGCCTGGCCAGCGCGTCGAACCGCCTGGCCATCGCGTTGTCGCCGCCGGCGGTGTTCTCGATCAGGATCGGCACCGCGAAGCCGCCCTCGTCGTGCTGGCGGGAGAAGAACTTGCGCCAGTTGTCGACGCCGACACCGGCGTCCTCGCCGACGGTGACGTGGCCGCCGTGTACCACCAGCCCGACCGCGCCGACTCGGGCCGCCCCCTCGGCGTGCTGCTGCACCAGCTTGCGGGACGGGATCCGGATCCGGTTGTTCGTCGATGCCAGATTGATCACGTACGGCGAGTGCACGAAGACCGTCTTGTCGCTGTCGCGCAGTTGCTCGGCCATCGGGTGGGCCGGCGGCTTCTTCCAACCCTGTGGGTCGGAGAGGAAGAACTGGAGGGCGTCCGCGCCGCACTCGTCGGCCGAGCCGAGCGGATCGCTGTCGGATCGAACGTGTGCCCCGATACGCATGGCAGCCAAGCCTACGCAGTCCACCGGGACCGGCGCGGAGTGCCCGGCGGCCCGATTGCTAACCTGTACGTGCAGGCCCCCTCGGCAATTGTCGGTGCCTGTTGAGACCCTCCTGCCGCGGACGGACCGCGGCCGCCCTTTGAGTCCATAGGAGGTTTGTGGTTCTCATGCGTCATTACGAGCTCATGGTCATCCTCGACCCCAATCTTGACGAGCGCACCATCACCCCGTCGCTGGAAGCGTTTCTGCGGGTAATCCGCGCCGACGGCGGCACGGTCGAGAAGGTCGACGTCTGGGGCAAGCGCCGGATGTCCTACGAAATCCTGAAGCACGCCGAAGGCATCTACGCGGTGCTCGACGTCACCTGCGAACCGGCCACGGTCGCCGAGCTGGACCGTCAGCTGTCGCTGAACGAGTCGGTGCTGCGCACCAAGGTGATGCGGGTGGAGACGCGCAAGCGGGCTGCCGCGCGCGCCGCCGCTCCGGGTGGCCCGGCCAACGTGGCCGCGGCGCCGTCCACGGCCGCGCCGTCCGACGCTCCGGCGTCGGCCCCGGCCCCCGACGCCCCGGCGTCGGCCTCCGCTGCTCCGGCAGTTCCCGCGCCGGCAGCTCCGGCTGCTCCGGCCACCCCGGCAGAGCCGGCCGCTCCGGCCGCGACTCCGGCCGACTGAGAACAGGGGTCCGACGATGGCAGGCGACACGATCATCACTGTGGTCGGCAATCTGACGGCCGACCCGGAACTGCGCTTCACCCCGTCCGGGGCCGCGGTGGCGAACTTCACCGTGGCCTCCACCCCGCGCCAGTTCGACCGGCAGAGCGGTGAGTGGAAGGACGGCGAGGCGCTGTTCATGCGCTGCAACATCTGGCGCCAGGCCGCGGAGAACGTGGCCGAGACCCTCACCAGAGGTTCCCGGGTGATCGTGTCCGGCCGGCTCAAGCAGCGCTCGTACGAGACTCGTGAGGGCGAGAAGCGCACCGTGGTGGAGCTGGAGGTCGAAGAAGTCGGCCCCTCGCTGCGCTACGCCACGGCGAAGGTGAACAAGGTCAGCCGGGGCAGTGGCGGCGGCGGGTTCGGTGGCGGCGGCAGCGCCGGCGGCCCGTCCGACGACCCCTGGGGCTCGGCACCCGCCGCCGGTAGCGGTGGCGGCAGCGGTGGCGGCAGTGACGAAGAGCCCCCGTTCTGACCCGCACCGGGCGCTGATCGCCCACACAGACTGAATAACCACATCTTGGAGTAACGCACGATGGCCAAGCCCATTCTGCGCAAGACCGCGAAGCCGAAGGTCTGCGCATTCTGCAAGGACAAGCACCAGCAGATCGATTACAAAGACTCCGGCCTGCTGCGTAAGTTTATCTCCGATCGAGGCAAGATCCGGGCCCGCCGGGTCAGCGGCAACTGCCGTCAGCACCAGCGCGATGTTGCGGTCGCGGTGAAGAACTCCCGCGAGGTGGCCTTGCTGCCTTATACCTCGACGGCCCGCTAGGAGATCACAGTGAAGCTGATCCTCACCGCCGACGTGTCGAACCTGGGTGCGCCCGGAGACATCGTCGAGGTCAAAGACGGCTACGGCCGTAACTTCCTGCTGCCTCGGCAGCTGGCCATCCCGGCCACCCGCGGCGCCGAGAAGCAGGTCGCCGCGATCCGCAAGGGCCGCGAGGCCCGCCAGATCCGCGACCTCGGGCACGCCAAGGAGGTGGCCGCGACCCTCAAGGCGCTGCCGCCGGTCAAGCTGGCTGCCAAGGCCGCGTCCGACAGCGGTCGCCTCTTCGGTTCGGTGACCCCGGCCGACGTGGTGGACGCGGTGCGTGCCGCCGGCGGCCCGCAGCTGGACCGCCGAGCGGTCTCGCTGCCGACACAGATCAAGACGGTCGGCCGGCACTCAGCGTCGGTCCGGCTGCACCCGGAGGTCAACGCCGAGCTGACCCTTGAGGTCACCGCTCGCGGCTGATCGCCAGACCGTTCTGGACCGGGACCGGTTCGCTCGATCGTGTCCCGGACGGCTTTTCCGGTGCCCCCGTCGCCCACAGTTGGCGGCGGGGGCACTGCCATGCCGGTAGCTGTGCGTAGCTGACGAACCCTCAGTCTTGGGTGTGGGTTGAGAGTCTGAGGCCCGCCGGACACGCCCGGAGAAGGATTTCTACCGGACACGCCGGGGTAATTTCGGGTGACTTGTCCCCATCGACCGTAACCGTCCTGACGTGCGCAAACGGCCGATATAGCGCAATCCGTCCCCAGGTTGTCCACATCGGGCACGCTTTCTGTGCGGGAGCTGTCCGAGTTGTCCCCAACTGATCAACAGAGTTGTCAACAGAGCGTTTTGGTTACTCAGCCCGCACACCCCTAGCCTGCCTTCTCGGGCTGGACGCGGATGGACTCGCCGACTGGATGAAGGGCGACCACCGGTCCACCCGAAGCCTTTCAGTTCTGTCGGGGACGACCGGTAGAACGATCACGGGGGAGGAAGGCAGCGCGATGGCGGTACCCGACGAACGGCCGGCAGGTCGGCCTCGTCATGTCCGGTCGGCGGATGAGCCGCCGCCGGAGTTCGATCGCCAGCCGCCTCAGGATCTGATGGCCGAGCAGTCCGTGCTGGGCGGCATGCTGCTCAGCAAGGACGCCATCGCCGACGTCGTGGAGGTGCTGAGCCCCGACGACTTCTACCGGCCGGCGCACCAGACGGTCTACGACTGCATCCTCGATCTGTACACCCGGGGTGAGCCGGCCGACCCGGTCACCATCTCCGCCGAGCTGGAGCGGCGCGGCGACCTGGTCCGCCTCGGCGGCGCGCCGTACCTGCACACGCTGATCGCCACCGTGCCCACGGCGGCCAATGCCTCCTACTACGCCGAGATCGTGGCGGAGAAGGCGATCCTGCGCCGCCTGGTGGAGGCCGGCACCCGAATCGTGCAGCTGGGCTACCACGGCGCGGACGGTGCCCAGGTGGACGAGGTGGTAGACCGCGCGCAGGCCGCCATCTACGACGTCACCGAGCGGCGCACCAGCGAGGACTACGTAGCTCTCGAAGAGCTGCTGCAGCCCACCATGGACGAGATCGACGCGATCGCGTCCCGAGGCGGGGTCTCCCTCGGCGTGCCCACCGGCTTCGTCGACCTGGACGCCTGCACCAACGGCCTGCACCCCGGCCAGATGATCGTGGTCGCGGCCCGGCCCGGTCTCGGCAAGTCCACCCTCGGGCTGGACTTCGCCCGCTCCTGTTCGGTGAAGCACGGCATGACCAGCGCTTTCATGTCCCTGGAAATGGGGCGCAACGAGATCGTGATGCGGCTGCTGTCCGCCGAGGCCCGGATCAGGCTGACCGACATGCGCGCCGGGCGGATGAGCGACGACGACTGGACCAGGATGGCCCGGCGGATGAGCGAGATCAGCGAGGCGCCGCTGTTCATCGACGACTCGCCGAACCTGACGATGATGGAGATCCGGGCCAAGGCGCGGCGGCTCAAGCAGCGCAACAATCTCAAGCTGTTGGTGGTCGACTACCTGCAGCTGATGACCTCGGGGCGGCGCGTGGAGTCCCGCCAGCAGGAGGTGTCGGAGTTCTCCCGGCAGATCAAGCTGCTGGCCAAGGAGCTCGAGATACCGGTGGTGGCGATCAGCCAGCTGAACCGTGGCCCCGAGCAGCGCACCGACAAGCGGCCGATGCTGTCCGACCTGCGTGAGTCCGGCTCGATCGAGCAGGACGCCGACATGGTGATCCTGCTGCACCGCCCGGACGCCTTCGAGCGCGACGACCCCCGGGCCGGCGAGGCGGACCTGATCCTGGCCAAGCACCGAAACGGCCCCACCAACACCATCACGGTGGCCCACCAGCTGCACTACAGCCGCTTCGCCGACCTGGCCCAGAGCTAGCCTCTCTGTGGCTGGCACAGACCTGGTGCCGCCGGCACAGGGTCTGCAGGGTCTGTGCGGCCGGTACCCGGTCTGTGTGACCGATACGCGGAGCGCCCGGTCAGCGGCGGCGGGTGGCGCGCGGGTGCCAGACGGTCACCGAGGCGAGTGTGGCCCGCCCACGCAGGACGAACTGGGTGGGCAGCACCGGGTCGGGCTCCCGGCCGCCGCCGGGCAGCAGCCGGCGCAGCCGCCCCCGGGGCCGGTCCGGGCGACCACTCGGGCCTCGGTGGCGTACCGAGCCGGCGACCAGCTCGAGCCCGTCGGTGTCCACCTCGGCGACGGCCGGCAGTACCACCCGGGTGGCGCTCATGTTGGCCGCAACCTCGATGATCACTTCGGGGCGCCGGATCACCGCGTCGGTGAAGTCGAGCATGGTGCGCTGGCCGAGGCCGGTGATCCGGACCAGCTCCGGTACCGCCCAGCGGCCGGTCCGCCGGACCTGGCCGAAGGCCACGTCGAGGACCAGCGGGGCCAGCTCCGGGGGCGGGCCGCCGGGCAGGTCGGACAGCACCGCGAGCAGCTCGGCCCGGGTGCGCGCCGCCCAGGACGCCTCGCAGCGGTCGCTGAACTCGACCGGGGAGATCCGACCCTGCTCCATGGCGGTGGCCAGCAGCGAGCAGGCCCGTTCCCGGTCCAGGTCGGAGATCCGCAGTTCGCTCGGACCCAGCTCGTCGGACACGGGGCCACGGTAGCTCAGCCGCCGAAGTGCGCGGTGAGCAGCGCGTTCACCTCGCCGGGCCGCTCGATGTTGAGCAGGTGCGCGGCCCGCACCAGCTCGAAGCGCACCCCGGGGATGCCGGCGGCGATGGTGGCGCCGTGCGGCTGCTCCGGGGTGGACGGGTCGTCGGTGCCGCAGATCATCAGGCTCGGCGCGGTGATCTCGCCGAGGCGCGCCACGTGGTCCCAGTCCCGGATCGCCTGACAGCAGCCCAGGTAACCCAGGTCCGGCGTCTTGCGCACCGAGTCCCGCGCCCAGTCCACCGTGTCCGGGTGCGCGGCGGCGAAGTCGGCGGTGAACCAGTTCCTCACCACGGCGTCGGCGATCGCGTCGGTGCCGCCGTGGGCCACCGCCTCGATCCGGGTCTCCCACGGAGCCTTGTCCGGGTAGCCGGCCGAGGTGGCCATCAGTGCGAGCCGGTCGATCCGCTCGGGTGCCTCGGCGGCAAGGTACATGCCGACCATGCCGCCGAGCGACAGGCCGGCGAAGTGCACCCGGTCCAGCTCGAGCCGGTCCAGCAGCGCGAGCACGTCACCGGCCAGCTCAGCGATCGTGTACGGGCCGGCGGGGACCGGCGAGCCGCCGTGGCCCCGGTGGTCCACCTGGATCACCCGCCAGTTCGGGGTCAGCGCCGGCAGCTGCGGGCGCCACATGTCCAGCGCGCTGCCCAGCGAGCCGAGCAGTACCAGCGGCGGTGCGTCCGCCGGGCCCTCGATCACGTGGTGCAGCGCCACCGAGCCGCGGTCTCCCATCGCCATAGTTACTGCCCCACCGTTCGCAGCGAGCGGAGTACCTCGAGCTCGCGGCCGGTCGGCGCCGGCGTGGGCACCAGCGGCTCCGAGCTGATCGCGAGCGGCCAGCCGGTCTCGGCGCGCACCTGCTCGACGGTGATCCCGGGGTGCAGCCCGGTGAGGGTCAGCTCGCGGGTCTCCGGGTCCGGCTCCAGCACGCCGAGGTCGGTGATCACCCGCAGCGGGCCGGCGCCGGTCAGGCCGAGCCGTTTCCGGTCATCCGGGCCGCTGCCGTGCCCCAGCGAGGTGATGAAGTCCACCCCGGACACGAACGCGCGCAGCCGGTGCCGCATCACGATCATCACCTCGCCGCAGGACGCGGCGATCTCCGGCGCCCCACCGGACCCGGGCAGCCGCACCGACGGCTCGTCGTACTCGCCGATCACGGTGGTGTTGATGTTGCCGTAGCGGTCCAGCTGGGCGCCGGACAGGAAGCCGACGTCGATCCGCCCCGGCTGCAGCCAGTAGTTGAACACCTCGGGCACGCTGACCACGGTCAGCGCGGACTCGGCCAGGATGCCGTCGCCGATGGACAGTGGCAGCAGCTCCGGGCGGGTGTCCAGGGTGCCCGACTCGTAGATCAGTACCAGGTTGGGCGCGTGCAGCCGTCGCGCCAGGTTGGCCGCCGTGGACGGCAGCCCGATGCCGACGAACAGGACCGCGCCGTCGCGCAGTGCCCGGGCGGCGGCCACCGTCATCATCTCGTCGGCGGTGTAGGACGGTGCCGCCTCGGTGCCGGCCATCGGCTCGACGGCGAGCTCTGTACGCGCCTCGCTCAGCACTGATGGTTCGCTCGTCGCCTCGCTCACGGTGCCACCAACTCCTCGAGCCACGCCGAGAACTTCTCCCGGTCCCGGCTCACCAGGTCCCAGGCCTTGTACGCGGCGTTGTCCCGCTCGTAGTAGCCGAACGCGTAGGACGGCTTCGCCCCGCCGGGGGCCACCGCCACCGCGTCGATCACCCAGGACGGCAGCAGTACCGCACCGGGCACCGGCTCGAGCGTGTCCACGATCTCCTCGACAGTGACCAGCGAACGCTTCGCGGCCAGCACCGCCTCCTTCTGCACCCCGGTGATGCCCCACAGCTGCACGTTGCCGTCCCGGTCCGCCCGCTGCGCGTGGATCACCGCGACATCGGGGTTCAAGGCCTTCACGGCGGCCAGCTGCTCGCCGGTGAACGGGCAGGTCACGGTGCTGATCGTGTCGGTGTGCGCGGGCAGGTCGGTGCCGGCGTAACCGCGCAGCACCCCGAACGGCAACCCGGAGGCGCCGGCCACGTAGCGGTTGGCCATGCCGGCGTGGCTGTGCTCCTCGATCTGCAGCGGCACCGGCCAGTTGTGGCTCAGCGCGTCGCGCATCCGGTGCAGCGAGCCGACGCCGGGATTGCCGCCCCAGGAGAACACCAGCTTCGACGCGCAGCCGGCGCCGATCATCCGGTCGTAGATCAGGTCCGGGGTCATCCTGATCAACGTGAGGTTGCGCTTGTGCTGCCGGATGATCTCGTGGCCGGCGGCGAACGGGATCAGGTGGGTGAACCCCTCCAGGGCCACCGAGTCCCCGTCGTGCACCAGCTCCGCGACCGCGTCGGTCAGCGTCTTGATCTCGGCCATGGCTCCGTCCGTGCTCAGCGGCCATCCGTCGTGTCATAACAGGGGTGGCCGGTCTGGCCGAACGTTAACCGTCCTTGCCGGGTGCCGCCAACGGGCGACTACCGCCGAGCGGAAGTGTTATCCGCCACCGGGTTCGGGTTAGAGCGCGGCCACGCTGTCGGCATCGGCGGCGGACAGCGCCCAGGAGGTGGCGGCGACGTTGGCCGCGACCTGTTCCGGCTTGGTCGCGCCGGCGATCACGGACGTCACCGACGGCTGCGCCAACAGCCAGCCGATGGCCAGTTCGGTGACGGTGTGCCCGTTCTCGGTGGCGAACGCGGTGTAGGCGTCGACCTTGGCGAAGTTCTCGTCGGTGGCGAAGCGGGCCAGCCCGGCGGCGCCGGCCTTCTTGGCGAACCCGAGGCGGCTGTCCTCGGGGTACGGCTCGTCCTTGCGGTACTTGCCGGTCAGCATCCCGGAGGCGAGCGGGAAGAACGGCACCACGCCGAGGCCGGTCGCGGTGGCGGCCGGCACGATCGACTCCTCGACATCCCGGGACAGCAGGCTCCACTCGATCTGGGTGCCGGTGAACCGCGCCCAGCCCTGGTCGGCGGCGACCTCACCGGCCCTGGTGATCTGTGCCGCCGAGACGTTCGAGTTGGCCAGGTACAGCACCTTGCCGGCCTCGACCAGCTCGTTCAACGTCTCCAGAGCCTCCTCGACGGGCCCGTCGGCGTCCGGGTAGTGCTGGTAGTACACGTCGATGTAGTCGGTACCGAGGCGGCGCAGACTGCCTTCGACGGCGGTTCGGATGCGGTCCGCGAGCACGCCCGGCCGGTACGCCTCGTCATTCGGTCGCGGGCTGAACTTGGTGGCGATGGCCACCTCGCTCCGCCGGGTACCGAGCGCGGCACCGAGGAACTCCTCGGAGCGCCCGCCGCCGTACATCTCGGCGGTGTCGAAGTGGGTGATGCCGGCGTCCAGCGCCGCGTGCACCACCGCCGTCGACGCCTCGGCATCGATGCGCATGCCGAAGTTGTTGCAGCCGAGACCGATCACCGACAGCTTCGGCCCGCCGTCACCGAGTGCGCGTTGCTCCATTGGTTGAACGTAAAACCGACCGGGCGGATCGGCAACTTCCGTTCTCAGCGTCAGAGCATCTGTCGCAGCACCCGGGCCCACTGCGCGGCGATCTGGCCGCGCCGTGCGGTGTCGTCGGTGAGGGTGTGCGCCAGGCCGAGCC
Organism: Pseudonocardia sp. Cha107L01; assembly: GCF_052566575.1. Lineage (NCBI taxonomy): Bacteria > Bacillati > Actinomycetota > Actinomycetes > Pseudonocardiales > Pseudonocardiaceae > Pseudonocardia > Pseudonocardia sp. Cha107L01. The sequence continues at coordinate 1,145,889 of NZ_CP199579.1, forward strand.
CGCGCGCCAGGTCCAGGGTGGCCTGCACCAGCTCGCGCACCCCCGGGTGTGCCTCGTCCACCCCGAGCAGCTCGACGGCCACCCGGTGCGCCTCCCGGCCGACCTTGGCCTCCAGCGGCACCACGGCGGCCCGCAACGCCTCGTCGGTGGACGCGGCCACCCAGACGTGCAGTGCGGCCCGGAACGTCGGTCCGACGTACAGGTCGAGCAGCATGTCCACCACCGGTTCGACCCGGGACGCGCCACTGGGCAGCCCGGCGGCCCTGGCGCGCAGCTGGCGCAGCTGCTCCTCGCCCAGGTAGTCCACGGCGGCGGTGACCAGTGCCTCCCTGGTCGGGAAGTGGTGCTGCGCGGCGCCCCGGGACACGCCGGCCCGCTCCGCGATGACCGCCACGGTCGCCCCGCTCCAGCCCAGCTCGGCGATGCAGCTCACCGCCGCTTCGAGCAGCCACCGCCGGGTGGCCCGACTGCGTTCCTGCCGAGGTTCCCTGACGGCGCGCTCCCCCGTCGTCACTCGCCCGGTACGACGGCGAGCAGGGTGCCCACCTCGACCTGCTGGCCCACGCCGACCGGCAGCTCGGTGACCACGCCGTCTGCCGGCGCGGTGATCTTGTGTTCCATCTTCATCGCCTCCAGCCAGAGCACCGGCTGACCGGCCCGGACCTGATCGCCCACGGCGACGGCCAGGCGCAACACGGTGCCCGGCATCGGCGCCACCAGCGAGCCCGACGCCAGCGCCGACTCCGGATCGCGGAACCGGGGCAGCGGCGTGAGCGTCACCGAGCCCAGCGCCGACTCCACCGCGACCAGGCCCGGGTAGCGCGCCACCGCGAAGGACCGGCGCAGCCCGCCGACCTCCAGCACCACCTGCTCCGCTGTCGCCGACACCAACGCCACGCCGTCGTAGCCCTCGGCCCGCAACCCGTCCCGGGACAGTCGGTAGCTGACCTCGATACCGGTGTCCGGCTCGTCCGGTGCGGCGCCGGCCGGTAGGTAGCGCTTGCGCTGCGGCACGGACGCGACGTTGCGCCAGCCGCTGGGCAGCCGACCCTGCACGGTCGCGGCACCCCGGTTGGCGGCGGACTGGGCCAGCGCGGCGGCCAGCGCGGACAGCCGCACCGACTCGGGCCCGGCGAGCGGAGCGGCCAGCCCGGACGTCCCGGTCAGCCCGTGCCGGTCGAAGAACGCGGTGTCGATGTCCCCGGCCAGGAACGCCGGGTGGCGCAGCACGTTGACCAGCAGATCCCGGTTGGTGCGCACGCCGTGGATCTCGGCGCCGGCCAGCGCGGCGGCCAGGGCGCGGGCGGCGGACACCCGGTCCGGCCCCCAGGCGATCACCTTGGCCAGCATCGGGTCGTAGTGCACGCCCACCAGCGACCCGTCCACCACTCCGCTGTCCAGCCGCAGCCGGGGTCGTGAGTGGCGAGTGGTCCTCTGGGACCACTCGCCACTCACGGGCGGCAGTTGGAACTCCGCGTCGACCCCGGGCACGGCGAACCGGTGCAGGGTGCCGCTCTGGGGCTGCCAGTCCAGCGCCGGGTCCTCGGCGTAGAGCCGCACCTCGATGGCGTGCCCGGTGAACTCGGGTGGCCCGCCGGGCGGCAGCGGGGCGCCCTCGGCGACGGACAGCTGCAGCGCGACCAGGTCGAGGCCGGTGACGCACTCGGTGACCGGGTGCTCCACCTGCAGCCGGGTGTTCATCTCCAGGAAGTAGAAGGCCACGGTGCCGTCCGGGGCGGTGGCGGCGAGGAACTCCACGGTGCCGGCGCCGACGTAGTCGACGGCCCGGGCGGCCGCCACCGCCGCGTCGCAGAGCCGGGCCCGGGTCGTGTCGTCCACCAGCGGGGACGGCGCTTCCTCGATCACCTTCTGGTGCCGACGCTGGATCGAGCACTCCCGCTCGCCGAGTGCCCACACGGTGCCGTGCGCATCGGCCAGCACCTGGACCTCGATGTGCCGCCCGGTCGCCAGGTAGCGCTCGCAGAACACCGTCGGGTCGCCGAACGCTGAGCCGGCCTCCGCCGAGGCACTGGCCACCGCGTCGGCCAGCTCCGCCAGCGCCGAGACGATCCGCATGCCCCGGCCGCCGCCGCCCGCGGACGCCTTGACCAGCACCGGCAGGTCGGCCTCGGTCACCTCGGCGACCGCGAGCTCGGGCAGCACCGGTACGCCGGCGGCCGCCATCAGCCGCTTGGACTCGACCTTCGAGCCCATCGTCTCGATCGCCGACGGCGGCGGCCCCACCCAGGTCAGCCCCGCATCGGTGACCGCGCGGGCGAACGCGGCGTTCTCGGACAGGAACCCGTAGCCGGGGTGCACCGCGTCGGCGCCCGCCTCGGCCGCCGCCTTGACCAGCAGGTCGGCCCGCAGGTAGGTGTCGCCGGGCGCGTTGCCGGGCAGCCGCACCGCGGCGTCCGCGTCGGCCACGTGCGGCGCATCGGCATCGGCATCTGAGTACACCGCGACGGTGCCGATGCCCAGCGCCGAACAGGTCCGGAACACCCGGCGGGCGATCTCGCCCCGGTTGGCGACCAGCAGATTGGTGATCATCGTGGGAAGACCTTCACATCCGGAAGACGCCGAAGCCGTCGGCGCCGCGCACCGGGGCGTTGTGCACGACCGACAGGCAGAGCCCGAGCACGGTGCGGGTGTCGCGCGGGTCGATGATCCCGTCGTCGTAGACCATCCCGGACAGGAACATCGGCATCGACTCCGACTCGATCTGCCCCTCGACCATGGCACGCATCGCGGCGTCGTTCTCCTCGCTGTAGGCGGCGGCTGACTCAGGGCCCCGGGACGCGGCGGCCGCCCGGGCGACGATGGACAGCACACCGGCCAGCTGCGCCGGTCCCATCACCGCGGACTTCGCGCTCGGCCAGGCGAACAGGAACCGGGGGTCGTAGGCCCGCCCGCACATCCCGTAGTGCCCGGCCCCGTAGGACGCGCCCATCAGCACGGACAGGTGCGGCACCGTCGAGTTGGACACCGCGTTGATCATCATCGAGCCGTGTTTGATGATGCCGCCGTGCTCGTAGTCCTTGCCGACCATGTAGCCGGTGGTGTTGTGCAGGAACAGCAGCGGCGTGTCGGTCTGGTTGGCCAGCTGGATGAACTGGGCGGCCTTCTGCGACTCCTCGCTGAACAGCACACCCTGCGCGTTGGCCAGGATGCCGATCGGGTAGCCGTGCAGCCGCGCCCAGCCGGTGACCAGCGACGGGCCGTAGAGCGGCTTGAACTCGTCGAACACCGGAGCGCCGTCGACCGAGCCAGCTGGGCCGGCAGCGCCAGCTGGGCCATCCACAATCCGGACGATCACCTCGCGCGGGTCGAACGGCACCTTCAGGTCCGACGGCACGATGTCGAGGAGGTCCTCGGCGGGCAGCAGCGGCTCGCCGTAGTCGGTCTTCGGGGCCGGCCCGTGCTTGCGCCAGTTCAGCCGCGCCACGATGCGCCGGCCCAGCCGGATCGCGTCCTCCTCGTCGACGGCAAGGTAGTCGGCCAGCCCCGAGGTACGGGCGTGCATCTCCGCGCCGCCCAGCTCCTCGTCGTCGGCGTCCTCCCCGGTCGCCATCTTGACCAGCGGCGGGCCGCCCAGGAACACCTTGGCCCGCTCGGCGACCATCACCACGTAGTCGGACATGCCGGGCAGGTACGCGCCGCCGGCGGTGGAGTTGCCGAACACCAGGGCGATGGTCGGCACCTTGCGCTGGCTGGACCGGGTCAGGTTGCGGAAGGTGCGGCCGCCGGGGATGAAGATGTCCTTCTGGGTGGGCAGGTCGGCGCCGCCGGACTCGACCAGGTTGATCAGCGGCAGCCGGTTCTGCTCGGCGATCTCGGCGGCCCGCAGCCCCTTCTTCAGACCGGACGGGTTGATCGCGCCGCCCTTCACCGTCGGGTCGCTGGCGATCAGCATGCACTCGACGCCCTCGACCACACCGACACCGGTGATCACGCTGCCGCCGACGGTGTAGTTGGTGCCCCAGGCGGCCAGCGGGGACAGCTCCAGGAATGCGCTGTCCTCGTCGATCAGCAGCTCGACCCGCTCGCGCGCGGTCAGCTTGCCGCGCTTTCGGTGCCGCTCCACGTACTTCGCGCCACCGCCGGCAATCGCCTTGCCCTGCTCGGTGTCCAGCTCCGCGAGCTTGGCGAGCATGGCGGCGCGGTTGGTCGCGTGTTCGTCGGTGGGGGTGAAGGTGGTCGGCGCGGTCACAGGATTGCCTCCGGGATGTCGGCGTGCCGGCCGCGCAGCCACTCGCCGAGCGCCTTGGCCTGCGGGTCGAACCGGTGCTGGCTGGCCACCCCCAACCCGAGCAGGCCCTCGATGACGAAGTTCACCGCGCGCAGGTTCGGCAACGGGTGGCGCTGGATGGTCAGGTCGGCGGTTTCGGGGAGCAGCTCGCGCAGCTTCTCGGTGCTCAGGGTGTGCGCGAGCCATCGGTACGCGGCGTCGGCATGCTCGCCGGGACGCACCCAGACACCCAGGTTCGCGTCGCCGCCCTTGTCGCCGGAGCGGGCGCCGAGCACCGTGCCAAGCGGCGCCCGGCGGGTGCGGCCCGGCGGCGGTGCGGGTGGCGGCGGCGGGTCGGGTACGGCGGCCAGTGGGATCCCGCCGGCGGTCGGCGCGATGGTCAGCCGGTCGCCGCCGGGGAGCACCGCGATGTGCTCGACGGCCTCGGCGGGTACGTACTCGGCCCGGTAGACGCCGTACGGCGCGGCGTCGGTCGGCGGCGCGGTGACGTGGAAGCCGGGGTAGCTGGCCAGCGCGAGCTCGACCGCCGCCGCGCTGAACGCCCGCCCGGCCACCGTCGGGTCCGGGTCGCGCACCGCGCAGTGCAGCAGCGCACTGGCCCGCTGCTCGGTGTCCGCGTCGTCGTGGTCGGTGCGGGCCAGGGTCCAGGTCAGCTCGGCCGGTCGCTTGCTCAGCCCGGCCTCCAGCTGCGCCTTGACCAGGTCGGCCTTGGCGTCGATGTCCAACCCGGTGAGCACGAACGTGGTCTCGTTGCGGAACCCGCCGAGCGTGTTCAGGCAGACCTTGAGCGTCGGCGGTGGGGCCTCACCCCGGACGCCGGAGATCCGCACCCGGTCTACGCCGTCCTGCTCCAGCGCGATGCTGTCGAACCGGGCGGTCACGTCCGGGCCGGCGTAGCGGGCGCCGGTGATCTCGTACAGCAGCTGCGCGGTGACCGTCTCCACGTTCACCTCGCCGCCGGTGCCGTCGTGCTTCGTGATCACGCAGCTGCCGTCGGCGTCGATCTCTGCGATCGGGAAGCCGGGGGTGCCCAGCCGGCCGCGGCCGGTCAGCTCGGTGAAGAACGCGTAGTTGCCGCCGGTGGTCTGCGCGCCGCACTCCAGCACGTGCCCGGCGACCACCGCGCCGGCCAGCGCGTCGTAGTCCTCGCGGCCCCAGCCGTAGTGCGCGGCGGCCGGCCCGACCACCAGCGAGGCATCGGTGACCCGGCCGGTGACCACCACGTCGGCGCCGGCGTCGAGGCACTCCGCGATGCCCCAAGCACCCAGGTAGGCGTTCGCGGTGAGCGGTTCGCCGGCACTGTTCAGGCCCAGCTCGCCGGTCCGGTCCAGCAGATCGTCGCCGGTGACGTGGGCGATCCTGGCCTCGATGCCGAGCCGGTCGGCCAGCCCGCGCAGCGCGTCGGCCAGCCCGGCCGGGTTGAGCCCGCCGGCGTTGGTGACGATCTTTACGCGGCGCTCCACGGCCAGTCCGAGGTTCTCCTCGAGCTGGCGCAGGAAGGTCCGGGCGTAGCCGCGGTTGGCGTCCTTCAGCCGGTCGCGGCCCAGGATCAACATGGTCAGCTCGGCGAGATAGTCGCCGGTCAGCACGTCCAGCGGGCCGCCGGTCAGCATCTCCCGCACAGCGGAGAACCGGTCACCGTAGAAGCCCGATGCGTTGCCGATACGCAGTGTCACAGGTCAGCAGCGTGCCAGTGCGACCCGGGAAAAACAAGCGCGCGTGATTGTTTATTGCCCGCCGCTCGGGTGACAACCATTGGGGTACACCACATGTCGGACTCGTCACGTACACGAGCGGCCTACGCACCCCGCCTGCAACGCTTGGAGCCTTCCGACCAGCGACATTTCTCGGGGGCGAAATACGTGAGCAGTACCACCTCTACCGGACTCGGCACCGGCCGACCGGCCGCCGAGAGTGGGCAGATCCAGCTCGCCGACACGATCAAGGTGACCCGGCTGGGCTTCGGCGCCATGCAGCTCCCCGGACCGGGAGTCTGGGGCCCGCCGGCTGACCACGACGAGGCGATCCGGGTGCTTCGCCGGGCGGTCGAGCTCGGCGTCGATCTGATCGACACCGCCGACTCCTACGGCCCGACCATCAGCGAGGAGCTCATCCGTGAGGCCCTGCACCCCTACGACGAGAACCTCGTCATCGCCACGAAGGCGGGGCTCCTGCGCACCGGGCCGGGCAAGTGGTTCCCGTGCGGGCGCCCGGAGTACCTGCGCCAGCAGTGCGAGCTGAGCCTGCGCCGCCTCGGCGTCGACCGGATCGACCTGTTCCAGCTGCACCGGATCGACCCGACCGTGCCGGCCGAGGACCAGTTCGGCCTGCTCGCCGACCTGCAGTCCGAGGGCAAGATCAGGCTGGTCGGCCTGTCTGAGGTGTCGGTCGACGAGATCGCGGCCGCCTCGAACATCGTCGACATCGCCAGCGTGCAGAACCGGTACAACCTGACCGACCGCGCCTCCGACGACGTGCTGCGCTACTGCACCGAGCGGGGCATCGGGTTCGTCCCGTGGTTCCCGCTCGCGGCCGGTGAGCTGGCCAAGCCGGGCGGCGTGGTGCACGAGGCCGCCGAGCGGCTGGGCGCCACGGCCAGCCAGGTGGCGCTGGCCTGGCTGCTGCAGCGCTCGTCGATCATGCTCCCGATCCCGGGCACCTCCTCTGTGGCGCACCTGGAGGAGAACCTGGCGGGCGCCGGCCTGAAGCTCGACCTGGCCACGGTGAACGCACTGGACGACGCCGTCTCCTAGGCATAACGGTTCGGAGGGGCCCGCTGACCGAACCTGGTCGGCGGGCCCTTCAGCGTCCGTTGCGCGGTGCCGGCGAACCTCAGCGCGCGGTCGTCCGACTCCAGTTGTTGAGCTTGGCGACCACCCGGAGCAACCGACGGCGCTCCTTGGCCTCGGACGGGCCGGCCTTCGCGTGCAGCGGGTCCAGCGGGTCGATGTCCTCCGGGCGCGGCTCGTCCGGGGAGAGCAGCGAGCGCACGATCGCCGACAGCACCGCGATGGTGGGCACCGCGAGCAGTGCCCCGGTGATGCCCGCGACCACCACGCCGCCGGCCACCCCCAGCACGACCGCCAGCGGGTGCAGCTGGACCGCCCGGCCGAGCAGGATCGGCTGCAGCACGTGGCTCTCCAGCTGCATCACCGCGATGACAACGCCGAGCGCGATGGCCGCCGGCACCGGGCCGTTCGCCACCAGCGCGATCAGCACCGCCACCGAACCGGACAGCACCGCGCCGACCACCGGGACGAACGCGCTGAGGAACACCAGCGCGGCCAGCGGGACCACCAGCGGCACCCCGATGGCCCACAGGCCGATGCCGATACCGACGGCGTCCACCACCGCAACCACCACGGTGGCCCTGGTGTAGCCGACCAGCGAGGCGAACGCGCGCTGGCCGGCGATGTCCACCCGGGGCCGCTGGGCCAGCGGGATGACCCGGATCAGGAACCTCCAGATGCTGCCGCCGTCGTGCAGGAAGAAGATCAGCACGAACAGCCCGAGCAACATGCCGGAGGCGGCCTCGCCAACGGTGGCCGCGGTACTCAGCGCACCCGAGGTGATCACGTCGATGTTGGACGTGATGGAGCGCTGAAACTCACCGGACAGGTCGTCGAGCCGGGTCATCGGGATGCGCAGCGGCGGCCCGGCCAGCAGCGGCCGGAAGGTGACCTGGTAGCTCTGCACGAGGCGGTTCACCAGGTCGGGCAGGCCGGCGATGAAGGCGTTGACCACGAACGACATCACCATCGCGAACAGCGCGATGCTCGCGATCAGCACCAGCCCGGTCGCCACCCCCCTGGGTAGCCGCAGCCGGTCCACCACCGTGGTGACCACCGGCGCGAGCAGCGCGGAGAGCAGCAGTGCGATGGCCACCGGAATGACCACGATGCGCAGCTGGACCAGCAGGAACAGCAGCACGCTGAGCGCGGCGGCGATCAGCAGGAAGCGCGCGGACAGTTCGGAGGCCACCCGCAGCGGCGCCGGGATCGGAGATGGCGACAGGACCGAGTCCGTTGCCGGTGCCGGTCCGATTTCGTCCCGGCGAGCTGGCGGTTGGACGCTGGGCGGCCCGTTCGGTGACTCGGCGCGGTCGGGGTGCACAAATCCGACACTAGCGGCTACCTCGACATACTTTCCGCCGCGCGGCCGGCCGTCCCCCGTTTGGTGAGGATCGACCTGGATCGAGCCTGAACGGCCGGCGGCGGGCGCCGGCTCGGATGGGCAGGGATACGGCTGGGAGACAGCTGGGATACGGCCGCGAATACGGGGCCGGCCCAATAAGGCCACTCTATCGAGCCCTCATTCGTTTGTTCGGCTTACAACTCGGTAACTCCCGCAACCTCCGGTGGCGGCAGCCGTTGTCGCAGTGCAGACCCCGGAAGGCCCGACCGGCGCGGCGCGGCGCCGCGGGCCCGGGCGCGCAATTGAACGAGATCGTGGTGGAGGTAAGCGCACAGGTGTACGAGCCCTCAATTGACTTGGACAAACTCGGCAACGACGAGTGCGAGTCCACCCCGATATTTCATGCATTGGCCCGCCGCGCGGGTGATCCGGTCGAGCATTTCCGGCGAGATCCGCTGCGCGCCCCGCTGCCGTCGACCGGTCCGGCGGCGCCCGCGATGACCCGCATGCTGCTGCACGCGGTCCCGCCCACCGAGCGCGGCCGGGTAGCCGGACACGCCAGGTCGAACCGAACCGATGCCACCGCGCACCGGTCGGAGGAGGCCGTCCCGACGGCGGCCGCCCACCCGGAGCCCGGGGGAATCGCCGAGGTCGCCGGCGGGCGGGGTGGGCGGCACCGAGCGCTCCGTTCGATCGGGCACTCCTAGAGCGTCCGGGCATCGCTCACAGCGCGGTGACCGGCACTCGGCACAGTCGGGTGAGGTGCATGTTCCGTACGGGTCGCGTGGGGAAACTTCGCAACAGAGCGTGACGGCCCGGTTCGGCGCCGGCGCCGTGACGTGCGGAGATCAGCGGAATATAACGAAGCGTGACCAAATTGCCGGGCTGCCTCACTCTCGTGAGGCAGTTACCCGGAACCCATCCCCGCGTTGAACCTTCTGAAGAACGTTCCGCCGTCGCTGGTGGCACCGAGACACCGATCGAGCATTCGATTGACCACGGTGGCCATGCCGCGCCGGACGTCGAAGGAGGACCGGATGGACACCTGGGGTAGGCGTGGTTTCGCTGCCGCTGTCATCACCGGAGGCATGATCGGACTGAGCGGCACGGGCGCCGTCGCCGCCGTGCCGTCGGCTCAGTGGGGCGGCAGCCCCGAACCGGAACCGAGGACGCCGCAACGGCCACCGGCCGACCCGTCGGCGACCCGGTACGGCGCACCGGAGTACCAGATGGAGCCGCGCGCGGCCGAGTACCGGCTCGCGGAGTCCGCCGAGCAGACCGTGGCGACCCAGGCGCAGCCCGAGCAGGCGCCCCGGCACGCCAACCCGGCCTACGCTGCCGCTCCGGTCGCCGCCGACTACCAGGTCGACTACCCCACCGGTGGGATGGCCCGGGTACCGGCCACCGCCGGTGCGCACGGTTCGGACGGGTTCCTGGCCGGTGACCTCGCGGCCCTGGCCGACCCGCTGTCGCCGTCGTACAGCGGCACCCCGATCGGCGCGCTCGGCCTGGCCGAAGGCAGCATGGGCACCGGGTTCACCTCGTACGGGACCAGTGCGCCGGAGTTCGGGCGGATGGAGAGCCGGCACGCCCGGCCGGAGCAGCCCGAGCAGTACGGGGAGCGCCCGGCCGACTCGTACGCCGAGCGTCCCGCCGACCTGTACGCGGACCGGCCCGCCGAGCTCTACGGCGAGCGCCCCGCGCAGAGTTACGCCGAGCGTCCGGCGCAGAGCTACATCGAGCGCCCCCCGCAGAGCTATGGCGAGCGCCCCGCCGACCTGTACTCGGACCGGCCCGCCGAGCTCTACGGCGAGCGTCCGGTGCAGAGCTACGGTGAGCGCCCGGCCGAGCTGTACGGGGAGCGTCCCGCTGAGCTCTACGGCGACCGTCCGGCCGAGCTGTACGGCGAGCGTCCCGCCGAGCTGTACGGCGAGCGCCCGGCCGAGTTGTACGGCGAGCGCCCCGCCGAGCTGTACGCGGACCGTTCGCCCGGTGTGGAGATGCACCCGTCGGCCATGTCGCCGAGGTCCCCGATCGGCTCGATGGGCCAGCCGGCGGTCCCGCTGAGTCAGCAGGAGTACCAGCAGGCGTACCACGGCTACTCGCAGCCTGGGGGCTACCAGATGGGCCACCAGCCGATGCAGCCGCCGGCCGCGCCCGTGTACCAACAGATGGGCCTGCCGACGAGCTACCCGGCCGAGCGGTCGGTGCGCGCCGTCGAACTGGTCGGTGCGGCGTACCCCCAGGGTGCGCACCGGGGGCCGGAGCGGCACGGCGAGCCGGATCCGTCCCTCGACTCGGACACCTCGGCGCTGGGCAGTCTCGACAGCAGTGCGATGTTCGGTTCGCTGTCCCGGCCGCCCAGGTAGCCGATCACCCCAGAGATGTGCGGGTCGCGGGGACCTGCCAGTGACAAACCCGGATGGCACACGCCGTCCGGGTTTGTCGTGTCCGGGCCTCAGCCGGTTAGGCTCGCACCGCATGTGGACGAACTGGTCGGGTGGGCTGCAGTGCCGCCCCAGCGCCACCGTCCGGCCGCTGGATGAGACAGGGGTGCGGGCGGCGGTCCAGCGTGCCGCCCGACGTGGGGTCCGGGTCCGGCCGGTCGGCGCGGGACTCTCGTTCAGCCCGCTCGCGGTGACCGACGACGTACTGCTCGACCTGTCCGCGATGACCGGCCTGGTGCGGGTCAGCGGCGATCGGGTGCGGGTCCGCGCCGGCACCACGCTGGCGGCCCTGAACGTGGCGTTGGCCGGGCGCGGGCTGGCGCTGGCCACCCTGGCCGACGTGGACACCCCGACTGTGGCGGGCGCGGTCGCCACCGGGACCCACGGCAGTACCGGCCGCACCGGGTCGCTGTCCGCCCAGGTCACCGCGTTGCGGCTGGTGCAGGGCGGTGGCGAGGTGGTCGAGGTCGGCGGTGCCGACCTGGATGCCGCCCGGACCGGGCTCGGCGCGCTCGGCGTGGTCACCGAGGTCGAGCTGGCGGTGGTGCCGGAGATCGTGCTGCGCGCGTCGCAGGCGAGGCTCCCGCTGGCCGAGGTGCTCACCCCGGACTATCTGGACGCACACCGCTGGGCCGAGTTCTCGGTGTTCCCCTATGCCCGCCCCGACTCCGCGATTGCACTGGCCCGGTGGGCGGACGAGGTCACCGACCAGCCCGACCCGCAGTCCAGGGCCAACACGGTGCGCACCTTCGTGGAGCGCCGGCTGGTCCGGGCGGCCGCGGTGGGCGGCGGGGTGGCGCTCGGGCGGACGGTGCCCCGGCTGGTGCCGACCATCAACCGGGTGGCCACCGTGCTCACCGGCTCCGGCTCGGTCACCGACCTGGCGCACCGGGTGCTGGTGGCCCAGCCGGTGGTGCGGTGGGAGGAGAGCGAATGGGCGCTGCCCAGGGAGGCGCTGGCCGACGGGGTGTGTGAGCTGCTCGCCGCGATCAAGGAGCGGGAGCTCGACGTCGGCTTCCCGCTCGAGGTCCGGGTGGGGCCGGCGGAGAGCGGGTGGCTGCACCCGGCGTACGGCCGCGACACCGGATGGGTGGCGGTACACACCGCGACCGGTACCGACCCTGAGCCGCTGTTCACGCTGACCGCCGAGGTTCTGGGCGCACACGCTGGCCGACCGCACTGGGGCAAGCGGCACCCGTGGACGTCCGCGCAGGTCGCGGACGCCTACCCGAGGCTGCCCGACTTCCTGGCCGTGCGGGACCGCTACGACCCCGAACGGGTGTTCAGCAACGCGCACCTGGCCGCGCTGCTCGGGTAGTCACGGGCGTAGTCAAGACGCGCGGAGTCTCGCGGCCACCGCGCGGGCGTCGGCCTGCGCCTGGCCGCGATCCACCCGGGTCGGCTCACCTTCGGCCAGCACCTGGTCACCGGCCACCCATACGTCGCGGACCAGCCGCCCGCCGCCGGCCCACACCAGGTTGGAGACCAGGCCGCCGTCGTCGTCCAGGTTCAGGAACGCGGGGTCGTCGGTGCTGACGTGCACCACGTCGGCCCACCGACCGGGCTCGAGTGCACCCAGGTCGTCCCGCCCGATGGCCGCCGCGCCGAGCCGGGTGGACAGCAGCAGTAGGTCGGCCGCGGTCAGCTCGGCGGCGTTTCCGCTGGCCAGGCGCGCCAACCGGCCGGCGAGCCTGGCGTGCGCCCACAGGTCAAGGTCGTCCGAGGACGCCGGGCCGTCGGTGCCCAGTGCGAGCGGCACACCGGCCCGGCGCAGCGCCATCACCGGCGCGGTGCCGGCTGCCAGCTTGGCGTTCGAACCGGGGCAGTGCGCCACCGCGACCCGGTGCCGGGCGAGCAGCGCAATGTCCTCGGCGTCGAGGTGTACGGCGTGCGCCGCGAGCACCCGGCCGGGTGAATCAGCCCGGAGCGCCCCGAGGGCGGCCAGCATCCGGGGCACCGAGCCGTACTCGGCGCGCTGCGCGGTGTCCTCGCCGGTGGTCTCGGCCAGGTGGAGGTGCATCAGCGCACCGCGTTCGCGGGCCTCCTCGGCCACCGCCGGCAGGGCTTCGGCCGGCAGCGTGTACGCCGCGTGCGGCCCGTACCCGAGCTCGATCCGTTCCCCCGGTCCGTGCCGCAGCCCGTCCGCGTCGATCCGGGCGGACACCTCGGCCAACATCTGCTGCCAGGCACCGAGGCGGTCCCAGCCGGGCGCCGCGATGATCCCCGGGGTGAGCAGCACCCGACTGCCGGCGGCCAGCACGGCGTCGGTCACCGCGTCGGTGAAGAAGTACATCTCCACGCTGGTGGTGACCCCGGCGCGGAGCATCTCGACGCAGCCGAGCACCATCCCGGCGCGCACGTCGGACGCGTCCAGCTTCGCCTCGGCCGGCCACATCACCTCGGTCAGCCAGCGCATCAGCGGCAGGTCGCCGCCCATGCCGCGCAGCACCGTCATCGGGGTGTGGCAGTGCGCGTTGACCAGCCCGGGCAGCAGCAGCCCGTCGAGCTCGCGCACCGTCGCCGAGGCCGGCAGTGCCGGCGCCGCCGACCGCGGCCCACACCAGGCGATCCGGCCGTCCGCCGCGATGTCCAGCACCCCGTCGCGGACCACCGAGCAGCTCAGGTCGCACGGCAGCAGCACGGGCGCCGCCAGCCGGGTGACCACGTTGGAGCCGTCGTAAACAGTGCCGTCGTAAACAGTGCCGTCGTAGGCAGCGCTCAACGCTTCTCCAACAGCGATCGCAGGGAACGGAACGGCTGCAGCCAGGCCCCCTCGTCGGGCAGCGAGTCCAGCGTCATCCGAGGCAGCGGCTCGCGGAACACGCCGTCGATCTCCTCCAGGTCGCGGAAACCGATCACCTCCGAGGACTGCGCGAAGGTGGCGTACTCCCGGAAGCCGATGACCGTGACGTCGATCCCGTCGCGGACCAGCGCCTCCAGCGGGGACCGGAACGCCCGGCCGTCGCCGGAGGCCACCACGACCTGGGCGAGGTCGCCCTCTTTGCGGCGCAGCTCGATGTGGTCGAGCATGTCCGAGTCGATGTCGCTGTCGTCGGTGACCTTCGGCTTGGCGAACACCGCGAAGCCGACGTTGCGCAGCGCCTCGACCCACGGCCGCACCACCTCGGTGCTGCCCGGGGTGACGTTGGTGAACACGCACGCCTCGGCGACGCCGTCACCGGCCAGCTCGAGCAGCCAGCGCCCCACTGCGTCGAAACGGGGCCGGTACGCCGATGTCGGGCGGGCACCGAGCAGCGAGCCGAGGCTCATGTCCATGTTCGGTGCGTCCCAGACCAGCAGCACCCGGCTCCCGGGTGACTGCGGTACTTCGACGTCGGTCATGGGAGGACCCTAGCTGGCCTGCACACTGTTATCCCATGGCGGCTGATCAACGCGCGGAAGCACTGGCTCGGCGGATCGCGGATGCGATGCGCGCCTCGGACGCGGCGCAGGCCGGGGCCGGCGTGGAGCTCCTCGACGTCGGCCCGGGACGGGCGGTGGCTCGGCTGACGGTGACCGAGCGACACGTGAACGGGCACGGGGTGTGCCACGGCGGCTACCTGTTCCTGCTCGCCGATGCGGCGTTCGCCTACGCCTGCAACAGCTTCGGGGTGCCCACCCTGGCGGCCGGCGCGGACATCGTGTTCCTGCGCTCCGGTGCGCTCGGTGAGGAGCTCGTCGCCGAGGCGCGGTTGCGTTCCGAGGTCGGCCGCTCCGGGCTCTACGACGTGACGGTGCGCGCCGGCGACGCGGTGGTCGCCGAGTTCCGGGGACGCAGCAGGGCGGTGCCGACGCTGGCGCACCCGCCCGGGTTCATTCCGGATCCGCCCGCCGATAGATGAGGTCGCGGACCTCCCGGCCCTCGATCCGGGCGCGCTGCTCGAACTTGGTGAGCGGCCGCCAGTCCGGGCGGGGGCTCCAGCCGCCGTCGGCGGCGGTGTTGCGCAGCGTCGGCTCGCCCTCACAGACCTCGTACATCTGGGCGGCGTAGTGCGCCCAGTCGGTGGCCAGGTGCAGGGTGCCGCCGGGGTGCAGCCGGGAGGCGGCCAGCGCGACGAACTCGGGCTGGATCAGCCGCCGCTTGTGGTGCTTGCGCTTGGGCCACGGGTCCGGGAAGTACACCCGGATACCGGCCAGCGTGCCCGGTCCGAGGTACGCGGTGAGCACCCGCACCGCGTCGCCGCGCAGCAGCCGCAGGTTGGTCAGCCCCTGCTCCCGGATCCGCATCAGCAGTTGGCCGAGGCCGGGCTGGTAGACCTCGACCGCGAGGTGGTCGCGGTCCGGTGCGGCGGCGGCCAGCGCGGCCGTGGACTCGCCCATCCCGGAGCCGATCTCCATGATCACCGGTGCGGTCCGGCCGAACCAGCGGGGCAGGTCCAGTGGCTCGCCCGGTGCACTCGACAGCGGCTCGTTCAGCGGCAGCTCGCGCCCGTAGGTCGACCAGCTCTGGCGCCAGGCGTGTTCCTGGCCGTCGGTCATCCGGCCGCCCCGGTGCACGAAGCTGACCACTTCCCGGCCGCCGGCGGGCACGCGATCCGCGGCCCGCGAGCTGGGCGCGGTCTGGGCTTCTGACACGCCCGGAACGATACGTCGGCCACGACCGAGACCGCCTCGTGACCGGGATCCCCGTACTAATACTGATTCGCCCGGCCGCCGCCGAGGCGATCCTGGCGCTATGTCCACGACACTGTCCGATGCCGACCGGGTCGCCCGTCTGGCCGCCGAACTGGCCGAGCTCGGCCGGCGGCTGGCGTGGGCGCGCTTCGAGCTGCTGTCCATGGCGCCCCCGCCCTCGGTGCCGCCGCACCAGCCGACGTCACCGCCGCCGGCGCAGCCAACACCGCCCGCCCAGCCCTCTCCGGAGCCGCCGAACAGCAGGGAGAGCCAGCTCAACGGGCAGCTGCTGCCCTGGGCCGGCGGCGCGATCACGTTGATCGGCGTCGTGATGTTCCTGGCGTTGGCGGCGAGCTGGGGTTGGTTCGGGGTGTCGGCGCGGCTGTTCGCCGGCGGGATCCTCGGACTGGTGCTGGTCGGCCTCGCGCACCGGGTGCACCGCCGGGTCGAGGGACAGGCCGGGGCGCTCGCGCTGGCCGGCACCGGCATAACCGCGCTGTACCTGGACGTGGTCACCGCGACGGCGCGCTACCACTACCTGCCGGACGCAATCGGCCTGCTGGTCGGGCTGCTCGTGGCCGGTGCCGGGCTGGCGGTGGCCGACCGGTGGCGCTCCGAGCTGCTGGCCTGCGGCGCGGTACTCGGAGTCGGGCTGATGCTGCCGGCGTTGTACGGCGGTTCCATGCCGCTGCTGGTGGCGTTGGCGCTGGTGCCGCAGGTGGCCGCCGCACCGGTGGCACTGCGCCGGCGGTGGACCGGGCTGGCCATGGTCGCCGCCTTCTTCCCGGTGCTCTACGGGTCGGTCGCGGTGTTCGCCGCTGTGCTGAACGAGTCGCTGAACGGCGAGCCCGACCTCGGTCCCACGGTGGCCGCCGTGGCCGCGGTGTTCGTGGTCGGACTGGCGCTCGCCGTGCTCGGCTCCAACCGGCTGAACCCGGTGGCCGTTGCGGTGCGGCTGGTCGCCGCCCCGATGCCCCTGCTGGCCATGGCCACCCTGTACGTCGACTGGCGGGGCGCCTCGCTGGCCGCGGTCGTCGGCCTGGCCGCACTGACGGTGGCCGCACCGCTGCCGAAGCTGCCGCGGCCGCACCGGCTGACCAGGGTGACCGGCGCGGCCATCGGCGGGGTGGCGATCTTCGAGGCCACCGCGCTGCAGGTCGGTGGCACCGCGCTCACCGGCGTGTTGCTCGGCCAGGCGCTGGTGCTCGCGGTGCTGGCCGCCGTCGCCGGTCGACGTGGCCCGTTGGTCGGCGGGGTCTGCTATGGGTTGGTCGGACTGTCGCTCGCGGTGTGGCGCGACGCTCCGCTGCGTGCCCTGGTCGAGTTCCCGGCACAGCCGTACCTGTCGCGGGGGGAACCCGACGTCCGTGCGCTGCTCACCGGGCTCACCCTGTCGGTGCTGGTGTTGCTGCTGGCCACGGCGGTCATGGTGGCCTCGGTACGGCTGGGGCTGGCCAAGGGAGCCGCCCGGTCGGCATGGCTGTGGGTGCCGGCCGGGGCGACCGCGCTGTACGGCGCTGCCGGCACCGTGGTCACCGCCGCGCTGCTGCTGGTGCCCGCGCGGCCCGGATTCATCGGCGGCCACGCGCTGGTGACCATCTCCTGGACGCTGGCCGCGCTGCTGTTGCTGGCCCGGGGGATCGACCGGCCGGCACCGAGGGTGGCCGGCCTGGTGCTGATCGCGGCGGCGGTGGCCAAACTGGTCCTGTTCGACCTGGTGTCGCTGGACGGCCTGGCCCGGGTCGCCGCGTTCGTCGGCGCCGGACTGCTGATGCTGGCCGCCGGCACCCGCTACGCCCGGCTGGTCGCGCGTTCGCAGGAGTGAACGATTTCCCCCGAACCGCCCCGGTGCGCCGGGCCGTCGCTGACCATCACTGGTGTGGATCACCTCACCGTGGCAGCCGGCGTCCCGGCCCCGCCCTTCGTTCCGGTCGCGCTGCTCGAGCTGCTCGCCCGGCACGACCCGGCGCGAGCCGAACAGGTCCAGCGGCTGGGCGACGAGCCGCCACCGGACGCGGTGCTGGTCCTGGGGCCGGCCGAGCAGGCGGTCGGCCAGCTGGCCGCGGCACTCGCCGCCCGAGTGCCCGCCCGGCTCCGGTGCGCGCCGGTCGAGGTGTCGGATCGACACGCCAGGATCGCCGAGACGCGCGCCGTGGTGTGGGTGTTCGACGCGGCCGCGTCGGCTCCCGAGGCGCACTGGGCACGGTTGGCGGCACTGGCCGGGCAGGTGGACGAGGTGCACCTCGCGCTGGCCGGCACCGAACCGGGCCGGGGCGGTGGTGCCGCGCTCGCCGCTGTCCGCGCCCGGCTGGCGGAGCAGCTGCCCAGGCTGGCCGCCGCGCCGGTCCACCTGCTCGCCGAGGGACCGGGGCGGTTGGTGGCCGCGCTCGTCCGGCCCGCCGACTACCCCGGATACCGCAATGCACTGCGCGTCCTGGAGACCGGGCTGGTGGAAGCACTGGGTCGGCGGCTGACCCGGCAGCGCAACGCCGCCCGCCGCGAGATCGCCACCGGGGAAGCGTTGGGCAGGAACCGCGACGAGCTGGCGGGCCTGCACCGGGAGGCGATCGGCGAGTGGCCGAGGCGGTTCCGAAACGACCTGGCGGAGCTGCGTGGGCGCACCTCGCTGGAGCTGACCGGTGCGCTGCGGATACTGCGGGACGACGCGCGTGAACAGCTCAATCACGCCGACAGAGCCGCTCGTGCCCGGTTCCCCGAGCAGTTCGGCTCGGCCGCCGGCGAGCTCGCCCGGCGGGTGTCCGAGCAGATCGAGGACCTGTACGAGATCACCGGGCAGCCGGTGGACGGGGCCCCGCCGGGCGAGCACGCGGCGAGGATGGGCCCGCCGGTACCGAGTATCGCGCCGCCGGTCCGGTCCAGCCGATCGGTGTTGGAGGACCGGCTGATGTTGGTGGTCGGCGCATCCGGTGGGCTCGGGCTGGGGCGGCTGGCGATGTCGTCGCTGCTCGAGGTGACGTCGGTGCTCGGCGCTTCGGCGATGCCGGTCTCGGTCGGGCTCGGCGTCGGCGCCGCGTGGTGGCTCGCGCGCGCCCGTCGGGCGGTGACGGAGCGCGCCAGGCTCGCCCAGTGGGTGGGCGGGGTGCTCGATGAGCTGCGGATCGGCCTCGAGGCGATGGTGACCGAACGAGCGCTGGCCGAGGAGCGCCGGTTGGGCGGGGCGGTGAGCCGCGCGGTCGACGAACGGGTCGCCGTGCTCTCGGCGCGGCTGCGGGAACATGAGCGGCTGGCGCGCCGGGCGGCGGTCCGGCGCGCCGAGTTGCGCAGCGCGGACAACCGGAGCACCGACGAGCTCAGGGCCGCGGGCGCCGAGCTGGTCCGGTTGCTCGCCGTGCCGCTCGCGGAGCCGGAGCTGGCCGGATGATCCGCCCCGACGACCGCGACCGGATCGAGATCAACACCGGCGTGGACACCGACCTCGACGGCCACCCGGACACCGTGTTGCTGCCGGATCCCCTGGACTTCGCGCTGCTGGTGGACGTGGACCGGGACGGGCTGGCCGACCTGTTCATCCGGATCGGCCCGGACGGGGCCGCCAGCACCACCGATCTCACGGTCGACCCGGTGCCCTGGTGGCCGACCGACCCGGCGGCCGATGCCTGTTACGACCCGTTCTGGACGGACCGACCGTGACATCGGTGTGCCCGGGCATCGGCGGCGCGCTCGCGTCGAGGGGATCGGGGCGGCGGCGGGAGGTGATGTGCGACGGTGTGCGCGATGGCTCACATTTCGGCGCAAAATGTGAGCGAAGGCTCACACCCCAAAACACCTCCCCGCCAGAGCCCCGATGACGCGGGCCACCCGTCGGCGCGACGGCATGCGCGACCGGGACGGTCGGTTGCGCCGGGTCGGTGTGGGCGCGAACCGGGTCGAACCGGACGGCGTGCGGTTCCGAACCGTGCCGGAGCTGATCGGGTATCTGCAGGACTACCTGCGGATCTCCCAGGCGGACCTGGCCGACCGCTGCGGTCTGCGCCGCGAAACGGTGTCCCGCTGGTCGTCCGGCACGGTGACCCCGACGTTGGCCACCCTGCGGGCCGCGTTGGCCCCACTGGGGTGGTTGCCGGCGATCACGCTGGAACCGACCGAGGCGGTGCTCGACGAGCAGCTCGGCCGACCGGTCGACCTGGACGAGCTGCTCGGCCGGCAGGTGCTCGACCTGCTGGCCACGGTCTGCGCCGCCGCCGCCGAGGGCCTCGACGTGGTGGTCGGCGGGGAGGTCGCCGCGGTGCTGCAGGGCGTGCCGCTGCGTACCAGGCATCTGGTCATCCACCTGCGCGAGGAGCACCGGAACCGGTTGAAGCAGCTGGCCACCGCGCGCTGGCAGGGCGTCAACCTGGTGCTCGGTGCCGACCCGGACTCGGATCCGGTGTGGGCGCTCGGAATCGGCGGGGTGCGTGCGGTGCTGCGCTCCGGGCCGATCCGGCCGGCGACCCGGGTGGTACATCCCGAGCACCCGAAGTTCAACGGTGCCGCGGTGCCGGTGGTCAGCCTGACCGCGCTGCTCGCCACGGACTCGGCCGACGACGGTGGTCTCGGCCCGGCCGCGCGGGAGGTGACGGGTAGGTTCACCGCTCGTGGAGGGTGACGAGCGGATAGATCCAGAGTTCCGGGCACTGCCGTTGAGCGCGCTCGCCGACGCCGCGCTGAGCCGGGCCCGCCAGCTCGGCGCCAGCCACGCGGACGTGCGGGTGGAGCGCATCCTCAGCCAGTCGCTCGCGCTGCGCGACGGCGCGGTCTCCTCGGCGATGGACGCGATCACGGTCGGGTTGGCGGTGCGGGTGATCGTGGACGGCACCTGGGGTTTCGCCTCCACCGTCGAGCTGACCCCGACCGCCGCGGCCGCGATCGCCGCCAGGGCCGTCGAGGTCGCCCGCACCCTGCGCGCGGTGAACACCGAGCCGGTGGTGCGCGCCGACGAGCCGGTGTACGCCGGGGTCAGCTGGGTGTCCGACTACGACATCGACCCGTTCACCGTGCCCACCCAGGACAAGATCGCGCTGCTCGGCGACTGGTCGGAGCGGTTGCTGGCCGCCGACGGGGTGGACCACGCGGACGCCGCCTGCCCCCAGGTCAAGGAGAACAAGTTCTACGCCGACCTGGCCGGCACCACCACCATGCAGCAGCGGGTCTGGATCGAGCCCCGGTTCACCGCGACCGCCGTGGACCGGGCCGCCGGGCAGTTCGAGACCATGCGCACGCTCGCGCCGCCGGTCGGGCGGGGCTGGGAGTACGCCCTGGGCACCGCCGGCGGCTGGGACTTCGACGCCGAGCTGGCCCAGGTACCCGAGCTGCTGGCCGAGAAGATGAAGGCGCCGTCGGTCGATCCCGGCCGCTACGACCTGGTCATCGACCCGACCAACCTGTGGCTGACCATCCACGAGTCGGTCGGCCATGCCACCGAGTACGACAGGGCGATCGGCTACGAGGCGGCCTATGCGGGAACCAGCTTCGCCACCCCGGACCTGCTCGGCACCCTGCGCTACGGCTCCGAGCTCATGCACGTGACCGGGGACCGCACCGTGCCGCACGGGCTTGCCACGGTCGGCTACGACGACGACGGCGTGGCCACCGGCGAGTGGGACCTGGTGCGCGACGGCATGCTGGTCGGCTACCAGCTGGACCGCACGTTCGCCCCCCGGCTCGGCCTGGAGCGGTCCAACGGCTGTGCTTTCGCCGACTCGCCGCACCATGTGCCGATCCAGCGGATGGCCAACGTCTCGCTGCAACCGGACCCGGCGCGGGACACCACCACCGACGAGCTGATCGCCGGTGTGGACCGGGGCATCTACGTGGTGGGCGACAAGTCCTGGTCGATCGACATGCAGCGGTACAACTTCCAGTTCACCGGGCAGCGGTTCTACCGGATCGAGAACGGCCGCCTCGCCGGGCAGCTGCGCGATGTGGCCTACCAGGCGACCACCACCGACTTCTGGGGCTCGCTGCGTGCGTTGGGCGGGCCGTCCAGCTGGCTGTTGTCCGGCGCGCTGAACTGCGGCAAGGCCCAGCCGGGGCAGGTCGCCGCGGTCAGCCACGGTTGCCCGCCCGGGCTCTTCGAGCAGGTCAACGTACTCAATGCGGCGCGGGAGGCGGGGCGTTAGATGCGCGCGCAGGAGCTGGTCGAGCGGGCCCTCGCGGTCCGGGGGACGGACGTCGTCGGCCGCGTCGTGCTGGTCACCGAGTCCAGCGAGGCGGTGCTGCGCTGGGCGAACAGCACGATGACCACGAACGGGCACAGCACCGCGCTGAGCTGGTCGGTGATCTCCCTGGTCAAGCTGGCCGGTGCGGGCAACGGCGCCGGTGGGGTGGCCGCCGGCGTGGTCAGCTCCTCCGCGCAGGTCACCGACGCGAGTGAGATCGAGTCGATGGTGCGGGCCAGCGAGCTGGCCGCACGCCAGTCCGGCCCCGCGCGGGATGTCGCCGAGCTGCCGCTCCCCGGTGGCGCCGCCGACTCCGCCGGCTGGGCGGACCCGGCCGGCGAGACGTCGATCGGTGTGTACGGGGCACTGGCCGAGCAGCTGGCCGAGGCGTTCGCCCGGGGCCGCGACGGTGCCGCTGACGGCAAGCGCACGCTCTACGGTTTCGCCAGCCATGAGGTGGCCACCACCTGGCTGGGTACCTCCACCGGGGTGCGCAGGCGGTGGACCCAGCCGACCGGGTCGGTCGAGCTGAACGCCAAGACCGCCGACCTGACCCGTTCGGCCTGGGGCGGCCGTTCCACCGCCGACTTCACCGACGTCGACCTGCTCGAGCTGGACGCCGAGCTGGCCACCAGGCTGTCCTGGGGTGCCCGCCGCGTCGAGGCGCCGGCCGGGCGCTACCCGACGATCCTGCCGCCCTCCGCGGTCGCCGACCTGCTGACCTACCTGTGCTGGGGCATGTCCGGGCGGACCGCGCAGGAGGGCCGCAGCCCGTTCTCCGCCCCGGCCGGGTCCACCGCGGCCACCCGGGTCGGCGAGCGGCTGACGACGCTGCCACTCACCCTGACCAGCGACCCGGCCATGGGCTCGGCCGAGTCAGCCGGTCTCGGCACGGTGCCGTTCCTGGCCACCGCGTACTCCAGTGACGACGTCAGCGTGTTCGACAACGGCGCGCCGCTCGGCCGGGTGGACTGGATCGCCGACGGGACGGTCAACGCGCTGACCTACCCGAGGGCGGCGGCGGCGGAGTTCGGTGCCGAGTTCGCCGCACCGGGCGACAACCTGGCGCTCACCGGCGGCACCGGCGGCTCGCTCGCCGACCTTGTCGCGCGTACCGAACGCGGGCTGCTGCTGACCTGCCTGTGGTACATCCGGGTCGTGGACCCGGGCACCCTGCTGCTCACCGGGTTGACCCGGGACGGGGTCTACCTGGTCGAGGGCGGTGAGGTGGTCGGCGAGGTGAACAACTTCCGGTTCAACGAGTCGCCGCTGGACCTGCTGCGCCGTGCGAGCTCGGTCGGCTCCGCCGAGCGCACGCTGCCCCGGGAGTTCAAGGACTGGTTCACCCGCACCCTGATGCCGGCGATGTTGGTCCCGGACTTCAACATGTCCTCGGTCAGCCAGGCCAGCTAGGTGTGAAATCGAGCACTGAATTGGATCTCTGATCGGATGGAAACGTAAGCGCTTACGCAGTGATCTCCAGCGCTTTTCGGCTTCTGAATCGTTTCCCTTGATCGCTCCTGTGAGTGATGTGACAGTGTCCAGCGGCTGTGCGATGCGCTTTGCGCGACTAACCTCCAAGGCCAACCCTCCTCTCGGAACATGCCCGTCAGCACCAAGGTCTTGGCGGGCGGCTTGGGCATTCCAAGCCATTTCATGAGACGGCCGCCAGCAAGGAGACGTCAAACATGACCGCTGCAACCGTTCCCGGGCTCGAACAGGCCCCCACGACGAACGCCAGGCTGTTGAGCTGGGTCCGCGAGGTGGCCGAGCTCACGACGCCGGAACGGGTGGTCTGGGCGGACGGCTCGGAAGCCGAGTGGGACCGAATGACCTCGCAGCTGGTCGAGGCCGGCACATTCATACGCCTGAACGAAGAGAAGAAACCGAACTCCTTCTGGTGCGCCTCCGATCCCAAGGATGTCGCCCGCGTCGAGGAACGCACCTATATCTGTAGTGAGACCAAGGAAGGCGCCGGGCCGACCAACAACTGGGTCGACCCGAAGGAGATGAGGGAGACCCTGAACGGTCTGTTCCAGGGTTCGATGCGCGGCCGCACCATGTACGTCGTCCCGTTCTGCATGGGGCCGACCGACGCCGAGCAGCCGATGCTCGGGGTCGAGATCACCGACTCCGAGTACGTGGTGGCCTCGATGCGCATCATGACCCGGATGGGCGCCTCGGTGCTGCCGCTGTTCGACGGTCCGGCCGGGGACAAGTTCGTGCCCTGCCTGCATACCGTCGGCGCGCCGCTGGAGCCCGGGCAGCAGGACGTCGCCTGGCCGTGCAACGAGACCAAGTACATCGCGCACTTCCCGGAGTCCCGCGAGATCTGGAGCTACGGCTCGGGTTACGGCGGCAACGCGCTGCTGGGCAAGAAGTGCTACGCGCTGCGGATCGCCTCGGCCATAGCCCACGACGAGGGCTGGCTGGCCGAGCACATGCTGATCCTCAAGCTGACCAGCCCGGAGAAGAAGGACTACTACATCGCCGCCGCGTTCCCGTCGGCCTGTGGCAAGACCAACCTGGCGATGCTGCAGCCGACCGTGGAGGGTTGGACCGCGCAGACCGTCGGCGACGACATCGCGTGGATGCGCTTCGGCAAGGACGGCCGGCTGTACGCGGTGAACCCGGAGTTCGGCTTCTTCGGCGTGGCGCCGGGCACCAACTGGAAGACCAACCCGAACGCGATGCGCACCATCGAGCAGGGCAACTCGCTGTTCACCAACGTGGCGCTGACCGATGACGGCGACATCTGGTGGGAGGGCCTGGAGGGCGAGCCCCAGCACCTCACCGCGTGGACCGGGCAGGAGTGGACGCCGGACTCGGAGTTCGCCGCCGCCCACCCCAACTCCCGCTACACCACCCCGATCTCGCAGTGCCCGGTGGTCGCGCCGGAGTGGCAGGACCCGCAGGGTGTGCCGATCTCGGCGATCGTGTTCGGCGGCCGCCGCGCGGACACCGTCCCGCTGGTCGCCGAGTCCCGCGACTGGCAGCACGGCGTGTTCGTCGGCGCCACCCTGTCCTCGGAGAAGACCGCCGCCGCGGCCGGCAAGGTCGGCATGGTGCGCCGCGACCCGATGGCCATGCTGCCGTTCCTCGGCTACGGCGTCAGTGACTACTTCCAGCACTGGATCGACGTCGGCAAGAGCGCGGACGCCAGCAAGCTGCCCAAGATCTTCTGCGTGAACTGGTTCCGCCGCGGCGAGGACCGGCGCTTCCTGTGGCCCGGCTTCGGCGAGAACAGCCGCGTGCTGAAGTGGATGGTCGAGCGCATCGAGGGCAAGGCCGCCGCTGTGGAGACGCCGATCGGCTACGTGCCGACGCCCGACCAGATCGACCTGGAGGGCTTGGACGGCGTCACCGCCGACGTCGCCGACTCGCTCGCGGTGCACATCGAGGAGTGGAAGGCCGAGCTGCCGCTGATCGAGGAGTGGTTCGCCCAGATCGGCGACACGCTGCCCACCTCCATGCGCGACGAGTTCGAAGCACTCAAGCAGCGCCTCAACGCCTGATACCGGGCACGGGCATAAAACGGGGGCGGGCGCCAAGGCGCCCGCCCCCGTCCCGTACGTGAGGGGGCTCCGCCCCCATCCCGCGAGTCGGGGCTCTCAGCACACCGAGTCGCGGCTCTCAGCACACTGCCGCCCGGCTAACGTCTGCCCGGTGAGACGCGTGGCCGCTCGGCTGATCACCACCGCACTGATCAGTGCGGTCGCCGTGTTGGTCAGCGACGGGGTGGCGTGGGCGCACGCCGGCGGCCTGACCTCGTCGTCCAACGAACCCGTGGTCGTCGGCATCCAGCCGCCGGTACCCGGGCTGACTGTGACCGTGGTGGAGGCCGGCGCCCGGCTACGGCTGGACAACCGGACCGGTCAGCGGGTCGGCGTGCTGCCCCCGCCCGGCTCGGTGATCAACGCGCTACCGGTGGTGGACCCCGGTGACGTCGCCCTCTGGTCCGACCCCCGGATCGTCGCCGCCTCGACGAAGTCCCGGCCACCGGACGCGCGGCTGGCCTGGCGCATCCCACTGCGGGTCGGCGACGGCACCGTGCCGATCGAGCTGGTCGGCGAGCAGCGCTGGCCACCGCCGCCGGACGCCGGGCTGTGGTGGCTGCTGACGGCGGGTGCGCTGGTCCTACCGGTCGGGTTGGTCGCGTTGGGCAACCGATCCTCGGGGCGGCGTGTGCTGAAATCCCCGACTCAGTGTGCTGAGAGCCCCGACTCGCGGGGGACACGGGGTGGGGTATCGGCGGTGAGTCGGTGGACGTTGGCGGTGGCCACGGCGGTGGTGATGGGGGCGCATGTGGTGCACATGTACGGCTCGGCGCTGGTGGTCGCGCAGGGCACGCTGATCTGGGTGTTCCTGGCCGCCGCCGGGTTCGCTGTGGTCGGCTGGCCGATCGGGGCGGCGGGTGCCTGGCTGACCGCGCGGGGCCGGCCGGCCGGGCCGTTGCTCTGCCTGGTGGCCGGTGCGCTGCTGGCCATCATCATCGCGCCGGCCGACGTGTTCAGCTTCCACGACGCGGTCATCCCGTTCGCCTGGGGCCCCGACCTGGACCGGCTGCTCATCGCGCTCACCGTCGGCGGCGGGCTGGGTGTGGTGGCCGCCGCGTGGCTGCTGATGCGCCGCACGCCGGCGACCGGGTCGGCCGTGCCGCCGGCCACCGAGGCGTCAGGGGGGCAGTCGTGATTCTGGCGCACGGGATCGGTGGGCGCGCCGACCTTCCACTGCCCGGCGAGCTGGTGCTGCAGGCCGGCGGGTTCGTGGTGCTGGTGTCGTTCCTGGCGGTCGGGCTGACCTGGCGCCGGTCGCGGTTCCACACCGCCGTCCCCGGGCGCCCGCTCCCGGCGGCGGTGCAGCGACTGGCGGACAGTGACCGGGTCCGGCTCGGCCTGCGCTGTCTGATGCTCGCGCTGCTGGCCTACCTCCTGGTGCAGGCGTTCAGCGGCGTGCCGGACCCGAACCACAACCCGGCGCCGAGGGCGCTCTACGTGCTGCTCTGGGTGGGCATCGTGCCGGCCTCGCTGGTGTTCGGGCCGGTGTGGCGGGTGCTCAACCCGCTGCGCGCCCTGCACCGCGGCCTCAGCACCGTCCTGCGGCTGCCGCCGGCCGGGTACCGGGAGCTGCCGCCCGCGTTGGGTTACTGGCCGGCCGCGCTCGGGCTCACCGTGTTCGTCTGGCTGGAGCTGGTCCCGGGCGCGCGGGCGGACCCGCCGGTGGTCGGCGGGTTCATGGCCGGGTACGCCGTCCTGATCACCGCCGGCGCGCTCCGCTACGGCCCCTCCTGGTTCGACCGCGCGGATCCGTTCGAGGCGTACTCGTCGCTGGTGGCCGCCCTGTCCCCGGTGGGCCGTGCGGGGTACCCCGGTAACCACCACGAGGTCGAGCTGCGCAACCCGTTCCGGGGGCTCAACGCGGTGCGGCCGGCGCCCGGCCTGGTCGCTGTGCTGGCCGTGTGGTGGGGCTCGACGGTGTTCGACGGGGTGTCCGGCACGCCGTGGTGGGCGACCACCAGCCAGGTGGCCGCCGCCGCGTCCGGGATACCGGTCGAGCTGATCGCCACCGGCGTACTCGCCGCCCTCATCGCGCTGGTCGCGGCCAGCTACCGCCTCGCCACCGGCGCGCTGGCCCGGGAGCTGGTCAGCACGCTGATCCCGATCGCCGTCGGCTACACCATCGCGCACTACGCCTCACTGCTGCTCGTGGAGGGGCCGCGCGGACTGGCGCAGCTGGCGGATCCCTCGGCGCCCGCGCTACGCGGCGCGCCGGCCCCGCTGCTGATCGCGGTCATCCAGGTGGCCGCGATCCTGGTCGGGCACGTGGTCGGCGTGATCGCCGCGCACGACCGCGTGGTCGCGCTGAACCCGACAGCCCGCACCCCGGCCGCCGCGTCGATCGACAGTTCGGCGCTCACCGAGAGCCGGCGGCTGGCCGACCAGGTTCCACTCGTCCTACTCATGATCGTTTACACCATGATCGGACTTTATCTTCTTGTGATCGCCTGATCGGGCGGGAGGAGGCAGACTGACGCGTCGGCACGCTCCCGTTTCGGCACGGTCAGAGGAGTTTCGATGGCGTCACCCGAGGGGTCGGGTCTGCGCGTGAACGCGTGGAACCTGCTGCTGCTGGTCCCGTTCCTGATGTTGGTGGTGCCGTGGTTCAACTCGGATGCCCCCCGCCTGTTCGGGCTGCCGTTCTTCTACTGGTCGCAGTTCGCGTTCGTGCCGGTCGGGGTGGTCTGTGTCGCCGTGGTGTTCAAGATGACCAAGAGCGAGCCGACCTTGCCGGCGCCCGGTGCCTCCGGTGGCGTTGACGAGCTGGACGAGGGGACCGCCCGATGATCCACTGGGTGGAGCTCACGGTGTTCGCGGTGCTGTTCGTCGCCGTCACAGTGCTGGGGTTCCTGGCCTCGAGGTGGCAGCGGGGTGGCAGCCTGGACCATCTCGACGAGTGGGGCCTCGGCGGGCGCAAGTTCGGTTCCTGGGTGACCTGGTTCCTGGTCGGCGGCGACCTCTACACCGCGTACACGTTCGTCGCGGTGCCCGCGCTGCTCTTCGGCGCCGGCGCGCTGGGCTTCTACGCGCTGCCCTACACGGTGGTGCTCTACCCGCTGGTGTTCCTGCCGGTGCTGCGGCTGTGGTCGGTGTCGCGGGTGCACGGCTACGTCACCCCGGCCGACTTCGTGCGCGGCCGCTACGGCAGCTCGCTGCTGGCGCTGGTGGTCGCGCTGACCGGGATCGTCGCCACGATGCCGTACATCGCCCTGCAGCTGGCCGGGCTGGAGGCGGTGCTGCGGACCATGGGGCTGAACGCCTCCGGCATCGCCGGGCACCTGCCGCTGTTCGTCGCGTTCGTCATCCTGGCGCTGTACACCTACCAGTCCGGGCTGCGCGCGCCCGCGCTGATCGCCTTCGTCAAGGACATCCTGATCTACCTGGTGATCCTGGTCGCGGTGTTCTACCTGCCGGCCAAGCTCGGCGGCTGGTCGCACATCTTCGACGTGTCGGCCAAGAAGCTCGCCACCCCCAACCCGAGCACCGGCGCCCCGATGGGCTCCATCCTGCTGACCGGCAACAACCAGCTGCAGTACGTCACGCTGGCGCTCGGCTCCGCGCTGGCGCTGTTCCTCTACCCGCACTCGGTGACCGGCGTGCTGGCCTCGCGCGGGCGGGTTGTCCTCAAGCGCAACATGGTCGCGCTGCCGGCCTACTCGCTGCTGCTCGGGCTGCTGGCGCTGCTCGGTTACGTGGCCATCGCGGCCGGCGTCAAACCGATCACCAACAACGCCACCGGCCGCCCGGACACCAACACCGTCATCACCGTGCTGTTCCAGAACCAGTTCGGCGCGGTGTTCGCCGGCATCGCGTTCGCCGCGATCGGCATCGGCGCGCTGGTGCCGGCGGCGATCATGTCCATCGCGGCGGCGAACCTGTGGACCCGCAACATCTACAAGACGTACCTGAAGCGCGACGCCACCCCGGCGCAGGAGGCGAAGCAGGCCAAGCTCGCCTCGCTGGTGGTCAAGGTCGGCGCGGTGCTGTTCATCGTCGCGGTGGACCCGCAGTTCTCGATCGACCTGCAGCTGATCGGCGGCGTGATCATCCTGCAGACGCTGCCGGCGGTGGCCATCGCGCTGTACACCCGCTGGTTGCACCGTTGGGCGCTGATCGCCGGCTGGCTCGCCGGGATGGGCTACGGCCTGTATCTGCTTTACAAGATTCCCAACCCGGCGGCGAAGCGGCTGCATTTCGGCGGCTCCGCGCTGACCCTGGACAAACTCACGGTGTTTGGTTGGCACCCGTTCATCGGCTCGACGGTGCAGATCTACGTCGGTTTCGTCGCTCTGGTGGTGAACCTGCTGGTCGCGGTCATCGCGACGCTGGTTCTGCGGGCCACCTCGGCGTCGAATGGCGAGGACGAGACCACCGCGGAGGATTATCACACGGACGAGGGGAGCGATAGAATTAAGCCACCCGCGGTGGGCTCAGTGATCCATTAGAGAACGCACAGAGTGACCTCCGGAAAAATATTGGGCTGAACGGTGGAACGTTTTCGCCGATCGTCCGATACATGATGTGACCGCAGTCGCGGGCCTACCCTGGCCAGCCGGAGGTGACCAACTGTGTTGGATCTGGGAGCGTCGGAACACTCCGACCTCACCGAGGACCCAGCGAAGGAACTCGTTGCTGAGTTGACCGCGCACGCCGTCGAGGACGGCGCGCCGGCACACGCGGCAGCGGAGATCCGACGCCGAGGCGCGGCCGGGGAGACCCCGATCGGGCTGTACAGGCTGTCCGAGGTACTGGCCCCGGCGGGCGGCGCGGTGCCGCCGCAGCGGCTGCCGGCCGGCGAGCCGGGCGAGGTGGTGGACGTGGTCCACCGCTACCCGTGCGCCGTACTGGACGCGCCGAATCCCGCCCAGGTGGCGGAGAACCTGGCCGCCGTCCTCGCCGACGGCAAGCGGGTACTGGTCAGCGGTTCGGACGCCGAGGCGCTCGCCGCGGTGCGGGCGGCCCTGCCCGAGTCACTGCAGGGCGTCTGCCTGGACGCACCGCCGCCGCTGTCCGACACCGAGCTGCGCGAGCTGCGGTCGCTCCTGGTCACCGCCACACCCAGTCGACGGCTGCGCCTGGACCAGATCCTGCCGCACCCGAACCTGGTACCTGGCGCCGATCAGGTCGCCGCGCTGTGCCGGTCGGCCGGCGGCCGGGGCTACCCGCCCCGGGACGGCGTGGACATGCTGCCCGAGCTGCTCGGCGGGATGCCGGCGGAGCGATTAGCGGCGCTGTTGGAGACCGCAAGGCGTTGCCAGAGCACACTGCGCGCGATGGACCCGGCCGGTGACGCCCGCTGGGGGAGGGCGTTGCTGGAGCGGGTGCTGTTCGGCTCCGACCGCGAGCCGTTCGACAGGTTGCTGCGGCGCACGACCGACGTGGTGCTGGCCGCCGACAAGCTGCGCGACGCCGGCGACCAGATGGCCGTCGTCGGCACGCTGCCCCCCGGTTCGGTCGAGCAGCTGCGCAGCTACGTCACCTACCTGGACTCCGGTGGCCGGGCCCGGGTGTACTTCCGCTCGCCGCAGCAGCGCGCCGTGCAGCCGGTGCTGCGCCACCTGCGCCTGGACGGGGTGCCGCTGAAGGACTCCACGGTGCTGCACCAGGCGCTGGCGTTCGTCGAGCTGATCGAGTCGATGGACGAGATCGGCGAGCTGTGCCGGCGGCTGCGGGTGCCCGAGCCGAGGAACGTGCCGGCGGTGGCCGAGCTGAACCGTCAGCTGGACCGGGTCGAGGAGGCCGCCAGGGCCGCCGAGCACCTGCGGCACGAGGTGTTGTTCGTCCACCACGACAGCCCGGTGACCGTGCCCGACCTGATGACCACCGAACAGGTCGCGCGGACCATCGTGGAGTCCGGTGGCACCGGCGGGATGAACCAGGCGCGGGACCGGCTGATCGGGATGGCCAACCGGCTGGAGCGCTCGATGCCGAGCCAGGACGCCGCCCCCGAGTTCGGCGTGCTGATCTCTGCCCTGCTCTCGATCAACCTGCCCGCCTACCTGGACGCGCTGGACGTGCTGGCCGCCGCCCGCAGGGAGTACGCCGACCAGCGACGACAGGTCGAGCTGCTGGGGCGGCTGCGCACGGCCGTGCCCCGCCTCGCCGAGCTCTGGGAACAGGTCGGGCCGCGGCGGTTCACCCAGGGCACCGCCCGGTTCGTGCTGCTGGACGAGCTGCTCGAGGAGCTTCCGGAAGCCGACACCGCCGACCTCGTGCTGCTACTCGGTGCCGGGTCGCTGGGCACTGAGAACCTGCTCGTTGCGGCCGCGGCGCCCCGGCTGCTCGCGGTATCCGGTGGTTTTGCCGCCGCGCCGCTGCCCGGGCCGCCCAGCGCGGCGGACACCGTGCTGAGCACGCTGCGCCGGGCCGCCGTCCCGGTGATCGTCGCGGCCGGGGCCGAGGCTCCCGCCGAGCCGGCCGAGCCGGTGGCGCCACCGGTCGAGAAGCCGCCGGCCCCGGTGGCCTACGTCGAGATGCCGGCGCCCCCGGCCGGTGTCACCGAGGTACCGCCGCCACCACTGAGCGACGCGCCGGACGAGTTCTCCAACCCGCCGACCGAGGTACCGGCGGCCAGCCAGCCGTTCACCATGCCAGCTCAGCGGGAGGCTCCGGTCGAGGAGTCCGACCCGTCGATCAGGCGTGCCGAGCGCGGCAGTGCGCACCGGCAGGCCGAGTCGGCGGAGAACACCGAGCCGGCGGAGGCCGAGACGGAGTACGTGGTCCTGCCGCTGGGCATCGTGGCCCGGGCGGTCGAGTCGGCCGGCGGGCGCGACCAGAACTGACGCGTTGGTGGGGCGGCCCAGCCCGGGCCGCCCCGCTCAGTGCCGCCAGTGCCGCCTCCGCCGCCAGTGCCGCCTGCGCGGGGGCCCGCTCAGCCCCAGAACACGAACAGCGGGTCCTCGACGATCTCGGCGAGCAGCGGTTCGGGCCCGGCGTTCGGCGGGTGGTCGTAGCGCCGCCAGCCTTCGCCGACCCGGTGGTAGATCCGCCACAGGCCCTGCTCGGGATCGTTGTAGCGCAGCTGCGCAACGTGCACGGAGGACCACGCCGAGCCCAGTTCGGGGAACGCCGGCGGCCGCCGCTCCATGATGGTCACCCGGTCACCGTGGATGGTGTAGCCGATCTGCAGACTGGCACGAGCGTGCCCGGGAACGCGATCGGCGCACCAGCGGCTGAACAACGCCTGGTACTCCTTGGGCACGGCCATCGGTTCATGATCCCTGGTACGCGGTCCGGGCGCGATCGACCATCCCGCTGACTGGGAGCGCCGTGCCGGGTGACGGGTGCGGGGCTAGTGTCCGGGCCCATGAGTGCGCCTGAGACCGACCGCCCGGTGAGCCGCTTCGGCGTCGTCGAACCCGCTGACCTGCCGGACGACCTGCGGCAGCGGATCGAGGCCATCGCGGAGAAGTCCGGTTTCGTGCCGAACATCTTCCGGGCACTGGGGCGGCGGCCGGCCGAGCTGCGCGCGTTCCTGGACTACCACGACGCGCTCATGACCCCCGGCGAGGACGACCCGACGCTGTCGGCGGCCGAGCGGGAGCTGATCGTGGTGGCCACCTCCGGGGCGAACCACTGCACGTACTGCGTCGTGGCGCACGGCGCGATCCTGCGGGTGCGCAGCAAGGACCCGGAGCTGGCCGACCACGTGTCGGCGAACCCGTACAGCGTGGTGCTGGACGATCGGCGGCGCGCCATCGTGGACCTGGCGCTGCAGATCGCCACCGACTCGGCCAGCCTGCGCGACGAGGACCTGGAGGCCGCCCGGGACGCCGGCCTGACCGACGACGAGATCTGGGACATCGGCTCGATCACCGCGCTGTTCGCGATGTCCAACCGGCTGGCCCACCTCACCGCACTGCGCCCCAACCCCGAGTTCTTCCTGATGGGCCGCCTGCCCCGCTGACCCGGTACCGCCGCCGTACCCTCTCGGCGGCACAGACCCACCGCCGCTCGCACAGACCTTGCAGGCTCTGTGCGGCCCGGGGTGGGTCTGTGCCGGCCGGATCAGAGCACCTTCGACAGGAACGTTTGGGTGCGCTGGTGGACCGGGTTGGTGATCACGTCGCGGGGTTTGCCGGCCTCGACGATCACGCCGCCGTCCATGAACACCAGTGAGTCGCCGACCTCGCGGGCGAAGCCCATCTCGTGGGTCACCACGACCATCGTCATGCCGTCCTCGGCGAGCCCGCGCATCACCGCGAGCACGTCGCCGACGAGCTCCGGGTCCAGCGCCGAGGTCGGCTCGTCGAACAGCATCAGCTTCGGCCGCATGGCCAGGGCGCGCGCGATCGCCACCCGTTGCTGCTGCCCGCCGGACAGCGCCGCCGGGTAGGCGTCGACCTTGTCCCCCAGCCCGACCCGCTCCAGCAGCTCGCGGGCCTGCTCCCGGGCCGCCGAGCGGGAGTCGCCGCGGACCGTCACCGGCGCCTCCATGATGTTCTCGGCGGCGGTGCGGTGCGGGAACAGGTTGAACCGCTGGAACACCATGCCGATGTCGCGGCGCTGCCGGGCCACCTCGGACTCGCGCAGCTCGTGCAGCTTGCCGCCGTGCTCCCGGTAGCCGACGAGCTGCCCGTCCACCCACAGCCGCCCGGCACTGACCTTGTCCAGGTGGTTGATGCAGCGCAGGAACGTCGACTTGCCCGAGCCGGACGGCCCGATGATGCACATCACCTCGCGCGGCTGAACCTGCAGGTCGATGCCGCGCAGCACCTGGTTGGAGCCGAAGCTCTTGCACACCTGCTCGGCCTTGACCATCGGTTGCTCGGTGTCGGCCGGGGTGTCGGCACCGGTGTCCGGCTGAGTGCTCATGTGTCGGCTCCGCTCTTGGGTCGACCGAATCCGAACCGGGCGCGCATCCCGACCGGCTCCGCGCCCGGGAAGCCGGTGCCGCGGCCGTAGTAGCGCTCCAGGTACATCTGCCCGACCGAGAGCACCGAGGTGAGCACCAGGTACCAGAGCGCGGCCACGATCAGCAGCGGGACCGGTTGGAAGTTCCGCGAGTAGATGGACTGCACGGCGGTCTGCAGCTCGAAGTAGCCGATCACCACGACCAGCGAGGTCGTCTTCAGCATCGAGATGGTCTCGTTGCCGGTCGGCGGGATGATCACCCGCATGGCCTGCGGCAGCACCACCCGGCGCAGCGCCTGCGGGCGGGACATGCCGAGCGCGCTGGCCGCCTCGGTCTGCCCGTGCTCCACCGAGTTGATGCCGCCGCGGACGATCTCCGCCATGTACGCGGCCTCGTTCAGCCCCAACCCGAGCAGGCAGGCGGTGAACTGCACGATCAGCTTGTTGGTGTCGAAGGTGACGAACTCCGGCCCGAACGGGATGCCCAGCCCGAGGGTGGGGAACAGGCTGGCCAGGAAGTTCCAGAAGACCAGCTGGGTGATCACCGGGGTGCCCCGGAAGAACCAGATGTAGCCGCCGGCGACGCTGGAGAGCACCGGGTTCGGGGACAGCCGCATGACCGCGAGGATCAGCCCGCCCACCGCGCCGATCGCCATCGCCAGCAGGGTCAGCAGCAGGGTGTTGCGCAGCCCGCTGAGTACCACGTCGGAGAATGCGAACTGGCCGACCACCGGCCAGTTGAACCGGGGGTTGGTGAGGATCGCGTTCACCAACATCGCGGCCAGCACCGCGAGCACCGCCACCGAGGCCCAGCGACCCGGGTGGCGCACCGGCACCGCCTTGATCGGCGCGGCCCCGGTGGGGGCCGAGCCGACCGGCGGGCCGGGATCTGTCTGTGTGGTCACCGCTCGCTCACTGTCCGGTGTCGGGGTTGATCTGCGCGGTCTTGATCGCGCTGTCGGTACCGCTCGCGCCGTTCCACTTGGTCACGATCTTGCCGTAGCTGCCGTCCTCGATCAGTGCCTGCACCGCGCCCTGGACCGCCTTGGTGAAGTCGCCCTGGCCCTTCTTCAGCGCGATGCCGTACGGCGCGGCCTCGTACTGGTTGCCCAGCTGCTCGAGCTGGCCGTTGGTCTGGATCACCGCGTAGTTCACCACCGGCGAGTCGGCCAGCATGGCCGCGATCCGCTTGGAGGTCAGTGCCAGCGTCACGTCGGTCTGGGCCTGCAGCGCGGTCAGCGCGATCGGCGCCTTGCCCTCGGCCTGGCACTTCTTGCTGCGCGCGGTGACGTCCTCCTCCTGGACGGTGTCCTTCTGCGTGCCGACCGCCTTGCCGCAGAGGTCGTCGAGGGTGAGGTGGTCCGGGTTGCCCTTCAGCACCGCCGCCTTGGTGCCGGCGTTGAAGTAGCTGACCAGGTCGACGGACTTCTCGCGCTCGGCGTTGATGGTGAACGAGGACATGCCCAGCTCGTACTTGTCCGACCCGATGCCCAGCAGGATCGCGCCGAACGCGCTGTTCTGGAACTCGGCGGTGAGCCCGAGCTTCTGCGCGACGGCCTTGCCGAGGTCGACGTCCATCCCGACGAAGGTCTGGCCGTCGGTGTCGTAGAACTCGTTGGGCGGGTACGAGGCGTCGCTGCCGATCACCAGCTTGCCGTCGGACGCCACGCCCGCCGGCACCAGCTTGGCCAGCGCGTCGTCCTTGGCGGCCGCTGGCGCGTCCGACGGAGCCGCACCGCCCGGGCTCGGGGCGCCGCTGCCGCCCGCCCCGCAGGCGGCGAGCACCACCACCGACGCCGAGAGGCCGAGCAGGGCAAGCGCGCGGGTGTGGGTACGGCGGATCACGGTCGTCTCCTCAGGTTCAGCTCAGGAATTCACCGCATCGTGCCAAACCTGCCCCGATTGAGGTAAGCGTTTGACTCGATCAGTCGCCGAACCGATGCGGTCGGCGGATGGCTCCGGCCCGGATGGCCGAAGGCGGCGGTGTCGGTTAGCGGGTCTCGCGGCGCTCAGGCGGTGAACCTGGACGGGTCGGCGGCCTTCCAGTCGTGCACCCAGCCCTCCGGCGGCTCGGCCAGCAGCTCGCCCGGGCGCAGCCACTCGTACAGCTCGGCGTAGCTGCGCATCTCGGTGGGCGTCACCCGGCGGCGCAGCATGTGCGGCCGCAGCTCGTCCGGGTCGTGCACGCCGATCGAGGCCATGATCTGGGTCGCGCTGCGCACCGTGGCGCGCTGGAACTGCTCCACCCGCTCCGACTTGTCCGCCACGTCCAGCGCGCGGGCCCGCCGGGCGTCCTGGGTGGCCACCCCGACCGGGCAGAGGTTGGTGTGACACTTCTGCGCCTGGATACAGCCCACCGCGAACATCATCGCCCTGGCCGCGTTGGTGTAGTCCGCGCCCTGGATCAGCCGCTTCACGATGTCCGACCCGCTGGAGACCTTGCCGGACGCGCCGATCTTGACCCGGTCCCGCAACCCGGTGCCGACCAGCGCGTTGTGCAGCGTGATCAGCCCCTCGGTGAGCGGCGTGCCGATGTGGTCCAGGAACTCCAGCGGCGCGGCGCCGGTGCCGCCCTCCGAGCCGTCCACGATGATGAAGTCCGGGGCGGTGCCGACCTCGATCATCGCCTTGCACACCGCGAGCACGTCGCGCCGCGAGCCGACGCAGAGCTTGAAGCCGACCGGCTTGCCGTCGGACAGCTCGCGGATCCGGACCAGGAACTCGATCAGCCCGACCGGCGTGGAGAACACCTTGTGCGCGGGCGGCGAGATCACCGTCACCCCTTGCGGCACGCCGCGCACGCTGGCGATCTCGGCGTTCACCTTCGGCCCCGGCAGTACACCGCCGAGCCCCGGCTTGGCGCCCTGGGACAGCTTCAGCGACACGCAGCGCACCGCCGGGTTGGCGGCCTTCGCGGCGAACTTCGACTCGTCGAAGCCGCCGTCGTCGGTGCGGCAGCCGAAGTACCCGGTCCCGATCTCCCACACCAGGTCGCCGCCGGGCCGCAGGTGGTACTCGGACAGCCCGCCCTCGCCGGTGTCGTGCGCGAACCCGCCCCGGGCCGCGCCGGAGTTCAGGGCCAGGATCGCGTTCGAGGACAGTGACCCGAACGACATCGCGGACACGTTGAGCAGCGCCATGTCGTACGGCTGGCGGCAGTCCGGTCCGCCGATCCGCACCCGGGGTGGCTGCTCCGGCGTCGGCAGCGGGCACATGGCGTGCACGAAGTGCTCGTAGCCGACCTCGTACACCTCCCGCTCGGTGCCGAACGGCTGCTCCGCCTCGGTCGCTTTCGCGCGCTGGTAGACCAGCGAGCGGACCTCCCGGTCGAACGGGCGGCCGTCGGTGTTCCGCTCGATGAAGTACTGCTGGATCTCCGGCCGGATCTCTTCCATCAGGAAGCGCAGATGCCCGACGACCGGGTAGTTGCGCAGGATCGAGTGGTCGCGCTGGAGCAGGTCGTACACGCCGAGCCCGGTCAGTGCCAGCAGCGGCCCGGCGGCCAGCCACCACCAGGGACTGAGCGCGACGGAGAGCCCGAGGGTGGCCAGCGCGAGGAGCGCGATGCCGCCGAGATAGGTGAAACGGGTCACAGCGCGAGGCTAAGCGATGGCCGATACATCCGCCGGTGCGCACGCCGGAACCTGGAGAGTGGTTCGGTACGTTGTCAGGCCGACAGCAGAAGGGACTCGCCATGTCGTTGATCCGGAAGCTGGCTGCGCTTGGAGTGGCCGCAGAGGCCGCGCGCCGCTATGCCCAGAAGAACCCCCAGAAGGCCCGTGAGCTGACCGAGAAGGCAGCCTCGTTCGCCGACCAGCGCACCGGCGGCAAGTACCACGGTCAGATCGAGTCGGCCAGGCGCAAGCTCGCCGACCTCGGTGGCTACGCCGCGCCGGAGCCGCCGCTCACCGCACAGGCGGTCATCACCCCCCCGGAGCCGCGCCCGGCCCCGCCGACCCCCTACAAGCGCGGCTGAATCCGCGCGGGCGATGCCGCCCGAGGCGGCTCATGCCACGATGTCGATAGCGAGCCCGTCCATCCGGACGGGCGGCCGGCGCCCCCACCGGGTCGCCGGCCCGTTCGCTGCCGATGTGCCCCGGGCCGCCACAAGCGGCTTGGGGACCTGAGCACGAGGAGCCGCCATGCCGTCGTCGTGGCCCGGTTTTGTCGAGCCTGACCCCACTCCGCAGCAGGTCATCGCCGGCCTGCACGCCACCGTCGAAGGTGGCGAGGACCTGGTTCAGGTGCTCACCCCGGAGGGGGTGCGGGTGGCCGAGCCCCGGTTCGACCATTACCTGACCGACATCGACGTGGACGGCCTCAAGGCGTTCTACCGGGACATGGTGCTGGTCCGCCGGGTGGACCGGGAGGCCAACGCGCTGCAGCGGCAGGGCCAGCTCGGCATCTGGGTGCCGCTGCTGGGCCAGGAGGCCGCCCAGATCGGCGCCGGCCGGGCGATGGCGGCGCGGGACATGGCGTTCCCCAGCTACCGCGAGCACGGTGTGGCGTGGTGTCGGGGTATCGACCCCACCGAGCTGCTCGGCATCTTCCGCGGCACCGACCAGGGCAGCTGGGATCCCGCCGAGACGGGCTTCCACCTGTACACCATCGTGATCGGCAACCAGTGCCTGAACGCGACCGGCTACGCCATGGGCCAGCGCTTCGACGGCAAGGTCGGCGAGGCGTCGACCGGGGAGGCGACGATCTGCTTCTTCGGCGACGGCGCCACCTCCCAGGGCGACGTGCACGAGGGCTTCGTGTGGTCGGCGGTCTACGACGCGCCGGTGGTCTTCTTCTGCCAGAACAACCAGTGGGCCATCTCCGAGCCGCTGGAGCGCCAGACCCGGGTGCCGCTCTACCAGCGCGCCAGGGGCTACGGCTTCCCCGGTATCCGGGTGGACGGCAACGACGTGCTGGCCACCCTCGCGGTCACCCGGTGGGCGCTCGAGGAGTGCCGCACCGGCAACGGACCGGTGCTGATCGAGGCGTTCACCTACCGGATGGACGCGCACACCACCTCCGATGACCCGTCCCGGTACCGGCTCAGCGACGAGCTGGAGCTGTGGAAGCTGAAGGACCCGATCGAGCGGCTGCGCGTCAACCTGGTCCGCGAGCACCAGGTCGGCCAGGACTTCTTCGACGGGATCGCGGCCGAGTCCGACGAGTTGGCCGCCCGGTTCCGGGCCTACTGCGTTGCCATGCCGCAGCCCGGGCCGGAGCGCATGTTCTCCGAGGTCTACGCCGAGTCCGCGCCGGTGTGGGACAGGCAGCGGGACGAATATCTGGCGTACCACGCGTCGTTCCAAGCGCCCGAAGAACCGCTTGCGGGTTCGAGCATCAGCGCCGAAGAACCGCTTGCGGGTTCGAGCATCAGCGCCGAGGAGGCCTGAGCGATGGCAGGCGTGACGATGGCGAAGGCGCTCAACAACGGGTTGCGCGCGGCGATGGAGCGGGACCCGAAGGTCCTGGTGATGGGTGAGGACGTCGGAAAGCTCGGCGGCGTGTTCCGGATCACCGACGGGCTGCAGAAGGACTTCGGCGAGCAGCGCGTGCTGGACACCCCGCTCGCCGAGTCGGGGATCATCGGCACCGCGATCGGCCTGGCCATCCGCGGCTTCCGCCCGGTCTGCGAGATCCAGTTCGACGGCTTCGTGTTCCCCGGGTTCGACCAGATCGTGTCCCAGTTGGCCAAGCTGCACTACCGCTCGCAGGGGCGGGTGCCGGTGCCGGTCGTGGTGCGGATCCCGTTCGGCGGTGGCATCGGCGCCGTGGAGCACCACTCGGAGTCGCCGGAGTCGCTGTTCGCGCACGTCGCCGGCCTCAAGGTGGTCGCCTGCGGCAACCCGGTGGACGCCTACTGGATGATCCAGCAGGCCATCGCCTCGGACGATCCGGTGATCTTCTTCGAGCCGAAGCGGCGGTACTGGGAGAAGGCCGAGATCGACTACGACATCCCGCCGGCCCCGCTGTTCACCTCGAGGGTGCTGCGGACCGGTTCGACGCTGACCCTGGCGACCTACGGGCCGATGGTGCGCACCTGCCTGGACGCCGCCGAGGCCGCGCGCGCCGACGGCCACGAGCTCGAGGTGATCGACCTGCGCACGCTGTCCCCGCTGGACCTGGACCCGGTGTACGACTCGGTGCGGCGCACCGGGCGGCTGGTGGTGGTCGCGGAGGCGCCGTCGGAGGTGTCGGTGGCCGCCGAGGTGGCCGCCAAGGTGCAGCAGGACTGCTTCTACTCACTCGAGGCGCCGGTGCTGCGGGTGACCGGCTTCGACACGCCGTACCCCCCGTCCAAGTGCGAGGACGAGTTCCTGCCCGACCTGGACCGGGTACTGGACGCCGTCGACCGCTCGCTGGCCTGGTGAGTCGGATGCGTCAGGTGTTCAACATGCCGGATGTCGGCGAGGGGCTGACCGAGGCGGAGATCCTGTCCTGGCACGTCGCGGTGGGCGACACGGTGACAGTGAACCAGATCATCGTGGAGATCGAGACGGCCAAGGCGGCGGTGGAGCTGCCCTCGCCGTACGCCGGCACGGTGGCCGCGCTGCTGGTCGAGCCCGGGATCACTGTCGAGGTGGGCTCGCCGATCATCGCGATCAGCGACGGCGCCGACGAGCCAGCCGGCGCACCGGCCCCCGCGGAACCGGTCGCCGCCGCGGTCGAGGCCGCCGCCGAACCGGCCGGCGCGAAGATCGGCGAGCCGGGCGTGGACGGCCGCATCGCCAACCTGGTCGGCTACGGACCGAAACCCGGCTCGGTCACCCGCCGTCCCCGCACCCCGCGAGTCGGGGCTCCCAGCACACCGAGTCGGGACTCTCAGCACACCGAATCGGCCGCCGCGCCCGCCGTTTCGACCCCGCCCGCCGTTTCGACGCCGCCCGCCAATTCGACCCCGCTGGCCATCGAGCCGTCGCCAAAGCTGGTGCCACTGGCCAAACCGCCGGTGCGCAAGCTGGCCAGAGAGCTCGGCATCGACCTGAGCGCGGTCACCGGCAGCGGGCCGAACGGCGTGATAACCCGCGACGACGTCCGCCTCGGCGGCGCACCGGCGGCCAACGGCGCCACCGCGGCACCGGCGCCCGCGTCGGGCGGCACCGGCGGCGAACGGCGGGTGCCGATCAAGGGTGTCCGCAAGGCGACCGCCTCGGCCATGGTGAGCAGCGCGTTCACCGCCCCACACGTCACCGAGTTCCTCGCGGTGGACGTCACGCCGATGATCGAGCTGCGGGACCGGCTGCGGGCGTCGGCGGCGTTCTCCGGCGTCAAGCTGAGCCCGCTGACGTTCGCCGCGAAGGCGGTCTGCCTGGCCGCCCGGCGGACCCCGGAGGTCAACGCGAGCTGGGACGACGCCGCGCAGGAGATCGTCTACTACGACCACGTGCAGCTGGGCATCGCGGCGGCCACCCCGCGCGGGCTCGTGGTGCCGAAGATCCGGGACGCGGACACGCTGTCCCTGCGCGAGCTGGCCGAGGCGCTCGGCGAGCTCACCGTGACCGCGCGGGCCGGCAAGACGTCGCCGGCGGAGATGCTCGGCGGCACGTTCACGATCACCAACGTCGGGGTGTTCGGGGTGGACACCGGTACGCCGATCCTGAACCCCGGCGAGTCGGCGATCCTGGCGCTCGGCGCGGTGAAGCAGGCCCCCTGGGTGGTCGACGGGCAGCTGGCGGTGCGCACGGTCTGCCAGCTCGCGCTGTCGTTCGACCACCGCGTGGTGGACGGCGAACAGGGCTCCCGGTTCCTCGCCGACGTGGGCGCCCTCCTGGCCGACCCCGGCCTGGCCCTGACGTACTAGCGCGGTCCCGGCGGCTCACACAGCTCCCCGGGCTCGACACAGCCGCCCGGGCCGCTGTGTGAGCGCCACTGGAGCTGTGTGAGCCGAGCCGGGGTCAGGTCGTGAGCTGGGTGATCAGGAGAGACAGGCGCTGCTCCGCGTGGGTGGGGCGCAGGCGGTTGGCGGCAGTGAGGGTGGCCAGGCCGTGCAGGGTGCTCCAGAACAGCTCGGTGCGCGACTCCAGGTCGGGCTCGGCCCCGTGTCCGCCGACGGCCTCGCGCAGCACCTCGAACGCGACCCGCAGCGGCTCCGGTGACTCGGCGTCGGCGAACGTCAACGCCGTGTCCATGGTGAACATCGCCGCGTAGACGGCCGGGTGGTCGGCCGCGAAGCGCAGGTAACCATGGGCGACCGCGGCCAGCCGGGCACTCGGGTCGGCCCCGTCGGCGCGCAGGGACGCGGTGAGCTCACCGAACCCCTCGAGCGCGACCGCCGCCACGATCTCGTCCTTGCCGGCGAAGTGGCTGTAGAGCACCGGCTGGCTGTACTCGATGCGCTCGGCGAGGCGGCGGGTGGTGACCGCGTCCCACCCTTCCGTCTCGGCGATCTCCCGGGCGGTGTCCAGGATCAGCCGGTGGCGCTCGGCGCGCTGTCGCTCACGGCGTTGCTGGATGGCCATGGACTGAACACTAGCACTGCTAGACAAAAGAGCGATGCTTCGCTTATCGTTACTAGGACAGCTAGCGGCGCTAGGAAAGAGGTAGGGATGAGCCAGGACAGTACGACCGGTGCCGGTAGGAAGTTCGGCTACGCGGTGGCCGGGGTGATCGGCGTCGGCATCATCGCCATCGGCGCCCGGTTCCTGCTGGACCCGGTGGCCGCGACGGCCGGGTTCGGGGTGCAACCGCCGCCGGTCACCGACCCCTATCTGGACGTGAAGGGAGTCCGGGACATCGGCGCCGGGC
This sequence comes from Pseudonocardia sp. Cha107L01, assembly GCF_052566575.1. Taxonomy (NCBI): domain Bacteria; kingdom Bacillati; phylum Actinomycetota; class Actinomycetes; order Pseudonocardiales; family Pseudonocardiaceae; genus Pseudonocardia; species Pseudonocardia sp. Cha107L01. Next base: position 1,188,643 of record NZ_CP199579.1, read on the forward strand.
TGGTCCTGCTGGCGCTGCTGGCGACAGGGCGGGGAGCGCAGCGGCGGCGTTCGGTGGGCGCCGCGATGCTGGCGGCGTGCGTCATCCCGATCGGTGACGCGGTGATCGTGCTGACCCACGGCGGCCCGGCGGCCGTCGCGTTCGGGGTGCACGGCGCGACGGCCGCGGTCGGGATCGCCGGTGCGGTCGCCCTGCTGCGTGGGGCCCGGCGCCCCGTCCCGGAGTCGGTGCGCCCGAACGAGGTGCGTGTCTGAGCGGGCGTGTGTCCGACGGGGCTACTACTCGGCGGACCAGCGCTTGAGGTGCGGCAGCAGCAGCGCGCTGAGCTGCTCGGGGACCTCGTCCGGGATCCAGTGGCTGACCCCGTGCAGGATCTCGAGCTGGTACGGGCCCTGCACGTAGTCGGCGCACCGGTCGACGCCGTGGCGGTCGATGAAGGCGTCGCCGTCGCTCCACACGAACAGTGTGGGCGTACGCACGGGCTCGCCGGAGCGGCGCGGGTCCACCAGTGGCATGGCCCGGTACCAGTTCAGCGCCGCGGTCATCGCGCCCGGTTCGGCGAACGCGGCCGCGTCCCGGTTGGCGTGCTCGGTGGACTGCCCACCCTGGACCAACACGCGGGCCAGGTACCGGCGCAGCAGCCACTCCGGCAGCCAGGGCAGCTGGAAGAACAACATGTACCAGGACTTGAGCCCCTGGCGGCTGGTCACCATCGCGCGCAGGAACGCGCCGACGTGCGGCACCGACACCGCGGTCACGCTGCGGACCTTGCCGGGCTGCTCGGCGGCGAGCCCCCAGGCCACCCCCGCGCCCCAGTCGTGGCCGACCACGTGCGCCGAGCCGCCGCAGAACTCGTCGATCAGCGCGGCGGCGTCGGCGACCAGTCCGGTGATCCGGTATGCCCGCCGGCCGCGCGGGCGGGCGCCCGGTGAGTAGCCGCGCTGGTCCATCCGGACGGTGCGATAACCGGCGGCGGTGAGCTCGGCGACCACGCCGTCCCAGCTATCGCTGTGCTGTGGCCAGCCGTGCAGCAGGACAACGGGCTCACCGTCCGGCGGGCCGTCTACGGTGACGTCGAACCGGAGTTCGCCCCGGGTGAGTGCCTTGGTGGCTGACATCGACCCAGACTTTCACAGTAACGGCGTTTTGGCACGGCCCTGATGGGCTATTCGGCACGTCACCACCGCCTCGGGAGCATCGGCGCGTGTTCGTGCGTTGAGTAGGTAGAGGGAGGCCGAGATGCGCCTGTTCGGGTTGTACGTGGTGATCGAGCTGGTCGCGCTGGTCGCGGTCGTCTCGTGGTTGGGCTTGGCCTGGACGCTGTTGTTGATGATCGCCGGGGGCGTCCTCGGGATGTGGCTGGTCCGGCGGGAGGGTGCCCGTGCTGCGCTGGCGATGGCTGAGGCGGTGCGTGGCGGTCGGGCGGCACACACCGAGGTGACCGACGGCGCACTGATCCGGCTGGCCGGACTGTTGATCCTGGTACCTGGCGTGGTGAGCGACCTGCTCGGGCTGCTGCTCGTGCTGCCGCCGAGCCGGGCGCTGGCCCGGCGCTGGCTGATGCGCGAGGCGGAGCGGCGGGCACCCGGGCTGCGCACGGTCCGGATCCGCACGGGTGGGCCGGTGATCGATGGCGAGGTGGTGCCCGGCTCGGGCCCGGCAGGCCCCGCTGGTCCGGCTCAGCGGTCCAGCTACCCGGACGGCCCGCCCCGGGTCATCGAAGGCCGGGTCATCGAGGGCTGAGCCCCCGGGCTCCGGCGGCCTGTCGACCCCGCTGTCGAGCGCACTATCCGACGATCTACCGCGGCGACTAGAGAGCGCTAGACGGCGGTAGCGACCCCGGGCCGGCGGGCGGTGCCGAGGGGTCAGAGCCGGGGATCCACCGGCTCCGACTCGCAGGCGAGCACAGCGGCGACCGCCTCGTCCACCCGCCACAGCGGCTCGCCGGCCACGAACCGGTGCAGCGCCTCCAGGCCGAACGCGTACTCGCGCAGCGCCAGCGAACGCCGCCGCCGTCCACCAGCGCCTGCCACCACGCCGTGCCGGCCGCACGGGACGCCGGGTCGGCCAGCGTGACGGTGCACCGGGCGGTGCTGACCAGCGTGCCCGGCGCTGCCGCCACCAGCCGGTCCAGTACGTCCAGCTGCCAGGCCACCGGCCGTTCCGCATACACCTCGCCGGCGCCGGCCAGCACGCAGAACGGGGCCAGCCGCACCGGCTCGCCGAGTCCCGCGTACCGCCGCCACGCCGCGTCGAAGCCCTCGGCGTCGGCCACCCTGGGCTGTGCCGCGGCCAGCTCGTCGCGCACCGGGACGCCCCGGGCGGCGGCGGCCGCGAGCACGGCGGCCACCGCGGCGGTGTCGGCCAGCGCGGCGTCGGTGCGCCGGGCCAGCGCGACGGGGTCGACGTCGACGATCAGGGCGGCGGTCGGCGCGGCCTCGCCCAGCTCCGGGAAGCACACCGTGGCGATGCCGAACGGCAGCTCGGCGCGGTGCACCCGGTCCGGGTGTTTGCCCAGCAGGTAGCCGAGGTCGCCGGCCGGCCGGTGGGTGGTGGTGATCGTCAGCAACACGCCGGCCAGTGTGGCAGCCGGGCCGAGTCGCCGGCCGCCGGTTTTTGCCGGGGTTGTCGAGCACCGTATTGAGCGCCGTATTCGGTGATCTAGCGCAGACCGTAGAAAGCGATAGATGGGCATAGCGAGCCCGGACGGGGCATCATCGCGACTGTGGAGCTCTACGACGCGATGCGCACGACGCCGGCCACCCGGGCGTTCACCGACGAGCCGGTGGACGACGCGGTGCTGTACCGGATGCTGGACAACGCCCGGTTCGCCCCGAACGGCGGCAACCGCCAGGGCTGGCGGGTGGTGATCCTGCGTGACCTGGCCACCCGGGTCCGGATCCGCGAGCTGTACCAACTGGGCTGGCGCGAGTACACCGAGCACGTGCGCCAGGGACTGGTGCCGTTCGCGCCGAGGGACAACGGTCGCTGGACGGGCCCGGCGATCGATCTGGAGGCCGCGCGCAAGATCCCGGCGGATAACGAGTTCGGCGACAACCTGGAGCACATGCCGGTGCTGCTGCTGATCGTCGCCGAGCTGGGCGCGCTGGCCACCGTGGACAACGGGCTGGACCGCCAGAGCATCATCGGCGGCGGTTCGATCTACCCGTTCTGCCACAACCTGCTGCTCGCGGCGCGCAACGAGGGCCTCGGCGGCGTGCTGACCTCGGTGCTGATGCGGGAGGAGCCGGCGGTGCGCGAGCTGCTCGGCATCCCGGACGGCTTCGCGGTGGCCGGCCTGATGGCACTCGGCCACCCGCAAAAGGTGATCACCAAGCTCCGCCGGGACCCGGTCGAGGACTTCACCGTGATCGACCGCTTCGACGGCCCCACGTTCACCGCCTGAGCCCCCGTGAGGGAGCTGCACCGCCCGTTACCGAGCTGCACACCAGGCAGGTTTGCGGCGCTCGCGACCGGCCTGCAGTGCAGCTCGGTAACGGCAGGCGGCCTGGCTACCTCAGCGCGGGGCGCGCCCGGAGCTCCCCGGGGCCTGACCAGCCAGGACGACACGTATCCGGGAAACTAGCCAAATCTAAGATCAAGGCAAGACTGCCGGATACAGTCCGATGGTGGACCCGGTACGCAATCCGTTCGCCCCCGGCGCCGGCCAGCGCCCGCCCGAACTGGCCGGCCGCGACCGGGAGCTGGACGCGTTCGACGTGGTGCTGGAGCGGGTTGCCCGCGGTCGCCCGGAACGCAGCCTAGTGCTCACCGGGCTGCGCGGCGTCGGCAAGACCGTGATGCTCGGTGAGCTGCGCTCGATGGCGCTGCGCCAGGGCTGGGGCGCCGGCAAGGTCGAGGCCCGCCCGGACGCCGACCTTCGTCGCCCGCTGTCCGCCGCGCTGCACCGCGCGGTGCGTGACCTGGCTGTGCGGCACCGCGCCCAGGACCGGGTCGAGCACGTGCTCGGCGTGCTCAAGGCGTTCGCGTTGCGCGCCGCGCCGTCCGACGCGAAGCTGCGGGACCGCTGGCAGCCCGGGATCGATGCGCCGCTGGTCAATGGCCGGGCCGACTCCGGGGACATGGAGATCGATCTGGTCGAGCTGTTCGCCGAGGTCGCCGAGCTGGCCGCCGACGTGGGCTCCGGGGTGGCGGTGCTCATCGACGAGATGCAGGACCTGCGCCCGGACGACGTCTCGGCGCTCTGCGCGGCCTGCCACGAGCTGTCCCAGTCCCGCTCGCCGCTGGTGGTGGTGGGCGCCGGGCTGCCGCACCTGCCGTCCGTGCTGTCCGCGTCCAAGTCCTACTCCGAGCGGCTGTTCCGGTACATGCGGATCGACCGGCTGGAGCGCGAAGAGGCGGACCGGGCGCTGATCCTGCCGGCCAGCCGGGAGGACGCCAAGTTCGAGCAGGACGCGCTGGACGCGCTGTTCGACGCCTCCGGCGGCTACCCGTACTTCATCCAGGCCTACGGCAAGGCAGCCTGGGACGCGGCCCCGACCAGCCCGATCACCAGCGCGGACGTCCTGGTCGCCGCACCGGAGGCGGAGGCGGAGCTGGCGGTGGGCTTCTTCGGCTCGCGCTACGAGCGGGCCACCCCGGGAGAGCGGGAGTACCTGGTCGCGATGGCCGAGCTGGCCGCCGGTAAGGACGAGCCGGTGGGCACCGCGACGGTGGCAGAGCACCTGGCCCGCAAGCCGTCCTCGCTGTCCCCGGCCCGGGACAGCCTGCTGAAAAAGGGGCTGGTGTTCTCCGCCCAGCGGGGTCATATCGCGTTCACCGTGCCGCACTTCGGCCGCTATCTGCTGGCCCAGGACTAGTGCACCTGCGAGGGTTCCACTAGCCCGTAAGGCCCTGCCCTGAGCGTCCGTTCAGCCCCGCACGGCGGCCGGATGCCCGATCTGCTACGCCAAACGGGTGAACCAGGCCTTTTTTCGCAAAGGGTGTAACGCACACCACCATTCGCTCGACAACCGGGTAAGCCCCGCGGCGCTGTCGGACCCCCGACCTGGCAGCCCCGCGGGGTCCCTTCGTTTCGGGGCAGGGTCCGGGCCGATTCCCCAGGCCCGGGGCACGCGGTACCTCGAGCGGGTCGGTCCGTAGCATCGTGCGGGTGTCAGACCCGAAGCTCGAGATCCAGATGCTGCACGACCGTGTGATGGTGCGGATCGCGCAGGGGTCCGGCGAGCGGCGGAGCAGCGCGGGGATCGTCATCCCGGCAACGGCGCAGATGGCCAAGCGGCTGGTCTGGGGTGAGGTGCACGGGGTGGGCAACCACGTGCGCACCGTGAAGGTCGGGAACCGGGTGCTGTTCAGCCCAGAGGATCAGTTCGAGTTCGAGGTCCAGGGCCAGACGTACCTGGTGATGCGCGAGCGCGACCTGCACGCGGTGGCGGCCGAGTCGTCCGACGACGGCAGCGGCCTCTACCTGTAGCGGGCCGGGGTGACCCGAGACCGGCAACGGCATCCGCTCGGCAACGGGTGAAGGGAAGAGGCGACAGTGCCCGACCGGCACAACGAGCCCGACTGGGCGAACCAGCCCACCGAGGTCATGCCCGCGATCGGCCGGCACCGCGTCGATCAGACCGCGGATCAGACCGGGGACAAACCACCGGCCGCTGGCGGCACCCCCGGCGGCCCGGACGGCGCTCCGCAACCGGTCGGCAACCGGTGGGTGTCCCTGGCGAAGCGGCGCTGGATGATCCCGACCGCCGCGCTCGGCGTGCTCCTGCTGGCCTACCTGGTCGACCTGGCCGCCACCCGCGGTGACATGCCGCGCGGTGTGCAGGTCTCCGGCGTGGCACTGGGCGGACTGACCCAGGCCGCCGCCCAACAGACCCTGATCGCCGAGCTGACCCCCGACCTGCGCCGGAACGTAGCTATCCGGGCCGGCCAGATCGGCACCTCGCTCGCGCCGGCCAGCGCCGGGCTGCGGGTGGACTGGGCATCCACCATCGACGCCGCCGCGCACCAGCCGCTCAACCCGTTCACCCGGCTCGCCTCGCTGTTCGGCGGTACCACCGAGCTCGGCGTGGTGACCTCGGCCGACGAGGCCCGCCTCGGCGACGCGCTGGACGGGATCAACACGATGGTCCGCAGGGAGCCGACGGACGGCGGGGTGCGCTTCGACGGCAGCACGCCCACCGCCGTCAAACCAGCTCCCGGCATCGCACTGGACCTGCCGGCGGCCGCCGCCGAGATCAAACGGGACTGGACCACCGGGCTGCCCGTCGACCTGCCGACCACCTCCGTCGAGCCGGCCGGCCACGTCACCGACGCGGCGGTCAGCCGGACCCTGGCCGAGGTCGCGGGGCCGGCGGTGTCCGCCCCGGTCACCGTGATCGGCAACGGGCGGGAGGCCAGCCTGAGCCCGGCCATCATCGCCATCGCGCTGAGCTTCGCGCCGGACGGCGCCGGCGGGCTCAAGCCGGTTGTGGACATCCCGAAGCTGGCCGATGCGGTCCGCCCCGAGCTGGTGACCACCGAGCAGCCCGCCAAGGACGCCTCCGTGAGCCTGATCGGCGCCACACCGGTGGTGACCCCGTCGGTGGACGGCCACGGCATCAACTACGAGGACACCTTCACCGGCCTGGTCGAGGTGCTCAAGCGGCCGGTCAACCGGCAGATCAGCGCCGTCTACGCGCCGCAACCGGCGAAGCTGACCACCGAGCAGGTCAACGCCCTTGGCATCAAGGGCAGCATCAGCACGTTCAGCACCGGCGGGTTCGCCGCCGACTCCGGGCAGAACATCAAGCGGGCCGCCGAGACGATCAACGGGAAGATCCTCAAACCCGGTGAGACGTTCAGCCTGAACACCGCGACCGGCCCGCGCGACGCCCCGCAGGGCTACGTGCCGGCCGGCATCATCGAGGACGGCCACCCGGCGCGGGGCATCGGCGGGGGTGTCTCGCAGCTCGCCACCACGCTGTACAACGCCGCCTACTTCGCCGGCATGACCGACACCGGGCACCAGGAACACAGCTACTACATCAGCCGTTACCCGGCCGCCCGCGAGGCGACGGTGTACGAGGGCGCGATCGACCTGAAGTTCCGCAACGACCTGACCACCGGGGTGCTCATCCAGACCGCCTGGACGCCGGCCGACATCACCGTGACGTTCTGGGGCACCAAGCGCTACGAGGTCACCTCGGCCACCTCGCCGCGCAGCAGCCCGGTCCCGCCGCAGACGCTGAACATGCCGGCCGGGCAGCCGTGCACACCCAGCGCCGGCGGCCAGGGGTTCACCGCGACCGACACCCGCACGATGCGGGACCTGACCACCGGGGAGACCAAGACCAGCACACACACGGTGCACTACAAACCGTCGCCGGCGGTGGTCTGCGCCCCGGCGCCCTCGGCCGACCCCGCGCCCAACTAGGGGCGCCCCGAGCGGTGGCTGCTCCGATCGTGTAGCCAGGCGCCCTTCGACGCAACCGGTGTCACGCCTTAGCGCAACGTCGCACCGGAAACCCTTCAGTTTAGTAGTACCGGTCACCTACCCTTCCAAGAGGGATGTCCACTCGATGCGAAGCGAGGTAGCAGATGAGCCGGATTTCCGACGTGCTGCGCAACAAGGGTGCCGACGTCGTCACCATCCGTCCGGACACTCCGGTGTCCGACCTACTGTCCCTGCTGGTCGGGCGCAATATCGGCGCCGTCGTGGTGACCTCAGAGGACGCCGTGGTCGGCATCGTGAGTGAGCGTGATGTGGTGCACTGCGTCTTCGGCAGAGGCGGGCAGCTCCTGACCACTCCGGTGTCGGACATCATGAGTAGCAACGTGGTCACCTGCGTCCCCGAGGACGAGGTCGACAACCTGATGCGGACCATGACCGAGCGGCGGATCCGACACCTCCCGGTGGTGGTGGACGGCAAGCTGATCGGCATTGTCAGCATCGGCGACATGGTCAAGGCGCGGATCGGCGAGCTCGAGGAGGAGCGCGCCCACCTGCACTCGTATCTGGCCGCGGGCTCCTGAGCAGCTGCGCAGAGAGCGGCCGCCAGCTGTAGCGGCGGCCGCCGGGTCTCACTGCGGCACGGTGGCGATCAGCATGAACTCGGCTGGCCGGTCGCCGGTGTTGCGATAGGCGTGCGCCTTGTCACCGGGCCAGGTGATGGCGGTGCCCACCGGCGCGATGCTGAGCTCACCGTCCGATTCGACGCCGACCTCGCCGGCGATGACCAGCAGCGCCTCCCTGGTGCCGAGCGTGTGCGCCTCGCTGTGCCGCACCTCGCCCGGCTCCAGCCGCCACCACCAGAGCTCCACCTGGTGCGGCGGGTCGGTGGACAGCAGCAGTTTCCCGGTGCCGCCGGACGGTCCGCGCCAGAGCGTGCTGGACTCGTCGACCGAGGCCTGGCGCAGCGTCGGCGCGCGCTCGGTGTCCACCAGTTCGGTCAACGACACCGAGAAGGCGTCGGCGAGGCGGCACAGCGTGGTCAGGCTGGGATTGCCCCGGTCACCCTCCAGCGTCACCAGTACGCCCTTGCTCACCCCGGCGCGCTGGGCGAGCTGGTCCAGGCTCCAGTTGCGGCGCCCGCGCAGCGCCCGCAGGTTCGCCGCCACCGCCCGGCTCACGGCGGAACTCACATCCCGATCGGTCACAGCACCCTCGAACGGTCATTATGATGGTACGTGGAGAGCAACAAAATGTACCATCGCACGGCGTGATCCGTGCGAGATCTTGATGGGGGTTTAGCGGTGCCGATTGTGCTGGCCGGGATGGCCGCAACGGTGTTCGGGGTATCTGACTTCATGGGCGGCACGGCGGCCCGACGAGTGCCCTCGGCCGTCGTCGCGATGCTCGCCCAGTTGGCCGGGCTGCTGGCGTTGGGCTTGATTCTGGTGGTGTTGCCGGCCACGGTGCTGCCCAGCGCGCTGGGCTGGGGTCTGTTGGCCGGGCTGGCCGGCGGCATCGGCGTGCCGCTGCTGTACCGGGGGCTGGCGGTGGGGCCGATGAACGTGGTCGCCCCGCTGACCGCGCTGACCTCGGCGGCCGTGCCGGTGATCACCGGCGCGGTGCTCGGCGAGCGGCCCTCGGTGCTGGCCTGGGTGGGCATCGCGTTGGCGCTGATCGCCGGCGTGGTGGTCGGGATGTCCCTGGACCCGAAGGGCACCGGGGGCTCGAACGGCTCAGCTGGCACGGATGGCTCAGCCGGCACGGATGGCACCGGCGGCGCCCTCGGTGCTGACCGGGGTGCTGACCGGGGTGCTGACCGAGACGCGCGCCGGCGTGCGCTGCGCGGCGTGGCCATCGCGCTGTTCTCCGGGCTGTGCTTCGGCGGGTTCTTCGTGCTGCTCGCCCAGGCCGACCCGGTGGCCGGGCTCTGGCCGGTGGCTACCGCGAAGGTGGCCGGCAGCCTGGTGGCCGGGGTCGCACTGCTCGGTGCGCTGCGTTCCGGCGGGCTCGCGGTCGGCCGGCTCGGTGGTGTCGGGGCCGGCGCGGGCGAGGTCGGTGTCGACCCGGCTTCCGGTGTCGGCGAGTTCGGTATCCAGGCCGGCGGGTCGAACGGCGGCGGCGTGTTGCTGGCCGGTCACGGCTGGCGGCTGGCCGCGCTGGGCGGTGTGCTGGATGCGCTGGCCAACGCGCTGTACCTGTTGGCCGCGCACCACGGGCAGCTCGCCGTGGTCGGCTCTGTGGTGGCGCTGTACCCCGCGTCGACGGTGCTGCTCGCCCGGCTGATGCACGGCGAGCGGATCGGGCGGGTGCAGCGCATTGGCCTGGCACTCGCGGTGCCCGCGTTGGTGCTGGTCAGCGGCGGCTGACCGGGCCGAGAACGAGACAACAGTGGCGGGTGGCCCTCAGGGGCACCCGCCACTGGCGTGTCGTCGAGCGAGTGTCGTCGAGCGAGTGTTGTCGAGCGAGTGTTGTCGAGCGAGTGTTGTCGAGCGAGTGTTGTCGAGCGTGGTGCTTCTAGAACGCCGCCTCGTCCAGCTCCATGAGCGCGTTGTCGGCGTTCTCGACGATCTTGCGCCGCGAGGTGAGCTCGGGCAGCACGGTCGCCGCGAAGAACCGTGCGGCGGCGATCTTGCCCTGGTAGAACGGGGTGTCGCGAGAGGACGCAGTCGAGGCTCCGACGTCGAGCGCCTTCTGGGCCACGTCCGCCTGGCGCAGCAGCAGCCAGCCGATGACCAGGTCGCCCACGCTCATCAGCAGCCGGACGCTGTGCTGGCCGACCTTGTACACCGAGGCCGGGTCCTCCAGCGCGCTGGTGGCGTAGCCGAACAGCGTGCCGAGCATGCCCTGGGTGTCCTCCAGCGCGGTGCGCAGCAGGGCCCGCTCCTCCTTGAGCCGGCCGTTGCCCGACTCGTCGTCCAGGAACTTCTGGATCTCACCGGCCACGTGCGCGAGCGCCACACCCTGGTCCTTGGCGATCTTCCGGAAGAAGAAGTCCAGGGACTGGATCGCGGTGGTGCCCTCGTACAGACTGTCGATCTTGGCGTCCCGGATGTACTGCTCGATCGGGTAGTCCTGCAGGTAGCCGGAGCCGCCCAGGGTCTGCAGCGACTGGGCGAGCTGCTCGTAGGCCCGCTCCGAGCCGACGCCCTTGACGATCGGCAGCAGCAGGTCGTTCACCCGCTCGGCCAGCTTCGTGTCCGTCCCGGTGGCCAGACCGGCCTTGATCTCGTCCTGGAAGGACGCGGTGTAGATGTAGACGGCGCGCAGGCCCTCGGCGTACGCCTTCTGCAGCATCAGGCTGCGGCGGACGTCCGGGTGGTGGGTGATGGTCACCCTCGGGGCGGTCTTGTCCATCATCCTGGGCAGGTCGGCGCCCTGCACCCGGTTCTTGGCGTAGTCCAGCGCGGTCAGGTAGCCGGTGGACAGCGTGCCGATCGCCTTGGTGCCGACCAGCATCCGGGCGTGCTCGATGACCTCGAACATCTGCGCGATTCCGTCGTGCACCTCGCCGAGCAGCCAGCCGACCGCCGGCGTGCCGTGCTGGCCGAAGGTCAGCTCGCAGGTGGACGAGGCCTTGAGGCCCATCTTGTGCTCGACGTTGGTCACGAAGGCGCCATTGCGCTCGCCGGGCTCACCGGTCTGGCCGTCGAAGTGGAACTTGGGCACCAGGAACAGGCTCAGGCCCTTGGTGCCAGGCTTGTTGAGCCCTTCGCCCTGGGGGCGGGCCAGCACCAGGTGCATGATGTTCTCGGTGATGTCCTGGTCGCCCGAGGTAATGAACCGCTTGACGCCCTCGATGTGCCAGCTGCCGTCGGCCTGCTGGAACGCCTTGGTGACGCCGGCGCCGACGTCGGAGCCGGCGTCGGGCTCGGTGAGCACCATGGTGGCCCCCCAGCCGCGATCGATCATCAGCTCGGCCCAGCGCCGCTGCTCCTCGGTGCCGTTGCGGTGCACCACGGCGGCGAAGTTCGGGCCGGCCATGTACATGAAGGCGGCCGGGTTCGCGCCCAGGATCAGCTCGGCGGCGGCCCACTGCACGGTCGGCGGGATGCCGTAGCCGCCGAGCTCGGCGGGCAGCCCGAGGCGGTACCACTCGCCGTCCCAGAGCGCCTTGTACGACTTCTTCAACGAGTCCGGCAGCGTCACGGAGTGCGTGGCCGGGTCGAACACCGGCGGGTTGCGGTCGGCGTCGGCGAACGAGTCGCTGAGCGGCCCGACGGCCAGCTTCGCCAGCTCGTGCAGCACGCCCCGCGCTGTCTCCTCATCCGCTCCGTCCTCGCCGAACGCGCCCGCGTTCAGCCGGTCCTGGACGCGGAAAACCTCGAAGAGGTTGAACTCCTGATCACGCACATTGGTCTTGTAGTGACCCATGGCCCTGGCTCCCTACTCGCTAGTAACTACAGAATATTACCGGCGAGTAACTCAAGCAACCCCTACCTCGTCACACGTTGTCGCCACCACTCCAGGGAGCGACGACCCGACACGGTGATCACACGTTCGAATGATGATCACGAACGGAAGGATCACTGTGCGCGATCGTTTCTAGTGTCGATGAGGCTGTCGGGACCAGGGAGGCGCGATGTACTCATCACGTCCCCCATCACCCCGGCCGGATGGCGTTCCGGCAGATACCCCAAAACTGACCAGGCGCGGGCTGATCACCCTGTTCAGCGGACTCGCGGTGGGTGGCGCGGCGGTCGCCGACGTGCTCTCCGGGGACGGGGTGGACCCGGTGGTCGAGGTCCGGCGGCTGCCCGGCCCGAGGCGACCGCCGATCTACACCTGTGACGCCTGGCGCGCCCGGCCGCCGTCCTCGCCGGTGGTCGTGGTGGACCAGCGGCCGAGCAAGATCCTGATTCACCACACCGCGACCGCCAACCGGAACAACGTCGCCCCGGTCGACCTCGGCGTGCTGACCAGGGCGATCCAGAAGTTCCACATGGACACCGAGGGCTGGATCGACTCCGGGCACCAGTTCCTGGTCAACCGAGGTGGGCTGATCGCCGAGGGTCGGCACCGCAGCCTGGAGACGCTGCTCAAGGGGAAGAGCTTCATCGAGGGCTCGCAGTGCTCCGAGTACAACGACGTGTCCATCGGCATCGAGAACGAAGGCACGTACACCGACGTCGACCCGCCGGCCGGTCAGCTCGCCGCCCTGCGCGCGCTGTGCGCGTTCGCCTGCGTGCAGTACCGGGTCGACCCGGGCCATCTGTACGGCCACCGCGACTACCGCGACACCGCCTGCCCCGGCGACCGGCTCTACGCGATGCTGCCCGCACTGCGCACCCAGGTGGCCCAACTGGTGGGTAAGGGCGCCGATTGGCGGGCGTCCGCGCCGCTGACCTGGCCACTGCTGCGGATCGCCGACCGGAGCGTCGCGGTGTTGGCCGCCCAGCACCTGCTCCGTGCCGCCGAGGTCCCGGGGGTGCCGGCGGACGGGGAGTTCGGCCGGACCACCGCCGACGGGGTCTACGAGTTCCAGCGCCGGCACGGCATGGAGCTCACCGGGATGATCGGCGGCGGGTCCTGGCCGTTGCTCGCGGTACCGGTACGGCCCGGCCAGGGCGGTGAGGCTGAAGCGGCGGTGCAGGTGCTGCTGAACCGGCCCGGGGTCCGACAGGTCCGGTGGCCGACCACGATGACCCAGGCGACCTGGCAGCAGCTGCTCAACACTGCGTGATCGAGCGGTGACCGGCTGGGTGATGACCGCCGGTGCGGGGACGTGCGACCGTGGGAGCGGGCTGGGCGTGCTGGTCGGGCCGATGTCGGGGGGCAGTATCCTCACCGAGCTCGTCACGATGGAGTGATCGGCCGGGCTCCGCCGCGGCGCTCCGTGCGCGGTGAGCTCGACGGAGACCCGCTCTGGGAGCGCCAGTGGAACTCCGGGCCCGGCGGACGTCGAGTGAGCGCCCGTGCCGTTGAGGGGAGACACTTCGTGCGTGCCAGCACCCGGATGCCGGTACGGCCGGGAGGCCCCGCCGGTGAGGCGGCCCTGACCGGCGCACCGACGGCCCGACGGCTCTACCGGGAGATCGCCGCCGCACCGGATGCCCCGCTGCGGCTGGACGTGGTCGGGGTGGCCGGCACCGGCAAGTCCGTGCTGCTGGATGCACTGGCGGAGCTGTACGCAGAGTCCGGTGCCCGGGTGCTGCGGGACGCCACCGCGCTGCCGGGTGACCTCGACCCCGCCACCGTGCTCCTGGTGGACGACGCCCACCTGCTCGCCGGTCCGGTGTTGGACGCACTGACCAGGCTGGCCCAGCCCGGCGCGCACCCCCGGCTCGCGGTGGCGCACCGGCCGTGGCCCCGCCCGCCCGGTCTGGCCGCGCTCGGCGGGACCCTGGCCAGGGCGCAGGCCCCGCTCGTGCTGACCAACCTGGACCGTTCCGGGGTGGCCGGCCGGGCCGCGCTGATGGTCGACGGTCGCCCGCAGGCCGCGCTGGTCGACTTCGTGACCGCCGAGACCGGTGGTCTGCCCTCGCTGGTGGAACGGTTGCTCGGTGCGCTGCGTGACGGCGACCAGCTGGACTCCGCGAGGGCCGGCACCGAGCTGCCCGCCGGCTTCGCCGAGCAGCTGTACTACGACCTGGACCGCCAGCCCGAGGCGGTGCAACGGCTGACCCTGGCGCTCGCGGTCGGCGCGCCGCTGGATGCCGAGGTGTTGTCCCCGCTGCTCGCGGTGTCCGCCCTCGAGGTCGACGAGCTGGCCGAGCAGGCCCGGTCGGCCGGGTTGCTCGCGGAGAGTGGCGCGCTGCGCCCGGTGCTGGCCAAGGCGGTGCTACGGCGCACCCCGGTGGTCCGTCGGCTGGCGCAGCGCCAACAGCTGGCGCAGGTGCAGCTCGACCGCGGTGGCTCGGTGCTCACCGCCGCGCGGAACCTGCTGGACACCGGGGCGTCCGGTGCGCGGATGGCCGCGGTGTTCGAGACCGCGGCCGACGAGGCGCTGAAGGACTCGTCCCCCCTGGCCGGGCGACTGCTGGACGCCGCCATCGCGGCTGGCGCGCCGGCCGGCAAGCTGGCCGCGCGGGGTGCCGAGGCGGCCGCCCGTGCCGGTGACCTGGACCGCGCCCTCGAGCTCGCCGACCAGGTGCTCGCCGATCCGACCGGGGTGACCGACGCGGACCGGGCGCGCGCGGTCACGGTGGCGGCCGCCGCGTTGGCCCAGCGTGGCCTGCTCGCCCGCAGCGCGGAGCTGTACCGCTGGCTCGGCGCCCAGGCGATGGGCGCGGCGGCGGTGGTCGCGGTGCCCGCGCTGATCGGCACCGGGGCGCTGGCGGAGGCGCGCGCGCTGCTCGAACCGGCCGCGGCCCCGGCTCCGGGTGCGCCGCCGGCCGGGCTGATCCGGCCACCGACGCTGCTGGCCGGTGCCGAGTCGCTGATGGCGCGGGGCATCTACGACACCATCGAGGGCTCGCCGACCGCCGCGCTGTCCCAGCTGGCCAGGGCCGCCGCGCTGCTCGAGCCGTCCGGCGCCGGCGTGCTGCTGCCGGACACCCCGGCCGCGTTGGGTGCGCTGGTCGCGGCGCACTGTGGCGAGCTGGACGTGGCCCAGTCGGTGCTGGACCGCGCGGTGGCCGCCGGGCTGGGCGGTCGGTCGGCGGCGTCGCGGCACCGGCTGCTGCAGGCCTGGATCGCCATGTCGCGGGGCACCACGCCGACGGCCCGCGCACTGCTCACCGAGGTCGACGCGACCGGGCGGCTGGAACCCCGCGACGAGCTGGTGGCCTCGGCGCTCGAGGTCGGGCTCGCGCGCCGCGCCGGTGACCTCGCCGCGCTGATGCCGGCCTGGGGACGCGCGCGTGAGGCGATCGTGCGCCACCCGGTCGACCTGTACGTGCTGCAGCCGCTCGGCGAGCTGATCGTGGCCTCGGCCCGGCTGCGCGAACAGGCGTGGGTGCGGCCGCACCTGGAGGAGGCGCACGCGCTGCTCGCCCAGTTGAACTACCCGGTGCTGTGGTCGGCGTCGCTGTACTGGTCGGAACTGCACGCCGCGCTGCAG
This sequence comes from Pseudonocardia sp. Cha107L01, assembly GCF_052566575.1. Lineage (NCBI taxonomy): Bacteria > Bacillati > Actinomycetota > Actinomycetes > Pseudonocardiales > Pseudonocardiaceae > Pseudonocardia > Pseudonocardia sp. Cha107L01. The sequence continues at coordinate 1,204,038 of NZ_CP199579.1, forward strand.
GCGGAGAACTGGCCGGAGGCGCAGCGCCAGGCCGAGGCACTGGAGTCGGCCGCCGCCCAACCGACCGGCGGCGGCCGCTACGCCGGCGCGATGGCGGTGGCCGCGCGCAGCTGGCTGGCCGTGCTGCACGGGCAGGTGGACCAGGCGACGGTGGAGTCCGCGGCGCGCGGCCTGCACGCCGTCGGGCTGTCCTGGGACGGCGGCAAACTCGCCGGCCAGGGTGCCATCCGTACCACCGACCGCAAGGCGATGGTGGCCCTGCTGGCCTGTGCTCGCGGGTTGCAGAACAGCGGCCAGCACGTGGACGCCGGCCCGACCCCCGCCGCGCCGACCCCGGGCGAGCAGTCCGTGGGCGACCCGGTCGCCGATGGCCGGCCCGCGAACGGCCGCCCGGACGCCGGCCGCTACGGCACGAACTCCGGTGCGGCCGCCGGCCCCGGTACATTCCCGGCCCCGGTTGCGCCGAGCCCTCCGGTCCCGCCGCGAGGTGCTGGCCCCGGTGCGGGGGGTGGCCGTATCGGGGGTGGCGGCGCTGGTTCCGGCGCCGGCGGTGCCGGTTACGGCGGCGGGGGCGGCGGCGGTGCTGGCTACGGCAGCGCGGCCGAGCCGACCGGCGCGCTCAGTGACCGGGAGGTCGAGGTCGCCGCGCTGGTACTCGAGGGCCTGACCTATAAGCAGATCGGCGAGCGGCTGTTCATCTCCGCCAAGACCGTCGAGCACCACGTCGCCCGGATGCGCCAGCGCCTGGGCTCGAACAGCCGCGCCGAATTGATGGCCCACCTACGCATGATCGTCAACCGCCCCTGACCCCCGCGCGGGCAAGGCGAACGACCCCCCGCGAGTCGAACGACCCCCCGCGAGTCGGGAGTCTCAGCACACCGAGTCGCGGATCTCAGCACACCGAGTCGCGGATGTGCTGACAGTCCCGACACAGTGTGCTGAAATCCCCGACTCGCGGGGAGGTACGGGGCGACGTGACCTGGTGACCGGCGACGGCGGCGGTCAGCGTGGGAGGGCGGCGAGGATGCCTTCGCAGCTGCGCATCACGACGCGGGCGGCGTCGGCCAGCGCCCGGGAGGACAGCGGGTTCTCCGCCCGGCGGCGCCACCGGCTGAGCGCGTCCAGTGCCGCGGCGCGCGCTTCCCGGGGGTCCGCCATCGGGTCGAGGCCGAGCCGGGCCGGGGTGGCGCCGCCGTCGCCGCCGAGCAGCCGCTCCGCCTCGACGCGAGCCTCCTCGGGCACCTTGACGGCGCCGGAGCGCAGCGCGGTGAGCAGCCGGAGCTCGGCGAACTCGTGCGCCCCGGACATGATCCGCTCCAGCTCCACGGCCAGTGGCTGCGAGCTGGGCTTCGGCTCACGGCGCAGCACCAGGTCGAGGGCCAGCAGCGCGGACCGGGCCTTGAGCAGGTCGCGGCGCTCGGTGAACTGGATGTTGAGCACCTCGCGCAGGTCGTCCAGCCCGGAGCGGCGGACCAGCTCGGTGGACAGCTTCGTCGGGTCGGCCATGCCCTGGCGGATCATGGTGACGCTCAGCCGGACGCCGAACAGCCCGAACCGCTCCAGCAGCGCGCCGCGCGTCTCGGTGCTCAGATTCGCCGTGGTCTCCGACTTCACGAACCGGTCGGCCGAGAGCAGCAGCGCGTCCATGTCGTCACGGGGCAGCGTGGAGAGCTCGGTCAGCGCGGCGAACTCGGCCTGGCGCAGGGTGCGGCCGGTCTGGGCGAGCAGCCCGGCCACCGCGACGACGGTCTGGCACAGGTCGCGCAGCTTGTCGTCGGAGCGGTAGCGGCTGGCGATCCGCTTGGCGGACATCAGCGCGTCGAGCCGGCCGACCCCGATCTCGTCGGCGCGCGACAGCACCGCGATGGTGTTCACCGCCGTCGCCTTCGCCACGCCCTGGTCGTGGAACGACTCCAGGAACCGCACGTCACCGGAGTGCAGGTGGCGCATCAGGTACACCACGGCGTCGGCGGCGGTGGGCTCGTCCTCCGGGGCGAGGAACTGGTGGCTGCGCGCCGAGACGTCGGTGGACAGCGAGTCGATGCCCGGGGTGTCGATCAGCGTGGTGCCGCGCAGGCTCTGGGACGGCCAGTCGACGACCAGCCGGTCCACCCGTTCGGTCGGGGTGCCGGCCAGGTCGAAGGCCAGCGCGCCGTCGTTGCGGTGGATGCTCAGCTGCCGCGGTGAACCCCCGCCCTTGGTGTACATCAACACCTTGGGGCTGGGGGCGTCCTGGTACCAGGTGACCACCCGGGTGCACTCGCCCGCGTCGGTGGGCGCGATCTCCTCGCCGACCAGCGCGTTGAGCAGCGTCGACTTGCCGGCCTTCACCTTGCCGGCGATGGCCACCCGCAGTGGCTCGTCGAACCGGGTCAGGTGCATGCGCAGCCAGCCGGCGGCCTGCGGGCTGTCCCCGTAGGTCTCGATCGCGCGACCCAGCAGGTTGCGCACCGAGCCACCCAGGTGCATCGAGGCCGGCCCGTACGCTCCGGTCATCGGCCGGCCCCGAGCGCGGCCCCGCCGGAGGAGAACGCGGCCTGCGAGCCGACCGGGTCCAGTGCTTTGGCCCGCTGCGCCATGTTGTCGATCCGTTCCAGCTCGGCCCGCAGGTCACGGATCCGGGTGGCCCGGCCGCCCTCGACGGTCTGCACCGCCTTCTGCGCGGACATCACCGCGTCGGCCAGCGACGTGGACATCTCCTCGGCGACGGATGAGAAGTGGTCGCGCAGGGTGCGTTGCAGCTGGCGCAGCATGTCCCGCACGTCGCGGCCGACCTGGAAGGTGGTGTCGTCGATGTGCCGGCGCATCGCCTGCTTGGCGTCGGCCTGCCGCCGCTGCTTGTTGCGTTTCAGCTCGTCGTGCAGGGTCTTGCCGCCGAAGAGCAGCCCGGCACCGGCGGACAGCGGGTTGAGCATCGAGATCCCGGCCAGCCCCATGGCCATGCCGCCCATCACGAAGCCGCTGTAACCACCACGCACCCCGGTGAACAGCTTGGAGCCGATACCGACGACCTCCAGGTCCGGTTTCTCCAGGTGGGCCAGCTCGGACTGGAAGTCCTGCTGGCCGTAGTTCAGCTCCGGCAGCTGCCCCGACCCGTTCTCGCTGAAGTGCTCGGCGACCTGGGTGGCCAGGTACTGGGTGCGCTGGATGGTCCAGACGAAGTTCTGCGTGACCGACTGGGAGACCTGCTGCTCGAACCAGGTGGTGAACTGGTCCCAGGTGTCCTTGGGGTCGCTCTGGTCGATGACGTGCTCGGCCTCCCGGCTCACCGAGCGCAGCCGGTCCCGCAGGTCGTACTCGATGTCCGAGGTCAGGTCCTGCACGCCGTCGTTCAGGGTCTGCTGCCAACGTGCCGAGCGCTGCCGCAGGTCGTCGGCCTTCTGCTTGGCCTCCTTGAGCTGCTCGATCAGCCCGGCTGCCTTCTCCGGGTCCTCCTGGGCGATCAGCTCGGACTGCATGCTGGCGGCCAGCTGCTGGCTCACCGCGAGCACGTCCTGGCTGACCGAGCGGCGGTCCAGGTCGTCGGCGTGGCCGACCACGTCCCGCTGCAGGTAGTGGATCAGCTCGACGTAGCCGGACTCCTCCATCAGCGCGGTGTCCTCGGTGCGCAGCGCGTGCAGCCGCAGCGTGGAGGACACCGGGAAGACCCGGGGGCTCTCGCCGACCACCCGCAGGTGGCCCTGGTCCAGCTCGACGATGCGCCGCCAGTGCGGGTACAGGTCGGTCTTGGTGATCACGCAGGCCACGTTGGGGCACAGCTGCCGGGCGGCCGCGAGGAACTCCAGCTCCGGCGCGGTGTACTCCTGCGCCGCGTCGGACACCAGCAGCACCGCGTCGGCCCTGGGCAGCGCACCCATGGTGGCCGCGCCGTGGCTGGAGCCGAGGCCGCCGACGCCGGGGGTGTCCACCAGCACCAGGCCGCTCTCCAGTAGCCGGCGGGGCAGGCCCACCTCGGCGTAGGTCAACTGGTGGCGGTTGCCCGGGTTGCCGGCCTCCGAGACGTACTGCGCGAGCTGCTCGATCGGCACCTCGGTGCGCTGCGCCGGAAGCGGCTCACCGCTGTCGGACTGGCTCTCCCGCACCAGGGTGACCCCGGCCGCCTCGGCGTACTTGACCACGGTCGGGACGGCTGTCGCAATGTCGTCGTCGACCGGGCACACCGGGGCGTTCACCAGCGCGTTCACCAGCTGGCTCTTGCCCTGCTTGAACTCGCCGACGATCAGCACCCGGACGTTCGGGTCGGCCAGCCGGCTCCGGGTCGCCTGTAGCCGTTTGCCGAGATCGGGCCGGCCGTAGGCGCTGGTTGCCTTGAGCGCGAGGTCAACCAGCGCGACCGCATCAGGTAGCGCCACGCCGCTCCCCCTCCTCGTTCGAAGCCCTGCTCGTCACCAGCTCGCCGGTGACCATGTCGGTCACCCGCCGCCGGCCGGCGCCATCACGCCAAAGGGCCGGCTCCACGACCCGTGAGGGTGTGGAGCCGGCCGCTCCAGGTCTGCCGCCCAGGCTAGCGCGTGACCGGTGGATCTTGTGGGTCAGCGGGTGTCGCCTCACCGGCACGTGTTCATTGCCTCACGCGTGGTGCACGTCCAGGTCGTGACTGTCGTCGAAGCTCGCGCTGTTGTGCGAGTTGATGTCGTCGTGGCTGTCGCTGCGCGAGTCGTCCTCGTAGTTGCTGTGCGTGCTGTCGTCGTGCTGGCTCTGGTCGGCGTTCTGGCTCGCGTCGCCGTGGCTGCCGGCGGCGTTGACCGAGGTGTCACCGGAGCCGGAGTTGTGCACCGACGTGCTGGTGTCGTTGTCCTCGTTGTGGCCGTAGGCGTTGCCGCCGATGGACACCGAGCCGCCGTCGCCGACGTTGGTGTGGCCGAGGTCGGCGGTGGTCGCGTCGCCGGAGCCGAAGGCGGTGGTGTTGCCGTCGCCGGTCACCGCGTGGTTGCCGTCGCCGACCACGTTGCCGTTGCCGGTGGTGAGGGTGCTGTCGCGGATGTCGCCGCCGGCGGCCACGGCACCGTCACCGGAGGCCACCACCGGGTCGTTGTCGATGACCTGGTCGAAGTCGCCACCGTGGGTGTCGATGTCCTGGTGCACCGAGTTGTCGATGTTGGTGTTGTGCTCTTCGATGGTGGTGTAGTTGTTGGTGATGTAGTTGTTCAGGTAGTGCCCCGCGTCGTTGTGGCCGTGGTAGTCGTGCGGCGGCGGGTAGTGCACCCCGTGGTTGTTGTGCGAGTGGTCGCTGTCCGAGATCAGGCTCAGCGCGTCGTGCACGTCGGCGCTGGACACGTCGTGGAAGCCGCACTCGTTGAGGTAGCCGTCGGGGTCGGCCTGGAAGGCGGCCCGCGCGTCGGGGTCGCGCAGCAGGGAGAGCAGCCAGTCCAGCAGCGAGGTCGTGGTAGCCATCGGTGTGATCTCCTGAGTTCTCGTACGTCTCTGAGGTGTCGGACGTGGGTGTCGGACGTGGGTGTCGGACGTGGTGATGTGTCGCTGTGCCGCCGGTCGGGTGCTCCGGCGATGAGGCAAAAGCTATGGCCTTGGGTGCCCTGCGCCATCGGGGATGGGACAGGGTTCCGGCGGGCCGGCATTACGGGATGGGGCATTGGGCCGATTGGGGGGTTGGGGGATCCCCGGCTCGACGCCCTGATCTCACTCCGCGCACCTGGTTCAACCCGGCGGCCGGGCAGAGCCCTGGTCCGGCGGCCGGCGAGTCATCACGCTCGTGGGACCGGGGCTCAAGCTAGCAGCACACCCGGGTAGGGCAACCACAATTCCCTACAGGTATGAGCCGGATGGGGTCCCCCAGTCAGCTGAACGGGTGGGTCCGGTCGCGCGGTACGTGTCCGGCCAGGCGGTCCAACGCAGGTCGCCACCTGCCGGTCCGGGGCCGGACAGCAGTACGGCCGGTGCCTGGACCTGGGATTTCCCCGAGATCGCGGCACCGGCCGTGGGTACTGCGGGAGGTCGACCGGAAGGGTTGGTTTGAAACCCCGACGGTGGAGTTCAGTGCTGGACCCCAGTACTGAACCTCAGTGGTGGACGTCGTAGTCGTGGCTGTTCTCGTAGCTGGAGTCGTTGTGCGAGGCGACCTGGTCGTGGCTGTCGCTGTGCGAGCTGTCCTCGTAGTTGGTGCGCGTGCTGTCGTCGTGCTCGCTCTGGTCGGCGTGCTGGGCCGCGTCGCCGTGGCTGCCGGCGGCGTTGACCGAGGTCTCGCCGGAGCCGGAGTTGTGCACGTTGGTCTCGGTGTCGCTCTCGGTGTTGTGGCCGTGCGCGTCGCCACCGATGGACACCGCGCCGCCGTCGCCGACGTTGGTGTGGCCGAGGTCGGCGGTGGTCGCGTCGCCGGAGCCGAACGCGGTGGTGTTGTCGTCGCCGGTGACCGCGTGGTTGTCGTCGCCGACCACGTTGCCGTCGCCGGTGGTGAGGGTGCTGTCGCGGATGTCGCCGCCGGCGGCCACCGCGCCGTCACCGGAGGCAACCACAGGGTCGTTGTCGATGTGCTGGTCGAAGTCGCCGCCGTGCGTGTCGACCTTCTGGTGCACCGAGTTGTCGATGTCGGTGTTGTGCTCGTCGATGATCTTGTAGTTGTTGGTGATGTAGTGGTTCAGGTACTGCGGTGCGTCGTGGTGCGAGTCGTAGTGCGGCGGCGGCGGGTAGTGCACGTCGGTCGAGGCGAACTTGTGGTCGTAGCTGGCCGACCCGTTGTCCGCGATCAGGCACAGCGCGTCGTGCACGTCGGCCGAGGACAGGTCCTGGAAGCCGTGGTCGGACGCGTAGCCGTCCGGGTCGGCCTGGAACGCGGCCCGGGCGTCCGGGTCCCTGAGCAAGCTGAGAATCCAGTCGAGCAGCGAGGTCGAGGTGGTCATGGTGGTGATCTCCAGCGGGTGAGTGGTGCGGCTTCGGGTGGCGGTGCAGGTGGGATGGGGTAGCGGCGGGGCGGGGCTCGGATGACTGCCGGGTGTCTGCGTGGTGACTGCCGCAAAGTTAGGCCGCCGGGCCGTCGCCGCCATCGGGGATCGGACAGGGTTCCCGATCGGTCCCGATACGGGGTATGGGAGTCTGCGCGTTGGGGGCATTGGGGGATCACTCCCCCGATCCGACTACGGTGCTGGCTGCATATCGGCCGCGGTACCAAGCGCCGAGCAGGCTCGATCCCCCTACTCGTAGGGGATTCACGGCACCGGCCGCGGGGTAAGGGGAACGCGCGATGACCTACCAGCTCGGCATCGATCTGGGCACCACCTACACCGCGGCCGCGATCTGTCGGGCCAACGAGCGGTCGCCCGGCGGCGCCGATGTGGTCACCCTGGGCGCACGGTCGGCGACCGTCGCCTCGGTGATGTACCTGGCCGACGACGGCTCGGTACTGGTCGGTGAAGCGGCCGAGCGGCGTGCGCTGACCGACCCGGACCGGGTGGTCCGCGAGTTCAAGCGCCGGATCGGCGACGAGATCCCGCTGATGATCGCCGGCCGCCCCTTCCAGGCCCACGAGCTCGGCGCGCGCATGATCCGCTGGGTCGTCGACCTGGTCAGTGAGCGCGAGGGCGGCCCGCCCCGGCGGATCGCGGTGACCCACCCGGCGAGCTGGGGCGCGCACAAGAAGGACCTGCTCGGCCGGGCGCTGCGTGACGTCGGCCTGACCGTCACGTTCCTGGCCGAGCCGCAGGCCGCCGCGGTTAGCTACGCCTCCGCCGAGCGGGTCGACGCGGGCAGCACCGTCGCGGTCTACGACCTCGGTGGCGGCACCTTCGACGCCGCCGTGGTGCGCAAGAACAACAACGGCACGTTCGAGCTGCTCGGCCAGCCGGAAGGCATCGAGCGCCTCGGCGGGGTCGACTTCGACGAGGTCGTGTTCGGCCACGTCCGGGACAGCCTCGGCGGTCAGCTCGACTCGCTGGACCCCGAGGACCCGAACGTGCTCAGCGCGGTGGCCCGGCTGCGCCGCGAGTGCGTGGAGGCCAAGGAAGCGCTGTCCAGCGACACCGAGGCGACCATCCCGGTCCTGCTGCCCGAGCTGCGTACCCAGACCCGGTTGGTCCGCTCCGAGTTCGAGGCGATGATCCGGCCCGCGCTGGAGGAGACGATCGTGGCGCTGCGCCGCGCGGTCAGCTCCGCCGGTCTGAGCCCGGCCGACCTGAGCGCGGTGCTGCTGGTCGGCGGTTCGTCGCGGATCCCGCTGGTGTCGCAACTGGTGTCCGACGAGCTGGGCCGCCCGGTCGCGGTGGACGCCGACCCGAAGACGGCGATCGCGATGGGCGCCGCCCTGGCGATCTCGCCGCAGCCGCCCGCCGCCCGGCAGGCGCCGCCGGTGCCGGCCCCGATGCAGCAGGCCCGCCCGCCGGCTCCCGGCCCCTCCGCCGGTGCGGCCGCCGGTGTCGCGGGTGCCGGTGCCGCCGCGGGTGCCGCCGCCTACCTGTCCCGCCCGAGCGGCGGGTCCGGCGGATACGGTGGGCCCCCGGGCCCGCCGCCCCGATCGATGGGCGCCGCGCCGCCGCCGCGCCCGGACGCAGGCATCGAGCCGGCCTCGTTCGTCAACCCGCCCCGCCGTGGGCATGGCGGGGCGGACGACGGCTACTACGCGGAACCGGCCAAGCGCAAGCAGACCGGCCTGCTGATCGGCATCGGCGGCGTGCTGGCCATCGCGGCGATCCTGGCCGCGGTGTTCCTCTGGCCGTCCTCGACCGACACCAACTCGACCGGCAACAGCACCGACCTCACCCCGTCGACCGCCGCTACGCCGACCACCACCGAGAAGTCCTCCTCGGGGTCCGGGGTCAGCACGCACGTGAACAAGCCGACCCCCAGGGCGCCCACCCGCACGACGATCAACCAGCCGCCGACCACCCGCGTCGTCCCGCCGCCGGTCACCTCGGACACCACACCCACCTCGAAGACCGAACCGACGACGAAGACGCCGCCGTCCTCCACCAGCAACAGTGGCGGCACTCCCGACCCGGGCACCGGAACCGGTGGTGGGACGCCGAACCAGGGCCAGGGCGGCGGCCAGACCGGCACTGGGGGCCAGACCGGCACCGGCGGCCAGACCGGCACCGGGGGCGGCAGCGCCGCCGCCAGCCCGAGCGCCGGCAACACCGGTCAGAGCGGGTCCGGCGCCGGTCAGCTGGGCAATCCGAACAGCAACAGCCAGGTCGGCAACAACCAGAACAGCAACGGCCAGGTCAACCCGCAGGTGACGGCGTCGAACGCGCCGCCGGCCGCGGGCAACCAGCCACGGCAGGCCGAGTCGGACGAGAACACCGGCGCCGCGCCGACCATCAACCAGCAGCCGTCCTGGGCGCAGAGCGGTGGGGTCGGCCACGCGGTGGCGCAGCCGAATGCCAGTGGTGCAACCGGGGCGGGGCAGCAGGGCGCGGCCAGCCCGAGCTGACCGATGGCGGTGCCGGGAGGCGTTGCGCGACCGATGGCGGCTACCGGTCGGCGAACGCATCGAAACGCCGACCGAGTTTGCGCATTTCCCCGGCGAGACCAGTCAGCCGCCGCGTAAGTGGGTTGAACGGAGCTATCGGTTGCCGCGCCGGACCGATTTCGCCCACGATGAGCACTTCGCCGCACTGGAGCAGCCGGTCGCGCTGGTCTCGGACGTTAGGGAGTTCTTCCGTCCGGTGCGTTTCCCCACCTGGGAGATTGACACGCATAACTACGCCGCATCGAAATCGCCGCCGTCTCGTTACCACTTCAGAGTGACCGGGGTCGGCGTGGAACGGGAGCCCCCGCCCGGCCCCGGTCACCACCAGCTCCATTCAGTGAACGTCTCCTCACCTACTTGAGGCTTCGGCTGCTGAGCACCCGCGATCCGGATGCGGCCTGCTCAGTACGGGCCCGCTTAACGCCCCGATGGGGTATCAATCCCGGTCACCCACAACTGTGAATACGCCGGTTGTGATTCATTCCCGGTGCTCGGAACGGTTTGTCAATCTCATTGTCAGCCGTGCTCCCCGATCGGCCGATCAGCCGAGGTTCACGCCGCGCGAGAAGGTGTCGCATTGCTTGGGGTCGCCGGTCTGCAGCCCGGTGGTCAGCCATTTCTCCCGCTGAGTCGAGCTCCCGTGGGTGAACTGACTCTGGTTCACCTGTTGGCCGGCGATCTGAGACTGGATGAAGTCGTCGCCGATCCGCTCGGCGGTGTCCAACCCCGCGTTGATGTCGTCCTGGGTGATGTTCTCGATCAGCGGTTTGCCGGACGCGGCGGTGGTCTGGGTCGCATGGTTCGCCCAGACACCCGCGTAGCAGTCCGCTTGAAGTTCGAGGCGAACCGACCCTGATGTCGGCCCCGCGACGTTGCTCCGGACACGGTCGGAGGTGCCGATCAGGTCTTGAACGTGGTGCCCGTACTCGTGGGCCAGTACGTACGCCCTGGCGAACAGCCCGCCCTTGGCTCCGAAGCGGGTCTGCAACTCCTGGTAGAAGCTGAGGTCGATGTACACCTTGCGATCGGCGGGGCAGTAGAACGGCCCGGTGTCCGACGACGCGGCGCCGCACCCGGTCGATACCGACCCGTTGAAGAACCGGGTGTTCGCGGCTACGTACTTCGAACCCGTCCGCGCAAACTGGGTGGTCCAGTAGGACTGGATCGAGTTGATCAGCGCGACGGCCTCGCAGTCGTTGTTGCTGACGGTGTCCCGCCCGGACTGGCACTTCTGTTTGATCGATTCGTTGTCGACCTGCTGCCCGGACTGCACGTCGCTGAACCCACCGGCCTGCGGCAAGCCCTGGGGAAGGCCTTGCGGCAGTCCACCACCCCCACCCAGTTGTGACAGGAGGAAGTAGATCAGCAGACCGACGAGGCTGATTCCGCCGCCACCGGCGGCGACCCGGCCGCCGAGGCCGCCACCACCGCCGCTCGAGCCTCGGAGGTCCTCGACCTGCGAGGTGTCGAGTTCGGCGTCGGGGTTGATGTCCACGGGAGGATCCCACCACAGGTACCGGCGCTGGTCGAGAACCCGGCGCGCGGGTCGCTAGGCTGTCGGGTGGAAGCGTGGCAGAGCGGCCTAATGCACTCGCCTTGAAAGCGAGAGTCCCGAGAGGGTCCGGGGGTTCGAATCCCTCCGCTTCCGCCAACTGACCAGGCACGACAGCGGGGTACACCGATCTTGATGTACCCGCTGCCCGAGCCCTCGTCTCAGTTCTCGTCTCATTTGTGTGTCCGTGGCGGTTTCCCAGAGGTGTGTGCCGATCTGGGTGGCGACGTGGCCGAGGACGTGGCCCGTGACGTGCTGGTAGCGCTGGGCGAGCACCGCGTTGGACCAGCCCATGATCTGCATTGCCGCCCGGTCCGGAACCCCTAGCCCCAGCAGGACCGCCTTCATGAATGCCTTTGGGAGTACGTGCTCGCCCGAAGCGGTAGATAGGGCTACCTTACAAAGAGCACACAGTTGATCCTCTCGGTCGATCTTGCTCGCCGACTTTGCCACCTCCATAGCATGACGGACCACTAGGCTCACCCGGGTGGAAACCGGTGCGGGTGTCGCGGCGGGCGTGGTACTCGCTGGCGGACGCTCGTCACGCATGGGTGTGCCGAAGTCTGGCCTGGAGTGGCACGGCTCAACTCTGCTATATCGCACGGCAGCGCTGGTCGCCCGCACGGTGGGTGGCCCGGTTGTCGTGGTGGGTGCGCCCGGCCAGTTACTTCCGGCGCTGCCGGTCGGGGTCGCGGTCGTGACGGACCCCGTCGAGGGGCTGGGACCCATGCAGGGCATCGCAGCGGGGCTGGCCGCGGTCGCCGACCGCGCCGCGGCGGCATTCGTGTGCTCTACCGACATGCCGTTCCTCCACACCGCCTTCGTCCGGCGCGTGCTGCGGGGTCTGGCTGTCCCCGACGTCGACATGGTGCTGCCGGTGGCGCGTGGTTTCCGACAGCCACTGGCCGCCGGCTACCGGACCGCACTGGCCGGGCTGATCACGGATCTGGTCGCCGAAGGTGATCTGCGTCCGGGCATGCTGTTCAAGCACTGCCGGGTTCTGCAGCTCGACGACGCGGAGCTGCTCGCGGACACCGCTCTGGCCAGGTACGACCCGGACCTGGAGTCCGTGGTGAACATCAACACCCCGCAGGACTACGCACAAGCCCACGGACGCCCGCCGGCGGAGGTCACTGTGCAGTGTTTCGGCGCGCTGGCCGGTGGCGGTCGGCGCGGCGCGCGGTCGATCCGGGCGGCGACGTTGGATGAGGCGGCGAGCGGGGTGGGCCTCGCGTTGGATCGGCATGTGGTGGCCGCGCTGAACGGCGACCAGATCACCCGGGACGGACAGTTGCCGCTGGAGGCCGGGGACAGTGTTGCGTTCATATCCGGGGACGCCGGCGGCTGAGGCCCCGCTGTCCGGCGAGGACAGGCATACAGTCGGGGTGTGACCGCGGGCGGGTATTTCGGCCGGGCGCTGATTGTCGAGGTCAGTGGCCGAGCGGCGACCGCTGCGCCGTTGGCGCTTGAGGAGCGGGTGCTGCGGTCCTACCTCGGCGGGGTGGGCTTGGGCACCTGGCTGATGCACCGTTGCGCACCGGCCGGGGTGGATCCGTTGGCGCCGGCGGCCCCGTTGGCCTTCGTTTTCTCCCCACTTGTCGGCACCCCGTTGACCACCAGCGCGAAGTTCGCCGTGGTGGCCAAGTCGCCGCTGACCGGGCTGCTCACTGACGCACTAGCGTCGAGCCAGTTCGCCATCTCCGGCAAGCTGACCGGGCACGATGCGATCGTGATCCGCGGCCACGCGGATGAGCTCTCGGTGCTGCTGATCGACGCCGACGGGGTGCGCCTAGAACCGGCGACTGAGCTGGCCGGGCTGCCCGCCGCCGACGCGGAGGCCGCAGTCCGAGAACGCTTCGGCCGTGGCTGGCGCACCGCGGCCATCGGCCCCGCTGGGGAGCGGGGCGTGCGCTACGCGACGATCAGCCACGACGGCCGCCACGCCGGCCGTGGCGGGTTGGGCGCGGTACTCGGCGCGAAGAACATCAAGGCCGTGCTGGTGCGAGCCGGCACGAAGGTCGCGGTCGCCGACCCATCGGCTGTCCTGGATGCCGCCCGCGACCTGCGGAAACGCAGCTTTGGCCCGGCGACCGCCAAGTACCGCGAGCTGGGCACGCTGGCGAACCTGCTGGCCTTCAACGCCGTCAGCACCCTTCCCACCCGCAACTTCACCGCCGCCACGTTCGAAGGTGCGCCTCAGTTGGCCGCCGAGGAGCTGCACGAGATGCGCGGGGTCGCCCGCAACAGCTGCGCGTCGTGTTCCATCGGTTGCGAGCACATCTACTCCCGCAAGGGTGGCGGCAGCCAGCGGATGGAGTACGAAAACGTGTTCGCGCTCGGCCCGCTCTGCGGTGTCTCCGACCCGGACGACGTGTTTGCCGCGAGCGCCCGCTGCGACGAGCTGGGCATCGACACCATCTCCGCCGGCGGCACGATCGCCTGGGCGATGGAGTGCGTCGAACGCGGACTGATCGACGAACCGTGGCTGCGCTTCGGCGATGGCGCGGCGCTGCTGCGCGCCCTGAACGCGATCGGGGCGCGTGACCCGGGTCTGGGTGAGTTGCTCGCCCAGGGGTCACGGCAGGCCGCCGGAGTGGTCGGCCACGGTTCCATCGACTTCGCCCCGCAGGTCAAAGGCCTGGAGCTGCCCGGCTACGAACCGCGCAGCCTGCAGTCCATGGCGCTGGGCCTGGCGGTGAACTCCCGTGGAGCCGATCACAACCGCTCCGGTGCGTACGAGGCCGACCTGTCCGGCGAGCTGGACCGCTTCGACGGCGGTTCGGCGCACGTCGCTGCCGCGGTGGGCACCGAAGACCGGGCCGCGGTGATGGACTCGATGATCCTCTGCAAGTTCCTCCGTGGCGTCTTCACCGAACCCTTCACCGAGTGGGCGGCGCTGCTGACCTCGGTGACCGGGTGGGAGGTGGTTGCCGACGAGCTGCGCGAGACCGCACGGCGGATCGTCCGGGCCAAGCGGGCGTTCAACCTGCGTGAAGGTGCGACGGCGGCTGACGACAGCCTGCCGGCCAGGATGTTGGAGACCCCGCTCGCGCTGGAGTCAGGCCGAATGGCCACACTCACCGCCGAGCGCCTGCAGTCGATGGTCGATGGTTATTACGCGGCACGCGGCCTGGACCAGGCCGGACGGGTCGTTCCCGCGGACCTGGCGGACCTGCTGCTCGACGCCTGACGCACATCGAGACGCAAGGTCGGGCTCGTTGAACTAGGGTTGTCTGGGTCACAGTGCTCGACCACAGGGACCCCAGATGGCGGCTTCGCGGACCCGAGTTCGCCCCTCCGCGCTGGAATCCACCGCGATCGGGCTCCGACTCAGAGAGCCTTGCATACTGTATTCAGCTAAGGTTGCCTGGGTCACACAATCTGCAAGGCGGAGGTCGATATGACGGCTGTCCAGGAGCCGGCCACCTCGGTCCGCACCGTCACGGCCGAGATTGACGGCCAGTCGGTGACGGTGCCGGAGGGCACGACGATCTACGACGCAGCGAAGCAGGTCGGCGTCGACATCCCGGTGCTGTGCCACAACGAGCGCTACGACCCGGTCGGGGTGTGCCGGTTGTGCGTGGTCGACACCGGAGGTCGAGTCTTCGCGGCGTCGTGCGTGCGTCCGTGCGAAGACGGCATGGAGATCAAGACCTCGACGCCGGAGTTGGAACGCAACCGGGCGACCCTCACCGAGCTGCTGGTCGCTGACCAGCCGCCTCGGGAGCAGGACCCGAAGCAGACCACCACCGGCGACAACTTGCTGCTCGCGCTGGCTGACCAGTTCGGCGTCGCCCGCGAGACCACCGAGTTGCCGTGCGGCTCCGGCCGGGGCCACGACTCGTCCAACCCGGTCATCGACGTCGATCATGACGCGTGCATCCTCTGCGACCGGTGCGTGCGGGCGTGCGACGACATCCAGGGCAATGACGTCATCGGCCGGTCCGGCAAGGGCTACTCGACCAGGATCGCCTTCGACTTCAACGATCCGATGGGCGCCAGTTCCTGTGTCACCTGCGGTGAGTGCGTGCAGGCCTGCCCGACCGGCGCCTTGACGAACAAGTCGATTCGCAACATTCCGATCCGCCCCCGCGAGGAGCTCGACGCGGTCGACAGCGTGTGCCCCTACTGCGGGGTGGGCTGTGCGCTCACCTACTACGTGGACCGCGAGCGCGGGGCGATCTCCTTCGCCGAAGGCCGCGACCAGCCCGGCTCGCAGAGCCGGTTGTGCGTCAAGGGCCGCTACGGCTGGGATTACTCCGCCTCCCCGCAGCGGCTCACCGTGCCACTCATCCGTGTCGACGCCGCCTACCCCAAGGGCCCGCTGTCGGCGGACGTGCGCGGCGATGGCCGGGGCGGCACTCACAACGATCGAGGCCGAGGCAGCGGGAGCGGCAACCGCAGTGGCGGTGGGCGCCCCGAGAAGCGACCGGACGGCAGGCCGGGCAAGGACCGCGGCCGCAAACCCGGCGGGCTGGTCGACTACGACGAGGTGATGCCGCACTTCCGGGAGGCCACCTGGGACGAGGCCCTCGACCTGATCGCGCGCCGGCTCACCGAAGTGCACGCGGCGGGTGGTCCAGGCGCGATCGCCGGCTTCGGCTCCGCCAAGTGCTCCAACGAGGAGGCGTACCTCTTCCAGAAGCTCATCCGCACCGGCTTCGGCACCAACAACGTCGATCACTGCACCCGGCTCTGCCACGCCTCGTCGGTGGCCGCGCTGTTCGAGGGCGTCGGATCAGGCGCGGTGTCCACCACGTACGGCGACGTCGCCAACGCCGACGTCGTGATCATCGCCGGCTCCAACCCTACGGCCAACCACCCGGTGGCCAGCTCGTTCTTCAAGCAGGCCCGCCGGCGCGGCACGAAGATCGTCTATGTGGATCCGAGGGCGTCGACGGTCTCCGAGCACGCCGACATCTTTGTCCAGCTCAAGCCCGGTACCGATGTCGCGTTCTACAACTCGATCATGCATGAGGTGATCCGGCTCGGGCTGATCGACCGGGAGTTCATCGCGAACCGCACGTCGAACTACGACGAGCTCGCCCGAACCGTGGCGGACTATCCGCCGGAGCGGGCCGCGCAGATCACCGGGGTGGACGCCGATCAGATCCGCGAGGTCGCGAAGCTCTGGGGCGAGGCGGGCGCCGCGGTCGTGTATTGGGGCATGGGGATCTCCCAGCACACCACCGGCACTGACAACGCCCGTTGCCTCATCGCGCTCTGCTCGATAACCGGACAGGTCGGGCGCCCCGGCACCGGCCTGCACCCCCTGCGCGGGCAGAACAACGTGCAGGGGGCCTCGGACGCCGGGCTGATCCCGATGTTCTACCCCGACTATCAGGGCGTTGACCGGGACGCTACCCAGCGGCTCTTTGAGCAGGCCTGGGGCACCCCGCTCAACCCGAACCGAGGACTGACCGTCACCGAGATCATCAAATCGGTGCTGCAGCCCGACGGCGTGCGCGGGATGTACATGCTCGGGGAGAACCCGTTCCTGTCCGACCCGAACATCAACAAGGTGCGCAAGGCGCTCGCCACGCTGGACTTCCTGGTGGTCCAGGACATCTTCCTGACCGAGACCGCCGAGTTCGCCGACGTGATCTTGCCGGCCACCTCCTACCTGGAGAAGGACGGCACCTACACCAACACGGACCGCCGGGTGCAGCTCGGGCGCAAGGTGATGGATCCGCCCGGTCAGGCGCGGCCGGACTGGCAGATCGTGCAGGAAATCGCGCGGCGGATCGGGCTGGACTGGAACTACGGCAAGCCGAGCGAGGTGTTCGACGAGATGGTGGCGCTCATGCCGTCGTACCGAAACCTCACCTACGACAACCTGGGACTGTCCGGGAAGCTCTACCCGAACGCGGATCCCGAGCACACCGACGGCACGATCGTCATGTTCGACGAGAAGTTCAACACCGACGACGGTCTCGCGCATTTGGTGCCGGCGCAGTGGCTGCCGCCCCGGGAGCTGCCGGACGCCGAGTACCCGCTGGTGCTCAACACCGGGCGGTTGCTGGAGCACTGGCACACCGGCTCGATGACCAGGCGATCGTTCGCGCTCGACGCGATCTCGCCGGTCGCCGAGGTGTACATGCACCCGAAGGACGCCGCCGACCGCGGCCTCGCCCACGGCGAGATGGTGCGCGCCCGCTCCCGGCGCGGGTCGATCGAACTGCAGGTACGGATCAGCCACCGGGAGCAGCTGGGCAACTGCTTCATCCCGTTCCACTTCCGGGAGGCGGCGGCCAACCTGCTGACCATCGACGAGGTCGACCCGTTCGGGAAGATCCCGGAGTTCAAGTTCTGCGCCCTGCAGGTGGAACCGCTGGGCATGGCGTACGCGGGAACCGCATCGACGCAAGGGGCAGGGGTATGACCGAGGTGTCCGACCGCGCGGCCGAGGTCCGGTCACGGTGGGTGCCGGGCGTGGAGGCACGGGCTGGGAAATTCCCCGGACCGTCCCTGATCCCGGCACTCAACGCGATCCAGGCCCGGTTGGGTTGGCTGCCCCGCGAGGAGCTCGAGGAGCTGTCTCGGGATACGCGCCGTCCCCGGTACGAGATCGAGGGGCTGATCTCGTTCTACCCGCACTTCCGCACGACGCCGCCGACGAAGGTGGCCCTGCACGTGTGCCACGACCTGTCCTGCTGGCTTCGCTCCGGCGAGGAGCGGCTCGCTGAGCTGCGCGAACGTTACGGCGCGGACACCGACGTCGAGTTGGTCGAGGTGTCCTGCCTGGGCCGATGTGACAGCGCGCCGGCTGCGGCGGTGAACGAGTACCCGGTCGCGGCCTCCGACGTCGATGCCCTGGTGGCCGCCGCTCGGGACAGCGGAGTGGGCCACGCCGAACCCACTTCCTCGGGACGCACCGAGCCCTGGCCGAACGACCCCTACCCGTCCGGCTCCGGTGTGGGTGAGCGGTATGCGTCTCTGCGGGCGCTGCTGAGCGGTGAGCTGACCGCCGACGGGGTGGTGGCCACGCTCAAGGACTCCGGGCTGCGCGGGATGGGCGGCGCCGGATTCCCCACCGGGCAGAAGTGGGGCCTGGTCCGCGACGCGGAACCGGGCAGCGTGAAGTACGCGGTCTGCAACGCCGACGAGTCCGAGCCGGGCACATTCAAGGACCGGCAGATCCTGGCCGACCAGCCGCATCTGGTGTTGGAGGGGTTGCTGCTCGGTATGGCGGTGGTCGGGGCCGAGCAGGGCTGGGTGTTCATCCGGCACGAGTACGGGCCCGAGGAGCACGTGCTGCGCGCGGAGATTGGCGCGCTGCGTGCGGCCGGGGTGATCGGCTCGAATGCCTGCGGCAGCGGACGGCGCCTGGAGCTGGAGATCTTCGTCTCGCCCGGTGGCTACATCCTCGGTGAGGAAACCGCGCTTCTGGAGTGCATGGAGGGCCACCGGGGCGAACCGCGCAACAAGCCGCCGTTCCCCGGCAACTACGGGTTGCACGGCCGGCCGACGCTGATGAACTCGGTGGAGACCTTCGCCGATGTGCCGGTGATCCTGCAGCGCGGCGCCGACTGGTGGGGCCAACAGGGTCTGGGCGAGTCCGTCGGCTGGAAGTTCTTCGCCGTGTCAGGGCACGTGCAGAACCCCGGGGTGTACTGCGTGCCGATGGGCACCACCGTGCGATCCCTGATCGACCTCGCCGGCGGCGTCCGCGACGGAGGCCAGGTCGGCGCCGTACAGCCCGGCGGAGCATCGTCCAACTTCATCGGACCCGACCAACTCGACCTGCAGCTGGACTTCGGCACGCTCGCCAAGGGCGGCACCATGCTGGGCTCCGGCGCGATGGTGGTGCTCGCCGAAGGGACCGACCTGCTGGCCGCGTCGACGAACGTGCTGCGGTTCTTCCGCAATGAGTCGTGTGGCAAGTGCGTGCCGTGCCGGGTCGGCTCCACCAAGGCGCACGAGCTGCTCAGCGGCGTGCTGGACTCGGGAACCTCCGCGCTGGACGAGGCGCAACGCGGCCGGATCCTGCAGCTGGAGGAGGCCATGCGCAAGACCTCCATCTGCGGGCTCGGCCAGGTCGCGTTGGGACCGGTCGTGTCGGTATTGGGCCTGGACAAGGGCGGGGCGGCGGCCCGCGAGCAGCCCAAGCCGCAGGGCCAGCAGGAGCAGCCGCCACGGTGACTGGGCGGGAGTTCTTCACCGCCCGCACCGTCGCCGAGGCCCTTGCGGGCTTCCAGCCCGCCTACCGGACGCCGGTGCAGACAGTGGCGCTGGCAGACGCGCTGCACCGGGTTCCCGCAGGTGAAGTCCGCGCGCTGTCCCCACTGCCGGGATTCGCGCGGTCGACGGTCGACGGATTCGCCGTTCGGGCCGCGGACACCTACGGCGCCTCGGACGGGCTGCCCTCCTACTTGGACCTACTCGGGGCGGTGCTGATGGGGGCGGCGCCAACGGTCGCGGTCCGGCCGGGAGGTTGCGTGGCGATGCCGACCGGCGGGGTGCTTCCCGAGGGCGCTGACGCCGTGGTGATGGTCGAGTTCACCGCCGAAACGATGCCAGGCACGATCGAGGTCACCCGGCCGGTCGCGCCCGGTGGCGGACTGGTGCGCGCGGACGAGGACGTCGCCGCCGGAGGTGAGCTGGTTCCGGCCGGGCGACCCCTGCGGGCCCCTGACCTCGGGCTCCTTGCCGCCGCCGGGGTCACCACCGTCGAGGTGCACGCCCGGCCCCGAGTGGCGATCCTCTCCACTGGTGATGAGGTGGTGCCGCCGGACACCGCCGAGTTGGCGCCGGGGCAGGTGCGCGATGCGACCGCGTCGGCCTTGGCCGGGTTGGTCATCGACGCCGGCGGCGAACCCGTGATCGCCGGCATCGTCGGTGACGAACCCGGAGCACTAAAGAAAAGGCTGTCCGAGGTCCTGCCGCAGGCCGATCTGGTCGTCGTGTCGGCCGGGTCGTCGGTAGGGGCGCGGGACGAAACCGCCGACGCGGTGGCCGCGGTGGGTGAGGTCTGGTGTCACGGGCTGGCCATCAAACCTGGCAAGCCCACGCTGCTGGCCGAGTGCGGAGGCACCCCACTGATCGGACTGCCGGGCAATCCGCTGTCCGCTCTGGTGGTGTTCGGCCAAGTGGGAGTGCCGCTGTTGTGGCGAATCGCCGGCTGCGAGACCGCGCCGCCGCAACCGTCCCGCCGTGCCCGGTTGTCCCGTGACCTCGCCTCGGCGGCCGGTCGGCTCGACATCGTGCAGGTGCGAATTCGGGAGGGGGTCGCTGAGCCGCTGTTCGGCCCGTCGGCGCTGCTGTCGGTGCTGACCCGGGCCGACGGGTATCTCGTCGTCCCCGAGCCAGCGACCGGCCTGGACGCCGGCACCGACGTCGAGGTCACCCTCTACCGATGAGCCGTCACCGCGTGGCTACCGTCGGGAGAATGAGCGCTGAGAGCCCGTTCATCTCCGACCTACCCGCGGCCCAGGCGCTGGAGGCCTGGCGGGACGCGCGAGCCGCGGCGGGATGCCCCGCGCGGATGGAAGCGGTCCGGGTGCCCGTCGCCGCTGCGGTGGGTCGGGTCACCGCGGAACCGGTCTGGGCGCAGCGCTCCTCACCCGCCTTCGACTCCTCGGCGATGGACGGGATCGCGGTGCGAGCGGTCGACACGATCGGCGCGGCTGAAACCACCCCGGTACTGCTGTGCGCCGGGGATTACGAGGTGGTCGACACCGGCGACCCGCTGCCGGCCGGGTACGACGCCGTGGTCATGCGCGAGCACGTGCACCGCACCGAGGACGGGTCGGCTGAGCTGCGCGCCGCGGTCGCGCCGTACCAGCACGTCCGGTCGATCGGGGAGGACATCAGCGCGGCGGAGTTGCTGCTGCCCGAGGGCCATCGCCTGCGCCCGGTTGACGTCGCCGCCTGCGCCGCCGCCGGAGCGGTCGAGCTCGGTGTCCGCCGGGCGCCGGTGGTAGTGATCGTGCCGACCGGGGACGAGATCCGCCCGATCGGCAGCGAGCTGGCTCCCGGGGACATCCTCGACACCAACTCGCTGATGCTGGCGGCGCAGGCTCGCGAGGTGGGTTGCGAAGCCCGGGTCACGGAGATCATCAGCGACGACCCGGCCGCCATCGCCGCCGCGCTGCGTAGCGCCGCCGCTGAGGCGGATCTAGTCATCCTCATCGCCGGCTCCAGCGCCGGGCGCGATGATTACACCGCGCGCGTCGTCGCCGAGGCGGGCACGCTCGCCGTGCACGGCGTCGCGGTGCGCCCTGGCCATCCTGTGGTGCTCGGCACCGTCGACGGCGACCCGTCCACTCCGGTTCTCGGCGCACCCGGTTACCCGGTCTCCGCCGCGCTCACGTTCGACATCTTCGCTGCCCCGATGCTCGCCGACCTGGAAGGTGCCGCCCCGAGGGAGCGCCCGTCGACGACGGCGCGGCTGGCGCGGAAGTTGCCGTCGGCGATCGGGATGGACGACTGGGTGCGGGTCCGGCTCGGCCGGGTAGGCGGTGAGGTCGTGGCCACGCCGCTGCCCCGGGGCGCCGGCGTGCTCACGTCGCTGGTGCGCGCGGACGGGCTGCTGATGGTGCCGGCCGGGTTGGAGGGGCACCACGCCGGCGCGCAGGTACGGGTGGAGCTGCTGCGTGGGCTCGCTGAGATCGGTCGCACGATCGTCGCTATCGGCTCGCACGACCTGGTGCTCGACTTGGCCGCCTCCCGGCTGCGCGCAACCGACCCGTTGATCACCCTGGCCTCGTCCAATGTCGGGTCGCTCGGTGGGCTGGTGGCCCTGCGCGACGGGCTGTGCCACATCGCCGGGTCACACCTGCTCGACCCCGCAACTGGGCAGTACACGCTGCCCTACGTCGACAAGCTGGTCGGTGCCGATTCCAACGTGGCCGTCGTCCGGCTGGTGCACCGCGACCAGGGGCTCATCGTCGCCCCCGGAAACCCGCTCGGGTTGACCGGTGTCGACGATCTCACCCGGGCCGGGCTGCGGTATGTCAACCGCCAGCGCGGAGCCGGCACCCGGGCCCTGCTCGATCACGAAATGGCCACCCGCGGCATCGATCCCCAGCAAGTGTCCGGATACTCCCGCGAGGAGCACACCCACCTCGCGGTCGCCGCTGCGGTCGCGGCCGGGCGCGTGGACACCGGGATGGGCATCCTGGCCGCCGCGCGGGCGTTCGGGTTGGATTTCGTGCCCGTCGCCCAAGAGCCCTACGACCTGGTGCTGCGCAGTGCAGGGTTGAGCGAGGCGCTTCTCGCGCCCCTATGGGAGCTGCTGGAACGCGCCGACTTTCGGGCCGAGGTCGAAGCGCTCGGCGGTTACTCCTGCGCCGAAACCGGCCGCCGGATCCGCTGAGGACCTGGATCCGTCCCCGGCTCGCGACACACCAGCCACACTCATGCCGCCGGCGTAGCTGAAGAACTCGACGGGGCCGACGCGGCAAGTTGACGGTAGCCATTCCCGACCACCCACGGCTGCGTCCCCAACACCCCACCGAACGGCCCGCAGCTCGACGACCCGCACCTCCGAACTCACTCCGGCACGCTCGCGGGACCTGCTAGCTGCAGCCGGGCAACTGGCGCGCGGGCACTACTTTCAGTGTTTCCTCCGGTGGGGTGGTCGTGCGGCCCAGGCTGGCTCCGTTCGGACCGCACGACCACCATATATCTTATTTAGCCCAGTTCTTCGACAGCCTTGGCGACGCCTTTACCGTAGGCAGGGTCGGCCTTGGCGCAGTGGCCGATCCAGCGTTGCTGGATCTCCTGAGGGACGCCCCGCATAGCACGGGCGGTGTTATCGAACAACACTTGCTGTTGTTCCGCGGTCATCTTCCGGAAAAGATTCCCGGGCTGGCTGTAGTAGTCGTCGTCATCTTCGCGGAAGTTCCAGTGATCCGCGACATTGCCAATGGACTCCGGTGGGTTACGGTAGGCGGCCTGCTCCTGCCACTCGCCGTAACTGTTGGGCTCGTAGTGCAGAGTGCTGCCGTAGTTGCCGTCGACGCGCATCGCGCCATCTCGATGGTAACTGTGGACAGGACATTTCGGGGAATTGACCGGAATCTGATGATGGTTGACGCCGACCCGATAACGCTGTGCGTCCCCGTAGGAGAACAGTCGTCCTTGCAGCATCTTGTCCGGCGAGAAGCTGATACCGGGCACGACCTGTGCGGGGTTGAACCCCGCTTGCTCGACATCGGCGAAGTAGTTGTCCGGGTTGCGGTTGAGTTCCCACTCGCCGACCTCGATGAGCGGGTAGTCGCCCTTCGGCCAGATCTTCGTCAGGTCGAACGGGTGGTAGGGCACCTTGGCGGCGTCCGCTTCCGGCATGATCTGGACGCACAGCTTCCAGCGGGGGAAGTCACCGCGCTCGATCGCCTCGTAGAGGTCACGCTGGTTGCTCTCGCGGTCGTCGGCGATGACCGCGGCCGCCTCGGCGTCGGTGAGGTTCTTGACACCCTGCTGTACGCGGTGGTGGAACTTGACCCAGAAACGTTCGCCCTCGGCATTGATGAAGCTGAAGGTGTGGGATCCGAATCCGTGCATGTTACGAAACGAGGCCGGAATTCCCCGATCGCTCATGATGATCGTGACCTGGTGCAGCGATTCCGGCAGCGAGCTCCAGAAGTCCCAGTTGTTCTTCGGGCTCCGCAGATTGGTACGGGGGTCCCGCTTGACCGCGTGGTTGAGGTCGGTGAACTTGAGTGGGTCGCGGAAGAAGAAGACGGGAGTGTTGTTCCCGACAAGATCCCAGTTTCCCTCTTCGGTGTAGAACTTCAGCGCGAATCCGCGGATATCGCGCTCTGCCTCGGCGGCGCCGCGTTCCCCGGCGACGGTCGAGAACCGGGCGAACATCTCGGTCTTCTTGCCGACCTCGGAGAAGATTTTCGCCTTGGTGTATCGGGTGATGTCGTTCGTGACGGTGAAGGTACCGAACGCGCCGGAGCCCTTGGCGTGCATTCGCCGTTCGGGGATGACCTCCCGGTCGAAATGGGCCAGCTTCTCCAGGAACCAGACGTCCTGCAACAGCATGGGTCCGCGTGGTCCCGCGGTCTGGACGTTCTGGTTGTCCGGCACGGGTGCACCCGCGGCCGTAGTGAGTTTCCCAGAATTCCCGTTTTCTTCAGTCATCCCTTTTCCTTTAATCTCGTTGCAAGGCTACCGACAATCCGTGCAGTAGCCCCAAAATGGAGCTCCACCTCATCAATGGTGAAGCCATCGGTATTGCCAGATGACGCAGCCCGCATCGCTATCGCGTTGCGGTTCCGGCAAAGGTGGAGAACCTGATCACCGACTCTGTCGTGACGCCCGGCCGGAACACCGCGGCTTGGTGTAGGCGCTGACATCGCTGGTCGCCTCGAACCGAAGGCCACTGCCCTCGGCGTGCGGCTGGCGATCGCCGCGAGAGGGGTGCCGCCATGCCCGGTCGGGCGCTTTGCGTAGCCGATCGCGTGCCGGGGCGTCCGGCTGGATCGCAGGCCCCGCGGCCGGGGTCACTTGTCGTTGGGGTTGAGGACGCGGAAGGCGAGTCCGGCGGCGGCGCCGGCGACGAGCTCGGCCACCGGGTAGAGCCAGAACGTCGGCCAGGCGAACAGGTCCATGGTGGCGCCGCCGAGGGCCACCGCCGGGTTGAACGCGCCACCGGAGATCCCGCCGACGGCGACCGCGCCGGCTAGGACGGTGAACCCGATCGCCAGCCCGTAGAAGGAGTTGTCCGGGTGGTCCTTGCTGGTGGCGACGTTGAGCACGACGTAGGCCAGGGCGAAGGTGAACAACAGCTCTGCCACGATGGCCGCAGTCAGGGCGTGCCCGGACAGGGTCAGGGTCTTGACCGACGCCGGGGTAATGATCCCGCGGACCACCAGCGCGGCGAGCAGGCCGGCCACCAGCTGCGCGATCCAGTACCCGACAGCCCCACCGAGCCCGATCCGGCCCCGCACCAACACCGCCATGGTCACGGCCGGGTTGTAGTGGCCGCCGGAGACATGCCCACCGGCGTAGATCATGACCATGAGGGACGCGCCGATAGCCAGCGGCGCCAACGCGCTGCCGCTGTACACGCTGGCACCGACGGTGAAAACGAGGAAGAACGTCCCGATCAGCTCGACCGCGAGCTTCCGACCAGTCCCTCGGGCGGCGACGACCTTCGCGGTTTCTTGGGGCGTGAGAACATCCATGACAGCGATATTCGTTCTCTGACGGGCACCCGTCGCTGCGGCCACCGCCCATCTGCGTTCCTGGTTGGCTGGAACGGGTGCGTACCTGCTAGCGGTAAATGCGCCGGTCCGGCCACCGGCGCTGCCCGATGCGCCGCGGAAACGCTGAGGAAGGCCACCGCGATGGGGCGATCCGGTCGGCGAGAGTGGAGATCACACCGCCACGGGCCGCGCACACTCGAAGGAGCCGAACATGACCGAGACCATCGCCGGCGTGACGATCCCGGACAGCCGACTGGTCGCCGAGGCGACCGAGCTGGTCCGCGACTCGGCGCCGCCGCTGTTGTTCCACCACTCTCGCCGGGTGTTCCTGTTCGGCATGCTGCAGGGCATCCGCCGCGGCCTGACCCCGGACCCGGAGCTGCTCTACGTGGGCGCGATGTTCCACGACCTGGGGCTGACCGAGAAATACCGCACCCGCCACCAGCGCTTCGAGGTGGACGGCGCGGACGAGGCCCGCCGCTTCCTCACCGCGCACGGCATCGACGACGAGGGCGCCCGCCGAGCCTGGACGGGCATCGCGCTACACACCACCCCGGGCATCCCGGAGTTCATGGAGCCGGAGGTCGCCCTGGTCACCGCCGGTGTGGAGACCGACGTGCTGGGCATCGGCTACCTCGACCTGGACCCGGCCGCGGTCCGCGCGGTGACCGACGCCCACCCCAGGCCGGACTTCAAGCGGCAGATCCTGGCCGCCTTCACCCAGGGCTTCGCCGACCGCCCGGACACCACCTTCGGCACGGTGAACGCCGACGTGCTGGCGCACTTCGCCCCCGGGTTCACCCGCACCGACTTCGTCGAGGTCATCCAGGGCAACGCCTGGCCAGAATGAGGCCGCGCACGACCAGTAAAGATCAGTGCCGACGCCCTCTTCAGCATCGATTGAAGGACGACGATGGCCGATCAGAAGCGCGTAACCATAGCCGATCTCGGCCTGTTCACCGGTGCGCCGCAGCACGAGAACTTCTGCCGGGTCAAGGACCTGCTCGACACGCGCGAGATGGCTTCCTCGTCGAGGCCCTACACCTGGGCGCAGGGTGACCCGATCCGTTTGCCGGGGACTTACGAATTCGGAGGCACCGCGCGTTCGGCCGAGGAGTTCATGGCCGACACCGACACGGCGGCACTGCTCGTGCTGATCGACGGCGTCGTCCGGTACGAGCGCTACACCCTGACCGGCGGAGCTGACGTCCAGTGGCTCTCCATGTCGGTGGCCAAGAGCTTCATCTCCGCGCTCGTCGGGATCGCGGTCGCCGAAGGGCACATCGCGCGCATCGACGAGCCGGTCAGCTCCTACGTGCCGGTGCGGCCCGGATCCGCGTACGACGGCGTGTCCATCAGGAACGTGCTCAGGATGTCCTCCGGCGCCCGGTGGAACGAGGACTACCACGACCCGAACTCGGACATCTTCCGGCTCAGCATGGCCGGGCTGGGCATCGGCGGCACGCTCGACGACTTCGTCGCCGCCATGGTGCGCGAGAGCGAGCCGGGGACCGTCTGCCGCTACAACTCGGGTGACACGCAGGCGCTGTCGATGCTCGTGGCCCGGGCCACCGGCCGCTCGGTCTCCGACTACATGCGGGAGAAGCTGTGCGAACCGCTCGGCATGGTGTCCCCCGGCTACTGGATGGTGGACCCCGCGGGGACCGAGCAAGGCTACGTGGGGCTCAACTTGACCGCGCGCGACTACGCGAAGCTAGGCGAGCTCTACCGCAACGACGGACTGTGGCAGGGTCAGCAGATCGTCCCGGCCGACTGGGTGCGCGACTCGGTGACGGTCGCCGCCCCGCACCTGGAGCCCGGCCGGCCACTGGTCGGCGGGCACCATGTCGACCTGGGTTACGGCTACCAGTGGTGGATTCCCGCCGGAGACCGCGGTGAGTTCAGCGCGATCGGCGTCTACAACCAGTTCGTCTACATCGACCCGGCCAGCAGCACCACCATCGTGAAACTGTCCGCCAACCGCAGGTACGGCACGTCCGGTGTCGGTCTGGGGCGAGCGAACGCTGGAGGCGCAGATCATCGAGGCACGGTCTCCGGCGCTCCACCGACGACGATCTCCAGAACTCACGGCCGGACGGTACTCGCCAAGCTGGGCAGCAACTGGGCGGCGTTCTCGGCCAGCACCTGCTCGCGCAGGTCACCGGCAAGCAGCGGGGTCGCGTCGATCCGCTCGGCCAGTGCCTGGCACGCCGCGAGCGGGGTGAACGGCCAGTCGCTGCCGTACATGATGTGCGATGGGTCGGCCACCGAGAGCAACGCGCCGAGTAGTTCGGGTACCGGCGCTCCGGCCAGGTCGAAGTACAGCTTGCGCAGCGCGGCGCGCATCCCGGGCGGCGGCGGGGCGCCGGGCTCGCCCAGGATTGGCAGCAGCAGCTCGATTCGGTTGGCCAGCACCGGCAGCACCGCTCCGGCGTGCGGCACGATGACCTTCAGCGCCGGGTTGCGCTCGAGCACGCCGGAGATCACCAGATTGGTGATCGACCGGGTGGTCTCGAAGATGAACTCGAGCATCGGGCTCGGGAAGCCCAATGCCAGCTCGGCCCCACAGGACGGCGACGTCGGGTGCACGAAGACCACGCCACCCCGGCGGGCCAGCTCGGCGTAGAGCTCTTCGAGTGCGCTGTCGCCCAGGTACTGGCCGTGGTGGTTGGTTTCCAGCACAGCGCCGAGCGCGCCCAGCTCACCCATCGCCCGGTCCAGCTCGGTCAGTGCGGCGGGCACGTCGGGCAGTGGGAGCGAGGCGAAGAACCCGAATCGGCTGGGGTGGGCGGCGACCAGCCGGGCCGCCTCGTCGTTGCACCGACGCGCCAGTTCGGCGGCGGCCGCGTCGTCGCCGAGGTGCACACCCGGCGAGGAGATGGACAGCGCGGCGCTGCTGATGTCCAGCTCGTCCATGGCCTGCAGCGCCGACTGCTCGTCCCAGGCCGGGATGGCCGCGATGCCGTCCGGGCGGTCATGGCCGGCAGCCACCAGCGCGTCCCGGTAAAAGTCGGGCACGAAGTGGGCGTGCACGTCGATCCGTGTGGTCACAGTAACCATCGATACCGGAACAACGGGGCGAACGCATGGACGCTGGCTGCCGGAAATTCGAGACCGATCGTCCTCGGCCACGGCTGCTACCCGGGGATCGGCGGGGGAAGCTCGACGGAACGGGGGTGGCGTGCTGGGGACTGTCTAAGCGTTCTCGATCAGGGTGATGGTTGCCGGGGCCAGTGTTGATTGTCTGTCGAGGTGGATGGCGGTGCGTAGGGCGGTGAGGAGGGTCGCGGTGGCGAGTTCGACCAGGGTGGGTGTGTCGATGTCGTGGTGTTCGAGTCGATCCAGGATGATTTCGTCGAAGAAGCCGACCCAGCCGCGCATGGTTGTGCGGAGCACGGCTGGCACGGGGTCGGTGATGCCGAGGCGGTGCAGGATCCGCCGTGCGCCGTTCCAGCGGAGTTCGTCGACCATCGCGCGCATCTCGGGGTCTGCGCCGAGCCCGCCGCGCATGATGGCGACGAAGCCGGTGGCGTGTTGATCGATGTAGGTGATGTGGTCGGTGAGTGCGTGGCGCAGCTGCTCTCGCAGGGTGTCGCCACGTGGTGGGCGGCTCTGGTTCGCGGCGAGTTCGTCCGCGATGTCGCGCATGACGGCGAGGTAGAGCCCGCGCTTGTTGTCGAAATGGTGGGCGATGAGTCCGTAGGCGACGCCGGCGGCTTTCGCGATCTCGCTGGTGGTGACTTTTTCGTAGGAGTGTTCGGCGAACAGCTTGGCCGCGGCCGCGACCAGCAGGCGGCGCCGGTCCGTGCCCGCCGGTGCGGTGGTTCTCACATCCACTTGGCCAGGCTAGTGCGCGAGGTGGGTCGAGCCGGCGAGGCGGGCGGCGCGGTGGTGACGGGGTTCTCGATATGGCCGATACCGTCGATCTCGACCCTGATGGTGTCGCCAGGGCGCAGGAACCGTCCGGCGGGCCACCCGGTGCCGGCGAACGTCCCGCACGCGACGACATCGCCGGGCTCGAGCGCGCAAAATTGCGACAGCTGACTGAGGATGTCCGCCGGGGATCGGATCAGCTCGGCGATGCGGCCGCGCTGGCGCAGTTCACCGTTGAGGAACGTGCGCACCTCGGCGGTGGCAAGGTCGATCTCGTCGGGGGTTGCCAGCCATGGCCCGAGCGGGCCGTGGCTGGGGAAGCCCTTGGCCATGGCCGCCGAGGTGGGGTTGTCGGTTTGCCAGTCACGGACGGAGACGTCGTTGGCGACGAGGTAGCCGGCGATCGCGTGCTCGGCGTCGCGGACGCTGGCCTCGCGCAGATGGGCTCCCACGACGACGGCGAGCTCCCCTTCCCAGTCGACTCGTGAGGTGCCTGCAGGTAGCCAGATCTCCTCGAACGGCCCGGTGACCGATGAGGTGGCCTTGGCGAAGAAAAACGGGTAACGGGGTCTGGGGTGGGCGAGAGCGTAGCCGGCGGCGATGCGCACCAGTTTCGGCTCTCGCAGCAGCCAACGCAGGTTGACCTCGCGGCGGTGGTCTCGGGAATTGATCCCGATCGCCAGGTACTTCGGTGGGGCCGGGATCGGCGCCTGAAGGGTGACCGAGCCGAGCGGGTGGCGTGGCGCCGCCGGGAGCAGCGCGGCCACTCGTTCGTCGCGTTGGGTGTCGCCCAGCAGCTCGAGCACGGTGGCCGGGCCGTGCTCGGCGGCGGACAGGTCGGCGACCTGCTCTCCTAGCACGACCCCGACCCGCGTGCGGCCGTCGTGGCCTCGGAACGTTGCCAGTTTCACGATGTGCTCCCGGTTAGAGGGTCTTCCAACGGATGGTGCGCAGACCGCTTCGAGGCGGACGCCCATCGGGTGGGGCCGACCCGCGCTTGCCTAGTTCCTCGATGCTCACCCCGCCACGGAGGCGGCGTTCCAGTACGTCCGGGTCGAACTCGACGCCGATGGGGTTGTCGGCGAACTCGCCGCTCTCTAGCCAACCAAGCAACTCCAGGTTGCTGGCGAAGTTGTCGACCTGCAGCTCGAGGCGGTTGCCGTCAGGGTCCTCGTAGTACATCGACGTCGTCGGGCCGTGATTGATGCACCACACCGGATTGATGCCCACCCGGGCCAACCGTCGGTAGACCGCGATCAGCTCGCCGAGGTCGTGATAAGTGAACGCGACGTGATCCACGCCCCAGAACTTCCGGTGCAGGGCCCAGAACAAGCCTGGGATCCGCAGCAGGGCCGGGGTGTGGACCAACGCGATCCGATGGTGCTCGTCGTCATAGGTTAGAAAGGTGATCCGCTTGTCGCCGAACACCACAATGGCGTCCAGCACGGTCTGATACCACTCGGTCATCTGGGTCGGGCGGGGTGTCTTGAGAACAATGTGAGCGAGCTTCGCGGGGGCGCCCGGGCGCCGGCCGCGACCGAGGTCGGCCGCTTTGATCCGGACCGCCGGGGTCCGAGGTGTGGTGGCCATCATGAGAGTCCTCTCGGTGTTCGGGCGGTGAAAGGTCCGCTGTTGCGTGCCGGACTGGGATCGGCGCCGCGTGGTAGGCGGGGTGATCGCGGGTGAGGAGTCGCCGGCTGGACCAGTGCGCGCCCGGAGCGGGATCTCGGTGCGGGAGCGGAATCGCTGGTCGGGGTCGCGGCGGCTTGGTTTTTGTTCATGACGACTTCCCCCTTCGGCCAGTGGGCACCCGACGCGGCGCCGGCCTCCTGGCCTCTGTCGACGGTCTGATTGACCTGGCATCCGACGTCACCTACTGTGGCAGCTGATTGATAATCAGTCAACACCGAAGGGTGGCCATGACAACCCCAGAACCGCTCCATGCCGTGCGCGTGGACCCTAATCGTGCGGCGCCGATTGCCGGGTGCCGTTTAGGGCGCGCGCATGAGCTGCCGCATCTCCGTCGCACCAAGCTGCGCCTGCACATCGACGTCAACCCCACCGACCGCGACCAGGAGGAGGAACTGGAGCGCCTGCTGTCACTGGGCGCACGAAAGGTCGACATCGGCCAGACCGGCGAGGAGTCCTGGCACGTACTGGCGGACCCGGAGGGTTACGAGTTCTGCCTCCTACGGCGCCGCCTCGACCCGGTCTAGGCGGGTCTAGGCGGCGGGCCGTTGGCGTCGGTTCAGGTCGGAACGCCTACATGGCGTCGACCTTGGGCATGATCTCCTCCTTCAGACGCTTGAGATCATCGAGCGTCTTCGCGACCGGCACGTCCGCGAACGGCGGCCACAGCAGAGGCATCGTCAGCCCGGCCTCCTTGTAGCGCTTGAGGGTGTCGGTGATCTGCCCGGCGGATCCCACCATCAGGTTGGTGAGCTTGCCGTTCGCTGTCTGGTCGACGTCCTGGTCGGTGATGACGAACCAGAGCATGCTGGCGATCTCGAGGTCGTCGATCGTGTGGGAGCTGTCCATCTCCTCGAGCTCGCGCTGGATGGCGCCACGCCACCCCTTCAGGTCCTCCGGGGAGTCCTGGATGCCGATCCAGCCCGACAGGCCGTACTTGGCGACGCGGGTCGCCGCGCGCTTCGGGTCCTTGAGCCCGCTGAAGAAGATCGGCGGGTGCGGCTTCTGCACGGGCTTGGCCCCGAACCCGCAGCTCTCGAAGTCGGCGAACTCGCCGTGGTACTCGAAGACCTCGTTCGTCCAGATGCCCTGCATGATCTCGATCGTCTCGCGCACGTGCTTGTTGCGCTTGGGGAAGATGTGTGCGGCGCTCGCGGCCGCGAACTCCTCGGGCATCCAGCCGGCACCGACGGCGACGTTGAGCCGGCCGTTGCAGAGGTGGTCGATGGTGGCGAGCTCGGCGGCGAGCACACCGGGCGAGCGGTACGGCGTGTCGATGATGCTCATGCCGATCCGTACCTTGCTCGTCTTCGCGGCGAGCCAGGGGAGCAGCGGCATGCCCTGGAGGAACTCACCTCGGGAGGACACCGGCAGGCCCTTGGGCATCTCCGGGATCATGCCGAACGAGTACTGGAGCTCTCCGCGGTCGGAGGCCTCCGGGACGACGATCCGGTCGAGCGTCCAGACGGAGTCGAAGTCGAGATCCTCGGCGAGCTCGGTGAGGTCCTCGAGTTCCTTGACGGTCACCTTGTTGCGGAAGTTCGGCAGGTAGAGAGCGAGCTTCATGAGATACGGCCTCCTTGCCGGGCATGAGGGGGATGGCGGGAGCCAACGCTGGGGGGCGAGCGACACGCTTCCGCACCCACCGACCCGCCGCAAGGATTGGAGATCCTTACGGGCCCTGGTTGACGCTAAAGACTGAAGCTGACGCACCGCGCTCGTCCCAGTCGTCTCAGTTCGCCGCGGTACTGCCACCGGGTTCGGGGCGGATGGTGCGTATCGGTTCAGGCAGAGATGGGTGCTTGCCACGGTCACCTGACCGGTCCACTCTGGGCGCGCAGCTGGGAACGAAGACGGCAATGAGCGTCGATTTGGGACCGATTCGCGCACACCCCGGCACTATCCAGAACGACGAAATGGTGACGTCGCCACCGACCCCTCATCGCCGGTACAGCAGGAAATCCCTGACACAACCAAGGAGGCCGCGATGAGCACAGCGGATGTCCGGAGCAACGAGGCGAGCAGGGCCCCGAGCGTCAAGGGTGTCGAGCTGAAGTTCGAGGCGGTCGTCATCCCCGTCTCGGATGTTGACCGCGCGAAGGAGTTCTACGGGAACCTGGAGTGGCGGCTCGACGCCGACTTCGCCTTCGACAACGGCTTCCGGATCCTCCAGTTCACGCCACCCGGCTCGGGGTGCTCGGTTCAGTTCGGCTCAACGTCACGTCGGCCGCGCCCGGCTCCGCCCAGGGCCTCTACCTGGTCGTCTCCGACATCGGGGCCGCGCGCGAGGAGCTCGCCGCCCGCGGTGTCGACGTCAGCGACGTGTTCCACCCCGAGACGCCCGGCGCCCAGTTCCAGCCCGACGGCACGAGCGGTCGGGTCAGCGCGCCCGCGCCCGATCACGCCAGCTACAGCTCCTTCGCCACGTTCAGCGACCCGGACGGCAACGGCTGGCTGCTGCAGGAGGTCACGACGCGGCTGCCCGGCCGGATCGACGCCGCTGAGACGGTTTACGCGTCCGCCGCGGACCTGGCGAGCGGGCTTCGGCGTGCCGCGGCCGCCCACGGCGAGCACGAGAAGCGGACCGGCGAGGCGGACGCGAACTGGCCCGACTGGTACGCCGAGTACATGGTGGCGGAGCGGGCCGGGACGGAGCTGCCGACGTGAGTGACTATGACGTGATCGTTCTCGGCGGCGGGGCGCCCGGTGAGCACTGCGCCGCCGCGCTGGCCGAGGGCGGGCTGCGGGTCGCTGTCGTGGAGCGGGAGCTGGTCGGCGGCGAGTGCTCCTACTGGGCCTGTATCCCGTCGAAGTCGCTGTTGCGTCCCGGCGAGGCGGTGTGGGGCGCGCGCGAGGCCGGCGCGAGCGCACAGGTCGACGTTGCGGCGGCGCTGGCCTGGCGGGACTTCATGGTGTCGAGCTATTCCGACGCGGGCCAGGAGCGCTGGCTGGCCGACCACGGCATCGACCTGCTGCGCGGCACGGGCCGGTTGGCCGGCACCGGCGTGGTCGAGGTCGGGGGCGTCCGCCACACCGCGGCGCACATCGTGGTGGCGACCGGCGCGGATCCGATCGTGCCGCCGGTCCCGGGACTTCGTGAGCTGGACGGCGTGTGGACCAACCGCGAGGCCACCGGGATGAAGGCGGTCCCGCGCCGCCTGCTGGTGCTGGGCGGCGGGCCGGTGGGCGTCGAGATGGCCCAGGTCGTGCGGCGGCTCGGTGGCGAGGCGGTGCTCGTCGAGGGCGCAGACCGCCTGCTTCCCCGGGAGCCCGCGCCGCTGGGCGAGGCGCTCGGGGAGGCCCTGCGCCGGGATGGGATCGAGCTGAGGCTCGGGATGCACGCCACTGCCGCGCTGCGGGAGGGTGACGAGTTCGTCCTGCGCTTCGACGGCGGTACGGACCTGCGGGGCGACCGGCTGCTGGTGGCGACCGGTCGGCGCCCACGCGTCGAGGGGATCGGCCTGGAGACGGTCGGGGTGGCGGTCGACCCCCGTGGGATCCCGGTTGACGAGCACCTGCGCGCGGGCGAGCGACTCTGGGCGATCGGCGACGTCACCGGGATCTGGCCGCTCACCCACGTCGGCGAGTACGAGGGAGACGTGGTCGCGGCGAACATCCTCGGCGATGCGCGTCCGGCGAACTACGAAGCTGTTCCGCGAGTCACCTACACAGATCCGCAGGCCGCGGCGGTGGGCGCGGTCGAAGCGGCCTACAGCGCCACCGCACCCATGTCAGAGGTGCCGAAGACCGCCACCTACACGCACGCCTACGCCGAATCGAACGGGTTCCTGACGCTGCTCAGCGACGGCGAGCGACTGATCGGCGCCTACGCGCTGGGGCCCGAAGCCGGTGAGTGGCTGCAGCAGGCGACGCTGGCCATCCGCGCACACGTCCCCCTCGAGGTGCTGAGCGACACGATCCAGCCCTTCCCCAGCTTCTCGGGGATCTACGACGCGGCGGTGAAGGCGCTCCGTAGGCAGATCGCGGACATGCCGCGGCCGGTCGGACCGACGGAAACGCAGATGGCGAGCCTGAGGTGACGCAGATGAGCAGCGCAACCACTCCTGTTTCCACCCAGCGTGAACCGGAACTGCTCGGACAGACGGTCGTCGTGATCGGCGGCAGCGCGGGCATCGGGCTGGAGACAGCTCGACGTGCCCGGGCGGAGGGTGCCGATGTGTTCCTCACCGGCCGCAATCCCGACCGGCTGGAGCAAGCGGCGCTGGAGGTCGGCGCGCAACGCACCGCGGCCTTCGACGCCAACGACGCGCCTTCCCTGGCGAGGTTCTTCCAGGACCTGCCAGCGCCGATCGACCACGTGATGGTCACAGCCGGTGGTCCGCACTACGGGCCCCTGCTCGAGATGGACTCGGCCCAGGTGCGCCAGGCGATCAGCGGGCACGTGGTGCTGGCGCTCGAGGTCGCGCGTAACGCCGCCGGCAAGATGAGGCCCGGGGGGACGCTACTGCTCGTGGGCGGTACCGGCGGCCGGCGCGTCGGTCACGGCCTCGGCATCGTCTCCGCCGCCACCGCCGCGCTGCCGCCGTTCACGGCGGCCCTCGCGCTCGAGCTCGCGCCGGTCCGGGTCAACCTCATCGCCGCCGGCTTCGTCGACACCCCGTTGTCAGCAGCGCTGCTCGGAGATCGACTCGAGGAGCGCCGGAACGAGCTGCGCAAGACGCTCCCGATCGGCCGCGTCGTCGGCCCCTCCGACGTCGCCGCGCTCGCTGTCCACATCATGGCCAACACGGCGCTCACCGGCGCGACGTACGACATCGACGGTGGGCAACAGTTCGTCTCCTGATGAACACGCGAACGCCGTCGTCAGCCGCCGGCGAGCGCCGGGTCACTGGGGTGTGGGGTGAGCGGCGTGGTCTGCACGTCCATCCAGCCCAACACCGACAGCGGCAGCGACGCCATGATCGCCTGAATCTCGGCGCCGTCACCTGCCTGCCACAGACCCAGTGCGCGCCCCTGCCCGGGCAGCGTCCACAGCCGCAGCAGGTGTCCCTGCCCGGCCTGCTCCCGCGCGCTGGCTGCCTCGCGTGCCAGGGCGGCATCGACCGTCTCGCGGGGCGTACCCGCCGGGACGGTGACGGTGAACGTGGTCAGGAACTCGGGCGCGACTGACCGGGGCTTCTCGGTCTGCCCGGTCGGGTCATTGGGGTGCGGCGCGAGCGGTGTGACCTCATCGGTGCGCCACACCCGCAGCGGCATCGAGGCGAGGACCTTCTCGAGCTGGTCGCCGTCGCCGGCGGCGAACATGCCGAGCGAGCGCCATTCGCCCGGTTGCAGCGGCGGGCGCCACAGGCGCAGCAGGTTCCCCTGCGCCGCGAGGTCGCGCGAGTGCGCGGCCTCGCGGGTGCGGATGTCCTGGACGTCCCCCTCTGGCGTTCCAGCCGGGACCTGGGTGGTCATGGTGACGAGGTATTCCATGATGAGCGCCTCCTGGGCGGATCGGGGCCTTCGCTCGCGGACCCGAACCCCGCGGCAGCCGGGCCGCCTCATTATTGCCCGCACCCGCACGTCCGGCCCCGCGTACCTGTGGAGGACCGATCGTCCGCCTGGGAAGGTTGTGGCTACTTTCGGGCGCGCGCCGACGGAGGGTAGGCAGCCGGTGATCACAGATCGACGGGTCGGCCGACTGCTGTCGGTGAACGTGGGCCTGCCGCGGGATCTCGACTGGCACGGCCAGGTGGTGCACACGGCGGTCTGGAAACGGCCGGTCGAGGGCAGGCGGCTGGTGCGGCGGCTGAACATCGACGGCGATGGGCAGGGCGACCTGGGCGGGCACGGCGGGGAGCACCGCGCCGTGTTCGTGTACCAGATCGAGTCCTACCGGCACTGGCAGGAGCAGCTGGGTCGCGACGACTTCGAATACGGCCAGTTCGGGGAGAATTTCACCGTGTCGGGCCTGGCGGATGACCAGGTGCGCATCGGCGATCGGTACCGGATCGGGGAGGCGATGTTCGAGGTGACCCAGCCAAGGGTCACCTGCTACCGGGTCGGCATCCGGATGAACGACGCGCGCCTGCCTGCACTGCTGGTCTCCCATCGGCGGCCCGGGTTCTACCTACGGGTGCTGAGCGAGGGCGTTGTGC
The DNA here is from genome assembly GCF_052566575.1 of Pseudonocardia sp. Cha107L01. Lineage (NCBI taxonomy): Bacteria > Bacillati > Actinomycetota > Actinomycetes > Pseudonocardiales > Pseudonocardiaceae > Pseudonocardia > Pseudonocardia sp. Cha107L01. The sequence continues at coordinate 1,240,827 of NZ_CP199579.1, forward strand.
AGGCCGGGGACGAGATCGTCCAGGTGGCCGCGGGTCCGGCGGCCATGACGGTCGCCGAGGTCGACGCCCTGCTCTACCTGCCCGGACATCCCCGCGGGCGGCTGCGGGAAGCGCTGCGGATCCCAGCGCTTCCCGACGGCTGGAAAGCCTCCTTCCGGGCGATGCTCGCCCAGCCCGAGATCCCCGGTAGCGCGGCGGGCAACGCCGGACTGGCCGACGTCAGCCCGCCGCCCGCCTGGCCGGGGTTCCGTCCGCTGGCCGTGACCGAGGTGGAACCGGAAAGCTCCTCGGTGGTCTCGGTGCACCTGGCCCACCCCGAGGGCGGGGCCGTGCCGGCCGCCCTGCCTGGGCAGTTCCTGACCCTGCGACTGCACCCCGGCCCCGGCAGGCAGCCGCTCCTGCGCAGCTACTCGCTGTCCGGTGCCCCTGACGCCGGTACCTACCGCATCAGCGTCAAGCGCGAGCCGCATGGCGCGGGCAGCGGGTTCGTCCACACCCGGGTGCGCCCTGGCGACCTGCTGGAGGCTGCCGCGCCGAGGGGCACCTTCACCCTCCGCCCCGGCACCGCACCGGTCCTGCTGGTCAGTGCGGGCGTGGGGGCGACCCCGGTCCTGGCCATGCTGCACACCCTGGCCGCGGCGGGGTCCGACCGTGACATCTGGTGGCTGCACGGCGCCCGCAACCTGGCCGAGGAGCCGTTCGCCACCGAGTCACGGTCCCTGCTGGCGACGCTGGCGAATGGGCACCGACACGTCTGCCACAGCCACCCCGGCCCGCACGACGTCCAAGGACGCGACTACCAGACGGCTGGGCGGCTGTCGGCGCAGGTACTGGCCGCGATCGAGCTGCCGCGCGACGCCGATGCCTACATCTGCGGGCCGGCCGGGTTCATGGCGGAGATGTCCGCCGCCCTGGTCGACCTTGGCATCGCTCGGGCACGCGTGCGCACCGAGATCTTCGGTGCCGGGCCGGCGCAGACCCCGGGGATAGCGAGTGCGACGGCCCGGCCGCCGCACCCGCCGGCGTCCCAGCCGGTCGACGGTCCGCTCATTGCCTTCGCGCGCAGCGGCCTGACGGTCCGCTGGGACCCTGGTTGCGCCAGCCTGCTGGAGCTGGCCGAGGCATGCGACGTGCCGGTGCGCTGGTCCTGCCGTACCGGGGTGTGCCACACCTGCGAGACAGGCCTGATATCCGGAGCAGTCAGCTATGCCCCCGACCCGGTCGACGTTCCCGCCGACGGCAGCTCGCTGATCTGCTGCTCCCAGCCCCGTGGCGACCTGGTACTCGACCTGTGAGCAGCGAGTATGTGGATTCGAGAGTGGGGTTGAGATGCCGTGGTTTCCGGACTTCGCCAATGCCGCGGAGCTGGTGCGCAGGCAGACGCGCGCCGAGGGTCAGGCTGATCCGGTGGGGCAGTACTTCACCGCGCTGAACAACGGTGACACGCACGCCCTGGAGACCGTGTGGCCCGGCGAGGTCGTGGTCTACGACCCCCGCGCCGGCGAGGTCCGCGGTCACCGGCAGCTGCGGCGGTTCGTCCGGCACAACCAAGCGTGGCTGGCCGAGCGTCACGCACGGATCGAGACGGTGGCCGCCACGTGTGTCGGTGGGCGGGCCGTGGTCGAGCTGCTGGCCCACCTGACCGACGACGGGCGGGACCTGGCCTGGCCGGTGGCGGTCGTCGCGGAATCCCCGGACGACCGGTCGGTGGTGTTCCGCACCTACTGCAGCCAATGGCCGGTCGACGGGCGGCGCCACCTCCGGCCTCCGATACTCGAGGCCGGGGCCGTCCACCCCGGTGACGTCGTCGGCCGCTACCAGGCCGCGCTCGAGGCCGGTGACGCCGAGGCGGTAGTGGGCACCTTCGCGTCGGATGGGTACTTCCGTGGCCCTATCGGCCCTCGGCACGCCCACAGCGGCGTCGGTGAGCTGCGTTCGTTCTTCACCCGGTGCTTCAGCGCGGGCGGCGGCATCGGCCTGCAGCCCTGCGTCGTGACCGACGACGGCGTGCGCTGCGCCATGGAGTACAACTGCGTCCGCTGGGGCAGCCACGACCTGCCGCCCCAGGCGGGAGTCGGCGTCTACGAACGCGGCCCGGACGGGCTGTTGGCCGCGGTCCGCGTCTACGACGACATCGAAGCACCAGAGGTCAGTGCGTGATGTTGCTGTGCTGGTTGCTCCAGTTGGTGCGCTCACGGAACAGCTCACCGGTCTGTGCGACAAACGCCTGGTGGGCGTAGTGGTCGTGCCGGAGGCGGTCCATCATCCACGCGGTCGGGTATCCCAGGTAGCCGTAGACGCCGTTGAAACAGAGGGCGGTCAGGGGAGCACAGCCGGGCTGGCCCGTGACGTCGTTGTGACTGGGGCCGTCGAGCGTTGCCCACGCTTTGGTGACCGACGCGGGCGCGGCGTCGTAGTAGGCAGAGTTGGACTGAAGCCCGGTGAGCGCCCACGGCAGTGGCTGGGTGGACGGTGAGATCAGCTGGTCGGCCGACCCGTTGACTAGGAAGATCGCGCCACCGGTGAGTTTCCGGGTATCGGGACAGCTGGTCGTGCTGCCACAGAGGATCTGCGCGGGAGTCTCGACGAGGACCGCCGTGGTGATCAGTCCATCGGACTGGATCATGGCGTTGAGCGCGCCGGCCGCACCCTGGGAATGCCCGATCGCTCCCACCCGTGCCGTTGCCAGCCGGTGGTAGAAGGGGCTGGACGGCCGACTGTCCTGGCGTACCAGCCAATGCGCGGCATCCAGGATCTGCTGTCCGCTGCCGGTGTTGCTGTCCTCGGTAGCGACCACGACAAAACCCCAGGACGCCAGGTGTGCGAGCAGGTAGGCGTACTGACTGGGGACGTTGAAGGTCCCGTTACCCCAGGTGATGACCGCATGCCGGGTCCCGCTGCGCCCGAGGTCGGCGGGGTACCACACGTCGAACTTCGAGCCGGAGGAGTCACAGCAGCCGACCGCGGTTGTTGAGGTGACCGCCCAGGGGCCGCGGGCAAAATACTTCTGCTCGATCGGCAGCGTGGGCGCGTTGGGTACCCGGGCCGAGTCGGCCGCCCAGGCGGGGACGCTGACGACGGCCATCGCCACCCCGAAGCTCAGCAGTAGCAGCACGGCGCGGGAGACCGCGCGTCTTGTCAAGGTGACTCCGCTGGCGCACCGGTAACGGCGGACCGGCGGGAGACACCCATACCCGGTTAACGTCGATGTCTACGACCGGTCACGACTCCCGGGAGAGGCGCGGCACACAGGGCGGGAGCCGGGCCAGCGAAATTGTAGCGATGATTCGCGCCAGGATTGTTGACAATATTGCTCACGTTACTGACGCTGGGAGCACCGACGGACGAGGAGCGGTGACGTCGAAGTGCCGTCGGGCACCGTGGATCGCTCCGCCACGTTCCGCACGACAAAGGCGTTGATATATGCAGAACTCGAACGCGGCCAACCGGCTCGACAGACTGCCGATCTCCCGTTTCCACAAGGTCACCCTGCTGGCCGTCTCCTTCGCGTACTTCTTCGAGTTCGCCGACATCAACAGCTTCGCGGTCACCGCACCCCGGCTGATCTCGCTGTGGGGCGTCACGATCAACCAGATCGCCTACGTCACCTCGCTGTCGTTCGTGGGGATGTTCCTCGGCTCGATGGTGGCGGCCTGGATCGCCGACCGCTGGGGGCGCAAGAACGCCCTGACGTGGACGACGCTGTTCTTCGGCTTCTTCTCCTTCGCGTCCGTCTTCTCCTGGGACACCGTGTCGCTGGGCGCCTTCCGCATCCTGACCTCCGCGGGCCTGTCCGCGATGACGGTCGTCGCGGTCATCTACATCAGCGAGCTGTACCCGGCCGCCCGCCGCGGCAAGTACCAGGCCTACGCCATCACGATCGGCATCTGCGGCACGCCCGTCACCAACCTCATCGCCAGCGTGGTCGTCCCACTCAACGACTGGTCGTGGCGCCTGGTGTACCTCTGGGGTGCGCTCGGCCTGTTGTTCCTGGTGTTCGTCCGCCATCTGAAGGAGTCGCCGCGCTGGTACGAGAGCCGGGGCGAGCATGCGCGCGCCGACGCCGTGCTGCGCGAGATCGAGGAGCAGGTGGCCGCCGAGAAGGGACCGCTGCCCGAGCCCGCCGCGCCCGCTCCGGTCCCCGACACACCACCGGCCAAAGCCAGGCTGCGCCTGCTGCTACAGAAGAGGTACCTCGCCCCCACCCTGCTGCTCACCGTGCTCTGGGTGACGCAGACGATCGGTTTCTTCGGCTACTCGAGCTGGGCCCCCACCCTGCTGGCCAAGGAGGGCTTCAGCGTCGAGAAGTCGATCTTCTACGTGGCACTCACCACGATCGGCGCACCACTGGGCTCCTTCTTGGCGTCCCTGGTCACCGACCGGTTCGAGCGCAAGTGGTGCCTCGCGGCCTTCGGGACGGTCATCGCGGTCTGCGGTCTGCTCTACGGACTGACCTTCAACCCGGTCCTGATCGTCGTGTTCGGCTTCCTGGTGAACCTGATCGAGCGCGGCTACACCGCGCTGGCCTACGCCTACTCTCCCGAGCTGTTCGACACCCACGGCCGCTCGCTGGGCACCGGTGTCTCCTACGGACTGGGTCGCCTGTCCAACGCGGCCGGCCCGTTGATCATCGCGAGCCTCTACAACGGGAGCGGCTACCAGAGCGTGTTCGTCTTCATCGCGGGCACCTGGCTGGTCGGTGCGCTCGCCCTGGCCCTCTTCGGTCCGAGCACCCGGCGGGCCCGGCTCCAACAGGCCGCCGCGCGGCCGGTGGGGGCCTGAGCCCGGCACCAGGCGTTACCGTTGACGCACCAATCGTGTCCCGAATCCGCGCGCGGAGGTTGTAGACAATGACGGCGACAGAGAGCTCGGGCTCGGTCGACGCCGAATCCGCACCGGCGGTACCTGTCGTCGACGGCATCCGCGCGGCCATCGCCGACGGCGAGTTCGTCCCCGATCAGCGCCTCGTCGAAGCAGACCTCTCCGAGCGGTTCGGCGCCAGCCGCGCGAGCGTCCGGACCGCGCTGGTCCAGCTGACCAGCGAGGGTCTGGTCGAACGGGTGCAGAACCGAGGCGCCCGCGTTCGAGCGATCTCACTCGCCGAGGCCATCGAGATGACCGAGGTGCGGATGGCCCTCGAGGGGCTGTGCGCGGCCAAGGCGGCCGAGCGGTTGACCGACGACAACCGTGATCAGCTCCGCGGCATCGGCTCGGCCATGCAGGCAGCTGTCGCCGCCGGAGACCTCCTCGGCTACTCCGAGCAGAACAAAGAGCTCCACGCCCTGATCCGCGCCCTCGGGGGGCAGACAACCGCCAGGGCAATCCTCGAACGACTGCGCGGGCAGAACGTCCGCCACCAGTTCCAGCTGGCCATGCAACCCGGGCGGGCCGCCGCCTCTCTACCGCAGCACCTGGAGATCATCGAGGCGCTCTGCGCGGGTGATCCCGACGCCGCCGAGGCCGCCATGCGCAGCCACCTGCGCAGCGTCATCGACACCCTGCCCGACGTAGCGGCATCTCGACCACGACGGTTCAACGCCCTCTGACCCCGGCCGCCGCACTACGTCGGAATAGCCGGTGATCGGCTCGGGGAGTGGTGGCTCACCGGTTCAGCCGGTCGTCGAACGGCGGCCGGACTTTCGGCGTCACCGGGGACCGGTCACTACGCGAGTTGAACGCGAGTAATTATTCGTGTCACCATCGGGACATGTTCTCTCGGGCTGAGCTCGCACCGGCTGAGGCTGTCGACGCCGACACCTTGGTCTACCCACACCGGTTCAACAGCGCGCGCGAGCGCAACGAGCGCCTGGCCCGCCCGCTGCGCATCATCGCGGGGGTCACGACGGTGGATGAGCGATTGCTCGACCGGTTGGGCCGGCGGATGTTCGCCCGCGACGAACTCGGCGCGCGGCTGGTCAAGGCGATGCGCCTGGCGAAGGACGACCCCGAGCGGGTCACCATGGCGCAGTTCAACCGTGCCATCGCCGAGGGGATCGACGCCGTGGTCGAGGCACCCGAGGCGCTGCGCGAGTTCTTCGCGGTCGTCGACCAGGTTCCGGACTGGGTGGACTTCGATCTCGTCGAACGGGGAGCGCGGGCGTTCCGCCGGCTCGGGCGCAGCCGCGATGACGTATTGCTGCAGCTGTCGCTGATCGGCGGATACCGGTTCGCCGGACCGGCCGACCTGCTCGTGCAGACCGGTGGTCTGACCGGGTCGACCGCCCTGCGCCGGCTCGGGGAGACCCAGAAATGGGGCGACGCGGTCGGCACGCCGGCCGGCATGCGCCGGGACGGCGAGGGCTTCAAGCTCACCGTCCACGTGCGGGCGATGCACGCGCTGATCAACCACCAGTTCGAGACCAACGGCCGCTGGGACACCAGCCAGTACGGCCTGCCGATCAACCAGAGCGACCAGGCGGCGACACTGGGGCTGTTCAGCAGCACCCTTCTGCTCGGGGTCCGCGCGCTCGGGCGCATCGTGACCCGCCCCGAATCGCTGGCGATCATGCACCTGTGGAAGTACGTGGGCTGGCTGATGGGGGTCGACGAGGACTGGCTCTTCGACACCGAACGCGAGCAGAACACGTTCAACTACCACGTCCTGCTCGCCCAGGCGGACACCACACCGGCGGGTGCCGCGCTGGCCGTCGCGCTGGTCGACGGCCAGCTCACCCAGAACTACGGGCACCTGAACACAGTGCGCGGCCAGTACACCCGACTGCGGACGCTGAGCATGCTGCGCTACTTCCTGCGCAAGGACGGCCTGCGTGACCTGAACCTCCCGATCACACCGGTCTGGGCCGTCCCGCCCATCATCGCGATGAACGTCCTCGAATCAGGACTGATCGCCCGCACCCGCGCCGGGCGCCGCTACCTCGAACACGCGGGCGACCGGACGTCGCTGCGGCAGCTGCACCTCCGGTTCGGCACCGCACCGAAGGAGATCGGCGCCCTGCCGAGCTGACCGCCGCGGCGGCCGACCCACGGCTCGCCGTCAGGAGGCGACCTCGACGTACCGGGTCAGGATGCCGGTCCAGCCGCCGGACGAGGCGAACACGCCGCGCATCGTCTCGGCCTGGTCGCCGTAGCGCTCCAGGTGGCGGTGCCGCAGCTCGACGACGGTGCTCGTCCCGGCGGTATCGGCGGTGAAGCTGATCTCGACCTCGGTCTCCAGGGACGGGTCGAAGGTCCAGTTCGTGCCGATCTGCCAGAGCAGCACCAACTCGCCCGGCGGCTCCCAGCGAGCCACCCGGCCCCACTGACACTCAGTGCCGTCCACGCCGCGTTCGAACCAGCGGCCGCCGGGGTGGGGTTCGACGACGACCTGCGCGATGGCCGAACTGCCGATGGAATGCTCGCGCGGCCACCAGTCGGACATCCGCTCGGTGAACAGCGCAAACGCCCGATCGGCGGCAAGCGGGACGCTCACCGTGCGGTGGACCACGATCTCGGTGCTCGGGACGGTGTTCGGCTCAGTGCTCATCCCACTTCTCCTCACGCTCGCTCCCCGACTCATCGGCGGGGTCGGTCCGGGTTGCCGCCTCGGCTCGGGCGAGGGCGGCGAAGTTGTCCAGTGCGGTCGTCCAGAAGCGATCGAAGTAGTCGCGGACCGCCTCGAAGCCCGCTGGGTTGATCCGATACAGATGGCGAGTCCCGGCCACGGCCTCGATGACCAGCTCGGCCTCCTTGAGCACCCGCAGATGCTGCGACACCGCCGGCCGCGAGATCGGCAGCTGTTCGGCGAGTACGCCGACCGCCATGGGCCCGTCCAGGAGGCCCTCCAGGATGGAGCGGCGTCGGGGGTCACCGAGCGCGTCGAGCACGGCGGCGGCTGATGCGGACACATCGGTAAGTCTCTACGAACGGTAAGTGTGTGTCAACCGTTCGCTGAAACTTACCGTTGTACGTGCACCGGGGTACTCACATGACGAGGGCGAGCCCGATGGCGAACGCGCTGTAGAACAGCGCCGCCGCGGCGAGGAGCCGGGGGGTGAGGCGGCCGGTCCGCAGCAGTATCAGCAGGTAGGTCACGGCGGCGATGGTGGCGATGCCGGCCAGCAGGAGCGGTGTGTCGAATCGCCACGGGGTGAACAGCAGGCCCAGCCCGGACGGGATCGTTGCCTGGATCATCATGGAGCCGGAGATGTTGGCCAGCGCGAGCTGGGTCTTGCCCTGGCGCACCCAGATCAGGGCGTTCATGGTCTCCGGCAGCTCGGTGGCGATGGGCGCCAGCAACAGTGCCACGACCACCGGCGGTAGCCCGAGCGCCGGACCGGCCCACTCCAGTTGTCCGACGAACACCTGCGAGGCCGCAAAGATCAGCGCCAGCGTGATCAGGGTCTGGGCGACAACGGCGAGGCGGGACGGGACCTCGCGGCGGGGTTGGAGCTTGAGTGGCTCCAGGTCCGACGTCGTCGACGGTCCTCCGCCGCGCAACTCCCGCCAGAAGTACACCGCGTATGCGGCGAAGAACGCCACCCCCAGCCAGGGCTTGATGCTGAACGCGACCAGGCCGAGCCCGACCTTGACGGCGAAGACCGCCAGGAACCAGGTTTGGTCGCGGGCCAGCCGTCGAGTGTCGACTCCCTCGATGGCGTCCCGGGTCTGAGTCCGGGGGCCGATGTGCTCGCCCGCGTCCGGACCCGCGGCAGCATCGGGGACGGTGATGCGGGTGGCACGGGCTCGCCAACGACGGACGATCAGGGTCGCGCCGACGGTGGCGTAGGCGATGGTGCCGACCACCAGCGGGCCGCCGAGCGCGGCACCGACTCCGATGTCCGCGCCGTGCGGGCCGCCGCCGAAGGTGACCGCGACCAGGGTCACGACACTTTCCGGTAGCGCGGTACCGACAGCGGCCAGGACCGTGCCGACCGCCATCGCCCCGACGTTGAGCTGCAGGCCAAGCCATTCGACGGCGTTGACGAACCACTCGCAGGCCAGATAGATGACCACCGCGCATCCCAGCAGCAGCAGTACGTGGACCACGACTCACCTTCCCGCGCCGGGAGGATCTCAGTCGCGGTGCTGGGCGACCACGATCCGCGACGGATAGCTCATCCGAACTGGATCGAAGGTCTCGCCCACCCACCACCTCAGCGGTGTGGGTCCAAGGGCCGGGGAGTACGCGACTCCCAGTATGTCGACCGCTTGATTGGGGGCTACTCCCCTTCACGAACACGGCCACCCTAACGCCGGTTTCGTCGATTTCGCAATCGACGAAATGTTGGGCGAACCGAAGTCCCGATTCAGGCTCTCGCAACAATGGAGAACGCCACGGCTCAACCGCGGTTGTTGGCCGCCTCATCTGTCGGGCTGCCAGGCGCGACGCTCACCGAGTGCGCTGGGCCGACCCTCGGCACCGCGCCGCGGCCGTACCCCAGTGGCCCGCCCGGCTGCGCATTGTGCGGTTGGTCACACAGGTGGAGCCGCCCGGTCAGAGGCCGGGCTGACCCGATTCGCCGAGCCCACGTCCCCGTGCCGGGGAGATCAGGCGGGCAACGTTCCGCGCACGTGGCACACCGGTCACGCCGAGCCAGTCACGACACGTGGCCAGCAACAGTGCCAGGCCGTACATCGCGACAGGCAGCAGCACCAGCCCGACTGTGATCACGACGCTCATGCTCGCTCCCTCGGAGGCAAGATGAACGAAGGCTACCGGCCCAGGGCTGGTCGCGAGACCGCCGAGGCGGTGAATTTAGCCACTCCACACCTGAAAGTTAGGCGCGCCTCAACCGGGCGGTTCACTCGGGCGCGGCGCTACGTCAGCAGCAGGTCGACAGCTCTTCGCCGTCCTTGGTGCTGGGCGTCCCGCAGATGCACTCGCCCGTGTCCGGCTGTCCGAGGGTGTGGATGCTGGTGGCCCCGGGAGCGTCGGCCTTGACGGTGTAGACCTCCCACGGCTCGGCACCGGGCCCGTGCACCCAGACCTTGTCCTGCAGGGCGTAGCAACAGGTGGTGTCGTCCTCGACCTGGGTGAACAGGCCTAGCTCCGACAGTCGGCCGGTGGCGGTGCGGACCTCGTCGGTGGTCTCGACCTCGACGCCGAGGTGGTCCAGCACGGTGGGCTTGTCAGGTTCGCCCTCGATGAGCACGAGTTTCAGTGGTGGCTCCGCGATGGCGAAGTTGGCGTAGCCGGGGCGCCGCTTGGCCGGTTCCACGCCGAACAGCGACCGGTAGAACGCGATCGATCCTTCGAGGTCGGAGACGCGCAGGGCGAGCTGAACACGGGACATGCCGATCACTCTCCAGCTTGTTTCGAAGTCTGTCGAGACAAACCTTGCGGCCTGATTAGAGGACTGTCAAGATAGAAATGTGTCGAAACAGGAGCGCCTGCTGACGGTGCTGACCGAGGCGGCGGAGTGCTGCTCCCCGCTGGTGCGCGAGCCGTTGTCGGGCGGTCAGGCCGTTGAGCTGTCCCGGTTGTTCAAGGCGATGGGCGATCCGGTCCGGCTGCGGTTGCTGTCGCTGATCGCCTCCCACGCCGGCGGCGAAGCGTGCGTCTGCGACCTGTCCGGCGTCTTCGACCTCACCGGGCCGACGATCAGCCACCACCTCAAGGTCCTACGGGAGGCCGGGCTGATCTCCGGTGAACGGCGCGGCACCTGGATCTACTACCGGGTGCTGCCCGAGGCGCTGGGGCGGCTCGCCGCGGTACTCGTCACGGATGACGCTCCGGTGGTGACCGCGTGAGCGGTGACGACCTCACCTCGACCGCGGCATCCGGGGTTGTCGCCAAACTCTCCACCCTGGACCGGTTGCTGCCCGTCTGGATCATCGCCGCGATGGTGGTCGGGCTGGCCGGCGGCCGGCTGATCCCGGGCCTTGGCGGGGCGCTCGACGCCATCTCCGTCGACGGGGTCTCGCTGCCGATCGCGCTCGGCCTGCTGGTCATGATGTACCCGGTGTTGGCGAAGGTCCGCTACGACCGGCTCGACACGGTCACCCGCGACCGCCGGCTGTTGATCCCGTCGCTGGTGCTGAACTGGATCGTAGGCCCGGCGCTGATGTTCGCCCTGGCCTGGCTGTTCCTGCCTGATCTGCCCGAGTACCGCACCGGGCTGATCATCGTCGGGCTCGCCCGCTGCATCGCCATGGTCATCATCTGGAACGACCTCGCCTGTGGTGACCGCGAGGCGGCGGCGGTACTGGTGGCGCTGAACTCGGTGTTCCAGGTCATCGCCTTCGCCGGGCTGGGCTGGTTCTACCTGCACGTACTGCCCGGCTGGCTCGGCCTGCCCCAGGCCGATCTGAACATCTCCGCCTGGCAGATCGCGAAATCGGTGCTGATCTTCCTGGGTATCCCGCTGGTCGCCGGCTACCTGACCCGCCGCCTCGGGGAACGCGCGAAGGGCCGGGACTGGTACGAGGCGGCGTTCCTGCCGCGCATCGGCCCGTTCGCGCTCTACGGGCTGCTGTTCACCATCGTCGTCCTGTTCGCCCTGCAGGGCGACGCGATCACCAGCCGACCGCTGGACGTGGCGCGGATCGCGCTGCCGCTGTTGGTCTACTTCGCGCTGATGTGGGCCGGCTCCTACGCCCTGGGCAAGGCGGTCGGGTTGAGCTACGAACGCACCACGACCCTCGCGTTCACCGCCGCCGGCAACAACTTCGAACTCGCCATCGCCGTCGCGATCGCCACCTTCGGCGTCACCTCCGGGCAGGCCCTCGCCGGCGTGGTCGGCCCGCTCATCGAGGTCCCGGTCCTGGTCGCGCTGGTCTACGTATCGCTGGCCGCCCGCCGCCGCTGGAGCAACACCCCCACGCCAGCCAGAGCCTGAACCCGCTCTGGCTCGAGCCCGAGGAGCGATCGTGAAGAACGTCCCCGAAGTGCTGTTCGTCTGCGTCCACAACGCCGGGCGTTCCCAGCTGGCCGCCGGGCTGCTGCACCACCACGCCGCCGGTGCCCTGCACGTCCGCTCCGCCGGCTCCGCACCGGCCGATGAGATCAACCCCGCCGTGCGCGAGGCGATGGCGGAGATCGGGCTCGACATCTCGCGGGAGTTCCCCAAACCACTGACCGACGACGTTGTCCGGGCCGCCGATGTGGTCATCACCATGGGTTGTGGGGACGCCTGCCCCGTCTACCCCGGCAAGCGCTACCTCGACTGGGAACTGGACGACCCGGCCGGGCGGGGCATCGACGCGGTACGCCCGATCCGCGACGAGATCGACCGCCGCGTCCGTGCCCTGCTCGCCGAACTGCTCGGCACCAGCTCGACATGACAACCCGGGCACGGGTACGCATGGACTCCGCACCAGATCCGCTACGCCGAGCTGCTGTGGGGAAACTGTCTGCCCGCGCGGTACGACACTGTTGCGGCCGCGGTGCGGGCGATCCGGGCCGAACGGGCGACGCAACCCGGCTGAACCCTGGTCAGGACGGCAGTGCGCCGACCGCGCGGGCGATGACGAGGACCGAGGTCAGGAGTGCCGCGATGGACTCCACGGTCATCAGCAGCTTCGCCCGGGTGGACAGCGGCATCGTGTCGGTCGGGCTGAACGCGGTGGAGTTGGTGACGGAGACATAGAGGTAGTCGATGAGGGTGGGGACCCAGTCCGCACGGCCGCTGGCACTCACCGCGACCTCCTCGACGGCGTCGTCGTTCTCGTCCTGGGAGAACCGGAAGTCCGCGGCGGGTAGTTCGCGGCGCGAGCCGCCCTGGGTCCGTGCCACCGGACCGCCCCGGTCGAGTTCCCAGAAGATCAGCCCGAACGCGATGATGTTGGTGAACCACACCTGCCCGGCCGCGAGCAGCAGTTCACGTGCCTGCTCGCCGGTGACGGTCAGGAGGGCGTGCAGCAACAGTCCGAGGGCGACCTGGTTGGCCACGGCGATGACCAGGGCCACCGCCAGTGACAGCCGACGGGACCATCGCGTTTGGCGGGTGAGCCGGCGGGGGTTCACCACGATCACCGGTATGAGCAGCAGGATTTCGAGGGCGGGGACCACGTACCGGGGGACCGCGAGGAGCCGCTCCGGCAGCAGCGCGTAGAGCGCGATCGCAACCAGTACCGCGGCGACCGCGGGCAGCCGCGCCTCGCCCCGGCGTCCCTGGCGGGGGTGGGGCCGGTCACTGCGGCCGATCGCGCCGAGCATGGGTGCCTCCAGCTGTCCGGCCAAACCCGGGAGGCAGTCAGCATGCCACGACGTCGATCACGTCGAACTTCGTGATCGTCGACGGGTCGCTTATATCCGGGGCGGCGGTCACGGAGCAGAATGCGGTGGGACAGGATGGCAGTACCCACTGAGCCAGGAGGCGCCGGAGATGCGGATGAACGGCATGGCGGCGATGACCATGAGCGACTCGGTGTACGAGCGGCTGCTGCAGCAGCGGATCATCGTGCTGGGTCAGCAGGTGGACGACGAGATCGCCAACCGGATCGTGGCGCAGCTGTTGCTGTTGTTCGCCGAAGACCCGGAGGCCGAGATCCGGCTGTACATCAACTCGCCCGGTGGTTCGGTCATGGCCGGTATGGCCATCTACGACACCATGCAGTACATCGAGTGCGATGTGGCCACCTACGCGATGGGCCTGGCCGCCTCGATGAGCCAGTTCCTGCTCACGGCCGGGGAGCGGGGCAAGCGGTATGCGTTGCCGCACGCGCAGATCCTCATGCACCAGCCGTCGGCCGGCGTCGGTGGCACCGAGTCGGACATCGCCATCCAGGCCGAGCAGTTCCGCCGGCACAAGCGGGTGATGGCAGAGCTGACCGCGGAGCAGACCGGGCAGACCGTCGAGAAGATCACCGCCGACGCAGACCGGGACCGGTGGTTCACCGCCCAGGAGGCCTTGGAGTACGGCTTCATCGACCATGTCGTCTCCCGGGTGACCCAGGAGCCGAGCGGACAGTAAGCCAGCGGGCGCGTCCGAGACCGCCCCTCGCCGAGTTCAACCCCAGCGGCTGTTGATCATGTTGGGGTGCCCGCCGCGGTTGAACTCGGCGGCGGCGTCCGGGAGTGGCACTGAATTCGGATTGCCTACGCCGGCCGTTCTCTGACTAAGGTCAGAGAATGGATCCGACCTCGGTCGCGCAGGTGCGCCGGTTCAACCGGACGGTCACCCAGCGGGTGGGTGCTCTCAACGACAGGTTCCTCGGCCGGGACCGGCCGCTGGGCGAAGCGCGCCTGTTGTGGGAGATCGGGCCGCTGGGCCGTGACGTGCGTTCGCTGCGCGCCGAGCTCGGCCTCGACTCCGGTTACCTCAGCCGGCTGCTGCGAGCACTCGAGGCCGCCGGGTTGGTCACCGTCGACGCGGACGACGCCGACAAGCGGGTTCGGGTCGCCCGCCTGACCCCGGCCGGCGCGGCGGAACGCCAGGCTCTGGACCGACGCAGCGACGAGGTGGCCGAGATGCTGCTCGAGCCGCTGAGCCATCGGCAGCGGGACCGGCTGGTCGCCGCGATGGCCGATGTCGAACTGCTGCTGCGCGCCGGGATGATCGAGATCGAGGAGACCGATCCCGGCCACCCGCACGCGCGCTACTGCCTGAACTCCTACTTCGCCGAGCTCGACGCCCGGTTCGAGGGAGGCTTCGACGCCGCGCGGTCCATCCCCGCCCCCGAGGCCGGGCTGCGGCTACCCGCCGGGCTGCTCCTGGTGGCCCGCCTCGGCCCGGACCCGGTGGGCTGCGGGGTTCTTCGGTTCCACGGCGAGCGGCACTGTGAGATCAAGCGGATGTGGGTGGCAAAGACGGCCCGCGGTGTGGGCCTCGGCCGGCGGTTGCTCGACGAGCTCGAAGCTCGCGCCACCGCGCACGGCGCCCGGGTCCTCCGGCTGGAGACGAACGGTGCACTGACCGAGGCGATCAGCATGTACCGGTCGGCCGGCTTCGTCGAGGTGGCGCCGTTCAACGACGAGACCTACGCCCAACACTGGTTCGAGAAGCACCTCACCGGGTGAGCCAGCCGCACTGACCAGCCCCCGTGAGTGGCGAGTGGTCCCCTGGGACCACTCGCCACTCACGGGACAACTGTCGAGCTCAGACCGAGACCAGGTCGCAGACGAAGATGAGGGTCTCGCCCGGCGCAATCGCTCCACCGGCGCCGCGGTCGCCGTAGCCCAGGTGCGGCGGGATGGTCAGCTGACGGCGCCCGCCGACCTTCATTCCCTGCACGCCCTGGTCCCAGCCGGCAATGACGCGGCCGGCGCCGAGCGGGAACTGCAGCGGCGTGCCCCGGTTCCAGCTGGAGTCGAACTCCGCGCCGGTGGACCAGGCGACCCCGACGTAGTGCACGGAGACCGTGGAACCGGCCTTCGCCTCGGCTCCGTCGCCCTCCCAGATGTCCTTGACCTGCAACTCGGTCGGCGGCTCGCCTTCGGGGAAGTCGACCTCGGGCTTGTCGGTGCTCATCGGCGCGTCTCCTTGTGTGCGGTGCTTCGCCTGGCGCCGGGAGTTCCTGGGCAGGCGGCACGGGCTGCTGTCGGCCACGCGGGTCACCCGTCGCGACGGCACCCACGCTACCGAGAGCTGATCAAAGCTGTGTGGGGCACCTGTGCTCGCGGGACCGGCCGAGCTCCCGCGACCCGGCCATCCCGCCGTTCGCCGGGAGCCCTCCACCCGGTCGGCCTAGCGGGCATTACGCCAGGTAGGGCCCAGGTGCAGCTGGCCGCCATCCTGGACGACCGGCACTACATCAAGAAGCCGACCGACCGGGCCCACACCGTGCGGGCGTTCCAGAGCCTGCTCGACCAGCGCAGCCAGTTCATCACGTTCCTGACGCTGTTCACGGCGGCGGTCGCGGCGATCTTCCTGGTCGTCGGCGGGATCGGGGTAGCCAACATCATGCTGGTCGCGTTCGCGGTGAGCCTGGTGATCGGCCTGGTGGCCGGCGTCTACCCGGCGAACCGGGCCGCCCGCCTGCTGCCCATCGAGGCGCTGCGCTTCGAGTAGGCCGCGGCGCGCTCAGTGCCCGCGCAGCTCGTCCAGCACCTTGGCGATCCGCCGCTGCCTGGTCGCCTCGGCCTTGGCGGTCCCGACCTGGCGGGCGTGCTCGCGGCGGCGGCTGGTGGACAGGGCATCGAACGCCTGCCGGGCCCCCGGCTCCCGCTCCAGCGCGGCCGCCAGCTCGGCGGGCACCGCGACCTCACGGGGAGCGGTGTCCAGCTCGATGTCCACGTCCACCTGGTCGCCGGCGGCCACGCCGGCCAGGTTCCGGTTCTCCGCGCTGAGCGGCACGAAGTACGCCCCGCCCATCGGCGCCACCGTGGTCCGGTAGGTGTGGGCGCCGACGGTGACCCGAACCGGCGGGCGGCGGTGCGAGCCCAGCCCGGTGACCACCTCCTCGGGCACCCGGATTCCGGTCGCGGTTTTGCCGCCCAGCTCGACGGTGGCCTGGAAACGCATGGCCGGGAGTATCCACCCTCACCCGGTCGAGGGAACGTCATATTAGAGCCCGCAACAATCCGCCGAGGATTTGTCCGTGGCCTCGTTTGTGCTGCGCAACTGTGGGGTAACTCTTGGGCGTGCATTCGTGTCTCGGGTGGTGTGGCGCATGCCGGGGCCGTGGTACACAGCGGTTAGCTCGAGTGCGGTGTCCCGGCGTCCGTCGCGGTCGCCACCCTCGGGTTGGTCTCAGCCGCCGAGAGCCAGCCGTGGCGCCCTGACCAGCGCCCCGGACGAGTAACTCTTTGTCCTGTATTTGGGTTCTCAGGTGGTGCAACCGAACTGATCTTGTGATAGCCAATGCAGCCAACGGGCTGTGGCAGGGCGGCCCGTCGAAATCGGAGATACGGAGAGATCACATGATCGGCGCCATCGTCTCGTCAATCATCATCGGCCTCGTCCTGGGTGTGCTCGCCCGGCTACTTCTCCCGGGCAAGCAGAACATTCCGCTTTGGCTCACGATCGTGGTCGGGATCGTGGCTGCTTTTATCGGCAACTACCTGGCGACGCTGCTCGGCGTACGGGTCACACCCGGCTTCGACTGGATCCGGCACGGCATCCAGCTGGTGCTCGCCCTGATCGGCGTCGGTGTCGTGGCCGGCATGTACAGCAAGAAGGGCGTCCGGAGCTAGAGGCCGCCTAGAGCGCGAACTTCCTGGCCGCGGCCAGGAACGCGTCGTTCTCGTCCGCGCCGGCGACGGTGACCCGAACACCGTCGCCGGCGAACGGGCGAAGGATGACCCTTTCGCGCTCGCAGTGCGCCGCGAACTCGGTGCTCCGCTCGCCGAGTGGCAGCCAGACGAAGTTGGCCTGGCTCGCCGGCACCTCGAAGCCCAGCGCGAGCAGCTCGTCCCGGACCCGAGTCCGTTCCTCCGTCACCTCCGCGCAGGTGCCCAGCAACTCCGGCAGACAGTCCAGCGCCGCCGACGCCGCCGCCTGGGCCAGCGAGTTCACGCTGAACGCCGGGTACACCTTGCGCAGCGCTCCGATCACCGACGGATCTCCCACCGCGTAGCCCACCCGCAGCCCGGCGAGCCGGTACGCCTTGGAGAACGTGCGGAGCACCACCACGTTGGGCCGGCCGTCCAGCAGGGTCAGCCCGTCCGGCACGTCCGGGTCGGTGACGAACTCGTGGTACGCCTCGTCCAGCACCACCAGGACGTTCGCCGGCACCTCGTCCAGGAACGCGCACAGCTCGTCGCGGCGCAGCGCCATTCCGGTCGGGTTGTTCGGCGTGCACAGGAACACCAGCCGGGTGTGCGGGGTGATCGCCGCGGCCATCGCCTTGAGGTCGTGCCGGTACTCCGCGTCCAGCGGCACGGTCACGTTCCGCGCGTTGCTGACCCGCACGACGATCGGGTAGGCCTCGAACGACCGCCAGGCGTAGATGACCTCGTCGTCCGGACTGCCGCAGACGATCTGCACCAGTTGCTGGCACAGCAGCACCGACCCGCAGCCGACGGCGATCCGGTCGGTGGACAGGCCGTGCCGGTCGGCCAGTCGGGCGGTGAGTCCGGTCACCGCCGGGTCCGGGTACCGGTTGCCGGCGGCGGCCGCCGCGGCGATTGCGGCGAGCACGGCGGGCGGCGGCGGCAGCGAGATCTCGTTGCTCGCCAGCTTCAGGGAACCCGGGACGGTGCGTCCCGCTGCGTAGGCCGGGATTGCGTCGAGGTCAGCCCGGATCGTGGCGTCCATAAGGACGCACGGTAGTCGGAACCGGCCGGCGGTGGATCGGTGCATCGGGCCTGCATTCGGCATCGGGGACGACGACATGCGAGGCTGGCACCATGACCGATGTCCGCACCGAGACCGTGCCCCTCGAAGACGGCAGCGAGCTGCTGCTGACCGTCGCCGGGCCGGACAGCGCGGTACGCGGCGGGATCGTTGTGCTGCACGAGTCCAGAGGGGTCACCGACGGGGTTCGCTGGCTGGTACACAGCCTGGCCATGGAGGGCTGGCAGGTCGTCGCGCCGCACCTCTACCACCGCGACGGGGACGACGAGCAGGGCGCCGACGACAAGACCGACCAGCAGGTTCGCGACCAGGTCAACAGATTGACCGGGTCCAGCGTGATGGCCGACACCGACACCGCGTTCGGCTGGCTGGCCGAACGCGGCATCACCGCCGACCGGATGGGCGTGATCGGGTTCGACATGGGCGGCTCGGTGGCGCTGGTGGTGGCCGCGAAGCGCTCCCTGGGCGCGGCGGTCACCGTCGCCGGCAACCACATCTCCGAGCCGCTGTCGACCGACCTGCCGTCGCCGCTGGAGGCCGCACCCGAGGTGACCTGCCCGTGGTTGGGGCTGTTCGGGGAGCGCTCGAAGGATCCGTCGCTGCACGACGTGGAGAAGCTGCGCGCCGCCGTGGCCAGCTCGGAGGTCGCCAGTGACGTGGTGATCTACCCCGAGGTGGACCACCGGTTCGACGAGGACCACCAGCACTCCGCCGACGCGTGGCAGCGCACCCTGAACTGGTTCGACGCGCACCTGCGCTGATTCGAGCCCGGCTCGGGAGTGACACCCGCCCTGATCGGCTGGCCGACTCGGTAGCGGTCGGCCATGCTGAGTGGCATGACCGACAGTGCCGCCGCCTCCGCCGCCTCCGCCGATCTGCCCGAACAGATCTGGTCGCCCGATCCGGACCGGGCGCAGGCCAGCGGCATGGCCGAGTTCGCCCGATGGGTGGCCGAGCACCGCGGAGTGCACGCGGCTGACTACTCCGAGCTACATGCCTGGTCGGTCAGTGATATCGCCGGGTTCTGGTCGGCGCTCGCGGAGTTCTCCGGGGTGCACTTCCACGACCAGCCGGACACCGTGCTCGGCTCGCGGGCGATGCCCGGCGCCGAGTGGTTTCCCGGTGCCACGCTGAACTACGCCGAGCACTCGCTGCGCTCCGGCGACGGCCGGGCCGACGGCGACCTCGCGGTGATCTTCGTTCGGGAGGACGGGCTCGAGCGGACCGTCACCTATGGTTCGATGCGCGAGCAGGTGGCGAGGGCGCGGGCCGGGTTGGTGGCCGCCGGAGTCGGGCGGGGCGACCGGGTCGTGGCGCTGGCGCCGAACTGCGTGGAGACGCTGGTGGCGTTCCTCGCGGCGGCCAGCCTGGGTGCGATCTGGTCGTCCTGCTCGCCGGACTTCGGCAGCCGCGCGGTACACGACCGGTTCGCCCAGATCGAGCCGACCGTGTTCATCGCGGTGGACGGCTACATCTACGGCGGCAAGAGCTACGACATCCGGTCCACCGTGGAGGCGCTGCGCGGCCAGCTGCCGACCCTGGCGGCCACCGTGCTCATCCCGTACGTGAACACCGACGCGACCCTGGACGGCACGCTGAGCTGGGCGGAGTTCACCGCTGACGGCTCGGCGGAGCTGGCGTTCGACCCGGTCCCGTTCGACCACCCGCTGTGGGTGCTCTACTCCTCGGGCACCACCGGGCTGCCCAAGGGCATCGTGCACGGGCACGGCGGCATCGTGCTCGAGCACATCAAGGCGCTGCGGCTGCACTTCGACGTCGGCCCCGGCGACCGGCTGTTCTGGTTCACCACCACCGGCTGGATGATGTGGAACCTGATCATCTCCACGCTGCTGGTCGGCGGTACCGCGGTGCTCTACGACGGCCACCCCGGCCACCCCGGCCTCGGTGCGCTGTGGGCCATGGCCGAGCGGCACCGGGTCAACGTGTTCGGGGTGTCCGCCGGGTACGTGCAGGCCTGTCTGAAGAAGGGCCTGCGGCCGCGCGAGGACCACGACCTCACCTCCATCCGGGCGATCGGTTCCACCGGCTCACCGTTGTCCTCGGAGGGATTCCGGTGGATCGCGGACGCGGTGGACGAGCGGATCCAGATCGTCAGCTGCTCCGGCGGCACCGACCTGTGCGCGGCGTTCGTCGGCGGCTCGCCGACCGTGCCGGTGTGGCTGGGCGAGATCTCCTGCGCCGCGCTGGGCGCCGCGGTGAAGGCCTACGACGAGGCCGGCAAGGAACTGGTCGAGGAGGTCGGCGAGCTGGTGGTCACCGAGCCGATGCCGTCCATGCCGGTGTTCTTCTGGAACGACCCGGACGGCAGCCGGCTGCGCGAGGCGTACTTCGAGGACTACCCCGGGGTGTGGCGGCACGGGGACTGGATAAAGATCACATCGCGGGGCTCGTCGATCATCTACGGGCGCAGCGACTCCACGCTGAACCGGGGCGGCGTCCGGATGGGCACCGCCGACTTCTACGCGGTCGTCGAGGCGTCAGACAAGGTACTGGACTCGCTGGTGATCGATACGTCGTCGCTGGCCAAGGACGAGGGTGAGCTGCTCTGCTTCCTGGTGCTGGCCGACGGCGTGGAGCTGGCGGACGTGCAGCCGGCGCTGCGTACCGAACTGCGCCGTGAGCTGTCCCCCCGGCACGTGCCGGACCGGTTCATCGTGATCGACGAGATACCCCGGACGCTGAACGGCAAGAAGTGCGAGGTGCCGGTGAAGAAGATTCTGGCCGGCGTCGCGGTGGACAGGGCGGTGAGCCGGGGCGCGCTGGCCAACGCGGCGGCCCTGGAACCGTTCGTGGCGCTCGCGGCGGCCCGCTGAGCAGCGACTTCGGGCCGGATCGCGGACGGTGGTGTACCCCTTTGATTCGGCCCGGAGCGGCTGTGTAACCTATCCATCTGGAGGCCGACAGGCTTCGGGAGGCTTCGCCTAGTCTGGTCTATGGCGCCGCACTGCTAATGCGGTTTGGGGTCACCCCCCATCCCGGGTTCAAATCCCGGAGCCTCCGCGCAACACCCAGCCGCGGCTGGTATACAAGTGAACATGCGCTCGTAGCTCAACGGATAGAGCACTTGACTACGGATCAAGAGGTTGCAGGTTCGAATCCTGCCGAGCGCGCAACGAAAGTCCTGGTCAAAGCCTATATCGGGCTTGTGAGACCGGCCCTGATAGCACTCAGGGGGCCGAAAATCTCACAAAATCTCACAGTATTTAGTTGATCTAGTTTCAGCTGAACAGTTCGGCGAACGCCTCGGACCCAGATTCGAGGTCCTTGGCGCTCGGGTGGATGTACTTCCTCGCGGCCATGCTCAGGTCGGCGTGACCGGCCCAAGCGGAGATCGTTGGCGGTGGGACCCCCTTCTTGCTGAGGAAGGTCAAGGCCGCGTGCCGAGTGTCGTACAACCGCACCGGCCGTAGACCCGCGGCGGCGGACAGCTTCTTGAAGCGCCGCCGCAGCCAGTCGGTGCGCTGCGGCAGGCCCAGCTCATCGGCCAGCACGTAGACGCTGCCACGGTGTGCATCGGGGCCGGCGGCGAGCCGTTCGGCGGCGTGGCGCGCCTTGAGGGTCCGCAGCGCGGCGGTGAGCTGCGGTGGTAGGGGCAGCTCGCGCCGACCAGCCTCCGTCTTCGTCGACTTCTCGACCACCTCCAGGCCGTTGTCCGTGGCGACCAGCGTGCGGGCGTTCTGCACCTTGAGTGTCCGACCATCAAGGTCAATGTCGGACCAGCGCAGCCCGCACACTTCCTCGGGCCGCAGACCCATGACGGCCATCATCATGATGGGCCGCATCCGCTCGTCCAGGGACGACAGGAACGGGCGGAGGTCGTCCTCAGTCCACGGCTCACGGACCGTCTTGATCTGAGCCGGGCATCGCACCGGGGCGGCCACGTTGTACGGCACCAGCCGGCGGTGCACCGCACTGTCGAGGGCCGCCTTCAACCGGCTCAGCGTGAGCTGAACCGAGCGGGGCGACAGGCCGGTGCCGGGCTTCCCACCGCGCCGCCGACCCGACGTCAACATCCAGTCGACCAGGTCCTCGACGTCGTTCGTGGACAGCTTCTGCAGTTGGCGGGCGCCGAGCCGGTCTCGCACCGGTCGCAGCGCGTCCTCGTAGTTGCGGACGGTCGCGCGTTCCCGGCCCCTGGTGGCGCTGCGCAGCCACTCGGTGACGTAGTCGTCCACGGTGGTCTTGGTTGGCATCGAGAAGGTGCCACCGTTGACCCCGGCCATGATCTTCGTCAGCTCGGCGCTCGCCTCCCGGCGAAGGTCGAACGTCCTGGTCAGCTGCTTGCGCTTGCCGGTCTTCGGGTCATCACCGATGTCGACGATGAACCGGTACCGGATCTTGCCCTTCACCTCAATCGGCTTGATCGGTGGACTCGCCATCTTCACCATTCCCTTCGGTCTGCTCGGCTACGTGTTTGAGCGCGGCCGTGACGGCCATGCGCACAACTGACTCAAGATTGCGGTTGGCCTCCTCGTAGGCACGCTTGTATGCCTCTTCGCGTGCACTGGTGATCGCGGAGGCGGCATCGTCTCTGGCGGCCTTGAGCTCCTTGGCGGCTGATTCGAGTTGGTTCAGCACGGTGCTCCCAGAGTTGGAGAACCAGTTCTCTAGCTGATCTCGGCCGTCTCGGGTGATTCGCTCAAGCTCCGGGCCAACTAGCCAGTGATCTTCGGGCTTCGGGATGTAGTTGATCGCGCGGGTGAACTGGAGCCATGCCGCAGCGCGCTCCTCGTCCGTCTGCGCGTCCTTAGCGTCTGGCCCAGGGAGTGGCGGCAGACGTTCGCCAACCATCCACTCGTAGACCATGCGGGCCCGTGTCGTGGTGCCGCCGGTGACCGGGTACTCGGTGTCGTTCTCCGGCAGTAGCAGCGCGAGCGGGGATACCCCCAGTACGTGGGCCAGGGTCAGCAGCTCGTCCACGGTGATCCGGCGTCGTGGCTTGCCTTCCTTTCCGCGCGTCTCGATGAGGTACATCTGCCCGGTTGTCAGGGGTAGTCCCTGGTCAGCGCACTTGGCAATGACTTCTTCGACGGACCAGTCTCGGCGCTTGCGGGCGTCCCGCACGCGCTGGCCGATGAGATCGTTCAGCTCAGAATTCGACATCAGATGGAACATTACCAGACAGCGTGGAGTCTGTGGTACAACTGGTGTAGGCCAGTTCATCCGGAACTGTTCGACCTGAACGAGAAACGAGACTGTGAGATGACCCAGCCTCCAGCAACGATCAGCTACCCGCCGTCGGCGGCGCAGACGCTCAACGACCTCCGGCAGGGGCCGCCCACCCTGGACATCCCGACCGCGTGTAGGTGGATCGGCATCAGCAAGGCCCACGGCTACGCGATCGCCGCGAAGGGCGACTTTCCGGCGAAGGTGATCAGGGTGGGCGCGTCCTACCGAGTGATCACCGCGTCGCTGATCCGACTCTTGGAGGGCGCGGACGCGGCGTGATCAGGGCAAAAAAAAGGGGGCCCCGGCTGGCCGGCCCGGGCGCCCTCACCACCTATAACCCCAAGAACAGGATGCCATGACGTACCAACCAACGGCAAGCAGGGCCGACGATCAAGTTCCCGAGATCTGGGTCCTACAGGCACTGCCGACCGGGTTGCTGGCCGAAGAATCCAAGCGGCTGGACGCCGAGCTGACGGTCCGCCGCGAGGCCGAGCGCGGCCGGCCGAGTTCCCGTCAAACCGACGAACTCCAGGACCGTGCGTCCGCAGCCCGGCTGATCGTGAAGCGCCGTGAAGCGATGCGCCGCCACCCGTCGGGGGGTGGCCGCAGTGACCATCGGACAGCGTGACATCGGCGCCGTCGAGGCGTTCTTGGTTGACCTGATCACGGCCGGAGTCGACGGACCCCTGCCGATGCTGGGGTCCGCCGAGTGGTCTGCGGCCGACGAGTCGACCCAGCTGGCCGCGTTGGCCGCTTGGGCGCTTGGTGGAATCCGCGAGCTGGACCCGCGTGTGATCGAGGTACGTTGCGCTGCCGAGTTGGCCGCGCATGCGCTTCGAATGAAGGCCGCCGCTGTAGATGTCCACAGCGCCGCCGACTGGGCCGACCAGGCCCGGCGCCACGAAGCCCAGCAGCGGGCGCTCCGTGCGCGCGCCCAGCCCTACGGAGCAGCGGTATGAGCGCGCCCTTCGAGCCGACCCATGGGGACACCTCAGGGACACCTCTAGGGACACCTCCGCAGGCCCCTGACCTGCAAGGGGGACAGCAGGGACATAAGGGACAGTTAGTGGTGGTCCCCCGAAGCCGCTGGACCGCCGCCGAGCTAATGGGGATCACGTTCCCGCCGCCAAAGTGGGCAATCGCGGGCCTGGTTTCCGAGGGCCTAACCCTCCTCGCCGGTGCACCCAAACTCGGTAAGAGCTGGCTCGTCCTCGACTGGGCCATCGCGGTCGCACGCGGCGACAAGGTGCTCGGCGGAATCGACGTTGAACAGGGCGACGTGCTGTACCTCGCCTTAGAAGACACGGGACGCCGACTGCAGAACAGAGTCCGCAAGCTGCTCGCCGGCAGCGACGCCCCGGCCAGGCTCACCCTCGAGACACGGTCGGCGGCCCTGCCGAACGGTGGCAGCGACGGCATCCGGGACTGGCTCGACATCCACCCGGAAGCCCGGCTGATCGTCATCGACACGTTCGCTAAGGTGCGAGGCTTCGCCCGGCAAGGCCAGTCCGCGTATGACGCCGACTACGCCGCCGTCTGTGTGGCCAAGAGGATCGCGGACGACTACGGCGTCGCTGTGATCCTCGTTCACCATGTCCGCAAGATGAGTGCCGAAGACTTCCTTGAGGCAGTGTCCGGGACCAACGGCATCGCCGGTGCCGCTGATGCCGTACTCGTCCTTAAGCGCAGTCGAGGCGAGGCTGACGGGAGCCTCGATGTCACGGGGAGAGACATCGACGAGCGCCAGTACGCCTTGACCTTCAACAGTGAGACCGGGCAATGGTCCGCGCTTCCCGGCGAGGCGATCGACCACCTCATCGGAGACACCCGGGCCGCCATCCTGCGCCACCTCCGCGAACATCCCAGTCAGGGCCCAAAGCCCATCGCGGCGGCCACAGGACTTGCCTACGAGCTGGTCAAAAAGACGTGCGTCCGGATGGCTGAGGACGGCCAGATCGTCAACGACGGCCGGGGACATTACAAAACTGTCCCCGGTGTCCCTGCTGTCCCCACCGCAGGTCAGGGCCCCGCAGGGGTGTCCCCAGGGGTGTCCCCCGACGCCGCAACTGTCCCCGTAACAGCCGACCGCGATCTGTGGTTGATCTCTGGGGAATCGGCATGAACCGGAAGCGGTCTGGCGTTCCCTGTTCCCCAGACCCTGACCAGCCAAAACAGCCCCGAAAAGAGATCTCCTGATGGGTAGCAACCACTTCACCTTCGCTGTGGGCCGGTCACCGAAGCAGCCGCGCCACGCTCCGCGAGGAGGACCGGCGATTCCGCATTCAAAGCGGTGGCTGCCACCCCGAACCAAGGTGGAGTTCAACCCGGACGGCTGGACCAGTCCCGGTTCCGACCGTCTCCCAGCGTGCCCGGTGTTGCCCAGACTGAACGCGGGGCTGCCTCCCTGCACCAACGTCGCCGTGTTCCGCATCGAGAAGTACAGCCACAGCTACGTCAGTACCTCGTACTGCTGCTGGGAATGCATCCCCGACGACCAGGACGACATTCCCTTCTACGAGGCGGCAGGCGTCTAAAGACTTTCACCACCGCGAGGCAGCCCGGGCGTCCATGGCCCTCACCCCCGCCCGGGCTGCCACCTACCTCGAATCATAAGCCCTGTTGGTGCCCCGTGTTACCGTCGAAACTGCGGGGCCTGGGCGACGGCAATTGAACAGGCCCCGCACCTAACTCAATACCGAGGTGCCGCGTGAAACCTGACGCCGGGTAACTGAACCGGACATCAACGCGGGCAAGGCGACACACCGCATCTGTCGCCTGCGCGGCACCCTTGGACACACATCACACTCCGCTACGTACATTCACCCATTATGCAGCGGGGAAATTTGATAGAGTAGAAGTGCAGCATCCGGCGAGTTCCGGCTTATACCGGCGGCGACACAGTTCCCCGGCAGGGGAAAGTCCGCAGGGAAGTCAGAGAGCCGCCGCAAACTGAATGCAAGGCCACACGCACAAGTCGTGGTCGACAAAGGCTGCCGCAGAGGCTCCGGGTTGATCCTGGGGCGCGGCGTGCGAAAGTCGAGGCGAAGCGAACGGCGCGAGGAACCCCGGAAAAGGCCACAGGCCACCCGGGCGAAACCCCCTGTTCTGAAAACTCACCTCTGGAGTACCTAATGACTGTTTCTGAGCTGTTCTCGAATGCGGCCGACCCCGCCGATCTGGTCGAGCGGTTTGAGAAGTACAAGACTGTGCTGAACAAGTCGCGGGCTGCGGCAGCCGGTGGCGGGTCCCTCGCGCAGCAGCGCATTGCGGCCGAGCTGCAAGCCCTGCCGCTCAACAAGTCGCTGTCCCCCGAGATGGTCGCCTCCGTGTCTGAGGGCCTGAGCCGCAGTGATTTCCTCGCCAAGGATTTGAACCTGGCCGGGCCCGGTACCGCACTGGTTCCCTATGACCTTTCCGCGCCGGCGAAGGAATTGTATCCGCGCAACACACCATTGCGGAATCGCTTCGCTCGCACAAAGGGATACGGCACGGCGCACGAATTTCGTCGCATCCTGGGTGTAACGGGCTCGGGTACTGGCGGTGTGGCTACGGTCCACCCCGGTATCGGTGAGACCTCAACCACCACGTGGTCTGGGCGCACACTGGTTCGCCCGCCGGTAATTCAGATTGCCGCGGATGACGTCCAGGTGCCGTACCGGATGTTCGGCACCTCCGAACGGGTCACCAGCTCCGCGTACTGGGCGGGTCAGGGATATGAGGACGTTCAGCAGCTTGCCAGCACTTCCGCGTTGTGGTCGGCGATGTTGCTGGAGGAGCGCATGCTCATGTCCGGCCGTGGCACCGCATCCGGGTTTAGTGGAGCACTTGCCGTGCCGAGTGCTCCGACGGTGACTACCCCCGTTGCGTCTGGCAGCCAGGTCCCGGTGACCGGTGTGACCACGAATGTCTACGCGTTGATCGTGGCGGCGACGCAGTTCGGTAGCACCCCGATTGGTGTGGTTGGAACCTCGGTGTTCACCGCGGGTGATGTCGTCAACGTTGCTTGGGCGGTTCAGGCCGGCGCCGAGAGGTACGACGTCTACGTGGGCCAGGGTGCGTCGCAGCCGGCTAACTCCGCGTTCCACCTGGTCGGCAGCACCTTCGGCTCCAACACGAGCCTTCTGTTGCAGGGCGCGCTGGTCACCGGCACGGCCGCAGCCAGCACTGTCACCGGCACCGACGCGACCGCCTACAGCAACGGGTACGACGGGCTGATTCCGATTCTGACGAACCCGGCGCTGGCCGGCTCGGTGCAGACGGTGACTGGTGCGCTGACGTCGGACGCGCCATTCCAGACGCTGTTCACGGCGCTGTACGCCGGCAACCAGGCCGATCCGGAAACGGTGTGGCTTAACGCCGCCGACCGCTCCGCGCTGAGCGACGTGCTCAAGAACGCGAGCAGTGCGTCCTACCGCATCCAGCTTCAGAACGGCCAGGACGCGTCCATCGGCGCAGTGGTGACCGGAATGCAGAACCAGAACACGGGCCGCATGGTCGATTTGAACGTTCACCCGTTCATGCCGAAGGGTATTGCCCTGGCGACGTCGGAACACCTACCGGTGCCGAACTCGAACATTTCGAACTGTTTCGAGGTTGTCAACGTTCAGGATTACGTTGCATACCAGTGGCCGCAGATTGAGCTGGCGTTGGATTGCTCCGTGGTTTGGACGGGCACGTTCTGCGCATACGCGCCGGTGTTCTCGGGCAGCGTGATCTTCGCATCGTCCTAACCCACCATTATCTTGCACACTGGGGGCCAAACCCCCGGTGTGCAGCCAGCGGCTGGCGGAAACACTTCGGCGAGTTGACCCGCCAGTCGCATGGACTTGCGTGATCCGGTACCTGGGCGGGCCGGGCCACGCAACCCGATGGTCGGCGGTGCTCCCTTGGTGCAGCGGGCACCGCCGACCATCCACTCTCCGCCCACCGCCTAAAGGAGCCCGCCGAATGAGCAGCATTGATGACAACTTCCGCGGTGACCACACGAAGGACGACTTCCGGGAGGCCATGCGCACGGCCCCCAGTCGGCCCGTGAGCGCTGAAAACCCCATCCCCGGGTTGGGGCACGACGAATACATCATCCCCGCGCTGTGGGCCTGTGACATCCGCCGGCGCATGACCCCAGCGATGATCGAGGAAGACGCAAAACTCACCCGCGAATTCCTCGCCGACATGCACGGGCCGGTGAGCGACTAATGGCATACGGGGCGAGCCACATTTCGGTGTTCGCGCCGCTGGTCAAATCCGCCCCGGCCAGCGACGGCACCGTCATGGTCTACGGCAAAGCCACAGGCTCCGACCTCGACCTCGACCAGCAACGCATGGACGCCGGCTGGCTGCGCACCGCAATGCCCACCTACATGGTCATCGGAAATGTCCGCGAGATGCACAACGCCAAGCGGGCCGTGGGCAAGGCCATCGAGCACGAGGTCAAGGCCGACGGGCACTACATCAAAGCCCACATCGTCGACCCGGTCGCCGTGAGCAAAGTGAACGCCGGCATCTTCACCGGCTTCTCGGTCGGTATCTCATCGCCGGTGATCGTGAAGGCGGCCGACGCCCCCCAGGGCCTGGTGACGGGCGGCGCCATCATCGAAATCAGCCTGGTCGACCGCCCTGCCCTGCCCACCGCAACCCTCGCACTGTGTAAGGCGGCCGGGGCTGGACTGGTGCGCACCAAAGCACTGACCGGCCACATCGACTACCAGGCCAAAGCGGCAACGGTCACCGACCCCGCACTGATCCGCGGATACCTCGAACTGGCCCGCCGCAACAGCAACGTCAACAGGAGCGATTGAACATGGCACAGACCAGCGACCAGCCGTTCGTCGCCGCGCTGAACAAGGCGCTAGCGGGCGAGCCGGTCAACGTCAAGATTGCGGCGGTCGAAGCCGCAACCAAGGCGCTATCCGACCCCGACGTAATCAAGTCCCTCGCCGCCAGCGTCCTCATGAGCGAACCGGTCATGGCGAAGATCACGAAGGCGGCGCAGGACCACGCCCGAGAGCTCGTCGAGAAAGCACAGAAAGACAATGAGGCGTTCGTCGCGGACATGAAGGGCCGCCTCGACGTGGTCGAGAAGATGGCTCGTGTCGGCCAACCAGCGGTACGCCCCCAGCCCGAACCCAATCCGATGGGGCAGCGCTACCGCCAACTGGCCGCGCAGACCGATGACCGGGTGCTGCGCGCCGGCTACGAGCAGCTGGCCGGCGAGCACGACATCCGCTCGGTCAACTGAAGGGGGAGAACTGATGGGCAACCCGCGCACACCAGGGCAGCGCCTGGAGCACGCCCAGCGCGACGAGGAGATCGTCCGGCTACGTGCAGACGGAGTCCCGCCACGGGACATCGCCGCCCGCTACGGCGTCACCGAGAGCCGGGTCTCTCAGATTTGGACCAAGGCGCTCCGAAGCATGCCGGCACGCGGCCTCGACGAACGCAAGGCCGAGGCGGAGCAGTTCTACGAGACGATGATCTCCACCCTCGTCCCGCTGCTCCGCGACCCCTCCGTCCCAGCAGGCACCAAGGCGAAGATCAGCGACTCGATCAACAAGTGGTCGGTTAGCCGCGCTGAGTTGTGGGGACTCAACGCCGCCAAGAGGCGCGAAGTCGAAATCATCACCGCGAGCACGATCGACAAGGCCATCAACGAGCTCACGGGCGAGATCGAGGCCAAAGCCCAGCACGACCAAATCATGGCCGAACTAGCCGAACTTGACAGGAGAGACCACTGATGTCCAAGTACGTCATCACCGAGGAAGCCGTCGACCAACTCCTACTCGCCGAAAACCGCAAAATGGCGCGCCTCCTTCTCCAGGCCAAACGGCTGGGTTACGACACCACCGCCGAGGAGAACCGGATCCGCGAAATAGACGGCATCCTCACCAACCCCCAGAACAAGCAAACCCTCCAGCGAATCAGCGAGCTCGCCAGCGAAGACATGCAGCTGCCCCTCACCAAGCTGAAGTAGCCATTTAAGTAAGCCAGGCGGCCTCATCTGCCCTCGCGCGTGCGCGCGGGGCGCTGCGGTCCACGGTGGATGATCAACTATTGTCGTCCACTGTGGATCGGCGCATGATCGTTCGTCGTTCGCATTTCAAGATCGGTGATCTTGCTGATCCGCATTCATGATCCAAACGATCATGAGGTGATCATCGGGTAGCGGCACGGGGCAGGCTCCCTACAGTGTGGTCCAGGCGTGGTCAAAGGAGGACGATGGACAGCCCAGTCCGACGCAAGGGTGAGCAGCCCGCCCCGAAGGGCAATGTGGTGAGACTTCGGGTCTCGGACGCCGGCCTGGCGGCGCTGGACGCGCTGGCGGAACGGGAGCAGCGGAACCGGTCGGACATGATCCGCATCCTGCTGCGCCGGGGCATGGAAGCCAGCCCGTAGCCCGCGTCAGCGACAATGCTGGGCATGACCACTACCAACCCCGTCGTTGCGGCACTGCCCGGTCAAGGCTGGCGTTACGTAGTCGAGGACGCCGAGGGCCCTGTCCTCACTCCTGTCGTTGGCTTCCTCGTCCACGCTGACGGCTCCGTCGTAGCGGTCGCCGCCGACCCCGACTACGCCGACAACGGGATCCGTCCAGTCGCGGAACTTGGCGCCGTCACGACTCTGCTGCCGCCCAACGAGGACTAAGGCGAGCCTGCGCTCGTAGCGCCCGCGCCCAGTTCGCTCCGCTCCCGGTTCGCGGGAGGCGCTCCGAGCCAGACCGTTGGTGGTGGAGTTGGGCCTCAAATTGGCCCGGCGCGGCCCGTTTTCCCCTTGTCCACCCATCAAGTGACAC
Source organism: Pseudonocardia sp. Cha107L01 (assembly GCF_052566575.1). Classification (NCBI taxonomy): domain Bacteria; kingdom Bacillati; phylum Actinomycetota; class Actinomycetes; order Pseudonocardiales; family Pseudonocardiaceae; genus Pseudonocardia; species Pseudonocardia sp. Cha107L01. Next base: position 1,271,922 of record NZ_CP199579.1, read on the forward strand.
CCGTCCTACCAGCGGAAACGACCCCCGTCTCACACACTTCTCACGCGGCGATCACCCGTTTTGCGGGGTTCCGAACGCACCGCAGCCCCCGACCGGCGTGGTCGGGGGCTGCTGGGGTGGGGGCTGGCTGAGGTTAGTGCTCCGCGAGCTGCGCGGCGAATGCGTCTTCCAGCGAGGCGGCCTCGGCGGCGGCGACGAACTCGGCCCGCAGTGCCGGATCGGCCAACACGGCACCCATCGCCAGCCGAACCAGCTCGTCGACGTCACGCTCGAACACCCGCTGCGACAGCGGCAGCGCGGCGAACCGGGACTGACCCTCGCTGTAGCCGTGGTTCCACGTCGCTTCGTGATACTGCCTAGCGGCGGTACGAACGGCCTTCTGTAGCACGCTGGGACGCTCGGCGCGTGGCGTCTTCGGCCTACCCGCAGCCTCAAGCACGCGGGCCATAGCGGCGTCGTTGAGCTCGTCTTCGTCCGGCGCGACGGTGGTGAGCTCGATGAGGCGATCCTGCACCCTGCTGGTGATGGCACACCGATGGCCGTCGAGGCTGAACAAGATCGTGTCCGCATTCGCCGGCGTGACGAGCGTGGTGCGGCCATCAATCAGGAGGCGCAGCTCGTCAATGTTCTGGGCGGTCGAACGCATGGCGGGTTCCTTCTCGGATAGGCGGGTGAGTCGCGGCCTGGCGGCCAGCAACGACGCCGGTCGAGCCGGCGCCGAAACTGGCGGTCAGAACGCGCTGAATTCGTCGGCCGCGACAGAGCCGGCGAACACCTCGGCGACCCGACGCTCGCGCTGCTGGACCGTGGGACGCTTATCGCCAGCGGCATGGGCGCGCTGACTGGGCACGGCAACCCGGGTCGAGACAGAGGTCTGGCCAGCGGTCGCGCGGGGGGTGTTTGGCATGCCCTCAGTCTACCAGTTCCACAAGGTCAACAGGGGTCTGACCTGCGAAAACAGGTCCAACCTGAGATCATTCACAGGGTCGATTGGTGATCCAACCGAGAGCCCACCGTGGCTTCTGCACCTTGAGCCCTGTTGATCAAGAGAGCCACCGGTGGCTTCTACGCAACTCCCCCCTTGCTCTGAGTTCACGTTTGAAACTCAGGGCAAGGGTTGGGGTTGCGACGGATTTTTTCTAGTTCTTGCGGCCGAGAGGTTTGCCCGCACCTTAGGTATTGCGTTTCTGCATTTGGGTAACGTGCAGGTTCGCCAATTTTTTTGCGGAGCGAGAGTTTTGGGCCGAATTTTTTTGGAGCATTCGTTAGTCGGAACGCTGGCCACCCCAGCGGAACCATTCGACTACGTACCGCCCGGCCCGGATTTGCCGTCCTGTGCCGTCGCAGCGGCCGCAGGGTCGCCAGGCTTTCCCGGTGGGGCTGCGGCGCTTCCCGGTGCCTGTGCAGCGTCCACAGCGCCGGTATGGCCATACGGTGCAGGTGATCCCGTAGCTGACCAGGATTAGCAGGCCGACTGCGACGGGTGTCATGAGTCCATCTCCTTGGCGAGTGCTTCGAGCAGTTGCATGCGGGTGACGGTTGAACCGTCGGGGAACAGGACGGCGTCTTTGTCGCCGAGCACGTCTAGGACGTCTTCGAGGAACTGTCGGCGGGATAGCCCGGGTGGTAGCCCGTCGGTGGTCATGGCGGTCTCCTCAGTCGCGGTGAGACGATCTTGTTCGAAGATGATGGGGGGTGGAAACCTCGGGGATTTGCTGATCCCGAGGTCCCGCAATGCTCTCCGCTACACACGTCAGATCAGGTGTTTGCCCAGTTCAGACGCTTGCGTGTGCTGCTACAAAGATCGCTACGTGTAGCGGGGCGCGCGCTACACAAACGGCGCCCCGCTACACGTGTCATTGCTCGATTTCCGGGTGTGCACCGGCTGCGGAGAGCACTTTCTCCAGGTCTTCGCGGCGCAGTCCGCGCCGGTTGACCCGCTCCCCGGTTTCGTCCTCTGCGGCTACCTGGACGGTGGGCACGCCGAGCTCGCGCAGCTCGACACCGAGCCTGCGGACGTCCCAGTCGCCGTAGACGGCTGGCCGCAGCTCGGCCAGCACCTCCAGCAGCTCCGAGTGCCACATGCGCTCACCGCCGGTCATGGCGAACGCGGTGCGCACGTCGGCCAGGAGGTCCACCTTCGGCGCCGCCTCGGGTGACTCCCCGGCTGCTTGCCCGGTCAGCAGTCCGGCCTTCTCCCGGGCCAGGTAGGCGCGGGACACGATCGAGTCGGTTGCGGCGGCGTCCAAGTAGTACGACCTGGTCACCACCGGCGCGTCAGTCGCTCCGACTAGGTAGCCGATGCCCCGGTCTGACCGGGTGAAATGGGTCGCCCGGATACCGCTCTTGTAGCTGGAGGTGCCCAGCACCATGTCGTTTTCGACCTGGCCCATCACCCGCAGACAGAACCGGGTGCCGACGTTCGCGCTGACCCCGGTCGGCAAGCTGTCCTTGTCTGGGCGCTGTGTCGCCAAGATCAGGATCACACCCAGCGCCCGGCCCCGTTTGATGATCGCCGTAGCGAGCTGACCTGCCTCTTTGCCGAATTCGCCGTGTGAGAACAGCTCCTGCGCCTCGTCGACCACGAACACCTTCGGGAACAGTCCCAAGGTGCGTCGATTTGCCAGCTCACGGGTCACTTTCGAGTCCGGGACAAGATCCCTGGCGGTGGTGCGCAGCTGCTTCAGCTTCGCGGCCCGGCGCTCCAGGTCGGCCAGCAGCAGCCGCAGCCCGTTGAGGCAGCCCTCGATGGTCTGGTCGTCCACACCGGACCCGTAGGCATGGGCGATCCGCTCGAACGACTCAAGGTCACCCGAACCTTTCAACTCCCATATGTCCAGCTCGGCGGTGGGATCGAGCGCGCAGCCTGCCAGGACGGTCCGCAGTGACGCCGTTTTGCCGGCGCCGGGCAGGCTGCCGATCAGCATGTTCGACTCGATCAGCGGGAGCTTCACGGGGCGGCCGCGCTGGTCGGTGCCGAACGCCAGCACCCCGAAGATGTCCGCCAGCCCCGAGTCCCGTAGCGGGTACTTCACCGGCCGCGCCTGTGACATGGCCACCTTGAGCACGGTCAACTCCAGGCGGCCGCCGTGCGCCTCCTGGTCGGCTTCGGGCCAGCAGCAGGAGATTGGGCGCCGCAGACCACTGGCTAGCTGCGGCCGGCGGTCCGCGACCATCTCGGCGGTGACACCCGCCGGCAGGTCCACCGACGCCAGCCAGCCCGAGCCGATATCCCGGATGGGCGCCGGGTAGGTGATCCGCCCTTGCTTGGGCGACATCGCGGCGATGCCGAGGCTTTGCAGCGCCGTGGTCAACACGTCCGCCCGGAGCGGCTCGGAGGTGAACGGACTGACCGTTGCTTGGTCGGTCACCCGCCTGTCGCCCGGTGCGCCCACCTTGCCCAGCACACCGACCACAGTCACCAGACCGGCGGCCATCCATTCCGGTGGCGCGAACGCCACGAACACCCACACACCGACTGTGACCAGCAGTAACCCGATCAGGGCGACCGTGCCTCGCTGCCGCGCCCGGGTGTTGCGCTGCCGGGAGAGGGACATGTACTCGGCGGTGGCGTTGCGGCGCACCGCGTCGTGTCGCACCGGGGCGGCTTCCGCGTCGAACACCCACCGGGTCACCGACCGGGCGGCCCGGTACAACCCGATGGGTGTCCACAGTGCCAACCGCGCCAAGTACAGGGGGCTGTGGGCTCCGTGGAACCGGACGGTGTGTGCTCCGTACTGGGCCTGCCACCGGCACCACGCCAGGAACTCCACCCGGTTCCGCAGGTAGGGCGGGAGCACTGGGCGCCGGTTCTCCACCCTGCTGGCGACCGCCGTGATGTCGATGGTGTGCGGCCGCTCAGGCAGGTCGACCGGCATCGGCTGGTCGTCCTCGTACGGTTCGAGCGCGGTCACGCGAACCACCGCCGGATGGTCCACGGCAGCCATAGCAGCCAACGGCGCTCGGTGCGGATCTCGGCAATTAGCTCCGACCGGGTGGGCTGCTTGGGCTCGACGGCGGTCATCGGGTCACCCCGCTCTTGGAGGCCAGCAGCTGCCGGGCGTGGTGCTCACTGATACCGGCGACCTTGGCGATCCGCCGCCGGCCGGCACCCTCAGCGATGAGTTCGGCGACCTGGTCAGGGTCATCTTGAGTGAAACCTTGGGTACCTACAGGTGGCCCGTTCGGAGCGACCATTCCGACGGCGAGGTGGACGCATAGTCCGAGGACGAGCGGCGGGATCGCGGCCACCCCGACGACAAGCAGCCAGGACGGGGACGAGCCGGTCGACTCCAACCAGTGCACGGTGCCGTTCAGCACGACGGAGATCGCCAGGAGCGACCAGGTCATGGCCAGCGGCTGCCGACCATGGGTGTGCAACCAGGCGGCACAGGAGGCGGCTGCACCGGCGTCGACCACGATCGGGTAGAGGAAGCTCAACGCTCCGTAGCCGGCGAGCTCGCCCAAGTGCATCAGAGACTGATAGGACAGGGCGGCGGCGGCCAGTGCGACCACCGCCAGCGCGGTCCGGACGACGATCCTCACAGTTGCTCACCGGCCTCGAGCTGGCGTGCGGTTGTCTCGTCTCGCCGCGCGGCGGTGATCGCGGTGGTGGTGTCCCGGCCGGCCTGGCGCAGAATCTCGGCGAACCGGTACCAGCCGACCGCACGGGAGTAGAGGCATTTGATCTGCTCGCCGACGTCGCCGGCCCGCTCGGCGGCCCAAAGGTCATCGTCGAGGCGGTCCATACGGTCGGACAACTTCCGCAGCTGCCGGTTCACAGTGCACCCCCGGCCAGCTCGGCGGCGGTGATCTCGTCGCGCTGCGCTGCGAGTTCGGCCCCGTGGGACTCCCGGCCGGCCTTGTCTAGCAGCTGGCCCCACTCGCGCCAGGCGTGAGCCCTCTCGCGCAGCGCCACGATCTGCGCGGAGGTGTTCCCGGCCTTCTGGGCCTCGAACAGCTCGATGTCCAACTCGTCCATGCGGTCACCGAGGATGCGCATCTCGTCGTGGTTCATCGGCCGCACTCCTTGCAGCCGGCGTTGTTGTCGTGGTCGGTGAACCGGCGACAGAACGCGCAGTACGCCGCATACGCCAGGCGGATCATCGGCCGGCCTCGGCTTCATCGCACGACCAGCAAAGGATCAAGTTCGGGCTGGAGTCGGGCCGAAAGTCGCGGCCACACTCGGCGCATTCGCGCAGGTCATCACACCAGGGTGGTCGGTTGATGTTGTCAGCGTGTCCCTCAGGGGGCGCTGTAGTGGGCTGTACGGTTTTCACGGGTCTAGGGCCTCCTAGATCAAGTCCCCGGCCGGCGGTGGTTCGCCGTGCTGGGGGCGTCCCGTCTCACGGACTTCTCACAGACCGTTTGAGGCGGGCCGGATTTGGAGGCTTTGACCGGACTTCCGCCGGACTAAAACGGCGGGAATGGACTCGTTTTGCCCCTGCGGATAGGTGTTATTCCGCTACGGATCAAGAGGTTGCAGGTTCGAATCCTGCCGAGCGCGCCACAGTCTTCGCGGGTAGGAGGCCCTGAATCCTAAGCGGATCAGGGTGTTTTTCATGCCCTGCATGACTAACTGCATGACTATGGGTCGTCAAGTGAGACGTCGCCGTCCTCGGTCGTACGAGCATCTTCCGGTGCCTTTGCCGCCTGCTGCGGGCCACCGCCGCCCGGGAAGATCTCGTTCATTGCCGTGGCCCCGTCCTCCAGCACGGGGCGGATCTGGAAGCGGTAGACCATCTCCGTAACGGCTGTCCCGCTGTGGCCGACCAGTCGTGAGATGTTCTCGATCGGCACCCCGTTGTCGGAGAGCAGCGAGACGAAGCTGTGCCGCATCTCCCGAGGCGTCCAGTCCGCGCTATCCATCCCTGCGTCGTCGAGAACCTGTCGGAACAGCCGTGAGACATTGCGCGGATTCAGCTCTGTCCCGACCGTGGAGGCGAACACCAGGCCGTGATCCCTCCACCGCGCGCCCGCCTTGCCCCGGTCGGCTGTCTGTAGCTCGCGATGACCTCTGAGCGCCTCCACGCAGCGCATCGGCATCGCGAGCCGTCGGCGTGACTGTTGACCTGCTTGGCCTCCTTCGCAAGCCGTCTGTCCACGTCGTCAACGGACAGGTCTCTGAGCTGCCGGCGTCCGAGCGCCGGAACAATATGGCCCTCAGCCAAGAACCGGAAGTTCTCCGCCGTGCGGGGCGATCGACCACTGAGCCCGAACTCAAGCCAGTAACGGACCGCTTCTCCGACGGTGTAGTCGCTTGGCGCGATGGTCAGGCCGTCGTCGAGGTCGCGGAGCATCTCCTTCAGGAGGTCCTTGCCGGCGGTCTTGGTCTTCGCGGACCGTTGGCGGACGATGCGCTTGCCACGAGCATCGAACCCGGTCGTCACCGAGACGATCCAACGATTGCGCCCCTCGGACCAATGCAGTGCGGGTCGATCACGGTGCCGAAGCCGCCGGGGGTGGCCCGTAGCCGGATCGACCCGCCGGCCCGTATTGCGGGCCGGCGAGCACCAGCTCGGCCACGCCGTGCAGCGCCCGCCTGGTCGCGATCAGGTTCGTTGAGCCGGTTGCGGTCATCTGGTCTCCTCGTGTAACGCCTGGGCCAGCTCGGGGCACTGAGCATGCCTGGCCCCCATCCAGTGTTCGCGGCACCAGGAGGCGTTACATGGCAGACGACGGCTGGCACCAGGTCAATCCCGAGGATGTGCCCGAGGACGGCCGGGTCCGCACCGTCGTTGTCGACGGGCGGAGTGTCGCGCTGTCGCGCTGCGGCGCGCAGTTGGGCGCGCTGGAAAACCGGTGTCCGCACCAGGGCGGCCCGCTCGGGGAGGGCTCGATCGAGAAGGGCTGGCTGCGCTGCCCGTGGCACGGCTACGACTATGACCCGATCACCGGCAAACCCCCTTCGGGATTCTCCGACGGCGTGACCACCTACCCGGTGCGCGAGGCCGAGGACGGCGTGTTTGTGCGGCTGCCGGAGCCCGCGCCGCCGGCCCGCACGGTCGCCGACGTGCTGGTCGAGACGCTGGTGGCCTGGGGTGTTCGCCACGTGTTCGGCATGGTCGGGCACTCCAACCTCGGTTTCGCCGAAGCGCTGCGGCGGGCCGAGCAGCGCGGCGAGCTGACCTACATCGGGATTCGGCACGAAGGCGCGGCGGCGTTCGCGGCCAGTGCCTACGGAAAGCTGACCGGGCGCCCGGCGGTGTGTTTCGCGATCGCCGGACCGGGCTCGACGAACCTGTTGACCGGGTTGTATGACGCCAAGCTCGACGGCGCCCCGGTGCTGGCGATCTCCGGCCAGGTGCCCTCCAAGGTGCTCGGGCGCGGCGCCTTCCAGGACCTCGACCTATCGGCGGTGTTCCGGGACGTGTCGGTGTCCACCACCACCGTGCACAGCGGCAGCGACCACGCCGAACTCGCCGCGCTGGCCGTCAAGCACGCGGTGGACCGGCGCGGGGTGGCTCATCTCGTGCTACCGGACGAGGTCCAGGTGCAACCCAGCGAGACACCGGCGGCAGCACCCGACGGGCGTCGGGACGACCGCATGGTGCGCCCTTCGGAAAGCGCCGTGGTCAGCGCCGCGACACTGGTTCGTGACGCCCGCCGGCCGGTGCTGGTCGTCGGGCACGGTGCCTGGGACGCGGCCCAGGAGGTGCGGGTGCTCGCCGAGAAGCTCGGCGCCCCAGTGCTGACTACGTTCAAGGCCAAGGGCCTGGTTTCCGACACGCACCCGCTCGGTGCCGGGGTACTGGGCCGCAGCGGGACGCCGGTGGCCAGCTGGCTGATGAACGAGTCCGACCTGCTGATCGTCATCGCTGCCTCGTTCGCAAACCACACCGGGATCGCCGCCTACAAACCGATCTTGCAGATCGACGACGACCACGCCGCGATCGGCCGGTTCGACGCCGTGACCACCGCGCTGCTCGGCGACGCCAGGCTCACCGTTGCCGCGTTGAGCGCCGCGCTCGGCGAGGTCAAGGCGGAGGACCAGCGCGGCGACATCGCCGCGCGGTGGCAGATCTGGCGAGCGGAGAAGGCCCGCCGAGCCCGCGACGACCGGGGCCGTGGGGTGGCGGCCGCGGCGGTGTTCGAGGTGTTGTCGGCACACCTGCCGGCCGACGCGGTAGTGACCGTGGACGTCGGCAACCACGCCTACTCACTCGGCCGGTACCTGGAGTCGAAGGGCCAGCCGGTGCTGATGTCCGGGTACCTGGGCTCGATCGGCTTCGGCTACCCGGCCGCGCTCGGCGCGTGGGCGGCGGCGCCCGGTCGCCCGATCGTCGCGGTGACCGGTGACGGGGGCTTCGGGCAATATGCCATGGAGCTGACCACTGCGGTGAAGTACGGCATCGGGATCAAGCACGTGCTGCTCAACAACAACGCGCTCGGCAAGATCAGCAAGGAGCAACTGGCCGGTGGCTACCCGGTCTGGCAGACCTCGCTGCGTAACCCCGACTGGGCTGGCTACGCCGAGCTGTGCGGCGCCACCGGGATCCGCGTCGAATCCCGCGACCGGCTCGACGACGCGATGACCGCACTGTTCAACTCCGAAGGACCCGCCCTGCTGTGCGTCGAACAGGACGCCGAGCTGCTCTGACCCGCACATTCTCTCGAGGAGGACAGTCGTGACCGCTACTGAGCCACGCTACGACGACCTGCGCGCGATGTTTATCAACTGCACCCTCAAACGCTCTCCGGAGCGCAGTCACACCGAAGGTCTGATCGACGTCAGCCGCCACATCATGGAGAAGCACGGCGTCGCGGCGGAGGTGGTGCGCGCCATCGACCACGACATCGCCACCGGGACCTGGCCGGACATGACCGAGCACGGCTGGGCGCGCGACGACTGGCCGGCGCTGTACGAACGGGTGCTGGCCGCCGACATCCTAGTGCTCGCCGGGCCGATCTGGCTCGGCGACAACAGCTCGATCACCAAGCAGGTCATCGAACGGCTCTACGCCTGCTCGCACCTGCTCAACGCGGCCGGTCAGTACGCCTACTACGGCCGGGCCGGCGGTTGTCTGATCACCGGTAACGAGGACGGCGTCAAGCACTGCGCGATGAACATCCTGTACAGCCTGCAGCACCTGGGTTACACCATCCCGCCGCAGGCCGACTCCGGGTGGATCGGCGAGGCCGGCCCCGGCCCGTCCTACCTCGACCCGGGCTCGGGCGGTCCGGAGAACGACTTCACCAACCGCAACACCACGTTCATGACCTGGAACCTGATGCACCTGGCCCGGATGCTCAAAGACGCCGGCGGCATCCCGGCCCAGGGCAACCAGCGCAGTGAGTGGGATGCCGGCTGCCGGTTCGACTTCGCCAACCCCGACTACCGCTGACCCGGCGCCGAGCATCAAGGACTGGTCGCCATGCCCGACGTCGCCTTCGTCAACCTGTTCGCCGTCACCGCCATCGCACTCTGCGCCCCGCTCGCTCTCGCCCTGGTGCCCAAGCTGCGGATCCCGGCCGTCGTGCTCGAGATCGTGGTCGGGATCGTCGTGGGCCCCTCGGGGCTGGGCTGGGTGCACCCGGACCTGCCGGTCCAGATCGTGTCCCTGCTCGGACTGGCGTTCCTGCTGTTCCTGGCCGGGCTCGAGATCGATGTACACCTGTTGCGCGGCCCGGTGCTGCGTCTGGCACTGCTGGGCTACGTGATCACCCTGGTGGTCGGCTTGCTGGCCGGGCTGGGGTTCGCCGCGGCGGGTTGGGTGCGCAGCCCGCTGCTGCTGGCCATCAGCCTGTCCGCGACCTCACTCGGGCTGGTGGTGCCGGTGCTCAAAGATGCCCACCGCGCCGAGGGCCGGCTCGGGCAGACCGTGATCGCGGCCTGCTCGATCGCCGACTTCACCGCGGTGGTGCTGTTGTCGCTGCTGTTCTCCGCCACCGGCGGCGGCACCGGCGGCCGGATCGTGCTGCTGGGCATGTTCGTCGTCCTGGTGGCGGTGACCGCGGCCGTGGTGTCGCTGGCCGGGCGCTCGATGCGGCTCGGTGCCACCCTGACCCGGCTGCAGGACACCACGGCGGAGATCCGGGTGCGGGCCGCGGTCGTGCTGCTGGTCGCCTTTGTCGCGCTGGCCGAGGCGTTCGGGCTGGAGAGCATTCTCGGTGCGTTCCTGGCCGGCGCCGTGGTGGGCCTGCTCGACCGGGACAGTACGTCGCACCCCCGGTTCCGGATCAAGCTGGACGCTATCGGCTACGGCTTCTTGATCCCGGTCTTCTTCGTGACCAGCGGGTTACGCCTGGACCTGGGTGGATTGTTGGCGGACCCGACCGCGTTGCTGCGGGTGCCGTTGTTCCTGGTGGCGCTACTGCTGGCGCGGGGTCTGCCCGCGGTGCTCTACGCACAGCGTTTCGGCCGCCGGTCGGCGCTGGCCGCCGGCCTGTTGCAGGCCACGTCGCTGCCGTTCATCGTCACCGCGACACAGATCGGCGTGCTCATCGGTCTGATGACACCGGTGACGGCCGCCGCGCTGGTGTGCGCGGGGCTGTTGTCGGTGCTGCTGTTCCCGGCTGGGGCGCTGGCCCTGCTGCGCGGCGGCCGAACGGCCGAACCGACCGACCGGGAACCCGAGCAACTGACGCAATGAACCGGCGGATCGGCGAGATGCCCGTATATTCCGCGGGTGACCCTGCCCCCGGACGACGTGCTGGTGGCGGCACTGCGCGACGGGGACAGCGCGGCGTTTGCCAGCGTGCTCGACGCATGGTCGTCCTCGATGCTGCGGCTGGCCCGCTCGTTCGTCTCCACCCACGCCTCGGCCGAGGAGGTCGTCCAGGACACCTGGCTGGCGGTGCTCAACGGCCTCTGCGGTTTCGAGGGCCGGTCGGCATTCAAGACCTGGGTGTATCGCATCCTGGTCAACACGGCCAAGAAGCGCGGTGGCCGGGAGTGGCGCAGCATTCCCTGGACCAGCCTGCTACCGAAGGACGAGGACCACGGCCCGACCGTCGACCCGACCCGTTTCCAGGGTGCCGACGGCGCCTACCCGGGTCATTGGCGGCAGTTCCCGGCCGAGTGGACCTCGCCCGAGGCCACCGCGCTGCGCGGTGAGGTGCGTACTGTGATCTCCGGGGTGCTCGGTGAGCTCCCGAACCGGCAGCGCATCGTGATCAGCCTGCGCGACCTGGATGGGCAGAGCTCCGAGGAGGTATGCGACCTGCTCCAGATTTCCGCCGCGAACCAGCGCGTCCTGCTGCATCGGGCCCGCGCGGTGGTGCGCGAACGGTTGGCCGGCTACCTGGCTACCTCGACCGCCGGGGAGGGCCGCTGAGCGTGGACTGCAACAAGTTCGTCGAGCTGGTCACCGCGTTCCTGGACGGCTCGATGCACCCGGATACCCAGGCTCGGTTTGTCGAGCACCTGGCCATCTGTGAGGGCTGCGAACGCTACCTTGACCAGTTCCGCGTGACCATTCGGGAACTCGGCCAACTGCCGCCCGAAACCCTGTCCGCTCAGGCACGGGACAGCCTCCTCGACGCCTTCCGCGGTTGGCACGCTCGATAGCACCCGGGACCGGTTCCGGTGCGTGGAAGGGCCCACGGGAACGGTCCACTTGGTGGAACCCGTCGACATGACCGGCGACCTGCTCCCCCTGCTCGAGCTACGCGGTCGGTCTCAGGTTGAAACCTGGTCGAAGCTTGATGTGTAACGTCTGGGACGGCATCCGACTCTAGACCTGTATGAGTCGTCGCGCCTCTCGCCCTTCGCCGCTGCCCCGACGCCCTGTCCAGATCCTGCTCGCGGGCGGTGTCGCCCTATTCGTTGTGGCCCTTGGGGTGTTCGAGCCCTGGAAGCTGGTGATTGATCGGACGATCGACGAGTCGCCCCCCGGAGTTTCCGAGTCCGTTACCTTGCTTGACGGCCCGATGGCGCCAGCGGTGCTGGCGAGGGGCCAGCTGGTCAGCCACGAGCACGCGAGTACCGGCACGGTGGTGGTCATGCGACTCGCCGACAACTCGCGGGTGCTGCGGCTGGAGGACCTGCGTACCAGTGACTCCGTTGCTGCAAGTGTGGCTGGCCGCCGCGCCGGTTACCGAGGGTCGGGACGGCTGGTATGTGTTTGACGACGACCGCCACGTCGACCTCGGCGAGCTCAAGGGCAACATCGGCAGCTCCAACTATCCGTTGCCACCCGACGTCGATCTCGCCGCGCTGCCGAGCGTGACGATCTGGTGTGACCGGTTCAACGTGTCGTTCGCTGCAGCCGCCCTCAAGCCCGAATGACGCATTTGGCGCTGCCAATGGTGTGTCCGCGATTGTCGCAATTGCTCAATCGTGAGCGCACGCGTCGCCCAGCCAACAACCTCGGCTGTCTGGCGGGCTAGCACCCAAGCGTGTGATCACCGAGAGGGGCAGATCATCACGACCGGCCAGCCCGGGTCGCCCGTGACCACTTTCCGACAAGTGTGCACCGTGGACCCCACCGGGCACCTTGATGAACTCGTTCGCTTCTATTGCGACGGGCTCGGACTCTCCGAGCTGGATCGTTCTGTCAACCACGCCAGCTCTCGGAGCGTGTTGCTCAGATTGCCCGGCGCGGAGCACTACCTCGAGTTCCGTCAGGGCGACCTCGGCCACCTGTGCCTTCCGCCCACCAGCGAAAACCTGCTCGTGCTCTACTTTGACGACCAAACTCAAGTGGCATCGGTCGCCGGCCGGCTGGCCAAGATCGGTCATCCACCGGCTCAGGCGGAGACCCCTGTCTGGTGGGAGAACGGCGCTGTCACCGTCGAGGACCCCGATCACCGGAGGATCGTCCTAGTGCCGAGGCGCCTGTTCGACAGGGTGGTCGAGCCCTCGGTGGCTATTGAGTGGTATGCTGGCGACCGGAGTGCACTCCGCGCGCTGTTCGAGCTGGCGGAGGACTCCGCGACCGAGCTTGACTCGTACCTGTCCTTCGGGCGGGTCCTCGTGGCGAAGACGGGGTGCGACATCGTCGGGCACCTGCAGTTGGTGAACGCCGGCGCACCCGGTCTTGCCGAGATCAAGAACATGGCGGTGCGCGAAGACCAACAGGGGCGAGGTGTCGGTCAGCGACTGGTCCAGGCAGCTCTGACGCTGCTCGCCGCCGAAGAAGTGGCGCGGGTACGGGTTGCGACAGCGGCTGCGGATATCGACAATCTCCGCTTCTACCAGCGGCAGGGCTTTCGCATGCGCTCGGTCGAGCGTGACGCGTTCACCGAAGCGAGCGGGTATCCGCCGAACAGCGAGGTCGCGGGCATCATGCTGCGCGACCGGGTGTGGCTCGACCTCGAGCTCGACCCCGCGTCACGCAGCGTTCCCCCTCGATCTTCATCGACTCTGGGGAAGTACGTGCGATGACGCGGCTGACCGATGTCGACCTGTATCTGCGCGGAGCGGAGACCCTGCTCTCCAGTTGGGAGCAGTATGCCAGGGGGGCGAGCGGTGCCTCGGTGCAGCACTTCCGAGGCGGTGTCGCGGCGGTCTTCCCCAACGAGCCCGAGCGTGCGGTCTACAACAACGTGCTCCTGCAGCGCGGTCTCGCCCATGCCGACCGGGCCGACGCCCTGGCCGTGACGGAGGCTGTGTACGACTCCGCCGGTATCACACACTTTGCCGCCTGGGTGCACGAGAGCGACACGGCGATGCGCGGCGAACTTGAGCAGCGCGGATACACCCTCGAGGAGTCGACGCGCGCGATGGGCATGACGCTCGACGACATTCCCCTGCCCCGCCCGGACATCGAACTCGGGCCGTCCGACTGGCTCGAGTGCCTGCGCATCCTTGCCGTGCCCCCTGGTCTGCTGAGCGGTGCCGATCACACCGCCTTCCACGTCCTGGTCGCGTGTCTCGACGGCGAGAGCGTGGCCACCGCCCTGGCCTTCGACCGCGGCGGTGACTGCGGCATCTACAACGTCACGACACTGGAGCGTGCGCGGCGACGCGGGGTGGGGACGGCGCTGACCGCCGCCCACCTGCACGACGCGCTCGCGCGCGGATGTCGTACCGCGAGCCTGCAGTCCACGGAGGTTGCCGAGCGTGTCTACGTCAGCCTTGGCTTCCGTGATCTGGGTCGGATCCTCGAGTACGTCCCGCCGATCCATGAGCGAGCCAGGAGACAGGCAGCGGGGTGAGCACCGACTGGTAGGTGGCGCAAACGATCACGGCGCGACCCCCCGGCGGGTGCGTTTCACTAGTCGATCAGCGGTGTTCGCGTCGGCCTGTCACGATGTTTGCGCTGTCCTGGCCACCCTCTTCGACCTCGAAGCCGAGGGCGGTGAGGACATCAGCGAGGGCGTAATTCATCGTCTGCTGGATCTCTTCATAGATCGTGTTCCCTGGTGCGTGGTGCTCCGTCTGTCGGGCGTGCTGGATCCACGCGATCGTCACGCCGTCGGTCGAAGGGGTCAGACAGACGCCAGCAACTGCGTCCTGGGGGGCGCGATGTTGGAGGTCGAATCCGGTCTCCACGAGGGCGCTCGTCAGCTCGCGGGCCAGCGCGCCATATGGGTGGTGCGCGGCAAGTGCCTCGTCCTGTCCGTCGATGAGTCGGTCGAGCTGATCCGAGGGGTGCGCTTCGAACCCATTGTCCTCGGGAGCCGCAGATTGCTCGTCCATTGGAGTAACCGTTCTTCGTGACAGTTCAATGTTCGCCGTGTCGTGTTCTGAACTGGCTCCGGCGTCGTTGTCCGCTGCTGCGGTCTCCTCGCTGTAGCCCGGGCAGATCAGGTGGGTCGGGTCGACGTAGCGGGAGTCGGCGTTGACCGTTGGCTCACGACGGCCCGGGCCCTGCGCAGCGTGTGAGGGCGCTTGCCGACCGTGCCGCGCCGTAGGAGCTCTCGCGCGGCGACGTAGCCTGGTCCACCGGTGATGCCGCCGCCCGGGTGCGTTCCGGCACCGGTGAGGAACAGCGCGTCGACCGGTGTTCGGTAGCCGCCGAACCCGCGTGCGGGGCGCAGCGGGCCCGCGCGTCCGAGGGTCATGTCGACGTGGGTGATGTTGCCGCCTGTGGCGTTGACGAGGTTGCCGATGTCGTGGTTGGTGAGGACTTGGCGGCCGATCTCGAGTTCCTGGAGGCCGTCGTAGTACTGCGCGGCCTGGGCTACCACGCTGCGTCCGAAGTCTTCCTTCGTGGTTTCCCATCCGTCCTGGGGCTGGTAGGGGGCGACGGCGACGTAGAGGTAGAGGGTGTCCTGGCCACCCGGGGCTTGCGAGGGGTCCAGGGCGGTGGGGATCACTGGCCAGATCGACCACTCTCCGTCGCGTGCGAGCAGGCCGGCGGCGGACCGCGCGAACGTTCGCTCCATGGCCGCCTCGGTACCCAGCGTGTGGGAGGGCTTGCGCAGGTCCAGGTCGTCGCGGCGCCACTTCTGATGGCGCGAGAGCTGTAGGCGACCCGACAGCGCGATGTCGACCTTGCCCTGGCCGTAGTTGAGATTCGAGGTCGGGATTGCCCGCACGCGCCTGTTTTCGGTGGACGACAGGGTGTCGGTGGGCAATAGTCGCTCGAGCGTCTGGCGCGGGTCGCACGCCGCCAGTACCGCGGTGCGTGCCTTGATCTCGCGCCCGTCGACCAGACGGGCTCCCACCGCCCGGTTGTTGCTGACGAGGATCTCCTGGACCATGGCGTCGCAGTGGACGGTCCCGCCCCGTTGCCGCAGGCGTCTCGTGAGCGCGTCCGGGATCGCTTGGACGCCACCGATCGGTCGCTCGCAAGCGAAGCGGTGCATCGTGGCCATCCACAGGAAAGCCACGCCGGAGCCGCTCTGGTTGTTAGGGATCGTCGAGCCGCAGGTTGCGTGGATGGCGTCGCGTACGACTTGGTGCTCGAAGCGCTCGATCGCGATCTCGGTGATCGACGAGGCGACCATCGAAACGATGTCGCGCAGGTCCTTGCGGGACTTCACGGCGCCACGGAGGACCTGGCGCAGTGCCGCGGGCTCGGGCCGCGTGGGGTTGGTGACGGCCATGGCGAAGACCATGTCGGCGAAGCCGTCCAGCATTCGCGCGAACTCGAGGTAGACCCGGGCATCGGCGGGGGAGAAGCGCGCGATCTCCTCGGCGGTACGGGCGGGGTCGACCCAGAACGCGATCGACTCGCCTTCGGGTCCGAGGTACACGTGACCGGGGTCGATCACCGTGTGCCGCAGCCCGTAGCGCTCGAGCTCGAGCTCTTTGGACGGCGGGAAAGCGTCCCAGAAGAACGCATCGACCGAGAAGGAGTTGATGAGATGGCCGGGTGCCTGCGCGATCGGGCGATGGCAGGAGGTCATGCCCCCGACGCGCGGGTTGGCCTCGAGGACGGTCACCGACAACCCGGCGTCGGCGAGGTAGTTGGCGGCGACCAGGCCGTTGTGTCCGCCTCCGATGACCACGACGTCGCACTCCTCGAGGCGGACCGGACGGTCGGCGTGCGGTGGCGAGGCGTCGTGAGACGAGCGGGGCGCTGGCGGTCGTGTCATGGCGGGTTCCTCTTTGACGAGAGCTGCGCTCAGCGGTCATGGGACTTAAGTTGCTTGAGGTACTGCGAGGCGCACAGCGGCGTGTGGGGCTGACCGCAGTACGCCGAGGTCGTCAGGTAGGAGGGCAGCTGGGGATAGCTGTCGGCCTGCATGGACATCCACGCGAAGGGCAGGAAGTACCCCAGCGCGGATACCGTCGCCCATCCGGTGATCGCGAGGAACGACAGCAGGCCCTTGATCCGGCCACCGACGGCGAGTCGGTCAAGTCCGCGCTCGACCGCAGATACGCCAGCGGCGTCGCGCGACTGGCGCAGCCACGTGATCATCACCGCGAAAACCGCGGCGAACACGCAGTGGTAGACGGGGAACTGATAAATCTGCCCGGCGAACAGCGTCAGCAACGTCGGCGTACCCGCGAACACGTAGAGCTGCGGGTAGACCAGCGCGGTGAACTCGACGAAGAAGTCACCGATGGTGACGAGCACGAACAGCATGGCGTAGAGCGACACGCTGCTGGCCGAGGGCAAGCGCTGTCCCAGCCATGCGAGCACCCGGCCGCCGATGATGGCTGCCAGCAGGCCGAAGTACATGTACAGCGGCATCGCCCACAAGAAGCCCTCCGCCATCTGCCCTTGGCCGGGACTGGAGTACCCGGGGATCCCGTTCGACCACGCCCCGAGGTTCACCGAGTGGGCGTTCATCAGGAAACTCGGGTTGTAGTAGTTGAGGATGGGGTCGACCTGGTAGGCGAGCATGAGCCCCAGCAGTAGCTTGCCGTCGAACGGCACCCGTCGAGTCCGCAGCCATGGTCGGATGACCGTGAACCACCCGAAGCTCAGGACGGCCAGGACGCTGGCGACCTCCACCGTGCGCAGCCACCACAGGTACTTGTAGTGGTCGGGCCCCGGATCGGGCGGGGCGAAGTCGTCGGAGAGCGCCCACCTCACCAGGAGGTATACGAACGAGACCGCGACGACTCCTCCGAGCGCCGCCCAGAAGTTCACCGTGCCCGCGGCCCGCGAGCTGTCCCGCTGGCCGGCCGGGAGAGAAGCGTCTGTTGTCGCCGGTGCCACGGTCGCTTCCCTCACCCGGCGGTGGACTGCGTCGGGGCGGCGGGCACGGTGGTGCCCTTGGGTGTGACGAGCGTGCCGTCGGGCGCGATGCGCAGCGACGACTCCCCGCGTGAGAACGGGACGCGCGGGTCCGGGCAGGCCACGTCGGTGCCGGGGCCGCACACCCCGGAGGTGAAGTACGAGCGCTCCTGGACGTCCTGGGGCCAGGCGTCGCCGCGCAAGGCGATCAGCGCGTTGGGCACGTGGTAGAAGGCGAAGAAGATCACCGTGATCGCGCCGGAGACCGCGGAGAAGCGCATCCAGCCCTTCGTCCTGTCGGAGACGTTCAGCTGGTCGATGCCGTGCTCGGCGAAGCTTCGTCCCCGGTCGTCGCGGAAGTACCGCAGGGAGCCCCACGTCGTGTACAGGAGGCTGGCGGTGATGCCCTGATAGACAGGGAACTCGTAGTAGTGGCCCGCGTTCAGCGCCAGCCAGCGGATCGATGAGCCGTAGTGGTGGGAGCCCATCATCATGAACAGCGCCTCCCACAGCGTGCCGACCACCGCCATCGGAATGAACGCGATGAACCACATGCTCACGGCACTGATCGAGGGGTAGCGCTGGCGTGTCTTGCGGAACAGCGCATTGACGATCACCACCATCAAGAAGAACGCGCACGTGTACACGCCCGGCAGCCAGAGCAGAGGCTGGGGGATGTTCTGGGGGTTGGGCGACATCCACCCCGGGACGTGCCCGACCCAGGAGCCGAAGTTGACGAAATACGCGTTGTAGTTGAAGCCGGGAGTGAAGTAGTTGTAGAGCGGATCGGACCACCACAGCAGCGCGAAGGCCAGGATCATCAGGCCGTCGAAGGTGAACGACCCGGTGCGCATCCGTGGCCTGACCGCCTTGAACCAGATCAGGGCGAGCATGCCCGCGAACAAACCCCATTGCTGGATGCTCAGCGCGATCTGCATCCAGGTGGGCAGCGGCGTCGGGCCGGTGGGAACGCGGTGCGCCTCGCCCGCGATGAGCCAGGCGACGATCAGGTAGGCGGCGAACGCGAGAAACCCGAAACCGAGCGCCGCCCACCAGGTGATCGGTCGCGTGCGCTTCGGAACGACCGCGGCAGCGTCAGGAGTTGCCGCCGCCGGTGGGGCAGAGGTTGTCGCCATCAGGATCTCCTTCACTTGCCCGGGCCAGGGGCGTTGCCAGCGCTGGCCGAGGATCACCGACTTCCTGAAGTAGATAGACAGACTGCCCATCTATTAGCCTTGTGTCAAGCTTGCACCCGGAAAGGGCCGACCGCATCGATGAGCAAATCCGAGATCAGAACAGAGGACCGCCGGCGCACCCGCGCGGCCACGCGTCACGCGCTGCTCGCCGCGACCAAGGACCTGCTCGCTGACGGAACGACCTTTGCCGCGTTGAAGGTCGAGCACATCGTCGAGCAGGCCGGGATGTCGCGCGCGACCTTCTATCTGCATTTCCGCGACAAGTCCGAGCTCGTCGCCGCGCTCGCCGCCGACCAGGTCGCATGGCGAGACGAGATCGGAGCCGAGGCGCTCGCGGACCCCACCCTGAAGCGCGAGACGCTCAGCGCGATGATCACCAACATCGTCGCGCGCTGGGCCGAGAATCGCGCCGTGCTGTCGGCGATCATCGAAGTCGCCGAGTACGACCCCGCGATGGCCGATACCTGGCGCGCGGCGATGCACGAGGTCGCCGACAAATCCGCCCAGCAGTTCCGCGCACGTTGGGCCGGGCGCAGCGACGGTCCACACGACCCCGACACCGTCGCCGAGATCTTCACCTGGATGTTCGAGCGATCATGCCATCAGATCCTCAGGGACCCCACCCGCCAAGCGACGGTCGCCGAATCGATCGAAGAGATCATCTGGCGTGTCCTCGAGTACCGCACCTGACGCCGGTCCAGGTCGTTCGCCCGTGGGGCAATCGCATGCGCTCTGGACCTGAGGATCGAATATCGATTCTCACGTGCTCGACGGCAGGGTGTCGTAGATAGCCAGGGCCGCATGCAGCTCGATGGCCCGCTCGGTGACGGGGCATCCCAGCAGCTCCTCGATGCGTTGCAGCCG
This sequence comes from Pseudonocardia sp. Cha107L01, assembly GCF_052566575.1. Classification (NCBI taxonomy): domain Bacteria; kingdom Bacillati; phylum Actinomycetota; class Actinomycetes; order Pseudonocardiales; family Pseudonocardiaceae; genus Pseudonocardia; species Pseudonocardia sp. Cha107L01. The sequence goes on from NZ_CP199579.1 coordinate 1,291,501, forward strand.
GTAGCCCACAGTATGCGCGTGCACGCGCATCCGCCTGGCCGCCTCGCGCTGGTTGAGGTGGGTGTCGAGCAGCATCCGCAGGGTTTCGCGCAGCCGATCGTTTGCAGGGGTATCCCCTGCGAGCGGGCCGAGATACCACCGCATCATCCGGCGCGCCCGTTCCGGATGACTGCTCAACACCGAGATCAACGCGACCGAGCCGTACCGGGCCAACGGTCGGCCGATCCGCAGGGCGGTATCGAGCGCTTCCTGTGCCTGCTCGTGCGTCTCCCGGAACCCAGTCAACCCGTCCCCCGGCTCACCAATGCCGACCGTGGCACCGACCTTCTCCCCGAGCCGGCTGATCGCCAGCTGGTAGTCCGGGGTGATGGGCCCGTCGATTGGGTTCGTTACGGCAATCCACATCCAGGCGCTGTTGCCACCGGTGGGAAGCACGAGCGGTCGCCCCGAGCCCGGTGACAGCGCAGCGATCCGCTCGGCCAGCACTGCCGCGGTCGCCGCCTCAGACCCGCTCGGATCATCTTCGACACGAACCACGAAGCCCACGTTGCGACGGGACACCTCGTAGCCGAGCACCATGCTCAGCTCGGCGGGATCAGGGTCGGTGCGCAGATGCAGCAGGTCGTGGATCACCGCGATCTTCCGGGCGGTGGGCCAGCGCAGGTGTGCCAGCCGGGAGCTTCGGTACTCCTCGCGCAACCGGCGCAGGGCGGCGTTGATGAAGCGGAAGACGATCTCGGAGGTTGCCTCGAGCACCGGCCTGAGCAGGGTCGGGTCGTCGACGCGCTCGAATGCGATGCGTGCGCAGCTGCGCCACAGCGCGGCATGCCCGACCCTGTAACCGTCCAGCAACGACTCCACGTCCAGTGACCGATGGACCAACATGTCCATGTACCGCAGAGTCTCCGACGGTGGGGGTGGCGGCGTCGGGACGTCATCGCCCGTGACCGGACCTCCTCCCGCTACGGAGGGTCGCCGCAGCAGCTGCACGACGATCCGGATGTTGGCCTGGCAACTGAGCAGAATCTGGTGCTCACCCTCCGCCCCGAGGTCGGGCATCAGCGGCACGATGTCGTCCGCCAGTACGCGTGCGTTCGCCATCTCGTCCTCTGCGAGCCCGGCGGCGATGGCCGCCAACCCCTCCTCGACGGTGGAGACCGCCGCAGGCATGTCGCCGTTGGGTCGGCGGGGACCTGGATCGTCTGCCGCAACCCTTGGCGAACCTTTGGTCATGTGTGCCATTCCCTCCGCCAGGATCTGCTCCTAAGCTTCCCGCACTGCCGAAGAGCACTTTCTTTCGGGTGAGCACGATGCGGAGGACTGCAATGCGTTTCATGGTCGCAACGGAGGCAGAGACTCCACTCGGAACGACTCATCATCGTCGATACAAAGAGGTCTTGGAAGAGGCCAGATTCGCCGAGGAAATGGGCTTCCACACCTGGGGAACATCCGAGCAGCATTTCATGAGCCCGGTGTCGTGCGTATCCGCGCCGGAGGTCCTCTACGGGGCTGTCGCCGCACTCACCTCACGTATCCGTATTCGGCACGCGATCGTGCTGCTGCCGTTCGCCTTCAACCATCCCCTGCGGGTGGCCGAACGCATCGCCACGCTCGACATCGTCTCCGACGGGCGTGCTGAGCTCGGCGTCGGCCGAGGCAACCACCTGACCCAGCTCGGCGCCTTCGGCGGAGACGCCGAGCAGACCCGCCCGGAGATGCTCGAGTCCGTCGAGATCATTCAGAAGGCCCTCTCGCAGCCGACCTTCTCCCACCAGGGCAAGCTGCTGCAGATTCCCGAGGTCAGCCTGTGCCCCCGCCCGGTACAGCAGCCGTTTCCGCCGATGTTCATGGTCGCTACCAGCTTGGAGAGCCACCGGCACGCCGGTCAGCTCGGCATCGGCGTGCTCAGCAACGACAACTGGATGGGCTGGGATCACCTGCGTAAACAGTCCGATGCGTACGAGGAGGGACGCAAGGCCTGCGAGACGGAGTGGGGTGCCGGTACGAGGCCTTCCACCAAGAACTTCACCGCGTTCACCGGGTATGTGGGCAACGACGAGACAGAAGCCATCGAGGTCGGCGGCCCGATCGCCATGAGTTTCCTCGGCCCGGTGCTCGAGATGTTCTACGAGCCCCTCGCGGAGGCCGCACCCAGCTACGCCTACATGAAGCAGATTCGGGAGTCGGTGGGAGACGTGATCGAGACCGGCGATATCAGTGGGCTCGTGGAGCGCACGCCGAACGTGCTCGTCGGTACGGCGGAGCAGATCATCGACAAGATCGAGCGGCTTGAGATGCTCGGCTACGACGACGTTGGGTTTCGCATCGACGGGCACACCCACCAAGGAATCATGGAGCAGCTCGAGCGGTGGGGTAAATACATCATCCCGCATTTCACGATGCCGAACAGCGTCATCCCGAAAAATATGACCGTTCCGGGCCGAGTGGGCTGAGGAGAATCACCGTGACGAACAACGACGACATCACTTCCATGCTGCAGAGCTGGATCGGAGCATTCTGCACGGTCGACTCAGTGACAATGCTGACGTTCTGGCCTCAAGACTATGAGGACATCGTCTACCAGTCCGAGGAGAACGCCCGGGTGCTCACCACCTATGCCGAGATCAAGACCTACTGGGAGGAACAGATCCCGGCTTCTTTGGAGGGCATCGCCAAGATCGAGGACACCGACATCCGCATCCACGTGCACGGTGGCGACATCGCCACCGTCTACCTCTCCGCGCTGGCCTCGGCGAAGTTCCCGGGCAGCGAGCATCTGTACGTGGCCCCTTTTCGGGCCAGCATCGTGTTGCGGCGGTTCTCCGAGGGTTGGAAGTTCGTGCACTACCACGAGTCCCGCATCCTGGACCTCGATCTGGTGACCGAGGCGCTGAACAACGGCGGTGCCTCCGAGCTGACCTACGGGAAGGTCGCAAGCGCCGACTGACAGTGCCGCCGACGCGTGGGCGGCCCACGCCAACCGTCGAAGTCCCGTAGAGAGCTCAGAAGCGGTATGCGCCGACGACGACCGGCTGCCTGGCCGCGACGGCCGACTCGATGCCGCGCTGAGCATACTCCGCGGCGGGCTCTCCAGGAGTTGCTTAGGGCGTGTCCTGCTCACCGGGTTCCGGCCGACCCGGCAAGGGAGAGGTTGCGGAGTCGGGCGGTGTTGTCGAACGACCCGAAGCCCACCCTGCCGGAGTTGAAACTCGTGTCCGTGGCCGTCATGAGCGGAATCCGTGAGCCGTCCAGGTACACCGCGATCGTTCCCAGGTCGGCGCAGTGCAGCACCCGTACCCGATGCCACCGCTTGTCGGTGATCGCGGGCGCGGCACCCTTCTTGCGGCTCGCGTCCCATTGATCGTCGATTCGTCGCCGATCGGTGTTGTTGACGATGAAGATGCCGTTGTGCGCGTAGGACGTGTTGGCGGTGGAGAGATGGACGTAGTAGAACTCCGTGTCGGAGCGGTAGCCGAACACGATGATCGCGTCCCGGGCACTGTCGTCGAGAGTCGAGTCCAGCTGGACCTCGCCCTCGATCTGCACCGAGCCGAACTCCGAGCCCGCCGACAACACCGCATACTCGAACGGACGGCGAGGACCAGGACGTTCCGTTCCGGCCTCGGCGAGGATCGCTTCTGTCCCCGGGAATCGCCACTTTCCGGCGGTGATCGGGGCCCAGTTGTCCGCCGTCATCACGTCCGTCATCGTGGTGTCGGCGACGTCGCAGGCGGCGGCCGTCTCGTCCCGTTGGGGCGGTGCCGGGTCGGGCGGCGCCGGTGGATCCGGCGGTGCCGAGCAGGCCACGGCGAGCAGCGCGCCGGCGATGATCGTCGACAGGCGGCGCGACCGGGACGTCGACCCCGTGCCCGTTGACATCATCGGCTGGCCATTCTCCAGGCGTGCCTCTCTGGGCGGGGGCTGGGGCTTCGCAACGCAGGGTAGCGGCGAAGGGATCACTTCGTGGGCAGGCCAGGAGCTCCGCGCGTCCCCTTTCCGCGCTGGTCGTCCGGCGGGAAACCCCATAGTCTGATCACGATCGGTCGCGGCGCGGCTGTCCCCGACGCCGGCCGGCGCGGGGCCGGCGCCCGGCGTCATGCGGCACTAGGGGGGCACGTGGTCGATGACGAACCGGCGCGCCGCCGCACGCGGACCCGCCTGGTCTGGGCGATGCTGCTGCTGACTCTGGCGGTACCGGCCTGCGGGGGCTCCCCGGAGCCGGCGGCTCCGACGCCGGCCGGGCCGGCCGCGTCGCCGGAGCAGTCCCCCGAGCTGCCGCTTCCGCCGTTCACTCCGCCGTCGTTCCCGCTGCCGGAGCCCCGACCGGACGGCTTCGGGGTGACGCTCACCAAGTTCCTCACCCTGCCGCGGTCCGAGCTGATCCCGCCGGTGTTGGACGCCAGGCTGGAGCGCTACAACCGGATCAACTATTTGGGCGAGATCCCGGACGGCTCCGGGCGGCTGTTCGTGCCCGACATGAACGGGATGCTCTACGTCATCTCCGGCGGCAATCCGGCTCCGTACCTGGACGTCGGTGGCCGGGTCGGCCCGGACTTCTTCACCCAGAAGGGCCTCGGCTCGGGCCTGTCGTTCGCGGCCTTCCACCCGGACTTCGCCCGCAACGGGAAGCTCTACACTGTGCACACCGAGGCCCGCGGCGCGCTGACCAGGGCGAAGCCGAACCTGGGGCCGACACCGGCGCGCACCCAGATGCACAGCGTGCTGGTCGAGTGGACCTTCAAGGATCCGGCGGCCGCCACGTTCGACGGGACCCGGCGCGAGCTGATGCGCATCGGCTTCGTCGGGACGTACCACAGCATCCAGCAGATCGACTTCAACCCCACCGCCAAACCCGGCGACGAGGACTACGGCCTGCTCTACCTCGTGGTCGGGGACGGCGGGGCGGTCAACACGGCGGCCGACGACGGGTTGACCAGCAAGGTCCCGCAGGACCTCACGGTGCCGCAGGGGAAGGTCCTGCGGATCGACCCGCTCGGCACCAGCCCCGGCAAGCAGTACGGGATCCCCCGGGGCAATCCGTTCGTCGGCAAGCCCGGCGCCCTCGGCGAGATCTACGCGTACGGACTGCGCGACCCGCACCGCTTCAGCTGGGACCCCGAAGGCGCCCGCTCGATGCTGCTGGGCAGCATCGGGGAGGACAATGTGGAGTCGATCTACGATGTGCGCCCGGGTGACAACTTCGGCTGGAGCGACCGGGAGGGCCCGTTCGTGGTCCAGCCCGCGAAGAACTGCCTGGTCACGAAGCTGCCGGCGGACGACCGGCGCGGCTTCGTCTACCCGGTCGCCGCCTACGGCCACACCATCCCGCCGGGGATCAAGCCGTGCTCCGACACTGGGCACGCGGTGATCGGCGGGTTCGTCTACCGCGGCGAGGCGCTGCCCGAACTGCGCGGGAAGTACGTGTTCGCCGACGGTGTCTCCGGGCGGATGTTCTACACCGAGGCCGCCGAGATGCGCCGGGGCAAGCAGCTGGCGACGATTCACGAGTTGACGCTGTTCGACGAGGCCGGCGCCGCGATCACCATGCGCACGACGGCCGGCGACCCGAAGGTGTTGACGGCCGGCAAACCCCGGGTCGACCTGAAGTTCGGCATCGACGGCAGAGGCGAGCTGTACGTGCTGGCCAAGGCCAACGGGACGATCTGGAAGGTGACCGGCACCAAACAGGTCGAGCCGCCCGTGCCGTCTGCCACGCCGGCACCGCAGCCCTCCCCGTCGCGCTGACCTCCTAATGGGGCCGCTCTTAGGTGGAGCCGCTCCGAGCTGTCACAGCTGTCACTCTGTCACTTCGGGTCCCGCTGGTTTACCTCAATGAGATCAACCCCGGCCACCGCCCAGATCCACGTGAGCGAGCCACTGCGCCTCGATGCCTACGGCGTCGCCGCCACCATGGTGCCCGTCGGCGGCCATACGCCCGGCTCCAGCGTCGTACTCCTCGATGACGGCGACGCCGTGGTGGGCGACCTGTTCCGAGCTGGCTTCGGCCTGGGCCGCATCCGCCCCGGCCACCCACTGCGGCACTACTTCGCCGAGCACCCCGACCGCGTCCGGCAAGGGCTGGACCTCGTGCTGCGCCACGACCCGGCCCTGCTGCACGTCGCTCACGGCGGGCCCAGCGTGCCGGTCGGCGAGATCCAACGCCGACTCGACCAGATCGCTCCCCGTAATCGGCCGTGATCGCGGGACTGTTCCAAGATCGGTGTTTCCGGCCCGACACGCCGGGCCGTGGTCCGGCGGGATGGGCACTGTGAGTGATGACATCTGACGCTGTGAGCACAGAGAAGAAGATCAAGGGGTCGGACCGGGGGCTGTCGCCGGAGCAGGCGGCCGCGGCGGCGATGGTGGCCGAGGCTCGGCAGCGTGGGCTGAAGCTCACTGGTCCGAACGGGCTGTTGAAGCTGTTCACCAAGAACGTTCTGGAAACGGCGCTTAATGAGGAGATGACCGAGCATCTCGGGCACGAGAGGCATCGTGCCGATGCTGGTCGTGAGTCGACGAATGTGCGCAACGGCACCCGATCGAAGACGGTCATTTCTGACGCTGTCGGTGAGGTGCGGATTGAGGTTCCTCGCGATCGGGAAAGCGCGTTCGAGCCGCGGATTGTGAAGAAGCGTCAACGGCGACTCACCGATGTGGACGAGATCGTGTTGTCGCTCTATGCGAAAGGGTTGACGACCGGGGAGATCTCGGCGCACTTCTCCGAAATCTATGGCGCGTCGGTGTCGAAAGAGACGATCTCACGGATCACTGACAAGGTCGTGGCCGAGATGCAGGAGTGGGCCAGTCGGCCGTTGGACGCGGTGTACGTGGCGATCTTCGTTGATGCCATCGTGGTCAAGGTGCGGGTTCTGGCGCACGTTGCGTGATTTGTGCTGGTTGGTATCAGCAGGCGTGGAGGACTCGCGTGCGCAGGAGGTCAAAGTTGGCGCGGCCGAACATCTGTCGCTTCAGCATTTTGATCTTATTGACGGTGCCTTCGACCCGGCCGGAGCTGTGCTGCAGGGTCAACCCGGCGTGGACGGCGGCCTCGTCGCGGCGCAGGTTGCGGGCGAAGGACGCCATCGGTGTCAGGGTGTCCTGCTCGACGGCGACGATCCATTGTCGGAGGTCTTCGCCGCGCAGCTCGGTCATCATGGTGGCGAATCCTCGGACGTGAGTGGTGAGCCGGTCGAGCTCGGTGTCTGTCTCCCGGATCTGGCTCAGATGCTGAGCGTGCTCGGGGCGGAGCCGGTCTGGGTGGGTCATGATCCAGCTCGTGACCTCGCGGACGGTTGGGGGTTTCGGGCCGGGTAGCGCGGCGTGTCCTCGACCGTCGCGGAATTGGCGTAGGTAGCGCTGGACGGCCAATTCCCCGCCCGGATAGCCGAGTTTCTTGATCTCCCGGAACAGGCCGGTGGCGTTGCGTTGACCCTCGTTCCACCTCTGGTGCAGATACTCGATGTGCTCATCGACGAGGTGCGCGCGTTGCTCGGTCTTGGCGGTGAGGTCCTCGACCGAGCGCGCTTGGATGAGCTTGCGGACTGTGGCCGGGTGTAGGCCCAGCTGGCGACCGATCGCCACTTTCGACAGGCCCTGCTCCCAGAGTTCGTGCACCGCCGAGCGCTGTTCCCGCATCCGGGTGACGATCTTCTTCTCCGGAACAGACCGGATCAGCGGTGGCGCCGCCCCTGGTCCGGCGGCTGTCGCCGAAGATATGCCCGCGCAGGTGACAGGGGTGAGGTGGGCGCGGTGCGCGTTGACCGTTTTCTCCACGGCGTGGCCCAGGTTGCGCCATAGGTGCCACCGATCGGCGACCTGCACGGCGTCTGGCGCGCCCAGTCGGGCTGCTTCGGCATAGGCGCCTGCGCGGTCACGGCAGATCACCTCCACCCCGGGATGATCGAGTAGCCAGGCCTCGAGGGTCGCGGTCTCGCGGTCGGGCAACAGGTCGACCGGGCGGCCGCCAATCATGTCGATCACGACGGTGCCGTAGACATGGCCGCGGCGTAGAGCGAAGTCATCAACGCCGAGCACCGGTAACTTTCCGACGTGTGGGTCCGGCAGGCCGCGCAACAGCCGCAGCAAGGTGTCGCGGCTGGTCGGCATTCCCAGCCGCGCGGCCAGTCGAGTTCCCGCTCGTCCGGCGAGCGCGACCGCGATGGCGGTCAGCGCCGAGCGCAGCAACGACGTGTGCCGCAACCGCGGACCGGTCAACGCCGCGGGCTGCTCAACGAAGGTGCGCGCCGCGCACCTCGGGTTGTCGCAGAAGAACCTGCGGACCCGCACCCGCAGCACCACCGCCCGATCCGCTATCGGAACATCATCCAATCGCCGCTGATAGCGGCTGTGCACGCGGGCCGAACCATGCCCGCACCGCGAGCACTCCGCCCCGGCCGCGCGGACACGAACGTCCAAAATTATCCCGGCGCCGCCGGCGGTCACGGCCTCGATGACCACCGACTCCAGATGCGGCAGCAACACCTCAAGATCACATTGCCGTGATCTTTCGCGAGACCGATCCACAAATTCCTACGACACGCCGAGTACAGGGCCGATCACGCAACGTGCGCCAGAACCAAGGTGCGGGACGGGCAGGTCACTAACCGGCCCATCTACGCCGCTATCGGCGTCACCGTGGACGGCCGCAAGGACGTGCTCGGGTTGTGGGCCGGCACCGGCGGCGAGGGGGCGAAGTTCTGGATGAGCGTGCTGGTCGATCTGAAGAACCGGGGTGTGCGTGACGTGTTCTTCGTGGTCTGCGACGGGCTGAAGGGCCTGCCCGAGGTGGTCGAGAACGTATGGCCACTGACCATCGTACAGACGTGCATTATCCATCTCATTCGGAATACGTTCCGGTTGACCTCACGCAAAGACGCCGACGCGATCAAGCGCGACATCAAACCAATTTACACGGCGCCCAATCCCGATGCCGCGCTCGTCGCGTTGGACGAGCTCGAGGAGAAATGGGGGAAGAAATACGGTGCGATGATCCGACTGTGGCGTGGCGCGTGGAACGAATTCGTGCCGTTCCTGGACTACGACATGGAGATCAGGAAAGTGCTCTGTTCGACCAACGCGATCGAATCACTGAACGCACGATACCGCCGGGCCGTGCGAGCACGCGGGCACTTTCCCAGCGAACAGGCCGCGCTCAAATGCCTGTACCTTGTGACCCGCAGCCTGGACCCCACCGGTACAGGCCGCGCACGATGGACGATGCGCTGGCAACCCGTGATCAACGCCTTCGCCATCACCTTCAGTGACCGCTGGCCGGCCGCTGAAACCTACTAACCAAACCGCCGGAAACACCGATCATGGGATAGACCCGTGATCGCGGTCACCGGGACCAAGGCGCCGGCTCTGCGGTGTTCGATGGCTGAGCCGAATGGCCGGTAAACCCGGATTGGGCCGTTAGGTGCGGTAGGCGAGCACTCCCATCATGCCGGCGTTCTCGTGGTAGGCGTTGTGGCAGTGGGTGACCCACAGTCCGGGGTCGTTGGTGTCGAACTCGCAGGTGACGCTGGCGCCGGGGAGCACGATGACGGTGTCCTTGCGTGGTCCCCCAGGGCCGCCGACGGCGAAGGCGTGGCCGTGGAGGTGCATCGGGTGCCACATGGTGGTGGTGTTGATGTAGGTCATCCGTACCCGCTGTCCTGAGGTGAGAATCGCCAGCGGCGGTGCCGTGAGGCTGTACCGCTTGCCATTGATGCCCCAGTTGTAGCTCTGCATGTCGCCGGTCAGGGTGAGTGGGATGGTCTGGTCGATGGTGTGCGCGGGGAGCCGGTCGCTGCTGGCGGCGGTGAGTTGGCCGACCTGGCTGCCGCCCACGAGAGTGCCGTTGAGCTCCGCGGGGCGCACGGTGGCCGGCGGGACGGCGCCGTTGCCGGTGCGGACCAGCGCCAGCGCGGTTTGGTTCTTGCCTTCGGCCAGCGCGACGAGGGGGAACACGCCGTCGGCCAGGGTGACCAGGACGTCGTAGCGCTCGCCCATGCCGAGTAGCAGCGTGTCGGCCTGGACCGGGTTGATGGGGTGGCCGTCGGTGTGCACGACCGTCATCCGGTGCCCGCCGAGCGCGACGCGGAATGCGGTGTCACCGCCGGCGTTGATGAAGCGGATGCGGACCCGGCTGCCCGGCTTGCTGGTGAACGTCACGGGGGCGGTCGGCACCCGGCCGTTGATCAGGTAGTACGGGTACCTCACATCGCCGGCGTCGCCCCCGAGCAGCGGGCTGGTCGCGTTCATCAGGATCGCGCTGGATCCCGGCATCGAGCCGGTCGATGGTGAGGGGCTGCCACCCATGGGCATGCCACTCATCGGGGCGGCCGATGGCGCGGGGCTCATCCCCGGCATGTTCATGCCGCTCATGCCGGGCATGTTCATGCCGGTCATACCGGGCATCGGAGTTGAGCTCGGAGGTGCGGTGCCGCTGTCCATCCCGGGCATGCCCTTGTTGAGCGCGGCGGACACCTCCTCGGGGGTGAGCCCGTCAACGCCGTCCAGCCAGTCGTCGAGCACCACGGTCCAGTCCTCGTCGTAGGACAGCGGCTCGTGTGGGTCCTCGATGATCAGTGGTCCGTACAGGCCGCGGTCGAACTGGACCCCGACGTGGGGGTGGTACCAGTAGGTGCCCGGCTCGTCGACGACATAGCGGTAGGTGAACGACCCGCCGGCCGGAATCGGGTTCTGGGTGACGTGGGGGACGCCGTCCATATCGTTGCGGATGGCCAGGCCGTGCCAGTGCATGGTCGTGTCCTGTGGCAGATGGTTTGTCACACCGATCTGTACCTGGTCGCCGGCGTTGACTCGGAGCTCATGCCCGGGGACGACGCCGTCGTAGCTCCAGGTCGCGACGGTGGGGCCACCGAGGTCGACCATGCCGGGCGTTGCGCTGTAGCTGAACGTGCGCGTGACGCCGTCCCGGTAACGGCTCGCGTCCACCGCGTTCACCTGCGGCCCGTCCGGCGTCACCAGCGCAGCCGCGGCCGGCGCCGGGGAGCCTTCGCGGCTGCAGGCCGCGAGCAGGCCTACTCCGGCCAGCGCTAGCCCGTCCCGAAGGACGGCCCTGCGGCTCAACGGTCTACTGGAGCTAGTCACTGGTTGCAAATGCCCCTTCGGAAGCGGAATGGAGCAGGAAGGGGCGGGACCCTTCAGGGGCACGAGCGGCGGCGCTGGCGCAGCCGCGACAGCCACCGTGGCCACTTCCCACGATCACACCCTGCTGGCGATTGGCCTTCCCCGCAGGCGGCCAACTTCGCTACCGGCTAGCCGGAAGTCGCACCGTGTGAGCCCCTCGCGCCGGGGTTCGTCAGGCACGCAGGGACGGAGATCCATCGCCTTCACGACGTCCTTGCCCAGATACCCTCTATGAGGTGCGCCGGGTCGATGACCTGGGAAATCCTCTAGGCGCTGATCCTCGGATTCGCCCGGCGATCCTGCGCGACCTGTGATCGGTCTGCTGATCGCCGGCGCGATCGGGGCCTGGGTGCCGCGGTCCTGGTCCGTTGCCCGGGTCGTCACCTGACCGGCGTCGCCGGTGGCCCCCGCGTCAGCGAAATTTGCCGAGGCCGACAGTGCTGAGGGGAAGCTCCAGCCGCAGGGTGGTGCCCGATCCGGGCGGGCTGTCCAAAGAGATTCGTCCGCCGAGCGCCTCGGCGCGGTCTTTGAGGCCGAGCAGCCCGGTGCCCTGGGCCATAGCGCCACCACGCCCGTCGTCGCGGACCTCGACCCGCAGCAGATCGGCACCCTCGGCCTCGACGATGTCGGCCCGGACCTGGACCAGCGAGGCGGCGGCGTGTTTGGCGGCGTTGGTCAGCGCCTCGGAAACCACGTAGTACGCCGCGATCTCGACCTGTTCCGGCAATCGCTGCTCGACCGCGACGTTCAGCTCGACGGGCACGGCGCTGCGCAGCGCCAGCGCCTCCAGGGCGGCGTCCAGCCCGCCCTCCGCCAGGACAACCGGATGAATGCCACGGGCGAGTTCGCGCAGCTCATCCAGCGCGCTCGTCACCTCGCTGACCAGCGAGTCCAGCTCGACCGCCAGCTCGCCGGAATCGGGCGGCGTCCCCGCCTGTGCCGCGCGCAGCCGAAGGGCCAGGGAGACCAGTCGCTGCTGGGCGCCGTCGTGCAGGTCGCGCTCGATGCAGCGCCGGGTGTGGTCGGCGGCGGCCACGATCCGCGCCCGCGACGCGGTCAGCTCGGCATACAGCTGGGCGTTGTCCAGCGTGACGGCGAGCTGGCCGGCGATGAGCGTGACGGCGTCGAGCCGGTCGGTGGTGAACGCGCCACGCAGCAGCCGGTTCTCCAGCAGCAGCACCGCCCGCGGGCTACCCCGGCTCAGGATCGGTACCGCCAGCAGAGCGCAACAGGCCAGCTCGGTGAAGTACGGGTCGCGGGCAAAGCGGTCATCGCCGGTGGCATCGCCCACGACCAGCGGTTCACCGGTGCGCTGGACGTAACGCAGCACCGACATCGGCAGCTCGTGCTGGTGGCCGGTGCCGCTGATCGGGGTGGTACCGCCGGCGGGTGTCGGCAGTAGCCAGTCGTGCCGGTCGTTGTCCCAGAGCAGCAGGTGGACCGCGGTGGCGCCGGTCATCGCGCCGAGTACCTCGACCACCCGGGTGTGCAGCTGGTCGATGCTGGTCTGCGCGCTGAGTGCCTGCGACGCGGCCACGATGCCGAGCAGGTCCAGGGTGCCGGTGCTGACCCCAGCGCGGTCACGCGAACCGTCGGTGGGCTCCTCGCCGCCGACGGTCACCTCGAGGGGGCGTAGGGCGGGGTAGGCCCAGTCGAGTTGGTCCACCTTCGCGCTCGCCCCCCAGGCCAGGTAGTGCTCGCGGGCCTGGGCGAGCAGGGCGTAGCCGGCGTGATCGTAGCTGCGGGCCAGGAGAAAGCGGGCCGCCCGTTCGGTGATCAGGGCTCGATGCCAGGGCCGGGGACGGCCGGCGACCTCGCGACGCGCGATATCGAAACCCAGTGCGGCGGCGCGGAAGTCGCCGAGCGCCCAGGCGCGTTCGGCTTCGAGTAGCCGCAGCAGGTGTAAGAAGTTATCCGGGGCGGCCGCGGCGCGGGCTGCCAGCCAACCCGTCACCTCATCCAGCTCGGACAACAGCTCCCGACGGTCGTCACCATGGCCGGCGCGGACCTGCCCGGCGAGGGCCAGCCCACGCAGCAGGCGGGCCACGGCGGTCGGGTACTGGCCGAGGGCCGCCGGCAGCAGCGGCATCGCCGCCGCGGTGTGCCGCGTCAGGCCGGCCGGATCGCTGAAGATGGCGGCGGCCAGCGCGCGGGTGAGGTGCCCGTTGAGAAGCGCCAGCGGGTTGCCGACGTACCTCTCGGGCGTGACCTCACCAGCCGCGGCGGGGCTTTCGCCGCGGAGCACACCGGCCAGCCAGCGGTAGCCGTCGAGCCACTGGGCGATCTGTTCGCTGCCGGTATGCCGGGCGAAGGTTAGCGCGGCCTCCACCTCGGCGACGCAGGCGTCCAGCGATGGCGCGGCGTCCAGCAGGCCCGTGACGGCCGGGTAGTAGGTGTGTCCCGCAGTGGCCAGGTCACCCCCGGCGATCAGCCCTTCCCGGGCCCACTGCGCATCGTGGACACCGTTTTCGATCGGCTCGCCCCAGCAACTCAGGATAGCGAACAGGAAGCGAGCCTTCGAGGTGCCGGGCTCGTAGCCGCGGGCTTCGCCCAGCGCGAGGATCCGCCGCCTTCCCCGGTACCCGGCAGGGTAGTCGCCGCGCAGCACCACGGCGTGGAAGGCCGCGTGGCAGGCGGGGCCGACCAGAGCTCGGGCCGGGCCGTGCTGGATCACGATCCGCAGCGCCTCAAGACTCAGCCACCCGTGTATCGAGAAGTCCTGGCCGAAGTACGCCGGCGGCAGCGTTGCGTCGATCAGACCGGACGCGGCCAGCAACAGGGGGTCGGTGATGTCTGGCCGGGCCAGATCATCGGCGGCGTCGGTGTGGTCCAGCCACCGGTATAGACGGTCGGCCTGGCGGTCGAGCTCAGCCGGCAGACGGTCTGGCGCCGGGACGTCCATGCCGAGCTCACGCAGCGACTCAACACCCAGCACGACCGCCTCCGCGAATCGGGTCCGGTGGGTCAGGCTTCTCATCTGCACCGCCGTCGGGTCGGCGCGCTGTAGGGCGGTGGGGTGTAGCTGCTCGATGGTGCGGTACTCCTCGTCGGCCTCCTCCAGACGTCCGATGCTGTACAGGGCGGCGTGCCGGCCGGTGTGCACTGCGATCAGCGTGGCGGTCTGGCCCGGGTCGATCAGCCGCAGCGCGCCCGCCAGGAGTGCGTTCACCAGGGCGTACTCGCCGATCAGCGCCGCCTGGTCGGCGGCGCGGCGCAGTAGTCGCACCACCTGTGCGCGTTCCGAAGGATCGTCGACCGTATCGGCCACCGGCAGGTACTGCTCGGCCGCGACGGCGAACAGCTCCGGCACCTCGCCCAGCCGTCGCGCCATGGCCAGCTGCAGGGTGCGTCGCCGCGGCGGGTCCAGCCCGGCCAGGATGGCCTCGCGGATGCGGTCGTGGCGAAACCGCACCGCCTCCCGCGCCCCGGGCTCGGCCACCAGCAGGGCCTCCTCCAGGGCCGGCGCCAGCGCCTGCTCCACCGCGCCCGCTGGCGTCGCGGTGGCGGTCTGCAGCAGGCTCAGCTCGACATGCCCGCCCAGACACGCCATCGCCTCCAGCACCCGCCGCGACGGTGGCGGTAGGGCCTCGACGCGACCCGCGAGCAGCGCGGCCACGTCGGAGCCGCCGAGGTGCGTGCGCACGGCCGTGGTGTCCCACCGCCACCCGGCGGCGGTCATCGCCAGAAGGACGTCGCCGCGCAGTGCGTTGAGCAGCTCCACCGTCTCGTACGGATTGCCGCAGGTGCGCGGATGGATCAGCTCGGCCAGGCCCGCCGCCGTGGCCGGGTCCACGTGCAGCATCTCGGCCACCATGCCGACCAGACTCGACACGGACAGGTTGTCCAGCCGCAGGTGTTCCACGTCGGCCTGCTCGCTCCATCGGGACAGCGGTAGCGCCAGCGGGTGCGCGGCGTCCACCTCGCCGTCCCGAAGGGCGCCCACCAGCAACAAGCCCTCGACCGGCTCCTCGCTGAGCAGTAGGTCGACGAAGCCGAGCGGGGTGCGCCCGGCCCACTGCAGGTCGTCGAGGAACACCACCAAGGGTCGTTTCCGGGAGGCGACCGCGCGCACCACCGCCACACCCGCCCGCTGTATGCGCACCTGTGCGGTCAGCGGGTCCCCCGCACCCGGCTCCACGGCCAGCAGCGCGGCGAACTCCGGCACCACCGCAACCAGCAAACCCGCGTTGGCGCCCACCGCCCGCAGGATGCGCTCGCGCAGCCGCGCGAGCTCATCCTCGGGCTCGGCCAACAGCAGCCGACCCAACGCCCGAAACGCCTGATGTCCCGCGCTGAACTCGCTATCCCGCCGATACTGGTCGAACTTGCCCGCCACGAACCAGCCATCGCCGCCGGTCACCACCGCCCGCAGCTCATCGACCAGCGCTGTCTTGCCCACCCCCGCCGCCCCACCGATCAGCACCCCACGGCATCGACCAGCCAGCGCGGCCTCGAACGCCTCCTTAAGTACCGCCACCTCCGCCTCGCGGCCCACCAGCCGCGACGGCGGCACCAGCCGCACCGGAAAATCACGCCCACCGACACCGACACCGACACCGACACCGACCGCCGCCGCCGGACCGCTCTGGACGCGCCGGGCCCGCTCCAGGTCATAGACCAGCCCTTCCGCGCTCTGGTAGCGGTGATCCGGTTCCTTCTCCAGCAGGTGCAGGATGATCGCCGACAGCGGCGCCGGGACAGCCGGGTTCACCTCCGCAGGCGGGGGCGGCACCCGGGCCAAGTGGGCATGCACCAGGCGCAGCGGGTCACCCGAGCCGAACGGCGGCGCACCCGTGGCCAGCTCGTACAACGTCGCACCCAGCGCATAGAGGTCGGCGCGATGATCCACCGACCGCCCGGTCCGACCGGTCTGCTCCGGCGCCAGATACGCCAACGTCCCCACGATCTGGGTGTGGTGACTGAACTCCGGGCGCACCTCGACCAACGGCCTCGCCAACGCGAAATCCACCAAACACGGGGTGCCATCGCCCGAGAGCACGACATTCGCCGGAGTGATATCGCGGTGCATCACCCCGCGGCGGTGCATCCCGGCCACCGCCCGGGCCAACCGCACCGCCAGCTCGATCAGCTCGTCGACGTCCAGCGGCGTAGGCACCCTCGCGAGGCTGGTACCCCCGACGTCCGCCAACACGATCGAGTCCGGATATGTCGGCGCATCCAGCAGTTGCGCGACCCCCACCACACCGCGCAGCCGGCCCAGCATCCCCAGCTCGTGGCGCAGCCGCCGCGGCGCATCCGCCCCGAGCGGCTCCTTACGGATCACCGTGCCGCCGGGCAGGTACAGCCGAGTCACCCACGTGCGCTCGCTCTGGTGCACTACCTCGGCGCCAACCGGGGAATCTAGCTCCGGCCCCACCCCGCCTGCCCCCATCCGATACCCACACACCCCCCGACCCGCACCTCATACGTCCCCACACCCATGCCAGGGCCAAGGCGAGAGCTCAGGGAAGCGCGGGGTGGGGCGCGACGGCGATCCCGATCACCGGCCGACGTGCCGTCCCCAGCCGGTGATCGGGTGGGGACGATCTCCTCGCGCTCATGGCTGACACGAAACCCACGGCCACACTCTTCACGCACGGAGACTGGAGCGACCCCGGGACTGTCACGGGGGACCACCCCGGGTTACCGGGGAGAAACGTCCGCACACCCCGGGGTCGGGTGGGTGCGCGCCGGCTGCTCGGTGGAGAAACGTGTCCGCGTGGATGTCGCCGAACGGGAACGAGCAGCCACGGCTGCCAGGGCAGTCCCCGGCCTGGACTAGCGTTGAGCGGCGTGGCGCAGGTCGTCCATGTCGAGCTTGCCGGCGGCGATGATGTGGTTTGCGAGGTCGCTGACTCTGATGTTGAGTCGCTGCGAGGCGTTGCGTAGAAGTTCGAATGCCTCGTCTCTGTCCAGCTTGCTCTGGGCCATCAGCAGGCCGACCGCGGTTCCGATTTCGCGGCTGGAGCTCAGCGCGTTGAGCAGGTTGTTAGCGAGTGCGCGTTCCCGGGAGCCGATGATCGCTATTGCGGCGTGGGTGGCCAGGATCGCGGCCACCGCTTGCGCGTCCGCGTCGAAGGCCGCGGGGGTGCGGGAGTAGAAGGTGATAATGCCGATGGTGTCGGTGTCGGTGAACAGGCGCACCGCCAGCAAACTGCGGACCCCTGTCAGCTCGACTGCCTGGGCACTGAACGCCGGCCACCGTCGCTCGCTGGACAGGTCCTCGACCAGGACGGTGTGTTGATCTCGGATTGCGTCCAGGCTCGGGCCCTGGTCGGTGCGGTACTGCAGCTCATCAACTCGCGTCGGCACGTCGTCGGTGGCCGCATCGGTGCTCCGCCGGTCCCACTCGTGGATCAGTGAGACTCCGCAGTGATCACAGCCTGGGACGTAGCGCGTCGCGACCGAGGTGATCTCCGACAGGGTCGCGCTCGGCGAGTTCCCCGAGCTGAAGGCGCGGGCGATCTCGGCAAACCGATCCGCCCAGCCATGGTCACGCCACTCGTTCCTGGCTGTCCTCCGGTGTGCCAGTCGGAGGTTCGCCGATGCTGCGGAACGAGAGCTGGTCGTCATCGCGGACCTCTCCTCCACTGGGTGCGTCACCAGTACGCGGCAGCGTAAGCGGGCGGAGGGATGTACGTCAATAAAAACGTATGTTTAATCTCGCGTGTCTTGACTCGCGGGTTTATACTCAGCGCCGATGTCTCACGCACAGGACCAAAGCAGCTGGACGCTCTTGACCGCGCACGGGCGCGCCCTGGTGGCGATCGCCCAAGATCCCGACGCCAGAATGCGGGAGCTGGCCGAGGTGGTCGGGGTGACCGAGCGCACCGTTCAGGCGATCGTCGCTGACCTCGAGGCCGCGGGCTACGTGGCCCATACCCGGGTCGGGCGGCGCAACCGCTACACGGTGCACCTGGACCGCCCGTTTCGTCACCCCGCTCAGGACGGGCACCGGGTCGGCCCGTTGCTGGACCTACTCGGCCCGCCCGCCGCCGAGCACGAATAGACCCCTGACCCCTGTCGGCTTCAGGTTGAGCGTGAGCGTGAGATCAGGGTCGGGGCGGTTTGCGCGCGAGAAGGAAGGCCTGGGGGGACCGCTCAGGCTCCTCGGGCGCGCGACGGACCGTGGCGATGACCTCTAGCCCGACCTCGCGGAGCTGGGTGGTGACGTGGTCCGGGTCGAGGCTCCAGGCGTCGAGGTCGAGATCGTGGCCGTAGGCGTGGGTGATGCGCCGATGGCCGTCGCCCACCTGGAAGGCGAGCTGAAGGTGGCCGCCCGGCCGAAGAATGCTGCCGAGCGTCCGCAGCGTTGAGGGGAGCTCCCCGGGCGGCACGTGGATCAGCGAGTACCAAGCCAGCAGCCCCGCGAGGGATTCCGGGGCGGCGGCCGGCGCGTCGAGACGGCCAGTGTTGAACGACAACGTGGGGAAGCGGCGGCGTGCCTCGGCAACCATCGCCGGTGAGAGGTCTGCTCCCGCGACGTCAAGCCCCAGTTCGCGCAGATGCCCGGTGATGCGGCCCGGTCCACACCCCAGATCGAGCACCCGCCCGCCGCCCGCGGCCGTGACATGCTCGGCGAATGCGGACAGCACCGCGCGGTCCCAGATGTTCGTGGCGAGGTTGTCCTCGAGCAGTCGCGCATAGTCGACCGCCACCTGGTCGTACGCGTGCCGGGTTGCGGCGTAGGTGTCGTTCATGTTCGGAGACGCTAGAGCGGTGCCCTGACAGCAACACCCGGGTCGCCGGCTCACCCGGATCGACCACCGTGGCGTGCCACCTCGGCTGCCGCATCGACGTCCCGCTCCGCGCCGTGAGCCACCCCCTGATCCGGGAGGAACCGTGACTCCGCCCGCATTCCCCCACCGCGAGCCCCCCGACGAGCCCGCCGACGAGCCCGCCGACGATCTGTCGACCCCAACGCTGCTGACCGTGCTGCGTGACTGGGGTCGACTCGGTTGCGTCGGGTTCGGCGGCCCACCCACGCACATCAAGTTGCTGCGCGACCTGTGCGTCACGCGCCGGCGATGGATGGGGGCCGCCGAGTTCGAGGACGCGATCGCGGCATGCAATCTTCTGCCCGGGCCGGCGTCCACCCAGTTGGCGATCTTCTGCGCCTGGCGCGTCCGCGGCCGGATCGGGGCCGTGCTCGGCGGGGTCGCGTTCATTGCGCCGGGGCTGGTCCTGATCCTCGGGCTTGCCGCCCTGTTCCTGGCTGGCACTCCGCCACGGTGGGTGGCCGGGGCCGGCGCCGGCGCCGGTGCGGCGGTGGCCGCGGTCGCCGTGCAGGCCGGGTGGGCCTTGCTCGTGCCCAGTTGGAAACGTCCCCGCGACAGCGGCCGAGCGCGGTGGTTGATCTACCTCGTCGCCGGGGCGGCCGCGGCCGCGGTGATCGGTCCGTGGCTGGTGGTCGTCCTGCTCGGTTGTGGTGTGGCCGAGCTCGCCGCCCACCACCAACGGAACGACGGCGCGCCGCATTCATTCGTCGGGATCCCGGTTCTCGCGGCCGGCGCTGCCGGGGTGGGCTCGCTGCTGTCGCTGTCGTGGGTGGCGTTGAAGGTCGGTGCGCTGTCCTACGGCGGCGGGTTCGTGATCATTCCGCTGATTCAGGCCGACGCCGTGAACCACTACCACTGGATGAACGCGACCCAGTTCCTCAATGCTGTCGCGCTCGGCCAGATCACCCCTGGCCCCGTCGTGCACACCATCGCGGTCGTGGGCTACGCCGCCGGCGGAGTCGCCGGCGGCCTGCTCGCCGCCGCGGTCGCGTTCGCACCGTCGTTCGCGTTCGTGCTACTCGGCGCCCACCGCTTCGACGAGCTCCGCGGCAACATCCGAGTGCGCGCGTTCCTCGATGGCGCCGGCCCCGCCGCGATCGGCGCGATCCTCGGCTCCGCCGTTCCCCTCGCCACGGCACTGACCCAGACCTGGCAGTACGCCATCTTCGCCGGCGCCGCGGTACTCCTGCTCCCGCTCGGCAGGGGCGTGGTCCTCACCCTCCTGGGCGCCGCCGTGGCAGGAGTAGTCCTCACGTCCGTCGGCGTGCCCCTGCCTCGCTGACTCCGGGACACCGAGCCGAAACCGGGCGTCTCCTCGGTGTCCTGGTCGGCGGCCGCGTCGGCCACGCTGCACTGCCTCACCGGCTGCGCGATCGGGCGCCTACCACCACCACTAGACGCGGATCGGGCCCATGGTGCGGAGGTGAACGGTGGGATGGCTACAGTCGGAGTTGTGCCGACCCGGTCCACCACGGCGTTGCGTCAGTGGCTGTTGATCGTCGCGGTCGCCGCCGGTCTGGTCGGCATGCACCACCTCGTCGCTCCCGCGAGCCCGGCTCCCGGCGCACAGCCCGACACGGTGGGGATGGCGCCGACTCACCTGGGCATGGACATGGGCGGCCCGCTGCTGGCTACGGCGAACCAACCCGTGTCGGTGAGCGAGCCGGGTTGCTGCCCGTGCATGGGCGCGATGATGGGACACCCCTGTCAGGCGGTGCTGGGCGCCGACGCGGACGCGGCGGCCGAGGCGATGCTGCTCGCGGCGACGGCGGCCTCACGCGATGCACCGCTGGCCACGCCCGGTGCCGCGGCGAGCACGCTCCCGGCGCGTAGCCCACCGAGCAATGGTGTCCGGTTCTCCCAGCTCGGCGTCTGGCGGCGCTGATCAGTCACCCGCTGTTTCCGGTGACCCATCAGTAGCGCACAACACAGACGTAAAGGACACCACCATGATCACGCGTACCGTCGCGACCCGAACCGCCACCGTCGCCGCCGCTCTGACCCTGAGCGCGGTTCTGGCCGGATGCGCCAGCAGCACCAGCCCGACCAGCAGTGCACCGCCAGCCACCGCCAGCAGCCCAGCCACCACCAGTAGCCCAGCCCCGGCGGCGCAGGCACACAACCGGGCTGACATCACCTTCGCCACGGAAATGATCCCGCACCACGCCCAAGCTGTGTCGATGTCCGCACTCGCCGCGCGGCAGGCCAGCTCACCGCGGGTGAAAGACCTGGCTGCCCGGATCGAGGCCGCTCAGCAGCCCGAGATCGACCAGATGAGCGGTTGGCTACGTGCCTGGGACGCGCCGGTGCCCGACACCGACGCCCCGGGCACGGGCGGGATGAGCGGCATGGCCCACGGCGACACGAGCCAGAACAGCCAACCCGGGATGAGCCACGGCTCCGGCGCGATGCCGGGGATGATGTCGCAGCGGCAGACGCATCAGCTCAGCCAGGCCAACGGCGCCGCGTTCGACACGATGTTCCTGCAGATGATGATCGGCCACCACCAGGGCGCGATCACCATGTCCCAGACCGAACTGGCCGACGGTGAGAACCCCGACGCCAAGACGCTGGCCCAGAACATCATCACAGCTCAGCAGCGCGAGATCACCGAGATGCAGACCATGCTCGCCCACGGGTGAGCCATCGGTAACCGCTGCCGGGCCGGCCTGTCCGTCAGATGGGCGCCAGCTTTCGTCTATTCGACTGATGATGGCGCAGCGGTAGGGCGAATACCGTGCGGCTGGCTGTCGACTCACGGGTTTGGTCGGGGAGCCCGTTTGAAGAGGCAGGTGGTCCGCCGGCGGTCCCCCGGTCGGCGGGCCACTTGTCGCCGCGCGCTTATCAGGATTGGTAGGACGGCGCCCGCCCGGGCCGCCGAATTTAACCGGCACGCTGGACGCCCTTCGCGACCTCGCCGGCGGCTCGGTCAGCCAGGTCAGGGGCCCCAAACGACCCGGCCGCGCGGTGAGTATCGGTCCGGTACACGGTCGCGATCGATCATTGCACGCGGTCGCGTCGAACTCTAAGGTTGCCTCACTCGCATGGGTGACCTGTCGGCGGATCTCCGGCGTTGTTCACCTGGTTGACCATGCGTCACGAGGAGATGACTATGCGTGGCCCAGTCGACCAGGTGAGGACGATGCCATGACCCAGGACGAAGCCACCACCAAGACCCAAGAACCCCAGCATTCCCTAGACGCCGAGCAGGTCGGCTACAAGCAGACCCTCCAGAGCCGACACGTCCAGATGATCGCCATCGGCGGCGCGATCGGGACCGGGCTGTTCCTGGGTTCGGCCTCCCGACTGCACAGTACCGGGCCGGCGCTGCTGTTCAGCTACGCCTTCGTCGGGGTCATCGCGTTCTTCCTGATGCGCGCGCTCGGGGAGCTGGTGCTGCACCGGCCGACGTCGGGCGCCTTCGTGTCCTATATGCGGGAGTTCTACGGCGAGAAGTGGGCCTACGTCACCGGGTGGATGTACTGGCTGAACTGGGCGCTGACCGGGATCGCCGAGCTGTCCGCGGTCGGGCTGTACATCCAGTACTGGTGGCCGCAGATGCCCACCTGGGCAACCGTGCTCATCGCGCTGGCCGTGGTGCTGGCGATCAACCTGATGTCCGCCCGGGCGTTCGGTGAGTTCGAGTTCTGGGCGGCGATCCTGAAGGTCGGCGCGATCGTGATCTTCCTCGCGGTCGGTCTGGTCGTGGTGATCGGCGGGTTCAGCATCGGCACCCACAAGGCGGGGTTCTCCAACCTGTGGAGCAACCCGGGCGGCTTCTGGCCGGCCAGCGGCGACTACACCTGGTACGGGCCGATCCTGGTCATGTCCGGCGTGGTGTTCGCCTACGCGGCCATCGAGATGGTCGGCGTGGCGGCCGGCGAGATGGCCAACTCAGAAAAGGAAGTACCCAAGGCCGTCAACGCCGTCATCTACCGGATCGCCATCTTCTACTGCGGCTCGATCCTGCTGCTGGTCTCCATGCTGCCCACCACCGAGTACAAGTCCGGGACCAGCCCCTTCGTCACAATCTTCGACCGGATGGGCCTGCCCTGGATCAGTACGCTGATCCAGGCCGTGCTCATTGTGGCCGCGCTGTCCAGCCTGAACTCCGGCCTCTACTCCACCGGGCGGGTGCTGCGCAGCCTGGGCATGTCCAAGCAGGCGCCGAAGTTCACCCTCAAGATGAGCGCCTCGGGCGTGCCGTGGGCAGGCATCGTCATGACGTCGGTGGTGTTCGTCCTGGGCGCCGCGCTCAACGCGTGGGTCCCGGACGCGTTCGAGATCGCCCTCGAGGCCGCGGCGATCGGCGTCCTCTTCACCTGGGCCACTATTTTCCTCTGCCAGCTGCGGCTGCGCTCGCTGGTGAACCGGGGGGTGATCCCGGCCAGTCCGTTCCAGATGCCGGGTCACCCGTACACCAGCATCATCGGGCTGGTCTTCCTCGGCCTGGTCCTCATAGGCCTGGCCGTGTCGGGCTGGCAGAGCAGCCCGTACTTCGGCCACAAGGTCACCTTCCTGGTCGTCGTGTTCGGGATCCCGATCCTCGCCGTGCTACTCGCGCTGGGCTGGAAGCTCGTGGAGCCCGCGGTCATAGCCAACACCAACGGGCGGATCAAGGCGGTCTGGTCGAACGACGGGCCGACCTACGGGCCGAACGTCGACCCGGACGACCTCGACCCGGCCAAGCCGTCCGAAGGGAACTGAGATGGCGAACATGGTGCGACGGCTGGCCGCGGCGGCGCTGGCGGGGCTCGCCGTCGCCACCCTGGCGGCATGTGGTGGCTCCGGCGGCGCGGGGCCGAACCCCTCACCGGCGCCGGTGCCGGGGGCAACCCCCAACGGGCGGCTCACCATCGGGATCCCGTTCGACGAGCCCGGCATCGGGGTGAAGGACGGCACCAGCTACCGGGGCTTCGACGTGGAGACCGCGACGTACGTGGCCAAGGCGCTCGGCGTGCCGGAGGCGAACATCACCTGGAAGGCGGCCACCGGCGGCGACCGGGAGCAGCTGCTGCAGAGCGGCCAGGTGGACCTGATCTTCTCCACCTACTCAATCACCGACGCCCGCAAACAGGTGGTCGACTTCGCCGGGCCGTACTTCGTGGCCCACCAGGACCTGCTGGTGCGCCGCAACGACGAGGAGATCACCGGACCGGAGACGCTGAACGGCAAGGACCTGTGCGCCGTGTCCGGCACCACCTCGGCGGCCAACGTGCTGGCGCGCTACCAGGGTCGGATCCGACTGAAGGAGTTCTCCAGGTGGTCCGACTGCGTCCAGGCGCTGGCCGACAGCCAAGTTGACGCGGCGACCACCGACGACGTCATCCTGGCCGGTTTCGCGGCCGAGCCGCAGTACCGGGGTGTGCTGAAGCTGGTCGGTAAGGGCTTCTCCGACGAGGTCTACGGGGTCGGCATCCGGAAGGGCAACACCGAACTGCGCGACAAGGTGAACGCGGCGTTGAAGCAGTACGTCGCCGACGGCTCGTGGCGGAGTGCGCTGAACATCACCGTGGCGCCCTCGGGCTACAAGATCCCCGACCCGCCGAACCCGGGCAGCGCCTGAGCGGCTCAGGGCGTGTCCGTCGGATCGTCACAGATCCGCCGGACTCGCCCTGGTCCGGATCTCCCACGCACGCCACGGGAGGCGTGGCTGGCTCCCGTGGCCAGGATCGACGCCGATGATCCGGCCGCCGGGCAGGGCGGTGGTCTCGTGCTTCGCCTCCTCGTCGACGACGGTCAGCAGGGCCAGGTCCTCGGTGGCCCTGAAGCGTCGCCGCTGCCAGTCGAAGATCGAGTCATGACCGTGGATCTGGCTGAATGGCAGCGTCGTGGCCAGCCAGCTGGGCAACAGCTCGGTGGCGGTTTCCGCCCACACCGGGCCGACGCTGCGGGCGCGCCGCCGTCCGTGTAGCAGCGTGCCGGCGCGGAACAGCGCACCGTCGTTCGCGCCGATCAGGGAGTTGATCCTGGTCGCGGCCTGTTCGGCGCTGCTCGTCACAGTGAGCGCGGTACGCCAGAAGCCCGCCGTGACGCCCGCGTGGGTGATCAGGAAGCTCTCCCCGTTGTTACGCGAGTCGTCTCGCACCCAGGTGGCCACCCGCATCTGTCCCTCGGCCCACCAGCGGCGCAGGGTGTCCCCGGACCGGGCGCTGATCCGCTCCGGCCAGTGGAACACCGGATCGCGCAGGTAGTGCGCCTCGTGGTTGCCGACGAGCTGGACCCACTGGGTCGGCTGGTGGGTCAGGTAGCCGTCGACCAGGGCGACCACCGCGTCGGAGGCGGGGCCGCGATGAACCAGGTCACCGACCTGGATGACGGTCAGGTCGTCGGGCAGCCGACCGGTTGCGCTGTCGGCGCCGAGCCGCCGGAGCTCGGTACGCAGCTCGTCGATGTGGCCCGCGACGTCGCCGATGACCGCAACGCGGTGCGCCGGGCCGCCCGGTCGGTCGGAGCCCGGCACTAGGAGCGCCCTGAACGATGCATGCTCTGCTGCGCGGCGCCCAGTCGGCGCCTCGCGGCGTTGTCGTCGCGGCCGATACAACAACGGTATCGGCCACTCCGAGAACGACACAAGCCTTGCGACGCATCCCACTGGATCACCGCTCGCGACGAGCGGCACCATTCAGGACCCTCCTAATGTGCCGGCTCCGGTGAGGCCCACGCCTCGGTGGGGACGAACTGCGAGATGTTGTCCATCCGGCGCTGGACCGAGGAGATCTCCCGGACCGCCTGGGCGATCACGCTGCGGTCGATCGAGGACATCCGGCTCATGGTGAGCAGGTCGGACGGCCGGTCGCCGGCCCGGTTCTGCATCAGCTGGTAGCGCAACCGCAGCCGTTGCAGGACCTCGAACGCCTCGATCAGCATCCTGGCCTGCTCGTCCGGCAGCATGGCCGACCCGGCGGCCACCCGCAGCCGCTCGGTGGTGGGCAGCGCGGCGGAGCCGACGCTCAGCGCGGCCCAGCGCGCGATGTTCACGATGGGCAGCAGCGCGTGCGACTTGATGTCGAAGATGTCCGGCCGGCGGGCCAGGATGTTTCGCATCGGTCGCAGTTTCGCGCGCTTGGACAGCGACTCCCGCAGGAGCAGTCGCATGGTGCCCGGATGGCGGCGCACGTCGCCGAAGACCCGGGTCACCGCCGGCAGCCCCGGGTCGCCGTGGATCGGCCTCCCGTCCACCAGCAGCGACATCATCATCGCCCCGTTGTGCTCGGCCGGTGCGGCCATCCACTCCTCGGCGGCCAGGCGCCAGTCTTCGTTGGTGCGGGCGAACAGGGCGTGCCGGGCGGTCGCGCCGTTCTCGTCCCCGTGCAACCCGGCCCGCTCCAGCACCTGGTAGACCTCGCCGAATGCCTCCCGGTAGTGCACGATCTCGGCGTTCGAGACGGACCCGTCGAACGCCGCCGCCGAGTCGACGTCCGAGCTGAGCACCGCCTCCCGCCGCCCGTTGCTGCCCAGCGACAGCCAGGTGAAGGCGTCCACCGACAGTTCCGGGTGCTCGGCGAAGACGAACCCGATCGCGCGCCGGACCAGCGTGTCGACGACGGTGGAGTACACCGCGATCACCCGACCGGAGGCCAGGCCGCGGGACAGCAGGTCGCCCAGCATGGCCGGTATTCCGGCGGCGTGGCTGGTCAGGTCCTCGACGGAGGGGGCCCGGCGCAGCTGCTCGTGCAGCGAGACCCCGGCGGTACTGGGTGAGATGGCGAAGTCGCGTGGGCAGACGACCCCGCGCAGTCCCCCGGCCCTGTCGGTCACCAGCAGGAACTCGGCGTCCCGGTCGAGCAGGAGCAGCAGCGCCTCGGCGGCGGAGTCGCCCAGCACGGCGGTGGGCACCGAGGTGTCCATCACCGAGTGCGCGGGAGAGCTCGACGGCAGGCCCTCGACCAGCACGTGGGTACGCAACGCCGAGTCGGTGACCAGGCCGAACCGTCCGGTCTCGAGCGGGACCACGGCACAGGGCGCGCCCTCGGCGGTCATCCGCCGGGCCACCTCCGCGACCGGGGTGGACGGCTCGACGACCAGGGGAGGCCGGACGATCAGATCGTCGACCAGGCTGTAGGTCGGGGCGGCGGGCACCCGGCCTCGGGCCGTGGACACGATCTCGACCAGGAACCGCGCCCCGCGGCGCGAGGTGAAGACGGGCGCCGCCAGTGCGGCGGGGACGCGCGCCACGACCACCTCGCCGGCCGCGACGGCGCGTGGCCCGATCGAGCGCTCGGTCAGCATGGCCGAGAACCCGAACATGCCGCCGGGCGAGACGACCTCGTCGGGCCCGTCGGCGCGGGTGTCGGCGTCGTTCCACAGGTGCACGTGTCCCTCGAGCACGACGTACACCTCGCAGGACGGGTTCCGGAACGCGTCCAGGATGAGGTCGCCGTCGGCGAAGCGGTCCACCCGCGAGCCCTGCGCGATAGCGTCCAGAGCGCCCGCGCCGAGTGAGTCGAAGGGCGGGTGCTTGGCCAGGAATGCCGCGAGCTCGGCCGGGTTCACGTCCGTCATGCTGCCACAACGTCCCGACGTGCCAGCCGCGATTTGCGGCTCGACCTGTGTGTTGTCATGAGGCATGCGTGAACTGGTGGTCCTCGACGTCTTCGGCGGGCCCGGCCCCACCGGCGGCAACCGGCTCGGGGTGATCGTCGGAGACGACACTGCGCCCGGAGCACGGCAGCGACGAGCGGCGGAGCTGGGGTACAGCGAGACGGTGTTCGTCGACGACGTCGCGGGCGGGGTCGTCGACATCTACACCCCGAGCATCCGGCTGCCGTTCGCCGGACATCCGCTGGTGGGGGTGTCCTGGCTGCTGCGCGCCCGGCTGGGCACCTGCGACGTGGTGCACCCCGGAGCCGGTGCGGTACCTGCCGGGGTCGACGGTGAGTTCAGCTGGGTGGCGGGTCGGGCGGACTGGGTCACCGGACGGACCACGCTCGAGTTGGCCTCGCCCGCCGAGATCGACGCTCTGCCCGGCCCGCCCGTCGGCGAGGGCTTCCTCTACACGTGGGCATGGGTCGACGAGGCGGCCGGCGTGGTGCGGGCCAGGGCCTTCCCGCGCCGCGGCGACGCGATCGTGGAGGACGAGGCCACCGGTGCGGCCGCGCTCCTGCTCACCGCCGAGCTGGGGCGTTCGCTGACTGTGCACCAGGGCGTCGGCTCCGAGATCCGTACGCGGCCGCACCCGGACGGGCGGATTGCGGTGGGCGGCCGGGTCACGCTGGTCGAGGAACCCCGCACGACCGGCGAGCGGAACGGACCGGCGAATGTATCGCGATCGGGCCGTGTCCGACGCCGTCCAGACGGCCCAACCTGGGTTCCGCTCGGACGGAACCCCAGGCCCGACGGCTAGCCGAGAGAGCCGCGCCTTCTGCCGAGCAGGATCGCGGCCGCGAACAGTGCGACCGCCACGGTGCCGGTGGCCGTCAGGACCGCGAGTGTGGTCAGGCGGTCCGGAGCGAGGTGCTGCAGCAGCCAGTAGCCGGCGGCTATCGCGGGCAGCATGGCGAGGGTGGCGAGGAGGGCAGGCACCCCGTGCCGAGGGTCGACGAGGTGCTCCGGCCGGATGTGCCGCCGCAGCCGGTTGATCACGGTGGCGGCGGAGACGACCTCGCCGACCAGGATGGAGATCATCAGCATGACCAGGGTGAGCTTCGGGTCGGAGGTGAGGAACACGGTGGCGACCGCGATGACCGTGCCGGCCGCGAAACCCAGGATGCTCGCCCTGCGGGGGCCGCGGTCGTCGAGGCGGGCGAACAGCGCCCGGCGGCCGAGATCGTGCAACCCGGACACCAGCTGGCCGATCGCGGCGATCAGGAGGCAGGCGGTGAGCTCGTCGACCAGCGCCTGTTGGTGGAGCTGACCGTTGCTCAGCAGGTCCGCGGTGGGGCCGGCGAACGCCAGCAGCAGACACAGCGGGGGCAGCGCGGCGAGCGTCGCGTAGTAGAGACATTGCCGCCACGCCGCCGCGAAGCCCGGCCAGTCCGCGTCGGCGGCGGCCCGGGCGAGGCGGGGCAGCGCGGCCATCGAGACGGCGCGCCCGGCGACGTAGGACAGGGCGTAGAACAGCTGCGAGGCGAGCTGGATGACCAACACCCCGCCCGGCACGGTGGCGGCGATCACCGCGAGCAGGTAGTCGGTGGCGGCCGGAGCGGCGGCCACCGGGGTGGAACGGGTCATGCGGCGTACGCAGTCCTGCGCCACCGGTGACCGGTGCAGTCCCCAGCGCGGCGCCACGAGCAGCCCGACACGTGCCGCCCCGTAGAGCTGCAACCCGGTGTGGACCGCCACCGCCGCGGTGCTCCCCACGCCCAGCCAGACGACCATCGCCAGCGGTGAGTCGCCGACGTCCAGCCCGGTGCCGAACACCCGCCCCACGATCAGCACCATCGCGATGGTCGCGATGCTCTCGAAGGTGGGTGCCCCGGCGGCAAGGGCGAACCGGCCGCTGCTCTGCTGCGCGGCCACCGCCAGCGAGATGATCGTGTACAGGACGATCTGCGGAGCCACGAACATGATCAGCACCGCTGCCAGCAGCCAGGCCCGGTCGCGGTCGGGTCCGGGCACCCCGAGTACCAGCGACCACCCCAGGACCGGCGACAGCAGCGCCAGCGCGGCCGCGCACACGCCGGCGATGGTCAGCAGGCGCCCGGACACCCGGCCCAGCACGTCCCGGGCGCCGGCCGTTCCGGCATCAGCGCTCGCGCGCACCACCGAGGGGACGACGACCATCGCCACCATCGGGCCGGCAAAGATCGTGAACACGTAGTTGGGCAGCGTGTAGCCGGCCTGGAACACGTTCGCCAGATACGTCGGACCGAGTACCGCACCGATCACCAGGACGCGCGCCATGCCGGTGGCCCGGCTCAGCAGCGTCCAGACGGCCACGCTGGCCGCGGCCCGCTGCATGCGGCCCCGGGAGTTCGCTGAGCCGCCGCCACCGGCCGATGAGTCCACAGATCTCACCGCCGAGGAGCGCATCGTCCCCGGTCATCACTCATGCAGGCCACTCCCTGGGAACAGACGGATGCCCGGCGGGGTGCCGTGCGGACACCTCCCGCCGGGCACCGACGAGACGAGCTGATGGAGGTTACAGGAGGACGGTGGTCCGGTCCTTCTCCGCCAGCGGCACCACACCCAGCGGGGCGTCCGGGTCGACCTTGTAGCTGAGGACCCGTTTGTAGGTGTTCTTCTTCTCCATGCCGGTCTTGCGCCAGGCGGCGGTGAGGGCGGCTTTGGTCCAGAACGCGGGGCCGTCGAGTGAGTTGGATCTGGGCGCCCAGTGGGCCTTGTTGCGCAGGATGCCGTTGCCGTAGTGCATGGCGTAGGAGCGGCGGATCTGGGAGGTCCAGTGTTCGGTGGTGAGTGAGACGCTGAAGCCGTCGAGGTTGCTGACCCGGTGTGGGCCGTTGAGTGACCAGTGCAGCATGTCGCCGGGTCCGAGGTCGTGGACTTCGGCGTAGTCGTCGAACCATGGCTGGTAGTCCAGCTCTTCGGTGGTCAGGCTGCGCACGACGTTCTCGATGCGGGTGGGCTGCAGGAACGGCTCGGTGGGCGGGTAGATCCAGATCCGCTTGCGGCCGCGGATCTGCCAGAGGCCTTGGCCGGGGACGTCGAAGTGGTAGTAGACCCGGGCGGTGGGCGAAGAGATCAGCAGGCCGAGTTTGCGTTTGAAGGTTTTGAAGTCCGGCATGATGGTCTCGAGCTCGTCGTACATCTGCGCGAGCAGGTCGGCGAAGCGCGGGTCGGCCTTCTCGATGGCCATCAGGTTGATCCACACGCGGCCGCCGCGGACGGCGTCGAGCACCTTGGCGCCGGGTTGCCCGGCGCGGTCGACGTGTCCCCAGATCGCGGGGTCGTCGTCCATCGTCGTGATATCGATGCGCTTGAGATCGATGGTCTCGACCAGGTTCGCCAGCGACTCGTCGGAGAACAGGTCCTCCCGCTCGGCCAGGTTGTGCCGCAGCTTGACGGTGTGTTTGCCCCAGAGCTGGATATCGCGCGGCGAGATTGCGTCGAAAACGCGTGGCACGGCTTGGAACCCCCTTGTGGAAACTCTCAGGTAATAGTTTAGATCTGCCCCACTTTGAGGCAAACGAAAGTCGCGGTGGAACGTTACTTGCGGGTTTTCCCCGCACCGTGTCGCATCCACTGCCTGGCCTTGTCGACCACCACTCGGCCGGCGGACCTCGAACCGAGAATGTCGTAGCCCCTGCGCAGCAGCGGCGAGGAGATCAGCTCGACCGCGCGGGGGTAGTGGTGCAACCGACCGCCGAAGCCGAGCTTGAACCGCGCGGCGCCCTCGACGGTCGGCGAGCTGAATCCTTCATCCGCCACCGCGGCCGCCGCGGTGGCGGACAGGCCGCCGAGGTCGAACTCGGCGTAGCCGTTCGCCTTGGCCCACTTCATCGCTTCCCAGTCGAGCGCGGAGGTGACGCTGAGCCGCACCGCCGGGCTCGAGCGGTCCAGTCCGGTGAGCCGGCACCGCAACACGCCACCGCAGGTCGTGAACAGCTCCGCCGCGACCGGCTCGCCGTCGACCTCCCCGACGAAGATGTCCACGTGGCCGTGGTCGGCGAACTGGTGAAACAGGGTGCGCACGTAGTCCGGGGACAACTCCGAGAAACCCTGGTGCTCCGCTGTCCGCCGCAGCAGGTCGGCAAGTATTTCCAGGTCCGCGACCCCACCGCGGCGCACCGCCACCCCTGAGCTGGCCCACTTGCCCGTCCAGCGCCGGATCCGTTTACTCAGCCCGGCCCGCAGCTCCTCCTCGGTGGCCGACAGGTCGATCCGCACGGTCGCGGCCGGCGCCACCCCGGCCATCGAGTCCCGGAACCCCCGGGCCAGCAGCGCGGCGCTGACGTCATCGCCTTCGACCGGCTGCACGAACAACGCACACAACCGGGTCCGGCCCAGCCCCTCCAGCGCGTCGGCCAACGCGGCAACCACCGCCGCCCGCGGTGCCGCCGCGGCGATGACGGGCCCGTAGGAGACGTATCCGATCCGCCCGATGAGCGGTGTGCGCCGGACCAGTACCTGCGCGCCGCCGACCAGCACATCCGACTGCCAGGCGAACACGTACAGCGGCTCGTACCCCACCGTGCGCCGCACCGCCGCCCAACCGCTGAGCTGGGTGACGTCACTTTCCTTCGTCTCGGACACAAGCCGGTCCCACGCACTCAGGACCGATCCGGACGGTTGCTCGCACACCTGCGCAGAGACCACGCCCACCTCCAGCGTGACGGGCTCGGCCACCACACCGGAGTCACCGGGTCCGGCCAACTCGTGCAGCAAGTCCCGTTTCATTTCCGCCGTCCCCTGTGCCACCGATGGCCGTCACCAACTCCACGAATGCGCGGATAATGACACAGGGGGGTGCCCTATACGCAGGGCACCCCGGCCGGTGGCGCAATCCGGACCACCAGAACTAGCAGGTAAATCTCATGTAAACGCACCATAAACGACAGAAACCGCGGTCGGGCCGTCCGGCAACCGCACCTTCCGAAATCGGCCGCCCGGGTCAGGCGCCACGGGGCGCGTACATGATGACCGCGACTCCGGCGAGGCAGACCAGGGCGCCGGTGACGTCGTAGCGGTCGGGCCGGTAGCCGTCGAGGGCCATGCCCCAGGCCAGGGAGCCGGCGACGAACACCCCGCCGTAGGCGGCGAGGATGCGGCCGAAGTTCGCGTCGGGTTGCAGGGTCGCCACGAAGCCGTAGAGGCCGAGGGCGACTATGCCAGCGCCGATCCAGGCCACGCCGCGGTGCTCGCGCACGCCCTGCCAGATCAGCCAGGCGCCGCCGATCTCCGCGATGGCCGCGAGGACGAACAGCCCGATCGAACGCAGCACAGTCATGATGATCACGATAACTGCCGGTGCGACTCCGCTCCCACTCTCAGTGGGTTGCCAGGAACTCGGGAGCGGGGCCCGATCGGGTGAAAGCTACGGTTGCTCCGGTTTTCGGACCATGAGGTACGCGGGTGCGGTGTTCTCGAATCCGGCCGGCTCCCGGACCGGTCGGGCGTCCGTCACCGGCTCCGCCCGGTTCACCAGCTCGGCGAGACGGTCGGGCGGCCACCGGGAGCCGTTGAGCGACACAGCGTGGCGAGTTCGGTGCGAGCTAGCTCCGCGTAGTCGACGGCGACGGTGTCACAGGACGTCCAGGTGCCCGCGTCGGTAGGACGGTTCGGTCACGCCGAGGACGGATGCCACACCGCACCGACACGGGTCGGGCTCGAACGACGGCGGCCTGGCCGAGGACACCCTGAGCGGCAAAACCCGTGCTCCGCGTCGCCACCCCTCCCCCCGGCAGCGAACCGACGCTACGCTGAGAGCGGTTTCCGCCGGTGGCACCTCGCCCCGCCGTAGCTGAGGTCGGGCACCAGGCCCGGCCTTGGGACGTCGAGGAGCTCACCGACCGATCCGAGGGTGTCGCTAGGCCTTGCATTTGACGATGTGATCGCTCCCTCGCACTCGAATTTGAGGACACGCCCATGAACTTCAACATCGGGCTGTTGATGGCCGTGAACAAGCTGGCGCGGTCCACGCCCTGGCTGCACTCGGTGGTGCTCGCCTACGCGATCTGCGGCCTCGTGGTGTTCGCCGAGCTGATGCTCGCCGGCTGGTGGATCGCACGGCGGCGGGCGGAGCTGCCCGCGGTGGCCGCCGCGATCTGGACTCCGGTGGGCATGCTCCTGGCGCTGGCGATCAACCAGCCGATCACGGCGACGTTCGCCGAGCGACGCCCCTACCTGCTGTACCCGAACCTGCTGATCCTGGCCCAGCACAGCCTGGCCCCGGGATTCCCCAGCGACCACGCCGTGATGGCCGGCTCGGTGACCGCCACGCTGTTCCTGGTCAGCCGCAAGCTCGGGTGGTGGACCGCGCTGGCCGCGCTGCTGATGGCCTTCGCCCGCATCTACGTCGCGGCCGCCTTCCCGGTCGACGTCCTGGTCGGGCTGGTGCTCGGCGCGGTG
Source organism: Pseudonocardia sp. Cha107L01 (assembly GCF_052566575.1). Lineage (NCBI taxonomy): Bacteria > Bacillati > Actinomycetota > Actinomycetes > Pseudonocardiales > Pseudonocardiaceae > Pseudonocardia > Pseudonocardia sp. Cha107L01. Next base: position 1,325,382 of record NZ_CP199579.1, read on the forward strand.
GTCAGCCTGGTCGGGTTCCTGCTCGTCCGCCGCCCCTTGGTGCGACTGCTGAGCTTCGCCGGGCCGACCATCTTCCGGCCGCTGATCACAGCTGGCCCCCGTCCGGCGGCGAAGGCACCGGTGAAGCCCGCCGTCGGATGACCGGCGCTCCCGCCCACGCGTTCGACCTCAGCTGACTCGGCGGTGCCCCAGCGTGCGCAGACGCCGGCGCAGGGATCGGAACGGGGACCCGCCGGCGGGCGGGTCGCTCACCGTGCAGCCACGCTGTGGTGAACGGCGCGGTGAGCGCCGCTGGACGGGCCGTGGTGGTGGGCACGTCTCGCGGTAGGTGCCGCAGTGCACCGGCAGTAGTCCGGTGGGGAACTCGACCAGGACGGCCGGCTCGCCGCAGTTCGAGCACGGGTAGGCAATGGGGTTCGGGATACGAAGCATCAGGTTTCTGCCCCTCTCCTTGCGCCGCGGGCCCTGGGGAGCGGGGCCGCCGCGACGGTGCCGATTTCATCGGCGGGCGGATCGGAATGAACACCACCGGCGGGCCGGGTGCGACACGAGGCCGGTGGAAGCTGGGTGTGGGGAGTGCTCTCAACCGTGCCGACAGGTAAGTGGTGTCAGGTCGGGCAAGGCCACACATCAGGTGTGGCGGGCAGCACCGCGTCGAGCGGCCCCGCGATCGCTAACGTCGCGCGCCCACTCTATGTGTACCCGCTCAGCCCGGCCAACAGGGCCAGCGACACGGGGACGGGCGCCACAGTGTGCGCAAGCCCATGCCGGCGCCCGGTGACGAGTGGGGCGGGTGTGATTGTTCGGCTTGCGGTGTTACGTTGATGCCGTGGGTCAACCGAGCGTTGACCTCGCGTTCACCCTGGGTGCGTCTCGGTGGTGAACTCGCCTACCTCTGGCCGGTCCGGGCCGGTCGACACACCGCGGGGCCTGGCCGTGGCCGCCCCTCGAGGTGTGGAACCGCGGCGGTGGATCGCCGCCGCCCCGGGGAAGGAAGGGAACTGAACATGGCTCGATCAACGACCTCCGGTGCTGCCTCTGGCACCGGCACGACGAAGAGCGGCTCGAACCTGGACCGGCGGCGGGAGGCGCTGCGCGAGCGCGCCGGCGCGGCGGCGGCGGCAGGTGCGAAGGTGTCGTCCCTCGACGAGCAGCTGGACGCCACCGCGCTCGCGCACCGGGACAACGAGGCGAGCCTGCGGGCGGCGCTGGACCGGGTCGCCGGGTTGAAGAAGGCCATCAAGGCAGCGGAGAAGCAGCGGGACAAGCTGCGCGCCGCACGCAAGGCCGCCCGCCGCGCCGACGCGAAGGCCCGCCAGCGCGCCGCCGCCGCCGAAGCCAGGTACGACCGTGCGGTGCTCGCCGACATGGTGCGGCGGGAGAAGGAGCGCGACCTGTCCAAGCACGACCGACCGGCCGCCGACGAGCCGAGCTCAGCCGCCAAGGAGGCCGCCAAGGAGACTGTTGCGGTCCGCAAGAGCCCCGCTGCCGTCAAGAGCCCCGCTGCCGTCAAGAGCCCGGCTGCGGTCAAGAGCCCGGCTGCGGTCAAGAGCCCGGCTGCGGTCAAGAGCCCGGCTGCCGTGCGGACCTCGGCTGTGGCGAAGAGTCCGGCCGTCGGGAAGACGGCGCCTGTGGCTGCTGAGGCGGCCGCCGGGCCGGACACGGCGGCGGCCGCGCCTCGGACTCGGAGCACCCGGGCCAAGGCCGGCACCACTCGCGCCGCCAACGGGCGCTCGACCGCCCGCGCCGCCAGCGCGCCCTCGACCACTCGCGCCGCCAACACGCGTTCGACCACCCGCGCCACCAGCACGCGCAGCGCCCGCAACGGCAGCTCCGCCTAGCCGGGCCTGAACAACGCCGCTCGTCGCTCGTCGCAAGGCCCTGTCGTCCTCGGAGTGGCCGGTACCGCGGTTGTATCGGCCACTCCGACAACGCTACAGTGCAACAAAGTCGCGGCTGTGTCGCGGCTCAGCTCGCGGGCAGGGAGCGTCAGGTGAGCCAGACAGCAGAGCGGGACGTCCGAGATCTTCGCGTTGTCATCACCGGAGCCACCAGTGGCATCGGCGAGGAAATCGCCCGTGGACTCGTGCAGCGGGGTGCCGCGGTCACCATCGTGGCTCGCAACAAGGCGAAGGCCGATGCGGTGGCCACCGAGCTCGCCGCCGGCGCGGCCGGAGCGCCGGCGCCCGAGGTCGTCCTCGCCGACCTCGGCGACCTCGCCTCGGTGCGGCGCGCGGCCGCCGAGCTCGACCGGCGCCATGACCGGATCGACGTGCTGGTCAACAATGCCGGACTGGCCGCCATGAGCCCGTCGCGCAGCGCGGACGGGTTCGAGCTGATGATGGCGACCAACCACCTCGGGCCGTTCCTGCTGACCAACCTGCTGCTGGGCAAGCTCGGCAAAGCCGGGTCCGCCCGGATTGTCGGCACCGCGTCCGAGGCGCACCGGTTGGGTGGGCGCCCGCAGCTCAGGACACTTGCCGATCCGCTGGACTACGGCGCACTCGGCGGGCAGGCGGCATACGGCCGCTCCAAGCTGATGAACGTCCTGTTCACCGCGGAGCTCGCACGTCGCCTCGACGGCCTCGGCGTCACCGCGAACTGCTTCTGCCCGGGACTGGTGGCGACCGGCCTGACCCGGGATGTGCAAGGGGCCCAGCGGGTGGCGACGTTCCTCGCCAGGACCCCGTTCGTCCGCCGCCCCGAGCAGGGTGCGCGGATGGGCCTGAGGCTGGTGCTCGACCCGGCACTCGACGGGGTCAGCGGCCAGTTCTTCACCTCTACCCCGGGCGCTCGGCTACTGCCCTCGGTGGCCGCCCGCAACGACGCCCGCTACCAACGCGAGCTCTGGGACCGCTCGGCTGAGCTCGTCGGACTGCCCACCTGAGCTGCCGCTGACGCACCCGGCGTGCGGTCGAGCTCGTCACGGGGCCTGCCGCGACGGGGCTTGTCGCGACGGGGTTTGTCGCGACGGGGTTTGTCGCGACGCTGGGCGCCCCCACCGTCGAAGTCGGCGGGGACGCCCAGCGCGGTCGAGCCTGTGGTGCTTGTGCTCCTGCGACCAGCTCGGTCAGAGCTTGATGTGGGTGAGCTTGGCGAAGTCCGCCTGGTTGCTGTTGACGCCCGGGGTGACGTGGCCATCGAGAACCGAGCTGTCGCCCGAGGGGCCCGTCGACTCCGAGGTGGAGTCTGCGTAGGCGACCCCACCCAGGGTGAGGGTGCCACCGATAACGACTGCTGCGGCCAGGGCCAAACGGCGGGTGCGGCTCATTCTTTGTTCCTTTGCCTCGTGGCGATGCGTGCGGTGTGGCGCGGACTGCGTCGTCGCACCTGCCAACATCAACGAGAGTCGGACTCGCAGATAACGATCTGGCGGCGGTCTCACCAAGGTGGGTGACCAATTGGGTGTTCAGGCGCGAATCGCCCTCACTTATCGTGACCGGCGTCCAGGATTCGGGTGGCGCGATTGCTGCCTGAAACGCTCCGGCCAGCAGTTTTGCCATCCGCTCCGGCGTGTCGGCATATCCGTTGTCTTTTCACTTGGAGGTGAAGACTGCGTGACTCGGTAAACGCAGAGTGGTTATTTCGATGTAATAACGTGTATCACTCGAAAGGGCTCGTAACCTTTGTTGGGGATAAGGATCGCCCCCGTTTGGGCTACCCGCTGTCGCTGTGCTGAGAAGATCCTCTACATTAGCCGTTGCCGGCGGGTGCTCCCCAATTCTCGCTGGTGACATGGCGGGCATCGAGCGATGCTGCCTCAATGAACAGGAGAATCCACTGTGCTGAAGAAGGCTGGAATTGTGGTGGCGGTCGCCGCTGCCGGTCTGCTGGCGGCAACCCCGTTCGCGTTTGCGGGTGCCCTTGACGGTGCACACGGCCAGGTCGGCTGGGTGAACGTCCAGGACAGCGCCGCTCAGGTGCCGATGCAGGCGTGCAACAACTCGGTTGTCGAGGGCACTGCCGGCTTTGCGGCCAAGGACCAGGAGAACAGCGACAGCCACGACGGTGACTGTCACCAGAAGAACTCTTGGGTCGACACCGCGGGCAGCAACTGAGCTAGCTCCGCACGGGAAGGGGCGCCGGACTTCGAGTCCGGCGCCCCTTCTTGCATTTGCGACCCCGGCGCGAGGCGGATTGATATAACTTATTCGGAATTGCGGCGAACTGCGTGGACCGGGGCCGGTCCGGGCCGCGCGGGCCGTGCCGACCGATCTGCCGGAGCTACGGTGCCGGCGTGGCCTGGCGGCGCTCGAGCAGGTCGGCGACCCGGACGGCCAGCGCGTCGAGATCCCGGCTGTTCGGTCCGGTCGGGTCGAGGTTCTGCCCATCGTCGCGCTGCCGGCTGATCGCCCCGAGCAGCGTGACGAACATCGACAGCACCCAGACGCTGAAGGCCACCACCGGCAGCCACCAGGACAGGATGCCGTTCCACGCCAGCGGGCCGTCCATCACGAAGTACAGCCCGGCCGCCGGGAGTGAGCCGATCGCGCACCAGAAGTTGAGGTAGCCGAGCCAGCGCGGGAACACCGGTCGCTCGGACCCGTCCCGCAGGATCGCCAGCCCGGTGACCACGAGCTGGATGACGAACGCATAGAACGCGCCCACGAACAGCAACCAGGCCTGGTCGCTGAGCGCCTGGATGACCGCCGGTGGGCGGTCGCCCCGGTAGGCGGCGGCCGCCAGTGAGGTCATCGGCAGGATGATGACCACCGGGATCATCACGCCGAGGCTCAGCTGGGCGTAGGCGAACGGTGAGTGCGCGCCCTCGATGCGTTTGAGCTGCACGGTGATCACCGCGGTGAACGGGCCCATCAGGGCGGTGCCCAGCATGGCGACCACCAGGCCCAGCCGGATCTTGTTCGGGTTGCTGGTGAAGATGTCCGCCAGCTGCTGGGCGCTCAGGTTCGGCGCCGGCGGTGGGACGAAGTTCGCCAGCAGCAGCAGACCGCCGAGCAGCATGACCAGGAAGACCGGGGCGGTCCAGGTGCACAGGCGCTGGGATGTGGTGCTCATCGGTCCCGTCCGGGGTGCTGGGCAGCTCGCTCGAAGGGCTCGAGCGGCCGTGTCGCGATAAAATATCGCAGCCCCGGGCCATGGTCGAGATCTCGAAGGGACTATCCGTTGAAGCCGCCGCCGCAGATCACGACCTGGCCGCTGACGTAGTCGCTCTCCGGGATGCAGAGCAGGTACACCGAACCGGCCGCCTCGGCCGGCGTGCCCGCGCGGCGCAGCGGGATGGTCGCCTCGAACTGGGCGAGCAGCTCCGGGTTGACCCCGACCGCGATCTGCCGTCCGGCCACGTCGATCTTGGCGTCGCCACCGGCCGGCGTCTCGGTGAGCCGGGTGCGGATCAGTCCGAACGCCACGCAGTTGACCGTGACGTCGTAGCGGCCCCACTCCTTGGCCATCGTCTTGGTCAACCCGGTGACGCCGGCCTTCGCCGAGCTGTAGTTGATCTGGCCGGCGTTGCCGCCGGTGCCGGCGATCGAGGAGATGTTGACGACCTTGCGGGTCACCCGGGGGCCGCCGGCCGCGCGCTCCGCCCTGACCGCCGCGCTGATCACCGGCTGGGCCGCGCGCAGGATCCGGAACGGCGCCTTGAGGTGCACGTCCAGGATGTCGTCCCACTGCTGGTCGGTCATCTTCTGGACGACGTTGTCCCAGGTGTAGCCGGCGTTGTTGATGATGATGTGCAGGCCGCCGAACTCGCTGACGGCGGTGTCCACGAAGCGGTCGGCGAAGTCGGCGTCGGTCACGCTGCCGGCGCAGACGGTCGCCTTCCCGCCGTTCGCGGTGATGTCGGCGGCGGTCTGCTCAGCGACGTCCTTATCCAGGTCGTTGACCACGACCGAGGCACCGGCGGAGGCCAGCTTGAGGGCGATCTCCCGGCCGATGCCTCGGCCGGAACCGGACACCAGCGCGACGCGGTCGGCGAGGGGTAGGGCGGACATGGTTGCTCCCGGTGGGTAGAGGTCGGGGCTAGCTGTCAGGTCTTGCTGTCAGGTCTTGCGGTCAGGTCTAGCTAGGGGAGCGCGATGGTGGCGGTGCCGGTGAGCGTGACGGTGCCGTCGGCCAGGGTCACCGCGAGCTCCAGGTCGGCCCGGCGCTCGCCGTCCACCTGCTCGACGGACACCACCCGCCCGGTGCAGGTCGGCCGGGCGTGCACCGGGGTGATCGCGGCGAAGCGCACCGCGAACGTCCGGATCCGGTCCTGCGGCACCCAGTTGGTGAGCAGCCGGCCCAGGTAGGCCATCGACAGCATGCCGTGCGCGAACACGTCGTCCAGCCCGACCGAGCGGGCCACGTCGATGTCCAGGTGGATCGGGTTGTGGTCACCCGAGGCCGGCCCGAACAGCGCCAGCGTGGTGCGCGTGATCGGCTCCAGCTCGAGCGGCGGGAGTTCGGTGCCGACCTCGACGTCGGTCAGTGCGGTTGTCATTTCCCTGCTCCCGGGTCGCGCACGACGATGGTCTCCCGCAGGTCGGCGACCGGGTTGCCGCCGGCGTCGCGCACCGCCGTCTCCCGGACCAGGAACTGCAGGGCTCCGCCGCGCTTGCTGAACACATCGGTGATCTTCGGTGCCAGCGTCAGGGTGTCGCCGGCATGCGCAGGCGAGTGGTACGTGAAGCTCTGCTCGCCGTGCAGCACATGGCGCAGGTCCACCCCGAGGTCGGTGAGCCAGGTGAAGTCGGCCTCGCCGCGGCCCAGCCCGAGGCCGAACAGGAACGTCGGCGGCACCGGCAGGTCGGCGTGCCCGGCCGACTTCGCCGCATCGACGTCGGAGTACACCGGGTCGGTCTCGCCGATCGCGGAGGCGAACGAGCGCAGCCGGCCGCGCTCGACGTCGACCTCCCGGGCCGGCAGCTCGGTGCCGATCGCGGCCGGGTCGATCGCGCCCATCAGGCGGCCACCTTCTCGTACAGCGTGACCACGCAGGCGCCGCCGAGGCCCAGGTTGTGCTGCAGCGCGTGCCGCGCACCCTCGACCTGGCGCGGGCCGGCGGTGCCGCGCAGCTGCCACACCAGCTCGGTGCACTGCGCCAGCCCGGTGGCGCCCAGCGGGTGGCCCTTGGAGAGCAGCCCGCCGGACGGGTTGGTCACCACCCGGCCGCCGTAGGTGTTGTCGCCGTCGGCCACGAACTTCTCCCCGGACCCCTCCGGGGTGAGCCCGAGGCCCTCGTAGCTGAGCAGCTCGTTCGTCGCGAAGCAGTCGTGCAGCTCGACGACCTTGATGTCCTCCGGGCCGACGCCGGCCTGCTCGTAGACCTGGCGGGCGGCCTCGACGGTCATGTCGTAGCCGACGATCCGGCGCAGCTGACCGGCCTCGAAGGTGCTCGGGAAGTCGGTGGTCATGGCCTGGCCGGCGATCACCACCGAACCGTCCAGCCCGTGGCGGCGGGCGAACTCCGCGCTGCACACCACGGCGGCGGCCGCACCGCAGGTCGGCGGGCAGCACATCAGCCTGGTCAGCGGTCCGAAGATGCGCGGCGAGGCGAGCACCTGCTCCTCGGTGACCTGGTCGCGGAACACCGCGTACGGGTTGTTGGCGGCGTGCTTGCGCGCCTTGACCGAGATCTTGGCGAACGTCTCCACGCTGGTGCCGTAGGTGTCCATGTGCTCCTGGCCGGCACCACCGAAGTAGCGCGGGGCCAATGGGGCATTCTCCTCGGCCTCGTACAGGCCCTCGGCGGCCTCGTCGAACCGGGCGAACGGCGAGGTGCGGTCCGCGAAGCCCATCTGCAGCGCGCCGTTGGCCATCTGCTCGAAGCCGAGCGCGAGGGCGCACTCCACCGCGCCGCTGGACACGGCCTGGCGCGCCAGGTACAGCGCGGACGAGCCGGTGGAGCAGTTGTTGTTCACGTTCAGGATCGGGATGCCGCTGAGGCCGAGCCGGTACAGCGCGGCCTGGCCGGACGTCGAGTCGCCGTAGACCCAGCCGGCGTAGGCCTGCTGGACCTGGTCGTACCCGACACCCGAGTCCCGCAGCGCCTCGCGCGCCGCGCGCTCGCCCATCACCTCGTACCCCAGCGTCTCGCGCGGCTTGGTGAAGGGCACCATGCCGACACCGACGACGTGCACGGTCCGACTCATGAAGAGTTCCTTTGCGTCGACGTTCCTATGATTCAACGGCTACAAATCCGTGATGCTCAAGAAGTTCGACCTAATCACGATTCACTTAGGCGCGCAAGACCGCCCGTCCGAGCGCGCCGAGGTCGGCCTCGAACGCGGGTCGGCCCGGGACCGGGCGGTGCTGCGAGAGCGAGTTGGTGAGGCCGAGTGCGGTGTGCACCAGCACCCGGGCCTCCGGCTCGGACAGCTCGGTGCGGAACCGGCGCAGCAGCGCGACCCATTCGGCCACGTACTCCCGCTGGGTGCGACGGAAGTCGGTGCGCTGCTCGGCCGGCAGGCTGGCCACCTCGTTGAGCAGCACGGTGACGATCTCCGGGTTGCTCGCCATGATCACCACATAGCTGTCCAGCAGCCGGTCCAGCGCGTCCGCCGGTCCCTCCGCGCTGGCCAGCGCCTGGTGCAGGGCGAACCACAGCGCCTCGTTGCCCCGCTGCAGCGCGCTGAGCAGGACGTCGGCCTTGCTCGGGAAGTGGTTGTAGACGCTCGGGCCGGCGATGCCGATGGCGGCGCCGATGTCGTCCAGGCTGACGGCGGAGTAGCCGTGTACGGCGAACAGCTTGCTCGCCGCGGCCAGCAGCGCCTCCCGCCGCGACACCGGCAGCTGTGGATCCTTCGGTGCGTGCGGCGCGGTCCGCTCACCCGAAGCCGGCAGTGTCACGCTCAGCACGGCGGCGGCCGCCCGGTGCAGCAGTTCCACGAAGCGGTCCGGGTCGAGGTGGGTGCGGTGGCGCGAGGGGCTCTCCTGCACCGACGACACGGCGCGGGTGCGCAGTGCGACCTCGGCGGGGTCGACCACCCCGCGCTCGGCCAGTGTGGTGGCCACGGTGGCGGTGAGCCGGGCGAGCACGGCGCGGTGGCGGGCCTTCAGCTCGCCGAACTCATGTTCCGGCAGTTGCCCCGGTGCCCGTTCCCACAGCGTGGCGTACTCCCGGTGGGCCAGCACGACGCCGGTGGTGCCGCGCAGCTGGTCGTCCAGCGCCGAGGAGTCGGCGATCACCCGCTCCAGCCCGTCCAGCGACTCGGTCAGCACCGCGGCGAGCAGGTCGCCCTTGCCCCGGAAGTGCCGGTACAGCGCGCTGGCCCCGATGCCGACCGCGCCGGCGATGTCCGCCATGCCGACCTGGTGGTAGCCGCGTTCCCAGAACAGCCGGGCGGCGGCGGTGACGATCTGTGCCTTGCGGTCCCTCGGCCGCTTGCGGACCGGTCCATCGGTCGTCGGCAGGGCCATCGTCCCTCCTTCACAAGTCGCGGCCGAGCTGTCATTGTGAATGACGCACCAGTCTGCGGCGTGTTGTGGCAGCCTACGATCAGGCTAATTACATCAGATGTGAACCCCGCTGCGGACGTCTCCGACTTTGTGGAAGGACTTGCAATGCCCGGGATGTACCTGACACAGGGTCTGCACCGCGCCGTGGCGCAGACACCGGAGCTGCCGGCGACCATCTTCGGTGACCGGGTGCGCAGCTGGGCGGAGTCGGCCCGGCGGGTGGCCCGCTTCGCCGCCGGGCTGCGGGCGCTCGGCGTCGGCTCCGGTGATCGCGTCGGCATCCTGGCGCACAACTCGGACGTCTACCACGAATACCTGCTGGCGGTGCCCTGGGCGGATGCGGTGGTGGTGCCGGCGAACACCCGGTGGAGCCCCGCCGAGATCGCCTTCTCGCTGCAGGACTCCGGCACCGCGGTCCTGCTGGTGGACGACGCGTTCGCCGCGATGGTGCCCCGGCTGCGCGCGGAGGCGCCGGTACTGCGGACCGTGCTGCACGCCGGCTCCGGTGCGGCGCTGGAGGGTGCGCTGGACCTCGAGGAGCTGATCGCCGGCCACGACCCGGTGCCGGACGTGCGCCGCGGCGGCGACTCGCTGGCCGGCATCTACTACACCGGCGGCACCACCGGGCAGCCCAAGGGCGTGATGCTCAGCCACACCAACCTGCTCACCTCGGCGCTGGGCAGCGCGGCGTCCGGGGCGTTCATGGTGCCCGGCGGGCGCCTGCTGCACGCCGCGCCGATGTTCCACCTCGCGGACGGCGCCGCCTGGGCCGCCCGTACCGCGATCGGCGGCACCCATGTGATCGTCGCGGGGTTCACCCCCGCCGGGGTCGCCGAGGCGGTCGAGCGGCACCGGGTCACCGACGTGCTGCTGGTACCGACGATGGTGCAGATGCTGGTGGACTCCCCGGACGCGGCCGGCGCGGACCTGTCCAGCCTGCGCAACCTGATCTACGGGGCGTCGCCGATCTCTGAGGCCGTGCTGGAGCGCGCGGCCAAGCGGATGCCCACCGCCGACTTCACCCAGGCCTACGGGATGACCGAGCTGTCCCCGGTGGCCACCCTGCTGAGCCCGGCCGACCACGGCGTCCAGCGGCTGCGCCGGTCCGCCGGCCGGGCCGCGCCACATTCTGAGGTGCGCATCGTCGACGAGCAGGACCGCGAGCTCCCCAACGGCTCCGTCGGGGAGATCGTGTCCCGGGGGGCGCATGTGATGCTGGGCTACTGGAACCGGCCGGCCGAGACCGAGGCCGCCCTGCGCGGTGGCTGGATGCACACCGGTGACGGCGGCTACCTCGACGACGAGGGCTACCTGTTCGTGGTCGACCGGATCAAGGACATGATCGTCTCGGGTGGCGAGAACGTGTACTCGGTCGAGGTGGAGAACGCGCTGGCCAAGCACCCGTCGGTGGCGGCCTGCGCGGTGATTGGGGTGCCCGACGAGGAGTGGGGCGAGCGGGTGCACGCGGTGGTCGTGCTGGGAGGTGGCGGTGGTGGCGGCGGCGGCTCGGCACCGACCGGCGAAGAGCTGCGGGCGCACGTCAAGGAGCACATCGCCGGCTACAAGGCGCCGCGCTCGGTCGAGTTCACCGACGCGCTGCCGCTGTCCGGCGCGGGCAAGGTGCTCAAGCGCGAGCTCCGCGCCCGCTACTGGTCCGGCAGCAGCCGCGGCGTCTCGTAATACCCCCGTGAGTGGCGAGCGCCTCCTGGGGCCACTCGCCACTCACGACCCCGGCTGGCCCAGCGCGCGGGTGGTCATGGGGCTCGTACTATATGAATGTCGTAGTAAAGGGCAGGATAACGCTCTGCCCGCGGACCCGAACGCACTTGCGGGCTGCCGGAGCCGCGCACGAGCATGGGCGTACTCGACCGGGCCGCTCGCGCCCCGGCCGACGAGGAGTCGCCGTGCTGACCGCAGTTTCCGCCGCCCCCGCCCGTATGGCGGCGTGGCTGCGTGGGCGGGACCCGAACCTGACGGCGATCCGTGCCGCGGTCCGGGTCACCACGGCGGCCTGCGTCGGCTTCTTCCTCTGCCGCTACCTGCTCGGCGACGGCGTGATGGCCACCTACGCGGTGTTCGGCACGATCGCGCTCGGCGCCCTGTCCGACGTGTTCGGGCCGCCGGCGATCCGCACCCGGGTCTACCTCGCCGCGCTGCCGGCGGCCGCAGCCCTGGTCGCGGTGGGCACCATGCTCGCGGTGAGCACCTGGACGGCGGTGCTCGGCATGCTGGTGGTCGGCTTCGGGGTGGCCTACGCCGGCGTCGGTGGTCCCCGGCTGATCGGCCTGGTCAACGGGATGCAGCTGTTCTACATCCTGCCGTGCTTCCCGCCGTACGCCCCGGAGACGCTGCCCGAGCGGCTGATCGGGCTGCTCATCGGAGTCGCGCTGCTGATCGTCGCCGACCGGGTACTGCTGCCCGCGCCCGCGCCACCCGCCTTCTGCACCCGGATCGCGGACACCGCCGACCTGGTCGCCCGGTACCTGGCCGCCGTCCGGGCGCACCCCGAGACCGAGCAGGCGCAGCTGCGGGCGGTCACCCTGAAGGCGCTCGAGGGGCTGCGGCTGACCGCGATACCGGTGCCGCAGCGGCCCACCGGCCCCGGCCGCCGCGACCGGGGGCTCACCCACGCGGCCGGTGCGATCCGGATCATCGGTGCCCGGACCGCCGTGCTGGACGAGCTGATGCACAGCCGGGACGCACCGCCGGCCGAGTTCACCGCCGCGCTGCTGGACGCGGTCCGCACCTCGCTGGCCGAGGTCGCGGCCGCGCTGCGCGGGCGCGGGCCGGCCCCGATCGCCGGGCCGCTGATGGCCATGGTGGAGAAGTACCTGGACCGGCGCGCCGACTGGATCGCCCGCCGCGGCGACAGCATCGACCTGCCGGACGGACTCCGTGCCGGTGTGGCCGCGCTGGCCGTGGCCGAGTCCACCCACAGCCTCGTCGCGGCCACCCGCGCGGCCATCGGCGCCGAGCCCGACCACACGGCCGCGCCGTCGCCGGCCGCGTGGTACACGACCGCGTCGACGGCCACGCTGTGGCGTGGCCGGGTGCTCAGCCACCTCACCCCGCGCTCGGTGTACCTGCAGAACGCGGTGCGCCTGGCCGTCGGTCTCGCGGTGGCCAGGGCCGCGGTGGACGTGTTCGACCTCTCGCACGGGATGTGGGTACTGCTGGCCACCCTCACCCTGATGCGTACCTCGCTGATCGCCAGCGGCGCCGCGCTGGTCCCGGCGTTCGCCGGCACACTCGTCGGCGCGGCGCTGGGTGCCGGGCTGCTCACGGTGATCGGTGGCCACTCGACCGTCTATGCGGTCATGCTGCCGGTGGTCATGGTGCTGGCGTTCGCGGCCGGCCCGCTGCTCGGTCCGCCGTACGGCCAGGCCGGCTTCACCATCGTGGTGGCCACGCTGTTCGCCCAGGTCTCCCCGGCCACCTGGCAGCTGGCCGGCTCCCGGCTGCTCGACGTGGTGGCCGGCGGGCTGATCGGGGCGGCCATCGGCGCGGCGGTGTGGCCACGCGGCGGGGCCGGCGAGATCCGGCGGATCGCCGAGGCGGCGCTGCGGGCCGGCGCGGACGACCTGGTCACCACGGTCGACGCGGTCGGCGGGGTGTGCCGGCGGCCACCGGGCAAACTCCGCTCGCAGGGGCTCGCGGTGCTGTTCGAGAACACCTACGGCCAGTACCGGTCCGAGCCGGCGCACCGCAACGACGCCGACTGGCTGACCGTGCTCAGCGTGGTACACCGGCTGGCCAGCGATGCGCAGATGCTCACCAACCGGCACCCGGAGATCGACCCACTGCCCTGGCCCGCCGTCGCGGACCGGATCGACGACGCCGCCCGGGACGTGGCCACCGGCTACCGCGAGGTGGCGGACGCGATCGCCGCCAGCCGGCCGTCGAACTGTGGCGCCAACGCACTGCTGGCACGGCTGCGGACCAACCCGCTGGCGGCCAGGTTCGCCGCCGAGCCGCACGCCGCGCTGCGCGCGCTGGACGCCTGGGGTTGGCTGCTGGCACTGGCGTACGACCTTGACCGGGTGGAGCGGGCCACCTCGAGCACGGTCGAGCCGGTCCGGTCCGGCCCGGCGCTGGCCCGCCTCGTCCGCTCCCGAGCCGGCAGCGCCTGACTCCCCGGACCGAGCCGCCTAGGAGCGCACTGAACAACTCGGGCCTACTGCGCGGCGCCCAGGCGGCGCCCTCGCGGCGTTGGACGAGCGGGCCGATACAACCCCGGTATCGGCCCGCTCGTCCGCCTTGCGATGACACCACCTGGCCACCGCTCGCTACGGCCGGAGTTGTTCAGCACCCTCCTAGACCTCCACGTGAACCGGGCCGCCGACACTCTTCGGCTTGCCGGACCGCAGCATCAGGGCGAGTACCGCGCCGCCCGCGCTCATCAACGCCACGATGTAGAACCCGTTGTCGTAGGTCTGGGTGGTCACGCTCGCGCTGAGCTGCTGGTACATGCCGAGCAGGCCGGGTGCGCCCTTCTCGCTGGCCGCGGTCACCGCCGGCAGGGCCTGCGCGCCACCACTCACCAGCGAGCCCCGGTCGGACATCATCTGCGCCGACGCGGTCGCGTTGAGGCTGCCGAACACAGCCACCGCGACGCTCGAGGCCACCCGCTGCATCACGTTGTTCATGCCGCTGCCGGAGGAGGTCAGCCTGGCGGGCAGCGCGGACACCCCGGCGGTGATCATCGGCATCATCGCCAGCCCGGTGCCGACGTTGCGGATCGCGGTCCACAGCTCGATGTCGGCGCGCGGGGTGTTCGGGGTGAGCCCGGCCAGCAGGTAGGAGCCGTAGGCCATCACCGCCAGCCCGAGCGCTACCGGTACCCGGGGCCCGATCATGTCGTAGATCCGCCCGGCGAACGGCATCAGCACCACGAGCACGATCGCGGAGGGCACCAGCACCAGTCCGGCGTCCAGCGCCTGCAGACCCTGGATGTTCTGCAGGTACTGCGGGATGAAGTACAGCGTGGTGAACAGGCCGGTCATCGCCACGCCGAGCAGGATCAGGGACAACCCGTACGCCGGGACCTTGAAGATCCGCAGGTCGATGAGCGGGTTCTCCACCTCGAGCTCCACGATCACAAACAGCGCCAGGCTCAGCGCCCCGGAGATGAACAGCGCGAGGATCCGGTAGCCGGTCCAGCCCCAGTTCTGGCCCTCGGAGAAGGCCAGCAGCATGGCGAACAGGCCGTAGGCGATGGTGATGAAGCCCCAGAAGTCGAACTTGGGCCAGCTGGTCGGCGCGATGCGGGGGAACACCGCGACCGCGGCGATGGTGCCCAGGATGCCGATCGGCACGTTGATGTAGAAGATCAGCCGCCAGTCGATGTACTCGACCAGGTAGCCGCCCAGGGTGGGCCCGACGGCCGGTGCGACGACCACGCCGAGGCCGTAGATGCCCATCGCGGCGCCGATCTTCTCCCTCGGCACGATCTGGTAGAGCATCGTCATCGTGACCACCGGCAGGATGCCGCCGGGGATGGCCTGGATGACCCGGAAGACGATCATCGTGTCCAGGTTCCAGGCCATGCCGCACAGTGCGGAGGCCGCCGCGAAGCCGACCATCGAGAGGATGTAGAGCCTGGTCTGGCCGATGCGCATGCCGAGCCAGCCGGTCAGCGGCACCACGATGCCCAGCGCCAGGGTGTAGCCGGTGACGATCCACTCGACGTCGTCGGGCGCGGCGCTCAGCTCGATCTGGATCTTCGGTACCGCGACGTTGACGATGCTGGTGTCCAGCACGGACATGAAACTGCCGACGATCAGGACCGACAGGGGCAGCACCCAGCCCTGGGTGGCACGGCGCGTCGGCCGGGTCGCGGTTGTCACGTCACTAAGAATTACCTTAAGACACTGATCGTATCTAGTTTCAAAACTGCGTGACCTCAACGCGAGAACTGCCAGGACCTTCGGCTCTCGTCGATCAACTGATAAAGGTGCAGGTCAGGGCGTTACAGAGGCTCGGGCCGTCGGTCCAGATCAGACCGACGACCCGAGCGTGGCGTTGGCCACTGTCGCGCGTCTTGCGCAAAGTTGAGCTTCCGTCCCTGACCGAGGCGGGGCCGGATCCCTGCGGTGCCGCTACCCGCCGGCGCTGACCAGGGCTTCCTGGTGGCGCTTGGCGTCCTCGTCGCCGAAGCGGTCCTCCAGGTCCATCGGCGAGTAGTCCTCGTCGATCTCCCGGGGGTCGCGGCCGCGGGCGCCCTGGATGGACTCCATCCGCCGGGTCAGCTTGTCGGCGGCGTACTGCGCCATCTCGGCCTCGTCGATGCCGAACGGGGTCTCCCGGCCGTCGAAGCGGCCGTAGATCTCATTGGTCAGCGCGAGCGCCGGTTCCATGAGCTTGCCCATCTGCTGCTCCACGACGCTCCAGTTGTCGTCGCTGGCGGCCACGTGGCGGCGGCAGGTGAAGGTGCCCCAGGCCATGTGGCGGCGCTCGTCGTCGCCGATGTGCTTGATCAGCTTCTGCATGCCCGGCAGCAGTCCCCGGCTGTTGCAGACCTTCGCCCAGGCGAAGTAGCCGGTGAGTGCCAGGCAGCCCTCGACGATGTGGTTGTAGGTGACCGAGGCGCGGATCTGCGCGGCCGGCGACGGGTCGTCGATCAGTGCCCACATCGC
This sequence comes from Pseudonocardia sp. Cha107L01, assembly GCF_052566575.1. Lineage (NCBI taxonomy): Bacteria > Bacillati > Actinomycetota > Actinomycetes > Pseudonocardiales > Pseudonocardiaceae > Pseudonocardia > Pseudonocardia sp. Cha107L01. The sequence goes on from NZ_CP199579.1 coordinate 1,341,416, forward strand.
CTTCGGCTGCTCGACCTTGAAGATGATGTCGTAGGCGGGCCCGTACTCGGCGAAGTCGTGCAGGTCACCGGTGAGCCCGACGGCGTCGAACCACATCCGGAAGCCCTGCATGTGCTTGGCCTCCTCGAACGCGAACTGCGCCAGGTAGGCCTCGTCGGCGAGGCGCCCCTCGGCGGCCATCGCGTGCATGAACGGCTGGATGTCCTGGGTCACCGACTCCTCCCCGGCCATGAACCGGGCGGCCAGCGAGCCGGTCATCAGCTTCTCGTCCTCCGTCATCGCCGCGAAGTCCTCGGCGTCGCGGGAGAAGTCGATGTCCTCGGGGTTCCAGAACTTCTTGTTGCCCTTGCGGAACAGCTTCATCGGGAACGAGTCCATCCGCAGCCCGCCCGCGCACAGGCTGCCGAATCCGTCACGTTTGTTGTGTTCGATACTGCGGTCGATCGCCATGGGTACTCCTCGGTGAATACGGGTGGCAAGCGCGTCAATTTTGTGCTGATCATCACACAGTCGGCCGCGTGATCAGAGGTCCTTGCGCGCCACCGTTGGCCCGAACGGGCCAGTGCGGTCGGGGTCGGTTGGTCCAGCCGAAGCGCGGTCGGTCAGAACCCGAGCTGCACTGTGCGCGGTGAGCTAGTCAATCTGTACAGGTCGGCGGGCGTCGTGCGAGGCGCAATGTGCACCAAAGGAAGCTACGAGGGTCGATATTGCGCACAAGGCCACCACTGGAGTGTCCTGGGGGCACACGCCCCGACCCGAGGAGGCCGCTCGTGAGCATTGACCAGACCCTCACCAGCCAGGAGCGGTTGGCCGACCTGGATCTCGACGAGCTGCGCCAGCTGGTCGGCCTGGTGGAGTACGACGCGCAGCGCGACCCGTTCCCCTTGACCGGCTGGGACGCGGTGGTGTGGGCGGTCGGCAACGCCACCCAGGCGGCACTGTTCTACCAGGCCGTGTTGGGCATGGAGCTGGTCGCGTACTCCGGGCCGGAGACCGGCAACCGGGACCACCACGCCTACGTGCTGCGCTCGGGCGCGGTGCGGTTCGTGCTCAAGGGCGGGGTGGACCCGGCGAGCCCGGTGCTGGACCACCACCGCCGCCACGGCGACGGCATCATGGACATCGCGCTCGAGGTGCCCGATGTGGATCGCTGCATCGCGCACGCGCGCGCCCAGGGTGCCACGGTGCTCGAGGAGCCGCACGACGTCACCGACGAGCACGGCACCGTGCGGGTCGCGGCGCTGGCCACCTACGGCGAAACCCGGCACACCCTGGTCGACCGGTCCGGCTACACCGGCCCCTACCTGCCCGGATACATCGCGCGCGGCTCCGGTTACCAAAAGCCGGTCGGCGAGCCGAAGCGGGTGTTCCAGGCGTTGGACCACGTGGTGGGCAACGTCGAGCTCGGTCGGATGGACGAGTGGGTGGCCTTCTACAACCGGGTCATGGGCTTCACCAACATGGCGGAGTTCGTCGGCGAGGACATCGCCACCGACTACTCCGCACTGATGAGCAAGGTGGTCGCCAGTGGCAACCACCGGGTGAAGTTTCCGCTCAACGAGCCGGCGGTGGGCAAGAAGCGCTCGCAGATCGACGAGTACCTGGACTACTACGGCGGCCCCGGCGCCCAGCACCTCGCCCTGGCCACCAACGACATCATCCGCACCGTGGACACGCTGCGGGCCAAGGGCATCGAGTTCCTGGCCACGCCGGACTCCTACTACTCCGACCCGGAGCTGCGGGCCCGGATCGGGAACGTCCGGGTGCCGATCGAGGAGCTGCGGAGCCGGGGCATCCTGGTCGACCGGGACGAGGACGGCTACCTGTTGCAGATCTTCACCAAGCCGATCGGGGACCGGCCCACTGTGTTCTTCGAGTTCATCGAGCGGCACGGTTCGCTCGGCTTCGGTATCGGCAACTTCAAGGCGCTGTTCGAGGCCATCGAGCGCGAGCAGGCCAAGCGCGGCAACTTCTGAGTTCGCCTTCGACCCCGGCCCGGCACCGCGCTCACCTACGATGGCCATCATCTAGCTGAGCCGGTCCGGGGCGCCCCGGCGGCCCGGGGCGAGGAGCCGCGCGGTGGGCCACTCCCAGGCCGACAAGGTCGCCAGTCACCAACGGATCGTGGAGATCACCGCGACCCGGCTGCGTGTCGACGGCCTGTCGCGACCGGCGATCGGCGAGCTGATGAAGGAGGCCGGCCTCACCCACGGCGGCTTCTACCGGCACTTCGGCTCCCGGGACGAACTGGTCGACGAGTCGATCGTGCGGGCACTGTGGGACGGCGCCCGGCGGATTGCCGACGCGGTCGGTGCCGAACGGGACGGCGGCGGTGACCCGCTGGCCGGGCTGATCGCGGCCTACCTGAGCCCCGAGCACCGCGACGACCTGGCCGGCAGCTGCGCGGTCGCCACCCTGGGCGCCGACGTGGCCAGGGCCTCCGATCGGACCCGGAGCGCATACGGCGACCAGGTGCGGAGCTACCTCCGGGTCATCGAGGGGCTGCTCGACGAACCGGACCCGACGGCCCGCCGGCGGCGCGCGGTGCTGACCCTGTCGGCGCTGGTCGGCGCCGTGGTCATGGCGCGGGCGGTGTCCGACCCCGAGCTGTCCGGCGAACTGCTGGCGCTGGTTGGCGATGCACTGACCGGTCCGTAGTGATGATCAGGATGAGGACTATCATCCTGAGCTGTCGACGGCGTATGGGGTTTGTGGGTGATTGGCACCCGGACAAATGCCTGCGAAAATGGGACGAAGCGACGGCGCCCGGCGCCGAGTTGTCACATCTGGACCAGGGGCATCCTTTCGTATCCCGCGAGGGGTGCGGTTAGATGGTCCGGAGACTGACTATCGCTCGGGCAATTTCCCACCGAGGTTCGATGCATTCGGAGACAAGATGACGAGCGTGGCGCCCGTTCGCCCGGTCGAGGCGGCTTCGGTCGTCGAACGGGTCACCTCGGAAATTCGTCACGCCATCGTGGCCGGCCGCTTAGCGCCGGGCCAGGAGTTCTCACTGCGCCAGATCGCCGGCCAGCTCGGGGTCAGCTTCATCCCGGTGCGCGAAGCGCTGCGCAGCCTGGAAGCGGAAGGGCTGCTGGAGACCCGGCGGGGGCGCAGTGCGATCGTCGCCCCGATCGAGCTCGAGGAGCTGCACGCCATCTGTCAGCTCTGTCGGCTGATCGAACCCGAGCTCACGGTCCGGGCCAGCGGCCTGATCCGGGCCAGCGAGCTGGATCGGCTCGAGGCCGGGCTCGCGTTCCTGGTCGACTCCACGAGCCCGAGGGACGAGGTGTACGACCGCAGTCACGTGTTCCACCTCGACCTGGTCCGACCGGCCGCCACCGCCTGGGACCTGCGGATCCTGGAGCGGCTGTGGCGGGCGCTGGAGCGCTACGTGCGGGTCGGCTACGCCCGGATCGACGGCGACGCGGGGCCTGGCAGTGTCCGGGGCTGGGACGACCGGGCGCAGCGCTCGCTCATCGCGGCGTACCGCTCCGGTGACGCCGAAACGGTCCGCCGGGCCACCCTGGACAACATCGACGCCTACGAACAGATCGCCCAGCGCGGCCTCGAATAGGTCGGTGGGCTCTGGTCCGGTCGCGTCAGGCCTGGCCGGGTGCGTGGTGGCTCGGTCCGTGAGGACCCGATCTCATGATCAACGCATCGTCGGTCCGGTTCTGAGCGCCGGAAACCAGACTTACGTTGCGTTGATCACCGGCCTCGCTGCCCACTCCAGTCGCTTGAGCACCAGGGGTGACCGGATCCTCAGTGCCCGGACAAATTGGTGGTGGGCGACCGGCCGGCGGTCTGCAAGGGTGGACGATCGTGGCTGACGATCTGGCGGAACTCACCGTCGCGGACGCCGCCGCCTGGCGGGCCTGGCTCGGCACGCACCACGGCGAACCGGTGGGGGTGTGGCTGGTGCTGGCCAAGAAGGGCATCACCACGCCGACCAGCCTCAGCTACGACCAGGCGCTGGACGAGGCGCTGTGCCACGGCTGGATCGACGGCCAGGTGCGCCGCCGCGACGAGGGCACCTACCGCCAGCGCTTCACCCCGCGCCGGGCGCGCAGCACGTGGTCGGCGCGCAATGTCGACCTGGTGTCCGGACTGGTCGCCGACGGCCGGATGTGCGCGCCCGGGCTCGCCGAGGTGGAGCGGGCCAAGGCGGACGGGCGCTGGGCGGCCGCGTACCCCGGCCAGGCCGCTACCGAGGTGCCCTCCGACCTGGCCGAGGCGCTCGCCGCGCGGCCCGGCGCCCAGGCCATGTTCGACACCCTGACCAGCCAGAACCGGTTCGCGATCCTGCACCGGCTGCGGTCGGTCAAGCGCGCCGAGACCCGGGCGCGACGGCTCGACGAGTTCGTCGCGATGCTGGCGAGAGGCGAGACGGTCTACCCGCAAAAGCGAACGGGCAGCGGCACGGGCAGTGGCGCCGATGGCTGAGCCCGATCTCGGCGGGGCGCCGGTGCCGTCCGACTACGACCTGGACCCGGGCCGGTTCGCCGCCAACATGCGGGCCACCGACGCGTACTCGATGTCCAGCGATGTGCACCCGATGGTCGCGGAACGGCTCGCCTCGATGGGCGTCGAGCGGGTGCTCGACCTGGGCGGCGGCACCGGGCGGCTGACCTGGTTGCTCGCCGACCGCGGCATCTGGACCCCGGTTCTCGACAACGCCCAGCACGTGCGGCAGGCGCCGCCACCCCAGGTGCTCGGCGAGGCCGAACAGCTGCCGTTCGCCGGTGCGTCCTTCGACGCCGTCGCCGCGCTATACCTGCTCTACCACCTGGAACGGCCGGTCCGGGTGCTCCGCGAGATCCGCCGGGTGCTGCGTCCGGGCGGCACGTTCGTGGCCAGCACCGCCGGGCGGACCAACGACCCCGAGCTCGCCTCGGTGCTCCCGGACTGGGGTCACCCGACCCCGTTCGACGCCGAGGAGGCGGCCCAGATCGTCGGCGAGGTCTTCCACGTGACCCAGGTGATCTCATGGGACCAGCCGTACGTCGAGTTGCCGGACCGCTCGGCCGCCGCGCTGTACCTTCGCGGTCGCGGGCTGTCCGAGCGGGAGGCCCGGGACCGCGCCGGCGAGCTGCCCACCCCGATGACGGTGACGAAGCGCGGCGCGCTGATCTGGGCCCGCGCCAGGACCAGGGGGTAACCGGAGTGGACGACGCGCTGCGCACGCTGTTGGACGAGCTGTACCGGGACGGCCTCCAATACGACGGGGCCCAGTCCGACCGGCTGAACCGGCGGCGCAACCTGGAGCCGGACGCGGCCGCACTGCTGTCGGTGGTCATCCAGGCGATGGGCGCGCGCACCGTGGTGGAGATCGGTACCTCGAACGGCTACTCCACGATCTGGCTGGCGGACGCGGTCGCGCCGGTGGGTGGCCGGGTGCTCAGCGTCGACCTGGACGCAGCGGCACAGGAGTTGGCCGCCGCGAACCTGGCCGCCGCCGGGCTGGACAAGTGCGTTGAGCTGCGCCGCTGTGACGGCGGAGCGGTGCTGGCCGAGTTGCCGGACGGCGGCTGTGACGTGCTCTTCCTGGACTCCGAGCGGCCGGAGTATCCGGGTTGGTGGCCGCATCCGGTGCGGGTGCTGCGCCCGGGCGGGCTCCTGGCGGTGGACAACGTGCTGTCACACCCCGACGAGGTCGCCCCGCTGCTGCGGCTGATCCACGCGGAGCCGACACTGACCGCGACCGTGGTGCCGGTCGGCAAGGGTGAGCTGCTCGCGGTGAAGGCCGTTTCCTGAGTTCCGCCGAGTTCTCCTGAGCGCCGGTCCCCCCGTTCTCATGATCGATAAAGTCCAGTGGGAAAACCTGTTATCACAGTCTGGTGTAGTTGATATTGACCCCGCTCGGGCCGTGTTTGAGTAGAGGGGTGGGTGGGCGGCTCGGTGTTGTAGTGGCAATCGGTGTGATGGTGGTCGTGGGCTTCGCGCTCGGCTGGGCGAGTCTGCCCGCCTCCCGAACACCTCCGGCGCTGGCGGTGCCGACCTTCGCCGCCCAGGCCGGACAGCTCGGGCCGGCCGCCACGGTCGCGCCGAGGGCCACCCTGCTGCCCACCGACTGCGCCGAGGTGCTGACCGGCCCGGTCGACGCCTCCGCACTGCTGGGCCAGCCGACCGGCACCGTCGGGGTGCACACCGTGATGGGGGTGCCGGCCCCGTCGGTGGGCATCGTCGAGCGGGTCAGCTGTGGCTACCAGGGGCCCCGCCCGGGCGGCCCGGCGCTGCAGTTGGGGCTCGCCGCGTTCACCGACGCGCCGTCGGCCGCCGCGCAGCGACTGCGCAACATCGCTGCCGAGCGCGGCGACACCAGGGCATCGGCGCCGGTGGCGCTCGGCGATGCACATGCCGTCCTGCTCAACCAGCCCACCCGGTCACTGCTGATGGTCGACTACGACCGCTACACGGTGACCGCGAGCCTGGCGCACGGCGTGGTGCCGGACACCCAGGACGGGCCGGTGCTGGTCGACCTGGTCCGGAGGGTGCTGCCCAACCTGGCACCGCCGGCCGCGGTCAAGGGCCCGGCGCCGGTGGCACCCGGTCGCCACTGAACCGGGCACCCCGAGCCGCTGACCGGCGCGCTCAGTGCGCGAACACCACCGTGTCGCTGACCTGCGAGGTGTCCAGCCGCCACGGCCGGGCCACCAGCACGAGCACCAGCATGGCCAGCAGCAGCCCACCGGCGATCACGGTGGCCATCGCCAGCGCGTTGTTGCCGAGCACCCCGACCACCGGCGACACCAGCGCACCGAGGCCGAACTGGACCGCGCCGAGCAGCGCCGCCGCCGTGCCGGCCGACTCGCCGTGCTGCGACAGCGCCACGGCGGGTGCGTTCGGCAGCATCAGGCCGGCGAAGAACAGCACCGCCCACAGCGGCAGCGCAACGGCGACCAGACCACCCACACCGGTCACGGCCAGCGCGAACATCGTTGCACCGGCCACCGTGGCGAACACGCTGGCGGTGACCAGGATCTGGTGCGGCTCGAAGCGGCGCAACAACCGGGCGTTCAGCTGGGTGGCCGCGATCAGCCAGATCGCGCTGACCCCGAACATCAACCCGAACTGCTGCTGGGTCAACCCGAACTGCAGCTGGAAGACGAACGACGAGCCGGCCACGAACCCGAACAGGGCAGCCATCGCCAGCCCGGCCACCAGCACCAGTCCGATGAACGTACGGTCCGCGAGCAGCCCGCCGTAGGTCCGCATGGTGACGCCGAAAGCGAGCTTCTGGCGGCGGTGCGGCGGCAGCGTCTCCGGCAGCGCAAGCGCGGCGAACAGCACGATCAGCAGGCCGAGCACACCGAGTGCCACGAACACGCCGCGCCACTGGGTCCAGCGCAGCAGCGCACTACCCAGGGTGGGCGCCAACACCGGCGACACACCCATCACCAGGATCAGCCGGGACAGCAGGGTCGCCGCCGCCCGGTCGTTGAACAGGTCACGCACGATCGCCAGTGCCAGCACCGCGCCGGCCGAGGCGCCCAGCCCCTGCAGCACCCGGGCCGCGGTGAGCAGCTCGACGTTCGGGGCCACCAGGCACAGGACCGACGCGACCACGTGGATCGCGGTGCCGACCAGCAGCGGCGTGCGGCGCCCGACCGCGTCGGACAGCGGCCCGACCAGCAGCTGGCCGAGTCCGAGCCCGAGCACCGTGCCGCTCAGGGTGAGCTGGATGGTCGACTCGGTGGTGAGCAGGTCCTGTGCGATGCGCGGCAGTGCCGGCAGGTACATGTCGATGGACAGGGGACCGAGCGCGACGAGCGCGCCCAGCACGAGCACCAGCTTCAGCTGCTGCCGGCCCGAGTAGCTGGCACCGGCCCCTGCGGACGGCTGGCCGGCCGCGACGGTGGTCGCCCTCGGCTGGTCGTCAGCGATAGTCACAACTTCTCCCAACTTGCTTGCCAGAAAAATGCACAGGCCTCGAACAACGCTGTGCGCTGGCCCAACAGGGGTTCACAAGCAATCGATCTTCCGGGTTGTTCCGCTCGGTCGGGAGATGTGAGTTAGTCGAAATTGATTGACCTTGGCCGAGGGGCGTGCGCGACGATGGGCAACGACAGCGCGGACAGGCGATGGTCAGCCGCTTCTGTCGTTCCCGCCGCTGTCGGCGCGGGTGGCGGTCACCCCGGCCGAGACCTCGGTGCACGCGGTGGCCCGCTCGGTCAGCAGCGCCCGTTCCCGCTCGTTCCCGGTGAGCGCGGCGGCCCGCTCGAACTCGGTGCGCGCCTCGTCGCGGCGACCCAACTTGACCAGCAGGTCGCCGCGCACGCTCGGCAGCAGGTGGTACGCCGTGAGCTCCGGCGCCGAGGCCAGCTGATCCACCAGTTCCAGGCCGGCGGCCGGGCCGAACGCCATGCTCACCGCGACCGCCCGGTTCAGCTCGACGACCGGGGACGGCACCGCGTAGGCCAGCAAACGATAGAGCTCGGAGATGCGGACCCAGTCGGTCTGCTCCGGTGTCCGGGCCCTCGCGTGGCAGGCCGCGATCGCCGCCTGCAGCGCGTACGGCCCGGGTGCCGGGCGGTCCGGTGGGCCGCACAGCGCCATCGCCCTGGCCAGCGCGGTGAGGCCGCGGTGGATCAGCAGCTGGTCCCAGCGCGCCCGGTCCTGCTCGAGCAGGAGGATCGGTGCGCCGCCCGGGTCGGTGCGGGCGCGCGAGCGGGAGGCCTGGATCTCCATCAGCGCCACCAACCCGTGCGCCTCCGACTCGCCGGGCACCAGCTCGGCCAGGATCCGACCGAGGCGCAGCGCGTCCTCACACAGCGCCGGGCGCATCCAGTCGTCGCCGGCGGTCGCCGAGTAGCCCTCGTTGAACACCAGGTAGACCACCTCGAGCACCGAGGGCAGCCGGGCGGCCAGCTCGTCGCCGACCGGGGCCTCGAACTGCACACCCGCCTTGGCCAGCGTCTTCTTCGCCCGCACGATGCGCTGCGACACCGTCGACTCGGGTACCAGGAACGCCCTGGCGATCTCGGTGGTGGTCAGGCCGCCGAGGACCCGCAGGGTGAGCGCCACCCTGGCCTCGGTGGACAGCACCGGGTGGCAGGCGGTGAATACCAGGCGCAGCATGTCGTCGCTGATGTTGCCCTCGACCGAGTCCAGCACGGCGTCGAAGTCGTCCTCGGACGGGTCTCGGCTGGTCTCCAGGTCGCGGCCGATCTCCTCCTGCTTGCGTTCGAACCGCTCCCGGCGGCGGATCTGGTCGATCGCGCGGCGCTTGGCCACGGCCATCAGCCAGGCGCCAGGGTTGTCCGGCACCCCCGAGGCCGGCCACTGCTCCAACGCCGCGACCAGCGCGTCCTGCGCCAACTCCTCGGCCTGCCCGATGTCCCGCACCAGCCGGCCCAGCCCCGCGATCAGCCGGGCCGCCTCGATCCGCCACACCGCCTCGATCGCGCGGTGTGTGGTGAGCGGGGGGTCCGGCCGGGGCACGCCACGATTCGAGCAGGTCCCGGTGACCGCCGCAACGACGTAAACCCCGTGAGTGGCAAGTGGTCCTATAGCGCCACTTGCCACTCACGACCTCTGGTCAGGCGTTCTGCTCCGCCTGGGCGCGGATCCGCGCTTCCTGCTCCTGCAGCTCCGGGGTGAACGCCTCGCCGAAGTCCTCCGCCTCGAACACCGGGCGCAGCTCGATGACGAACTCGCCGGTCTCCGGGCGCGGGGCCCGCTTGAGCCACTCGAGGGCTTCCTCGTAGGACTTGGCCTGCAGCAGCCAGAACCCGGCAATGAGCTCCTTGGTCTCGGTGAACGGCCCGTCCAGCACCGTGGTCTTCTCCGCCGTGTGCACCACCCGGGAGCCCCGCGAACTCGGGTGCAGCCCCTCACCGGCCAGCATGACGCCGGCCTTGACCAGCTCCTCGTTGTACGCGCCCATCGCGGCCAACTCCGCCTCGGTGGGCATCTCGCCGGCCTCGGAGCGCTCGTCGGCCTTGACCATCGCAATGAACCGCATGGTGTTCTCCCTGATTGTCTGGTGCTGGTGTGGTCGGGCCGCCGGGTGGGTGGGCCGCTGCTCACACGTCGAACGAGGGTGTCGGAGTTAGACACCGGAGCGAAGGTTTTTTCCACGCCCGGTCGGGGTGACCGGTGTTGTCGCCGTAGTAGTGCCCCTGAGCTGCGGATACTTCCGAATGGAGATCATTTTTGGAATCGGGTGTTTCACTCAAAGGGGGGGTGCCGGTACTGATCGTGGCTAACCGGACGATAGTGCAGATATGAGGTCTTTCCGGCGCATCGCGGTTGTCACCGTCTCGGCTGTTCTGTTGGTGGCGGGCGTAGCGCTCGGGTTCATGCCGGTCAGGACGCAGCTGACCGAGATCCAGCCGGAGCTGCGGCTGCTCAACGTGTCCTGCGGCAACAACTTCCTGCAGGCCTCGCTGCCGGCGCTGCCCGGCAACCTGGTCGCGCTGCCCGAGGAGCCGGGCGTCTACCTGCCCCGGGCCGACTTCGACGCGCACTGCGGTGCCGCGGCCGGTTGGAAGCGCTACGTCGCCTGGGGGCTGACCGCGCTCGGTGCACTCGGTCTGGCGCTCACGTTCTCCGCCGCGCGCACGCCGCGCGGCCCCGGCTCGCCGCGCCCGTCCGGCTCCGGTGGCCCGTCCGGTGGTCGCTCCGGCGGTCCCGGTCGCTCCGGCGGTCCCGCTGAACCCACCGAACCCGCTGGGTCCGCTGAGCCGTCCGAGCCCTCGGCGCCGTCCGAAGGGTCCGGGAGCCGCCACAGTCGTCGCAACGAGACGGCCTCCTGAACGGCTCCTGATCGGCTGGCCGTACCCCGTATCAGCTTTCACAGTCCAAACGGACTGTGAAAGGCTGCGGTCGATCTGGCCGGTGACGAGGAGGCGGACATGACCGACGACGGGTACCAGACGCTGCGCTACCGGGTCGCCGACCGCAAGGCGTACCTGACCCTGCACCGGCCGGACCGGCTGAACGCGATCACCGGCGAGATGGCCGGCGAGCTGGCCGCCGCGGTGCACCGGGCCAACGAGGACCCGGCCGTGCACGTGATCATCCTGAACGGGGCGGGGCGGGCCTTCAGCGCGGGTTACGACCTCAAGCGGTACGCCGAATCGGGCGAGGCGCTCCAGCCGCCGGTCTGGGACCCGATCAAGGACTTCGCCATGATGAAGCGCAACACCGACCAGTTCTTCACGCTGTGGCGCTCGCTCAAGCCGACGATCGCGCAGGTACACGGGTACGCGGTGGCCGGCGGCAGCGACATTGCGCTGTCCTGCGACCTCGTGGTGATGGCCGAGGACGCCCGCATCGGCTACATGCCGTCCCGGGTGTGGGGCTGTCCGACCACCGCGATGTGGGTGTACCGGCTCGGCGCGGAGCGGGCCAAGCGGATGCTGTTCACCGGCGACACGATCGACGGCAGGACGGCCGCCGAGTGGGGCCTGGTGCTGGAGGCGGTGCCGGCCGACGAGCTGTCGGCGGCCGTGGAGAAGCTGGCCGACCGGATCGCCGGCGTCCCTGTCAACCAGCTCGCCATGCAGAAGATGATGATCAACCAGGCGTACGACAACATGGGGCTGCAGGGCACCCAGCTGCTGGCCACCCTGTTCGACGGCATCACCCGGCACTCGCCGGAGGGGCGCTGGTTCCAGGAGTTCGCGAGCGAGCACGGGTTCGCCGAGGCGGTCCGCTGGCGGGACTCCGGCCGCTGGATCCCGGACGGCGGCGGCCCGATTCCGACCAAGGCCGACCTGGCCGACTAACCCGCCCCTCGCCGTGCCGCGTCCCCAAACTCCGCCGTCCCGCGTCCCCACACCCCGCCGTCTTTCCCGCGAGTCGGGGCTCTCAGCACACTGAGTCGGGGCTCTCAGCACACTGAGTCGGGGCTCTCAGCACATCCGGAACGAACTCCCATGAGGGCCCGAAATCGGCCACACCCCGCAGCGTTGTGCTGTGTTTCCCGACTCAGTGTGCTGTGGTTCCCGACTCGCTGTGCTGAGAGCCCCGACTCGCGGGGAGTTTGCGACTCGCGGGGGTGCGTCAGGTGGGGGGCGTCAGGCGGGGGGTAGGACGCGGGTCAGCCAGAGTTCGAGGATGTCGTCGGCGAGTGTGGGGTCGTCGCGCAATGTACTGGTCAGCGCCAGCCCGCGCAGCAGCATGAGCAGCGACTCGTAGGCCACCCGGGCCTGTCCAGGGTCCCGGTCAGCGAACTCGCGGGCCAGCAGTTCGCGCACTGCGCGGCCGATCTCCCGCTGCGACGGCAACAGCGCCGCGTGCAGCGCCGGATCGGTGCGGGCCGCCATCCACAGCTCCAGCGCGGCCTGGAACGCCGGCCCGGACATCGCCCCGCGTACCGCCGCCAGTCTGGCCCCCGGCGTATCCGGGCCGGCCTCGAGCGCGGCCGCGATGTCGGCGATCTGCAGCTCGGCGAGGTAGCCGACGGCGGCCGCGAACAGGTCGGCCTTGGAGCGGAAGTGGTGCAGTAGCGCGCCCCGGGACACCTCGGCGCGGTCCTGGATGCGCTGGGTGGTCGTGCCCGCGTAGCCGTAGTCGACGAGGCAGGCGACGGCGGTCTCGAGCAGGTGCAGTCGGGTGCGGTCGCGCTGCTGGCTGCGGCTGGTCGCGGGCATCGGGGCAGCGTACGGCGTGTCCGTCGGCAGGGATCGGAGACCGACCGTCCGGACGGACTGTGTACTCGGTAACCTGCCGCATGCTCGCAGTGGAGCTCGTCCGGCGCGGCGCGAGGCAACACGCCGACCGCACTGCGCTCGTCGTCGGAGATCGCCGGTTCAGTTTCGCCGAGGTGGATGAGCGGGCCAACCGGGTCGCGAACGCGCTGATCGGGCTCGGGGCCGGTCGGGGCAGCCGGGTCGGGCTCCTGGTCAACAACGGCGTGTGGTCGGTGCCGCTGGACTTCGGCTGCCTGAAGGCCGGCGTGGCGCGGGTGCCGCTGAACGCCCGGTTGTCGCTGACCGAGCAGACCCGGATGCTCGCCGACACCGGGGTGCGGCTGCTGGTGCACGGCGACGACCTCACCGAGCGCGCCCTGCAACTGGCCGGGGCTGTCGACGGGCTGCGGCTGGCCGGCCTCGGTACCCGGGCTCGCGCCGGGGACGTCGACCTGGCCGCCGAGGCGGGCGCGGCCGGCCCGGCCGATCCGCTGATCCCGGTGCGGCCGGACGACGTGACGTTGGTGCTGTTCACCTCGGGCACCACCGGCACGCTCAAGGCCGCCCAGCACACCCAGGCCAGCTTCGCCGCGATCACCGCCAACATCCTGGCCAACCTGGTCAGCCCCGGCCGCGACGACGCGATGCTGCACGCCGCCTCGCTGATCCACGCCAGCGGCACCTTCCTACTGCCGTACTGGGTGCGCGGCGCGCGTTCGGTGGTGCTGCCCGGGTTCGTACCGGACCAGTACGTCGACGCCATCAACAGGCACCGGGTGACCGCGATCAACCTGGTGCCCACCATGCTCGGCGTGCTCCTCGACTCGGGCGAGCTGGACCGCGCGGAGGCGGCGAGCAGCCTGGACACGATCATCTACGGGGCCAGCCCGATGCCCCGGCCCCTGCTGGAGCGGGGCCTGGAGCGCTTTGGGTCGAAGTTCGTGCAGTATTACGGCCAGACCGAGGCGCCGCTGTGCCAGACCGTGCTGACGAAGGCCGACCACGCCGAGGGCGGCGCGCTGCTCGGCTCCTGCGGCCAGCCGGCGGTGGATGCCGAGGTACTGATCGCCGCCGAGGACGGCACGCCGGTGAGCGCCGGGGAGATCGGCGAGATCCGGGTGCGCGCGCCGTTCACCATGGCCGGCTACCACAACGCGCCGGAGCGCAACGCGGAGACGATGGCCGCCGGCGGCTGGATCCGCACCCGCGACCTCGCCCGCGTCGATGACCGCGGCTACCTGTACCTGGTCGACCGCGCCAGCGACATGATCGTCACCGGCGGCTACAACGTGTACCCCCGCGAGGTGGAGGACGCGCTGGCCGCCCATCCGGCCGTCGCCGAGTGCGCGGTGGTCGGCGCACCGGACCCGACCTGGGTGGAGGCGGTCACCGCGTTCGTGGCGTTCCGCCCGGGCCTCAGCGCTCCGGCCGACGAGCTGCGTGACTTCGCCAGGGCCCGGCTGGCCGGTTACAAGATCCCCAAGCAGGTCGTCGTTATCGATGCGATCCCCAAGTCGCCGGTCGGCAAGATCCTGCGTCGCGCACTGCGTGATCCATTGTGGACAGATCAGGAAGGTCGGTCATGAGCGAGGTCGTCACGACAGAGGTCAGCATCCCGGTGCGCTTCAAGGGCGGCACCGGCCAGCTCGGCGGCACCCTGAGCATCCCGGCCGGCGGGGCGCGGACCGTCCAGCTGCTGGTGCACGGGTACAGCTACTCGCGCTACTACTGGGACTTCCCGTTCCAGGCGGAGACCTACTCCTACGTGCGGCGGGCCACCGAGGCTGGCTACGCGACGCTGGCCATCGACCGGCTCGGCGACGGAGTCTCCACCCGGCCCCCGGGACGGTGGTTGACCTGGGGGAACGCCGCGCTGACGGTCGCCGCGGCGGTCAGCGCGCTGCGCAACGGCAGCCTGGGCGCGGCGTTCGAGAACGTGGTGCTCGTCGGGCACAGCTACGGCTCGGTCACCAGCTACCTGGTGGCGGCCCGCCATCCCGGGGTGACCGCGCTGATCGCCACCGGCGCCGCGCACCGGGTCAACTTCGCCCGGATGACGCAGCTGATCCTCAACTCGCCGCCGGTGAGCCGCAACCCCGACTTCGACGTCACCGACCCGATGTACGTGACCACCCGGCGGGACTGGCGGGGCTTCCTCTACAACGAGGCGAACGCCGACCCCGAGGTGATCGCGGCGGACGAGAAGCTCAAACAGACCGCCGGCATGCTCGAGATCCCGAGCGCGCTGCCCTACCTGGTCAACGGCGTCAACAAGGCCACCGACATCCCGGTGCTCACGGTGATCGGCGACGAGGACCAGCTGTTCGCCAGCTGGGGCGCGGCGGACTGTTCCTCCGATGCCGCGCTCGCCGCGTTCGAACGGCGTTTCTACGGGCCGGGCGCCACCGTGGAGGCCATGGTCATCCCAGGTGGCGGGCACGACATCAACCTCGAGCGCACCGCCCCCAAGGCCTACGACCGCATGCTCGAGTTCGCCGACAAACACGTCGGCCACTGACTGGACAAGCATGTCGGCCACTGACTGACAGAATCCGCGACTCGCGCTGACAGAATCCCCGACTCGCGGGGACGTAGGTACCGGGGACTCGCGGGCATGTAGGTCGGGCACGTAGGTCGGGCATGTAGATACGGAGGATGGGGTGGTCGAGGTGGGCGACTTCGAGCTGGTCGGTACCGGGCTGACGGTGTACGAGGACGACCGGGTCATCGAGGGGCCGGTGCGCTGGCTGGACTCGCCGGCCGCCGTCATCGACTTCGTGAACAGCGGCCGGGCCGGCGAGTCGATCGTGCTGGCCCGCGGCGGCACCACCACGTTTCTCTCGCCGGCGCTGACCACCGGCGTCAAGGGAGTGGTCACCCTGCAGGGTGCCCCGGAGAGTCACCTGGGCATCCTGAGCAGGGAGTACGGCATCCCGTGCCTGATGTCGGTGGCGTTCACCAGCGGCGTCCGATCGTCCCGGGGTGAGATCATCCCGGCGGACGGGACCATCGTGCGGATGGACGTGTCCGGCTCGCCAACGGGCCGGGTGTACGCCGAGCCGGGCGCCGCCACCGCGGACCCGGGCGCGGACCCGGACACCGACCCGGGTGCCGAGGAGCGCCAGCCGGCCGGGCCGAGCGCGGAGGAACAGGCGCAGGTCCAGCACCTGCTGCACAACTACCTCGGCGAGACGCCGCACGGCTCGGCCGGTGACCAGTTGTTCCGCCAGCGGATCGGCACCGGTGTGCTGACCACCGGAGAGGACGACCGGGACCTCAGCCGCGACGAGCTGAACGACCTGCTCGGCTACATGGGCTTCAACCTGTGGGACTGCCTGGCGCTGCGGGCCACCGAGGGCGAGTCCGGGCTGATCCCGCGCCAGGAGTACGAGGCGTTCGGCGGCATCCAGATCTGGCAGCGCTACCCGGAGCTGCTCCGGTTCATCACCGACGAGGTCGGGGTGGACGGGCTGCACAGGATCGGCGGCACGTCGCGCCGTGAGATCGGCACCAAGGCGAACATGCTGCACATCTGGTGCCTCGGCTTCACCGTCGGCCTCGGCCGGGGGCTGTCCGTGGGCCTCGGCAAGCTCGGCGCGCACGAGCGCGAGGCCGACCTGCGCGACGGGCTGCAGTTCATGCGCAGGCTCTACACCGGGCTGCGCGGCGGGCCGGGCCAGCCGATGTTCAACACGATGAGCGGCTACGTCGCGCCGCTGCTGGACGGGGACTGGCTGACCCGGTTCCGCGACGAGGTCGTCCCGATCACCGATCCGGAGGCCCGGTCCCGCTACCAGCGGTTCAGCGCGAACACCGAGCTGATGGGTTTCCTGCTGCACTTCGACAACCGTTGCGGGCTGCACGACACCGGTCCGTACCCGACCGGCGACGGCGGGTTCGTGATCGTCCGGGACCACTTCCTGTCCGACGACCTGTACCACTGGGCCGACGTCGCCGAGGACCTGCCGCACGCGATCACCCAGGCGATGTTCTTCTCCCCGGACGCCCCGCTGGAGGTGTCGATCGGCGACCTCGGCACCGTGTTCACCAAGCCGGCCAACTACCTCAAGTACCTGACCGGCATGGCCGTCTACGCCCGGGACCGGTGGGACACCCCGGTCAGCGGGATCCGCCGCCTGGACGACGCCGAGATCGACCGGATCGGCGCGCGCTGCCAGAGTGCGACGACCCAGCTCTACAAGCGCATCGCCGCGATGTCCCGGCGGGACAAGATCATGGCCGGGGCGCAGGTCTACTACACCGACTTCCTGGCCCCGTTCGCCAGGGCCGCCGGGCTGTGGGAGCGGCTGAAGAACGAGTTCGACTTCTTCGAGATCGACCCGGTGGCCTCGGCGGCCTACTACGACCTGGTGCCCAACGACGGGGCGGCGCGCACGGTGCCCCGGCTGCTGCTCACCGGTGCCGCCTACCCGCCGGTGCGGGACCCCGTCTCGGCCGAGGAGGCGATGCCCGCGCTGCACGTGCTGGCACTGCGCGGCTGCTGCCCGGAGCTGCCGGCGCCCGGGCCGTCGCCCGACGAGCTGGCCAGCGCCGGTCTGGTGAGCCGGACCCCGGCGGGTTATCTGCTCACCGATGCCGGCCGGGCGCTGCACGAGCGGGGTCTCGCGGTCGAGCGCAAGGGCGTCGACGCGGAGCGCCTCGGCCAGGCCTACGAGCGGTTCCTGGCGCTGAACGGGCAGCTGAAGGCGGTGGCGACCAGGTGGCAGTCCGCCGACGAGGACGCCCGCTTCGAGCTGCTCGGCGAGCTGGCCGACCTGGTCGGGCGGGTCAAGCCGGCGCTGCGCCGAACCGCCGAGCAGCTGCCCCGGTTCGAGCCGTACCTGCCCCGGCTGCGCAAGGCGATGTCGCGCGCGGAGGAGGGCCAGTTCGAGTACGTGGTCAGCCCGACCGTCGACTCGGTGCACACGGTCTGGATGGAACTGCACGAGGACTACCTGCTGACCCAGGGCATCACCCGGGAACAGGAAGGCAGCTACTGACCGAGGGCGCCGACGCGCGGCCGAGGAACTCGCCGAGGCATGTTTCGGCGGCGAACGTCCCGGTTACCCAGGCGCATGGAACGTGGCAGTGCAAAGCACGGACCCCGGATGGACGAGGAAATGGAGCGCGAGGCGGCGGAGATGGCCCGAGCCACCCCGTCGGTGCGCGCCGAGCAGTGGCCGGACCCGGAGGAGCCGTTGGCCCGGCCCGGCGGGGCGGCGGAAACGGAACCCGACCCGGAAACCGAACCCGACCCGGAAACCGAACCGGGCACCACCCGTTGAGGTAGTGGCTCTCGAAGACGGATAACGCGGGCCGGCCGGGCGCCGATGACCAGGCATGTCCAGGTTCACGATCGGAATTGCCGCCGTCGGTGCCCTGCTCGGCCTGCTGTTCAACTCGGGCACCGACATCCCGTCCCCGACCGGGTCGCTGACCTCGGTTACCGCCTCGGTGGCCGCCGCGCCGGTACGCTGACCCACCGTGCTCGAACAGCGTTGGCCCGAACAGGGTGACCGACCGGGGCAGGCCGACTGGCTGGCCGCCGAGACCGCCCGACTGCTGCAGTTCGCCGAGGGGTCCTGGCACCCGCTCGGCGGTTTCGGCCGCCAGGACGACCGGGGGATGGTCGACCCCAGTGAGTCCGTCGAGCTGTGGATCACTGGCCGGATGACGCACTGCTTCGCGCTGGGCGAGCTGCTCGGCTACCCGGGCAGCGCGGGTCTGGTGGAGCACGGGCTGGCCGCGCTGCGCGGGCGGCTGCGGGACAGCGAGCACGGCGGTTGGTACCCCGAGGTCGGGTCGTCCGGCCCGGTGCGCACCGAGAAGCCGTTCTACCAGCACTGTTTCGTGCTGCTGGCGGCCGCGAGCGCACTGATCGCCGGGCACCCGGGCGCCGGCGAGCTGGTGGTCGACGCCCTCGCGGTCATCGACGAGCGGTTCTGGTCCGAGGCCGACGGAATGGTCGTGGAGACCTGGGACGAGCTGTTCACCGAGGCGGAGCCGTATCGCGGGGTGAACGCGGCCATGCACGGTGTGGAGGCGTTCCTGGCCGCCTACGACGCCACCGGCGACACACTGTGGCGGGACCGCGCGGTGCGGATGATCACCCGGGTCGCGCGGGAGTTCGCCGAGCCGAACGCCTGGCGCATCGCGGAGCACTTCGACAGCGCCTGGAACCCACTGCCGGACTACAACCGGGATCACCCCGACGACCCGTTCCGCCCGTACGGCGCGACCGTCGGGCACGGCCTGGAGTGGTCCCGGCTGTGCCTGCACGCGCACGCCGCCCTGGGCGGTCCCGCCGGGGACGGACCGTCCTGGCTGGTCGACGACGCGCGACGGCTGTTCGACGCCGCCGTGCGGGACGGCTGGGCGGCGGACGGCGCGGACGGCTTCGTCTACACCGTGGACTGGGACGGCAAGCCCGTGGTGCACCAGCGGATGCACTGGGTGCTGGCGGAGGGCGTCGGCGCGGCCACCACGCTGGCCACAGTCACCGGCGACGACTCCTACCGGCGCTGGTACCCGGTCTGGTGGGACTACGCCGAGCGGTACCTGATCGACCGGGAGCTCGGTTCCTGGCACCACGAGCTGGATCGGCACAACCGGCCGAGCGCGACGGTGTGGGTCGGCAAGCCGGACGCCTACCATGCGGTGCAGGCCACCCTGCTGCCCAGGATCCCGGTCCGCGCTTCGCTGGCCCGCGGTGTACGCGACGCGCTGACCAGCGGCGATCTTGAACCGCTTGACCGGTAAGAGGTGGATCGTGGCCGGGAATTCGCCCGCCAGGTAGTACGTTCAGATGATTGTTGAACGTTGTACTACTGAGGAGGTAACCATGCCGGCCGTGACGGTTTCCGACATCACCACCTTGGCCCGGATCCCCGAGCCAGCAGTCGACGCGGTGGAGCGCGGCGTGCGGTCGGTGACCGACGCGCCCACCGGCTACGAGGGCGAGGGGTTCCCGGTGCGCCGGGCCTTCGCCGGCGTGTCGATGACCGACCTCGACCCGTTCATCCACATGGACCAGATGGGCGAGGTGGAGTACGCGCCCGGTGAGCCCAAGGGCACCGCGTGGCACCCGCACCGCGGCTTCGAGACGGTCACCTACATCATCGACGGCACCTTCGAGCACGCCGACTCGCACGGCGGCGGCGGCACGATCACCAACGGCGACACCCAGTGGATGACCGCCGGCGGTGGCATCCTGCACATCGAGCGGCCGCCGGAGGCGCTGGTGGCCAGCGGTGGGCTGTTCCACGGCCTGCAGCTCTGGGTCAACCTGCCGCGCGAGCTCAAGACTGCGGCGCCCCGGTACCAGGACCTGCGGGCCGGCCAGGCCGCGCTGCTGACCACACCGGACGGCGGCGCACTGGTCCGGGTCATCGCCGGTGAGGTGGCCGGGCACGCCGGCCCTGGCTCGACCTACACGCCGATGGCCATGCTGCACACCACCATCAGCCCCGGTGCGCAGCTGCGGCTGCCCTGGCGCAAGGACTTCAACGCGCTGGTCTACGTGCTGTCCGGAGCGGGCAGCGTGGGTGCCGAGCGGCGGCCGGTGCACACCGGTCAGCTCGCCGTGTTCGGCCCCGGCGAGGTGCTCACCGTGACCGGCGCGGACCACCAGGAGTCCCGCCACCCCGCGCTGGACGTGGTAATCCTGGGCGGCACGCCGATCAAGGAGCCGGTGGCCTGGGGCGGGCCGTTCGTGATGAACACCAAGGCCGAGGTACTGGCCGCGTTCGAGGACTTCCAGGCCGGTCGGTTCGGTCAGATCCCGGCCGAGCGGATGCCGCACGGCGACCTGGGCCCGGTTCACTGAGCCCGGTTCACTGAGGCTTGTCCGGTGGCCCGTCGGGCCGGCGCGTCTAGGTCGGCGCGCCACACCCGTGTGCCGATCGTCACCGGACAGGCAACCTCCTGCCCGGTCGAGCGTCCTCCTACTGGGATGGTCTGCGCGCAGCGTGTCGCGGTGCGCACACCGTCCGAGGACGTGTATGACCGAGATGGGTGGTGTCAGGGCATGAATCGGGATGGTGGCGGATATCGGCCGGCGGGGCAGCGGCCCCCGGGGCCGCCGTCCGGCGCGCCCTCGTCCGGACCCCCGCCCTACCTCCCGCCGGCACAGCGCCGGCCACCTCGATCCGCTGGTCAGCGCGGTGGACCCGCCGACGGGCGGCCCCGGCGCACCGCCATCCTGCCCCCGCCCGGAGCCGAGCGGCCGCGCGGCGCGGGCCACCCGCCGGCATGGGGCCACGCGGCGGGCCAGGGCTACCCGCCGGCGCAGAGCTACCCGCCGCCCGGTCGTGGCTCCGGCCGGTCCGGCCCGCCGCGGCCGCCCACCGCCCGGCCGACCCGCCCGTCGCGGCCGCCCAGGTGGGGTCGGCGGCTGAAGGTGCTCGTCGTGCTGCTCGCGGCGCTGTTGCTGGGCGGCGGCATCTACGTGGACTCCCAGGTGACCAGGGTGGCCGCGCTGGCCGACTACGACGGCCGCCCGGACAGCTCCGGCACCAACTGGCTGATCGTCGGTTCGGACAGCCGCGCCGACCTCACCCAACAGCAGGAAGCGACGCTCTCGACCGGGAACGCCGCTGGCCAGCGCACCGACACGGTGATGCTGCTGCACACCGGCAGCGCCGGGACCACGCTGGTCAGCCTGCCCCGGGACTCGCTGCTGAGCATTCCCGGGCACGGCCGGAACAAGCTGAACTCGGCGTACTCGTTCGGCGGCCCGAAGCTGCTCACCCGGACCGTGGAACAGGCCACCGGGCTGCGCATCGACCACTACGCGGAGATCGGCTTCGACGGTTTTGTCAACGTGGTCGACGCGGTCGGCGGCGTGGACATGTGCATCCCGGAGGCGATGAAGGACCCGAAGGCCGGGCTGAACGTCAAGGCCGGCTGCCAGCGGCTCGACGGACAGACCGCGCTCGGTTACGTGCGCACCCGCGCCACCCCCCGGGCCGACCTGGACCGCGTTCAGCACCAGCGTGAGTTCCTGTCCGCGCTGATGAAGCAGGTGGCCAGCCCGTGGACGGTGCTCAACCCGTTCCGGCTGGTCGGGCTGGTGCGCGCGATGCCGGGCGCACTCACGGTGGACAGCAGCGACCACCTGTGGAACCTGGTCGGGCTGGCGCTCGCGATGCACAGGCTGTCCGGCGGCAGCGGCGTGACGACCACGGTGCCGATCGGCGGGTTCAGCACGGTCAACGGCAGCTCGGTGCTGCGTTGGGACAACACCCGCGCCAAGCAGCTGTTCGGCGCGCTGGAGAAGGACCAGCAAGTACCCAAGTCCGCCCTGGGCTGAGTTTTTGTACCGCGAGTCGGGGCTCTCAGCACACCGTGTCGCGGACCTCAGCACACAATCGACGTGTGGCGGACGCGGCGTGGCGGGAGTTGTTGGGGCAGGCCTGGTCGGCCGTGGCGGGCGGGACGGCGATGCCTGCCGAGCTACGGGTAGACGGGCCCCCCATCGGCGAGCTGCCGTCCACGCTGCCGGTGGCGGACACCGCGCTAGCCTGCACCGGAACGGCGTTGCTCGCGGCGGTGGCCCTGGGCCGGAGCCGGTCCGGCGCGGCCGGCTCGCGAGGTGCCGGGCGGCCGGTCGCGCCAGGTGCCGGGCAGCCGGCCGCGCTGCGCGCCGAGCAGGTGGCGGCCGCCGTCCGGAGCGAGGCATACCTGCTGGTCGACGGCACACCGCTGGGCCCGGGGTTCGCGCCGCTGTCCCGGTTCTGGCGCACCGAGGACGGCTGGATCCGCACGCACGCGAACTATCCGTGGCACCGGGCCGCGTTGCTCGCCGCGCTCGACGCCGACGAGGACGGGGTGGCCGCCGCGCTCGCCGAACTCCCGGCCGCCGAAGCCGAACAGCGAGTGGTGGACGCCGGTGGGGTGGCCGCGGCACTGCGCGGCGCCGAGCAGTGGGTGGCGCACCCGCACGGCCGGGTGGTCGCCGGTCAACCGCTGGTCACCGACACCCACTTCGAGACCCACACCCGCCGCGCGGCAGGGAGCCCGCGCCGCCCGGAGCCAGGGCCAGAACCAGGGTCACTGCCCGCCTCCGGCATCCGGGTGCTGGACCTGACCAGGGTCATCGCCGGCCCGGTGGCCACCCGCTACCTCGCCGCACTCGGCGCCGACGTCCTGCGGCTGGACCACCCGGACCGCCCCGAGCTGCCGATCCACCGCTACGACGGGCTGGTCGGCAAGCGCAGCGCACTGCTGGACGCGGCCACCCCGGACGGCGCCGCGCGGCTGCACGAGCTGTTGGCCGGCGCCGATGTGCTGGTCCACGGCTACCGGCCCGGCGCGCTTGCCCGGTTCGGGCTGGCCGGCGCCGCGCTCGCCGAGCGGCACCCGGGGCTCGTCGTGGTGGCGATGTCGGCCTGGGGCAGCCAGGGACCGTGGGGCGACCGGCGCGGGTTCGACAGCATCGTGCAGACGGCGGTCGGCATCGCGGCGCGGGAGTCCCGGGACGGCGACCCGTCCACGGTGGGCTCGGACGCCCGGCCGGGGGCACTGCCGTGTCAGCTGCTCGACCACGGCACCGGCTACCTGTGCGCGGCCGCCGCGTTGGACGGGTTGCGGCGCCAGGCCGAGTCGGGCGGTACCTGGCTGCGCGAACTGTCGCTGGTCCGCACCGCGCACTGGTTGCTCGCGCAGCCGGCCACCGAGCGCCGACCGCCGGTGCCCGCGACCGACACCGACTGGCTCACCGAGGTCCCCAGCGCCGACGGCCCGGTGACCACGGTGACCCCGCCCGGGTCACTCGACGGCGCCCCGCTGAGCTGGCCGGACCTGCGGCTGCGTTACGGCATCGACGCAGCTCAGTGGTCGTGAGTGGCAAGTGTTGCCAGAGCGACACTTGCCACTCACGAGGTAGGCGCGGGTCAGGCGGTGCGGCGGGGGCGTTTGGTGCCCTTGCCGGCGGTGCGGGGTTTGGGCGTGGACTCGGACTTGGTGTCGGCTTTGGGCTCGGCCTTGCTCTTGGCGGGAGCCTTGGCGGGGGCCTTCGTCGCGGTCTTCGTGCCGCCGGCGGACTCGGGCTCCGGGTCGTCCGCCGCTCCGGACCGCTGCGCGGGCACCTTCGCCGCCCCGGCCGACCCACCGGCCCCGGCCCCGGTCCCGGACGAGCCGGCCTTCGCCGCTTCGACGCTGCGCTGCAGGGCGGTGAGCAGGTCGGTCATGCTGTCCGCGCCGGTGCTCCCGGAGTCGGCCGCCACGGGCGCTTCCCGGGTGTCGCCGGTGCTGCGCTTGCGGTCGATCAGCTCGATCATCGCGTCGCGGTACTCGTCGGTGAACCGGCTCGGGTCGAACTCCGCGCCCATGCTGTCCACCAGCGAAGAGGCCATCTGCATCTCCTGCGGACGCAGCTCCACCTCGGCGTCGAGGATGTCGAACTCGGGCGTGCGCACCTCGTCCGGCCAGAGCATGGTCTGCAGCACGATGACCTTGTCCCGGACCCGCAGCAGCGCCAGCGTCTCTCGGGACCGGATGGCCACCTTGACCAGCGCCATCCGGTCGGTCGTGCGCAGCGCCTCGCGGAGCAGGGCGTACGGCTTGGCGGCCTTGGAGTCCGGCTCGAGGAAGTAGCTGCGGTCCAGCAGCAGCGGGTCGACCTCGTCGGACGGCACGAACTCCATCACGTCGATCTCGCGGTTGCCACTGGCGGCCGGTAGCGACTCCAGGTCTGCCTCGTCGAGCGTGATCAGCTCGCCGTCCTCGGTCTCGAAGCCCTTGACGATGTCGGCGTACTCGACCTCGTTGCCGCACACCTCGCAGACCCGCTTGTACCGGATCCGACCGCCGTCCGCGCCGTGGACCTGGTGGAAGCGGACGTCGTGGTTCTCCGTCGCCGAGTACAGCTTCACCGGCACGCTGACCAGACCGAACGACACCGCGCCGGTCCACATTGCGCGCATGGTCGGTCTCCTCCCCTTGGCATGCGTCGTGGGTGACAGCATGAGCCCGTGGACCCCATGCTCGCCACCCCTGGATCTCTTCCGGTCGGTGCCCAGTGGTGTTACGAGGTCAAATGGGACGGCATGCGGCTGCTCGCCGACATCAGCTCGGGAGCCCAGCAGGGCGGCGCTCCGGGGGCGGCGCAGCCGCGGCTGCGGCTGGCCAGCCGGACCGATCGGGACATGACCCGGCACTTCCCGGAGCTGGGCGGACTGACCGGTCAGCTGTCCGATGCGCTGCTGGACGGCGAGGTGGTGTCGCTGGCCGGCGGCGCGCCGTCGTTCGCCACGCTGGCCGACCGGTTCCACCGGGTGCCGACGCCGGCCGAGGTGGCCGCCCGACCGGTGATCTACCTGGTGTTCGACGTGCTGCGGCTGTACGGGGTGTCGCTGGTGGACCGCCCGCTGACCGAGCGCCGGGCCACGCTGGAGCGGCTCGGGCTGGACGGCGTGCCCCAGGTGCAGCTGTCCCCGGTGTACGACGACGGCCCGGCGCTGTTCACCGCGACGGCCGAGCAGGGCCTGGAGGGTGTGATCGCCAAGCGCCGGGACTCGGTGTACCGGCCCGGCCGGCGCAGTCCGTCCTGGGTGAAGGTGACGCACCGGCTGACCCAGGACTGCGTGGTCGGCGGTTGGCGCCCGGAGCGCACCCACCCGTCGCGGATCGGCGGCCTGCTGCTCGGGGTACCGGGGCCTGACGGCGGACTGCGCTTCGCCGGCCGGGTCGGCTCCGGGGTGGCCGGGGAGGCGGTGCAGCACGCGCTGCGGGACCGGCTGACCGCGGCCGAGGCGTCCCCGTTCGACGAGGCGCTGCCCCGCGAGGACGTCGTCGACGCGCACTGGTGTGAACCGACGCTCTTTGTCGAGGTGAGCCACACGGGGTGGACAGATGGTCACCGTCTGCGACATCCGGTGCTCTCTCGGCTGCGATTGGACCGTTGAGACCCTCGCGCCACCCGATCGGGTTAGTCGAACTAACGCCTCGGGTGGGTGTCAGGTGCTGCGGGTACCCGCCGATGCGGCCACTATGGGCCGCGACCGTGATCGCCACGTCCACAAGGAGGGCGCTATGAGTTTCCTTGACAAGGCGAAGGAAATGCTCGGCAAGCACGACGACAAGGTCGACCAGGGCATGGACAAGCTCGGTGGAATGGCCAAGGGCAAGTTCCAGGGCCATGACGAGCAGATCGACAAAGTGACCCAGATGGGCAAGGACTACGACTTCGGTGGTGGCACGGAGGGGGGCGGCAACGAGGGCGGCGGTCAGAAACCTCCGCCCGCCGCCGAGCAGCCCCCCGCCCAGTAATACCGGTCCGTCCCACGGCGGCGCGCTGGCCAGAGATGGCAGTGCGCCGCCGTACGGCTATCTTGACGCTGGTGACCACGATGTTCACCTGGCAGAGCAGTGACGGCCGGGCCATGGAAAGTGCCCGGGTGCTGCTCAGCGCGGGCGGGATGCGCGCGCTGGGTCGGTCCGTCCACGTGCCGCTGGACGGGCCGACATTCACCGCCTCCTACCGGTTGACCGTGGACGAGCAGGGTGCACTCGCCCGGCTGTCGGTCACCAGCGCGGCCGCTGACCGGGAGCGCAACCTCACGCTGAACCGCACCGAGGACGGCTACTGGATGCTGGACACCGGCTCCGGTGGCGGCCGTGCCGACTTCGCCGGTGCCCTCGACGTCGACCTGGCCTACAGCCCGCTGTACAACTCGCTGCCGATCCGCCGGCTGGGGCTGCACCGCCAATCCGGCGACCACGAGCTGCCGATGGTGTTCGTCTCGCTGCCCACCCTGAAGGTCGAGCTGGTCACCCAGTGCTATCGGACGGTGAGCCCGCTGGACGAACAGGGCCGGTCGGCCGTGCACTTCCGCTGGGCCGACTTCGCGTCCGAGCTCGTGGTCGACGAACAGGGCATGGTGCTGGACTACCCGGGCCTGGCTACCCGGATCTGATCCACTACTCCCAGCCGACCAGGACCTGACCGTGGCGGCCGAGTTCGCGCAGCCCCGCCATGTCGGTGTCCCTGGCCACCTTCAGCTCGGGTGCCGAGCGCGCGGTGCGCCACTGTTGGCGGCCCCGGTGCCCGGCGTTCACGGTGGCGGCCAGGCCGCCGGTGGAGGCCAGCGAGCCGCGCGCGGCGCCGAGGCGGCCGAGTGCGTCGTCCACCGCCGTGAGCAGCGCGGGCCGGTTCCCCTCACACATCGCCAGCACCAGCTCCGGGCGGGTGTCGGCGACCCGGGTGCCGTCGGCGAACGACCCCGCGGCCAGCAGCATGGCCAGCGCGCCCGCGCCGGGCTCACCGCCCCGCTCGTCCCCGGCCGCGACGGCGGCCAGCACGGCGGCCAGCAGGTGCGGCAGGTGGGAGATCCGGGCCACCGCCGCGTCGTGTTCCTCGGCGGCGGCCGGCACCACCCTGGCCCCGCAGTCCCAGGCCAGCTCCGCGACGTCCGCCCACACCTCGGCGTCGGTTCCGTCGTCGGCGGCGACTACCCAGTTCGCGCCGCCGAACAGCGTGGTCGACCCCGCCGCCCAGCCGGACTCGGCGGTGCCGGCCATCGGGTGCCCGCCGACGTACCGGGCGGTGGGCGCGTACTTCTCCACCGCGTCCCGCATCGCGACCTTGACGCTCACCACGTCCGTCAGCCGGCAGCGCGGGGCCACCGCGTGCACCCGGCGCAGCACCCCGGGCACCGCGGGCAGCGGCATCCCGAGTATGACCAGCGCGTCCGCGTCCTGGGCTCGGACCAGGGCCTCGTCGGTGCTCGGCGCGACGTCGTACCCGTCCGCCCGGGCGGCGGCGGCGGTAGATTCGGACGCGGTCGCCGCCCAGACGGTCCGGCCGGCGGCCACCGCGGCGCGGGCCAGTGAGCCGCCGATGAGTCCGAGCCCGAGCACACAGATTGGCCGTGAAGTCACGGGCCGGGAGCCTACGCCGGGGCGCCGGGCGTCCCGGGCGCGAGTCACTCGTGCCGTTGCTCGCGGAGAAGGGACCTCTCGGCGCAAGAACCCGTCCCGTCGTCGGCGATTCCGAGACCCCGATTTGTCACCCGTTCGAGCTACGGGTTAACTTCGCCTCGCGAGTTCTGGGGGGCGCTTGCCGGCCATCCCCAACCGGCGGCGTCGGATGGCTCGCCGGGATCGAGAGGGCGTCGATGCCCACTGTCGAACATCGCCGTGCGGCCCAGTCCCCGTTGCCGGTGACTGGCCGCTGTCACCGCTGCGGTGACCAGGTGATCGGCTGCACGGACCACGAAGACCGCCTGATCGCGGTGCACCCGATCGCCGTGCCGGGCGGCGAACTGATCATCAACGGCAGCCAGTGCCGAATAGTGCAGGTACTCACGTCGAGGGAGGCCTCCGCCGCACACCGGCGCGGTGACCTGGGATTTGTGCCGCACGCCAGGCTCTGTCGTCGTCCAGGACTCCGTTGACCGCCCGCTCCGTGCCCCGAGCGCGAAGCGTGACCAGCGCTGCCGGTGCGGCGAACAGGGCTGTCAGCGCAGCGCGTCGAGCGCCATCCCGGCGTACATGGCCACCCCGTCGGCCATCGCGGACTCGTCGAACTGCACCCGGTTGGAGTGGTTCGGCGGGGCGTTCTCCGGGTTCAGGTGCGGCGGGCAGCCGCCGAGGAAGGCCAGCGCCCCGGGCACCTGGTTGAGGACGTAGGCGAAGTCCTCCGAGCCGAGGATCGGGCTGGCCATCGGGCTGACCCGGGCTGGCCCGAGCACCGTGGCGGCCACGGCGTCCACCCGGGACGCCGCGCCGGGGTCGTTGACGACGATCGGGTAACCCGGCTCGAGCTGCACGCTGGCCGTACAGCCGTACGCGGCGGCGGTGTGCTGACACACCAGGCGGACCTGTTCGTGCAGGAAGACCCTGGTGTGCTCGGACAGCGTGCGCAGGGTCGCCTCGAGGAACGCCGACTCGGGGATGATGTTGGACGTGGTGCCGGCGCGGATGTGGGCGACCGTGAGCACGGCCGGTTCGAGCGCGGTGACCCGGCGGGTGATCATGGTCTGAAGTGCACCGACCATCGCGGCGGCGGCCGGTACCGGGTCCAGCGCATCGTGCGGCGCGGAGGCGTGCCCGCCCCGCCCGAGCACGGTCACCCGCAGTACGTCGGCCGCCGCCATCAGCGGTCCCGGCCGGGTCTGCACGGTGCCCGCCGGAATGGTGGCGCTGATGTGCAGCGCGTACGCCGAGCTCGGCACCCCGGCCGGCCCGGCGGCGTCCAGCAGCCCCTCGCCGATCATGTACCGGGCGCCGTGCTGCCCCTCCTCGCCCGGCTGGAACATCAGCAGTACCCGCCCCGCGAGCAGGTCACGGCGGTCGGCGAGCAGCCGTGCCGCCGAGGCGAGCATCGCGGTGTGCGTGTCGTGCCCGCAGGCGTGCATGGTGCCGTCGATCATCGAGGCGTACGGCAGGCCGGTCTGCTCGGTCAACGGCAGCGCGTCCATGTCGCCGCGCAGCAGCACGGTCGGCCCCGGCCGGTCGCCCTCGAGCACCGCGACCACCGAGCTGCAGGACCGCCCGGTGTGCACCTTCACCGGCAGGTCGGCCAGCTCGTTCAGCACCGCGGTGCGGGTCAGCGGCAGCTCGAGTCCCAGCTCCGGGTGGCGGTGCAGCCGGCGACGAAGCGTGACAGTGCGGGGCTGCAGCGCGCGGGCCGCGTCGGTCAGGCCGGCGAGCCGGCGGTCGGGGTTGTCCGGCATGCCCTGATCCTGGCATCAAACTCAGCGTATTGGTGCGGGGTGTGCCGGTCCCTCGGTCCGGTGATCTTCCGGCGGCGTTCGCCGACCGCTCCGTGCCGGGTGTGACCAGCGGGTGGCTCAGTCCTCGTCGCCATGTGTGACGGATGTCGAATCGGTCTTCCCCGGTCGTCCGAACGGACAACTCTGTTGGACCAACGGGTCAACTTCAGGTTGTGGTTTGGACCACATACAGAAATGGGCTTACCTTGGTGCTATGGCCGTCCAGTCTGTTCGTGACTCCGCCAACGCACGGACCGTTTCTCGGGCCGAGGCGAAGGAAGAGGTGCTGCCCGGGTTCGCGGTTGCCGCGATCCGGGAAGAGGGGCGTTGGCGCTGTGCCCGGCTGGAGGCCGAAGCGCTGGTCGATCTCGACACGGCGATCACCGAGCTGCGCGGACTGCGCTCCACCGGTGCCGTGCTGGGGTTGCTCGCGGTCGACGACTGCTTCTTCGTGCTGCTACGGCCGGTGCCGGGCGGCGTGTCACTGATGCTGTCCGACGCGGTTGCCGCGCTGGACTACGACGTGGCCGCCGACGTGCTGGACCTGCTGCGCGTCGACCTGCCGCCGGAGGACGCGGGCGACGACGAGCCGTGGCCCGAGGGGGACATGGCCATCGTGGCCGACTTCGGGTTGCCCGCCGACGAGCTCGAGGTACTCGCCGGTGAGTGGGAGCTCTACCCCGACGAGCAGCTGGCCGCGATCGGGCGCCGGTGCGGTTTCGCCGATGCGCTCGCCGAGGTCCTGAACGGCAACTGACGCTCAGGCGCAGCCACGTGCATACCGAGGCCGACGAAGCGCTGGTCCGACGCGCCCTGCAGGTTGCCCGGGG
Source organism: Pseudonocardia sp. Cha107L01 (assembly GCF_052566575.1). Classification (NCBI taxonomy): domain Bacteria; kingdom Bacillati; phylum Actinomycetota; class Actinomycetes; order Pseudonocardiales; family Pseudonocardiaceae; genus Pseudonocardia; species Pseudonocardia sp. Cha107L01. The sequence continues at coordinate 1,371,602 of NZ_CP199579.1, forward strand.
CGCGCTGGAGACCGGGGATGTGCCGGTCGGCGCGGTCGTCTTCGGCGCCGACGGCACGGAGCTGTCCGCCGCGTGCAATGCCAGGGAAGCCCTCGGTGACCCCACCGCGCACGCCGAGGTGCTCGCGCTGCGGGCCGCCGCATCGGTGGTGGGCCACTGGCGGCTCGACGGCGCAACCCTGGCGGTGACCGTGGAGCCGTGCACGATGTGCGCCGGGGCGATCGGGCTGGCCAAGGTGTCCCGGGTGGTCTTCGGCGCCTGGGAGCCGAAGACCGGTGCGGTGGGTTCGCTGTGGGACGTGCTGCGCGACCGGCGGGTGCTGCACCGGCCGCAGGTGATCGGCGGGGTGCTGGCCGAGGACTGCGCCGCGCTGCTCGGCGACTTCTTCGCCGACCGCCGCGCCCACTGACTCCGCGCCGCCCGGTGGCTCGTACCGGCGCCCTGTGGATAGGCCGCGACAGACTGTCAGGCCCACCGGGCAGACTGGGCGCCGTGAGCAAACGTGACAGCCACCGCTGGCGCCGGCGACACAGCGGGCTGACCCTCGATGTGCTCGCCAACGAGTTGTTCCACGGCTCGAGCAGGCACAGCGAGGGCGAGGGCTGGGCGGTTCGGCACGCGCAGCGCCTGGTCGCCAAGGCGTCCGGTGTGGCAGCGCCGTTCGGGCAGGCGGCCGACGCCGCGCTGACCGGCGGGCTGGACGCGACCTGGCGGATCGGCTGGCAACCGATGGACATCTGGCAGGTCTTCCGGCGCCGGATGGACGACGAGGTCGCCGAGTTCATCGTCGGCGCGATCGCGGCCGAGGCCGTCCGGTATCCGGCGGCCGCGTCGCACCCGAGGTGGCGGGCGCAGCTGGCGGAGCTGGGCGCGAGGCAGTGGTGGCCCCAGGACAAGCCCTACGCCGAGGCGTGGGCCGAGCGGGCGGGCATCGACACGGTCTCGATGCTTGCGCTCGTGCTCGAGGCACTGGCCCACCTGCGCGTACTGCAACCGGAACCGGAGCTGATCCCCCCGCCGGGTAGCTACAGCGGGCCGGGGCCGGCCTCCGGTTCGCCTCAGTCATCGATATCCGGGTCATCGGCCTCCGCCGAGGTCGACCCGAAGGTGCTGGCCAAGGTGCGCGCGCTGCTGGCGAAGGCGGAGTCCACCGAGTTCCCCGAAGAGGCCGACGCGTTCTTTGCCAAGGCGCAGGAGCTGATGAGCCGGTACTCGCTGGAGCGCGCGGTCGTCGAGGCGCTGGACTCAGCGGGCCGCGGGGTGCCGGTGCGTACGGGTGGGCGGCGGATCTGGCTGGACAGTCCGTACCTGGGGCCGAAATCAATGCTGGTCACCGTCGTGGCCTCGGCCAACCGGTGTCAGGCGGTGTTCGCCCAGGCGCTCGGTTTCGTCACGGTGATCGGCGAGGAGACCGACACCGAAATCGTCGAGGTGCTCACCACGTCGCTCCTGGTCCAGGCCGGCCGCGCGATGCTGGCCACCGGTAGTCAGGTCGACCGGCGCGGCCAGTCCCGGACGAAGTCGTTCCGGCAGTCGTTCCTGATCTCCTACGCGCAGCGGATCGGCGAGAGGCTGCTCGAGGCGACCGAGCGGGCCGAGGCGGAGGTCACCGAGTCGATCGGCGACGGCCGGCTGCTACCGGTGCTCGCCGCGCGGGAGGAAGCCGTGCAGCAGCGGGTCGCGGAGCTCTTCCCACACCTGGTCAGCCGCCGGGTGTCGGCGTCCAACCCCGCCGGGTGGACGGCCGGGCGGGCCGCCGCCGACCTCGCCGTGCTGGACGTCCACCGCGCAGTCAACGACTGAGCCCGCGCACCTGTCAGCGGCGGGGCGGCAGCACGTCGGCCACCACGATGGCGACGTTGTCCGGGGCGCCCGCGCGGCGGACGAGTGCGATCAGCTCGCCGACCACCCCGTTCGGATCCTGGTGACGCATCAGCGTGTCGCGCAGGACCACCGGGTGCAGCACGGTGTGCAGGCCGTCGGAGCAGAGCAGGTAGCGGTCGCCGGGGCTGGGGTCGTACTGGGGCAGTACCGAGGGCTCGACGATGTCCCCGCCGTGCAGCGCCCGGGTCAGGATTGCCCGCTGCGGGTGCCGCGCGGCCTCGTGCTCGGTCAACTCACCCTTGTCGATCATGCCCTGTACCAGGGTGTCGTCGTGGGTGAGCTGCAGCAGGTCGCCATTGCGCAGCAGGTATGCCCGCGAGTCGCCGACGTGCACCAGGGCGAGCTCGGAACCGGACCAGGCCAGCGCGGTCAGCGTCGTCCCGGCGCCGGACAGCGCACTGTCCGACGTGGTCAGCGCCCGGACCGCGTCGGCGGCACGCTGTGCGGCCAGCCGCAGGCCGTCCAGCAGCGCACCCGGTTGCGGCGCCGGCGCGGCGGCCATCGCCTGCAGCGCGGAGGCGCTGACCAGTCCGTTCGGGCTGGGCGGCCCGAAGCCGTCGGCGACCGCGAGCAGCCCGTCGCCGGCCCAGGCCGCGTCCAGATTCTCACCGCGCACCAGGCCGCGATCGGTGTGCGCGGCGTAGCGCAGCGTCAGTGGCGGCGCACTCGAATCGGTCATGCGGGAGCCCTCTCCGGACACGGGTTCTCCCGAACAGGGTGCACCATCGCGGCCCGGCCGACCCCGGCCCGTCCCGGTCGGTGCGCCCACCGCGGCTCGGCGGGCTCGCGCGGGTCTGTCGGCCCGCGTGGCTCGGGATGGCTCAGCGGACCCGGACCATGTCCTCGTGGTGCTGGGCGAGCATTTTCTCCAGGGTGGCCGCGTCCCGGTCGCGGATCGCGGCGACCATGTTGGTGTGCACCTCCATGTTGTGCGCCCGGGGACCCTCCTGGCCCTCGACGAAGCTGGCCTTGGTCATCGTCGCGCTGAGCACCGACACGATCGTCTGGTACAGCCCGATCAGCACCTCGATCCGGGACGCCCTGGCGATCGCCAGGTGCAGCCGCAGGTTGGCGTCCATCCAGGCGCGTGGGTTCTCGCGGGCGGCACGCATGTCGTCCAGCGCCCACTCCATGGCCCGGATGTCCTCCGGGGTGGCCCGCTGCATGGCCACCGCCGGGAACATGGTGTCCAGGTACCGGCGGGCCTCGAAGAGCTGTTCCGGGTCGACGGCGAGCCCCTGGTGCCACAGGTCGATGCCCCCGAGGCGGACCTGCGGCGGCGGGTTGGCCACGAACACCCCGCCGTTCGGCCCGGGTTTGACCTCCACCAGGTCCCGTTCGCGCAGGATGCGCAGCGCCTCGTTCATCACCGACGGGCTGACCCCGAACCGGCTGATCAGCTCGGTGCGCAGGCCGAGACGGGTGCCCGGCTCGGCGTGCTCGGCCAGAATCTGCGTCTCGAGCGTTGCGGCGACCTGCTGCGCCCGGGAAGCTCGAGGTGTCGGGTCAGCCGCCATCCGGTCCTCCGGTGCTGGTCATCGACGTGATCGTAGGCCGTGAAAATCAAATGCCACTAGAATGAGAGCACCTCAGCAGCGGCTTCGTCAAAGTTCTGAGCCAACCTCTTGAATTCTGATACTAGGATTTCTAAGGTCGGAGTCGCAACGGCAGCGCAGCCAGGAGGTGTGGCCCCATGACCGACCGGGATGGGCTGGTCGATCTTCACACTCACGCGATCTCGCCGGCGATGCCCGATCTGGGCGCCGCCGAGCCAGGTTATCGCTGGCCGTCGGTGCAGCGGCTCGACGACACGACGGCGCGGATCCTGCTCGGCGGTGCTCCGTACCGGGACGTGGACGACCGCTGCTGGTCCGCCGATCGCCGGCTCCGGGACATGGATGCCGACGGCGTCGCGGTGCAGGTCGTCTCGCCGACCCCGGTCACCTTCTGCCACGACGCCCCGGCCGACGGCGCCGCCGTGCTCGCCGCCGCGCAGAACGAGTTCCTTGCCGAGCTCACCGGCGCCCACCCGGACCGGTTCCGCGCGCTCGGCGCCGTGCCGCTGCAGGACACCGGACGGGCGATCGCCGAGCTGCGCCGCTGCATCCACGAGCTGGGCTTTCTCGGTGTGGAGATCGGCACCAGGGTCGGCGACACCGAGCTCGGCGACCCCGAGTTGGACCCGTTCTTCGACGCCGCCGCCGAGCTCGGCGCGCTGGTCTTCGTGCACCCCGCCGACGTCACGCTGGACCCCCGGCTGACCAAGCTCAAGATCCCGTTCGGCGCCGGCATGCCGTCCGAGACCGGGATCGCCGCCGCCGGCCTGCTCACCAGCGGTGCGTTCGGCCGCCGCCGCCCGGGGTTGCGGATGTGTCTCGCGCACGGCGGTGGCACCCTGCCCTGGCTGCTGCCCCGGTTGGACAAGGGCGAGTGGATCAAGAATTCGGCGGTTCCGGACGAGCAGCTGCCGAGCCGGCTGGCCACCCAGCTCTACAGCGACTCGCTGACCTACGACGCGGCGAGCCTGCTGCTGGCGGTGCACCGCTACGGCGCGGAACATGTGGTGCTGGGCACCGACTACCCGTTCGCGGCCAAGGAGGAGCCCACCGGCGCCGTGCTGAAGGCACCTGATGAGGAGCTGTCCGCGCTGCTCAAGGCGGCCATCGGCAGGGACAACGCACTGGCGCTCATGAAGGGCTAGCTGGAGTGCACCGCACAGATCTGGAGGTAGGCGCGGCATGGCACAGTTCCTCGGACTAGGGATCACCCACTACCCACTGCTCGCCGTCACCGACGAGCACATGGCCGACCTCCTCCGCTGGACCCTGACCGACCCGGGTATCCCCGAGCCGGAGAAGGACCCGGCGAACTGGCCGGAGCTGATGCGTCGGGAATGGGCCGGCGACGGCGGCACGGCGGCCGCCGCCGGGCACCGCAAGGAGCTGCGCGCCGGGTTGGCCCGCACCCGGGAGGCGCTGGACGAGTTCCAGCCGGACGTGGTGCTGGTCTGGGGCGACGACCAGTACGAGAACTTCCGCGAGGAGGTCGTGCCGCCGTTCTGCGTGCTGGCCTACGGTGAGACCGAGGTCGACCCGTTCTCGCTGATGTTCAACCGGGGCGCACCGAACGCCTGGGGCCTGCCGGAGGACACCACGTTCACCCTGCACGGCGATGCGGACGGGGCGCGGCGGCTGGCGAACGACCTGCTGGGCGACGGGTTCGACGTGGCGTACTCGTATCAGAAGCGGGAGAACGGGCACTTCCCGCACGCGATCGCGAACACCCAGCTGTTCCTGGACTACGACAACGCCGGGCGGGAGTTCCCGTACAAGATCCTGCCGATCACGGTGAACTGTTACGGCCAGCACGCCATCGTCCGGCACGGTGGTATGGCCCGGTTCGCCGAGATCACCGACGAGCGGCTGGACCCGGTCGGCCCGACCCCGGCCCGCTGTTTCGCGCTGGGGGCGTCCGTGGCCAGGGCGCTGGCGAAGACCGACAAGCGGGTGGCGCTGGTCGCCTCCTCCAGCTGGTCGCACGCGTTCCTGAACGACAAGGACTGGCACCTGCGCCCTGACACCCCGGCCGACCGGCGGCTCTACGACGCGTTCACCCGCCGGGACTGGGACGTCTGGACGGCCACCACCGGCAAGGAGGTCGTCGATGCCGGTCAGCACGAGATGCTCAACTGGTTCTGCCTTGCCGGCGCCATGCACGAGCTCGACCTACCGCTGAGCTGGTCGGAGTTCGTCACCACCGATGTGTTCAACTCGAACAAGTGCTTCGCGATCTTCGGTGAGGCGGGGGCTCCGGATCAGTTGTGACCCGGCGGCGGTGAATGAGCTGACCGGGATCGACGGCCGGCGATACAGTCGTCGCTCGGTTGCAAGGACGCGGCACATAGGGAGCAGGTTCGGTGTCAGAGACGACGGGGTTGGCCGAGTTCCGGGCCGCGCGGCAGTTCTTGTTGGACAACCGGGAGGACTACGACGCGGCGTATGCCGGGTTCCGGTGGCCGGTGCTGGACGAGTTCAACTGGGCGTTGGAGTGGTTCGACCACCTGGGTGCCGCCCCGGACAGCGCGGATCGGCCGGCGTTGTGGATCGTCGAGCAGGACGGCTCGGAGCGGAAGTGGACCTATGCGGAGATGTCCGCCCGGTCCAACCAGGTGGCCAACTGGCTGCGCTCGCGCGGGGTGGTGCGCGGTGACCGGATCGTGCTGATGCTGGGCAACCAGGTCGAGCTGTGGGAGATGATCCTGGCGGCGATGAAGCTGGGCGCGGTGGTCATCCCGGCGACCACGCTGCTGGCCGAGTCCGACCTGCGCGACCGGATCGACCGGGGTCAGGCCAAGCACGTGGTGGTGGCGTCGGCGGAGACCGACAAGTGGTCGGCCGTGTCGGGTGAGTACACCCGGATCGCGGTGGGCGAGCAGGTCGAGGGCTGGGTGTCCTACGCCGACTCGGGCAACGAGTCGCCGGTGTTCACCCCGGACGGGGTCACGAAGGCGTCGGACACGCTGTTGCTGTACTTCACCTCGGGCACCACGGCGAAGCCGAAGCTGGTGGAGCACACCCAGGTGTCCTACCCGGTGGGGCATCTGTCCACGATGTACTGGATCGGCCTCGAACCCGGCGACGTGCACCTGAACATCTCCTCGCCGGGCTGGGCCAAGCACGCCTGGTCGAACGTGTACGCGCCGTGGAACGCCGGCGCCACCGTATTGATCTACAACTACGCCAGGTTCGACGCGGCGACCATGCTGGAGGTGATCGGTCGGTGCGGCGTCGACTCGTTCTGCGCGCCGCCGACGGTGTGGCGGATGCTGATCCAGGCTGACCTGACCGCGTTGAAGACCCCGCCGGCGAAGGTGGTCGGCGCCGGTGAGCCGTTGAACCCTGAGGTCATCGAGCAGGTGGAGAAGGCTTGGGGGGTGAAGATCCGGGACGGTTTCGGCCAGACCGAGACGACCGTGCAGATCGGCAACTCGCCCGGTCAGATGGTGAAGCCGGGTTCGATGGGCCGCCCGATCCCCGGCTTCACGGTGGCGCTGGTGGACGTGGCCTCGGGTGAGGTCGCGGAGGAAGGCGAGATCTGCCTGGAGCTGACCGAGCGGCCGCTCGGGTTGATGGTGGGTTACCGGGACGACGCGGAGCGCAACGCCGAGGCGATGGCCGGCGGCTACTACCACACCGGTGACGTGGCCAACCGCGACGACGACGGCTACATCACCTATGTCGGTCGCGCGGACGACGTGTTCAAGGCGTCCGACTACCGGATCAGCCCGTTCGAGCTGGAGAGCGTGCTGATCGAGCACCCGGCGGTGGCCGAGGCCGCCGTCGTACCGCAGCCGGACCCGATCCGGCTGGCCGTGCCGAAGGCGTACGTGGTGCTCGCCGCCGGGCACGCCGCCGACCGGGATACCGCGCTGTCCATCCTGCGCTACGCCCGCGAACAGCTCGCCCCGTACAAGCGGATCCGCCGCCTGGAGTTCGCCGACCTGCCCAAAACGATCTCCGGCAAGATCCGTCGCGTCCAGCTGCGCGGCCAGGAGCAGGGCGGCTCCCGGCAGGGGGAGTACCGCGAGGAGGACTTCCCGGAGCTCAAGGACTCCTGACGCCGGTAGCGCCGGACCCGAGGAATGATCCCGGACCCGGCAGTGTCCTAGGTCCCTGCCGGTCGACATCCGATAGTAGGGGGCACGGACATGGCGAACGAGGGCACCGCGAACGCGCGGGGGACCGCGACCTACGACTTCACCGGCTCGACCGTGCTGGTCACCGGCGGCGGAACCGGGATCGGGTTGGCCATCACCGAGGCGTTCCTCGCCGCCGGCGCGAACGTGGTCATCACCGGGCGGCGCAAGGACAAGCTCGACGAGGCTCTGAAGGACGCCGACCCGGCTCGCTCGGCCGCCATCACCACGGACGTCAGCGACGGGCAGCAGGTCCGCCAACTGGTCGACCAGGTCATCAACCGCTTCGGCCGGCTGGACGTGGTGGTCAGCAATGCCGCCGGGTATGCCAACGGGCCGTTGACCGAGCTGGACGACGCCGACTGGGAGTCGTTGCGGGGGGCCAACATCGACGGGTTCTTCCACCTGGCCAAGGCCACGCTGCCGAAGTTGGCCGAGTCCGGCGGCAACCTGGTGGCGGTGTCCAGCGTGTCCGGCATGCGCGGTGACTGGGGCCAGGCCGGCTACAACGCGACCAAGGCGGCGGTGTCCAACTTCGTCCGCTCGCTGGCGCTGGACTGGGGTCCGAAGGGCGTGCGGCTCAACGCGGTGGCCCCGGCGTTCACCGTCACCGATGTCACGCGCCCGTTCGCCGAGGACGAGGCGCTGCTCCCTCGGTTCGTCAACCGTGTCGCGCTCGGCCGGGTGGGCCAGCCCGCCGACATCGCCCCGGCCGTGCTGTTCCTGGCCAGCTCGGCGGCGTCCTACGTGACCGGTGTGGTCCTGCCGGTCGACGGCGGCACCAGCGCCTCCACCGGCCAGGCGCACATCTGAGCTGGGCGCCCCGGCTCAACGGTGATGCGGGCCCTGGCTCGCGGCCCGCACGGCTGAGGTAAGGTTTTCGGCGGTGGCGTGTCCGAGCGGCCGAAGGAGCACGCCTCGAAAGCGTGTGAGGTGCAAGCCTCCGTGGGTTCAAATCCCACCGCCACCGCCAGTGTGACCAGGCAAAACGCCGGGCCTCCCGCACAGGGAGCGCCCGGCTTTTCGCTTGTGGTTGCAGTTCTGGTTGCAGTTGTTCGAGTCTGAGCAGTTCTCGAGGCTCCGAGGGGGCGACAGCACTTCTCACACGACCGACGTTGTGTCGCCGTAAACTGTGGGACTCGCTTCAACTAGCGGCCTGCTCGAGTACTTGGGTTGGTCACCACGGCTGTCTTCTGGTGCTCGTCCGGTCCGAGCGCCGTGCGGTAGAACGGCGTCCGGTCCAGCACACCCGACGGGGTCAGCTACCGAAGTACCCCGAATTAGATCGCTTGCTCCAAGATCTGGGTTCAAGTCCGTTGACCGGTCTGTCGAGATGATCGCCGCGAACCGAAGAGATGCTGTGACCGGGGTAACGTCCAGGCGCTGAGCCTCGACCTTGTAGTCACACGGGACGCGCAGGAGGAACGATGCCCAAGCCCACCAGAGTTGGAAAATTTGGTGAATATCTTGTTGACGAGGCCGGCGGAATAGTGTGGATATGGGAGGACGGGAACTGGGTGGAAGGACTCGATCCCATATTCGCTTCACCTGACGTTGAGGTATTGCGCCGCCTCGAAGACCCGCAAGACGAAGTCGACGATGAGTAACTCGGCCGACACCACCCCGTCCTCGTCAATCCAAGAGGAGGTCGTCCATGCCCAGGCAGGCAGTCAGACTCGATCTGCTGCAAAGTGGATCATCAGCACACTCGCAGCGACAGCTGGAGTCATCTTCGGTGTTGGTCCGATTGTCTCAAGGCCGACGCTCTCATGGCAACATGACAGCCTGCAGCTAATCGTCGCCATAATATTAGGTGCCGCAAGCCTAATTGGGATTGTCGTTCTAATATTGAAAGTCGCCGCGATTTTGATGCCCGTGCGCGTTACGCTATCTTCTTTGCCGTCAGTCTTGATTGCCGAGCTAGATGGATCTGCCGGAACACGTCTTCCCAATGATGCAAATAGTTTCAATAATTTCGTCGAGAATCTCAAGAAGCACGAACTTCGCGCCGTAAACATGTCGGCCGATGTTCGTCGTACGGAAAGGAAACTTCGGAGCTTGCCGCGAGGCGACGCCCGGACATTGCTCGAAAAGCGGCTCGCCGTTCTTGAACCCGAAGCTGCTACTGCCATCGCCAACAGGGAGGTATACTGGGAGACGACTCGGCGGCTGCTCCGCGACGCCACATTTATACAGCTCCGCAAACTTTACGAAGATCGAAGTAAATCTATCTGTTTCTTTGCTCTACTGGCAGCCCTAGGAGGGCTCGGATTTCAGCTATCGTTAGCCGCAGACAACAAGGAACCAGTGGGACAGGTCGCGTACGTGACCCCTATCTTGTCAGATATCGGCCAAAAAATATGGAGTGGACTCCAATTTGACCGATGCCGGCTACCCTCCGGGGAGGTTCCGGTAATTCTCGAAGGCGGCAGTGGTAGCAGTATTGATCCTTATCGATTTACAACCATGGAGGTCGTTAACGGCTGTCCAACAGAATCAATCAGCCTCTCTTCCGATCAAATCTTGATGCGCCACCCTGAACGAAACACGATCAAGATCGAACTGACGAAGTAATGACACGATAAATCATGCTGGTCCGCGGCCGCCCGCACTAACAGGTGTAGCAACATCGTCAACTGGTCCTCGGTAGGATCCATCGGTTTGACTAACCCACAATGCGCCGTGCACCCGCAGTGCAAGACGATGTGGGGCTAGCTCGCTCGACGTACTATCGAAGATCGCCTCGCCCACAACGCATGGTAGGTTTCGGCTTCTGAGATCCCGATCGATCGCCTCGACTACCCAGACGTACCGCGAGAACCGAGCGGTACGGTACTCGCGAATCGCTCGGCGGGTAAAGCCGCGACCATCTAGCCTCTGCTTGTAGGTGTTCGACGTCTGCGCGTAGGTGCGGAGTGCAAGTCTATCTTGAGAGATCAGAGTATCGAGACTGCTAACGTTCGCTAAGCCAGATTTGGCTTCACGTGCCGCAACGACACGGCGAGATACACCTACAAGGAATGTCCCGCCAGCACGTTCTGCTGCCTCAGGAGCGAGCCATAGCTTCGCGGGCGTAGGTATTTGCAGCGTCCGCCAAGGCGCGTGCTCACGTGTCTCACTGGTTAGCGGATCAATGTAGGTGTCGTACTGGATATTGGCGACGCGCAGATAAGGGCCTACTTGGTCGTCGTGTCGTATCAGTTCCACACCCTGTCTCTCAAGCGTTAGGCGACGCCACCCAATGAGAACAAATGCATGATCCAAGGTGTTGATAATTACTGGATAGCCTGAATTTAGGTAGCGGCATGCGACGGAGGCGATTCGGGAATCCCATCGTGCGGCAGGCTCGCCTTCAACTGGCGTTGGATCCGGCTTCCCCCAAGGGAGTTTTTGTTGCGGGAGCCGCCCCACGGCGTAATACGTTGCAGGCAAGCCAAACTTCCGAAACAGATCACTGACCTGCGACGCTGTAAGGCCGACAGTCGGAAGCGGTCTGTTTGGGGTTAGCCGTGGGTCTGCAAGAAGAGCGAAGTCTGCACTTACGCGGCGGCTCACGTCCCCGCGCAGCATCGCACTGTAATGACACATCCATGCTGCAGCATGTGCACAGGACCCCAAACCTGCATCCTGCTGAGCGAATGGGGCGGCGATAATCTCGAGCGGCTGACCGAAGAGGTATACGATCTCCCTCTCCGCAGTGCGCACATAGTCAACCATATCTGCGGGGGGACTCAGCATCGCGCGTGCGACCGGTCCAGTTCTGGAGGGTCGCACGACGACGTAACCTAAATAGCCGCAAGCATCCGGTAGATCGACAAGGCGTCCAGTCTCGATTCTCGTCGAGAAGAAATGGATCCGATGGGTCGAATCCGGTATGAAGCGGAATGATCGCGCGTAGAATGCAGCGTATTCGCTGCGATAGTCTAGATCAAGATAGCGGGTCTCAACGACTACTGTCTTTGTGCCGTGTTCACGGGCTATCTGCAAGCATCTGCGCAGCGGACGGGAGTTGTTGCATGGTAGATATCTCTTGAGTAGTTTATCCCAGTCCTCTGAAGCGGTTGGGTAAACAATCTCGGCAGGATTTGGGTACTCCCAGTCCTTGAGTTGCATGATCGCCGTTACTCGCCCGGAGGCAAACTAGAGTCCGAGGAGATGGACGCACCGGCAACCGTGAACACGCTGGGCGGTCCTGTTTGCTTCTGGGACACTTTTAGTCCTTCACGGGTTGCAAGCGATGAGAGAGTGATTGTAGTCACATCGGAGCACGCTGTAGCCTATCGGGTGATGAGCGTTGCTCAACGCGGCTACGTTCAGTGACGGGCCGCCGCTCAGCGTAGCCGGACTGGAGGTTGCATTGTCATAACGATTTGTGTGACACTGGGACGTTGCGGTAACGGTCGGCCCGGGTCACTCGTATCTACGGCTATAAGACTGCAAGGAGGGCCTAGTGACGACAAGAAAGAACGTTCTTGAGCCGGCCAAGACCGACTTGGAGCTGCCTCAGCGGCCCGACGAGTTGATCGATGAAGACGACAAGCAGCGCCTTGAGCAGGATCTTGAAGAGCTATCGCGCAGTCGTCGCGCGGTGGAGGCAGAGGTTGCTATGGCTCGGTCACCGTGGGGGGATTAAGTCTGATGGCTCGCGCCAAATTCTGCTAGCGAGAGTCGTGATCTAGACGTCTGCGCGGTGCTGACGCCCCACACCGGAATCAGGCAGCTCGAGGTCCGACGTCGGCTTGTGTTGCCCGATGCGGGTGGGCTACACCCGTCGCCAGCCCCAACTCGATGCAAGTAGTTCGGTCTGCGGTACGCCACCGATCGCCCTCCGTTGGGCTACGAGTCGGGCTGGTCTTCGGCTGTTGGGCGGCTTGGTGGGAGGCGGTGTTCTGTAACAGACGGGCGGTAGACGGGCCTCGGTCCTGCGCCCAAGTCGCAGCGACTGATCGATCAGGTCTGAGCCGCCGTCTGCACGCGGTGGCCGGGGCGCCGTCAAGGGAGCACCCCGGCACTCTCGCAAGAACACGATGTCCAGTTCGACGCGGCGGCCCGGGTCCGTTATCGGTGCCCGCCGGCTTTTGCGCTCGATGGTGGCTCTCCTGGTGGCTTCCAGATGAGGTCGCCTATTTGGTCTGCAACTTCTCGCCGGATGGATGCGACGATGTGCTGGTACCGCACTGCCATCGCGGTGCTTGACCAGCCCATCACCGCCATCACAGTCCGCTCGGTGACGCCGAGCAGCAGCAACACAGTGGCGGCGGAGTGTCGAGCATCGTGCAACCGGCGTTCCGGAACTCCCGCCCGTTCGAGCAGTTGCTTCCACGCGGTGTAGTCGGTACGCGGGTTGAGCGGCTGACCGGTCGGCGTCGTAAAGACGTAGCCGGTCTCAGTCCACAGATCACACGCGGCCTCGCGCTCCATGTCTTGGCGTTCCCGGTGCCTCTTCAGTAGTGACACGAGGGGATCGGGCAGACCCATACCCCGCTTTCCTGCTCGTGACTTCGTGTCGGACGTCTCTGGCCTCAGAGGGAGTCGGTCGGGGCAGTGACCGCCGTACCTGTGGCCGCACGGCTCCTTGCAGCCGTGCATCCACTTCGGCCTGAGGCGGCTTCGCAGCACGAGCAGTGTGCCGCTGTCGAGGTCGACATCAGTCCACTTGAGTCCGAGCGCCTCCCCCTGCCGGAGCCCCAAAGCCAGGGCCACCGCCCACCGGGCACTGTTTCGGTCGGAGTCGGCGACGTCGAGGATTCGCTTGACCTCCTCCACCGTGCACGGCTCGACCTCCTCCTCGTCGGGCCGCGGCGCGCGTGCCAGGACGGCCGGGTTCTCTGTGATGTGCTTCCGTCGCAGCGCCTCGTTGAGCGCTCCCCGGATCGTGCGATGAACCTGGTGAGCCGTCGCCGGCCTGGAGCCGTTCTTGACCATCTTTCGATAGAGCCGTTCGAGATGCTCCGGCTCGAGCCGGTCGATGCGATGCGCGCCGATACCTGGAATGAGGTGAACTCGGACTGCCACCCCGTATGCGGAGTGCGCGTTCTCGGTGATCGCCGGCGGCGCCACGATCGTCTCCAGCCAGTGCGTTAGCCACTGTTCGACAGTCCATGTCTGGCCGGCCTTCCGTACGCTGCCGTCATCACGTTGCCGTTCGAGAACGCGAACCTTCGTGGTGACTTCTGCTCTCGTCTTTCCCCGGACGTGGCGCCGGTCAGACTTGCCGTTGTCTTTGAGTCCGACGGTGACGTAGCCGTGCCAACTTTGGTCCTTCTCGCTGTAGTAGATGCTGGACCGGCCGTTCGCCGCTCGTGAGTTCTTGCGTGCCATGGTCAGCCCCTCCTCAGCTGCGTCCGGACGGTGGTTTGGTCGGCGACTAGTCGGGCTGCGTACTCACGGACCGAGTCGATGTGAACTCGTCGTAGGCGTCCGATCTGGACGGATGCGATTTCTCCGGCCATAACGAGGGAGTACGTCTTGGTCTTGCCGATTCCCAGGCTTTCGGCGGCCTCCTCGACGGTCAGCAGCACCCGCGTGGGCATTGCAGGTGTCGTGGGGTCGGGGGTCTCCCGTGGTTGGTCAACGGCGAGCAGGCGAGCAAGCTGGGCGAGCAGCCCGGCTACCTCCGTGGTGCGTGTGGACGGCTGATTGGCGGTGTAGTGCCGCAGGTGGCTTTGGGTGCCCATGCTGGTGGGATCTCCTCTGTGGCAGCGCTGGTGGTGGGCGCGTTTCGGTGCATGGGTTGCCTCCTGTGATTGGGGTGGTTCGTGGACGCCACGGAGTGGCTGGTGGGGTCGGTAACCCCGGTAACGTCGGTAACTTGCCTGTTCAGGCGGTTACCGTTAGGTGCGCGGTTACCGAGGGATCGGTAACCGAGCTTGGTGCGCCAGCTATTCATGCGTTCCCGGCTGCGATGCGGTTACCGACGGATCGGTAACCGAGGATTCATTGGTAACCGGCTGACCTGCGCGGTTACCGGAGTTACCGGGGTTACCGCTGCCGGCGGGTTCGGTGACGGCGGGCAGGTAGCGGCTCCAGGCGTCGGCTAGGCCGAGCTGGCGGTCGGTGCCGTAGATGACGTAGCCCTTGACGGTGGCGCTGGCGTGCTTGAACGGCACGATCCGCACCCCGTAGCGACCGAGTTCTTTGGAGAGACGCCGGGCGTCGAGTGGTCGGCCTTCGAGGTCTGCCCATCCTGATTCCTCCATCTCGAGAAGCGCGGCCAGCAGCACGGCCGACGGCAGCCGGTCGGCTTGGTGGCGGGTGAAGATGGCGCGCAGGTCGGCCAGCAGCCGCACACCGGTGGAGCGGACCTGAGGCCCGCTGTCGAGCACGAAGTACTCGCACGCGGCCCTGGCGGTGGCTGGCCAGTGCCCGCCGGCTGCATCGGCGATGGCGAGAAGTGGCTCCCAAATCTCGGCAGGGCGATCGGTGACTCCGTCCGGGATGTCGGGTTCGGCAACCCCGACCTCGTCGGCGATCGTTGACATCCAGGCGGCGAGCGACTCCCGGACCGGCGTCGCTGCTCGTTCGACCACCCGTTGTCGGAATGGCTCTACAGCCTGGTCGGCCCGGCGGCGGCGCATGTGGATGGTGACCGCCCGGGTGGTGATGGTGTCGGGCATGGCGCCGGCGATCCCGGCCAGTGCCGCCGGGGCGAAGACGTGGAACCGCTGGACCTTCATCGCCTTGGCATCGCCGACACACCGCGCGACGGTCGCGCCGTTCTTGTAGCCGGCGTTCAACAGTGCGCGTAGGTCCTCGTTGCTACCTCCGTTCTGGTTGAAGATCGCGTCTACCTCGTCGAACAAGATGGAGATCGGCCCGGCCGATACGAGTCGAAAGAGCGCCGCAGGTGTGGCCGAGATAGTCATCTCCGGCGCAGCGACCAGGTGGGCGGCGACTTCCAACACGCGGGTCTTGCCGGATCCGGGTTCGGCGGAGTCCAACACCAATCGCGGGGTGATATAGAAGCGGTCGACCACATGCGTGTGGGCGTACCAGAGCGTCAGCGTGGGGACGCAGTGGCCGTCCGGGAACACGCTGTAGCGCGAGACGAACGCCGCCACCTCGTCCAGCACATCGTGCCCCTGCCGGGGGATCGCGCCTGGCGGGGCGGGCCCGAGCCAGTCGAGGGGGCGGAGCGGGGTGACCTCAGTCGACTCGTCGGTTTCTTGCGCGCTCTCGGCCGGTACGCCGCGAGCGCGGCCGGTCAGCCACAGTGCTTGGCAGTCCTCGGAGCAGAAGTCGTCTGACGGAGCAACGCCCAGCGGCCTGCCGCACTTGCGGCACACGCGGCCGTCGGTCTCGCTGATCGCGGAGTCGATCGCGGTCATGGTGTAGTCCCAATCGCTAGTCATGTGCGCACCTCCTGCGGCGTGCTCTGGCGATGTGCGCGGTGACGCGCCGGGTTGATCAGGCCCCGCGCTCATGCGCCGCACTTCTCGCTGGTGGCCTGCTCGACAGTGGGCAGACGTCGGGGTCTGCGAGCGCCGTAGACCAGCCCGGACCGGATCGTCGTGGCCAGGCCCCGCACCGTGCAGTCGCACGGCCCGGCGGCGATCGGCTCGGCGGCGCGGGTCAGCATGACCTCGGCTTCGGACATGTCCAGGGCACCGCCGGCAGCGAGCTGGCCGAGGGCGCGGGCGGCGGTGAACACCGCCGCGTTGTGGTGCCCGCTCCCGGCTGTGTGGACTCGCTGCAACTCCTCGCGCAGTACTGCCGCGAGATACCGCCCCGGTGAACGGAGCGCCGCCGAGAGCGGTTCAGCTGCCCCTGAGCTGGCCGTGGAGCGGTCAGCAGACAGTGCCCGGTGTAGCCAAGTGGGCAGCTCAGTGGGCGGGGTGTCATCCAGCAGTTCGTAGGACCCGCCGGAGCGCCCGGCCCGGGTTCGGCTGGGCCGTCGGGGTGCGAGCCAGCACCCCGGTGCCAGGACATAGCCGCCGACACCCCGGCTGTCGAGCAGCACTCCGAGCGTCCGGGCACTGTTGCCGATCGGGGGGCCGGCCGGTGCCCGGAAGTACAGGTGCTGTCCGCCGGACGGGGTGCTCACGGTAAAGGTGTCCGGGATCTCGGCCCCGGCGGCCGCCGCGAGCTCGGCGAGGGTGTCCAGGCCCGTGACGAGCCGACCGGTGCCGGCGACGGTGCCAGGTTTGGGCATGTCGCAGTCGATGACCACCAGCCCGGACGGTCCGGCAGCGATCCCGGCATTGAACCGGGGCCGCTGGCTGTAGAAGGCGATCAACCGCGCCGGGTCGGTGCTGGCGCGCTGTTGCCAGTCGGTGATCGCGGGGCGCTTGTCGCCGGGCCGGACCGGGAACAGGTGCCAGCCTTGCTCAGCGCAGCAGATCCAGCCGGTGATCCGAGCGCGTACGTCCGGCGGCAGCCCGCCGAATGCGTTGCTGATGAGGCGTTGGGTACAGAGGTCGGTGCTCATAGCTGGCGAACTCCTGGTGACGGTAAGTGACTGTTGTTGGGTGTGGAAGGCCGCGTCGTGTCCCGATGTCGGGTATCGCGGCGGATGGTGGAGCGGGGTTAGCTGGGTAGTTAGGTGCCGGCGGGCGAGTTAGTTTCTTCACTCGCCGGGTTAGGCACGCCCTCTGAGCTGCTGACCTGCGATGAGTTAGGGTTAGTGCCGAGTTAGGTCGGACCGATCCGGGGCCTGGGGAGGCCGATCCGCGCGGTTTTGACGGACCGATCCGACCTAACTCAGCACGTGCGGCACCTAGTCCTGCTCATCCAGGTCTCCGGTTGCCCGGCTAGCCAGGGCGTCACGGATAGTGACCGGATCGACTGGCCACTTGTTGCCGGTGGAGGGCACCTTGACCCCGTGTGTGGTGGCTAGGCGCTCGCGTAGTGCCTTGCCGGTCAGCTGCCGATAAGGCAGCCAGCGAGGGGCATGCGCGGACAGCAGAGCGGGCAGGTCCGCGACTGGGACCGGCTCGTCACCGAGCACAGCGTCCAGGTCCTCCAGTAGATCCCGGGTGGCCTCGATCGCAGGGGCTCGCGTCGCGGCGCCGGGAACCCTGCCGCGTTCCTCGATCGCAGCCATGGAGCGCTCGATCAGTGGGGTGATCTGGTCGTTGTCCTTGGAGATGTCCAGGAAGTAGACCTGCACGATCTCCGAGCGCTGTCCGGAGAACCCCTTGACCACCGCTGTTCCCTTGTCAGTGCCCGGGATCAGCTCGGTCGCCCGGTGACCACCGGCGTAAGCACCCTGACCCAGCAGGGCGTCGTTGGCCACGTGGTCCCCGACGGCGAACGCGATGCCGTTTGAGCAGTTGCGGGTCACGTCCCGAGGCATCGAGTCCTTGGTCGGCGCCTGGGTGGAGACGATCAGGTGGATTCCGCGCTTGCGACCTAATCGGACGATGTCGCACAAGAGCTTCGAGATCTCCGCGCCGTAGGTGCCGTGCTGGATGGCCACGTGCGCCTCTTCCAGCAGGCAAAACAGCGGGTGGAGCCCGACATTTCGGCTGGCCCACTCCCTGGTGACGGCCGGGATTTCGTAGCGGACCAGCAGCTCACCTCGTGCTTGGACCTCGGCGTGCAGCTCGCGCAGCTGCTCGAGGATCTGTTCGATGTGCTCGTCCTCTGCGCCCATCACGTACCGGGAACAGCGAGGCCGGAACGCTTCGAAGTCGAAGTTGGTGTCCGGTACCCAAATCCGCAGCTCAGCGGTCGGATCCAGGGCGGCGCCGACCATGATGCAGCGGGCCGCCGAGGACTTGCCCTGTCCGGGCTGGCCGCCGGTGATCGTGTTGCGCTCGATCAGTGGCGCCGAGATCGGTGTACCGCGCAGCGTCCGTCCGAACGGGGCGCCCTTGAAAACGTCCACCGCACCGTCTTCGAGCAGCGGATACGCGCCGGCGCCCTCGGCCAGGGCGCCCTTGTCGGCGACCCACAGATCCAGGATGCCGGCTTCGGTGCCGGTAGTCGGCCACACCTCCTTCGCCAGCCTGTGCAGCCCGGTGGCGAGGTCCGCGCGGCGCCGCGCGATCTTCTCCGCCGTGACCCCGGCAGGCAGCCGTAGCACTGCGTGCGTGCCGCGCCCGTCGACTCGGGCTGGGGTGAGGAACTGCATCGGCAGACCCTGCTTGAGGTAGGCGTTGATCTGCGGGATCCGCAACGCCTCCAACGCGCGGGCAATGGTGGTCTCGTCGATCGAGACGTCCATGTCAGCCTCTGCCGAGGTGTTGAGCCATCTCGGTGCGTTGCCGAGCCGGCGGCCTTCTCGGTAGGCGGCCAGCACCAGCCAGAACGGCAGCGACATCAGCAGCGGCGTCCAGGCGATCGCCAGTGCGGTGAGCACCCACCGGATCACGGCCAGGATCCCGAGGATGAAGCTCGTGAACTGGCCTGCACCGGAGATCTCCACGAACAGACCCGTGAGCAAGGTGAGCAGCACGAGCGCCGAGACCGTTCCGAGCGCGACCCGGGCGACCCCGGCGATGAGGGTGGGTAGTTCGCGGACGCGATCGTGACGGGCCTGCTTGACCTGTTCCTTTCGCTCGATCCACTCCCCGACCCGTACGTGATCGCCCATGGCTTCGGCGGCTCGGATCTGCCGGCGGAACGCACCCATCGTGGAGGCGTCCCACGCTCGCCGCAGCCATGACTCCACTCCCTGGTAGATGTGCACGCCGGTACGGGCCGCCAGCCGGCCGGCTTGGGCCGGTCGCTCGGACTGGCGGATGACCAGCGCGGCCTGTGACGCCCGGGCCAACGTCGCCTGGCGGACGGCAACGGCTCGCGAGATCCGCCGGTCAAGCTCGGCGTTCTCCTGCTCGGTGAGCACCTCGGCGTGGATCACCTCGCCCGGCGCCTGTTCGGTGGGGGCGAAGACTCGACCGTCCCCGGTCCTGCCGTTCACGAGCTGCCGGGGATCGTCGTTCGTGAACGGACCGGCCGGCTGGTTCGTGAACGGGTCCTCGGGCTCCTCGTCCGGTCCGACGGGGTTGATAGTCAGCTCAGACATCGTGGGGCTCCTTGCTGTCGACCTGGTGGTTGGCAGAGCCGGCCTGGTGGAACGTCTTGGCGGAGGGACCACCAGGCAGGGTGTTGTCGGTCTGTCCGGTGCGTGCCCGGATCGGGTTGTGGTCGGTTCCTGTGCTGGGCCCGTCGGGGTTTTCTCTATGGGTGCTCACCGGAGTGGTCAGTCCTTCGTTCATGTCAGGTGGTTCCTTGGGGTTCGTGGTTGTTGTGTTCACGCGGCTACCTCCTCTTCAGCACGAGCGGTGGTGTTCGGTAGGTCCGTGACCGGGCCCGTCTGGTCGCGTTCGGCGCGCAGCGCCTTGGCGAGGTTCACTGAGGTGCCGGCCGAGCAGCCGGTGACTTGACGGCACCACACCGGAGTCGGATCGACCTCCGGAGTTAGCGCGGCGCGGGCGTCGGTGAGGTAGTCGGCGAACAGCCGACGTGGCGCCGCCTTCTTAGGCTTGCGGCGGCCCGGTCGCTCGGCACGTGGTGCCGGCGGGCTGGCCGATTTGGGAGTCCGCATCGTCGACGACTCGGGCTGCTCGACAGCCGGGGCCTGCGCGCTGCTGGACTTCTCAGCGGGCTCGTCGATTAAGTGGTGCAGGGTCGCCCCGGCGCCCAGGACCAGGACCGGGAGGCACGAGACGAAGACCACGACGGCGACTGGGGCCTTGGCGTAGCCCTGGATGGTGAGCAGGTGATAGATAACCTGTCCGACCAGGCCCAACCCCAGCCCGCCCATTGAGGACCACTTGGCGAAGCGCCGAGCCTTGACCCGCATCGGCCGCGCCGACAGCCAGGTGCCCAACGCGTACGCCGAGTAGGCCTCCACCCCGACCGGCAGTGTGATCGCCGTGTTGAGCTGCACCTGGTCAGCGATCCCGGGTAGCGGGTGGACCAGCCCGAACGCGCACATCTCCCCCAGGGCGACCCAGCCTGACCAGATCGCGACCGACGCCGGAAGTGCGAGCACCCAGAGCTGCCAGCCGCGGGGCAGCCGTAGCCGGCGCGGCCAGCCCAGCGCGGTGAAAATGTCGATGATGCTCACCGGTTTTCCCCTTCCCACAACATGGCGATCTCGAAGTCCAGGTCGATGAACAGCTCTTCCGCGCCGAGAGGGACGTGGTCGTAGGTCAGCTCCAGGAACTCGGACAGATCGACGGCGTCCAGCTCGAACAGCGCGTAGCCCGAGGGCGAACTCAGCTCCAGCACGGTGATGAACAGCTCGGCCTCATCAGGGCGGATGTGGACGTCTCCGATCCCGGCCGGGGCGTGCAGACCTTCGGCCAGCAACTCCCTACTCAGCACCCACGGCACGTCGCCGGCGTCGGTGCGCCCGGTCTGAAACACCACCCAGACTGCGTAGGGATCAGTGGCGTCCCACCGCAGCTCGACTCGGACCGGCATCGGCTCGCCGTCACCCTGTAGCTGTGCGACCACCAGGGCCGTGACGCTTTCGCTGTTCATCGCCGTTTCCCTTTCCGGCGCGCGCCGTGGGAGGCGTCTTCGATAGTCGTGGTGACCGTGACCAGTCGGCCCACCGTGATCCCGGCCAACAGGCCTGGCACTCCGAGCACCAGCGCCACGGTGCCGAAACTCGGGCTGGCTACGTGGGTCATCACCACCCACTGCGTGACCGCGATGACCGCCCCGACTAGCCCGGAAGTCAGCAAGACTTGCCCGGTACGGGATATCTCTCGGGCCCGGCGTTCGATGGTGCGGCCGGCCTTAGCTCCGGAGTTGAACGCCCATAGCGCGCCGAGCACCGCGAGCACAGCCACAATCCCGGTGTTCATCGGACACCTCCGCCGATCTGGTCCCGGCCGGCGGAGCTTTGGCGCAATACCATGGGGCTCTCCTTGCTGTCGTCCTGGTGGTTGGGAGACCCGGCCCGGTGGAACGTCTTGGCGGAGGGACCGCCGGGCCGGGGTGCAAACCGCTCAGCTGCGTCGTTTGCCGCCATCACCGCTTACCGCCGGTGGCGTCGTCGGCTGATCTGGGGCCGGCCGGCGGAATCGGGCTGGCGTCGTCCGGCTCGCCGGTAGGGATCACGAACAACCGCTCGGCCAGCGGCATCGCCAGGATGTGCTGGGCGTAGACGCGGACTTCTAGGAACCGCTGGGCTGCTTGACCGGCTTGGCTGATGGCCTCCGGTACCTCATCAAGGACGAACAGCCCAACGACTGCACCTGCGATCAGCCAGGCGATCCGACCGCCGGCGGCGTCCAACAACGTCGGGACCGAACCGGCTTTGATGAAAGTGACCGCGACACCGATCACGCCCATGTCGAGCGCCACTCGGAGCAGTGCTGCCAGCAGATCCCGGCGCGACTCGAAAACGGCCTCGCTCGGGTACCGATCAATGATCACCATGTCGCGCTCCTCGTAGTCGTTCGAATTGGTCGGGTTCTCGTTGTGCCAGCTCATCGCTGGTCTCTCCTCTCGGTGCCGCTGTTGTTGTCCTGCTTGCTGTCGTCCTGGTGGTCGGGTGACCCGGCCTGGTGAGACGACTTGGCGGAGGGACCACCAGGGCGAGCCCGCTTCAGGGCTGGGCATGTTGGGCACGGTGGGTGCCTCGGTATCGCTGACGTGGCGTTCCTGGGCGGCCGAGCAGAACCGGCAGGTGCGGTACTCGAACGCGCAGGAACCGTCGGCGAAGAACTCGTCCGCGTGGTCGGCGATTGCCTGGTCACAGCCGCAGGCCAGCCACGGGGTAAACACGTGCGGTCCGTTACAGGCGCGCTCTGGGGGTGCCGGTAGACGGCCAAACCAGCTCATCAGGCCACCTCGCCTACCGGCTGCGAAGCGACGTCGCGCAGTGGCAGCGACCGAACCACGGCGGCAAGGGCCCGGCGCTCCATCCGGCGGCGCCGGCGTTCCGCCGCACTGCCATCCATCAGTGCCGACGTCGGCTCCGGTGACTCGGTGACCGTCCTAGCTACGTCCGCGATCAGGGATGCGATCGCTGTCTCGTCAAGCCCGTCAGGGAAGTAGTTCCTCTGACGTGCGTTGCGTGAGTTGCTCTTCACTGCTCCTCCAAGGGTTTGGGTCCGTTAGTCCCCGACACCCCCACGCCACGCCCCAAGCAAGACGGCAAGACGTGGAGGATCGGCGCACAACGGCGCAGGTGGCAGCCTTGTTGACCTCCGATGACCCGGCCGGCAGCGGGGATCCGCTGGGCACCGGGCAGCGCGTGGCAGGTCTGCCAGAACACGGTTTCCGCTATGGAGTTCTCAAAGAACGAAGGCGCAGCCGTCACGCCAGCCCCGAGAGCTGACTGGAGGTCCAGCGGCCTGGGAGGTGCCCGAACTGGTCGGGCACCAGGCCGGAACGCTGGCGTCCCGCGATGGCGCAGACTGTCAATATCGCGCTCAGTTTGATACTAAATTGGTAGTTAGTCAACAGGCTGGTGTCACTTCACGCTCGATGTTGTTAGTGAGGGCTAGGCTGGGGAGCTGCGACCACAGGAGGGCCGATGGAGCACGACTGGCAGGCCGTTGGCGATGCGCTCACAGCCCGTCTGGACGAGCAGGGCATGACCATGACCGACCTCGCCGGGGCCGCACAGGTCTCTCTCACGACGGTCCGCGAGCTGGTGCATGTGCTGAACACGCGACGCCGTCAGCCGCGAACCC
Organism: Pseudonocardia sp. Cha107L01; assembly: GCF_052566575.1. Lineage (NCBI taxonomy): Bacteria > Bacillati > Actinomycetota > Actinomycetes > Pseudonocardiales > Pseudonocardiaceae > Pseudonocardia > Pseudonocardia sp. Cha107L01. The sequence goes on from NZ_CP199579.1 coordinate 1,394,783, forward strand.
TCGCGGCGATCTCCGAGGCCGTTGGCTGGCCAGCGGACCACCTCGGCAAGGTGCTTCGCGGTCAGATCTCGGCCGTGCCCCGCGACCCGGCCCAACGTGCCGACATGGCAGCCCGACTCGAGGCAGTAGAGAAGCGGCTGGCTGAGATCGAGCGGCAGATTCAGAGCTGACTCTGCGTCCGCTCCGCCGGGCTGATCCGGTTGTTTGTGTGTTCCCGTTGCTTCCATGTGACTAGGAAACCGCGATTCGAACCGCCGCAATAGGCGATCTCTAGTCGCCTTCGCGCTATTCCCAGATCGAATATTCTCGAACGAACTACCCGCAGGTCAGGGCGCTCCAGGCGTCTCCGACGATCTCGCTCAGATCCGATCTTTTTGGCTGCCAACCCAGCTCGGTGCGGATTAGAGAACTGTCGGCCAGTACCTCGGGCGGTTCGTTCGCCGGAGGGCGGCGGCGCAGGGGGACTGGTCGTCCAGTCGCGGACTCGGTGGCCGCAATGACGTCGCTGACCTTGGTGCGGCGGCCACTACCGACGTTGTAGGTGCGCCAGGTGCCGGGCTCGCACGCGGCCAGGGCAAGGGAGAACGCTGCCGCCATGTCCGCCACGTGGACGAAGTCGCGGACCGCCGATCCATCGCCGTTGACCACCATCTCTGGCGCCCGACCTTGCTGGACAGCCAGGAGCTTCGGTATGAGTCGGCTCTCGTCCAGGTCCCCGCGTCCGTACGCCGCGCCGGCGATGTTGACGGCGCGGAGGCTGGTAGCTCCGATCGCGCCGGTCGCGGCAAGGTCTGCCGACGCTTGGTCTGCTGCGAGCTTGCTGGTCCCGTACGGGCTGCTCGGATCCAGGGGAGTGGTCTCTGTCATCGGCTGTACTGCCTGTGTGCCGTAGACGGCGCAGGTAGATGCCAGGACGATCCGAGTGGGTGCTGTTGCTTCGAGGAGCCCGCTCAGGATGGCGAGCGTCCCCCCGACATTGGTCTCCCAGTAGTCGAGGGGTCGAGCGAAGGATTCGCGGACCTTGGCTATGCCGGCCAGGTGGCAGACGCCCTCGATACCCGTGAGCGCCCGGCGAGTCGCCTCACGGTCGCGAAGGTCGCCGACCGCGCGCGCCACGCCTTTCGGTACCTCAGCGGTGTCGGTGCGGGTGAGCGCAGTGACTTCGTGGCCTTCGGCGACCAGGAGAGACGCAACCGCGAAGCCGACGAACCCGCTTGCGCCAGTAACGAGAACCCTCATCGGCCCAGCAGCGTGTGGCGGTGCTGCCACGCCAGCTCAATGCAAGCACGGGAGATTGGCGACAGTGGCTCCGAGCGCAGGCGCTCCCGGGCATCCGACGTGAACGGGATGCCAACGGTCGGTCGGCCAGCTTGCGTGCTGATTGCCTCACCCTCCTCGTTGACTGCCACCATCTCCGAGAACAGCTCATCAAACGTCGGGGCCTCGATGACAGCGACTGTGAGCAGCTCAACCCACAAGGTCAGTGGTTCGAGCACCATCGCGCAGGCGGAGACGCGGAAGTCGCCGGCTTGGCGAGCCTTCTTGAAGGATGCGAACGGCTCGTCCGTGTCGTAGTCGATCGGATCGATGCTGTTGCCGTCGTGCTCGGCGTTGCCGAGGAACTCCTCCGAGAACTCGCGCTGGATGTTGCGCCAGAGCGAGAAGTCATTCGACTGGTGAGCCGGCGCTATGGCGGCCGGTTGGAACACGCCTGCTGGCGCAACGTGGTACATGCCGCCGGCGGCCGCGACTGCCTTCGCATCGCGCCGGTGCAGGTACATGCGGTGGCCTTCGATCGGGTCACGCCGGATGGTGAGCGTGTTGATGCTCGGCAGCATCGGTCGCTTCAACAGGTCGAACGGATCCATGATCGCCCGACGGAACGGTAGGTCCGCAAAGCTCGGGCGCTTCCGACCTGCGTTCAGCCAGGCCAGAGCGAACTCATGGCCCAATGCCTCGCCGACGTCGAGTACGTCGAAGTAGCTGGTGTAGTTGAACCCGAGTGCGCCTCGGTTGCCGGCCCACTCAACGTCGAGCAGCCGGTAGCTCACCCGGTTGTCGAGCAGCTTTGGTCGCGCGAGATCTCGGAGTGCACGCGAGTAGCGGTCGTAGCGCTTGCCAGTCGCCATCAACGGGCGCGCTTGAGCAGACTCGGACGACCTGCCATCCAGCTCGGTGCAAGGCGATTCTGGGCGCCACGCCAGGTCGACGTTGACCAGGTCAACGGGCGAGTCGGGCACCCACTCTGGCAGCGTCAGGACTGACGTCCCCGGGATGCGCTGCTCACGGGGATAGAGGTCGGCGGCCAGGTCTCCCAAGTGAGCGCGGTTCGCGTTCAGTTCGCGCCTAACGGCCCGCCAGCGCTCCTGACTGTCATGGACCGTGCCCGGCTTGTCGCTCACCAGGGCGGCGTGGGGGACGGAGTCCTGGGAGTGATCGGGGAGCACCCCTAACCGTTCAGGTGGGATGCCCAGCGTGGTGGCGATGTGGCGCAGCTCAGAGACGTCTCTAAGTGCCTGTGAGCCCTTCTCCAACTTGGACAAGCGGGACTGGGTCGTGCGGAGCTTGACTGCGGCCTCCTGCTGCGTCAGGTTCTCCCGCGTCCGGTACCAGCGGATGACCTCGCCGACATCCGAACCGTCAGGCGGTGCCGACGCGGCATGCGCAACCTGCAACCACTCTTGACCTGTCGAGGTAAGCCCCACGGTTCCCCCCCGTGCCGTAGTGAATGCGTCCAATGATCGCAGGGGTACGACGGCATGTCAGGGGTTGAGCCATGGCCTGAGCCTGCTAGCTGACGTTTGCCGCCGTCTGGGCATCGCTCGTGCTCGTCCGGCCATGGATAGTTGGCCGTCGTGTCTCCGCGTAGTGGGCCTCCTCGCCCGGGACAGTGTGCAGTACCTTCAGGTGCCTCCCCAGTACTTGCCAGTGAAGGTGGCTCAAGATCCCGATGGAATCGCCGCAGAACTATGGCTCACCTGGTCCGCGTCGTCCATGCGGGAGCAGGGACTGTGAGGTTTTTCCTGTGCGGATGGCAGTACGACCCGAACTGTGCCTGTGCGGAGAGACTGACAACCGTAGTCTTTACAGTTCGCAGACCCCATTCGATCTTGCACGTGCTGGGTTGGCCGAGATCGGCGGGTCATGACTGCTTTGGTCCCTAGAATGTCAGGCGCTCTCCGCGTTGTAGACCTCTTCTGCGGCGCAGGAGGGCTCTCGGAGGGGTTTCGGCAAGCTGGGTATCGAGTCATTGCAGGTAGTGACCAGGATCCCGATGCCATCGCTACATACGAGGCCAACTTCCCGGCAGCTCGCGTTTTGTGTGGGGACGTGCGGGACTCCGCTCTCCGCGAACAGCTCGCCGAGGTGACAGCCACGGCTGATGTACTCGTGGGTGGACCACCGTGCCAAGCGTTCTCTCAAGTCCGCAACCATACTCGCCTGATCGACGACCCTCGAAATAGCCTGTACCGAGAATTCGTCCGCGCGGTGCAGAACGCGCGCCCCATCGGATTCCTTATGGAGAACGTACCTGGGATGGCACAAATGGGGGTCAAGGAACAGGTTCAAGCGGACCTTGAGCTCGATGGTGAATACCGAGTCTCCGCCCAGCTTGTGGACGCTGCCGACTTCGGCGTGCCGCAAACGCGCAAGCGCCTGCTGTTCCTCGGGGTGCGCTCAGACCTCGGAACTGAACCTCCGTCGCTGACCGGAACGGGCGCAACCGGCGCCCTACAGCTAGTCAGACTCCCTCGCGGGATTGCCCGCTCGGAGGAGAGTCTGAGGTCTGGGTACGCCGTCACCGCACGGACTGACGAGGTAGGTGAGATGCTTGCTGTCCGCCTTGCTGACGCGCTCGACGAGGGCCTGGTGTCAGTCTCACAGGCTATTGGCGACCTAGCTCAGCTACATCCTGGCAGGCGTGCAGAGACGCTCGAGACCGGCGAGCTCCCAGTGGCGACGTCGGCCTACCAGAAGCTAATGCGGGCCGGTTGTCGAGCCGCGCTGACCAACGTCAGCGTGCCGCGCTGCCAACGGGACACGGTTCTTCGACTCGCCGGCATCCCTCCCGGAGGAAACCACCGCGACCTTCCCGACTACCTCCGCGCTCGATACCTGAGTGGCGCGAAGTGGGGGCCCAGCAATGGCAGCGGGCGTCTAGGTCGCTCCCACTACTACGCCTACCGAAGGCTGCATTCCGACCTGTGGGCATGGACCCTCAACACCAAGGCAGACTGTGCCTACCACTACTCGGTCCCTAGATCACTGAGTGTCCGCGAGTTCGCCAGGCTCCAAAGCTTTCCGGATCGGTTTCACTTCACCACCGATTGTCGGAACGGTATTCTGCCCGGGCGAATCAGCGGCGGCGCGGCACACTCTCGTTACCGCCAAGTCGGTAACGCTGTGCCACCATCGCTTGCCGCAGCCGCAGCAGCCGCGTTGCGGCTCTCCCTCGTGGATCCTTGCGATCGAGCCATACAAATTGACTACCCGTTGATTCAGATGTGAGTTGGATGTCGTCAGAGTTCTTCGAAATGAAGCCTCATACCGACTCCGATGGGGCTGCTGTCCTCCGCTGTTTGGATACCGGGATACCCAGGACAGCAAACCGAGGCGCAAGTCGTCCATCATCAAGCGCTCGCACCCCTCGCGAGGCGAGCGCGGCCGCGTCAACCGCCAGTACCGCTGGAGTGCGGCGGCGGATGCAAGCCCAACGCACGCGTGACACTCGACCTGAGCTCGAATTGCGGCGCTTCTTGCACGCTCTGGGGATGCGCTACCGCGTGGATCGTGCGCCGCTCCCCGGGATGCGTCGACGAGCCGACCTCGTATTCGGACCAGCACGGGTCGCGGTGTACGTCGATGGCTGCTTCTGGCACGGCTGCGCACATCACGGCAATCGGCCTGCCCGAAACAGCGAGTACTGGGAGGCGAAACTTGACGGCAATAGACGCCGCGACGCCGACACTGATGCGAAGCTCACAGCGGCAGGATGGCTGTCGCTGCGAGTATGGGAGCACGAGCCTGTAGAGGATGCCGCTGCTCGGATTGCCGCGTCCGTACGTCGGCGTCTGCCCCAGCGGAGAGTACGTCATTCAGATGAGGTAGGGCTGAAGTAGCCGAGCCTCGTCTCGAGCCTGGTGCCGGTGACGAGCCCGCGGTCCAGAAACCTGTTGAACTCTTCGCATGCGGTTTCCGGTACCAGCGCACAGGAGTGGCAGGCTGCGAGGTTGCATGAGTCCGGGCCCTGACCGCCGGAGTTGCCTGATTCCATGCATATCGGATCGGCAGAACACCATTGAGCGTTGCCGAGGGCCGATTCGACCACACTCTCGAACATCCCGGGCCTGCCCATTCGAACGAGCCCGCCCATTGTGCCCTCACTGTCTCCTGCAGCGGTATAGATGAGGACTGCGGCCATGTCATCACCGACAAATAGCCGCTCGCGGAGCGAAGCGCTGCTGTAACCGCAGTCGAATGTCAGCTGATTCATCAGTAGGTGCGAGAGGGTGTGAAGGAGTACGAACCGGGCAGTGACGTCGCGGTCGCGCAGTTGCCGCTGTTGTTGTGCGATCGCGTAAAGCGAACCAAGACGATTGGCCCGCTCCCGAACGCGTGCCTGACCTTCCCACTCCCGAAGTCTGTCAGCGTGCAGGCGCAGCAGAATACCCTCGCCGTTGACCACATACGCTGGGAGCCAATCATGCGACGCGCCATTTTGGCGAAGCAGTAATTTGCGGTCGGTCAGTCCGAACGCTGAATCGGCGTTGATCCGGCTGAACCCATAGAGTGCGCGCGTCTCACGCAATCGTTCCACGAGTCGCATGCCGTAAAGGTGGCTTCCGGTGATTCCCGAATAGGGCCGATCTGGCGATTTAATCTTGAGTTCTGGTTTGTCGTAAGTACCTGTAAGTGCTTTATACTCAGGCTCACGGAAACTCATCTCGTTCCACTCTTCGCCGGGCGCGCCAGCAGGTTCCGTAACCTTCTCGAGCGAAATGAAATCGAGCGCTTCCTGTACTTGTGTGTCGGTGTATGGCTTGAGCAGCCTCTGAGCTGTCTTGTGCAGCCGGAGTTTAGCCGGGCTGGCCTCGTGCCCTGCATTATCTCGGGTGTCGATAAAGAATCTGATGAAGGTCCCAAAGTCTCCCGTGCTGAGGATCTCGAACAGCTTAGGGTCGATATCACGTTCTTGCGGCAGGAAGATCGCGCTGCGCACCAGTGCGTAGTAGACGTTAGCCGCAGCCCTTAGGCTCCCGCGTAGGGGTTGGCCGCAGCCTTTTCCTATAGCCGTGCCGTGCCACACCGATACGCCCGGGCAGGCATAGAGCTCGTTGCCGCCTGCTAAGTTGTCGGAGAGGAATGAACTAGCAGGTCTGTTATCGCGCGAGGGAATACCATCGGTTACGCGCGCCATTGTGCGCCTTGCTTTGCAGCTTGTGCATTCTACGAGCTGTGCAGCGAGGCTGGCCGCGCCTGTGCCTCGCAGGGTTAGTGGTCCCCGACAGCTTGGGTTTACGTCCCTGTGGACCCACTCGATGAAAGGGAAGTCCTGTAGGTGCCCGTAGTCGCAAATGGCGACAAAAGGTACCTGCGAGATGATGGGACCTTTCTTTCCGGACTGGGCGCATCTCCCGCACCGAGGTGTCTCGCGGTAGTCGAGCGTGAGCTGGCTCAAGTGTTTGCAGCGCCGGCAGAAATACCAAGTTGGAAAGCGAAGAAATGGGACTGTGAGGTACAGGTTCGGTTGGTCGCTCGCGCCATAGGCATTCCTCCGCCAATCGGGCGGTGTGCGGAATCCGGTTACCCCCAGCGCTGCCTCCAGGCGCCATTCTGTGATATCGAACTCGTCTTCTTCGATCCTGTCTGTGTCGCCATTCGACCGCTCAAACCAGTGGTCCAGGCCTGCGGCGACTACTCCAGTTCCGTCTGAGAGCACTGTCATCGATCCCACGCCGAATGGCGCGACCAGTTGGGCGCGGCGTATATTTCCGTAACTCACAGGTCGACCTCCTCGGCCCCGGCAGCGCGTCTGTATGCGCTACTTACTTCGACCCTGCAGTCTGCGTCGACGTCCCGCATCGAGTTGGGCGTAGCCCATGACAGCTTCCTTGCCTCGTCGGGGACCCATTGTCCGGCTCGACGCAGTAGCGGAACGTTTTCACCGGCACCCGAGGCCTGCCATTCCGTGCGCTGCCATTGTCTCCACTCGTGTAGTCGTCTGCGAAGTACTCGCTTTAGCTCATCGCTCTCGGCTGGATCCACCGCTGCTACACGTTTGATGAGCAGATCACCGGCCCGCGCGGTCAGCTCTTCATCGAATGGCCAAGGGGCGAGCTTCTCGGAACCGAGTTGCCGAACCAGCGCTACAAGGACGCCATGGAGAGCGCGGTCGAGCACAGGCGGCGAGAATGGTGTCGCGCTAGTCGGCTCGACTTGGGCATAAAGCCGTGAATGGTAAGAGCGAAAATGTTCGAAGTGGGAGCGATCGCGCGGTTTGCTGGCCCCGTAGATGGTCGCGACGAGGCCGGGCCGGTCCTTCCATCGACGACCTACGCGACCTGTCACCTGAATGTACTGTGAGGTGGACTTGGGTTGGCCGACAACTGCCATGACACTGAGTCGGTCGATGTCGATTCCGACTTCAATGATGTTCGATGCGATGCAGACGTCAAGTGCGCTCCCACTCTTGTAGGGACGCTGCAAGTCTTCGATGGCCTGTGGTATCTCGTCGTGCCGCAGCCGGCTGGTGAGCTCCTTGGTTCTAGGGAGTCTGCGAACTTCCGACCAGTCAGTGCCGTACCTGGTGTGCAGGACATTGAGATAGTCGGGAATGTCAGACTGGAGGAGCGTGAGTGAGGTTCCGAGTTCGCGAAGGCTATTGAAGAAAGACAGGAGGGTCCACCAAGGATCTCGCTGTTGTTCGGGTAGGTTCTCTGCCGCCTGCAGCAGTGCCGCGAACGTGCGAACTTGCGCTGTCTGCGTTGAGCCGAGTCCCGGGGCGTGGATTCCGACGTACATGCGCCCTGGTGACAGGGTGCCATTGGCCTCGCGCGCGTACTGGGCGAAGAACGAGTCGGCGGCATTGAGGCCATGCGGTGGGAAGAGTCGCACATCATCGCGCGCGTAGAGCGCCTTGGCTTGGTCTTCGTATCTGCGTACTGTCGCGGTCGACGTCACGATCTTTGGCTTGATGCTGCGACCCTGACGTTTGTCGGTGCACAGCGCCTCGATCGCGGTTTCATAGAGGCCAACCATGGAACCCAGAGGGCCGCTGATGAGGTGCAGCTCGTCCTGAATGATGAGCTCAGGTGGGCTAGCGACTCGGTTTCCGTCTGGTCCAATGCCGAAAATGCGGCGTGCCTCGGGCCGCCAGGTGAGCGCAGCGAACTTATCCACTGTGCCGAGCAGGAAGTCCGGCGGAGATTGGTAGATCGCCTCGTCGACTACGCTGACCGGAAGTCCTTCGCGATTATTGTAGGGACAGAGCCGCTCCGGACATTGGAAGATGACTTCGCCCCCGGACTCGGTGTATCCGGCGACTCGGACTCCCTTTGCGGGTGGATTGTCAAGCGGTCCCAGCTGTGCGGCGCACCACGGGCACCGCAGCAAGAGGAATGGGTTCTCTGCCTTCTTGTCTGGCTTCTGCATCTTACGCAATGCGCTTTTGGCGTCAACGTGAAAGTTGGGAGTTGTTCCTCCGCCCAGCCAGACTCCGATTCGGAAGGGTCCGCCAAGCTCTGGGTGTGCCTTGCGCTGTTGGTCGAGCGCACAGATAAGCGCAGCGGCACGGCTAAACTGCTGGGTTGTCAAAAGCCGCAGGGTGTAGCGCATCAGCACCTGTACCCCGTTGTCGGCAGGATGTTTGAGGCGTCGTAGCAGAATCGAAACTGCTGCGAGCCCCAGGTAAGCTTCTGTCTTACCGCCTCCAGTTGGAAAGAAGATCAGCTCGACGCTGTCGCGGTCCGGATCGCGCGGATCCACGATGCTGGGCAGCGTCGCTAACATGAAGCCAATCTGGAAGGCGCGCCACGCACGTTCCCCTCTGCCGTCGGGTGCAGGGTTCGGCGCTCCCTCCACGACGAAGCGGCCCCCTTCGTTGCGGGTAGGGCGGGTGGGCCTGGCGCTGCGCAGCTGCTGCTCGAGCATGGCGGCATTCATCAGCTGAAACGCCTTCGCAACGTGGGCGTCGCTCGTGAGTAGCCGGAGTCCGGCACGCATGCGATTTAGTGCGTACCCGCATTCGTGCAGGTGTCGCGCTGCGGTCGTGCTGTGGGGTTCGGAGAGGGCTTGAGCCTCGACCTTTCTTTGCTCGATCCAGTGCGCGTACTCGTCGACGACGCGTCGCAGGGTCGCTCGTCCGTCGTCATGAGGGTCCTCTCCCGCGAGGGGGGCGATCGGGACAGTGATGGCTGTGCCGTCTTCCAACGTGATCTCGGGCGTGATGCTAGGCGTTTCGAACGTGGGCATCGCCTCAGCGGAAAGGACGAGATTTCCTTCGTCCCGCTGCCAGTCTGCTGCGCAGCCGTGTCCGACTGCGTACGTCGCCTCATCGCGGTAGAGCAGGTTGAAGCTCGCAACCTCGGGGTCCTTGGTGTGCTCCTCACGGTCGGGGTAGGGCTCGAAACAGGCTGCCCCGGATGTGCGAAGACGCATGTGGACCTGGAATAGGCAGCGTCCGTCGAGGGGACGTGCGTTGCTGGTGCGGTTCACTAGTGTTGCGGTGATAAGGCTTTGCCGGGCCCCCCACGGCCGACAGTAGAGCTCGAGGGAGAGGTTCAGCGCCGGCCAGTGCTCGGATAAGTCACATGGCACTACCTTGCTCTCGACGTTGAGGATCTCATCTGCTCGGATCGAGGCGGTGGTCGCCGCAGGTTTTCGTAGCCACCATTCGCGGGGTTTACCGTCACTATGAACGTGAATCTGCGAGTACGTCGCCCCGCTCACATCTAAGAGAATCTGCGCATCGTCTCGGCCCAGAGTGACTAGGAAGCTAAGGCCCATTGCGCTAGGTTTGAAGGAGTTCGCCAGTGATACATCGAAATCTCCGGAATCCGCAGCTCCGGGGATGCTGCGGTGCCGAGACGTGTCGTCAGGCGTGGACCTGGCGGCGCCTTGCTGGTCGTCTGTGCCCTGGCCACCGCTGGCGGCCAGGTCGTCGCCCGGTTCTGGCCTCTGACGTGGGGGGTAGAGAACAGCCACCCCATAGCGCCGCGTAGGCGGATCCCGCTGGAGAATTTCCTCGCCCGTCACGCTATCGACCCAGGGCCCGTAGCTGTCCTCCGGATTCAGAAAGTGGACAGTTTCGTCCTTGATCTCCAGGTGATGTCCCGCTGGGCGCGGTCCGACTAGCTCCTGCCTGAGCGCATTCAGGACGGCTTCGCGGCCGCTGGTCTGGTGGATATTGGGCGTGGTCACGCAGTGGCCTCCGTCGCGAAAAATCGGGGAGTCGCGAGTTGCTTCAGCATGGTTCTGGTGGATTCGTGAGCTATCACGATCAGCCACTCCGTCGGCCGGCTTAGCGCTACGTAGAGCTCGGCTTGGGCAGCCTCACTCGTGATGTCGTCGACGCCAGTGAGGATCACGACAGGGGCTTCTAGCCCCTTGAATGAGTGCACAGTGCGAGCGGTGACCCAGCCTGGCTTCGTCGTGTCGCCCGAGTCAACGCGGTGACGCCACGGTTCGTCTGCGGGCAGGTTGCACAAAGCGGGGTTGTTACGCGTGTTACTCAGCACTGCGACGTCCCCAGCTTCGATCTTGTGGTTGCGCAAACGAGCGAAGACGGATGCGAGAACCTGCGCCTGATCCTGCTGTTGGCCGTAGAAGAAAGTCCTCGGCATGTGACCATTGTCGGGCCGCAAGATCCGGCGGTAGCCGCTCTCGAGGCCGGCGACCGCACGGGTGTACTCGGCGACGGAGGGCGTGTTCCTGCAGTTGGTAAACAGGTCGAAGCGGACTGCGTCGGGCGCACGTTGAAGCAGTTCGTTGAGATGCCCGGTACCGCCGTACAGTGCCTGCCGCTCGAGGTCGCTGAAGAACGTCCAGTGCCCGGCGGCCAAGCCGTCGCTAAGAGACGCGTCCATGCAGTCCAGATAGTTGCCGGTGAGTAGGTCCTGGGCCTCGTCGACAACGAGCACGTCGTGGGTGGGTCCTGTCGATAGCAGTCGCTCCAGGGCCAGATCGGGCAGGGTCGTGGCCCACCAAGAGGAGTTGTCGTTGGCACTGGGCCGGCCGGCAATCTCATGAAGGTAGGAGTGCCAGGTCCTCACGTCATAGCGGGCGCCTTGTGCCTGTGCCTGCGACTGCAGCCACTGTGCGAGCGATCGGTTATAGCAGGCCAGCAGCACTCTCGCGCCGGATGCGGCGGCGCGGCGGGCGGCCTCCATGGCGAGGAACGTCTTGCCAGTGCCGGCGGGGCCGTTGAAGTGCAGGCGCCTGACGCTGGCGAGCGAGTCGAGGGCGTCGTACTGCTCTTCAGTGAATCGCAGGAGTTCGTCGCGCGTGCGCGCCCGAGTCGTCTTCCTGCTCTCGTACAACTCGAGAGACGGCCGAAGCTTGCGGACAATGATGTCTACTTGCTCGCTAGTGGGTTCGAGGCTGTCCGCGAGCCAAATCTTGCCTATAGACCGGTAGTGCTCGCGTGCCGAGGTGAGGACCTTGGTGACGTTGGCGTCGATGGGCCGGGCAAGCAGCGCCCGTGCATCGAGGAGTTGCCACGGATGCCACTCAGCAGGGTGCTGCTGGTCGCAATCGGCGTGAGTGAAGGCGACGGCGCTGGCGAAGGGAATTCCCTCGAGCGCCGGGGCATGACGCGTGAGTTCCCTGCGAGTGCTGTGCATGGCGTCCGCCGCTTGCCTAAAGGGCGAGCGGGCGGTTGGGATTTCTCTCCCGAGGTGCCACAGTCCACCGCTGTCGCGGTGCGCCCGCTTGTGGGCCTTCACCTCAAGACAAAGTACCCCGAGCGCGGGTACGACGATCACGAAGTCGGTTTCGCCCTCGGTCTGTCTGACATGACGTGGAAGGGAGAGGCTGTGCAGGACGGTCCACTGCGCGGTCCCGGGTGCGTTGGCCAACTTGTTGAACAGAAGCTTCTCGCCGGGGCTTGTAGTCTCGGGGTCTACGAAGGCCGGGATCATCCGCGCCACTAGAGCCTGCCTGCTGGTTGAGGGATACGCAGCTTGCTCGGGTGAATATCGACGGTGCTGCGATCTTTGGCCTCGACGCGGTAGATCGCCAGTGCGCCTGCGTCGAGCGCAGGAAGGTGTACTTCGAGGTATCCGCAGGTCTGAAGTGGTGCGAGGTCGGCCAACTGCAACTGGTTCTCCAGCAACTCGCGCATCTGGTGCCCGGCCCTGATGTGTGCGCCATGGATCACGCCCATGTCGACCCAGATCTGTCCGGCATCCGCCTCAGTTATGCCGGCGTACAGACAGATCGCTGTGAAGTCTTGTTTGCTCTGGGTGCGGATGCCGTCCGGCGAAAGCCATCGGCCGAGATTGTTGGCGTTGCATCCCAGCTCATGCAGTCGCCGCGTGGCGCGGTGGACGCCGTCGAGATGCACCGCTCGGCGCAGGGCGCTTTTCCAGCGCTGCTGCTGGCCGCGCAGGGCGCCACAGCGTTCGCCGAGGATCTTGTTTGCGAGCATTGCAAGGGTGTCCTCGTCACCGGTGCGCTGCCGAAGCAAGATGAAGTCGCCCGGTTCGAGATCGCTCGTAGTGACGCTTGTGATCACCTCGCCTTTGGCAGCGCCAGGTGAGACGGTCAGTACCGTGGTGGCCCATTCTGCTGCTTCCAGCAGGACGGTGTGGTTTCCAGCGAGGAGGTAAACGCGGGCGCGCACGCTCTCGAGCGGGCCCGCTTCTTGGCTGTGCGGGCGCAAGGCGACCCAATTGATGGGAGGGGGCTCTACAGCGAAGGCAGAGGCTGCAAGCCTTCGGGAGCGTTGGCCCCTGATCTGCACCGAAGGCATCCCGCCGGCGGGGAGCGCCGAGGGGATCGAGTCGCGGTCCCGCGCGCTGGCCCTCTGGACGAGGGTGACCTGCTCAGCGCGCGGCGAGGTGAAGACCCAATCTGGGAATAGGTTCGATGCTCCTACGACTGTTGGCCGCCGTTGAGGATGCAGACGACCGCGTCGTTCAGTGTGCCGATGTCGGGGTCGTGAGCAGGCCCCGTCGGCGGGTGCCGGACGGGGCCTGGTCGTCGGGGTGGCGCGGTGGTCGTCAGGGTGGCGTGGTCGTGATCAGTCGGCGGTGACTTCGGCGACGGCGGTGCGGGTGGAGGACTCGTCGACGATGGCCTTGTCCGCGGCGAACGCGGCGACCAGCGCCTGGACGGCGAGGTTGTTGACCGCGCGTGGGTAGCCGCGGCTGGTTTGGTGGATTAGCGCGGTGGCGTCGTCGGAGAACAGGGTGTCGGACCGTCCGGCGAGTGCGACGTGATGTCGTAGGTAGCTGCTGGTCTCCTCGCCGGTCATCGGGGGCATGGCGTAGCGCAGTCCGATTCGCTGGTCCAGTGCGGCGAGGACGCCGAGTTTCATCCTTCGCCGCAGGGTCGGCTGGCCGACGAGCAGGCAGGCGAACGGGCTGGTGGAGTCCATGTCGTGGTTAGTGAGCATGCGGATCGACTCGAGCTGGGCGTGATCGAGCAGGTGGGCTTCGTCGATGACCACGACGGGGGTGCGGCCGCGTTCGACCTGCTCGACCGCGAGGGCGTCGACGGTCTGTGGGACCAGGGTGGCGTGGTGGGTCAGGGGTCGCTGCCCGAGGGCGGCGACGATCTGGTGGTGGATGCCGCGGACCCCGACGGTTGGGTTGGGCAGGTAGATGATGGTGTGTCTTGTGGGGTCCAGGGCGGCGAGCGCGGCGCGGACGGCGACGGTCTTCCCGGCCCCGACCTCGCCGGTGATCACTCCGATCCGGTGTTCGGTGACGCACCAGCCGATTCGGGCGACGGCCTCGCCGTGGCTGGCGTGGCGGTGCAGCATCCCGGGGGCGAGGTCGCGGCCGAACGGGGTGCGGGTGAACCCGAAGAAACCTTGCAGCCGGTCGATCACGACGCCACCTCCCGGTTGATCTCGCCGGCGCTGAGCTCGGTGCCGGTGAGCAGGTCGAGCTGACCGGGCAGCTCGACGGCGGCGTTGCTCAGCGCGGCGTAGTTGACGCCGTGGGCGAGCTCGGTCTGGTGCGCGTCGGCGATCAGGCGGGCGTAGTCGATCCCGGTCGCCGCGGGCGCTTCAGGTGGGGTTTCGGGTCGCGCCTTGACATGTGAGTGGCGGCCGATGCGGTGCGGGATCGCTGTCCCGGCTGGGACACCACGCACCCGAACCTGCACTGTGGTGAGGTCGAACGGGTCGAACACCAGCTCGACGCGGTGCCCGACCAGGATCGGGTCGACCTGGTAGGTGTTGCCCTGCAATGACACCAACGCGGTCTTGGTGACCGTGCGGTGGGCCTCCCAGAGGAACGCCTCGGCCAGCGCGGCGGGTGCGGGGAGCGGGAACGGGCCGCCGGCGTGCCAGCGTGCCAGCGGTGGGTGCCCGGTCTCGGAGTGGACTCGGCGGTGATAGACGGTCTCGACCCAGGCGGTGAACAACAGGTTCAGCTCGTCCAGATCCGCGACCAGGTGCCGGCCGGGCTCGCCGGTGAGCTTCCCGGTGATCTCGACGAGGAACTGCTCGCGGACGGTCCGGAAGAACCGCTCGATCTTCCCCCTGCCCTGCGGTCGGCCCGGGGTGGAGTGGATCAACCGGATCCCGAGTGTCGCGCAGGCCCGCAGCAGCCAGGCATCGACGAACGCCGACCCGTTGTCGACATAGACCCCGTCTGGGACGCCGCGCGAGCCCAGCGCCGGGCGCAGCGCCGCGGCCAGGCGCACGGTGTCCTCGGCGAACCCGAACCGGTGCCCGACGATCGCCCGGGAGTGGTCGTCGAGGAACGCGAACAGATACGTCTTGCGGCCGCCGACGGTCGGGCCGTGCAGGGCGTCACCGGTCCAGAGCTCGTTGGGCCGGTCAGCTTCGAACCGGCCGAACACCGCCTCGCTCCCGGGTCCGCCAGCGGCGAGCGCCCCGAGCGCGGCGGCGATCCGCGGGTCCTGGGCGAAGTGGCGTTGCAGGGTTCGTTCCCCGGGCGCCCACCCCATCTGAGAGCGCAGGATGCGCCGAACCTGAGTCGCGGTCCGGGACGGGTTCTCGCGCTTGAGCGCGACCGCCATCTCGATCACCTCGACCGGCAGCCTGGGTGCGGACTGGCGCGGGTCAGGCACCAACGCGTCGAACCCACCCCGGCGCCACGCCCGGATCCACCGGTCCAGCGTGTCGCGGGAGATCGTGCGGCGCCGCCCGGCTGGGTCGAGGTGTTCACGCGCGGCGATCTCACGGACCAGCCGGCCCCGGGCCTTGCTCGACAGCCGCGGGTCAGCGGCCTCGCGGATCAGCTGATAGCGGAACAGCCCGATCGCTCGGGCCCGCTCCGCTCGTACCGCTATTTCGTCGTGTCTCACTGCCATGGGTGAGCCACCTCCTCGTCACGCTCGTCGGACAGAACAAGCGGCGAGCCTCACCGAGGAAGATCACCCAGCATCAGGGGCAACTCGTGTTGATCAGCCCCGCCCGGTCAGAGCGGGCCAGCCCGGCAGCAGCAACCGGCCTGCCGAGACCGCGGCGGCTACCTGCCAGACCGGCACCTCGACGACGGAGAACCGGGTCGCAAGCGCCGCGGCAGCGGCGGTGAGCGCGGCGATCGCGTCCGCCCACGCCGACCCGGCCGGCCCAGGCAGAACCGGATCCGACGCCAGCGCCCGGCACCACCGGGTGAACACCGCGCGGACCCCGTCGACCCGGGCGGCGAAGCGCCGCAACCAGCCACGCACCGTCTCCGGCGGCCGGGCCAACAACGCCGCGATCCGGCGGTGCCCGACACCGGTCGCCTTCGCCGCCAACGCCGCCCCGATCACCGCGGCGGTGTCCGCGCGGCGGACCAGCACCACCACCGGGAGCAGCACATGCGTCGCCCGGCAGCCGGTGCACCGTGATCGCCGCGGCACCATCCGAACCGGGCTGTCCGGCCCGCGGACCGTCCGGGCGCGAGCCCGGCCCCATCCGGCCAGCACGCCCGCGCATCCCGGACACACCAACTGCCCCGATCGGAGACGTTCCTCGACCGCGACCACATCGGTCTCTACCGTGAGCATCGCGCCTCCGAGCGCAACCACACGGCCCTCCCGCACGCTTCCGGCCAAGGACACAGCGGGAGGGCCGTGGCCTACCCCGACCCGAAGATCGTCACGGTGACGGCGCCGACGAACACGGTCAACACGACTCGCCCGAACCAGACCGGATCTGCAAGCTCAACGGCGCAGACCCGGCACTCCGTCGTCATCCCCAGCGGCGGCTGACATACGACCAACTGACTTGCGTGTGCCGGGTAGTCCCGCAGCTCTGGTGCCGTGAGGACTGCTGCGAGCGGAAGTTGAGTTGCGGCGAAATAGTTCCAGACGGCTGGGACACTCTTAGGGTCTCTGATTAGGAGTGTGGCTGAAGTATCGGCGCCATCGGTGACCATCTCCTTGATTGCCTGACTCAAGGCCATGCTTGGGTTTAACGTCAGCTGCTGGAGGGCTTCGAGGGCCTCGGATGCCCAGTACTGCAGCTCTGCGCTTCCCCCTTCTGCGAGCGGAAGAACGGCCGTGGCCGCGCGGGTGTAGTGATCGTGCAGTCCCATGGCTGAGTGATCTGTCGGTAGCGGCAAGGTGTGGAGATGCCACGTTGCCTTCCGAAGCGGCCCGAGAGCGGTGAACCATGGCTCGTCATGAGCCTGAGCCCCAAGAAAGGACTCGAGCCCATGAACGGACAGGCTGAGCCGGTCGGCTTCTCCGTCATCGACGATGGCTCGCAAGATCTCCGCGCTTTTCTGCAACGCATAGAGTTGATCGAGCGATATCAGGTTCATTGTTGCTCCAAGTAAGCGAGCACCTCGACGCCCGCGGGCGTGGGGGTTAGCAAATCCTCCGCATCGGAGAGGCTCCGCGCCCGGTCGGCAAGGACAGCCTCAACAGCAGCGTCCGCCGAGGGCGCGCTGCGGTCGAGCAACATCACAGTCGCCCGAGCGGAGATGCGATTACGCCAACGCAGAATGGCGACAGGTCCGTCGAACACGGCAACCGGAAACGTTTGTTCAGCACGCTTGGGCAACGACTCGGCAGTTGCAGCAAGCAGGTCAGCACGGTACGGAGTTCCGGGCAGGATGTGGGGCCGGACGACCTGCGCTGCAGTGACAGAAAGGGAGGCGCCCCGGGCCAGACAGATGGAGCCGAGCTCCTCCGCGAGTGTTCGCATGCTGCCGACAGCGGCGCTAAGCGGTGTTGAGCACGAGCAATAGGCCCGGCTGTCGATGCCAGGGAGCAGATTGGCGAGGAGGCGATCTGCTGTCGTCTGCCACGAGTAAGGGCCCACCTGGGATCTAGTTTTGCCACGAGGATGGGACCAGGGGCTTGCCAGTGATGGGACCACCTGTTTGCCAGTAGTGGGACCACCCGGCGTGGCTCCCCGCCTTCCGGTCGTGCGGCCGTTGTGGTCGTCCGCATGTCCTATCGGGAGGTGTCCGTGATCGAGGTTAGAGAGATCCTTCGGCTGTGGTTGGAAGGCCGTTCGCTGCGCGCTGTGAGCACGTTGGCGGGGGTGGACCGCAAGACGGTCCGCCGGTACGTCGCTGCCGCTGAGGCGGCCGGGCTGGCCCAGGAGTGCGGCCCTGAGCAGCTGACCGATGAGCTGCTCGGGACGGTCCTGGGCGCGGTGCGACCGGACCGCCCACGCGGTGTTGGGGCGGCCCGGGAGTCCCTGGATGCCCATCGGGAGCAGATCGCGGCCTGGCTGAAACAGGGGCTGACCTTGGCCAAAGTCCATGTGCTGCTGGGCCGGCGCGGGGCGGTGGTGCCCTATCGCACGCTGCACCGCTACGCGGTCAGCGAGTTGGCCTTCGGCCGGCGCCAGCCCACGGTCCCGGTTGTCGACGGCAACCCTGGTGAGGAGCTACAGGTCGATTTCGGTCGACTCGGGCTGATCCCGGACCCAGTTCGTGGGGCACGGCGGGTCGCCCATGGGCTGATCTTCACCGCGGTGTATTCGCGGCACATGTTCCTTTACCCGACTCACCGCCAAACACTCGAAGAAGTGATCGCCGGGTTCGAGGCCGCCTGGGCGTTCTTCGGTGGCGTTTTCAAAGTCGTCATTCCCGATAATATGAAATCGATCGTCGATCAGGCCGATAACATCGAACCCCGGCTCAATGATAGTTTCCGCGAATACGCCCAAGCTCGGGGCTTCGTAGTCGACCCGGCGCGGGTCCGCCATCCTCGGGACAAACCCAGGGTCGAAAAATGTGTGCAATATGTACGGTCCAGCTTCTTCGCCGGGGAGGACTTCACCGATCTGAACGACTGCCGGGCCCGCGCCGTGTTGTGGTGCGCCCAGGTCGCCGGAACGCGTATCCATGGCACCACCTGCGCACGCCCAGCTGAGGTGTTCGACGCCGAGGAAGCACCCCTGCTGCTGGCGGCCCCCGCGCAGAGGTTCGCGATCCCGGTCTACACCAAACCCAAGGTCGCACCTGATCGGCATGTCGAGGTGGCCAGAGCGCTGTATTCGGTGCCCGGGGAGCTGATCGGGCAGCGGCTGACCGCTCGTGCTGATGGGCACACGGTCAAGCTGTTCCGCCGCGGCCAGCTGATCAAAGTTCATCTCCGGCAGGAACCGGGGCGGCGGCGCACCGACCCGGCGGATCTGCCCAGCGAGGTGTCCACCTACGCGATGCGCGACCTCGACGCGCTGGCTCGCCGCGCGACTGGCTATGGCGAGCACATCGGCGCCTACGCGGCCGCGCTGCTGGATCATCCGCTGCCCTGGACCAAGATGCGCCAGGTCTATCGGCTCCTCGGACTGGTCCGCCGCCACGGCGCTGACCGGGTCGAACAGGCATGCAAGCGGGCCTTGGAGGTCGAGGCGGTCAACGTCGGGCTAATCGACCGGATGCTCACCCGGGGGCTGGAAGCCGACACCACCCGCGGCACCGCCACCGGCCAGCTCGCCATCCCCATCCCGGCCGCCGTTGATACCGCCGCCTCGAAGGTGGTGCCCGCCGCGCGACGGTTCGTCCGCGACGCCGGCGAGTTCGCCACCGGTGCCACCGGGCAGATGCGGCGCCCGTCGTGACCACCAACGCCCGTCCCAGCCCCGTCCCGCGCGGGTCCGTGCAGCGAGTCGAGGTATCCGGCGATCTCAAGGACCTGATGCGCCGGCTCAAACTCGGGCGGCTGCTCGACACCCTGCCCGAACGCCTCGCGTTGGCCCGCACCCAACACCTGCCGCATCACGAGTTCCTGGAGATGCTGTTCGCTGATGAGGTCACCCGCCGCGACCAACAAGCCACCCTGCTGCGCGCCCGCTCCGCGCACCTGGACCCGACCATGGTCCTGGAGGCCTGGGACGACTCCACGGCCGTCGCGTTCGACCGGACACTGTGGGCAGAGTTGTGCTCGCTGCGATTCCTCACCCAAACGAACAATGTGCTCATCATGGGACCCGTGGGAGTGGGGAAAACATTCCTGGCCAACGCCCTCGGGCATGCCGCGGTCCGCCGCAAATACACCGTGCACATCGAACGTGCCGACAAACTGTTCAAACGGCTACGCGCCGCCCGTCTCGATCACACCCACGAAGAGGAAATGCGGAAACTGCACCGGGTTGAACTATTGATACTCGACGATCTGGCATTGCACCCGCTGGGCACCGAGCAGACCAGTGATTTTTATGAGCTGATCGTGGAACGCCACCGCGAGGCCTCCACGATCATCACCTCGAACCGGGAACCCCCAGAGATGCTGACCATGATGGCCGACCCGCTGCTGGCCCAGTCCGCGATCGACCGGCTGCAGTCCGCCGCCTTCGAACTCATCGTCGAGGGCCAAAGCTACCGCCAGCGCCAACGACCACGCATCGGCCAACCCCTCGACGCCGCGCAGGAGGACAGATGACCGAGAAACGTTGACGTCAACCACGTCCCTACACGACGATCAGCACACGGCCCACGACCGCCGAAGTGGTCCCTAGCTGGTGACAAAACGGTGGTCCCTTACTCGTGGCACCTGACATCTGCCGCGGGCGCGCGCCGCCGCCCGAAGTCCTCCTCACCGGGCCCCAGAGGCTGGATGTCCGAGCACTTGTCCCATCGGCGGCGGGCGCCACCGAGATCTAGGTATTGCTGACCAGCGCGGACGTCGACACCCTGAATGCGGCTGCAAGTGTAGAACTTGTTCCTGTCGAGGTGGCGGACCCAAGTACCTTCAGGTAGGCGTCGAAGCATCTGCCAGTGTGTGGCTGGGTCGGGATCCTGCTCGTAGAGCGTTTCAGCCACTCCCAGCAGAGCCAGGACGGCGGCCGCCTGCCGGGTGGGCAGGGTGACCAGAATATTCAGGCGTTCGTTTGCCGAAGTGTGTTGGGCGGCAGTTGAGCCAAGCCTCCAGAGCCATGAGGCCCACGTACTCAGCGGAGCGAGCGGGTCCTCCGTCCCCCAGTGGACCGCTACCGGCATCGGCCCCCTAGTCCGTTGGCTTGGCACCACCATGGCAGGGGGCACCGACAGTCCGGACGTGGTCGGCGAGGGGGAAACGGGCTGGGCCGGCACCTGCAGTCCATCACTAGCCAGAGGCGCCCACGGTAGGGCGTCGGTATGATCCGCGGCGCCCATGCCTGCTGCCCGTCTGTTTGGTGGATAGTGGACCAAGTGGCTCTTCAGCTCGACCGACGATTTGCTGCAGTCGTTTCTGAGATCGCACGCAGTGTGTTCCTCGTTACACTCCGCCACTATCGTGGTCAGTGTTCACCCAGGACCACTAACCTGCTCCTCGCTGAGCAATGAACGCTACGCCAATTGGGTTGCATGCGGGCCCATCCTCGAATCGGATGGCCTAATAGTTCTCGTACGGCCAAACTAGGCGGCGCGTCGACGTAATGGATCTATCAGCACTGCGGCGCGATCCGCCCACCCGGAGGTTGCACGAGGCGCTAGCTCGCGGAGTCGAGCGTCGTGCGGGTCAAGGTCAGATTCCCGAATCTCGAAAGCGTGCAGGGCATGAACCCTGGTGGGATCAGACTCCACCGCCATTTCGCGGTCTGGTTGCAAGGTCAAATCCACGGACAGGGTGTGTGACGGTTAACGTGTGATCTTCCTGCTCTCGCTGGCCGCTGAGCGCCGGAATGTCGCTGGTGGATACCAATCCCATGAGCAGCACACAGCCCACTGGACCGCCCGCCGCCGACGCCTGCAGAGGATTGACTACGTCGGTCCGAGGCGCGGTGGAGTCAGGCGCGGGCTGCGGAAACGCCTCGACCCGGACCGGTCGAGTCGCTGCGCGGAATCCGTACCAGCTGCCCGACCGCCCCCCGAACCTCCCGAGACGAGTGGTTGCATTTCTGGTTGCGATCGCTGGTTGCCACCAGCGATCGGCGCCTACCGGCGCAACCGCTTGACCAGCCAGAACCGATCCGGCGATCGGCGCCGATCATGGGGTCGCAGATCTCGAAAGCGTGTGAGGTGCAAGCCTCCGTGGGTTCAAATCCCACCGCCACCGCCATCTGGCCTGCGGAACGCCGGTCGGGCCGATCATGGTCCGGTCGGCGTCAGTCTCGTTTAGTCTCAGTTGGTGCACGCTTGCGCTATCCACCGGCGTTCGCCGGTTGAGTCGGCGCAGGTCACCGTCGTGCGAGTCGGCAAGAGCTGAGCGTGCGAAGTCGCGTCTAAGGTCCCGATCAGCGGGGTGTGGCGGTCGGCCGAAGCGCGACGGTGGCTGCTCCGTCGTATGCCTCGCAGGCGACCACTGCGTTCTCAACTGCCACGTCGTCGTTGGTCGCAGCAGCCTTTGCCGGCTGACCACCCGTCCTAGCCTCGGGAATGACTGACCGCCGACGTGCAACTCATGGTTGCGTTTTGACGGCTCCGTGTTTATGGTGCAACCATCGGTTGCGAATGTAGGGGAGCGGTTCATGGAATACGGCACCATCGAGCGCGAGATCCACATCGCGGCCGCCCCGGAGGTGGTCTACGAAGTGATCACGAGGCCTGGGCACATCGCGCAGTGGTGGGGCTTCGACGTCACGTTGCCGGCGGAGCCGGGTAGCGCGGGGCGGATGACCCGGCAGCGGCGGGACGGGAACGGGTCGGTCGTCGTGCCGGTCCTCGTCGTCGAGGCGGACCCGCCGCGGCGGTTCGTGTTCCGCTGGGTCCAGCCGGAGGGTCAGCCGGCAACGCCGGAGAACTCGTTCCTCGTGACGTTCGAAGTCGCGCCCGCCGACGGCGGGACGCTGCTGCGCGTCACCGAAGCCGGGTTCCGGGAGATCGGCTGGGAGGCCGCGCAGCTCGAGGCGTACTACCGCGACCACGGTGCTGGCTGGGACGAGCACCTCGCGAGCCTCGCGGCGTACGCGGCAGGGCTGGTGCGGGCGTGAGTCCGACGATCGACGACGAGCTGTGGTCGGCGATCGGTGACTCGACCAGACGCCGCCTGCTGGACCTGCTGCTGGCCGACGGCTCCGGCACGGCAACCAGCCTGAGCGGCTGCATGCCGGTCACCCGTCAGGCGGTTGCAAAGCACCTGGGCGTCCTGGAGCGCGTCGAACTGGTCGCTCCCCGCAAGGACGGCCGCGAGGTGCGGTACGTGGTCAACGAAGCGCAGTTCGCCCGGGCCGTCGAGCAGCTGGCCTCCGTCGGCGCGGCGTGGGATGCGCGACTGCGTCGTATCAAGGCGATCGCCGAGTCGATCCAGACACTGCGATCGGTGGACGGGCCTGACGGCCCAGGCGAAAGGAATGCAGAGAAATGACCGACATTGGAGAGCGCTCCGCGACGCCGGCGAAACCGAGCGAGGACTACCAGCGGACGATCCGCGTGCAGGCAGCTCCCGACGCGTTGTTCGATGCTCTGACCACGGTCTCCGGACTGTCCGCCTGGTGGACCCGTGCCACGGGATCCGGTGACGCCGGCGGCGAGCTCAAGTTCCACTTCGACCACCCTGAGCCGTGCGTCATGCGCGTCGATCAGGCGACCCGGCCGAGATCGGTGCACTGGACCACGACCACCTGCGACTTCCTGCCTGACTGGGTCGGAACGCGTCCGACCTTCACCATCAATCCGGTCGACGGCGACGCGTCCGAGCTCCGCTTCCGCCACCACGGTCTGAGCACGGAGCTGGACTGCATCGAGCAGTGCACTCGCGGCTGGGACCACTTCCTCGACAGCCTGCGTCAGTACGTCGAGGTCAGCCGCGGCATGCCGCACGGCAGTAGCGAGGACAGAGCCCGCCGCGGATCGAGCTAGTGGCGCACGAGGGCGGGCCCGGCCAGCTCGTAGGAGGCCGAAGGCCTCGTCCACCGCCACCGCCAAGGAGCTGCGAGAACGCTGACTGAGCCGATCAAGGTTCGGTCAGTGTTTCGCAGGCTGGTTGCAATTGGTCGATACGGCGCCGTGCTCGGATCGAGCCGGTGGCGTGACTCCGGCCGGATCTTGGCCGGACATTCGCTGACACCCTCACGATCGATGGTCAACTAGCCGGTATACGGCTGCCCATCTCAAGTGGGTTCGGCGGGAGCCGAGAGAGGGAGCCGGACCTGCAATGTCGTGCCCTCCCCCGGTGGGCTGTGCACGGTGATCGTTCCGCCGAGCGCCTCGACCCGGTCGGTGAGCCCGGTCAGCCCAGAGCCGTTGGCCGGATCCGCGCCGCCGATGCCGTCGTCGCGCACGGTCAGCCGCAGGCGACCGTCCACCACGTCGGCCGCAACCCAGATGGTCGTGGGTCGCGCGTGTTTGGCGGCGTTTGTGAACGCCTCCGCGACCACGTAGTAGGCCGCGACCTCCACATGGTCCGGGAGGCGGCCACCGAGGTTGATGTCGAGTTCGACCGGGAGCGGCGAGCGGCGGGCCAACGCCTCGAGCGCTGGATCCAGGCCGCGCCTGGCAAGCAATGCCGGGTGAATGCCGCGCGAGATCTCCCGCAGGTCGTGCAGTGCGGCGACCAGACCGTCGGCGATGTCAGCCAGGTCAGTTCTCAGCTGGGGCTGCGTGTCGGGGACGCTGGCCTGCGCGTTGCGCACTTCGAGCGCGAGTGAGACGAGCCACTGCTGGGTGCCATCGTGCAGGTCGCGCTCGATGCGGCGGCGGATGTTGTCGGTGGCGGTCACCACACGCGCCCGCGATGCCGTGAGGTCGGCCCGCGCCTGGGTGTTGGCGATGGCGGTGCCCACGAGGTCGGTGAAGTCGGCCAGCCTCAGCTCGATGCCCGAGGGGAGCGGCTCGTCCGCCTTGGAGAACGCGCTCATTGCGCCCCAGAGCCGCCCCTCCACCGTGATCGGGGCGCCGACGGTCGAACGGATGCCGCTCTCGCGGGCGATGGCGGCGACGGACCCGGGAGCGCCTTCGTAGTCCTCGATGCGCGCCGGCCTGCCGCTGCTGCGCACCAGAGATCCGATGTTGCGCCCATCCAGCGCGATCCTCGTGCCCGCCGGGACGATCGTCGGCTCACCCCAACTGGCGACGATGGTCGCCGTCCCATCGGCCTCGTAACGCATCAAGCGCGTGCCGTCGACGTCGAGCAGCCGAGCCACCTCCTCGTTGACCGCGGGGAAGACCTTATCCGGCGGGGTGCCCTCCGCGACGACGGTGGCGACCCGGCGCAGGGCGGCCTGCTCTTCAAGCAGATTGGCGAGCTCCGATTGGCTGCGCTGCAGCGAGCTGGCCATGGTGTTGAAAGACTTCTCGAGCACTCCGATCTCGGCGACTCCGGTCGTCGGCATGCGGGTCGACAGATCGCCGCTCGCGAGTCGGTGAGCCGTCACGGATGCCTGGCGGACCGGTCGTACGATCGCCCGGCTCAGGTAGGAGGCGAAGAAGCCGACCAGCACGACGGTCCCGGCCAGCCCGGCGATCGCGGCGATAGTCGCCTGGTTGGCGTTCTCACGCGCGCGGTCATCGCGCTCCGCGGCGACTCGCTGCTCGGTCTGCTCCAGCGTGTTGAAGTCCCACCGGATATCGTCGAACATTACCTGGCCCAACTGCGCGTTCTCCACACTGCGCGCGGTCGGATCGCCGCGTTCCGCCGCCGCTATGAGCGGGCGGAAATAGTCCCGGATGTACGATTCGCCCTTGAGTTTGATCGCCTGTGCTGTTCCTGACACGTGGATCGCAGTCAGCCTCGCGGGCACCTCGTTCTGCTCCGCACTCTTGGTGAGGTCGACAAGCTCGCTGCTGGCCTGTGGAAAACTGGCCTCGCCGGCGTGTGCCGGTTGCAGGAACCGGTCTTCGCCGGTCAGCAAGTAGCCGCGGGTTCCTGTTTCGATATCGACTAGGAGTCGCTCGACTCTAGCCGCGGCGGCCAGCACCTCCTGGGAGTTTCGAGCCAACTGAGCCGAGCTTCGCTGATCACCGATCGTCAGCAGCAACACGGCGAATGCGGCGCTCGTCAGCAGCGTGAGCAGCGCGCTAGCGATGGCCATACGGCGGGTCAGGCCGCCGCGCACGGTGGCTTACCTCCTGAGCTGTGCGACATGTGAACGGCGATGTGCTTCTGTGTGCGGGCCTGGCGTGCCTTCTCGAGCGCTCCGGCTCTGCTGTGGCCGGTCAAGTCGGCGACGCCGAGGAACTCCTTGACCTCGTACGCACGCACGCCCCGGATCTGGTCCTCGTAGACATCCGG
Organism: Pseudonocardia sp. Cha107L01; assembly: GCF_052566575.1. NCBI lineage: Bacteria > Bacillati > Actinomycetota > Actinomycetes > Pseudonocardiales > Pseudonocardiaceae > Pseudonocardia > Pseudonocardia sp. Cha107L01. The sequence continues at coordinate 1,420,520 of NZ_CP199579.1, forward strand.
ATGCCGCCGACACACACCGAGGAGGGGGCTGGAGGCGGCGCGCGCGATCCGGGTGGAGTTTCCGCGCATTGCGATCCTGCTCCTCTCCGCGCACATCGAATCGAGCACGCGATGGAGCTGCTGGCCAGCGGTGGCCGGGTCGGATACCTGCTCAAGAGTCGTGTGACCGAAGTCGAAGAATTTTACACAGATGCTGAACCCGGTCGCCGGGGCGGCGCCATGATCGACCCGTCGCTGGGGCACGAGCTTGTCCCGGTGCGGCGGCGGGACGATTCGCTGGCCGTTCTCAGCCCGCGGCAGCAGGAGGTGCTTGCTTTCATGGCTGAGGGGCGCTCCAATACGGGCCCCGCCCGTCAGCTGTGGGTAACGGAAGGCACAGTCGAGAAGCACGTGAGCTTTCAATGACGCTCTGGCTCGCAAGGAAGAGTTCTCGGTGAAACGTGCAATGACCTTCGCGGTGGCCGCTGTTGCCTCGGGAGCTTTGCTCACCGGGTGCACGACGGCCCAGGTAGCCCCGGCGAAACACCCTTCGGACACGCTGTCGCTGTCGCCGACGCCGACGCCGCAGGGCGAGCGCCCGGCCTTGAGCACGACGAAGCCCACCAAGCCAGTCAAGATCGCGATCATCGCGATCGAGAACAACCCGTTCTTCGCGCAGGTGAAGACCGGATATGACGCGGTCAAGCCCAAGATCGAAGCCACCGGCGGCACAGTCGACTGGATCACCGCGGGTACCGACGTGACAGTCGACAGCGTGGGTGACGCGATCAACGCCGCCGTCGACGACGGCTATAACGCCATCGCCGCGCTGATGCCCGGTGATGGCATCTGCGCCTACGTTCGGCAGGCGACCGCCAAGGGTGTGCTCGTCGCGGCCTACAACGGCGATGCGTCGTGCGCCCAGAGCTCAGGTGCTCTCTTCTTCCATGGCCAGGATCTCCGCGCCGCTGGCGCGCAGGCTGGAAAGCTGATGTGCACTGCCACGAAGGACCTGGCCAGCGCGAGCAAGCCCGGTGTCGTCGGCGTCGAGACCGAGTCATTCACGTTCCAGGCGCTCGAGGAGCGCCGTCTCGGGTTCCTTGACGGACTCATGCAGAACTGCCCGTGGGTGACCCAGTTCGGCGATGGCGTCGATTACCAAGCGTCGACCGATCGGGTGGCATCCGCGACACGTGACTATCTGACCTCCACGGAGAACCTCGTCGGGATCTACGTGACCGGCGGCAACCCGCAGGTCGCGGCCCAGACCGTGGCGTCGGCGGGCAAGACATCGACGGTCAAGGTGATCGGCTTCGACTTCACCGCGGAGAACGTGGCCCAGATCAAGGCCGGCAATATGTACGCAGCCATCGGCCAGGACCCGTACGGCCAGTCCTACGACACCATCGTCTGGCTGTACAAGGCGCTGGTCGACAAGCAGAAGCCGTCGCCTGACTACTTCATCCCTACGGCGGCCGTGGTCGGGACCCACGCCAACATCACCACGGTCTCGGCCACGAAGTAGCAGGTCGGAATGCAGGTCATCGGTCGGTTGGGTGCCCCAGCAATACCGCCGAACAGACCGCCGCGATCTTCCGGCAGGACCCGAACGTCATCGGCACGGGCCTGTTGCTGTGCTTCGTGGGTTGCATGTTCTTCCTCGCGTTCGGCGCCGCCATCAGCGGTCAGACCCTGCGCATCCCCGGCGTCCCGGCCACGACGGTCGGCCGCGCGTTCCTGCGGGAGGCGGAGATCGCGGTGAGCGCATCGCGGCGGGCGAGGGCGACGGCGCGGGCCGGTGCCGACGAGCTGGTGGGCGAGCTGGTGGTCGCGGTGCAGATGGGCTTTGGCACGCCGCCGAGCTGGAGCGGCTGTGTCGCCGGGGCGTGCTGGACCTCGCCCTGATGGCGGCGTGCGAGCGGAGCCCCGCCGACGCCCACCACCTCGGCGACGAGGAGTTCGTCGTGGTGCTGGGCGCCGGGCACCGGCTGCTCGCCGCGGACCGGGTCGAGCTGCGCGAACTGGAGGGGGAGCCGTGGGTGAGGTTCGACCGTGACAGCGCGCTCGACGGCGTGCTGCTGGCCGTGCTGCGGGACAACGAGCTGACCCCGACCACGGTCGCCCGCGTGTCCCAGACGGCGACGGCCGTGCGCTGGGCGGCCGACGGGCTGGGGGTGACGCTCGTCCCGGCCTCCGCGGTGCCTCCTGGTCACGAACACCTCGTTCGCCCGGTTCTCCCGGTCGTGTCCCAGCCCGTCATCGCCGTACTCCGGCACGGCGCGGGCCCGGCGGAGACGGCCCTGCTCGAACTCCTGCGTCAGGAGACCTGGTCCGAGTCCGCTTTCTTCTCACCGGTGCCCTGACGGCCGAGAAGGGGACGGGCGCCGCTGAATTCTTTTGTCAAAACTGGCGTTCTGCCGAAACTGGCGGTCGGCGAATGCTGTCGGCATCAACCCCTGAGGAATTCGCCGCCGTCCACGATGAGATTGCTCCCGGTCAGCCAGCGAGAGGACCGGCGTGACCCGAGCCGGCGACGTGCAGGCCCACACACCCCGTTACGTCCACCGAAGGGGCACGATTACGGTGTGCGGCCGGAACATGGAGAACAGGACGTGGGGCCGGCTGCCGAGGAGACACTGTCGCCGGCCGGTGCTCCCCTCGTCGAGCGCCGCAACCGGATCAGCGCCGCGCTGGGTCGGCTTTCGGCCGCCCGGTCGACGGAGGTCATCCGTGCCACCGCGCCGCGCGAGCTCGTCGAGGCATGCGGTTTCACCCGGGCGATGATCTCGGCCGTGCGGGGGTCCCGCTGGGTGCCGCTGAAGCTGCACACCCGCCACGATGTGGATCCCAGGGCGGCGGAGTTCCTGGCCTATGTCGAGAGCGACGCGGAGATCCCGCTGGCCAACATGCTGGCGGAGACCGACGTGGTCCGGCGGCGCACCGCACTCCTCGTGGATGAGCACCTCGTGGGCACGCGCGCGTTCAAGCCGATCATCGAGGTCGCCCGGAGCCCGGCCTATGTGGTCGCCCCGCTCCTGGTGGAGGGCCGCACGATCGGGTTCATGCACGCCGACCGGGTCGGCCAGGGACCACCGGTCGATGAGGATGATCGGCGCTGCATCCAGGCATTCACCGCCGAACTGGCGGTGGTGTATCAGTGCGCGAGTTGGAGCGAGCGGGTGGCCGAGCGATCGCGGCGCGCGCTGGGCGAGCTGGAGCGGGCCGCTGACGCTATCCGGCTCATCGACTCGCCGGTCGCTGAGCTTCCAGTGGTCGCCGATCGCGCGCCCGCCGTCCGGCCCGACCCCAGGGCCGGCGGTGCGGTCCGGGAGGAGCGGTTCCTGACCGCGCGGGAGTACGAGGTGCTCGAACACGTCGCCGACGGCGCCACCAACCGGGTCATCGCGCAGCGGTTGTCGGTGTCGGAGGACACCGTGAAGACGCACATGCGCGGCGTGCTTCGCAAGCTGCGGGTGACCTCGCGCGGCGCGGCGGTGGCTCGCTACCTGGACATCAGCAGGGGGATCCGGTGAGCGGATCCAGGACGGAACCCGGCGAGCGGCTGGCCTGGGACAGGTTGGACGCGACGCTGGTGACGTTGCGGACAGCCACGTCGGTGGCCGAGCTCGTCGAGTGTGCCTGTGAGCTCGCGGTGGAAGGGTGCGGCGCTGATGCTGCCGCGGTCGGGCGGGTGACCGGCGGGGTCTGGGTGCCGTGGTTGCGGTCTGGTCGACCGGCGCTGTTCGAGTCGGACGAGATCGTGCCCGCGGGGCCGGCACCTCTCGCGGGTGCTCGCCCGTTCGAGGAGCAGGTGCTCGGCTCCGGGCGTACAGCTCTACGGGAGCTGTCGGGTGGGCAGGGAGAGCCGGCCGTGCGCCGGGTCGCCGTCGCCGCGATCACGACCGGGGACACGGTCCTCGGGCTGTTGCATGTCGTCGGTGCCGATTTACGTGTGGAGATCGTGGGCTCGTATGCACAAGCGCTCGGCTCGATGTTCGGTCTGTTCGACGTGCGCCGCCGGGCGGAGGAGCAGCGGTACCTGCTGGCCCGGCTCACCCTCGCTGACAGCGGGGAGCGTGCCATCGAGCTTTACGAAGCCTCGGCCGATCTGCGGGGTGCGCGGCTCGGTGCGGCGTCTGTGCGGTTGAACTCCTCGGCACTTCGCGCACGGCTGACCGCACGGCAATCCGAAGTCCTCGACCTGATGACGAGCGGGCTGTCAAACGCGGAGATGGCGGAGCGTCTCGTGGTGGCGTTGCCGACGGTCAAGAGCCATGTCCGCGCGGTGCTACGGGCCAGCGGTGCGGTCAACAGGTCGGACGCGGTCGCCCGTTTCGCCCGGGGCGAGTCAGCCGGACACGGCGCGGCCGGTGAATGAGTGGGCGACGGTTATGCGTACCGCTTGCGGAGCTCGGTCTTGAGCACCTTTCCGGTGGGATTTCGGGGTAGCTCGTCGACGATCTCGAGCTGCAGCGGCAGCTTGTAGCGGCCGATGCGCCGGCCGGCGAACTCGCGCAGGTCCTGCAGTTCGACGGTGGAATTCGGCTCTGTCACGACGATCGCGCAGACCCGCTCACCCCACCTGTCGTCCGGGGTGCCGATCACGGCGACCTCGGCCACGGCGGGGTGGTCGAACAACACGCCCTCGACCTCGGCCGGGTACACGTTCTCACCACCGGTGATGATCATGTCCTTGATCCGGTCGGCGATGAAGACGAAGCCGTCGTCATCGAGGTGCCCGCCGTCGCCGGTCCGAAGCCACCGGCCGTTGAACGCGAGTGCCGTCGCCTCCGGATCCTCGAAGTAGCCGGGGGTCACGCTCGGGCCCCGCACCTCGATCTCGCCGTCGACCCCGGGCGGTACGGGCGTACCGGTCGCATCGACCACTCGCAGATCGCACAGCAGCACCGACCGGCCGGCGGATCCGATCTTGCGCAGGGCGTTCTCGGCGGTCAGGAACGACGCGACCGGCGATGCCTCCGTCAGCCCGTACCCCTGGGCCAACTCGACCTGTCGCTCCTGGAACCGGCGGATCAGGCCCACCGCAACCGGCGCCCCACCGGTGATGATCAGCCGGAGGCGGGAGAGGTCGGCCGCCTCGAACCCGGGTAGTGCCGAGAGCGCCTCACACATCACCGGGACCCCGAACATGGTGGTGACCCGCTCGCGCTGGAGATCGTCGAGCACTGCCTGGGGCTCGAACGTCCGGTGGATGACCAGCCGCCCGCCCTTGATCCAGGTGGCGATCGTCGTGACGTTCAGCGCGCCGATGTGGAACATGGGCGCGCAGACGAGGGAGACGTCGTCGTACGCGATGTCCAGGGCCAGTACCACCCCGATGTTGTGCCACCACAGGTTCGCGTGGGTCAGGACGACGCCCTTGGCGCGGCCGGTGGTCCCCGAGGTGTACATGATCAGCGCGGGGTCCGAGGCGTCGACCGGTACCCGTTCCGGCAGTGGGCTCGCGCCCTCGATGAGCTCGTCGCCGTCCTCCCAGTCCGGGACGCTCCCGCCGGCGGCCACGCGGATGAACCGGGACGCGGCGATCTGGTCGCGGATGGCGTCGATGACGGCTGTGTGGTGGCTGTCGGCGAGCACTGTGTGGGCGCCGGAGTGGTTGATCGCGTGCGCGAGCTCGGGGCCGGCGAGGCGGAAGTTCAGCGGCACGAGCACCGCTCCGAGGTTGGCCGCGGCGAACAGGGACTCCAGGATCGCCGGGTCGTTGTGGCCGAGGTAGGCAACCCGGTCGCCCTTGCCAACGCCTCCGTCGCGCAGGACCTGCGCCAGGCGTCGGACCCGGTCATGGACCTCGGCGAAGGTCAGCGTGCGGCCGAGGAAGGTCACAGCGGGGCGTTCGGCGGAGGCCCGGGCCCGGCGCTCCAGCAGCGCTCCCAGGTCGATCTCGGCAGGGGCGGTGGGCAGGTCCGCGAAGTCGGCGCCGGCGAGCCCTGTCGTCTCGGTGGTCTCAGTGCGCATAAGGCATGAGCGAAGCAGCCAGGTACCTGTCCGACAATCCTTCTACGCCTTATCAGCGAGGAAGCCCGCTCATAGGGATGAGGACCCAACCGCCTGTGAGATGTGACAGTGGACACCCGCGATCCAGGCGCCTGTCGGTTGGATCCTCGCCGAAGCCGTCGAACGAAGGTGATTCCCGTGTCGTTGAGCATCCAGACGAGCACACTCGAGGCCTACCCCGCGCGCTATCTCGCCGCCTGGAGCCAGCGTGACCTGGCCACAGCACTGGAGGTCATCCACCCGAAGGTCAACTGGGTCGATCCACTGCTGCCCGAGCCACTCACCGACCACGACGGCGCCGCCGCCTTCTTCGGGGGCGCATGGCAGGGGTTCCCCGACTTGACCTTCGAGGCGGTGGGCAGCCCGCTCGTCGATCCGTCAGCCGGGCGGGTCGCGTCGGCGTGGCGGATGACCGGTACGCACACGGGCGAGTTCCCTCCGGGTGCGCCGATCAGCGGCAAGTCCTTCGAGGTCTTCGGGACCGACGTCTGGGAGGTGGACCTTGACGGGCGGGCGACCTCGGTGCACGCCTTCTACGACTCGATCGTGCTCCTGCGCGCAATCGGCCTGGCCTGAGGAGGCGGAGTGACGAGCACGAGCATCGAGAAGGCCGACGTCGTCATCGTCGGCTCCCGCTGCGCGGGGACAGCGGCCGCGGTGCCGCTCGCCCGGGCCGGGCTCAAGGTCATCGTCGTCGACAAGGGCGGATTTCCCTCCGACACCCTCTCCACGCACGTGCTGGTCCCCAACGGGGTGCAGGAGCTGCAGTTCATGGGCGCGCTCGACGGCATCCTCGCGCTCGGCCCGTCGAAAAGCCGGTATCTGACCGTGCGCGACGGTGACGTGGAGATCATCGAGCGGTTCCGCCCGTTCTCCGGGATCGACTACGCCCTGTGTATCCCGCGCGACCAGCAGGACGCGGTCCTCGTGCAGGCCGCACGGGACGCCGGCGCCGAGATCCGTGAGCGGACGAAGGTCGAGCAGGTCGTCTGGCGCGACGGCCGCGCGGCAGGAGTCCGGTGCCGGGCCCGGGACGGTGAGTACGAGATCCACGCCGAGCTGGTCATCGGCGCCGACGGCCGGCGCTCCCGCGTCGCGGGCGAGGTCGGGGCCTGGACCCCGTACCGCGCCTCGAAGAACGGCCGCGGCTTCGTGTTCCGCTACGTCGACGACCCGCTCGGTGCCGATGCACCCGATGCGTTGGAGATCTTCCGGGCCGACGGCGAGCAGGTCCTCGTCCTCCCGTCCTGCCCGGCGGGCCGCACGCTCGTGGTCAACATGACGGACGCGGCGGCCATCCCGGCGTACCGGAGCGACTTCCACGCGCAGTGGCAGGGGATGCTGGACCGCAACCCGGCGCTCAAGGCCCGGGTCGGCGACGCCACGAATGCCGGAAAGCCGCGCATGACCGACGACCTGACCGCCTACTACCGGCGCTCGTGCGGCCCCGGCTGGGTTCTGGCTGGGGACGCCGGCCACTTCAAGGACCCGACCACCGGCAACGGGATGCGCGACGCGCTCAAGTTCGGCCGCCTGCTCGGCGAAGCCGTCGTGCCCTGCCTGCACGACCCAGCCGGGCTCGACACCGACCGGCTCGACGCGGCCCTGCGAAAGTGGGAGGCCGCCCGCGACGCGGACACCATCTCCACCTACCACTGGGGCAACCGCGAGTCACGCCCCGGCGCGACCAGCCCGCTGGTTCGGGAGGTGCTGCGCACCTTCGTCGACTCTTCGGGCGGAGACCGGCCGAACCTGTCGGACACCTTCAACCGGGCCCGGCCCGTCGAGAACGTGATCAGCCCCAAGCGTTTGGTCATCGGTCTGGTGCGCTCTCTACGGGCACCCGGTGCCGACAGGAAGGCGATCCTCAAGGAGGTCTGGGGCGAGCTGCCGATGGAGTTCTCGCTGCGGCGTCACCGGCTCCTCGACGGGTTCCGCTCGACCCGACCGACGTCGACCGAGCGCGCCGGATGGAGTGTCGGATCGCCGCACTCGGCGCCCTCCTACCGCGCCGCGGCCGACGACGAGGATCTCGCGGCGGCAGCGGAGCCCGCCGCGTAGAAGCCGGAACGAATTCGGCGTGCCAGGTCTGGAACGCTGCTGATGAACCGGCGCCTCGGCCCGATGCGGATCGCCTGTTCCGTTCCAACCCCCGCCGGGCCCTCGGCCCGTTTGAGACGCCCTTCGGCAAGGGCCGCGCTCACGGTGCCGAGGGCCTTTCGTGTGCCTAGCGGCTAGTCGCGGTTGTCGCGGTTGTGGTCGCCGCCGTCGTGGCGGAAGCACCGGTCATCCCAGCGGTGGTTCCAGTCCTCGTGTCGTCTACGCAGCGATGGTGGACACGTCGATGACGAACCGGTACCGCACGTCGCTGTTCTCGACCCGGTCGTAGGCGGCGTTGATCTCGTCGGCGCCGATCACCTCGATTTCCGCGCCGACCCCGTGCTCGGCGCAGAAGTCCAACATCTGCTGGGTCTCCGCGATGCCGCCGATCATCGAGCCGGCGAGCACCTTGTTCCCACCCAGCAGCGAGAACGCGTTGTAGGACATCGCCTCCGGCGGTGCGCCGACGTTCACCATGGCACCACCGACGCGCAGCAGTGACAGGTAGGAGTCGATCGGCAACGGCGCCGCCACCGTGTTCAGGATGACGTCGAAGCGCCCCGCCAGCGTCTCGAACGTGGACTCGTCGCCGGTCGCGTAATAGTCCTTGGCCCCTAACCGGAGGCCGTCCTCCTGCTTCTTCAGGCTCTGGCTCAGCACGGTCACCTCCGCGCCCAACGCGACCGCGATCTTTACCCCCATGTGTCCCAGGCCGCCCAGCCCCACCACAGCGACCTTCTTGCCCGGGCCCACTCCCCAGTGGTGCAGCGGAGAGTAGGTGGTGATGCCGGCGCACAGCAGCGGCGCCGCGACGTCGAGGCCGATCCCGTCGGGGATTCGGCAGACGAACGCCTCCTTGACCACGACCTGCTGGCTGTAGCCGCCGTAGGTGTGAGTGCCGTCGTAGTCGACAGCGTTGTAGGTCTGCACGTTGCCCTTGACACAGAACTGCTCTGTGCCTGCCCGGCAGTACTCGCACTCGCCACAGGAGTTGACCATGCAGCCGACACCGACGCGGTCGCCGACCTGGTATTTCGTCACCGCTGCGCCGACGGCGCTCACGGTGCCGGCGATCTCGTGGCCCGGCACCATCGGGAAGAAGGCACCCGCCCACTCGCCCTTGGCCTGGTGGATGTCGCTGTGGCAGATCCCCGCGTAGGCGATGTCGATCCGTATGTCGTCCGGACGCAGCTCACGCCGTTCGATGGTGGTCGGCGCCAACCGACCCCCGGCATGGGACACCGCATACGCATTGGTTACAGCCATAGCTCCTTATTCCTTCCTCGCGATCCCGGTCGGCCTGAGGGCGTGTGCCGACGGACACGCGAAGATCCGGATGGGCGGACAGCTGGCTCCGGATGGGCGGACATGAGATCTCCGGGTCCGCGGACATGACTTCTCCGGGACACGCCTGAACAGCATGCGAGGCGGGGTCCCTCCTGCCGGGTTGGCTCTGGTTGTCGATCACAGCCAGCCCCGATCTGGAGGGACCCCTTGACCAAGTCTGGCAGGGAAGTCATGGAGATCTTGCAAGCGTTCGATTTGACGCGTTGTCCACATTCAGCCGCGGCGTTGGCCGGGGTGGATGAGAAGACCGTGGCCCGTTTTGTCGCGATCCGCGACTCCGGGCGCGACCCGTTTACCCCGGCGCGACGGCCGCGAGCGATTGACCCGTTCTTGGACAAGATCGAGGAGTTAGTCGAGGCATCGAAGGGGCGAGTTCGTGCCGATGTGGTGCACGCGCGGCTGGTCGCGATGGGGTTTACCGGCACCGATCGCAGCACGCGGCGCGCGGTGGCCGAGGTCAAGGCTGATTGGAATGCGGGGCACCGACGGAAGTACCGGCCATGGGTGGCTGAGCCGGGGATGTGGTTGCAGCACGACTGGGGCGAAGGTCCCCGTGTCGGTGGCAGGCGCACGCAGCTGTTCTGCGCGTGGCTGTCCTGGTCACGGTTTCGGGTGGTGCTCCCGGCCTGGGACCAGACGCTGGGCACCCTGGTGGGGTGTGTGGATGCCACGCTGCGGCGGATCGGTGGGGCGCCCACCTATTTACTGACTGATAACCCGAAGACGGTGACGATCGACCGGGTCGCCGGCGTGCCGGTGCGCCATCCTGACATCGTCGCCGCGGGCCGCCATTACGGCTGCAAGGTGGAAACGTGTGAGCCCTTCGATCCGGAGTCGAAAGGCGGCGCTGAGCACACGGTGAAGATCGCCAAAGCGGATCTGGTCCCGACCACGGCGAACCTGCTGCCCGCCTACGCCTCGTTCGCCGAGCTCGCCGACGCGTGCTTCGAGTGGTGCGAGCGGGTCAACGCCCGCCCGCACCGGGAGACCGGGGCCGCTCCTGTTGAGCGGTTGCGCATCGAGCGCCAGCACCTGCATGTTCTGCCGGGCGCGCCGCATGCGATCGCGCTGGGCGAGGAACGGCTGGTTGATGATGATCAGACGATCCGGTGGGGCTCAGTGCGTTATTCCACCCCGGACGGGCACCAGGGCCAGAAGGTGTGGTGCCGGGTGGTGGGCGAGGAATTGGCCATCACCGGGTCCACCGCGGTGGGGATCAGCGAGATCGCCCGTCACGAGCTATCCACCCCGGGGCATCCGCGCATCGTCGATGCGCACTACCCGCACCACCCAGGCGGGAATCTGCCGCGGGTTCCCAAGGTGCGTGCCCGCACCCCGGAAGAGGTCGCGTTCTTGGACCTGGGCGAGGGGGCACGCCGGTGGCTGATCGAGGCCGCCGCGACCGGGGTGGCGCGGATCCGGGCCAAGATGGCCCGGGCGGTCGCGCTGGGCGCGGTCCTGGGTGGCGACCGGGTCGATGAGGCCCTCGGGCTGGCCGCGATCGCGGGCCGGTTCGCCGAGGACGACCTGGTCTCGATCCTGGATCACCTCGGCGCCGCCGGGCCACCCGATGACGTCGTGCACGTCGACGAGGCGCACTCCGCGCAGCCCGGCACCGGGTCGTGGGACAGGTTCGGCGCATGAACACCCCCGACCCGACCCAGCCCGCGTCGTTGCCGGGCCTGCCGCCCTCGCCCTGGGTACTGATCGACCGCACCACCCTCGAGCAGACCACCACCGTTCTGGATCTGCTCGAGCAGTGGCTGGCCGGCGGCGACCCTGGGCCGACCGAGGCGTGCGCTCGGGCCTGCTCGGGTGGGCAGAGTGACGCGTTCGAGGTCGCGGCCTGGGTGGGCACCCTCGCCGCCCGGCTGCAGCAGCGCATCGAGGCGGTGGACTCATGGTCGTGAGCCACCCGCAAGCGCCGGCGCTGCCCGATGAGTTGGACAAGATCACGCGTCGGATGCGGCTGCCTTACCTGCGCAAAGCCGCGCCCGACATCCTGGCAACCGCACGGGCGCAACGTTGGGACCCCGCTGAGGTGCTGCGTGTCCTGCTGATCGAGGAAGTCACCGGCCGCGACTCGGCGACGCGTCGGTTACGGCGCAAGAACGCGAACTTCCCTACCGGGAAGACGTTCTCCTCCTGGCGGCCCGAGGAGTCCTCGATCCCCGAGCCCACCCAGAACGCGCTGGTCACCCTCGAGTGGATCGGTCGGCAGGAGAATCTTGCGGTCGCCGGCCCATCGGGCACCGGGAAGTCGCACTTCGTTGAGGCGTTGGCGCACGCCGCGATCGAGGCCGACCTGCGGGTCGCCTGGTTCACCTTGGAATCTCTGACCGCGGCGGTCGGCAAGGCCAAGGTCGACGGCACGGTCGCACGGACGGTGTCACGGATCTGCGGCTGCGATTTGATCGTGGTCGACGACATCGGGATGTTGCCCGCCGGCCAAGACGCCGCCGAGGCGTTCTACCGGATCATCGATGCCGCCTACGAGCGGCGCTCGATCGCGGTGACCAGCAATATCCACCCCAGCGGATTCGACTCGATCATGCCGAAAACCCTGGCCACCGCCACCGTCGACCGCCTGCTCCACCATGCACATCTGATCGCAACCACCGGCGACTCGCACCGTCTCGCCGAAGCCCTCGCAGGCAAGGGAGTGATCCCCTTGAACTAACCCACACCCGGAAAACTCACGTCCGCCTACCCGGAGATCCGCTGTCCGCCAGCCCGGAGATCAAATGTCCGCCCACCCGGAGTTCCCAATGACCGTTGACAGGCGTGCCCCATCGAGACCGCCTCCGGGTTGCGGAGGTGGTCGTCGATGGGGCGCGTCCGAGGTGCCGACACCTGTCACGGCTAAGAGTGGCAATCCACCCGGGGGTGTGTCGTCAGGGTGAGTACCCATCCGACTCACCAGCTAGCTGGGATCCCGGACTGCCGGCCAGTGGCTATAACGTCGACGACGCACAGCGGGGTGACCGCCTGGCGGACGCGGGGCGCCAACCTGCGCGCCTATCTCGACGGCAGGCAGGAGGACCTGTCATGAGACACCCTCTGTCAACCACGCGGTCAGGCTGCGTGCCCGAGGGCTCGGTTGCGGTTGGCGACGTGCACGGCTTCGTTGTAGGGGACGCCTTTGGTCAGGCAGTGCCAGAGGATTTCCAGCCATCGGTTGCTCAGGGCTCGCAGAGCCGCGTGGTGGCTTTTTTTGGCAGCGATTTTGCTGTCGTAGAACTCCCGCGCCCAGCCGCTTCTGGTGAGGCTGCAGAACGCCCATTGATGGACCGCTGCGCCGAGGTAGTGGTTGTGCGCCAGCCGGCGGGCAACGACAAAATCGCTTTTCCCCGACCGGCGGGTGACCGGGGCGGAGCCGGCGTAGCACTGCAAGCCCGCGGGGCTGTCGAATTGAGTGATGTGTTCGCCGATCTCGCCGGCGACCCGAGCTGCGAGACGGTCACCCAGGCCGGGGAAGCTCAGGTAGATCTCCCCGCCCGGGAAGGCCTTCCCCGGGTCGGGGTCCTTCACGGTGTGATCGCGTCCGGTGCGGGGCCCGCCCAGCAGCAGCTCGGCCATGCGTGCTTCCCAGCCGCGGCGGGCCTCGTGCAGGGCCAGCAGCTGGACCGCCGCCAGGCGGATGCCGGCGGCCTTGGCGCGCACGAGGTAGTCCCGGGTCGGCAACGACGGCGCGGCGAGCGCGGCGGTGACGCGGTCGGCGAACGTTTCGGGCCAGCCATGCCGGCCGCCCCGGGCGAACGCGACGAGCTCGTCTCGGGAGGCTTGGGCCAGCTCAGGCTGGGTGGGCCATTGCTGCAGCAGCCGCAACACCGTCGGTGCACCCAGGTCCTTACCCGCCAGGGCCAGCGCGGCGGGGTAGGTGGTCTGCAGGTCCGCGCGCAGCCGGTTGAGCAGCCGACGCTGATCGCGGGCGGCGCGCTCGTCATCGCGGCCGATCGCGCGCAACTCCCCACCGACCTGCCCGTGTGGGATCAACGTCTTGAGCGCGGCGTGCCGATCCAACGCGAGCAGGCAACAGATTCGGGCGTCCTCGGCATCGTCCTTCTTCCGGGCCGGACCTCGCCGGCGCGCGACCAGATCGGGGTTCACCGGAACCACGGTGAACCCGGCGTCGACCAGCGCTTCGACCAGCAACCCGTGGCGAGTCTCCAGCACCACCCGCACCTCGGCCGGGTCAGGTTCCAGCCGCAGCGCACGCTCGATCAGCGCGGCGACTCCAGTCGGTCCGTGATCGATGCGGAACTGCTCGACCACCCCTTTCTCCAGTGTTCCCAAGGCGATGTCATGAAACTCTTCCGCCCAGTCGATACCAATTCCCAGCACTGGTCCCCCTTCCGCCGTGAACATGATGCTCGGCGGACCGGGAAAGCGCTGCGTCGTGCTGATGAACCAGTCCTCGCGGGACTACACCCTCCTGGACGTCAGGCCTTCACCGGAGCCCGGCAGGGGCGCCGTCTCATGACAGTCCTCAAAGGACAAGCGAACCAAGCGCTCCCCGCCGGGATCCACCGTGCGAAAGGAAGGTAGTGCCATCAGCGAATCCGATGCTAGGGCGGAGGTGTTGGCCACGATCCGCGACGGATCGCCGCGGATCGAGCCGCGGCCGAGAAGCGGGACGATCCCACCGCGCGGGCGCGATTGGTGGAGCGCGCCGAGATCCGCGCCCAGTTGGCCGAGGAGGAAGCCGAAGCCATCGCCGAGGAGATCGCCGAGAACAAGGAGACGGCTCTGTCGGTACGGGTACCCCGAGTCGTTGTCGCGGGCGCTCGGCCCGGCCGAGGTCGCAGAACTCAGAACGGTGTCGGGATGTGGCGCGCCGAGTAGGTTGGGGGACGGTAGTCGCCGGGTTCCTGTCGCTCGGGCAGCGTGACTTGCGCCTTGACGAGTGGCTCGTACGGGACCTGGCTGAGCAGGTGGCTGATGAGGTTCAGCCGGCCCCGCTTCTTGTCGTCGGTGCTCGCGATGAACCACGGCGCCCAGGCGGTGTCGCTCGCGGCGAGCATTTCGTCGCGGGCGCGCGAGTAGTCGTACCAGCGGCCGTAGGACTTCAGGTCCATGTCCGAGAGCTTCCAGATCTTGCGCGGGTCGTCGATCCGACCCTCCAGCCGACGGGTCTGTTCGTCGGGCCCGACCTCCAGCCAGTACTTGATCAAGATGATGCCGGAATCGACCATCTCCTTCTCCACCCCCGGGACCAGCTCCAGGAATCGGGCTGTCTCCTCGGGCGTGCAGAAGCCCATCACCCGCTCGACCCCGGCCCGGTTGTACCAGCTGCGATCGAAGATGATCACCTCGCCCGCCGCCGGGAGATGCGGCAGGTAGCGCTGGACGTACATCTGCGACTTCTCCCTCGGGGTCGGCGTGGGCAGCGCCACCACGCGGAACACCCGAGGGCTGACCCGCTCGACGATCCGCTGGATCGTGCCGCCCTTGCCCGCGGTGTCCCTGCCCTCGAACACCACGCAGACCTTCGCGCCACTGGACTTCACCCACTCCTGCATCGCCACCAGCTCGCCCTGCAGCGTCGCCAGCTCGGCCTCGTACTCCTTGCGCCGCAGCTTGGGTGCATGGTCAAGCACCGCCACCTGGCCGTGGTTCTTGACGTCGTTGTGCTTCTTGCCATTCTTGTGCTTGGACATGTCCTCGGCTCCCGCCTCACCCGATGCTGCTGTCGCGCTGAAATTCCGGCCCGGCGTACCCGTCAGAGCACGACCTCAGGTGGCGGCTGCACGTCTCGCCGAAGGATCTTGCCGGTCGGGCCCTTGGGGAGAGACGGCACCAGCCAGATGTGGCGGGGGTACTTGTACGCCGCGACCCTCGCCTTGACGAAGTCGCGCAGGTCGGTGGGGTCTGCCGTGGCCCCGGGCTTGAGCACCACCGCCGCGCCGACCTCTTCGCCGAGCTCGGGATGCTTGAGGCCGATGACAGCCGCCTCGGCGACGGCGGGGTGTTCGTAGAGCACTTCCTCGATCTCGCGGGGGTAGATGTTGTACCCGCCCCGGATGATGACTGCCTTCTTGCGGTCGACGATCGTGTAGTAGCCGTCCGCGTCGCGGGTGGCGAGGTCGCCGGTGCGGAACCAGCCATCCGGGATCGCCTCCCTGGTGGCGTCCGCGCGGTTCCAGTAGCCCTTCATCAGGCCCTCGCCGCGGATGGCGATCTCACCGATGTCGCCGTCGGCCACGTCGTGTCCGCCCGCGTCGAGGAGCCGCATCTGTACGCCTCGCACCGGGGTGCCGATGGTGCCGGGCTTGCGGGTGGCGTGGGGGTGGTTGAACGACGCGACGGGGGAGGTCTCGGACGTCCCGTACCCCTCGAGGATGACGCAGTCGAACTCCCGCTCGAACGACCGCAGAACCTCGACCGGCATGGCCGCGCCGCCGGAGACGCAGGTGCGGAGTCTGGACAGGTCGACGTCGCCCCGGTTGTCGGCGTGCAGCATGGCCGAGTACATCGTGGGCACGCCCTCGAAGACGGTGACCCGATCCCGCTCGATCAGGTGGAGCGCACGGTCGGGGTAGAAGCGGGGCAGGACGGTGAGGCAGGCGCCGACGAGCACGCTGGCGTTGAGCCCACACGTCATGCCGAACACGTGGAACAGCGGCAGGCAACCCATCACGACGTCGTGCGGGCCGATCTCCACGAGGGTCTCCGCCGCGGTCCGCGCGTTGCTGGCCAGGTTGGCGTGGGTGAGCTCCGCGCCTTTGGGCTTACCGGTGGTACCGGAGGTGTAGAGGATCACCGCGGGGTCCGCGTCGTCACGTTCGATCGGCTCGACCCGTTCGTCGGGCAGCTCGCTCGGGCCCATCGGACCGACCACCAGCACCTTGGCCCGCGCGGCCGCGCCGGCCTGCTGGGCGGCCTCGGGCATCTGCTCTCCGACCACGACCACCTTGGCGCCGGAGTCACCGAGGTAGTACTCGACCTCGCGGGCCTTCAGCAGCGGGTTCATCGGCACCACCGTGGCGCCGGCGAGTAGCGCGCCGTAGCAGGCGATGGCGAAGGCGGGCACGTTCGGCAGTTGCAGCGCGACCCGGTCGCCCGGGTCGACGCCGAGGCCCCGCAGCAGTGCGGCCATCCGGACCGAGGTGTCCAGCAGGTCGGCGTAACTGAGGATCTGCTCGTCCAGCTTCACCGCCGGCCGGTCCGGGTACTTCGCCGCGGTGTTGAGCAGGTTGCGCGCGAGGTTGGTCATGAGTTGCTGGTCCTTCGGTATAGTTGATCAAGGATCCGCTCCGCCTCCGAGCGGGTCCCACTCTTGACGTAACTCCGCTGTGCTCGCCCCCGTGAACAACACGGGGGCACTCACCGGCAGTTGCTACGCGGACCCATCGGTCCTCGGGATCAACCTTGGGCTGTGGGCCGTCGGCCGCGCTTACGGCCGCGCCCCTGGACAATCCACCAAGGTGGTCGCGCGGCACCTGACCGTTCGAACTCGCCGCCTCTAGCGTTGTGGCACTGGTCTGTTCGGACCGCTGGCCGGTGCGGGGTCTTGGGAGAGCACATGGACTGGGCGGCCATCGTCGCGGACTTCAGAACCTGCGCGACATGGTGGTGTCGAACCTGACCCGCAACAAGGACCTCACCAACCGGCTGATCAAGGACATCGCCACTCCCGAGATCAAGTTCCTGGTGCGGTCGGGGATCTATTTCGGCTCGGTCATCGGCGTGGTGCAGATGTTGGTCTGGGCACTGACCCATAACGCGCTGGTGATGCCGATCTTCGGTCTGTTCACCGGGTGGATCACCGACTACGTCGCCCTGAACATGCTGTTCGTGCCGAGCGAGCCGAGGAGGTTCCTCGGGCTGAAGATCCACGGCCTGTTTCTCCGTCGCCAGCACGAAGTCGCCGAGACCTACGGTGAGCTGATCGCCAAGGAGATCCTCAGCCCGGAGAATCTGTTCGAGGGCATGCTCACCGGGCCACGTTCCGACCGGCTCATCGCGCTGGCCCAGCGCGAAGTCCAACGCACCATCGACCAGCAGAGTGGCCTGGTCAAGCCCCTGGTCGTGCTCGCCGTCGGAGGCAGGAAGTACCAAGAACTGAAGAAGGCCGCCGCGGCGAAGGTGATCGAGTCCGCGCCGACGACCGCCCGGAGCATGTTCGATTACACAGAGAAGGCCCTCGGCGTCAACACCGTGATCAAGGAGAAGATGCGGGAGCTGACCCCTACGCAGTTCATCCAGATCCTCCGGCCCGCCTTCAAGGAAGACGAGAAGACCGCCATCGCCGTCGGCGCGCTGCTCGGCGCCGCGGTCGGCGAACTGCAGGCCATCCTGGTCATCCACCTGCCGGCACTGCTCTGACGCCAGCGTCCGCTCACCTCTGAGCGGGCAATGTCCGCGAACCCCGATGCTGGCGGCCGACCATGCCAATGCAGGCAGCCTCACCCGAGGCGTTCGCCACGATCCGGCGGCGGCTGATCGATAAGGCGGCCAGTGATGGCACCGTCAACGACTTCGGCGCGGTCCGCAGCATCTTCTTCCGCGACCCCGACGGACTCGAAGGAGAAGTGCTGATTGCGAAGGCCTCACTCCGATAGCCCGGTCAGGGTCGCCAGGACCGCAGCCAGACGGTGTTCGGCGACTGGAGCAGGCCGGCCAGCGTGGCGTCGGTCAACACGGTGGCGGTGTCAGTGACGACGTATCCCTGCTCACCTCGGGTGGACAGGGACTGCCCGACCACGTTGACCCCGGTGTCGGCGAGCATCCGACTGATGCCGGCCAGCACGCCGGGCACGTTCCGGTGCAGGTAGCCCATCCGAAATGCGCCGGCGGGTTGCGGAAGGACCACCTGCGGCAGGTTCACCGAGAGTGCGGTGCCACCCGTCGTGACGAAGCCGAGCAGCTTGTTGGCTACGAAGTGCCCGATCTCCTCCTGCGCCTCTTGTGTCGAGCCGCCGACGTGGGGTGTGAGGATGACGTTGTCGAGGCCCCGCAGCGGGGACTCGAAGGGATCGCCCTGCGCCTTCGGCTCGATCGGGAAGACGTCGATCGCGGCGCCGGACAGATGCCCGGAGAGGATGTTGTCCCGCAACGCGGCGTCGTCGACGACCAGTCCGCGGGAGGCGTTGATGAACACCGCGCCCGGCTTCATCGTGGCGAACTGCTCCGCGCCGAAGAGCCCCGCGTTGCCCGGCCGCCCGTCGACGTGGAGGCTCACCACGTCCGCCTCGGCCAGTAGCTCGTCCAGCGAGCCGACCTGCCTGGCGTTGCCGTGGGCCAGCCGGTCCGCGGTGTCGTAGAAGATCACCCGCAGCCCGACCGCCTCCGCGACGTTGGACAGCTGGGTGCCGACGTTGCCGTAGCCGACGATGCCGAGCGTCCGGCCGCGGACCTCGTGGCTGCCCTTCGCCGACTTGTCCCAGATCCCCTCGTGCATCCGCTGGGTCTTCTCCGGCAGCCGGCGAGCCAACGCGACGATCTCACCCAGCACGAGCTCGACGACGCTGCGGGTGTTGGAGAACGGCGCGTTGAAGACCGCAACACCGCGATCGGCCGCGTCAACCAGATCCACCTGGTTGGTCCCGATGCAGAAGCACCCCACCGCCAGCAGATCCTTCCCCGCCTCGAGCGCCCGTGGGGTGACCTTGGTGTTGGAACGGATCCCGAGCAACGACACTCCGGGCAACTCATCGACGAGCTCGTCCTCGCTCAGGGAGGTCGAGCGCACGTCGACCTCGAAGCCCGCCCGCCGGAACGCCTCTGCCGCGACCGGGTGGATGTTTTCCAGCAGAAGTACCTTCACGTGATCAACCTAATCTGGCCGGGTTTCGATGCGGCGGCGGAGTCGCAGCCGCGCGCTCTGCAGCCGCGCGCTCTATCGACACTAGCGTCGGTGGCGCGCCGCGGCACACGCGCCGGTAGCAGCGGTGCCTTCGCTCTCAGCGAGTCCTGACGGCCTCGCCGAGCCAGCGGCAGGCGAGAAGGGCGAGGCCGAGATCGAGGCTGCCGTCCTCTACGCGGCGGCCGAGAAGCCGCTCGGCGGCGCGGACGCGGTACTGGATCGTGTTCTTGTGACAGTTCATCAGGCGTGCCGTGGCGGTGGCGCTGCGGTTCGCCGTCGAGTAGATCCGCAGCGTCCGGCGCAGCTCCTCCTCGCGGCGGCCTTCCGAGGCGAGCTGCCCGAGGGTTTCGGCCACCCAGGCACGGGCGCGCGGGATGTCGGCGCAAAGAAACGCCAGGCTGGACACCTCGCGGTACGGGAAAACCGCGCCCACGTCATCGCTCGCCGCCAACCCGACCTCGTAAGCGGCGCTGGCTTGGCGATGGGAGGCGATGAATCCGTCGAAACCGTTGGCGGGTTCACCGAGGGCGACCCGAACCGGGGAGGGGGCCGCGGGGAGCAGCTCGGGGATCGCCGCGACGTCCACCCGGGTCTGGCCGGCCAGGGGCAACCACACCCACAGGGTCGTGTGATCGCGCGCCACCACCAACGGCCCACTCCGGCATTGAGCCAGCCGGGCGAGTTCGGTCGCGGCGTTCTTGATTCGGAGGAGCTCCTCGCCCGAATCCCCCCGTCCGGCGAACCAGACGATCGCGGCGAGGTGCCGTTGCCCGAGCCGGTAGCCGAGGCCGGCCTCCGCCTCGGCGAGATCGGTCGTAGTGCCCCGGAGCAGCGCGGCGACCAGGCCCACGCGGGCCGACTCCTCCTGCTGGCGCCACCGTTCCCGCTCGGCCTCGTATTCAGCTGAGAGACCACGGCACACGAGGTCGATGTAGGAACGCACGAGGCCGCTGACCTCAGCCGTCTCCGACACGAGCTCATCGACGTCGGTGGTCAGCGTTGCGAGCTCGCGCATGCACTGCTGCACCCAGTACCACTCGGCGAGCTCGTAGCCGCGCACGATCTCGTAGAACGGCACATCGTGCTGAGCGACCCTGCGGACCAGCGCGACTCCCCCGAGGGGCGGTTCCACCCGTGCCAGATCGTCCGGATGCGCCATGACCTGCAGGAGCAGCTCGATATTGGTCTGCGCCGACGAACGCACCCACTCATGTTCGACCTCGTCGCTGCCGAGGCGCTCGACCCGCTCCTCGACCAGTGCGGTCAGGGAGTCGACGATGCGGGTGGACCGCGCGGCCAGCTGCCTCACCAAGGCGCGCCGCAGCGGACTCGTCGTCGTCACCCGAGCAGGATCGTCGACTTGTGCTGATCGGACAACCATTCCGTGGAATCCTGTCCCGCCGGCCGATGTCATCTATCCCGTGAACAGCTGAAATGGCTCACCGCATACGACGCAGGTGTCGCAGCAGAGGGAGCTCATATGGTCGTCCAGCACGAGTCGGGTGTCATGTCGTCCGGGCCGATCGACACCATCGTCATCGGTGGCGGCCACAACGGGCTGACCTGCGCCGCCTACCTCGCCCGCGCCGGCAAGCGGGTCACCGTGCTGGAGTCACTGGCGACGGCGGGCGGCTACTGCACGAGCGAGGCCACGGTCTCCGAAGCCCCCGGATTCCTCATGAACACCGGCGGCATCGACCACATCTTCACCAATGTCGGCCCCTCGGTCGTTGACGAGTTGCAACTTGCCCGCCGCGGGCTGCGCTATGTCGACATCGACCCGTTGGGCAGCTACCTCGGGCCCGACGGAACGTGTCTGCCCCTGTGGCGCGACCTCGACCGCGCGTGCGCTGAGATCGCGCGCTTCTCCCGGCGGGACGCGGAACGGTACCGGGAGTTCGCCACCGCGCTGGCCGACGCGGTACACGTCCTGACGCCCTACCTGATGGGACACCCCACCAGGGTGCGGCCCGTCGACGTACTGGCCATCCTCCGCCGTGCCGCCCGGAGCCGGCGCAGCCTCGCCACGGCCGTGCGGATCCTGATGTCCTCGCCGGCCGCGGTGCTCGACGAGTGGTTCGAGTCCGACGAGGTGAAGTCGGTGATCATTGCGTACACCTCGTTCACCACCACCCCGATCGACACGCCCGGGCTGGGACTCAGCCTCATCCCCATCCAGCACCGGTGGGGTCTGCGGCGACCGGTGGGCGGTAGCGGCGCGTTCACCCGTGCGTTGACCGACTGCATCCGGGCCGAGGGCGGTGAGGTCCGCACGAACGCGGCCGTCCGCGAGATCGTGGTTGGGAACGGCCGTGCGGAGGCTGTCGTGCTCGAGTCGGGGGAGACCTTGCACGCGGACCACATCGTCGGCGCGCTCGACCCGGTCACGTTGCTCACCAGGTTGCTCGACCCCGCTCACCTCCCGGCGAAGGTGCGCGCCGAGCTGGCCGGGATGCAGGTGGGTGCGCACAACCTCGGGGCCTTCAAAGTGGACATCGCGCTGCGTGGGCGCCCCCGTTTCCCGCGACACGGCGGGGGTGACCAGGCTGTTGTCGCCCAGGCGATGCTGACGGACATCGGGGAGGTCAAGGCCGCGACCCGCCAGGCGATGGCCGGCGAGCTGCCTGACGAGCCGCCCGTCACCCTGTGGACGCCGACGGTCTTCGACCGCGAGCTACTGCCGGCCGGTAGCACTGGCGACTCGCTGTACCTCTATCCCATCGCCACGCCCCTGAAGCTTTCCGATGGGCGTGACTGGCAGACCGAGAAGCAGGGCTACCTCGATCGATGCCTGGACGTGGTGGAGAAGTACGCCCCCGGGACGAAAGATCTCATCATTGGCACGAACATCCGCAGCCCGGAGGACTTCCCGTCCCACAACGGGAACATCTATCACGTCGACATGCTGCTGTCGCAGCTGGGACCGTGGCGGCCGACCCCGTCGCTGTCCGGATACCGCACCCCCATCGAGGGTCTATGGCACACCGCCGCGGGAGCCCACCCGGTCGGTGGTCTGTCCGGGTGGAGCGGGCGCACCACGGCTCGGACGATCCTGAGGCAGGACGCTCGCTCGGGAGCGCGCCGCGGACTCCTCCGCCGAGAACATTCAACGGCGTCGTCCTTGGCCTAGCGCACCGGCGGCCCAGCGCATCGGCGAGCCTGGTCCCCGTCCGAGCCGATGCGTGATCATCTGGTGATCGCAATTCCGGTGTGTCCGCACGCTACGCTGACGGGGGCACCTGTCGGACAGAGATCGACCTGGATGGTGCAGCCATGAGAAGGATCTGGGCGGCGTGGGCGTGGCCGATCGTCACGTTCGTCGTGATCAGCGCCTTCATGATCACCGTGCTCGTGGTTCGCAGCGTGTCGGGCACGTCGGCCGACACCGCGAACGCCTCCGCCGCTCCGCTGGAACCGGCGCGGCACGTCAATACCCGTGCCTGGCGGACGATCGCCGCGGACCCGGCGAACCACGCCGACGAACGTGTCGTGGTGTGGGGGCGGGTGACGCGGTTCGACCCGAGGGCCGACGCGTCGAGCTTCCGCGCGAACGTCGACACAGCACGCCACACCCCCCGCAACGGAGTGGTGAACTACCCGACGGCGGTGGTCCTGCACGGTGCTCCGGACATTCTGCGGAACCTGGGCCAAGGCTTCATCTTCACCGCCGAGGTCACCGTCGACGGCACTGCCCCGGCGGGTGGCGCCCCGGACGCCACAATCCCCGCGCTGACCGTCACCAAGCTGACCGTCACCGACAAGACCGTCGGCTGAGCGCACCAGGCGGCTGAACGGCTCGACCGGGGGCTATTCGGTGCGGGACCGGTGGCTACTCGGTGCGGGCGAACCTGGCCACCGCGACGGCCAACAGCACGACGCTGCCCACGACGACCAGGGCGAGCTGCACCCCGAGCGGAACCTGCCAGCCGCCCCAGACGATGCCCGGGTCGAACCGGGCCCGGGTAGCGGCGTCCACCCGGAGGTGGTCGAACACCACCGAGCGCATCGGCTCCACCGCGTAGGTCATCGGGTTGACGTGGGTGAGAACGGTGAGCCAGCCGGGCAACCCGGACAGCGGGAACAGCGCGCCGGACAGGAAGATCATCGGGGTAATGATCATCTGCACCAGCGGGAAGGCCGACTGCACCTGCTTGACCCGCGCGGCCAGCACCAGCCCGAGGGCGACGATCAAGAAGGAGCACAGGAAGAGCAGCCCGACCAGTTCCAGCAGCATCACCGGTGAGTACGGGACCCCGACCAGCCCGGCCAGCGCCAGCAACACGACGCTCTGCACGGTCGAGACCGTGGCGCCGCCGACGCATTTCCCGGTCAGGATCGCCGTTGTGCTCACCGGCGCGACCAGCATCTCGCGCAGGAAGCCGAACTCCCGGTCCCACACCATCGAGATGCCGGAGAACGCGGCGGTGAACCCCACCGACATCGCCAGCACCCCGGGGAACAGGAACGCGGTGAACCGGACCGAGCCTCCCGCCGGACCGGCGCCGGACCCGACCAGCGAGCCCAGCCCCACTCCGAGTACCAGCAGGAACAGCAACGGTTGCACCAGCGACGACGCCATCCGGGTGCGGTCCTTGCCGAACCGGATGAGCTCGCGCTGCCACACCACCAGCGTGGCACGCGCCTCGTGGCGCAGGTCGAACACCGGCACCCGGGTGGGTGCTGTGCTCACCCGCCCCGCCGGCTCCGCCGGCTGCCGTCCCCCGAGGTCGGCCGTCATCGTCCCCTCCTGGCCATCACGGCGAACGGGCTCGGACCGGCGCCGGCCTCGGCGTCGCGGATCGTGGAGCCGGTGTGGGCCAGGAACACGTCATCGAGGGTCGGCCGCTGCACCGTCACCGATCGGATCTCCATCCCCAGCTCGGTGAACAGCCGTGGGACGAATCCCGCCCCGTCCGGTACCGACACCGTGACCAAACCCTCGTGCACCGCGGCGTCCAGCCCGAACCGGTCCCGCAGCCGGAGCAACGCCTCGGTGTCGTCGGACGTGCTGATCTGGACCCGGTCCGCGCCCACCCCGGCCTTGAGCCGGTCAGGGGTGTCCAGCGCGACGATCCGGCCCTCGTTCATGATCGCGATCCGGTCGCAGTTCTCGGCCTCCTCCATGTAGTGCGTGGTGACGAAGACAGTGGTCTTCTCGGTCCGGTGCAGCTCGCCGAGGTAGGACCAGATCGACTTGCGGGTCTGCGGGTCCAGTCCGATCGTCGGCTCGTCCAGGAACAGCACGCTCGGCGAGTGCAGCAGCCCCCTCGCGATCTCCAGCCGGCGCCGCATCCCGCCGGAGTACTTGTTCACCTCGTCGCCCCGACGTTCCCACAGCCCGACCATCCGCAGCACCTGCTCGCGCCGCGCCGCCGCGCTGGCCCGGTCCACGCCGTACAGCTCGCCGTGGAAGCGCAGGTTCTGCTCGCCGGAGAGGTAGCCGTCCAGGGTCGGCTCCTGGAACACCAGGCCGATCTGCCTTCGGACCGCGGCGCGCTGGCGGACCACGTCGAAGCCGGCGACCTCGGCGGTGCCGGCGCTCGCCGTGGCGAGGGTGCACAGGATGTTGATCGTGGTCGACTTGCCGGCGCCGTTCGGCCCGAGGAAGCCGAACGTCTCCCCGGGAGCGACGTCCAGGTCGATCCCGCGTACCGCCTGCACCGAGCCGTAGCTCTTCACCAGCCCACGAACCCGCACCGCCGGCGGCTGGTGGCCAGGCGGTGTCGGGGTGCTCGGTTCGACTCCGGTCTGGTTCACGTGACCTCCGCGTTCGTCCCGTCGCGACGCTACGTCGCGCCGGGAGGTAGCGGCAATGCGGTTTGCCGGCGGCTACGACCTCGCCCGCCACAGTGGCAGCAGAAACGCCGGGCCTCCCGCGGTGGGAGCGCCCGGCGTTTTGCTTGTGGTTGCTGTCCAGGCCGGCCGAAGAGCGGCCGACCTGGACCTTTCGATCAGGCAGGATCAGGCAGGGTCAGATCAGGTCGTACCGGTCGAGGTTCATGACCTTGTCGAACGCGGCGACGAAGTCGTGCACGAACTTCTCCTTCGCGTCGTCGCTCGCGTAGACCTCGGCGACGGCGCGCAGTTCGGAGTTCGAGCCGAAGACGAGGTCGGCGCGGCTGCCGGTCCACGTGACCTCACCGGTGGCGGAGTCGCGACCCTCGAAGGTCTCTGCGGTGGCGCCGTCTTCGGTCGCCTTCCACGTCGTGCCCATGTCGAGCAGGTTGACGAAGAAGTCGTTGGTCAGCGATCCGGGCGTCGTGGTGAGGACGCCTTGTGGGGACTGCCCGGTGTTGGCGCCCAGGACGCGCAGGCCGCCGACGAGGACGGTCATCTCGGGTGCGCTGAGGGTGAGCAGGTTCGCGCGGTCGATGAGCAGGTACTCCGACGGGAGTCGGTTGCCCTTGCCCCGGTAGTTGCGGAACCCGTCCGCGGTCGGCTCGAGTGCGACGAAGGACTCGATGTCGGTCTGCTCCTGCGAGGCGTCCGTACGCCCCGGGGTGAATGGGACAGCCACGTCGTGGCCGGCGTTCTTGGCGGCCTGCTCGACCGCTGCGCACCCGCCGAGCACGATGAGGTCGGCGAGGGAGATCTGCTTGCCGCCGGTCTGGGAGGCGTTGAAGGACTGCTGGATGCCTTCCAGGGTGCGCAGCACCTGCGCCAGCGTGTCGGGGTCGTTGACCTCCCAGTCGCGCTGCGGCTCGAGGCGGATCCGGGCCCCGTTCGCGCCGCCGCGCTTGTCGCTGCCGCGGAAGGTCGAGGCCGACGCCCACGCGGTGGAGACGAGCTGGGCGACCGACAGGTCCGAGGCGAGGATCTGGCCCTTGAGCGCCGCGATGTCCTCGGCCCCGACCAGCTTGTGGTCCACCGCCGGGACCGGGTCCTGCCAGAGCAGCGTCTCCTGGGGGACCAACGGGCCGAGGTAGCGCTGGATCGGGCCCATGTCACGGTGCGTCAGCTTGAACCAGGCCCGGGCGAACGCGTCCGCCAGTTGGTCCGGGTTCTCCAGGAAGCGCCGCGAGATCGGCTCGTAGATCGGGTCGAACCGCAGCGCGAGGTCGGTGGTCAGCATCGTCGGAGGCCGGACCAGCGAACCGTCCTCGGGGTCCGGCACGGTGTTGGCCCCGGCGCCGTCCTTCGGCTGCCACTGGTTGGCGCCGGCGGGGCTCTTGGTGAGCTCCCACTCGTAGCCGAAAAGGTTCTGGAAGAAGCTGTTGCTCCACCTCGTCGGCGTGGCCGTCCAGGTGACCTCGAGGCCGCTGGTGATCGCGTCCCGGCCCTTTCCGCTGCCGAAGCTGTTCGTCCAGCCGAGGCCCTGCTCCTCGAGCGGTGCGCCCTCGGGCTCGGGTCCGACGTAGCGGTCCGGGTCGGCCGCGCCGTGGGTCTTGCCGAACGTGTGCCCGCCCGCGATCAGCGCGACGGTCTCCTCGTCGTTCATCGCCATGCGCCCGAACGTCTCGCGGATGTCGCGGGCCGCGGCGAGCGGGTCGGGGACGCCGTTGGGGCCCTCCGGGTTGACGTAGATGAGACCCATCTGGACGGCGGCCAGCGGGTTCTCGAGCTCCCGGTCGCCGGTGTAGCGCTCGTCGCCGCCGAGCCAGGTCTCCTCGGGTCCCCAGTAGACGTCCTCGTCGGGCTCCCAGACGTCCGGCCGGCCGCCGGCGAAGCCGAAGGTCGTGAAGCCCATCGTCTCCAGGGCGCGGTTGCCCGCGAAGATCATCAGGTCGGCCCAGGAGACCGTGCGGCCGTACTTCTTCTTGACCGGCCAGAGCAGCCGGCGCGCCTTGTCGAGGTTGCCGTTGTCCGGCCAGCTGTTCAGCGGCGCGAAGCGCTGCATGCCTGCGCCGGCGCCGCCTCGGCCGTCGTGGATGCGGTAGGTGCCGGCGCTGTGCCACGCCATCCGGATCATGAACGGCCCGTAGTGGCCGAAGTCGGCGGGCCACCATTCCTGCGAGGTCGTGAGCACCGCGTCGACGTCGGCGGCCAGTGCGTCGAGGTCGACGGTGTTGAACGCGGCGGCGTAGTCGAAGTCCTCACCCATCGGGTTGGCCACGGCGGGGTGCTTGCGGAGGATGCTCAGGTTGAGCTGGTTCGGCCACCAGTCCCGGTTGCTCCCGCCCTCGGTCGGGTGCGGGCGGCGTCCGGTCGCGACGGGGCACCGGGCTTCCTGCTCCTCATTCATCTCTCCAACAACGGCGTCAGGACTGTCAGACACGGGAATCCCTCCGGGATCAGACGGTGTGTTCAGGAACTGAATGCGGTGGAACAGTCGGGGCACAGGCCCCAGTAGATGACCTCGGCCTCGTCTATCACGAAGCCCCGGTCGTCGGACGCGGTCATGCAGGGGGTGGTGCCGACGGCGCAATCGATATCGGCGATGGCACCGCAGGACCGACACACGACGTGGTGGTGGTTGTCCCCGACCCTCGACTCGTAGCGCGCCACCGAGCCCGCCGGCTCGATGCGCCGCACCAGACCCGCGGTAGTAAGCGCACGCAGCACGTCGTAGACGGCCTGGTGGGACACCTCACCGAGGTCCCCGCGCACGATACCGATGATCGAGTCAGTGTCGGCATGTGGATGGTCGTGCACCGCGGACAGCACCGCCACCCGAGGACGTGTCACACGCAGGGCAACCCCACGCAACATGCGCTCGAGTTCCGAAGTCGTTGGCACGCCGCGAAGTTTGCCAGTTTTCTGGACTCAATCAAGAACCGGGGGGCGGCATGTGCGCACTCAGCGGCCGATCGTGGCGGCCACCGACCCGGAGACAGCAGCCGCGTCGGTGGGTGTCAGGCCCAGCGACGTGAGGACATGCTGGGTGAAGGCTTCCTCGGCGCCACGGCCGTGGCGGCCGTCGAGGATCCCCCGGATCAGTCCGAACGCCCCGCCGATGATCGCGGTCAAGGTCACCTCGATATCGACCACGGCGAAGCGCCCGGTCGCGAGACCGCGCTCGACGGCGATCCGCGCATAGGGGTGCATGGCGGTCCCGAACAGCGAGTCGGCGTGTCCGAGGTTCACCACGAGGCGTGCGAAGTCGGGGTCGTCGAAGGCGAGCCGGATGATCCGGAGGCAGGATGAGGCGACCACCTCGGCGGGGTCGACGACATGTCGAACCGACGTCATGGTGGCGGCCGCGAGATCGGTCAGGCTCTCCGAGATCACCGCCTCGACGAGTGCCTCCTTCGTGGTGAAGTGGTTGTAGAACGAGCCCAGGGCCACGTCGGCCCGTTCGGTGATCTCTTGGATGCGGAGGCCGGCGACGCCCCGCTCAGCGATCAAGGTCCGACCCGCGTCGAGCAACTTCCTCCTGGTGCGCTCGCGCTGGCGATCACCTCGCGTCGGGCTGCCGCGCTGCGACTCGTTCTCCACGAACTCATCCTCGCAGCTCGTACGGCTGTCACGGTGCCGTGCGTGTCCTCCCGCCATCAGCGGCCCGCGGCCTCGTCAGCTTCTCGGTCAGCGGTTGCCGATGAAGCTGATGGCCTCGCCGGTCGGGGCGGGCAGGCCGAGCAGCTTGGCGACCAACTGGCTGGCCGGGTTGTTCACCGCCATGGTCGCGTCCGGCGGGAGCAGGCCCGCAGTGATCATCATGTGCGCGGCGCGGACCATGATGATGGCCAGCCGGGTGCCGGCGAAGATCTCGTAGTAGTCGATGTCGCGCACCTGGTGCCCGGTGATCTGTTCGTAGCGCGCTATCGACTCGGCCCCGTCCGGGATGCCCTCGGGGAGCGGCAGCCCGATGCCTTCGGTGTGGTGTCGGATCAGGAACAGCCACCAGCCGAGTTCGAGCTCGCGGCTGGCCAGCGCCACCATCTCCCAGTCCAGGACCGCCGCCACGGTGTGGTCGTCGGCGAAGATGAGGTTGCCGACCCGGGCGTCACCCCAGTTGAGGACCTTCTCGCCCTCCTCGACGGGCTGGTTGTCCCGCAGCCAGCGCAGCGCGGCTTCGAGAGTGTGGTTGGGCTCACCCTCGGCGGCCCAGGTGAAGATCTGCTCCCAGTGCGCGAGCTGGGCGGCCAGTCCGCTGCACTGCTCAGGGCTGTCCAGGAACTCCAGGCCGAGGGCTCGCCAGTCGACCTGGTGAACCTGGGCCAGCACCCGCAGGCTGTTGTCCCAGAGCTGCCCGCGCTGCTCGGGTTCGAGGTCCAGCACCCAGCCCGTGGCGGTGAACGGCGGGTCGTCCGACGGGATGCGGCCGTCCACCCGGGCCATGACCAGGAACGGCGACCCGAGCACCTCGGGATCCTGCTCGTAGAAGAGGATCTTCGGCGCCGGGACCGCGGTGTGGTCGGCGAGCGCGCGCATGACCGTGGCCTCCTTCGCCAGGTCGTAGCTGGCGAACACCCCGGGGCCGCCCGGTTGTACCCGCGCGACCATCCCCTGCAGCTTCGGCGCACCGTTCTCGGTCCAGGCGGCGTCGAACAGGACGGTCTCGGTGGACAGGCCGCTCGCACTGGGAACGTTCACCCCGCTCACCCGGATGTCCTGTGCGTCCGGCATCCGCCGCCCGAGCCAGCTGGTGAGAGCCCGGGTCGCCTCGTCGGCGTCAATCTTGTTCGTCAGGGCCATGTCGGTCGCCTCACTTACTCGTGCGGGAGAGGTCCTTGGCGCGTGCAACCACGCCGCCACCGCTCTCCTTGCGCATCTTCTTCAGCAGCCACTTGGCGGACTGCTGTCCGGGGATGCCGCTGATGCCCCCGGTGGGGTGGGTTCCGGCGCCGCTGAGGAACAGTCCGGGTACCGGCGTGTGGTAGCTGCCGAACCCGCTGGCCGGACGCAGTGGTCCCATCCGCATGGCCGCCGGGTCGACGTGGTAGACGTTGCCGCCGGGGACGTTGAACCGCGTCTCGAGGTCCGGGATGTTGAACACCCGACGCTCGATGACCATCGAGTCCAGCCCCTCGTAGATCTCCGCGGCCGCGTCCAGCGCACGGTCGCCGATCTTGTCCCGGACGTCCTTCCACGGCTCGCGCGGGTGCGCCGGGGTGATGCCCGACCAGTACCAGAAGGTGTCCTTGCCGGCCGGGGCCTGACTGGGGTCGAGTGCGGTCGGGATGATCCCGATGCCGCAGATCGGGTCCGGCCAGCGCCCGGCGATGGTGTCCTCCCAGGCCCGGATGTGCTCGTCGAAGGTCTGCCAGGCCACGATCGGCTCGCGCAGGTTGAGGGTGTCGCCGGGGAGGTGCGCGGCGCGCCACGCCTGGTGGCGGGGCAGGGTGAGCTGGCCGTCCAACGCGACGTCGATCTTGAGTGAAGCGGCTTCCACGACGTCGACGGGGATCGCGTCGGCGCGTCGCTGCATGGTGTCCTCGAGGACACCGCGCGGCAGCAGCTCGGTCAGGGTCAGCTTCGGGCTGCAGGACGCCAACACGTACGGCGCGCGCAGCACCTCCCCACCCTCGAGCCGGACGCCGCTGATCCTCTCGCCGTCCAGCAGCAGTTCCGAGACGCGTGCGGAGAGCTGGACCTTGCCGCCGCTGGCCTCGAAGGAGCGTTGGATCGAGGCCGGGAGCTGTCCTGACCCGCCGGCCATTCGCGAGGAGTTCAGCCGGTGGCACATCGCGATGTAGATGAGCGCCCAGCCGGTGCCGTCCTGGGTCATCCAGCAGAACGGCGGCATCGACGCCAGCGCGGCCTGCAGGATCGGGGTGTCGAACCGTTCGGTGATGATCTCGGCGTGCGACCGGGTCAGGAAGTCGACCAGTGGCCTCAGTTCCTTGCGGCGCCGGGCCAGGACCGGGATCGAGTTGAGCAGCGCGCGGCCGGAGGGCCGGGTCGGGTGGCCTTTCATGAACGGCAGCGCCAGGTCCATCAGCGCGTCGCACTGGTTGGCGAACTCGAGGTAGGCGGCCGCGTCCTTGTGCGAGAACCGCTTGAGCTCCTCGGCGGTGCGCCGGGGGTCCCGCCAGAACGCCAGCGAGGATCCGTCGACGTCGAGGTGCACGTGGAACGGGTCGGCGATGATCTGTCGGAGCCCGTGGCGCCCGAGCTGGAGGTCGTCCACGATGGTGGTGGAGCGGAACATCGAGGCTTGGATGCCGCCCTCGTTGATCAGGTGGTCGGGGGCGCTGGGAAAGATCGGGTTGGTGCCGAGCATCCCGCCCGAGGTGGGCGAGGCCTCGAGCACCACGACGCGCTTACCCGCCCTGGCCAGGTAGGCCGCCGCGGTGAGACCGTTGTGGCCGGCGCCGATGACGATGACGTCGTAGTCGTGGCTCATGGATATCGAGCTCCTTCGCTCGCCGGTAACGGGGGTTCGGATCGGTGTCCCCGGGTCAGCTGCTCGAGGCGACGACCGAGCGCCGCTTCTTCATGGCGCGCTGGTAGGTGTCGAACCACAGTTCCTGGTAGGTGGCGTACGCGACCCGGCCCTCCTGGTCCTCCCAGCGGTAGACGCTGTCGTGGAAGGAGGTGTTCGGCCAGGCCGGCAGCGAGGCGCAGGCGATCGCCTCGCCGGTGAACCGGTAGGTCGCCCCAGTTTCGTCCTCCGCCTCGATCTCCTGGCGAATCGGCAGGTGGATCGTGGGGTGGTACTCCAGCACGTTGCGCCGGACCCGGACGATCTCGCGGGTCTCCTCGCCGAGCTGGATCCACGCGTAGTGGTGCGAGGGGCGGTTGCCCACCTCGAACAGGCCGGCCCAGGCGGGGTCGGTGTCCAGTGGCTCGAAGCTGATCTGGTTGAAGATCAGGTCGGGGCCGAAGTACATCGGTGACCAGCCGACCGGCGGGATGGGTACCGCGCCGCGCTTCTCCACCCGGATCTGCCGCCAGGAGCGGTCCCTGGGGGCGTAGCAGTCGATCGCGTGGCGTTCGCCGTGCAATACCAGCTCGCCGGTCATGTGCATGAACTGCTCGGTGCCGCCCGGCTCGCGGCTCGGGTCGTTGTGGTGGTCCTCCTCACCGGGCATGACGTGGCCGCGTGCGAGCAGTGGGGTGACGGCCTCGGCGACCACGTCCAGGGAGGTGTCGCCGTCGTGGCTGGTGTAGGTGATCCGGGCGGTACGGCCGAGCTCGGTGAACTCGATCCGCAAGCCGTTGGCGGTGGTGACCGTGTTCCCCTCGATCGTCGGCCACGGCATGGTGATCTCGTAGTCCAGGTACGCCATGTCGGTGTGCTCGACGTTGTCGGTGCCCTGGAAGATGCACACGCCGCCCTGCGACAGGGGGAACGCGGGTTGGTAGCGCACGTACAGGAAGGCGCCGATCTGTGCCTCCGGGATGGAGAAGCCGAAGTAGTGGGTGTGGATCAGGTGTGGGTCCCACTGCTCGCCCGGGGCAGGCAGCGGCAGCCAGAGATCGGTCTCGCCGGGGTGGACTCCGATGGGCACGGTCAGCTCCTCGATGCGTCGATCGTGCTGGTGCCGGCGACAGCTGTGCCGGCGTAGGAAGGGGTGGGAGCCTCGGTCCCGACGACGAGGGCCTTGAGCTTCGCGGCCAGCGACTCGTCGGGCAGTTCGTGCGCCGGTCGCGCCACGGCGAGGCTGATGATCCACACGCAGAACAGCGACAGGCCCAGGCAGGCGAAGCCCGCGAGGTAGGTCACCGCGTAGGACACGTCGTGCTGGTTGAGCGTGCCCCACATCGGCCACGCCGCCGCACCGTTGGCGATGCCGTCGGCCATCGGGATGATCGGGATGACGGCCAGCCGCTTCAAGGGGGTGTCCAGCCTCGGCCCCAGCTTGTAGATCAGCGCGCCGGCGACCATCGGCATCACCGGGTTCACGAAGCCCCACCACAGCGGGAAGCCCCAGAAGTTGAACGGCTGGTGGCCGTAGTAGAGGTACGTACCGGCCAGGATGCCGGGGGTCTCCAGGAAGATGTCGACCACGCAGTCGATCGCCCACAGCAGGAACAGGTCCCTCGTGGTCACGCCACGGCGGAAGAGCCGCGAGGCCAGGTAACCCAGCCCGCCGACGTACCAGGGATAGACGAAGCAGATGTAGAGCGGCATCGTCCGGTCCAGGATGGTGAACGTGCCGAGCGCGTTCACCTCCTTCAGGTAGACCAGGCCCAGTACGTCGACCACCGGCTCCATCGTCGCGGCGAGGGCGCCACCGATGATGCAGTAGAGCAGCACCGGGCCCTGCCCTTTGACGATCTTCCGGACGGCCAGTGCCAGCGCGATGCCGAGCGGGATGAAGATGAAGATGTTGAAGATCGTCTCTGGCAGCTTCGGCATCGCATCGGTGACCGGCGGCTGTGGGATCGACGGCGTCAGCGCTGTGATCAGCGAGATCAACACTGGTCTTCTCCGATCATCGGGTGGGCCAGGACATACCGAACACTGTTTGGAATGTACCTGTGACTGATCCGACGTTCAAGAGTGAAAGTTCATTCAATGTCTGACGGCGGGGGTCGCACGGGCAGCCGCCACCGCCGATCGCGCCCAGCGACCAGCTGTACGTCTCGATCGGCTACCCGCCGCGGACCCTTGCGCCGTGACCACCGAACGGATCTGACCAGCCCCGACGCCAACGCGCGGGCGCCCTGACTTGCGACCCCACGCGCCACCGCGCCGGTCGCGGGTTCTGGTGCCGTTCGCGTAGATTCGCGCGGCACGCGCTCTAACGGCGACGTGCGGCGTGGAGGTCCTCGATGACGATGATGTCGGAGCGGGTGGCGTTGCACCGGGCACACGACCCGGGTGACTCATGGACCGCGCGTGGCCCCCGGGTGCCGGCCGCCGTGGTACGCGAGGTGCGTCAGGTGCTCGACGCCGCCGCCGCGCTGTTGATCTGGTCCCCCGCTCCGGCGCCGATCGTCGACTATCCGGCCGCGAGCGCCGCGTTGTCCGAGGTGTGGCGGCTGGTCACCGGCGCTCTGCGGGGCGACCCGCACGCCGCCGAGCGAGCCTCCACCTCGGACGACCTGTTCGAACTGTTGAACCGGATACGCGCCGTCGAGGCCGAGTTGCGCGACGGCAGGACCGCGCAGCGGGAGCGCGCCCTGGGCGAGGTCGGCCGGGTACTGGGCAGGCTGAGTGGGGCTCGCACGGTCAGCCAGCTGAACGACATCGGGGTGCGGGCGCTCTGTGACCTGGGCTTCGACCGGGCGATCGTGTCCGCGATCCGGGACTCGGTGTGGCGGACCGAGGCGATGTGCGTACGGGGAGACCCCGAGTGGGCTGAGGAGATCGTCCGCGTCGGCCGGCAGAACCCGCGCCGGCTGTTGAGCGGACTGGTCGAGTCCGAGGCGGCCCGCCGGCGGTCGGCGCTGGTGGTCAGCAACGTGCAGAGCGAGAGCCACGTGCACCGGCAGATTGCCGAGGCGTCGCTGGCCCGCTCGTACGTGACCGCCCCGGTGCTGGTGGAGGGGCGTGTCGTCGGTCTGCTGCACGCCGACTGCTATTTCCAGCGCCGCAATGTGGACGAGTTCGACCGCGACCTGCTGGCCACCTTCGCCGCCGGTTACGGCTATGCCCTGCAGCGGACCATGTTGCTCGCCCGGCTGTCCGGCCTGCGGGACTCGGTGGGCCGGATGGCCGGCGAGCTGACCGACGCGATGGACCAGGACCTGGCCGGCTGGCCAGGTCAGACGGGGGGCCCGGACGGTTGCCTGCTCGACGCGGACTGCGTCGAACACCCCGGCCCGATCGGAGCCCCGCCGGTGGGCCCGCTCGGACCCGCCGACCCGGGGCTGAGCCGACGTGAGCTCGACGTGCTGCGGTTGATGGCCACCGGGCAGACCAACGCCCGGATAGCCACCCGGCTGGTCCTGTCCGAGGGCACCGTGAAGACCCACGTGCGCAACATCCTGCGCAAGCTCGGCGCGGCCAACCGGGCGGAGGCGGTCACCCGGTGGCTGCGGCCCGGCGCGACTACCGCGTCCCCCCGGCGCCGCTGAGCCCGCCGCCGAGGCCCGTCCCGGGCACTGCCGGAAGCATCGTCCGGTCGGCGGTGATCTTCTCGTCCGATCGGTACAGATCCGGGTCCGCCCGGACGTGACCCGTGCCACGGTCCCCACGCAACGACGGGGTTGCCGGGAGCACGGGAGACGGCGATGGGCTGGTTCGACGGCCGGGTGGCGCTGGCATGAGCATCGCGACGACGGACCTGGCGGGACTGGTACAGCCGGCCAAGGGCACCGTGTCCCGCCAGGTCTACGTGGACCAGGGGATCTACGACCACGAGTTGGAGCGGATCTTCACGAGGTCCTGGCTCTTCCTCGGCCACACCAGCCAGCTGGCCCAGCCGGGCGACTTCCTCACCACGTACATGGGTGAGGACCCGGTGATCGTGGCGCGCGGCAAGGACGGCCAGGTCCGCGCGATGCTGAACTCGTGCCGGCACCGGGGCATGCGGGTGTGCCGTTCGGACGAGGGCAACACCAGCTTCTTCCGCTGCCCCTACCACGCCTGGACGTACTCCAACACCGGTGAGCTGACCGGGGTGCCGAAGTTCCGGCTGGGCTACGGCGGCGTGCTGGACAAGAAGGAGTGGGGCCTGCTCGAGGTGCCCCGCGTGGAGGAGTACGGCGGGTTCCTGTTCGGCAACTGGGACGCCGGCGCGGTGCCGCTGACCGAGTGGCTGGGCGATTTCCGGCTCTACTTCGATCTGGTCTTCGGGCGGGACCCGGAGGGGGTGGAGTTCGTCGGCGGCGTGCACAAGTGGTCGGTGAGAAGCAACTGGAAGATCCCCACCGAGAACTTCGCCTGTGACATGTACCACGTGGCACACTCGCACGCCCGCTCCATGGAGATCGGCCTGCTCGGCCCGTCGGGGGACGACGGTTACGAGATCGCCGCCGGAATGGGTTTCCTCGGCAACGGGTTCGGGCCACCGGCCAGCGCGGACGCCGAGGGCGCCCCGGTGCACCCGATGGCGACCATGGCCACCCCGTACAGCGAGCACCTGGCCGCCCAACGGGCCAGGGTCGCCGAGCGGTACAGCCAGGAGATGAGCAGGGTCGTGCCCGGCGGGCACGGCAACGTCTTCCCGAACTTCGCGTTCCTGGACATCGAGCTGTTGCGACTGGTCCGGGTGCACCATCCGGAGGGCCCGGGCAGCCACACCGTCCACCAGTGGTGCGTGGTGGACAAGAGCCTCCCGGCCGAGGTCAAGGACGCCCTGCGGCGCCAGTACACCCTCACCTTCGGGCCCAGCGGCATGCTCGAACAGGACGACGGGGAGAACTTCCGGGAGTGCCAGGCCTCCATGCGCGGGGTGATCGGGCGCCGGATGGAGAACAACCTGATGCTGGGCCTGGGTCAGGACCGGACCGGCGCGGAGATCGTCGGCGACGGGGACGCGCCCGGAGCCGGCGGCGGCATCTGGTCGGAGGCCAACCAACGGCGCTGGTACGAGCATTGGCTGTCGTTCATGACCGGGCAGGTGCGGCGGTGACCGCTGTCGAGCCAGGTACCCGTCTGGACCGGATGCTGCTGAGCTGGTCGGTGGAGCAGTTCTACTTCCACGAGGCGACCCTGCTCGACGAGCGGCGCCTCCGCGAGTGGCTCGCACTGTGGGATCCCGAGGCGCGGTACTGGGCGCCGACCCGGGTGAACCGGGAGGGCAGCCCGGACGTCACCGTGCCCGGCCAGCTGGGCGTGTTCGAGGACAACCACCTGACGCTGGCGCTGCGGGTGGCCAGCATGGAGGCGAAGTCCGCATGGGCGGAGATCCCGCCCTCGCGGACCCGCCGGCTGATCTCCAACGTGCAGGTCAGCGAGAGCGACGACGGCACCGTGTCCGCGGGTTCGAACTTCATCGTCTACCGCTCCCGGCTGGAGAGCGTCGAGCACTGGTTCGTCGGCCGGCGCAGCGACCGGCTGGAGCGCGTGGAGCCGACCGGCCGGACGGACGACGGCGCGGGCTGGCGGATCCGCGAGCGGATGGTCCTGCTGGACCACGCGTCGTTCCGCACCGACAACATCAGCGTCCTGTTCTGATGCCCGTGGGAGTGCTGTTCTGATGCCCGGCGAACCACTGCGGCTGGGTAACGAGTACGCCACCGTCGAGGTCTCCCTCGACGTGTCCGCGAACGGACCACGGGTGCGCATCGTCTCGGTCCGGGACGAGCTCGAGGTATTCCTCGACCCGGTCGCACTGGCCCTGCTCTGCCACGCCGACGACACCGTGTTCGCCCTGCTGGCCGACGAGGCCCGCGACCACGGCGCACTCGCCGACCTGCGCGCCCACCGCATCACGACCGACCGCCTCACCACCGACCGACCAGGAGGTAGCGCATGAGCGCGCCCAGCGGCATGTTCGTCACCACCGGCAGCTTCCGGACGCACTACATCGAGGACGGCGCCGGGGACCCGGTGATCCTGCTGCACGGCGGCGGCGCCGGAGCCGACAGCGTCTCCAACTGGCGCGACTGCCTGCCGCTGTTCGCCAAGCGGCGCCGGGCCATCGCGGTGGACATGGTCGGGTTCGGGCGCAGTGACAAGCCCGGCCCGGACGGCTTCACCTACAGCCAGCAGTCGCGCAACAGCCAGATCGTCGCCTTCATCGAGGCGCTGGGGCTGGAGCGGGTCAGCATCGTGGGCAACTCGATGGGCGGCGCGACCGCGCTCGGAGTGGCCATGACCCGGCCCGACCTGGTGGCCAACCTGGTGCTGATGGGTAGCGCGGGGGTGCCGCACGACGGCCCGCCGAACCCCGCCCTGGCGCCGCTGATGAACTACGACTTCACCCCGGAGGGCATGCGCCGGATCATCGAGGTGCTGGCCAACCCGGACTACCGGGCCAGCGACGACCAGGTCCGGTACCGCTACGAGCTGTCCGCCCAGCCGGACACCCGCGCCGCCTACGGGCGATCATGGGATGGGTCCGGGAGAACGGCTTCGGCTACACCCACGACGACATCCGGCGGGTCACCACGCGCACATTGGTGGTGAACGGGAAGCAGGACATGGTGGTGCCGATCTCGGACGCCTACACGTTCCTGGAGCTGCTGGAGAACTCCACCGGCTACCTCATCCCGAACTGCCGGCACTGGGCGATGATCGAGTACCCGGAGATCTTCTCCTCGGTGACCCTCGACTTCCTCGACTCCTACGGTGCGAAGACCCCCGGGCGGACGGCGTCATGACGATGTCCGCGGCGCGGCCCGGCGCCACCGACGGCGCGAGCGCGAGCAGCCCGGCGCGGTACGAGGACGCGGTCCTCGGCTTCCGCAACCACTGGTACCCGGCGATGTTCAGCTCGGATGTCAGGGAAACCGAGATCAAGACCCTCCGGGTACTGGGCGAGGACATTCTGCTCAAGCGCGTGGACGGTCGCGTTTACGGCGTGCGCGACGAATGCCTGCACCGTGGCTTCCAGCTGTCGAAGAAGCCGGAGTGCTTCACCAAGAACACCGTCACCTGCTGGTTCCACGGGTTCACCTACAACCTGGCCGACGGCGGTCTCGTCGGGATCCCCTCCGACCCGGACAGCAAGCTGATCGGCAAGCTGAAGCTGCGGTCCTACCCGATCGAGGAACACAAGGGGATGCTCTTCGTCTTCATCGGGGACATCGAGCCGCCGCCGCTGTCCGACGACCTGCCACCGGAGTTCCTGGCCGAGGACATGCACGTGGTGCCGTTCCACCAGCAGGAGGTGGCGTCGAACTGGCGCATCGCCGCCGACTCGGCCTCCGAGCTGAACCACACATTCATCCACAAACGGGACGCGCTGCTCGACTACTGGCGCCAGCCGCTGCCGTTCGCGGAGATCCCGCGCGGCAACAACCCGTACGAAGGCTGGATCCTGCACGAGGGGCCGGGCTTCAAGGGGTTCACCGACGCGTTCGGCGACGCCATCCCGGTGTTCGAGTACAAGTTCGAATGCGATGGTGAGGTCGGGGTGGTCCGGGCGGCCTACGACCCCGCCGTAGAGCCGGGCAGCGTCGCGTTCGGCAACATGGAGGCCACCCTGGCCCTGCCGTGCGGGCTGCGCATCGGCCCGTGGGGCGCCAACCCGGGCGATCCGGAGAGTGCGAACTACTGGCACTACGAGTGGTACGTCCCGGTCGACGAGACGCACCACCGCTACCTCATCGCGTGGGGCAGCAAGGTGGCGAACGCCGAGGAGGCGCTGCGGGTCGAGCACGACGTGCGCACCCGCTGGTCCTACCTGGAGTACGAGGGCTTCAACGCCAGCGACATCACCGCCAACGAGGGATCCCAGCGCGCCTACGCGGAGGACGGCTACGAGTTCGGTGAGAAGGAGAACCTGTCCCGGTCGGACGGGTACGTGCTCACCTGGCGCCGGATCGCCGCCAAGCACAACCGGGGCCTGCAGGTGCGCTACGGCGGGAAGAAGTAGCGGCCGATGGGGTGGCAGGTGCTCTGTCCAGCACGTGAGGTCGTGGCTGAGGAGATCAAGGAATGTGTGCTCGCCGACGGCACGAAGGCCGTCGCGGTGCGGGCCGCCGACGGGGAGGTGAAGGTGTTCCAAGGCACCTGCCCGCACCAGCGGCGAGCCCTCGCGGACGGCGACCTGTACGACAACGTGCTCACCTGCGCCGCGCACATGTGGGCCTTCGACGTGCGGACCGGCGACGGAGTGCAGGAGACCCCGTCGCGTCTTGCCGAGTACCCGAGCAAGATCGAGGACGGGCACGTCATGGTCGATCCGTCAGCTGTCGAACCAGTCGCCCTCTGGGCCTGAGCATCGCGGTGCTGGGCGCGGATTGGGCTGGATAGCGCACTGTGCTTGGCAGGCCTGTGCCGGGGGTCCACACTGCCTCGATGGACCCGACGCTGCCCCGGAGCCTGCTTGGCGGGCTCGTGTTGTTCGGGTTGCTCTCCGTGGTCGACGTGGTCATGACTTTTGTGCCGGTATCGCCGGGTGAGACCGGACCGCCGTTCGCGGCGGTTGTTCTCGGCTTGGTGCTCGGCATCGTGAGCCTGGGTCTGTTGTTCATCGTGGTGCTGCGGCGCAGTACGGCGGCTCTTCGGTGGCTGACCGGGTGCAGGGTGCTCTCCGCGCTGACCGGGTTGCCCGCCTTCTTCGTGGGCGGTGTGCCGTCCTGGGTGGCGGTGCTGGTGGCGATCTTCCTCGTTCTGACCTTGCTGGGCTGTGTCCTGGTTGCGCCGGGACTGCGACGGGTGCCCACGAAGGCGGTGTGACCCTCGGTCCGCCGGCGGCGGGCCGCCCGGGCCGATGAGCTCGGCCCGGGTCGGTTCATCCGTTGTTGCGCACCTTGCCGCTGATCAGCCCGGGCCGGCGCAGGCTGGGGTGCGTGCGTTCTGCCTGGTCCTCGCAGTCCCGGTGACAGGGTCGTGGGCTGTGCGCGGCCGGCATTGCGGTGTCGGAACCGGTCCAGGGACGCCCGAGGGGGTCGGGCCGTTGACCACCGGAGCAACTGCGTCAACCGGCGGGTTCGCCTCGCCAACCAGCGGTGCGGGGCCGGTGGCCGGAGCTCCGGCATCCGGAGTCGTGCCGGTTGCCGGGTCGGTCGTGGTCGGGTTGGTGATTGTGGGGTCGGCGGCGGGGTCGGTGGCAGCGGGGTCGGTCGTGGTCGGAGTGGTGGTTGTGGGGTCAGCGGTTGTGGGGTCGGTCGTTGTCGGACCGGTGGTCGCCGGGGCGTTGGCTGCTGGGGTGTCCGATGGCGCGACGGCGACAGCGGCAGCGGTGTTCGTGCCGACAGCGGGCGGTCCCTGGCCGGTGAGGCCCTGGCAGTTGAGGTTGGTCCAGGAGGCTGTGAGGCGCTGGGTCAGGAAGTCGAACAGGGTGGCGCCGGCGGCCGGATCCGGGGACGTGGCATTGGCCAGGAACTGCTGGGCCCCTGCCAGGCGGGCCGGAGCGACCTTCCCCAGGTTGGTGCAGTACGCCGCGCCGGTGTCCGCGGCGGCAGCCGGCCCCATGTTGACCCCCGCCCGGTAGAGGTTGGTCTTGGCGGTGTTGTTCTGGCCGTTGACCTGGG
Source organism: Pseudonocardia sp. Cha107L01 (assembly GCF_052566575.1). Lineage (NCBI taxonomy): Bacteria > Bacillati > Actinomycetota > Actinomycetes > Pseudonocardiales > Pseudonocardiaceae > Pseudonocardia > Pseudonocardia sp. Cha107L01. The sequence continues at coordinate 1,461,630 of NZ_CP199579.1, forward strand.
CCATCGGGTCGTTCGGAGGTACCAGGGCGACGGGTGCTCGCTGGCCGGCGGCGGCCTGCAGCTCGTTGAGCGCGAGTGCCGGGGTCAGGCTGTTTCCTCCCGAGATGTCCGGTGCGGTGAACGGCTGGCAGCCCAGGGCCGGGTCGATGAAGCGGTCGAGCAGCCCGTTGTCCGAGGCATTGGTGAGTACGGTCGCGCCGGCGAGCTGGGACTGGTTGGCGGGGGAGAACTGCGCGGTGCGCCCATCCGGGAGGGCCAGGTACTTGGTGTCCAGGTTGTCGCTCTGGTCCTGGTCGACCACGCTGAAGTCACGGGTGCTCGGGCAGGGTTGGCCGTCGCGGGCGGTGCCCAGGGCCGGCACCCGTAGCGAGCCGGCGCGGATCGCTGCCTTGGCCGCGGCGAAGAACGCCGGCGCGTTGCAGTAGGCGAACTGGCCGAACGGGGAGTTCGCTGTGCCGTTGACGCACTGGTTGCCGTTACCGCCGAGGAAGCGCAGCAGCAGGCGGTGCCGGTTGAAGCGCTTGGCGCGCAGGCTCAGTGTGTTGGCCTGGAAGCCGAACCACACTGCGACCGAGGCCCGGGGTGGCAGCGTCGGGCGCACCGGGGCCGCCGCCGGTTGGGTGCCGTCGTCGATCACCAGCGGGTGGTAGATGGAGATCTTGCCGGTCCCCGGGTCCAGGATCGCCGCCTCGACGAACGCCGACTGGTTGGCGTTCGCCTCGTGGCAGGCGCCGGCCGCCCCGTCGGTCGCGGTCAGCCGGTAGGGGGTGGCCAGCCCAACCGCGGTGAGCGGGGCGGGGGGCACGGCCAGGGTGCAGTTCTGGTTGACCGCGGCGTCGGCCGCGGGAGGCGGGGCCAGCGGGGTCGTGGGCGCCGCGGCAGCGGGATCGGTGGTGGGCGCCGTCGGGTCGGTAGTGGGCGCCGCGGCAGTGGTGGGCGCCGCGGGGTCGGTCGTGGGGGCTGCCGGGTCGGTGGTCGCGCTCGGCGGTGTTGGACCGGGGGCGGGTCGGGGGCCACGACCTCGGCGGGTCGGCTGCTGGGCGGACACCACAACCGGCTCCCGGCTCGACCTCCCTGTGCTCGTCCCGTAGCCGACGGTCCGAATGCCCGGTGCACGGGCCGCGACCCCGGTGGATACCAGGCACAGGCAGCCGAGCAGGACACCGACCAGGATCTGGCCGGTCCAGGGATGGCGAGTTCGGGGATGGGCCATGATGACCTCCGAAAGATGTGCGGTGTCAGGCCGGCGGGCCGGTGGGGATGCGGCCGAGGCGGGGGAGCGTGCCGTCCTGGGATGTCGCCCGGAACAGGCATCCACATCCGAGGACGGACGCTAGAGACCGTCACCGGCCGAGGTTGCGTTCCTGAGCGCACCGTCCGGCGACCAGCCGCCTCGACCCGACCAGCGGGGAGCAAAGCGACCAAACGTCTGCTGCCGAGCGGCTGTCCAGAGCAGCCCTACCTTCAGCAAACCTGAGCACCGGCTGGGTGTCCGCTGTCAGCCAACCGTTTGCCGCACGAACGTCTCCGCCCGACGTGAGACCACGATTGGCCCAAGCCGCTCAGATTTCTGTCCAGGGGAGGTCTGGGCGAGCAGACTCCTGGGTTGTGCGCGATCTCGGGCGGGGGCAGGCAGTGGTGCCGGTTGTCGCGTCGTCGTTCGTGGGTCGGGGCGGCGAGCTCAGCGCGGTCGAGCGGCTGGTGGGGCGGGAGCGGCTGGTCTCGGTTGTCGGCCCGGGGGGCAGTGGGAAAACTCGGCTGGTGAGCGAGGCGGTTCGGTGCGGCTCGTTCGAGCTGCACGGTTTCGTCGAGCTCGCTTCGGTCCGGCAGGGCGGTGCGCTGGCGCTGGCGGTGCTGGCCGGCTGCGGGTTCCGGGACGAGCCGGGACGCAGCCCCCTCGACCGGTTGCGAGACCGGTTGGGGCGGGCCGGTGGTCTGTTGGTGCTGGACAACTGCGAGCAGATCCGCGACGAGGTCGCCGCCCTGGTCGCCGTCCTGGTACGGGATTGCGAGGGACTGCGCGTACTGGTCACCAGCCGGGTCACGCTCGGGGTGGCCGGTGAGACGGTGCTGTCCATCGGCGGGCTGGACGGCGACGGCGAGGCCCCCGCGCTGTTCCTGGACCGGGCCCGCCGGGTTCAGCCCGGGCTGCCCACCGGGGCGGTCACCGACGCCGCCACGCGCAGGATCTGTCAGTTGGCCGACGGTCTCCCGCTGGCCATCGAGCTGGCCGCGACCCACGCCCGCGCGCTGCCCTTGGCTGATGTCGAGGCCGGGATGGCGCAGCGGCTGCGGTTCCTGGCCACCCGTGACCCGGGCGTGTTGCCCCAGCACCGTTCGCTGCTGTCCTCGATTGCCTGGAGTGCCGAGCTGGTGGGCGAGGGGGCGCGGCGGGTGCTGGCCGCGCTGTCGGTGTTCGCCGGCCGCTTCACCCTCGACGCCGCGCTGGCGGTCGCCGGTCCGGGCGGGCGGGCGGCGGTGGAGACGCTCGTGGATCACTGCCTGGTGCAGTTCGACGCCGGGGAGAGCCAGTACGTCCTGCTCGACACCATCCGCGACTTCGCGGCGACCGAGCTCGGGGACGCGGACAGCACACAACAGGCGCACGCCCGGCTGATCACGTGGGTGGCCGAGCTGGCCGGCTCGTCGAGCGTCGGTCTCGGGCGGGCCGAGCCACAGGCCTTGACCCGGGTGGCGCGGGACGACGCCGCGGTGCGCTCGGCACTGGCCAATGCCCTGGTCACCGGGGCAGGCCTGGACGTGGCCGCCGGGATCGTGGTCGACCTCGCCTTCGGCTGGTTCCTGCGCGGGCGCAGCGCCGAGGGCCGGAGCTGGGCGGAGCGGATCAGTGCCGCGCTGGGCTCCGTGCCGCCGGGGTTGGCCTGGGCGAACGCGTTCCTCACCACGTACTCCGGTGATCTCGAGGTCGGTTTCGGGCTGGCCCAGGCGGCCGCCCAGCAGGCCGCCGCCGCGGGAGCCACCGCCATCCGGGCGCGATCGCTGATCCTGGTCGGGATCGCGGAGCTGTTCGTGGATCCGGCGGCCGCGGAGCTGGTCCTCACCGAGGCTGTCGACCTCGCTGCCGGAGCCGGGGACGACTGGGGCCATGTCGAGGCGCTGCAGGCCCTGGCGTACACCCACCTGTTCCGGACCGATCACGCGGCGGCCCTGGGCTGCGCGGATGCGGCGCTGCCCGCGCTCGCCCGGTTGGGTCATGCCCAGCTGCGGGCCTGGGATGCCGCGATCCGGGCCGATGTGGCGGCACAGACCGGACACTTCGAGGAAGCGTGCACCTACGGGCGGGCCGCGATCAGTCTGGCGGTCGGGATCGGCGAACCGGTGAGCGCCAGCACCGTCCTGCCCCCCCTGGCGCGGGCGCTCTGCCAGCTCGGCCGTACTGATCAGGCGACCGAGCTGCTCACCGCACATGCGTCGTTCCTCGACGACCACCCCGGCATGATGGCCGCCGAGGCGCTCGGCCTGGCCGCGGCGGTCACCGCGGCGTGGGTCGACCCCACCACCGCGGCCGAGCGGATCGAGTTGGCGCTGGCCATCGCGGCGGCCTCGGGCGTGGAGTTGTTGGGGGGTGAGGCGGCGGTGATGCTCGCGGTCACCCGCCTCGCCGGCGGCGCCGCCGAGGCCGCGCACACAACGGCGGATGAGACGTTGAGGTGGGCCACCGCGCTCGGCAACCGGGAAACCGCCTGCGCCGCGACCCTGGTCCTCGGTGCGATCCGGCGCGCACTCGGGCAGGACGCGTCCGATGACGCCTACCGCGCGCTCACCGACGCCACCCGGGCCGGGTTGCGGCCGTTGGTGCCCGATGCGCTCGACCTCATCGCCGGGCTGGCCCTGGACGGCGGGCGGATCGTCGTCGCGGCGCGGCTGCACGCCGCGAGTCACCGGCTGCGCGGCGACCTGGGCTGCGTGCTGTCCCCGCTTGCCGCGCTGATGCGGGAGAAGGACGAACCGGCGGTGGCCGGTCGGCTGGAGGCCGTGGACCTGGCCGTCGCGCACCGGGAGGGCGCCGCACTCACCACCGCTCAGGCGGTCTCGTACGCGACGCGCTCCCGCGGCCGCCGCACCCGTCCCAGCTCCGGATGGGCCAGCCTCACCCCGACCGAGCTCGACGTCGTCAACCTGGCTGCAGCTGGATTGGGCAACCGAGCCATCGGCGACCAACTCCTGATCACCGAAGGCACGGTCCGCACCCACCTGCGGCACGTGTTCGCCAAACTGGCGGTGCGCACCCGCGCCGAGCTCGCGGCGGCCGCTGCCCGCCGGGAACTCTCTGCCGATCGGCAGATGTTCTCGTAGCCGATCGTGCCTAGCGTGTGCCGCCTATCGTCCTAACCGGTCAACTCGCCTTCGGGAGCACCCATGCGGTCAGCCACGCTTCTGTACACCACTACTGTCGCCGCCGTCGTGCTGATCTTTGTGGGCACGACAGCTCTGGGCGAGCCTCCGGGGCCCTCGGCCAGCGGCCAGGAGGTAGCCGACTGGTTCGTCGCCCATGGTGGGCAGGCGAGGATGTACGCCTGGTTGATGGTGTTGTTCGTGCCCGCCTTCGCCACCTTCATCGCCCTCGTCCGCGCCCGACTGCCCCGGCCGCACCGCGACGTGTTTGTCATCGGCGCGGTCGCCCTGATCGCCGAGACCACGGTCAGCACCTGGATCTGGGCAGGGCTGTCCTGGCACGCCGAGCAGCTGGAGCCCGCGACGGCGCGCACCTTGCTCGACGTGGCATCGTTCTGGGGCCCGGTGTTGAACAGCGTCACGATCACCATGCTGGCCCCGGTCGTCGTGCTGTCCTGGGGCCGGCGCGCCGTGCTGCCGCGGTGGCTGGGCGTCGTCGGAGCGGTCGCCCTGGCCGAACAGACGATCGAGACGGTCACGATCTTCGGGCAGACCGGGTTCATCGCGCCGGGTGGCCACATGAACGTCTACCTTGGCGCCGGCCTGGTCAGCATCTGGCTGCTGTGCCTCGGGATCACCCTTGCCAGGAGCTCACCCGCCGGCCAGCCCAGCACCCCGCCGGCCACCGCCGAGCCACAGGCAGTGACCAGCTAGCTGCTGGGGCCGGATCGGTGCGATCTCGGGCGGAACCGGTCCGCTGACAGCGGACGGGGTGGCTGGTAGAGCTCCCGCTGCAGTTTGATCTCGTCGATCACGGAGCTCAGGACCCTCGAGAGCAGCGTGATGCCGAGGATTGCGCCGAGGACGAGGTAGAACCACACGAAGAACTGCGAAACTCCGCTACCTCCGCGCAGCGTGCTCAGTGCGGTGGACAGCGTCGTCGACGTTGTCGAGGACGCGACCGGCGCCGCTGTCCGTCCGGCGGAACTCGAGATCAAGCCGGCCAGCCACCTGGCGCGCAGCGCGATCAGCGCCACGAAGACCAAGGGCGACATGCGCCAGCAGGTTGTCACGCCATGACGATGCCGTGCCGCGCGCTCCCCGTCCAGAGGCATCCGAGGGTTGGTCGGGCAGCGGCTGAAACAGTGGGCGCCCAATCCGCCGGCGGACCCACTGTCTCGGTTCCCACTTGAGCCGTATCAGCTAGCGGATACGGTCACCGTCGAAGCGCCCACCGTCACAGCGATCACGGTGCCAGTTCACGTGGCCACCGCCATCGCGGCACCGTTCCGGGCTGACGCCCCAGTCGCGGTCGTGGTCGCGGTGACCCCGGTCGCGGTCGCGGTCGCGGTTGTGGTCGCCCCGGTTGCGGTCGCCCCAGTTGTCGCCCCGGTTGTGCTTGCCGCCCCAGTTGCCGTCCCGGTTGTGGTCCGGACCCTTGCCGCCCCAGTTGCCGTCATTGCCGGGGCCGCGAGGCGGCTTCTGGTCGTCGTGGCGCGGGCCCGGGGGCTGGGGGATCAGGTGCGGCGGTTCGGCGCTCACGATCGAGGCCGTGCTACCTGTCGCCGTGGGCGTGGCCGCGAACGCCGTACCGGCGCCGCCGGCGATCAGCCCGATGGTCAGCCCGGCGGTAACCAGGGCCTTCGTAGTGGAAATCACTGCGACTCCTTTCGGAGGTTTGATTCACGATGGCCGTCAAAAATTCGGCCTCAGAGGTTCATCGAAAAATGGCGCATCCCGTTTCTTGGATCAAACTATTTCACTCTCCCGGCCTAGTCGAGATCATTCGACGAATCGGTCCTTCAGTCGTCTATTCGGCCCGTTCGTTTCCTCTTTTTTGGTGTTTTTGGCGAGGAGCATTCAGGCTAAGGGTCCGCGGGTCGCTTCGAGCCCATCCGTGCAGCTCCAGCCCACCTGAGCTGGGAAGATGTGCCGGATTGGCCGGTCGGTGACTCGATCGTCGGGAGGGCGTATGCCCTGAAAGACCGCCCGCGGCGTTGGCATCCGGCGTAACCAGCCGTATTCTCCCCGTCGAGGTGTCGACCGTGACGGCCGGTTCCCGCTGGGAGGTGGTCGGCGAGATGAACGCTGTTGTTGCCGCCGCCGCCCCACTGGTGGGCAGGGACGCCGAGCTACGGGCCCTGCGGACGGTTCTGCCCCGGGTGCTGGAGAACCAGGCCCAGGTCCTGGCCGTGTCCGGGCAGGCCGGGGTCGGCAAGTCGCGGCTTGCCCAGGAGTGCCTGGCGGTGGCGCGGGATCGCGGCTTTCTGCCGTTGGCCGGCGCCGGCGGTGCCCTGCAGCAAGATCTGGCGTACGCACCGCTGGTCGAGGCGTTGCGGCCGCTCGTGTGCGCGCCGGCGGGGCCCGGTAGGTCGGCGCTGGTCGAGGGCTTGCCGGACCTGGGGCGGCTGTTCGGCGACCTGTCCTTGCCACCGAGTCCGGAGCTTCGCGATCCCGGGCTGGAACGCACCCGCATGTTCGAGTCGGTGTGTCGGCTGCTGGAGCGGGCGTCGGCCCGGCAGCCGGTGGTGCTGCTGCTCGACGACGCGCACTGGGCCGACCGGGGCTCCCTGGCCCTGCTCCACTACCTCGTCCGCGGCCTGGCCGGCCGTCCGGTCCTGGCGATCCTCACCTACCGCGACGACGAGGCCGATGCCGCACTGGGTGAGCTGCTCGCCGGCCTGCGGCGTGCCGGGGCGCTCACGGAACTGCCGCTCACGGGCCTGAGCGATGAGGCCGTCGGGCTGCTGGCGCACAACCTGCTCGACGGGGCGGTCCCCGCCGGGCTCCTGGACGTTCTCACCTCGCGTTCGGGCGGTCTGCCGCTGTTCGTCGATGCACTGGTCGGATCGTTCGTCGAGAGTGGAGCGCTGTACCGGTACGAGGGGCTGTGGGCGTTGGCCCCCGAGCACGCCGAGGCGGTACCCGCGGCCGTGAGCGCGTTGGTGGAGTCGAGGGTCCGACGGCTGCCCGGGGATGCCCGCCAGGTGCTGGACCTGCTCGCCGTGTGCGGTACGCGGGCCGACCACGCCCTGCTCGAGCAGCTCATGCCGGGTGCGGGTCTGCTGGTGGTCTCTCCGCCCTGCGGGCCGATGGCGTCGTGGTGGAGGAGGTCATCGACGGCCGGATCCGGTACCGGGTGACGCATGCCCTGCTCTGCGAGGTGGCTTACGACCTGCTACCGCTCGTGGTGCGCCGCCGTCGGCACGCCGATGTCGCTCGAGCGGTGCAGGACTCCGCACCGGAGCAGCGCGGGCTGCTCGCCACGCATGTACGCAGGGCGGGCGACGAGGTCGACGCCGGCTACGCCTTCGACGTCCTGGTCGCAGCGGCGGACGACGCGCTGGCCCGCCGGGCCGGTGACGAGGTGCTGGCCGACGTCCGTGCGGCCCTCGACCTGACCGCAACGCTCGACAGGCCGGACGCGGTGGCCGGCCTGCACGACCGGCTCGCGCAGGGTTACGGGCTGGTCGGCGATCAGGAGCGGGCGGTGTCGGCGTGGTTGGCCGCGGCGGCCGCCCGCGACGACGGTGTCGGACGGGCCGAGCGATTGCAGCGCGCCGCACAGCTCGAGGTGGAGGTCGGGCGCTATCGGGAGGGCCGCTGCCACGTCAGTGAGGCTGAGGCGCAACTGACGCGGGTGCCGCCCGGCCCGGTGCATGTCTCGCTGGCGCTGACGCGCATGCACATCGCACTGAGGTCGGAGGACTCCGCCGAGATCGGCGCCGTGACCGCCGACCTGGAGCAGCTGCGGCAGCGGTTCGAATCGCCTCAGGCCTGGTTCGGGGTGCACACCGGTCGATTGCAGGTCGCCGGCATGGCCGGGCGTTACGCGGAGGGCCGGGTACACCTGACGGCGTTGCTGCGGCTGGTGAGTGAGCTCCCCGACGAGCTCGGCGAGTCTGCGCGCCGCCCGGGTTTCTTCGTCGAGCTCGGTTGGGGCGATCTGGCGTCGGCGAGCCGGCTGGCGCGGGATGCACTGGACTGCGCCCGGCGTACCGGGGTACCCACGCTCGAACGGTCACCACGGACCAATCTGGGGATCGCGGCCTTCTTCGCCGGCGACTGGGCGGAGACGCTGCGGCAGGCCCGCGACGTCATCGACCTCGGTCAGCGGGTCGGGCCGCCGCGAGCGACCGCGTCGGGGTTGGCGCTGCGCGGACTGGTACTGCTGCGGCGGGGCCAGCCGGTCGAGGCGATGCGGTGCGCGGTGCGGGCACGTGAGGCACTGGAACGCGCGTCGGCGGTGGATCGTCATGGCCTGGCGCCGATCGAGCTGGTGGAAGCATGGGCGGCGTTGGCCATGGGTGAGGTGGCCACGGCGGCGGTACGGGCCGAGGACAGCCTGCGCCGGGCCAGCACACTGCAGGTCACCGCCCTGTCGGCCCTTGCCGAGGCGCGGATCGCCCTCGGGGACCTGCCAGCGGCCGCCGCGACCGCGCGCGCACTGGCGGCTCTGGGGCCGGGTGCGCCGTACCCCGGCGCGCTGGCCGCCTGGATTCACGGCCGGGTGGACCGCGACGAGACGCTGTTACGCCGCGCCGGCGACGAGCTGGCGGCGCTCGGGTTCGTCTACGAGGCCGCGGTGGCCCGCCTCGATCTCGCCGAGTTGGCCGCGACGCGGGCCGCCCCCTGGGACAGTGCGCTCGACGAATCCCTGCGGGCGCTGGAGCGACTGGGCGCGCAGTCGCTCCTCGACCGGGGTCGGCGGCTGATGCGCCGCCTCGGGCAGCGTCCACCCGCGCCGCGCCGGCAACCCCGTGCCGGTGGGTTGAGCGCCCGCGAGGAGCAGGTCGCCCGCCTCGTCGCGCGGGGGCTGTCCAACCCCGAGATCGCGGCACAGCTGTACCTGAGCATCCGCACGGTCACCACCCACCTGCAGAACAGCTACGCCCGCCTGGGGCTCACGTCCCGGACCGCGCTGACCCGTTACGTGCTGGAGGAGCTGCCACCGGATACGTATGCCGGCCGCGGAAATACGTAAGGCGACCGATGCCACGCCGGCCACGTGGGGCGCCAGGCTTGCGGCAACCAGCACCGGAGGTCGTCGCTATGACCGTTCAACTCAGCACCGACGGGACGCAGAACCGCGGGATCGAGCCGATCCCGTTGTCGGTGGACCCGCCGGAGGGTTTCTGGATCCGCGAGGCCAGTCATGCGCCGCTGCCGTGGACGGCCTTCACCCGCGCTGTCGGGAGGAAGGCCATCTGCGTCGGGACCCAGCGGATGTGCGCCGAGTTCGGTGCTCTGTTCGAGACGCTCGAGTTCCGGGAGATCGGCGGCTGGGAGTACGCGCGACTCGTCCCCTTGGGTGGCAAGGAGCCGCCGGCACTCCCGACCTGGCTGGTCCCGCTCGCCTTCCGGCTCGTGCCGGCACTGCGCCGACGCATCCGGGCGAGCGTCGCCGCGCTGCGGTCCGACGTCCCGGGCGCGTTGTTGCGCCGCTGGGCCCAGGAGTGGCGCCCCGATCTCATCGGACGGATCGCGGAGCTGCGTGCGGTCGACCTCGCCGCCTTGGACGACGCGCGGCTCGACGAACACCTGGGTGACGCGCTCGCATTGACCGAGCACGGCCTGCTTGTCCACTTCCGGCTCCACGGCCCCCTCGCGATCGCGCTCGGCGAGCTGGCCTTCACCTGCCGGGACCTGTTCGGGTGGGACGAGGCGAAGGTCTTCGAGCTGCTCGCCGGCACGTCCGAGACGTCCACCGCGCCGGCACGCGCGCTGGCCGCGCTCGCCGCCGGCCTCGCCGACCGACCGGCGGTGCGCCGGCTGCTGGAGGGCGGCGCACCGGCGCGGGCGGTGCTCGCCGCCGACGAACAGTTCGCCGCCGAGTTCGAGAGCTACCAGCGGGAGTACGGCCACCGGGCGCTCAGCTACGAGATCGCCGATCCCTGCCTGGACGATGGGCCCGACCTGGCGCTGGCGCTGATCCGCGACCAGCTCGCCACCGGCTTCGACCTCGCCGCCGCCGACGAGGCGAATCGGGCGCGGCGGACGAACGTCCGGGCCGAGGCGCTGCGCCTGCTCGACGGGCAGAGCCCCGCGCGGCGGCAACGGTTCGACCGGGCGCTGGACCGGGCGCTGCTGGCCTACCCGGTCCGGGAGGACAACGAGTTCTTCACGTTCAGCGCGCCGATCGCCCTCACCCATCGGGCCGCGCGGGAGATCGGCCGGCGGCTGGCCGCCGCGGGACTGCTCGACGACCCCGGCGACGCCTTCCACCTCGCACCGGCACGGCTCCGGGCCGCCCTGCGGGAGCGCCTCGACTGCCGGACCCAGACCAGGCGGAGGATCGGCGAGCGGGCCTGGACTCTCGCCCACCCCGGCCCCCCGTCCTACGGCTGCCCACCCGGTCCGCCACCACCGCTGTCGGCGCTGCCCGCCGAGGCCCGGCTGGTCAACGAAGCCCTGCTCTGGACCTTCGAGCACGCCTTCGGCGCGCAGGCGATCGCCGGCCACCGTCCGATCGAGCCCCACTCCGGCGCGACCGAGCTCTCCGGAGTCGCGGCTGCCGCGGGCAGCTACACCGGCCCGGCCCGGATCATCCGAGGCGAGAGCGAGTTCCACCGGCTCGAGCCGGGTGACGTGCTCGTCTGCCCGGCCACCTCCCCGGTGTGGTCGGTGCTGTTCGCCAGCATCGGCGCACTGGTCGCCGACGGCGGTGGTCTGCTCTCCCACCAGGCGATCATCGCCCGGGAGTACGGCCTGCCGGCGGTGGTCGGCACCCACGACGGCACGGTCCGGCTGATCGACGGGCAGATCGTCACCGTCGACGGCACCGGGGGCGTCGTGCGGGTCGTCCGATGAGCGCGGACCTCATCCCGGTCGCCGTCGAGCGCGCGGACCAGCGACTCGTCCGGCTGGGCAACATCGTCGAGGCGGCCGCCGCGTTCCACACCGCAACCCGCCTCGGCGTGCTCGATCTCCTGCGTGCGGCACCGGCCGGCGCCGACGAGGTCGCCCGGCACTGCGCCACGGCGCCGGGCCCGACGCAGCTGCTCCTGGACGCGCTCGATGCGCTGGGCGTGCTCCGGCGACAGTCCGACGGCAGGTACGCGGCCACCCACGAGGCGAGCTGGTGCACCATCCTGGCCGCCGGCTGGTCGCACCTCGACGAGGTCGTTCGGTCCGGGCTGCCGCATCTCGCGGGGGACACCCCGGCCGGGGCGGCCGAGCTCTATCCCGAGGTCGTGGCCACACTGTCCCGGCTGTTCGCCCCGGCGGTGGAGCGTGCGGCCGAGTTGCTGGCTCCGGTCGGGGGTGAGGTGCTCGATGTCGGCGCCGGCGCGGCGCCGTGGAGCATCGCGCTCGCCCGGACCGACGCGCGAGTCCGGGTGACCGCCGTGGACGTGCCGGACGTACTGCGCAGCACCCGCCGGGCGGTCGAGGCGGCCGGGCTGACCGGCCGGTTCCGGTTCTCCGCCGGTGACATTTTCACCGTCGACCTGCCGGCGGCGGCCTACGACCTGATCCTGCTCGGCAACGTCTGCCACCTCTTCGGCCCGGACGCGAACCGGGTTCTGCTAGGGCGGCTGCGGCCCGCACTGCGTCCCGGCGGAACGCTCGCCATCGTCGACGCGCTGCCCGCCGAGGATCCCGCGCAACGCTGGTACCTGGGCCTGTACGCCCTCGGGCTGCGGCTGCGCACCGCGGCCGGCGCGGTGTACCCGCTGGAGCGCTACGCCAGCTGGACCGAGGAGGCCGGCTACCGGGGCCTCTCGGCGGTCTCGCTGTCCGAGCAACCCGCGTTGGCTCTGCTCACCTGCACCGCGCCCGGTCGGTGACGATGTTGCTCAGCGGGGTCGGCGCAGGTCAGCGGAGCCGCCGTCGCCGGAGCTGAATACCACGCTGTCCCCGGCGACCAGCGGCACCTGCCCGTCGCGGGTGAGCTGGTCACCGTTCAGCGCCGCCACCACCTGCCGGTCCAAGGTGAGTCCGACCCCGCTCGCGGCCTCATCCAGCGTTGCCGCCCGGACCGGGCGCGGGCCCCGCCGACCGTCGCCGGCCAACGCGCCGAAACACTGCACGGTGATCTCCGCCGGCGGGCGTGCGTGTGCCTCCGCGTAGTCCTCCGGGGTGTTGATGTTCACCACCGAGTCCAGCTTCGGGTCGTAGCGGGCCAGCGCGGCGTCCGCGAGCAGCTCCGTGTCCTCGAGCTGCAGGACCTGGCAGTGCTTGAACAACATGCCCGGGCGGAGGTTGCCCTCGGCGACCAGATCCGTGATCAGCCTGGCCAGCGAGGTCCGGTAGCCGGCGGCCAGTGGCTGTCGGAAACCACGCGCGACCGGTAGCACCAGGTCGACATCCGGCACCGTCAGCCCGCGCAGCACGCGCAGCACGTACGCGGTGTGCAGGAACCGGTGGAGCAGACGAACGCCGTGGCCGCGCGGTCGGCGACCGCGGCCAGCCCGGCGGCGATCCCCTGCATCGGGCCGAGCCCCTCGACCGGATCCTGCACAACGGCGACCCCGGCCGGTAGCGCCGGCAGCAGCTGGCCCGGGCGCACCCACGACGACGACCGGGCCACCCACCGTGCGGGCCACCAGCGAGACCGTCCGGTACAACAACGTCGAGCCGCGCCACTCCAGGCCGGACTTCGGGGTGCCCATGCGCGAGGAGCGCCCACCCGCGAGTACGACGCCCGCGGCGGTATCGGCACCGGTCTGCATTACGGCGACACTAGCCCGGTCGTTGGCTCCGCGGACCTCGGACCGAGGAGCCGGGAATGCCGGGCGGCGGCCGGGGAGGTACGTTGCCGTTTCGTACCCGGGTCTTCGCGAGGACACCGTTGCAACGTTTGACCCGGCGGCACGTCAGGTCGATGCGAGTGGGCGTTGCTCGGCTACACGCGACCACAACCCACCGTGAGGAGAGGACCTCCCTAGTGTCGGTCACCGCGCAACCGAGTACCTCGACGGCTTCCCGCCGCCGGGGCACCGCGACGTTCCTGCGCCAGGCGCTGCGCAGCCAGGCGAGCATCGGCGCGATCGCGCCCACCTCCGCGATCGTGGCCCGGCAGATGGCAGGGCTCATCTCACCCGACCGCGATCTGACCGTGGTCGAGCTCGGTGCCGGCACCGGCGCGATCAGCGCGGCGGTCGGGCCGCGCCTCGCTCCCCGGTCGCGGCACCTCGCGGTGGAGCGTGAACCGCACCTGTTGGCCGTGCTGGAGCAGGTCGCGCCCTGGGCCGACCGGGTACTGGGCGACGCGTGCGAGCTGGGCGACCGGCTGGCCGAGCTGGACGTCTTCCAGGCCGACGTCGTGCTCAGCTCGCTGCCGTGGGGCAACTTCCCGGCGGATCTGCAGCAACGCATCCTCGCCCAGGTCACCCGGGTGCTGGCCCGGGACGGGGTGTTCGCCGCCATCGCCTACCGGCCGACCAGGCTGGCGCCGCGCTCGCGCGCCTTCCGCTCGACGCTGCACGAGACCTTCGGCGAGGTGGTGACCAGCTCCACGCTGTGGGCCAACCTGCCGCCCGCCCGGCTCTACGTCTGCCGCCGCCCGCTGCCGAAGACCGGTGCCGCCATTCCGGGGCCGGCTGCGTGATCAATCTGTTACCGGAAGTCTGAAACGGCTGGGGCTGCTGGGTCGACTGAACAGGTGGCGACCGCGTGGTCGTCCCGGCGAGCCGCCGTCGAACCCCCCCAAGGCGGCGGATCGTCTGCTCTGGCGGGCACCCCCCGACCGTCAGTCGACCACGCGGTCGCCGCTCTCGTGCGGGCTTACCGCGGCGCGGGTACGACGGCGGCCACCAGTCGGTGCACGGTCTCCTCGAGCGCACCGGTCCCGGTGACCACCAGGTGCGGGTTCTCCGGCTCCTCGTAGTTCTGCCCGACGCCGGTCATGTCCGGCAGCGTGCCGGCCCGCGCCCGCGCGTAGAGCCCCTTCGGGTCGCGCCGCGAGCACACCGCGAACGGCGTGTTGACCCAGACCTCCAGGAAGTCGCCGTCGTCGAACAGCCCGCGCGCGGCTTCCCGGTCACCGCGGAACGGCGACACCAGCGCGACGATCACCACGAGCCCGGCGTCGAACAGCAGTCGCGCCACCTCGGCGACCCGACGGACGTTCTCGGTCCGGTCGGCGGGGGCGAATCCGAGATCGGAGTTCAGCCCGCTCCGCACATTGTCTCCGTCGAGAACGTAGGTGTGCAGGCCGAGTTCGAACAGGCGGCGGTCCAGGGCGTCGGCAATGGTGGACTTGCCGGCTCCGGGCAACCTGGTGAGCCACAGGACGCGCGCCTGTTGGCCCTTCAGTCGACTCCGTGCATCGCGGTCCACGGCATAACCCTGCTCCGTGACGGGGCGCGTGCCGACCCTGTCCATTTCCGCTGGCATGTATTCCTATCAATCGGGCGGTCGAGATTCTCAGCGGATTCGATACGTTCCACGTAGGGCTTTCGCGGCCAGGTAATGGCGGCGTAGCTGCCGCAGTGCGGCGTTTCGCTGGCTGATCCGGATGGCCCTGCGGCGCCACCCGGGCTGTCGTTGCGGGGCGTGGTCACTGGCCCAATGCAGCATGCCGACCAGCGCGTGGACGGCGGTGTCGAGCAGTTCGACATCGCTGACATCGTCCGGGTGCCGTCCCGCGTCCGGCGCCGCCGGTGGGACGAGGTCCGTCAGGTCGCCAATGATCTGATAATCCCGTCGGCTGATGGTGTCAACCATCTGTCGGGACCGCTGACGGACCCAGTCAGATTCACTGTCGGGCAGCCGTAGGGGAGTGCTCGATTCACGTCCACCCATTACCGAGAGGGCCAGGAAGTCTTTCACCAGTACGTCATAGGCTGGCCACTCGAGAGTGTCCCCCATGAGGACGTTGAGCCGCCGGAGCAGATTTGTCTCGGCAATTCCCATGGACCGGTTGGACTCAACTGGCTCCTCGAGCGCGCACGTATTCGCGCCGATACCGGTCGCCCGGCTGAAGCGTGCCCACAACTCGCCGGCCGGTGCGCCGCTCGGCGGCACGGTCACCAGGTGGACCCGGTCGCCGGGGAGCTCGGTGGTCCAGGTGTCGAGTACCCGGGGAACGTCCTGCATCCGCCAGAAGAGGTTGGCGAGATAGTGCGCCGCGGGGCCGGGCGCGGACAGCTCGCGGGTGAACTCGGCGAAGGTGAGTACCTGGCGGTTCTTGATGTCTTCCTGCCACACGGCGGGGAGCTGGCGGGCCAGGTCGCGAGCGGTGAGCACGACGTGTACGTCTGCCCAGGACAGGTGCTCGAGTGCGGTACGCGCCACCGGCCCGTCGACCATGCTGAACAGCTCGTGGGACAGCACCACGTCACCGCGCCAGGCCCTGGCCTGGCCGACCAGCCGCTCCCAGGCGCCGGGGACCGCCGGGTTGAGATGCTCCTGGAAATTCGAGCGCTGCAGATCCATCACCGCGTGGAACTGCGCGTCCTTGCTCAGTCCCGGATAGAGCACGCCGGCTCGGCGGAGCGCGTCCCTGTTATTCCATAACACGTCCTGCAGATACGTGGTTCCGGTCTTCGGCGCCCCGACGTGGAGATAAACCCGCGGTCGGCGCGTGCTTACCTCTGACACAGTCGGCAGATTCCAATAGGCGTCGGACGACGCGGGTGCATCGGGAGCTCCCTCCAACACTAAGAAGGCCCTCAGGGTGACCCGGGCACGCTACCAAACCGTCCGATCCGACGCCGAACGTGGAATGGCCCGATACGGTTGAGGTCGAGGGTGTAGGGGCGACGGACGTGACCCGAGATCGAATGAGTGCTTAGCGCAGTGTTCTTGGAGTCAGATATCCGAAATATGTGCGTAACTTATGAGGATCTTCCAGGCAGCTCAGGCCGCCTACGCTGCGTCACGACACAGCGGATTCCTGTCGAGATTTCCACCGTCTGGACGAACACTGGCGAGAATCTCACACCGTCCGCAATAAAACCTTACCGATTTACTGGAGATGGAGCGGCCGGGAGATCCGTGCCCTGACTCGACCCCATCGTGTCGCCGGCTCAGGGGCTGTCGCTACCCGCCGGGACGGCGAGCCCGACGTCGCCGCCGATGTCCTCCTGTCCGGCGGCAGCCAGTACCGCGTCCAGCAGTTCGGGGTACCGGGAGTCGATGTCATCGCGGCGCAGCCGGACGAAGCAGCGGGTGCCTTCCTCGCGGGTCCAGGTGAGTCCGGCGGCACGCAGTACCCGAAGGTGGTGGCTCAGCGGGGACTTGGCCACCTGCGCGGGGTGGGCGCGGCGCGGCGCCCGGGGTGAGCGGGTTTCCGCGCCTGCGAGGTTCGCCGGTCGCCCGCCGGTGTTCGGCCGCGCCGCGGCACTGGCGGTACGCTGATGGTCGCGTCCGACACGACTTACCGACTTGCTGTGCCCGAATTCGGGCAGGATATTGCCGCAACGGGCCGTGCGATGCCAAACTCGGCAATCGTGAGCGCTCTCGCCGGCCCGGCTGTCGCACAGGACGAGCTGATCCGGCACGTGGTGACATCCACCGGGTTGGCTCCGGAGACCGCCGTCCGACTGGTCGCCGATGTACTCGCCTACTTCGGTGAGACCACCGAGCAGTTCGTTCGGCGGCGGCATTCCGAGCTGCACCGGCGCGGTCACGGCAACGCCGCGATCTGGCCGGTCATCGCCGGTGAGCTGGCGGAACGGCGGGTGGTCGCGGCGAGGCTGTCCGAGCGGCAGCTGCGGCGGGTCGTGTACGGCTGAGGTTCTGTCGGGTCGTCGGGTTCTGAACGATTGAGCCTGGTTCGGCTGAGATTTTGTACTTTGTGCGGTGGAGAGGGACCTATGTGTGGAATCGTCGGCTACATCGGCCATCGGCAGGCCGCCCCGGTACTGCTGGAAGGGTTGCGCCGGCTGGAGTACCGCGGCTACGACTCGGCGGGCCTCGCGCTCGCGGCGAGACGCCGGCTGAAGGTGCACAAGACGGCCGGGCGGGTCGAGGACCTGCGCAGGCTGGTCGATGACGCCGCCCCGGGCGCGGTCGGCATCGCGCACACCCGGTGGGCCACCCACGGCGAGGTGACCGACGTCAACGCGCACCCGCACCTCGACGCGTCCGGCCGGTTCGCGGTGGTCCACAACGGGATCGTGGAGAACGCCGACCGGCTGCGCGCCCAGCTGATCGCCGACGGCGTGGAGCTGGTGTCCGACACCGACACCGAGGCGCTGGTACACCTGATCGCCGCGCGGGCCGAGCACACCGACACGCTCGAGGGCGCGGTGCGCTCCGCGCTGGCCTCCGTCGAGGGCACCTACGGCCTGGTGGTGCTCGACTCGCAGCGCCCCGACGAGCTGGTCGTCGCGCGCAACGGCAGCCCGCTCGTGCTGGGTATCGGCGAGGGGGAGACCTTCGTCGCCTCCGACGTCGCCGCGCTGGTCCGGCACACCCAGCGCGTGGTCTACCTGGAGGACGGCGAGATCGCCACGGTGCGGGCCGACGACTTCCGCACCAGCGGGCGCGCCGAGACGGTCGAGCTGTCCGACGAGGACTACCAGCTCGGCCAGTTCGAGGACTTCATGCGCAAGGAGATGGCCGAGCAGCCCGAGGCGGTCCGCCGGGCCCTGCGCGGTCGGCTCGACTTCCGGTTCAACACGACCCACCTCGGCGGCCTGCGGCTGGACCCCCGCGAGCTGCGCGCGGTGCGCCGGGTGAAGTTCATCGGCTGCGGGTCCGCGTACTACGCAGGGCAGCTCGGTGCGACGCTGGTCGAGGAGCTGGCCCGGATGCCCGCGGACGCCGAGCCGGCCTCGGAGTTCCGCTACCGCAACCCGGTGGTCGACTCCGACACCCTGTACGTGGCGATCAGCCAGTCCGGCGAGACGCTGGACACGTTGGCCGCTGTGCAGGAGCTCAAGCGCAAGGGCGGCAACGTCATCGGCGTGGTGAACGTGGTCGGCAGCGCGGTCGCCAGGGAGTGCGGCAGCGGGGTGTTCCTGCACGCCGGGCCCGAGGTCTCGGTCGCCTCGACCAAGGCGGTCACCAACATGACGGTGACCTTTGCGATGCTCGCGCTGCTGCTCGGGCGGGTCCGCGACCTGTCGGCGGCGCAGGGCGAGCGGCTGGTCGCGGCGTTGCAGGCGTTGCCGGACCAGATCGAGGAGGTGCTGCGGACCAACGACGAGGTGGCCGTTGTGGCCAGCAAGTTCGCCACCGCCGAGCACATGTTCTTCGTCGGCCGGGTGCGGGCCTGGCCGGTGGCCCGTGAAGGCGCGCAGAAGCTGAAGGAGATCTCCTATCTCCATGCCGAGGCGTACCAGGCCGCCGAGCTCAAGCACGGCCCGCTCGCGCTGATCAACCCGGCGATGCCCAGCGTGGTGGTCGTGCCGGACGACGAGCTGCTGGCCAAGAACATCTCGACGATCGAGCAGATCAAGGCCCGCGGTGGCCCGGTGATCGCGGTGACCAACGCGACGCTGCCGGCCGGGCTGGTCGACGCCGAGCTGCGGGTGCCGGTCAACTCCCCGGAGCTGGACCCGATCCTGCTGACCATCCCGCTGCAGATGTTCGCCTACCACGTGGCCAACGCGCTGGGCCGCGACATCGACAAGCCGCGCAACCTGGCCAAGAGCGTCACGGTGGAGTGAGCACGGAGTGAGCACGGAGTGAGCACGGAGTGAGCACGGAGTGAGCGGCGGCGTCCGGGTGCGGCGTGGCGGGCGCGACGGCCGAGGATGGCCGCTGTGATCGAGGACCTGAGCCTGCGCCAGCTGTCCTACTTCGTGGCGGCCGCCGAGACCGGCACGATGACGGCGGCCGCCACCGCGCTGCACGTGTCCCAGTCGGCGGTATCGCTCGGGTTGGCCGACCTGGAGCGCCAGCTCGGTGTCCAGCTGGTGCTGCGCCGCCGGGCCAAGGGGCTGACCCTGACAGCGGCCGGCCGGGAGCTGATCGGGCCGGCGCGGGCGTTGTTGCGGCTGGCCGAGGAACTGCGCGCCGGCGCCGGCGACCTGGGTACCGCGCTGCGCGGCCGGCTGGTGATCGGCTGTTTCCAGACCATCGGGCCGTTCGTGATGCCGGCGCTGCTGGACAGTTTCCAGGAGGCGCACCCCGGCGTGGAGCTGGACTTCGTGGAGGGGTCGCTGGTCGAGCTGCAGGCGATGCTGCTGGACGGCGAGTGCGAGGTGGCGCTGCTCTACGACATGGACCTGAGCCCGGCGGTGCACCGGGAGACGGTCTACCTGACGTCCCCGCACGTGCTGCTCGCCCCGGCGCACCCCTTGGCCGCCCGCTCCGAGATCCACCTCAGCGAGCTCGCCGACCACGACATGATCATGCTCGACTTCCCGCCGAGCGAGCACCACTTCAGCCTGCTGTTGGCGGCGGCCGGGGTGGTGCCCCGGGTGCGGCACCGGACGGTGAACTTCGAGATGGTCCGCTCCCTGGTCGCCCGCGGCCACGGGTTCTCGCTGCTCATCCAGGAGCCCTCGGTCGGGGTCAGCTACGAGGGCCGGCCGCTGGTCGTCCGCCCGCTGGCCGACAGCGTCGAGCCCACGGCGGTTGTGTTGGCCTGGCCGTCCGCCGCGCCACCCACCCGGCGCGCCCGTGCCTTCGCCGACCACTGCCATCAGACACTCCGCCACGGCCCACCCTGACCTGCACCCCCGTACCGCCGTACCGCCATACCGCCGCGGATCGTTCCGGCGAGTCGGGGCTCTCAGCACCCTGAGTCGGGGTTCTCAGCACACTTGAGCAGCGTTCCTGGGTGTGCTGAGGCTCCCGACTCGATGTGCTGAGAGCCCCGACTCGCGGGGGTTTTGGGGGCGGTCACGGGGTATGAGGTTTGCTTATGTGAAACCTCAGGACTGTGCGCTTTACAGTGATTGTGGTCCAGGTCATGCTCGAGGTCGGCGATCGAGGGAGCTGCCGATGACCGCGCCGTCCGCCCGTCCGGCACACGCGAGCTTCAACCCGTTCGACGCGGCCTATCTCGCCGATCCGTACCCCCAGCTGGCCGAGTCTCCGGCCGCGTTCTACGCCCCCGAGCTGGACATGTGGGTACTCACCCGGTTCGACGACCTCGACGCGGTGTTCCGTGACCCGGTGACGTACTCCGCCTCCATCGTCCAGGATCCGCTGTTCCCGCTGAGCCAGGCGGCCCGCGCCGAGCTCGGACCGGACTTCCCGCTGCCCAGGACGATGTCCAACGCCGACCCGCCGGATCACAGCCGGATCCGCCGGATCAACCTGCAGGCGTTCTCCGCCCGGCGCACCGCCGCGCTGGAGCCCCGGGTCCGGGTGGCCGCCGCCGAGCTGATCGACGCGCTGCCGACCACCGGGTCGTTCGACCTCGTCGCCGGCCTGAGCCACCCGCTGCCGGCGTTCATGATCTTCGCTTTGATCGGGTTCCCGGCGGCTGACACCGAGCTGCTGAAGAGCTGGTGTGGAGACCGGATGGCGTTCTCCTGGGGGCACCCTGAGCCGGCCGAGCAACTCGAGATCGCTGGCAAGATGCGCCGCTACTGGGAGTACTGCACGCGGTTCGTGGCCGGTCGGATCGCCGAGCCGTGCGACGACTTCACCAGCGACCTGGTGCGGATCCACCTCGCGGACCCCGGCCAGCTCTCGCCATTGGAGATCACCAGCATCGCCTACGGGCTGAGCTTCGCCGGCCACGAGACGACGACCAACCTGACCAGCAACGCGATCCGCCGGCTGCTGGAGAACCGCGACCAGTGGGACGCACTGTGCGCCGACCCCGCGCTGATCCCGAACGCGGTGGAGGAGGTGCTCCGCTACGACACCAGCGTGATCGCCTGGCGGCGGCGCACCACCCGGGCCGTCCGGGTCGGCGACACCGACATCCCGGCCGGCGCGCGGCTGCTGTTGATGCTCGGTAGTGCCGGGCGCGACGCGGCGAGGTTCCCCGACCCGGAGCGGTTCGACGTGCACCGCGAGGACGCCGGCCGGCACCTGGCGTTCGGCAAGGGCATCCACTTCTGCCTCGGCGCGCCGCTGGCCCGGATGGAGGTCCGGATCGTGCTCGAGCTGCTCACCGCGGCTGCGCCCGACCTCGAGCTGGTGGGAGATCAGCGCCTCGACTTCCCACCGAACGTCTCGTTCCGGGGGCCCAGTCAGCTGTGGCTGCGCCGCGGCGCTCGGGCCTAGAGGCGAGCAGGCTGTTGCGTATGCCTACGCAGAGCAAAGCATTCTGAGGAGGACTCTTCATGACCACCGCGAAGCCGTTCGCATCGTCGGCCGATCTGGCCACCAAGGAGCAGACGCTGGAGGTGCTTGCCGACGGGGTCTACGCGCTGACCGCCGAGGGCGACCCCAACGTCGGCGCCATCGAGGGCGAGGACTTCCTGGTCTGCTTCGAGGCACTCGCCACCCCGGTCGCCGCCCGCGATTGGCTGGCCGTGCTGCGCCAGCACACCGACAAGCCGGTCCGCTATCTGGTACTGAGCCACTACCACGCGGTGCGGGTGCTCGGCGCGTCCGCGTTCGACGCCGAGGTCATCGTGGCGCACGAGAACACCCGGGCGCTGGTCGCCGAGCGCGGCCTGCAGGACTGGGCGAGTGAGTTCGCCCGGATGCCGCGACTGGCCAAGGCCGCCGAGTCCGTCCCCGGGCTGACCTGGCCGACGCTGACCTTCTCCGACAAGCTGACCATCGACCTCGGCGGTGACCGGGGCGACCTGGAGCTGCGCTACTGCGGCCGGGGGCACACCGAGGGCGACCTCGTGGCCTGGCTGCCCCGCCAGCGCATCCTGTTCGCCGGCGATCTGGTGGAAGCCGAGGCAGCGCTCTACACCGGCGACGCGTTCCACCGGGACTGGTCCGCCGGCACGCTGGACGCGGTCGCGGCGCTGGGCGCGGAGTCGCTGGTCGGCGGCCGGGGCGCGGTCAGCCAGGGCCGGCCGGCGGTGGCCGCGGCGATCGCGCAGACCCGCAACTTCCTGGACGTGATGATCCGTGAGGTGTCCGCCGCGCAGGCCAGGGGCGGTGCGCTGAAGGACGCGTTCGAGGCCTGCCACGCGGCGCTGGTCGACGACTACGGACGGTGGCCGATCTTCGAGCACTGCCTGCCGTTCGACGTGTCCCGGCTGTGGGACGAGCTGACCGGGGTCGAGCGGCCGGTGATCTGGACGGCCGAGCGGGACCGCGAGGTCTGGGACCAGCTGCAGTCATGACCGACAAGCACCCCGTGAGTGCGGAGTGGTCTCCCAGGACCACTCCGCGCTCACAACCGGCCGAACTCTGGCCGCTGGACCCGGTGGTGGTATTGGGCAACGGGCCGGTCGGGCAGACCGCCGCGCTCCTGCTCGCCCGTTGGGGGGTGCCGTGCGTCGTGCTCGACCGGCGTCCCGAGCGGGACCTGGTCGGCTCGAAGGCGATCTGCCAGCAGCGCGACGCCATCGACATCTGGGAGTCGGTCGGGGTCGGCGCCCGGATCGCCGCCGAGGGGGCCACCTGGACAACGTCCCGCACGTTCTTCGAGGCCGACGAGCTGTTCAGCGTGGAGTTCGCCGACCCGGGCCGCTCGCCGCTGCCGCCCTTCGTGAACATCTCCCAGTCGCGCACCGAGCAGCTGCTGGACGAGCGCATCGCCGAGGAGCCGCTGATCGAGGTGCGCTGGGGCCACCAGGTCACCTGGATCACCCAGGACCCGGCGGAGGTCACGCTGGGCGGACTGACCGCCGCCGGCCCGTTCCGACTGCGCGCGCCCTACCTGCTGGCCTGCACCGGCGCGCGGTCCGACGCGCTGCGCGAGTCCCTCGGCGTCACGCTCGACGGGCACTCTTTCGAGGACCGGTTCCTGATCTGCGACATCCGCGCCGAGCTGCCCGGCTGGGCGCGGGAGCGGCGGTTCTACTTCGACCCGGCGTGGAACCCCGGCCGGCAGGTGCTGATCCACCCGTGCCCGGACTCCACCTACCGGATCGACTGGCAGGTGCCGCCGGACTACGACCTGGACGCCGAGATGACCTCCGGCGCGCTGGACCGGCGTATCCGGGCGATCGTCGGCGACACCGGGTACGAGCTGCTCTGGCAGTCGGTGTACCGGTTCCACACCCGTTGCGTGAACCGGATGCGGGTCGGCCGGGTGCTAGTGGCCGGCGACGCGGCGCACCTGTACGCGCCGTTCGGTGCCCGCGGCCTCAACTCCGGGGTGGCCGACGCGGAGAACGCCGCGTGGAAGCTCGCCTACGTGGGTCGCGGGTGGGGGGGTCCGTCGCTGCTCGAGAGCTACCACGTCGAGCGGCACGCGGCGGCCCGGGAGAACGTCGAGGTGACGACGGCGACGATGGACTTCCTGGTGCCACAGTCGCCGGCCGCCGCCGCGCACCGCCGGGACGTGCTGACCAGGGCCCGGGACGATCCGGCCGCTCGGGCACTGGTCGACTCCGGGCGGCTGGCCGAGCCGTACTGGTACACCGAGTCGCCACTGACCACGGTCGACCCCCGTCGCCCGTTCACCGGCCGGCCGCTGCGCGGCACGGTGCCGCCGCCGACCCCCGGCGTGCTGCTGCCGGACCTACCGGTGTCCGACCCGGCCCGCTCGGGTGTCCCGGCCAGTTCGCTGCGGCGGCTGAGCAGGGACGGCCTGTTGGTGCTCGCCGCGCCTGGTGCGGGCACGGCGGAGGCGGTGGCGGTGGTCGTCGAGCTGGCGCCGGTCCCGGTCCGGGTGGCCGAGATGGCGGCGCTGAGCGGCGAGCTGGCCGGTCTGCTCGGTGCCCGGCGCGGGGAGTGGTGGGTGGTCCGGCCGGACGGGCACCTGGCGGCGGTGGTCACCGACCTCGCGCAGCTGTACCCGGCGCTGTGTCGAGCGGTCGGGCACACCGCTCCCGCCACCCCCACGGTGCACGCCGCCCCCCGCCACCTCCACCACGCCCGCGAGTCGGGGATTTCGGCAGGGCGAGTCGCGGATATTGGCAGCGTGGGTCGTCCGCTCTACTGAGAGACTGCGCTGCCATGACCGCCCCGATGTACGTGCCGCACTTCTTCGTGCGGCAGAAGATCACCCTGATGGTCAACCGCTACCAGATCTTCGCCGCCAACCCGGACGGCACCGAGGGCGAGCTGCTGGCGTTCGCCCAGCAGAAACGGATGGCGTTCAAGGAGCAGGTGACCTTCTACTCCGACGAGTCGAAGAGCCGGCCGGTGTTCTCGTTCCGGGCCCGGCAGCGGCTTGACGTGCACGCCGAACACGACGTCTACGACCAGGACGGCGTCGAGCTCGGCTACTTCCGGAAGGCGTTCGGGGCGAGCCTGGTGCGGTCGACGTGGCACCTGTCCGCCGGCGGTATCGACGCGGTCGGGCAGGAGCGGCGGCTCAGCGTCGCGATCCTGCGCCGGGTCTGGGACTTCATCCCGTTCCTCGGTGACATCTGGGTGCCGTTCGTCTTCCACTTCGACTTCACCGACAGCGCCACCGGCTCGCCGGTGCTCATCAGTGAGCGGCGCAAGTCCATCCGGGACCGGTACTCGGTGACCGTGTCCGATCCTCGGCTGGACTTCCGGGTGGCCGCCTCGATGGCGGTGGCCCTGGACGCGCTGCAGTCCCGCTGAGTCGTCAGGACTTGGTGAGCAGGTGCTCCACGAACCAGTCGCGGGCGGCGCCGGAGCTGACCTCGAAGCCCGGGCCGGTGTAGGCGTCGAAGTGCCCGCCGGCGACCAGCTGGATCTTCTTCGGCTGCGCGGCGGTCTCGAACGCGGCGGCGGCGATCTCCCCGGCGGCCAGTCGGTCGTTCGGGGCGACGACCATGAGCAGCGGCGTCGGCGAGATCAGCGGCAGGTACTTGCCCGGCTCGTAACCCCGGAAGTACTCCATGGTCAGCAGGGTCACCTCGTTGCGCCAGCCGGGCGCACGCTCCTCGGCGGTCGCGGTGAACCACCGGTAGGAGTCCGGTGTGGGCAGCGCGGACACAGCGCTCGGGTCCTCCGCGACCACCGGGATCATGGTCGGCGCGGCGCCACCGGCGATGGCCGCCCGCTCGGCGGCGAACATGGCGTCCATGCCGGCCCAGTTGTCGATCCGGACCAGCTCCCGGAAGTGCTGTGAGCCGGAGATGGCCGGTACCTGGCCGACGATCGCCTTGATCCGCCGGTCGATCGCGGCGGTCACGTAGGCGTTCGCCGCGCCGTAGCTGGAGCCCCAGAGCCCGATCCGCTCGGCGTCCACATCGGGACGGGACTGCGCGTAGGTGATCGCGTGCTGGATGAAGCGCACCTGCTGCCACGGATCGATCTCCTGGCGCGGCGTACCGGGGATCGCGTCGCTGGCGCCGAAGCCGGGGTGGTCGTACACCAGGCAGCTCAGCCCGGCGGCCGAGAACACGTCGGCGTAGCGGTCCAGCCACATCTCCTTGACCGCCGCGAAGCCGTGCTGCAGCACCACACACGGTGTCTCGCCGCCGCCCGAGCCCACGGTGTCCGCCGCGGGGTAGAACCAGCCGCGCAGAGTTGCCCCCTGCGCGGTGAACTCGATGTCTTCCCGAGCCACGTGATCCTCCTTGATCAGTCCCTGCGTCGGGTCCCATCCTGGCGGGGTGGCGCTCGGTGGGCTTGCACGTGCGTGCCGCGCGCTGGCCGCTGCCTGCCAGCTCGGGCTGGATGTGCTGAGAGCCCCGACTCAGTGTGCTGGGAGCCCCGACTCGCGGAGAAGGTCGGGGTCGGGTCGGCTCGGGGTCGGGTCGGGTCGGGTCAGGTCAGTGCTGGGCTCGGTAGTCGGAGGGGGTGGCGCCGTAGCGGGCCCGGAACGCGCGGGTGAAGTGGCTCGAGTCGGAGAAGCCCCAGCGCCGGGCGATGACCGAGATCGGCTCGCCGCGGCCGGCCAGCTCGGCGCGGGCCCTGGCGAGCCGCCGGGACCGGATCACCGCGCCGACGGTGCGCCCGGTGGACTCGAAGGTCCGGTGCACGGTGCGCACCGAGACACCGTGTGCCGCCGCGATGGATGCCGGGGTGACGGCGGTGTGGTTCGTGGCGGCGAGGTGGCGGTCGATCCAGGCCTCCATGGCGGCGCGCAACACGGGGGTCGGCGCGGTGGCAGCGGGGGAGCCGGCCGGGCGAACCGCGCCGGTGAACAGCTCCAGGGTGGCGTTGCGGGCGGCGGTGACCGCGACCGGCGTGAGCTCGTCGAGGGTGTTCGAGAGCAGGTCCAGGTAACCGGTGAGCAACCGGGTGGCCGGTGCGGACCCGTCCAGCACCACGCCGCCGGCATCCCAGGAGCGCCCGTTGACCTCGTCCAGCGCGGCGCGCGGGATCAGCAGCGTGCGCTTGGTCAGCGGCTCCCACACGGCGAACCGGGCCGGGCGCATGCTGTCCCACACCACGGCGTCGCCGGGACGCATGTCCCGATACATCTCGCCCTGCGCCAGGGTTTCCCGCCCGCGCCGGGTGACCAACACCGCGACGTACTCCTGCGAGCTCGCCGCGATCCGGGACCGCCCGCGCGTTCCGCTGCACGGGTCGCACTCGCAGTCCACCAGCGCGAGGTCGTCGATCCACTGCCGGCGCACCACGGCTCGGTAGTCGGTGCCGGTCGAGGTCACCCGCACCGCCATGTCGACGTGGGTCTCCGAGAGCAGCTCGGCCCAGCGCTCCGGGCGGTCCGGCCTGGGGACGCCGTCGAGCGAGAAGTGCTCCGTCGGTCGGCTCACGTTTCTGGCGACGCGTTGACGATGCGCAGCGCGAACCGGGTGTACTGCTCGGCGACCTCGGCGGCGGTGAAGTCTCCGTCCGGGCGGAACCAGCGCGCGATGCTGACGCACATCTCCCGGATCGCGAAGGACGCGAGTGCCGCCGAGTCCACCGTGTAGATCCCGGCGGCCACCCCGTCGGCGATCAGCCCGCGCATCGCGTGCCCGTGCTCCCGGCGCCGGCGCTGCATCTCGTCGCGGTGAGGCTGGTCGAGGCTGGCGGTGTCCCGGTTGACGACGAGGGCCTCCCGGCGGTGGGTGGCGTGCCGGCGGGCGTAGACCAGGGTGGCCCGGTACAGCCGCTCCCGAGGGTCGGAGGTGTCGGCGATGGCCCGGTGGAAGTCGGTCAGCACACCCGCGGTCGTCTCGTCGACGATGGTGCGCAGCAGTTCGTGCTTCGAGCGCATGTGGTTGTACAGGCTCGGGGTGCGGATGTTCAGCGTCTCGGCGATCTGGCTGAGCGCGGTGCCGTGGTAGCCCCGTTGGGCGAAGAGCGTCAGTGCCGCGTCCAGCACGGCCTCACTGGTCACCGTGACGCGCGTGTCTGTGCTCACTCCACCCCTCCCCCGTCGGCGCCCACCCTAGCGCCCCACTTGCGAAACTAACGCGCGTTAGTTAGCTTGCTTCTCGACTCAACGGCGAGGAGGTGGGCACCGTGATCCGGACCGAGCTGATCCGACCGGTACCCGAGCTGCTCGCCGAGCATGCCGCGCGCCGCCCCGAGCAGATCGCCTTCTTCGACGAGCACCGCCAGGTTAGCTACCGCGAGCTGGCCGCGAACACCGCCCGGCTCGCCGGGCACCTGGCCGACCTCGGCCTGGCTCCGGGCGAGGTCGCGCTGCTCTACCTGGACAACGCGGTGGAGACGGTCGAGGCGTACCTGGCCGTGCCGAGGGCCGCGGCGATCGCCGCCTGCGCCAACCCCCGGTCCGCCCCCGCCGAGGTGGCGCACATCCTGGCCGACAGCGGCGCCACCGTGGTCATCACCGACGCGGCGCACCTGGACACCGTGCGTGCCCTGGTCGCCGTCGCCGACCCGCGCCCGGTGGTCGTCACAATCGGCGGCGCGGACCCCGATACCGACACCGAGCACGACTATGCGAGCTTGCTCGCCACCCCTGAGACGTCCGCTCCCCGCGACTGTCTGGCCCTGGACGATGTGGCCTGGATGCTCTACACATCCGGCACCACCGGCCGCCCGAAGGGCGTGTATCTCACCCAGCGCGGCTGCCTGTGGGTGGTCGCCGCGTGCTGGGCGCCGATCGTCGGCCTCGGCCCGGACGATGTGGTGCTCTCACCGCTGCCGCTGTTCCACTCCTACGCACTGGACCTGTGTGTGCTCGGGGTGCTCGCCGTGGGCGCCACCGAGCGGGTGCTGCCCCGGTTCTCGGTGGACGCCGTGCTGGAGTGCCTGCGTTCCGGGCGGTACACCCTGCTGCCGGGGGTGCCGACGATGTTCCATTACCTGTTGGAGCGGAGCCGGGCGGAGGGCCGCGCCGAGATCGGCGGCCTGCGCCTGTGCGTGTCCGCCGGGGCGATCATGCCGGCCGCGCTGAACGCCGAGTTCGAGCAGGCGTTCGGGGTGCCGTTGCTGGACGGCTACGGCATCACCGAGACGTCGACCATGGTGACCATGAACTGGCCGACCGGCAGTCGGGTGATGGGCTCCTGCGGGCTGCCGCTGCCCGGGCTCACGGTTCGCCTGGTCGACCCCGCGACCGGCACCGACGTGCTACCCGGTGAGGAGGGCGAGCTCTGGGTGCAGGGCCCGAACGTCACGCCGGGGTATCACAACCTGCCGGATGCGACCAAAGCCGTGCTCGCCGACGGTTGGTACCACACCGGTGACCTGGCCCGCCGCGACGAGCACGGGTTCCTTCGGATCAGCGGCCGCACCAAGGAGCTGATCATCCGCGGCGGCGAGAACATCTACCCGGCCGAGGTGGAGGACGCGCTGCTGGCCTGCCCGGGGGTTGCCGACGCAGCCGTGGTCGGCGTGCCGCACGATGGGCTCGGCGAGGTGCCGGTGGCCTTCGTGGTGCCGCGCACCGCGCCGTTGGACTCCGCCGGGGTGCTGGCCGAGTGCGCGCTGCGGCTGTCGCACTTCAAGGTGCCAACCCAGTTGATCGAGATCGACGAGATACCGCGCACCGGGTCGGGCAAGATCCTGCGCTTCCGGTTGCGGGAAAGGCTGGCCGAGTGAAGGTCGGGGACATCGAGATCCTGCCCGTGTTCGACGGCGTCGGGCGCGAGGTGGCCGCCGAGGTACTGACCCGTCCCGGGGTGGACGACCCGTGGGCGTGTCACCCCGGCTGCGTGGACGCGGACGGTGTGCTGCGGCTGCCACTGGGCGGGTTCCTGGTGCGTACCGGGGACCGGGTCGTGCTGGTGGACGCCGGGGTCGGCGGGATCAACAACGGCAAGTACTCCGGCGGTGGCTTCCTCGACTCGCTGCGTGGCCACGGCGTCGGCCCCGAGGACGTCACCGATGTCGTGTTCACCCACCTGCACTTCGACCACGTCGGCTGGTCGACACGCAAGGGCGCCGTCGTGTTCCCGAACGCCACCTACCGCGTGCACGCCGCCGACTGGGCGCACTTCGTCACCGCGTCCGACGCCGAGGCCGGCGCGGTCCGCAAGCTCGGGCCGCTCGGGCCGCAACTGGCGCTGTTCGACGCCGACGGGCCGCTCGCGCCCGGGGTCGACGCCCGGCACACGCCAGGGCACACCCCGGGCTCGACGGTGTACGTCGTCTCCTCCGGTGGTGAGCGCGCGCTGCTGCTCGGCGACGTGGTGCACTCGGTGGTCGAGTTGGCGGAACCGGACTGGGAGGCGGTGTTCGACGTCGACCCGGCGGCCGCCCGCGCGGCCCGCAACGCGCTGGCCGACGAGGTGGCCGACACACCGGACCTGGTGATCGGGGCGCACTTCCCGGAACTGCGGTTCGGCCGGGTGCTCCGGGCCGGTGGCGACCGCCGCTTCCAGGCGATCTGAGGGAGCTGTCATGGATCTGCAACTTGCCGGACTGAACGTGCTGGTCACCGGTGCCGGCCAGGGGCTGGGGCGGGCGCTCGGGATGGGGTTCGCCGCGGAGGGCGCGAACGTGGCGTTCCACTTCAACTCCTCGGCCTCCGGGGCGGAGAAGGCGGCGGCCGAGGCCACCGAACTGGGGGTCAGGGCGATCGCGGTCGGCGGTGACCTGCGGTCGGCGGCCGACGTCGCCGAGCTGGTGGAGCGCACCGAGTCCGAGCTGGGCCCGATCGGCGTGCTGGTGAACAACGCGGCGGCCACCAAGGTGCAGCGCTTCCTCGACTCGACGCCGGCGGACTGGGCACCGCAGATCGACGTCACGGTGACCGGCACCCTGCAGCTCACCCACGCGGTGGCCAAGCGGATGGCCGAGCGCAAGGCCGGCGCGATCGTGAACCTGATGGGCGACTCCGGGCGGGTCGGCGAGTCCGGGCTGCTGGTCACCGCGACCGCGCGGTCGACCACGGTCGGGCTGACCCGGTCGCTGGCCAAGGAGCTGGCCCGGTTCGGCATCCGCACCAACGCGGTGTCCCTGGCTCTGGTGCGCACGGACAACTTCGACGAGCACTCCGGCGGCGCCGACGCCGACGACGAGCGGACCAAGAAGATCCTCGCTCAGTACCCGCTGCGCCGGCTCGGGCGCCCGGACGACATCACGCCGATGGTGCTGCTGCTGGCCTCCCCGCTGTCGTCCTGGACCACGGGTCAAGTGGTCTCGGTCAACGGCGGCTATGCGATGCCATGACCGACACCGCTGAGCCCGTGAGTGGTATTGGTCGTCATGGCGACCAATACCACTCACGGGTGCTGGGGACGAGTCCTCGGCGCAAGGAGGACCAGCGGCTGGTCACCGGGCACGGGCGGTTCGTGGGCGACCTGGTGCTGCCGAGGATGCGGCAGGTGGCGTTCCTGCGCAGCCCGGTCGCGCACGCGGAGATCACCGCGGTGCACACCGAGGCGGCCAGGGAGGCCGGCTACCGGGTGTTCACCGGTGCCGACTTCGCCGCCGTGGCACTGCGCGCGAAGTCCGCACTGCCGTCGTACGTGGAGACCGAGCAGCCGGTGCTCGCGCACACCAGGGTGCGGTTCGCCGGCGAGGCGGTGGCCGCTGTGGTGGCCGCCGACCGGTACCTGGCGGAGGACGGCTGCGAGCTGGTCGAGGTGGACTACGAGCCGCTGCCGGTGACCGTGTGCGCCTGGGCTGAGTCGGCACAGACGCCGGCCGCCCCCCTGCACGCTGACGCACCGGACAACGTGCTGCTGGCCCGCACCTTCGACGCCGGCTCGGTGACCGAGGCGTTCGCCACCGCCCACGTGGTGGTGCGCCGCGAGCTGGTCACCAACCGCCACGCCGGCAACCCGATGGAGTGCCGGGCCGGCGTTGCGCTGTGGGAGCCGGCCGACCGCAAGCTCACGTTCTGGTCGTCCACCCAGGTACCGCACCTGGTCCGCAACATGATCGCCGAGCTGCTCGAGCTCGCCGAGGGCAACGTGCGGGTGATCGCGCCGGACGTCGGCGGCGGCTTCGGGGTGAAGGCCGTGCTCTACCCGGAGGACGTGGCGCTGTGCCTGATCGCCAAGGCCATGCCGAACGTGCCGGTGAAGTGGGTGGAGGACCGGGTCGAGCACCTGGCCGCCGCCACCCACGCCCGCGACCACCGCTACCTGATCAGCGCCGGGTTCGCCGCCGACGGCACGCTGCTGGCCCTCGAGGCGGACGTGACCTGCAACGTCGGCGCCTACTCGGTGTACCCGTGGACGGCCGGCATCGAGCCGCTGATGGCCGGCGGGCTGCTCTGCGGGCCGTACAAGCTGGACAACTACCGGTGCACGGTGCGCGGGGTCGCCACCAACACCGCCCCGTCCGGCCCGTACCGGGGTGTCGCCCGCCCGTCCACGGTGTTCGCGATGGAGACGATCATGGACGAGGGGGCCCGTGCGCTGGGCATCTCCGCCGTGGACGTCCGGCGGCGCAATCTGATCAAGCCGGAGGACATCCCGTACAAGATGCCGTCGCGGCTGGTCGACGACTCCGGGCACTACGAGGAGTGCCTGACCAAGGCCCTCGACGCCCTGGGTTACGACGAGCTTCGCGCCGAGCAGCACCGCCGCCGGTCCTCGGGCGACCCGAGCGCGAAACAGATCGGCATCGGCTTCGCCTGCTACAACGAGCTGACCGGCCTCGGCCGCGCCGCCTCCGCCGGACCCCGGATGCCGTTCCGCACCGGGCACGAGGCGTGCACCGTGCGGATCAACCCGGACGGCCGGGTCACCGTGTTCTCCGGGGTCACCTCGCAGGGCCAGGGCCTGGAGACCACGATCGCGCAGATCGTGGCCGACGGCATCGGGGTGGCCTACGACGACGTCGAGGTGCGCATCGGCGACACCGAGACCGCGCTCTGGGGCTTCGGCGCGTTCTCCAGCCGGCAGGCGGTGATCGGCGGCGGCGCGGCGAACAACACCGCGCTGGCCGTGAAGGAGAAGCTGGTCACGCTGGCCGCCGGCCTGCTCGAGGCGTCCCCGGACGACCTGGTGGTGAACGCCGGACAGGTCAGCGTGGTCGGTGACCCCAGCTCGGGGATCTCGGTCGCCGAGGTCGCCAGGGTGGCCTACCTGGAGTCCAACCGGCTCCCCGACAGCGTCGAACCGGGGCTGGAGGCAACTAAGTTCTACGACCCGGTCCGGGGTGCCTTCGCGGCCGGCGCACAGGTCGCCGCCGTCGAGGTGGACCGCTCCACCGGTGAGATCCGGGTGCTCAGGTGGGCCTGTGTTGAGGACTCCGGGCGGGCGATGAACCCGCAGATCGTGCACGGGCAGATCGCCGGCTCGATCGCCCAGGGCATCGGCGGCGCCATCTATGAGCACCTGGTCTACGACGAGGTGGGCAACCTGATCACCGGCACCCTGCTCGACTACCTGATGCCGACCAGCGCCGAGGTACCCGAGCTGCTGATCGACCACGTGGAACACCCGGCGGCCAACCCGCTCGGTGTGCGCGGTGTCGGCGAAGGCGGCACGCTTGGCCCGAACGCGGTGCTGGCCGGCGCGGTGAGCGACGCGTTGGGCATTCGGATCGACACGCTGCCGCTCACCCCCGGCTCCATCTGGAAGGAACTCCAATGACGCTCGTTTCGGTGAGCTGGCACGGGCGGGTCGCGCTGGTCACCATCGACCGGCAGGCCAAGCGCAACGCGCTGACCACCGAGCTGTGCGTGCAGCTCACGGACGCGGTGCGGGGTGTGCTCGTCGCCGAGGCCCGCGCGCTGGTGCTGACCGGCGCCGGTACCAGCTTCTGCTCCGGCGCCGACCTGGACGGGGTGTACACCGCTGAGTTCCGCGAGGCCCTCTACGAGATGCTGCACACCGTCACCGAGGCGCCGGTACCGGTGCTCGCGGCGGTGAACGGCCCGGCGATCGGCGCCGGCACGCAGCTGGCGCTGGCCGCCGACCTGCGGATCGTCGCGCCGGAGGCGGTGTTCGCGGTGCCGACCGCGCGCATCGGCCTCGCGGTCGACCCGTGGACCATCCGCCGGCTCGCGCTGTTGGCCGGCAACGGGGTGGCCCGGCGGATGCTGCTGGCCTGCGAGCAGCTGTCCGCCCCGGAGGCCGTCGCCGGCGGGTTGGCGGACCGAGCCGGCACCCTCGCCGACGCGCTGGACTGGGCGGCCACCATGACCGATCTCGCGCCGCTGACCATCGCCTACAGCAAGCAGGTGCTCAACCAGGTCTTCGAGCCGGACCTCGACCCGTTCGCCGACAAGGAGCTGTACGACGCCTTCGAGGGCTGCTGGGCCAGCGACGACTTCGCCGAGGGGCGGCTGGCCCGCACGGAGAAGCGCCGACCCCGGTTCGAGGGGCGCTGACCGCCGGATGAGGTCGGGTTCTCTGTGGGTGGGTCGCCGGTGAAGCCGGCGCCGTTCGAGTATCTGCGGGCCGCCTCGGTCGACGAGGCGGTGGCCGCGTTGGCCTCGTGTGGGGCTGACGGCCGCGAAGGCAAGGTCCTGGCCGGCGGGCAGAGCCTGGTGCCGCTGCTCGCGCTGCGGATGGCGCGGCCGGACCTGCTGGTCGACATCAACCGGGTGGCCGACCTGGCCGAGGTCTCGCTCGTCGACGGGGTGCTGCACGTCGGCGCACTGACCAGGCACAGTGCGCTCGCCGGCCAGACCGGGCACCTGCTGCTCGCCGAGGCGGCCCGGTGGATCGGGCACCCGGCGATCCGGAGCAGGGGGACGGCGGCCGGCAGTCTGGCGCACGCCGACCCGTCCGCCGAGCTGCCGGTGGTCGCCGTGGCGTGTGATGCGGTGGTGTCCGTGGTGGGGCCCGCCGGGGTGCGCTCGGTGGCCGCCGCCGACCTGTTCACCGGCCCCCTGATGAGCACGCTGGCCGAGGACGAGCTGATCACCTCGGTGTCCTTCCCGGTGCCGGTGCGCTGGGGTTTCGCCGAGTTCGCCCGCAGGCACGGCGACTTCGCGCTGGTCACGGCGGTGGTGGCGGACGGGGCGATCGCACTGGGCGGGGTGTCGGCGGTACCGATGCGGTCGGCGGCCGGCGAGGACGTGCTGGCCGGCGGTGGCTCGGTCGAGGAGGTGGTGGTTGCGGTGTGTGCCGAGCTGGAACCGACGGGCGACCTGCACGCGTCGGCCCCGTACCGGCGCGCGCTGGCCGCCGAGCTGGTCGGCCGCGCGCTGCGCCAGGCCGGCGTTTCGTGAGCGATCGGAGGTTGG
The DNA here is from genome assembly GCF_052566575.1 of Pseudonocardia sp. Cha107L01. Classification (NCBI taxonomy): domain Bacteria; kingdom Bacillati; phylum Actinomycetota; class Actinomycetes; order Pseudonocardiales; family Pseudonocardiaceae; genus Pseudonocardia; species Pseudonocardia sp. Cha107L01. The sequence goes on from NZ_CP199579.1 coordinate 1,496,356, forward strand.
GCATGAAGGTGGAGCTCACGGTGAACGGCGAGCGGGTCCGGCTGGACGTGGAGCCGAGGCGCACACTGGCCGACGCGCTGCGCGAGGACTGCGGGCTCACCGGTACCCACCTGGGCTGCGAGCACGGGGTCTGCGGCGCCTGCACCGTGCTGGTCGACGACGAACCCGCGCGCGCCTGCCTGATGTTCGCGGTCCAGGCGGACGGTGCCTCGGTGACCACGGTGGAGGGGCTCGAGTCGCCGGACGGTCAGCTGGACCCGCTGCAGGAGGCGTTCGTGGCGCACCACGGGTTGCAATGCGGCTTCTGCACCCCGGGCATGTTGATCAGCGCGCTGCACCTGCTGCGCACGCACCGCGACCCGTCCCGGGAGACGATCCGGGCGGAGATGTCCGGCAATATCTGCCGCTGCACCGGTTACGCCGGCATCGTCGACGCCATCCAAGCCGCCGCCGCCCACCCCTGCTCCCGCGAGTCGGGCCTCTCAGCACACTGAGTCGCGCCTCTCAGCACCCATCCCCCGCGAGTCGGGGATTCAGCCCTGCACGGCCTTGGCGAACGCCTCCAGCTCGCGCGGCACGTCCGGTCCGGCCGGCTGGTAGGCGATCTCGGTGGCGCCCTGCTCGGCCAGTCCGGCCACCTTGTCGCGCATCGCCGCGGCGGACACCGCCAGGCCCGCGCCGACCATCACCTCGCCGGTCACGAAGGGCCGGTCCCGCTCGCTGACCACCGCGAGGTGCCCGTCGTGCAGCGCGAGATGACGCGCGTCCGCCGGCACGTCGTCGTAAGCGGCCGCCCATGCGGATCCGTTCGGCAGCCGGTCCGCCTGGCCGAACTCCAGCGCCCAGTGCAGCGCCACGCTGGCCCCGTGGCCGCCGGCGGCGATCGCCCGTTCGCTGCCGGGATCCTCGCCCTCGTCCAGCACCGTGCCGAACAACAGCACGGCGCTCCAGTCGAACCCCGGTATCGGCCTCGGCGCACCGAACACCCCGTCGCCGATGTCCCTGGCCACCGCCGTTCCCTTCGGGCCCTGGGCGCCGACCAGGATCGGGATCTCGATCGGCCGCGCCGTACCGAAGCCGGGGTGCTGCATCATCCGGATCTGGGCGCCCTCCCATTCCGTCTGCTCACCGCGAAGCAGGGCACGCAGCGTGCGGATGTAGTTCGCCACGTAGGTCCACTTCGCCGGGCGCTGACCGAGGGTGAACGCACCGGTGAACCCGGAGCCGACGGTCACCGCGACCCGCTCCCGCCCGGCGATCGAGACCAGCGTGGAGATCGCGGCGGCACTGGCCATCGGATGCCGCAGCGTCGGTACCAGCACGCCCGGGCCGAGCCGGACGCGTTCGGTGCGCTCGGCGGCGCGGCACAGCTGCACCCAGACGTCGGCGTAGAGCGCGGGCGAGTCGTAGAACCAGACGTTGCGGTAGCCCAGCTGCTCGGCGATGCGGGCGTGCTCGTGGCTGTCCAGCGACGTGTTGAAGGCGCACGACATGGTCAGGGCCACCGGGTCCCCCTCGGTACAGGTCCGCGCGACGACCTCGGTGTCGTCGATCGCCGAGCCGACCGTAGTTCCGATTAGCGGATCGCGCTCCGCGAGACGGCGGCGGCATGTCGACACCGGCTTCGCGGGGTGACCGGTCGTCGCTTTGCTCTGCGTAGGAATACGCAACAGCACACCCAGGGCGCCCAGCGACTCGACGCCTGCAAAATCCCGCGACTCGCGGGGACGCGAGCCCGCGATCCAGTGTGCTGGGAGCCCCGACTCAGTGTGCTGGGAGCCCCGACTCGCGGGGACGGAATCCCCGACTCGCCGGTGGGGTGGGCGCGATTTCCCGGTATGCGGGCGCTCGGCGTCAACTGGCTTGACCTGGAGCCCCGTTCAGGTTGCAGTGTGGGGGACATGAGTACGCAGGACGCCGCCCCAGAGACCACGCCGCCGGAGCCCACCTATGTCCGCGCGTCCACCAGCGGCGAACTGTTCGGCCCGGGGCGGCGTTCGATCACGGTCGGCGTGTTGCTGCTGATCAGCATGGTGGCGTTCGAGGCAATGGGCGTCGGTACCGCGATGCCGGCGTTGGTCGCGAGCCTCGGTGCGCTGTCGCTGTACGCCTGGCCGTTCGTGGCGTTCATGGCCGCCGGGGTGTTCGGCACCGTGCTCGGCGGACGCTGGTGCGACCTGGCCGGCCCGAGGTTGCCCTTGATCGTGGCGCCCGTGCTGTTCTCCGCCGGCCTGCTCACCGCGGCGAGCGCGGCCGGCATGCCGCAGCTCCTGGTCGGCCGGACGCTGCAGGGCCTGGGTGCGGGCAGTGTGACGGTGGCGATCTATGTGCTGGTCGCGCAGGTGTACCCGGAGCGGGTCCGGCCGGCGATGTTCGGCCTGATGTCCTCGGCCTGGGTGCTGCCCTCGTTGATCGGTCCGCCGATCTCCGGCCTGGTCACCGAGCGGCTCTCCTGGCGGTGGGTGTTCTTCGGCCTGGTGCCGGTCGCTGTGCTGGCGTTGGTGCTGGTGGTGCCGGCGGTCCGCCGGCTGGGCGCGCCGGACCCGAACCGGGCGGCCGCGCCGAAGCGCCGGGGCCTGCTCCTCGCCGCGTTCGGGGCCGCCGCCGGGGTGTCCGCGTTGACCTGGGCCGGCCAGAAACCGGACGCCACCGCTGCCATCGTGCTGGTCGTCGCACTGCTGGTACTGGTGCCGGCGACGCGGCGGCTGCTGCCGACCGGGGTGTTCCGGGCGCGGCGGGGCATCTCCACCGTGGTGGCCTGTCGAGGGCTGTGCGCGGCGCTGTTCTTCACCACGGGTTCCTACCTGCCGCTGATCCTGACCAGCACGCACCACTGGTCGCTGGCCGCCGCCGGTACCCCGCTGGTGGTCGGCGCGCTGGGCTGGTCGTCGGCGTCCTGGTGGCAGGGACGGCACCCCGACCTGTCCCGGCCTCGGCTGCTGCGCATCGGGTTCTGCCTGCTCGCGGGCGGAGCGCTGGCACTGCTGCTCGTCGCGCCGAGCTGGGGCGTGGGGTGGCTGGCGCTGCCGGTGTGGGCGTGCGCCGGTGTCGGGATGGGGCTGTCCTTCCCGTCGATCGCGTTCCTGCTGCTGCGCCAGTCCGCGCCCGGTGAGATCGGGTTCCACACCTCGGCGGCGCAGATGGCCGACCAGCTCAGCACCGCCACCATGATCGGCGCGGGTGGTGCGCTGCTTGCGCTGCTGGGTACGCCGGCGACGGCGATGCCGGTGCTGCTCGCGGTGCTCGCCGCGCTCGGCGTGCTGGGCGTGGTGCTGGCTCCCCGGACCGCGGTGCCGAACTAACGGCTCAGCCCGCGGCCGCCGAACTGACCCCGGTGCCGAACCAAGGACTCAGCCGGCGGCGAAGGGCTCGATCCAGGAGCCCGGGTGCGTCGCGGAGTCCTGGCGCGACACCGTCAGCCCGGCCGGCCACGGCACGGTGAGCGCGGTGGTCTCGCCGGGCGGGATGGTCACCAGCTGCGTCGGCACCCAGTTGCGCGAGCCGAGGCTGCCGAACGAGCCGTCCTGGTCCGACAGCACCACCAACCGCGCCGACGCGCTGGCACCCGGTTGCAGCCGCATGTCCTTGATGCCGGACTGCTGCCGGAACAGCGTGTACACCGGGCCGTTGGGATCGGCGGGTCCGTGCAGGTCGGCGCCGGGCACCCCGCGCAGCAGGCACGCCTGGCGCGAGGTGTTGGTGTAGATCAGCGGCAGGTAACCCTGCGCTGGGTCGGAGCCGACGCGCGGGCCGAGCCGCGCGGACAGCTGCGCGGTATGACAGCGGGCGACAGCCTGCGTGCTCGCGTCCGCTCCGTCCCCAGCCGCGACGGACCCGGCAGACCCGCTGGCGGACGGGCCGGCGGCGGACGAGCTGGGCGGCGCGGCGGCGGACGAGGACGGGGGCGCCACCGTGGGCGCGGGGCCGCCGCACCCGGCGAGCACGACGGTGACCAGCAACGACATCCCGATGAGCGTGCGCATGGATCCCCCAGACGAGTCGCCGCGCACGGTACTGGATCACGTACCGCGCGCGGCGGCCAACACGTCGGGGACGGGCTACTCCACGCCTTCCGGTGACGCGCCGGTGATCGACACGCCCTCGGCGACGATCTTCTCGATGTCGGCCAGGTCCGCCTCGGTGAGGTCGACGTCCGCGGCGGCCAGGCTGTTCTCGATGTTGCGCGCACTGCGGGCCCCGACGATGGCCACGTGGACCCCCGGCTGGGCGAGCACCCAGGCGGTGGCGAGCTGGCCGATGGACAGTCCGCGCGAGCCGGCGAGCTCGGCCAGCTTGTCGACCACGGCGAGGTTGCGGCGCAGCGTGTCGCCCCGGAATGCGGTCGACTTCGAGCGCCAGTCGTCGCTGTCGAAGGTGCTGTCCGGGGTGAGCTGGCCGGTCAGCAGGCCGCTGCCCAGTGGGCTGTAGGCGAGCACGCCCACGTTGTGCTTCCTCGCGTAGGGCAGCACGTCGTTCTCGATGTCGCGGCGGAACAGGTGGTACGGCGGCTGCACGGTCTCGACCGGGCGGGTCTTGTCGAAGGCGGCCATCTGCTCGTCGGTGTAGTTGGACACGCCGACGTGGCGGACCTTGCCCTCGTCGATGAGCTCCTGCAGCGCCGTGGCGGTCTCCTCGGCCGGCGTGTCCGAGTCCGGCCAGTGCACCTGGTAGAGGTCGATGTAGTCGACGTTCAGCGCGCGCAGGCTGGCTTCGACGCCGCTGCGCAGCCAGTCCCGGCGCGCGTCGCGCGGCCGGGCGGAACCCGGGTTGATGCCGCCCTTGGTGGCGATGACCAGCTGGTCCCGGTTGCTGTCCAGCTCGCTGCGCAATGCCTTGCCGAGGACCTCCTCGGACCGGCCGAAGCCGTATGCCTGCGCCGTGTCGAAGATGTTGACCCCGAGCGAGCGGGCGTGCCGGATGGCGCCGATCGCGGCGTCCTCGTCGAACGAGCCCCAGTCCCCGCCGAGCTGCCAGGTACCGAACGCGACCCGCGACACGTCCAGACCGCTCTTGCCCAGCACAATATTCCGCATCCGACTATCCCATCCTTCGACACGTAGGCGCTTACGCGAACCTGTCATGTCAGGATAACTTCTGCTGCCCCCGACCTCTCTCAGTCAGGCGGTGCTAGCGCCTGATCAGCGGTTCTTGGCCGCGTTGATGCCGAGCCAGAGTGTGTAGCCGAGCAGTCCGGCGAGGCCGGCGGTGCGCAGTGTCCGGTTGCGGTTGCGCAGGGCCAGGCCGAGCGCCAACTCGGTGGCGCCGTTGCGGTAGATCCAGGACCGGGTGTCGTCGGGGAACACCGGGGCGGTGATCGGCTCGTACAGGCCGGGCGCGACGAAGTGGCTGGCTCCGACGCCGGCGAGCAGGGTTCCGGCGGTCCGTAGTGACAGCAGTGCCATGGTGGAGTCGACTCCTTAGCGGAGCGAGCCCCGCGTCATTGCGACAAGCGTCATTGCGACAATTTCGATGAAGTGTGGCACAGGCGTCGGCATGCGACAAGGCCGCTCAGCGGCCGTCCAGGAGCGGTTGCCTGGGGTCCCAGGTGGTGCCGTCGGCGGCGTCCTTGCGGCGGCGGGCGATGCCGGACAGCGTTTCGAGGACCACGCGGTTCGCCAGGAACGAGGTGATGTCGGCGTGGTCGTAGGGCGGCGACACCTCCACCACGTCCACACCGACGACGGGCAGCTCGTAGGCGATGCGCCGGACCGAGTCGAGCAGCTCGCGGGCGGTGAGGCCGCCGGGCTCGGGGGTGCCGGTGCCGGGGGCGTGCCCGGGGTCGCAGACGTCGATGTCGACCGAGAGGAACACCCCGTCGCAGTCGTCGGTGGCGATGCCGAACGCCTCGGTGAGGCACTCGGGCAGGCCGCGGGCGACGATCTCGGTCATTTCGTAGGAACGCATTCGCTGCTCAGCCATCCAGGCGAGGGTTGCGGGTTCGGGCCAGTAGCCGCGCAGGCCGATCTGCAGGAAGCGGTCGCCGCGCAGCGCACCGGACTCGATCAGCCGGCGCATCGGCTGGCCGTGCCCGACCAGGGAGCCGAACGCGATGTCGCCGGTGTCCGCGTGCGCGTCGAAGTGGATCATCGAGATGCGGCCCTGGCCGTGGTGTTGGGCGACACCGGCGGCGTCCGGCCAGGCGATGGTGTGGTCGCCGCCGAGGATCAGTGGGATGGCCCCGGTGCGGGTCACCGCGTACACCGCCTCCTGCAGGTCGCGCACCGAGCGCTCGGCGTCGCCGGAGTACAGCTCGACGTCGCCGGCGTCGTAGACCTTCAGGTCGGCGCCCAGCCCGTCGACCCGCAGTGCCAGGGACGGGCGGGAGCCGTCGTGCGGCAGGTAGCAGGTCTGGCGGATGAACTGCGGGCCGAACCGGGTACCGGAGCGGTGCGAGGTGCCGCCGTCGAACGGGGCGCCGAGGATGACCACGTCGGCGTCGGCGTAGGTCTCCGGCTCGGCCCAGTCGCAGCGGTCCACGCCGAGGAAGGTGATGTCCGGACCGAACTGGGCGCCGTAGCGGCTCATTGCCTGACCTTTCGGACTGAGGCTCTTCCGGGGTGCGACCGGGTGGACCGCACTCGGAGGTAAGTGTCGATGATGTCGTGCAGCCTGGCGCCGTCGAAACTCGAATCGTGGCCGGCGTGCACGGTGTGCACCGGAAGCTCACGCAACCGGCGCATGGTGGCCAGGTAGGCCTCGATGTCGGAGCCGTCGAGCTCGTCCAGCAACTCGCCGTCGTAGACCACGTCGCCGCTGAACAGGGTGCCGGTGCGCTCCTCGAACAGGGCGATACCGCCGGGGCTGTGCCCGGGCAGGTGCAGCACGGTGAAGGCCCGGTCGCCGAGGTCGACGGTGTCGCCGTCGCCCAGTGCCCTGGTGACCCGGGCCGGGCGCAGCCGGTAGTCGGCGGGGTCGAAGTCCGGGTGTGGGCGCGCGGTGATCAGCAGCTCCGGGAGTGGCTCGCCCGCCGCGTCACGGTCGCGTAGACGGCCACGGCGACCCCCGGCCCGACGATCGTGGACAGGTCGGCGCCGCCCAGCGCCGCGGCGACGGGGCCGGTGAACGCGGTGCTGTTCACGCACAGCAGGGCCGCCGCGCTGCCCAGCAGCTGGGCACCGACCCCGGCCCAGTTGACGCCGTGGCGGTACCAGAACCGGCTGCCCGGCGACTCGTCGTGCAGCTCGGGGCCGTCGTAGCGGTTGCGGCGCAGCACGATGTCGGTGGCGTAGATCGCGATGCTCGGCGCCAGCAGCACGACGCTGAGCTCTAGCACGCTGCTCAGGGTGTCGATGAAGTTGGACACGAACAGCGCGTACCCGGTCAGCGCGACCCCCATCACGCCGTCCAGCAGCACGGTGCGGGCGCGGCTGGCTTTGATGCCGACCGCCTGCAGCTGCAGCCCCGAGCTGTACGCGGTGAGCACGTTGTTGGTGATCGAACCGAGCACGATGACCAGCAGGAACACCGGGTAGAACCACCGGGGCAGCAGGTGTCCGAGCGCGGTCTGCGGGTCGGTCATGTCCACCGCGGTGGCGGCCAGTACGCCCACCCCGCCGAGCACCACGGACGGCAGGAAGCCGCCGAGCGCGGTCCAGCCGGCGACGGCCTTCGGCGAGGTGTCCGCAGGCAGGTAGCGGGCGTAGTCGGCGCCGGTGCCCCAGGACAGCGGGCCGGAGGCGATGATCGTGAGCCCGGTGAACGCGGCCGCCCAGATCCCGGCGCCGTGCAGCGCGGCGCCGTCGACCACGGGCACGAACGACAGGTCGGCGTGGCGCAGGACGAACACCGCCAGCACCAGCATGCAGACCAGCAGCAGCACGGTGAACGCGCCGCTGGCCCGCACGATGGTGGCGTGCCCGTAGACGCTGATCGCCAGCGTGACCACCGCGGTGACCGCGACGATGGCGATCTTGACGCCGGTACCGGCGGGCAGGCCCAGCTGCTCGACCAGCGCGAACCCGGCCAGCGCGCCGATGGACAGGTTGATCGCCTCGTACGCGATGCAGATCAGCCAGCCCGCGACCGCCACGTTGACCCGGTTGCCCCGCACTCCGAACATGGCGCGGGTGACCACGCTGCTCGGCGTCCCGGAGCGGGAGCCGCTGATCGACAGCAGCCCGATCAGCGCCCAGAACAGGTTGCCGGCGACCACCACCAGCATCGCCTGCCAAGCGTTCAGTCCGAGCAACACCAGCGTGCCGCCGAGCACCAGATACAGATAGTTGATGTTGGACGCGGCCCAGACCACAAAAAGTTCCCGGGCGCGGCCGTGCCGCTCGGTGTCGGGCACGAAGTCGATACCCCGGGTCTCGATCTGGCCGGCCCGGTCCTGCCCGGGAGCGTTCGACCCGGTCAGGGGGTCCGCCGCCGGCGCCGTCGCGCTGTCCGATGTGGTCTGTAGCTGGGCCATGGCGGCCTCCGGAGCTGGGTGATCACGACCTTATTGGCCGCCTGAACAATTGCTTATTGGTCGGGCAGTCAATACTGTTGGGGGCGTGACGTCAAGAGCCGTGGCCGGGCACCGCCGTAAACCAGCCGAACAGCGCAAGGCCGAGATAGTCGCCGTGGCCGCCGAGCTGGCGCTGGCGAACGGGCTGGAGGCTCTGACGCTGCGCCGGGTGGCCGAGGCGCTCGGGGTGTTCCCCGGCCTGGTCAACCACTACTTCCCGGCCGTCGACGAGCTGGTCGCCGCCGCCTTCGCCGACGTCGCCGAGGCCGAGCTGCGGGACGTGTTCGAGCTGGTCGAGGTGGCCGGCCCGCCACTGGCTCAGATGCGGGCCCTGATCGGGCAGCTGGTCAGCGAGGAGCAGGACAAGGTCAGCCTGCTGTGGCTGGACGCGTGGCACACGGCGCGGCGGCGGCCGGCCCTGCACGTCGAGGTGAGCAGGCTGATGGAGGCCTGGCGGGACCGGGTCGTCGAGGTGATCGAGCGCGGTCGGGACGGCGGCGTGTTCCGGGTCGACGACCCGGCGGCCTCCGCCACCATGATCATGGCCGCGATCGACGGGATGAGCGTGCAGGCGGCCATGCGCGCGAGCCTGGACTACTCGGTGGTGCGCCGCTGGGTGGTCAGCACCGCCGAGCGTGAGCTGGGCCTACCCCCGGGAGCCCTGGCCGGCTGAGTGCGGCAGGCGCTGGTGGATCCGACCTCACGGCACGTCATGGCCAGCGGCGCTCGGCCTCCGGACCGGGCCCTCGACCGGGCCATTCGCCGCGCCACCGTACGCGCCGGCGGGGGGTGGGCTGTCCCTACTTCAGGTGTAGGGGGCCCACCGCGGGGAGTAGGGCTGGCTCGATCGTGCCGCACCGAGATCTGGCGCAGGCTTCTCACCAGCCGGAAAGACATTCCGGGATGTGCCAGGACAACGAGGCGAGGTTCCAATGTTCAGCAGCTTGTACGCCTACAAGTCGGACTCGGACAGCTACGAGGAGAGCTACGACGAGGACAGCTACGAGGAGAGCTACGACGAGAGCGACGACTCCAGCGATGACTCGTACGACGACAGCGACGACAGCGACGACTCGTACGACGACAGCGACGACGACTCGTACGACGACAGCGACTCGTAGCGACCCGCCGTGGCCCCGCGATGCGGGGTCATGAGCTCCAGAGGCCCGGCCCTGTGCGGCACGCACCAGTTCGAACGAGGAGTAAGAGATGGACGCCGCGCAGGAGCCGAGCCAGGACATCAGCACCCGGGCACGTGAGTTGCTCGAGCACACGCTTAAAGGTGCGAAGGCCAACAGCCGTCCCGACCTGATCAGCCGGTTGAAGCGGGCTCGACGCATGCTCGAGGCCGCCTCTGGTGCCGCTGACCAGGTCGGGGCGGTTCGCCAGGTGGCGGCGGAGGCGTTGCGTTCGCTGGACTCGCTCGGTGTCGACCTGCGGAGCCGCGCCGCGACCCTCGGCGACCCGGCCCGCACCGCCCAGCTGCGGGCCGAACTGGCGGACGTGCAGGCCCGCTCCGAGAGGTTCAAACTGCTGTCCCGGGAGTGGCCGCACAACATGGCGTACGGATTCGCCACGGTGAGCGCCGACGCCGAGTTCGACCTGCGTACCCGGATTCGCACCGTGGTCGGCGACACCGAGGAGACGATCGACGCCGGTGACCCCGCCAAGAACCGCGACCAGCTCGACGCGGAACTGCGCGTGCGCCTGGTCGCCGAAGCTCACCTCAGCTACCGGCGGCTGGACCGAGGTACCCGTGAGGTGGCCGCCGACCTTGCCGCCCAACTCGCGCTGCCCGCGCCGCACCGGCTACCGGCACTGCCGGTCACCCCGCCCCACCGGCTGGTCGCCGAGCTCCCGGACCGGCGCCGGCCCAGCCCGGACCGCCCACTGCAGGCGCGGCTGCTCGCCGTCCTGTTGCCGGGCTACTCCGGGATCGTGATCACCCTGGTGCTGTCCCGGCTGCTCGGCCTGCACCTGCCGGGTTGGGTGATCGGATTGGGCGCTTTGGTCGGCGCGGTGGCGCTCAGTGCCGCCAAGTCCAGCGTGGAACGGAAACGTCAGCTGGACAAGCGGCGGGCCGACGCCGCCAAGGCCGTGCGCGGGCTCACCGACGAGTTCCAGCTCGTGCTGACCAAGCAGATCCGCGACGCTGTCCGCACCGTGCAACACGAGCTCCGCCGTGTCACCGCCGCCGCCGTCGCCGAGCGCACCCCGGCACTCGCCGAGGAGCTCGAGACGGTCCGCGCCTCGGTCGAGACCGCCCGGCGCGCGCCCACCGAGCTCGTCGCCATCGCCGAGGACCTCGACGCGGTCGCCGACCTGCGTGAGCGGGCGCTGGAACTGCGGCGGCTGACCGACGGCGAACCAGGCGCCGACCTGGGCCGCCGCTCACCGCTGACCGTGGTGGCCTGACCAGCCTGCCTGTTGTTACCGAGCTGCACACCAGGCACGTTCCACGCGCCCAGAACCTGCCTCCTGTGCAGTTCGGTAACAGGAGCCGCCGGACCTCAGCCTTGGATGGCCGCAGCGGAGAGCATGGACTTGCCGGGTGCGGAGCAGGCCTGCTCGGGGAACTCGACGTACATCGCCGCGGTGTCGTCGGGGGCGTAGACGCGCAGACCGCGAGCCTGCACCGGCTTGCACTCCTCGGGCGGGTACGCGGCGGCGTTGGTGATGTTGAGCTCGCTGGTCACGTGCCTGCCGGGGGTGAGGGTGACCCGCTGCGCGCCGCTCTTCGGCTGCCGGCTCGCGGGGTCGCCGACCTGCTGGCCGTCGTCCCCGCTCACGAACGACACCCCCGGTGACCCCTGCAGCGTGCACGTCTGCTGGGACTTGTTCGTGAACTGCAGGTTGACCCCGAGGTGGCTCATGCCGGCGCCGCTGCCCGAGACGACCGCGAGCGCCAGGTCCGCGGCCTTGCACTCCTTCGGCCCGGCCGCCACCCCCGGCGTGCTCGCGTCGGGCGCGGCCGAGTCCCCGCTGCCCGGCGAGGAGGCGGACGGGGGCGGGGCGGTGGCTGACTGACCATCTCCGCAGGCGCCCAGCGTCGCCGCGACACCCACCGCGGCCACCGCGAGGATGGCTCGGCGGACGGCGATCACGAACTGTGTCGAGTTCATCCCGCCATGATCTCGGACGTCCCTCGGGCCGATGCGCGGGGACTCACCAGCCGGTCACCGAGGCCGCGGGCGCGGCCTTCTCCCAGCCTCATCGCCCCCGGCTTCGGCCCGACCAGGTGAGTGGCGAGCCACCCGCGCGGTACCAGTCCAGGGTCGCCCTGATGCCGTCGCGGTACGGCGTCGGAGCGGCGTCGAAGCGCCGAGCGAAGTCGCCGCTGTCCACGATGAACGGCTGCTCGAACTGGTAGAGGATCGCCGCGCCCTCCCTGGCCAGCGACGACACGAGGCCGAGCGCGCGGGCGGTGCGGGCGCTGATCGCGGTGACCCGGCCGGTGGTGCCCGCCTCGTCGAACACCGCGCGGACGAAGTCCCGCCCGGTGGTGGGCCGTTCGGTCGGCACGTGCCAGGCGCGGCCGACGGCGTCCGGGTGTTCGCCGAGGGTGACCAGGCCGCGCCCGAAGTCCTCGATGTAGGTCGGGGTGATCGGCAGGTCGAGGTTGCCGAACCAACGCGCTCGGCGACCGGCGGCGGCCGCGCCGAACAGCCCGCGCGCCAGCACCGACTCGACGGCGGGACCGTACAGCTCGCCGGCTCGCGCGATCGCCACCGGCACGCGGCCCTGGTCGTGCGCGCGCAGCAGTTTCTCCGCCAGCCAGGCCCGCAACACGCCCCGGTCGGACACCGGCCGCGACGGTAGGTCCTCGGTCATAGGCCGGTCGACGGCTCCGTACATCCAGGTGTCGTCAGCGAAGACGAGGCGTGCGCCCGCGGCTTCCGCGCCGGCGAGCACCGCGTCCGTCATCGGTGGGAACAGCCTGCGCCAGTCCCGGAACGGCGGCATCGCGCAGTGGTAGACCACGGTGGCGCCGGCGCAGACCTCGCGCATGCGGTCGGCGTCCGTGGCGTCCGCGCCGACGGTCTCCACGCCCGGCGGCACCGGGAAGCTCCCCCGCCGGCTGACCGCGCGGACATGGACACCCCGCTGCGCGAGCAGTCGCACGACCACCTGCCCGCTGGCTCCGCTGCCGCCGATGACAACGTGCGTCTCAGGTTGCACAGCCGTCGACACTGCCAGCACGGGCTTTCGGTCAGCCGCGGTGGCCCGCCAGCTGTCCGCAAGGTCCACACCGTCGGGTGCTGGGTCAGCGGTGGAGCTGCATGCGTGAGGTGATGTCTCCGGGTTCGCGTGGGCGGCGGTGCGGATCAGCCGCCGATGTAGGACATCTCGATGCGCGGCCCGGCTGGCGCGGGTCGGTCGCGTGGGCTCCGCGCAGCTCGGAGTACCGGTCGGTGCGGGCCCGCCAGCGGCCGGCCTTGAGGTCGGCGAGCTGGCTGTCGGTGACGCCGGAGCGCAACGCGGCGCGCAGGTCGGTGCCCGCGGTGCCCACGTCCATGAACTCGATGAACCGCACGGTGTGCCCGGTTCCGGCTCCCTTTGGTGCGGGCGAGCAGGGGGGACCGGCTGGCCCTCGGAGTCGAGGGCCAGCCGGTGAGACGGCCGGGATGCGTCGTTGCCCGGTACGGCCGCGGCGGATCTACAGACCCGCGGGCTCCGCGATCTTCTCGACGTCGACGAGGTTGTCGGAGTACACGCCCGCGTTCCCGAGCGTGCTGTGCCGGTCCGCGGTGATCGAGTTGACCGTGCTGCCGGAGCTCTTGCTCTGCCAGTGCCCGACGTTGGCCATGATCAGGCCGGGCATGAGTGCCTCGTGCAGCACGGCCGGCCCGCAGAATGTGCCGCGGTCGTTGAACACCCGCACGACCTCGCCCTCGATGATGTCCCGCTCCGCCGCGTCGGCCGGGTGGATGAACACGGTCTGGCTTCCCTGGGCGGCCTGTTTGTCAGCGGCGTTCCCGTACTGGCTGTTGAGGAACGCGTGCGGCTTGGGCGAGACGATGTTGAGTGGGTACTTCTTCGCCAGTTCCGGGTTGGAGCCCGGGGACTCGAACGGCGGCAGGTAGTCCGGCACCGGGTCGACGTAGCCGCCGTCCTGCATGCCCTCGTACATCGACCGCCACACCGGCACGACGAAGTTGCCGCCCTCGGCGAGGCTGGAGCGGAACTCGCATTTGCCCGACGGGGTCGGGAAGTTGCCGTAAGCATGCGGGGCACGTTCCTCGGGAGTGCCCACATTGAGCCGCATCCAGCCGACCTCCTTCAGCTTCTCGAAGGTGATGCCCTGCAGCGCCGGTGCGTCCCAGTCATGAAAGTCGATCAGCATCTCTTCGTCGGTGCGGTCCCAGTAGTCGTCGTCGAAGCCCATGGTCCTGGCCAGGCGACGGAACAGCTCGGAGTTCGGCACGCACTCCCCGGGCGGTTCGATGGCCGGCTGGTTGAGCGAGATGTAGAGGTGACCCCAGGTGACCATGATGTCGAGCTGCTCGGCCTGCATGGTCGCCGGCAGCACCAGGTCGGCGAACTTGGCGGTGTCGTTGATGAAGTGGTCGCTGACCACCGTGAACAGGTCCTCGCGCATGAGGCCCTGCATCGTCTTGGCCTGCGCCGGTCCCTGGGAGACCGGGTTGGAGTTGTAGACGAACAGGGACTTGATCGGTGGGTCGAGCCGCAGCTCGCCGGTCAGCGCCATGCCGAGGTCGAGTTCGTTGACCACCCGGGTGCCCTCGGGGATCCACTGCGGCATGCAGATCTTGTCGAACAGGGTGGGGAACTCCCAGATCGGCATCTCCATCGTGCCGCCGCCGACGTGGCGCCAGGCGCCGACCAGGGCGGGCAGGCAGGTGATCGCGCGAATTGCGTCACCGCCGCCGCGGCTGCGCTCGATCGCCACACCTTGGCGGATCGCGGCGGGCTGGCTGGTGGCGTACTCCCGGGCAAGGGTGCGGATGTCCTCGGCCGGGATGCCGGTGATCTCCGAGACGCGCTCCGGCGGGAAGTTCGCGGCGCGCTCGGCGAGTTCGTCGTACCCGACGGTGTAGTTCTCGACGTAGTCGGTGTCGGTGAGCCCCTGGGCGATGATCTCGTGGATCAGACCCAGGGCCAGTGCACCGTCGGTGCCCGGCCGGATCGGGATGTGCCAGTCGGCCTGCCGCGCGGTGCGGGTGCGCACCGGGTCGATCACCACGATCTTGGCGCCGTTGTCCTTGCGGGCCTTCAGCAGGAATGGCCAGCCGTGCAGGTTCGTGCTGGTCATGTTCATGCCCCACACGATGATGTACTTCGAGTAGGCCATCGACTCCACATCGAGCCCGCCGGTGCCGCCCACGGTCATGTGCCAGGCCGTGGAGGACCCGGACTCGCAGTAGGTCTTCTCCGCCACGGTCGAGCCGAGCCGGTTGAAGAACGCGTCACCGGAGGTCAGGCCGTTGATCACGCCCTGGTGGCCGAGGTAGGCGTGCGGCATGATCGCCTGGCTGCCGTACTCGTCGATGATGGATGTCCAGCGCTGTTTGATCTCAGCGAGCGCCTCGTCCCAGGTGATTCGTTCGAACTGTCCGGCGCCCTTCGGCCCGACCCTGCGCAGCGGGTGCATGAGGCGGTCGGACTGGTAGTGGTGCTCAGGGAAGTTCTTCAGCTTGACGCACAGACCGCCCTTGGTCATCGGGTGGTTCGGGTCGCCTTTGACGTCGACGAGCTTGCCGTCCTCGACGTGGTAGAGCATCGCGCAGGTGTCCGGGCAGTCGTGCGGACACGCGCCGCGGATGATTTTCAGTTCTTTGCCGGTGGGGCTGGCCTCGGGTGTGAGCGTCATCGGGAGAGTCCTCCACAGAGTCCGAGCTGGCGAATAGGTCGACCGGACAGCCGAATAGGGGCCCCAGTGAGCCAAGCCAGCGTTACGGCGATATGACACTCCGATGAAGCTGTGTAACTCTCGCGAAATTGCCGCCGACCATTCGCGATCAACACCTATAAATGCAGGTGCCGTCCGAAAACGGCACGGGTCGATGTTGTGTCGCTCGGGTAAATCCCCTGTTCAGCCACCATGTTGCGGCTCCTGGGCGTTGGGGCATCCATGTTTGCAGGTGTTTTCAATCAGCGCCACCGGATAGAGTTCTCGGGTCGGAAGCGTGAACAAGTTAGCACCGAATCAGGCACCGGCCGACGGCCCGAAATCTTCGAGTTGCACCGACAGAAGAAAGAGTGACGATGACTACCCAAACCGCCGAGTACGCCCGCTCTTTGATCACCGCGGAGGATTTCGAGCCGTTCGTGGTGGGCGGGGAGGCCATCGGTGAGGTCCACTGGATCCGAACCGAGGGCGCTGAGGGCGCGACCCTGGCCGTCGGGCTGTGGCGCTCGGAGCCGCAGAGCTTCCCGTACCCGTTCACCGCCGACGAGACGATCCACGCTCTGGAGGGTGAGCTCGTCATCGATCTGGAGAGCGGGGAGAAGGTCACCCTGCGCCCTGGTGACATCGCGTCGTTCACCAAGGGCACCAAGTCGACGTGGACGGTCACCCAGCCGTTCAAGAAGCTGTTCGTCATCAGCGGCTGACAGTGACCGCATGGTCCGGGTGGCCCTGAGGGGTCGCCGGATCGCGCGGCGTGCGGAGGAGCAACCCCAGTGACATCCACCCCGGCGCGACCCCGAACCGAGACCCCTCAGCCGACGGCCCCCGAGCGTGACCCGTCGTCCGTCGCGGTCGAGCACGTGCGCGCCGATACCGACGCCGTCGCGGCTGAGCCGGTCGGGGAAGCCTTCCGTACCTGGGTGCGCGCGTGTGCCCGCGCCGGCTGGAGCGCGGTCGGGGGTACGGAGACCGTCGCTGTCGCCTCGGCACGGGGTCGGTTGACCGCCGAACCGGTACGCGCACGCTGGTCGGTTCCGGCCTACCGCGCGGCGGCGATGGACGGCATCGCGGTCACCACCGCCAGCATCGACGCGCAGACCCGCGCAGGCGGCGCAATCGCGGCTGATCCCGCGGTGATCAGGCTGTCGCCGGAGCAGTTCGACCACGTCGACACCGGGGACCCGGTACCCGAGGACCGCGACGCGGTCGTCATGCGGGAACTGGTGACGCTCACTCCCAGCGGCCACGCGGAGCTCAGCGCCCCGGCCGACGCCGGCCGCCACATCCGCCCGGTCGGAGAGGACATCGAGGCCGGCGCGGTCGTGCTCCCGGCTGGGCACCGGGTCCGGCCGGCCGATGCGGCCGCCCTCGCCGCCGCCGGGCACGTGAGCATCCTGGTCAGGCGTCGGCCGAATGTCGCGATCCTGCCCACCGGTGACGAAATCCGTCCGGTCGGGGCGACCCTGGCACCAGGACAGATCCTCGACACCAACTCGATCATGCTCGCGGGGCTGGCCGAGGAGGCCGGCTGCCTCACCGAGACGCTGCCCATCGTCCCCGACGTACCGGACCAGATCGCCGCCGCGGTCGCCGCCGCGGCGAGAGAGGCGGACCTCGTGCTGGTCATCGCCGGGTCCAGCGCTGGCCGCGACGACCACACCTCCTCGGTCATCAGGCAGCTGGGGCGGGTCGCGGTGCACGGAGTGGCGATGCGTCCCGGTCATCCGGTCGTCCTCGGGGTGCTCGGCGGTAGCGAAGACGACGCGGACAGCCCCGGGCTCTCCGGCATCGACGACAACATCGGGGACGGCGCCGGTGTTTTTGCCGTGGTCGAGCCGAAGGGCCCGCTGCCGCGGGTCCGGCCCGGGACACCGGCGGTTCCCGTGGTGGGGATCCCCGGGTACCCGGCCTCGGCGGAGCGGGCCTACACCTGCTTCGTTCGCCCCATGCTCCATCGCATCCTCGACACCGGAGCCGCCGGCGGGGTGGAGTACGGCGTCCCGGCCCGCCTGGCCGGCCCGATCGTCTCCGCCGAGCATCTCGACGAGTATGTGCGGGTGCGGCTCGCCCGGGTCGTCGCCCCACGCACGGGGCACGCCACGCTCGTCGCTGTCGCACTGCCGAGGGGAGCGGGTGCCCTGAACACACTCGTGCAGACCGAGGCGATCCTGCGGATCCCCGCCGGCGACACCGGCTATCCCGCCGGCGCCACCGTGCGCCCGGTGCCGGTCGAGGGCGCGGCCTTCGCCACCGGCACCACCATCGTCACCGGGCTTCGTTCCCCGGCGACCGACGCCCTCGCCGACCTGCTCGGCGCCGACCTGCCGGTCGCCGCGGTGCACTGGCACACCCTCGGCGAACACTCCGCCGTGGAAGCCCTGGCCGACGGGCTCTGTCACGCCGCCGCTGTCCTGGTCGAAGTTGCGGGCGCGCTCCCCGATGAACACCTCGCCGCCGGGCTGGTCGAGCGCCTCGGCCCCATCACGCTGCTCGAACTCGCCCGCGTCGGGGCGCAGGCCGAGATGCTCGTCGTACCCGCCGCCGCGTTCGACAGCCGCGCGGTCGAGCAACTGCGCACGGCGCTCAGCTCGATGGGCTACCGGCGTGCGCTGCGCCGGCTCCGCGGCTACTCGGGGCGCGGCGCCGGGCACGAAACATGGCACGGCCCGGCGGGCGCCAACCCGACAACCGCACCTTCGGTCCCGGCGAACGGAGCCACCCAATGTGCTACACGGTGAAATCGATCGACGATGTCCGAAACCTTGTGCTCGCCACTAGGGGGCTGTCCGGGCTGTGCGACCTGCCCGCCCTGGTCACCAAGGCCTGCCGGCGTCTGTTCGACCTGATCGCCGCCGACGTCGCGGCCATCGCCATCTACGACGGCGAGGACACCCTGATCCTCGGAGCCGCCGAGGGCAGTACCGCGCCGCTGGCCGGGATCCGACTTCCCCGCGGTGCGGGGCTGGGCTGGCGCGCGCTGGAACGCAGCATGCCGACCACCACCGGCAACTGCGCCACCGACGCCGAGCACCTCGACGACCTCGTCGAGGTGCTCGTCGCCGACGACATCCGCGGGCTGGCCGCCGTGCCGATCGAGTTCGGGGGGAACTGGCTCGGGGTGATGTACGCGGGCATGCGCGGACGGCGAGTGTCGCCGCGGACCACGCTGCTGATGAACGAGTTCGGCGCCTCCCTCGCCCCGCTGATCGTCACCGCCGCACGCGCCGACCGGGCGGGACAGCTCGCGGTCGAGGAGGACCGCCAGCGCATCGCCCAACAACTCCACGACACCGCGGGACAGCTGCTGTTCAAGATCTCGATGTCCGCCAAGGAAATTCAGCAGACCGCCGCTGCCGATCCCGAAACCGCGACCCGGTCCGCCCGGGAGATCGAGGCCGACGCCGCCGAGGCCTCGGCGTACCTGCGCGAAGCCATGCACAGCCTCATGCCGACCGCCGGCGCCCTCTCGGTCACGATGCGTCGGGACGTGGCCACCTTCGCCTCCCGCACCGGCATCGCCACCGAGGTCGTCACCCTGGGCACCCCCGCCCCGGCAAAACCCGAGCTGGAGACCATCCTGCTCTCCACGTTGCGCGAGGCCCTGCACAACATCGAGAAACACGCCGGGGCCAGCGCGGTGCTCGTGTCGCTCGCCTACCAGTCCCACCAACTCGTCCTTGCCGTCGAGGACGACGGCAAGGGGCTGCCCACCGACTTCGAACTCAATCCGGTCCCCGGTCGCGGTTCCGGACTGGGCATTCCAGGGCTGCTGCAGAAGGTCAACGGGACCGGCGGCGTCCTGCGGCTGGCGGCCAACGACGACGGTGGCACCAGCCTGCGCGTCACCATCCCACTGGTGGACTGCCCGTGAGTACCCCGTCGCCGGGCTCCGCCGCGTCGACCCCGGTTGCGACGGACCGCCTCTCGATGAGCACCGTGCTGATCGCTGACGACCATCCACTCGTCGCGCACGGCATCGAAAGGGTCCTCGCCGCGACGTCCGAGTTCACGGTGATCGCCGCGTGCTACTCCGGCAAGGACACCCTCGAGATCGCTCAGCGCACCCGGCCCGACCTGATCCTGCTCGACGTGCGCCTCGGTGACCTCAACGGCTCCGACGTCTGCCGCGAGCTCGGGACCAGCACGCCGGCCGCGAAGATCGTCATGCTGACCGCCTTCGACGACACCGAGAACCTGCGGCGCTGTCTGGAAGCCGGCGCCGCGGGCGTACTCCTCAAAGGCACCCTCGACCTCGACCTCGTCCAGGCCCTGCGTGACGTCCGCGACGGTCGGATGGTCGTCGACGCCGGGATCGCCCGAGCGTTGGAAACAGCGAGCGGGCTGCTGAAGACCGATGGTGCCAGCTACCCGCAGTTGCGTCCTCGGGAAGTCGACGTGCTGCGCCTGATGGCCGCCGGCATGACGACCAAGGACATCGCGGAACAACTCGACCTCACCGTCAACACCGTCCGCAGCTACACCCAGGCACTGATGGAAAAGCTCGGCGCGCACACCCGCGTTCAGGCCATCGTCTACGCCCAGAAACTACAGCTGATCTAGGTCGTTGAAGCCGGGCCGACTCCCGGCGACGACACCGTCCTGACCTGTGGTCAGGCAGCGTTCGAGTCGGCCTGGACACGTTTGGCCCAGGTTTGCTACTCCTTCCGTGTGGCGGGCGGCGAGATCGCCTGAGGTTGCACGGACGTTCGGGTGGTTCTCCGCCGGCGCCGAAACGCTATGGGTAGGTAGGGCGACATTGGGTACGTAGGGCGACGAAACCCTCATCGGGCCCACAGTCAGTCCTCAGCCGGGGTACAGCCGACTGTGCGGGGCGGACGGGCCCACCGCGGTGTTCCGAGGAGGTAGCGGAGAGGCTTCAGACGGGTCGGCCGGTCCGGAAGGGTCTGCGTCCAGTCACTCGCGAGGCGGGTGTGTGCCATTCGGCAATTGACGCTGACCTCTTTTTGCGTGGGCTGATTCGCCTGTTGTTCCAAGCAGAAACAAAGGCATTGCCACGGGCGACTCCAGGGTCCATAGTGGTGGCTGATTTTCCGAGGTAGACGCGGAGTCAGAGGCGCACCGGCAAAACAGATCGCCGGACCGTTCGCAGCGGGAAGATTGCTTCTGATTTGTCCTGCGCTTCTTCAACCGCGAGCGGAAGTTACCGTTTCAACACATTAGAAGTTACCATTCCGACACTTTCGGGAGGGGCCATGGTAGTGGCAGACGGTGCCGAGACCCTGGCAGTCGCGCAGGCCCCTATGGCCGCCCCGTTGCTCGCCGGCGACAGTCAGGTTGCTCCATCGCCGACGATGCAGGCCTTTGCCCAGTTGCTCGCCGACATCGTCGGTGGCCAGGAGATTTCCGCGGCCAGCCACTTCTTCGATGACCTGGGGGCCGACTCGCTGTTGATGACCCGGTTCTGTGCCAGGGTCAGGAAGCGACCCGACCTGCCGTCGGTGTCGATGAAGGACATCTACCGATATCCGACGCTCGGAGCCCTGTGCGCAGCGCTCGCGGGGACCGGGGCCAGCCGCGCCGGGCCGCCGGCCCCGGCGCCGGTCGAGAAGTCACCGGAGGCCGTTCCGGCGGCCGAGGGGACGCCATTTGTGCGGGAGCCACGCCCGGTCGCGGTTGTTGCACCGGCGGAGGTTTCCTCGGTGGAACCGGAACGGCGGGGAAGCACAGCGCTTTTCCTGGTGTGCGGGGCGGCGCAACTGCTCCTGTTCTGCTGTGCCTCGCTATTCACCGCGCTGATTGCCACCGAAGGCTACGAGTGGGTGTCCACAGGTTCGGGCGTGATCGGCCGTTATGCCCGGGCGAGGCTCGAGGGCGGTACGAATTCGTTGGCCCTGGCCTATGCGTGGCTCTCGACCGGCGCCGGCGACACGCTGTCGATCTATCTCCGGTCGGTTCTGTTCACCGTCGCCAGCTTCGCGCTGCTGTGTGTATTGCCCATCGCGGCGAAGTGGCTGCTCGTCGGCCGGTGGAAGCCTCGGCGGATCCGCGTGTGGAGTCTGGGGTACCTCCGATTCTGGGTGGTCAAGTCGCTGGTCCGGACCAACCCGTTGGTGCTGTTCGTCGGGACGCCGATCTACCCGCTCTATCTGCGGGCGCTGGGCGCGAAGGTCGGACGGGGCGTAGCCGTCTTCTCCCGGACCGTGCCGGTGTGCACCGACCTGCTCACCATCGGCGACCGCGCGGTCATCCGTAAGGACACCCTGTTCGCCTGCTATCGCGCCCACGCCGGCGTCATCCAGACCGGCCGGGTCACCATCGGGGCGGACGCGCTGGTCAGTGAGGCGTCGGTGCTGGACATCGACACCTCGTTGGGACAGTCGGCTCAGCTCGGCCACGCCTCCAGCCTGCACCCGGGGCAGGCGGTGCCGGACGGTGAGCGCTGGCACGGCACCCCGGGGCGCCGGACGGAGGTCGACTTCCGGACGGTGTCGCCCACCCGGTGTGGCTGGACGCGCAGGTTCGTCTACAGCGTCGGGCAGCTGCTGAAGGTGCTGGTGGTGGCTTCGGCGGCGTTCGCCGCGGTGGTCCTGGTGACGGTCCGGGTGCCCCGCGTGGCCGCCCTGTTCGACGCGGGGCCCCGCAGCCTCACCGCCTGGTCGCACTACCGTGACACCCTTGTCGTCTCCGCCGTGCTGTTCGCGGGTGTCCTGCTCACCGGTCTCCTGGTTGTCGCCACCGTCCCGCGTCTGCTGAACCTGTTCCTGCGGACCGGCCGGGCCTACCCCCTCTACGGCTTCCGCTACGGCGTGCACCGCACGGTGGCGCGGCTGACGAACATCCGGTTCTTCACGCTGCTGTTCGGCGACAGCTCCGCCGTGGTCGGTTACCTGCGTTGGATTGGGTACCGGCTGCGGCCCGTCCAGCAGACCGGGTCGAATTTCGGCACCGAGGTCAAGCACGAGAATCCGTACTCGAGCCACGTGGGTACCGGAACGATGGTCGCCGACGGGTTGTCGATCGCCAGTGCCGACTATTCCAGCAGTTCCTTCCGGGTGTGCGAGGTGTTCATCGGGCGGGGCAACTTCCTGGGCAACCACATCGCGTATCCGTCCGGCGGCCGGACCGGCGACAACTGCCTGCTGGCCACGAAGGTGATGGTGCCGATCGACGGCGAGGTTCGCGAGGGCGTGGGATTGCTGGGCTCACCGAGCTTCGAGATCCCGCGAACGGTCGAGCGGGACCACAAGTTCGACGACCTCCGAGAAGCGGGCGAGCTGCGCCGCCGGCTGGCCGCCAAGAGGCGGCACAACGTGGCGACCATGATCCTCTTTCTGTTGGTGTACTGGCTGCACTTCGTCGGGCTCACCCTCTTAGCCACCGTCCTCGCGGTGTTCTACCGCCCGCTGGGTGTGCTGGCGGTCGGGCTCTCCATCGTGGCCGCCATGCTGTTCACCGTCGGTTACTTCGTGTTGGTCGAGCGGGCCGTCCAGCTGTTCCGGCCGATCCGGCCGCTGTACTGCTCGATCTACGACCGGCGCTTCTGGCGGCACGAACGATTCTGGAAGAGCAGCCCGGTCACCTACCAGATCATCTTCAACGGCACCCCGTTCAAGAACCTGATCTGGCGGCTGCTCGGTGTCCGGCTCGGGCGCCGCGTCTTCGACGACGGGTGCATCATCCCGGAGAAGAACCTGGTCACCATCGGTGACGACTGCACGCTCAACATGAACAGCCGGATCCAGTGCCACTCACAGGAGGACGGTGCGTTCAAGTCCGACCGCACGGAGCTCGGGTCCGGCGTCACGCTCGGGGTGTATGCGCTCGTCCATTACGGCGTCACGATCGGCGACGGTGCGGTCCTCGACGCCGATGCGTTCCTGATGAAGGGCGAGCAGGTCACCGCCCACACCTGGTGGAGCGGCAACCCGGCCGCCGAGGTGGGGCTGCCCGCGTCGGCCGCTGCCTCCCCGGCGGCGGTGCGGGCGCCGGTGCTGGCGCCGACGGAGACCAAGCCGGATCTGCTGGCCGGGACGTCAGCGGCCCGCGGCTCCGGCTCGGCCGCCGAGCTGACTGGGCAGGGGCGCGACGACGAGCTGGCCGGGTCGGGGTGCCCGACGGTGTCGAGCGAGCTGCCCGGGCCGAGGTCGGTGGAGCTGGGGTGCCCGGGGCACGTGCCCGACGTGACGATGCAGTGTCAGCTGGGCCTCCCGGTCGTGGTCGCCGGGGCCGGCGGGAGCTTCGTACGCGATGTGGACGGCAATGTGTTCGTCGACTTCGCCTCGGGTGCCGACCCGCTCCCGTTGGGGCACAACCATCCCGTCCTGACCTCGGAGATCTCCACGCGGCTGGAACAGGCTGTCTCCGGGCCGCAGGCGATCGGTTGGGTGCGGCGGGCCTCCTCCCAGGCGGAACTGTCCATGCTGCCCGCGCCGATGCGGGCGCGCATGGGGATCCAGTTCGGGACACCCGCCGGAGGCAGTTCGGTCGACGCGGCGCTGGGGCTGTGCCGGGCAGTGACCGGTCGCCGTGACGTGGTGGCGCTGGAGGGCGAGTTTTCCCTGTCGCAGGTGCTGCACGACCGCGCGGGCGCGGTGCGGCTACCCGCCGCGGTACTGATCTCGATGACCGGCGGCCTGGGTGGCGTGGTCCCGGCCCGGCGCGAGTTCGTTCACCGGGTACGGCAGATGACCCGCGAGCTCGGCATTCCGCTGGTGGTGAACGAGACCGGCACGGACGCCGGCCGCACCGGCACCTGGTTCGCGTTCGAGCAGTACGACATCGAGCCCGACGTGGTGGTCTGCTCTCGGGCGCTCACCGGCTTCGAGCGTCCGACCGCGGTGGTGCTCTACGACGTCCGCATGGCGCCGTACGCGGTGGACGCCCCCGGTGACCCCGGCAGCCGGATTGCTCTCCTGGCCGGCATCAGGATGGTCGACGTCGTCCGCCGGGACGACCTGCTGAGCAACGCCCGCGCCCGAGGCGAGCAGCTGCGTGCGCGGCTGGCCGAGCTGCGGGAACACCCGGCGGTGCTGGACGTGCACGGACGCGGGCTGATGTGGGGCATCGAGCTGATGTCACCGGTCCCGGGGCGCGGAGCGTCCCAACTGGCGGTCGACGTTCGGGCGCACATGTTGCGCGGCGGTGTGATCGTCCAGCTCAGTGGCCCGGCAAGCACGGTGCTGCGGATCCAGCCGCCGCTGACCGTCCGTGCCGAAGTGATCGACACCGCCGTGTCCGTGCTCGCCGGCGCGCTCGCGGAGGCCGCGCAATGGCCAGACGGCACCGGCTGGCGAGGCGACGGGGCGGCGGTCGGCGCCGGGGCGCACGCGGCCGAGGGACGAGCGGGTTGACGGGCATGCGGGGTCAGCGGGAGAGGGGCGCGCGATGGGGGTGCTAGCCGGGAGCGGCCGGGAGTTCTGGAGCGGTGTGCTGCGGGCCGGCGGATGCACCACGATCCCGAGGTGGGTGACCGAGCCGACAGCCGGGGTCGCCGAGGTGGCCGAGGTGGCCGTGACCGTGCCGGACGACGTGGCGACCGCGCTGAGTCGGGTGGCCGGGGAGTGCGCGGTGCCGAGGCGCTCGATGGTGCTGGCCGCGCACGCCGCGGTGCTGGCCGCGCTGTGCGGAGAGCGCCGGGTCGTCACCGGCTACGTCGCCGTGGCGGGCGGCCCGGCGTTGCCCTGTGGGCTCGACACCGGCGCCGGCTCGTGGCGGGCGCTGCTCCGCGACACCGCGCGCGTCGAGTCCGAGCTGCGCAGCCACCGGGACTTCCCGATCGAGGAGCTGACGCGTGAGCTCGGCTCGAGCGCGGTGCGGTTCGAGACGGTGTTCGACGCGGTCGGTGGTGAGGAGCGGCCCACCCAGGGCACGGCGCCGACGGGGGGCGCCGTGCTGTGGCTGGACCTGACGGATCGGGCGGGGCGGTTCCGGCTCCGGCTGCGCTACCGCACCGACGTGCTCAACGCCGGGGCCGCCGCCCGCATCGCCGGTTACCACCAGGCCGCGCTCGCGTCGATCGCCACCGCGCCGGACGCCCACCCCGCACAGCGGAGCCTGCTGTCCGCCGAGGAGCTGGCCCACCAGCTCGACGGGCTCGCCGGCCCGCGCCGGGAGCTGCCGGACGCGAGGTTGCACGAGCTGTTCGAGCGCCGGGTGGCCGCCCACCCCGACACCGTGGCCGCCGTGCAGGGCGACGTGCGGTGGACCTACCGCGAGCTCAATGCGCACGCCAACCGGCTGGGCCGGGCTCTGCTGGCGCGCGGACTCGGCCGCGAGGGCGTGGTCGCCGTGGTCACCGAGCGGACCCTCGACTGGATGGCCGCTGTCCTCGCGGTGTTCAAGGCCGGCGGTGTCTACCTGCCCATCGAGCCGCACTTCCCGGCCGAGCGGATCGCCACCACGCTGTCCCGCGCCGGCGCTCGGCTGGTGCTCACCGAGGCGGGCGGTAGCGCCACGCTGCGGTCCGCGCTGGCGTCCCTGCCCCAGGTCGACGCCGTGGACATCGACCGGGCCTGCGCGGAGCTGGCCGGCCGCCCCGGTGCCGACGCCGATCTCGGTGTCGCGGTCGGACCGGACCAGCTGGCCTACATCTACTTCACCTCCGGCTCCACCGGGACGCCGAAGGGGGCGATGTGCGAGCACGCCGGGATGCTCAACCACGTCTACGCCAAGATCGAGGACCTGGGGGTCGGCGAGGGCGCGGTGATCGCGCAGACCGCGCCGCAGTGCTTCGACATCTCGCTGTGGCAGCTGGTGGCCGCGCTGCTGGTCGGCGGGCGGACCCTGCTGGTCGAGCAGAAGGTGGTCCTGGACGTCGCGCGGTTCGTGGACACCATCGCCGACGGGCGGGTCGGGGTGCTCCAGGTCGTGCCGTCGTACCTGGAGGCCGTGCTGTCCCAGCTGGAGGCCGACCCCCGCGAGCTGCCGGACCTGCGGTGCGTGTCGGCCACCGGTGAGGCACTCAAACCGAAACTGGTGCAGCGCTGGTTCGCCGCGATGCCGGGAACGACACTGGTCAACGCCTACGGGCTGACGGAGACCTCGGACGACACCAACCACGAGGTCATGCGCGGGGTGCCGGAGTCGGCGAGCGTGCCGCTCGGGCGGTGTATCCGCAACGTGTCGGTCTACGTGGTCGACGAGCAGCTGCGCCCGGTGCCGCTCGGTGCTCCCGGACTGATCGTGTTCTCCGGGGTGTGCGTGGGCCGGGGCTACGTCAACGACCCGGAACGCACCGCGCAGGCCTACCGGACCGACCCGTACCGGCCGGGCGCACGGCTCTACCTCGGTGGCGACTACGGGCGCTGGCGCCCCCGGGGGACCCTGGAGTTCCTCGGCCGCCGGGACCACCAGGTCAAGATCCGCGGGTTCCGGATCGAGATCGGTGAGATCGAGAACGCCCTGCTGCGGGTGCCCGGCGTGCGGGACGCCGCGGTGGTGGTCCTCGAGCGTGACGGCCAGGACGCCTGTCTCGTGGCGTTCTGTGCCGGCGAGCGACCGGTGGGGACCGACGCCGTGCGCGGGCGGTTGGCCGCGTCACTTCCCGAGTACATGGTGCCCCCGGTGATCCACTGGCGCGACGCACTACCGCTCACGGCCAATAGCAAGATCGACAGAACGGCGCTGGTCGGGCTGGCGGCGGAACTCGGTGCACTCGGCGGTGCGCTCGGCGACTCCGAGGACGTGCATCGCGTGCGAGAGGCGCCGAGGACGCAGACCGAGCGGCGGCTGGCACTCGCCTGGGCGACGGTGCTCGGGGTGCCGGCCGAGGAGATCGGCCGGCGCGACCACTTCTTCGATCGCGGTGGCTCGTCGCTGTCGGCCGTGAAGTTGGCGATCGCGCTGAACCGCGCGGTCAGCCTGAAGGACATCACCCGGCACCCGGTGCTGGCCGAGCTGGCGAGCCTGGTGGACGCCGCGCCGGGCGCGGTGTTCGACGAAGCCAGGCGACCTGCCAGGCGACCTGCCAGCCGTCAGCCCACTGCCTGACCGATCGAAGGGAACACCTGCGATGTCCCCATCTCCGAGCGCGCTGCTCGACCTGAGGCCGCAACCCGGCGCGCCCCCGATCGCGCGTGCCGAGCTGGACGGCGACGCGAGCGACTGGGTGGCTGCGCATCGGGATGCGCTGCGCGGCGCGGTCACCGAGTACGGCGCGGTGCTGGTCCGCGGCCTCGGGCTGTGGGACGCGGCCGGGGTGGCTGAGGTGGCCGCCCGGCTCGGTGGCGGCCCGATGGCTGAGCGGGAGGCCTTCGCGCCCCGCACGCCGTACCCGGGCGGGGTGTACTCCTCCACCAGGTGGCCGGCGAACCAGCCGATGTGCATGCACCACGAGCTCAGTTACGCGCGCGAGTTCCCCGCCCTGATGCTGTTCGCCTGTCTGACCGCACCCGCCGAGGGCGGGGCCACCGGGGTGGCCGATGCGTCGGCGGTGCTCGAGGCGCTGCCTCCCGCGTTGGTCGAGCGGTTCGAACGGGAGGGCTGGCTGCTCACCCGCGGCTACAACGACGAGGTCGGCGCATCCTGGACGGACAGCTTTGGCACTGACGACGGTGCCGCCGGTCGTGCCGCCGTGGAGCGCTACTGCCTGGCGACCGGCATCGAGTTCCAGTGGCAGCCTGACGGCGGCCTGCGCACCCGGCAGCGCCGCCCCGCCGTTGTGCGCCACCCGGTCACGGGCCGGCGGTGCTGGTTCAACCAGATCGCCTTCCTCAACGAGTGGACCCTGGCGGACGAGGTGCGCGAGTACCTCATCGACGACTACGGGCCGGACGGGCTGCCGTTCAACACCCGCTTCGGCAACGGCGACCCGATCGACGCGCGGACCGTGGCGCTGATCGACGAGATCTATCAGGCGCACACCGCGCGTGAGCCGTGGCAGGCCGGTGACCTGCTGCTCGTCGACAACATCGGCACCGCGCACAGCCGCGAGGTGTTCACCGGCCCGCGCGAGGTACTGGTGAGCATGATCGACCCGGTCCGGCTGGACGGCCGATGAGCGACGTGCCGACCGACCCGGGTGGCACCCGCGCGGTGCCGCCGTTCGCGGTGATCTCCGGCGCCCAGGTGCAGCGGGCGCTGGCCGGGAACGAGAAGCAGATCGTGGAGCTGGTCGAGCAGACCTACCGGGTGCACGGCGACGGTGACTCGGTGAACCCGCCGTCCTACTTCCTGCGGTTCCCGGACCGTCCGTCCTCGCGGATCATCGCGCTGCCCGCCTCGCTCGGGGGGCCGTTCCGGGTCGACGGGCTGAAGTGGATCTCCAGCTTTCCCGGCAACGTGGCGGGCGGCCTCCCCCGGGCGTCCGCCGTGCTGATCCTCAACGACCACGACACCGGCTACCCGTTCGCCTGCCTGGAGAGCTCCATCATCTCCGCGACCCGGACGGCGGCCTCGGCGGCGCTGGCCGCCGACCGGCTCAGCCTGGGGCGGCCGAGGCCGACCCGGGTCGGATTCGTCGGCACCGGTCTGATCGCCCGCTACATCCACACGTTCCTCACCGGCACCGGCTGGTCGTTCGACGAGGTCGGCGTGCACGATCTGGCCACCGACAGCGCGACCGGCTTCGCCGACTACCTCCGGCGTTCGGGCGCGACCGGACGCATCACCGTGCACGACGAGCCTCGGCAGCTGATCCGGGAGAGCGACCTGATCGTCTTCGCCACCGTGGCCGGGCGGCCGCACGTGCACGAGGTGAGCTGGTTCGAGCACAACCCGCTGGTGCTGCACGTGTCGCTGCGCGACCTCGCGCCGGAGATCGTGCTGGCCAGCTGCAACATCGTCGATGACGTCGAGCACTGCCTCAAGGCCGACACCTCGCCGCACCTGGCCGAGCAGCTCACCGGGCGGCGGGACTTCCTGGCCGGCACGTTGGCCGACGTGATCGCCGGGCGGGTGGCTGTGCCGACCGATCGGGCGATCGTGTTCTCGCCGTTCGGCCTGGGCGTGCTCGATCTCGCGGTGGGCAAGTACGTCTACGACCAGGTGCACCGATCCGGCGAGCTGCACGTGGTGGACGACTTCTTCCATGAGCTGAGTCGGTACGGATGAGCGGTGCGACGCGGTGAACGGAAACAGCGGTCACGCAGGGGAGATGAGGGGGCGACGATGCCAGTCATAGCCACTCCGGATGCTTTCAACCAGGAGGATCTGTTCGTCGACCTGGGGTCGGTCGTCGGCCACTCGCTGTACCTGAAGTGTGAGGGCTTCAACTTCGCCGGGTCGATCAAGCTCAAGGCAGCCGCCGCGATGGTGGCCGCCGCCGAGTGCGAGGGGCGGTTACGGCCCGGCTCGACCCTGCTCGAGTCCTCCTCGGGGAACCTGGGCGTGGCGCTGAGCATGATCGCGGCGAGCCGCGGCTACCGCTTCCTGTGCGTGACCGACTCCCGGTGCAACCTGGCCAGCCGCCAGCTGATGGAGGCGCTGGGCAGCTGCGTCCACGTCATCGCAGAGCCCGACGCGACCGGTGGCTACCTGGCGGCGCGGATCGAGTACGTGCGCGAGCTGTGTGCCGAGGACGAGCGGTACGTCTGGCTCAACCAGTACGAGAACGCGGCCAACTGGCAGGCGCACCACCTCACCACCGCGCCGGCCATTGCCCGTCAGTTCCCCAGGCTGGACGTGCTGTTCGTCGGTGCCGGCACCACCGGGACGCTCATGGGTTGTGCCCGCTACTTCCGGGACCGCGACTCGTCGGTGCGGATCGTGGCGGTGGACAGCGTCGGGTCGGTGACCTTCGGTGGCCCACCCGGACCGCGGATGCTCCCCGGCCTGGGTACCAGCGTGCGGCCGCCGTTGCTGGACGAGTCCTATGTCGACGACGTGGTGTGCGTGGCGGAGGCCGACGCCGTCCGGACCTGCCACGACCTGGCCCGGCGTGGGTTCCTGTTCGGTGGCTCGACCGGCACGGTGGTCAGCGGCGCGACGAGTTGGTTGGCCGAGCACGACACCGACGGACTCACCGCGGTAGCCATCGCCCCCGACCTCGGCGAGCGCTACCTCGACACCGTCTACCAGACGAACTGGCTCTACGGGGTGTACGGCCACGACGTACTGGGCACCGACGACCTCAGCACCGGAACCCGGTCGGCCTGAGTTCACGGCTCGAGGACCAGGTGGGGGTGCTTACCGGCGGTCCCGGAGCTTCGGACAGGGCGGAGGCTCAGGGGGTATTGGTGGTCAGGTCCAGTGCGGGGTCTTGGTGGCTGCCCAGCTGGTCGGGGGTGAAGACCGGCACCGTGGTGGTGGGTGGGATGCCGGGGCCCTCGTAGTTGCGGCCGTCGGGGGCGATGTAGTCCTCGTTGCCGACGCTGACCGTCCAGCCGTTGGGCAGCTTCCGGTCGGGGTTGTCGGCGAACACGCCCTGGGTGGTGGTGCCGACCCGGGTGACGGCGGGCTGGCGCTGCATCATCGCCTCGATGAAGGTCTCGCCGGCGCTGATGGTCAGGTCGCTGGTGAGCAGCCGGACCGGCCCGGTGTAGTGCGGGCGGCCGGCGGTCGGCGCCACGGTGACCACCCGGGCGCGGCCGTACTTGGTCGGGTCGGTCGGGCTGTTGCGGGCGATCTTGGTGTAGGCGGGGTAGGGGTGGTCGGTCATCCGGCCGGCGAGGCTGAGCCCCAGCTCGTCGTCCCCGCCGTCGTTGTAGCGCAGATCGATGACCAGGCTCTTCCAGGCCTTCACGTGCGCGTCGGAGAACACCTCGTCCAGCACCTGGTCGAGCAGCGCCTGCCGGGCCAGATAGCTGTCCGGCTTGGTGTCCCAGTCCTGGAAGGCGGTGAGCCGCAGGTAACCGCGCCCGTCCGGGAGGTCGGCGTAGGCCAGGTTGCCGTTGCCCCAGGTGCGGATGTCCCGCACACCCAGGTCGTGCAGGTGCGCGTCGACCGCCGTCACCGCGGCCTTCTTCTTGATGCCGCCGGGACCGTCGGTGTAGCGGGTGCCCGGCCGGAAGCCCTCGTAGTTGTCGTCATCCGGCCCGCTGATCTCGATGTGCGCGTCGCCCAGCGGTTGCACCATGTTGATCATGATTTGGTAGAGCTGTGCCGGCGTGGTGTTCGCGTTGACCTGCGGGCGGTAGGTGTTGCGCAGTGCGTTCCAGTCGACGTGCTTGCGCACCGTGGAGTTGTAGTTCTCGGCCAGGTTGGCCCAGAACGTGTCGAACGTGGTCAGCGGGTCCTTGGCCATCGGGTGCGTGCACTCCGCCGGGATCGCGGGGATGGCCACCAGGTCGATGTCGGCGGCGGTGCCCAGCAGGCGCAGCTCGCCCTGGGTGGCGCTGGTGCGGCGCAGGGTCTCCTCCGGCTGGTCGTGGCGGCCGAAGGACACCGCGCCGGTCGGGTCGGCGCCGGAAACCAGGGGGCTTGGCTTCTCCGGCATGCAGCTCAGCGAGGTGGTCTCGTACGTCTGAGCCTGCCCGTTGGCCACCTCGATCACCAGGCCGTAGCCGTCGGAACGCCACACCCCGTTAACCTGCTTGGACGCTTCGGCCGCGGTAGGAGCGTTCGCCGCTTGTCCGCAGCCAGCCAGGAGGCCGGCCGTGGCCAGCAGGGACAATCCGCCAAGTCGGCGGCGGAGCATGTCCATGCCTACCAAGCTAGCGTGCGCCGGCACCCGTGGGTGATCGAACTCAGCAACCTCATATTGGGTTCACAGCACCGGCTCAGCATGGCCTGTCCGCGTCCGTCTGGCGTCGGACCCGAGTCGAGTCGTGGATGTCCTCATCCCTGGCGCGCTCGTTCTAGACGGTGCCGCTGGTTGTGGCCACGCTGGCTCTGGCTGTTCGGCCGATCGGCCCGTGACATGGTCTTCTGGACTGCCTACGGTCAGTGGTGCTGTTCGACGGCGGTGTCCGGCGGGAGGCGCTGATGGCACGGGGTGACGAGTTCTGGGCGATTGATCCCGGCGGTACTGATCGGACCGAGGACTGGCAGCAGATGCTCTCGGCCACGCATCTGCCTTGGAGCGTGAGTGTTCCGAGCGCGCCTGACGAGCCGGTGTTCGAGGCCTGGGTGCGTCGCTGGTGGATCGATGACCTGGCCTTGGTGGACTGCGAGTGCGGGCCGTGTTCGGGAACACGACAGCGACGCCAGGTCGCGGAGACCGATGGTGAATTCGTCGTTGTCCTCATCACTCGGGCTGGCCGCGAGACGGTGACTCAGGGCGACTCGGAGGCGGACCTCAGCGCTGGGGACGCGGTGGCCTGGGACAGCACGAAGCCGGCCCGGTTCGCCGTGTGGGAGACGCTGTCGAAGCGAAGCCTGTTGATCCCCCGGGCGGCACTGGACGAGGTCGGCGGCCGCGCCTGGATGACTGGCGGGGTAATGCTGAACGGACTCGCCCCCGCGACGCGACTGCTCACCACCTACCTCGACACCCTGAGTCAGGCCCTGCCGGACCTGAACTCGGCGGCCATCAGTGCCGCCCGGAACGCCACGCTGGAGCTGTTCATCGGTGCGTTGCGGACCGACGGCGACGTCCCGACCACCGGTGCGGCGCGCCCGGCATTGCGCGCGGCGATGGACCGCTTCATCGAGCAACACCTCCTCGACGACGCTGTCACTCCGGCGGCGATCGCCAACGCACACGGCGTCTCGACCCGCACCGTCAACCGCGTCTTCAACGCCACCGGTCAGACCGTCAGCGAGGTCGTCCGGGTACGTCGGCTGGCCCGCGCGCGCGACGAGCTGACCAGGTCCAACCGGCCGATCTCGGTGATCGCTCACCGGTGGGGGTTCTCCGACACCAGCCACTTCAGCCGTACGTTCAAGGCTCATTACGGCAGTTCCCCGACTGACTACCGCGGTCGCGCACAGAGTGGGGCCGGTGTTGGCGCAGCCGTTCAAGTGCCTGTCGCAGCAGTTCAACGCGGTGCGGAACGACCCTATGAGACTGGGGTCACAACGGCCCGAGGCTGAGCCGGCGCTCTCCTCCGGCCGACCGTTCAGGCTCCGGGAGGCACCAGCATGGCCAGACGTGACATCGAGTTCAATGCCGAGGGCGTGACGCTCCGAGGCTGGTTCTATCCCGCCGAGGGAGCGACTGGGCCGGCGCCGACCATCGTCATGGCGCACGGCTACTCGGCGGTCAAGGAGATGTACCTCGACCGCTACGCCGAGCATTTCGCCGCGGGCGGACTCAACGCGCTGGTGTTCGACAACCGCAACTTCGGCGCCAGCGACGGCGAACCGCGCCAGGAGATCGACCCGTGGGCCCAGGTCCGCGACTACCGCCACGCGATCACCTACGCCACCACCCTGCCCGAGACCGACGGCAACCGGATCGGAGTCTGGGGCAGCAGCTACTCCGGCGGTCACGTACTGGTCGTCGCGGCGATCGACCGTCGAGTCAAGGCCGTGGTCAGCCAGGTTCCGCTGGTCAGCGGCCATGACAATCTGCGCGCGCTGGTCCGCGCCGACTTTCTCGACGGGTTCCGCGAGATGTTCGATGCCGACCGCCTGGCCCGCTTCCAGGGCGACCCGCCCGCCATGGTGCCCGTGGTCGCCGAAGACCCCCTTGCCCCCTCCGCGTTGCCCACGCCGGACTCGTGGCAGTGGTTCACCGAAACTGGCAAGACCCGGGCCCCGTCATGGAAGAATGAGGTCACGCTGCGCAGCGTGGAGATGCTCGCCGAGTACGAGCCGGCCTCCTACATCGCCCACATCGCGCCGACACCGCTGCTGATGCTGCCCGCCCGCAATGACGTGCTGACCCCGACGGAACTGGCGATCGGGGCCTACGAGAAGGCGCGGGAACCCAAGAGGTTGCAGTTGCTCCCGGGCGGGCACTTCGACGCCTACGTCAAGGGTTTCGACGTCTCCAGCGGGCCCGCGCGTGATTGGTTCCTCGAGCATCTCGCGCCCTGACCTGTTCGGAGCCCGGCGGTCGAGGTATCGCCAAAGCATGCGCCGCCGAAGGCGCGAAGATCGTCGTCAGCGACGTCCACGAGAAGCCCAACACCGGCGGTTTCGAGGCCGACGCCACCTTGACCACCGCCGAGACCATCGAAAAGGCCGGCGGTCGAGCCGTCTACGTCAACTGCGACGTCACCAAGTCCGACGAGGTCGCCAACCCCAACCAGTCCGTCTACAACATCTCCAAGGGGTGCGCAGGCCAATCTCACCCGGTGCCTGGCCATCGAGTACGGCAAAGACGGCATCCGAGTCAACGGCATCTGCCCTACCTACGCCAAGACCTCACTGGCACGAGAGCTTTTCGACGACAAGGACTTCGACCAGGCCTTCACCGGGGTGAGCTGGCGCCGAATGCCACCAGAGTTGCAACCACGCCGAACGGCGGGCCGCTCGGGGACCCGGCGGCTCGTCGTTCCCGCTGGTCACTGGGGGAGGATGCGGGATTCGAACCCGCGAGGGCTGTAACACCCAACACGCTTTCCAAGTCTCCACGGCGCTGTCCAGCGGTGGTCGGCTCGCTCCTGGCCTGGGGCTGGACTGCTTGTCCGTGACCCGTTGGACTGCGGCGAATGCCAGTGAATGAGACCAAAAGTGAGACCGCGCGAACGATCACCGTGCCGCACCGGTCAAACGGCAGACGAGGTTCGACTGAACAGCTCATCGGGGGGTAGCGAACGAAGGATTTGCCACAATGTCACCGCCAGCTGTGGCTGACAGGCGTACTGTCCCAGACCTCATTCGCATGGACCCCGCGAATTTGCCCGGCCCTCGCGACCAGACGAGCCCTGGAGTGCTCACATGGACGCATGGTCGGCGGCGGTGCAGTTCCTGCTCATCGACAACAGAGCGCGGGTGCTCGCTGAAGCCCATCCCTTGACCGACGACGGGCAGTGCGGGCGGTGCACCCCGCCCGGCTGCACCGCAGCCGCCCTGGCGGCCGAGGCCCTATCCATACTCAGCGTCATGCGATGTCGGTGACCGTCTACCATCCAGGTGGGGACGATCGTGGCTCAGGCCCTCGATGATCTAGAAGGTCGACGTACCCACAGCACTGCGACTCGTGGCCACGATCGCATGGCACCAGGGATGGCTTTACGCCGAGCACCCCCGGGGTCTTGTAGCTACGAGGTCAAGCCCGATGCGCAATCAGCACCGTGAGCTGCTTCTCGGTGTCGGTGTCCAGGCGACCAGAGACCACCGGGCCGTCCGAGTGGTTTGCCATGGAGTCCGTACGCCAGCGAAATTACAGTTAGCTGCAATTCGACCTCTGACGTGTCGCATTCGAGGCGGAGTTGAGTTAGGCCGCCTTGACCGGCAACAGGACTGTCATATCGAGCAGGTCCAGTAGCTTGATCAAGTAGCAGGAGCATCCGGACAGATCGAATTGGTGTCCGCTGTAGTTCGCTTCGATGGCGGCGGTCTCCAGAGCCCTCAGTCCCTTAGCACCGATGAAGCTGACCGCCGACACATCGACGGTCAACCGGGCCACAGGTTGGGCGGCAGTGAGCATGTCTTGCAGGGCGCGTTCGAGTTCGGGAGCGGTCGCGACGTCGATGTCACCACGGACGTACAGGATGACGAGGCTTGGTGGTTTGACTTGCATGTGGAGCTCCAGGCCGGCCGGTTGTTCCGGCGGTGAAGCATTGACCGAAGGATCGCTCATGGCTCGTTCTCGCGTTCCTGACCCAGTCCTGGGTCATGTGGCGGCGAGAAGGCCAGAGAGTCCGCCATCGAAGTCGTGGCGGTGCGGAGGACATCCGCATGCATCTGGGCCTGACGAGCGCTCCAACCCGTGGCGTGGGTCGGAGGCCTCCCCGAGGTGGGTTGCATCCGATCCAACCGGATACCACCTGCAGTGTGCGCGCAAGAGACTGTTCTGTACACCCCGTTGGCGCCAGCCATCGCTGGGGCTTGTGTGTCGCCTCGCGATGTAGGGCCGGCTCGGCCCGCCGGCCGCGCCCGGGCCGGAGGCAGAAGGCGCGAGCCGAGTGGGCCGGCAAAGCCGGCACGCGCCACGCGCCGCCGTCGAACAGCGGTCTCGCGCCGTGTTAGCGGTTGAGCGTGGCGAGCCGAAGAGCGTGGTCGCGGCCCAGTTCGGGGTGTCGCGGCAGAGTTTGCATACCTGGCTGACCCGCTACCGGGAGAGCGGCCTGGCGGGGTTGATGGATCGATCCCACAAGCCCTCGGCCTGCCCGCATCAGGCGTCGGTGCAGGTCGAGACTGGGTCTGCGAGATGCGCCGGGAACACCCGCGTTGGGGTCCACGTCGCATCGCCCACGAGCTCGCCCTGCTCATCCCGGACGCCATGTACGCACACGGCTGCGGGGACACCTGTGCGAAGAAGCCCGGGTTCTGCCCGAAGCGGAAGTCGATCCGGCCGGAGACCAACGACACGAAGTCCCGGGCCGGCCGGCGTGCTGTCGGGCTCCCCGATGAGCTGGTGTCGCTGCTGAAGCAGCACCGGGAGGAGCAGGCCGCCGAGCGGGAGACGGCGGCCCAGCTCTGGCGAGATTCCGGGTACGTGTTCACCACTCCGCGCGGAGAGCCGGTGAACCCGAGCACTGACTACCACCACTGGAAGCGGCTCCTGGCGGCCGCCGGTCTGCGGGACGGTCGGCTGCACGACCCCCGACACACCGCCGCGACGGTGCTGCTCATCCTTGGTGTTCCTGAACGCACGGTGATGGGCCTGATGGGTTGGTCCACGACCGCGATGGCCGCTCGCTACCAGCGCATGACCGGCGCGATCCGGGGTGACGTGGCGCAGCGAGTGGGCGGCCTCATCTGGGGAGCGTCCGGGACAAGTGAGACCGAAATCGAGACCAAACGCCAGAACGCCGGGCCGCCCGCATCTGGGTTCCCGGCGTTGTCGCAGGTCGCTGGCGGAGGATGCGGGATTCGAACCCGCGAGGGCTGTAACACCCAACACGCTTTCCAATTGGGCGGCGCGGTGTTCCAGAGAGGTCAGCCCCGTCGATGACCTCGCTCGGTCGGCCGTCGACCTAGGGTCGGACTGCAGCAGATGGGGACGAATGAGACTGGAACTGAGACTGCCCTGGCTATCGTCCAGAGGTCGGTTGCCGGGCGCAGATGAAGGCTACTCAGCAGATCTACGGCTACGTGGACCGCTCGTCGGACGGGTACGTTCGGCGGGGCGTGGCGAGACCATCGTGAGGAAGACACCGCCTGTGAGCCTGACCGAAGAGACCGCCCATCGCCTCCTGGCCGTCGCCGGCGAGCAGCTCGATCTCGACGTACAGGGAGCCACCCTGATCCGGATCGGCTCGAACGCCGTCTTCCGGCTGGAGAAGCCGGTGATCGTCAGGATCGCCCGCGACCCCGGGCCACTGGATGAAGCTCGGAAACAGGTCGCGGTCGCGCGCTGGCTGGAAGATGCGGGGTACTCGGCAACGCGTGCGCTCCATGACGAGCAACCCATAGACATCGAGGGCCACGCGGTGACCGCCTGGCAGTCCGTCTCCGAGCGCGAGGAGTACGCCCCGGTCGCTCAGGTAGCTGCTCTGATCCGGCAGCTTCACGCGCTGACTCCGCCGGCTTCGCTGAAGCTCCCAAGTTTTGAACCGTTCATGCATCTAGGTGACCGGCTCGGCAACCTGGACGGCATCGACGAGAACGACGCCAAGTTCCTACGGGAGCGCGCGATTGAACTGGCGAAACAGTACGAGCGCCTCAGCTTCCCTCTGGGATACGGTCCGATCCACGGAGACGCCAACGTCGGCAACGTCATCCTGAGCGACGACGGCGACCCTGTGCTCATCGACCTCGACAGCTTCGCCAAGGGGCCCCGCGAGTGGGACCTAGTCCAGACGGCACTCTTCTACGACCGGTTCGGCTGGCACACCCGACAGGAGTACCGAACTTTCGTCGAGGTCTACGGCTTCGACATCATGACCTGGGCCGGTTACGCAACGCTTGCTGACTACCGCGAGCTCTCGATGACCCTCTGGCTGGCAGGTAAGGCTCGTGAGGACGACTCGGCGGCCCGGGAGATCAGCAAACGGGTTAGTGCCATCCAAACGGGGGGAAGCCGGCGTGAGTGGGCACCTTTTTAGTTCCTGGACCGCGGGGACGGTCATGTCGAGGGCCACAGTCTGGAGTGATCTTCACCCTGTGGCCTAGCATCGCTAAGCGATCCACAGCGCGTGTTCAACCCACAAGCCGGTTGGAACTGTCGGAGCAGGTCCATACTGTTGGCGAGGAGGCGGGCAGCCTCGCGGTGTTAGATGCAATCAGACTCACATGGACGCTGGCCAGCTGAGCTTAGGAGGTGAGCCTCGTGACTCATGGTGCACAACCCTCCACTGTCGGACAGCGAATCGCGATGCTGATCGACAACCTCGGCGTTCTCGCCACAGATGTCGAGGCTGTATTGCAACTTCCAGATAGCGTGACCCTCGATGACGTCTTAACTGACCGGCACCAGCTCACTCCTAGCGATCTTGTGGCGCTCTCCGATGTCCTAGAGGTGCCCGCCACGGTCCTGTCAGGTCAAGTCCCAATCAACCGCCATCTCGGTGTATCACTCCGACTGGGAGCACTCCAGTCTACTGAGGCCCCAAACGCGGCGCTGCAATATGCCGAGAAGCTTCTTCAATATCAGGCCCTCTTGGATTCGTGGCTTGGACGCGTATCGAACCCACTTGCCAATGTGAGTATGAGCACTGACCCGCTTTACGTACGCGCGGGCGAAGTGAGTGCGGCTAGGGTGCGAGATGGCCTCAGTCTGGGCGCTGGACCTATCGATGATTTGGTTAGCCTGGTCGAACGACTCGGCTTCCCGGTTGCATTCTTAGAACTGCCCGATAATGTAGCTGGGCTCAATGTCAGAGATGAACGGGAAGGGTACACTTCCCGGGTAATTATCATTTCGTGCCGAGAGGCATGGACAAGACAGCGTTACACGTTGGCGCACGAACTTTGTCATGCACTTTACGATGATGAGGGTCAGGTCATAGTCGATAACGTCGACTCTCCCGACCTGCTGCCCGAACGTCGCGCAGATTCGTTTGCGCGAAATCTGTTGCTCCCGAAACGCTCGCTCAAGCAGGCGATGAACGACGCCCCTGTCTATAACGGCGACCTGTTGGCTACTACTGCCCAATTAATGATTCGTTGGGGTTTGAGCCGGGAAGCAATAGCACGAACTCTCCAGTATGATGGATTCATTACAGCAAGAGACATGAATTTCATCTTAGAGCAAAGGGTGAGTGAAATCATGTCCTTGTCGGGCTTCGCAGAGACGTGGCAGCGTTTGTCCGACCGGGAAGGGGAGCCATCGGGCTCGCCCCTTCTTGTTGAACGAGCGCTTCAAGCATATAGAAACGGCTGGGTAAGCTCCCAGGTTGTTGCGGATTTGTTGGGCGCAGATCGCTCCGAAACGGAACAGGTGTTGCTGAAGCAAGGCTGGACGTAAGACTTCCCAACCGGCTAGTCGAGTCCATCGCATTTTGGGCAGCTGTTATCTTCGTTGCCGTCGCATTCGAACGCGTCTTTGGTTGTCGGTCGACAATGTGCCGGCGGAGAAGAGATGGCGAGGGAGTCGCGAAATATGCTGAGGCACTCATCGGCGCCGAGCGATGAATCCGCACAACTTATTTCCGCAATTACATCTCCAGCATGGCGCGTTGGAATCCCATGCTGCCGCGCGACGACGCTTGCCGCGCCATCATTCGACAAGAATATCTGACGCTTCCCGGTTTCAATTTTGAATCGGGAAGATAAGACGATTACCGCAGCCTCGCCGCCGTGTTTCTTAGAGGCGTCTCCGGATAGTCCTTTGAGCTGCTCTCTGATCAAATCGACATTTGGAAGATCAGTTTCTGTAAGCTCAACGACTTGCAGAGGGGGCTGCGCTACAAGTAGGTTGCGAACCGCTAGGGCTGCCGCCGCTGAACGATTATAGGCCTCAGGAGGAGAGTCCTCCTGCCTGTTTGAGAGACCGCGAAGTTCACGATCGACCGGCTGCGCTATGCGTACTCGGTTCTTATAGTGCCCGCGAAACCGCTCAGGCAGGTCGCTCCGGCTGCCGATTACGAGAAGGACGCCGGTATCCGGCCAGACTAGAGCATTGGCCCACCCACGTTGCGAGACCTCGTCGGCGACTGCGAACTGCGCACGAATTTTCGGTGCCGTAGCGGGCGGGATCAGGGGCCTTTTGCGGGGCATCATTGATGGACTAGGTGTCCGAGGAACCTCGTTCCCGCCCATTTCCCTCACCTTGTGCCGAGCGCTAGGGATATCAGTTGCAGGAATTACTCCATCAGAATGGCGGAGGCTCATCCAAGCTTCCGCCCATATCAGTGGGGCGGGTAGCGCCCTTCGCGTCGGGATTTGTAAGTTGCCAGGCGTCCCGGTCTGGGCACCATCTGGAGACCGGGCACCATTCGCAGTGAGGACCGATGGTAGTCGACCATTCATTATCTACGTGCCAATCCTCGGCTGCGCGCCTCACATCCCCGCGAGCTACAGCCGTGACCGCTGCATCTCCAACGTCCCAAGACCATACAGACTGACTATCCTTGGTTATCAATTCTAATTCGACTAGGCTGCAATCGAACCCATAGTGAGTAGCCAATCCGGATGCGAGCATGGATATCATGAACGGTACTTGTATGTGTTTGTTGTAGGCGTCATCTCTGCCGCCACCATACTGAGCTTCGGCTGTCTTAAGTTCTCGTATAATTAAGACTCCGTCACGAGCATATACGAGGTCCGGCTTCATGACTGGCACAACCTCGGCTATGTGGTCATATCCTCGAACAGTGCTCTCCTGATCCAGCACTCGTGTACCTTCGAGCCGAAGCGGGCAACCGTCGACATGGTTGACTAGATATGGATATGCGCGCGCATAATCGTCACCGGCGAGATCGTCAACCGGCGATTGACTTTCTCCGGGACTGGGCAGATCCGCCTCCGTGCAGCGAACGCCTCGGGAGTGGGCTGCTTCCAACCAATGGTGTACTAGTCGGCCGGTAGTTGCTCCTGCGCTTTCGGTTCGCTCCGCAGGAAGACGAAGGTTGGACTCAAGCAACCATTGCGCCGGACAGAGCTGGTATTGCCTCAATGCAGAAGGCGAGACTGCGCGAGATTCATGCCCGCGCCCGGACTGGCCGAGAAAACCATCAAGATTGGTCAGACTTCGACACGAGCCTGCGGCCTTGCATTTTCCGCAAGAGAGACAGGCTGATACGTGATCTTCATCGGCGAGTGCTGACGCACGTTGCCGTGTCTGATCATTGAAGAGCGTGCGC
This sequence comes from Pseudonocardia sp. Cha107L01, assembly GCF_052566575.1. Lineage (NCBI taxonomy): Bacteria > Bacillati > Actinomycetota > Actinomycetes > Pseudonocardiales > Pseudonocardiaceae > Pseudonocardia > Pseudonocardia sp. Cha107L01. The sequence goes on from NZ_CP199579.1 coordinate 1,537,814, forward strand.
GCTTCATCCGGAGTACCGTCAAACAAGACCAAAACGATTCCGTCGTAACATCCAATCTCAACCACACGAATACGGGTTGGGGTCTCACCTCCGCGAAAATTGGCGGCGACATAGGCGGCGGAGGCTGTCCATCGACGGTCCCGAGGATCTGCGTCTCCTCTCGCGGTGCCCATGCGAAACTTTCGCACTTCGCGAATTCCGCCACTCGCCGTATAGAGAGGCGCCCAGACCCATAGCTGTCGACCGGGGGGGCCAATTTCAGGGTTTCGTGTAAGGAGGCGAAGCGGTCCCAGCTCGGACTCTATCGCCTCATGCGCGTCGATCAGATTCTCGACTGCGTGTGTCACAAATGGAACCACTTGCTTATGAATCCCTCGCAGTCGAATTCGTTTATCTAGCCAATTTCGCAACTCGTTGTAGTCTTCAATGTTGGAGGCGAGGTGCGAATCGACAAGCAAGCTTATGATGTCATCCAGAGGGAAGGGCGTGCGATTTCCCGATGGAAATATTCTCGACCATCCATCTACTTTCTTGATGCTCTGTCGAACTTTGAGCGCAAGATGACGGCCACAAGCTCCATCGTCTGCCAGATCTGACGCCCCAATGCGAACAGCGGTTCGATCTCCCACTACGTCTATCGGTGGATTCCAAGGCAAGACGACCTCCGACTAGAAGCGCGCAGGCGTCCGCCTCGATATTCCAGTAGGGTTGCGCCTTGTGCGGGGTCGCAAACTTTATCGTGGATCTAGGCGGGATCCGCAAGGTAATGCGCTCGAATGGCCTAGTGCGAGCAAAAATCGATCAGTGTCCTGAATCAACAAACGAGGTTCTGCCTCCGAGCTGACGAGGGTCAGGCCAGCACGTATGAGGCAGCACGGCCTTCAGGCGAATCGGCTTACGGCCAATTCGTTGACGTTCGACGTCCACAGTCGAGCCGTCGAGGAGTCCTCGAGAAACCTCCGCGTTGCGGTAGTTGGACCCATCGCGCCCAGGCGCTGACGGAATGACGCTACGTAGGCCGAGCAACGCGCGGACTTCAGCTGCTCGCCGATCCTGAGTGCGGTGAGGGCAGCCTTGCATACCTGTTCAGCCCCTGAGCCGTTGCCGATGGCGGCCGCGATCGCTCGCTGGATGGCAACATCGCGCGGAACCATGGCGTCGAGCCCGTTAGCTGGTGCCCCGGAGCTTGGAGAACAGGGGCACCTGCCGGGGCCAGGAACACTTGCGGCCCAGTTCTGGCAGCCCAGCTAGCTGGGACGGATCTGTGTCCATGAGCTGTATCAATTTGTCGGTCGCGGTCGATACGGTCGGCGAGTGTCTTGCGTCACTGCGAGACTTGACCCCGGGGGTCCAATGGATGCGTTCGGAGTGCTCGGCGACGTGCTCGCTGACTACGAGTCCTTCGTGCGGGGGTTCCTGAACATTCGCGACCCTGAAGTCCTGGAGAAGGTTGAGCGGGAGGTCGAAAACGGGCTGATGTGGCCAGAGCCGTGGCTGGCGCTCAACCCCGCCTTCCGACCTGGCGGCTCGGTGGGAGACCTGGTCAATCGTGGGTTGCTCCATCCGGCCGCGCGCGACATCTTTCGCTACCGCGACGACACAGATCCCATCGGCCGGGAGATCGCGTTTCACAAGCATCAGACCGATGCGATCGAGATCGCCGCGCGCCGCGAGTCCTACGTCCTGACCACGGGAACGGGGTCGGGCAAGTCGTTGTCCTACATCGTGCCGATTGTGGACCGCGTGTTGCGGGACGGCTCCGGGCACGGGGTTCGCGCGATCGTCGTCTACCCGATGAATGCCTTGGCCAACAGCCAGGTCGGTGAGCTGGAGAAGTTCCTCGGCAAGGACAAGCCGCAGGTGAGTTTCAAGCGGTACACCGGGCAAGAGAGCCAGCTCGAACGCGACGCCATCCTGGCCAGCCCCCCAGACATTTTGCTGACTAACTATGTGATGCTCGAGTTGATGCTGACCCGCCCACGGGAACGCGGGAGCCTGATCACGAGCGCGGAGAATCTGTCCTTCCTCGTCCTCGACGAGTTGCACACCTATCGCGGTCGCCAGGGCGCGGATGTCGCTATGTTGATCCGCCGGCTGCGAGGTGCCATCGGCGCCCGTCAGCTTCAGTGCGTCGGCACTTCCGCCACCCTGGCCGGCCCGGGTACCCGGGCAGCGCAGCGGGCCGAGGTCGCGGCCTTGGCGAGCCGACTGTTTGGAACGACGATCCCGGCGGCCAACATCGTGGGCGAGTCGCTGCGGCGGGCTACGGTCGGCGATACCGACCCTGACCGTCTGCGGTCTCGGATCACGCTGGCACCACCAGTTACTTACGAGGGGCTGCGCGGGGACGCCCTGGCAGTCTGGATCGAGCAAACCTTCGGGCTCGGTCAAGACGACGAGGGCAACCTCGCCCGGCGGGCCCCGGCCCGCCTACAGGTCGCCGGCGCGCAGCTGTCCGAGCTGACCGGCGCTGACCCCGCTGTCTGTGAGGCGGCGCTGCGGGACACGCTGCTGGCGGGTTCGCGGGCCCGCGACAGAGACAATCGGACGTTGTTCGCCTTCAAGCTGCATCAGTTCATCGGCAAGGGCGACACTGCCTACGTCACCCTCGACCAGCCCGGACGGCGCTACATCACCACCCAGTACCAGCGCAGTGCCCCACAAGGGCCGTCTGGACAACCGCTGTTCCCGTTGGCGTTCTGCCGCGAATGCGGCCAGGACTACCTAGTGGTGAACCGGGATCGCGGCGGGCAATCGTTCAGCCCGCGAGTTCTCAACGGGGGCACCGGGGAACAGGCCGAGGCAACCGGGGTGCTGCTGGTCCGGGACACCGACTGGCCCGACCGGTCCTCCGAGGCGCTGCTGCCCCTAGTACCGGATGACTGGGTCACCGAAGCCAGCGGCGGCGGGCCCGCGCTGGACAAGGCCCGCTGGCCGCGTATGCCCGAAGGCGTACGGGTGGACACCTTCGGCACGGTGGTCATCGACGGCGGCGTTGCGGCGGCGTTCTTCGAACGCCTGGACTTCTGCCCGACGTGCAAGACCAGCTACGAAAGCACCGCCCAGTCGGAGTTCTCCCGAGTAGCGAGCCTCGGCACCGAAGGGCGGGCCAGTGCGGTGTCGGTGCTGTCGCAGGCGGTGGTACGCACCCTGCGGGGGGCTCCTGACCTCGAGGATGAGGCGCGGAAGTTCCTCACGTTCTCCGACAACCGCCAAGACGCCAGCCTGCAGGCCGGGCATTTCAACGACTTCGTGTTGGTCGGGCTTGTCCGCTCGGCGGTGTATCAGGCCGCGCGCGCGGCGCAGCTACGTGACGCCGACGAGCCACTCACCGACGACGACCTCGGCCGTCGCGTCGTGGACAACCTCAAAGTCGAGCTCGGTGACTACGCCCGCAATCCCGACGTCGAGTACGCCGCGAAGAAGAAGGTCACCAAGGCGTTGCGGGAGTCGGTGGCCTACCGGGTGTGGGCCGATCTGCGGCGGGGTTGGCGGATCACGATGCCCAACCTCGAGCAGACCGGACAGCTGCGACTGACCTACGCCGGCCTCGAGGAGCTCGCCCACGACGAGGCGAAGTGGGCGGGGCTAGGTCTGCGGTTGGCCGGGGCAGAACCGCGGACCCGGCAGCGGATCATGCAGACGTTGTTGGATGAGATGCGACGCAACATCTGCATCGAGTCCGGCTATCTGACCGAAGACCGTTATGAGGACATCAAACGGGCCAGTGAGGAGTGGCTCCGCGCACCATGGGTGCTGACTGATGAGCAGGGTGTCTACGCGGCGACCTGCTACCCGGGCCCACGCCCCCGGGCCACCCCCGGGGTCGGCAATGACCTGTACGTGTCGGGGTTGGGCCAGTACGGGCGGTGGCTGCGTCGCCCGGAACGATTCCCCTTGCATGACCACCCCTTGAAGGTGGCTGACGCGGACGAGATCATCCGCGACCTGCTCGCGCTGATGGCGAAGGTCGGATTGCTGGCTAAGGTTGAGGAACGCAACCGGCGGACCGGCTTTCGGGTCCAGGCCGGGATCATCGAGTGGCGCGCCGGCGACGGCTCGCACCGCGCCCAGGACCCGGTTCGCACCAACACCGCCGAAGGCCGGGTGAACCCCTACTTCCGCCGCTTCTACGCCGAGACCGCCGCCGGGCTGGCTGGGTTGGAGGCCCGCGAGCACACCGCCCAGGTCACCCCGGAGCTGCGTCAGGAACGGGAGAAACGGTTCAGCGACGCGCAGCTACCGGTGCTGTACTGCTCCCCGACGATGGAGCTTGGTGTCGACATCAAGAGCCTCAACGTCGTCGGCATGCGCAACGTCCCCCCGACTCCGGCCAACTACGCGCAGCGCTCCGGTCGGGCCGGGCGTTCCGGGCAACCGGCAGTGGTGCTCACCTACTGCGCCACCGGTAACGCGCACGACAACTACTACTTCGGGCGCAGCCAAGACATGGTCGCCGGCGCCGTCGCCCCACCCAGACTGGAACTTGGTAACCAGGATCTGGTCCGGGCCCATGCGCACGCGATCTGGCTGGTCGTGATCGGCCTGGATCTCAAGGCGAGCATGACCGACCTGCTCGACGTCGGGCTGCCGGGCCAACCACTGCACGAGGACGTGACCTCGAAGTTCACCAACGCCGCTGCGGCCGGCAGAGCCGCGGCGGCGGTGCGGGCGGTGTTGCTGTCTACCCCGGAGGTGACCTCGGCGCCGTGGTGGCGCGAGGACTGGATCAAGGACACGATCAACGGGGCGCCCCACCGGTTCAAGCAGGCGCTACTGCGCTGGCGCGGTCTCTATACCGAGGCCCTCGCCGAACTCGACGCGGCCAACGACATCCTGAAGACCATCGGCGCGTCCGAGCCGTCGAAGAAACGGGCCCGCGGCCAGATCTCCGAAGCACGCGCCGCGCTGGATCTACTCAAGGGCGACATCAACGAGGTCAGCCAAGGCGACTTCTACACCTACCGCTACTTCGCCTCCGAAGGGTTCCTGCCCGGCTACTCCTTTCCCCGGCTTCCCCTCGCCGCGTTCATCCCCGCTGAACGCCGCACCCGCAACAACGGCCAAGGCGACTACGTGCAGCGCCCCCGGTTCCTCGCGATCAGCGAGTTCGGACCAAAGGCGTTCATCTACCACGAGGGCGCCCGCTATGAGGTCAACCGGGTCAGCCTGCCGGCCCGCGACGACGGCACCGGCATCAACCTGACCGAGATCAAACGCTGCGAGGCGTGCGGGTACCTGCATGACAGCAACGGCTCGACCAGCTACGAGCTCTGCGAGCACTGCGGTTCGACGTCGCTGCTGCAGATGGGGTCGATGATGAAGCTGCTCGCGGTGAAGACCCGTCGGCGGGACCGGATCAGCGCCGATGAGGAGGAACGCCAGCGGGCCGGACACGACATCGTCACCGCAGTCCGGTTCGAACCCTACGGTGAGCGGACCAGTGAGCTCACCAGCACACTCCTCGACACGGAGGGGAATGTGCTGGCGGAGCTGAGCTACGGCGACACCGCACTGATTCGCCGGATGAACGTCGGTCTGCGACGGCGTAAGGACAAGACCGAACGCGGCTACCTCCTCGACACCCTCGACGGGCGGTGGGCACCCGCCTCAGCCCTCACCCCGTCCCCGGGCGCCCCACTTGCCGATCCGGATCAGCGAATTCAACGGGTCGTGCCCTATGTCGAGGACCACCGCAACGCCCTGCTCATCCGGCTGGCTCCGCACATTCCCGCCGAGCAGCGCATGGCCGCGATGTATGCGCTGAAACGGGCCGTCGAAGCCGAGTTCCAACTGGAGAGCAACGAACTCGCGGCCGAGCCCATGCCCGGGCGTACCGGTGATCACGCCTGGTCGGTGCTGCTGATGTTCGAAGCCGCCGAAGGCGGCGCCGGTGTTCTGCGCCGTCTGGCCACCGAAACCGAGCCGATCCGGCGTGTGGCCAGGCGCGCTATCGAGCTGTTGCACTACGACCCAGACACCGGGGCTGATCTGGGCAAGGCCGAACATGCCACCGAACCGTGCGCGCAGGCCTGCTACGACTGCCTGCTCTCCTACGCCAACCAGTGGGACCACCAGTCCCTCGACCGCCACCCGGTGATCGGGCTGCTGCGGCAACTGACTCGCATCACCCTGCACGTCGACGGGACAGGCCGCGAGGACCGCGCCAGCCTGCTGGCCCGGTTGGAGAAGGACTGCAACGGCTTGGAGTCGTCGTTTCTGCGGTTCCTCGACGAGCGCGGCTATCGGCTGCCCGACGTGGCGCAGCAGATCGTCGAGGGGTTCTACGTGCGCCCCGATTTCGCCTTCCACACCCCCGGTGGCGACGTAGCGATCTTTATTGATGGCCCGGTCCACGACTCCGCCCACCAGGGCGAGCGGGATCGGGCCGCGCAGGCCCGCCTTGAGGACGAAGCGGGCTGGATGGTGCTGCGTTTTCACCACGAGGGCAACCGCACCGACGTGTGCGGGGCGCATCCCAGCTGGGCGCAGCTGGTGGCGGCCAACTCCAGCGTGTTCGGTCAGGGAAAGATCGGCTCGTGACCTCCACTGAATTCCGGCCCGGCACCTTGGTCACCGCGCGTGGACGGGACTGGCTCGTCTTGCCCGGCTCACCGCCCGGCACGCTCCTGGTCCGCCCGCTGGGTGGCCGCGACGACGAGACCACGATCCTGCTCCCGGATATCGACACCCCGGCGGCGGCGACGTTCGACATACCCGGCGTGGATGATCGTGGTGATGCGGCCCGCGCCCGGCTGCTGCGCGACGCGCTGCGACTGTCGTTTCGGGCTACTGCGGGCCCGTTCCGATCGTTTGCGGCGCTGTCGGTGAGCCCACGCAACTACCAGCTCGTGCCGCTGATGATGTCCGCGGCGCAGGACACCACTCGGCTGCTGATCGCCGATGGTGTCGGGGTCGGCAAAACCATCGAGGCCGGACTCATCGCCGCCGAGCTCCTCGCCGGCGGTGAGGCCGGGCGGCTGGCTGTGCTGTGCTCACCTCAGCTGGCCCCGCAGTGGCAGGCCGAGCTGCGGACCAAGTTCGGGATCAACGCGCAGGTGCTGCTGCCCTCGACCGCGAACCGGTTGGCGCGGTCGGTGCCGTTCGGGTCGACGGTCTACGAGCACTACCCACACCTGATCGTGTCCACTGACTACATCAAGCAGCGCAGCCGCCGCGATGAGTTCGCCCTGCTCTGCCCAGAACTGGTCATCGTCGACGAGGCGCACACCTGCATCGCCCCGACCAGCGCCGGATCGTCGCAGGCCCATCAGCGCTACACGTTGCTGCGCCGGCTCGCCGACGACCCGACACGTCACCTGCTGCTGCTCACCGCGACCCCGCACAACGGTGACGACGGCGCCTGGCAATCCCTCGTCGGCCTGCTCGACAACCGCCTCGGAGAGCTGCCGGCGGACCTGTCCGGCGCGGGGCGGGACGACGACCGCAAGTTTCTGGCCCGGTTCCTCATCCAGCGCCAACGGGCCGATATCCGCGAGTATCTGTCCGAGGACACCCCGTTCCCGAACCGGGAGCACGCGGAGGAGAGTTACCGGCTCACACCGGAGTACCGGCGACTGTTCGACCGGGTGTTGGCATACGCCCGTGAACAGGTCACCGACCCGGCGCTCAACCAGGTCCGCCGGCGGGTCCGGTGGTGGTCGGCCATCGCATTGTTGCGCTCGATCGCGTCGAGCCCCGCCGCCGCGGAGCAGACCCTGCGCAACCGCTCCGACCTCGCCAAGGTGGACAGCACCGACGTCGCGGACGCGGTCGCCGGCCCCCGTGTTCTCGATGTCGACCTCGACGAAACCCTCGAGGGGGAAGACACCGCGCTCGGTGCGGACACCTCCCCGCAGGACAACCCCGACACCACGGCCCGCCGACGCCTGCTCGGGTTCGCCGCCGAAGCCGCCGCGCTGCGCGGGGTGAAGGGCGACGCGAAACTCAAACGCCTGGTCACCATAGTCAGCGCCCTGCTCAACGACGGCTTCCAGCCGATCGTGTTCTGCCGCTACATCCCGACCGCGGAGTACGTCGCCGAACACCTCACCACCGCTCTGGCCAAACCCCACCGCGGTATTCGGGTGGTGGCAGTGACCGGCACCCTGCCCCCGGAAGAGCGCGAATCCCGGGTCACCGACCTCGGCGCGCACCCGGGGCCCCGCGTGCTCGTCGCCACGGATTGTCTGTCCGAAGGGGTGAACCTGCAGGACGGGTTCAGCGCCGTCGTTCACTACGACCTGGCCTGGAACCCCACCCGACACGAGCAACGCGAAGGTCGCGTCGACCGGTTCGGCCAGCTCGCTCCTACTGTCCGGGCCGTGACCTACTACGGCGCCGATAACAAGATCGACGGCGTCGTCCTCGACGTTCTCATTCGCCGCCACGAGTCCATCAAACGCAGCACCGGGGTCTCAGTGCCCGTCCCGGTCGACTCCAGCACCGTCATGGAGGCGATCTGGGACTCGCTGCTGCTGCGCGGTACCGAACCCGAACAGATGATGCTCGATCTCGGTGCCGCCACGTCCGCCGCGACGGCCGATGCCGTGGTGACCCAGTGGGTTGACGCGGCCGAACGGGAGAAGGCCTCCCGATCCCGGTTCCGGCAGGCCACCCTGCGTCCCGACGACGTCGAGGCGGCTCTCGCCGACGTCCGCCGCTCCCTCGGTGGCCCGGCTGACGCGGAACGGTTCACCCGCGACGCCCTGGCGTTGATGTCGGGTCAGCTTGCGGACACCGCCGATGGGTTCAGCGCGCGCACCCACACACTGCCCCGCGCGCTGCTCGATCAACTGCCGCCGACGAAGTCCGCGACCCTGCAGTTCCACCGGTCCCTACCGGCGCCGCCCGGGGAACCTCTCCTTACCCGCACCGACGATGTCGTCGGGTCCATCGCCCGCTACGTCCTCGACGCCGCCCTCAACCCGCTGCTGCCCGACAACGTGCGACCAGCACGCCGTGCCGCGGTCATCCGCACCACCGCCGTGCGAACCGTCACCACACTGCTCGTCGCACGGTTCCGGGTCGAGCTCGTCGTCCCCGGCTCACGGCACACCATCACCCAAATCGCCGAAGACGCCCAGTTCCTCGCCTTCACCGCCAGCGGTGTCGACATCTCCTGGCTCGATCAGGCCGCAACGGATGAACTGCTGCAGGCCCGGCCCACCGGCAACGTCAACGACGACCTCGCCCGCACCCAACTTCAGCGCGCCCTCGACCGCATACCTGCCCTGCACGAACACCTCATACAGCTCGGCGAGAACGTCGCCTCGGCCGCGATCGAGGCCCACCGGGCCGTACGGCGCAGCACCAGGCTGGGGTTACGTGGGCTCGACGCCCGCCTCCTGCCCCCACCCGACGTACTCGGCGTGTACGTCTACCTGCCCGACCGGAGCGGCTCATGACCACCCTGTCGACATTCCAGTCCGTCCGCACCATCGGGACCGTGCTACCCAGCGAAGCCCTCACCCGGGCCGTCGACCTGCGGATGCCCGGACAGAACGCCGAGGGTTACCAACTCACCCCTGGCATGGCCATCAACGCCGCCGTCGCCCGCGCCTGGGACGCCGCCCTCGGCGCCCACCGCGCCTGGAGAGCCGCCCTCGACCGGCTACCCGAGGGCGATCCGGCCACGAAACTGACTCGCGAACGGTGGCTGCTACCGCTGCTCTATGAACTCGGCTACGGACGCCCCGAGACTCTGTCCGCAGGCATCGACCTCCCACCCAGCCTGGGCGAGACCGAACTTGCACACTTCCCCCTCTCACACCGCCTGACATGGCCACCCGGTGACTCAACGGCTTCCGCGGCCGCGCCGCTGCACCTGCTCGGCGGAGGTGTCTCTCTGGACACCCGTACCCCCGGCGTCGCCGCGCGCGCCCCGCAGTCGATGCTGCAAGACCTGCTCAACCGCGACCGCACGTGTCTGTGGGGCCTTGTGTCCAACGGGCACACCCTGCGGATCCTGCGCGACGCGTCCAGCCTCACCAAACAGTCCTATGTCGAGTTCGACCTCGACGACATCTTCGACAACCAGCGCTACGCCGAGTTCCGGCTCTTCTTCCTCACCGTCCATGCCAGCCGACTCACCCCCATCGCCCCTAGCCGGCCGGCTTCCACGGCCGAGACCGACGAAGAGGACGAGCCCGCCGCCGCAGTACTCGCACCGGAGAGTTGCTGGTTGGAGCAATGGCGCACCGCAGCGATCACCGACGGTGCCCGAGCACTCGACGCGCTGCGCGAGGGCGTCGCCAGGGCGCTCACCCACCTCGGCACCGGGTTCGTCTCCCACCCCGCGAACCGAGACCTGATCGCGATGCTGGCCGACTCCCCGGACGCGGACAAGGACCTGCACCGCGCCCTGCTCCGCATCGCCTACCGACTCATCGTGCTCTTCGTCGCCGAAGACAGAGACCTGCTGCACAACGTCAAGACCAGCACCACCACCGCCCAAGCCCTCTACGTCGACTACTTCTCCACCGCGCGGCTGCGCACCCTCGCCGCGACCCGCACCGGAACCCAGCACACCGACCTGTGGGACGCCCACCTCATCGTCACCGACGCCCTCGCCGACGACGGGCTGGACACACTCGCCCTGCCCGGCCTCGCGGCCTCGTTGTTCTCCCGAGACAGCCTCGGCGTACTCGCCACCGCCCGACTTCCCAACCGACACCTACTCGCCGCCGTCCGGGCCCTCTCCCAAATCATCGACCCGCAGACTGGCGTCCCTCGACCAGTGGACTACCGCAACCTCGACAGCGAGGAGCTCGGCGGCGTCTACGAAGGACTGCTGGCGTACACCGCCCGTTACGACGCCGCCGCACGCACCTTCACCCTGGCCGTCGCGGCGGGGAACGACCGGAAGAAATCCGGCTCCTACTACACACCCTCCGCGCTCATAGCTCTCGTCCTGGACGAAGCCCTGGACCCGCTCATCGACGAGGCTCGCCGCGCACCCCAACAGGAATCGGCGCTGCTCGCACTCACCGTTGTCGACCCGGCCGTAGGCAGCGGACATTTCGTCGTCGCCGCCGCACGGCGCATCGCCACCGCCCTGGCGGCCGCACGAACCGGCGACATTGAACCAGGCCCACGAGCCCTGCGAAACGCCACGGCCGACGTCATCGAGCACTGCATCTACGGCGTCGATCTCAATGACCTCGCCATCGAGATCACCAAAGTCGCCCTCTGGCTCGAAGCCTTCGACAGCTCCCGCCCGCTACCATTCCTCGACAGCCACCTCAAGGTCGGCAACGCCCTGCTAGGTACCACTCCCACGCTGCTACACGAGAACATCCCCGACGCCGCCTTCACCGTCCTCACCGGCGATGACACTTCCTGGACAGCCAAGCTCAAAGGCCGCAACAAAGCCGAACGGCTGCGCGGCGCCGACCAGCTGAGCATGTTCGACGAATCCGGCATCGACGTCGAGACCACCACCCTGGCGAAGCGCGCTCGCGCGCTCGAGGACGCACGGGGCACCACGCTCGCATCAGCTCGCTCGCGCGCCGACGCGTGGCGACGCTTCGAAGCCGATCCCGAGCTCGCCGCCCGCAAACTCGTCGCTGACGCCTGGTGCGCCGCCTTCGTGCAGCCCAAATCCGAGCACCACGGCCAGGGCATCACTCACGACACACTGCGCCACATCGCCGAGTCTCCGAGCACCATCTCGCCGCCCGTACTCGCCACAGTCCGCGACCTCGCACGCCAATACCGCTTCTTCCACTGGCACCTCGAGTTCCCCAGCATCTTCACCGCACCCGAGGCAGGAGCCGCCGACGTGGACTCGGCCGCCGGCTGGCTCGGTGGATTCTCGTGCGTAGTCGGCAACCCACCCTGGGAGCGAGTAAAGATCCAGGACAAGGAGTTCTTCGCCGCCCTCGACCGGCCCGACATCGCGGACGCCAAGACCGCAGCCACACGGACGAAAATGATCGCTGCACTGGCCGATGAGGACCCGTCGCTCCACGACGCCTACCTCGCTACGCTGCGTGCCTCCGACGGCACGGCCCATATGCTCCTGCGCAGCGGACGGTATCCGCTGACTGGGCGCGGCGACGTGAATACCTACAGTGTGTTCGCAGAGACCATGCAGGCGATCACGGCGCCTGCAGGGATCGCAGGCATGATCACTCCGACGGGCCTAGCGACCGACAAGACCACTGCGCAGTTCTTCGCGGCCGCCCTCGATAACAAGAAGCTGTTGGCGTTTTACGATTTCGAGAACGAGGCCAAGATTTTCGCGGGGGTTCACAACCAATTTCGTTTCGCGGCAACGGTGCTTGCCGGAAGCGACGGACTCGCGGTCTGTACCCGATTCGCCTTCTGTACCCGTTATCTAGCCGATGTTCCTGGTCGTCGCTTCGAGCTGGCTCCCGACGAAGTGCTCGCCATCAACCCCAACACGGGCACACTTCCGATTTTCCGTACCCGGCGCGATGCTGATATCACCCTTGGCATCTACCGTCGCCACCCAGTACTCATTCACGATAATGACGCACACGGCAACCCTTGGGGCCTATCTTTCAGCACGCTGTTCCACATGGCGAACGACTCCGGGCTCTTCCACCAACCCTCCGACTTTGCCGCCGCAAAGTTCAACGGCTGGTCTTATAGGGGCGCAGAACACGAGTACCTCCCGCTGTACGAGGCGAAGATGCTCGGCCATTTCGACCACCGCTTCTCAACCTACGATGGCGCAACCCAGGCGCAGCTGAACAAAGGAACGCTCCCCCGCCTGAGCACCCCGCAACATGAGGATCCGAATCTGGAGCCGCTGGGACGCCACTGGGTGAACCGCGCGAAAGTCTCCGAGGCGCTCGGCGACCGGCAGGAACACAAATGGTTGCTCGGTTGGCGAGAAATCACCAAGGCCGACCAAATGCGCACATTCATCCCGGCTGTTCTGCCCGTCAGCGCTGTCGGACACAAGTTCCCAATCGCATTCACAGACGATCCCACTCACGGACCGCTGCTGCATGCGGTGTGGTCGTCTATGGCCTTCGACTACGTCGCCCGGCAGAAGCTCAGCGGAACAAGTATGAGCTACTTCATTGTCGAGCAGCTCGCGTGCCCGCCACCGGCGACCTTCGGACGCCGGACTCCCTGGAAGCACGACAGAACCCTCGCGGAGTGGATCCTCCCGTACGTACTTGAGCTGTCCTACACGTCGTGGCGACTCCAGCCCTACGCGCAGGAGATGAGCGACCACGGTCCACCGTTTCGGTGGGATGTCGAGCGTCGATCGTTGCTGTTGGCCGATCTCGACGCCGCGTTCTTGCACGTCTATGGCCTAAGTAGGTCCGAATCTGAGCACGTACTTGACTCGTTCCGCGTCGTTCGCAACTACGACGAACGCGACTACGACGAGTACCGCACCCGACGATTCGTCCTCGACGCATACGACCGAATGGCCATCGCCACCCGACATGGGGGCGTTGGCTGGACAGCCCTGGCCGAGGTGCCCGCTGGCGAGGGCCCACGACATCAGGTTTCACTCATCGAGCGCCCCTGAGCTCCCTGCCTGGGGCAGCGCGCTGGCCGGGTGGTCAGAACGGCAGGACGAGATTACGCGCCAGCTTAGGGCAGCGGACGCCGCCAGCCGTCCCAAGCGCTGCTCCGCGCGCGCGACCGCGGTTGCGTTTCCGGTGGCGATCGCGGCTGCTCTCGGGGGGTCGGACGACGACACCGAGCAGCGTGCCGTCCGGCCCCCGAACCCCTAGAGCCCCCGGGCTTTGGAGTTGGGAAGCTTCCTGCGCCGTTTACTTTCCGTGGGCGACCGCTAGGGCGTTAGTCGGTCTGAGCCTTTGCCAGTCGACCACAGCCGAGTAAATGCCGCCGCTTCCAGAAAGCCGTGCGTTGCGCGCGCTGGTCCCGTGGCGGCTAGACGTTGACGAAATGATGACACATACGCTGAGCAGCGTGCGGACTTCAGCTGCTCGCCGATCCTGAGCGCAGTGAGCGCGGCCTCGCAAGCCTGCTCTACCTCACCCTGGCCCAGATAGGCATCGGCGAGAACCATGGTCACGAAGAAGTCGCTCCGGACGTACTCGCCGTTCGCCCCGATCGACTGCGACGCGTAGACGCTGGCGTCGACTGCCCGGCCCAGGTCACGGTTGCAGTGGCCCAGCTCGGCTGCGAGTTCTGCGTCGTCGAAGTAGGCGAACCAGTCCGCTGGGTCGTCGTCCGGCTTGCGCCGCTCGAACTCCTGAACAGCCCCGGCCATGGCTTTGTCACAGCCGGAGGCGTCCCCAGCCATTGCCAGGGCCCTGGCCTCCATCGCGTAGAAGTGCGCCGCTGAGCAGGCTGACCCGACGCTGGCTGTGCCCATGCGAGCAGCCCTGGCCAGGTTCGCCGCTTCCCGGTGGTTCCCGAGAAAGTTGGCCTGGTGGCTCATCGCATCGAGCACGCCGGCGGCAAGCAGCCGGTCGCCGGCGGCCTCAGCCAGCTTGAGGGCCTGGACGAAGTAGCGCTGAGCGAGCCCGTGCAGGCCGGCGTCGTACGACATCCAGGCGCCGAGGAGCGTCGACTGCGAGGCGACCTTGAACAGCTCGCACCCCACGTCGCCGCTGTAGCTCCCCCGCAACAGCGCTGCGAGGTCGGTCCGCAGGAACTCGATGAGTGCTCGTCGCGCGTGGCCGCCGCCGTGGCGTCCGTCTAGCCGGTCGAACATCTCCGTTGTGCTACGCACGCCCTCGATGTCCGCGGGCCCGACCCGGCGGCCACCTTCCTGGATTCGGCGCTCGTCCGAGGTCTCGCTGACCAGCCACGACAGGGAGGCGTCGTTCCATGCGCCGACGTTCGCCGGCGCGGTCAGCAGTGCTTGAACGTTGGCCAGGTCGGCTTGCCAAAGACTGGCTGCGGCCGTGACCGCGCCCGAGACGGTGGAGGGGTACGCGAGGCCGAGATCGGCGGCGGTCGTCGCCGAGGCCGTGAAGCCGCACTCGTCCAGTCCGACCGCGCGCCCGAGACGTTTGCCGATGGCGGCCGCGATGGCTCGCTGGGTGGCTACGTCGCGCGGAAGCATTCCGTCGAGCCAGCGAGCGACGTAGGTGTGGTTGAAACTGCGCCCTGCCTGTTCTCCCACCGCCCGGGCGATCGCCTTCCGGCCGGACCCGTCTGACCTCAGCAAACCTGCCTCGCGGAACAGTGCAGCGAGCCGCTCGTTCCCCTCCATGGCTAGGGGGCTCCCAACCGAGTGTGCAAGTGTGCCCCCCTCTGTGCCCTGCTGCGATCGTCGCTGGTTGGCGATGGTGGAGTCATGACAGCGACCACCTCCCCCGGCCCCAGCGCCAGCAGCGCGCAGGCCCTAATCCGCCCCGGTACGCCTAGCCACGTCGGTGAGTCGTTCTTCCAGGCTCACGAGGTCCGACCCGACTCGTTGGACCGTAGCTCGCAGGTCGGCCAGCGCGGTGGAGATCGAGCGAATCTCCTCGCGGGTATCGATATCCTCGGTTCGATCACGGACCTGGGCGCCGGCGTTTGGCCGGATGCTCACCAGGCCCGAGTCGCGCAGCAGTCGCACTGCGGCAAGCGCGGTGTTGACGGCAACGTCGTACTCCGCCGCGAGCTGCCGGTAGGTCGGCAGCGCCGAGCCGACCGCAAACTCCCCCGCTTCAATGCGCGTCTGTAGCTGATCCGCGACCCGTCGACTCGCAGGGCGCTTGTCCTCGTCGACCTGGTCATCCGCCACGCACCAAAGCCTACGCCCCTCTGTCTTGAGACATGGGTTGACACGGTCGAGCACGCTGCCTAACGTCTTGAGACATTCGAATGTCTTGAGACATCGCACAGAAGGAGAGACATGAAGTTCCACCGCACCGCCCCGTGGCAGGACAGCGACCCACTCCGCTCCCTCCTTAATGAGGAGTCCTGCGACCAGTGGGTCAACCCGGACGGCCTCCAGCCCTGGGCGATCGACTTCCTGCGGGCGGAGGTCTACCGGGAGATCCGAGACGAGCCGGTACCCACGTCGGCGCTGCTCGACGGCTCGGCTGTCGAGGCTCGGCTCGAACGCATGACGAACCGGGCGATCGCCGCCCTCCGCACGGTGCCCACAGCTCACGCCGGCCACGAGGCCGCGCACGCATCGGCCGCCTGACCAACCCCACCCGTAGGAGCAGACATGCGCAGGGGAGTGCAAGACACGCACGAGACCGACGAGTCGCCACATCTCGTGGTGATGCCCCAGCCCGGCGGCCCTTCCGCCAAGAACGCCCGCCGGGCTGGGTCTCCCAACCACCAGCGCAACACCAGTGAGGAGATCCCGATGGTAGAGCCGGTTCCTGACCCGGCGCTGGACGCCGTAGCCCGCTATCGCCGCCGCTCGGCCGCGCTGTACGCCGAGCTGCGCGCCGAAGAGGAGCGCTTCCTGGACGCGCTCGTCGCGGCTGATAACGCTGAGTTGGCCTTGATCGACGGAGGCACGCGATGAGCGCGGCCGGGGTGATGGTCATGGTCTGTGGCCTGGCGTTCCTGGGGTTGCTGTGGACGTTCTCGGCTGGCGCCAAGGCCGGTCGGGCGGCGGAGCGCAGGCTCCGGGAGATGACGCGGCTCGGCTCGGTTCTGCTGGTCACGGCGATCGCAGCCGTCGTGATCGTGGCCATTCAGTGGCTGGTCATGCGGCAGAGCCCGGCCACGTTCACGGCTCTGGTCGTGCTCGGCGGCCCGGCGCTACTGGCCGGGGTGACGGTTGCCCGGCTTGCCGCCGTCACGACTGGTGTTCGTGGTCGTGCTCGGCGTGGGGTCCGTCGATGAACACCACGGAGGTGAAGAGCACTCGGCGGCTCGCGCGGCGATGGCCGCTGTTGCTGCTTGCCGCGCCGGCGGCGGTGTCGATCTGGGCTGGCTGGGTCGGACTGGGCACCATGGCCGGGTTCGGCCTGGTCCACCCGCTGCCCGGCATCGCGGACGGCTTCCAGCTGAACTCGGCCATCACGTTGCCGATCGGAGTCGAGGCGTACAGCGCCTACGCCCTGGGCACGTGGCTGACGACTCGGCCGATGCCGGCCACGGCACGCCGGTTCGCCGGCTGGTCCTCACTGGTCGCGCTGCTCTTGGGGCTGGTCGGGCAGGTGGTCTACCACGTGCTGACCACCCGGGGGTTGGACAAGGCCCCTCTGTCGGTCGTGGTGTTCGTGGCCTGCCTACCCGTGTTGGTGCTCGGCGCCGGCGCCACCTTGCATCACCTGCTCGGCGACGACACAGCCGGCGACGAGACCGTCCAGGGGCACTCAACGGTCCGGGCGGAGGCGGTAGTCGGCGATGACAGCGGCCCGGCTCCGGAGCCGGTTGCCGCACCGCAACCGCCGGCTCTGCAGGCGCCCCGGCCCAAGCCGAAGCCGGCTCGGCGACGGGCGGCCAAGAAGCCGACACCTCGCCCGACTGTCGAGAACTACCTGATCCAGGTCCGAGCCCAGCTCACCCCTGGTGTGGAGCCGACCGCCGCGTGGTGCCGGCAGGCGACCGGCTGCGGGGTCAGCACCTCCCACAAGCTCGCCGCCGCGCTCGCTGCCGAACGCATGGAAGTCACCAACCCACCGATGTCCGGCACCACCGCGCGCGGACAGGAGGCCGCCGCATGAACACCCATCAGTCACCAGACAGCCCAACCACAGCACCCACGGAGGACACACCAGTGAGAACCGCACGTCGTCGCAAGGCGGTCAGGGCCGGCTGGCTCCTGCTCGACGGCCTTGAGCAACTCACCGCAGCCCACGCCCAGCAACTGCTCCTTGACAGCGCCGACCGTCTCGAACACTGCGGTTGGGGCCAGGGGGAGTACTGGCCGGACGCCTGCATCGAGACTCCGTACGTCGAGGGAGACCCGTGCTGGCGCTCGGTGCCCTGGCCGTGGGCTTCGGAGTCGACACCTACCAGTGCGCGAACTGGGTATTCACCGCCCGCCCTGTCCTCGCTCTGGCGCTCGACGCCCTGGCCGCCGAGATCAACGCCAACTGTGCGGACGGGGAGTACGCCCCGGACGTCGCCGCCTGGAATGACCACCCCGAGCGCACCGCGACCGAGGTCATCACCGCGATGCGCCGGGCTGCCGGCCGGCTCGGACAACCACCGGACCCCGGTGCCGTGCTGGCCACGTTCTCCGCCCTGTTCGACACCAGCACCGAGCCCGGTGCCGGAACCGATGCTGTCGCCCTGCCTGGTGCCCCTTCCGCCAAGAACGCCCCCCAGGCCGGGCCCGCCACTGCCAACCACCAACGCAGCACCAGTGAGGACCAGCCCCATGTCTGAAAACACCATCACCCCTGGGCCTGACAAGCCGCCGGCGCCGGTCGCGAACGGCACGGCCGACGAGTCGCTGAGTACTTCTACCCAGAGGTTCGCGAACCACTCGGCCAACGCCGCCGGTGAGGCGCCGGATGCCACGGTCATCGACTTCCCCCAGCGGCCTGCCCAGGAGATCACCGGTCGGCTGTTGGACCCGGACTGGGGCGACGAGGGCCCGGTGCTCGTCGACCCGCCGGTCCCGCCGCGCCGGCGGCGTGACCCGCTGGTTGCCCCGTGGGCCGACCGGGTCCTGGAGCGCCGCCCGGTGATTGCGCCGTGGCTGCGGTCCAAGGCCGACATCGCCGCCGGCGCCCGCTGGCTGGCAGGGCTGGTGTGGCACATGACCGGCTTCCACACCGTCCGGGCCCCGCTCTACGCGGCCAAGCTCGCTGCCTGGTCACCGCGTGGTTTCGGGGTGGCGGTGTCGCGGTCGGTGCGGTGGGTGTTCGACTACGACTCCAAGCAGCTCGGACAGCACGCGATCCGGCAGGCCGACTCCGACCAGTACCTCAAGGTCACCGACGCCCGCTCCGACCGGATCCGGCTACGCCTGCGCATTGCGCTCACCGCCCTGTTCCTGGGCACCGTGGGTGTCGTCGCGCTGGACGCGTGGGCGCCGCCGCAGGCGTTGTGGCTGCTCGGCGCCCTCGCGGTCATCGGGCTGGGCTGGTTGGGGTCGCCGGCGGACCGGCCGATCACCGGGCCGTCGGTGAAGGTGGACAAGCCGACCCGCTTGACCAGCGACGTCGTCGTCCGGGCCCTCGGCGCCCTGGGAATCGCCGAGATCAACAAGGCCCTGTCCAAGGGGCCGGGTATCTCGTTCCCGGCGCCGATCACCCGGGATGGCCCCGGCTGGCGGGCCGAGGTCGACCTGCCGTACGGCGTGACGGCGGTGGACGTGATCGAGCGCCGCGAATCCCTCGCCTCCGGACTGCGCCGGCCCCTGGGCTGCGTGTGGCCCGAGCCGGCCGACGACTCCCACGCAGGGCGCCTGGTGTTGTGGGTGGGGGATCAGGACATGTCGCAGGCCAAGCCCACCAACTGGCCTCTGGCGAAGCATGGGCGGGCGGATCTGTTCAAGCCAGTCCCGTTCGGCACCAACCCGCGCGGTCGGATCGTGTCCATCTCGCTGGTGTTCGCGAACGTGCTCATCGGTGCCATGCCTCGGGTCGGGAAGACGTTCGCGCTGCGGGTGCTGCTGCTCGCGGCGGCGCTGGATCCGGGGGTGGAGCTGCGGATTTTCGAGCTCAAGGGCACCGGTGACCTGTCCATGTTGGAGGGGTGCTGTCACCGGTACGCCTCCGGTGCCGACGACGCCACCCTGGAGCACGCGATGGAGTCGCTGCGGGAGCTGTACGCCGAGCTGCTGCGCCGGGCAAAGGTGATCTCGAAGCTGCCGCGGGAGATCTGCCCGGAGAACAAGGTCACCCCCGAGCTGGCCGCACGCCGGTCGTTGGGGTTGTGGCTGGTCACCCTGGCCATCGACGAGTGCCAAGAGCTGTTCTCCCACCCGGACTTCAAGGACGAGGCCGCCCGGCTGGCCGAGGGCATCATCAAGCGCGGCCCGGCCATGGGGATCATCCTGATCCTGGCCACCCAGCGGCCCGACGCGAAGTCCCTGCCGACTGGTGTCAGCGCGAATGTGGGGATCCGGTTCTGCCTGCGGGTGATGGGCCAGACCGAGAACGACATGGTCCTGGGCACGTCCAGCTACAAGAACGGGCTGCGGGCCACGGTGTTCGGCCCTCGGGACAAGGGCATCGGCTACCTCGTCGGTGCTGGTGACAGCCCTGAGATCGCCCGGTCCGCCTACATCGACGGTCCCGGCGCCGAGGCCATCGCCGCACGGGCCCGGGGACTGCGGGAGAAGGCCGGCACCCTGACCGGGCACGCCGCCGGCGAGACCACCGAGCCCGACGCCCCGGCCCGATCGATCCTGTCCGACCTGGCCGTCGCGTTCGCCGGCGGCGAGGACCGGCTGTGGTCGGAGACGATCCTGGAGCACCTGGCCGAGCAGTGGCCCTCGGTCTACGGGGAGTGGACGAAGACGTCGCTGGCGGCGGCGCTCAAGCCCTACGGGGTCAAGCCCGGCGACGTGTGGGGCACCACCACCGACGGCCAGTCCACCACACGCCGCGGCTACCTACGGGCGGACATCGTCGAGGCGCTCAACGCACAGCGCCGCGACCCCGAAGGTGACAGCGCGTAACAGGCGCGGGGGCCTAGCGGGCGGCCCAGCGCTAGCACCCTGGGGTGCTAGGTCTAGCACCCTCCGCTAGCGCCCCGCACCCGCCGCCACCAGGTCCCTAGCGCCTAGCGCCCCACCAGGCAAAACACCCCAGAACCCGACCACACGCGGATCCCGCAGGGTCCCCGCGCCGGTCAACCACGCCCAAAAACAGTCAGCAGAAGGCAGAGATGAACACCCACCGTAATGAGCACCCTGACCGTCTCCAACGGCAGCTCAACAGTCTCACGGCCGCCGATCGTGCCCGGATCACCAGCTGGATCACCTGCGCCGAGCAGGGCTGGCACCTGTTCCCGATCGCACCGGCCCGCAAAGCCCCGCCGGTATTCGAGGACTGGCGTCGCCACGCCACCACCGACCCGGTGAGGCTGCTGCGCTACTTCGCCGCCCACCCCCACCACAACGCAGCCATCGCCTGCGGACCGTCCGGCCTGATCGTCATCGACTGCGACCAGCCCAAGGTCCCTGGCGGAGAGCCCACCGGCGCGGCGAACCTCGCCGAGCTGGCCAACCGGCACGGCCAGTCCCTGCCGCCGACCTACACCGTCAGCACACCATCCGGCGGAACACACCTGTACTTCCAAGCTCCGAAGCCGGCCGCCGGCGCGGCTCCGTTGGGCAACACCAGCCGCACCGTGGCTGCGCTGGTCGACTCCCGAGGCGACGGCGGATACGTCCTCGCCCCGGGCAGCTGGCTCGCCCCGCAACCGGCGGCCGGCGGTCGGCCCGGCCGCCCGGGAGGATCCTACGAACTCCTGGACGACACACCACCCGCACCCCTGCTCACCTGGTTACACCGGGCCCTGTCCACTGACCGCCCTATGTCCTACTCAGCGCCAGCTGAGAAGGTCGTAGCGGCGCCTCGTTCGCTCGGGCGGTACGTCGCGGCAGTCGTCCGGGACGAGCTTGACCGCGTCCACAGGGCCGGGCCCGGGCACCACAACGCGTCGGTGTTCACCGCCGCCCGCGCCCTCGGGCAGCTCGCCGCCGGCGGCGCCCTCGGCATGGCCGAAGCCGAGGCCCTGCTGACCCGGGCCGCCGCCCCGATCGCCGCCGGGCCGTGCGACTGCACCACCCGAGGACTCGCCGCGTCCATCCGATCCGGGCTCGCCTACGGCGCCCGCCGGCCCCGCCGCCTACCTGCTGTCGAGCAGCCCGACTACCGAGGAAGGCGCAGCGCATGAACATCGAACTGGAGGACACGCTGAGGGCAATCGAAACCGCCATCGAACCGGCCGATGCGGGGGAGTGCGGCAAGTGCGGAAGCCCGCTCGGCGTCTCGCCGTCGGACAACTTCTGTTCGGAGGAGTGCCAGCAAATCTGGCTCATCGAGCGCGCCATCGTGCCGGTCGAGGATCGCGGGGTTGTCCCGGACGACCAACTCCCCGAGTCGTCGCCGGCCCGGCCGTTGGACTGGCTTGGCTTGGCGCCGCCTGGCGCGGTTGGGCGCGAGGGGCACGAGGTCCTGGACGATGTTGCGGCGTTCGTGTCGCGGTTCTCGGTGTTCCCGGACGAGCACTGCGTGCCCACCCTGGCGCTGTGGTTCGCCCACACACACGCGGTCGATCAGTTCTACATCACGCCCCGGTTGGTGCTCGATTCCGCCGAGCCAGGCTCGGGCAAGACCCGCGTGTTGGAGGTCGCCGCGCTCCTGGTCGCCGCTCCTGAGATGACCATCTCGGCCAGTCCGGCGGCGCTGTTCCGTCTCGTCGCCGCCGGACCGATCACGGTGCTCTTCGACGAGGTCGATGCGATCTTCAACCAGAACGGAGGGAACAACGAGGATCTCCGTGCTCTCCTCAACGCCGGGTACAAGCGCGGCGCGACCGTGGCCCGTTGCGTCGGTGATGCCAAGGCGATGAAGGTGCAGCGCTTCCCGGTGTTCGCGCCGGCGGCGCTGGCAGGGATCGCGGGTGGCATGCCCGACACCATCACCACGCGCTCGGTCACCATCCACATGAGGCGCCGTCGGGTCGATCAACAGGTCGAGCCGTTCCGGCTGCGGAGCGTCGAACCTCAGGCAGAGCCACTGCGCCAGCAGCTCGCCACGTGGATTGCCTCGATCTCGGACCGAGTCGGTGGTGTCGAGCCGGTTATCCCCGACGGCGTCACCGACCGCGCTGCCGAGGTATGGGAGCCACTGCTGGCCATAGCGGACGCCGCCGGCGGCCATTGGCCAGACACCGCGCGTGCCGCGTGCACACATTTCGTGCTCGACACGCGCAGTGAGATCAGTTCGATCGGCATCCGGCTCCTCGCCGATCTGCGCGCGCTCTACTCGCGCCACCAGACTGACCGGCTGCCCAGTACGGCTCTGCTCGCTGAACTGAAAGAGCAGGAGGAAGCCGGCTGGGGTGACGTGGAAGGCAAGCCGCTCGATGCCCGGCGGATGGCGAAGGAATTGGGCCGCTATGGCGTCCGGGTCACCACGTTCAAATTCGGCGGGACCACCGCCAAGGGCTACGTCACCTACGCCACCGAGCGACAACTCGGGCTGATCGACGCGTGGAGTCGATACCTGCCCGCCGTGACCGCCTCCAGTCAGGTCGGTAACCGCGGTAACTCCGGTAACCGCGCAGGTGAGGCGGTCACCGATTCGGCACCGGTTACCGACGAATCGGTAACCGCCACACCCATGGAGGCGGAATGACCGGCCGACGCACCCAGCCCGGTTACCGATCCGTCGGTAACCGCCGAACTAGCGGTAACCGTCTGACCAGGGACGTTACCGAGGTCACCGCGGTTACCGACACCGGCGGTCCGGTGCTCGGAGCCACGCACGAACTTGCCGAGCTGCTGTCGCGGCTGGCTGTCCTGCTCACGTCGCAGCGGCCGGCTGCCGTCGAGGCTCAACCGACGCGGGTTATGCCGGAGCGAGTTCTGCTGACTCCCGAAGAGGCATCCGAGCACCTCGGGATCGGCCGCACCACGGTCTACGCGCTCATCAAGTCGGGCGCACTCGAGTCCGTGCAGATCGGGCGGCTCCGGCGCATTCCCACGAGCGCGGTCCACGCCTACGCAGCAGCGCTTGTCGAGCAGTCCCGCACTCAGATCGCTTGAACCGAGAGGACACCGGAATGGCACGCCGCAAGCGAGCTGAGGGCACCCGTGCGCCAAACGGCGCCTCGTCGATCTACCTCGGCAAGGACGGCTACTGGCACGGACGCGTCACCGTTGGCGTCAAGGACGACGGCCGACCTGACCGCAGACACGTCATGCGCCGGGACGAATCCGACGTCATCGACGAGGTACGCGAGCTGGAAAATCGGCGGTCGAACGGATCGCTCCGTGATGCTGGTCGGCTCTGGAAAGTCAGTGATTGGTTGACCTACTGGGTGGAGAACATCGCCGCCCCGGCAGTGCGGGACAACACGCTTTCCGGCTACCGAGTTGCGATCAACACCCACCTGATCCCAGGGATCGGTGCGCACAGGCTCGACCGACTTGAGCCAGAGCACCTGGAGCGTTTGTACGCCAAGATGATCGCCGCTGGCAGCTCGCCAGGGACGGCTCATCAGGCGCACCGAACAATCCGGACCGCACTTGGTGAGGCGGAACGTCGTGGGCGCATCACGCGCAATCCGGCGAAGCTCGCCAAGGCTCCTCGGCTGTCCGACCACGAGGTGGAGCCGTACTCAGTACATGAGGTGCAGGCGCTGCTTCGAGTGGCGGCCGAGGAGCGGAACAGTGCTCGATGGGCAATCGCACTGGCGCTCGGGCTTCGACAGGGAGAGGTCTTGGGGCTCAGGTGGTCCGACGTCGACCTGGAATCGGGAACTCTCTGGGTGCGCAGAGCAAGGCTGCGACCCACGTACGCGCACGGCTGTGGACGCAAGTCCTGCGGGAAGAAGGCCGGCTTCTGTCCGGAGCGGATCCTCGCTCGGCCGGAGACTGACGACACGAAGTCGCGCGCTGGCCGGCGGGCAGTCGGGCTACCGGCTGGGCTGGTCGAACTGCTGCGCTCGCATCGCCGCGAGCAGGACGCCGAGCGGGTGCGTGCGGCACAGCTCTGGCGCGACAGCGGCTACGTGTTCGTGTCGCCCGCCGGCGAGCCGATCAACCCGAGCACCGACTACCACCGCTGGAAGCGGCTCCTGGCCCGCGCCGGCCTCCGTGACGGCCGACTCCACGATGCTCGACACACTGCCGCGACCGTGCTGCTGATCCTCGGTGTGCCGGAGCGGGCGGTCATGGGATTGATGGGCTGGTCCACGACCGCCATGGCGGCGCGCTACCAGCACATCACGGGTGACATCCGGCACGACGTGGCGGAGCGCGTCGGCGGCCTGATCTGGGGCTCGCCGCCGGGCACATGAGACTACGACGAGCGCCCCGGGAGCCGCCGAAACGGCAGTTCCCCGGGGCGCCTAAAAACTACCGGCTGGGAGTGCGGGCTACTGGGTCCGACAGCCTGTCGTGAGATTCACTCGTTGACCCCCGCTACGAACGAAAGGGCTGTCTCACCGCAAGCTTCAGCTAACCGGGTAGTCACTTCCATCACGCCGGCTTCCACGAGTACCGCTACTGGATTTTTGGTGGCGACCACGGTAGCTCCGAGCGCTGTTAGTTCAGCGATGCATTGCGCGTCAGCCGGAGAAATCTGGGGCGCCTCGTACCTGCCGAGCGGAACTTTGTTCCCGGCACGCAGAGGAATGATCATGCCGGGGAACGGATTCTGATCAGAGTTGGCTGGGGCGCATGGCTCGTAGCTCATGCCCAGGTACTGCTGGTTAAAACACCCCTCCGACGCCACGGAGGTGCCCGTTAGGAGAAAGGTGCAGGTGGATGCAATCGTCAGTGCAATGCTGATCAAAGAAAGGTGACGCCAGAAGCGACGAACTATTCGACTCTGGCCTCGATTTCGGCTCGGAATGCGGATATTCATATCTAGCTCCCGTCGCGGCCAGCATCAGTCGAATAGACCGCGCCATAGCGAAGCACTCGGGATGCGGCTCTACAAGTCACCAAACGGGGAGGCGGGTGGGGCCATTGTGGTTGCTGCTGGCCAAGTGACCGGTCATGTCGCCGCCGGCGTGTAGTCCAACTGAGTGAGCGAGCGACTCTGCTGGAGTGACGCGGCTCCACACGTCCATGCGGCTGGTGATCTCTCAGACGATGCTCTTCGGGTCAAGTAGGAGTCGGACGACAGTCGGACCGATCCCGACGGACGCCGGGCCGTCACTGAACTGGGGGACCGCCTGACACGACCGTGCCCGGGGTCGTTCGGCGACGCATGGGTGTCGAATGAGACTGGAAATGAGACTAAACGAAGACGGCCCGCCCTACTGGGCGGACCGTCGGGGGTGTTGTCGCTGCTCAGCGCGGAGGATGCGGGATTCGAACCCGCGAGGGCTGTAACACCCAACACGCTTTCCAAGCGTGCGCCATAGGCCACTAGGCGAATCCTCCGTCGGAGAGTGTAGCGCTAGGCCTGATGGGCCCCACCCGGTGCCGCGGCGTACGCCGGACCACTACACTGGCCCACGGACCCCGCGCGGCGTCCATCCTGTGAACTCCCCCAGGGCCGGAAGGCAGCAAGGGTCAACGGGCTCTGGCGGGTGCGCGGGGTCCCCTTTTTCTCTCGGGCCCGCTTCGCCGGCCCCTCACCACTCGCTCTCCCTCGGCCCGGCTCCGAGCCGCCACCGGTGTCGTCCGGCCCTCCGGGTAGCCTCGCCGACGTGGCGCTGGCTCTGTACCGCAAGTACCGCCCGGCGACCTTCGCGGACGTGGTCGGCCAGGAACATGTCACCGAGCCGCTGCGTACCGCGCTGGCGGCCGGGCGAATCAATCATGCATACCTGTTCTCCGGTCCGCGCGGCTGCGGCAAGACGTCCAGTGCGCGCATCATGGCCCGCTCGCTGAACTGTGAGCTCGGCCCGACGCCGGACCCGTGCGGCAAGTGCCCCTCGTGCATCGCGCTGGCCCCCGAGGGCCCCGGCAACATCGATGTGATCGAGCTGGACGCCGCGTCGCACGGCGGCGTGGAGGACGCCCGCGACCTGCGCGACCGGGCGCTCTACGCGCCGGCCGAGTCGCGCTACCGCGTGTTCATCGTGGACGAGGCGCACATGGTCACCACGCAGGGCTTCAACGCCCTGCTGAAGACCGTCGAGGAGCCGCCGGAGCACCTCATCTTCGTGTTCGCGACCACCGAGCCGGAGAAGGTGCTGCCCACCATCCGCTCGCGTACCCACCACTACCCGTTCCGGCTGATCCCGCCGGGCACCCTGCGCGCGCTGCTGGAGCGGATCTGCGCGGAAGAGGGCGCGGTCGTGGCCCCTGCGGTGTACCCGCTGGTCATCAGGGCCGGCGGCGGCTCGGCGCGGGACACTCTGTCGATCCTGGACCAGCTGCTGGCCGGTGCCGGGCCGGAGGGGGTGACCTACGAGCGGGCGGTCGCGCTGCTCGGGGTCACCGACGTGGCACTGATCGACGACGCGATCGACGCACTCGCCGCCGGTGACGGTGCGGCCGTGTTCGAGGCGGTGGACCGGCTGGTCGAGGCCGGCCACGACCCACGCCGCTTCGCCGGCGACCTGCTGGACCGGCTGCGCGACCTGATGCTTATCCAGGCGGTGCCCGATGCCGCCGGTCGTGGCCTGGTCGACGCGCCGGCCGACGAGCTCGGTCGGATGGCCGACCAGGCCGCGCGACTGGGCGCCGCAACCCTGAGCCGCTACGCCGAGATCGTGCACACCGGGTTGACCGACATGCGCGGTGCCACCGCCCCCAGGCTGCTGCTGGAGCTGCTCTGCGGCCGGATGCTGCTGCCCGCCGCGTCCATCACCGACCTGGCGCTGCTGCAGCGGCTGGAGCGGATGGAGCGGCGCGCGGACATCGTCGTCGACCCGCGCCCGGAGGGTGTCGCCGAGCGGCCCGACACCGCCGCACCCCCCATCGCGGCACCCCCTGTCGCGGCACCCCCCATCGCGGCGGCTCCGGCCGCGCCGGCTCCCGCTCCGGCGGTCCCGCCGGCGCCCGCCGCGGCCGCGGCACCCTCGGCGCCGGCCGCGCGTTCCGGCGAGTCGCCATCCCGGACCTTCCAGCGCAGGTCACGGGTCGCCGAGCCGGGCGAGCAGGCGACGCCAGCCGAGTCGGCGCCGACACCCGCCGCGCCGGGCGAGGCCGCCGCGGCGCTGCCCCCGCCGCCGGTCCGCACCTCGGCCGTTCCCGCCGCCGCGCCGGCCGCTGCACCCACGCCGGCCGCGCCCCCCGTTCCCGCGCCCGCCGTTCCCGCGGCCGCCGCCCCGGCTCCGGTGCCGGCCGCCGCCCCCGCCTCCTCCTCGTCACCAGCCTCGGCGCCGGTCACCGAAGCGCCCAGCCCAGCGCCCGCCGGCTCGGCCGGCATCGACGGGGCGGCCGTCCGCCGGGCCTGGCCGGCCATCCTGGACGCGGCGAAGCAGACCAGCCGCAGCACCGGAGCGCTCCTGGTCAACGCCACGGTCAAGGCGGTCGAGGGGGACACCCTGGTCCTCGCCATCGCGGCGGCCCCGCTGGCGCGTCGGCTGTCCGAGCAGCGCAACACCGAAGTGATCAGCGGTGCGCTGCGCAGTGTGCTCGGGGTGGCCTGGCAGGTCCGCTGCGAGCATGACGGAGCCGCGGCGGGCAGTCGTGGTGACGCCGCCCCGGCCGGCAGGGGCGCCGCTCCGGCAGCCGCGCCACCTCCCGCCAGCCCGCCACCGGCGGCACCCGCACCGCCCCCGCCGCCGGTCCGGCAGGCGCCGAGCGGGCCGTCCGGGCAGGAGCCACCGCTGCCGCCGGAACCGCCGCCGTACGACGAAGAGGAAGAGATGGTCGCCGAGCCGGTGGCCGACACACCGCGCGAGCCCGCCGGCCGTGACCCTGAACAGGTGGCGATCGAGCTGCTCAGCGCCCAGTTGGGTGCCCGGGCGGTCGAAGACCGCCGTTGATCCCGGTTGGCTGAGCCGAGCAGGCGCAGACCCGGCCGACCGCTCGCCGAGTGGTACAACAGCGGGCTTCGATCATGGTCACCAGCCCGCTGACGTGCCGGTCGGTCGAGTCGACGAGACCCGTCGCGGTGCTCCGGCGATCAGCCGCCGAGCGGACCGCCGCTGCCGCCGAGCTTGGACAGTTCGGGTACGGCGGGCTTCTTGGACCGGGGCGGAGCCGTGGCGGCCGAGTCGGTGGTGTCGGACCGGTTCGTGCCGCCACTGCTCGCCGTCCCGGTCCCGGTCCCGCTGCTGGTGCCGCTGTCCGTGGTGATCTTTCTGGGCACGGCCGGCGTACTCTTCTTCGCCGCGCTGGCGGGGGCCTTCGCTCCGGTGCCGGACGACGGGTGGGTCACCGCGCCGCTGGTACCCGTCGAACCGGCGTCGGTCGAACCGGCGTCGGACGAGTCGGTGCCGCTGTTGCTGTCGTCGGTGTGCTTGGCGGCGGCGGAGTTGACCGGCGGTAGGGTCGCCAGCCACGCCAGGATGCCGACCGTGATGGCCTGCGCGTAGCGCGCCCGGCCGACCGGGTTGGAGACGGTCACCGCTTCTTTCGGGTTGCGCATGTTGGCGCACTCGACCAGCGCGATCGGCCGCTTGGACGTGTTCAGCCCGGCCAGGTCGGAGCGGGGGAACAGGCCGGACTTCCCGATGTAGGTGGACTCCGGCAGGCCGGAACCGTGCAGCGCGTCCCGCAGTGCGGTGGCCAGGGCCAGCGAGGGCGCGCCCTGGGCGGTGTTCAGCGCCGGCCGGGGGTAGGCGACATGGAAGCCGTAACCGGCGGGTGCGGCGCCGTCGGCGTGGATGGAGATCTCGGCGTCCACGTTCATCTTCGCGGCCATCTCACCGCGCACGTCCACGCACGGCCCGATGCCGGTGTCGTCCGTCCTGGTCAGTTTCGCGTTGACGCCGTTCGCCAGCAGCAGCTCGCCCACCCGCAGCGCCACGTCCCAGTTGAACTTGTGCTCGGGGTAACCGGCGTCGGTGGAGGTGCCGGTGGTGTTGCACGGCTTGGTACCGCCCCGGCCGTCCGGCACCTTCTTGTTGATCTCGGCGGAGTGCGTGGCGTTGCCACCGTTGTGACCGGGGTCGAGCAGTACGGTGCGCTTGACGGCCGCGGCGGCAGGGGCAGCGGGCGCGGCGGAGTCGGCCGCGGCGGGGTTCGTCACCGAGGCGGTCGGGGCCGGCTGGACCGGTTCGCCCCCGCAGCCCGCCAGCAGCACGGCCAGCACCGCGAGCAGCGGGAGGGTGGTCCGTCGCGCGGGTGTCACGGGTGTCACGATCGCACGCCCCCGATTGTGGCCCGGAAGCGACACCCGGTTCCGGACGCGGGGGCCGGTACCCGGACCCGCCGGGGCTACGCTGCACACCGATGTCCGAGCAGGAGGAGACACGCCCATGAGGCCAGGGCAGCCCGATATGAACATGATCCTCCAACAGGCCCAGAAGATGCAGCGCCAGCTGGCCGCCGCTCAGGAGCAGCTGGCCCAGGCCGAGGTCACCGGGCAGGCCGGTGGCGGTCTGGTGTCGGTGACCACCACGGCGGCCGGCGAGATCCGGAAGGTCACCATCGACCCGAAGGTCGTCGACCCGGAGGACGTGGAGACGCTGCAGGACCTGGTGGTCGGTGCGATCGCTGACGCGGCGCGCGCGGCCAAGGCACTGCAGGAGCAGACGATGGGGCCGCTGGCCGGCGGCCTCGGTGACATGGCCGGCGGCCTGGGCCTGCCCGGTCTCGGCGCCTGACCCCTCGGTCGGCCGCCCCGAGCGACGGATGTAACCACGGTGTTTGAAGGACCGGTCCAGGATCTGATCGACGAGCTCGGCAGGCTGCCCGGGATCGGCCCGAAGAGTGCCCAGCGCATCGCGTTCCACCTGCTCTCGGCCGACCCGGTCGATGTCACCCGGCTGCAGGACGTGCTGCAGAAGGTCAAGTTGGGCGTCCTGTTCTGCGAGGTCTGCGGCAACGTCTCGGAGAAGACCCGCTGCCGGTACTGCTCGGACGCGCGCCGGGACGCCACCCTGGTCTGCGTCGTCGAGGAGCCGAAGGACGTACTCGCCGTGGAGCGCACCAGGGAGTTCCGCGGCCGCTACCACGTGCTCGGCGGCGCACTCGACCCGTTGGCCGGCGTCGGCCCCGATCAGCTGCGGATCCGCCAGCTGGTGGCCCGGATCGGCGGCACCGGCCCGGCCGAGGACGAGACGGACATCGCCGAGATCATCGTCGCTACCGACCCGAACACCGAGGGCGAGGCGACCGCGACCTACCTGCTGCGGCTGTTGCGCGACTTCCCGGGTCTGACGGTGTCGCGACTGGCCTCCGGACTGCCGATGGGTGGCGACCTGGAGTTCGCCGACGAGCTCACTCTGGGCCGCGCATTGTCCGGCCGCCGCACTATGTGAACACCGAGTTACAACAATCTTGGTCTACCCAGGAGCACTCGGGTGCCATTACTGTCACCCGATCGTGCGGGTTTCACGCACGGTGAACGTCCACCTGGGGGAGCATCGATGCGTTCGGTCCTTGCTGTGCTCACTGCCGGCCTAGTGCTGGCCTCGCTGGTTTCCTGCGCGGCGTCGCAACGTGAGCAGGGCGGCGGAGTGCAGGACACCTTCGTGTTCGGGGTGGCGGGCGCGCCGAAGAACTTCGACCCCATCTTCAATGACGACGGCGAGAGCTTCCGGCCGCAGCGGCAGATGCTCGAAACGCTGATCGCCTACAAGCCGGGCACGG
Source organism: Pseudonocardia sp. Cha107L01 (assembly GCF_052566575.1). NCBI lineage: Bacteria > Bacillati > Actinomycetota > Actinomycetes > Pseudonocardiales > Pseudonocardiaceae > Pseudonocardia > Pseudonocardia sp. Cha107L01. The sequence continues at coordinate 1,569,033 of NZ_CP199579.1, forward strand.
CCGAGTTGGAGCCCGGCCTGGCCACCTCGTGGACACCGTCCGACGAGGGCAAGACCTGGACCTTCGGCCTCAGGCAAGGCGTGAAGTTCCACGACGGGACGCCGTTCGACGCCGCCGCGGTATGCGCCAACTTCGACCGCTGGTTCAACGTCAAGGGCGCCGCCGCGCAGTCTCAGATGATCTACTACGGGGACATCTTCGAGGGCTTTGCGCACAACGAGGGCGACACCCAGGGGCAGCCGGTCTACAAGGATTGCCAGGCCTCCGACCCGAATACCGCGGTGCTGCACCTGAACCGGTTCAAGGGGGCGTTCCCGGGCGCATTCGGACTCACCTCGCTTTCTATTTCCAGCCCGACCGCACTCAAGCAGTACAACGCCGATCAGGTGACGCAGAGCGGTGACTCGTTCAGCTACAGCGCCTACGCCAACGAGCACCCGACCGGTACCGGGCCGTACAAGTTCGGCGGTTTCGACAAGGCGAACAACACCATCACGCTGCTGCGCAACGACGACTATTGGGGCGACAAGGCCAAGATCGCCAAGCTGATCTTCAAGATCATGCCCGATGAGAACGCCCGCAAGCAGGAGCTGCGCGCCGGCACCATCGACGGCTACGACTACCCGTCGCCGGCCGACCTGACCAGCCTGCGCAACGACGGCTTCCAGATCTTGGCCCGCAAGCCGTTCAACATCCTCTACCTGGGCATCAACCAGAAGAACAACCCGGCGCTGAAGGACCTGCGGGTGCGCCAGGCGCTGGCCTACGGCATCAACCGGGACGCCCTGGTGCGCAACAAGATGCCCGAGGGCGCGATAGTGCCCGCCAATGTGATGCCGGAGGCGGTGGCCGGCTACGCGCCGGACGCGCAGGCCTACCCGTACGACCCGGCGAAGGCCAAGGCGCTGCTCGCCGAGGCCGGCGCGAGCAACCTGAAGCTGAACTTCTACTACCCGACCGAGGTCACCCGGCCCTACATGCCGAACCCGACGGACATCTTCTCGGTGATCGCCGAGGACCTGCGCCAGATCGGCGTGACGATCAACCCGGTGCCCGAGCCGTGGAACGGCGGCTACAAGGACGACGTGCAGAAGAGCGGCAAGCAGGACCTGCACCTGCTGGGCTGGACCGGTGACTACAACGACGCCGGCAACTTCCTCGGCACCTTCTTCGGCCGGCAGAAGGCGGAGTTCGGGTTCGACACCCCCGCGTTGTTCGACGAGTTGAGCGCGGCGGACGCCACGGTGGACCAGGCCGCGCACGCGACGGCGTACCAGCAGGTGAACCGGGACATCATGGCCAAGTTCCTGCCCGCCGTGCCGCTGTCCAGCGCGCCCGCGTTCATCGTGGTCAACAAGAACGTGCACGGGTTGATCCCGAGCCCGCTGACCAACGAGGAGTTCGCTCCGGTCAGCAAGAACGCGGCCTCCTAGCACGATGTTGCGCTTCGTTGTGCGGCGGTTGCTGCAGCTGATCCCGACGATATTGCTGCTCTCGGTACTGGTGTTCGCCTGGCTGCGTAGCCTGCCGGGTGGGCCGGCCGGCGCGTTGCTCGGCGACAAGGCCACCCCGGAGAAGATCGCCCAGCTCAACCACATCCTGGGGCTGGACCAACCGATCTGGAGCCAGTACCTGCGGTTCCTCGGGCGGGCGGTGACCGGCAACTTCGGCAACTCGCTGATCACCGGCGACACCGTCATCGCCGAGATCGGCCGTGCGCTGCCGGCGACGATGGAGCTGTCGGTGACCGCGATGGTGTTCGCTGTGGGGCTGGGCGTGCCGCTCGGCTACCTGGCGGCCACCCAGCGCGGGCGGCCGCTGGACAGCGCCACCATCATGGCCACCCTGGTCGGGGTGGCGGTGCCGGTGTTCTTCCTCGGTTACCTGCTCAAGTCGGTGTTCGCGGTCAAGCTCGGCTGGCTGCCGCCGTCCGGGCGGGTGTCGATCGGCCTGGACGCCACCCGGGTCACTGGGTTCGCGGTCCTGGACGGGCTGCTGACCAGGGAGTACGACGCCAGCGACGACGCACTGCGGCACCTCCTGCTGCCCGCCATCGCGCTGGGCACCATCCCGCTGGCGGTCATCGTGCGGATCACCAGGGCGTCCGTGCTGGACGTGCTCAACGCCGACTTCGTGCGCACCGCGCAGGCCAAGGGGCTGGCCCCGCGCACGGTGCGCGGCCGGCACGTACTGCGCAACGCGCTGCTGCCGGTGTCCACCACGATCGGCCTGCAGACCGGGCTGTTGCTGGCCGGGGCGGTGCTGACCGAGAAGGTGTTCGTCTGGGGCGGCATCGGCACGCTGCTCGCCGACGGCATCAACCGCCACGACTACCCCCGGCTGCAGGCCCTGCTGTTGCTCGGCGCGCTGGTGTACGTGGTGGTCAACCTGCTGGTCGACGTGTCCTACGCGATCATCGACCCCCGCGTCCGGCTGTCATGATGACTCGACCCTGCGAGCAGGTCTCGCGCATGATGACTCAACCCTGGCAAGCAGGTTTCGCGGCATGAGTACTTTGCTGCAACGGCGCAAGGACCGGCTGGACCGCCTCGCCGTGGCCGGTGCCGAGCCGGAGGGGCAGAGCCTGGTCGCGGAGGCGCTGACCCGGCTGCGGCGCAACCCGGTGGCACTGGTCGGCGCCACGATCATCACGGTGTTCGTGCTGGTGGCGGTCCTCGCGCCGCTGCTGGCCCCGCACGGCGCGGAGGACAGCTTCGACGTGCTGCGCGCCAAGCTGCGCCCGGACCTGATCCCCGGCCCGCAGCCCGGTTTCCCGCTGGGCAGTGACCAGAACGGCGGCGACGAGCTGTCCCGGCTGATCCTGGCGTCCCAGCAGACGCTCCTGGTCGGGGTGCTGGCGACGGTGATCGGGCTGGTCGCCGGTTTGACGATCGGGGTGCTGGCCGGCGCGTTCGGTGGTTGGGTGGACTCGCTGCTGATGCGGCTGACCGACGTGCTGCTGTCCTTCCCGAGCCTGTTGCTGGCCATCTCGATCGCCGCGCTGGCGGCCAGGGCCAGCCAGACCACGGTGATCGTCGCGGTGGCCATCGTGAGCGTGCCGGTGTTCGCCCGGCTGCTGCGCGGGGCGATGCTTGCCCAGCGGTCCAGCGACTACGTGCTGGCCGCCACCTCGCTCGGGATCCGCCGCCGGCACATCGTGCTGCGGCACATGCTGCCCAACGCGGTCGGGCCGGTGATCGTGCAGGCCACCCTGGTGCTGGCCAGCTCGATCCTGGACGCCGCCGCGCTGTCCTTCCTCGGCCTCGGCGATGCCGACCCGAGGCGCGCCGAATGGGGACTGATGCTGGCCAACGCGCAGACCTACCTCGATGTCCGTCCCGAGCTGGCGTTCTACCCGGCCGCCGCGATCATCCTGGTGGCTCTCGGGTTCACCCTGTTCGGCGAAGCGCTGCGCGAGGCGCTGGACCCGAAGAGCCGGCGGTGAGCTCGGGGATGAGCGGGACGACGGGCGAGCCGCTGCTGCGGGTGCGGGACCTGCGGGTGACGTTCGGGGGCACCGGCCGGCGCCGGCGGGGCCGCACCCCGGAGACGGTCGCGGTGGACGGGGTGAGCTTCGACGTCTCGCCGGGCCAGGTGGTCGGGCTGGTCGGCGAGTCCGGCTGCGGCAAGTCGGTGACCTCGCTGGCGATCATGGGACTGCTGCCGAAGCGCGGGGTGCGGGTGACCGGCTCGGCGGCGTTCGAGGGCATCGACCTGCTCGGGCTGTCCGACTCGGCGATACGCGACCGGCGTGGCCGTGACCTGGGCATGGTGTTCCAGGACCCGCTGTCCGCGCTGAACCCGGTGGTGCCGATCGGCCTGCAGGTCACCGAGGTACTGCGCCGGCACCGTGCGATGAACGCCGCCGAGGCGAAGACCGAGGCCACCGAGCTGCTGCGCCGGGTGGGCATCCCGGACCCGGCGCGGCGGCTGACCGAGTACCCGCACCAGCTCTCCGGCGGCATGCGCCAGCGCGCCCTGATCGCCATCGCGCTGGCCTGCCGGCCCCGGCTGCTGATCGCCGACGAGCCGACGACCGCACTCGACGTCACCATCCAGGCACAGATCCTGGCGCTGCTGGCCGAGCTGGTCGCGGACACCGGCACCGCGCTGATCATGATCACCCATGACCTGGGTGTGGTGGCCGGGCTGTGTGACGAGGTGAACGTGCTCTACGGCGGCCGGGTGGTGGAACGGGCCCGGCGGCACGAGCTGTTCGCCACCCCACGCCATCCCTACACGCACGGGCTGCTGGGCTCGATCCCCCGGTTGGACGCGCCGTCCGGGGAGCGGCTGGCCGCAATCTCCGGCTCTGTGTCGGACAATCTGCCGTGGACGTCGGCGTGCGCGTTCGCGCCGCGCTGCCCCCGCGAGCTGCCCGACTGCCGAGCGGTCACCCCGCCGACCGAGGACGCGATGCAACGGCTGCTGAGCTGCCACAACCCGGTCCCGGTGCAGGTGCGGTCATGAGCGAATCCTGGGGACCGGCTTTTCGCGCGGCTAGCGGGGGACATCGATGAGCGGCGATCTGGTCGAGGTCGACGACCTGAAGGTGCACTACCCGATCAGGCGCGGCGTACTGGTGGACCGCACGGTCGGCTACGTCTACGCGGTGGACGGGGTGTCGCTGCGGATCCGCCGGGGCGAGACGTACGGGCTGGTCGGCGAGTCCGGCTGCGGCAAGTCGACCCTGGGCCGCGCGCTGCTGCGGCTGACCGAGCCCACCGGCGGGCGGGTGGTGATCGACGGCGTCGACCTGTCCGGGCTGCACGGCGAGCCGCTGCGCCGGATGCGCCGGCGGATGCAGATGGTGTTCCAGGACCCGATGTCCAGCCTGAATCCGAGGCAGTCGGTGCGCGCCATGCTGTTGGAGGGCCTGCGGGCGCACGGGTTGGACAAGGACGCGTCGGCCACCGAGGCCCGGCTGCGCGAGCTGCTGGACGCGGTCGGGCTGCCGGCCACCGCGCTGCGCCGCTACCCGCACGAGTTCTCCGGCGGGCAGCGCCAGCGCATCGGCATCGCCCGCGCGCTGTGCGTCGAGCCGGACCTGGTGGTGGCCGACGAGCCGGTGTCCGCGCTGGACGTGTCGGTGCAGGCGCAGGTGCTCAACCTGCTCGAGGATCTGCAGGCCGCGCTCGGGCTGACCTACCTGGTGATCGCGCACGACCTGGCCGTGGTGCGGCACGTGGCGGACCGGGTCGGCGTGATGTACCTGGGCGGGATCGTCGAGGAGGCGCCGGCCGGGGCGCTCTACGGCTCGCCGTGCCACCCCTACACCCGGGCGCTGCTGTCCGCGGTGCCCGTGCCGGACCCGGTGGTGGAGGACCGCCGCGAGCACCTGCTGCTCACCGGCGACCTGCCCTCACCGGCCGCACCACCGTCCGGCTGCCGGTTCCACACCCGGTGCCCGTGGCGCCAGCCCACCCGGTGCGACGACGAGCGCCCCGAGCTGCGGCTGCTGGACGGCGGCACCGAGCACCGGGCGGCGTGCCACTACGCCGAGCAGATCGCGGCCGGTGAGCTGCGCCCGCACGACGTCTCCCCGGAAGTGGTGCCCGAGGGCCTCGGCGTGACGGCCGTACCTCCGACCCCCGCCTCCGTCACCGAGGTACTCGGCCACTGAGCACGGGGCACGGGCTGTGCGAGCACGGGGCAGCCCGGCCCGTCCTGTTGTTACCGAGCTGCACAGGAGGCAGGTTTTTTGGGCGTAGAACCTGCCTGGTGTGCAGCTCGGTAACAGGAGGCCGCCGGGCTGTGCGGCCCGCAACCCGTGTGCGGCCGGGTCGGCTTAGAGGGTGGGTGGGCAGGCCGGCGGGCGGCGGGTTTGGGTCAGTGACACGCCGGCGAGGATGAGCGCGCCGCCCACCGCCTGCACGGCGGCCGGCACCTCGTCGAGCAGCAACCACGACGCCACCGCCGACGAGATCACCTCCAGCAGGCCGACCAGCGACGCCCGGGACGCGCCGATCCGGCGGATGGCACCGATGCCGGTCAGGTAGGCCACCACGGTGGAGACCAGCACCAACAGCCCCGCGGTGACCGGCCAGTCCACGTCGACGTCGGCGAGCACGACACCGACCGCGTGCGGGTCGACCGCCAGCGGCAGTAACCCGACCAACCCGACCAACCCGACGGTGACCGCGCCGACGACCATGCCGATGCCGGCCAGTACCAGTGGTGGGGTGGTGACCCCGGCCCGGTCCACGCCGTAGAGGAGCAGCCCGAAGCCGTCCCGCCGGATCGCGACGAGGACTCCGGGCCGGGTGGCCGCCAGGATTACCGCGAGCACCACCGCTGCTCCGCCCAGCCGGACCAGCACCGTTCCGGTAGCTGACCAGCCGGCGTCGATCAGGGCCTTGGCGAACGGCCCGGACAGCCCGAACGTGACCGCCGAGACGAGCGCCAAGGCCAACCCGGCGCCCACCGTGGGCGGGCCCGGGCTGACCCGGGGGCGGTACGTCGGGCTCACGTCCGGCGTACCGTCCCCGAACCTCAACGCGAGGCGCGGTTGATCGCCGACACCACCGCACGCAGCGACGCGGTGACGATCGAGTGGTCCACCCCGACGCCCCAGAGCACGTCGCCGCCCGTCGCGCACTCCACGTACGCGGCCGCGCGCGCGTCGTCGCCGGCGGTGAGCGCGTGCTCGTGGTAGTCGAGCACCCGCACGTCGAAGCCCACGGTGGCCAGCGCGTCCACGAAGGCCGCGATCGGGCCGTTGCCGGAACCGTGGATCTCGTGCTCGGTGTCCTCGACCCGCACCACCGCGACGATCTCGTCCCGGCCTTCGCCGTCGTTGGTCAGCCGGTGCCGCACCAGCTTCAGCGGGGTGGCCAGCCTGAAGTACTCGTTGTCGAAGAGGTCGCGCATCTCCTTCGGGTTGACCTCGCCGCCCTCGTCGTCCGTGATGCCCTGGACGACCTTGGAGAACTCGATCTGCAGCCGGCGCGGCAGGTCGAGCCCGTGCTCGGCCTTCATCACGTAGGCGACGCCGCCCTTGCCGGACTGGGAGTTGACCCGGATGACCGCCTCGTAGGAGCGGCCGATGTCCTTCGGGTCGATCGGCAGGTAGGGCACCGCCCAGCGGAAGTCGTCGACCGGAACCCCGGCCTCCGCCGCGTCCACCTTCATCGCGTCGAAGCCCTTGTTGATCGCGTCCTGGTGGGAACCGGAGAACGCGGTGTAGACCAGGTCGCCGCCCCACGGGTGCCGCTCGTGCACCGGCAGTTGGTTGCAGTACTCGACAGTGCGGCGGATCTCGTCGATGTCGGAGAAGTCGATCTGCGGGTCGATGCCCTGGCTGAACAGGTTCATGCCCAGCGTGACCAGGTCGACGTTGCCGGTGCGCTCACCGTTGCCGAACAGGCAGCCCTCGATCCGGTCCGCGCCGGCCTGGTAGCCCAGCTCGGCGGCGGCCACCCCGGTGCCCCGGTCGTTGTGCGGGTGCAGCGACAGGATGATGCCGTCGCGGCGGTCCAGGTGCCGGTGCATCCACTCGATGGAGTCGGCGTAGACGTTCGGGGTGGCCATCTCGACGGTCGCCGGCAGGTTGACGATCATCGGGTTGGTCGGCGTCGGCTGCCAGATCGCGGACACCGCGTTGCACACGTCCACCGCGTACTCCAGCTCGGTGCCGGTGTAGGACTCCGGCGAGTACTGGAACCGCCAGTCGGTCGACGGGTACTTCTCGCTGAACCGGGCCACGTCCTCGGCGCCGTCCGTGGCGATCTTGCGGATGCCGTCGCGGTCGGAGCGGAAGACCACCCGCCGCTGCAGGATGGACGTGGAGTTGTACAGGTGCATGACCGCGCGCGGGGCGTCCTCGCAGGCCTCGAAGGTGCGCTCGATCAGCTCGGCGCGGGCCTGGGTCAGTACCTGGATGGTCACGTCGTCCGGGATCAGGTCCTGGGTGATGATCTCGCGGACGAAGTCGAAGTCGGTCTGGCTGGCCGCCGGGAAGCCGACCTCGATCTCCTTGTAGCCCATCCGGACCAGCAGCTCGAACATCCGGCGCTTGCGGGACGGGGACATCGGGTCGATCAGAGCCTGGTTGCCGTCCCGCAGGTCCACCGCGCACCACAGCGGGGCCTTGGTGATCCGGGTGTCCGGCCACTTGCGGTCCGGCAGGGTTACCGGCTCCACGAACTCGTGGAAGGGCTTGTACCGGCGGTACGGCATCTGGCTGCCGCGCTGTGGATTCCACGGCGCCTGGTCGGCAGGGATGGGGCCGGCGGGCTTGTTCAGGCGGCTACTGGGGCTCGCGGTATACGCATCGGGCATGCTCGTCATTTCGGGCTACTCCTGGGATGTAATCCGGCGGTCTTTTCACGACTCGACCGGCGCACGCCAGAACCCGCGACGAGGGGCCGGTCGGTCAGACCCCGCCGCGGCGGCGAAGGAGCAGCTGTGCCACGTATCCGAGACTAGCCCGATCGCGGAGCCGACGTAAATCAGCCCTCCCAAAGTGTGAGACGGCCTGGTGGGCGCGCGGGGCGGTCGCAAGCTGTGAACTCACAGCGTCTCGTGACCCGACCGTGCCGTCGTTTGGACTTTCCTACCGATCAACAACCTGACACCATGACTGCCGTTCCGCCTGGGCATACCGGTGGAACGCCGAGCGCAGCCAAGGAGGTTCCGTGGCAAGAGTCGGGACACGCAGGGCGGCCGGTGCGGTAGCAACGGTGCTGCGCGTCATTGGTCTGATCATCGTTGCCATCTTGGTGATCCACATCCTGCTCACCGTGTTCGACGCCAACCCGGCGAACAGCTTCGCGACGTTCATCCGGGACGGCGCGAACATGTTCTCGCTCGGGCTGACCGACCTGTTCAGACTGGCCAACCCGAAGGCCACGGTCGCGGTCAACTACGGGCTGGCAGCGGTGATCTGGTTAGTGATCACGAGCATTGTGGTGGGGCTGGTCCGGCGTGTCGGCTGACTCCGCGCCGCCGCCGCCACCGTCGTCGAGAACCAGGTCGCGCACGTTCACACCGCGCAAGGCCCTGGGCTGGTTGGCCAGCCTCGTCAAGCTGGTGTGCGGGCTGATCGCGCTGCTGTTGGTGGTCTACATCGCGTTCACGCTCGGCAAGGCCAACCCGGCCAACGCGTGGGCGATCTTCGTGTCGACCTGGGCGCAGAAGTTCGACCTGGGGCTAGCGAACCTGTTCGCGCCGCCGAGTCCCCCCTGGCTCGCGGTGGTGCTCAACTACGGCATCCCGGCGCTCATCTGGCTGGTCATCGGCAGCTTGCTGAGCAGGCTGATCCGGCGGTTCTGAGCGGGCCCGTTCGCCGCTGGCCGGGGCTCTGTCGAGTGTGGTCGTGGCTTATTCGGCCGTTCGGCCCTGCGGCCGGGTGCGCTGGCTCTATCGTCACGGCTTATGACGGGGGTAGTGGGTCTTGGCCAGCGGGCGATGGCCGGTCAACGGGGTCCGGGGGTCGCGGCCAAAGCGGCGGCGTTCGACCAGCTGGGCATGCAGGTCACGCCGACCAACGTGCTGGGCGTCTACGGCGTGATCATGGAAGAAATGACGCGCCTGCAGTCATCGGCACAGATGTTCAAGCTCGACCATGGCGAAGGAATGCCGCTCTTGGGCGGAGACCTCGTGTCGCCCCGGGCGGCTCGTGGCTTCACTGAGGCGACCAGTCAGCTCTTGATCAAATGCCAGGCCGACATCGACGATCTAAAACGCGTGGGTTATGGGTTGGCCGAGGCGGCCCGGCTTTACGGCAAAACTGAGGAAGAGGTAAAGGCCGCGTTTGACCCCAGATCCTTCCAATATCAGCCGTCGCCTCCGCCACCGTCGGCCGGTGACGTGCCGTCGTCGTTGCGGCCCATGTTCGACTCTGGCCAGGACAGCCCACTTCCCGCCGCGTCGCTCGAGGGTCTAATGCGGGGCGGTACGCAGTGAGGAGGCGTTGGATGCGCGCCGGGTTCGGATTGATCGGCGCTCTGACCATGTTGGGGGTGGCAGCCTGCGCCGTCGCGGAGCAGTCGCCGAGTCCACCCCCACCAGCATCTCAAGCGGTGCCCGCTGGCCCGGCCTTGCCTCCCCGTCCGGTAGAGCTGCGACTTGACGGAGTCGACCCATGCTCCCTGGTCACCGTGGCACAACGTAGACAGTTGGGTGTGAACCAGGGCCAGGCCGCTCGCGGCTCGGAAAGCAGCGCGTTGAGGGGTAACAGCTGCGTGTGGTCCAACATCCCCGACAGCCCGGACAACGCTTGGTCGGGGCGGTTGGTCCTAGGTCAGGGCGCGGAGTACGCATTGGGTCGAGAGCCAATTCGGACAGTCGACGGATTCGCGGCAACCACTACGGGCTCGATGGGCTCCGATCCGGCGTACTACTGCCTGATGCTGGTGGATGTCGCGTCGGGCCAGTCGCTTGTCGCTTCGTACGACAACGGCTCGAAGGATTATCCGGGGATGAACCACAAGCTGGCCTGCGACAAGGCTCAGCAGTTGGCCTCGGACATGCTCAGCACTCTGCGAACGATCAAGCAACGGTAGGCCGGGGCCGACGATGGAAGAGATTCCGTGCTTCTACTACGACTCCATCCCGTTGGAGCAGAAGTACCAGTGGATGCGGAGCGGTCCCGGCGGAGCCGCGTCGATCGGCTTCGGTGACGGGCTGGCCCAGTTGGCGGCCGACTTTAATGCCTCCGACGCGAACATCGGCCGGAACCTGCTCCAGCGCAGGCTCGGCACCGAGTGGCAGGGACAGGCGGCAACGGCCGCCACCGAGGCGTTGAACCGGGCCGCCGCCGCGATCGCCGCCAATGCGGTGCCCAGTACCACCGGACGGGACTCCTCCCATCAGTACGGCGACTCGTTCAACGCCGCGAAGAACGCCATCCAGCCGGTGCCGGACGCCGGTCAGAACAGCTGGTGGGGTCGGCAGGCCGACGCCGCCGGAGCGTCGCTGAACGTCACCTTCGGCAGCACGTTCGGGGTGCAGTCGGACTACAGCAAGCGGCTCGCCGCCTACCGGGCTGCCGACCAGGCCGCGAACGATGCGCTGGTCAGGCACGAGACGACAACCCGAACCGTGCTCACCGCCTACCAGAACGCGATCACCGGACCGGCCGCCGCCGACGGTCCGAAGGCCGTTCCGGGCGCGACTCCGCACGGCGATGCGGGCGGGCCCGGCGCTGGCGGGTCGGGCGCTGGTACCGGCGGGAGGGGTGCGGCCGGTGGCCAGCACGGCGCCGACCCGGGTGCCGGCGCGGCGGCGAGCACGCCGCCGACTTTGCCGTCAACCGCAGCGCCGTCAACCGCAGCACCGTCAACCGCAGCGCCGTCAACCACAGCGCCGGCCACCGCGGCACCGCCAACTCCGACCCCGCGCCGGCCGGCTTCGCCCCGCTCAACGCACCAGGCGGGGGCAGTCTGATGCCCGGTCCGAGCGGCGGGTTCGTGCCGACCGGTCCAGGGTCCGGCGCCGGGTCACCGCCGCCGTCCTCGATCCCACCGCCGCTGCCTCCGCTCGGCGGCGGCTACGGCGGCTCGGGCGGTTACGGCGGTGCAGGCCCTGATCGGCACGACGGTCCCGGCGGAGCCCGGCCCAGCGGTACGGGGTACGGCGGCGCGGGGTACGGCGGTGCTGGTGGCGAGCACGGCGGCGCCGGATCCGGTGGCGGGCGACCGCTGAGTCCGCGCGGCGGCGGGTTGCCCTCGGGCGAGCCGGCCGGTCGGTTCGCCGTCGGCGGGCCGTCCGAGGGTGCCGGTCGGGCCGGTGGACCCGCCGGCATGGCGGGCGGCGGCATGGGCGGCATGGGCGGCGGCATGGGCGGGCACGGGCAGGAGCGGGAGCACCGCAACAGCGTGTTCATCCCGGACGACGAGCCGTTCCGGGTCGAGTTCGACGACGTGACCCCCTCGGTGATCGGCCTGCCGGATGAGCACTGAGCTGAGCGCCGGGCCGGCGCCGAGTACCGACTGGTCCCGGGCCGCGCGGCTGCGCCCCGTCGAGTTCCAGGCCTGCTGGGCGGCGTTGGGGCTGGGCGACACGCCGCTCGCGCTGGACCTGCGCCCGACCGGCAGCACCATCGCGGAGCGCGACCAGATCCATCGGGACGCACTCGTCGAACTGGCCCGCCGGGGGCTCGCCGACCATGCCGGGCCGTGCCTCCCGCTGGCCGGTGCGCTCCGGCTGGTCGCCACCGCCCCCTACCTGTGCGACCTGCGGCTCACCGGCTCCACGAACGGCTCGACGGAACCGGGCGGGGCGGCCGAGCTGGTCGCGGTCGGCGCGGCGGCCCGGGAGTACGGCGTTGTCGTGGCGCTCGGTGGCGGCGAGCTGACCGTGCTGCCGGTGTCCGGGCCGAGGGTGCCGATCACCCTGGTCGAGCTCATCGGCCCGCTCAACCCGGCCCGGACCCGACCGGTCAACATCCCCGCCGAACTGCTCGACCAGGCGTGCGCGAGCGTCCCCGACGGCGACCTGTGGGCACTGGCCGACCGGCTCGTGGAGTTCGGTGTACTGCCGGCCGACGCGAGCTCGGTGGCGCGCATGTGCACCGGGATCACCGCCGCCGGCCAGCTCGGCGCCACATCCCGGGTCAACGCCGCCCGGGGCAGCGCCGGCGCGGGCGGTCGGAGCCGGGAACGACGTGGGCGTTGGGTGGTCGGCTTCCACCGGGGGGAGGCCGGCGACTGCCTGCAGTTGCGCCGTCCCAGCGGCCCGGGGCGCGAGACCGTCACCATCGCCCCGATCGACGCGCAGAAGCTGCTCGCCCAGCTCAGCGAACTGCTTGACCACGTGCGCCGGCCCGGCTGAGCCGTCAGATCGCGTACGACCAGCCGGTCACCGCGTAACCACCGAACCAGGCCGAGGCCAGCGTCACCGCCACCAGCACCGCCACCGCGGTGCTCGGCCGCCGTTTGGCCAGTGCCAGCGCCGCCGGCACCAGCAGGGTGAACGCCGGCAGCAGCAGCCGTGCCTTGGAGTTCATCAGCCCGTTCGAGCCGAGGTCCATCACCAGCACCCCGGCCGCGTACACCAGCAACGGCCAGGGCAATCCCTCGCGCCGGCACTGCCGCCAGCACACCGCCAGCAGCACCAGCCCACCGGCAAGCGCCGCCACGGTGAGCACCTCGAGCACCGAACGCCCGGTGGCCAGCGTGTCCCTGGTGAACGCCAGGGTGGCCGCGCCGCCGTCGAACTTCGAGTTCCAACCGCGGCGCTGCAGGTCGAACCAGCCGGTGAGCGAACCGGTCCGGGAAGCCACGTACAGCAGGTAGCCGAGCAGCCCGAGCGGGGCGAGTAGCCCGCCCACCCAGGGCCGCCAGCCGTCCCGTCGCCCTACCGCCGCGACCAGCAGCGGGATGCCGACCGCGAGCAGCAGCGCGGCCGCCGTCGGACGTACCGTGCCGGCCAGCGCGGTGCACCAACCGGCGAGCACCCAGTCCCGGCGCAGCACCCCGACCAGCGCCCACACCGCGCAGGCGCAGAACAGCCCCTCGGAGTACGTCATGCTCCAGACCACGCCCATCGGCGCGGCGGCCACCAGCCCGACCAGCAGAAGCCCGGACCACCGGGAACCGCCCGGGACCAGCTCACCGAGCCGGGCCAGTCCCTGCGCGAGCACCAGCCCGGCGAGCAGCGACACCACGAGGCCGGCGAGCTCCAGGTCGCTGCCCGTGACGAAGCGGAGCACGCCGACCGCCGCCGGGTAACCGGGGAAGAACGCCAGCGGGGTGGTCGGGTTGCGGTGCCCGAACGCGTCCACCAGCCCGAGCGGCACGCCGTCGTAACCGCCGCCGGCGATGGCCAGCAGCCACTGGCCGTCCCACACCGACAGTCGAGTGAGTAGTTGGTCACCGTTGAGCGCGGACAGCCAGCCCAGGGTCAGCACCCCGACCAGCCGGACGGCCAACCAGACCAGCGACGGCGCGGCGGCCGCCAGGAACCGGCCGGCCCTGGCGCTGAATGCCGAGGTCGGAGTGGCCGGAACGGTCGGTGCGGAGGCGGCTGATCCGGGCTGGTCCAGGTCTACCGCCCGCTCGGTCGACGCCAACTGCCCCGAACCCCCCGTACCCCGGTTCCTCCGCCGTACTCCACTGTGGCCTGAACCATCAAGGCTAGTGCGATGCCCCCGGGTCGGTAGGCTAGGGCCCCAGCTCACACCGCGCGGCGCCCCCGGTCACCCCGGCCGGGTATCGCCCGCTGACCTGGAGGTGGCGTCGGTGGCTCTGGTCGTACAAAAGTACGGCGGATCCTCCGTACAGGATGCCGAGCGCATCAAACGGGTGGCCGAACGGATCGTGCAGACTCGCAAGGAGGGGCACGACGTCGTCGTGGTGGCCTCCGCGATGGGCGACACCACGGACGAGCTCATCGACCTGGCCGAGCAGGTGAGTCCGGCACCGCCACCGCGCGAGCTGGACATGCTGCTCACCGCCGGTGAGCGGATCTCGAACGCGTTGCTCGCGATGGCGATCCACGCGCTGGGCGCGGAGGCACGGTCGTTCACCGGCTCGCAGGCCGGCATGATCACCACGTCGAAGCACGGTGACGCGCGCATCGTGGAGGTCAATCCGGGCCGGTTGAAGGCCGCGCTGAACGATGGCGCGGTCGTGCTGGTGGCCGGTTTCCAGGGGATGAGCGGGGACAGCAAGGAGATCACCACGCTCGGCCGGGGCGGGTCGGACACCACAGCCGTGGCGCTGGCCGCCGCCCTGCAGGCCGACGTCTGCGAGATCTACACCGATGTGGACGGCGTCTACACCGCCGACCCCCGGATCGTGCCCGACGCCCAGCGGTTGCACACCGTCTGTTACGAGGAAATGCTGGAGCTGGCGGCCTGCGGCGCGAAGGTTCTGCACCTGCGAGCGGTGGAGTACGCCCGGCGGTACCACGTGCCGCTGCGCGTTCGCTCGTCGTACAACGACAAGCCCGGCACGCTCGTGTCCGGGTCGATGGAGGACATCCCGGTGGAACAGGCGATCATCAGCGGCGTCGCGCACGACCGTTCCGAGGGCAAGGTCACGGTCACCGGGGTGCCGGACACACCCGGGCATGCCGCCCGCATCTTCCGCGCGGTGGCCGACGCCGAGATCAACATCGACATGGTGCTGCAGAACATCTCGCACGCCAGCAACCGGCGCACCGACATCACCTTCACGCTGCCCCGCTCGGACGGGCCGACCGCGGTGGCCGCGCTCGAGCGGGCCAAGGCCGACATCGGCTTCGACGAGGTCTTCTACGACGGCAACGTGGGCAAGGTGTCGCTGGTCGGCGCCGGGATGCGCTCGCACCCCGGCGTGACGGCGACGTTCTGCGAAAGTCTGTCGCGCGCGGGCATCAACATCGAGACGATGAACACCTCGGAGATCCGGATCTCGGTGCTGTGCCGGGAGGACCAGCTCAACGATGCGGTGGCTGCCTTGCACGCCGCATTCGAGCTGGGTGGCGAGGAGCAGGCTGTTGTGCACGCTGGAACGGGGCGCTGAACGATGACGGTACTGGCGATTGTGGGCGCTACCGGTGCGGTGGGCTCCACGATGATCGAGATCATCGACTCGCGGGAGACGGTGCCGTGGTCGGAGATCCGGCTGGTCGCGTCGGCCCGCTCGGCCGGCAAGGTGCTGCGGGTGCGCGGCGAGGACATCACGGTGCGGGAGTTGGCGCCGGAGGTGTTCGACGGCGTGGACATCGCGATGTTCGACGTGCCGGACGAGGTCAGCGCGGTGTGGGCGCCGATCGCGGCGGAGCGCGGTGCGGTCGCGGTGGACAACTCCGGGGCGTTCCGGATGGACCCGGACGTGCCGCTGGTGGTCCCCGAAGTCAACGCGGCGGAGGCCGGCAACCGGCCGAAGGGCATCATCGCCAACCCGAACTGCACGACCCTGTCCATGATGGCCGCGATGGGTGCGCTGCACCGGGCGTTCGAGCTGCGCGAGCTGGTGGTGTCGTCCTACCAGGCCGCGTCCGGCGCCGGTCAGGCCGGCATCGACCAGCTCTACGCCGAGCTGGCCGCGGTGGCCGGCAAGCAGGTCGGGGTCAAGGCCGGTGACGTGGCCGCCGCGCTGACCGAGGCCGGGCTGCCGGTCGGGCCCGACTCCAGCTCGCCGTTCCCCGCGCCGCTGGCGCTGAACGTGGTGCCCTGGGCCGGCTCGTTGAAGGACGACGGCTGGTCGTCGGAGGAGCTGAAGGTCCGCAACGAGTCGCGGAAGATCCTCGGCATCCCCGGTCTGAAGGTGTCCGCCACCTGCGTGCGGGTGCCGGTGGTGACGACGCACGCGATGGCCGTGCACGCCACTTTCGCCTCCGAGGTGTCGGTGGACAAGGCCCGCGCGGTGCTCGCCTCGCAGCCCAGCATTGTGCTGCGCGACGATCCGGCGAAGGGGCAGTGGCCCACCCCGGCGGACACCGTCGGTGGTGACCCGACGTGGGTCGGGCGGATCCGCCAGGCGCTGGACTTCCCGAACACCCTCGAGCTGTTCGTCTGCGGCGACAACCTGCGCAAGGGTGCCGCGCTGAACACCTACGAGATTGCGGAGGTTGTGGCGGCGGGCTGACCGGGCAGGTGGGCGATCCCGCCGGGTGCCTGAACGAGTACCGGTCGCGGTCGGGAACTGAGATCGTCCTCAGGCCGTTTACCGATCAGTCAGCGCAATGTTGCGCCCCGTGTCGGACCGTGGAGCCGACGCGGGTTGTCCTGCCCTGAGTCATCGCTACGCGCCGAGGAGGCCAACCGTGAGCCTGCACGACGTTCTGTCCCGCCGTCCCAACTCAGCCCCGGTCGAGCCCGAGTTGCCTGGCCGCCCGTCCGAGCAGCTCGCTGTGGTGACCTGCATGGACTGTCGGATCCCGGTGCTCGACTCATTCGGTCTCCGGCTCGGTGAAGCACACGTGATCCGCAATGCCGGAGCGGCGGTGACCAGCGACGTGATCCGTTCGCTGTCCATCAGTCAGCGCAAGCTCGGCACCCGGGGCGTGGTGCTGATGGCGCACGCCGGGTGCGGGATGGCCACGTTCACCGACGACGAGTTCGTCGCCGAGCTGGCCCAGGACGCCGGCCAGCCGCCGACCTGGCGCCCCGGCACCTTCACCGACCCTGTCCAGCACGTCCGGTACGGCATGGCGCAGCTGTTGACCAGCCCGTTCCTGCTGTCGGACACCACTGTGCGCGGCTTCGTGCTGGACCTGAAGTCCGGCGCGGTGGACGAGGTGGAGGCGGCGGACCCCGAGGCCGTCAACAACTCGACCCCGAACCCGGACAAGGCGAACGCGGCGTCCTGAGCCCGGAGGCCGGTGGGCTCGGCGCAGTGCCGCGCTGAGCTGCCGCCGCCCGATTCGATAGGACCCGATTTCGGCAAACCGCCCACGCCGAGATGTCGGTCTGCGTACCGTTCCGATATGGCCATCAGAAGCCGCCTGTCGGCCGCGGACCTGTGCACCTCGCTGCTCGCCGTCCATAAACCGGACACCCCCTTCGTGGTTCGGGACGGGCGAGCTGAAGGTGTCGATCTGATCGCTGAGCTGCGCTTCCAGGACAAAACCTGGAACGATTTGTTCCGCGGGGTCGGTCTCAGCCGGGCGTACACCATCCGAATGCGCATCGACGAGTCGAACGCTGAGGTGCGCAAGAAAGAAAAGCTCGGCGACATCGGCTGGCGCGACGGTGAGCACTACGCCAAGCGGTTCGGCGCCACGAACACCGAGTTCGGCGAGATCAGCGAGACCATCTACGCGGCGACCTACGCGCGAAAAGGGCTGTTCAAGTTCGAGAAGGAGACCGAGTTCCGCTTCAAGACCGCGGACCTGCGGGACCCTCTGGTGCGAGCCATCTATCGCGCTGGGTGGGAGTGTCGGAACGTCACTTTTCGGAAACTGTAATCTCGGCATTCTGGCAGTGAAAGGTTCGTCGACATGGATGGCTTTTCTGTCACTCCGGAGTTTCTTTCCGCGGCGGCGTGGACAATTGTTACCACTCTGGGTAACGGCGCTATCGGCAGCTCGCCCACCCTTACCGGTGGTGGCGCCTACGGGCACGCCGAGTTGGGTAGCGCTGTCACCGAGTTCGGCTCGGCGGTCCACCTCGCCTCGACCGTGCTGGTGAAGAAGGCCGAAGATGCCTCGGCCGGCCTGCGTGACGGAGCCGAGGCCTACGCGCGGCACGAGCAGCGCAGCGCGACCGCTCTCAACGGTGCCGGCACCGGGGTCGCCACGCCCGGGGGTAGGTGATGGCCGAGCTCGGACGGACCGCCGACCCTCGGGCTCTGATACCGGGTGCGCCGGAGGTCATCGAGGCCGATGCGCACGCGCTCATCGCGCACGGCCAGCGCACCGAGCAGGTCGGTCACGGCCTCAAGCGGGTCGACGTGGGCAACTGGGCGGGCGCGGCGGGTACCGGTTTCGCCGATACCTGGTCGAAGGAGCCGCCGAAGTGGCTCAAGGTGGCGGATTCGATCGGTGCGACCACCAGCGCCATGACCACGTACGCGGGAACCCTGCGCTGGGCACAGGACCAGGCCGGCGGCGCGATCCAGCTGTGGAACCAGGGCGCGGCGGCCACTACCCGCGCCTATGAGCAGTACCAGGCGGTCTCGGCCGATGCGGCGGCGCGGAACGCGGCGGTGACGCCGTTCGTCGACCCCGGCGACCGGTACCGCCAACAGGCCACCGTGTTGCTCGCCAGGGCCCGCCAGCAACTGAAGGCGGCCGGCGACCAGGCCGCCAGGGCGATCGGCGGTACGTCGGTGGGCACGCCCGGCGCCGGACTGCGCTCCGGGGGCACCCTGAACAGCCTGGTGGACGCGGTGACCGACGGGTGGACCGCGCACGGCCAGGTCACCAGGAGCAAGCCGAACGCGGGGGCGTCCGCCGCGGTGGCTCAGGGCGGCAAGCTCGCCGAGCTCAAGGCATACGCCCAGCTGGGCGGCGCCACGTGGACCGGTTCGGTGCGCAACGGCAACCTGGCCCTCAGCGGCACGGGCGGGTTCGAGATCGGCACTCAGGCGACCGCCGCGGCCTCGTTCGGCAACGATGGGCTCGCGGCCAAGGTGGAAGTGTCGGCGGCTGCCCGAGCCTCGGTCGAGGGACACGCCGACTACGGACAGGTCGGGATCTACGGTCGGGCCGAGGGCAGCGCGGGGGTCGCTGCGAGCGCCGGGATCAAGGCCGGGAAGGACGGCGTGTCCGCGAGCGTCGGGGCCTTCGCCGGGCTGAAGGCCGAGGCCGCCGGTGGCGCCGAGGTCGGCGGTATCGCGGCCGGGGCGAAGGCCGAGGGCTGGGTCGGTGTCGGTGCGGAGGCCAAGTTCGGTTTCGAACAGGGCGAGGACGGCAAGTTCCATCTCGGGGCGAAGGCCGGTGCCGCGCTCGGCGTGGGGGGAGAGGTGGGATTCGAGGTGACCGTCGACCCGGAGAAGGTCGAGCAGACCGCCCGGGACGCGGCCGACGCCCTCGGCGCGGGGGCGCAGGCCGTCGGGCACGCCGCCGACGATGTCGGGCACGCGGTGGGCGACGTGGCCGACGACTTCGAGCACTCGGTCGGCGACATCGCCAAGAACCTCAACCTCATCCCGTAACCGGGTCCACCGGCCGGATTGGAGCAACTCACCGTGGCCACCACACTGCCCGCGCCGATCGAGTTCCGCCTGCCCGAGGGCTGGCGCCCGGCGCCCCCCGACGAGGTAGGCGCACCGGGCGCCGCGTTCGTCGGGCTGCATCCGGACCCGGACAACGGGTTCACCGCCAACATCACCGTCGACGGGGAGGGTTACACCGAAGCCGCGTCGCTGCCGGAGCTGGCCGACGCGTCGATCCGCGCGCTGCGGGAGACCGGAGCGGAAGTCTCGCTCGCCAACCGCTCGGAGGTCGGGTCGGCGGACGCCCCGGGACTCACCCAGACGCTCAGCGTCCGGGCCGCGGTCAACGGAGCACCGCGCGATCTCGTGCAGTCCCAGGTGTATCTGTCCATGGTCGACACCGAGGACCGCGGCCGCGGCGTGGTGATCCGCCTGGTGCTGACCGCGAGCGCCGAGCAGTACGCCGCCGTGCTGCCCGACTTCCAGTACTTCGTCTGGACCGTCCGCCCGGACACCGGGGAGACCTGAGCCGGCGCCGGGGCTCTCAGCTCAGGCCGCGCACCAGGCGCAGGTCCTCGGTGTGCTTGTACCAGGTCCACCGGGTCACCGGGCGCGGGTGCGGCACGCCGTCCAGCACGACCGTCGTCGCCAGGCAACCGATCTGCACCGCCCGGCCCAGCGCGGCGTTCGTCCGCCGGCCGAGCACCCCGAACCGGACCGCCCGCACGTCCACCCCGGTCGGCGCCGACGGCGTCACCACCAGTCGGCCGGCCTGCCCGCGCAGCACCAGCTGGTCGTCGCAGTAGACCACCCCGCGCACCGGCCGCAGCTCACCACGACCGAGCAACACCCCGCCGCTGTCGTCGCGGACCAGCGGCACCCGGTCCGCCTCGCCGTAGCGGGCCAGCGTGGCGGCCGCCCAGGGCGCCGTGGGCAGTCCCCAGATGTCCGCCACCGCCGAGTCCGGGTCCGACGGCAGGTACGCCACCGCGACCTCGGCCAGCCGCTCGGTGCGCAGCAACCGCAGCACCACGGCGGCGAGGTCGGCGTCGGTACCGGCCACCACCACCCGGGTCGGGGCCGGCGCGGGGGAAGGCGGTGCGAGCAGCGGGTCCAGCTCCTCGCGGCTCGGCATCGCCGCCACCGCCACCCCGGCGTCCAGCGGGGAGGGCAGCTCGGCCGTCCAGGATGGACACCTCAGCGCCAGAATCGTCATGGTTGCCCGGCCCCGTCTCGCATCGCGTCTGGCAGCGTCTCACAGCACAGATATCACCGATCGCGCCGCATTGAGTTAGTCTCTGCGGGGCCCTGCGCGGCCCTCGTTGGGTGCGGGACCAATGCCGCACCAGATCAACACCAAAGCCGGGAGTGAGGGCTGACATGCCCGCGATTGTGCTGATCGGCGCCCAGTGGGGCGACGAAGGCAAAGGAAAGGCCACCGACCTGCTCGGTGGCCAGGTCCAGTGGGTGGTGCGCTACCAGGGCGGCAACAACGCCGGCCACACGGTGGTGCTGCCGAACGGAGAGAACTTCGCGCTGCACCTGATCCCGTCCGGCATCCTCACACCGGGGGTCCGCAACGTGATCGGCAACGGTGTGGTCGTCGACCCCGGGGTGCTGATCGAGGAGCTGGCCGGGCTGGAGGCTCGCGGGGTGGACACCTCCGGGCTGATGCTGTCCGCCGACGCGCATCTGATCATGCCGTACCACATCGCGATCGATAAGGTCAGCGAGCGCTACCTGGGCAAAGCGAAGATCGGTACCACCGGGCGCGGCATCGGCCCCGCGTACCAGGACAAGATCTCCCGGGTCGGCGTGCGTGCGGCCGACCTGCTCGACTCCAAGATCCTCCGCCAGAAGGTGGAGGCCGCCCTGGAGTACAAGAACCAGGTCATGGTCAAGCTGTACAACCGGCGCGCGCTGGACATCGACGAGGTCATGGACACGGTGCAGGCCGCCGGGCGCCAGATCGAGCACCGCATCGCGGACACCCGGCTGCTGCTCAACCAGGCGCTCGACGCCGGTGAGACCGTGCTGCTGGAAGGCTCGCAGGGCACCCTG
The DNA here is from genome assembly GCF_052566575.1 of Pseudonocardia sp. Cha107L01. Lineage (NCBI taxonomy): Bacteria > Bacillati > Actinomycetota > Actinomycetes > Pseudonocardiales > Pseudonocardiaceae > Pseudonocardia > Pseudonocardia sp. Cha107L01. The sequence goes on from NZ_CP199579.1 coordinate 1,590,623, forward strand.
CTGGACGTCGACCACGGCACCTACCCCTTCGTGACCTCGTCCAACCCCACGGCGGGCGGCGCGGCGGTCGGCTCCGGGATCGGGCCGATGCGGATCGACCGGGTGATCGGGATCCTGAAGGCGTACACCACCCGGGTCGGCTCGGGCCCGTTCCCCACCGAGCTGAACGACGCGATGGGCGAGCACCTGCGCAAGGTCGGCGGCGAGTTCGGGGTGACCACCGGGCGGTCCCGGCGCTGCGGCTGGTTCGACGCGGTGATCGGCCGCTACGCCACCAGGGTCAACGGCATCACCGACTTCTTCCTGACCAAGCTGGACGTGCTGTCCGGGCTGGAGAAGGTGCCGGTGTGCGTGGCCTACGAGGTCAACGGCCGGCGCTGCGACGAGATGCCGATGACCCAGACCGACGTGCACCACGCGGTACCCGTGTACCAGGAGTTCCCCGGCTGGTGGGAGGACATCTCCGAGTGCCGGACGTTCGAGGACCTGCCGAAGAACGCGCGCGACTACGTGCTCGCGCTCGAGGGCATGATCGGCGCCAAGGTCTCCGCGATCGGCGTCGGCCCCGGCCGGGACCAGACCATCGAGCGCTGACCCTGTGAGTGGTATTGGCCGCCAGGGCGACCAATACCACTCACAGGGCGGTGCTTAGTTGGGTCGCTCCGCGAGGTACTCGGCCCTGGCCACGATGCCGGTGTCGGTGTTGTCGGTGAACAGCCCGTCCACCCCGAGCTTGAAGAACCGGACGTCCTCGTCGATCGCCTTGCCGTAGTCGTCCGGGTTCGGCGAGACGCGCAGGTCGGCCGGCAGGAACTGGTCCTCGTCGCGGAACGTGTACGGGTGCAGCTTCAGGCCGACGTGGTGCGCATCGGCGACCAGGGTGGTCGGCGGCCCCGGGTTGCCGGCCGGGTCGGTCGGGATGATCAGTGACTTGTCTGGGCCGATCGCCTGCGCGTACTTGGCGACCTCGGCGAGGCCGGCCGGCTTGACCATGTCGGCGTAGGTCTGCTTGTCGCCGGTGGCCACCCAGTCGGCGGGCGCGCCGGTCGAGTCGATCAGCTGTACCAGCGGCACCTTGAGCTGGTCGTGCAGCTGCCTCAGGTTCGTCTCGAAGGACTCCACGTACACCTTCGCGCCCGGCTGGTTGAGCCCGTTGCGGTTCAGCTCGTCGACCAGCATCCGGTCCACGTCGATGCCGAGCGCGCGGAAGAACGTCGGGTGCTTGGTCTCGATGTACACGCCGACCTGGCGGTGCAGCTCGCCGGACATCCGCTTGGCCAGGTCGAGGTACTCCTGCAGCGTCGGCACCTGGTAGCGGTTGTTGTACATCGTGTTGTGCTGGCGCACGTCGGGCAGCCGCTCCGCCGCGTGCAGGGTCTTCAGCTCGGCGAGGGTGAAGTCCTCGGTGAACCAGCCGGTCATCGTCGTCCCGTCGACGACCTTGCTCGTCTTGCGGTTGGCGAACTCGGGGTGGCTGGCCACGTCGGTGGTGCCGCCGATCTCAGGTTCGTGCCGGTTGACCAGCACGCCGTCCTTCGTCGGCACCACGTCGGCCTCGATGTAGTCCGCCCCCATCCGGGCGGCCAGCTCGTAGGACGCGAGGGTGTGCTCCGGGCGGTAGCCGGGCGCGCCGCGGTGCCCGATGACCAGCGGCACCGCGGGGCCGGATGCGTCGACCGGTGCATCGACCGGGGTGTCCGGGGCGGCGGCGTTGGACGGAGGTGGCTGGTTGCCGGCGGGGCCACCGCAGGCGACCGCCGTGAGACTGGCCACGGCGAGCAGGACGCCGGTCAGCAACCGGGTACGGATTGACATGTCGCCACCCTGACCTCGGCGGTCGAATCTCCCGCAATGCGCAGGCAACCGGAGTACGGCGACCAGGTTAACGCCCTACTCCGCTTGCGTGAGCCACATTGCGCGACGGCATGATCGGGGGTTGCCCGAGCGCCGGGTCGCGGGTAAAAGCTCTAGTCCTCCCGGGACAGCATGGCCTCCTCGAGGTCCAGCTCGCGCATGACCCGGCGCAGCACCTCGTCGTCGATCCGGCCGTCGTCGCGGTACTGCACAAAGGTCTCCCGCTCGGCGGCCACCATCTCCCGGCGCAGCCGCCGGTAGGCCGAGGTGGGGCTCTCGCCGGTCTCCTCGGCGGGCCGGCCCAGCCGTTCCCACGAGGTGTTCTTGCGCATCTGCGCCAGGTAGCGCAGCTTCTGCACGGAGTGCGAGGAGACCTCGCCGTTGCCCTCCCCGGCCAACTCGTCCAGCCGGGCCACCGCGGCCCGCCCGGCGGCGTGCTGGGCGGCCGCCTCGGCCAGCGCGTCGGCCTGGGTCTCCGCGCCGTGCACGCCCAGCTTGCGGATCAGCCAGGGCAGCGTCAGCCCGTGCAGCAGCAGGGTGCCGACTGTGATGAAGAACGCCAGGAACACCAGCTTCTCGCGGTCCGGCACCCCGGGTGTGATGGCGAACGCGGCGGCCAGCGACACCACGCCGCGCATGCCGGCCCAGGAGATCACCGCCGGCGTCTGCCAGGTCGGGAACGGGTCGCGGCGGCGCACCGCCGGGATCAGCCGGGGCAGGTACGTCGCCGGGAACAGCCACACCACCCGGGCCAGCACGGTGACCAGGGTCAACCCCACCCCGGTGAGCAGCAGCGGACCGACCGCGCCGACCTCGGACACCACGCTGGTCAGCTGCAGCCCGATCAGCGCGAACACCACCGACTCCAGCACGGTGTCCGAGGCCTTCCACACCGCGTCGTCCTGCAGCCGGGTGGCGAACCCGGTCTGCGGCGCCCGGTGCCCCAGGTACAGCCCGGTCACCACCACCGCGAGCAGGCCGGAGGCATGCACCGCCTCGGCGATCAGGTACACCCCGAACGGCACCACCAGCCCGAGTGCGCTCTCGATCGGCGGGTCGTTGAGCCGCACCCGGACCCAGTGCACCAGCCACGCCACCGCGAGCCCGACCGCCACGCCGCCCACGCCGGCCAGCACGAAGATGCCGATCCCGGACCACAGCGAGATGCCCGCCCCGGCGGCGGCGGCCACCGCGACCCGGAACAGAGTCAGCGCGGTCGCGTCGTTGACCAGGCTCTCGCCGGCCAGGATGGTCATCACCCGGCGGGGCAGCCCGAGCCGGCGCCCGACCGCGATCGCGGCCACCGCGTCCGGCGGGGCGACCACCGCGCCCAGCACCAGCCCCGCCGGCAGCGACAACCCCGGGATCAGCCACCAGGCCGCGAGTCCGATCGTCACCGTCGAGAAGATCACCAGACCCACCGCGAGCAGCCCGATCGGCCGTAGGTTGGTCCGGAAGCCGTGATAGGACGAGTCCAACGCGGCCGAGTAGAGCAGCGGCGCGAGCACCACCAGCAGTACGACGTCGGGGTTCAGCCGGAAGTCCGGGATACCGGGTATGAACGAGACAGCGATACCGGCGAGAACCAGAACCAGGGTCGGGGAGACCCGGAACCGGCGGCACACAGCCGTCATTGCGAGAGATCCGAGCACCAACGCAATCAGCGATACGCCTTCCACATCGGGAAGGATGACTGGTGACGGGCCGTGTGCCTAGTCGATCGACGTGGCGGAGCGCACGGCCGGGCCAGCGCGCCCGCTGAGGGGAACGAACAGAAAGGCCACAGTGACCGTGAGCTGTCAGCACACCACGACGTTCGACGTACCGAGCTGGACCGAGCCAGGGCCGGACACCACCGAAGGCTGCCTCGACTGCCTGGCGAACAACGAGACCGTCTGGGCCCACCTGCGTAAGTGCCTGACCTGCGGGCACGTCGCCTGCTGTGACTCCAGCCCGCACCGGCACGCCGCGCTGCACGCCAAGCAGGCCGAGCACCCGGTGATGCGTTCGTTCGAGCCGGGCGAGTCGTGGCGCTGGTGCTACCTGGACGACGAGATCGTCTGACCCGGGTCCGGATTGACCCGGGTCCGGGGCCGCGCCGCTACTCGCTGGGTGTGAGCAGCTCGGCGCGGGCGGCCACGGCGGCGTCGGGGAAGTCGGTGAACACCGCGTCCACCCCGAGCCGCAGGAACCGGGCCAACTCGCCGACAACGTCGCCGTGCGCGGCCGGGTCGGGGCCCGAGCGCAGGGCCGGCGGCAGGAACTGGTTCTCCCGGCGGAACGTGTAGGAGTGCACGTCCAGCCCGACCGCGTGGGCCTCGTCCACCACCGGGCTGGGCGTGCCGTCGTCGGCCACCAGCAGGTTCTTGGCGGGGGCGACCGCGGCCGCGTAGCCGGCGATCTCGGCCAGCCCGACCGGGCTGAGCAGGTGGCGGTGGTCCCGGGGGTCGCCGGCGGCGGCCAGGTCGGCGGGCGGGTCCTCGTCGTCCACCAGCTGCACCAGCGGGGCCTCGATCTCGCCGGCCAGCGCGCGCAGGTTGCTGATCTCGAACGACTGCACGAACACCGGGGCGTCCGGCCGGTCCAGCCCGGCGGCGCGCAGCTGGCGGACCAGCTCCGGCTCTAGCGGCAGTCCGATCGAGGCGTGGAAGCTCGGGTGCTTGGTCTCCGGGTAGACGCCGATGGGCCGGCCCAGCTCCATGGTCAGGCGGGCGGCCAGCTCGAGGATCTCCTCGAAGGTCGGCACCGGGAAGCGCCCGTCGTAGCGCGTGTTCGCCGGGCGGACCGCCGGGATCCGCTCCACCGCGCGCAGGGTCCGCAGCTCGGCGAGGGTGAAGTCCGAGGTGAACCAGCCGTCCACCGGTTGGCCGTCGATCACCTTGGTCGTCTTGCGGTCGGCGAACTCCGGGTGGCCGGCGACGTTGGTGGTGCCGCCGATCTCCGGTTCGTGCCGGGCCACCAGCACGCCGTCCCGGGTGCTCACCAGGTCGGGCTCCAGGTAGTCGGCACCGAGCCGGGCGGCCAGCTCATAGCTGGCCAGGGTGTGTTCCGGGCGGTATCCGGAGGCGCCGCGATGGCCGATGACCAGCGGCAACTGCGGCCACGGCGGCCGGTTTGCCCGGGGCGGCGCGGTGGCGCGCGGCACGGCGGTTGCGAGGTCATGGAGCGACATGGCGCCGACAATTGTGGGTTCTGGCAACCGGGCGCCGACGCGCGGGGTGCGCAATGGGCACGCCCCGGTGAACGTCCGGTGCCGCGGCGGCCGCGGGTGAACCGCGGCTGAAATCCGGGTGGCCGCCCGGTGGAACAGACTTCCCGCGGCGACCGCGACTGCCGAAATCCGCGACTCACCCTGCTGTAATCCCCGACTCGCGCTGCTGTAATTCCCGACTCGCGCTGATGAAATCGCCGACTCGCGGGAAGGGCGGTGGGGGGTACGCCTTAGGCTCGGCGGCTGTGCGCGTCCTGGTGATTGGGTCCGGAGCCCGTGAACATGCGTTGGTCCTGGCGATGGCGCAGGACCCCTCGGTAACCGCGTTGGGCTGTGCGCCCGGCAACGCCGGTACCCAGGGGGTCGCCGAACAGCTCGGGCTGCCGGAGGTGTCCGACCCCGCCGAGGTCACCGCGTTGGCCCGGCGGTGGGCCGCTGACCTGGTGGTGATCGGGCCGGAGGTGCCGTTGGTGGCCGGGGCGGCCGATGCCGTGCGCGCCGAGGGGATCGCCTGCTTCGGGCCGTCCGCCGCCGCCGCCCGGATCGAGGGCTCCAAGACGTTCGCCAAGGACGTGATGGCTGCCGCCGGGGTACCCACCGCGCACGCCGAGACGGTCGACAACCCGGCGCACCTGGATGCCGCGCTGGCCCGGTTCGGCCCGACCTTCGTGGTCAAGGACGACGGGCTGGCGGCCGGCAAGGGCGTGGTGGTCAGCTCCGACCTGGACCTGGCCAGGGCGCACGCCATGACGTTGCTGGACGGCGGGCACCCGGTGCTGCTCGAGTCGTTCCTGGACGGCCCGGAGATGTCGCTGTTCTGCCTGGTCGACGGGCTCACCGTGGTCCCGCTGCTGCCGGCGCAGGACTTCAAGCGGGTCGGCGACGGCGACATCGGCCCGAACACCGGCGGGATGGGCGCCTACACCCCGCTGCCCTGGGCGGACTTCGGCCTGGTCGACGACGTGGTGACCCGGATCGTGGCGCCGGTGGTCGCCGAGCTGGACCGCCGGGGCGTGCCGTTCAACGGGCTGCTCTACGCCGGCATCGCGCTGACCTCGACCGGGCCGCAGGTGGTGGAGTTCAACGCCCGCTTCGGCGACCCGGAGACCCAGGCGGTGCTCGCCCTGCTGCGCACCCCGCTGGCCACGCTGCTGAACGCGGCGGCCACCGGCACGCTGGCCGAGCAGCCCGAGCTGGACTGGGCCCCGGGGGCGGCGGTCGCCGTGGTGGTGGCGGCGGACGGCTATCCCGGTACGCCCCGGTTCGGCGACGTGATCACCGGCGCGGACGCGGAGGGCGTGCTGCACGCGGGCACCCGGCGACGCGACGACGGCGCGGTGGTCAGCGCGGGCGGCCGGGTGCTGTCCGTGATCGGCACCGGTGAGGACCTGGCGGCGGCTCGGGCGGAGGCCTACCGGCGGGTGGCGGAGATCAAGCTGCCCGGCTCGCACTACCGCTCGGACATCGGCCTAGCGGCCGTCGAAGGCCGGGTCGCGGTGCCCGCCGGAGGCTGAGCCGCCGGGCGGATCCGCCTCGCCGGTCCGGAAGCCCCCGGTCGGCAAGCCCCCGCTCGGGTGCTCGCCGCGCGGGTGCTCGCCGCGTGACTGCTCACCGCGTGACTGCTCACCGGGTGGGTGCTCGCCGGTCGGGTAGTCGCCGGAGGTGTAGTCGCCGGTCGGGTGGCTCGGGGCCCGGTGGTCCTCGGGCCGGTAGTCCTCGGACGGGTAGCTGTCCGGCGGGCGGTCGCCCGGGAAACCGGCGGCCCTGGCGTAGCTCTCCGCCACCGGGTCGTCGTGCCCGCCGCGGCCGGCCAGCACGGAGTCGGCCATGTCAGCCAACTGGGTGATCCGGTTCTCGATGCCCGGCGAGACCGGGATCCCGGCCAGCTCGGCCATGTCCCGCCAGCGGTGTGCCACGTCGTTGCGCCGCAGCGCGGCCGCCCTGGCCAGCCGGCCGAGGCGCTGGCTCTCCGTCGGGTCGTCCAGCGCGTCGGCCACCTCGGCGGGCAGCCGGTGCGCGTCGGCGGGGAACTGCAGCGGGTGGGCGTCCGCGACGTACTCGCCGAACTGCCGCGACCCCACCGGCAGGTCGCCGGCCAGCACACAGCCGGCGGCCATCGCCTCGTAGAACCGGGGGCCGACCTCGCGGTGTGCACCGGCGTGGCGGCGGGCACCGAACTGGTCGTAGTTGGTCAGGAACAGCCGGGACCGGGTGGCCATCGTCGTGAAGATCCGCCGGTGCTGCACCAGTGAGGTGATCGCGCCGAGCTGGCCGATGTCCTGCTGGTAGCTGCCGTCGTTGGCGTCCGCCCAGTGCTGCAGCAGCCGGTGCTGCGCCGGTGGCCGCTGGCTCGGGCTGAACACGTCGATGGTGCGCTCGGGCTCCGTCCTCGGCGGGAACGCGAGCACGTCCAGCAGCGGCGGTATCACGTCGACGGTGCGTAATCGGTCCGAGCGCAGGTGCCCGAGCGGGGGCATCTCGCTGCCGCAGAACAGCACGTCGACCCGCCGGCGCAGCTGGGCGACCAGCTCGGGGAAGCCGCGCAGGTCGCGCTCGGTGACGACCGAGACGTGCATCAGCACCAGGTGCCCGAGCTCGTGCCAGTCCGGCAGGCCGACCAGCACCGACGCGTCCCGCAGGTCGCGGGCCAGCACCAGCAGCACGTCGGCCGGCTCGCCGTGGCGCTGGAAGTGCTCGATGCGGTACGGGTGCACCAGCCGGCTCGAGCCGAGCACCCGGCGCACCACCGGCCGGTGGAACGGCGGGCGGCTGAAGCGGGGCGAGGCGAGCACCACCCGGTAGAGGCCGGCGGACAGCGCGTCCCGCAGCACGTCCTCGGCCTCCAGGAGGCCGCCGTAGTCCGCGATCGGGCGAACTTCGCGCATGCTCAGGATGGCCACCCGGGGGCCGCGCTCCGGCTCGGTGGTGGCCGGGCGCTCCAGCCGTGCCGGCTCCGAGTACGGATCCGGCGCCTCGACCACCTCACCCGGTACCACGGAGGGCATCTCGGAGGGCATGTCGGAATGGCGGTACGGGGTCGGGCGCGGCGACATCGACTGGCTTCTCTCCGGCGTCTCGAATCGGTCCTGAGCTGCGGTTTCTGCCTGATCGGGGGACAGTATGAACTACCCCGGCCCGCTGTGTGGCCAGTTCGGCGCGCAACAGCGGGTGGACTTTTCCCGGCGTATCGGCACCGCCGCGTGGCGAGGCCGATGGCGAACGCTAACCCGGCAGCCCACTGCTGAGACGGGTGCGCTGTCAAGTGCTGTCGCCCACCCCGGTACCGTCGTACAGATGAGGGAACGGCTGGTGACCGTCAGGTGGCGACGCTGACCGCCCTTGCCCCGATGCGGGCGGCCGGTCGGACGGCGCTGCGGATCGGCCCCTTCGAGGTCGACCCGCCGGTGGTGCTCGCCCCGATGGCCGGCGTCACCAACCCCGCTTTCCGCAGGTTGTGCCGGGAGCACGGCGCCGGCCTCTACGTCTGCGAGATGATCACTTCCCGGGCCCTCGTCGAGCGGCACCCGGAGACCCTGCGGATGATCCGGTTCGACGCGGACGAGTCGCCGCGCTCGGTGCAGCTCTACGGGGTCGACCCGGCCACCGTGGCGGCCGCGGTCCAGGTGATCGTGGACGACGACCTGGCCGACCACGTGGACCTGAACTTCGGCTGCCCGGTGCCCAAGGTCACCCGCCGCGGTGGCGGCGCGGCGCTGCCGTACAAGCGCCGGCTGTTCGAGCGGATCGTCACCGCCGCCGTGCACACCGCGCGCCCGGCCGGCATCCCGGTCACCGTGAAGATGCGGGTCGGCATCGACGACGAGCACCACACCTACCTCGAGGCCGGCCGGATCGCCGCCGACGCCGGGGTGGCCTCGGTGGCCCTGCACGCCCGCACCGCCGCGCAGCGCTACTCCGGCCAGGCCGACTGGTCGGCGATCGCCCGGCTGCGTGACGCCCTGCCCGCCGAGCTGCCGGTACTGGGCAACGGCGACATCTTCAGTGCCGCCGACGCACAGCGGCTGATGGCCGAGACCGGCTGCGACGGCGTGGTGATCGGTCGCGGCTGCCTCGGCCGGCCCTGGCTGTTCGGCGAGCTGGAGGCCGCACTGACTGGCCGCCCGCTGCCCGAGACGCCCGCCCTCGGCCACGTGGCGCACACCCTGGCCCGGCACGCCCGGCTGCTGTGCGAGCACCTCGGCACCGACAAGGGCATCCGTGACCTGCGCAAACACGTCGCCTGGTACCTCAAGGGGTACCCGGCCGGCCCTGAGCTGCGGCGGCGGCTGGGCATGGTGTCCTCGCTGACCGAGCTGGACGAGCTACTCGGCCAGCTCGAGCCGACCGCGCTGCCCGAGGACGCGGCGGGGCCGCGCGGCCGGCAGGGCTCGCCCGGGCGGGTGACCCTCCCGTACGGGTGGCTGGACGACCCGGACGACGTCACCGTGCCCGGTGGCGCCGAGTTGGCGAGTTCCGGGGGCTAGGCATGCCTCGCCGAGCAGTCTCCCGCCGCGTGGCCCCGATCGGGTGCCACGTTCCCGGGGTGCGGGGTGTTGCCGCGTAGTCAGAGCCACAACAGTTTTCGCCCAGTCGGGCGAATTGCTCCGGACAGCGAGTGTGGTCACGGGCCACGGGCCGAACAGCACCGACCATGGGGCAGCAGGAGGTGGAAGTGCATTGAGCGCACCGCGGCCTAGCCGTACGGCCGAACGGCCCACACCACGCGCGGACAGCGCCGGTGGCGGGCAGAGCGCTGGCTCCCCGCTGGACGGGAACCTCGACCCACACCTCGACTCGCCCCTGGACGCGTCCCTCGACCCCGCACTCGACTCCTCTCTCGACGCGGACGCGCTGCAGGCGCACCTCACCGCGTCCGAGGAACTGGCTCAGCTCGGGCTCTGGGAAGAGGCCTACCGCCGGTTGCGCGGCGCGGTGGAGCTGCTGCCCGCGCCGGACCGGGGCCTGCAGCGGGCCGAGCTGGACCGGCTGCGCCAGGAGCACGCGATGGCCCGCGAGCAGGCCCGCCGGGACTTCCTCACCGCCAGCTACAACCGCCGCTACCTCGACGACCGGCTCAGCACCCTGCTCGACGACCCATCGGTGACCAGGGCCGGGATGGGGCTGGCGATGGTGGACATCGACCACTTCAAGAAGGTCAACGACCGCTACGGGCACCCGTTCGGCGACCGGGTGCTGCAGCGGGTGGTGGCCGAGCTGGACGCCGCGCTACCCGACGGGGCGTTCTGCGCGCGCTACGGCGGCGAGGAGTTCGCGCTGGTGCTGCCCGGGTACGAGCCGGACGAGGCGGTCGCGGTGTGCGAGCGGGCCCGGCTCCGGATCGACCGGCACCGCTGGCTGGAGCTGGACCCGGATCTGCGGGTCACGGTCAGCGTCGGGGTGGCGCACACCGTCGCCCAGCCGCCGGACGTGGAGCAGCTGTTGGTGGGCGCCGACGTGCTGCTGTACGCGGCCAAGGGCGCCGGGCGAAACGCGGTCGCATACCGGAAGCGGGGCGGCCGGGTGGCACTCGCCGGGCCGGCCGGCGGGCGGCGTGACATCCCACAACCAGCGGCGGTCGACTGCTAGCGTGTCGCCGGCTGCCGCCTCGACCCCGCGAGCTTTCGGCGCAGGCTGGGCGGTTACCATTCCGCAACAATCTGACCAGTGGCGGAGGTGGCGTGGACGACGGTGGCGGGTCTGACTCCGCACCTCGCTCGCGCCGGCGCCGCGATGCCGAGGCCGAGGGCGGCCTGAGCGTCGCCGACCTGCTCGCCCGGCACGGCGCCGAGCCCGGTGCCGATGGTCCAGCCGGTTCAGGATCCGGTGTCCGTCACCGCCTCGGCGAGTTTCCGGATGCCAGTGAAGACATCAACGAAGACTTCAGTGAAGACTTCAACGAGGACGGCGGCTTTGCGGAGGACGGGTTCTCCGGGGGCGGTTTCGCCGAGGGTGACTTCGGCCGGGACCTGGACCGGATCGCGCCGCGCATGCCCCGCGACGACGACGCCCTCGCGCAGCACGACTCGATCGGTCACTACGACTCGATCGGTCACTACGACTCGATCGGTCACTACGACCTCCGCGAGGACTACCTCGCCGCGTACAGCGGCCACGAGGTGGACCAGGGCGTGACCGACCGGCTGTACCCCACCGGGACCGTGTTCGCGCTGTCCGGGCCGACCGAGGGCAGCAACGGCTCCGGCGGCAGCGCGTCCGCCAACGGCCTGAGCGGCGCGCTCGGCCACGGACTCGCGGGCGGATTCCTCGCCCCGCCGATCGGCAACCTCGGTGCCGGATCGCTCGATGATCTCGATGGCTTCGGCGGTGGACCGGTCGGTGGTCCGGGTGCCGGGTCGGGTGCGGTCGACCCGGACGACACGCCGACCGCCGTGGTGCCACGGACGGTGCTGCCCGAGGACGACGAGCCGGGCGGCGATGTCGCGGCGACGGTTGACGTCCGGTCCGACGCGATCACCGGCCCGGACGGCAAGCGCGCCACCCGCACCGGCGCGCATGCGCTCATCGAGCCGGCCGGCACGCGCACCGGCGCGCACGCTCTCGCCAGTACGGACACTGACGAGAGTGTCGATGACAGTGTCGACGGTGTCGACCGGGACGACTACGACGAACCTGACGAGCCGGGTGTCGACGGGCCGGACTTCGAGGACGACACCGACAACGCCGCCGAGGGCAGCCAGGACAGCGCCGACCAGCTGGCCGACGGCGATGCGGAGAGCGGCGTCGAGCTGCGCACCCGCCGGATCGACGAGAGCCTGACCCGGCTCACCGCCATCCACGCCGGGCTCGGCCTGGAGATGACCGAACGGGTCAGCCGCTCCAACCGGCTCGCGCTGGTGGACCGCACCGACGACGGGCCGCCGAACGGGCCGGCTGACCGCGACGAGGGCCAGCCGCCTCCGCCCCGGTACCCCGGTTGGCTGCGGGCCGGCAGGATAGTCGCCCTGGTTGCCGCTGTAGCGCTGTTTGTGGGCACCGCGGCGAGCTGGGGCACTCGGGCCTGGCTGAGCGGCAAACTGCACTCAGTGGACGCGCTGGACCCCAATGCGACCACCGTGATCGACCTGGCCGGGCAGGCCGGCGCCCAGAACTACCTGTTGGTCGGCACCGACCCGTCCGCCGCGCCCGCCCAGCCGCCGGCCGCCCCGTCCCCGCTGCCCGACCAGCCGTCCCTGCCGCCTCAGGTGGCGCCGCACGGTGGCCCGGTACAACCCGGCGGTCCCGTCGACACGATCATGCTGGTGCACGTGCCGAAAAAGGCGAACCGGGCGATCGTGCTGTCGCTGCCGGCCAACCTCGCGGTGGACCGGCCCAGCTGCGACCGGTGGGACCCGGTCGGCGGCGGTTACCCTGGCGGCACCAGCCCGGCCCAGCCCGGCGTGGCCCTGGACGCCGCGTACACACTCGGCGGGCCGCGCTGCCTGACCAAGGCGGTGCAACAGCTCACCGGGCTGTCGATCAACCACTACACCGGGTTGGACGTCACCGGCCTCGCCGCCGTGGTCGACTCGGTGCATGGCGTGCCGGTCTGCCTGGCCGGCTCCGGTTCTCCGGCACCCGGTCCCACTGTGCTCGGCGGGGCCCAGGCGATGGATTTTGTCGGTGAGTCGCCGACGACGGCCAACCTGGCCGGCGGCGGGCAGGTCCAGCGCCAGCAGCTGTTCGTCGCCGCGCTGCTCCGCAAGGCCACCTCCGACCAGGTGCTGCTGCATCTCGGTGAGCTGCGCGCTTTCGTCACCGCATTCGGCGACCACTCCCGCGGCGCCAACGCCGGGCTCGGCGAGCTGGGCACGCTGGCCCACTCGATGCAGAGCCTCGACCCGTCGAAGATCTTCCTGGCCACCGTGCCGACCGCCGCCGGACCGGACGCTCAGGGCAACCAGACACCGGCCGCCGACCCGGCCAAGGCGCTGTTCGACGCCATCCGGGGTGACCAGACGCTGCCCGGGGAGAGCGCCGCGGCGGCCGGCCCGAGCGTCGACGACAGCAACCAGCCGCAACCGGCCGGTGTGACGGACACGCTGCCGCCCAGCGCGGTCACCCTCAACGTGCGCAACGGCTCGGCGCGCACGAGCCTGGCCAACCAGGCCGCCGACCTACTGCGCCCGCTCGGGTTCACCATCGCCGCCGTCGGTGACGCGCCGCCATCGGACGGCGGCCGCACGGTCATCCGGCACTCCGCCGACCGAGGCGACCAGGCCGCCGTGCTGGCCAACGCGGTCCCCTCGGCGGTGAGCGAGACGGTGCCCGGCACCACCGGACTGTTGGACCTGGTGCTCGGCGACTCGTTCGACGGGCAGGTCCGGGCCACACCGGTCACGGCGACCGGCGACCCGGCGACCGGCGGGCTTCGCACGCTGAGCGCCGTCAGCGGCTCCTGTCCCTGAACCGTCGCTGGGCCGCTGCCTCGCTGGACCGCTGCCTGCCGGGGCCGCTGTTGCCACCGATTCGCGGCATCGTTCACCGCTCGTTCATGTAGCCCTGCTGACCGGTTGACGCTGGTCGCCTAGGCTCGGGTGATGCGCGAGGCTTATCAGTCCCAGCTCGACGGCTTGCTCGAACAGCTGGCGGTCATGTGCTCGTCGGTCGGGCTGGCGATGCGGAAGGCGACCGACGCGCTGCTGAACGTCGACCTGACGCTGGCCGAAGAGGTCATCTCCGAGGACATGCGCATCGACAACCTGCGCAACCAGGCCGAGGAGCACTCCTTCGCGCTGCTGGCGCTGCAGGCCCCGGTGGCCACCGACCTGCGGGTCGTGGTGTCCACCATCCACGCCGCGAGCGACCTGGAGCGGATGGGCGACCTCGCGCTGCACGTGGCCCGCGCCGCGCGCCGCCGGCACCCGTCCGATGTGGTGCCCGAGGAGATCAAGCCGTACTTCGCCGAGATGGGCAAGGTGGCCTGCGAGCTGGCGCACAAGGCGGCCGAGGTGATCCGGGTGCCGGACGTCGAGCGCGCCAGGGAGGTGGAGTCCGACGACGACGCGATGGACGACCTGCACCGGCACATGTTCACCGTGCTGATGGGGCGGGAGTGGACGCACGGCGTCGCCGCGGCCGTCGACGTGACGCTGCTGGCCCGGTTCTACGAGCGCTACGGGGACCACGCGGTCGCGGTGGCCCGGCGGATGGTCTACGTGGTCACCGGCCAGATGCCCACCGCCGCCGACGCCTGACCGCCGCGCGGCCACACTCCCTCGGCTCGCACAGACCCAGTGCCGCCGGCACAGGGCCTACAACGTCTGTGCGGGCCGCACCAGGTCTGTGCCGGCCGGGAACCTAGGCGTCAGCCGAAGCGGCCGGAGATGTAGTCCTCCGTGGCCCGCTCGGTGGGGTTGGAGAAGATCTTGTCGGTGTCGTCGATCTCCACCAGTCGGCCGGGCTCGCCGGTGGCGCGCAGGTTGAAGAACGCGGTCTGGTCGCTGACCCGGGCGGCCTGCTGCATGTTGTGCGTCACGATGACGATCGTGTAGTCCTTCTTCAGCTCGCCGATCAGGTCCTCGATGGCGAGCGTGGAGATCGGGTCCAGCGCGGAGCAGGGCTCGTCCATCAGCAGCACGTCCGGCTGCACCGCGATGGCCCTGGCGATGCACAGCCGCTGCTGCTGACCGCCGGACAGTCCGCCACCGGGCTTGCCGAGGCGTTCCTTGACCTCGTTCCACAGGTTCGCCGCGCGCAGCGAGCGCTCGCAGATGTCGTCCAGGCGCGCCTTGTTCTTCTCGCCCTGCAGCCGCATGCCGGCGACCACATTGTCCCTGATCGACATGGTGGGGAACGGGTTCGGCCGCTGGAACACCATGCCGATGGTCCGGCGTACCTCCACCGGGTCCACCGTGCGGGCGTAGATGTCCTCGCCGTCGAGCAGGACCTCGCCCTCGACCCTGGCGCCGGGGATCACCTCGTGCATCCGGTTCAGGGTGCGCAGCACGGTGGACTTGCCGCAGCCGGACGGGCCGATGAACGCGGTCACACTGCGCGGCGGCACGCTCAGGCTGACCTTGTTGACCGCGTGGAACGCCCCGTAGTAGATGTCGACGTCCTTGATATCCAGCCGCTTGGCCATCGCGGGTACTACCTCACTTCGTCTTCGGCGCGGTCAGCTTGGACAGCGCGGCGGCGATCAGCTGGAAGATGGTGATGATCAGGATCAGGGTCAGGGCCGAGCCCCAGATCCGGTCCGAACCGGCGGCGGTCGGGTTGCTCCGCTCGACGGTCATCAGCAGCGGCAGCGAGGCCATGTTGCCGCTGAACAGGTTGAAGTTGATGTACGGGGCATAGGCCACCAGGATCAGTACCGGGGCCGTCTCACCCATGATCCGGGCCAACGCCAGCACGATGCCGGTCAGCATGCCGGACAGCGCGGTCGGGATGACGATCTTGACGATGGTCCGCCACTTCGGCACGCCGAGCGCGTAGGACGCCTCACGCAGGTCATCCGGGACGATCTTGAGCATCTCCTCGGTGGACCGCACGACCACCGGCATCATCAGCAGCACCAGGGACAGCGATACCGCGAACGCGCTGCGGGGCAGGCCGAGGATGGAGATCCACACCGCGTAGATGAACAGCGCGGCCACGATCGACGGGACCCCGGTCAGGATGTCGACCATGAACGTGGTGGCCTTGGACAGCCGGGTCGTCGCCTTGCCCCGGCCGCCGTACTCCACCAGGTAGATCGCCACCATGATGCCGATCGGGGTGGCGATGACGGCGGCGACCAGGCTCTGCGCCAACGTGCCGTAGATCGCGTGGTACACGCCGCCGCCCTGTTGGCGGGCGAGCAGCCCGTTCAGCGACTGCAGCCACCAGTTCGGGTTCAGCACCGGCGCGAGACCTCTGATCAGCACCGTGGCGATCACCCAGACCAGCGGCACCAAGGCGATCAGGAACGACACCGTGACCAGTACGGTCGCCACCCCGTTGCGGATCTTCCTGGCGGGGCTGATGCTGCGGAACGCGGGCTTGAGTGCCGGCGCGTCGACCGGCGGGGTGGAGATGCTCATGACTGGGGCACCCCTCGGCTGACGATCCAGCGGGCCAGTGCGTTCACCGCGAAGGTGAGGATGAACAGCACCAGGCCGGCGGCGATGTACGCGCCGGCGGACAGTGCGTTGTTCAGCTCGGCGAACGACAGCGCGATCTTGGAGGCGAACGTCGCCCCGCCGTCGAACAGGCTGCCGGAGAACGCCTGGTTGGAGGCGCTCAGGATGACCGTCAGCGCGATGGTCTCGCCGAGCGCGCGGCCGAGGCCGAGCATCGAGGCGCTCACGTATCCGGCCCGGCCGAACGGCAGCACGGTGGTCCGGATGACCTCCCACTTGGTGGCGCCCAACGCCAGTGCCCCTTCGATCTGGGCGATCGGAGTACGGGTGAACACCTCGCGGGTGATCGCGGTGATGATGGGCAGGAGCATGGCGGCCAGCACGACCCCGGCGGTGAACAGGTTCGAGCCCAGCTCCGGGCCCACGTTGCCGTGGCCGAACAGCCAGATCCAGCCGAAGTGCGCGTTCAGCCACAGGGCGACGGGCCGGATCACCGGCGCGAGCACCAGGATGCCCCAGAGCCCGAAGATGATCGACGGTACGGCGGCCAGCAGGTCCACCAGGTAGGCGAACGGCCGAGCCACCCTGGCCGGCGCGTACTGGGTGAGGAACAGTGCGATGCCCAGCCCGACCGGCATGGCCAGTACCAGGGCGTACACCGATACCTCGACGGTGACCTGGAGCAGCTCGAGGATTCCGAACCGGAGCGCGTTCGGGTCGTCGGTAGCGAACTCCCGGCTGGTCAGGAAGTTGGCGTGGTCGTGCAGCAGTGCCGGGATGGCCTGCAGCAGCAGGAACAGCCCGATCAGGCCGATGAGTACCACGACGAATGTCCCGGAGCCGGTGGCCAGCCCGGAGAAGATGCGGTCGCCGCGCTGCACGACGCCCCGCGATGTGGCCGGGGTGACCGGCGGCGGACTGTTGGACGGTGGTGCGCTGCGGGAAATGCCGGCCTCCGAGGCTGCTGACCTTGGCGCGGGCAACCCCGCCCGCCGACCGGGGTCTCCGGTGGCGGCGGGGCTGCCCGTGGCGATCGGATCGCTCAACTCAATTCTCCGAGACTCTCCGAAGTTGCGCCAACCAGCTCTGTGAAAATTTGCGCAGTCAGCTGATCGCCGCGATGGCGGTCAGCAGCTTCTGCTGGAAATCGGCCGGCAGCGGTGCGTAGCCGGCCGCCGGGAGCTGGGCCTGGGCGTCGGTGGCGGCCGTGGTCAGGAACGCCTTGACCGCCTGGGCGACGGCCGGGTCGTAGCCCTTGGAGCAGACCAGCTCGTAGGTGGCCAGGATCAGTGGGTAGGCGCCCGCGGTGTTGCCGCCGTAGACCGACTTGAGGTCCAGCCGCAGGTCGTTGCCCTGACCGGTGACCTTGGCACCGGCGATGGCCTTGCCGACCGAGTCGCCGGTCAGCCCGACCGGGCCGGAGCCGGAGTCCAGCTGGGCCATGGCCAGCTTGTTGTCCTGGGCGTAGGACAGCTCGATGTAGCCGATGGTGCCGGGCGCACTGGAGATCGCCTGCGCCACCCCGGCCGAGCCCTGCGAGCCGGTGCCGACGCCGCCGTTGAAGGTCTTGCCGGCCTTCTGCGTCCAGGCACCCTTGCCGGCCGCGGTCAGGTACTGCTGGAAGTTGTCCGTGGTGCCCGACTGGTCCGAGCGGTAGATCACGTTGATCGCCTGTGCCGGCAGCTGCTTGCCGCTGTTCAGTGCGGCGATCGCCGGGTCGTTCCAGGTCTTGATCGTGCCGTTGAAGATCTTGGCGGTGGTCTCCCCGTTGAGCACGAGGTCGGTCACGCCGGGCAGGTTGTAGCCGAGCGCCACCGGGCCGAACACCATCGGCAGGTCCCACGCGGGGTTGCCCTTGCAGCGCGCCTGGGCTGCCGCGACCTCGCCGTTGGCGGCGTTCAGCGGGGAGTCCGAGCCGCCGAAGTCGACCAGGCCGGCGTTGAACTGCTTCACACCGGCGCCGGAGCCGGTCGGGTTGTACGCGACGTTGGAGCCGGGGCACTTCGCCTGGTAGGCCTGCACGAAGACGTCGATCGCGTTCTTCTGGGCGCTGGAGCCCTCGGCCGACAGATTCTGCTTGCCGCCACAGGCGGCGGCCGGGCCGCTGGAGGTGCCGCCACCGGCACCGCCCGGGGGAGTCGGATTACTGCCGCACGCCGCCAGCGCGAGCGCTCCGGCGGCGACCATGGCGAGCACGGCACCGTGCCGCTTGAGCTTCACTGATGTTCCTCCGAGGTTTCGGTCCGAAGACGCGTCAGTCCGCGGCTCGGGGTGGCCGCTCGCCGGGCACGTTAGGGATACCTGGTGGACGAGAGCCGCCAAAAAGGTGAACGGGAGGTGAACAGGTCACCTTTGGTGACGCAATACACGACCGGTAGGCGTCCGACTGCTCGATCGTGACCACCCCGACGACGTGCCGTGATGTCAGCGTGAACAGACCGTGACTAGATCATGGTGTGCGGGTGGCGGTCACGGCGCGTGGCTGAGACTCCTAGTGCAGGAACGCGGCGTCGGTGTGCCACAGGGTGAAGCCGAGCCGCTGGTAGACCTTCACGGCGGCGTGGTTGTCCGCCTCGACGTAGAGCAGCACGTCGTCAAGGCCGCGCTCGCGCAGGTAGCGCAGCCCGGCCAGGGTGAGTGCCGCGCCGAGCTTGCGTCCCTGTGCCGCCGGATCCACCCCCAGCACGTACACCTCACCGATCGGCGGCTCGCCGGCCTCGGCGGGGTGCACCTTCGTCCAGTGGTAGCCGAGCAGCCGGTCCTGGCCGTCGGGGCCGTCCTCGACCGCGAGCAGGAAACCGGGCGCGTCGAACCACGGTTCGGCCTCCCGCGCCTTGACCTGGTCGATCTCCCAGCCGCCCTGCTCGGGGTGCCAGTCGAAGGCCGCGTTGTTCACCCGCAGAAACTCCGCCTCGTCCTGGCCGACCACGAAGCCGCGCAGCCGCACGCCCGGGGGGAACTCCGGCTCGGCGATCGGCTCACGCAGGCCCCGGCGCAGCTGCCAGAGCGTGCGGACCTGGTGGAAGTCCAGCTTGGCGGCCAGTCGCACGGCTCCCGGGTGCTCGCCGTGCGCCCACAGCCGGACCCGGTGCCCGTCCTCGCCGGCGCGGGTCAGCATCTCGGTGACGAGCGCGGTGCCGACGCCGTGGCGCCGGGCGTCCGGGTGTACCGCCAGCTCGCCGACCGCCTCGGCCGGGTTGGTGGCATCCAGGTAGGCGTAGCCGACCAGGCGCCCCGACGGATCGGTCGCGAGCAGGTGGGCGGCGGAGCTGCCGAGGTCGCGGCGCAGTGCCAGCAGCACGTTCTCCGACACCGGCGCGGTGTGGTCGGTGGCGGTGGCCGCCTCCAGCAGGGCGCGCAGCTCACCGGCCGTGTTCTCGTCCAAGCCGGACCGCCAGGTCAGCGCCGTTCTTTCAGCCGTCACGATCGCCGAGGCTACCCGCGGTGGCCGGCCTCCGCGTCGCGGTCGGTGGGCCGCCGGTTGGAGTCCAGGTCAGCGGCCAGGTCAGCGCGCAGCTGACCGTTCTCGGACTCCGGCGGCAGCCCGTTGCCGGAGTCCGCGCCGTGGGGGGCGTCGGCCTCGGCGGAGTCGCCGGCGTCCCGGGAGTCCCGGGAGCCGAGCCCGGCGCGGCCCGGCCGGACGAACTTGTAGCCGACGTTGCGCACGGTGCCGATCAGCTGCTCGTGCTCGGGGCCGAGCTTGGCGCGCAGGCGCCGCACGTGCACGTCGACGGTGCGGGTGCCGCCGAAGAAGTCGTAGCCCCAGACCTCCTGCAGCAGCTGGGCGCGGGTGAAGACCCGGCCGGCGTGCTGGGCGAGGTACTTGAGCAGCTCGAACTCCTTGTACGTGAGCTCGAGGGCGCGGCCTTTGAGTCGTGCGGTGTAGGTGGCCTCGTCGATGACCAGCTCGCCGAGCACCAGTGCGCTGCCGCCGGCCTGGGTGTCCGCGCCCGGGCGGGAGCGCAGCAGCCGCAGCCGGGCGTCGATCTCGGCCGGCCCGGCGCCGGGCAGCAGGATGTCGTCGATGGCCCATTCCGAGGACACCGCGACCAGGCCGCCCTCGGTCAGCACGGCCACCACCGGCACCTCCATCCCGGTGGTCCCGAGCAGCCGGCACAGCCCGCGCGCGGCAACCAAGTCCGCACGCGCGTCGACCAGCACCGCGTCGTGCGGACCGGCATCGAGCAGCGCGGCGACCTCCGGGGCGGCGGTACGCACCCCGTGCGGCAACAGCGAAAGTGCCGGTAGCACCGACTCGGGGCTCGGGTCAGCGGTGAGCAGCAGCAACTCCATGGTTGCCTCCTCCCGTGTCCGGACCCGGTTGTCCCTGAAATCCTGGTAACGGGGAGGATACCGGGGTGAGCATCAGCCGAAACCGAAGCGCGTTGCAGTTCACGCCGGTTGTTGACGAGTTGTCAACGGTCGCGGCGCTGCCGAAGGCGCTTCCGGCGGTGCCGATGGCGCTCCTTGCGCCGCCGATGACCCCCACTGTGGCGCCTGCGCACGCTACGCCGCTTGCTGGAGATCGTGGATGAAAAAGATCATAATCGGACTGATCGTGGCGATCGTGCTCCTGGTCGCCGTCGACTTCGCCGCCGCGTCCGCCGCCGAGTACCAGGTGTCCACCCGGATGCGTGAGCAGCTCTCGCTGCCCGACGACCCGGCCGTGAAGATCAACGGGTTCCCGTTCCTGGCCCAGGCATTCGCCGGCGACTACCGCAAGGTCGACGTATCGGCGGACCGGCTGACCGTGGGGCAGCTGAAGGAGGTCGGCGTGCGTGCCGAGCTCTATCACGTGCGGGTGCCGTTCGGGCAGGTGCTCAGCGGTACGCCCAGCATCCATGTCGACGACGCACAGGGCTCGCTGCTGATCACCAAGGACGACCTGATCAAGCAGTTCCCCGGCGTCACCAAGCTGACCGTACAGCCGATCGACTACGGCGCCCTCGACGGAGCGCTGCAGGAATCGGCGAACGCCGCGCCCGGCTCCACGGTCACCGGGATCGTCCCGGACCAGGCCGTGCGGCTGGTCGGCACCATGTCGGTGCTCGGCCAGAAGATGGACGTCTCGGTCATCGCGGTGCTGCAGCTGGCCGGCCGGCAGATCCAGATCAGCCCCCGGGACATCCGGGTCGGCTCCGGCGCCGCGGCCGCCAAGCTGCCGCAGGTGGTGCAGACCGGGCTGCGGTCCCTGTTCACCGTCCGGATCGACCCGGGCACGCTGCCGTTCGCGGTCACCCCGACCACGCTGCAGGCGGTGGACAACGGACTGCTGATTTCCGGCGTCGCGCACGACCTGGTGATCAGCTCCGGGCCGACCACCGCGCGCGCCGAGAACTAGCCCGAAACTGGGCCTGTGACGTTCGCCCCGATCGAAGGCCCCCAAAACGCCTTCCCTCGGCTACCCTGTGCCTCGTGTATTGGCCGCTGACCAGACGACGCGCAGTTGACCTGTGCCGCGTCGGCAGCTGCCTGTGTCAGGTCCGCTGAGCGCGG
This sequence comes from Pseudonocardia sp. Cha107L01, assembly GCF_052566575.1. Classification (NCBI taxonomy): domain Bacteria; kingdom Bacillati; phylum Actinomycetota; class Actinomycetes; order Pseudonocardiales; family Pseudonocardiaceae; genus Pseudonocardia; species Pseudonocardia sp. Cha107L01. The sequence continues at coordinate 1,612,244 of NZ_CP199579.1, forward strand.
ACGGCTCCTGCTCGACAGCCGCTACGACCCGGTGTCGAGCCGTTCCGTCCGACTAGGGCTGCACCCCAACCCTTGCCTCAGGAGACTTGTGATGCCCTTAGTTATGCCCCGAACACCCGCCTGCGGCGGCATCGTCGCGCGCGCTGATCCACCCGCCGACCGCCGCGGTGACCGGTTCGCCGCGGCGCTGACCGCGCTGGTCATGCTCGGGGTGCTGGTCACCTCGAGTGCACCGCTGTTCGCCGCCCAGGCCGTGGTGTTCGCGCTGGGTGCGTTCGTCGGTCTGCGGTACTCGCCGTACCCGGCGCTGTACCGGGCGGTCGTCGCACCTCGGCTCGTCGAGCTCGGCCGGGCGCCCCGACTGGCGTGGCTACGCCGGCTCGGGTCGCCGGTGCGGCCGGAGCCGGCCGCGCCCGTCCGAGGTGCGCACGCGCTGGGCTTCGGCCTCGCGGTGCTCGGCTCGGTCGGCTATCTCGCCAGGCTGACCGGGCTCGGTGAGGTCAGCGCCGTGCTCGTGCTGGCCGCCGCCGTGACCAACGCCGCCGTCGGCTTCTGCCCGGGCCGCGTTGCCTACCAAGCGCTGTACCAGCTGTTCGCTCGACTCAACCGCCATCGTTCACAACCGGAAACACAGCAGGGAGCAATCGCATGAGCCGCCAGGATGTCCTGGTCAACGCCGACTGGGCCGAGGAAAATCTAGACACCGACGGGGTGGTGTTCGTCGAGGTCGACGAGGACACCTCCGCATACGAGGGCGGCCACATCCCGGGCGCGGTCCGCATCGACTGGAAGACCGAGCTGCAGGACCAGGTGGTCCGCGACTTCATCGACAAGGCCGGTTTCGAGAAGCTGCTGTCCGAGAAGGGCATCGGCAACGACGACACCGTCGTCCTCTACGGAGGCAACAACAACTGGTTCGCCGCCTACGCGTACTGGTACTTCAAGCTGTACGGGCACGACAAGGTGCAGCTGCTCGACGGCGGGCGCAAGAAGTGGGAGCTGGACGGCCGCACCCTGACCAAGGACGTGGCCGACCGCAAGCAGACCAGCTACACCGCGCAGGAGCCGGACCTCTCGATCCGCGCCTTCCGCCAGGAGGCCATCGACGCGATCGGGGTGAAGAACCTGATCGACGTGCGCTCGCCCGACGAGTTCTCCGGCAAGATCCTCGCGCCGGCGCACCTGCCGCAGGAGCAGTCGCAGCGGCCCGGGCACATCCCGACCGCGCTCAACGTGCCGTGGAGCAAGACGGCCAACGAGGACGGCACCTTCCGCTCCGACGCGGAGATCGCCGCGATCTACAAGGAGGCCGGCCTGGACGAGTCCAAGCCGACCATCGCGTACTGCCGGATCGGTGAGCGCTCCAGCCACAGCTGGTTCGCCCTGCACGAGCTGCTCGGCCACACCGACGTGAAGAACTACGACGGTTCGTGGACCGAGTACGGCTCGCTGGTCGGCGTGCCGATCGAGCTCGGGACCGGTGCCTGATGTGCGGCGCGCCTGACCAGGCGCAGCAGTTGCCGCCGGGTACCGACCTGTCCAAGGAGACCGTGCTGGTGGGTCGCGTTGTCGCCGGTTCCGAACCGGTGGGCGGCGCGTTCGTCCGACTGCTGGACGGCGGCGGCGAGTTCACCGCCGAGGTGGTCTCCTCGGCGTCCGGTGACTTCCGGTTCTTCGCCGGGCCGGGCACCTGGACCGTGCGGGCGCTGTCCCGCTCCGGCAACGGCGAGACCCAGCTGACCGCCGACGGCCCCGGGTTGCACCGGGCCGAGGTTGCCGTCGGCTGAGCTCTCCTGCACAACCGCCCCGGTGCCGCGTTCGATTGCGGCGCCGGGGCGGTGTCGTCTCCGGCTCGCCCGTCTCCGGGCTCACCGGCCTCACCGGGCCGCGAGGATGCCGGCCACCACGAGCAGCGCGCCGAGCAGGGTGTGCCAGCCGACCGGCTCGGCCAGCAACAGCGCGCCGATCGCCGTGGACCACACCGGCGTCGCGTAGGTGACCATGGCCGCCACGGAGGAGCCGGCCACCCGGATCACCCCCAGGTTCAGGATGTACGCCCAGCCGGTGCCCACCGCGCCCAACGTGACCAGGGCGGCCGCCGCACCCGGCCCCGGCCAGCTCGGCGGCCCGGCGAGGAAGGGCGCGACGAGCATCAGTTCGACCGTCGCGCAGCCGATCTGCAACGCGGACAGCGCGGCCGCCGAGCCGTCCCGGGAGCCGTACCAGCGCCGCGTGTAGCTGAACCCGGCGCCGTAGCAGACCGTCGCACCCAAGCAGGCCAGCCCGCCGGTCAACCCGCCGCCCGTGCCGCCGCCGGCTCCGTCGCCCAGCCCCTGCCATACCCCGAGCAGGCACAGCACCCCGAGCAGACCCAGCGCCAACCCGACCAGCCGCCGCCCGGTCAGCCGCTCCGTGGGCAGCAGGACCAGCCCGAACAGCAGCGTGGCCAGCGGCGTCACTGCGTTGAAAACACCGGCCTGCACCGAGCTGACCAGCTGCTCACCGAATGCCATCAGGGTGAACGGGACGGCGTTGAGCAGGGTGGCGACCACAAGCGCGTGCATCCAGGTCACCCGGTCCCGGGGCAGCCGGATCCGGCGCGCCAGGCAGATCCCGAACAGGGCCAGCGCGCCGAACAGGCAACGCCACAGCGCCACCCACACCGGCGGCACGCCCGCATCCACCCCGATCTTGATCAGCGCGAAGCTGGCGCCCCAGATCGCGGACAGTGCCACGAAGCCCGGCAACCAGCTGACCGGTGGAGCGGTCGGGCCGGCTGTCGGAACGACCGGTGCACGGGCCGCTGACCGCGCGCAGTCGCGGCTCGATCGGCCTACTGGCGCTGCTTTACCGCTTCGCATGGACAGGATCGTCGGTCCTGGGTGAACATGAGTCCAACAAGTCGAGATTGACGAGCCATGAAGGATCCTCATGTCGGTCGGAATCCCGCAGCTCCGTGCGTTCGTGGCGGTCGTCGACTCCGGGGGGTTCGGCGCGGCGGCCGATCAGCTCGGGGTCAGCCAGTCCGCCGTGTCGCACGCGGTCGCGGCCCTGGAGCGGGTCGCCGGGCGACCGGTGCTGACCCGGCACGGCCGGCCCGCGATGACCCGGTTCGGCGAGGAGATCCTCGATCATGCCCGCACCGCGCTGGCTTCGGTCGCCGCCATCACCACGCTCGCCGCCGACCGGGACGCCCGGCTGCGCGGCGAGCTGACCGTCGCCGCGCCGCCGACCGTCTGCCACGGCCTGCTGCCCGAGCTGGTGCTGCGCTGGCGGGCCGAATATCCCGAGGTGGCGGTGTCGCTGTTCGAGGGCGAGGACGACGAGGTCGCCGGCTGGCTGGAGGGCGGCACGGCGGATCTCGCGGTGCTGATCGACCCGCCGGCGGTGCCCACCGGCAGTGCGCTGGTCGGCTCGGACCGGTTCCACGCGGTGCTGCGCCGCGACCACCCGCTGGCCGGAGAGCCGGTCGTCGACCTCGCCGATCTGGTGGTCGACGACGACTTCCTGCTGTCCGCCGGCGGCTGCGAGCGGCAGATCCAGGAGCTGCACCACCAGGCCCGGGTGCCGTTCCTGCCGACCCACCGCGTCCGTCAGCTGAGCACGCTGTTCGCGATGGTCCGGTCCGGGGGCGGCGTCTCGGTCATCCCCGGGCTGGCCGCCGGTATGGAGGGCGCCGGCGTGGTGCTCGTGCCGTTGCGCCAGCGCCTGGCCCGCACCCTGGTGCTCACCGGTCCGCTGCACCGGCCGTGGCACCCGGCGGCTCGTGCCCTGGTCGAGGCCGCTCTAAATCGCACGACGGGCACGGTGGCTGGCTCTACAGTCCGAGGATCGTGAACACACAGATCTTGATCTCCGGGGGGAGCATCGCCGGCCCCGCTCTGGCGCACTGGCTGCACCGGTTCGGTTTCCGGGCGACGATCGTCGAGCGCTCGCCGGGGCTACGCCCGGGCGGTCAGGCCGTCGACATCCGCGGCATCGCCAAGGAGGTCGTCCGCCGGATGGGCCTGGACGCCGCCGTGCGCGCCGCGTGCACCGACACCGATGGCATCTCGGTGGTCACCAGGAACAACCGTCGCGTCGCGACCATGCGGTCCGACCTCTTCGACGGCGACGGGCTCATCGCCGAGATCGAAATTCTGCGCGGCGACCTGTCCGAGGTGTTCTACGAGGCGACGAAGGACAACACCGAGTACCTGTTCGGCGACCGCATCGAGTCGCTGAGCGAGGACGCGGACGGGGTGTCGGTGGGCTTCGCCAGCGGCCTGGAGCGCCGGTTCGACCTGGTGATCGGGGCGGACGGGTTGCACTCCGGGGTGCGCTCGCTGGTGTTCGGGCCGGAGTTGGACTACATCCGCCACCTCGGCCACTACCTGTCGTTCTTCACCGTGCCCAACCGCCTGGGGCTGGACCGGTCGGCGGTCGGCTACGGCGAGCCCGGTCGCACCGCCGGCATCCGCAGCATCCACGAGAACCGCGAGGCGATGGGTTTCCTCAGCTTCCGCGCCGAGCAGCTCGCCTACGACTACCGGGACGTCGATGCGCAGCGGGCCCTGGTGCGCTCGCGGTTCGCCGGTGCCGCGTGGGAGATCCCGTGGCTGCTGACCCAGATGGACAGCGCGCCGGACTTCTTCTTCGACTCGTGCAGCCAGATCGAGATGGACTCCTGGTCGGCCGGCCGGGTGGCGCTGCTCGGCGACGCCGCCTGCTGCCCGTCGCCGCTGTCCGGGCAGGGCACCAGCGTGGCGATCGTCGGGGCCTATGTGCTGGCCGGGGAGCTCGCGGCGGCGGGTGGTGACCACGTGGTCGCGTTCGCCCGGTACGAGGCCGCGATGCGCCCGTTCGTCGCGGTGAACCAGAAGATGGGCCGCAGTAACGCGGCCGTGTCCTCGCCGAGGGGTCGGCTGGGCATCCTCGCGCAGGTCATGGCCGTGATCGTGCTGCCGAGGCTGCCGTTCAAGTCGCTGCTGATGCGCGCGATGCTGCGCGGCGTCAACGCCATCGAGCTCCCCGACTACGCCCACCTCGCCACGCACTGACCGGAGCGTGGTTCGCGCCGCACAGACCTGGTGCCGGCCGCACAGAGGTTGCAGGGTCTGTGCGGCCCGTACCCGCTCTGTGCGGCGGGTCAGGACGGGGTGACGACGGCGGTTAACGCGTCGGCCAGTTGCTCGCCGGAGGGGGTGGCGTCCGGGTCCAGCAGCCACTGGATGAGCAGGCCGTCGCAGAGCGCGATCTCCAGCGTGGCCAGCGCGGTGGCCTGTGGTCCGTCCAGCTCGCTGAACAGCTCGGTGATCATCGCGGCCACCTGGTCGCGGCTGCGCTGGTAGGTGGCCGCGAGCAGGGCGCGCAGTTCCGGCTGCCGCTCGGCCTGGGCCAGGGCCTCGATGAACGCCACCGACAGCCCTCGGTACTCACCGAACGAGGCGCGGATCGCGTGCCAGGACGCCATCAGCAGGCCTGCCGGATCGCCCGACCGGTCGGTGGGCACCGCGGCCAGCGCAAGGGCCCGGACCCGTTCCGCCCACTCCTGGAACGACGCACTGATCGCCGCGTTGAGCAGCGCTTCCTTGGACCCGAAGTGGTAGCCGATGGACGCCAGGTTGGTGCCCGACGCGGCCACCAGGTCACGTGCCGTGGTGCGGGCGTAACCGCGCTCCTCCAGGCAACGGCGGGCGCCGGCGAGCAGATCTTCGCGGTGTCCCATGCCGGCAGCCTAGCGAACAATCTAGACAGATGTATTAAACGACCGTATGATGTTGATCATGAGTGAAGCAGATCTGCCTCCCGGCCCGCCACTGCCTCGTGCCGTGCAGTCCGCGCTGATGATGCGCCACTGGCCGCGCTTCATCTCCGCCTGCCGGCGCCGTTACGGCTCGGTGTTCACCGTCGACGTCGCGTCGATGGGCAAGATCGTGTACCTGGCGGACCCGGCCGACATCAAGACCGTGTTCGCCGGCGACCCGGCCGTCTTCCGTGCCGGCGAAGCCAACTCGGTGCTGCGCGGTGTGCTCGGTGACAGCTCGGTACTGCTGCTCGACGAGGCGCGGCACCGGGACCGGCGGCGAATGATGCTGCCGCCGTTCCACCGGGACGCGGTGGCCCGCCAGTCCGAGCTGATGGCGGACATCGCGGCCAGCAACGTCGCCGGCTGGCCGGTCGGCACCGAGTTCCCGGTGGCGCCCCGGATGGCGGAGATCACCCTCGAGGTCATCCTGCGCACCGTGATCGGCAGCGAGGAGCCGGAGCGGTTGGCCGCCTTGCGCGCCGCGTTGCCACCGGTGGTCAACATGAACACGCTGGCCATGCTGGCGATGCTCAACCCCGACCTGCTGCGGCGGCGGCCGTGGCGGGGTGTGCGCCGGCGCATCGCGGAGGCCGACCGGCTGATCTACGCCGAGATCGCCGACCGCCGGGCCGACCCGAATCTCGCCGAGCGCACCGACGTGCTGGCCATGCTCGTGCGGGCCGGCGGAGCCGATGGCGCCGGGGACGGTCGGGCGATGACCGACACCGAGCTGCGCGACCAGCTGATGACGCTGCTGTTCGCCGGCCACGAGACCACGGCCACGGGACTGTCCTGGGCGCTGGAGCGACTGGTCCGGGACCCGGTGACGCTGGCCCGCGCCGTCGAGGCCGCCGAAGCCGGCGCGCCGGGCGACGAGTACCTGGACGCGCTGGTCAAGGAGATCCTGCGGGTCCGCCCGGTGGTGTTCGACGTGGGGCGCCGGCTGAGTGCGCCGGTCGAGCTCGCCGGCTACCGACTGCCGGCGGGGGTGATCGTTTCTCCCGGCATCGGACTCGTGCACGCGTCGGAGGAGCAGTACCCGGACCCGGCCCGGTTCGACCCCGAGCGGATGATCGGCGCGAGCCTCAGCCCGAGCACCTGGCTGCCGTTCGGCGGCGGTGGCCGGCGCTGTCTCGGCGCCACGTTCGCACAGGTGGAGATGCGGATCGTGCTGCGCGAGGTACTCCGGGGGGTGCAGCTCGACACCACTGGCGCGCGTGGTGAGCGGCAGCGGGTCAAGCACGTCACGTTGGTACCGCATCGGGGCGCCCGGATCCGGGTCCGAGCCCGCCGGCCGGCTCCGACCGCCGCGGCGATCCAGGAGAGCGTCAGCCAGGAGAGCGTCAGCCGGGAGAGCGGCTGACCTGGGCGAGGGAGTGGCCGCCGGTCTCCGGGGCCATCAGTACGCAGACGAGCACACCGACCGCGCTCACCGCGCCGGCCAACAGCATCGTCGGGCCGATGCCCGCGCCGTCGAGCAGCAGCGGGGTGACGAAGGTGCCCAGGGCCGCGCCGATCCGGCTGACCGTGGTGCCCAGCCCGACGGCGGTGGCCCGCACCGAGGTGGGGAACAGTTCGTTCGGGTACACCCACTGCAGGATGGTGGGGCCGCCGACGGCCACGGCGTAGACGGTGAACAGCGCGGCGATCACCGGCACCGGCGCTGCCGGGAACACCCCGAGCAGCAGCAGCGCCACCGTGGACACCGCGAACGGCCCGATCAGCAGCCGGCGGCGGGGCCACCGGTTGGCCAGCAGCGTGGCTGCCACGCAGCCGACGATGAACAGCAGCCCGATCGCCGCCGAGCCGAGGGTGTCCGCGCCCTCGCCGGTCAGCCCGAACGCGGTGAGCATGGCCGGGCCGAACGCGTAGATGGTGTAGATCGGCCAGATGGAGCAGGTCCAGAACACCGCGATGAAGACCGTCCGGCGCAGGTAGACGCCATGGCCGAGGGCGCGCAGGCTGGTCGGCGCGGTGGGTTCGCCGAGGTCGTCGAGCTGTGCGCCGGGGCCGAGTGCCTTGGCCAGCGCCGCCTTCGCGTCGTCGATCCGCCCCTTGGAGACCAGCCAGCGCGGCGACTCCGGGGTGCCGAGGCGCCCGAGCATCAGCGCGGCGGCCGGCACGGCGGGGGAGAGCAGCATCCATCGCCAGGCGTCCGGGCCGAGCGCCAGCAGTACGTCGCCGACCAGGTAGGCGACCGCGTTGCCGACCGCCCACATCACCGTCAGCCAGCCGAGCAAACTGCCCCGGTGCCGCGACGGGGCGAACTCGGCGAGCAGTGAGGTGGCGATCGGGTAGTCGGCGCCGACCGCGATGCCCACCAGCAGCCGCAGGATCAGCAGCCACCACGGGCCCGCCACGAAGAACTGGGCGACCGAGCACACCACCACCAGGCTCAGGTCCAGGGTGTACATCACCTGCCGGCCGATCAGGTCGGTGATGTACCCGCCGAGCAGGCCGCCGAGGAACAGCCCGATCAGCGCCGAGGCGCCCAGCACACCCTGCCAGCTCGGGCTCAGGTGCCACTGCGGGGTGATCTGGGTCAGCGTCAGGCCGATGATGCCCAGCACGTAGCCGTCCAGCAGCGGACCGCCGGCCGAGTACACGGTGAGCCGCCGGTGGAACCGGCTCAGCGGCGCGTTGTCGATACCCAGCCGCCCGGCTGAGGGCCCGGTGCCGACGTCGGCGGGACCGGGACGGCTGGCCCCCTTCTTCCCTGCCATCGGTGTCCCTCCTCGGTTCGGTGCACGCACCGGGCCCAACTCAGCGGGTCGCTACATGATCGGGTGAGAGTAGTTTCGTTCAACAAAAATAGTCAAGGACGACAGATGTAAACTCTGGAAGAGCTATTCTCCGTTGAGAGGGCAACTTTACGGCTTGTTTTGTTGAACGAAATGTCTCTAGCATGGCGACGTGCCGCCCACCGATGTCGACGACCTCACCGTCCCGAGCGCCGAGCGCCCGACCGCCGAGCGGGTGGCCGGCAGCCTGCGCGACGAGATCCTGTCCGGCGGCCTGCCCCCCGGTATGCCGCTGCGCGAGGCCGCGCTGGCGGCGGAGCTCGCGGTCTCCCGCAACACGTTCCGGGAGGCGCTGCGGCTGCTCGGCGCCGAGGGACTGATCGAGCAGCAGCTGTACAAGGGCGCCGTGGTGGCCTCGATGTCCGAGGCGCGCATCCGGGACATCTACCTGGTGCGGCGCACCCTGGAGCTGCGCGCGGTGGAGGAGAGCGGCGCGGCGACGGTGGCCGCGCTGGATGCGGTGGAGGCCGCGGTGCGGGTCACCGAGGCCGCCGTTGCCGCCGAGGACTGGCGCGGCGTCGGCACGTACAGCCTGCGCTTCCACGGCGCGCTGGTGGCCACCCTGGGCAGCCCGATGCTGGACACCTTCTTCCACGGGGTGACCGCGCAGCAGCGGCTGGCGTTCGCCGCGGTGGCCGACGAGGCCGTGCTGCAGGAACCCTGGACGGCCAGGGACCGGGAGATCTGCGACCTGGTCCGCGCCGGGTTCCGGGGCGCCGCCGGTACCGCGCTGCGACAGTATCTGGACGACTCCGAGCGTTTGTTGGTGCAGCTCACGAGGGGAGCATGATGGGGAACTACCCGGCCGCCTACCAGGCCAGTGCCGGCGTGCTGGACGTCGACCGCGAGTTCTACAGCCGGATCGGGGCCGGTGCCCGGGAGCGCGTGGACTCGTTCGTCATCCCGATCCGCAGTGGCCGTGCCTGGACGGTGCCGGCTGGCGCGGTCTGCCGGATCGTGGCCGTCGAGGGCGCACAGGTCGGTGATCTGAACCTGTGGAACCGGCACAACCCGCGCGAGCGGATGTGGGCGTCGCGGACCAGGCAGCTTCAGCGGGCCCACGTCTCCACCCACGACCGGCTCTGGTCCACGCTGCCCTACCTGCGCCCGCTGGCCACCATCACCAACGACACGCTGGCCGACTACGGCACCGACGGCGACGGCGGCCGGGTGCACGACCTGCTCGGCACCCGGTGCGACCCGTACGTGAACCGGATGCTGACCGGTGAGGACTTCGACTTCCACTGCCACTCGAACCTGACCAGGGCGGTGCTGCCGTACGGGCTCACCGAGTTCGACGTGCACGACGTGCTCAACGTGTTCCAGTGCACCGGGCTCAACGAGGACGACCGGTACTTCATGAAGGCCTGCCCGGCGCGGCGCGGCGACTTCCTGGAGTTCTTCGCCGAGATCGACCTGCTGTGCGCGCTGTCCACCTGCCCCGGCGGCGACCTGTCGGTGCCGCTCTGGGGGCCGGACGCCCGCGACCCGCTGGAGGTGTGCCGCCCGCTCGGGGTGGAGGTCTACCAGCCGGACCCGGCGCTGCTGGCCGGCTGGCAGTCCCCGCCGACGGCCGCCTACGCCAACCGGCACGGCATGCGGATGCCGACCTGGGCGTAGGTCGTGAGTGGCGAGTGGTCCGCTGAGACCACTCGCCACTCACGGGGTCAGCGGTGCCAGGTCAGGGGCAGCCGTTTCACCCCGCGCTGGAAGTTCGACCGCAGCAGCGCCGGCTCGCCGGCTGCCTCCAACCAGGACGTGCGGGCCAGCAGCTCGCCGAACAGCGCGCGCATCTGGGTGCGCGCGGCGACCGCGCCCAGGCAGAAGTGCGGCCCGTGCCCGAACACCAGGTGCCGCCCCGGCGCCCGCCCCACGTCGAACTCGTCCGGGTCGGGGAACACCGACTCGTCCCGGTTCGCGGCCAGGAACGAGACGACCACCTTCGCACCGGGCTCGATCCGTACCCCGCTCAGGGTCACCGGCGCGGTAGCCGTCCGGCGGAACACCATCACCGGTGTCCACCAGCGCAGCATCTCCTCGACAGCGCCGTCCAGCAGCGCCGGCTCGGCGCGCAGTGCCCGCTGCTGCTCGGGGTGGGTCAGCAGCGCGATCATCCCGCCCGGGATGCCGTTGCGCAGTGTCTCGTTGCCGGCCACCGCGAACAGCCAGAACAGGTTCTCGAACTCCTCGGTCGAGACCGCGCCGTCCGGCCCGTCCAGCTGGCTCATCATGATCGACATGATGTCGTTGCCGGGGGTGTGGCGCTTGTGCTCGGCCAGTAGGTGCGCGTAGCCGTAGAGGTCCGGCATGCCGGAGCGGCCGCGCGGGTCGGGCATCCGGCCGTCCGCGTCCGGGCTCGGGCGCAGGGCGAGCGCCTGGCGGGCCAGCTCGGTGCCGCCGGTGCCGTCGAACGCCGCGCTGGTCGCGTAGTCCTCGTCCTGCCAGCCGATCACCCGGTTCGACCAGTCGAACAGCAGCCAGCGATCCTCCGCCGGCACCCCGAGCACCTCGGCCAGGGTGAACAGCGGCAGATCCGCGGCGACGTCCTTGGCGAAGTCGCAGACTCCGGTGTCGGTGTCGGTGTCGGTGTCGGTGCCGGTGCCGGTGCCGGTGCCGGTGTCGTCGCCGCCGAGCCCGAGCATCCGGTCCACCAGCGCGGCCGCGTGCCCGGCGATCCGGTCGTTCAACAACGCGACCGCACGCGGGGTGAACGACTTCGACATCATCCGGCGCAGCCTGGAGTGCTCCGGCGGATCCATGTTCAACATCATCCGGCGGACGTAGGACAGGTCCTCGGTGCTCGCCGGGTCACGGATCTGGGTGCCGCCGAGCGAGGAGGAGAACGTGCCCGGGTCCCGCAGCACCCGCTCCACGTCGGCGTGCCGCAGCACCAGCCAGTACCCCGGCCCGGGCGGCCCACCGGGCGTCGCCGGCTCGTCGACCCATACGACCCCGTGCTCGCGGCGAAGCCTGGCCAGCTCGGCGAGCGGCGGGCCGGCCTGGTACGTGGAGGGGTCGTGCAGCAACGCGGTCGCGGGGTCGGAGTTCGCGGTGGTCACGGCTGTTCACGTTAGGCCCCTTTGCTCTGCGTAGGGATACGCAACAGTCCCGGTGCTGCCTCGGGCTCAGGTTCGCCCGGGGGCTACGGCCGGCAGGTGGTCGGCTCGGCGGGGGCGGGTGGTCGGCTCTTACGGGGGGCGGGGCGGGCGGCCGGCTCGACAGGGGCCGGGAGTTCACCCCGTTCGGGTCCGTCGCGTGCACCCGACTACGCTGCGCTGCCGTGTCTTGGTTGTTGACCGGCGTGCTCCTGGCCGCCTGCGCCGCGATGCTCTGGCTGTGCGCCGCGCTGCTCCACCGAAGCCTCGGCCCGGGGCGGCGGCCATGAGCGGCGAGCAGCCGGCCGGCTCGGCTTCGGGTTCCGGCTCGGCGGGGTCGGCCTCGGGCTCGGCGGAGTCGGCGCCGCTCGAGCTGACCCCAGCGGCCCAGCGCAACATCCCGGTCTTCGATGACCTGCCGATCCCGCCGGACACCGCGAACCTGCGCGAGGGCCCGGACCTGCACCCGCTGTGCACGCCGCTGCTGCCGCTGATCGGCGTGTGGCGCGGCGAGGGCGAGGTGGCCTACCCGACCATCGGCGATCCGAAGAGCTTCGGCCAGCAGATCGTGTTCGCGCACGACGGCCGGCCGTTCGTCAGCTACACGTCGCAGGCCTGGCTGCTGGACGGCCCGGGCGGCAAGGTGGTGCGGCCGGCGGCGCGGGAGACCGGGTGGTGGCGCCCGCAGGAGGACGGCACCCTCGAGGTGCTCATCGCACACGCCACCGGGATCCTGGAGATCTATTACGGCCAGCCCCGCACCATGGTGTCCTGGGAGCTGGTGGCCGACGCGTTGGTGCGGACCCAGACCGCCAAGGAGGTCAACGCCGCGCAGCGCCTCTACGGGCTCGTCGAAGATGGCGATCTGGCCTACGTGGACGAGCGCGCGATGGCCGGCGAGCCGCTGCAGCCGCACCTGTCCGCCCGCCTGCAACGCATCGCCGGCTGACCGCCGGCCCGAGCCGCCGCCGCTCGCCGCCCCCCACCGCCGCCGCCGCACATCGCGGCCACACACCACGTTCGGTCGCTGCACACCCACTGCGGCGGGTGTGCCGCGACCGAAGCGGGTGTGTGGCGGGGTATCGGGCGAGGCGTGCCCGGCGGCCAGGTCAGTGCTCGTCGGCCGCCCAGGTTTTGATGAGCTTCTCCAGCGGCGGTCGTCCGTGGTCTCCATGAACTCCTTGCGGTTGGTCAGCAGGTAGATCTCGCCGGCGTCGGTCGTACCCAGGATCAGCGGCTTGCCGGCGTTGAGCAGACCACCGATGAACCGGCCGTACAGCTCGGTGAACCGGGACTCCAGTGACCGGCGCGGCGGGTAGTGTCGCGGGCCGTGCGGTTGCTGCGGTACGGCGGATCCGGGGTGCTGGTCGAGTTGGACTCCAGTGCCCAGGTGGCGGTCGCCTACCGGACGTTGCACGCCGCGCTGGACGACGGCCGGCTGCCCGGCGTTGTGGAGCTGGTGCCGGCCGCGCGGACCGTGCTGGTCGCTGTCGGCGGCGGTGTCGAGGTGCCCACCGACCTGGTGCGGACACTGCTCACCGCCGGCGCCGAGGACACCCACAGCCCGGCCGACCGGCCGCCGGGTGAGCGGGCCGCCGAGGTGGTCATCCCGGTGCAGTACGACGGTACCGACCTCGAGCTGGTCGCCCGCACCGCCGAGCTGTCGGTACCCGAGGTGATCGAGCTGCACAGCTCGGCTGACTACACGGTGGCGTTCTGCGGCTTCTCCCCTGGTTTCGGCTACCTGATCGGGCTGCCGGAGCCGCTGCAACAGGCTCGCCACGACGACTCCCGCCCCGAGGTCCCCCCGGGTTCGGTCGCACTGGCCGGGGAGTTCACCGGGGTGTACCCCAGGAGCTCGCCGGGCGGCTGGCGGCTGATCGGGCACACCGACGAGGTCATGTTCGACCCGACGGCCGACCCGCCGGCCCGGCTCGCCCCAGGTGACCGGGTGCGCTTCGAGCCGGTGCGCTGAATGTCGAACCCAGCGGTCACCGTGCTGCGGGCCGGCCGGCTCACCGTGGTCACCGACCTCGGCCGGCCCGGTCACGCACACCTCGGGGTGCCCCATTCCGGCGCGCTGGACCCGGGCGCGCTCCGGCTGGCGAACCGGCTGGTCGGCAACCCGGAGGGTCATGCCGGGCTGGAGGTGCTGCTCGGCGGGGTCGAACTGTGCGCGGAGGCCGGTGTCACAGTGGCGGTGACCGGCCCGCCGGTGCCGGTGTGGCGGGTCGGTCCGGCCGGTGCGCGCCGGGCCGTCGGCTCGCACCTGGCGGTGCACCTGCGCGCCGGGGAGCGACTCGTGCTGGGTGTGCCGGACGCCGGGCTGCGCAGCTACCTGGCCTGCGCGGGCGGGTTGGACACCGCCGTGGAGCTGGGCAGCCGCAGTACCGACCTGCTCTCCGGGCTGGGGCCACCGAAGGTCACCGACGGCGACCGGCTGGTGCTGGGGGCGGCGGGCGCGGTGCCGGCGGACGCCGCCCCGGTGCCGGTATCGGTGCCGCCCGAGCGGGTCTCGGTCCCGGTGCTGCTCGGTCCCCGGGACGACTGGTTCGCCGACCCGGCCGCCGCGCTGCGGCACACGGTGTGGACGGTCGGCTCGGCGAGCAACCGGATCGGGCTGCGGCTGGGTGGGCAGGCACTGGTCCGGGTGCCGGAACGCGACGGTGCTGAGCTGCCGAGCGAGCCGATGTGCCCCGGCGCGGTCCAGGTCCCGCCCAGCGGCCAGCCGGTGGTGTTCCTCGCCGATGCGCCGACCACCGGCGGCTACCCCGTCGTCGGTGTGGTTCCGGAGGCCGCCCTCGGTCTGCTCGCGCAGGCCCGTCCTGGCTCTCAGGTGCAGCTGCTGCCGCACTGACGGTGTCGCCGCGGTCAGGGGCGGGGGCCGAGGGCGCGGGGGCCGAGGGTCGGTTTCAGTAGCCCTCGGGTGTGCCGCCGACCGGGCGCGGGGCGGGCGACGGGGCGTGCTCGGCCAGCAGCGTGACCAGTTCGCCCTCGCCGAACCCGGCCAGCTGGGCGACCTGTGCCGGGCTCAGGCCGGCCCCGCGTAGCCGCCGGGCCGCGTCCGCCAGCTGTCGCCGCTGGTAGTGCACGGAGTCGTTGAGCCGGTCCAGCTGAGTACGGGAGGCCTCGAGGTCGCCGACGGCGTGCACGGCGCGGGCCGGGTCGGCCAGCAGCACGTGGAGCAGCCGGTCCCTGGCGTCCTTGCCGGGTTCGGTGCCGGCCGCCTCGGTGATCCCCGCCTCGGCTTCGGGCCCGGCCCGCTGGGACATCGCGCTGGCGGCGAGCCCATTGCGCCCGGCCGGGGCCGGCGGCTCGGGTTCGTACCTGCCCCGGTAGCTGTCCTGCTCGTCGTGCTCGGGGTCGGAGCCGCTGTCCGGCTCGGTGCTGTCCGGCTCGGTGCTGTCCGACCGCGGGTACCCCGGCCAGCGCGCCGGCTCGTACGCCGGATACCCGCGCTGCGCCACGAACTCCCCGGACTCCGTCGGGCCGGCCTCCGGCGAGTGGTCGGCGGCGTTCCCCGCGGAGTCGAACGCCGGTTCCAGCTCCGCCCTCGGCCGGGGTGGGTCCGAGTACCGGTAGCGCTCCTGTTCAGCCGCGAACCGAGGGTTCGGGTGTGGCTCCGGTGCGGGCCGGTTGCGTTCGCCCGCGTCCTGCACGATCCGGTAGGGGCCGCGCGGCGGGGGTGGCGAGTCGAGTGGCCCGGCCTCGGCCGGCTCCGGCGGTGGCCGGATGGACGTGGGGGGCGGCGGGAAGGTCGGCGGGTGCGTCGGCGTCGGCTCGGTGGGCGGAGCGGCCAACGCGTCCGCCGGTGCAGACGCCGTCAGCGCCGCCCCGGTCTGCTCGCGGCGGCGCCGAGCCTTGGCGCGTGCGCGCCGGGCGAGCAGCACGAGCAGGACCAGAACGAGGAGCACAACGAGCAGGCCAGCAGCCACCGCGATCTGCGCCGGGGACAGCTTCAGGTCCATGCCCGGGCACGGTACGCGGCCGGTTGCTCGGTGCTCCGGATTGGCACCCGGTCAGCGTGCCCCACTGCCGAACGCGGGACGGCCGTCCGAATCGTCACCGCGGTTGGGCGGTGCGCCATTCTCGCGGCTGATCACGCCGTTGCGGGCGTGCTGGTCGACCGGGCCGCGGCCGGCGGGTTCCCGGGTGCCCTGGGCCGCTCCACCGGAGACGGCGCCGGACGCCGGCTGGTTGGTGCGCGGGCGGGGCGACGGCGTCGGGTGCGGCTTGGGCGCTCCCTGTTGCGGGCCGCTCTGGTGCACCGGGCTGTTCTGCGGCACCGGGTTGCCCTGCGGGGCCGGCTTCGGCATCGGCCGGCTCTGCGGGCGGCCCTGGCCACCGTCGGGCACGTTCTGGTGCTCCGGGCGCGGGCCGGCGGGCGGCCGCTGCCGGTTGCCGTCCGTGACCGGGAGCGGACCCAGCCGGGGGCCGCCCTGCTCGGGGCGCTTGCCCTGCTGGGCACCGTCCGGGCGCACCGCGCCCTTGTCGCCGCGCATCGGGATGCCGTCCGGCGGGGTGGGTGGAGCCGGCAGGTTCGCGCCGATCGCGGGCTCCTTGCCGGCGTTGTTGAGCACCGTCTCCAGCTGGCTGCGGACCCGGCCGAGGTCGCCGAGCATGGTCTCGCGGCGCCGTTCCAGCTCGGCGAGCCGGGTGCGGCCGGCGTCCTCTTCCTTGCGGGCGAAGTTCCGGGCGTTGGTCCGGACCTCCTCGGCCTCCTCCTCGGCCGCCTGCAGGATGGACTGCAGCCGGGTGGTGAACGCCGAGATCATCTCCGGAGTGAGGCCACCGGGGCTGTCCGTGCCGACAGGGCGGGACGAGCCGGTGCCGGCGTTGAACAGGGCGGAGGCGCCGGACCTGGGTCGGGACGGGTCGTCAGTCCTCGGACCAGAGGTGCCGTTGGTGCCCGGCGCAGCTGCGCGCGCCTGATCCAAATCGGTGCGCTGCCGCGCTAGGGTCCGCTCCAGGCCGGCGATGTGTTCGTCTACCTGCCGGCGGTCGTACCCGCGTACGACAACGTCGAAGCGGGGCGCGGCGGCGTTCTCGCCGTCCGTCGAGTGACGGCCTGGCAGTAGGCCGTCGCCGTGATCAGCGGACATTCGGTCGCCTCCGTGAGGTGGCATGGCTGAGGATCGGGGGCGCCCGATCCCCATCGGTCTTCGCCGAGCGTAGGGAGATCGCGCCGCTACGGCGCGGCCTTCACTCTACGGCGTGACGTTAGTCGCAGTTACCCGGGGGACGAGCGGCGCTGTTCCGAGTGAACCGGCGTCGCGGGATCTCGGAACGTTCCCCCATGGCGACTACCATCGACGGGGTGGAGACGCTACGGCGGACGTTGCACGAGCGCGGGTTCCGGATGACGCCGCAACGGCAGTTGGTGCTGGATGCGGTCGAGGAACTCCAACACGCCACCCCGGAGCAGATCTGTGCCTCCGTGCAGCGGCTGGCGCCCGCGGTGAACATCACCACCGTCTACCGCACGCTGGACCTATTGGAACGGCTCGGCCTGGTGCGGCACACCCACCTCGGGCACGGCGCGCCCAACTACTCGGTCCGCGAGCACGAACACGTACACCTGGTCTGCCACGGCTGCGGCTCTGTGGCGGAGGTGCCGTCCGGTCTGCTGGACGAGCTGGCCGGGCGGCTGGACACCGACTACGGCTTCCGGCTGGACGCCACCCACGTGGCGCTGTCCGGCACCTGTACGAACTGCACCGCCGAAGAGGCCAGCGAAGAGGTCACCGAACATTCCGCCGAACACCCGGCCGGGAGCCCCGCCGCCCCCGGCGAACAGGAGGCCCACCAGTGACAACCGCACCTAGCCCACTACTGGCGCTGCCCGGTGCGGTCGAGGTCGACGAGGGCCCGGACATCGGCGTGCCGCTGCACCAGGGCGACCCACAGGCCGAACAGCGCTCGATGGACCGGCACGCCGGCGTGGTCGACCGCTCGAACCGCGAGGTCATCGCGGTGCCCGGGGAGGACCGGCTGTCCTGGTTGCACCTGCTGCTCAGCCAGCACGTCAGCGAGCTGCCGGTGAACTCCGGCACCGAGGCGCTGGTGCTGGACGCCAATGGGCGGGTCGAGCACCACGCGGTGCTCTCCCACGTCGACGACACGGTCTGGCTGGACGTCGAGCCGGGCACCTCGGCCGCGCTGCTGGCGTACCTCCAGAAGATGGTGTTCTGGTCCAAGGTGGAGCCCCGGTCGGCCACCGAGGAGTTGGCCCTGCTCAGCCTGGTCGGCCCGGCCACCGCCGAGGTGCTGGCCAAGGCGGGCCTGCCGGTGCCGGAGCGGGTGTACGGCTCGGCCGCGCTGCCGCCCCTCGGCGCGGAGCCGGGTGCCCGGCCCGCCGGTCTGGTCCGGCGGATGCCCGCGCTGACCACCGAGCCCGGCGCGGATGCGGCGGACCTGCTGGTGCCGCGCGCCGAGCTCTACGCCTGGTGGACCCGGCTGCGCGAGGCGGGCGCGGCGGCCGCCGGCGTGATGGCCTACGAGGCATTGCGGGTCGGCGGGCTGCACCCTCGGCTGGGGCTGGACACCGACGACCGCACGATCCCGCACGAGGTCGGCTGGATCGGTTCGGCGGTCCACCTGACCAAGGGCTGCTACCGGGGTCAGGAGACCGTGGCCAGGGTGGCCAACCTCGGCCGCCCGCCGCGCAGGCTGGTGCTGCTGCACCTGGACGCCGGTGACGAGGAGATGCCCGCGCCGGGCGACCCGGTCTCCCTCGGTGACCGCGTCGTCGGGCGGGTGGGCACCGCTGTGCTGCACCACGAGCTCGGCGGGGTGGCCCTGGCGCTGCTGAAGCGGTCGGTCCCGGTGGATGCCGAGCTGGTCGCCGGCGCCGACGAGCGCGCCGCGCCGGCCAGGATCGACCCGGACTCGGTGCCCCCGGAGGACGGTGCGCCCCCGCCCGGTCGGGTCGCCCAGGCTCGGGCTGCCGGCCGGCTGAGCTGACCGACCCGGTCGAGCGACCCGGTTGAGCGAGACGTCCGGTGTTAACGATGTGACATGGCTCGCTCCGGTGGCGGGTTTTCGGCCGCTGATCGGTGCGGAACGGGGCTGAGGGCGCGTTGACACCCGGTCGGGGCTGGATGTCCACCCAGTGCGGGGAGTGCCACGTCGCACAGACTGCCGCGCGCAAGGTACGGTAGACGGCAGGACATTCAAACGAGATGAACGGGGCCGCCGCTTCCCTCGGCCGCCCCTTCCCTGTTGTAAGGGGGACGAGCCATGGGTCGCGGCCGTGCCAAGGCCAAGCAGACGAAGGTGGCCCGCGAACTCAAGTACAGCTCCCCGGGTCTTGACGCCGACGCCTTGCAACGTGAACTTGCTGGCGTGTCGGTTCAGGAACCGGATAACGCTGACGACGAGTTCGAGTACGAGGACGACGACTACCGTCACCGCCGCTAACGGCGGCGGTCGGCTGTCCGACTCTTCTCTGATGGCTGCGGGCCATCACAAACCCCGTGCCCAGCGAGTCTCTCCGCTGTGTGGTCACCGAACGGTTCCGCACGTGGTCGCCTAGCGCACGCCAACGGCGCCACTGCCGGCTGGCCCCGGTGCAGTGGGTCACCATGCCGTTCCGGCGCAGCTGTAGGAACCAGCTGCGCCGGTGGCATGGAAGCCGAACCACGCGGCTCGGCTCACCGTGCCTGTTGTTACCGAGCTGCACCGCAGGCAGCTTTGTCGACCGTCCGACCTGCCTGGTGTGCAGCTCGGTAACAGGAGGCATCCGTGTGTGCGCCCCCCGCTGGGTGTGCCTCAGGGACGACACAAGCCTTGCGAGGCAGCCAACTGGATCACCGCTCGCGACGAGCGGGATTGTTCAGGCCCCTCCCCGTGAGGCTCCGCCTCGGACCGCCGCCGAGGTCACAGTCGGTGACCGGCCGATCGAATCAGGCTACCGACCTGTGAAGGGGGCAGCGTCGAGGTCAACGTGAGTCTGGTTCTGAGCGAAAATTTCCGGACTGGCGTTGGTCTCGGTGACGATGGATTGCACCAGGGTCGGCGCACCGGGCCACCCTGTCGGTGACTCGGCGTCGCCCCCAGCGGGACGGCCGAGTGTGTGTCCTGTCCGGAGCGCGTGGCCGTCCCGTCTCGACCACATGCCTCCATGATCGACCACCGCAAGGATCGCTAGAAGCGGGAGTGCTCGCCGCGCATCAGGACCCGGGAGCCGTCGGGCTCGGTGGCCACGTCCTTGGCCCGCTGCACGTCGCCGAGGATCCAGGCCGGCATGTGCCGCGCGGTCAGCACCGCCATCGCCCGGTCCACGTCGCCCGGGGCGATCACCGCGACCATGCCGACGCCCATGTTGAACGTCTTCTCCATCTCGGCGCGCTCCACCCGACCCAGGGCGGCGATCATCTTGAACACCGGCGCCGGTGTCCAGCTGCCCCGGTCGCACACCGCCGCCAGCCCCTTGGGCAGCACCCGGGACAGGTTGCGGGCCAGCCCACCACCGGTGATGTGCGCGAACGTGCGGACCTCGGTCTCGGCGGCCACCGCGAGGCAGTCGAGCGCGTAGATCCGGGTCGGCTCGAGCAGCTCCTCGCCCAGGGTGCGGCCGAACTCCTCGACCTGCTCGGTCAGCGGCAGCCTGGCCAGGTCCAGCAGCACGTGCCGAGCGAGCGAGTAGCCGTTGGAGTGCAGCCCGGACGACCCCATCGCGACGACCACGTCACCGGGGCGCACCCGGTCCGGGCCGAGCATCGCGTCGGCCTCGACGATGCCCACCCCGGACGCGGACAGGTCGTAGTGGCCGGCCTGCATCAGTCCGGGGTGCTCGGCCGTCTCGCCGCCGAGCAGCGCGCAGCCGGCGCGCTGGCAACCGTCCGCGATGCCCTTGACGATCGCTGAGATCTTCTCCGGCACCAGGGTGCCGCAGGCGATGTAGTCCTGCAGGAACAGCGGCTCGGCGCCGCACACCACCAGGTCGTCGACCACCATGGCGACCAGGTCGAGACCGATGGTGTCGTGCTTGTCCAGCGCCTGGGCGATCGCCAGCTTGGTGCCGACGCCGTCGGTGGACGCGGCCAGCACCGGCTCGGTGTAGCGGTCCATCTTCAGCTTGAACAGCCCGGCGAAGCCGCCGATGCCGCCCATCACCTCGGGCCGGCTGGTCTTCTCGGTCCACGGTCGGAACTGCTCGACGGCCCGCTCCCCGGCGTCGATGTCCACTCCGGCGGCCGCGTAGCTGGCGTGCGGCGAATCGTCGGTGGGCTCGGGGCTGGGGGGTGACACGGGCATGACGGAGCGACTCCGGTGGATCTCGGCAATGGGTCGGGGTACTGGGACAGCCTAGGGCTGACGCATGGCCCCAGCCGCACCGTACCCGGCGGCGAGCGCCCCGCCAGCGTTGTTCTCGGAAATGATGTCCTCGAGCAGGTGCTTGCCGAGGCTCGCGTCGTCCGGCAGCGGGATGGGGTAGCTGCCGTCGAAGCAGGCCGCGCAGAGCCGGCTGGCGGGCTGCTCGGTGGCCTTGATCAGGCCTTCCAGCGACACGTAGCCCAGGGTGTCGGCGCCGATCGAGCGCCGCACGCCGTCCATGTCCAGGTCGCCGGCGACCAGTTCGGCGCGGCTGGCGAAGTCGATGCCGTAGAAGCAGGGCCAGCGCACCGGCGGCGAGGCGATGCGCACGTGCACCTCGAGCGCGCCGGCCTCACGCAGCATCCGGACCAGCGCGCGCTGCGTGTTGCCGCGCACGATGGAGTCGTCGACGACGATCAGCCGCTTGCCCCGGATGACCTCGCGCAGCGGGTTGAGCTTGAGCCGGATGCCGAGCTGGCGGATGGTCTGCGACGGCTGGATGAAGGTACGGCCGACGTAGGCGTTCTTCACCAGTCCCTGCCCGTACGGGATGCCGGACTGCTGCGCGTAGCCGATCGCCGCCGGGGTGCCGGACTCCGGCGTCGGGATCACCAGGTCGGCGTCGACCGGGAACTCCTCGGCCAGCAGCCGCCCGATGGCCACCCGCGCGGAGTGCACGGAGCGGCCGGCGATGGTGGTGTCCGGCCGGGCCAGGTAGACGTACTCGAACACGCAGCCCTTCGGCTCCGGCGCGGCGAAGCGGCGGCTGCGCAACCCGTTCTCGTCGATGGCGAGCAGCTCGCCGGGCTCGACCTCGCGCACGAAGCTGGCGCCGACGATGTCCAGCGCGGCGGTCTCGCTGGCCAGCACCCAGCCGCGCTCGAGGCGGCCGAGCACCAGCGGGCGCACGCCGTGCGGGTCGCGGGCGGCGTACAGCGTCGACTCGTCGGCGAACACCAGCGAGAACGCGCCGCGGACGCGGGGCAGCAGCCGGACGGCGGCCTCCTCGAGACCGATGTCGGCGGCGGTGGCCGCGAGCAGTTCGGTGATCAGGTCGGAGTCGGTGGTCGAGGGGGCGCGGCCGTTCTGCCTGGGCTTGCCGACCAGCTTGGCCACCTCGTCGCGCAGCTCGGCGGTGTTCACCAGGTTGCCGTTGTGGCCGAGGACCAGTCCGCTGCCGGTGTCCGTGGTGCGGAAGGTCGGCTGGGCGTTTTCCCAGGTCGTCGAGCCGGTGGTGGAGTAGCGGGTGTGCCCGACGGCGAGGTGCCCGCGCAGCGAGCTGAGCGTCTGCTCGTCGAACACCTGGCTGACCAGCCCGAGATCCTTGAACACCACGATCTGGCGGCCGTCGCTGACCGCGATGCCGGCGGCCTCCTGGCCGCGGTGCTGCAGGGCGAACAGCCCGAAGTAGGTGAGCTTGGCGACTTCCTCGCCGGGGGCCCACACACCGAAGACGCCGCATTCTTCGCGCGGCCCGTTGTCGTTGATGAGGTCTTCGGAGTTTTCGTCGGTCCCGGTCTGCTCTGACGCCTGCGGTGTCAACGCGTGCTCCCCGCCCGGTTGCAGTGATCTCGCCCTGATCTTGCGTGGGTGTTCGCTCGGTTCTGGTGATCGCGGACGTTCACCAAGTCTAGACGAGCCGGTATCGGTTCAGGGTGCGGTGGTGCGCCGTCTCACCGCAGCGCCGCCATGCGGTGGCCGAGGGTGACGACTGGGATCCGCGCGGTGGCCGGGGCCACTCGGATGGCGGCCGGGGGGCGATCCGGTGCGTGACCGGCCGGCCCGCGCCCCGCGCCGCACCGCCATACAACCGGCGGGCCTCAGCCGACGGGCCTCAGCCGGCGAGTGGCCGGCGCAGTAGCGGGGCCAGCTGGCTGGCCGGCACCGGGTCGCCGTACCAGTGCCCCTGCCCGATGTCGCAGCCCAGCGCGCGCAGCCGGCGGGCCTGTGCGGCGGTCTCCACCCACTCCGCGGTCACCACCAGGTCCAGCGCGTGCGCCATGCTGATCAACGCGGCCACGATCTTGCTGTCCGGGGTGTCCACCGGGTCGACGACACGTTCCGGTCCGGCACCCAGCTCGGCCGGGTCCCAGTCCAGCTCGGAGCCGGACTCGCGCAGCCCCCGGATGAACGAGCCGTCGATCTTCAGCGCGTGTACCGGGAGTCTGCGCAGGTAGGACAGGCTGGAGTAGCCGGTGCCGAAGTCGTCGATGGCCAGCCGGACGCCCATCTCGCGCAGCGTGCGCAGCGTGTCCGAGGCGGCCGTCTCGTCCACCAGCACGGCCCGCTCGGTGATCTCCAGCTGCAGCTGGCCGGGGTCCAGTCCGGTGTCCGAGAGCACCGTGGACACCTCGCTCAGCCAGCCCGGCTCGGCGAGCTGGCGGGGCGCCACGTTCACGCTCACGTACGGCGCGCAGCGGCCGAGCTCGTCGGCCCACCGGCGCGCCTGGCGGCAGGCCTCGGTGAGCACCCAGCGGCCCAGCGGCACGATCGCCCCGTTGCGCTCGGCCAGTTCGATGAACCGGGCCGGCCCGAGCAGCCCGTGTTCCGGGTGCCGCCAGCGCACCAGCGCCTCGACACCGGTCAGGTTGCCTGACGACATATCCACCAACGGTTGGTAAAACAGGTGGAACTCGTCCCGGTCCACCGCGCCGGGCACGCTGGCGGCCAACGCGAACCGGGTCGTCTCGCCGGCGTCGCGTTCCGCGTCGAACACCGCCCAGCGCCCGCCGCCGGCGCCCTTCGCCCAGGACCGAGCCGCGTCGGCGGCCCGCTGCAGCTCGCCGGGCCAGGTGCTCGTCACCGTGTTCTCCGCGATACCGAGGCTGGCAGTGAGCGAGAGCCGCTGCGAGCCGATGACGAACGGCGGCACCAGCCCGGCGAGCAGGTGCCCGGCCAGGTCGGACAGGTACGCCACACTGGACGGGTCGGTGACCAGGATGGCGAACTCGTCGCCGCCGGTCCGGGTGACCAGGTGCCCGCCGGCCAACAGTTGCAGCCGGCCGGCCACCGCGAGCAGCAACTGGTCGCCGACCTGGTGCCCGAGCGAGTCGTTGATCGACCGGAACCCGTCGAGGTCCAGGTGCAGGAGCCCGACCCTGGCGACTGCGGAGTCGGGGGAGAACGCCCAGCGCAGCTGCTCGTTCATCAGCGCGCGGTTCGGCAGCCTCGTCAGCTGATCGTGATAGGTCTGGTGCCTCAATCGGGAACGCAGTTGGTGACGCTCGGTGACATCTTCGACAACGCCGATCACATAGTCCGGGAGGCCGGCCTGGTCCCGCACCAGCGATGCGGTCACGTAGGTCCAGATCACCGTGCCGTCCAAACGGACGAACCGCACCTCGCCGTGCATGTTGTCCCGCCGGCCGGTGGTCAGCTCCCGGAAGTCGCCGATCATGGCCGTGGCATCCTCGGGGTGCACGTGGTCGGTCAGCGGGCGCGGGCCGGCCATCGACTCCGTGACGTTGAACAGCCGGTACATGGCCGGGTTGACGTCGACCACGTGCCCGTCCAGCCCGATCAGCGCGATGCCGACGCCGGCCTCGGTGAAAATCGCCCGAAACCGCTGTTCACTGTCCCGCAGTGCGGCCTCGGCCTCCCGGCGGGTCTGCAGGACCGCGCCCAGCAGGGACTCCTGCTCGAGCTGGGTGCGCTCCCGCAGGGCGTCGGCGTAGCCGGCGGCGAGCTCGCCGATCAGCTCGCCGATCCGCTCGCCGGGCTGCTCGCCGGCGTCGCGCACCTCGAACAGCTCCGGCGCTCTGGTGCGGATCAGCCGCAGGCTCACCTGCAGCGCGTTCGGGCCGCGGAAGAAGGCCTCGGCCAGTTGGGCGCCGAGGCGACGGGCCGGCACCGGGTCCAGCTGGTCGGCCCCGAGCAGCTCGACGAGCTCGGTGGTGAGCGGGGTGAGCGCGGCGACGGCCTCGTGGGTACCCCAGGCGAGGTAACACGCCTCACCCAACACGTTGGCCCACTCACGCGTGAACTGACCGATGGCTAGTACAGCGCGTGATCGGTACCCCCCGACCTGTGGCACTGCTAAGCCCCTTTCGGCCGACTGGCGTGCCGATTGGACTAATCCTGCGGTTTTCCGTCGGCGCACGCTACCGCTGTGGGCTAGTCATCACTCGATTCGGGGATAGTGTCCGTCACTCTGAGTGGCGGAGTCTACCGGCAATTCCGAATGGGAGTAGTGCACCGATTTCTTCCGCGCGATGACCGGAGGCACTCACGACCGCCCGCTGCACCGCCGTCGACCAGTCCATGCGGCCGGTGGCCAGGGCGAGCCAGGCCTGGGGATCGGTCTCCACCACGTGCGGCGGCGTGCCCCTGGTGTGTGCACCACCTGGCAGGCATTGCACCGCGGCGAACGGCGGTACCCGCACCTCGACGGCCTTCCCGGGGTACTGCTGTGCGAACGCCCGCAGCGAGGTGCGGACGGCGGTGGCCAGTACCGGGCGGGGCGGCTGCTCGGCGGTCCCGTCCAGCCAGTCGAGCACCGGCACCAGTGCGGCCCGCAGCTGGGCGGCGCCGATGGGTTTGGTGCTCACCATGGCAACCCCCTCGGTCCGCTCGGCGAGGTACCGCGCCGCTCAGGCGCGCGGTGGTACCTCGAGTGCTCCTAGGCTGCCATCCCGTGGGACGGGTGTTGTGGTGGGGAGCGCTGGCCGGTGTCGGCTACGGGCTCTGGCGGCGGCGACTGGGGCGGCTGCGGCGGATGCCCGACGACTTCAGCGCGTACTGGCTACGGCGGGCCCGGCGTACCGGTGAGCTGCGCTACGTGGCGCTGGGCGACTCGCTGGCCCAGGGACTGAGCGCGCGGCGGCCGGAGCTCGGCTTCGTCGGCCTGCTCGCCGACGGGCTGGCCGACTCGACCGGGAGCAGCGTCGGGGTGCTCAACCTGTCGGTCACCGGCGCGACCGTGACCGATGTGCTGGCCACCCAGCTGCCTCGGCTGTCCGCGCTGCCCGGCCCGCCGCCGGACCTGGTCACGGTGTGCGTGGGCAGCAACGACGTGACCGGTGGCGACCCGGACCGGTTCCGCTCCGAGTTCCGCGAGCTGTGCGCGGGGCTGCCGGCCGGCACGCTGGTCGCTGACGTCCCCGACTTCAAGCGCGGACCGCACCGGGCCACCGCGGCCGGCTACGCACGACTCTGCCGGGACGTGCTGGCCGGGTTCCCGGCGCTGCGTCCGGTACGGCTCGAGCGAGCCACCCGGTCCATGCGGGTGTTCGAGCGCGGCGCGGACCTCGCGCACCCCGGCAACGCGGGCCACCGCCGTTTCGCGGCGGCGTTCGCGGCGGCCCTCGGCATCCGGCGCGGCGGCCACCCAACCCGTGAGCGGCGAGCTGGGTCATAGCCCAACTCGCCACTCACGAGGTCAGGAGCAGACAAAAGCGCTGGCCCGCGCCTGTCGAACGTTCTCGACGGGCGCGGGCCAGCGCTGGGTTGTGCGCGGGTGGACGATCAGCCGCCGCCGCGGCCTCCACCGCCGCCGCCGGCGCCGCCGCCGCTGGGGCTGCCGGAGACGGTCGCCTGGGGCAGCTGGATTTCCTGGCCTTCGGTCAGGCCGGACAGCACCTGGGTGTTGTCGTCGCCGACCAGACCTGGCTGGAACTCCTGCTGGCGGGGTTTGCCGTCCGGTCCGGGGACGTTGACGAAGGACCGGCCGCCCTGCTTGATGACCGCCGAGTTCGGCACCACCAGCACGTTCTCCAGATCCGCCACCAGGACGCCGGCTTCGGCGGTCTGGCCGGTACGCAGCCGGGGGTCGGAGTCGGTGAGCAGGATCGTCGCGTAGTAGTTCGTCACACCGGAGATGTCCACACCACCGGGGGCGACGGACAACACGGTGCCGTCACGGGTCAGGTCCGGCAGCGCGTCGAAGCTGACCTGCACCTTCTGGTTCGGCGCCACCTTCGCCGCGTCCGACTCCTCGAACGGGACGACGACCTGGAAGGTGTTGATGTTGTTCAACACCATGAAGGCCGAGCCACCCGGGCGGGTCGCCGACGGGGCACCGGTACTCGAGGCCGAGGACTGGTCGCTCGTGGCGGCCGCGCCGACCCCGGGGATCGAGGCATCGGTACCCGGCGCCAGTGCGCTGGTACCGCCACCGGCACCCACGTACTCACCCACCGCACCGGTGATCGAGGAGACCGTGCCGGCCACGGGTGCGTAGAGCACCGTGTTGTTCAGGTCGCGCTGTGCGTTGGCCACCAGAGCGGCGCCGTTGGCCACCAGGGCGGCCTGCGCGGCGATGTTGGGGCCGCGGTCGGAGCTGTCCGAGTCGACCGCGTTCTGCGCCGTCACGATGTTGGCGCGCTGGGTCTCCTCGGAGATCTTCGACTGGGTGTCGTCGACTTCGAGGGTCTTCTTCGCCTGGTCGAGGGTCGTCTTCGCCGAGATCAGGTTGGTCTTCGCCGTGCCCAGAGCCGTCTTGTCCGTGGGGCAGTTCGCGTTCGGCGTCACAGCGGCCAACGGACTCGTGCCCGACGAACTCCCGCCCAGGCCGCTGAGCGGGTTTGAGCCCGTCGTACTGGAGCTGGTCGTGGCGGTGTCGCTGGCGCTTGTCGAATCCGAGTCGTGTGAGGAGTACGGCGACGGGCCACAGTGATCGGTAACGACGTAGGTGTGCAGCGCCTGGGCGTACTGGCGCCTCGCGAAATCGAGAGCAACCCGGGCGCGGTCGACCGAGTTCTCGTCCTTCTCGTGGATCGCGTCGCTGTTCTTCTTGGTGACGTCGAGGATCTTCTTCGCCTGGTCCAGCGTGCGGTGGTCGCCGTGCACCGTCGGGGAGTGCACGAGCCGGTCCAGGATCGCCTGCTGGTTCTGCAGCTGCGCCGCCTGCTGGTTCACCAGCTGCTGGAAGTTGAACGGGTCCTCCCGGGCCAGCACCTGACCCGCGCGAACCGTGTCACCGACCTTGACATCCACCTCGGTCAGCTGGGCGGCCTTGGCGAAACCCAGGTTCTGCGAGGTCACCGCGGCCAGCGCACCGGAGGCCGACACCTTCGTCGAGACCTGCCCACGCTCCACGCGCGAAGTTGGCGGCGCCGGAGCTGTGCTCCCGCAGGCCGCTGTCACCGTCGTCACCACCAACGCCAGTGACACCGCCGCGGCCATGCGCACCCCCCGGGTGCTGCCGCGGATCGTCGTGCGAGTCATCAACTCCCCCTTGCCTTTCTGCACGGGTATTACCGGTGTTCGGGGCACCGGCGTATTACTGGTATCTCAATGCCTCGATCGGCTGCAGCCGAGCCGCGCGGTTGGCCGGGAAGCCACCCGCGATCAGCCCGATCAGCAGACTGACGCCGAACGAGATGACGATCGCCCAGGGGGACACCGTCGGCGCCCCGAAGTCCGGGGCAACCATCGGAATGATCACCGATGCGGCGATCGTGATGGCAGTCCCGATCACGATGCCGACGACCCCACCCATTGCGGCCAGCATCGTGGACTCGATCAGGAACTGCTTCAGAATGGCGCTGCTACGAGCGCCGATGGCCTTGCGGATGCCGATCTCCCGGGTCCGCTCGGTCACCGAGACCAGCATGATGTTCGCGACCCCGATACCGCCGACGATCAGGGAGATGGCGGCCACCGCAACGGTGAACAGGGTCAGGAACGTCAGGAACTGGTTGGCTTGGTCGAGCAGGCTCTGCAACGCGGTGGCGTTGAAGTCCCGCTTCGCGGGGTCTCTGATGCTGTGCCGGGAGTCCAGCACCTTGTTGACCTCGGCGAGTGCGGCCGGCACCTGGGGAACGCTGGCCGCCTGCACGATGATCTGGGTGACCGTGTCGTTGCCGCCGACGAGGTAGGCGCGCGCGGCACCCAGCGGCATGATCGCGGCGTCGTCCTGCTGGCCGTTGCCCTTGACCACGC
The DNA here is from genome assembly GCF_052566575.1 of Pseudonocardia sp. Cha107L01. Lineage (NCBI taxonomy): Bacteria > Bacillati > Actinomycetota > Actinomycetes > Pseudonocardiales > Pseudonocardiaceae > Pseudonocardia > Pseudonocardia sp. Cha107L01. The sequence continues at coordinate 1,641,127 of NZ_CP199579.1, forward strand.
CGATGACCTCGAAGGTGCTGCGGCTGATCCGGACGTCCTTGCCGATCGCCGCGCCGGCGTCGCCGCCGAAGAGGGTGGCGACCGCGTTCGGCCCGAGCACCACGACGCGGGCGTTGGAGCGGGCCTGCTCGGCGGTGAACATCGAGCCGGCGACCAGCTCCCGGTCGACCACGGTGAGGTAGTCGGCGGTGGAGCCCTGGACGGCGGCGCGGAACTGTTGCTGGTTGACCTCGATCAGCTCCGAGCCGCCGAGCATCGGGGTCACCGCGCCGATGTCCGGCGCCACGTTCGGGTTGCGCAGCGCGGTGACGTCGGAGTCCTTCAGGTCCTTCGCGGCGCCGCCGCCGGGAACCGAGCCGTTGACCTTGGCGACCTGGATCTGGTTGCCGAGCGCGCCGAACTGCTCGTTGAAGCCGGCTTTGATGCCGTTGCCGAGACCGACCAGGACGATGACCGCCGAGACCCCGATCACGATGCCCAGCGTGGTCAGCGCCGATCGCATGCGATTCGAGCGCAGGCTGCGCAACGCAATCTGGAAGGCCTCGGCGAGGTTCACTGGCTAACTACCGTGCGGTTCTGCTGGGCCTCATCGCGGACGATCTTGCCGTCGCGCAACGTCACCACTCGCTTGGCGAAGCCGGCGACTTCGTTCTCGTGCGTGATCAGAATCACAGTGCGTCCGGTGTCGTTCAGTTCGACCAGCAGCTTCATGATCTCGACGGTGGACGCCGAGTCCAGGTTTCCGGTCGGCTCGTCGGCCAGGATCATCACCGGGTCGGTCACGATCGCCCTGGCAATCGCCACACGTTGCTGCTGCCCACCGGACAGCTCGTTCGGCATGTGCTTGACCCGGCTACCCAGGCCCACCTTCTCCAGCGCCTCGACCGCCTTGTCGCGGCGGTTGCCGATGCCCGCGTAGACCATCGGCAGCTCGACGTTGCGGACCGCGCTGGTCCTCGGGATAAGGTTGAAGGACTGGAACACGAAGCCGATCTTGCGGTTCCGGATCTCGGCCAGCGCGTTGTCGTTCAGCTCGCCGACGTCGATCCCATCCAGCCGGTAGACGCCGTCCGTCGGGATGTCCAGGCAGCCGAGAATGTTCATCATGGTGCTCTTGCCCGAACCGGACGGCCCCATGATCGCGACCAGGTCGCCGCTGTCGATCTTCAGACTCACGTTGTTCAGGGCACGCAGTTCGATATCGCCCATCTTGTAGATCTTGGTGACGCTCTCGAGCTCGATCATTTTCCCCCCGGGTTGCGGGTGTTGCCCGGCCCCCAGCATCTCAAGAAGCGCCGTCGCAGCGGCACGTCAATTCCGGCCATATCCCTAGCCTTGCGAACCATTTGGATAACGACCTTGGTAGGAGGCGGTTACGGGTCATGGAGATCGTCTCTGGGAAGGGTGTGAGCCAGCTGAACGGAACCTCAGCGTCCGTACAGAGCTGGCAAAGTTCCCTCCCAGGCGAGCCGCAGATCGCCCAGGGCCAGCGTACCGAGGCTGGTCAGGGCCAACCCGGTTTCCGCCGGTGCCACCGAGCCGAGCTCGGTGACCGGTATTGAGGCATTTTCACACCGTGTTATGAACTCGCTCACACGGCTCGGTGAAACCGTGACCAGCACCCGGGCGGTGGACTCCGAGAACAGTGCGACGAACGGGTCAACATCGGCCGGAAGGGTGATCTCGGCGCCCAGTTCGCCGATCAGGCTGGCTTCCACCAGCGCCTGTGCCAGACCGCCCTCGGACAGGTCGTGCGCGGCGGTGACCAGACCGTCCGGGGCGGCGGCGGCCAGCAGCTCGGCCAGCGCGCGCTCCGCGCCCAGGTCGACCTTCGGCGGCCGGCCGCCCAGGTGGCCGTGCACCACGTGCGCCCACTCGCTGCCGTCCAGCTCCTCGCGGGTGGTGCCGAGCAGCAGGACCCGGTCGCCCTCGGTCCGGAAACCGGTCGGGATGCGGTGTGCGACGTCGTCGATGATGCCGAGCACGCCGATCACCGGCGTCGGGTGGATCGGCGTGCTGCCGGTCTGGTTGTAGAAGCTGACGTTGCCGCCGGTCACCGGGATGCCGAGGGTGGCGCAGCCGTCGGCCAGCCCGTGCACGGCCTGCTCGAACTGCCACATCACCCCCGCGTCCTCCGGCGAGCCGAAGTTGAGGCAGTCGGTGACCGCCATCGGCACGGCGCCGCCCACGGCCACGTTGCGGTACGCCTCGGCCAGGGCGAGCTGCGCCCCGGTGTACGGGTCCAGCGCGCAGTACCGGGAGTTGCAGTCGGTGGCCACGGCGATGCCCCGGCCGCCCTCGACGCCGTCCACCTCGACGATCCGCACCATGCCGGAGTCCGACGGCTGCGCGGAGACGGTGTTGCCGCGCACGTAGCGGTCGTACTGGTCGGTGACCCAGGCGCGGCTGCACAGGTTCGGGCTGGCGGCCATCGAAACGATGGTGTCCAGCAGCTGCTGCTCGGTCTTGGGGCGGTCCAGGGCGGCGGTGTCGTCGGCGATCAGTGCGTCCTGGCGGTCCGGGCGGGCGATCGGGCGCTGGTACACCGGGCCCTCGTGCGCCACCGTGCGCGGCGGTACGTCCACCACGGTCTCGTCCCGCCAGGTGATCACCAGCCGGTCGCCGTCGGTGACCTCGCCGATCACGGTGGCCAACGTGTCCCACTTGGCGCAGACCCGCATGAACTCGGCCACGTTGTCCGGCGTCACCACGGCGCACATGCGTTCCTGCGACTCGCTGGACAGGATCTCCGCCGGCGTCATGTGCTTCGCGCGCAGCGGCACCGCGTCCAGCTCGATGTGCATGCCGCCGTCGCCGGCGCTGGCCAGCTCACTGGTCGCGCAGGACAGCCCGGCGCCGCCGAGGTCCTGGATGCCGACCACCAGGCCGGCGTGGAACAGCTCGAGGCAGCACTCGATGAGCACCTTCTCGGTGAACGGGTCGCCGACCTGCACGCTCGGCAGCTTCTTGCGGCCGCCGCCGGACCCGCCCTCGCCGGCGTCGTCGAAGGTCTCGCTGGCCAGTACAGACACCCCGCCGATACCGTCCAGCCCGGTCCTGGCGCCGAACAAGATGATCTTGTTGCCGGTGCCGCTGGCGTGTGCCAGGTGCAGGTCCTCGGTCTTCAGCACGCCCACGCACAACGCGTTGACCAGCGGGTTGCCCGCGTACACCGCGTCGAAGACGACCTCGCCGCCGATGTTCGGCAGGCCGAGGCAGTTGCCGTAGAAGCTGATCCCGGAGACCACCCCGGGCAGCACCCGGGCGGTGTCCGGGGCGTCCGCCGGGCCGAAGCGCAGCGGGTCGGCCACCGCGATCGGGCGGGCGCCCATCGCCATGATGTCGCGCACGATGCCGCCGACGCCGGTGGCCGCGCCCTGGTGCGGCTCCACGTAGGACGGGTGGTTGTGCGACTCCACCTTGAAGGTGACCGCCCAGCCGTCCCCGATGTCCACCACGCCGGCGTTCTCGCCGATGCCGGCCAGCATCTTGGACTGCATCTCCGGCGTTGTCGTCTCGCCGAAGTAGCGCAGGTGCACCTTGGAGGACTTGTAGGAGCAGTGCTCGCTCCACATCACGCTGTACATGGCCAGCTCGGCATCGGTGGGCCGGCGGCCGAGGATGTCGCGGATGCGCTGGTACTCCTCGGCGCGCAGGCCGAGCTCGGCGTACGGCTGGGCTTGGTCAGGGGTGGTGGCGGCAACCTCGACGGAGTCGATTCTCGACCCAGCAAGCTGGTCTTCGCTGCTGATTCTCGACCCAGCAAGCTGGTCTTCGGCGTCGATCACAGTTCTAAGGATAGTTGGTGCGCCGATGCCGCCGAGCGTTCCGGCAAATGGCGTAGTGCCGGGCTCATCCCCGGCCCCGGTCGAGCCTCACTGGAAACGCAGCGCCTCGATGGGCTGCAGCCGCGACGCCCGCATCGCCGGGTAGCCGCCGGCGACCAGGCCGATGATCAGACTGACCCCGATGGCCACCACGATCGACACCACCGACACCTCAGGGGTGCCGAAGTCCGGCGCCACCTTGGGCAGCACGTACGCGCCGGTCAGCGTGATGCCGACACCGAACACGATGCCGAACAGCCCGCCCACCCCGGCCAGCACGGTGGACTCGATCAGGAACTGTTTCATGATCGCGCTGCGCCGGGCGCCGATGGCCTTGCGGATGCCGATCTCCCTGGTCCGCTCGGTCACCGAGACCAGCATGATGTTCGCCACGCCGATGCCGCCGACCAGCAGCGAGATGGCGGCCACCGCGATGATGAACAGGGTCAGGAAGGTCAGGAACTGGTTGATCTGGTCCAGCTGGTTCTGCAGCGCCGTGGCGTCGAAGTCCCGCTTGGACTCCTCCCGGATGTGGTGCCGCTCGCTCAGGATCCTGGTGGTCTGCTCCAGCGCGGGGGTGACCTGGTTCACGCTGGCCGCCTTCACCACGAGCGTGCCGAGCTTGTCGGCGCCGCCGACCAGGTAGGCGCGCGCGGTGCCCAGCGGCATCAGCGCCACGTCGTCGGAGTTGCCGTCGCTCTTCAGGGTGCCGATGACCTTGAACGTGATCCGGCCGATCCGCACGTTGGTACCCACCGCCGACGCCGCGTTGTCGCCGTAGAGGTCCTTGACCGGCTCCGGGCCGAGCAGCACGACCTTGGAGTTCAGCCGCTCGTCCTCCTCGTCGAACATCTTCCCGGCGGTGATCTCGCGGTTGTTCACCTTGAGGTAACCGGTGGTCGAACCGGCCACCGAGGCCCGGAACGTCTTGGCCCGGTACTCGACCAGTTCCTTGCCGTTCGCCACCGGGGTGACGGTGGCGATGTCCGGCGCCACGTTCTTGTTCATCAGGGCGGTGACGTCCGCGTCGCGCAGGTCGCGGGGCGCGCCGCCGCCCGGCACCGAGCCGTCGACCTTGGTGACGATGATGGCGGTGGCCAGCTCGCCGAACGACTTGTTGAAGCCGGCCTTCATACCTTGGCCGAACCCGACCAGCACGATCACCGCCGTGACGCCGATCACGATGCCGAGTGTGGTCAGTGCCGACCGCAGTCGGTTCGCGCGCATGCTGCGCGCCGCGATAGTGAGTGCTTCCCTGAAATGCATCCGTGTGCCGCCGTCCAATTGTCCCGCCTGGACAGGATCGGGTAGCGGTGGCTGTCGGGGCATCTCTATTTCGGTCGCCCCCGGCATGCTTTCGGCCGGGTTTCCGCGGGATGCTGTTGATCGTGATCGAACACATCGTCTGGGACTGGAACGGCACGCTGTTCGACGACGCGCAGGTCGTCTACCTGGCCGCATGTGAGGTCTTCGCAGCTCACGGGCTGCCCAGCGTGACCATGGACGCCTACCGCGCCGCGTACAGCCGCCCGATCGAGACCTTCTACGCCAAGCTGTTCGGCCGCGAACTGGCCGCCGGTGAGTTCGCCGGCCTTGACGACGACTTCCACGACGCCTACCGGCGCACGATGGCAGGTGTGACGCTCGCCACTGGCGCCCGGCAGACACTGCGCGCGTGGCGCCAGAGCGGTCGCAGCCAGTCACTGCTGTCGATGTTCCGGCACGAGCAGCTGTTGAGCCTGGTCGGGCGGTACGGGATCCAGGACGAGTTCGTCCGGATCGACGGGCTCGTCGGCCCCGGCGGTGGCCACAAGGCCGAGCACCTGGCCCGCCACCTCGCGGCGCTGCGGCTGGACCCGGCGGCGGTACTGCTGGTCGGCGACAGCCTGGACGACGCGGACGCGGCGGCCGGCGCCGGCGCGGGCTGCATCCTCTACAACGGCGGCTACCACGACCGGTCGGCGCTGGAGGAGGCCGCGGCAGCGGCATCGGCCGCCGCGTCCGGCACGGTGCCGGTCGCCGACACGATGGGCGAGGTGCTCAGCTTGGCAACCGCACGACGCTGACGAAGAAGTGGTCGATCTGGCGGATCGCGGCGATGAAGCCGTCCAGGTCGACCGGCTTGGTGACGAACGCGTTCGCGTGCAGCTGGTAGCTGCGCAGGATGTCCTCCTGGGCGGCGGAGGTGGTCAGCACCACGACCGGGATGTGCGCCAGCTTCGGGTCCGACTTGATCTCCGACAGCACCTCGCGGCCGTCCCGCCCCGGCAGGTTCAGGTCCAGCAGCACCAGGTCCGGGATCGGCCTGTCCTCGAACGGCGGCTGCCCCCGCAGGTAGGCCAGCGCCTGCACGCCGTCCTGCACCACCTCGAGCCGGTTGTGCAGGTACTCCTGGAACGCCTCCCTGGTCAGCACCACATCGCCCTCGTCGTCCTCGACGAGCAGCACGTTGATGGCCTTGGGCCGGGCGGGTTCGGTCATGGCGTACCGCTCATATCGTCTCGCTCATCTGTCGGCTCGTGGCTGGTGCTGGGCTCGGCGGACGGCAGACTGAACCGGATGGTGGTGCCGTGCCGTCGCCCGGTGTCCAGCCAGATCCGCCCGCCGTGGTACTCGACGATCCGTTTCGCGAGCGCCAATCCTATGCCCGTTCCGGGGTAGGCCTCCCTGCCGTGCAGCCGCTGGAACAGCACGAAAATCTTGTCCTCGAACTCCGGCGGGATACCGATCCCGTTGTCCGCGACGCTGATCTGCCAGCCCACCGCGTCGCGGTGCGCCTCAACGTGCACCTCGGCCGGCGTGTCGACCCGGTGGAACTTCACCGCGTTCCCGATCAGGTTGGTGAACAGCTGGCGCAGCAGCACCGCGTCGCCGCGCACCCGGGGCAGCTCGCCGACCACGACCCGGGCGTCGGCCAGCTCGGCGCCGGAGGTGAGGTCACCGGCCGAGGCCAGGTCACGCAGTGCGTCGGCGGCGACCTCGGTCAGCGACACGTCGGCCATCGCCCGGTCCGACCGGCCCACCCGGGAGAACGCCAGCAGCTCGCTGATCAGGCGCTGCATCCGCTGTGCGCCGTCCACCGCGAACTCGATGTACTGCTCGGCGCGCTCGTCCAGCTGCCCGGCATAGCGGCGCTGCAGCAGCTGGCAGAAGCCGGCCACCTTGCGCAGCGGTTCCTGCAGATCGTGGCTGGCCACGTAGGCGAACTGCTCCAGGTCGCGGTTCGAGCGCATCAGGTCGATGGCCTGGCTCTGCAGTCGGTCCCTGGTCTCGCGCAGCTCCTGTTGGCTGGCCGCCAGCTCGGCCAGCTCGTTGACGATCCGGCTGCGCATCCGCTCCACGTCGGCGACCACGGCGGTCAGCTCCGGCGGCCCCGGTGGCACCCCGACCTGGTGGTTGTGGTCGCCGTCGGCCACCTTGCGGGCGTCCGCGGCCAGCCGGTCGATCGGGTTGGTCACCCAGCGCCGCAGCAGCAGCAGCGTGCCGGTGCCGGCGGCCACGGCCACCGCCGCCCCGAAGAACAGCGCGATCAGCTCGGTCCGACGATAGGTGGAGAGGCCCGCGGTGGCGGCGTCGCGGCGGCGGTCCAGCGTGGCGACCAGGGCATGCGCCGAGGTCAGCACCGGCCCGAAGAGGTTCTCCTCGGTTCGGTACGCGGCGTCCGCCGCCGGCCTCGGGCCCTGCCGCACGACGTCGTCGAGCAGCGGTGCGGCGCCCGTGGCCCGCCAGCGATCCGCCTCGGCGAGCACCCGGTCCAGCTGGGCGGAGATGTCCGCGTCGTCCTCGGTCAGCAGCGCGCGCAGGCCGCGCACGTCGTCCTCCTGGTGGGTCACCGCGGCCTGGTACGCCAGTCGGCGCGCGAAGTCCCCGGTCAGTGCGTAGCCGCGTACCGAGTTCTGCTCCTCCACCAGCACGGTGAGCAGTTCGGCGGCGCCGCGCCGGCTGGGCCCGACCCGGTTGAGCAGGTCGTCCACGGCGGCCTCGTTACGGGCGGTGACCACGACGAGCACCACCAGTGCCGTCACGATGAACAGCGCGCCGAGCCCGACCAGGGCGGTGACCCGGCGGGCGAGCGTCCACCGCCTCACGCCGGCGGCCGGCCGGTCGCACCGGTCCTCGCCGACTCAGCGGACTCACCGGGGTCGGCGGAGCTGCCCGGCTCTCGGGGCTCGCCGGTCTCTCCAGCGGTCAGCAGCAGGATTGCCACGTCGTCGCCGAGTGGGCCGCCGTTGAGCTCGATCGCCCGCTCGGCCAGCCGCGCCGGCACCACGTACAGCTCGGTGTCGCGCTGTTTGTCGAGCAGTTCGAGCAGGCCGTCGGTCCACAGCCGATCTTCGCGGTCCGGGCCGCTGAAGCCCTCGATCAGACCGTCGCTGTAGAGCATCAGCGCCCACCCCGGCGCCAGGTCGGTGGTGGCCGCCGGCCACTCCGGATCGGGCAGCACGCCCAGCGGCGGGCCCAACCGGTACGGCAGCTCGCCGAGCTCCGGGCGCAGCAGGATCGGCGGCGGGTGGCCGGCGACCCGGATCCGGGCCTGTACCCCCCGCAGCGGGCCGGTCCGGGGTGCCGGGCCGGCCTCCGGTGGCGCCTCGAAGAGCGCGATCGTGCACACGGTGGTGAACAGTGCCGGTGCGTGTCGCTCGCTGTTCAGCACCTGCTGCAGCGCGGGCAGCACGGCGGGCTCGCCGACCCCGCTGAGCACCAGTGCGCGCCAGGAGACCCGCAGCATCGCACCCAGCGCGGCCTCGTCCGGCCCGTGCCCCGCGACGTCCCCGACGATCGCGTGCACGGACCCGTCCGGGCAGCGCACCGCGTCGTAGAAGTCGCCGCCCAGCAATGACCGGCGACCCGGGCGGTAGAACGGCTGGGCGGCCACGAAACTGCCGTCCAGCAACAGCCGGGGCAGCAGCCCGCGCTCCACCCGGGCGGACTCGGCCCGCTCCAGCTGTGCCTCACGCAGCCGCACCGCGTTGCGCTCGGCCCGGCGGCGCTCCACCGAGTAGCGCACCGAACGGGTCAGCAGCTCGCCGTCCACCGTGCCCTTGACCAGGTAGTCCTGCGCGCCCTCGGCCATCGCGGCGGCGCCGAGGTACTCGTCGTCCAGCCCGGTCAGCACGCAGATGGCGCAGTACAGCGGTGCCTGGCTGCGCAGCTCGCGCAGCACGTCCAACGGGTCCAGTCCCACCGTGCCCGGCAGCTGCAGGTCCAGCAGGACGCAGTCGGCCGCGGCGAGGTACCCCGAGCGCGCCGCCTCGGCGACGGAGTCCGCGACGGTCAGCTCGATCGGCGACGCGACCTCGGCGAGCAGCTCACGGACCAGGAATACATCGCCTGGGTCGTCCTCGACCAGCAGCACCTTGGGCACCGCGACCGGAGACATCGACGGACGTGTCACGCCAACCCCTCCCGAAGCGCGCCTGATGAGAGGCGGAGTCTATGAGAACGCCCGGGATTGATCGCTGTGCGGCCGGCCGGCCGGGGACGAATCCGGCGGTGGCCGGGTCTAGGACTCGACCAGTTGGGTCAGTACCGAGGTGAACAGGCCGAGACCGTCGGCGGACGGGCCGGTCGCCGGGTCGATCGCGTGCTCGGGGTGCGGCATCAGGCCGACCACCCGACCGTTGGCCGAACACACCCCGGCGATGTCGCGGCTCGATCCGTTGGGCGCGGCCGACTCGTAGCGGAACACCACCCGGCCGTCGCCCTCCAGCTCGTCCAGCGTGCGCTGATCGGCCACGAAGCGGCCCTCGCCGGACTTCAGCGGCACCAGGATGCGCTGGTCGGCGGCGTAGGTCGTGGTCCACGCGGTATCCGGGTTGGCCACCCGCAGCCACACATCCCGGCAGATGAAGCGCAGGCCGGCGTTGCGGGTCATCGCACCGGGCAGCAGGCCGGCCTCGCACAGGATCTGGAAGCCGTTGCAGATGCCCAGCACCGGCATCCCCCCGCCGGCCGCCTCGATCACCGGGCCCATCACCGGGGCGAACCGGGCGATCGCGCCGGCGCGCAGGTAGTCGCCGTAGGAGAACCCGCCGGGCACGATCACCGCGTCGACCCCGTGCAGCTCGGCGTCGGCGTGCCACAGCGGCACGGCCTCGGCGCCGGCCCTGCGGACCGCGCGCGCCGCGTCCGTGTCGTCCAGCGTGCCGGGGAAAGTGATCACCCCGACCTTGGCGGTCATGCCGTGCCGTTCTCGGGCACCCGGGTGACCGACCAGTCCTCGATCACCGGGTTGGCCAGCAGCGTGCCGGCGATCTGCTGCAGAGTCTCGTCGTCCACGGTGTCGTCGACATCCAGCTCGAAGTGCTTGCCCTGACGCACCTCACGCACGCCGCCGAAGCCGAGGCGGGGCAGCGCGCCGACCACCGCCTGCCCCTGCGGGTCCAGGATCTCTGCCTTGGGCATCACGTTCACCACCACACGGGCCATGCGCTCAGCCTAGAGCGAATCGACCTTTCCCGGTGTCGGGCGGGGCGTGAGAGTGGCCGCATGCGGATCCTGGTGCTCGGCGGCACGGTGTTCCTGTCCCATGCGGTGGCGGTCGAGGCGCTGGCCCGGGGGCATCGGGTGAGCTGTCTGGCGCGCGGGGTGTCCGGCTCGGTGCCGGCCGGGGCGCGACTGCTGGTGGCGGACCGCGACTCGCCGGGTGCGCTGGCCGCGGCGGTGGGCGGCGAGTCGTTCGATGCGGTGGTCGACGTGGCGACGATGTCGCTGCCCTGGGTCAGCGAGGCGCTGGCTGCGCTGGCCGGCGCGGTGGCGCACTGGACGTTCATCTCCTCGATCAACGTCTACGCCGACAAGGCCACCCCCGGGCAGGGGGTCGACGCGCCGCTGCTCTCCCCGTACGTCTCATCGGCCGGCGCGGCCACACCGGCCGTGGATCCCGATCTCTACGGTGCCGCCAAGGTGGCCAGCGAGAACGCGGTGTTGTCAGCTCTCGGGGAGCGGGCGTTCGTGGTCCGGGCCGGGCTGCTCGTCGGGCCGGGTGATCCGCACGACCGGTTCGGCTACTGGCCGGCGCGGTTCTCCCGGGGCGGCCGGGCGATCGTGCCGGACGCACTGGACCAGCCGTTGCAGTACCTCGACGTGCGGGACCTGGCGGCCTGGGTCGTGTCCGCCGCCGAACGCGGGCTAGGCGGCGTGTTCGACGGTGCCGGCCCGCGCCGCACGCTGGGCGAGGTGTTGCGGGGGATCGCCTCGGCGGTGGGTGGGTCGGTCGGGGAGGCGTCGGCGGATGTGCCGGGGGTGGGTGGGTTGCCGCCGGATGTGCCGGGAGTGGGTGGGCTGCCGCGGGAGGCGTCGGCGGTGGGTGGGTTGCCGGGGGAGGCGGAGCCGGACGCGCCGGAGCCGGACGCACCGGAGCCGGACGCACCGGAGCCGGGGGGACCGGCGGTGGGTGGCCCGGAGGGCGGTGCTCCGGCACTGGAGCTGGTGGCGGCGTCGCCTTCGGCGCTGCTCGACGCCGGCGTGACGCCGTGGGCCGGCCCGCGTTCCCTGCCACTGTGGCTGCCGCCGACGCACCACGGGTTCCTCAGCCGGGATACCTCGCCCGCCCTCGCCGCCGGCCTGACCGCGCGCCCGCTGGCTGCGTCGGCGAGCGACGCGTTGGCCTATGAGCGGTCGCTGGGCCTGGACCGGCCGCGCCGGGCCGGACTCAGCGCCGCCGACGAGGCCGACCTGCTGACCCGGCTCACGTGACCGATCCACCCCCTCATGATCAACTCAACCACAGCGGGCCCTCGAGCATGATCAGACCCTGCTGTGGTTGAACTGGGCGACGTCAGGGCCGTGCAGGTCGTGCGGCGTACAGGCCGTGCGGCGTGCCGGCAGCGTCGGGCCGTGCGCGGTGGTCGGTGGTCGGCGGGAAACGGCCCCACGCCGTGCGCGGTGGTCGGTGGTCAGCGGGCCCAGTCAGGCGGACAGCGGGGCGGGCCTCGGCACCGGCGACCGGTAGGTGGCTGGCCGGGCACCGGCGGCCAGCGCGGCGTCCACCGCGTCGAGCAGCGCCTGGCGCGCGGCCGGTCGGCTCAGCTCGGCGGCGTCCGCGGCGATCCGGACCAGTCCGCCTCGCCGGGCGAGCCGGGCCGCCGAGGCGACCAGCGAGCGGTGCCGCCAAGCTTCGGTGGCCTCCGGGGGCACCCCTGCACTGCCGAGCGCGGTGCCGGAACCCCGTCCGCCGCCGGTCCCGAGTACGCCGCCGGTCCCTCGACTTCCGCCGGTCTCGAGAGCGCCGCCGGTCCCGAGCACCCCACTGCCGAGCATCCCGCCACGCCCGCCGCCCCCGAGCACCCCACTGCCGAGCACCCCACTGCCGAGCACGCCGCTCGCGGTGAGCGCCCCGCCGGTGCTCAGTACCCGGCCGCGCAGCATCCGGTCCCGGGGGGCATGCCGGTCCAACAGGCGCACGCCGGAGCCGTCCGCGCACACCCGAAACCCTCGGCGGCGCAGTGCGACGATGGTGCCGGCGGAGGCCAGCCAGCGCGGCGGGGCGAACACGTCCGAATGCAGTCCGAGATCATCCATGGTCCGGGTGGCCGCGATCAGCCGCAGCGTGGCCTCGTGGCTGGGCAGCGCCGCGAACTCCGCGCGCCGGCCGAGTAGCGCCCGCCCGCCGGGCGTCACGGAGTGGTCGAACCCGTGCAACACCAACGCGTCGCCCGCTCCGATCCGGCCGCGCAGCCAGCCGATCACCGGGGCGTCCGGAAGGTGCCGGCCGTCCCGGGGTCGGGGCGGGAGCAGCCAGGACGCCGGCACCAGGCGCGAGTCCAGCTCGGTGGCGAATTCGACACAGGCGGGCAGGTTCCGCTCGGAAAGCCCGGACAGCGACACGATCAGTGATGTCACATGCTCCATTGCGCCGTACCGGCATGACGGCTGGCTGACCTGGGTGTGGCGCTGGCGTGACAGTGCTGTGAAGCCGCGAGTGCGGTGAGCCCGTGAGTGGCGAGTGGTCCCGCGGGACCACTCGCCACTCACGAGTCAGGAACCCCAGTGCTGGCCGGTGATCCGCTGGTAGAGCTCGATGTAGCGCGAGCGGGCCAGCTCGACGACCTCGGCCGGGACCGCCGGGCCGGGCGCGGTCTTGTCCCAGCCGGTGCCGGCCGCCCAGTCCCGCACGATCTGCTTGTCGAACGAGCGCTGCGGACGGCCGGGTTCCCAGTCGTCGGCCGGCCAGTACCGGGACGAGTCGGAGGTGAAGATCTCGTCGCCCAGCACCAGCGCGCCGGAGGCGTCGCGGCCGAACTCGAACTTGGTGTCCGCCATGAGGATCCCGTTGGCCGCCGCCAGCGTGGCTCCGCGCCGGTAGAGCTCGAGGGTGGCGTCCCGGAGTTGGGCGGCGGTGTCGGCGCCGAGCAGCGCGACCACGTCGTCGAAGGTGATCGCCTCGTCGTGCTGGCCCGCCGGCGCCTTGGAGCTCGGCGTGAAGATCGGTTCGGGCAGCTTCGAGCCGTCCACCAGCCCGGCCGGCAGTCGCACGCCGGACACCGCACCGGTGCGCTGATAGTCCTTCAGCCCGGACCCGGTGAGGTAGCCCCGCGCCACGCACTCCACCGGCAGCATCTCCAGCCGCCGGCAGCGAATCGCCCGACCGGCGACCTCGGCGGGCACGTCGTCGGCGGAGATCACGTGGTTGTCCACCACGTCGGCGGTCTTGCCGAACCACCACAGCGACAGCTGGGTGAGCAACGCACCCTTGTCCGGGATCGTCGTGGGCAGCACCACGTCGTACACCGAGACCCGGTCGGAGGCGACCAGCACGATGTCGCCCCGGTCGGAGTAGATCTCGCGCACCTTGCCCGAGTGCAGCAGTTCCATGTGCTCTGGCTCCCAGTGCCCTAGAGGATCGGCGCGGGCGTGTACGCGGCCGCGTCCGGGTTGGCCTTGACCAGCTCGTTCACCCGGGCGATCACGTCGTCCACCTGCGACGTCGCCGCGCCGGTGAAGCCCAGCGGGTCGCCGAGGGTGAGCGTGCCGTCCGGCAGGCCGAGCCTGGGGTCGGCGGTCAACCGGGCTAGCAGGTCGTTCTCCGGCTGGCCGGTCTCCCGCATGGCCAGCGCCACCGCGACGGCGTGCTCCTTGATCGCCTCGTGTGCCGTCTCCCGGCCGACCCCGGCGCGCACCGCCGCCATCAGCACCGAGGTGGTGGCCAGGAACGGCAGGTAGCGGTCCAGCTCGCGGGCGATCACCGCCGGGTAGGCACCGAACTCGTCCAGCACGGTCAGGAACGTCTCGATCAGCCCGTCGATGGCGAAGAAGGCGTCCGGCAGCGCAACCCGGCGGACCACCGAGCAGGACACGTCGCCCTCGTTCCACTGGTTGCCGGCCAGCTCGCCGACCATGCTGGCGTAACCGCGCAGCACCACAGCCAGTCCGTTGACCCGCTCGCAGGACCGGGTGTTCATCTTGTGCGGCATGGCGCTGGAGCCGACCTGGCCCGGCTGGAAGCCTTCGGTGACCAGCTCCTGGCCGGCCATCAGCCGGATGGTGGTGGCCAGGCTGGACGGGCCGGCGGCGAGCTGGACCAGCGCGGTGATCACGTCGTAGTCCAGCGAGCGCGGGTACACCTGGCCGACACTGGTCAGCACCTCGCTGAAGCCCAGGTGCGCGGCGACCCGGCGCTCCAGCTCGGCGAGCTTGGTCGCGTCGCCGCCGAGCAGGTCCAGCATGTCCTGGCCGGTGCCGACCGGGCCCTTGATGCCGCGCAGCGGGTAGCGCTCCGTCAGCTCGGTCAACCGCCGGTGCGCGACCAGTAGCTCGTCGGCCGCGCTGGCGAACCGTTTGCCCAGCGTGGTGGCCTGTGCGGCGACGTTGTGGCTGCGCCCGGTCAGCACCAGCTCGCGGTACTCCCCGGCGCGCCGGGCCAGCCTGGCCAGCACCGCGACGGTCCGGTCGGCGAGGTGTACCAGCGCGCCCCGGACCTGCGCCTGCTCGACGTTCTCCGTCAGGTCGCGGCTGGTCAGACCCTTGTGGATCTGCTCGTGGCCGGCGAGGGCGTTGAACTCCTCGATGCGTGCCTTCACGTCGTGCCTGGTCACCCGCTCGCGGGCGGCGATGGATGCCAGGTCGACCTGTTCGACGACCCGCTCGTAGTCGGCGAGTGCCTGATCGGGGACGGCCACGCCGAGCTCGTACTGCGCGCGGAGCACGGCGAGCCAGAGCCGGCGTTCCAGCACGATCTTGTGCTCGGGCGAGAAAAGGTGCGCCAGTTCGGCGCTCGCGTAACGGTTGGCCAGCACGTTCGGGATCACGTTCACCGAGCGTACGTGGTCCGTCCGGCGCCGTTGCCGGGTGTCCGCCGGTTGCGTGGCCCGAGGTCGGCCGGGGCTGTCCTGACGCTCCGGTGGTCGGCCCCGGTGTCCCGGTCAGTTCTTGGCGGCCAGCTTGTCCGCCAGGTCGTCGAGGTCGTCCTCGAACGGGGCGTCACCCCGGCTGGAGGACGTGGTCAGGCTCAGCGAGCCACCGTCATGGGTGGCCACGCTGCTGGTCGACTGCGACCCGCCGCCGGTCTGCACGTTCGACCCGCCGCCCAGCGAGCCCGGCGGCGACAGCAGGACCCGCAGCACGCCGTGCGCCCCGCCGTCGGTCACGTCGACCTCGACGCCCCGGGCGCCCTCCGGGCAGTACGCCTCGTCCGAAAGCGGCCGGGGGGTGGCGCCGCGGACCGCCGGGACGACCTCGCTGAGCTGCTCGAACAGTTGACGGTCCGGGACCGCGCAGCTGGACGAGCCGGCCCGCTTCTCGGCGGCGAACGGGGCAGCGGCGCGCGAGTCGGACTGCGCGCCGAACGGTTGCGGCGCCGACTCCGCGCCCGGGGCGCTCTCGGCGGCCTGTGGCGAGGTAACCGGCGACGGCTCGGCCAGCGTGCTCGACCCACTGGTCGAGGTGTTGAGCACCCCGATACCGACCGTCCCGGCCGCGGCCAGGCCGATCACGGCGACCGCGATCGCGCTGGTCTGCAGCCGGCGGCTGCGCTGCTGCGCCCGGCGCGACCCGGCCACCACGTCGGAGTGGTCGAACGTCGCGGGTGGTGCGTTGTGCGCCGCCGAGTCGGCGGCTTCGGAGAACATCTCGGTCAACCTGCGCTCATCCACGCCGTGCCACCTCCCGAGGCTGTGCCTGTGTCGTGCGCTGTGCCGTTGTTGATCTCATCGCTCGTGATGCTCGCACCGCGCTTCCCCCGCCCATGGCCGTTCGCACCGCGCTCACCCGGTCGGCCGTAGGTCGTCCAGCGCGCTGCCCAGAACCGTGCGCAGCGCGGCCAGCCCGTGCGCGGTCTGACTCTTCACGGTGCCCTCCCGACAGCCCATCGCCCGCGCGGTGGCCGCCACGTCCATACCCTCCAGGAACCGCAGCACGAGCACCGCACGCTGCCGGGGCGGTAGCTGGCGCAGTGCGTCAACCAGCGTGTGTCGGGTGGCCACCTGGTCGGTGGGGCCGTCCGCCGCGGTCGGCTCCGGCGGTTCCGGGACCGCGCGCTCCCGGCGCCAGGGCCGCCGGGTGTCGTCGATCATCGCCCGGACCAGGGTCCGCCGCAGGTAGGAGTCCACCGCGGCCGGCTCCCGGATGGTGTCCCACTTGCGGTGCAGCGCGACGAAGGCGGTCTGCGCCAGGTCGTCCGCGCGGTGCCAGTCACCGCACAGCAGGTAGGCATTGCGGCGCACGGCCTCTCGCCGGTTCCGGAAGTACTCCTCGAACGCCTGCTCGGCGGCCTCGTCCACCCCACACCCTCCCGTACCTCCAGGTGGACGTGCCGAGTGAGCCACCTGGTTGCACTGCAGTCACACAAATGAGTATCCGTAACTGTTTTGTTACCCCGCCGAGATCTCGCTCATAAGGGCTGCTTCAATATCTCAGCGTGCGGCCTTCCACTAACTCCGGGTCCCGGTCCAGCCGTCGGGGACGTTCCGTCAAGTCCGCACCGATCGATCTGCGGTCAGACACTGTCACTCAGCCGAGTCGGCAGATGCGGGCCGCAATGGCCACCGCCGAGGTCGGCGACGACGTGCTCGACGGCGACCCGACCATGCGTGAGCTGCAAGAACGGGTGGCCGGCCTGCTCGGTGCGCAGGCCGCGCTCTGGGTGCCCAGCGGTTCGATGGGCAACCTGATCGCGCTGATGGCCCACCTCAACCGGGGCGATGCGTTCCTTGCGCCGGCCGGCGCGCACGTGCTGGACGCCGAGCTGGGCACCGCGGCCTGGCTGGCCGGCGGCATGCCGCGCCCGCTGCCGCACGACGCCGGCCCGGGCAAGATCTCGCCCAGCGCCGTGCTGCGTGCAGCCGGCAAGGCCGGCCCGTACTACACGCTGCGCACCACGCTGTTGTGCCTGGAGAACACCCACATGGCCTCCGGCGGGGTGGTCAGTCAGGTCGACGAGCACGCCGCGCTGGCCGCCGCGGCCCGCCGTGCCGGGCTGAAGGTGCACCTGGACGGTGCCCGGCTGTGGCACGCGTCGGTCGCACTTGGATTGCCGCCGGCGGCGCTGACCGTCGGGGTGGACACCGTGCAGGTCTGTCTGAGCAAGGGGCTCGGCGCACCGGTCGGGTCGGTGGTGGCCGGATCGGTCGAGTTCGTCGAGGAGGCCCGGCGGCTGCGCAAGATGCTCGGCGGCGGGGTCCGCCAGGGCGGCGTGCTCGCCGCCGCCGGCCTGATCGCTCTCGACAACGTCCAGCGGCTCGCCGAAGATCACGACAAGGCGGCGCGCCTGGCCGCCGGTCTGGCCGACCGGGGCTGGCGGGTGAGTGAGCCGGCGACCAACATCGTGCTGCTCACCGCGGCTGACCTGCCCAGCATGCTTCAGCGGCTGGAGCAGTCCGGTGTGCTGGCCGGGCCGATGGGCAACCAGGTTCGGTTCGTGACGCATGCTGACGTGAGCGCCGACGACATCGATACCGTGCTGGACCGGGTCGGCCCGGTCGACACCGGCGTCGCCGCACCCCGCCGCCCCGCCTGACCCGCACGGCCGGGCCTGAGCCGGGCCGACCCGCGCCGAGCCGCGCTGCCGGGCCCGGCGGGCCTCGGCCCGCGTCGTCGGGCTGACCCGTGTCGGGACGCCGGGATCGGCCCGCGCCGGAGTCAGGCCCCCGCGCCGTCCGGGCTGACTTGGTCGGGCCGATCCGGCCTGGTCAGGCTCGACTCGAGCTCGCGTACCCGGGTCGAGAGCAGTCGCAGTTCGACGAGTACCTCGTCGAGGCGGGCGTTGACCTCGTCGCCGGACTCGTCGACCTCCTCCTCCAGGTCACGGATGCTGGCCACGAACCAGGTGGCGAACGAACCGGTGATTACGCCGAGCAGGGCGATGCCGCCGACCATCAGGGTCCCCGCCACAATCCGACCCTCGGTGGTGATCGGGTACAGGTCGCCGTAGCCGACCGTGGTGATCGTGCTGATCGTCCACCAGACGGCATCGCCGAACGTGGTGATGGTCGCGTGCGGCGCGTTCCGCTCGGCGTCCAGCACCGCGAGCGCGGCGATCGTGCCGACCAGCAGCGTCGTCGCGACGACATAGACCGCGGCCTTGCCGTGCAGCCCGCCGCGCAGCCGCTTGTTCAGCGCGCCGATCACGGTGAGCACCCGCAACGCGCGCAGCGGCCGCGCCATCGGGAGCACCAGGATCAGCACGTCGAGCAGGTGCGTCCGGAAGAACCGCCGGTGATTCCTGGCCAGCGAAAGGCGCACGATGAAGTCGGCCGCGAACAGCACCCAGATCCCGGTCAGCACCAGGTCGACCACCTCGTGCTGGCCGTCGCTGAGCCGGGTGTTCAGCACGTCGAAGGCGTAGAGCCCCAGAAAGATCACCGCGAGCCCGGTGAGCGGCCAGTCCAGCCGGCGCTCCCAGGCCAACAGGCGCGTTTCGCCGGCGGTCATGCCCGCGCAGGCTAGCCGATGAACAGCTCCAGGCGCCGCAGGGCTTCGACGACGTCCTCGGTGGCACCGGCGAAGGACAGCCGGATGAACCGGTGTCCCTGCTCGGTGTCGAAGTCTCGGCCCGGTGCGACGGCGATCCCGGTCTCGGCCAGCAGCGTCCGGCAGTAGGTCATCGAGTCGTCGGTCAGGTGGCCCACGTCCGCGTAGACGTAGAACGCGCCGTCCGCCGGGGCCAGCTTGTCGATGCCGATCCGAGCCAATCCGTCCAGCAGTAGCGACCGGTTCACCGCGTACCGGGTCACGTGCGACTCCACCTCGGCGAGGCTGGCCGGGTCGAACGCGGCCAGCGCGGCGTGCTGCGGCAGCGCGGGCGGGCAGACGGTGAAGTTGCCGGTCAACCGGTCGACCGCGCGTCGCAGCCTCGGCGGCACCAACAGCCAGCCCAGCCGCCAACCGGTCATCGAGAAGTACTTCGAGAACGAGTTGACCACGATCGCTTCGCGGGAGGTCTGCCAGGCGCAGGCCGTCTGTGGGGTGCCCGGGTAGGAGATGCCGTGGTAGATCTCGTCGCTGACCAACTGCACGCCGGTGCTCTCGCACCAGGCCGCGATCCGGGCCAGCTCGGTCGGTTCCAGCACGGTGCCGGTGGGGTTGGCCGGGCTGGCCAGGATCAGCCCGCGCAGCGGCTGTCGACGGTGGGCGTCCTCGAGCATCTCGACGGTCGGCTGGAACCGGCTGTCCGGGCCGCAGTCCAGCTCGACCACGTCGCAGCCCAGCGCACGCAGGATGTTGCGGTAGCAGGGGTAGCCAGGGCGGGCCAGCGCCACCCGGTCGCCGACGTCGAACGCGGCGAGGAAGCTGAGCAGGAAACCGCCCGACGAGCCGGTCGTGGCCACCACATCGTCGCGGTCCACCGGCACCCCGTAGCGCTGCTGGTAGAACGCGGCGATCGCGGTGCGCAGCTCCTGGATCCCCACTGCCACCGTGTAGCCCAGCACGTCGGAGGACAGTGCCTCGACGGCGGCCGCCCGGACCGGTGCCGGCGCGGGGGTGGACGGCTGGCCGGCGGAGAGGTTGACCAGGTCGCCGTGGGTGCGTTGGCGCTCGGTTGCCGCCACCCAGACGTCCATCACGTGGAACGGCTCGACCGAGGCGCGCTGTGCGACGGCCAGGCGGGAACCGGCCGAAGGTGGGCCGCTGACTGTGCTGCTCATCGCCGGCCAGCCTATGCCGTACGGCGTCGGTGGGCGCGTCAGTAGCCACGATAGGCCTGCCCCGCGGCGAGACTGAGTACGCCGGGCACCCGCGACATCGAGCCGTAGCGGTCCACCGCGTAGCGGACAGCGGCGACGATGTTGTCGACCGGGTTCAGGATCTCGCCGCGCCCCGGCAGGTGCCAGCGATCGAAGGTCGGGCCGATGGTCTGCATCAACCCCATGGACGGAGTGCCCCTGGCCGCGTTGAGGTCCCAGTTGTTGACGGCACCGGGGTCGCCGGCGGACTCGTGGCGGATGATCGTTTCGATTGCCTCCGGGTCGATCTGGTCGGGGCGGTAGCCGTGCTCGCGCAGGATGACCACCGCCTGCTGGATCCAGCTGTCCACGTTCTCGACGCGGCGCGGCGGCCGAGACGCGGGCTTGGGGACGTGAGCCAGCTCAGCGCGTGGCCCGGGCTCCGCGGCGCCGGCGGGCTCGCCGGGTATCGGAACCGCTGTGATCGCCCGCGAGCCCGCGTCGACACTGTCGAAGTCGGCCTGGAGCCGCAGCTGTGGCCAGCGCTCGGCGAGAGCACGGATCGAATCGGAGGTGTCGCGCAGCGCGCCGGAGGCCCGCCGGGTGGCCTGCTCGAACCCGTTGGCCCAGTCGTCGTAGGCCCGGGCCGCCGATCCCGACCAGGCCGGCCCCAGCCAGGCGAGCACAGCGGACGGCGCCCGGCCCGCACCGGCGAGCAGCGCGGCGGCCTCCGCCCAACGGTGCCCGGCGGCGTGCGGCAGCTCGCTCATCCGGTCCACCGGCAGATGCGCTCGGCCAACTCGGCGTCGACCGCGCGCACCGCATCGGCGCACGCCGCCACCGACTCGGCGGCCGACGCGAGCCGGGCGGCGGCGGCCGAGAGTGCCTGGTAGCAAGCCAGGTCGACCTGGGCGATCGCGCCGGCCAGCTCGGACTCCTCGGCGCGCAGCGGCGGCGGGGAACGGCCCGCCGCCGCGTCGAGCCAGCCGTTGACCTCGGCGGCCCGCCGGGCCAGCTCGGCGCCGACCTGCTCGATGTCGGTGAGGACGTAGCGCGTCACATATGTTGAGACGGCTCTCGGGGCGGTGTGGTTCCGTCGAGTTCAGGCGAATTCGGCTCGGGTCAGAAGCCCACGCTCACACAGCCCACCCGCGCGCCAGCGGTGCCGGCCTTGCCCGGTGCGGTCTGCGTCGGGTCGGCGTGGATGACGACCGATGCGGCCTTGGCGTTGGTGAACACCCACGGCACGGTGCTCGCGGTCGTGGCGTCGCCCTGTGCGTCGGTCTTGAAGTCCAGCCAGATCTCGTTGGCGGAGTTGGCGAAGGCCGGGTCGACGGACGGCTTGACCGGGTCGGGGGTGTGCTGGAAGTGCGGTCCGGCGGCCTCACCGGTGGGTCCGCACGGCATGGCGTGCGCGTGCGCGCCGTAGGCCCGGTTGGGCACCAGTCCGCGTACGTTCAGGGTGACGGTGGTCGCCCCGTCGAAAACGTTCTCCGCGACGAGGACCTTCGCCCCGTCCGGGACCAGCGTCTTGTTGTAGTTGGTGGCTGCGTCGTCGTGGGCGAACACAGCGGTGACGACGATCTGTTTCGCGTTGCTGGTGTCGGCGTCCGAAGACGGTGGGCTGGCCGGAGTTGCGGTTCCGGTGGGGGCGTCGGCGGGCTTGCTGCACGCTGTCGCGATGACAAGCAGGCTGGCAACCCCGGCAGCGATGAGATAGCGATGCAGTGAGCGCATGGGGCCATCTTCTGATCACTGAGCGGGTCTGGCGGTATCCACCCGGCAAACACACCGGATCGGGTAAGTAAGCTCGGAGGCCCCAGGTACCCTGGGCCAGCACACGGGCCTCTAGCTCAATCGGCAGAGCAGCGGACTTTTAATCCGCGGGTTCGGGGTTCGATCCCCCGGGGGCCCACCACGTCTGACCAGCAACGATGCAATCTGATTGGGATCTACAATCGATCAGTGGGTGACGGTTCCTCCGAGGTCGGAGAATGATGGATGTCGCTGACAGTGCACGCAAACACGGCGTGTCTGATGACGACATGCATCACGCGGTGGCCTTGGCCGTGCGGCAGGGCAGCGCGGACCGGGTGCTGGTTATCGGCCCGGACCGGGTAGGCGCCCTCCTCGAGATCGTGGTGCTCGATCCCGACACAGAGCCGGTGATCATCCACGCGATGCCGCTACGGGCGAAGTTCTACCGATTCCTGGAGAAGGGGTGATTCACATGCCACGCACACGAGCGCAGCTAGAGAAGGCAGCCGCTGAGGCAACGGACTGGCTGGACAACCTCGACCCCGACGACCCCAGCGTGACCGTGGAGGACACGGCTGCGCGCGGTCGGCCTGGCCCTGGCCGCCATAGCGGCCTCGGAGGCCAACCTGGCCGCTACGGTCGCCGCCGCGCGGGCGAACGGAAGGAGCTGGGCGCGTCCAAGCAGGCCGCTATGCGCCGCTTCGGCCAGACCAGTGACTCACGAAAGGTGGGTTGATCAGCGCTGGGCCGCACGACGAAGATCACGCGGTCGCCCGCTGACCAGCGCCGACGTGGAGTCCGCGATCACTCGGTTGGGAGCGCAGCGGGAGGCTCTCGACCCGTCGAGGGTGACTGGCGGACGTGGCGAGCGGGCCCGTCCGCGCGGACGTTGCTTCCCCGGGCCCCGCCCTCGCGAAGATGTGGCAATGGTCCGGCATGGTGAGGCGATGGACGACCAGGATTGGATGAGGGAGCTGCGGGGGGCCGCTTACCGCTGTGACGGGACCGCCGTGGTGGCGCTGGCCGGCGACCCCGCCCGGCCGGCGGGGGTGTGGCAACTGCTCGGGGAGGCCTTGGCGGCCGCGCTCGCGCAGCGGGTGGACGGCGCACCGCAGGCCGCGGCCCGCTGCGTGGTGGCGCTGCGGGAACGTGGATGGGTCGGTGATGTCGAGCTGGCCGACCAGCTCGACGCGCTCGCCGGTGTCAGGCCGACCCCAATGCTGCGCCCGCTGGCGGTGGACCTCGAGCAGCTGTCGGACATCCTCGAGGGTGACCCGATGACACCCTCTGTGTCAACCTCCGACTCGTCTGCGGTTGGCCGTGGTCGGGTTTGCGGTGGCCGCGTGTACGGCCCGGCCCCCCACGCGTCAAGGACGCTGCGCGCCCCTGCGGGGCCGGCTTCGCCGGTCCTGGACTCGCGGGCCCCTGCCGGGCCTGGGCAGGGTGAAGCCGCGGGCAGGGCGGTGCCCTGCCCGCGCTGGGGCGGCCACCGCGGTGTTCGGGTCGCGGTGGGTTCGTGGTTAGGCCGCCTGGGGTGGACCGGCGGCGTTGCCGTGTCGGGCGGGGTCGTAGGGCACGTCGTCGAGCCAGCAGCGGTAGATGACCCTGATCCAGGCGCGGGACAGTACTCGCACGGCGTGCGGGTGATCGTGACCGCGGGCTATGGCGTCGGCGTAGATCTTCGCCGCCCATGGGCTGCTGTGGCGGCTGTTATCGGCGAAGGTCGAGATCGCGGTGCGGAAGCGTTTGTTGCAGGCCCAGCGGAAGTGCACCGCGCGGTGTTTGCCGGACTGGGTGGTCACCGGGCACATCCCAGCGAGGGCTGCCACGGCCTCGGGGCCGTCGTAGGCTTGCCGGGAGTCGCCCCACTCGGCGAGCACCTGGGCGGCGTTGATCTGACCCGACCGTGGCAGCGACGTGAAGATCTTCTCGTCCGGGTGCTCCCCGAGGTGGGCGGTCACCGAGCGGTCCAGGTCCTTACGAGCGCTACCGAGTGCGCGCAGGACCCCGACCAGGGCAAGCACCGCGTCACCGATGGCCTCGACGAGGATGGGGTCGGTAGTGCCCGCCGGCGCGGCGCGCAGTCGGGCCAACAGCTGCGCGGGGTGGCGGCGCCCACAGTAGCCATGTTTGACGCAAAACCCGCGCAGGCGCTGTTCGCCCAGGTGCGCGGCGTGGGCGGCGGTGGGGTAGCGGGTCAGGAACGCCAACGCTATCGGCGATTCGACGTCGGCGAAGATCGCTTTGGCGCCAGGCCAGTGCGCATCCAGCAGCGCGGTGAGCTGGTTGGTCGCCGCGACCCTGGCCGCGACGATGTCACCTCGGGTGCGGACCACAGTGCGCAGCGCCAGGGTCTCGGCGCGGTAAGGGGTCACCGGGCGCAGTCGATGCGCGCGCAGCCGCAGGTACTCCGCGATCACGGCCGCATCGCCGGCGTCGGACTTGGCGCCGGACAGCACTTCCCCGTCTCGCCAGGTCTTGATCGCGTTCGGGCTGACCGGCACGACCGGGTGCCCGGCCTCGAGCAGGGCATCGACCAGTCGCCCGTCGGGGCGCTCGATCGCGACCGGCACCTCCATCCGGTCGGGGCGCAGCCGACCCAGCTGGCCCAGCAGCACGGCGAAGCCCTCGGCGGTGTGCGCGATAGTGAACTCGGCGGTGATCTTGTCGGCCGCGTCGAGGACACACACCGCGTGGGTCTCGGCGGCCCAGTCGATACCGACATAGAACGGGCATTCGGGCAGGAACATCAGCTCTCCTCACAGCGGCAGCGACGACCCGGCGAGGAAGCCGATCACCGGGCGGTCACTGACTGGCGCTCTACGGCGCGTCCCTCTGTTGCCGGTCCACGGCCCCGCAAGAACCGGGGGCGGCAGTGTCATCGCGGCCCTCAAAGGGCGACCACCACAGGCCGTCACCCCGGCTCTCGCCGGATCCCAACAACAAGCACCCTGCCGGTGCCCACAAGGAGGGTGGACCAGTGACCACCGGCGGTGCCCTCGACCTGCGCACCGGCGAGGTGTGGCCGCGCAGCACGATCGAGTACCTCGACGAGGGCGGCGACGACATCGACACACCGGACTTCGAGGACGACGAGCGGTTCCTCTGGGTGCACGGTGAGGGCTCCCGCGACGGCTACCAGGACATGATGCTGTTCCTTGACACCGTCGAGGATGAAGATCGGGCGGATCGGTTGGGTATCGCGCTGCAGGGAAGGGGCGCGTTTCGCCGCTTCAAGGATGTCTTGGCTCGGTGGCCGGGCGAGTTGGAGCGGTGGTACCAGTTATCCGGCGAACGGCGGCGGGGCCGCGCCCGCGCATGGTTGGCCGATGCCGGCTACCGGGTAGCAAGTCAATGATGGAGATCCGCTGGGCCTGTGGGACTCCACGTCGCGTGTGTGCGCCAGTCATGGCGCGAGCGTGGGAGGTAACGGCCCATCAGCCGGTCGTAGTTCTCGGCCGACACCACGAAGGCGGGGCACGTCGCGGGGATAGTCACGATCTCTCCTTGGTCTCAGGGGTGTTGTACGGCGGGTGACCGTCGGCGATGTGGACCTGGCTGAACGCCCACGCGAGCGCGGTGATCGCCAGGATCGCGCCCCCAGAACCCGCCACCCCGGGCAACGACCCGAGGTAAAGCCCGCTCGCACCTCCTCACCGACCGCACTGCTCTTAGGAGGCTGTGATCGGGAGCGTTGCGCGCAGCGCAGTTCCCTTCCCGCGCCCGCTTTCGATCTCGATCGTTCCCCCGAGCGCCTCTACCCGGTCTTTGAGCCCGACCAGGCCCGTGCCCCCGGTGAATTCGGCGCCGCCAGCACCATCATCGCGGACCGCGACGCGCAGCACACCGTTTCCGGGGACGCCTTCCGCAATGTCCACCTCGACGTGAACGACGGAGGCTTCGGCGTGTTTGGCCGCGTTGGTCAACGCCTCGGACACTAGGTAGTAGGCGGCGATCTCGGTCTGCTCGGGCAGCCGACGGTCGACGCCCACGTCCAGCTCGACCGGAACCGCAGAGCGGCTGGCCACCGCCTCGAGCGCCGGGACCAGCCCGCCGTTGGCGAGGATCCCCGGATGGATGCCACGGGCGAGCTCGCGCAGCTCATCCACCGCGCTGGTCGCCTCCTCAGCCAGGTCGTCCAGCAGCGCGGCCATCTCACCGGCCTCAAGCGGGACCCCCACTCGCGCCGCGCGGATCTTGAGGGCGAGGCAGACCAGCCGCTGCTGGGCGCCATCGTGCAGATCGCGCTCGATCCGCTGGCGAGCGGCGTCGGCGGCGGCCACGATTCGCGCTCGGGAGGCGGTCAGCTGGGCCTGGGACTCGGCGTTGGCCACTGCGGTGCCGACCAGCTCGGTGAACCCGGCTAGCCGCCCCTCGGCGTCCGCCGCCAGCAACTCGTCGCGGGTCAACCCCACGATCATGACGCCCCACAGTCGGCCTTCAACGCTGATCGGTACGCCTGCCGACGAGCGCAGTCCGCGGTCGCGGGCGGCAGCACCGACAGCACCCGAAACGTCGGCGTAGTCGATCCGCGCCGAGCGGCCCGTCCGCCACACCATCGTCGTCACGTTCCGCCCACCAAGTGGCAACCGGCTGCCGATAAGGCTCGGCCCCGTCGCAGCTGGGCTGCTCCACATGCCGACGATCGTGGTCATGTCCTGTGGGTCGTACCGGATCAGGCCCGCGACGTCGACCGCCAGCAGCCGGCCGACCTCCGTGGCGACCGCGGCGAACACCTCCTCCGGCCCGGCTCCGCTAGCGACCAGCGTGGCCACCCGCCGCAGCGCTGCCTGCTCGCCCGCGAGGCGTTTGAGCTCGATCTCAGCGCGCCGGCGCTCAGTCACGTCGCGCGCCACCGCGTACATGACGCTCTCCGCGACGACCGGCGTCACCGTCCATTCGAGCACTCGGTACGAGCCGTCCTTGCGGACGTAGCGGTTCTCGAACGACAGCGTTGTCTTGCCCTGAGCGATCGCGGCCGACTCCGCTGCTGTCCGTTCACGGTCGTCCGGGTGCACGAAGTCGAGGTACGGTCGGTCGAGCAACTCGTCCTGCGGGTAGCCAAGGATCCGCTCCGCGCCCGGGTTCACTCGCGTGAAGTGCCTGTCGAAGTTGGCCACCGCGATCAGGTTGGGCGAGAGATTGAAGATGCGGTCGAGCTCGTTCTGCGCCCTGGCTCGCCGCGCCGCGTTCATCCCGAGCGCCGCCGCGAGGCCCGCGAGAACGAGGCCGCAGGCGAGGATGATCCAAGGCAAGGCCGCCGCGGCACCGTGGACCGAGCCCCTTGGCAGAAAGACGTCGAATCGCTGCCCTGCCTCGGTGAACGACGTGCGGACGGTCTGCCCGCCGACAGGTCTCCCGGTGCCAGCGCCGCCGACCGCCAGCCACAACCCCGGCGTGTCCGCCGCCGCAGTCAACGTCAGCTCCGGCACGAAGACCACAACGTACCCCGGGCGCAGGGTCTCGCCGACAAGATTCGGCGCCGGAGCGACCAGGAAAAGGCCCTTCATCCCGTCGAGGCCTGCCACCGGCGTCGCGGCTACGCGACCGAGGTGTGTCGCGCGATCGAGTGCCGTAGCCATATCCGGCTCGCCGCTCAGATCGACGCCGGGCAGGGCCAGGGGAGGGAAGCCAGATACCAGCGTGGCCGCCAGATAGGAGGAGCGCGAGCTGGCGGGTACGACGCTGTCTCGCTCGTCCGGTGTCACGACGGGCTGGCCGATTCGTCCCTCGTAAGCCGCACGCTCTGAGTCGGGAACCGGCTCGACCCATGCAGCGGCCGGGAAGTCCGCCGGGCTGAGCCACCTCGACGCATTCCTTGCGAACTGGTCGCTTGTGACACCGGTACCGCCGGCGTCCAACATGAACCGGCGGAGGCTTTCGGTGAGCGACGCCGCCTGCGCGATCCGGCCATGGATCTGCGCCACGGCGACCTCGGCGCGGCGCTCAGAGTCGCGCTGCACGTCTCGCTCGGCGAGCAAGCGCGCGACGATGAAGCCCGCAATGGCTACGACCAGAACCAGCGCCACTGGTGCAATCTGTCGCGGCCGCATGAGTTACCGAACCGCCTGGGAAGCGGTCTCCTGGCAGTTTTCGAGCCCCGAATCGACCGACGACCTGCCTGCGATCGCGGCCGAGAACTGCTCGGTGCACTGGTCGCCCACGTCCTGGAACTGAGGGATGCCGACATACTGGACGCCAGGGTAGCCGGGCCGCTCGGTCGTCCCGGGGTTGTCGACTGGCGCAGCTTCGATTGCGTCGACCGTCGGCTGGGCGAATGCGCGGGCGGCATTCTGGTAGTCGGGAATCTCGTATGTGGACCGGCGCGTGCCCGGTGGGATGGCCGCCCACCCGCCAGCAATCTGGTTCCCCGCCTCTCTGATGTACTGAGGTCCGGTCGCCCACGCGATGTAACTCCATGCCAAGTCTGGGTTCTTCGACGATGTCGGCATGGCCAGCGCCCACGACCACAGCCATCCCGCCGCTTTCGTCCGTTCGACCGGGGCGGCGGCGTAGCCGTTCTTGCCCTTGACGTCGCTGTTGGCCGCCTCGAGCAGGCCAGCAGCGACCGTCGCGTCGTACCACATCGCGACCTTGCCGCTTAGGTACTGCGCGAGGCACTGGTTGTAGCTCGCGGTGTCGGCTTGGGTCTCACCCGCCTCCCTGACGAGGTCGACGTAGAACTGGAGCGCTTCCCGGAACTCAGGCTGATCGACCATCGCCTTGTCCACCGAACCGTCCGGCTTGGCGGACCACCACGTGCCACCGAACGTGTTCAGCACGGTTGTAAACGAAGCGCCGAGGTCGCCCCAACCCGGTTTGCCGCGCAGGCATATGCCGGCCCTGGCGGGCGTGTTGATCCTCCGGGCGATCTGCGCGACCTGTGTCCACGTGGGGTGCGCAGGCATCTCGATTCCGGCGTCGTGCAAGACGTCCTTGCGGTACATCAGGAACGACGACTCTCCATAGAACGGCGAGGCGTAGAGCTTGCCGTCGATAGACAGTGCCTTCCGTACCGACGGGATGACGTCGTCGAGGTCATAGGCCTTGTCGGAGGAGGCCCTGGGCGTGAGGTCGGTGATGTAGCCGTCCTTGCCGAACTGCGGCGCCTCGTACGGGCCGATCATCACGACGTCGAACTCGGGGCCCCGGCCCGACACACCGCTCGTGATGACCTCACGCAATGTGCCCTCGTCGAGGATCGTGTAGTTCACGTTGATATGGCTCTGCGCCGTGAAGAGCGACGGCGTGAGACGCGCAAGATCCTGCACTTGAGGGTTGCCGACGATCGCGACGTTGATCGAGCCGCTGGAGTTTGACTGCGCACCGTTGTCGCCACCGCCCCTGCAGCCGGCCAGGACCGACCCGCCGATCGCGAACAGAATTGCGATCAGCCAAAGGCGCACCGCGTCTCTCACCGAGGTTCCTGCTCTTCGACGCTGC
Source organism: Pseudonocardia sp. Cha107L01 (assembly GCF_052566575.1). Lineage (NCBI taxonomy): Bacteria > Bacillati > Actinomycetota > Actinomycetes > Pseudonocardiales > Pseudonocardiaceae > Pseudonocardia > Pseudonocardia sp. Cha107L01. The sequence continues at coordinate 1,670,255 of NZ_CP199579.1, forward strand.
TGCCCTGCTGACCGGTCCCGTGCGCGAACGCCGGCGCCATGGGCTGCCTCCCGGAGACTTGTCCATTTGCAGGTGAAGTTCTTCATTGTCTAGGACGGAGTCGTTGGTGCGTTAGAACGTTCGGGTGGGGCAGCAGCGGGCGCTAGCCCTGACCTTTCATGGTTGAGGGCGGAGTCGTGCGCAGGCGCCGGGCATCGGTCGTTGCCGCGGATTTTGGCGTGTGCGGGCAACAGGACGGCCCGGCTGTCGGGTCGGGGGCCGGGGGTTCCACGGGCCCCGGGGTCCTTTTCTTAGGTCGCAGGTCGGGTTCACGCTGGTCAGGGCGCTTGGGGCAGCGTCGTGATCCGCTGCCAGGCGTGTTCGATCTGGGTGGCCCAGGGCCAGGTACGAGGAACTTTGAGCCGTCGTCGATGGCCGCCGCGAACGAGGCGGGCAGCGGCGTGCAGGTCTGGTAGCGCAGCGTTTGGGCTCGGCCTTTGCCGACTGGCCGTCAAGGGCGAGGAGCGTGAGCCAGGCGAGCAAGACGGCGCCGGTCATGGCCGCGGTCAGCCAGGCGGTGTTGATCGTGAAGTCGTGGGACGGGAATCGGCCCAGGCCGGTGCCCTTCCCGGTCCCGAGGCAGTCCTCCACCCTGGCGTGTACCCGGTGCGCGGCGTCGATGTACCGCGGGGTGATATCAGCTTTAGCTCGAATGCTTATGAGCCAGTGCTAGATTTCGCCGCTGCATACTGAGCGATCGGTACAAGAGAAGACTTTGGCGTCGCTCTGTCGCGCGTGGGTTCATTCTATATATCGCTGGGGACACTTACGACGGCTGGCACCGCGAGTTTGGTCGCAATTAGTCAGCTGGCGAGCGCCTTGGGTGGGCTGATGTTGTCCGTCGCCCGACACACCGTCCCTGTCCAGGAGGCATCCGATCTTTTAGGCGCGCCCGCCAGCGCGAGATCAGCGGTGGATTCGGGCTAAGAGCAGCCATCCCCGCTGAGAGCCCCAGCTATGGCAGAGGAGCCGGCTGAGCACTGCGGCAGGTTGTTGTACCCGAACGAAGGTTGCACTGGTGTGTACTCATCTTGAGTGGTTTGCGATTTAGTTCCACCCTGCTGATAGCAGTAATAGCTGCCCTGCAGGGAACCTCCGTTACAGGAGTCGTCGTCCGCCAGTACTTGATCGAATCCGGCGAGCCGGACATCGGATACCCGTACAGCGTTCGTGTTCGTAGCCGAGGCGAGCGAGGGTGCCGCGGGAGGGGCGCTTGTGTTTGGGCCGGCGGCGGTAACGATCCCGGCCGCGATACCAAACGCGGCAATGGCGGCACGGACTGTCGCGGTCATGCTGTCTCCGGTTCAGCTAGGTGAACTCCTCCCACCTCCATGGAGGGAGTGGTGCTAGCGCCACCGTCCCAGCAACTCCTTACTATTTCGGTAGGGTTATCCCGCCAATGACCCCTACCTTTTCGTAGGGATTGCCCCATCGACTGACGTCGTGAGGCCGGGGCGACGACGCGGTGCCAAACGCCATGTCCGCGGCTGCGCCGGGACCTCGGCGTCCGCCCGCAGGCGCGCCCCGATGCTGCGAGCCTTGCTGCTCGACCGCGCGGCGCATGTCGACCCGCCGCCGTGCGCGACGAGCTCGACCGAACGTCGAGCCGGGCTATTTAAGCCCCGATCCGCCGCTGAGACTCGCTGGTCATCATCACGAGGCGGGGCGTCCGGTTGCCGTTCGCCTGCGGACAGCGTGACCACCACGACCACAGGGCAGAGAGCGGTACATTTTGGGCGAGGCGTGTTGGTCGGCGTATCGCAGCACGGTCTGGGCGTAGGCGTGGCCGACTCGGCGCCGGATGGTTTCTTCGGAACACGACATCGCCGGGGGCCAACCCAACCCGGGTAGGCCCTCCTGCGGGCTCACGGTGCGAGGCGTACCGCGGTGATGCCGTGATTGGTCGGCAGGAACAACGCATTACCGCTCGAGGCGGGCGTGGCGAAGCGGCTGGCGTCGCCGACCGACAGGGTCACCAGCCGGGCCCCCGTCGCGGCGTCGAGTCCGATCAGGGCGCCGTCCTGCTGGAGGGACCACACGGTGCTCCCGACGATGAGCGGTGAGCCGCTCACCGTGGACGGCGCCTGCCACCCCTTGCGCAACCCGCCATCGGTGGCGACCCGCAACTGCAGCAGCCCCGACGTACAGGGCAGGTAGGCGACCGTGCCCCCGCCCTGCACCGGTGCGCTCGCGCCGCCCCCGTATGCCTGGCAACCGTCGACCGTCCCCTTCTGCCCGCCGACCCCACCGAGGGCGCCGAGGTCCACCAGGAACACCCCGCCGCCCTTTCCGGCGGCGAGCGCTGAGTGCGTACCGGGCAGCAGCACCGCGCCCATGGATCCCAGGTCGGCGTCGACCGAGTTCTCCTCGGCCCAGCTGGCCGGAGCGAATCCATCGACGAGAGCCAGCGTTGGTGACAGGCGCAGCACCGAGTCGCTGTGGTCCCAGTTCCCGGAGGTCGCCTCGCCGTTCCCGGTGGTGAGAATCAGGTCGCCGTTGGGCAGCGCGGCCGGACCGGAGGCCGCCCAGATGCCGCCTTCGCGCGAGGTCGGGACGACGAAGGAGGTGACTGGGGCGCTACCCGTGGTCGGTAGGCCCACGATGCTGCCGCGGTACTGGCCGCAGTCGCCGTAGTTGCCGCCGTAGGGAACGTAGACGGTGCCGCGAGAGACCAGCAGGGCGCCGCGCTGCAGGTGGGTGGCGGGGTCGACTCCGGCCACGTCGGCGTCGCGGCGGCTGCGGACCGCCCCGCCGGACGGATCGATGCCGTAGAGCTCGTGGCGCCCGCCGGGCTCGACCGTGACGACGAAGACCTGGTGGCTGATCGGGTCGTAGGCGGGCGACCCGGTAATGCTGATCGGGTTGATATTGCCGCAGGGTAGGGCGGAGCCAGGCAGCGGATCGGCCAGGTGGGTGCGCCAGCGCAGCGCACCGGTCACGGCGTCGAGGCCGTAAACGGACCCGCCCTCGGTCGCGGCCACTACTTCGCCGGCGATCACCACCGGGCTGCCGTAGACGGCGCCGTCGAGCGGAGCCTGCCACGCCACCGCCGGCGCCACCGGATCCGGGCCGGCAGCGACGTAGCCGGTACGGGTGGCGTCGCCGTGATAGGTGGTCCAGTCCGCGCCCGGCCGCACACCTCCGGTCGCCGCCGGCGTTGTCGGCGCCGTACCGGCGATCGGCGGCAGCACCAGCCCGGCTCCGGAGACCGGGACCGCCGGCGCGGGATAGGGCGCGACCGTGACCGGCACCGGCACCGGCACCGGCACCGGCACCGGCACCGACGGCTGCGAGGCGCACCCCACCAACACCGCAACAGTCGCAGTCAGCGCGGCCGCCACCAGTCCCGTCGTGCGCCACACTGATCGCCACCGCATCCCCATGACGAGGATCGTCGTCCACTCCCCGCCCGCATGCCACGCGACCGCTCGCTCGACTTTGCCGTTCTGTTGAGCGCGGAGATAGTGACCGGGGGCGGGCGGAGTTAATGTCCCCCATTGCATTTCGTGGCCGCCGCCCGCCGACCCGACCCACCTATACCCCCATGGGGTCACGGTGACCAGGGCCTGCACATCTTCGTGCGCGGGGCGGGCCGCGACGACGAGCGCGTGCGGTTCGCGGTCGAGTACCCCGACGGCACCACACTGATGAATCTCGCCAACGCGCCCGCGGAACCCACCGGTGCCGCCGTGTTCGTCAGCTTCGAGGGCCGGGGGACGTCCGACCACAAAGGATCGCGGCTGGTCTACCGCCAGCCGGTATGGCTCAGCCCCCTACCCCCCCGTGGGGAAACTACGGGTGATCGCACAGTGGCCCGCCTACGGCATCACCGACGCCGCGCTCGAACTGGACTGCGCCGAGCTGGCCCAGTCCGCCCGTGACGCCCACCTCTTCTGGTGACTTTGTGCCACCGCTGAGGCTTGAACCGCTTGCCCTGCCACGGCGCCCGGCACACGGTCGTGACGGGCAGGGTTCTTGTCCGGGTGCCAGGTCTTGGGCACGGTCGGGAACCGGTCGCCACTGACATGCTCGGATCGAACTGCCTCATCGCGCCTCACGTGGCCGCCAGCGTGGCCCCGGGTCGACGGCCCGGCGATAACCGATCCCGCGCATTGGCCACGCTGTACGGGACCGTACCCACCCCGATCACCGCCCTCGGACAGGCCTCCACCGCAGTCCTCAGTATGTCGGGACTTTGGCTCCTTAGGACCCACTCCTCCGACACCACGGCGGGCTCGGCGGGCTCCTCCGTGACCTCTTCGGCGACCGCGACAAGTGCGGCGGGCAAGGGCGGCGGCGGGCCCCTGTCAGAGGACGTCCGGTGCCCGCCAAGGGTCACCGTTCATGTCGATGTAGCGCACTGTTGCGGTCGGTCCGGCGAGGTCGACCACTGCGAAGCCGGGCATTCGCCACTCGTCGCCGTCGGAGTCGATGAAGGTCGCGCCGAACTCGGCTTCGCCTGCTCCGGTCGCTGCGGCCTTCGCGGGTTCTTCGAGGACGGCACCGTGCCCCATGCAAGCTGCGTAGTCGATTCCGTCGCGAGTTCGATAGGTAATGAGCCGGTGTTCGTGGCCCCAGAACCAGGCGTCGATGTCGCGCTCCTTCCGAAGCGGGCTGGTCGCCTCCAGCAAGTTGCCGACCGCGATGACGCCGGCACCGTCGTCCCGATCGGTGAAGGGTTGATGATGCGACAGCAGCATCCTGCGTCGTCCAGCTCCCGTGAGGCGGGCCACAAGCCAGCGGCACTGCCGGGGTTGCAGATGCCCCGCGGCACCTCGGACGTCGGTGAGCTGGAACTTCCAGCTGGTGTCCAGGCCGACGATGTCCCAATTGTCGTTGCGCAAGTGGAACTCGCTGGTTGTCCGGTCCCGCTCAGTGCGCTGGCGGCTGAACCGGTCGTCGGCGAGAATCACATCGAACAGGCCTTCCCCGGCTGAGTACATGTCGTGATTGCCGTTGAGGCACCACGACCGCACATGCGCCGCCTCATCGGGGCGGACTGGCCAATGCTCGAGGAATCGGTGGTGCGCCTCCCAACGGGTTCCGGCGTAGTACACGTCACCTAGATGCACCACGTGGACCTCGCGCTCGTCCGCCGCGTCGATCTGGTTGCGCATCTGCGCCGCGACGGCGAGCGCGACGCCCTCGCCAGTGCCCCAGTCCCCGACGAGGATGATCCGCGCGTCGGGCGCAACGGCCACGGTTTTCGGGGCGTCTCGGGGAAGGGTGAAGAGAACTCTCCGGACTAGGTGCGTAGTGAGCTCCTTGAGGAACCCGGTGACCCAGTGGTAATCGAACCCGTGAGTGGGACTAGCCCCCTCAGCAAACTTCACACCTGTCACTGTCCGCTCATCTTTCACACCTGTCGCGGTCCGCTCCTCCTGATGTGCTTGGAGGAACGACAGCACCATGTCGCGCGGCAGATACGACTTGCGGTCTTTCGGAGCCGACGTGCCCGTGCGCTGGATCGTCTTCCGCTCGGTCGCGATGCTTCGGCGCAGGGCCCACATGCCGAGCCACACACGGGGATCCAGGCTGGTCGGGCCTTTAGGGGAGGTTGTGACGGCCGAGCTGACCTCGGATGCCAGATCGAGCGTCTTGTCCTTGTTCAAGAGGTCTTTGAGCAAGCAATCTCCTCGATCGCGTACGGCACGAACGAAGCGAATCTGGGCACGCCGGCAACATTAGCGATACGGGTGGTGCACAGGTGCCCCCGTTGTGGGCGCTGGCCGCCTCTCCCACCTCAGCCGAGCGAGATCACTACGCTCCACACCGCCAGCGCGAGCAGCCCGAACCCGATGAGCGCGGCCCAGCCGATGATCATGAGCGCGCGGCGGCTGTGCTGGGCGTACTCGTAGTTCTCCCGGTCCTGCTCGTTCTCCGGGTACTTCACCCAGCCCTCGACATGGAACCCGTCACTGTCCAGGCTGTGCCAGCCCCAACGGCGGACGCACTCGGGGCACTCCCAGTGCAGCGGCGGGTGGATGTGCTGCTCGGTCGGTGGATTGCATTGGTGCAGCGCGGTGGTCATCTGTCCTGCCTCGGTCGACGGGTCGAGCGGTGGGCTCGGAGGCCGTCTGAGCGCTCCACGCCACCTGCGGCGGTCCGGGGTGCTGGCAGGCACGCCGACCGCCTCATGGCTTCTCACATGACGACTTCTCTATAACGTCTAGCCTTGCCCCGGATCGCCCGGGTGTCGTCACCGGCAGCGCGACTCTGCACGTCCGGCCAGCAGGAGTGCTGGCCTACCCGCTCGCTGCAATTGGGCTGTCGATTATCCCTCGGGCTCCCCAGAGGGTGGCCGGATCACCGACGAGCACGAGGTAGCCGTCGCAGAATCCAGCGCGGCTACAAGGGCGGAGCCGGATCGTCGAAGCGGCCCGGGGTGCTTCGCTGAAGGTGGCCTTGCGGGCGCGGCGCTCCACCCCCGCGCACCGTGTGGCGGTCCTCCACACCAACGCAACCCCGTACGCGCGCCGCTGTTGTCCCGTTTCTACAGGTTGGCTGACCGCTGATCGCGTCACCGAACCGAGTTTCGGCATGGGCGGCCGAGAGCCTTTGCCTTCCATCTGGTGCGGGCTAGCGTGCCTCGGGCGGACTGGTGGGAGGGCGAATGGGCGGCGGGAGTGGATTGGCTGAACTGGTCGTTTTGGCCGTCGACGACGAGGAACCGGCGCTGGACGAGCTGGTCCACCTTCTTGGGAACGACCAGCGAGTGGGCAGCGTGGTGCCGGCGCTCGGTGCGGCGGACGCGGTGCAAGTTCTGAGAACCTTTAACGGTGACGAGGGCGGCGGTGTCGATGCAATTTTCCTGGACATCCGGATGCCGGGTCGTAGCGGGATGGAGATCGCGCAGTCGCTTGGTCAGATGCGCGGGGCGCCGGCGGTCGTGTTCGTGACTGCCGATGACTCCCAGGCAGTTGCCGCGTTCGACATCGGCGCTGTGGACTACCTGCTCAAGCCGTTGCGCGCGGACCGGCTGTCCGCGTCGTTGGTCCGGGTGATCGATGCCGTCGCGGCTACCAGGGCACGACATGTAGAGGACTCCGAAGACGACGTAATTCCGGTCGAGCTGGCCGGCGTCACCACCCTCGTTCGCCGATCGGCGGTGCAGTGGGCACAGGCCAGCGGTGACTACGTCCGCCTGTACACCGCCGCGGGCAGCCACCTCGTGCGGATGCCGCTGAGGACGCTCGCGCGACGGTGGGAGCCCGCGGGGTTTGCGCAGATCCACCGCTCCTATCTCGTGTCGCTCGCGCTGGTCGAGGAGCTGACCTGTGATCGCTCGGGCAGGCAGGTCAGGATCAGAGCCGGGCACGAGGCCAGGGTGCTGCCCGTCAGTCGTCGAGCCTTCAGCGAGCTCAAACGGCGGCTACGTGAGATGTAGCAGTACGTGGCCAGTTTCGATGTAATGGACGTGGCTCTATGCGCGCGACCTCGGTGACCGCGTACCGACTTCCGATGGACAAAGTTGGTGCAGTGGGAGCCGGGTGGGAATCACGATGGGTGCGAAACGTCGTCGTTCGCTGCGTCTCTAGCGGTCAGGGCGCCGCGCGGCGGGCCATCGCGTTCATTGAAGGGCATCCCCACGCTGATATCAGCGTCGCCGACATCGCGGTGGCCTCGAATGTCAGCATCCGGGCCGTTCAGTCCGCGTTCCGCCACCAACTCGATACCACGCCTGAGACGACACTGAGCCGGGCGACCCGTGTTCTCCAGGTTTTCGGGCCCGAGGCGTCGAGCCTCACCGCCTCTGACATCTCACGGCGCACCGGTATCCCCTTGGCCTCCACCCACCGCCCCGTCGGTCAGATGGTGCAGCTGGGATGAGCGGACATACAGCCGACAGAGTCGGAGCTCCCCTATTCGAGGGCATGGCTATTGGTTAGCTCATGCAAGGTGTCCCCGGTCCCTCGTGGCTAGCGGGGCCGGGGACAGCCTTGGAGAGCAACGGTGAGCGCCAGCCCGGTCTACATCATCGGTGCGAGTGGCATCCGAGGTTGAAGCCGGAGTTGTAGCCGCGGTCGTATCCGTCGGCGAAGCCTCGCTGGAAGTCGGCCTGGCTCTGGATCCGGGAGTGCTTGGTGACGCGGTGGCGGCAGGCGGCCCGGCCGTCCTGGTAGCCGTCCCGGAATGCCTGGCGGTAGCCCTGCTGGTATCCGCGCTGGTAGTCGCGGGAGCTCATCGGCTGTGTGAATGCGGCGGGCTGGGCGGTCTGTGCGTACTCGGTCGTCGTGGCAGTGGTGTCTGCCGCCATCGCGGGTGCCGCGCTGAGCACAGTGATGGTGAGAGCGGTGACGATTGCGGCTGCGCCGGCTCCAATGTGCCTCTTCGTGGTCATGGCTGGTCCCTTTCATGACGGGCGGGTTCCGGGGTGTTCGGCCCTGATGTTCGGGCTGTGCCGCCGTGTGGCTGCCGTTGAAATAAGACCAGTTGGACCATCTGTACAACACCCGCTACGTAGCGGGTAGGTGTGGCTCACCCGCTACCTGGCGGGGTGTTCGACTTCCGTTCCGGATGCTGTGATGGTGAAGTCCGGACCCGTGGCTGGAGTTCCCCTTAATTTCAGCATTTCTTAGGATCGTACGTTGACGGGTTCGAGTGGTCACATGGATTGATGGACGGGGGAGGTGGTGTCGTAGTGTTGCTTTCGCTGCCGCCGCCTGTCGACTTTTTCTCACATTCGTCATCGACGAGTTTGTACCCATCGGGGCACTTCCTCGGGGATGGTTGCACCGGCTCTTCAGTGGGCCGGGTTATCGGGTGCGTCGGTGTGTGTGTCACCGGAACCGGAACACGGGGGTGTGGTGGTGCGGCGGTCGTGGCTGGTGGCGGGGGAGGTTGTTGTGGCAGGTCCTTCTCGCCGCTTGTGCCGGTGGGTCGGTGGATCGGGGTGTTGGTGGTGAGGTCGATGAGCGTGAACTCGATCAGCGGCGCACCGTGAGGGTGGCTTGTCAGTACGTTTGACGGGTTGAACAGCGGCCAGGCGGGTGGTGCGTAGTTGGCGTTGTTCGGCCGGTCCGGTGGACTGAGCGGGTTACCGCAATAGCAACGGGCGCGGGGCACGCCGAATGGGTCGACGAGGACGGCGGTGCCTGTTTGCAGGACCGATTGCAGGGTTGTCGGGTGACCGTCCTTGAATCCGTGGTTGGTGACGGCTGTGTCGCCGCGCAGGATGACCGGGGTCAGCTGGTTGATATAGGCGGGAACGTCGGTGGGGCTGATGTTCTCGACGGTGGCCCAGGCGGCTGCTTTGTCCGGGTTGGTCTGGAGGAACGAGATCATGCTGGGCCGGTCACATTCGGCGTTGTTGAGGGTGCCGCCATAGAGGCCGGGAGTACCGCCGTCGTATACGCCGTGTGATCCCGGGGGTTGCCTGGTGTTGGGGACGTCTTTTCCCACCGACGGCATGAAGGGATCCGCGCCAGGGGTCTGGATCGGTTCCTGTGCGACAGAGAGAGTTGGGCCGTTCGGCGGGGTAGGCGCTCTGGCTGTGAGAAAGCGGTAGGCACCGATCCCGGCGATAGCGAGGACCAGGAGGGCCACCAACGCTCCCGCGAGCGCAAGGGAACGCCGGTTCGACTTCGACGCCAACGGTGGTGTCGTCGCTGACGGTGTGGGCGCCGCGGTAAGACGAAGGTCGATGGGCATGGTCGGGGGGTCTGTCCAGTAGTGGGGCTCCGGGTGTGCGCCAGGGGGGATGTGGGTGGTGCCGGCGTCGGCGGCGTCGGGGACGGGAGGGCCTCCGGAGAGGGTGAGGGCGCTGCGCGCGGCCGCTGCGAGTGCGCCCGCCGTGGCGTAACGCTGGTCGGGGTCTTTGGCCATGGCTTTGGCGATCACCGCGTCGAGGGCAACGGGCACGGATGGGTTGGCGGCACTGGGACGAGGTGGTTCGTTATAGAGGTGCGCGTGGATCGCGGCGGCGGTGTCGGTGACATCGAACGGCCGGTGCGCGGTCACGGCTTCGTAGAGCAGGCAGCCGAGCGAGTAGATGTCGGCTCGGTGGTCACTGTGGCCGTGGAAGCGTTCCGGCGCCATGTAGGTGACTGATCCGATCGCTCCGCCGGTGCCGGTCAGTCCGGGGTCGGAGGTCGCGCGGGCGATGCCGAAGTCGACCAGGTAGGCAAAGTCGTTGCCGTCGTCGAAGTCGGTCGTGTCGGTCTGGGCGCTGCGGAGCAGGATGTTGGCGGGTTTGACGTCGCGGTGGACCAGGCCGGCGACGTGCGCGGAGTCCAGGGCATCGGCGACCTGGCGCACGATGTGCACCGCGCGGGCGGGGGACAGCGCTCCGGTGTCGGCCAGCAGATGGGCGAGATCGGTACCTTCGACGAGGCGCATATCGATGAACAGGTGCCCGTTGATCTCGCCGAAGTCGTGAATTGGAATGATGTGCGGCTCGTTGAGCTGGGCCGCCAGCCTGGATTCCTCCCGGAAACGGGCCTTGAACTCGGGATCATCCGCCATGGCCGCGGGCAGCCGCTTGAGGGCGACGACCCGATTTCGGCCGGTGTCCAGGGCCCGGTACACCTCGCCCATGCCACCGCGGCCGAGTAGCCGCTCGAGCCGGTACGGACCGAACTGCTCACCGCGGCCCGCGTCCTCAGATTTAGACGCCTCGGGAGTAGGCGGGGCGGGTGTATCAACGGTCCGCGGTGGTTGAGTTGGGCTGTCGACCGGTGGTGCGGCGACGGCGGAGAGCCCGGTACTGGTGGCCTGGGACAGCGACTCCACGGCGGCGTCCAGCCAGGGCCGGAGCTGACTGGTACGCGCCTCGGGCGGGGCGCTGATCATAGTCATGATGCGCTGGATCAGCAGGTGCCGTCGCGCGGTCAGCGGGCTGGACTCCAGCAGGGCACGAAGAGCCTGGGTGTCGAGCCAGCCGTCCTCGCCGATCGGTGGGGCTTGGCCGGTGAGCAGGTGCGCGGTGGTGACGGCGAAGGCATACCGATCGGCCCCGGGTGTGGCCAGCGCGCCGCGGCTGCGCAGTTCAGGGGCGGCGTAGGCGGCGCTGCGCCCGGGGACGCCGCCGGCGTCGGCCAACCGGGCGAGTCCGAGGTCGACCAGGATCGCCGCGCCGTCGGAGCGCACGACGATGTTGGCGGGCTTGACATCACCGTGCGCGACGGCGACCTCCGTGGTCGCGCCGGAATGCATCTCATCCAGTGCGGCGGCGACCATGCCCAGCAACCGCAGCCGTTGCGACACAGTGGTCTCCGGCTTCTCTGCTGACCATTCCCGCAGATTGATGCCGTCGATGTAATCCATGACCACGTACCGCAGGTTGTTTCCATCGGCCCCGTCACCGGCGGCGATCTCGCCCTGGCGGTGCATAGCCGGGCCAGTGAAGACATCAGTGATGCGCACCAAACCGGGATGGGACAGGCTGCGCAGCAGATGACCGAACCGTTCCCAGTCGCCCTGGTCACCCTTCGCGCGGGTGATTTTGATGGCGACTGAGCGGCGCCCCTCCGAGGACAGTGGCAGCACCGCTTTCCACACCTCGCCCTCGCCGCCGCCGCCCAGCAGACTCACTAACCGGTAGGTGTCCGGCGCCGCGACCGGCCCAATCCAGAAATCAGACATGAGACGCTCTCGAGTGTCGGTAGGTGTCGTAGCCTGTGCGCCGATCCGCCGGCGGGAGTAGTGCTGCCGCGGCACACGGAGGGGTGTGAGCGTGGGCAAGCGGTGGGTGATGACCTATGAAGGCGCGCCCGGCGCGTGCCGGGTGACCGGCGCGCGCACCCTCGAAGTTGGGCAGAGTCTTGAGATCGGCCGCGAGGGCGAGCTCGCGCTGGGAGTCTCGGTGCCCAGCGGCGCCGTCTCGCGCAACGCTGTGGCGATCAACGTGAACCAGCACGGCTGGGAGCTCACGATCGGCAACCGCAACGGCGCTGTGCTGCATCCGTGGGGTCAGGCGCCCGAACTCGCCGCGCCGCGGGGCACCGTCAACTGGCCCCTGGTCGCAGTGCGCATGCTGCCCGACTCCACGGTTTCTCAGCACTGGGTTCTGATCGAGGCCGACGACCTGCCCGTTACCCCGGCCGGCGCAGTCGCGTCCGCCACCTTGACCCAAACCGACCGCGTCGAACCCCCCGGCCGACTCCCCCCGCCGAACGTCAGGCACTGCTGACCGTCTTCGGAGCCCAGCTGAGCTGGCCGCCGGCCCACCCCGCCGAGCCGTTGCTGCTCAAACAAGCCGCGAGCCGGGAGGGGATCTCGATCTCCGGTATGCAGGACCGTCTCAAATCCGCGCTGGCCCGGGCGATGCGTCTCGGCCAATCCCGCGTCGTGCCCCTGACCGACCCGTCCTATCTCTACGTCCTGGTACGAGCTGGTTACCTCGACCCACCCTCGGACTTCCCGCACCGGCCGGCGGCGGTGCCAGGAGAGCATCGCTGAGTCAGTGCTCACGACACCGATACCTCGGTGATGGCCACCTCGGCTCATGACGACTCCCTCGAACATGTGGCCCGCACACCGCAGCACCGACCCCTGGGCCCATGCAACGGCTCGGCCCACGCCACGAACATCCCGCCCCGTAGCGGGATCGCCTCGTGGCGCCGACCTGCGTAGACATCAGTACGTCCCACCCCGACACCGGGACATCGACCATCCGGGTTAATACGCCGACGTCAGGAGACGGTCACGATGGCGAACGGCTTCCATACGGCCCACATCGCACGTCGTGCTGGGTCCCCCGGCTTGTGGCGGTACACCGGTCCAGCGACCTAGGACATGTCTGGTGGGCAGTACACCCAGGGCCCGACGCGGCCAGTCACGTCCGAAGGTGGCCGGTAAACTCGACGGCTGTGGTCGACACTCAGTACGAAGACCTGTTGCGGCTGGTACTCGCCTCCGGGTCGGCCAAGGCCGACCGGACGGGCACCGGAACCCGCAGCGTGTTCGGGCACCAGCTGCGCTACGACCTGTCACGTGGGTTCCCGCTGGTCACCACCAAGAAGGTGCACCTCAAATCCATCGTCTACGAGCTGCTGTGGTTCCTGCGCGGGGACTCGAACGTGGGCTGGCTGCGGGAGCACGGCGTCTCCATCTGGGACGAGTGGGCCGACGCGGACGGCGAGCTCGGCCCGGTTTACGGCGTGCAGTGGCGTTCCTGGCCCACCCCGGACGGCCGGCACATCGACCAGATCAGTGGGGTCCTGGACACTCTGCGCCTGAACCCGGACTCCCGCCGGATGATCGTCTCCGCCTGGAACGTCGCCGAGCTGGACAAGATGGCGCTCGCGCCGTGCCACGCGTTCTTCCAGTTCTACGTGGCCGACGGCAACCTGTCCTGCCAGTTGTACCAGCGCAGCGCGGACCTGTTCCTCGGCGTCCCGTTCAACATTGCCAGCTACGCCCTGCTGACGCACATGGTGGCGCAGCAGGCCGGGCTGGGGCTGGGTGATTTCGTCTGGACCGGCGGCGACTGTCACATCTATGACAACCACGTCGAGCAGGTTACGGAGCAGCTCTCGCGCACCCCGTTCGAGTTCCCCGAGCTGCGGCTGAAGCAGGCCCAGACGCTCTTCGACTACGGCTTCTCCGACGTGGAAGTCGTCGGCTACGAGCACCACCCGGCGATCAAGGCCCCGGTGGCGGTGTGAACGTCGGACTGATCTGGGCGCAGACCCCCGACTGCGTGATCGGTGCCGACAACGCGATCCCGTGGCGGCTGCCCGAGGACACGGCACACTTCAAGGCAGCCACCCTCGGCCACCCGGTGGTGATGGGGCGCAAGACCTGGATCTCGCTGCCGCCGCGGTTCCGTCCGCTGGTCGGCCGGCGCAACATCGTGGTGACCCGCGATCCCGAGTGGGCTACCGAAGGAGCGGAGCGCGCCGGGTCGATCGCCGAGGCGCTGGAGCTGGCCGCGGCGTCGTCGCCGCGGGCGGCCCCTACCGGCACGGCATGGGTGATCGGTGGCGGTGAGATCTACCGTGCGGCCTTGGAGCACGCCACGATGCTGTCGGTGACCGAGGTCGAAGCGACGGTCGACGGGGATGTGTATGCCCCGGCAGTGGACGCGTCATGGACGGTCAGCGAGGACACCGGCTGGCAGTCCTCGACGTCCGGGCTGCGGTACCGAATCCGCCGGTACACCCGGTGATCGTGCCTCTCGATCGACCGAGCGAGCTGGCCTCGCCACGGGGAGTTCAGGACCGCTCGTGCTTGTCGATCAGCATCAGCAGCACGACGACCAGCGGCAGCAGCCCCAACACCGTCGTGGCGCCAAGGAACATCTGTCCATCGTCGAGTGCCAGGGCAGCCAGGATGAGCACCGCCGCGATCGCCAGGAACACCGCGCACACCGTCTCCTACCCACAGAAAATCCTGCTGGTAGGAGCTATCAGTCCACGCGGACGGTTAAAGGCGAGCCCCATCACCTGAGCGACCCGCCTACCGCGATCCGCGCCGACTCAGAAGGGTCCGCCGAGGACTAGCGAAGTCGCTCGAACGCGATCCAGGGCGGCGTAGATCTGCTCGGGCTCGAGCGGCCGGGGACCGGGGCCGGGCCATGGAGGTCGCCGTCGTGCTGAAGAGGCCAGCGGGGTTGCCCTTCGGAGAGAGGTTCGGTCGCCCATCCGCGCCCACCGTCGCCACGATCCCACGGGGTTGCCGAGGTGCGGCCGGCGGAGATCGACACGTGCGCGGTGATCTCGGTGAGCTGTTGCCAGCGGTCCAGCCCGCCCTGTGCCTTCGCCGCCAGCTCGAGGAGGTCGTTCATGAGTTGACCAAGCACCACTCGTTTCCCTCGGGATCGAGGAGGACCTGGTAGGAGCCGGCATCATCGTGGTGGATCTCGCCGACCCGACGCGCACCGAGCGCTTCAGCCTGCGATGTCGCGGCGGCGATGTCGGGGACCTCGACATCCAGGTGCAGCCGATTCTTGGCGGTCTTGGCCTCGGGCACCTTTTGGAAAGCAAGTCGAGTCCATCCCGGCGGATCGATGAAACTCCAGGACGGATGACGCTCCACAGCTTCGCCGCCCAGGACCCCTGCCCAGAATCGGGCCAGCACCAGGGGTTCCGCACAGTCGACAACAACCTCGTCAATCCTGCCGATCACGACGTGAGGCTATCGACCACCCGCGCCCGCATCGACGCGATTACGTCGGAGTTCGGCGCGGCGGTCTCGGTCCGGCCGCGGGTACCCAGGTAGTGGGACTAGGGTTTTGCCATGTCGGCGAGGGGGGAACAGCCCGACGGGACCGGTGAGCGGTTGCGTCGTTTGGAGGCGGTGACCGACGCCGCCCTGTCGCACCTGAATCTGGACGAGCTGCTCACCGAGTTGCTGGACCGGGTGCGGGAGTTGCTCTCGGTCGACACCGCGGCGGTGCTGATGCTCAACCGGTCGGGGCGTTTCTTGGTCGCTGCCGCGGCCCGCGGTCTGGAGGAGGAAGTTCGTCAGGGTGTGCAAATTCCGGTGGGGGCAGGATTTGCTGGGCGGATCGCGGCGGACAAACGGCCTGTCGCCATCGAGCAGGTCGACCACACCAACGTCCTGAACCCAATTCTGCGGGACCGAGGCATCCGCTCGTTGCTGGGGGTACCGCTGCTCGACGCCGGCGCCGTGCTCGGTGTCCTGCACGTGGGTACCTTGACGACGCGGCGATTCACTGACGGGGACGCCAAGCTGCTTCAAGCGGTCGGCGACCGCATCGCCCTCGCGATACAGGCCCGCACCCGTCACAGTGAGCGCATTGCCGCGGCCACGTTGCAACGCAGCCTGCTACCCGACGAGCTGCCCGACGTTCCCGGGCTCGAGTTCGCCTCCCGCTATGTCACCGGCGAGGGGTCGGTGGGCGGTGACTGGTACGACGTGTTCACCCTCCCCTCCGGGACGCTGTGCACAGTCGTCGGCGATGTCGTCGGCCGTGGCTTGGGCGCGGCGCAGGCCATGGGCCGCATTCGTGACGTGCTGCGCGGTTACGCCATGGACACCGAGGACCCCGCGGAGCTGTTGGCCAAGCTCGACCGGCAGGTCCGCTACTTCCAGCCTGAGATGCTCGCCAGCACCTGGTGCGCCATGATCGACCCCGCGCACCTCGAGCTGCGCATGTCCACGGCCGGACACCCACCGCCCATGCTGGCCCGGCTCGGCCAGCCGACCACGATGGTCGACCTGCCCGCCGACCCTCTCATCGGCATCGGAAGCCACCGGACACGTCACACCACCACCGTCGACCTACCGCCCGGAGCGGTCCTGTGCGCCTACACCGACGGATTGGTCGAACGCCGGGGCGTCCCCCTCGACGTCGGTCTGGAGCTGCTGCGACAGGCAGTGACCACCGGCGCACCCGAAACGATCTGCGCGACAGTCATGGCAAAGCTCATCGGACCTCACGCGCCGGGTGACGACATCGCGGTTCTTGTCCTGTGCCGCACCGACCCCCGCGGTCCGGAACACGACTGACGCAGCCCGAACCGGGTATCCCATGGCATGGACAAACACCCCGCGGACACCCCAGAGCGCGACTGGCCGACCCTGCACCCCCAGGACGACATCGACGCGATGCTCCCCGACCGTGCCTGGTCCGACGACGAGCGGGCCAGTGAGGACGACCAGGCGAACGACGGTGACTCCGGCGACGAGCGCGCGGCGGATTGACCCGATCCCCGATCCCGTCGTTCAGCGCCTGCCGGTGGTGATGTGGGTCTGGGTGGAGGCGACGTCCCATAGTCGGCGGGCGAGTTCGGGGTCGCGTGCGGCGCGGCCCGGCTGGTGGATCTGCGGGTAGCCGCGGAAGTGGCCGGTCACAACGCTCCCCAACGCACGCTGCGGGCCGATCACGTCAACCCGGGCATGCTGCGGATTCTCGACCGGCTCGACGACACCCCGGCGCAGATCATCACCACACTGGGCGAGACGCTCGTGCAGACCAGGCTGGCGGTGGCGCTGCAGGGTGACCAGACCGGGTTCACCGGCCCGGCCCGCAGCCTCGTCTACCGCTGGTTCACCGACCCTAGCTCCCGATCGATCTATCCGGCGGAAGATCACCAGCTGCACGGGCGGGTGTTCACCGCACAACTGCGCGTCATCGCCGCGCGCGAGGGCCGCGGCTCCCGCGCGGCCGGCCTCGCCGACCGGCTCCTCGAGCTGAGCCCGGAGTTCGCGGCGCTCTGGACCGACCACGAGATCGGCGTGCGGTACACCGAGCAGAAGAAGCTCCTGCACCCCGAGATCGGGTCTCATCACGCTGCAGTGCCAGATGCTGCTCGACCCCGACCAGTCCCAGTCGCTACCGGTCTTCACCGCCACCCCCGGCACCGAGGACCACGAGAAGCTCCAGCTCCTCTCGGTCATCGGCGGCCAACGCCTGAGTACCTGAGCTTGATCGGCTCCGCCGACGCCGCGGGACGGGTCAGGGCAGTGCGGCGGGCAGTCCGAATCGCGCGAGGTGCTCGGCGCCGATGAACGAGGTGAGCTCGGCGATCCGGTCGCCGCGCACGGTCAGCACGTTGATCGACCAGCCGACGTGTGCGCCGGCCTGCTCGTTCCAGAGGTAGCAGCCCACCGCAGCCTGGCCGTTCGCGCTGGTCGGGAGGTGTCGCCAGCTCCCGCACCCGGTCAGCGGGATCCGCAGGGCGAAGTCGGTGACCGCCTCGAGGCCGCGGTACCAGTGCGGCAGCGGGGGCATCGACCAGGTGACATCGTCGGTGAGCAGCGCGACCAGTGCGTCGGCGTCGCCTCGTTCCAACGCGGCGGAGTACTCGGCGACGATCTCCCGCAGCCGTGCGTCGCCGATCTGGCGCAGCGTTTGCTGCTGGCTACGGCCGGGGACCTTCTCGGCCACGATCCGGCGGGCCCGCTGCAGTGCACTGTTCACCGACGCGATCGAGGTGTCCATCGTGGCGGCGATCTCGGCGGCGGAGAAGCCGAGGACCTCGAACAGCAGCAGCGCCGCCCGCTGGTTGCCCGGCAGGTGCTGCAGCGCGGCGACGAAGGCGAGCTCGACGGCTTCGCGCTGCTCGTAACGCGCGTCGGGGCTGAGTCGGCCCTCGGGCAGGGCGCCGTCGGGGTAGGGGCCCAGCCAGGCGACGTCGGCAAGCGGGGCGTCGCCGACCACCGCGCGATCGCTGGACGGGCCGAGGTCGACGGGCAGCGCCCGTTTGCCGCGGCTCGCCGCGGCGTCCAGGCAGGTGCGGGTGGCCACGGTGTAGAGCCACGAGCGCAGCGACCCTCGGCCCTCGAAGCGCGCGAGTCCCCGCCATGCCCGCAGCAGGCCGTCCTGCAGGGCGTCGTCGGCGTCGTGGGTGGAGCCGAGCATGCGGTAGCAGTGAGCGTGCAGCTCCCGGCGCAGTGGCCCCACGAGGCGGTTGAACGCCGCGTCGTCGCCGTCCCGCGCCCGGCTCAGGTCGGCGTCGTCGGCGTCCGCCGCGGTCGCGTCCTCGGTTCGCGCGGAAATTTCACTCACGAGCGATGAGTCTGCCCCACGCCGGCAGTCTTTTCCCCGACCGAGCGTGACAGCCCGCCCAGGAGGACCCGATGAACCGCACGACAACCGCTCCCGCCACCGTGGCCACCCTCGAGGTCCCCGATGCCCGACTGCACTACGAGGTGCGGGGTCAGGGCCCCCTCGTGGTCCTCGTCGGCGCCCCGATGGACGCCACGTCCTTCGCCCCGCTGGCCGACCTGCTCGCCACCGACCATACCGTGCTCACCACGGACCCCAGGGGCGCCAACCGCAGTACGGTTGCCGACCCCGACCGTGACTCGACCCCACAGCTGCGCGCCGCCGACCTCGCCCGGTTGTTGACCCACCTGGACGCCGGCGCGGCCACCGTCTTCGGCTCCAGCGGCGGCGCGGTCACCGCGCTGGCCCTCGCCGAGGCCCACCCCGAGCTGGTCCACACCGTCGTCGCCCACGAGCCCCCGCTGGTGGAGCTGCTCGACGACCGCGAGCAGCTCCGCGCGCAGACCGACGACATCGTTGCCACCTACCTCGGCGGTGACCGGGTGGGAGCGTGGGCGAAGTTCCTGGCCCAGGCCGACATCGTGCTCCCGGACGGCGTGTTCGAGATGATGTTCGCGGGGGACCCCGAGCCGAGGCAGGCAGCGGACGAGCGCTTCTGGTTCGAGCACGAGATTCGCGGCACCATCAGCTGGCGACCCGACATCGCCGGGCTGCGCGCCGGAGGAGTCCGCATCGTGGTCGGGATCGGCGAAGCGTCGGCCGGTCAACTCTGTGACCGCGCCTCGAGCGCGCTCGCCGGCGCGCTCGGCATCGAGCCCACCATGTTCCCCGGCGGCCACACCGCCTTCGTGGAGGACCCGAGCGGGTTCGACCCGCACCTGCGCGCAGTCCTGCCCCAGAGCTGAGCGGGAAATGTGGTGAGTCCGGTCACGTCCACTGCTCCGGGACAACCTCGGGCGCTGCAGCGCGTCTGAACCAGAGTAAGGATTTCGCGACCTGCCGTTATGGAGCCATGACCTTCGATCCCCGATCAGCCCGCGACCGCGCCGACCTCGGCACTCGACCCCGGCCACGTGCCCCGGCACCCCGGGGGGTCGAGCCACCGCCGCCGACTTGGCCGGAGGCGACGGTCCCATCCCGGAGTCCGCGCTCGTTCACCACGAGCAAGGTTCTCGCCGGCGGGTTGGCCGCGGCCACCTCGGCCGTACTCGGCTCCTACCTCGGTGTGTTCGGGACTGTGGGGGGTGCCGCGGCGGGTGCGGTCGCCACCGCGGTGAGCACCGAGGTCTACCAGCGCTCCATCGAGCGGACCACGGACCGCGTGCGCTCGAGGGTCGGCGGTCAGCCGAGGGGTCGCCAGCCTCAGGCGGCGCGGACCGCGACCGGCAACCGCCGCCGTGCCTGGCCTCGGTTGCTGGTCTGGACTGTGGTGATCTTCGCCCTGGGTATCGGGGTGGTGAGCGGGGTCGAGCGGCTCAAGGGCGGTCCACTGTCCGGCGGCACCGAGGGAACCAGTCTCGGGCGCGTACTGCCGATCAACCTGGAGCCTGTGGTGGGTGGCCTGCTCGGGTCATCGGACCAGGGTTCATCGAAGCAGTCCGACCACCCGGACGACTCGGGAAGCGGGTCGGGCGAGCGGCGGGACCCGGGACTCGTCGGCGGGCTGGTATCCGGCCTGACCGGACACTAGTGTCCCGCGCCGGAAATCTGCTCAGCGACGGCGCTTGGACACCTTGAACCCGATGAATACCCCGATGAGGACCAGGACCACGATCACGAACAGCAGGAACTTCCCGACACCGGCGAGGAAACCGCGTGCCTCCAGGTCCGCCGCGAGCAGAACGATCGGGTGCGCGGTGAGGTTCATGGCGTGACCGTAGACGGATTTCACGCTCGTCACAGCGTGGAGCAGGTTCGGCGCCGGCCGGTGCGGCGGTGGGACGAGCTCGCCGGCCACCCGGGGAATCGGGTCACTTGTGCGGCAGAGACGCCCGGAACCGCTGCTGAGCGCCCTGCTTGGTAGTGCCGTACACGGTGCCGATCTGCACCCAGGTGCCGCCCTGGTGTCGCAGCTCGGCCACCGCGGCCAACTCGAGCGCCTCGGCGGCCTCCTTGAGCTGGCGGGCGGCCGACAACGCGTCCATTGGGTCGTGGGCGGACTCGTAGGCCTCCAACGCGTGCCGTACCTGCTTGGAAGTCGCTCGTCCCGCCACCGATCAAGGTTAGCCTGATCACGGGGGGTCAACGGCAAGTTGACCGCTGTCAATGGTATGTTGACTTTATGGGTCAACGTGTGGTTGACCCGGAACGGGCGGGGAGGACTGAGATGAAGTGAGCTCCCACTGACCGACCCGGACCTGCGCCCGCCCACACCTAGCTCGGTGATCGTTCGCGCGGCTGGTCGGTCCAGCTTTGGGTATCGCTGGGCGAGGAGGAGCAGACATGCTCGTTGAGACGACCTACCGGACAGTTCACGACACCGCCGATGCCGAAGGGCAGGCAGACCTGACCCTGGCGGTCGATGCCGTCAGCGCTGCGCTCGCGGCGCTGCGCGACGACAGCGGAACCGACATGGTGGACCGGGCGCTCGACCAGGCCACCGCCGCGGTAGACGCGCTCGGCGCCGGCGTCACCACCGTGGTCCTGCGTCGCCTGATCGCAAGTATCGCCGACTGTCACCGGGAAGGCGTCCGACATTCGCCTCGCCTCGCGGTCTGTCGGCGCAGCACCCTGGTCGCGCTGCGCCTCGATCCCCGCTGGACCCCGCCCACGCGATGGAGCTCCAGTTTGGCACCTCAGCGGTAGCCGGGCGCGACGAAAGTCAGGCGATCACTTCTTCTGGTCCGGATAGGAAAGGGGGCCGACCCAGCGAAATGGCCGGGCCGGCCCACTCGGGAGGAGAAAGCAGTTCGGGAGTCTGGCGTGCGGCGGAATTGCCGCCGACGACCGCCTCCATCCAGACCGCTCCTCTACCCCCACAATCCTTGTACATCGTGCCGTTGCGCCGCCTCGTGCGGTGCCTTTAGCTATTTCAGCGTCATCGCCGGCGCATTTTGTACTCCCGTCGATCCAGCGTCGTCAAGCCCCTGATGCGCAGGTAGAACGGTCGCGAGACGAGCGTGCGGAAGCCTGCGACGAAAGGTCGTGAGCGCTCGCATCCGGGCCGCACGACGCGGTGGCTGTACCGCCCCATCTCCTGCGCGCCGAGTCGGCGACCGGCTCGGCGCGCACAAAAAAGGGGCGGGTCACCGGTAAACCGGGACCCGCCCCTCGGAACGCCTTACTCAGATTCCCCAAGACAGCCAGCCGCGGCTGGTCGGCAGGCCGTGCGCGTCCGCGCGTACTGGAGTGCGCGACTACGCAACCGGAGTCTGACGTCCTTCATCGCTCAGTCTTGCCGACCCCCGGGGGAGCGTGCTCTGTCGAGGCGGAGCACACGAGCGGGGGTCGGGACCTCAGCCGTGGTCGTCGGAGTTCTTCTGGTTCTTGGTGAGAATGCCCAGGACGCCCTCGAGGACGCTGTTGTTGCAGGCCTGGATCGGAACCTGAACGACGGTGTCCTGAACGTTGACCAGACCGGCCTGGCCGTGAATGCCGTGGGTCTTGTCCTTCGCGCTGTTGTCCTGGTGGCAGCTCGCGCTGCTGTTGTGGTCGTTGTCGCTGTCGTCGCCGCCACCGTGGTGGTGGTGACCACCCGAGTCGCCGTTGTAGTCGCCGGCGAACGCCAGCGGGCTCAGGGCGAGCAGACCGGCGGCGGCAGTCGCCACCACAATTCCAGCCTTCTTCAGCACAGTTGGTCTCCTGTTCAAATCGGCGGGAGTCTCTCGACAACCACCTTGACTGCCAGCGGCGAGTGGGGGAGCCCTACTGGCGTTGCCCAACGATAGCGGACCTTTGTAGTGAAGAGGCATCGAGGTACACGAAATGGGCCAACGTGGTATCCCGAAAAGGTTACGGCCTCTTTCGGGTGAATCTGCGAAATCGCAGAAGGCTTGCCGTGAATCGGCGCCTGACGTGCTGATCCTACGAAAGCGGCGCCGTGTTGTGCACCGATCGAGGGTCTCTCGGCGGGCTGTCCCGGCGGGATTGTGCCGCCGTACTCCTCAGCGTTGGCTCAGGTCCGTCACTCCGGGGAGACCTCCGCCATGTCCGACCATGCCGCACCGTCGATGTCCTGGTAGTTGATCTGGGGCTTGGTCGCGATCATGGCCGGCACCCAGGCAAAGAAATTCTTGGCGTGTTCGGTGGCCACGTGCGCCGATCCCGCGTCGGAGTCCGCGAACGTCTCGACGATCACGAACTCGTTCGGCGTCTCGGCGTTCTCGTAGTAGTCGAACGAGACGTTGCCGGGCTCCTGCCGGACGGCGGCGGTGTACTGCTTGACCCCGGCCAGCCACTCGTCGCGCTTCTCCGGACGGATCTGTTTCTTGAGGACGATGAGAATCATGGAAGCCTCCCGCGGTGTCTGGCGTTCGTCCGGTCGCCGGCAGCGGTCCGGGACCTGCTGTAACAAAGTCTGTCACGTGCCGGAGGTCGTCGCCCGTCTCAGCTGGAGACGTTCCGGTCCGGATCGGCTGGACCGCGTGCCGTCGGCTCTCTCGTAGTCCGCCACCCGCTCACGAACAGCCAGGTCACGGCCCAAGGTCCCCCAACGATCATCACTCGAAAGAGGCGTGCGAGCCACCTGGCGTAACGCGGCGGCCCAGATACCGATCTCGTAGGCGTGAACACACGACCGGATGGCTCAGCGACGGCGGACCCGGCCCGAGGGCGGCGACACCGCCCTAGGGGCACTCGCCCACGCCAATCGCGGTCGTGCGTCGCGCACCGACGAAGCATTACCGATCAGTCCGCCCTCGTCGTGGCTCCCCGGCTCGGCGACGAGGCCGATATCTGTCAGTCAGAGCGGTTGTAAGCCGTGGCGAGCACCGCGAGGACCTCCCGTTTCGCGGAGTTGCGCGACTTGGCTTTCGCCTGTCTTTTCGCTTCCCCAGTCAGAAGGCAGCTCATGAACACCCCACCTTCGCACAGCATCCAACTGGACCGTGTGCGCTACGCGCCGTTGCCGCCCACACCGCGGACTCCGCTGCGTGACTCGCTGCGCCGCCTCGCGCAGCGCCCGGCCGCCCCGCCCGGAATCACCGACAGCGACCTGAGACAGCTGTTCGCCAGCGTCGCCGACCTGACCGAGGTCGCGGTATGGACCGCGTGCGGTGGTGACTGGCAGGAACATGCCTCGTTCCTGCTCGGTACCGCCGACGGGCGCTGGCACGTGATCAGGTTCAGCGAACCGGCCACGACCAGGCTCGTGGCACAGCTGCGCTCGCTCCCTGACTTCGACACCGATGTGCTGCTCGACCTCATCGGCCAGCGCACCCGACAGGTCACCACGATCTGGCGCAGGCCCGAATACCGCCGATGTTAGGCGAGGGCCGGCGTAGACGGCCGAGCCAGTCGGCACGGAGCCGCGGTCTCGGCGTTCGTTGAACGAAAGCCCCACAGATTCCAAAAGAAGATTCGCACGCCGGTAGTGCCGATAATGCTCCCGCCCTCGGACGGGAGGAAGGATTGTTATGGACAGCTTGGTAGGCACAGCTCCGATCTCCCAGTCCAGGATGCCGGAGCGGGCCCCGGTCCACGCTTCGATCGGGCGTCCGGACGTGCCCGGCGCCCGTGAGGTCCCCCGCACCACGGCGATGCGCCCTCCCGCGCTGCTTCCACAGCAGCGGGAGGAGTTATTCAGCGTGCTGGTGGTCGATGACCAGCCACTGCTGCGTGAGGCGATCGTCGGGCGGCTGAGCACCATGGGCGCTGGCACCGTGTACGAGGCCGCCTCGCTGGCCGAAGCGCGCGCCCAGGCCCGCGCCACCGGCCCCTGTGGCCTCGCGGTGCTCGATCTCGGCCTGCCGGACGGCAACGGCCTGGAACTTGTGGCCGAGCTTCGCGCCATGGGCTGGAAACGACTCGTGGTGCTGGCTTCGTCGAACGACGCGTACGCGGTGCGCTCGGCGTTCAAGGCCGGCGCGCAGGCGTACCTGCTGAAGTCGGCCACGGGCGCCGTCGTCACCGACGGTGTGAAGCACGTCCTGGGCGGCGGTGTCTACGCTGACCCGACGCTGGCGCCGATGCTCGTCACCGGGGCGAAGGTGCCCGGCAGTGACAACACTCCGCGCGACTTGTCGGCGCGTGAGGTCGAGGTGCTGCAGCTGGTCGCGGACGGCCAGTCCAACAAGGAGATCGGCGAGGCGATGAGCCTTTCCCCGCTGACCGTCAAGAGTCACCTGGCCAGGATCGGGCACAAACTCGGCACAGGCGACCGCGCGCATATGGTCGCACTCACTATGCGCGCCGGGGTCGTCCACTGATCGGCGGGTGCTGGTAGCGCGATAGGCCAGAACGTTTGTCGCGCTTCGCCGCCCGCTATTGCGGGAGTGACCGGCGGTGCCGGAAAGGGACCGTCAGTAACCGTTGGGATTAGAGCGTGGTGTCGGACTTCAGGCACCGCGCGCTCTACCGACCCGTCCCGGCCAGTACCTCGGAGCCGCCGATCGGGCGGTGCGGTACTGGCCGGGGGTCAGCGGTCGCTCAGCGACCGCGGCCGTGGCAGAACCGGCGCAGGCCCTGGTCGAAGCCGCCGTTGTAACCGGCGTTGTAACCATCGCCGTAGCCGCGGTCGTAGCTCTGATTGCGCGTGGACCGGCTCTGGTTGCGGCCGAACCGGTTCTCCCGGTGGCACGTCCGCCGGGCCTGCGAGAACCCATCGTTGTGGCCGGTTCCGAAGCCTGCCCGGTAACCGCGCTGGTAGTCCCGGTTGCCCCGGGGCGGGTCCATCAGATTCGAGCTGGCGGCCGTCGGAGTGACGGTCGGCGGGGCCGTGGGAGTGGCGGCGAATGCCGGGACCGCGCCCGCCGCGGTGATCGTCACCGCGAGCGCGACGGCGGTGAGGATACGACTGTGGATCATGATGCTGCCTCCTGGTTGTGGTGCCCTTGGCGACGCTGACCCCGCCGCTCGGTCGCTTGTCCGAGATGGCTCTCGGTGGCGGTCCGTCAGGGCAATTGCCCGCAATCTTTTAATCCGCCGCTGGTCTCTTTCGTCGGCGAGGAAGTGGGACCGCTCCCTCGGGGTCAGTTGTTGTGGATCTTAGCCTCAGAGGTGCGCGATCGCGCCATTGAATAATGGGACCAGGTGTGCGGAGGCCATGCCAAGCCGCTAATGGTTAACCGCCACCCGAGATAAGACCGGTGTGTTGCGGGCGCGCTATTTTACTCAGTCGACGGGTTTCGGTCGTGGTGAATTCGTCCACTCCCGGATGATTGTCCGCCCACGGTGGACCGACCGGTCCAGGTGCCGCCCCGACCGGCCCCGTGCCGCTGCCGGCGGAGTTTCGGGGTCGAGGTCGGGCGGCGATGGCAGGCGCGGGGCGGCACGATCACGAGTCGGGGGGTTGCCCGTTTCGTACTGCCCCGCGCCTTTCGTCCATCAGCAGACGTCCGGGGGGTTGGCGTCTGCACTGGACCCTCTATTTGTACCCCAATCGGGGGAGATGTGCATCACACACTTTTGGGCGGCCGACAAATGGCCCTGCGCGTGCGCCCGGTAGCGAGGTCAGATTGGGCCCGTTGGGCCAGTTGGCGGAGTGCTCAGACCCCGGGTGTTGCCCGATGACCGGTTAGCTCCGGGGAGGCTCACCTCGGCGCGAGGTGGCGGCAACGGCAGCCACGACATCGGCCAGGTCACGGTAGTTGCCCGCTGGTAGTGCCCACAGTGCCCGGCGCATGTCGGAGTCCACGCCGTTGTAGTCCGCCCAGGCCAGCAGTTCCCAGTTCCTGGCGGGAAAGTGCACCCCGACCACCGCGGCGGCGATGCGCTCACCGCTGAAATCCGACACCACTCACCCCCGTGCGCCATGTGGCACAGCTCACATCGTAGCGATGGGTGGTCGGTTCGGGACTCTAGGACATCGCAAGTTGATCGGCCGGACCGTCGGCGATCACCGCGTTGATCATGGCGTCGCCCAGGAAGAGGCCATAGCGGTCCGCTGACCAGCCGCGTTCCAGCACGAGCAGCTCGTAGAGCTCCGGGGCGTGGTAGGTCCACAGCACGTCGCGGACGTCCTCGAGGACCAGGTGGCGGCGAATCTGACCGGTACCGAGCAGGTCCTCCGCGAAATAGGTCATCGCGGTCAGCATCTCCTGCCGCATCTGCGCCCAGACCTCGGCCGCCGCGCGGTCCGCATGGGCGGCGTCGCGGGCCAGCAGCTGCAGCGGGGCGTGGCGCATCGCCCCTTCGGCGAGGTGCCGGGTGTAGAGGGTGATCTTCCGTGCCGCATCCGGTTCGGCCCGGATGGCACCGATCACGTCCCGTTCGGCCATCGGGGTGGCCTCGTCGTCGCCGGCGACCGAGACGTCGAACACCGCCTTGAGCAGTGTCGCCTTGTTCGCGAACGCCTTGTACACCGTCTGCACGGACACCCCGGCGGCCTGGGCGACCTCGGGCATCGCGGTGTCCGCGTACCCCCTCGCGAGGAAGAGTCGGCTGGCGGCGGCCAGCACCCGACCGCGGTTCTCCCGGGCCTGTTCCCGCCGTCGGGTCGTGTCGTAGCGCCGGGTGGGCTTGACGGACTCGGCCACTTGAGTAGAGACTCCTATATCGAATATACGGTCATCTACCACAATAGTTCAGGAGCGGCTGATGCTGGCGGAGCACCCCACTGTCGACACGAGCCAGGCCGCGCTGGCCGCCGCCCGCGCGATCGCGCCGCGGTTCAGTGCCAGGGCACGCGAGTCGGAGCAGCTCCGGACACTGCCGCCGGACCTGGTGGCGGACGCCCGCGGCGCCGGACTGTTCCGATTGGCCACGCCACGCTCGCTCGGTGGCGCGGAACTACCGCCCGCCGTGATCGTCGAGATCATCGAGGAACTCTGCCGGGCCGACGGCTCCGCCGGCTGGACGGTCCTGATCGGCAACGGCACCGCGTTCCTGGCCTGGCTGGACCCGGTGGCCGCCACTGGCCTGCTGGGCGGGCGGACCGACGTGGTCAGCGCGTGCGTCTTCGCGCCGACCGGTCGGCTGGTCCCGGTCGGCGCCGACCAGCTCCGGCTGGGCGGGAGCTGGGCGATGAGTAGCGGCTGTCTGCATTCCGACTTGTTCATCAACGGCGCCATGGTGTTCGACGGCGACCAGCCTCGGCTACTGCCCGGGCGCGGACCGGACTGGCGGCTCGCGGTGTTCCCGGCCGTCAGTGGCTCGGTGGTCGACAGTTGGGACGCGGCCGGCCTGCGCGGTACCGGGAGCCACGACGTCGTCGCAGAGTCGGTGCTGGTGCCCGAGCGGCACACGATGGCCGCGTTCTTCGAGCCGGCGCGCCACGACGGCCCACTGTGGCGCTTCCCGTTCTTCACCCTGGTCGGCACCTTCCTGGTCGGCTTCCCGCTCGGTGTCGCCCGGCGGGCGCTGGACGAGCTCGCGGGGTTCGCACCGACCAAGTTCCGCCCACCGGGCCCGGGCCCGATCGCCGACGACGGTGACCTGCAGACCGCGCTCACCCGTGCTGAGGGCGGCCTGCAGGCGGCGCGCGCCCTCGTCTTCGACACCATCGGCGCCATGTGGGACAGCGCCCGCGCCGGTGATGTGCCGACCGTCGAGCAGCGCGCCCGGTTCCTGCTAGCCGCCCAGCAGGCTATGCGAGCCTCGATCGAGGCGGTCGACACCGTGGTCGGCTTCGCCGGCGTCGGCGCCATGCACGCCGACCACCCGGTGCAGCGGTGCTTCCGCGACATCCACGCCGCCGCGCAGCACATCTATTTCTCGGCCGCCGCCACGAAGCGGTACGCCAAGGTCCGCCTCGGCATCGAGCAGCCGACCTTCTGGTTCTGAGTGTCGCCGCTGCTCAGGAGCGCGACTGCTCGCGCTGGTGCCCCTCGGCAGGACCGGTGTGAGCTAGACCACGCTCCCGCGCTGTCACGATCCGCCCCGCTACCGGGTCCAAGGGGGGACGGAGGGATGTGGGATGACAACACGGATCGTGGTGGTCGGAGCCGGCTACGCCGGCCTGGCGGCGGCCAAGCTCGCGGCCCGGTGGACCGGTGCCGAGGTGACTCTGGTCAACGCCGGTGACCGGTTCGTCGAGCGGGTGCGGCTGCACCAGTTGGCGGCCGGCCAGCCGTTGCGGGACCTGCCGTTGGCCGGCCTGCTCCGAGGTACCGGCGTACGGCTCGTCGTCGACCGGGTGACCGGGATCGACGCTGGCACCCGCACGGTGCGCCTCGGCGAGCACGAGCTCGGTTACGACCGGCTGGTCTACGCCGCCGGCAGCCAGGCCGACCTCGACTCGGTGCCGGGCGCGGCCAGGTACGCCTACCCGCTGGCCTCGTACCCGGAGGCCTCCCGGCTGCGCGCGCACCTGGCCGACAGTGGTGACGGCGAAACGGTGGCGGTGGTCGGCGGTGGGTTGACCGGTATCGAGGCCGCCGCCGAGCTGGCCGAGACGCTGCCGCGGCTCAAGGTGCGGCTGGTGACCGGCGGCGTGCTGGGTGAGGCGCTGTCGCTGCGTGGTCGGCGGTACCTGTGGCGGACCTTCGAGCGGCTCGGCGTGGACGTCCGGGAGTGCGCCCGGGTGGCCGAGGTCCGCGCGGACGGCCTGCTGCTTGCCGGCGGGGGTGACTCGGCCCCGGGTGACTCGCCCAGGAGTGACCGGGCGCCCGGTACCGGGGCCGGGAGTGATCATGTTGCCGCGGCCACCGTGGTCTGGACGGCCGGCTTCCGGGTGTCCGACCTCGCGCGCCGGGCCGGGCTCGCGGTCGACGGCGCCGGCCGGATGATCGTGGACCAGACTCTGCGCTCGGTGTCGCACCCCGAGGTGAGCGGTGTCGGGGACGCGGCGGCGATCCGCCGGGCGGACGGGCTGGAGCTGCGGATGGCGTGCGCCACCGGTTTGCCGTCGGCCCAGCAGGCGGTCCGGGCGATGGCCGCCGAGCTGGCCGGGCGGGAACCGCGTCCGCTGCGGTACCGGTACCTCAACCAGTGCATCAGCCTCGGTCGCCGCGACGGGCTCGTCCAGTTCGTGCACGCCGACGACACCCCGCGAGAAGCGGTGCTGACCGGCCGGCTGGCGGCGCTCTACAAGGAGGCCATCGTGCGCGGGACGGTGCTGTTCGAGCGGCACCCGACCCTGCCGGCCTCGGCATAGCGGATCGGTTCGCCGTCGGTCAGGTTTCGAGCGCACACGGTCAGGCCCCCGACGGACGGTGCCGTCGAGGGCCTGACCGGGACTGGAGCGGGACCGCTCAGGCGGACGCGGTGGTCGGCGTGGCTTCCGTTGTTGCGGCCGGTGTGGGCACCGCAACCAGCGGCGGAACCCGGCCGAAGCGCAGGCCGTCGTCCACCGGGCCTCGGCGCAGCAGCAACAGGTCGCGCACGTAGTTCTGGTAGGCCTTCCACGGCGCGGCCGGCCCCTGCTTGGGCAGCGAGTCGATGCTGCGCTGCACGTAGCCGGACTTCAGGTCCAGGAACGGGGTCAGCGGCTGGCCGGCCTCAGGTGCCAACGGGGTGACAATCTGCTGGCCGCGGGCGTCCATCTGGTTGAGCAGCCGGCAGATGTACTCGCCGACCAGGTCGGCCTTGAGCGTCCAGGAGGCGTTGGTGTAACCGAGCGTCAGGGCGAAGTTCGGCACACCGGACAACATGATGCCCTTGTAGGCGACGGTGTCCGGCAGGTTGACGTCCTTGCCGTCCACGGTCAGTTGCATGCCGCCGACGGCCTGCAGGTTCAGCCCGGTCGCGGTGATGATGACGTCCGCCTCGAGCTCGGCACCGGAGGTCAGCCGGATGCCCTTCTCGGTGAACCGCTCGATCCGGTCGGTCACCACCGAGGAGCGGCCGGCGCGCAGCGACTTGAAGAAGTCGCCGTCCGGTACCAGGCACAGCCGTTCGTCCCACGGGTCGTAGCGGGGCTTGAAGTGCTTGTCGACGTCGTAGCCCTCGGGCAGCTGGGCCGTCACGCCCTTGCGCAGCACCGACTTCACCACGCTGGGTACCCGGCGGCTGAGCTGGAACATCAGCATCGTCAGCAGCACGTTCTTCCAGCGGATGATCGGGTACGCCACGCCGGCCGGCAGCTTGTCGCGCAGGGTGTCGGCCACCGCGTCCTTCGCCGGCATCGACAGGATGTAGCTGGGCGAGCGCTGCAGCATGGTGACGTGCGCGGCCGTCTCGGCCATCGCCGGCACCAGGGTGACCGCGGTCGCCCCGCTGCCGATCACGACGACCTTCTTGCCGGCGTAGTCGAGATCGGCCGGCCAGTGCTGCGGGTGCACGATCTGGCCGGTGAACTCGTCCGAACCCGGGAAGTCCGGCGTGTAGCCCTGGTCGTAGCGGTAGTAGCCCGAGCAGGTGTAGAGGAACGAGCAGGTCAGCTGCACTGTCTCGTCGGTGTCGTCACGGTGCGCGTGCACGGTCCAGCGGGCGGTCTCGGAGGACCACTCGGCGCTGACCACCCGGTGCTGGAACCGGATCTTCGCCTCGACGCCGTACTCCCGGGCCGTCTCCCGGACGTACTCGCGGATGTCGTCACCGTCGGCGATGGCCTTGGCATTGGTCCACGGCTTGAACGAGTACCCGAGGGTGAACATGTCCGAGTCGGAGCGGATGCCGGGATAGCGGAACAGGTCCCAGGTGCCGCCGATGGCGCCGCGCGCCTCGAGAATCGCGACGGACTTGCCTGGGCTCTCGCGCTGCAGATGGCAGGCGGCGCCGATGCCGGAGAGACCGGCACCGACGATCAGTACGTCAACGTGTTCTGCGGGCATGAGGCACGGTACCAACGGTATGTCAGCTCAGTCAACACTCTGTTGAGTAACTCAACGGGGTGTAGTATCCGCTCTCATGGCTCCGCTACCCGCCGCCGACAAGGCACGGCCGTCCCGTAGCCGGCGCGGCACCCGACCGTCCGGCGACGACCGCGAACAGGCGATTCTGACCACCGCGGAACGACTGCTGGCGGACCGCACACTGGGCGAGATCTCCATTGACGACCTGGCCAGGGGCGCGGGCATCTCCCGGCCGACGTTCTACTTCTACTTCCCGTCCAAGGACGCGGTGCTGCTCACCCTGCTGGACCGGGTGAACGTCGAGGCGGACTCGGCGGCGTTCGGGCTCGTCGGGCAGTCGACCGAGGATCCGGCAACGCTGTGGCGGGCCGGGATCAGCGCGTTCTTCACCACCTTCAGCGCGCACCGGGCGGTCGCGGTGGCGGCCGCGCAGGCCAAGGCCGGCAACAGCGAGGTACGCGAGCTCTGGTCCCGGGTGATGGAGAAGTGGGTCCGGCAGACCGAGGAGATCATCCAGTCCGAGCGGGACCGGGGGGCCGCTCCGCCCGGGATACCGGTCCGGGATCTCGCGGTCGCGCTGAACCTGATGAACGAGCGGGTGATGCACACGGTCTTCGCCGCCGAGCATCCGACCCTCGAGGAGTCCCGCGCCGTCGACACGCTGCTGCACGTGTGGCTCAACAGCATCTACCTGACCACCCCGGACGTCGCCTGCTCCCGGTAGCCCGGCCGATCAGGTCAGTCCAGTTCGGTTCAGGTCAGTTCAGGGTGAACCCGGCGAAGTCCGCGTACTGGTCCGCGGGGCTCGCCCAGGTGGTGTCCTCGCCGCCGAAGAAGGTGGAGAAGAAGACGCCGTCGATGTGCAGGTCGGCGCTGCTCCGGTAGATCAGCCCGGACTGGTGGAACACCTCGCTGTCGTTGAGCCAGACGGTCACCGAGCCGTTTGCCTGGCCGGGTGTGTTGAGCTCGACGTGCTGCGCGATCTGGTTCCAGTCGCCGGTGCTGAACGTCCAGGAGCCGCGCCCCAGGCTGTCGCCGTAGCCCTGCTGCTCCGGCAGGTACGCGTAGACCTCGCCGGCGCCGCCGGTACGCCACATGAACCGGGTGGAGAACCCGTCCTCGCGGTGCTCGCCGCCGCTGCCCGCGGTGCCGCCGAACAGACCGGGCAGCTTGCCGCCCTTGACGAACTCGAACCCCGGCTGGAAGCGCACCTGGTACCGCAGGGTCAGCGCGTCCTTCGGTTCGGCGAGCAGCAGGTAGGCCTGGGTGCCGCCGCCGGGGGCGTTGTCGTCGCGGCCGGCTGTCGGTGAGGCGGAGCCCTTCGGGTAGCTCGCCCGCAGCACCTTGCCGCCGGGGGCCTCCGGGTCGTCGAGCAGCTCGGCCCGGTCCAGTCCGAACGAGCCGTGATCCCAGAACGACAGGCCGTTGCCGAGGAACCCCGCGAGCGTCGCCGGGGTCGGGGCCGGCCCCGGGGTGCCGCTTGCCGGGCCCGGCCCGCCCCGTCCCGCCGATCCGTGTGAACCGCAGGCGGTGACGAGGGCCAGCCCGACGCAGAACAACATCGCGAGCAGGCCGCTACCGGCCGGTCCGCTAGGACGCCGCCCGGATCTCCGGGTCCTCCGTGTCGTCATGGCGATTAGCTTCGGCCCCCGTGTTCGGAGCGTCTACCGCCACTGGGGCTTCGACCGTGCGGTCGCCGTTGTCGGACGGCCCAGTGCCGTTGCTGTGTGTTTCCAGCTGGTCACCGGTCGCAGTGTCGGTGGCGTTGCTTTCCGCGGCGGGCGCATTCGAACGGCGGTACGGGGTCGGTCTCGGGCGCGGGCTCGGCCTCATGGTGCGCGATCGCGGCCGGGGCGACGGGCGCCGGCCGGCGCTCTCACCGGCGGCGGGCTCCGGCTCGGACTCGGCGGCCGGGTCGGGCCGGTCCTGACCCAAGTCCGCGGCCGGCCCGGTCTCGGCTGCCAGTTGGGAGGCTGCCGGTTCGCCGGCTGCCGGTTGGGAGGGCGCCGGTTCGGCGGCCACCGGCTCGAAGAAGGCCGGCTCGTCCGCCCGCTCGATCGTCGCCCTGGCGGCCGCCGCGCGCCTCGGCGAGGCCGGCCATTTGACCCCGGTGGTCGGGGTGCTGGGCGGTGCCACGGTCGGGGTGCTGGGCGGCGCGACGATCGGGATGGCCTCGGTGGGCGGCTCCATCTCCAGGAGGGACTCGCCGCGGCCGCCGCCGGCCACCGTGTTGCCGGCCACCGTGCCGCCGGCCACCGCCGAGGCCATCGCCGGGGTCACCACCACGTGGGCCGCGACCGGTGCCGGTGCCGGTGCTGTCGCCGTCGCGGGGACGGGAACTGCCCGCTTGACCGGAGCGAACGCGACCCGCACCTTGCGGCGCTGGCGGATGAAGTGTGCCAGCTCCAGCAGGAAGGCCAGCGCGATGAACAGGACGCCGAACGCGCCGACCCAGTTGAACGGCGGCGGGCTGATCGTGTTCGCACCGAACAGGTCCACCTGCCCTCGGAGCGCGAGGTGCGCGCGCACCCGGGAGTCGGTCAGCAGGAACACCCCGTTGGGGTCGACCTTGACGCCGGTGGCGGCCGCGAGCAGATCGACCTTCTTGCCGGTGACCTGGACGGCCGGGCCGCTGTGGATGGCCTCGTTGACGCCGCTGACCGAGGTGCTGGTGATGTCCGCCGCGGCGCGCGCGTTGATCCCGGTGGTACCGCCGGTGACCCGAGCGTTGGTGATCTTGGTGCCCGGGGCGGCGGTGCTGATCCCGGTGCCGCTGACCCCGTCCGTGGTGACCTGGTTCAGTGCCACGACACTCGCGCCCTCGGCGATCCGGATGCCGGTGTGACCGCCGCTGACGTGTGCGTCGGTGACCGTGGTGCGCGCTGCCCGGCCGCTGATCTGCAGCCCGGTGGTGGAGCCGGAGATGGTCAGCTGGTGCAGGTTGGCGTCGGTGGCGGCCACCGCGATGCCGGCCCTGCCCGCGTCGGTGACCTGCGCCGACGCGATCTCGAGGGCGCTGACGCCGCCGGTGGCGACGATGCCGCGCAAGCCGCCCCTGGTGTGCACGCCGGTCAGCTTCAGGTGGTTGCTGCCGCCGTTGACGATGAGGCCGACCGGGCTGTCGGTGCTGCTCACGTTGGTCACCGCGGCGCCGGTGGTCGCGGTCAGCCGGACCCCGCCGGCCTGATCGCCCACACTGGTCACGTTGCTGATCTGGGGTTGGTTCTGTCGGATCACGGCAAGCCCGAAACGCTGGTTGCCCAGGGTGTCGAAGCCGCTGATCGGGCGGGGTGAGCTGGCGCCGTTGACCAGTACGCCGTTGCCGGCGTTGTGCTGGCTGTGCACCGCTTTCATCGTGGTGCCCTGATCACCCCGCAGCACCAGGCCGTCCGCCTTGGACTGGGTCATGGTCACGGTGTCGAGGTGCACGTTGCGCGAGCCGGCGAGCTTCAGGCCGATGCCGTTGCCCTTGAGCGTGCTGCGTACCACCGAGCCCGTGCTGCCCGGGCTGAACGCGATGCCCGGCTCGTTCCGGGTGCCGGCGGGCAGGACGACCGGGGCGGGTGCCGGGGTCGGCGGGGTACGGGCGCCCGGTACCGCCCGCGTGCTCGGTGCGGGGGCCGGCGGGACGACGGGTTTGACCGGTGGCGGTGCGCCGAGGTTGGTCAGCGTCGCGTCGGCCACGTTCAGGGTGCCGCCGTTGCCGGCGACCAGGAAGCCGCGCTGTGCGGTCGCGGCCGGGGTGCCGGCCGGCGGGTCGACGGCATTGACCGTGAGGCCGTGCAGGTTCAGCGTCGCGTGTCCCACCCAGAGACCGGCGGCGGTGTTCGAGTTCGGCCCCGAGGCGAGGTTCAGCACGTGCACGTCGGGGCCGTTGTCCAGCAGCGTCCCCGCGGTGAGCACGACCGAGGCGGTCAGCTGGGCGGATCCGTTACCGGGCAGCGACAGCCAGCCGGCGGGCAGGTACTTGGCCAGTGTGGCCAGCGTGAGCGGTCCGGCGGCGCGGACCACCCGGTTGGTCATCCGGCCGTTGACGACAAGGTCGATGTGCCGGCCGCGCACGATCACGAGCTGGTTCGGCCGGCCGGTGCGGTTCCAGTTGGCGAGCGCGGAGGCTGCCGATGCCGCCCGCTGCGCCGCTCGCCGGTTGGCCGCCGCCTGCGCCTTCGCTGCCCGACGCGCGGCGTTCGCCGCCCGGTGTGCGGCGATCGCCCTCGCGTGCGCGGCCCGGCGGGCGGCCTGCGCGGCCCGGCGGGCGGCCTGCTCGGCGGCCCGGGCCGCCCGGATCTCCGCCATGGTGATGGTGGGCGGGCCGGGGGCGCCGAAGTTGCTGCCGCCGAACGGGTCGCCGTCACCGTTGTTGTTGTCGAACAGCGCGGCGAGCGTGACCGGGTCGGACTTGGCGGTTTCGGAGCTGGCCGCGGCACGCGGCACCGGTGCCGCGGCGGCGCCCGGAAGCACGGTCATGCCGATGAGCAGCGCCGCGAGTGCGCCGGTGGCCACGCGGGCGGATCTGGTCGTGCGGGGGCTCCGGGTCACGATGTTGTTCCGTCCTGGGTCGCGGCGGTGCGTACCACCTGGCCGTTCCGCACGGCGACGTCACGGGTGAGCCAATGCTGGGTCCGGATGGTCAGCAGGGCCCAGATCTTGATCAGGGCCATCACCCAGGACACCACCACATAGCTGGGGATGTAGAAGAACGACGACGGCCGCTGGGTCAGGTGCGGGAGCAGCTTCGCCGAGCGCGAGATCTGCCACCAGGCGGCCAGCACGGCGGCGAACAGCCAGTGGTGGTTGATCAGTGCGTAGGTCATGAACGCCGGCCCGACCAGCAGTGTGAAGCAGCTGACCGCCTTGTCCAGCATCGTGTACGCCAGGAAAGGGTGGCTCCACACCCACCGGCTCGACAGCGCGCGCAGATCGGAGCGCCAGGTGTTGCGGGCCCACCGCAGCCGCTGGGCCACGAAGCGTCCCCACGCCGTCGGGAAGGTCGACCACACCCGCGCGGTGCGCTGCAGATAGGTGAGGTGACCGCGCTCCAGGATGAGCGTGGTGAGCCGTTTGTCGTCACCGGAGAGACAGGGCACGCCCCAGAACGTCTCGGTCATGAAGTCGCGCTCGACCTCGAGGAGCAGCGCGCGGCGGTAGACGGCGGTCCGCCCGGACAGACACGACACGGCCCGCCCGAACCGGGTCTGGCACGCATTTTCGTCGAAGTAGCG
This sequence comes from Pseudonocardia sp. Cha107L01, assembly GCF_052566575.1. Taxonomy (NCBI): domain Bacteria; kingdom Bacillati; phylum Actinomycetota; class Actinomycetes; order Pseudonocardiales; family Pseudonocardiaceae; genus Pseudonocardia; species Pseudonocardia sp. Cha107L01. The sequence goes on from NZ_CP199579.1 coordinate 1,706,764, forward strand.
ATGATCAAGGAACATGTCGTTGATCCGGGACAGGAATCCTTGCCGGTCGTGGGTGTTCTGCCTGGTTCCGACGCCGCCGATGCGCGGGTCCGCGAACGGCTTGCACACCTCTTCGGCCACGTCGGGCGCCCAGACCGTGTCCGAGTCGACCAGCGCGACGAGCTCAGTGCTGGCCGCGTTCCAACCCACTCGCAGCGCATCGCGTTTTCCGGGAACTTCGGTCGTGATCACGGTCACCGGATACTGACGTGCAATTTCGATGCATACGGTGTCGGTGATGTCGATCACGAGGATGACTTCTTCGACCCCGTTGGCCAGCCACGATTCGATGGCGCGGGTGAACGTGCCCGGCTTCTCCTGGTAGACCGGCACGACGACGCTCAGCGGCAGTCGGTAGTCACCGCCGGCCGGGGCGTACAGCACCGCGGGCACCCGCCTGACCAGCCACAATGACCATCGAATGAGCCCGAGAACCCCGAGTGGTGTGCCAAGCACGTAGTACCACCACGGGGTCGTCATCGGGATGTGCGATTCGTCGGAGTGTCAGCCCTGTCGCCGCGTGCGGCGTTGACAAAACCCTGCCTCGGCGCGACTTCTCTCCACGATCGCATCACCATCAACACGAAAGCCCCCCCTCAAAGGCTCACCGGCAAGACCCGAGGGCCCCCCGACCTAGTGACAACATCGCACCCGGTCCGGGTCTTGTTACCGACAAGCAGACGAGGTAAAGCCCCCCGCCGTCAAGGTGATCACTGCTACACGCCTGGCAATACTCTCAACGAACGGGTGGCGCGTTGGTAACTCTTAGCGATCGCCGGCACGAATGGTGAGGTGAGCGGCCTAACTGGCGTCAAACTATTTTCGGGATCGAATGGTTAGCCGAAGTTGTTCGCGTCGACGTTGCGCAACGCGGCCAGTGCATTGGGGAACATTCGGGATTTGATCATGCCGAGAGTGGCGCCGGGTTTGCTGGCCAGCGGGCGGGCGAGTTCGATTGCACTGGACAGCACCGCATCCTCGGCGGTAATTGTGTCGACAATTGCCGCCTTGTGCGCGTCGGCGCCCCCGTAGCGGCGGCCGGTGGTCATCGCCTCCAGTGCGACGCTCGGGGTCAGCTTGGCCTGGATCAGGGCGGACATGCCCGGCGTGAACGGGATCTGGATGTCCACCTCGGGCAGGCAGAAGAAGCCCCGGTCCTCGCGCATCACCCGGAAGTCGTGTGCCAGTGCCAGCATCGCGCCGGCGGCGAAGGTGTGGCCCTGCAACGCGGCCACCGTCGGCATCGGCAGTTCGAGAACCCGGGCGAGCAGCGCGTGTACCTCGGCGACATAGCTGCTGAACTGGTCGTGGTGCTCACCGGCCCACTCCAGGTCCAGCCCGTTGGACCAGAACTTGCCGGTGGCCGTGGTCACCAGCGCGCGCGGGCCCTCGGTCGCCGCCACCTCGTCCAGGGCCTTGTTGGCGCTGGCCAGCCAGTCCGGGTGCCAACGGTTCTCGGTGTCGCCGAGGTTGAGGACAAAAACGTCGCCGTCGCGGTCGAGGCTGGGCATGGGTACTCCTTCGGGAGGTATCTCGGTCGTGCCGAGGTCTAACCGCGATCATGCCGCCGCGGCGTCGTCGGCGCGGCGGGTGGTGGCGCGGATGAAGCCGCCGATGTCGTCAATGGCCAGGTGGCCCTCGGCAACGAAGTCGGCGAAGGCCTGGAACACGTGCACCTGGCGCAGCCAGATCTGAAGGCGGACCGCGACCCCGGCCGCGGCGAGTGCGGCGGTCATCAGTTCCGCGTCCGAGCGCAGTACCTCGACGGAGCCGACCTGGATCAGCACCGGCGGCAGCGCGGACAGGTCGGCCTCGAGCAGTGACTCGAGCGCGTCGTCCGGACCGGCCAGCAGGGCTCGCAGCGCCGCGATGTGCTGCACCGGGATGTAGGGGTCGGTGGCACCGTTCGGGTGGGCGGCGCTGTGCGTGCAGTCCAGATCCAGCCACGGCGACAGCGCGACGATGCCGCCCGGCGCGGGCAGTCCCTCCGCCATTGCCGCCAGCGCCACCGCGAACGCCAGATAGCCACCCGCCGAGTCGCCGCCGAACACGACCTGGTGGCCCTGGTACCCCCGGGAGAGCAGCAGTCGGTACGCCTCGAGGCAGTCCCGTACCGACGCGGCCAGGTTCACCTCCGGCAACTGGCGGTAGGCGACGTTCAGCACCGGCACGCCGGCCGCGCGGGAGATCCTGGCCACCAGCCTGCGGTGGGTGCGCAGACCACAGCTGAAGAAGCCGCCACCGTGGAAGTACAGCACCGTGTTCTCCGAGCCGCGCACGCCGGCTCCGGCCACCAGTTCGGCCTTGAAGCCGGGGAACGCCACCCTGCGTACCCGGGCGCCGCGCGGCGCCGGCAGCAACAGTCCCAGGTAGTCCACCAGGTAGGCCAGCCGCAGCAGCCTCGGGGTCAGCCGCCCCCGGTTCATCAGCCGGCGGATCGTCCTGCGCAGCAGTGGGCCGAGCAGGCGTGCGCCCCGGCTGTCGCCCGCCCTGGTCTCGATGACCGGTTCGGCGCGGGCGGCGGATCTGGCCGTGTCGGGCCTCGTGCCAGGCGTTGTGCCGGGTGCCGTGTCGCGGTCCGGGGCGTTCTGGTGCGGGTCGGCCCCGGTCTGGGGGTCGGTCTGCTGGTGCGTACGGGTCTCTGGGCTCATCTGGTCACCACTCCGAAGCCGTTGCGACATTGCGACTGCATCGTTGCCACGATTTCGCCGAAGTGTCGCATGAGCGTGCGCCGCCCGCTATTGGCCACCCCGAGGACGACACCCGCCTTGCGATGCATCCGACTGGATCGCCGCTCGCGTCGAGCGGCATTCTCCAAGAGAGGCTGCGCCTCGGACCGTCGAGGTGGTGGCTGTGCTGGGCCTTCCACTGAGCGACTTGAGGTGACCGACGCTCAGGCCGGGGCTCGCCGTCATGATCGACAGGTCGATGCCCACCGCTACGCCGCGACGGTCACAGTCGGTGAGCGGCCGACTGACTCAGGCCGCTGGCCTGAAAGGGGGGTGCGTCGAGGTCGACCTGAGTCTGGTTCTGGGCGAAAAATGCCCGACTGACGTTGGTCTCGGTGACAAGGGACGCGCCAGTCGTGCCAGGATCGACACCAAGCCGCCCTGTCGGTGACGCGGCGTGATCAGGTCCCTGGGGCGCGGGAACAGTGCGACGAACCGCTCGGCACCCTGTCGGTCGCCCTCGGTGTGCAGTGCGCCGGCCTCCTCGGCCTCGGCCAGGGTGAGGCCGCCGAAGACGACGGCCCGGAGGGTGTCCGCGCTGGTCCGGATCCGAGCCGTGGCCTCGCCGGGTTGCTCAGTCGCGGTCCTGACGAACTCCACCCGGCCCCCGGTCACGGTGGCGCGGCGAGCTCGGCGAGGTGGCCGCCGGGTCGCCGCGTTCTGAAGTGGTCGGCCGGTCTTGCGTCAGCCGGCGCGTAGCTCGGCCGGCACGGGTGCGTCGAGGTGCTCCAGCAGGGCGGCGACCTTACGGTCCAGCTCCCGGCCGACCTCGGTGATCTCCTGGCGTCGGTAGCTGGCGAACACGGTGCTCGGCTGGTCGATCGCCAGGCTGGCGGTGCCGTCCGGAACTTGCCAGAGAAAGGTCCGCAGTGGCGCGTGCAGCATGACCGCCGGGTCGTGCCGGAACATTCGTTCGGCGATGGTGTGGTTGCCCATCAGGTACTCGGTGCCTCGGGTGCGGTGCCCGGCCAGCCCCATCGCCTGGTCGATCTCGATGCGGAAGTAGATGAGGAAGCCGAGCGGCGCGATCGAGTCGACCCAGTCGAGCATCTCCGGCCAGGAGGCGCCGCGCCGGGCCAGCGCGGTCAGGTCGTCCTGGGGAACCGCCGGAACGGCCCGCTGGTAGCGCTCGCGGAACTCCCCGTACTCGGCGCCGGTGGCGATGGTCAGGCGGTTGACCTGGTGTGGCGTCGCCGATGTGCTGCGTGGCATGCTCGCCCCTATGAGTTGGCTTTTCCAACTGACCATAGTCGGAAACGGGCGTGTCCGCTCGGCCGGCCGGTCCGATCGGGTCAGCTCGCTCGGCCGGCGACCAGCGCGGCCGTGTCGGCGGGCAGCCAGCCCCGCCGGGCCAGTTCGCCGACCAGGCGCCGGTACGGCTCGTCGAACCGGCCGGCCGCCGCCGGGTGTGGCTCGATCACCGTCCGGATCCGCACCATCTCGGCAGCGACGTCGGCCGGCGCCCGGCCCGGGGTGGCCGCCAACACCGCCATCCCCAGGGCCGGTTCAGCACTGGCCGGCAGCTTCACCGGCCGGCCCAGCACGTCGGCCCGCAGCTGGCACCAGTACGCACTGCGGGTGCCGCCGCCGGTGAGCAGCAGGTCGCCGTCCACCGGGGCGCCCAGCGAGGCCAGGTAGTCGAAGCAGAGCCGCTCGATGTAGGAGATGCCCTGCAACATCGCGGCGTAGAGCTCGCGGTCGTCGCGCGGCGAGCCCAGTACAAAAGCCTCGGCGTCCGGTGCGACGAACGGGAAGCGCTCACCCCGGGCCGACGCCAGCGGGTAGGCGAGCACGCCCGCCGGCTCGAACTCTGCCGCTGTGGCGCCCAGTTCGTCGAGGTCGCGGCCGGGGAACTGGCGGGCGATCGCGCCGGCGCCAGTACTCGACGCGCCGCCCGGCAGCCACCGCCCGTCCGGCGACTTGTGGGAGTAGACCACGCCCAGCGGGTCGGCCAGCAGCTCGGCGGTGACGCCCTTGAGGATCAGGGTGGTGCCCAGCACCGAGTTCCAGCTGCCCACCGCCAGGGCTCCGGCACCCAGTTGGGCGGCGCAGCCGTCGGTGCAGCCGGCGATCACCGGGGTGCCCTCGGGCAGGCCGGTCAGCGCGGCGGCCTCGGCGCACACGGTGCCGATCGGCGTCCCGGAGCGGACCAGGCCGGGCAACAGGCGCTCCGGTACCCCGAGCTTGTCCAGCACGTCGACCGGCCAGGTTTCGTGGATCAGGTCCGCACCGGTCTTCAGCGCATTGCTCAGATCAGTGGGGACCGGCCCGCCGACCAGCGCCCGGTTGATCACATCGGCCTGGTGCGCCAGGGTCGCGCGGCCGACCAGGTCGGGGTGCTCGTCCAGGAGCCAGAGCAGTTTCGGCAGCGCCCACGCCGGCTGCATGCGGCGGTAACCCAAGCTGGCCCAGACCTGCGCACCGGCCTCGTTGACCCGGTCGGTGTATCCGGCGGCGCGGGTGTCGTCGTACATCAGGCCGGCGGTCAGCGGGCGCCCGTCGGCGGCGTCGACGAGCAGCACGGTGCCCGACGTACCGTCCACCGCGACCCCGCCGACCCGACGGCCGGCCAGCCCGGCGAGCGCGCCGGCGCAGGCGTCCCGGGCGGCCCGCCACCACCGCGCCGGGTCCTGCTCGTGCCGGGGGCCGTCGCGGTGGCTCTCCAGCGCCGCGGTGCCGCTGCCGAGCACCTCGCCGGAGCCGGACACCGCGAGCACCCGCACGCTCTGGGTGCCCAGGTCGATGCCGACCCAGACGTCCCCGTCCGCGCTCACGCCGGGGCTCGTCGGGACGCTGCTCGTCGAGGTCCGGCCATCAGCCCGTCTTACCAGAGTCCGGTTCGGAACTCGTGATCTTTCGAGGACCACCCGGAGGTGGCGGCCGGTCGTCCCGCCGGACGAAGATCGCGCGGGCCCCCGTGCAGTAGCGTCGGATCGGTGACCGATGTGGCGGCTCAGGCGGTCGCTGACCTGGAGTCCGCCGTCGCGCGGGAGATGGAACCCGCGCTGCCCTTCCTCACCGACGAGCTGGTCGCGCACTTCGTCCAGATGATCCCCGACCTGCGGTTCGAGGACGAGGACATCCGCGAGCTACTGGTCGCCAGCGCGCACTCGAACCTGGCCACGGCGATGGACATCTTCGCCCACGGCATCCCGGTCGACCAGGTGGAGGTGCCGGCTGCCGCGGCGCACTACGTGCGCAGGATGGCGCAGCGGGACGTGCCGGTGGAGTCGTTGCTGCGGGCCTACCGACTCGGCGGCGCGCTGTTCCTGCAGTGGTGGCTCAACGCGGTGGGCCGGCACCATCCCGCACCGGAGGTGCTGCTGGCGGCCACCCAACACACCGCCGCGGTGGAGACCGCCTACATCGACCGGGTCTCCGAGACGCTGGTGGAGATCTACGACGACGAACGCAAGCTGTGGGGACAGCGGGCCGCCGCCACCAGGGCCGTCCAGGTGCGCACGGTGTTGCTCGACGAAGACCTGGACCCGACCACGGCGGAGGCGCTCACCGGCTACCGGATGCACGGCAGCCATCTCGCCGCGGTGGTCTGGTCGACCGCGCCGGACAGCGGGCGCGACGTCGAGGCCACCGCCGGCCTGATCGCCGATGTCACCGGGGTGCAGCCGCTCGCGGTGCTGGCCGACGACCGCACCCTGTGGGTCTGGATCTCCGGATCGAAGGCGATCGGTGTGGACCCGGGCGGCCTGGACGCCGAGCTGCGGCGGCGTGGCTCGCCGGTCCGGGTCGCGCTGGGCAGCCCGGCGGTGGGCCTGCTCGGGTTCCGCTCCTCGCACCACGAGGCGCTCGGCGCGCAGCGGGTGGCCAACATCCGGGGCGACGACGACCCCGGGGTGACCGCGTTCGCCGACGTCGCGCTGTCGGTGTTCCTGAGCAGGGACCTGGCGGCCGCGCGGCGCTGGGTGGCGGAGGTGCTCGGTGGGCTGGCGCTGGACGACGACCCGATGGCCGAGCTGCGCCGGACCGTACTGCTGTTCCTGCAGAGTGGGGCCAGCCTGACCGAGGCGGCCGTGGCGCTGCACCTGCACAAGAACACCGTGCGCTACCGGCTGCGCAAGGCCGAGGACGTGCGGGGCCGGCCGATCAGCGAGCGGCGCCTCGACGTGGAGACCGCGCTACTGGCCTGCCAGCACCTGGGCACCTCGGTACTCATCCGCACCGGCCTGTAGGCAGCTCAGCGGCGGCACAGACCGGGTGCGGGCCGCACAGAGCCTGCACGGTCTGTACGAGCCGCGGCCGGTCTGTGCGAGCGCGAAAGGGCTCAGGCGGCGTCGACGGATCCGCCGGTCGCGGACAGCCGGGGGGTGACGACCAGGCCGGTCGGGGCGATCCTGGCCGCGGGGTACGTGGGCAGGTCCTCGACCTCCCAGGGCTGCCGGTCCACCAGGTCGGCGACCAGCACGTGGCCGCGCTCGATCTCACCGGTCGCGCCGTCCACCAGTCGGTACTCCTGCCGGTCCGAGCCGAGCGGCTGCGCCTCGAGCAGCACCACGCGCAGCTCGCCGGGCTCGAACCCGCAGCGCTCGTGCAGCGCGGCGATGAGCTGCTCGTTGTGCAGGTGCCCCTCGCCGAAGTTCCAGCCCAGCACCACGCCGGCCACCAGCTCGCCCTCGAGCACGAAGGCCTCTTCGTGGTCGTCCCCGGCGGCGCGGGGCAGCAGCCCGAACAGCGCGCGGCCGTGGTGGTGCATGGCCCGGAACGCATAGACCTGGTGCGCCATCACCTCGGCGACCTGCTCGCCGTAGATCAGTCGCAGCTGGCTCTTCGCGAACCCGTGGTACTTCACCGTGTTCGCGTCGATCTTCTCGATGGCCGACGGGGTAAGGGCCCACATCGAGGTCGCCCAGTTGCCCGAGTAGTAGCGCATCGCGAGCAGGAACGAGACCTGGTCGGGGCGCAGGTTCCCCCAGGTCACCACGCAGACGACGGGGATGGCGAGCAGCAGGGGCAACCACGGGTGGCCGACGGCGCCGAGTTGGTACGGCTGGTGCGCCCAGAACAGGTACACCAGCGAGAACAGCATGAAGAAGTTCCACTCCAGCGGCACCCCGAGCGGCAGCGAGGCCAGGATCTGCAGGTGGAAGGCGATCATCACGAGCACCGCGCAACCGGTGATCAGCGGGTCGTGCGAGACCAGCAGCACCAGCGGCACGAGGTACTCGACGGCGGTACCGGTGTGCGCGAGCGCCTTGGCCAGCCCGGACGGGCGCAGGTCGTCGGGCAGCTCGCGGTAGAGCAGCCGCTTGATCACCTTGGGCACCAGCGGGCTGTTGCTGAACATCACCGAGACCGCGAACGGGAAGAGCCGGTTCAACTTCGAGGTCGCCGCGGCCCACCAGATCAGCACCATGATCACCTTGGCGGCGACGATCATGTCGGCGAACGGGAGGAAGAACACCAGCAGGGTGACCCAGTAATGCTCGGCGCGGGCCGCCAGGAAGATCGTCTTATCCCGCAGTCCGATCAGCGGCAGCAGTACCGCGAGCGGGATCAGTGTGCTCGGGGCGAGCGTCAGCACCGGGTCGGTCACGCCGGCGCTCAGGTGGGTGGCCGGGGAGAGCAGCGGCCAGGTCGCCGCCGCGAGCAGCCCCAGGTAGAGAAACACGTCGAGCGGCGTGCGGGTGGTGCCCCGGGTGAGCGGCACCTGGCCGGGCCACGGCGGCAGCCGGACGGTGCCGGGGCGCAGCCAGTACAGGAAGCCGCCGACCGGCGGGACGAACCGCAGGGTCAGCGGGCCGAAGCCGCAACCGAGTCCGAGCACCTCGAACAGCAGCGTCCAGATCACGGCTTTCTGGAACACCACCGGCTCGGTCCACCAGTGCGCGATATCGCTCAGCGGCCCGATGCCCGGGGTGGTCCGGATGAACCACAGCCCGGCGAATCCCCAGCCGGCGATCTTCGCCAGGTACAGCAGGTAGACCACCCAGGGAGTGCCGAAGCCGTTCTCCGTCCAGTGCCGGATCAGCGGCTGGATACGCTCGCGGCGGGGCTTGAGATGCCATAGCTGCACGTCGAAGCCCCGGGGCAGCTTCGGTGACAGGAAACCCACGGTGACATCTCCTCGCTGTGTCGCCCGGCGGACCGGACGACGGACTTCTGTTGGTCAGCTACTGCGCCCGCCCGATAAATGGGGGTAGTCGACCTTTCGACTCGGACCCGGTGGCGGGGTGACCACAGAAGTTCCGACGGGGAGCACGCACTTGCGCGGCACACGACGGTGGGTGACCGGCGCGGCGACCGCGATGAGGGCGAAAGTGCGCATCCGGCCCGTACCCCGATCGGGGCGGGCGGGACACCGGGGGTTACTGGGGCGCGTGACACTCGCGACAGCCCGCGCGGTAAGCGGGTTTGCGAGATCCACATCGACTCCCGACGAGAATTTGCCAAGGGCAGCGATCGAGCTTATGGGCCATCTGGCTGTGCGGCGATGGCTCTCCGTGCCCAAGGTTGGGCGACTCTTTGTACGCAGCGTACAACGCCATCTGGGCGTCAGCCGGGCCGCTGTTGGGCCCTTTCGGGCTAATGAGTGTCACCAATTGCAACCGGTGCGTGCCAGGTTCAAACGCTTGGGCCGGCTCGGGTCGCCTCAGACCGTCTCAGGCCGACGCGGTGGCCCGATGCTGCTGCGGGCTGATGCCCCGGACCCGCTTGAACGCGGTGCTCAGCGCGAACGGGCTGGCGTAGCCGACCTTGCGGGCCACCGAGCCGACCGTTGCGCCCGGCTCGCGCAGCAGATCGGCCGCGACGGTGAGCCGCCAGCCGGTCAGGAAGGCCATCGGCGGCTCGCCGACCAACTCGGTGAACCGGCGGGCCAGCGCGGCCCTGGACACCCCGGTCTCCCTGGCCAGGGTGGCCACGGTCCACGGGTGCGCCGGGTTGTGGTGCAGCAGCCGCAGCGCCGGCCCGACCACCGGGTCGCCGTGCGCCCGGTACCAACCGGGCGCCGCCGCCTCCGGACGGGCGAACCAGGCGCGCAGCACGGCGATGAGCAGCAGGTCGAGCAGCCGGTCCAGGACCGCTTCCTGGCCGGGCTCGTCCTTCGTGATCTCCTCGGCCAGGTACGGGATGAGTGGGCTGGACCAGCTGTCCGCCGAGAGGACCAGCACCGGGGGCAGCGCGTCGAGCAGCCGCTGGCTGGTCTCACTGCGCAGTTGGTAGGTGCCGGTCAGCATGACGGTTGCGCCGGCGGTGCTGTCGGTGGCGCTGTCGGTGGCGCTGGCGGTGTCGCTGTCAGTCGCGGTGGCAGTGGCGCTGGCGGTGTCACCGGTGTTGCCCCAGGTGCGCACGCCCATCCGCTGCATGCCGGTCAGCTCGGCGCCCTCCGGGCTGGTGCAGACCTGCCCGGGCAGGATGACCACCTGAACCGGGGTGTCCGGCTCGTCGGCGATGACGTACGGGTCCGGCCCGCGCAGGATGGCCACGTCCCCGGTGTGCAGCGACAACCGCTCGCCCACGTCGGGCAGCACCCACGCCGAGCCGCGCACCATCGCCACCAGGGTCAGCGGCGCCTCGTCCTGGATGCGCATCGAGAACGGCGGGTCCAGCAGCGAGCGCAGCAGGAAGGCCTCCCGCGCTCGCGGGCCGTCGAGCAGACCGGCAATCGAGTCCACCGTTCTCAGGCTAGAGGGTCGCCGACCGATCCTCCAGAGACGATCGCGCATCGTTCTGCGCTCTTAAGCGATGGACCGTCTCGGTGAATGGCGGTTCCATTCTCAGCATGGCTGACACGCAACGAGGGGTGCGCACGATGAGCTCGCTTCTGGTGACACTGACGGTGCTGGGAATCCTGGGCTCCGCCCTGGTGGCCGGCGTGTTCTACGCCTTCTCCGGCTTCGTGATGCCGGCGCTGGCCCGGATGCCGGCGGCGCAGGGCATGGCGGCTATGCAGTCGATCAACATCACGGCGGTGCGGGCGCCGCTGATGCTGGCGATGTTCGGCACCGCGCTGGTGAGCGTCGTGCTGGGGGTGTTCGCGGTGCGCGGCTGGGGGCAGTCCTACGCGATCCCGTTGCTGGCCGGCTCGGTGCTCTACCTGCTCGGTTCGATCGTGATGACCATGGTCTTCCACGTGCCGATGAACGACGCGCTGGCGGTGCTGGACCCGACCGCTGCCGGCTCGGTGACGCCGTGGACCGACTATCTGAGCCGCTGGAGCGCCGGCAACCAGGTCCGCTGGGTCGTGCCGCTGGCCGCCTCCGCCTGCTACACCTGGGCGTTACTCCGTTGAGGGCGGTGCCGGACCTGATCCGGTGATCGACGGACTGTTGACGCTCTGTCTATGATGACAACATGTCTCACAACGCCGACGTGCGGGGCTCGGGCGACGACGCCGCGACGGATGCAGCCAACGTTGGGCCGAGCACGCGGCGGGTCACCGCGAGCGACGGTGTGCAGCTGGTCGTGCACGAGCGGGGTGCCCGGTCCGCCCCCACGGTGCTGGCGGTGCACGGCTACCCGGACGACCACACGGTGTGGGATGCGGTGGCCGACGAGCTGTCCGCCCGGTACCACGTGGTCAGCTACGACGTGCGCGGCGCCGGTGAGTCCGGGGAGCCGCGCACCAGGGCCGGCTACCAGCTCGACCAGCTGGCCGACGACCTGGCCACCGTGGCGGACGCGGTCAGCCCGGACCGCCCGGTACACCTGCTGGGCCACGACTGGGGCTCCATCCAGGGCTGGCACGCGATCACCGGCGAGCGGTCGGGTCAGCGGCTGGACGGCCGGGTCGCCTCGTACACCTCGATCTCCGGCCCCGACCTCGACCACGTCGGCGCCTGGTCCCGCGCCCGGCTGCGCCGGCCGACCCCGCGCGGGCTGCGCGAGCTGCTCACCCAGTTCGCGGCCTCCGGCTACATCGGTTTCTTCCAGCTCCCGCTGATCCCCGAGCTGGCCTGGCGCAGCGGCGTGCTCGCCCGGCTGATGGGCCTGCTGACCTGGGCGGACAAGGGGCAGCGACCGCCCGCCCTGGCCGACGGGCTGCGCGGCCTGGCGCTCTACCGGGAGAACATGCTGCCCCGGCTGCTGCGGCCGCACCCGAGGGCGACGAGTGTCCCGGTACAGGTGCTCTCGCCGACCCTCGACCCGTTCGTCACCGGTCCGCTGCAGACCGACATCGGCGACTGGACGAACGAGGCCAGGGTGCGCCGGATCCCGGGCGGGCACTGGCTGCCGCGCAGCCGGCCGGATGTGGTGGCCCGCTGCGTGTCCGAGCTGGTCGACCACGTCGAGGGCGCCCCGGCCGCCCGCGGTCTGCGGCGCGCGAGCACCCGGGCCGCGGCGATCCGCCAGCCCGCCCGCAAGCGCCGGCACCAGGGTTCGCTGGTGGTCGTCACCGGGGCCGGCAGCGGCATCGGCAGGGCGACCGCGCTGGCCTTCGCCGAGCGGGGCGCCGACGTGGTGATCGCCGACCTGAACGAGGTCTCCGCCAAGTCCACCGCCGCGCTGGCCGCCGGCCTCGGCGTCGAGGCCACCGCGTACCAGGTGGACGTCGCCGACGCCGAGGCGATGCGCCGGTTCGCCGACCAGGTGGTCGCCGAGCACGGGGTGCCGGACGTGGTGGTGAACAACGCCGGTATCGGCATGGCGGGGCCGTTCTCGGACACCTCGCTTGACGACTGGCGGAAGGTCATCGACGTCAACCTGTGGGGGGTGATCCACGGCTGCCAGGTGTTCAGCGAGCCGATGAAGGCCCAGGGCGAGGGCGGTCGCATCGTCAACATCGCCTCGGCGGCGGCCTACCTGCCCTCGCGCGGCCTGCCTGCCTACGCCACCACCAAGTCCGCCGTGCTGATGCTCAGCGAGTGCCTGCGCGGCGAGCTGGCCGAGCACGGCATCGGCGTGGTGGCGATCTGCCCCGGTCTGGTGCACACCAACATCACCGCCACCACCCGGTTCGTCGGCACCGACGACAGCGAGCAGAGCCGCCGCCAGCAAGCCACCTACGCCGCGTACGGCCGCCGGAACTTCACCCCGGAACGCACCGCCAAGGACATCGTGCGCGCCGTGGAGCGCAACACCGCGGTGGCCCCGGTGACGCCGGAGGCCAAGGTCGCACTGGTGCTGTCCCGGCTGACCCCGGCGGTGCTGCGGGCGGCGGCCAAGCGCGAGATCAACCTGTAGCGGGGATGAGGTGACGTTGGTGAGTGAGCCAGCGAAGACTTCGGTGAGTGAGCCAGTGCGGCTGTCCCTGGTCGAGTCGGCCGGCGTGGTCGACGATCCGGACCAGGTGGCGCTGCGTGCGAGAGACGTCCGGTTCGACTGGTCCCAGCTGCCCGTGCACTGGGTGCCCGACGACCCGTTCACCACGCACCTGCTCAACGTGTTGCACCTGCTGCTGCCCGAAGGTGAGCGGTGGTTCGTCGACGTGTTCACCGAGGCGCTGCCGTTGATCAAGGACGAGCAGCTGGCCGAGGACGTGCGCGGGTTCATCGGTCAGGAGGCGATCCACGCCGAGTCCCACCAGGGCGTGCTGGATCACTTCGCCGCGCACCAGCTGAACCCGGACCCGTACGTGGGACAGGTCCGCTGGCTGTTCCGGAAGGCGCTCGGTGACCGCGAGTTCACCGGCCGCAACGCCGACCGGCGCCGCACCGAGTGGCTGATCGAGCGGACCGCGGGCGTCGCCGCGATCGAACACTTCACCGCCTTCCTCGGCGACCTGATCCTCAACTCCCCGGAGCTCGACACCGCCGACGTCGACCCGACCATGCTCGACCTGCTGCGCTGGCACGGCGCCGAGGAGGTCGAGCACCGGGCGGTCGCGTTCGAGCTCTACCAGCACCTGGACGGCCGCTACCTGCGCCGGGTACGGCAGATGTTGATCGTCGCCCCCGGGATGGCGGCGATGTGGTTCCTGGGTGTGCGGTTCCTGATGGCCAACGACCCGACCGGTCGGCGCCGGCCCCGGCTGCGGGACGCCATCCGGGCCCGCCGCCGCTACGACCTGCCCGGCCTGTGGAAGTTGTTCTTGCTGGTGGTGCCGTACCTGAAGCCCGGTTACCACCCCAGCCAGTACGGCTCGACCAGCCAGGCGGTCGCCTACCTGGCCACCTCACCGGCCGCGATGGCCGCCGACGAGCGAGCCGGGCGGTGAGCACGGAACCACTCTTCGCGCCGGTGCCGCACCCCGAGCCCGCCTCGAACGGCAGCGCACCGGCCGAGGGAGCAGCCGTGGCCACGGCGGCCGGTTCGGCGCCGGTGATCGCGCCGCGGCCGGAGTCGCTCCGGCGGCCGGCCACCGAGGAGCCGATCCCGGAGCCGACCCGGTTCTTCCGCACGTTCGGTGCGGCGATCAGGATGAGCGGCCGGTTCAGCACGCTGGGCCGGCGCCCTTCGGTCGTCGCGGTGAACCGTGAGCTACGGGTCGTGGTGCGAGAGGTTCGCGCGGAGGCCAGCGACGTCGTGAGTCTGCGGCTGGTGCGGCCGCGGGGTGAGCGGGCCGCCGGGGCGCTGCCCGCGTGGCGGCCCGGTGCCCACCTGGACGTGGTGCTGCCCTCCGGTCAGGTCCGCCAGTACTCGCTGTGCGGCGACCCCGCCGACCGCGACAGCTACCGGATCGCGGTGCGGCGGATCGCCGACGGTGGTGGTGGCTCCCACGAGGTGCACGGGCTCGCCGAGGGCGCCGAGCTGACGGTGCGCGGCCCGAGGTCGGCGTTCCCGCTGATCCAGGCGCCGCGGTACCTGTTCCTGGCCGGCGGCATCGGGATCACGCCGATCCTGCCGATGCTGCGGGCGGTGGCGGCCACCCGCGCCGACTGGCGGTTCGTCTACGCCGGCCGTGACCGCGGCTCGATGCCGTTCCTCGACGAGATCGCCGAGCTGGACCCGTCCCGGGTGGTGATCAGGGCGGACGCCGAGCACGGTGGGCCGGCGACCGGTGCCGAGCTGCTCGAGTTCGCGCCGAGCGGCGAGACCACCGGTTACCTGTGCGGTCCGGTGCCGATGCTCACGGCGGTGCGTGCCGCGATGAACACCGCTGGTGCGCCCGGCCGGGTGGCCGCACTGCATGTGGAGCGGTTCTCCGCGCCACCGGTGCTGGGCGGTCGGCCATTTACCGTTGAGCTGGCGCGTTCCGGTGGCATCCTGGAGGTTCCGGCGGACCGGTCGCTGCTGGAGGTAGTCGGCGAGCGGCTGCCGGATGTGGCTTACTCCTGCCGGCAGGGCTTCTGTGGGACCTGCCGGACGAGGGTCCTCGAGGGCGCGGTCGAGCACCGCGACCGGGTGCTCACCCAGCAGGAGCGGGGCACGACGATGACGATTTGTGTGTCCCGGGCGGGGGGAGATCGGTTGGTGCTCGACCTGTGACCTCGGATCACGTGCCGGGGCGGATCGACTACGCCTACCCGGCGGGCCGCGGCCGTTCGCCACGCCGGATGAGCCCGGAACGGCGTCGCGAGCATCTGATCGAGACCGCACTCGGGCTGTTCGCCAACCAGCCGCCCGACCTCGTCACGGTCGACGACGTGGTGCGGGCCGCGGACGTGTCCCGGGCGCTGTTCTACCGGTACTTCACCAACATCCATGACCTGCGGGTGGCTGCCCTGCGCGCCGTCGTGGACGAGCTGCTGGCGGTGATCACGCCGCCGGCGGACGCCGGCCTGCTGGACCAGGTCCGGTACTCGCTCAGCGCCTTTCTCGGCTCCGCGCAGACCTATGCCGGTGCCTATGTGGCGTTGCTGCGTACCGGCTCCGTGATCGCCACCCCGGAGACCAACGAGCTGGTGGACAGCGTGCGTGAGCACGTCGTGCGGATCGTCAGCGAGCGGGTCGGCCAGGCCAACGGGGTCGACGCCGATGACGTGTTCCGGCCGGCGCCGATGTTCGAGCTGACCCTGCGCAGCTGGTTCGCCGTGGTGGAGGGTTCCAGCGTGGCGTGGCTGCGCGAGGGCAAGCTGGCTCGCGAACGGTTGGAGAGCTGGCTGGTGGACCAGCTGGTTGCCATGCTCGCGACGACCGCGCGGCACGACCCGGCGACGGCATCCCAGCTGGGCGCCGCGCTCCGCAACACCGCCGCCCCCCAACTCCGCTAACCCCGCCGCACGCCCGCACGCCGCGCACGCCCGCACGCCCGCACGCCCGCACACGTCCGCACAGAGCCCGTCGCGCTCGTACAGACCCTGCAACGTCTGTGCGGCCCGCGGCCGGTCTGTGTCAGGTACTTCTTCAGGTCGAGCGGTTGTCACGGACCGCGTTCAGCGAGGCTGACTTTGGCTGCGGTGAGTCATATTCAGCCGCTACGACACGACCTCATCAATCTATTGGGTGGCGAATGCGTGTGGCCGCAGTGACGGTTGGTAGCTTTTCGCAGCTAGTGATCGTCAAGTGATTGTTGAGGGATGCTGTGCCCCGAGTGCGTGGACTGGTTGTTGCGCTCGCCTGCGCCGTCGGTGCGGTGCTCGGCCTCAGCAGTGCCAACCTCGCCGACGCAACACTGGCGGCCTGCGGCGGTGTCGCCGCCGACCGCACCCCTCAACCCGGCCCGACCAGTTCGATCGTTCAGTCGGGCGCGGTCACCGTCGAGCAGGGCACATTGCCGGCGCTCAAGCAGCGGTTGCTGGGGGTCGCTTGTGATCAGCACGACGAGCGCGCCTCGGTGCCACCCGGCAAGCCGTTCGTTGCGACCGCGACCCGGCACCTGCCCATTTCGGAGCGGGCGTTGCCTCCGGGCGTGGAAAATCCGGTCACCGATCGGGCGATGGCTCTCGTGATCGGCTGGGCGATGTTGGCTCTGGTCGGCGGCGGGCTGTTCGTCGGCCGCCGGCCGAGGCGGGTCGCCAAGCCCGAGCTCTGAGCTGTCGGACGGTCAGCGGCAACCCGAGGTGATGCCGACCGGGCGGTTCGGGTCGAAGTAGGCGTCCAGCGGTTCGGGGTCGTGGTACCTCGGGTCGGCGTCGTGGTCGACCGGCGGCGCCGGCGCGGTGATTCCCTTGGTGGACGCGGCGCAGTCCATGCCGTGCCAGTAGCCCGTTGTGCGCCCCAGGTACATACCGCGCGAGGACGGTCGCAGACTCGCGCCGAGCGGGAACATCCAGTGCGTCTCGGAGTGGATCACGACGACGCCGGACGGCTTGGTGAACGCGTAGGCGAACACGTAGTTGCTGGTGACGTCGAGCGCCGGGATGCCGTTCCAGTCGATCCGCTGGTAGCTCAGCTGCCCGCTCACCCTCGGCTCGGCAACCAGCGAGTTGCCCGGGGTCAGCCGGATCAACGCGGTGCCGTACCCGCCGGTGTCGAACCGGGGGCCGACGGTGGACGCGCTGTCCGGGGCCAGCAGGTTCAGCAGTGGGCCGGAGTCGTGGTCGACCAGCATCCGGGGATCGAGGTAGGAGGCGACCAGCGCCTGCCGGACCCGGGCCAGCGCGTCGGCCACCTGGTCGGCGGTCATCCCGTCCACCGGGCCGGCAAGCGGCAGGGTGAGCCCCGCCTCGCCGGCCGGGAAGTTCTCCGCCGGGGTGGACTCGTAGGGGTTGGTCGAGAAGACCAGCGGCGACCACCCCCTCCTGGTGATCCACAACGAACCGACGACGGCCAGGATCAGGGCAGCCGCCATCAAGCGCCGTCGGTTGCGACCGCGGCGCGCCCGAGTGGGCGCATGCACCACTCGGTCTACCTCGTCGAGCATTGGAGTCTCATGTCTGGGACGCGCTTACTGATCTTCTTCGGGGGAGCGAATGTCACTGATGGTGACACCGGCGGGGGAGACCGCGTGACCGCCATTCAGTGGAGTAACGAGCACGTTTCCGATTTTCACTCCGACATTTCGTGTCCAGGCAACTACGCATCGTAATGGTAGGCGGTCGTCCCCGGGGTGGCTCCAACGGGCTCCGACAGCTCTCGTGGGGTGATCGGGTCGACAGGCTGTCATGGATGTCCACGATGGGTCGAATCGGGCGACCTCAGCGTGCCTTGTCTTGACTAAGTCCAGAAAAGGTGGTGTGGTCGTCGTGTGACCGACACCCAACTCCCGGCCGATGCGCGGCAGCGACTGCGCGGTGCCGGGTTGCGGGTGACCGAGTCCCGGGTCGCCGTGCTGGAGGTCCTCGGCGACCATCCGCACGCAACCGCCGACACCGTCGCCAGGCTCGTCACGCTGCGCCTCGGCTCGGTGTCCAAGCAGGCCGTCTACGACGTTCTGGCTGCCTGTACGGACGCCGGTCTGCTCCGTCGCATCGAACCGGCCGGTTCGGCCGCCCGGTTCGAGACCCGGATCGGCGACAACCATCACCACCTGGTCTGCCGGCGCTGCGGGCGGACCGAGGACGTGGACTGCGCGGTCGGCCAACGGCCGTGCCTGACTCCGAACGACGACGCCGGCTTCGCGGTAGACGAGGCCGAGGTTGTGTTCTGGGGACTCTGTCCCGACTGCCAAGAACAGAACTGACCAGCGGGCGACCATCGCCGCTCACCACCACAACATTGAGGAGAAGTCGCTGTGACCGATACGCGGCCAACCACCACGGATGCCGGTATCCCGGTAGCGAGTGACGAGTTCTCGCTGACCGTCGGTGCCGACGGCCCGATTCTGCTGAACGATCACTATCTGATCGAGCAGATGGCGAACTTCAACCGGGAGCGGATCCCGGAGCGTCAGCCGCACGCCAAGGGCGGTGGCGCGTTCGGCCATTTCGAGGTGACCAACGATGTCAGCGCGTACACCAGCGCGGCGCTGTTCCAGCCGGGTGTCAAGACCGACATGCTGATCCGGTTCTCCACGGTCGCGGGCGAGCGCGGCAGCCCCGACACCTGGCGGGACCCGCGCGGTTTCGCGGTGAAGTTCTACACCTCCGAGGGCAACCTCGACATCGTCGGCAACAACGTGCCGATCTTCTTCATCCGCGACCCGCTGAAGTTCCAGCACTTCATCCGGTCGCAGAAGCGCCGGCTGGCCAACAACCTGCGCGACCACGACATGCAGTGGGACTTCTGGACCCTGGTCCCGGAGTCGGCGCACATGCTGTCGTGGCTGATGGGCGACCGGGGCATCCCGAAGAGCTGGCGGCACATGAACGGCTACTCCAGCCACACGTACAGCTGGGCCAACGCCGCCGGTGAGAAGTTCTGGGTCAAGTACCACTTCAAGACCGACCAGGGCATCGACTTCCTCACCCAGGAGGACGCCGACCGCATCGCCGGTGAGGACGCGGACTACCACCAGCGCGATCTGTACAACTCGATCGAGGCGGGGGACTTCCCCAGCTGGACGTTGAAGATGCAGATCATGCCGTTCGAGGACGCCAAGACCTACCGGATCAACCCGTTCGACCTGACCAAGGTCTGGCCGCACGGGGACTACCCGCTGATCGACGTGGGCAAGATGACGCTGGACCGCAACGTCACCGACTACCACACCGAGATCGAGCAGGCCGCGTTCGAGCCGAACAACATCGTGTCCGGCACCGGCCTGAGCCCGGACAAGATGCTGCTGGCCCGGGGCTTCTCCTACGCCGACGCGCACCGTGCCCGGCTCGGGGTCAACTACAAGCAGATCCCGGTCAACCGGCCCAAGGTCGAGGTGCACAGCTACTCCAAGGACGGTGTCGGGCGGACCGTCAACGCCTCCGACCCGGTGTACGCACCGAACTCCTACGGCGGCCCGAAGGCCGACCCGTCGCGCACCAACGAGGTGCTCTGGCACTCCGACGGTGAGATGGTCCGCACCGCCTACACGCTGCGCCAGGACGACGACGACTACAGCCAGGCCGGTGTGATGGTCCGCGAGGTGCTGAACGACGAGCAGCGCGCCCGACTGGTCAACAACGTCGCCGGCCACCTGGGCGGCGGGGTGTCCGAGCCGATCCTGGCTCGCGCCTTCGAGTACTGGCGCAACATCGACAAGGACCTGGGCGACAAGATCGAGCAGGCCTACAACGAGAACAAGGGCGCGCCCGCCGGGTACTGAGCCCGCAACGAACTGACGCGCGTACCACCACCACCGGCGCCGGCCCCCGTTCCCTACCCAGGGAGCGGGGGCCGGCGTCTGCCCGGCCCACCGAGCGCTTTCCCCGCGAGTCGGGGCTCTCAGCACACCGAGTCGGGGTTCTCAGCACACCGGCTTCGAAACCCGGAGACATCTCCCGAACCGCTGCCTAGCATCGGATCACGATGCTCACTCAGCTGCTCGCCTTCATCGCGGTCGCCGCGACCCTGACCGTCAGCCCCGGTCCGGACTTCGCCGTGGTGGTTCGCAGATCGATCACCGGTGGCCGGTTCCACGGCATCGCCTGCGGGATCGGGGTCGTCACCGGGTTGGGCGTGTGGGGGGTGGCCAGCGCGGTCGGGATCAGCGCGGTGCTCGCGGCGTCAACGGTGCTCTACGACGGGCTGCGGATCGCCGGCTCGGTCTACCTGGGTGTGCTCGGCGTGCGGGCCTGGCGCAACCGAGGCGGTTCACCCGAGGTCGCGGCGGACGGGTCGGCGCCCCGGTCGGGCAGCGTGGCGGCGGCGTTCCGGTCCGGTCTGGTGACCAATGTGCTCAACCCCAAGGTCGGCGTCTTCTACCTGTCGCTGCTGCCGGCGTTCCTGCCGCCGGGGATAGCGGTGCTGCCGGCCACGCTGATGCTGGTGGCCGTCCACGCGCTTCTCGGGATGCTCTGGCTGACGCTGATCGCCTCGATGGTCGACCGGGCGCGCGGTTGGTTGACCAGGGAGAAGGTGCGCCGGGCGGTGGACCGGGTGACCGGCGGCGTACTGGTCGGGTTCGGTCTCGCGGCGGCCTCCGAGGTGGCGCTGCGCGCCTGAGCACGACCGCCCGGCCGCCGCCGGTGCGACTGCAAGACTGGACCCCGGCAAACCACGAGACCAAGGGGCGTGACCGCGATGAGCTCACCGATCGGCCCGTCCGACGACCTGACCCAGGACCAGGCCGCTTCGGTGCTCGCTGCGGCGCTGGCCGGCCCGGGCGCGGAGTCGGTGCTGGCCAGCTTTGCGGGCGTGCCGGGCGCGGTGTTCGTCGCGCCGCGTACCGGTGGCTTCCTGCGCAGGGCCGAGCCGGCTCGCCTCGACGTGGGGCAGTGGCGGTTCGTGGCCTCGGACCGGCTGCAGGCCAGTCACGTGGTGCGCGACGTCGTCCTCAAGACCTCCGTGGTCAGCGCGGGCGAGGGTGGCCGGTTGCTGGCCGGGGCGGTACTCGACGCGGCACGGGAGGCCGGCCCGGCGGCGCTCGCCGAGGTGCAGTCCGTGCTCTACGGGATGGCCGTGGTGCACGGTCTGGCCTGAACCGACGACCGTGGACGACGCGCCGCGCCGGTCGGATCGCGGCGAGAGCCCGGGGACCGTTTGCGGCTGTGTGCGCGATGGCTCACATTTGTGCCGAAAATGTGAGCGAGCGGTCACAACGCCACGGAACAACCCCCCGGAGCGAGCCCCGGAACACCGGACCACGGCGCGCGGCGTCCTACGATTCAGGGCATGAGCGAGCCGAGCGTCACCGTCTGGCACAACCCGCGCTGCTCGAAGAGCCGGGGCGCGCTGGCCCTGCTCGCCGAGCGGGGCGTCGACCCCGAGGTCGTCCGCTACCTGGACACCGCACCGAGCAGGGCCGAGTTGGTCGAGGTGCTGCGCCGGCTCGGCAGCGACGACCCGCTGGTCATCACCCGCACCGGCGAGGCGCGCTACCGAGAGCTCGGCCTGGCCGGCGCCGACCGGGACACCGTGCTGGACGCGCTGGCCGCCAACCCGATCCTGATCGAGCGCCCGATCGTGCTGGTCGGCGACCGCGCGGTGGTGGCGAGGCCGCCGGAGCGTGCCCTGGAGCTGCTCGAGCCGTAAGGGGCCGATCTGGCTCAGCCGCAGTCGTCCGGGTACCGGACGCACCACGGCGTGATGCCGGGCAGCCGGTGCCGGTGCTCGGCCACCCATTGGTACAGCCGGCGCTGGGTGCGGGCGGTGCGTCGGTAGAGCCGCTCCGGCCAGTTCGCGGCCAGCGCGTACGCCAGCGCGGCGTTCACCGCGGCGGCGCCCTCCGCCCGGGAGCCGTCGGCACCCAGCCACTGCAACGACCCCGCGCACTGCTCGCGGCTGATACCGAGCAGCTCGGGCACACCGGACCGCTGGTAGGGCACCGTGTCGATGAGCCGCCGGCGATCGAGCAGCCGGAGCCAGCCGAGCGCCCGGGTGCAGAAGCCACACTGACCGTCGAACACCAGTAGCGGAGTCATGCCGCTAGTTCTAGCGCGGCGCCGGGCTACCGGCGAGGTTTGGTCACGGTGCGGCGCTGACCGGCTGGCGCAACTGGACCTGCACCCGCAACAGGCCGTCCACCAGCTGCGCGGTCGGCCGCAGCCCGGAGCGGCGGAGCAGCCGGGTGATCCGCAGGTTGCCCGGGTGGGCCACCGCCGACAGCTCGAGGTAGCCGGACTCGGTGGCCAGCTCGACCGCGCGGCGGACCATCGCGGTGCCGACGCCCCGGGCCTGCCAGGCGTCCTCCACCAGCACGCCCAGCGCGGCGCGGCCGCCACTGTCCGGGTCGAGCGTCGCCAGCCCGACCGCGTGCCCGCCGTCGGTGGTCAGCGCGAGCAGCCCGGTTCCGTTGCCGGAGCTCCCGGTGAGCAGCTCGGCCAGCTCGCCGGGGGGCAGCGTGGGGCTCGGGTTGAGGAATCGGCCGCGCCGGGTGTCCGGGGTGCAGCGCGCGTGCAGCGCGGCGACCAGCGGGCCGTCGGCCGGGCTGGCCACCCGCAGCTCCACCTCGGAGCCGTTGCCGAGCAGTACTAGGCCCAGGCTGACCGGATGCCTGGCCGACCGTGCCCCGGTACCTGGCTCCGTGCTCGCCTCGGCGCACAGCTCCGCGAGTTCCACCAGCACGGCGGCCCGGGACAGTTCGGTCGCGGTGAACGCCCAGGCCCGGTTCAGCGCGATGTCCTGGCCGAGCACCCGCAGCTGGTGGGTGTGCCCGGTCGGTTCACCTGGGACAGTGATCGCCGCGTCGGTGTGTTCACCGGGGAGCAGCCGGGCGTGCAGCAGGCTGGCCACCGCCCGGGGGGCCGTGGTCGGGTCGCTGGCCACCCGTCGCGCCAGCGCCAGCGACGTGGTCACCGGGTCGCGCAGCTCGCCGGCCCCGGCCGGTACCGCAAGCGTGCACCCCATTCCGGCCGCTCGGATGCGTTGAGCCAGCGCGGTGGCGGCCCGTTCGTCGGCCGCGTCCACCAGGAGTTCGTCGGTCACCGCGCCGTCCGGTCCGCGTTCGCCGAGCACGGTCAGTGACACGATGTTGCAACCGGCGCCTCCAACCGCCGCGGCCAGTTCGCCCAGTCGCCCCGGACGGTCCTCGACTTCGACGTGCACTCGCCACAGCCCCACGTAGTGCCTCCTTCGTTAGCGATCATCCCCACCGAGTGTTTCCGATGTGATAACGACGCGCTACGGGTCGCTGATGGTAGACCGGTGCGGAAGGTTGTGAACCGCACAGCACGCCCGAGGTGGGCACGCGCTCCACCGCGCGGTACTCATGTCATGAAGGGACCACAAGTCATGGACGTCAAGTACACGGCGCACGCTGTCTCCTCCGGAGGGGGGCGCGACGGCGCTGTCCGTTCCGACGACGGCCTGATCGACCAGCAGGTCAAGATGCCGCCGGCACTGGGCGGTCCCGGCGGTGGCACGAACCCCGAGCAGTTGTTCGCCGCCGCGTTCTCCACCTGTTTCCACAGTGCGCTGCGCCTGGTTGCACGGCAGGAGAAGGTGAAGATCAGCGACGACGCCACGGTGGAGGCCGCGATCGGCATCGGTCCGGACGACACCAGCTTCGCGATCACCGCGACCCTCACCGCTACCCTGCCCGGCCTGGACCAGGACCGGGCGGACGAACTCGTCGCCAAGGCGCACCAGGTGTGCCCGTACTCCAAGGCCACCCGGGGCAACATCGAGGTGACCCTGGTCGCCAAGGTCTGATCCGGGACTCGTGGGTGGCTGGCGTCGCCATCGCAACGCCAGCCACTCACGAGGGTGTTACCTCAGCTGAGCACGGCCCGGCGGGCGAAGGCGATCTCGGCGGCGGTGTAGCGGATCGTCTCGGCGACCACCAGCGAGCCGTGCCCGGCGTCGAAGCGCAGCACCCGGTAGTCCAGGTCGCCCCGGGCGGCCAGTGCGTCCAGGTAGTTGTCGACCTGCTGGATCGGGCAGCGCGGATCGTTCTCGCCGGCCAGTACCAGCACCGGAGCCCGCACCCGCGCTACGTAGGTCAGCGGCGACGCCGCCCGGTACCGCTCCGGCAGCTGCTCAGGCGAGCCGCCGAACAGCGCCCGGTCGAATGCCCGCAGCTGCTCCATCTCGTCGGCGTACGCGGTCAGGTAGTCGGCCACCGGAACACCGGCGATGCCCGCCGCCCAGCGGTCCGGCTGGGTGCCCAGCGCGAGCAGCGTGAGGTAGCCACCCCAGGACCAGCCGTTGACCACGCAGCGCGCCGGGTCGGCCAGCCCCTGCTCGATGCACCAGTCGTGCACGGCCGCCACGTCGGCGAGCTCGGTGAGCCCCGGGTTGCCCTCGATGGCGTCGCGCCACCCGGAGCCGTACCCGGTCGAACCGCGGTAGTTGACCTCCACCACGGCGAAGCCGGCCTCCACCCAGGCCGCGCGGACGGCCGAGAACCGGTCCTCGTCGGCCGCGTGCGGGCCCCCGTGCAGGACGAAGACGGTGGGCAGCGGCTGTCCGGACTCCGGCCAGGTGCCCGCCGGTACCGCGATCAGCGCGTGCACGGCCGCGCCGTTCGAGTCGGTGCCGTCCGGGCTGGGTACCCAGGCGTCGACGACCGGCACGGACCCGGGCGCCCGCTCGCCGGCCGGGGCGATCAGCTCGCTGTCGGTGCCGTCCGGGAACAGCGCCCGCACCGACGGCGGGGCGGCCGCCGACGAGCAGCTGTACTCCACGGTGCCGTCCGGGCGGACGCTGGCCGAGCCGACGCAGCCCGGCGCGGTACCCAGTGTCTCCAGCTCGGCGGTGACCAGGTCGTAGCGGTGCAGTGTGGTCCGCGCGGCGTGCGTGTGCACCACCAGCAGGGCGGCGCCGTCCGGATAGAAGCCGCCGGACAGCTCGCCCGGCAGGTCGATGGGCAGCTCGGTCTGCACCCCGGTGGCCACATCCCAGATGAGCAGCTCGTCGCGGCCCCGCCGCTCGTGCCCGACCAGCAGCCGGGTGTCGCCGGGCAGGTCCGGGAACTCCATCGGGCTCAGCCCCTTGCCCGGACCGTCGGACAGCTCGGCCACCGTCTCGCCGAGCTGGGCACCGTCCCCGCCGCTGACGCGCACCACCCGCAGTGACGGGTGCCGCGAGTCGCCGTGCTCGGAGTGCGAGATGGCCAACAGCGTCTCGTCGTGCGACAGCGCGCCCACCCCGGCGTCCTCGGCGTGCTGGTAGATCAGCTCGGCCGGCCCGCCGTCCCGGCTGATCCAGATCCGGCTGCCGTCGTCGGTGGCGGTACCCAGTGCGACCACCCGCTGCCCGATGTCCAGGCCGGCCGGGTAGCCGTCCAGTGCGTCCGCCGGCCCGGCCGCCGGCGGTGCCACGGCGGGCTCGGGCGCGTCGCCGGCCGGCAGCCCGGCGAACGGCTCGGCGACCCAGTGCCCGAACTCGTCGCCGTCGGTGTCGGCGAACCACCACAGCTGGCCACCGTCGGGGGTGAGCGTGGCGGAGTGGGTGCCGGCCGGGCGGTTGGTGACCTGGCGATGCTGGTCGGTGGCCCGGTCCCAGGCGTAGATCTCCCAGGTTCCGCTGGAGTTGGACGGGTAGGTGCAGCGGTCCGGAGCGTCCCTGGCCCAGTCCGGCAGCCCGATGCGGGGTGCGGTGAAGCGGGCCCGCCAGCGTTGCTCCTGTGCCGGGTCGTCGAACAGCTGGTCCGGTACGTCCGCCTTCGGGTGCGCGGAGGGGCGGTCGGTCAGGGTTTCGCCGGAGTGCTGGGTCACCTCACCGATCCTGCCAGCGCACCGGGCGGTCGTGAGTGGCGAGTGGTCCGATGGGACCACTCGCCGCTCACCGGTGTCTCCAGGGGTGGCTTCGGTCCGCTGCAGCCGGCTTGGGCCGGCTCCGGCCGGCTTTAGCTGGCTTAGCTGGCGGTGTTGGCGAGCTGGGCGGGCCGTAGCAGCGCGGGCAGGTCGGCGATCGAGGTCAGTACGTGGGTGGCGCCCTCGGTGCGCAGTGTCGGTCCGTCGTGCGCCCCGGTGAGCACGCCGGCCACGATCGACGCGCCGGACCGCACGCCGGTGCGGATGTCGCTGGCGGTGTCGCCGACCACGGCGATCTGGGCGACGTCGTCGACCTTCAGCCGCAGCAGGGCGGTGAGCACCATGTCCGGGTAGGGCCGCCCGCGCCCACCGGCGTCCTCCGGGCACAGCACCAGGTCGGCGACCGAGTTCCAGCCCAGGGCGGTGACCAGGCGTTGCTGGGTGTCGCGGCTGAACCCGGTGGTCAGGGCGACCAGGATGCCGGCCGCGCGCAGCGTTTCGATCGCCTCGAGCGCACCGGGCAACGGCACCGCACGGCCGGCGTCGATCTGGTCGTTGTAGGACTGCTCGAACGCGCGGTTGGCGAGCTGCGAGTTGTCCTCGTCGAACACCGCGCGGAACACCTCGATCTTGGACTGCCCCATGGTGTCCCGCACGTGTTGCCACAGCTCGGGCTCGCGGGCGGCCGTGGCCCCGGCGGCCGCCAGTGCGGCGCCGAACGCGGTCTCCACGAGCCCGTCGTCGGCCACCGTGGTGCCGGCCATATCGAGTACGGCGAGTCGGATGTCGGGCTGGTCGCTCATCTGTGCACTCCTCGGATTCGTGTGGTTTAGAGGCCGGCCAGGTCGGCGGTCTGCTCGGCGATCGCCGGCGAGAGCGTCATGCCACGCCCGCCAGGGCCGGTGACCAGCCACAACGCCGGGTCCAGCGACTGGCGGTGCACCACCTGGGTGGGGTCGAGGCACTGCGCGTAGACGCCGGCCCAGCGCCGCACGATCGGCGGCAGCGGACGGCCGAGCAGGGCCTCGACCACGCCGGCGAGGTGCTCGTACGGCGCCTCGTCCAGGTCGAACGGGAACGGCTCGGTGTACTCGTGGGTGTCGCCGATGGTGAGTCCGCCGTGCGCGCGCTGTACGCAGAGCAGCTGCATGTGGTGCTCGGCGGCGATCGTCGGCTGCGGCTCGGCGGCGCGCAGCGAGTCCAGCGCCGGCCCCGCGAACGCCGGGTAGTAGCGCATCGAGTCACCGTCGGCGAGCGCGGTGGGCAGCGGTTCGCCGAGCGCGGCGGTCTGCATCATCTGCAGTCGGACCCGGCGCACCGGCAGCTCGCCGGCCAGTTCCCCGGCGAGCCCGGTGAGGGTCGCGCCCGGGCAGAGCAGTGCCAGGTCGGCGTCGTGCCGGGCGCCGGTCTGGTCGCGCACGCTCGCGCCGCTGGCCCCGGTGCCGATCTGGCGCGCCTCCCGCCCGGCCAGAAATCGGTAACGCCCGGTCGGTTCGAGGTGGGCGCGCAGCGCCGGCAGCGCCACCCGCGACTCCACCGCGGCGTCCTTGGAACACCACAGCGCGGCGAGCAACTGACCGCGCAGCGCCGGGTGGCACCGCCTCGTCTCGGCCTCGTCGAGCACCGCGACACCCCGCTCGACGGCGTCCGGCGCGGCCGCGACCTGTTTGGCCACCGCCAGCTCCGCCTCGGTGCGCAGCACGGTCAGCGATCCGCACGCCCGGAAGCCGATGCCCGGCACGTCCGCGCCGAGGCGCTCCCACAGCTCCCTGGCCCGCAGCGTCACGGGCAGCTCGGCGGCCGACCGCCCGGACACCCAGACCAGACCGAAGTTGCGCACGGTGGCGCCCCTGGCCTCGGGCTCGCGTTCCAGCTGGGTCACCTGGTGTCCCCGGCGGACCAGCTCGGCGGCGTGCATCGTGCCCAGCACCCCGCCACCAATCACCACGATTCGCATGGGAGCAACCATCGCAGATTGGTCTAGACCAAACGACCTTCCGGAGGGGAACAATGCGTGAACTCTGGTCTAGACCAATCGAATGGAGTAGTGACGGTCGTCACGGTGCTCGCCGGGGCGCGCTTCTCCCCGGCCGCACAGACCAGGTGTCGCCCGCGCAGGCCCTGCAGGCTCTGTGCGGGCCGTAGCCGGTCTGTGCGAGCGGATGCCCGTGCGCCCTCGGATGGCCCGGCCGGGTGTCGGCAGTACCGCCTGAATGTGTGTCGCCGGGCTACTTTCGGTAGGTTACGTTGGCCCGATGACCGATCCGCCGAAGCGAGCCTTCCAGCGCACCGCCCGTCTGGGATCGTTGCCGGTCGGCTTTGCCGGCCGGACCGCCGCCGGCTGGGCCAGGCGAATCACCGGCGGGGACCGCGAGGAGATCGCCGCCGAGCTGGCCATGCGCAACGCCGACCAGATCTTCGCCGTGCTCGGCGAGCTCAAGGGCGGCGCGATGAAGTTCGGCCAGGCGCTCTCGGTGTACGAGGCGATGATCCCCAACGAGTTGGCCGAGCCGTACCAGGAAGCCCTGATCAAGCTGCAGGCCAACGCGCCGAAGATGCCGGCCAAGGACGTGCACCGGGTGCTGGCCGAGCAGCTCGGTCGGAACTGGAGCCAGCGGTTCGCCCAGTTCGACGCCGACGAGGCCTCCGCCGCGAGCATCGGGCAGGTGCACCACGCGATCTGGCACGACGGCCGCGAGGTGGCCGTCAAGATCCAGTATCCCGGCGCCGACCAGGCACTGATGTCGGATCTGCGCACCCTGCAGCGGTTCGCCAAGCTGCTGCAGATGGTGGTACCCGGCGCCGACGTGCGCGCGCTGCTCAACGAGCTGCAGGACCGCATGATCGAGGAGCTCGACTACAGCGCCGAGGCGGACAGCCAGCGCACCTTCGCCGCCGCACTGGCCGACGACCCCAAGATCAGGGTCCCCAAGGTGATCGCCTCGGCGCCGAAGGTGATCATCACGGAGTGGATGCCGGGCCGGCCGCTGTCCGAGTTCGCGCACAACCCGACCGAGGACGCCGAGGAGCAGAAGCTGCGCGACTGGATCGGCGAGACCGTGATGGAGCTGCACTTCTCCTCGCCGGCCCGGGTCGGCCTGCTGCACTCCGACCCGCACCACGGCAACTTCCGGCTGCTCGAGGACGGCCGGCTCGGCGTGATCGACTTCGGCGCGGTGACCCGGCTGCCGGACGGCATCCCGCGCCCGCTCGGCCAGATCCTGCGCCTCGCCGCCGACGAGCGGGCCGGCGAGATGATGGAGCTGCTGCGCCGGGAGGGCTTCATCGGCCTGGAGGACAAGGTCACCGCCGAGGACGTCATGCATTACATCGGCGCGCTGGCCAACCCGCTGCGCGAGGAGACCTTCCACTACAACCGGACGTTCATGCAGGCCGAAGGCGGGCGGGTGACCGCGCCGGGCAGCACCGACTTCCGGACCGGCCGCGCGATGAGCCTGCCGCCGCAGTACCTGATGTTCATCCGGGTCGTCGCCGGCTGGATGAGCATCCTGGCGCAGATCGACTGCTGGGTACCGTCCCGGCGGATCGTGGCCGAGTGGGTCCCCGGCTTCACCGACTACGACTAACCGCCGTCCCGGACCTCGGCGAGTCGGGAGATTGTGCAGGGCGAGTCGCGGGATTCCGCGGCCCGCCGGCGTTCAGTCCGCCTCGGGCGCCGCGCTCAGGTGCGCCGACCACTTCTGCTCGATTCGCCCGACCCGCCAGATCAGCAGCGCGGCCAGCCAGGTGAGCACGAACAGCCCGACCACGCCGAACCCGACGTAGTCCAGGTCGAGGTCGGCGATGGCGGCCAGCGGGCCGGATTCGATGCCGAGCTTGTCGGTGAGCAGCCCGATCAGCTCGATCATGCCGATGATCAGTGCGACGGCCACCGACAGCGACGTGATGGCGATGTTGTAGAAAACCTTGCGGACCGGCTTCATGAACGCCCAGTCGTAGGCGAAGCACATGAACGCCCCGTCGAGGGAGTCGAACAGGCTCATGCCGGCGGCGAACAGCACCGGCAGCACCAGGATCGCGTACCAGGGCAGTGCGCTGGCCGCTGCGCCACCGGCGATGACCAGGAGCGCGACCTCGCTGGCGGTGTCGAAGCCGAGGCCGAACAGCAGGCCCACCGCGAACATGTGCCAGGGCCGGCGCACCGTTTTCGTCACGCCGCCGAGGATCCGGTTGAGGAACCCCCGGTTGTTCAGCTGGACCTCGAGCTCGGCCTCGTCGAACCGCCCGGAACGCATCGCCCGGAACACCTTGACGATGCCGATCAGCACCACCAGGTTGAGCACGCCGATCAGCACCAGGAACAGCCCGGACGCGCCGGTACTGATCAGCCCGCCGATCCGCTTGAGCGACGAGCCCTCGTCGGAGATCTCGCCGGCGACGGCCCGGACGCCCACCGAGAGCAACAGCACCATGACGAAGACGATCGCCGAGTGGCCCAGCGCGAACCAGAACCCGACCGACAGCGGCCGGTGTCCCGCGCCCCGCTCGGCGAGCAGCTTGCGGGTGGTGTTGTCGATCGCGGCGATGTGGTCCGCGTCGAAGGCGTGTCGCATGCCCAGCAGGTACGCGGTCAGGCCGAGCCCGAGGCTGAAGGCGCCGGCGGTGCCGAGCTGGTAGTGCTCCGGCGCGACCAGCAGTGCGAGCACGGCCCAGGCCCCGGCGGTGACCACGATGAGGAAGCCGGCCATGCCGACCAGCGAGCTCCGCTCCGCCGGGGAGAGCGGCGCCCGAGGCGGTGATGCGGGTTCGAACCGCTCGGTGACACCCATCGACGATCGACTCCTCACGGCACGACTGCCCTCATCACATCAGGCGGTCGCGCACATCTCAACGGGTGATCAGATGATCAGGGGGTAGCTCACAGTCCACTCTCAGCGGTCGGCGGCGGGTCCGAGGCCGGCGACCACGATGTCCAGCGCGACCCGGAACTCCGCCGCCGGCTCGGTCCGGGTGGCCGCGTCGGCGATCTCGCGCAGCCCGGGGGTAGCGCTCCGCCGGCAGTGCCTTGGCCCGCGCCAGCACCGTCACGGTGCCCTCCCCGCGTCCGCCGGACAGCGGGCCGGCCAGTGTCGGCCTTGGCGAAACCGGTCACGAAGCCGGACACCGCGCGGAACGCCGTGAGCAGCGCGAAGCCGCCGTGGCCACCTCGGCGCCAGTGCCCGCAGCAGTGCCTCGGCGTGGACCAGGGTCGGTTCGTCCAGGGTGCGGCGGGTGAGGACCAGCGGATCGCGTTCGGGTGCGCGCGACCAGGTCGCCTTCCTCGCCGAGCACCTGCGCGCCGGCCGATCCGACAATCGTGAGCTGCCGGCCCGGGACTCGTGAGTGGCTAGCGTTGTCCTGACAACGCTAGCCACTCACGACTTGCTATCGGTGGGCGCCGGTGATCCGGACACGCTAGACTGCGGGCATGCGGCGTTATTTCTGGTTTAGCAGGCCGGCCCCGGGTGGGCCAGCCAGCGGCCGTCTGCGCTGACTTCCCACCCCCGAGCCGGAACCACTGAGCCGGCTCGGCGGATCTTTCGGGGCGGCTCCTGCCTGAGAGGACGCCCCATCTCATGACCGTCGTTGACGAGCCGCGCGTCGCTGCCCCGCTGGACGGGCGGCGTACCGCGAAGATCAGTCCGCTGATCTCGCCCGCGCTGCTGCGCCAGGAACATCCGATGTCGCCCCATATCGGGCCGCGGATCGAGCGCGCCCGCGCCGAGATCACCGACATCCTCAACGGCGTCGACGACCGGCTCGTGGTGGTCGTCGGCCCGTGCTCGATCCACGACCGGGACGCGGCGCTGGAGTACGCGGCGCTGCTGGCCAAGGACGCGGAGCGGCTCGCCGGCCAGCTGCGCATCGTGATGCGGGTGTACTTCGAGAAGCCGCGCACCACGCTCGGGTGGAAGGGGCTGATCAACGACCCGGAGCTGGACGGCAGCTTCGCGGTCAACAAGGGGCTGCGGCTGGCTCGCGGCCTGTTGCTGGAGGTCTCCGAGCTGGGCCTGCCGGTGGGGTGCGAGTTCCTGGACCCGATCATCCCGCAGTTCCTCGCGGACGTGGTGTCCTGGGGTGCGATCGGGGCGCGCACGGCGGCGAGCCAGGTACACCGGCAGCTGTGCAGCGCCCTGTCCATGCCGGTCGGGATCAAGAACTCGACCGAGGGTGATGTGCAGGTCGCGGTGGACGGGGTGCGGGCGGCGGCCGGTGAGCACGTGTTCCCCGGCATCAACTCCGACGGGCTCGCCGCGTTGATCAGCACCACCGGCAACCCGGACTGTCACGTGATCCTGCGCGGCGGCTCGGGCGGCCCGAACTACTCCGCCGCCGACGTGATCGCCGCACTGGGCAAGCTGCGCGCCGCCGGCCTGCCGGAGCGGCTGATCATCGACGCGAGCCACGGCAACAGCGGCAAGAGCCACGTCCGCCAGGGCGAGGTGGTCTCCGAGATCGCGGCCAGGGTCGCCGGTGGTGAACGCGGCATCATGGGTGTGATGCTGGAGAGCTTCCTGGTCGCCGGCCGTCAAGACCTCACCCTCGGGCGCGCGGAGGAGCTGACTCGCGGCCAGAGCATCACCGACGCGTGCATGTCCTGGGACACCACGTCCGCGCTGCTCGAGGAGCTCGCCAAGGCGGTCGAGGCCCGGCGCTGAGCCCTGGGGTGGGGACGGGCAACCGCTCGGCGGGCAGGGTGACCCGGCCGCGCGGCGCCGCGTCCGGGGACGCCGCCGCCAGCCAGACCGTCAGCGGCCGAACCGCCGGGCGGCTCCCCCGACCCCGGCCATGAACAGGGCGAGGCAGAGCAGTCCGGCCGTGAGCAGGACCGTTGCGGTGATCACACTGAGCGTGATACCGGCCAGCTCGAAGATCAATGCGAGCAGGAACAGGACTGCGGCAACAATGGCGAGCATGGGTTCCTCCATGTGCGATTGGGCGCTCAGTATCGGCGTTGTCACCCTGCGTCGCAGGCTCTGGCGGGCGTCGCGGGCGGGTCGTGGCCGGTTCGAGACCGGGGTGGCCGGCTGATCGTGACCAACCGGTCTCACTAGGGCGGCTCGGCCATGCCGCGCAACTCGAGCCGGGCTTGTTCGGTGCTGGCCCGGACGAAACCGAGCAACGCCGCGACCAGCTCATCCGGGTAACTCGCCAGGGTTGCCCGGCTGCGCGCCACGATGTCGTCGTACTGGCGCAGCACCCGCCGCAGGCCCTCCGGCGTCGGCTCCACGCGCACGCTGCGCCGGTCGGTGCGCGACGGCACCCGGCGGACGAACCCGGCACGCTCCAGGCGGTCGATCATCCGGGTCACCGCGCCGGTGGTGCGACCGAGGGATCCCCCACGGGACGCCGTCGGAAGTATCCTTCTTGAGTACTCACCCCGTCCTGGTCACCGGAGCCACCGGGACTGTCGGCCGCCATGTGGTCGACGGGTTGCTGGCCGCCGGTCAGCCTGTCCGCGCGCTGACCCGCCGGCCCGGCACCGCCGGCCTGCCCGCCGAGGTGGACGTCCGCGAAGGCGACCTGGACAAGCCCGCCACGGTGCTCGATGCGCTGGCCGGCGTACAGCTGCTCTACCTCTTCCCGGCGCCGGAGCTCACCGGCACGCTCGCCGCCGCCAGGGCCGCCGGAG
The DNA here is from genome assembly GCF_052566575.1 of Pseudonocardia sp. Cha107L01. Taxonomy (NCBI): domain Bacteria; kingdom Bacillati; phylum Actinomycetota; class Actinomycetes; order Pseudonocardiales; family Pseudonocardiaceae; genus Pseudonocardia; species Pseudonocardia sp. Cha107L01. Next base: position 1,740,114 of record NZ_CP199579.1, read on the forward strand.
TCGAACACGTTGTGCTGCTGTCCGTCGAGTCCGTCGAGTCCGCCGAGCCCGATGCCAGCAGCCGCGCCCATCTGGCCTGCGAGGCCGCCGTGCTCGCGACCGGGATGTCGCACACGTTCCTGCGGCCGGGTGCGTTCATGGGTAACGACCTCATCTGGGTGCCGGAGATCCAGTCGTTCGGCACGGTCAGTGCGGCCTACCCGGATGCGGCGCACGGCCCGGTCGACGAGCGGGACATCGCCTCGGTGGCCGTCGCCGCGCTGTGCCACCCCGGGCGGTTCACCGGCGTCGTGCCGCTGACCGGGCCGGAGTCGCTGACCCAGCGGCGGCGGGTGGAGCTCATTGCCGGGGTCACCGGCCAACAGATCGGCTTCGTCGAGCTCACTGCGGAGCAGGCGCGCACCCGGCTGAGCGCGTACCTGCCGGCCGCCGTGGTCGAGCTGCTGCTCGGTGTACTGGCCGGCGCGCCGGCCGACGTGCCGATGCGGCGGCGGCCCCGGACGCCATCGGCCGGTCGGCGTATCGCTACGTCGACTGGGTGGATCAGCACCGCGCCCGGTTTGCCCGCGCGACACCGCGGTGAGCCGGAGCCACGCGGGCCCCGCTCAGCGTGCCGTCCACCGAACGTCAGCCCAGGTAGAGCTCCGGGATCGTGTACGGGGCGTATGGGTTCGGTTTGACCGGAAGTCTGCCGACCATCGGATCGCGGCGCGGCGGCTCGTTGGGCACCTCGTCGTCGAGATGCGTCACGAGAACCCCCAGTTCCCCGGGGCTCGCACTCAGGTGTTGGGTCAACTCGCCGATCTTGATCATCAGGATCTTCTCTCACGACTGCATTGCCGCGGCACAGCTTGCTCCCTTTCGGGCAGCGGGTAAACCGTCAGTCGGGCTATCGCGCCAGCCGGTTCGGATGAACCCTCGGGCGGGCGTCCTCAGCCGCGCTGGCCCGGCTGATCGGGGACGCCCTGGTCCTCGTCGGCGAAGTCGAAGCTCAGCCACCTGTCGGGTCGGGCGGTGAACAGTACGAAGGTGCCGGCCGGATTGGTGATCTCGGCGTCGGCGAAGGCCCGGGCGGCGTCCTCGGGCAGGTAGCGGGACGTGACGGCGAGCACCTGCTCCACCTCCGGCGCCCGGTCCGCCCCGGTCACGGTGGCCTCAGCGGTGACATACCGGTACGGGTACTCCGGCTGCTGCACGCAGAAACTGAACCTGCCGGCGCGATCGAGCAGCCGCGTCTTGCGGGCGGCGCGCCCCTGGGTACCGGTGAAGAAGGTGATGTCGCCGCCCGGTTGGTAGGCGTACCAGACGGGCACCGTGAGCGGCGGCCGGTCACCGTCGATGTCGGCGACACTCAGCACGCCGACGTGGGGCCGGGCGAGGAACTGTTCGCGTTCGGTGGCGGTCATCGTGTGGGGCATCTCGACCTCCTGATCAGTACTCGTCGCGGATCTGGATCCAGCTCATCGTGGTGTCCTGCGGCCAGCCCGGCGGCGAGTCCTCCCACGCCTCCTGCCGGCCGTAGGGGGTCAGGTCGAGCAGGTTGAAGTCCAGCCTTAGCCGGTCCACGCCGCGCCCGTTGGTGAAGTAGGTGCGGAAGAACTCGTCGGTGCCGCTGGAGTGGTCACGCAGCAGCACGCTCAGCCCGAAGCCGCCGTCGAGTCCGAGGTCCGCGTTGAAGCTGCCGCCGTAGGAGGAGTACCAGGGCACCGTCCAGCCCATCCGTCCGCGGATCGGCTCGATCTCCTCCTGGGGCGCGCGGGACATCAGGATCAGCGTGGTGTCGCGGGCGTTGAGGTGTGACTGGTCGGCGATGTTGTCGGTGAACGAGGCGCACCCGCCGCACAGCCAGTCCTGGAACGGCTCGAGCATGAAGTGGTAGACGACCAACTGGTGGCGGCCCTGGAACAGGTCCGCGAAGGTGACCTGGGTGCCGTCCGGCGCGGTGAACCGGTAGTCGGTGCCCAGCGCGACCATCGGCATCCGGCGCCGCTGCGCTGCCAGCGCGTCCAGTGCCCGGGTGTGCTGCTTCTCCGTCACCAGCAGTGCATCCCGCGCGGCCTGCCACTCCTGTGTCGAGACAACCTCGGGCCGGTCCATGGGGCGCTCCTTTCAATTAGTTCCCTAAAGAAACTGACAGGGTGAACCGTAGCACTAGATAGTTCCTTAAGGGAACCCTTTTGCTAGGTTGGACTCATGCAACGGACCCGGTTCGGTGATCTGGCGTGCTCGATCGCGCGCACCCTGGACGTGATCGGCGAGCCGTGGTCGCCGCTGATCCTGCGGGACATCTACGTCGGCATCAACCGGTTCGAACAGATCCAGCAGGAGCTCGACATCTCCCGCAAGGTGCTCACCGAGCGGCTCAAGTGGCTGGTCGAGAACGAGGTGCTGCAGCGGCACGCCTACTCGGAGCGGCCACCCCGGTACGAGTACCGGCTCACCGCCAAGGGACTCGAGCTGTGCGACCTGCTGCTGGTCATGGTGCGCTGGGGGGACCGTTGGACCTCCGGCGAGGCCGGTCCGCCGGTGCTCTACCGGCACCACGCGTGCGGCCAGGTCAGTCACGTGCAGCTGCGCTGCTCGGTGTGTGCCGAGCCGATGCGCGCCACCGATGTCGACGTGCTGCCCGGTCCGGGCGCCGCGCCGGCGGTGACGAGGGCCTGAACGGGCTCGCGTCCCCGGACCAGCGAAAAGCCCCGTCCACGGTGAAGTGGACGGGGCTTTCGTCGATCGTGGGGCGAAGGTCAGTCGCCCGAACCCCCACCTGAACCGCCGCCCGAGCTGTGGCCGCCCCCGCCGGAGCTGTGGCTCTTCGAGCCGCTCGAGCTGTGGCTCTTGGAACCGCTCGAACCCTTCGAGTCGCTGTGACTCTTGGAGTCACTGTGGCTCTTCGAGCTGCTGGAGCTCTTGGAGTCGCCGTCGCTCTTCGAGCTGGAGCTGCCGGACCGCGACGAGGTGGACCGCGACTTGTTGGCGGTCTTGCCGGCCTTGTTCGAGGACTTGTTCGATGCCTTGTTCGCGGACCTGGTGGCGGACTTGCTCGCCATATTGCCGTTCGACGCTCCCGCCGAGGACCTCCGGGAGAGTGTGCCCGAGCTCTTCGTCGAGCCAGTGCCCGCCGATTTGCTCGCGGAGGTGCCCGACGGCGGGCTCGCGGCTGTCCCCGAGGAGGTGCCCGAGGCCGGGTCGGACGGCGCCGAGGACGACTTGGCCAAGGACTGCGGAGTGGCGTCGCCGCCGGAGGTGCTCGCGGCGCTGTCGGGAGAGGCGCTGCTGGAGCCGTTCGCGGCGGAGCCCGCCGCGCCGCTCGAGGCGCCCGAGGAGTCAGGAGAGGTCTTGGCGGCGTCGCCGGAGGCACTCGTCGCGTTGCCCGACGATGCGCTCCGCTCCGCGTTGCCCGACGGTGCGCTCTGCCCCGCGTTGCCCGAATCGGGTGTCGAGCTGTGAGCGGCCCCCGGTGCCGGGCCGGTCTGGGCGGCGCCCTGGGCGGCGCCGCGCGGCGAGCTGGACCCGCCGGGGCCCCTGGGTGCCGCCTGCTGGGCCGTGCCACCGGAGTTCGCGGGGCCGCCCCCAGTGCTGTGGGCATCGGCACCGGGACGCGTCGGGGCTCCGCCGGCGGCCTGGTCGACCGACTGCGGGAGCGCGCCCACCGTGGCGTTGATCGGGGTGGCGGAGGTACCGCCGCCCTCCGCCAGGATGGACTGAGTGGGGGCGCCCGGCGTCATCGCGTTGACCATCTCGCGGACCGCCACCACCGCGGGATCGGGCGCCACGTGCCCACCGATCGCGGTCACCCCGGCGAGCGAACCGACCGCGAGCACGGCGCCGGTCGCGCTGGCCAGCCGCATGCGGGGCGAGGTGCTGCCGCGCTCGAGGGGCCGGTAGTGGCGCGGGCCGGTCGCGTCACGCAGGAAGGTGCCGTAGCCCTCGCGCAGCAGTAGCGCCGCGGCGGGGATGCCGGTGCGGAGGGTGGGGGCGACCTCGGCCCGGGACCAGGGCGGGATCACCGGCCGCCCAAGTAAGTCGCCGAGCGTGATCACTGACCCGGTGGCATAGGCGCCACTCATTCGATTCAACTGCATCCGCCTTAGTGACCCCTGATTGGGGGAGATGGGTCCAAAGCTCGGCCGGACAGTAACAGGACGGCCGTACGGTCACTCAAATTCAATGTACTAGCTTCACCCGAAGGGCCCAGCTCGTGCGGGCAAGTGATGACCCGCCGCTCACCCGAAGAGTTCAGTCCGACACGGTCTGTCACCCCGCCAGTCGCGCCGGGGGGCGGGTTCCGATGACAACTGTGGCGCTCAGCTCGTCGGCGGTTGCCACTCGGGGGATCAGCCCGTGCCGGGCGAATGCGGCAACCGTGCTCGGCGCCTGGAGCGCACTGGTCTCAATGAGTAGGTAACCCCCGGATGCCAGCCAGCGCGACGCCTCGGCGGTGACCCGGCGCTGGACGTCGAGCCCGTCCGAGCCACCGTCGAGGGCCACCCTCGGCTCGTGTACGCGCGCCTCCGGGGGCATCAGCCCGATCGCCCCGGTGGGTACGTAGGGGGCGTTGGCGACCAGCACGTCGACGCGGCCGCGCAGCGCATCGGGCAGCGGTTCGTAGAGGTCGCCCTCGTAGACCTGGCCGCCGGCGAGGTTGCGGCGCGCGCAGAGCACGGCGGCGGGGTCGATGTCGACCGCATGTATCTCGGCGCGCTCGACGGTCGCGGCAAGTGCGGCGGCCACCGCGCCCGAGCCGCAGCACAGGTCCAGCACGACGGCTCCGGGCCGGGCCAGGGAAGCGGCCTGGCGGACCAGGAACTCGGTGCGGCGGCGGGGGACGAAGATGCCGGTGTCCACGGCGATCCGGAGCCCGCAGAACTCGGCCCAGCCGAGGACGTGCTCCAGGGGCAGCCCCCTGACCCGCCGATCCACCATGGCGGCGAGGTCGGCCGGGGTTCGCGCGGAGGAGATGAGCAGCCGCGCCTCGTCCTCGGCGAAGACACAGCCGGCGGCCCGGAGCCTGGTGACCACGGCGGGGCGTCGGTGAGCTGACGGCGAGGCTGAGATGAGCGCGCCTCAGTTCCCGCCGAACAGACGCCGCACCGGGCCGGGCACCAGCGGTCCGGCCCGTTCGATCACCGGCAGCAGGATGGACAGATCCGGTGTCCGGGCGGGCGGCCGCTCCGGCTCCTCGTCGTCGAGGTCGAAGTCCGGCACGAGCTCCACCTCGATGATCGGGTCCGGCCCGGTCTCCGGCAGCCCGACCGCCACCTGGCCGAACCGGCGCAGCGAGCGGCTGAACAGCCCGCCGCCGGGCAGCGTCTCGGCCTGGTCCAGCATCCGGCCACCGATCCCGCCGAGCCATTCCACCGTCGTCGGGGGGCCCGGCACGACCGGTACGACCGGCGCCGGCGGCGGGACCCGGGTCGGCGGGCCGACGGTGATCTCCCGCTTCCCCTGCCCGGGCACGATCACGTCCCGGACGGCGGTGAGCGGCGCCCAGACGAAGGCGATCGCGTCGGTGCCCTGCTGGATCTGGCCGAACGTCTTGAACACCGGGTCGAAATGGCCGTCCGCATACGCCTGGCTGGCGGCCGCGACGGCGGGCCGCAGTGCGCGCAGGTGGAACACCAGCTCGCCGAGCAGGGCCTCGGTGTTGCGGAGAATGTTGACCGAGGTCACCGCGAGCTCGAACGGCAGGATCGCGCCGGTCACCACGACCTGGATCGGGATCGGGAGCCCACTCAGCGCCGCGCGGTCGAGCAGGTGTGGGAACCGGTCGGTCGGTTCGTCCTCGGCCCAGTCGTACCGCTGCCGGGGCTGACCGGGTTGCGGCCGGGAACTCGGGTCGTACGGGGCTGGCATCAGAGCTGCCTCCTCGAACCGGCCGGGTGATCGCTCGATCTCAGCAAAGGTCGAGGTTACCGGCCGGTCGGGCCCCCGGACCGACTCGGCCGCCGGTTGTGCACCAGCTCACATACCCTCGGGGCGTTCGGTGCCGGCGGCCTCCAGGCCGTCGAGCAGCAGCGTCGCGAAGCTGTCTCCCACCTCGTCGCCCTGGTACGGGTCGCGGGGGCGGTACCAGCGGTGCGTCCAGTTGACCATGCCGAGCAGCGCGTTCGCCATGATGTCGATGGGTATGTCGGTGCGGAGCTCACCGTCCCGACAACCCTGCTCGAAGATGCCCAGCACGTTCGCCTGGATCTCGCGGACCATGGAGACCAGGTGATGGGCCCAGTCGGAGTTCTCGTGCCAGGTCGAGTCCAGCAGCTCCTGGATGAAGATGTACGGATGCGGGTAGTGGGCCTCGTAGGAGGTCATCACATGGGTCATGACCTGTCGCAGCTTGACCGGCGCCGGCGAGTCGCCGAGTGTGATGCGGTCGACCTCCTCGGCGATCTGGACCACGCTCTCGGCGATCACCTCGCGGAGCAGTTCTTCCTTGCCGGTGATGTAGCGGTACAGGGTGGCCCGGTCGGTGGTGAGCGCCTCGGCGATGTCGTTGAGGGTGGTGGCCCGGTACCCCTTCTCCTGGAAGATCGTCGCGGCGGTGAGGATCACCTCGCGGCGCTTGGCGTCGTAGGTCTCGCCACCGGCGATCCGCGCCGCGTTCCGGCGCCGCCCGAGACCGCCGCCGTCGGCGTCTGTGACGTCTGGCCTGTCCGGCGTCGTTCCTCCCCGGGTCGGGTCAGGGCCGAACCGAGGCCCTGAAGCTGGCTCAAGAGCCGGAACCTATCAAACATGCAGGCTCCGGCCATGGCGTGTGCACCGTCGTCAGTAGCACTCCTGTTGTGCTCGGCCGCCCGCCATGGTGAATCCGTCGAGGTGGAACCGGTGGGCGGTGATCCACCGGATGGTCAAGCTGACGTTGAGCGTCATGCCGCCGACCCGCACGGGGAGGAATCCTGATTGGTCGGAGCTGTTCGGCGACCCGTTGAGCAGGCCGGTGGCGTGCCGCAGGTTGAGCTGCTGGCCCAGCACACCGAGTCCGTCGAGGCTGTCCATGGCGAAGCTCAGGCGCTCGGCGGTGATCGTCGGGGTGCTGATCCGCAGGATGTAGGCCCCGACCGGGGTGGGGACCCTGGTGGAGGCGCACAGGCCCCGCACCTTCATGGCGCGCAAACTGACGACGACCTCGGTGCGGCGCCGCCCGTCGCGGGTCTGGAACGCCTGCGGCAGAGTCGTGGCGCTCGACGCGCTGAACGACGTGAAGCTGATCTTCAACGGGTGGCGGCCGGTCTCGGCGGCCGCGATCGGCACCGCCCCGGTCGCCGCCGCCGCGCCGAGCAGGACCAGCGCGAACAGGGCCGGCAGCAGGATCATCGCGAACCGGGGCCAACGGGTGCGGCCGCGCCGTGCCCGGGGCAGCTCGCCGCCGCCCGCCGGCCAGCTCGGCACCTCTCACCTCATCTCGGTGTCGGGCGGGCTCCAGGCGAACCCGAGCGATCCGCCGACGATCCCGAGCAGCATGCCGACGACGAGACCGCCGAGGTAGGTGGTGACGAAGGAGACCAGCGAGAGCAGGACGGCGGCGATGCCGATCAGGCCGTGCAGCTGGGGGGAGAACAACAGGAACAGCCCGCAGGCGGTGATCAGGCCGCCGATCACGAAACCGGACAGTCCGGCGACCCCGGGCAGCAGCACCACCGAGAAGCCCTGAGCGGGAAGGAGCACGATCGTCAACCCGGCGAGCACGGTCAGGGCGCCGCCCAGCCAGGGCCGTTGCCCGGTCCAGGCACGCAGCTCGGCCAGCCGCGCCGGGTGTCCCGGGTGTCCCGGGTGTCCCGGCTCGGCCGCCGAATCCGGGTCGGTGGGCAGCGGGGGTGTCACTTGCACTCGTGTTGTTCGAGTCCGCCGGCCAGCGTCAGGCCGTTGAGGTGGATCTGGTTGGCGACGACCCACCGGATCGTCAGGTCGAGGTCGAACCCCAGGTTGTCGATCTCGAGGGGGACGAATCCCCGGGAACCGGTGTCGGTCGGGGTGCCGTCCGGGGTCTTCGCGCCGTAGTTGACCCGGACCTGCTGGCCGTCGAACCCGAGCGAGTCGATCGTGTCGACGCCGATCGTCACGTCACCGGCCTTGATCTCCGACCCGGAGTCCGGCGAGGTGATGCGCAGGACGTAGTGCCCGACCGGTGTGTTCACCTTGGTAGACACGCACAGGCCCTGCACCTTCAGGTTCTTCAGCGTGACGGCCACCAGGGTCCGGTGTTCACCGTCCTGGGTCTGGAAGAACTGCGGGAAGGTCGCGGTGCCCTCGGTGTCGAACGACTTGGCGGTGACCTGGACCCCCTGCTTGCCTTCGACGGCCAGCGCCACCGGCACCACGCCGGTCGCGGCACCGAACGCGAGCAGCGCCAGGGAGAGCAGCGCCGGGATGAAGACCAGCGAGAAGCGGGGCCAGTGGATGTGCCCCCGGTGGTGGGTCAGGGCTCCGTCGGGGGCTCTCCGATGCGCGGCGGCCACGTAGAGCCTCCTTCCAGATCCGGCGTTTCACCCGACCCGCTGGGCTTGATCAACGGGTCGCGTAGCCAACAGCTACAACTGATACAGTCATGACTGGCAACGTTAGTGTGGCATGGGTCACAACCCGACGAGCACGCGGAGGTCGGCGTGGCGGAGTACCGCATAGACGAACTGGCGCGCGCCGCCGGAACGTCGGTGCGCAATGTCAGGTACTACCAGGACGGACGCATGTTGCCGCCGCCCCGGCGGCAAGGGCGGGTAGCGCTCTACAACGACGCCCACCTGACCCGGCTCCGTCTGATCACCCGCCTGCTCGACCGGGGTTACACGGCCGCGAACATCACCGAGATGGTCGGCGCCTGGGAGCAGGGCCGCGACCTGTCCGACGTGCTCGGGCTCGAGCAGGTCGTCGGCGGGTTCTGGGGTGAGGAGATCCCCAGTTACCTGACCCAGCGGGAGATCCACGCCCTGTTCGCCACCGACGAGGTGGAGTCCGGGCTGGTCGACAAGGTGGTGCATGCCGGCCTGGCCGCACCGGAGGGCGACCGCTACCGGGTGCCCAGCCCTCGGCTCCTGCACGCCATCGCCGAGCTGATCCGGACCGGCGCCCCGCTCGTCGCGGTCCTCGACCTCAGCGGACAGCTGATGCGCAGCATCGATGAGACCGTCCGAGGGCTCGTCAACGCGATCGCCGAACACCTGCTCAAGGACCGCGAACAGGGCTGGATACCGAACAGCAGCGAGCTTCCCCCGCTAGCCGAGCTCCTCCAGCAGATCAAGCCGCTGGCCAACACCGCGGCCAGTGCGGCCCTGAGCCTGAGCCTGGACCGCCATGTCGAGGACATCCTCGGCGACTATCTCGCCCGGGTCATGCCGCACCGCGAGCAGAACCCCACCTGAGCCGGAGCGGCGGGTGGCTTCGGCTCCATGACGCCTGGGTTACCGATCCCGGTGTGACAGTGCGGGGAGGCCCCGCTCCGGTTAGCGTGTTGCCGGGCCGGGAGGAGGCGCGGGGTTGCCGATCGTCACCGGTTACGAGGACACCCCCGGCGGCCATGACGCGCTGGTGCTGGGTGCACTACTGACCCGGCTCACCGGGCTCGGCGCCGTCGTCGCCACGGTCTATCCGGCCGACGCCCGGGGGCTCGCCGCCGTCGCCAACGACCCCCGCTGGATCCCGAGGGCCCAGAAGGTGGCGCGGGCCAGGTTCGCCAGGGCACGGGCCATCATCGGCGAGGGCTGGGGCGAGACGGAGCCGGTGTTCGCCGCGCTGGGGCCGGGCTCGGTCGCGTTGGTGCTCACCGAGTACGCCGACGAGGTGGGCGCCGCGGTGCTCGTCGTCGGCTCGACGGGACACGGCCTGCTCGGCCGGCTCTCGCCAGGCCGGACGGTGCAGCGACTGCTGCCGATGGCGCGCTGCCCGGTGGCGATCGCCCCGCGCGGGTACCGGCACACGTTGTCGACCGGGATGACCGTGGTCACCGTCGCCTACGACGGCAGCCCGGAGTCCGACCGCGCGGCCGCCGTCGCCGTGCACCTGGCGAGCCGGACCGGCGCCGCATTGCGCTTCGTGACCGTCGCCGAGACTGACGACGACGTCGCGGCTGCCCAGGCAACCGTCCACAAGGGCATCGCCTCGGCACCGGTGGAGATCGACGCCCTCACCGACGTCGTGGTCGGGCCGGTGGCCCGGGTGCTGGCCGACTTGCCGGAGCGGACGGACGTGCTGGTCGTCGGTTCGCGGGGCTACCGGCTGATGCGCCGGGTGCTGCTCGGCGGGGTGGCGGGGGTGCTGGTGCGCACCGCGCGCTATCCGGTGGTCGTAGTGCCGGGGCACAGCTGAGCGGGTGGCTCAGGTGGAGCCGGGGTTAGCGCGCCCAGTTCGTCGAGCGGGCACCCGATCCGGGCGACCTGCGAGCCAAACTGGTCGCCATCACCCCGGCGGGCGCTGAGGCGCTGAACGCGGGCACCGCGGCCGGACAGCGGGTCCTCGCGGCGATATTCGCCGGCCTCGGGCAGCGGCAGCTGGCGGACCTCGACGGACTGCTCGAGCGCATTGAGGCCGCCATCGACGAGGTGGCCGGCTGAGAGAGCAGGGCACTCATTCCACTCCGCGCCGTGTTCCGTTCACCGTGCGTTCACCTTGACGCGCTGGACTTCTGGTGTCTCCACCCGCGAGCAACGAGGAGTCTCGATGACTGCGCGACTGAGCAACTACCACGTTGCCTCTCCGGAAGACCGTCAGATCCAGCAGCAACTCGAAGACGTCGAGGCCCGCCTGGTCGCGCGGTACGGGCAACAGCCGACGGTGTCCGAGGAGTATGTGCGAACCACGGTGGAGCGCGAGGCCGAACGCTTCAGCCACGCCCGGGTACGCACCTATGTGCCGATCCTGGTCGAGCGAGCTGCCCGCCACGACCTCGACACGCGAGCCGCCGGCCACTGAGCCGCACCTGGCTCAGGGGCCCGCGTCTACGTCGCCAGCCTGGACGACGCCACGGTCTCGGTGATCGACCCGGCGACGAATACCGTGACCCGGCAGTACCCGGCAGGCATCGAGCCGAGCAACGTGGTGGTGAACCCACAGAACGGCAAGCTGTACGTGCTCAATTCGTCGTCCAATTCGGTGGCCGTGGTCGAGCTCTAGTTCTGGGTCTAGGTCAACTCGCCGTCCGGGCGTGCCGGGCGGCGGCCTTCTCGAGGTCGGCCAGGGTGTGCTCCAGGTGGGCCAGGAGCCGCTGCAGGTGTGGGACCGACCGGCGGCAGCCGGTGATGCCGAACGCGAGCCGGTCGCTGTAGGAGACGAGGGTGATGTTGAGGGCCTGACCGTCGGTGACCACCGAGACGGGGTAGGTCTCGGTCATCTCGGCCCCGTCCAGGTACAGCGGCGTGGCGACGGCGGGGACGTTGGAGATGACCAGGTTGAAGGCGGGCCGGGGTGGTAACGGGACGCCGGGCAGCGTGTTCAGCACGACCCCGCCCATGACCGCGCCGCTGACGGCCGTGGCGGTCACCGGATCGAGCTCGGACATGAGTCGCTTGCTGCGCCGCATGGAGCAGTTGATCCGCCGCAGCCGGGTCAGGTCGTCGGCGGTGTCGGTGCCGAGGTTGCACAGCACGGCTGCCCAGGAGTTGCCGTCGCGCGCCTCGCCGGAGGGGTCGGTGCAGGACAGTGACACCGGGACCATGGCCACCAGTGGATCCCGGGGCAGTGCGTCGCGTTCGAGCAGATAGGCGCGCAGCGCGCCGGCGCACATGGTCAGCGCCACGTCGTTGATGCTGGTCCCGGTGTCGCGGGCGACCTCGCGCAACCGGGCGATCGGCCAGGAGTCGCCGGCGAAGCGCCGCGCGGAGCTGACCCGGGTGTTGAGGACCGTGTGCGGTGCGCTGAACGGCAGGGTGAGCTGCCCGTTGCGCACCGAGCTGACGCCGCTGGTAGCCAGCGCCTCGAGGGTGCCGCCGACCCGGGTGGCCACGTCCAGCGCCCCCTTCCCGATCGAGGTCAGTGAGGGTGCTCCGGACGAGTGCGTGGCCGGCCTCGGTGGCCTGCTGCTCGTGCGCCGCCGGCTGGGCACGATCCACGGGGCGGCGCAGCCACGTTCGGCCGGGTCGGGGGACAGTCCGCCCAGCACGTGCCGGCCCATGTTGACCCCGTCGAACGAGGCGTGGTGCATCTTCGTGCAGAGCGCGAACCGGCCGTCGGCCATGCCCTCGACGAGGTGGGCCTGCCACAGCGGGCGGTCGCGGTCCAGCAGGGTGGCGTGGAAGTCGGCGACGTGCTCGAGCAGCTCACGGACCCGCCCGGGCCGGGGCAGCGCGACGCGGCGCACATGCAGCGTCATGTCCACGTCGTCGTCCATCGCCCAGGCGTACTGGCCGGCGGTGGCCGGCGAGCGGTAGGGGCGCCTGCGGAACGCGGGCTTGAGGGCGTCCTGGTCGGTCATTGCCGCGTAGAGCTCGTCGAGCAGCTCGGGCCCGGCTCCGGGGGGCGGTTGGAAGATCTGCAGCGCGATGACGTGCGCGGGGCTGCGCTGCGACTCGGCCCACAGGTAGAGCGCGTCGGTGGGTGGTACCAGGCGCATCGCTCAGCCCCCCGAGGGCCGCGGGGTGAAGCTCACCGGCAGCCGCTTGATGCCGTTGATGAAGTTCCCGGCCAGGTACTCCGGCTCGCCGACCCGCAGGTCCGGCAGCCGGAACAACAGCTCCCGGAACAGCGCCTTGAGCTGCATGCGGGCCAGGTGGCTCCCGAGGCAGAAGTGCGGGCCGCCGCCGCCGAAACCGACGTGGTTGTTCGGCTTGCGGGCGATGTCGAAGCGCCCTGGGGCGTCGAAGACCAACTCGTCCTGGTTGCCGGAGCGGTAGAACATCACGATCTTCTCCCCGGCGGCGATCGGCTGGCCGCCGATCTCGGTATCGATACGCGCGGTCCGTCGGAAGGTCATCACCGGGCTGGCCCAGCGGACGAACTCCTCCACCGCCGTGCCGATCAGCCCGTCGTAGTCCGCCAACAGGGCGGCCCGCTGTTCGGGGAAGTCCCGCAGCGCCTTGATGGTGTGGCTCGCGGTCTGGCGGGTGGTGTCGTTGCCGGCCACGCAGAGCAGTACGAAGAACGCGGCGATCTCGGCGTCGGTGAGCCGCTCGCCGTCCAGCTCGGCCTGGGCCAGTGCCGTGATCAGGTCGTCGGCGGGTTCGGTCCGCCGCTGTGCGACCAGCTCGGACGCGGCGGCGTGCAGGGTCGTCAGCGCGTTGAACAGCACGCCGATCGGCTCGCCGTCGCCGACGAAGTCCGGGTCGTTCCAGCTGACCATCGCGCCGGCCGCGGCGGTGACGCGGTCCCGGTCCGCCTCGGGGATCCCGATCATCTCCGAGATCGTCCACATGGGCAGCCGGGCGGCGACCTGCTCGACGAAGTCGATCTCACCCAGAGGTGCCACGGCGTCCACGATCAGCCTGGCCTGGTCACGGATCTGTTCCTCGATCCGGGCCACCCGGCGCGGGGTGAACACCGAGCTGATCAGCTTGCGCTGCTTGGCGTGGCGGGGCGCGTCCATGGCGAGGATGGAGTGCGCGGCCTCCAGCACCTCGGCAGGCACGTCCTCCAGCATCACCCCGCCGAACTCCTGCCCGGAGGCGAACACCTCGGAGTTGCGGCTGGCCGCCACGATGTCCGCGTGCCGGGTCAGCGCCCAGAACCCGGGGTCGGCGGAGTTGGGCATCAGGTCGGTCTCGGCGGGGCGGTGCCAGGACACCGGGCGTTCGGCACGCAGCCGCGCGAACACCTCATCCCGCGCCGCCGGGTCCTGGGCCCAGAACGAGTGCGACGAGATGTCCAACGGGTCGAAGGTTCGCGTGGTGAGCACGGGCCTGCCTCCTCAGCTCCGGCGATGCAACCTGATTCTGACCATAACAAAGATTATGTTATAGTCAATTGGCGCTGGCGGAAGCGATGTGTTGAGCTGGTCACAGTGAAGGGAGGGCTACTGATGCCGAGAGAGCCGCGCCATCTCAAGGTCACCCAGGACCAGTACTTCAAGGCTGCGCTGAGCCAGCTCGCCGCCCAGGGGGCCGAGGGCCTGACGATCAGCTGGCTCTGTCGCGCGCTCGGGGTGACCAGTGGCTCCTTCTACCACTACTTCGGCGGCTGGGCCGGCTTCGTCGAGGCGTTGCTCACGCACTGGGAGGCCGAGCAGACCCAGCGGATCGTGGAGTTGGCCCGGGCCGCGGCCGACCCCGAGCAGCGGCTCGATGTGCTGCGGCAGCAGGCGACCGACTTGCCGCACGACGCCGAGGCCGCCATCCGCGCCTGGGGCCGCGGCGAGGAGCGGGTCAGCCAGACCCAACAGCGCGTGGATGCACGGCGGCACGCGGCGCTGCTGGCGATCGTCAGCGACCTGGGTGTGCGGCCCGAGGACGCGGAACGGCTGGCGACCACCGGGATGGCCCTCCTGGTGGGTATGCAGCAGCTGCAACGCCCGGTGGACATCGACATGTTGGGCGCGGTGTTCGACGAGCTCGGACGGACGATCCGCGACTACGCCGGCCGAGCGGCGTCCAGTCGCAGTTAGCCGGTGCGATCTTGCCTCGTACGGAGGAGCTGCAGCTCAAATACTGGCCCGCGCCACACCTACCAACCCACTGGGCGTCGCTGTATCTATGGGACGGACCAGTGACCGACAGGCTGTTCCTCGCCGACTGACGTTCTCGAGACCAGAGGCGTTGCGATCACAGTCTCATGACAGGCCGTCTACAAGGAGGCCCCACAAACGGTCGGCACTCTCTGGGTAGCTGCATAGGTAAGGGGAGCGCCACCATGACCGATTACGACCCGACAAGCCCGCACGAGCCCCTTCCAGCTCGCCCCGTTTCGGCCTCGGTAACCGTGGCCGAGCAGGCACGCCGGCCGAGGGTACGACGATTCATCGTGGCCGCGGCGCTGATGTGCGCGGTGGTCGGACTCTCCGCCGGTTGCGCCACGTCCCCCTCGACAACCGCCAAGTCCCCGTCGGCAGCACCAGGGCACCTCGTGCCCGGCGGCGGAGCCCCCGGCGGTTTCGGATCCGGCGGCCGGGGGGCCAACGCCCGGTCTGGACCGGCGTCCGGGGGAGCAACCGGCACTGTCGGCAGCGTGTCCGCGGCGAGCTTCACCTTGTCGACCTCAGCGGGCCAGAACGTGACCGTCGACGAGGCACCCGCTACGACCTACCAGAAGGGGACGAGCACGACGTCGGCGAACGCCATCACAACAGGCGATAGCGTCCTCGTACTGGGGATGACCAGCGGATCGACCATCACGGCCACGCAGGTCATCGTGCAACCGACTGACGGCGGCGGATCCGCGACCTCCGCGACGTCCGCAACATCCGCAACGTCCTCGGCGGCAGGCGTGATCCCCTTCCGGCGCGGTGCACCGACCACGTCAAAGCAAGTCGGTCAGATCCCGGCCAACTACAGAGAGGGGTCGGGCACGATCGCCAGCGGAACGACGGCGAACAGGGCGACAGAAGCCGCGCTCGCCGCCTACCCGGGGGGCGTCGTCGACCGTGTTGTGCAGCTGAGCAACGGCGAGTACGAGGTCCACAACATCGGCGTCAACTGGCCGCACCACATCTTCGTCGACCAGGACTTCAAGGTCGTCGGCGCCGACTGAGGCTCCTGCGTGGGCCGGACTAGCTAGGACAGGTCGTCGGACCGGCCCCCGGCGAGCCGGGACCACTGAGCCGTTGGCCGTCCGTCGGCCCGGAACTGCTCGCCGGCGGTGGCGTACGGCTGAGGCCAGCCGGTCGGCGAGTCCTCCCAGGCCTCCTGCCGGCCGCACACGGTGCGATCGAGCGCGCGCCGAGTACCACGGCATCTCCCAGCCCATGAAGTCCCGGTAGCGGGCGCTCTCGGCGTACGGGCCCTGACAGAACGTCGCGTAGGTGACGTCGCGCTGGTGCAGATGGGACAGCACCGGCGCCTTTCCCGTGCCCGGGCAGGCACATCGCCGGCCCTCGGAAGGTATGACCAGCCGGACGACCGGAACTCATCGGGGAGGGACGCGGCTCGATATATATCGGCGTGATCAAAAGTCTCATGCCTACCACCTCCCTGTGTTAAGTTCCCGCGGAACTGAACCTCGGACAGGAGCGTCCTTGCGCCGCACAAGAATCGCGTTGGTGCTGGGTGTGCTCGTCGCGCTGGTCGCGATCGCGTGCGGTCAGGGGCCCAAGGGTGGATCGGATCGCGTCGCCTCGGCCGGGGTGCTCCGGGTCGGCACCGAAGGAACGTACGCGCCCTTCAGTTTTCACGACGGCACCACGGGCGCCCTCTCCGGCTACGACATTGAGGTGGCGCGCGCGGTCGGCGATAAGCTGGGCGTGCGGACCGAATTCGTTGAGACACCTTGGGACTCGATATTCGCGGCGCTGGAATCGGACCGATTCGACGTCGTCGCCAATCAGGTCACAATCACACCCGAACGACAGGCGAAATACGACCTGTCCAAGCCGTATGCCGTCGGCGAAGGCGTTATCGTCACCCGAGCGAATGACGACTCGATCAAATCGGTGAAGGATCTCGCCGGCAAGACCACCGCGCAGTCGGTGACCAGCAACTGGGCGGAGGTCGCCCGGCAGGCGGGGGCCAAGGTCGAGGCGGTGGAGGGCTTCACCCAGGCGATCACCCTGCTCAACCAGGGCCGCGTCGACGCAACCGTCAACGACAGCATCGCGGTGTTCGCCTACCTGGCCACCACGAACGACACTTCGGTCAAGATCGCGGCCAAGACGGGGCAGCGCAGCGAACAGGCGTTCGCCGCCCGCAAGGGCAGTGGCTTGCTGCCCGGACTCAACCGAGCCATCGATGAACTCGGCGCGGACGGCACCCTGGCGAGGATTTCGCAGAAGTACCTGAAGGCCGACGCCAGCGGCACCAGCCCGCAGAAGGGCGCCGCGACCCCAGCGCCATCGACGATCAAACTGATCCTGGACAACCTGTGGCCGATGGCCAAGGCAACCATCACCGCAACGATTCCGCTGACCGCGATCAGCTTCGTGATCGGGCTGGTGATCGCGCTCGGTGTGGCGCTGGCACGGATGTCGTCGAACCGGCCGCTTTCCGGGGGGGCACGCGTCTACATCTCGATCATCCGCGGCACGCCCCTGCTGGTTCAGCTGTTCCTGATCTTCTACGCGCTGCCCGAGCTGGGCCTGAAGATTGATCCGTTCCCAGCGGCCATCATCGCGTTCAGCCTCAACGTCGGCGGCTACGCCGCGGAGATCATCCGCTCGGCCATCTCCAGTATCCCGAAGGGACAATGGGAGGCCGCTCAAACCATCGGTATGAAGTACCCGACGACGCTTCGCCGCATAATTCTGCCGCAGGCCAGCCGGGTTGCGGTGCCGCCACTGTCCAACACCTTGATCTCCTTGGTGAAGGACACCTCGTTGGCCTCAACGATCCTGGTGACCGAGCTGCTGCGCACCGCGCAGGTGGCGGCGGCGCCGACCTTCGAGTTCTTTGCGATGTACGGCACGGCCGCCGCCTACTACTGGGTCGTCTGCCTGGCGCTGTCGTTCGGGCAAGGCCGCGTCGAACACCGACTGGAAAGGTACGTGGCCCGGTGAGCGTCCCTACGTTGGTCACCGTCGCGGACGTGACGAAGTCGTTCGGCAGCAACGCCGTGCTGAAGGGCGTTTCGTTCGACGTGCCGACGGGATCGGTGACCACCATCATCGGCCCGTCCGGCTCCGGGAAAACGACGGTGCTGCGGTCACTCAACGCGCTGGAGCGGCCGGATACCGGGGTCATCACCATCGGCGATGTCCGAGTGGACTTTTCGACCGATATCCCCGAGAGCGAGTTCTACCGGTTCCGCGCGCAGAGTGGAATGGTGTTCCAGGGGCACAACCTGTTCCCGCACAAGACGGTGCTGCAGAACGTCATCGAGGGGCCGGTCATTGTGCAGCGGCGTGCCGTGGCCGAGGCGCGGGCCGACGCGGTTGAGCTGTTGCGCAGCGTCGGGCTGGAGGGCAAACAGGACCAGTACCCGTACCAGCTGTCAGGCGGGCAGCAGCAGCGGGTGGGCATTGCCCGCGCGCTCGCGCTCAAGCCGAAGCTGATGCTGTTCGACGAGCCGACCTCCGCACTGGATCCCGAGTTGGTGGGCGAGGTGCTGGCGGTGATCAAGGACCTGGCCACCCAGGGTTGGACGATGGTGATCGTCACCCACGAAATCCGGTTCGCCCAGCAGGTCGCCGATCAGGTGCTCTTCACCGACGGCGGCGTGGTGCTGGAAAGCGGCCCGCCGAGCGATGTCATCGGGTCGCCCCAACAGGAACGCACCCAACAGTTCCTGCGGCGGATCCTCGACCCTCTCTGATCGCCTAGGTCGTCGGCTGTTCGGGCACGGCCCCGGTGACGACGTAGTCGAGTTGCCTGGCGATGGAGACAGCCTGGTCGGCGAACCTCTCGAAGTACCTGGCGAGCAAGGCGACGTCGACGCCCACCTGGATGGGATAGGGCGGCTCGGCGTTGCTGACCTCCTCGACGACCTCGTGCTGGAGTTGATCGACGCGGTCATCGGCCTGCAGCATTGCGGGCCAGTCGTCCCCGGTGGGGGCAGCGATCGACCGCTCGAGGTGGTTGCAGGCCTGCACGCCGAGGCGGGCCATCTCGGCGAACCGATCAGTCAGCTGGGCCGGGACCGCGGGTTGTGGGTGGCGCAGGCGGGCAACCTCAGCGACATGTCGCGCCAGGTCGCCCATGCGATTGATCTTCTCCGCCGCTTTGATCGCGGTGATCACCGTCCGGAGGTCTTTGGCAACGGGTGCCTGCAGCGCCAGCATCGCGCACGCATGCTCCTCACATTGCGCCGCCAGGGAGCTGATCTGCTCGTCGTCGGTGATGACGCCCTCAACGAGGGTGAGGTCGGTGTCGAGCAACCCCCGGCTGGCACGAGACATGGCCTCGCTCACGAGTCCACACATCATGGCTAGATCGCCGCCGAGTTGTTCGAGTTGGCCGTGAAAGATCTCGCGCACCCGTCGACCTTAGATCCACTGGGTGCTCACCGCGGACTTCTTCGGCCAGGTTGGTCGAACGACTTGACCGGATGGGATCGGCCAGCGACCCTACCTGGGCGTTCTGCTCTCAAGGATGAGTTCCTGTGCGACGATCCGAGGAGCCTTTGATGACTGCGGACCCACCTCCCTCGGCGGACCAGGCCAGCGAGCTGGTCCTCCATCGCCCCCAGAGCATGGCACCGGGTGCGGCCCGGCGGATCCACGTCTACCTCGATGACCAACAGATCGCGGACCTGGAACACGGTGGAACGGTGCGGGTGCCGACCGAGGCAGGCCCGCACCTGCTGCGAGCGCGTTGCATGCCGCTCATCGGCACGGAACTGCCCTTCATCCTTGGCCACCGCGAAGCACTCAAGGTGTTGATCTACGTCGGCGCTCTCGAAGGGGTGCACATCGACATCGCCCCGGAGCCTGAATCAGCGTGAGGAGTCTCGTCCGGGCTCGACCCAGCAGGCGCCCGGCGGACGATGCTCGAGTCGATCTCGGCGACACTCCTCACTCCGACTCGGGGCAGCTCGACCCGCTGCCCGAGCACAGTCGTCGTCGTGTCGATCGAGCTGACGTCACGGAGCACCCGAGAGCGGAGCGCCCACCGTTCGTGGGCCACCCGGTTGGCCCGCACCGCACGGTTGCTCCCGGCGCCGTCCTGGACGTACGCGCGCACACCCGCGTCCCAGCGGGCGGGCTCTACCAAGTGACTTGGTTACTGGGCAAGCCTCAGCCAGTGCATACGCGCGGACGGACTCCGGTCCGCGAAAACGTGGACGACTCCGACTATGATGGACGAGCCGGCACCTCCGACCGGCTTATGACTCGGAGGTCGCAGGTTCACATCCTGCGCCCGCTACGACCAATTACCCTGCGAGGGGGCCCGATCGCCGACTGGCGACCGGGCTTCGATCGTGTGGGGACAGGAGTAGTTCGTGGCTCGAGGTGATCAGCGCCCACAGCGCGCTCACCGCACCGCCCGTGCGCCGAAACGCCGCGTCCGCGATCGGGACGACGACGGCATCATTCCGGTGCTCGCCCGCACCGCGCGCGAGGTCGAGACAGCAGCGCAGCGTGGGCCTGTCCGGCCCTCGGACCGCACGAAGTTCCAGGTCGTGGCTGTCCTGGCACGCCAGGAGCGAGTTCGGGTACGGGCGGAGATCACGAGCGACGCCCGCCGGTCCGCGATGCTCAAGCGCCTCGACGGGATCGCGTTGATCCTCGCGCAGACCGCCACCCGCGACACGTCGTTGCTCGAGCTGCTCGCCGAGGACGCCGTCCTGTCCGACGCGGCCAGGACACTCACGCGGAACCTGTTGGAGGACGCCGGAATCGAGGCGGCCCCCGCCGGGGTCACACCCCCGGAGCCGCCCGTCGCCCCCGCCCCCACCGAGCGGCGGGTGGTGCCGCAGACGATCGTCTCGCGCCAGTTGGCGAACCCCTTCCTCGCCCCGGACTTCTCGGCCGCCAGGCCGAGCGTGGCCCCGGCGCGCCGCCTGGCCACCTGGGAGCTGCTCGGGCCGCTCTTCAGCTCGTTCGAACGCGCCGGCGGCGGAGCCTCGCCGTGCATGGCGCTGCCCGCGGCGTCGTCCCTGCAGGCGCCAGGTGGCCGCGAGCTGATGCCCCACCAGGGGCAGCTGGTCGCCGCGGCCGCCGCCGGGCACCGGAGCTTCCTGCTCGCCGACGAACCGGGCTTGGGCAAGACGGCGCAGGCGCTGCTCGCCGCGAAGGCGGCGAACGCCTACCCGCTGCTCGTGGTCGTGCCGAACGTCGTCAAGACCAACTGGGTCCGCGAGGCCGCCCTCTGGACCCCCACCCGGTCGGCCACCGCGATCCACGGCGACGGCGACACGATGGACGGCTTCGCCGACATCGTCGTGGTCAACTACGAGGTGCTCGACCGCCACGTGGGCTGGATCGGTGACCTCGGCTTCCGCGGCATGGTCATCGACGAGGCGCACTTCATCAAGAACAAGACCTCGCAGCGCTCGCAGCACGTGCTGCAGCTGTCCGAGCGAATCCGGTCCCGCGTCGCGCGGCCCCTGCTGATGGCCCTGACCGGGACCCCGCTGATCAACGACATCGAGGACTTCCGGGCGATCTGGCAGTTCCTCGGCTGGATCGACGACACGAAGCCGCGCGCCGAGCTGATGACCGTGCTGGAGGAGACCGGGCTGACGCCGGCCGACGCCGGGTTCTACCCCGCCGCCCGCCAGTGCGTGGTCGACCTCGGGATCGTCCGCCGCCGCAAGGTCGACGTGGCCGCCGACATCCCGGCCCGGCGGATCGCCGACCTTCCCGTGGAGCTGGACGAGAAGGTCGGCAGGTCGATCCGGGCGGCCGAGCAGGAACTGGCTCGCCGCATGGTGGGGCGGTACGAGGCCGCGCTCAAACGCCGCAAGGCTGGCCCCGACGTCGAGGGGATCGACCACGCCCTCGTGCGCCGGATCGCCACCCGGGAGCGCAAGGAGGCGACCGAGGCCGAGGGCACCGAGAACGTGTTCGCCATGATGCGGCGCATCGGGCAGGCGAAGGCCGGCCTCGCCGCCGACTACGCGGCCCAGCTGGCGCGCAGCGCGGGCAAGGTCGTCTTCTTCGCCAAGCACATCGACGTGATGGACGCCGCCGAGGAGACCTTCACCAAAGCCGGGATCCGGTTCTCCTCGATCCGTGGTGACCAGGCGCGGACGGTGCGCCAGAAGCAGATCGACGCCTTCGTCAACGACCCCGAGGTCGCGATCGCGGTCTGTTCGCTGACCGCGGCCGGGGTCGGCATCAACCTCCAGGTCGCCTCGAACATCGTGCTCGCCGAGCTCTCCTGGACCGACGCGGAGCAGACCCAGGCCATCGACCGCAGCCACCGCATCGGTCAGACGGAGCCTGTCACCGCGTGGCGCATCATCGCCGCCCAGACCATCGACGCGAGGATCGCCGAGCTGATCGACAGCAAGGCGGGGCTCGCTGCCCGGGCGTTGGACGGTTCGGACGAAGAGGTGTCGTCCTCCGCGGACGTGCAACTCGAGGCACTGGTGGCGTTGTTGACCGACGCGTTGACGGCTAGGCCGTAGCCCAAGCGCGGGGAGAGGCGGACCGCAGACATCGCGTGCGATGTACCACCGTGACTACTGCAGCGCCTGGATGCCGTCACGGACCTCTTGTACGAAGATGTCGGACAGCTCACGGAGGTAGGCCAGCGGGATGCCCTGGGACCAGTCGTCCACGCTCTCGGCCTCGGGCAGCCGTGCTCGAGCCAACCGGTCGCGCAGGTCGTTGATCTGTGCGTCGGTGATATCAACTGTGAAATCCCGGACCTAGATCACACCGGCGACCCTATGGCCGGGGCACATCGTTGAGAAGCGGATGACCGGTTCGGCCGACCAGAGAGCAGCCGTGCGACCATGCCTTGATGGTGACACGAATATTTACTCGCGTTCAATTCGCGTGCTGGGCAGTCCCGTGACAGCGAAGGCCCGGCGCCCCATGCGCCGCGAGCCGAGCCAACCCCGCTCCAAGGAGATGGTCGAGCGCATCATCACCGCCGGCCACACCGTCTTGCTGCAACGCGGCTACGAGGCCACCACCACCAACCACATCGCCACGGCGGCCGGGATCAGCCCAGGATCGGTCTACCAGTACTTCCCGGACAAGAACGCCATCATCGACCTGATCATCGACCGCTACGCCGGCGAACTCTCGACCCGCATGTCCCGCGCGTTCCTCAGCGCCCTCGGCTCCGCCCGACCCAGCGAGGCGGTACGCAGGACCGTCACCGCGATGCTGGACGCCTTCGAGGAAAATCCTGGCCTGCTGCGCGTGCTGATCGAGCAGGTGCCCCGCTCCAACGACAGCCCTCGCGCACTGTTCGCCCGCCGGATGGACGACATGATGGCCACCGCGATCCTGTCCTACCCGGGCCGAGACACGACCCGACCCGTGGAAACCATTTCCTGGATCTTGGTACGGACCGTCGAACACGTCACGATCAGCTACGTCCTCGAACGCCCGCGGCTGGATCGCGCCACTGTCATCAACGAACTCACCGAACTGATCACCGGTTATCTCAACCACCGACCCCCGCGGAACACTGTGCTGTCCCGCGAGAACCGGTGACGCGGGTGGGCGGCACGGTCTGTTTCGCGGAGTCACGTGGCTTGCTGATGGCGCTCGCGGTAGGTGCGGGTCTTGTGGCGATTGCCGCAGACGTTCATGTCGCACCAGCGCCCTCGGCCGCTGCGTGACGTGTCGTGGAAGGCCCACCGGCAGTCCGGTGCCGCGCAGAGCTTGATTCGGCTCCAGTCTCCGCGGCACACGCTCATCGCCACGGTCTCGACGATGACGTTGAGCCATCGGCTACCGGATTGGGCGGTGATACGCAGCCCGCCCGGCCGGTGAGGCGCGAGCTGCAGCGGGTAGTCCACAAAGGCTGTGGCGGCATCGACGTCGCCCAAGAGCGACTGCCGCAAGGTCGTACGGAGGGCGATGGCGCTCGCTAGATCTGCCTGCCCCAACTCAACGCCCGGATCGGCCAGGTCGCGGTCTGCCAGCCAGTCCGCCAGTTCACCCGACGACGTCAGTTGCTCGCCGCCGGCGTGGATCTGGCCGTGCCGACTGAACGATCGCTCGTCGACCGTGTTGAGGAACTCCTCGATCAGGGTGAGCGCAGCCACGACACCATCATACCGCTTCATTGGTGTTGCCTCCCGGCCGACACCGCTGTTACCGTTCACTGGTGTCGACAGACAGGAGGAGAAGCTCATGGCCGACCCCCGACAGTTACTCACGGTGTCCGACGCCGACCTCGACGACCTCCGCGCACGCCTGCGCGGGACACGGTGGGCGAAGCCGTGGCCGGTCGACGCCTGGGAAGCCGGTACCGACGGCGACGAGTTGCGCCGGCTGGTCGACTACTGGGCATCGGCCTATGACTGGCGCAAGCACGAGGCGGCGATCAATGCCCTGCCGTCCCGGTTCGCCGACGTCGGCGACACCTCCGTTTACTACCTGCGCTTCGACGCCGAGCGCGACGGGGCACTACCACTCCTACTTGCCAACGGCTGGCCCAGCTCATTCCTCGAACTGACCGGCCTGGCCGACCGGTTGTCCGCGCCCTCGCGCTACGGCGGCAGCCCGGAGGATGCGTTCACCGTCATCGTCCCGGCCCTGCCGGGGTTCGGGCTGTCCCCGCAGCGGCCCGCGCTCGGCGGGACCCCGCTGACCCACGACATCTGGCACCGGCTCATGCACGACGTGCTCGGTTTCGAGCGTTACGGCGTGCACGGCTCCGACATCGGGGCGGGCGAGTGCAGCCGGCTCGCGCAGGCCTACCCGGAGGCAGTGGCGGGCGTCCATCTCCTGGACGTCGCCGACCCGCCCAGCTTTGACCCGGCTGGGCTGACCGGCGAAGAACGCGCCTATCTCGAAGCGGAGAAGGTTTGGTTCGACGCCGAGCGCGGGTACTCCCACCAGCAGCAGACCCGCCCGCTCACTCTCGCCCAAGGCCTGTCCGACTCACCGTCAGGACTGCTTGCCTGGATTCTCGAGAAGTACCGGGCGTGGAGCGACAGCGGCGGCGACGTTTCCACCCGATTCGACGACGACTTCCTGCTGACCCAGGCGTCGCTGTACTGGTTCACCAACACGATCTCGACATCGTTTCGTCCCTACTTCGAGCGCAACCACGGGCTCAGTCCACGTGTCGAACGTGTCGATGTGCCGACCGCGGTCGCGGTCTTCCCCGCCGACCTCGGCGGCCGGCTGCCTCGCAGTTGGGTCGAGCGGACCCACAACCTCACCCGCTATACCGCCATGCCCCGTGGGGGTCATTTCGCTGCCCACGAGGAACCGGGCCTGCTCTCCGACGACATCACCGCCTTCTTCCACACGCTGGCCTGACGTCCCTCCGCGCGCGGAGCACAGCGAGGGTGGCGGGACCGTGCTCGGGATGTCGCCGTCGAGAAACGCGGTTGGTACCGGATCGGATGGTCAGTCCGACATGAACGCCGCCGTCGAATTACCGGCCTTCTCGTAGCGGCCGATTGCCTCGACGTAGTAGTAGTCGCCGAACATGATGCCGGTGTCCGCCCAGCCGCTCGGGAAATGCTGGGTGCCGTGCTGCAGCATCGCCGCGAACTTCGGCTGGCGTGGTGCGTACGCGGGCGAGGACAGCGAGGTGAGGATGTCGCGGGCGGTATCGGTGTCGTGTTGCTTCGCGGCCGGGTCGGCCTCGTAGCCGCTGAGTTCGACCAGTGCGCTGGCGACGACGGCGGCAGCGGATGTGTCGCGCGGCGCGGTCGCCTTGTTCGGCACGTCGAAATCCCAATAAGGAACCCGGTCCGGCGGAAGGCGGCGAACGAAATAGTCCGCCGTGCGCCGGGCGGCATCGAGGAACCGAGGGTCCTTGGTGTAGCGGTAGGCCGTGGTGAAGCCGTGGACGGCCCAGGCCTGCCCCCGTGACCAGGTCGACTCGGTCGCATAGCCCTGCTTGGTGGAATGGCTCAGCAGGGCGCCGGTTTTCTGGTCGTAATGGGCGACCATCCACGTCCCACCGTCCGGGCGGACCAGATCCTGCAGCGCCCGCAGCGCGTGGCGTTTCGCGATGTCGGCGTGTTGCGGGTTCCCGCCGTTCTGCCCGGCCCAGAACATGAGTTCCAGGTTCATCAACGCGTCGATGTTGACCCGGTACTGCGTCTTGTCGTCGGCCTTGTCCCACACCCGGAACATCCCGACGTTCGGGTTGTATCGACGCGCCACGGTGTCGGCGGCCTGCAGCACGACGCGCTTGTACGACTCGTCGCCGGTCAGCTGGTAGCCCACGCCGTAGGTGTCGAAGATCTTGAAGCCGAGATCAGTGGTGTCCTGCTTCGTCTGGCGGGCCAGCCCGGCCTGCCAGGTCTCGGCCCGCTGACGCCACGCCGGATCGTGGGTGCGCTCGTAAGTCCGCCACAGCGCGGCGGCGTAGAAGCCGGCGGTCCAGTCGTCCGCCCCCTCGGTCAGCCAAGAGCCGCCGGGCTTCGTCCGCACCGGATAGGCCGGTGGGTTGAGGGCGGCGTCGGTGGAAAGCAGCCGCTGCTCGGTGTACTTGAGCACCCGGCTCGTCGCCGGCGGGGGCGCCGGTGTCGGTGAGACCGCCGTCGGCTGTGTCGGCGCAACCGACGGTGGCGGCTGTGTCGATGCCGGGTTGCTGCAGCTCACAAGCGCGACGAGCACGAGCCCGACCCCGCCCGCCGTGGCTCTGATCGGCATTCCGCTCCTCGCAGGCCTCGACTCCACAACGCGGGGGGCAACATAGCAGCAGAGGTGGCCACGACGAGTGCCGCACAGCCGGCGTCAGTCACAAAGAGGTGTTGGCTGGTCGACGCCGGCTCAGGTCAGGAAGGCCACCGGCACCGACTCGACGACGGCGGTGGCGAGGCTGGGGTGGAACACCGCCGGCCCCCTGGCCTCGATGTTCGGGAACCGGGCCAGCAGCTCCTCGAACGCGACCCGAGCCTCGACCTGCGCCACGAACGCCCCGATGCAGCGGTGCGGACCCCAGGAGAACGCCAGCACATCGCTCGGACGCCGGTCGAGGTCGAAACGCAGCGGCTCGTCGAACATCGCCGGGTCGTAATTGGCGACCGTGAAGTTCATGACCACCGCCTCACCCGCACGAATCCGATGGCCGCCGATCTCGGTGTCGGCGGTCGCGGTGCGCCGGATGTAGCGGCCGGGGGTGACCAGCCGCAGCATCTCCGCCACCGCGTCCGCGATCAGCGACCGGTCGGCCACGATCCGGGCCTTGGCCTCGGGGTGGCGCAAACGGCTTAGCGAGAATGGGCACTCACGGGGCGCCCTCGGGCTCGGGGCCGTTATAGCCCTCTTGGGACGAGTCGTCCATGCCGACCTGGTAGCCGACCTTGGGACCGATGTTGTTGTCCCGGATCGTGGCGTTGGTCGAGTTGTTCTGCAGTGAGAACGCCTTGTCGATCTTGCCGACGACCGTGTTGCCGGCGAGCGTGACATCGCTGATGTCGTCGAAGAAGAACGCCTGGCCGGCGGCGCTGTCGCAGTAGTTGTTCGTGACGGTGAATTTGCTGGAGCTGCCTTCCCCGGTGCCGTCGCCGGCCTCGCTGTCCGGGCCTTCGGCGATCAGGCACATGTTGTCGACGTTCTCGAACCGGTTGTTGTCGATGAGCACGCGCTGGCTCGGGCCGTTCTCGTCGGAGGTCGCGAAGGTCTGGATGGCGTCGGCGTGGTTGCCGTCCTGGCCGTTGAGGTTCTTCACGTTGCTGACCAGGTTCCCGACGATCTTGATGTCGTTGCCGAAGAACCGGATGCCGTCACCGTCGTCGCTCTTCTTGACCACCTGGGGGCTGTCGATCACGTTCGCGCGCACCGTGATGTCGTTGCCGGTCAGCTGGAACCCGGGTGAGCGGGGCTTCGACAGCTGGACCCCGTCGACGACGACGTGGTCGCCCCGCACGGAGATCTGACCGGTGGTGGCGGTGCCGCCGCCGAGGATGGTGATCGGCTGCTGGGAAGTGCCCGAGCGGCGTAGCTGCAGCTCGTCGTTGCCGAGGTTGCCCTGCAGGCAGATCCGGCTGCCGGGCTGCGCGCCCTCGAATGCACTGCGCGCACTCGAGGCGTCGGTGACGGTGGCGGTGCAGTTGGCCAGTGCCTCCGGCTTGCCCACCGCGCCGCCCGCGCCACCGACCTGGGAGCCGCCGCTCCGGGTGACGATCAGGTAGCCGCCGGCCAGGGCGATCAGCACGGCGGCTGCCAGCCCGAGCACCAGCCAGCCGGGTCGCTTGAATGACGTACCGGCACGCCGGCCCGGTGTTGCCCGGCCCTGGTCGGGCGACTGCGTGATGATCGGGCGGGTGGAGGTCGACTCGGCGTCCGGCGTCGGGGCGGAGTTCGGTGCCCGGTCCGCCTCGGTCGGGGGGACCCACGGCCGGGGCTGGTACAGCGGACGGGTGGGGATCGGGCCGACAGGCGGGCCCGGGCGAACCGGCGCCCCAGCTGACCCGCTGAACTCTCGGGTGGCGCCGACCTCCTCGGGACGGCGCTGTCCCCGCGCCGACCCGATCAGCCGGGCCAACCAGCGCGGACGAACAGAGTGACGCATCACGGCCCCCGGAAACTCGATGATCTGCTCTCCCTTGAGACAACGCTGTGAGCCCCTCAGGTGTCACACGGCGGCCGAGATCCACAGGTGATTCACAACTATCCGACCCACCCGGGTTCGCGCAGGCCGGATCGCGGTGGTGGCCGCCCCGCCGTCGAAGTCGCCCGCCCCAGGCCTGTCACCGCGACGCCGGGCTTACTACGGCCCCAGCTGGAAGGGCCCCGCCACGACAAGACACTCGACCACCTACCCCCGAGGTCACCGGAAGTGCCTCGCCTACCTAGTGCAGGGGTTGGACTAGCTCAGGGCGGCGACGAAGCTGCCCAGGTCGGCCTTGAGCTCGTCGATGTCGTGGCCGGTACCGGCGAAGCGGCGCCACGAGGCGGCCAGCACCGGGGCGTCGGCGCCTTCCAGCCAGTCGCCGATGACGGTCAGAAGCTTCGCCAGCTCGGCGGCATCCTCGTGGTCGAGCCGAACCCCGGGGGAGTGGGACCCGAGGGAGCCGTCCCGGGGCGCGGGCATCGCGCCGGGAGCCTCGGTTCGGATCTCGGTTCGGGCCCTGGTTCGGGCAGTGGGATGCATGGGAGCGATGGTGCCCGCGCGAGCTGTGGTTTGCCTGTGCCGGGTCAGTGTTCCTTCTGAGGGACGCGGACCGAGGCGTGCGGTCCGACAAGTGCCGTGCGGTGGCTACGGGACGGGGCGAGCCCGTGGAGAGCCACCTCCAGGACCGCGCGGTGCTGGGGGATCCGTGGCCGGGCGTGCCGGTGCGGGGCAGGAACGCCGCAGGGCGGGCGGCCGCGTGCTGGCTGCCGGTCGCTCCGCGCGTCACACCCCATGGGCTCCGGCACTGGACGGACTCACCGATGTGGGACGCGGCGCTCGACCAGCGGCTGAGGTACAGCGGCAGCTCACCGGCTGGAGTACTGGACGCCCTGCTCAGGGAGCGTCGCTGAGGGGACTCCAGCGAGGCCGGGAGAAGCCGAAAGGTGAGGTCTCATTCCCCCGTAGGGGCCTGTGACCTGGCCGTTCGCGGGCGGTAGGACCGTCCCTCACTCGCCCACAGGATCAGCCCTTAGTGCGTCAACACCCCCGAACATGACGCATGGGTCTCCCGCCTCGAAGTTCAACGGCGAGCCGTCCGAACGGCCCGTCCGGGACTTCCTGCGCACAGCCAAGTCAGTCATCGTTTCCGCCGGAGGGGAGCTGGCAGCGGAACGTGCCGATGAACGCGCACTCAGACTGGATGACCTTGTTGACAGGGTTGAGATCGTTGGCCGCTCTGGTCGCGTTCTCGGTGTTGTTCCAGTCGCGGAGGTCTGTGTAGAACCCACACCATCGGTCTAAGACGGCGTTTATATCGGCGATCTCCTCGGCGCTCTTGGGAGTTGAGGGCGCGATCGTGTCGCAGTAGTTGTGGAAGCCAATCGTGTCGTGCCGATAGTTGATCAGCCGGTCGCGCTCTGCAGCGGTGAGAGGTTCGAGATCCTCCCGGTGCCAGGGCGTGAGGAGGACGGCGTCCGACATGGCCTTGAGGGCGGCTCGCTTCTCTTCGATGGTCTTTTCGACGAACGGCGTCATCGCTGCTCCTTCGAGGGGTCTGGTAGCTGAAGCTGTCGTGCATCCGGCGAGGCTCACGCTCCTCTGTCCAAGGGGCCACGGCCAGTCCCTCCTGACGGCTACCTCAGTGTCAGGAACCTCGTGGAGTCCTACGAGATGCGCGGCCGACTGCTGGACGGGCTCACCGACGTGTGGGACACAGCGCTCGAACCCACGACATATTCGTCCCGAAGGCGGATTCTGCGTGGTACCAAGTGTCGACCAGTGTCGTCCGTGCTGGGCAACGTGCTCCTGGATACCAGCCGTCCTAGCCCGTGCCAGTGGGTTTGGTGCCGTTCTGATGCCTCCGGGTAGCCCGCCGGCCGCGCCCGGCCGAAGGCGGAGGGCGCGAGCCGTGCGGGCATGAGGTGAAGTCGAAGCCAGCGCTGCTCGGCGCCTACCTCCCACCGTCGGACTGGGCCTACCGGCCCGGATGATCACCCCGGAGTACCTCGTTCAGGCGGCGGAGCGCTCAGCGACTGGCCGGCGCCGCAGACTCACGCTCGAGACAGCCGGCGGTGTGTACGCCACGTCGTTGGGGCCGGCGTCGGTCCCCGGCGGAGCGATCTCATCGATCCGGTCGAGAACCTCGTCGTCCAGGGTGACCTCGACGCCGGCCAGCAGGTCGTCGAGCTGTTCCATGGTGCGCGGCCCGATGATCGCCGAGGTGACGCCGGGGTGGGCGATCGCGAACGCCATCGCAAGGTGCGTCATCGGCAGGCCGGCCTTCTCAGCGAGTGGGACGAGCTGTTCGACCACGTCGAGCTTGCGCTCGTCGGCGAAGTGTTGCGGCATGCCGCCGGAGCGGTGGGTGTCGGTCTGCTGGCCCTTGCGGAAGCGGCCGGTGAGCAGGCCCTGGCCCAGCGGGCTCCAGACCAGCGCGCCCATCCCGTAGCGCTGACAGACCGGCAGCACCTCGCGTTCGATCCCCCGGTTGACAATCGAGTACGGCGGCTGCTCGGTCCGGAAGCGCTCCAGCCCACGCCGCTCGGCGACCCACTGTGCCTCGACGATCTCCGAGGTCGGGAAGGAGGACGCACCGATCGCGCGCACCTTGCCGCTGTGGATCAGGTCGGACAGGGCTGACAGTGTTTCCTCCACGTCGACAGTCGGGTCGGGGCGGTGTACCTGGTACAGGTCGAGGTGGTCGGTCTGCAGGCGGCGCAGCGAGTTCTCGACCTCGGCCATGATCCAGCGCCGTGAGTTGCCCCGGCGGTTCGGACCCTCGCCCATCGGGTAGTGCACCTTGCTGGCCAGCACGACGTCGTCGCGGCGGCCCTTGAGCGCTTTGCCGACGATCTCCTCGGACTCCCCATGGGAGTAAGCGTCGGCGGTGTCGACGAAGTTGATCCCCGCGTCGAGGGCACTGTGGATGATCCGGATCGAGTCGTCGTGGTCGGGGTTTCCCATGGCCCCGAACATCATCGCGCCGAGGCAGTAGGGGCTGACCTGGATTCCCGTCCGGCCCAACGTGCGGTACTTCATACTTCTCTCCCTTGGAGGCGTTCGTTGTCGTGGGCGGTACTGGTGGACGCCGCGCGGTGGGAAGGACTCGACGTACTGACTCCGCGAATCCGACCCCGACGACGGCCGGCACGACGTAACCGTTCCCTGAGATTCGGACTATCCGGACCGCGTCGAGGACGCCGTTCGCAACTGTTCGTCGTCGAACACGATCTCGACGAGCGGGCTGCGCGCGAGCCAGTCGTCGAGGTCCTGGCGTCGGCCGACCCGTGCCGCTACGTCGGGCCGGGTTTGCAGGTCGAGGACCGCGGTGATCACTCGCCGCCGTGTTGGCTCCTCGACCGGCGCCGCGGTCGCGGGCAGGTCGGCCGTGACCCCGTGCTTGAGATGCACGACGAACCGTGGATTCGCGCGCAAGTTCGCGTACCAGCTTCGGGGAACGGGCATGCCGGTCAGGTACCAGCGGCCGTCGACGCGGTGGAACCAGACCTCGATGCGGCGCCCTCGACTCCGGTCCGGCCCAGCATGCGGCACTTCATACTTCTCCAATTTGACGGCAGTCGGTGAGTCGGTCGGCGACCGCCATCGCCCGAGTCGTGGTGACTGTCCGGAATCCCTGCTCGTTCCGATACCCACAGGAAAACAGCACCGCTGGCGTCGGGCTAGCAAGATCCTCTCGCGTATTTGCACAAACCTCTTCGCTCAGGCCGCGTCACGGCAGCGCCGGGGCAGCGGGCCCCGCTCCGCCACGCAAGCGCGCCGCATCGACGCTGGGCGGGGCACCGAACTGGCGGCGGTACTCCCTACTGAACTGGGACGGACTGTCGTACCCGACACGCTGGCCGACGCCGGTGATGTCGTTCGGACGGTTCGCCAGCAGCAGTCTCGCCGCCTGCAGCCGGATGTGCTTCTGGAACTGGATCGGGCTCATCGCCGTCACCTCCTGGAAGTTCCGGTGGAAGGCGGAAACACTCATCCCCGACAGCTGTGCCACGTCCTCGACCCGGAACGGCCGGGCGTAGTTCTCCCGGATCCACCGCACGGCATGTCTGACGTGCATCAGGCTACTGTCGGCCACGCCGAGCTGGCGGACGACGTCACCTTGTTCCCCGGTCATCAACCGCCAGAGGATCTCGCGCTTGACCAGCGGGGCCAGTGCCTTCCGGTCCCGTGGCCGGTCGAGTAGGCGGAGCAGCCGAACGATGGCGTCGAGCAACTCGCCCGGGGCGTCACTCACCGCGATCCCCGGCTGCGCGATGCCACGAGACCGCGCCAGATCCCCTGGCGCAGCCTGCAGCAGCAGCTCCGCGATGACGGCAGGTTCCAGAGTCATCCCGAAACCGAGCGCGGGCCTGCCGGGAGCCGCGTCCATGACCTGCCCGGTTACCGGGACGTCGACCGAGGCGACGAGATACTGACCGGCGCCGTAGTCGTAGAAGCGGTCGCCCAGTGCAAGACGCTTGCCGCCCTGGGCGATGACCGCCAGCACCGTCCCGGACATCGAGGACTCCGGCGCAGCGGCGTAGTCGACCTTGCAGATCCGGACGCCGTCGATGACAGTGGCCAAATCAGGACGCGCATGCCGCTCCAGCAGTGCGCGAAGCTCGTCCAGAGACATGCCACGATTGCAGCACAAACCCGCGGTGACCGGACGCGGAACTGACGACCTAACTGGTAAAGCGGGCACATGCCTTTAGCCGCAGCCACGGTACGAACTCCGAGACGGCCGAGAAGCGGGCCCAAGCCGTCGAGAGGGAGATGATCACCGGCCGCCGACGAGCGTTGTCGCCCTCGTTGTCGTCAAGACTGTCGTCAGCGACTACTGTGACTTGCCTCACTATTTCGAGGAGGCGCTTCATGGCTCGCAAGATGCTCGACTGCCGCGAAATGCCCAGCGAATCCGGCTGCACTTTGACCCTGATCGGCGAGGAGGATGAGGTGCTGCGCGCCGGGGCCGCGCACGCCGTTGACGTGCACGGCCACACCGACAATCAGGAGCTTCGCGACGGTCTGCGCGCCGGGCTGCGGGAACCGGTCGATACGCCCACCACCGTCGGCACATTCGTCCAGCTGATCGAGCTCAAGACCCAGCGCTTTGATGATGTGGCCGCCCTGGACGATCAGTGGGCCAAAGCTATCGGTGACGGCCGTACCGCGCGCTGGGCCATCCGCGCCGCCGACCGTGACCGCGCGGACACCTACCTTGAGATCGTCGAGTTCCCCAGCTACGAGGCCGCGACGGCCAACAGCCAGAACCCGGCGACCTCGGACTTCGCCGATCGTCTGGCCAAGCTCTGTGACGAGGAGCCGACGTTCCGCAACCTCGATGTGCAGGGCGTTATGACCTGAGGGCTGAAGGCAGTTTGCCAGATGAAGGGGGTTGCCGATGCTTGTTCTCCCTCGTGCACAGGTCGAATCGCTGCTGGATGTAGATGCGTTGATCGACGCACTGGCGCAGGCGATGGCCGACTTCAGCGCCGGACGAGCCTCCGTACCCGATCGCGTCGCCGCCCTCGTGCCCGAACAAGACGGTTTCCTTGCCGCGATGCCCGGCTACGTGCCCTCGTGCAAGGTGCTGATGAGCAAGCTGATGTCGCTGTTTCCGCACAACGCGGCCACGAGGCTGCCCACCCACCAGGGCGTGATCGTGGCGTTCGATCCGCACACCGGTGCACCTGCGGCGTTGCTGGACGCCATCGCGATCACCGCAATCCGAACCGGCGCGTGCTCGGCGCTGTCAGCGCGCCTGCTTGCTCGCGAGAACGCCGCCGTGCTGGCCATTCTCGGCACAGGAGTGCAGGCCCGGTCGCATGCCCGCGCGATGTGCCGGGTCCGACCGATCCGGCACATTCGCATCGCCGGACGCGACCCCGCCAAGGCCAAGCAACTGGCGGCCGAACTGTCATCCAGCATGGATGTCGCTGTCGAAGCGGTGTCCTCCTACCGGGACGCGCTCGACGGCGCCGACATCGCATGTGCCACCACCCACGCCATCGAGCCGGTCGTCCGCCGCCCGTGGCTCACCCCGGGAGTTCACGTCACGTCCGTGGGATACAACCGCGCCGGCCGCGAACTCGACGACGCGACCATCGCCGAAGCGCTCGTGTGTGTGGAGTCCCGCCGCGCCGCCCTGGCACCCTTCCCCGCAGGTAGTACTGACCTGCTGATCCCCATCCGTGACGGCGTCATCACCGCTGACCACGTCCACGCTGAGCTGGGCGAACTCGTTGCCGGCACGAAGCGAGGACGTAGCACCCCCGAGCAGATCACCGTCTACAAATCCGTCGGCGTGGCGGTCCAGGACGCCGCAGCGGTGGCCCTGGTCATCGCCGCCGCTCAACAACAAGACATCGGCGAGCAGATATCACTATGAAGCCGGCCCCGCAGCAGTCACGGTCGCCAGCGGCCCCGACCACAACCCAGGAGCCTCAGACTGCCAGGGTCGGGCGGAAGTCCTTGCTGTCGTCCTGGTGCGGGGCGTGCGTGGTGTCGTCACCGTTATCGTCAGAACTGTTGTCAGCTCTGGCGCTCACACCTTGAAGCGGAACGAATCGGGCTACGAGGCTAACCTGCGCGGATAGGCCAATCCGTACGATAAGGAACAGTGGCGAACCGGCGCCTATCCTCGCTCGCCCAGGGCTACAGAGCCGACAGTCCCCAGGGCTGACCCGCGCCGAAGACCGGGGGCGCGAGCCGGCAGGAAATGGGTATACCTCCACTCGGGCTCAATCCCCGGGCCTGACGTAGCTGCCTTGACCTGCGGCGGCTTTGGTCAAGACGGCGGGAAGGTCTGCGGACGGGATCAGCTGGTGGGTGCTCACTGAACGGAAGGCACCGGAGCTGGTCACAAGTAGCGCGACCGCAGCGGCGGCGTCCGCGTCCGGCACGTCGAAGATCACAATTCCGTCGTGATCGCCGAGCATGTAGTAGAGCGATTCCAACGTGCCACCCGCCTGCTCGATGGTTGCCCGTACGGCTGCGGCGCGATCCGAGGGAGCGCTGATCATGCGAGCCCAGGTCTCCGGCGTGTAAGAGAAGAACAGCGCGAACTTGATCATCGCCCCTCCCCTTCAGTTGGTGGGTCCCTCGGAATACTCCGTCGGGACCTGGTGCGCTAGCGGCAGATAGGTGATCTTCTCCCTGTCAAGCCGGATTCAGGGGCCTGTGATCGTCCGTCAGCGGTAGTTCGTGAACTGCGTCTGGCCAGGGCGGATGGCCACACTGTGCCGCCGACCTGCTGGTTGTCTCTCGACGTTTGCCACTACTGATGACCGATCGCCGATGCCGCTTGTACACGGTGCAGCGGGTGATGGGTCACGAGAGGTCATCCAGGCCGCTCGACCTCTACACCCGGCGGACTGACAACCCGGAGCGAATCCTGGAGCTCTCAGCGATCCGGACGACGACCCGGACGGCGGCGCGGCGGGGGTTCCGGCTCCGCTATGAGGCTGTCGCTCCGGAAATGCTCCGGCTGACACCATGAGGAACGACGAAGGCCCAGGTCTTGGGCTCCGGTTGGAGCTTCTGACCTGGGCCTTTCATGGTGTCGGGGTGGCGGGATTCGAACCCACGACCTCTTCGTCCCGAAGGCGGATTCCGGGTGCCACGGGGTGCCCGCGGGTGCTGTCTGGGCCGGTCAGTGTGCTGCCTGGTGTCGGACCGGGCGGACACGTACTCGTGGGTTTGATGCCTTTCCGATGCCCGCCGAACCCCCGCTGTCATGGAGGAGACATCGTCGCGCCCTGTTTGTGGCCCGGAGTCGGGGCAACGTGATGCCTCAAAGGGGAAGGTTCTGCGCAAAGTCGAGGTGACTCGGAGGGGACAACTACTTTCGACAGCAAGCATCACCCTTTAGAGTGACCGTCTTCATTGGTCACAGTCGCCCGGTCGGGGCCGTGACCGGCCGCCATGACGGGAGTCCCGCCCATGTCGATCCTTGCGACAGGGGCGAGCACGGGCACGGGGGGCTCACGGGCTGTGCTCCTCATCGCGATTCTGGCAGCGGTCGGAGCCTTTGGGTCCTATGCGTTCGGTCGGCGTATTGGGGGCGCAGGTGGTGGAAGCGAGAAGGCGAGCGTTGGTGCATGGGTGCTGCTCGCCGCGATCATCGTTGGCGTACTGGCTGGCACGGGCGGCCCGAGTGGCTCGCGCGCTCACTCGCAGCGCCCTCGAACGACTGCCCGTGTCGTACACGCCCCAGCGCAGCACCGGAAGCCCCAGACGGCTCGCCGACGTGGCGGACACACGGGTGGGCTGGCACATCCGGTGGCCAAACGCTGAATCAGTCTCCTCCCTAGAACTGTCGTCAACTGAGCCTGCCAGTACGCCGGGTCGGAGGCACAGGGCGCTTGCCGGGCGGGCTGAGCTGCTACCCAGACGTTGAAGCGGAACGAATCATGGCAGGGCTGTGACCTGGGTCGATGGCTGCGCTCATGGATCGACGTGCGTGAACGTTAACCCTCACCTGCCATTGTTTGGGGAGGTTGCTGGAGGTCCTGACGAGCGCCTGACGATCGCAGGCTGGTCGTGCTGCACCGGGGACAATCCGCAGAATGGACCAGGAACGCGGTGCCGACGGACACGCGAAGATCCGGATGGGCGGACAGCTGGCTCCGGATGGGCGGACATGAGATCTCCGGGTCCGCGGACATGACTTCTCCGGGACACGCCTGAACAGCATGCGAGGCGGGGTCCCTCCTGCCGGGTTGGCTCTGGTTGTCGATCACAGCCAGCCCCGATCTGGAGGGACCCCTTGACCAAGTCTGGCAGGGAAGTCATGGAGATCTTGCAAGCGTTCGATTTGACGCGTTGTCCACATTCAGCCGCGGCGTTGGCCGGGGTGGATGAGAAGACCGTGGCCCGTTTTGTCGCGATCCGCGACTCCGGGCGCGACCCGTTTACCCCGGCGCGACGGCCGCGAGCGATTGACCCGTTCTTGGACAAGATCGAGGAGTTAGTCGAGGCATCGAAGGGGCGAGTTCGTGCCGATGTGGTGCACGCGCGGCTGGTCGCGATGGGGTTTACCGGCACCGATCGCAGCACGCGGCGCGCGGTGGCCGAGGTCAAGGCTGATTGGAATGCGGGGCACCGACGGAAGTACCGGCCATGGGTGGCTGAGCCGGGGATGTGGTTGCAGCACGACTGGGGCGAAGGTCCCCGTGTCGGTGGCAGGCGCACGCAGCTGTTCTGCGCGTGGCTGTCCTGGTCACGGTTTCGGGTGGTGCTCCCGGCCTGGGACCAGACGCTGGGCACCCTGGTGGGGTGTGTGGATGCCACGCTGCGGCGGATCGGTGGGGCGCCCACCTATTTACTGACTGATAACCCGAAGACGGTGACGATCGACCGGGTCGCCGGCGTGCCGGTGCGCCATCCTGACATCGTCGCCGCGGGCCGCCATTACGGCTGCAAGGTGGAAACGTGTGAGCCCTTCGATCCGGAGTCGAAAGGCGGCGCTGAGCACACGGTGAAGATCGCCAAAGCGGATCTGGTCCCGACCACGGCGAACCTGCTGCCCGCCTACGCCTCGTTCGCCGAGCTCGCCGACGCGTGCTTCGAGTGGTGCGAGCGGGTCAACGCCCGCCCGCACCGGGAGACCGGGGCCGCTCCTGTTGAGCGGTTGCGCATCGAGCGCCAGCACCTGCATGTTCTGCCGGGCGCGCCGCATGCGATCGCGCTGGGCGAGGAACGGCTGGTTGATGATGATCAGACGATCCGGTGGGGCTCAGTGCGTTATTCCACCCCGGACGGGCACCAGGGCCAGAAGGTGTGGTGCCGGGTGGTGGGCGAGGAATTGGCCATCACCGGGTCCACCGCGGTGGGGATCAGCGAGATCGCCCGTCACGAGCTATCCACCCCGGGGCATCCGCGCATCGTCGATGCGCACTACCCGCACCACCCAGGCGGGAATCTGCCGCGGGTTCCCAAGGTGCGTGCCCGCACCCCGGAAGAGGTCGCGTTCTTGGACCTGGGCGAGGGGGCACGCCGGTGGCTGATCGAGGCCGCCGCGACCGGGGTGGCGCGGATCCGGGCCAAGATGGCCCGGGCGGTCGCGCTGGGCGCGGTCCTGGGTGGCGACCGGGTCGATGAGGCCCTCGGGCTGGCCGCGATCGCGGGCCGGTTCGCCGAGGACGACCTGGTCTCGATCCTGGATCACCTCGGCGCCGCCGGGCCACCCGATGACGTCGTGCACGTCGACGAGGCGCACTCCGCGCAGCCCGGCACCGGGTCGTGGGACAGGTTCGGCGCATGAACACCCCCGACCCGACCCAGCCCGCGTCGTTGCCGGGCCTGCCGCCCTCGCCCTGGGTACTGATCGACCGCACCACCCTCGAGCAGACCACCACCGTTCTGGATCTGCTCGAGCAGTGGCTGGCCGGCGGCGACCCTGGGCCGACCGAGGCGTGCGCTCGGGCCTGCTCGGGTGGGCAGAGTGACGCGTTCGAGGTCGCGGCCTGGGTGGGCACCCTCGCCGCCCGGCTGCAGCAGCGCATCGAGGCGGTGGACTCATGGTCGTGAGCCACCCGCAAGCGCCGGCGCTGCCCGATGAGTTGGACAAGATCACGCGTCGGATGCGGCTGCCTTACCTGCGCAAAGCCGCGCCCGACATCCTGGCAACCGCACGGGCGCAACGTTGGGACCCCGCTGAGGTGCTGCGTGTCCTGCTGATCGAGGAAGTCACCGGCCGCGACTCGGCGACGCGTCGGTTACGGCGCAAGAACGCGAACTTCCCTACCGGGAAGACGTTCTCCTCCTGGCGGCCCGAGGAGTCCTCGATCCCCGAGCCCACCCAGAACGCGCTGGTCACCCTCGAGTGGATCGGTCGGCAGGAGAATCTTGCGGTCGCCGGCCCATCGGGCACCGGGAAGTCGCACTTCGTTGAGGCGTTGGCGCACGCCGCGATCGAGGCCGACCTGCGGGTCGCCTGGTTCACCTTGGAATCTCTGACCGCGGCGGTCGGCAAGGCCAAGGTCGACGGCACGGTCGCACGGACGGTGTCACGGATCTGCGGCTGCGATTTGATCGTGGTCGACGACATCGGGATGTTGCCCGCCGGCCAAGACGCCGCCGAGGCGTTCTACCGGATCATCGATGCCGCCTACGAGCGGCGCTCGATCGCGGTGACCAGCAATATCCACCCCAGCGGATTCGACTCGATCATGCCGAAAACCCTGGCCACCGCCACCGTCGACCGCCTGCTCCACCATGCACATCTGATCGCAACCACCGGCGACTCGCACCGTCTCGCCGAAGCCCTCGCAGGCAAGGGAGTGATCCCCTTGAACTAACCCACACCCGGAAAACTCACGTCCGCCTACCCGGAGATCCGCTGTCCGCCAGCCCGGAGATCAAATGTCCGCCCACCCGGAGTTCCCAATGACCGTTGACACGCGGTGCCGAGATTGCCCAACTCGTGACTCGATTGATCACTCTACTCAGCCCGCCAGAGGCGCCGGCCCCGGTTGAGCCATCCCCGCCCAAGCTCCTCGTGTCGTTCGAGGATGCCGCTGAACGGCTCACGATCAGTCGGACCACGATGTACCGGCTGGTTAAGGAGGGCCAGATCAAGACGGTGCGGATCGGCTGGCTGCACCGCGTACGGGTGGCCGAGCTGGAACGGTACGTCGACCGTCTGCACGACGACGGGTAGTTGTTGCAGTACAGGACTGGGACACGTCCGCCGACAGGCAGCCGCCGGGCTCGTTGGACTGAGGCGCTGACCGGGGCGTTCCTGGTGTCTCGCCGCCCGGTCGTCACCCAAAGGGAGTGTTGGTCACGTATAGTGATGGAGGTATCTCGTCGACCGGTGAGATACTCGCTCCCCGGTAACTCAGGAGGATGACGTGCCGAACTCTCGTCACGTACTGCCAGACCCCGATGGTGGTTGGCGAATCGAGAAGCCCGACGCCGATCGCGCCAGCGCGAAGACCGATACGCAGGCAGCGGCAATCGCCCGGGCCCGCGAGATCGTCCACAACGATGGTGGCGGCGAGGTCGTCATCCACGGCGTTGACGGCAAGATCCGCGCCAAGGACACGATCGCTCCGGGCAACGACCCGTACCCCCCCGCGAGGCTGAGTGTGGACGCGGTTGGGGTGGCGAATCGGCAAGCTGGCTCGGCACTCCACCGGCGTGGCTGGCTCAGCAGGGCAGGAGAACGCCGCCGTCCTCGGTCTCACCTTCAAGCTCACGGTCTGAGTAGTTGACTGGGACGCGAGCATTAACGTGCACGCTTACACGTCCGGGAACAGCCGTCGACATTTGAGTCCAGAGAAGATGCAAACGCGCACGCTCTAGGGCTGACCTGCGAACGAACTCGGATACGGTTGCAGAGTCGCGGGCCGCTGCGACCCTGATCTCTTCCGCCTCTTCGGGGGACAACCGGACGGAGATCATGGTTCGCCGAACGGCCTTCACCGGCTGCTCGTCCGGGGCGGGCACCTCTTCCCACTCGTCGCTGTCCGGATGCTCTTCGTAATACGCCTGCTCGTCGCGGACCTCTTCGTAGATCGTTCTCTCGTGATCTTCCACGTCTCGCGACCCTCCTACAGGTTGTATTTGACCTGGTCCGCCTCCGAAGCGGTCCATGCCGTGACGGGGATGAGTTGATCGTGTTCTTCATCCCAGAGCATCTTGGCGTCGAGCGCACGGCCGCCGTTCGTTCTTCCGAGCATCCTCCAGTTGGCACGGCGATTGTTCTTGTTTCTCAGCCACTTCGGCCGATTCATGAAGACTTGATCGAGTTCTAGCGGAGTGACGCCCTTCCGAGCCAGGTGAGCCTCGGTCCCCTCGAACCCTCTGGCTTCGTTGGCAGGTAAGAGCGTGAGTCCAGGCGCGGTTGACGGGTGCCGAGCCATCACCTTCTCCTGACCAGTGTATGACCACATGAGGGGGAGCGCTATGCTGCGTATGACACTAGGCGCTCATCGTACGGGTGCTGTATGACGCCAAGGCAAGCAGGGAGGTTCCTCGGTGGATGTTGACGTGTTGCTGGCTGACTACGCCCAAGTGCACGCCGGCAAGCTCTTCGTCTCAGGGGCGGGGATCAACCTGCTCACCCCTTCGGTTCCCGGGCCGCCGTACGTCGTCCACTTTGCGCTTGCACTGACGGTGACCATCCCGTGGCAGGCCACGAACCAGCGGCACACTCTGAGGGTTTCGCTAGTCGACACCGATGGCGAACAAGTCCAGCTCACTGAGCCTGCGGCCGACACACCCCCCGAGGAGCGAGGAAAGATCACTGCCCAGTTCAACGCAGGTCGTAGCCCGATAATGCAGCCGGGTGAGGAGTCGGTGCTACCTATCGCCTTGCCGTTCTTGGGGCTGGCTCTACCACACCCCGGCAGTTACAGGCTGCTGATCGAGCTGAACGACATGGAGCCAGAGGGCAAGACATTTCGGGTCCTGGATCCTGAAGCGCCTCACGGCTTCGCTCGCAGATAGACAGTTCGCAGGTCACCTCTACGGGCGAACCGAGCGCCATCCCGTCGACCTGGCGTAGCCCGACCAGGCCGCAGGGCGGGGGCAACATTGCTCCCTACCGCCGGCCGATCTCGCCAGGCTTGCCCCCGCGCTGCGGTCTGGTAGCCCTCGGGGAGGTCGATGGGATGGCGCCGTCCAGCCACAGCCCCCAACCGAGCCTGATCACCTAGCCCTCGCCATCCCGGAGACCTGCCGGCCCGGCGAGGGCATCTTGTTGTTCATGGCCGCCTGATCGTCGCGGGCCTCCCCCGGCAGCCCGGAGTGCGCGGGGATGTCAGGTGCCACGAGTAAGGGACCACCGTTTTGTCACCAGCTAGGGACCACTTCGGCGGTCGTGGGCCGTGTGCTGATCGTCGTGTAGGGACGTCGTTGACGTCAACGTTTCTCGGTCAT
Organism: Pseudonocardia sp. Cha107L01; assembly: GCF_052566575.1. Classification (NCBI taxonomy): domain Bacteria; kingdom Bacillati; phylum Actinomycetota; class Actinomycetes; order Pseudonocardiales; family Pseudonocardiaceae; genus Pseudonocardia; species Pseudonocardia sp. Cha107L01. Next base: position 1,782,155 of record NZ_CP199579.1, read on the forward strand.
CTGTCCTCCTGCGCGGCGTCGAGGGGTTGGCCGATGCGTGGTCGTTGGCGCTGGCGGTAGCTTTCGCCCTCGACGATGAGTTCGAAGGCGGCGGACTGCAGCCGGTCGATCGCGGACTGGGCCAGCAGCGGGTCGGCCATCATGGTCAGCATCTCTGGGGGTTCCCGGTTCGAGGTGATGATCGTGGAGGCCTCGCGGTGGCGTTCCACGATCAGCTCATAAAAATCACTGGTCTGCTCGGTGCCCAGCGGGTGCAATGCCAGATCGTCGAGTATCAATAGTTCAACCCGGTGCAGTTTCCGCATTTCCTCTTCGTGGGTGTGATCGAGACGGGCGGCGCGTAGCCGTTTGAACAGTTTGTCGGCACGTTCGATGTGCACGGTGTATTTGCGGCGGACCGCGGCATGCCCGAGGGCGTTGGCCAGGAATGTTTTCCCCACTCCCACGGGTCCCATGATGAGCACATTGTTCGTTTGGGTGAGGAATCGCAGCGAGCACAACTCTGCCCACAGTGTCCGGTCGAACGCGACGGCCGTGGAGTCGTCCCAGGCCTCCAGGACCATGGTCGGGTCCAGGTGCGCGGAGCGGGCGCGCAGCAGGGTGGCTTGTTGGTCGCGGCGGGTGACCTCATCAGCGAACAGCATCTCCAGGAACTCGTGATGCGGCAGGTGTTGGGTGCGGGCCAACGCGAGGCGTTCGGGCAGGGTGTCGAGCAGCCGCCCGAGTTTGAGCCGGCGCATCAGGTCCTTGAGATCGCCGGATACCTCGACTCGCTGCACGGACCCGCGCGGGACGGGGCTGGGACGGGCGTTGGTGGTCACGACGGGCGCCGCATCTGCCCGGTGGCACCGGTGGCGAACTCGCCGGCGTCGCGGACGAACCGTCGCGCGGCGGGCACCACCTTCGAGGCGGCGGTATCAACGGCGGCCGGGATGGGGATGGCCAGCTGGCCGGTGGCGGTGCCGCGGGTGGTGTCGGCTTCCAGCCCCCGGGTGAGCATCCGGTCGATCAGCCCGACGTTGACCGCCTCGACCTCCAAGGCCCGCTTGCAGGCCTGTTCGACCCGGTCAGCGCCGTGGCGGCGGACCAGTCCGAGGAGCCGATAGACCTGGCGCATCTTGGTCCAGGGCAGCGGATGATCCAGCAGCGCGGCCGCGTAGGCACCGATGTGCTCGCCATAGCCAGTCGCGCGGCGAGCCAGCGCGTCGAGGTCGCGCATCGCGTAGGTGGACACCTCGCTGGGCAGATCCGCCGGGTCGGTGCGCCGCCGCCCCGGTTCCTGCCGGAGATGAACTTTGATCAGCTGGCCGCGGCGGAACAGCTTGACCGTGTGCCCATCAGCACGAGCGGTCAGCCGCTGCCCGATCAGCTCCCCGGGCACCGAATACAGCGCTCTGGCCACCTCGACATGCCGATCAGGTGCGACCTTGGGTTTGGTGTAGACCGGGATCGCGAACCTCTGCGCGGGGGCCGCCAGCAGCAGGGGTGCTTCCTCGGCGTCGAACACCTCAGCTGGGCGTGCGCAGGTGGTGCCATGGATACGCGTTCCGGCGACCTGGGCGCACCACAACACGGCGCGGGCCCGGCAGTCGTTCAGATCGGTGAAGTCCTCCCCGGCGAAGAAGCTGGACCGCACATATTGCACACATTTTTCGACCCTGGGTTTGTCCCGAGGATGGCGGACCCGCGCCGGGTCGACCACGAAGCCCCGAGCTTGGACGTATTCGCGGAAACTATCATTGAGCCGGGGTTCGATATTATCGGCCTGCTCGACGATCGCTTTCATATTATCGGGAATGACGACTTTGAAAACGCCACCGAAGAACGCCCAGGCGGCCTCGAACCCGGCGATCACTTCTTCGAGTGTTTGGCGGTGAGTCGGGTAAAGGAACATGTGCCGCGAATACACCGCGGTGAAGATCAGCCCATGGGCGACCCGCCGTGCCCCACGAACTGGGTCCGGGATCAGCCCGAGTCGACCGAAATCGACCTGTAGCTCCTCACCAGGGTTGCCGTCGACAACCGGGACCGTGGGCTGGCGCCGGCCGAAGGCCAACTCGCTGACCGCGTAGCGGTGCAGCGTGCGATAGGGCACCACCGCCCCGCGCCGGCCCAGCAGCACATGGACTTTGGCCAAGGTCAGCCCCTGTTTCAGCCAGGCCGCGATCTGCTCCCGATGGGCATCCAGGGACTCCCGGGCCGCCCCAACACCGCGTGGGCGGTCCGGTCGCACCGCGCCCAGGACCGTCCCGAGCAGCTCATCGGTCAGCTGCTCAGGGCCGCACTCCTGGGCCAGCCCGGCCGCCTCAGCGGCAGCGACGTACCGGCGGACCGTCTTGCGGTCCACCCCCGCCAACGTGCTCACAGCGCGCAGCGAACGGCCTTCCAACCACAGCCGAAGGATCTCTCTAACCTCGATCACGGACACCTCCCGATAGGACATGCGGACGACCACAACGGCCGCACGACCGGAAGGCGGGGAGCCACGCCGGGTGGTCCCACTACTGGCAAACAGGTGGTCCCATCACCGGCAAGCCCCTGGTCCCATCCTCGTGGCAAAACTAGATCCCAGGTGGTCCCTTACTCGTGGCAGACGACAGCGGGGACCGGCCGGAGGCCGCACGCCCCGCGTGCTCCTTGGGCTGCCGGTCAACACAGGCCGCAGCGGCGCCGCAGGCGCCGCCTTGACCAAGAGAAGAAAGTCTGCGCCCCGGCGAGACCAGACGGCGAGACCAGACGGCGAGACCAGACGGCGAGACCAGACAGCGAGACACGCCGCGACTCTCCGAGACTCCAAATGCCCGGCTCCGATTGATGTGTGACACCTCGGCTATGAACATGATGGAGGCTGGTTCAGCAGCATCGTCCGTGGGTGGCCGACGGCAGTAGCGCCTGTCCCCATCGGGCGGATGGGCGATGGTCGGACTTTGCGAGTGCCATGCAGTATGGTCCGCCCAAGTATCGTGGCTCGGACCAGAAGGGATATAGGGATTGCGCGATAGGCGGAAGAAAGTTCTGAACAACACCGAATATCGTGTTGATCAGATTCTGGCTGATTATGCAGATCAGACGGGATATCGAATCAATCTCAAAATGCGACTCCGTGACGCCTTGGACATTGACGACTTGGCTCTCAGTGGCGAGGATCGGAATTTCCTGTGGACGTCTCATCTTGATTTCGTAGCTATCGACACTAGCACTCAACTCCCGGTTCTTGCAATTGAATACGATGGCCCCATGCACGACGATAGAGTCCAAGTGCGCCGAGATCTGGTTAAGGACCGTCTGTGTCGAGATAACGGCCTTCAGATGCTCCGACTCGATAGCAACTTCGCCCGAAAAGAGGGGAAATGGGTCGTACTGAAGTATATATTGTGGGCCCATGAAGTCGGTAAAGCTTTCTACAAAGCGCAGGAAAGCGGCTATATCCCGGAGGACGAGCCGTTCTATCACGGTAGCGTTGTTGAGGTATCAGACGACGGAAAGGGGTATGGCTTTGCAGGAATTGACATGCCCGCAATTCGATACCTACACAGTTTCCGGCAGGCTCATAGCTGTGTCTGGCAGCGCCAATGGTGGCGAAGTGTTGGCCTCGAAGTCGAGTCAGTCAATGTGGTTTCCCTGCCTAATAGTCTGTATCTTGTAGGCCGATGTCGGATGCGGAACTTCGCATTAGTTGGAATATCGGCGCACGATATTTCGCAGGAGTTATCCACTGCGGAACTTGGTTGGCTTGCGCACAGATATTCGAAGGGTGAGGCGGTCGCAATTGGCAAGAAAGATGGTGACATGCTGCTTGGCGGCCTCGTCAATTGGAATCTTTCTATGGCCTGGGGAGCAGATCGGACGTCGTGAGCCTGGGATCTTAGCTCGCCCCTTCTAGTGTTGGTGCATATTCGGGGATAATCTAGGAGTAAGGTCAATGGCAACCTGGTACGAAGATCCTGCAATACTGGTCTCGATCTCGTCAGCAGTAATTGCTGGGGGCGCGTGCATATACTCAGCCATCAGTGTGCGTATTGCACGACGATCCTATCGGTTGGCGCTTGCCCAGGATCAACGTAAGAAGCCTGCACTGAGACATCAGTTGCTGGATAGCTGGTTGCAAAGGACCCATGGGCATCGCATCTATACTGTATCTCTGATGCTTGTGAACTCTTCCGAAAGCCCCACGACTGTCGTAAGAATTGACTTAAGCCTAGTGATCCGGGCATCGGAAGACCCTTCGTTAAATCCGACCGTGGTTCGAATTCCGACGCAGATCGCTCAGTCGAGTTCGAATGCGGGCTTGGCAACTATCACGATCCCAGCAAAGCTGGAGACGTACCAGGCGGAAAGGGGAATCGTATGCTTTGAAGTAGATGAAGCAGTCTTTGACGGTAGGGCAATCGAATCAATCTCGTTGCTAGTGGAGGACCTGCATCAGCAGGTGCTGACCGTTGGACCCATCAACCCACGCGAGGTGTAGCGTTGTCGAAGTCTAAGGCTAGACAGCCAAGACGTCCAAAGCCGCAACGGATGCACCTCGACCACTTCAAGCTGGTAGATGTAGTTGCGGACGGAGCGATTGCTACTCCACAGCTAGCGCATGGGAAACTAATTCCATTGCTGATTCTGGACACGCGCTCGCGCCCAGACGTCGAAGATCTGATTCGAGTTCAACGCTTCCTTCCCCCGGGAGATGTGACACCGTCATGGGCGACCACCGCTGATGGTCCGCTTGCAGTCATCCTTACGTTGAAATTCGAAAGGCCAGTCGAGACGTTATTCTCCGTCTTCCTCAAAGCCCAGAAGTATGGCGGGATTATAGATCAGATTGTTACCAATGGACTTCTTTATCTACAGGCAGGTGCGCCAGGTGACCGATATTCAACGACGATCGAGGCGACTCGAATGGCGGTCGAGGTTGATTCATCCAACTTTGAAGATGTATGGAAAGAGATTTTCCTCGAGACCACCTCGCGGACTTTTATAGAGAAAGGGTGGGACGCTAGCACAGCTCAGAAATTGGCAGGCGAAGCAATTGAAGGTATTAGGAAACTGAATGCGTTCCGGATGCCCGGATGAGCGCTCGAATAGCGACTAGTCGGGTCAGCGAGCCCGACCTGCCCAGGGCATTATCGCCCGAAATTCGTCACTTTCAAGACCTCCGAGGACTCAGTTGCCGGCAAACCTCCTGGACGACACCGAGCTAACCAAACGCCTGCAAACTGCCAGAGCCATGACGGCACGCAACCTGTTAGCTGGCCAGCGCATTGGCCACGTCGCGCAGCGAGGAGATCAACGCGTTCGGGCTGGCGGCTAATAGTGGGTCACGCTTGTCGGGCTTGTTGGCGAAGGCGATCGACCCGGTGCCGGCGCGGCGGGCGGCCTCGACATCGGTCACCGAGTCTCCAAGCAGTGCGCAGATCGCTGGAGGTGCCCCGAGTGCGGCGGCGGCCTGAAGTAGCAAGTGGGGGTCCGGCTTGAGCAGACGTGGGTCCGGGTCCGTGCGGGCCACGATGCCGTGGATGTAGCCACCGAGGTCCTCGGCCTTCACGAAGTCAGCCACGGCTGCGGCGGAGTTGTTGCTGACGACGGTGACAGTGCGGTCGGTACGTGTCAGAGCGCCAAGGAGATCGCGTAGGCCGGCGGTGGGCTGAGCCGACTTGACGCCGGCAACCTCCAGAGCGGTCAGAGCCTGCTCGATCATTGCGCTGTGCTGGGGAACGTTGATTGCGACGTAGTAGAGCAGGGCGAACGGGTCGGCTGTGTCCAACAGGTAGGCCGGGACTCGCACCTCATGTCGGGCGAGAATGTTGCCGAGTTCCCGGGTAGCTTCGGCGCTGCTGATGGCGCTGAAGGTGGCGCACATCGGTCCGTCGAAGTCGAGAAGGATGTGCTTCGAGTGGGCTAGGACGTCAGCGAGGCTCACGGGCGGCTGGGTTCGCGCGCGACGGTGTTCCACACGCTGTCGAACCACATGCGCGACTGCTGGACGTACTGGGACGCCATCGCTTCGGGGTCGGCTTCGGCGCTGTGGTGGAACAGGATCGTGTCCTTGCCCATGAGGTCCCAGATCCCGGTCGGTTCGCCGTCGAGCTTGATGGTGTGTTCCTGGACCGGGTAGTAGCCGAAGAACGCCTCTGAGCCGTTGATTAGGTACAGCTTGAACAGCGGGACTGTTGGGCACAGTCGTAGCTCGGCCTCGGCTGTATCGACCAGGCCGAGTTCCCCGAGTTCCCGGGTTGCCTCGACGACGGCGTGCGTGTGGCGCTCCATGATCCGGAGGGCGCGCTCGCGGAACGCTGGACTATCGGATAGGTCATCGGTGCGACAAGGCAGCGACCAGGGGCTCGTCGGGTCGGGGACCAGGAGTCGGACTCGGAGCGAGTTGGGCCGCAGTCGACCGGCGCGGATCTTGTCGAGAGGCTCCGCGATGGCGCCGTGCAGGGTCTCGCCCGAGAATCCCGCGAAGTCGACGGTCACATCGGGCTGCTCGAACGCGCGCTCCAGGTGTGGCCGAAGGCCAACCGGTCGCTCGGTGCGCTCGCGCACGAACACGCCGCTGCCCTGGCGGGACACGATGAGTCCCTCGTCCCGGAGTAGCCGGATCGCCTGCTGGATGGTCATCCGGGCAACGCCGTAGCGTTTCGCCAGCTCGGGGCCGGAGGGAAGCTTCTCGCCCGGCTGGAACGTCCGAGTCAGGATCGCTGCTCGGAGCGCGTTCGCGACCTGCTGGTAGGGCGGTCGCGGGTCGTCGGGATCCAGATTCTGCATACCGTCACTCTAGGTGATTTATCTAGCCAGGCCAAGCAGGCTAGCCAGGTTTGTTGACATGACTAGCCATGCTGGTATGGTTGCGACATGGCTAGGCAAGCTGGACAACCTGAGGAGGAGCGATGAGGGATCTCTCGGTGAACTTCTCGAACTACCGGCTGACGGTGGTCGAGGAGCCGGAGATGAAGCAGAAGCGGGACGGGTCCGGCCCGGTGATCGACCGCAACGGCGCCCCGCAGTACGTGGTGTCGCTGTTCGCCAAGCGTCTGCCGATGGAGGGCGAGCGGGCGCCGAAGGGCGAGGAGATCCGGGTGACGTTGGAGACCGATCCGGGGGAGGGCTACCAGGAGGGTCTCCGGGTCGAGCTGATCCACCCGCGCGTCAACGCCTGGGAGATCAAGGACGACGAGACCGGCCGGGTGTCGTCCGGGCTGGCGTTCAAGGCACTGGGGCTCAAGCCGGGCGTGCTCCCGCGTGCGGCTGCCGAGAAGTAGTTCGCTGACCGGTCGCATGTAGGTGGCCTGAGCACGGCGCAATACGAAATTCCTGTTCTTTGACAATTCAAGAGTGGATGCCCCTATGTCAAAAACCGGCGCATATCCATGCGTCGAAGAGATGGATACGGCCACGCAGGGAGGGGTTTCGCATGGAATGTGCATTGTGCACGGTGCCGGGATGGTGCCCCGAGTGTGACGGGTACGGCGACATCCCCGGAACGAATGACGAATGCGGCACATGTCACGGGACCGGCAAGTGCCCGGAATGCGCGGGCACCGGAGAGGTACGGCAATGAGCAGCACGACAGCACATCGGACAGGTCATTCAACTACAGCGGCAAAGGACGGTGCGGTTATGAGCAACACGACTACGGAGCGGGTTCTTCCTCGGCGACGCAGCACGACCGGTGTGGCTCGTCTGATCCGGCGACTGGAGCGGGAGCGCCGCGACTGGGCACGCCCGCGGGACCGGGAGATCCCGACAGCACAGGCATGGCGGGCGGGAGTGGCCGAGGGCATCCGACTGGCCCAGATCGCCATCAAGAAGGGGGTCTGAGCGATGGGCGCCAAGACGAAGAGCTTCCGGGCCGAGTGCGACCCGGAACGTGTGGTCATCGAGCTGGACAAGCTGTGGCGAGAGTTCCTCGACCGGTACGCCGGCGAGCCACTCGACACCTGGTCGGCGCACGCGGAGCTGGCGCGCTGGACTGCCGGATGGCACGGCCGGTTCCGGGTGCAGTGGTCGCGGCTGGGCGAGTGGGCACGGGCCACTGACCAGCCTAGGGCGGCGCAACGGGCGATCTTCGCCGCCGAGCACGACGAGTCGACCAAGGAGCTGAAGGCCGAAGCCGACGCGGTCCGCTACGAACGCGAAGCCGCCAAACTCGCCTGCCGCTCCACCGGGCGATCGGCCGCCCGGGCGGTGGCCTGATGGCAGTCCTGACCGCAACGGCGGCCCGGGTGAACGTCGCCCCGGTGAACCGCCGCGCGCTACGCCGCTACGGGGAGTTCTGGCGGGCACTGCAGATGGTCGGCAACGCGGTCGGAGCTGCGGAACGACTGGCAGGGAAAGCCGCCGACCTCGAACCAGCTCGCGGATCCGGCGGGAATTGGGCCACCCCGACCGCTGAGGAGCTGCGGTCGGCGGCGAAGAAGGCGGGCCAGTCGCTGCACGTGATGTCCAAAGCGGCCCGTAAGTGGGAAGCGGAGCTGGTCTCCCGGGAATGGCGGCGATGAGCGATGTCACGGGAAGTGGACCGAACGGTGGAAGAGCTGGACCAGTCAATGCGGGCCCTACGACAGGCGCTGAGTGGGATTCCATTCCGGGCGGGTGGATTCAAGAACACGCACGACAACCTGGCGCGAGAAGTCGCGCACCTCACGGTGCTGATCGACGCCGCCCGATCGAAGTTCAAGAACTAGCAAAGGGCGGGTGCCCGCCGGGACACATCTTGGCGGATTCGGCTCGACGGGCACCCGTTCGCACCAACAACAACCAGTAACAAATAGTCAAAGGATGAGTCAGTAGCGATGAGTAAGAATATCCGAAACCTAACATTCGGCGAATCAAGGCCCTCGAAACGGCAGGGTGCGCGCGGGACTGGGCGGACCTCGGCTCGGCCGCCGGGCAAAGAGATGCGCATGCTCGCGTGGCTGGGCCGACACCCCGGCTTCTTGCTGGTCCCGATCGCGCTGGGATGGTCGGCGCTACGGTTCGGCCCGGTCCCGCTCGGCTACACACTGGCCGGACTGGTCCTCATCACGGTGGTGTGGGGGCGGGCGCACCCTGCCTCGTTTGACCGGTGGGTGGCGCCGTGGCTGCGCTCGATGAAGCGGCGGTGGTGGGACTACCGGGGCCGGCGCTGGTCGGATGTCCTCATCGACTGCGACCTGAGCCGGGACAACCGGCGTACCGGAGAGTTGATCGTGCCTCGGGTGGACCGAGTTCGGGCGGTGACCCCCTCGATCGACACCTTGCGGGTGCGGATGGTGCGCGGACAGGACATGCGGACCTGGACCGATCAGGCCGAGGCCCTGGCGCACGCCCTCGGAGTGGAACGGGTCGCTATCGCCAAGCACCGGCCCGGGCGGTTGCACATCGTGGTCGAACGGGAGATGCCGTTCACCACGGCGCTCCCGGCCCCGGAGATCCCCGCATCAGTCCAGGACGTGAACCTGCGTGCGCTGGACATCGGTGATGACGAGTACGGCCAGCCGATGACGGTGCCAGTGATCGGCGGATCGCACCTGTTGGTCGCGGCGGCCTCGGGTGCGGGCAAGTCCGGGGCGATGTGGGGCATACACCGGGCCATGGGGCCGATGATCCGAGAGGGCCTGGTCAGGGTCCGGATGATCGACCTCAAGGGCGGCACCGAGACAGAGCTGGGCCGCGACCTGTTCTACCGGCGCGCGATCACCATGGATGACGCGATCGAGCTGCTGCGCGAAGCGGTCGCGGACATGCAGGACACCCAGCGGCGGATGAACGAGGCCCAGCTCCGCAAGGTCGATGTCAGCCCCGAGTTCCCGCTGGACTTCATCCCGATCGACGAGCTGGCGATGCTGACCGCCTACGGAGACCGCGCCCAGGTCCGCGAGGCAATCCGGCTGCTCGCGCTGCTCATGACCCAAGGCCGGTCGAGCCTGTTCAGCGTGGCCGGGTTCGTCCAGGAGCCATCCAAGGACATCATCGAGGTTCGGGACCTGTTCACCGCCCGGGTCTGCCTTGGGGTGACCGCCGCCAGCCACGTCGACATGGTCCTGGGCGAGGGTGCTCTGGACCGGGGCGCGCTGGCCCATGAGATCCCTCTCGACGAGGACCACGCCGGGATCGGGTTCCGGATGGACAAGGGCACCCGACTACCGCGCCGGCTACGCATCGGCTACACCAGCGATGCCGACGTGCAGGAACTCAACCGGCTCTGCGCCCCACGTCCACATCTGGTCTCGGTCCCTGTCGGTACTGAGGGAGTGGCCTAGATGTGGGGCATGACCGGCTGGGTGCTTCGGACCTGGCTCAAGCTCACCGCCGCCTTGGCCCTCGGCGTCGTCGGGGTCTGGCTGCTCACCGACCGGCCCGGCTACGTGTGGGCCGCGATCATCACCGCCGGCCTGACCAACGTCTGGGCCATCCGCGCCCTGGCCAAGGAATGGGCAGATGAAGCCCGCTCCTCCTGGTGGTGGAGCCGATAACCGCACCACACACGCGGTGCGGGTGAAGCAAAGGGCCGGCGGCCCAGCCAGGAACAGGAGAGTCCAACTGGCTGGGCCGCCGACCTATTAGTGAACGCGATCACACCCGCCTATGCCAGAGCCCGCAGCTCGGATGGCGCCCCTCACACACAGAAACTTCTCAGGAGACTCCCATGTCCAACGTCGTTCCCGACCACCCGAGTTCGCTCGACGACCAGATCACCGCCCGGCTACAGGCCCCGGACTACCAGCAATGGCGAGCCAAGGTCCAAGCCAGCGGCGGATGCGCCCGACCGATCAAGCTCACCGGAGAAGGCGCCCTCGTCGACCCGGACGGCACCCTGATCTACCACCGGGCCGGGGAGCTGTTCGCACCGTGCGGCAACCGCCGCGCCAGCGTGTGCGAATCCTGCTCGGCCCGCTACGCCGCCGACGCCTTCCACCTCCTACGGGCCGGGCTGTCCGGCGGTCACAAGGACATCCCGACCACGATCGCCACCAAGCCGAGGGCGTTCGTCACCCTCACCGCCCCGTCATTCGGGCCGGTCCACACCCGCCGCATCACCCGACGAGGGCTGGTCATCCCGTGCCGCTGCGCCGAGCGGCACCACCCCGACGACCCACGCATCGGGGCACCGCTGGACCCAGACAGCTACGACTACGTCGGATCGGTGCTCTGGCAGGCCCACGCCGGCAAGCTCTGGCACCGCTTCACCACCGCCCTACGCCGTGCCCTGGCCCAGCGCCTCGGGGTGCCCGGACGGATCTTTCCGAAGGTCGCCCGGCTGTCCTACGCCAAGGTCGCCGAGTACCAGGTCCGAGGACTGGTGCACTTCCACGCCGCCGTCCGCATCGACGGCCCCGAAGGACCCGCCGACCCGACACCACCCGGCGTCATCGAGGCGGTACTGCGGGAAGCAATCACCGAAGCGGCTCTCTCGGCGAGCCTGACCGTCGAGCGCCCGGACGGGTCGACGTTGCTCCTCGAGTGGGGCGCCCAGCTCGACATCCGCGACATCACACCGACCGCCGTTGAACAGATCGAGGACGACTCCGGCCAGATCAGCGAAGCCCGCCTGGCCGGCTACATCGCCAAGTACGCCACCAAGGGCACCGGCAAATCCGAGGCCGCCGACCGGCCGATCCGGTCCGAGTCCCACATCGAGTACCTGCACCTGTCCGCGCACCACGAACGGATCATCCGCACTACCTGGGAACTCGGCGGTCTGGAGCGCTACGAGGACCTCAACCTGCGGAAATGGGCACACATGCTCGGCTTCCGTGGCCACTTCCTCACCAAGTCACAGCGCTACTCGACCACCTTCGGCGCGATCAGGAGGGACCGCCAGACGTTCCAAATCGCCTACCTGCTCAACGAGCTCGGCCACGAAACAGACGACATCGACGACGTCATCGTGATCAACCACTGGCAACTCACCGGCATCGGCCACCGCAACCAAGCAGAACACGAGCTAGCCGCAGCTATTGCGGGACGCGCACCGATACGAACGGGGGCAAGGACATGAACGAGATCGGAGCGACGGCGGCAGTCATCGACACGGCCTGCCTGACCTACACGGTGGACGAGGTCGCGCGGCTGTTGAAGCTCTCGCGGGGCGTGGCCTACCAGCACGTTCGGGACGGCGTGATCCCCGCCGAGCGTGTTGGCCGGCGCTGGTTGGTCCCGCGCAAGCGTCTACACGCGTGGCTCGATGGAAAGGCGGTTGCCTGATGGCTGGGATCCGGCGGACCCCCGCGGGGAACTGGCGTGCCTACTGGCGCGGTCCGAGCGGCAAGCAGGAGTCGAAGACTTTCGCCACCAAGCGTGAGGCGTCCACCTTCATCGCTCAGGTCACCACGAGCAAGAGCACCGGGAACTACGTCTCGCCGCACGCCGGCCGGGAGTTGTTCGAGACGCACGCACGGCGGTGGATCGAATCCTGGAACACCGAGGCGACCACCACGGCGCGGGACCGGTCGCTGATGGAGAACCACGTGATCAAGCAGTGGGGGAGTTGGCCGCTGGCAAAGATCGATCACCTGGCGATCCAGACGTGGGTCACCGACCTCGGGCGGGGACTATCGCCGGCCACGGTCGCCGAGTGCCGCCGCCTCACCGGGGGAGTGCTGCGGTCCGCTGTCCGGAATCGGCTGATCGCGTTCAACCCTTGCGAGGACATCCGCGTTCCGAGTCGCCGGGTTCGGGACACCGACGAAAAGGTGATCTCGCGCGAGGATCTCAGAGGGCTGCTGCTACCTGCGGTTCCCGAGCGGTACCGCGCGGTGGTCGCCATGGCTGCCGGCGCCGGCTTGCGCTGGGGCGAGGTCGTCGGGGTCTGTCTCGACGCTATCGACCTGGAGCGCGCGCAGGTCCGGGTGATTCGCACTGTGATCGAGGTTTCGGGGCACACGTCCTTCAAGCCGTTCCCGAAGTCGACCGCTGGCCGCCGGACGGTACCGTTGCCAGCCTGGCTGGTTGGCATCATGCGCGAGCACATGGCCGGTGTCTCGCCGGGGGAAGGCGGTTTGGTGTTCCCAAACGAGGTAGGGGGCGCCCTACGCCGGACCCTATTTCGGACCAGAATCTGGCGGCCGTCGCTGGTCCGGGCCGGACTGCTCGGGAACGTGACCGAGAAAGGGAAGCGGCGGTTCACGGCATCATGGTCCGACGAGACCGGCGCTCACCAGATGGAGTTTAAGACCCGGGCAGCAGCGATCAAGCACGTCGTGCGGAATCAGCCCGGTGGACTCCGGTTCCACGACCTGCGGCACTCCTACGCAACGTGGTTGGTGGACGACGGTGTCCCACCCAACATGGTGCAGCGTGTGATGGGTCACGAGCGGTCGTCCACGACGCTGGATCTGTACACCCGGCGGACCGACGATCCGACCCGGATCCTGCGTGCGCTCGACGACGATGAGGACGGGGACGACGGCGGTTCTGATGCCCTCGTACCGGCGTGATGCCCTTCTGATGCCTTTCCGGCCCAGAGAAACGACGAAGGCCCAGGTCTTGGGCTCCTGCTGGAGCTTCTGACCTGGGCCTTTCATGGTGTCGGGGTGGCGGGATTCGAACCCACGACCTCTTCGTCCCGAACGAAGCGCGCTACCAAGCTGCGCCACACCCCGATGGCCTCGCGGCCGTTTGAGAGTCTAGCTGACGTCCGCGGCGGCCCCTGACTTGGCTCGGCTTCCGCCGGATCGGGCGCCCTCGGCGGCTACCGGACGGGCCACCAGGGTCAGCAGGCTGGCCTCCGGCGGGCAGGAGAACCGGACCGGGGCGTAGGGCGAGGTACCCAGCCCGGCCGACACGTGCAGCCAGCTGTGCGCCCCCCACCGGGAGGCACCGCGAGCCCGCGAGCGGTCCAGGCCGCAGTTGGTGACCAGGGCGCCGTAGAGCGGCACCCGCAGCTGACCGCCGTGGGTGTGCCCGGCCATGATCAGGTCGTAGCCGTCGGCGGCGAACCGGTCGAGCACCCGGGGCTCCGGGGAGTGCGTCAGCCCGAGCCGCAGCGCGACCGGTTCGGTCACCGGGCCGGCGACCGTGTCGTAGCGGTCCCGCCGGATGTGCGGATCGTCGACACCGGCGACGGCCACCGATCGGCCGGCCACGTCCAGCCGCAGCCGGTGGTGGGTGGCGTCCAGCCAACCGCGCTCGATCATCGCGGCGCGCAGGTCCCGCCAGGGCAGCGGGACGCCACCGATCCACTTCTGCCGCCGCCCGAACAGGTAGCGCATCGGGTTCTTCGGTGTCGGCCCGAAGTAGTCGTTGCTGCCGAACACGAACAGCCCCGGTAGCGCGAGCAGCGGATCCAACGCGCGGAGCACCGCGGGCACCGCCTTCGGGTCCGCCAGGTTGTCGCCGGTGTTGACCACCAGGTCAGGCTCGAGCGCGGCCAGCTCGGCGACCCAGCGCTGCTTGCTGGCCTGGCCGGGCATCATGTGCAGGTCCGACACGTGCAGCACACGCAGGCTCGGGCTGCCCGCCGGCAACACCGGCAGCGTGGCGGTGCGCAACGTCCAGTGCCGCCGCTCGATCAGCGATGCGTACCCGACTGTGGCCACTCCGAGCGCGGCCACCCCGAGCGCGCTCCGTATCAACTTGCTCACTGCACCGAGGGTACGGGGCTACCCCGTCGGCGCGCCGGATGCGGGGCTCTAAGCTGATCAGCCATGGGTCTGAAAGCTCAGCTGCGAGACGATCTCACCGCCGCGATCAAAGGCCGGGACGAGCTCACCAAGTCGACCATCCGGATGGCGCTGAGCGCGATCACCGCCGCTGAAGTGGCAGGTGACACCGCGCGCGAGCTCGACGAGCCGGAGGTGGCCCGGGTGCTGACCCGGGAGGCGAAGAAGCGGGCCGAGTCCGCCGAGGCGTTCGATTCGGCCGGGCGCGTCGAGCTGGCCGACAAGGAACGAGCCGAGGCCGAGGTACTGGCCCGCTACCTGCCGAAACAGCTGACCGACGCGGAGGTGGACACGTTGGCCGAGCAGGCGATCGCGAAGGTCACCGCCGACACCGGGGCCGCACCGGGGCCGAGACAGATGGGCCTGGTCATGAAGGCCGCAACGGCGGCCGCCGCCGGCCGGGCCGACGGTTCCCGGGTGTCCGCCGCCGTGAAGGCCCGGCTGATCGGCTGACCCACCCGGTCTGACCGCCGCCAGGATCGGGCGTGGCGCACGCCGACCCGGGTCGGCGCCGCGCTGACCTCGGCGCAACGCGTGGCCAGCGCTCAGTTGCCGGCTCGGCCGGACTGTCCGCCGCGCGCGCCCGGCGCGGCGGCGGGGCCGGGCTGAGCGGGCGGGCCCGCCGGTGCGGACTGGCCGGGTGCGGACTGGTCGGGTGCGACCGGCTGGCCGTACTGGTCGTACACCTCGCCGTTGGGCCCGTAGCCGAGATCCCGGTCGTCCCCGGACGGGTCGCCCGGCGGCGGCGGTGGCGGCGGCACGTCACCGGTGCTGACCTGCAGCGTCACCACCTCACCCGGCAGCGCGGAGCCCCGCGGCGACTGGCCGACGACGACGCCCTGGGGTGCGCGGTTGTCCACGTTCTGGAGGCTGATCTTCCAGCCTGCCTTGGACAGGATCTTGCGCGCGTCGTCGGCGTTCTTGCCGATCATCTCTGGCACCCGGGAGGCAGCGCCGCCCTCGGTGTAGCGGTCGTCGACCGGCGGCAGTTGGGTGACCGGCTGGCCGGCCAGGTAGCCGTTCATGGCCGTGAAGAACGTCCTGGCCGGGGCCTTGCCGCCGTAGATGTTGCCGCCGGAGCAGGCCACCGGCGGGGCCACTCCACCCGGGTCGCACAGCGGCCTCGGGGACCGCGAGTTGTCGAAGGTGATCACCGCTCCGGCCGCGATCTGCGGGATGATGCCGATGAAGCCGGCCGACTTGTACTGCTGCGTGGTGCCGGTCTTCGCGGCGATCGGCCGGTTCCAGCCCAGCGTCTTCGCCGAGGTGGCCGCCGTCCCGATCACCGAGTCGTGGCTCAACCCGGTCAGCAGCGTGTCGGCCAGCCCGGGCGGCAGCACCTTTTCGCAGGGCAGCTCGGTGACCGGCACCGGCTTGCCCGCCCAGTCGGTGACCTGGTCGATCGGGCTCGGCGGGCACCAGGTCCCGGCGCTGTTCAGGGTGGCGCCGACGTTGGCCAGCTCCAGAATGCTGGTGGGGGACACACCGAGGGTGAAGGACGCCAGGCCCTGTGCCTTGGTGGCCTCCGCGATCGAGCGCTTGGTGCGCTTGCCGGTGCCCGGCTCGACGAACGGCGTGGTGGCCAGCGAGCGGAGGCCCATCTTCACCGCCATGTCGACCACCGGCGCCACCCCGGTGAACTCCTCGAGCTTGACGAACGCGGTGTTCGGCGACAGCGCGAGCGCCTCCCACATGGGCATCGAGCCGGCGTAGCTGCCGTCGTTGCGCACCGGGATGGGCCGGCCGGTGCCGTCCTTGTAGATCGGCGAGGCGTACCCGCTGGGCGGGACCGTCATCACGTAGTTGATGCCGAGGCCCTTCTCCAGGGCGGTGGCGGCGGTGAAGATCTTGTAGATCGACCCGGCTCCCAGGTTCACCGGCTGGTAGGGCAGCCCGTAGCTGGTCTCCTCCTGGTCCGCGCGCAGCCCGAACGTCCGGTTGGCCGCCATGGCCAGCACCCGGTGTTTCTGGGTGCCCGGTTCGACCAGCGCCATCACGTTCGCCACGTGCGGCTGCTTCGGCGGCACCTCGGCGTCCACAGCCCCCTTGACCTGCTGCATGGCCTTGGGGTCGAGCGTGGTGCGGATGGTGTAGCCGCCCCGGTTGAGCTGGTCCGCGGTGAACCCGGCCTCGGTCAGGTACTCCACCACGTACTTGCAGAAGTACCCGGCTTCGGCGGCGCCGAGGCAGCCGTTCGGCCGGGAGGTCAGCGGGTCGACGACGCCCAGCGGTGCAGCGGTCGCCTCGGCGGCCTGCGCCGGCGTGATCATGGACTGCTCGGCCATCGCCCTGATCACCACGTTGCGCCGGTCCAGTGCGGCCTGCGGATGGCTGACCGGGTCGTAGGCGCTGGTGGAGCGCACCATGCCGGCCAGCATCGCGGCCTGCGGCACGGTGAGCTTGTCGGGCGTGGTGTTGAAGTAGGTACGTGCGGCCGAGTACACCCCGTACGCGTTGTTGCCCAGGAAGACGATGTTCAGGTACCCGGCGAGGATCTGGTCCTTGGTCATCTTGCGCTCGAGCTGCAGCGCGATGCGCACCTCGCGGAGCTTTCGGGCGGTGGTCTGCTCGGTGGCCTTCAGCCGGTCGGACTCGCTCCTCGCGGTGACGTAGAGCTGGTAGTTCTTGACGTACTGCTGGGTCAGGGTGGAGGCGCCCTGCCGTACGTCACCGGACGCCGAATTGGCGATCATCGCGCGGATGGTGCCCTGCCAGTCCACGCCCTGGTGGTCGTAGAACCGGCGGTCCTCGATGGCGACCACGGCGGCCTTCATCGCCGGTGAGATGGCCTCCGGGGCGACCGGGGTGCGGTTCTGGGCGTAGAGGTAGGCGATCGGGGTGCCGGTCGCGTCGGTGACGGTGGTGGCCGAGGGCATCTGCTCGTCGGCGAGGTCGGCGGACACGCTCGCCACGCTGTCGGCCGCGGTGTTGGACGCGACGCCGGCACCGGCGGCGAGTGGGAAGACCATGCCGGCAACCAGCACCCCACCGACCACACAAAGCCCGAGCAGCTTGATGACCAGCCGGCTGGTCGGCTCGCTGCCGTTCATGGAGCGTGAGCTTACGCGGGGATGAGCGCTCGAACGGGGTCCTGCGCCCGTGGTTCGTTGCCCGGATCCGGTGATGCCGCCGGACGGCCAGCAAGGCTCGACCCGGCGGGACACCGGCCGGTCCCCGGCGGCGGCAACGAACCTCGGCCGCGGCGTACTCAGGCCCTGCGGACACCGGCACTAGGTAGGTCACCCTACGTAGTTGAGTAATTTTCCCGGCTTGGCGGCGGGAACCGGTCCGGCCAAACTTACGTCTATCAGCAAGACGGAATGTGAACAGCTCGCCGGAAAGCTCGGTCGGCTCAGAGCACTACCACTGAGCGCCGCGGCAGCGGGCCTGGACTAGGGAGCAAGAAATGGTTGCGACGGGGAACTGGCGTGTGTCGGCCAACTGCCGTAACGGAGATCCGGAACGCCTTTTCGTGACAGGCGCAAAGCAGCGCGATGCCCGTTCCATCTGCCGGGGTTGCCCGGTTCTTACGCAATGTTTGTCACACGCCCTCGACGAGCGCGTCGAGTTTGGGGTGTGGGGTGGCATGACCGAACGGGATCGCCGCGCGATGCTGCGCAGGCGCCCGGACGTGACCTGCTGGGAGAGTTTCCTCAACGAGATCGCCGCCCGCCGCTCGGCCGCTCCGGTCCCGGCTCCGGCCGCCGCGCCGGTGGCTCCGGCCCGGGCGCCGGTCCCGCTGCCGATGCCGTTGGTGCCGGCGGTGGCCAGGCAGGGCCGGCTCGCACCGGCCGGCCAGTTGTCCGAGGCTGCCTGAATGGGTGCCCGGCCGTGCGCCGAGGGTCGGCTCCGAGTGCTCAGCCGAGGGCGTCCTGGGTGCTCTTGGCGGCGACCATGGCGGTCTGCCCCGGGGCCGGCGCCGCGGTCAGCCGCTCGCCGATCTCGCGCAGTCCGGCCAGGTCAGTGATGTCCCCGGCCACCGCCGGCACCTGTTGTACAGCGACACTCGGGTGGGCGTTGGTGAAGCGGGCGAGTAGCCGCTGCTCCCGCTCCGACCGGTCCACGCGGTCCGCGTGCAGCCGCAGCACCGCCGAGGCCAGCCGGCCGCTGCCGGCCTTGTCCACCACGTCGGCGAGGTCGCGGGCACGCCCGGCCGGCAAGTCCGCGAGCACCGGGTGGGTGCGGTTCAGGATGAGCCCGGCCAGCGGCATGTCCTCGCTGGCCAGCCGGTCGACGAAGTAGGCGGCCTCACGCAGCGCGTCCGGCTCCGGCGCCGCGACCACCACGAACGCGGTGCCCGGCGAGCGGAGCAGCTCGTAGGTCTGCGTGGCGCGCTCCCGGAAGCCGCCGAACATGGTGTCGAAGGCCTGCACGAACGCCGAGGCGTCGGAGAGCATCTGGCCGCCCAGGATGGTGCCGACCGCCTTGGCGAAAAGACCGAAACCGGCGCCGACCAACCGGCGCAGTCCGCGCCCGCCCACCCGTGCCGGGGCGGACAACAGCCGAATCATCTTTCCGTCCAGGAATGACGACATCCGTTGCGGCGCGTCCAGGAAGTCCAATGCCGATCGGGACGGTGGCGTGTCCACCACAATGAGGTCCCATTTGCCGGTCGCGGTCAGCTGGCCGAGCTTTTCCATGGCCATGTATTCCTGTGTTCCGGAGAACGAGGAAGAGATGGTCTGATAGAACGGGTTGGCGATGATTTTCTCGGCGCGATCGGGCGTCGAATGGGTGTACACCATCTCGTCGAAGGTGCGCCGCATGTCCAGCATCATCGCGTGCAGCTCGCCGCTGGACCCCGACTCGTCGTCGCTCACCCCGGTAACGCGCTTCGGCTCGTTACTCAGTGTGCTCAAACCCAGCGCTTCGGCCAGCCGTCGCGCGGGGTCGATGGTGAGTACCACGGTCCGCCGGCCCCGTTCGGCGGCGCGCACCGCGAGGGCGGCGGCGGTGGTCGTCTTGCCCACCCCGCCGGACCCGCAGCACACCACGACGGTGGTCTCCGGCGAGTCCAGCACCGCGTCCAGGTCGAGGCGGCGGGTCGGTTTGCTCGGACTCATGGCTCAACCCCGTCGTTGGGCGGTTGGTGGGTGCTCACTGCATCGTCCTGTTCTCGGATCCGGGCCGGCTCAACGGGTCGCCTTGGCCGGCCGCGGTACCGCGTGGGCCTGAACGCCCTGGTCGGTGAGCTTCTCGGCCAGCTCATAGATCGCGCCCAGCTCGATGCCGTCGATCATCTCCGGCAATGTGAGGCGGGGCAGCGGCTCGGTCGGCTCCTTGTCCAGTCGGGCCAGCGCGGCCGCCTCGGCACGGACCCGCACGGCGTGCTCCACGGTCTCCGCGAGCAGCCCGTCCAGCTGGGCGTCGGTCAGCTCGAGGCCGGCCGAGGCCAACCCGGAGCGCACCCGCATCCGGTCTACCCGGCCGTCCGCCGCGCTGTCCACCGAGCGGGTGGGCAGCCGCCGGGCGTCGGCCCGGTTGACGATCACCGCGCCGGTCCGCAGCCGGGCGTCGGCCAGCTCCGAGACCGTCTCCAGCGTCTCCGTCACCGGCAGGTCCTCCAGCGTGGTGACCAGGTGCACGACGGTGTCCGCCGAGTGCAGCAGCCGGACCACGCCCTCGCTCTGCCGGTAGATCGGGCCGGACTTGGCCAGGTCGGCCATCGCCTTGGTGACGTCCATGAAGGTCACCACGCGACCGGTCGGCGGCGCGTCCAGGATCACCGCGTCGTAGACGTGCCGGCCGTCCTTGCCGGTGCGCGTCACACATTCCTTGACCTTGCCGGTGAGCAGCACGTCGCGCAGCCCGGGGGCGAGCGTGGTGGCGAACTCGATCGCGCCCATCCGGCGCAGCGTCCGCCCGGCGATGCCCAGGTTGTAGAACATCTCGAGGTAGTCCAGCAGTGCGGCCTCGGCATCCACGGCGAGCGCGCGCACCTCACCGCCGCCGGGGGCCACCGCGATCCGCTGCTCCTCGTAGGGCAGCGGGCTGGTGTCGAACAGCTGGGCGATGCCCTGCCGTCCTTCGATCTCGACCAGCAGGGTGCGCCGGCCACCGGTTGCCAGTGCGAGTGCCAACGCGGCGGCCACCGTGGTCTTGCCGGTGCCGCCCTTGCCGGTCACGACGTGCAGCCGGGCACGCTCGAGCTCATCGGGCCACATGCCTGTGCAGCCTACGATGTGCCCCAAGATATGGTGGCGCACCATGAGCGCCTCGGGTACCGCGTGGGAGTACGCAACTGTTCCGTTGCTGTCCCACGCCACCAAGCAAATCTTGGACCAATGGGGCTCCGATGGGTGGGAACTCGTCACCGTGTTGCCCGGCCCGACCGGTGAGCAGCTGGTGGCGTATCTCAAGCGCCCGGTCGCCGGCGGCGGGTCCGGCTGATGTCGGCCAGCCAGCGACTCCGTGACCTGGGGATCGAACTTCCCCAGGTGACTACGCCGGCCGGTGCCTACCTGCCCGCGGTGCGCTCCGGATCGCTGGTGTTCACCGCGGGACAACTGCCGGTGGTGGCCGGCGCGCTGGTGAGCACCGGCAAGGTCGGCGCCGAGATCGACGCCGGCGAGGCCGCCGGGCTGGCCCGCTCCTGCGCGCTGAACGCGCTGGCGGCGGTGCACGCCCTGGTCGGTATCGACGCGGTGCGGCGGGTGGTGAAGGTCACCGGATTTGTGGCCTCCGCTCCCGGGTTCACCGACCAACCAGCCGTGATCGACGGCGCGTCATCCCTGTTCGGCGAGGTTTTCGGTGAGGCGGGCGGACACGCCCGGTCCGCCGTCGGTGTCGCCGAGCTCCCCAAGAACGCGCCGGTCGAGATCGAGATCGTTGTTGAGGTGTCCCCATGAGCACCCAGTCCGAGAACGGCGCCCTGGCAGACCCGGAGCGCGCCTGTCACGACCTGCTGGTCCGCCTGGCCGGGCGGCTGCCCGACCGGCTGCTGTGGCGGCTGCGTGACTGGCTCGCCGCCGACGGGCACGCCGCGCTGAGCCGCGCGCTGCCCAAGGCGCTGCTGCGCAACCGCATCGGGTTGACCGACGCGGAGCGCGACCTGATGGAGGCCAGCCTGCCGCTCTGGGGTGCCACCCAGCGGCAGCTGGACGCGGTCCTGCCGGTCGCCGAGCCGGGCGAGACCAATGCGACCTTCCGCGCCGAGCTCGCCCCCGAAGAGGTCTGCGCGGACCTGTCCAGCCCCGGCGGCTGGCGGGACAGCATCGACCTGATGCTCACCGCGGTGGTCCGAGGCCACCCCGGTGCGAAGGAACTGCGCCGCAGCTGGCGCGTCGACCACTCTCGTCCCCAACGGGTGGTCCTGGCACACGTGACGGAGGACCTGCCGGCGCTGACCGGCACCCTGCAGCGCGTGCTGCGTGCGCACGGCGACCTGTCGCCGTGCGTTGAAGTGGTATCGCCGCCGTTGGCTCTACCCCCGTACCACCGGCTGGCGCTTCGTGATTCGACCTCGCTGTGGCGACCCAACGAACGGGAGTCGGGGCGCCCCCGCCGCGACTCCAGCGGTTCGTTGGTCGACGCCTGAGTCCAGCGACTACTAGCTCAAGGAGGCGAGATGCCGGAGGGCCGGGAAGTCACCGACGTCACGGTCGACACGCACAGCCTGCTGCTTTCGCTCGCCGGGCTGCTCGACGACGAGCTGCTCGGCTGGTGCCGGGAGCTGGTCGCGGTCGGCGAGGGTGACTATGCACTTGAGCTCGTCACGGCCGCTGTGCAGGCGGACCGGGTGCGGCTGCCGGCCGCCACCCACGAGGCGCTGCTCGCGGCTGCCAGCCGGCTGAAGCTGCTCGGCAGGGGTGAGTCACTGCCCGCGCCGGACGCCGCGCCGCGGCTGCGGCACCGGTTCCTGGCCGATCCGGCGGGCGGCGGTTTCCCGATGGTCGGCGGCGAGCGGTCCCCGGAGCACGCGCTGGCCTCGGTGCCGGCGCGGCTGCTGCGCAACTGTGAGCTCTGGCTGAGCTGGCGGTGCACCCCGACCGGGTCGGCGCCCGGCCCGCTGCCGCACCCGGTGGTGCTCATCGAGGTCGACGAGTCCGACGGTGCCGACGTGCTGGCCTATCAGGTCGGCGAGGTCCTGCTGCGGGCCGGCGTGTTCGCCTCGGTTGAGGTGTTCGCCGCTGACACGGAGCTCAGTGAGTACCACCGTGCCGCGCTGGCCGAGGCGGTCCGGGTCGAGGTGACCGGTGACCGCCCGCTGCCGGAGGCGACCCGGCCGGCCGGGCAGAACGGGCGCGCCGGCGGGGCCCGGCCGGAGGCCGCCGCGAACGGCGGCGAGTCGAGGGCCCGGGACACCGCGCGACGTCCGGAGCCGCCCCGCCCAGGCCCCATCGCGGGGTCCGACGGTAGCCGGCCCACCCCGTTGCGCCCGGTCGACCGGGTGATCACCGCCCGAGGCTCGGCGCCGCGCCGCCCCCGCACGGACCGTCCGGACCGCTCCGACGCCGGGTTCGACGAGATTGCCTCCGGGCTCACGTTCGACCGGGCCGGCGCCGGCAGTGACGACGACATGTTCGGCCCGGACGGGCCGGGTCCGGATCGGGCCGCCGGCCCCGCCGATCAGCCGATCGAGCGCCGGGCCGCCGACCAGCCCCGCGGTGGGGACTGGGGCGGGTCGCGGGAGCCGGCCGGTGGGCCGCCCAGGGACGAGCCGAAGAACCGGCCAGGGCCGCCGCCCCGGCCTGCGACGTCGGGTCCGGGGCCGTTCTCGGCCGGGCCGGACCGAACCGGTGCGAACCGACCGGTGGCGCCAGGTGGGCCAGGCGGTCCGGCTGGCCCGCCGAAACGACCCCCGACGCGGCCGGATGACACGGCGGACGGCCCGCTGTCCGACGTGGAGCAGCGGTTGCTCCGCCAGCTCCACGAGGAGCTGGCCGCCCGCGAGGACCGGGGCAGCGCGCCTCCTGGCAAGGACCAGCCCCGGATCTTCCGCGGCGCCAACGGCGGCCGCAAGCCCCGGCCAGCCCGACCGAACGACCCGCCGCCAGCGTCCTAGTGCCCTGCGTCCGAAGTCCTTGCCAGATATTCGGTGATCCAGATGGATGCGTCGCAAGGCTCTGTCTTCCTCGGAGGGGCCGATACCGTCGTTGTATCGGCCCCGACGACAACGCCGCGAGGCGCCATCTGGGCGCCGGAGATCGGCAAAAGACTTCGGACGCCGGGCACTAGTGCCCCGCACTGGTGGTCGATAGCACCGGATCGTCCGTGTTGCGTATACCTACGCAGAGCTGCTCTGCGTAGGTATACGCAACTGTGCAGCTCAGGGCGGCCGCCGCGAGCGTGTCGTCCCGATTGCAAGGTCATTTAAAGGTTCGGCCCGCACACTGCGCGCATGGAGCACGAGCCGCCTGGGCGACGCCGCGCTAGACGCTCGCTCCTGCTGCCGTTCGCCGCGGTGCTGGTGCTGGCCACCATCGGCTCCTCGGTGCTGATCGTCCGGCACACTCAGCGGGCGGACGACTACTACCGGGCCGCCGACCCGAACTCCGGGGCGGGCGACTCGACGCTGACCGCCGGCACCTCGGCCGGCCAGACGCTGCCGGCGGCGATCGCCTCGGTGGACACGCTGAACGCCGTCCAGCCCTCGGTGGCGTCCTACGGCGTCGCGGTGCTGGACCGCACGACCGGGCAGCTCACTCTCGGCTCCGAGGGCGCCACACCGCTGTACTCCGCGTCGGTGGTCAAGCTGTTCACCGTGGTCGACATCCTGCACCGCACGGAGGCCGACGGACTGGTGCTCACGCCCGTCCAGCAGGCCGACATCCAACGCGCGCTGAGCCTGAGTGACGACAGCGCGATGAACGCGCTCTGGAACCAGTTCGGCGGGTCCCGGACGGTCATCGAGATGATCGGGCTGGCCAACCTGCGGGACACTCGCCCGCCGGCCAACCCCGGCGAGTGGGGTGAGACGTTGATCTCCGCGCGGGATGTGGTGGAGGTGTACCAGTACCTGTTGAGCTCGATGGGCCAGTCGAGTCGGGACACCGTGCTGGGCGCCCTGGCCAGTGCCCAGCAGTCCGGCGCGGACGGTTTCGACCAGGCCTTCGGGTTGCTGCGCGGCCCCCGGTCGGCGACCGTGGCGGCAAAGCAGGGCTGGATGATCGACGGCCCGCAGCTGTACCTGCACAGCACCGGCGTCACCGGGCCCTCGGGCCGGTACGTGATAGCGCTGCTCAGCGCCCAACCCGCCACGATCGGCTACCAGACGGCCAAGGCCTACCTGTCCGCCGCCGCCACGACTGTGGTGGATGCGCTCGCCCACTGAGCGCGAGATCGCGGCGGTCGTCGTCACCGGGTGAGAGGCCGGGCCACCGGTTAGAGTCAGGATCATGTCGGCCCCAGACTCCCCAGTAACCCCCCGACCAGCGGCAACGGTCATGCTGCTGCGCGACACCGAGACCGGGATCGAGGTGTTCCTGCAACGCCGGGTGAAGGCTATGGCGTTCGCGCCCAGCGTCACCGTGTTCCCCGGCGGCGGGCTGGACGAGCGGGACCGGCAGAGCAGCGGTGTCACCTGGTCCGGGCCGCCGCCGTCCTGGTGGGCCGATCGGTTCGGCTGCGACGAGGACCAGGCGGCCGCGCTGGTGTGCGCCGCGGTGCGGGAGACGTTCGAGGAGTGCGGCGTACTGCTCGCCGGTGGTCCGGACGGGGCGGCCCTGGACGCGACCCCCGAGCAGTTGGCGGCGGCCCGCTCCGAGCTGGTGGACCGGCGCGGCTCAATGGTCGACGTACTCACCGCGAACGGCTGGGTGCTGCGGGCCGACCTGCTGCGCCCGTGGTCCAACTGGATCACGCCGGAGATCGAGCCGCGCCGCTACGACACGTTCTTCTTCGTCGCGCAGCTGCCGCCGGGCCAGCGCGCCGACGACGGCACCACTGAAGTCTCGGAGGCGGGCTGGCACCGCCCGGCGGACGCACTGGCGGACTGGCACGCCGACCGGTTGCAGCTGCTGCCGCCGACCTGGGTCAGCCTGGAGCAGCTCGCCGAGCAGGACGACGTCGCCGCCGCCCTCGCCGCCGGCGAGCACCGGGCGATCAACCCGCTGATCCCGAAAGTGCGCCGTGAGGACGGCAAGGTGCTGCTGTCGTTGCCCGGCGAGCTGGGCTACGACACCGCGCCGCTGCAGCTGCGGCCGCGCCAGTCGCCCAGCCCGAACCCGCCGAGGCGCGGCCTGCTGCCGGCAGGACAGCGCCCGGCGCACCCGATGTACGAGAAGCTGCGCCCGGTCACCGCAACCGCCTCGGTGCTGCTCGCGGAGAACCCCTCCCCGATGACGTTGGAGGGCACCAACACCTGGCTGCTGCGGGCGCCGGACGCCGAGCAGGTGATCGTGATCGACCCCGGCCCGCTGGACGAGCACCACCTGCGGCGGATCGCCGAGCACGGGCCGGTGGCGCAGATCCTGCTCACCCACCACCACTTCGACCACTCCGAGGGCGCCGCCCGCCTCGCCGAGCTGACCCATGCCCCGGTCCGCGCGCTGGACCCGAAGCTGGTGCTGGGCGGTGAGGGGTTGGGCGAAGGCGACGTGGTCGCCGCCGCCGGCCTCGAGCTGCGGGTGCTGACCACCCCGGGGCACACCGCCGACTCGCTGAGCTTCGTACTGGAGGACGCGGTGCTCACCGGCGACACCGTGTTGGGCCGCGGCACCACGGTGATCGCGCAGCCGGACGGCCGGCTCAGTGACTACCTGAGCTCGCTGCGCCGCCTCGCCGAGCTGCCGGAGGGGCTCGCTGTGCTGCCCGGGCACGGCCCTGAGCTGCCCGATGCCGGCGCGGTGGCCAGGGAGTACCTGGCGCACCGCGAGCAGCGCCTCGAGCAGGTCAGGGAGGCGCTGCGCCAGCTCGGCCCGGACGCCACCCCGCGCCAGGTCGTCGAGCTCGTCTACGCGGACGTGGACCAGGTGCTGTGGCCGGCCGCGGAGTCGTCGGTGCGCGCCCAGCTCGACTACCTGCGCGCCGGCTGAGCACGGCGGTCGGCCCGGCTCTGGACTAGCCGCAGGCGGTCTTGGCCGGGTCGGCGGGCCGAGCGGGCGACGCGAGGCTGCCGCGCATCAGCGCGACCACGCCGGCCAGTACCAGGGCGGTGCCCGCGCCGGCCAGGAACGCCGTAGCCGGCCCGTGAGCCTCCACCAGTGCGCCGCCCAGCGCCTGCCCGCCGGCGAGCCCGAGAGTGGTCGCGGTGATCACCCAGCCGAACGCCTCGGTGGCGGTACCGACCGGGGCGGCCAGCTCGACGGTGATCGAGTGCGCGGTGACCTGCGGGGTGACCAGGCAGCCGGCCACCAGCATCGCCACCCCCACCCCGATCAGCCCGGGCGCGGCGGCCATCGCACCCACCGCGAGCCCGAACCCGGCCAGCAGCGCCGGCAGCCGGTGACGCAGCTCCCGGGGCCACGGCCGCAGCCCGTAGAGCAGCCCGGCCAGCACCGAGGCGACCGACCAGGCACTGAGCAGTACGCCGGCCAGCGCTGGGCGTCCCGCCTCGGTCGCCACCGCCGGCACCCCGACCTCGACCACGCCGACCACGGCCCCGAAGCCCAGTGCGGCCAGCGTCACCACCCGCATACCCGGGCTGGCCAGCGCACCCCAACCGGTGCTCGCCACGCCGCCGCTGGAGCGGTGGCCCCGCACGGTCCGGGTCAGCGCGAAGCTCACCGCGCCGAGCAGCATCATGGTCACCGCGACCGCCAGCCCGGTACCGGGCCACGGCGTGAGAATCAGTGCGGCGGCCGCCGCCGGGCCCAGGATGAAGAACACCTCCAGGCTGACCGCCTCGTAGGTGTAGGCGGCTTCCCGGCGCGACCCGGCCGGCACCAGGTGCGACCACAACGCCCGCGACGACCCGGGCAGTGCCGGGGTGCTCAGACCGACCGCGAACGCGGCGGGCACCAGGACGGGCAGCGCCATCCGGTGCTCGATGGCGAGTATCAGTGCGGCACTGGCGGCGGCGAACACCAGGCTGACCAGCAGGAGGGGGCGGGTCGCGCCGCGCCGGTCGATGATGCGCCCCTGCAGGACCGAACCGGCCGACTCGCCGATCAGCGCGGCGGCAGCCACGAAGCCGGCCCAGGCGAACGAGCCGTAACTGCGTTGCACATACAACAGAGAGGCCAGGCCGAGCATGGCGATGGGAAATCGACCCAGTGCCGAAGCCAGCATCGGGCCGCGCGCACCCGGGGCGCGCAGCAGGGCGCGGTAGTCGGTCAGGGACGTAGACACCCGACCAGCCTCGCTGCCCGGGCCCGGCCAGACCACCGAGTTATCGCCACCGCTTTCCTCTGGTCGCGACTCGACGCTCCGCCGGGCCGACCGGGAAGGTCCGACGAACCCCCCGGCGGTGACTCAGCGGGCCCGGCGGGCCAGCCGCTCCGGCTCGAGGATGAGCACGCTCTTGCCCTCCAGGCGCAGCCAACCGCGCTGCGCGAAGTCGGCCAGTGCCTTGTTCACCGTCTCCCGGGAGGCGCCGACCAGCTGGGCGATCTCCTCCTGGGTGAGGTCGTGGGTGACCCGCAGCAGACCGGACTCCTGGGAGCCGAACTGGCGGGCCAGCTGCAGCAGCGCCTTGGCGACCCGACCGGGCACGTCGGTGAAGATCAGGTCGGCCAGCGAGTTGTTCGTCCGCCGCAGCCGCCGCGCGATGACCCGCAGCAGCTGTTCGGCGATGTCGGGTCGCTTCCCGATCCACTCCTTCAGCGCGCCCCGGTCCATCGTGTACGCGCGCACCTCGGTGATGGTGGTCGCGGACGACGTCCGTGGGCCGGGGTCAAAGATGGACAGCTCGCCGAACATGTCCGAAGGACCGAACACCGCGAGCAGGTTCTCCCGCCCGTCCGGCGACTTACGCCCGATCTTCACCTTGCCGCTGGCAATGATGTAGAGCCGATCGCCCTGTTCGCCTTCGGCGAAGATGACGTGTCCTCGGGGGAAATCGACGGGTTCGAGCTCCCCGGAGAGCGCCTCGACAGCACTCGGCTCGACTCCTTGGAAAATGCCCGCCCGGAGCAGGACCTCGTCCACAGCCACTCCTCAACTCGCGGCCGTCGACCCCAGATACTTGCGGATCTAAGTGGTGCCCACGGACCGGAACCGATCATTCGGACGGCAGTCTAGTGCTCCCCGAGGTGGTGTTGACCACTGCGACCCACATAGGGGCCGTCGCACCACGTGTTCAGGATGCGATTCGCTGCGGTCGGTCGGGGTTCCGACGCTCCTCGCGGGGACGTCTGTCGTCCCGGTTGCGCAGCCGGAACAGCTCCAGGGCACGCCCGGTACCGGAGCGGAACAGTGCTTTGACCTCATCTGGCCGAGCTCGCTCGAGGAAATCATCGAGCTCGTCCTGACGCACGGCAGACTCGCGTAACCGTGCTTCAACGCGCTCCATGCCCAAGGCGAAGAACATCACCAGTAGCGGCACGAGTATCGACAACCAGGCAGTCATGTCGGGGGGAATCCTCTCGCATGACGCGGCGGATAGTTGCAGCGGGGTCGGTGTGTCTCTCGGCCGGACCGCAATGGCCCATCGTCAGAGGTTGTCGGTGCGGTCCGTACCCTGGACAGAGTGACGAAACCCGCCCGATCGGTACCGCGCCCGAGCAAGCTCGCCGCGCGAGTCGCGGCCGGTGAGAGTGACCTGGGCCGCACCCGGAGGGTCCGGCGCATGGTTCGCACCCTGGCCGAGGCATACCCGGACGCGCACTGCGAGCTTGACTTCACGACGCCGCTGGAGCTCGCGGTCGCGACCATCCTGTCCGCGCAGTGCACCGACAAACGGGTCAACGAGGTCACCCCGGCCTTGTTCGCCCGGTACCCCACGGCCGCCGACTACGCGGCCGCCGACCGTGCCGAGCTGGAGGAACTGATCCGGCCCACCGGATTCTTCCGCAACAAGGCCGGCTCCTTGCTCGGTTTGGGCTCGGCGGTCGAAGAAAAGTTCGGCGGCCTGTTGCCGAACACCCTCGAAGAGCTGGTCACGCTGCCCGGGATCGGCCGCAAGACGGCCAACGTGATCCTGGGCAACGCGTTCGACGTCCCGGGCATCACGGTGGACACGCACTTCGGGCGCCTGGTTCGCCGGTTCGGCTGGACCGAGGAGGAAGACCCGGTCAAGGTCGAGCACGCGGTCGGGACGCTGGTGCCGCGCGCCGAGTGGACGATCGTGTCGCACCGGGTGATCTTCCACGGGCGACGGGTGTGCCACTCCCGCAATCCGGCCTGCGGGGTCTGCCCGCTGGCCGCCGACTGCCCGTCCTACGGCGTCGGCCCGACCGAGAAGGAAAAGGCCGCTCTGCTGGTCAAGGGGCCGGAGACGGCACACCTGCTGTCGATGGCCGGTATCGGTTCGGTGCCGGTGTCGACCTCGAAGGCATTCGCGCCACCCGCGCCCGAGCTCGCGGTCGGGTCAGTCACCGAGTCGGTCCCCGAGCCGGCGGAGGCCCGTCCCGGGTCGTCCCGGTGACACCGGTGACACGTCGGACCGGGCTGAGCAAGGGCGAGCTGGCCGCCGTGGTGGTCGTCGTCGTGCTGGCGGTGATCGCGGTCGTACTGCTGTGGCCGGGCATGACCGGCCAACGCTCGAGCTCTCCGGCCGACCGTTCGACCGGGCCGACGGCCGCTGCCCCCGCTCCCTGGAGCGACGAGGGTCTCGAGGCGGCGCGGCGGGCGGCTGGGCTGCCGGCCTGCCCGGTGGGTACCGCCGCCGCCCCGGCCGGGCCGCTCGCCGGGGTGCGGGTGCCCTGCCTCGGCGCGCCCGGGGAGGTCGAGCCGGCGAGTGGGCTGGCCGGGCACGACGCGCTGATCAACGTATGGGGCTCGTGGTGTGCGCCGTGCCGCACCGAGCTGCCCGCGCTGTCCGAGTACGCCAACCGCCCCGGCGCGATCCCGGTGCTCGGGGTGGACGAGCGGGACCGGCCGGACGCCGCGCTGGCGCTGCTCGCCGACCTCGGGGTGCGGCTGCCGGTGGTGGCCGACCCGGACGGTGCGCTGGCCGCCGCGC
Source organism: Pseudonocardia sp. Cha107L01 (assembly GCF_052566575.1). Classification (NCBI taxonomy): domain Bacteria; kingdom Bacillati; phylum Actinomycetota; class Actinomycetes; order Pseudonocardiales; family Pseudonocardiaceae; genus Pseudonocardia; species Pseudonocardia sp. Cha107L01. Next base: position 1,812,794 of record NZ_CP199579.1, read on the forward strand.
TGCGGGTGCCGCCGGCGCTGCCGGCCAGCTACCTGCTGCGTGCCGACGGCACGGTGACCATGGTGCTGCCGCCCACCCCGTTCAAGAGCGCCGACGAGGTCGCCGCCGCGGTGGCCCGGCTGCGTACGGGCGGGTCATGAGCGCGCTGCCGAGTGAGCTGGGGCCGAGTGAGCTGGGGCCGAGTGAGCTGGGGCCGAGCGATCCCGGATCGGATGGGTCCGGGCTGCGTGGGTCCTTGCCGAACGGGTCCGGGCCGGACCGGGCCCGGCCGGGCGAGCGGGAGTGGCTGGCCTCGGTGCGGGTCGACCCGGCCGCGGCGCCCTCCTGGTTGGTTCCCCTACTGCGGGTGGCCGGCACGGCCACCACGGACGAGCTGAGCCGCCACGACATCGCGCCGCCGGCCACCGGTGCCCGGCGGGCCGCCGTGCTGGTGCTGTTCGGCGAGACCACCGAGCACGGCCCGGACCTGCTGTTGCAGGAACGCGCCGGCGGGCTGCGCGACCACGCCGGCCAGGTCTCGTTCCCCGGCGGCGGTCGGGAGCCCACCGACGACGGTCCGGTCGACACCGCGCTGCGCGAGGCGGCTGAGGAGACCGGGCTGGATCCGGCTGGTGTGGTGCCGCTGGCGCTGCTGCCCGAGCTGTTCATCCCCCCGTCCGGATTCCGGGTCACCCCCGTGCTGGCACACTGGCGCGACCCAGTGGCGGTTGCGCCGGTCGATCCGGCCGAGACCGCCACCGTGGTGCGTGTCCCGGTGGCCGAGTTGGCCGATCCGGGGCACCGGTTCCTGGTGCGGCACCCGTCGGGCTGGGTTGGGCCGGCGTTCGAGGTGGCGGGCATGGTCGTGTGGGGCTTCACCGGGGGACTGGTGGACTCGTTGCTGCGGATGGGCGGCTGGGAACGCCCGTGGTCCGGCGGTCCGACGCGAGACCTGGACCGCGCCTGGGTGGATGCCCGGCAGCGGTCGCGGTCCGCCCGGTGATGCCGGCGGACCAGGGAGCCAGGCCATGAGCTGGGTGGACATCTTTGTGCTGCTGCTGGCCGTGTTGGCCGGCGTTTCCGGCTGGCGGCACGGCATGGCGGTCGCGCTGTTGTCCTTCGTCGGGGTGCTCGGGGGAGCGATCATCGGGGTCCGGCTGGCCCCGCTGCTGGCGCAGCACGTGGAGTCGCCGACCGCGCGGGTGATGGTCAGCATCGGTGTGGTGGTGCTGCTGGTCGCGCTGGGTGAGACCACCGGCGTGTTCTTCGGCCGCCGCATCCGGGACCGGATCACCGGCGAGCAGACGCTGCGGCTCGACTCGACCGCGGGCGCGATCCTGCAGGGGCTGACCGTGGTGTTGGCCGCCTGGCTGGTGGCGCTGCCGCTGGCCTCGGCGAGCTTCCCCGGGCTGGCCGCCGGCATCCGGGGCTCCAAGGTGTTGGCCGCGGTGGACTCGGTGGTGGGTTCGGTGCTGCCCTCGGCCCGCCAACTGCCCTCGGAGCTGCGCGCACTGCTCGACTCCTCCGGCTTCCCGGACGTGCTCACGCCGTTCGCGCAGACCCCGATCACCGTGGTCGGCCCGCCCAACCTGGCGCTGCAGACCAGCGGCGAGGTGCAGACCGCCGAGGACAGCGTGCTGAAGATCCGGGGCAAGGCCACCCAGTGCTCGCGGGCGTTGGAGGGCTCCGGCTTCGTGATCGCCCCGGACCGGGTGGTGACCAACGCGCACGTGGTCGCCGGCACCGCCGAGGTGAGCGTGGAGGTACCCGGGCGCTCCGGCAGGTCCAAGACCAAGGCCGCCTCGGTGGTGGCGTACGACCCGGAGATCGACGTCGCGGTGCTCGCGGTACCCGGCCTTGGCGTCACGCCGCTGCAGTTCGCCCCGAGGGCCGCGACGGTGGCCGACGACGCGATCGTGCTCGGCTACCCGCTGGACGGCCCGTTCAAGGCGACCGCGGCGCGCATCAGGGACCAGATCGACCTGCGTGGGCTGGACATCTACAACTCGCAGACCGTGGTGCGCGACGTCTACACGATCCGCGCGGTGGTCCGCTCCGGCAACTCCGGCGGGCCGCTGCTGGCCCCGGACGGCACCGTCTACGGGATCGTGTTCGGCGCCGCCCAGGACGACCCGGAGACCGGGTTCGTGCTGACCGCGCAACAGGTCGAACCGCTGGTGGCCAAGGCGCCCCGGCTCAGCAGCGAGGTGTCCACCGGCAGCTGCGCGGCCTGACCGACGGACGGGTCCGGCACGGCCGGCGGTCAGTTGGCCAGGAAGTCGGCGATCAGTGCGTTGACCGCGTCCGGGGCCTCCTGGTGCGGGAAATGGCCGAGGCCGGGCAGTGCCCGGTACTGGTAGCGGTCGGCCGCGACCCAGCGCGCCGAGGCCCGCGCGGTGCGCTCCAGCAGGGACGGATCGTCCGCGCCGTGCACCTGCAGCACCGGCAACTCGAGTGGCCGGGCCACCGCGGCGGCGAACCGTCGCCCGTCCGGCCGGGCCTGCGAACGCACCGCCCAGCGGAAGTACTCGAGGGCGCAGTGCGCCACCCCCGGGATCAGCATCGCGTCCCGGTTCCGCCGGAGGACCTCGTCGAACTCCGGGGCCGCCGCCCAGCGCGACCCGGCCCACGCGCGCAGGATCCGCTCCACCCGGGCCGCGCCGTCGGCCCGCAGCGAGCGCTCCGGCAGCATCGGCAGCTGGAAGCCCACCGTGTGCCGCGCGGCCCAGCCCTGCCCGCGCGGATCGGCCCAGGTGGCCCGCCGCAGCGCCATCGGGTGCGGGCTGTTCAGCAGCACCAGCGAGCGCACCAGGCGGGGGTGCAGCGCGGCCAGCGTCCAGGCCACCAGGCCGCCCCAGTCGTGCCCGACCACGGTGGCCTCACGCTCGCCCAGCGCCCGGATCAGGCCGGCCAGATCCCCGGCCAGCGTCCACAGGTCGTAGCCGCGCGGTGGCTTGTCCGAGTCGCCGTAGCCGCGCAGGTCCACCGCGACCACCCGGAACCCGGCGTCGGCGAGTCCCACCAGCTGGTGCCGCCAGGACCACCAGAACTCCGGGAAGCCGTGCGCGAGCACCACCAGTGGGCCCTGGCCGCACTCCGCGAGGTGCTGCCGGATCCCGTTGGCCGACACGTCACGATGGCGCCAGGGGCCGGCGATACGCACCGAAGACGGGTCCGGTCCGTTCTTCACCGCCACGCGGCCTCGGGGCTCACCGCGGTGGCACTCCCAGTCCGGCGGTGCTCACCGCTCCAGGGCCGGTGCGCTGTCTCGGCCACCGCGCCTGCCCAGCGCGGCGGCGGTGTCCTTCACGGTGCTGATGGTGCGCTCCGGCGCGTGGATCTTGCGGACCCGCAGGAAGCCGATGAGCCCGGCCAACCCGGCCACGACCAGCATGATGCCGAAGACGACCAGGTAGGCGGCCCACGGCATCAGCCAGATGGTGAGCAGCTCGGCCACCGCGATGAAGAAGAAGAACAGGCTGAACAGCACGATGGTCAGCGCGACCAGGAAGAAGACGCTGCCCTGGACACCCTTCTTGACCTCGGCGGTCACCTCTTGCTTCGCCAGTTCCAGCTCGGCGCGCAGCAACGTGGAGACGTGCGAGGACGCCTCGCGGACCAGGCCGCCGATGGACGCGTCACCGTTCACCGACGGCTCCGCGGACAAGGGGATGGAGCGCAGCGGGGTCGGGACTTCGGTTCCCCGGCCACCGGGAGTCGGGTTGGCCACCTCGTTGCCTCCTGCCGGTACGTCATCTGGGTCACCGCACTCGACGCGGCTCCCAGCGGAAGATCGTGGTCGACATCGTGCCACGGCGGCCGGTGGGGTGCGTAGGGCAGTGCCCCGTGTTCGGCAAGAAGTCCGGTCGGCACACGATCGAGCGATTCGGCGCCCGAGTGTGCGTCCGGGCGTGGCGCGCGCCGGACAGCCGAGCTCGGCCTGTTCAGATACAGAGGTCAGTCGTCCGGGCGCCCGCGCAGCCGTTTGACCCGGCCCCGGCGGGTCTTCTCGTCCATCCGGCGCTGTTTGGCCCGTTTCGACGGGCGGGTCGGCCGGCGCGCCGGCGGGTCCGGTGCGATCGCCCTGGTGAGCATGGCCGCCAACCGCTCCCGGGCGGCCTCTCGGTTGCGCAGCTGCGAGCGGTGCTCCGAGGCGACCACGGTGAGCACGCCGTCGGTCAGTCGGCCGCCAAGACGGCGCAACAGCCGCTCCCGCAGCCGCTCGGGCACCGACGGCGAGCGCGCCAGGTCCACCGACAGCTCGACCCGCGAGTCGGTGGTGTTGACACCCTGCCCACCGGGCCCCGACGAGCGGGAGAACCGCCAGCTCAGCTCGCCCTCGGCGAGTACGAACGGCTGGGGGCCGGGTACGGCAATACCGCCGCGCCCGGCCCCGCCGTCGGCGGTCGGGCCGGTCAGTCCTCGCCCTTGCCCTCGGCGAGCCCGGTCGAGATCAGGTCCATCACGCTGGAGTCGGCCAGTGTGGTGACGTCGCCGATCTCCCGGTTCTCCGCGACGTCCTTGAGCAGCCGGCGCATGATCTTCCCGGACCGGGTCTTGGGCAGCTCGTCGACGACCATGATCTGGCGCGGTTTGGCGATCGGGCCGATCTCCTTGGAGACGTGGTCGCGCAGCGCCTTGATGGCTTCCTTGCCCTCAGTCGAGTCGCTTGCGGACTTGGCCACGTTGCCGCGCAGGATCACGAACGCGACGATGCCCTGCCCGGTGGTGGGGTCGGACGCGCCGACCACGGCGGCCTCGGCGACGGTCGGATGTGACACCAGCGCCGATTCGACCTCCGTCGTGGAGATGTTGTGCCCGGACACGAGCATGATGTCGTCGATGCGCCCGAGCAGCCAGATCGCGCCGTCGTCGTCGTACTTGGCGCCGTCGCCGGCGAAGTAGTAGCCCTGCTTGGCGAACCGCTTCCAGTAGGTCTCCCGGAAGCGCTCCTCGTCACCCCAGACGCCGCGCAGCATCGAGGGCCACGGCTGGTCCAGCACCAGGAAGCCGCCCTGCCCGTTGCCGACCGGGGTGCCCTCGTCGTTCACGATCGTCGCGGAGATGCCGGGCAGCGGGCGCATCGCCGAGCCGGGCTTCGTGGCGGTCACCCCGGGCAGCGGCGAGATCATGATCGCGCCGGTCTCGGTCTGCCACCAGGTGTCCACGATCGGGCAGCGGTCCTTGCCGATGTTCTCCCGGTACCACATCCAGGCCTCGGGGTTGATCGGCTCGCCGACGCTGCCCAGCACCTTGAGCGAGGACAGGTCGTACTTCTCCGGGATCTCCTTGCCCCACTTCATGAACGTGCGGATCAGCGTCGGAGCGGTGTAGTAGATCGACACGCCGTACTTCTGGATGATCTCCCAGTGCCGGCCCTCGTGCGGGGTGTTCGGGGTGCCCTCGTACATCACCGAGGTGGCCCGGTTCGCCAGCGGTCCGTAGACGATGTAGGAGTGCCCGGTGACCCAGCCGATGTCGGCGGTGCACCAGTAGACCGACGTGTCCGGTTTGAGGTCGAACACGTTGCGGTGGGTGTAGGCGGCCTGGGTCAGGTAGCCGCCGGAGGTGTGCACCACGCCCTTGGGCTTCCCGGTGGTACCCGAGGTGTAGAGGATGAACAGCGGGTGCTCAGAGTCGAACGCCTCCGGCGTGTGCTCGTCGGACTGGCCCTCGACGACGTCGTGCCACCACAGGTCGCGGCCCTCGGTCATCGACACGTCGGTCTCGGTGCGCCGGACCACGATGACGTGTTCGACGCTGGGCGTGTCGGTGAGCGCCTCGTCGATGTTCTCCTTCATCGGCGCCGGCTTGCCGCGGCGGAACTGCCCGTCCGAGGTGATCACCAGCTTGGCCTCGGCGTCCTGCACCCGGGAGCGCAGTGCGCCCGGGGAGAAACCGCCGAACACCACGCTGTGCAGCGCGCCGAGCCGGGCGCAGGCCAGCATCGAGATGGCGGCCTCCGGGATCATCGGCAGCTGGATCGCGATCCGGTCGCCCTTGGTCACGCCGAGCGAGGCGAGCGCGTTGGCCGCCTTGCACACCTCGCGCTGCAGGTCGGCGTAGGTGATGGTGCGGCTGTCGCCCGGCTCGCCCTCCCAGTGGAAGGCCACCTGCTCGCCGTGCCCGTCGGCCACGTGCCGGTCGACGCAGTTGTAGGCCACGTTCAGCTTGCCGCCGACGAACCACTTGGCGAACGGCGCGCCGCTCCAGTCCAGCACCTGGTCCCAGCGCTGCTCCCAGTGCAGAGCATCGGCCTGCTCAGCCCAGAACGCCTCGCGGTCGGCATCAGCGTGGGCGTACATCTCCTCGGTCGCGTTCGCCTGTCCCGCGAATTCCTCGCTCGGCGCGAAGCTGCGGGTCTCGGTGGACAGGTTGCTCAGGGTCTCGCTGGAGCCGGTCACCCGTTCCTCCTGGTGTTGGTGCGTGTGCTGTCTCATGGCCGAGTTCTCGCTGACCCGGCGCGTCTCCTCCGACAGGGATAGCCGCGGCTCACGGGTGGAAAACCTGTAGCCGACCGTAGCGGAGCGAGTACCCGGCGGCCGACCGGACCGGCCCCGAACGGCGGAGTTGGGACACCTCGGCCGTCGGATGGTCGGGGACGGTCCTGCCCGGCCGGGTGGGCGGGTGCCGCGCGGTCGGGTTGGGCGGGGTGCTGCCCGGTCGGGTTGGCGCACGCCTGGCAGGATCGCGGCCGTGAGCCCCGCGAGCGGTACCGCTGACCCACTGGCTCCGCTGGTCGAGCTACCCGGTGTGGCCGAGGCGGTGGCCCGCGCCAGGGAAGCGGTGGCCAAGGCGCACGCGCACCCGGTCAACCGACGCGGCTGGCCCGCCACGGCGGCCGAGGCCAGCGTCCGCGCGGCCCGCGCCTCGGCGGCGCTGGACGGCGGGGAGGCGGGGCTGCCCGCCGACGGTGTGGTGTCCGATCCGGTGTTGGCCGGCGCGCTGCGGGTCGCCGAGGAACTCGGCCGGCTGCTGCCCGTCTGGCGGAGCGCGCCGCTGCAGGCGCTGGCCAGGCTGCACGTACTGGCCGCGACCGACCTGGTGCCGGTCGCCGACCGGGACGCGGTGTTGGGCCGGCCGAGGACGATGGGCGGCGTCACCGAGCGGCTGGAGCTGCTCGGGCGGCTGGTCGGTACGAGCTCGGTGCCGGCGCCGGTCCTCGTCGCGGTGGTGCACGGCGAGCTGCTCGCGGTCTCACCGTTCGAGCTGGCCAACGGCGTGGTGGCCAGGGCGGCGGCCCGGCTGACCGGACTGAGCACCGGCCTGGACCCCAAGGGGTTGGCGGTGCCGGAGGTCGGGCACCTGCGCCGCGGCAAGGAGTACCAGGAGGCGGCCGCCGGTTTTGCCGCCGGCACCAGGGACGGGCTGGCTCGGTGGCTGCTGCACTGCTGCGCGGCATGGGAGCTCGGTGGCCGGGAGGCGGAGTCGATCGCCGAGGCAGCGTCCTGAGCCAGTGCCCGGGCCGCGTGGACTGAACCAGCGCTCGGGCCGCGTGGGCTGACCCGGTGGGCGGACGTCGTTGGCCGACCCCGGAACAGCGGGCGGACGTCGTCGGCCGCCCCGGAGCGGGTGGACGCCGTTGGCCGACCCTGGACATGAGTCGGGCGGCGCTCCCGAGGGGGCACCGCCCGACGCGTATGAATATCCGGGTTCCAGGCGTGCACTACGTGTCGTGCTCTTGGCCTCGGCGTCCGGCGTCCCAGTACGCAGGCCCACGACGACATGCCTCCCGCGGCGTGCTGTGCGTGGAGTGCCCGGTATTCATACCCGGAGCTCTGGCTGGGGTGGACGAGGCTTCTCTGCCGCCTCGCCCCTGGCCGACCGGAGGTCCGTGACACCATTCCTACTGGGTGGCTGCGGTCACATCAAGAGGTCAGCGCAGGTGCACCGTTACAGACACGCTCGGTACCTGAACGGGTTGCCCCGACCGATGAGTAGTCATCCGTTCAGAGTCTTGTGGCGGAGTCGTTGTCAGGGGTTGGTGAGCTGGTCAGCCGGGGTTTTGCCGGCCGAGCCACCGGGCGCCGAGCATGGCGACCACGGCTACCCCGCCCACCGCGATGGCCAGCGGGACGGTCCGGGCCGGCAGCAGCGAGCGGGCTCTCGAGCCCAGCCGGATGTGCAGCGGAATCGGCGCGACGAAATCGAGCACCGGCCAGCCGTTGGCCCGCGCGGCCCGGCGCAGCGCGCGGTCCGGGTTGACCGCGTGCGGATGCCCGACGAGCCTTAGCAGCGGCAGGTCGGTAATCGAGTCGGAGTAGGCGTAGCAGTCCTCCAACCGGTAGCCCTGGGCCTGCGCCAACGCCCGGGCGGCGACCGACTTGCCCTCGCCGTAGCAGTAGAAGTCGATCTCCCCGGTGTACCGCCCGTCGGCCACCGCCATCCGGGTCGACGCACTGTGCTCAGCGCCCAGAGCTGCGGCGATAGGCTGCACCATCTCCTCGCCGGAGGCGGACACCACCACCACGTGATGACCTTGACGGTGGTGGTCGTCGATCAGGGCGGCGGCCTCCGCGTAGATCATCGGTTGCAGGATGTCGCCGAGCGCCTGCTCGATCACCGCGCGGACCTCGGCCACCTCCCAGCCGGCGCACAGCGCACTGATCCGCTCGCGCATGCGCTCCATGAAGTCCGCGTCCGCGCCGGCGACCATGAGCAGCAGCTGTGCGTACCCGCTGCGCACCAGGGCCCGCCGCCCGATCAGGCCGCGGTCACGCAGCGGACCACTGAAGGCCAGTGTGCTGGAGCCGGCGATGATCGTTTTGTCCAGATCGAAGAACGCGGCGACGGAAGCGTGGCCGAGGTCGCCGGGGATGCCCGCCGTCGCGGGGGTGGTGCCGGTGGTTTGGGTACCGCCTGACGTGCTAGTCGGCGTACTCGTTCGAGTGCTGCTCGGCAGGCTCACGAGAGCGGCGGCGCCAACGGGGCTGGCGTCGCTCGGCGTGTTGTCGGCGGCTGGGGAGGGCGCCTGTCGGGTGCTGTCCGGGCTCAGTGGTGGGGTGCGACCGTGCACCTGATCGAGCATAGAGCCGCGCCGAGCGGGCCGGTCAACGCGCCCGTTGGATACGGATCTGTATCTGCCCACAAGAATTCGGGCGAGTTGGCCAAGATGGCGCTACAGTACGTAGGTCTGGCTTCGGCCGGATAGGTTCAGCTCGACCCCCCGGAGCTGAACCGTAAGACGACCCCCGCCTACCCCCCTGGCGGGGGTCGTCCTCGTTTCCGGCCCTTGTCGGACGGGCGGATCCGAAGGTGCGGAGATCGCTTTCGCACAGCTCTCCCACAGCATGCCGCGGGTGCCGCGTGAACCGGCACGATTTGTGACGCCGGTGCTCCAAATTTTCGCGCCCGGACATGTGACAGTCATTCGATGTTTACCAAGTGGCGTCCTCGGTGTGACGAACGCCACGCCACCGGGCAGGCCCGGCGCCGACCGCGGGCGCCGAGGGGTCCGCCCGGTCGGGGCGCGCGCCCCCGCGGGTGGGGAACCCCCAATTTCAGCATCTCGTGCGGCCCCGACAACTCCGCGTGGAGCAGCCGCTCAGGGCCTCACTTATCCACAGCACCACCGGTTATCCACAATTCGATCAAGGCCGCTATCGCTGCTCTCCCGCCCGGCCCAGGGTGGAAACAACACCTTGGGCGCCGGCCGGCAGCGGCGGCGCCCTAGCCGAACCGGGAGGTCTGGGCATGGATCAACAGCGAGCACTGGTGCTGATCGCCGATGGCGAGCTGCTGGATGACGTGCTGCGGCTGGCGGCCGCCGCCGGCTGCGAGCTGGAGCGTGTCCCCGACGCGGCGGCCGCGCGGCTGCGTTGGTCTTCGGCGCCGCTCGTCGTGCTGGACGAAGCCGCCGCGCGAGCCTGTGCCCACGCCGGTCTGGCGCGACGGCAACGGATCGTGGTGGTCAGTCGGGGGGAACCGCCGGGCGAGCTGTGGCAGCACGCGGTCGTGGTCGGCGCCGAGCACGTGATTGCGTTGCCCGACGCCGAGGGCTGGCTCGTCTCCGCGTTGGCCGATGCGGCGGAGGGGGTCCGGCACCGGGGTCGGGTGGTCGCCGTGGTCGGAGGTCGGGGTGGCGCGGGTGCCTCGGTTCTGGCCACCGCGGTCGCCATCGCCGGTATGACCGACGGCGAGCGGGTGATGCTGGTGGACTGCGACCCGCTCGGTGGCGGGCTGGACCTGCTGCTCGGCGCCGAGGACGTGCAGGGCCTGCGCTGGCCGGATCTCACGCTGTCCGAGGGGCGGGTGCCGTCGGCCTCGCTGCGCGCGGCGCTGCCCAGGCCGGCGCTCGGTGGCGGCCCGGGCGAGCTGACCGTGCTGTCCTGTGACCGCGGTGGCTCCGGCCCCCGACCCGGCGCGGTCGCCTCGGTGCTCGACGCCGGCCGGCGCGCCGGTGAGACCGTGGTGTGCGATGTGCCCCGGTACCCGACCGAGGCGGCGCTGGCCGCGTTGGACCGGGCGGACCTGACGGTCCTGCTGGTGCCCGCCGAGGTGCGTTCCACGGCTGCCGCCGCCCGGGTCGCGGGGCTGTTGCGGCAGCGGGGCTCGTCGGTCCAACTGGTGGTGCGCGGCCCCTCGCCGGGCGGTCTCTCGCCGCGGGACGTCGCCGCCGCGCTCGGCCTGCCGCTGCTGCACGCGATGCGGCCGCAGCAGGGGCTGGGTCGCTCGCTGGACCAGGGCACCCCGCCGGGCACCCGCAAGGGTCCGCTGGCGAACGCGGCCAGGGCGGTGCTCGACGAACTGCACAGCCAGGCCGGTTCGGCACCGCTCGGCGAGGTGTCCGCGTGACGGCGGCAACGCTCGTCGACCGGGTCCGCGACCGGCTGGCCAGCGCCGGTGCCGAGATCAGCTCCGCGGTGGTCGCGGCCGCGGTGCGGGCCGAAGCCGGTGGCGTCGTCTCCGACGTCGAGGTGCTGTCCGCTCTGCGGCTGCTCCAGCAGGAGTTCACCGGCGCCGGGCCGCTCGAACCGCTGCTCCGGGACACCAGGACCACCGATGTGCTGGTCACCTCGCCGGACGCGGTCTGGGTGGACCGAGGGGACGGCCTGGTCCGGACCGACGTGCGCTTCGCCGACGAGGCATCGGTGCGCCGGCTCGCGCAGCGGCTGGCGTTGGGCGCGGGCCGACGGCTCGACGATGCCAGCCCCTACGTCGACGCCCTGCTGCCCGGCAGCGGAGTTCGGCTGCACGCGGTGCTCGCCCCGATCGCCGCCGACGGCGACTCGCCGGGCAGATCAAGGCGCAGCTCGCCGGGCCGCGCGCGTCCTCGGCGGTGCTGGCCGGTCTGCCGGTCCTGGGAGTACTGCTCGGCCAGGGCATCGGGGCAGACCCGTGGCACATCCTGACTGCCACGCCGGTCGGTCAGCTCCTCCTGGTCGCGGGTACCGGTCTGGCGGGCGCCGGAATGCTCTGGAGCGGTCGGATCACGGCCAACGCGGTACCGCGATGATCCCGCTGCTGTTGTTGGCCGGCGCCCTGCTGGTGGCGCCATCGTGGTCACCGGGCCGGGCCCGGTTGTTCCGGCTCCGCCAGTCGGTCGAGCCCGAGGCCGGCGCGCGGCGGCGGGCCGGGCGCTGGACGTTGCCCGCCGGGGCCGGAGCGGCGGCCGCATTGCTCACCGCGACCTCCGTCGGTGGAGTGGGTGGCGGCCTGTTCGGCGCGGTGCTCGGCGTCGCCGTGGCCCTCGGCTGTCGGCGACTGCTGGCCCGTGAGGCCGCCCCGGCGGCGGACCCGCTGCGCCTGGCCGGTGGGTGGGATCTGCTGGCCGCCTGCCTGCGTTCGGGGCTGCCGGTCTCACTCGCCGTACGCGCGGTCGCCCAGCACATGCCGAGCCCGGCCGCCGCCGAGCTGAACGTCATCGCGGACCGGCTGGCGCTGGGCGCGGACCCGCACGCGGCCTGGGAGGTCCCCGAGTCCTCGCCGCTGCACAAGCTCGCCCGGGCTGCTCGCCGGTCCGCGCACAGCGGCGCAAGTCTGGCCGCCGTGGCCGAGGCGGCGGCCGTCGAGGTGCGCGCCACGGCGCTCGACCTGGTGGCGGCTCGAGGTCAGCGCGCGGGCGTGCTGATCACCGGTCCGCTCGGGCTGTGTTTCCTGCCGGCCTTCCTCGCCCTGGGTGTGGTCCCGGTCGTGATCGGCCTGGCCAGCGGCCTCGCGGTGGCGTGGTGAACGCCGCGACAACCGCCGGGTCGACTCGTCCGAGACCAGCCGCGCCGCCGTCGGCGGCGGGGTCCGAACGAAACCAAGGAGAAGATCATGATCGGATTGCGGACCTGGCTCACGGGGCGGTTGCGGTCGGCGTTGGCCGGCGAGGCGGGAATGAGCACCGCCGAGTACGCGATCGGCACGATCGCCGCCGCCGCATTCGCCGCGGTGTTGTACGCCGTCGTTCGAGGGGACGGGGTGGTCAGTGCACTCACCGCCATCGTGCAGCGGGCGCTGTCGGTCAACTTCTAGAACGCCTCCTCGGCTGGGCCCGGCGGCGGGACGACGACCGGGGCGCGGTGACCGTCGAGGCCGCGCTGGCGCTGTGCTCGTTGGTCCTGGTGCTGGCACTGGCGGTCGGTGCGGTGGCGGCGGCCGGTGCTCAGCTCCGCTGTCTGGACGCCGCGCGGGAGGCCGCGCGGCTGGTCGCCCGCGGCGAGCCGGACCGGGCTCGCCAGGCCGCCGCTGTCATCGCGCCCGGGAGTGCGCGGGTGGACATTCGTGTCGTCGGGGACGAGGTGACGGTTGAGGTGTCGGGCAGGGGCGTCGGGCGGTTGCCCGGACTCACCGTGTCGGGCCGCGCGGTGGGTGTACTCGAGCCGGGGGCGCTGCTCGGTGGCCCGTCCGGCGGCGAGCCGGTCGGCGCGGGGCCACCGTGAGCAGGCGTGCGGGTCGGAGCGCCGTCGGTGGCTCCGCGGCCGAGTCGGATCCGGGCCTGATCGACGGGATGGCGCGGCCGCGGGGCGTCGAGTCGGACCGCGGCCAGGACCGGGGCGTTGCGACGCTGTGGGCTGCCGGTGCGATGTCCGTTGTGCTCGCGGTCATGGTCGTCGGGATCAACCTGGGGGCGGCGGCAAGCAGCCGGCATCGGGCCGAGGCGGCGGCCGACCTGGCCGCGCTGGCCGCCGCCAGCCACGCCGGCGACGGTGAGGCCGCCGCGTGTGCGCACGGCGCTCGAGTCGCGCACGGGATGTCCGCTCGCTTGGTCAGTTGCCGACTAGCTGGCTGGGAGGCAGCGGTCGAGATCGAGGTAAGGCCGTCGCTCGCACTGGGCTCCTGGGGCGTTGCGCACGGGCGGGCCCGTGCCGGGCCGGTTACCGGTGATCAGTGAACGGGCCGTTTCCGCCACGGGGGACAGTCATCGAAAGACGCTAAGTGGTCGACTCATTTCGCCGAGCGGGCGTGACTGTGAGCATTCGGTGGACACCGCCCTTTGGTGGCGCGTTCACCCGCTGAACCATCTCGAGGGCCGCGCTCGTCGTAGACACCGCACCAATCGGCGACATGAGCTGGCATGTGTACCCACTCGCCCATTGACTTGTGCCTGCGCCGCTCGTTTGTGGCGAGCAACGCACTGATACGACGGAGGACGCGGCAATGTCGTGGTGGGACAGCTACCGGGCGGTGTACCGCGCCGAGCTGAAGGCCAGCGCATTCGAGCTGGCGGATCACAGTTGGCCGGTACTTCCCGGCAGCTACTGGCAGGCGGAGCGTTGGATCGGCGCGGAGGGCGCCGCGGTGGCAGGGCTGGCACCGATCGAGAGTGACGGTCTGGTTCGGGCCACCCATGACCCGGCCGAGGTGGACATCCGGTGGGCGGAGCGGCCCTATTCGGTGCTGCTGGCTACCGGCGCCGTCGTGGATGCCATCGAGGTCTCCGCGCTGGTCGGTCGCCGGATGTGCGCTGTGCTGCGGGAGCTCGGACTGGTGGTTCCCGTCGCGGCCACTCCGACCGGGCGCTGGTGGTTCGCGGTCCGGGCCGGTGAGGCGTTGCGCCCGGAGCTCGCCTCGCGGGCGGATGTCGTACTGCACGGCCGTGGATCCTGGGTGGCCGCGCCGCCGTCGGAGGGGCCACAGGGAGTAGTGCACTGGCGGGTTCCGCCGCCGGCCTGTGGTTGGCAGTTACCCAATCCGTGCGACCTGCAGGTTGCGCTGCTCGACGTGCTCGGGCAGCGCATCACGCTCGCCCCGGCGGACACCGGGATCGGGTCGGTGGGCACCGGGGTCCGCTCCTGACTGGTGTCGGCGCCGGCCCGGGGGCGCGGTCCGGAGCGCAGGTCTTCTGGGCTCCTGTTTTACCTCAGCCGTTTACCTCAGCCGCGTCCCTCGGGCTCGGGCTCAGCGGTCGTGCTGGCCGAGCGCACCCAGCACGATGTCGAGCACGATCACGGCACCGGCCTTGTCCAGCGGGTTGTTGCCGTTGCCGCACTTCGGTGACTGCACACAGGACGGGCATCCGGCGGGGCATTCGCAATCGGCGATGGCGTGCCGGGTCGCGGTGAGCCAGGGGACCAGCTCCTGGTAGCCCCGTTCGGCGAACCCGGCACCGCCCGGATGCCCGTCGTGCACGAACACGGTGGGTACGCCGGTGTCCGGGTGCAGCGCGGTGGACATGCCGCCGATGTCCCACCGGTCGCACACCGCGAACAGCGGCAGCAACCCGATCGCCGCGTGCTCGGCGGCGTGCAGCGAGCCAGGTACCCGGGATGCGTCCAACCCGGCGTCGAACAGCAGGGACTCTTCGATCGTGTACCACACCGCGCGGGTGTGCAGCGTCTGCGCGGGCATGTCCAAGGGCACCGTCTCGATCACCTCGCCGCTGGGGCGCCGCCGCAGGTACGACACCACCTGCGAGGTCACCGTGACATCGCCGAGCCGCACGGTGACCCCGGTGCCGGCCAGTTCAGCGCGGTCCAGTTCAGCGCCTCCTGGCCGGGACCCGTCCAGATCGGGCGCGACCATGCCCCCGGAGCCCTCGGGCGCGACGACGGCGACGTCCACCACGGTGCGGGCCGAGGTGTTCCAGGCGGGCTCCTCGGCGTGTACCAGCGCGAGCCCGTCGTCCAGGTTCAGTTCGTCGACCACGAAGCTCACGCCGCGGTGCAGGTACACCGCGCCCGGATGCAACGTCGACGTCGCAACCGCCAAGTCCGACGTACCCAGCATCCGGCCGGTGTCCGCCTCCACCACCACGACCTGGCCGGCGCCCGAGCCGCGGATGTCCACGCCGGCGGCCGGGCGTTCGGACGGCAGCGGCCAGAACCAGCCCGAGGGGCGGCGACGGAGCACCCCGTCGGCCGCCAACGCATCCAGCACCACGCGGGCCCGTTCGCCGCCGAACACCGAGGTCACCTCGGCCTCGGTCACCGGTGACTCCGCCGCCGCGCAGGCCAGCTGCGGCGCGAGCACGTACGGATTCGTCGGGTCCAGCACGCAGCTCTCCACCGGCCGCCCGAGCAGCGCGTCCGGATGGTGCACCAGGTAGGTGTCCAGCGGATCGTCCCTCGCCACCAGCACGACGAGCGCCTCCCGGCCGGCGCGGCCGGCCCGCCCGGCCTGCTGCCAGAACGAGGCGCGGGTGCCAGGGAAGCCGGCGATCAGCACCGCGTCCAGGCCGACGATGTCGATACCCAGCTCGAGTGCGTTCGTCGACGCCACCCCGAGCAGCTCGCCGGAACCCAGCGCGGCCTCCAGGGCACGCCGCTCCTCCGGTAGGAACCCGGCCCGGTACGCCGACACCCGGGAGACCAGCGACGGATCCACCTCGGCCAGATCGCGGGCGGCCCGCAGCGCGGTGACCTCCGCCCCCCGCCGGGAGCGCACGAACGCCAGCGTGCGCGCCCCCTCAACCACCAGGTCAGCCAGCATCCGGCCGGCCTCGGTGCCGGCGGAGCGCCGAACCGGTGCGCCGTTCTCCCCGGTCAGCTCCGCCAGCAGCGGCGGCTCCCACAGTGCCACCGTGCGTGGCCCGCGCGGCGAGCCGTCGTCGGTGACCGCGGTGACCTCCAGCCCGGTCAGCCGCCCCGCGGACTCGGCCGGCCGGGCCACAGTGGCCGAGGCCAGCACGAACGTCGGGGCGGCCCCGTAGAGCGCGCACAGCCGGCGCAGTCGGCGCAGCAACAGCGCCACGTGCGAGCCGAACACGCCCCGGTAGGCGTGACACTCGTCGATCACCACGTAGCGCAGCCGGCGCAGGAAGCTGGCCCACTTCGGGTGCCTGGGCAGGATCGTGCGGTGCAGCATGTCCGGGTTGCTGAACACCCACCGGGAGTGCGCCCGCACCCAGTCGCGCTCGTCCATCGCGGTGTCGCCGTCGAAGGATGCCGCCCGAACCTCGTCGAACCCGTGGGCCAGCACCGAGCCGAGCTGATCGGCGCCGAGGGCCTTGGTCGGGGAGAGGTACAGGGCCGTCGCCTTCGGCTCGGCCAGCAGCGTTGACAGCACCGGCAACTGGTACGCGAGGGACTTGCCCGAGGCGGTGCCGGTGGACAGCACCACGTGCCGCCCGCCGTAGGCGAGCGAGGCGGCCGCCACCTGGTGCGACCACGGCCGGCGCACACCCGAATCGGCCAGTGCCGCGACCGCTCTCGGGTGTGCCCAGCCCGGCCAGTCGCCCTCCACGGCCGGGCGGGCGGGCAGCTCGGCGACATGGGTCAGTGGCGACTCCCCGGGCGCCACCCCGGCCAGGACCCGGGCCAGCAGGCCACCGGGTACCGGACGCTCAGGGCACCCGCCGGCCGTGGTGGGGCGAGCGTCCAGCGGCGCCGGGGGAGCTGGCGGCGCGCTGCGCGAGGGACTGGGGAGGGCGGACATCGACCCCATTGTGACCCGCGGGACCGACAACCCCAGGAGACCGCCGTCGAACCGGTACGCCCAGCCGCGCGGCCGCGCCCCGCCCGAAGAGCCCAGATCCGACTCGGTTCAGTGGTTTGACCGGACTCGATTCAGCGCAGGTCCAGCGGGCGTTACCGGGACTTGGCAAGGTCGGCGAAACCCACAGGATTGACACCGTCTCGGGTGAATTGTGGGTGGATCGAGAATGACGCTGACCACGTTTTGCCGGCCATGCCTACACCCCTGCTCAGAGGGTCGGAGCCACCCCCATACACTGCGGCAACATCGGGAGTCGCTGCCTAGCGGCACCGTCATGAACAACGTGAGGATCGGTCCAAGGTCAGTACTGATCTCGCCGTCCCCCCGTTGACGAATGCGATTCAACCAGGAGGACGGATGTCCCGGCTCATCCTCGCGGAGGGCCTCGAGCTCTCCTCGAGTGACCGCACCGTTGTCGGTGTGGTCGCCGTGGTCGCCCTGATTGCACTGGTGATCGGTTTCGTGCTGCGCAAAGAGGTTCTGGCCGCGGGCCAGGGTACCGAGCGCATGCAGGAGATCGGCCGCGCGGTGCAGGAAGGCGCTTCGGCTTATCTCAACCGTCAGTTCCGCACACTCGGCGTATTCGTCGTGATTGTGTTCGTGTTGTTGTTCGTGCTTCCCGCCGACAACACCTCGGAGCGGATCGGACGGTCCATCTTCTTCGTGGTCGGGGCGGCCTTCTCGGCCACCATCGGCTACCTGGGCATGTGGCTGGCCACCCGGGCGAACATCCGGGTCGCGGCCGCGGCGCGCGAGGACGGAGGCCGGGAGAAGGCCATGCGGGTCGCGTTCCGCACCGGCGGCGCGGTCGGCATGTTCACCGTCGGCCTCGGCCTGTTCGGCGCCGCGCTGGTCGTCATGGTCTACGCCGGCCAGGCACCCAAGGTGCTGGAAGGTTTCGGTTTCGGTGCCGCACTGCTGGCCATGTTCATGAGGGTCGGCGGCGGCATCTTCACCAAGGCCGCCGACGTGGGCGCCGACCTGGTCGGCAAGGTCGAGCAGGGTATCCCGGAGGACGACCCGCGCAACGCGGCCACGATCGCCGACAACGTCGGTGACAACGTGGGCGACTGCGCCGGTATGGCCGCCGACCTGTTCGAGTCCTACGCCGTCATGCTGGTCGCCGCGCTGATCCTGGGCTCGGCGGCGTTCGGCCTGCAGGGGCTGCTGTTCCCGCTGATCGTGCCGGCCATCGGCGTGATCACCGCGGTGCTCGGCGTCTACATCACCCGGGCGAAGGCCGGCGAGGGCGGCCTCAAGGCGATCAACCGGAGCTTCTACATCTCGGCGCTCTTCTCCGCCGTGCTCTGTGTCATCGCCGCGTTCGTCTACCTGCCGAACAGCTTCGACAAGCTCAACGGCCCGACCGACACCACCGTGGTCACCGACGCCGCCGGCGCGAACCCGCAGGTGATCGCCTCCGTCGCGGTGATCATCGGCATCGTGCTGGCCGGTGTCATCCTGTGGCTCACCGGCTACTACACCGGCACCGAGCACAAGCCGGTCAAGGACGTCGGCGACTCGGCGCGTACCGGTGCCGCCACGGTCATCCTGTCCGGCATCTCGATCGGCTTCGAGTCCGCCGTGTACACGGCACTGGTGATCGCGGCGGCCGTGTTCGGGGCGTTCCTGCTGGGCGGCGCGTCGGTGACCGTCGCACTCTTCGCGGTGGCGCTGGCCGGTACCGGCCTGCTCACCACGGTCGGCGTCATCGTGGCGATGGACACCTTCGGTCCGGTCAGCGACAACGCGCAGGGCATCGCGGAGATGTCCGGCGACGTGACCGGCGCCGGGGTGGAGATCCTCACCGAGCTGGACGCGGTGGGCAACACCACCAAGGCCATCACCAAGGGCATCGCGATCGCCACGGCCGTGCTGGCCGCGACCGCGCTGTTCGGCTCCTACCGGGACGCCATCACGAGCACGCTGGCCTCGGCCGGGCAGGCGGCGGCGACGCTGCCCCGCTCGTTCCTCTACCAGGTGTTCAGCCCGAACGTCCTGGTCGGTGTGATCATCGGTGCCGCGGTCGTGTTCATGTTCTCCGGGCTGGCGATCAACGCGGTGACCCGCGCCGCCGGCGCGATCGTGTTCGAGGTCCGCCGGCAGTTCCGGGACAACCCCGGGATCATGGAGGGCACCGTCCGGCCGGAGTACGGCAGGGTCGTGGACATCTGCACCAGGGACTCGCTGCGTGAGCTGGCGACCCCGGGTCTGCTGGCGATCTTCGCCCCGATCGCGGTCGGCTTCGGTCTCGGCGTCGGCCCGCTGGCCGGCTACCTGGCCGGCGCGATCGCCTGCGGCACCCTGATGGCCGTCTTCCTGGCCAACTCCGGTGGCGCCTGGGACAACGGCAAGAAGCTGATCGAGGACGGCGTGCACGGCGGTAAGGGTTCCGCCGCGCACGAGGCCACGATCATCGGTGACACCGTCGGTGACCCGTTCAAGGACACCGCCGGTCCGGCGATCAACCCGCTGATCAAGGTGATGAACCTGGTCTCGGTGCTGATCGCGCCGGCCGTGGTCGCGCTGTCGGTCGGTGCCACCGAGTCGACGCCGCTGCGGCTGGTCATCGCGCTGATCGCAATCGTGATCATCGTGGTTGCCGTGGTCGTGTCGAAGCGGCGGTCCACCTCGATCGCCGACACCCCGGCAGAAGAGACCGTCGGATGACCTCAGCCTGACGTTCGGGCTGGTCAATGCTGTTCCGCGCCGCCTGGTTCCCAGTTGGGACCAGGCGGCGCGGTACGTTCGCCGCCGGTTTGCGGCGGTGTCGGCGCGACGGGGCGGGCCCCGGCGCCGGGCCGCGATCGGTGGTGAGAGGAGGTCCAGTGGTCCGTCGGGTGAGTGCGTCCCGGATCGGTTCCGTCGCGGTCGTTCCGGCGCTCGCGGTGTGCGTGCTGTCCCTGGTGGCCGGTTGTGGCGGGTCCGGTGGCGACAAGCTGCCCGCCGCCGACGACCCGGTGGCCTGGGCCGGCCGGATGTGCGCGTCGCTGCAGCCACTGAGCGCGGTCAAGATGGCGAGCCCGAAACTGGACCCGAACAACCCGGCGGTCAGCAAGTACGCGTTGAGTACCTACTTCGCCAGTGCCGAACAGGCCGCCGGGCAGTCGGTGGAGGGGCTGTCGCAGGCCGGGCCGTCACCGATCCCCGGTGGCGACGACGTGGCCACCAAGCTGCACGGCGCACTGGAACGGCTACAGACCGCCTACCACAACGCCAAGGCCCAGATCGACGACATCGACCCGAACGACCCGGTCGCACTGGGCACCCGGCTGCCCGACATCTTCAAGTCGCTGGTGGCCGCCAGCAATGACAAGGACCTCGAGACCATCGGGACCAACCAGGCGCTCAACGACGCGGTCAAGAAGGCGCCCAGCTGCTCGCTGGTACCCGCCGCGAGCCCGCCGGACGCGGGTTCGCCCGACCTACCCGACTCGCCCGCGGCACCGAGGGCACCGAACTAGAGCGGGCCCGTGCGGGAGACCGCCGACCAGCGCGAGCCGGGGTCCCGAGGCGGTCTCCCGCCACTCGACCGGGTGTGACGTCCGGCGCACTTTCCGCTGCGCCCACCGCGACACTGGCTCGGCCAATCGGTTGTTCTTGGCCGCTCAACCGGTTGAAACTCCCGCGCGGCGCCGCGCCGGCTGGTGATCACCGGGGCGCCGAGGCGAGGGCGCTGCCGTAGATCTTCTCGGGCGCGCGGCTCGGGCCCCGTCCACCGCTGGGCCGATCGTGGCCGGCAGCGGCGGCTGGCACGGGTCGCCGGAGGGTTGACGCCGCCCGCACAGAGCCCCAGCGGGCAACTCCGGGGCGGCGGTTACCCGCAGGCCCTCAACCGACCCCCGGGCGGCCCCCAGGTGCACCTGTGCGGCGGCCGGGTGAACATCCTGGGCCACCCAAACGCCGGCCCCCGTCCACCCTGGCGATTCCGACCCGCCGGATCGTCCACCTCTGGGTGAAGTCGTCGGTCCGGAGGGCAATCGGGCGAGTTTCTGTCGGCGCGTCGGTGTAGTGGAATCGAACAGCTGTTCTACTGTGATCGCCGTGGCGCAGCTGTCCTTCTTCTCCGCCGAGGCGAGCGACGCCCGGCTGGACGACCTCGCCGGGTTGCTGTGCGGGCCGGCGCAGGTGGTGCGCTTCGGCGCCAGCGATACCGCCCGGCTGAGCATCGTGCTCGCCGACCCCAGCCGAGCCCCCGCGCTGTGCGCCGCCGCTGCCGCCCGGGGCGTGGTCACCGAGCTGGCCCACAGCGAGGGCGGGTCCCAGGTGCTGCGCACCGCGTTCCGCAGGGACCTGGTCGAACTGGCTGGTCAGTGGTGTCGGGGCGCGATCAAGTCGGTGCCGGAAGATTTCACGATGGACGGGGCGTTACTACGGATGTGGGTGCTCGGCGCGGGACTGCCGGACCGCCGCTCCGGCTACCTCCTCGGGCTCGACCCACACGCCCCGCAGACGCACGTGCCGTTGGCCGAGGCGGTCACCAGGCTGGGCCTGCCGGTGATCCGCCTGGGACCGCGCGGGGCCGGTCCGGCACTGCGGATCTGCGGCACACGGCGGTTGCGGCGCCTCGCCGAGCTGATCGGGGAGCCACCGGCCTACACGCCGGCGGCGCACTGGCCGGATGCGCTGCTGCCCGCCGGCTGACCCGGTGCCGCACCGGGCCGGCGGCGGCGCGCCGGCTGCATCCGGCGTACGGTCGCGCACCGCGCTGAAGGCCGGCCAGCGAGCCGGTCCCGGGTGGAGTCGACCGCGACGACGGCGGGCGCGGGGCCGGGTCCCGGCCGGAACCGCTCGGACAGCGTCAGCCGCCGATCCGGACCGCTCGATCCACGGGCTTCGGCGGGGTGTCCGGCCCCTCGGCGGGACCGTTCTGGGGCCACCCCGGCCGACCCGGACCGTCGGCACCGGCCGGGGGTCGGCAACCGGGTGGTCGAGGAGGATCGGTCGGGCCTGCTGGTAACCCTGTCCGGACGCCCGGGTTGTGCCGGAAGGGGGGACGGGGCGGGTGGTTGAGGCCGGTGGGTCCGCTGATGCGGGTTGACGGGCTGGTTACGCTGCCGCACGGCTCCTCGGACTTGACCGATGGCCCTGTGCGGCGACCGCCCCGGATGTGTCAGTCTGGCGGGAGCTGCTTGTGGGGGGTAGCTGGTGGCGCGGTCGGTTGAGCGCCAAGAAGAAGGGAACGGACGCGGAAGTGGCAGCGGCAAGGACTAGTGGGGGCTCGGCCCGGAAGAAGAACACCGGGAGCAGCAACGGCACTGGCGCGAGCTCGAGCAACGGCAACGGCGCGGCCACCCGCAGGCTGGTCATCGTCGAGTCCCCGGCGAAGGCGCGCAAGATCGCGTCCTACCTGGGCGCGAACTACGTGGTCGAGTCGTCGCGAGGTCATATCCGCGACCTGCCACGCGGTGCCGCCGACGTCCCGGCCAAGTACAAGGGCGAGTCGTGGGCCCGGCTCGGCGTGAACGTCGACAACGAGTTCGAGCCGCTCTACGTGGTCACCCCGGAGAAGCGGGCCACGGTCACCGAGCTCAAGGACGCCCTCAAGAACGTCGACGAGCTGCTCCTCGCGACGGATGGGGACCGCGAGGGCGAGGCGATCGCCTGGCACCTGCTGGAGACGCTGAAGCCGAAGGTGCCGGTCAGCCGGATGGTCTTCCACGAGATCACCGAGCCGGCGATCCTGGCCGCCGCCGCCAACCCCCGCGAACTGGACCACGACCTGGTCGACGCCCAGGAGACCCGGCGCATCCTGGACCGGCTCTACGGCTACGAGGTCTCTCCGGTGCTGTGGAAGAAGGTCATGCCGAAGCTCTCGGCGGGCCGGGTGCAGTCGGTGGCGACCCGCATCATCGTGCAGCGCGAGCGGGAGCGGATGGCGTTCGTCTCCGCCGGCTACTGGGACATCGCGGCTGTGCTGGGCACCGACCCGTCGGCCGCCAAGGACGAGACCGGGCCGCGCACCTTCGGCGCCAAACTCGTCTCGGTCGACGGCACCAAGGTGGCCACCGGGCGCGACTTCGGCCCGGACGGGCAGCTGAAGGGCTCCGCCGTCGCGCTGGACGAGGCCAGCGCGCGCCGCCTCGCCGAGGCACTCGACGGCCGGGACTTCACCGTCGACAGCGTCGAGTCGAAGCCCTACACCCGCAGGCCGTACGCGCCGTTCATGACCTCGACGCTGCAGCAGGAGGCCGGCCGCAAGCTGCGCTTCACCTCCGAGCGCACCATGCGCTCCGCGCAGCGGCTGTACGAGAACGGCTACATCACCTACATGCGTACCGACTCGACCACGCTGTCCGAGTCGGCGATCAACGCGGCCCGCACCCAGGCCCGTGAGCTCTACGGGGACGCCTACGTCGCCGACAAGCCCCGGCAGTACACCCGGAAGGTGAAGAACGCCCAGGAGGCGCACGAGGCGATCCGCCCGGCCGGTGAGTCGTTCCGCACCCCGGGGCAGATCGCCCGCGAGGTCGACGGCGACGACTTCCGGCTCTACGAGCTGATCTGGCAGCGCACGGTCGCCTCGCAGATGGCCGACGCCCGGGGCACCACGGTGTCCGTGCGGGTCTCCGGCACCGCCGTCACCGGCGAGGAGTGCATCTTCGCCACCTCCGGTCGCACCATCACCTTCGCCGGCTTCCTGAAGGCCTACGTGGAGACGGTGGACGACCAGGCCGGCGGCGAGGCCGACGACGCCGAGTCGCGGCTGCCGCAGCTGACCGAGGGCCAGTCGCTGACCGCCGAGGAGCTCAACCCGGAGGGCCACTCCACCAACCCGCCGGCCCGCTACACCGAGGCCAGCCTGGTCAAGGCGCTCGAGGAGCTGGGCATCGGCCGCCCGTCCACCTACAGCTCGATCATCAAGACCGTGCAGGACCGCGGCTACGTGTGGAAGAAGGGCAGCGCGCTGGTGCCGTCCTGGGTGGCCTTCGCGGTGATCGGGCTGCTGGAGCGGCACTTCGGCCGCCTCGTCGACTACAACTTCACCGCCGCCATGGAGGACGAGCTGGACTCCATCGCGTCCGGCTCGCAGCACCGCACCGACTGGCTGTCCGGGTTCTACTTCGGCTCCGAGCCGGCCGCCAACGGGTCCGGCGACACGAACGGATCCGCCGCCGACCGGTCGGTGGCGCGCTCCGGCGGGCTGAAGAAGCTGGTCGGGGTCAACCTGGAGGAGATCGACGCCAGGGAGATCAACGCGATCCCGCTGTTCAGCGACTCCGAGGGCCGTGAGGTCGTGGTCCGGGTGGGCCGCTACGGGCCGTACCTGGAGCGGATCGTGGATGGTACTTCGCAGCGGGCGAACCTGTCCGACGAGCTGCCGCCGGACGAGCTGACCCCCGAGATCGCCGAGGAGCTGTTCTCGGTGCCGCAGGAGGGTCGCTCGCTGGGCGCCGACCCGGTGACCGGGCACGAGATCGTGGCCAAGGAGGGCCGCTACGGGCCCTACGTGACCGAGCTGCTGCCCGACCCGCCCGAGGGCACCCCGAAGGCGAAGCTGCCCAAGCCGCGCACCGGCTCGCTGTTCAAGTCGATGGCGCTGGACGCCGTGACGCTGCAGGACGCGCTCAAGCTGCTCTCGCTGCCGCGCGTGGTGGGCACCGACCCGGAGTCCGGTGACGAGATCACCGCGCAGAACGGGCGGTACGGGCCCTACCTGAAGAAGGGCACCGACTCCCGCTCGCTGGCGAACGAGGACCAGCTGTTCACCGTCGAGCTGGACGAAGCGCTGAAGATCTACTCCCAGCCCAAGCAGCGCGGTCGGGGTGCCGCGTCGTCCACGCCGCCGCTGCGCGAGCTGGGCACCGACCCGGTGTCCGGCAAGCCGATGGTGATCAAGGACGGTCGGTTCGGGCCGTACGTCACCGAGGGCGAGACGAACGCGTCGCTGCGCAAGGGCGACGAGGTCGAGTCGCTCACCGACGAGCGGGCCGCCGAGTTGCTCGCCGAGCGCCGGGCGAAGGGCACCGCGCCCAAGCGTGGCGGGGCGGCCCCGAAGCGCGGTGGCACCCGCCGCAAGTCCAGCACATCGGCCTGACCCCACCCCGGGTCACCGCCCAGCGCACCGTCAGGGTCTCACCTGACGGTGCGCATTGTGGCGCCGAAACGGCGGAATTCCCACGGAATCGGCAGGTCCGGAGCTAGGCTCCCGCGCTGTGAGCAGCGACTCGAAGCGGGCTCCGGACGGTGCCCTGTCCGCGGAGCCGCACACCGATCCGATGATTCCGGTGATCACCGACGACATGCTGCCGCCGCTGGAGAATCCCCGGGTACCCACGCTGGACGACCGCGCACTTGCCGCACTGCTCGCGGAGCTCGACGGCGACGAGAACGTCCCGTTCGAAGCCGACCAGGACCCGCTGTACGACCCGCTGGACCCGGTCGACGCGCTGGACCGGTCCGCCCCGAAACTCCCGGTCAGGCCGCTGACCGGCCCGCCGTCGCCGCGCGCCGCCCCCGATACGCCGCCGCGCGGCCCGGGTGCGGGCACCCGGCGACCGGCCGGGCCCACAAGCCCACCGCGGCCGGGCGCACCGGTCGGCCCGCCGAGGGTGGCCGCCGATCGCGCCGCCGGAGCCGCTGAGACCCCTGACCCGTCCTACCTGACCCAGTCGCCGGTCGGCCCGGTCCTGCGGTCGCGCTACGGGGAGTACCGGCCACCGGTCGTCAGCCCCGTGGTACCCGACGTACCGAGCCTGACCGGGCTGACCCGCCGCTCCCGGAGCAAGCTCGGTTCCAGGCTGTTCACCGTGGTGTTCGTGGCGATCTTCGTGCTCATCCTGATCCAGACGGTGGTCAGTGTCTTCAGTGAGAGCGCGGGACACTGAGCGGTTGGCGACCGGGGGCCCGAGGGGCCGGTAGATCGGGTCGGCGCTGGTAGGACCTGTTGCGGACCGGTGCCTTAAGTGTCTCTCATCATCGACGGCTACCCTGGAATGGCCCAGATAGCCCTACGGTGCGGCCCGCCGCCAGCGAGGAGGTGAGGCGCGATCGGTTCCGATTCGGCGCCCACCGGCGCGGCTGACCACCCGCCCGGCGCCCCCGATCCCGCGGCCTTCGGCGGTATCGACCTGTCATCCTCGGTCACTCACCGGGTTCGCGGCGTGCTGGCCATCCCGTCGTTCCGCCGGCTCTGGTTGGTCACCGCGTTGGCCTCCACCGGCGACTGGCTGTCGCTGCTGGCGCTCTCCGCGCTGGCCACCCAGCTGACCACCAGCTACCAGGCACAGAGCTTCGCGCTCGGCGGGGTGGTCGCCACCAGGCTGCTGCCCGCGCTGCTGCTCGGCCCGATCGCCGGTGTGCTCGCCGACAAGCTGGACCGGCGCAAGCTGATGGTGGTCTGCGACCTGGCCCGATTCCTGCTGTTCTTCTCCATCCCGCTGGTCGGCTCGCTGTGGTGGCTGTTCGCGGCCACGTTCATGATCGAGATCTGCTCGATGTTCTGGATCCCGGCCAAGGACGCCTCCATCCCGAACCTGCTGCGCCGGCCGGACCAGGTGGAGACGGCCAACCAGCTGAGCCTGGCGATGACCTACGGCGTCGCGGTGCTCACCGCCTCCGGGCTGTTCACCGCGGTGTCCACGGTGGGCAACCTGCTCGGTACCCGGCCGGGCCCGACCACCACCGTCTACATCGCGCTGATGATCAACGGCGCCGGTTACCTGCTCACCGCGCTGACCGTGTGGTTCAAGATCCCGGAGATCTCCGGGCGCTCGCCGGGGCGGACCAGGGAGGACGACGCCGGGTTGCTCGCGCTGTTGCGCGACGGCGCCCGGTTCGTCGGCTCGACGCCGCTGATCCGCGGCCTGGTGATCGGCATCATGGGTGCGTTCGCGGCCGGCGGCGCGGTCATTGCGCTGGCCAAGCTGTACGCGACCAGCCTCGGCGGCGGCGACGCCGCGTACGGCATGTTGTTCGTCTCGGTGTTCATCGGGATGGCCGCCGGGATGGGTGTGGTGCCCACACTGGCGCGGCGGCTGCCGCACAACCGGCTGTTCGGTGCCGCGATCGTGGCCGCCGGGTTGAGCCTGGTGCTGGTCGCCGTCGCGCCGCACCTGTTCGTCGCCCTGGCCGCGGTGGGGATGGTCGGCTGCTGCGCCGGGGTCGCCTTCCTCACCGGGCTCACGATCATCGGCGCCCAGGTCGCCAACGAGGTGCGCGGGCGGGTGGTGGCGTTCGTGCAGTCCATCGTCCGGCTGGACCTGCTGGCCTCGATGTCGGTGGTGCCGCTCGCCGTCGGCCTGGTGCAGACCAGGGTGATCACGCTGTTCAGCCACCCGGTGCACGTGGACGGCACCCGGACCGTGCTGGGGGTGGCCGGCCTCGTCGCCTCGGTGGTCGGTGTGCTGGCCTACCGGCAGATGGACGACCGGCGCTCCGAACCACTGCTGCCCGACCTGCTCGGTGCGCTGCGCCGCGGTGCCCGCCGCCCGGTCGGCGGCGTGCTGATCGCGGTGGAGGGGGCAACCGCGGCGGAGTCCGCCGAGCAGACCCGCCGGCTGGTGACCTGGCTGCGCGACGAGGGCTACCCGGTCAGCCAGCCCGGCGAGTTCCGGGAGGACGCGCCCCGGCTGACCGGTGCGGTACTCGGCGCCGAGCTGACCGGTACCAGGGCGCGTGCGCTGGCCGCGGCCGCGGTCCGCGCGGACGTGGTCGAGCGCGAGGTGCGGCCGGCGCTGGAGATCGGTGAGATCGTCGTGATGGACCGGTTCGTGGCCAACCCGCTGATGCAGCTCGGGCTGGCCCAGGCGGCCGCCGACGCGGCCGGCGGGATCGGCGGGTCCGGGTCGACCGCGTTGGCCGCGTCGGCCGCGGACAACCTGGACAGCAACGAGCTGCACAGCCTGACCAACTGGGCGACCGGGCGGCTGCGCCCGGACGTCACGGTGCTGCTGGACCGCGCCCCGTCCGCCGGCCCGACTCAGGCCGGCCGGCGCCAACCGCTCTCGATGGGTGAGGAGCACCTGCGGGTGCAGCGCTGGCTGACCAGGATGGCGGCGGCCGAGCCGCACCGCTACGTGGTGGTCGACGCGGACGCCGCCCCCGATGTCGTCGAGGAGCAGATCCGCGCTGGCATCCGGCCGCTGGTAGACACCGCCTCGCTGCGCCAGCCCAAGCGGCGCCCCCGCCTCGGCCTCGCGCTGGGCCCGCGGAGGTAGCTGTGGCATCCGTCGGCGGGGTATGGGCGGAGGTGGTCGGACAGGACCGGGTGGTCGCCGAGTTGGCGGGCGCCGTGGCCGATCCGACCGCGATGACCCACGCCTGGCTGTTCACCGGCCCACCGGGCTCCGGCCGCTCGGTGGCCGCCCGCGCGTTCGCGGCCGCGCTGCAGTGCCCGACTGGTGGCTGCGGGCAGTGCCAGTCGTGCCACACGGTGCTCGCCGGCACCCACCCCGACGTACGCGAGGTGGTGCCCGAGGGACTGTCCATCTCGGTGTCGGAGATGCGCGCGCTGGTGCAGATCGCGGCGCGCCGGCCGAGCTCCGGTGGCTGGCAGATCGTGGTGATCGCGGACGCGGACCGGCTCACCGAGGGCGCGGCGAACGCACTGCTCAAGGCGGTGGAGGAGCCGACGGCGCGGACCGTGTTCCTGCTCTGCGCGCCGTCCGACCACCCCGACGACGTACCGGTGACGATCCGCTCACGGTGCCGTCTGGTACCGCTGGGCACACCGCCGCCTCCGGCCATCGCAGCCGTGCTGGCCGCGCGCGACGGCATCGACGAGGAGACCGCGTCCTGGGCCGCGCTGGTCTGCGGCGGCCATGTGGGGCGGGCCCGGCGACTGGCCAGGGACACCGAGGCCCGGATGCGCCGCGAGCAGGTGCTGGCGCTGCCGCTGTCGCTGCGCGGGTTCGGTGAGGTGTTCTCCGCCGCCGACGACCTGATCGGCTCCGCCGAGGCGGAGGCGGCCGACGTGGCCGGCTCCCGGGACGCCGCCGAGCGGGAGGCGCTCTCGGTGGCGATGGGGTCCGGCGGTACCGGCAAGGGCGTGGCGTCGGCCCAGCGCGGCGCGAAAGCCGCCGAGCGTGAGCTGGAGCGGCGGCAGAAGTCCCGGGCGACCCGGAGCCAGCGCGACGCGTTGGATCGCGCACTGGTCGATCTGGCCGGCTTCTACCGGGACGTGCTGACGACGACTCTGGGCGCCTCGGTGCCGGCGACCCACCCGGACCGGGCCGGTGACACCCGGCGGGCCGCGTCGACCTGGTCGCCGGAGTCCACCCTGCGCCGGCTCGAAGCGGTACTGAGCTGCCGCGAGGCGCTCGAGGTCAACGTCAAGCCCCGGATCGCCGTGGAGGCCATGCTCACGATCCTCTACCGGGGCTGACTCGGCCGAAGATGCTCCCTCGGAGCACCGAGACTGAGCCGGCGCGGAGGCCCCGAAGCCGGCAGCTAAACTACCCGAGCACGACGCCGCCTTAGCTCAGTCGGTTAGAGCGACGCACTCGTAATGCGTAGGTCCGGGGTTCGACTCCCCGAGGCGGCTCCACAGGAACACCAGCTCAACGCTGGTGTTCCTCGCAGTAAGTGATCCACTTGTTCGGGATCATGGAATCCTTTGTGGAATCCCTGGTGTGTCGGGTCTACCTTCGCGTTCATGGCGACCGGACACGTCGAAGTCCTCAAGAGTGGCTTCCGAGCCGTCGTTTATGCAGGTAAGGACCCGATTACCGGCCGCAAGGGCTACCTCAAGGAGACTCATCCGACCCGGGATCTGGCCGTGCGGGCCAAGGAGCGCCTCGTTGGCCAGGTCGAAGCCGATCGGATTCCCGACCAGAGCGCCACGCTCGACCACCTCCTCAGACGGTGGCTCGAGGTCGCCGATCATGAGCTGTCCACGAGGGAGACCAACGAGGGGTACATCCGACGGACACTCGGGCCAGCACTCGGTGACATGCAGCTGCGCAAGCTGCAGCACAGGGTGGACATCGTGGACCGCTTCTACACGCATCTGCGCAGGTGCAATGTGCTCTGTGACGGTCGCCCCTACGTCGAGCACCGGCGGGCCGACCTCCATGAATGCGAGACCGCCAAGTGCCGGCCTCATGTCTGCAAGCCGATGAGTCCTGGCGCGGTCCGCCGAGTACACGCCATCCTCTCCGCCGCGATGAACTACGCAATCTCCTGGGGGTGGGTGGACCGCAACCCCGCGCAGTACGCCCACCCTCCGAAACTCGCCCGCCGCCGCCCGAAGCCCCCGGAGCCGGACCGAGTGGCCGAGCTGATCAACAGAGCGTGGGCGGATGACCCCGAGTTCGGTCTCTATCTCTGGCTGGCGGTCACCACCGGAGCTCGGCGTGGTGAGCTCGCCGCCCTGAGGTGGGTCAGCTGTGATTTGGAGCATGGCGAGCTGCTCATCGAGGACAACTACGTGGTCCGCAATGGAGAACAGCGCATCAAGGGCACGAAGACCGACGATCCCCGTCGGCTCTCGCTCGACACGTTCAGCGTCCGCCTTCTCGTCGACTTCAGAGCCGCTCGCAATGCCGCACTGCGGCCTGCCGGGATTGAGATCGCCTCGGATGCTTTCGTCTTCTCGCCTGACCCCGCCGCCAGGCGACCGTGGCACCCCGATCACTTCACGCACGCCTACGGCAAGTTGGCGACGGCCGCCGGCGTGGCGACTCCACTCCGCAACCTCCGACACTTCAATGCCACACAACTGTTGAGCGGCGGCGTCGACCTGCGGACCGTCGCTGGGCGCCTGGGGCGTAGCGACGGTGGGGCGACGACACTGAGGGTCTATGCCTCCTGGACGAAGAACGCTGACCGGCGCGCCGCGGAAACGCTCGCCGGCGATCTTGACGGGCTACGGAGGAAAGCCGCCGCCGAAGCGCCGGCTGACATCACCGCGAAGCTCGCACGCCGGTTGGCCGGTGCGAGTCTGCCGGCGGCGAAGTTGTTCCCCGAGGGCGGTGCTGCGTCGACGTTCCGAGATGTCTCGGAAGGTATTCGGGACGCCATGCGGAATGGCCTGCTGGAGCCGGGAGCGTTGTTGCCCACGATCGGTGAGATCGCCGATCGGTGCGGACTTGCCCGGTCCACCGTCCAGCGAGCTATCGAGCAGTTGAGAACAGCCCGGCTCATTGTCCGAAGTCGGGGCCGTTGGATCGTTGCGCAGCCGCACGCCGTGGCGGACACAGAGCGTTCGGAGCCCGCGTGACGTCCTCGGAGTCGCGGCTCGGCCACGGCCAACCCGTTGATCTGGAGTTTCGTGTGCCGTCCCCGGTGCAGGAGCTGGACGATGAACGTCTCTCCCGCCAGGGGGTCCGTGTCTTTCTGAAGCGCGACGATCTGATCAATTCCGAACTGCCCGGCAACAAGTGGCGCAAGCTCAAGTACAACCTCGAAGCGCCGAGTGTGATCCGGAGGACTGTCATGGCGCGCGGACGTAAGGCTGTGAAGGAGCGCTCGAGACCGGTTTTCGCGGACGGCAGGCCGATTCGGTTGGAACCGCCTGCAGGAACCCAGCCTGCATGGGCGACAACGCCTCCCTACCCGGCGGACCTGATGGTGCGGGATACCGAAGCGCCGGAGCCGCTCCTGCCCGAGGATGCCGGCCTCGGGATCCCGGTCGAGGTGACTGCGGGGGACGCACGTCACCCCCTCATCACGGTGGGCGACTCCATCACGATGGGCTTCAAGAGCCTCGCGATCACCGACACGAGCCTGTCGTGGCCCGCTCTCCTCGCGGGGGCGCTACAACTCGCCCCAGGAGTGTTCACCTATCCGACCTATCCCGGGCCTGTCGACTGTCCGGGTCTACCGCTGAACCTCGAGGCGCTGGTCAGAGGCATCGACTCCGCCGAGGCGGGCGGCCTGCCCGTCATCCGTGAGGTGCGTGGTGTGCACGCCGCGATCGCGGCCGTGACCCACGTGAAGGGCTACTGGGAGCATGGGCCGGGGGGCGGCGTGCCGCTCGGGTCACGCGCGTACCACCACAACCTCGCCGTCTACGGCTGGACCGTCCGCCAGGCCTACACCGAAACGATCGGGCAGGCGACGGCGGCGGTCACCGAGCCGCAGGGCCTCGTGAGCTCCTTCTCACCCGAGGTGTCGCACGCGTCTGAACGTGCAATGCTGCGTGCGCTGGAGGGGCCGTCGACGGGCCCTGATTCCACGGTCACAATGATCGACGCCGCGCGCGCCATCGGCGCTGACGGCGGCATCGACACGCTCGTGGTCGCCCTCGGCGCCAACAACGCTCTGCCCAGCGCGGTCCAGCTGCGCCTCGCCTGGTCCGGCATGGACGACAAGCCGACTGTGTGGACACCGAGCGATTTCGCTGCCGACCTGGGCGGCCTCCGCGACAAGGTCGCCGAGATCAACGCCCGCCGCGTCATCTGGGCGACGGTGCCGCACGTGACGATCGTTCCGATCGCCCGAGGGATGGGCGTCAAGCCTGCCGGACAACGCTACTTCGGCCGCTACGTCCACGCCTGGGTGTCTGACGCCGAGTACCTGCCCGGTGTCAACCCTGCCCTGACCGGCGAGCAGGCGTGGGCGATCGATTCGGCCATCGACCAGTACAACTACACGATCAAGAAGATGGTCTACGAGGCGCGGGTGGCGGCCCGACCGAGGGACTGGCTGATCCTCGACCTGTGCGGGCTGCTCGACCGGCTTGCGTTCCGCCGCTACATCGCCGACCCGCTGACCCAGCCCTCATGGTGGGCCGCGAAGGCCTACCAGCTGCCCCCGGTGCTGTCCGCGCTGACGCCGCAGCCGGACACGCAGTTCTTCACCTCCGACCAGCTCGGTAGACGCAAGGGCGGCCTGATCGCCCTGGACGGCGTTCACCCCACCACCATCGGGTACGCCATCCTTGCCCAGGAGGTGTTCCAGATCCTCCAGCACCTCAACCCGGACGTGCAGGGCAGTGGGATCGACTTCGCGGCCGCCCTCGCGGCCGACACGCTGGTGAGCCACCCGCCCAGCGGCCTCGCCGACGACCTCCGGCCGCTCCATGTGATCAACAGTGTCGTCGACCTCGTACAGGTTGCGCTGGGCAAGCACACGTCGTAGCCCCGTCCAGTGTCACGTTCGTCGGACCGGACCTCGAGCCCGCGATCGGTTCCATAAGGGGTGCGTGCGCGTTCAGTACGGCGAGACGCCCGAAGGGGCAGATGGGGGCCGCATCGTTGGCCTCAGTTGACTCAGCTCATTCGGCGTGGCGCGCAGACGCGAGACAGCGGTGCCGAACTCAGAGTCGGTGAGCACGCCACGGCCGCGCAGTTCCTCGAGCACCCGGAACTGACCGGTGGCGGTCACAGACGACGAGCAAGGGGCCGGCACACCCGTCGCGTGCGCGTCGACTAGCGCGGCGAACTCCCGGACCTTGCGAGAAGAAAGCACCGCCGCGGTCTTGATCGTCCACTGCCAGCCAGGTCCACTGATCGTGAGGAATACGTCGCGCACCGCCCCACCGTCGCTGGGGTTCGCCGCATCCGTGGTCGACTCGCTGACCGAGGTACGCACGCCCGCCAGCGAATGCACCTCGCGCCCGCGCTCGATGCGGTCGCGATACAGCGTGACGCCGTTATAGCGGGCCACCAGGTCGGTGAGCCGTGCCGCGCACCTCGGCCGCTCGGCCTTTGCCAGGCGATACTCGTCCCTGCCCTGCCGCAGCTGGACCCGAGTACGGGCCACTCCCTCGTGCAGACGCTTGCCGCGAGTCGTGATGTTATTGCGGAGCTGGGTGAACATCGGACCTCTCGAGGTGGTGGGTCGTATCCGCATCGTCGTTGACTACGGGTCCGGTGTCACGGGGTCGGGCGTGTAACGGGGCGCACGACGCTGAGGCCGATACCTGCCGGGCGGGTGTGGTGGAGCTGGCCAGGGGGCATGGAGCAGTGCCTGTCAACCCGTCCTGATCCGGCCGCGCCATGGCCCCGGAAGCGTTGGGTAGGGGTTCCTCTGCTGAGACACCCACAACTGAATGCGGTCGAACAGTGGCTGGCGGTGATCAATGTGCGGTGGGTACCTCGACGTCGTGGGCGTGGATCCACCTGATCCGCTCCGGCAGCCCGGGGAGCGCCGCGTCGCGGCGGCCGGCTGCGGCGCCTTCGAGCTTGTAGAAGCGGCCGGCCTGGCGCGAGTAGTGCTGCACCCGCCGCGCCCTGCTGCGCCGCAGCCGCTCGTAGGTAGCGAACGCGTCCGGGTAGCCCGATGTCCCGGCGCGGGCGAGCAGGCCGGCCAAGACGTAGGCGTCCTCGATGGCTTGGCCCGCGCCCTGGCCCTGGTGGGGCAGCGGCGCGTGCACGGCGTCGCCGGCCAGCACGACCCGGCCGCGGCTCCAACGGGCCAGTGGCGGCAGGTCCAGCAACGCCCAGAAATGCATGTCTCCGCCGACGTTGTCGATGAGTCCGAGAATGCGGGAGTCCCACCCGAGGCCGCGGAATAAGGCCAGCGCTTCCGTGCTGCTGCCCGCCGTGCGATGGCTGGTGCGCGTCCAGTCAGGGAGCCTGTCGGGCTGGTGGACGGCAAGCAAGTTGATCAGCGTGCCGTCATCGATGCCGAAGGCGACCACATGCGTGCCGGGGCCGCACCAGAACTGCATCGACGTCGGCGTCGGCATGTCGGGACAGCGCTCAACCGGGATTAGCCCGCGGAACCCGATCTCGCCGGACAGGACCGGGGCGATAGCCCCGGCGACGTGGCCGCGGACGGCCGAGTGGATGCCGTCCACACCGACCGCGATCCGAGCCAGCACGTCCGCTCGCCCGGCGAACCGCAACCGCACCCCGCCGAGCTCCTGGTCGATCCCGACCAGGCGGTGGCAGGTGTGCACCCGCTCCGGCGGGACCGCCTCGGCCAGCAACCGACGTAACGTGGCGCGGTGCAGCGTCAGGAAGGGGCCGCCCATGCGTTCGCGGTACCAGTCACCGACCGGGTGCGACCAGATCAGCGTGCCGTCGTCCCAGCGCCGGAAGTGGACATCCGGTGGCGCGTTGCCCGCCGACTCGGGGCGGACACCCAGCCGGTCGAGCAGCCGGGTGGAGTTGGCGGCGAGCGCGACGCCCGCGCCGACCTCACGCAGATCGTCGGCCTGCTCGAACACATCGACCGAGACACCCGCCCCCAGCAGCCCGATCGCTAGTGTCAGACCACCGAGCCCGCCACCCACCACCGCCACGTCGACGTCGTGATTCAGCGACCACGCCTCCATCGGCCCGCACCGGGGGCAAGGACGCGCCCAGCATCGGATTCACAGTGGCCTCAAGCCGGTCCGGGCGCAAGTGCCCCGCGCCGGTCCGTTTGTCGATCCCTACCGGACACCGGGGCGATGAGTCATCGGGAATTCGCCCGCCTCCGCCAGTAGGTGAGGTTGTGGCGGGTAGTCAGGATATTGGGGTGGTCGGGGCCCAACAACCGGACCTGGTCGGTAAGCAGCTGCTCATGGGCGTTGGCCGCGGCGGCAGCCGGTTGGCGAACAGGATGTGCTTTTGGCGAAACCACATCGTCGTCTTCGGTCTGTCTGAGAAGCGACCGGAAGGCCAAACGTCCGGAATCTGCCACCTGCCCCGCTAGTGGGCGAGGTTGTTGCGGTCGATCAGGGTGTCTGGGTGATCAGGGCCGAGTGTCTGGAGCCGGGCGGTGAGTAGGTTCTCGATGGCGGTGGCGGCGCCGGCCGGGCCGCCCTGCTGCTGGTCGCTTGGCGACGCTCCGCGCTAGATAGCCCTTACAGCTTGATCAAAGTTCGATGCGCGAGCCCATGACAACCGTGCGGTCGGGGGGCAGTTTGAAGTATGCGGCGGGTGTGGCCGCGTTGTGGGCGAGGGCGATGAACAGCCGCTTGCGCCAGGTCCACATGCCCGGCTGGGGGCCCCGTTCGATGATGATGTGAGACAGGAAGTACGACACGGTGTCCGCGTCGAATTCGAGTTCTTCGCATAGGCCGCGGGACGCACGCAGCAGGTCGGGGATGTGGTGGTCGTCCTGGAAGCCGAGCCGGGCGAGCAGGTGCACGATGCCGTCCGCGATGTGGCCGAGCTGGTCGACGGTCACCCGATCGCCCGGTGGGACGTGTGGCACGTTCTCCGACTGCACGCTGACGATCACGACCCGCTCGTGCAGCACGTGATTGAACTCGACGTTGGCCCGCAGCGCGAGTGGCGCGGTCTCCTTGGTGGGGTGGGGGAACACGGCGGTGCCGGGCACCCGGAGGATGCCGTCGGCGTTCAGCTTCTCCACGAAGTCCGGAAGCGGCCCCTCCACGTCGATGCGGCGGGCGGTCACGATCCGGCGGCCCCGCTGCCAGGTGGTCATCACCGTGGCCACCACCGCGGCGACGAGCAGTGGCAGCCAGCCACCGTGCACGATCTTGGTCAGATTGGCGGCGAGGAAGGTCAGCTCGACACCGCCGAACACGATGGCGACTAGCACCAGCTTCCACCGCGCCCAGTGCCACGCGGTCGTGGCGTAGATGAGGAACAGCGTGGTGGTCAGCAGCAGGGTCCCGGTGACCGCCAGCCCGTAGGCGGTGGCCAGGCGGTCCGAGGAGCGGAAGACCACCATCAACACGAGCACGCCGCCGAACAGCAGCCAGTTCACCGCCGGCACGTAGATCTGGCCGCTCTCCTGGGTGGAGGTATGCCGGACGGTCATGGGCGGCAGGTACCCGAGCCGGACGGCCTGGCGCGACACCGAGAACGCCCCGGAGATCACCGCCTGCGAGGCGATCACCGTGGCGCAGGTGGCCAGCACCACCAGCGGCAGCTGCGCCCAGCCCGGGGCGAGCCGGTAGAAGGGGTTGTCCACGGCGTGGGGGTCGGTCAGGATCAGCGCCGCCTGCCCCAGGTAGTTGAGTGTCAGCGCGGGGAAGGCCAGGACGAACCACGCCACCCGGATCGGGCGTCGCCCGAAGTGGCCCACGTCGGCGTAGAGGGCCTCGGCGCCGGTGATCGCCAACACCACCGCGCCCATTGACAGGAACGCGGTCAGCGGGTGGACGGCGAAGAACGACACGGCGTAGGTCGGCGACAACCCGAGCAGCACGCTTGGGCGCGCGGCGATTTGCGGCACACCGAGGACGGCGAGCGTGGCGAACCACAGCACCATCACCGGCCCGAACAGCCGCCCGACCTGGTGGGTTCCCCAGCGCTGCACCACGAACAGCAGCGTCAGGATGGCGATCCCGATCGGTAGCACCGCCTGAGCGAGCTCGGGCCGGGCGACCTCCAGGCCCTCCACCGCCGAGAGCACCGAGATGGCCGGGGTGATCAGCGAGTCGCCGTAGAACAGCGACGCGCCCAGTACACCAAGGGCCAGCGCGGTCGAGGCGAGCCGGGCCGAGCAATCGGACACGCCGCGGACCAGCGCGGCGAGCGCCATGACGCCGCCCTCACCGTCGTTGTCGGCCCGCAGGATGAAGGACACGTACTTGACCGTCACGATCAGCGTGACCGACCAGAAGATCAGCGAGACGACCCCGTACACGTCGCCCGGCGTCGGGCTGACCGCGTGGTTGTCGATCGAGAACACCGTCTGCACCGCATAGAGCGGGCTGGTGCCGATGTCACCGAAAACGATACCGAGCGCGCCGAGGGCGAGCCCGAACAGGCCGCCGCCGTGGGCAGCCGGATGGTGGGGAGTGCGGCCCCCCACAGCCGGCTCGGGGACTAGCTCCGCCGCACGGTCGGCGGCCTGGCCATCGGTCACCCAGTCAGTCTGCACCCGTTGGCCGCGCCGGGACGGACGGCCACCTCGGCCTGGATCACCACAGTTCGCCCCGCGCTGATCCAGGCCGAGCGGACCACAAACGTTCGGTAGAGGATCGTTTCCGTCCACCGGATCACTGCCCGTGAATGTTGGCCGGTTCCGTCTTCCCAGCGGGCGCCGGAGGTAGGGCGCGCCGACGCAGTGGCGAGCTGGCCGTTGGACTTGGCGGACTTGGCGGACTTGGCGGACTTGGCGGCGGGTGGCAGGCTGCCGCGCCATGGCGAAACCCGCGATCACGAGCCCGGTCGAGTCGATCAAGTGGCTCGACGACGTCGCAGACCACGACTACGCCGCAGCGGCGGCCTACCTCTCGATCAAGTTCGGTGAAGACGCCGTCCAGAAGATGGTCAAGAAGCTGAAATCGGCGCGGTTGGTCACCCGGCGGGCGAACGACGTCCTGCGCGCGGCGGGCCTGGAGCCGGCGCCGCTGAGCGATCCCGGCGTGCACAAGGACCTGGTCAAGGCACTCACCGGGAACGCGCTAAGCCCGATTCTGGTGATCACCGGTACCCCGCACGCCGATATCGCAGACGGCTACCACCGAGCCTCGCTCGTGTATCAGCTCGATCCGTACGGAGCCATCCCGCTCAAACTCACCTGATCCAAGAACTTCGGCTAGATCAACACCTCCGCCGCCCCAGTCTCACCGGCCAACCAATCCCCAGCGTCCGGTAGGGGATCGTCGGCGTACGCGCTGATCGACTGTCGCGCCGCTGCCGGTGCGTGCCGTCGGAGGCGTCCGGTTGCCGTTCGCCTGCGGACAGCGTGACCAACACGACCACAGGGCAGTAGAAGAGGCCGCCGGACGACGGCGGGCTCACACCGACACTTCGGAACCGGTGCGCGGTTACTCACAACCAGTGCGCCATTTCAGTCGGAACAGGTGCGCCTTTTGGTCCTTGCCGTGATCAGCATCGTCGATGCCATCGCCGGCTAACCGCGTGCCCCCGGAGCTCAACGATGCGTGGTTGGGGGCGTCGGTGGGTCAGGAGAGCGGTACATTTTGGGCGAGGCGTGTTGGTCGGCGTATCGCAGCACGGTTTGGGCGTAGGCGTGGCCGAGTCGGCGCCGGATGATTTCTTCGGAACACGACATCGCCGGGGGCCAACCCAACCCGGGTATGCCCTCCTACGGGCTCACGGTGCGAGGCGTACCGCGGTGATGCCGTGATTGGTCGGCAGGAACAACGCATTACCGCTCGAGGCGGGCGTGGCGAAGCGGCTGGCGTCGCCGACCGACAGGGTTGCCAGCCGGGCCCCCGTCGCGGCGTCGAGTCCGATCAGGGCGCCGTCCTGCTGGAGGGACCACACGGTGCTCCCGACGATGAGCGGTGAGCCGCTCACCGTGGACGGCGCCTGCCACCCCTTGCGCAACCCGCCATCGGTGGCGATCCGCAACTGCAGCAGCCCCGACGTACAGGGCAGGTAGGCGACCGTGCCCCCGCCCTGCACCGGTGCGCTCGCGCCGCCCCCGTATGCCTGGCAACCGTCGACCGTCCCCTTCTGCCCGCCGACCCCACCGAGGGCGCCGAGGTCCACCAGGAACACCCCGCCGCGCTTTCCGGCGGCGAGCGCTGAGTGCCTACCGGGAACCACGTTGGGTGCGAAACGTCGCCGTTCGCTGCCCCCCAGCGGTCACAGCGACGGGGTGTGTCGCTCTGAGCAGGCATAACGGCTGCGGCACCCGCAAAGCTGGGATCTTTTAGTCTGAGGTTCGGCGGCCTTGATGGTGAGCGGGATCATCGGTCGGAACGGGCTGTGGTGTGGATTAGGCGGCTGGGCCCGCCGCCTTTTCCTGGGTACTCAGCAGGCTTTCCAGCTCGTCCGCGGCGATGTTTGGACTGTTCCCGATTTCATTGACGCTGGTTTAGGCTGCCAGTTCGGTAAGTTTTCTGAACCCTAGCTCGTATTCGATGGGTGTCAAGTAGGCGAGTGTGGAGTGTCGCCTGCGGCGGTTGTAGTAGCTTTCGATCCAGAGGAATGTCTGTTGTTGTACTTCGGTCGCACCGCTCCATGGCCGGGTGTGGATGAGTTCTTTCTTGTAGGTTGCGAAGAATGATTCGGCGACCGCGTTGTCGAAACAAGTAGCGCGCCGACCCATTGAGCGCTGTACGCCGTTCTCGGTGCAGAAGTTAGCGAATTCTCGGGACGTATATTGACAGCCTCGGTCGCTGTGGAATATGACCCCGGCCAGGGGTTTACGGGTGACCAGTGCCGCGGCGAGGGCCTCGACGATGAGGCTGGTGCGCAGGTGATCGGCGACGGCGTAGCCCACCACTTTGCGGGAGTGCAGGTCGATCACAGTCGCGGTGTAGACCCAGCCGTCGACTGTCTGGACGTAGGTAATGTCGCCACACCAGCGGGTGTCGGGTGCGTCGGCAGTGAAGTCCTGGCCGATCAGGTCTGGGGCGTCGATAGGGCGTAGACCTGCGACGGTGGTCTTCTTCCAGGCTCGGGGGTGGCGTCCTTGCAGGCCGGCGGCACGCATCAGGCGCCAGACCCGCTTGGGAGCGGTCCGCACGCCGCGCACGACCAGCTCAGCCCAGACCCGGCGCACCCCGGGGTGGCCGTGCAGGTCTTGGTGGATCTCGCGGATGGTCTCGGTGAGCTCGGCGTCGGTGCGTTCGCGCTGGCACGGCCCTGAGGTCAGCCATCGGTAGTAGCCCTGCCGGATCACTCCGAGCTGGTCGCACATGAACGTAACCGAAAACTGCTCATCGGTTGCCCAGTCCGCGATCGCCGCGTATTTCACGGCTGTTCCTTCGCGAACCAGGTGGCAACTTTTTTTGCGAAGTCCCGCTCCATCTTCACAATGGCGATCTCTTTACGTAGCCGTATCAGTTCGGCACGTTCAGACTCGGACAAGTCCTTGTCAGGAGTGCGACCGGACTCTCTTGCTGACTTCACCCATTTACCCAACGTCATCTCGTGGACGCCGATACTTTTCGCTACCTCAGCGATAGTGCGGCCGGAATTGAGCACGAGGCTAACGGCCTGGTCCTTGTACTCCTGGGTGAAGTGTCGGCGTGTCGCCACGCGAGTACCTCCGCTGCGATCAGCGGCAGTCTACGACCGGCTGTCTACAAGATCGGGAACGGTCCAGTTTGCGCCGTTCCGGGAGCGCAGGCGGTGGCCGATGGTTGCCGCGGCGGCCTGGTATTGCTCGTCCTGCAGCAGCGTGTTCACAGCTTCTCGGATTTCGTCGGGCGGGGCGGTCTTGGGTAGGACGCGACCTGCTCCGGCTGCGGCGATCGCTTTGCCGATCATGGGTTGGTCGAGCATCGGATGCATGGGGAGGATGAGTAGTGGTAGGTCGTGGGCGAGTGCGCGCGTGGTGGTCGAGTGGCCGCCGTGCCCGATCACGAGTGATGCCGAGGGCATGATCTCGTCGTGTGGGAGGTAGCGGTGTAGCTCGACGCCCGGGGGTGCGGTCAAGGTGCGGGGTTCCACGGCGCCGGTGGTGACGATGGCGCGGATGGGCAATCCGGCCAGCGCTTCCAGGATCGCCTGTAGGGCGGCCACCTGGCCTTCAAAGAAGATGGTGCTAAGGCTGACCAGCACGAGCGGTGTCTCGCCGGGGGCGTTGTGGTTTGGCTTGGTTTGCACGACGCCGGTGTAGCGAACATTGGTTGGCAGTCGGCGGTTGCCGACGGGGTCGAGGTCGCGGTCGGTTGCGACCAGGACGCGGTCGGCGTTGTTCCACAGTCGGCCTGGTCGCATGCCGCGCAGGGCCGCGACGATACCGATCGGCCCGCGGCTCCAGTTGTGGGTGTGGTAGCGGTGCAGCGAGTGCATTAACACAGCCGTCGGCACGCTCGCCTTTTCCGTTGCACGGAGGGCGCCGAGAGTCATCGAGTCCACCACCGCGAGATCGACCGGCGCCCGACTGAGTTCGGAGCGCACGTCGTCTCCGATCCTCGGGTCGGTAAAGACGCCGAAGAGGAATCTTAGGAGGAACCGTAATCCGGTGGCGGGTTCTTCCGGCGACCACGGTCGGGTGTGGTTGTAGGCCACAAATTCCAGGCCGGCCGCGGTCACGACGTCGCGCTGTTGGGGGTGCCCGAGGACTCGGACATGGTGACCACGGCGGCGCAGCTCGTGTGCGATGCCGAGCATGGGTGG
This sequence comes from Pseudonocardia sp. Cha107L01, assembly GCF_052566575.1. Taxonomy (NCBI): domain Bacteria; kingdom Bacillati; phylum Actinomycetota; class Actinomycetes; order Pseudonocardiales; family Pseudonocardiaceae; genus Pseudonocardia; species Pseudonocardia sp. Cha107L01. The sequence continues at coordinate 1,854,472 of NZ_CP199579.1, forward strand.
CACGTTGCCGCCGCCGTCCCAGGTGATGACCAGGATCTGAGCCATGTCAGCTCCGTTCGGGTAGGTCGGTTCGATGGGCTGGTTCTTGGAGGACGGCGGTCACGAGGCGGCGCATGCGTTTACAGGTGCTCGCATGATCGAGTCCGGTGTCGCGGCGCAGGATTTTCCAGGTGAGAACGTCGGTGGCGATCACGAGCAGGTCGACGAGCTCCTCGCGGTCGGCGCGGTCGGCGAGTTGAGGAGCGAAGACCTCTTCGACCCAGTCGCGATGAATTCGGCGGCCGCGCTCGATCGTGCGTCGGGTGAGTGCGTCGTTGTGCTCCTGAGCTTGCAACCGCAGTGACCAATTGCCGATCCGGTCGTAGAAGGTCACGATCGTGTCGACCGCCGCCGCGACATCTCCGACCGGCGTGGCCCGTTCCGCGCGTACCGCCTCGACCTGGCGGGCTTGGGCGTGCTCGAACAGTTCGTTCCTGCTGCCGAAATGCCGCAGCACGGTCTGGACACTCACACCTGCCCGCTCGGCGACGTCGGCGAGAACGATCTCGAGTGACAGCCGCTCCTCGGACAGGGTGATCACGGCGTCCAAGATCCGCGACCTGGTGCTCGCGGTGGCCTCGGCCCGTGCTCTCATCGTGTAGGTGCGAGTCGTTTTCATGTTGATGAGAGTTAACGCCAAATTCTGATTTCGCGTCAATCGGCATTAGCGCGAAAGTCCGGCGTCGTCCGGGTGACGCGACTCGGCCCGCAGGGCCGAACGTGTGAAGACGCACCTGCTAGTGGCGGGTACGTTCAGCAGAAGGCGCCTCGCAAGCCCTGGCGTGGTTGGGGCGCTGAGGTGGTGGCGGATGGGAATCACGATGGGTGCGAAACGTCGTCGTTCGCAGCGTCTCTAGCGGTCACAGCGACCGAGCATGTCGCTCTGACCAGGCACAACGGCTGCGGCACCTGCAAAGCCGGGATCTTTTATCCGCTGCTTGCGAGATTGCCAAATCGGCCTCAGCCACTGTTCAAGGGGCCGTGTTCGGCGGAGCGGGCTGGCCTTGCCGGGCCGCCGAGATGCCGAGCGCAGGTTCTGGAGTAGGGGCACTTGTTGGCTCGGATCTTGCCCCAGGAGGTGCTTCGGCTTCGGGGTGGCCAGGCGTCGGACGATGTGGAGCAGTTGGTCGCCGTCGACGAGCTGTATCCCGTGGGCCTGGGCCAGCTCCTGCGCTTGCGGGTGAAGCTAGCCCGCCCTGAGGTGTTGGTCTGTGCCGTTGGGTGCCGCTCAGTGACCGTACGGATCCGCGTTGGCGCCAACAGTCACGAAGAAGTCTGAGCTGCCGGCCCACGCGGACACGACGGCGTAGGGTGTGCAAGCCCAGTGCTGTCCTTTACGATCACCGTCACGCCGATCACCGACGATGGCGGGGGGGTCGTGAGGTGCCAATTTACGTTCACAAGGTGTGGAGTCGGGCTCGGCTTCCTCTCGTCCTGCTCGCCGCCATCGCCGGCGTGGCCTCCTGTAGCTCGGGCCCGTCGAGCGGCTCGGGCTCGACGACCACGACCGGCTCGTCGAGCACATCTGCGTCGGCCGACGCCGGCAACCCCGGACCGTGTGTGGCCGATGTGTCCCAGGTTGTCGCCACCAAGCCGGCCGCGGCATCGACGTCCTCGCCCCTCCCCGCCCCGTTGGTCTCGTCTCTGGACGCCGCGGCCGCTTCCGCGTTCAAGGCTGCGGCCACACCGGGGGCGATCGTGGGGGTGCGCACTCCCCAGGGAACCTGGATCAAGGCCTACGGCTCTGCTGATCCCGCCACCAAGGCACCGATGACGACCGACATGCACATGCGTATCGGTTCGGTGACCAAGACGTTCACCGGCACCCTTATCCTTCAACTGGCTCAGGAAGGGAAGCTCTCCCTCGATGACCCCATCGAGAAATACGTGTCGGGCATCCCCAACGGCAACAAGATCACGCTGGTCATGCTGGCCGATATGACCAGTGGTATCGCCAGCTACTACACCCAGCCGTTCTTGGACAAGTACTTCGGTAATCCCGAGACGATCTTCACTCCGGACCAACTCATTGCCTACGGAGTGCCCGAATCCCCGATCTTCTCGCCGGGAGACAAATTCAACTATTCGAACACCAACACCATCCTCTTGGGCAAGGTAGTCGAAAAGGTCACCGGGCGGTCCTTCGGCGACGTCCTGCAATCCCAGATCTTGAACCGGCTCAGACTGTTCAACACCTCTGGGTTCCCCGATACCTCGCCCGCGATCCCTGACCCGCACCCACAGGGGTACACGCTGCAGGGGAGTGGTACACCGGACCATCCGGCCAATGCCACCAACTGGAATCCGTCGTTCGGGTGGGCGGCGGGGGCCATGATCTCGACGGTTTCGGACATGCTGATCTATGACCGGGCGCTCGGAACCGGTCAGGGCATCCTGTCGGGGGCAATGCAGACCCGGCGGCTGGAATCGTTCCCCAAGCCGGCGGGGTATGGCCTGGGCATCGCCTGCAGCGGCGGATGGGTCGGGCACACCGGCGAGCTGCCCGGCTTCAACTCCACCGTCTTCTACCAGACCGCCTCAGATACCTCGGTTGTGGTGCTGGTCAACAGCGACATCGCCTCGGGGAATTGCCCGAAGTCCCCGACCCTGACTGACAATCCGGGTCAGCTCCCGTGTTCGTCCCCAGCCACCCGGATGTTCGTGGGTGTGTCTAAGGCACTTGGCTACGAGTTCGTGCCCCCGCCACAGAATTAGCGAGCGAGCGAGGGCACCGGGCCCTCTTTGCCAGGCTGAGGTGAGACACCCCGAGTGAGTACGGGGTTCCTGATCGGGAGGGCGGGATCGCAGACCGCCCGCGCCGACCACATCGAACGGCTTGCCAGCTCACACCAGCCCATGGCGTCGATGCCCGACCAGTGCGCTAGCTCGGACCTTTTGAGCTCAGCGGTGGCCATTTCGGTGGCCACCACAGCTGACTGGCCGGCTCCGGCGGTCAGCGATTCATCGCGCCGCATCCGGCGAGCTGCGCATTTTGGATGCGTAGCTCGGCTGCTGGCCTTCGCACCGGCGCCGAGGCCTCCGCTGGCATGACGTCTGGCATGGCGAGGCCTGTTCTCCCAGTTCGCTCTGTGCGCTGCGCGACATGCGATGCGGCGTCAGTGCTGCTAGGCGTGTTCTAGCGTCAGCGCGCCTCTCTCGTAATGCGTAGGTCCGGGTTCGACTCCCCGAGGCGGCTCCACAGTTCGGCTGAGGCGCTTGTGATCAGCCGGCGAAGCCCGATCCCGGGACCTAATGCCGGATGACTGTGTCGAGCTGTCCGAGATCACTCGGCGGATGCAGTTCGCGCCGGATGGGAATCACGATGGGTGCGAACGTCGTTGTTCGCAGCATCTCTAGCGGCCACAGCGACGGTTACTGTCGCTCTGAGCCGGCATAACGTCTGTCGCACCCGCAAAGCCGGAATCTTTTAATCCGCGGATCGGACCATTGCCGAGCTGGCACCTTTCCTTAGCCAAGGGCGCCGCCTCCGGCCAGCCCGGTCGGTCAGACCGAAGCGGCGACAGCCCAGAGTTCTTCGGCGAGGGTGGCGTCTGTCCAGGCCAGCGGGCTTAGCAACACTTCAGTCGCACCCGCGTCCAGGTAGCTTTGAAGCTGACGCCTGACGGATTCCGCTGAACCCACCGCGGCAAGGTCTACAGCGCTAGCGACACGCTCTCGCGCAATCACCTTCTGATACGACGGCATGGCCTCGAAGAAGCTCAACTGCTCGGCCACGAAATTCTTCGCGGCGTCAACGTCGTCGGACACGATTGTGGGAACCTGCGCGATGATCCTGGGTTTCGACCGTCCAGCGTCGGCGGCCGACTTCGCGATGGCCGGTTCGATGAACTCTGCGATGGTCCGTGGACCGGCGAGGAACGGCAGCGTGCCGTCGGCCAGTTCGCCGGTCACCTGCAACGCCTTTGGGCCCATCGCGGCTATGTACACCGGGACGGGTGTGCCCCCGGCGACCCGCACCGGCCATCCGGGCTGTGCGGTGATCTCGTTGCCGCTGAAGTCGACCGCTCCGGTATCGAAGATGGACCTCAGTACCGTCAAGTGCTCGCGGAGGCGTGTGATCGTGTTGGGCCACGACCTCCCGAAGGCCAGCCGCTCCGGTTCGTGCCCGCCCAGTCCGAGGCCGAGGCTGAAGTTGCCGTGCGAGGCGGCCTGCGCCGTCTGCGCTAGCGATGCGACGATCAGCGGGTGACGCGGGTTGATCGGCACCACCGCCGTGCCGACGCCGAGCCCCGGCACTTCGGCGCCGACCAATGCGGCGAGGGCGATCGCGTCGTGATCGTTTTGCTGGCCCAGCCAGACCTGGCGGACGCCGAGGTCGTACGCACGCCTGGCCTGTACCACCGCGTCATCGACGACATTGATTGCTTGCGGGTTGGGAAACAACAAGATTCCAGTCGGCATAGTACGTCCCTCATTGATCACGGGGTATTTGGCCAGGTCAAGCTAGGTGTAGAACCGTCGGCATCTAAGGCATCGCCTATTCCGCCCCCGTCGCCTGGATTGTTGGCGCTGATCGCAGGTAATTCGTGCCGCGGGCGTTTGCTCAGATGTAGGTGAATATCCGGTCCGCGCTGAGCCGAGAGATCGGCTTGTTGCTGACCTGGGTGAGGTCCGGGTAACCGAGAGCGAGCAGCACAGTGGTGGTGTAGCCGTCTTCGCGGATCTCGAATTCCGCGTCGACGGAGTGAGGGTTGAAACCTTCGAGCGGGAGGGCTTCGATGCCGAGTTCGGCGGCGGCCATCATTGCCAAGCCCACCGTCATGTAGGTCTGTTTTTCCATCCAATGCGTTATGTCTTTGAAGTTGTAGGTGCGCCAGTCAAGGAAGTCGTGGACCGAGCGCTGCCACTTGTCCCTGTATTCACCCTCGGGGAATCGGCCGTCGGCGTTCTCCTGGGCGAACACACTCTGCAGGTGACTGTCGGGCAAGTCGGCGCGGGTGGTGACGATGATCGCGTGTGATGCATCGATCACCTTTGAGCGGTTGCCTGCTTCGAACATGTCGCCAAGGCTGTTCGCGAGGCGTTGTTTCGACTGGGCCGAGTTCATCACGTAGAAATGCCAGGGCTGCACGTTCAGTGACGACGGCGCCGAACGCAGAAACGCCAGGAACTTGTTGAAGGTCACCTCTGAGATAGCCCGGTTCGGGTCGAAAGCCCGCGTGAGGTGCTTGTCCATGATTTTGTCGAGGTTCATGATGTGTCGATCCTTAGCTCAAAGTGACTCAACTACGAACTGGCGCCATCTTCGATGTGCCGCTCTTTCGCCAGGGTCCAGGCCGTGGGCCATCACTTCGGCGAGCGAGCCTGTGTGTAATGCCACAAATTTTCGTACCTCGGAGCCGGCCATGGCATACATCTCCTAAGGAAGCAATCCGATGCTTGCATCGATGTTCTGAGTGCGATCAGCGAGTTGGGCGGACATCGATCGATCTCGACGTGGCAAGTGAGCGCGATTGAGATTAGGCGCTGGCCGCGATGTTGTTCTCCGCGGTGCGGATCTTTTGGAAACCGATCCAACCCCAATGGCCTCGGCCTTGGACCTCGCCCGGCCCGAGCTCGGGGTGAGGACGACAGCGATCGGCGTCTCGACAACTCCGTCCGGCGCGTAGAACTCGCCGATAGCGCCGCCGTCCCGCACTTTCACTGCGTCGTGCCAGGCGTCGAAGATGTGGTCACTCTCGGGGTACGTGCCGATTACGCGGCAGTGCCTTCCACGAACGGGAGGTCGATGTCCGTTTCGATGACGTTGTTGAGGTAGTTGGTCAGCAGGAACGAGACGCTCAGAGCGACGATGGCAAGGATCTGTGGGTCGCTGTACCCGGCGTCGCGGACGGCGGCGAGTTCGGCGTCGCTGACCCTGCCGCGGCTGTTGACCAGCTCTTGGGCGAAGCCCGCGGCCGCGGCTCGTTTGGGGTCGGTTGAGCTGCCGCTACGCCCCAGAGCGATGTCGTCGTCGGTCATCCTGGTCATCTTGCTGGAGGCGAAGGTGTGCGCGGCCAAGCAATAGTTGCAGCCGTTGGTCTGCGACACCGCGAGCGCGATGCTGTTGCGGGTCTTGGCATCCAGAACGGTGAGGGTGCGCTGCAGCGATGTGACAGCTTCCAGGACGACGGGGTTGGCGGCGATCGCTTTGAACGTGTTGGGGACAAAGCCCATCTGAGCATTGATTGCCTCCAGGACGGGCTGAGCGGCCGCGGGCGCGGCTTCGGGGGCAGTGATCGTGAAACGAGACATAGTCGGTCTTCTTCCGTAAAGGTGGACGTCGGGTTGGGATGAGTTGGCGGGGGAGAAGCACCCGCTCGGTCAGGGTTCAACCCCTGTGGATGAGTTAGGCCGCGACGTTCAGGGCGATGACGTTGGCTCCGATGCACAGCCACTGGCCGTCGCGGTGCTGGTATTCGTCGGTGTAGCGGCCCTCGCGCGCTCTCCCGCTGCTCACAAAGAGGACTATACAGACCAGTTTATGATGTGCAAGGCGGGCCCGGGGTCGAGTGAGTACCCTGAGTCGGCGAGAGGGGCGACATCGCCGGCGAACCGACGTATTCGCAGGTATAGGACGTTACTCGACTGGTTCTCCCGCAGTTCACCTCGCTGGGCCGGCCGTGGAGACGGTCGGGTCGACGGCAGGGAACAAAGAGGATTGATCTCGCGTTCATGGACAACATGGTCCAGTTTCGACAGTCGTGGCACGACGGGAACGCAGGGGCGGTGACCGCCGTCTGCGAGCTTGGCGCCGGGCGGCTGGGAGCCTTCGATACCGGTAGGACGGCCTGGGGCGACAGTTCGACACCGCGCGTGGGGTGCACGTTCGCGATGAATTTATCGTCCACAAGCCAACCTCTATGCTTGCTGTGGTTCCACAGCTGATCCGATCCGATCTCCGACCCGAGATCGAGATCGAGATCGAGGCAGCGGTGGTGCCAGGCAGTGCGACGACAGGTCAGGACGCGTGAATTCGGATGTCTGGATCAAACGGTGGCGCCGACGCCGCGGAGATACGTCGAACGGTACGCGGCCTGCAAACCCGCTCGCGGATCATCGACTCCGCGCAGCAGCTCTTCTACATCAGGGGCGTGCACGCCACCACGCTCGATGACATCCGAGCCGCCAGCAAAACCAGCAAGTCGCAGCTGTACAACCACTTCCCGGACAAGCTGGCGCTGATCCACGCCGTGATCGACGTGACATCGCAGTTCGTACTCGATCGAGAAGAGCAGCGACTGCGTGGCGTGCGGACCCTCGCCGGACTTCGACGTTGGCGTGACGCACTGGTCCAGGCCAACGCTCTGCAGGATGGCTCCTACGGCTGCGCCCTCGGCGGCATGTCGATCGAGTTATCCGACATCGACGAGCGGTCCCGCAAAGCGCTGTCAGAGACGTTCCAAGCCTGGGAACGGCTGCTCATCGATACCCTCACCCGGCTGCAGGTACTGGGCGTGCTCAGTGAAGAGGCCAGGCCCGCGGACCTCGGCACGGCGCTACTCGCGGCCCTGCAGGGCGGATACGTGCTCGCGCAGAGTGCGCACAACTCCAAACCCATGGGCATCGCGTTGGACATGGCACTCGATCACCTCGACTCCTTCGCCACGCGACGCGATACCCGCTGACGATCGACGGCGGCCGCCTAGTGCGCGCCGGTGGCCAAATCGCCCTGGGGGATGAGCTCACGGCGAATCGGATCGGCGACGGGACGATGCAGCTGACTGGACCGGAAGTCTGGGAGCACGGAGTGGATGCGGACACGTCGACGCCGGCCGGGTAGACAACCACGCGGAAGCTCCTGGCTGGACAGGCGATCTTGGTGATGAACCCATCCACCAGGAGCTTCTTCACGTCCGGATCACCCGTTCAGCTTGGTATCCCGAATGTGCGGCGGACCAATCGGCCCCTCACCGCCCTGGCCACGCGGCTGGCGCTGATCCACGAGGAGGACCGGCCCTGGTTGCTGTCTCTGAGTCCTTACGGACGAACGCGGATGATCGTCTTCCCCGTGATCCGCTCGGTCGGGTTGAAGGCGGCGACCGCATCGTCGAGGGTCGCGACTGTGCCGATGTTCGTCCGCACTCGTCCGTCCCGCACCCGCCGGGCGATCTCACTCAGTTGGTCGCGGTCGGACACGACGACGAAGTCGATCGCCAGTCCGTCGGCGGGCCGCGCCTCGGGCGGCCCGGTGACGGTCACCAGCGTTCCTCCGGCTCGGACCAGAGCCGCGGACCGCTTCTGGATCTCGCCTCCGAGGACATCGAACACCAGATTGACTCCACCCACGTCTTCCAGGGCGTCATTCTCGAGGTCGACGAACTCGTGCGCGCCGAACTCGAGTGCTTTTTGACGGCTGGCAGTGCGCCCGGTGCCGATCACGTGGGCGCCGGCCTCACGCGCCAGCAGGGTTGCCATCGAGCCGACTGCGCCGGCCGCGCCGTGCACGAGGACACTCTGTCCCCCCTGAAGGCGGCCGTGGTCGAACAGACCTTGCCAGGCGGTCAGGCCAGTCATCGCGACGCCCGCGCCCACCGTGAAGTCCACGTCGCCCGGCAGCGGCGCGAGGTTCCGCGCCTCGACGACTGCGAACTCCGCCAGCGTGCCGTCTCGAGTCCAGTCCGTGAGGCCGAATACCCGCTGGCCCACGGATAGTCCCGCCGTGCCGTAGCTAAGAGCGGTGACCACTCCGGTGAACTCGTGGCCGGGGATCGACGGCGTGCGATCACGGCCGCGCCGGTCGATCCAGGTCGAAGGCCACTCCAGCTCATCCCCGGTGAATCCCGACGCATGAACTTCAACCACGACATCGCCATAGTTCGCGCCCTCAAGGCTGGCGAGCCTCTCCGTATCCGGATCGGGCCGCTCTACCAGCGTCATTCCAGCCGTCCCGGCGGCCCGGTCCGTCACTACGATCGCTTTCATCTGAACACCTCTCTGGATTAGTCTTCGCCTACACGGCGCTTGGGTCTGCGTCACGTTCCGCACTGACTCGACTGGCTGGCTATGTCTTGTTGCTCGGGGAGCGCCGGGCTCGTTATGCCGATTGCCGCCCGGCGATCGCGTCCGGAGTCCCTTACGGACGAACGCGGATGATCGTCTTTCCCTTGATCCGCTCGGTCGGGTTGAAGGCTGCGACCGCGTCGTCGAGGGGCGCGACGTGTCCGATGGCTGTCCGTAGCCGTCCGTCGCGCACCCGCCGGACGATCTCGCCCAGCTGAGCACGGTCAGACTCGACTACGAAGTCGATCGCCAAGCCATCGGCGGGCCGCGCCTCAGGCGGCCCGGCGATGGTCACCAGCATTCCTCCGGGTCGGACCAGACCCGCGGACCGCTTCTGGATCTCGCCGCCGAGGACATCGAAAATCAAATCGACTCCGCCCACGTCTTCCAGAGCGTCATTCTCGAGATCGACGAACTCCTGCGCGCCGAACTCGAGCGCGGCCTGCCGGTCGACAGCCCGTCCGGTTCCGACGATGTAGGCGCCGGCTTCGCGCGCGAGTTGCGTCACCATCGACCCGACTCCGCCGGCCGCGCCGTGCACGAGGACGCTCTGACCCGCCCGAACGCGGCCGTGCTCGAACAGTCCCTGCCACGCGGTCAGGCCCGAGATCGGCAGGCTCGCGCCCACCGTGAAGTCGACGTCGCCCGGCAGCGGCGCGAGGTTCCGCGCCTCGACGACTGCGAACTCCGCCAGCGTGCCGTCTCGAGTCCAGTCCGTGAGGCCGAACACCCGCTGTCCTACCGACAGCCCCGCCGTGCCATAGCCAAGCGCGCTCACCACTCCGGCCAGCTCGTGCCCAGGGATCGACGGCGTACGGTCTCGGCCGAGGCGATCGGTCCACGTCCCGGGCCACGTCAGTTCATCCCGGGTGAATCCCGACGCATGAACCTCAACGAGGACATCGTTCCCCGCCGCCTCCGGCTCGGGCCGCTCCGCCAGCGTCATCCCGGCCGTTCCCGCCGCCTCGTCCGTCACCACAATCGCCCTCATCAGGCACCTCCCTGTATCCAGTCCTCGCCACTAGGCCGCAACCGACTTGATGGACTATATAGTCCACGTACTATCGCTGCAGAGACACCCTGCCAGACGAGAACGTACCGTCATGGCCGTCATGAGCAGTGCGTCTCTAGGTCACTGATGGGCGACAGAGGTTTTCCGATCGATGTCACGCAGGTCTTTGATGGACATAATAGTCCAGTTGACTGACGCTCGTTCGTACGAACAACGCCCCGAGCAGGCCCGTGAGGCACGCGCCGCGATCAAGAAGATCTGCGACGACGAGCGCACCGACATCAAAACCATCCTCGGCATCCTGCGCGATGACACCTCAACAGCGGAGCGACTCGCGCAGCCGCGTGCGCCCCGGGGCGGGCTCGGCCGGCTCACAGAGCTGCTCGATACGGCCGAGGCGGGCGGCGTGCGGGTGGAGCCGCTTCGGAGGTCATTTTGGCGGTCACGATTGCCACGGCGCCGACGCTAGCGCCGAAGCAGTCCCCTTGAGTGCGCCACTTCTGGCTTGATCTAGTGGTCCACTTCGGGCCGCATCAGGCGGTCAGCGCGAGGCATGCTGCTCGCCCGGGCCGCCCGCGATCCCGAACCACCGCGAGCAGCACTCGACGGCGCCTCAGCCACGTTCAGCCCTTCGCAGCGACCGACCGCCGCGTCGGCTAGGCCCCATCTCCGCGAGGCTCGGCCGGATCGTTGCCTGACGTGTGATTGAGAACGAATACCGCAGGGCCCGAATACCTGACGCGCTTGAGCTGCGTCGACACGCGATCGGTGGCAAGGCCGTCACGGCGATTCTGGCTGCCCTGGAGATCGTCGTGCCGCCTGGGCCGGCCACTTGCGCCGATGCTCCAGGTGGGGCGTGGAATCCTCCGTGGAATCCGATCCGTCGTTCCCGCAGGGCCGTCGGTGCGATGAGTGTCCTAGGTGGTGCCGTCAGTGCTGGTGGCGCGCCGGGAGCAGGCGCACGTGCCCCTCGTAATGCGTAGGTCCGGGGTTCGACTCCCCGAGGCGGCTCCACAGAAGGGCCAGGTCAGAGATCTGACTTGGTACCTGTGGTCTAGTCTGCTGATCACCTTCTGGCATGAGGTGCAGATCTCCACGGTCAGCCGCGGCGTGATCGTGGACCGACCGTGTCCGGTCTCGGAGTTGGAGATGACGAACCCGGCATGAACCAGGGGGTTGTCCGCGCCGCGGTTGCCGCTGAACGGCGAGGTGTAGTTGGTTAGCAGCTCCGGGGCGTAGGCACCGATCGCGTCGCACTTGACCACCACGTACATGCGGGTCTCGCTCAGATCGCACTGGGTGATCTGCACGTCCACCCCGGCGTCACGGATGCCGTGCAGCACGGTCACCAGCACATCGAGGTTGTCGGTGATCCGATACTGCGAGCTCAAGAAAGCCCGCCCAATACCGTGGTGGGGGCCGCCGTTGACCAGCCCACGCACCAGGAATCGGTAGTCCGGATCTGCTCCCATCAGTGTGTTCACGGTCTGGTCGAACAGCGGGATGTGCTGTTCCCGTAGCCGTCGCAGGAACTTGATGGGGATGTCGAGTTTCGCGGCGAGGTTCGCGTCCGCGGTCGCGGTGGGCCGCAGCGACACCTGCCCGGGGCCGACCCCATCAGCGGTGATGACCGGCTCACCCGCGCCGGTGACGAGCACGTTCCCGTCCGCGACCACCAGATCTCGCGCTGGAACGACCACGTCAAGTTTCGAGGCGTGCTGGACCTCCAAGAGGGCGGACGGATCGGCGAGGGTGGCGTTGCGGGTGGTCAGGGGTGTGTCGGTGACGGTCATGAGGACCTCCGGGAGAGTCGAGGCTCGCCTGGGCTGATCGCCTCAGGCGGCCCCACCGCCGCTGGTGGTGGGGCGGGACTCATCCGCCCGGCGGGTGTGGCGCGGGCGGGGTCCGGCGCTCACCCGCATCGGTGCGGGTAGGCGGACATCGCCAACGAGGGCACGACCAGTCGGGCAGAGTCCCCGCGACCCACACCCAGGGCGGTGGGAGACACCCGCCGAACCAGCCGACGACTCGAGGGTCACCCGGTAGGCAGCAGTTCGAGCCCCTCGTGCTCGGCGAAGTCCGCGAAATCCTTCTGATTGAACGTGGCCAGCGGTAGCCCCCGCACCAGACAACAGGCCGCAATCCAGGAGTCGTTGAACGAGCGGGGCCGCCCGCGCAGATGCGCGAACGCCTGCAGCTCTCCCCACCGCGCGGCGACCCGATAGTCGTAGGGGAGTACCACCAGCGCGTCGAGAAATGCCTGCATCTCCGCGACCCGGCACGGTCCCCACCGGCGCACCAGGGTCCACTTGACCAACTCGCCGACCGTCACGAACGTGATCGCGGGCTCGTGTCCGACCAGGCCGCGGACCACCGATGCTGGGGCTCGATGGCGCCAGAGCGCGGACGCGACATCGGTATCAAGGACGATGACGCTCACGACAGATTGGCGCGTCGCGACGCGTACAGGTCATCAAGGAAGGCCTGGTACTCCTCGTCGGACTCGAACGGGTCGGTACTGGCGGCCAGGTCATCGGCCGTGCGCAACGGCTGCACGCCGCTGCGGCGCACGAGTTCCTCGGTCGGTACGTAGTCGTCGCCGGCCTTGCCGGCGGGCCGCTGTGGTGCACCCATCGCGATCACCTCCTCCCTGTCGTTACCTATCTCAGCATCCCACCGGTGGGTGACAACCGCGCTCGCGCCACACCAGAGCGCGGTTCAGCGAGCGACCCGGGTGCCAACCCGGTTAGCTGTGGTTGGGCTCCCACCGGAGGTGTCCCGGCCCTGTGCGGCCGGGACACCTCGCCCGGGGGACGGCGACGCGGGCTTACCGGTCCCAGCCACCGTCGCGGAGGCGCTGCTCCTGTAGCCGGCGGGCCTGCTCCTGCTGCTCCTGCTGCCGCGCGTTGCTGGCGTGACTGCAGCTGCACCCGCCGTCGGCGGTGCGCATCGCGATACAACGACTAGTTAACTGAACTCTTTGTCTGAACTCGGATCGCGTGTTGGGGCAGCGTGACCTCGACGTCGGTGCCACATGGCGGTGGTAGGTGATGCAGGTCGCGGTGCAGCATCAGTGCGGTGATTGGCGGGTTGGTGCGCAGCAGAAGCCGGGCGAGGGGTCGGCTGGGAACGATCTCGAGTATCTGGGCTCGGACATGAAGGCCCGCTGGTGTCGACGGGTCGTGTGCGTTGATGAGGATCTCCTCCGGCCGATAGAAAACGGTGCCATGCGGGCTGTCTTGGTCCAGGGGGCTGATGGATAGGTCGCCGACGTGCAGGCCTTGGGTGTCGCGGCGAGATGGACCGAGCTCGATCCAGCCGAGCAACCGCGCGGTGACCGCGTCGGCCGGGTGCTGAGTGAGGTGGGCGGCTGGGCCGGTCTGTCGCAGGGTGCCGGCGGCGAGGATGGCCAGGTCGTCGCCGAGGCGTAGGGCTTCGTCGCGGTCGTGGGTGACGTGGATGGTGGGCACCCGCAGCTCGCGGAGGGTGTCTCGTAGGACGTCGCGGAGTTCCTCGCGAACGGGTTGGTCGAGGGCGGAGAGGGGTTCGTCGAGCAGCATCGCGGCGGGTTGAGCGGCGAGCGCGCGGGCCAGGGCGACTCGTTGGCGTTCCCCGCCGCTGAGCGAGCGGGGTGCCCGGTCGGCGAGGTGGGCGATTCCGAACTTGTCGAGCAGGTCCTGGACCAGCGGGGCGGGGTGGCGTCGGCGTAGTCGTGGTGCGAAGCCGACGTTGTCGCGCACCGACAGGTGCGGGAACAGCGCCGCGTCTTGGAACACCACCGCGATTCGTCGTTGCTCAGCGGGCAGGTTGGTGATGTCGCGGCCGTTGAGATGCACAGTGCCCTGCTGTGGGGTGCGGAAGCCAGCGATGGTGTCCAGCAGCATGGACTTGCCGGCGCCGGAGGGGCCGAGCACGACCAGGACCCGACCGGCGGGCACGGCCAACTCCAGCGGGCCCAGTTGGAACCCTCCCGCCTGGGTGCGGATCCCGGAGATCGTGAGCACCCTCAGATCCGATCGCGTCCGGGGCCGGCCACGAGCCATCCCGCGGCCAGGGTGCGCAGCACCAGGAACGTGGCCAGCGAGACGACCAGGAGCAGTACCGCCGCCGAGGCGGAGTCGGCGAGCCCGGCGGAGAGGAACTGGTTGTAGATGGCCACCGGGGCGGTGGCCGGGTAGTAGGCGAGGATGACCACGGCGCCGAACTCGCTGATGGAGCGGGCGTAGACCAGCACCGTGCCGGTGAGCACACCGCGCCAGGCCAGCGGCAGGCTGACCCGCAGGAACGTCTGCGCGGGGGTGGCGCCGAGGCTGCGGGCGGCGCGTTCGATGTTCGGATCCAGGGCCTCGAACGCGACGCGGGCGCTGTTGACCGCGAACGGTGCGCTGACGAACAGCATCGCCACCACGATCCCGGCCTGAGTGCCGTAGAAGGAAAGGCCCACGGCGCCGGCGGGGGCTCCGATCCAGCCGGTGCGCCCGAACACGAACAACAGGGCGATCCCGGCGACGGTGTGTGGCACGGCCAGTGGCAGGTCGACCACCGCCTGGACCAGGGCCCGGCCCCGGAACCGGTGTCGGGCCAGGAGATAGGCCAGCGGGACCGCGAGCAGGGTGGCGAGCACGGCGGTGATGGCGGCGTCTTGAAGGCTGAGCTGCAGGGCGTCACGGATGTCGGCCTCGGCCAGGGCGGTGCCGAGGCTGGCGGGAGAGCTGATGGTGATCAGGCGGATCACCGGCAGCACGATGAAGGCCAGGAGTAGTCCGCTGGCCAGCCACGTCAGCGCCGGGAACAGCCCAACCGGGATTAGTCCGCCCGGCCATCGTCGGCGCGCCGTGGTGTCGGCCGTGGCGGCCACTCAGCCTCCCGGCAGCGTGGCCGGGGTGGTGAGCGGGCGCAGCGGGGCGGGTAGTGGCTGGCCGCCCGCTACCGCGGGGCTGAGCACGGTGAACCCGTTGTCGTTCATGATCTTCTGTCCGGCGGGGCCGAGGACGAACTCGACGAATTGCCGCGCCGCTGCCGGGTTGGGCGCGTTGGTCGGGATGGTGAGGGCATAGACGATGGGCTTCCCCGTCTTCGCACCCGACGACGTCGGCACGCTTACGCTCCGGTAGGCGGCTGCCTGGGCGGGATCGGCCAAGTCGATCTGCGGGGGGAGATCGATGAATCGCAGGTGGTGCTGCAGCGCGTCGGAGCGGTAGATCCCCAGGTAGTCGATCTGCCCGGACTGCAGCGCCGGCAGCAGCTGGGTTTCGGTGCCGACCAATGTCCCGGGCGGGGAGTTGGCGAGCACGCCGGCCGCAAGGTTCGGCTGGTGGTAGTAGCCCTGCGCCAGGGCCAGCATCTGCAAGATCTGATAACCCGACGGATCGGTGTCCGGGCTCGACCGCCCGATGTGTAATCCCGGCTGGGCCAGCACCTGATACCAGTTGGTCGGGGTCAACCCGGCGGCACCTTTGCTGTGGTCGGTGTAGGCGAAGGTGATCCGGTTCGAGGCGAACCCGACATACCAATCGGCGAACCGGGTACCACCGCCGGCGCCGAACATCTTCGCAGGGATCAGCGAGTAGTCCGCCACCCCGAGCACGTCGACCGGGGCGGCCAGCTCGGTGACACCCCGGACCAGCTCGACGCTGCCGGCGAAGCGCGACTGCACCGTCACCCCAGGGTTCTGCGCCTTGAACGCGGCGATGACCTGCTTGAACGGGCCGGCCAGGGTGCCGGCCCCGTTGACGATCAATGTGCCCGACACCGGCGCCGAGGGCCCCGGGGTCGGCGCTGTGCCAGTCGAGGACGACCCGCAGGAGGCCACCAACAGCGCGGCACACAGCGCCGCCAATCCCGTTCCGAGCCTGACGCCGCGTCGCATCGGTGACTCCTTCTACACAGCCAGAACCAACCGGCCAAGGCTATCTAGCCTGACCGGTATTTGATCTGTTTCCCCGCTCGCGTCGGTTCCCGGATACGGTCCCTGCGAACCTGGTGGAGTTCGATCAGCCCGCCATGGGCGGGAACGTCGATGGTGAGGCGCTCGGTTGAGCTGGGGACAGGCGTTGCTGGGGTTCGCCGCGGGCTTGGTGATCGCCGTTCTGACCGCGCCGGTCGGCGTGTCCGGGGCGGTGTTCTTGCTGCCCGTGCAGCTCGACGTGTTGCGGGTGCCGAGTCCGGCGGTGACCCCGACGAATCTGTTGTTCAACATCGTGGCCACCCCGGGCGCGCTGCTTCGCTACTGGTCCCAAGGGCAGCTGAGCGGCCCGCTGATCGGACAGCTCGCCCGAGCAACGGTGCCCGGTGTGGTGATCGGTGCGCTTATCCGGGTCTATCTCGTGCCCGGCGTGCAGGTGTTCCGCCTCATCGCCGCTGGTGTGCTGTTACCGCTGGGGGTATGGCTGTGCTGGCGCACTGCCGCTGGGTCCGCGCGTCGGCCCGCACGGTCGCTGTCTCCGCATGCGATCAGCGTGCTGGCGCTGGTGGTCGGGGTCGTCGGGGGGATCTACGGCATCGGCGGCGGCTCGCTTCTCGGCCCGATTCTGGTTGGTGCCGGGATGCCGGTCGCTGTTGTCGCCCCGGCCGCGTTGGCCTCGACGTTCTTGACCTCACTGCTGGGGGTGGCAACCTACGCGCTGCTCGCGATGGCCACCACTGCTCCAATTGCCCCGAATTGGGTCTTGGGTTTGGCGTGTGGACTGGGCGGGCTGATCGGTGGGTACCTCGGCGCCCGCCTACAACCCAAGATGCCGGACAACGCCCTGCGGCTACTCCTCGGCGTCATGGCGATCGCACTTGCCATCACCTACGTGATCCAGTCCCTCAGCGCCTGACCCGGTTCACCACCTGGTGCGCCGCGGCGGGGGACCTTCGGCCTACTGGTTCGGCACTTCGACAATGACCTCGGTTGATTTGATCACCGCGACCGCGATCGCGCCCGGTTGCAGGCCCAACTCTCTGACCGCCTCGCTGCTCATCAGCGACACCACGCGGTGCGGACCGCACTGCACCTCGACCTGGGCCATCACCTCGTCGGTGGTCACCGCGGTGACCAGACCCACCATCCGATTGCGGGCCGAGCGCCCCACACCGGAGTGATCGGACCCGTTCTCGACCTAGCGCCGGACCGTATCGTCACTGACCCCGAGCAGGCCCGCGGCTTCGGAAATCTTGAACTGCGGCACCCGCGAGAGCATAGAACCGCACACCACGATGCCCGTGCGCCCAGCCGTGCCAGGGCGACCGGCCCGACAGCTCACCCAGCGGGCCCGCCTCAGGCCACAAGCGCCGGGTTGATCCAGACGGCGCTGGTTATGGCGAGAGGTCCGTCGGATGCAGCTCCGCACGGACTCGAAGGAAGCGCGTCGGGTGGCGCCACCGGTGGTGTTCGAACGCAGTGTCGACGTCGAGCTCAACGATCACATCCGGCGAGACCTTGGTGTAGTGCACCGGGTCTGCGCCCAACTGCCCGAATCGGCTCGCCGGGATAGCCGCCGGCCAAGGATGCTCATCCGTCGACTCGGTAAGCACGGCGGCAAGTTCGACCCGAGCCGACAACGGGAGCGGGCGCGTTCGTCCAGCAATGCGCAGCCGGCCCCGGCCATCGACCTTGCCGACGATGAGTGCGTGGGGCGCCGAGAGCGGGCCAAGGACACCTCCAACGACGGCTTCAGCGCTGAGCCGGGTCCGGAGCTTGCGCCACGTCCTCCCACCTGCCCGATAGGACTGGTCCATGCGCTTGGCCACGACTCCCTCGACTCCGGCATCAGAGTGCTCGCGCAACCAGGCCTGAGCGACCCCGGGATCGGTGGACATGGGCATGAGGACCAGGCCGACGACCGTTTCGCCAGAGCACCAGCTCGCCGTCTAGCACTACCTCGACGTCTAGCTGCCGCAATGCGGTGACGATCTCCGGGAAGTACCGGCCCAGCGGCCGCTGCTGGCGAGAATGGAGCGCGACGCGCTGAGCACCGCGATGGGCGAGAAGGCGGAAGCCGTCCATTTTCGGTTCGTAGGCCCAGCCGACGCGGGAGCTCGTGGGCAGTTCCTGGACGGTCACGGCGATCATGGGGCGCACCGGGTACTCCACTCCCGCTATGCCCAGCCGTGCGTTCACCGCACGACGGTAGGCAGGTCACACTCGGTCCGAGTAGGTGGACTACCGGTGACCGCGCCGATCCAGCGGCGCGCCTGACAAAGCTTGATCGTTTTCTCGACAGGCTGAACCAGTGACAACCAGGCGCCTCGGGCGGGTCGAGTACCACGAGATTGGACTTCGTTGGCGCGTGATCTTTCCCGACGTCGAAAATGAGGCCGCGACGTCCTACCTGCGTGACCTTGCGGCTTCGGACTGCAGTCCGTCCACCCTGCGCAGCTACGCCTACGCCCTGCTGCGGTGGTTTCGGTTCCTCGACGAGCACCTCACCCGTTGGGAACGCGCCGAACGTACCGATGTCCGCGCCCTGACTCAACGTCATTCTTTTCGGGGTGGGCGGGCTCGTTGAAGCGGGCGGGCTAGGCCGTCGCCCGACAGTGGTGCGGGGCCGGGACGACGTGGCCGTCCGGCAGGAACTCGCCGCCATCATCGAAGATGACCACACCGTTGCAGAGCCGACACCAGCCCTGGTCCCAATGCTCGGCCTCGATCCGCGCGGCTCGATGATCGGGTGTGTTCGCCGAGGGACACGGCGGCTGGTGCTGGCACATGGTCCACCTTCGTTTCCTGATCGGGCCGCCGGCGGCGGGTCACACCGCCGGGACACAGTTGGCGCCGCGGAGCGGGAACCAGGCCGGGCCGGGGGGTCGCCCGTCTTGCTCCCGCTCCGCGTCGTTCTGGGGGACGCCCGGGGGTGCGCCCGCCCCTTTGGGGAGCTGGACCTAGATGTTCCCGGACGGCGAATCCACCGCGCTAGAACCGAACACGCCGACTTGGGTATCGGCGGAGCGGAAAACGTAGTGAGCGAAGCGCCTTTGCACGGAGCGGACTGAACTGCTGGCTACGCTTCGTCGATGATCCACCTGGTCGATGGGGCGCAGCCGTGACGTCCCTGGACGACGTACCGCTGTCGGTGCTCGACCTCGTACCGGTGACCAGTGGTGCCAGCGCCGTGGAGGCCCTGCGGCGGACCGTCAACCTGGCCCAGCACGCCGAGCGGCTGGGCTTCCACTGGTACTGGATCGCCGAGCACCACAACCTGCGCACCTCGGCCGCCACCACGGAAAACGAAGGACGAAAGTGGTGCCCAGCGGATCCGGGCGGGTGGGGGTATCAGCCGACCAGGGTGCCGAAGCCGCCGTCGACTCGGATCACCTGACCGGACACGTACGAGGACAGTACCGAGGCCAGGAACAGCACGACCGAGGCGACCTCCTCTGGGCGGGCCCAGCGTCCCTGCCGGATTCCCAGGGTGGACACGATGTTCGCGCGGACCTGCTCGGCAGAGATGCCCTTCTCCGCGGCGACGGCGTCGTGCCGCTCCAGATGTCCCGAGGTGAGCGACATTCCGGGCGACACCGCGTTGACCAGCACGCCCTTCTGCACCGCCTCCGCGGCGAGGTAGCTGGTCAGGGCGACCACCGCGGAGTTGGTGATGCCGGTGACGGCGGCGCCGGGCACCAGCGAGTGGGCGGTCACGCCTGCCACGTTGATGATGCGCCCGCTGTCGCTGGTGGCCAGATAGGGCAGGGCGGCTCTGGCGACACGCGCGTAGCCGACCAGTTTTGTGCCGAGTGCGTTCTCCAGCACGGATTCCTCGGTGTCCACCAGCGGGGTCTGGGCGAGGCGCGGCCCGGCACAGTTGATCAGGATGTCGAGCTGACCCGACCAGTCCCGCACCTGCCGCAGCGCGTCAGCGACGGCATCGGCGTCGCTGACATCGGCGCTCACCGTCAGCACGGGGGCGTCTCCGTCGAGTTCTTTCTCCGCGGCCTTCAGCGCGCCGGCATCGCGGGCCAGCAGCGCGACGGAGGCACCCTGGCTGTGCAGGGTCTTCGCGATCGACAGACCGAGGCCGGAGCTGCCGCCCGTCACCAGGGCGGTCTTTCCGTCAAGCCGCACGTCGATTGTCATTGCTTTCCTCTCTTCGGGAGTATGAGTTGGCCGCTAGAGGGCGGCACGGACCTTCCCGGGCGCGGCCGGCAGGTCGGGGTCGAAGGCCATCACCCGGTGGAAGCGGGCGAGACCGTTCCAGATGCTGATCGACATCAACAGCTCCACGATCTCCTCGGCCGAGAACCGCTGCGACAGCAGCCGTCGCAGGTCTTCGTCGATGCCGAACTCGTTCTCGGCAAGGGGAGTCGCGGGCACGTCACGGGTCACCGCGTCGGCGAACTCCAGGGCGAGCCGCAGATCCTCTGTGAAGCCCCCGTAGTCGCCGGCGGCCACGGCTGCCATGTCCTCTTCGGACACCTGCTGCGCCCGGGCGGAGGTGCACCGGTGGCTGACGGTGTACCGACAGTGGTTGAGCACGCCGACCCGGACGGCGACGAGCTCCTTGATCTTCTGCTCCAGCGCGCCGGGTCCGGTGAGTGTGCGCACGAAGGGCAGGTACACCGACAGCAGGCCAGGCCGGTTGGCAATCGCCTGCCAGGTGTGCAGCAGGCGCCCGAAGGCCTGCAGGCCCGCCTCCGCCGTCGGCTGGTCGGCGGCGTCGATCTCGTCCTTCTCACGCAGCGGAACCAGAGCCATCGCTACTCCTTGGGTTCGGATCGGGTGTTCCTACGCAGGTACGTGGCTATCGCCGTGACGTCCTCGTCCCCGTCACCCGCGTCGACCATCGCTTGCAGGACCGCGAGGTTCGCCTCGGCCTGCGGAGCACGCGCACCAACGGAGCCGGCCAGCTCCGTGGCAAGCCGCAGATCCTTGAGGGCCAACGCGGTCTGGAAGGTGACCGGTGCGCCGTCGGGGTCGAGGAACTTGTTCCGCCGGAAGGAGAGCACGGGAGAGGCGACCGCGCTCGCGGAAAGGACGTCATAGGCAGTGTGGCGGTCGATGCCGGACAACTCGGCCAGCACGAGTGCTTCCGCCAGTGCCTGGCCGGTCGAGTGCACGATCAGGTTGAGCGCCAGCTTCATCGCCGCGCCCATGCCGACCGGTCCAATGTGATGGGTGGCGGAGCCGACGGCATCGAAGATCGGGCGCACCCTGGCGATCGCGGACTCCTCGCCCCCGGCCAGGATCGTCAGCTTCCCCGCCCTGGCCGCCGGGGTGCTGCCGGACACCGGCGCGTCGACGAGGAACCCGCCGGCCGCGGCGACCTCCCGTGCGAGCGCGGCGATGGCGAGCGGGCCGGAGGTGCCCATGTCCACCGCGGTCGCGTCCGTTCTCAGGCCCGCGAGAATCCCGTTCTCGCCGCGGTACACCGCGTCGAGGGCGGCGTCGTCCGCGAGCATCGTGATCAGCACGTCAACCGATTCGGCGGCCTCGCGCGGGCTTGCCGCGACAGTGGCGCCGAGCTGACCCGCCAGGTGCTGTGCGGTGGCGGCCGTGCGGTTGAACAGCACCGTGGTGAACCCCGCCGCGGCGATGTTACCGGCGATGGCAGAGCCCATCTTGCCGAGCCCGAGGACGGCGACAGCCGGCGTGTTCACAGCGCCCCCGCGTCGTGTTCGTAGATCCAATGCTGGGCCCGGATCCCTTCTGCCGCAAGGCGTTCGTCTCGTGCGCGCTGCGCGGGGCCGTCGTGCAGGTGATAGTCCTTGCCCTGGTTCTGGGCCATCAGCTGGATCTCGCTCGCCCGTGGCTGCCTGATCGTCTCGTAGCGCCGAAGCGCCGCGGCCGCCTCCTCGGCTGTCCTGACCTCGGCGAGGACCCCGGCCAGACAGGCGGCGTCCTCGATCGCCTGGCAGGCGCCCTGCGCCAGGTGCGGCAGCATGGGGTGCGCCGCGTCACCGAGCACCGCGATCGGCCCCGCGGTCCAGCGTTGCAATGGTGCCCGGCTCAGCAGCGCCCACAGCTTCACCCCCTCCGCGTTCTTGATCATTTCGACGACCGCGGGATCCCACCCCGCGAAGGAGGCGGCTAGGTCGTCCCGATCGCCCGCCGCGCTCCACGACTCCTTCTCCCGGCCCGTTGACGGCACCACACCGAGCACGTTCATCAATCGCCCACCAGAGATCGGGTAGGCGACGAAATGCTTGTCCGGGCCGAGCCAGAGACGGGCCGTGGCGGCAGCCTCGGCGAAGGCGGTGCCCTCGATGGGAACGGTGGCGCGAAAGGCCGAGGTTTCCGAGGCGATCGGGGGACGGGCGGGCATGAACCGGTCGCACACCAGGGAATGGATGCCGTCGGCACCGACGAGCACATCGGCCTCGGCGAGGGTGCCACCGGCGAAGCGCAAGCCGATGCGGTCCTGACAGTCGATCTCCACCAGCTGCTGGCCGAGCGCCGGTGGCGGGCCGTCGAGGTGGGCAAGCAGCAGGTCGAGCAGCTCAGCCCGGTGGACGAGCAGGTGATCGAGCGGCGCTCCACCCGCCTGCGGCCCGCGCCAGATGATCTCGCCGCTCGCCCAGCGGCGTAGCTCCCAGGCGACATCTGGCCGCACCCCTACGGCGGCCAGATCTGGGCCGAGCCCGACTCGGCGCAGCAGGCGCAGGCCGTTGGGTGACAGCCGGAGCCCGGCACCCACCGCTGTCAGCTCCGGTGCCTGCTCGTAGACATCCACATCGAGCCCGGCCCGGCGCAGAAAAATCGCAGCGGACAGGCCACCGATACCAGCACCGACGATGGCGATCTTCATGGCGGACCTCTCAGTAGTCAGCTGGTTCAGTAGGCGTTGGTGACGAACAGTTCCTGTGCGGGGAACTTCGTGAGCACCTCTGCCCCGTCGTTCGTGACCACCACCTCTTCCTCGATGCGCGCTGCGGACACACCGTCCGTGGCCGGCCAGTACGTCTCCAGCGCGAACACCATGCCCTCCTGGATCTCCATGGGATGTTCGAGCGAGACGAGTCGGCTGATGATGGGCCGCTCGTGCAACGCCAGACCGAGCCCATGACCGAACTGCAGCCCGAACGCGAGGCGTTCGTCCCCGGCGTTGAACTCCTCCGCGGCCGGCCACAGCCTGGCGACCTGGTCCGTGGAGACCCCGGGCTTGATCGCCTGGATGGCGGCGTCGATGAGTTCCCGGGCCTTGGTGTACGCGTCGCGCTGCGGGGCTGTCGAGGAACCCACGCTGAAGGTGCGGTAGTAGCAGGTGCGGTAGCCGTTGTAGGAATGCATGATGTCGAAGAACGCCTGGTCACCAGGGCGGATCAGCCGGTCCGAGAAGTTGTGCGGATGCGGGCTGCAGCGCTCCCCGGACACGGCGTTGATCGACTCCACGTCGTCGGAGCCGAGTTCGTAGAGCTTCTTGTTCGCCAGTGCGACGATCTCGTTCTCCCGCACGCCCGGCTTGAGAGCGGCGACGATGTCCTGATACGTCCCGTCGACCATGCCGGCCGCGGTGGACAGGAGCATGATCTCGTCGCCCGACTTGATCTCGCGCGCGCCCAGCATGACCTGCTGCCCGTCCCGCACGTCCAGGCCCTGTCGCCCAAGTTCGAAGATCATCGCGGGCTCGACCACGTCCACGCCGATCGGCATCCCGGCGACGCCCGCGTCGGCCAGCCGGTCCTTGATCTCCTCGACGGCATGGGGGATGAGGTCGACTTCGCTGGACACCGCGCCGCGCATCGTGGTGTACGCGGCCAGGCAGTTCTCCGGCTTGAGCCACGGCGCGTACAGCTGGTTGTGCAGTGCTGCTGAACCGAAGTCCCAGAGGATCAGCTCGCCCGTCCTTGTCAAGATTGCGTAGCGACTGAGCTTGTCCCGCGTCCACTCACCGACAAAAGTGCTGGTGAGATAGCGGATGTTGTTGTTGTCGAAGACAAGCACCGCGCCGAGGTCGGAGCGTTCGATCGCCTCTGCCGCCCGGCCGAGCCGGTAGCTGCGCAACCGATCGAAATTCACCCGCTCCTCGAAGTCGACGTTGCCCGCCCCAGGGCTTGCGGTTAGCGACCGTCGCAGGTTCGGCATCGGTGGTTCTCCTCGGAGTTCGCGAGTGGTGGCGACGAACACGGCGAGCACGGGCGCCGGTTGTGAAGTATTAGAAGACACCCAACGAGCCTGACAGTCAACAGCGCTGAACAAAATTGAAGTATTTATTGACACTGGGTCGCCGGTTGCGGCAGGCTGGGCACCGGGTCGAGGACCCACTCCAGCATTCCCGGACCAGAACGGAGCCCCCCGTGCCCTACTGCTTCACCGTCACCTACACCGTGGCCGAGGAATCACGGGAAGCTGTCGCGGACGCGCTGCGCGCGATCACCACTCCGAGTCGCGCCGAACCCGGCGTCATGGACTACCGGGCACATGTCTCGCCCGAAGACCCGTGCACGTTCATGGTCTACGAGGTCTACGACGAAGAAGCCTCCTTCGCCAAGCATCGCGAGAGCGAGCACTTCGCAAAGCACTTTCACGGCGTCGTCGCACCTGCCGCACTGACCAGGACCTTCGTCGCGTTCTCGGCCCTGGAACCGGACTGACCGGCTTGCCGGCCGGCAAGCAGCGCTGAACGGGTGTGAAGCATGCGTATAGTCCCGATCGTGACGAATGCAGACACCGACGAGCCCACCTTCCGAGGCCCCGTTCGCGATCTGCCCGCCGTGACCGAGCACAAAGAGATCGGCGCGCGGTTGCGTGCCCAGCGCCGCAAGACCGGCAAGACCCTGCGCACACTCGCCGCCGAGGTGGGCGTCTCGCCCAGCCTCATCTCGCAGATCGAGACCGGTAGGTCCAAGGCCTCGGTCAACACCCTCTACGCCATCGTCGACCGCCTGGGCCTCTCACTCGACGACCTGTTCGACAGGAAGATCTCCGCCCCGGCGCCCAGCCCGCCCTCGTCGGAGCCCGCGGCCAGCGGAATCTCAGTGTGCAGCCCTGACCAGCGTCAGACCATCGACCTGGAAACCGGCGTCCAGTGGCAGCGACTCACCCGCGGCACCGACGCCGAGGTCGATTTCCTCTTCGTGGTCTACGAGGTCGGCGGCGCATCGTCGGCGAACGGCAAGTTCGTCCGACACCACGGCCGCGAGTACGGAATCATCCAAAGTGGACGGTTGCGGGTCAGCCTCGGTTTCCAGAGCTACGAGCTCGGCCCCGGCGACTCCATCTCCTTCGAATCCTCCACGCCCCACCGGCTGGAGAACATCGGCGACGAACCGGTGCACGCCATCTGGTTCTCCCTCGACCGACACGGTTCCCGCGACGCCGACTGACGCCGACTGACGGCTCTGTGTGTTTCCCGAGCCGAAGCCCATCGGCATGACGGTCGCGCGCGGATTCGCAGCAAGGAAGGAACTTCCATGGAATCCAACGACGTCTTCCCGCTCGATCTGTTCGAGGCGTACCGGACCATGACCACGATCCGGCTCTTCGAGGAACGCGTCCTGCAGCTGAGCAGGGACTCCGTCATCGCCGGCTCCGTCCACCTCTGCCTCGGCCAGGAGGCCATCCCCGCCGGTGCGCTGGCGGCTCTCGGTCCCGCCGACCGGGTGCTACCGACGTATCGAGGGCACGGCTGGGCGCTCGCCTGCGGCGTACCGGTGGGGGCGCTGCTCGCCGAACTGTGTCACCGGGCCGAGGGCATCAACGGCGGTCGCGGCGGCTCGGCCTACCTGACCGCGCCCGAGTACCGGTTCCTCGGGGAGAACTCGATCGTCGGTGCCGGCGTCCCCATCAGCGCTGGGGTGGCGCTGGCCGCTGAGCGGCTGGACACCCGCGGGGTCGCGCTGGCCTCCATCGGGGACGGCGCGATGAACCAGGGATCGGTGCACGAGGCCCTGGCGTTCGCCGCCGCCAACAAGCTGCCGTTGATCGTCGTCTGTGAGAACAACGGGTGGGCCGAAATGACCCCCTCGGCGATGACGGCCTTCACTGCGCACCTCGCGGATCGTGCCCAGCCCTATGGCATCGCCAGCGACACCGTCGACGGCAACGACCCGGGCGCCGTGCACAACGCGGTGGCCTGGGCCGTCATCCGGGCTCGGGCCGGCGAGGGCCCCACGCTGATCGAAGCCAAGACAGCTCGGTTGTCCGGGCACTACACCCGCGACATCCAGCACTATCGTCCGAAGCAGGATCTCGAAGCAGCCCAGGCGGCGGACCCGCTTCCCCGCCTGCGGCAACGACTGCTCGACGGCGGTGTCAGCACGGACAAGCTGGACGACCTCGAGGCAGAGATTCTCGCCGAGCTCGACAAGACGACCGAAGCGGTGCTCGCCATGGCGGAACCCGACCCGGCAACAGCACGCGAGCATGTCACCGCCACCGTCCGGCCCACACCTCCCGCGACCACCGTGGGAGTGACCAGGGAGCTGACGTACTGGAAGGCGATCAATACGGCACTCGCCGAGGAGCTGGCCGCCCGACCGGAAGTGCTCGTCTACGGAGAGGATGTGGGCGCCGCCGGTGGGATCTTCGGGGTCACCAGGGGCCTGCAAAAGGAGTTCGGCGCCAAGCGGGTCTTCGACACCCCGATCGCGGAGAGCGCGATTCTCGGTTCCGCGGTCGGTGCCGCCCTTGCCGGGGCGCGGCCAGTGGTCGAGATCATGTGGGGCGACTTCCTGTGGGTGGCCTTCGACCAGGTCGTCAACCAGGCGAGCAATGTCCGCTACATCAGCCGGGGAACCCTGAACGCGCCAATGACCGTCCGGCTGCAACAAGGCGCGACCCCCGGCAGCTGCGCCCAACACTCACAGAGCCTGGAAGCCGTCCTCGCCCACATTCCCGGCATCAGGGTCGGCGTGCCGGCCACCCCCGCCGACGCCTATGCCATGACCCGCGCGGCGATCGCCGAGCCCGACCCGGTGATCCTCGTCGAAGCCCGCGAGCTCTACCAGAACAAGGGCGAAGTAGCGGTCAATGCGGAACCCGAACCGATCGGCGGGGCCCGGTTCCGCCGCGAGGGCTCCTCCCTCGCGATCATCACCTGGGGGACGATGGTGCACCGCGCGCTCGAGGCCGCGAACACCCTGGCCGAATCCGGTATCGAGGCCACGGTGCTCGATCTGCGCTGGCTCAACCCGATCGACGACGAGGCCATCGCACGGGCCGTTCAGCTCGGATGCGGCCGGATTCTCGTCGTGCATGAGGCCAACCGCACCGGTGGCCTCGGTGCCGAAATCGCTGCCCGCATCACTGAAGCGCACATGGCGCGGCTGCACGCACCCGTTGCCCGGCTTGCCACGCCGGACACCAGGATCCCGGCGGCACCCGTCCTGCAGCGGTCGCTGATTCCCGGGCCGGCCGCAATCGCCGAGGCCGCCAAAGCGGTCGCCTCGAACTGACCCCCAACCCCGCACCAAGGAGAGGATCATGGCAACGGACGACGAGGTTCAAGCCAGACCGGACGAACGGCACTCCGGCGCGCAGCAGGTCTACTTCATCTGCTTCACCGAACCAGTGAGCATGTCCCCGGACGAGATGCGTCCCCATGTCGATGAGCACAAGTCCTGGATCGCGGATCTGGAAAGCTCAGGGAAGCTGTTCCTCGCCGGTCCCTTCCTCGACGACGATTTCCGGTTCTCCGGTGCCGGGATGATGGTGTTGCGCGCCGCCTCTCTACACGAGGCCAAGGAGCTCGTCGACGCAGATCCCTTCCACGCGAACGGAATCCGTACGTATCGCCTGGTCCCTTGGCAGATCAACGAGGGCACGGTGAGCCTGAGCACGGTCTTGTCCACCGGCACCTCCTCCCTCACCTGACTCCTCCGCTGGCCAGGAGTACCCATGACCCTCTCGCACAGTCCCCAAACACAACGCGCCCCCAGCAAGCAGCTGGAATTCGACGTCGGGGGACACACCATCGCTGGCAGGTACACACCCGGTGACCGGCGCGACGAACTGCCACTGCTCGTGCTGTTGCACGGCGGCTGGTTCACCGGACGCTACTTCGAGGTCCCGGCGCTGCCCGCCGGTTCACTCACCGACACCGCGATCGCGGCCGGTTTCGACGTGCTCGCGCTCGACCGCCCCGGCTACGGGTCAAGCTCGCCCGTGCCCGCCGCCGACTCTGCCTTCGAGCGACAGGCCGAGCTGATCGCGACCGCCGCCGCCCAGGCAGCGCGACAACTCGGTGCGAACGGGGTCGTCGTCATCGGACACTCGATCGGCGGCATGATCGGCGTCGACATCGCGGCCGGCGACTACGGCCTTGATCTGCGCGGCCTAATCGTCACCGGTGTGGGCTGCACGCTCGCCGACGGCGGGCGCCAGGCACATGAATTCGCGAAGCTCGCCGCCGTGCACACCGAGCCCACCCTCGCCCTTCCCGTGTCCACACAGGACCAGTTCCTGCTCTCCCAGGGGACCGCGCCTGCCGCAGAACTGCTCGAGGCGGCGCGAGCCTCCTACGCGCCCGGGGTCACCGCCGAGCTGAGCGAGCCACCCCGCTGGCTTGCCCGTCTCCCGGAGAACGCACCCCGCGTCCGGGTTCCGATCCATTACGCAGTGGGGGAGTTCGACAACCTGTGGGAGGGAACACCAAGGACGGTCGCCGAGTTCGCCGCGCTGTTCACCGGATCACCCAACGTCGAGACCATCCTCGCGCGGGGAACCGGGCACAGCATCGACCACCACCCGCTGGGGCACTGCCTGCACCTTCGACAGCTCGCCTTCGCAATGGAAGGCGCACTGTCCCCCGTATGAACGGCGAACGAGCTCATCGTGACCACACGGATTCCCGCTCGCACCGACCGCCTGCAGTCCTATTCCCTGGTCGCCGAAGCGGCGCGAGCTGGCGCTCGATGACCTGGATGCCGTTGGGGGATCGGGGGTCGCGGGAAGCAACGGCAACTGCCCAGCCTCGGGAAGGTTGGGCCGGCGCACATGAGCCACCACCCAGCCCGCGGCGCGCGCGTGACCGTGCACGAACGACACCGCGACCACCTCCGGTCGCCGAGTCAAACACCGGACCCTGACAGAACGCTGCGTCTGTGAAAGGCGCCTGCGGCCTGACAAGAGCTTGCTCGAGAATCCCGACGCTGGCTGCTGGTGCGGATTCTCTAGCAACTGCTCCAGCCGCAGGTCGACCAGCGCCCGAACTGCCTCGGGCAGGTCGGTGTACTGCTCGGCCGCGATCTCCAGCCACACCGGGCCGTAGCGAGGCATCTACACCTGGACCCAGTTCCCCTGCACGTCCCGGGTACGAAGCCCGGTCAACTCACCCGCCTTCGCGGCGGCCACCTGGGCCGCCTCCCGCTCCGACAACGGGTTCACCCGGATCACCGCGATGCCCCACCAGCGGTCCAACACCGCCTCGGCCGGGGCCAGATCGAACTCGGCGCTCGCCCGCGCGAGGCTCTCGGTGAACTCGGCCTCGAACCGCGCGCACTCCGGTGGCGACACCTCCGCCAGCACCGCCCGGATCGCCGGCGCCGAACGCTCAATCTTGGTCGTCGAGGCGGTCATCCGGTGAGTATCCGCCCCCGGCCCTCAGACCCGCGCGAGGGTGCCGATCCCGGCGTGGCAGACCCAATCACCGCCGCTCAGACGCGCTCTCGGACAACACCACCACAGCCGACTCAGCCCCCGCGGCAAGCTTGTCGTCGTCCATGACGAGACATAATGCCAGTTCAGCGCGTTGTAGTTGACATATCAGTTATCGGTGATCTCTCAATAATATATCCCAGACTACCAGTTACGGGCGGGTCGACCACTGCGCCGGGTTGGTCGGCGTTGTCCCGGGTCGCGGCGGTGGCAGTTTCTTCGGCGGTCGCTGCGGGCGGTTGCCAAGTTCGACACTGCGATGGTCAATCTCGTGCGGCGCGACAAGGCCCTGGAACCGCCGCGGATTGCCGGTCCTTCGGGCATTCGTCAGTCAACGAGGTAGTGGGCTTCGATGTAGGCGACGGTGGAGTCATACGGCTCATCCACCGGCTTCAACATGTACCTGCGGAAGACTGCGGCAGTGGCGCGGCGGACGCCTCGGTTGTGAGCGTCGGCGTTGTCCCATGACCGGGAGAGGGTGCGGGTGACCACTTGGTCGATCTCCTCGGCGAGGTTCCTCTCGGTGACTGTGAACCCGGGCGCTGCGTGGTCATGAATGATCCGGGACAGGACACCCACGTGGTCGTCGTCGAGCACGACGACGGCTTCGTCGGGGTGCTTCTCGGCGTCCACGATGGCGCGGGCGACGCGGAGTGCTTTGGACAGAAACTCCAGGGCGTCCTGGGCGTCCTGGATGATCCGGTCCCGTAGCAGCCTGATCCGCTTCAGCCAGGCTCTTTCCGAGGGGTGAGGATGACGTGGCGATCGTTAGGTTCGCGGCATGCCCAGGTTTGCGGCGTTCGACACGACGAGCTTGCGTAACGCCAGCAGCACGAACCTCAACGCCGCCGCTCAGCGGACCGCGCTCCATGAGGTGTCCCGCAGCGGGATCGGCTTATGGGTCGGCGCCTCTCCATACCCTTGTCCGAGGAACAGCTGTAAATCCGTTGGATCTTGCTGACTGAGCATGACCGCCTTCGCGGTGGGGCCCTGGCCTGAGAATCAGCTACGGACCCTGGCGGGGACCGTCGTCGTCGTCGCGCGCTAATGGCCTGGCGGACAGATGGTTCCTGGGTCTTCGGTGGTCGGGAGTGTCCGGGGCAGCCCGAACCGCGCCAGAATTCCTTTGTCGCTGAACCGGGTGATGGTCGATACCTGATCGTTGTTGAGCTCGAGCACGAGTAGACCGCGTGCCCTCAGGATGGGCGCGACGGGGTCGGGGAGGTAGTAACCGAGGGCGGGTTGGTTGTTCGCGCGGGTCGGCACGAGGGTGAGGTCGGGCCCCAAGAGCCTCATCTTCTGCAGGAACGCGGCGATGTGGTGTGGTCCGTGGCATTCCAGGGGCTCGGGTGGCATGAGCAGTTTCGCGTCGTCGGTGAGCAGGTCAACGACTTGGTGCACGTCTCCGCTCTGGAATGCGTTCACGAAGCGTTCGACGACTTCGGCTTCGTGGTGGGAGCGCGGAAGCCGTATGTGATCAGGTGATTGTTCGGGGCGAAATCCGGCTCGTGCTCTCACGAGGGTGCTATTGACCGACGTGCTGGTGACACCGAGGGTGGCGGCGGTCTCGGCGGCGGAGAAACCGAGGACGTCGCGCAGAACGAGCACGGCGCGCTGCTGGGCCGGTAGCTGCTGTAGCGCCGCGACGAAGGACAGCGCGATCGACTCGCGGGCGTCGTAGCGCGCCTCGGGACTGAGGTGAGCCTCGTCGAGGAGGGCATCTGGATAGGGTTCTAGCCACCATGGCTCGTCGGAGCTGACGAGTTCTTCGCTGGCCCGCATCGGCGCCGAAAGAATGAGTGACTCGGGTCGGCGGGACCCGTCGCGTAGGTAGTTGAGGCACCGGTTGGTCGCGATCCGGTACAGCCAGGCCCGCAACGAGTGGCCGTCGAACTTCTCGAGTGCTCGCCACGCGGCCAACAGCGTCTCCTGAAGGATGTCCTCGGCGTCCTGGAGGGACCCGAGGATGCGGTAGCAGTGCACCAGCAACTCCCGGCGATGGGGTTCGACGAGTTGCTCGAACGCCTCGCCGTCGCCGGCTTGGGCACGGTGCAGTGTCGTGTGATCCATACGCCTCATCTTCCGACGGACCTCGCACTGTTAGTGAGAACACCACCGACAGCGCCAATTCATCGGGGCTGGCGAGCGTGAACGCCACCCACCGTCGCTCGATCGTCACCGGGAACGGATCGCTGGCGGCCCGGCAGGGGCGCCGCCCGCTCACGCAACACCAGCCGAGCGGTGAACTCGTCGGTGAGTTCCCGGACCAGGCGGGTTTCTACCGGTGAAGGCCCGTACCGACGGAGGCAGGATCGGAGGTAGTGACCAAATCATGACCACTCTTTCACCGAAGTGGGCGCTCGTCACCGGCGCGGACAGGGGCATCGGACGCGGCCTGGTCGATGGACTGGTCGGTGCCCTGCACCTGGCCGTGATCGGCGTGCGCCTCGACGAACGCCAGGCGCCGTGTCAGCGTCCGTCACGGCCAGTGCCCTCGCTGGGCGGACCAGGGCGGGCCTGGAGCGCTCCCGCCGGCGCATAGGAACCGGCCGGCGGCCCGGACACACGCGGGGATGCCACCGCAACAAGCCAGCTGTACTGGATCGCAAGGCGATCCGGCCAGAACTCGGATCACCACGACGGGGTGATCATCGCAATCGAAGAATGAAGAGAAGTGGAAAGGTGTGATGATCCGATGACAGCATCGGGTTCGACAGATTTTTTGATTGTAGGTGCGGCAGGAAGCCACGGGGCGACCGGTAACCACGTCACCCGCCAGTTGCTGGCACAGGGGCACCGAGTTCGGGCGTTCGTTCGTCAAGACGATGAGCGCGCCGCCACGCTCAAGATGCTGGGCGCGCAGATCGTGGTGGGGGATGTCCGCGACTTCAGCACCGTCCGCGCCGCCCTCGAAGACGTGGGGGGCGCGTACTTCACCTACCCGCTCGACGCCAGCCTCCTGGAAGCGACGACGACGTTCGCTGCCGCCGGTAAACAGTCGGGTCTGCGCTCGATCGTGAACATGTCTCAGATCACCGCCCGCCCGGATCACGCCAGCCCGGCCGCTCGCGGCCACTGGCTGGCCGAGCGGGTACTCGACTGGTCCGGGATCGGCGTCACCCACATACGGCCGCCCTACTTCTTGGAGAACCTACTCACCATCGCCAACCCAACGACCATTCGAACCGAAGGGAAACTCTATCTGCCCTTCGGACAGGGCAGACATGCCCCGGTCGCCGGCGAAGACATCGCCCGTGTCGCCGTGGGTGTCCTGACCAACCCCGGCCCACACCACGGCAAAACCTATGTCACGACCGGGCCGGTGGCGCTGTCCATGGCCGAACAAGCCGACACGTTCAGACGCGTCCTCAACCGCCCGGTCCAGTATGTGGACATCCCGGTCGAGAACTGGCGGCAGGCCCTGTCCCAGGGCGGATTCCCCCCATTGCTGGTCGAGCACCTCAGCCAGGTAGCCGAAGCCCACAAACACGGTGAGCAGGACCTCGTCACCGACGTGGTCAAAGCGATCGGCGGGTCACCGCCGCAAACTCTGGAGACGTTCGTCCGGGACCACCGCTCCACGTTCGAGCCCACCGCACCGTAAGACGACCCGACCACCCTGCGGGGGCCTACCCTATCGGCGCCCGACGCCTCGGGGAGTCGGCGATATACGTAAACGGCGGACAACAGACGGAATGGGATGGCGTGATGACAATACTTACAACACCGCAGATTGTGACGCCGCCGCCCCGGTCGGAATAGGGGGTGGCGCGGCGACCGATCTCCGTCGGCAGTCTTCGAATGCCAGATACCAGGTCTCAATGTGACCGTCTCGATACACCAGTCAAACCATTCGTCAAGGAGTGCGTGATGTCTGATTCATTCCACAATGCCGTCGTCACCGGCGCCAGCCGTGGTTTCGGGCGCGCGATCGCCGCCGCGCTCGTCGCGGCCGGCTCCAATGTTATCGGCATCGCCCGACACGAGCGGGCGCTGTACGCGGTGCGCGACGAGCTTGGTGCGGGCTTTACCCCGGTGCTCGGCGACGCCACCGACGAGGCCCTCGCCCGGGAAATGATCGGCCAACACCAGCCGAGCCTGCTGGTGCTAAACGCCGGGGAAACCCCGCACTCGGCCCCGGTGCACGAGCAGACCTGGGAGACCTTCAGCCGCAACTGGCAGGTCGACACCCGCCACGTGTTCACCTGGACCCAGGCGGCGCTACTGCAGCCCTTGACGCCGGGCAGCGTGGTGGTGGCCATGTCCAGTGGCGCCGCGCTGCGCGGATCACCGCTGAGCGGAGGCTACGCCGGCGCCAAATCCGCTATCCGCAACATCGCCGCATACGCGAGCGAGGAGGCCGGGCGGGCCGGGCTGGACATCCGGTTCGTCACCGTGCTGCCGCAGATGACCCCGCTAGGGGGTGTCGGCGCTGTAGGGGTCAAAGGCTACGCCGCGCGCCAAGGCGTCGACCCCGACCGTTTCGTCGACGCCCTGAAACCGGTTCTGACCCCCCAGCAGGTCGCCCAAGCGGTGCTCGAGCTCGCTGCCGACCCCGCCACCGCACCGGAGTACCAGCTCAGCGGCGCTGGACGACGGCCCATCAGCTAACCCGAGCATCGATCGAGGAGCACAACGCTGCCGCCATCGCGCGCGTCCAGCGCGACAACCTCGCTACCCCGGCTGCGGCTGCTTCCCAGGCGCGAGAACACTACGGAAGAACCCGACCCTCCGGATGGCAGAGGTTAGGCCGACCCGTTAGGGATTCGGCGTCGACAAGCTCCTTCGTCCCCTGAGCACCGACGGTGCGGACCCGCTCGGAGTTGATCGGCCTCGTCGGCGTTGTCCATCGTGCTGCAATGGTGTACGAGAGTAGCGGCTCAGGCAGAACACCGCGTCCCGGTCAGGGATCGGCTTGCGGGACTTGCGCGATCATGAACTCCTGACGCCACGCCAGATAGTGGTGGGAGAACAGCGCCACTTATCGCTGGAGGTCACACCGTTGCTGCAGCTCACAGATGTCGAGAATCGTCGCGGGCACCATTTCTCAACAGGTAGCTCGCAGGGTGTGAGTGCGCCACCGGGGCCGTAGCGCCAGCTCTGTCCCCAGGAGGGCAAGCGCGCGCTCCGTCCGCTGGGCCGCCGAGCGCGGCGAGACAAACGCGGTCCCGGTGTGGTCACGGGCCATGGGGCACGAGCGCCCCAACTCCACCGCCGGTTCGACCACCTGCTCCTCGCGGGTGTCAGGGCGCGGGTACGGCCGTGGCCGGAGGCCGTCGAGCAGGAGCGTGAGCAGCCGGTGCCAGTCGCCGTGTCCGGCCCGGGTGGTGGCCGAGAGGGCGCCGACGCTCACAACCGCGCTGTCCACAGCGGTGGACAGCGACCACCCCGCGCTGACGAACCCCGGTTGGCGGCCCAGCGGTGTCGGACACTGTCGCGGGCATCGTTTCTCAACATGTGCTCGAAGGGTCACCGTGGACTGTTCCCGATTTCATTGACACTGGTTTAGGCTGCCAGTTCGGTAAGTTTTCTGAACCCTAGCTCGTATTCGATGGGTGTCAAGTAGGCGAGTGTGGAGTGTCGCCTGCGGCGGTTGTAGTAGCTTTCGATCCAGAGGAATGTCTGTTGTTGTACTTCGGTCGCACCGCTCCATGGCCGGGTGTGGATGAGTTCTTTCTTGTAGGTTGCGAAGAATGATTCGGCGACCGCGTTGTCGAAACAAGTAGCGCGCCGACCCATTGAGCGCTGTACGCCGTTCTCGGTGCAGAAGTTAGCGAATTCTCGGGACGTATATTGACAGCCTCGGTCGCTGTGGAATATGACCCCGGCCAGGGGTTTACGGGTGACCAGTGCCGCGGCGAGGGCCTCGACGATGAGGCTGGTGCGCAGGTGATCGGCGACGGCGTAGCCCACCACTTTGCGGGAGTGCAGGTCGATCACAGTCGCGGTGTAGACCCAGCCGTCGACTGTCTGGACGTAGGTAATGTCGCCACACCAGCGGGTGTCGGGTGCGTCGGCAGTGAAGTCCTGGCCGATCAGGTCTGGGGCGTCGATAGGGCGTAGACCTGCGACGGTGGTCTTCTTCCAGGCTCGGGGGTGGCGTCCTTGCAGGCCGGCGGCACGCATCAGGCGCCAGACCCGCTTGGGAGCGGTCCGCACGCCGCGCACGACCAGCTCAGCCCAGACCCGGCGCACCCCGGGGTGGCCGTGCAGGTCTTGGTGGATCTCGCGGATGGTCTCGGTGAGCTCGGCGTCGGTGCGTTCGCGCTGGCACGGCCCTGAGGTCAGCCATCGGTAGTAGCCCTGCCGGATCACTCCGAGCTGGTCGCACATGAACGTAACCGAAAACTGCTCATCGGTTGCCCAGTCCGCGATCGCCGCGTATTTCACGGCTGTTCCTTCGCGAACCAGGTGGCAACTTTTTTTGCGAAGTCCCGCTCCATCTTCACAATGGCGATCTCTTTACGTAGCCGTATCAGTTCGGCACGTTCAGACTCGGACAAGTCCTTGTCAGGAGTGCGACCGGACTCTCTTGCTGACTTCACCCATTTACCCAACGTCATCTCGTGGACGCCGATACTTTTCGCTACCTCAGCGATAGTGCGGCCGGAATTGAGCACGAGGCTAACGGCCTGGTCCTTGTACTCCTGGGTGAAGTGTCGGCGTGTCGCCACGCGAGTACCTCCGCTGCGATCAGCGGCAGTCTACGACCGGCTGTCTACAAGATCGGGAACGGTCCACCGCCCGGTGACGACAACCAGGCCGCCCGGAGAGGCACCGTCGGGTTCCCGGCCTTAAGCGCGGCTGGGGTTATGTGACGGGTTGGTCGTTGGGTGGGGGCAGCGTGGACCCGTCGCGCAGGAAGACCGGCCCGACAGACGCGGATGTGTTGGTCGGGGGTGGTGGCGCCGGGTTCGGGGCGGGGGTGGGGTTGGGCGGGGTGGGTTGGGTGATCGTGGTGCCGAACGCCGGGGGCGTGGGCATGGACGGACCAGGGTTGATCAGATCAGCCAGGCTGGGTGCCTCATCGAGTCGGGGGACTCCGAGCGGGGGCAGCCCGAGCAGGTCCAGCACGGTCTTGCCGATGCTGACGTGGGAGCTCCACCGACTGTCGATGCCGACCTTGACCCGGCCGCCGAACATCAGCAGCGGGACCCGGGGGCCGTAGGCCAGCTGGACCCCGTCGGGGGTGTGTTCGACGTTCGGGGTTACCACGTGGTCATCGAACCCGCCCCAGTCGTCCCAGGTCAGCCGGAACACTGTCGCAGACGAGGACCTAGAGGAGCTGGTTGGGTTCGTGGCCGCCGAAGCCAACCACGAACCCAACCGGCGTCGCCAACAGCGACTCGACGTCGCATTCGACGCCCTCAACACCGCGGCACAGTCACCTAACGGTCGGTGACCCCGATGGCGCTGCCCGAGCTGGACGTTGCACGAGTACAGCGGTGGTGCGCCGCGCGGATTCCCGAGCACGCCCGCCACCAAGTCCGCGTCGAGTGCCAGCTCGCCCCGCGACACCTCACGATCGTCGAGCGGCGCACTCCCTGGCGCGAGGACTTCGGGCCGGATTGGACCAGCTTCCCGATCGCCCGTCTGCGCTACACCATCGCCGACAAGTCGTGGACCTTGTACTGGCGTGACCGCCATCTTCGCTTCCACACCTACGACCCACTCGCTCCCTCACAACGAGTCGACGACCTCCTCACCGAGATCGACCGCGACCCCACCTGCATCTTCTGGGGATAACCCACGGGCCGCCAAGCCGCCAAACCTCTGGGCCAGACTCAGGTGGGGCCACTTGCGTCCGTCACGGTGGAGCCAGTTTGGGTTGACATCGCCAACCGGGCGACTACGACCGGCGCATCAGCCGTTTCTCGAACCGCGGATCCATCCGCCGGGGCAAGCTGGGCTGGATGCTGCGTCGGGGTGAGTAATTCACAGGTAAACGCGCCGGCTTCAGCGCGTCGCGTAGTTGGCGGTCGACCGCCCACCCGCTGACCGGGCGAGCCCCGAGCCACGTGGTTCGCCTAGCTCGACCTCGACCACGGCACGATGCGGCACGGTGGGGGCGCTGGACTCGCCGGTCGGTCACGGTCTCGCCGTCGACCCGTACCGTGCCAGCCGCCACATGACCTGTTGACCGGATTACGAGGCGACACATCGACCCGGGATGCCTGTCGTGGCTGGCCGCGACGGGGAGGGCGGCCTGGTGCGCTCGGTGGGGTGCTGGTCACGGGCATTGTTTTCGGTGTCGGTGATCAGCCAGCGAGCGACGTCGGCGATCTTCATGTTGGTGTCCTGGGACGCGCGGACCAGTAGTTGGAAGGCTTGTAGTGCGGTGAGCCCGTCGCGTTGCATCAGGATGCCCTTGGCCTGCCCGAGCATGTCCCGGTTGACCAGCGCGGCATTGAGGTGGTGTTCGCGGGTGGCCCCGGCGAGGGCGACCGCGGCGTGCTGGGCGAGCAGGTCGGCAAGGATCTCCGCGTCCGGGGCGAAGGCCTCCGGTTGTGCTGCGTAGAAGTTGAGCGCGCCCAGGGTTTCCCGGCGTAGGAACAACCGCAGCGACATCATGCTGCGTACCCCGCGCTCGACGGCGGCAGCCGCGAAGCGCGGCCATAGTTGGCCCGGTTTGGCGAGGTCGGCGACGTGGACAGTGTGCTGTTGGCGGATCGCGCTCAAGCACGGCCCTTCGCCGAAGTCGCTTTGCAGTTGCTCAAGCTCGCCAACCAGATTGTGACTGGAGGCCTCGACGGTAACCCGCTTGCCCTGGACAAGAGAGATCCCGGCCCAACTCGCGGCGGGGACCAGGTCGAGGGCGCCGTCCACGATCGCGCGTAGCGTGCCATCACGGTTGTCTTCGGCCCGCAGGTCTATGGCGAGCTCGCTCATTCGATGAGCCAGCGCCTGCCCCAGATACTCGGTCATGACCGTCCTACGGCGGATCAGATAACGCGCTGCGCAGGCGCGGGCGCGGGTCGGGGTGGGCCGGAGATCGCGGCCAGCAGGTCGTAGTCCTCGGTGGCGGTGAGCACGCGGCACAACCAGGAAGGTGCGGCGACGATGCGGAATTCGACGTGGTCGGCCTCGGCCCGACCCAGCGCCCAGCACAGGCAGTGAATCCCTGCGGCGCCGCAGAAGGTGAGGCCGCTGAGGTCGAGGGAGAGGGTGTCCGGTTTCCGCGCCAGGCAGCGGAGGACGGCCTCCCGCACGGTGTGGGTGTCGGACGCATCCAGCTCACCGACCAGGCCAAGGACCGTGTCGACGCCGCGCCACGTCGGGATTGCCCGCAGTAGCGGCTCGGGCGGCGCCGATCCGGGCACCTCACGGTCGGTCTCGCCGGCAGAGCTGCGCCAGACTCGGGAGTTCCCCGAAGATGCAGAGAAAAGGCTGATCATCGTCGCGGGCCTCTCATCCACAGGTCCATGAGCAAGCGCCCAAGCAGCGTAAGCCGTCGCCAGATTCACGTCAATAAAAACGTATGTTAAACCTCGCGTGTTTTGACTCGCGGGGTTAGGATCGGGGCGATGTCCCACGCAGAAGAGCAGGGCGGCTGGACGCTCTTGACCGCGCACGGGCGCGCCCTGGTGGCGATCGCCCAAAATCTGGATGCCCGGATGCGGGATCTGGCCGAGGTGGTCGGGGTCACCGAGCGCACCGTTCAGGCGATCGTGGCCGACCTCGAGACCGCGGGATACGTAGCCCACACCCGGGTCGGGCGACGGAACCGCTACACGGTGCACCTGGACCGCCCGTTTCGACACCCCGCTCAGGACGGGCACCAGGTCGGCCCGTTCCTAGACCTACTCGGCCCACCCGCCACCGGGAACTGAGCAGATCCCGCGACCCGCGGGCCCTTCCGCGTCTACGACTGGTTCGGTGGCTAGTCCGCTAAAGCACCCCGAGCTCGGTCCTCACTGATCTCAGCGGCGAGGAAGCGGTCGAGCACCGTGCCCATGGCCAGCGCACTAATCGCCAGCTCCGACACTGTTCAGCGTCAACGCAGAGCATGCCCGCGCATGTGCGCGCTCAGTCGAGTCGCTGGGCGGTTGCCCCTCGGTGGCGGTGGACTCGCTGAGGCGTCGCCGCGACCGTCTGTCGCAGCCTTCCGTGCGCTCGTCTCGTGACGGGGTATACCCGCAAATCTGGGGGTTGACTGTGGTGGGTACAGGTGCTAAAAAATTCGCCGTCAGAGAGAGTGAAGCATCGGAGAAGCGTCGCACGAGGCGACGCGACAGCAGTGGTGCACAACGGATTGTGGGAGGTTGAGGAACGGTCCGGACGGAGGCGGTCGACGGCGGTTCCGCGCCACCCACCTAACTCCGGACAGTTTATCCCTCCGAGTGGGCCGGCCCGGCCATTTCGCTGGGCCGGCCCCCTTTCCATTTCACGTTTAATCGGTGTCCGTACATGCCGGGTGCACTATCCGTAATTCGCACCTGATGCTCCTCTTGGGCACCCCAGGGCCGACGTTGTCCCGGTGACCGCACTGCGCTGACCTGGCGATCTGTTCGAATCAGTGGCAACCTCACGCGGTGCTACACCATGGCCCAAAGAGCGAGTGTGACGGGTATCACTGCCCGGTTGACACCCCCGTTCGGAGCTGTTAAAAATTCCACCCGTAAGCACAAGCGGACAACGCGGAAGCGCCAGCACGACCAGGGCACAAAGCTTAGGTCCGCAAGGGATCACAAGAGGTTGAGGAACGGTCTGGGTGGAGGTGGTCACCGCGACATATCGGTGTACATCGGAGATCAGGATCGAAGTCAAGATAGTTTGATGTCCCCCTCTGGTGGGCCGGCCCGGCGATTATGCTGGGCCGGCCCCTTTCTTTATGCGGAGCTTGCCCCTGGGCCCCGACGGGTGAGGGCGGACGGTATGGGTGTAGACGGTGCCGTAGCCATGACCCAGCCAGGAACCGGCGAGCACCTTGGCCGCCCGTTGGGCGCCCCAACCGGGGTGCCCGATTGCGACGGCACCCGCCAGCCACTAGAACAGAGCGGGTCGTTCCCCAGCACGAATGCCGGAGTCCACCGGCACCGTCTGCTTCGCCCTGCTAGTAATGGCGCGACGTGGGCATAAGCCGGGCCCGGTTCGTCCCCCGAGACGACTACCGGGCCCGGCTACCGCGTCCGCTGGTCCGCTCCCCAGCGACCGTGGCAAACCTGTGTGACGGCGGAGGGTACCCCCCGCACGGGCTCATCCACTCCCCCGGCGGCCACCCTGAGTCAAGGCTTCGTCGACCCGCTCCAGACTCGGCGTAGCGGGACTCGGTGCCGATCACGGGCATCGTCGCCCCTGCCCGCAGCGGCGATGCCAGGTTAACAGAACCAGTGTTCCGTTAAGGAAGCAGGGTCAGCGCGGGCGTGTGTTTGGGCCTGACGATGCTGAAACGCCGTCGGTCGAGGGTGCCGTTGTTCCATTATCTCACCGTAGCTATGGCCAGAATCTGAGCGTCTCATGCGTGCCACCCTCGTCCCAAGCCGTCACCCACGACAGACCTGCGACCAGCCGAAACCCTCGCTAACGCCGGATTTCGGTCAAAAACCCTCTCTGCCCGGGGACAACGTGAAACCGGCGTCGGGAGAGGAAAGGCGACCTCGCAGGCTTGCTTGCGGTCATGCCGTGGGAGTCGCTGCCACTCGCTGTCGCAGTGGTCGGCATCGGATTTGGCGGGGTCGCCAGCCGTGGCGACGTCATTGCGTGGCTTGGGCGGCTCGGCGAGTCCCTTGACGAGCTGCTTGCTCGAGACAAACCTCCGCGTGTGTGACGACAAGGCATTTGCCGTGGCGACCCTTCGAGGAGCGGTGCCGCGCCCAGGACGGTGGCCGAGGGCATCCACATCCGTCCCGGGCGGGGTACGGGCTTGCGGTGTGGCGGCATCGTGTGCGGACAGCCGTAGATACAGAAGGGCCGGGTCCTCGCTCGCTGAGCCGGGACGTCCACCGCGCCGGGCGTGGTCTGGTCGCTTCCGGTTATCAAGTCGTACGGGTCTGCAGCAGGGCGGCGGTCATGGTCGCGGCGTGCCAGCGTTCGAACGCGTGATGGCTCCAGCCGCGCTCGTCTACCAGGCGTCGGTAGTTCGCGGGCTGGATCTGCAGCCACAGCATGTCGGCGGCGGCATGGTGCGGTAGGTCGTGGCGCAGTGATCCTGTCGCGGCTGCCGCAGCGACGACGCCACGGGCGCACTCGAGCAGCTCTTGCTGGCTCGATTCCAGCAGTTGCGCCAATTCAGGGTCACTCCCGGCGGATTGCTCGAGCACGAGTTGCAGCGGCCCGAGCCGCCGCGAAATGGCGGCGGTGAAGGCGGCGAACCGCTCGAGCAGCCGGTGCGCGTCCGGAATCGCCAGGAGTTGCTGGAAGCCTTCGTCGTTGGCGGTAAGGCGCCCGCCCGTGGCTGCCCGCTGGCGGGCGAGCGCGAACAGCTGGGCCTTGTTGCCGACCCCGAAGACGGTCGGGCGCGAGACGCCGGCGCGGACGGCTAGCTGCTCGATCGTCGCAGCGGTGTAGCCCACCTCGACGAACACCTCGCCGGCGGCCGCTATGACGGCCTCGCGAGTGCGGCGGGCGGCCTCCTCGCGCATCGGCGAGCGATACGTGCGCTGGGTCCGTTTGACGCTTGCCATCTAGATTTGGCTATACTCTCGATCAAGTTAATTTACTTGGGGTCAATCTGATTTTACGAGTAGGAGGCGGACATGTCGACGCCAGAGGTTCTCAAGTCGGCGGTTCTCACGCAGTGGCGGGTTCTGGGCTTCGGCAAGCACCCGGAGATCGGTGCGGCGGTCCAGGAACGCCTGCGGGAGGCCGGCCTGGCCGCCACCATCGTGGTCCTCACCGACGACGAGGCCGGCGACGCCCGGCTGATCAAGGAGTTGGGCGAGGTCGAGTACGACGGCGTGGTGATCGGCAGCTTCATCAGCGGCCAGGATCCTCAGCTTCCCCCCACCGAGGAGACAACCCTCTGGTTCAACCGGGTGCTCAATATCATCCACGCCCACGCGCCGACCGCCCAGATCATCCTGGTCCGCAACCCCGGTGACGCGCTGCCCGCGATCAGCCGCGTACTCGGCTGAGCCAGGATGGACAGCGGATGAACCTCCCCTCACCGGCCGCGCAAACGTGCCGCTCCACATCACCGGCTCCGTCTGACTGGCGACACCGTGAGTAGGACGACGCCACCATGACCACGAAGCACGCGCCGACATGACCACGGCGAACGACGCCAGGGTCCTCATTTTCAGAGTCGGGCAACACTTGCTGAGGAATTGGGGCACAGATGGTGCAGGAATCGGCTCCCGATGGTTACTTTGACCACCACTCACTCGGGTTGTCTTCTGACGTCGCCGAGACCGACATCGCGGACATGTGCGTGTCGTGAAAGCGCCCTTCGTCTCGGCCGGAGCGCCGGTACCGAGAGTCAGATTCCGATCGGAGTGAGGCTGACCCGCGACGGTTCGAGCGCTTCGATGGAGTGCGCAAGTGCATTCGGCAAGTACAAGAGCCCGCCGGGACGAAGGTCGAAGGTCTGCTCGGCCGCAGTGACGCGGACCTTGCCGTCGAGGGCTTGCAGCAGGAGCGGGTGGTGGCTGCGGTGTTCTCTCATGTGTTGCCCGCGTCCGAACGCCAGCACGATGACTCTGGCCCCGCCGACGCTGAGCACGGTGTGATGTCCGAGCTTGCCCGGCTCGATCGGCGCCGTGGCGAGTACGTCTTCGATGTGGGTGACTCGGTCGTCTTGGGTGAGGGTGACTTCGTCGTCGCTCATGGGAGAATTGTGGCGGACGTCGGAGGAGCCACAACCACGATGAGCTCAGCGGTGGCCATCTCGGCGGCCACGTCGGCTGACTGCCAGCTCCGAGGGTTAGCGATTCATCGCGCCGCATCCAGCGACCTGCGCATTTTAGAGGCGTAGCTCAGCTGTTGGCCGCCGAAACACTTCTGGCATGACGGCTGGCATGACGAGGCCTTTTCTCCCAGGGTCGAGCTCAAGCCACCCTGAACCTCGCCGGTCCCCATGGTGATCTTGTTCAGTTGGGGTTCGTCTGCGTACGCGCTGGCCTATTGAGTGTCCGGCGCCCTGCGTGGGGGCGTTCTGTTGGTGTCGGGTCGCGAGATGGGTCAGCCGCGGATCGCGGTGGTTTCGCGGGTGAACTGGCGGTGGCCGATCAGCTTGTAGGCCAAACGAGCTGGGGCCGGCACGACCTGCATGAACCTCTGCCGTTCCGCGTCATCGGTTTCCTCGGTGATGTGGCCCAGGATGACCAGCCGCCGCGTGACCGGAATCGCGCTCATGCCGTGCTTGCCGAGCGCGTCCCATTCGCTTTGCGTCAGTGTGACCGAGACGATCGGGAGCAGCTTCTGCTCCTCCTGCGCCAGGTGATCGATCAATGTCGGCATCGTGGCGTCGATGAGGGCCGCCATCTGCTCGCCGGCGGCGGCGTCCGCGCTCGCTGTCCACGCCGGCAGCTCCGCGCCGACGGCCGCGACGGCGTCGTTGATCTGCGCGTGCTGCGCATCCATCCGGTCCATCAGGTCCGGGTCGAGCGCGGCTCGCTCGCGCAGCAGGGGAAAGAGCAGCTCGTCCTCGCCGGTGTGGTGCGTGTGGAGGAAGTGCAACATCTCCCGGGCGTGCGCGCCGATGGCCTTGGATCGCGCACGGTCATGGGTCGCGGAGCGGAACAGTCGGGGGAGCTGACCGAACTCGCGCCGGATGACGCGGTGGATCAGAACCATCTCGTGGGTATCGACGCTGGGTCCGGAGGTGCTCACCGCGACTCTTCGATGGTCGCCGCGTTCTGGACGGCTTCGTGCGCCGTGGTTGCTGGCCGGCCGATGAGCTTCACCAGGTCGTCTCTAGCGGTAAACAACTCTCCGCGAGCCAGGCCGGCATCGGCGTCGGCGACGGCGGCGGCCATCTCTGGCGGCAGCCCCGCAGCGATCAGGGCGCCCGTGTAGTCAGCGACCGACATGTCCTGGTAGGCGATGTGGGTGCCGAGGACGTCGCTGATCGTGGCGGCGAGTTCGGTCAGGGTGAACGGCGTTCCGCCGAGCTCGTAGGTCGCTCCGAGGTGCCCGTCCTGCGTCAGCACCGCGACGGCGGCGGCCGCGTAGTCGCGTCGGCTGGCCGCGCTGACGAGACCGTCCTGCGCGCTGCCCAACAATGCGTGGTACCGGGTGATCATCGGGAGCTGGTCGGTGTAGTTCTCCACGTACCATCCGTTGCGCAGAATGACGAACGCCGAACCGCTGTCACGCAGGTAG
The DNA here is from genome assembly GCF_052566575.1 of Pseudonocardia sp. Cha107L01. Taxonomy (NCBI): domain Bacteria; kingdom Bacillati; phylum Actinomycetota; class Actinomycetes; order Pseudonocardiales; family Pseudonocardiaceae; genus Pseudonocardia; species Pseudonocardia sp. Cha107L01. The sequence goes on from NZ_CP199579.1 coordinate 1,899,300, forward strand.
TCCTCGGTGCGGCGATGTTCGTCAGCGAGCGTCATTTGCGCGGTCGAGGCGTTGACGATGCTGGTGTACACGATCCGGGACACACCCGCTCGGGCCGCCGCGTCGATGGCGTTGCGGGCGTTGTCGAACCGCTCCCCGACCGTCGTCGTCGAGACCAGCAGCATCGCGTCGGCGCCCACGAAAGCGTCGTCGAGGGTGCTCGGGTTGGCGAAGTCCGCGCGCCGCACCGTGACCCCAACGCGCGTGAGGTCGGCGAGTTTGTCGATGTCTCGGCCGGTGGCCACAACCTGAGCTGGCGGCGTTCCGGTGGCGAGGAGTTGTTGTACGACGAGCCGACCTAGGCGGCCTGATGCGCCGGTGATGACAGTGGACACGGTGTTGCCTCTCGATCAGGGAGTGCGGCGTGAGCGAATGCCGTCGGTGCTGTGCGGGCGGGATCGCTCAGATGCCGATGAAGTCGTCAGAGACATTGACTAAACTAGTCAATGACTCTGATGATGTCAAGGCGGAGTGGAAGCCTGCTGGCGCCCGCTGGCCGCGGCGGCTCGGGGCGAACGGGATCGGGGCGGACGGCTCGGCGCGGCCGGGTTTACCGCGCGTAGGGGTCGGTGATCTCGCGGAGTTGATCCAGGATCTGGTGCAACAACGTGAAGTTGCGGGTGCCCAGGTAGGCCTTCCACTCCGAGAGGATCTCGGCCGATGTAGCGATGGCCAGCTCAGCGGCTCGGCGGCCACGTTGCTCGATCACGATCAGCCGGGCGCGCCCATCGGTTGGGTCGGGGACCCGGCGGACATAGCCCAAGCGTTCCAGTTGATCGACCAGCACGCCGGCGCTCTGCTTGCTCATTTGCGCCTGGTCAGCGAGGTCCGTGAGGCGCGAACCGTCCGGGTTGATGCGTTGAAACACCCGGCACTGGGCGAGGGTCCAGTCGTCGAACCCGGCATCCTGGAGGGCCCGGAAAATCCGATCCTCCATGTACCGGTACGGGATGAACAACGCCACCCCTAGATCCACCCGCTGCGCGTCGTTCATACCGTTCTCGACTCCATCGCCCACCCGCCCCCATGAGGAACACACCCTACGTCGCTACCGCCGCACCAGATCACCGCCGACACGACCGCCAGGCCGTCTCCGCGGCGCTGCGCCTACCGCGGCCCACCCGGCATCCGCCGATGCCCGTCAGTGGTGCCGGACCTGTTGCCATTAGCGCCACTCTATGACTACATTCGTCAATGTAGCTGACTAATTGACGTCCACGACCTCCGCACATCCAGCGCTACGACACAGACAGAGAGAACAGAGGGAGCACCATGACATCGACACCGACCCTGGCGGGCAAGCGAGCCCTGGTCACCGGAGGCAGCCGGGGAATCGGCGCCGCGATCGTGCGGCGCCTGGCCTCCCAGGGAGCTACCGTCGCGGTGAACTATCGATCCGATCGGGCCGCCGCCGATGCGCTCGTCGGCGAACTGACCGACCAGGGGTGTGCCGCGTCGGCCTTCCCCGGCGACGTCAGCGACGCGGCGCAGACCCACGAACTCGTCGGCGCGGTGGTATCGGAGTTCGGCGGCTTGGATCTGTTGGTCAGCAACGCCGGGGTCGAGCACTTCGGAGCGCTGGAAACCATCACCCAGGCCGACTTCGATCGCCTCTTTCAGACCAACGTAGCCGGACAACTGTTCGTCACCCAGGCCGCGGTCGCCGCGATGACCGACGGCGGCCGGATCGTGCTCAGCTCCTCGGTCAGTGTGCGCCTAGCGGTCTATCACCACGCCCTGTACGCGGCTAGCAAAGCCGCCATCTCGGCCATGGTGCGTAATCTGGCTCCCGAACTGGCCGAGCGGAACATCGCCATCAACGCGATCGCCCCCGGCGCCACCGCCACCCGCATGGCAACCCGCTACAGCGCCAACTACACCCCCCCTGCACTCGCCGATGTACCGTTTGACGCGCTCATCCGCTCGATGAGCGCACTCGGTCGGTTGGCCCAACCTGCCGAAATCGCCGCCGTGGTCGCGTTTCTGCTCTCCCCAGATGCGTCTTATATCACCGGCGCAACCATCGAAGCCGACGGCGGCTGGAGCTAACACGGCCATGGCGCCCACGAAATCACCCTCTTCTTTGGATTCAGGGATGACCACATGTGACTCAGCGGCACCTGCGTTGGTGAGTAAGGGCCGGTGGCCAGATCGAGGCTAAGTGTCCGGTTGGGGATCCGTTCTCGGATTGACGGTTCGGCGCTGAAGTGGGCACGGCGGCCACGGCCGCTCGGCAACCGCTTCACCGGAGCGGGCCGACCCACTCTCCGGAGGTGCGCCATGGCCGCGCTTCTCGTCGGCTATGCGCGCTGCTCGCCCGACCAGCAGGATCTCACCGCTCAGCGAGATGGCCTGATCGGCCTGGGCGTCGCGCCCAACCGCATCTACGTCGACCACGGATTGACCGGCACCAACCGGAGAGCACCCCGGGCTGCGAGAAGCGCTCGCGGCCTGCCGGGACGGCGACACCCTGGTAGTGACCAAGCTAGACCGGCTGGCCCGATCCCTGCCAGATGCCCGGGCCATTGCCGACGAGCTGACCGCACGGCATGTCTCGCTCAGCTTGGGCGGCTCGCACCGGCGATCACCGACGGTCGGTGCCCTCCTGGTGTCGATGGCTCTCGACGAGTTGCTTGAAGTTCAGTAACTGCCGTCGAGCCATGATCAGATCTCCGATGGAGAGCCCGAGGGCCACCCAGCGGTTGGTCCGCATGACGATCTTGAGCAGCAGACGTGTCGTGTCGTGACCCTGAGGCACGAGGACATAGGACATGAAGGCGCCCATTATGCGGCCCGTGAGCTGATTCTCCGGATCGATGGAGACGATCTGGCCCCACTCGCGCCCGCCAGCGGTGGTGAACCTTTCTCCGACTTGAGGCTCGGGAAGGCCCACCAGTTCGCGAGGTGAGTGGCGGCCAAGGTTGTCGACCCAGTCGTACGAGTAGGGCGCAACCCTCACTTGCGCGACCCAGGGCCACACCGCTTCGACAGACGCCTCGATACTCACGCCCCGCCACGCCTGCAACGCGGGTGAGGTGACGAAGTCGTCGCACGGGTATGAGCGCAAGATCTCGCTCTCGCTCACGCCCCACCGGTCACCGATCATGCATCCATCGTCCACCACGGGGTGTGTCGGAGCACGGGGTTCGACTCTCCGAGGCGGCTCCACGGAAGCGCCAGGTCAGAGATCTGACCCCGTATCTGTGGCCCAGGCAGCTGATCACCTTCTGGCATGAGTCTTGGCATGTCGGGTCGTGTCGGGCTTACCTTTGCGCCATGGCGACGCCCGGGGCCGGGAGTGCAACAGCCCTGCTGTGATCCCAGTCGAGCTGAGCGGCGCCAGGGCCTGGGTCCCCACCAACGGTGACCCGTCGGAGTTCGCCGCTACCCCGCGCCGGGCGGCGATCGCCGCGATCCGGCAGGCTGGGCGCAATGGATATCGAGTTTGTCGACGACGTGCTCGGCGCGGTCGCCAGGGCCGAGCTGATGCCGCGATTCGGGCGCCTGGCCGCGTCGGAGGTGTTCAGCAAGTCGTCGGCCTTCGACGTGGTGTCGGTCGCGGACCGGGCCGCCGAGCAGGCCATCACCCGCGCGGTGTTGGCGCGCTATCCCGAAGCGGTCGTGATCGGTGAGGAGGCCGCCGACGCCGAGCCGGCGATCCTGCGCCAGCTGGAGACGGCCGAGCTCGCCCTGGTGGTCGACCCGCTGGACGGCACCAAGAACTTCGTCTCCGGCCTGCCGCTGTTCGCCGTGATGGCCGCGGTGCTGCGCGCCGGGCGGGTGGTCGCCGGCGTGATCCACGACCCGGTGACCGACACCTCGGCCGTGGCCGTCGAGGGCGGCGGCGCGTGGCTGCGCCGGGGCGGGGTGACGGAGCGCCGGCTGCGGGTCGCCGCGCCGGCCCCGGTGGCCGAGATGGAGGCCGTCGCCGGCACCCAGTTCGTCGCCGAACCGCTGCGTGGCGTGCTGGCCGCCAACCTGGGCCGGCTGGGCAGCCACACCTGGCTGCGCTGCGCCGGCCACGAGTACCGGATGGCCGCCGCCGGCCACTGCCACCTGCTCACCTACCACCGGCTGATGCCGTGGGACCACGCGCCGGGCTGGCTGCTGCACCGGGAGGCCGGCGGCTACAGCGCGCACTTCGACGGCACGCCGTTCCAGGTCGGCCGGATGTCCGGTGGCCTGATGTGCGCGCCGGACGAGGCCTCCTGGCACGCCGCCCGCGACGCGCTGTTCGAGGCCCACCCGGCCGGCTGAGAGCCGCCGGGGCGAACCGCGCGGGACTGTCCGGGCGGGCGATCGAGCATGTCAAAGGAGAGGTCGGGATAGCCTGCCCGCGGTGCCTCGAACCGCGTGACCGGAGGAAGCGATGCTGGGATGACGGCAGGGCGACCGGTGCCCACACAGGACGACGTGCTCGGGTACTTCAACACGCTGTCGAACTGGGGACGGTGGGGCGACCACGACGAGCTGGGCACTCTGAACCACATCACCGACGACGTCCGGCTGGCGGCGGCGCGGGCCGTGCGCCACGGCAGGAGCGTGTCGTGCGCTTGGGAGGTTGCCGTACCGCAAGACATGGAGCGGTCGACGACGACGTGCCCGTGCGCCGCCGACATGCCGGGCGCCGAGGACATGCCAGTGGCCGCGTTCCACAACGACCGGCGTTGGGGCTTCTCGTCCGAGCAGCTCGGCATTACGTTCCACGGCAACACCGTCACCCACGTCGACTCGCCGTGCCACATCTTCTGGGACGGCACGATGTACAACGGGCGGTCGCATTCGCTGGTGGATGCCGCAACGGGATCGGCGTGGGCGGCCGTCACGGCGGCGGCGAACGGGATCATCACGCGTGGTGTGCTGCTCGACATTACGAAGGTCCGCGATGTGCCGTGGTTGGAACCGGGGCAGGGTGTGTTTCCCGACGATCTCGAGGAGGCCGAGCGTCGCCAGGGGGTGCGGGTGCGATCCGGCGATGCGGTACTCCTGCGGACCGGCTATGGCCGCGTCCGGCACGAGGCCGGTGAGGCCAGCGGTTTCACGCAGGCCGGCTGGCACGTGTCCTGCCTGCCGTGGCTGCATGAACGGGGGGTCGCGCTGATCGGCGCTGACACCCCCCAGGACGTTCAGCCGTCGGGGTACGAGGACGTGTTGATGCCGGTTCACGCCGTGGGCCTCGTCGCGATGGGTCTGTGGCTGCTCGACAACTGCGACCTGGAGGCGTGCGCGACGACGGCTGCCGAGCTCGGCCAGTGGGACTTCCATCTCGCGGTCGCGCCGGTCCGCTTCGCCGGTACGTCCGGCAGCCCGGTCAACCCGATCGCCACATTCTGACCGCGGTCCACGAGGGGATGCGATGCCATGAAGGACCCGGCCCGCAGCCTGAACGCGGTCGTGGTCGGTGAGGACACGAGCTCACCTCGACCGTCGAGTTCATCGAAACCGCCTCCGGGCGCTCGACCCAGTCACCGCTGCCCGCGCTGCGCTAGGAATTCCGGGCACGGCCGGGCTCAACGACTCTGCTCGGTCACGCACGAGAAGGGCGGCGGAAGCCGATGAGCGCGCAACCCGAACCCGATGACGTCATCGACGGCCCTGGTATCCGGGTGGAGTCGCCGGGCTGTGGTCGGATAGGCGACGCCGCGTGCGCGGGTGCGCCGAGTACTTCGCCGGAGCGAGCATGATCGCTATCGAGAGCGACGCGGTGTTCGACGGAGAGCGCTTCCTGCCCGACGGCGCGGTCGTGATCGTGGAAGGCCGGCAGGTTCGCTCGGTGAACTCAAGGGCCACCGAGCTCCCGGGCGGGTGCGAGGTGCTTCGGTTCCCGGGCACAACGCTGCTGCCCGGGCTGATCGACATGCACGTCCATTTGTGTTGCGACAGCGGCGCGGGCGCACTCGACCGGATCCCGGAGTTCAGCGACGCCGGGCTGGTGACGGTCATCGAGAACGCGCTCGCCGCGCACCTGAGGTCTGGGGTGACCACCGTGCGTGACCTGGGGGACCGGGAATGGGCCGTGATCGACTGGCGTGACCGCAACCGGGACAGCGCCTTTCCGACCGTTCTTGGCAGCGGGCCGCCGATCACCAGCCCGCACGGGCACTGCGCCAACATGGGAGGCGAGGCGCGCGGGGTCGAGCAGCTGCGGCGCGCGGTGGGCGAGCGCGCCGAGCGGGGCGCCGACATCGTGAAGATCATGGCTAGCGGCGGAGCCAACACACCGGGAACCGATCCGGCCGGGGTGCAGTTCGGCGTCGAGGAGATCCGGGCGGTCGTGGAGGAGTCCCACGCGCGCGGCCTCGGGGTGACCGCGCACGCCCATTCCCTTGCTGCGATCAAGAATGCCGTTGCGGCCGGGGTCGACGGCATCGAGCACTGCACGTTCGTCACAGCCGATGGCATCGACGTCGCGGGCTCCGTCGTCGCGGATCTCGTCGCGTCCGCCACGACGGTGTGTCCGACGCTCGGAACAGTACCCGGTGCGACACCTCCGCCCGGTGTGCTCGAGATGATGCGGAAGACCGGGCTCAGCCTCGAACAACGGGGCCAGACGGTCGCCGGCCTGCACGGCGCCGGGGTCCGCATCGTGTCCGGTTCCGACGGTGGGATCTCGGTCGGCAAGCCGCACGGAATCATGCCCGAAGCGGTGATCAGCCTCGTTGACGGCGGTGTATCGCCGGCAGAGGCACTCGCCACCGCGACCTCCTTGGCGGCCGCGGCGTGCGGGCTGGGCGATCGCAAGGGTCGCGTGGGCGCGGGATACGACGCCGACCTGCTGGTCGTCCAGGGTGACTCGCAAGTCGGTGTCACAGCCCTGCGCGATGTCCGAGCGGTCTTCCTGCACGGCATCCGCGCTTGAGGACCTCGGGCCGACCGAGTGCGCCGCATCGCCGCCGGCGGCCCCGTTGGCGCAATTCCCGCGGACCACTAGTCTAGGGTTGCGAAGATCATCATCCCGGCCTTCCCGACGTTCGTCGCCCAGTTCCTGGGAATCGCCCTGGCCACACTGCGAGACACCGGTCAGCAGCCGGTGTACCCGCGCTGGACGGCCTACTTCAACGTCTGGGCCGCCGTGTTGTTCCTGCCGGGCGGCCTCGCCTACTTCTTCCGGACCGGGCCGTTCGCCTGGAACGGCGTGTTCGCGTTCTGGGTCGCCGCGAGCACGTTCTTCCTCTGGCTGCTGGTGATGACCTGGCTGACGATCGCCGCGATCGACACCGAGCCGAGCACCGGCCAACCAGGGCCCGCGGCGGCCCGGGGCTGACCACCGCATACCGGCTGACCGGTCTCACCGTCGAGAGCAGGAGGACATCCCTGCCCACCATGGCCCGCCCGTCGCAGCCCCGTTAGTCGCGGTGGGCGATGCCGTGCAGGAGCATTTGGGTAAGCTCCTCGATCTGCCGGGTCTTGCTCGGCCGGCGTTCGTATCCGGGGAAGAGCCAGTCGTCGAGCAGCACGATCGACATCACGGCCCCCGCCGCGACCGCGACCGTCATCGGGGGATCCAGGCTCTTGTACTCCCGCGCCTGTCCGTGGTCCAGCAGCACGCGACGCATGATCCGCAACCCGTCGGCGAGAGCCTGGCTGACGTCCACGGCGATCCGATCGAGTACCCGGTCCCCACCCTGTACCCGCGCCGCGATCAGGGTCCCCAGCAGGTTGCGATGCTCCTGCACCACGGCGTAGAAGCCTTTCACGAACGAGCTCGTGATCACCTCGGGGTCGCTCGACTTCGGCGGGCGGCGGTCCCAGTCCGCCGCCCAGTTGGTGATGAACTCCGTGAAGGGCTTGAGGATCGCCTCCTGGAACAGCTCCGCCTTGGTGCCGAAGTTCCGGAAGATCACCGGCTCACCCACGCCGGCCTCGACGGCGATCTGCTTCGTTGTCGTGCCGTGGTAGCCCTGCTCGGTGAACAGCTGGTGAGCGGCCTTGAGTACCAGCTCCCGAACCTCATTCGGTCCACGACGGACGTGCTTGCGCTCAACGGGCTCCACCTGGTGAGGATAGCGGCCAGGTCTCCAGCAGCGGTACTTACTTCTATCGATAGTGGCACTTGCGATAGATGGCCAAGCCCGCCTACCCTCCCGGCGTGAGGTCGGTCACCTCTGCAGCTCACCGGGAGGATCGAATGATCAAGCAGATGGAGATGAACACGAGGGTTGCGAAGGCCTTCGTGTGGTCCGCGATCGTGCTTGTCGCCGGTTTGATCGTGGCGCAGGGATTCCTGATGCACTTCGTCCCGGGAATCGACCCCAGCTTCAGTGCCGAGCAGGTCCGGCAACACTTCATCGACCGCAGGTTCGAGATCCAGATCGGATCGATCCTGCAGATCATCTCGTGGAGCTTCTGGGCCACCTGGGGCATCGTGATCACGGTGTTCATCCGCAAGATGGAACGCGGCTATCCATTCCTGACCTACGCCTCCATCGCTCTGGTGGGCGGCGGGTCGGTGTTCTTCCTGTTGATCCCCATGACCTGGGCGGTGTGCGCGTTCAGGGCCCCGGAGATGGCGCCACAGATCATCCAGTTCGCCAACGACTGGGTGTGGTTCGACTGGCTGTTCACCTGGCCGCCGTTCTCCATCTGGTTCTTCGTCATTGCCGCCGCGATCTTCAACGACCACAACGTGCCCACCATCTACCCGCGCTGGGTCGCCTACCTCAACGTGTGGTGCGGCATGCTGATCTTCCCGGCCGCACTGATCGCGTTCTTCCACAAAGGACCGTTCGCCTACAACGGCATCGGCGCGTTCTGGTTCCCGGTGGTCATGTTCTTCGGCGAGATCGTCGTCATGATCGTCGTCTCGATGCGTGTCATCAACGAGCAGGCAGCCAAGCTGCAGGCCGAAGCCGAAGCCGAAGCCGAAGCCGAAGCCGAAGCTGAAGCCGAAGCCGGCGAGGCGACACCCACCAACGCTCCGACGCCAGTCGCCGGCGCCTGACCTGCATTGCGATCTCTCGGCGACGAACCACCGCTACGTCGAGTCGTGGAAGCAGGGTTCGAGGACATGACGACAGAGCAGGCGCACACGACCACGGAGCCGGTTGAACAGGTGACGGAGGGCCGCAGCGTGGGCGGTCACCCGGGTGATGATCGCGTATTCCGGTGCCGCCGTGGGTAGTGCGCGTCCTACATTCTGACGACGATGTCCCGGTTGCCGTGCCGGTACCGTTTCCACCCTCGAATATTTCGCGAGACGAGCGCACGGGGCAGGAAACGTCATGGCTGACGATGCCGGACTTCTTCGGGACCGGGTAAAGCTGGCTCGCCTGTCCGGCGATATGAAAGTTTATCGGGTCGCCGACAAGTTATGGGAAGAATGCGCGAGCGGCCGCGTACGAGGAGATGAGAGCGAGCTGTTTTTGCTCTTCAGGCAGATCGAGAGGTCTCTCGGCCGGATTGTCGACGAGCGTGACTTCCTGGCTCGTGCTGTGCGCGATCTGGGCGAGAAGGAAATCGACGCTCGCTTATTCGTCAACCCTGATCGGCGCTTCACCGACGATGATCTGGCCCGCCTACGGACGATCGTGACCGTCCGCGGCAGCGTCACCGAGACATTGGTCAGTTTCGTCGAGGCCCTTCCGGTGATGTTCTCCGACCGGATGCGGGAGATCAGGTCAGAGTACGAGCGGATCCGCACCGGGGACGAATCGCTGTTCGCTCACGCGGCGGCTCACTCGTGTTGCGGCGCAGCCGGTGTGGGCCTGTTGTTTGGCCTGTTCGGGGGGCCGTTGGAGATGGCGGCCTCCGGCGCGGAGGCGATCGCCTGCTGTTGAGCGAGGCCGGCCACCGGCCCGGCGTGCTGACTCGACATAGCGACCAATCGCCTCCCAGAACCGCTGCCGATGCTCCTGCCGCGCCGCCGGCGGTCGACCACGCGACGCCGCATCGCAGGCCTGCCCGTCCGTGCCTGGATAGCCCGTCCAAACAACAGTCGTTCGGGGGATTTCAACTCATCGAGGAGTCGGCTAATGAAGTATGTGATCAGCTGGTTCGAACGTCCGCAGGGTTCGCCCATCGAGTACGAGAATGCCCAGAAGCGAATCCTTGAGGTATTCGGACAATGGGAGGCGCCCGACAATTTCGAGATCGAGTTCTTCGTGATACGAGTCGGCGAGTGGGGAGGGCACATGCTGATGGAATGTGACGATCCCGTGGCCATTCACAAATTTTGTTCGATGCTTCCGGCTTTCGTATTCGAGGTGCGACCCGTCATTAAGGTTGAGGAAGCCGTCCGCGGCGAACTCGAGGTCATTGCCTGGCGGGATGGGCTGAAACCCAAGTGATTTTGCGACGCCCCTCTCGCGCGACGTCACTTGCCACGTTCGTGGAGGCTCAGTCGCCAGGACTCCCACCGTGTCGTTGTGGCGACCTGGCAACCGGACTAGAGGCCGGTGCGGTCGAGCCAGTCGTTCATGTCGTCCTGGAACTGGGGGGCGGTGCGGGCGAACGCGACCGCGTGACCGGCGTCGGGCACCGCACGCACGGTTACCTTTTTGCTGTGTGTGTAGGTTGCCGCCTGCGGCCTGGGGTTGGAGAAGAGCTGATCCTGGGCTCCGGCCAGCAACAGAACCGGCACGTCGATCAGGCTGTTGCGGGCGGCGTTCCCGGCGAGGGCCTGGACGGCGTTGCGGGTGCCGGCGCAGGCGTCCTGTGTCCGCCACTTGACCAGGTCATTGGCGATATCGCTGTCGACGTTGTGGATGTGGTCGGCGCGGAACTGCTGCGCGTCGGCCTCGAGCGCCGCGTAACCGCTGGATGAGCGGGCGTCCAGCAGCCCGACGAGATTCTTCGGCGAGGCCAGGCACCGCACCTGCTGCTCCCCGGCCCGCTCCAACGCCAGCGGGGTGATGTTGAGCTCGCCCGAGTCGAGCACCCCGAGCGCGTCGATGTCATGGAAGCCCGCGGCTTCCTGTTCCACGATCAGCCCACTCGCTGAATGCCCGACCAGACCGACCTTGTCAAAGCGTGGGCTCCTGTCACCGGTGTAGGAGCCGTTCCGTAGCTGCCCGACGATCTGGTGCAGCACGTCTGCTTCGACGCCGAAGCAGATGCTGTTGCCGTTCGGCTTGTCGCTGTCACCGTAGCCAAGTCGGTCGATGGTGACCGACACATGACCGCGACGCGCCATCTGCTCGACGTAGTTGTAATGCTCATCGCCGGGGTAGCGCCAGAAGTACTCGCCGTAGCCGTCGCCGTGGGAGTACAGCGTGCCGTCCACGTCGTTCCGATCGAGCTCGGACCTGGGCCCGGTCAGATGCCCGCGCACCACCGCCTGCTTGCCGTCGGGGGTGTCCGCACAGGGCACGCCGGAGTGGTTTCTGGTAACAACGTGGAACGCCACCGGCACGGAGCTGACCTCGCTACCAGAGCCCGGGTCCGCGGCCGCTGTACCGCTGATCGCCAACGAGACAGCCGCCGCGATCACAGCGCCCAACCCCACGCGAACCCATCGCGATGGCAACACTGCCTGAACCTTCAACCACATACCCGCTCAACTGGTTGCGCGCGACCACGTCACGGCTTCTGCCGCAAAGTAGCCAAGTGGGTATCCGCAATTACCCAGCGTGAACGCCGTCGAACCTTCAGATGGTCCGGACAATCTTCTGGCTGGACACCCACGGTCGGTCAGTCCGGGCCGGCCTTGAGGTAGCGGCGGCGCTGTTGTGCCTGGTCGGGTAGTTCGAGCGGGGCCAGGGTGGTGCCGGTGGCCCTGGCCAGGATGTGGTCGGCGAGCGCGGGGTTGCGGGCCAGTACGGGGCCGTGCAGGTAGGTGCCGATGATGCGGCCGGTCGACACGCCCTCGGTGCGGTGCCGGGTCCACCGGTCGCCGTTGCCGACCCCGGAGACGACGCGGCCGAGCGGTGCGGCGTCGGGCCCGAGCGTGGTGGCGCCGAGGTGGTTCTCGAAGCCGGACAGCAGCCCGACGCCGGGGATGGTGCAGCGGCTGACCACCTCCCCGGTCGCCCTGCGCCGCCGTGGCCGGGTGGTTACGTCCAGCAGCTCGGCGCCCGGGTGCAGCTGTCCCGCCCGGTCGGTGACCGTGCGGCCGAGGATCTGCAGGCCCGCACAGACGGCCAGCGTGGTCGCCGACCGCTCCAGTGCCCGACACAGCGCACGATGCTCCCGCAGCCAGGTCGCGGCGAATAGCTGGGCGGTGTCCTCGCCGCCGCCGAGCAGGTAGATGTCGCACTCGGTTGGCGGTGGGGTGCGCGCATCGCAGTGGACCACCCGCGCCGCGATCCCGCGCCGGTGCAGCCGCTGGTGCAGCACGACCGCGTTCCCGGTGTCGGAGTAGGTGCCGAGTACGTCGGGCAACAGCAGCCCGATCGTGATCACCGAGTCGGCCACTCCGGCACCTCTCCCAGCGGGCCCGCGCGCGTGCCCTCCTGCTCGCCCGACGGGCCCACTCGCGGGGTGGCGATGCCGTGCTCGCCCAGTGGACCCACGCGCAGGCCGCGCCGCGCGCAGTGGTCGAGCAGTCTCGGCAGCGCGCCGAGGGTCGCCCGCCAGGCGTCCGGGGCGGCCTGCCCGGCCGGGCAGTCGTGCAGCAGCACGGTGGCCCCGTCGGCGAGGTCACGGCTGGCCAGGTGGAACACGGACTCGGCCGACGCGTGGCCGGTCCAGTCGCGGCCCCAGTGCGTCCACAGCACGGGGGTGAGGCCGAGCCGCCGGGCCTCGCGCAGCGCGGTGAGCGTGGCCACGCCGTAGGTCGGCCGGTACCAGCGCGGTAGGGAGCCCGTGCGGTCCGCGATCACCTCGCGCGCCCTGGCCAGCTCGGCGCGGGTGGCCCGGGGACCGCGCCGGGCCAGACACCGGTGGTCCCAACCGTGCACCCCGACCTCGTGACCCGCGTCGACCAGCTCGCGGGCGAGCGCCGGCCAGCGGGCCACCGACTCACCGAGCAGGAAGAACGTGGCCCGGACCCGCCTCTCGCGGAGCGCGGCGAGGAACGCGGGCGTCGAGCGGGGGTCGGGCCCGTCGTCGAACGTGAGTGCTACGTGCCGCCGGTCGCCGACCCCGGACAGCGCCGGCGCGAGGCGGCGGCGCACCGGGCCGATCGCGGCCACGGCGGGCGCGAGCTGCGCCGCCGCCAGGGCGCCACCCAGCGCCAGGCCCACTGCCGCCAGGCCTGCACCTGACGCCAGGCCCGTCGCCGCCGCGCCCGCCCGGCGGTCGTCGTTCATGCCGGCGGCTCGACCGCGAGCGCGGCGATCACCGCGGCGGGGTCCGGGGCGGCCAGCAGCGAGGCGGCGGCGGAGCGCTGCACGTCGGTGAGCTCGTCGGCGAGCGCGGCTCCGAGCAGTCGGTGCAGCTCGCCGACGTCCCGGGCGTGCGCCACCAGGCCGGAGAGGTCCAGCGCGGCGACGTTGGTCTGGCCGTGGCCGGGGATGCACCGGTACGTGATCACCGGCACCCCGGCGGCGAGTGCCTCCTGGCAGCTCAGGCCGCCGGCGTTGTGCACCACGACATCGGCCGCGTGCAGCAGCGTCGGCATGTCGTCCACCCAGCGCAGCTGGATGCACCGGCCGCCCCGGGCCAGTCTCCGGTGCAGCCCGCCGTTCTTGCCACAGACCACGACGGGCAGCACGGCGCCGGCGGCGGCCACCTCGTCCACCGTGCGCTCGACCTTGCCGACTGCCCACGAGCCGGCCAGCACGAGCGCCAGCTTCCCGTCGGTCGGCAGGCCGAACCGGGCGCGGGCCGCGGCGACCTCGGCGGGTGAGCGCGCCGGCCGGAAACCGGGCGCGATGGCGGGGGCGGTGACGTGCACTCCCGGGGCACCGAGCGCATCGGCCTGGTCGGCGGTGACCTTGTGCATGGCCAGGTGCGCGTCGACCCCGCCGCTGACCCACAGCGAGTGCACCGACATGTCGCACAGGAACGTCGCCACCGGGGTCGTCAGCGTGCCGTTCCGGCGCAGTTGCCCGAGCACCTGGCTGGCCAGCGGATAGGTGGAGACCACGGCTCGGCAGCCCGTGCCGAGTGCGGTCACCATCCGGGGGCGCGCCAGGTTCGCCAGCCGGGCGGCGGCGGCGGACAGGCGCCGATGCCGGTCCAGCGCGGTGTACAGCAACTCCCAGGAGCTGGGTGCGACCGCCAGCTCGAGCGCGTACGCCCGACGCAGCGCGGCACCGAGCACGCCCGGCAGCAGGTCGAGGAAGTCCACCAGCTCGATCTGGAACCCGCGCTCGCGCAGCCGCCGGGCGAGCTCTGTCGCGACTCCGTCGTGCCCCGCGCCGACGCTGGCGGAGACGATCACGATCCGGTTCCGCACCTGCCGTAGCCCCGTTATGACTCCCCCCAAGAACGAGTTCGACCATTAAACACGCTGGTTAGCGAGGTGTCGCCACTTTCTACTGGTCGGACTGTCGACGATCGAGCGGCTGAGGGCATCCTGGTCAGCTCGCTGTCGGATGTTCCGCGGCCAACCGCGTGCGCACCGGCGCGGTGGTCAGCAGCGGCCGTAACGGACCCGCCTCCAGCACTGTGACCAGCTTGGTCAGTACGCCGGAGGCCACTCGGAAGCCGACGAGGGCGACAGCGGCGCCGAGCAGCAGCCCGGCCAGCACGTCCTGCGGGAAGTGCGCGCCGACGTAGACCCTGGCGACCGCCATCAGCACCGCGGCCAGCGCGGACCCGGCCCCGAGGCGCCGACTGACCAGGAACAGCCCGGCGGTCACCGAGCCGGCCATGACCGCGTGGTCGCTGGGGAACGACGGGTCCGTGCTGTGCTGGGCCAACACCAGAATGTGCGGGTAGAGGGTGTCGGGACGGGGTTCACCGACCAGCGCGGCGACCGGCTGGTTGATCGCCAGGGCCAGCAGCATGCCGGCCGGTGCCCACAGCGCGGCGGCTATCGCCGGCACGCTCGCGCTCCGCCGGGCCAGCCACCAGCCGCCGAGCAGCAGCGCGGCGAACAGCACCACGCCGTAGCTGGCGTAGGCCAGCACCACCGGCTGCAGCCACCCCGTGGCGCGGGCCAGTTCGTTGATCGTCAGGAACAGTGCGGTATCGGGATTCATGGGTCCTCACGGTTGCCCGAACAGCCTCGATGGCGGGGGTCTGCTGCCGGCCTCTGGCTCAGCGGAGCGCACCGAGCAGCGCGGTGAGCGCGGCCTTCTCGCTGGCCGGCTTCGGGCTCGTCGCCCGGAGCTCGCGCAGGACCG
Organism: Pseudonocardia sp. Cha107L01; assembly: GCF_052566575.1. Classification (NCBI taxonomy): domain Bacteria; kingdom Bacillati; phylum Actinomycetota; class Actinomycetes; order Pseudonocardiales; family Pseudonocardiaceae; genus Pseudonocardia; species Pseudonocardia sp. Cha107L01. The sequence continues at coordinate 1,914,509 of NZ_CP199579.1, forward strand.
TGTCGATCTTGCTGTCGATGGCGGTCCAGGCCGCCTTGTCCTTCGGCTTCAGCCGTGCCTCGGCGTTGTCCCACTCGGTTTCGAGGTCGTCGACGCGGGTCGTTGCGCCGGACTGATCGCCGGTGGTCAGCAGCCGCAGGGTGTCCTGGGTGATCGTGCGGAACGCCGAGAGGTCACCCAGTGGCGACGGTGCCGCCGCGGGTTGCGCGCCGGGGGCCGCCGGGGTCGGCTGGTCCCCGCCAGGCATCGATTCGACGGCTGCGGCCGGTTCCGGGGTGCCCGCCCGGAGCGCGGACGTGCGCACCGAGTAGCCGACCCCACCGGCGACCAGCACCAGCGCCAGGACAGCGACGGTCTGCCACAGGCCGCCGCGTTCGTTGGTGGCGGCCGCGTCGAGCACAGGGTCGTCCGCATCGGCCGCGATGACGTCGGCCTTGCTGATCGAGAGGTAGGCGACGATGCCCAGAATGCCGACCACGAAGATGAGGCTCGTGACCGTCGCGCCGAGCCCCAGTCCGCCCTGGTGGGTGGACTGCGACAGGTAGTCACCGATCGACGCGCCGAGCGGGCGGGTCAGGATGTAGATGAACCAGAAGGCCAGCACCGAGTGGAGCCCGAACCGCCAGCCGAACGCGGCCAGGGCGATCAGCGCGGCCACGATGGCCCCGGTGACCAGGTAGCCGAGCCCGAGAACCTCGGCCATGAGGTCGCCGGTCGCCGTGCCGAGGGCGAACGTGAACAGGATCGCGAGCCAGTAGAACGCCTCGCGCCGCCTGGTCACGATGGAGTGGATGGACAGCGTCCGCTCGGCGCGGTACCAGACGAGGAAGGTGATCGCGAGCAGCCCGCCGAAGATCAGCGTGCTCGCCTCGAGCGGCACGCCCATGCTGTCGGTGAGGTTGTCGGTGACCAGGGTGCCGAAGACGCTCACCAGCGCGACCGCCAGCCAGTACCTGCTCGGCACGTACCGGTCGGCGCGGAATTGGAAGATCATCGCGACGATCAGCAGCACGCCGGTGACGAGTGAGGTGCCGGTCAGGCCGAAGTTCAGGTTGACGTTCAGGAAGTCGGCGGCCGACTCGCCGACGGTCGTGCACAGCACCTTGACGATCCAGAAGTACAGGGTGACCTCTGGGACCTTGTTCAGGAGCTGGCGGCTCGGGGCGAGGGCGTGGTGTGCAGTCATAGGACTCTCTCTGGTTCGGTGGCCGCGTCGGCGGTTCGGGTGGCCGGGGTCCACCCGTGGCACAGGGCCGATGCGGACACGGCGGGGCCGACCGAACGCGCCCGCCATCGACAGAGCACCGTGGCCGAGGGCGGTTCCGGGAGGCGAATGGGGAGCCGGGCCATGACAATTCGGACGCTAGAGGCCGACGGGTTAGCCACCGGCTCACCAAAGGCAAGCGCAAAGCAAACTTCCGTCACCCATCCGACTCGACATTGGCTGCGGACTGACACAGCTCAGACCCGCCCGGCCCGGCGGGCGCGGGCGATCTCGAGCGCGACCGGGATCAGTGAGAGGACGACGATCGCCGAGATCGCGGGCAACAGGTAGCGGTCGACGTTGGGGACGCTGGCCCCGAGGGCGTGGCCGGCGAGTATCAGGCCCACGGTCCAGAGCAGTCCGCCGACGGTCTGCCAGAGGGCGAACGTGCGGGACGGGACGCCGAGCGCGCCGGCCACCGGGCTCAGTACGGTGCGCACCACCGGGATGAACCGTGCGATCACCACCGCGCGCCGGTGGCCGTAGTGCTCCAGCAGACCGGCGGCCCTGGTCATCGCGGCGACTGTGCGTGGCCCCCGGCGCGGGCTGTGCAGGGCGGCGGCCGCGCGCCGGCCCAACAGATAACCCAGTTGGGCACCGAGCAGTGCTCCGGCGGCCGCCGCCAGCATGACGCCCGGCAGCGGCAGGCTGACCGCGCCAGTGGTGGAGGTCAGCAGTCCGGCGGTGAACAGCAGTGAGTCGCCGGGCAGGAAGACCCCGATCAGCAGGCCGGTCTCGGCGAAGAGCACTGCGAAGATGCCGATGATGCCGAAGCTGTCGATCAGCGATCTGGAGTCCAGCAGGTTGAGGGCGAGCAGCATGTGTTGCACGGTCGAGGTCCTATCGGGCGGGGTCCTATCGGGCGGGGTCCGGACGCAGGGTCACCGCGACGAAGTCGCGTTGGTCGGGTTCGAGGTAGCGGGTGGGCGGCCCGGGCATGGCAGGCAGCAGCGGAGTGGGCACCGGAGCTCCGTCAGGGCCGGGCCGGTAGGTGAGCAGGTCCACCATCCGGGGGTGGATGTCCAGCTCCATGCCGCGGACCACGCCCGCGGTGGCCAGCGCCCGTGCCAGGCTGGTTAGGGTGAGTTGGTTGCCGCCGGCGTAGTAGAGGTTGCCGGCCGCGTCGACGCCGACCCCGGAGCGCCAGGTGTACTGCAGTTGGTTGCGGGCGCTGCCCCACCGACCGCGCGCGTTGACCTGGAGCCCGGGTACCGGCGCACCGTTGTCGACGATGAGCTCCAGGTTCTGTCGCACCGCGGCGATGTCCGGGCCGAGGCGGGCATCGCGCCCCCACATCCCGACGGACATCTGCCCGGTGCGGTCGATGACCAGTGACGCGGCCCCGTCCCGGAGCTGACGGACGTGCCGGCCGTCGGCGTAGAAGCCACCGTGCGCGCTCACCATCTTGAATCCGGAGTTGAACGCAGCCACCAGCCCGGCCCGGTCCGCGGCGGGAACCTGGCCGCCCTCCGGCCACGACTGCGCGTCCGGCTCCTTGGTCCCCGCGATGAGCCGCCCCCGGACGAGACGGCGGTCGAAGCGGGCGATCCCGGCGATGACGCTGGGGTGCGCCGCATCGGGTCGGATGAACGTGGTGAACAGGGCGGGCGCACCGCCTACGGCCTGTCGGCCGGTGCTCCACACGCCCTCGCCGGGCACCGGGGGTGCCATCGGCAGGGCGGGCAACGCGGACACCACACCCGGAGCCGGCGGCGTACCGGTGCGCGGGAGCAGCCCGGGGTCGGGCGCGGGGCCAGTGGGGGCGTGCCGGGTGAACCACCAGTTCTCCACCGCGTCGACGATCGGCGCCCCGCCGCTGTCCCGGATCCATTCCACGGTGCGCACGCCGACGCCGGCGTTGCCGGGATAGGTCAGTGCCCGCAGGTAGGAGACGGTCGGGCCGATCAGCAGAAGCACTGTGCACACCGCAATCAACCGCCGTGCGCTCACCGTGGGTGGCTGGCCGCGACCGCCGGGCGCCGTTCCCTGATCTGATCGCATGAGCATGCAACCGACGCTAGGGAACCGGCGGTAGCCTCCTGACCAGCTGAAAGCAATCGCTCGGCAAACGCTGCCGCTGTCGGTGGCACTCAGGTGCCGGGCCGGGTCGCCCATCGTGGGTCAGATGGTCGCGCCGGCCTCCGTCGGGGCGAGCTGTACCGCCCGGGCGGCGTACCGGCGGGCCAGCCAGGCACACGTCATGAGTTGGATCTGATGGAACAACATCAGTGGCAGAACGACGAGCCCGACCGTCTGCGCCGAGAACAGCACGGTGGCCATGGGAATGCCGCTTGCGAGGCTTTTCTTGGAGCCGCAGAACACGATGACTATTTCGTCCTCCCGGCCGAAGCCGTAGTTGCGGGCAGACCAGGTCGTGACTCCCAGGACCAGTGCCAGCAGTACAACGTTGGTACCGACCAGCAGGAGCAGCGACACGGGCGTCAGGCGGCTCCAGATTCCGGCGACCACGCCTTCGCTGAACGCTGTGTAGACCACCAGCAGAATCGAGCCCCTGTCGACCAGCCCGAGCACCTTTTTGTGACGTGCAAGGAATGCGCCGATCCAGCGACGCAGTAGCTGGCCCGCCAGGAACGGGACCATGAGCTGCAGCATGATGTCGCGGACCGAGCCCCAGGAGATTCCGCCGTACCTGGTTACCAGGAATATCGCCACGAGTACCGGGGTGAGCACGATCCCGAGGATGTTGGAGAACGACGCGCTGCAGATGGCGGCCGCGACATTCCCCCGGGCGATGGAGGTGAACGCGATTGAGGACTGGACGGTCGACGGCAGGCAGCACAGGAACATCAGTCCGGTGTAGAGCTCGGGAGTCAGCACGGTCGGGACGAGCAGCCTCGCGGCCAGTCCCAGCAACGGGAACAGGAACCACGTGCTGGCCAGGACGACGGCATGCAGTCGCCATTGACGTAACCCGTCGAGGGCCTCCCTGGAGGAGAGCCTGGCACCGTAGAGGAAGAAGAGGAACCCGATGGCGACCGTCGTGGCGTGAGTGAGAACTACCGCCGAACTGCCTCTGGCCGGCAGGATCGAGGCAACCCCGACGGTGCCGAGCAGGCAGAGGATGTAGGGGTCGAGGCGGAGCTTCGCCAGAACGTTCCCGAGTCGGGAAGGCCGTGCCCTCGCCGTAGGCCTCCGGTGTTTCCCCACGTCAGACGACCTCCGGTGTGATGTGCGGGGTGAGTCGTGCGGGCCGACGCACGTGCCGCCCGGGTATCGGACCGGCGGCACGTGCGCCCGCGCGACGGTCAGACCGCGAGCGGCTCCCGCGAGTGACTCGGGTGGTGGCGGCTGATGTTTTCCTCCAGCAGGGCAAGTGAGGCCGCGACGCCCACGTCGCCGTCCTTGATCTCGGGCAGTCGGCCGTCCTGGGCCCTGAGCTCGAGCATCGCCTGGTCCATGGCGGTTTGTGCGGCGAACAGGCACGGGGTGCTGTACATCGCGACGTTCACGCCCAGGTCCTGTAGCTCCGAGAGCGACAGTCGCGGCGACTTGCCGCCGGCGATCTGGTTGAACAGCAGCGGTTTGTCGCCGATGACCGCCCGGACCTTCCGGATCCGCTCGATGCTGCGCACACCGTCGACGAGCAGGACGTCGGCGTCGGTCGCCGCGAGGGCCTCGGCCCGGCGCAGGATCTCGGTCTCCTCGGTGGCGTCGGTGCGCGCCACCACCAGCAGGTCCTCGCGGGTCTCGAGTACCAGGTTCAGTTTCTCCAGGTACTCCTCGAGCGGCAGAATCTGCTTGCCGTCCACGTGCCCGCAGCGGCGAGGCCGTTTCTGGTCCTCCAGCACGATCCCCGAGGCACCGATCTGCTCGAGGTGCTCCACCACGTGGCACGCGACTTCCGGGTCGACGTAGCCGTCGTCGATGTCGACGAGCAGGTGGTGGCGGGGGAATGCCAGTCGGAGCCGCTGCACGAAGTTGACCATGTCTGGCCAGGCGATGAATCCGATGTCCGGCAGGCCGTAGTGGGAAGCGGCGAAGCCGAAACCGGAGACGAACAGGCCGTCGTAGTGCGAGGCGGCGACCGAGGCGGAGAACATGTCGAACACCCCGATGAGCGGAGTGATGTTGCCGGAGCGCACTTCGTGCCGAAGAGCATTGCCGTAACTCATAGAACCTCCTGGAAGCGATCAATGGTTAGACGATCAGGGGTAATGCCGTGTGGCTGAGGTGTCAGCGGGCGAGGTCGTCGCCGGCGGGGACCAGTTCGCGTGTCTGACGGCGACTGGTGAGGGTCTGATAGACCACCAGCCCCACGAGTAGCGCCGCGAGAACTCCCGAGGCGCCCAGGGTCCCCAGTCCCAGGCCGCCCTCGTCGTGGGTCTTGCTCAGTGTGTTGCCGGCGTTGGCGCCGAACGGCCGGGTGAGCACGTACGCGCTCCAGAACAGCATCGCCGGAGCGATCGGGGTGAGGTAGTGCGCCGCCACGATCAGTACGAGCGCAGCGGTGATGACGACGGTGCTGGCGACGAAGCCGAGTCCCGTGTTGTGGGCCAAGAAATCGCCGGTGGAGGTCCCCAGGGTGTTCGCCCGATCAGCACCAACGCGCCGTTGGCGTAGCCGAGACCCGCGGTTCGGTTCATGAAGTCGGACATCGTGGTGCCGGCCGTGCTGGTGGCAAGGATCACCCGACATTGAGAGTCTGGGCCACCAGATCGCCGCCGGTCTCGCCGAGCGTGGTGGCGAGAATCTTCATAATCCAGAATTACGCGGTGATCATGGGGAGCTTACTCATTCTCCTCCTTCCCCCGAAAGAAGACTGGGCGCACTGACTATTCAGTATCAGTGCGGGGTTGCTCGATGAGCTCGACGTCATTGGGACCTCACCATGAGCATCCACGGTCAGAGTTAGCGCTCGGCAAACTGTCGATAAGCGCAGTTCAAGTTGGGAGAAACTCAACCGGTCGGGTGACCAACCGTGGGGTGGGGGCGACGCTCCTCCCGGCTTCGTCAACGTCGAAAGTAGGATCGCTACACTTACCGGATGACCCGGGGTCCGAGACTCCCGATCGACCCTCCGAGTCAGCGTCGCGCCGGGAGGCTGATCGTCTCGGCGTCGCTACTGGTCTGCCTGGCGCTCAGCGTACTGGGCACGATCTACGTCGTGAGCTGCTGGAACTATGCCAACCGGTTCATCGAGCCGAACCCGTCGACCGTCTCCGGGGCGATCGTCGGTGGCGGTGGGACAGTGCCGGCGCTGTCGTTCTCCGAGGTCCTGGTACAGACCGAACTAGGTCCTGCTCCTGCCTGGTACATCCCCTCGCGCGGCACTGCCGATGCCACCTGGGCGATCATGGTGCACGGCCTCAACGCCAGCAGGGTCGAGCCGTTGCGGGCTGTTGCCGCGGTGCATGCGCTGGCGATTCCGATTCTTGATATCACCTATCGCAACGACTATTCGGCGCCGGGGTCGCCCGATGGACTGGCGCATCTGGGTGGCACGGAATGGCGTGACCTGGACGCCGCTGTCCAGGTCGCGGGGAAAATGGGCGCCCGCCGCGTGGTCTTGTACGGGTGGTCAATGGGAGCCACGCTGATATCCGCGTTCCTGGCGCATTCGGCGGTGGCCGGCCTGGTATCCGCGGTGGTCCTCGATTCGCCGGTTCTGAGCCTGCTGGCAACAATGCGGTTCCAGGCCGACGAGGGTGGGATCTGGCGGCCGGTGGTCTGGGGTGCGGCACAGCTCATCCGAATGCGGACCGGTACCGATCCCGGCGATCTCGACCTCGACGTGCATCCACCGCGGACCGAGCCGCCGGTCCTGGTGATTCAGGGAACGGCAGACACCCTGGTTCCAGTAGAAACCGCGCGGCGCTTCGTCGCCAGGGCGCCGGCCCGGGGGTGGGATGTGCGGTACCTGGAGATCCCCGACGCCGGTCACACCCGCGCCTGGGACCAGGATCCCGTCAGGTACGACGCCGCGGCGACGGAGTTTCTGCGGGCCTACCTTCGGTAGGACCCGGCGTCTCGTGGCTGGCTGGCTCGGTCGTGCTCGGCCCCGGTCACGACGCTGCGCCCGTGATCGGCGCGTGTGTGAATCCCGACCAGTTCGATAGTCTGTCGACAGTAGTTGTTCCACATAATTGAGATGTCCCCTCCGGCAGGTGCCGGACCTCTGTCGGGAGTACGGCGGCGGCCTCGGCGGGGAGGGCGTGAGGAGAGGGCGACGGCATGCGGGCCGAGGCGTTGAAGGGCCATCTCGATGGCTTGCTGCTCGCCGCGCTGGAGCCGGGTCCCGCGCACGGGTTCGCCGTGATGACGGAGCTGCGTTGTCGCACCGGGGGAGTGGTGGACCTGGAGAGCGGCACGCTGTACCCGGCGCTGCGCCGGCTCGAGGGGGCCGGTCTGATCGTGGGTACCTGGACAACCAGTCCCGGCCGCCGGCGCCGCGAGTACGAGCTCACAGATCGAGGACGGCGCTCGCTGGATGAGCAGCGCGGCCTGTGGGCCGACTTCGTGGCCGTGATGGGTGCGGCGCTGGGCCCGCGGGCGGCGATGCCCGTTCCGGGCGTCCTGGCATGAGGTTAGGGGAGTCCGAGGAGGCCGGCCCTGCGCAACCGGCGGTCGAGCGCTACCTGGAGCGACTGCGAGCCAAGATCTGGCCCAGGGCGGCCGACGTCGGAGCCGCCGACCTGATGGACGAGCTGCGGGACCACCTGCTGTGCCGCATCGAGGAGCAGGTCGCCGAGGGTGCAGGGCCCACGTTGGCGGCCGACCGTGCTGTGGCCGAGTTCGGCCCGCTGGACGGCATGGCCGGCGCGCTGCACGCGGAGCTCGCCCGGCCGCACCTGCGTCGGCTCACCATGGTGCTGCTGGCTCTCGGAGTCACGGCGGGGACGATCTGGACCGGCGTGATCGTCGCCGGTCCGGCGGAGCCCTGGACCGAGCACACCGAGCCGATGCCGGTGGTGATACTCGACGCCGGCGGCGCACTCGCGGGCACGTTGACGTTGACCGCGGCGGTGCTCGGAGTGTTGCTGATCGGGTGTAGCGGGCGGCTCTGGGCGTACCCCCGGGTGCGTGCGAGCCTGCAGCGGTGGTCGCTGCGCGTGTCCTGGGCGACGCTGGCACTCGGGCTGGTCACGGCGGCTCAGCTCGCCGGCTACCTGCTGGTCCGCGCCGTGGTCGAGCCGAGCTCGCTGGCCTGGCCGGTGGTGATCACGTCCGCCGCGCTCACCCTGGCCGCGACCCCGGTGCTGTTCGGCCCGTTGCGGAGGGTCACCGCGAGGAAGGGCGCACGTTGACGTCCACGGCAATCTGGTAGGCGCGCCCGGGCACGGTGCGCAGCAGGTGGTCGGCACCGGCGGTTCGGAGCTTGCGTCGCAGGTATCCGACGTAGACCTCGACCGCGTTGGCGGAAGCGGCCTCGGTCCCACCCCAGACCAGTTTCAGTAGCTCGGTCTTACTCACAGGCGTCGCCGGGCGGCTGGCCAGGACGTGCAGCAGCTCGAACTCGCGTGGGCTCAACCTGATCGGGCAACCCGCGTAGCTGACCTGCTTGGCTAGCGGGTCGACGACCAACCCGCCGACCCGGTAGGGCCTCGGCTGGCGGGAATCCAGGCGCCGTCGTCGCAGCATGGCGCGGATCTGTGCGAGGGCCAACGGAACGGACAACGGCTTGCGCAGGAATCCGTCCGCACCCTGATCGAGCCCGTTGATCTGGTCGGCCTCGCCGTCCTTGGCCGCGATGATCAGTACCGGGGTGTCCACCCCTTGGGCCCGCAACCTCTGCACCACCTGGCAACCCGACAACCCCGGAACCGCGAGTTCGAGCAGAATCAGGTCGAATGCGGAGTGCAGAGCCGCACGCAATCCAGTGGGACCGTCGCCGGCGACGACGACCTCGAATCCCTCGCGCCCCAGACCCTGACCGAGGACTCCGCCGCTCGGAGCCGCAGCGTCGATCAACAGAACGCGTGGCACGTGTAGGAACGCTACACAACGCACCCCTGAGCCTCCTCAGTCCGGGTCGATCCGCGTCGTGCCCGGTCCGGCAGTCAGCGTTGACCGAACCGGGGCCTAGCGGCTCAGCGGCGAGCGGAGCTGGGCAGATGGCCCCCGGGGATCAGCAGCCCCGAGGTGACGAGGACCGCTGTGCCCCAGGCGATGGCGAGCGCCCAGCCGGCGAGGACGTCGGTCGGGTAATGCACGCCCAGGAAGACTCGGGAGAACCCGACCGCGAGGACCAGCACGACCGAGGACACCCACAGCACCCCGCGCGGGCCGCGGCCACGCACTACCCAACGGGTCAGCAACGTGGCACAGAGCAGGACCACCAGCGCGGAGAAGATGGCGTGTCCGGAGGGGAAACTGTAGCCACCGGCTTCGACGGCGTGCAGCCATACCGGTGGCCGGGCCCGAGCCACCCCGTCCTTCGTCGCGGTGTCGATTGCCCCGATACCGCCTACCCCCACGGTTCCGATCACCAGCGGTGTGACACCCCGTACCCGCCAGGCGATCCACCCGCACACGGCGACCGCGATCAGGGTCATGGCCACCGGGCTGCCTATCGTGGTCACGATCCGCAGCAGGATCACCGCACCGCGGTTGCGCGCGGTGGCCAGCGCGGCGACGGCCGGCAGGTCGTAGCGTGCCAGTCCGGTCCCGTGGCCCACCTGCTCGAGCAACGCGGCGAAGGCCGCGATCATGGCCAGCACCACCACGAGTCCCACCGTCGCGACCAGCCAGTACGGGTTGCGCGAGTGACCTGCCGGGGTCTCGGTGGGCGGCCGGGACTTCATGCTGTGGTGCTCCTTGCTGGTCCGTGTCAGTGCAGGCCTGCGCAGCCCGCGATGCGCGCGAGGCTCCGCACGGTCAGTGCACGAAGTCACGCTGGCTGTGGATAGCGGTCAGCGGGGCCGCCAATGTCCGCCAGCAGCACGGCGACCAAGAGGCTCTGTTCAACTCCCACGATACGAGAGCATCAGCATGAGACCGAAGATAGGCGCGGCGAGGCCAGGCCTTGACCAGCCACAGTCAATCGCTTGGTAAAGCCGGTCCGGGCCCGCGGGCTTGAGTTCAGCGGTGCTGGAGGGCTGTGAGCGAGGTCTCCGCCGGCGATGGAAGGTTCGTTGCCCGGCTGACGACTACCTCTGCGCACTCGTGCTCGCGGGTGCATCCGAGACATCAGCTGAGGACAAGAAATGGCCACCACATTTGGTGCGGCACCCTACGGAACCACGAGGGTTGTCGATCATGTTACTACCCGCAAGCTCGGTACCGAGCTGATCGGGACGTTCTTCCTCGTATTCACAGTCGGCGCCAGTGTGCGCGGCGGCAGCACGCTTGCCCCGTTGGCCATCGGCGCCGCTCTGATGGTGATGATCTACGCCGGAGGGCACATCTCCGGTGGGCACTACAACCCCGCGGTGACGATGGCGGCGCTGGTGCGGGGCCGGATCGGCGGCGGTGAGGCCGTCGGGTACTGGGTCTCGCAGTTCGTTGCCGGTGTGCTGGCGGCGCTGGTTGTGCGCGCGGTCGTCGCTCCGGGTTCGGCGACGACCCTGGCGTTGTCCGGTCACGCACTGGTGGCCGCGTTCGTGGTGGAGCTGCTGTTCACCTTCGCCCTGGCCTATGTGGTGCTGAACGTCGCCACTAGCAAGGACCACCCGGACAACTCCTTCTACGGGTTGGCGATCGGTTTCACCGTGATGGTCGGTGCGGTGGCCGTCGGTGGGATCTCCGGTGGTGCGTTCAACCCGGCTGTGGTGCTCGGTGGCGCGGTCATGGGCCTGTTCCCGTGGACGGCGCTGATCTACCTGGTTGCCGAGCTGCTCGCCGGTGTCGCCGCCGGGCTCGCGTTCCGGGCGCTCAACCCCGACGACAAGTAGTCCCGCCCACTGATAGGAGGCACGATCATGACCAACACGCATCCCAGGCCGACGACGACGGACGCCGGTATCCCGGTGGCGAGTGATGAGCTCTCGCTCACTGTGGGCCCGGATGGCCCGATTCTGCTGAACGATCACTATCTGATCGAGCAGATGGCGAACTTCAACCGGGAGCGGATCCCGGAGCGTCAGCCGCACGCCAAGGGTGGTGGCGCGTTCGGTCGCTTCGAGGTGACCGGCGATGTCCGCGCGTACACCAGCGCGGCGGTGTTCCAGCCGGGAACCAGGACCGACACACTGATCCGGTTCTCCACCGTCGCCGGTGAGCGCGGTACCCCCGATACGTGGCGGGACCCGCGTGGGTTCTCGCTGCGGTTCTACACCTCGGCGGGCAACCTCGACATCGTCGGGAACAACTGCCCGATGTTCTTCATCCGCGACCCGATGAAGTTCCAGCATTTCATCCGGTCGCAGAAGCGCCGTGCGGCGAACAACTTGCGCGACAACGACATGCAGTGGGACTTCTGGACCCTGGTGCCGGAGTCGGCGCACATGCTGTCCTGGTTGATGGGGGACCGGGGCATCCCGAAGTCCTGGCGGCACATGAACGGCTACTCCAGCCACACCTACAGCTGGGCCAACGCCCACGGTGAGAAGTTCTGGGTGAAGTACCACTTCATCACCGACCAGGGCATCGAGTTCCTCACCCAGGCCGACGCCGACCGGATCGCCGGGCAGGACGCCGACTACCACCAGCGTGATCTGTACAGCTCGATCGAAGCCGGGAACTTCCCCAGCTGGACGTTGAAGATGCAGATCATGCCGTTCGAGGACGCCAAGACCTACCACATCAACCCGTTCGACCTGACCAAGACCTGGCCGCACGGCGACTACCCGCTGATCGAGGTCGGCCGGCTCACGCTCGACCGCAACGCCACCGACTACCACACCGAGATCGAGCAGGCCGCGTTCGAGCCGAACAACCAGGTCCCCGGTACGGGCCTGAGCCCGGACAAGATGCTGCTGGCCCGTGGGTTCTCCTACGCCGATGCGCACCGCGCCCGGCTTGGGGTCAACTACAAGCAGATCCCGGTGAACCGGCCCAAGGTTGAGGTGCACAGCTACTCCAAGGACGGTGTCGGGCGCACTGTCAATGCCTCCGATCCGGTCTACGCGCCGAACTCCTACGGTGGCCCGAAGGCTGACCCGTCGCGCACCAACGAGGTGCTCTGGCACTCCGACGGCGACATGGTCCGCTCCGCGTACACCCTGCGCAAGGACGACGACGACTACAGCCAGGCCGGTGTGATGGTCCGTGAGGTACTCGACGACGCCGCCCGGGCACGACTGGTCAACAACGTCGCCGGGCATCTGCTCGGCGGGGTGTCCGAGCCGATCCTGCTCCGCGCCCTCGAGTACTGGCGCAACATCGACAAGGACCTGGGCGACCGGATCGAACAGGCCGTCCGCGCCGGAGCGTCCTGATGAGCAGGCCCCACCGCGGCAGCCGAGAAATTCGGGGATGATTCGGTGGTGAGATGGACGAGCTGACCAGGCTGGCCGTGCAGGCCCGCCGCGGTGAGCCCTCGGTGATGGCCTCGTTTATCAGGGCCACCCAGGCGGAGGTGTACTCACTGTGCGCCTACCTCGTGGACAAGGACAGCGCCGAGGACCTCGCCCAGGAGACCTACCTGCGGGTATTCCGGGCGCTGCCCGACTTCCGGCGGGAGTCCTCGGCGCGGACCTGGCTGCTGTCCATCACCCGGCGGGTATGCATGGACGAACTCCGCCGCCGGATCCGTCGACGCCGCCGGGAGACGTTGGTCCCGGAGTTCAGTGCCGAGTTCGACACTGAGCTTCCGGGGCCTCCGGCGGCGGACGACGACCAGGCCGAGATACGAGAACTGTTGACACAACTACCGGAGGATCGGCGCAGCGCTTTCGTGCTCACCCAGATACTCGGACTGTCCTATGCCGAGGCGGGGGACATCTGTGGGTGCCCGCCCGGGACCATAGGCTCCCGAGTGGCCCGAGCGCGCGCCGATCTGATTCAGGCACTGGAGCGCGGCACCTCGCGGCGCACCGAGATGGAGGCGCGTCCAGATGCGATGGACTAACCGATGGAACAGGCGGGCACCGAACCCGCCGACCGGGCGACTAGCCCAGGACGATGACTGCGCCGCCGCGCGCGCGGCATTGTCCGCCCAGGTGGACGGTGAGACCGAGCCGGCGATGACCGAGACGATCGCCGAGCACCTGGCCGACTGCCCGTACTGCGCGGTGTGGCAGGAATCGGTGCACCGGCTCACCAGAAGGGTCCGGCTGACCTCGGCGCGGGCACTGCCGGATCGCACCCCGCAACTGTTGGCCGCCGTGCTCGCCGATCAGTCGGCCCGCCGCCCCGCCCGACCCGCCTACCGGTTCACCAGGTGGGGATTGGCGGTCGCCGCCGCAGCGCAACTAGTGATCATCATTCCGGCGTTGATCCTCGGTGACGCCGGAGCAGGGGTTCCAGTGCAGGCCGCCCACGAGCTCGGCGCGTTCAACCTGGCGCTGGCGGTGGGCTATCTCGCCGCCGCGCTGCGCCCGGCCCGCGCCCGCGGCACCTTACCGCTGGTCGGGGCCGCCACCGGGCTGCTGGTGGTACTGGCGATCATCGACAGCGCAATGGGCCAAACCACCCCGCTCGCCGAGACCCCGCACCTGATCGCGGTGGCAGGTTGGGCGCTGCTCGCCGTGCTGGCCAAGGGCACCCCAGCTGAACCGCCCGGCAGGATCAAGCGGCCACGGCGAGCAACCGTGACCTGAGAGGGGACCACCGGGCTGGTTAGGGGCAGGCGAGAACCAGTGGCACCAGGTCTCACGGTGCCTCTTCCCTGCGACTCCAGGTCAGTGGAATGGGCATGCTCCTAAACCTGTATCCCCGTCGGCGCGGTCGCGATGAGCAGCTGCCCACGCCCATCATGGAGATGGTGAGGCTCATCGCGGCGCCCGTGGCAGACGCGGGCGACTACGTGAACGTCGGGTGCTCTCAAGGGTGATCGGGTGATCGGGGCCGGGGATCTTCGGTTCCTGCTTTGACAGACTAGGTAGACCAGTCTGTTCATTAGAATCGGTGGAGCCATTCCGCTCGGCTCGAGCCCTGGGGGACCAGGACGTCCCGGTAGCAGCCCGGGGTTTGCGACATGCTGACCTGATCGGTCACCCCCTGGTAGCGGCCCATCGGGGTGTCCGCGGTGAACGTTTCAGGGTCGAGATATGCGTGCGCGCCGCCAGTGCCCGCGACGGCCGTGGCGTAGGACTTCTCGAAGAGTCCTAGGCTGATGAGCCACAGTGCGGCTCGGGTCAGCGATACATGGACGCGGTAGCTGCCGCCGTCGCCGGCGCGGCGGGCGAGCGCCTCGACTATGCCGGTGCTGAGTAGCCACGCCGTGATGTAGTCATTGACGACTTTGATGGTTGGCAACGCGGGGCTGTTCGCATCGCCTTCCAGATTCATGATCCCGGCCAGGCAGCCCGCGCTCTGGTCGAACCCGATCCGGTGCGCCCAAGGGCCGGACAGTCCGTTCAGCGACACCGTCGCATAGATGATGCCCGGGCGGATGGCGCTCGCCTCATCGGCCGAGAGCCCGATGTCTTCGAGGTAGCCGGGCCGGCGGTTGGCGTAGAACACGTCGGCTTCGCCGAGCAACGCTCGGATTCGTTCCGCGCCGTCAGAAGTGCGTGGGTCGACGAGCGTGGAGCGGACCCCGACGTTCGCCGTCGCGTAGGTCGTCGGGTTCTCTTCTTCGCCGGGGCGCCAGATGTTGAGTACATCGGCACCGTGCAGGGCCAGCGCGCGCCCCGCCCCGGCGCCGGCGATGACGTGCCCCATGCCGAGAGCTCGGATGCCCGCGAGGGGCTGGGTGACCTGGGCCGCCAGTGGTTCGGGCGCGGAGTCGCCGATCTTGGTGACCTCGATGAGCGGCATCGTGGCGAGGTGGTCCCGGTAGTGCGGCTCGGCCAGCAGCTCCTCGATGCTGCGCAGCATCGGCATCACGCAGCCCGCGGCCACACCGGCCTGCTCGAGCTCCAGGCCGCGCCAGCCGGAGATGGCGGCCCGTACGGCTTCGGCATCGTCGGGCACGCCGAGCAGGCGTTGCGCGGTGCGGCGCAGGTTGCGGTACGGGTTCAGCGGCATCATCCAGCGGCCGTCCGCCGTGCGGTAGAAGCGGAAACCGAATCCTTCGTCCTCGGTCGCGGGCATTCCGGTCGAGTACCCGCCCAGCTGTTCCCAGCGCTGGTCGTAGAAGGGACACAGTCGATGCGGGGCCGGCCGCAGGTCGACCGAGATGTCCTGTCCGCCCCGCCCGCGCAGTCGCCAGAGCTTGGCCACGGCGGCCGACTTCGCGGCGAGGGTAATGGCCGCGCCGGCGCCGAGCCGCAACGGGCTGGGCACCACGGGGTCGGCGCCGAGGAACTCGACGGAGCCGCCTGTCTCGGAGATGTCCATGCCGATATCGGCGAGAAGGCTGGCTAATGCGGTCTTGGGATCAAAGTCGTCGTGGCTGACAGGGTTGCGCACCGCCGCGGTCAGGGCAGTGGTCAGCGACGGTTCCGAGTGGGCCTGTCGCAACCCCTCTTCGGCGTGTGCCTGCGCTGTTTCGTTCATCGTTTCGGTTCTCCTGTGGCTGGGCGCGGCATTTTCAGACGGCCCACCCACCCGTGAAGGGAATGACCTGGCCATAAAAGAAGTCACTCTCCGGACCGGCGAGGAAGAGCGCCGTCCTGGCGAATTCCTCCATCGAGGCCAAGCGCCCGGCGGGGACGGCGGCCGCGCTGTAGAGGGTGGCCCCGCCCGCACGCCCCTTGATTGCATTCACACTGCTCGTCACCACGATCTTGCCGTTCTTTCGCGCGAGCATCTGGGGGAGTACAGTCTTGATCATGCGATGCATGGGGTAGAAGATCGAGCTCATCAGTCGCTCCATCTCCTCGTCCGTGCCCTCCTGCGCTGGTGTGAAGGCGAACGGGCCGCTGTACTAGCCCGGGTCGGTGAGGATGACGCGCTTGCCCTCGAGGCGTCCCGCCATGCGATGCTCCCTTTGTGGCCCAGGCCGGCGTGGTCAGGCAGCCGTCTTGCCGCCGTTGACGGCGACGATCTGGCCGGTGATGAATCTGGCCTCGGGTGAGGCGAGGAACTTGATGACGTCGGCGATTTCGTCGACGTGGCCGAGGCGACCCATGGGCACGCCGGCGGCCATCGCGGCGCTGGCGTCGCCGCCCCCGGTGAAGTTGTCCAGGCCGGCGGTGGCCACGGGACCGGGGGCGACCGCGTTGACCCGGATACCTTCGGCTGCGACCTCGAGGGCGGCGGAGCGGGTGAACCCGTTCACCGCGTGCTTGCTGGCCACGTACAGGCCAGCGCCTCGGCCGCCGCGCTCGCCGAAGGTCGAGGACAGGTTGACGATGCTGCCGTGGCCCTGCTCGACCATGACCCGCAGCTCATGCTTCAGCGAGAACAGCAGGCCGCGGACGTTGGTGTTGAACACGGTGTCGTACGCCTCGGCGGTCTGAGCCGACAGAGGGCCGACGCTGCCGGTGTAGCCGGCATTGTTGACGGCCGCGTCGAGCCTGCCGAAGATCTGGACGGTCCCCTCGATCAGCGCGCGGACGTCGTCCTCGATCGTGACGTCGGCGCGGATGTACTCGGCCTTGCCACCCAGCTCTCGGAGCTCGGCGGCCAGCGCCTTGCCTTCCTCGTCGCGCCGCCCGGAGACAACGACGGATGCGCCGTCGCGGGCGAAAGCGGTCGCCGTGGCCCGTCCGATTCCGGCTAGAGCTCCGGTGACCAACACAACCTGCTCGCTCATCATTGCCTTCCTAAGCTGACGAATTCCTAGCGGTTATGTGCGCTGTGCTGGATGTAGTCCGGCGGCCAATAAGCTTCCACGATCGGCCCCCGATTCAGATCTTGTCGACAGGGACAGGCTTGCTGAGTGCCGCGAATGTGATGAGTGCGAGAGCGGCGAGCGCGGCGCCGGTGAACATGGTGGTGGAGACAGTGGCAGCATCGACAATGCGGCCGCCGACTAATGCTCCCAATGCAAGGGAGATCTGGAACGTGGAGATGTAGAGCGCCGAGCCACCTTCGGACTTGATCCGGTCGGCGGTGAACACCCACGTCTGCATCGCTACGGGCAGGGCGCCGTAGCTGAGGCCCCAGAAGGCCAGTACCAAGAATGCTCCGGGTGTGGACAGGCCCAGCAGGGGCATGGCGAGGATCGAGAGACCGAGGACGGTGATGACCGCGAGGATGGTGGGGCGCATTCGGGTGGCCAGCGGCCGCCCGACGGCGAAGTTGCCCACGATTCCCGCGACGCCGTACAGCAGCAGGAACAGGCTGACCAGCCCGGCGCTGACCCCGGTCCGCTGCAGCAGGAACGGCTCGATGAAGGTATAGGCCGCGAAGTTGCCGACCACCAGCAGCAGCGTCGCGATCAGCCCGGCCCGGCCGTTCGGGCCGCGCAGCACCGAGGCCAGCTGGCGGAAGGTCACCGGCTGGTCCACCCGCAACGGTGGCAGGAACGTCACCTGCAGGGCGAGTGCCGCGAGCCCGAGCACCGCCGTGGCCAGGAACGCGGTCCGCCAGCCGAACAGGCCACCGAGGTAGGTGCCGAGCGGAACCCCGAGCACGGTGGCGATGGACACCCCGGAGAAGATCAGCGCGGTAGCGCGCCCCGCCGAGGCCGGCCCCACCAGACGCCCGCCGATGCTCGCGCCGATCGCCCAGAACCCGCCGATACCCAGGCCCAGGGCGAACCGGGCGAGCAGCAGGACCCCGATGTTCGGGGCGAACGCGGCGACCACGTCGGCCACGATGAAGGCGATGCTCATCAGCGCGAGCACGATCCGACGGTCCAGGTTGCCGACCGCGACGGTGACGAGCGGTGCCGCCGCGGCCGCGACGAGCCCGGGAACGGTGACGGTGGTGCCCGCCGCCCCGATCGAGACCTGCATGTCGTCGGCGATGTTCGTCAGCAGCCCGACCGGAATGAACTCGTTCGTGACCAGGGTGAAGGTGCCGAGCGTGACCGCACCGACCCCAATCCAGCCGGTGACGCCCGCCCTGTGCCCGTGCTCGGTCGAGCTGGGTTTTTCCGTATCGCGGGTGGTCATCGTTCCGGGTCCGGTTCGAGGAGCAGGATCGGGATTTCGCGTCCGGCTCTGGCTCGGTACTCCGGGAAGTGCGGCCATCGTGATTCGGCCAGTTCCCAGGCTTCCGCTTTCTCCGCGCCGAACACTTCGCGGGCGCGCAGGGAGTGCACCGTGGTTCCGTCCTGCAGGCGCAGCCGAGGGTGGGTGATCAGGTTGCGGTACCAGGCGGGGTGGTTCGGTGCGCCACCGGCGGAGGCGACGGCGAGGTAGGTGCCGTCGCGCTCGATCCGCATGATCGGTGTTTTGCGGATGTTGCCGCTGGTGGCGCCGGTCATGGTGAGGATGACGACGGGGCGCCCTTCGAGAGTGCCGTCCGCCGGTGGCTTCGTAGAGCGCCACCTGGTCTCGGACGCGCTCGCTGGGGCTGGGCACGTACTGCTGCGCGGCCTGGTCCTGGTGTGGGTGGTTCATCGTTCTCCCGTGCTGGTGGGTGTTGTGCGGCGGGCCGCCGGGCTCAGTCAGTCGGCAACCAGGTCGAACTCGTTGCCCTCGGGGTCGCGGAAGGTGGTCCACCGCGCGGCGCCCTTGGCGGCGTCGTTGACGCGGGTGGCGCCCAGGGACAGCAGTCGCTCGGTTTCGGCGGCGAACTGGCCGCTGATCAGGTCCAGGTGCAGCCGATTTTTGATCGTCTTGGCCTCGGGGACCTGGTGGAACGCCAGCCGGGGGCCGTGGGCGGAATCGGTTGAGTCGATGGCGGCGAACTCAGCGGTTGGCGCTGCGTTCACCGTTCGACCGAGGACGTCGGCCCAGAACTGGGCGAGCTTGGCGGCGTCGGAGCAGTCGATGCTCAGGCCGATCACGGAGTTGGTCATGGTGGAGTCCTTTCAGCGGTCGGGAGGTGGATTCAGACCTGGGCCATGCCGCCGTCGACGGCGAGGTCGGTGCCGGTGACGAAGCTGCTCTCGTCGGAGGCCAGGAAGTAGGCGGCGGCGGCCACTTCTTCGGGCTGTCCCATGCGGCCGAGCGGGATGACCGAGGCGAAGGCGGCGCGGATGGCGTCGGCGCCTTCCTTGGTGTCGGCCTGGCCGTCCATGATCGGGGTGTCGATCGGCCCGGGGCTCAGGGTGTTGATCCGGATGCCCCGGTCCTTGAACTCCTGGGTCCAGGTGCGGGCGTAGGAGCGCACCGCCGCCTTGGTCGCGCTGTAGGTGCTGTAGCCGTTGATGCCCTTGTAACCGGCGATGGAGCCGACCAGGACGATCGAGCCGCCGTCGCGCATGAGTGGCAGCGCCTTCTGCGCGGTGAACAGGGCCGCCCGGGCGTTCAGGTCGAAGGTCTTGTCGAAGTTTTCCTCGGTGACGTTCCCGAACTCCTCCGGCTCGACGCGACCGGAGTTGGCGACCAGGATGTCGAGCTTGCCCTTCTCCTCCAGGACCGTCTGGAACAGGCGGTCGAGGTCGGCGGTGCTGGTGGCATCGGCCCGCACGGTCGTCGCGTTCTCACCGAGCAGGGCCTTCGCCTTGTCCAGTTCGGACTGCCGTCGGCCGGTGATGAAGACGTAGGCGCCTTCCTTGACGAACCGCTGCGCGGTGGCCAGGCCGATGCCGCTGCTCCCGCCGGTGACGACGGCGATCTTTCCGTTCAGTCCAGACATGGTGAGACCTTCGCTGTCGCTGTTTTCGGTCGGATGACCTGACAGCGACACTGCGCCCGCGACGGCCGTGCGACATCGCACGGCCGTGCGATACCTAGTTCTGCGCGGCCGGTTCCGCGGCGTGCGCGGCGAGCACGTGGGCGCCGCGTCGCAGGCGGCGCAGCACCGCATGCAGCACGGCGAACTCCCAGTCGCGCCCGTGCGGTGCGGTGGTCGTGGATCTCGCCACGCCCGAGAGTCCGGCACGTCGGCCCGACACTCCCGGCTGAGGGATCACATGTTCGTGCGGTGCTCCAGACCCGGTCCGGAGGAAGGCTGCAATTCGCTGGCCACCGCCATTGAATAGCGAAGGAGCACCACCATGACCACCAGTCAGAGCTTGAGCGGCCGGATCGCCCTCGTCACCGGCGCCACGTCCGGCATCGGGCGCGCCACCGCCATCCAGCTGGCCCGCGAAGGCGCCGAGGTCATCGTGCACGGCCGCGATCCGGAGCGGGGTGAGCAGGTCGTCGCCGAGATCGCGGGGGCGCTCGGAAAGGCGCGCTTCGTCGCGGCCGACCTGTCCGACCCGACCGAGATCCGCCGGCTCGCCGACGAGGCCGGCGAGGTCGACGTGCTGGTCAACAACGCCGGCATCTCCTGGTTCGGCCCCACCGCGGACCTCGACGTCGCCACCTACGACGCGCTGTTCGACAGCAACGTGCGGGCCGCGTACTTCCTGGTCGCGGCGCTGGCACCCCGGATGGCGGCCAACGGCGGCGGGAGCATCGTCAACGTGGCCAGCATGGTGGCCGCCATCGGCATTTCCGGCGCCGCCGCCTACGGCGGCACGAAGGCGACGCTCGCGGCCATGACCCGCTCCTGGGCGGCCGAGTTCAGCCCCCGGGGCGTGCGGGTCAACGCGGTCGCCCCGGGCCCGGTGCACACCGCCGCCGATCCGGCACGCATCGAGGCCCTCGGGGCCACCACGCTGCTCGGTCGCGCGGCCAAGGCGGAAGAGATCGCCCAGGTGATCACGTTCCTGGCGTCGCCGGCCTCGGCCTACGTCACCGGCGCCACCGTCGCCGCCGACGGTGGCCGGACCGCCGTCTGACCGGCGATTGCCTCATCCGCCTGGGCCGCCCAGACACTGATGATCGAGCGCGTCGATGCGGTGCTGATCATCGGCCTGAACCGTCCGGCCAAGCACAACGCCTTCGACCTGACCATGCTCGGCGAGCTGGCCAGGTCTACGGCGTATCGGGGCGTTCACCGAGCGTCAGGTGATCGTTGAGCCCAGTCAGGTCCAGGATGCGCCGGACCGTTCGCGTTGGTCGAGTCAGCGTGATTTGGCCTCCCGCTTCGGCGTACTCACCTGCGATGCGGACAATGGCCTCCAGACCGGTGACCCCGAGAAACTTCAGGTGCGACAGGTCGAGCACCAGGAATCGGCAACCGTCCTGGCGGAACTGGTCGAGGACGGTCTTCAGCCAGTCGGTGGAGGCCATGTCTAGCTCGCCATACAGGAGCGCCCGCCCGTGCTCAGCGTCGAGGGACAGTTCCACGCCGAGTACCGCGTGACGATGTATCGGCTCAACCGATGACGCCAAGGCTGAGAACCTCATGCACAACCGAAGGTCACCGTCGCGATCATCAGCGTCTGGTGGTATTGGCGTCGGCAGGTTCGGGGACTCGCCATAGGTCACCTCCAAGATCGGTACGGTGCCGGACCGGGTGAGTCCGCGGAGCGGACAAGGGGGGAGCGTGCCGGTCCGAATGTGATCACCGGTTGAGCGCGGTGACTGTGAAGCATCCTAGGAAGGGCCTGTCGGGCATGGTTGCGTTCCTGAAAATCACTACCGTCGAATGCACATCCCGGTGGGCTCAACGGTGGCAGAGACTGCGAACGCCATGCATCAGCCGTCCAACTGCACCACCGGGCTCTCAGCAGATCAAAGTCGAACATCATCCGACGTACCTCGAGTCGCCAAGGACGAGGTTCTTCGATGGTGGACAGCCGCCGAACAACCCAGCTGTGCCGCTGGGCGCGGCCTGGCGCCACGAAATATCAGTGCGCTGGGTGGGTGCGTCAGAATTTCATTTCCGCTCGGACAGGGTCGTCTGATGGATCGGCTCCGCGAAGTGCTCGTCCAGCGGGCGTCGCTGCCCGCGCGTGCGGGAACCCGACCTACCTAGGGTGAACCGCGACCGATCCCCGGCGTTGCTATACGAACGAGGGGGCCTTGTGTATGTCAGATACTGACACTGCGGCGAACCCAGCAACCTGCTCTCAGCGAGGCAATCGATGGCGCCGGTTCACCGCGGCATTGCCGATGCGTACCTCGCTACTGGCTGTGGGTCTGGTTTGGCTGCTGGGCTGCGCCTGGTCATTCCAGGAACAGAGCGCGTTCGCCGCCGCCAAGGGCTTCACGTTCCCGCACTTGTTGCCACTGGTCATCGACGGGTTCGCGGTATCCATGGCCGGGGTGTCCTGGGCCGCGTCCCTAGATGCCCGCCCCGCGATCGCAGCCCGATTGGCCACCGTCGTCGCGGTCAGCACCTCCTCCGCCAGCAACGGCGTCTGGGCCTACCTGCGCGCCCACCACGACCCGGCGACGGTGGCCCTAGGGGTAGCGGTGCCGATCGCGGCGAACATGGCCTTTGAGGTACTCCTGGCCGAGCTTCGCCGACAGGTGCAACGCCGCCGCGGTCTGCCACCCCCAGTCGCGGTGCCCTTCCCCCGGGTGATCCGGTTGGTCCTCGCACCATGGCAGACGTTCCGGGCGTGGCGCACGATGGTGCTGGCGATCACCGCCACCGAACACACCCCCGCCCAACAGGACTCCGCCCAGCCCGGAGACCTCGGTGCAGCCCCTAGCCAGGCCGACGAGTCAGCGCCCCCGATCACCAACGGGCCGAGGCCACAGGTCACCAGCACGCCGCCGCCCGCCCCAGCACCGCTCACCGCTACGACCAGGGTGGCGGCGCCGGAACCCACACCACATCCACCAGCGACACCGCTCCCAGCCGGGCCAAATCACCCGCCGCGCCACGCCGCTAAACCCGCCCCGCGCCGCTCCCCCGTGAAAGCGACCGCCGTGAAAGCGGCCGAGGAAACCCTCACCGCCGCCGGCGACACGTCCCCTATGACACCGGGATCCAACGGGCACCGCCGACCGCCCGACCTACGCATCGCCGCACTCGCCCAACACCTCGCCAACACACAGGACGCCGACGAGGTCACCGGCGAGCAGGTCGGACAACTCCTGAGCATGGACATCTCACCCCGCACCGGACGGCGACTACTCGGCGCAGCCCGCGAACTACTCGACCAACACCCCCCAGCCCGCCCCGCCCGGACCCCTGCGCAGGGGCAACGCCGGACGCCCAACAGAGACGACAAGAAATACGACAAGAACCGTCCCGAGCTGGGCTGGGCCGGACTGGGTCTCGCACACACCAGACGCCCGGGCCCCCCGGACATCGACAACGACATCGCCCCCGCGACAATCTCGGCCGGCCAACCAAGCGGGACATTCTGAGCAACCAAGCTGGGGCACCCGTCGATGAGGTGGGCGGCCCACCGGTACGTCCCCTCGGCCGGTGAGCCGCCTGCCGCAGTCTTGCGGTCACGCAGACACCGGCGTGGACTCCGGGATGTGCCGGTGCGCGCCGATCTCCTCGAAGCCGTGGGCGACCGCGAACATGGTCGGCTCGTCGTAGGGCCGGGCCAGGATTTCCATGCCCACGGGTAGTCCCGCGGTGCTCAGTCCAGCGGGCACGGTGACAGCGGGCATCCAGCTCTGCGACCCGATGACGGTGTTGGTCGGGAAGTTGAGGGTGTTCCACAGACCTGAGTCTGTGTCCTCCCGGGTCGGTGGTTCCACCTGACAGGTGGGGTACACCAGCGCGCTGAGCCGGTGGGACTCCATCAGGTTGACCAGCAACTTCATGAATGCTTCACGGGCGTAGTACGCCCGGTGGTAGGCCGGGTCGGTGAACGGGTCGTCGGGGCCGGCGGCAAGGGCCTCGAGCAGGTCGAGCTTCGGGTGGTACCGCTTCGAGGAGACGATGTCCTCGACGGAGCTGGCTGGTGCACCGGTCAGACCCGCGAGCCACGCGTCGATGTCGTATTTGGACTTGATCGTGTACATCGACGTGCGCCCGATCCAGCCCGCGAGGTCATCGACAGTGACATTGATCAGCTCTGCGCCCGCCGCGGTCAACTGCGTCAGCGCTGCGCCCATCACCTCGTTGACTGGCCGGGCATTGGGATCGTTCTCGGCGCCGAATGCGCTGCGCAGCACGCCGATGCGCCGGTCCACAAGGGCGTCTGGTCGCAAGCAGTTGAGGTAGGACGCCGGTGCGCGGGCGACAGAGTAGGCGTAGGTGAGCTCGTCCACAGGGTCGAAGCCGGCCATGACGGTGAACAGCCGTGCGGCGTCCTCGACGGAGCGGGTCATCGGCCCAATCGTGTCCTGGACGCTCACGAGGGGATTGCAGCCGGCGCGGCTGATGACGCCCGGCGTCGAGCGGACGCCGACCAGGTTGCAGAACGACGCCGGGAGGCGCACCGAGCCACCGCAGTCTGTTCCAAGGCCGGCCGTGGCGAAGCCCGAGGCGACGGCCGCGCCGGTACCGCTGCTCGAGCCACCGGGGTCTCGCAGGAGGTCGAAAGGGTTCTTCGTCGTACCGCTGCGCGAGGAGTAGCTGAACCACGACGTCGCCCAGTCCGGCAACGTGGTTTTGCCGAGAAGGATCGCTCCTGCGGTGCGTAGTCGGGCCACGACCGTGGCGTCGGTGGCTGGCCGGTAGTCGGTGAAGATCTCCGATCCGAAGGAGGTGGGCATGTCGGCCGTGTCCAGACAGTCCTTCACCACGATTGGGATGCCGTGCAGCGGACCAGTAGCACGACCGTCCGCCAGCGCTCGGTCAGCTGCCTCCGCCTCCCGCAGAGCCGCCGGGTTTATCGTGACCATCGCGTTGAGAGCCGGTCCCGCGGCGTCGAACGCGGAGATCCGGTCCAGGTAGGCCGCGACCACCTTGCGGGTTGTGATCGCACCCGAGAGCAGCGCCGACCGGATCGTCTTGATGTCGGCCAGCTCCAACGGAGTGCCGTTGATCAACATAGTGTCCTCCAGCATGGGCATGGGCACCGTGTGTCGAGATGATGTCACCCGGCCGGCGCCGGCCGAGTTCAGCCGCGCGGACCGCTCCGGTCAGCCTCGGACCCGTCGCCGCAGCAGCAGCCCGGACTGCACCAGCAGCGTGATGCCCGCGATGACCAGGACCACCCCGATCACCAGCCACCGTGGCGAACCACTCATGAAGCTGCCACCCCACAGGTTCAGGCCTTGCAGCGTCCACACCACGCCGAAGCGCAGCAGCGCAAGACCCAGCACCACATACAGCACAATCTGAACCCATCGCGTCATGGATGAATAATGCGCCAGAGATGGAAAGCGTGCCCGACGGATTCTGAGAAATTTCGGACAGTACGCCGTTATTGATCTGAGGAAATGTTCCTAGGATCGTAATCTCTTTTTGCGCCCATTTGTGGGCGCGTGATGACCACAGTGGAGCTGACATCGGGTTCGCGACTATCCCGGCTGCACCAACATCACCCGCCGCAGCAGCGGCCGCTGTCACGTTCATCGCTACGCCGATCGAGGCTCTCGCCCACCATTGCCGAGACCTGAGTCTGTACCGCCTCCGGCGGCGGCAGAAAGCGAAGCCTCCGAGTCGGGGGACAAATGCACAAGGTTCACGGCCGGTAAGGCAGCGGCCGTAGATCCGCGCCACCGTGGGCGAGGAGGCGCAGTTTCTTGCCGGCCTCGCGGGTCTTGTGCAGCGCGAGGTCGCGCTCCGCACCGGCGTCGAGTGCCTCGGCGGCTCGCGTCCGCTCGGCGAACGACCGGCAGGCCGGTCGATTTCGCGCGGCAGCGTTGAAGGTGAGGTCAGGGCGGGTACGCCTGTGTCATGGGCGAGTCAGTGAACGTGGTGCGTGAAACGGAACGTAAGTACGAGGCGGGTGAGGCGTTTCAACTGCCGGACCCGCCGGTGCTGCTCGGCCTGGATGGGGGTGCCGGCGCTGAGCGGCAGCAGCTCGAGGCGGTCTACTTCGACACCTCGGACCTGCGGTTGCTCCGCGCCGGTGTGACGCTGCGGCGCCGCGTCGGCGGACCGGACCAGGGCTGGCACCTGAAGCTACCCGCGGGCGCGGACAGCCGCGACGAGCACCGGCTGCCGCTGGCCGGCAACGACCGAGTGGACCCGCCGGCGGAGTTGGCCACGTTGGTCCGGGTGCACTCCCGAGGCGCGGCACTGGCGCCGGTGGCACAGCTACACACCACCCGGCGGCGTTGGTTGATGTCCGACTCGGCGGGTCGCGAGCTAGTCGAGCTGGTTGAGGACCAGGTCAATGCGCACACCATGGGAGCAGAGACCACCGCGGTGTCCTGGCGCGAGGTCGAGGTAGAGCTGGCTGAACACGGCCAGGCGAAGCTGCTCGACCGAATCGAGAAACAACTGCTCACGGTCGGGGTGCGCCGCTCGAGGTCCACGTCCAAGTTGGGCCGGCTGCTCGCCGACCGGCTGGCCACCGAACCGGGGAAGAAGCCGAAGCTCAAGCCCGGCTCCGCCGGTGTCGTGGTGCTGGACTACCTGCGTGAGCAAGCCGAGCGGTTGCGTGCCCAGGATCCGCTGGTCCGCCGCGACGCCCCGGACGCGGTGCACCAGACACGAGTCGCCGCGCGCCGTATGCGCAGCGCGCTGCAGGCCTATGGCAAGATTATCGACCGGGAAGCGACCCGAGGCCTGACCGACGAACTCAAGTGGGTCGGCGGCGAGCTCAGCACGGCCCGCGACAGCGAGGTCATCGAGGAACGGCTCACCGAGGTACTCACCGAGCTGCCCGAGGAGCTGGTGATGGGCCCGGTGTCCGCCCAGGTCACCCGCACAATGCAGCGGAGCCGGTCACAGGGCCAGGCCGCGGCCCTCGCTGCGCTCAACAGCGACCGGTACCTGGCCCTGCATGATGCGATCGACGCACTGCTGAGCGACCCGCCGCTGACCCGGCGGGCCAAACGCCCCGCGCGGCGCGAGCTGCCCAGGCAGATGGGCCGCGCCTGGCGCCGCCTCGCCAAGCGGATGCGAGCCGCCGAATCACTCGACGCCGGCCACGAGCGCAACACCGCGCTGCACGAGACCCGCAAGGCCGGCAAGAGGTTGCGCTATGCCGCCGAGATCGCGGGCCCCGCCGTTGGTAAACCGGCGAAACGGCTCAAGCGCCGAGCCAAGACCGTCCACAAACTGCTCGGTGACCACCAGGACGCCGTCGTGGCCCGGCCGGTAATCCGGGAACTCGCCGCCCAGGCACACCTCGACGGCGGCAACGGGTTCACCTTCGGCATCCTGCACAGGCTCGAAACCAACCGGGCAGACCAAGCCGAACAGGACTTGTCCCACGCCTGGAAGAAGCTACGCAAACCCAAGAACACCAAGTGGCTCAAGAGGTGAAGAAGTTCGGCTCAGGTCGGACAGTGGTCGCCTCGCGGCCGTTGACCACCGATACCGAGGGTGAGTCCGAGCGCCTGTGCACGCAGCCAAGGTGGGTACGAGCGGTCGACCACCGAGTTGAGCACTACCAACCCGCCCTGAGCGCCGTGAGCGCGGGAAAGACGTACCCGTCGGGACGCGGAGTCAGCTGAACGAGCACCCCCGCTACACCGCCGCCGATGGCCAGGCCGAGGCTCGTGCCCACCGCGGTCATCGTCGGCCCCAGGTGCGGGCGGTCCGCGGGTGAGAACTCCACCAGTCCGGCGGCGAGGGCGCCCGTCGCCGCTCCGGTGGCGATGTCTTGCACGGTCCGCGCTATGACGAGCGGGATCACCCCGTCGGCCGCCCAGAAGATCGCCGTGGAGGCCGCCGCCACCAGAAGGGAGGCGACCAACACCGGACGGCGACCGAGGTGGTCGCTCAACGAGCCGACCGTCAGCAGGGCAGCGAGCAGTCCGGCGACGTACACGGCGAAGACCACCGTCAGTGTCGTCACCGAGAAGCCCCAACGCTGCAGGTACAGCGGGTAGATCGGCGAGGGGGCCTCGCGGCCGCCATCATCAGCACGTTGGCGAGGACGAGCAGGGTGAAGGACGCGCCTCGTCCGGGACGACGGCCGTCCTTGCGGCGACTCACACCATCATCGCGGTGTCTTCCGTGGTGTTCCGGTCAGCTCGGCCAGGCCGAGCCGACGATGCGCTCGACGGTGGTCGTGCGCTGGAAACCGGGGATGAAGTGCTCGAGAACGTCGGAGTTCACGGTTCCGTTGGTGGTTTCCGGGCGGTTTTTCTGCCCGTCGAAGTAGGTCCGCAGGAACTCGTTCTTGAAGTCGCCTCGCGGATGGACGGCGAGAATTTCCCCCACCTGATCGGTGTCGAGCCCGTCCAGGCCGAAACCGAGCACCTCGGTCAGCACACCGAGATACATGGAGGCGATCTCGGGGCCCATCCGTTCGGGAATTCCCGGCGTTGTGTGCAGGGCGATCGTCGTCCACACGGTGTCGGCGGCGGCCGTGGAGAAACCGCGCTCGAGCAGGAACTTCCG
This sequence comes from Pseudonocardia sp. Cha107L01, assembly GCF_052566575.1. Taxonomy (NCBI): domain Bacteria; kingdom Bacillati; phylum Actinomycetota; class Actinomycetes; order Pseudonocardiales; family Pseudonocardiaceae; genus Pseudonocardia; species Pseudonocardia sp. Cha107L01. Next base: position 1,942,995 of record NZ_CP199579.1, read on the forward strand.
CGCGTGGTCGGCCCCGTCGACCTCGAAACGCTGCTGCACATCGGAGAAGGGCGTCAGAAGACCGGTGTCGTGGAACATGGCAGCGAGGTAGAGCAGCTCGGGATCCGGTTTCACCCCGAGCTTGTGGGCGTGGATCTCGCTGAAAAGGAAAATACGGCGGGAATGGTGGTAGATGAGGGGGCTGGTCGTTTCCTGGATGAGTCGCGTCGCATCGGCGACCGCCGCCGTCTCAGGAACCTGCAGCCCCGCGATGACCTCGGACATGGCCTCGTCGCCTTCCGGGAACGGTTACTGGAATGTGTGCGTCCATGCTGCCGACCATTCCGCGTTTGACGCCGCATCTATCCGGCCAGGAATCCCTCAGATCCGGACGGGCGGGAACCGCGGCGATCGTGCTGCTGTCTCCGACCGGTGACGACGTCACGTCGAACCTCGGCGTCGGGCTCGCGGTCGAGGGCGCCCTCTCGCCCGAGCCGGCGCCGCACACGTTCCTGGTGCCAGGCTCGTCCCTTACCCGCGCACGGTCGTACCTCAGGACCTGGCCGAAGCCGTGCGGGTGCCGGCACGAGCCGGCCGGGTCGCGTCGATCTGCACAGGCGCCTTCAATCCTCGCCGCCGCCGGTCTGCTCGACGGCAAGCGCGCGACCACGCACTGGAAGGTCACGCACGAGCTCGCCGCCCGGTACCCGACGTGCCGCGCGCCAACGCGGAACAGCGCTGAGCTGACGCGCATCCCGCCGCCCGGCGTGACGGACCGGCCTAGCCGACGAACGCGTCCACCGAGCCTCGGGGTAGTCGCAGAGATTGACCTACGCGGATCGCCGCTAGCCGACCCGCGTGGATCAGCCGGTACACCGTCATCTTCGAGACTCGTAACGTCACGGCGACCTCGTTCACGGTCAGCAACTCGACAATCTCGCCCCGCTCGTGGTGGGCCCGGTCGATCGCCGCCCGAACCTTCTCGTCCGTCGCGTTCGGGATCTCCTCGATCAGTTCACCCGTCGACGGGTTGATGACTGCATACATGAGGGTGCAAGCCTTCGCTCTCTGCAGCGCCCACCGCGCACTACTGCGCGGACGTACATGCCATACTGTATACACCTACACCCACGTTGGGGTCTGGTCAAGACCCGGTGCCTCAGCCATCCTTGCGGGACTTTGGGCCGACCACCTCGGTGACCAGCCCGGTCGCCAGGTCGTAGACGTGGCCAGAGACTCTGATGTTCGGGTCGACCATCGGCGACGCCAGCAGACTGGTTACGTCGGCCGCCACGGTGGTCGCCGGGTCGAGGACGGCCAGCGCCGCCAGCGCGGCATCGTCGTAGCCACCTTGATCAGCGAACGCATGGCGCAACGCGTCGTCGGCCAGCAGCCCGGAGCCGCAGTCGGTGTGGTGGATGACGGCCAGCTCGAACCACTCGGCGTCCGGGGTCTTGGCCCGATGCAGATGGCTGATCCAGCCCACGTCCTGCAGCACCGCTGGGGTGACTCGGCCGCCGACATTGCGGTCGACGATGGCATCACCGAGCTGCAGGCCGAGAACGGCGGCCGGGTCCACCCGAGGATCAATGCAGGTAATCACGAAGGTCTGCCGATTGGGGATGAACGGGATGGTCGGCACGCGGTCCCGGGCATTGGTGCGGGCGAAGGCTCGGTTGCGCTCCAGGAGCATGTCGATGTTCGTCATGACCACCACCCTGCGCCGCGCCGGCCGAGCTGACGAGAGGCCCGACAGCCAACGACGGCAAGATTGCTGCCAGGCCGGCGACGCAGGTCAGCCGGACGAGCGGAACGCCGCACGATAAGCGCTCGGTGTGGTGCCGGCGTGGCGGGCCAGCTGCGCGCGCAGGCTCACCGCCGTGCCCAGCCCGCAGCGGCGGGCGATCTCGTCGACGGCCAGGTCTGTGGCCTCGAGCAACCGCTGCGCCTCCAGCACCCGCTGCAGGTTGAGCCAGCGCATCGGGGTCATGTTCGTCTCTGCCCGAAACAGCCGGGCGAAGGTGCGCGGGGCCATGGCTGCGTGCCGGGCCAGGTGGTGCACGCTCAGCGGGCGGTGCAGCTCGGCCACCGCCCAGTCGCACGTGCGGACCAGCCCGGCGCCCGGCTCGGGCAGTGGCCGATGGGAGAACTGGGCTTGCCCGCCGGGCCGGTGGAAGGCCACCACCATGCGTCGGGCGACCTCGGCGGCGGCTGCCGCGCCCCGGTCGAGCCGGTACAGGTGCAGGCACAAGTCGATGCCGGCGGTGATTCCGGCGCTGGTCAGCACCTGTCCTTCGTCGACGTAGAGTACGTCGGGATTGAGCCGCACCGCAGGGAACCGGGTGCGGAACTCCTCGGCGTGCTCCCAGTGCGTGGTGGCGCCCCGGCCGTCCAGCAAACCCGCCGCGGCCAGCGCGAACGCCCCCACGCACACCGAGGCGATACGAGTGCCCCGGGCCGCGGCCGCCCGCAGCGCATCGAGCACGGCGTCCGATGGGTCATCCAGCGGGCCGAAGCCGGGCACCACGAGCGTGTCCGCCTGGGCGAGCGCGTCCAACCCGGCCGGCGCCTCGATCCCAAATCCGGTGGTTGAACACACTGGACCGGCCCGCTCGGCGCAGACCACGAAGCTGTAGTGCTCCCGCTCGTCCACATGCCCGAAAATCTGCGCCACGACCGAGAGGTCGAACGCGACAACCGAAGGCAACGCCAAGGCCACCACCCGATGCACCGGCCGGATCCTAGTGTCCTGAGTCGGAAGTTCCGACTCAGGACACTAGTAGCGCAGGTCAAACGCCTGACTCAGGAGAACATGCCAACCCGTTCGGCGCGGCGCGGTCGGGTAGTCAGCTAGGTTGCGCTCACAGTTGGAGCGTCGGCAGCGGAGGTTGACGGCCGTGAGGAATCGTGCGGAGCTTCCCCGGCATCCTGGTGTGCTGCGCTGGTTGTGGTACGCCCTGAGCGGGCGCCTGCCGGCGGAGTACCGCGACTGGGTGCTCTACGACCTGACCACCCCGACCTGGCCGCTGCGGCACCTCGCCCGGTTGTTGACGCTCGTGGTCCCCCTCGACGTGATCTTGATCGCGCTGCTGCCCTGGCCGCTCACCATCCGGGCGATGGGTGTCGTCTTCGGCTCGATCGTGGGCCTGCTCTTCACCTTCGTCTTCCTCGAAGACTCGACGGATCGACGTGCGACGAAGTTCGGATACCCGACCGGTACGGCACAGGCGGTCCGAGAACGGCGAGCCCGGGAACGTCGTGCCAAGGGATGAGACCCGGCAAGGATGGTTGGGGTGGCTGAGAAATCGTCCTATGTGGATTGCGCGCCGACGCCTGCGCTCGCCGCATTCGCATCGACCGTCTGGATCCAGCAGGTCGGCGATCGGCCCGTGGCGCAGCGGCACGTGCCACATGGCGGCGCCGAGGTGCGGTGTGTGCTCGGCGAGGCGCCCCGGCTGCTCGGGCCGCGGACCGCGGCGACGTATCAGGAGATTCCGGCGGGTGGCACGGTCGTCGGGGTGCGGCTGCGTCCGGGCGTGCTCGGCGGTCTCGTCGGGATGCCGGCCGACGAGCTGGTCGATCAGGACATCGCGGGCACCGACATCTGGCGCGACCTGGCCCGACTGACAGATCGTCTCGGGGAAGCCGCCACACCGCGGGCCGCGCTCGACCGGCTCCAGTCGTTCGTCGCGCGATCCGCCGGCGAACCGGACCCGTTGGTGAACGAGGCCGTCCGGAACCTCATGCCGTGGCACGACAGCGGAACGGCCGCTCTGCCCGCCTTGCTGTCGATCTCCGAACGCCAGTTGCGGCGCCGATGCCGGGCAGCGGTCGGCGTCGGCCCCAAGGAGTTGCACCGCATTCTTCGTTTCCAGGGCTTCCACGCCCGCGTCCTGGCGTCGGTCGCCCAGCAGGGCGCCGCAGACGTCGATCTCGCGCGGTGGGCCGTCGAGACCGGATACCACGACCAGGCGCACCTCAGCCGCGAGTGTCGCCGGATCTCGGGTGTGACGCCCGGCGAGTTCCTCGCGCAGTCACGCGCCGCGTGCACCTGCGGGCACGACCACGCTGCATCCATCGGCCCGATGCTGCGCCCCGGGGATGGCCGTTTTGTACAAGCGGGCCGACTGACTCCGTCCTAGCGTCGCGATCATGATTCTCGTGACCGGCGGCCTGGGTTCCATCGGGTCGCACACCGCACGGGCTCTGCTGGACCTGGGCGAACCCGTCGTCCTCACCGCGCACCGGTCCACCGAACTGCCCGAGTACCTCGCCAACGAGCCTGGCGGCCGGGTCGTCGTCGAGCCGCTGGACACCACGGATGAGGCGGGCTTCCTCGACATCGGCAAGAGACACGAGATCACCGGCATCGTTCACCTGGCGGCGGCCCGCTACGACCTGCGCGATCCGGTCGAGTACCTGCGCGCCGACACCCTCGGCCTGCTCAACGCACTCAAGGCGGCGACCGTGTGGGGCGTGCGGCGGTTCTCCGTCGCAAGCTCTATCGCCGCGTACCTGGGGGTGGACGAGGTCCCGTTACGCGAGGACGCCCCGCTGCCGGTGGTGGCAGCGCACCAGATCCCGGTGTTCAAGAAGACCGCCGAGCTGTTTGCCGCGCTGGTCGGCGAGAGCTCCGGGTTCGACGCGGTGAGCCTGCGGATCGGCACCATCTGGGGGCCCCTCGGCCCGCCCGACAACCCGTTCACCCCGCTTCCCCGCCTGCTCAGCGCCGCGGTCTGGGGCCAGGACCCCGATCTCACTCCACCTCGCCCGTCCGCGTGCGCCGAGGACGGCACCGACCTCTGCTACGTGAAGGACTGCGGCAGGGCCATTGCGCTGCTCATGCTCGCGGAGCGGCTCAACCACCGCATCTACAACGTCTCGAGTGGACGCCTGGTGCGCTACCGCGAGGTCGTCGCGTCCATCAATGCCGCGGTTCCGGGCGCGAACCTCTCCCTTCCAGAAGGGCGCAATCCCGGGCGGCCGCCGGACAACTACCTCGACACCACCCGGCTGCGGGCGGACACCGGCTTCCGGCCGGAGTACGACGTCGAGCGCGCCGCGGCGGACTACGTCGACTGGCTGAGGGCACACGACCACTAGCCCACCGCGCCGGAACCGGCGCACGTGATCGTCCCGACGTTCGGCTGAGGAGCGGAGATGGCCAGAGTTGTCATACAGGCGGTCGTGTCGGTGGATGGCTTCATCGCCTATCCCGACGACACGGTCGGGCCGCTGTTCGACTGGTACTTCAACGGCGACACCGAGTTGTCCGCCAGAGCGAGCGGCTGGACGTTCCGTGTCTCGCGGACGTCGGCCGACTACGTCCAGCCCTTCTGGGACGCCGTCAAGGTCACGGTGATCGGCCGTCACCTGTTCGACACCACGAACGGCTGGGACGGCAAACCGGCCGCCGGCGACGAACTGGTCGTCGTCACCCACCGGCCGTTGCCCGACGAGTGGCTCGCCCACCACCCGGACGCACCGTTCCACACCGCCGACTCGGTCGAGGCGGGTATTGCGCTCGCCAAGAAGCTCGCGGGCGACGGTCTCGTCTGCGTGACCGCCGGTGACCTCGGCGGGCAGGCGTTCTCGGCCGGGCTGGTCGACGAGGTCGCGATGGATGTCGTCCCGGTGGTTCTCGGCGCAGGGGTGCGCTTCTTCGGCAGCCATGCCGGCACCGTCCTCCTCCAGGATCCCGACCAGGTGGTCCAGGGCGACCGCGTGCTGCATCTGCACTACGAGGTCAAGCGCTGACCGGCTGACGGCGGCTTACTCACCCGGCCGCCGCCCGGAGGACGACATCAACGACGGCCCGCGGGTTCGCCGCGGGCACGGCGTGCGGTGAGTGCACCTCGGTGATGACCGCGCCGGCGCGTTGCGCCTCGAAGCGTTCGGCGGGCGGCGGGATGGCCTTGTCCTCGGTGGCCACGATGGCGTATTTACGAATCTGGGCAGGCGCGGTCGTGGCGACCTTCTCGTCGAATGCGGCGGCCAGGCTCGGTCGCTGGCCAGCGGCTTCCACGGCCGCGTCGGCGGCGTCGGCGGAGGAACCGCTGGCCGCGAAGAGCGCCGGGAAGCTCGCCGTGTTCACGTAGAGCTCCGCGCCGTCGGGGCTGTTGACCTGGTGCGTTGTCGCGGGCCCGATCAGTGACCCAGGGAACTGTGCATTCAACATTCCGGCGGACTCACCTGCCCGCGGAATGAACGCCGCCACGTACACGAGCGCCGTCACGTCGGGCGTTTTGCTCGCCAACTCGCTGACCAGCAGCCCGCCGTAGGAGTGTCCCACCAATACCTTCGGGCCATGGACCGAGTCGAGCAGCCCCTCGACCGCCGCGGTATCCGAGGCCACCCCGCGCAGTTGTACCGCCGGCGCAATTACCGGAAACCCCTCGGACTGCAGCTGCTGGGTGACCTTGCTCCATGAGGAGGCGTCCTCGAAGGCCCCGTGCAACAAGACGATGGTGGGCTTCGGCGACGCGGGTGAGGAGATCGCCTGCGGACCCGGTGGAGTGCTCGGTGGTGCGGGGCTCGGCTCGGGCAGGGTTGCGCAGCCGGCGGCGAGCGCCGCTAGACCGCATGCGACGGCCAACGCGAGTGAGACGCTCTTGATCCTCGAAGGGCCGACACCGAGGCAACTGATCCATGGCACGGATGCGACCGTAAGAACTCCCGCCCGGTCCCGGCGACCGTCAGGTGACGCCGAGGGTGTACGTCAGCGCGGCCGTTGCGGCTGTGGAACGTCGCGCACCTGGTGAGGCACGCGCGCCGCCTCGAAAGAGTGGGCCGCCGGCCTCGAGAATGCGTGTCCGGCTGTCGGGGCCGGCCCGGTCGAGCGCCGGGCAGGTCAGCGGGCGGCCGCGAGGCGGCGTGCGGCCTTGACCACGAATGCCCGCCGGCGGTCGTGCTCACCGGGGTCGTCCCCGCTGGCGCCTGTGATCATCTCCGCGAGCTGCGGGACGGTCTGCCACCACGCGGCGAGCGCGATGAGAGCGAACACCAGGTGGGCCGCGTCGAGGCCGGCGTCGAGGACGCCGTCGCGCTGAGCTTGCGCGAACCGGTTGACCTTCTCCCGGTAGTGCGTCGAGCGGCGGGCAACGTCCGCGGCGGGACCCCGGGCCAGGCCCTCCCACTGCAGCAGACGTCCCAGCTCCGGGTTCGCGGCATGGTAGTCGTAGGTCGCACCCGCGAAGTCGCCGATGTCGTCCAATCCCGCCCCGGTGAGCGCTACCGCGGAGGCGAGCCGGTCGAGTTCGTCGTGAGCACGACCTCCCACAGTGCGTTCTTGTCGCCGTAGTAGCTGTACAGCCTCTCTTTGTTGATGCCGGCACGGGCCGCGATACGGGTCATCGTCGTCCCGTCGAGACCACGCTCAGCGAACTCCGCGGTCCGGCCTCCTTGAGTCGTCGCGGGCCAGCTGGGCCAGGATCTCGTGCCAGCATGGATGCTGACAGCTGCGATGTAGCATCCAAGAAGGCGCGCTTGGCGAGCGCCACTGGGGCGGAGGCAACGGGGTGGCCAGCGTGGAGATCGAGCCGCTACCAGCACCTGCTCTAAGCCTGGAAGAAGAGATCTATCGCAGGCTCCGCGACCTGATTGTGTCCGGTGACCTGGTACCCGGGGCGTTGTACTCAATGAATGAGCTCGCCACGCAGCTGCGTGTGTCACGGACCCCGGTGGCCCAGGCGGTGACGCGGTTGGTGGATCACGGCATGGTGCGTGTCGAGCACCGTCGCGGTATGCGGATCCTCGAAACCTCTACCCACGACCTGGCCGAGATCTATGAGATGCGGCTGCTGCTGGAGCCACGCGCTGCCTATCGGGCGGCGACCCTGATGAGGAAGGTGGAACACCGGCGGTTGGGCGAGGCGTTGACCGCGTTGCGGCGGGTCACCGATGTCCTGAACAACCCCCGCGAGCACCTGCGATGCGACGCCGCCTTCCACCGCGTCATCCTGCAAGCCTCGGGAAACCGGCGATTGGCAAACTACGTCGATTCGCTGCGTGACCTGCAGATGATTCGAGGCGCCTCCACCGCGGACAAGACCCGGTCATTGTCTGACGTCGTCGCGGATCACGAGGCGATCTACCGGCACATCGTCGCCGGCGACGCGCCGGGCGCCGCCCACGAGATGCACCAGCACATCCTGCTGACCTGCAATCTGCTGATCGAGCAGGAAACCGGCGCCGCCACGGTGCTGCTCGGTCCGCCCTGGCCGTCGCCCGCAGATACCGAGCCCCTCACCTAAGGCCTTCGCGCGCCTTTGGCGGCGCATCGCTGGCGAAGCTGTGATGTGCGCTCAGGTAGCGCAGGGGCGGCGACTACCTGATCCACATCGACGAGACGGTCTTTAGCGACTCTTGACCGCCTTGCATCTTACATGCAAGGCTCTGTCTTGTTCGGCCTCCTCGTTGGCTCGGGGGCATACCAGGGAGGAAGGACGGATGTGGGTACGTTCCAAGGCACGCCGTGTCCCGCGCAGGCCTTCACCGATGAACGGTCACGACTGTGGACCGAGAAGGGTTGCCGCCGGGCGTCGGAGCTGTTGCCTCTGGCCGGTGACGTCGCGCGCCCCGCGGCCGTCGACCACGAGACCGTCACTGATCCCGGCCAGTGGCCGTACGGGCGTTTCATGGGTGCCTGGCTGGATGCCTCCGGTGAGCCTCGCGTGCTCAAGCACCTTCCGGAGGTCGGGTTCTTCATGGAGCTGCTCGGGCTCGCGTACGCACCTGTCCTGGAGGGACGCGCGGACCGTCGCGCAGTGCTGGCCGGCTCGTCGCGGCTGGAGTTGAGCCTCACCAACGATGCTCTGCAGATTCAGCTGGTGACTCTCGATCACGGCTACAGCATGATTCGGCATCACGCCCTGATGCTCTTCGAAGCGACGCTGTGGCTCGACGAGCCGGACCGGTCGGTGTGGCTGGAGCTTTACGACGACCTGGTCACCTTCGTCGACAGCTCACCGGGGGGCAGGCCCGACCTCGCCGAGCTCGCCGAGATCGAGGCGGGCGCCTTCGCCGACTTCAGGGAGCTCGCACCGCTGAGCACCGCGGCGCGGGACGCGGCAGCCCTGCTGGCGGACGCCGCCTGCCTTCGGCGTGTCCTGGAGTACCAGCGCTACGCCGCCGTCGCGATCGGTCTGCTCTGGCGCGGTTACCGCGCGGTGCCCGCCGGACAGCGGCGCCGGTGGCACCAGGAGCAGCTGTCCGTCGGCTACGTGCAACCGGACTATCTGGAAAGGGAATGGATGTCAACGCGATGAACGTCAGTACTGGTCTCGTCCCGACCCGGAGCCCTTCTAGATCTTCATGCCATGTCTAAGGAGCCATCAATGCCGGACCAACTGACCGTGGCGGTCGCTCAGGTGAACGCGATCTTCGGTGACGCGAAGGCCAATTCGCAGCGCGCCGTCGAGGTGGTCGCTCGAGCTGCCGACGCCGGTGCGCGGCTGGTGGTCCTGCCGGAGTGTTTCCTGACCGGCTATGTGACGAGCTGCCGCGAGCAGGCGTTCGCGATTGCGATCAACACCGACGGCCCCGAGATGGGCGACCTCGCGCGGGCCTGTCGGGAGCGGGAGATGCACGCGCTCGTCGGCTATCTCGAGCGCGACGGAGATCAGCTGTTCAACACCGTTGCGGTCCTCGGTCCCGGCGGGCTGATCGGTAGGTACCGCAAGCGCCACCTACCGTTCATGGGCGCGGACCGCTTCGCGACGGTCTCCGAGGAAACCGCCCCGGCCGTCTTCGACACCGCACTGGGCCGGATCGGGATTGCGATCTGCTACGAGATCCGGTTCCCCGAAGTCATGCGCACGCTGGCTCTCGAGGGCGCCGAGTTGATCGCGCTGCCGACCAATTGGCCGGTTCAGGCCAGCATTCTGGCCGATCATTTCACCCGGGTGAGGGCCGCGGAGAACTTCGTCTATCTGCTGGTGTCCAACCGAGGCGACGCCGAGCACGGCATCGACTTCCTCGGCGACAGCCAGGTCGTCGACCCGATGGGCGAGGTGCTCGCCAAGGCGGAGAACGAGCAGGATCTGCTCGTTGTCGACGTGGACCTTGCGCGATCCAGGGACAAATCGATCACTTTTACGGCGGGCGAGTTTGAGTTAAGCCCGTGGAAAGACCGGCGGCCCGCTGCTTATCGGATATAGCCGAATCCGGTTTTTTATCTCAGCATTGGCCGCCCGTGCGGCTAACTCCATTGCAAGCACGTAGCCAGCACGTCCGCACAGAAGCGACACGATCACACTGAGGTGAGTACATGATGCGTGCATTCCGACGACTTTGCGTCATTCCCGCGATCTGTCTAGCGGTCGCTGCTGGACTGGCAGGATGCGGCAGCGGAGGTAGCTCCACAAGCGGCGACAAGGGCAGCATCGTCCTCGGGTTGAGCAACTCGAGCGTCACCTCGTCGTTCCGCGGAATCATGATCAATTCTTTCAAGGCCGAAGCCGACAAGCTTCAGAGCAGCGGCCAGATCAAGAAGTACGTCATCCAGAACGCGGGAGACAGCGTCTCCACCCAGATCCAGCAGATGCACGACATGGTGCAGTCGGGCGTCAACGTCCTCGTCGTGGACGCCCAGTCAGCGACCGGGCTCAACGCTGAGATCGCCCGCGACGTGGCCCAAGGGGTCACCGTGGTGACGACTGACAATCTGGCGAGCAGCGACAAGTCGATCAACGTCGAGATCGACCCAAAGATCATCGCTGCCGACACTGCGCAGGGGCTTGCCGACACCATCGGTCACAAAGGCCACGTGGTCATGCTCGAGGGCATCGCTGGCACGCCGGTGAACGAGGATCGGAACAATCTCGCTAAGCAGGTGTTCGCCAAATACCCGGACATCACGGTCAGCGAAGTCAACGTCGACTGGAACCCGGCGACGGCCAAGCAGAAGATGGCCCAGGTATTGGCCCAGAATTCCGACATTGCCGGAGTGTGGGACCAGGGGGACTCGGCCGGCGGTGCGGCGAATGCCTTCATCAGCGCCGGCAAGCCGCTGCCACCGATCGTCTTCGACGGCACGACCGACTTCCTCAATGTTTGGCACGACCGGGTCGCGCAGGGCTACAAGACCGTCGGCGCGCCGCAGCCGCCGGCCGTGGTCGTCGACGCGCTCTGGCTGGGCATCAAGGTGCACCAGGGCGCAAAGGTGAGCTCTAACCCGGTGCTGCTGAAAACCCCCGTGATCACCAACGACAACCTCGACACCATCTGGACCAAGGGGCTCACCAACGAGCCCGGCCAGTTCGTCAACCCGGTGCCGGTCCCGCAGGCCGAGCTCTTTCAGAGCTACCTCTCGTAGCGGCAAGGCCCGGTCACGGGCACGCCTGGGACCGGCCTTTCGCCACCCGAACCCTGCCTTCCGAGGAGTGCCCCATGCTGTCGCAGGCACGGCCCGACCCTTTCGTAGGCCTCACGCTCACAGGAATCGTGAAGTCGTACGGCAATACTCGCGCTCTGCGGGGCGTTTCCCTCGAATTCCGGCCGGGTGAGGTGCACACCATTCTCGGTGAGAACGGGTCGGGCAAAAGCACGCTCGTGAAGATCCTCTCGGGGACGGTCGTGAACGACTCCGGCGCGATCACCCGCGGCGAGCAGCCGGTCGACTGCTCCTCCCCGGCCAGCAGCCTGCGGAGTGGGATCGCGACAGCCTTCCAGGAGCTGACGGTGCTGCCGTCTCTCACGGTCGCCGAGAACATCTTTCTCGACCGCTACCCGCACAACCGGATCGGCACGATCAACAGGCGTGCGCTGGAATCTCGCACGGCGCAGTTCCTGGAAGCGCACGGCTTCGAGCTTTCCCCGAAAGCTTCTTGTCGCGACCTGACCCTGGCCCAGCTGCAGCTCGTCGAGGTGGCGCGGGCCATCGCTCGGCAGCCCTCGACACTGATCTTGGACGAGGCGACGTCGGCGCTCGACTCGCCCGAGGCGCGCCAGGTGATGAAGGTCTGCCGTGGGCTGGCGGCCGCGGGCACCGCGGTGCTGTTCGTCTCCCACCGGCTCGACGAGGTGCTCGAGATATCCGACCGTGTGTCGACACTGATCGACGGCCGGATCGGTTCGACGCGCGATGCCAAGGGCATCACCCATGACATCCTGCTCGACGAGCTGTTGGGCAAGCGAAAGATCATCGACCTGGTGCCCGACACCGGCGACGCGGTATCGGCGCGGCCGCGGCGAACGGTGTCCTCGACCGTGAGCGCGCGCTTCTCGATTCCCGCGTCGGCAGGGTTCCGCGAGGACATCGCGTTCGACTTGCACGAAGGGGAGATCCTCGGCCTGGCCGGCCTGCAGGGCCACGGCCAGAAGCAGGTCCTGCGCATCATTGGCGGCGACCTTCCCGCCCGAGGAGCCTCCCGTGAGATCGACGGCGAGGCCGTCCACGCACGCTCCCCACGGGACACGATCTCCAACGGCATCTACTACATCCCCGAAGAGCGCAAGGTCGAGGGAATCGTGTCCGGGCACGCGATCGCCGCCAACATGGTGTTGAGCTGCCTGCCTCGGCTGAGCCGCTACGGATGGTTGATGCGCTCGGTCGAGCGCAGGTTCAGCAATGACATGGCGATCCGGCTGGGCGTGCGGCTGCACTCGTTGCGCGACAGCATCGACTCGCTCAGTGGTGGCAACCAGCAGAAGGTGATTCTCGGCCGCGGCCTGCTCAGCCGACCGAAAGTGCTGCTGCTGGACGACTCGATGCGCGGCATCGACGTGCGGTCGAAGGACGAGATCTACCGGCTGCTCGAGGAGCTGACCGACAGCGGACTGTCGGTGATCGTCAACTCGACGGAGATTCCAGAACTGATCGCGCTGTGCCCGCGTGTGCTTGTCTTTCACGACCACGCGGTGTCGGCCGAGCTCATCGGCTCGGACGTAAGCGAGGCGAACATCTTGCGGGGCATTTTCGGTCGATCAGCAGAGAAGGCCGCATGACTGCTCCGACCAAGAACGGGTTGTCGATCAACCTGGGCGACGCGACGATCTACCTTACGGTCGTCGTCCTGCTCGTCCTCAACACGATCCTGCAGCCGAGCTTTATCCAGGCCTCGAACCTGCTGTACCTGCTCGGCACGAGCCTGCCATTGGTCTTTGCGGCGGCGGCGCAGGGCATTGTCATGTTGACGAGTTCGATCGACCTCGCCTCGGGCAGCGTCATCAGCCTCACCAACGTGATCATCGTTGTGCTGATCGGGCACGGTTCGGCCGCATCGGTTCTGCTCGCAACCCTCGCCGGCATCGCGCTCGGCGTCGTGGCCGGCCTGTTTACGGCGCTCGTCCGGCTGCCGTCGATCATCGTCACGCTCGCGCTGTCGGCGGTCTGGGCAGGCGTGGCGCTCTACGTGTTGCCGACTCCGAAGGGCGGCATCCCCGACTCGTTCGGCAACCTCACGTCCGGTTACGCGCCGCTGTGGTGGAGCCTGGCGCTGATCGCAGTGTGGCTGTGGCTGGCGCGCACTCGGTTTGGCAAACGGATCTACGCGGTGGGGTCCAGCGAGAACGCCGCGTACACGGCGGGCATCCCCGTGGTCGGCACGAAGATCGCCGTGTTCGCCATCGCGGGGTTGCTGCTGGCGCTGGGCGGCCTGATGCTGTCGGCGACCACCAGCGGTGGCGACCCTCTCAGCGGGGCGTCGATCACATTGGAGGCCATCGCGGCGGCGGTGCTGGGCGGAGTCAGCTTTCAGGGCGGGAAGGGGTCGCTCATCGGAGCGGTCTTCGGCGCCCTGGCGCTGACACTGATCAACAGCCTGGTGTTCTACACGGGCGCGTCGGCCTTCTACCAGCGCGTGGTGTACGGCATCTTGCTCGTGGTGGCGTTGGCGCTGTCGCGCTTCACCGCGCGCCGATGGATCCGGATCCCGCTTCCGTCGGTCGGGAGCGGCGCGTGATGACGAGCACGGCAAACAGCAAGAGCGTAAGCACGCAGGACGAGTCCGACGGCTCGCGGGGCGAATCGGGCAGTTCCGCCAGGACACCCCTGCACCGACGCGTGACGCCGGTCGCCGCCGCGTACATCGCGGTGGTGTTGGTGGGCGTGGTCGGCCAGATCCTGCACCCCGGCTTTCTCGGCTCGGCGCACCTAAGCACGATGATCGCGCTCGCGTCGGTGCTCGGCATTGTGGCGGCGGGTCAGACCGTGGTCATCATCACCGGCGGCATCGACCTATCGGTCGCCTCGATCCTCGCCTTCGCCGAGGTGATGACTCCGTACTGGGTCCAGGGCGACTCCTCCCGGTGGCCGGTTCTGATCTTGATCATCATCGTGGCGGCCGTGCTTGGCATGATCAACACGATCGGCATCACGGTGTTCGGCATCCAGCCGATGATCATGACACTCGGCGTGGGTGCAGCGGTCGACGGCGCGGTGCTAGTGCTCACCACAGGGAGCTCCACCGGCCTGCCGCCGGAGCTGCTGACACGGACCATGGGGCATAACGGCTGGTTCTCCGGCCTGCTCGTTGCGTGGATTGTCGTCAGCATCGTCACGTACCTGGTCCTGCACCGCTCGACGTTCGGCCGTCGCGTCTTTGCGATCGGTACCAGCGCCCGCGCGGCTCGGCTGGCCGGCATCCGAGCCTGGTCCACGTTGCTGGGCGTGTACGTCTTCGCGGCGGTGATGGCCGCCGTCGCGGGCATCGCCCTCGCCGGGTACACCGGCAGCGGTGACTTCGGCATCGGCTCGACCTACCTGTTCCCGTCCATCGGCGCGGTGGTGATCGGCGGCACCTCTATCCTCGGCGGCCGCGGCGGCTACGTGGGAACGATCGCCGGCGTGCTGATCCTCAGCACCATCGACTCGATCCTGACGCTCTCGGACATCGCCGCTGCCGGCCGGCAGATCGCCCAAGGCCTCGCCATCCTCGTGATCCTCGTGCTCTACGCCCGCGAGCGCCGGCTGCGGCAATGAGCCGCGCGCCCGACATGCCCTCAGTCCGTCCATCACCACGACCGAAAGAGCGCAATGACGATCACGCGTATCGAAACGCGAGCAGTACGCATGCCGTTGAGCCGCAACACGAGCATGTCCACCCGCCGCCTCGACAAGCGAGACTTCGTTCTCGTCACCATCGAGGCTGACGACACCGACCATGTCGGCCTCGGGTACGCCTACGCGGGGACGACGGGCGGACGGTTGCTGGCCCAGGCTGTGCACGAACTGCTCGAACCGGTAGCCATGGGCGCCGATGCACGCGACATCACCGGCCTCTGGGAGCGGATGTACCAAGAGACGCTGCTGGCCGGCCGGCGCGGCGTGGTGCTGCGCGCCATGTCGGCGGTCGACATCGCGCTGTGGGATCTGTCCGCCAAGCGCCACGGCATCGCACTGTCGACCCTGCTCGGCGGCTCCGTCAGCCCGATTCCGGCCTACGCATCGGGTGGCTACTACCAGCCGGACGAAGGCAAGTGGACAGACGCGGTTGCCCGGGAGATCAACTTCAACCAGGGCCTCGGGTTCCGCGACCATAAGATCAAGGTCGGTGGCCTGAGCCCTGAGGAGGACGCGGATCGGGTGCGTGCCGCGATCGATGTGATCGACGGCCGAGGCCGGCTTGCCCTTGACGCCAACAACGCCTACCGCAGCCTCGCCGAGGCGACCCGGGCCATCCGGGTCCTCGAGCGTGCTGCCGGGGACGCTGGGCTGTGGTGGGTGGAGGAGCCGCTGTCCCCCGACGACATCCGCGGCCATGCCACGCTGGCGGGCCGGGTGGAGACCGCGATCGCCACCGGCGAGATAGCCCAGACGCGGTGGGAGTTCCGCGAACTGCTGGAGCGATGCGCGGCCGCGATCCTGCAGCCGGACGCCGGCGTCATCGGCGGCATCACCGAGTGGATGCGCGTGGCGCACGCCGCCGAGACCGCGGGCGTGCAGGTCGCGCCGCACTGGCACGCCAACCTGCACGTGCACCTCGCGGCGTCGGTTACCAACTGCGTCGCCGTCGAGCACTTCGCGCTCGACAAGGACATCTACAACTTCGAGGCGCTCCTGACGCCCGAGACGCGGCTGAGGTTCGCCGACGGGGCCGTCCTCGTGCCCGACCGGCCGGGCCTGGGCATCGTGCTCGACCCCGACGCCGTCAGCCGCTACGAGCTGCCGGACTGATCTCACAGACCCTTCCGCCGACAACGTTGCACAGGGAGATCACATGTGTGGACCGACGCTCATCAGTGCCGCGGAGAAAGCGCGCATCGCGGCATACGACGGCAAGTTCCGGGAGGTGACGGCGTCGCCGTTCGGGACCGACGACGAGATCGGAATGCTGAACCTGATCGACGCCGAGTCCCGGCGGACGATCATGAGCCGCACCGATGCCGGAACGGTGTTCGACCTGTCGGTCGACAATTTCGTCGGCATGCCGACCTTCTCCGCGGCCGGGGATCAGGGCTACCAGATGTGGATGACCCACACTCCCCGCGGGACCGTCCTGGACGATCAGCCAGGTGCCGGTCACGCCGGCAATGAACTGGTGGCCTACTCCGGCGACGCCTTCTCGATGTACACCCACACCGGAACCCACATCGACGCGCTGAACCACTTCGGTTACCGCGACCGGATCTTCAACAACTTCACCGCGCATGAACACCTCGGCAGCCGCCACTGGGACGTCGCCGGTGCCGACAAGCACCCGCCGATCCTGGCCCGGGGCATCCTGCTCGACATCGCCGGGCTGCTCGGCGTCGACATGCTCGAACCGAGTTACGGGATCGGGGAGCAGGACCTCGCCGACGCGCTCAAGCACCAGGGGACCGAGCTGCGCCCCGGCGACGTCGTCCTGATCCGGACCGGACGCATGCAGGCATGGCCCGACCCGCAGGCATACCTGCCGAACGGACCGGGCATCAACCGCGAGGGCGCCGAGTACCTGGCTCGCGCCGGCGCGATCATGATCGGTGCCGACACGGTCGGACTCGAGCAGATGCCGTCATCCGACCCCGAGAACTGGCAGGTGGTGCACACGTACCTGCTGGCCGAGGCGGGGGTGCCGATCCTGGAGGTCGCCGACCTGGAGCGCATTGCGGCCGAGAAGCTCTACGAGTTCGCCTTCTTCGGCGCCTGCATCCGCCTACGTGGCGCGACAGGATCGCCCATCCGCCCGGTAGCGATGCCACTGGCCGGCTGAGCCCCGCGACGGATGGGCGGCCTCGACTGGGTCGACACAGTGAACGTGGAACTGTTAGGAGGACTCGCACGATGAGCACTGGCGACGTCGGCCGCGGCGCAAGCCGGAACATCACGTCCTACGGTGACGCCGGGTTCAGCCGGTACCTGCGCGGCGCTTTCCTCGGCGCAGCCGGATTCGACCAGCAGGACCTGAGCCGGCCCATCGTCGGTATCACCGATCTGACGTCGGACTTCAATCCGTGTCACCGCGCGTTGCCGAGCATCATCGAGAACGTCAAACGCGGAGTACTGCAGGCGGGCGGGCTGCCGTTCGTCTTCCCGACCGCGAGCCTCGGCGAGTCGTTCATGTCGCCGACGACCATGCTCTACCGCAACATGCTCGCGCTGGAGACCGAGGAGCTCGTGCGGGCCCAGCCGATGGACGCGGTGGTGATGCTCGGCGGCTGCGACAAGACGGTGCCCGCCCAACTGATGGCGGCCGCCGTCAGCGACGTTCCCGTCGTGCTCGACGTCGTCGGTGCCATGACGACCGGTTCGTGGCGCGGAGAGCGGCTGGGCGCCTGCACCGACTGCCGGCGCTACTGGGCGCGCTACCGCTCCGGCGAGCTTGACCAGACCGAGATCGGCGAGGTGGAGGGCTCGCTCGCCACCACTGCCGGCACCTGCATGGTGATGGGGACAGCCTCCACGATGGCCTCCCTCACCGAGGCGCTTGGCATGATGCTCCCCGGCGGCGCGACCCCGACCTCGCCGTCCGGCGCCCGGCTGCGGCATGCGACGCAGACCGGGAGGCGGGCCGTCGAACTGGCCCGCGACCCCGTCCTGCCCCGCGAGATCTTGACGCCCGCGGCGTTCGAGAACGCGCTGCACGTGTTGGCGGCCCTGGGTGGCTCGACGAACGCCATCGTGCACCTGCTCGCGGTGGCCCGCCGGGTCGGCGTCGCATTCAGCCTCGACGACGTCGACCGGGTGGCGCGCCAGACGCCCCTACTGGTCGACCTGAAACCGTCCGGCACGCGCTACATGGAGGACTTCCATAACGCTGGGGGAGTCCCGGTGTTGCTTCGTGCCTTGCAGGACCGCCTGGACCTCACCCACGTCGGGGTGAGCGGGCGGCCGTTGCGGGACCTGGTGGGCAGCACTGACCCGCCCGCGGCGTGGCAGGACGTGATCGGCACGCTCGACAGTCCGGTGGGCGCCGCTGGTGCGCTAGCGGTGCTGCGCGGGTCACTGGCCCCCGACGGAGCGGTACTCAAGGTGGCCGCGGCCTCGCCGCAGCTGTTGCAGCACACCGGGCCGGCGGTCGTCTTTGACTCGCCCGAGGACGCAGCGGCCCGGCTCGACGATCCGGCGCTCGACATCACCGCCGGCCACGTGCTGGTGCTTCGCAACGCCGGCCCGGTTGCGTGCGGCATGCCCGAGGCGGGCTCGCTGCCGATCCCGCGGCGGCTGGCGGCAGCCGGCGTCAAGGACATGGTGCGGGTTTCGGACGCACGGATGAGCGGCACGTCCTACGGCACCGTGGTATTGCACTGCGCCCCCGAGGCCGCCGTTGGAGGTCCGCTGGCGCTGGTCCGCGACGGCGACCTTGTCTGCCTGGATGTCGCGGGCCGGCGCATCGACCTGCTGGTCGACGAGGACGAGTTGGCCCGCCGCCGCGGGTCTGTCGGCAGGGCGAGCCTGCCGGCGCGCGGCTGGGCCCGGCTCTACGCCGAGACAGTGCTGCAGGCGAACCTGGGCGCGGACCTGGCCTTCCTGACCGCCGCCGGCCCCGACGACCCGGGGGCGGCCGGATGACCGGTTCGTTCGGACTGGACGGAATGGCGCCCTCGCACCGACTCGACGGAGGAGACCCCCAATGATGGTTCTGCGCCCGGGCGTGTGGGGCGTCCTGCCCACGCCGTTCCACAGCGAGTCGCTCGCGGTCGACACCCGCTCTCTCGAGACTCTGGTGGCTGGCTACCGCCGGTTGGCTGTCAACGGAGACGTCGCCGGGCTGGTGGCGCTCGGCGTGTTTGGCGAGGCCGCCCGGCTCAGCGCCGACGAACGCGTGCACGTGCTGCGCACCGTGGCCGCCGCCGCGGATGGTCTGGAGGTCGTCGCCGGCATCGCTTTCGCGGACCCGGCGGCTGCCCGCGACGAGGCCGCGCGCCTCGCCGCGGCGGTGCCTGGCCTTCGCGCGGTGATGGTGCAGGTCAGCTCGGCCGACCCGGAGGCACTCGTCACCGATCTCACCGCCGTGCACCAGGCGTCCGGCCTGCCGATCGTGGTGCAGGACTACCCGCTCAGTAGCGGCGTCCGGATAGACGTTGACGCGCTGGCCAGTGCGGTCAACGCACTGCCCTGCGTCACGGCCGTCAAGTGCGAGAGCCCGCCGACGTCGGTGGCGATCGCCAGGCTCGCGCCGCTGGTACGCGGTGTGCCGCTGTTCGGCGGTCTCGGGGGCGTCGGGCTGCTGGACGAGCTCTGCGCCGGCGCTTCGGGTGCCATGACCGGCTTCTCCTACCCGGAGGCCCTGGTCGCGGTCGTCGCCGCCTGGCGTGCCAACGGGTTCGCCGGTGCGCGCGATGCGATCGCCCCGTGGCTGCCGCTGATGAACTTCGAAGGCCAGCTCGAGGTGGGACTCGGACTGCGCAAGGAGCACCTGCGCAGGCGGGGCCTGATTGCTTCAGCCTCGGTCCGGGCCCCGGGTGTCGCCGCGCCGGAAGAGCTGCGTGAGTGCATTGCCAGGCAGCTGGCCACTGTGCCGGTCGAGGTGCGCTCGTGACCGCGGGATCGGGGCGCCGCGTCGCGCTGGTGGCCGGGGGGACGAGCGGCTTGGGCTTGGCCATCGGGCGGGGACTGGCCGAGGCCGGGTTCGCGGTGGCACTCGGCGGTCGCCGCGTCGAGCTGGCTCGGCGGGAGGCCGAGGCGTTGCCCGAGGCCCTCGGAGTGGAGCTCAACATCGTCGATTCCGGCAGTGTCGCCGCGGCCGTCGCCGCGGCACGCGAGAGTCTCGGCCCGATCGATGTCGTGGTGCTCAACGGCGGTGGCCCGCCCCCGAGCGCCGCGACCGATCTAGACCTCGACGCCGCGCGCGCGGCGGCCGAACTACTCCTGCACGGCCCGATCGGGGTGCTGAACCACTGCCTGCCTTCGATGCGCGAGCGGAGCTGGGGACGGGTGGTCGCCGTCGGGTCGAGCGCAGTCCAGCAGCCGATCCCGGGACTTGCGACGTCGAGCATGTATCGGACCGCTCTGGCCAGCTACCTCAAGCTGCTGGCCGAGGAGTGCGCACCTCACGGCGTCACCGTCAACATGGTGCTCCCCGGACGCATCTCCACCGACCGCACCGCGCAGCTCGACGCTGGGGCGGCCCAGAGGACCGGTCGCAGCGTCATGGAGGTTCGCGCCGCGTCACAGGCGACCATCCCGATGAGGCGTTACGGAACGGCCGCGGAGTTCGCCGCGATGGGGGTGTTCCTCTGTTCGGACCAGGCTCGGTACGTGACTGGCGAGCAGATCCGAGTGGACGGCGGCCTGGTGCGGGCCCTGTGAGCCGCGGGCAAGGGTCAGCGGTCGGCCGGTGTAGACAGCGGCGGCTGGCCGGCGAGTGGTTTGAACACGTTGTCGTGCTGGCCTGGCAGAACACGAGGAGAACATCATGCAACTGGGTAGCGTACGGAGCGCCGACGGTCGCGTCCGCGCCGTCGCCAATGTCGACGGTCTCGGCTTCGTCCCGACCAGCGACCTCGGCGCGGGCTGCGCCGACGACTTGTTTGGCCACCTGCTACGCGACGATCTCCACCAGCTGCGGGCCGCGGTAGCCCGCCCCACAGCGGCCCAACCGGTCACCGAGCCGTTCGACGCCCCCTACCGCCGTCCCCGCAAGATCTTGGGCATCGGCCTCAACTATCGCGCGCACGCCGCCGACCTCGGTGCGCAGGCGCCCCGTAGCAGCCCGGCATCGTTCCTCAAGGGCGACCACACGATCATTGGGCCGGAGGAGGGAATTTGCGTCCCCCCGGGCATCGGCCGGGTCACCGCCGAGGCCGAGCTCGCCCTTGTCATCGGCAAGACCTGCTACCAGGTCGGCGTTGAGGAGGCCTGGGACTATGTCGCAGCGGTCACAGCGGTGCTGGACCAGACCGCGGAGGAGGTCCTGCTGGAGAACCCGCGGTACCTCACCAGGGCCAAGAACTATCCGACGTTCTTCTCGTTCGGTCCCTACCTGATGACGCTCGACGAGGCGCGCGATCGCATTGGTGACCTCGACGGACTCGTTGTCAAGACCGTGCACAATGGGGTCGTCCACCGAGAGGCGCCGGTACGGGACATGATCTTCTCGCCGGCCGAGCTGCTGAGCTTCCACAGCCACGTGATGCCGCTCTATCCCGGCGACATACTTTCGACCGGGACACCGGGCGCGATCGCCATCGCGCCTGGCGACGAGGTGAGCTGCGAACTCGTCGGTCTCATGAAGCTCACCAATCCGGTGGTCGGAGTGGACACAGGAAAGTGACCATCGGTGCCATCACGGCGCCGACCTTAGGATCGGGTGTGCGCGGCGAGGCGATCAACGCCGTGCGAGTGGGGGCAGCGGTTCCGCCTTGCCGACGATGAACGCGTAGGTGAGCGCACCGACCACGGCCACGATCGCGGCCAGCAGAAAGGCCGGCAGGTACGAGCCGTGGTAAATGTCGAGCAGCAGACCGAACACGAACGGGCTGATGATCCCGGCGATGTTCGACGCGAAGTTTTGGATACCGCCGATCGAGGCGACGTGCCGCGAGCTCGGCGCGATGTCGCCAGGCAGCGACCAGATTCCGGTCGCGGCGATTGCCAGACTGGCGTACGACACCGCGAGGAACAGCAGCGCCACGTACACCGACGGAGCCGGCGCGGCGAACACGATCGCGGCTCCGCCGAGTAGGCCGCCGACCATCACGGTCTTGCGGACCTTCGTGACGTTCGCGCCCCGCTTGATCAATCGGTCGGCGACGAGTCCCGCGACCCAGCCCCCCACGATCGCGGTGATGCCAGGCAGCGTCCCGAGCGTGCCCAGTTGCAGGAGATCGAGTCCGCGCGCTTCCTTCAGGTACGTCGGGAACCACGTCAGGAAGAAGTAGATGACGAAGTTCAGGCAGAAGAAGCCGAGCATCATCCCTTGCACCGTGCGGTAGCGGAACAGGTCGATCCAGCGGACCTTCGCCGCGTTCTCGTCGTCGTTCTCGTCGAGCCTGCCGCCGCCCGCGACGATGTACTCGCGCTCGGCCTCGTTGGCGTGCTTGTGCTGCATCGGGTCGCGGTAATACCAGTACCAGACGGCGGCCAGGCCGAGCCCGGCGACGCCGAGCACGATGAACGAGAAGTGCCAGCTGACCAGCGCGATCAGCGACGTGACGACCGGTAGG
Organism: Pseudonocardia sp. Cha107L01; assembly: GCF_052566575.1. Lineage (NCBI taxonomy): Bacteria > Bacillati > Actinomycetota > Actinomycetes > Pseudonocardiales > Pseudonocardiaceae > Pseudonocardia > Pseudonocardia sp. Cha107L01. Next base: position 1,965,501 of record NZ_CP199579.1, read on the forward strand.
GCGAGCACGGTGCCCACCCGTGAGCCGGAGTCGATCACAGCCGTCGAGAACGCCCGCTCGTGCTGGGGGAACCACCGTGACGACGCCTTGGTCGCGGCGGGGTAGGCCGGCGCCTCTCCAAGACCGAGTGCGAAACGCATTGCGAACAGTGACCCGAACCCGCGCACGAGTGGAGTCAGGGCGGTGACGATCGACCACCACAGGGCGGCGAACGTGAAGGCCCGCCGCGCTCCGACCTTGTCGGTGAACCAACCCGCGGCGAGCATCGCGCCGTCGTACGCCCAGAAGAAGGCGCCGAGGATGAGCCCCTTCTCGGCATTGCTGAGCTGCAGGTGGAGATCTTCGGTGATGAAGGGAAGCGCGACGCTCAGGTTGGCCCTGTCGAGGTAGTTGAGCGACAGGCCGATGAACGCGAGCGTGAGGATGCGGTAGCGGATACGGCTCGCCCCGGCGGGCGCCCTCGCGATGACGGTGCGTTCGAGGGGGCGCGAGGCTCCGGTCGACGACGGCACCCTGGCACCGTATCTGGGATGTAGCCGAACCTCTAGCCAGAAATCCGACCTCTGCTACCCCGGTGTTGTCGTGCCTGCGACGCGGCACCGTACGGATCATGCCGTCGGTCGTCACGCCGACGCCGCCCGACCGTCAGTGTGCGACGAGGCTGGCGTAGGTCTCGCGGAGTTGGCCGCGGGCAATCTTGCCGGTGACGTTGCGCGGGAGCGACTCGACCAGGCGCAGTGCGCGCGGATGTTTGAACCGGGCCAGGCGGCCGTCGAGGTATTCGGTGATCGTGTCCAGGGTGAGGGTTGTGCCTGGCCGGACGGCGACCACCGCCAGGCCGACCTCGCCGAACATCTTGTCCGGGATCGCGATGATGGCGACTTCGGCCACCGCGTCGAGCTCGGCAATGGTCGCCTCCACCTCGAGCGGGTACACGTTCTCCCCGCCGGAGCGGTACACCTCGTGCAGTCGTCCGACGACGAAGTGATGTCCCCGAGCGTCCCGCCGCATCACGTCGCCGGTGCGGAGCCAGCCGTCGGTGAAGGTCTGCTCGGGCGGCACACCGAAGTAGCCGCGGGTGACCACGGGGCCGCGCGCCCAGACCTCGCCGGGTTCGCCGACGCCCGCATCCGTGCCGTCGTCGCGGACCAGACGCAGCTGAACGTGTGGCACTGCGTGCCCCGAGGATCCGGCCTCGACGGCCTCCGGATCTGTGCCGTCGAGGGTGCAGACGATCGGCCCGAGCTCCGTCGAGCCGTAGGCCATGGTCAACGCGAACCGCCGTTCACGCCAGGCGGAGTGGATGTTGCGGAAGGTCGGGCCCCAACCGCCGAACAACGCGCACCGCAGCGTGTTGAACTCCGCGGCGGCGAACTCGGGCAGTGCGGTGATGTACTCGTAGATCTGCAGCACGCCGCAGAAGTGCGTGATCGCACGAGCCGGGTCGGTGAGCAGCGACAACGTCACCGCCGGGTCGAAGCGGCGCGTCGTGGTGACGTGACCGCCCCAGAACAGGGCGGGATTGGTGAACACGTTGAGGCCACCGGCGTGGAACCACGGTACGACGTTGAGGTGGTGCACGTTCCGTTCGGCCAGCCGGCAGGCGTGGGCGAGGTTGATCGCGTGCCAGGTGAGCTGGTCGCGGTCGACCATGACGCCCTTGGGGCGGCCGGTGGTGCCGGAGGTGTACATGATCTGGACGAGGTCGGCGGGGTCGCCGGGTCGACCGGGCACGCCGTCGGAGCCGGAGACCGCTGCCTCGTAGTCGTCGCACGAGCAGGCCGCGCCCCATGCCATCCGGTGTCGGACGGCTGCCGTGTCGGCGAGCCGCTGCCCGAGCTCCGTCCATGTCGAGTCGTGCACCAACAGTCGGGGCGACGCGTCGGCGACGATCGCATCGAGCTCGGCGCGGGCCGCCCGCCAGTTCAGCGGCACCATCGCCAGTCCGGCACGCATGCACGCGAACTGGATCTCGACCAGCCGCGGGTCGTTCTCCGCGATCAGTACGACGCGATCGCCAGGGCGTAGCCGGTAGTGCTCGGTGAGCCGATGGGTGAGCGAGGCCACCCGGCGCTCCAGCTCGCCCCAGGTGAAGACTTCGCCGCTCTCGTGTCCGGTCAGTGCGGGTGCGTCGGGTGTGCGGAGCGCGTTGGACGCGACCCAGTCCCGTGCTCGAGCATCAATCCGTGCCACCGGCCGAGCATGGCAGCAACGTGGTTAAGAAGCAACGTATCCTTGAGGGGTTACGTGGTGAAGCCGCGGGCCACCAGCGTCGCCATGACATCCACGATGCGCGCGTCATCGGGTACCCCGGTCTCGGCGGGCAGGAACCAGGAGTCGAGCGCGCCGACCAGTAGCACCGTGCCGAAGGTCGCCCGGAGCGCGATGGATGACTCGGACGGTGGGAACGGCCCTCGCCGTGCGTACCCCTCGGCCACCGAGGACAGCTGATCGAGCGCTGGGGCGAGCCGCTCGCCCATCTGGCGCATCAGGTCGTCGCCTTCGCTGGACCGCATGGCGGAGAGCATCGCCCGCACCACGGTGCGACGTTCCCGGATCACCCGGTAGAGCTCGGCGACGAACTCCCGGATCACCGCCTCCCGGCTGTGGCCCGGCAACTCCGGCTCGGCCCAGGTTGCGCTGAACTCGGTGAGGAACGCGGCGAATGGCTCGATCACCGCTTCCACCAGCAGGTTTCCCTTGCTTCCGAAATGGCGGAACAGCACTGAGGGGGACGCGTCGGCGCGACGCGCTATCTGGCGGTAGGTGGTGGCGTCGTAACCCTGCTCGGCGAACAACTCGGCACCGGCGGTGAGCAACGCCCGGCGCAGTTCGGCGGGCCGGCGTCGGGTGCCGGCCGTCATCGCGGGCCACCGTCGGGCCGGCCAGCCCGGCCGTGAGCGGTGAGACCGGTCAATGCGCTGATCAGGTCCTCCCGCGCGGGCGGGCCGACCGGGCCGGGGAAGAGCACATCGTCCAGGGCGGTCACCGCGACCATCATCGCGATCACTGTCCTGGCGGTCAGCTCCGGTTCGAACGGCGCGGCTCCCCGCTCCGCCTCGACGCCGGGGGTGACGTCGGCCAACCCGGCGAACACCTCGCGCAGTCGGGACCTGGCCCCCACGAGGATCGGGTCCTCGTCGCCGGCGGCCTCCGCCGCGAGCACCGTGCGCATGATGCTCCGGTTCCGGGACAGGCCGTCGTGCAGTTCGGTGAGGAAGGCGCGGTTCGACTCGGTCGAGTCCGCCGGCCCACCGCGCCAGATCCGCGCCATCTCGGCGAGCGACGCGGCGAACGGCCCGACCACCGCGTCGACGAGAAGGTCGTTCTTGGTGCCGAAGTGCCGCAGCAGCACCGAGTCCGACACGCGGGCCTCGGCCGCGATCTCGCGGTAGGTGACACCCGCTACGCCACGCTCACGAGCCAACCGTGCCGCCGCTTCGAGCAGATCCTGCCTGACCCGCGCGCTGGAGCGGTTCGTGCGTCGCGCGCCGTCACCGTCCCGGGAAGTCACCGCGCAATGCTAACGTTCATCCAACGGGAAGAAGCATCGGTTCCTTGACAGTCCGGGTTTCGTCGGTCATCGTCGTCGGAGGCCGACGTGGAGGTCGGCGAAGCATTCCGGGAGCGAGCACCTGATGGCCGAAAGACCCCGTACCGCGTTCGACCCGCACGACCCGGCTCTGGCGCCCGTGCAGCACGAGGTGCTCACCGGGCTGCTCGAACACTGCCCGGTGTCGTGGAGCGAACGGCACGGCGGATTCTGGTCGCTGACCAAGTTCGACGACGTGGTCGCGGCGGCCCGCCAACACGAGACGTTCACCGTCGAGCAGGGGGTGATCGTGCCGGCCCTGGGCGCGACCACGCCGATTCCACCCGCCCAGGTGGATCCACCCGAGCACGGCAAGTACCGCAAGATCCTGCTGCCGTTCTTCAACGCGAAGGCCGTACTGGAGTACGAGGGCCTGATCCGGGGAATCGTGCGCGAGGCCATTGCGGAGTTCGCCTCGCGCGGAACGGCCGAGTTGGCCCAGGAGTTGGCGCACCCCGTCCCGACGGTGGCGATCGCGGCCATCCTGGGACTCGACCGCGGTCAGTGGCGAGAGATTCGGGACCTCGTCGACGACTACCTGCTCGCCGCGACCAAGGGCAGCGAGGACCGGCGGAAGGCGGCCGGGGCGTTCGAGCGGTTCGTGCGGTCCGCCGTCGAGGCTCGCCGCGGCAGGCCCGCCACCGACCGGCTCGGCGTCATTGTCAACAGCGAGATCGACGGTGCGCCCATTCCGGACCACATGGTGGTCGGCATGGTGCACGTGCTGGTCACCGCGGGGCACGAGACCACGATCAACGGCATCGCCAACGTGCTCTGCCATCTCCTGACCGTCCCGGGACTGAAGGACCGAGTGCTCGCGGACTCGTCGCTGCTGCCGGCGGTGATCGGCGAGTCGCTGCGCCTCGAGTCGCCGGTGATGTGCATGGCTCGGACCGTCGTCTCGGACGTCCAGGTCCGCGGCGTCGAGTTGAGCGCCGACGACAAGGTGCTCCTGCTCTACGGTGCGGCGAACCTCGACCCGGAGCGGTTCGAGGCGCCCACACGGTTTCGACTGGGGCGCGAGCGTTCGCATATCGCGTTCGGTTCCGGCCCGCACCGCTGTGTCGGCGAGCACCTGGCCATGGTCGAGATGCGGGTGACGGTGCAGGAGGTCCTGGACACGATCCCCGACGTCAGGATCCCGGACGGCGAGGTTCCGGTCTGGGGCTCCGGCGCCGTGCGCCGCGGCGTGCGCGTACTGCCCGTCGAGTTCACGCCGGTTTAGCCGCGCCCCACTCAACCACTGCCGATCCGACGCCACACCACCACGCGAGCAGGTCGAGGTGATCACCCGGTGTTTCCCACATTGATGTCGCCGTTGCGGATCCGGAGCTTCGAGGTGCGCAACCGCGTAGTGATCACCTCGCATGGCACCAGCGAGGCGTTCCGGAACCCGAGCGTGCCGGCGGACGGCTACATCGAGTACCTGCGGCGGCGCGCGGCCGGCGGGGCCGGTCTGATCATCGCGCAGCCGCAGTACCCGAACCCGTTCGGGCCGGTCGCGCCGAGCACCGTAGACCGGCACCGAAAACTGGCGGAGGCGGTCAAGGCCGAGGGAGCCGTGCTGCTGATCCAGCTGGCGCACCTCGGCGCGACGTTCCGATCGGACTCCGACGTGCGGAGGCCCCCGCTCTGGGGCTTCGACAGTGTGCAGACGGCGGACGGTGAGACAGCGCACCGGATGACCGACGCCGAGATCGAGCGCATGATCGAGGGCTACCGGGACATCACCCGGATGGCCGTCGACGCGGGGTTCGACGGTGTCGAGTTGCACGGGGCGCACGGCTACCTGGTGCAGCAGTCCCTGTCACCCTGGGGCAACCAGCGCGGCGACCGGTGGGGGCAGGATCGGACGTTGTTCGCCCGCCGGGTGATCGAGGCGGTGCGCCCGCTGCTCGGGACCGAGCGGATCCTCGCCTACCGCACCGCGACCGACGACCTGAAGTCGCCTGAGGACGGTGGTCTCGGTCCGGCGGGGTTGGTCGAGACCCTGCGGGCGGTGCTGGGTACCGGCGAGGTGGATCTGCTCAACACGACCGTCGGGTTCGGCGGTCCGAGCTACAACGTCGCGATTCCGTCGTACCGGCACGGGGAAGCACCGAATATTCCGAGACTGCGCGGTATGCGCGCTGCCTTGGGGGAGGCGCTGACCGTTCCGGTGATCGGCACCGGGCGGATCGCCTCCCTGGGAGTCGCCGAGCGGGTGCTGGCCGACGGGGACTGTGAACTGGTCGGGATGACCCGGGCACACATCGCGGACCCGGACATCATCGCCAAGTCCGTTCGCCGCGAAGCGCATCGGGTGCGGCCGTGCACCGGCGCGAACGTCTGCGTCAACAGGAAGCTGGCCGGGTTTCCGGAGATCTCCTGCTTCCATAACCCGGAGGTGCTCCGGGAGCTCGAGCTGGCACCTGGGCTCGCCGCTACGCCGAAGCGGGTGGTGGTCGTGGGTGCCGGTCCGGCCGGGTTGAAGGCGGCCGAGGTCGCCGCCCGGTGCGGGCACGAGGTTCGGCTGTTCGACGCCCGCAGCAGGGCGGGGGGCCGGCTGCGTTTCGTCGAGCACACGGCCGCCTCGACGCTCGCCGCCTCGTTGGACCACCTCGTGTCCGAGCTGGCCGAGTACGGCGTGAAGCCCGAGCTCGGTGTGCGGGTGGACGCGAGGTTGCTCGGCGAGCTGGCGCCCGACCACGTCATCCTCGCGACCGGCTCGCTGCCGCCGGGCCCGGAGGCCGTGCCAGGTGGGGCGACCGGTCATGTCGTGTCGAGCAGCGAGGCCCTCGTCGGCGAGATCGACCACGACGTGCTCGTGTACGACACGGTGGGGGCGAACGAGGCCGCGCTGGTGGCGGAGGCTCTGGGCGCGCGGGGCAGCCGGGTCACCTTCGTGACCCGGTTCGAGACCGTCATGCCGTACGGCGGATCGCTGCACCGGTTCGAGACGCCCGCCGTCCTGCGCCGCCGCGCCGCGCGGATCATCACCGAGGGCCTGCTCGGTGATCTCGACGGCCGGACCGCGACGATCGTCCGTTCTGACGGCGAGACGATCGCCGAGGTCGAGGCCGGCACCGTGGTGGCCGTGACCAGCCTCGAACCGGACAACGAGCTGGTCGCCGAACTCGAGCGTCTCGGCGTCCCTCATCGTCTGGTGGGCGACGCACTGGCGCACCGCACCGCTGTGCAGGCCTTCAAGGAGGGACAGGAGGCGGCGCTGGCGATCTGACCGGCCCGGCACCCAGCAGGCTGTGTCAGCCGCGACGTGCGTCGGCGACCGTCAGACCGATCTCCTGAGCGACGCTGGCCACCAGCAGGCCGTCCCGGTTGTAGAACCGTCCGGTGCTCACGCCACGCGAACCGGCCGCCGCCACCGACTCCTGGGTCATCAACAGCCAGTCGTCGGCACGAAACGGACGGTGGAACCAGATCGTGTGGTCGAGGCTCGATCCGAAGACCCCGCGACCCTGGACCAGGTCGACCCAGGAGATCTCGCTAGGTGAGATCACCACCTCGAACATGACCAGGTCACTGCTGTAGGCCAGCGCGGCGGCCTGAACCAGCGGCTGATCGGGCAGCGTGCCCGGGATCCGCATCCACAGGATGTTGCGCGGCTCCCCGGGGTTCTGGTTCCACGGTTCGCGGCCGCCGTAGCGGACCTCGACCGGCCAGCCCTTCCCGGCATTCGCGGGGGCGGCGTCGCCCAGGTCGCGGAGGATGGCCTCGGCGCGCGGCAGGAAGTCCTCAGGTCCCGCGACCGAGGGCATCGGCTGCTGGTGGTCCATCAGGACGCCGCCCCGGTGGAAGGAAATCATGACCTCCGCCAGTGCGCGCTCGCCCTGGGTGACGGTTACCCGGCGGGTGCTGTAGCTGCTGGAGTCCCGCAGGTTGGTCACGGCGTAGCCGACGGGACTGGACGGGTCGCCGAGCCGCAGGTAGTAGGCGTGCATGGAGTTGACGAGTCGCTCGGCGGGCACGGTCTGCGCCGCCGCGAGCAACGCCTGGGCCAGCAGTTGGCCCCCGTACAGCCGGTCGAAGGCGCCCGGGCTGGGCTGGCTGACGAAACGCCCGTCGCCCCGCGGCTGGACGGCGAGCACCTCGTCGAGAAGGGAGGTCACCGCCGCGGTCATGGCATCGTCTTCCACCACCAGGTGTCCTCCCGCCGATTGCTGCGCACAGGGCTGTCGCGGATTCGCTGGCAACCATAGGAGAAGCTGTGCATCCTTGCAAAAGAAGCATCGGTTCCTTGACTGGCGGCCCGAGTTGCGGGACCGTCTGGGGACGCCGAGAGGGGTCCGAGGATGGTGCACAGGCCAGCGCCGCGGCCGGCCCGCGGATTCGTGCTCGTGCACGGCGGGGCACATGGTCCGTGGTGCTGGGACAAGCTTGTGCCGTTGCTGAACCACCCGGCCGCCGCGATCGAGCTGCCGGGCCGGACCGCCGCCTCCGACCTGCCGCCTCGACCACTCCGCCTGGCGGACTATTCGACCGCGGTGGTCGATGGAGTGGACGCGGCCGGATTCGACGAGGTCGTGCTTGTCGGTCATTCGCTCGGCGGGCTGACACTGACGGCGGCGGCCGGTCTACTCGGCGAGCGTGTGAAGCACGTCGTCTATGTCGCGGCGATGGTGGCGGGACGGCCCGGTGCCCCGATCGACCTGCTGCCGCAACCGTTGCGCGCTGTTGTGCGCCGACGGCTGGCCCGGCCCGGTGGCGGGTCCGGCGGCCGCCTGGAGCTGCCGGCCTGGGTGGTACGCCGGTACTTCTGCAATGGTCTGGACGACGCCGACGCCCGTACTGTCCGGGAACTGGTGTGCCCCGAGCCCACAGCGCCGCTGCTGGAGCGGGGCCGGGGACCCACGCTGCCGGCACATCTGCCGAGGACCTACATCGGTTTCCGGAGCGACCGGGCCATCCCGTACTTCATGCAACGCCGGTTCGCCTCACGGATCGGGACGAGCCCGGTCAGGCTGGACGGCGGGCACGACGGGATGATCGGTAATGCCGCCGGGCTGGCCGCGCTGCTCAACGGGATCGCCGCGATGGCGCAGGTACGAGTCGACGGGCGCTGAGTAGGCGTACCGCGGCGGGCCGAGCCGGATGAACAGCGGAACTGGCCGGTGTCCGCGATGGCGACGACGGTGCGCACGGCGTCGGGATCCACGCCGAACGCCTCCAGTTGCACAACGCCTGGTTGGATCTCACTGGTCAACGCGAGGTTGGTCGGGAGGGCGTGCTGGAAATAGTGGCTGGCCGGTCGCTGGGGCGGCAGTTCAGGTGGCTCTGGGCGGCGTACGCGGTCAGCGCATACGGCTCGGGTATCGGGTTCGGCGCGTAGCTGCTGATCGTGTCCGTGATCGTCGCCGCGGCCAAGATCGCCTTCAACGCGGCCAGCGGCGCATACCTGAAGGCGCTTGTGCGGCCGGGCGACCTGCTCGTGGGCGAACGGCCGGTTCGAGTCCACGACCTGGTCCGCCACCGCGATCGGCCCGCCGCTCGGTGGGGCCGCCATCGGACTGCTCGGTCCAGTGACGACCGTGGTGGGCGATGCGGTCAGCTACCTGCTCTCGGCACTGGGGATCCGCGCGATCGGCGGCAGTGAGCCGCACCCGGCGCGAACCGATGCACCACGGCTACGCGTCGGCGACATGCTCGACGGATGGCGCTACATCCTGACGCACCCCGTGCTGCGCCCGTTGTTCGTCAACGCCGCGCCCTGCGTCGGTGGCCTGATCGGCTCGCGGCTGGCCCGTCGGATCGTCGCGCGGTTCGGCCAGCACACGGTGCTGCTCACCGCCGGGGCGCTGCGCCGCGATCGCATTGGCCGGCCTGCTGATCCTGACCACCCCGCTCCTGCTACCCCGACACGACCCACACGCCACAGCGCGAGCCGGTGCGCGGCTACCCGGTCCTTAGTCGTTGTTGCGGGCCATGAAGGAGCTCGCGTCGCCGTCCTCCGGATTCACGAACACGATGTCGTCCGGCCTGCGCCGGGGCACGTCGATCGACAGCACCACGAACGGGTGCTCGTCGATGCGTGGGAATCCGTGCACCTGGCGGCGGGCGAACCGCAAGAAAGTGCCTGGACCAGCCTTGGCTTCCTGACCGTCCAGGTGGAACAGCCCCCGGCCGGACACCACGTACAGGTGTTCGTCGCACTCCTCGTGGTAGTGCAGCGGCAGCTCGCGGTAGATCCGAAAGATCCGGCTGCTCGCGTCCGGAAAGTCGCTGAAGTAGACGTCGGTGAGCATCGACTCCGACTGGTCCGGCATCTTCTGCAGCTCCTCGAACACGTCGAAGATTTGCTGCTTGTTGTCGGTCTCCGCCTGGTATTCCTGGTTGGTCATGGAATGTTCCTCCTCCAGTTGCGGGCGTGTTCTCGCCTGCGCCAACGTGAAAACGCTCTCGCGCTGTTCGCTACCGGCGCGGAACCGCTCAGGTTCCGCACGGTTACGGCCACCAGGGAAGCCAGCACGTAGGTGACCATGGCGGCGATCAGGCCGAGCTTGGCGACCTGCCAGTCACCTAGCAATACGGCACCGGCCGCGCCCGCGGCGAAAACCAGCACGGCGGCGGCGCCGGCGAGCTTGCCGGCGCGGGCGATCGGTTCAGTCACGGCGGTACCGGGTTGGGCGCGCTGTCGTGAACCATGGCGTCGGTGGCCTTCTCGTGAGGTGTTACGCATCGGCGACGGGTCGACTCGGGGTCGAGTAGCACCTGAGGTGGCCGCCGCTCAGGATGCGGAGCGGACCGCCTCGATGATCGTCTCCGCCACCTCGATCGGCCTGGAGACAGGGATTGAGTGGGATCCGCCCTCGAGCTCGATGACCTTTGCGCCGATCTTGTCGGCCGTCGCGCGCTGGTACTCCGGGTTGATTGCGTTGTCCCGGCTCGGGATAACCCACCAGGTCGGCACACGCCGCCAGGCCGGCTCGACCGCGAGTGGCTCGCCGAAACCGAGCGCCGCGGCGGGGCGCTGGTTGGCCGCGCCGGCCGCCGCTTCTTCCTCGGTGACGTCAGCGGCGAACACCGCGCGGTACTTCCCCGGTTGCAGGGTCAACTCCGGGAGGTCGCTGCCGGGGTACGTCCACGCCTGCAACGCGCCGGACAGCTGAGTCTCCGGGAAGTCGGCAGGGGCGTCCTGTGCGTTCTCTCCCTTGTCCAGACCGAATGCGGCGACGAGAACGAGGGCTTTGACGTTCGGGGCCGAACTGCCGGCGTAGGTGACAACGGGGCCGCCGTAGCTGTGGCCGACAAGGACCACGTCGCCTTCGGTCTGGCTGACAACGCTGGCGACGTACTCACCGTCAGACGTGAGTCCGCGCAGCGGGTTGGCGACCGCGCGGGCCACCAGGCCTGCCGCCCGCAGGCGTGCGATGACCTTGTTCCAGGAGGATCCATCGGCGAAGGCGCCGTGTACCAGCAGGACCGTGGGTGTCATGATCTTTGCCTCTCAGGTTGGCTAGGGACGGACTCGGGTGTGGCTGGTGTCGTCGATCGGAGCGCCGATCAGCGCCGCCCGCGGACGAACACTGTCGGCTCCTCGGCGGCCACCTCGTCGGGGCCGACCGCGGTGAAGATCGCCAGTCCGGCTCCGGCAAGTGCGAGCACACCGAAGACATGGGCCACCCCGGCGTCGGCCAGCGTCAGCAGCACCAGACCGACGAGGAAGCAGGCCACGCCGACCCGGCCCGCCCATCGCGGACGGACCGCATCCGGGCCGAGGGTGGCGTGCCGAACCGGGGCACCGGGGTCCGGGTCCAGGTGGCCGGCGAGGCTGAGCCGGAACAGCAGCGCGAGGCTGGGCGCCAGGACAACCAAGCCGAGCAGCACCGAGATCACCACCGCCCACAGGGTGGCGCTGTCCGCGGCCGCGTCGCCGAGGGTGAGGCCGGGTAGCAGGTAGGGCCGCTGCGCCGCGGCCCAGCCGCCCAGCAGCGCGGCCACCGCCACCCCCGCGGCCACCCTGGCGACATCGAAGTGGCGCCGCCACACCAGCGCCAGGGAGCCGAAACCGCCGACCGCGGAGACCACGGCGGCGGCCAACCCCCACCCGGAGGACAGCCCGGCGAGAATCCTGGGGGCGTCGCCGGCGAGGACCGGCAAAGCCACCAGGGCCAGGACGCCGGCCGCCACACCGGCGAGCAGCGCACGGCTCCGGAAGGCGCGCTCCAGCCCGGAGACCGGGTGCCGCCGGGCGTCCGCGGCCAGGAAGACCGCCGCGAGGTACGCCCCGACCGCCACCGCGAGGCAGCCGCTGACCAGCGAGGTCGGGTTGACCCAGCTGGTCACCATGTCGCCCTTGGCGTTGCCGACCGGGACCCGTCCGGTGGCGATGCCGCCGATCACCGTGCCCAACATGAACGGCGTGAGGATCGACGACAGCGCGAACGCCGTGTCGATGAACCGCCGCTCGGCGGGTTCGTCGGTGGCACTCTGCACCGCGTAGCACAGCCCGCGAAGCACGATGCCGATCGCGGCGAGGAAGATCGGGATCGCCAACGTCGAGCAGACCGAGCCGAACACCGTCGGATACGCGGTCCACATGACCGTCAGCACCAACACCAGCCAGACGTGGTTGGCCTCCCAGACCGGCGCCATGGCGTGGTGGGCGTGGTCGCGGAGCCGGCGGCCGTGCTCGCCCCCGCCGGCGGTGAGCTGCCAGAATCCGGCACCGAAGTCGGCCCCGGCCAGCATCGTGTAGAGGACCAGGCCGACCCATGAGATCAGCAGTGGAAGCGTCTGGAGCAGCACAGCGTCACCTGCTTCCGACGGCCGTCGGCGAGCCCGTCAGCGGGTTGCCCGCACCGGTCGGCATGGGCACCTTGGCCAGCCGCCGCAGCGTCCAGAACACCGCCACGGCCAGCAGGGCGTACGTCCCGGCCAATACCCCGTAGCCCACCGGGATGCCGGTCGCCCCGGTCACCGCGTTCTCGGTCCGCATCACGCCGTACACCACCCATGGCTGGCGCCCGACCTCCGTGGTCACCCAGCCGGCGATCAGCGCGACGTAGGCGAGCGGGCCGGCCACCACGACCGCCTGGTAGAACCGGCGGCTGTTCGGCAACCGGCCCCGCCGCCAGCGCACCACCAGGAACACCGCGGCGAGCAGCACGAGCAGGGTGCCGATACCGGCCATGGTCTGGAACGCGAAGCGGACCACGTTGACCGGTGGCTGGTCGGTCACCGGGACCGAGTCCAGGCCCCGCACCACGGCGTTCGGGTTGTGGAAGGCCAGCAGCGACAGCAGCCGGGGGATCTCGATGCCGTAGCGGACCTGTCCGTCGATGTAGAAGCCGAGCAGGTGTTCCGGGGCGCCCGCGGTGGTCTGCGCCAGACCCTCCATGGCGGCGAGCTTGATCGGCTCCTCGGTGGCCACGTCCCTGGCCGCCCAGTCGCCCACCAGTACCTGCAGCGGCGCGGCGACCGAGGCGGCGGTCAGCGGCACGGCCAGCGCGGTGCGCTCGTAGCGGCCCCACCGCCCGCGCAGTCGGCCGACGGCGTACACCCCGGCCACCAGGAATCCGGTCACCATGAACGCGGCGAGGTACATGTGCACCAGCTCGTGCCAGAAGTAGGTGTTGGCGAACAGCGCCCGCACCGGGTCGATGTCCACCACCTGCCCATCGGCGCCCAGCTGGAACCCCTGGGGGTGGTTCATCCACCCGTTGACCGCGATGACCATCAGTGCGCCGACCACTCCGGCCACCGCGATCGGAACCCCGCTCAGGAAGTGCACCCGCGCCGGCAGCCGGTCCCAGCCGTACACGTAGATCCCGATGAAGATCGCTTCGAGGAAGAACGAGAAACCCTCGATGGCAAATCCCAGGCCGAACACGGGGCCGAACGTCGCCGTGAAGTTCGGCCACAGCAGGCCCATCTCAAAACTCAGAATGGTCCCGGTCACCACACCGGCGGCGAACAGCGTGACCATCACCTTCGTCCACCGCCGGGCCAACACCCGGAACAGCTGGTCACCGGTGCGCAGGTAGCGCCACTCGAGGAACAGCACCATCACCGGGAACGCGATCCCGAAGCACACCAGCGGAATGTGCACCATGAACGACAGCGCCTGCATCTGCCGTGCAGCCAGCAGGTACGGCTGCTCGGGCGGTGCGAACGCCGAGCACAGGGCCGGCCTCATTGCTTCACGACCTCGACGATCTGGTGCTTCATCAGCGGTTGGTCGCTCTGGCCGCTGTAGTCGCCGAGCGCGCACAGCACGTTGAGCTCCGGCATGTACCCGCTGACGCAGCCCGGGGGGATGTTGTAGGCCACGGCGCGGTAGCCGTAGACCGAGCGGGTGCTGCCGTCGCGGGCGAAGCTGGTGATATCGATCAGGTCGAACTCGCCGATGCCGCGCTCGGCCATGTCGGCGCGGTTCATGAACAGCAGGGTGCGGAGGTTCTTCACCCCTCGGTAGCGGTCGTCGTCGGAGTAGATCGTGGTGTTCCACTGGTCGTGCGAGCGCATGGTGGACAACATGAGCTTCCCCGCCCGGGGCAGGACGTCGGGCAGCGGCGCGGCATGGAACTCGGCGCGCCCGCTCGGGGTGAGGAACACCCGTTCCCGGGCGGGCTGGCGGATCCGGAACCCGAGCGGCAGCCGGACCCGGCGGTTGAAGTCCTCGAACCCGACCAGCGCCTTGGCCATGGTGTCCCGGATGCGGTCGTAGTCCGCGACGTAGTACTCCCACGGCGTCGCCGAGTCGGGCAGCGTGGCACGCGCCATCCCGGTCAGGATCGCGCACTCGGACATCAGCGCGGGCGAGGGCGGTTTCCGCATGCCGTAGGAGATGTGCACCATGCTCATCGAGTCCTCCACCGTGACGCCCTGCTCGCCGGACGCCTGCACGTCGCGCTCGGTGCGTCCGAGGCAGGGCAGGATGAGCGCGGCCCGGCCGTGGACCAGGTGGCTGCGGTTGAGCTTGGTGCTGACCTGCACGGTGAGGTCGGTGTTGCGCAGCGCGGCGAACGTCGCCTCGGTGTCCGGGGCGGCGAGCGCGAAGTTGCCGCCCATGCTGACGAAGACGCGCACGCTGCCCTCGAGCATGCCCCGGATGGTCGTCACGGTGTCCAGGCCGTGCTCGCGCGGCGCCCGGATGTCGCACGCCGCGTCCAACCGGGCCAGCCACTCCTCGGTGGGGCGGTGGTCGATCCCGCAGGTGCGGTTTCCCTGCACGTTGCTGTGGCCTCGGATCGGCGTCGGGCCGGCGCCCTCCCGGCCGAGGTTGCCCCGCATCATGAGCAGGTTCATGATCTCGCGGACGGTGTCGCAGCCGTGCTCCTGCTGGGTCACCCCAAGGCACCACGCGATGATCGTCCGGTCGGCGGCCAGGTAGCGGTCGGCCAGGTCGCGGATGGTCTTCTCCGGCACCCCGGACTGGAGGGTGAGCTCCTCCCAGGAGGCCTCCTCCACGGCCTTCCGGTACGTCTCGAAGTTCGCGGTGTAGCGCTCGATGAACAACGCGTCGACGGCTGAGGGGTCGGTCTCTGCCCGTTCCAGCACCGCTTTGGCGACGCCCCGCAGCAGCGCCAGGTCCCCGCCGATGCGTGGCTGGACGTCCATCGTGCCGGTCCCGGTGGCGTGGAAGGCGGCCATCGCGAGGAACTCGTGCGGCACGATGGTGCGCCGGGATGCCGCCTCCACCAGGGGGTTGACGTGCACGATCTGCGCACCGCGCCGGTGGGCGTCGGCCAGTGCGGTGAGCATCCGGGGGGCGTTGGACGCGGCGTTCACCGCCATCACGATCAGCAGGTCCGCCTTCTCCCAGTCGTCGATGTCGCAGGTGCCCTTCCCGGTGCCCAGCGCGTCGGTCATCGCCCGCCCGGACGCTTCGTGGCACATGTTCGAGCAGTCCGGCAGGTTGTTCGTGCCGAACTCCCGCGCCCACAGCTGGTACAGGAACGTGGCCTCGTTGCTGAGCCGGCCCGAGGTGTAGAACGCCGCCTGGTGCGGGCCGTCCAACCCGCGCAGCGTGGCGCCGACCAGCTCGAACGCGCTGTCCCAGGAGATCGGCAGGTACTTGTCGTTCGCCGGGTCGTAGACCATCGGCTCCATGAGCCGGCCCTGGTCCTCCAGCGCGAAGTCGGTCCAGCCGGACAGCTCGGTGACCGTGTGGGCGGCGAAGAACTCCCTGCCCACCTTCTTGCGGGTCATCTCCCAGGTGACGTGCTTGATGCCGTTCTCGCAGACATCCAGGTGCAGGTTGTTCCGGTCGTCCGGCCAGGCGCAGCCGGGGCAGTCGAACCCGCCGTTCTCGTGGTTCATCTTCAGGATCGCGTGCGGCCCGCGCACCAGTTCCCGCGTCCGGCCCAGCACCTTCGTGACACTGATGGCGGCACCCCAACCGGCCGCCGGCGCCTCGTCGTCCTCCTGGGAGAACTCGCCGCCCCGGTTCGGCCCACGCCCCTGGGCCTCTCGCCCCGGCGCGCCCCGGCCTAGATCATCCCCAGGGATCAAACCGGATGTGCTGGTCATTGCCCTACCTCCATGCCGCGGCGTCCAGATCCACAGCTGCTGCGCATGCCGGAGCCACGTGGCCTGCTGGCCACCCCGGCAGCCTCCGTGGATTCCCTGAGCTACTCCCACAAGCGTCGTGTACTGCCTGCGCAGGGGCATCGCGGCCAGCGACCATCGACCTCTGGTGCTGCCGGTAATCCGTTCATTCCGGCTGGCTGGTAGTCGATCAGGAGACTCGCCGCGAGCGCCGTGGGCTACCGGTCAGGGTCCACATCAGGCTGCCCATCGCCGGCCGACACCGGGAGGTCGCAGCACACCGTCGTGCCGCCGCCCGGTGGGCTGTGCAGAGAGAAGCTGCCGCCCAGCGCCTCGATACGGTCCTTCAGGCCCACCAGTCCTGAGCCCCGTTTCGGGTCGGCGCCGCCGATACCGTCGTCACGCACGCACACCCGGAGCGTGCCCTCGGACGCGTCCGCATTCACCTCGATGACCGAGGCGGACGCGTGCTTGGCCGCGTTGGTGAGCATCTCCGAGACCACGTAGTAGGCGCCCACCTCGACTGCCTCGGGAAGCCGGCCATCGATCCGCACGTCCAGGTCCACCGGGATGGTTGAGCGCCGCCCCAGCGCGCGCAGCGCCGGCCGCAGCCCCGCGGTGGACAGGACCGCCGGATGTATACCGCGGGAGATCTCCTGCAGCTCATCGATCACGCTCGTGAGCGCCCCGGCGACATGCGTGATCTCGGTACGGATGTCGCCGATCTCGTGGGGTACGGCCGTCGCGGAATGCAACCTGAGTGCCAGCGCGAGGAGATGTTGCTGTGCTCCGTCGTGCAGGTCCCGCTCGATCCGTCGGCGGGCCTCGTCCGCGGCAGCGACGATCCGCGTCCGCGAGGCGGCAAGCTCGGCCCGGCTCTCGGCGTTCCCGACGGCCGTTGCGACGAGCTCAGTGAAGTCCGCCATGCGGTCGGCCGCGTCGGACGGAAACGGCCCCCGCTTCGAGAGCGCATTCACCACGCCCCACAGACGGCCTTCGACGATGATCGGGCTCGCCACCATCGACCGGAAGCCCAATTCGCGCAGGCCCTCGGCGATCCGGCCCGGCGCGCTTTTCCACAACTCCTCGTTGACCAGGGCCGCCCGGCCTGTCCGCCACACGAGCGCCGGGGCCATGTAGTCGCGGAGCTTCACGCGCGACCCGGCCGGCAAGTTGTCCGAGACCTGCCCCCCGACACCGCCGACGACCACGACCGAGGCCCCGTCCGGCTCGAAGCGGGCTATTGCTGCACTGTCCGCGCCAATCAGACAACGCACTTCCTCGCTGACCGCCCAGAAGATCTCGACCGGACGGATGCCGCGGGCGACGAGGGTGGCAACTCGGCGCAGTGCGGCCTGCTCCCGCAGGAGGCGAGCGAGCTCGTCGTGGCTCGCCTGCAGCGAGCCCCGGTTCTGTGCATTCGCGACCGAGGTGGCGACCAGGTCGGTGAACTCCGTCATCCGCTGCTCGGCATCGCGCGGCAGTGGCCCCTGCCCGGGCCCGACCGCGATCATTCCCCACAGTCGGCCGTTGACGTGTATCGGCATAGCGACCGCGGACCCTAGTCCCTCGCTCAGATAGGGCTCCCCGCCCGGAATGTCGCGGTAGTCATCGATACGGGCGGCCTGGCCGGTACGCAGGACGGTCGCGGTCAGCCCGGTCGTCGGATAGCGTTCCCAGCGCTCCCCGACCCGCACGTGGGGGCCAGTTGTGCCTTCGTTGGCCAGCAGCGTCGCCGTCCCGTCGAGCTCGTACCGGATCATCCTGGCCGTGCCACTACCGAAATGCCGGAGAACCTCCTTGGTCGCGGCCGCGAACACCGCCTCGGGGGGCTCGCCCTGCGCGACCAGCGTGGCCAGGCGCCGCAGTGCCGCCTGGGTGTCCGCGAGCTCGCGCAGTTCCCGCTCGGTGTCGGCGTTGGCGATCGCCGTCGCGGCGAGTTCCATGAAGGCCACCATGCGCGACTCGCTGCCGGCCGGGAAGCCCCTCCGCGAGGTCACGACCACCGTCGCGCCCCAGTGCTGCCCGCCGACCACGATGGGCGTGGCGACCGCGGCCCGCATGCCCAGGGTGGCGACCCAGGCGTCGCGCGGGCCTTTCGCCGGCCGTTCGCGGTCGAGCCGGGCGGGGCGCCCGGTATGCGGCGCGGCAGTCTGAATCATCCCGGGTAGCAGGTCCAGCCGGGAGCCGACCGGTACCTGATCACTTCCCGGACCGTAGGACCCGACGACGGTGCTGAACTCCGCGCGCTCCCCGGACGGATGATCAATGCGGGAGACGAACGTCGCCTCGGCACCGATCAGGCGGCCGAGCTCATCCGCGATCGCCGTGAACACCTCCGCCGGCCGCACGCCGCCGGCGACCAGCGTCGCCACCCGCCGCAGCGCGGCCTGCTCATCGGCAAGCTGCGCGAACTCACCGATCAGGATCGCGACCGCGGTCCCGGCAACGGCGAACCCGACCAGCGAGGCCAGGTTCGGCCGCAGGTCGACGCCCAGGTCCTCAAAGGGGGGCGCGAAGAAGAACCTGCGCGCCAGTGCGCCGAGCACTATTCCGGCGAGCGCTGGCCGTGTCCCACCGATCACAGCGACGGCGATGACCACCAACAGCATGCAGAACAGGAATCCACCCCGTATCAGCGGCGAACGCAACAGCAGCGCAGCGAGCGTGAGCAGCGTCGGGCCGGCCACGGCGAGCACCCACGCGGCCACCCGGCGGGTGGGTGACAGCTGTCTTGACCACGTGCGGCGCAGGCCGCCCAGCACGCTCACATCCTTGAGTTAACCGGTTCGACCTGCCAACAGTCGAACCGTTCTCCACGGGGGTGACAGGCACCTCACCGGTCCGCTGCCCGCCGCCCGAGTCCACCGCCGGGCGCATCCAGGTATTCCGGCCAGCTGGTAGAGGCATTGGGTGGTGACGGCGACGACGAGGCCTCGGCGGATCGCCACTCTTAGCCGTGACAGTGGCGGCATTGCGAGAGACCACCCGCATCTCGCGCGTCGCCCGCGCGAGGAGTGAACGTGCGAGCGATGGTGCTGGTTGACGGAACGACCGGGCGACCGGGGGAGTGGTGGGACGACGTCAGCGATCGGCGAGCCTGCTTCGAGCGGGACGCGTTGCCGGTGCTTGGCGAGCTCTACGGCGCGGCGCTGCGGTTGACCCGCAACTCGGCGGACGCCGAGGACGTAGCGCCGGCTCGGGCCTCGTCGGCCACCGGATGTCGACAGTCATCGCGTTGACCAGGCAGGCGATACCGGTGCCTGCCCGCGTGCCGTCGCCAGTTGCAGCTGGCAGGTACCGGACATGCCGGTCAGCCGCGGCTCAGGAGGGGTGCTGCCCGCGGCGACGACGGATGCCGTCAGCGCGACGCTGGTGGGACGGGAACGTCGGGTGGTATCGGCGAACCCGGCCAAGAGATCCGTACGCGTCGTCGGATCAGGTAGTACAGGAGGGCAGGATCGTGTCAGACAACCGAGCAGTGGTGTATCGGGGAGCGGGCAAGGTTTCGGTGGAGTCGGTCGACTACCCCGAGTTGGTGCTGCGGCCCGGTCCCGGGGTGCCGCGGCGCAACGAGAACCGCGAGTGTCCGCACGGGGTGATCCTCAAGGTGGTCGCGACGAACATCTGCGGCAGTGACCAGCACATGGTCCGGGGCCGCACGACCGCGCCAGAGGGCCTGGTGCTCGGGCACGAGATCACCGGCGAGATCGTGGAGGTGGGCCGCGACGTCGAGTACCGCAAGGTCGGCGACCTGGTCTCGGTACCGTTCAACGTCTCGTGCGGGCGGTGCCGCAACTGCACGGAGCGGCGCACCGACGTGTGCCTCAACGTCAACGACCACCCCGGCGGTGCCTACGGCTACGTCGACATGGGCGGCTGGCGGGGCGGTCAGGCCGAGTACGTGATGGTGCCGTACGCGGACTGGAACACGCTGCGCTACGAGGACAAGGCCCAGGCGATGGAGAAGATCCTGGACCTGACCATGCTCACCGACATCTTCCCGACCGGCTACCACGGCTGCATCACCGCGCGGGTCGGCTCCGGCTCGACGGTCTACATCGCCGGTGGCGGACCCGTCGGGCTGGCCGCCGCGACCTCGGCGTTCTTCCTCGGCGCCGCGGTCGTGATCGTCGGTGACCCGAACAAGGCCCGCCGCGAGCACGCCCGCGGCTTCGGCTGCGAGACCGTCGACCCGCTCGCCGGATCGCTGCCCGAACAGCTCGAGCAACTCCTCGGGGTGCCCGAGGTCGACGCGGCCGTGGACTGCGTCGGCTTCGAGGCCAAGGGCCACAAGGACGGCACCGAGGAGAACGCGGCCGTGCTCAACCAGGCCATGCAGATCACCCGGGCCGCCGGCGGGATCGGCATCCCCGGCCTCTACGTGACCGAGGACCCCGGCGCGCGTGACGAGTCGGCCCGCCACGGCTCGGTATCGATGGGGTTCGGGACCGGCTGGGCCAAGTCACTGACCTTCGCCACCGGCCAGACCCCGACGATGCAGTACAACCGCCAGCTGCGCGAGGCGATCCTCAACGATCGGGTGCACATCGCCCGCAACGTCAACGCGACAGTGCTCCCGCTCGAGGAAGCCGCGAGGGGCTACGAGGAGTTCGATGCCGGCGTGCCGAAGAAGTTCGTACTCGACCCGCACGGCCTGCTCCGCGCCGCGTAGGACCCGGAAGGAGAAGTCATGCCGCTGCTGTACTTCGACATCGTCGAGGGTCGAAACCAGGATGAGATCAAAGCTCTGCTGGACACAGCCCACGCCGCCACGGTGGAGGCGTTCGGCGTGCCCGAACGGGACCGGTACCAGGTCGTGACGAGCCACCCCAGTAGCGAGATCGTCGCACTCGACACCGGCCTGGGCATTGATCGGTCCGAACAGCTGGTCATCATCCACGTGGTCAGCCGCGCGCGTACCCGGGGGCAGAAGGAGAAGTTCTTCGGGCTGTTGGCCGAGCGCCTGCGACGCGACTGCGGTCTCGACCCGGGTGATCTCATCGTCTCGATGACCGAGAATGCGGACGAGGACTGGTCGTTCGGCTTCGGCCGAGCTCAGTTCGTGACTGGCGAGTTGCACTGAGAGCTCGCGGTTCTCGCGGGACCGCGATTTGCACCGTCGCACCCTTCGTCTGATCACTCTTCGCGGGGAGCAACCGGCTCCCGGACCCGTCGGGGAAAGCTGCCCGACGGGTCCGGGAGCCGTCACGCGCGTGATGGCGGCCGCACCGAACACGGCGGCCGCCATCACGCTGACTAGCGATACCCGGCCGTCACGGCGCGAGGCCCTCCAGGCCCGCCGCCTGGACGGCCTTCGCCCGGCGCCAACGCCCGCGCAGCACCAGGACGCCGATCAGTGCGTCCAGTACCAGCAGCGTCCAGTTGAGCGTGGTGAACAGATGGATCTGGCTCTCGGTCGCGATCGGCAGGAGACCGAGCTCGTTGAACACCCGCTCCTGCCGGGGCGTGCCGGCCAGCGCCACCGTCCACCACGCCGCGATCCCCTGCGAGGCGTCCCAGAGCGCGTGTAGCCCCGCCGCCAGCGCGTACCAGCCCAGGACCGGGCCGCTCAGCCGTGGCCGCCCTCTGCGCGCGGCTGCCGCGAAGAGGGCACCGCCCACCATCGCTGTCCATAGTCCGTGCCCCACCGGGGAGAGGACGCCGCGCAGCGCCTCGGTTTCGACCAGGTTCAGCAGTGACACCCCCCGTGAGGTGAACAACGCGTTGAAGGCATAACCGGCGCTCTCGAACGCCGCGAACCCGAAGCCGACCGCCGCGCCCAACACGATTCCGTCGCGCATCGTGTACT
Source organism: Pseudonocardia sp. Cha107L01 (assembly GCF_052566575.1). Classification (NCBI taxonomy): domain Bacteria; kingdom Bacillati; phylum Actinomycetota; class Actinomycetes; order Pseudonocardiales; family Pseudonocardiaceae; genus Pseudonocardia; species Pseudonocardia sp. Cha107L01. The sequence goes on from NZ_CP199579.1 coordinate 1,987,394, forward strand.
CGGGCAGGCGTCGAGCGAGCAACCACAGCGCTGCCAGCTTGACGGCCTCCTCGACCAGACCGACGCCGAGATAGCCCAGCCCCGACGGTTGTTGCAGCAGCGTGGCCTCCAGGACGGAGGCGCCCAGCACGCCGAGTAGGCCGCCGATGATGAACGCAGTGAAGATGCGCTGGGGCGTGACCACCGCGTCGGCGTGCGAAAGGGCGTAGACCACGAAGGTGACCGGGACCAGGAAGCTGCCGAGCAAGATGATCGTGGGAATCAGGTTGGAATTGCTGGTGGCGAAGGTGACCAGCACCGAGGCCACCCACAACAGGAGGCCGACGCCGAAGACCCGCAACCACGGCCGGCGCGCTCGTCGGCTCTGGTCCGCGCTGGTAGCGGTGTTGATCGCCTTGCCTTGGCCTGCTGACACTGTCATATCACCCTCCTGAGCAACCGCGATCAACCGCGTGGGGCACGCGACGATCCGATACCCAGGCTTTCGCAGGCGCCGCGCCAAGTCGTCACGGCCACCGAGAATTTCCGCTACCGGCTGGCCGGTATCGGAGGTCTCGTAGAAAGTCACGGAAGAATTGCCGAGGACGGTTGTGGCACTGTTGAATTCTCAGCGCCGCCGCCGCTCCGAGGGGCTCGCACGAGCGGTCCCGGCCGTCTGACCAAGGGTTTTACAGCTGGTAGGTATGGCAAGGGCCCGGCTGGCCGCCAGCCGAGATGGGCGCTGTCATTAGCGACATGAGCGCGCGGCACGGCAAGTCTGATGGTCATGGATGTCCTCACCCCTCCGGTATCCGCAGTGACGCACGGCGGTATTACCCGGACAAGTCGGAAACTCTTCGTCGAATTGATCGGCACCTTCTTCCTCGTTCTCACAGTCGGCGCCAGTGTGCGCGGCGGCAGCACGCTTGCCCCGTTGGCCATCGGCTCCGCTCTGATGGTGATGATCTACGCCGGAGGGCACATCTCCGGTGGGCACTACAACCCCGCGGTGACGATGGCGGCGCTGGTGCGGGGCCGGATCGGCGGCGGTGAGGCCGTCGGGTACTGGGTCTCGCAGTTCGTTGCCGGTGTGCTGGCGGCGCTGGTTGTGCGCGCGGTCGTCGCTCCGGGTTCGGCGACGACCCTGGCGTTGTCCGGTCACGCACTGGTGGCCGCGTTCGTGGTGGAGCTGCTGTTCACCTTCGCCCTGGCCTATGTGGTGCTGAACGTCGCCACCAGCAAGGACCACCCGGACAACTCCTTCTACGGGTTGGCGATCGGTTTCACCGTGATGGTCGGTGCGGTGGCCGTCGGTGGGATCTCCGGTGGTGCGTTCAACCCGGCTGTGGTGCTCGGTGGCGCGGTCATGGGCCTGTTCCCGTGGACGGCGCTGATCTACCTGGTTGCCGAGCTGCTCGCCGGTGTCGCCGCCGGGCTCGCGTTCCGGGCGCTCAACCCCGACGACAAGTAATCCGGCCAGCGGCGTCAGGTCCAGTCCGGCGCCACGACGGCCCAGCCAACGGACGGGCCCTGGGGCCCATCCACCGAGGAGACACGAGCATGACCAGTACGCAACCCAAGCCGACGACGACGGACGCCGGTATCCCGGTGGCGAGTGATGAGCTCTCGCTGACTGTGGGCCCTGATGGCCCGATCTTGCTGCAGGACCATTACCTGATCGAGCAGATGGCGAACTTCAACCGGGAGCGGATCCCGGAGCGTCAGCCGCACGCCAAGGGGGGCGGTGCGTTCGGCCATTTTGAGGTGACGGGCGATGTGAGCGCCTACACCAACGCGGCAGTGTTCCAGCCCGGGGCCAAGACCGAGACACTGTCCCGCTTCTCGACAGTGGCGGGAGAGCGGGGCAGCCCTGACACGTGGCGGGATCCGCGTGGTTTCGCGCTGCGGTTCTACACCTCTGAGGGCAACCTGGACATCGTCGGGAACAACTGCCCGATGTTCTTCATCCGGGACGGCATCAAGTTCCAGCACTTCATCCGCTCCCAGAAGCGCCGGTTGGCCACCAACCTGCGCGACAACGACATGCAGTGGGACTTCTGGACCCTGGTGCCGGAGTCGGCGCACATGCTGTCCTGGTTGATGGGGGACCGGGGCATCCCGAAGTCCTGGCGGCACATGAACGGCTACTCCAGCCACACCTACAGCTGGATTAACGCGGACCGCGAGATCTTCTGGGTGAAGTACCACTTCATCACCGATCAGGGCATCGAGTTCCTGCCCCAGGCCGAGGCCGATCGGCTGGCGGGCGTGGATGGTGACTACCACCAGCGTGATCTGTACAGCTCGATCGAAGCCGGGAACTTCCCCAGCTGGACGTTGAAGATGCAGATCATGCCGTTCGAGGACGCCAAGACTTACCACATCAACCCGTTCGACCTGACCAAGACCTGGCCGCACGGCGACTACCCGCTGATCGACGTCGGCCGGCTCACGCTCGACCGCAACGCCACCGACTACCACACCGAGATCGAGCAGGCCGCGTTCGAGCCGAACAACCAGGTCCCCGGTACGGGCCTGAGCCCGGACAAGATGCTGCTGGCCCGTGGGTTCTCCTACGCCGATGCGCACCGCGCGAGGCTTGGGGTCAACTACAAGCAGATCCCGGTGAACCGGCCCAAGGTTGAGGTGCACAGCTACTCCAAGGACGGTGTCGGGCGCACTGTCAATGCCTCCGATCCGGTGTACGCGCCGAACTCCTACGGTGGCCCGAAGGCTGACCCGTCGCGCACCAACGAGGTGCTCTGGCACTCCGACGGCGACATGGTCCGCTCCGCGTACACCCTGCGCAAGGACGACGACGACTACAGCCAGGCCGGTGTGATGGTCCGTGAGGTGTTGGACGACGCCGCCCGGGCACGGCTGGTCAGCAACGTCGCCGGGCATCTGCTCGGCGGGGTGTCCGAGCCCGTCCTGCTCCGCGCCTTCGAGTACTGGAAGAACATCGACAAGGCGCTCGGTGACCGCATCGAGGACGCCGTCCGCAACGGCGGCTGAGTTCCCACGGCCGGTGCCCGCTCCTGGGGGAGCGGGCACCGGCCCCCACAGACCGGGACCGCGGCCGTACGACGTCCGCCCCCGGCCAGGACCACCTGAACGGAAGTGATCGACATGGACTGGCGAGATCGCGCGGCCTGTCGCGCCGAAGACCCCGAGCTGTTCTTTCCCGTCGGCAGTACCGGGCCAGCTCTCGACCAGCTGGCCGACGCCAAAACCGTCTGCCACCGCTGCCCGGTCATCGGCGAATGCCTGGCCTGGGCACTGGACACCGGCCAACGTGCCGGGGTGTGGGGCGGGCTCAGCGAGGCCGAGCGATACCAGCTCCATCAGCTGTACCGGACGGTCCGCACCCGCACCTGCCTGATTTCGGTCCGCACCGGTGCCGGCGTCCCCGCTGGGGTACAGCCGCACGGGACGAGGGACGAATCCAGGGAATCTCCAGTGCGGAACACAGGATCATGAAGTCCACTGCTGTGGGTCGTTCCCGGCCCCTCCCCGGAGAGTGTGCAATGACCGCCCAATCAGACATCGTCGCCGTCCGCACTGTCGCTGTCCTCGGCACGGGGACGATGGGGGGCCCGATCGCCCGGAACCTGCTCCGCGCCGGGTACCAGGTACGGGTCTGGAACCGCACCCCCGCCAAAGCCGAGGGGTTGACCGGCGACGGGGCGCTCCTGGCGCCGTCGCCGGCGGCCGCCGTGGCCGGTGTCGACGTGGTGATCACCATGCTCGCCGACGGCGCCGCCGTGCGGGAGGTGATGGCCGGGGCCGGTGGTGCGCTCGCGGCGCTCGGCCCGGACGCGGTCTGGATCCAGATGAGCACGGTCGGGGTTGAGTGGTCCGACCACCTGGTCGATCTGGCGGCCGGTCGCGGCGTCACGTTCGTCGACGCCCCGGTATCGGGCAGCTCCCAGCCGGCTGAGGACGGCCAGCTACTCATCCTCGCCTCCGGCGCCGACCATGAGCGGCCACGGCTGGATCCGCTCTTCGACGTCCTCGGGCGCCAGACCCTCTGGTTGCCGCGCGTCGGTGACGGCAGCCGGCTCAAGCTCGCGCTCAACAACTGGCTCGCGGTGCTGGTCGAAGGAATGGCGGAGACCCTCACCCTGAGCAGCGCGCTGGGCCTGGATCCGCACCTGTTCGTGGAGACCATGGCCGGTCTTCCCCTCGCCTCGGTGTACGCGACCAACAAGGGCAACGCCATGCTCGAGACCGACTTCGCGCCCGGCTTCCCACTGCGGCACGCGGCGAAGGATGCCGCGCTCGCCGCCGACGCCGCCTACAACCACGGACTGGAGCTCCCGCTCACAGCCGCGCTGCTGGGTCGGTGGCAGCAGGCCATCGCGCTGGGCCACGGCGAGGACGACGTCGCCTCGGCTATCACCGCCTCAGCTGTCACCGCCTCAGCTACCACCAGCGGTCAGTAGGCATACACACACATGGTCTTGGAAGCGGTGGACATGGCCAACTACAACGGGCCAGCAACGATCGTCACCGTCCGTGGTGAGATCGAGGTGATCGTGGACTTGCGATCAGGAGCGGACCCTGACGACGGCCTGATCTGGGCTGGACAAGTCGATCGCGATGGCCGGGGCGAGCTGGACCGGGCCATGTACGAGATGAGCCCGTATGGGCTGGTCATCCGACTTCCGGACGGCCGGGAGGGTAACTTCATGCCCAGCGCGGACACGAGCGTAAGCGTCCGTGGATTCATGCGCGGGTGAAGGAGTCTCCGGTGGCGTGGTCGAGACGGCCCGAGTCAAGCGCCAACTCCAGGCGGCCAGTGGCGACGGGCGAGGCAAGGGTTGCGCTAGCTGGAATGCGGCCCCGCGGAGCGGCATGTGATGCTGGAGTAGTGCTTCGCTGTCTTATCGTCGACGACAACCCTCGCTTCCTGGACGCTGCCCGTGTCTTGCTCGAGCGTGAAGGGATCACGGTTGTAGGTGTGGCGTCGAACGCCGCGGAGGCGCTTCAGCGCGCCGCGCAGCTCCGGCCGGACGTCACGCTGGTGGACATCCATCTCGGCGACCAAAGTGGTTTCGACCTGGTGCGGCGACTTCATGGCGAGGTCAGCCTGGCTGACTCGCGGCTGGTCATCATCTCGACCCACGCCGAGGAGGACTACGCCGACCTCATCTCGGCGAGCCCCGCGATCGGCTTCTTGCCCAAGACCACGCTGTCCGCGCGCGCCATCCGGGACCTGCTCGGCCTACCGGGATGACGGCGACGGGCAAGGCCCGGTCATCGAGTCTCGAGGAAAGTGAGCACCGCGAGGATCCGGCGATGATCGTCTTCGGTCTCCGGCAAGTCCAGCTTGGCCAGGACGCTACGGACGTGCTTCTCGACGGTTCCCTCAGTAATCCATAGCCTGTGGGCGATACCGGCGTTAGAGCGCCCCTCCGCCATCAGCGCCAGCACCTCCTGCTCCCGCGTGCTGAGCACGGCAAGCGGGTCACTGCGCCGGTTCGCGGTCACCAACTCCCGCACCAGCGCGGGGTCCAACACCGAACCGCCCTGCGCGACGCGGTGGAGGGTATCGACGAACTCGTTCACATCGGTGACTCGGCTTTTGAGCTGGTAGCCGATGCCCTTGCCGCTCGCCAGCAGTTCCATCGCGTGCTCGACCTCGATGTGCGCCGATAGGACCAGGATCGCAGTCTCGGGAAACTCTTCCCGAATCTCCCGAGCCGCCTGCAGGCCCTCCGTCGTGTGAGTCGGCGGCATTCGGACATCGACCACCACAACATCGGGTGCTGTGTCCCGGACCAGTTGCGGCAGCATTGAGGCATCGCCGGTCGAACCGACAACCTCGCAACCTGAGCGCTCGAGCAGGCTGCCCAAACCCTCCCGGAGCAAGACGTCGTCTTCGGCGAGGATCACGCGCATTGTGGCTCCATCGTCATGACAGTATTATCAGTTACCGTCGTGCGGTCGAGCGCGCCGCCTATGGTCTCTCCTCGGTAGTTGACCGGAGAACCTCTCTGATCGCCCGGATAGTCGGTGCGAGCGGCATTCCTGCGCCGGTGTCGGCGCGGCTTTTCCGATTCTACTGATCCGCTTCCTTGATCCGTCACTTAGTTATAAACTGAACGTTCAGTATTTATGACTGGGAGTGACGGATGACCGTTCGTGAGAGCAAGGCCGACCAACCTCGGGCGCGTCCGGGTCGCCCGCGTAGTGAGGAGTCCCGGGTTGCGGTGCTGCGGGCGACCTCCGAGTTGATGCTCGAGGTCGGTGTGCGGGCGATGACGACCGAGGGGATCGCCAAGCGCAGTGGGGCGAGCAAGGCGACGATCTACAAGTGGTGGCCGAACAAGTACGCGGTGGCCATCGAGGCCTTCCTGTCGGCGATGTCGGCCGAGTCGGCCGACCCCGATACCGGTTCGGCGCCCGAGGACTTCCGCCGCGCCCTGCGGGGCATGATGCGGTTCTACGCCAGCCCGAGTGGTCGGGTGTTCGCCCAGCTGGTCGGCGAGGCTCAGTTCGACTCGCAGGTCGCGGCCGAGCTGCGTGATCGGCTGGTGGGCTCTCGGCGGCGGTTGGTGCGGACGATCTGGGACCGCGGTGTGGCACGTGGTGAGCTGCGGTCCGATGTGGACCCCGAAGTCGCGATCGACCTGGTCTTCGGGCCGGCTATGTACCGATTGGTCGCGGGTCACGCACCGCTGGACGACACGGCCGCGGACGCCATCGTGGCCGTAGCTATGGGTGGGCTTGCCTGCTGAGAGCGACGTCACCGGTCGGCCCAGGACTGTGGGACTGGCCCGGCGCTACCCTGAATAGAAACTAGACGTTCAGTTTCTAATCAGGGAAAACCGAGGACATGGACACCACAATTTTGGGCCGCACCGGATTGCGGGTCTCCCGCATCGCGTTCGGCACCTGGCAGCTGGGCGGCGATTGGGGCCGCTTCGACGAGGCCGTGGCCATCACGGCGATCCGGCGCGCCTTCGATCTGGGTGTCAACTTCTTCGACACCGCGCAGGCCTACGGCTTCGGTGCCTCCGAGCGGTTGCTCGGCGGGGCGCTGCGAGGCGAGCTCAACCGCAACCGGGACGAGCTGGTGATCGCCACCAAGGGTGGGTTGCGGATGACCGACGGTGGGCTGGTGCGGGACGCGAGCCCCCGGTGGCTGCGCGAGGGCGTGGACGCCAGCCTGCGGGCGTTGGACGTCGATTACATCGACCTCTACCAGGTGCACTGGCCAGACCCGAGGGTTCCGGCGGCCGAGACGGCGGGCGCGCTGGCCGAGCTGGTCGCGGCGGGCAAGATCCGACACGTCGGAGTGTCCAACTTCGACGCCGCGCAGCTGGCCGAGTTCGCCGCGACCCTGCCGGTGGAGGCCCTGCAGCCGCCGTACCACCTGTTCCGTCGTGACATCGAGGACGAGGTGCTGCCCTACACCCGGGAGCACAACATCGGCGTACTGGTCTACGGCCCGCTGGCACACGGACTGCTCACCGGGACGATGAGCGAGAACACCAGATTCGCCGGCGATGACTGGCGGGCCACCAGCCCGGTGTTCACCGGCGAGGGCTACCGGGACAACCTGGCCGTGGTGGCCGCGCTGGAGAAGTTCGCCGCCGACCGTGGTCTGACGGTCAGCCAGCTGGCCATCGCCTGGACCCTGGCGCACCCCGCCGTGCACGTGGCCATCGTCGGTGCCCGGCGAGCCGACCACATCCAGGACAGCCTGGCCGCCGCGGACGTCTCCCTCAGCACCGGCGACCTGGCCGAGATCGACGCCATCATGGCCGCCGCCACGCCGGCCGCCGGCCCGTCCCCGGAGAGCGTGTGATGGCCACCGCGAAGACGACCTCCCAACGCGTCGCCGTGTTGGGCACCGGGACCATGGGTACCCCGATAGCCCGCAACCTCTGCCGCGCGGGGCTGGCGGTACGGGTCTGGAACCGCGACCCGGCCAAGGCCGAGGCGTTGGCCGCCGACGGAGCACTTCGCGTGCCCTCCCCGGCGGCCGCCGCGGCCGGGATCGACGTGCTGATCACCATGCTCACCGACGGCGCGGCGGTGGAACAGGTGATGACCGGGCCGGACGGCGCGCTGGCCGCGCTCGGGCCGGATGCGGTGTGGGTGCAGATGAGCACCGTCGGGGTGGACTGGTCGGACCGGCTCGCCAGTCTGGCGGCCAGCCACGGCGTGGCGTTCGTCGACGCACCGGTGTCGGGCAGCTCGCGACCGGCCGAGGAGGGGCAGCTGCTCATTCTGGCCTCCGGGGCCGGGTCGTCCCGCGCCCGCCTGGAGCACATGTTTGACGTTCTCGGGCGCAAGACCCTGTGGCTGGAGCGTGCCGGGGACGGCACCCGGCTCAAGCTCGCACTCAACAACTGGCTGGCGGTACTCGTCGAGGGCATGGCCGAAACCATCACCCTCAGCGGCGTGCTCGGGTTGGACCCGCACCTGTTCGTCACGACTGTCGCTGGCCTACCGCTGGCCTCGCCGTATGCCACGGACAAGGCGAACGCCATGCTGGATGCCCAGTTCGCCCCGGGCTTTCCGCTCGAACACGCCGCGAAGGACGCCGCGCTCGCCGCGACCGCCGCGCACGACCACGGGCTGGAACTGCCTCTCACCGAGGCGCTGCTGGCCCGCTGGAAGCAAGCCGTGGCATCCGGCCACGGTCACGACGACGTCGCCTCAGCCATCACCGCGGTGGCCGTGCGGAACGAGGGGGTGTCGAGGTGAGCAGCGGCAGTCCACCCAGGGCTACCCGACCGAGTCGGCCCGACCCGTCAGCGGCCCGCCGGTTCCGTGACCTGTTGGCCGGCGAACGGCGCAGCGCCGCGCTCTACACCGGGCTGGCCGAGGGCGCCACCGGCCAGCGGCGGGAGATCTTCACCGAACTTGCCGCGGTGGAGCACAAGCACGCCGCGCACTGGGCGGGCAAGCTCACCGAGCTGGGCGAACCCGTACCGGGTGCGGGCCGGCCCGACCCGCGCACCCGGATGCTGTCCTGGCTGGCCCGCCGGTTCTCCGCCGATGCCGTACTGCCCTACGTGGAGCGCGTGGAGCGCGCCGACGCAGGTCTCTACCAGGACGACCCGGATGCTACGGCCGCGATGGCCGTGGACGAGCGGTCCCACGCCAGGGTCCTCACCCGGCTGCGTCACCGAGGCGCCGACCACGGCAGCCACGGGGGCGGCTACGACGGTGATCCCAAAGGGATCATCCGGCGGGAGCGCTGGCACCGCGGAGACCGTTCCGGTGCGTTGCGGGCCGCGGTGTTCGGCGTCAACGACGGCCTGGTGTCCAACACCTCGCTGGTGATGGGCTTCGCCGGCTCCGGGGCGGCGCACACGGTCATCCTGTTCGCCGGACTGGCCGGGCTGCTCGCCGGGGCGTTCTCCATGGCAGCCGGCGAATACATCTCGATGCGCAGCCAGCGGGAGGCGTACCAGCGCGAGATCAGCCTGGAAGCCGAGGAACTGCGCGAGGACCCAGCCGCCGAGGCCGAGGAACTCGCGCTGATCTACCGGGCCAAGGGCCTGGACGCCGAAGAGGCCGAACGGATCGCCGGGACCATCATGAAAGACCAGGATGCGGCGCTGGACACCATGGCCCGCGAGGAACTCGGGCTCGACCCGGACGAGCTCGGCTCGCCCTGGTCGGCCGCGTTCTCCAGCCTGCTGGCCTTCACCCTCGGCGCGGTCGTGGTGGTGATTCCCTACCTGTTCGGCTCCGGTCTTGCCGCGCTGGTGGCCGCGATCGCGCTGGCCTGCCTGGCGCTGTTCGCGGTGGGCGCGACGATCGGCCTGCTCAATGGCCGAAACCCCATGCGGGCCGGCATCCGACAACTGCTCATCGGCGCGGCGGCCGCCTTGTTGGTGTTCGGGATCGGCCACCTGATCGGCGCCTAGCCGGCCGGTGCGGTCGCCAACCCGGCGACCGCACCCCACCCCGACCCACCGGTGAAAGGACTCCTGAAATGCAAGCAACCGTCGGCAGCCCCGTTGTCTCCATCGCATATCACTCCGGCTTCGGCCACACCGCGGTGCTCGCGGAAGCGGTCGGTGCGGGCGCCGCCGAGGCCGGTGCGGTCGTGCACCTGATCAAGGTGAACGAGATCACCGACACGCAATGGTCCATATTGGATGCCTCGGACGCGATCATCTTCGGCTCACCCACGTATATGGGAACGGCCTCCGGAGCTTTCCACGTCTTCGCCGAGGCCACCTCGGCGCGCTTCCTGCCCGGTACCTGGCGAGACAAGATCGCTGCCGGGTTCACCAACTCCGCTGCCAAGAGCGGCGACAAGTCGCACACCCTGCAGTTCTTCACCGTGCTCGCGGCTCAACACGGCATGCACTGGGTCAACCTCGGCCTGTTGCCGGGTTGGAACAGCTCGCAGGGCTCCGAGAACGACCTGAACCGGCTCGGCTTCAACCTGGGCGCCGCCGCTCAGACCAATGCCGACGAAGGCCATGAAGCGGTCCACAAGGCCGACATCGCTACCGCCGAACACCTCGGACGCCGAGTGGCCGAGACCGCCGCCGTCTTCGTCGCGGGGTGTCTGACCGCTAGGCGCTGATGGTGAACGGCATGCGTTTGATGCCGTTGAGGAAGAAGGAGAGCAGGGGTTCGGGTTCACCCGCGGTGCGGATGTCCGGCACCCGGGTGAACAGTTCGCGCAGCATGACGGTGATCTCCCGGCGGGCCAGGTTGGCGCCAAGGCAGTAGTGCGGGCCGGGGCCGCCGAACCCGACATGCGGGTTGGGTGAGCGGGTGATGTCGAACCGGTCCGGGTCGGCGAACACCTTTTCGTCCCGGTTGGCCGAGTTGTAGAACAGCAGCAGCTTGTCCCCGGTGTGCAGCGGCTGCCCACCCAGCTCGCAGTCCTGGGTCACTGTCCGGCGGAACTGCACGACCGGGCTGACATGGCGGACGATCTCCTCGATGGCACCGGCGATGCGCCCGTCGAAGTCGGTCAGCAGCAGCTCCCGCTGGTCGGGGTGTTCGGTGAACAGCCGCAACGCGTGGGCGAGCACGGTGCGGGTGGTCTCGTTGCCGGCCACCACGAGCAGGATGAAGAAGGTGCCGACCTCGCGCGGGCTGAGCCGTTCGCCGTCCGGGTTGGCGTTGACCAGCGCGGAGATCAGGTCCGACCCGGGGTGTTGGATGCGTTCCTGGCCCAGCTTGCGGACGAGTCCGGTCAGCTCGCGGCCGGCGGCCAGCAGCCGCAGGGTGATCCGCGCGATGTGCCAGGGAGCGGGCGCGCCGTGGCGGAGCAGGTAGTCGCGGCTGATCCCGGTGAATTCCGGGTCGTTGAAGCCGAGGATGGTGTTGGTGTGGCGCTGCACCATGTCGTGGTGCCGGGCCGGGATGCCCATCATGTCGCAGATGACCTCGATGGGCAGCCGGGCCGCGACCTGCGCGACGAAGTCGCCGCCGCCACTGGAGACCACGTCGTCCACGATGCGCCGCGCGCTCGCCCGCAGATCGTCCTCCAGCTTGGCCAGCAGCTTGGGCGAGAACGCGCGGGCCACCACCTTGCGGATGGTGCTGTGCCGGGGGTCGTCCATATTGATCATGGAGTCGAAGTAGACCGCCAGCCAGGGCGGCATGTCGATCACCATGTTGGCCGCCGGCTCGCTGCTGAACAGCTTCGGCTTGCGGCTGGCCTCGACCACGTCGGCATGCCGGACCACGGCGTGGATGCCGGCCTGGCCGCGCTGGAACGGCACCGGCCGCCCGAACGGGACGAACTGGAGCCCGGGTAGCGCACGCAGCCGGGCGAACTCGTCGGCCCGCTGCTCCTCGGGTTGCGCCCAGAACGCGAGGTGTCCGATACCAGGTCCGTTCGGATCGGCGCGCGCCATCCGGTCGATCTCCGAGCCTGTCACGAGGTCGGCCATCCCTCACGCTCGAACGCGGCGAACGCCACCGGGTTGTACCGGAGCCGGGCGGGCAGCCGGGGCAGCACGGTCCGGATCACCCGCGCCACCACGCGGAACCGGCGTTCGTCGGTGGCCGTCCAGGAGTAGTTCATCTTCTCCCGGATGAGCGGCGGCATCAGGCCACGGGACAGGAAGGTGTGGAACCGGATCGGCAGCGGGGTGAGCAGCCGCCACAGCCAGCCCGGTATCTCGTCCTGCGGGATGGTCTTCGGGTCGCCGAACATGGCCTTGCCGCGCAGGGCGGTCTCGGTGGGCTCCAGCTCGGTGGCGCACATCCGGTCCACGTAGGCGACGAAGCTCGGGTAGTCCGGCGGCATCGGCCGTTCGCTGAGTCCGTAGAGCCGGTACCAGTGCCGGCACTCGGCGTAGAGCTGGTCGCGCTGCGCGGTGGTCAGCGGGTCGTGGAAGGCGTCGATGGTGGCGAACAGCGCGTAGACGAACGTGGCGTGTGCCCAGTAGAAGATCTCCGGGTCCAGCGCGTGGAAGTGCTTCCCGTCCTTGGTGCCGCCGGTGATCGTGCCCTTGATCTGCAGGTGCATGTCGCGCAGTGTGTCGGCGCTGTGGTGCGCACCTGGTCCGTTGTAGACCACGCCCATGATCAGGGGGCCGGACCTGCGGAGCCGGGCGATCGGCTCGGTGAAGAACACCGACAGCTCCGGGTCGGACACGGCGGCGCCGATGGCCGGGTGCATCACCTGAAGGGTGGTCGCCGCGCGGCCACCCAAGGCGTTGCGCAGGTCGCCGAGGTAACGCCAGATCAACGAGTCCGGGCCGAAGGGCTGGACGGCGTGGGTGCGTGCGCTGGCCGAGCCGGCACTGGGCAACGGTGAGGACATAGAGACATAATCTTCTATTTGTGTCTCAAGCGCAAGGCTCAACTGGGGTGCCGACCAAGCCGCCTAAGCTGACCGCCACCATGTCGCCACCGGCCGATCCCGTACCCCTGCCCGACGGAGCGGGCTCCGCCGACGAGGAGGAGCGGATCACCGCGCGGCTGCTGGACGCGGCATTGGCGGAGTTCAGCGCGTACGGACTGCGCCGAACCAGCATGGAGAACGTGGCCGAGCGCGCCAGGCTGGCCCGCTCAACGCTGTACCGCCGGTTCGGCAACAAGCGCGAGCTGGCCCGCGCGGTCGCGCTACGCCAGTCCCGCGCGCACCTGACCGAGCTGGTCCGGGCGGTCGAGAAGTTGCCCACGGTGGAGGACCGACTGGTCGAGGCGTTCGTCCTGGGCATCACCAGGGCACGCACCGACGGGCTCCTGCTCCGGTTGCTGGAGGCCGAGCCGGAGACGGTGCTGCCGTACTTCACCACGCACTCGGACATCGCGCTCGGCGTCGGCCGGGGCTTCCTCGCCGAGCAGCTGCGCCGCTCCCCGGGCCCGCCGATCAAGGGCGACCCGGACGCCGCCGCCGAGCTGATCTTCCGGCTGGCCACGTCGATCATGCTTGCGCCGCGCGGCCACATCCCACTGGACAGCGAGGACGACCTGCGCACGTTCGCCCGCGCCTATCTGGTCCCGCTGCTGCACGTACCGGCCCCGAACGGACAGTGAGCTGCCAGTTCACCTCGTCGCCCTACGCTTCGCCCTGAATCTGTCGGACTCCGCGCAGGATCAGGTTGAGCCCGAAATGCAACTCGTCCGCCAGCGGGCGGGGCAACGAATCGGCGGCGGATACGGTGGCCGGGAAGTGTTGCGGATCCAGGGACCGGTACAGCGCACTGAGGTCGTCGTCGCTCGAGGAGCGCGTTCGGTCCAGCGGGGACGTGTCCCAGGAACAGCACGACCGCCTTCGGGTGGGCCCGCAGCACCTCGAACAGTGACTCGGCTCCGGCGATGATCACGGCATCCCAGGACGGCGCTGCTCCCCGTGTCCTGGCAATGGTGGCCACCTCGCCGAGTACCCGATCGGCGACGTAGGTGAGAATTTCGTCCTTGCCGCTGACGCGGCGGTACAGGGTCGCGGTACTGGAACCCAGCCGGTCCGCGAGCGCGCGCATGCTGAACTCCCGCGCCCCGACCTCGTCGACCAGAGCGAGGGCGGCGTCGACCAAAGGCATCGCCCATGATCAACCGCCCGTACGACACCGACGTTCTCGTCGTCGGCGCCGGGCCCGTCGGTCTCACCCTCGCTCTCGACCTAACCCGCCGCGGCGTGCGGGTCCGGCTGGTGGACCGAGCGCCGGGCACCTTCCCCGGCTCCCGCGCGAAGGGCATACAACCGCGCACGCTGGAGGTGTTCGACGATCTCGGCGTCGCCGACGAGGCATTCGCCGCCGGTGGTGACTACCCCCACTGGGCGCGCACCTCGGCCGCCAAGGCCAAGGCGGAGGGTGAAGTGGTCGCCGCACAGTCCACGGACTGACCGCTCAGCTCTGCGTAGGTATACGCAACAGGGGGCGGCGCCGGGCCGCGAACTTCGCCGAGTTCAACCACAGCCGGCCGCGCACCATGATCGAGAGCCGCTGGGGTTGAACTCGACGAACGATGGCCGCATCACTGACAGTGCCAAGGACGCCGACGCGGCACTCGCGCAGACCTACGGCATCGCCGAGGACACGCAGATACTGGTCAGACCCGACGGCTACATCGCCCACATCGCCACCCGCGACTGGGACCACAGCCTTGCCGACATCGCACGCTGGGCAGCACCAACCATCCAGGATCCCGCTGGGCGGGGGCATTCATACCCTCATGTTCGAGTCGGGCGGGCCGGCGCGGGTCGACGACTACGCCGCCGCCTCCGGCCCCTGTGCCGCCGTCGACGACCGGTTCGGCATCCGCTGCATGGTCGGGGTGCCGATCCGTGTCGAAGGCCGGATGTGGGGAGCCTTGGTGGCGGCGTCCGCGCACCAGCGGCCGCCGGCGGGGGACACCGAGGCCCGGTTGGCCGCGTTCGCCGAGCTGGTTGCAACCGCGATCGCCAACGCGCAGGCGCGGGTGGAGTTGCGTGGGTTTGCTGAGGAACAGGCGGCATTGCGTCGGGTAGCGACGCTGGTAGCCCAGGGAGCCGCGGGCCAGCTGTGGGGTGTGATGACCGTGGCGTCCACGGGTGGGCGGCCGCCGCCGGAGGGCACCGAGGATCGGTTGCCGGCGGACACCGAGGAGCGGCTGGCCGGGTTCACCGAGCTGGTCGCCACCGCCGTGGCCAACACCGAGGCCCAGGCCGCGGTCGCCGCGTCCCGCGCGCGCATCGTGGCCGCCGGGGACAGCGCCCGGCGGCGCATCGAGCGGGATCTGCACGACGGCGCCCAACAACGGCTTGTCCTGCTGGCGCGGCAGCTGCGCGGCCCCGTGCTGGCGGCGCTGCCGCCCGGGGCTGACGAGCTCGAGGCCCAGCTGGACGAGGTGGCCACCGAGGTGATCAGCGCGCTCGACGACCTGCGTGAACTCGCTCGGGGCATCCACCCCTCCGGTCTCGCCACCGGCGGGCTGCGTCCCGCGCTGCGCACACGTGCCCGCCGCTCGGCCGTCCACGTCGACTTGGATCTCGGCGTCGAACGCCGGCTGCCCGAGCAGGTCGAGATTGCCGCCTACTACGTGGTTTCCGAGGCACTGACCAACGCGGCCAAGCATGCCCGTGCCTCGACGATGCACGTCACGGTCCACGCCGACGAGGCCGACGGCGGGACCGTTCTGTGCGTGGAGGTCCGCGACGACGGCTGCGGCGGTGCGGACCTGAGCGGCGGGAGCGGTCTGGTCGGCCTCAGAGACCGGGTCGAGGCCCTCGGCGGAAGAATCAAATCGAAAGCCCGGCAGGGCACGGCACAGCGGTCCGCGCCGCACTTCCCATCCCCGGGGATAGCTGGGGCAATGGGACCTCGAGCTCCAGGCCATCTGGATGGCCGAAGGACGAGCTGTAGGCGGAGCACCCCGCGCCCTCACTGACGCCGCCGGCGTCCATCCGCTTCCGGTTCACCTTCCAGCTAGCCGGAACTGGGATTGGCGGCCTGCCGGGCAGACCTGGCCGTGGCTAGACGCGATCGTGGGGTGTAGGCGACGGGGCGCGCTGCGCCGGGCTTTCACGCAAGATCGAGTTTGGAGCACAAGATGGCATTTCGGCTCAAGATCCACCACTGGCCGAGTCGCCTCGCGGTGGGCGCGATCGTCCTCGACGCCGGATTGGGCAAGCGAGCCGCCGACGAGCAAGCCGCTGCGCGGCTGCACAGCTTCGCCAGCAGCGCCTACCCGTTGATGAAACGCCTGGACGCTCGAACGTTCACGAAACTGGTCGCCTACGGGGAGGTCACGCTCGGTGCGGCGTTGCTGTTGCCGTTCGTGCCCGCCGGCGTTGCCGGAGTGGGTCTGACCGCTTTCTCGGCCGGCCTGCTCGGGATGTACCTCCGCACGCCGGGGATGCGGCAAAAGGGCAGCCTGCGCCCGACCGAGCAGGGGCTGGCGTTGGCGCAGGACGCGTGGATGCTGGGCATCGGCCTGGGGTTCATCGTCGAAGAGTTGAGCCGAACGGACAGGCTTGTGGGGAAGTCGAAGCCGGCGGCGGGGACCGGCGTCGCCCGCTCGCCGCGCTGATGGTGCGGACGATCGTCAATGGTGGTGCCTAGCATGGCCACGCGTAAGCGTCATCCGAACAACTCCTTTCCTCGGCTGGTGGTCGGATTTACCGTCCTGACCGCCGCGGTGGCGGTGGGCGGGATCGCCGGTGGCGTGTTCAATCCGGCTGTCGGCGTCGATGGCGGGTTCATCGCCCTGGTCGGCTGGCCGGCGGTGTTTGTTTTCTCCGTGGCCGAATTCCTCGCCGCCGTGGTCGCCGGATTCGCCTTCCGGGCGCTCAACGCGGGCGATGGTTCGAAATCCCGCGAGTTGCCGGTGCCGGCACCGGCACCTCCGGCCCGCCGGAGCGATCCTCACCCGGTCGGATGGGACCCTCGGGAGAACGGAAGCACCCGGGCATGGTGACGGTCGCACGGCCGAGGACGGCGCGCCGGCGCTGCGCCGGTGCGTTGCCGGCCTCACCCATCACCACCGGGTTCCTGCCCGGTGGGTCAGGTTTCCTGGATCGGACACCGGCGTACGCGGCGAAGGGCGTCGGCGGTGCGTGACGGCCGAGCGGAGCCGGCCGGGCTGGCGAGGACGGCCGATGACGAGCTCACCCAGCCTCCCCGGGCGCCCACCCCGAGGGCCTCGTTCAGGGACGCCGCCGACCGGCTTGTCGGCGCTGACCCCGGGCTCACCCAGCTGCGGACGGCGCTGCAGGTGGTGCTCGGCATCGGCGTCGCCCTGGTGCTGGTCTATCTGTTCGTCCGACTGACCGGCGCGCTGCAGCTGCCCGCCGGCAGCTCGGCCGAACCGGTCCTGTCGGCGACCAACCATGAGCTGCTCGTCGTCTCGCTGCTGTGCGGGGGCTTGGCCGCGATGATGGCTGGCTTGTCGGTCTACGACCGCACCCTGCGCTGCCAGGTGCGCTCGATGCTGCTCGTGGCGCTGCCGATGGTGGCCGCCATGGCTCTCGGGTTGCTGGTCGGGCCCTACCGGGTGCCGTCGTTGGCCTTCCTCGTTGGGGTGATGGCCCTTGCGGTGTATGTCCGCCGCTTCGGTCCCGGTGGGTTCGGCGCCGGCATGGGCGCGTTCATCGGCGCCTTCCTCGGGTTCCTCCTGCACACCGATCTCGGCCTGGGCGACACCGGCTGGATCGCCGCCGAACTCGGGCTCGGGGTGCTCGCGGCGCAGGTGATGCGGTTCGCCTTCTCCCGCCCCCCGGAGCGGACCCTGGCGCGGATGCGCCGGTCGCAGGTGGCGCGGGCCCGCCGGCTGCTCGCGTTGAGCGTGGGTGTGCTCGGCGAGGAGGACGAGCGCGGTATCCGGAGGCTGGAGGAACGGATGCGCCGCCAGCTGGTTCGGCTCAACGAGACCACGCTCATGATTGACGCGGAGTTGGCCGAGGTCCGGCCGCGCACGGCGGTGGTCGAGGCGCAGCGGCTGTTCGACGCCGAGCTGGCGGTGTCGAATTCCGCGCGCTTCGCCTCGGCGCTGGCCACGAGCGGCGCGCCGCCCGCCGTGCGCCGCGCCGCGGCCGCCGCGTTGTCCGCCCTGCTCGACGGTGACCCGCCCTCGGTGTCCCGCGCGGTCGCCGCGCTGCGGACCGCGATGCCGGCCCGGTGCCGCGCGAGCGTGCTGGTCTCCCGGCTGGCCGCCTCGGTGGAGCTCTGTGCGCAGGCCCGCGACCAGGTCACCCGCCCGGTTCGCGACGACGAGGTCGCGGCGGCCGCGGGCGGTGACTTCACCCCGGCGGTCAAGCTGGTCAACGGCTGGTTGCCCGGCTCAACGCCGGTCAGCGCCGAGGCCTCGACCTCGCGGGGGCGCGGCCTGCTCGACCGCGCGACGATGCCGCCCTACGTGCGTGCCACCATCCAGGTCGCCGTCGCCGGCACGCTCGCCGTCGTCGCGGGGGATGCCCTGTCCGGTCCGCGGCTGTACTGGGCGGTGCTGGCAACCTTCCTCGCCTTCGTCGCGGCCACCAACTCCGCCGAGCAGGTGCGGCGCGCCTTGTTCCGGGTCGGCGGCACCGCTATCGGCATCGTGGTGGGCGCTCTGCTCGTCCACCTCACCGGCGGCAGCTACTTGCCCTCGGTGGCAACCGTCGTGGTGGCGATGTTCTTCGGGATCTACCTGATTCGGATCAACTACACGTTCATGGCAATCGCGATCACCGTGACGGTGGCGCAGCTGTACGTCCAGCTGGAGGAGTTCAGCTGGCAGCTGCTCCTGCTGCGGCTCGCCGAGACGGCCATCGGCGTCGCGGCCGTCGTGGTCACCGTGCTGCTCATCGTGCCGCTGCGCCCGCAGCGGGTGCTCACCACCGGGATGCTGCTCTGGATCTGTGCCCTGCGCCGGCTGCTCGAGGCCGTCTTCGTCCGGCTCGACGGGCGGCGCGAACCGCTGCGGCCGCTGGTCCGCGACGTCGACGCCGCCTACGCCGCGCTGGTCGCCACCGCCACGCCGTTGCGAGGCGCCACTTTCGGCCGCAACCACAGCCAGCTCACCGAGGTGCTGTGCGTGAGCTCGGCGGTCCGGCAGTACGCGCGATCGCTCGCCGCGCAGGCCGAGGAGGCCGAGGCCGACGGGGAGATCCTGCCGCGGGCGGACATCGGGCCGTTGTGGGCGGCGAGCGAACAGCTACGGAGATCGGTCGACGAGATCGGGCACCACCTGGCGACCGGCGAGCGGGGCCGCTACGTACGGTCCTCGGCCCTCGTCGCATTCGTGCTCGACGACCTGCGCCTTCGGTCGTCCCCCCTGTCGAACGTGGTGTCCGACCTGACGATGCTCGACGGCGCCCTGGCCCGGCTGGCCGCCGCGCTGCGTATGGAGCTCGCCGACTACGACACCGACCGGCGCGGGGACGACGCCGTCGGTCTTCGGGACGAGCCGTCGGTGAAGGCCTCGCCGCCGTAGCCGCGGCGCCGCGGGCGAGGGCTACAGGCGGGCACCTATTCTTCCTCGTCGGCGCTCGTCAATATGTCCTCGGCCAGTCGGGTGATCAAGTTGGTTTGGGCGAACCGGTGGCCGAAGTCGAGGAACGCGTGAATCTCGCGGTGAACCAGTTGGCCGACCGGCCCGGGGTACACACTCAGCGCGCGTTGGGCAGCCTCGTGTAGACGGGCGCGCTCGCTTCCGGATGGCGGCGTCAGGCTGGTCTGGGGCCAGCAGCGTGCCCCCAGTGTTTGCCGGAGGCTCGCCCAGCGCTCGGCGGCTTGTATGTCGTCGATCGACCCAGCCGACTGTTGGGTCGATCGGATCTGCGGCGAGAACATGGTGGTGCTTCCTTGCGCTGTGGGATCGCGCCTGGCCGCGGGAATCTAGCCGGTTGTATCTAAGGTGTAGCGCACTGTCTGCACACGGATGCCGTCGCCGTCGAAGACGAACGTGTCGACCCCGTCCGAGACCTGGGTGGAGGCGGACACCGCGCTCCACTCGATGAACAAGACGTCGCCGGCGAAGATCTGAGTCGGCACGTCCCACTTTGCGTTGGGCACGTCGGCCAGCAGCGCGGTGAAGCCCTCACGCACGCCGTCCCGGCCGTGCCGCACTCCTGTGGGGGTGATGAACAGCGCGTCGTCGGTGTAATCGGCGACGATCTCGTCGATGTCACCGCTGATCAGCGCGCCCGCGTGGTGCTCAAAAATCTCTTGCGGGGTCCGTGTCATCGCCGTCTCCGATCGGTTTCCGGGCACAGGATGGCCAGCGTGGCCCGCTCTTCGGGTCCTTGTCGAGACTCCACCCGGTGCAACCCACGCCGGATCCGACCTCGGCCAGGACGGGGTGTCGGCGCGGGCGCTGGATAGCACCCCGCCGAGTTAGGGGCGGCCGTGGTGAGTCCGATACGAACGTGATCGAGCACCCGGAGCCCGGCGGCGTGAACTGGACGATACGGAGCCCGTCCAACGAGCTGCTGTCCTACTGGGGATTTCTGGCACGGCACCGGGGGGCCGGCCAGACCGACAGTCCACCGGCGGCCGTCGGGCGGGACGCATGATCAGGCCGGTCAGCTGATCACCGTGTGGCATTACTCTGGGCATGTCGGGCTTACCTCTGCGCCGCGGCGAGGGGTTCGATCACCAGTGCCGGAGCGCCCGCGGGGCGGGGCTGAGAGGGGTCGTCGGTGTTGCAGGCGTTCGTGTTCGACGAGGTCGCGGTCCTGGTCCGGCACTGGTTCGAGATCGACCTGGCGGACAGCCACCTGGAACACGGAGCGCGGGTGGAGCTGCGGCTGTTGGCCGGGCAGCCGCACCGGGGAACCGAGTCGGCCTCGCAGCAGTACGTGATCGACCAACCCGCGTGGCGTGCCGACCTGTTCGACCGGCTGGACGCCACCGCGGGCGGGTTCGACGCCGCGCACTTCCATCCGCGCTTCGCCGGCGTGGAGCCGAGCGAGCGGCACTGGGCGAACCCGGTGCGCGAGTCGCCGTGGGACTGGCTCGGCGAGCAGTTGTCGAACGTGGGGCGGCTCGTCGAGGCCGCCGGGCTGGCGCTGCGTCGCCCCGGGATGGACAACGTGCAGGTGCGCGTGGCCGCCCCGCAGATCGTCGCGGCGGCGCAGCGGCTGGCGCCGGCCGAGTGCCGCTCGGCCCAGCAGTGTTATGCCCTGACCCGGGATGCCGCGACCTCGGTGGACCTGATGCTCGGCTCGTTGGCCCGCCCCGACCTGCTCGATCGGGACCGGGTAGCGCCCTGGGCGCGATCGCGTTCCGCGCGCTGATCCGGCCGGGCGCGCTTGGCGGCGCACCAGTGGTGCCGGCCGCGGGTGCCTCAGCTGTGCTGAGGCCACCGTCGACCATCCGGACCAGCTCGATCGCCCTGCCTGGGGGCAAACCTCGCGCGGCTGGAAGCGCGATCGTCGTCGAACGCCTAGCGTCCCGCTACCCGCGGTTGTCGATTCCCGACCAGCGCATCCCGTTTCAACCCAACATCAGCAACCGAGGGCCAGGCCGATTGCTGGTATCCCTCGGATGAGCCGCGGCTGCTTCCGGTTGGTCCGGCAATACGCTGGCACCGATGCTCGGGGGTGTGGCTATCAACGCGGGACCTGACGGCGGCGCGGACATCCCGGACCTGCTTCCCGGGCCCGCCGACCTACCGCTGTCGGTGCTGTTCTGCGGTGTGAACGCACCCATGCTGACGGTCTCCACCGGGCAACACTTCGCTCGGGCGGGCAACCGCTTCTGGCCGACCCTGCACGGCGCAGGTTTCACTCCGCGCCTGCTGGCTCCGACCGAGCACCGCGAATTCGCGGCGCTCGGATACGGAATCACCAAGCTCGTCACCCGGTCAACCGCGCGAGCCGACGAACTGGGTGCCGCCGAACTGAGCGGCGGGGTGCCTCGACTGATCGACCTCGCGACCCGTACCCACCCCGGGTGGATCGCCTTCCTCGGCGTCACCGCGTTCCGCATCGCTTTCGCGCTGCCCAAGGCGACCTTCGGCCCCCAGGACCTGCGCATCGCCGAGGCACGCGTGTGGGTTCTGCCCAATCCCAGCGGACTCAACCGCCGCTGGTCCCTCCCCGCACTGGTCGCGGAGTACAGCCGTCTGCGAGAGGTGGCCAGGTCTTGATTACGATGGAAAGGACGGGCCGCCTGGGCATCCCGACCTGAAGGGTTTCGGGGGAGACGGCCGTATCCTGACCGGCTGTGCCCCGGTGAGTCCGGCCGCCGCGGTCTCGTCACCTCAGGAGGCGACGAGCTCGTCGATCTGGTTGATCGCGGTACTTGCGCCCTCGACGACACCCATCTCCAGCACCTTCTGCAGCCCTTCCGCGGTGTCGTACGTGGCCACGTAGGTCGCGTGCGTGCGGCCGTCGTGCTCGGTGAAGGTGAAGACGTTCGTCGAGACCGGCATCTCCGGGTTCGGGTTGAAATCCAGGTCGGCGAACCCGTCCTCGAACGAGAAGCTCCTCGGTTCGTCGACGGCCGTGATCTTCCAATATCCGGCGAACTTCTCACCCTCCGGACCGGTCATGAAGTAGTTCATCCGACCGCCGGGGGTGAGGTCGTGCTCGACGAACGTCGCTGGGTAGCTCGGCGGACCCCAGACCTTCTCCAGCTGGCGCGGGTCTGCGTAGACCTGCCAGATGCGTTCCGCTGGCGCGGCGAACTCGGCGGTGATGGTCAGGGTCCGGGTGTCCAGGTCGTGCTTGACGTCGGTGACAGGCATTGTTCAGTCCTCCTGGTCGGGGTGGGTAACGATGTCGAATGCGATCAGCTCGTCGATGCGCGCGATGCGGCCACGCCAGACCTGTTCCAGCTCGGTGAGCATCGACGCCACCGACCGCACCGCCGTGACGTCGCCGCTGGCCAATTGCTCGCGACCGTTACGCCGCTTGGTGAGCAGGCCGGCCTTCTCCAGGACGGCGACGTGCTTCTGCACTGCCGCGAAGCTCATGTCGTACTTCGCCGCGAGAGCGGAGACCGAATGCTCCCCGGCCAGCACCCTGCGCAGGATGTCGCGCCGGGTCCGGTCGGCGAGCGCGTGGAACAGGGCGTCGGCCCGGTCCTCGTCGCTCGCGCTCACAGGACAAATATACAACCAATCGGTTGTACGTTGTCAAGAGGTCGGTTCCGGAATCTCGGGAAATCGGTTACGCGGCGCTCAGGGGGTCGTCGAACACGATCCCCAGCGCCTGCACGTGTCGGCCTACACCGTGCAGGACCACCTGAAGTCGAGCTTCGAGAAGTCCGGGACCGGCTCTCGCGGCGAGCTCGTCGCCCAGCTGTTCTTCGGCCACTACGCGTCGACGCCGAGCCGGTCCGGGGCGTGGCTGGTCCGCACCGGGTGGCGGTGACGACCACGAACGCCGGCGGGGCGAACCGTGTCCGTGGATTGGACCTCGGCGCCGCTGCGCTGCCAGCGTCCGCAACGCGCTGGTGCTGTAGGCCTTACGCAGGCTGAACCTGCGGCGACTGGTCTCGATCACAGAGTTCTGAGGCCAGGTCCTAGCTCGCCTCCGGACCAGCACCGACCGCTGACGCCCGTCGGCGATGAGTTTCGAGCCTCGTCGGAGTCTGAACTGACCGACAGCCGCACCGAGGAGGAACCACGGTGGGCAAGTTGATCGTTGCCGAGTTCATGACCCTGGACGGGGTGGCGCAGTCGGGGGGACAGCCTGACGAGGATCGCGACGGTGGCTTCAGCTATGGCGGATGGCACGCGCCGTTCCGGGACCCCGAGGCGGGCAAAGTCATGTTCGAGGGAGCCCAGTCGATGGACGCCCTGCTGCTCGGTCGCCGGACCTACGACGTGTTCGCCGGCTACTGGCCGACCGCTCCCGAGGAGATGCCGTTCACCGGACTGCTGAACGGTGTTCCCAAGTACGTGGCGAGCCGAACGCTCACCGAGCCGCTGACCTGGCAGGGCTCGACGCTCCTCGCTCAGCCCGTCGACGTGAGTGTCGCCGCTCTGAAGGACCGCCACGAGGAGGTGCACGTCATCGGCAGCCTCAACCTGGTGCAGTCGCTGCTGCGCTCCGGACTCGTCGACCGGCTGGATCTGTGGGTCGACCCACTCGTGCTCGGCACCGGCAAGAAGGTGTTCGAGGACGGGGTCCCTCCCACCGCGCTGCGACTGATCGAATCGGTCAGCTATTCCAACGGCATGCTCCACCTGGCCTACGAGACCGCCGGCGAACCGACCTACGGCGCCATTGGCTAGGGCCGAAGTTCTGATCTCTTACTCGGCGGGTTTGCTCGTCACCCTCACCACGGCGTCGGTGAGGAGGTCCACCATGGCCGTCCAACTCATCGAGCGGACAGAGTGTCCCGCGGTGGCGAGTGTGGGGCCCGTAGGGAGGTCGCTCCGCCCAGCGGTGATCGCCCCCGGGTGCAACATATTGACCAAAACCATTTCGGCCGGCGGGCGTCCCTCCGCGATAGCGGCGTACAACCGCCGTATCTATGTCACCAACGCCGACGCCGGCACGGTCACCGTGATCGACCCGACGATCAGCGCGGTGATCGCGACCATTCCGGTCGGGCCAAAACCGTTCGGGGTGGCGGTGGGTTCGGGGAGCCAGATCTACGTAGCCAATCAGGGCAATAACACCGTGAGCGTTGTCCAGGGGCCATGAGTACCGCGATGCCGTCCGATGACCGACAGGCCGCGCTAGAACCCGTTCTGCTCGCCACGCTCAGCGACGCAGGTGCTCGATGAGGAGATCGATGACCGCCTCGAGGTGCGCGGTGCTCCCGGTCGAGCGGAGCATCTGCACACCTCCCTGGATGCCGGCTATGAACGCCGCCGCGGCGCGGTCGGGGTCGAGCGCGGGATCGACGGCACCCTGTGCCTGCATCGTGGTGATACCGCGGCGAATGTGTCCCTGCCACTGGCCCAGTAGCGACGTCACCACCTCGGCTGCGCCGGGGGTAGCGCCGACCTGGTTCATCAGGCTACCGAGCGGGCAACTCGCCCCCTCCGCGCGGTAGCGCGCCACCACCGCGTCCCGCCAGCGCTCCCAGGCGGCCCACGAGGTGAGCGCGCCAAGATGCGGTTGCTGGTCGGTGATGACCTTGTCTGCCTCGAACCGCGCGACGGCGAGCAGGAGTTCCTCCTTGCCGCCCGGGAAGTAGTGAAACAGCTGTCCCTTGCTGGTGCCGGTGATCGCCCGGATGTCGTCCAACGTCATGTCCCCGGGGGCGTCGCTACGCAGGTGGATGGACGCCCCGTCGATGATGCGTTGTCGAGTAGCCCGGCCCTTCGTCGTCAACGCCACGTCCTCGAGCTTACCAAGATTTTGGTACACGAGGTCCAGAAAGCTCGACGATCGGTTATCCCGGTCCTCCCGAACAGCAGGCGTTTCGAGCGCACTTGCGTTCTACGCTCTCCCATCGGGTGTGCCACAGAAGGTGTTTTCCAGACTTGCCAGTCCAAAAATAGCTGTCTACCTTCGCGCCCATGGCCAACGACTTGAGGGCGAACTTTCACCCGTGCGTTCCCCAGAAGTCCGATGATCGGAGGACCAACACATGCGTGCTGTGGTGATCGAACAGCTAGGCGGATCGGAAGTGCTCCAGCTGAGGGAGTGGCCCGACCCGGTGCCGGGCCCCAGTGAGCTGCTCGTCGACGTCGAGTACGCGGGCGTCAACTTCATGGACACCGCCACCCGCACCGGCGGCGCCGTCCATGGCCGCATCCCCTTCATCCCAGGGGTAGAGGCGGCCGGCCGGGTCGCCGCCGTCGGCACGGGTGTCACCGAGTTCGAGGTTGGCGACCGGGTGGCCTGGGTCTTTGTTTACGGGAGCTACGCCGAACGCGCGGTTGTCCCGGCCGCGGCCGCGGTCCCGGTGCCCGACGACATCCCCAGTGACGTCGCCGCCGCGACGATGATGCAGGGCCTCACAGCTCACCATTTCGTCACCGAGGTCGCCCCGCTGGCCGAGGGCGAGACCGCGCTCGTGCACGCCGCCGCCGGTGGCGTCGGGCGGATGCTCACCCAGCTGCTCAAGCTCCGCGGCGCCCGGGTGCTCGGCCTGGTCTCCCGAGAGGAGAAGGTCTCGGTTGCGAAGGCCGCGGGTGCCGACGAGGTGCTGATCTCCTCCGCCGGTGACTTCATCGGCCGGGTCAAGGACCTGACCGGCGGCGAGGGTGTCCACGCCGTCTTCGACGGCGGCGGGGCCAGTACCTTCTGGCCGTCGATCGAGGTGCTCCGCCGGGTCGGCACGCATGTCTGGTACGGACCGCTGATCGGCGACATCCCCACAGTGAGGATGTTCGACCTGCCGAGGAGCATCCGGATCTCCTACGCCGTGTTCTCGGACCACATCCCCACCCGGGAGCTGTTGCTCGAGCACTCCAAGGACCTGTTCGACAAGGTCCGGGCCAGGAAGCTGCGGATCGATATCAGCCGGCGCTACCCGCTCGGCGAGGCGAAGCAGGCCCACATCGACATCGAGTCGCGGGGCACTACCGGCAAACTACTGCTCGACACCCGGCTCTGACGCCGGAGCGATTCCACTCCGCTCCGGTGACGGTCGGAGTGTCGGTGCTGAGCGTCAGCACGGGATCGGTAGGAGGAGTGCGGGTATGGCAGGTCGGGTCAGCGGGGATCGGCTCGAGTTCGGGATCGGCGTTCTCGGCGGGCCGACGACAGTCCTCGACATCGCGGGCACGCGACTGGTGATGGACCCGACCTTCGATCCGCCGGGGGACAAGGGCTACCTGACGAAGACGCGTGGTCCGGCGGTGTCGCAGGACGAGCTCGGTCCGGTGGATGTCGTCCTGGTGAGCCATGACCTGCACCCGGACAATCTGGACGAGTCGGGTCGGCGATTCGCTCTTGCGGCGCCGTGCCTGCTGTCCGGGCCGCGCGCAGCGGCACGTCTGGGCTCGCCCGCGGTCGGTCTGGCGACCTGGGAGACGCTCGATGTGCCGCGCGGCGACGGTATCGGGCAGCTGACAGTGCGGGCTGTGCCAGCTGTGCACGGTCCGGACGACGGGCAGCGTGACGAGGACGGCAACGTCAACTGCGAGGTCACCGGGTTCGTGGTCTCCGGAGCTGGCATCCCGACGGTGTACCTCAGCGGCGACAACGCCTCGATCGCCGCCGTAGCCGACGTGGCACGACGGATCGGGCCCATCGACGTGGCTGTGCTCTTCGTCGGTGCCGCCCGGGTGCCCGCCAAGGAGCGGGGCCGGCCGCTGACGTTGACCAGCCAGCGCGCCGCGGCCGCCGCGGCGGTGCTCGGCGTCGCGGCAGTCATCCCGGCCCACTACGACAGCTGGGCGCACTTCAGCGAGGGGGCTGACGAGATCGTCGCGGCGTTCGACGACGCCGGCCTGGCACACCTGCTGCAGCTGGCGGAGCCCGGGGACTGGACCATCCCGGCGGTGGGCTGAGCCGCGTGCCGGTGTTCAGCCGTGGTGCCCGGCGGTTCTTGCGTTGGGCAAGTTCCTCCGCGCTCACCGGAATGAGCATCGGTTGTCCGGCCACACCGAAAATGGTGACGACGAACGCGGACTCGGCGTCCGGGAGGTTGTTGCCGTCCTGGTAGTGGATGACGTCGCCGCCCGGTTCCCAGAATGTCTCTCCGGTCTTGACGACCCGCTGTGGTTCGCCCTCCAGCTCGAAGATCATCTCGCCTTTGATCACGTAGCCGAACGCGGGACCGGTGTGGCGGTGCGGCGGAGAGCCCTCGCTGCCCGGCGGCAGAGTGACCTGGACCACCATCGCTTCGGCGTTGTCGGGCACCGGCGGCGCCGGCACCGACGTCGATCGTCCGTTGTCGACGGAAGTTGTCGCGCCCGGGGCGTGCGGTCTACTTCAGCCAGTCGGTGTAGTGGGTGTGGGCGATGCGGGCGCTGTCCTTGGCGAGGAGGACATCGCCGTGGACGACGGCGAACATGCCGGCGGTGTCGTCGGTGGTCACCGAGCGCTTGTCACCCTTGGCGGTGAGGGTGATCCGGCCCAGTTCGTCCAGCGGGTACACGTCGGGCCCGGCCACGTCGAGGGTGCCGCCCAGGGGTGATCCGGCGGCGACGTTGGCGACGGTGGCGGCGACGTCCGCCGCGGCGATCGGCTGGATCGGGGTGTTGGGCAGGCGGACGGTGTCGTTGTCGGCGGTCCAGGACAGGACGGCGTCCATGAACTCCATGAACTGGGTGGCGCGGACGATGGAGTAGGGGACGGGGCCGGCCTTGAGGATGTCCTCCTGGAGAGCCTTGGCGCGGTAGTAGTCGAGCTCGGGCACCTGGTCGACGCCGACGATGGACAGGATGACGAAGTGCCCGGTGCCCGCCCGCTGAGCCGCGGCCAGAAGGTTGTCCATCGAGGTCTGGAAGAACGCCGGGGAGGCGTCGTCGAAGGTCGGGGAGTTGGTCAGGTTGACGACCACGTCCGCGCCGGCCAGCGCCGCATCCAGGCCTTGACCAGTGAGAACGTCGACCCCGGTGACAGCCCATGCGGCACCGCCTCGTGCCCGGCCGCGTTCAGATCCTGCACGACCTGTGATCCGATCAGCCCGGTTCCGCCGATGACCGCGAACTTCATGACATGTCCTGCCTTCCCCATGACCCATGTTTGCTAACTCGGACACTTGATGTCCGATACACTACACGGACACTTCATGTCCGAGTCAAGTAGACTGGTGTCATGAAGCTGTCCGGCGGCGTGGAATGGGCACTGCACTGCTGTGTCGTGCTCTCGGCCGCCAAGAACGATGCGGTTGCCGTGGCGCGGCTGGCGGAGCTGCATGACGTCTCGACGACCTACCTGGCCAAGCAGATGCAGGCGCTGTCCCGCGCCGGCATCGTGCGATCGACGCAGGGCCACTCCGGCGGCTACACCCTCACCCGCGAGCCGAGCGAGATCACAGTCCTCGACATCGTCGAGGCAATCGACGGCACGCGCTCGACGTTCGCCTGCACGGAGATCCGCCAGCGCGGACCGATGGCCACGCCCGCCGAGGCCTGCCTCACGCCCTGCGCCATCAACCGCGCCATGATCGCGGCCGATGGGGCATGGCGTGCCGCGCTGCGCGAGGTGACCGTCGCCGACCTGGCGCGCGACGTCGACAAGGACTACGACGCCGACGTGATGGCCGCCATCAGCGGCTGGCTCGCCGGGGAGGCGGTCTGACCGTCGCCCGGCTGGTTGGTTTTGCGATGATCCAGCGGTGGCCAGGGCGGTTACGGTGCCGCCCCCCGCGCCGCGCAGCCCTCCTGTCGAGTTCACTCCACTCGGCTGGAATGTCGGGCTCGCCTATCGGGTTCAATGGGGATATGGCCAACGAAACCGCGGAGTTCAGCCCCACGACCTGGGTCCAGGACCAGACGAAGACGATCCTCGAGACCGGTACGACAGCGGGCATTGCCGTCCTCGGGTCGCCGATCGTGCTGCTCACCCTGCGAGGCGCGAAATCCGGCAAGCTGCGCTACACGCCGGTGATGCGCGTGGAGCATGACGGCAGCTACGCCGTGGTCGCCTCGAAGGGTGGCGCCCCCGAGCATCCCGTCTGGTACTACAACATCAAGGCGTACCCGGAGTTCAGGTTGCAGGACGGGACCGTGACCAAGGACTACGTCGCCCGCGAGGTCGAGGGTGACGAGCGCGCTGAGTGGTGGGAGCGCGCGGTCGAGGCGTTCCCGTCCTACGCCGAGTACCAGACGAAGACGGACCGGCAGATCCCCGTCTTTGTGCTCGACCCGAAGTCCTGACCACCACCAGCGGCATCACGCGCAGGTCGAAGGCTCTCAGCTGACGGCTGCGCGGCGGTACGGGCGCGCGCGTCCGGCGGGGAATGACGGTCCCGCGACCGTCCCGCCGGCCGCAGTGTCGCAGCGGGTCCTCGAACCCGGCCGCTCACCGGTGGAACTCTGCCGGCACTGAAACCGGAGGCGGTTCGAAGTACCGCGAACTACGATCGCGCGCCATGGCTACCTCACGCCGAAGATCGGTTCTCACGTCGAGGGCGGACGACTTCCCTCGCTGGTACCAGGAAGTCCTGGAGAAGGCGCAGCTCGCTGACAACGGCCCGGTGCGGGGCACCATGGTGATCCGGCCCTACGGCTACTCGCTGTGGGAGCGCATCCAGTCGGAGATCGACGCACGGATCAAGCGAGCCGGTGCCGAGAACGTCTACCTGCCGCTGTTCATCCCGGAGAGCTACCTCAAGCGCGAGGCCGAGCACGTCGAGGGGTTCAGCCCGGAACTGGCTGTCGTCACGCACGCGGGTGGCAAGGAGCTCGCCGAACCACTCGTCGTACGCCCCACCAGTGAGACCCTGTTCGGTGAGCTGATGGCCAAGTGGATCCAGAGCCATCGTGATCTTCCCCTGCTGCTCAACCAGTGGGCCAACGTCGTGCGCTGGGAGATGCGGCCCCGGCTGTTCCTGCGTACCAGCGAGTTCCTCTGGCAGGAGGGGCACACCGCACACACCACCTACGAGGACGCGGCTGCCTACACGCGCCAGATCCACCTGGACGTCTACCGGGACTTCCTGCGATCGGTGCTCGCGCTGCCGGTCCTGGTGGGCGTCAAGACGGCTCGCGAACGCTTCGCCGGGGCCATCAGCACGATGACCTGTGAAGCCATGATGGGAGACGGGAAGTCGCTGCAGGTCGCGACCAGTCACGAGCTGGGGCAGAACTTCGCGAAGGCGTTCGACATGACATTCAGTGATGCCGACGGTCGGCGCCAGCTCTGCTGGACCACGTCCTGGGGGAGCAGTACCCGGCTGGTCGGCGGTCTCATCATGGGCCACGGGGACGACAGCGGTCTGGTGGTTCCACCTCGGCTGGCGCCGACACAGGTCGTCGTACTCGCCGTGAAGGACGACGCGGGAGTGCTCGCCGCCGCCCGTGAGCAGTGTGCTCAGCTCGACCGCGCCGGCGTGCGGGTACGCGTCGACGACGCCGTGGACAGGGGCTTCGGTCGCCGAGTGACGGACTGGGAGCTCAAGGGCGTACCGCTGCGGATCGAGATCGGCCCTCGGGACGTCGAGGCCGGCCACCTCAACCTCGTGCGGCGCGACACCGGAGAGCGGGTCCCCACCGAGGCCGCCGCGACGGCCCAGGCCGTGCCGAAGCTGCTCGAGACGATCCAGAACGATCTGCTGACCACCGCGGCAGATCAGCTGGCCAGCAGGACGGTCCAGACCGAGTCCGTCGAGGAGGCACGCGAGGCCGCCCAGACCGGTTTCGCCCGGATCCCGTGGCGGATCCTCGGGGTCGAGGGGGAGAAGTCCCTCGCGACCGATGCGATCACGGTGCGATGCCTGCAGACCGCTGACGGCCAGATCCCACCGGACACATCGGCCGACGACGTCATGGCGGTGGTCGGGCGTAGCTACTGACGCCTCGGCCCGGTCAGGTCAGTCGGCGACGAGGGCTATCCACCGCGCGAGTGACTCGCCCACCCGTGACACGCTCAGCCGAGCGGGCCGTTCTTCACGAGGCCGCCGGCCGGTCCCTCGACGAAGCGGGGGTCCGGCCCCGGGAACTGCGTGTCGGTGCCGTCCGCGTCGTCCGGACGGTTGGCGCCGTTGGCCGCGTCGTCGAAGGAGTCGCGGCTGTTGCCGGCCGTGGCTGCCCCGGCGTCCGCGCCCTGGGTGTCGCTCTGCGTACTGGGGTAGCCGGTGTCGTCGGTGTCGTTGCTGTCGGCATGGGCGACACCGGCTCCGATCAGCAGCAGGGCCCCGCCGGCCAGAGCGGTGGTGAGGGTCCGTCGTGCCTTCATGGACTGTCCTTCCGTGCGTGTATGGGGGAGCGGGATGACCGTGCCCGTCACATGTTCTCGGCGCCGGCCTTGATCGCCTCGCGGATCCGGTTGTAGGTGCCGCAGCGGCAGATGTTGCGGAGCTCCTCGATCGCCGAGTCGTCGACCTCGCGGCCCTCCCGCTGGCACTGGCGCACCTTGGCCACCGCGGCCATGATCTGACCCGGCTGGCAGTAGCCGCACTGCGCGACGTCGTGGTCGATCCAGGCCTGTTGCATCGGGTGCAGGTCGCCGTCGCTGGTGTCGGCGAGCCCCTCGATCGTGGTGATCTCGTCGCTGTCCTTGATGTCGCCCACCCGTACCGAGCACGGGTTGAACGCCTTGCCGTTGATGTGGCTGGTGCATGCCTTGCACACGTTGATCCCGCAGCCGTACTTCGGCCCCGTCACGCCGAGCAGGTCCCGGATCACCCAGAGCAGGTGCACGTCGTCGTCGGCGTCGACCGAGACAGAGTCGCCGTTGAGCTTGAATTTCTGGGTCGGCATGGCTGACTCCTCAGAACGTCTTGTCGAGGCCGTTGGTGGGGGACGGCGGGATCGGCGGCACGGTCGGGTAGGGCTCGAACGGCAGCGGTTCCTTGTGATCGAGCGGGAAGTACTCCGGCACCCGGCCGGTGGCCCGGGCGTAGGCGCAGGCGATCGCGCCGCAGGTGGCCGCGACGCCGAACTCGCCGACCCCGCCCGGCTCCGGGGCCTCCGAGTCCTCGATGACGATGATGTTCATCTCGGGCGGGGTGTTCCACTGCCGGGTGTAGAAGTAGTTGTCCCAGCTCGCCTCGACGAAGTGGCCGTCGTCCAGGTGCATGCTGGCGGTCAGGGTCATCGCCAGTGCGTCGTTGATCCCGCCCATCATCTGCGCCTCGACGCCGCGTGGGTTGATCACGAGCCCGATGTCGACGACGTAGGTCACCTTGGTGACGCGGGGGCCGGTGCGGGCCTGCCGGATCTTCCGGTTCACCGTGTCCGACCGGCAGTCGATCTCGACCACACACGCCGCCGCGCCCTTGTACTCCACGTGCATGCCGATGCCCTGCGCGGTGCCGGACCTCATCGACTTGCCCCAGTCGGCTTCCTTCGCCACCCGCTCGAGCACCCGGCGCCAGCGCTGCTGCTTGGTGAACGCGGCCCGGAACTCGTAGGGGTCCTTGCCCATGGAGGCCGCAATCCGGTCGACCATCAGCTCCCGCGCGGTGGCCATGTCCGGGGAGTAGATGTTGCGCGTGCTGCCCGTGTTGAACCGCATGTCGACCTCGTTGAGGAACCGGGTCGAGACGCCGAAGTCGTAGGGGTTGAGCTGCGTGGTCTCGAAGATGAACTCCGAGACCGTGAGGTTGCCCAGCGGGGCCTTGGTCGCGGCGGCCGTGATGGCCTCGGACAGACCGGGGTTGATCTCGGTGGCCACGCTGGTGTGCCGCTGCTCGAAGCTGAGCACGGTGTCCCCGGCGACCTGCGCCCGGACCCGGGAGGTGGCCATGGGGTGCACCCGGCCCTGCCGGGAGTCGTCCGCGCGGGTCCACATCAGCTTGACCGGCTTGCCGAACTTCTTCGAGACCTCGGCGGCCTCCAGCGCGGCGTCGTAGAACAGCTTGCGGCCGAACGACCCGCCGCCCTCGGTCACGTGGAAGGTCACCGAGTTCTGCGGCAGCCCGAGCTTCTTGGCGATGTCCGCCTGGGCGGCGATCGGGCTCTTGGCGGGCCCCCAGATCTCGGCCCGGTCCTTGCGCACGTCGGCGATCGCGCAGTTGGTCTCCAGGGCGCTGCCGCCGCGGAAGTAGAAGGTGAACTGGCCCTCGATGGTCTTCCCGGCGCCCTTCGGCACGGCCAGCGGCAGCTCGGCCCGCCGGAGCTTCTTCAGCACCGACTCGTCGTCCTCGCCGTGCACCGTGCCGGCGTTCCAGCGCACCTTCAGCTCATTCACCGCGTCGATGCACTGACCGAACGTCGCCGCGCGCACCGCCACCCCGGCGCCGACCACCGCCACGTCGGTGACCCCGGGCATGCTGCGGACGTCGTCGAGGTTGTCGACGCCCTTCGGGTACCCGTTGAGGTCCGGCGCCCGGCAGATGACCGTGGGCAGCGCGTCGGGGATCCGCAGGTCGGTGGCGAACTTCTTGCGGCCGGTGACGATGGCGTGCGCGTCGGTCTTGGTGTGCGGCTTGCCGATGACGGTGAACTTCTCGCGGTCCTTGAGCACCACCTCGACGGCCCTGTCCACCGGGCTGGCGGCCGACTCGGTCAGCTTCCCGAACGGCAGCGAGTGCCCGTTCGCGCCGGTGATCAGGCCCGCCCGGCTGCTGAGTACCGCCTTCTCCTGGGACAGCTGCGCGGCCGCCGCATCCAGCAGGGCGCCGTGGGCCAGCGCGGCGGCCACCCGGATCGGCGTGAAGGTGGTGAACGTCGTGCTCGACCCGCCGGTCAGCTGGTTGAACACCAGTTCCGGCCGGGCGTCGGCCAGCGTCACCTGCACCTGGTCGACGTCGAGGTTCATCTCCTCCGCGATGATCATCTGCGTGGAGGTGATGATGCCCTGGCCGTTGTCCGAGCGAGGTAGCGCGAAGGAGACCGTGCCGTCCCGGTGCACCGTGATCTTGATCAGGTTCGCGGTCGGCCGGGCCGCGTCCCGGAGGGCGTCCAGCAGGTCGTAGACCTCGGGGGTCTGCGGTGTGCCGGGCAGCTTGGGCAGCTCCGGGATGGCCGCGGCCCAGGCCGGGGTCGTGCCGAAGAGGCTGCTCCCGCCGAGTTCGGCGGCGACCACCAGGGTGGGCGCGGCCAGGAGGTAGCCGAGAAATCGTCGACGGCTGGCGGTGCGGGGGGCGGCACAGGCGTCGGGGCGCGGCCGGGTTGTCGCGCGGTGAGTGGGCATCGATGTCCTCCACCTACGAGGGGGCGGGGACGGACAGGCAACCAGGCTCGGCGAGCTCGCACAGGGAGCTCGTCGTACGGCGGACACCCTTGTCCCCATCCATCGGCCGCGGCAACTGGGGAGCGTCCGCGGTCGATGGTGAATGTCTTCAGAAACGAGCCCGAAGCGCAGAAGGTGTGTGGAACAAGGCGCCCGGACGGGTGATGGCGACGGCACGTCCGGGTGGTTGTCGGCACATTGTGTAGTCGATTCCGTGTCTGCGGTACCGATTGGTCTATGGCACCGACAATGCGGAGTTCACCGGGTTAGGCCACAGCCTGCTCAGGTGCCGGCAGTGCGGCAACGATGCGATCGACGACGAGCGGATTCAGCAGCATTCCGATGTGTCCAACATCGGCGACCGTGACGTTCTGAACTTCGGCGTGGCCGGGCACCGACCGGCGGCCCGGCACGATCAGGTCGAGGGTGCCCGTGAAGGCCAGCCATCGCACACCGTCCGGGTGTGGAGCCGCTGCCAGGCGACGCAACAGCGGCGAGCCCGCCCGCAGCGCCCGGACGGTCGCCCCGAACGGACAGAGGTTCGCCCACGGCGAGCCACCAAAGGGCGTCGCGATGGTCACGACTGTATCCACCTGTCCGTCGAGGCGACCGTCGGCGAAAGCCTGGGCGATGACGATCCCGCCCAGGCTGTGTCCAATCAGATGGACCTTGTCCGCGCCGGTCTCCGCCAGCAGCCGCTCAACCCTGGCCGTGAGCTGGTCGGCGACCTGTTCCACGGAGGTTCCGAACGGCGGGTAGTTGATCGCGTCGACGATCATGCTCCGGTCACGGAGCGCTCGCGCGAGGGCGAACCAGCATGACTTAGTGCCCCCGAGGCCGTGCACGAGCAGTACCGGGAACGCGGCCGGCGCAATGCTTCTTCTCGCGATCGGCGCCAGCGCATCGACTGCCCGCTCGACACTGGCGCCGGCCCGGCCCAACGGTGCCATCGCCGCGAGGGCCGCTATCACCGCCACCTCGCTCACCTGCGCCACAGCCGCGCGCCCGATCGTCCGGGTGAGCGGCCGCGTGGCCGCACCGAGTAGGGACATCATGTTCGTCCTCCCGTGGAGCGCCCGAGGGTCGGGGCCGCGCGCCGATGCCCTATGAGCCTCGCGGTCGCCGGGGCGGGTGTCATCGACGCCAGCAGTCATCGATGTTTCGGGCTGCCTGGCGTCGCCCACTACCTGCTAGCTGGAATCGCGAGCGCTCCCCTGGGTGACTCCCGTCAGGGTGAGTGGCCCGAGCGCGGGCCCGCCCGGCTCAACTCGCCTACACGACCACGTGCTCAGTCATTGATTGGCGTTGTGGCCAAACTTG
The DNA here is from genome assembly GCF_052566575.1 of Pseudonocardia sp. Cha107L01. Lineage (NCBI taxonomy): Bacteria > Bacillati > Actinomycetota > Actinomycetes > Pseudonocardiales > Pseudonocardiaceae > Pseudonocardia > Pseudonocardia sp. Cha107L01. The sequence goes on from NZ_CP199579.1 coordinate 2,023,245, forward strand.
GGCCGCGGACCGCGTTGCAAAACGAACCGCCTGCCCGCATTCACGAGCGTCGGTTCACAACACAGATAGGGCGCGCTCGCGAAGAAACCTTTAGTGGGCGCACTCATTTTCGAACGCGCACTCACTAAAGCAGGGACAGGTCGCCCTGTGTCAGATCTCGCCCATGGGAGAAACGACACCCAGCCCGCTACTCCTATCAGTCGACGGACGAGCTAGTCGGACCAGTAGACCCAGGTGATGTGTCCGAATGGTTTCGTTCGGAACGCCGAATTGTAAACTAGCCCGGCGATCGGGGACCGACGATCCCGCCTGCGCTGGCAGTGCAACACGGTGCGATCGAGGACGCGCGTTCGGCGGGTCCAAATATGTCGTAATGGTTACATCCGGAAAACCTTCGGTCACATGACGGCTTTATGGGCCTCAACCCGTTGCCAACACTCGTTCCGCCGTGGAAGTTAAATACGGCAATTTCGGAGGCTCACCGACCGCGCCATCCATCCAACTCACCGGAGGTATTCTCATGAAGCTCCCACTTGCCCTCGCACTCGTCATTGGGCTCATCGGTGCCGTTCTCACGTGGTTGTATGTCGGGCCCCTATCGGGTCTGGGTCTGTTCATCCCCGCCACGTTCCTGGGCGCCGCCACCTACTTCGCCGCCGGGGGCGATATGGCAGCACTCAAGAAGACCACGCCGGCCATTCTCTGGGGCGTGGTGTGGGGGACCGTGATGCTGGTCGTGCTGACGAAGGCGGGCAACCCCGCCCTGGTGGGCATCGTCGTCGGGGCCTTCACCGCCATCACCATCCTCGGTGCGCTCATCCCGATCTTCGGGTTTGTGCCGGGTTCTGTCGTCGGCTTCGCCACCACCGCTGCCTTCGGGCTCTTGACCAAGGCCTCCGGCACCGACTTCTCCCTGCCCAGCGGCCCCTTCACGGTCATGTTGCTGTCGTTCGTGATCGGCGGCCTGTTCGGCTACGTCGCCAGCCTGCTCGTTGGCAAGCTCGTCTCGGCTCGTACGCCAGCGTCCGCGTGACCGACCGATGACCCACTCGCAGACCTCACGGGCCCGGCAGCTGTGGCGTGCTCTCGTCGCCGGTAAGCAGCCGGACCCGGATCCGGACAGCCAGGACACAACCCAATCCTCGAACGGGGAGCGGATTTCCGTGCCCACACTGACCGACGTCGAGCAGAAGAGCCTCGCCGAGATCCTGCATCCCTCGTTGCCCGAGGGGTCCTCGATCTACGGTGCCACGAAGGTCTTCCCGGACTACCAGGCTGAGCCCGGCGAGGTGTACTTCACCCTGGTGCACGGCATCGCGCACGAGTCCAGCGTCAGCTTCGTGGCCATCCTGCAGGCCACCCGCGCGTTGCGGAAGGGCTTCGAGTCAGCCCTCTACTTCTACGGGCCAGGTTCACTGAACTGTCTCGCCACCCGGGGCTTCCCGACCACCGGCACGTCCGCGTTCCCCGGTGAGCACAACATCAACAACCAGCTCGCCACGTTCATCGCCGAGGGCGGCAAGGCGTTCTGTTGCCGCTTCGGGCTGTCGCTGCACGGCGTCCGTGAGGAGGACCTGATCGACGGCGTCATCCCGACGCACCCGCTGGACGTGCAGGACGCGCTGATCCACTACGCGCGCAAGGGGGCCATCATCAACTCGACCTACATGTTCTGATGGCTCACACCTCGGCCCAGCGCCGCGCCGAGGCCGGGTCCACCGATGACGACGCCGTCATCGGTGGGCGTAGTTCGGCGCCCCATGCCGGTCGTACCTGGTTTCGGTGCTGCAAGCCTCTCGCAAGCCGCATCCCGCAGTGTGTGCGGAGCAGCGCCGACGAAGGAGAGCAGCAGGATTGGACGACACCGGCCCCGCCAGGACCACCCGCGCCGGCCCGGCGCCCCTCGATTGGGGCATCGGGCATTACGAGCACACCGCCGCCGACCTACTTCCCGCGGCCCGTCGGCTTGTCGAGGTCGCCGGGGTCGAGGCCGGTGAGACGGTCGTGGACGTCGGCTGCGGCACCGGCAGTGCCGCGTTGGTCGCCGCGGCGCGAGGTGCGGCGGTACTGGGGGTCGACCCGGCGGCCCGGCTGTTGGCACTGGCTCGTGAACAGGCCGCCGCCGCCCACCTCGACGTCGAGTTCGTGGCCGGAGCCGCGGCCGCGCTACCCGTCGAGGACGCTGGGGCGGACGTTGTGCTGTCCTCATTCGGTGTGATCTTCGCGCCGGATCACCGTGCGGCCGCGGCCGAGTTCGCCCGTGTCCGCGCCCCGCGTGGCCGGATCGTGTTCAGCGCCTGGCTGCCTGGTAGCCCGGTCATCGAGATGAACCGACTCGCCGCCACCGCGGTCCGCGAAGCTCTGGGCATCGGACCCGGACCCGCACCGTTTCCCTGGCACGACGAGGCGGCGATCGCGGAACTGTTCGTGCCCTACGGGCTGCGCGTCACCGCTCAGCGTGAGGAGCTGATCATTACCGCCGCGTCCGCGGCGGCTTACCTCGAGCTGCAGTCACGCTCCCACCCACTCGCGATCAGCGGTCTCGCGGTGGTCGACCGGCATGGGGACGGGACTGCGCTGCGCGCCCACCTGCTCGATGTGCTCGAGAACGGGAACGAGTCCGACACCCACTTCCACACCACCAGTCACTACCTGATCACTACGGTCCGATAGTTGGACCGTAGTGATCAGGCTCCGCGGACTGCGCCTCGCGTCGGGGTCACTTGATCTGGACCTTGTCACCGGGTTTGAGGGTGGCGTAGAAGCGCTGCGCGGCGGCCATGCTCAGGTGCACGCAGCCGTTGGAGGCGGTGGCCGGGTTGTCGGCGTGGAAGGCGTCGCCGGGGTAGAAGAACACCGAGTAGGGCATGGGGGCGTGGAACTCGGTGCTGTAGTAGTGCGCGTCCTTGGACAGCACCGAGAATGTGCCCTTCGGTGTCTTGGCCTTCTTCGATCCGCCGTGCGCGGGCACCGGCCCGTAGGTGATGTGCCCGGCCCCGTCGGTCAGCCACGCCTGCTGCTTGGACAGGTCCATGCACGCCTTCGCGCTCGCCGAGCAGGGGGTGCTCGAGTGCGAGGTCGGCGCGGTGGCCGCCAGGTCGGTCACCGCCGGGGTGGGCGTCAGGCCGCCCGCACCGGCGGTGACCAGCACGGCCGCGACCGCCAGCGCGACCGGCCCCGGCGTCCTCCTACGCACCGACCGGAACCATGTCCTGGTGACCATCGGCTGCCCCTCACGCTGCTGTGACCGCGGGTCCCCGGACGGTGGACCTGCTCCAACGGAGTGTGACACGGGAGATCGCCGCGGCGGTGCTCCCGACGACCCCGCTCATTCACAGAGTTCTCAGCAGACGGCCAGCCGGTGCGGGCCGGCGGGAGCACCAGAGTGTCCTACAGGTCTGGCCCGTGCGGGCACAGGTCCCGCACACCGAGCCCGCCCAGGTCAAGGAAGTGCTTCCGATAGCACCGCTCGCCCTCGATCGGCACCAGCCGCAGCCGCCCGGGCGCGGCCTCCTCCGGCAACAACTCGAGGACGACCGCGAAGCCGCGCAGCACCGGCCCGCGAAGGCCGACGTACAGGGTCTCGCCGTGCACCGCCAGCCCCTCCACGTCGAAGCCGTTGTCCTTGGCCGGAATGGCCAGGAACGGCGCCAGGTGCTCGTCCTCGGCGAGCAGATTGGCCAGGTTCGGCTCGCCGCGGCGCCGAACAACGCGCTGGTGCGGCCGTCGTCGGTGCTCTTGACCAGCTCCGGGAGCCCGTCGGGACCGTCCTGCACGGCAAGCCGGGCGATCACGTAGCTCAATCTCCATACGCCCGTTGTACCCGCCCGTCGACCTCGGGTGTGCCTTCGTCGAGGAGCGTGGCGATGCTGTCCAGGCCGCTGAGCCGGACAGCGGCCGACCCGGGCGACCCGTCGGGGGCGAGCAGCCGGAGGGTGTGTCCGCTGTGCAGGACCTCTTCGGCGGTCTCGTACAGCAGCTCGATCCCGACACTGCCCAGGTGGGTGACCGCTGTCAGGTCGACCGACAGCGGGAGCAGCCCGCCTCTGCTGAGGTCGCGGAGACGACTCCGCAGCGGGCCGGCGGTGGTCATGTCGACCGGGCCACTGACCACCGCGCAAGGTCGCCCATCCGTCCGGGTCAACGTGATGCGCAGGTCCGCCGGGGTGTCGTCGGCGTCGGCGGGGTCGGAGCCGCGGGTCGAGGTGGAGCCGAACACGGGCGCCCGGCGCAGTTCGCGGTCGAAGGCAACCAGGGTGCCCGGGGCGAGGTCCTCGAGCTCGACGGTGTCCACGCACTGCCGGATCATGATCATCCCGCGTCCCCGGTGGCTCGGGTCGACCGGAGGCGTACGCCAGCGGCCGCGGTCGGTGATCGTGAAGGATGCCCGCCCGTCGCCGGTGAGCGAGCCTTCGACCCCGACGGTGCCGCTCGAGTCGCGGTAGCCGTGCTCGATCGAGTTCTCGACGGCTTCGCCGACAGCCAGGTTGACGGCCAGCACGTCCTCCTCGCTGGCCCCGGCCGAGACCAACCAGGCCGCCAGCTCACGCCGGAGCCGGGACAGCTCGGGCCGGTCGCTGGTTACCTCGACGCAGACCGGCGAGGGCGTGGAGCCGAGCACCTCGACCGCGAGAAGGGTCGCGTCGTCACGCTGACCCGCACGGGTCACGGTGTCCACGGTCAGCTCGCACACCAGGTCGAGCGCCCGTGACGTGGGCCGCACCTCGCGGTACCGGAGCCGGGCGGTCGCGGCGGCCGTGCCGAGCGCCGCGAATCCGTCCTCGAGGGTGCGACCGCTGCGCTCGACGAGCCCGTCGGAGTAGCACAGCAGTACCTCACCCGACTCGAGTGAGGTTTCCGCGATCTGGTGCGCCGGGCCGGGTAACCCCAGCGGTCCGCCGACGGTCAGCGGGAGGTTCCGGTGCCGGCCCCCCGCAGTGATCACCATCGGTGGGGGATGACCGCAGCTGGCGGAGTACAGCTGCCGCCGCCGCGAGTCGAGCACCCCGACCCACGCGGTGGTGCCCCGGGCCCCGGGCACCCTGGCGACGAACCGGTCCAGCCTGGCCAGCGCCTCGCCGGGGTCCGCGCCCTCGACCAGGAACCCGGTCAGTACCGCACGCAGCTGACCCATGACCGCCGCCGCCGCTGCCCCGTGCCCGACCACATCACCGACGGTCAGCGCGACCTGGTCCTGCCCGAGCGGGATGGCGTCGAACCAGTCGCCGCCCGCGGTGTGGTCGGTGGCGGCCGCCCGGTAGTGGGCGGCGAGGTTCAGGCCCGGCAGCACCGGCAGCGCCCTCGGGAGCAGGTTGCGCTGCATGAGCAACATCGCCGCCCGGGTGTCCTCGTACCGGGTGCGCACCTCGGCCACTCGTTGCTCCATCGCGCGCAACCGTGATATGGCGTGGCCGGCGTAACCGGCGATGGCGGTGATGACGGCCTGCTCGGTGACGTCGATGGACTGCGGGGTCGCCCACACGAACACCAATGCGCCCAGCGGGCCGTCCGGGCCCGGCACGGGTGCACAGGCGGTGGCCTGGCGATTCGGGGCCGCCCAGTCGGCGTGCAGCGGCGGATAACGCTCGGTCAGCTGTTCGAGGTTCTCGACGAACACCGGCCGCCCGGTGCGGACGCACTCCGCCGCGGGCTGGTCGGCCGTGAGGGGAATCCGCTGGTACCGCTGCCGGATCTCGACAGGCAGAACATCGTTGCGCAGCCGGACGAGGTGTTGGCCGTCCGGTTCGAGCAGCGCGATGTCCACGTACGCGGGGGACTGCGGCTGGTTGCTGACCAGGTTCGCGACGGCGACCGAGATCTCGGTCAGCGTGGTGGCGGCCGTGAATGCCTCACTCGCGGCCAGCAGCACCTGGCTGCGGGCCAACGCGTCGGCTACCCGGGCGGCCAGCCGCTGCCGCTCGGCCTCGGCCTCGGCTGGTTCGGTCATCGCGCCACCCCGTCCCACCGCCGACCCGGGCTCCGATCCAACAAGTCGATCGGAACCCGGTCGATACGCACTTCGCGCACGCCGTCTGTCGGCGTACGGGGACAGCCACCCGTGAAGACAGAGAGAGTGGCCCGACCACCCTGGTCGGGCCACTCTCCCCACGGTCTGACCGGGACCGGCGCGGTCTTTCGGTCGTGCCGCCGACCCTTGTCCTGGCTCAGGCCGTGGCGGGCAGCACGTGGTCGCCGACCTTGTCCTGGCTCAGGCACAGCGAGCAGACCACCGCGTCGTGCGTCTCGCACTTGGCCATGTCCGGGCGCTCGATGTCCTGGCGGCACACGTGGCAGTGCAGGACCTCGCCGGACGGGTTGCCGAACTCGTCGTACATGGGCAGGTCGATGCCGTCGCCGGTGCGGCGCAGGTAGTACCTGCCCCGGGTGGCGACCGCCAGGATCGGCGGCAGGACCAGTGCCAGCACGATGGCCACCAGCGGCGAGAACGGCTGCAGGCCGGCGCCCAGCCCGCCGAAGAAGACCACGATGGACACCCCGGCCGAGATGAGCATCGAGCCGAAGCCGACCGGGTTGACCGGGTAGAGCATGCCCCGGCGGAACTCGGGCTGCAGCGGTGAGATCTTGAGCAGGTACTTGTTGATGACGATGTCCGAGGCCACCACGACCACCCAGGACATCCCGCAGTTGGCGTAGAAGCCCAGGATCGTGTTCAGGAAGTCGAACATGTTCGCTTCCATCAGCACCAGTGCGACCAGCAGGTTGAAGCCGAGGAACACCAGGCGGCCCGGGTAGTGCTTGGTGACCCGGGTGAACGAGTTCGTCCAGGCCAGCGAGCCGGAGTACGCGTTCGTCACGTTGATCTTGATCTGGCTGATCACGACCAGCACGACGGCCAGTGCCATCGCGGCCCACGGCGGCATGATGTCGCGGTAGATCTCCAGGAACTGGTGCACCGGCTGGTTGGCCACGGCTGAGACGTTCTGGCCGCCGGCCACGTTGGCGATGATGTAGACGGCCAGGAACAGGCCCACGATCTGCTTGATGGCGCCGAAGATCACCCAGCCCGGTCCGGCCAGTACCACGGCGGTCCACCAGCGGCGGGAGTTCTCCGGGGTGCGGGGCGGCATGAAGCGCAGGTAGTCGATCTGCTCGGCGATCTGGGCGATCAGCGACAGGCACACGCCGGCGGCCAGGAAGATGGAGCCGAGGCTGGTCGCGCCCTTGCCGCTCTCACCCTGGTAGGCGAAGAAGGTGGCCACCGACTCCGGGTGGCTGATCAGCAGGTAGGCGAACGGCGCCACCATCAGGATCAGCCACAGCGGGGTGGTCCACAGCTGCAGCTTGGACAGCAGCGACATCCCGTACATGACCAGCGGGAAGATGATCAGTGTGGACGCGGCGTAGCCGGCCCAGAGTGGCACGTGCAGCCCGAGGTTCAGGCCCTGCGCCATGATCGAGCCCTCGAGGGCGAAGAAGATGAACGTGAACGTCGCGAAGATGACGTTGGTGACCACCGAGCCGTAGTAGCCGAAGCCGCTGCCCCGGGTGATCAGGTCGAGGTCCAGGTTGTACCGGGCGGCGTAGTAGGCCAGCGGGAACCCGGTGGCGAAGATGACCACCGCGAACACCAGGATTCCCCACAGCGCGTTGACCGTGCCGTAGGAGATGCCGATGTTCGCCCCGATGGCGAAGTCGGCCAGGTACGCGATGCCGCCCAGCGCGGAGATCGCCACCACGCCGGTACCCCACCGGCGGTAGGAGCGTGGGGCGAACCTGAGCGTGTAGTCCTCCAGGGTCTCCTTCGCCGCGGTACCTGTGGCCGTCGGCGCGGCCCTGCTCACTGGCGTTGTCTCGTGCGACACGACTTTCTCGTTGCTCATCGCTGGCACCCTTCGAGGCGCGGTGGCCGGATCGTGCGTTGCTGTGCGGGGGGACGGCGGCGGCCCCATGAGCTACAGAGCAAACACCGGTGCGCTAAACGGCCGCCAAGTGTTCGCTAAGCGCGGCGTCGGGCCGGGCTCAGAGCAGCTTCTCCAGCGCGGGAGCGACGCGGTCGTGCTCGGCCGCGATGGCGGCCACCAGCGGCGCCAGCTCCGCCGGCGCCCCGCTGTGCGACTCCGCTCGCTGACACAACTCGGCCAGCGCCGTCGCGCCGAAGGTGGCGCCGAGGCTCTTCAGGGTGTGCGTGGCCCGGTGCACCGCCCCCGCGTCACCGGCCGCGACCGCGGCGCGCAGGGCGTCGAGCAGTGGCGGGGTCTCGGCCAGGAAGTCCTCGACGAGCCCGGCCAGCGCCTTCGGATCGTCGCCGATGAGCTCGCGCAGGTTCGCGAGCGCGGTCGGATCCAGGACGGCTGGACCGGGGTCGGGAGCCCGAGGGGTGCAGTCGCCCAACGCCCGCGCCAGCTCCGTCCTGGTCAGCGGTTTGGCGAGGTAGTCGTCCATTCCGGCGGCGAGGCAGGCCTCCCGGTCGCCGCGCAGCGCGTTGGCGGTGACGGCGATGATCCGGGGCCGGCGGTTGTCGAGGCGCGCCCGGATCTCGCGCGCCGCCGCGAGCCCGTCCAGCTCGGGCATCTGGACGTCCATGAGCACCACGTCGTAGTCCCGGCGCCGTACCGCAGCCACCGCCTCCACCCCGTCGCTCACCAGATCGGCGGTGTGCCCCAGCTTCGCCAGCAGCAGCTGCACCAGGCGTTGGTTCACCGGGTGATCCTCGGCGACGAGGATCCGCAGCGGGGGTACGGCCACCTCGGCGGCGGATGCGGTGACGGGGGCGGCGGGGGCGGCGAAGATGCCGATCAGGGTTCGGTACACCTGCGACCGGTTGAGCGGCTTGGTCAGCACGGCCGCCAGGTCCGCGCTGCCGAGATGACGCGGGCGGCCGAGCGAGGTCAGCAGGACGAGCGGCAGTTCGGCGCCGTGCGGGGTCGCTCGGATCGCCTCGGCCAGCGCCAACCCGTCCATCCCGGCCATCTGCAGGTCGAGGATCGCGAGGTCGAAGCGCGCGCCTTCGGTGATCCAGCGCAGCGCGGTCGCCGGCGAGGCGGTGTCGGTGCCGTGCATGCCCCACGACCCGGTGTGGCGCAGCAGGATCTGCCGGTTCACCGCGTTGTCGTCGACGACGAGCACCCGCTTGCCGGCCAGTTGGGGGGCCGTGTCCGGTACCGGGTCGCGGCGGGCCAGCTCAGCGGCAGCGGCCCGGACGGTGAACGTGACGGTCGAGCCCACCCCCACGATGCTGATCGCGGCGATCGTCCCGCCCATGAGGTCGCACAGTCGCCGGCAGATGGCCAGGCCCAGGCCGGTGCCGCCGTAGCGGCGGGCCGTCGACGCGTCGACCTGGGTGAACGAGTCGAAGATCGACCCGATGCGGTCGGGCGGGATGCCGATCCCGGTGTCGCGGACGGCGAAGCTCCACTCGTGGGTGCCGTCGGGCCGCGCCGGATCGGACAGGGCCCGCGCGCCCACCGTGACCAGCACCTCGCCGCCGCGCTCGGTGAACTTCACCGCGTTGGAGAGCAGGTTGAGCAGTACCTGCCGCACCCTGGTCACGTCGCCGACGAGGGCCTCGGGCACTCCGGGGTCGATCACGTAGAGCAGCTCGAGGTCCTTGCGGGCGGCGTCGGCGGCGACCAGTTCGAGCGCGCCCTCCACGCACTCGGCGACGTGGAAGGGCGTCCGCTCCAGCTCGAAGCGACCGGCCTCGATCTTGGAGAAGTCGAGGATGTCGTTGATGAGCAGCAACAGGGAGTTCGCGCTGTCGCGCACGATCCCGGCGAACTGGCGCTGCTCGGTGTCCAGCTCGGTCTCCAGGAGCAGGCCCGACATGCCGATGACTGCGTTCATCGGGGTACGGATCTCGTGGCTCATCGTCGCGAGGAAGGCGCTCTTGGCGGTGTTGGCGCTCTCGGCGGCCACCGCGGCCTGGCGCAGCGCGTCCTCGGCCCGGACCCGGTCGACGACCCGCCCGAGCTGGGTGCCGACGTCGGACAGCAGGGCGAGCAGCCGCTCGTCGGGCGCGGTGGGGCGCGACGAGAAGAACTCCAGCACCGCGACGACGTCGTCGCCCGCGAGCACCGGGAAGCCCATGCCGGCGCCCAGATCCGGTGCGGCCGATGCGCGGGGGAAGTTCGGGTCGCGCAGCACGTCGGTGATCCAGACCGGCTCACCGGTGGCCAGCACCCGTCCCGGCAGGCCGACTCCGCTGGTCATCGGCGTGCGCTCGGTCGCATCCCGGAACTCCGGGGAACCGCCGTGCCAGATCGACGACGAGACGAGCTCGCCGCCCTCGCGCCAGTAGGCGTGGCCGACCTTCCAGCCCGTGTGTGCGCAGACCAGGTCGAGCACCTCCCCAGTGGCCGCCGGCAGATCAGTGGCCTGGTGGGCCGTGGCGGCCACGCGGTGCAGCAGCTCCAGCTCGCCTGTCCGGGCCCGTACCCGCTCCGCCATCCTGTTGAAGCGTCGGGCCAGGGCGCTGATCTCGCTCACCCCGCCCACCGGCGCCCGCACGTCGTGATCACCCTCCGCGATCCGCGCGGTGGCGTCGTCCAGGTCCAGTACCGGCCCGATGACCGCACGCCGTGTCACGGCGGCGAACACCGCCATCCCGGCGAGCAGCAGCAGGGCGACCGCGATCGCGCCGACGGACCAGTCGCGGGCCCGGCCGGCGGCCAGCGCGGTCTCCCGGCTCGTCCGCTCGTCGACGAGGGTGAACACCTGCCCGATGGGCTCCATGATCTGGGCCTTGGCATGCAGGTAGTCCGCTCCGTAGAGGAGTGCGGTGGCCCGGTCATGGGCCGGGCCGGGGGCCGAGCCGCCCGCCTGGACCATGGCGAAGGCCTGCTCCTCGATCCGGGCCAGCGCATCCGACCGCGACTTGGCGGACGCGAGCAGCCGTAGCTCTTCGGCGCTGAAGCCGGCCTGCGCCGCCAACGTCGCGAAGCTGACCGGGGGGCCGAACGGCGTCGGCCGCACCCCGGTGTCGGTGACGAAGTCCCAGTAGATCTGGTCGTAGCCCTCGGGACGCGGCGCGGTGCCGTCCCGGATGGCCAGGATCTCCTGGAACCAGGTCAGGTACCGGGGTTGTCCGGTCGCCACGTAGCTGCGGGCCATCCGGGTGAGGTCGTCGGAGGTCTGGCGCAGCTCGTAGGCCAGCCGCAGCGACTCGGAACGCCGGGCCTCCGCCGTGGTGGCGTCACTCATGCTCCGTTCCGCCAGCAGGCTCAGCAGCAGCAGGACACCGAGCAGCACGACCCCGATGCCGACCCCGCACTGGACGAGCCGACGCAGCGAGGCCCGACCCCCCGTGCCGGTGCGCCAACCGTTCACGAGTCCGCCCCGGGGACACCCGCGGGTCGGGAAGCCTCGGGTCCACTCGGGGCGGGCGTCCCCGCGCGGGCCCGGTCGACCTCTGCGCGCAGCGTGGCGATCTCGTCGCGCAGGGCGGACTCGCGGGCCGTCACGTCCCGGGTCATCTGCTGCAACCGGCGTGCGAGCCTGCCCACGACGTCGTCCCTCGCCGTCTCGTCGTCGAGCCCGGCCGGCCCGCCCGCGACGACCTCGTCGACCCGGCGCAGGTAGTCGCGCTCGACGTCACGCAGCCGTTTCGCGGTGAGGGAGGAGCGCAGCCGGGCGCGCAGCACTGCCGCGCTGAACGGCTTCGGGAGGTAGTCCGTCGCGCCGAGGTCGATGCAGCGCACCATGCTCTCCAGCTCGTGCACCGCCGAGACCATGATCACCGGCAGGTGGTTCAGCCGGGGGTCCGACTTGATCGCGGCCAGGGTGGAGTAGCCGTCCAGCACCGGCATCAGCAGGTCGAGCAGCACGACGTCGTAGTCGTCCTCGCGCAGCATCTGGAGGGCGCGCCTGCCGTGCTCGGCCGCGCGCACCTCGTGGCCCAGCTCGGTCAGGGCGGTGACGAGCAGGCGGCGGTTGATCCCGCTGTCGTCGACGACGAGCACCCGTCCCGGCTCCTCGCCCGGCTCCTCGCCCGGCTCCTCGGACAGCGGCGCGGACGTCGGCCCGGACGTCTGCCCGGACGTCAGAGCTGCCTCGGAGGTCGCCGTTTCCCGGATCGCCGGCTCCGGCGGCTCCCAGGCCAGATCCGCGTCGTGGCACAACACGGCGTGCTGCAGTGCCTTGAGCGGCGCGCCCGGCTCCAGCCCGAGCTCGTCGCGCAGTACCCGCCGCCCCGCCTGGTATGTGGCCAGCGCATCGGCCTGGCGACCGGAGCGGTAGAGCGCGAGCATCAGCTGAGCTCGCGGCCGTTCCCGCAGCGGATACTCGCTCACCCGCTGCTCCAGCTCCGCCACCACCGCCGTGTGCCGACGGAGCGACAGCTCGGCGTCGACCCGGTCCTCGGCGCAACACAGCCGCAGCTCCTCCAGCCGGGCGGCCTCGGCCTGCGCGAACGGCGCGTCCACGACGTCAGCCAACGCCGCGCCCCGCCACAGTGCGCCGGCCCGCGCCAGGAGCTCGGCCGCCAGCTCGGGGTCGTCGTCGTCGAGGGCGAGGCGCCCTTCCTCGGCGAGCCGGACGAACTCGTGCGCGTCGATCGCACCGGGCTCGGCGCGCAGCACGTACCCGGGCGTCGAGGTCACCAGCAGGCTCGCCGGCGTGCCGCGCGGTCGGTCCGGCTCGAGCGCGCGACGCAGGTTGGACACGAAGACCTGCACGGTGGCCGCGGCCCGCGCCGGGGGGTCCACCGGCCACAGGTCGTCGATCAGCTGGTCCAGTGAGACCACCCGGCCGGCCCTGACCAGCAGCGCGGTGAGCACGGCTCGCTGCTTGGGCCCACCCATCTCCACGCGGTTACCGTCGCGCCACACCTCGACCTGGCCGAGAAGCCGGAACTCGATCAGGGCTCGGCCCTCCTCCGGTTCGGCGACGTTGACCACTCCCTCCCCCGATGGTTACCGGCGTGTGTGCAGGAGAAGTAAGCAACATGTCACGTTCTCGTCAGTGCGCGCCTCACTTGCCCCTACCTCCAGAATGGAACGGTGATCGAACCGGACCCGCTCGCCGACCCGTACCTGTGGCTCGAGGAGGTGACCGGTGACCGGCCGCTGGAGTGGGTGCGGGCCCGCAACGCCGAGTCCCTCGCCGAGCTGACCACCGGCGAGCGCTTTGCCGAGCTCCGCGACGGGATCCGGGAGGTGCTCGACTCGGACGAGCGCATCCCCTACGTCCGCCGCCGGGGCGAGCTGCTCTACAACTTCTGGCAGGACGCCGAGCACCCGCGCGGCCTGTGGCGCCGCACCACGCTGGAGAGCTACCGCACCGGTGAGCCGGACTGGGAGCTGCTGCTGGACATAGATGCACTCGCCGCGCTGGAAGGCGAGAACTGGGTGTGGCAGGGCGCCGCGGTCCGCAAGCCGGAGTACGTCCGAGCGCTGGTCCAGCTCTCCCGGGGCGGTGCGGACGCCACCGTGGTCCGCGAGTTCGACCTGCCGACCCGGTCATTCCTGCCCGGTGCGGACTCTGCTGACCCCGGTTTCGAGCTGCCGGAGGCCAAGAGCCGGGTGGGCTGGGTGGACGCGGACACGGTGTTCGTGGGCACCGACACCGGGCCGGGTTCGATGACCACCTCCGGGTACCCGAGGGTGATGCGCCAGTGGCGCCGGGGCACCCCGGTCGCCGAAGCGCCGGTGGTGTTCGAGGCGTCCGAGACCGACGTCTCCGCGTTCGCGGTCCACGACGACACCGAGGGCTTCGAGCGGGACCTGGTCGGCCGCGCCCCCGACTTCCACACCAGCCTGGACTACCTGCGCCGGCCCGACGGATCGCTCGAGCTCATCGACGTCCCGCCGGACGCGGAAACCGATGCGCACCGCGAGTGGCTGTTGGTGCGCCCGCGCTCGCCGTGGACCCTGGGCGAGACCACCTACCCGGAGGGGTCGCTGCTGGCCTTCGGGTTCGACGACTACCTGGCCGGGGGGCGGGAGGCCGCCGTCCTGTTCACCCCGACGCCCCGTCGGTCGCTGAGCTACCACGCCTGGACGCGGCACCACCTGATCCTGCTGGTGCTCGAAGACGTGACCACCCGCACCGAGGTGCTCACCCCGGAGCGTGGGTGGGCCAGCTCGCCGCTGCCCGGCGGTTCGGAGCTCGGGTCCACCGACATCGTCGGAGTCGACCCGGACGCAAGCGACGAGTACCTGCTCGACGTCAGCGGGTACACCCAGGCCTCGACCCTGCTGCGCGGCGACCTGGCCACCGGCGAGCTGGAGACCCTGCGCCGGGCCCCGGAGTTCTTCGACGCCACCGGGATGACCGTCCAGCAGTACTTCGCCGTCTCCGACGACGGCACCCGGATCCCCTACTTCGTGGTCGGCGGGCAGGCGGACGGCGAGACCGACGAGGCCGGCCCGGTGCTGATGACCGGCTACGGCGGTTTCGAGGTCTCGTTGACGCCGCACTACAGCGGGATCCTCGGGCGGGGCTGGCTGGCCCGGGGCGGCCGCTACGTGGTGGCCAACATCCGCGGCGGCGGCGAGTACGGGCCGGCCTGGCACACCGGCGTGCTGGGTGAGCACCGGTATCTGGCCTACCAGGACTTCGCCGCCGTGGCCCGCGACCTGGTCGACCGCAAGATCACCACCGCGGACCGGCTGGCCATTCACGGCGGCAGCAACGGCGGACTGCTGATGGGCGTCATGCTGACCCGCTACCCGTCGCTGTTCGGGGCGATCGTCATCCAGGTACCGCTGCTGGACATGCGCCGCTACCACCTGCTGCTGGCCGGCGCGTCCTGGATGGCCGAGTACGGCGACCCGGACAACCCGACCGACTGGGAGTGGATCTCGAAGTACTCCCCCTACCAGAACCTGCCCCGCGACGCGTCACTGCCGCCGGTGCTGGTCACCACCTCGACCCGGGACGACCGGGTGCACCCCGGGCACGCCCGCAAGATGGTCGCCCGGATGCGGGAGTACGGGTACCCGGTGGACTACTACGAGAACATCGAGGGCGGACACGGCGGGGCGGCCGACAACGCCCAGCGGGCCTTCCAGTGGGGGCTGGTGCTGGAGTTCTGCTGGCGGCACGTGGGATGAGGCGGTGGGCCGCTCAGGGCATGCGGCGTCACCGGCCGGTCCGCGCCCAGTCGTCGTAGGCGGTCCAGGCCCGCAGCGTCAACCTGCTCCGGAAGCGGCGCTGCTCGCCGGTGATCGGGTCGGTGAACTCGAGCGTCTTGGCCAGCAGCTGCAGGGGGCGGGTGAAGTCGTCGAGTGGGGTCTCGGTGAGCACCGGGTAGAAGTCGTCGCCCAGGATCGGCACGCCCAGCCCGCTCATGTGCAGCCGGAGCTGGTGGGTGCGGCCGGTCGTCGGGGTCAGCCGGTACCGGCCGAGGCCGTCGCGGTGCTCCATGAGCTCGACGAGGGTCTCGGCGTTCGGTGGGCCGGGTACCTCCTGGGCCGTGATGACGCCCCGCTCCTTGATGATCCGGCTGCGCAGCGTGCACGGCAGGTCGAGCGTGGGGTCGTACCGGGCGATCGCCTCGTAGGTCTTGTGCACCAACCGGTCCCGGAACAGCGTCTGGTACGCCCCCCGGCGTTCCGGCCGGATCACGAACATGATCAGCCCGGCGGTGACCCGGTCCAACCGGTGCGCCGGGCTGAGCGCGGGAAGCTCCAGCTCGCGGCGCAGTCGGACCAGTGCGGTCTGCACGATGTGCTTGCCGCGCGGGATCGTCGCCAGGAAGTGCGGTTTGTCCACCACGAGCAGGTCGTCGTCGCGGTGCACGAGGTGGATCTCGAACGGGACCGCGACCTCGTCGGGCAGGTCCCGGTGGAACCAGAGGAAGTGCTCGGGCACGAACGGGGCGTCCAGGGCGACCGGGCCGCTCAGGTCCACGATCCGCTGCTCCCGCAGCATCGTGTCGATGCGCCCGGGTGCCACCCGGGGTAGCCGGTCGACCAGATGGTCCCGGATGGTCGCCCACGGCCCCTCCGCCGGCGTGCGCAGCCGGACCGCGTCGAGGCCGTGTCGTTGGGGGAGTGGCGACCTGAGCTTGCGCCTCATCGCGGTTGAGTTTAGAGCGTGTCTACCGGCCCCATGCCGAGCGAGCGATGATCCGGGTGCTGAGTCACCGAGGGACACCCACGCCCGAGCAATCGCGAGGCTCTGTTTTCCTCGGGCGTCCAGGCCATGCGAAGAGGAGACCGATGCCGTCGTCACGCTCTGCCGTGACGCCGCGTCACCGACAGAACGCCCTGATGTTGATCCGAGCACGTCCGTCGCCACCGAGACCAACGCGTAGCCGTGGGTCGGGACCACAACCCAGCGCCGCGCCGCCGGCTGGATGATCTGGGAGCCACGCGCCGGCGAGCGTGTCCGACGGTCCGTGATCCGCGGCGTCACGCAGCTGGGTGTCCCGTCGTGCGTGCGACCGGACGCCCCGGTGGGACAGGATTGCGGCAGGTCGGCACCGGGGGTGGGAGGGAATGGGCGCACACACGCTCGACGAGATCGAGCGCGGGCTGCTGCAGGCGTTGCAGATCGACGGGCGGGTCCCGTTCCTCGCCGTCGGTGAGGTGCTCGGGGTGTCCGACCAGACCGTGGCGCGGCGCTACGCCCGCTTGCGCTCGGTCGAAGGCGTCCGGGTCACCGGGGCGATCTGGCCGGAGGCGCTCGGTGATCAGCTGTGGCTGGTGCGGGTGCAGTGCGCCCCGGAGGCCGCCGCCGGGTTGGCCAGGGCGCTGGCCCGCCACGATGAGACCTCCTGGGTGCGGGTGGCGTCCGGGGGCGCGGAGATCGTGTGCATGGCGCGCATGTCGGCCGACGCTTCGCCGGACGAGCACACGGTGCTCAGCCGGCTGCCCCGCACGCCGAGGGTGACCGGAGTAAGCGCGCACTGCGTCCTGAAGGTGTTCTTCGGGGGTCGGGAGAGTCTGCTGGACAAGGACCACCGGTTCACCGCCGAGCGGTTCGACCGGCTGCGCCCGCCGCCGCCGCGGCCGACCGGGGACCCGGTGGAGCTCACGGCCGGCGACCACCAGCTGATCAAGGCACTGGGGCAGGACGGGCGGGCCGGCTACCGCCACCTGGCGTCGGTGACCGGGTGGTCCCAGACCACGGTCCGGCGGCGGCTGGCCGAGCTGCGCCACAGTGGCGTCCTGTACTTCGACGTCGACGTCGAGCACGCGCTACTGGGGCTGCACTCGGCCGCGGCACTGTGGCTGTCGGTGGAGCCCGGCCAGCTGGCCGCCGCCGGTGAGGCGCTCGCCCGGCATCCGCAGGTCGGTTTCGCGGCGGCGACCACCGGGGCGTACAACCTCTACGCCGGGGTGGTGTGCGCCAGCAGCCGGGCGCTCTACGAGTACCTGACCGGCCCGATCGCCGCCCTGCCGGGCCTGCGCTCGGTCGAGACCGCGCCCATCATGCGGTTCTTCAAGAAGGTCTCCCCCGCCGTCGAGTGACGAACAGGGTGACGTTTCCCCCCGGGTAATTGCGCCGCTTCAGGACCCGTGATGTCGAATAGCGCCGGTATCACCGCCACTCCTGGATGGGGGAGTTCTCTCGGAGGCATGCTCGTCGGGTCCGGGCGCGGTGCCGGACGGCCTCGATACGGGGGACGAGCGCGAAGGAACGACCGATGACCAGCGAGACCACGATCGGGCCCCGGGCGGGCGACCGGACGGCGCCGGACGCAGCGACCGCGGTGGCGCGGCGCCCCCGAGCGGGCACCACCGAACCGGTCGTACCGCCGCCCTCGCCGGCGCCAAGGCCGACACCGCCCGCACCGCGGAGCCGAGGCGGTGGCGGCTGGTTGTTGCCGGTGCTGGTGCTGGTCGTGGGTAACTTCATGGCGGTTCTGGACGTGACGATCGTGAATGTGGCGGTGCCGGCGATCCAGAAGGATTTCGGTGGCTCGCTGGATGACGTGTTGTGGATCGCCACCGCGTACACGTTGATGCTCGGTGTGGTCGTGCCGGTGAGCAGTTGGTTGGGTGAGCGGTTCGGGCTGGCCCGGGTGTACGTGTGGTCGTTGGCCGGGTTCGCGGTGGGTTCGGCGCTGTGCGGGCTCGCCGGCAACCTCGGGACGTTGATCGTGTTCCGGGTGCTGCAGGCGATCCCCGGCGGGATCATGCCGGTGGTGGCGATGACCCTGCTGTACCGGATCGTGCCCCGCCAGAAGCTCGGCACCGCGATGGGGATCTTCGGCCTCGGCATCATCTTTGCGCCCGCGGCCGGCCCGGTGCTGGGCGGCTACTTCGTGCAGTACCTGGACTGGCGGCTGGTGTTCTACGTCAACGTGCCGGTCGGGCTGCTGGGCGCGGTGGCCGCGGTGCTGATCCTGCCGAAGCTGTCCGGGCGGCGCGGGCGCAGCTTCGACGTGCCCGGCTTCCTGTGCATCGCCGGCGGCCTGTTCGCGGTACTGCTCGCCGCCTCGGAAGGCTCGGACTGGGGTTGGGACGGCTACCGGATCCGGATGCTGCTGGTCGGCGGGGTACTGGGCCTGGCCCTGTTCGTGGTTGTCGAGCTGCACGTCGCGCAACCGCTGCTCGACATCCGGGTGTTCAAGGTCTGGCCGTTCACCTCCTCGCTGCTGATGCTCTCCGCGCTGCAGATGAACCTGCTCGGCATCTCCTTCTTCGTCCCGGTGTTCCTGCAACAGGGACAACAGAAACAGGCCTTCGACGCCGGGATCCTGATGCTGCCCTCGGCGGTCCTGACCGGGCTGCTGATGCCCATGGTCGGCAAGCTCTACGACAAGATCGGCCCCCGCTGGCTCGGCGTGTTCGGGCTCACCATCTGCGCCTACGGCACCTACCTGATGTCCGCGATCACCCCCGAGATGACCCGCACGGACATCATCTTCTGGACCAGCGTGCGCGGCATCGGCCTCGGCCTGTCCATCATGCCGATCATGACCGCCGGACTCGCCGCCCTACCCGCCGCACAGACCAACGAGGGCAGCGCCCTGAACAACGTGGCCCGCCAGACCGCCGGCGCACTCGGCCTCGCCGTCCTCAGCGCCATCTCCACCAGCCAACAGGCCCAACTCCTCGCCGACCGGGGCACGCTGATGCCGGCGGGCACCCTGGCCGGGGACCTCTCCACGCCGGGCGTGTTCGCGCAGCTGTACGGGCGCTACGAGTACCTGTCGAGCCAGGTCCTGGCCACCTCCTACGCCAACCTGTTCCTGGTCATCGCCGCCGTGACCGGCGCCGGGGTACTGCTGGCGATCTTCATGCGCAAGCCGGACCGGACCTCGGGGCCCGCCGCGGCGGCGTCGGCGGGTCACTGATCACCCTGGAGCAGCTGCCGGGGCGCGCGCCCTGCTACCCGCGCTCGCGGGGTGAGCCGGCCGGGTGCTCGCCGATGGCGGCCAGGTACTGGGCGTAGAAGTCGGTGATGACGTGTTCGGCCGGCACCAGGACCCCGGAGTAGGCGGCGGAGCGCATGCCGCGCTGGCAGCGTTCGCAGGCGTCGAAGTCCTGTCGGTTGGTGATGTCGAGCAGGGCTATCGCGTCGGTGGCATCGAAACCGTCGCCGGCCATCGTGTCGCGGTCGAACAGCCAGTCGACGGTGACCCGGGTGTGCCCGGGCCCCAGTGGTTCGAGCCGGTACAGCGCGACGTGGTCGGGCACCAGGATGAGCAGTACGTTGGGGCGCAGCACGAGGCCGTAGAACAGCCGGTCGTCCGACGGGCCCAGTCCGGGCAGCCTGGGGTGGGTGGCGCGCCCCGACAGCGAGAACCCGTCGACGTGCTCGGCGAAGGACGCGCCGGCGGCCATTCCGTCGCTGATGGTGCCGTACCCGGAGCGGAACTGGGGCAGTGCGGCGGTGAGCTCGGGATGGATCGATGCGCAGTGGTAGCACTCCATGAAGTTCTCGATGATCGACTTCCAGTTCGCGGCGACCGAGTAGTCGATCGTGGCCGCGACGCCGAGCCGCTCGATCCCGTAGCGTTCGAGCACCCCGTCGCCGAGCCGCTCGGCGAGCTGCGGCTCCACCTGCGCGGCCAACTGTTGCGCCTCGGGGTCGAGGTTGAGCCACAGGTAGCCCAGCCACTGCTCGGCGCGTACCGGGTGCAGCCCGTAGTCCGCTCGGACCAGGTCGGGCATGTCGCGCATGTTCGGCGCCGCGAGCAACCGGCCGTCCAGCCCGTAGCTCCAGGAGTGGTAGGCGCACCGGATCGTTCTGGAGAACGAGCCTGACTCCTCGCTGCACAGCTGTGCGCCCCGGTGACGGCACAGGTTCAGGAACGCACTCAGCTCGCCGTCGCGGCCCCGGACGACCAGCACGCTCTCCTCGCCAAGCTCGATGCGTCGGTACCGGCCGGGCTCGCTGAGCGCGTCGGCGCGACCGACGCACAGCCAGGAACGCCGGAAGATCTGGCGCTCGTCCAGCTCGAAGATCGCCGGGTCGGTGTAGTACCGCCCGGGCAGGGCCGCGAGGAGGTTGGCGGCTCCGGTCATGGAGGTCATGCTGGGCACCTTCCCGCACTACATGTCCCGCATAGCGCAACTAAGGCCATATGCGAGACAAGAGTGAGCGCGGGCCGGTCGCGTGTCAAGAGTGCGCAACGCCCGCGGCTCCGACGGGCTCGACCGGTCAACCGAGCTTCGGGTATCCGTTCCGCTGGGAGATCTCCGCGGCGGCGGCCGATACCTGTTCCGCGACCCGGGGCAGGGTCTCGGCGGTGAGCCGGAACGTGGGCCCGGATGCGGTCACCGCCGCGACCACGTCACCGTCGATTCCGCGCAACGGGGCGGCGACCGCGGCCAGGCCGATCTCGTGTTCCTCGACGGTGATCGCGTACCCGCGCCGCCGGACCAAGGCCAGTTCTGTCGAGAGCTTCGCGGGATCGACCAGGGTGCGCGGGGTGAACGCCGCCAGGTCGCCGGCGAGGATCGCGTCCCGCTGGGCGGACGGCATGAACGCCAGGAAGATCTGGCCGGCCGACGTGGCGTGGAACGGGGTGCGCTGCCCGACCCAGTTCACGCTGGTGACCGTGGAGCTCCCGATCACCTGGTCGATGCTGATCACCGCGTGCCCGTCGTGGATCGCGACGTTCACCGTCTCGGCCACCTCCTCGGCCAGCCGCTGGCAGATCGGCCGGCTCGACACGGTCAGGTCCAGCTTCCTGGCCGCCCCGGCCGCGAGCTGCACGACGCCGAATCCGAGCTGGTACCGACCTCGGTCGACCTGTTGCTCCACGAGGCCACGCGACTCCAGGGTGTCGAGCAACCGGAACGCCGTCGACTTGTGCACCGCAAGCTCGGTGGCGATCTCCGTGACGCCCGCCGGCCCGCGCCGCGCCAGCACCTGCAGGATCGAGATCGCACGGTCCACCGACTGCACGCCATTGTCCCGCATCGGAATTCTGTTGGGCATGGCGGAACAGTAGTGCCGATCTCGAGCGGCGAAAGCGCTACCGCCCCGCTCAGGCGGGGTGCCATCATGCGGCCCATGGCTGTCACGCTCGGCTTCAACCATGTCGCGACGATTACCGCCGATCTTGACCGGCTGACCCGGTTCTATGTCGAGGCGTTCGGCGGCACGGTGACCTTCGAGATGGCCGCGACCGAGGACCACCCCCGGATGGCCATCATCGACCTCGGCGGGGGCGCGGCCCTGAACGTCTTCGAGGTGGCCGAGGAGTCGATCCTGGGGCAGCGCCGGACCATGGGCGGTCGAGGTCCGATCGATCACTTCGGGCTCGCCGTCGACTCGCGCGCCACGCTCGACGGGTTGCGCGAGCGGATGGTGGCCGCCGGCGCGGAGATCGGCGAGATCCAGCGCCTCGGCGGCGAGTGGTCGCTGTTCTTCCGCGATCCGGACGGCATGGAGCTGGAGGTCTGTGCGCACGCTGCCCCGACCGACGCCGACAGCTGATCGACGCGCCGGTCCCGGTGAGCCGGGCTCGCGGCCGCCCTCACCGCGGGATCGGCGGCCTGTCACCGGTGCCGTTGCAACCGTGGGCGAAGTAGCCGATGCCGAACCAGGACTGCTCGAGATGCCAGTTCGCGACGTACTCGCGCAGCAGCCGCCATGGTCGGTCCAGTCCGGCGGGTTCGGCGACGAAGGGGCCAGCTAGCGCGGTGACGGCGGCACGCAGCGGCCAGAGCCAGGGATCGGGCCATCTCCAGCCTCCGGCGGCGACCGGTGCGCCGGACCGCAGTTGACCGAAGAGGTTGTGCAACGCGGTCGAGGAGGCCAGCACGTCAGGCGTGGCGGCGAACAGCGCGGCGTCGGCGCGCAGGCTCAGCTGCGCCGTGCCGGGCGAGGCGTTGACCAGCTCGACGTTGTCCCAACCCCGGCGGGCGACCCGGCGGGCGGCGACAACCAGCAGCCGGGGGGATTCCTCGATCGCGACGATCGTCCCCTCCGGCCCCACCGCGGCACGCAGGGCGGCGAAGTTCAGGCCGGTGCCGCAGCCGACGTCCAACACCGTGTCGCCGCGGCGGGGGGACAGCTGCCGCACGAGTAGTTCGCGCCAGCCGGCGAACAGTTCGGTGCGCCGCTGGTACTCCCGCGCCAGCACCAGGTCCGCCTCCGTCAGCGGCTCCGGCCGGGGTTCCCATCTCGGTTCCCACCGTGGCTCTCCCGGTGGCTGCTCCGGTGACGGTCGCGGCCGTGGGATACCAGGTGAGGGGGTGCCTGGCGCGGCGGGCGTGGACACATCAGGTGTGTCGCGGCGCCTCCACGTGAGGTTCACTGGCGAGTCCTCCGGACGGCCGATCACCGGACCAGCGCC
Organism: Pseudonocardia sp. Cha107L01; assembly: GCF_052566575.1. Lineage (NCBI taxonomy): Bacteria > Bacillati > Actinomycetota > Actinomycetes > Pseudonocardiales > Pseudonocardiaceae > Pseudonocardia > Pseudonocardia sp. Cha107L01. The sequence continues at coordinate 2,045,908 of NZ_CP199579.1, forward strand.
GGTGCGGGAGAATCGACGGTCGCCGGGGTCTAGGGCGAGACAGCCTGCCCAAGCTACTGTGCGGAGTTTCGCCCTACCACAAGCCGTTACGTGTCTTCACGCGAATGAAGCACCCGCGTCATTTCAGAGGTACCGGCCGAAGGCTGACTCAGACGAGCCGGCATTCGTGCGGAGAGGTCCGATCGAGCAGGTCACAAGGGTGGCGGCCATAGACAGGAGGACCCGGATCGAGTGAAGATCGGTACCGGGTCCGGTCCGATCTTGACACACTCACGCAACACCTTCGACGCGGTCGACGACGAGGATCCCACCACTACCGACCTTCTCCACATCATCATCGACAACCTCGAAAGGTACGCCCGGATGGTCAGCGCAGGCCGTGAATCGTCGGAAGCGACGACGGATGCGCTCCGGTCCCAACTACCGGCCCCGATGCCGGTGTCCGGGCCGGCCGGGCCAGCCGCCTGAAATCCAGGAGAACAAGATGCATATCCACTGGCCCGGCGGGCGTCGCGCCGCCGCTTCGAAGAGCACAACTTCGGAGGTCGCAGACGGTCTGCCGCGCCGGGATATCGGGACGCTGCGCGAGCTGTGGCGGTTCAAGGACTACGCCCGGCCGGAGCGAGCCCCGCTGCTGGGCGGTGTGGCGATGCGCGGCTTGCAGTTGGCCGCCGACCTGGCCGCGCCGTGGCCGTTGGCCCTGGTGATCGACGACCTGCTCAAGGGTGACAAGAAGCGCGGTGTGCTGCACGACGTGGCCGACTGGTTCGGTGGTTCGGCGGTGGCCATGCTCATCGTCGCCGCGGTCTCGGTACTGCTGATCACCGCCGCGTCCGGACTGTTCGACTACCTCGGCGACAAGTTGATGAACGGTGCGGGGGAGCGGATCACCGCCAAGATCCGGTCCGACGTGTTCGGCTATGTCGAGCGGTTGCCGATGGCGTATCACGACAAGCAGACCATCGGGGAGCTGACCAGCCGGGTCGTGTCCGACACCTCGCGGATCGAGAGCAGCCTGCTGGACCTGTTCACCGACCTGATCCCGGCCGTGCTCACTCTCGTCGGCACCGCCGCCGTGCTGCTCTCGGTCAGCTGGCAGCTCGGGCTGATCGGGCTGTGCGTGGCACCGCTGGTCTATATCACCGCGCTGCACTTCGCCCGGCTGACCCGGCGCAACGCCCGCCGCAAACGGGCCGCCTCGGGCGACCTGACCGGGTTCGTCACCGAGTCGCTGCAGGGCATCCGCACCACCCACGCGTTCGGTAACCAGGCGCGGCAGGACGAGCTGTTCGGCACGAGCAACGAAAAGTTGCTGCGGCTGGGCCTGATCTCGGTGGACCTGTCCGCCCGCTTCAGCCCGGCACTGCAGACGGTCAGTGCGCTCGGCACCGCCGGGGTGCTGTACGTCGGCGGCTACGGGGCACTGCACGGCTGGTGGCAGGTCGGCATCCTGGTCGTGGTCACCACGTACCTGAAGAACATGCTCAGCCCGATGAAGACGCTGGCCAAGCTGGCCCCCAGCTTCACCCAGGGCGCCGCCTCCGCCGAGCGGATCGCCGCGATCCTCGATCAGCCCGCCGAGCACCTGGGCATCGGCGAGGCGCTACCCGCTCGGGTCAGCGGCCGGCTCGAGCTGTGCAACGTCGGCCTCGACTACGGCCGCGGACCGGTGCTGGACGGGCTGAACCTGGTCATCGACGCCGGCGAGCGGATCGCGCTGCTCGGCGACAACGGTGCGGGCAAATCCACCACCATGTCGCTGATCGGCGGCCTCTACCGGCCCACCAGCGGCCAGGTACTGCTCGACGGGTTCTCCGTCCCCGACCTACCCGAGCACTGGCTGCACCAACAGATCGCGATGGTCCTGCAGGACACCTTCCTGTTCGCCGGCACCCTGGCCGACAACCTGCGCTACGGCCGCCCCGACGCCACCGACGAGGAAGTCGCGCGAGTGGCCGAAGCCGCACTGGTCAGCGAGTTCGCCGACCGACTGCCCAACGGCCTGGACACCACCGTCGCCACCGGTGGCGTCGGGCTGTCCGGTGGCCAGCGCCAACGCGTCGGCATCGCCAGGGCCCTGCTCGTCGACGCGCCCGTCGTACTGCTCGACGAACCCACCGCCGGGCTCGACGTCACCGCCGAAGAACTCGTCGTCCAAGCACTGACCTACCTCGTCAAAGGCCGCACCGTGATCATGACCACCCACCAACCGGCCCTGACCCGACTGGCCACCCGCACCGTGCACCTCCGCCGCGGCGGCCGGATCGAGGAGGAACTGCCGGTCCCGACGTAGGTCGCCGGGGCATGACCAGCGTCGGTCGCACCCGGGCGTAGCTGCCCAGCTCCGTTTAACCTCGCGGTATGGGCGTCGCTGTTCGACCGTTGTTCGCGTTCGAGAACTCCTACGTCGACGGGCTGCCGGAGCTGTCCGTGGCCTGGCGGGCGGCGCGGTCGCCGGCGCCCCGGTTGCTGGTGCTCAACGAGGAGCTGGCCGGGGAGCTGGGTGCCGATGCCGAGGCACTGAGCGCGGCCGACGGTGTCGAGGTCCTCGTCGGCAACGTTGTCCCCGACGGGGCCTCACCGGTGGCGCAGGCCTACGCCGGGCATCAGTTCGGCGGGTTCGTGCCGCGCCTCGGTGACGGGCGCGCGCTGCTGCTCGGTGAGGTTCTCGACGTCCACGGCCGCCGTCGCGACCTGCACCTGAAGGGCTCCGGCCGTACCCCGTTCGCTCGCGGCGGCGACGGGTTGGCGCCGCTCGGCCCGATGCTGCGCGAGTACGTGATGGGGGAGGCGATGCATGCGCTGGGCATCCCCACCACCCGGGCCCTCGCCGTGGTGGCGACCGGCGCCGACGTCGCGCGGGAGACGATGCTGCCTGGGGCGGTGCTCGTCCGGGTCGCGGCGAGCCATGTCCGTGTCGGCACGTTCCAGTACGCGGCGGTGCACGGTGGGCCGGAGCTCGTGCGGCGCCTCGCCGACTACGCGATCGCCCGGCACCACCCCCGGGCGGCCGAGGCGGCGAACCCCTACCTCGCGTTCTTCGAGCGCGTCCTCGACACCCAGGCGTCGTTGATCGCTCGCTGGATGCTCGTCGGGTTCATCCACGGCGTCATGAACACCGACAACATGACGATCTCCGGCGAGACCATCGACTACGGCCCGTGCGCCTTCCTGGATTCCTACGATCCGGCCACCGTGTTCAGCTCGATCGACGAAGGCGCCCGCTACGCGTACGGCAACCAGCCGCGCATCGCGCAGTGGAACCTGGCGCGGCTGGGCGAGACCCTGCTGCCCCTGATCGACGACGACACCGACACGGCGATCTCGGCGGCCACCGAGGTGCTGCACTCGTTCGCCGATCGGTACCGCCGCTACTGGACCGACGGGATGCACGCCAAGCTGGGCCTCAAAAACGACCGGCCGGAGGACGGCGCGCTGATCGACGACCTGCTCGCGCTGCTGCACGCTCAGGGCGTCGACTTCACCTCGTTCTTCCGGGCACTGTCCCCGGCGGTGCTCGGCAGTCCCGCACCGGCGCGGTCGCTGTTCGCCGAACCCGACGCCTTCGAGGCGTGGTCCGGCCGTTGGCGTGCGCGGCTGGCCTCCCCCGGGGCCGACCTCCCCGCCGACCTCCCTGCCACCGCGAAGGCGATGGACCGGGTCAATCCCGTCTACATCCCACGGAACCACCAGATGGAGTCAGCGTTGGGCGCGGCCACCGCCGGCGACCTGGCACCGCTGCGCCGACTCCTGGACGTGCTCGCGAGGCCGTTCGACGAACGACCCGGTCTGGAGTCGTACGCGGCCCCGGCGCCGGCGAGCTTCGGCGCCTACCGCACGTTCTGCGGTACCTGACCCGGTTGTTTCGGATCTACCGCCCTCGCCGGGGCGGGTGCGGTCCGGTTGGATGAGTCGCATGTCGTCAGAGGTGTGGCCGGGCCGTCCGTTCCCGCTCGGCGCCACCCCGGGCGAGGGGGGCACCAACTTCGCGGTGGCCTCGGAGGTCGCCGAGGCCGTCGACCTGTGCGTCATCACCGAGGCCGGGGACGGCGGCAGGTCCGAGGAGCGCGTTCCGCTGCGGGAGTACGACGCCGGGGTGTGGCACGGGTTCGTGCCGGGGCTGGGCGTGGGCACCCGGTACGGGTTCCGTGTCCACGGCCCGTGGGATCCCGGCCGGGGGTTGCGGTGCAACCCGGCCAAGCTGCTGTTGGACCCGTACGCCAAGACCGTGCACGGCGACCTCGAGTGGGACGAACGCATTTTCGGTTACCCGTGGGCGGACGGGCCGGACTCGCTGAACACGCTCGACTCCCTCGACGCGATGCCGCTGTCCGTCGTCGTCGATCCCGCGTTCGACTGGGGCGCTGACTCACCGCCGGGCACCCTCCTACGCCGACACCGTGCTCTACGAGACCCACGTCAAGGGCTTCACGGCCCGCCACCCCGACGTCCCGGACGAGCTGCGGGGTACCTACGCCGGCCTCGCGCATCCGGCGGCGGTCGAGCACCTCGTGCGCCTGGGCGTGACGGCCGTGGAGCTGCTGCCGGTGCATCAGTCGGTGACCAGCGGAACGCTGCGGCAGAAAGGGCTCACCAACTACTGGGGCTACGACACCATCAGTTTCCTCGCGCCGCACGCGGCCTACTCGGCCTCGGTCCGCGCCGGAGCCGTGGGTGGGCAGGTCGCGGAGTTCCAGACCATGGTGGCGACGTTGCACCAGGCCGGGGTGGAGGTCGTGCTCGACGTGGTGTTCAACCACACCGCGGAAGGCAATGAGTACGGCCCGACGCTGTGCCATCGCGGTGTCGACAACGCCGCCTACTACCGCCTGGTCGAGAGCGACCGCCGCCACTACTTCGACACCACCGGCACCGGCAACTCGCTCAACGTCGCGAACCGGACGTGCCTGCGGCTGATCCTGGACAGTCTGCGCTACTGGGTGACGCTGATGCACGTAGACGGGTTCCGGTTCGACCTGGCCGCCACACTCGGGCGCGAGTCGGGCGGGTTCGCCTCGACCTCGGCGTTCTTCGACCTCGTCGACCAGGACCCGGTGCTCTCGCAGGTCAAGCTGATCGCCGAACCGTGGGATGTCGGGCAGGCCGACAGCTACGACCTGGGGCGGTTCCCCGCTCAGTGGTCGGAGTGGAACGGCCGCTACCGCGACACGGTCCGCGACTTCTGGCGCAGCGCCGACGGCACCCTCCCGGACCTCGCCCGCCGGACCTCCGGCTCGGCCGACCTGTTCGGCGGGTCCCGCCGCCGGCCCTCGGCGTCGGTCAACATTCTCACCACCCACGACGGGTTCACGCTGCGCGACCTGGTCAGCTACGACGTCAAACACAACGACGCCAACGGTGAGCAGGGCCGCGACGGAACCGACGACAACCGGTCGTGGAACTGCGGAGCGGAGGGTCCCACCGACGACGCGGGGGTGCTGGCGCTGCGCCGTCGCCAGCAGCGCGCGCAGCTGGCGACGCTCCTGCTCTCCCTCGGGGTCCCCATGATCCTCGGCGGCGACGAGATGGGCCGAACCCAGGAGGGCAACAACAACGCCTACTGCCAGGACAACGAGATCTCCTGGTTCGACTGGTCGGGGGCCGACAACGAGCTGCTGGTGTGGACCCGCGAGCTGGTCGCGCTGCGTGGGGCGCACCCGGCGCTGCGACGGCGCCGCTACGTCACCGGGGCGCGCGCCGGTGAGGTCGACTGGTTCACTCCCGGCGGAACGCCGATGACCGATGCCGGATGGAACGACCCGCTCAGTCGTTCGGTTGCCGTCCTGATCGACGGGTCCGCCGAACCCGACCGCGACGACCGAGGCGTGCCGATGCTCGACGACGACCTACTGATACTGCTCAACGGCTGGTGGGAGGAGCTGGAGTTCACCCTCCCCGCCGCCGGTCCGTGGCGTCTCGCCCTCGACACCTTCGACGGCACGATCCCGACAGCGGGTTCGCCAACAGGGACGACCGTGCGCGTGGGCGCACGGTCGTTGGCGCTGCTGGTGCGTGAGCGGGCCCGCTGAACGCCGACCGGGCGCGGCCGGTCATGCTCGCACAGACGCTGTCAACGCTGTGGTGTTCAGCACGACCGACAACACCCTTGCCAGCGCCGGTACCGACCTGACGGTGCGACTCTGGAACATCGACCCCGGCACGGCCGTCCAGCGGATCTGCGCCACCACGCAGGGAACACTCACTCCCCAGACGTGGAATCAGTACTTCCCCGACGTTCCGTACAAACCTCCGTGCCAGGCGGTCTAGCCGTTCACAAGTGAGGGCCTACTCAGTCGGGATCCGGGCGTGCGGCCGGCCGCGGTCGTAACGTCGATTGCATGACACAGAAGATCTGGTTCATCACGGGTGCCTCCCGCGGCTTCGGCCGGGAGTGGGCGATCGCGGCGCTGGAACGCGGCGACTCGGTGGCCGCGACGGCACGTGACCTGTCCACGTTGGACGAACTTGTCGCGAAGTACGGAGAGCGGTTCCTGCCGCTGCGACTCGACGTCACGGACCGCGACGCCGACTTCGCCGCCGTGCGGCAGGCACACGAGCGGTTCGGGCGCCTCGACGTGGTGGTCAACAACGCCGGCTACGGCCACTTCGGGATGGTCGAGGAGATCACCGAGGCGGAGGCCCGCGCGCAGCTGGAGACCAACCTGTTCGGCGCGCTGTGGGTCACCCAGGCGGCACTGCCGTTCCTGCGGGAGCAGGGCAGCGGCCACATCCTGCAGGTCTCCTCGATCGGTGGGATCAGCGCGTTCCCGCTGGTCGGCATCTACCACGCCTCGAAGTGGGCGCTGGAAGGGATCAGCCAGGCGCTGGCCCAGGAGGTGGCGTCGTTCGGTATCAAGGTCACGCTGATCGAACCGGGCGGGTTCGCCACCGACTGGGCGGGCTCCTCGTCGAGCACGTCCGAGCAGCTGCCGGCCTACGCCGAGTACCACGAGCAGGTCCAGGCGCAGCGTCGCAAGCGCATCGGCACCCCGGGTGACCCGCAAGCGTCCGCCGCCGCCGTGCTGCAGCTCGTGGATGCCGAAGAGCCGCCGCTGCGCTGCTTCCTCGGTACGGCCCCGCTGAGTATTGCCAAGGCCGACTACGAGGGGCGGCTGGCGACGTGGGAGAAGTGGCAGCCGGTGGCGGAGCTGGCGCAAGGCTGAGTCCGGCTTCATGGTCAACTGAACACCACACTGGTTTGATCTTGAGCTGGCCAGTGTGGTGTTCGACTCGGCGGGCCGATCCGCCGCGGCGGATCTAGAAAGCGCCGTGGGCCGAGGCAACCGCGTAGTCGACGAGGTCGCGGGCCAGGATGTAACCGCCGGTCGCGAGCAGCGCCGCCGCGGATCGTGGAGCAGTGAACCGCACGTCAGGGCCAATAACAGGTATTCCAGAGTTGGAACGAGAACGGAGCCGTCCAGGGTCCGGGGGAGCCGCGAGGTCAGCCGCGGCGCACCCGGGCCCCGATCCGTCTGTTGCCGCCCGAGTGGCGCGCTGATGACGAGTGCTGGCCGCCGCCGTGGAAGACTGCCGGTAGCAGTCGGTCGTTGGAGATGGATGGTGACCACAAGCAGTGCTGGGCAACCAGAGCGCCGGTGTGGCAAAGGCCGCGCGGGCCTCAACTGATCAATGCGCCGCACCACCACTCATCGGCACCGATGACAGATGATCAAGAGCACCGCGGCGACGTCCAGGGCTCGCCGCGATCGCGACCGCGCACGTTGACGCACGCCACAACCGTGCCCGACGGGGCATCAGACGAATCCTCGGGCGGCCCGGCGGATGGCGGTGGCCCGATGCGTCGCTCGGCCATGGGTGTCGCGATCTGGACCCTGCTGAGCCGGGCCAGCGGGATGGCGCGGGTGCTGGTGGTCGGCGGGGTCCTCGGTCCGACCTACGTGGCAAATGTGTTCCAGGCCGGCAACACACTGCCGAACAATGTGTTCACGATCTTCGCCGGGCCGATGGTGGCCATGGTTGTCGTGCCCACCGTGGTACGCGCGAGTACCGGTACCGCGGCCGGGTTGGGGCGGGCGCGGGAGGTCCTGGGTCGGGTGGCGGGGCGCCTGCTGGCCGTCGCTGGAGTGTGTGCGGGCGGCCTGGTGCTGTTGTCCCCGGCGCTGGGGTGGTCGTTGGTGCTGGGGGTGCCCGGCCCGGACCGGTCGCGGGCTTGGCTGCTGGCCGTGGTGTTGATCCTCTTCGTGGCGCCCCAGGTCGTGTTGTACACCGCGATTTCCCTGGCAGTGGCCGCGCAGCAGAGCCGGGGTCGCTTCGCCCTCGCCGCCGGGGCGCCCACCGTCGAGAACCTCGCCACGATCGCTGTCGTGCTGGTTGCCGGGAAGATGTTCGGGTCCGGGCTCGACGTCGCCCACACGCCGCTGGCGATGATCATTTGGATGGGTGCTGGGAGCACCGCCGCCGTGGTGGTCCACGCCGGGTTGCAGTTCTACGGCACCGCCCGGGTCGGTTTGCTCACCGCGCCCCGGTGGGGGCTGGCGCAGTCTCCGGCCGCGCGGGACTGTGTGCGCCGGATCGTGGTGTCCATGCCGGTGCCCGCCACATCGGCGGCCACCACCTATGTGGTCGCCGTCATCGCCGCGACCGTGCCGGGTGGTGTGCTGGTCATCCAGTTCGCCTCCCAGGTGTTCTTCGGCCTGTCCTTCATCGCGGGGCGGGCCGTATCGATGGCCGCGTTGCCACGGCTGGCCGCGGCCGCCGCCGTCCGGGACTGGCCCGGGTTCGCCGTGGCCTGGAGGAAGTGTCTGCACTATGCGACGCTGGCCGCGCTACCACCGCTGTGTTTGCTGATGCTGTTCGCCGCCCCCATTGCGAACCTGGTCAGCCAGGGCGAGCTCCGGGAGCCGGTGCTCCTCGACGAGCTCGGCGCCTGCCTGGCAATAGCCGCGGTCGGTCAGCTCGTCTCGGGGATCCACGACCTCGGTCGTCGAGCACTGTTCGCCCGCCTCGACGATCGCGGCCCCCGCCGGGCCAGCATCGTGGGATTCGTCGCCAGCATCGTGGTAGCGCTCGGCGCGGCGCTCCTGCACCCGGACCCGACGACCACCTTGGTGACATTGATGATGGCGGTGCTCGTCGGCGAGGTCGCCGGCGCCGTGACTGTGCTGGCCGCGGTGCGCCGTCACATCCGGCCTGAGCGGCTCACCGGGGCGGGCAACGCGGTACGTGCTCTGCTGGCAACGCTCGCGATGCTGCCCGCGCTCGCCGGCGGCTCCTGGCTGCTGCACCATCTCGCCTCCGGCCGCCTGGTCGACCTCGGCGTGCTGGCCGCCACCACCCTGCTGGCGCTCGTGCTGTTCGGCTCGTGCACCGCCTCACTCAACCGCCGTCGCATGGGTGCCGAATATTGACCGGGACGGACCGACCGGACCCGGACGGACTGGAGCCGGCCGGGACTAAGGGAGCCCACGCCTGACGCGCGGTGTCACGTTCGTAAGGAGCGGGCTCTGTGTCACGGGGTCGTACCACCCCGGAGCGCACGCCTGACCGCGGCTGGGCGGCCCCGGACGGTCAGCCTGGTCAGCGACTTCGCGGTGTCCCCAGCTCGCACCGCGGCGGGACCCGGGTCACGGACATCCCACACCGCTGTCACGTGCGGAGCCAGGTAAGGCCGTAGGAACCGGCCCACCGAGTAGCCCGCCCGGCGCAGGTAGGACATTGCGTCCTTGGCATCGCGGGTGACGTCGATCCAATAGACACCCTGGCGGCATTGCGGCTGGTCCGGGGGCTCGCCGTGGACCAGATGGCGATACTGCAGCAGCGGGAAGTTCACCCCGCAGCTCACCGCGAGCAGCGCGGACAGGTTGTGCCGGGCGTTCACCTCGATGATCTTGTACTGGCCGTCCCGGGGATCGCGTTTGAACTCGATGTTGGCGAAGCCATGGAAGTCCAGCGCACGCAGCATCCGCCGTCCCGGGGCCAGCAGCTCCGGCAGTTCGCGACTGACCACCACCGACGGTGACCCGGTACTGACCGGTGAGTTCCGGATCTTCACCGCGGTCATCTCCACCAACGGCTGCCCGCCCCAGAAATAGGCGTTGTAGTTGGCGCCGCAGAGCTCGTCACCCGGGATCAGCTCCTGCAGGACCACCTCCAGACCCGCCTCGTCGGCGCGCAGGTATTCCTTGATCGCGTGCTCCGGGCTGTCCACCCGAGTCCATTTGCGGCCGAACACGGCGCAGTAGAGGTGGCTCACCGTGGGCTTGAGCACCGCCGGAAAACCGGCGTTCGGGCCCGCTGTGGCGGCGTAGCCCTCGATGTCGGAGATCCCGCTGACGGCGACGGTCTTGGGCGAGGGCACCCCGCTCCGCTCGGCCAAGGCGTAGGTGGCGGATTTGTCCAGGCAGGTTCGGGCGGTCCACTCGCTCGGCGCCGCGACCAGGTACCCGGCTCCGGCCAGCCGGTCGTCGTGGCCAGCCACCGCGACCAGCGCCCGATCTGAGGCCGGCACCAGCATCGCGCCCGGGTAGCGGTCGGCGAGCCCGACCAGGAACTCGACGAAAGCCGACTCGTCGTGCTGCGGGTGTGGACATCTGACGACCTCGTGCACCCATTTCGAGGCCTGAGCCATGTCGCGTTTGTCGTAACGCGCCACCACCAATGGGACACCGTGCGGTCCCAACGCGCGTACGACCGCCAGACCAGGCGTGTACCCCCCGACCACCACCACTGGCCTCACCGGGCGCCCCCCTTCCTCCCGCGACAGCCCGACGCGCAGTCCCCGACGAATCCGCGTCCCCGGTGCAGGCTCCGCCTCTCCATCGAGGAACATTCAGCCGAGAAGCTTGCGGCGGAGCCCGGCGGGCCACTTCTCCACCGGCACCACGGCGGCCAACGCCGAGCGGAACTTGCGCTTCCCCTCGAACATGATCAGCATGGGGCCCCGGTAGTTCCGCCACAACGCCCGGCGGCGCGAATAACGATTCTCGAAGTCCGAGACGACGAACTTGGTGTGACGCAGGTTGAATGCGATCGTAATTCGCTTGTCGGTGCCGTTATAAGTCGTGACGTAGTGCGGCAGAGTCGCCGGGAACACCACCATCTTGCCGGGCGTCGGCACGAGCTCCACCTCATCGTTGCCGATGACGTCGCGATCGGCACAGCCCTCCACCGAGACGCTGCTGCCGCGGGACAGGTCCGGGGTGCTCGCCACCACCCGCCGGCGTGCGGAGATCGGTCGCGGTATGCCGCTCATGTCCATGAACCTGGTGAAGCCGCTGGTCACGGACTCGGGCTGCTGCCCGCAGTCGACGTAGTAGACAGCCGCCCACATGTTGACCCCACCCGAGTGGACATGTGCCGCGGCCGAGTCGCCGAGCTGGTTGACGTTTGCCCACGCCTCGACGTCCCAGCCCTCGAGGAGCTCGTCGTCCGGGTCGTCCACGGTGCGCCGCACAACGGACCGCAGCATGGTGTGCATGCGCTCCAGCAGGGTCGCGATCGCCGGGTCTTCCCACAGCTGCAGATTTGTCTCCGAGTGCCATCCGCCGCAGTTCGACTTGTTCAGCCCCGGTGAGGTCGCCATGCGTTCCAGCACCACGCGCCGGAGCTCCGCGTTGAGGTCAGCGCAGTCCGGCCAGACATGAGTAAAGATGGGGCTGGCGCCGATCTCGGTCCGACTCAGGCCCAGATTCGGCGCGGACGCAGAGTGGTCCGTCTCCGCCGTCACCGTTTCTGAGCGGTCAAGGTCATCGATGCTCACCGCACGCGTCTCTCTCTCGAGGGGCTGGTCCAGCTCCGGCGCAGCCAGTATGTCGGGGCCCCGGAAGGCCACTAACGTTAGGGGGAGGCAAAGTGGGAGCAAGCGGAGGGCAAAACGGAGGCGAGTTCGCGCTGCGCCGCCGCGGGGAGTGGAAACAGCGGACGGAACGCTGGGGAGCGCGAGAAGTCAGGGAATGCGGCCGCCGTCAAAACCGCTGGGGAGCTCCACGGATCTCATCGCGGTATCCAAAAGTAATTGGCCAATTACTCTCTGTGTGGATCTGGGTTCATCGAGTCGGTGATCGAAAGCGGCGTCCCGCGTCGAGCACGCTGCATGATCACCCTCTGTGCGGCCGGTCGGAGCGCGCCTAGCCCGGTAGTCGCTGATCGCCGTCCGATTGAGTGCTCATCTTTCCCATGCGTCACTTATGCACCAGCGGACACGTTGATCACCGTGTAACTGCTCCTCTGCGGCCGGCATTGGTTGACGGAGCGTAGTCACCCACAAGGAGAAGCGCGTGCTGAAGAAAATGATCATTGTGTCCACGGCGGCCTCTGTTGCCATGCTCTGCGGTGTGGGCATCGCGAGTGCCCACGAGGAGGGCGACGGCGACGGCAGCACCAACTGCACGGCCAACGACACCATCCACCAGAGCAACAAGGGCCACCAGCTGGTCGGCGGCAACCTGGGTGCGCAGGACGCCACGACCAACGTCTGGGGCGCGCAGCTCACCCGTCCGTCGGGCATCTGCCCGACCGTGGGGAACAACAACCACCTCTGATCTAGTCAGAGCTTGCTCGTCCCGGCGGCCGGGATTGGGGTGGCCGTCGGGGCATTGCTCCCCGGTGTGGCGAGCGCAAGCTGGGGATTCCGTGTCCGGTCCAGCGGCCGGCGGACTGTGGCGGCGTCGCTAGATGATGATGCCCTGGTGAACCGACGCGAGTTGGTCACCAGGGCATTGTCATGTCCGGACAGCCGCGGCGTCATCAGCGGCATGCGGCCGCCCTCCAGCACGGCGAGTGCGGAAGCGGTACCGGAGTGCGCGATGACGATGTCGGCCTCGCTCAGGGCGGCGTCCAGCTCACCCGCCGGCAGGAACGGGCGCGGTGTGATGTCCAGGCCGTCCACCGGTGTGCATCCCGACTCGCTGTTCGCCGAACTCAACGTAATTCTGGTCGAACTCATGGTCAAACCAGAATTACGTAGTGTTGACCATGAACTCCGTTGCAGCGGACCGGCAGAAGCTGGTCGAACCCGCCGGGCTCGACCTCCCCAGCCTGCCGTCCGTCCCCGCCCGACCGAGGGGCCCTGTCCGAGGGTTACCGCCGCGATCCGCGGCGGAAATCACCGGGCAACCTGTCATTCCTACATTCCGCGCATGGACGGTGTGCCTGGTCGTGTGTTGCCCGGCCGCCGCACTGGACCGGTAGGTGCCCAGACCGCCCTGGCGCGCGGCGAGTTGTCCTGTTTCGACCTCAGCTGCTTCGCCACCGGGGCCGAGGGCTCCCCAGTGCGGGAGAGCCTGGCCGGTGCCCTGGATGAGGGGCTGAGCCGCACCGGGTTCTTCCTGGTGACGGGACACGGGATCGAGCCCGGGGTCCGCCGCGCGATGTCCGAGGCCGCCGCGGCTTTCTTCTCCGAGCCTCTCGAGGTCAAGCGCCGGCTCGCGATCGGGAACTCCCCGGCCCACCGGGGCTACGTCGGCATCGGTGCCGAATCCCTCGACGACACCGGGCGCGGCGACGCCAAGGAGTCTCTGGACACCGGGGGTGAGCAGGGCCCCGACCATCCGGAGGTGGTGGCGGGTACGTCGCTGTTCGGCCTGAACCAGTGGCCGAGGACCCCGGGTTTCCGGGAAGCGTGGGAGCGGTATTTCGCGCGGGCCGTCGAGGCCGCGGCCCGGGTCCAGCGCGCGCTGGCACACGCCCTCGGGTTAACCGACGACGACATCTTGGCACCTGCTCGCCGACGGCGTCGGCGGCCTCCAGGTGATGACGCGGGAGGGAACGTGGCTCGGCCCGGGTGAGGGCCCCAGGTACCGGCCGCAGAAGGCCGGCGATTACCTGCTCTCGCGCCTGGACTCCACGCACACCTACCGCAACCCCCTGCTGAGAGGGAACTGACGTGGACGTCACGAGCATGCCGAGGGGGTACGGGGCAACCCTGCCCGACTGGGTCTTCGACGAACTGACCGCCGTGCCGGGCCCGCTGACCAGCGCAGAGGAGCGAATGGCCCTGGTCAACCGGCTGGCCGCCCGCAACCCGGTGGAAGGTTCCGGCGGCCCGTTCGCCGCGCTGGTCGTGAACACCGCCGACGGGGAGGTGGTCTCGGCCGGCGTCAACCTCGTGCTCTCCTCGGGCCTGTCGGCCGCGCACGCCGAAGTCGTCGCTCTGTCCCTCGCTCAGTTGCGGGTGGGCACCTGGGACCTCGGCGCCGAGGCCGCCGTGGAGCGCGAGCTCGTCGTCAACTGGCGACCCTGCGCGCAGTGCTACGGCGCCACGATGTGGTCGGGTGTGCGGAGACTGGTCGTCGCGGGCGAGGGTCCGGAGCTGGAGGAGCTGACCGGGTTCGACGAGGGGCCGATGCGGGAGGACTGGGCCGAGCAGCTACGCCGGCGCGGCATCGAGGTGGTGTCGGGCGTACTGCGCGAGCAGGCCCTCGAGGTCTTCGCCGACTATCGCCGGTTGGTCGCCGAACGGGGTCTGACCGTCTACAACGCGCGCAACTCCGGCGACTCCTCGAGGGGCCTCGCATGACCGAGAGCCAGGCCCCTCGGCAACCGAGGACTGGGCGCGATCAGTGCCAACGCCATCGGGTCGGTCGGTGACATCACCTTCGCTGCGGGCTTCGCGATCGCCTCGGTAACGCACGGTCCGCGACGTTATCACTCTCTGTAACTGATTGTCGCGAGCATCCGCCATTTTCCCCCACAATTTCAAGTCGGCGGCAGCAAAAAGCACAATGAGTAGTCAGTATTCACCGATAAGAGACCGCAACCTTTTCGTCGACCCGGATAAGACACGATCAGGTCACGCACTGGCGCGAGGCGGCGTTTATTCCCTATCTTTAACGCAGCCATCCCGCGCTCCCCAACCCGGAGTTGGCGCCAGTGACTTATTGACAAGGCAGATACCGATCTTGACAGGAGAACTACTGTGCTGAAGAAGGCTGGAGTCGCGGTGGGCATCGCCGCCGCCGCCCTGGTGGCGCTGAGCCCCCTCGCGTTCGCTGACGATGAAGGCAGCAGTGGGTACGGCGGAAGCGGTGAGCACTTCCAATTCTTCCCCGGTGTGCAGGACCACGTCTTCCAGCACCCCGTGAAGGAGTGCAACCACCACTACGCCGAGGGCAAGGCTGGCTTCTTCAACAAGGACCAGAGCAACACCGACAGCCACGACGGTGACTGCGACCAGGACATCAGCCCCTCCCCGGAGGACTAGGGACGGGCAACTGGGGGACCTGACGAGAGTCCCTTTTTGTCGGAGGGCGCCGGATGTTATCCGGCGCCCTTTCCGTCTGTCCGGACCCAGCAGCTCGTTCCGCCGCCTGCGCCGCCGTCCTCGGTCTGGAGGCTGGCCCGCCGCCCGTAGGCCTGCCCGTCGCCCCGCTCACCGCACGGTCGCATCTGTGCGGAACGGATCGCGCCGCCAGTTCGGCGATCACAAGTTGATCACTCATCGTGACCGATGCCGCGTCGATCATCCGTCTTCGCACTACTACGGCCACCGGCGCGGGCAATAGAAAGCAGAGAGTGTCCCGAGATTAGCGTCGAATTCATCAAGAAGAGTTCGCATCTGCCGGACTACTGGTGCGGCGCCTTTCCCATGTCCTGATCCGAATTTGGCCGACGGACCGGAACAGCTCAGTGCGGCTGCGCTAAGTGGCCGGGGTTGGCAATGGCCAGACCAGTTCGCAGTGAAAGCCCGGGATTACATCCGTCCGTGCTGACGCTCTCGACGACCCGACGCTGCGAGACCTCCCAGCAGGGGCCTCCGACCAAGTAACAGCTCGGGCCGGCCAGGGGAGGAGGGGGTGGGGCCGGGCAGCGCTGATGCTTGTCAGCCCGCGTTACGCAGCACGGCGACGTAGACGGTGCAGGTCGCCACGAACGGACCGGCCTTGAGCTCGGCGACCCAGCGCTCGGCGGCCGCGGGGTCGATGTAGCCGGCCTCGACTGCCCGCGCCGTGTTCCGGTTCAGACCGTAGATCTTGCTGGCGAGCCGGAAGTCGCGTAGCAGCGGCGTCGAGGCGAACACGTCGAGCACCTCGAGCCCGGCGCCCTCGGCCAGGCCCGGCAGCTGGCGCCCCACTATCGCGTTGCGCACCCGGACCGCGCAGACAAAGCGATTGAAGGCCCGATTTACTTCGAGGTCACCCGGGCCGGTCGCCAGGGTGTCCCAGTCTGGCTCCGCGATGACCGCGATGCCGCCCGGGCGCAGCACGCGGCGGAACTCGGCCATCGCAGCCGCGGGATCCTCCACATGCTGGATGACCCGGTCAGCGCGAGCCCGGTCCACACTGTCGTCCTCGAGTGGGAGCTGGTGGGCATCACCCACACGCACCTGAACCCACGGCATGGCAGCGACGCGCTCCCGCGCTTCCTCGACGAATATCGCCGCGTGGTCGATCCCGATGACCGATCCCGTCGAGGTCACCGCTTCGGCCAGGACAGGCAGGTCCGTGCCCGGACCGCAGCCCATGTCCAGCACAACCTGCCCAGGCTGAAGGTCGAGGGCGACGAACGCCTGCTGCTTGTACTCCTGGCCACCGCTCGATCCCGCGATGCGATCGAGGTACTTACTGGAGTGCGGCACTCGCCCCTCAGTGGTCAGCATGGCGAAAAGTGAACCACTCGGCCGTAGCTGGCTGTCCTGGACCCCGCCCCGGGCCCGATCCAGCAGGTAGTCCTTCTACCGGCGATGCTCGACTTAGCGCTCTGCCGAAGTCGGTCACCGATGTGGACCTGATCGCGGACTCCGTTCTGGTGGCGGAGTCTCCCAGCGCCGCGCGCAAACCCGGCTAGAGCAGATCAAACGGTCGGCGAGGGGACCGGCGCGCTGCGGCCGAGGGGGATGTGGCCGACGATGGGGCGGCGGCGCAACATCCTCGCCGACCACGACGTCAGGGGACCCGATCGTCGGGTGAGAACGTCCGGGCCGAGGCGGCCCAGCACGTCTTGGGCCTGCTCATCCGAGCAGAGCCGTGGTTGGAAATGAATCAGCCGGTTGTCCGTGGCGATGCAGGTCAGCTCGACCTCGAGGGCCCCGTTCGCGGTGAATGTAGTTCGTGCAATGAGGCCGTAGCCCGGCTCCTGCTCGCTGAATCGACCCTTGGTCCCGAAGGTGAAGTTGCCCAGCGAATACAGGATGGGCGTGCCGTCGATGATCTCTACGGGTTGAACGGTGTGAGATCCGGCCCCGATGACCAGGTCGTACCCGGCGCGCGCGAGCAACGCGGCATCGTGACGCTGCTGCTCAGTCACCGGCTCGTAGTTCAGCCCCCAATGCACGTAGGCAATGACCCACCGGGCGCCAGCGTCGACGGCCAGCGCCTTGCCATGAGCGACCGAGTCCCCGTTCATCACGATGGTGCCCGGCGCGGTGGCGCTAGCGGTCGTGTTGAAGTACCACTGCTCCCCGAGGCCCACCACCCCCACCAGCCCATGCGGAGTGTCGATCAGCAGCGGCCGGGCGGCATCAGCCTCCGAACCAGCACCAAACGGCGTCACCCCAGCCGTTGTTAGACGGTCGATGCAGTCCAGGAGGCCCTCCGGACCGCGGTCGTAGCAATGGTTGTTCGACAGACTCATGGCATCGAAACCGGCATCGCCCAGGGCGCCCGCTGTCGCAATGCGTGCGCGATAGCTCCACCGTTGCTCAGGAAAGAACTTCTCCCGGTGCCGCGTGATCGGGCCCTCCGCGTTGCCGATGACATAGTCACCACGCAATAGCGGACGCAAGTAGCGGAACGCCCACTGATAGCCACGGGCCTTGAGGTGTGGCCAGGCCGAACTGCCGAGCAGCACGTCACCGACCCAAACGACGTCAAAGCCGTCTTGAGGCGACCGGCGGCGGATCATAAGTCTCCAGGGCTGCCCTCGGTCAGCAAACCGAGTCGTCGGCGAGGGTGCGACGAACGGCTGATCCTGCGGCCTGCCCAGTCCGGTGTCGAGCGTTGCTTCCGCGGCGGGCGCCGAAGCCGTGTTCACCCGTGCCCGTGTACGCCATGTGGGGCCTGAGCAACGGTCCGGACCGCTTCCCCCACTGACTGCCGCCACGGTCAGGCCGGTTCCATTACCTCGGGCGTCGGGTCAGCTGCTTCGGCCGCCAACGCGGCCGCCGCCCGCTCGGCGAGCATCTTGCGCCGCTCCTCGTCAAACACGGTGACCCATTCCGAGGACAGGTCATGCAAGTGCGGCGTCACTTGGAACAGCGCCCCGGACGGTTTCCCCTCTGCCTCCACAGTTCGCACCAGTGTCGCGCCGAGGCTCTGGTAGTAGGCCTGCAGCTGGAGGTTGGTCCGCCACACGTCCCACCGCATGTACGTCATCTCGCGCTCAGCGGCCCGGGTCTGCACCCATCGCATGAGCATCGCGGCCAACCCGGCGCCACTGCGGGCGAGCGTGGTCGCGGTCTTCGACGCATAGAGGGCCCGGTCCTGCAGCTCCTCAGGTGTCCAGAAGGCGGGATTGGCGTAGCGGCGGATGGTGACGGTGGCGATGGGCTCTCCGTCGTCCTCAGCCAGCCAAGTCTGACCGCGAGCGATCCTGCCCGCTAGGCCGTCACGGAAGTCCTTGCCCTGGTTCCACTGGTCATTGCCGCGCTCGTGCAGCCACTCGATGCGCTCCTGCAGAATTCCGAGCACGGTGTCGAGGTCGGCCGAGGTCGCCTGCCGCATCACGTATGGTTTCGCCACGTTGATCCCAGGTGAATGAGGTGCGCCTGAACCGGGTGTCACTGCACTGCGCTGGGGAACGGTCCCGCCGCGTGGCGCACGTTTTCGAGGCGAGTAACGGGATAGTAACGGAGGGTTGCGGAGGTCCGTGTCTTGGCTCTAGGGGTGCCGCCGCCGGTCAAGCAGTTCAACGATGACGGCGTCAGCTCGCTCCGGAATCAGGAAGGACTAGTCGGCCAGGTAGCGCTGCCGCAGGAATCTCGTGAAGGCGGCCATCTCCCGCTGGTATGCGGCCATGTGCGCCAATGCTGACCCACGGTGCGCCGACACCCCAGCTGTCGTGGCCTTCGCACGAGGCCTCGGTGCGCAGACCGAGGAGCCGAAGAGCGGTGACCGCGTCGCGAATGCCGTCGATGTGCATGCCGAGTCCGTCGGTCAGCTCAGCGACCTCCTGGCCCGTGCGCTCCCATGTCGCGCGGCGGTCCGTGTCGGCAGGTGACAAGAAGCGCTTCCCTCGGTTCGATGTGCCGGCAGCGGCGACTCAGGTGGCAGACCCGGTGAACGTGGCTGGTCTCACGCACCGTGAGTGATGCTCACTCGTTATAACCGGCATGACACTCTGCTCGGCCTACCTGCCGGACCGCCGGACGGGTCCGGGGCGGCTGTCCGAGGTTCCGCTCGAGGTGCTCGCGGTGGGCCCGGCGGAGCTGGTGCTGCCCGAGGCGACCATCCGCGACGAGCGGGGCGGTGTGCTGTTGGACCGGGGTCTCGTGGTCGACCCGTCCAACGGTGGCGGGCCGCTCGGTGACCGGGACCGGGATCGCGCCGCCCGGGCGTTCGGGCTGGTCAACGTGGCCTTCCACACCCAGCGCGCGCTCCGTGCGGTGACCGAGCTGCTCGGGCGCCCGATGCCGCACCTGGTGGTCCGGATCGGTATGCACGACGGCGTACGGCGATGGGGCGGCGGCCACTACCGGGTTCCGGCCCGCTCTTCCGACCCGGTGGAGACGGTCGCGGTGCGCCCGACGGGTGAGGTGCACCTCGGCGGTGGGAGCGGGTTCGCGGCGGCGGACGGGGGCGGGACCTACTTCGCCGCGCCGTCGCACAACCTGGCGATCATCTACCACGAGATCGGCCACCACATCTGCCGGCACACCGCGGACTTCCGGCTCAACCGGCTGCGCCCGGCGCACGCGCAGACCAACAAGAAGGTCGCCATCGACGAGGGTACCTCCGACCTGCTGACCGCCATCTTGCTCAACACCGCCGACATCTACGGCTGGCACCGCGGCTCCGTGCCCGCCTGGGACCTGCGCCGTCGCCAGCTCGACCCGCGCTGGACGATGGCGCATTTCCGAGGTGGTCGCAGCGACCCGCACGCCGGCGGCACCATCTGGGCCTCCGCCGGCTGGACCGCCCGGGAACGGGTGGCCGAGGCCGGCTACGACCCGGCCAGGTTCGACCGGATGCTGCTGCGCGGCCTGTCACTCTCCGCTGCCGAGGCGGGCGTGGGTCTCGGGGTCAGCGCGAGGATCGGTGTCCAACCGGATGCCGAGGTCACCGAGCAGACCCTGCGCCGCCGCCGGCACTTCGGCGTACTGCTGGAGGCCATGCTGCGCGCGGACCCCGGCCTGGCCGGCCCGGTGCTCGCCGGGATGGCCGAGCACGGCATTGCACCCGGCTCGACGAACGCCGAGCTGCGAGAGGTAGCCCGCGGGCGCCAGCTGGTCGCGGTAGGCGGCTGACGGACTCGGGTCAGGAGCCGGCGGACTGTTCGTCGAGCTTGTGGAAGATGACCCGGCCGCCGTCCTGGGCTCCGGCAGGGTCGTCGGCCTGCTGGTATGCCCCGGCCTGGAAGCGCACCGTCTGGCCGTTGAACTCGGCGGGGATCGGTGCCGTCACCTGGTGGACGGCGCCGTTGAGGGTCGCGGAGAAGGCCATGCTGCCGTTGCCGAGGTCGGTGATGGTGAAGTCGAACGGGCTGTTCAGCGGCACGTTGGGCAGCAGCGCGTAGTTGATGTGGTCGTTGCCGTCCTGGACCTGTTTCACGACGACCTTGAGCTGCCCCTCCTGGTAGCGCAGCATCACGTAGGGCACCGAGCTGATGTCGTCGGCGCCGTGAATCTGGCCCAGGATGACTCCCTGGCCGTCCTTGGGTACCTGCAGCAGCGTCACCGAGGCGTTCAGGGTGTGCCTGCCCTTGCCGGCGGCGAAGTTGGTGAGGCTGTTCAGCTCGGTGCGGGGATGGTCTGAGTTCTTGGTCGTCGCGCCCTGCGAGGGCGCCCAGAACATCAACCCGCCATCGGGGGTCGCGGTCAGCCACGGCGCCTTGAGGGCGGCCGGTTGGATGGTCGCCGCGTTACCGTTGTCGTTCTTCTCCGGAATGCTCAGCTTCCAACCGGAGAGGTTGATGCCGGCGGGGGCCGGTGGCGGTGGGGGTGGGGCGGCCACGGGGGGCGGCCCCGGTTGCGGGCTGGCCTGCTGGCCGCCGCCGGACGAGAGGCCGATCCACAGGCCACCGCCCAACAGCACAACCAGGACCACGGCGATGGCCAACCACCGTCGTTCGTGTAGTACCGCAGAGAGCTTGTCGGGGAGTCCACGCCGCATCACTCGACCCAAGGTAGCGCGGCGGCGAGATGTGGGTCGGCGATGCCGGCAAATGCCAGAGACCGCCGTAACACGACCGTCACCAACGATGTCCACTGATGTGAAACCCAGTTTCATCGTTAGAGACCTCGACGGTCGGGGACGGCGCGGTGCCGGTGGAGGCGGCCGGGGTCATCGCCATCCCGGACCTGACCAGCTACACGCCGCTGCCCTGGGTGCGCGACGGACTCGCCCTGGTGCACTGGCCGCCCGGCTCGACCCCGTCGAGGGCGGCCGGCGGATCGCCAACTACCTGCGGGACTATCTCGGCCGATGGGGTGGTGGAGAGTGACGTGGCGGTGCGGGTGAACCTGGTCACCGGTGGTGCGAGCGCCAACCCGCACGTGTCCGAGGCGGACTTCCGGCTGTCCCGGTTCGCCGAGGGAGCGCCGCTGCGTAGCCCGCACCCCTACGTCGGCGCGGGCGAAATGCGCTGAACAGCGACGGGCCGGCGCGCGCCCGACCGGGTTGCCCGATCGCGGCTAACGGCGAGGTGGACCGGTCAGCCCGGTTCGGTCCGGTTGACCAGGACCACGAGGGCGACGACGACCGGCAACGTCCCGAGGACCGTCAGGCCGCCGAGCACCATCTGCGGCTGGCCGAAGGCGTACCCACTCAGGAGCAGCAGGCTCGTCACGGTCAGGAACACCAGGGCGACCCAGTGCGCCGATGCCTGGGGCTGGCCCGTGCCGGGGTCGCTCAGCAGGGCGGCGAGCGTCGGGTCGTCGTAGAGCAGCCCCCGTTCGATGTGGCGGAGGAGCCGCCGTTCCCTGCTCGACAACGTAACCATGCTCACCGCCCGTCCGCGCCTACGCGGCCGGCCCGCGACGCTTGTGACATCAGGTCACAGCGCCACCGGAGCACCTGGCCGTAGGAGCTAATCAGCCAATAAAGGGCGCTCGACGGTGAGCTCATTGCGCCGCCGACCCACCGGCTGGGGGGATGACCTGCTCAGCCTGGGGGGCGGTGAGCCGGCCCGGAGGATCGGCGGCCGGCATAACATATTTCAGCGTGCAGCACAGTCCGTCCCCCCGCGGGAGGATATTCGTGCCTCAAGTGGCTAACGCACGCTGTCGGGCGGGTCTCTGCAGTCGCCCGATCAGCGATTCCGTATCCAGCATAAGCCAATCTCCGGCTGAACTAGCTCTCCGCCGAGGGCTAGCACACAGGTGCTGAATGTCACACCGACCGGCTGACGGGTGCAGCGGGTCCGGTCCGGTACAGGATGCCGTCCAGCTCAACGCCGGCGCCGCCGCGATCGCCGCCCATGACGGCTTCGCCGAGCCTCCCCCGGCCGGCGCGATGCGCGACGCGGTCCACGACGCACTGGTCGCCGCGGCTCGCTCGATCGACTCGGGCGCGGCGGCGGACACGCCGCGCCAATGGGTTCAGCACTGGACTCAGAATCGATCGAACCATTCCGATATTCCGATCCGACCCTTCGGAGTGGGAGACCAACGCCACCCGACAGGGCTGATCCGTGCGGCGGATAATTGGTGTCGGGACCGGCGGTCCGAGTTGTCGCCCGCGTTCGCCGGCTCGGTATGGCGAGCACATGGAGGTGCGAGATGAGTGGCAGCCGGATTGTGGTTGGCGTCGACGGTTCGAGTTCGGCGACGCGGGCACTGCAATGGGCAGCGCGCCAGGCCGAAGTGACCGGTGCCGAGCTCCATGTGGTGGGTGCGTGGAATTGGGCGGCGACCTACGGGTATGTGCCGACCGGCGAGTTCGACTGGGAGCAGGAAACAAGTTCCATGCTCGACGAAGCTATCGCGAAGGCCGTCAGTGCGGGGCACGGCGTTCACCTCCGCAAGCACGTTACGCAGGGACATCCGGCCCAGGTGCTGCTCGACGCCTCCGAGGGTGCCGACCTGCTGGTGGTGGGCAGTCGCGGCCACGGCGGGTTCACCGGAATGCTGCTCGGATCGGTCAGCCAGTACCTGGTCACGCATGCGCGGTGCCCGGTGGTCGTCGTGCGCGACGCCGAGAGCTGACCCGCGACTGGCGGCACCCGGCCAGGGGCACGGCCGACCCGCCGCGTGAAGCGCGCGGCGGGCCGCCGGCAGAGGAGAACCGCTGACTACGAGGTGTGCACGATCAGCACGTCCACACCCGACCGGCGGGCCACGCTCTGCGGAACCGAACCGAGGATTCGGCCGCTGAGGCTGGTCAGACCGACGTTGCCGATCACCAGCAGGTCCGCTCCCGAGTCCGCCACGGCCTGGTCGAGCACGTCGACGGGCGGCCCCTTCAGCGCGCGGGTCTCGACCTTGTCGGCGCCGGCGGCGCGGGCCCGGTCCGCGGCGTCACGGAGCACGCTCTCCGCCGGCGCCGAGCCGAAGACCTGGTAGGCCTCCTCCTTCAGTGCCGTCGCGGCGGCATTGGTCTCGCTCCCGTGTGCTGGTTCATAGGCCGTCACGATGAGCAGTTCGGCCCCGTTGTCGCTGGCGAGCGCGCTGGCCCGGTCCACCGCGATCAATGAGGTGTCGGAGCCGTCGGTGCCGACGAGGATCTTCTTGTAGGAGCCCATCTCGAGCCGCCTTCCTGTTCAGACTCACGTAAGTGGTGCCGCGTGCGCCCGGGCCACATTTCCCGAGTTACACGCCGAGATTGATATGCAGGTCCACGCCCAGTAGAACGAGCGGCCAGAGGAACATCGCCAGGACGAAGGACACGAGAGACGACACATTATTGATGGCGTAGCCGTGCGAGAGCGCGATGACTACGCCGAGGACCACCCAGACGAGAGTCCCCAATGAGACGCCACTTCTCATGATCACTCCTCAGTGAGCTGGCGCGCGTGACTCCGACAATCCGGTCGGCCTGGTGCGCGTGGCCGATCGGGACGGGCGTCCTGTCTTGGTGAGAAGTGGAGAGCGTGCCAGTGCGGCATCCGATCCGCTACCCCGGGTCGGGGGCAGTTCAGCAGAGTCGCGGTCAGGTGAGCTGGGCGATGGCGCCGTTGAGGGCTCGGGTCAGCGGCTCCCCGTCGCCGTGCAGATGCGACAGCATCGTGCCGCCCTGCAGCGCGGAGAGCAGCACGAGTCCGGCGCCGGCCGGGTCCACGTCGGCGCGGACGCGACCGTGCCGTAGTGCCCGCCCCGCCAGCTCGCCGATCGCCTGGCGCCACTGGTCGAACAGGGCACGGAGCTCACCGCGCAGCACCGGGCTGTCGTCGACCTGGCCGGCGAAGACGCCGAGTGGGCAGTTGCCGAACTGGTGCACCCGGTGGGCCAGCAGCACCTCGTCGCGCCACCGGCCGAGGTCGTGGCAGGCCGGGTCGCGCAGGCAGGGCTGGGCGGCGAGCACCCGCTCGAACTGCAGGTGCAGGACCGCGACCGTGAGGTCCTGCTTGTCGTCGAAGTAGTGGTAGAGCTGCGACTTGCCGGTGTCGCTGGCGGCCAGCACGTCGTCGAGCGAGGTGGCGGCGATGCCCCGGTCGTGCATGAGCCGCGCGGCCGCCTCGACGATGGCGTCACGCGACCGCCGCCCCTTCGCCGTCACGGGCGCCGGCTTCACCGCCGCGCCGTGGCCGGCTCGGCGAACTCCTCGTACAGGGCGGGCAGGAACGACGCCAGGTGGTTCATCTCGACGGCGCAGTGGGAGAGCAACCCCAGTCCGAGGCTCTTCGGGTCTCCCTCGGCGATCGGTGCCCGACCGGCCGGCGGGGTGGCGACCGCCGCCGCCGGCAGGTCGAGGTGCTCGACGTGGTTCAGGAAGAAGCGGCTGCGCATCTCCGCGCCGCTGTCGGTGCCTCGGACCTGGTGCACCAGCCACCCGAACGCGATCGGCGCGACACTCAGGCCGACCCGCCCGGCAATCACCGTGCTACCCGGGCGGCTGTCCTCGAACCCGAGCTCGGCCGGCTCGACGAACCGGATGGCCAGCGGCGTCAGCACCCCGCCGACGTACTCGTCCACGTAGGACACGTTGCCGACGTAGCGCTGGCGGTCGGTCAACGTGCGGTCGCTCAGCCTGTTCTCACCGACGGCCGTGAACTGGTGCGCGTCGGGGTGCCACAGCTTGTACCGGGCCGACTCGCAGCTGTGCCAGCCCATCCACCAGTCCCACATCTCCCCGGTGACGCCGGGCATCTCGGTGCGGCAGGCCACCACGACCACGCCGCTGTCCAGCACGGTGCAGCCGGTCTCCATCTTGTGGTAGCCGGGCCTGGACAGCTTCCGCGCCGCGTCGTCGATGTCGTAGCCGTACTCGCTCGGGGCCATCCCGGTCAGCAGCACCTCCGGTACGTGCGGCTGCATCGGGAGCGCGTCGGCGCGGAAGTACTTCGCGTACGGCTTCGCCTCGTCCGCGTCGCGGTAACCGAGGTAGCGCTCCTCGCTGGGGTAGGAGGTCGGCACGCTCGCCCGGTCCGCCGCGGTGAGCTGGTAGGTGGCCATGGCCCCAGTCTGACAGTCTGTACTAAATAGTACAAATCGCCTGACAGCGGCCACAGCCCACGGCGGCGATATCACTCTCCGGTGCAGCCGGTGACCTAGACACAAATTCGAATCCTGGATAAATTTTTGCGGCATGAACAAGCAGGTCCAGTTGGTGTGCGCCTGGTGTGGCCCAGCGATGGTGGTTGTCACCATGGTGGGCTGGTTGCTCGCCGGAATCCTTCCCGTCCCGCCCGCGGCCGACAGCACCGCGGCCGAGGTTGTCGCGTTCTACACCGGCAATGTGAATCTTGTGCGGCTGGGGCTCGCGCTCGCCGCCATCGGGGTCTGCCTCGTCGGCCCGCTGGTGGCCGTCATTGCGATCCAGATGCTCCGGATGGAGGGCCGCGCGCCGATTCTGACGGTGCTGCAGGTGTTGTCCGGTGCGGTGACCTGGGTGATGCTGATGGTCCCCATGATCATGCTGAACGTGGCCGCGTTCCGTCCCGAGCGCTCGCCCGAGGTAACGCAGGCGATCAACGACCTGGCCTGGATCCTGTTCTTCACGCCGATCGGGCCGTTCGTCATCCAGAACCTGTCGATCGGCGGGGCGATCCTGGGCGACCGCGCGGTGCATCCGGTGCTGCCGCGATGGATCGGCTACGCGAACATCTGGATCGCCTTCCTGTTCTGCCCCGCCGTGCTGGCCTACTTCTTCAAGTCGGGACCGTTCGCCTGGCACGGCATCTTCGTGTTCTGGCTCGGGCTCCTCGCCTACTCGGTCTGGGCCGTACTGATGGGGCTCTCGCTCCGGCGGGCGATCCTCGACGAACCTGACCACGAGCAGGTGCCGGGCGCCGTCGCCGCGGCTCGCTGAGCCGAGCCCCCGCTCCGCGCGTCGCCGAGCGTGGGGCGTCCGGCCGAAAGAGTTAGTGATAATTGGGCCGAAAGGGCGTTGCGCGATTCCCGCATGGCTTGCGTACTCCGTTTGCCAATAAAAACTACTCCTACGCTGATCGAGTGACGTATTCGGAACTGAGAAACAAAATCGGGCCGCCCTCTGATGTCTATCGCAGCGGCCCACCCCAGGGGTCGTGAACATCTGAGTGAAAGGCTTCATAAATGGGCGACTACATCGGCAGTTCCTGCGGCGGCGGCCACAAGAAGAAGCATCACCACAGCTGTGACTGTCACAAGCACCACCATCACCACCACTGCCGGTCACTGAAGCGAGACCACTGTGGCGATGACGGCGGCCGGAAGCGCAAGCACCACTGCGGCTGAGGTTATCGCTGGTCGGCGCCCCTTCCCCGGCGGGGACCGGGGAAGGGGCGCCGCGCCGACGATGGTCGGACCGGGTGCCGCACACCTGATTTCGCCGGGCACCCCAGCTCTTCTGTTGAAATCACAGGAATGGCCCTCGACGTACGCAATCACATTGGTCGCGATATCTCAGGTGAACCGCCGGATGTCGGTGACACGCCGGTCCTCGACCGTGATCCGAACGATTCCCATACCTGAGGAGTTATCAGCTAGACCGACCCGCCAGGTGGCTGCTCAGGAATGCCACAGCGCGGTCCAGGACCTCCCGGGTGGTCCACGGCAGGCCGGCGGTTACGTCCCCGAGGAATACCAGGTCGCCGTGGTTGGCGCCGGCCAACAGGTAGCGGGTGCTGTCCACGCCGGCGGCCCGAAGTGCGGTGTGCAGCAGGAGTGTCTGGCTGGGCGAGATGATCGTGTCGGCGGTGCCGTGCCAGGGCGACCGCGTCGGGGTCGGCCGGCGCCCACCCCGGCGTACAGCGTGAGCGGGTTGTCCGGCTGCGTCCAGTACTCCCGGGTGGCCGGGTCGAAGTCGGCGGCGATGCGGCAAGGCCGGCTGGCTGCTCAGACGGTGAACCGCAGCGCGGTCTCCCGGTGCTCGGCCAGCGCGGCCAGGTGCTCGTCCAGGTTGGTCATCTCGGGCAGGCTCCGCCCGGCGGCCATGCCGCGCAGCAGGGCTTGCTCGGCGCGCTCGATCTCCTCGGCTGTGGGCAGCGCGGCGGCCAGCCGCTCGGGTGGTGAGATGACCAGGCCGTCGTCATCGCCGACCACCAGGTCGCCGGCGGTGACCTCGACGCCGCCGATCAGAATCGGCCCGCCGAACGTGCCGGCGTCCCGGGTGCTGCCGGCCATCGGCGTGCTGCCCCGGGCGTACACCGGCAGCCCGAGGGCGCGCAGTCCGGCCACGTCGCGGCAGTAGCCGTCGATCACGATGCCGGCCAGGCCGCGACGGAGCGCCTCGGTCGCGAACAGTTCGCCGCTGACCGCTCGCCGGTGCCCGTCGGTGGCCACCACCAGCACCGATCCGGGCTCGGCGAGGCGCAGCGCGACCAGCAGCGGCAGGTGGTCGTCGTGTGCGACCACAGGGAACGCGGGCCCGGCCAACCGGCTGCCGGGCACCATCGCGTGGATCTGCGGGTCGATCACCGCCAGGCCCTTGTCCGCGTCGCACAGCGAGGAGACCTGTAGCGCGGCGAGGCGCTCGATGAGCGGGTCCACCTGATCACCAGCCTTCGTCCCGGCCGGGGTGCCCGGTCGTCTGTGCTGACGGTGCCATAAAGCGGGTGGATCGGCGCGGCTTGCCCCCGCTCGGGGTCAGCGGGTCCCGTGGGCCCTTTGCTCTGCGTAGGAATACGCACAGCCCTGGTCACAACCGGTGCCGCGGGCTCCGGGACGGCCTGGTGTCGCGTATATATGCGCAGAGCAAAGCTTCGGCACAGGCACTCTCGGCGCGAGCGGAATTTCCCCCAGCAGGGGCACCCGGCGGCGTGCCGCTAGGCATCCCGCGCGGCGCCGCCGTAGCGCCGACCGAGCACCAACACCGCCAGCCCGGCGGCGAGCATCGGCACCGACATGGCGTAGAACAGCGCGTTCGGACTCCAGCCGGCACCGAGCGCCGCACCAGCGAGCAGCGGGCCGGCAATGCCGCCGAGGCGGCCGATGCCCAGCGCCCAGCCGACCCCCGAGGAGCGGATCGCCGCCGGGTAGAACACCGCGGCCAGCGCGATCACGCTCTTCTGGCCGCCGCTGACGCAGCAGCCGGAGAGGAAGGTCGCGGCCAGCAGCACCCAGATCGGGCTGCCCAGCGCGAGGCCGGTCAGCGCGACGAAGGCGAACCCGACCAGGTAGACGGCGGCCACCGTGCCGTAGGCGCCGAGCCGGTCCATCGCCGGCCCGGTGACGAACGCGGCCGCGATGCCCCCGACGGTGGTCAACGTGGTCGCGGTGACCACGGTGCTCATCGGGTAGTGCAGCCCCGTCATGATCGTCGGCAGCCAGCTCTGCAGCGCGTAGAACTCGGCCAGGTTGATCGCGAAGACCACCCAGAGCAGCACCGTGCCGAGTACCCACTCACGGGTGAACAGCGTGCGCAGCGCGGCCCTGGTCGCGGGTCCGTCCGGGACCGCGTCGGACAGCTCGAAGCGCGGCGAGCCGGTGGCCGGCAGGTTCCGGTCGATCCGCCGGAACACCCGGTAGATCTGCTCCGGGTCGCGGCCGCGCCGGATCAGGAACAGTGGTGACTCGGGCAGCAGCCGGACCAGTGCCGGCACCAGCAGCAGCGGCACGATCGCGCCGACCCAGAACAGCGAGCGCCAGCCGTGCGCCGGCAGCAGCGCGCCGACCGCCAGCCCGGCGGCCACGAAGCCGAGGGAGAACCCGCAGTAGATGGCAAGCACAAACGTCGCACGCAACCGCTTCGGGCTGAACTCGCCGGTCAGCGCGATGGCACTGGGAGCGGCGGCACCCAGCCCGAGACCGGTGAGGAAGCGCAGCACCACCAGCTCGGTGACGTTGCCGGACCAGACGGCGGCCAGTGTGCACACCGCGAACGACACGGTAGCCACCACCAGCACCCGCTTGTGCCCGAACCGGTCGGACAGCGGCGCGAGCGCCAGGTAACCGACCATCAGACCGGCCAGCGCCGAGGAGAAGATCGGCCCGAGTAGCTGTTGGGACAGGCCCCACTCACGGGCGATGTGCGGGGCCAGGTAGCTGATCGCCTGGGTGTCGAACCCGTCGATGAACATGATCAGGCCGCAGAGCGTGACCACCCCGTACTGGAAGCGGCCGACCGGGCGGTCGTCGACGAAGTCGGGCAGTCGGAGCGGGTGCGTCGCGAGGGACATCGGCTACCTCGTTCCGGAGTCCTCGGTGACTCCTGGTGGTGGTCCTCGGTGTGTCAGGTGGCGGTCGGGCGTTCCGGTCAGTGGGTCGGGGCCGGCCCGGTCGGCAGGAACGCGTCGGCGCGGAACTGCTCGGGCGGCAGTCCGGCAAGCGCGTGGAACTCGTCGCGCGCCGCCGCGGTCATCGCCGGGTTGCCGCAGGCGTAGACGTCGTGCCCGCGCAGCTCGGGGTGATCGGCGAGGACCGCCCGGTGCACGGGCCCGGTGCGCCCCGTCCAGTCGGCGTCCGGGTCGGAGAGCACCGGGGTGAACCCGAACCAACGGTGTTTGGCGGCCCACCGCTCCGCGAGCTCACCGAGGTAGAGGTCGCCGGCGCGGCGCGCCCCCCAGTACAGCCGCACCGGCCGCGCCGCGCGCCGGGCGATGAGGTCCTCGATGATCGACTTGGCCGGGGCGAACCCGGTGCCGGTGACCACCAGCAGGATCGGCCGCGTCGAGTCGTGGTCGACGGTGAACTCGCCGAACGGCAGCTCCACGGTGAGCTGGTCGCCCCGGCGCAGCCCCGCCAGCGCGCCCTCGGAGAAGCGGCCGCCCGGCACCCGCCGGATGTGCAGTGAGACGGCGTCGTTGCGCCGCGGCGGGTTGGCCATCGAGTAGTTGCGGGTGTCGCCGTCGGGCAGCCGCACCGTCAGGTACTGCCCGGCCCGGAACCTGACCCGCTTGCCGATCGGGTACCGCAGCGCGAGCACCGCGACGTCCGGGGCCGGATAGCTGATCTTGTGCACGGTCGCGGCCATGGTCCGCCGGGTCGGTGGTTCGCTGCGCTCGATGCGGGTCGGCGCGATCTCGACGGCCGAGCGGGGCACCGCGCGGCACAGCAGTACGCCGTCGGCCGGAGCCTTGGTCGGCGGGTTCCCGGGCACCTGGGCGCTGCCTTCGGTCAGGGTGGCCGCGCAGCTCGTACAGACCCCTTTGCGGCAGGAGTAGGGCAGTGCGTAGCCGGCCCGCTCGGCGGCGTCCAGCACGGTCTCGCCGGGCCGGCAGCTGAAGACGATCTGCGTGCCGGCCACCCGCACGTCGAGCGCCGTGCCGGCGGTCATAACGCCACCCGGGCTGGCGCACCCACCAGCCGGATCGCGCCGAGCAGCGCGCCCGGGTCGGCCCGGCCCTGGCCGGCGATGTCGAACGCGGCTCCGTGGCCGACGCTCGAGAACGCCAGGCCGGCGCCCACCGACACCGCCGACGCGCTCCGCCCGGCGAGCAGCTTGACCGGGATGTGGCCCTGGTCGTGGTACATCGCCAGGTGCGCGTGGTAGCTGTCGCGGTTCTCCGGAGCGAACAGCAGGTCGGCGCCCAGCGGTCCGTGCGCGTCGACCCCGGCGGTCCGCAGCGCCGTCACGGCCGGCCGGGTGATCCGCTCGTCCTCGTCCCCGAACAGCCCCTGCTCGCCGGCGTGCGGGTTGATGCCGCAGACCCCCAACCGCGGCTCCCCGAGCCCGCGCGAGCGCAGGAACTCGGCGGTGGCCTGCCCGGCGGCGGTGATCAGCTCCGGGGTGAGCCGGCGTAGCGCGGCCGGCAGGCTCTCGTGCAGCGTGGCGTGCACGACGCGCAGCCCGCCGCCGACGAGCAGCAGGAACACCCGATCGCGGGGTACGCCGGCCAGTTCCGCGAGCAACCCCGGGTAGCCGTCGAACCGAATGCCGGCGCTGTTGACCGCCGTCTCGGAGTGCGGGCAGCCGACGATCGCGCTCCCGAGCCCCGCGCCGACCGCCGCCACCGCCGCCCGCAGGTAGGCCACGGTGGCCGCGCCCGCCGCCGCGCTGACCTGCCCGGGGCGCCACTCGGCCGGCGCCAGCGCGGCGACCGCCAGTACGTCCAGCACGCCTGGCGTCGGCTCGACCGGCCCGTCCACCTCGCGCACCCGCAGACCCCGCTCGCCCGCCCAACCGTGAACCAGGTACGGGTCCGCCACCAGTACCGGCGCGAGCCCGGGATCTCCGTCCAACGCGGCCGCCGCCTTCACCGCGAGCTCCGGGCCGATGCCGTTCGGGTCGCCGACCGTGACCAGCACCCGGTTCACAGCGGCAGCGCCAGCAGCGTGTCGATCCGCTTGCTGTCGCAGACCACGACCCGCTCGACGAGCTTCGGTTCGTCGCCGGCCAGCGTCCAGCGGTCCAGGTAGCGCCCGGAGGCGAAGACGTCGGTGCTGCCGTCCCGCATGATCCGCAGTACCAGGAACGGGGTATTGGTACGCGGGTCACCGGGCGGGTCACCTGGCTCGCCCGGGCAGCCCAGCGGCTGGCCGAGCAGGTGCCGGTAGCTCTGCCGTTCGTAGATGTTGGCCTCGCGCAGCGCGGACACCCGGTCGGTGAGCATCCCCCTGGTGTCCGCCCAGATCAGTCCGGCGGCGAGCCCGTCGCGGTGGTTGTCGGCGGTGGTCACCGTGTAGAAGCACTGCTCGGTGAAGAAGTCCGGCCAGCGCTCCAGGTCGTCGGAGTCGATGCACCGGGCGTACTCGGCCTGCGCCTGGCCGATCGCCCACGCGGTGTCCCGGTCGAGTCGGCCCCCGGTCGCGGCGCCGATCACGCGGACACCTCCGAACGGATGCCCATGGCCGCCAGGTAGGCCTTCCAGAACCCGCGCACCGACGCCTCGGTCACCCGGCTCTCGCTGGACTCCGCCGTCTCGCCGCCCATCCGCAGCACCGCCGCCTGGTCGGCCGCACCGGCCACGCCGCGCTGCACGAACCCGCCGACGCAGCCGTCCTCCATCGAGATGTAGCCGGCGGAGCCCACCAGGTTGGCCTGCTTGAGCCGCACCCGGCGCTGCGCGGGGGTGTCCTCCTCGAACCCGAGCAGGGTCCAGTTCAGCTCGGTGCGGCCCGCGCCCCTGGGCAGGATCTGGCGGACCGCGACCGAGTTCTGGATCTGCTGCAGCACGAACCCCGGGAAGGTGGACAGGATCTGCAGCGTGGTGTCGTCGCCGACTTCGCTGAAGCCCGCGAGCAGTGACGGGTCGGCGAGGCGGTACCCGCTGTCGGAGCGGATCTTCTGGTCCGCGTAGCTGCTGTCCTTGGCCTCGCTGGACCGGTCGATCGCCGAGTAGCTGACGTGGTGCCCGCCGCCGGGGCTGACGATGATCCCGCCGCGCATCGACAGCTTGTTCAGCTCGAACGTGGTGAAGAACAGATGCAGGATGCTCGCGTGGTAGGAGTCCTTGACGTTCTCCACGTAGAGCTTCCAGTTGTTCGGCAGCATCTGGGTGAACCGGCCGATCACCACCGGCGTCCGCCCGCCCAGCACCCGCTCGATGCGGTCCAGGATCTCCTCGCCGAAGTAGTCCTCGACGTCCGGCACATCGTTGTCGAAGCTGCCGAACACCAGCCCGTGCACCACCGCCAGGCGCAGCTTGCGCGGCCAGTGCCGGTCCATGCAGAACGACTCCGGCATGCCGCCCTTGCCGTTGATGCCGTCCTTGAACGCCACCCCGGTCAGCTCGCCCTCCACCGAGTACGTCCACGCGTGGTAGACGCAGGTGAACTCCTTCGCGGTGCCCCGGTCGTCCAGCGCGATCAGGGCACCCCGGTGCGCGCAGCGGTTCTCGAACGCGTAGAGCTCGCCGTCCCGGCCGCGGCTGACGATCACCGGCGTGTCGCCAAGGAAGGTCGTCCGGTACTGGCCGGGTGACGCGACCTCGGCCTCCAGGCACAGGTAGTTCCAGTGCGGGCCGCGGAACAGCCGGTCCTGCTCAGCGGCGTAGACGTCGTCGCGCTGGAAAACCCAGTACGGCACCCGGGTGAGCCCGTCGGGCCAGGCCGGGAGTTCCGGGGCCGTGCCGGCGTTCGTGCCGGCGTTCGTGGTGGTCACGCCCTCACCTCAGCTTGCGTCAGCGGCCTTGACGGTCGCACCATTTGTTCGTATAACGAACACGTGTCCGAATCTCGAACAATGGAAACCAGTGGCGCGGACCCTGTCAAGGGGAGCGGCGCCTCCGAGCTGCCCGCGCGAGTGTCGGCGCGAGTGTCCGAGCGAGCGCCGGAGGGCATGGCCGGACTGGCCAAGGGGCTGGCGGTGATCGAGGCATTCGGCGGGGCGTCCTCGCAGCTCACGGTGTCCGAAGCCGCCGAGCTCACGAACGTCACCAGGGCCGCCGCGCGCCGCTGCCTGCTCACCCTGGCCGAGCTGGGCTACCTGTCCCATGACGGGAAGCACTTCCGCCCGACGCCCCGGATGCTGCGGCTCGGCGGCGCCTACCTGGACACCGCGCCGCTGCCGGCGCTGGCCCAGCCGCACCTGATCGCGGCGCGGGACCAGCTCGGTGAGTCGGTGTCGCTCGCGGTGTGGCAGGACGGCTGGTCGCTGTTCGTCGCGCGGGCCGAGGCGCAGCGCCTGGTCGCGACCGGGGTCCGGATCGGGGCTCGGCTGCCGGCGCACTGCTCGGCCACCGGGAAGGTACTGCTCGCCGGGTTGCCCGAGGCGGAGCTCGCCGCGTTCCTGGCCGCCGGCGGTTGGCCGAGGCGCACCGCGCACACCCTGGTCACCACCGGCGCGGTCGCCGACGCGGTCCGGGAGGCCGCCGAGTCGGGCTTCGCCACCAGCGACGAAGAGCTCGAACTGGGCATGCGGGCGCTGGCCGTCCCGGTGTGGGACGCCCGAGGTCGTACGGTGGCCGCAATGAGCGTCAGTACGTCAACCGCTCGGGTGACAGCGGGTGAGTTGCGTGACCATTTCCGACCAATCCTCGCCGAACGGGCCACTCTGCTGGGTAAGAACTTGTAAGTCGTGGCGGCCGGCCAGCAATCCACAGTAACTTCGGTGCCAGCTATCAGGTCACTCTCAGGCGCTGGACGGCTAACTGAATGGGTACATACCGGATGGCCCTGAGAGGAGGGACCGGTGAGCGGTGACATCGGTCAGTCGGGTAGTCCGGACGCAACCGATCAGTACTGGCGCCCGCCCGTCCCGCACCCTCGGTCGGACGGCGGGCCCGGCCAGGCGGGCCCCTACGGTTACGGCGGGCCGCCGGCACAGCGTTCCGCCAGCCCCGCCATGCAGCCGACCGTGCCGTTGGCACCGCCGCTGACTCCGCCACCCGGCGCGCCGCCGCCACCGCCCGCTTCCGGGCCCGCGTCGGAGCCGCCCCGGCTACGCCACCCGTTCCGGGTGTTCGCCACCGTCGTCCTTGTCGCGCTCGTGGTGTTGGCGACGGCCGCGTTCGGCCGGGACCTGCTGGGCCGCGGCGGCGTGCTCTCCGCGTTCGCCCCGGCGGACAGCGCGACCTCCTCGGACACCTACGGTGCCGCGTCGGGTGCCCCGGACGCCTCGGCCGCTGAGCCGTCTGCCCCGACCAGGACGGCGCTCGACGAGCCGAGCCTCTCGGCGCTGAGTGCCAAGGTGGCGCCCGGGCTGGTCAACATCAACTCCGAGCTCGGCTACCAGAGCGCGGCGAGCGCGGGCACCGGCATCGTGCTCACCCCGAACGGCGAGATCCTCACCAACAACCACGTGATCAACGGCGCGACCAGTATCCGGGTCACCGACATCGGCAACGGCCGCACCTACCGGGCCACCGTGGTGGGCTACGACCGCGGCCACGACATCGCGGTACTGCAGCTGCGCGGCGCGTCCGGACTGCGCACCGTCACCATCGGCGACTCCGGCACGGTCAAGGTCGGCGACCCGATCGCCGCGCTGGGCAATGCGGGCGGGGTCGGCGGCACACCGTCCACCTCCGGCGGCACCGTGACCTCGCTGAACCGGTCGATCAACCCGAGCGACGAGCTGACCGGCAGCACCGAGCACCTCACCGGCCTGATCGAGGTGGCCGCGAACGTGCAGCCCGGCGACTCCGGCGGCCCGCTGGTGAACGCCGACGGGCGGGTGATCGGCGTGGACACCGCCGCCTCCGCTAACTACCGCTACCAGAGCAGCGGCGGCACCGGATACGCCATCCCGATCAACGACGCGATGAACCTGGTCCGCCAGATCCGGGCCGGCCAGGCCTCCGAGTCGATACACATCGGACCGACCGGGATGCTCGGCGTCTCGGTGGTCAGCTCGCCGGCCGGCCGGTACACCGGCGGTGGCCAGTCCGGCGACGAGAGCAGCCGCTACCAGCCCATCTCCGGGGTACTGGTGGCCGGCGTGCAGGACGGTTCACCGGCCCAGCAGGCGGGCCTCGGCCGCGGCGACGTCATCACCGGGCTCGACGGCAGGAGGGTCGACACGCCCACCACGCTGACCAACCTGGTCGGCCTGCACCACCCGGGCGACCGGGTGCTGCTGCAGTGGACCGACTCCGCCACCGGCCAGCAGCAGAGTGCGCCGGTCGGTCTGGTCACCGGTCCACCCAGCTAACGCCCCGACCGCCCGGTACGCCAGGGTGTGCGGGTGCCCTGGCGGTTCAGCGCGGACGTGCGGCCCTACGCCGAGCGGGTCTGGGATCTGCTCGCGGCCGACCCCGCCGCGAACAGCGTCGCCCTGACCTCGATCGACCACGTCCGGACCGGCCGGCGTTGGTCGGCGGAGGACCGGCTGTTCGGCTGGTACGCCGATGGCCGGGGTGTATGTGGCGCGGTGAGCATGACCCCGCCGTACGACCTGCTGCTGGCCGCCGTGCCGCCACCGGCCATGCCCGAACTGGTCGACGCGCTGCGCGCCCACGCGATGCCGGTGCCGGGTGTGGTGGGGGCGGTGCCGACGGTCGAGGAGTTCGCCGCGCTGTGGGTCGCCGCGGCCCGGGCGGCGGGCGGCACCCTGCGCGGCGAGCGGGGCATGCGCCAGCGGCTGTACCGCCTGGACACCCTGTGCCCGCCCGCCGCGCCGCCCGGTCGGGCCCAGCTCGCCTCGGCCGGGGACACCGTACTGGTGGCGAACTGGTACGCGGCGTTCCAGCGGGAGGTCGGCACCGTGCCGGTGGACGTCGAGCCGATCGCCAGGGATGCCATTGAGCAGGGACTGATCTGGCTCTGGCGCGACCCGGTCGGCACGCCGGTCGCGTTGGCCGCGCACACCCGGATCGTGGCCTCGGTGGCGCGGGTGGGCCCGGTGTACTCGCCGCCGGCCGGGCGGCGCCGCGGCTACGGCGCCGCGGTGACCACCGCCTGCACCGAGGCCGCGCTGCGGGCCGGCGCCGCGAGCGTGGTGCTGTTCACCGACCTGGCGAACCCCACGTCCAACGCGATCTACCAGCGCCTCGGCTACCTCCCCGTGCACGACTACCTGCAGATCCGGTTCACCGGCCGCTGACCGGGAGCCGCCGCTGAGCGCTCGTCACCGACCGCTGCTTGTTGTTACCGAGCTGCACAGGAGGCAGGTTTTCGCGGCCGCGAAAACCTGCCCCGTGTGCAGCTCGGTAACAGCGGTGCCGCGCGGTTAGGGGGTTGGGTGGACCCGCAGGACGGGTTTGCCGGGTGCGCGCTCGTCGGAGTCGATGTAGCGGTGCGCGGCGGCCACGTCGTCGAAGTCGAAGACCCGGTCGATGATCGGGGCGAATGCGCCGGTGGCCAGCCCGGCGCGGACGAAGTGCTCGGCGCGGCGCAGTGCGGCCGGATCGCCGGTGACCTCGAAGACGGTGTAGCGGCGCAGCCAGACCGGCGCGTACCGCCCGGCGGGCAGCGGTGTCGGCTCACCGGACAGCCCGCCGTGCACGATCACCGTGGCACCCGGCGCACAGGCCCGCACCAGCTGCTCGACCAGCGGACCGCCGACAGCGTCCAGCACCAGGTCGGCGCCGTGCCCGCCGGTGGCCGCGCGGATCGCGGTGGCCACTGCGCCGGGCTCGGTGAGCTCGGCGTGAACCAGTACCTCGGCGGCGCCGGCGGCCAGCAGTGCGTCCCGCTGCCCGGCGGCCGGTGTGGTGGCGATCGGGACGGCGCCCAGCTGGCGCACCACCTGCAGCGCCGCCATCCCGATGCTGTTGCTGGCGGCGGTGATCACCACGTGGTCGCCGGGGCGCACCCGGACGACCTCGGCGACCATGCCGTACACGGTCACGTAGGGCATCCAGATCGCGGCGCCGGCCACCGCGTCCATCCCGGGCGGCCGGGCGAGGAGCGCGGCGACCGGCACCACGGCCTGCTCGGCGTAGACCGGGTAGTCGTTCTGGGAGAACGCCGGCACCACGCTCACCGCGTCACCGGGCTGCCAGCGGTCCACCCCGGGACCGACCTCGAGCACCTCGCCGGCCGCCTCGGTGCCCAGCCCGGCCGGCAGCGCGGGTTGGTCGAAGTAGCTGCCGCGCCGGAAGTTCACCTCGGCGCGGTTGAGCCCGATCGCGTCGACCCGGATGCGCACCTCGCCAGGCCCCGGCGACCGGACCGGTACGTCCTCGATGCGCAGCACTTCCGGGCCGCCGAGCTCATGGAACCTGATCGTCCGCACCATGGCCCGAATCTACGGGCCGGGTCCGCTCAGGTGATCCGGCGGGCGTTGTGGAACGGCATGTGGGCCATGCTGGACACCTTCACCGGCTGGCCGGACTCCGAGGCGTTCAGGATCTTGTTGTTGCCCAGGTAGATGCCGACGTGGCTGACCGGGCTGTAGAAGAA
The DNA here is from genome assembly GCF_052566575.1 of Pseudonocardia sp. Cha107L01. Lineage (NCBI taxonomy): Bacteria > Bacillati > Actinomycetota > Actinomycetes > Pseudonocardiales > Pseudonocardiaceae > Pseudonocardia > Pseudonocardia sp. Cha107L01. The sequence goes on from NZ_CP199579.1 coordinate 2,084,261, forward strand.
GACCAGGTCACCGGCCCGCAGCTGACTGCGCGACACCGGGGTGCCCACCCTCGACTGGGCGGCCGCGGTGCGCGGCAGGTTGATGCCCTGCCTCTTGTAGGACCACATCACCAGGCCGGAGCAGTCGAACGCGTTGGGGCCGACGGCGCCCCATACGTAGGGCACCCCCATCTTGGTGATCGCGGTGGTCAGCGCCTTCGCCGCGATGGGGCTGCTCGCGTCGAACAGCGGGGTGACGCCGGTGAGCGAGGAGACCTTGTTGACCAGCGCGGACTGGACGGCCTGAGCGGTCCGGGCGGCGGCCTGCTGGACGGACTGGGCGCGGTCCAGGTCGACCGCGCGGGAGAGGTCGGCGATCTGGCGGGCGTCGGTCTGGTGCAGGTCGGCGGCCATCACGGTGGCGTTCGTCGGCGCGGCCGCCGGTACCGAGGAGACGAGCGAGGCGGGAGCCGCGCGGAACGCACCACCGCCGGTGACCGGGCCGTCCGTCGTGGCCAGGTCGACCGGCGCGAAGGCCGGGCGGCTGAACGACTGGGTGTCACTCAGGTCGCGGGCCGGCGCGCCCGGGATCGCCGCGAACGCTCCGGACATGCTGGCGGCGGCGGTACCGGCGCCCACCGCGGAGGCCGCGACCACGGCAAACGCCGAGCGCGGGGATCGCGGCGCCGGCACCCCGTGCCTCCGGGGTGCCGGCATCGCGCGTGGGGAGCGGATTGGTCTGTCGGCCCCGGGGGCCGGCGGCAGCGGCGGGTAGCTCGGCCGGGCCGGCGTCGACGGCAGCACCCGGGCGGGCGGGGGAACCGCCCGGGTGGCCGTCTGGCCGGCGGCGAACGCCGGGGTCGGGAGCGCGGCCTGGGGAAGCCGGAGTGGTGACTGGTTCTCAGCGGCCTGCGCGAGCAGCTCACTCACCGTTCGACGTTGATCGGTCCCGGGGGTTCCCGGGGCACCACGGTGCCGCGCGTGATGTGCGCCCATCGGCCGTTCCTCCGCGTCAGCGCAGCGGCCATCGCCAGAGCGGCACGCCGTGCACCCCACCCCAAACTGCTGCCGGAGCGCCAGGGGGAGAGCCGGTGGGCGGGGGATGACGAACCGGCCAGGCGCACCAGTCGGCGGGGTGCCGACCAGCTGACGATGACCGTAACCAATCCGTGACAGCTCTGTGCACACCCTTGCGGTGGCCGGTCGTTAGACAACGGCGGCCGACAGGTTCGGTTCGAGCGGGTTGCGGTAAACACCGGATGAACTGTCGAACGACCGGTGACAGTCGGTGAGTGGCAGGTTTGACCATCCCTCGACCGGGTCATAGTGATAACAAATTCCCCACGAGTCCCCGTAGCCCCTGTCATCACAGCGGTTCGGCTGGTGATACTGCTTTTGTGCAGGACGGATCGGGAGGCTCCGGCCGGTACGGCACCGCTGGCGGCGAGAGCTACAGCCCAGCGGCACCGCGCCGGCTCCGCCGTGTGGGAGCGCACCGGGCGGTCGAAGAGCCCGACGAGGGCGCCGACAACCGCTTCGGTCAGCGGGGATTGATCACCGAGAGTCGCGTGACCCCGATTCGGGGACACGACATCCCCGAGCCGAGGGATGCCGGCGAGGATGCCGATCCCGATCGGGAGCCACCGCTCGCCGATGGCCAGACGCTGCGGGAGCTGCTCAACGAGCGCAACCTGACGCCGGCCGAGACCACTCGCCTCGGCGCCCAGCTCGCGGACGCGCTCGCCAGGCGGCACAGCCAGGGGCACGCGCACGGGCAGCTGACCCCGATCACCGTGCGGGTCACGCCGGACGGCAGGGCCCGGCTGCTGGACCCGCCCGAGCTCGCGGCCGACGCGCTCGACCCGGCCGCCGTTCCGTACCTGTCGCCCGAGCAGGTCACCGGCGAACCGGGCGGGCCGCCGGCCGACGTGTACGCGCTCGGCCTGGTGCTGCTCGAGGCCGCCACCGGCTACCCCGCGTACCCCGGCTCCAGCTGGGAGGCCGCCGCGAGCCGGCTGACCGCGCCGCCGGTGGTGCCGAACGAGGTGCCGGGGGCGCTGGCCGGCACGCTGCTCGCGATGACCCAGACCGCTCCCGGCGACCGACCGACCGCCGAACGGGCCGCCGCCCGGCTCGGCGGCGGATGGTCGGCCACCCCGGCCACCCCGGCCACCCCGGCCACCCCGGTCGCGCCGGTGGCCCCGGTCCGGGTGGAGCACGCCGGCATGTCCCAGCTGATCGCGCTCGGGCTGCCGGTACTCGTGCTGCTGGCGTTGCTCGGGGTGGCGCTGCTCAGCCACCACGGCACCCTCTCCGACTCGGCGACGGGCACCTCGGCCAGTGCGGCTCCGGAGCCCACGGCGGCTCCGGCGGCCGCCGCGCCGGCCGCTACGACCCCGGCCACTGCTCCGGCGGCCACCAACGCTCCGGCCCAGACCACCGCACCGACCGCGGCTCAGCCGAACACCGCTCAGCCGAACACCGCTCAGCCCACCGCCGCTCAGGCCACCGCCGGGCCGGCGAGCGGGCTCGCGCTGCCCGACCTGCCGGATATCGCGCCGGATATCAAGGCACCCGACCTGCCGTCCTCGATCACCGACACGATCACCGCCAAGGTGAAGAGCACCTGGCACCAGTTCACCGGCTGGCTGGCCACGCTGTTCTGACCGGTTGCGCCGGGCGCGGCGCGGCCGCCGCTAAGGCCCGGGCAGCGTGCCGGTCACGGTGGCGACCAGGTCGGCCACCACTCCGCCGGCGGCGGCCCGGGCCGCGAGCCAGACCGCCTCGGTCGTCATCTTGAGCCGGGCGTCCTCGACCGCCAGCCGCACGACCGGCTCGCCGGCGAACGTCCTGGCGGTCATCCCGCCGCCCATCCCGATCAGCGTGAACGCCTGCCCGGTGGTCACCACGTGCGCCAGCCCGCCCAGGTTGTGGCCCTCCACGACGAGCCGCTTGCGCACCCCGAAGCTGTTCAGCAGCTCGTCGGTGCGCCGGTACAGCTCCGGGGCGGCGTCGTAGCCGATCGAGGCGTACGGCAGCGTGGCCAACTCGTCCAGCCGTACCGAGGTCCGCCCGTCGAACCCGGCGCCCCTGCCGACCACGACCGCCACCTGCTGGCTCTCCAGCCAGTGGCTGCGCAGCCCCCGCCCGCCGACCGGGCCGTGCGCGAGCGCGAGGTCGATCTCGCCGGCCCGCAGCGCGCGCAGCAACGGCTCGCTGCTCGCCGGGTGCAGCAGCACGTCCAGATCCGGGTGCTGGGTGCCCAGCGCGGCGAGGAACCGGGTGCGCAGCTCCCCGGACACGTCCGGCGCGATGCCGACCAGCGCCGCCCGCCGGCCGCCACCGGGCTCGTCGCGGACCAGCAGCGGCAGCGCGTCGAACCGCTCGATGATGTCCCGGGCCGCCGGCAGGAAGCGCTCACCGGCGGCGGTCAGCTCCACCTTGCGGCTGCTGCGCCGGAACAGCGGGGCGCCGAGCTCGCGCTCCAGGTCGCGGATCCGCTGGCTCAGCGGCGACGTCGCCATGTGCAGCCGCTCGGCCGCCCTGGTGAAGTTGAGCTCCTCGGCGACCGCGGCGAAGTACCGCAGGTGCAGCATCTCCACCCGCTCACCGTAGGCCGGCTCGGCGTGACCACACCGGTCAGGCTGACGTTCGGACATCGGTCGTGGTTCTCGGCGTGATCGCGCCGTAGGTTCGGATCCCGGGGAGGGGACCACAGTCCGGAGACCACAGTCCGGAAATCACGGAAACCACAGCTTCGGAAACCACTTATGAGGACCACAGTGAGGTGTCCACGATGAGCCAGCCGGAACAGCGTCGACCGATCCGCATCGCCAACTTCTCCGGTTACCTCGGCGATCGGTTCACCGCCGTCGACGAGGTGATGGCCGGCGACCCGGTGGACGTGCTGATGGGCGACTACCTGGCCGAGATCACCCTGGCCGCGCTCTCCTCGCGGCACCGCCAGGACCCGGCCAAGGGCTACGTGGACTACTTCCTCGACCAGCTGCGCCCGCACCTGCCCGCGCTGGTCGAACGGGGCATGAAGGTGGTGGCCAACGCGGGCGGGTTCAACCCCGCCGGGCTCGCGGCGGCGCTGCGGGCGATCGCCGCCGAGGACGGCGTCACGCTGCGGGTGGCGCACATCGAGGGCGACAACGTGCTGGCCAGGCTGCCCGAGTTCGCCGACGCCGGGTACCAGCTCGAGCACCTGGACACCGGCGCGCCACTGTCGTCCTGGGGCAGCGAGCCGATCGCCGCGAACGCCTACCTCGGCGGCTGGGGCATCGCCGCCGCGCTGGCCGAGGGCGCCGACATCGTGGTCTGCGGCCGGGTCACCGACGCCTCGCTGACCCTCGGACCGGCCGCCTGGTGGCACGGCTGGCGCCGCGACGACTGGGACGCGCTGGCCGGCGGGTTGCTGGCCGGCCATCTGATCGAGTGCGGGCCGCATTCGGTGGGCGGCAACTTCGCCGGCTTCACCCGGATCCCGAACATGCTGGTGCCCGGGTTCCCGATCGCCGAGGTCGCCGCCGACGGCAGCACCGTGATCACCAAGCACGGCCGCGACGGCGGAGCGGTCACCGTCGACACGGTCACCGCGCAGCTGCTCTACGAGATCCAGGGCCCGGCGTACCTCAACTCCGACGTGACGCTGCACCTCGACTCCGTCGATGTCACCGAGCAGGGGCCGGACCGGGTGCTGGTCAGCGGGGCGACCGGCTCGCCGCCGCCGCCCACCACCAAGGTCGCGGTGTTCGGCCAGGTCGGCTACCAGACGGTGAACACCTGCTACGTGACCGCGCCGGACGTGGCGGCCAAGGTGGAGCTGCTGCGCGCCCAGTTCAGCCGGGACACCCCGGACGGCGTCGAGCTGGACATCACCCGGATCGGCACCGCCGCCGAGGACCCGGAGACGCAGTGGGACGCCACCGTCGGGCTGCGGGTGATGGCCACCGCCCGCACCCGGGAGCCGCTGGACCGCTACAACCTGGCCGGCCGCCTCGGCAGCCTGTACCTGCAGACCATCCCGGGCTACTTCCACGACGGCGCCACCACGCTGCGGGCCACCGCCCGGCCCCGGATCGACTACTGGGCTGCGCTGCTGCCGCAGTCGGCGTTGGCGCACCGGGCGGTCATCGAGGATCGGGTGATCGACGTCCCGGCGCCGGAGCAGACCGCGTCGACCAGCCAGCCGGTGCATCCGGAGCCGTCGGCGGCCGCCGCGTCCGGCGTTGTGCGCAGCGCCGCGCTGGGTACCGTTGCCCATGCCCGCAGCGGGGACAAGGGCGGCAACTGCAACGTGGGTATCTGGGCGCCGGACGAGCGCGCCTGGCCGTGGTTGCGCGACGCACTGTCCACCGCTGAACTTCGCCGGCTGATGCCGGAGATCAAGGAGCTGGACGTGGTGCGGCACGAGTTCCCCCGGCTGCGCGCGGTGCACTTCGTGCTGCGTGGGTTGCTGGGTACCGGCGGATCCTCCAACCTGCGCATCGACCAGGTCGGCAAGGCGGTCGGCGAGTACCTGCGGGCCAAGCACCTGCCGGTGCCGGTGGAGCTGCTCGGCGCGACCGGATCGCCCGGCGCGGGCGGGGCCGGCGCGTGACCGGGTTGGCGGTCGGGCTCACCGAGCGGGTGGCGGCCGCCGTGGCGCAGCCGGCCACCGGCGACGAGTTCGACGTGCCGGCCGCGCTGGCCGAGGTGCTGGACGGTGTCGGGATGAGCCCCGGTGACTCCGGCGGCCGGATCGACTTCCTCGGCGCCGACCCGGTGGTGCCCAGCACGCTGCGCCTGGGTGCCGCGTCGGCGGTCGCGCTGGCCGCAAAGGCGACGGCGGTGGCGAAGCTGTGGCAGCTGCGCGGCGGGGGTGGGCAGGACATCTCGGTCGACCTGCGGGCCACCCCGCACCGGCTCTGCCCGTTCTACGACCGCCGCTGGGAGCTGCTCAACGGCTACCCGCTGGGCTCCGGGAACGTCACCCAGGCACTGGGCTTCAACTTCTACCGGACCGCCGACGACCGCTGGATGATGCCGCTCAACCCGTACCCGAAGATCAAGGTGGCCGCCCAGAAGCTGCTCGGGGTTCCCGAGGACACCGAGGAGGTGGCCGCCGCGATCGGCCGCTGGCAGGGCCGTGAGCTGGAGCGGGCCGGCGTGGAGGCGGGCTGCGTGATGCCGATGCTGCGGTCCGCCCCGGAGCTGCTGGCCGAGCCGCACTACCGGGAGGTGCTGTCCGGGCTGCCGCTGATCGAGGTCACCAGGATCGGCGACAGCGAGCCGGAGCCGTTGGCCGCCGGCGCCCCGGCACCGCTGTCCGGGGTGCGCGCGCTCGGCATGGGTCACGTGATCGCCGGCGCCGGCCTGGGGCGGGCGCTCGCCCTGCACGGCGCCGACGTGCTGAACCTGTGGCGGCCGCTGGAGCTGGAGCACGACGTCACCTACGCCACCGCGAACGTCGGCGTGCGCTCCGCCCGGCTGGACCCGACCGCAGCGGAGGGCACCGAGCGGCTGCGCGGGCTGCTGGCCGGCGCCGACGTGTTCTACGCCAACCGCCGGCCCGGTTTCCTGGACCGCATCGGGCTGTCCGCGGCGGAGGCGGCCGCGGTCCGCCCCGGCATCATCCACGCCACCGCGTCGCTCAACGGCCCGCACGGCCCGTGGGCGGATCACCTCGGCTTCGACCAGACGGCCGGCAGCCTGGCCGGCATGATGAACCTCGAGGGCCGCCTGGGTACCGGTGGTGACCGTCCCGCGCTGCCGCCGATCCTGGTGGTCAACGACTACATCGTGTCCTGGCTGCTGGCCGTCGGGGTGCTCGAGGCACTGATGCGGCGGGCCGAGCACGGCGGCAGCTACCGGGTGCACGTGTCGCTGACCAGGGCCGCGCTGTGGATCCTCAGCCTCGGCGTGTTCGACCGGGAGTACGCGGCGGCCACCGCCGGGCGCGGCGAGCTGCACGCCTACCACGACCCCGAGGTGTTCACCGCCGATACGCCGCTGGGCCGCTACCAGGGCGTCACCGAGCAGATCCGGATGTCGGCGACCCCCGGCGGATACGACCCGGTACTGGTGGCCCGGGGCTCCTCACCCACCGAGTGGCTGCCCCGCTAGGTAGCCCGTGAGTGGCGAGTGGTCCCCCGGGACCACTCGCCACTCACGGGGTCAGCTGGCCGGCGCGTCGCACAGGCAGCGGACGCAGGCCTCGGCGAACACGCGAACCGCGTCCCGGTCGTCGCGGGTGCGCCAGGCGACCGCGAGCTCGCTGGGCGGCAGCCCGCTGACCGGCCGGCACACCACGTCGGGGCGCTGGTAGATGGCGACGTTGCCCTCGGACAGCAGCACCACGCCGAGCCCGGAGGCGACGGCCTCGAAGGTCTCGTCGGCGGTGGCCGCCTCGGCCGCGACCCGGGCCGGCGTGCTCCGCTGGTCGGTGGCCAGCCAGAACTCGCGCAGTGGCCCGGCCGAGGCGGGCAGTGCGATGAACGGCTCGTCGGTGAGCTCGTCGAACGGGATCACCGTGCGGTCCGCGAGCCGGTGCCTGGCGGGCAGCGCCACCCAGCGCTGCTCCGAGGCCACCGTCTTCCAGCTGAACTCCGCGCCGGCCGGGAACGGCAGCCAGGCGACCGCCACGTCCACATCGCCGCTGGCCAGCCCGGCCGTCGGGTCCGCCCAGGACACCTGGCGGAACAGCAGCTTCCACTCCGGGTGCAGGCGCTCCAGCCGCGCGGTGACCATCGGGATCAGCCCCCGCCCGATGCGGGTCTGGAAGCCGACCGTGAGCGTGCTCCGCCCGGCGGTACCGACCAGCTCCCGCTCCGTGGTGCCCCACTGCTCCAGCAGCGCCCTGGCGCGGGGCAGCAGCGCGCTGCCGGCCGGGGTCAGGGTGACCGTGCGGCGGTCCCGCTCGAACAGCGCGACCCGCAGGGTCAGCTCCAGCTGGCGGATCTGCTTGCTCAGCGTCGGCTGTGCGATGAACAGCCGGTTGCTGGCCGCCCTGGTGAAGCTCAGCTCCTCGGCGACGGCCACGAAGTAGCGCAGGTCCCGCAGGTGGACGTCCATAGCTAAAGGCTATTACAGCCGGTCTTGGACGGGCACCTGGTTCCGGCCCGACCATGGCTGGTGTGGAACTGGGTGTGAGTGGACTGAACGCGAAGGCGACGCTGGGCCCGGCCGAGACCGCGCGGCTGGCCAGTCTCGCGGAGGAGCTGGGCTACCGCTCGTGGTGGGCTGGTGACCACGTGGTGCTGCCCAGCCCGAGGGTGGCCGACTCGCCGATGGAGCCGACCGACCCGATCCTGGACCCCCTGGTGCACCTGAGCTATGTCGCCGCGGTGACCGAGCGGATCGAGCTGGCCACCGGGATCGTCATCCTGCCGCAGCGCAATCCGCTGGTGCTGGCCAAACAGGTGGCCAGCCTGGACGTACTCAGTGGCGGGCGGGTTCTGCTCGGGGTCGGCGCCGGTTACCTGGAGCCGGAGATGACCGCCGTCGGGGTGCCGATGGCCGGGCGCGGTGCCCGTAGCGATGAGTATTTGGACGCCATGACCGCGCTGTGGACCCAGCCGGCGCCGGAGTTCCATGGCCGCTACGTGTCGTTCGACCACGTTGACGCGCACCCCCGGCCGGCCCGCGCGGGCGGGGTGAAGATCGTGGTCGGCGGGCACAGCCCGGGTGCGTTCCGCCGCGCGGTGAGCCGGGGGCACGGCTGGTTCGGCAACGGCGCCGGGGTCACCGACCTGCTGCGGCACCTGGCCGGCCTGCACCGGGCGGCCGCCGAGGTGGACCGGCCGGCCAGGCTGGGCAGGCTGGAGATCAACTGGATGCAGCTGGACCCGGTCGCGGTGACCGCCGACGACGCCGGCCGCTACGCCGCGCTCGGTGTCGACCGGCTGGTGGTCTACCCGCTGCCGCTCACCGACCCCGCCGAGGTCGCCACCTTCCTGGAGCGGCACGCCGACCTGCCGCACTGAGCGCAGGCCCGGCCGCCGACCCGTGGCCGGGGCGCGCCGCGCTAGTCCGCCCCGGGGTCGGTGTTCCACCGGCCGGCGCGCTCGTACAGCGGGCGGAGCGCGGTCAGGTGCTCGCGCATGCTCTGCTCGGCGGCGTCCGCCTCGCCGCGCGCGATGTGCTCGGCGATCTCCAGGTGGTGCTCGTCCACCCGGTCCCACTCGGCGCGGTCCACCCCCCCGCGCTCTAGCTTGGTGCGCAGAACGTCGCTCACCGGCTGGCCCATCATGGTGAACATCAGGTTCCCGGTGGCCATCAGGATCGTGGTGTGGAAGTCCAGGTGCGGCACGAACCCACTGGGGTCCCTCGGGTCCCGGGGTGCCGCGGCCGCCGCGCGCACGGCACCGACCGTCTCGGCGTCGGCCCGCTCGGCGGCCAGCCGGGCGGCGGCCGGCTCGAGCAGTAACCGGGCCTCCAGCAGGTCGTCGAGCCCGAGTCTGGGCGTCATCACCAGCACGCCGAGCGCGCCGCCGATGTCCTCGACCATGCGGGCCGGGTCGGGTGCCGCCACGAACGACCCGCCGCGCACCCCGCGTAGCGTCTCGATCAGGTGTTGGCTGGTCAGGACGCGCAGTGCCTCGCGCACCGTGCTGCGGCTGACCCCGAACACCCGGCTCAGCTCGGCCTCGTTGGGCAGCCGGTGGCCGGCCGGGAGCAGGCCGGCGACGATCTGGTTGCGCAGCTCGTCGGCCACCTGCCGGTAGGCGGGGCGGACCCGCTGCACCTGCAGTCGGGCCTGGGGGGCGGCGGCCCGTTCGGGTGCTGGTGGCGAGGGCACCGGGGCAGCCTAGCGAGCGCCGCCCGCCCGGGCCGCTGAATTGTCTGATGTCTCCGATTTCGCCGTCCGCACGGGCAAGTGGCGGATTGCTCCGACTCGAGGATTGTTCGGCAATCCATTGACTCGCTGCAGGATGCATTTTACGTTCGACGTGCTGCAGCTCACACCCAGAGGTGCGCTGCACGCGGGCCCCGCAACGGTGCGGAAGCGGCCACACCCCCGGCCGCGGTCAGGAGGAAGCATGTCCGAGTCCAGCAACGGCCACCCCGCTCCCGTCGAGGCCACCGATGTGGCGGACGCCGTCGTGGTCGGCGCGGGCGTGGCCGGGCTGTACCAGCTCTACCGGCTGCGGGCGCTCGGCCTGCGCACCCGGGTGATCGAAGCCGGCGCGGGCGTCGGCGGCACCTGGTACTGGAACCGCTACCCGGGCGCGCGCTGCGACGTGGAGAGCCTGTCCTACTCGTACTCCTTCTCCCCGGAGCTCGAGCAGGAGTGGACCTGGAGCGAGAAGTACGCCACCCAGCCCGAGATCCTGCGCTACCTCGAGCACGTGGCGGACCGGTTCGACCTGCGCGGCGGCATCACCTTCGACACCCGGGTGGACAGCGCCGCCTACGACGAGCGGCGCCGCCGCTGGCTGGTGGCGACCGACACCGGGGAGCGCATCGACGCCCAGTTCGTGATCATGGCCACCGGCTGCCTGAGCGTGTCCAAGGCGCCGGAGATCCCGGGCGCGGAGAGCTTCCGAGGGCCGATCCACCACACCGGGCACTGGCCGCACGAGGGCGTCGACTTCACCGGTCAGCGGCTCGGCGTCATCGGCACCGGGTCGTCCGGCATCCAGTCCATCCCGATCATGGCCAGGCAGGCCGTCGACACGACCGTCTTCCAGCGCACACCGAACTTCTCCATGCCGGCCGGCAACCGCCCGCTGCCGGCCGAGGAGGTCGACGCGATGAAGGCGAACTACCTCGCGTGGCGGGAGGGCCAGCGGCACTCCGGCTTCGGCGTGCCCATCCCGGAGCCCACCCTGGCCGCGTTCGAGGTGTCCGAGGCGGAGCGCAACGCGAAGTACCAGGACGGCTGGGACCGGGGCAACCTGGTGTCGATCCTGGCGGCCTACACCGACACGCTGACCGACGCCGAGGCCAACGACACCGCCGCCGAGTTCATCCGGTCCAAGATCCGTTCGATCGTGCACGACCCCGAGTTGGCCGAGACGCTCTCGCCGCGCAGCTTCCCGGTCGGCACCAAGCGGCCCTGCCTGGACAGCGGCTACTACGAGACGTTCAACAAGCCGAACGTGCACCTGGTCGACCTGCGCGCGACACCGCTGGTGGAGATCACCGAGCGCGGCGTGCGGACCTCGGAGCGGGAGTACGAGTTCGACGCGATCGTCTTCGCCACCGGGTTCGACGCGATGACCGGCGCGCTGACCAGCGTCGACATCCGCGGCGTCGGCGGGGTGTCGCTGAAGGACAGGTGGGCCGACGGGCCGCGCACCTACCTTGGCATCGCGGTCGCCGGCTTCCCGAACCTGTTCACCATCACCGGGCCGACCAGCCCGTCGGTGTTCAGCAACATGATGGTGTCCATCGAGCAGCACGTGGACTGGGTCACCGACCTCATCGCCCACCTGCGGGACCGGGGCATCCCGGCGGTCGACGCGACGGAGCGGGCCGAGCAGGAGTGGGTCGCGCACAACATCGAGGTCGGCGACGGCACGCTCTACCCGACCGCCGAGTCCTGGTACATGGGCTCCAACGTGCCCGGCAAACCCCGCGTGCTGATGGCCTACATCGGCGGCGTCGGGGTGTACCGGGACAAGTGCGACGAGGTCGCCGCGAACGGCTACGAGGGTTTCGCGTTCGTCCCGGAGCCGAATCTGACCCGCGCCTGACCACTGGTTTTCCGTCCGCCCGGCACAGCGTGGTGCCGGGCGGGCGGATCTCGACCCGCGCCGCACCGGAGGTGTGCAATGCCCTTCGTCGTCCCGTTGACCCGGCGCGAGGCCGTGGAACGGCAGCTGCGCGAGGAGATCGTCAGCGGCACGCTGCCGGCCGGCACGGTGATCAAGGACGCCGAGGTCGCCGCCCGCCTCGGTGTGAGCATCACCCCGGTGCGGGAGGCGATCGCCCAGCTGGCCGCCGAGGGTCTGATCGACATCGCGCCGAACCGCACCCGGCACGTGACCCGGGTGACCCAGAAGAACGCGCTCGAGCTGATCGACGTGATGGGCGTGCTGGCCTGCGCGGGGTTCGAGTGGGGCGTGCACAACCTGACCGGGTCGCACCTGGCGCGGCTGCGGGAGCGGCTCGCGGAGTTCGAGGCGAACCTGCGGGCGGGCAACGTGACCGCGGCCGGTGGGGCGGGCGCCGACTTCAGCACCATCGTCATCCTGGCCAGCGGCAACCGGGAGCTGCAGACGCACGTCGACCTCGTGGTGGCGCGCACCCTGCGGCTGCTCGCGCTGACCGCGGACAGCGCAGCCTGGCAGGTCTGGACCCAGGGCTACCGGGAGACCCTCGCCTGCCTGGAGGCGGACGACCGCCCCGGCGCGGTGGCCCGGTACCGGCAGATCTTCGTCGAGTACCGCGCGGTCGTGGAGACGATGCTCTTCGAGCAGGACGGTGCCCAGGGCTGACCGCGTGACCCCGCGCTTGACGTCGGCGATAAAACGTCAGACATTTACCTGAGTCGAACGACGAGGGAGTGGCTGATGGCGGTGCGGCCGGGCTGGCAGGGCAGGTTCTACGAGGACTTCGAGGTCGGTGACGTGTACCAGCACCCGCTGGGCCGCACCATCACCGAGACGGACAACACCTGGTTCACCCTGCTGACCATGAACACCAACCAGGCGCACTTCAACGCGCAGGTCGGTGCCTCCTCGGAGTTCGGCCGGATGCTCGTCGCCTCGCCGCTGACCATCTCCATCGCGATGGGCCAGTCGGTCACCGACACCACCCAGAACGCGTTCGCCAACCTCGGCGTCGACGAGCTGAAGCTGACCGCGCCGGTGTACGCGGGTGACACGATCTGGTCGGAGTCGATCGTGCTGGCCACGCGGGAGTCGGGCAGCCGCCCGGCCGCCGGGATCGTCACCATCCGCACCCGCACGCTCAACCAGGACGCCGTCGAGGTGCTCACCTTCAAGCGCACCTTCTACGTGCACCGCCGCGGCGCCGAGCGGGCGGCGTCGCTGTTCCCGGTCGCCGCGGCGCCGCTGTCGCTGGACAACGGGTGAGGCCGCTGGCGGACGTCCGCATCGTCTCGCTGGAGCAGTACGGCGCCGGGCCGTTCGGCTCCATGCACCTGGCCGAGCTGGGCGCCGAGGTCATCAAGATCGAGGACCCGTCCACCGGCGGTGACGTCGGGCGCTACGTGCCGCCGTACGCCGAGGGCCGGGACTCGCTGTTCTTCGAGTCGTTCAACAAGAACAAGTCCTCGGTCACCCTGGACATCCGCACCCCGGCCGGCCGCGAGGTGTTCCACGACCTGGTGCGCACCGCCGACGCGGTCTACTCCAACCTGCGCGGCGACGTACCGGCCAAGCTCGGCATCCGCTACGCCGACCTCGCGCAGGTCAACCCGAAGATCGTCTGCTGCTCGCTGACCGGCTTCGGCATGACCGGGCCGCGCTCGGCCGAACCCGGCTACGACTACGTGCTGCAAGGGCTGGCCGGCTGGATGTCGCTCACCGGCGAGCCCGGCGGCGCGCCGCAGAAGACCGGGCTGTCGCTGGTGGACTACAGCGGCGGCTTCGTCGCGGCCATCGCGTTGCTCGCCGGCATCCACGCGGCGCGCCGCGACGGCGTCGGCACCGACTGCGACCTCAGCCTCTACGACACCGCCGTCAGCCTGCTCACCTACCCGGGCACCTGGCACCTCACCGAGGGCTTCCAGCCGGTCCGCACGCAGCACTCCGCGCACCCGTCGTTGGTGCCGTTCCAGGTGTTCGAGGCCGCCGACGGCTGGCTCGTGGTCGCCGCGGCGAAGGAGAAGTTCTGGCGGCGCCTCACCGTGGTGCTCGGCCGCCCCGAGCTGGCCGACGACCCCCGGTTCGCCACGTTCGCCGAGCGGGACCGCAACCGGGACGTGCTGGTGCCGCTGCTGGCGGACATCCTCCGGGGGCGCACCGTGGCCGAGTGGCTCGCGCCGATGTACGCCGCGGCCATCCCGTGCGCGCCGATCAACGACGTGGCCGCCGCGCTGTCCGACCCGCACGCGGTGGAACGCGAGCTGGTCGCGCACACCGCACACCGCCGGTTCGGCACGGTCAGCTCGCTGCGCTCGCCGGTGCGGGTGGGACCGCCGGGCGCAGACACCGCCCCGCTGCGCGCCGCGCCGGAGATGGGCGAGCACACCGGGTCCGTACTGCGCGGGCTCGGCTACGACGATGACCGGATCGCCGGGCTGCGGGCGGCCGGGGCGTTCGGGGAGGGGGAGTAGATGGACTTCCAGCTGAACGACGAGCAGCGGCTGTTCCGGCAGACCCTGCGCGACTTCGTGGACCGGGAGATCGTGCCGGTGGCCCGGGACTGGGAGCGCTCCGGCCGCTACCCGACGGAGATCGTCGAGGGGATGCGCAAGCTCGGGCTGTTCGGGCTGCTGGTGCCGGAGGAGTACGGCGGGCTGGCGGCCGACACGGTGTCCTTCGCGCTGACCTTCGAGGAGATCTCCCGGGGTTGGATGGGCATCGCGGGCATCCTGGGCAGCCACTCGGTGTCCTGCTGGCTGCTCGCGCACCACGGCACGCCCGAGCAGCGCGCCCGCTACCTACCGGAGCTGGCGACCGGGGCACGGCGTACCGGCATCGCGCTCACCGAGCCCGGCGCCGGCACCGACCTGCAGGGCATCAGCACCACGGCCCGCCTCGACGCCTCGGGCGACTACATCGTCAACGGCACCAAGATGTGGATCACCAACGCGCGCTACGCCGACCCGCTGCCGGTGCTGGTGAAGACCGACCCGTCGGCGTCGCCCGCGCACCGGGGCATGAGCGTGCTGCTGATCCACGCGGACAGTCCGGGCTTCGAGGTGACCGCCGACATCGGCAAGCTCGGTTACAAGGGCACCGAGTCGTGCGAGGTGGTGCTGCGCGACGTGCGGGTGCCGACGTCGCAGCTGCTCGGCGGGCTGGAGGGGCGTGGGCTGCAGCAGGTGCTGTCCGCGCTGGAGACCGGTCGGATCAACGTCGCCGCGCGCAGTGTCGGCCTGGCCCAGCGTGCGTACGACGAGGCGCTGTCCTACGCCCGCGAGCGCACCGCGTTCGGTCGGCCGATCGGCGAGTTCCAGGCCGTGCAGCTGCGGCTGGCCGAGATCGCGGTGCGGCTGCAGGCGGCCCGGCTGATGACCTACTGGGCGGCGTCGCGGATGGACGACGGGGTGCGGATGGACACCGAGTCCGGCATGGCGAAAATCTTCGCGTCGGAGGCGGCGCTGGAGTGCGCGACGGACGCGATGCGGATCCACGGCGGTTACGGCTACTCCACCGAGTTCGAGGTGGAGCGGCTGTACCGGGACGCCCCGCTGATGTCCATCGGCGAGGGCACCAACGACGTGCTGCGCGGGGTCGTCGCCAAGGCCCTGCTGGCCGGCAAGTCGGTCATCCGATGACCGGCCCGACACCGCGCCCCGCCGCGGCCGAGCTGACAGCGCGGCCCGCCGCGGCCGGCCCGACACCGGAGGAGCTCGGGGTGCTGGCCGCGCGCCTGGGCTACCCACTCGACGCCGACCAGGTCACCGCGATGCACGCCGCCGTACTCGCCACCGCCCCCGCCGTGACCCGACTGCGCGACCGCCCCTTACCCGGCAACGACGCCACCGCACTGGCCGCCAGCGACCCCGCCCACGGAAACCGCTGGTCAGACCCCGTGAGTGGCGAGTGGTCCGTGGGGACCACTCGCCACTCACGACCGCTGACCAGCGGAATTGGGGAGGTGCTCGCGGGGTACCGGGACGGCGGTAGGGAGCCGGTGGACGTGGTGACCGAGGCGCTGGCGAGGTGCAAGCGGGTGCACGAGCGGCTGAACTGCACGATCGCCACCCTGGACGAACGCGCGCTGGCCGCCGCCGAGGACTCGGCCCGGCGCTGGGCGGACGGCCGCCCCAGGGCGCTGGAGGGTGTCCCGTTCGCGGTGAAGGACGTGATCGACGTGGCCGGGGTGCCGACCACGAACGGCTCGTGGGTGTACGGCGACCGGCCGGCGGCGCAGTCGGCGACCGTGGTGCGCCGGCTGGAGGAGGCCGGGGCGATCCCGATCAGCAAGGACGCCACCACCGAGTTCGCCGTGGGCGGCCCGCACCCGCCGCGCTTCGGTGCCTGCCGCAACCCGTGGGACCCGGAGCGCTGGGCGGGCGGCTCGTCGACCGGGACGGCGGCCGTCGTGGCGTCGCGGGTGGTGCCGTTCGGGCTGGGCACCGACGTGGGTGGCTCGGTGCGGCTGCCGTCGGCGTGGTGCGGGCTGACCGGGCTCAAGCCGACCGCCGGGGTAGTGCCGCGCACCGGGGTGTTCCCGCTGTCGCCGACCACCGAGACGGTCGGCCCGCTGGCGGTGTCGGCGGTGGACGCCGCACTGGTGTTCGCGGTGATCCGGGGCCCGGACGGCCACGACCCCAGGATCGGCGACCCTGCGACGTTCCCGCCCTTCGAGCCGCCCGAGGAGCCGGCCGACCTGGCCGGACTGCGGATCGCGCTACCGGGTGGCTACCTCACCGAGCTGTGCGACGGCGCCGTGCGGGACGGGGTGGCCGCCCTGGTCGAGGTGCTCACCGACGCCGGCGCGTCCGTGGTGGCGGGGGAGCTGCCGTCGGCCGCCGAGGCGTTGCCCATCGGCTACCAGATCGTGTTCACCGAGGCGGCCGCGCTGCACCGGGTGAACGCCGCGCGGTGGTCGGAGTACGACCCGGTGCTGGTGCGCCGGATCAGCCAGGGCATCACTACGCCGGCGGTCGACTACCTGCGCGCGCTGGCGTTCCGCGCCGAGCTGCAGCGCGAGCTGGACGCGGTGTTCGCCGCCGCCGACCTCATCGTGGTGCCGACCTGCCCGTCCACCGCGCCCCGGCTGCCGGAGTGCGCCGTCGTGGTGGACGGCGTCGAGTACCCGCTGTACGCCGCGCAGTCCCGGTCGACGATGTTGGGCAACCTCACCGGAGCACCCGGGCTGGCCCTGCCCACCGGGTTCGCCCCGGACGGCTGCCCGGTGTCCGCGCAGCTGATCGTGGCGCCGCACCGGGAGGAGCTGGCACTGCGGGTGGCCCGGCTGTTCCAGGCGCGGACCGACCACCACCGCCGAGTCCCCCCTGTTCCCGCCTAAATGTCTGACGTATTGTCTGTGGGGGCCGTCACAGCGTCGTGGCGGCCTCTCGATCCACAACTGGCCATGAGGAGTCCACCGTGACCCGGACCGCCCAGCTGTCCCTGTCCGCCACGGTGGCCGAGTTCGTCGCGGCGGCGCGCCCCGAGGACGTGCCGGACGAGGTGTACACCCGGGCCAGGCACCTGGTGCTGGACGCGGTCGGGCTGGCGTTCGCGTCCACCGCCTACGACTTCCCGTCGGTGGCCCGGGACGCGCTGCTGCGGCTCGGCGGGGCCGGTGCGCACCCGGTGCTCGGCCTGCCCGACCGGCTCTCGCCCCGGGATGCCGCCGTGCTCAACGGCGTGCTGATCCACGGTCTGGACTTCGACGACACGCACATCCCGGCGGTCACCCACGTCACCGCCGGCGTGCTGCCCGCCGTGCTGTCGGCGGCCACCTCGGCCGGCGCCAGCACCCGGGACCTGCTGCTCGCGTACGTGCTCGGCGTGGAGGTGTCGGCCCGGGTGGGCATCGGCGGGGCCGGCGGGTTCCACGACGTCGGCTGGCACCCGACCGCGGTGGCCGGTGCGTTCGGCGCGGCGGTGGCGGCCGGCAAACTGGCCGGGCTGGACGCCGCCGCGCTGGTCTCGGCGCAGGGCGTGGTCGGCTCGATGTCCGGCGGGCTGCTGGAGTTCCTGGCGGACGGCTCCTGGACCAAGCGGCTGCACCCGGGCTGGGCGGCGATGTGCGGGCTGACCGCGGCGAGCTTCGCGGGCGTCGGCTGGTCCGGGCCGCCGGCGGTGTACGAGGGCCGGTTCGGGCTGTACAACACGCACCTGGCCGGCAGGGAGGCCAACCCGGCGGCCGTCGGCGCCGGCCTCGGGCAGACCTGGGAGCTGATGCGCACCGCGGTCAAGCCGTACCCGATCTGTCACTTCATCCACGCCTTCGCCGACGCGGTGCTGGACCTGCGCGCCGAGCACGGGCTGCACCCTGAGGACATCGCGGCGATCCGCTGCGCGATCCACCCGGTGCCCGGCAAGGTCGTCTGCCAGCCCGCCGAGGCGAAGTGGGCGCCGCGCGACGAGTACGACGCCAAGTTCAGCCTGCCGTTCGTGGTGTCGGCCGCGCTGAGCCGGGGCCGGTTCACCCTCGCCGAGCTGGCCGACGAGGCGCTCGTCGACCCGGCGATCCTGGCGCTGGCCCGCAAGGTCGAGGTGCGCGACGACCCGGCCAGCGCCTTCCCCCGTGCCTACTCCGGCGCGGTCGAGATCGAGCTGCGCGACGGGCGGGTGCTGGCGCGGCGCGAGCAGGTCAACCGGGGGCACGAGGAGCGGCCGCTGAGCAATGCCGACATCGTGGCCAAGTTCGAGCAGAGCATGGCTCCGGTGGCCGGCGGACCGACCGCCCGGCGGGTCCTCGAGTCGGTGCTCTCGCTGGGCGACGACCGGCCGGCCGCCGAGTTCGCCGAGTCGTGTCGAGCCTGAAAAAGCGGTGTTCCGAACGTGTTACGCGGTCGGCGGGCGCTGTCCACGCGTGCTGAACTGCTAAATGTCTGAGTATTAGCGGAAGGAATGTCCCGATGGACTTCGGTGTGTTCATCCCGATCGGCAACAACGGCTGGCTGATCTCCGAGAACTCCCCCCAGTACCTGCCGAGCTTCGAGCTGAACAAGCAGGTCGTGCAGGAGGCCGAGGCGCAGGGGTTCGCGTTCGCGCTGTCGATGATCAAGCTGCGCGGCTTCGGCGGCAAGACCGAGTTCTGGGACCACAACCTGGAGTCGTTCACGCTGATGGCCGGGCTGGCCGCCGTCACCGAGCGGATCAAGCTCTATGCGTCGACAGCGGTGCTCACGTTGCCGCCGGCGCTGGTGGCCCGCATGGCGTCCACCATCGACTCGATCGCCCCCGGCCGGTTCGGGGTGAACATCGTGTCCGGCTGGGCCAAGGGCGAGTACGAGCAGATGGGTCTGTGGCCGGGCGACGAGTACTTCGGCTACCGCTACGACTACGCCACCGAGTACGTCACGGTGCTGCGCGACCTGTGGGAGAAGGGCCGCTGCGACCTGGCCGGCCAGTACTTCACGATGGACGACTGCGTGCTCTCGCCTCGGCCGGCCGGCAAGGTCGACATCGTGTGCGCCGGCCAGTCCGAGCGGGGCATGCGGTTCTGCGCCGAGTACGGCGACTACAACTTCATCCTCAACCCCGGGGTGAACAACCCGGAGACCTACCGGGAGCCCACCCAGCGCCTTGCCGAGGCCGCGAAGGTCACCGGCCGGGACGTCGGCTCGCTGCCGCTGTTCATGGCGATCATGGCGGAGACCGACGAAGAAGCGCAGGCCAAGTGGCAGTCCTACAACGACGGCGCGGACGCCGGGGCGCTCGGCTACATGTCCGAGGAGGGCTCGAAGGACGTCGCCGCCGACGGGTCCGGCACCGCGCGGACGATCAACCTCCCGGAGGGCGCGGTCAACTTCAACATGGCCACCCTGGTCGGCTCCTACGAGACGGTAGCCCGCCAGATCGATCAGGTCGCCGCCATGCCCGGGGTCAAGGGAATGATGTTCACCTTCGACGACTTCGTACAGGGCGTGCACAACTTCGGCACCAGGGTGATGCCGCTGCTCGGCTGATCGGCGGGGTGCGCGCGCGGCGTCCCGACCAGGGGCACCGCGCGGTCGGCCCTTGACATGCCACCCCCGCCGCGCCGTACTGTAGTGATCGCTCAATACAGCGGAGTGCGAGCGGCGGGAGTGCGGGATGGCCGGCACGGCGTTCGTCGAACAGCTGCGCGCCGAGCGGGCGATGTCCGTCGACGAGGTCTGGGCCGGCGTCGAGGCGCGGCTGGACCGCCCGGTGGCCGAGGGGCTGAACACCGCGCACGAGGCGTGCGACCGCTGGGCCCGCGACCGGGGCCGGCTCGCGCTGGTCGTGCGGCACAGCGGCGGCGGCAGCGAGCGGTGGACGTTCGCCGACCTGGCCGACGCGTCCAGCCGGCTGGCCAGCGCGCTGCGGGCGGCCGGGCTGCGCCGGGGCGACCGGTTCGCCGCGCTGCTCGGCCAGGGCGTCGAGGCGCACATCTGCGCGCTGGCGGCGTGGCGCACCGGCAAGGTCCGGCGCAACCTGCTGCGGGCCGGTGCCGGATGACCGCCGCCCCCGAGCCGACCGTCCCCGCCCCCGAGCCGACCGGTCCCGGTCCCGGGCTGGCCGCCGTCCGCGCGGCCCGCACCGAGACCCAGGCGAAGATCATCGCGGTGGCCACCGAGCTGTTCGCCGAGCAGGGCTACCACGCGACCGGGGTGGCCGAGCTGGGCCGTGCGGTCGGCCTCGGCGCCGGCGCGCTCTACCACCACATCGGCTCCAAGGAGGAGCTGCTGCTGACCATCGTGCGGGCGCACCTGGAAGACGTACTCGCGTTCGGCACCCTGCTGCTCGCGGCCGAGGGCACCGCGGTGGCGAAGCTGCACGAGCTGGCCCGCGAGCACATGCGGCTGGTCGCCCACCGGCGCACCGAGCTGCTCGTCATGCTGCGCGAGCTGGACTCGCTGACCGGGCAGCGCCGGGCCGACATGCTGGCGCTGCGCGACGCCGTGGAGGACGTCTGGAACCAGGTGGTCCGCCGCGGCGTCGAGGCCGGCGAGTTGACCGACCTGGACCCGATGTTCGTCAAGGTCGTTCTCGGCGCGATGAACTACTCGCTGTTCTGGTTCCAGCCGGATGGCTCGGAGACCCCGGAACAGATGGCCGACCGAATTCTCAACATGCTGCTGAAGACGCCGTGAGTGGCGAGTGGTCCGCTGGGACCACTCGCCACTCACGAGCTGACGGAAAGGTGTGCGGGTGGAGTTCCAGGACAAGGTTGTGCTGGTCACCGGGGGCAGCCGGGGGATGGGCAAGGCGATGGTCGAGGCGTTCGCGGCGCGCGGCGCCTCGGTGGTGATCGCCAGCCGGAAGATCGACGCCTGCGAGACACTGGCGGCGGCGGTACGGGAGAAACACGGCGGCACGGCGCTGCCGGTGGCCTGCAACGTATCCAGCTGGTCGGACTGCGACGCGCTGGTGGAGACGGTGTACGGCGAGTTCGGCCGGGTCGACGTGCTGGTCAACAACGCCGGGCTCTCGCCGCTGTACCCCAGCCTTGACGAGGTGTCCGAGGCGCTGTTCGACAAGGTCATCGGGGTGAACCTGCGCGGCCCGTTCCGGCTGGGCTCGGCGATCGGCACCCGGATGGCGGCGGGTGACGGCGGCGCGATCATCAACGTCAGCTCGATCGCGGCGATCCGCCCCGGCGCGCACGAGCTGCCCTACGCGGCGGCCAAGGCCGGCTTGAACGCGCTCACCGAGGGGATGGCGAAGGCGTTCGGGCCGACGGTCCGGGTGAACTGCATCCAGGCCGGCCCGTTCCGCACCGACATCTCGCTGGCCTGGTCGGAGGAGACGAAGGCGCGCTTCGAGCAGTCGCTCGCGCTGCGCCGCTGCGGCGAACCCGAGGAGATCGTGGGCGCCGCGCTGTACTTCGCCTCGGACGCCGCGTCGTTCTGTACCGGCGCGGTGCTGCGGCTGGACGGGGGCACGCCGTGAGGGGGCTGACCTATCGGGCTCCGGACGAGGTCGCGGTCGTCGAGGTCAAGGACCCGGAGCTCCCGGACGAGTTCGGCGCCGTCGTCCGGGTCAGCACGGCCGGCATCTGCGGCAGTGACCTGCACATCTACCACGGGCACGGCTTCAGCCCGGACATCGGCTACTGCCTGGGACACGAGGCGGTCGGCAGGGTCGAGGCGGTCGGTTCGCGGGTGGACGGGCTCGCCGTCGGCGACCGGGTGCTGGTGCCGGCCTCGGTGGGCTGCTCGACCTGCCGGCAGTGCCGGACCGGCCTGATCGCCCGCTGCGAGAACGCGGTGCGCGGCGCCACGGTCCCCTGTTACGGGCTCAGCCACGCGTTGCCCGGCAGCCAGGCCGAGCTGGTCGCGGTGCCGCACGCCGTCACCAACCTGGTCCCGATCCCGCCGGAGCTGTCCGACGACGACGCCGTGGTGCTCACCGACAACGCGCCGACCGGCTGGTACGGGGCGCGGCGCGGCCGGATCACCCCCGGCGATACCGTCGCGGTGGTCGGGCTCGGACCGGTCGGGCTGATGGCCGTGCAGGCGGCGTTCGTGCTGGGTGCCTCGGCCGTGTTCGGGGTGGACCCGGTGGCGTCGCGGCGGGCGACGGCCGCGTCGCTCGGTGCGGTGCCGGTCGAGTCGGCGGATCCGAAGGGCGCGATCCGGGCGGCCACCGGGGGCGGCGTGGACGTGGCGGTCGAGGCGGTCGGCGCGGACGCCAGCATCGCGCTGGCGATCAGCGCGGTGCGCACCGGCGGGCGGGTCAGCGTGATCGGGGTCAGCCAGAACAAGGCGTACCCGATGCACCTGATGGCCGCGCAGGTGAAGGAGCTGGAGTTCGCCATCGGGCTGTGCTCCGTCCAGTACGAGCTGCCCGCGCTGCTGGCGCTCACCGCGGGCGGGCGGCTGCGTCCCTCGGCGGTGGTGTCGCACCGGATGCCGCTGTCCGAGGCCGCTGAGGCGTACCGCCTGGTGGCCAGCCGCAACGACGGCGTCAGCAAGATCGTTCTGGACCCGTCGGGCTGACGGAGCCCCCGACTCGGGCTGCCGGAATCCCCGACTCGCGGGGGCGGATCCCCCGACTCGCGCTGACGGCATCCCCGACTCGCGGGCGCGGATCCCCCGACTCGCGCTGACGGAATCCCCGACGCGCGGAGAGCTGAGGTCAGCTGGCGCCGGGTCCGCGGGAACCGGCGCGGGTGCTGGCGGCGAGGGCGCGCAGGGACTCGGCCTCCCAGCGCAGCACCCGCCAGTCGTCCCTCGGCTCGGCGCCCAGCGCCAGGTGCACGTCCATGCCGAGCGTGTTGGAGCGCAGCGTCACGCACTCCACCCTGGTGTAACCGTTGTCCAGCGCGAGCTGGGCGAGGTGACCCCAGATCTGCCGGGCGACGCCGCGGCCGCGCAGCGCCGGCCGGATGTAGACGTCCTCGGCGTAGATGCCGTGCACACCGTGCCAGGTGGAGAAGTTCAGGAAGTACAGGGCGAAGCCCCCCACCTCGCCGTCCAGCTCGGCGACGATGCCGAACAGCGCCGGCCGCTCGCCGAACAACACGCCGAGCAGCTGCTCGGGCTTGAGGTGGCAGTGCTCGGGCATCTCCTCGTGCGCCGCGAGCTCGTGCACCATGGCCGCGACCTGTACGACGTCCCGCGCCTCGATCGCGCGGATGATCACCTCAGACACCGCTCGATCCTAAGCGGCGCCGAGCGCCGCGCACCGCGCGCCGCGCACCGCGCACCGCGCAGCGGGCGCCGCGCAGCGGGCGCCGCGCACCGCGCACCGCGCGCCGGGCAGCGGGCGCCGCCAGCAGGCGGCACGTACGTGGCGCCGCGCAGCCAGCGCGCGCCGAAACCTGCCTGGTGTGCAGCTCGGTAACAATAGGCAGGCGTAGCGCGCGGAAGACCTGCCTGGTGTGCAGCTCGGTAACAACAGGCAGGCGCAGCGCGCGGAAGACCTGCCTGGTGTGCAGCTCGGTAACAACAGGCAGGCGCAGCGCGCGGAAGACCTGCCTGGTGTGCAGCTCGGTAACAACAGGCAGGCGCAGCGCGCGGAAAACCTGCCTGGTGTGCAGCTCGGTAACAACAGGCAGGCGCAGCGCGCGGAAGACCTGCCTGGTGTGCAGCTCGGTAACAACAGGCAGGCGCAGCGCGCGGAAAACCTGTCTGGTGTGCAGCTCGGTAACAACAGGCAGGCGCAGCGCCGAAACCTGCCTGGTGTGCAGCTCGGTAACAACAGGCAGGCGCAGCGCGCGGAAGACCTGCCTGGTGTGCAGCTCGGTAACAACAGGCAGGCCCGGCCGGCGGCCCCGGCGGGCGGTGCCCCCGGCCGCCGGCCGGCGGCACCCGGCGGGCGGGTCAGGCCGAGGCGGGCTCCACGTCGGTCTCGGCGGCCAGGGTGTCGATCTCCGGCGGTGGGCGGCGGAAGCCCCGGGTGAGGTAGGCCAGGTAGAGGATCCCGATCACCAGCCAGGCCAGGCCCAGCAGCTTCGCGGTCGAGTCCAGGTTGAGCAGCAGCCACAGGTCGACGACCGCGCCGATCGCCGGCGCCACCAGGAACCCGACCGGGTTCGGCGCCTTGCCCTGCTTGCGCAGCTGGAAGTACAGCACGATCACGCAGATGTTGACCGAGGTGAAGGCCAGGAACGCGCCGAAGTTGATGAACGAGGTGGACGTGGTCACGCTCAGGAACAGCGCGATCAGCCCGGCCACGCCGCAGATCACGATGTTGATGATCGGCGTGCGGAACTTCGGGTGCAGGTAGCCGAACACCTTGCGCGGCAGCACCTGGTCGCGCCCCATCGCGTAGAGCAGCCGGGACACGCTGGCCTGCGCGGCGATACCGGAGGCGAACTGGGTGACCACCATGCCGGCCAGGAAGATCGCGGCGAACAGGTCGGCGCCGATCGTCTTAGCGATCTCGAAGGCGGCGGAGCTGGGATCGTCGAACGTGCCGCCGGGGTGCACCAGCTGGGTGGCGTAGGTGACGATCGCGAAGATCACGCCGCCGATCAGTGCGATCAGCATGATCGCCTTCGGCATGGTCTTGCGTGGGTTGATCGTCTCCTCGGTCAGCGTGGTGACCGCGTCGAAGCCGAGGAACGAGTAGGCGGCGATGCCCGCCCCGGCCGAGACGGTGGCGAACGTGGTCCCCGTGTTGACGAACGGCGCGGTGCTGAACAGCGAGCCGCTGCCGCCGGCGCCGATCACGTGCCGCAGCGACAGCACCACGAACGCCGCCACCACCAGCAGCTGGAAGGCCATCAGGATGAAGTTCGCCTTGTCCGCCACCTTGATGCCGAGGATGTTGAGCACCGTGGTCAGCAGGATGAAGCCGACGATCCACGCCCAGAACGGCACGCTCGGGAACCCCTGCTGCAGGAACGTGGCGCCGATCAGCCAGATCACCATCGGCAGGAAGAAGTAGTCCAGCAGCGTCGCCCACCCGACGAGGAAGCCGACCCGGGAGTCGATGGTGCGCCGCACGTAGGTGTACGCCGAGCCGGCCACCGGGTGCGCGGCCGCCATCTTGCCGTAGCTGAACGCGGTGAACAGCATGGCGATCAGCGCCAGCAGGTACGCGCTGGGCACCGTGCCGCCGGTCTCCTCGGCGATCACGCCGAAGGTGCCGAGGACGATCATGGGGGCCATGTAGGCCAGGCCGAACAGGACGACGGACTTCAGCCGGAGTGTGCGGTCGAGGGTAGGGGCGGGCTGGGACATGGCGGGTGCTCCAGGTGGTGTCGGCACTGCGTCGGGCCTAGCTCAGTCCTGCGGCTTCTCCTGTTCCCTAGGGTTCCAGCGGGCAGGGTCGATTCGGCCCTGGTAGAGCGGTAGCTCCAGTGGTGCGTCGGCATCGGTGAACTGGTCCCACATCCGGTTCAGCCCGGCGGTGCCGAACTGGCGGACCCGGGTGACCTCGTCCAGGTCGAGTACATCGGTGAGCACCGTTGCGGTCGGGTCGTCCGCCTCCACCCGGACCCGCCCCTCCGGGTCCACCACCAGGCTGCGCCCCACCCCGACCGGCGCCGCCGCGTTCACGCTGACCACGAACACCTGGTTGACGATCGCGTTGGCCCGCGCCAGCACCAGCTCCTGCGCCCGGTCGCTGGTGGTGGTCTGCACCGGGTTGATGATCACCTCGGCGCCCATCCAGGCCAGCTGGCGCGACACCTCGGGGAACCACGCGTCGTAGCAGATGGAGAAGCCGAGCCGGCCGACGTCCGGCACGTCGAACACCACGAACTGCCCACCCGGCTGGAAGATCTCGTACGGCCGCCAGGGGAAGATCTTGCGGTAGGAGGCGGCCAGCTGCCCCTCCGGTGAGAACGCCACCGCGGTGTTGAACACCGCGCCCGGCGCACTGTCGTCGACCTCGCACAGGCTGCCGGGCAGCAGCCAGATGCCCAGGTCGCCGGCCAGCTCGGCGAGCGCCTTGACCCTCGGCCCGCTCAGCGGCTCCCCGGCCGCCCGCAGCTCCGCCTCGGAGCCCACCCCGAACAGGTGCAGCTCGGGGTAGGCCACCAGCCGGGTCTGCGGGAACCTCGCCAGCAGCGCCTGCACCTCGCCGGCGAATCGGCTCACGGAATCGGTGACCGGGATCGGCGACTCCTGGACGATCGCCACCGGCAAGGTTCGCGCCATTTCGGGACCCTAATCCGCTCGAGCCTCCGAGGGGAGGCTGGTCGAGGTCGACTCGGACCGCCTGAGAACCACTCTCAGATTGGCAGGCCGGTGAACACGGTGACGCGCTCCTCGGTGAAGTCGTCCATGGCCGACGCCGGGCCCTCGCGGCCGATGCCGGAGTCCTTGACACCGCCGTAGGGCATCTGGTCGGCCCGGAAGCTCGGTACGTCGCCGATCAGCAACCCACCGACCGCGAGCTTGCTGGACGCCTCGAACGCGGTGTGCAGGTTGGTGGTGAACACCCCGGCCTGCAGCCCGAACTTGGAGCTGTTCATCCGGTCGAAGCCCTCCTGGACCGAATCCACCCGGTTCAGCGAGAGCACCGGGCCGAAGACCTCCTCGGCCATGACCGCGGCGTCCTCCGGCACGTCGGTGAGCACGGTCGGCTCCACCGTCGCCTCGGACCGCCCGCCCCCGGTGGCCAGCGTCGCGCCGGCCGACACGGCCGAGGTCACCCAGGCCTCGACCCGCTCGGCGGCAGCCAGGTTGATCATCGGGCCGACGTCGGTACGCGGGTCCCTCGGATCACCCGTGACCAGCTTGCGCACCTCGGCGACGATCTTCGACCGCAGCTCGTCCCAGTGCGTGGTGTGGATGTACACCCGCTGCACCGAGATGCAGGACTGGCCGGCCTGGTACATCGCGAAGGTGGCGATGCGCTGCGCGGCGTAGTCGAGGTCGGTCCAGTCCGGGGTGACCAGAACCGCCGCGTTGCCGCCCAGCTCCAGCGCGACGTGCTTGCGCGGCACGCTGTCCTTGATGCTCCAGCCCACCGGCACGCTGCCGGTGAACGAGACGATCGGCAGCCTGGGGTCGGCGACCAGCCCGGGCGCGGCGCTGTTCGGCACCGGCAGCACCGACCAGGCACCGGCCGGCAGGTCGGTACCGGACAGGATCTCGCCGAGGGCCAGCGCGGTCAGCGGGGTGCCGGGCGCGGGCTTGAGCACGATCGGCGCGCCCACCGCGATGGCCGGCGCGACCTTGTGCGCGACCAGGTTGAGCGGGAAGTTGAACGGCGTGATGCCCAGTACCGGGCCTCGGGGCACCCGGCGGATCATCGCGGTCCGCCCGACGCCGCCGGGGTCGGTGTCCAGGCGCTGCATCTTCGGTGAGAAGCGGCGCGCCTCCTCGGCGGCCCACCGGAAGGTGGACACCGCGCGGTTGACCTCGACCCGGGACCACTTCAGCGGCTTGCCGGACTCGGCGGTGATCAGCCCGGCGATCTCGTCGGACCGGTCGGCCAGTGAGCGGGACACGTGGTCCAGCGCGTCGGCCCGCACGTGGGCGGGCAGGGCGGCGGTCTCGGCGCTCACGTCGGCGGCGGCCTGCACCGCGCGCTCGACGTCGTCGGAGCCGGGCAGGTCGTGCTCACCGGCGACCGAGTTGTCGTACGGGCTGCGGATCACCGCGGTGTCCGGGCCACTCGCGGGCTTGCCGGCCACCCAGAAAGGCGTACTCATCGCACCATCTCCTACGAGGTTCTTGCTGATGGAAGTGTGCGTCGTGAAGCGGAGGTATCAGGATGGCCATTATGTGGCGCTATAACGCCTAGACTGCGCCATTCTGGACAGTGTTATCCGGTCGAGGGACGAGCGGCGGGGTGAGCGACATGTCGGACAGTTCGCCGGCACCCGGCAACGGCTGGACCATCCCGGTCCGGGACCTGCTCACGCTGCCCGAGCTGCGGCTGCGGGTGGTCGCCGGCGCCGTCGGGTTGGACCGTGAGGTGTCCTGGGCGCACGTCAGCGAGATGGTCGACCCGACCGAGTTCCTGCGCGGCGGCGAGCTGCTGCTGCTCATCGGCGTCAGCCTGCCGGCCGGTGAACAGGCCCAGCACACCTACGTGGACCGGCTGGCCGACGCCGGCGTCGCGGCCATCGGCTTCGGCGTCGGGGTGCACTGGGACGAGGTCCCGCCGGCGCTCATCGCCGCCGCCGACCGGGTCGGGCTGCCGCTGCTCGTCGTACCCAGGGCCGTCCCGTTCCTCGCCATCACCCGCGCGGTCGCCCAGGCGATCAACCGGCGTGAGCTGGCCGCCAACGAGTACCTGATGCACGCCCAGCGGGGGCTCACCGCCGCCGCGGTCGGCCGGGGTGGGCTGGCCGCGGTGCTGGACGAGGTGCGGCGGCTGATCGGCGGCTGGGGGCTGCTGCTGAACCGGGGCGGCGCCGTGCTGGCCAGCTCACCGGCGGAGGCGGCCGGGAACCGGGCCACCCTGCGCGCCGACCTGGCCAGGCTGCGCGACGCCCCCGGTGCGGCCAGTCTGGTGGCCCGCGACGGCGACACCGAGATCTGGGTGCAGTCGCTGACCGCCGGTACCGAGGTGCTCGGCTACCTGGCCATCGGCCGGCCCGCCCGGCTCACCGCCACCGAGCGGCAGGTGGTGAACGCGGCGGTGCCGCTGTGCACGCTGTCGCTGGACCGGTCCCGGGTGGTCGGGCAGGGCAGCAGGCGACTGCAGGCGAGTGTGCTGCGGTTGCTGCTGGCCGGGCAGAGCAACCTGGTCGACTCGGTGGCCGACGAGCTGTGGAACGGGCTGCCGGCTGAGCCGGTGCTCGCGCTGGAGTGCCGGGCCGGCCGGTTCGTGCTGGTCGCGGCGCGGGAGCGGCTGGTCGCGGACCGGCAGCTCGCGGCCGCCCGGGTGCTGTACGGCGAACTGGACGACGCGCTGGTCTGCCTGGTCTCGCGGGGCGACGCGGAGCGGCTGCTGCGGGTGCTGCGCGGTATCGACGGGCTGCGGATCGGGGTGTCCGAGCCGTCCGGTTACGCCGAGCTGGCCCGCGCGCGTGGGCAGGCGCAGCGGGCCGCCTCCTACGGCACCGGCTCGGACACCCGGGTCACCTGGTTCCGGGACGTGCCCCAGTTGGGCCTGCTCGAGCTGCTGCCGGCGGATACCGCCGCCGAGTTCGCCACTGCGTTGCTGCGGCCGTTGCGCGCGGACGCCGAGGCCGCATCCGCCGCCACGGCCGCCCGCCGGGGTGACCTGCTGCGCTCGCTGCGGGTGTGGCTGGCGCACCACGGGCAGTGGGACCCGGCCGCCTCCGAGCTGGGCGTGCACCGGCACACCCTGCGCAACCGGATGCACAAGGTGGAACGGCTGCTCGGGCGGGAGCTGGATTCCCCGGACCTGCGCGCCGAACTCTGGCTCGCGTTGCGGCTGGAGGAACGGGAGCGCCGGTCAACTGGACGAACTGGCGACCCGTCCGGTGGAATCGGCCAGTCTGCACAGGCCTAGGGGGCTTGCCTGGCCACTAGCGTGCCGCACATGGTTGCTCAGCGCCGCGAGCTCGTCACTGCCGTTCCCGGCCCCAGGTCGGCCGCCCTCCAAGAGCGCCGGGTGCGCTCGGTCAGCGCCGGTATCGGCGCGGTACTGCCCATCTACATCGACGAAGCGTCAGGCGCGATCCTGCGCGATGTCGACGGCAATCAGCTGATCGACTTCGCCAGCGGGATCGCGGTGACCAGCGTCGGCAACAGCGACCCCCGGGTGGTGGCCCGGGTGCGCGAGCAGGTCGAGAAGTTCACCCACACCTGCTTCATGGTCACCTCCTACGAGCCGTACGTGGAGGTCTGCGAGCAGCTCAACGAGCTGACCCCCGGCGACCACGAGAAGCGCTCCGCGCTGTTCAACTCCGGCGCCGAGGCGGTGGAGAACGCGGTGAAGATCGCCCGCTACGCCACCGGCCGGGACGCCGTCGTGGCCTTCGACCACGGCTACCACGGGCGGACCAACCTGACCATGGCGCTGACCGCCAAGGCGATGCCGTACAAGTCCGGCTTCGGCCCGTTCGCCGGTGAGATCTACCGGGTGCCGATGGCCTACCCGTACCGCTGGCCGACCGGCCCGGAGCGCTGCTCCGCTGAAGCATTTGCGGCTTTCGTCGAAATGGTGCACGCGCAGGTCGGCGAGCTGAACACCGCCGCCGTGCTGCTCGAGCCGATCCAGGGTGAGGGCGGCTTCATCGTGCCCGCGCCCGGTTTCGTCGCGCGCGTCGCCGAGTGGTGCCACCAGAACGGCATCGTGTTCATCGCGGACGAGGTGCAGACCGGTTTCTGCCGCACCGGCGACTGGTTCGCCAGCACCCACGAGAACGTCGTACCGGACCTGATCACCACCGGCAAGGCGATCGGCGGCGGGCTGCCGCTGGCCGCCGTGACCGGTCGCGCCGAGCTGATGAACGCGGTGCACACCGGTGGCCTCGGCGGCACCTACGGCGGCAACCCGATCGCCTGCGCGGCGGCCCTCGGCGCCATCGAGACCATGCGCGAGGACAACCTGGTCGAGCGGGCCCGTCAGCTGGGCGGCGTGCTGCGGTCCCGGCTGGACACGCTGGCCTCGAAGTACCCGGTCATCGGTGAGGTGCGTGGGCGTGGGCTGATGCAGGCTGTGGAGCTGGTCAGTGACTCCGGCGCCAAGACGCCAGACCCGGCGGTCACGGCGGCGCTGACGGCGGCCTGCCACCGCAACGGCCTGCTCACCCTGACCTGCGGCACCTTCGGCAACGTCCTGCGGTTCCTGCCGCCGCTGGTGATCAGCGAGGAGCTGCTCGACGAGGGGTTGTCGGTCTTCGAGTCGGCGCTGGCCGAGGTCGCCGGCTGAGTCCCCGCGGCTGCCTGTGAGTGGAGTCGGTCGCCCTGGCGACCAACACCACTCACAGGCAGTACCACTCACAGGTCCTCAGACGGTGCGGGTGCTGCCGCCGTCGATCCGGTACTCGGCCCCGACGATGCTGGGTGCGCGGTCCGAGACCAGGAAACCGACCAGCTCGGCGACCTCGTCCGGGTGGGCCGGGCGCCCCAGCGGGATGCCGCCGATCGAGTCCATGATCCGCCGGCGGGAGGTGGCCTCGTCGATCCCGTCCGCCTCAGCGAGCGCGCGCACCATGCCGGCGGCCGCCTCGGTCTCCACGAATCCGGGCGACACACTGTTCACCCGTACCCCGGCCGGGGCGACCTGGTTGGCGAGGTTCTTGCTGTAGTTGGCCAGTGCCGCCTTGGCCGCCGCGTACGGCACGGTGGTGGGCAGCGGGGTGGTGCGCTGCACCGAGGTGACGTGCACGATCGCGCCCCGGCCGCGCGCCAGCATGGCCGGCAGCAGCGCCCGGTCCAGCCGGACGGCGGACATCAGGTTCATGTCCAGGCTGTGTTGCCAGACCTTGTCGGCGGTGGCGACGGCGCCGCCCGGTTCCTGGTCGGAGCCGCCGACCACGTGCACGATGATGTCCACGTCGCCGAGCTGTTCGCCGGCCGCGGCGGCCACCGCGTCGACTCCCTCCGGGGTACTCACGTCGGCCCGCACGAACCGCACCCCGGTCGGCAGCGTGGCCGGTGCGGAGCGGGCGGTGGTGAGGACGGTCGCGCCGGCGCCGGCCAGCCGCGCGGTGATCGCGGCGCCGATGCCCTTGCTGCCGCCGGTGACCACCGCGGTGCGGCCGGCCAGTTCCCCGTTCGTCGCTGTGGTCATTTGTGGCTTCCCTGTTCGTTGCGGGTGGGGTGCGGGCTGTGCCCCGGGCGCGGTGTCACGGGCAGATGGTGAGTGCGGCGATCCGGTCGCCGGCGAGGCTGAAGTGCTGGTGCAGCACGACCGGGCTGCCCGGGAAGTTGCCGGCGACCTCGACCCGCAGCGCCGCCGCCGTGGTCGGCGCGGTGGTGGGCGGCGCGGTGGCGGACCAGCGGTGTGCGCCGAGCACGCGGTACGTGAGGGTGTACTTGCTGGCCAGCTCACCGAGCCAGGCGCGGATGGCGACCCTGCCGAGGTGGTCCTTGCCCTCGTCGTGCACCAGGGCGTCGTCGGTGAAGCAGTCCAGAATGGTGTCGACCTCGCTGCCCAGCTTGGCCGCGAGGTAGGTGCTGATCACGGTCGGTACGTCGAGGTCCTCGCTCAGCTTCAGGCTCATGACCCCAGGCTGGCCGCCCGTGGTGAACGTTGACAGGGACTGTCGGTCTGTGGCTACGCCGGCCGAAACGGGCGATGATCGTGGCATGGACCGCAGCGAGCTGGCCGACTTTCTCCGCCGGCGCCGGGAACGGCTGCGCCCGAGGGACGTCGGGCTGCCCGTCTCGGGGCGCCGGCGCACCCCCGGCCTGCGCCGCGAGGAAGTTGCCCAGCTGGTCGGGATGTCCACCGACTACTACGTGCGGCTCGAGCAGCAGCGCGGCCCTCGGCCGTCCTCCCAGGTGCTCGCCGCCTTGGCCCGCGCGCTGCGGTTGACCGACGACGAGCGGGACCACCTGTTCGTGCTCGCCGGGCACCACGCTCCGGCCGGGGCCAGGGCCGGCGACCACGTCCGGCCCGGGCTGCTCGCGCTGCTGGACCAGCTCGAGCACGCGCCGGCGCAGATCCTCACCGACCTCGGTGACCTGCTCGCGCAGAACAGCCTGGCCCGGCTGTTGTTCGGCGGTATGTGCTCGGTGGAGGAGTCCGACCGCAACGTGGTGTGGCGCTGGTTCACCGACCCCGGCGTGCGCGAGCTGTACCCGGTCGGCGAGCACGAGTACTACAGCCGGGTGCACGTGGCGGACCTGCGCGGAGCGGTCGCCCGCCGGGGCAACGACCCGACGGCGGCCGCCCTGCTGCGCCGGTTGCGCAGGGACAGCGCCGAGTTCGCCGCGCTCTGGGACGAGCACGACGTGGCGGTGCGCCGGGCGAGCCGGATGCGAATCCAGCACCCGGTACTGGGTCCGCTCGAGCTGGACAGCGAGCTGCTGCTGACCCCCGCCGAGGACCAGCGGTTCGTCGTCTTCACCGCGCCGCCGGGCAGTGACACCGCGGCGCAGCTGGACCTGCTGCGGGTGGTCGGCCACGAGCGGTTCGAGTCCAGCGAGCAGGACTAGGCGTCCAGTTTCATGATCAACAGTACCTGAGGGCTGTT
Organism: Pseudonocardia sp. Cha107L01; assembly: GCF_052566575.1. Taxonomy (NCBI): domain Bacteria; kingdom Bacillati; phylum Actinomycetota; class Actinomycetes; order Pseudonocardiales; family Pseudonocardiaceae; genus Pseudonocardia; species Pseudonocardia sp. Cha107L01. The sequence goes on from NZ_CP199579.1 coordinate 2,117,480, forward strand.
TCCGAGCTCCCAAACAGCCCTCAGGTCCTGGTGGTCATGGCCACACGCCTGGCTGTTGCGTATACGTCAGCCGACGAGCTGCTCGGAGACCTCCCAGAGGCGGTCGGCGCTGACCGGGTCGAGTGCGTAGGCCGGCACCCCGGTCAGGTCGGCGGGCGCCTCGTCCACCACGACCGCCTCCTCGTTGTTCACGAAGTAGCGCCCGCCGATGCCCTTGAGCAGCGGTGAGGTGGCCAGCAGCACCGACGTCGAAGCGCCCTGCTCCGGGGTCTTCCACAGGTAGCGCTGCGCCCGGAGCCCGCCGACGTGGCGCTGCAGGTTGGTCCTGATCGCGCCGGGCATCAGGGCGTTCGCGGTGATGCCCTCGCCCGCCCAGCGTGCGGTGGCGCCCACCGCGAACAACACGTTCGCCGTCTTGGACTGGCCGTAGGCATCCCACGGGTCGTACGGCCGGTGCTTGAAGTGCAGGTCGTCGAAGATCACCGGCGACCGGAACGTCGCGCTCGAGCTGACCACCACGATGCGGGCCTCCCCGGCGGACGCACCGGCGACGAGCGCGCTGTGCAGCCCGGTGGCCAGGGCGAAGTGCCCCAGGTGGTTGGTCGCGAACTGCAGCTCCCAGCCTTCCGCGGTGTGGGTCTCCGGGGTGGCCATCACACCGGCGTTGTTGACCAGCAGGTGCAGCGGACCGTGCCAGCCGGCGATGAAGGCCGCGATGGACGCCCGGTCGGTCAGGTCCAGCGGGGCGACCTGCACGGAGGCGTTGCCGGTGCTCGCGGTGATGTCGGCGGCGACCAGGGCGCCTGTGTCGGTGTTGCGCACCGCGAGGGTGACGTCGGCGCCGATGCCGGCCAGTGCACGGGCGGTCTCGATGCCGATGCCGGACGCGCCGCCGGTGACGATCGCGCGCTTGCCCGACAGGTCGGTGCCGGCGGCCACCTCGGCGGCGGTGGACTCGAAGTTGAAGGGGGTGGTGATGCGGGTCATCAGTGTGCTCCCACAGCTATCATGGACTCAACCGGAGGAACCTCCGGTACGTTCGAGACTAACCGGAGGGACCTCCGATTAGCAACCCTGAGGTGGTGCGCGTTGTGACCGATGCCCGGCCGATGCGCGCGGACGCCCGGCGCAATCGGGAGAAGCTGCTGGTAGTGGCGGTCGAGATGCTGTCGGGTACCGATTCCGAGGTGCCCCTGGAGTCGATCGCCAAGCGCGCCGGTGTCGGCATCGGCACGTTGTACCGGCACTTCCCGACCCGGGGTGATCTTGTCGAGGCGGTCTACCGGCAGGAGGTCGACCGGGTCTGCCACGCGGTCGACGAGCTGCTCGCCGAGCTGCCGCCGGATGAGGCGCTGCGCGCCTGGATGGACCGGTTCGTCACCTATTTCGCCACCAAGCACGGCATGGCGGCGGCGCTGCGCGCGGCGGTCTCGCCGGACTCCAACCTGTTCGGGCACACCTACCGGCAGCTCGTGACCGCGCTGGATGCATTGCTGGGGGCCGGGGCCGCCGCCGGCACCATCCGCGCCGACGTGCCGCCGGACGATGTGGTGCTCGCGCTGCGTGGGGCCTGGGCGGCCGCCGAGGCGCCGGACGGGTCGGCCCGGGCCGGACGGCTGCTCGACCTGCTGATGGACGGGCTGCGCTACGGTGCGCCGGGCGCCAGCTGACGGACGGGCTCCGGTAGAAGCGCCGGGCGCCGGCTGACGGTCCCCGGGTGTCGGCGCAACAATCGCCCTGTGGGGAACGATCGTTCGGTCGATTCGACCGTTAGCATGGTGCCGTGAGCACCCCGGAAACCCAGGAACCGGCGGTCCGCGTCGACCGCGACGAGAAGGACCCCGCCGTCGCCGTCGTCACGCTGAACCGGCCGCAGCGGCGCAACGCCCTCACCGTCGAGCTGAAAGAAGCGCTGGTCGAGGCGCTGAACCTGGTGGCGGGCGACGCCGAGGTTCGCGCCGTGGTGTTGACCGGCAGCGGCAAGTCGTTCTGCGTCGGGCAGGATCTCGGCGAGCATGCCGAGACACTGCGCGCCGACCCGGCTACCAGCTTCAATACCGTGGAGCGGCACTACAACCCGATCGTCCGTGCGCTCGCCGAGATGCCCAAGCCGGTGGTCGCGGCGATCAACGGCGGCGCGGTCGGTGCCGGACTGGGCTTCGCGCTGGCCTGCGACCTGCGCGTCGCCGCCGAGGGCGCCCCGTTCGCCACCGCGTTCGCGGCCATCGGGCTGACCGCCGACTCCGGGCTGTCCGCCAGCCTGGTGCACTCGCTCGGCGCGGCCAGGGCCACCGAGTTGATGCTGCTCGGCGAGTCGTTCAGCGCCGAGCAGGCCAAGGAGTGGGGGCTGGTGCGCGCGGTCGTCCCGGCCGGCGAGGTGCTCGGTGCCGCGCTCGAGTTGGCACGCCGCCTGGCCGCCGGCCCGACGGCCGCGTACGCCGAGATCAAGAAGGCGCTCGCGCTCGGGGCGGTCTCGCCGCTGGAGACGGTGCTGGCCGGCGAAGGGGCCGGACAGGCCAGGCTCGGGGTGACCAGGGACCACCAGGGCGCGGTGGATGCCTTCCTGGCCAAGCAGCGCCCGACTTTCGAGGGCGCGTGACGGCCGCCGCCCCGTCCGATCCGGCCGGCCCGCCACCGCGCACCCGGCGCACCCGGGCCGGCGACGGGACCCGCCGCCAGGTGTACGACGCGACCTCGCTGCTGGCCGTGGCGGTGACCGAGTTCAACACGCGGGGCTACGACGCGACCAGCATGGAAGATCTGTCCCGCGCCGCCGGGATCACCAAGTCGTCGTTCTACCACCACGTCAGCGGCAAGGAGGAGTTGCTGCGCGCCGCACTCAGCCGCGCGCTGGACGGCCTGTTCGGCATCCTCGACGAGCCGGCCGCGCGCGAGGGCACCCCGCTGGAGCGACTGCGGCACATCGTCTACCGGCAGGTCGAGGTGCTGACCAGTGAGCTGCCCTACGTCACGCTGCTGCTGCGGGTCCGGGGCAACACTGAGACCGAGCGGTGGGCGCTGGCGCGGCGCCGCGAGTTCGACGCGAGCATCGCCACGCTGGTGGCCGACGCCGGCGCGGCCGGCCAGATCCGCTCCGACGTCGAGCCGGCGCTGGCCGCCCGGCTGCTGTCCGGCACGGTCAACTCGTTGATCGAGTGGTACCGGCCAGGGCGCAGCGGCTCAAAGACGTTGCCGGCCGACGTGGTGCGGGTCGTCTCCGACGGCATCCTCCCGCCGGCCTGAGTCACCCCCGAGCCCCCCGAGCCCCCGAGCGGTCGTGACGTGGGCGCTCGGTGGCCGGGTCGGACCTCGGCTCGCACAGACCGCGTCTACGTGGCACAGGGGTTACAGGGTGTGTGCGGTCTGCACGCGGTCTGTGCGGCCTCCAGCCCGGGGTGCGGACGGCGGCAAAAGTGCGACAGGTGGCCGCTCCGCCTTGCGCCGCCCGGTCCGCTGCGTCATGATGAAACGAACGAACATTCGGTTCATAGGAGACGCGCCGTGACCACCACCGAGCATCACGCCGAGCCCTCCGTCGAAGCGCTGTTCGACGGAACGATCGCGGCCGACCAGCGCATCGAACCCCGGGACTGGATGCCGGACGCCTACCGGGCCACGTTGATCCGGCAGATCGCTCAGCACGCGCACTCGGAGATCATCGGCATGCAGCCGGAGGGGAACTGGATCCTGCGGGCGCCGAGCCTGCGCCGCAAGGCGATCCTGCTGGCCAAGGTCCAGGACGAGGCCGGGCACGGGCTGTACCTCTACGCGGCGGCCGAGACCCTCGGGGTTGACCGCGCCGAGCTCACCGAGAAGCTGATCACGAACCGGCAGAAGTACTCGTCGATCTTCAACTATCCGACGCTGTCGTATGCCGACATCGGGGTGATCGGCTGGCTGGTGGACGGTGCGGCGATCTGTAACCAGGTGCCGCTGTGCCGCTGCTCGTACGGCCCGTACGCCCGGGCGATGATCCGGGTCTGCAAGGAGGAGTCGTTCCACCAGCGCCAGGGTTACGAGCTGCTGATGACCATGATGCGGGGCACGGACGCTCAGCGGGAGATGGTCCAGGAGTCGACGAACCGCTGGTGGTGGCCGTCGTTGATGATGTTCGGCCCGCCGGACGGGGACTCGCCGAACACCCAGCAGTCGATGACCTGGGGCATCAAGCGGCACACCAACGACGAGCTGCGCCAGCGCTTCGTGGACATGTCGGTGCCGCAGGCCGAGGCCCTGGGCGTGACGCTGCCCGATCCGGACCTGCGCTGGAACGACGAGCGCAAGGCGCACGACTACGGCGAACCGGACTGGTCCGAGTTCAAGGCTGTGGTCAGCGGCGGCGGGCCGTGCAACGCGCAGCGGATCGCGCACCGGCGCCGGGCGCACGACAACGGTGCGTGGGTACGGGATGCGGCGGACGCCTACGCGGCCAAGCAGGCAACGAAGCGGGAGGCGCGGGCATGAGCGAGCGGGCGAGCGAGCCGTCGAGGCAGCGCGGGCGCGGCGGCTGGCCGCTGTACGAGGTGTTCGTCCGGGGCAAGCGCGGCCTGAACCACGTGCACGTGGGTTCGCTGCACGCGGCCGACGCCGAGATGGCGCTGCACAACGCGCGCGACGTCTACACCCGGCGCAACGAGGGCGTGAGCATCTGGGTGGTCCGCGCCGACGACATCACCGCGTCCAGCCCGGCGGAGAAGGACCCGTTCTTCGCCCCGGCCGGCGACAAGGTCTACCGGCACCCGACGTTCTACGACATCCCCGAGGAGGTGCCGCACCTGTGAACGCAGCGAACGAGGTCGTACACGGCGGGCACGACGGGCACGGGACCAATGTCTACGAAGGGCTGACCGAGGATCACGGTGACACCCACTGGGCGTTCGGCACCGGGTTCGACACCGAGGCCACCGAGCTGACCGCGCCGGTCCCGGCCGGGGTGGACGCCGCTGACCTGGCCGAGTACTGCCTGATGCTCGGCGACGACGCGCTGATCTACAGCCAGCGCCTCGCCGAGTGGGTCAGCAACGCGCCCGAGCTGGAGGAGGAGGTGGCGCTGGCCAACACCGCGCTCGACCTGCTCGGCCAGGCCCGGGTGCTGCTGGCCCGCGCGGCGCACGTCGAAGGCACGGCGCGCGAAGGCACGGCCGGCACGGCTAGCGGTCCGGCCCGGGACGAGGACCAGCTCGCCTACTGGCGCGGCGACGCCGAGTTCCGCAACGTGGCACTCGCCGAGCTGGGCAACGACGGCGACTTCGGGAAGGCGATCGCGCAGCTGCTGATCTTCTCGTCCTGGCGGCTGGCGCTGCTCGACCGGCTGCGTGACTCCGCGGACCCGGTGCTCGCCGCGGTGGCCGGCAAGGGCGTCAAGGAGCTGACCTACCACCGGGACTACGCGGCGCGCTGGACACTGCGCCTCGGCGACGGCACCGACGAGTCGCGCCGGCGGATGCAGGCGGCGCTGGAGTGGGCGTGGCCGAGGGTCGACGAGCTGTTCCGCGCCTCCGACGTGGAGCGTCGACTGGTGGCCGCCGGTGTCGCGGTGGATCCCGCCGGGGTGCGCGACGAGGTCGACGCGGTGCTCGACGAGGTGCTCGGCCGCGCCACGCTGACCCGGCCGCGGCTGCCCGGCGCCGGCACGATCGGCGGCCGGGGTGGTCGCCAGGGCGTGCACACCGAGGCGCTCGGGCACGTGCTCGCCGAGATGCAGAGCCTGGCCCGGCAACACCCGGAGGCGACGTGGTGACCCCCGTGAGTGCGGAGTGGTCCCCTGAGACCACTCGCCACTCACGAGCCCAGAACTCACGAGCACAGAACTCACGAGCACAGAACGCGGCCGACGTCGTGGGCACCGTCGTCGACCCCGAGATGCCGATGCTGACCCTTGCCGACCTGGGCGTGGTCCGTTCGGTCGAGGTGCGCGACGGCGACAGGGCGGTCACGGTGACCATCACGCCGACCTACTCCGGCTGCCCGGCGCTGGAGGAGATGCGCGCCGACCTGCGGACCGCGCTGGCCGACGCCGGATACCGCCAGGTCGAGGTGCGCACTGTGTTCTCGCCGCCGTGGAGCACCGACTGGATCACCGAGGACGGCCGCCGCAAGCTGGCCGAGGCCGGTGTCGCGCCGCCAGGGCGCGTGTCGGCCGCGGCCGCCGGTCCGATCCCGCTGACCCTGGACCCGCCGTCGTCGTCGGCGGTGCGCTGCCCGCGCTGCGGCGCGCCGGCCACCGAGGAGCTGTCCCGGTTCGGCCCGACCGCGTGCACCGAGCTGCGGCGTTGTCCCGCCTGCCGTGAACCCTTCGAACATATGAAGGAGATCTGAGGGTGAGTGAGCATCGCAGCGAGCGCCAGCGAGCGAGGAGCGGAGCGATCCCGAGGACGACCAGAGGGCAGCGTGATCTGAGGGTGAGTGAGCATCGCAGCGAGCGCCAGCGAGCGAGGAGCGGAGCGATCCCGAGGACGACCAGAGGGCAGCGTGATCTGAGGGTGAGTGAGCATCGCAGCGAGCGCCAGCGAGCGAGGAGCGGAGCGATCCCGAAGACGACCACACGCAAGGAGATCTGAGGTGAGTGCGCCAGCCGGCACCGACGAGGTGGTCGCGCCAGCACGCAGCGGGTTCCACACCCTGCGGGTGGCCGGCGTGGAGCGGCTATGCGAGGACGCCGTCGCGGTCAGCTTCGAGGTACCGGAGGCGCTGCGCGAGCAGTACGCGTTCCGCCCCGGGCAGTACCTGACGCTGCGCCAGCTCACCGCCGACGGCGAGGAGCGCCGGTCGTACTCGATCTGCGCACCGGTCGGCGCCGCGCCGAGGGTCGGCGTGCGGCGGGTGGACTCCGGGCTGTTCTCCGAGTGGCTGGTGGACCGGGTCAGAGCGGGCGACGAGATCGAGGTCGGTCCGCCGTCCGGTTCGTTCACCCCCGAGCTGCGGGCGGGCACCCATCACGGCCTGATCGCGGCCGGCTCGGGTATCACCCCGGTGCTGTCCATCGCATCGAGCCTGCTCGCTGCGCATCCCGACGTCCGGGTCACCCTGCTCTACGGCAACCGGCGCACCGACACGGTGATGTTCACCGAGGAGCTCGCCGACCTGAAGAACGCCTACGGACCCCGGCTTCACCTGCTGCACGTGCTGTCCCGCGAGCCGATGGAGGCGGAGATCTTCTCCGGCCGCCTCGACGCGGACAAGCTGCGCGAGCTGCTCACCCTGCTGGTCGACACCGAGGACGTGGACGACTGGTGGCTGTGCGGCCCGCTGGGTATGACGGAGGCCGCCGTGACGGTCCTCGGTGAGCTCGGCGTCGAGCGCAAGCGGGTGCACCGTGAGCTGTTCTACGTCGGTGAGCCGCCGCCGGAGCTGCGCCACGTCGATGTGGACACCTCCGTCGACGGTGAGACCAGCGAGGTCACCGTGGTGCTCAACGGCCGGTCCACCACGCTGACGCTGCCCCGCGCCGTCTCGGTGCTGGACGCGGCCCAGCGGGTGCGGGGTGACCTGCCGTTCGCCTGCAAGGGCGGCGTGTGCGGCACCTGTCGGGCGATGGTCACCGACGGCGAGGTGACCATGCGGCGCAACTTCGCGCTGGAGGACGACGAGCTGGCCGCCGGCTACGTGCTGACCTGCCAGTCGCTGCCCACCACCGACACGGTGACCGTCGACTACGACTGCTGAGGCTCAGGACCTCCGGTCGGTCAGCGAGTCCACGACCAAACTGAGCCCGGAGCCGAGCATCCAGACGTCCTTGGCGATCGGCAGGCCCTGCTGGGTGGGGCGCAGGCTGCCTTCCTCGCGCATGCCGGGGGTGCGCAGGTAGAGCCCGAGCAGGCCCGCCGAGAACGCGGTCAGGCCTGCACCGGCCAGCAGCCCGGGCACGACCGGGAGCAGCAGCGCCGCACCGAGCGCGATCTCGCCTGCCGAGAGCAGCTTGAGGAAGTTGGCCGGTTCCAGGCTCTTGACCACCGGATAGGTGCCGGCGGTGAAACCGTGCAGCTGGGCGGCGGTCTGCTCGTCGGCGGTCCGCTTCTGCAGACCGGAGTTGAGGATGAACGCGCCGGTCGCCAGCCGGAGCGGGATCTGCCGTGCCTTGACGCGGAACTTCATGCGGCGCTCCTTGTTGTGGTTGGGCGTTCAACCATATGCCCAGCGCCGAACCGGATCGCCGCTGACTGAGTCGAGCCTCATCAGTCACACCCCGGGGTTACGTCCGGCGGACCAAACGAACCCGAAGGTGCGGAGAGTGCCGTGTCGCCGGCCGTGACGCTCCGTAAGCGGTCTCACTCTGTGCAACTATGCGGCCGTCCAAGACGGGTCCGGCGCAGGGGTGGTCGCCGGGTCCCTGGCCGCAACACGACCAGTGCTGACCGGAACAGACGACCGCGGATGGGGGGCGATCGGCCGTGGCCAGGAGGAAACATGAAGGCTCGCGGGTTGGTCTTTGACCTGTTCGGCGACTACCTGGGGGATCGGGGCGGCGAGGTCCGGTTACGGAGCTTGATCGCGCTGATGGACTGCTTCGGGGTGCCCGAGCCAACCGTCCGGGTAGTGGTCGCCCGATTACGCAAGGAAGGTTGGCTGGGCAGCCGGCGGGACGGCCGGGAGACCACCTACCTGCTGACCGACTCCGCCGCGCGGCAGCTCGAGGTGGGCCGCTCCCGGATCTTCCACCGCGGTAACGATCCGTGGGACGGCCAGTGGCACATGGTCATCTACTCGGTGCCCGAGACCGAGCGCGCGCTGCGTGAGCAGCTCCGCAGGAAGCTGTGTTGGCTGGGGTTCGGGCCGTTGTCCTCGTCGGTCTGGCTCAGCCCGCACGACCGGATCAGTGACGTCAAGGCGAGCTTCGCGGACCGGCCGGTGATCCGGATGGACACCTTCAAGGCGCGGTCCGGGAGCGCCGACGTGGACCGGGAGATGGCCGCGCGCTCGTGGTGCCTGGGATCGCTGAACCGGGACTACGCCGAGATGCTGGCGAGGTACCGGCCCCGGCTGTCCAGGTACCGCGCCGGCGAGCTGCACGGCAAGGCCGCCCTGGTCGAGCGGGTACAGCTGGTCCACGACTACCGCGCGTTCCCGCACCGCGACCCCGACCTGCCCGCACAGCTGCTCCCCGACGGTTGGGCCGGCCGGGCCGCGCACGAGGTGTTCCTCGAGGCCCACGAACTGCTCAGGGAACCCGCCGAGGCCTACGTGGACACCCTGCTTCTGGGGCGCCGCGCCAGTGAACCTCGGGTGGCCGAACTGGACGCCTCCTAGTTTTCGACCCGGGTGTCCTGAGTCCGTCGGTGAGCGGGCCTCGTCCGGAGTTGGCAGGATCTCCGTGGCGAGCACTGATCGGAGAACCTGATGAGCGGGCACGACCTGGCCGGCACACTGTCCTGGATGTACACCGGCACCAGCTTCCTGCTCGACGCCGTCGATCGGCTCACCGACGACGAGCTGCGCCAGCCCAGCGGACTGCCCGGCTGGAGTCGGGCACACCTGGTCGGGCACCTCGCCCGCAACGCTGAGGCACTGAGCCGGCTGGCGGCCTGGGCCCGCACGGGCGTGGAGACACCGATGTACGCCAGCCCGACTCAGCGCGACGCCGACATCGAGGAGTCCGCCACCCTCTCGGCGGGCCGGCTGCGCGAGGACCTGGCGGGTACCGCCGCCGCGCTGACCGAGGCGCTCGGCGCACTCGACGACACGACCTGGCAGGCCCCGCTGCGCAGCGCACAGGGTCGGACGATCCCGGCCACCGAGGTGCCGTGGATGCGGGTGCGCGAGGTGTGGCTGCACACGGTGGACCTGGCCGCCGGCGCGCGGATGGACGATCTGCCGGCCGGCGTGCTGGACGCGCTGCTCACCGACGTCTGCGGGACGCTCTCCGGTCGCGAGGACTGCCCGGCCGTACTGCTGCGCCCCACCGACCGGGAGCGCACTCTGCGCCTCGGCCCGGCGGTCGGCGCGCCGATCACGCTGACCGGCAGCGTCGCGGACCTGGCCGGCTGGCTGGTCGGCCGAGGCGTCCCCGGTGGCCTCGCGGCACGGGGTGAGACCGGCGAGATCGCGGTCCCGAAACCGCCTCGCTGGCTTTAGCATTTCTTGATCATCAGTACCTGAGGGCTGTTTCGCGCGCTCGGATTCGCCCTCAGGTACTGATGATCACCGGAGCGCTCCGGGTACGCTACTTCCGCAATTAATGCACTTGCTCTACATTCTAGTGCAGTCGACGTAAGAGTCAGAGTTTGCGACGCACACTACGGAGAGGCCGGTAACCGGAGATGGCGTGGGATTTCTCGACCGAACCCGAGTTCGAGGAGAAGTTGGCGTGGATGCGCGACTTCGTCCGAGAAGAGATCATCCCGTTGGAGACCCTGGACCTGGACTGGGCGACGTTCGGCCGGATCACCGCGCCGCTCAAGGAGCAGGTCAAGGAGCGTGGGCTGTGGGCCTCGCACCTGCCGCCCGAGCTCGGTGGCGGCGGGTTCGGTCAGGTCAAGCTCGGATTGATGCACGAGATCCTGGGCCAGTGCCGCTACGCGCCCGGTGTGTTCGGCAACCAGGCGCCGGACTCCGGCAACGCCGAGCTGCTGGCCATCGGCGGTTCCCCGGAGCAGCAGGAGCGCTGGATGCACCCGCTGCTGCGCGGCGAGCTGCGCAGCGCCTTCTCCATGACCGAGCCGGGCGCCGGGGCCGACCCGACCATGCTGTCCACCCAGGGGGTGCTCGACGGTGACGAGTACGTGATCAACGGTCACAAGTGGTTCTCGTCCAACGCCTCGATCGCCGACTTCCTGATCGTGATGGCGGTGACCGACCCGGACGTCTCGCCGTACCAGGGTTCTTCGATGATCGTCGTGCCGGTGGACACCCCGGGAGTGAACATCCTGCGCGACATCCCGGTGATGGACCACCCGTGGACCGGCGGCCTCGACGGCGGCCACGCGGAGATCATCTACACCGATGTGCGGGTGCCGAAGGAGAACCTGATCGGCAACCCGGGCGACGGCTTCCGGCTGGCCCAGCAGCGACTCGGTCCCGGTCGGATCCACCACGCGATGCGCTGGCTGGGCCAGTCCAAGCGCGCGTTCGACATGCTCTGCGAGCGTGCGGTGAGCCGGCACGCGCACGGTTCGGCCCTGGCGGACAAGCAGATGGTGCAGGACTTCGTCGCCACCTCGGCCGCCGAGATGCGCGCCGCCCGGCTGCTCACCCTGCATGCGGCCTGGACGATGGACCAGGTGGGCGCGTCGAACGCCCGGGTGGAGATCGGGATGATCAAGTACTGGGGCGCCAAGGTGCTCCACGACGTGATCGACCGGGCCATCCAGGTGCACGGCTCGCTCGGCTTCTCCGGCGACCTGCCGCTGGAGCAGATGTACCGCTCGGCGCGCGCGGCACGGATCTACGACGGGCCCGACGAGGTGCACAAGGAGACCGTGGCGCGCCGGCTCCTGCGCGGCTACACCCCCACCGAGGTGCCCACCGAGCACGTGCCGACCCGGCGCGAGGCGGCCGAGCGGAAGTTCGCCGACTACCTCACGGCGGCGACCGCGAACTTGTGACCGGCGCGAACGTCGCCGGCACTGAGCTGTCCGGTACTGAGCTGTCCGGCACTGACGTCGCCGGTCCTGAGGCGGCCGGCGACACGGTGACCCGGCTGCGGCGGACCGCGGAGCGGCTGTTCGCGGCGCACGGGGTGGACGGGGTGTCGCTGCGCCAGATCACCAGGGAAGCGGGGCAGCGCAACAGCACCGCCGTGGGATACCACTTCGGTTCCCGCGACGGGCTGCTGCGCGCCGTACTCGAGCACCATCTCGAGCAGGTGGCGCCACGGCACGAGATCCTGCTCGAGCGGTATCAGACGAGTTCACCGCCGGACAGCCCCGCCGGACTGCGGGACCTGGCCGACGTGCTGGTGATGCCGCTGTGCGCGGAGCTGGACTGCCTCGACGGCGGGCCGGAGTTCCTGCAGGTGGCCGCCGAGGTGGTCAACCGCAGCGACTGGATCTTCGCACCGGGCACTCCGATCGCCCTGCTGATCGGGCGCCACCGGCGCTGGAGCGAGTTGGTGGAGCCGTACCTGCCGGCGGACGCGGCCGGCCGGCTGCACCGGCGGTTCGCCGTGACCCGGTTCGTGTACGTGGAGCTGGGGCGGCGTGCCCGGCAGCCGTTGCCGAGGCGGGACGACCGGCTGTTCGCCAGCCAGCTCACCGACCTGGTCGCCGCCTTGCTGACCGCACCGCTCAGCCCCCGCACGTCGGACCTGCTGAGCGAGCGCACCGACTGAGCGAACGCACCGACCGACCGAGCGAGCGGGACCGGCCGGCCGAGCCAACCGGTCCCGCTCGCGCTACCCGCTCGATGCCCCGAGGACGCCCCACGACGACTCGGAAACCGGGTCTTACAGGCCCAGGGACTGCAGCAGGTTGGTCACGGTGTCGAACACGCCGCCGAGCACACCGCTGACGGTGCCGGACGATGAGGTCGACGTGGAGTCGGCCGCGAGAACCGAGGTGGTTGCCTGGCTGGCGACGACCGCGGCGGGAGCGGCAGCCGGGGTGGCGGCGCTGGCGGTGCCGGCGCTGATCAGCAGAGCAGCCGAAGCCGCGGCGACAGAGGCCACGGTGGCTCGTACGAGACGCTGCATTCTGGTCTCTCCTCAGGGTTGGGCAACGCGTGGCTGACTCCACGCATGCCCGACGCTAGGAAGAGATCATCAAGACGGCGAGTATTCGTTGGGCCGTTTGGATCGGCTCATTAGGCTGAAGGGCCCACTCACCTGGGTGTTCCTATATGTGAATCTCATACTTGTGCCGGGGATCACGACGGGCGTCGGCCAGTTGAATCATGCCGCTCGGCAGCCATCCGAACCCGTCACCCGCGGCTGCCGGAAGCGCCGAAACCGGCCGATCGACATTGATCAGCCGGTTCCGGGGGGAGCGCCGGTCTAGGGGACCGGGCGACGAACTACTTCGAGACGCTGGTCAGCGAGGGGGTGTTCATCGAGCCGTTGCTCAGCATGCCGCCGGGGGCAGCGGCACCACTGGTGGCGTCGCTGCTGCCGGCGTCGCTGCTGTCGGCCTCAGCATCGCTGCTGCCCGCGTCGCTGGTCTGGGTCGGCGAGCCGAGGCTGCTGCCGAGTCCGCTGATGCCGTCGGCGGACGAACTGCTCGGCAGGCTCGGGGTGTTCGCGCCGTTGATGCCTTCGCTGGGGGCGTCGGCAAAGGCGGTGCCGGCGCCCAGGGCGAGCGCTCCGGCGGCGGCCGTGACGGCCAGGGCAATACGCAGACGTCGCTGCATGCTTGTCTCCTCTTCGGGGGATTTCGTCACACTGGGTAGGTGCAACGCGGATCATGCTAGGGCAGTCCGTATGGGTGATTGCAAGTGGTACCACTAACCCACTCGGATCAGTGTACTCAATCACCGCTGCGCCGACCAGGCGACGTACCGTGAGCAGACGGAGGAACTCACCTGGCCCAGACTGTGACGACACCGATGCGGGAAGAGGAAGTTCCGCGGGCCGGATGTTACAGAGTGTTAATTGGGCTCAGCCGCCGGTCAGTGCACGCACCACCCGGGACGGACTCGGCCGGCCCAGCTGCTCGGCCATCCAGGCACTGGTCTCCACCAGCCGGCCCAGGTCCACCCCGGTCTCGATGCCGAGGCCGTCCAGCTGCCAGATCAGGTCCTCGGTGGCCAGGTTTCCGGTCGCGCTCTTCGCGTACGGGCAGCCGCCGAGACCGCCCGCCGCGGCGTCCACAATGGTGACTCCCCGGTTCAGCGCGGCCAGCGTGTTCGCCAGCGCCTGACCGTAGGTGTCGTGGAAGTGCACCGCGATCTGTTCGACCGGCACGCCGGCGGCCCGCAGCGCGTCCAGCAGCGCCACCACCCGGCCCGGGGTGGCCACCCCGATGGTGTCGCCGAGGCTCAGCTCGGTGCAGCCCAGCGCCATCATGCGGGTGGCCACCGAGACGACCTGCTCGATCGGCACCTCGCCCTCCCACGGGTCGCCGAAGCACATGGACAGGTAGGCGCGCACGGCCAGCCCGCCCTCCCTGGCCCTGGCGACGACCGGGGCGAACATCTCCAGCGACTCGGCCACGGTGCGGTTCAGGTTGCGCTGGGCGAACGTCTCGGTGGCGCTGCCGAACACCGCGATATCGGTGACACCCCGCTCCAGCGCACGGTTCAGACCCCGCTCATTGGGCACCAGGACCGGGTAGCGCACCCCGGCCACCCGCCGCACCCGGTCCAGCACGTCCTCGGCGTCGGCGAGCTGGGGCACCCATTTCGGGTGGACGAAGCTGGTCGACTCGACCACCCGGTGCCCGGCGGCGACCAGCCGCTCGATGAACTCCACCTTGACCTCGGCGGGCAGGACCGTGGACTCGTTCTGCAACCCGTCGCGGGGGCCGACCTCGCAGATCGTCACCCGCGTGGGCAACCCGGCCAACCCGATCGTCCCGTACTCCGCCATGCTCGCAGCTTAGGAGGGTGCCGTGGGTCGCGCCCTACAGCGGAGGGACGGAACGTTGTGCGCCCGGTACAGGCGCAACGGGTCGTTGTGTCCCTAGCATCCGCTGGTCAGGGAATCGACACGAGGAAGGTCGACGAATGCGAGTGGTCATTGTCGGAGCTGGCTTCGGCGGCATCGCGGCCGCGATCGAGCTGCGGCGGCACGGATTCGACGACGTCACGCTGCTCGAGGCGGCCCCCGAGCTCGGCGGGACCTGGCACTACAACGACTACCCGGGTGCGGCCTGCGATGTACCGAGTCACTTCTACTCGTACTCCTATGCGCAGCGGCGGGACTGGTCACGGCTCTGCTCGCCCCAGTCGGAGATCCTGGGCTACCTGCGTGGCGTCGCCGCCGAGTACGGCATCGAGGAGCGGATCGTCACCGGCGCCACGGTGACCGCCTGCCGCTGGGACGACGCCACCGCCCGATGGGCCGTGCGCACCGAGGACGGCACCGAGCGCCACGCCGAGGCACTGGTACTGGCCACCGGGCAGCTGAACCAGCCGGCCATGCCAGGCATCGAGGGCCTGGCCGACTTCGCCGGGCACAGCTTCCACTCGGCGCGCTGGGACCACGACTACGACCTGCGCGGAAAACGGGTCGCGGTGATCGGCACCGGGGCCAGCGCCGTGCAGTTCGTGCCGGAGATCGCCGAGCAGGCCGGCCAGCTGGCCGTGTTCCAGCGGTCCGGCAACTGGTTCCTGCCCCGCCGCAACCGGGCTTACCCGGCACTGCTCAAGGTGCTGTTCGCGCGGGTACCCAGCGTGCAGCGGGTCCGCAGGGCGTTCCTGTTCCGCTACATGGAGGCGATCACCGCGGCGATCCGAAACCCGGCCACGGTCGGGCGCGTCGGCCGGCTGCGCGCGGCGCTGTTCATGCGCTGGCAGCTGCGTGACCCCGAGGTGCGGCGCAAGGCCTGGCCGGACTACATGTTCGGCTGCAAGCGGGTGCTGTTCAGCTCGGCGTACCTGCCGGCGTTGCAGCGGGACAACGTGGAGCTGGTCACCGAGGCGATCGAGCGGATGGCGCCGGAGGGCCCGGTCACCGCCGACGGCCGGCGG
This sequence comes from Pseudonocardia sp. Cha107L01, assembly GCF_052566575.1. Taxonomy (NCBI): domain Bacteria; kingdom Bacillati; phylum Actinomycetota; class Actinomycetes; order Pseudonocardiales; family Pseudonocardiaceae; genus Pseudonocardia; species Pseudonocardia sp. Cha107L01. Next base: position 2,133,038 of record NZ_CP199579.1, read on the forward strand.
CACGACGTCGACTGTGTCATCTACGGCACCGGGTTCAGGACCAACGACTTCATGTTCCCGATGGAGGTGACCGGCACCGGCGGGGGATCCCTGCGGGATGCCTGGGCCGGCGGGGCACATGCGCACCTGGGTATCACGGTGCCCGGGTTCCCGTCGATGTTCATCCTGTACGGGCCGAACACCAACACCTCGGGCGGTTCGATCATCTACTACCTCGAGGCGCAGGCCGGTTACCTGCGACAGGCGCTGGACCGGGTCCGGGCCGACGGCGCCGCGGCCATCGACGTGCGGCCCGAGGTGGAAGAAACCAGCGACCGCGCGGTGCAGGCCCACTTCGCCGGGACGGCGTGGACCCAGTGCGACTCGTGGTACCGCAACGGCGAGGGGCGGATCATCGCGAACTGGCCCGGCTACATGGCGGAGTACGGCGAGCGGACCCGCACGCTCGACCCCGCGGAGTACCGGTTGATCCCGCGACCCGCCCGGCGCGGCGAGGCGGCCCGCCCGGCGCCCGCCGAACACACCGCCTGACCGGGCCCGGAAACAGCTCAGGTGGCCGCCTGGGGAGCTGGCGGCCACCTGGTCATCGGAGCTGAGGAGGGACACCGGCGGATCAGCGATGACCCCACCGGCGTCCCCTCGCTCGCCCGGGGCGAGCCACATAAGTCCTCGGGGATTTCGTGCGCCTTGCCTGTCGTGCGGCTGAGGAGACTTCCCTCAGGTACTACCGGGTGACGACCTCAGTCGTCGCTCGAGTCGTCGCTGGAGTCGGAGTCGCTCGAGTCCGAGCCGCTGTCGCTCGAGTCGGCGTCACTCGAGTCCGAGCCGCTGTCGCTGGAGTCGGCGTCGGTCGAGCCCGAGTCGGTCGCGGTGCTGGCCTGGCTGGTGTCGGCACCACCGAGAATGTCGGTGAAGCCGTCAGCGAAAGCGGTACCGGTGCCGAGCAGTGCGGCTCCGGCGGCGGCCGTGATGGCCAGGGCGATGCGCGTACGACGCTGCATAAAGCATTCCTCCTCTGGATTAGCCGCGCGAGGTTCGTGCGGCTGGATGAGGATGCTAGGGGACGCCGAATGGCTGAGGAAACTGAGGCAGCCTCACCCACTCGGACCAGGCACTTCTCAGAGATGCGTCCGTTCGGGTCAGTCAAGGCCCCCGAAGACGTTCTGGTCCCAGTCCAGGATCGATCCGGTTACGACCCCGCTACGGTCGGACAGCAGGAACACCACGAAGTCGGCGACCTCGTCGGCCTGCCCGAGCTTGCCCATCGGCAACGACTTGCCGGCGCGCTCGCGCCAGCCGTCGTCCGCGTCGTGGAACTCGCGCTGGGTGGCGTCCTCGCCTTCGGTGTCGGTCCAGCCGATGTCCAGCCCGTTGATCCGGATCCGGTCCCAGCGGTGCGCGTGCGCGGCGTTGCGGGTCAACCCGGCCAGCCCGGCCTTGGCCGCCACATAGGGCGCCAGGTATGGCTGCCCGCCCAGCTCCGAGGTCGAGATGATGTTGACGATCGTGCCCGGCGCCTTGCGCGCCACCAGGTCGGCGACCACGGACTGCATGAGGAAGAACGGCCCGCGCAGGTTGATCGCGATGTGCTGGTCGAACAGCTCCGGCGTGGTGTCCAGCAGGGTGCCGCGCGAGGTGAGCCCGGCGGCGTTGACCAGGCAGTCGATCCGGCCGAACTCGGCCAGCACGGCGCGCACCGCGGCCTGCGCGGCCGGTACGTCGGCCACGTCGCAGGGCACGAAACTGGCCCGCGTGCCGCCCGCCCGCAGCTGTTCGACCAGCGCGTTGCCCGGCTCCGCCCGCCGCCCGGTGACCGCCACCGCCGCGCCCTCCCGGGCCGCCGCCCTGGCCACCGCCGCGCCGACCCCCTGGGTACCGCCACTGACCAGTACCACCCGCTCGTCGAGCAGTGTCATGACCGAACCTCCTTCACCCGTACCCAGGAACCTGACGCGGCCGAGTCGACCGCCGCCTGCACCACCTCGGCCGCCGCGTGCGCATCCGCCACCGTGCAGTGCGCCGAGCCGGTCGTGTCCCGATCGAGCACCGCACCCAGGAACCGGGCCGCCTCGATCACCTTCAGGTCGTCGTAGCCCATCGCGATGCCCGGTCCCGGCTGGAACCGGGCGTACTCGCCGAGCCCGCCATGCGCGAGCACCGTCGTGTAGCCGGCATCGCCGAGCCGGGCCACCCGCAGCTCGTTCATCCGCTCGAAGTCCCAGGTGGCCGATCCCCCGGTGCCGGAGACCTCGAGCAACAGCTGGGTCTGCGGCCCGACGGCGACCCTGGACACCTCGAGCGTGCCGAGCGCGCCGCCGGCGAACCGGACCAGCGCCGCCGCGTGGTCCTCGTTGTCCACCTCGCCCAGCTCGACGTCGTCGCCCTCGGCCATGGAGAACACCGTGCCGGTGCCCATCGCGGCGATCGGCCGGCGCGCGTGCACGATGGCGGAGGCGGCGCTCACCTCTGCGATCGGCCCGGTGGACGGGCCGGCCGCGTAGGCGACCAGGTCGGCGACGTGGCAGAGCAGGTCGGCGAGCACCCCGCTGCCGGCGTGCTCCCGCTGGAACCGCCAGGACAGCGCGACGCGCGGGTCGGCCGCCTGGCCGTTGAGGAACAGGCAGCGCACCCCAGTGACCCGGCCGAGCTCGCCGGCGGCCACCAGCTCCCGGATGTAGGCCACCGCCGGGGCGTTGCGGTAGTTGTAGCCGACCGAGGTGACCAGCTCCGCCTTCGCGGCGGCGGCGGCGATCTCGGCCGTCTGGGCGGCGTCCCGGCCGACCGGCTTCTCGATCCAGAACGGCTTGCCGGCGTCGACGGCGGCAAGCGCGATCTCCCGGTGCAGGGCGTTCGGCGCGCAGATGGACACCACGTCGACGCCGTCGTCGGCGAGCACCGCGCGGTAGTCGGCACTGGCGTTGCGGTAGCCCAGCACGTCGCGGGCGTAGTCGGCGCGGTCCGGCGCCGTGTCGGCGGCGTGCACCAGTACCGGGCGGACCCCGAGGTCCGGGTAGGTCACCGGGACCGCCCGGTAGGCCTTGGTGTGCAGCCGGCCCATCCAGCCCAGGCTGATCAGCCCGACGCCGATCTCTCTCGTACCCGGGCTCACCGGGTGCTCCGGCGGGCGCTCTGCCGCGCCAACTCGTCGCGCAGCTGTCCCGGTGGCCAGTGCCCGGCGATGCCGCGGTGCACCAGGTCGGCCTGGCTCGGCGGCGCGAGGCCGTCCAGCGGTGGGTCGAGGTCGAGGTTGGTGGGGAACGGGTAGCCCTCGGCGGCGGCGGCCACCGCGTTCGCGGCCCCGTCCGGGTCGTGCGCGGCGCGGGCCAGCAGCGCCGGGTAGACCGCGTTGCACAGCCGCTCGCGGTCCACGCTCTCCATCGCCCGGCCGAACGCCGAGGACACCTGCAGCAGGTTGGCCATCCGTTTGACCTCGCTCGTCCGGTTGGTGCCGGCGCCGTGGATGACGGCCGGGTTGAAGAACACCGCGTCGCCGAGGCACAGCGGCAGCTGGATGTGGTGGGCGTCGAAGTACTCGCGGAACTCCGGCCGGCTGGTCGCCAGGTAACCGGCCGGGTACTTCTGCGAGTGCGGCAGGTAGCAGGTCGGCCCGGTCTCCACCGGCATGTCCGAGTGCGCCACCGCGCCCTGCAGGGTGAGCACCGGGGACAGCCGGTGCACGTGCTCCGGGTACTGCTCGATCCGCGCGGGCGGCAGGAAACCGAGGTGGTAGTCGCGGTGTCCGACCTGCCCGGCGCCGCCCGGGTTGACCACGTTCACCTGTGAGGTGACCTGGTACGCGGGGCCCAGCCAGGCGCTGCTGACGAGGGCGAGCACGTCGTTGGCGTAGTACTCGACGAACGTGTCCGGAGCGCGCACCGCGAGCTTCTCCAGCGCGTTCCAGATCCGGTCGTTGGCGCCGGGGCGAGCGAAGTGATCACCCCGGCCGGTGCCGGTCTCGTGCTGCTCGGCGATCAGCGCCTGGAACGCCACCGAGGCGCGGTACACGACCGCCGGCTCGAAGGCACCCCGGACGACCACGATGCCCGGCCCGTCGGCGAGCGCGCCGGCCAGCTCGGTGGGTGGGGTATCGCGGACAGCGGCGGCGGAGTAGATCACCACGCCGTCGGTGACCTCGGTGGCGTGCGGGTAGTCGGCGAGGTTGGTCGGTTCGTCGAGCACCGCCAGCAGGTCGTCCAGCCGGCAGTCTTTGGCGGTCGGAGTCAGGGTGTGAGCCATGGACTGAGCGTACGAACTAGGGTGGAGCACGGAACCGCAAGAACCCATCAAAAACCCCTCAAGTTGGTGGCCGTGCCGCACCCGTACCCGCTCCACGAGATCGCCGTGCAGGCCGGGGTCAGCGAGGCCACCGTCGACCGGGTACTGAACGCCAGGGGCGGCGTCCGGGCCAGCACCCAACGGCAGGTCAAGCAGGCCATCGCCGACCTGGACCGGCAGCGCGACCAGGTCCGCCTCGGTGGCCGCAGGTTCCTGGTGGACGTGGTGATGCAGACGCCGGCGCGGTTCTCCTCGGCGGTCCGCGCCGCACTCGAGTCGGAGCTGCCCTGGCTGCGGCCGGCCGTCATCCGGGCCCGGTTCCACTTCCGGGAGACCGGGTCGGCCGCCGGCCTGGTGGCCGTGCTGGACGACATCCGCCGCCGGGGCTCGCAGGGCGTCCTGCTCAAGGCCCCCGACGTGCCGGAGGTGGCCGCCGCCGCGCAGGCGCTGGTGCGCGCGGGCATCCCGGTGGTCACGCTGGTCACCGACGTGGCCGCCAGCGGGCGAGTGGCCTACGTGGGCATCGACAACCGCGCCGCCGGCGCGACGGCGGCGTACCTGATCGGGCAGTGGCTCGGCACTGAGCAGGGGGACGTGCTGGTGACGCTGAGCAGCGGCTCCTTCCGGGGCGAGGAGGAACGCGAGATGGGCTTCCGCGCCGCGCTGCGTGCCGCCCGACCGTTGCGGGGGCTGGTGGAGATCACCGAGAGCTCCGGGCTGGACGAGCCGGTCGGCGCGCTGGTCCGGGCCGCGCTGGCCGAGCACCCCGGGGTGCGGGCGGTGTACTCCATCGGCGGCGGCAACGTGGCCACCCTGGAGGCGTTCGCCGCGCTCGGGCGGGAGTGCGCCGCGTACGTCGCGCACGACCTGGACGGCGACAACGCCAGGCTGCTGCGAGCCGGCCGGCTGTCCGCGGTACTGCACCACGACCTCGGCGCCGACATGCGCCGCGCCTGCCAGGTGATCCTGCAGGCGCACCGCGCCCTGCCCGGCGCCATCCACACCTGGCCGGCCAGCATTCAGGTGATCACGCCGCACAACATCCCCTCCACCCTGCCCCCGGCGCTGCGCTAGCGCCCTGCTTGCGGTTACCGAGCTCCACACCAGGCAGGTTTTTCGGCGTCCGAACCTGCCTCCTGTGCAGTTCGGTAACAACAGGCCGCCGGCCGCGCGAGCAACTCAGATCTCCAGGTAGACGGTGTCGTCCTCGAGCTTCACCGGGTAGGTGCGCAGGTCGACGAGCACCGGCGCGCCCTGCGCGGCACCGGTGGCGTAGCTGAACCGGCCGAGGTGCTTCGGGCACTCGATCTCGCCGTCCATCACCAACCCGTCGCAGAGCAGCTCGCGCTCGTGCGTGCAGTGCCCGGCGGTGGCGAAGTACTCGTCGTCCGGCGAGCGGAACACGGCGTAGTCCACCCCGTCGTGCCGGACGCCGATCACGTCGTCGGCGTCCACATCGTCGAGCTTGCAGGCGGGAATCCACATGGTCGTGCTCCTCTCGGGTGTCCTGGAACTCAGGCGTCCTGGAACGGGGTCGCGCCGGCCGGCAGCTCGCGGCGCACGTAGTGGGTCGGGTCCTTCAGCTGGTGCAGGACGGCCGGCACCAGCTCCCGGTACGCCGCCCAGATCGACGGGTACGCCGGCGCGAGGTCGTGCTTGAGCTCCTCGTGCAGCTCGGGCAGCCGGTGGTACGGGATCATCGGGAACATGTGGTGTTCCACGTGGTAGTTCATGTTCCAGTACAGGAACCGGTTGATCCGGCACATGTGCACGGTGCGGGTGTTCAGCCGGTGGTCCAGCACGTTCTCGCCCATGCCGGCGTGCTGGGTCAGCCCGTAGACGATGTGCATGAACGTGCCGTAGATCCGGGGGCCGCCGATGTACATCAGCGGCAGGATCGAGCCGGTCGCCACGCTCAGACCGATGGCGACCAGGTAGATCACCAGCCAGATCCGTGCGGTCCGGTACACCCGGAACCGCTCGGTCTCCGGCACGAAGGTGGCCTCCTCCGCGCTGAGCCGCCCGGCCCCGTGGCGCACCATGGTGACCAGCGCGACCGGCACGTCGTAGAGCCCGAACAGGTTGGCCAGCAGCTTGGCCAGTCGGGCCGGGCGCATCACCTGGATCTCCGGGTCGCGGCCGACGATCAGGGTGTCGGTGTGGTGGCGGGTGTGGCCCCAGCGGAACACCGTCGGGTCGCGCATCATCATGAACGAGCCGAGCTGGTAGACCACGGTCGACATCCACCGGGTGCGGAACGGCGTGCCGTGCCCGGCCTCGTGCCAGCGGGAGTCGCCGGAGGAGCCGTAGAGCACCCCGTAGACCAGGAAGCACGGCACCGCCAGCCAGCTGCCCCACCAGACGAAGCCGAGCGCACCGGACAGCGCCAGCAGGCCGAGCCAGATCGCGGTGTCCCGCAGCGCCGGCTGGTCCGAGCGGCGCATCAGCTCCTTCATCCGCTTGCGCGGTATCTCCGAGCGGAACCACTGCCCGGTGGTCAGCCCCGCCTCGACGGCGCGCGAGCCCTCCGGTCCGACGAGGCTGTAGCGGCTAGCCATCGCCTCTCACCCCCGAGTTCGCGGAGCTCCGGGTGAGCACCGAACGCAGGTGCTCGACGCTGGTGTGTACGTCCGCGACGGGGCCGACGCCGGTGGGTGCCTCGGTCAGGATGGTGTCCTGCTCGAGCACGTACCAGCCGTCGTAGTCCCGCGCCCGCAGGTAACCGATGATGGCCGCGATGTCCACGTCGCCGAGGCCCAGCGGCCGGTACATACCCAGCCGTACCGCCTCGGTGTACGAGCGGCGGCCGTCCTGGACCTGGCTGGCCAGCCCGGCGTCGACGTCCTTGAGGTGGGTGTGCGCGATCCGCTCCGGGGCCTGGCGGGTCAGCTCGGCCGGGTCGGTACCGCCGATCAGCAGGTGCCCGGTGTCCAGGCACAGCGCGATCTCCGAGCCGGCCAGCACCCGCTGCACGTCGTCGCCGGTCTCGACCATGGTGCCCACGTGCGGGTGCAGCACCGCGTGCACGCCGACCTCGGCGGCCACCGCGCCGATCCGGTCCAGGTTGGTCAACAGCGTCCGCCAGCCCAACTCGTCCAGCTGGGGGCGCGAGTCGTAGCCGTCCTGCCCGGTGATCGAGGACAGCACCAGCGTGCCGGCGCGCGCCGCGGCATAGCCGGCCAGCAGCTCGCGCACCTCCGGCACCGGGTCGTGGTCGGGCACGTGCAGCAGCAGCGGGGTGAAGCCGCCGACCGCCTCCAGGCGGTGCGTGTCCAGCGTCGCGGCCATCTCGTCCGGCGCGGCGGGCAGGAAGCCGGCCGGGCCGAACTCGGTGGCGGTCAGCCCGACCTCGCCCATCTCGGCGAGCACCCGCGCGGGGTCCAGCTGGAAGCCCCACCCGGGCACCTCGCAGACGCCCCAGGAGATCGGCGCGCCGGCAATCTTGGCTGCTTCACGGCTCGACTCCGCGCTCGTTCCGTTCCTCGCTCGCTGGCGCTCGCTGCGATGCTCGCTCGCTGTCGCCTTCGTAGTCATGAACGAACCTCCTCCAGACGCACCGGGCGGTGCTCGAGTCGGGACAGGGTGGCGGCCTCGGCGATCCAGCCGGCCTCCATCGCGTCGGTGACGGTGCACGGCGACGGCCGCTCGCCGGCCACCAGTGCCGTGAACGCGGCCAGCTCGGCGCGGAACGCCGGCGCCAACCGGTCCATGAAGAAGCTGTGCGGCGGGCCGGCCGGGAACGCCACACCGGGTTCGACGGAGCGCAGCGGCAGGCCGTCGTCCAGCCCGACCGCGATGCTGTCCCGCGACCCGTGCAGCTCCAGCCGCACGTCGTAGCCGCGCGGGTTGTACCTGGTGTTGGAGACCAGCGCCAGCGTGCCGTCGTCCAGGGTCAGCGTGGTCGCCGCGGTGTCCACGTCGCCGACCTCGGCGAATGACTTGTCTCCCCGGTTGCCGCCGACCGCGTACACCTCGACGACCTCCCGTCCGGTGACCCAGCGGACCGCGTCGAAGTCGTGGACCGAGCAGTCCCGGAAGATCCCGCCGGACACCGCGACGTACGCCGGCGGCGGCGGTGCCGGGTCCAGCGTGGTGGCCCGCACGGTGTGCAGCCAGCCCAGCTCGCCGCTGGCGACGGCGGCCCTGGCGGCGGCGTAACCGGCGTCGAAGCGGCGCGGGTAGCCGATCTGCACCCGCTCGTCGCGGCCGGCGATGCGCCGCGTCAGCTCGACGGCGTCGTTGATGTCACCGGCGATCGGCTTCTCGCAGAACACCGGCAGCCCGGCGTCGACGGCGGCCAGCAGCAGCTCCGGGTGGGCGTTGGTGGCGGCCGCGATGAGCACGCCGTCCACCCCGGCGGCGAGCAGCTTCGCCGGCGAGTCGGCGACCTCTGTGCTGACTCGCGACCCGATCTCAGCAGCCACCCGCGCGGTCGTCTCCGGCACGGCGTCGGTCACCACCAGCGAGTCGACCACGGCCAGCTCGGACAACGTGCGCGCGTGGAATGCGCCGATCCGGCCGAGCCCGATCAGTCCCAGACGCATGGAAGGTCCTCCTTCGTCGGACCCGTGAGTGGCGAGTGGTCCTCCCGGACCACTCGCCACTCACGAGTCGTGGTGTGTCGCGAGGGCGTGGGCGGGCCGCACCGGCAGGCCGGCCGCGGTGTAGACGGAGTCGATCAGCTCGGCGGTGGCTACCGCGTCGTGCACGTCCAGGGCCAGCGGGGCGCCCTCGCGCAGGTGCGCCCGGACGGCTTCGAGCTGGTACGTGTACGACGAGCGGGTGCCCAGCCGTTCGGTGCGCTCGGTGTGCCCGGTCGACGCCGGTCCCGAGCCGGTGCGGACCACCAACCGGTCGTCCTTGTGCGGCAGTACGAAGTTGGCGACGGTGACCTCGCCCAGCGAGCCGACCACCCGCAGGGTGAGCCGCCACTGCGCGTTCATCGAGCACCGGACGAACCCGCTCGCCCCGCCGGGGAACTCCAGGTCGGCCTCGACCCACTCGTCCACCCCGCTGTAGCGCTCCGCACCGCGCGCGCCGACGACCCGGGGCTCGCCGCCGCCCCACGGCGCGAGCGAGCGGTGCGCGTGCAGCCCGTAGCAACCCAGGTCCATCACCGCGCCGCCGGCCAGCTCGAACGACCAGCGCGGGTCGTCCGCCGGCGGGGCCGGCATGGTGATGTGCGCCTCGACCTCACGCAGGTCACCCAGCTCGCCGTCGTCCAGCAGCTCGTGCACCCGTTGCATCAGGGGGTGGTGCAGGTAGTGGAAGCCCTCGATCACGGTGACCCCGGCGGCCAGCGCGGTGGCGGCGGTCGACCGGGCCTCCTCGGCGTTGGCGGCGAACGGCTTCTCGCTCAGCACGTGCTTGCCGGCCAGTGCGGCGGCGGTGTTCCACGGCCCGTGCAGCGAGTTCGCCAGCGGGTTGTAGACCAGCTCGACCTCGTCGTCGGCGAGCAGGGCGGCGTAGTCCTCCAGCACTCGCTCCACCCCGTGCTCGGCCGCGAACGCCTCGGCCCGGGAGCGGGATCGGGCGGCCACCGCGACCAGCCGGTCACCGGTGGTGTGCGCCGGACCGACCAGCGCGAGGTCGGTGATCCGGGCGGCTCCCAGGATCCCGATCCGCAGCGGCTCGCTGTTCATGCCGGGGCTCCTTCGAGTGCGCGGGTTTCGGGCGAGGTTTTAAAGCGCTTTAATACCGAGTACTATCCGAGCTGGCACGTCCGGTGTCAATGGGCTGAAGGAAGGCGAGCGCTGAGCGTGCTGAACCCCGAGCGGCGGGTGCGGCTGGACGACGTGGCGGCCGAGGTAGGGCTGTCCACCGCGTCGGTCTCGCTGGTGCTGCGCGGTGCGCCCGGCCCGAGCGCGGCCACCCGGGAACGGGTGCTGGCGGCCGCCGAGCGACTCGGTTACCGCCCCGACCGGGCCGCCAGCCTGCTCGCCGCGCACCGCAGCCGGCTGATCGGCGTGCTGCTGGACGTACGCAGCACCTTCCACGCCGAGCTCGTCGAGGACCTGCACGAGACGGTCGAGCAGCACGGCTACGACCTGGTGCTGAGCACGATCACCCGCAGCCGGGGCGAGCAGCGCGCGATCGAGACGCTGCTGGACTCCCGCTGCGAGGCGCTGGTGCTGCTCGGCCCGGAAGCGCCGGCGAAGCGGCTGGTGGCGCTGGACCGCCAGGTGCCGGTGGTGACGGTCAGCCGGCGGGTCGGCGCGGCGGAGGTGGACGTGGTCCGGGTGGCCGATGACGTCGGGGTCGGCCAGGCGGTCGAGCACCTCACCGGGCTCGGCCACCGGGACATCGCGTACCTGGATGGTGGGCCGGGCCTGATCGCCGCCGAGCGCCGCCGCGGCTATCAGGGCGCGATGCGCGGCGCCGGGCTGGCCGAGCGCTCCAGGGTGCTGCCCGGCGGCCCCGACGAGGAGGCCGGCATGCAGGTGGCGCGCGCGCTGCTGGATACCGGCGAACCGCTGCCGACCGCGGTGGTGGCGTTCAACGACAGGACCGCGGTCGGGCTGCTGGACGTGTTCGTGCGCAGCGGGGTGGACGTGCCGGGCCAGGTGTCCGTGGTCGGCTACGACGACGACCTCGTCGCCCGGCTCGCGCACGTCGCGCTGACCACCGTCGGGCAGGACACCCGCAAGCTCACCGAGCACGCCATCGCGTTGCTCGTGGAACGCCTGGACGGCACCCGCACCGAGCACCGCGAAGTAGTGCTGCCCCCGTACCTGGTCATCAGGGGCACCACCGGCCCACCCCGCGAGCCGGCCGCCGCCCGGTGAGCTGACCGCCGCTCGGTGGCTGACCGCCGCCCCGCGAGCCAGCCGCCGCCCCGCGAGCCAGCCGCCGCCCGGTGGCTGACCGCCGCCCAGATGGCCCTGCAAAATCCCACCGAGTTCAACCACAGCGGCCACCGCGGCGTGATCAACAGCCGGTGGGGTTGAACTCGGCGAAACGGCCCCGGAGCGGTGGGCTCGCGACGCATGCTGTGCGGCGTGATCGACGGGCCGTTCCGGGGTACCGAGGCGATCGCGCGCGGCCTGGTCACCCCGGACCGCCTCTACGGGCCGAGGTTCCGGCGGGTGTTCCCCGACGTCTACCTGCCCGCCGATCACGAGCTCGACCACGCGACCCGCTCCCGGGCGGCGTACCTGCTCGTCGCCGGCCAGGGTGGGGTGCTCGCCGGCTACTCCGCGGCGCTGCTGCTCGGCGCGGACTGCGTCCCGCCCGCCGCCCCCGTCGAGGTGCTCGTGCCACGCTTCCAGAAACGGTGCGCGGGGCTGCGGATCCGGTACGCCACCCTGGCCGCCGAGGACATCGAGGAGCGCGACGGCTGCCGGCTCACCACCGCCGAACGCACGGCGTGGGACCTGGCCCGGCGGCTGCCGACGATCGAGGCCGTCGTCGTGCTGGACGCACTCGCACGGATCACACCGTTCCGACCCGCCGCACTACTCGACCGCCGCGCACGGCAACCGGGCGCGCGCGGCTGCCGACGACTGGACGAGCTCGTCGCACTGGCCGACCCGAGGGCGGAGTCACCGGGGGAGACCCGGCTGCGGGTCACGCTGGTCCGCGCCGGCCTGCCGCCGCCCGAGGTGCAGTACCGGATCTCAGACGAGTACGGCTTCGTGCTGGCCAGGGCCGACCTGGCGTACCCGGGCGCGAAGTTGGCGCTGGAGTACGACGGTGCGGTGCATTTCGACCGGAACGCCGCGCACCACGACCGACAGCGCGACGCGATCCTGGCCGGCCACGGTTGGCTTACCATCCGACTGTGCGCCGACGACCTGTACGCCGCACAGACCGTCCAGCGGATCGACTCGCTGCTCGCCCAGCGCACCGAGCTCAACCGTGGCGGCCTCGACGCGCGTCGAGGACGCCGCTGTGGTTGAACTCGGCGGACCACACTGGCCAGCCCGGCCAGCCCGGCCAGCCCGGCCAGCCCGGCCAGCCCGGCGCACGGGTCAGCGCACCAGCTCCGAGGTGACCCGCTCGAGCATGCGGCGGTGGATGTCGTCGGCGGTCTCCTCCCAGCCGAACACGCACACCGTGGCGATGCCGTCGAACCGCATGGCGCGCAGGGTGGAGAAGAACTCGTCCCACGGCACCTCGCCGTGGCCGATCTCGCTGTGCTGGTGGATGCGGGCGTCCACGCCGGGCGGGTTGACGATGTACCGGTTGCCCGCGTTGGCGCGGTGGTTGTAGCAGTCGGCGATGTGCACGTGCGCGAGCTTCGAACCGGCGTAGCGCATCATCCGGCCCACGTCGCCCGCCCCGTCGGAGAGGTGGAACGCGTGCGGGGCGCAGAACACGTAGTTGACCCATGGCCTGTCGAGGCCGCGGATGATCTGCACCGCGTCGTCGTTGGTCTCGGCGAAGTCGTACGGGTGGGCCTCGATGTTCAGCCCGATCCCGTAGCGCTCGAAGACCGGGATGAGCTCCTCCATCGACCGGTAGAACGCGTGCTCGGAACGCCGCGCGTCGTTCGGGTCGCCGGAGAGCTCGGTGTTCACCACCTGGCACTCCAGCTCGGCGGCGATCTCCAGCAGACGTCGCCAGTTGCGCACCTGGGCCTGTCGCTCCTGCTCGTCGGGCGAGGACCAGTCGAACACCGGCACCAGGGTCAGGATGTCGACGCCGGTCTCCGCGCAGACCTTGCGGACCTCGGCGATCGCCTCGCGGTCCGCCTTCGGGTAGCGGTGCCAGAAGAACCAGTCCGCCCGGGGCGAGAGCTCGAGGTGCCGGTAGCCCAGCGCGGCGGCCTTGCGCACCTCGTCGGCCACGGACATATCGGCGTGGTACATCGCCGGGTCGAGCGCGATCTTCATGAGGTGGCGGCCGTCTTGTACAGGTCCGGTCGATCCCGCAGCACGACCGGCTCGCTCGCCCCGGACCGCAGCGCGGCCAGCCCGGTATCGCAGGTCACGGTCGCCGCGTAGCCGTCCCAGCAGCTGGGCCCGGTCGGCTCGAGGCCGGCGGTGATGGTGTCGAGCCACTCCTGGAACTCGGTGTCGAACGCCCGGGCGAACCGTTCCCGCCAGTCCGCCGGCACCCGCGCGCCGTAGCCGCCGGTCCGCTTGACCACCGCGCCGGCGCTCTCCGACAGCTCGACGGTGCCGTCCTCACAGACCACCTCGCCGCGGATGTCGTAGCCGAACGAGGCATTCAGCGACGCCTCGACGTCCACCAACACACCACTGGTCATCCGCAGCAGGAGCAGCAGCGGGTCGTTCAGTCCCGGCGCGGCCTTGCGGTTCTGGCGGGGCTTGAACACGGTGACCGAGGCGATCTCCTCGTCGAACATCCAGCGTGCCACGTCGATGTCGTGCACCGCGCTGTCATTGATGATCATGTCGCTGGTGAAGTGCGGCGGCACCGACGGGTTGCGGTGCGCGGCGTGCATCAGCAGCGGTGCGCCGATCGAGCCGCCGGCCACGACCTCCTTCATCGCCCGGTACTGGGCGTCGTAGCGGCGCATGAAGCCGACCTGCACCAGCCGCCGCCCGGTCGCCACCTCGGCGTCCACGATCCGGGAGCAGGCCTCCTGCGTACTGGCCAGCGGCTTCTCGCAGAACACCGGCTTGCCGGCGTCGATGGCGGCGAGCACGTACGCCTCGTGCGTAGGACCCCAGGAGGTCACCAACACCGCGTCCACCGCCGGGTCGGCAATCAGCGCCTCACCGGTGTCGTGCACCGCCACACCGGCTCCGGCACCAGCACCGGCACCACCGCCGGGCAGCCCGGCGGCCACCGAGCGGGCCCGGTCGGAGTCCACGTCGGAGACCGCCGCGACCCGGGCCCCGGACAGCACCTGGCTGAGCCGCCGGATGTGGTCCTGGCCGATCATGCCCACACCAATGACACCAACGTTGATCATTCGGAAAGTCCTCCCAGAGGTCGTGAGTGGCGAGTGGCCCCCCACGGCCACTCGCCACTCACGGTGTCAGCGCTTGAGTTCGTGGGTCAGCTCGGCGAGCTCCTGGCCCCCGGCCATCTCGGTGGTCAGTTCCTCGAGGGTGACCTCGGAGCGCTTCTTGTCCAGTACCCGGCGGCCCAGCTTCAGGATGATGAAGTGGTCGCCGACCATGAACGCGTGGTGCGGGTTGTGGGTGATGAACACGACGCCCAGCCCGGCGTCGCGCGCGGCGGCGGTGTACTTGAGCACTACGCCGGACTGCTTGACCCCGAGCGCGGCGGTCGGCTCGTCCAGGATCAGTACCCGCGCGCCGAAGTAGACCGCCCGGGCGATGGCCACGCACTGGCGCTGCCCGCCGGACAGGGTGCCGATCGGCTGGTTGATGTCCTTGACGGTGATGCCCATCTTCTTCAGCTCGGCGTCGGCGACCTCCCTCATTGCCTTGATGTCCAGCGGGGCAAGGGGGTATTTGCCCTTGCGGATCTCCGAGCCGAGGAAGAAGTTGCGCCACACCTCCATCAGCGCGACCACGGCGAGGTCCTGGTAGACGGTGGCGATGCCGTGGTCGAGTGACGCGCGGGGCGAGCCGAAGTGCGCTTCCTGGCCGTCCACCTTGAGCATGCCTTCGGTGTGCGGGTGCAGCCCCGAGATGATCTTGATCAGGGTGGACTTCCCGGCCCCGTTGTCGCCCAGCACGCAGGCCACCTCGCCGGCGTTGACGGTGAGGTTGATGCCCTCCAGGGCGCGGATGGCGCCGTAGGCCTTGCCCACGTTCTCCATCTCGACCAGTGGCGTGCCAGCTTTCAGATCCCGTGCCGCGTGATCGGCGATCGTGTCGGTCATGGCGTGGCCTACTTCCGGGTGAGGGCGTAGTTCTTGACGTAGAGGTTGACGAGTACGGCCAGCAGCAGCATTGCGCCGAGGAAGGTGTAGAACCAGTTCGGGTCGAAGCCGGCGAAGACGATGCCCTGGGTGGTCATGCCGAAGATGAAGGCGCCCACCGCCGCGCCGATGGCCGATCCGTAGCCGCCGGTGAGCAGCGCGCCACCCACCACCACGGCGATGATGTAGATGAACTCGTTGCCGATGCCCAGGCCGGACTGCACCGAGCTGAAGTTGAACATCAGGTGCATGCCGTAGAACCAGCACACGAACGCGACGCCCATGAACAACCCGATCTTGACCTTGTTCACCGGGACGCCGACCGCGCGGGCGCTGGCCGGGTTGCCGCCGGAGGCGAAGATCCAGTTGCCCACCCGGGTGCGCAGCAGGATCCAGGTGGCGATGGCGGTGAACAGGATCCACCACAGCACAGTGACCTTCACGGTGATGAAACCGAGCGGGATGTCCCCGGCGAAGATGACCTTGCCCAGGGCGAAGCCGTCGAGCTGGGAGACGTTCGGGGTGGCCACCGTGCCGGTGATCGCCTTGGTGACGCCCAGGTTGATGCCGCGCAGCATGAAGAACGTGGACAGAGTGATCAGGAAGCTCGGGATCCCGGTCCGGACGACCATGTAGCCGTTGAAGAACCCGATGCCCAGCGCGATGAGCAGGCTGACCACCACGCCCACCCAGATGTTCAGGCTGAGCTGGAAGGAGACCATCGCGGCGGCCAATGCCGAGGTGACCACCGAGACGCCGGAGGAGAGGTCGAACTCCCCGCCGATCATCAGCAGGCACACGCCGACCGCGACGATGCCGATGGTCGAGCTGGCGTAGAGGACCGTGGAGAACGCCGGCAGCGTGCGGAACGGCGCCGCGACGGCGAAGAAGAAGATGAAGATCGCGATCGCGGCGGCGACGGCGCCGATCTCCGGGCGGGTGAGCACGCGCGCGGTGAGCGACCGCGTTGCGCGCGGCGGCTCCTGCGGAGCTCGGGGTGGCTGGGTGGCGACGGGTGCGCTCATGGAGTGCTCCAGGGTTGGGCGGGTGGGGGGAGCCGGCATACCGGCTCCCCCCGGGTGCGCGTCAGCGCTTGTTGCTCGCGGTGTACGGGAGGATCTGGTCGATGTTGGTCGAGTCGACGAAGGATGGACCGGTCAGCACCGGCTTGCCGCCGCCCAGGTCGTTGCCGTTGGTCAGGTTCAGCCACAGCGCCGTGACGGCCATGTAGCCCTGCACGTACGGCTGCTGGTCGACCGAGAACCCGATCTTGCCGTCCTTGATCGCTTTGGCGGCGTCCGGGTTCAGGTCGAATGTGACGATCTTGGCGGTGCTGCCCGCGTCGTTCTTTGCGTTCAGCGCGGCGAGCGCGTCACCGGCGCCGAGCGTGACGACGTGGGTGATCGACTTGTCCTCTTGCAGCTTCGCGCCGATGGAGGCCTGTTCGGCCGGCTTGTCGGCGCCGTTGACATACAGGTTCTCGGTGTTCGGGAAGGTCTTCTTCACGCCGGCGCAGCGCGTCTCCAGTGCCACCGAGCCCTGCGCCTGGATGACGCAGAGCGCTTTGCCGCCGTTGTCGGTCTTGATGCGCTGGCCGATGCTCTGCCCGGCGAGGTCCTCGTCCGACCCGAAGTACATCTTCGCGCCGGCCTGCTTGTACTGGTCGAATCCCTGGTTGAACACCACGACCGGGATACCTGCATCGGCGGCCTTCTTGGCGACCGGGATGACGGCGTCGGCGTTCGACAGGGTGACCGCGAGACCGTCCACCTTGCTGTCGATGGCGTTCTGCACGAGCGTCGCCTGCTCAGGGCCGTTCTCGTTGTTCGAGTACTTCAGATCAACGTTCAGGCTCTTGGCCGCGTCCTGCGCACCGGCCCGGATCTTGTCCCAGAACGTGTCACCGGCCTGCTCGTGGGTGACCATCGCAATCGTGTAGCGCTTGCCCTGAGCGGCACCGCCACCACCGCCCTGGCTGGGTTGGCTCTGCGCGCCGCCCTGGCTGCTGCACGCCGCCAGTGCCACCGCGAGCGAGGCCGCTGTGGCCAGCACGCGCACCAACTTGCGGGTACTCCTCATTGAGTGTTCCTCTCATCTGGCAGCCGGCCAGGAGGCGGACTGCAAGCCGGGGGTGACTGCTAGGGCGTGCGCACCGGGCCGATGCCGCAGCCGCCCAGGTACTGCGCGGTGCGGGCGGCGATCGGCAGTGGGGTGTCCGGTTCGCAGGGGTAGAGGTCCTGCTCGACGATGGCGAACAGGTCCACGTCGAGGCGGCCCAGCTCGTCCAGCAGCGACGGCATGTCCGGCACCCCGAGCGGCGGCTCGACCATCGCGCCGAGCGCCACGGCGGGCGCGAACGCCAGCCCCTCGGCGGTGACCCGCGCCAGCACCGCCGGGTCGACCTGCTTGAGGTGCACGTAGCCGATCCGCTCCGGGAACCTCCGGATGATCTCCAGGTTGTCCCCGCCGCAGTAGGCGATGTGCCCGGTGTCGAGGCAGAGCTGGACGTGCGCGGGGTCGGTGTCGGTGAGGAAGCGCTCCACCCTGGGCTGGGTGTCCACGTGGCTGTCCGCGTGCGGGTGGAAGACGAGCTCCACGTCGAACTCGTCGTGCAGCGTGGCGGCCAGTGTGTCCATCCCGGCGGTGAGGTTGCGCCACTGCTCCGGGGTGAGGTCAGCGGGCTGGTTGAGCGACCCGTCGAGCTCGGTGTAGCCCTCCGGCAGCAGCACCAGGTGCCGGGCGCCGAGGGCGGTGAGCAGCTGGGCTTCGGCGCGGCAGTCCTCGACGGCCTGCTTCAGTGCGTCCGCGCCGCGGTGCAGTCCGGCCGCCACCGCACCACCCGAGAGCCGCAGTCCGCGCCGGTCCAGCTCGTCGCGCAGCTGGGCCGGGTCGGTGGGCAGGTAGCCGTACGGGCCGAGCTCGATCCACTCGTAGCCGGCCCGCTCGGCCTCGTCGAGGAAGCGCTGCCACGGGACCTGGCTCGGGTTGTCCGGGAACCACACGCCCCAGGAGTCGGGGGCGGTGCCCAGGCGAAGTTTCTCGGTCACGAGGTGCCCCTCTAGTTCGAGGTCGGGAAGTGGAAGCTGGAACCACTCGCTTCGGCGCCGATGCTCGTTCCGCTGGCGCTTCTCTCGACGGTCTGGGGCCACCGGGACGTCACGACCTTGGCGCGGGTGTAGAAGGACACGCCCTCCGGACCGTGCACGTGCTTGTCGCCGAACAGCGAGTCCTTCCACCCGCCGAAGGAGTAGTAGGCCATCGGTACCGGGATCGGCACGTTGATCCCGATCATCCCGACGTGCACACCACGCTGGAACCGCCGTGCGGCTTCACCCGAGGAGGTGAAGATTGCGGTTCCATTTCCATACGGATTCGCATTGATCAAGGCGATCGCCTCGTCCACCGAGTCGGCGCGCACCACCGCGAGCACCGGTCCGAAGATCTCCTCGCGGTACACGTCCATCTCCGGGCGGACCCGGTCGATGACCGTCGGGCCGACGAAGAAGCCGCCGTCGTGGCCGGGCACGGTCAGCCCGCGCCCGTCCACCGCCAGGTCGGCGCCCTGCTCGGCGCCGGTGCCGATCAGCCCGACGATCCGGTCCCGCGCGGCGGCGGTGATCACCGGGCCCATCTCGCTGGCCGGGTCGCGGCCGGGCCCGACCTTCACCGCGCGGGCCTTCTCGCTGACCCGGGCGAGCAGCTCGTCGCCGGCACTGCCTACCGCGACGGCGGCCGAGATCGCCATGCACCGCTCGCCGGCGGAGCCGAAGGCGGCCGAGACCAGGTGGTCGGCGGCGAAGTCGAGCGACGCGTCGGGTAGCACCACGGCGTGGTTCTTCGCGCCGCCGAGGGCCTGCACCCGCTTGCCGGTGGCACTGGCCCGCTGGTGGATGTAGCGCGCGATCGGGGTGGACCCGACGAACGACACGGCTGCCACGGCTTCGTGGTCGAGCAGCGCGTCGACCGCGATCTTGTCCCCGTGCACCACGTTGAACACGCCGTCCGGCAGGCCCGCCTCGGCCCACAGCTCGGCGATCAGCATGGACGCGCTGGGGTCGCGCTCACTGGGCTTGAGCACGAAGGTGTTGCCGCAGGCGATGGCCACCGGGTGCATCCACATCGGCACCATCACCGGGAAGTTGAACGGCGTGATCCCGACGCAGACCCCGAGCGGCTCGCGGAAGGAGAACACGTCGACGCCGGAGGAGACCTGGTCGGAGTAGTCACCCTTGAGCAGGCTCGGGATGCCGCAGGCGAACTCCACGACCTCGAGGCCGCGCTGCACCTCGCCGAGCGCGTCGCTGACCACCTTGCCGTGCTCGTCGGCGACGATCTCGGCGAGCTCCTGGGCGCGGCCGTTGACCAGCTCGCGGAACCGGAACAGCACCTTCGCGCGGGCCGACAGCGACGACTGCGACCACTGCTCGAACGCCGCGGCCGCGGTGCGCACCGCGGTGTCGACCTCCTCGGTGCTGGCCAGCGGCACCTCGGCCTGCTGCTGTCCGGTGGCCGGGTTCCACACCGGCGAGGTGCTCGTGCCACCGGCGACCGGCTTGCCGCCGATCCAGTGCGTAATGGTCCTCACGGGCGGTTCTCCTTCGGGTCGTGAGTGCCGAGTTGGGTCATGGCCCCACTCGCCACTCACGGGGTGATCAGCGGGCGTTGGGTGGCTTTGTGCTCTTCGTAGGTCTTGCGGGCCTGCTGGGTGCTGTCCAGGGCGGCGACCTGGGCGACCGGCACGTCCCACCAGCTCTCCGGGGACGGCACCGGCGCCAGCGGGTCGGTCTCGATGTGGATGGCCGTGGTGCGGGTGGACGCGCGTGACGTGGCGATCGCCTCGCGGAGCTCGGCGATGGTGCGCACCCGGATCACCTCGGCGCCGAGGCTGGCCGCGTTGGCCGCCAGGTCGATCGGCAGCCGGGCCCCGTCGAGCTGGCCGGTGCCGGCGTCCCGGTAGCGGTAGTTGGTGCCGAAGCGCTGCGAGCCGACCGACTCCGACAGCGCCCCGATCGAGGCGAAGCCGTGGTTCTGCACGATGACCAGGTTCAGCTTGATGCCCTCGGAAACCGCGGTGACGATCTCCTGCGCCATCATCAGGTACGAGCCGTCGCCGACCAGCGCGAACACCTCGCGGTCCGGCTCGCGGCCCGACTCGGCGGCGGCCATCGCGGCCATCTTCACGCCCAGTGCGCCGGCGATCTCGTAGCCCATGCAGGAGTAGCCGTACTCCACGTGGTAGGCCTTCTCGTCGCTGGCCCGCCACAGCATCTGCAGGTCACCGGGCATACTGCCGGCCGCCTGCACGATCACGTCCCGGGGCTGCATCAGCTCGTTCAGCGCGCCGAGCACCTCGGTCTGCGCCGGCAGCGGCCCGTGGTCCAGGTGGTACGCCCGGTCCACCACCCGCGTCCACTCCTCGCGGTGCGCGGCAAACCTCGCCGTGTACTCCGCCGCCACCCGGTAACCACTCTCCCGCGAGTCGGGGATCTCAGCACCCTGTGTCGCGGGTGTCAGCACACTCACCGGCCCGGCCAGCGCCTCGGTGAGCGCCGTCAGACCCTCCCGCGCGTCGGCCACCAGCGCCGTGGCGGACTGCTTGGCGGCGTCGAACGAGGTGATGTTGAGGTTGACGAAGCGCACGTCCGGGTTCTGGAACGCGGTGCGCGACGCCGTAGTGAAGTCGCTGTACCGGGTACCGACGCCGAGGATCACGTCGGCGTCGCGGGCCAGCGCGTTCGCCACCGGTGACCCGGTCGCGCCGACCCCGCCGACCGCGCACGGGTGGTCCCACGCGATCGCGCCCTTGCCGGCCTGGGTGTCCGCCACCGGGATCCCGGTCGCCTCGGCGAACGCCCGCAGCGCCGCGCCCGCCTCGCTGTAGATCACCCCGCCGCCGGCCACCAGCAGCGGCTTTGACGCCGACCGGAGCACCGCCACCGCCCGTGCCAGCGCCGCCGGCTCCGGTACCGGCCGCGCCACGTGCCACACCCGGCGCGCGAACAGCTCGTCCGGCCAGTCGTACGCCTCGGCCTGCACGTCCTGCGGCAGGGAGATCGTCACGGCGCCTGTTTCGGCAGGATCGGTCAGCACCCGCATCGCACCGAGGAGCGCGGACGGCAGCTGCTCCGGGCGGTCCACCCGGTCGAAGAACCGGGACACCGGGCGGAACGCGTCGTTCACCGACACGTCGTAGCCGCGCGGGTCCTCGAGCTCCTGCAGCACCGGACTGGCCACCCGGGTGGCGAAGAAGTCGCTGGGCAGCAGCAGCACCGGGATCCGGTTGATGGTGGCCAGCGCGGCACCGGTGATCATGTTGGTGGAGCCGGGGCCGATGGACGCGGTGCACGCCATCGCCTGCAGCCGGTTGCGCATCCGCGCGTAACCGACGCTGGCGTGCACCATGCCCTGCTCGTTGCGGGCCAGTCGGTAGGGCAGGTCGGGCGACTCGGGTGCCTCGTGTGCTGAGAATCCCGACTCGGTGTGCTGGGAGCCCCGACTCGCGGGGGGGTTGTGGCCCGGGGCGGAGTGCTCTCGCTGGGCGGCGTTCTCCAGGAGGGCCTGGGCGACGCCGGCCACGTTGCCGTGGCCGAAGATGCCGAAGCAGCCGGGGATCAGCCGCTGCTCCACGCCGTCCCGCTCGCTGTACTGCACCGCAAGGAACCGGACCAGAGCCTGCGCCACTGTCAGCTTCATGTCGGCAGCTCCGAGGTGCTCGTGAGGGGCAGCCGGGAGTCGAGGGCCTGGCCGGCCCAGGTGTCGCGGACCCAGCCGTGCGCCGGGTCGTCGCAGATCAGCCAGGCGCGGTCCGGGCTGGGGCCGGCCATCACGTTCAGGTAGTAGAGCGGGTAGCCGGGCGCGGCCATGGACGGGCCGTGCCAGCCGTGCGGGATGAGCACGGTGTCGCCGCCGCGCACCTCGGTGCACACGTCGATCTCCCGGCCGGGGCCGGAGCCGTACACCCGCTGGTAGCCGATGCCTTCCCCGGCGGGCCCTGAGCCGACCTCGAAGTAGTAGATCTCCTCCAGCTCGGCCTCGCCGTCGCGCGCCTGATCGTGCTTGTGCGGCGGGTAGGACGACCAGTTGCCGGCCGGGGTGAGCACCTCGACGGCGATCAGCTTGTCCGCCTCGAACGTCTCCGGGGTGCAGAAGTTGTTCACCTGCCGACTGGCCTGGCCGGCGCCGCGCAGCTCCACGCCGACTCCCTCGGCCGGGCCGTACCGGGCGGGCAGCCGACGGGTGGCCCGGGCGGCCGGCAGAGCGAACCGGCCACCGTCGACCGAGGACACCTGGGCCCGCGAGGACATCGGGAGATACGCGAAGTCGGTGACCCGGGAGAACACCGACCCCCGGCCGGCCAGCTCGAACTTCTCGCCGTCACAGCTCACCGTCGCACCACCGGACAGCGGCAGCAGCACCATCTCGTCCGGCCCGGTGTCGAACTCGGCCGTGCCACCGGGGGCCAGCTCGAGCACCCGCAGGCTGCTGTACCCCCAGCCGGCCGACTCCGGAGTGACCACCAGTTCGAAGTCACCGTCAGACGTCTCGCCCCGACGCACCACGTACTTCTCGCTCACAGCAACCCCACCGCCGCATCCACGGCCGCCGCAACATCGTCATTGGGAGGGAACAGCAGACTGCGCCCGATCACCAGGCCCTGCACGGTCGGCAGCGCCAATGCCTTGCTCCAGCTGGCGATCGTGGCGTCCTGGTCGCTCGCCACCTCGCCGCCGAGGATCAGCGCGGGCAGCGTGGTCGCCGCCATCACCTTCTCCATGTCGTCCACGATCGGCACCTTCAGCCAGGTGTACGCGGAGGTGGTGCCGAGCCCGGCGGCGACCGTCATCGCCCGGATCATCGCCTCGGCGGTGAGCTCATTGCGCACCCGCCCGTCCACCCGGTGCGAGATGAACGGCTCGACCATGGCCATCAGCCGGTGCTCCGCGAGCTCGCTGACCGCCCGCCCGGCGGCGGCCAGGGTGAGCACCGTGCCGGCGTCGTCCGGGTCGATCCGGGTCAGCATCTTGCCGCCCTCGAACCCGGCGGCGCCGATCGCGGCCGCGGTGTACGCGGTGAACTTGTCGTCCATCTCGAACGTGGTGCCGGCCAGGCCGCCTCGGTTCATCGAGCCGACCACGACCTTGCCGTCCAGCGCGCCGAGCAGCAGCAGGTCCTCCAGGACGTCCGGGGTGCCGAGCACGCCGTTGACGCCGGGTCGGGACAGCGCCAGGCACAGCCGGTCCAGGAGGTCGATCCGGTCGCCCATCGCCAGCGGCCGGTCGCCGGCGCGCAGGGCGCCCCGGGCCGGGTGGTCGGCGGCGATCATCATCAGCTTGCCGTGCTCGCCGAGCAGCGAGTCGGGCCGGCGCCGGGCGGCGGCGGCCTCGGCTACCGCGCCGGGGCGGTGCACCCGGGTGGAGATGAG
This sequence comes from Pseudonocardia sp. Cha107L01, assembly GCF_052566575.1. Lineage (NCBI taxonomy): Bacteria > Bacillati > Actinomycetota > Actinomycetes > Pseudonocardiales > Pseudonocardiaceae > Pseudonocardia > Pseudonocardia sp. Cha107L01. The sequence continues at coordinate 2,156,539 of NZ_CP199579.1, forward strand.
TTCGGAGAGCTGGTCATCGCGCACGGACGGCCTCCTCTAACCCGGTGTTCAGCAGCTGCTCGACCTCGTCGAGCGTGGGCATGGCGTCGGCGCAGGCCAGCCGCGACGCGACGATCGCGCCGGCGGTGTTGGCGAAGCGCATGATCCGTTCGGTGTCCCAGCCGGCGAGCAGTCCGTGGCACAGCGCGCCGCCGAACGCGTCGCCGGCGCCCAACCCGTTCACCACCTCGACCGGTACCGGCGGCACGGTGACCTCGGTGTCCGGCCGACCGTCGGCGCCGCGCACCGAGGCCAGCACGCCCTTGGGGCCCTGCTTGACCACGGCGAGCTCGATGCCGGCGGCGTGCAGCGCCTGCGCCGCCTCGTGCGGGTCGCGGATGCCGACGGCGGTGTCGCACTCGTCCTGGTTGCCGACCGCGACGCTGACGTAGGGCAGCGCCTGCTGGTACTGCTCGCGGGCGGCCTCGCGGGACGGCCAGAACATCGGCCGGTAGTCCAGGTCGAGCACGGTGATGCCCCGTTTACCCCGGGCCCGCAGTGCGTGCAGGGTGGCCTCGCGGCTCGGCTCGGCGGACAGCCCGGTGCCGGTCACCCAGAACACGTCCGCCGAGCGGATCGCGTCCAGGTCCAGCTCCTCGGGGTAGATCTCCAGGTCGGGTGCCTTGGGCAGCCGGTAGAAGTAGAGCGGGAAGTCGTCCGGCGGGAAGATCTCGCAGAAGGTCACCGGCGTCGGCAGGCTCGGCACCGCGGTGATGTGCCGGTCGTCCACGCCGAACCCCTGCAGTGCGTCGTGCAGGTACTCGCCGAACGGGTCCGCTCCGGTGCGCGAGATGAGCGCGCTGCGCCGGCCGTACCGCGCCGCGGCCACCGCGACGTTCGCGGCCGTGCCACCCAGGTACTTGCCGAACGTCTCGACCTTGCGCAGGGACACCCCGGTCTGCAGCGGGTAGATGTCCACCCCGAGGCGGCCCATGGTGAGCACCTCCGGGGCCGCCGGGGAGTCACCGACCTCGCTGGGCCGGTTCGTGTCAGCATTGATCACGGGGTCCATCGCTACCTCTCGCTCGAAGCCGTCTCGCCCCGAAAGGAGGACGGCGACCACGGGCTCAAGGTGTACCCTTCGGCCGTCAGCACGTCAATACTTTGTCTTTACATACTTTGTCAGGACATAGGGGGCCACGGTGTCGGAACGGACGACGGTCTGGGGGCTGGTACCGGACCTCGCGTTGGACCGGAGCAGCCCGGTCCCGCTCTACTTCCAGGTGGCCAGCCGGCTGCAGCAGCTGATCGAGGACGGCGAGCTGCCGGTGGGCGGGCGGCTGGAGAACGAGGTCGAGCTGGCCGACCGGCTGGGAGTGTCCCGGCCGACCATGCGCCGCGCCATCGGCTACCTGGTCGAACGCGGCATGCTGGTGCGCAAGCGTGGCGTCGGCACCCAGATCGTGCATCCCAAGGTGCGCCGGCCGGTGGAGCTGACCAGCCTCTACGACGACCTGAGCAAGTCCGGTCAGGCGCCGCGCACCGAGGTCAAGCTGCTGGAGATCCGGGTGGCCCCGGACGCCGTCGCCGAGGTGCTCGGCATCCCGTTCGGCTCGGAGATCAACTGGATCGAACGGCTGCGCTACGCCGACGGCGAGCCGCTGGCGCTGATGCACAACGCGGTGCCGGTGGACGTACTCACCCTGCGCCGCGCCGACCTCGAGCAGCGTGGGCTCTACGAGCTGCTCCGGGCCGCCGGGCACGTGCCGAGGATGGCCAACCAGATGGTCGGCGCGAAGTCGGCCACGGTCGCCGAGGCCAAGCTGCTCGGCGACTCCCGGGGCGCCCCCATGCTGACGATGACCCGTACCGCCTGGGACGCTGCCGGCCGCGCGGTGGAGTACGGCTCGCACATCTACCGCGCCAACCGCTACTCCTTCGAGCTCACCCTGACCAGTTAGCCCCCGTGAGTGGGGAGTGGTCCCTCGGGACCACTCGCCACTCACGAGGCCTGAGCTGCGACGATGCCCAGTTGGCCTCGGCTTCAGCTGGCCTCGGTGCGGCGGCGACGGTAGGCGACGCGCTGCCGGGCGCTGTTGCGGGTCGCGTCCATCGGCACCGGCTCCAGCGCGCCGGCCAGCCCGAACGCCGGCATGTTCACGTAGACGACCTCGCTGGTGCCCGGTCGCGCCTGGTACGCCTCGTGATAGGCGCCCATGCTGCCGTCGGTGCCGATCTTGCGCACGTACCGGCGCCACGCGGCCAGGTGCGGCGCGTCCGAGTTCGCCGCGAAGGCCTGCAGCTCCGCCATGCCGCGCCAGTACTGGACCATCAGCGTGGTGCGGCCGAACCAGGTGTAGTTCGCCAGCAGGCCCTCGTCGCGCCCGGCCAGGTGGCGCAGCATGCTGTTCATCGCGAGCAGCATGAACAGCCACTTGTCCACCCGCCACCAGCGGTTGAAGCGCATCCCGATCAGCACCACCACCACGCCGTCCTCGCCGAGCTCGGCGGTGTAGCGCCCTGGGAACACCTTGCCGGCACTGCCCTGGGGTCCGCGCATGGCAGTCTCCTCCCGATCGCACCCCGGGCCGTGCGTCGCTGCCCGCCCGATGGTCGGTACGGGTCCACTGTGACGTATCAAAACAGTGTTGTCTATCGCGCTGAGGCCATTGGCTGACTCGGCTTGAATGCCGGCGCCGCGGCGGGCAGGTTGGTCACATGAGCACGATCAGCACGCGCCGGCTGGGCGCGACCGGGCCCGAGGTGTCCGCGCTCGGCCTCGGCTGCATGGGCATGTCCAGCGGGGTCTACGGCCCGGCGGACCGGGCGGAGAGCATCGCCACCATCCACGCCGCGCTGGATGCCGGGATCAATCTGCTGGACACCGGCGACTTCTACGCCCAGGGCCACAACGAGATGCTGGTCGGCGAGGCACTGCGCGGCCGGGACCGGGACCGGGTGCTGCTGAGCGTGAAGTTCGGCGCGCAGCGGGGCCCGGCCGGCGACTGGCTCGGCTACGACGCGCGGCCGGTTGCGGTGAAGAACTTCCTGGCCTACTCGCTGAACCGGCTGGGGGTCGAGTACGTCGACGTCTACCGCCCGGCCCGGCTGGACCCGCTGGTGCCCATCGAGGACACCGTCGGCGCGATCGCCGACATGGTGCACGCCGGCTACGTCCGGCACATCGGGCTGTCCGAGGTCGGCGCGGCGACCATCCGGCGGGCGCACGCGGTGCACCCGATCGCCGACCTGCAGATCGAGTACTCACTGCTGTCCCGCGGCATCGAGGCGGACATCCTGCCGACCTGCCGCGAGCTCGGCATCGCGGTCACCGCGTACGGGGTGATCGGCCGGGGCATGTTGTCCGGGCGGTGGACCGCCGACAGCGTGGCCGCCCCCGGGGACTTCCGGACCCGGGGGCCCCGGTTCCAGGGCGAGAACCTGCAGCACAACCTGAACCTGGTCGCGGCGTTGACGAAGGTCGCCGAGGCGCGCGGGGCGAGCCCGGCGCAGGTGGCCATCGGTTGGGCGCTCTCGCGCGGTGCGGACATCGTGCCGCTGGTCGGCGCGCGCACCCGGGACCGGCTGGCCGAGGCGCTCGGTGCCGCCGAGCTACCGCTGTCCGACGACGACCTGGCCGCGGTCGAGCGGGCCGTCCCACCGGGCGCGGCTGCCGGCGACCGCTACGACGCGCACCAGATGGCCGTGCTGGACAGCGAGCGCTGAACCCGGGGAGTGCGCACCGGGCCCGGCAGGGCTGGGGCCGAGGGCTCGGGAGGCTCGGCCGGCCGGGTTCGGGCCGAGGGTCAGGAGGCGCGGCGGGCCTCGACGCTGAGCCGCAGCGCCTCGAGCAGGTCGGTGACATCGGTGGCGGCCGGGGCGGCGGACTCGGCGACCACCTGGTTGCCGACGCGCTTGTCCTCGATCAGGTCCCGGACCCGGTCGGCGTAGGTGTCCCGGTAGTCCTCCGGCCGCCAGTCCGCGCTCATCGACTCGATCAGGGTGCGTGCCATGTCGAACTCCCGGCCGTCCGGCTCGGCGCGTTCCGGCAGGTGGTCGAGCTGCTCACGCGGCTGGCGGATCTCGTCGGCGTAGTACAGCGTCTCCAGTGAGAGCACCCCGTCGTCGGCGCGGACGGCACAGAGGTACTGGGTGCCGCGCATGACGAACGTGGCGATCGCGACCCGGTTGGTCGCCGCCATCGCGGCCGCCAGCAGCGCGTAGACCTTGCCGTTCTCCGCCTTGGCGGGCGCGAGCCAGTACGTCTTCTGGAAGTAGATCGGGTCGATCTCGTCCAGGTCCACGAACGCGGTGACGTCGATCGAGCGGGACCGCCCCGGTGCGATCTGGTCCAGCTCGGCCGGCTCGACGATCACGGTCTCGCCGTCCTCCTCCTCGACGCCGCGCACGATGTCGCCGAAGGACACCTCCTCACCGGTGCGCTCATTCACCCGCTGGTAGCGGATCCGGTCGGTGGTGCCGCGCTGGTACTGGTGGAAGCTCACGCCGTGGCTCTCGGTCGCGCTGTAGAGTCCGACCGGCACGGTGACCAGCCCGAACGTGATCGAGCCGGTCCAGATGGAACGGGGCACGGTGCTCTCCTGCCTGGTCGCCGCGAGTGGTCAGTGTTCCAGCGCGGTCAGTCGGTCCCGCGCCACCCCGTGCCGCCGGTCGGCGTCACGCAGTGCACGGTCGGTGTCCTCGCGGTCCCGCCGTGCCGCCCGCGCTCGCTGGCGGGCCCGCTGCTCGGCCTGCTCGGCGGCGATCAGCTCGGCCCGCCGGTCGGCCACGGCCTGGTGCGCGGCGGCCTCCTCGGCGGCGGCCTCGTCGTAGTCGCGGTGTGCGGCCTCGGCCCCCGCGCGCGCCTCGGACAGCGCCTCGGTCAGTCGCTCCAGCTCCTGGCGGGCGCGCGCCAGCGCCGGGTTCGGGCGGTCGGCCGGCCGCGGCGGGGTGCCCGCCGGAGCCGCTCCCGCACCGGAGTCGGTGTCGGTGCGGGAGGCGGCGGCGCCGGTGTGGGAGGCAGTGCCGGTGCGGGATCCCGCGGCGGAAGCGGAGCGAGGCGCTGCCTCGGTGCCGGGCGTGACATCGGCGGGCGCGGCGGACGGTGCCGGTCGCGGGCGGGCGCCCGGAGCGGTCGCCGGCCAGTCCAGCGTGCTGGCGCTGGCCAGCTCCTTCGGCGAGCTGAGCCGACCGCTGGCCAGCGCGCGGGCGGCGTCCGGATCGGTCAGCGCAGAGGTGAACATGCCCTCCAGCTCGCGGCTGACGGTCTCGCTGACCTCCTCACCGGCCACGGCACCCAGCTCCCGGGTGGTTCGGGTCAGCGCGTTGATCAGCTCGCGGCGCTGTTCGGAGAGCCGGCGCAGCGCGGCGCCGTCCAACTGTTCGTGCGCGGCACGCAGCTGCTCGCCGAGCTCGGCCAGGCCGGTGATCTCGTCCGGGCGCTGCCTGGCGAGGTTGTTCACCAGCCAGGCCGCCACGGTGGGCCGGCGCAGCTTGCCGATCGAGGCGGCCAGTGCCTTGTCCCCGGCCGACCTGGCCTCCTTGACCCGCTCGTCACGCGCCGGGGTGAAGTCGGCACGGGGCAGCGCATACAGCGCATCGGCCGTCCCGTCGAGGTCCACCGGAACAGCCTTTCATGACCGCCCCGATCGCCCGATGGATTAGGGACAGCGCGCCGCCCTCGGCCCCGGACCGAACTCAGACTGAGAGTTACTTAAGTGTTTGTTCGATAGCCCCGTATCCGGCGGTCCGGGCCCCGGGCGCTGGCTAGCATCGACCCAGTGATCGAGCGGAAGACGTGGGGGCAGCGCCGTTCTCGGCGGTGGCAGCGAACGACCGGACTGTCGGTGGGGCTGGTCGCGGTGGCGGTGGTGCTCGCCGGTTGCGCGGGGAGCACCGGGGACTCGAGCTCAGTGCGGCCGCCGGTAGCCGGCGGCCCGGCGGGGGTCGGCGCGCCGGCGGCGCAGACCAACTGCGCGGCGAAGGCCACCGACCCGTCGAGCCTGGAGCAGGCACTGAACGGCGCTTCGGCCGGCGACACCATCTGCGTCAGCGGCGATCTGAGCGGCGACCGCGTGATCATCGCCAAGGGTGGCAGCGCGCAGGCCCCGATCACGGTGCTGGGAGACGGCAAGACCGTCACCAAGGGCATCACCGTCGAGGCGAGCAACGTCATCGTGGACGGGTTCGTCGCCGAGGAGCCCGAAGCGCCCGGCGTGTCGCTCAAGGGTGACAACCTGACCCTGCGCAACACCGCGGTCAACAGCCCGAGGGAGGGCGACGGCGACGGCATCCGGTTCTGGGGAACCAATATCAAGATCCTGCACAACACCGTCACCGACACCAGCAACGACACCGGCGCGCACGCGGACTGCATGCAGACCTACGCCACCGACGAGGACAGCCCGGCCAGCCAGGACGTGCTGATCGACAGCAACCGCTGCGAGAAGATCGACAACAACTGCCTGATCGCGGAGGGGCCGAACAGCAGCGCGGGCGACGGCAGCGGCGAAGGCGAGATGAAGAACATCACCTTCAGCAACAACTTCTGCGACAACAAGGCCTCGCAGGCCGTGCTGGCCGACGACGTGCGGAACATGGTCATCACCGGCAACCAGATCGTCGGGCACATCAACCACGCCTTCGCCTTCCAGAACCAGTCGAGAGGCGGCGTGGTCACCGGCAACCAGGTCGGGTCCGTCAGGTACGAGGTCGGCATGGACTCGTCGTCCGAGAACGGCTACAACGGCCCGGAGGCCGGCGGCGCCCCCTGATCGGCACCGCGCCCTGATCGGCACCGCGCCCTGATCGGCACCGCCCGCAATGATCGAAACTCAGGGCTTGTCCTTGGTCTTCGTCGGTGCCTTGGCCAGGTTCTTCAGGTCCAACGAGGGGTTGCCGCTGGAGTCCCAGCTGAGCGCGGCCACGAACATGGAGCGCTGCGTCGGGCTGGTGTAGGCGTGGAAGAGGAGGTAGTCGTGCTTGCGGCCGGGCACGACCTCCTCACCGCCCGGGTTGGTGTACCCGCCGCCGAGCGTGTCGCGGTTGAGGAACTGCCCGTCGTGTTTGTCGAACGCGCTGCTCAGCGACGTGGAGCTGGCGTAGTTGACGAAGTACTTGCCGCTGTTGAACGCGTTGCCGGAGTAGAACAGCACGTACCTGTCGCCGTGCTTGACCATCGCGGGGGCCTCCACGATGTTGCCCTCCTCCGGCCGGTCCGCCTGGATCAGCGCGTGCCGGTCGCCGATCGAGGTGACCCCGTCGACGCTCACCTGCTGGATCCAGATGGTGGCCTTGCCCCGGCCGCTGGTGTAGAGCAGGTACTGCTTGCCGTTGGTGTCGGTGAACGCGCTCGGGTCGATGCTGTCCACGTCCTCGGGGCGGCAGACCAGCGGGTTGGCCCCGGTGGACTGGAACGGTCCCTTCGGGGAGCTGGCCAGCGCGACGCCGATGCACTGGACGTTCTTCGACCCGGACCGCGCCGTGAAATACAGGATGTAGCTGCCGTCGCTGCGGGCGGCGACCTCCGGGGCCCAGACGGTGGCCGCGGCGCCGTTCTTCGCCACCCAGGGCGGCAGCTGCGGCATTGCGTCCCCGACGACGCTCCACCTGCCGTCCAGCGTGGACGCCCGTTGCACCGGTACGTGCCATACCTGATTGCCGTAGCTACTCGCCGTTGAATAGGCGTAGTAAACGCTTCCGACTGCAAGTACAGCGGGATCCGGAAAGTCATGGGCAATGACCGGCTGAATAGTCGATGCCGTCGTTGCGGCAACGACCGCCGCGACCGCGGGACCGGTCTTCAGTAGGCGTACCCAGCCGCCGCGAGTGAGGGGAGACATCACGACAGAGAGTAGCTTGCGGCCCGAGATGTACCGCAACGTGTTTACCCAAAAGTGTTAATCAGATCGGGTCAGTCGTGACCCTGCGGTAATAATTGCGGTGATCCACACCATCGGTCGGCCGGTGTGAACCGCCAGGTGGGGGTATTTCGCGTGCCGCGAAGCGTGTCAGCCGCACCCGCAGCCGCCGCCGCAACACCCGCCGCCGGCCCTCGGCGCGGACGCCGCCGCCATCCCCGTCATGGCCACCGTGGACAACAGCTTGACCGTGTCTCCGTGACCTGCGGGGCAGGTCGCGGGCTCGCCGGCGGCGCTCATCGGGCGCGATACCTCGAACACCGAGGCGCTGCCGACGTTGGCGCAGGTCCGGCAGCGGAACTCGTATCGAGGCATTCGCTCATGGTAGCCGGGCGGACCGTTCAGCTACCAGACTCGGCCGGCCGACGGAAGGGGCGTTCGGCGAGCGGGTAGCGCGGTTGAGTGACGACACGCCGGAGGCGGCGGTGCTCGACATGCCTCGATCGGGTATGTAACCTACTCCGGTCGAGAGGGCAGGATGCTCGTTTCCCTGCGTTATTGCTGAATAGTAAGTGCTTCAGTCGGCAGGTCTCCGAGAAAGGCATTGCGAACGAGTTCGTCGAGATGGCGAACGAGCGCGGGTTCGGGCTCCTCGGCGGTCTCGCACAATTTCCTGGCATATGCGATCACCTCGGCCGCGAGTCGGCTCTCCGGATCCGGCAGCGGTAGCCGATTCACATATTGCGTCATCCAGCGGCGACGGCCCGAGTAGAGCCTGTTCGCGCACATGAGGTCGTAGAAGCGGACGGCGAGCGTGGAGTTGGCCACGCCGACGAGCAGGTAGCCGAGATCCTCGTGCGGCAGCTCGGCGAGGCTGATCCAGTAGCAGTCCCCGTTCACCACGGCGCCGGAGTGGTCCACCGAGAACCTGGGCGCCACGCTGATGTCCGGGAACACGATCTTGGGGGCCTGCCAGCCCGCCGGCCGCTGCGGGACCCAGAGCTCGAACCACTCCCGGCCGGCGTCGGCCAGGTAGCGGCGCGCGCTCAGCCGGTCCCGGTGCAGTTCGAGATAGGCGGTGGCCCTCGGGTAGTCGGCCAGCTCGAGGAGCCGGCGGGTGGGGTGCCCCCGGTCGTACGGGTAGAGCACCCTGGTGGCCGGCTCGCCGGGCCCGCGCCAGGCCCGCACGTTGCGGTGGGTGAGCAGCGGCAACAGCAGCTCGTCCTCCGGGCGGTGTGCGGCGGGCAGCAGGTGCCAGTCGTCCCGGACGAACACCGGGTCGGCCGTGGACTTGATGCCGACCCGGATCCGGGCCACCTCGCCGAACGTGCGCCAGGTAGCTCCCCGGACCCGCTCGACCCACCTGGTGTTCGGCACGGACTCCAGCCGCCAGCGGTGCTCCGGGCCCGCCTCGACGCGCAGCGTGCCGACGGACACCGCGAAGCTACGACCGGCGCGGCGGGTGACCGTGTCGGCGGTGGCCCGCAGGTCGGCGTAGAACCGGTCGGGGCGTTCGGCCGGTTCGGCGGGTTCGGCGGCGGGTTCGGCGGGTTCGGTGCGCTGGTAGGTGCTGACGAAGCGCGCCGGCGGCGGGTCCGGATCGCCCGGTCCGGCGGTACCGACCACGATCGCGGGCAGTACCGCGGCCGGGAACGGTTTGCTGTCACCCAGGTCGTACACCTCGCGCACCTGGAACCGGTCGGCGAGCAGTCGGCGGACATTGGCGCCGGCCAGCGTGCTGAGGAACCGGTTCGAGCAGAGCAGCCCGAGCACACCGCCCTCGGCCAGCTGCTCGGCCGCCAGCGCCACGAACACGTGCATCAGGTCCACCCGGCCGCTCAGCCCGAACCGGCGGGACAGTTCGGCGGCGGTCACCGCGCCCAGAACCTGGGTGCGGACGTACGGCGGGTTGGTGATCACCAGCTGGTAGTCGCCGGGTGGGGTGGCACCGTTGTGCGGCGCGGCGGTCAGCGCGTCGCGGACGTGCAGCGCACCGGGGCAGCCCAGCTCAGCCAGCCGCCGGCCGGCGGCGGCCACCGCGACCGGGTCCCGGTCCGCGCCGACCAGCTCGACCCGGTGGTGACCGGCCGCCCGCAGCCGCTCACCGGCGGCCGCGAGCAGTGCGCCGTCCCCGCAGGCCGGGTCCAGCACCCGGATCAGCCGTTCGCCGGGTGCGCCGAGGGCGCGGACCGCCCGGTCGGCCAGGAACCCGGCGAGCTCCGGCGGGGTGTAGTGCACGCCGTGGCGTTTGCGCGACCCGGCCGCCGCTCCGGTCGCGGTCACCGAGGGCCCAGCGGGCCGGACGGGCGATGGTCCAGCAGCCCGAGGGCGAACTGCGCGTACTCCTCGGCGATCCGTTCCGGGGTGGACGGGCCGCCGACGTGGAACCACTGCGGCAGCGACGTGCACATGGTGGAGATCGCGCGTGCGGCATGCCTCGGGCTCGGGGTACCCAGCTCGCCGTCCCGGATCGCGTGGTCGATGGCGCCGTCCAGCAGGTGCTGCACGTGGTTGCGCAGCTCGGCGATGCGCCGCCGGTTCGCCGGCTCCAGGCTGCGCATCTCGCTGGCGCCGATGAAGGCCAGCTCCCAGCGGTGGGTGTGGAACAGCGCGAGCGCCTCCACCATCAGCCGGACCCGGGTGACCCCGTCCCGGGCCTGCCGCGCGGCGGCCAGCAGCCGCCAGGTCAGGTCGTCCATCGCCAGGTCCAGCGTGATCACCAGCAGCTCCTGCTTGCTGGCGTAGTGGTGGTAGACCCCGGGCACGCTGATCCCGGCCAGCGCCGCGATCGAGCGCATGGTCGCGCCGTGGTACCCGGTGCGGACGAACGAGGTGATCGCGGCGGCCAGTACCGGGTCGATGGGCAGCGGCCCGAACGTCCGCCAGTCCTGGCGCTCCCCGCCGAGTTGGACACTGCCCGGCCCGGCGCGGACCTCGTCGCGCGGCTCGCCGGGGGAGTCGAGCGCCGGCACGGCGAGCAGCCGGTCCGGGGTGGTCTGCAGGGCGTCGGCGATCTCCCGGAGCCGGCTGACCGCGAGCTCGGTCTTGCCGGTCTCGATCGCGCTGAGGGTCGCGGCGCTGACCCCGATGCGCCTGGCCAGCTCGCGCAGTGACACTCCAGCGGTCAGCCGGGACTGCCGGACGGTATGCCCCATCGCGTCCGGTGACGGCCCGTCACGCACCGCTGACCGAGCTGGCATCTGTTCAGGCTAGCCGAACACTTCGACGGATCCGGGCAGCTGGCCCAGGTGTCCGGTTCGCGTTGCACCACCGCCCCGCCGGTGACAGGGTGACTTGGCTCATAACGCCGGCCGAGCGAGCGGTCGGTAGTTCCGGGAGAGCTCGCACTGAAGATCAGGAAGGTAGCGCTCAATGGCTGAGCAGCACAGCATGGAGGACCTGCTCCGGGACGCCCCGTCGAACTGGGGCAAATGGGGCGACGAGGACGAGTTGGGCTCGCTCAACTATCTGACCCCGGCGGAGGTCCTGCGCGGGGTGCAGCACATCCGGTCTGGCAACGTGTTCACCCTGCAACGGCTGATCGGCGACCCGAAGGGTGACCCCGTCTGGCCCGGCCGCTCCCCAGCGCAGCGCACGATGATCTTCGACGAGTCGACCTGGGACAGCGACGACGCGCCGGCGTTCCCCGGCGGGTTGCACTACGCCGACGACAAGATCGAGGCCTTCCTGCAGGGCTCCACGCAGTACGACGCCCTGGGCCACGTCTGGTACGCCGGCAAGATCTGGAACGGCTACGACGCACGGACCACCATCGGTGGGCTGGACAAGGCCAGCGTGGCGCCGATCGCCGAGCGCGGCGTCGTCGGCCGGGGCGTGCTGCTGGACCTGGCCCGCTTCCGCGGCAGGGAGAACCTGGACAAGGGCGAGACGTTCGACCACAACGACCTCGAGGCCTGTGCCAAGTCGCAGGGGATCGAGATCGAGAAGCACGACGTGCTGCTGATCCGTACCAACTTCCTGAAGCTGTTCTTCGACCAGGGCGAACAGTTCTACGAGGGCTTCAACGAGCCGGGCCTGACCTACAGCCCCGAGCTGGTGCGGTGGTTCCAGGACCGGGAGATCCCGAACCTGGTCACCGACACCATCGCCAACGAGGTCACCTACGAGCCGGAGACCGGGATCGCACTGCCGCTGCACTGCGCGCTGATGCGCAACCTCGGCGTCGCCCTGACCGAGATCTGCGACCTGGAGAAGCTGGCCGCGAGCTGCGCCGAGGACGGCCAATACACCTTCCTCTACGCGGCCGCGCCGCTGAAGGTGCACCGGGCCACCGGCTCCCCGGTCAACCCGCTGGCCATCAAGTGATCGAGGTGAACCGATGAGTGAGCGTGCGAGCGAGTCAATGTCACAGGCTTTTCGCGCAGCGCCGGCCGAGTGCAGCGAGGGCGAGCGATGAGTGTGTATACGGAGCGGCCCTGGTTGGCCCGCTACGCCGACGGGCTGCCGGCGGACATCAAGACCGAGTACGGCACCCTGCTGGAGATGTTCGCCGCCTCGGTGGCGCGTGCCCCGGACACCGAGGCGATCCGCTACTTCGACGGCGTTCTCACCATGGCCGACCTGGACGCCGCCTCCGACGCGCTGGCGGTCGGGCTGGCCGAGCAGGGGTTCCAGCCGGGTGACCGCCTCGCGGTGTACGTGCAGAACAACCCGGCCTTCGTGGTCGGGCTGCTCGGCGCCTGGAAGGCCGGTGGCGCCGCCGTCGCGATCAACCCGATGAACAAGGCCCGCGAGCTGACGTACCTGCTCACCGACTCCGGCGCCACCGCGCTGCTCTGCCTGGAAGAGCTCTACGAGAGCGTTGCCAAGGGGGTGATCGAGACCGGCGATACCCAGGTCCGTTCGGTGATCACCGCCTCGCCGCTGGACTGGCAGACCCGGAACGACCCCCGGCTGTTCGCCGACGCCCGCAAGACCCGCCATGACGGCACCCTCGACCTGCTCGAGCTGATCGAGGGCAACGCCGGGCGCAAGCCGGACGCGCCGGCGCCGAAGCCGGACGACATCGGGATCCTGACCTACACCTCGGGTACCACCGGCGTGCCCAAGGGCGCGATGAACACGCACGCCACCATGTCGTTCAACGCGCAGACCTACCGGGAGTGGATGAAGCTCACCGGGGAGGACAGCGTGCTCGGGATCGCTCCGCTGTTCCACATCACCGGGCTGATCGGGCACGTCGCGCTGGCCCTGCTGCTGCCCTGCCCGCTGGTGCTGGCGCACCGGTTCCACCCCGAGGTCGTGCTGGATGCGATCAAGGAGCACCGGCCCACCTTCACCGTCGGCGCGATCACCGTGTTCATCAGCCTGGCCGGTATCGACGGGGTCACCAAGGACGACTTCGCCTCGTTCAAGATGCTCTACTCCGGCGGGGCGCCGATCGCGCCGGCGGTGACCGACCGGTTCGAGCAGCAGACCGGGCTCTACATCCACAACATCTACGGCCTCACCGAGACGAACTCGCCGTCGCACGGGGTTCCGCTCGGCGCCAGGGCACCCGTCGACCCGAACTCCGGCGCGCTCTCGGTCGGGGTGCCGGTGTTCAACACGGTGGTCCGCATTCTCGGCGAGGACGGCGAGGAGGTGCCGGTCGGCGAGATCGGGGAGATCGCCACCGCCGGGCCGCAGGTGGTGCCCGGGTACTGGAACAAGCCGGAGGCGACGGCAGCCTCGTTGCCCGGGGGCGAGCTGCGCACCGGCGACGTGGGGTTCATGGACGCCGATGGCTGGTTCTACCTGGTCGACCGCAAGAAAGACATGATCAACGCGGCCGGCTACAAGGTGTGGCCCCGTGAGGTGGAGGATGTCCTCTACGGCCATCCCGCGGTGCGCGAGGCGGCCGTGGTCGGGGTGCCGGACGAGTACCGGGGCGAGACGGTGAAGGCGTTCGTCTCGGTGCGCCCCGGTGTCGACGTGACCGAGCAGGAGTTGATCGACTACTGCAAGGCCAACATGGCGGCCTACAAGTACCCGCGATCGATCGAGTTCATCGATGAGTTGCCGAAGACCACGACCGGCAAGATCCTGCGCCGCGAGCTCCGGGACACCTGACGCTGAATGATCAACTCAACGTTCCTCTGGTCTCGGTCGTGATCGAAGCAGAGGAACGTTGAGTTCGGCGAGGCAGCCGCGGGGTGTCAGTGCGGGGCGAAGCCGGTGCGCAGGGTGGCGATGAGCCGTTCGACGACCTTCGCCGCGTCGCCGGGGTCGTCCGAGTGCAGGCCGAGCACGGCGTCCAGACCCGGCTGGCTCGGCGCGATGGCCAGGTGCGGCAGTACCAGCATGAGCAGCGCGAGGAACACCTCGACGTCCGCGTCGGGCTGGAGTTGGCCGTCGCGGCGGGCGGCCAGCAACAGTGGGCGGAACACCGCGATGTAGTGCGCGTTGACGGCCGCCCGGACCGGCGTCCTGGTCACCGGGTCGGGCTCCAGATTGACCGCGGAGGTCAGCGCGCGCTCGGCGGGATGGCTGGCGAAGTAGGCCATCCAGGAGCAGCAGATCGTGTGCAGCGAGCCGAAGAAGTCCTCGGACCAGTGCTGCTCGGCGATCAGCTCCTCCATCACCGAACGGATGCGCCGGCTGACCAGGTCGCTCAGGTACGTGCACAGGTCGGCCTTGTCGGTGAAGTACTGGAAGAGGCTGCCCTTGCTCACGCCGGCGTTGCGCGCGATCACGTTGAGACTGCCTCGGGAGAAGCCGAAGGCGCCGAACTCGGCCTCGGCGGCGTCCAGCACGGCCTGTCGGCGAGCCGCCGGCAGACGGAACCACGTCGTGGTCGGCACCGACCCTCCTCCCCGTCCCCGATGACCGGGCACCCGCCTCCCAGCACGCCGCGCGAGATCTCCTGGGGACGATCCGTCCTCAGGGGGACGCCCGTTCTGGGTGTTGTGCCATACAGTGTCGAAATCTAATATGACCGGCGGTCACATGACCAGTGGTCACGTTACCGAACGGGGTGGTCGCGGCATCGGGTAAGCCGCCAGTGGGTCGGCGCGTCCGTGCGGTTCAGGCGGGTCGCGGCTGATCCGGGCGCACGCCCTGTCCGCGTCCCCGCACACTCGTTCGCTGCCCCGGCTATCCCGGTGGCCCGGTCACCCGGGCCGCCACACGATCTCGAGGAGGAGATTCCGTGAAGACTCGCGGCGCTATCGTTCGGCAGGCTCCGGGTAAGTACGAGGTGGTGGACCTGGAGCTCGACGACCCGAGGCAGGGTGAGCTGCGGGTCAAGCTGGTCGCCTCCGGCCTGTGCCACTCGGACGACCACATCGCCACCGGTGACATCCCGGTGGGCATGTACCCGTTCGCCGGCGGCCACGAGGGCGGCGGCATCATCGACGAGGTCGGGCCGAACACGCCCGGCTTCGCGGTCGGCGACAAGGTGATCTTCTCGTTCCTGCCCGGCTGCGGGAAGTGTCGCTGGTGTGCCACCGGGCACCAGAACCTGTGTGACCTGGGCGCTGGCCTGCTCGCGGGCTCGCGCTGGACCGACCCCACCAGCTACCGGCTGCACCTGGAGGACGGCAGCCCGGTCGGCCAGATGTGCGGTATCTCCACGTTCTGCGAGTACACCACCGTGTCGGTCGACTCCACGATCAAGGTCCCGGACGACACCCCGCTCGAGGTGGCCTGCCTGCTGGGCTGCAGCGTCGGCACCGGCTGGGGCTCCGCGGTCAACACCGGCGAGGTCCGTCCCGGTGACACCGTGATCGTGCAGGGTGTCGGCGGTATCGGCGCCAACGCGGTGCAGGGTGCGGCGCACGCCGGTGCCTCGAACGTGATCGCCGTCGACCCGGTGCCGTTCAAGCGCGAGGCGGCGCAGACGCTGGGCGCCACGCACGCGGTGGACAACATGAACGAGGCCACCGAGCTGGCCAAGAGCTTCACCAACGGCCAGGGCGCCGACGTGGCGATCGTGACCGTGGGCATCATGAAGGGCGAGATCGTCGCCGAGGCCTTCGCCTCGATCCGCAAGCAGGGCACCGTCGTGGTCACCGGCCTCGGCGACCTCACCGCGGTCGGCATTCCGGTCCCGCTCGGCGAGCTGACCCTCTTCGAGAAGAAGATCAAGGGCTCGTTGTTCGGTTCGTCCAACCCGACGGCGGACATCCCGAAGCTGCTCGACCTCTACCGCACCGGCCACCTGAAGCTGGACGAGCTGGTCACCACCCGCTACGGCCTCGACGACGTGGCGCGCGGCTACGAGGACATGCACGCCGGCAAGAACATCCGCGGCGTCATCGTCTACTGAGCCGTCCACCGGCCGCACGTCCGGGCCACTCAAGGCCCCGGTCAGCGAGTCTCGCTGGTCCGGCTGGACCCCGGTGCCCGAAGTCGTTTCGGGTGCCGGGGGTCCAGTTTGACGAACACCAGGAAGTAGGAGTGGTTCTTGCGAGCGTGCTCCTGGCGCAGCAGTCGGGCGATACCGGGCCGGTTCGGCCGGATCACGATGAACAGGTCCTTGCAGTAGAAGCCGGCCTCGGTGTAGGCGTTGATCAGCTCGACGTGGGTCAGCCGCTGCCGGTTCGCGCTCACCTCGTCCTGGCACTTGACGATGAACACGCCGTGGTTGCGCAGCACCCGGGCGGCTTCCGCGCCGGCTCGCAGGTACAGGTCCAGCACCGCCTCGTGATAGCGCGGCCCCTGGTCCGGATCGGTCGCCAAACCGTCGGAGTAGCTGCTCCGGAACGCGGCGTGGGTGCCGGCGCCGGCGAGGTGCTCGCGGTCCCGGCGGAACAGGCCCTCCATGTATGGCGGGTCGAGCACCACGCAGTCGATCTCGCCGTCCGCATACGGCAGGGCGCGGCAGTCCACCCCGGTCTGCAGGTCGGTGGCCAGCACCTGGTAGGCGGCGGGCGGCACCTTGCGCCAGAACGCCCCCTTCCCCCAGGTGACGTCCGCGATCCGGCTGCCACGGGGCACGTGCAGGTCCAGGACCAGCGGGAAGACGTCGGCGTTTGCGCCCACGTGCGCGCTGAGAGTGACGTCCGTGGTCGCCACGCCGGCCGGCCGTTTGCGTTTGACGACGTCGTTGGCGACCTCTGTGGTGGCGGGCAGCGGCCGCTCGGTGGACGCCCCTGTCATGCGTGCGGCCCTTCGCTGAGACGTACCTACTCGCCGGCTGAAGCGCGCGTAGATTATCAACGGTCCGTGGAGATGCAGGGAGGTCGTGGCGTGCAACCGTTCCAGGTGACGACCCGGTGTCGGATCTTCACCCGGACGGCGAGCGCGACGCGCCGATGTCGACACGCGGTGCGCAACTGCGGACATCCGGATGGGTCAACTCAGCCGACCCGCGCACAAGATAGCCTGCGAAGGTGACGCCAGGTATTCGGGTTGTGACGATTGCCAACCTCAAGGGCGGCAGCGCCAAGACCACCTCCGCGGCCTTTCTGGCGCACGCGTTCTACGAGCGCGGCCGCAAGGTCGTGCTGGTCGACGCCGACCCACAGGGCTCCGCACTCCGCTGGCACGGGCTGGCGGACTGGCCGGTGCCCGCGCTCGGCCTGGCTTCCACCGCATTACACCGGCAACTCTGGGGCGTGATCGACCCGGCGCGCTGGGACACCGTTGTGATCGACACGCCGCCGCTGGAGGAGCGGGACGGCATCGTCGCGGCCACCCTGCGGGTGGCGACCGACGTGCTGGTGCCGATCGCGCCGACCATGATGGAGCTGGACCGGGTCGGTCCGGTGTTCAAGGCGCTCGAGGATGCCGGCGGCCGGCGCGACGAAGATCCCAACGTCGCGGTCCTGCTCACCCGTACCGTTGCGCACGCGACCAGCACCGAGACCGTCCGGGAGATCCTGGAGAGCCAGGGCCGGCGGGTGCTGTTCTCCACGGTGCCCCGGTTGGAGCGCTATGCGCAGGCGTTCGGCGCCGGCATCCCGGAGAAGGACGTGCCGTACGGCACCGCGGCCGAGGAGATCATGGGGGGCTGGGGCCGTTGAGCAGTTCCAACCGGCGGGCCGACCTGGCCGCCCGGGCGGCCGCGGTGGCCGGCTCGAGCGGTGCCCGCGCCCCCGCCGGTCCGCGCACCGAGCCCGCCGCCGCGGACCCGGCGGGAGCCGAGGCCGGCCGCGAGCCGGTGTCGTCCCGGGTGCCCAGGACGCGCCCGGTGCGGGTCACCGTGGAACTGTCGCCGATGGAGCACAAGGCGCTGCGGCAGTGGTGCGCCCAGACGTCGGCCGACCTGGACCTGCCGGTGGTGGCCGGCGCCGAGGTGTTCCGCGCGCTGCTCAGCCTGATGCGCGGCGATCCCGAGGTGGCGGAGCAGGTGCGCGCGGAGCTCGAACGCACCGGCGGCAGCCGCCGCCGCCACTGACCCCCGACCCGGTACTTCCCGCGAGTCGGGGCTCTCAGCACACCGAGTCGGGGCTCTCAGCACACCGAGTCGCGGGATTTCGCACACCGGGCGGCGAGGTTCCTCAGTCGACGTGAGCAGCGTGGGGTGCCGCCTGCCGGACTGTGTCGGTGTTCGGCGGTAACGTCGGGTCGTGTGCGTTGAGCTGGCTACCGACCAAAGGTGGCTGACCCGCGCGATCGAACTGTCGAAGCGCTGCCCGCCGGTCGATCGGGCCTACTCGGTGGGCGCGGTGATCGTCAGCGCTGATGGCGAGGAGCTGGCCTACGGCTACTCCCGGGAGACCGATCCGGTGGTGCACGCCGAGGAGTCCGCGCTGACCAAGCTCGCCGGCTCCGGCATCGACCTGCGCGGAGTCACGCTCTACTCGACGCTCGAGCCGTGCTCGCTGCGGGCGTCCCGGCCGCGCACCTGCAGCCAGCTGATCCTCGAGGCCGGCGTCGGCCGGGTGGTGCTGGCCTGGCGCGAGCCGTCCCTGTTCGTCGCCGATGCCCAGGGCGTCGAGCTGCTCACCGCCGCCGGCGTCACGGTGCTAGAGCTGCCCGAACTGGCCGAGGCCGCCCGCGCGGTGAACGCGCAGCTGTTCCAGTGAGTCGGCCGCCGAGCGCCGGGCGCTGGGTGCTGCATCTGGACATGGACGCCTTCTTCGCCTCCGTCGAGCAGCTCACCCGGCCCACCCTCCTCGGGCGGGCCGTGCTGGTCGGCGGTCTCGGGCCACGCGGTGTGGTGGCCGGCGCCAGCTACGAGTCGCGGGTGCACGGGGCTCGCTCGGCGATGCCGATGTCCCGGGCGCGGCGGCTGGTGCCCGCCGCCGTGGTGTTGCCGCCGCGCATCGCGGTGTACCGGGTGCTCAGCGAGCGGGTGTTCGGCATCGTCCGCGAACTGGATGCGACGATCGAGCAGATCTCGGTGGACGAGGCGTTCGTCGAGCCGGCCGGCCTGATCGATGCGCCGGCCGGCGAGGTGGAGCAGGCCGCCGAGGAGCTGCGCGCCCGGATCAAGGCGGCCACCGGGCTGACCGCCTCGGTCGGAGCCGGTTCCGGCAAGCAGTTGGCCAAGATCGCGTCGACCATGGCGAAGCCGGACGGGGTCCGGGTTGTCCCGCACGGCACCGAGCGTGAGCTGCTGGCGCCGCTGCCGGTGCGCAAGCTCTGGGGCGTCGGGCCGGTCGCGGAGACCACCCTGCACCGGGTCGGCGTGGAGACCATCGGCGCGCTGGCCGCGCTGAGCGTGCCGGAGGTGACCGCGCTGCTCGGGGTGGCGATGGGTACCGAGCTGCACGGGTTGGCCCAGGGGGTGGACCGCAGGCCGGTGGCGGAGCGCGGCGAGGCCAAGCAGGTGAGCGCCGAGACGACCTTCGACGCCGACCTGTCCGACCTGGCTTCGGTACGCAGGGCGGTCGCCGAGATGGCCGAGCATGCGCACCGCCGGCTGCTCGCGTCCGGCCGGGCCGCGCGCACCGTGACGGTCAAGATCCGCGGCGCGGACTTCGCCACCCGCAGCCGCTCGGAGACCACCCCGATCGCGAGCACCAACCTGGCTGTCCTGTCGGCGACCGCGCAGCGGCTGACCGAGGGCGCGCTGCCGGACTCCGGGGTCCGCTTGATCGGGGTGTCGCTGTCGGGGCTGACCGGGGCGGTCCAGCAGTACCTCTTCGAGACCGGGACCGAAGCCGGGACCGGGGCCGAGCTGGCGACCGCGGAGGGGTCGGGAGCCGAGTCGGTGGCCGTGGCCGATGGGACGGCCGTCGGCGCCGAGCAGGTCGAGGCCGACGGGCTGTTGCTGGGCGCGACGGCGGTCGGGGACGGGACGACCTCGACCGCGAGCGCGCCGACGCCGGTCGATGGGGTGGCAGGGGCACGGGTCGCGGCGGGATCGGTGGCGACGCTGCTCAGCCAGGAGGACCCGGCCGAGCAGCTGACCCCCCGGCGCTGGCGGGCCGGCGACGACGTCCGGCACACCGAGTACGGCCACGGCTGGGTACAGGGCAGCGGGCACGGCAGGGTCACCATCCGGTTCGAGACCAGGCGCACCGGCCCGGGCCAGGCGCGCACGAT
Source organism: Pseudonocardia sp. Cha107L01 (assembly GCF_052566575.1). Lineage (NCBI taxonomy): Bacteria > Bacillati > Actinomycetota > Actinomycetes > Pseudonocardiales > Pseudonocardiaceae > Pseudonocardia > Pseudonocardia sp. Cha107L01. The sequence goes on from NZ_CP199579.1 coordinate 2,176,815, forward strand.
GGCCGACGACGACCCGGGGCTGACCCCCGCCGACCCGCTGGCCAGCCTGGACTGACCAGCACGCCTTTGCTCTGCGCACTGATACGCAACGGCCGCGCGGTGTGCGTATGTCTACGCAGAGCAAAGGCGCAACGGGCGCGCGGCTCTGCGTATGCCTACGCAGAGCAAAGGCGCACGGCCCGGCCGCTCAGCGCTCCGCCCGGCCGCCCCGCCGCTCTCCGTCAAGCGCCCAGCTGGCCCACCTCGAGCACCGCCTTGCCGAGCACTCGACGCCCACGCAAGGCCTCGACCGCCTCGCCGACCCGCTCCCAGCTCCCGTGCCACCCGATCTGCGGGTCCAGCTTGCCGGCCGCCAGCAGGCCGGCCAGATACGCCAGGTCCGGGCCGACCCCCGAGCCGATGTTGAACGCTTCCACCCGGGCGTCCGGATTGTGGATCCTGGCCTGCTCGAAGTCGATGGTGGTGGGGGCCAGCGATGCCATTCCCACGCTCAGCGCCACCCCGCCGGGTGAGAGCAGCGCGTAGCAACGGGCCAGCAGGGGGCCGCCCACGTTGTCGATCACCGCGTGCACCGGTCCGCCGACCTCACCGACATCGGAGACGACCTCGGCCGCACCCAGCTCCCGCAGCCCTCGGCCACGCTCCACCGAGCCGACCAGCGCCACCACCCGTGCACCCGCGTGCGCGGCGAGCTGGACCGCGAACCGTCCGACGCCGCCGGATGCCCCCGTGACCAGCACCCGCCGCCCGACCACCGAACCCAGCCGGCGGACCGCCCGCAACGCGGTCACCCCGGCGACCGGGAGCGCGGCGGCGGGCGCATGATCGACCGAGGACGGCAGCACGGCGAGCTCGGCCACGTCCACCACCCGGCGCTCCGCCCAGCCGCCGCTCCAACCGAAGGTCACCACCCGGGTGCCGGCCGGCGGACCGCTGCCGTCACCCGCCGAGGCGAGCACCACCCCGGAGGCATCCCATCCCGGTACCCCGCCGACGGGTTGGTGGTTGCCGAGGAAGGCCACCTCGCCAAAGTTCAGCGACGTGGCGGCCACCTCGACGAGCGCCTCACCGGGCCCGGGTACGGGGTCCGGAAGGTCGCTCAGCCGCAGCCCGTGCGGCGCGGCCGGATCGTGGATCAGTGCTCTCATGGCGACCATCCTGAGCAGACCCGGACCGAAGCACCAAGAGCTGCTGTAATAGCCGACAGCTATGGACCGCGCCCGGCCCGCCCAGGCCCGGCCCGCCCAAACCCGACCCGGCCGGCCGACCCGGCCGGCCGCAACAGCTCAGCCGATGACCTTGGAGATCCAGCCGACCAGGTCGGAGTTCACCTCGTCGCGGTTGGTCTCGTTGAAGATCTCGTGGCGGGCCCCGGGGTAGACGTGCACCGTGATGTCGGCCAACCCGGCCGCCTGGTACCGCTCGACCAACGGGTTGAGCAGCGCCAGGCCGCCGTTGACCGGGTCCGCGTCGCCGACCGCGATGTAGAGCGGCAGGTCGGAGCGCACCTTGGCCAGCTCGGCGGGGTCGGCCGGCCGGCGCGCCCCGACGAACATCGCCTTGCCGGACGGGCCGTCCACCCCGAAGCCGCAGCGTGGGTCGGCCACGTACGCGTCCACCTGGGCGTCGTCGCGGCTGAGCCAGTCGTAGTCGGTGCGGGCCGGTGCGAACGCGGCGTTGAACACGGCCAGGTCCATCGGCTCGTCCAGGTTCAGCGCCGGCTCGAGCAGGTCGATGGCGGCCGTCCCGCTGAGCACCGCGGCACTGACCCGGTCACTGTTGTCCACCAGGTACTGCTGCACCGCGAACGAGCCCATGCTGTGCCCCAGCAGCACCAGCGGAAGGTCGGGGTGGTCGGCCCGGATCACGTCGGTCAGCCGGCCGATGTCGGCCACCAGCTCGGTCCAACCGTCCGGACCCAGCACGCCGTAGTTCTCCGGTGACCCCGCGGTCGCGCCGTGGCCCCGGTGGTCCTGGCCGTACACGACGAGGCCGCGCGCGTTCAGTACGGCGGCGAGCTCCCCGTAGCGCCGGACGTGTTCGCCCATGCCGTGGGTCAGCTGGACAACGCCGGCAGGGGAGCCGGTCGGATCCCAGCGGTACGCGGTGATGGTGACTCCGCCGGCGGACGGATAGCTGAGGGTGGTCGGGGCGGCGGCGCACATCGTCGGTGCTGCTCCTTCGGCTCGGCGAATCGTCGTGAACTCGACGATCCGCGACGCTACCCGTGCGACGGCCGGTCCGGTCCGACCGAACGGGGGTGCCCGCCGGGCCGGACCCATCGCGGGGGCCCTGCCGGCGCCACCGAACTGAGAGCGCGGCGGCCCCGGAACGGGGATGGCTCCATCCAGCGATACCCAGGGTTACCGGGCAGTCCTAGACTGCGCGCCATGACTGAGACCCCGCCCACCGAGCACGGCGAGTCGAACGGCCGCGACGACGCGGGCGCCGGGAGCCCGGTGGGTGCCGCGGCGCAGGCCAAGGAGCAGGGCTTTCCCTGGCAACTCGGCCTCGCGGTGGTTGCCTGGGTGATACTCGGCGCGCTGCTGATCGTCTCGGCACTCGGCTCGAGTTCCACGTCCGGCGGCGCGGATCAGGCCAGCGTCGACAAGATTCAGGGCACGCTGGGTGACTCCGCTGTGGCCACCAACACCACCGCGCATCCCACCCTGATGCTGTTGCTGGGTCTGGTCGTGCTGCTGATGGCGCTGTTGCTGCTGATCGGGCAGGGCTGGGCGCGACTCGTGCTCGGGGTGCTCGGGGTGCTCGCGGTGATCCTGTTCGCGGTCGGTGGCCGCTGGGAGGCGATCATCGCGTTCGCCGTGCTGGTCGTGGGTAGCGTCCCGTTGCTCGCCCCCTCCGTGCATCGCTATCTGACTTCCTCCTGACCCGGTTCCACCGGCGGTCGGAACGCCCTGACCAGCCTAATTGGTGTCGGCAATAGCTGACCGTTAGACTATTGACTCATCGAGCTTCGGCTCGCGGGCGGCCAACGCCGGCTGCCGGGCACAGCGACGGAGGTGTCGCGGATGGGCCAGCAAGTCTGCTCCCGGGCGATGTCGCTGCGCGAAGCCGACAACGGCGCCCCGTGGTTGGCCACCGGGCACCGGCTATCCCCGGCGCGGCTCGAGGAGACCCTCGACGTGGCCGGCCGGGCCGGCGCACTGCTCGGCTGGACCGAAACTCCCGCTCCGTACCAGCTCAGCGACCGTGCGACCGCGCAGGAACTGCTGGCCAGGGCCTGGCGCGAGATCACCGATCAGCTGGCCGTCGCGGCCGGAACCGACCCGGACCGGCTCGGTGAGCTGATCGCCCTGCTCACCGATCTGAAGGCCGCCGATGAGCGGGTGCGCGACGAGTTCCTGGCCCGGCAGAGCTCGGCGGCCCGGGTGGTCCGCGAGGCGCTGGATGTGTTGCGCGACGTGGACACGGTCGCGCAGCTGACCGAGCGGGCCCCGTTGGCGGTGTCCACCATCGGGTTCGACCGGGCGGTGCTGTCCCGGATCGAGCAGTCGGTGTGGATCGCGGAGACCGCCTACGTGGCCAAGGACCCCGGCTGGGCCGACGAGATCCGCCGCGCCGGAAGTGACCAGCCGCGCACGCTGGACGGATCCCTGCTGGAGACCCAGATCGTGCGCCGGAACCGGCCGTTGGTGGTCAATGGCCTGGCCGACCGCACCGATCTGCACCGGGCATTGATTGATACCTCGATGACCCGGTCCTACGCCGCCGCGCCCATCGTCGGCTGGGGGCGGGTGATCGGGTTCCTGCACGCGGACTGCTACCACCAGCGGCGCAACCTCGACGCGATGGACCGCGACCTGCTCTGGATGTTCTGCGCCGGGCTGGGCACGCTGATCACCAGGGCCGCCGCGCTGGACGAGCTGAACCGACTGCGCGGTGAGCTGCGGCGACTGGCTGACGGCCCTGGCACCGAGGGCGGCACTCCCGGTGCCGGGCTGTCCTGGTCACGGCCAGCACCGGAAATCCCGTTCGGCCAGCCGGAGCCGTTCACCGGCCGAGGCGGCCGGCCGCCGGCCGAGCTCAAGCCCGAGCTCACCCGCCGTGAGCTGGACGTATTGCGGCTGATGTCCGGCGGCCGCACCAACGGCCAGATCGCGCGACAGCTGGTTATCGCGGAGGGCACCGTCAAGTCGCACGTCAAACACATCCTGCGCAAGCTCGACGCCGCCAACCGCGCGGAAGCCGTCTCCCGGTGGCTGCGGACCGAGCGAGCTGGCGGCTCAGCACGTACGGGCTATTCCCGATCCCGGGTTGGCGCAACGTAAGGCGTATCTCATCGGGCTAACAGCCGTTAGGTCAGAAGAGTCGGTCAGCCCTCTGACCGGCGCGGACGGTGAGATTCGGGCTTCAACCGAGGCCGGGGACGATGCCGCCAAACGGGTGATGTGTCAGATACCTCCCGATCGGGGGGTGGAGATGCCTCCTACTGATGATGTAGCGCGCGAACGAAGTCGGGATGATGCTCTCTCATGGTGTGTCAGTGGGCCCTTTGGAGCTTCACGCTGATGCGCGGGTACCGCCACCCCGAATGGCGGAACCCAGGCTCCCCGCAACTAGCGGGTGGGGGAGCGGCGGGGACCGCCGCTCTCGACGTCGTACCGGGCAGTGCTGCCGGGGCGGCGCGCCAGTGAGAAATGGATGGAGTGAGAGATGACGACCCCAGTGCAAGGCACCGGGACGCTCGGTTCTCCCGGGAATACCAAGGCAGTCGCCGCGCCGAAGTTCGGCAAGGGGCTGCGTTCTGCTCGAGGCGCGGCCACCAGGCCACTCCAGCAGGCCGGAGAGATGCTGGAGCTCCTGATCGCAGTGATCAAGAGCGCGGTCACCAACCCCAGGGGTTACTGGGGCGACGTCCGCGAGCAGATGTTCGAAATTCTCAAGCTCTGCTGGTTGCCGATGATCATCTCGACAACCGCGTTCGGGTTCGGGGCTCCGGGTCTGCAGGGTGGAAACATCTTCCTGCTCTTTGGTATCCCGGAACGTCTCGGCTCGTTCTTCCTGATGGCGAGCGTTCGTGAGTTCGCGCCATGGATCAACGCGATGGTCGTGGCCGGCGTGATGGGCACGGCGATCACGGCGGACCTCGGAGCGCGACGCATCCGGGAGGAGTTCGACGCCATGGAGGTTCTCGGCGTCGACCCCATCCGGACGATCATCCTGCCTCGAGTGATCGCGCTGACGATCATGACCGGCCTGATGGACGTCGTTGCACTGTCGTTCGGCGTGTTCGGTGGACTGCTCGCCGCGTGGGAGCTGGACGCCAACACCAACGCTTACTTCGGCAACTTCTGGAACAACGCCACGACGACCGACATGTGGTGCAGCGTCGTCAAGACCGCGCTGTTCGGCCTGATCATCGGCGTGGTGTGCTGCTACAAGGGATACCGGGCCGAGGGTGGCCCGATCGGTGTGGGTCGCGCGGTGAACCAGGCCGTCGTGATCGCGTTCGCCGGGATCTGGATGTTCAACTTCGCGTTCACGACCCTCATGCTCGGGCTCAACCCCGACATGCAGGTCTACCGGTAAGCGGGAGGAGCTGACATGACGATTACCGAAGATCGGTCAGGCCCGCCCGTACCTGGGCCCAACGGCGCACCGCCTCCCACCAAGCCGACGCCCGTGGAGGGCATCAAGAACGTCCTCGGCTCGGTCGGTGAGATCGCCCGATTCAGCGGGAGTGTTATCCGCTCCCTGCCGGACGTGCGGAAGTACAGCACCGAGGTTTTCCACCAGGCCGGCATTCTGATCCTGTCCAGCGGCCTGATCATCTGGGTCATGCAAGGTGTCATGGGCACCGAGTGCGGCCTCGAAGCCAGCTACACCCTCAAGCAGATCGGTGCGCCGATCTACTCGGGTGTGTTCAACGCCTGGTGCTCACTGCGCGAGATGGCGCCCTACATGTGGGGCTATATCTTCGCGGCCAAGGTGGGCTGCGGTCTGGTCGCTGAACTCGGCTCCATGCGCATCGCGGACGAGATCGACGCGATGGAGGTCATGGGGATCAAGTCCCGGAGTTACCTGGTCGGCACCCGGATCCTCGCGGTGTGGATCGCAATGCCGTTCCTCTACACGGTTGGTCTCGGCGTCATGTACGTCACCGCGTACCTGGTCACCGTGGTCAACCTCGGCGGGGTATCCCCAGGTGGTTACCTCTACATCTTCTGGCTGTACCAGAATCCAGCGGACTTCTTGTACTCCCAGATAAAGATCATGGCGATGGGGACGGTCATCACATTTGTCGGGTGCTACTACGGCTTCACCGCCAGAGGCGGTTCGGTCGGAGTGGGGCGAAATACGGCGAAGTCGATGATGTTGAACATGGTTCTGATTCACATCGTCGGCGTACTCGGGACGCAGCTCTTCTGGGGTCTGTCCCCGAACGCACCGATCGCTAACTGATGACGGCCCTCTGACCATTCACACAGGAGCGACATGTCCTTCAATTCGACCGTGGGCAGCCGGGATTCTTCCCGGCTGCCCACGGAGGGCAACGGCAAGCACGCGGCGCACAGCATGGAAGTGCGCAACCTGCACAAGTCGTTCGGCACCGCGACGATCCTGTCGGGTCTGGATCTGATGTTCCAGGACGATGCGATCACCACGATTCTGGGGCCTTCGGGTACCGGTAAGAGTGTGTTGATCAAGCATCTGGTGGGGTTGTTGGAGCCGGACGACGGCGAGGTGTTGATCTTCGGTCGGGATCTGTGGCAGATCTCGGAGAAGGAGCGCTACGAGCTCCGGACTCGGATGGGGGTGCTGTTCCAGGACGGGGCGCTGTTCGGGTCGTTGAACGTCTATGACAACACGGCGTTCCCGTTGCGCAAGCACACCGACAAGTCCGAGGACGAGATCCGCGAGATCGTGATGAAGCGGCTCACCGAGGTGGGGTTGGAGAAGTCGTGGGCGAAGCTGCCCAACGAGGTCTCCGGCGGTATGCGCAAGCGCGCCGGGTTCGCCCGTGCGTTGGTGATGGACCCCTCGATCGTGTTCTTCGACGAGCCGGACTCGGGTCTGGACCCGGTGCGGACGAGCCTGTTGAACGACCTGATTCTGGATATGCACGCCGAGCACAAGGGCACGTATCTGTTGGTGACGCACGACATCCGGACCGCGCGCAAGGTCAGCGACTACGTCGGGCTGATCTGGAAGGGCAAGGTCGTGCACTACGGCGAGGCCGAGGAGGCGTTCGCGTCAGAGGACCCGTTCGTCCGCCAGTTCCTGTCCGGTGAGTCCGCCGGACCACTCGGAATGGATTAGCCAAGCATGCGCCTGTACGTCGTCCTGGGGGGAGCCATCGCGCTGGTTATAGCCGGCGTATGGTTCCTTGCCGGGAATACCTATACCGTCAAGGTAGCCCTGCCATCGGCCACCAACATTGTCAACGGCGGCACAGTCCAACTGAACGGCTTCGAAGTCGGCTCAGTATCAAGCATTCAAGCTCAGGACAATCAGGCTATTCTTGAGCTGAAAATTGATCGCGACTATGCTCCGCTCCATGAAGGAGCGGTCGTGTCCGTCCCTTTTAAGGCCCTGCTGGGTGAACGCGTCGTTGACATCACGGATGGACCGTCAACGAACGCGAAAATCCCGAGCCATGGCCTAATTGAGGGTCAGATGCCAAAGCCTACTGAGTTCGACCAAATCCTTAACACTCTTGACGCCCCCACTCTAGACCACCTGAAGTCGCTGGTCAACGGATTGGACAACACCGTCAAGGGACACGAGGGTGACGTCAATGCGACGCTGACCGCCTCCGGACCAGCACTGAACGCCCTCGGTGGCGTTCTGGATGCAATTGGTACCGACGGGCCGGCTATTCGAGCCCTGGTCACGCGGCTGAACGAACTCACCGGCACGGTCGCCGACCACCAGGGCGACGTACGCACCATCGTGACTCAACTGACGCGGCTGACTTCCCTCGCCGCGAGCCGTCAACAGCAGCTCCGCGACTCCCTGAGCGCGCTCCCCCCCACGCTTCGGACGGCGAAGACGACTCTCGACAAGGTGCCACCGGTAGCGGATGACGTCGTTCCGCTGCTGCACGACCTGGACCCGGCCACCGAGCGGCTCAAGTCGGTCGCCGGCAACCTGCACCCCCTGTTGAAGGACCTGCGCCCGGCGCTGCACGACCTGCGGCCGACCATCAAGGCGCTGAACGAGCTCCTGGACAACACCCCGGGCCTGTTCGACACCGCGCACGAGACGTTCCCGGATCTGACCAAGGCCCTGGACAACCTGTCCGAGCCGCTGAACTTCCTGCGGCCGTACACGCCGGAAGCCGTCGGCTGGCTGTCCAACTGGAACTCGGCGTTCTCCAACTTCGACTCGAACGGCCACTACGCCCGCATCTTCGTGCAGGCAGGCGCCGGCGACCCGACCATCAACCCGGGCATCGTGCCGCCGGGTGTCCGGGAGAGCCCGTACCCGCTGCCCGGTCAGAACGGCGGGACTCCTTGGACCGACGCATTCGGAAGCGGTGTGCGATGAGTAGTCAACCGTTCCCGATGCAGGTGTCGAAAGCCCGTGTGGTGGCCGTCGCGCTGGTCGCGGTCGGCAGCTGCACGGCCGGCGCGGGCAGCTACGCGATCCAGGCCAGCCAGGAGCGGACCATCGTGGTCGCGGAGTTCCGCGACGCCTCCCCGATGCTGGTCGGCAACGACATCAAGCTGCACGGGGTGAAGGTCGGCGACGTGGCCGGCATGACCGAGGAGAACGGCATCGCCAAGGTGGCGCTGGATCTGGGCCCCGAGGCACTGCCACTGCACACCGACGCCCGGGCCACCGTACGGCCGGTCAGCCTCCTCGGTGAGCGGTACATGGACCTGGACACCGGCACCGCCAACGCTCCGCTGCTCAAGACCGGCGGCGTGATCCCGGTGACCCAGACCAGCCAGAACGCCGACCTCGACGAGGTCCTCAACGTCTTCGACGACAAGACCGGCCAGTCGCTGGCCGCCTTCGTCGCCGTACTCGGTGAGGGCATGCGGGGCAACGGTGCCGACCTGGACGGCGCGATCAAGGCCCTCGCCCCGGCGATGACCCAGACCGACCAGTTCGTCAAGGTGCTACAGGCGCAGAACGCCACACTGAACAGCCTGGTGGACAACCTCCAACCGGTGGCCTCCTCACTGGCCCAGGACAACGGCAAGACCATGGACAGCCTGGTTGCGTCGACCAGTTCCCTGCTGAACACCACGTCGACCAACGTGGCGGCGCTGAACGACACGCTGCAGGAGCTGCCGAGCTCGCTGGCCGCCGCCCGGCACACCCTGGGCAACCTGGCCGACACCGCGGAGGACACCACGCCTCTGCTGCGCTCGATCCGGCCGACCACGGACAACCTGAAGGACATCAGCGGCGAGCTGAAGCACTTCTCGCACTCGGCCGACCCCGCACTGGACAAGCTGGTGCCGGTGCTGGACAAGGGCACAAAGATGCTCGAGCAGCTCAAGCCGGTGGCCCGGGAGCTCCGCGCGGCGGGCCCGGACATGACCGACACCGCCAAGGGCCTGCGGCCGATCGTCGAGCAGCTCAGCGGCAACATCGACAACGTGCTCAACTTCATCCGGTACTGGGCACTGACCACCAACGGCAAGGATGGTCTCTCGCACTACTTCCGGGCGCACCTGAACGTCGAGCCGACCGCGGCCACCGGCAACATCCCGGGCGCCATCGGAAACGCAGGCCTGGGCGGTCGGGACCCGGCACCGGACTCCGGCCACCCGGCCAACCACGGCCCGGGTGTGCCGACCGGACTTCTCGCCCCGGACAACTCCGGGGACGGCAGCGCGACCGGGCTCAATGAAAAGCAGGAGAGCGGCGCTCTCGGCTTCATGCTGGGAGGTGACCACTGATGGTCAAGCGGTCGGTAATGCGCCGGCGTCGAGCCGTTGTGCTCGGCGCGGGTGTACTGATCTTCTTCTTCGCTCTGGTGACGCTGTCCCTGATCTCCCAGCAGGGTCTGCCGTTCGCCCCCCGCACCACGGTCAAGGCGGCCTTCGAGGATGTCGGTTCGCTCCGTACCGGCGACGACGTCCGGATCGCCAACATCCGGGTCGGCTACGTCCAGCAGGTCGACCTGGTGGACGCGACCAACGCGCCCAACGGGCAGAGCAAGCTGGCCGTCGCCATTCTGCGGCTGGACGGTGAGCGCCCGGTCTACAAGAACGCACAGGCGATCACCGCATCGGTCGGTGCCCGGTCCGCACTGGGCCAGAAGTTCGTCGAGCTGAACCCGGGCGACCCGTCCGCCGGGCTCCTGCCCGCTGACGCGGTGGTACCGGCGGTGCACACGGTCGGCGCGCAGGAGATCTCCGACGTGCTCTCGGTGCTCGACGAGCCCACCCGCCAGGCCATCGGCTCCTTCGTCCGCAACGTGGGTGGCGGGCTGGCCGGGCACGGGCGAGACTTCAACCTGGCCGCGGCCGCGTTCCCCGACGTACTGCCCGACCTGGGCACCGTCTCCGACGCGTTCTCCAACAACGGCGGGCGGGACACCGCTTCGCTGCTGCGCAGCACCAACGAGCTGTCGGTCTCGTTCATCGGCCGGCAGGAGCAGATCGGTCAGCTGCTCGGCAAGCTGGACAAGACGTTCGCCGGCTTCAACGCCGACAACGGCGCGCCGCTGGCGCAGACCCTGCAGACCGCGCCGGACTCGCTGCGCCAGACCCGCGCGGCGCTGCAGTCCCTGGACGGTCCGCTGGCGAACACCGCGGTGGCGGCGAAGGACCTGCAGCCGGGCGGCGACGCGCTGGGCCGGGCAACTCCGGACTTCCGGGGATTCCTGGTGGACAGCCGGTCGCCGCTGGACAAGGTGCCCGGTGTGTCGGATGACGCACGCGGTCCGATCGACGACCTGAAAGGCACCTTCGAGGATGCGCAGCCGTTGGCTCCCATGCTGAGCGACGCGTTCGGTCGGGGTGGCGCGTTGGCTCAGATCATCAGCCCGTTCTCCCCGGAGGCGTCGCTGTTCTTCACCAACGCCACCGACGCGCTCAAGGTCGGTAACGACAACTACCACGCGCTCCGCGTCGACACCGGCGTTGGCCACGAGCAGGCCTTCGACGCGATCTCGGCGCCGATCCGGGACCCGCTGCAGAGTCGTGACCCATATCCCGCACCGGGTGAGGCCGCCAAGCAGAGCCAGGGCCTGCCGGGCGTTCCGAAGACGGGGAGGACCGGAAGGTGAAGAACTTCTTCTTGAAGATCTTCGGCGGCCCGGTGGTACACGGGCACCGGACGCTCTCCGCCTGGAAGCTCGGACTGGGCTTCCTGGTCGGCGTGCTGATCATCGGCTGGGGTGTGTTCAACAAGGCCCAGGTCACCACCTGGCTGCACCCGGGCGAGACGATCAAGGTCAACTTCGCCAGTGACTACCGGCTGCGGCCCTACTTCAGCCAGGTGAAGATCGCCTACGTGCCGGTCGGCATGGTGACCGGCGTGGAGCAGAAGGACGACGGGACCGCGATGGTCGACGTCAAGCTGTACAACGGCAGCCGCGACCGGCTCGGCAGCGAACCGTCCGCGACGATCCGCCCGACCACGATCCTCGGTGGCAACTACTTCCTCGACCTGGAGCCGGGCGGGGACCGGGGACGGTTCAACGACGAGGTGATCCCGGTGACCCGGGCCCACCTCCCGGTCGAGCTGGACAAGGTGGCCAAGGCACTGCAGCCGGACGCACTCGCCGGCATGAAGGGCACGGTCGTCAAGTTCGACGAGACCCTGGCCGGGGGCGGCACCGCGGCGCTGCAGCGGCTCGCCGCCGATGCACCGTCCTCGCTCGGCCCGACCGGCGAGGTGCTGGACGCGCTGCGCGGGACCGACCCGAACCACGACCTGACGAACGTGGTCAGCGGGTTCGAGGCCACCGCGAGGGAGCTGGCCGAGCCCAAGGGCCGGCTGGACTCGATCCTGAGCGACCTGGCCGCCACCAGCGCGGTGTTCGGCAACCGCAGCCAGGACTTCTCGGCCACGCTGGACGAGCTGCCCGACTCGCTGCACACCGCCGATCGCGGCCTGCACCGGTTGAACAAGACGCTCGACGTGCTGCAGGACACCGCGAGCGACATCCGGCCCAGCGCACGGGAGCTGGACAAGACGCTCAAGCATCTGGACCCGGTGATCAAGCGGGCCCGCCCGGTGGTCAGCGACCTGCGTGACGTCCTGGACGACGCCCGGCCGCTGCTGGAGAACCTGGTGGACAACACCAGCGACCTGGACGACGTGCTGCGCGACCTCAAGGGTCCGGTGCTGGACCGGGTGAACGGTCGGATCTCCGACCTGATCCTGGGCAGCTTCCACGGCTCCGGGCCGTACGCACAGACCTCGACCGACAAGCCGGTCTTCGAGGAACTGGGCTACGCGGTCGCCGACCTGGACCGGGCAACCATCCAGACCAAGGACGGCTCGGGCATCGCATTCCAGCCGATGCCGCAGCCGGAGCCCGGGGAGAACGTGATCCAGAACAACGGTCAGGGACGCGGTGAGACATTGGAGCGCAGTGTGGTTGACCCGCTTCGGATCAACCCGCCGATCCAGTCGCCCGGTACGCCGCCGCACGCCTCACCGGGGCACCCGCAGCTGCTGCCGATGATGGGTGGGGAGGGCAAGTGACCAGCCCCAGTCGCCGCGAGCGCGCGGCCCACGCATTCGAGCGGGTCAGGACCGAGCCAGGTCTGGCCAGGAACACCATCGTGATGTTCGCGTTGATCGCGATCGCCGCGGTGGTGGGCGGGATCATCCTGGCGAACCAGCGGTTCGTCGCACCGTGGGACAACCGCCAGGTGTTCTACGCGAGCTTCGCGGCCACCCCGGGTATCAGCCCCGGTAACGGCCAGGAAGTCCGGATCGCGGGTGTCAACGTCGGCGACATCGTCGGCGCGGACATCGACGACACCGGCCACGCCCGGCTCGAGATGTCGATCGAGCGCGGTCACCACCTGTACGAGAACGCCAAGCTCGTCCTGCGACCGAAGAGCCCGCTGAACGAGATGTACGTGACCATCGCGCCGGGTGGGCCGCCGTCGAAGGAGATCGCCGACGGCTACACCTACCCGGAGTCGAACACGGTGCGCCCGGTGCAGGTCGACGAGGTGCTGGACCACCTCGACGACAACGCCCAGGCATCGCTCACCTCGCTGCTGGCGGAGTCGGACGTGGCGTTGACCAACGCGAAGTCCGACCTGCCCGGTGGCCTGGACGCGACCCGGATCGTGGGCAACGACCTCAAGCCGGTCGCCCAGCAGCTCGCGCTGCGCAAGGAGAAGATCCGCACCCTGATCACCGCGCTCGGCCAGATCTCCAACGCGGTCGGCGGCGACGACAAGCGGTTGGCCACCCTGGCCACCGGGCTGCAGACCACGCTGCACTCGTTCGGCACGCACGAGCCGCAGTTCGACCAGACGCTGTCCGAACTGCCGGGTCTGGTGCACAACCTGAAGCGCTCCACGCACGCCGTGCAGGAGCTGTCCGACCAGCTCGACCCGACGCTGCACGATCTGCAGGACGCGTCGGAGGAGTTCCCGGACGCGCTGCGCAAGCTGCGCGACACCGGCGACAAGCTGGACGACGTGGTCGATTCGGCCAAGCCGTTCCTGCACGAGCTGCGTCACGTCGTGAAGGACCTGCGGCCGTTCTCCGACGAGCTCTGCGACAACCTGCCGGAGCTGAGGGCGTCCACCAGGCACCTCGACCCGGTGACCAACGCACTGCTGCCCTACCTGCCCGACGTCGCGGCGTTCACCATCCAGACGCGCTCGATCGTGAGCACCGAGGACGCCAACGGCGGCATCCTGCGGGGTAACGCCCCGGTCGACGCGCAGATCGTGCCGCCGGTGCTGGGTGTCAACAACGGCCTCAGGCCGCTGCCGGCGCCCGGCGTGGACGAGGGCACGACGACGCTGCAGAAGCTGGTACCGACCGGGCCGGGAGGCCAGCCGGCACCGAGGCAGGACGGTTCCTCCGTCCACACGAAGCCGGACAAGACCCCGGGTGAGGACAACAACTCGGGCCTGCTGCCCGCACCTGGCGGCGGCGGCTCATCCTCGGGCGGACTGTTCTCGCTGCCTGGCAAGAAGAACTGAGGGGTCAGGGAATGAGACTGTCCGCAAGGGTCGTACAGCTGACCACGCTGATCCTGTTCGGAATTCTGTGTGTCGTGGTGTTCTCCTACCTCTGGATCAACTCCGGCGGCAAGATCCCGGGCATCACCAAGACCTCGTACCGGGTCACGGCCGACTTCCCGAGGGTCGCCAACCTGGTGTACTTCGGCGACGTCATGGTGTCCGGCGTGAAGGTCGGCAAGGTCCAGGACGTGATCCCGGAAGGCGATCACGCCAAGGTGGTGATGGACCTGGACAGCTACAAGCCGCTGCACCAGGGCGCCACCGCGCAGATGCGGGCCAAGACACTGGTCGAGGAAAGCTTCGTGGAGATCCTCGACGGCACCGGCCCGCCCATGCCGTCGGGCTGGATGATGCCGCCTGGCTCCGGCAAGCCACCGACACAGCTCAACGACGTGCTGGTGTCCCTGGACGGCAAGACCAGGGGCGCACTGGCCTCGGAGATGCGCTCGCTGGGCGCGGCCACCGAGGGCACCCAGTCGTCCATCTCGGCGGCGGTCCAGGGTCTGGGGGCCATCGGCCGGGGCGGCCACACCGCGCTCGACGCGCTGGCCGCCCAGTCCGACGACCTCAAGGCGCTGACCGGCAACACGGCGGCCATGATGACCGCGCTGAACACCCAGCGCGGCGAGATCGCCCAGCTCGTGGAGGACGCCAACCGGCTCACCACCGCGACGTCCGACGGCCAGGATGACCTCAAGGAGGTCATGCGGACGCTGCCGCCGGTACTGCACAGCGCCCGCAACGCCAGCCACGCCGTGACCGACATCGGCAACGCGCTGGACCCGGTGGCCCGACACCTGCACGACGCGGGCCCGGACCTGTCGGCCGCGCTGGAGGAGCTGCCGGACGTGTCGAGGGACCTTCGGGACCTGCTTCCCGACCTGAACAGTGCCCTGCACAAGGCCCCGGATACCCTGCACCGCGTGCCGGACTTCTCCGACGACTCGCACGATCTGTTCCCGCAGACGGTCACCGACCTGCGGGACCTGAACCCGATGCTGGGCTACCTCAAGCCGTACGCGCCGGAGCTGGCGTCTGTGCTGGCCAACTTCGCGCAGACCTTGGCGCACGGCGACGCGAACGGCCGGTACTTCAAGACGCTGCTGATTGTGAACGAGCAGTCCGCGAAGGACTTCCCGATCAACACCAACATCGGCCCGTTGGCGAAGTTCAACCCGTACCCGAAGCCTGGTCAGGGTTATGACCCCGGTCCGGTGGGTCGACCGTTCACCCGAGTGGAGAAGGCGCCGCCCGGATGATCCGACGGTTACTTGGCAAGAAACACGCGGAGCGGCCCACCAGCCGCACTCGTGGCACGGACAGCGGTATCGGGGGCCGGTTGAGTCGTCTTGTGCGACTCGGCCGGCCCTCGGCCGTGAAGGCGGCTCTGACGCCGCGCCGGGCACTGGCCGGGGTGGCGGTGCTGTTGGTGGCGGCGTTCATGGTCGGTGGCCTGATGCGGTCCCAGGTGCAGACCGGCATCGACTCGTTCCTGCCGTCCAGCGACCCGACGGTCGCCGAGCTCAACCAGGTCGGCCAGCTCTTCGGCGGTGACCCGATCGTCGTGCTGCTCGAGTCGCCGCAGCCGCGTGAGCTGACCGGCTCGAAGGACATGATCCCGCTGGTCCAGCTGGAGGGACAGCTCTCGAACCTGCCCGATGTGGCCACCGTCTACGGGCCGGGCACCCTGCTCAACCAGATCGCCGGGCAGGCCCAGAACCTGCTCACCGAACTGATCGGGCGCCGCGACGGGGACGCCAGCCGCGCCGAGGTGATGGCGCTGCAGGCCGGCAAGTCACCAGCCGAGGCGGCGGCGGCCAAGGCCCAGGTGCTGATGCGGTTCGACCAGCGCTACGGGACGCTCATCGTGGAGGGACTGCCCGCGGGGCTGCCCACGCTGCGGAACCAGGCGTTCGTGAACACCGTGGTCTTCGGCCCGGGCGGCCCGCGTCCGCAGTGGCGGTTCGTGGTGCCCTCCGAGCACGCGGTTGCGCTGTTGATCCGGCCCCGGGAGGGTGCCGACGCGGCGTCCGTCCAGCGGCTGGTCGAAGCGGTGCAGACCACCGTGGCGGCGGCCAAGCTGCCCGACGTCAAGGTGACCGTCTCCGGCGTACCGGCGGTGGTTGCCGCGCTGAGCGCCCAGGTGAAGCGGGAGGGCCCGCTGCTCGGCGGGATCGCCCTGCTCGCAGTCGGGCTGTGCTTCTGGCTGGTCCCGTGGACTCGCCGGTCCCGGCGGCTGGTGCCGCTGCTGACCACACTGATCGCGATCGGGCTGACGCTGGCCATCTTCGGCTGGTTGCACCGGCCGCTGTCCATCGGCGTGGTCGCGTTCCTGTCCGTGGTGCTCGGTATCGGCTGCTACTACCCGACGTACTTCGCGGTGCGGGCCAGGGTGCGCACCGTGCTGACGGTGGCCTGTGCGACGGCGGCCAGCCTGGGCACGCTGGTGCTCTCGCCGCTGCCGCTGGTCCGCGACCTGGGTCTGACCCTGTCCATCGGGGTGCTGCTGTCGGCCGTGTTGGGCATCCTGGCCCGCCGGCTGGTGTACCGGGGGCCCGCTGACTCGGCCGCTGACTCGGCTGACTCGGCTGACGACTCGGCAGCCGCCGAGGACACCGGGCCGGTGCGGCGGGTGCCGTTGCGGGAGGCCGTGACGGTCGCGCTGAAGACCAGGGTGCTGGCTCGGCGCGGTCCGGCGGTGGTGTTCGTGGTCGCCCTGGTGATCGCCGGGTTCGGCTGGGCGATGCTCCCCCGGCTCGGGCTGCAGACCGACGTCGAGCAGTTCGCCGCCGGGCTGCCCGCGCTGAACGACGCCCAGCACGTGGAGGACGTGATCGGTTCGTCCGGCGAGCTGGACGTGGTACTCACCGGCAAGGACATGACCTCGCCCGAAGCGGTCCATTGGATGGACCAGTCCGAACAGGTCATCATCACGAAGTACGGGGACCGCGCGCACCGGGTGATCTCGCTGCCGATGCTGTTCACGTTCCTCGGCGAGACGCCGAGCCCTGGCCAGATCGACGCGGCGATGCGGCTGCTGCCGCAGTACCTCACCGGCGCCGTGGTGAGCCTGGACCGGGGAACCTCGGTGATGGTCTACGGGGTCCGCATCAACGACCTGGCCAGCACCGAGGACCTGCGCGCCAACCTGCTGAACTCGCTGCCTCCGCCGCCGCTCGGCTACCAGGTCAAGCTGGCCGGGCTGCCGATCGTGGCGGCGCGCGGCCAAGACCTCGTCTCGGCCGACCGGATCCAGGCGAACCTGCTCGGCGTGATCGCGGCCGGGCTGGTGCTCGCCTTCGGGCTGCGCCGCCGCTGGGACGCGTTGCGCGCCGTGGTGGCGGCGATGCTGGCCACCGGGGCCGGCCTGTTCCTGCTGTGGTTGACCGGTACCCCACTGTCGCCGATCACGGTGGCGCTCGGCTCGCTGACGGCGGCCGTGGGGTGCGAATTTACCGTTCTGCTGTCCGAGGCGAGCCGGCGTAGCAACCCCGCGCTGCGCCGCGCCGTGCTGCTCGTGACAGCGACATCCGTAGTCGGTTACGCGGTCCTGATGATCTCCGGGATCGCCGTCGTGAGGGAGTTCGGCCTGCTACTCGCGGGCGCCGTGCTGCTGGCGCTGCTCTCCTCGCTCTGCGTCGTCCGTCTCACCGCGAGACCGGACGGTGCGGCGGCGGGGCCGGGCGGCCCGAGCCAACTTCGGCAGGACTCCCTGCTTGGAGCACATTCATGAAGTCGAAGTACGAGGTGGACGAATCCGTGGCCGTGGACACCCAGCGCGACGAGGCGAAGCCCGAGACCAATGGGACGGGCGTGGCGAAGGAGGTCAACGGCGCCGAGCCGACGGCCGCCGCCGCGACGGAACCGGGAGCCGGAACGGAGACCGGGGTCGAGGCCGGGGCCGAGACCGGGGCCGAGACCAAGGCTTCCGCCGCCGCGGTTGAGCCGGCGGGCAAGGCCGAGCCCGAGGTGGAAGCGTCACCGGCAGCGAAGGCAGAGCCCGAGCCGCTGGCGGAAGCCACGGCGGCGCCCGAGGCGGCGGCGCCCGAAGCGGCAGAGCCCGAGGCGGCAGAGCCCGAGGCGGCAGAGCCCGAGGCGGCAGAGCCCGAGGCGAAGACGCCCCCCGCTGTCGAGCCGGAGCCCGACGTCGAATCGGGGTCGAAGCCCGCCGAGTCAGAGGCGACCGAGTCAGAGGCGACCGAGTCAGAGGCGACCGAGTCAGCGGCCACCGAGTCGAAGGACACCGAGTCGAAGGACACCGAGGCCAGCACCGAGTCGGAGACCGACTCGGTGGAACCGCCCGCCCCGGCGGTCCCCGGACCCTCGGACCGCCCTAGCTGGCGTCAGCCGGCCACGCTGCTCGCGACGACGAAGAGCCGGATCCTGGCCGGGGTGGCGCTCGTCGTGGTGCTCGCGCTCGCCGGGGGCGGGTTCTACTGGTACAAGAGCACGCACCTCGCCGAGGGTGTCGCCTTCCGGGTGGACGGCCAGGACGTCACCGTGAGCCAGCTCGACGACGACGTGCAGACCGACAAGGCGCTGTTCGGCGTCCAGCCGCCCACCGAGGGCCCCAAGCTGGACCAGTTCCGCCGGGACTTCGCCAAGGCGACCGCGGTGTCCATGATCATCGACAAGGCGGCGGCCGACCGGCAGGTCGCGATCGCCGACCGGCAGGTGTCGGACGTGCTGGCCCGCTACATCACCCAGTACTACGGCGAGGGGCCGGAGGGGCACGACAAGTACGTGCAGGCGCTGGGCAACCAGGGCACCTCGGAGGCCAAGGTGCTCGCCGAGCTGAAGCGCCAGATGGTGCTGCAACAACTCGTGACCCAGGTGACCTCGGGTGTGACGGTCTCCGACCAGGAGGTGCAGCAGGCGTTCGACCAGCGGCGCGCCCAGCTCGGTACCCCGGAGCTGCGGGACATCCACAACATCGTGGTGGCCAGCCAGGTGGACGCGGACCAGGTCATCGCCCAGCTGAACAGCGGTGCCAACTTCGAGCAGGTGGCCCAACAGCGCAGCATGGACGACAGCACCAAGGGCAAGGGCGGCGACCTCGGCCCGGTCAGCGCGCAGGACCTGGAGCCGCAATACGCCGCCCAGGCGTTCGCGGCGCCGGTCGGCGCGGTGTTCGGACCGGTGCAGACCCGCGGCGGCTTCAACGTGGGCCGGGTGATCCAGGCCCAGCCGCCGCAGCCGGCTGTGTTCGACAAGATCAAGGACCAGCTGCGGCAGCGACTGATCAGCGAGAAGTCCGCCACCGTCTGGGGCTCGTACCTGACCGACCTGATCAAGAAGGCCGGGGTCCGCTACTCCGACACCTACCGGCCGGCCGACCCGGACGCGCTGCCCTCGGCCGGTCAGCCGGCGCCGGGCCAGCAGGGCGCTCCGGCAGCGGGTCAGCCGGCCCCGGCGGCCGGTCAGCCTGCTCCGGCCGGTCAGCCCGGTACCGCGCCGGCTCCGGCCGGTCAGCCCGCTCCGGCCGGTCAGCCCGGTACCGCGCCGGCTCCGGCCGGTCAGCCCGCGCCGGCCGGTCAGCCTGGTGCCGCGCCGGCTCCGGCCGGTCAGCCGGGGGCTCCGGCTGTCACCCAGCCGTCGCGGTGACACCGCGAGCGACCCAGTCCCGTGACTGGGGTGCCTGGATGGACCGGGTGGACTGGGTCCTGGTGGTGCGCGGCGCGTCCACCGGCTTCACCGTGCTGGTGATCAGCGGCCTGGTGAACCCGATCGTGTCGAACATCAACCCGCTGGCCGGGCTGATCTTCCTGGTGGTCGGCGCGGTGGCCGCGTCCGTGGTGGCGGCCTGGCGGACCCGGACGGCGGACTCCCCGGTGCTCAGCGGCGCGGTCGCGGCGTTGATCAGCTACACCCTGGTGGTGCCGCTGATCTACCTGAGCGAGCGCCACCTGGACTACCGGGTGATCGTGTTGTTCGCCGCCGTCGCGCTGCTCGTCGGCACGGTCAGTGGGTTCCTGCTCAGCCGGGGGCGGGCCGGGCAGGTCAAGTAGTCGCGGTCCGGAGTGCTCCAGCGGTTTCGCGGCGCCGGAAAATAGTCTAGTCTTCGATAATCGTCCGCTAGACATTATTCGGCGTACAGCGAGGTGCCCGTGAGCCAGTCCGACCTCATCCGACCTGAAGACCGCTACTCGGCCGACACGATCGCGTCGTTCCGCCAGGCCGGCCACTGGCGGGACGGCTCGCTGGCCGAGCAACTGGAGCACTGGGCCGCCACGCAGCCCGACCGGACCGCCGTCTCCGACGGCTACGGCACGCTGACCTGGAGCGAGCTGCACGGCCAGGCCTACCGGCTGGCCGCCAAGCTGCGCGGGCTGGGCGTCGAACCCGGCGACCGGGTGCAGGTGCAGCTGCCCAGCTGGAACGAGTTCGTCGTGGTCTACGCCGCGCTGGCCCGGATCGGCGGGGTCCTGGTCCCCACCATGCCGATCTACCGCTGGGACGAGGTCCGCTATGCGATCAACCACGCGGGTGCCAAGGTCTCGGTGATCTGCGGGGAGTACCGCAGGTTCGACTACCACCAGATGCTGCGCGACGTCCGTCCGGACTGCCCGACGCTGGGTCACGTGATCACGGTGCGGACCGAGGCCGGCGAGGGCGAGTCCCGGTTCGAGGACCTGGTCGCCGGCACCGACGTCCCGGGTGCGGACGAGCTCGGCC
Organism: Pseudonocardia sp. Cha107L01; assembly: GCF_052566575.1. Classification (NCBI taxonomy): domain Bacteria; kingdom Bacillati; phylum Actinomycetota; class Actinomycetes; order Pseudonocardiales; family Pseudonocardiaceae; genus Pseudonocardia; species Pseudonocardia sp. Cha107L01. The sequence continues at coordinate 2,197,640 of NZ_CP199579.1, forward strand.
CGCTGCCGCACGCGGACGACGCGCACGCGATCATCTACACCTCGGGCACCGAGTCCCGGCCCAAGGGCTGCTTCCACACCTTCAACACGTTCAGCTACACCGTGCACTCGCTGGGCGCCGACGTGATGGGGCTCGGGCCCGGCGACGTGATGTTCATGCCGTCGCCGATCACCCACGCCACCGGCCTGGCCATGGGCGTGACCACGCCGATCGTGCTCGGCTGTGGCATGCACCTGATGGACACCTGGGAGCCGGCCGCCGGGCTGAAGCGGATCCAGGAGCACGGCTGCACCGCCAGCATGGCCGCCACCCCGTTCGTCCGGATGGCCGTGGACGTCTTCGACCCCGAACAGCACGACCTGTCGTCGCTGCGGGTCTGGGTCAGTGCCGGCGCGCCGATCCCGCCGTCGCTGCTGTCGGACTGGCGGGCGAAGTTCCCGGACTGCTCACTGCTGCCGGTGTACGGGCGCAGTGAGGGTCTGCTGGTCACCAGCTGCCGCCGCGACGACGACCCGGAACGGGTGCTCAACTCGGACGGGCGCGCGCTGCCCGGTGTCGACCTGCGTATCCAGGCGGAGAACGGCACCCAGGTCGCGGCGGGCGAGGAGGGCGAGATCTGCCACGGCGGACCCGGGCTGATGCTCGGCTACTGGCGCGACCCGGAGCGCACCGCCGAGGCGATCGAGGCCAGCGGTGTCTCGCACTCCGGCGACCTGGGCCGGGTGGACGCCGACGGGTACCTGCGGGTCACCGGCCGGATCAAGGACCTGATCATCCGGGGCGGCACCAACATCTCCGCCCGTGAGGTGGAGGACCACCTGCTGACCCACCCCAAGGTGGCGAGCGTGGCCGTCGTGGGGATGCCCGACCGGGTTCTCGGCGAGCGGGCCTGCGCGTTCGTGGTGCCGGCCGGCGAGCCGCCCACCTTCGAGGAGCTGACCAGCTACCTCAAGACGGAACGCAAGATCGCGGTGGTGAAGCTGCCGGAGCGCCTGGAGCTCATCGACGAGCTGCCGATGACCGCCACCGGGAAGGTGCAGAAGTTCGCCCTGCGGGAGAAGCTGTTGCCCGCCGCCGAGGGCTGATCCGGGCTCAGTCGAGGTCGCCCATCTTGGTCCGGACCTGACCCAGGACCGCGGTCACCCGCTGGGCGAGCGCGTCGTTCACCCCGGTGAGTCCGAACTGTGCGGTGGCGAGGTCCTCGCTTGCCTTGGTCACCACGCGTCGGCCCTCGTCGGTGAGCGCGGCCAGCACGGTGCGCCGGTCGGTGGGGTGTGGCCGCCGCGTCACCAGGTCGCGACCCGCGAGCTGGTCGATCACCAGGGTGACCGTGGTGGGGTGCACCATCAGGTGTTTGCTCAGCTGGCCGAGCGGCCGGGTGTGCTCGCGGGACATCAACAGGGTCGCCATCAGCAGGAACGCCGTCCGGCTGAGGCTGTGCGGCTTGAGCAGCCGGTCGAGCTCATTGACCATCAGTTGATGGGTACGCATCAGGGCGGCCAGCGCCGCGAAGTGATCGGCGGCCGGCTGGCCGCTCTCCGCCCAGTGTTGGCGGGTGTACTCCACCGCATCCGCATCCGCGGTCATCGAGCCCCCTCGTTGCTGGTCATCGTCCGTGCGTTTGTCTACCTCTGGACTGTTGAGGATACGGGCTATCGCCGGCGGGGCGCTGTCGGCCGATCGGCCGGTCACCGACCTTCGAACTTGGCGGGGCGCCGCTCGAGGAAGGAGCTGACCCCTTCGGCGAAGTCGTGGGTCCCGGCCAGCGAGTGCACCAGCTCGCCCTCCAGCTCCAACTGCTCGGCCAACGAGGGCCGTTCGCCGGCGTTGAAGGCGCGCTTGATCGCCGCGTAGGCCCTGCTCGGGCCGGCGGCCAACCGGGCGGCCAGCTCGCCGACGGCGGCCTCGAGCTCGCCGTCCGGCACGGCCCGGTGCGCGATGCCCCAGTCGACCGCCCGCGCGGCGGTCACCGACTCGCCCAGCATGGCGATCTCGGTGGCGCGCTGGCGACCGACCAGCGCCGGCAGCATGTGGGTGCCGCCGCTGTCCGGGTTGAGCCCGAGGGAGACGAACGCCAGCCGCAGGAACGCCGACTCGGCCATCACCAGGAAGTCGCCGGCCATCGCCAGGCTCGCGCCGAAACCGACGGCGGGGCCGTTCACCGCCGTGATCACCGGCAGCGGCAACGTACGCAGCCCGAGGATCGTGGGTACGAAGTGGCGGCGGTGCATGCCGTGCAGGTCCGGCCCGCCGGCCGGGGTGCGCTCGAACCCGTCCCGCAGGTCCACCCCCGCGCAGAACGCGTCACCCTCCCCGGTCACCACCACGCAGCGCACCTCGGGATCCGACTCGGCGCGCAGCAGCGCCTCGGTCATCGCCGCGCCACTGGCCGCGGACCAGGCGTTGCGTCGATCGGGGCGGTTCAGGCGCAGCCAGTAGACGCCGTCCCGGACCTCGGTCTTCAGCTCGCTCATACGGATGCTCCCTCGGGGATGTCGGTACTCGGCGCGGCATGGGTCAGCAGCGCCTCGACGAGCTCGTCGCAGCGCTGGGCCGAGAGCCGGAAGCTGGGTGGGTAGACGATCACGTGGTCCAGTACGCCGTCGTAGCGACGCAGCTTCTCGGTGACCTGTGCCGGGGTGCCGGCCACCGCGAGGGCGTCGATCATGGCGTCGGGTACGGCGGCGACCATCGCGTTGTGGTCACCGGCCGCGAACGCCGCCCGGATCGCCGAGGCGGCGGAGTCGAAACCGGCCAGCGCCAGCACCGGGGCGTAGGCCTTCGGTGCGGTGTAGAAGGCCAGCTGGCCGGCCACCTCGCGGCGGGCCTGCTCCTCGTCGTCGGCGACCGCACAGATCACCACACCGCACACGGCGACCTGGGCGGGGTCCCGGTCGGCCTTCGCGGCGCCGGTGGCGATCGCCGGCCGGACCACCTCGTCGACGTAGCTCGGGGCGAACAGCGGGTGCCCCAGGAAGCCGTCCGCGACCCGCCCGGCCACCTCGACCATCCGCGCGTTCACCCCGGCGGTGTAGACCGGGATGTCCGCGCGCAGCGGTGCGTCCACCTCGGCGGTCGGTTTGATGTCCACGTGGTAGAACCGCCCTTCGTGGCGCACCGGCCCCTCGTGCAGCCGCCACAGCCGGCGCAGCAGCGGCACCAGCTCCTCCATCCGGGAGGCCGGCCCGTCCGGGGTCTCGCCGTGCCAGTCGTGCATCATCCGCCGGGTGCCGGTGCCGAGGCCGAGCACCAGGCGGCCGCCGCTCACCTCGTCCAGGCTGCGCGCCTCGGTGGCGATGGTCAGCGGCGAGCGGCCCACCCCGTAGGCGATCGAGCTGCCGATCCTGGCGGTGGTCGTGGTGCCGGCCATCCGGGCCAGCGTGACCACCGCCGAGCGGGTGTAGAACTCCGGCGACCAGACCGAGTGGAAGCCGAGGCGCTCCGCCGCACCGGCCGCCGCCGCGATCTGCGCGACCCCGCCGCGCAGCACGGTGATGCCCCGGGTGGCGAGCTGTTCGGCCGTCGCGTGCCGCTCAGGCGTGGCCAGTTGCTCAGGCGTGGCCAGTTGCTCAGACATAGTTGGGCCGCCTCTTGGCCAGGAAGGCCCGCAGGCCCTCGGTTGCCTCCGGTCCGGTGTACAGCTCGTTCACCCGCTCCGCCTCGCGGGCCAGGCCCTGCTCGAGGGGCAGGTCCGCGGCGTCGTCGACGCACCGCATGATCTGGGTCAGCGCGTCGCCGGAGCGGCCGCACAGCGTCGTGGCCAGCGCCATCGCCTCGTCCGCCGCGGTGCCTGGCTCGACCAGGCGGTCCAGCAGCCCGATCGTGTACGCCTCCTGCGCCAGCACGTCGCGGGCCGTGAGCATGATGTCCAGCGCGCGGCCTCGGCCGATGAGGCGGGGGAGCCGCTGGGTACCGCCGGCGCCGGGGATCAGCCCCAGCTTGGCCTCCGGCAGGCCCAGCCGCGCGGTGCGCGAGCCGACCCGCAGGGTGCAGGCCAGCGCGAGCTCGAGGCCACCGCCGAGCGCGAGCCCCTCGATGGCGGCGATGGACGGCCGCTCCGACGCGCAGAGCCGGTTCAGCGGGCCGCGCAGCTGCTCGCCGTAGGCGGCGAAGTCCGCCGCGCCGCCCGCTCCGGAGAAGGACCCCATCAGCTTGATGTCCGCCCCGGCGGCGAAGAACCCGTCCAGGGCGGATGTGATGACGAGCACGCGGGCATCGGACTTCTCGAAGCTGTCCAGGGCTCGCTCCAGGCCGGTCACCAGCGGCAGGCCCAGTGCATTGGCCGGCGGGCGGTTCAGGCTGACCCGGAAAACGCGGTCGACGACGGTGTGGTTCACGGCTTCAGACTCGGTCACCGCTTGAGTATAAAAGCTCTAGCACTCTATTATCGAGTGGTGGAGCAATCTGTGATCGTATCGGCGGTACGCAGCCCGCTCGGACGCCGGGGCAAGGGGCTGTCCCAGATACATCCGGCGACGTTGCTGGGCAGGGTCCAGCGGGCCGCGCTGGAGAAGGCCGGGGTGGACCCGGCGTCGGTGGGCCAGGTGATCGGCGGCTGTGTCGCCCAGGTCGGCGAGCAGTCGTTCAACCTGGCGCGCACCGCGTGGCTGTCCGAGGGGCTGCCCGAGTCGGTGGCCGCGACGACGGTGGACGCGCAGTGCGGGTCCTCGCAGCAGGCGCTCACCCTGGCATCCGCGCTGGTCGGTGCCGGCGTGGTGGACCTCGCGCTGGCGTGCGGTGTCGAGTCGATGAGCCGGATCCCGATCGGGTCGAACTTCCGCAAGGACTTCGACCTGGGCCGCCCGGTGCCGAAGGACTACCTCAAGCGCTACGAGTTCCTGAACCAGTACCAGGCCGCCGAGCGGATCGCCGAGAAGTGGGGCGTCACGCGGGAGCAGGCCGACGGTCTCGGGCTCAGCTCGCAGCAGCGCGCCGCGGCCGCGTGGGCCGACGGTCGGTTCGACGGGCAGATCGTGCCGATCACCGACCCGGAAGGTGCCGTGGTCTCGCGCGACGAGGGACTGCGGGAGACCAGTGCGGAGGCGCTCGCCGCGTTGAAGACGGTGGTCCCGGACGGCGTGCACACCGCCGGCAGTGCCTCGCAGATCTCCGACGGCGCGAGTGCGGTGCTGGTCGCCAGTGAGCGGCGCGCGGCGGAGCTGAACCTGGAGCCGCTGGCCCGGATCGTGGACACCGCGACGGTCGGGGTGGACCCGGTGATGATGCTGCTCGGGCCGCACGAGGTGACGCCGATGCTGTTGCGCCGCAACAAGCTGGGCATCGACGAGGTCGACCTCGTCGAGATCAACGAGGCGTTCGCCTCGGTGGTGTTGTCCTGGGCCGCGGACACCGACGTCGACATGGCGAAGGTGAACCCGAACGGCGGCGCGATCGCCATGGGACACCCGCTGGGCGGCAGTGGCTGCGTCCTGACCACCAAGGCCGTGCACGAACTGCGCCGCTCCGGTGGCCGCTACGGACTGGTGACCATGTGCTGCGGTGGCGGGCTGGGTACCGGCACGTTGCTCGAACGACTCTGAGATGTCGGCTGTGCCGAATCCCGATACCGATTTCCGATACCGATTCCCCCAGGCAGTGGAAGGACTGACATGACGGCCGCCTACGAGGATGTCCGCTACGAGGTCGATGGGCCGAACGCGGTCATCACGATCGACCGCGAGAAGCGGATGAACGCCTTCCGGGCCAAGACCATCGAGGAGCTGATCCATGCGTTCAAGCGCGCCTGGGCGGACACCTCGGTGCACGCGATCATCTTCACCGGTGCGGGTGAGCGTGCGTTCTGCGTCGGCGGTGACGTCAAGCAGCGCGCCGAGACCGGCGACTACGGCCCCACCGAGAACGGACTGTTCGAGGCGGCCTACTTCCACCGGCTGATCCGGGACGTGCCGAAGCCGGTGATCGCGGCGGTGAACGGCATCGCGATCGGTGGCGGCCACGTGTTGCACGTGCTGTGCGACCTCTCGATCGCCGCGGAACACGCCACGTTCGCCCAGGCCGGGCCGAGGGTGGGCTCGTTCGACGGTGGCTTCGGCTCCGCGTACCTCGCCCGGGTGGTCGGGGAGAAGCGGGCCCGGGAGATCTGGTTCCTGCTGGACAAGTACGACGCGGTGACCGCGGAGCGCTGGGGTCTGGTGAACAAGGTGGTGCCCAAGGAGGAGCTGCTCCCGGCGGCCAAGGAGTGGGGCGAGAAGATCGCCAGCTACAGCCCGACGGCGCTGCGTTTCCTCAAGCACTCGTTCAACGCCGACACCGATCACCAGGGCGGGCTGTCCCAGCTGGCGATCGCCGGCCTGGACACCTTCCTGCAGACCGACGAGGCCAAGGAGGGCGCCGCCGCGTTCGCCGAGAAGCGCCAGCCCGACTTCGACAAGTACTTCCAGCAGCACTGACAACCCCCGTGAGTGGCGAGTGGTCCCCGGGGACCACCCGCCACTCACGACCCGGAGGGCAACGACATGAGTGTGCAGATCGACCTGAGCTCGGACGTCGCTGTGGTGACCGGCGGGGGCAGCGGTATCGGTGAAGGAATCGCCATGCTGCTGGCCGAGGCCGGCGCGAAGGTGGCCATCGCCGACCTGTCCGCCGATGCCGCCAAGAGCGTCGCCGAGCAGATCACCGGCAAGGGCGGCACCGCGATCGGCGTGGAGCTGAACATCGCCGACGAGGAGTCGGTGCGCCAGGGGTTGGCGTCCGTGCGCGAGCAGCTGGGACCGGTGTCCGTACTGGTCAACAACGCCGCCACCTGGACGATCAAGAAGTTCGCGGACACCACCGCCGAGGAGACCCAGCGGGTCATCGACGTGACGCTGATCGGCACCATCAACATGATGCGCGGCGCGCTGCCGGACCTGCTGGAGACCCAGGGCCGGATCGTCAACATCGCGTCCGACTCGGCGCGCACCGGCGAGCACTCGATGAGCGTCTACGCCGCCGCGAAGGCCGGGGTGATCGCGGTGACCAAGAGCCTGGCGCTGGAGGTCGGGCGCAAGGGCGTGCGGGCCAACGCGGTCGCGCCCGGCACCACGGTGACGCCGGGCAGCTCGGCGTTCATCGAGCAGGTGGGCGGGGCGGACAAGCTGGCCAGGGCGTATCCGTTGGGCCGTCTCGGCTCGCCGGACGACATCGCCGGCGCCGTGCTGTTCCTGGCCTCACCGCTGTCGGCGTGGATCACCGGTCAGGTGCTCAGCGTCAGCGGCGGCTACACGATGGTGTAGGGGTGCTGTCCTTCGCGTTCACCGAGGAGCAGGAGGCGTACCGGGTCGAGCTGGCCCGGTACGCCCGCACCCGGTTGTTGCCGGCGTACCGCGACCGTGCCGCGAAAGCGGAGTTCCCGTGGGACGCGCACAAGGAGCTGGCCGCGCTCGGGGTTCTCGGTATCGGGTTGCCGGAGGAGTTCGGCGGTACCGGGGTCAGTCCGGACGACCCGGTCACGCTGGGGTTGGCCACCGAGACGCTGGCCTACGGTGATGTGAACGTGGCTGCCGCGCCGGTGCAGAGCGGTCTGGTGGCCGCGCAGCTCGGTGAGGGCGGCAGCCGTGCGGTGCGGGAGCAGTACATCCCGCCCCTGATCGCCGGCGATGCGGTGTCGGGTATCGCGGTCACCGAGCCGGGTTCCGGCTCGGATGCGGCCGGTCTGCGCACGGTGGCGGAGCCGGTGCCGGGTGGTTGGCGGCTGTCCGGGGAGAAGATCGCGATCACTCACGCGACCGTTGCGGCGAGCATGTTGATCTACGCCCGGCATCCCGGTTCGGCCAGGTCGAAGGGGATCTCCTGTTTCCTGCTGCCGATGTCCTCACCGGGGGTGTCGGTGCGCCACCAGCCGGGGATGGGTTGCCTGCCGTTGGGCTGGGGTTCCGTCGCGATGGACTCGGTGTTCGTGCCGGCCGATCATCTGGTCGGTGAGGAGGGCCGCGGTTTCGCCGCCGCGATGCACCACTTCGACTTCAGCCGCTCCGCGCTCGGGCTGCTCTGCCTGGGTGCCGCGCGGGCGTCGGTGGACGAGGCGGCCCGCTACGCCCAGGAACGGGAGGCGTTCGGCCAGAAGATCGGCGAGTTCCAGGGTGTGTCGTTCCCGCTGGCCGAGCACGCCACGTACCTGGAGGCGGCCCGGCTGCTGTGCTATCGCGCGCTGTGGGCCCGGCAGGTCGGCCAGCCGCACACCGCGCTGGCCGCGATGAGCAAGTGGTGGCCGCCGCAGGTCGCGCTGGACGCCATCCAGGCCGCGCTGAAGATCCACGGCAACCTCGGCTACTCGACGGAGTTCCCGCTGCAGCAGCGCTACCGCGATGTGATGGCCTATCTGATCGCGGACGGCACCTCGGAGATCCAGAAGCGGATCATCGCCAAGGACGTGTACCGGAAGGCGGGTTTGTCATGACCGGCAGTGCTGTGACCGGCGGTGCTGTGACCGTGGGGACGTCGGTGCACGACCAGGTGCTCAGCGTGTCCCCGGGCGAGCGGCGCGCGCTGCTCGGGCGGATCGCCGACGCCGGCATCGACCACGTCGTGGTGGCCGATCACGTGAGCTTCCACGGCGGTACCGGGTTCGACGGGATGCTCGGCGCGGCCGCCGCGTTGGCCACCGAGGACCGGTTGTCGGTGTTGATCGGGGTGTATCAGCTCGCGCTGCGGCACCCGATGACGGTGGCCCGCTCGCTGGCGTCGCTGACCTCGCTGGCACCCGGTCGGCTGACCCTCGGCGTCGGGGTCGGCGGCGAGGACCGCTCCGAGGTGAGCAACTGCGGGGTGGACCCGGCGACCCGGGGGCGGCGGATCGACGAGTCGCTCGGGTTGCTGCGCCGCCTGGCCACCGGTGAGGTGGTGGACCACGCCGGCGAGTTCTTCACGATCGAGGCGGGCGCGGTGCTGCCGGCGCAGAAGCCGGAGGTGCCGATCCTGATCGGCGGCAAGTCCGAGGCGACGCTGCAGCGCACCGTGGAGCACGGCGACGGTTGGCTGGCCATGTTCGTCTCGGCGCGCAAGTTCACCGAGTTCGTCGCCCAGATCGCCGCACTCGCCCAGGAGCGGGGGCGCCCGGTGCCCGAACAGCACGGCTTCGAGGTGTGGTGCGGGCTGGCCGACGACGCCTCGGTGGCCCGGGAGCTGGTCGCGGAGAAGATGCAGGCGCTGTACAAGCTGCCGTTCGACAGGTTCGAGCGGCTCTGCCCGGCCGGTACGCCCGCGCAGGTCGCCGACTTCCTGCGGCCCTATGTCGAGGGCGGGGCGCGGTCGTTGACGCTGGTGCCCTGCTCACCCAACTGGCAGGCCGGGGTGGACGCGGTGGCCGAGGTCCGCCGCCTGCTCGCCGGCTGACCGGGTCGTCATAACCCGACACGCGGAAACGACGGAGGCCCCCGGCCCACCGAGGTGGATCGAGGGCCTCTGCCGCACCCCGCGAGTGGAGAGTGGATCTGGGGACCGTCGTGTCGCCGCCGGTTACAGCGGTGCGAAGCGGTAGTGGTTCTCGTCCAGCCGGTCCTGGTCCTTGCCGGTGTAGCCGTTGTACCCGTTCGACTCGTCGTCGCCCTGGAAACCGGTGCAGTCGGCGTCCTCGTCGTCGCTGTCGTAGCTCTCGTCGTCGGACTTGTCGCCGTCGTACCCGTAGGTGTAGTCGTGCGAGGCGTGGGACGGCCCGCAGCTGTCGTCCGAGCCGGAGTCCGAGCTGGTCAGCGGGTTGGCCGCGGGCACCGAGGTCGAGCCGGGCATGGACGCGGCGGTGGGCAGCTCGAAGCTGTGCAGGTTCTGCGCGCCACCGGCGGAGCTGCCCGGTGCGGCGTCGGGCAGTGCGGCGGCCGGGTCCTGCTGCTGAGCCTGGGGAACCGCGGTGGTACCGGTCGCGGCATACGCGGTGCCGGTGAGGGAAGCGCCGAGCGCGGCCAGGCCGACGACGCTGACTCCTGCTCGCAATGCACGCCGGGCAGTGTGGTTCATGCTCGGTTCTGTCCTCTCCAGGGCGCGGTCAAGTCCTCGGTGACCCGACACCTCTTCCTGGTGCAACGAACGGGGGAGGCTGAGGGTGCGCATTGCGCTGGTAGGGGACCTGCCGTTCACCCAAGTCAGTGACCGCTCGGAGTCAGCCCGCCCCGATCAGCCCAGTCGGGATGTCGGTCAGCCGGGAACGCAGGTATTCGCCGAGCCCCTTGGCCTGCGGATCCGGTCGGGTGCTGGACGCAACGCCCTCGCCGAGCAGGCCGACCACGACGAAGTTCAGCGCGAACAGGTTCGGCAGCTCGTGGCGCTGCACGACGAGCTCGGCGGCCTCCGGCAGCAGTTCGCGGAACGTGGCCACGGTGAGGTGTTGGCGCAGCCAGGCGTACTGCTCGGCGGTGCGGGTCCACAGCCCGACGTTCGCATTGCCGCCCTTGTCGCCCGAGCGTGCCGCGCACAGCGTGCCCAGCGGGGCCCGCTCGGTCGGCCCGAAGTCCAGGGCCTCCCCCGGCGCGCCCACCGCTGGGCTGACGGAATTCCCGACTCGCCCGGACGGAATCCCCGACTCGCGGGGGTGGGTGTGCGGGATGGCGCGCTCGGTTCCGTCCGGGAGTACGGCGGTCTGGGTGACGAATCGGCTGGGCACCAGGGCCGGCCAGTACACCCCGTACGCGGCCTCGGGGCTGGGTGGGGTGGTGGTGTGGAAGCCCGCGTAGCCGCCGAGGGCCAGCTCCATGGTGGCGTTGGAGAACACCCGGCCGACCTTGCGCGGGTCCGGGTCCTTGACGGTGATCCGCAGGTGGGCGGTGGCCTCCGGGTTCGACCCGGCGTCCGGGTGGTCGAAGCGCAGCAGTCGCACATCGGTCTCGGCGAACCGGTCCTTGCCACCGAGCACCTCGAACAACAGCTGCTCGGCGTAGGCGGCCCGCTCGGCGATGTCCAACCCGGTGAGCACCAGCGTCATCGTGTTGCGGTAGCCGCCGAGCTGGTTCAGCGCGACCTTCAGGGTCTCCGGCGGCGCGGTGCCCCTGGTGCCGGCGATGCGCACCCGGTGCGGCCCCTCCTGGGTCAGGCTCAGCGTGTCGAAGTGCGCCACCACGTCCGGGTTGGGATAGGCCGGCGCGGCGATCTCGTACAGCAGCTGCGCGGTGACCGTGCCGACCGAGACCAGCCCGCCGGTGTCCTCGTGCTTGGTGATCACGCTGCTGCCGTCGGCGGCGACCTCGGCGATGGGGAAGCCGGGGTAGCGCCGATCGGTGATCTCGGACAGCCACGAGTAGTTGCCGCCGGTGGCCTGCGGGCCGCACTCGATCACGTGCCCGGCGGCGACCGCACCGGCCAGTGCGTCGAAGTCGTCGCGGGCCCAGCCGTGCCACCAGGCCGCCGGGCCGACCACCAGCGAGGCGTCGGTGACCCGGGGGCAGACCACGATGTCGGCATCCGCGCCGAGTGCCTCCGCGATGCCCCAGCCGCCCAGGTAGGCGTTCGCCGAGATGGGCTTGCGGTCGGAGTCGGCGAGCGGCTGCCCGGTGTCCAGGTTGGCCAGGTCGACCCCGGCCGCGGCCAGCTCGTCGAGGCGGTCCACCAGGTCGTCGCCGGTCAGGTGGGCGACCCTGGGGTGCAGCCCGAGCCGCTCGGCGAGCTGGTGGATCTGCTCGGACAACCCGGCCGGGTTCAGTCCGCCGGCGTTGCTGACGATCCGGATACCCCGGTCAAGGCAGGTGCCCAGTACGTGTTCGAGCTGGGTGAGGAAGGTGCGGGCGTAGCCGGCGGACGGGTCCTTCTGCCTGGCCTTCCACAGGATGAGCATGGTCAGCTCGGCGAGGTAGTCGCCGGTGAGCACGTCGATCGGGCCGCCCTCGACCATCTCCCTGGCGGCCTCGATGCGGTCGCCGTAGAAGCCGGAGCAGTTGCCGATCCGGACCGGTCCGGTGTTGCTCATCGGGTCCCCTCCGCGGGCTCGGGCAGTTGCGCCGGCAGCAGCGCGCCGTCGTGTTCCAGGTCGGCGACCTGCTCGGCGGCCAGCCCGAGCCACCGGCCGAGTACGTCGGCGTTGTGCTCGCCGACGTACGCCGCACCGGCGCGCGGCTCGCAGGAGGCGGCGGAGAACCGGTACGGCATCCGGATCACCGGGCGGGTGCCGCCGTCGCGGTCGTCCACCTGGGCGGACACCTCCCGGGCGACAGCCGTCGGGGACTCCATCAGGGTCGCCGGGGTACGGATCTCGGCGTAGGCCACCCCGGCGCTCTCCAGTGCGGCAATCGCCGAGGCACGGTCGGTGAACCCCTCGACCCAGTCCTTGATCACCTGCGCCCTGGCGGCGATCCGGACCGAGGTCTCGGCCGTCGGGTCCGGGTCGGTCAGGCCGTGTCCCCTGGACAGCCGGTGCCACAGGAACTTCAGGTCACCGGCGACCAGCAGCGGGCCGCCGGCGATCTCGTAGATGGTGCCTCGGGCCGGCCACACCGGGTAAGTGCCCTCCAGGCTGTAGTGCGTGTAGTCGTCGGTGGCCAGCATCGCCTCGAACATCGACAGGTCGATGTGCTGCCCGGCGCCGGTCTGCTCGGCCACCCGCAGCGCGGCCAGCACGCTGATCATCCCGTGCAACCCGGCCACCGAGTCGGCCAGTGACATCACCAGGTCGTTCGGCTTCGCGCCATCGACCTCGGCCTGCCGGCCGAGCAGCCCGGTCTCGGCGTGCAGCACCGGGGCGTACGCCTGCCGTGTCGCCTCCGGTCCCCACTGGCCGAACCCGGAGATCGACAGCATCACCAGCGACGGGTTGCGTCCGGACAGCGCCGACCAGCCCACGCCGAGCCGGTCCAGCGTGCCGGGCCGGAAGTTCTCCACCACCAGGTGTGCCCGGCCGGCCAGCTCACGCAGCAGCTCCGCGCCGGCCTCGGTGGTCAGGTCCAGCGAGATGTTCGTCTTGCCGGTGTTGACCTGCACATACAACCCGGAGTGCCCGTGGCTGCGCGGCCCGAACGCCTGGGTGATGTCGGTGCCGGGGACCTCGACCTTGACCACCTCGGCGCCCAGGTCGGACAGCAGCCGACCCACGTACGGCCCGGAGAGCGCCCGGGACAGGTCGAGCACCCGCACCCCGGCCAGCGGGAAGGGCGCACTCGCGCCGTGCTGCGTCACGCGGGACTCCTAATAGGACTTGGGCAGGCCGAGTACATGCTCGGCGATGTAGTTGAGCACCATCTCCTGCGGCACCGGGGCCAGCTTCTGCAGCCGGGCCTCCCGGAAGTACCGCTCCACGTGGTACTCCGAGGCGTAGCCGAACCCGCCGTGCGTCTGCACCGCGGCGTCGGCCGCCTTGAACGCCGCGTCGGCGGCCAGGAACTTCGCGGTGTTCGCCTGCTCGCCCGAAGGCAGCCGCTGATCGACCCGCCAGGACGCCTCGCGGATGGCCAGCTCGGCGGCGCGCAGCCGGGCGTGCGACTCGGCGAGTGGGAACGAGATGCCCTGGTTCTGCCCGATCGGGCGGCCGAACACCACCCGCTCCTTGGCGTACGCCACCGCCCTGCGCACCGCGGCGCGGCCGATGCCCAGCGCCTCGGAGGCGACCAGCACCCGTTCCGCGTTCAGCCCGTCGAGCAGGTACCGGAAGCCCTTGCCCTCCTCGCCGACCCGGTCCCGGTCCGCCACCCGCAGCCCGTCGTAGACCACCTCGCAGGAGGCCACCGCGTTGCGGCCGAGCTTGGGGATCGCGGTGACGTGTACCGCCGGGTCCTTCAGGTCGGCCACGAACAGGGTCATGCCCTCGGTCGGCTTGGCGCACTCGGCCTTCGGCGTGGTGCGGGTGAGCAGCAGTACCTTGTCCGACTCGAGCGCCTTGGAGGTCCACACCTTGCGGCCGTGGATCCGGTAGCCAGGGGAGTCGCCGGAGTTGTCCCGGACCGCGCGGGTGCTGATCGAGGTGGTGTCCAGGCCGGCGTCCGGCTCGGTCACCCCGAACGCCACGTGCAGCTCACCGGAGGCGACCGCGGGCAGCACCCGCTGTTTGAGCTCCTCACTGCCGTGCAGCACCACCGGGTGCATACCGAAGATCGACAAGTGGATCGCGCTGGCGCCGTTCATGCAGGCCCCGGACGCGGCGACCTCCTCGAGCACCAGCGACGCCTCGGTGATGCCCTGCCCGCCGCCGCCGTAGGCCTCCGGGATGGCGATGCCGATCCAGCCGCCCTTGGCCATCTCCCGGTAGAACTCCCAGGGGAACGTGTGCTCGGCGTCCAGGCGCATCCAGTAGTCGTCGTCGAACTGCTTGCAGACGTCCCGCACCGCGGCCCGGATCGCCCGATGGTCCTCGTGCTCCGCGAAATCCACGGTGCGCTCCCTCTGCTCTCTTTGTCTAGTGCAAAAATAATGAGTCCTCGACTAAATGTCCAGTCCGGCAGTGGTTCGTCACCACCGGGCGGGCCACCCCCAAGGGAGTGGGAACTTGCCCATTTAGGGAGGCGTGTCGCAGCTCACTCTCCCCCGACACTGGGGTGCGGACGTGCACCGAAGACAGGGGATCACCATGACGACCACCGAGACCGTCGACCACAACCTCAGCCCGCTCGAGTTCTGGGCGAAGCCCCGCCAGGTGCACCACGAGACGTTCAAGTGGCTGCGGGAGAACAAGCCGGTCAGCTGGCACGGCCCGCCGGAGGCGCTGGACCCCAACCTGGACAATGCCCAGGGTTACTGGTCGGTGGTGAAGCATGCGGACATCCGTGAGGTGTCGCGCAACCCGCAGGTGTTCAGCTCGGCCGAGGGTGTCTTCCTGGACGACTTCCCGCAGTTGGAGACGATGTTGTCGTTCATCGTCACCGACGCGCCGAGGCATACCAGTTTCCGCAACATCATCAGTGTGGCGTTCACCCCGAAGCACATCAAGAAGGTCGAGGAGGATACCCGGCGGACGGTGCGGGAGATCATTGATCATGCCGCGCCGCTGGGCGAGGGCGACCTGTGTGAGCTGATCACGAAGGAGGTGCCGGGTCGCATCTTCGCGTCGTTCTTCGGTATCGCCGACCGGGACGAGCGGCAGTACGTGATGGATCTGTCCGAGCAGATGGGTGCCTGGAGCGATCCGGAGTACAAGCACATCGGCTCGCCGCTGCAGGTGTTCGCGGATGCCACCAGCCGCCTCGGCGAGGTCGCGTTGCGTCATGCCAAGGAGCGGCAGAAGAAGCCGACCGAGGACCTGATGAGCTGGGTCTCGCAGGCGCAGTACGAGGGCGAGAAGATGACGGTGGAGGAGGTTGGGGTGTTCTTCGCGCTGTTGGCCGGCGCGGCGAACGACACCACCCGGCACTCGATGGCGCACGTGCTGGCGCTGTTCGACCAGCACCCGGACCAGTTGGCGTACGTGTTCGAGGACTTCGACAACCGGGCCGACGACGCGGTCAACGAGTGCCTGCGGATGGAGCCGCCGCTGATGCACTTCCGGCGCACCGCGGTGTCGGACTACGAGCTCGGTGGCGAGACGATCAAAGCCGGTGACAAGGTGGTGCTCTGGTACATCTCCGGCAACCGGGACGGCGAGGTGTTCGAGAACCCCGACACGCTCGACGTGACCCGGGCGGCCAAGAGCAACCCGCACCAGGCGTTCGGCGGCGGTGGCCCGCACTACTGCCTGGGCAACATGCTCGGCAAGCAGATGCTCAAGGCCGAGATGTGGGAGATCTACACCCGGATGAAGGACCTCAAGGTCGGCGAGCGGACGATCATGCTGTCCAACTTCATGAACGGCGTGATGAAGATGCCCGGCACCTGGACCCCCGAAAAGCGCTGACCCCCGAACGTCCGCCCCCCAGCCGCACACCCGTTCTGTACGCCGCACAGCCGCTCCAGTGGATGTGCGGCGCACGAAGCGGGTGTGCGGTGCGCTTTCTTTCTAGTGGGTGGGGGCGGTGGCCGGCCAGTCGGCGCGCAGGGTGCGCTTGTCCGTCTTGCCGGAGTCGTGCATGGGCAGCTCCTCGGTGCGCAGCCACCAGTCGGCCGGCACCTCGTAGCGGGCCAGCTCGCTTGCGGCGAACGCGGCGAGGTCGGCCTCGCCGACCTCGGCGCCGGGCTCCAGCTGCACGACCGCTGCCACCCGCTCGCCCAGGTCCGGGTCGGGCAGTCCGAGCACCGCGACGTTGCGCACCGCCGGGTGCCCGAGCAGGACTGCCTCGACGTGCGCCGGCGCGATGTTCTCGCCGCCCCGGATGATCAGGTCCTTGATCCGGCCGGTCACGTAGAGCAGCCCGTCGACGACGCGGCCCTGGTCACCGGTGTGCACCCAGCCCTCGGCGTCGATCAGGTCGGCCGCGGTGTCCCCGGGCGCGGTGCCCCAGTAGCCGACCATCTGGCCCGGCGTGCGGACCACGATCTCGCCGTCGCCCTCCGCGTCGGGTGCGTCGATGCGCAGGTCCACCACCGGCAGCGGGGCGCCGGCGGTGGTCGGGTGCTCGGTCATGGTGACGCCGGACGCGGCGGCCACCGTGCCACCGGTCTCGGTCATCCCGTAGATCGTGGACATGCCGCGCCCGGCGTTCGGGAACGCCTTCCGCAGCCGTTCCACCAGCGCGGGCTGTACCGGCGCGCCGCCCATCGAGATCGACCGTACCGAGTCCAGGTCGCGGCCGGTGATCGACGGGTGCTCCAGCACCCGGGAGGCCATCGTGGGCACCGCGCCCCACCAGGTGACCCGCTCGCGCTCGATCACGTCGAGCACCTGCCCGGGGTCGAACCGGCCCTCCAGGAACACCAGGGTGTTCCCGCCGAGCAGCGCCAGCAGCAGCGACTGCAGGCCGCCGATGTGGAACAGCGGGCCGCTCTGCAGGCTGACCGCCGGCGGCCGGGACCCGTCCACCTGCTGCGGCAGCCGGCGCGACATGACCAGCAGGTTGTGCAGGTTGGCGATCACCGAGCGGTGCGCCAGCACGACGGGCTTCGGCGCCCCGGTGGTACCGGCGGTGAAGATGATCACGGCGGGGTCGTCCTCGGCGCCGGGCGGCGGGGCGGGCACGGCGGCTGCCGCCTCGCCGGAAGCCGCGCCGGCGTCGACGCGGTCGCGCACCTCGTCGACGGTCAGCACGGTGACCCCGGCCGGGACCAGCGCGGCGCGCTTGTCGTCGGCGAGCACCAGCCGGGGCGAGATCAGCGCCACCGCGTGCTCCACCAGCGGGCCGCTCCACCAGCCGTTGCCCAGCGCCACGATCGCGCCCACCCGCAGGCCGGCCCACAGGCTGATCACCCACTCCGGCGAGTTCGCCGCGAGCAGCAGCAGCCGGTCACCGGGGCGCAGGCCGGCCTCGGCGAACTGGGCCGCCACCCGGGCGGACGCGGCGAACATCTGGGCGAAGCTCAGCCGGCGCCCGCCCTGGATCAGGTGGGTGCGGTCCGACCAGCGGGCTGCGTCGTCCAGGAGCTCGACGACGTGCCGGCGCCGGGGCGAGTAGCACAGGAACGGGATGGCCCCGTCCCGGCGCTCGACGGAGGTACCCCAGAACGCGTGATCACCGGTGACTGACACGCGACCGATTTTAGTCTAGTACGCAATACTCGACAACTAGACTATGTGCACTGTCACCGACCGAGCGCGAGCACCTCGTCGAACCCCTTGCTCAGGCAGTCCTCGAACAGTGCGAGGTCGGTGACCGCGTCCGGGTCCAGGTTCACCCCGATGCAGCACATCCCGTCGTAGGACACCATGGTGACCATCGCGGCCACCCCCGGCCGCGGACCGATCGGGTACATCCGCAGCACCTTCGCGCCGGCCAGGTAGACCGGGTGGCTCAGGCCGGGGATGTTGGACGCCTGCACGTCGGAGACCTTCGTCAGGTTGGCGGTGATCTCGGTGAGCACCGCGCCCGGCAGCTTGCTGAGCACCGGGCTGATCAGGCCGAGAAAGCCGATGGCCGGCTCCGCCCGCACGTTCAGGATGAACTCGCGGACGAGCTGGATCCGGATCCGGGGGTCGGCCTCGCCCATCGGCGCCACGAAGCGCGCGCCGGTGAACTTGTTGCCGCCCATCGGGTCGTTCGAGTCGCGCAGACTGATCGGGATCGCCATCGGTAGCTGGTCGACGGACTGCCCGAAGTGTTCGTGGTAGCGGCGGAACGCGCCGAGGACGCCGGCCAGGAAACAGTCGTTCACCGAGCCGCCAACCGCCTTGCCGGCCGCCTTGAGCTCGGCCAGCGCCACGTCGTGCAGCACCAGCTGGTAGCCGAACCCGCCGCCGCGCAGCAGCGGGGAGCGCTCCGCCGCCGGCGGGCTCAGCATCCGGCGCAGCGACAGGCCGTAGCCGAACGCCCGCTGCGCGGTGCCGACCGGGTCCCGCAGCGCCCGCCCGGCCAGGCCGAGTGCGCCGGTCGCCGCGCCGAACACCCGGGCCGGCGCGCCGGCGATCTCCTCGAGCAGGCCGTCGGCGACGAGGCTCAGCGGGGTGGTGGAGGTGGCGGCGGCCGTTTCGGTGATCCCCGAGGGCAGCCGGGTGCCGCCGGGGGTGGCCGTCTGGCTGTGCGCCATGCCGAGCAGCTGCACGATGCCGAGTCCGTCGGACATGGCGTGGTGCAACCGGAGCAGGTAGGCGGCCTTGCCGTCCGGCAGGCCCTCCACCAGGGTCGCCTCCCAGGGCGGCCGGTTCACGTCCAGCGGCCGGGAGGCGAGCTGGCCGGCCAGATCCAGCAGCTGCCGAGGTGAGCCGGGTTCGGGCAGCCGGATCCGCTGCACGTGGTAGCTCAGGTCGAAATGGGCGTCCTCGGTCCAGGTCGGTGGGACCACCGGCAGCAGCGGTTCGACGACCCGGTCCCGCAGCCGGGGGATGGCCTGGACGGCGCGGCCGTGCGCGGCGAGGAACCGGTCCCACTCGGGGGCGGAGTCCAGCAGCTCGAGCAGCAGCCCGCTGGACCGGGTGCGCAGGTCACCCTCGGCCCGCCACATCAGGGCTTCCGAGGGGTTCATCCGGGCCGGCCCGCCCCAGTCCCGCCCGTCGATCTCGGTCACCGACACCACCCCGCTCCTATCCGCCGGCCACCGGGACGGTGCCCCGATCCACCGCGTCGGTCACCTCGAGGATCAGCCGGGCCACCGTGTCCGGCCGGTCCGACATCGGTACGTGGCCGACTCCGTCGAGCATGATCAGTTCAGCGCTGGGTACCAGCTCCAGCATCGGCTCACCGTAGTGCTGGAACGGGATGACCCGGTCCTTCTCCGCCCACACCACCCGCACCGGGCATCCCGGGTCGGGCAGCGGCGCCAACGGCTTGTCCATCAGCACCCCGAGCAGCGGGCGGACCACCGGGGCGTTGCGGATCGCCCGGATGTCGGCGACCAGCTGACTGGGGTCGTACCGTTCCGGGTGCGCCACCTGCGAGGACAGCAGCAGCCGGCGCCCGCGCGGGGTGCGGGCCAGCCGTTCGAGCCAGTCGCCGCGGTTCTCCATCAGCTCGAAGCCGGCCCGCATGCCGGCGGTGAGCAGGGCCATCCGCAGGTTGGAGCGGTAGGCGCCGGCGGGGGAGAACAACACCACCGAGCGGGCCCTGCGGCGCCGGGCCAGCTCGAGGCTGATCCAGCCGCCCAGCGAGTTGCCCACCACGTGCACCCGGTCGAGGCCGAGCTTGTCCAGCTCCGCCTCCACCCCGTCGACCAGCGCGTCCAGTGACGGGGCGGTCCCCTCGGCCAGTGGTGCCGCGCCGCTGTGCCCGAGCAGCGTCGGGGCGATCACGTCGTGGTGCTGCTCCAGGAGTGGCAGGACCGGCTTCCAGGTCCGCCAGGTGACGCTGATGCCGTGCAGCAGCAGGATCGGCGTGCCGGAGCCGCCGCGGTGCCCGGCGGTGTCCGGGGAGATGTACTCGGTGACCTGGCCGGTGACCCGCTCCGCGTGCACGATCGCGCTGTTCGCCGGGTCGAGCACCGGCTCGCCGAAGTCCGAGCCGACCCCGGCCACGTCGTCGGCCCGCTGCCGGGCCCTGGTCACCAGCACGCCGGCGGCGCCGGCTGCCAGGCCGGCCGCTCCGACGGTGATCAGCAGGTTGCGCCGGCTCACCAGCCCTCTCCGTGCACCTCGTGCCCGGGCGTGTCCTTGAGCAGGCCCCGGTAGGCGTCCTCGGCGGTGCCGCCCTTGTTGACCACGCCGTCCACCTCGGCGGCGATCGGCATGTCGATGCCCAGCCGGTCGGCCACGTCCATCACCGCGCTGACCGCCTTGACGCCCTCGGCCACCTGGTGCATCCCGGCCATCACCTCGTCGATCGACTTGCCCTTGCCAAGCTCCTCGCCGACCCGGCGGTTGCGGCTCATCGGGCTGGTGCAGGTGACGATCAGGTCCCCGGTGCCGGCCAGCCCGGCGAAGGTCTTGTGGTCGCCGCCGAGCGCCTCGCCGAACTTGGTCATCTCGCGCACCGCGCGGGTGATCACCATGGCCTTGGTGTTGTAGCCGGCGCCGGCTCCGTCACCCATGCCGGCGGCGATCGCGAAGACGTTCTTCAGCGCGCCGGCCACCTCCACGCCGAGTACGTCGGTGGTCGAGTAGATCCGGTAGCGCTCGGTGCGGAACAGCGCGGCCAGCTGGGCGGCCGAGTTCTGGTCGGGCATCGCGATGGTGGCCGCCGCCGCGTACCCGGCGACGATCTCGGAGGCGATGTTCGGGCCGGACAGCACGCCGGCCGGGTGACCGGGCAGCACCTCGCCGACGATCTGGGTCATCCGGTGGTCGGTGCCCTGCTCGAGCCCCTTGACGAGGCTCACCACCGGGATCCACGGCCGCACGTACGGCGCCGCCTGCTCCAGTGCCTCGCGGAAGCCGTGCGACGGCACACCCATGATCAGCACGTCGGCCTCGCTCACCACGCGCTCCATGTCCGAGGTGGCGCGCAGGCCCTCGGTCAGTGCGACGTCGCCGAGGTACCGGGTGTTGCGGCCGTTGCTGTCGATGTCCTCGGCAACCTCGGCCGATCGGGCCCAGATGGTGGTCTGGGCGCTGACCGCCACGATCGAGGCCACCGCCGTCCCCCACGAGCCCGCGCCGAGCACGGCCACCCGGGGCTGTCTGCGTTGCATCGGAACACCCCCAACATGGATCTTCGTCGATGATCGCACCCACGAATTCGAACGTCAGCTACCGTCCGGTGTCAATGTTTGTCAATGTTGCCCGAGCGGCACCTTGGCGAGAGCGTGTCTGCGGGACACTAGTTTGCAATACTCGGGGAATCAATAATTGAACTTTGGGGCTACCGCTGTCGGTTGCGGCGCTGCCCCGGCCGTGGTTGGGAGTAGTGGTGACGTCGACCGAAGCGCTGGTGGAGTCGATCCGGTCGGGTCCGACCGGTCCTCGGATCGCGGCGTTCTTCGATTTCGACGGCACCCTGATCGACGGTTACTCGGCGGCGGCGTTGTACGAGCACCGGTTCCGCAATTTCGAGATCGGTCCGGGTGAGTTGGTCCGGACGGTGCGGGCGTCGATGGGGCCGACCATGACCGAGGAGCAGTTCGCCGCGGTGGTGGAGGACGGTCTGGGCAGTTGGGCCGGGCGTACCGAGGAGGACATGCTGGAGCTGGGTGAGCGGTTGTTCGCCCAGGGGATCGCGGGGACCCTGTTCCATCCGGCGTGGCGGTTGGTGAAGGCGCACCAGCGGGCCGGGCACACCGTCGTGATCGCGACGTCGGCGACGTTGTTGCAGGTCGCGCCGTTGGCCCGGGAGTTGGGTGTGGAGCACGTGCTGTGCACCCGGCTGGCGGTGGAGGGCGGGCTGCTGACCGGCAAGGTGGACGGTCGCACGTTGTGGGGGCCGGGCAAGATCGCCGCGGTGCGGGGGTTCGCCGCCGAGCACGGTGTCGACCTGGCGGCCAGTCACGGCTATGCCAACGGGGACGAGGACGTGCCGTTGCTGGCCGGGGTGGGTCAGCCGCATCCGGTGAACCCGCAGCCGGAGTTGGCGGTGGAGGCGGCGCGGCGGGGTTGGCCGGTCCTGGAGTTCGGCTCGGCTCGCAGCGGCCGGTTCGACCCGGTGCCGGCGCTGCGTACCGCGGCGTTGTTCGGCACCTTGTTCGCCTCGGCGGGTGCGGGTATCGCGGTGGGGGTGTTGAACGGCAACCGGCGTCAGGGTGTGGACCTGGCCACGTCGATGTTCGATGCGTTGGCCGGGCCGTTGACCGATATCGAGGTCGAGGTGGTCGGTGCGGAGCATGCCTGGTCGGCCCGGCCGGCGGTGTTCTTCATCAACCACCAGAGCACGTTGGTCGACTTCCTGGTGACCACCCGGGTGATCCGGACCGGGTTCACCGCGGTGGCGAAGGCGGAGGTGAAGAAGATGCCGGTGGTCGGGCCGTTGTTCGATCTGGCCGGGGTGGCGTTCCTGGATCGGGCGAATCGGGCGAAGGCGTTGGAGGCGTTGAAGCCGGCGGTGGAGATGTTGCGGTCGGGTACGTCGGTGGTGATGGCGCCGGAGGGCACCCGGTCGATGACGCCGCGGCTGGGGGTGTTCAAGAAGGGTGGGTTCCATCTGGCGAGCCAGGCGGGGGTGCCGATCGTGCCGATCGTGATCCGCAATGCTGGGGAGATCATGTGGCGCAACGCCCGCACCGCCCGCTCGGGCACGGTGCAGGTGGCGGTGCTGCCGCCGATCAGCACCGACGGCTGGACCCACGACGACATCGACAAGCAGGTCCACGCGGTGCGCCAGCTCTACCTCGACACCATGGACCACTGGCCGGCGCCGTCCTCGACGTAGATTGACCAAGGCAACTAGGGTGACCGCGGACACAATCAACCGGGGGTAGGTACAGATGCAGGCCGTCGATCCAGCCTCGATCCGGGGCGGAGCAGCCGCGCTGCTCGGCCGCACGCCGGCGCGAGGTCTCCTGCGCAGGGCGTCAATGCTGGCGCCGAGTGATGCGCCGCTGCCCACCGACACCCGCGAGGTGACGCAGCTGCTCGAGTCCGACTCGTTCCGCGCCTCGGTGAGCGAGCTGGCCAGCAAGATCGACATGGTGCCGGCCGAGGCGATGACCGAGGTCGCCGGGTACCTGCGCGAGATGTCGGCCACCCACAACCAGCGGGTCAGCGACGTGTGGCAGCGCTTCGGCGGCTGGCTGACCAGGGGCTACGACATCCTGGTCGACGACGACGGGCTGGCCGAGCTGCGCCGGCTGGACCGCAAGCACGCGCTGATCTTCCTGATCTCGCACCGTTCGTACCTGGACGAGTTCATCCTGCCGCCGGTGCTGCAGTCCGGTGGCCTCTCGCCGCTGTTCGGCATGGCGGGCGCGAACCTGAACTTCTTCCCGCTGGGCACCGTGGCGCGGCGCACCGGGATCATCCACGTCCGGCGCTCCACCGGCGACATCCCGATCTATCGGTTGGCGCTGCGCTCCTTCGTCGGCCAGCTGGTGGCCAACAAGTCCAACCTGTGCTGGTCCATCGAGGGCGGCCGCACCCGGACCGGAAAGCTGCGCCCGCCGCGTTACGGGCTGATGCGCTACATGGCCGACGCGGTCGAGGCGCTCCCGGACACCGACCCGCTGCTGGTGCCGGTGTCGTTCATGTACGACCAGCTGCCGGTGCACGAGGTCGGCCGGATGGCGTCCGAGGCGCGCGGTGCGGGCAAGGAGGCCGAGGACGTCCGCTGGCTGGTCAACTACGCCGCGGGTCTGAAAGAGCGGCTCGGCAGGGTGTACCTGGACTTCGGCACCCCGTTGCCGCTGCGCCAACGGCTCGAGGAGCTGCGCGCCGACGAGGTCACCGAGAACCAGGTGGAGCGGGTCGCCCTGGACGTCTGCCACCGGATCAACGCGGCCACCCCGGTGACGCCGACCGCCGCGGTCTGCATCGCACTGCTCGCCGCCGACCGGGCACTGACCCTGGACGAGGTACTCACCACGGTCCGCCCACTGGCCGACTACGTGAGCGGGCGGGGCTGGCCGGTTGCCGGCGGCGCCACGTTGACCGACCGCTCCACGCTGCGCTGGGCACTGCGCGAACTGGTCCGCTCCGGCGTGCTGACCTCGTACTCCGGCGGCTCGGAGACGGTGTGGGGGATCGGCGACGACCAGCACCTGGTCGCGGCGGTCTACCGCAACAGCGCCATCCACGTGCTGCTGGTGCGGGCCATCGCGGAACTGTCCCTGCTGGCCGTGGCGGAGGCCGACGCCGAGCCGGGCAAGGGCGCCCCGAACACGTTGTTCGACGAGGCGCTGCGGCTGCGCGAGCTGCTCAAGTTCGACTTCTTCTTCGCCCAGCGCGAGCAGTTCGCCGAGGAGCTGGCCGCCGAGATCGCCATCCTGGCCAGCCCGGACACGTCCAACGAACTGAAGGTCACCCCCGAGCAGGCCCGTGAGTGGCTCGCCAGGGCCCGACCGCTGGTGTCGCACCTGGTACTGCGGCCGTTCCTGGATGCCTACCGGGTGGTCGGCGAGCAGTTGGCCGCGCTCGACGAGGACGAGACGGTGGACCAGAGCGCGCTGGTGGACAGCTGCCTGCGGGTAGGTCACCAGTGGGCGCTGCAGCGCACCCTGGCGAGCGAGGAGTCGGTGTCCGGGGAGATGTTCAGCACCGCGCTCAAGCTCGCCGGGCACCGCGACCTGCTCAAACCGGGCGCCCCGTACCTGGGCAAACGACGGCGTGAGTTCGCCGACGAGCTGGGCGAGGTGGCCAGGGCGATCGGCCGTATCGCGGACCGCGACCACCCGCTGAGCGCCGGCACCTGACCTACCCCGTGAGTGGCGAGTGGTCCTGTCGGACCACTCGCCACTCACGACTCCGTGCCCCGGGGCCGTACGGTGTTGACCACCACCTCGGTTGTCCGCGGCGTGGGCGAGCTCGGCGCACCGGGTGGTGGAGGAGGCAGCCGTGGCGGTGGCGTCCCGGTTGTCCGACGACGACGGATTGGGCGCGCGGAGTCTGACCGAGCTCGTGGTGCGCCGGCTGCGCGGCGAGATCCTCAGCGGCGCGCTCGCCCCCGGCGAACGCCTGGTGGAGGAACACCTCACCCGCCGCTACCAGACCAGCCGGGCACCGTTGCGCGAGGCGCTGCGGCAGCTCGGTGAGCAGGGTCTGGTCGACCACCTGCCGCGCCGAGGGGTGCGGGTGGCCGAGCTGTCCACCCGGGACGTGGACGAGTTGTTCAGCCTGCGCGACGTGCTCGAAAAGTTCGCACTGGGGAACGCGCTCGACGCCGGGGTGGTACTCGAGCCGGCCCAGCTGACCAGACTCGCCGAGGCGCTGGCGACGATGGAGAAGGCCACGACGCGGGACGATCCGCTGGCCAGGGCCGAGGCGCACCGGCGGTTCCACGTCGAACTGGTCGCGCTGGCCGGGCACCAACACCTGTCGCGGGTGTACGAGCCGGTGATCCTGAAGCTGCAGCTCTACATGGCCACGAACATCCGCCGGGAGGCCGCGACGCGCAGCCCGATGGACAGCGTGCACCGGCACCGCCGGCTGTTCGACGCGGTAGCCAGCGGAGATTACGCGGCGGTGCTCGCTGTGCTGGCCGGGCACGGCGCCCGGGTCTACCTTCCGCCCGAGGCCCAGGACCCGAAGGACCGCCAGCCGTCCTGAGTCCCGGGTCCCGGACCGTTCGGGGACGACCCAGCCCGGGTGCTTGGCTCGGGTGACTCGTCTCGGGTGGCTCGTGCCCCGGGTTAGCTCGGCTCGGGTGGCTCGTGCCCCGGGTTAGCTCGGCTCGGGTGGCTCGTGCCCCGGGTTAGCTCGGCTCGGGTGGCTCGTGCCCCGGTTGGCTGCTCCCGGCCCCGGGACCCGGTTTGACCGTTCGGCACCCGC
This sequence comes from Pseudonocardia sp. Cha107L01, assembly GCF_052566575.1. NCBI lineage: Bacteria > Bacillati > Actinomycetota > Actinomycetes > Pseudonocardiales > Pseudonocardiaceae > Pseudonocardia > Pseudonocardia sp. Cha107L01. Next base: position 2,223,348 of record NZ_CP199579.1, read on the forward strand.
TTCGCGGGGGATCGACCATTTTGGCTGCGATTCCGTGATCAACGGGACCTGAGTGCTGTTTGATCATGAATAGAACAGCACTCAGGTCCCGTTGATCACTGACGGATCAGCCACCCGCTCAGCTGCCTCGGGCCGTTGAGCTCGGGTGGCCGGCATAGTGCTCGGCCGCTGTCGCTTGAACGGTGGGTCAGGCTCGCCGCACCTGCGTCCCCGACCTGCCTGTTGTTGCCGAGCTGCACAACAGGCCGGCAAAACCATGATCGAACCTGCCGGGTGTGCAGCTCGGTAACATGCCTCGGCGCGCCGAGCGGCCTCGGCGCGCGGCGAGCGACGGCCCGGCCCGGCGGCGGCGGCCCGGCGGCCGCGGCCCGACCCGGCAACCTCGCGGCCTGACGACTCCGCCCGGCGACCGACGGCGCGGCCTGGGGGCCCGGCCCGGCGGCCTGACGACTCCGCCCGGCGACCGACGGCGCGGCCTGGGGGCCCGGCCCGGCGGCCTGACGACTCCGCCCGGCGACCGACGGCGCGGCCTGGGGGCCCGGCCGGCGGCCTGGCAGCTCGGCAGCTCGGCAGCTCGGCAACACGCAGCTCGTCGACGTCCCGCGGAGCGCGCTGAACGGTGGGCCCCCGGAGCGCGGACCGCCCGCTCACCTCGGGCGGCCGGGTGGCCGGATAGGCCGGAGTCGCCGCTCCCCGGGCCCTCGGCGTAGTGGTCTGCGGCCGAATGGGGTAGCCCGGCCGGCTGGTCGGTGACCACCGAACCCGCATAACCGGGCCGTAACGGCGTGGACCCCCAAGCGACACCAAACGGTCGACAATCGACAAAATGCATAGTGCGCCAACCGGCACCGGGCAGTGCCCCCCACTCGGGGTGGCCGGGCTGCGCACGAGCTATCGCAACGGTCGGCTGCGCCCACGCGAAGTGATCGAGCTGGTGCTCGACCGGATCGCCCGGCGACCCCAGGACAGCGTGTGGATCTCCCGCTTCGGTGACGCGGAGCTGCGGGCGAGCGCCGGGGAGCTGGAGCGCCGTGCCGGCCGCTACGGGCACGAGCAGTTGCCGCTCTACGGCATCCCGTTCGCGGTCAAGGACAACATCGACGTGGCCGGGCTGCCGACCACCGCCGCCTGCCCGGCGTTCAGCTACCGGCCCAGCGCGCACGCCGGCTCGGTCCGCCGGTTGCTGGATGCCGGCGCGCTGGTCATCGGCAAGACCAACCTGGACCAGTTCGCCACCGGGCTGACCGGCAGCCGCTCGCCCTACGGAGCCTGCGAGAGCGTCTTCGGCGGCGACCTGATCTCCGGCGGCTCCAGCTCGGGCAGCGCGGTGGCGGTGGCCGCCGGGCTGGTCGCCTTCGCGCTGGGTACCGACACCGCGGGCTCCGGGCGGGTGCCGGCCGCGCTGAACGGCATCGTCGGGCTGAAGCCGACCCGCGGGCTGGTGGGTACCAGCGGGGTCGTGCCGGCGTGCCGCTCGCTGGACTGCGTGAGCGTGTTCAGCACCGATGTGGCGGACGCGGCCGACGTGCTGGACGTGCTCGCCGGACCCGATCCGGCCGACCCGTGGTCCCGATCGGTACCGGCGGTGACCAACCCGAGCCCGAACCGGCCACGGATCGCGCTGCCCGAGGCCGGCGCCCTGGACTTCGACGGTGATACCGCGATGGCCGCCGCGTTCAACTCCGCCGCCGAACGGGCCGCCGCCGTGGCCAAGGGGGTGCACCGGGTACCACTGGCGCCACTGCTCGAGGCCGGCGAGCTGCTCTACGGCGGCCCGTGGGTGGCCGAGCGGCTCGCCGGGTTGGCCGGCTTCCTCGCCGAGCACCCGGACGATGTGCTGCCGGTGACCCGCGCGGTGATCGAGCGCGGCGCGGAGTTCGACGCGGTCGCGGTCTTCCGCGCCCGGCACCGGCTGCAGCAGCTGCGGGCCTGGTGCCAGCGGCTGTGGGCGGACGCCGACGTGTTGCTGCTGCCCACCGTGCCGACCACGTTCACCAGGGCGGAGATCGCCGAGCAGCCGGTGGCCCGCAACCTCGTGCTCGGCCGCTACACCCAGTTCGCCAACCTGCTCGACCTCGCCGCCGTCGCGATCCCCGCCGGGACCACCGGTGACGGCCGCCCGGTCGGCATCACCCTGCTCGGCCCGGCCTTCTCGGAGGCCCGGCTGCTCTCGGTAGCCAGTCAGCTGAGTCACCAGGAGGACACATGACCAGCACCCAAGCGCAGGTTCGCACCGCCCGGATCGGACCGGTGGCCGCGACGCCCTACGCGTGGCCCTACGACGGCTCGGTGGACACCGCGCACACCGCGCTGATCTGCATCGACTGGCAGGTCGACTTCTGCGGACCGGGCGGCTACGTGGACCGGATGGGCTACGACATCAGCCTGACCAGGGCCGGGTTGCCGCACACCGCCGCACTACTGGCACATGCCAGGGCCACCGGCATGCTCGTGGTGCACACCCGGGAGGGCCACGCACCGGACCTGAGCGACCTGCCGGCCAACAAGCGCTGGCGCTCGGCCCAGATCGGCGCGGAGATCGGCAGCGCCGGCCCGACCGGGCGCATCCTGGTGCGCGGCGAACCCGGTTGGGAGATCGTGCCCGAGGTGGCCCCGGTGCCCGGCGAGGTACTCATCGACAAGCCGGGCAAGGGCGCGTTCTACGCAACCCAGCTGGACCTGGTGCTGCGCACCCGGGGCATCACGCACATCCTGCTGACCGGCATCACCACCGACGTGTGTGTGCACACCACCATGCGGGAGGCCAACGACCGGGGCTACGAGTGCCTCATCCTCTCCGACTGCACCGGCGCCACCGACCCGGCCAACCACTCGGCGGCACTGCACATGGTGACCATGCAGGGCGGCGTGTTCGGCGCGGTCGCCGACTCCACCTCGGTGATCCAGGCGACCACCTGGAGCGAGTCGTGAGCACCGTGGCGCGCGAAGCCGACAGCGAGCGAGCATCGCAGCGAGCTTACGAACGAGGAGCGGAACGAGCGCGGAGGCGAGCAGTGAGCGCCGATCCCGGACCGTTCACCTTCGACCCGGCGAGCACCGCGCTGGTGATCATCGACATGCAGCGGGACTTCTGTGAGCCGGGCGGCTTCGGCGAGACGCTGGGCAACGACGTGTCACTGCTGCGCGCGGTGATCCCGCCGCTCCAGTCGGTGCTGGCCGCGGCCAGGGCGGCCGGGCTGATGGTGATCCACACCAGGGAGGGGCACCGACCGGACCTGAGCGACTGCCCGCCGGCCAAGCTGAACCGCGGCGAGCCGACGCTACGCATCGGTGAGCCGGGGCCGAAGGGCCGCATCCTGATCCGGGGTGAGTACGGCCACGACATCATCGACGAGCTGGCCCCGCTGCCCGGTGAGGTGGTCATCGACAAGCCGGGCAAGGGCTCGTTCCACGGCACCGACCTGGGCGAACGGCTCACGGCGGCGGGCATCACCAGCCTGATCGTCGCCGGCGTCACCACCGAGGTGTGCGTACACACCACCGTCCGGGAGGCCAACGACCGGGGCTACGAGTGCCTGGTGCTGTCCGACTGCGTCGGCTCCTACTTCCCCGAGTTCCAGCGGGTCGGCCTGGCCATGATCGCCGCGCAGGGCGGGATCTTCGGCTGGGTGGCGCCCTCCTCCGTGCTGCTCGACGAGCTCGCCACCCACACCCTGGAAGGAACCCGCTCATGAGCGAGACGACGAAGTCCGCGCAGCCCCGCCCGCTGTCCTGGTGGGTCGCCGGTGACACCAACGCGTTCTTCGGCCTCGGCTTCAACACGCTGGTCAACGTGCTGGTGCTGACCGGGCTGTGCCTCGGCGTGGTGAAGATCCCGGGCACCGAGGTGTTCGGCGTGCTGCTGCCGGCGCTGGGGGTGCAGCTGCTGATCGGCAACGTCTACTACACCTTCCTGGCCCGGCGACTGGCTCGCCGCGAGAACCGCACCGACGTGTGCGCGATGCCATACGGCCCCAGCGTGCCGCACATGTTCATCGTGGTCTTCGTGATCATGTTGCCGATCTACCTGGCGACGAAGGACCCGCTCACCGCCTGGGCGGCCGGGCTGGCCTGGTGCTTCATCATCGGCATCATCGTGCTGATCGGAGCCTTCATCGGCCCGTTCATCCGCCGCTACACCCCGCAGGCCGCCATGCTCGGCACCCTGGCCGGCATCTCGATCGCGTTCATCTCGATGCGCCCCGCGGCCCAGATGTGGGAGGCGCTGTGGATCTCGCTGCCGGTCATGGTGATCATCCTGATCGGTTTCTTCACCGACCTGAAGCTGCCGGGCAACATCCCGGTCGGGCTGGCCGCGTTGCTGGTCGGCAGTGCGATCGGCTGGATCGGCGGCTACATGTCGGCGCCGGACGTGGTCTCGGCCGCGCGCGAGGTGGCGATCTCGCTGCCCACCCTGAGCTTCCACCGGCTCGGGCAGGGGCTGGCCGACGTGGCGCCGCTGCTGGCCACCGCCATCCCGCTGGGCATCTACAACTTCACCGAGGGCATGACCAACGTGGAGAGCGCCTCGGCCGCCGGTGACAACTACAACCTGCGCAGCGTGCTGCTCGCCGACGGTGCCGGCGCTATCGTCGGGTCCGCGCTGGGCTGCCCGTTCCCGCCGGCCGTGTACATCGGGCACCCCGGCTGGAAGGCCGCCGGCGGTCGCACCAGCTACTCGCTGGCGTCCGGCGTGGTGATCGCCCTGTTCTGCTTCCTCGGCATGTTCGCGCTGCTCGGAGCGCTGCTCCCGCTGCCGGCGATCGTGCCGATCCTGCTCTACATCGGGTTGCTGATCGGTGCGCAGGCCTTCCAGGTGGTGCCCAAGGCGCACGCGGTCGCGGTGGTGTTCGCGATCCTGCCGAACATCGCGTCCTGGGCCGGCGGCCTGATGGACAACGCACTGGCCGCCGCCGGGACCACCGCCACGAAGGTCGGCGCGGACGCGCTGACCAACGCCGGGCTGGTCTACAAGGGCACCCAGCTGTTCGGCGGCGGCGCGATCCTGGCCGGCATGGTGCTGGGCGCGATCGTCGCGTTCATCATCGACAAGAAGTTCGTGCCGGCGGCGATCTACTGCTTCATCGGCGCCGCGCTCGGGTTCGTCGGGCTGATCCACGCACCGCAGGTCGGCTGGGCCGTTGGCGGCCAGATCGCGCTCGGCTACGCCTTCTCCGGGCTGGTGTTGTTGGCCTTCGCGCTGGTCACCAGGGGTCGGGGCGAGCCCGCCGAGGGGGTACCCGAGCAGCGCACCCATGACGGATCTGGCGGGGGCTCGACCGAGCTGAGCGAAGCGCCGGCGCCGGCATGACCGCGGCGACCGACACCGGTGAGCCCGTCCTGGACCGGACGCACGTCAGGGGCGCGGTGCTGGCGGCGTTCCAGCGCTACGAGCACGCGTTGATCGACGGTGACGTCGCGGTGCTCAACGAGCTGTTCTGGGACGACCCGCGCTGCCTGCGCTACGGGGTGGCGGACCGGCAGGTCGGTGCGGCGCAGATCCAGGCGTGGCGCCGCGAGCACCCGACCGTGCCCGCCGGGCGGCGACTGCGGGAGACCACGGTGCTGACCGTGGACGACCGGACCGCGGTGGTCAGCACCCTGTTCGAGTACCCGGACGGACTGATCGAGGGCCGGCAGAGCCAGACCTGGGTCCGGTTCGCCGAGGGCTGGCGAATCGTCGCGGCGCACGTCTCCGAGGTGCCCAGGTAGGTCGTGAGTGGCGAGTGGCCCCCCAGGACCACTCGCCACTCACGGGGGTTCAGTAGGCGCCCGGGGTTCGCGCCCCACTGGCGGGGCGCCGGCTGCCCGTCGGTGGCGTCTCAGCCGATGATCGGGGCGATGCCGATGGACCGCCGTTACCGAGCTGCACCCCAGGCAGGATCCGGCCGCCGCAAACCTGCCTGCTGTGCAGCTCGGTAACAACGCGCACGCCACCGCATTAGCTCGCGGTGCACACCGAGTCGGCGGGCTGTGCCGCGCGGGTATGTATGTGGTGCGTCGCGGGGCGCAGGTACGGCAACAGGCTGAGCAGCGCGAGCCCGGCGAGCGCGGCGCCGATCCACAGCGGTGCCCTCAGCCCGAGACCCGCGCTGATCGCCAGCCCACCGAGTGTCGGGCCGACCGCGATGCCGACGTTCACGACCGAGGCGCCAACCGTGTTGATCATCGGCGTGTTGGCGACCACCCGCATCCGCCGGGCGATGGTCGCCGAGTTCAGCGGCAGCCCGACCATCCCGATGCCGATCACCGTGACCAGCACGACCGCCGGCACCGCCGCGCCCGCCGCGAACCCGGCGAGCAGCCCGACCAGCGCGGCGAGACCCAGGGTGAGTACCGCCATCGGGTAGCGGTCGGCCAGCCGGCCCACGACCATGTTGCCGATGACCGCGGCCGCCCCGTAGCCGGTCAGCAGCACCGGCACCAGGCCGGGTGCGAATCCGGTGACGTCGATGAAGATCGCCGCGAAGAAACTGAACGCCGCGAACAGAGCGCCGATGTGCAGCATGCTGGTGCCGTAGACCGCCCAGAGGCGGCGGTTGCGGAACAACGCCAGTTCCGCGCGGAGTCCGCCCGCTGAGCCGTCGGCCGCCGCACGAGCGCCGGCGCCCGAGACGGCATCGGCGTCAGCTCCGGCGTCAGTTCCGGCCCGGACAGCGGCACCGACTCGACCTACTACCGGCCGGCGGACCGTGACCAGTACCGCCACGCCGGCGACCAGCACCAGCCCGGCCACCGCCCAGAACGCGCCGCGCCAACCGGCCCACTGCGCCAGGAACGTGGCCAGCGGCAGCCCGAGCACGCTGCTCACCATCAACCCGCCCAGCACCACCGAGGCCGCGCGGCCGGCCAGGCGGGGCGGCACGGTGTCCATCGCCACGGTCAGTCCCACGCCGAAGAACGCGGCCTCGGCGCAGCCGGTGATCACCCGCGACACCACCAGCATCGGGTAGCCGGTGGCGAGGGCGCCGAGCACCTGGCCGGCCAGGAACGCGCCGAGCAGCAGCACCAGCGCCCTGCCGTGCGACAACCGGGTCAGCGCCGCCGAGACGAACGGGCCGCCGAGTGCCATCGCGATCGCATAGGCCGACACCAGGTAGCCGATCGCGGAGATCGACACGTTCAGCGCCGAGGCCAACTCGGGCAGCATGCCGGACACCATGAACTCACTCGTGGTCATCGCGAAGATGCCCAGTCCGAGCACGTAGACCACCGCTGGCATGAATGACCCCCATTTTTGATTGATGTGTACAAAACTTCGGCAGCGCAAGCCGGCCGGCTGTGCGGTGCTCAGCGCAGGGCGGCCAGTGCTCCTTCGGCGACGTCGAGCAGTGCGGCCCGGTCCTGGGTCACCGCGCCGAGTACCCGCAGGCCGTAGTAGGTGCTCTGCAGGGTGCGGGCCATCCGGGTCAGGTCCCGGTCGGTGGCGAACTCGCCGGCCCGCTGCCCCTCCTCGAGCACCTCGCGCAGGGCCTGTTCCAGCCGTTCGAAGTGCCGGCGGGTCAGGTCGGTGACCGGGTCGGTGCGCCCGGCGGTGTCGATCGAGGCGTTGATCGCCATGCAGCCGCGCCGGCTGGGATCGGCCAGGTCGGTCTCGATCACCCAGTGCAGCAGCGCCCGGACCCGTTCGGTCGGGCTGCCCGGAGCGCGCAGGATCTCGATCGTCGCGGCGTACCCCACCTCGGTGTAGCGCCCCACCGCTGCTTCGTACAGCTCGTGCTTGCTGCCGAAGGCGTTGTACAGGCTGCCCCGCCCGAGTCCGGTGCTCTCGCACAGCTCGGCGGTGCTGGTGGCTTCGTAGCCTTTGGTCCAGAAGGTCTCCATGGCGGCGTCCAGTGCCGTGATGTCGTCGAACTCGCGCGGCCTGGGCACGTCGGGAGCGTAGCCAGTTTTGTATAGGTCAGTCAAGAACTGGTGCCGGCGCCTGGGAGAGGATGGTGCGGATGAGCGACACCGAGCAGGGCATGGCGAACCTCGACCTGCTCCTGACCCCGGCCGGCGCGGCGGTACTGGACCGGCTGGCCGGCACGGAGCTGACCGCCGGCGTCGAGCTGCGGCTGGCCGAGACGCTGCGCCGGGAGTTCCCCGCCGAGCTGGTCACCGCCGCGCTGGCCCAGTACGAACTGCGGCAGCGGGCTCGCGCGAAGTTCACCCGCGCCGAGTCGATGTGGCTGACCCGCGACGGGCTGGAGCAGGCCTCTTCGGAGCCGATCGCCCGGCACCGGGCCACCCGCTACGCCGGCGCTCGCCGGGTGGCGGACCTGTGTTGTGGCATCGGCGGCGACCTGGTGGCACTGGCCGGCGTGGGTGCCTACGCCAGTGCCGACACGACCGCGAGCAGCCCCAGCGACACAACCGCCGCCGTCGAGCTGGTTGCGGTCGACCGGGACCCGCTGCACCTGCGGATGGCCACCCTCAACGCCGCCGCGTACGGGTTCGGCGACGCGGTCGCGGGGCAGCTCGGCGACGTCCGGGACGCCGACCTGGCCGGGGTGGACGCGGTGTTCGTCGACCCGGCGCGGCGCTCCGGCGGTCGCCGGCTGCGCACCGGGGACAGTGAACCGCCGCTGGCCTGGTGCGTTGCGCTGGCCGAGCGGATCACCCGCGTCGCGATCAAGGCCGCGCCCGGGCTGGACCGGGCCACGGTGCCGACCGGCTGGGAGGTCGAGTTCGTCGCCGACGGGCGCGACCTCAAGGAGGCGGTGCTGTGGTCACCGGCGCTGAGCGGCCCGGGCATCGGCTCCAGGGCCACCGTGCTGCCGGCCGGCGACCAACTGCTGCCGGCGCCGGGCGACCCGGTGCCGTGCCGGCTGCCGGGGGAGTACCTGCTGGACCCGAACCCGGCGGTGACCCGCGCCGGACTCGTCGAGGAGCTGGCCAGGGAGCTGGGTGCCTGGAAGATCGACCCGAGGATCGCGTTCCTGTCCGCCGAGACGCCGCCGCGCACCCCGTTCGGCCGGACCCTGCGGGTGCTGGACAGCGGCCCGTGGCGGGAGAAGGACCTGATCGCCAGGCTGCGCCGGCACGACGTCGGCGCGCTGGACATCCGCCGCCGCGGGCTGGCCGGCGATGTGGACGTGCTGCGCCGCAAACTGCGCACCACCGGGAGCACGCCCGCGACCCTCGTGATGACCCGCGTGGACGACCAGCCCTGGGCGCTGATCTGCGTCGACGTGTGAGCCGCATCGACGGGCGGCCACCGACCCGATAGCTTGACACGCATGCTCCGCGAGGCGGACTACCAGCGGGTGTTCGACGTGCTCGAGCGCTGCGACGAGGCGAGCTCGGTGCCGGACTTCGCCGCGCGGCTGATGGACGCGCTGGCCGGGACGTTCAACCTGCGGCACACGACGTTCTTCAGCGGCGCCACCTTCCGCGCGGCGTTCGGTGACGCCTCCCCGCTGCTGAACGGGCGCACCCCGGCGATGTTCCCGGAGTACCACGACCGCTGGTCGGACCGGGACGCGTTCGCCACCGCCGAACCGATGCGGCTGCTCCGCGAGACCAACGTCGCCTCACTGAGCGAGGTCCGCCACCTGGACGGCGTCGCGGCCGCCTACCTGCACGGGTTCATGTTCCGGCACGGTCTGTACTCGGTCACCGGGATGCGGCTGCGGCTGCCCGGCGGCGGCCAGGGCATGGTCGGGCTGTTCGACCAGGACCCGCGCGCGGTGGGCGAGCGCGAGCTGGCGGCGCTGCGCCTGCTGGCCCGACAGCTGAACGTGATCAGCCGGAACCTGCCGGCGCCGGAGCAGCGGCCCGATCCGCTGGCCGGGCTCTCCGAGCGGCGCCGCGAGGTGGCCGCACTGGTTGCCGAGGGACTGACCAACGCCGCCATCGCCGACCAGCTCTCGCTCGCCGAGGACACCGTGAAGAAGTATGTCAGCCGGACGCTGGCCGCCACCGGCTGCCGGTCCCGCACCGAGCTGGCCCTGCTGGTCGGACCGACCGGCCAGCCGGCACCGCTCAGTCGGGCAGTCGTGCGCTGATCGCCCGCGTCGGACGCAGCGCGGTGGCCGGGGACCAGTCGTCGATAGCGAAGCCCGCGTCGGCGGGCAGGTCGGCCAGCCCGGCGCCGATCACGTCCCTGGCATCGCGCGGTTCCGCGGCGCGCAGGCGAGCCGATCGAGGTGTCCTCTTTCGTGCACTGCCGCCGGGGCGCGGCACCCCCTAACGTGCGACAGAGAGGTCGTTTCTGGGAGGCGGATGTGTCAACGGTGACAAGACTCGACGCAGTGCCCGAGGTGGTGGCCGAGACGATCGACGTGGCGGGCAGCCCGGTGGCGCTGCGCCGCCGCGGGCCGGTCGGGCCAGACGTCGGAGCCGCCGCGGTCGGCGAGCCACTGCTGTTCCTGCACGGCGCGGGTTTCACCGGCAAGTGGCTGCGGTTCCACGAAGCGCTCGCGCAGGGCGCGGACGTGATCGCTCCGGAGCACGTCGGCTACGGCGAGACCCCGATGCAGGACTGGCTGGAGGACATCGGCGACCTGGTGCTGCACTACGACGACCTGCGCCGGGTGCTCGGTCTGGAGCGGTTCCACCTGGTCGGCTACTCGCTGGGCGGCTGGATCGCGGCGGCCTACGCGACGCTGTTCCCGGACCGGTTGCGTTCGCTGACGCTGATCACCCCGGCCGGCATCCAGGTACCGGGCAAGCCGCCGTTCACCGACCTGTTCACCATGACGCCGGAACAGCTGTTCGGCACGATCTTCAACGACCCGGCCAACATCGGCGAGGTCATGGTGGACGTGACCGACCCGGATGTCGCGGTGCACCTGTACGAGGAGCAGTCCACGCTCGCGCGGCTGGTCTGGAATCCGCGTTACGACCGCAGGATGCCGCGCCGGCTGGCCCGGGTGAGCTGCCCGGCGCTGGTCCTCGGCGCCGAGGACGACCGGCTGGTGCCGAACGAGGCGGTGGACCGGTACGCGGAGTTCCTGCCCGACGCCCGCGTCCAGCGAATCCCCGGCACCGGCCACGCACTGGTGATCGAGCAGCCTGAGCTGACCGCGAGCGCGATCCTCGACTTCCAGGGGAGCGAGCAATGAGCCCGCGAAGCCGACAGCGAGGGAGCATCGCAGCGAGTGCCGCGAGCGAGGAGCGGACCGAGTGCGGAGGCGAGCAATGAGCCAGAGCCTGCAGTTCTTCCACTTCGGCCTAATGCCGTACCCGAACATCCCGCCGCCGGAGCAGATCGAGTCGACGTGGGTCAACCTGTCGAACTCGAACTACGACCCGGTGGTCGGTCACCGGCTGTACAACGAGTACCTGGACCAGGCCGTGCTCGCGGAGAAGCTCGGCTACGACGGCACCTGCGTCAACGAGCACCACCAGAACGCCTACGGCACCATGCCCGACCCGAACGTGATGGCCAGCCACATCGTGGCCCGGACCAGCAAGATCCGGGTCGGCATCATCGGCAACGCGCTGCCGCTGCACGAGAACCCGCTGCGGGTGGCCGAGTCGGTCGCCATGCTGGACGTGATCTCCGGCGGCCGGATCATCTCCGGTTTCGTGCGCGGCACCGGCATGGAGTACCACTCCATGCGGGTCAACCCGGCCACCTCCCGGGAGCGGTTCTGGGAGGCGCACGACCTGATCATCAAGGCGTGGACGACGGACGGGCCGTTCGACTGGCAGGGCAAGCACTTCGACATCCCCTACGTCAACCCGTGGCCAAGGCCGTTCCAGCAGCCGCACCCGCCGATCTGGCTGCCGGGGCAGGGTTCGTTCGAGACCATCAAGGAAGCCGCCAAGCGCCGGTACCCGTTCATGATGGTGTTCGCGCCGCTGTCCTTCACCAAGGTCAACTACGACATGTACCGCAAGGCCGCGGCCGACGAGGGCTACGAGCCGGCGCCGGAGCAGCTGGCGTTCTGCGTGCCCACCTATGTGGCCGAGACCGAGGCCAAGGCGCACGAGGAAGCCCGCGAGCACATGATGTGGCTGTTCCACCGCGGCCTGAAGATCCCGGACTACCACTGGGTGCCGCCGGGCTACATGAGCGGCCATTCGCTGCGCGGCATGATCATGGGCAAGCGCAAGTTCGGCATCAAGGACCACACCGACCTGAGCTACCAGGACCTGCTGGACGATCAGTACATCATCGTCGGCACCCCGCAACAGGTCGCCGAGAAGCTGGCGTACTACACCGACGAGCTCGGCGCCGGCATCCACGTGGCCAGCTCGGCACAGATCGGCGACATGCCGAACTGGAAGGTCGTGAAGAACATGACCCTGTTCGCGGAGGAGGTCATGCCGCTGTTCCGCCCGCCGGGCAACCAGCCGGCGTGGGCGCGTGGCGTGCCGGTCCCCGGCACCCCGCAACCGGTCAATGGCACACCTCAGCAGGTGGAGGCGCCCTCGGCCGGTTAGCGCACGCCACCGCGGGCTCGAGTCGGCTGAGGAACTCTCAGCGACGGCTGGTTGCCGAACTGCACATCAGGCAGGGTCGCGGCTCGGCCCGTGGTTACCGAACTGCACACCGGGACGGACCATTGCGCGGTTCGGCAATGCCGAATATCTGATCACGCGGAACCACTTTGTTGCGCGAACGAAGCTGCTCCGGTTTCCTCACGGTCTTATGCGCTGGAACTACTGCGCAGTAGGATTTTCCGATTGCCGGGGCGGGGCAGATCCTCCGACCCTGCGCGGATGGAGGGTGGGCCATGTCCGAGACAGCAGCGCGGGTCGAACAAGAGCCGGGGCCGGCCGGGAGGACCGTATTCGGTCATCCGATCGGCCTGGTGAACCTTTTCAACGTCGAGCTGTGGGAGCGGTTCTCCTACTACGGCATGGTGGGCATCCTCGCCTACTACCTGTACTACTCCCTGGAGCAGGGCGGCCTCGGGCTGCCCCAGACCACGGCGACCGGGATCGTCGGCGCCTACGGCGGGCTGGTCTACCTGTCCACGGTGCTGGGCGGCTGGCTGTCCGACCGGGTGCTCGGCATGGAGCGCATGGTCTTCTACGGCGGCTTCGTGGTGATGCTCGGCCACATCGCGCTGGCTGTGCTGCCGGGGCTGGCCGGGGTCGGCGTCGGCCTGATCTGCGTGGCGCTGGGTAGCGGCGCACTCAAGGCGAACGCGTCCTCGCTGCTCGGCACGCTCTACTCGAAGGGCGACCCGCGCTGCGACGGCGGCTTCACCCTGTTCTACCTGGGCATCAACATCGGCGCGTTCGTCGGCCCGCTGCTCACCGGACTGCTGCAGAGCGAGCTGGGCTTCCACTACGGCTTCGGCGCCGCCGCGATCGGCATGGCGCTGGGCCTGGCGCAGTACGTGGTGTTCCGGCGGAACCTGGGCACCCACGGCAAGCAGCCGACCAACCCGCTGCCCGCCGAGGCCCGCCGCAAGGCCGCGCTGGTCGGCGTCGGCATCCTCGTGGTGATCGTGCTGGTGCTGCTCACCGGAGTGGTGACGCTGGCCAACCTGAAGTGGGTCACCACCGGGGTGATCGCGGTGGCCTCGGTCGCCTACTTCACCGTGATGCTGAGCAGCGGCAAGGTCAGCTCGGTGGAGAAGAGCCGGGTCGGCGCGTTCATCCCGCTGTTCATCGCCAACGCGGCGTTCTGGTCGCTTTTCCAGCAGATGTTCACCGCGCTCGCCGTGTACTCCGACGAGCGGATGGACTGGAACATCTTCGGCTGGACCGCCCCGTCGGCCTGGGTGCAGTCCGAGGAGCCGATCTGGGTCATCCTGCTGGCCCCGGTGTTCGCCGCGATCTGGACGAAGGTGCGGGAGAAGGCACCGTCCACGCCGATGAAGTTCGCCCTCGGTGTGATCGGCATGGGGGTCGCTTTCCTGCTGTTCCTCGTGTTCGCCGGCAACACCGGCAAGACCACGCCGGCGATCGCGGTGTTCTTCATCATGGGCGTGTTCGCGATCTCCGAGCTGATGCTCTCGCCGATCGGGCTCTCGGTGACCACCAAGCTCGCGCCGGAGGCGTTCCGGGCCCAGATGATGGCGCTGTACTTCTTCTCCGTCGGCCTCGGCACCTCGATGGCCGGTGTGCTGGCCGGCTTCTACTCGCCCCAGCACGAGCTGCCTTACTTCGGTATCAGTGGCGCGGTGACCATCGTGATCGGCCTGGTCGTCGTGGCGCTCAGCCCGTGGATCCGGCGCAAGATGGAGGGCGTGCACTGAGTCGCTGACTCCGTACGCGCTGGCCCGGTCACCTCGGTGACCCAGCACCCGGGACAGCGTGGCCGCGGACAGCACGGTCGGGTGGCAGGGGCCGCGGCGCGAACACCGGGGTGCCGCCGGGGCGCAGCGCCTGCCAGGCCAGGTACAGCAGGTAGAGCGCACCGGCGATCTTCAGTGCGGCGTACGCCGCCGGTACCGCGGTGAAGATCGCGGCGAGGCCGGCGGTCGCGGCGGCGAGGTAGGCCAACTGGCACCCGGCCGGCGCAGGCCCGAGGATGGCTGCGCGGCGACAGCTGTTCAGCGAGGAGACCGGGAGAGCGCATGCGGGTCGGCATCACGTTGGGTCCGGATCAGCCCGGCGTCGCAGGCGAGGCCCGGTGGGCGGAGCAGGTCGGGTTCGACCAGGTCGCGGTGGGCGAGCACCTGTTCTTCCACGGCCCGACGGCGAACAGCTTCGTCTCGCTGGCGGCCGCCGCCGGTGCCACCGAGCGGATCCGGCTGCTCAGCGCGCTGACCATCGTGCCGGTGTACCCGCTGGCGGTCCTGGCGAAGCTGGTGGCGAGCCTGGACCAGGTCTCCGGCGGGCGGTTCGACCTGGGTGTCGGCGTCGGCGGGGAGTTCCCGCCGGAGTTCGTCGCGGCCGGCGTCGAAGTGACGCGGCGGGGCGCGCGGACCGATGAGGCGCTGGCCGTGCTGGGTCCGCTGCTGGCCGGTGAGACGGTCACCCACCACGGCCGGTTCGCGGAGATCCCGGGGCTGGCGTTGCAGCCGCCCGCCGTGCAGCGGCCGGGTCCGCCGGTGTGGCTGGGTGGGCGCAAGCCGGCCGCGATCCGCCGGGCCGGCCGGTTCGCCGACGTGTGGCTGCCCTACATGTACAGCCCGGAACAGCTGGCCAAGTCACTGGCGGAGGTGAACGCCTCGGCCGTCGAGCACGGCCGCGCGGACGGTTCGGTGCGCGGCGCGGTGTACTGCTGGGGAGCGGTGGACAGCTCCGCCGACCGGGCGAGACAGAGTGCGATCGACGTGGTCAGCGAGGTGTACCAACAGGACTTCACCCCGCTCGCGGACCGCTACCTGCTGCACGGCGACCCGGCGCGGGTGCTGGCCCGGCTGCGTGAGTACCACGACGCCGGCGCGGAGCAGTTGGTGTTCAGCGCGGCGGCCGGCTCACCGGCACAGCGGACCGCGATGCTGGAGCTGTTCGCCGCCGAGGTGCTGCCGGAGGTGCGCGGATGGTCCTGACCCCCCGGTGCCGTCAGGGCGTGCGGCTGGCGGTCTCGCAGTACTGCTTGAGGCTCCGGCCCTCCGTCGACACGTAGCGGCGGGTGAGCGGGCCGAGCAACAGGGTGAGCGGGCCGGCCAGCGGGCCGGTGGACTCGATCACCAGGGTGACCCGGCAGCGGCCGCCGTCGAGCGGTTCCACCCGGTGGTCACCCCGGGTGGTCACGCCGGGACCACCGGCGGCCCACTCGAACCGGCGGCCCGGTTCGAACCCGGTCACCGTCCAGACGGCCTTCGGCAGCTTCGGCTGGCGGATCTCGGCGGAGCTGCCCGGGCCGAGGGGACCAGCGGTCAGCAGCCGGACGCTGGTCATCGTCGGGGTCCAGTCCGGCCAGCGCTCGACGTCGGCCAACACGGCCCACACCCGCTCGGCGGGCACGTCGATCTCGGTGGCGACCTCGACATACATGTACCAAATGGTACATGTATCGCAACGCGAGTCGGGGCTGTCAGCACACTGTGTCGGGACTTTCAGCACACACCGCCGGCCGGCCCGATCCTTACGGAGCGGTGTGACGTATCACCCTCGCGTTGACACTTCTCCACCGATCTGGTGGATTTGAGGCTATGTGTCCGCAGTTTCTCACCCGGCGGCGTCATGTGGACCTCGCCCGGGTCAGCTCGCAGGCCTGTCGTATCTAACGCTCGTCGCTCGGCGGCCGGTGCGGACCTTCCCGCGCCCGCGACGAACTCACCGCGTGATCGCGTGTTCCGCCTGCCCAGAGACAACTGCCCGACAACCCGAACCGGGGGTTCCGAGACTTCATGTCAGCACAGCCGAGTACCGACCCGATCAAGTTCGCCTACTGGGTGCCGAACGTCAGCGGCGGCCTGGTCACCAGCACCATCGAGCAACGCACGGACTGGGGTTACGATTACAACCGCGAGCTCGCTGTGCTCGCCGAAAACGGTTTCGAGTACGCGCTGAGCCAGGTCCGCTACATGGCCAGCTACGGCGCCGAGTACCAGCACGAGTCGACCAGTTTCAGTCTCGCGCTGCTGCTCGCCACCGAGCGGCTTAAGGTGATCGCCGCCGTGCACCCGGGGTTGTGGCACCCGGGCGTGCTGGCCAAGCTGGGCGCCACCTCGGACCACCTGTCCAAGGGGCGGTTCGCGGTGAACGTGGTCAGCGGCTGGTTCAAGGGCGAGTTCACCGCGCTGGGCGAGCACTGGCTGGAGCACGACGAGCGCTACCGCCGCTCCGAGGAGTTCATCCGGGCGCTGCGCGGCATCTGGACCGAGGACGAGTTCAACCTCGCCGGTGACTTCTATCGAATCCGCGACTTCACGTTGAAGCCGAAGCCGCTGAACACCCCGGAGCGGCCGAACCCGGAGATCTTCCAGGGCGGCAACTCCACGGCGGCCCGGCGGATGGCCGGCCGGGTCTCGGACTGGTACTTCAGCAACGGCAAGGACTACGACGGGGCGGCCGAGCAGCTGCACGACGTCAACGCCTCCGCCGCCGAGAACGGCCGGTCGGTCAACTTCGGGCTGAACGGCTTCATCATCGCCCGGGACACCGAGAAGGAGGCCCGGGAGACGCTGCGGGAGGTCATCGCCAAGGCGCACAAGCCGTCGGTGGAGGGCTTCCGGGACGCCGTCACCCAGGCCGGCAAGTCCTCCTCGGACGGCAAGGGCATGTGGGCGGACTCCTCCTTCGAGGACCTGGTCCAGTACAACGACGGCTTCCGCACCCAGCTCATCGGTACGCCGGAGCAGATCGCCGAGCGGATCGTGAAGTACAAGGCACTCGGTGTCGACCTGATCCTGGCCGGGTTCCTGCACTACCACGAGGAGGTCGAGTACTTCGGCCGCCGCGTGCTGCCGATCGTGCGCGAGCTGGAGGCCGACCTGCCGGCGCGCGAGCCGGTCTCCGTCTGACGGCTGGGTCCGAGCCCCGGTCTTGTGCCGCGGCCCGGGCCTGACCGAGTTCCCGATATTCCGGACCTACTTCGTCAGGATTGTCCTCCGGACCGATATCCCGACTCACCCTGACGAAAACCCCGACTCGCGGAGAAGTTGAGAGATGAGCATTAGGGCGCACTGGTTCCTGCCGACCTACGGTGACGGGCGGCAGTTGGTCGGCGGTGGGCACGGGGTGCCGGTGGGTTCGGCCGGTGGGGTGCGGCCGGCCACCCTGGGGTACCTGACGCAGGTGGCGCGCGCCGCCGAGCAGCTCGGTTTTGAGGCCGCCCTCACGCCCACCGGCATGTGGTGCGAGGACGCGTGGCTGACCACGGCGATGCTGTCCCAGCAGACCGAGCGGCTGAAGTTCCTGGTCGCGTTCCGGCCGGGCATGCTCACGCCGACGCTGGCCGCCCAGATGGCCGCCACCTACCAGCGGCACTCGCCGGGGCGGCTGCTGCTCAACATCGTCACCGGCGGTGAGCCGACCGAGCAGCGCGGCTACGGCGACTTCCTGTCCAAGGACGAGCGCTACGCCCGGGGCTCGGAGTTCCTGCATGTGGTGCGGGCGCTGTGGCGCGGCGAGCGGGTGGACTTCACCGGCACGCACCTCCGGGTCGAGGGCGCGGAGCTGGAGCGGGTGCCGGATCCGGTGCCGCCGATCTACTTCGGCGGGTCGTCGCCGGCCGCGGGTGACGTGGCCGCCGAGCATGCCGATGTGTACCTGACCTGGGGTGAGCCGCCCGACCAGGTCGCCGAGAAGATCGCCTGGGTGCGCAAGCTCGCCGCCGACCGGGGCCGGGAGATCCGTTTCGGCATCCGGCTGCACGTAATAACTCGGGACACCTCGGCGGAAGCCTGGGCGGAGGCGCAGCGACTGCTCGACGCACTCGACCCGGCCGCCATCGCCGCCGTGCAGGATGGGTTGTCTCGGAGCGAGTCGGTCGGCCAGCGGCGGATGCGCGAGCTGCACGGCGGCTCCGTCGACCGGCTCGAGGTGTCGCCGAACCTGTGGGCGGGCATCGGCCTGGTCCGGGGCGGCGCCGGCACCGCGCTGGTCGGCAGTCACACGGAGGTCGCCGACCGGATCGCGGAGTACCACGCGCTGGGCATCGACGAGTTCATCCTGTCCGGCCACCCGCACCTGGAGGAGGCGTGGTGGGTCGGCGAGGGTGTGCTGCCGGTGCTGCGCGCGCGCGGTCTGTGGGAGCCGCCGGCCGGCTCCATCGCCCACGCCGGCGCGGTGACGGCGGCCGTTCCGTTCGCGCGGCCGAGGTAACCGCCGTGACGTCCGACCAAGTGCTTGTGAGTGGCGAGTGGTCCCCTGGGACCACTCGCCACTCACGGCCCGTGAGCAGGGGAAACACGCAATGACGACCACCGCGGAGCGGGTACCGGCCGGGCAGCCCGTGCCGGCGTCCAACCGGACCATCCTGCTGGCCAGCCTGGTCGGTACCACCGTCGAGTGGTACGACTTCTTCCTCTACGCCACCGCCGCCAGCCTGGTGTTCCCGAAGCTGTTCTTCCCGGCGCACGACGAGGTGGTCGGCACGCTGCTGGCGTTCGGCACCTTCGCGGTCGGCTTCGTGGCCCGCCCGATCGGCGGCGTGCTGTTCGGGCACATCGGCGACCGGCTCGGCCGCAAGCGCACGCTGGTGGCGACCATGGTGCTGATGGGCGCGGCGACCGCGCTGATCGGGCTGCTGCCCGGGGTCGCCACCATCGGGATCGCCGCGCCGGTACTGCTCGTCCTGCTGCGCATCCTGCAGGGGCTTGCGGTCGGCGGGGAGTGGGGCGGCGCGGTGCTGCTGGCCACCGAGAACGCGCCGCCGGGGCGGATCGGCCGGTTCGGCAGCGTGCCGCAGATCGGGCTCGGGCTCGGGCTGGCACTGGGTACCGGGGTGTTCGCGCTGCTCGGCGAGGCGATGAGCAAGGAGTCGTTCCAGTCCTACGGCTGGCGCATCGCGTTCGTGGCGAGCGTGCTGCTGGTCGCCATCGGGCTGGTGATCCGGTTGCGGGTGCTGGAGACACCGGAGTTCCGCCGGCTGGAGTCGCGCGGTGAGCTGGCCAAGGTGCCGGTGGTCGAGGTGTTCCGCACCAGTCGGCACCGGCGTGGCCTCGGGCTGGGCATGCTCGCCCGGTGGGCCGAAGGTGCCTCGTTCAACACCTGGGGCGTGTTCGCGATCAGCTACACCACCGCGACCGTGCACCTGAGCAGGGTGGACGTGCTGCTGGCGGTGACCGTCGGTGCGCTGCTGATGGCCGCCCTGGTCCCGGTGGCCGGCTGGCTGGCCGACAGGTACGGGCGGCGGCGGGTGTTCGGCACCGGGGTGGCCCTGTTCGGGGTGTCCGTGCTGCCCTCGTTCTTCGCGCTGCACTCCGGCTCGACCTGGCTGGCGGCCACGGTCCTGATCTTCCAGCTCGGTGTCTGCTACGCGCTGATGACCGGGTCGGAGGCGACCCTGTTCGCCGAGCTGTTCGATACCGGGGTGCGCTACACGGGCATGTCGCTGGTGTTCCAGGGCTCCGGGGTGTGGGCGTCCGGCCTGACGCCGGTGTTCCTCACCGCGCTGCTTGCCCTCGGCGGCGGCTCGCCGTGGGCCGCCGGTGGTTACCTCACGGTGGTGGCGGCGATCAGCCTGTTCGCGGTGTGGGCGATGGGCCGCTGGCTGCCGGCCGAGCCGTCCGCCGAGGCACCCGCCGACGTCACCGCCGAGCCGTCCGCCGACGTGCCCGAGGCCGCCCCGGCCAACTGACCGCCGCCGGGGCGCCGCTGGCACCGCTGACCGCCGCCGGCACCGCTGACCGCCGCCGGGGTGCCGCTGTTGCCGCCGGCACAGACCTGCCGTGGGCCGCACAGACCCTGCAGCGTCTGTGCCGGCCGCGGTGGGTCTGTGCGAGCCGCGGTGGCGGGGGGGGGGCGGGGGGCGGGGGCCTGGGTCAGGCTCGCTGGGGGGCTCGGGCTATCGCGGCCTGTGCCTCGGCCTGCTTGGCCGCGCGGAAGCTCTCGTCGTCGAAGCCGCGGCGCCAGTAGCCGGAGATGGACAGCTGGTCGATGGTCAGCCCGCGCTCGTCCAGCAGGTGCCGGCGCAGTTCTTTGACCTCGCTGGCCTCGCCGTGCACGAACGCGTGCACCTGCCCGGCCGGGAACTCCAGCGCGCGCACCGCGTCGGCCAGGCCGGTGTCGCCGGCCGTGGCCCGGTGCACCCACTGCAGGTTCAGCTCGCCGGGGCTGCTCAGCTTCTGTTCCTCGGCGGCGTCGTCCACCTCGACCAGCACGTGGACCGGGACGCCGGCCGGGATCTGGGCCAGCGCCGCCGCGATGGCCGGCAGGGCGGACTCGTCACCGACCAGCAGGTGCCAGCCGGCGGCCGGGTCGGGCGCGTATGCCCCGCCGGGGCCGGCCACCAGCAGCTCGGTACCCGGCTCGGCACTCGCCGCCCAGGGCCCGGCCAGCCCGTTGTCGCCGTGGTAGACGAAGTCGATGACGATCTCGCCAGCCTCCCGGTCGACCTCACGCACGGTGTACGTGCGCAGCGTCGGCCACTGGTCGCGGGGCAGCTCGGCCCGCGCGGCCGCCATGTCGAACGGCTCCGGGTAGGTCACCCCGGGCTGGCGGAACACGACCTTGACGTAGGCATCGGTGTGCGGGCTCTCCGCGAAGCGGTCGATGTCGGCCGCTTCCACCGGGGCGGCGACAATTCGAATCAGGTGCGGAGTGGCCCATTCGGTCCGCCGCACCACAAGCTTGGTGGTACGGGGCGCTTTCCTGGCCGGTCGTTCCGCCATGTGGTGCTCCGTTCATACGTTTCGTACATGGGGTAAAGTAAGCCTACCCTTGGTCATGCATGAGGTGGCGCACCAGTCGCGCGACCTGTTCAGCGTATGCCTCGCGGAACTCCGGCGAATCCGGGTCGGTGTCCAGGATGCGTCGCACGATCTGCGGCAGCATGGTCGGCGCGCTGGCCATCGCGAAGAGCGCGAGGAGCAGGTGCCCCGGGTCCAGGTCGGCGGCGAACTCGCCGGCCGCCTGTCGTTGACGCAGGTCCTCGACGTTGCGCCGGAGGAAGTCGGCCTGCCGCTGCTCCTGCTCGTCGACCTCCGGGTGCTCGCCGGGCGCGGGGACGTCGCCGAGTGACTCCCAGGCCAGCAGTCGGGCGAAGGAACGGTTGCGGCTACCCGCCCGGACGAAGCCGGCCGCGATCTCGTCCATCGGCCGCCCGGGCTGGGTGATGGCGGACGTGACGCCCCGCCAGCGGCTGACCAGTGCCTGGTAGAGCCCGGCCTTGCCGTCGAAGTAGTAGGAGATCAACTGGGCGTTCACGCCGGCGGACGCGGCGATCCGGCTGACCCGCGCGCCGGAGTAGCCGCGCTCCCCGAACTCACCGACGGCCGCTTCCAGGATGCGCTCCCTGGTGCGCTCCGGGTCTCGGCGCCGCTGCGGGTCGGTCGGTGCCCTGCGCGGGCGCTTGCTGGCTGGCACGGCCGCTGATCTTAGCGTCGATCAGCGGTTTCAACTGCCGGCGTGACTTGTCATTTGGTTGATTGACAATGTCATCCATTCAGTTGATAGTTGTCCGCGACGGCGGCGGAGGAGCAGGTCATGCGGGTACTGATCATCGGCGGCGGGATCGGCGGGCTCTGCCTGGCGCACGGGCTGCGCGAGGCCGGCATCGACGTGGCGGTGTACGAACGCACCGCGGCGGGCGCGGACTGGCTGCAGGGCTACCGGATCCACCTCAACCCGGATGGCTGCCGCGCCCTGCACGACTGCCTGCCGGAGCGAGGGTGGGCGAGGTTCGACGCCACCGCCGGGGATGCCGGGAGCTTGTTCCGGTTCTACGACCAGCGGCTGGGCACCCTCGCCGTGCTGGGGGAGGAGCGCCGCGGCCAGGGCGAGCCCGTGTTGCGGCACCGCTCGGTCAGTCGCATCCGGCTGCGCGAGGTACTGCTGGACGGCCTGGACGGCGTCGTGCGGCACGGCAGGGAGTTCATCGGCTACGAGCGCATCGCCGGCGGCCGTACGAGGGCGCACTTCGCGGACGGCGGCTCCGCCGACGCCGACCTGCTGATCGGCGCTGACGGAAGCAACTCCCGCGTGCGTGGGCAGTACCTGCCCGAGCTGTCCAGGCTGGACACCGGTGTGTTCAACGTGGCCGGCCGCTACCCGCTGTCCGCCGAGGCGGCCGCCCGGCTGCCCGGCGAGCTGACCCATGGTTCGGGGTACGTGCTGACGCCCCGCTCCGACGCGATGTTCGTCTCCGCGTGGCGGTCGCCGGAGCGGGCGCCGGAACCGCCGTCGGACGGGATCGACGGGATCGACGGAGTCGACGGAATCGACGCCGAGGACTACGTGCTGTGGGCGTACGCGGCGGCCAGGAGCAGCTTCCCGGCCGATGTCGAGCGGTGGGAACCCTCGGCGTTGCGGGACCTGGTGGCGGCCCGGCTGGGTGGCTGGGCGCCCGCGCTGCGCACCCTGGTCGAGCGGTGCGACCCGGGCACGGTGGCACCGGTGCCGCTGCGCAGCATGCCGCCCCTGCACCCCTGGCCGGCGAGCTCGGTGACGCTGCTCGGCGACGCCATCCACAACATGACGCCGATGGCCGGCATCGGGGCGAACACCGCGCTGCGCGACGCCGGGGTGCTGCGGCGCGCGCTGATCGAGGTGGCCGCCGGGCGCCGTGCTCTGCTCGACGCGGTGGCCGGCTACGAGCAGGAGATGCGCGGTTATGCGAATCGGGCGATCGGGGTGTCGCTGAGCAACGCCGAGCGGGCCGCGTCCGACGCCCGGCTGCCTCGGCTCGCGTTCCGCACGGTGCTGCGGGTGGCGCAAGCGGTTCCGCCGCTCAAGCGCGCCATGTTCGCCGGCCACGGGACGTGAGAGAGCCGTGAGTGGCGAGTTGGGCTATCACCCAACTCGCCACTCACGGGGTGGAGACTATTCGGCGAGGAACTTGACGAGCAGGTCGGAGATCTCGTCGGCGTGCGTCCAGAGGAACCCGTGCGGGGCGCCCTCGATCTCGACGTACCGGGCGTTCGGCAGCCGCTTGGTGAACTCCCGGCCGGTGGCGTCGATCGGCAGGATGCGGTCGTGCGTGCCGTGCACGATCAGGACGGGGATGCCACTCTCGTCGATCTTGGGCAGGTCGGCGCGGAAGTCGGTCAACCAGCTGGGCACCACGGCCCAGGAGGCCTTCGCGCCGGCGCTGGAGGCCACCGCGAAGCTGGCGCGCACGACCTCGTCGCTGATCCGCGAACCCAGGTTCTCGTCGAGGTTGTAGAAGTCGTTGTAGAACGCGCCGAACCAGGCGTAGCGGTCGGCCTTGGCAGTGGCCTGGATACCGTCGAAGACGCTGGCGTCGACGCCGGTCGGGTTGTCGTCGGTCTTGAGCAGGAACGGCTCCAGCGAGGCCAGGAAGGCCGCCTTGGCCACCCGGGACGCGCCGTGCCGGCCGATGTAGTGGCCGACCTCGCCGGTGCCCATGGAGAAGCCGACCAGTACGACGTCGGTCAGGTCGAGCGTGGTCAGCACCTTGTCCAGGTCGTCGGCGAAGGTGTCGTAGTCGTAGCCGACACTCGGCTGGCTGGACTGGCCGAAGCCGCGCCGGTCATAGGTGATGACGCGGTAGCCGGCGTCCAGCAGGGCCTGCTCCTGCTTCTCCCAGGAGGCCCCGGACAACGGGTAGCCGTGGATCAGTACGACCGGTTGCCCGGCGCCGCGGTCGGTGTAGTGCAGCTTGATCTCGGCGGTGTTCTCCTGGCCAACGGTGATGTACGGCATGACATGCCCTCTCGGATCGGTGGTTCCGAACTGCGGAGACGTTCCCGGGGGAGGAGAACGCCCATTCTCGACTCGAACCTGGCTCCCGGTCCTGCTGCCGGGCTGATGACACGACGTTATTACCGAACGATCGGTAAAGCAATGTGGCATGGTTCACCGATTGCGTTCTTGCTTGTTTACCGTTCGTTCGGTAATAGTGGGGGGATGCCCCGCCCACAATCAGTGCACGACGACGAGCTGCTGGCCCGGCTCGCCGAGGTGTTCCGCATGGCCGGTTTCGAGGGGGCCTCACTCGGTGCGCTCGCCGAGGCGGCCCAGCTGCGCCGGGCGAGCCTCTACCACCGGTTCCCCCAGGGCAAGGCGCAGATGGCCGAGGCTGTGCTGGACCGCGTCGAGGTGCTGT
Source organism: Pseudonocardia sp. Cha107L01 (assembly GCF_052566575.1). Lineage (NCBI taxonomy): Bacteria > Bacillati > Actinomycetota > Actinomycetes > Pseudonocardiales > Pseudonocardiaceae > Pseudonocardia > Pseudonocardia sp. Cha107L01. The sequence continues at coordinate 2,247,862 of NZ_CP199579.1, forward strand.
TCGACGACGTGCTGGAACCCATGCGCACCGAGGCGGACGTCACCGCCGGGGTCACTGAGACGGCGCGGCGGATCGGCGGGTTCTACGGCGGCGGACTGCTGCCCTGCGTGCTCGACACACTGACGCTGGCCGGTACCCCGGACGCCGTGCGGGCCAGGGCGGCCGGCGTGGCCAGGGTGTGGATCGACGCGATGGCGGCCGCCGCGGTCCGGGCCGGGCGCCCTGAGGAGAGCGCCCGCGCAAGTGCCGAGGACGCGTTCGTGCACATCGAGGGCGGGCTGGTGTTCGGGCGGCTGTTCGGCGACCCGGCCGCGTTCCGGCGGGCACTGGCGGACCTGCCCCGGCTACTGCTCGACGAGCACTGAGTCGAGCGGGCCGAGCGGCGGGCCCGTTCCCTAGTCGGCCGCCTGCAGGTCGTGTTTGGTCTGCTCCCAGTAGCCCTCCGGCACCGGGTACGGGCTGTAGAAGCTGGTCCGGGTGAAGATTCCGCCGTAGCGCGCCAGCAGCTGCTCGGCGACCTTCTCCTTCGGCGCGACGATGGCGAAGGCGTGCAGCACCTCGTCGGTGATCCGCCGGCCCATCTCGTCCCACTCGCCGCGCTTGGACAGGCGGTTGAGCTCGGGGCCGAGGTCGGTCCAGCCGTGCGTCTCGAACACCGGCCAGTACGACGGGGTGGAGCCGTAGAACGCGATCTGCTTGCGCACCGCGGTGTCGGCCGCCTCGGTCTGCTCGTCGGTCTCGCCGGTCACCACGAACGGCAGACCGCTGATCTGGAAGCCGTCGAGGTTGTCCTTGCCGGCGGCCGCGCGCCCTTCGAGCAGCGTCGGCAGAGTGACCTCGCGCAGGTAGCGCTCGGTGGTGAAGCCGTGCACGAAGAAGCCGTCGGCCACCTCGCCGGCGACCTTGGTCATCCGTGGCCCGACCCCGGCCAGCACGATCGGCGGATTGCCGTGTGGGTTCGGCCCGGGGTTGAAGAACGGCGTCATCAGCGTGTGCGTGTAGTACTCGCCGAGGAAGCGCAGCGGCTCGCCGGTGGCCCAGGTGTTCCAGATCGCCCGCACCGCGAGCAGGTACTCGCGCATCCGGTCGGCCGGTGCGGACCACGGCATCGAGAAGCGCTTGGTGATATGCGGCTTGATCTGTGAGCCGACGCCGAGGATGAACCGCCCGCCGGAGTAGAGCTGCAGGTCGTTCGCCTGGACCGCCAGCGACATCGGGTTGCGGGCGAAGGCCAGTGCGATCGCGGTGCCCAGCTCCATCCGCTCGGTGCGGGTGGCGGCCACCGCCAGGGCCGGGAACGGATCGTGCTTGATCTCGCTGAGCCAGCCGCCGTCGTAGCCGCGCCGCTCCGCCTCGGCCGCCACGTCCCAGTCCCCGGGTTTGCCCTCAAGGGTGAAATCGACCTTCATTGGCCCTCCGCTCATCCGGCTTTGCCAACCGTTCGTCGCACCATAACCGTTTAACGGCTGAGCCCTGTCGACGACCGAGTCATAACGTCCACACAGCTCCCCGGTTAGGTTCTGCTAGAGCGCGTAGGGCAACCTGGTGTCACCCGCAAATTTGATTGCACACAGCAACGGTCTATGGCCGGCGTGTGACGTACGGAGGAACTGTCAACCATGTCGGTCGGCTCTCCCGAGCGTTCCGCCACGGTGCTCGAGGAAGCATCGTCGGCGGCTGGTTCGTCGGCTCCCGACGCTGATCGGCCGGCCGCTCCCCCGGCCGACCGGGCACCGACCGCCGGCGCCGACCGGGCACCGGCCGCCGATCCCGGCCGCAAGCCAGGCGGTGGGCGGGTCCGCCAGATCGACGCCCTGCGGGTGCTCAGCTGCTTCTCGGTCATCACCGTGCACGCCGTCGGCGCTCCGTTCCCGCCGGACAGCATCGGCCTCGGCGAGACCAGCTTCCTGCTGCACTACAGCCGCGAGGTCTTCTTCTTCGTCTCCGCGCTCGTGCTGGTGCGTACCTACTACCCGCGGCTGGGCCCGAACGGGCGGTTGCCGGACGAGAGTGGTTTCCGGCTCCGCCGGCTGCGGATGATCGGTGTGCCCTACCTGTGGTGGACCACGCTGTACCTGGCGGTCTCGATCTTCCACACCCGCGGCTCCGAGCCGTTCTCCCAGACGCTGGACGACCTGCCGCTGCGCTGGCTCTACCTGGTGGCCACCGGCAACGGCAGCTACCACATGTACTTCCTGCTGGTCACCCTGCAGTACGCGGTGGCCTTCCCGCTGGTGCTGCGGCTGCTGCGGCGTACCCAGGGCCGGCACGGCCGGGTGCTCGCCGTGTCGGTGTTGCTGCAGCTGGCCACCCTGGCCTGCTACCAGTGGGTGCTGCTGCCCGACGACGGTTGGCGCGGTGTGCTCGGTGACGCCAGCCTGCCCGCCTACCAGTTCTGGCTGGTCGGCGGGGCGGTCGCCGGGCTGCACCTGGAGCAGTGGCACCGCTGGGTCGTCAGCCACCGCCCGCTGGTGCTCGCCGCGGTACCGGCGGCCGCCGCCGTGCTGCTGTGGGTGTACTGGGCGCAGGTGCCGACCAGGGGCGGACTGGGTGCCAGCAGCCCACTGCAACCGATCATGGTGCTCTGGTCGGTGGCCGCGCTCGGCGCCCTGTACCTGCTCGCCGTCTGGATCATGGAGCGCGGCGCGCCGGGCCTGAAGAACGCGTTCAGCTACCTCGCCCAGCTGTCCTTCGGTGTCTATCTGGCTCACCCGATGGTGTTGGACCTGGTGCTCGCGGTGCTGCGTCGGACCGGTCTGATGGCGGCCTCGGTGTGGGTGTCGGTGATCGCCCTGGTGCTCACCGTGGTGGGGACGGTGGCCGTCTGCAGCGCGCTGCACCGCACCCCGTTGAGCCTGCCGCTGATGGGACGCGCCCGGTTGAGCCCGGCTCGGGTGCCGCAGCCGCGACTGCCCCGGACCATGCCTCGGTTGGTCAGCGTGCCGACAGCGGTGCTGGCGCTCAGTGTGCTGGCGGTGCTGCTGGTCAGTGGCGATCAGACACCGCCGGCCGAGACCGGCACGCCGAGCTGGGAAGAGACCGTGCAGGCCAGCGACCCGGTGCCGCCGACCGATACCGCCGACTGCCCGGCCGACCCCGCAACCGCCGCCGACCTGACCGCGATCGCGGACTGCTCGGGCGGCGTCGCGGGCACTCCGGAGGCGTCGTCGGCGTCCTCCGCCTCGGGCGTCGCGAGCGTTTCCGGCGGTTAGGGCGACCCCGGCCCGACCCCCGGCCCGACCCCCGGCCCGACCGCGCCGAGCGACGACGTGTTCGGCGACACCGTGGCCAATGCACCAGTCGGGCTAGATACCTGAGACAATGGTTACTGGGTGTGCCTGATGTGCGCCCTGACGCACTGAGGACAACCGTCCCAAGAGTGCTTTTCGAGAGAACTGACGAGACCCGACGCTGTGAGCATTGATGTTGCCGAACACCCGCACGCTATCGCGCTAACTTTTGCCGACCTTCCGCTGGACCCCGCCCTGCTGGCGACGGTCGCGGAGCTCGGATACGAGCAGCCCAGCCCGATCCAGGCCGAGGCGATCACCCCACTGCTCGAGGGGCACGACCTGTTAGGGCAGGCCGCGACCGGAACTGGTAAGACCGCCGCGTTCATGCTGCCGATGTTGCAGCGCCTGATCGACCGGCGCCTCGAGCAGCCCGGCCGCAAGGGCATCTTCGGCCTGGTACTGGCGCCCACCCGGGAACTGGCCATGCAGGTCAACACCGCCGCCGCCCGCTACGGCGAAGGCATCGGAGTACGCACCCTCGCGGTGTACGGCGGCGCGCCGATCGGCCCGCAGCTGGGCGCCCTGCGCAGGGGTGTCGACGTTGTGGTGGCCACCCCGGGGCGGGCCATCGACCTGATCAACCGCGGCGGCCTGAAGCTGGACGAGCTCGAGGTCGCCGTGCTGGACGAGGCCGACGAGATGCTCGACATGGGCTTCGTCGAGGACATCGAGACGATCCTGGACGCCACCCCGGACACCCGCCAGGTGGTGCTGTTCTCGGCGACGATGCCGAGGCGCATCGAGAAGCTGGCGCAGAACTACCTGCGTCAGCCGGTCACCGTGCGGATCAAGCGCGAGGTGGTCGCCGAGGGCGCCGCACCGCAGGTCCGGCAGAACGCGTACCTGGTACCGCGCTCGCACACCACCGCGGCGCTCGGCCGGGTGCTGGAGCTGGAGCGGCCCCGCTCGGCGATCGTCTTCTGCCGCACCAGGGCCGACGTCGACGCGGTCACCGAGGCGCTGACCGGCCGTGGGCTGCGCGCCGAGGCACTGCACGGCGGCATGGACCAGGAACACCGAGGCCGCGTGGTCGAGCGGCTGCGCAGCGGGCGTACCGAGCTGCTGGTTGCCACCGATGTCGCGGCGCGCGGCCTGGACATCGACCTGCTCACGCACGTGGTCAACCACGACGTGCCGCAGACCGCAGAGGCCTACGTGCACCGGATCGGCCGGGTCGGCCGGGCCGGCCGCGAAGGCGTGGCGATCACCCTGGTGCCGCCGTCCAAGCGGTACATGCTCAGCGCCATCGAGCGGCTCACCGGGCAGCGGATCACCGTCGCCTCGGTGCCGTCGCTGGCCGCACTGAGCTCCGCGCGGCTGGCCCGCACCAAGGCTGAGCTGGTCACCCTGCTCGACCGTGCGGAGACCGAGCGCGTCGAGAGCGAGCTGGCCGCGATCGAGCTGGCCGGCAGCGACTCGGCCGGCAGCGAGTCGGCCGGGAACGAGTTGGCGGAGGCGCCGATCGCACGTCCCCTCGACGAGGTCCGCTCGATGATCTCCGAGCTGTCCGCCGAGTACGACCCGCTGGCTGTCGCGGCGGCGGCGGTCCGGCTGGCCCAGGCGGCCGCCGGCACCCCGTCGGACGAGGAAGAGATCCCGGTGATCAGCCCGAACCTGTCCTCCCGCGGCGGTGCGGTGCGTTCGCCGCGCGGCACCCGGCCGGAGCGTGGCCCCGGTCGGGAGCGCGGTGCGGGCGACCGCCCGCCGAAGGCCGGCACCGCGCGGCTGTTCGTCGCCGCCGGTCGGGCCGCCGGCATCCGCCCGCAGGACATCGTGGGTGCGCTGGCCAACGAGTCGCAGCTGTCCGGCCGCGACATCGGCACCATCCAGATCCACGAGCGGCACGCGCTGGTGGAGGTCCCCGAGGCGGCGGCCGACGAGGTGCTGCGCGAGCTGCGTGGCTCGACCATGCTCAAGGGGCGGCGGGCCAACGTCCGCCGGGACCGCGCCAGCTGATCGCGACAACCGACCGAAGTGGCGGCCGACCCGCCCGAGTCACCTGACCTGCCAGCGGACTGGAGCCGCTGGCGGGATCAGGTCGACCTGTCCGGCTACGACGACCGGTGGCAGCGGATGGCTGCCGCCGGGGTGAACCCGCACGGCGAGGCCGACCTGGTCTGCTCCTACCGGCCGGCCTCGGTGTTGGACGGCGGTTGCGGGACCGGGCGGGTGGCCATCGAGCTGGCCCGGCGCGGCGTCCGTGTCCTCGGCGTGGACGCCGACCCGGACATGATCACCGCCGCCCGGGCGAAGGCTCCGGAGCTGTACTGGCTGCGGGCCGACCTCGCCGGGCTCACCCTCGCCGAGCGGTTCGACGTCGTGGTGCTGGCCGGCAACGTGGTGCCCTACGTGGCGCCCGAGCACCGGGCGGCAGCCGTCTCGGCCTGTGCCGGGTTGCTGGCCGGCGGCGGTCGGCTGATCGCCGGGTTCACCCTGCGGCCGGGCTGGCCGACCCCGGCCGAGTACGCCGACTGGTGCGCGGCCGCCGGGTTGGTCGCGGAGGCCAGCTACGCCACCTGGGACGGCGCTCCGTGTGCTGACGGCGGCGACTACCTGGTTGCGGTACACCGGGCTCGCGGCTAGAACTCACGGCTAGAAGGGGAGCAGCGTGGCGGACCTGGACCAGTTGATCAAACCGGGTATGCGGATCGCGGTCGGGGACGGCACCGGCACCCCCCGCTCGCTGTACCCCGCGCTCAACCGGGCCGCGCAACGGCACGGTGACCTGCGGCTGCTGCTGGGCTGGACGCCGGTCGCCGAGCCGGGCCTCGACGTGTCGCTGTTCGCCGACGCGCGCACCGTGATGTCCGGCTGGGGGCTGCGCACCGCGGTGGACGCGGGCACCGTCACCCCGATCCCGACCAGGCTGTCCGCCGTGCCCGCCCTGCTCAACGGCCCGCTGCGCCCCGACCTGCTGTTGGCCACCGTGGTCCGCACGGGCGACGGGTTGCGGTTCTCCTCCGAGGTGTCCTTCTTCCGGGCGGCGATCAGTGCCGGGGTTCCGGTGGCCGCCGTCGTGAGCCGCACCGGCCCGCACGCCGACGCCGGCCCGCCACTGCCGGCGGACGCGGTGACGGTGCTCGGTGAGACCGACGACGGCCCGCGCGAGCTCAGCTTCGCCACGCCCAGCCCGGCGCAGGAGCAGATCTGTGCGCACGCCGCCGAGCTGGTCCCGGAGGGGGCACGGTTGCAGGTCGGTCCGGGTCAGCTGGGCGCGGCGATGTTGCGGGCGCTGCGGGTACCGGTGCGCATCGACTCCGGGCTGATGCCGGAGCAGGTCGTCGAGCTGGATGAGCGCGGCCTGCTGCTGGGTGATCCGGTCGCGGCCTACCTGGTCGGCGGGCAGCGGCTGTACCGCTGGGCGCACGGCCGCCCGCTGTTGCACCCGCTGGAGGTCACCCACGATCTCGGCCGGCTGTCGAACGGCCTGCCCTTCGTCGCGTTCAACACGGCGATCGAGCTTGACGTCGCCGGCCAGGTGAACGTGGAGGGCACCGAGTCGGCGATCGTCGGGGGCATCGGCGGGCACTCCGACTACGCGGCGGCCGGCGCCCGCTCGGTGGGCGGTTTGAGCATCGTCGCGGTGAGCAGTTCGCACAAGGGGCGCTCGACGCTGGTCCGCCGGCTGTCCCGGCCGGTGAGCACCCCGTCGCAGGACGTCGACGTGGTCGTCACCGAGCGCGGTTCGGTCGACCTGCGCGGGCTGGGCAGGGCCGAGCGGGGTGCCGCGCTGCTGGACCTGTGGGGCGAGGCGGGCGTCCGGGAGAACTGACCCCGGAGCGGGTCCATAAGACTGGACCGTTCCGTCTTGTAAGCGGGGCTCAGCTGCGGAGATCCGGGTCCGTCAGCGCGGTCATCGCCATTCTGCGCAGCAGCCCGGCGGCGCGTTCCGGGTCGCTGCGGGGCGCGCTGTGCGGCGTCGAGTTGAGCAGCCCGAACACGCCGTGCGCGGCGACCCTGGCGGCCTCGGCGGCCAGTTCGGGACTGAGCCGGCACAGCGCGTCCACCCAGATTTCCACGTAGGCCCGTTGCAGCGCGCGCACCTGTCGGCGGTCGGGGGTGGGCAGGTTGGCCAGGTCCCGGTCCTGCACGGTGATCAGTTCGGGCTCGCGCAGGGAGAAGTCGAGCTGGAAGTCGACCAGTGCGCCGAGCAGCTCGATCGGGTCGGTGATCTGCTCGGCGAGCGCGGCGCCGCCGGCCAGCAGGCGCTCGCTAATCCCCACCAGCATCCGCGCGAGCAGCGCCTCCTTGCTGGGGAAGTGCCGGTAGAGCGCCGGCCCGCTGATGCCCACGGCGGCACCGAGCTCCACAATGCTGACCCCGTGGAAACCGTGCCGGGCGAACAGTTGGGCGGCCTCCCGGAGGATCTGTTCCTTCCGGGAGGTGCTCGGCGACGTCGACCCGGCAACCATCCGGTAAGACTAGCGCTCTAGGTTAATGACCGCTAACGTGGTTAACGAACGCTAACAGTGCTCACCTCAGGGAGTCCACTCACGATGGAAGCGCCCCCGTTGACCAGCGCCGTCGACCCGGCGAGCGCGGCGTTCGAGCGCAACGCCGCGTCGCACGAGAAGCTGGTCACCGAGCTACGCGACCGGCTGGCCACCGCCCGGCTCGGCGGCCCCGAGCGGGCCCGGACCCGGCACACCGACCGGGGCAAGCTGCTGCCGAGGGACCGGGTCGACTCGCTGGTCGACCCGTCCAGCCCGTTCCTGGAGCTCTCCCCGCTGGCCGCGTCCGGCATGTACGGCGCTGACGGCACCGACGCCCCGGGCGCCGGGATCATCACCGGTGTCGGGCGGGTGGCCGGCCGGGAGTGCGTGATCGTGGCGAACGACGCCACCGTCAAGGGCGGCACGTACTACCCGATGACGGTGAAGAAGCACCTGCGCGCGCAGGAGGTGGCGCTGCACAACCACCTGCCGTGCATCTACCTGGTCGACTCCGGCGGCGCGTTCCTGCCCGAGCAGGACGACGTCTTCCCGGACCGTGAGCACTTCGGCCGGATCTTCTACAACCAGGCGACCATGTCCTCCCGCGGGATACCCCAGATCGCCGCGGTCCTGGGCAGCTGCACCGCCGGCGGTGCCTACGTGCCCGCGATGAGCGACCAGGCGGTGATCGTCCGCAACCAGGGCACCATCTTCCTGGGCGGCCCGCCGCTGGTGAAGGCGGCCACCGGCGAGGAGGTCACCGCCGAGGAGCTGGGCGGCGGCGACCTGCACTCGCGTATCTCCGGCGTCACCGACCACCTGGCCGACGACGACGCGCACGCGCTGCAGATCGTCCGGTCCATCGTCTCCACGCTCGGCCCGCGCACCCCGGTGCCCTGGGATCGGACGCCCACGGTGGCGCCGAAGGTCGACGAGAAGCAGCTCTACGGCGCCGTGCCCACCGACTCGCGGACCAGTTACGACGTGCGCGAGGTGATCGCCCGGGTTGTCGACGGCAGCGTGTTCGCGGAGTTCAAGTCGGAGTACGGGCCGACCCTGGTCACCGGGTTCGCGCACATCCACGGCCACCCGGTGGGGATCGTAGCCAACAACGGCGTGCTGTTCTCCGAGTCGGCGATGAAGGGCGCGCACTTCATCGAGCTGTGCGACCAGCGCTCGATCCCGCTGGTGTACCTGCAGAACATCACCGGCTTCATGGTCGGTCGGGAGTACGAGGCAGGCGGCATCGCCAAGCACGGCGCCAAGCTGGTCACCGCGACGGCGTGCGCCCGGGTACCCAAGTTCACCGTGGTGATCGGCGGCTCGTTCGGCGCCGGCAACTACGCGATGTGCGGGCGGGCGTACTCGCCCCGGTTCCTCTGGATGTGGCCGAACGCGCGCATCTCGGTGATGGGTGGGGAGCAGGCCGCCACCGTGCTGGCGATGGTGCGGCGTCCTGGCGACCCGGTACCGGAGGACGAGTTCAAGGCCGGCATCCGGGACCAGTACGAGCGGCAGGGCAACCCGTACTACTCCACCGCCCGGCTGTGGGACGACGGTGTCATCGACCCGGCGGATACCCGCACCGTGCTCGGCCTGGCCCTCGGCGCGGCCGCCAACGCGCCGCTCGAGCCGGTCCGCTACGGCGTCTTCCGGATGTGAGAGGACCAGCATGTTCGACACCGTTCTGATCGCCAACCGGGGCGAGATCGCCGTGCGGGTGATCCGCACGCTGCGCTCGCTCGGGGTGCGCTCGGTCGCCGTGTTCAGCGACGCGGACGCCGGCGCTCGGCACGTCGCGGAGGCCGACGTCGCGGTACACATCGGCCCGACGCCGGCCAACCAGAGCTACCTGAACGTGCGCGCGGTGCTCGATGCCGCCGTGCGCACCCGCGCCCAGGCCGTGCACCCCGGCTACGGCTTCCTGTCCGAGAACGCCGAGTTCGCCCGGGCCTGCGCGGCCGCCGGTCTGGTCTTCATCGGCCCGCCGGTGGCCGCCATCGAGGCGATGGGCGACAAGATCCGGGCCAAGGCGACCGTCTCGGCGGCCGGCGTGCCGGTGGTCCCCGGCGGCGGTGAACCGGGCCTGTCCGACGAGCGGCTGGCGGAGATCGCCCGCGACATCGGCTTCCCGGTGCTGCTCAAACCGTCCGCCGGTGGCGGTGGCAAGGGCATGCGGCTGGTGGAGGCTGACGCCCAGCTGCGGGACGCGATCACCGGTGCCCGCCGCGAGGCGCGGGGCAGCTTCGGCGACGACACGCTGCTCGTGGAGCGGTTCGTCACCGACCCGAGGCACATCGAGATCCAGGTGCTGGCCGATCAGCACGGCACCGTCCTGCACCTGGGCGAGCGGGAGTGCAGCCTGCAGCGCCGGCACCAGAAGATCATCGAGGAGGCGCCGTCGCCGCTGCTCACCCCGGCACAGCGGGCCGCGATGGGCGCCGCCGCCGTGGAGGCCGCCCGGGCGGTCGGCTACACCGGCGCGGGGACTGTCGAGTTCATCGTCGAAGGATCCAACGCGGACAACCACTTCTTCATGGAGATGAACACCCGGCTGCAGGTGGAGCACCCGGTCACCGAGATGGTCACCGGGCTGGACCTGGTCGAGCTGCAGCTGCGGGTGGCGGCCGGCGAGAAGCTGTCGCTGACCCAGGACGACGTCGTGCTGACGGGGCACGCGGTCGAGGCCCGGATCTACGCCGAGGACCCCGCCAAGGGCTTCCTGCCCACCGGCGGCCGCGTGCTCAGCCTGCGGGAGCCGTCCGGGCCGGGCGTGCGGGTGGACTCCGCGCTGCGCCCCGATCTGGAGGTCGGCGGCGCCTACGACCCGATGCTGGCCAAGGTGATCGCGCACGGCCCGGACCGGGAGACCGCGCTGCGCCGCCTGGACGGCGCACTGGTGGACACCTCGATCCTCGGCGTGCCGACCAACGTGGCGTTCCTGCGTGCGCTGCTGCGCCACCCGGCCGTCGCCGCCGGCGACCTGGACACCGGGCTGGTCGAGCGCTCCCTCGACGTGCTGGTCGACGACGTGATCCCGGAACCGGTGTACGCGGTGGCCGCCCTGCAGCGGGTGCTGGCACTGGAGCCACCCGAGAGCGGCACCGAAGCGGTGGTCGACCCGTGGGACATCCCGGGCGGCTGGCGCCTCGGCGAACCGGCATGGAGCACCTGGCGGTTCGAGCTGTCCGGGCACGAGCCGGTGGACGTGCGGGTGCGCGGCCGCGCGGGCGCCGCCGAGGTGGCCGTCGGCGGCGGCGACCCGGTGACCTGCGCGTTGCGGTCGGACAACGGCATCGCCGGGCCCGAGCTGGTGCTGAGCTACCGGGGCGCCACCCAGCGCTACAACACCGCCGGCACCGACGGCCTGCGCTGGCTGGGCCGCCGGGGGCGCAGCTGGGCACTGGCCGAGACCGGCCGGTTGGCGGCCGCCCGGACCAGTGCCGGCGGCGCGGTCGGCGGCGAGCTGCGCAGCCCGATGCCGGGCACGGTGCTGGCCGTCGCGGTGGCCGAGGGCGACACCGTGGTCACCGGCCAGCCGTTGCTGGTCATCGAGGCGATGAAGATGGAACACACCATCGCGGCCCCGACCGACGGCGTGGTCTCCGCGCTGGCGGTCCGCGAAGGCCAGCAGGTCACCGTCGACCAACCCCTGGCCACCGTGAGCCCTGTCCAGTCGAGCGACACCGCACCCGAAGCGGCGGGAGAAAAGTCATGATCGATCACAGGCTGTCCGAGGAGTACTCCGACCTGCGTAAGACGGTCGAGGAATTCGCCCGCGAGCAGGTCGCTCCGGTGATCGGCGAGTTCTACGAGAAGGAGGAGTTCCCGTACGACCTCGTCGCACAGATGGGCCGGATGGGGCTGTTCGGGCTGCCCTTCCCCGAGGAGTACGGCGGCATGGGCGGCGACTACTTCGCGCTGTGCCTGGCGCTGGAGGAGCTGGCCAGGGTCGACTCCTCGGTGGCGATCACCCTCGAGGCCGGGGTCTCCCTGGGCGCGATGCCGATCTACCGGTTCGGCACCGACGAGCAGAAGCAGCGGTGGCTGCCCGCCCTGTGTGCCGGCGAGAAGCTGGCCGGTTTCGGGCTGACCGAACCGGGTGGTGGCTCGGACGCCGGCGCCACCCGCACCACCGCGGTGCTCGACGGGGACGAGTGGGTGATCAACGGCTCCAAGTCGTTCATCACCAACTCCGGCACCGACATCACCTCGGCGGTCACCGTCACCTGTGTGACCGGCGGGCTGACCGGCACCAGTGGCAGCCGCAAGGAGATCTCGGCGATCATCGTGCCGGCCGGCACACCGGGGTTCAGCGTGGCGCCGAAGTACTCCAAGGTCGGCTGGAACGCCTCGGACACCCACGAGCTGTCCTTCGACGACTGCCGGGTGCCGGCGGCGAACCTGCTCGGCGAGCGTGGCAAGGGCTACGCGCAGTTCCTGCGCATCCTGGACGAGGGCCGGATCGCCATCGCGGCGGTGTCGGTCGGGCTGGCCCAGGGCTGCGTCGACGAGAGCCTGCGCTACACCCGCGAGCGGGAGGCGTTCGGGCACACCATCGGCACGTACCAGGCAGTGCAGTTCAAGCTCGCCGACATGGAGACCCGGGTGCACACCGCCCGGCTGGCCTACTACCACGCGGCGAGCAAGATGCTGCGCGGTGAGCCGTTCAAGAAGGAGGCGGCGATCGCCAAGCTGGTCGCCTCCAACGCCGCAATGGACAACTCCCGCGACGGCACCCAGATCTTCGGCGGCTACGGGTTCATGAACGAGTTCCCGGTCGGCCGGTTCTACCGGGACGCCAAGATCCTGGAGATCGGCGAGGGCACCTCCGAGGTGCAGCGCATGCTCATCGCCCGCGAGATCGGCGCCACCGGCTGAGCCGGGCTCGGTTGTCGGGAGAGCCCACGCAGCGCAAAGTTTCTCCCTCGATCCCGATGAGATGTCCGGTCCGCCGGAGTCGTAACGACCAACGGGTATCCGAGTGCAGAAGGAGAAAACCTGTGAGCCTGCCCCAGGTCGTATCGAGGCAAGAGTGGCTGGACGCCCGCAAGGCGCTGTTGACCAGGGAGAAGGAGCTGACCCGCGCCCGGGACGCGCTGAACGTCGACCGCCGCCGGCTGCCGATGGTGCACGTGGAGAAGGAGTACGTGTTCGACGGGCCGGACGGGAAGGCCACCCTGCTGGACCTGTTCGGGGGCCGCCGCCAGCTGATGGTCGTGCACTTCATGTTCAACCCGGAGTGGACCGACGGCTGCCCGAGCTGCTCCGCCTCCGCCGAGGAGCGCTCACCGGGCCTCTACCAGCACCTGGCCACCAGGGAGACCACGCTGGTGCACGTGTCCAGGGCGCCGCTGCACAAGATCGAGGACTACAAGCGCCGCAAGGCCTGGACGTTCCCGTGGTACTCCTCCCACGGCAGCGACTTCAACTACGACTACGGCGTCACGATGGACGATTCGGTGGCCCCGGTCGAGTACAACTACAAGACACTGGACGAGCACCGAAAGGCCGGCACCGACTACTACTTCTCCGGCGAGCAACCCTCCGAGCAACCCGGCCTGAGCTGCTTCCTGCGCGACGGCGACACGGTGTTCCACACCTACTCGCAGTACGGGCGGGGCGGCGAGCAGGTCGGCGGCTCCTACTACTACCTGGACCTCACCGCGCTGGGCCGGCAGGAGGACTGGGAGGAGCCCAAGGGCCGGGCCGACGTGCCCCGGGGCGCCAGCCCGGACTTCGCCGAGTAGCGCGGCGTCCCGGTCAGGGCAGCAGGTCGTCGATGGCGCGGTAGATCCGTTTCTCGGACACCGGGAACCGGGTGCCCAGAGTCTGGGCGAAGAAGCTGACCCGCAGCTCCTCGATCATCCAGCGGATCTCGGTCACCTCGGTCGGTACCGGGCGCTCGGCGTGACCTCTCTCGGCGAGCAGCTCGTCGTAGGCCACCTGGGCCTCGTGCACCCTGGCCATCCAGTCCCGGTCGCGGCCGGGCTCGCGGGGCAGCGTCTCGAGCCGCCGTGACATCGCCCGCAGGTACCGGGTCAGATCCGCCAGCCGACCCGCACCGGTGGCCGCCACGAACCCGGGGTACACCAGCCCGCGCAGCTGGGTACGCACGTCGGCCAGTGACGGCTCGACACCGGGTGCGCGGACGTCGGCCAGGCGGGACTCCACCTCGGTGGCCGCCGCCAGCGCCGTCGCCACGCCCCAGACCACGGTGACCAGCGCGGCGGTCAGCCCGATGCGCAGCGCGTCGACCAGCTTGGCGAACCCGGCCGCCGTCCACGCCGGACCCCCGGCCGCCGTCAGCACGGTGTCCGCCGCCGCGTCCAGACAGTCCGCCAACAGCGCGTCCAGCGAGCCGTGCGGGCCCCGGCTCAACGCCAGGCTGTCGGCGTTGCTCAGCGTCCGGCGCACCTGGCGCACCGGCGAGGGCACGGTGAGCAGCAGCAGCCGCCGGGTGCCCAGCCACATCGCGGCGCGCTGTTCCTCCGGTGAGCCCAGCACACGGACGGCCACACCGGCGGCCCCGTCGTCGACCAGCGCCGGGTAGCCCACGACCTGGTACCCGTCCCGGTCGCGGCGCACCACCTGGGGCAGGTCGCCGAGGGTCCAGGCGGTGAGCCCGGACTGCTCGATGTCCGACCCGGTGGCCGACGACAGGGCCGCCCTGGTCCGCTTCAGCAACCGGGTGCGCAGCTCACCGAGGTCCTTGCCGGTGGCCACCACGGCGCCGTCCGCTGTGCCGTCCTCGGCCACCACCCGGAACGAGATGCGCAGGTGGTCCGGGATCTGGTCCCAGCGCCAGGCGTCCCGGGGCACCGTGACCCCGGCCAGCTCGCGCAGCACCCGGCTGAGCTCGTCGACCAGCGAGCCGCGAGCCGGGTCGACCCTGGCCAGCGCGGCGCGCACGGTGTCCGGCACCGGCACGAAGTTGCGCCGCAGGTCCTTGCGCAGCGACCGGATCAGTGCGGTGACCAGCTCCTCGCGGTGGCCGGGCACCTGCCAGCTGAAGGTGTCCTCGTCGACCTGGTTCAGCATCGCCAGCGGGACGTCCACGCTGACCCCGTCGGCGGGGGTGCCCGGCTCGAACTCGTACTTCAGCGTCAGCCGCTGCGGTTGTTCGGCACCGGGCGTCGAGGTGGACCAGAACGACGGGTAGTCCCGCTCGGACACCCCGCCGGCCTGGTTGGTGAGCTCCTTCAGGGACAGGTCGAGCAGCTCCGGGTTGTCCCGGCGGGCGACCTTCCACCACCGGTCGAAGTGCCGGGCGGAGGCCACGTCGGCCGGGACCCGCTGGTCGTAGAAGTCGAACAGGGTCTGCTCGTCGACCAGGATGTCGCGGCGCCGGGCCCGCTGCTCCCACTCGCCGACCTCGTCCAGCAGCGCGCGGTTGCGGTGGAAGAAGTCGTGCTGGGTGTGCCACTCGCCCTGCACCAGCGCGTGCCGGATGAACAGCTCGCGGCTCAGCTCCGGGTCCACCGAGGTGTACGTGGTCAGCCGGTCCACCACGATCGGCACCCCGTACAGGGTGACCCGCTCGTGCGCCATCACCGCGCCGCGCTTCGCCGACCAGGCCGGTTCGCTGAACGTGCTGCGCACCAGGTGGGTGGCCAGCGGCTCGATCCACTCCGGCTCGATCCGGGCCGCCGTCCGGGCCCACAGCCGGGACGTCTCCACCAGCTCGGCGGCCATCACCCAGCGCGGCGGCCGGCGGAACAGCGCGGACCCGGGGAAGATCGCGAACGAGGCGCCGCGGGCACCGGTGTAGGTGTTCTGGGCGCGCTCCTGGGCACGCCGGCGGTTGCGGTTCTGGCTGGGTTGGTTGTTCAGCGAGGTGGTCTCCACCTGCAACCCGATGTGCGAGAGCAGGCCGGCCAGCATCGACTGGTGCAGCGCTTTCGGGTCGGTCTGCCGGTCCTGCTCGCCGGGGATCGAAGCACCCGCGGTGTCGGCGTCGTTGTGGTTGTCGGTGGCGGCGGTCCGGGTCGGTTCGGTGACCGTGATGTCCAGCTCGCGCAGCACCCGGCGCAGCTGGCCGTGCAGGTCCTGCCACTCCCGGATGCGCAGGAAGTGCAGGAACTCGCTCCGGCACATCCGGCGGAACTGGTTGCCGGTCAGCTCCGCCCGCCGCTGGCCCAGGTAGCGCCACAGATTCAGGTAGCTGACGAAGTCCGAGCGCGGGTCGGCGAACCGGGCATGGCTGGCATCGGCGGCCTGCTGGTTGTCGGCGGGGCGCTCCCGGGGGTCCTGGATGGACAGCGCGGCGACGATCACCAGCACCTCGGCGACGCAGCCGTTGCGGTCGGCCTCCAGCAGCATCCGGGCGAACCGGGGGTCGATCGGCAGCCGGTCCAGCGAGCGGCCGATCTCGGTGATCTTCCCGGCGCCGCTCTGGCCGCTCGCCGGGCTCTGCACCGCGCCCAGCTCGTGCAGCAGGTTGATGCCGTCGGTGACCGCGCGCCGGTCCGGCGGGTCGACGAATGGGAAGTCGGCCACCTCGCCCAGCCCGAGCGAGA
Organism: Pseudonocardia sp. Cha107L01; assembly: GCF_052566575.1. NCBI lineage: Bacteria > Bacillati > Actinomycetota > Actinomycetes > Pseudonocardiales > Pseudonocardiaceae > Pseudonocardia > Pseudonocardia sp. Cha107L01. The sequence goes on from NZ_CP199579.1 coordinate 2,264,107, forward strand.
TCATCCGCAGCATCACCGACGCAAGGTTGGTGCGCAGGATCTCCGGGTCGGTGAACTCCGGGCGCGCGTCGTAGTCGTCCTCTGCGTAGAGCCGGATGCAGATGCCGTCGCTGGTCCGCCCGCAGCGTCCGGCCCGCTGGTTGGCCGACGCCTGGGAGATCTTCTCGATGGGCAGCCGCTGCACCTTGGTGCGGTGGCTGTACCGGGAGATCCGGGCCGTGCCGGTGTCGACCACGTACTTGATGCCGGGCACGGTCAGCGAGGTCTCCGCGACGTTGGTGGCCAGCACGATCCGCCGCGACACACCCCGGCCCGGCCGCCCCCAGACCCGCTGCTGCTCGGCGGTGGACAGCCGGGCGTACAGCGGCAGCAGCTCGGTGTCACGCAGCACGCCCCGCTGGCCGTCGGCCGTGATCGCGCCGGCCAACGCCTCGGTGGCGTCCCGGATGTCCCGCTCACCGGGCAGGAAGACGAGCACGTCACCGGGTCCCTCGACGGCCAGCTCGCGGCAGGCGTCGACGATCGCCTCGGCCTGGTCGCGCTCCTCGGCGTTCTTATCGTCCGGGTCGACCACCGGCCGGTACCGCACCTCGACCGGGTAGGTGCGCCCGGACACCTCGATGATCGGCGCGGGCTTGCCGGGGGTGCCGAAGTGCTCGGCGAAGCGCTCCGGGTCGATGGTGGCCGAGGTGATGATCAGTTTGAGGTCCGGGCGGCGGGGCAGCAGCCGCTTGAGGTAGCCGAGGATGAAGTCGATGTTCAGGCTGCGCTCGTGCGCCTCGTCGATGATCAGCGTGTCGTACTGGCGGAGCATCCGGTCCCGGCCCAGCTCGGCCAGCAGGATGCCGTCGGTCATCAGCTTGACCTGGGTGCGCTCGGAGACCTCGTCGGTGAACCGCACCTTCCAGCCCACCGTCTCGCCCAGCGTGCTGTGCAGCTCCTCGGCGATCCGGGCGGCGACCGTGCGCGCGGCAAGCCGGCGCGGCTGGGTGTGCCCGATCCGACCACCGTTCTTACCCCCGGCGCCACGGCCCAGCTCGAGGCAGATCTTCGGCAACTGGGTGGTCTTGCCCGACCCGGTCTCCCCGGCGACGATCACCACCTGGTTGTTCTTGATCGCCTCGGCGATGTCGTCGCGCCGGGCGGTGATCGGCAGTTCCGGCGGATAGCTGATGTGCATAGGACACCCATGATCCCAGCCTCGGTGCGCTGCCCGCCATTCGCTTTCGTCACGTACTCGCTACCGACGGGTAGGAACGTGTACTAGGTTCTGCACTGTGCGCCAGCTCACCAGCGTCGATGCCCAGTTCCTGGCCCTCGAAAGTCCGCGCCAGACCGGCCACGTCGGCAGTCTGATGATGTTGGACCAGTCCACCGCGCCGGGCGGGGAACTGACTCTGGACAGCTTCCAGAAGGTGATCGAGGCGCGCCTGCCGACCGTGCCGCCGCTGCGCTGGCGCCTCGTCGAGGTGCCGTTCGGGATGGACCACGGCTACTGGCTGGACGACCCGGACTTCGACCTGGACTTCCACGTCCGCGAGCTCGCGCTGCCCGCGCCCGGCACCGACGCGATGCTCGCCGAGCAGGTCGCCCGGATCATCGCGCGGCCGCTGGACCGGGGCCGCCCGCTCTGGGAGATCTACCTGCTGCACGGCGTTCACGGCGACAAGATGGCGGTACTCACCAAGATCCACCACGCCATGATCGACGGCATGTCCGGCGCCGAGATCCTGGGTGCGCTGCTGGACCTGAGCCCGGAGATCCGCCAGGTGGACCCGCCCCCGGCGGAGTTCACCGGCGAGCGCGCGCCGGGTCGTGTGGAGCTGCTCGGCCGAGGGCTGTGGGGGGTGGCCAGCTATCCGGTGCGGTTCGCGCGGGCGCTGCCGGGCACGCTGCCGCACCTGGAGGAGGTGCGTTCGCTGCGCGCGGTGCCCGGGGTGCCGTTGCTCGGCCGGCTCGCCGGGGTGGTGCAGCGCGGCTTCGGCGGCTCGAACGCGCGCGGCTTCGGCGGGCTGGAGGCGCCGCACACCCCGTTCAGCAAGCCGTTGTCCGCGCACCGCCGGTTCGCCTTCGGCAGCCTGCCGCTCGCCGAGGTCAAGGCGGTGAAGAACGCCCACGGTGTGACGGTGAACGACGTGGTCGTCGCGCTCTGCGCGGGTGCGCTGCGGCGTTGGTTGGTGGCCAACGACGCGCTGCCCGACGAGCCGCTGGTGGCGCAGATCCCGATCTCGGTGCGGACGCCCGAGCAGGCCGGCACCTACGGCAACCGGATCATGCTGATGACGGTGCCATTGCTCACGACCATGTCGGACCCGATCGAGCGGCTGCGCGCCACCCACGACGCGCTGGACGAGATGAAGCTGAGCCAACAGGGGATGCCGGCGGCGCTGCTGTCCGACGCCAACCGGTTCATCCCGCCCGCGCTGCTCTCCCGGGCGGCCCGGCTCAGCTTCGCAATGTCCACCCGCTGGGGCGGGCGGCCGCTGTGGAACCTGGTGGTGTCCAACGTGCCGGGCCCGCAGTTCCCGCTCTACCTGGCCGGGGCGAAGGTCACCGCGACCTACCCGGTCTCGGTGATCACCGACGGGATGGGGCTGAACATCACGGTGATGAGCTACTGCGGCTCGCTGGACATCGGCATCGTCGCCGACCGGGACCAGGTGCCCGACGTGGCTTCGCTCATCGAGCAGCTGCGGGCCGAGCTCGCCGTGCTCTCCCGGATAGCCGCCTGACCCGCTACGCCCTACCCACCTCGGCGAGCACCGCGTCGGTGAACACCGGCCACGCCTCGATGGCCCACTTGTCGAAGTCCTTGTCGGTCAGTGCGACACAGGCCAGGCCGGCGACCGGGTCCACCCAGAGGAACGTGCCGGACTGGCCGAAGTGCCCGAAGGTCTCCGGCGAGTTCCGTCGCCCGGTCCAGTGCGGGTCCTTGTGGTCGCGCAGCTCGAAGCCGAGACCCCAGTCGTTCGGGCGCTGCCGGCCGTAGCCGGGCACGACGCCGTCCAGCCCGGGGAACGCAACCTGCCGGGTCGCCTCGGTGAGCGTCTGCGCGGCGATCAGCTTCGGGGCCTGCAGCTCGGCGGCGAACAGGGCCAGGTCCGCGCAGCTGGCGATGCCGCCGGCGCCGGCGGCCCCGGCCAGCCGGGACGAGGTCATGCCCAGCGGGGTGAACACCGCCTCGGCGAGGTAGTCGGCGAACTCGATGCCGCTGGATTTGGCCACCGCGTCCGCGAGCACGGCGAACCCGGTGTTGGAGTAGATCCGCCGGGTGCCGGGGCGGGCCTGCACGGTGTCGCTGTCGAAGGCGAGCCCGGAGGTGTGCGAGATCAGGTGCCGGACGGTGCTGCCGGGCGGGCCGGCCGGCTGGTCCCACTCCAGCGCGCCCTCCTCGACGGCGATGAGTACGGCGTAGGCGCTCAGCAGCTTGGTCACCGAGGCCAGTCGGAACGGGTGGTCCTGGGGCCCGTGGGTGGCCAGCACCGTGCCGTCGGCCTTGATCAGCGCCACCGCGACGTGCTCGGCCGGCCACTCGGACACCAGACGCAGGCTCTCCACAATGTGAACGTACAAGACGCCCAGCCAGTAGCGTGAGGCCCGGGCTTCGGGGCCGGGTGGGCCGGCGTTCAGCGCGACGAGGGGGAGTGGGTCATCCATCCCAAGATCAGTGAGTTGCTCCAGCTGGAGCGGATCGAGGAGAACCTCTTCCGCGGTTGGTGCCACCAGACCGGATGGCAGCGGGCGTTCGGTGGCCAGGTCGCGGCGCAGGCACTGACCGCCGCCGGCGCGACGGTGCCCGAGGAGCGGGGCGTGCACTCGCTGCACGGGTACTTCATCCGCGGCGGCCGCACCGACCGGCCGATCGTGTTCGAGGTCGAGCGGACCCGGGACGGCGGCTCCTTCACCACGCGGCGGGTGGTGGCCATCCAGGACGGCGAGACCATTTTCAGCCTCTCCGCCTCTTTCCAGCGGGCCGAGGAGAGCAGCGAGCACCAGGCGCGCATGCCGGAGGTCACCGCACCGGAGGACGGCGACATCGAGCTGTTCGAGCCGCTGCCGATCCGGCAGTCGGCGATCGAGGCGCGCTACATCGGCGACCCGACGAAGGGTCTGCCCGACGTGGGCCGAGGCCCCCGGCAGCAGCTGTGGGTGCGGGCGAAGGACCGGCTCCCCGACGAGCCGCTCGCGCACGTGTGCGCGCTCACCTACATCTCCGACATCCGGTTGGCCGGCACGGCCGGGCTGCCGCACCAGGCCGAACCCGGTGAGCCGCAGCTGGCCTCGCTCGATCACGCCGTGTGGTTCCACCGGCCGTTCCGGGCCGACGAGTGGCTGCTGTTCGACATGGAGAGCCCGAGCTACGCCTCCCACCGCGGGCTGGCGCACGGCGAGTTCTTCACCGTGGACGGCCGGCTGGTCGCCTCGGTGACGCAGGAGGTGCTGATCCGGCGGCGGTGACCGGCGGTGGTGATCCGCGGCAGTGATCCGGGGCGGTGACCTGCCAGGCCGGCCCGCCTACGATGGGCCGATCGGAGACCAGGCTGACGGGGATGTGCGGATCGGCACGTCGGGGTGGGTGTACCCGCCGTGGCGCGGTGAGTTCTACCCGAAGGGCCTGGCGCACCGCCGCGAGCTGGAGTACCTGTCCGGCCAGCTGCGCAGCGTCGAGCTGAACGGGTCGTTCTACTCGCTGCAGCGCCCGACCAGCTACCAGTCGTGGTTCGCGCAGACCCCGGACGACTTCGTCTTCTCGGTCAAGGGGCCCCGCTTCATCACGCACATGAAGAAGCTGCGCGACGCCGACACCCTGCTGGCCAACTTCTTCGCCTCCGGAGTGCTCGCGCTGGGTGCCAAGCTCGGACCCGTGCTGTGGCAGCTGCCGCCGACCATGCGCTACGACCCGGCGGTGCTGGTCGAGTTCTTCGCCGCGCTGCCCCGCGACACCGAGACCGCCGCCGCGCTCGCCGCCAAGCACGACGAGCGCCTCGACGGCCGGGCCTGGACCAGCACCGACGCCCGCCGACCGGTGCGCTACGCGCTGGAGGTGCGGCACCCGAGCTTCCAGGTCGACGCGTTCCCCGAGCTGCTCGCCGAGCACGACATCGCCTGCGTGGTCGCCGACTCCGCCGGCACCTGGCCGTACTTCGAGCAGACCACGGCGAGCGACCTGGTGTACCTGCGGCTGCACGGCGACGCCGAGCTGTACACCAGCGGGTACACCGCCGAGGCGCTGCAGCGGTGGGCGGACAAGATCCGCGGCTGGCGACGGGGCCACGAGGTGTACGTCTACTTCGACAACGACGTGAAGGTGCGCGCACCGGCCGATGCGATGGCGCTGGCCGACCTACTGGGCGTCGGCCGTCAGCGGTCAGGAACGGGGTAGCGCCAGCGCCGCCCGGACCGAGGGGTGCGCCATCAGTCGCCACCGCCCGATCAGCATGGTGACCGCGGCAGCCACCATCGCGGCGGCGGCCACCAGCCAGGCCAGCGGGTAGGAGTGCGCGGCGAGCACGCCGAACAGCAGCGGGCCGAGGCAGCCGCCGACGTACACCCCGGACTGGGTGATCGAGGTCGCCGCCGCCGGGGCTCGCGGGTTCAGCTGCACCACCGCGAAGTTGAGCACCCCCGGCCAGGACCAGCCGAGCCCGAAGCCGACCACGGTACCGATCACCAGCGGCCACATCCCGGGCAGCGCGAGCAGCGCCAGGCCGCCGGCGCCGACGGTCAGCGTGGCCGCCACCACCAGCAGGTGGTTGGTGCCGCCGCGACGGTCGGCCAGCCAGCCGCCGCCGATCCGGGCAGCGGCGCCCACCACGCTGCCGACGGTCAACACGGTGCCGGCGGTCGCGGCGCCGATCTGCTGGGCCACCGCGGAGTCGACCAGGAAGATGCCCAGCGCGCTGGCCGAACCCGCCGAGAGCATCGCGCCGAACGCCACGACGACCAGCGCGACGGTGGCCCGCTCGGTGCTGGGGTCGGCGCCGCCGCGGGGCCGGGGCGTCGGGCGCGGGCCGTTCGGCGCGAGCGGCAGCACCAGCAACGCCAACACGGCGACCACGACGAACGCCCAGCGCCAACCGACGGTCAGCGCGACGGTCGGCACCGCGGCGCCGGCGAGCAGCGTGGCGATCGGGATGGCGGACTGCTTGACCCCGAACGAGAGCCCCTGGCGGTGCCGGGGGACCAGGCGGGCCAGCGAGAGGTTCGACGACAGCTGGCCGAGCGAGTTCGCCGCCGCCCCGATCATCATGATGATCACCAGGCTGAGGTACGAGTTCGCCAACAGTGCCACGGCCAGCATGGACACCGAGGAGAGCAGGACGCCCGCCCGACTGGTCAACCGGTCGCCGTAGCGCTCCACCAGCCATCCGGCCGGCAGCGAGCACACCGCGCCGGCGCCGAAGTACACGGCCACCACCACGCCCAGCCCCGCCGGGGAGAACCGCAGCTCGCCGCTGATCTGCACGGCCAGGCCGCCGATCAAAAACACCGGGATCACCGAGGCGGTCGTGGTCGCCACCGCACCGACCGCGGCACGCACCGCGGCGCGCGAGCTCAGCTGCCGGGAGTCGCCGATGACCACGGCCTCAGCCTGCGACGGGGCAGCCACCCCCCGCAAGACGTGTGGGTGAGGTGTGAGAAATCAGTCGTCGGAGATGGAGATGGCCGCCTTGGGACACATGTCCACCGCCTCCTGGATGTCGCCCCGCCGCACCTCCGGCGGGTTCTCGTCGAGGATGTAGAGGAAGTTGTCGTCCCGAACCTCGAAGATGTCCGGCGCGATACCCATGCACACCGCGTTGCTCTCACAGCGGTCGAAGTCCACCACGATCTTCATGGGGAACAATCGTGCCCCTGATCGGCTCGTCGCAACAGCCAGCGAAGGCTAACCTGACCTGCGAAAACACCTCTATCGGCTCGCACAGACCCAGCACCGCCCGCACAGACCACGCAGGGCCTGTGCCGCCAGCGGCCGGTCTGTGCGGGCCCGAAGAGCTCAGGAGCGGCGCAGGATCGGGCGTAGGGCGTCGAGAACCCCGGCATCGTCGATGGTGGACGGGACCGCCTCGTCCTGGTTGCCGTCCGCGATGCCGCGCATGGTCTTGCGCAGAATCTTGCCGGAGCGGGTCTTGGGCAGCGCCGGCACAACGGCCACGTCCTTGAACGAGGCGACCGCGCCGACCTGGTCGCGGACCATCGCGATCAGCTCCTTGCGCAGCTCCGCCTCGTCCTCCTCGGAGTTGACCTCGACGCCGGCCTTGAGCACCACGAACCCCCGCGGCACCTGGCCCTTCATCTGGTCCGCCACCCCGATCACCGCGCACTCCGCGACGTCCGGGTGCCCGGCCAGCACCTCCTCCATGGAGCCGGTGGACAGTCGGTGGCCGGCCACGTTGATCACGTCGTCGGTGCGGCCCATCACGAACACGTAGCCGTCGGCGTCGATGTGCCCGCCGTCGCCGGTCAGGTAGTAGCCCTCGAACGCGGACAAGTAGGAGGCCACGTACCGCTCGTCGTCCTGCCACAGCGTCGGTAGCGAGCCGGGCGGCAGCGGCAGCTTGATCACGATCGCGCCATCGGTGCCGGGCTCGGCCGGCGCACCGGACGGGTCGAGCACGGCGACGTCCCAGCCCGGAACCGGCACGGTCGGCGACCCGGGTTTGACGGGCATCGGGTCCAGCCCCATCAGGTTCGCCGCGATCGGCCAGCCGGTCTCGGTCTGCCACCAGTGGTCGATCACCGGCACCCGCAGCAGGTCCTGGGCCCAGCGCAGCGTCTCCGGGTCCAGCCGCTCGCCGGCTAGGAACAGATACTTCAGGCAGGCAAGGTCGTAGTCACCGAGCAGCGTGCCCTTCGGGTCCTCCTTCTTGATCGCCCGGAACGCGGTCGGCGCGGTGAACATCGCCTTCACCCCGTGCTCGGAGATCACCCGCCAGAACTGCCCGGCGTCGGGCGTCCCGACCGGTTTGCCCTCGTAGAGCACCGTGGTCGCGCCGGTCAGCAGCGGGGCGTAGACGATGTAGGAGTGGCCGACCACCCAGCCCACGTCGGACGCGGTGAACATGGTCTCGCCGGGGCCGACGTCGTAGAGGTTGGTCATCGACCAGCGCAGCGCCACCGCGTGCCCGCCGTTGTCGCGCACCACGCCCTTGGGCTTCCCGGTGGTGCCGGACGTGTACAGGATGTAGAGCGGGTCGGTGGCGGCGACCGGCACGCAGTCGACCGGCGTGGCGTCGGCGACCGCCTCGGCCCAGTCCACGTCCAGCTCACCCATTGCGGCCTCGGCCTGCGGGCGCTGCAGGATGACCATGTTCGACGGCTTGTGGGTGGCCAGCGCGATGGCCCGGTCCAGCAGCGGCTTGTACTCGATGACCCGGCTGACCTCGACGCCGCAGGACGCGGACACGATCACCTTCGGGGTGGCGTCGTCGATCCGGACCGCCAGCTCCTTGGCCGCGAAGCCGCCGAACACCACCGAGTGCATCGCGCCGATCCGCGCACAGGCGAGCATCGCGATCGCGGCCTCGGGGACCATCGGAAGGTAGATGACCACCCGGTCGCCCTTGCCCACCCCGAGCCCGGCCAGCACGCCGGCGAACGTGGCGACCTCGTCGCGCAGTTCGGTGTAGCTGTAACTGCGCTGCGTCCCGGTCACCGGGCTGTCGTAGATGAGTGCGGTCTGCTCGCCGCGGCCGTCGTCGACGTGCCGGTCCAGCGCGTTGTGGCAGGTGTTCAGCTCCCCGTCGGGGAACCACCGGTAGAAGGGCGGGTTGGCCGAGTCGAGCACCTGGGTGGGCGGCCGGTACCAGTCGATGGCGGTGGCCTGCTCGGCCCAGAACCGCTCGGGGTCGTCAATGCTGGTGCGGAACGTGTCCCGGTAGCCGCTCATCCTGTTGTCTCCCCAGTGCCGCGACGGTGAAGCTCCGTACTGGTAGCTGTACTGGTAGCTCTGTGCCGACTGACCCTAGTGTTGAGCGCGTGGAGCGGCCATGAGGAACGTCGACCGGCGCCCGGGAGGTGCACCGCCGCCCGATGAGCGCGACCTCGGTGGTGATCCGGTGTGCTGGCTGAACCGGGTGTGCCCGGAGTGCGGCCGGTTCGCCTCGGACGAGGATCTCGATTCGACGACCCGCTGCGCCGAGTGCGGTGCCGAGCTGCCCTCCTGACCGCTCAGAAGAACTTGCGCCGGGTCAGCAGGCTGGTGACCGGCTCGGGCGCGCGGTGCCGAGGTCCCCGGCGCTCCCGCGGATCGGGCAGTTCGGTGCCGGCGCGGAAGATCGGGGTGACCTGGTTCGGCTCGGCCCCGGTACTTGAGTCCGCCTTCGAATCCGACTCCGGCTCCCGGTCGTCCGTCGGGCCGGACTCCGCCTTCGGCTCGGGGATCGGTGCGGGGTCGAACGCCCTCGGGTCGAACGCCCTCGGGTCGAGAGCCGGGTCGGCCGACACCGCCGGGATCCGGGTCGCGGTGGCAGTCGGGCCCAGCGGCCCCGCGACCGGCAGACTCAGCGGGCCGACCGATGCGCGCGGCGGGATCATCGGGTTGACCGCTGTGCGCCCGCCCGTCGGGTTGAGCTGCTCGACCGGGTTCACCGGGGTGAGCGGGCCGGGCTGGTGCACCTGGGGCGCGATCGGCGCCCGGGGTACCGCCGAGGGGAAGCCCGGGTCCTCCTGGTCCAGCCGCTCGAGAACCCAGTCGACGACCAGCGAGTTGGGCGGCACACCCTGCGCTCCGGCCAGCCGGCGCAGCTGCTCGATACGCAGTGCGGGGAGCCGTACCTGGAATACCTGAGCCGAGCCGAAGCGGCCGGTCAGGTCGGACTGCGGGTTGTCGACCTCGGGCGAGATCGCCGCCAGGTACGACTCCAGCTCGTCGTCGGGCATGGGGTCGGCCGGGCGTGCGGGCACGGCGCGGTGTCGAGAAGGTCGACGTTCGCGAAACACCATGGGGAGGCACCTTAGGGGGCGGGGTTGCTCGTTTCGCGCCGCATCGCCGTGCCCAGCCGGGGTCCTGCGACGAGGTGACGACTCGGTGCGTCAGTCGGCCATGGAGTAACCCGCGGTGTCGACGGCGCTCGCAATTTCCGCGCCGCTCAGCTCCCGGTCACTCGAGATGGTGACCTTGCCGCTACTGACCGTCACTTCCACCGTGTGAACGCCATTCACCGCGCTGAGCTCCTCGGTGACCGAACGGGCGCAGTGCTCGCAAGTCATCCCGGTCACGGTGACGGTAGTGCGGAACGCGGCCTGCACGGCCATGGAGCAACCTCCAGCAACGTTGGGACATTTCAAACTTCGTCAGCGGCAATCGGGCCGCCCACGGGGCTCTCGGGCACGGTCAGGAGCGGACCAGGCGGGCGATGGCATCGGCGGCTTCACGCACCTTGGCGTCGGCCTCCTCGTCGCCCGCCCTGGCGGCGTCGACCACGCAGCCGGCCATGTGCTCGGTGAGCAGCTCCAGCGCGAACGACTGCAGCGCCCGGGTGGCGGCGGAGACCTGGGTCAGGACGTCGATGCAGTACACATCCTCGGTGACCATGCGTTGCAGGCCGCGAACCTGACCCTCCACCCGGCGCAGGCGCCGCAGGTGAGCGTCCTTTGAATCGGCGTAGCCCGGCATCGCCGTCCTCCTGCTCGTGTCAATGCTTCGAGCATACCTCTCGGGGGTAATTCGCGGCCCCCGGTCCCCTCGACTAATTCTTTCGTCTGAACCGAGTGCATCTTTCGTCACTGAGAGTGCATCAGCTCACCCGGGAAGGGGGGTGCAAGGTGCGCGTACGGTCGGTAACGTGCAGGTCACGGTGACGGGGGTGGCCGATTTGTGCGTCGGCGAGCGCCTCGCGCCGGATGTCGACGGGGAGGCGCTAATGAGTGGACCGGGCAGGGTGCCCACGCAAGTGGCGGATGAGCGTTACGCCAGGGAGGCATCGTCTACGGCGATTCCCACCCAGCGCAGTGCTGCCGACGCGTACCGGGTCTCTGAGGATCAGGTCCATCGCGCTCGGATCGTGGTGGCGCGCAACGCGGACGACTCGGACGACTGCCGGCGGCTGCTGGACATGCTCGGGCTGATCGCCTCGTCGCCGGATCAACTTCCCCCGGTGCGTCGCTGATCGGTGCTGGTCGGGGCCGGTGACGGAGTCTCCGGCGGCGCCGTCCGGGGGGCGAAGGGGGGGCCGGTTTGGAGCCGGGTGGGCCCCTGACATATGCTTCTCCTTGCTCCCAGCGGTAAGCCGTTGGAGGTCACGGTCCTACTCGGGCCTGGGTCCCCATCGTCTAGCGGCCTAGGACTCCGCCCTTTCAAGGCGGCAGCGCGGGTTCGAATCCCGTTGGGGGCACGCACTACAGCACGTCGCACGATGCATGGCCCAGTGGCGCAGTTGGTTAGCGCGTCGCCCTGTCACGGCGAAGGTCGCGGGTTCGAGTCCCGTCTGGGTCGCTTTGTTTTGCGTTCGGCCAACCGGCCGGACGTACCCGGCCAGGTAGCTCAGTTGGTACGAGCGACCGCCTGAAAAGCGGTAGGTCGGCGGTTCGACCCCGCCCCTGGCCACCACATCTCACCAGTGGTTGTCTTGCTCACAAGATCGAGTTGCTGTGCGTAGGCGCTCATTTTGGGGCTCATTTGTCCCTCCAGAGCAGCCCGCTGAGGCGCTCGGCGGTGTCCCGCCGAAGTGGTGCGGTGACGTGTTGGTAGCGCTTGGCCATGCTGGAGCTCGACCAGCCCATGAGTTCCATGGCAACTCGTTCCTTGACTCCGAGGAGCAGCAGCACGGTCGCTGCGGTGTGCCGAGCGTCGTGCAGCCGAGCCTGCCGGACGCCAGCGTCGTCGAGGAGCTGCAGCCACTCCTGGCGATCCTGCTCCGGGCGGATAGGTCGGCCGTTGGGCTGGGCGAACATCCAGTCGCCTTCCTGCCACTCGGTACCCGCGTGTTCGCGTTCGCGCTGCTGCACGGCCTCGTGCTGCTCGAGCAGTGCGTACAGCTCGTCGGGCAGCACGATGGTTCGTCGGCCGGCTCGTGACTTGACCTCGGCGTCGACCAGCCCACCGCTGTGCCGCTGCGGGCACCAGCGGGCGTGGCTCGTGCAGTGGGGCGGACAGGGCGGAGGACACGGCTTGCGGCTGTGCCGCCTGCAGTCCGGCTTACATGGTTCGGTCTTGTGATACTTCGCGCCGCACGCGTGCGCATCCTCGCAACCGTGCTCCCAGCGGCGCCGTTGCAGCCACCACCTGCGTCACCACGGCGCGCGCCGCCACCGGACGGGCCAAGGTGATGGTCGCGCACGGGGCGTACCACGGCGCGGTGCCCTGGTGCGCGCTGCGCGGCGCCGGGCTCGTCGAGCAGGACCAGGCGAACCTGGTGCACTACGAGTACAACGACCTGACCAGCGCGCGCTGGGCCGCCGACGAAGCCGGCTCCGACCTGGCCGCCATCCTGGTCTGCCCGATGCGCCATGACATCCGCCGCGAACAGGAACTGGTCGACCCCGAGTTCGCGCGAGGACTGCGCGCGCTGGCCGACCGCACCGGCGCGGTGCTGATCCTCGACGACGTGCGCTGCGGATTCCGGCTCGACCTCGGTGGCAGCTGGGAGCCCTTGGGTGTGCGGCCGGACCTGACCGCCTGGTCCAAGGCGATCGCCAACGGCCAGGCTCTCGGCGCGGTGACCGGCACCGATGCGCTGCGCGACGCGGCCCGCTCCATCTTGTCACCGGCTCGTTCTGGACGGCGGCCGTCCCGCTCGCCGCCGGCCTGGCGACCCTGACCGAGCTGCGCAAGGGCGAGGCGCTGCCCCGCATTGCCGCCGCCGGGGCACGGCTACGCGACGGACTGGCCAGCCAGGCCATCAGTCACGGCCTCGAGATCCGCCAAACCGGTCCGGCGCAGATGCCCCTGCTCTCCTTCGTCGGCGACGAGGATTTCCGCACTGCGGCCGCCTGGGCCGAGGCCGCCGCCACCCGAGGGGTCTACCTGCACCCCTGGCACAACTGGTTCCTCTCCGCCGCGCATACCGACGATGACATCGATGCAATCCTGCAGCGCACCGATGACGCCTTCACCACGGTGACCCCCGGCTGAGCGGCGCGAGGCGCGCCCGTGGCGCCACGGTGTGCCGCCGATCCGGCGAGTGCCGCCGACTCTGGAGCGAGACGTCGGCAATCTCCGTATAAGCAGCGGTTCCGCATCGTTGACCCCACCGTGACAGACCGGGGCACCCTAGTTGAGGAGGCCTCGGCGGAACCCCGTTGCGACGGCCTCGGCGCGGTCCTTGGCCCCGAGCTTGCGGAACAGTCTTCCACGTGATGTCGACGACCGTCCCGTCCAACCTGACCGGACTCCCGACCCTGTCCATGCGGTTCGGCACGACCCGAGACGGCATGCCGATCGGTGGGGCGACTGGCGGGGAGCTGGCACGCTGAGTCAACAATCCTGCACATTGCCTCGAACGAATTGGTGCCGTTCCTGGACTACGACATGGAGATCAGGAAGGTACTCTGTTCGACCAACGCGATCGAATCACTGACTCGTAGCCTGGCCCCACCGGCACAGGCCGCGCTCGATGGACGATGCGTTGGCAACCCGTGATCAACGCCTTCGCCATCACCTTCAGTGACCGCTGGCCGGCCGCTGAGACCTACTAGCCAAACCGCCGGAAACACCGATCATGGGATAGACCCGCGAGCGACCCGGTGGGAGCCGTACCTCGTCGGCAAGCCCAACCCGAAGATGTTGAACGGCGCCTCGACGAACCGCTCGAACTCGGTCAGTTCAGGTCGGGGCACGCATGATCTGCCAAGCACGGGCAGCGATGTGCAGATTGAGCCGGGTGTCGACAACGCCGAGGTCGTGGCCGGTCAACTCGCGGATCCTGCGCAGCCGGTAGCGCAGCGTGCTTCGGTGGATCAGCAGCGCATGCGCGGTCGCGTCATAGTTGCCCGCGCACTCGTAGTACTGCCAGAGAGTGTGCAACAGGTCGCAATGGTGGGTCTCGTCGTAGTCGATGAGGGCACCGAGCCATTCCCGGACGAACTCGTCCATGGCGCGATTGCTGTCCTCGCTCCCGAGCATGCGGTAGAACCCGAGGCTCTCGAAGGTGGTCACCCCGCGGTGCTGCGTCGACGTCTGTCGCACTCGCAGCGCCCGCGACGCCTCAGAGTGCGAGCGCGGCAGCCCGCTGGGGTCGGCGCACAGGCGACCCACCCCGATCGCTCCCGCGTTCGAGGGCAAGGCGGCGCTGATGAGGCGGTGCAACTCGGTCCAGTCGTACCCGGTCTCCCCACCCTCGCGCGCCGGCGCGACCAGCACGACCTTGCCGTCACGGTGGTTCAGTAGCGCCCGGGCCTGGGTGATTCTGACGACCGTCTGGTCGACGACCCGCGTGAGCCTGTCGATATTGTCGGCGCCCGGCCAGCTGATGACCAGGACCTGGTGGGGTTGGTGCAGGTCGTGGCCCAGTGCGGCGGAGCGTGCAAGCGCACTGACGTCGTCGGTGCCGGTCAGCAGGTCGGCGACGAGATCTCCCCGGACCCGCAGCTCCGTCTCGGCCAGGCTGCGCTGGTGGGCGAGCTCCACGGCCAGCACGACCGCCGCGCTCTCCAGGGCGAACATGTCGGACGGCCCGGCCCGATGGTGGGGGTCGATCAGGGCGAGGACCCCTAGTACCACGCCGCGGGCCTGCGCCAGCGCAAGCACCCGGTCACGGTGACGCAGCGGTCGGCCGTGTCGCTGGACCCGGTTGAGTAGTTCGGTCCGGCTGCACCCCGACGTGCGGGGGGACGTTCTGGGCTCGCGGTCACCGGCCCAGCCAAGACGGTTGCCGAAGGTGTCCTCGACCACGGTCGCCATGCCAGTGAGTTGGTTGAGCGTGGCCGCGATCTGCGCCTCCCCGCCTCCGGCGGCGGCCACGTTGATCAACGCCGTATGCGTCCGCGCCCGCTGGTCGAGGTCCGAGACCACGTTCGTGAGGTCTTGGTTGACCGAGTCGAGCTCGGCGGTCCGATGACTGAGATCCTCCGCCGCGGTCCGCTCGCCGCGGTAGAGCGCGGCGCTGTCCAAAGCAGCACCGGCCTGTTGGGCCAACGTTCTGACAAGGAACTGCTCGTCGGGCGACGGCCGGGCCGCCGCCGAAACGACGAGGTAGCCGCGGTGGCCACCCAGGCCCCGCAGCGGATAGGCCCACGCCCATCCGGTTGCCGGCACTCTGAGCGGCCCGTCCGACCCGGCGAGCGATTCCAGCTGCGATCGCAGTTCGGGATGCAGGTTCGCATCCGGTCGACCCCCACCGTGTCCCAGCCCGTCGCCGGCGACCTGGACACCTTCGGCGCGACACGGTCCGAGCGTGGGCACCGCACTGGTGACGAGCTTGAGGATCTCGTCCTGCTCGACTCGATCGAAGAGCATCATGGAGAGCGCAAGGACACCACAGAGTCTGGACATCCGGTCGCGCGGTGCAGGCATTGTGTCGGCGTCATCCATCGAGCGATCTCCTCGGCGAGAACAAGGGATCAGGTCAAGGTCGGTCCGCACCAGAGCCGGCTGACTGACCGGATCAATCGGGTGCCGCGGCTCAGCGGTCCCCGAAACTATGGCTCCCCAGCGCACCCCACCGGTTGGACCCACCGGGGTGAATCGTGGTGACCTCCCCCGGCCCGGCGGGGCGAGGTCCGTGCGAGGTCTGGGCGAGCGCCCGCCAGTGACCTCGCCTGTCTCGCTTCGGCGGAAGCGCACTTCGGGGTGTTACCCGGTCGTTCGACGCGGCGCCTTCAGCACGATGTCCATCTCCCGTGCCACGTCGTCGGTGATGCGGGCGGTCACCGCGCTCGGATCGAACGGCACGGGTGCCTCGGCGACGATGCTGGCGAAAGCGTCCAGCGCGTCGGACGCGAGCGGGCTCCACTTCTCGATCCAGGAGGCGACCAGCTCGGCGTTCCCGGGGGTGTCGTCGATGAGGTGTCGCAGTAGAGCCGCGGTCCACTCGCGGTGCCAGCGCGCATCCTCGTCGAGTGAGAAGTGGATGCTGGTCAGGATCGGGTCGCCGTTCTCGGTTGCGAGCGCGCCGGCGATCTCCTGGTTGACGAGGCGGTCGATGCGAGGCTTGATCACGGCGTTGGTCACCGTGAACGCCTCGCCCCAGTCGTAAGTGACCAGCGCACGTTCGACGAGCTCGCGCAGCGGCTGGAACGCCGCGGCGTCCTCCCAGGTCGCCTGCTGCCGCCGCGCCGTCTCGGCGTCGAGCGGCGCGCCGCTGAGCTGCACGGTGCGGTAGACGATCCGCTGGAGGCGCCGGATCTCGTCCGCTGATTGGAACGCGGCGCAGTTCGTGATCCGGGAGGCGGGCGCCATTTGCCCGACATAGGCGGCCAGCATCTGCAGAGCGTGCGCGGGAAAGCGCAGCGGGGCGTACCAGCGATCGAGGAACCTCACCCACTCGTCGTCGAGCTGCCGGTCGTAAGCCGTGTCGTCGATCTCCCGCAGGAGGCCGTCGACGACGTCCTCGCGACTGTCTTGCAGCTGGGTGTAGTTCGTGTACGTGGTGCGGCGGGGGTCGGCAAACTGTTCCCAGCCGCGCGCCTGGAGGGCGGAACCTTCGCGGTGGCGGTAGTACCAGTCGACGACCGGGTTACCGGCCGACAGCTCGAACCGCCCCGGCTGGTTGTAGTGGAGATCGGTGCTCACCAGCTCGTACTCGGACGGGATGCGCCGGCCCACCGCGAGCCGCGTGTACGTCTTGCGGCCCGGCGGCCGCGCCATCGGTGCGGTCATCAGCCGGCTGCCAGCGGAGCGGCCGGGCCCACCGTTGACTGACCCGAAAGCCGCCAGACGGCGCCATCCTCGGTCAGCTGCATGACACCCGTGAACGACGACAACACCACCTCGAGGTCACCGGGGAACCGGATCGCGGGACCCGTTGCGGCCTCGAGCCCGGCCCGGGACAGCCGGCAGATCCGCGGGGCCAGCACGCGCAGGTAGGCACCCTCGTCTTGGACGAGCACATGCTCGTTCTCATCCTCGATGACGGAGACGACCGACCGCGCGAACGGTGTTGCGTGCAGCACCGGGCCCACCCCGTGTCCGGCACCATCGGTGGCGCTCATTCGACCTGCCCTCCGCTCACGTAGATCCTGTCCCCGGCGAGCCGTACGGGGTAACGACGCAGGCACGCGCTTGCCGGGTTCACCCCGCGACCCGTCCGTGCGTCGAACACCCACTCGTGCGCGGCACAGGTGAGGAAGCCGTCCCGAAGGACACCCTGCGACAGTGGGTTCGCCAGATGGGGGCACCGGTCCTCGTAGGCGAACACCTCCCCGTCGGGGTTGCACAGCAGGACATCGACGGCCCCGACGTTCACGGTGCGCATCTCGCCCTCCCAGAGGTCGTCCAGCGTCCCGACGTACCGCCACGCCGCCACAGCGCTCTCAACCTCGCTCGACCGTGAAGATGTCGCCAGGTCCGAGCCCCGACTGGGCGATGGTCGAAGCGGGATCGAGGAGGTCGCCGACCTCGTTGCGTACCGTGAGGAAGCCGCCCCGCTCGGGCGCCAAACCCCAGGACACCAGCTGCTCGGCCAGGTGCGCCACGGTGCGCTCGTCCGGGGTGACGACCACGCGTCCCACGAAGTCGTCGCTGGCGTAACCGAAGAGGTAAATGCGCACCGCTGCAGCCTCACGCCGTCGGGATGGGGTCGAGGCGCCACGGGTCGAGGCCGCGGCGCAGGTCCTTGCCGGTCTCCACCGGCGCCTCCAGACCCATCCACTCGTGCAGGTCCGTCAGTTTGCCGGGCGCCTCTCCGGCGACGATGCGATCGACGACGCTCTTGTGCCCGGCGAACCGTGCGGGCTCGTTGCTGAAGATCCAGCGGCACGGCTCGGAGCAGAACAGATAGCGGCGACCGCCCATCTCCAGGGTGCACGCGGTGTTCATCCCGGGCTTGAGGAACAACGTCGGGAGCTGGCAGAGGTTGCACAGCGCGGGCAGCCCGTAGGACAGCGTGCCGCTCTCGCCGCCGGCCTGCCAGCGTCGCTCGAGCTGCTCCCAGAGCGGCCCGTAGGTCTCGTTCCAGTCCGGGTACTTGTCGTTGAGCCACTCTCGCTCGGCGCGGTCGGGACTGGCGACGTCGAACCACAGGGTGGTCCGGTACGTGTACAGCCCGAGCTGGAAGCTGTGGTGGGCGTAGTCAAGCTCTTCGATGAAGAGGTCCCAGAACCAGGGCCGAGCGAGGTCGAACTCGGCGAGGTTCTTCATGAACTGCTCGATCACCCACTCGCTCATGAACTCCTTGAACGAGCGCGCACGCGCGTCGAGCGGGGTGAGGTACTCCATGGCGGTTCCTGTCAGTGCGAGGAACAGCCGCCAGGATCGCCACCACATCTTGTCGACCAGGTACTGAGCCCGCTCGCGGGAGCCGTTCTCCAGCAGCGTCCGCAGGACCGGGTGGCCGATCTGGGCGTGACGGGCCTCGTCGGTCTGGATGCTCGCCAGCGTCTTCTCGAACAGATGGTGGTGGGCGCGGTCCGCCATGGCCGCCATGGCGATGAACTGAAGATTCGAGAAGCCCGTCTCGAACACGAAGTTGAGCTGGATCGCGAGGTCGACCGCGTCGGCGGCGAGGAACATGTCGTCGAACAGATGGCGCGCTGCGATGATCACCCACTGGTTGGTGTGGTAGGCCTTGTGGGTCCAGTCGAAGTTGCCGTCGTAGGCCAGCAAGTCGTGGCCGATCAGCAACGGGATCTGGGTGTGGCGGATCTCGTCGAGCGCTCCCAGGCTCGCCATCATCCGCCAGGCGCTGTCGCGCCCGAAACGAGCCATACGCAGTTCGGCGACCGCGCCCGCGTACTCCGCCAGGGCGATCGCGCCGTTGTGGAACTTGACCAGCTGCACCCAACCTGGGTCGAGTTCCTCGAAGAGGCGCGGTTTGCTGAGCGCGGCGCGCACGCCGAGTACCGCGGCGTCCTTGTCGCGCTGGTTTGCGACGTACTCGCGGTAGGTTGTGCGGTAAACCTCGTTCCAGCCGCGCCACGCGTCGTGCGTCAGCCACGGGTGGCCGCAGATCTCCTCAGGGAAAAGCTCCCGCTCGTCGACGTAGCGGGGGGTCCAGTCGACCTTGCGGGCTAGGTCGAGCCAGTCGTCTCGTCGAAGTACCATTGCGCCGCCTTCTGGATCTCAGAGTTCGCGGTGACACCCCCGCCGCCCTGCGCCGCCTCGGTTAGGAGCTCATCGGGTGCCTGGTAGTAAGGGTTCTCGAGGAGCACCTCGCCCACCAGCACCCGGGGGTGAGACTTGAGCAGATCGATGATGATCCCGCCCCCGAAGCGGTCGATGTCGTACAGGCACACGATGACCTGCGGGAAGAGCGGCAGGTACCGGTTCATCTCGGACTCGAGCACCAGGAGCTCTTTAGCGTCGGGCACGACGTCGCGCCGCGACCACGTCTCCACCGCGCGCACGGCGTCGAACCGCCCGTCGTACATCACGTCCGACATCGCGGCCTTCCACGCGCCGATCACCTCGTCGGCGGAGAATGCGCCCGACCGCAGGTATATGTCGGACGCGCGGATGACCTCGAGCTGCTTGCTGTCGACGACCGCCGAGGCGTCGAGGCGGGCCTCGAGAGTCCTGACGATCTTTGTCGGATCGGTCCCGTCGACGACGCAGAGGCACTTGTCGCCCGCCCTCAGGCCGGCCTCCAGGAACGGGATCAGGACCTGATCTCGTTGCGACTCGCCGCGGTACAGGCCGCAGATGTGATCACCGAGTTCGGCTTCGATGCCGCTGACTCCCAGGGTTATGCCATTGGACACGACACACCACCCGATCAGCAGAAGTTGATTGGAGGAGCATGAGAGGAATGCGGTTCCCGCGCCGATCCCCCTCGCTGACGCGGACACCGCCGATCTTCACAGGCCCACCGCGGGCCGGAGCCGGTTTCCGTGGCTGTCTCACTGATACCGGAAGCCACCCTGGCACAGCGCACAGCCAACTGACCAGCTACTGGGCGCGCGGGTCGTGAGTCTGGGCCCGATGGGCCGGACTAGGTAGCCCGGTTTCAACCCGGGGGGTCCATGCTTGCCCCCGCTGACCGTCGGCCATAGTTCAACTACCACGCGATCCGCGGCGCCAGGCGCCTCACGCTCGCGGGGCGGTCCTCGCATATGGAGCTCGCTCGATGGACGACAGGCAGGTAATCGCCAGATTGCGCGAGCAGCTGACCAACCTGTGTGGGCTCTTCGCCCTCTCGTTGTTACTGCAGGGCCGTGTCGAGGATGACGAGATCCTCGAACTTGTGGCCAGTGCCGTGCCTTCCCTCGGACCGTGCCGTGTCGAGGGCACCTACCTCGTCCGCGATGAAATCCGGCGAAACGGAAACCGGCCCAGCCGGGGCTCCGATCCCGGACTACGAACCCAGCTGGACGCGCTGGCAGGCGCGGACGGGCCGCTCACCCTACCTACAACGGGTTGGGCATGGGCATACCCGCTGCGCGGGCTAGGTCGGCACCGCGGCTACCTCGTCGTATCCGCACCGGCCGCGCCCTCGCCCAACGAGCGGTTCCTGATCGGGACACTGGCCCGACAGGCCGGCGCAGCGCTCAACAGTGCGGCCATCTATCGCACTGAGCGGAGCACGTCCCAGAAACTCAGACAGCAGGTCAGACAGGGCACCAAGCGCGTCCGTGGTGCTGGCCGTGGACCGTATCCACCGACACGGCAGTGAGCAACGCTTCCTTATTGGAGGCGAATAGCGGAAGAAGCTGCTCGGGTGGTTCTCGGCGGCGGTTCGTCCTCCGCTAGGCGATCATCGGCGTCGCGTAGGGGTTCTCGACGATTGCGCCACAGATCCAGACCTTGGGGTGCGAGGTCACCATGGTGGGGACCATCGCACCTCCGAAGGTGTTCAGGTCGTACATCGAGACACAGACCTGCGGTCGGCGCCGGGCCAATTCGGTGACGCCTCCCTCGAAGCGGGCCAGACCATCGATCGACGGTGTGGACGCGTCGGGCGCCGTCCAGGTCATGTCAGCAATCGCGCGAGCAGAGTCGCATCCGTTCTCGTCGAACGCCGTGGCCGACCACCTGTGCATGGCGTCGGTGGCGCTCTCGGGTTCGAAGGAACCGTCCGGTGGACATGCGTCCTCGGGCTCGACAACCTGGAGAAGGGCGCCGTCGAACTGGTGTCGAGACAGCACCGACGTCAGTTGCGAGATGTCGCGGCCGGATCCGATGCACAGGCATTGCTCGCTCTCGTCAAGCCCAGGGTTCATGACGTGCTCCAAGTGCCGGTGCTGAGTCGGTGCCGGCGTCTGCCTGCCCGCGCTGTCGCCGGGTGCTGGTGTCTGCCGGTCATCGCTGGTCGGCAGCCTGGTAGTCCTGGTAGGGCAGCGGTTCGAGCCAGGTGGTGGGGTCACCGCCGTCGGGCAGGTTCTCCAGCATGGCGAGGTGGCTCATGAAGGTGTCGGCGGCGGCGCCGTGCCAGTGTTCCTCGTCGGGTGGGCAGATGACGGTGTCACCGGCTCGCACTCGGACGACGTGGCCGTCTCGGGTGCCGACCAGGCCGACTCCTTCGGTGACGTGCAGGGTCTGGCCGACGCCGTGGCGGTGCCAGTTGGTGTGCGCCCCGGGGGTGAACCGGACCAGGGCGACGGTCATCCGTGACGGCTCGGTGCCGCTGTAGATGGAGGTGACGTAGACGTCGCCGGTGAACCTGTCGGCGGGTGCCTTGGCGGTGGGGTTGACGGTCTTGAGTTCCATGGTGTTCCTTCCGGTGGGAGTGCGGGGTGGGTCAGGGCTGCAGCAGGGTTTTGATGGCGCGGCGTTCGTCCATGGCCTGGTAGCCCTCGGCGGCCTGCTCCAGTGGCAGGGTGAGGTCGAAGACCTTGCCGGGGTCGATGGTGTGGTTGCAGATCAGCTCGATCAGCTCCGGTAGGAAGCGGCGGACCGGGGCCGGGCCACCGTGCAGGTGGATGCCGGAGAAGAACAGCTCGTCGCCGGGCAGCGTCACGTCGTGGGCGACTCCGACGTAGCCGACGTGCCCGCCGGGTCGGGTGGAGCGGATGGCCTGCATCAGCGACTCCTGGGTGCCGACCGCCTCGATCACCGAATGGGCGCCGAGGCCGCCGGTGAGTTCCTTGACCGCGTCGGCGCCCTGATCGCCGCGTTCGGTGACGATGTCGGTGGCCCCGAAATCGCGGGCCAGGTTCTGGCGGGACTCGTGCCGGCTCACCGCGATGATCCGCTCGGCGCCCAACTGGCGGGCGGCGAGCACTCCGAGCAACCCGACCGCGCCGTCGCCGACCACGGCGACGGTCTTACCCGGGCCGGCCTCGGCGGCCACCGCGCCGAACCATCCGGTGCCCAGGACGTCGGAGGCGGCGAGCAGGCTCGGGAGCAGGTCATCCCCAGGTAGGTCGGGGGTGGCGACGAGGGTGCCGTCGGCCAGGGGGATGCGCGCGTACTCGGCCTGGGTGCCGATGGTGCCCATCAGCTCGGCGTGCACACACCGCGATTGGTAGCCGGCCTGGCAGATCGGGCAGGTGTTGTCGGAGGCGAAGAACGACCCGACGACGAACTGGCCCGGTTTCACGGTGGTGACCTCAGCGCCGATCTCCTCGACGATGCCCACGTACTCGTGCCCCATCGGGGCGGGACCCTCGACTTGTTCGATGCCCCGATAGGGCCACAGGTCCGACCCGCACACACAGGTCGCGGTGACGCGGATGATGGCGTCGGTGGATGCGGCGATTGTGGGGTCGTCGCGTTGTTCGACCCGGATGTCGCCGGGGGCGTGCAGGACAGCTCCGCGCATGGTTCGTGTGCCTTCCGTTCTCAGTTGCTGGGACGTGGGTCTTCGCTGAGGACCTGTTTGGCGACGGCCATCGCGGACATGGCTTTGGGCCAGCCGGCGTAGAACGCCAGATGGGTGATGGCCTCGATCAGCTCTTCGGCGGTGGCGCCGTTGTCACGGGCCAGGCCGAGATGGAAGACGAGCTGTTCGGTGTTCCCGCCGGTGATCAGCGCCGCCACGGTGATCAGGCTGCGTTCCTTCGGGGTCAGCTGCGGGCGGGTCCAGGCTTCGCCGAACAGGACGTCGTCGGTGAAGTGCACCAGCGCCGGTGCGAAGTCACCGAACATCTTCTGTGCGCCTGAGGGTTCGGTACCAGCGGTCATGTCTTTCTCCCTGTCTGTTGAGGTTGCAGCGGCCGGGTCGGCTTGTTCGGTCATGTCGCCGCGACCTCGGCGAGTTCGTGGCCGGTCGGTGAGGGCTGAGTGTGAGCGGGTCGGGCGAGCAGCAGTGCGAACCCACCCCCGAGGGCGGCGACGGCGGCGGCGATCAGCAGGCTGGTGCGCATGCCGGTCAAGAACCCGGCGGGTTGGGCGAGCAGCGCACCGAACACCGCCACGGCCAGTGCGCCGCCGACCTGGCGGCTGGTGTTGAACACCCCACTCGCGGTGCCGGCCTGGTGGCCCGGGACGCTGTTGAGCAGTACCGCCATGGTGGGTGGCATGGTCAGCGGGCCGGCCAGCCCGACCAGCACCATCAGCGCGGCCAGCACCCAGAACGGGGTTGCCGGCGGCGCGAACGCCAGCGCCGCCAAGCCGGCGGTCATCGCGGTGAGTCCGCCGACGACCAGCACGCGGGCGCCGACCCGTTCGACGATCCGGGCGCTGAACGGGGTTAGCACCAGACCGGTGAGCATCATCGGCGCGAACACCAGCCCGGTCCCGGCCGGAGTCAGACCGCGTAGCTGCTGCAGGTACAGGCTCATCACGAACGGCAAACCGAAGTAACCGACGACGAACGCGAACCCGACCGCGTTCGAGATCGCCACGTTCCGACTCCGGAACAGCCCCAAAGGCACCATCGGATGCAGGATCCGGGCCTCGGCGAGGACGAACACGGTTAGCGCGACCACGGCGACCACGAACGCCGCGAGCACCCTCGGAGCGCCGATCCCGACCGCGCCCGCCTCGATCGCCCCGAAGGTCAACCCGCCCATGGCCGCCACGGCGGTGATCTGCCCGATCCAGTCGAACCGCGCCCGACGCCGCGGCGATGGCGCTCTGCGGGCCAGCAGCACCAGGGCCACCGCCCCCACCGGCACGTTGATCACGAAGATCAGCCGCCACGACACCAACGTCAGCAGCCCACCCAACAGAGGGCCCGAGGTCGAGGCCACCGCGCCGCCCATCGCCCAAACCGCGACCGCGCGGGCCCGCCGCACCGGATCGGGGTAGGCCTGCCCGATCAAGGCCATCGACGCCGGCGTCATCACCGCCGCCGCCGCGCCCTGCACGAACCGGGCCACCACCAGCGCCGCCAGACCGGGCGCCAACCCGCATGCGGCCGACGCGACCACAAAAACCACGATGCCGGCACCGAACGCCCGCCTCGCACCGATCCGATCCGACAGAGCCCCGCTGGACAGCAACAGGGCAGCGAACATCAACGTGTAGCCGTCGAGGACCCACTGCAACCCGGTCATCCCGCCACCAAGATCGGCCCGGATCGAGGGAAGCGCGACGTTGACCACGACCGCGTCCAACGTGATCACGAAGAACCCGAGCACCGCCGCCGACAGCGTCGCAACACTGTGCCGCGACCTCGCCTGTCGTGACCCCACCTGCTGTGACCGTGCGGGGGTGTGACTCTCGGACATTCGAAGGGCTCCCGGTGCTCATTGACCGGCCGTGCCGGCGGTGACACATCCACGAAACCACCGGTTCGCGTCGTGAGGGAGTGCCTGTTGATGGGTGTACTGGCAGGGCATCCCTACCCGCGCGCGGCGGCCGTAACCTCAGCAAGGTGCACAGCGGGGATGACATCCGGACGCAGATCCGCCAGTTCCTCACCACCCGCCGGGCCCGGATCACCCCGGACCAGGCGGGGCTGCCCAACTACGGCGGCAGACGACGGGTACCGGGGCTACGCCGCGAAGAGGTCGCGCTGTTGGCCGGGATCTCCATCGAGTACTACGCCCGGCTCGAACGCGGAGACGCCAGCGGCGCGTCGGTCGAGGTGCTCGACGGGATCACCCGCGCCCTGCATCTCGACGACGTCGAACGCGCCCACCTGGAGGACCTCGTGCGCACCGCCAACACCGGCAACACCCGTCGATCACCCAGGCGCCGCCCCACTCGGGCGCAGATGCGCCCCAGCGTGCAACGCCTGCTCGACACCATGACCGGCGCCGCCGCATTCGTCCGCAACGGACGCCTCGACATCCTCGCGACCAACCACCTCGGACAGGCCCTCTACGCACCAGCTTTCGAAGACCCCGCCCGGCCGGTCAACCTCGCCAGATTCGTTTTCCTCGACCGCCGCGCCAGCGGGTTCTACCGCGACTGGGACGGCATCGCGCACGCCGCCGTCGGCAGCCTGCGCGCCGAAGCCGGCCGCGACCCCTACGACCGGGCACTGACCGATCTCATCGGCGAGCTATGCACCCGCAGCCAGGAATTCCGCGAACGCTGGGCCGCCCACGACGTCAAGTACTACCAAAGCGGCGCACAACCGCTCACCCACCCACTCGTCGGCGACCTCGACCTCGACTACGAAGCCCTCGAAATCGCCGCCGACCCAGGACTCACGATCGTCGCCTATACCGCCGCACCCGACACACCCTCACAACAAGCACTGAATCTGCTCGCCAGCTGGACCGCGCACCCACAACCTCACGGGAAGGTGAACTAATGCCCGACCAGTTCATGACCTGGCGGTGTGGAGGCGAGGCGCCAGTGCCTTGATCTTTGCCGCATCTGATCAGTCTTCAGGGTTGTCGTCTACAGCCTGACTGGCGTCCAGGGAGAACCCGCCCGGGGGCTCGCTGCCCCGTCGAACCCCCGCGACGAGGTGACAGTCAGGGTGCCGAGTGGGGCGGAATTACCGGCGGCTGCGTCATTTCAGGCACCGCTGTCCGGCAGGCGACACCTGATCATTGCTGGTCAACAAGTCGGCGCGGGGCGAATCGCATGTTTCGGCCAGCGCCGCACCGGTAACGCTAGTGACGCAAACCACACGCCATCAAGTGGTCAGATTCGTACCGAAACCGTCTGGACGGAGGGAGACCGTGGCCGACGACGACACGTCGACGACGATCGACACACTGGCGAAGGACACCAAGCGTTACGAGGCTGACGGGGAATTCACCCGGCAGGCCAACGCACAGCCCGACATCTACGACGCGTCCCTGGAGGATTTCTGGGATGCGCAGGCCAAACAACGACTCGACTGGTTCACTCCGTACGAGCAGGTGCTCGAGTGGGAGCAGCCGTACGCGAAGTGGTTCCTCGGCGGCAAGCTCAACGCCGCCCACAACTGCGTGGACCGCTGGGTGGAGCACGGCCAGGGCGACAAGGTCGCCTACCACTTCGTGCCCGACAGTGGCCCGGACGACCCCGCGTGTCGCGACATCACCTACGCCGACCTGCAGCGCGATGTGGTCAAGTTCGCGAACGGGCTGAAGTCGTTGGGCGTGGGCAAGGGCACCCCGGTCGGGATCTACCTGCAGATGGTGCCGGAGATCGCTGTCGCGATGCTGGCGTGTGCCCGACTCGGGGCCCCGCACACCGTGATTTTCGGCGGTTACAGCGGCACAGCGGCGGCCGAGCGGGTCGGGGACATGGGCTGCACCGTTCTAGTGACCCAGGACGAAGCGATGCGGGCCGGAAAGACCGTCGAGCAGAAGGCCAACGCCGACGAGGGTCTGTCGAGCGTCCGGACCAAGATCGAGCACGTCGTGGTGCTGCAACGCACCGGCGGCGACGTCGCGATGCAGGATGGCCGCGACGTCTTCTGGCAGGACCTCGTGGCGGACCAGAGCGAGGATCCAGAGTCCTGCCCGTGCGAACCGATGGACTCCGAGGATCTGCTGTTCCTGCTCTACACCAGCGGCACCACCGGCAAGCCCAAGGGCGTCGTGCACACCACGGCCGGCTACCTGGCGGGCGTGGCCACTACCCACCACTACGTCTTCGACCTCAAACCCGATTCGGTCTACTGGTGCGCAGCCGACGTCGGCTGGATCACCGGGCACAGCTACATCGTCTACGGCCCACTGGCCAACGGGGCGACGAGTGTGCTCTTCGAGGGCACCCCGGGCCACCCAGACAAGGACGTCTGGTGGTCGATCATCGAGAAGTACGGGGTCGACATCCTGTACACCTCACCGACCGCGATCCGCTCGCACATGAAGTGGGGGCCCGAACATGCCGAGTCCCACGACCTGTCCTCGCTGCGGGTGCTGGGCAGTGTCGGCGAGCCGATCAACCCCGAGGCCTGGGAGTGGTATCGGCGCCATGTCGGAGGCGGCACCTGTCCGGTGGTCGACACGTGGTGGCAGACCGAGACCGGGCACATCCTCATCACGCCGCTACCGGGGATCACGCCGCTGAAACCGGGATCGGCGACGAAACCGTTCCCCGGGGTCGACGCCGCGATCTACGACGACGAGGGCAACACGGTCGGGCCGGGCGGTGGCGGCAATCTGGTGCTGCGCTCGCCGTGGCCGGGCATGATGCGCGGTCTGTTCAACGACGACGAGCGCTACCGCGACAGCTACTGGTCGAAGTACTCCGACGCCTATTTCGCCGGCGACGGCGCCCGCGTGGACGAGGACGGCGACTTCTGGTTGCTGGGCCGCATCGACGACGTCACCAACGTGTCCGGGCACCGCATCTCCACCACCGAGGTGGAGAGCGCGCTGGTCGATCACGACTCCGTCGCGGAAGCGGCGGCGACCGGCCGCAAGGACCCGGATACCGGGCACGCGATCGTGGCCTTCGTCTCGCTCAGGGGGGACCGCGAGGGCACGGACGAACTGGCCGCGGAGCTGCGCGAGCACGTCGCCAAGCAGATCGGCAAGCTCGCCCGCCCGGCCGAGGTGATCTTCACACCGGACATGCCGAAGACCAGGTCCGGCAAGATCATGCGCCGGCTGCTCAAGAACATCGCCGAGGGCGAGCCGTTGGGCGACACCTCCACCCTTCTCGACCCGACAGTGGTGGAGACGATGCAGGAGCAGGTCAAGGCGGGCAAGGGCTGAGCTATGACGGACATGACTGATCAGGTTGCCCTGGTCACCGGAGGCGGGCGCGGGATAGGGGCTGCGATCAGCCGACGCCTGGCCGGGCACGGCATGCGGGTGGCCATCGGCTACTCCAACAGCCCGGACGCGGCGAAGCAGATCGCCGACGAGTACCAGGGCTGCACCGTGCACCAGGGCGACATCGGATCCAAGGAGGACTGCCAACGGGTGGTCGACGAGGTGATGGAACAGCACGAGCGGATCGATGTGCTGGTGAACAACGCCGGCATCACCGCGGACAGGATGATGCACAAGATGGAGCCCGACGACTGGGACCGGGTGATCCAGGTCAACCTCTCGGGCGCCTTCTACCTGTCCAGGCTCGTCTACACGCACATGAGCGAGCGCGGGTCGGGACGCATCGTCAACATCAGCTCGGTGATCGGCGAGCAGGGCAACATGGGCCAGGCGAACTATGCCGCCGCGAAGTCGGGGCTGTTCGGACTGACCATGAGCCTGGCTCAGGAGGCGGCCACCAAGGGCGTCACGGTCAACTGCGTGGCGCCCGGCTACATCGAGACCGACATGGTTGCCGGAGTACCCGAGAAGGTTCTCGACAAGATCATCTCAGGAATACCGATGCGGCGGCTCGGTCAGCCCGATGAGGTCGCGCGGGTGGTGGAGTTCCTCGCCGACCCAGACTCCGCCTACATCACCGGCCAGGTGTATTCGATCAATGGCGGATTGGCCATGTGACCAGCCCTCGGTTGTCCCGGCACAACCTCACACCTGGAGGTACCTGAGGCGCCCGGGCAGCTGACTTGAACAGAAACAGGAGTCAATGTTGACTTCCACCCAAGAGTCGATCAACAGGTTGCAAGAGACAGCTGGCGATTTCGTCGCCGACCTTCGCGAACTGATGGACACGGATGCCGTCACCGCTCAGGTGGACCCGGTGGGCGTCTCCGGCGCGCTGCGCCGGGCGGTCGCATCCCTGGCGGGCCAGCCGCTCGGGGTCACCCAGACCGCGACAAGCTTTTCCGCACGCAGCGCCCAGGCTGCGCTGACAACCCTGTTGCGTGCCGTCGGGTTGGATGTGACAGGGCCCGCTGACCTGGACACGCGTGATCGTCGCTATGCGGATCCTGCCTATACCTCCAACGCCTGGTTCTATCTGGCGCGTCAGCAACACAAGTTGTTCTCCGACTGTGTCCGCGAGTTGGCCGAGCGAGCACGATTGGACCCCCCTAGCCGCGCGAAGCTGGACTTCGCCGTTGGGCAACTCATCGCCGGCACCGCGCCGACGAACTTTCCGCTGACCAACCCGGCTCCGTTGAAGCAGGCGATCGACACCGGCGGGCTCAGCCTGGTCCGCGGGATGCGCAATCTCGTGCGGGACGTGATCACCAACCGCGGCTGGCCGCGCCAGGTCACCCCCGGCCAGTTCCAGGTCGGTCGAGAACTGGCGATCACGCCGGGCAAGGTGGTGTATCGCAACCGGCTGATCGAGCTGATCCAGTACGAGGCGCAGAGCGAGTCCGTCCACGAGGTGCCGATGCTGTTCAGCCCGCCGTGGATCAACAAGTACTACATCATGGACCTGGCGCCAGGGAAGAGTCTCGTCGAATGGGCCGTGCAACACGGTCATACCTGCTTCATGATCAGCTATCGCAACCCCGACGAGAGTCTGAGCGACGTCACGATGAGTGACTACCTGCGGGAGGGCCCGCTGGCCGCACTCGACGTCGTCGAGGAGATCACCGGCGCACCGGAGGTCAACCTGGTGGGGCTGTGTCTGGGTGGCACCCTGGGCGCCGCGACCACGGCATGGCTGGCGGCCCGAGGCGAGAAGCGGATCTCCTCTCTGACGCTTCTGAACACGCTGTTGGACTTTCAGGCACCGGGGCAGCTCGGAGTCTTCACCGACGAGGAGACTGTTGCCCGGCTGGAGCAACGGATAAGTCGGTCCGGCTACCTGCCGGCCGACGACATGAAGACCACGTTCGACCTGCTCCGGGCGACCGATCTAGTCTGGAACTACGTGATCAACGACTGGATGCTGGGCAAGGATCCGGCGCCGTTCGACATGCTCACCTGGAACTCCGACTCGACCCGCATGCCAGCCAGCATGCACCTCGAGTACCTGCGGTCGTGTTACCTGGAGAATCAACTGGCGAAAGGCGAGATGAGTCTTGCCGATGAGCGACTGGATCTGGGCCAGATCCACCAGGACGGATATGTGGTCACCGCCGAGGATGACCACATCGCACCGTGGCCGGCTGTATTCAGTGGGGCCCGCCTACTCGGCGGCACCGTGCGCTTCGTGCTATCGAATTCGGGCCACATTGCCGGTGTGGTCAACCCGCCCAGCCCAAAGTCGAAGCACTGGTACAGCGAGTCCGACACTCTGCCCGAGGAGTCCGACGCATGGCGGTCCCAGGCCACTGAGCAGACCAAGAGCTGGTGGGAAGACTGGACGGAATGGATCGCTCAGCACGCCGGGGAGCGACGCGATCCTCGACCGCTCGGAAACGCGACCCACCCCCCGCGCGAGGACGCACCGGGCAGCTACGTCCGCGGCTAGCATGGTGCGAGGTGATGGCCGCCGCGACCGAGTCGCTGGATCTCACCGAGGTACACCGGACGTTGGAGGCGTGGCGTCGGGTCGCGTGGCTGACCTCCGCACGTGGGCATGACGGCTACCGGCGGCTGCTCGCACGCGGAGCGCCGCACTCGCACCGGTGAGCGAGCCCCTGGCGCGGTCTCCTGGGACGAGTTGCGCGCGCGGCTGCGGGTGTAGTCGCCGTTGAGCTACAGGCGGGATGTCGATCCGGTCGCACAGGCTCAGATCCGCGCGCTGCCCTCGGGCGCGCTCGTTGCGCTCGCGGAAGTGAAGTCCGACCCGCCTGGCCACCGTGTTGACCTGCTGCGATCGTACCGTACATGATCAACTAGCTTGCTGAGGGTCTCAGTTCAACTGAGACCCTTCATTGGTTCGTGCGCTCGCTCATGTTCGGTCTAGTTCGCTCGCGGCCAACCGTATGCGATCGACTGGTCCGCCTGTGGGCTGGGTAGATCCCCCATGGAGATCGCGACGATGTGTGCGTGTCATGCCAGCAGAGGTGACCTGCGCGTGACGCGCGGCCCCGACGCTGGAGGTGCGGATATAGTCAGATCGGCTGCCGCGTGTTCGGAGCTTCGAGTCCGAGAGGTTGACTTTGCTGAACGATGGCGCGAGGGATGACACCCAGTCGATCCGCTCGACCTCCGGTATCCACTCGGTGCAGCGTGCCTTCGAGTTGCTGGAGGCGATGGCGGATGCCGGCGGCAGAGTAGGGCTCTCGGAGCTGGCCGTTCGGGTGAACCTTCCGAAGCCGAGTGTGCATCGGATGATCCGCACGCTCGTGGCTCTGGGGTACGTCCGGCAGGAACCCTCCCGCGGCTACGCCCTCGGCCCCCGCCTCGCGCGGCTGGTAGGCGCCTCCAACAGGCTTCTCGGCCACTGGGCGGCACCTCACCTCCAGCAGATCGCGGACGAACTGGGTGAGAGCGCAAACCTGTCGATGCTCGAAGGCGATCGGATCGTCGATGTGTCGCAGGTGCCGGGCCGCCACGCCATGCGCATGGTGAGCGAGGTCGGCGGGCTGGCACTGCCGCACTGCACGGCGTCGGGGAAGGCGATGCTCGCGCAACTACCCCGTGAGCAGGCGCTGGCGATCGTCCGGCGAACGGGGATGCCTGCCTACACCCCTGCCACCATCACCGACCTTGCTGCCTACTCCGCTGAGCTCGACCAGGTCGTCCGGCAGGGATACGCGACTGACGACGAGGAACAGGAACTGGGCGTGCGCTGCGTCGCGGTGGCCGTGCCAGGCTCACCGGTGCGCGCGGCGGTCTCGCTGTCTGCCCCGTTGACTCGCATGTCCGACGAGTTGGTCCGGCACGCCGTACCCCTGCTTTCTCACGCGGCCGACAAGCTCGCCACTGAGCTGCACCTCGATCGGCCATCCGCGGGCTGAACCTCGCTCGTGCCTCTGGTGTCCGGCGACTCCTCGCCTGATGTGACACCCCATTCACTGCATTACAGCGTCGTAAACCCCTGCGCTCTTCGTTGACGCGGTCCCCTTCAGCCAGGTCTACTGGTCCACACAAGGAACCGAGAGTTTCGCACAGCGGAACTAGATTGCCCTCAGCGCGTTGAAGGGGTCCACCATGAGTAGTGGCACGGTTTCGAAGATCGCGTTCATCGGGCTGGGAATCATGGGCCGCCCGATGGCGGCGAATCTCGTGGGTGCCGGCTTCGACGTGGTCGGCTTCAACCGCGGAACGGAGGCGGTCGCGGCACTGATCGAGGCGGGAGGCCGGGGGGCCGCCAGCATCGCCGAGGCCGTCGACAACGCCGATGTCATTGCCACCATGGTCCCGGACTCGACGGACGTCGAACTCGTGCTTGCCGGTCCGGGCGGGGTGTTCGACAACGCCGCGAAGGGGAGTTTGATCATCGACTTCTCCTCGATCCTGCCCGAGGTTTCGAGGCGAATGGCCGTTCAGGGCGCGGATCGGGGTATGCGGGTGCTCGACGCCCCGGTCTCCGGTGGAGAGGGCGGTGCGATCGAGGGGACTCTGTCGATCATGGTCGGGGGAGCGGCCGAGGACTTCGACGCGGCTTCGGCAGTACTCGAAGCCGTCGGTGCAACCATCGTGCACGTGGGTCCGTCCGGTTCGGGTCAGACGGTTAAGGCGGCGAACCAACTCATCGTCGCCGGCAACATCGAGCTGCTCGCCGAGGCCATCGTCTTTCTCGAGGCGCACGGTGTCGACGCCGAGGCTGGCGTAAGAGTTCTCGGCGGCGGTCTGGCTGGCAGCACGGTCCTGCGGCGCAAAGCCGCGAACATGCTCAATCGCAATTTCGCGCCCGGATTCCGGGTCGCTCTGCACCACAAGGACATGGGCATCGTCACCAAGGCTGCGCGTGAGGCAGGCGTGGCCATCCCGCTCGGCGCCCAGGTCGCCGGGCTGATCGCCTCGTTGAACGCCCAGGGTCACGGCGGGCTCGACCACTCCGCCCTGTTGAGAACAGTCGAAGAACTCTCCGGTCGCGGTGCAGCGTCGAGCACGGTCTGACGAATTCTCTTCCGCACTGGTAGCTCCGGCACGACGTCCCACAGCTCAATCCGCGCGGACGGTTCCGCCGGCGTGCCGAGCCCTCGGTCGCGCCCTGTCTGTTCTGTCCGCGCTGTCTAAGGAGTCAGTAAGCATGCGTCCCCACGATCTGCTCGTCGGCAACGGCGACCTCACAACTGGCCGAATCGGCCACGGACCCAAGCGTCGACGTCATCTTTTCCGCGCGTTCAGCGGCGCTGCTGCCCTGCTGGCCGCGGTTGCTCTGTTGGCAGGGTGCTCCCAACCGGCCACTGACAACGGGGCACCGCAGTCAGCCGGCGGCGGCAAGGCTGCCCTGCAATTAGTGTTCATCAAGAACGTGCAGTTCGCGGGGAGTTTCTTCGCCGACTCGAAGGGCTACTGGCGGGATCGCAACCTGCAGGTCGACCTACTTTCCGGTGGGCCGAACCTGACGGTCGAACCGGTTGTGGAGTCCGGACGCGCGCTGGTCGGAATTACTCACACGGCACAGGCGGTCAAGGCAATCGACAACGGCGCCGATATCAAGATCATTGCTGCTGGCTTCCAGAAGAACCCCTTTGTTCTCATCTCTCGCGCGGCTGCTCCGATCAAGACTCCGCAGGAGCTTGCTGGGAAGAAGATCGGTGTGCAGGCGCTCGACATGCCTGTCTTCACCGCGTTCCTCGCTGCAAACAAGGTGGACCAGTCGACCTTCACCATCGTTCCACTGCAGTCCGACCCGACGCCACTGGTGACCGGTGAGCTCGATGGGATCATGGGCTTCTACAGCAACGAGCCGAATTTCTTGCGCATCAAAGGCGTGGAGCCTTACACGATGCGGCTCGACGACTTCGGCTACCCGCTGATGGAAGAGTCCTACATCGTCAAGCAGTCGAGCCTCGACGACCCTGTCAAACGCGCCCAGATCGTTGCGCTCATGCAGGGTGAGTCGCTGGGGTGGACCGACGCGCTCGCCAACCCCGACGCTGCCGCCGATCTCGCGGTCAACCGGTACGGCAAGGACCTCGGTCTGGACATGAACCAGCAGAAGATGGCGATCAGATCCGAGATCGATGTCGTGCAGACCGACGAGACGAAGGCGCACGGCCTGCTCTGGATGTCCGACGGTCTCATCGCCGGCACGGTCAACTCACTGAAGCTGGGCGGCGTCAACGCGGACCCGTCGATGTTCACGCGGCAGATCCTCGAGGAGGTTTACAAGGGCAGGGCGACGGTATGAGCGGCGGCGAGGTAGGCGTGTTCGTTCGAGGCGTCACCAAGGAATTCGTGCTTCACCGGGAGACTGTCGTCGCGTTGTCGAATGTCGACCTCGACGTGCCCCAGGGCGGTTTCCTGTCGCTGCTCGGGCCGAGCGGTTGTGGCAAGTCGACGATGCTGCGGATCCTCGCTGATCTCGAGCAACCCTCCAGCGGGACCGCGCTCGTGCACGGCGAGAGGCCCTCTGTCGCCAGGCTCAACCACCACCTCGGGATCGCGTTCCAGGACTCGGCGTTGCTTCCCTGGCGCAGCGTGGTGGACAACCTGAAGCTGCCACTGCAGGCCGCGGGCCTACCGGCATCAGAGGCCGCGCTGCACGAGCTGATCGAACTGGTCGGCCTGGCCGGGTTCGAGCGGGCAAAGCCGTCGCAACTGTCCGGCGGTATGCGCCAGCGGGTCGCGATCGCGCGCTCGCTGGTCCATGAGCCGAGGTTCCTACTGCTCGACGAGCCCTTCGGGGCACTCGACGAGATGACTCGCCAGCGCCTGAACCTGGAGCTGCTGCGAGTGTGGGCTGAGCGTCAGACGACGACTCTGATGGTCACCCACTCAGTCCCCGAAGCGGTGTTCCTCTCCGACGCGGTGGCAGTCATGGCCCCACGTCCAGGGCACGTCGTGGAGACCATTCCGATCGAGCTGCCCCGGCCCCGCACGCCGGACATGTTGCGCTCGCCGGAGTTCCACACCTACACCGACCGGCTCAGCGCCGTGCTGTTCGACGGTCGGAGCACGACGCCGAGCGCGGTCGTGTCATGAGCACGGCGGAGGTGTCGGCTCCGACGAGGAGCCTCCCCGGGTGGGGCTTGCGGCTGCGAACGGGAGGTTGGCTGCCACCGCTTGCCGGCGTCCTCGTCCTGCT
Source organism: Pseudonocardia sp. Cha107L01 (assembly GCF_052566575.1). NCBI lineage: Bacteria > Bacillati > Actinomycetota > Actinomycetes > Pseudonocardiales > Pseudonocardiaceae > Pseudonocardia > Pseudonocardia sp. Cha107L01. Next base: position 2,299,382 of record NZ_CP199579.1, read on the forward strand.
CGCACTGTGGGAGGTCGTCGCGGTCACGGTGGCCGCGGGCAAGCACATCGTCCCGACGATCAGCCAGGTGGTGACCGCCCTCATCGAGGACGGTTTCTACCTGGTGCACGTCCGGACGACCTTGCTGGAGGCGGCGCAGGGTTATTTTTGGGGCAACCTGGCGGCGTTCGCGGTGGCGAGTGCGTGCCTGGCTGTGCCCGCCTTGGCGAGCATTCTGACCCGCATCGCGATGACTACCTACTCGACGCCGACGATCGCCGTCGCGCCGCTGCTCATCGTTCTGTTCGACCCGGACCAGACCAAGGTGGTGATGGCGGGGCTGTCGGTGTTCTTCCCGACGCTGCTGGGCACCCTCCTCGGATTCGCTAGCGCCCCCCGTGCCGCGGTCGAGTTTGCCCACGTGTGCGGGGCACCTCAGTGGTTCACGCTGCTTCGCGTCCGGTTGCGCGCGGCTGTGCCCTCGATAGCCGGCGCGCTGAGTCTCGCGGCACCGGCCGCGATGGTCGGCGCCATGATCGGGGAGTACCTCGGGGGTGACGCGGGACTGGGTGCCCAGTTGGTGCAGGCACAGCAGGCTCTGGAAGTGGAGCGGGCCTGGGCTGTTGCGATCCTGGCCACGCTGGTTTCGACGGTGGTGTACCTCGGCATCGGTGCGCTGGCGCGGCGCCTCGCATTCAGCGACACGACAACGGAACTGACCGGCGCATCTCCGGACAACGACGGTAAGGGTGGCTTGGGTGGCCTGTCGCGCACGGTCGCGTCGTTCGCCATGGTCATCGTCCTGTGGTACGGGCTGGTCAAAGGCCTCGGCCTGAGCTCCTACATAGCGAAGACGCCGGACCAGGTGTTCTCCTACCTGTTCACCGGACCAGGCGCCGGCGCCCACCTGGGCCACATGTTCGAGCAGCTGGCACAGACTCTGCGCGACGCGGCGATCGGGTACGCCGTCGGCACCGCTGTGGCCATCGCGGCGGCGGCCCTATTCCTGAGCTCGAAGCTGGTCGAGGGCATGTTCCTGCCCATCGTCATGACGCTGCGCGCTGTCCCGTTGGTCGCGATGACACCGCTCATCGCGCTGATCTTCGGCCGCGGCCTGGCCACCGTTGCGGTGCTGGCGGGCGCGGTGACCTTCGTCCCGACGTTGGTGATCGTCCTCGCGGCGCTGCGCGCGGTGCCGAAACCCGCGACTGAACTTGCCCACGTCTACGGGATGGGCCGGATGCGAGCTTTCGGCATCCAGATGGTCTATGCCTCGCCCGCGCTCGCGGCCAGTGCGCGAGTCGCGCTCCCCGGGTCGATCCTGGGAGCGGTCCTCGCCGAAATCCTTGCCACCGGCAACGGCATCGGCAACGTCGTCGCGATCAGTATCGGCAGCTCCGAGTACCTGACGCTCTGGTCGGCGCTCACGGTTCTCACCGCTGTCACGGCGCTTTTGTATGCGCTTTTGTCGCGGCTCGAGTCAGCGACATTTGCGCGGCTTACTCAGTGAACGGGGATGGCATGACAAGCGCACCCACGTGGTGGCGGACGAGTCCGGTCGAGGATGACCGAGCGAACAAATGGGTGCTGAAAGCCCACGAGCTCGCGGCACCGCTGGTAGCTCAGGCCGGCAGTGTCGCGGACCCTGCGCCGGTTGTCCCGCACCGAGTGGCATCGGCGGCCGACGGCGTGTTCGGCAACTTCATGCTCGCCTGGCTGGAGCCGGCGACCGTGCCACGCCAGGTCCGCCACCTGCCCGACGGCGCGTTCTTCCTCCAACTGCTGCGACGGGCCTACGCCCCGGCGCTGAGGCGCCGGCCCGAGCTTGCCGTGCTGCTCGAGGACGAGAGCAGGCTGGAGATGTCGTTGACCAACGATGTCCTGCAGATCCAGCTGCGCCCGCTCGTCGAGGGCTACAGCATGATCCGCCACCACTCGCTCATGCTGTTCTGCGCGGCGCTCTGGCTCGAAGAACCGCGGCGTGGCCAATGGCTCGATCTCTACGACGAGCTGGTCAACCAGGTTGACTCGCTTCCCGGCGGGCGGCCGAGCCTGGCCCGAGTCGCCGAGGTGGAGGCCGCTTGCTTCGCCGCGTTCGTCGACCTCGCGCCGCGCACCCTGGAGCCGGCGGATGCGGCGGCCCTACTCGACAGCCCAGACCGGCTCAACGACGTTCTCGACTACCAGGCATTCGCCGGCGCCGCGATCGGACTCCTCTGGCGGGAGTACCGCGACCTACCCCAATCGCGCCGGCCGGCCTGGCTGGCGCGGCAACTGTCCCACGGCTATGTACAACCCGACTATCTCGAAAAGAACTGGATGGACCAGCAGTGACATCACCCGATAATGGCCTGCAACTCGTCGTCACGAACGCGCGGCTGTCGAGCACGGACACCACCCTGCGCAACATCGCGGTTCGCGACGGGCACATTGTGGCGATCTCCGGCGACGGGGAAGACCTCGGTCCGGCGGCCACCACGCTGGACGCGGAGGGCCGCTGGGTCATCCCCGGCGCGATCGACACACATGCCCACATCAACCAGCGGGCGCCGGAGTTCAACCACGTCCCCGGGCTCGGCCCGGACGACAACTTCGCCGTCGAATCTCGAGGTGCGCTGGCCGGCGGGTGCACAACCGCGCTGAACTACGTCCAGTTCGGACCGCCATCACTGCTCGACTCCTACCGGATGAGTCTCGCCGCCGCCACGTCACAGTCCATGATCAACCTGCTCTTCCACGGTTGCCTCATGGACATGGGACAGGTCGCGGAGATCCCTGAAGCCGTCGCCGGGGGCATCCGAACCTTCAAGCTCTTCATGCCGTACCGAGGTGAGGAGGCCCGCAACCTCGGCGGAATCGGCAGCCTCAACCACGCAGAGATGCGCCTAGCCTTCGCCGAGATCGCGGCACACAACGCGCAAGCCCTCGTGCACGCTGAGGACGGCGACATTGTCGACCATTGCATGCGGCACGAGGCCGCCCTCGGTCTCGACTCGCTGTCAGGCTGGGAGCGCTCCCGACCGACAATCGCCGAGGGCGACGCGGCGTGGACCGCGATGTACCTCGCCGAGGAGGCGCGGTGCCCGGTCACGATCGTGCACGTGTCAAGCCTCGAGGCGATCCGCGCCCGTCAGGCGTCCGGATGGTCGGGGTCCGCCCTGGAGTCCTGCGCGCACTACATGCTGCTCACCACCGACTCCGCGATCGGGCCCGAGGGCAAGGTCGCGCCGCCGCTGCGCGACCCTCAGCTGGCTGAGGCGATCACCGCCGCGGTGCTCGCCGGTGACATCGACTTCTTCGGCTCCGACCACAACGTCTGGCCCAGCGCGGCCAAGAAGGACTGGGACAGCGCCAAACCCGGACTTCCCGGAATCGGCCTCATGCTGCCGCTGCTGCTCACCCACCTCGTCTACGAGCGCGGGATGAGCGTGGAACGGGTCGTCGAACTCACCTCACGCAACGCCGCCGACCGCTTCGGACTGCCAAGTAAGGGGCGCATCGAGATCGGCGCCGACGCCGACCTCGTTGTGCTCGACGAGGGACGCCGATTGATCAGGGCCGATGAACTGCACTCTGCCGTCGACTACTCGCCCTATGAAGGAATGACGCTGCGTGCTTGGCCTTATGCCACCGTGTGCGGCGGAACGCTGGCCTACCTCGACGGCAAGTTCCCGAACCCGGACTTCCGAGGCGAGATGCTGAACCAGCGCTTCACGGACACCAACCTGTCCGAGATCAATCGAGCGGCCGTCACCTCGGAGGTGGGCTGAGCCAATGCAGGACGCCATCTACATCGGCCCGCAACGGGCGAACGATCTCGTTGACGCCGTGCTCTCGGCGGGAGCCAAGATCTCCGACAAGCCCGAGGACGCCTCCGCGCTCGTGTGGTACGGCGGCGGTCCCGCGGAGTTCCCGGCCATCGTCCATCCCGGCGTCCGCTGGGTCCAGCTCCCGAACGCCGGGGTCGAGCCCTGGTTCGAGGCCGGCCTGATCGACGAAGATCGGATCTACACGTCGGCGGCGGGCTGCTACGCGCATGCCGTCGCGGAACACACCCTAGGCGCGCTGCTGAGCGCGGCACGACAGTTCCACCAACTGGCCCGCACGCGCACCTGGACCAGACCCACCCCGACAACACTTCGCGGTGCCAAGGTCGCCGTCATCGGGGCCGGGGGAATCGGCGCCGCACTCATCGCGATGCTCGAACCTCTCGGCGCCGAGATTCTGGCGATCACGCGATCAGGCAGGCAGGTCGCCGGCGCGCGACTCTCGGTCGGACCCGACCAGCTCGAACCGGTCCTCCGCGCGGCGGACTACGTGGTTCTGTCCGCGCCCACGACCCCGGCCACCCGCTCGCTCGTCGGGCGCCGCGAGCTCGCCATGATGAAGCGGACAGCATGGCTGGTGAACGTCGGGCGTGGGGCCCTCGTAGACACGGACGCGCTGGTCGAGGCGCTGCGGACCGAACAGATCGGTGGGGCGGCACTCGACGTCACCCAACCCGAACCACTACCGGACGGGCACCCCCTCTGGTCCGAGCCCAGAGCGTTCATCACTCCCCACTCGGCGAACAGTGAGAGCCTCCTCCTACCCGAGCTCGCCCGACGCGTTCACGACAACACCGAGCGATTTCTCGCAGGCCAACCCCTGAGAGGTGTCATCGACCCAACCACCGGTTACTAGGCGAGCAATGGGCACGATCCGCCCAAACCGAGGACGCGCGGTCGGTATAGATGAGGCGGCCGCGCGGCGTATGCCCACTTTTCGAGGACAGTAGGTCCGATACCCGTGCTGTTCAGAGACTGGTGGGGTCCCGAACCCACGACGCTACTGCTCGAGCGGGTGCAGGAGTGGCCGGCGGCACTCCCGGCATGATCCACCCTTGAGGCTTTGGCGTCACACGCAGTGCTGTGACCTGCGGGAACCCGCCCGGACGTCCGGGCCTACCGGGTCGGGAGCTTGGGGCGTGGCCCGACTCGTAACGAGTCACGTGCGGTATGCCTACGGGACGAACTGGGCGACCGCGGCCGGGCAGGGCGGTGTGCCTGTCGGTGTGGCTGCCACACCGAGTCCGTCAGGTCGAGTTCGTCATCGTCCTGCGGATACTGGGCGGGGGGAGGTGTCGTCGGCAGGTTGTCCGTGCAACGGCGAACAGTCGTACGCCGGCATGCCGACGGGCTACCCGGCGGCCGGGGGCAACGGAGCGGAAAGCCTCGGCGGCCGGAGTTGGTGGTCAGCTCGGGCTGCGCTTGACGATCTAATGCCGTGCATCGTACGGTGACCTTCCTAGTTATCACCGTGCAGCGCACGGTAATCGATGAGACTGAAAGTGCGGGCCCCTCCTATGGCGATCCCCCCACCGCGTCCGAACCATGCCGCACTCGTCACCGGCGCATCCTCGGGGATCGGCGCGGCGCTCGCGCGCAACCTCGCTGCTCGCGGGCATGACCTCGTCCTCGTCGCACGCCGCCGTGACCGCCTCGAGGACCTGGCCGCCGAGCTCACCCAGCGCCACCGGTGTCGCGTCGAGATAGTTCCGGCCGATCTGGCCGAGCCCTGCGATCGTGCACGCCTCCTGCGTGAGGTCTCGGCACTCGGCCTGACGATCGATGTCCTGGTGCTGTGCGCGGGGTTCGGCATGGTGGCCCCGTTCACCGCCTCCGAGCCCGACCGCCTCACTCTGATGATTCGAACCAATGTGGAGGCGACGATCGCACTCGCGCGGGAATTCGTCCCGACGATGGTCGAGCAACGATCCGGCGCGGTGCTGATGGTTTCGTCCATGGCCGGGAATCAGCCGATGCCGTACTTCGCCACCTACGCCGCAACGAAGGCCGCGGTGACCTCGATCGCGGAGTCGCTGCACTGTGAACTCAAGCCTCACGGCGTCACCGTGACGGCGCTGTGTCCCGGCTCGGTGTCGACGGAGTTCGCCGAGGTCGCCAACGCGTCCCGGATCGAGAACCGGCAGCCAGGGCATCTGACGGCGACACCCGAGCTGTGCGCGGAAGTGGGGTTGAAAGCGCTCGCCCGAGGGCGGCGAACCGCGGTCCCGTTGCTTTCGGTGCGCGTGTTCGTCTGGTTTGCCGCGCACCTTCCCCGATTCATCTGGCTACCCACGTGCCGTCGGATGTTCAGCTAAACCTGTTCCGGTTCGGGCATTGTCATGGTTGGTGTCCTCTCGCCGGTCGCCGAGCGCTACTGGATGTCGAGGTCTAGATGTGGGGAAACGGCGAGAGGAGAGCGCGGGTTACGGGAAGGCCGAGGCCCACGCCGGGCACACCACGAGTCGGGTGGTTGATCCAGTTCAGGATCGCGGTCGTGGCAAGCGGTGAGTTGAGTTCCAGCGCCATGTTGTGGCCGGCACCGGGCAGGACGTAGCCGCTCAATCTGGCTGTGTCGGTGAAGTACGGCTGTTCTCGAGCAGCCACCAGCCGACCGTTCGTGCACGGCAGGCTGAGCGTGCAGAAGTACGCGTCGGCGCTACCGACGGCGAACAGCACAGGGGCCGTCACGGTCAGGGCGTCGTATACCGGGCTCAGATAGGCGCCGAAGGTCGCGATCTCGCCTTCGGTTCCCGTCCCCTTGTGGGCCTCGTCGTAGGCGAGCACCCGGGGATCGGTGTCCTTAGGCGAATAGAACTGTGATCGGGTACCCGGCAGCGTGGTGATGTAACCGGGTGGAAGGTGTCGTGAGGAAAACTGTGGATCGAGCTGCGCGGGGTAGGCGCTGCCGATCAGGAGACCAGCGCCCGGCCCCGGTGTATGCAGAAAGGATGTGGCGACGACGGCATCGACGTCATGGAACCGTCCCGCCTCGGTCACGCTGATCGCCGAGCCGAACGAGTGGCCGACTAGAACTACGCGATTAACCGGTGATCCAGTGACCGAACCGTCTCGTACAGCACGAACAACATCGTGCACGGTCTGCACGTTCGAGTCGAGAGTCACCTCCACCGTGGCCGGGGTGCTGCTCCCGCCGACGCCGATCCGGTCGATCGCCAGAGTCGAGTAGCCCTGAGCGATGGCTGCTTTCACGTATGAGTAACGGTCATTGTCCACCGGGAAATCCCAGTAGGTGCGGGTGAGGGTGAACCCGTGGACGAGGATTTGGACAGGTCGACCGCCATCTCCGGGTGCACCGCAAAGCGTTCCTTGAATGCGTTGGTTATGCGGACCGCTTGCGGTCAGCGCTACGGTTACATTGATCGTTCGGCACGATACCCCTCGCGTCTGAGCGAACGCCACACCCTGTGATCCTGGGAATAGCATGACTGTCAGACACATTGCGGCTAATGTGACCGATAGCATTAATGACAAGCTTGATGTGTAGCGCAAGAGCCGCATCGCATGGCGCATGCAGACCTCCGGTGGCCGAAGTTGTCGGGGTAACCATTCACAGCTCCACGTGGCGGGACGTGCGGTCGCCGCTGGTGACTGTCGCCACGCAATACCCGCGCACCGGGCCGCGTGACCGGGCGATTGGCACTGTATGCTGATTAAGTGGCTGGGAATTCAAGTAAAGTTCGACGTCGGCCAGGTCCGCGTCCCAAATATTCACGGAGCGAGGTTCTGGATGCCGCTCTGCGTCTGGTCGATCGGGAGCCGCCGGACAAGTTCAGTATGCGACGGCTTGCCGACGATCTCGGTCTCGGCACGATGACTGTCTACGGCTATTTCCCGAGTCGAGAGGAACTGCTCGAAGCGGTCACCAGCCACGTGTTCAATCAGGGGGATCGGCCTCGCCATTCGGCCGAGGATGCGCCTTGGGACGTGCGGCTTCGTGGGGAGCTGCGGGATCTGCATCGACTGTGCCGCAGGCATCCGAATCTGGTCACGCTCATCCTCGGTCAGCTTTCTCCGGCGCCGGGAATCTTCCGTTTACGCGAGCAAATATTGGGCCTGCTGCTGGATGGTGGCCTCTCTGAGCAGGACGCGGTGCATGCGCTCGGCGTGTTGACGTATTACGTCTTGGGTTTTTCCGGCGCACAGGCCAGGCACGCACCGGTTGATTTACCAGAACGCATCGAAGAGTTGTCCGCTGAGGAATTTCCACGGCTGACGGCGGTCGCATCGATGTACGCATCTCATCTGTCCGATCCGGCATTCGAGTACGGCCTGGACTTGCTGGTTGGCGGGTTAGCGAACTCTGTGAATAAGTGAGCTACTGTGAATGGATCTGGTAGTCCGCGCGAGGTGGAGTGGATCGCTCGCCTGCGCTTTCCCGGGGCCTAGCCCAGAAGGTGGTCGGCCTCGGTCATGGTCACTAGGTCGGCCGCGCCGAGGAACATGCGCGTCCACATGTCGTCTCCACGTTCGGTGCGGGCGATCGTGACTGAGACGGCGATCGAGAGCAGGAACGGGTACAACGACGATGCCCGGTAGCTGCGCCAGCAGTCCTCAAGGTCGAACCCGCAGACCCCGGCCGCCACGAGCCTGGTGTGGTATTCGCGGAGCAGGTCGCGTTCCACCGCTCGTCGCTGCTCGGGGGGGAGGCAGGAGCTGAGGTAGATCGCGGCGTCCAGCAGGGGCGGCCCGATCCGGGCGCCTTGCCAGTCGATCACCGCGATCGGCGAGGCGGTGTCGTGTCTGCCGAACATCATGTTGTCCAGGCGGTAGTCCCCGTGGCAGACGACGAACGGGGACTGCCAGACGAGGCCGGTGACAGTGCCGGCCTTGGGCGCGAGGCGTTCAATGAGGCGGATGTGGTCATCCCCAATGCGCTCGCCGAAGCGCTGCAGGAACGGCTCGACTGACTGCTCGACGTGGTCGAACAGCATCTGGGTGCGGTCTACCCCGAGCCAGGCAGGCCTGGTGACGGCCGGTGCGTTCCACACCGGCGCCTGCAGCGGGACCAACTCGGCGATGGCCAGTGCCGCCTGGTCCGGGGTGCCGCCCCGGACCATGTCCCCGGCGTCCATGGTGCTGGATAGATCCTCCAGCAAGAGGGTGAACCGGCCGCTTGCCCTGTCGAGCCCGGCGGCGTACAGCGCGGGCACGCGAGCTCGGATGGAGGGCGCGATGTCCCGGTAGAACCGGACCTCGGCTTCGTAGACGCCCATGGCGGCGCCCATGGCGCGACTGCCGGGGTCGGTCGAGGGCAACTTCGCTATCACGGAGGATGGCCCGGTGCCTGCGCTGTAAGTGAGCATGGTGCGAGCGACGAAGCCCAGCTGGCCGGTGCCGACGACGGCGCTGTGCGCGGTGGCGACGGCGGCGTTTTCGTTGATGACGGCGTTGGCGCGCAGCGTCGCTGTGAGCCACTCGGGAGTCAGCTCGTCGGTGGAGTCGACGAGCCGGTCCGGGATGGTGGTCGGATCGGTTGCTTCGGCGGGCTCGGCGGGCTTCATGTGCCGCATGCTCCTTTGCACGGGTCGGGTGTCTCGAGATCGCTCAAGCGGCGGGGCTATCGGGCCGTTGCGGCGGCCTCGCCGGTGGTGTCCGGAGCTGTCAGGTTCCACAGGGGTGGCACGATTGCCGGGTCACAGGACTCGTCGACGATCCACTTGACCATGCGGCGCACGGGCTCGATCGCGTCTTGGGGGGTGGCCATGCTGGGGTCGGCGGCGTAGCCGAGCGAGACCAACCGTTGGGCTCCGTAGAGGGGCAGAACGTCACGGAGCCGCTGTTTGAGCGACTCTGGGTAGATCCCGACGGTTTGGGTGTAGCTGTTGATCGCACCGACGACCTCGTCGAGGTCCGAAACCGGTACCAGGTTGGCGACCCGTCCCGACAAGGCGGTGTGGAAGTCGACCGGCTCGTTCAGCTGAGAGACGATCACAGCTCCCTCGCCGTGGCGGCCGCCATAGACGCGATACCAATCCGGACTGGTGCGCAGGCCGTCGATGCGAGCCCGCAGTTCCGGGTCGAACCGTTTGGCCTTTGTGCTCACCGCTGCCGGCAGCCGCTGCAGGTGCCGGTAGATGGCCTCGCCGAGCCGGTTTACCTGCTCCAGCGCTTCCGCGCTGGTCGCGCCCAGGACGTAGATCACCCGCGCGTTCACACAGCCGAGCTGGTTGAGAGCGCCGATGTCCGTCGCGGCGCGCAGCGCGACCTGCTCTCGGGCCTCCGCGGAGTCCAGCGCCTCGGCGCCGATGATCGTCGCGCTGCGTTTCGGGTCGAGCGAGATGAGCTCCAGGCCCGGCTGGATGTAGCGCATAACGTGTGACACCGAGGCGAGCCCACCCCAGGCGATGATCTTCTCCAGGTGCGCGGGCCGGTAGAGCGCCTGCTCGAACTCGTCGTCCCCGCCCTTCCAGTAGGCGACCGACAGGTGCCGGGTGATCGGATGGTCCGGCGCGACGTCAACCATGGTGCGGGCGATCGCCAGTGCCGTGAGCGGGTCGTTCGACGGGGTCTTAATGATCGCGTCGGATCGTGTGATCGCGTTGCGGATGACGCTCAATGCGGCAATCAGCGGGCTGTTGCCCGCGATCACGTGCACCGCGCGTGCGCCGAACGCCCGCACCGCCGCCGTGCGGCCGTCGGTCATCCGGTGCGGAACCCACCCGGTCAGGTACGGGATGCCGACCGTGCCGTCGGCGACCTCGCGCACGGACTCGGCGCTGAACAGAGCCGGCATCTGCTCAAAGGACGAGCGCACCAGCGGCGCGGTCATGTCCGACCAGCCAGCCGAGTACTCCAGCGCCTGTTGCAGATGCTCGTTGCGGTCGAGGACCAGCGCGTCACCCAGGTGCTCGAGGTAGGCAACGATCTCCTCGAAGTCCAGCTGGTGCAGCTCCCCGAGCCCGGATCGCAACGGAAGCGCACGGAGCAGCGAGCGAGGCCGCGGCGCCCGGAATGTGACGCCGCCGCCGCGCCCGTCGAAGGTGACCAGGTCATCGGCGATGACCTTGCCCCGCACCACCGCCGGTGTACTCAGCATGTCGAGCTCTGTTGCTGTGGGCATGACCTCGTCAGTCCAGTCGTTGGGTCAGGAACTCGAGCGCGGCGCGGTGCGCGTCCTCCGCCGCCACGCAGGTGATCTTGTCGTCGCCGCCGCGTTTGTCGGAGTAGCGCTCGATCTGACGGGCCAGGTGAGCGGTGGTGCGCCCGCACGAACACGGGTCGTGGCTGATCGTCACCTCGTCCCCGGAGATGAACCCGCCCCAGTAGGTCTGCGCCATCAGATCAAAGAATGCCGCGCGCCCGGTGTGCTCGCCCCGCCTCGGAGTGGGACGCCCGTCATCGGGATCCAGGACGAAGGGGATCACCCACGGCTCGACGTGGTAGCGCTGGTGCTCGCACATCTTGTTCAGTCCGGTGATCTCGGACATCACGTACATGTGCTGCACGTGTTCGATCCCGGTGAACTCGCCGAGGGTCTGTTCCCAATCATCCGGCACGGACTGGCCCTTGGCTCCGCCGCCGGTCGTCACCAGGGAGTCCGGACCGAACATCTGCGTCATGCCGTTCTCGAGGCCCGCCTTGGCCATCGCATAGAGGACGTTCCAAGTGCCCAGCAGCCACACCCGTTGGCCCTTCAGCTGCCTGGCCACCTCGTCGATAAACCGGGGCAGCGTGCCGGCCATCTCACCCTGCTCGCGCACGAACTCCTCCCGGCGGTCTCGCAGTGCAGGGTTGATATCGAGCTGGTCGACCTCGCCGCGCGCCGCGGCGGCCCGGAGCCGGCCGGCGAGGAACATCGAGTCCGAGCTCATCCGACCCGGGCGCAACGCGTGCACCCGCTCCTCCGAGCCCATCAGGTGGGCCAGGCCCATCTGCGGCAGCCGCATGATGGTGCTGCGTCCGCTCCGGTAGAGCGGCCAGATCAGCTCGAAGTACTCGCCGTCGTGTCGTCCGCCAGCCCCGCTCGGATCCGAGAACTGAAACAGCCCGCACCGGAACGCCTCGAACATCGGGTCCCACTCGCGCATTGACCGGGGGATGAACGACATCGCGCCCGCGGTCCCGGAGCTGTGCGCGACCCGCAACTCGGTGTGCTCGTCCAGCACGTCCAGCCACGAGTCGATTCCCTCGCAGCCGCTGACGTCGACCCCGCTCAGGTCATGCGTGGTCAGCCGTCCCAGCCAGCTGGTCAGGGCGTCGAATCGGTTGTTGACCAGGAGCGAAAGCGGATAGGACTTGTAAACCGAGTGCTGAAACAGCAGCGGCACGACATCCTCGAAGGTGTCGATCGTGCCCACGCCGTACTCGTCTGCCATCGCGGTCAGCGTGGAAATTCGGCCACGCAGCTGTGCGAACCGCAGCCGTAACGCCTCGAGCTGCAGGCGAGTCAACTCCTGGGCCGGCAGGTGGTGCATGGCATGCCAGGAATGACCGAAGTAGTGGGCCGGCGAGGACGCGAACAGCTCAATGTCGGACGCCGTCATCCCCGTACTGCCTCGGGGCGCTCGCGCCAGGCCTCGATCAGCTTCGCGTTCTGCCGTGGGGTCGACCCGTAGGTGGTCACCTCGTCCGCGCCGGCGTCGATGAATCGCTGCAGGGAACGTACGCACTCGCTCGATGTCCCGATCGCGCTGCAGTCGAGCACCCACGACCACGGGATGACCGAACCGGGACCTTCGACCATCTGGTGCCGGTGGAATGTCAGGTCTCCCATCCTGGGCGCCGAGGTCAGCTGCGGATGCTCCCGCATCTTCTGCACCACATCGAGGTCCCACCCGTTGGCCTTGGCCAGCACGTCGCCGTAGTACGGGTACTGCAGATAGGTCACCAGTCGCCCGGTGGAAATCGAGCGGGCCTCGAACTCGTCCATGTCCGGGGCGGTGACCACCGGCTGCACGATCCGGATCGACGCCGGGTCCCGATCAATCCGCTCACAGGCCTGCCGGATCCTCCCGGCAGCCGCGGCGGTCGCGTCCGGTGTGATCATCGGAGGAAGGATCACCCCGTCGAACGCCTCCGCCACCGCGGCCGCGCCCTTGGCGTGACAGAAACCGGCGAACCAGATCGGCGGTTGCGGCCCGTGGTAGGCCTCGTGCGCCTGCAACGCATCGAACTCGCCGAGCTGTCCCGAGTAGGCGACACTCTCGCCTGCCCAGATACGACGGGTGATGCGCGCTGAGTCCACCATCGCCTTGAACTGCGTCATCTCGATGCCCATGCCGCGGAAGGCGCCGTTCTCTCCCCGGCCCAGTCCGAGCACGAAACGCGGGCCGAAACAGGACTGCATCGTGGCCCCCAGCGCCGCGACGTTCCACGGATGCCGGGTCGTCGGCACGATCACCCCGGTGACCAACTCCAGCCGGGTGGTGAGCGCGCCGATACCGGCCAGGATCACATCGGCTTGCTTGAGGTCCCAGCGTTCGGAGATGAAGACGCGGCGGAACCCGAGCCGTTCGGCGTCCACACCGTCGGCGATCCCCTGCGCGGGGGTGCGACCCTCGGTCTCCCGTTGGAACTTGTCCGGATCCGAGCTCACCGCGCCGGCGATGATGTAGGCGCTGAAGTCCGGCGTCACCGGCGCGAGCTCGTCGCGTCCGCTCCGTGCTTCGCCGGGTGCCAGCGTGTCGGTGTCCTGCATTAAGCCTCGATTCCTCAGACATGGGACGGCGGCGAAACCGTGGTCCAGGACGTGCCGCGACCGGTAATGCCGTCATGCGTACGGAGATGGCAGTTACCGTATGGTGCACGGTATTGACTGTCAAGCACTCCGCCGCGGACACGTTCCTCAGCGGCGGGGATCCGCTCGACCCGCTCGCCTTCCCGGTAGTCGGCGGCCGTAAATCGTCTCTGCTGTCGCCCGCAGCGCGTTGACCAGCACAGGAGCGACAGGGGAGAGGTCCTGAACTGTCGGGCTGGTATCTGAAAGCGGTAGGTCGGCGGTTCGACCCCGCCCCTGGCCACCGTGTTGACCTGCACAAACAGCCCCGGCCAGATCTGGTTGCTGCTTGCACCCTGGCTTGCACGGCTGAGTCTTGTGGTAGCGCGCGGCGGGTGTACACGGCTGCCCGGTAGGCGCGGTACGCCTAGTACCTGACGGCTGGCTGGGCGATGTTCTCAACCCAGTGAGTCAGCCACTCCTCGACGGTCCACGCACGGTCGGGCCTTCGCAGGCGCCCGGCGTCTCGTGCGTTCTCGAGGTCGCGGACGCCGGCGATGACGTCCTTCTCAAGCTTTCGCCGACCGGCGCGCAAGCCGTGCGACGGGCCGGTGACCTGCGACCTGACGTCGTGCTCCTGGATGTCCGACTCGGCGCGGAGGTTGGCTTCGATGTCGCGCGTGACCTTCACGCTGTTTGGCCAGGAACGGATCCGTCGCAAGATGATCCCAGGATTATCTTCATCTCGACATATTCCGAGGCGGATTTTGCGCGACTCATCGATGCGAGTCCATCGCTCGGATTTATCACCAAGGAATCCCTCTCGGCGCGCGCCATCCGAGAACTCCTCGAAGGCGGGTCTAGCGAGCCTTGAGCCAGGTGAGGACCGCTAAGACACGGCGGTGATCGTCGGGGCCAGCGGAAAGACTGAGCTTGGTGAGGATGTGTTGGATGTGCTTTTGGATTGTAGTCTCGGTGACCCACAACGCCCGTGCGATTCCGGCGTTGGACCGCCCCTCGGCCATCAAGGCAAGCACCTCACGCTCGCGGTTGCTCAGCGCCGCCAATGGGTCGTTCTTGCGTTGGGCGCCGAGGAGTTCCTTGACCAGCGACGCGTCGACTATTGAGCCACCCCCCATGATCCGCTCAAGGAATTGAATGAACTCATTAACGTCGGTGACCCGGGCCTTGAGTAGGTAGCCAACCCCCTCTCCGCTTGCCAATAGCTCAATCGCGTCCTTGAGCTGAACGTAGGCCGACAGCAGGACGATCCCGACTTTGGGGAACTCCCGTCGGATCCGGTAGGCGGCTGCGAGCCCTTCTGTGGCGTGCGTTGGCGGCATTCGGATGTCGACGATGGCCAGGTCCGGATGGTGGTCGCTGACCTGGTGAAGCAACTCCGTCGCATCGCCCGCCTGACCCACCACTTCGAAGCCGGACCGCTGCAGCAGGCTAGTAACCCCCTCGCGGACCAAAACGTCGTCGTCGGCAACGACGACCCGGCCGCGACCCCGGTGCGCTTGCTCGTCGGCGTCGCTGCCGTCGCGGGCTCGGGTTGTCATGCCCACCACCTCGGCTGGCGCGGGACCGGCGGGCCCGGCATCGGAGAGCTTACCGCCCAAAGCGGCGGCGGCAGCGAATTGCTCGTCTCACCCAGCTCGCGGCACGAGCGTTTCGGCAGGGCGGCAGTGCCCGTCGCAGAGCTAGAGGTCAAGCTCCTTCATTCCTGCCGTTGCTCCCGCGCAAATGCCCCGCCTCGGCGGTGACCGCGGCGAATGCCTCATCTGCCCTAGTGCGACTGCCGTACTAGTTGGTCGTACTAGTTGGTATTGAGCTTACCGGCCAACCGGCAGTGACAGATCCCTGGTCGCGGTGACGACACCGGTGCCTTCCTGCGAGAGCCTGTTAGCGGACCAGCAGATCCGTTGAGCTGCGTCGGGAAGTCGAGTCGCACGAGCGGCAGACATCGCCCAGACCAGACTCGGCCTTGACATCGCGCAGATCAGGGAGACACCCCCCAATGCCACCCGTGATCAGCAAGCGGCGGACACTCGCCCTACTGACCTCCGACACCAAGTCCGGCCGCCGGGCAACCGCCGAATTCGCCACACGCACCTGGCGCTCGCATTCCCACCTCGAGGGCTCGGCACGCTGCACTGTCTGCGGCCTTTGGGTACATACGGTGCGGCGACACGTCGAATACGAGCTGGAGAGCTGGAGCAACGCCCTGGTCGGCGCGATGGTCGAACACCTTGAGGACGAGTGCCCGGTTGCGACGCGTCGTTCCTCGGCTGTTGACGACCGACCGGCGGGAAATGACGAATCAATGTCCCTATGTGCTGACCAAGCTGTTTGGACTCCGATCGCCGCTGAAGACAGGAGCAACGATGCTCAGCGAACATGAGGAACGGCGGTTTAACGGCATCGCCCGCCAGCTCACCGAAAGCGACCCGGAGCTCGCCGCACGGATGAGAGCTCAGCTGGCGAGACGAGTGAGCGTCCCAGAGCGTCGGATGCGGCGGTGGCACACATTGGTGATCGTCCTGTCAGTGGTCTCGGCGCTGGTGTGCCTCACGTGTTCGCACGCCGGTGCGGCCCCATCCGCTGTGCCGGCGCTGACCCTTGCGGGGGCGACCTTCTTGATACGTCGCCGCCGCTTTCCAACTCAGCAATCTCGTCACGGCGTATAGCCCGCTGGGTCATGTAGCGGAATTCGATGCACGGACCCCGGTTCGTCGCACCGCGGTTCTCGCCGCGGTCACCCTCGTGCTTGTGCCGCAGATGGGCAGGTCGGCGCGTCTAGGTGGGGAACGTGGCCCCGCCGTTGGGGGCGGTGAGAGGCAGCTCTAGGCGCAGGGTGGTGCCCGATCCGGGTGGGCTGTGCAGGAGGATTCGCCCGCCGAGGGCCTCGGCGCGGTCTTTGAGGCCGAGCAGCCCGGTGCCCCGGGCCACCGCGGCGCCTCCACGTCCGTCGTCGCGGACCTCGACCCGCAGCAGGTCGGTGCCGTCGCGTTCGACGGTGTCGACCTGGACCTGGACCGCCGAGGCGGCGGCGTGTTTTGCGGCGTTGGTCAGGGCCTCGGATACCGCGTAGTAGGCGGCGATCTCGATCTGTTCGGGCAGTCGCTCCTCGATGGCCACGTTCAGCTCGACGGGGACGGCGCTGCGTAGTGCCAGTGTCTCCAGCGCGGCGGGCAGCCCGCCCTCCACCAGAACGACTGGGTGAATGCCGCGGGCGAGTTCGCGTAGCTCGTCGAGTGCGCTCGTGGCCTCGTTGACCAGCGAGTCCAGCTCGGCCACCAGCTCACCGGAATCGGGCGGTGTCACCGCCTGCGCCGCGCGCAGCCGCAGTGCGAGGGAGACCAGTCGCTGTTGGGCGCCGTCGTGCAGGTCGCGCTCGATTTGTTGCCGGGCGTGGTCGGCGGCGGTGACGATCCGGGTGCGTGAGGTGGTGAGCTGGGCATATAGCTGGGCGTTGTCCAGGGACACGGCGAGTTGGCCGGCGATGAGCGTGACGGCGTCGAGCCGGTCGGCGTTGAACGCGCCTCGGATGAGCCGGTTCTCCAGCAGCAGCATCGCCCGCGGGGTGCCACGGCTGAGGATGGGCAGCGCCAGCAGCGAGCAGCAGGCGACATCGGTGAAGTACGGGTCGCGGGCAAACCGGTCATCACCGGGCACATCGGGCACGATTAGCGGTTCACCGGTGCGCTGGACGTAGCGCAGCACCGATGTCGGCAGGTGGTGTTCGTGGCCGGTGCCGCTGATCGGGGTGGTGCCGCGGGCGGGTGTCGGCCGTAGCCAGTCGTGCCGGTCGTTGTCCCAGAGCAGCAGGTGGACGCCGGTGGCGCCGGTCATCGCGCCGAGTACGTCGACCACTCGGGTGTGTAGCCGGTCGATGCTGGTCTGCGCGCTGAGTGCCTGCGACGCGGCCACGATGCCGAGCAGGTCCAGGGTGCCGGTGCTGACCCCAGCGCGGTCACGCGAACCGTCGGTGGGCTCCTCGCCGCCGACGGTCACCTCGAGGGGGCGTAGGGCGGGGTAGGCCCAGTCGAGTTGGTCCACCTTCGCGCTCGCCCCCCAGGCCAGGTAGTGCTCGCGGGCCTGGGCCAGCAGCTCGAAGCCGGCGTGATCGTAGCTGCGGGCCAGGAGAAAGCGGGCCGCCCGTTCGGTGATCAGCGCTTGATGCCAGGGCCGGGGACGGCCGGCGACCTCGCGGCGCGCGATATCGAAACCCAGTGCGGCGGCGCGGAAGTCGCCGAGCGCCCAGGCGCGTTCGGCTTCGAGTAGCCGCAGCAGGTGTAAGAAGTTGTCCGGGGCGGCCGCGGCGCGGGCGGTCAGCCAGCCCGTCACCTCATCCAGCTCGGACAACATTGGCACGCGCTGGTCGCGGTCGCTGGCGCGGATTTCGCCGGTGAGGGCCAACCCGCGCAGCAGGCGGGCCACGGCGGTCGGGTAGAGGCCGAGGGCCGCCGGCAGCAGCGGCATCGCCGCCGCGGTGTGCCGCAACAGGCCGGCCGGATCGCCGAAGATGGTGGCCGCCAGCGCGCGAGTGTGGTGCGCGTGGAACAGCGCCAGCGGGTTGCCCACGTACCTGTCGGGTGCCACCTCAGAAACCGCAGCGGGGCTTTCACCACGCAGCACACCAGCCAGCCACCGGTAGCCGTCAATCAACTGGCCGGTGTGTTCCGCGCCGGTACGCCGCACGAAGGCCAGGCCGGCCTCCACCTCGGCGACGCAGGCGTCCAGCGATGGCGCGGCGTCCAGCAGGCCCGTGACGGCCGGGTAGTAGGTGTGTCCCGCGCTGGCCAGGTCACCCCCGGCGATCAGCCCTTCCCGGGCCCGCTGAGCATCGTGGACACCGTTTTCGATCGGCTCGACCCAGCAGCTCAGGAGAGAGAACAGCAAGCGCGCCTTCGAGGTGTCGGGCTCGTAGCCGCGGGCTTCGCTCAGCGCAAGGATCCGCCGCCTTCCCCGGTACCCGGCAGGGTAGTCGCCGCGCAGCACCACGGCGTGGAAGGCTGCCCAGCCCGCTGGGCCGACCAGGGCGGGGCCGGGGCCGTGCTCGATCACGATCCGCAACGCTTCTAGGCTCAGCCACCCGTGTAGGGAGAAGTCCAGGCCGTTGCGGGCCGGGGGCAGCGTTGCGTCGATCAGACCGGACGCCGCGAGCAGCGTCGGGTCGGTGATGTCCGGGCGGACCAGATCGTCGGCGGCGTCGGTGTGGTCCAGCCACCGGTACAGACGGTCGGACTGGCGGTCGAGCTCAGCGGGGAGACGGTCGGGCGCCGGCACGTCTATGCCGAGCTCACGCAGCGACTCAACACCCAGCGCGACCGCCTCCGCGAAACGGGTCCGGTGGGTCAGACTGCTCACCTGCACCGCCGTCGGGTCCGCGCGCTGCAGGGCGGTGGGGCACAACGCCTCGATCGCGCGGTACTCCTCGTCCGCCTCGTGTAGGCGCCCGATGCTGTACAGGGCGGCGTGCCGACCGGAGTGCACCTCCATCAGCGTGGCGGTCTGGCCCGGGTCGATCAGGCGCAGCGCACCCGACAGGAGTGTGTTCACCAGGGCGTACTCGCCGGTCAACGCCGCCTGGTCGGCGGCGCGGCGCAGCAGTCGCACCACTTGCGCCCGTTCTGCCGAGTCGTCGAGCGCGTCGGTCACCGGCAGGTACTGCTCGGCCGCGACGGCGAACAACTCCGGCACCTCGCTCAGCCGTCGCGCCATGGCCAGCTGCAGGGCCCGTCGCCGTGGCGAGTCCATCCCGGTCAGGATGGCCTCGCGGATGCGGTCGTGGCGGAACCGCACCGCCTCTGACACCGCGGGCTCGGCCACCAGCAGGGCCTCCGCGAGGGCGGGTGCCAGTGCCTGCTGCATCGCTGCGGTGGGCGTGGCGGTGGCGGTCTGCAGCAGGCTCAGCTCGGCGCGCCCGCCCAGACACGCCATAGCTTCCAGCACCTGCCGCGACGGTGGCGGTAGGGCGGCGAGGCGACCCGCGAGCAGCGCGGCCATTTCGGAGCCGCCGAGGTGCGTGCGCACGGCCGTGGTGTCCCACCGCCACCCGGCCGCGGTCGCCACCACAAGGCCGTCGCGGCGCAGTGCGTTGATCAGCTCCACTGTCTCGTAGGGATTGCCGGAGGTGCGGGGATGGATCAGTTCGGCGAGGCCCGCGGCCGTGGCCGGGTCCACGTGCAGCATCTCGGCCACCACGTCGACCAGCCCCGATAGCGGCAGGTTGTGCAGCGGCAGCTGCCGCACGTCGGCCTGGTCGCGCCATCGGGACAGCGGTACCGCCAGCGGGTGCGCGGCGTCCACGTCGCGGTCCCGGAAGGTGCCCACCAGCAACAGGCCCTCGACCGGCTCCTCGCTGAGCAGTAGGTCGACGAAGCCGAGCGGGGTGCGCCCGGCCCACTGTAGGTCGTCGAGGAACACCACCAAGGGTCGTTTCCGGGAGGCGACCGCGCGCACTACCGCCACACCCGCGCGCTGTATGCGCACCTGTGCGGTCAGCGGGTCCCCCGCATCCGGCGGCACGGCCAGCAGCGCGGCGAACTCCGGCAGCACCGCGACCAGCAGACCCGCGTTGGCGCCCACCGCCCGCAGGATGCGCTCGCGCAGCCGCGCCAGCTCGTCCTCGGGCTCGGCCAGCAGGAGCCGACCCAACGCCCGAAACGCCTGATGTCCCGCGCTGAACTCGCTATCCCGCCGGTACTGGTCGAACTTGCCGGCCACGAACCAGCCATCCCGGCCGGTCACCACCGTCCGCAGCTCATCGACCAGCGCCGTCTTACCCACCCCCGGCGCCCCGCTGATCAGCAGACCACGACATCGGCCGGCGAGCGACTCCTCGAACGCCTCCTTAAGGGTTGCCACCTGCGCCTCGCGGCCCACCAGCCGCGACGGCGGCACCAGCCGCACCGGAAAATCACGCTCGCCGACCCGAACCGCCGCCGCGGCCGGACCTGTCTGGCCGTGCCGGACCCGCTCCAGGTCATAGACCAGGCCGTCGGCGCTCTGGTAGCGGTGGTCCGGTTCCTTCTCCAGCAGGTGCAGGATGATCGTCGACAGCGGGGCCGGGACGGCCGGGTTCAGCTCCGCCGGCGGGGGCGGCACCCGGGCCAGGTGGGCATGGACCAGGCGCAGCGGGTCCCCGGAGCCGAACGGTGGCGCACCGGTCGCCAATTCGTACAGCGTGGCACCCAGCGCGTAGAGGTCGGCGCGATGATCCACCGGCCGGCCGGTCCGCCCGGTCTGCTCCGGTGCCAGGTACGCCAACGTCCCCACGATCTGGGTGTGGTGACTGAACTCCGGGCGCACCTCAGCCAACGGGCTCGCCAACCCGAAATCCACCACACACGGGCCGCCGTCGCCGGAATGTACGACGTTGGCCGGGGTGATGTCCCGATGCATCACGCCCCGCCGATGCATACCCGCCACCGCCCGGGCCAACAGTGTCGCCAGCCCAATCAACTCGTCGACGTTCAGTGGCGTGGGCACCCCCGCCAAGCTGATGCCCCCGACGTCCGCCAACACGATCGAGTCTGGATACGTCGGCGCATCCAGCAGTTGCGCGACCCCCCACACATCGTGCAACTGGCCCAGCATCCCCAGCTCGTGGCGCAGCCGCCGCGGCGCGTCCGCCCCGAGCGGCTGCTTCCGGATCACCGTGCCGCCGGGCAGGAACAGTCGAGTCACCCGCGTGCGTTGGCTCTCGTGCAGCACCTCGACCCCTACCGGGGGATCTGGCTCCGGCCCCACCCCGTGTGTCCCCATCCGACACCCCCAGACACCCCGGACCGCGGCTCACACCGTGCTTACACCCATGCCAGGGCCAAGGCGAGAGCTCAGCGACGCGTGGTGGGCTTCGACGGCGGTCCCGGTCACGGGCCGAGGTGCAGTTACCGGCCGGTGAAGGGTGGAGACGATCTCCTCGTGCTCATGGCCTTACACATAGCCCACAGCCACACTCTTCGCGGACGGAGAGTGGAGCGACCCGTGGAAGTGCCACGGGGGACCACTCCGGGTTACCGGGGGGAGACGCCCGCCCGGGCCAAGGCCATCGCCGAGGGCAAGGAACCGACACCCGGCGCCGGCGCATGGTCGCCCATCCCGAAGGACGCCAGCGAGGCGTACCCACTGCGCTGGACGGCCGGCGATGACGCGGCTGAGCGGATGTTCATCCCTTCGGCGGGCCCAAGGGGGAGGAGTTCGGTCACATGCAATCGCTCGTGGGCGACGTGCCACCGTTCGACGGGTCGCCTCTTGTCTCGCAAGATCGGCCCTTCACTGGTACGGGCAGCACGCCCGGGGGAGTTCCGGAATGGATGGCCACGGGTGCCAGGACGGGTGATGACCCCCAGATCTGGAAGCTTGGCCGGGACGGCAACGCTCAGATCTATGCTCAGTACGACCCGATCACCAAGACCTGGAAGCCAGCTAGATGATCCACCTCTGCCGCACGACGGCGACACGATGGCCCGGGGTGCCGCTGATTTCCCGGCCGGTCACCGAGGACGAGCGTTAAGAGGCCGGAGCTGTGGTCGTGTTCGGGGGTCTCAGTCAAGGTCTCAGCTCCAATCCGTTCAGAATGTCTCCGCAGTCGCTCCCGGTGCGTTGACCAGCACTGGAGCGACGCCGGACCATGTGAACGGTCGGGCGGGTAACTGAAAAGCGGTAGGCCGGCGGTTCGACCCCGCCCCTGGCCACCGTGTTGAACAGCGCAAACAGCCCCGGCCGTCATTGGACCGGGGCTGTTCCGTCTCGGTCATGCCTGGAAGAACTCCAGCAGATCGGCGTTGATCGTCTCCGCCTCCGTGGTGGGCATCCCGTGCGGAAAGCCCTCATAGGACTTCAAGGTCGCGTTCTGCAGGAGCTTCGCCGACAAGGGCCCGGCGTCGTCGTAGGGCACGATCTGGTCGTCCTTGCCGTGCATCACCAGAACCTGCACCGCAATCTTCTTCAGGTCCTCGGTGAAATCGGTCTGGGAGAAGGCGACGATGCCGTCGTAGTGCGCCTTCGCTCCGCCCATCATGCCCTGGCGCCACCAGTTCTGGATGATGGCCTCCGAGGGTTCCACCCCCGGCCGATTGAACCCGTAGAACGGGCCGGCGGGCAGATCGCGGTAGAACTGGGAACGGTTGGCCGCGAGTTGAGCCTGGAGTCCGTCGAAGACGTCCTTCGGCAGCCCACCCGGGTTGGCGTCGGTCTTGACCATGAGCGGCGGAACCGCGCTGATGATCGCCGCCTTGGCCACCCGACTGTCGCCGTGTCTGGCGAGGTAGTGGACCACTTCGCCGCCGCCGGTCGAGTGCCCAACATGAATGGCGTCGGTCAGTTCCAGATGTGCTGTCAACGCCGCGAGATCGTCGGCGTAGTGGTCCATGTCGTGACCGTCGCCGGTCTGGCTCGACCGTCCGTGGCCACGCCGGTCGTGCGCGATGACCCGATAACCGTGCTGCAGGAAGAACAACATCTGGGTGTCCCAGTCGTCGGCCGAGAGCGGCCACCCGTGGCTGAAGACGATCGGTTGCCCCGAACCCCAGTCCTTGTAGTAGATCTCCGTGCCGTCATTCGTGGTGATGGTTCCCATGCCGTGCCTTCCGTGGATCTGGTCACAACCGGATCTCCGGCTGCGATCGCACCCTCGTTCAGGTGCGTGGCGAAAGTCGGTGACGCCACATAGGGCCCAGAGCCTTCCCCTGCCCGCGGAGATCCGGCAGCGTGTGCCCTCCTTGGATGGGCGCCAATCGAGAGTCTGGCCCGGCAGGGCAGTGCGCGGGAGAGGGTTTCCCGAAATTTCATCGACGCCCGGGGCGGACGGCGCTGACTAGGTACGATCCTTGAGGTGTTTTCCGCCCGCTGCGGAAGATGGCGGCGTAGAGCGCCTGACGCCGACGCAGAGGCTGTTCACACCCCGTCGAAGAAGCTGAGCAGCAAGCTGGCGAGCTCTGCTGGCCTCTCTTCCGAGACATAGTGTCCGCAATCCGCGAGGACCTCCTGGCGCACGTCAGACGCACCGTGGCGCAGGTTCTCCGCAACCGCGGCCCCGAAGACCTGCTCGCCGCCGACCGCCATGACCGGCAGGTCGAGTAGCCGGGACAGGTGCCTTGTGTTGTGTTCGATCTCGCGGTCGCGGCCGCGATAGCGGGCGAAGGCCGAGGCCATGGCGCCGGGGCGGGTGTAGCACCGCACGTACTCGTCAACCGCCGCCGGCGTCGGCACCCCGGGATTCGCAGAGAATGCGCGGAAGAACCAGTCGAGGTAGGCGCGCTCCCGTCCGGTGACCATCCGCTCCGGAAGGTCCGGTACCTGATGAAAGCCGACGAACCAGGCACTGCCGCTGCCTGACCCAGTCTCGGTCCACGGGCCGGCGGGCATCGCCTCCAGCACGGCGAGACGACGTACCTCGTCTGGATAGGCCGCCGCGAACGCGAACGCCGTCGACCCGCCCCAGTCCTGTCCAGCGAGCATCACCGGGCCGAGACCGAGCTCGGCGACAAGCCCGTGCAGATCGCCTGCACCAGTGGTGACATCGTTGGGCTGGGTCCCCGGATCAGAGTCCCCGAGTCCGCGCAGGTCCACGGCGATGACGGTGTGGCGCTCGGCGAGCCTCGGCATGACATCTCGCCACGCATACCAGGTGTTCGGGAACCCGTGCAGCAGGACGATCGGCGTCCCGGAACCGCCGATCACGTAATGCATTCGCACGTCATTCACCAGCCGCCGCTCACTGGTGAAACCCGGTGGCGGAGCCGCCGGCGGCGCGAAACCGGGCGTGCCGGGCACGTACGCGGCCGGCAACTCCTCGCGCATCGGTCGCCAGCGGCCGGTCCGCATCGGCGTGGCGGGATCGACGACGAGCTCGCGGACTCGAGCCCTGAACTCCTGTGTATGCGCCTTGGCCTTGTGTTCATCGAGAGCATCCTGGGACGCCCAGATCTCGTACCCCAGCACCCGCGTGTCGTCGTCAGGATCAAGTCCCACCTCGAAGCGCACCACCCCGTTCTCCTGGCGCGTCGCGTCGACCAGCCGGTCGAGAGCCTCGCGCATCTCCCGCTGGGCGCCGGGCCTCGTGGTCAGCTCCACGACGAGCAGTACCTGCGGGGAAGAAGGTTCGATCATGGCGGTCCTTTCCCTGAGGCAATTACATTACGATATACACTCAGAATATAATGAACGATCCGCAGACGAAGCCCGGACGGCCGAGGAACCCGGCCCTGGACCTGGCGATCTTGTCAGCCGCGGCCCGCCAGCTCGGCGAGCTCGGTTACGCCCGCATGTCGCTGGAATCGGTGGCGGCCGCCGCGGGCACCACCGTGCCCAGCCTCCGGCGGCGGTACCGGAACAAGGCGGAGCTGGTCGCCGCGGTGATCGGCTCGCTACGGGTCGAGGACCCGCCCGCCGGCGCCCCGTCCCCGCGCGCCCACGCCCTGGCGATCCTGGAGAACTTCCACAGCAACCTGCGGGCCATCCCCGCGCTGGCCATCCTCGGCTCACTGCTCGCCGAGGAGGAACGCCACCCCGAACTGCTCCACCTCTTCAAGACCCGCATCGTCGAGCCGCGACGGGCGCTGCTCCGGCAAGCACTGGCGGCAGGCGACCTCCCGGACTCCACCGACCTCGACGCGCTCACCAGCATGCTCATCGGCTCCTTCTACGGCCGCTACGTCACCATCGCCGGCATCCCCGACGACTGGCCAGATCGCGTGCTGAGCGCCGTATGGCCACACGACACCGGCACCGCGTCACCGCGCCGTGATCAGCGCCATGAGCACAGCCCGTGACCGAGATAGGCAGGCCGGAACCAGAACCACATCGGGTGGCCACGGCCACCGGCCGGTTCACGCTTAGCGTCTGGCAAGACGGGAACTCCGCCGGCGCAGGGCAACCGAGGATTCGTGACTATGAAGGCAACGATCACCCCCGAAGCCGAAAACACCATCGCCGACATCGCACAACGCTACGAGCTCTCCGGCGAGTCGGTGCTGGCCATGCTTTTTGCCGTGAACGCCGGCGGCGGCACCATGGCCCAGTTCTCCATCCCCGAGCTCGGCGGGTCCGGGCAATGGATGCGGGGCGGGATGACGATGGTCGGCAACATGTTCGACAACGCGCTCAAGGCGCGTGTCGATGCGCTGTGCAGCGAGTTGGCCCAACTGCTAACGACCACCCCGGTGTTTCCCGCCTCGACCACGGACTACCAAGTCGGGTTCACCTCTGCCAACTGGTGGCCTGCCGACCTCGGCGTTCCCAGCGCATCCGGCGGGCAGAACGACGCGCGCTACGCGATCTTCCCGAGCACCCAGCGGCTGGCGATCCAGAACAACGGCGTCACAAAGGTTTTCGACACAGGCAAGCACCACATCGGTGGCGTGCAACAGCAGCAGGACGGCCGACACGGCTCGGCGAGTTTCACCAGCCAGTTCGGCACCTTCGACGTATCGAGCCTGTCCGAGCTCGGTGCGCAGCAGGTGGCCGAAACTCCTACCGCCGCACCCGCCCCGCAGTACCGGCCCGACCCACCGCAGTCCGCACCTCAGGCGCAGGCACCCGAGCCCGCGTCCGGCGCGTCCGGGGATTCCGCGACCATCGTCGCGGACATCGAGTCGCTAGCCGGGTTGCATCAGCGCGGCATCCTCTCCGACGAGGAGTTCGCCACTAAGAAGGCCGAACTGCTCGGCCGGCTCTGAGCCGCTACCGCGGTGCAGCGCGCGACGTGCGCGTGCGGCTACTCCGCGGCGGGGCGGGTGAGGGCGCGGGGGCCGATCCGGTGGGCCAGCTCCAGGGCGAGCTCCAGCGCGAGCCGGCGTTCGCCGGGTGGGCGGCCGAGCAGTTCGGTGGCGCGGGCGACCCGCTGCAGCACGGTGTTGCGGTGGGTGTGCAGGCGCTCGGCGGTGCGCGGCGCGTTGTCGGCCTCGTCCAGGAACACCCGCAGCGTTTCCCGGAGCCGGGCGGCGGAGGCCGTGTCCTCGGCGAGCGGGCCCAGCGTGGCGGCCACGAACTCGGCAGCCCTGGCCCGGTCGTGCGCGGCCAGCGCGGTGACCTCGAGGTCCTGGTGGAACGCCAGCCGCTCGCCACCCGACCGGCCGGCGAGCAGGCCCTGCACCGTCAGCGCGGCCTCGTGCGAGCGGCGGAACCCGGTGATCCCCGCTCGCGTCGGTCCCACCGCGACCCGGACCCGGGGGTGCGCGCTGGCCATCGCGGCGTGCAGCGCGGCCGGCTCGGGATCGGTGCGGGTGCCCAGCCACGCCCAGAGTGCCGTGGTAGCCGCGGGGAAGATCAGCGGCCGGTGCGCCCCGGCGGCGTGCGCCAGCAGTCCCGCAGCCGACTCGAGTGCGCCGTGCGTGCCCTCGTCGGCGCGTTCGCCGGTCTCGGTCCAGAGCACGAGCGCGGTGTGGCGGCGGTCGAGTTCGTAGCCGAGGCGCTCGCCGGCGCGGCGGCGGTCGATCGGGGCGCCGTCCAGGATCAGCCGGACCGTCTCGATCCGCCGGGCCAGCGCACCGCCGAGAACCTCCTCGCGCTCGCGCTGCGCCTCGTCGAGGACCCGCGCGATCACCTCGTCCACGTAGTCGAAGAGGAAGCCCGAGGAGATCTCCAGCACCTTCATCAGCTGGGGACCGGGCGGCACGACCTGGGCGGCCGCCGCCATCCAGCGCTTCCATGCGATGTTCTGTCCGCGCCGGTAGGCCTGGAACACCCCGTCCAGGTCCACCCCGCGCCGCACCACCGTGCGCACGACGTCCAGTGCCTCCGGCGGGACCTCGATCCGAGGGCGCCGGCCGTCGCGGCGGGCCAGGGCGGTGAGGATGCGCTCGGCGTTGGCCCGGTTGCTGGCCGACACCTCCTGCGCGATGGCGATGTCCGCGCCCAGCTCTGGGGTGAGCAGCAGCTCGGCGGTGTCCATCTCGGCGCCGAGGTCGTCCAGGTCGGCCAGCAGCAGGTCGGCCACGTCGGCTATCAGCTCGTCGACCGTGCGATCGGCCATCGGACCAGTGTGCACCCGCACATATGCGCAGGCCAACTATGGCTGCTCGAACATGGTGGTGAGCGCTGTCGGCTCGTAGCGTGAGCCCCATCAGAGCCAGGCCGATCCAACCGGGAGGCACGACGATGAGCAGCCCAACCACCACCACCCAGGTCGATGTCCTCATCGTGGGCGCCGGCATCTCCGGGATCGGCGCGGCCTACCACCTGAAGTCCCGCACGCCGGGTACGACGTTCGCCGTGCTGGAGGGCCGGGACGCGATCGGCGGCACCTGGGACCTGTTCCGCTACCCCGGCATCCGCTCGGACTCGGACATGCCCACCTTCGGCTTCGCGCACAAGCCGTGGACGCACCGCAACTCCATCTCCGAGGCCCGGTTCATCCTGGACTACTTGCACGACACAGTCCGGGAGAACGATCTCGAGCGGCACCTCCACTTCGGTCACCGGGTGCTCAGCGCGGACTTCTCCTCCGCGACCGGCCGCTGGACGGTCACCGCCCGCCGCGGTGACGAGGTGGTCGAGTTCAGCGCGAAGTTCCTGTTCTCGGGTACCGGCTACTACGACTACGCCGCCGGCCACACCCCGGACTTCGCCGGCATCGAGGACTTCACCGGCACCGTGGTGCACCCCCAGCACTGGCCCGAGGACCTCGACTACACCGGCAAGAAGGTCGTGGTGATCGGCAGCGGGGCCACCGCCGTCACCCTGATCCCCTCGATGGCCGGCCGCGCCGAGCACGTCACCATGCTGCAGCGCTCGCCGAGCTACGTGCTGTCGCTGCCGGCCGCCGACCCGATCGCCAACCTGCTCAACCGGGTGCTCGGCGCCGATCGCGCGTACCCGATCATCCGCCGCAAGAACATCCGCCAGCAGCGCGCGATCTACAAGTTCTGCCAGCGCTTCCCGAAGCTGGCGCGCCGGTTGCTGATGGCCGACGTCCGCCGCCGGCTGCCCGAGGGCTACGACGTGGACACGCACTTCGGCCCGCGCTACAACCCGTGGGACCAGCGGCTGTGCATGGTGCCGAACGGTGACCTGTTCACCGCGATCTCCAGCGGCGGCGCGTCCGTGGTGACCGACCGAATCGACCGGTTCACCCCGACCGGCATCCTGCTGGAGTCCGGCGCCGAGCTCGAGGCCGACATCGTGGTCACCGCCACCGGGCTGAACATCATGCCGCTCGGCGGCATCGGCCTCAGCGTCGACGAGGCACCGGTGGAGCTGTCCGAGACCGTGGTCTTCAAGTCGATGATGCTCAGCGGGGTGCCGAACTTCGCGTTCGCCGTCGGCTACACGAACAGCTCCTGGACGCTCAAGGTGGATCTCGTCTGCGAGCACTTCTGCCGGCTGCTCGAGCACATGGCGGCGACCGGGCAGGACACCGTGGTCCCGGTGCTGGACGACGCCGACCAGGCGCGCGGCCCGCTGCTGGACCTCAGCTCCGGCTACGTGCAGCGCCGGATCGCGGCCTTCCCCAAGGCCGGCACCCGCGGCCCGTGGACCGCGGAGCACGCCTACGAGCAGGACGTCGAGCGCCTGCGCCGGGGCCCGGTCGAGGATAACGCGCTGCGGTTCGCCAGCCGCCGTGCCGTCGCGGCGGTCGCCTCCCAGGGCTGAGTGCTCGTACCTCGTGAGTGGCGAGTGGTCCGATAGGACCACTCGCCACTCACGGGGTTGCTCGCGAAGCCAGCGCGCCGGGGCAGTGTCGGAGCTGACCTGCCCGTTCGTATCGACTGCGAGTCGGCGACAATGAGCAGTCATGGGCGATATGGGCGTGAACGGCGAGCAACTGGAAGTTGGGCCGGACGGCCAGGGCCACTTTCGGGTCGCGGTGGCTTCGCTCCCTGAGTTCAAGGCCATCGTCGCCAGGCTCTCCCCTCGCGCAGTGCTGTACGAGAAGGGCAAGCCCCACCAGCTCAGTCTGACCGACCCAAACCCGGCGCCGCCCGCTGCCTTCCCGGCGATGGTGGCGTTCGCCGTGCGCGAGACGCCGATGCCGGCGGGCTCGCCACGCGAGCTGATGATCTTGTCTAGTCCGTCGGTCGAGGGGCCAGCGCCCCGCATCGGCGTGGTCGAGCACACCCCGCCCGCCGAGGTCGGCGCACCTGGCTACCTAGTGGTGCTGTGCGACAGCCAGGACGAGTACCAGGCGATCACCGAGCGCCTGGCCGCGTCGGAAGGCGGCATCCTGATGTCTCAGAACGGCGGTGTCTGGGCTCTGCAGCACCGGTCCGACGACGGCTCCGCCAACGGTCCGTTCCCGCAAAACGGTGCGGTTCGAGGTTACTGGGCTCCCCCCGGGCTGACCCGCGAACCCTGGCCTCCGGCGTTCTCCAGTAGTGCCAGCCACTCGCGGCGGTCTTGAGCCGCACCTGTCTGATCTACGGCCGCTCGGGCGACGAGTTCGTCGTCGTCGCCTCCAAAGGTGGCGCCGACGATGACCGGCATGGTTCAAGAATCTCCTGGCAGACCCTAGCGTCGGGGTGCAGGCCGGCACCCACCGATTCACCGCCTACGCGCAGAAGACCGACCGCACGATCCCGATCGTCCTGCTCACTCCGCGGGCCGAACCTCGCTCGTAACGCCCCGGCGCCCAGTCATCGGCTCGCTCGGCGTACCCCCGTCAGGTATGCCACCGCCGCGCCGCGGCGAGCTGCAGCGCGGCGAGCCCGGTGACGGTCGCCGCCTCAGCCGCGAGCAGGACCGAGCCGAGCGTTGTCGGGTGGGCTAGGACTGTCCCCACCATGAGCAGGCAGTCGATCGCCCACACCAGGTTGACCGCGATCAGCGCGACCATCGCGGCCGGGCGCGGACGGGGGCGGGTCGCGGCAAACCACATCGCGGCTCCGTACACCAGATAGAACACACCGAATCCGACGAGCAGACTCGGCGACAGCCCGGTCGGCGCGTCGAAGGTGCCGGCCAGCGGCAGCAGCAGCGCGCCGCCAGCTACGTTCGCGATGCCGTTCACCGTGAGCAGGGTGCGCAGCTCCCGGGTGGGTCGGATCGTTCGGTGTGACAGCTCGGACGTCGTCATGGCGTGACCTCTCTTTCGAGCGTTGGACGCCTCCAAGCTGCGCCAACGCCCACTGCCAACGCCACGCATTCCGCTGCCAACCGCTGCCACCAACGTGATGACCGGGATTGGTTAGTGCACGGACTCGCCGATTCCCGAGCGCAGCTCACGAGCGATGATCCGGGCGGCAGTGGTCTGCCAGTTGTGCAGCGTCCGCTGCGGGACCTGGTCGGCGAACCAGGACAGCGCGCGCCGGCACACAGGGTCGAGATCGGCGCGTTTGGTCCGGACGCTGTAGGGGCGGATGCCGCGCACGTAGTAGAAGTACAGCGCGTTGTAGTAGCGCCACTCCTCGCTGGTACCGAACTCGTCGTCGGTGTTCGGCTTGAGCTGTGCGATGCACTCACCGAGCACGCTCTTCAGCTCGGTCGCCCGCTCCAGCGGCGCGTCCGTCGCCCGCCTGTCCGCCAGCCGGGTCGCGATCACCGGCAGGTCCACCAGTGGGTTGGACACCAGCTTGCCCAGATCGCCGTAATGACTGAGCGCGCGACGCGTCAGCCGCGCGAACTCCGCCTCGTCCAGCTCGGCCAGCCGGCTCGCGGAGTCTTTGCGGGCCAACGCGTCAGCCACCTCACGCAACTCGCCCCGGGCGCGCCGCAGTCGCCCCGAGCGCAACGCGACCCTGTCCACGCCGGCCTGCAGCGGGGTAGCCAGCACCTGCACCGCGATCGCGGCGGCGACCGTGCCGTAGAGCAACCCGAGGAGTGACTCCCCGCGCAGCGCCATGGCGATCCCGACCTGCCCACCGAACACCACCGCCGCGATCGCTGCCACCAGCGCGGACCGGAGCATGTCCGGCGCAAGCACCTCGCCCTCGTCGAAAGCATCGAAGGCCGCGATCACCCAACCCAACGCCGCGAGATCGGGCGCCATACAGGCCAGCAGCAGCCCGCTCGGGACCACCTCGAAGCCCAGCAACAACAGCCACCCGACGAGCATCACCATCAGCGACGCGACCAATACCAACCCCACCCGGTCACGCCGGCGCACCACCGGCCAGCGCCGGACCAGCGCGACCACCCCACCGGACAACGCCAGCCCGGCAAGCACAGCCAGCGCGATCACAGCCGGCTCGAACCCGGCGAGCACGCCAGCGGCGGACACTGCCCACAACGGCAGCAAACCGAACCGCCACCAGCGATCAACAGCGCCGGAGTCGTCGGCCAGCAGCACGAACACCCCGCTCCACGCCAGCGCCGGCAAGCACACCAGAACAACCTCGACGTGCGCCACGCCGCCCAACCCCAGCTGATCAACGACCACCGCGCCGGCGTAACCGAACAGTCCGAGCCCGGCCCGCCGCAACACCGGCTTACCCGGGTCCCGGGCCAGTAGATACAAACCAAGCCACCAGGCGATCCCAAACGCCGCCGCCGTCAGCCCGATCATGCATCCAGAGCCTAGCCACCGACGCCAGATAGTCCGGGACGTCGTGGGCGCCCTACAGCCGGCGGCGCCGTGGTTGATCACGGACACCTAGGCGAGTCGTTCGGAGCCGACATCTGCGCCAGCCTTGAGTGCCGATGATCAGGTCCGGGTGTGGGTTAGCCTGTTCGGGTGCCTGACGATGCCGACGTAGACGCTCTTCAGCAGTCGCTTGGTCAGGCTGTTCGTGACCGTCGGACGACCTTGGGTTTCACGATCACTGAGCTGGGCGCGCTGAGTGGCCTGAGCCGACCTTTCATCAGCCAGGTGGAGCGCGGGCTGGCGCGGCCGAGCATGCGCTCGTTGACGTCGTTGGCCACAGCTCTGGGCACGACCGCGCACATGCTGATGGCTTTGCCCGAGGACGCGGCGGTGGGCGTTGTGCGTCGGGAGGCGCCGGACAACGTCCGGGTCGCACATGGAGACGGCCTGGCGCGCGGGCTGGTTCGGGGTAGCCGGGCGATGCTGCCGGTGGAGTTCCGCGCCGGGCCGACCGAGTTCGAGGAGTACTACGTCCACGACGGCGAAGAGTTCATCTACGTCTTCCAGGGCGAGTTCGAGATGGACGTCGAGGACAGCGGAATCTACAAGCTCGGCGACGGCGACACCCTCTACTACGCGGGTGGTTTGCGACACCGCTGGCGAGTCACGAGCGAAGGCCCGATGTGCATGTTGTTGGTGCAGCACAATCCTTCTCGCTGACTCCGGTCCATTTACGTAGCAGTTACACACCAACACTTGCCGCGACATAAAAGTGCCTAACGTTGATGGGGTGAACGCTCTAGGGCGCCGGAGGCAGGTCCCAGGGACCGCTCCGCAGGCGTTTCCGGGGTGATCGCCGGGATGTGATCGATCCCGAGGTGCTGTCACCGCCGTGTTCCGCGACGGGATGGCGCAGGTAGCCCATCAGCCCGGTCGTCCCGCAGCCGAGCCGCCTCCCACAGCGGTGTATTTCTGCTGCCCTCGACCGGTCCGTCCGGACGGGGATCGCCATGCTGGAGCTGGTAGTACGCCGGGCCCGACTACCGGGTGCCGGCCCGGGACCGGTCGACATCGGTATCGAGGCCGGTCGGATTGTCGCCGTCGCCACCCGAATCGACGCCGACTGCCCGGAGCTCCACGCGCGGGATCGCCTGGTCCTGCCCGGGCTGGTCGATACCCACCTGCACCTGGACAAGTCGCGTACCGCGGACCGGTGCGTGCAGGTCGAGGGCACCCTTGCCGAGGCGATCCGGGAGACCGCGCGGATCAAGGCCGCGTTCACCGAGCAGGACGTGTACGAGCGGGCCCGGGAGACGCTGGAAGCCTGCGTCCTGCAGGGCACCACCCGGATCCGGACCCACGTGGAGGTCGATCCGGCGGTCGGCACTCGGGGTCTGGACGCGGTGCGGCGCCTCGCCGCCGACCTGGCCTGGGCCGTCGACGTGCAGGTCTGTGTCTTCGCCCAGGAGGGACTCACGAACTGCCCGGGTACCGATGCGCTGCTCGTCGATGCGCTCGAGCGGGGAGCCCCGGTTGTCGGCGGTGCGCCCTACGCGGATGTCGACCCGCCGGGTCAGCTGGACCGGGTGTTCGAGCTGGCCCGCCGCTTCGACGTCGACGTCGATCTGCACCTCGACCTGGCCGAGACCACTGACGCGATGCAGCTGGCGGACGTCTGCAAGAGGACCGTCGCGCAGGGTTGGGAGGGGCGGGTCACGGTCGGGCACGTCACGCAGCTGTCGTTGCTGCCGCCTGACGAGTACGACGCCCTGTGCGATCTCGTGGCCGGGTCCGGGGTGGCGATGACGGTATTGCCCGCGACCGACCTGTTCCTGATGGGCCGTGCGGTCCGCGCCGCCAAACCACGCGGTGTGGTGCCGCTCGCCCCGCTGCTGGCCCGCGGCGCGGCCTGCTCGGTGGCCACCAACAACGTCCTCAACGCGTTCACGCCCTACGGCGACGGCTCGCTCATCCGGATGGCGAACCTCTACGCCAACGTCACCCACGCCGGCAGCCGCACCGAACTCGACCAGTGCCTCGGCCTGGTCACCGCCAACGCTGCCCGGGTCATGCGGACGCCCGACTACGGCATCGCGCCGGGAGCCCCCGCCGACCTGGTCTGTCTGGACGCCGCGGACGGTGCGGACGCCGTCGCACGGATCGCGCCCGCCCGCTGGGGCCTCAAGCGAGGCCGCCTCACCTTCACCCGAGAACTACCCGTCCTTCACCAGCCAGGAGCCCTCGCATGACTCTGCTGTCCGTACCTGTGATCGATATCGGGCCGTTCCGGGAGGGCGGAGCGTCCGGCCGGGCCGAGGTAGCCGCCGCGGTCGACGCCGCGTGCCGCGACATCGGGTTCCTCGTCGTCTCCGGCCACGGCATCCCCGAGCGGATGCTGGCCGAGGTCGGCGACGTGACTCGCCGGTTCTTCGACCGTCCCCTCGAGGAGAAGGCGCGGGTGCAGCGCCCGGCACCCGACGTGTCCCGCGGCTACGTGGGCATCGAGGGCGAATCGGTCGGGCGATCCCGCGACGCCACGGCCACCGCCGGCGATCTCAACGAGAGCTTCATGATCGGCCCGGTCGACGCCCCGGACTCGGGGTACGCCTCCACCCCCGAAGCCGGCCGGCACTTCGCCCCCAACCTGTGGCCGGACGCCCCGGCGGGACTGCGGGAGACCTACTCCGCCTACTACCGGGCCATGGGTGATCTCGCGGCCCTGCTGATGAGGATCTTCGCCGCGGCTCTGGAGCTGCCGGAGGACTACTTCGCCGACAAGATCGACAAACACATCAGTCGGCTGCGGGTGCGCAACTATCCCGAGCCGGAGGTGGCGCCGCTCCCCGGGCAGCTGCGCGCGGGTGCCCACTCCGACTACGGCAGTCTCACGATCCTGGCCACCGAGGATCGCCCCGGCGGGCTGCAGGTGTGCAACGCGGCCGGCGAATGGGTCGACGTCCCGATCGTCGGCGGCGCTTTCATCATCAACATCGGCGACCTGCTGGCCCGCTGGACCAACGACCGGTGGGTCTCCACGCTGCACCGCGTCGTCAACCCCGACGCCGACCACGTCGCGGGGAGCAGGCGGCAGTCGCTGATCTTCTTCCACAACCCGAACTACGACGCGGAGATCCGCTGCATCCCGACCTGTCTCGAGCCTGGAGCCGAGCCGCGCTACGAGCCGATCACCTCCGGGGCGCATCTGCGCCGGCTGTTCGTCACGACCCAGAACGTCACCTGAGCCGCATCCACACCGACAGAAGGGATCCGCTATGACTCTCCTATCCGTCCCCGTCATCGACATCGCGCCGTTCCGATCCGGCACTCCGACCGAGCGTGCCGCTGTCGCCGCGGAGGTCGCCCAAGCGTGCACTGATATCGGCTTCCTGGTGATCTCAGGGCACGGCGTCCCCGAGGACCTGGTCGAGGAGATGTACCGCACGAGCACGACATTCTTCGAGTCGCCGCTGGAGACCAAGCTCGCCGTTGCCCGCCCGGAAGCCGGCCAGATCCGCGGCTACAGCGGAGTGGAGCAGGAAGGGCTCGGGCTCTTGGAGGACGAGCCGGTGCCAGCTGATCTCAAGGAGTCGTTCGACATCGGCCCGCTCGACGTCCCCACCGGGGACCCGTACTACACGTGCGACGCCGCCGGTGCGCATTTCGCGCCGAACCTGTGGCCAGCTGAGCACCCGGACTTCGAGCGGATCTACCGCCGCTACTACCGGGCCATGGAGGGGCTGACCCTGGAGATGTTCCAGATCTTCGCGACCGCTCTGGACCTGCCGCAGGACTTCTTCGTCGACAAGGTCGACCGCCACATCAGCCTGCTGCGCTCGAACCACTACCCGACCCAGCCGAACGAGCCCAAGCCGAACCAGCTGCGCGGCGGAGCCCACAGCGACTACACCGCGATGACCATCCTCTGGCAGGAGGACGTGCCCGGCGGAGGGCTCCAGGTGCAGAACAAGGCGGGTGATTGGGTCGACGTCCCCGCCGTGGCAGGCACATTCGTGGTCAACCTCGGTGACTCACTGGAGCGCTGGACCAACGACAAATGGGTCTCCACCATGCACCGGGTAGTGAACCCGCCCCGCGAGGTGGCCGCGACCCAGACCCGGGTTTCGATCCCCTACTTCGTCCAGCCCAACTACGACGCCGTCATCGAGTGCATCGACAGCTGCGTCGACGCCGAACACCCCGCCAAGTACGGACCCGTCCGCAACGGCGAATACCTCTACCTGAAGTTCACCCAGCAGAACACCCTGGCGAGCGTCGACTGATGCACCCCGCGACCCTCACCTACGTCAACCTGTTCGTCCGAGACCTCGACACCCTCCCGGACTTCTACGCGCGGCTGTTCGGATTCACCGAGATACCGGAGATGCGCAACCCCGTGTCCGCGGCTTCGACACCGGGGCCAGCTCCATCGGATTCATGGCACCGGAGGTCTACGGAGTGCTCGAACTACAGGAGCACCGGGCCGACTCCGGGGTCCGCGGGCTGCTCAACATCGACGTCACCGACACCGCCGAGGTCAACCGGCTCACCGACGTCGCCGTCGAGATGGGAGCCGAACTGGTCAAGAAGCCCGCCACAACCAGCTACGGCTGGTACCAGTCTGTTCTGCTGGATCCGGAACGCAACGTGTTCCGGATCAACACCGTTCTCGCACCCTGATCAGACGCGCGTCCCGGGCGATGGCTGGAGCCGACGCTCTTCGGTTCGGCGTCAGGACGCCTCGACGAGGGCCGCGAGTCGATCGAGCGAGATCTGAAGCTTGGCGGATGGGCGGAGCCGGCCGCCGCGCCCGCCCGGGTTCGGCTCGGGGCGGGCGTGGCGGTCCGGACCTCGGCGTCAGGCCGCGTTCGCCGCCTCGACCAGTTGTCTGACGATGTCCGCGAGCGCCTTGTGCAGGTCCGGGTCCGCCAGTCGGCCGTCATCGGCGAAGGCGTCGTGGGCTTGACCGACCGGCAGCTCGGCATCGACTACCGTGGCGCCGATTGTGCTGAGCACCTTGC
This sequence comes from Pseudonocardia sp. Cha107L01, assembly GCF_052566575.1. NCBI lineage: Bacteria > Bacillati > Actinomycetota > Actinomycetes > Pseudonocardiales > Pseudonocardiaceae > Pseudonocardia > Pseudonocardia sp. Cha107L01. Next base: position 2,336,351 of record NZ_CP199579.1, read on the forward strand.
GCAGATCGGCCTGCGCCCACACCGCGCCGAACAGCCCGGTCGATGCGCCGATCACCGCGACCGGCTTGTTGCTCAGCGAGTTGTCCGGAAACGGCCGTGATGCCCAGTCCAGTGCGTTCTTCAGCAGCCCGGGTATCGAGCCGTTGTACTCCGGCGTGGCCAGCAACACGGCGTCGGCGGCGTTCAGCGCATCCCGTAGCGCGCCGACGGACTCGGGTGTCGAGCCGCCTTCCTCCTCCTCGCGGTACGGGGGGATGTCGCCGAGCCCGGAGTAGATCTCGAAACTCACCTCAGGGGGCAGCTCCGTGGCGGCCACCTCGAGCAGCCGCCGGTTGTGCGACGCCTCGCGCAGGCTGCCGCTGACGCCCAGGATCTTCACCACGGCCCTCAGGCCTGCTTGACCAGCTCGGCGTGTGCGGTCAGGGTGACCTCCCAGCCGAGCGCGTCGCCGCCCTTGGGCAGCGGGGCCTGCCAGCCGAAGTTCCAGTCGCGCCGGTCCACGGTGGCCTCGAAGTCCACGCCGCTACGCAGGCCGCCGAAGGCGTCCTCGGTCACCGGCTGGTGGGTGCCGGTGGCGCTGAACGGCTTGGTGATGCCCTTGATCGTCAGCTCGCCGTCGACCTGGGCGGTGCCGTCGTCGTCCAGTACGACCTTGGTGGAGCGGAACGTCAGCTCGGGGTAGTTGGACCCGTCGAAGAAGTCGGCACCAGACACCACGTGGGCCCGCAAGTCCGGCTGCTTGATCGAGACGGAGTCCACGCGGACGCTGCCTGCCAGGCGGACGCCCTGGTCGTCGGCCACCACGGTGGCGTCGAAGTCGTCGAACGAGGCGCTGAACTTGCCGATGCCCATGTGTCGGACGGTGAACCGGAACGACGAGTGGACGGTGTCGGCGACGAACGTGCCGACCAGGGACTGCGTGCTGAGAGTCATCTCGGTACCTCCAAGTAGAAACAACCGGAATTTTCTCCGTTTTGCTAGACTAAGCGGAGAAAGTTCCGGATGCAACCCGGGTTTAGGGTGGATGGGTGATGGCGGCAAGGCGAGGCGCGGGGTCGGGCGGGACCGACCTGCCCGTCGTCGGGCAGCCGCCCGCCGAGCGAGCCGACGCGGCGCGCAGCCGGCGCAAGCTGCTCGCGGCGGCCCGCGCGCTGATGGCCGAGCACGGCGGGGTCGGTTGCCTGTCCATGGACGGGCTCGCGGCCAGGGCGGGCGTCGGGGTGGGCACCGTGTACCGCCGGTTCGGGGATCGCGGCGGGCTGGCCGAGGCGCTGCTGGACGACGACGAGCAGTTGTTCCAGGAGGCGTTCATCTTCGGCCCACCACCGCTGGGCCCTGGCGCGCCGCCCCTAGCGCGGGCTCGCGCGTTCCTGCACGGTGTTCTTGATCAGATGGAGCGGCACGCCGACCTGGCCGCGCTGTCGGAGACTCGGAGCCCCACCGCCCGCTACAACGTCCCCGCCTACCGGGTCTACCGGGTCCACCTGGGGCAGCTGCTGCGTGAAGCCGACCTCGAGATCGACCCGGAGTACCTGGTGGATGCGCTGATCGCCATGGTCGGGGCCAGCTTGTTCCTCTACCAGCGCCGTGAGCGGAGGCAGTCCCTGGCGCAGCTGAAAGCCGGAATCGACCAGGTCCTGAGCCGACTCGGCCCACGGTGTGCGCCCGGGAGTGACGAACCGGCAACCGAACAGGAGACATCATGACGACGGCTCGGGCTCGCGCTGTTCGTTTCGACCGCTACGGCGGCAGAGACGTTCTCTACGTCGCCGATGTGCCGATGCCCGTACCGGCGGCCGGTGAGGTGCTTGTCGAGGTCCGCGCGGCCGGGATCAACCCGGGCGAGGCCGCGATCCGGTCCGGGATGATGCACGAGCGCCTTCCGGCGACCTTTCCCTCGGGTCAGGGCAGCGACCTGGCCGGGGTGGTCACCGCGACCGGGGAGGGCGTGACCGACCTCGCGCTCGGCGACGAGGTGCTCGGCTACTCCTGGCAGCGCTCCAGCCACGCCACCCACGTGGCCGTGCCGACCACCCAGCTGGTGACCAAACCACCCGGGCTCGACTGGCCGGCGGCCGGTTCGCTCTACGTTGTCGGGTGTACCGGGTACGCCGCCGTGCGGGCGGTAGACCCGAAGCCGGGCGAGACGGTCGCCGTCTCCGCCGCTGCCGGTGGCGTCGGCACCGTCGTTGTGCAGTTGCTGGCGGCACGGGGCGTGCGGGTCCTGGGCATCGCATCCGCGGCCAACGCCGAGTGGCTCGCGGCGCACGGCGCGGAGCAGGTGGACTACGGCGACCGGCTCGGCGAGCGGCTGAGCCAAGCCGCGCCGGACGGGATCGATGCCTTCATCGACCTGTTCGGCCCCGACTACGTCCAACTGGCGCTCGACCTGGGGCTCCCGCCCGACCGCGTGGAGACCATCATCTCCTTCCAGAAGGCACAGGAACTGGGCACCAAGGCGGAAGGCAGCCAGGACGCCTCCACTCCGGAGGTCCTCACCGAGATGGCCGACCTCGTCGCAGCCGGAACGGTGGAGATCCCGATCGCCGCGACATACCCGCTCGATCGGGTCGCCGACGCGTTCGCCGAGCTGGAACGGCGGCACACCCGGGGCAAGATCGTGCTCATCCCGAGCTGACGCCGGCAGCAGTCCTGGCGTCGCTCCAGCCAAGCAATACCTCCCGCCGGACCCGGCCAACCACCCACGCGGCAGCCTCGTGGGGCTGATGCGCTACCGAGCGGCCTCAGGCTTGCGCTGGCCCGCGGGATGTGTGAGCGTTGCGCCCGGCACTGCGGCCTATGGCCATATCTGGGCGTCGCGGCGACGACCGGTATGACTACGATCCGTACGACGACGAGCGCTACTACGACCGGCGCGAGTGGCGCAGTGGTCGACCCCGGCACACTGGAACGAGAATCACCGGCGTGGAGGGGAACATCGCATGATCGTCCTGGGGCTCAGTGGCCTGCCCCGATCGCAGGCCCGTCACCTCGAGGACCACCCCGGCATCGGTCCGCTGGACGCGCGGATCTGCCAGGGGCTCGACAGCGCCGCGGCGCTGCTGGTCGACGGCGAGCTGGTCGCCGCGGCGTCCGAGGAACGCTTCACGGGGGAGAAGGGCACCGGCAAGCTGCCGCACCACGCGATCGCGTGGTGCCTGGACTCGGCCGGCATCGCCCCCGAGGCGGTCGACGTGGTCGCGCACGGCTTCGACTACGACCGGCACCGCCGGGCGTTCGTCCTGTCGCAGCAGCACTTCGACGACGTCCTCACCTCGCGGTCCGTCGCCGACGCCCTCACCGAGCACGGGTGGGACGTCCTCGCCGAGCGGCTGCGGCCGGTGGAGCACCACCGCGCCCACGCGCTGTCGGCCGTCGTCCCGAGCGGGTTCGACCAAGGCCTCGCGGTGGTCTCCGACGGCATGGGCGAGGTCGAGTCGCTCTCGGTCTGGCGCTTCCGCGGCACCGAGCTGGAGAAGCTGCACAGCCAGCCGATCGCGGCGTCGCTGGGAGTCCTGTACGGGATCGGCACCCGGTTCCTCGGGTTCCAGTTCAACTCCGACGAGTACAAGGTCATGGGGCTTGCCCCCTACGGCGACCCGGAGCGGTTCCGCTCGGTCTTCCGCAAGCTCGCCCGCTTCGACGCCGAACGCGGCTCGGTCGTCATCGACTGGCCGAAGGGCGCGCTCGCCGACGCCCCGCAGGGCTACCCGCACGCCCGCGCGCTGCTCGCGGAGCAGACCTTCACCCCGAACCCGCCCGACGGGTCGATCCAGCGCGACGAGGCCGACTTCGCCGCTGCGCTGCAGGACTGCCTGACCGAGCTGCTCGTCGCGCTCGTCGGGCACTGGCTGGAGCGCACGGGGGAGCGGTCGCTGTGTCTGGCCGGCGGCACCTTCCTCAACTGCAAGTCCAACCAGGCCCTCGCGGCGCTGGCGGGCGTAGACCGGATGTTCGTCCAGCCGGCCTCCGGCGACGACGGCACCGCCCCCGGCGCGGCCTGGGCGGCCGCCGTCGAGCAGGGCCCGCTGAACCCCGCGAAGGGCCCGTTCGACCCGTACCTGGGGCCGGGCTACTCGCGTGACGAGGTCCGCGCGGCCCTCGAGGCCCGGCCCGACCTGACGTGGCGCGAGATGGGCCTCGGCGAGGACTACGTGGCCGCCGCGGCGGAGGACATCGCCGCCGACCGGATCGTCGCCTGGTTCCAGGGCCGGATGGAGTTCGGCCCGCGCGCGTTGGGCAACCGCTCGATCCTCGCCCGCCCCGACGGCGACCGGATCAAGGACCGCATCAACAGCGCGGTGAAGTTCCGCGAGGCGTTCCGCCCGTTCGCCCCGGCCGTGCACGTCGACGACCGCGACCGGCTGTTCGTCACGCGTGGGTTCGCCCCCGACCTCTACATGCTGGCGACCGCGCAGGTGCGCCCGGAGGCCCGGGCGACGCTGTCGGGCATCGTCCACGAGGACGACTCGGCGCGGATCCAGACGGTGACGCCGGAGCTGAACCCGGCGTTCGCCGAGCTGCTGGCCGGGGTGCGCGAGCGCACCGGCACCGGCTGCGTCGTCAACACCTCGTTCAACGTCAAGGGCCAGCCACTGATCATGGATCCGGCGACGGCCATCGACACCTTCTCGCGCATCGCGCTCGACCGGCTCTACATCGAGGGCTTCGTCGTCGAGCCCACCACGATGATCGACCCGCCGGCCCCCGTCCCCGGGTCGGCAGGGTGAGGCACGGCCAGTCGAGCCGCCGTGCCCCGCGACGAGCCGCCCAGGACCAACCCAGAGGCAAACCATGAACGTGCTCAGGTGGATCGTCGACCGCTTCCCGCTAGGCGGGGAGGACGACGACGACCAGGCCAATGCGGCCCGCGAAGAAGACCGGTCCCGACACCCTCGCCGCGGCCGGGTCGGCAGGGTGAGGCACAGCCAGGGGGGACCGACCCGGTGACCTTGCAGATCTACTCGACCTGCCCGCAGTCCAAGGACGTGCCGGCCGAGCGCTACGCGGCGGCGGTGGCCGAGACGGCTCGCTGGAGCGAGGCGGCCGGCTGCACCGGCATGCTCGTCTACACCGACAACGGCATCGCCGACCCGTGGCTGGTCGCCCAGACCGTGCTGACCGCGACCGAGCGGCTCGCGCCGCTGGTGGCCGTGCAGCCGGTGTACATGCACCCGTACACCGCGGCGTCGATGGTGTCGTCGCTGGCCTACCTGCACGGCCGCGCGGTGCACCTGAACATGCTGGCCGGCGGCTTCCGCAACGACCTCATCGCGCTCGGCGACCAGACCGAGCACGACGACCGCTACGCCCGCACCGTCGAGTACACGCAGATTCTCCTGGGCCTGCTGCGCGGCGAGACGGTGACCCACGAGGGCCGGTGGCACCAGGTGCGCAACCTGCGCCTCGGGCCGGCGCTGCCGGCTGCGCTGATGCCCGAGGTGCTCATCTCCGGGTCGTCGCCGGCCGGGCGCGCGGCCGCGGCCGAGATCGGGGCGGTGCCGATCCGCTACCCCGAGCCGCTCGACCAGGACGTCCCCGACGCCGCGCCGGGCGGGGGCGTGCGGGTGGGCATCATCGCCCGCGAGGACGCCGCCGAGGCCTGGCGGGTGGCCGAGGAGCGCTTCCCCGGCGACCGGGCCGGCCAGGTCGCGCACGCGATGGCCATGCGGACCAGCGACTCGCACTGGCACCAGCAGCTGGCCCGGGCCAGTGCTGCCGCCGGCCCCGCGACCCCGTCGGGCTCCGGGGACGCCGCGGACTCCGGGGAGCCGGACCCCTACTGGCTGGGTCCGTTCAAGAACTACCAGACGTTCTGCCCGTATCTGGTCGGCTCGTACGATCGGGTCGGCGCGGCCGTCTCACACTACGTCGACCAGGGGACGCGCGTGTTCGTACTCGACATCCCGCCCTCGGCAGAGGAGCTGGAGCACACCGGGACGGTGCTCTCCCGCGTGGGGGCCCGGGCGTGAACGCTCCCGAGATCGACCGGCTGCAGGACTACCTCACCCGCTCCGCCGAGCGTTCGCCCGAGGCGACCGCCCTGGTGCTCGGCGACGAGGTGATGACGTACGGCGAGCTGGAGGCGGCCGCCAACCGGCTCGCGCACGCCCTCGTCGAGCAGGGCTGCAAGCCCGGCGACCGGGTGGGCGTGCTCGCGGCGAAGACCCCGTGGACGATCGCCGCGCTGATCGCCGTGCTGAGGGCGGGCGGCGCGTACGTCCCGGTGGACAGCGCCAGCCCGCCCGCCCGGGTTGCGCGCATCGTGCGGGCCGCCGAGCCCGCGCTGCTGCTCGCCGACGCGACCGCCACCGCCCTGGTCGACGGCCTGGTCGAGGAGGGGATCGGCGACCTGGCCGTCGGCGCCCTCGCGGAGCCGCTCGCCGGTCAGCGGTTCGCGTCGGTGTTCGCCCGCGACGACCTCGCGTCGTTGCCCGCCCAGGCGCCCACTGAGTCGATCCAGCGCGAGACGGACCTCGCCCACCTCCTGTTCACCTCGGGCTCCACCGGGGTGCCGAAGGGGGTGATGATCGAGCACTCCAACGTGGTGGCGTTCGTCGAGTGGGCGCTGCGCCACTTCGGGACCCGCGCCGGCGACCGCATCTCCGGGCACCCGCCGCTGCACTTCGACCTCTCGACGTTCGACATCTACGCGACCCTCGCCGCCGGCGCGGCGCTGCACCTCGTGCCGGCGTCGCTCGGGCTCGACCCGAAGGGCACGGCGCGCTTCATCCGCGACCGCGAGCTGACCCAGTGGTTCTCGGTGCCCAGCGTGCTGACCTACCTGGCGCGCTTCGACGCCGTGGCGCAGGACGAGTTCCCAGCGCTGGAGCGCCTGCTGTGGTGCGGCGAGGTGCTGCCGACCCCGGTGCTCGCGCACTGGATGCGGCGGCTCCCGCACGTGCGGTTCACCAACCTCTACGGCCCGACCGAGGCCACCATCGCGTCGAGCTTCTACGACGTGCAAGAGGTGCCGCCCGACGAGTCGGTGCCCGTGCCGATCGGCCTGCCCTGCGACGGCGAGCGCCTGGTGGTCCTCGACGGCGACACCCCGGCGCCGGTCGGCGGGATCGGCGAGCTGTACATCGGCGGCGTCGGCCTCTCGCCCGGCTACTGGCGCGACGAGGAGAAGACGGCGGCGGCGTTCCGCGCCGACCCGCAGGACCCGACCCAGCGGATCTATCGCACCGGCGACCTGGCCCGGGTCGACGAGGACGGCATCGTGCACTTCCTCGGCCGGACCGACTCGCAGATCAAGAGCCGCGGCTACCGCATCGAGCTCGGCGAGATCGAGGCCGCGGTCAACACCGTGGTCGGCGTGCGGGAGTGCGCCGTCGTCGGCGTCGACACCGGCGGGTTCGAGGGGATCACGATCTGCTGCGCGTACTCGGTGGCAGACGGTGCCGAGCTCCCGGTCGCCTACATGCGCAAGCACGTCACCGCGCTGATCCCGCGCTACATGCTCCCCGCGCGTTGGGAGGTCCTCGACGCGCTCCCCAAGAACATCAACGGCAAGATCGATCGTCCGGCACTGCGCGAGCGGTTCGCCGCGGCCGCGGCGACCAAGTCGACTCGGCCGACGACGAGACGATCACCCGGAGGTCGCCCCGATGCACGCTGACGTCCACGATGAACTGCGGGACCAGGTGGCCGCGGTCATGTCCGACCAGGCCGGCATCGACGTTCCCGACGCCGAGGCCGACCTCCTCGGCGCCGGCCTGATCGACTCGATGGCCCTCGTCACGCTCATCGTTGCGTTCGAGGACACTTTCGCGGTCCAGCTGCCGCTCGAGGAGTTCGACATCGACCGGTTCCGCAGCGTCGCCTCCATCGCCGACTTCCTCGCCTCGCTCGGCGCGGAACCGGTGCGATGAGCCGCATTCGGAGCCTGCGTCAAGATGATCTATCTCAGGTCGTCCCGCTGTACCGCTCCTATCTGGCAGTGCCCAATGTTGCTGCCGTCGACGAGTTGCGCATGGCCTTCGAGCAGGTGTTCCTCGGCCAGCCATTGTCGGACCCGTCCATTCCCTCGCTGGTGTTCGAAGGCTCCGATGGAGAGATCCTCGGCTTCATCGGGTCGCTGGTGCATCGGATGCGGTTCGAGCAGCGGTCCGTGCGTCTGGCGTGCAGCAGTTCGCTGGTTGTCTCACCGAAAGCGAGACAATTCGGAGCCGGCGGCCTGCTACTGCGAAAGTACCTGGCCGGACCGCAAGACCTCACCATGACCGATACCGCCGGGAGTGCCACCGAGCAAATGTGGAAACGCCTCGGCGGTTCCATGTACCACCTCGGTTCGGTGACCTGGCTACATCTCTTGCACCCGGTGCGGGCGGCGGTCGGCCTCAAGCTCTGGCACCTTGGCAGGCAGCAGCGGCTGCCACTGGCCCGGCCCTTGTGTCGGCCACTGGATGCCGTGTACTCCCGCTTCGACAAAACCGACGGGACCAGTGATCTAGAGAAGCACACCGAGGAGCAGCTGTCACCCCAACTCTTGATCGACAACCTCCGTCTCGGACCTCAGCAGTTCGACCTCTGGCCGGACTACGACGCCGAGTCGCTCGGTTGGCTTTTCGATCAGATCGGCCGGTCTCGGTCCAACGGCCAGCTCGTCAAGAGCTTCGTTCGAGACGCCCGAGGGCAGCCCTTGGGCTGGTACATCGCCTCTCTGCTGCCGAGCGACATCTATCGCGTCCTAGGTCTCGCGGCAACGCCTGGCAACGAGGAGCTGCTGTTCCGCCATGTGCTGCGTAGGGCGAAGGATGTTAATGCCGCGGCTGTGGTGGGCAGGCTTGAGCCATGGTTGTTCGAGGTTCTCCCACGGCGCGCGATGATGTTTTCGCGTGTGCGGTTTCTCGTCCATTCGCGCAATGAGGCCCTCTGTGATGCGGTCCGTTCGAGCAAGGCGCTGCTGACAGGGCTCGAGAGCGACGTCTGGCTGCCCAGGTAGCGCGCATTCGTGTCCGTCGCCGGCCTCGGCGGTGCCGGCGTGCACGATCACGGTCCATCCCGCCGCGGCCAGCTGTCCTGCAAGCGCTAGGCCAGCGCTAGGCCAACGCCTCCGCCGGCTCCAGTGACCAGAACGGCGCGGGACCGCAACGAGTCAACGAACATGGTCCATCCATGGGGGTTGCACGGGGCCGGGAGAGTGAGCGGACCGGGACCCGGGATCGCCCTCGGCCCACCCGTGGCGGTCAGCCAGGTACTGAATCGCGCGCACGACCAGAGCTAGACCCACGAACACCCCGATCATCATGATCGTGTAGCCGAGGCTGTCCATCCCGACCCTCCTCGTGACCGGCGGATTTCACGACCCAGCCAGCGTGGAACGAGGGTCACCACCTCGATCCGGGCCCTGGCGCAACCTTGACGCGACACACGCAATGATTGATGCGCACCAGCCTTGGCCCAGGGCCAGCCTTCTTGGTCGTTGAGTAGGTCTCGGATGCGGCGGCGCAGTGCTTCGCGGACGTCATCGGGGGACACGGTCAGGCCGGGAGCGTGTTGCCAGGGACGGGGTCGACGCCGTGGGCGGGTCGGCGGGCGCCGATGACGGCCGCGGCGAGGCATGCGAGTGCACCGAGTAGCAACGCGTACCGGGGCCCGACCCTGTCGGAGATCAACCCGACGATGGGGGAGCCGATCGGGGTACTGCCGACCAGCGCCGTCGACCACAGGGCGGTGACCCGGCCGCGGTAGCTGGGGTCGGCGGCGAGCTGGATGGTGGAGTTCCCGGTGGTGAGGAACGTGATGGTGGCCGCGCCGACCAGGACGCAGGCGGCAACCGCGGTGGGCAGTGTCGGGGCGACGGCGGCCAGGCCGACCGCGACCGCGAATGCGACGGCGGCTCTGGTGAGTCGGGTGACGCCGGTGCGGGCGCTGCGGGCGGCGTAGAGGCCGCCGGCGATCGCGCCGGCACCGAGCGCGCCGATCAGCCAGCTGTAGGTGGTGTCGGTGCCGTGGAAGGTGTCGCGGGCCAGCAGCGGCAGGCTGACCTCGAACTCGAAGGTGAATGTGCCGACCAGGGCCATCATCAGCAGCGGCCGGGCGATCGCCGGCACTCCGGCGGCGTAGCGTAGCCCGGCTCGTAACTGGCCGCGGGCACGTGCGATCGGTGCGACCGGATGCAGCTGCCTGACGTCCAGACCGAGCAGGGAGGCGATGACAAAGCCGAAGCTGACGGCGTTGCCGATGAAGCACCAGCCGATGCCGACCGTTGTGACGAGCACGGCGGCGACGGCCGGACCGATGACGCGGGCAACGTTGACAGTGGTGCTGTTGAGGGTGACTGCGTTGCGGACCAGCTCCCGGCCAACGACCTCGGCGACGAAGGCTTGCCGGGCCGGGTTGTCGACCGCGCTCAGCGTGCCGAACAGCAGGGCAAGGGCGACGACCTGCCACAGGGCGACGTGTCCGCTGAGCACGCTCACCCCGAGGGTCGCCGACACCAGCCCGAGCCCGATCTGGGTGGCCAGCAGCACGTGCCGTTTGGAGTAGCGGTCGACCAGGAGCCCCGCGTAGGGGGACAGCAGCAGGATGGGGGCGAACCGGGCCGCGGTGGTCAGACCGAGGATGGTGCCCGAGTGGGTCAGGTGCAGCACAAGAAGGGCTTGGGCAACGGTCTCGACCCAGGTGCCGATCAGGCTCAGCGCCTGCCCGAAGACGTAGCGGCGGAAGTTCGGCACCGCGAGCGCGGCGAACATCGAGGGGGTTGTGGTGGTCACGCGGTTCCCCGACGACTGCCTGACATTTTTCGGCCGACTGCACACCTCATCACCATCGCTGGTAGGTGGAGGCATGTCTGCGCGGCCAGCGCCCAAAATTCATTACCTGCCAGCGGGAAATGTCTGTATGAAGATCGGGTATAGGGCGGCGGGCTCAGCCCGGCAGCGTGGCTATGTCTGGCTTGTCATACCGTCGCTAGGTCATCCGGGGAGGGCATGGGGCCCGGGTGCAGCGGCAGCTCGGCGCGCAGGGTGGTGCCCGCGCCGGGGGCGGTCGTAACCGAGAGCCTGCCGCTGAGTGCCTCGACCCGGTCTTTGAGCCCGACGAGGCCGGTTCCGCCGGACAGGTCCGCGCCGCCGCGGCCGTCGTCGCGGACCAGGACTCGCAGCACGGTATCGCCCTCGCCGGTGTCGACCTCGACTCGGACCTTGGTGGCGTGGGCATGCTTGGCCGTGTTGGTGAGCGCCTCGGAGACCAGGTAGTAGGCGGCGATCTCGATCTGCTCGGGTAGTCGCCCGGCGATTGATACGTGGAGGTCGACCGGGATCGCGGAGCGGCGGGCGAGCGTGGTGAGCGCCGGGTGTAGCCCGCCGTTGGCCAGGACCGACGGGTGGATGCCGCGGGCGAGCTCGCGCAGCTCGTCGAGGGTGCTGACCACCTCGGCGGCCACCTCGTCCAGGTGTGCCTTGAGCTCGTGGGCCTCGGGTGGCACGGCCGCCTGCACGGTGCCGCGCAGGTGCAGCGCCAGGGTCACCAGCCGTTGCTGGGCTCCGTCGTGCAGATCGCGCTCGATGCGGCGGCGGGCGGTGTCGGCGGCGGCCACGATCCGGGCCCGTGATGCGGTGAGCGCGGCCTGGGCCTCGGCGTTGGCCAGTGCGGTGGCGACCAGTTCGGTGAACCCGGTCAGCCGCGCCTCGGTGTCGGCCGCCAGCGGTTCCTCGCTGGCGGAACCTACGCTGACGACGCCCCACAGCCGGTCCTCGACATTGATCGGCACACCCACGGCAGAGCGGAACCCCCACTTACGGGCAACGTCGGCGGCAGGCCCGGCGGCCTCGGCGTAGTCGATCCTGGCTGTCCGGCGGGTCTGGAACACCACGGTGTACAGGTTGTGGCCGCCGAGTTCCAGGCGCAGACCAATGGGCTGAGGCCGGCCCACATTCACCCTGCCCCAGGCGCCGACGACGGTCACCGCGCCGTCCGGCTCGTAGCGGCTCAGGACGGTGAAGTCGGCCTTCAGCAGCCGCCCGACCTCGGCGGTGACCGCGGCGAACACCTCGTGCGGCGGAGCCGCCCTGGCGACCAGGGTCGCCACCCGCCGCAGCGCGGCCTGCTCCTCGGCAAACCCACGCAGCTCCACCCGGGCCTGGGCATTGGCGATGGCGGTGGCGACCAACTCGGTGAACCCGGCCAGCCGGGCCTCGGTATCCGCCGGCAGCGGCTCATCGTGCGTGTTCGCCGCCGCCACCGCGCCCCAGAGTCGGCCGGCGACGCTGATCGGCACCGCGACCGCCGAACGCAGCCCCCAGCCGCGTGCGGCATCGGCGGCCGGGCCCGAGGCGAGGCTGTAGTCGTCGATCCGCGCCGGCCGGCCCGTCTTGAACACCGTCGACATCGCGTCCCGCCCGCCGAGCCCGGCCCGGGTGCCGACCGGGAACGGCTCGCCGACGCCGACGCCGCTCCACCACGTGCCGACCGATACCTGCTCGCCGTCCCCGAACCGCCTCAGGATCGTGAAGTCGACCTCGAGCAGCCGCCCGGCCTCCTCCGCGACCGCTGCGAACACTTCCTCCGGCGGCGCGGCCCTGGCGACCAGGGTGGCCACCCGCCGAAGCGCGGCCTGCTCCTCGGCGAAGCCGCGCAGCTCCAGGCGGGCCTGTGTGTTCGCGATGGCGGTGGCGACCAGCTCGGTGAACCCGGCCAACCGCTCCTCGCTGTCTGCCGGCAGCGGTTCCTCCTGCGTGTACGCCATGTTCACGACGCCCCAGAGCCGGCCCTCGACGCTGACCGGTGCTCCGACGCCCGAGCGGAGCCCCCACTCGCGCGCGAGCTCCCCGGCCGGGCCCGTGGTGTCGGCGTAGTCGTCGATCCGCGCCGGCAGACCGGTCTGCAACACCAGCGTGGCAATGTTCCGCCCGCCGAGTTCTACCCGGGTGCCGACGGAGAAGGGCCCGGTGGCACCGCTGCTCGCCCATGCCCCGACGACGGTCTGTACCCCGTCCGGGTCGTAGCGGCCCAGGATCGTGAGGTCGGCGTGCAGCACCTGCCCGACCTCCGCGGTGACCGCGGCGAACACTTCCTCCGGTGGCGCTGCCCGGGCGACCAGGGTGGCCACCCGTCGCAGCGCGGCCTGCTCCTCGGCGAAGCCGCTCCGCTCCGCCCGGGCCTGCGCGTTGGCGATCGCGGTCGCGACCAGCTCGGTGAACCCCGCGAGTCTGGCCTCGCTGCCCACCGGCAGCCGCTCCGGCGTGGTAGCGCCGGCCACCACCGCGCCCCACAACCGGCCCTCGACGCTGATCGGTGCCCCCACCCCCGCCCGGGCGCCGAACTGGGCGAACCAGCCGGAGGTGGACCCCGGAGGGCCCTCGGACCGCTCGCTGCGCGCCGGCTGGCCGGTTTCCAGCACCGTCACCGTGACGCCCACGCCGTCCACGTGCAGTCGCGCACCGTCCTGGAACAGCGTGTCGGACACGCTCCATCGGCCGGCGACGGTGGCGGTGCGCTCTGGCTCGAAGCGGAACACCGCCGCGGCGTCGGCGCCGAACAGCCCGCCCACCTCGGCGGCCACCGAGGCGAACACCTCTGCCGATGCCGCACCGCGGGCCACCAGTGTCGCGACCCGACGCAGGGCCGCCTGCTCCTCGGCGATCCGCCGAACTTCCCGAGCGAGCGACTCCGCCTCCCTCGCGCGCCGCCGCATCCGCCCAGCCAGCTCGCTGACCACCACCGCGGTCACCGCCGAGATCACCAGGATCGCGGCGATGTGGGGGTCGGCGGGGGTGAGCGCGAACAGCGGGGGGAAGAAGAACAGGTCGAACGCCAACGCCGAGAAGACCGCGGCGATCAGGGCCGGCGACACCCCCCAGAAGACCGCGACCGGCAGTACCGCCAGCACGTACAGACCGGCCAGCGCGGACACCGGAACAACCGGCTGCAGCGCCCAGATCGCTACGGTCACCGCCGCGACGCCGACGGTTCCCACGAGCATGCCGCGCAGCGGGCGTTGCCAACCGAATCCGCAAATCGTCACCGCCCCCCTCCGCCCCCTTCGGCCCCACCGCCCGGGCTCGCATCAATCATTGTCTGCGTCCACTGGTACCGGTGGAAAACATGTGCTGGACCGTTCAGTTGGGCATTCCTAATCTCGGTCGACGACCCGCTCCAGAAGGAGAATCATGATCGAGCCGGCACCCGACAACAACGCACCAGCTCACGCCGCGGGCATCGCGTCCGACGTGGTCGCGCTGCTCTCGGAGCTGGTCGCGGTCGATTCGGTGAACCCCTCGCTGGTCCTGGGCGGTGCCGGCGAGTCCCGGATCGCCGACGTGATCACCAGCTGGGCGCGTAACGCGGGCCTGGACGTCGAACGTCTGGAGGCCACCGCTGGCCGCCCGAGCCTCGTGATCCGTAGTACCGGCAGCGGCGGACGATCCCTTCTGCTGTGTGGGCACCTCGACACGGTCGGTGCCGGTGGAATGACGGCGCCGTTCGTCCCGGTCGTCGACGGTGACCGCTTGTACGGTCGCGGCGCCTACGACATGAAGGCCGGTCTTGCCGCCGCGCTCGTCGCCGCCCGAGAGGCGAACCGGCTTCGACTGCCGGGCCAGGTGATCGTCGCCGCTGTCGCCGATGAGGAGTACTCGAGCCTAGGCGCGTCGGAGATCCTCGATCGGGTCCATGTTGACGCCGCGGTCGTCACCGAACCGACCGAGCTCGAGGTCGCCACCGCGCACCGTGGCTTCGTCTGGACCGAGATCGAGGTCATCGGATTGGCCGCGCACGGGTCCCGGCCCCACCTCGGCCGCGACGCGATCCTCAAAACCGGGCCGCTGCTCGTCGCGGTGTCCGAGCTCAACGACCGGCTCCGCGGCCGCGTACATCCCACGCTGGGCAACGGGTTCGTCCACGCCTCTCTGATCCACGGCGGCCGCGAGGAGTCCTCGATCCCGGACCGCTGCACGCTCACCCTCGAACGGCGGACGCTGCCCGGCGAGACAGTCACCGACGTCGAACGCGACGTCGCCGAGCTGCTCGCGCGATGCCGCGCCACGGATCCCGAGTTCGAGGCGACCGCCCGGACCACGTTCGCCCGCTCGGCGATGGAGGTTTCAGACGACTCACTCATCGCGCGCACGATGTCGCGGGCGGTCGAAGCCGGACTCGACCGGCCCGCTGCCGCGGTGGGACTGAGCTTTTGGGCCGACTCGGCACTGCTCACCGACGCCGGCATCCCGACCGTGCTGTTCGGGCCGCCGGGCGAAGGTGCACACGCCGACGTCGAATGGGTGAGCCTGCGTGGGACCGTGGACTGCACGAGAACCCTGATCCACGCCGCGCGGGACTTCTGCCGATGAGCAAGCGAAGCCGTCGAGAAGTTGGCGAGCAGGCGAGGATTCAGTCGCCTACGTAGGGGTCCGTCGCACCGGCCGCGCGTCTCAATGCGTGCCGTACCGCTCGGATCGCGGGGTGCGCCTCGCTACCGAGTCGGACCACCGTCGACAGCGACCGGGCCTGCCCCGGCAACTGCTGAAACCCCTCCGGGCGCGGGCGTCCCCGCCAGGCGAGCGCCGGGACGAAGGCAGTGGCGTGCCCACCTTGGACCAGCTCCAGATGAACCGACATATCACTGGCCTGGAACCGCACATCCGGCTCGAACCCGGCCTCCCGACACTGCGCCACAGCCCAGTCGCGAGCGACGGTGCCGCACGGCTCCATGACCCAGACGTCGTCCCGGGCATCAGCCAGCGTTGTCCCCCCGTTCGAAACAGGCCGGGCCAGTCCGATCGGATCAGCGCAGAGTGGCTCCCGATCGGTATCGGACAATATCGGACCGCGAAACCCTGGGTACTCCTCGCAGATGACCAGGTCAAAATCGCGCGCGAGAAGCGCCGGCAGCGCCACTTCGGGTTCTGACTGTGCGACCTCCACCCGCAGCCCGCTGTGCACCCGCAGGGCGGCCAACGCGGCGGGGGCGATCGCGACCGTCGCTGTCTGGAACGAGGCGATGCGCACGGTCCCTCGTGGCCGGTCGGTGAACGCAGCGAGCTCGGATTCGGCCCGTTCGAGTTGCGTCAGCACCGCCTTGGCATGGACGACAAGTGCTTTGGCCGCCTCGGTCAGGCGCACGTTCCGGCCGGTGCGCTCGAGCAGCGGCAGGCCTGTCTCCACTTCCAGTTGGGCCAGTTGCTGCGACACCCCCGATGGTGCGAAATGCAGTGCGGCTGCCACAGCCGCGATCGTGCCTCGGCGATCAAGCTCGTAGAGCAGTCGAAGGCGACGCACGTCAAGCATCACTCAAGCTTACGGGTCTGGTCGAAATCAGACAGCAGTACCGAGCAATCCCCGTATATGGCTCACTGTGACTGATGCTCAAAGCTCAGATACGGTACCTTTACCGACTGATTCTTTCCGGTCACGCTGAGGACATGGCGATCTCGACGTCCCTACGGAACGCGCACCAGTGGTACGCACGAGGTGAGGCACAGCGGTGGCGCTGTCCGCCCGCGCCGCAAGAGGTGCAGGCCTTTCACCAAAGTCTGCCCGGCTATGCCCCGACGCCACTGGTTGAGGCGCCGACGCTAGCGAGGGAGCTCGGCGTCGCACGAGTCTTTGTGAAAGACGAGTCCGCACGGCTGGCGCTGCCGTCCTTCAAAGTCCTCGGCGCCTCCTGGGCGATCTTCCGAGCGCTCAGCTCGCTGGCCGAGAACGACACCAGCTCGAACAGGGACGGCACCGGTCCGGTGACGTTCGCCCGACTGCGAACATTGGCGCACTCGCTCGGCCGGATCCAACTCGTCACCGCGACCGAGGGGAACCACGGCCACGCCGTGGCGCGCATCGCCAGCCTGCTCGGCCTTCCCGCCGACATCTGGGTGCCAGATGTAGTCCCACCTGATGCGATCGCCCGCATACGGAGCGAAGGAGCGAAGGTGACGGTCACGGCCGCGTCGTATGACAAGACCGTCATCGAGGCGGCCGCCTACGCGGGGGACACCGGGAGCGTCCTCGTGCAGGACACGTCCTGGTCCGGCTACGAACAGATTCCGGAGTGGATCGTCGAAGGCTATTCCACCCTGTTCCGGGAGATTGATACCCAACTTCACGCCGCACGCGCTTTTCCCGCCGGCCTGGTGGCGATCCCGATCGGAGTCGGGTCCTTGGCCCAGGCAGCGATCACGCACTACCGATCGGCGCTTCGGCCGGCTGAGGTGACCGTGCTAGGAGTGGAACCAGACGCCGCGCCGTGTGTCCTGCGAAGCCTGGTCCTCGGTACTCCCGCATCGGTGCCAGCCGCCACAACGAACATGACGGGACTGAACTGCGGCACGCCTTCCAAGATCGCGTGGCCCTATCTGGAGAAAGGCCTGGATGCGGCGGTCACGGTCACCGATCACGAAGCCGCGCGCGCGGTAGACGACCTCGCGGCGATAGGGCTCGCCTCAGGACCTAGCGGTGCCGCGTCTCTTGCGGGCGTCCGCGCGACTCTGCTGGGCGCCGCCGACCGTCGCACGCTCCTCAACGTAACGGCCGGCACGTCATTGGTGCTGCTCAGCACGGAGGGACGGAGCGGGTCGCCGGGTGACGCTCAGTCGAGTCCGAGCTGGCTGACGTCCTCCTAGGAACTCGGCTCCGCGCCCGACAGTTTTGTCAACGTGCGTCAAGCCGGCGTTAATTCAGCCGACCCCAGCGTCAAGGACGCGCAACGTCCCGTCCGAGCGCGGGTTTGAGGCAGGACTGTTGACAGCTGTGCTGACGGCACCGCTCGGCGGCTCCCTGTCCCTGGCGTGACGATCAGGACCCAGTGGGCCCAGGTTGTGTGGCCAGCTCCGATCCCTCCGACTGTGAGACGGACATGGATGTCACCCGCGAACAGCGTCACGGCTACCGGGTCCTGCGCGTGACCAGGCGGATCCTGCGCGAAGCCAACCCCCGATTCCGCCGACCCATCATCGGTGTCCGATGAACAGGGGTGGGGGCTGGTGGGTGTGGGTTGAGTCGCAGCTGCAGGCTCACCGGGCGCTCGTCGTCGGCGTTGCCGCGCTGCTCCCGCTCCTGGCCTGTGCGGTGCTCACTCTGTTCCGCGACAGCATCGCGAATACCAATGCCGCCCTCGGTCTGGTCCTCCTCATTGTCGCGGCGGCCTCCACCGGCATCCGATCCGCTGGCCTCGTCGCCGCGTTGTCGAGTGCGGCTTGGTTCGACTTCTTCCTCACCGAGCCCTACACGCGGTTCGACATCACCGGCCGCGCCGATATCGAGACCGCGGTGCTGCTCATGCTCGTCGGCGCCGCCGTCACCGAGGTCGCACTCTGGGGCCGGCGCCAACAAGCCCGCGCCAGCCGCCAGCAGGGCTACCTGGACGGCGTGTTGCGGACCGCCGCGTCCGTGGGCGCCGGCCGATCCTCCACTGATTCGCTGCTTGACCACGTGTGCGAACAGATCGTCGAAGTCCTTCAGATTGACCGCTGCCGCTTCGATCCCGGCGCCGGTTCCACACTTGCGACCATCGACAACGACGGGACCGTCACCTACAACGCCCGCCCCTACAACCTCAGTCGTCTGGGCCTGCCCACCGACACGGAGATCGCGCTGGTGGTCCAGAGTCTCGGCGTCGTTCATGGCCGATTCCTTCTGACCTCCACCAGCGGCGTCGTCAGACCAGCACAGGAGCAGCTGCGCGTGGCGGTCGCGCTTGCCAACCAGGTGGGCGCCGCGCTGGCCGACCAACACCGGTGAGGGCCATGAGCCGATCGGGCACGGCTTCGTCAGCGGTCGACCGGCAAACGTTTCGCCCCTGGCGGAAAGAGAGCCGCGGCCCGTTCGAGCTGTCTACGGTGGCTTGGCAGGCCAGGAAACCGTGGGGGACGTGTGGGAACGATCACCGGTACCGCGGCGGGCGTACCGTTCACGGCGCTCCCGCCGACCGGTTCCGCCGAGGGCCCCGCGCCGTTGATCGTGACCTGGCACATGCTGGACGCGCCCCGCACGGACGCGGCCTTCGCGGCCGCGCTGCCCATGACCGGGGTGCCTGCCTGGCGGGTGCACCTCGGCATGCCGATGTGTGGCGCACGGATGGTCGGCGGCCGAGTCGACGCCATCATCGAGCTCGCCCGCAAGGACGCGTTGATGGCTTTCCTGGCCCCGTTCGTCCACCAAGCCGCTGAGGAGTTCCCGGCCGCGCTGGTCGCGCTGCGCGATCAGCTTCCGGTCGACGACGGGCCGATCGGCGTCCTGGGCGGTTCGCTCGGCGGTGCCGTGGCGCTGGAGGTGCTGACCATGCGGCGGGCTCCGATCAAGGCGGTCGCACTGGTCAACCCGGCTGTGCGGATACGGTCCGTCGTCGGGCTCGTCGTGACCGGCATGACTGGCTCCGGAGAGCCGTACCCGTGGACCGCCGAATCCCGCAAGACAGCCGACGAACTGGACTTCGTCGCCCGCGCCGAGGACGTCACGGCACAACCGCCGCTGCTGCTGGTCAGCGGCGAACTGGACCACCCGGCACTACGGACGGACGCGGCTGCCCTCATCGACGCGCTACGCCGGCGGTACGCGCACCCGGACGAGGTCGAACTGAGGACCGTGCCGGACCTGTCGCACCCGCTGGCCGACGAGCCCGGACTGGAACCGGCCCCGCAACGTCCCGCCGCCAAGGTGGTCGACGGGATCCTGACGCAGTGGTTCCTCCGGCAGCTCACAGCGAAGTGAGCGACGGCGCCGGCCTCGGCGACGGGGTATAGACCAGGCACAACCACACCGGCCCAGGGCCGCGTCAGCGTCGGCGCGCCGTGGGATCACGTCGCTTCCTGCCAGCGCGCACTCTGTTGATACCCCTGCGACCTGTCGGGTCGCGCCGAGCAGCTCGGCCTGTCGCCAGCGCTCGGCGCGCACCGGAGATCCAGGCGCTGCCGCTCCCTGGCCCTGAGATAGCGGATATTGAACATCCGGTCGCACGATGTCGTTGACATCGAACATCTTAGATGTGAAACTGCACATCGCAAATGTTTGCTTGTTCGGCGCAGTTCATCTGCTCGCTCGCCCACACCAGCCTCTCGTCCTGGAGGAACCCCGTGGCCGTCGCCGATCCGGCATCGCCGCTACCAGCGGCTTCGCCCCAACCCGACAAGATCGTCCATTCCGACCTGCGCAAGGGTTCGATCGGTCTGGCCGGTGTCCTGATGCAGTCGGTCGCCCAGATCTCGCCGACGCTCGGGATCTTCTACACAATCGCCTTCACCACCGGCCAAGCTGGGCGGGCCGCGCCGCTGACGTACCTGGCGGCATTCGTGGTGTGTCTGATCATTGCGGTCCCGATGACCGGGCTGGCCCGGCATCTGCCGTCGGCCGGTGGCTTCTACACCTACGTGTCACACGGCATCGGGCCGCGCTGGGGTTTCCTCACCGGCTGGCTCTACGCGATCATGGTGACGATCGTGCCGGCGGCTCTGGCCGCATTCACCGGCGCCGTCCTGCAGGACGAACTCAGCGCGAAGATCGGTTTCGGTCTGCCGTGGTGGGTGTATGCGCTGGCGATTCTCGTGGTGTGCTTCGCAAGCGCTTACCGGGGCATCGTCATTTCCATCAGGTTCCTGGTGGTGATGTCGTTGTTCGAGATCGCGGTCGGGCTTGGTCTGGCGCTGACCGGTCTGCTGCACCCCGGCCCCGGCGGGGTGAACCTCACCGGATTCAACCCCGCCAGCATCGGTTCCTCGTCCGGCTTCTTCCTTGCGATCGTGCTCTCGATCTTCGCTTTCACCGGTTTCGAGTCCGCGGCCGCGGTCGGAGAGGAGTCCCGCGATCCCAAACGCCTCGTTCCGAAGGCCCTCTCCGGCTCGCTGGCGCTCATCGGGCTGTTCTACGTGGTCTGTGCCTGGGGTCTGCAGATCGGGTGGGGTACCGACAATCTCGACGCGCTGGCGAACTCCTCGACCGCGCCGGCGTTCGTGCTCGCCGACCGGTTGTGGAGCGGAGGCTCCGTCGTCGTGCTGATCGCGCTGGTCAACTCCGGACTCGGCGTGTGCATCGCCTGCACCACGAGCTCCACCCGCACGATCTTCGGCATGGCGCGGACCGGCTCGCTACCCTCGCCACTGGCCAGGGTCAGCACAACCTTCGCAACTCCGATCACGGCTGTGTACCTGCAGACCGCTGTCGCTATTGCCATCTGCCTCGCGGTCGGCATCCCGCTGGGCCCGTACAACCTGTTCAACCTGCTCGGAACCACCGGCACGTTCGTCTACATCCCGATCTTTATTCTGATGAACATCGCGGCATTCAGGTACTTCCGCACGACCCATCCCGACGAGTTCCGCGTCCTGCCGTTCGTCGTGTGCCCGATCATCTCCACGGTCGCGCTGCTGACCATCGGCTACAACAGCATCGTCCCGTTGCCCGCGGCGCCGGTCGTGTTCGCGCCGGTCATCGCTGCCGCCTACCTCCTTCTCGGTGCCCTGGTCCTGTTCCGCCGTAACCTGCGGCCTGGGCGACGCGGTTGGATGGCAGACGCCGGCGAGCTGCCGGACGTGGCCTGAGCCGTTCGTCGAGGAGAGGAGAACCGGGTGCAAGCCGAGGAACGCCAGCAGACGATCCTGCAGCTGCTCGACGCCCGCGGTCAGATCACGATCGCTGATCTCAGCGACCGGTTCTCCGTCTCGGAGATGACGATCCGTCGGGATCTGGCCCAACTCGAGGGCGAGGGCCTGCTCCGGCGCACGCACGGTGGGGCGGCCCGCACGCGCAGCGGCAGCTTCGAACCGCCGTTCGCGCTGCGCTCCCGGCTCAACCTCGCGGCCAAGAGGGTGATCGCCGGCAGCGTCGCACGTCAGCTGCAGGACGGCCAGACGCTGATCCTCGACGGTGGGAGCACCGGTACCGCCATCGCCGAGGCCCTCGTCGGGCGCAACCTCACCGTCTGCGCCCTCAACATGCGCGTTGCCGACATCCTGGCCTCCTCACCGGAGACCCGGGTCATGATCCCCGGCGGCCTCGTCCGCCACGGCGAGCAGTCTCTCGTCGGTCCCGCCGCCGAACGCACGCTGCAGGACCACCGGTTCGACACGTTCGTCATGACCGTCTCGGCGATCGACGTCAGCGCCGGACTCACCGAATGGAACGTCGACGACGCCGCTGTCAAACGAGCCGCGCTCGCCTCGTCGTCCCGGTGCATCGTGGCGTGCGACTCCTCCAAGTTCGGCCAGACCGCCTTCGCGCGGATCGCCGGTCTCGACGCCGCCGATCTGATCGTGACCGACACCGAGCTCGGCAGCGCCCAGCGAGACGCGCTGTCAGTCCTGGGCACCACCCTCCACATCGCCTGACCAGCCCCGGGCGACGACGCTTCCACGCGAGAAGAGCACAGCCATGCCCTCATCACCCCTGCCCGCCGAGGTCGACACGATCGTTGTCGGCGCGGGCACCGGCGGCTCGGCCTTCGCCGGGATGCTGGCCAACCACAGCTCCGACCCGATCCTGCTGCTCGAGGCAGGGCCCGACTACGGCCCTTACCTCAGCGGCGCCTGGCCGGACGACGTCCTCGACGCGAAGGCGATCCCGCTGTCCCACGACTGGGACCTCACCACCACGAACGCGAACGAAACCCAGCTGGACCTGCCGAGGGCGAAGATCGTGGGCGGGTGCTCGTCGCACAACGGCTGCACGATCTCCCGCGGCGCCCGGGAGGACTACGACGACTGGGCGCGCCGCGGCAACCCCGGGTGGGAGGCCGCCACGGTCGAACCCCTGCTGGACTGGGCCCACGACCGGTTCCGGGTCCGCCGATACCAGATGGCTGAGCTCACCACAGCCCAAGCGGCGTTCGTCGCGGCGGGAGTGCACACCGGGCTGCCCTTCGCCGACGACCTCGACGACATCGACGCCTCGATCGGTATCGGCCCGATGCCGGTCAACATCGTCGACGGCACACGCTGGAACGCCGCGTTCGCGTTCCTGGATCCGGTACGAGCCGCGGCGCACCTCACCATCGCCGGTGACGCGCTCGTGCGCCGGGTCCTGCTCGACGGCGCTCGGGTGGTCGGCGTCGAGGTGGCGTGCGCCGACGGCACCACCACAACTGTGCGTGCGCGCCGGGTCGTCATCGCCGGCGGTGCGTACCACTCGCCGACGCTGCTGCAGCGATCAGGCATCGGCCCGGCCGACCAGCTCGCCGCGGTCGGCACCGACCCGGTCATCGACCTGCCCGGTGTGGGGGAGAACCTGCTCGACCACGCCTGCGTGCAGCTCGACTTCCACGGAAAGGACGGCCTGCTCGACGAACTCGCGCGGACTCCGTGGAACCCCGACGAGCAGACCGTGGGCCGCGCCCGCTCCTCCCGCTGCGACGGCGGACCCTACGACATCCACGTCTTCATGGTCGCCGGGGCGAACAGTGGCCATCCGGGGCTGCCGCCGATCAGCCTCTACGGCGGGGCGATGCGGGCCCGCTCGGCGGGCCGGGTGATGATCCGCGACAGTGGCCCCGGTACCGCACCACTGGTCGAGCACCGCTACGGCACCGATCCGGACGGGCACGACCGGGCCGTGCTCACGGAGGCGCTCGACCTGCTGCGCACGATGACCTCGGAGCCCGACCTCGCCTCGATCATCGGCCGGCCGGCGCACGACGACCGCGACCCGCTCGCCCACATCGCCAGCTACTGCCACCCAGTCGGAACGTGCAGGATGGGCACCGCATCGGACAGCGGAGCCGTCGTCGACGCATCGGGAGCTGTGCACGGTATCGAGGGGCTCTACGTCGCCGACGCGTCGGTCATGCCCTCGATCAGCCGAGGCAACATCAACCTCCCGACGGCGATGATCGGTGCCCGGATCGCGGCCGGCCTACTCGACCTCGCCCCAGTCACCGCCGCGAACGCCGCGGCCGCCACACCATGACCGCCTGTCCCGACGAGCGAAATGAGTACCGCACAGTGAGTCCGACGACCCCCTTCGAGGACGACATCGCCGAGCAGCCGGGAGCGCTGCGTGCCTTCGCGCAGTCGACGACCCCGACCGACCTCGCCGCTCTGCTGGGCGGCCGCTACGACCGGATCGTCCTCAGCGGCATGGGCTCGTCGCACTTCGCGGCACTGCCGACCTGGAGACAGCTCGTCGCGGCGGGACTACCGGCGTGGTGGGTCGACACCGGGCAACTCCTCGACTCACCTCACCTGATCACACCAGCCACACTCGCCATCATCACGTCGCAATCAGGAGCCAGCGGTGAGGTGGCCGCATTGATCGACCGGGATCGCCGAACCCAGACGTCGACGCTGATCAGCGTCACGAATGACCCGAGCAGCCCACTCGGTCGCGGCGGCGACGCGCTGCTGCGGCTGCACAGTGGCGACGAGGCGACCGTCAGCACCAAGAGCTACCTCAACTCCCTCGCCGCCCACCAGCGGATCGTGCAACTGCTCACGGGCGTGCCCGGCCAGGACCCGTGGCACACGGCGAAGGTCCTCGAAGCGCTCAGCCCCGCCGCGGTCCTGGCCGAGATCGCGACGACGTTCGCCACCACCCCCGACGCTCGGATGGTCTTCGTCGGCTTCGGCGACCACGCCGCGACCGCGCTATACGCCGGCCTGATCACCAAGGAAGCATCGAAGATCCCCGCCGAGGGCTACATCGGCGGACAGTTCAGGCACGGACCCCTCGAGCTCGCCGGACCCGGCCTGACCGCCGTTCTGTTCAGCGGCGGCGGCAGCGATCCCGCACGGCCCTCGCTCCAGCAACTGGGCACCGACCTGCTGCGATCCGGTTCGACCGTGCTGGCCGTCGGCGACCTCGGACTCAGCGGGGCGCACGAGATCTCCACCCCTTCGCCCGGTCTGCTCGACCAGCTCGCCCATGGTGCCGTCGTCGCACAGCACCTCACCGTCGAGCTGGCCAGAGCCAGGAACATCACCCCGGGCTCCTTCCTGTTCGGGAGCAAAATCACCAGCGCGCTATGAATGCCCCGCCCCGCCCGCACGAGGCCGGGCCGGTGACCGTGGGAGTCGACCTCGGCGGCACTGGAACACGCATCGTCGTCCTGGACGCCGACGGCACCGTCCGCCGCGAGACGAGCAGCCCGACCGCCGCGGGGATCTCGCCCACCCGGGCCGCAGCCGAGCTCGCCGACAGCATCGCCGCGGCCGCGGCCGGTTTCGCGCTGCGTGCGGTCGGTATCGGCGCCAGCGGCCCGGTCGACCGGCTCGGAGTCATCCGCAACCCCGACACACTGCCTGCCTACTCCGACATCCCCATCACCGACATCATCAGCGACCGACTCGGCATCGGCTGCGTCATCGACAACGACGCCGTCACCGCCGCTATCGGTGAACACAACAACGGGGCCGGCCGCGGGAGCGACACGCTGCTCGTCGTCACGCTGGGGACCGGCATCGGTGTGGCGCTGTTCTGCCACGGCCATGCCGCCCGAGCCGCCGACGGCAGTCACCCCGAAGCCGGACACCTCGCCGTCAACGGCCCATCGGCACCCTGCTACTGCGGGCTCCCGACGTGCTGGGAGCAACTTGCCTCCCGTACCGCGCTCGACCGGCTCACCGGCAACAGATCGGCCGAACTGGCCATCAAGGCGCGCACCGGAGATCCAGACGCTGCCGCCGTGTTCGATGTCTACGGCCGACGAGTCGGGGCCGGACTCGGAACCCTGCTCACTCTGCTCAAGCCGGATCGTGTCGTCATCGGCGGCGGCGCGGCGCGGTATCTCGACCTGGCCGAGACGGGCATGCGGCGCAGCCTCCGCCGGGCCCCCGGTTTCACCGCGGTGCTCGAACTGCGAGCCGCTGAACTCGGCAACCTCGCCGGCGCGATCGGCGCCGCGATCCTGGCGAGAAGGACAGCTTAGGCGAAGGAGATCGTCGCGGTGGCGGTCCTGTCCGAGGTCTCCAGCGACCTCAACTAAGGGACCTCGACCCGTCGGTCGTCGAGGCTGAGTTGCAACGATGACCATGGATCCACATAGGCGGAGACGTCCATTCTGGCGTCGACCGTGGCTGAGAAGTTGAGCGCACCAGAAGTCATCGGCCAGCACCGAACGGTCAGCGTGTGCGGCCCGGCCTCAATCGGCGTCCGGACCTCGCCCCCATTGCCAAGGTCATCGAGCCGATAGCCGTCGAGGAAGAGCCGGAATCTACGCCCGTTGCCCGGAGACGGGAGAACCGGTCGATGAATGATCAACCGCGCCATCGTGGATTTCCCCTCAACCCGCGGTGCTGAGCGCACGACCGCGCCCTCTCAGAACTCACCGCTCGCCCCTCCCCGCCCGCAAACCGCGGTACCTCTCGCCTTCGCATACTCCGTCCTCGCGGTACGGCGGCAGCGGCGCTTTTGCGGAGCCTTGATGGCAATTGGGCAAAGATGGATACGGCCTGAACGGGCGTCCGATATGTCCCCCGCCAGCACGGATGTGACCAGGAAGAACTTGGTACGTTGCGGTTAATTTGGTTCGGAGATTGATCCGTGAGAGGGCTGCGACAGTGCCGATGGTGAACAACGCCATCTACATCGATGGCAAGCGCGCGATCCAGCCCGCCTCGCTGGATCAAACCTACGACGAGCTGCGGCGCTGCCCCGACACCGGACACAGCTTCTGCTGGATCGGGCTGCTGCGGCCCTCCGAAGCGGAGATCCAATCGGTCGCCGAGGAGTTCAACCTGCATCCCCTCGCGGTCGAGGACGCCATCGACGCCCACCAACGGCCGAAGCTGGAACGCTACGGCGAGACGCTGTTCGTCGTACTGCGCCCGGCCTGGTACGTCGACCCGGTCGAAGTCGTCGAGATCGGCGAGCTGCACCTGTTCCTCGGCCCCGATTTCGTCGTGGCGTTGCGCCACGCCGAGAAGCCCGACCTCGCCGAGGTGCGGCGCCGCCTCGAGGAGACCTCCGACCTGCTCCGGCACGGCCCCTACGCGGTGCTCTACGCGGTGCTCTACGCGGTGCTGGACAAGGTCGTGGACGACTACGCACCAGTGCTGGACGGGCTGCGCGGGGACATCGACGAGATCGAGATACAGGTGTTCGACGGCGACCCCGAGGCCTCTCGACGGATCTATCAGCTCAGCCGTGAGGTGATCGAGTTCCAGCGCGCCGTCGAGCCCCTGACCGACGTGCTGATCCAGCTCCGCGAGATGCTCAAGGACCGCGCCGGCGGAGCGGAGGTCGAGCTGCGACGACTGCTGCGCAACGTCGCCGATCACGTGACGCGGGTGATCGAGCGCCTCGACGGATTTCGCCAGCTGCTCACCGACATCCTCTCGGTGCACGCCACGCTGGTCGCGCAGCGACAGAACGCGGAGATGACCAGGCTGACCGAAGCGAGCTATCAGCAGAACGAGCAGGTCAAGCGCATCTCATCGATCGCGGCGATCCTCTTCGCGCCCACCCTCATCGCCGGCGTCTACGGGATGAATTTCACCCACATGCCAGAACTGCACTGGGTGCTCGGCTACCCCATGGCGATCGCGCTCATGCTGGCGCTCCCGCTCGTGCTCTACCTGGTGTTCCGGCGCCGAGGATGGCTCTAGCTACTCTAATGAGACCGTTCGGTGCAAAAAGCCGAGGATCGCGGTCGCCGTCAGGTGGCTCTCACCCAAAAAACGGCGTGTCACGTACCGGTTAAATCCGGGAACCCGCTCTGCGCGTCGACCGGGAGGCACTTGGGGTCGCTCAGGGTAATGCGGTGGGGCGTGCACCTCTGAGGTCTGGGAGGTGAAGGTGCCGGCGCGTAGTCGAGCGGCCGAGCGTTGAGTCTCGAGCGAGCGACGGTCCTATAGTCGCAGTTCACGGCTGCTAGAGACACCTGTGTTCGCTGCCGGGGCGACTCGTGACGAGCGCTGCGGCGTGCCCGTCCGAGCCGGATCGCTGTCGGTCGACGGGCCTCGATGCGAGCGATCTCACAGGTCGCGCAGGGCGGCCGAGAGGTGAATAAAACATCCGGCAATGAGCGCGCAACTTCCAAAATACGCCATTGTAATGCCGGTTCGGGATGGTTTGCCGCGATCGCCGGCCGGCCATCGACCATCCGTCGGTCCTGCAAGTTCCTCGTCAGCACCCTCACATCGGAGCAGCCATGACCATCAACTTCACGATGTCCGACGAGCAGAAGAAGTTGCAGTACGACGTACGGGCGTTCGCGGAGAACGTGCTCAAGCCCGTCGTAGCGGAGGCGGACGCCGAGCCGGATCCACTCAAGGGTTTCCAGATGACCAAGCCGGCGTACATCGAGGCCTACAAAGCCGGGATCGCGATGTGCATGCTGCCCAAGGAGTACGGCGGCGGCGGGGTCTCCTGCGTGGACCTGGTCATCGCGGCCGAGGAGATCTGCGTGGTGGACCCGGGGTTCGCCTGCACCGTGCTGTGTAACGGGCTGGGGCTGATGCCGGTCGCCTGGTACGGCTCCGAGGAGCAGAAGTCGAGGTTCCTCGGCGCCGCCACGTCGGACCCGAGCGGCGAGTACCTGGGTGGCTGGACCGCCAGCGAGCCCCCCGGTAACCCGTCGGGTACGGCGAACTTCGACATCCCGCTGCCCCGGCCGGCCGGCGTCGGCCTGACCGCCACTCTCGACGGTGACGCCTACGTCGTCAACGGTCGCAAGTACTGGCCCTCCTCGGCCGGCTGGGACGAGCGCGGTGTCAACTCAGGCACCCTCATCGTCCGAACCGACTCGGAGAAGGGCGGCACCGAGGGCCTCTCCGCACTGATCCTGGAGCGCGACACCCCGGGCGTCACCTACAAGCACCTCGACAAGACCGGCCACCGGCTCGCGTCCAACGCCGAGATCACCTTCGACAACGCCCGGATCCCCGTGGAGAACCTGATGCCCGGCGCGGTGGGCAACGGCGACCTCGTGATCAACCGGAACTTCGCCTGGTCCGGCCCGGTGGCCGCGATCGCCGCGGTGGGGATGGCCCGGGCGGCCTACGAGATGGCGCTGGACTTCGCCAAGGGCAACACGGCGGGAGCGCTCAAGCCGATCATCGGCTTCCAGAACGTCGGCTACGTGCTTGGCGACGTTGCGTCCAAGATCGAGATGGGTCGGTACTTCTCCTGGCGGGCGGCCGACTACCTGGACAAGCACGACCACCACGCTGAGCTCGTCGGCGCGATGAACAAGATCCAGGTGACCGAGCTGATGTTCGACTGCGTGTTCAAGTGCATGCAGATCGTCGGGGTGAACAGCCTGGAGGTGAAGAACGGGTTCGGCAAGATCCTGCGTGAGGCCTCCGTGCTGCCGATCTACGACGGCGGGAACATGGGCATGCAGCGCCGCCGGGTGCACGGCATTCTGGCCGACCCGATGTTCAACCCGCGCGCGATCATGGAGGACGACTACGTGAAGTTCGAGAAGCACCACGAGTCGATCGACACCATCGCCGGCTGATCCGCCGGGATCCCCGGCCCGATCCGCGCAGCGAGGTCGGGCCGGGGTCTTCCATGTCTGCCCTGGCGTCGCCGCCAGTTCCGGTCGCACGGCCGGCTCGCCGACAGGTACGGTTCGTGCCGGTCCCGATCGAGACGAGCCGAGCATGAAACACACGAGCCACGCGGATTTCGCTCTGCGTGTCCTGATGTATCTACGCGTGGCGCCCGGGCGACGCGGATCCGTCGGTGACATCGCCGTGGCGCACCGGGTATCCCGGCACCACCTGGACAAGGTGGTCCAGCGGTTGGCGGCCGCGGATCTCGTAGAGACCACCCGAGGTCGCGGCGGCGGTGTCGCGCTCGTCCGGGATCCCGCCACGATCACGGTGGGGGAGGTCATGCGGGTGATGGAGACCGACTTCGCCGTCGTGGAGTGTCTGGGACCTGCTCGGTACTGTCGCATCGCCGGCGTCTGTGGCGCCCGCAACGTCTTCTCGCGGGCGTTGGACGCCTACTTCGCGGTTCTCGACGAGGCCACCCTCGAGGAGATCGCGAGCAACGACCAGGGGCTGCGCGGCGCGCTCGGGATGATCCGCGGCGTCGCCGGGCACTAGACACGCTCTGAACCCACCGAATTCGGCCATAACGGTGTGGCCTCGGAACAGCCGGCGAATGACGTCGGTCGAACGCAAAGCCATGCGTGCGGTCGCACCGCGCTCGGGTAGGAGGCTCCACCGTGGGTGTCGATTTCGAACTGACCGCCGAGCAGAAGAAGCTCAAGTACCAGACCCGCGAGTTTGCCCGTGAGGTTCTGCGACCGGCCGCCGAGATGGCAGATGCGCAGCCCGATCCGCAGGAGGCGTTCCGGGCCATGAAGCCGGTCTACGAGCAGGCCGCGGCCATGGGCATGCACACGATGTTCCTGCCGAAGGAATACGGTGGCGGCGGCGCCACGAACGTCAACTTCCTGATCGCGATCGAGGAACTGTGCGCGATCGACCCCGGCTTTCCCACGATTCTGCTCGTGAACGGGCTCGCGCTCATGCCGTTGCTCTGGTTCGGCACGGACCAACAGCGGGAGAAATGGATCGGCCGGGCGACCGCTGACACCCGGGGTGATTTCCTCGCGGGCTGGGCCGTGAGTGAACGCGGCGGAACCGCCAACTTCGATCATCCGAGTCCGCGGGCCGGCATTCAGCTCACCGCCGATCACGACAGGTCACGTGGGCAGTATGTGCTGAACGGGGAGAAGCACTGGCCGTGCAACTCCGGCGGGTGGGATCTCCGCGGCGCCGACGTCAACCTCTGCATCGTCCGGACAGACCGGGCCCAGGGTGGGAAAACGGGTCTGAGTGCGATCCTCGTCGAGCGCGACACCCCCGGGATCGAGTACGAGGTGATCGACAAAATGGCGCACCGCGCCTGTCAGAACGTGACGATGACATTCCACGGGGCACGTGTCCCGGAGGAGAACCTGCTGGCCGAGGGTGACGGTGACCTGGTCATCAACCGCAACTTCACCTGGTCTGCCCCGATCGCCAGCATCGCTGCTGTCGGCGTGGCGCGCGGTGCCTACGAGTTTGCGCTCAAGTGGTCGAAGACCTACACAGGTGGCGGATCGAGCCCGATCATCAACCACCAGGCGGTTGGGAACCTGCTCACCGAGATTGCCGCGAAGATCGAGGCCGGCCGCTACTTCTGCTGGAAAGCTGCTCATTACATGGACAAGTTCGGCGACCAGGGGCACGCGCTCGGAGGGATGAACAAGACGTTCTGCGGCGATCTCATGCAGAGTGTTGTGTTCGATTGCATGCGCGTTGTCGGCGTCAATGCTCTCGATCGCAAGTTCCCCATGGACAAGTTCTATCGAGAGGCCGCGGTCTTCTCGTTGTACGACGCGGGCAATCTCGCGATGCAGCGGCGCAGGGCGTGGGGCGTCATGGCTGATCGGTCCTTCTCGCCAGACACGTTCGTGGACTCGGAGCCACTTGAATTCACCAAGTCGATGGAGGGCTACGGGGTGATCACGGAGATCGGCTAGTTGAGGCGGAACTGGCGACCGGTGGTTCCTTCGTCGTAGGCGGTACCCGGAGAGCCAGGCGCTTGAGGCCTTGGGTCCTGGCGTTTCGCCGCTATCCGCAAATCGGTACGCAGATCTTGTGACCGATGGTCGCTATCTGCGATAGTGGCTCGATGCGACACCGGACGGTCGTCATCACGGAGCTGGACAAGGAGACGGTGCAGGTCGTCTGCGACTGCGGTTGGCAGAGCGGGGTGTTCAGCGCCGACTGCGCCGGCGGCCGGCTGGGCGCGCGTCAGCAGGCCGCCGCGGCCGAGGATCTGCACCGGTGGGACATCGAGCTGACGGACTCCGGGCCAGTGCGGAACCGCTACCCCCGGTCGGTCCAAGGGCGGCGTTGAACGCACGTCTGCATCAGAGCCTGGTGGCGGTGCACTCGATCTCGGTCTGCCCGGCCGAGGCAAGGGTGGCGATGAAGTCCTCGGGGTCGGAGTACACGCGGTCGGCCACGAGGCTGGCCGTGACGGGCATGTCGACGGTGTCGGTGGCGAACGGGTAGGGGTCCAGCGCCAGGGTGAACCGGCCACGGGCCCGGCAACGCAGTTCGCCGCGCCCGTTCGGGGCGGGGAGCGGGGCGATGACTCCGTCCGCGCCGTGGCGGAGCGCGAACTGCAGGGAGATCCGGTCCCAGACCTGCAGGAGAAGGTAGGCCGACATCACCTCGGGCACCTCGTGCGGTGCACCGGGTGCGCGGTGTCCCACAGCCTCGCTGTACAGGTTCGACTGCAGTGCGGCCATGTCGGCGAGGAACTCGTTCACCAGAGCGCGCTCGACGTCGGTGAGCGCCTGCTCGCCGACCTCCTCGAGGCGGTACGAGCCGTAGCGGTCGTTGTAGAGGCCCGCACCGTGCATGCTGACCAGCAGGCCCGTCCACGGGTCGAGTTGGGCGGCGCGTTCGATGCCAGCTCGGTAGGCCGGGATGTGCTCGCGGGGTTTGACCTGGTGAAACTGTATGGGCTGACCGCTTGCCGGGTCGATGTCGGGATGGCGTTCCCAGATCGCCCAGCCGTCGTCGTGATGGGCCGCGGCCAGGCGCTCGGCCGCACGATGTTCCGTCGGCGGGGGCACTTCGTCGTTGCCCCAGGCTTCAGCGATCAGTCCGGTCTGCAGACCGTGGTCGGGTTGCCGGACGACAAGCAACCGCCCGTCGTACCTACTCAGAATCATTCGCCGTCCTGATGCCGGTTGCTGACCACGCTGTGCGAATCATGCCATCGCGGCGCCGTTCACCGGGCGTCATCGTGGTCGAGCGCCCACGGGCCGAGTCGTGACGCGAGGTGCAGCGCCAGCTCGAGGGCGAGGCGCCGGTCGGCCGGCGGACGGGCGAGCACCTGCTCGGCGCGCTCCAGGCGGTAGCGCACGGTGTTGTGGTGGACGCCGAGCCGGGCGGCGGTCGCACGGAAGTTGCTGTTCGCCGCGAAGAACTCCTCGAGTGTCGCGCGGAGCTGGCGCGCCGCGTCGTCGTCGGCCGCGAGCGCGCCGAGCTCCGTGCGGACGAACGTCCGGCACCATTCGGGGTCGACCGAGCAGACCGCGGCGACGGCGACGTTGTCGTAGCGGGTGAGGGTCCCGGGACCGCACTGGGCGAGTTCAGCGACCCGCAACGCCGCGAGCGCTTCGCGGTGACTCTCGCGGAACCCGGCCAAGCCGCGTCGTGGCCGACCCTGTGCCGCGACCAGCGACGCGTCCGGCGCCGGAGCGACCGATGGCGCGGCGGCGTACGGCACCCAGCACCAGGTCGTCTCGAGGTCAACACGGACGATCAGCGGTCGGCCGTTGCTGATCGCGGCGGTGAGCTGCCGCACCGCCGCACCGGCGTCGCCGGCCAAGTGCCGCAGGACGAGCGCGACGTGTCGCCCGGCGAGGTCGTAGCCGAGGCGCGCGCTGGTGGCCGCGATGTCGAGGTCGGGGTCGGTCAGCGCCCTCCGCACGTCCTCGACCTGGGCCAGTGATCGCTCCCGCGCGAGGCGCTCGGCCTCCTCGCGATACTCCTCGGCCAGGCGTTCGCTGACCTCGTCGAGCCACCCGAGTACGAAGCTCGTGCCGGCCTGCGCGACCGCGACGGCGTCCGTGCCTGCCCCGGCGTGCACGGCGACAGCCTCGGCCCACTGCTCGGTCCAGTGCTGGGCGCCGATGCGGTAGGCGCGCATCACCGCCGGGAGAGCCAGCCCGCGCTGGACGAGCGCGCGGGTGAGCTGCCGAACCTCGACGGTGGGCGCTACCGCGTGCATCGGCACGTTGCGGATCAGCCCGTCGAGCAGCGCATTGCTGTTGGCCTGACAGCTGGCGACGACCAGCGCGCTCGCGTTCATCCGCGCGAACTCCGGCAGCCGGGAGTTGATCCGGTCGGCCAACTCCGCCCCGAGTTGGGGCGACTCGGGGAGCAGAGCGGCCGCGACCGTGCGGACGCGGGCGAGGGTCTCCGGGCTGGTCGCCACGCTGGTCACGACAGCGGAGCTTCGCCCAACCGCGCCAAATGGTCAATTCGGGCCGTCGGGCCTGACCGGTTGACCGTAGCCGGGAGCGTCTTCTGGATCTTAGAGTTCATCAACATCCTCAATGTCGGAGGTGCGCGTCATGCGGGCGGACAACGATGTCGTCGTCATCGGTGCGGGGTTCGGCGGCCTGTACGCGGTGCACAAGCTGCGCGACGAGCTCGGGTTGACCGTTCAAGGCTTCGACCTCGCCGGCGGCCCCGGCGGCACCTGGTGGTGGAACCGCTACCCGGGTGCACGGTGCGACATCGAGTCGGTGCACTACTCGTACTCGTTCTCCGACGAGATCCAGCGCGAATGGCAGTGGACCGAACGCTTCCCGGCGCAACCGGAGATCCTGTCCTACCTCGAGTTCGTCGCGGACAAGCTGGACGTCCGCAAGGAGTTCGAGTTCGCCACGAGGGTGACGTCCGTCGTGTGGGACGACGAGGACAAGACGTGGACGGTCACCACCGACTCCGGTGCGAGCACTACCGCCCGGTTCGTCATCGCCGCCACCGGCAACCTCTCCATCCCCAAGGCGCGGTCGGAGTTCCCGGGCCTGGAGGGCTTCGCTGGCGAGGTGTACGCGACCAGCAGCTGGCCGCACGAGGGGGTCGACCTCGCCGGCAAGCGCGTCGGTGTGATCGGAACCGGGTCGACCGGGATCCAGGTCATCCCGGAGATCGCGCGCCAGGCCGACCACCTGACGGTGTTCCAGCGCACCGCCAACTACGCGGTGCCGCTGCGCAACGAGCCGGTCGAGCCGCCGCGGCGTCGCTGGCTGGCCGAGAACTGGCGGCAGGTCCGCGCGAAGTCCCGCGACCGCTTCCTCGGGGCGCCCTACGAACTGCCCGAGCCGAGCGCGCTGGCGGTCACCGAGGAGCAGCGCCGCGCGCGCTACGACCGACTCTGGGCCGAGGGCGGATTCCGGATGGTGACGTCCAGCTACGGCGATGTGCTCTTCGACGAGAAGGCGAACGACACCGTCGCCGAGTACGTCCGGGAGCAGATCCGCGAGCGCGTGCACGACCCGAAGACCGCCGAGCTGCTGTGCCCGACCGACCACCCCTACGGGACCAAGCGCCCGGCACTCGAGACCGACTACTTCCTCACCTTCAACCGGGACAACGTCGACCTGGTGGACGTGCGCACCTCGCCGATCGAGGAGGTGACCGCCACCGGCGTCCGGACCGGCGAGCGGGAGTACGAGCTCGACGTGATCGTCCTGGCCACCGGCTTCGACGCGATCACCGGCCCGCTGCTGAACCTCGGGTTCGTCGGCCGCGACGGGGTCACCCTCGCGCGGCGCTGGGCCGACGGGCCGCGGACCTACCTCGGGATCGCGGTGAGCGGCTTCCCGAACCTGTTCACCATCACCGGGCCGCAGAGCGCCGTCGCGCTCTACAACAACCCCCTGGCGATCGAGGACCACGTCGAGTTCGCCGCGGCGGCGATCAAGCACGTGCTCGACTCGGGAGCGGTGACGATCGAGACGAACGAGGCCGCGGAACGTGCCTGGCAGGCCGAGGTGGAGGGCATCCTCAACCTGACGCTGCTGCCCAGGGCGAACTCCTGGTACATGGGCGCCAACGTGCCCGGCAAGCCCAGGGCGACGTTCGTGTTCGCCGGCGGGGCGCCGCTCTACCGGGCAATCTGCGCCGACGTGGTGAACAACGGCTACGCCGGCTTCGCCATCGGTGCGGAGCCCGCTTCCGCGATTCCGCCGATGGTCCAGCTCGACCCGGGCGTCGCGACGGTCGTCGGGGCGATGCTGATGCAGGACATGAAGCCACTCGAGGAGTGCACGCTCGAGGAGACGCGGGCGGCGATCGAGGGCTTCGCGATGATGCAGACGCCACCCCCGGCCAGCGTGCGCGTCGTGCGGACGACCTACCCCGGGCCCTCCGGCGACCTGCCGGCGCGGATCTACCTACCTGACGCCGAGGGCCCGCTGCCGGTGATCGTCTACTTCCACGGCGGCGGGTTCGTCGCCGGCAGCATCGACGCGTGCGCCAAGCCGTGCGCCACCCTGGCGGACGAGCTGGGCGCGATCGTCGTCACGCCCAGCTACCGGCTCGCCCCCGAGGCGCCGTTCCCGGCCGCGACGGACGACACGTACGCGGCCCTGTGCTGGACCGCCGACACGATCGCTGAGCACGGTGGGGACCCGGAGCACATCGTCGTGATGGGGGAGAGCGCCGGTGGCCAACTCGCCGCGGTGGCCGCACAGCGGGCGCGCGATGAGCACGGGCCGCGCCTGCTGGCGCAGGTGCTGCTCTACCCGACCATCGACGCCGAAGCCGACACCGCCTCACGGATCGAGTACGCCGCCGGGCCGGTACTGAGCGCCGTGGCTGCACAGGGCATGTGGGCGGGTTACCTGGGCGATATGTCCAACGCGACGTCACCCCTCGCCTCCCCGGCCCGCGCCGACTCGCTGGCCGGGCTGCCGCCGGCGCTGATCCTGAGCGCCGAGTGCGACCCGCTGCGCGACGAGGGCGAGGACTACGGGCGTGCGCTCGACGCCGCAGGAGTCCCCACCCGGGTGCGGCGCCTCAGCGGGCTGGTCCACGGCGCGTACAACATGTCCGCGTTCGTCCCGAGGGTCGCGGAGTTCAATGCGGCGGTGGCCGACTTCCTCCAGCCGTTGACGAGCCGCCCCCGGGCCGGCGTCTGACGGCGCCGAGGGGTCAGTCGCGTCGCGCCTCGATCAGCCAGGCCGCCGAGTCGTAGAACACGCCGCGGTCGGTCTGGTGATCGACCATGCTGGCCCGCAGGGTGTCCAGCGCACCGGCCCTGGTGTCGGCGTCGAGGTCGTTCAGCAACCCGGCGAGTTGGCCGGAGATGAACTGGTGGGCGTCGTCGGGGTCACTGCCGACGCACATGGGCTCGTTCAGGCCGCGCAGCTCCACGCCGGCGAACCCGGCCGAGGTCAGCAGTCCCCGCACCCGGTCGGGATCGCTGAGCGAGAACGGGCCGGGCGCGTCCGGCGGTGGGACGGGCAGCTCCCGGCCGGCGGCCAGGATGGTGCGGAAGACCCGCTGCCACTCGTTGACCCGCAGCGGCTGCCAGGTCAACAGGACGAGGCGCCCCCCGGGGCGGACGGCCCGGGCGATGTTCGTGAACGCGGCGAGCGGATCGCCGAAGAACATCGAGCCGTTCCGACTGATCGCGAGGTCGAATCGCCGATCGGGAAAGGGGTGGACCTGGGCGTCGGCCTGCTCGAACGTCGCGTTCGTCACCTGCTCCTCGTCCGCCAACCGGCGCGCGAGCTCGATCATGCGTGAGGACAGGTCCACACCGAGTGCGGACCCTGCGCTGGCCCGCCGCGCGGCGTCCCGGGTTGTCTGTCCGCTGCCGCACCCGATGTCGAGCACGTTCGCGGTCGCGCCGATCGCCGCCGCGTCGAGGAACTGGCCGTGGTAGCGGGCGACGCCGGTATCGAAGCGATCGGCGTTGGCCGCCCAGAACGCACCACCGTCGCCGTCCCAGGAGCCCAGCTGCTCCACATTGGAGGGGTCAACCCCCACCGCGTTGCTGTCCGACATCCAGCACCCTCCCGGCGCGGTCCCGGTTGGGGACAGTAGGAGTCGGCCGGAGGGCGGGCCAACGATTTGGATGCTGTGCGAGCTCCTCAGCCCGGGTAGTTCCTGGACGCGGCCTCGCGCCGGACATGGCAGTGCCCCGGTGACCAGTTGACCTGGTCGCCGGGGCACCGCATGCCCGACCGTTCACTCAGATGGAGAGGAAGCCCAGGAAGTGGCCGGTGTCGATGTTGTGGCTGGCACCGTTGTCGGCGCTGAAGTCCGTGGAGTGGCTGTCGTTGTCGTCGGCGTACGCAACGCCCGCTGCGCCGAGGACGGCGATCGCGGCGGCCACGCCGGCGATGATGGCCTTCTTGAACATGTGCGGTGTCCCTCCGATTGCTCATGGTCCGCGGCTGGTTACCCAGGGTTGCGAAGTCCTGTACTCCTAACGCAACGAGGCAGTGGCCGTCGCGTCACGACCTCGTTCGGGACTTGCCGCGTACAGGTGACGGAGCTTCCACTCGACGGCCGCACGCGGTCGCCGTGCTCGGGCGCGCCCCCGGCGGTTCCCTGGGACTATGGGGCCGACCGCTGGGGGTCACGCACGGACTAACGGGGCAGGGAGGCGGGCTGGCGATGGCCGGGGAGGGTGAGTCGCCGCTGGATCCCCGGGCGGTGGCCGACGGGCTGACGATCTGGGCATCCCCCGGCGTGGTCGCCGACCCCGCGCGCCCGGACCTCGGGCTGGTGGCGGCGTTGACCTGCCTGCCCTCGCGCACCGCGTACACCGGTGACGAGCGTGAGGGCGCCGAACCGGTCGACGTGGTTGCCTCGAGCCTGCTCGGGCAGGGGTTTGCGCTGCTCACCGCATTCGATGCGGCCAGTATGGTCGCGTTGCCGATCCCGAGCGGCTGGGTGGGGGCGCTCACCCCGGATGTGCGGCACCTGACCGTCGTCGCGCCCGGTGGGGTGTTCTACGACGGTGACCTCGCCGCCGAGGTGCCGCCGCGGTGGAGCGAGGCCATCGATCGGCGAGGCCTACTGGTGCTGCTCGTCTCCACCGGCACGGCGCTGCCCCGGCCAGGGCAGGTCACGTCCATGGAGGCCGCCCGCCGCGCAGGCAACATCGTCGCCGCCCAGATCCGGGTCCAGCGCCACCGCTGACGTTCTGCTCCGCTCAGCGAAGTCCGATCAGCGAGGTCCGATCAGCGAAGGTCGCGGGAGTCGTGGCTGTCCCGGTATCTGCTGGTGTTGTGTGAATTGGTGTTGTCGTGGCTGTCGGTGCGTGAGTTGTTCTCGGTGCGGCTGTGTGTGCTGGTGTCGGACCTGGACTGGTTGGCGTACTGATCGGCCGCGGCGTCGCCGGCCGCGTTCACCGAGGTGCCCCCGGGTCCCGAGCTGTGCGCCACGGTCCTGCTGTCGCGGTCGGAGCTCTGTCCGTTCGCGTCACCGCCGACGGAGATGGCGCCGCCGTCACCGGCGTGCGCGGATCTCATCTGTGCGTGCGTCGCGGCATCGGTGGCGCCCTCGGCCGCGCCCGCCGTGCCCATGGTGAAGACCAAGCTGGTGACTGTCAGCGCAGCCAGGGCTGTCGTACGAGCCAGCTGCCCTGCGATGCCGTTCATGTGCATCCTCCACGGTGGGGTCAATGGGACCACTGTGGCAGTTGATGCGGAAGTGTCAATTTTTACGGCCCTTCCGGGTGCATGACGGGTGCGCCATAGCGTGATGCGCAGGTGGGCCGCGTTGTGGGCCACGGGCATCGGCGGGCCGGCGAGGCCGTGCGGCGGGTAGCCCGGCGGGCCTTGATCAGTGCCTGTACGCGGCTCGCGGTCTTGTCGACATATTGTCGTCAGGTGGCAGCGGCATGGTTCCCGGTGGCAGCGAGGGTTGCGATACCCGTCGCGCCGATCCCGGGCAGCGCGACATGAAGATCAAGTTCTGGTCCCGCGCCGACGCCGACAACGACGCGGAGTCGTTCAGCGAGGTGTCGGAGAGCTCGTTGGTGCGGTTCTCCCGGACCGAGGCGGCCAGTGCCTCGGCGCTGCTGTCGGCCGCGGTCGCGGCGGTGCTCTGGGCGAGCCTCGACCCGGCCGGCTACGCCCGCGTCTGGGACACCCGGCTGGCCATCGAGCTGGGTGGCACCGGCGTGGCGATGAGCCTGTCGTCCTGGATCAACAGCGGGCTGATGAGCCTGTTCTTCTTCGTGGTCGGCCTCGAGGCCCGCCAGGAGTTCGACGTCGGCGAGCTGCGCGAGCGGCAGCGGGTGATCCTGCCGATGCTGGCCGGCGTGGGCGCCATGGCCACCGCGGTCGGCGGCTACCTGATCTTCAACGCCGGTGGTCCCGGCGCGGGTGGCTGGGGGGTGGCGATGTCCACCGACACCGCCTTCGCACTCGGCACTCTGGCCCTGGTCGGCCCGCGGTTCCCGCAGCGGCTGCGGGTGTTCCTGCTGACCGTCCTGGTGGTGGACGACATCGTCGCCCTGATCGTCATTGCCACCGCGTACACCCGGGAGCTGTCGCTGGCGCCCTTGCTCGCGGCGGTGCTGCTGTTCGCCGTGGTGGTGCTCGCGCGGCGGATCGGGGTGCCCTACGGCTGGCCGTACTTCGTGCTCGCGGCGGCGGCCTGGGTCGCGCTGTCCCGGTCCGGTGTCGACCCGCTGGTGATCGGGCTGGCGATGGGGCTCTACGCCTACGCCGCGCCGGCCGCCCGGGGTGACCTGGAGCGGGCCACCGACCTGTTCCGGGTCTTCCGCGAGCAGCCGACGCCACAGCTCGCCAGGGCGGCCACCGTCGGTCTGCAGGCGGCCGTCTCGCCGAACGAACGGCTGCAGGAGTTGTTCCACCGGTGGACCAGCTTCGTGATCGTGCCGTTGTTCGCGCTGTCCAACGCCGGCATCCCGATCAGCGGCGAGTTCCTGTCCGCCGCCTTCACCTCTCCGATCACGCTGGGCATCGTGTTCGGCTACGTGGTCGGCAAACCGGTCGGCGTGCTGGCGGTCTCCGCACTGGCCACCTGGCTGAGCCGGGGTCGACTGCGGCCGCCGGTCGGTTGGCTGGCGGTCACCGGCGCCGGCACCCTGGCCGGCATCGGGTTCACCGTGTCCCTGCTGGTGGCGACGCTGGCCTTCAGTGGCGAGCAACTGGAGCAGGCCAAGGTCGGCGTGCTCACCGCCGCGCTGCTGTCCGCGCTGTTGACCTGGGCGGTCTTCCGGGCGGCCCGGCTGCTGCCCGGTCCCATGCGCGGGCGGCTGCTGCTCGGTACCGCCGAGTCCATCTCCGACCTCGTCGTCCCGGTGGACCCGGAGCGCGATCACGTGCGCGGGCCGGAGTCCGCGCTGGTCACCATGGTCGAGTACGGCGACTTCGAGTGCCCGTACTGCGGCCAGGCCGAGCCGGTGGTCCGCGAGCTGCTCGACGAGGGTGACCTGCGGTACGTGTGGCGGCACCTGCCACTGTCCGACGTCCACCCCAACGCCCAGCTCGCGGCGGAGGCTGCCGAGGTGGCGGGGTTGCAGGGTGAGTTCTGGTCCATGCACGACCTGCTGTTCGCGCACCAGGGCGAGCTGCGGCCGCGTGACCTGCACCGCTACGCCGAGCAACTGGGGCTGGACGTGGAGCGGTTCGCCGCCGAGATGCGCGCGCACGTCGGCGCCGCGCACGTGGCCGAGGACCTGGACGGTGCCGACCTCAGCGGCGCGGCCGGCACGCCGTCCTTCTTCATCAACGGCGCCCGTCACCACGGTGCCTACGACCTGGCGACCCTCACCCACCAGATCGAGCTGGCCAGGGTGCGCGCCCTGCTGGATGCCTGACCCGGGTGGCGGCAGCGCGTTCCGTGGCGGCGCGTTCG
The DNA here is from genome assembly GCF_052566575.1 of Pseudonocardia sp. Cha107L01. Lineage (NCBI taxonomy): Bacteria > Bacillati > Actinomycetota > Actinomycetes > Pseudonocardiales > Pseudonocardiaceae > Pseudonocardia > Pseudonocardia sp. Cha107L01. The sequence continues at coordinate 2,377,591 of NZ_CP199579.1, forward strand.
GCGGCGGCACGGGGCGGCGAGCCTGGACCCAAGGCGGCGTGCGCGGGTTGCCTGCGGTTCGAATTTGAACAATGCGAGGTACCGTCGACGGTATGAACGATCCCCGTTGGCTCGACCAGCGTGAGCTGACCGCCTGGCGTGCCTTCCTGGAGTCCAGTGCCATCCTCAACCGACAGGTCGAGCAGCAGCTCAAGGACGAGGCCGGCCTGTCCCACCCGCAGTACGAGGTGCTGGCCAGGCTGTCCGGCGCGCCGGGCGGCGAGTTGCGGATGACCGAGCTCGCCGGCGCCGCGCTGACCTCCAAGAGTGGGCTGACCTACCAGGTGGGGCAGCTGGAGAAGGCCGGCCTCGTGCGCCGCCGGTCCTGTGACACCGACGTGCGCGGGGTCATCGCCGGCCTCACCGAAGCCGGCTGGGCGAAACTGCGCGCCACGTCCCCCGGGCACGCCGCGCTGGTGCGTGAGCTGTTCGTGGACGGGCTCGACCGCGCCCGGTTCGGCACCCTCGCGGACGGTCTCGAGGCGCTGGCCGCGCATCTGCGGGAGACCGCCGGCCGGCGGGACTGACGCTGGTCTCAGGGTCGGCTTGTCCCGCTGTGGTGGCAGGCGGGGCCGGACAGGTGGGACCGAACCTGGCGCAGTGCGAGCTCGCGGGCGGATACCGCGGCGCACAGCCGCGCGCACGCGCGTTGTGCGGGTTGCGCGGCGGGTTGCCGACAGTGCAGCACCTCGCGGATGAGGCTCAGCGGGATGCCGGCCTGGCGCGCGGACCGGATGAACCCGACGACCGCGACGGCACTGGCCGGGTATCGGCGCTGGTTGCCGCCGGTCCGCTGCGGCGCGAGCAATCCCTGCCGCTCGTAGAAGTGGAGCGCCGATACCGTCGAGGCGGTGCGGGCGGCCAACTCGCCGATCGTGAGGTCGCGGCCCGGCTGTCCGCCGCGGAGCGGCTTGTCCACCTTGTTCCCCCGGCTACCGGGGCCGGTGCGTAGCACGGCATCCACTCCTGGTCTTGAGGGCCGCCGACGTGGTGGCGGCCCTGGCGCCAACCGTGAACTCTGAACTGGACTTGAGGTCAAGCGGGTGTGGCGTGGTTCATCGCCGGGCCTTGACGGCCACCGGGACAGGCGGAGTACATTTCACCGTCAGGCCTGACTGTGAAAGCGGGGAGACGCGGTGACCCGTCGGGACGAACAGCGTGCGGCCACCGCAAGCCGGATCGTCGAGGCCGCCGTCGAGTGCCTGGTGGCGAATGGTTTCGCGGCCACCTCGACGGTCGAGGTGCAGAACCGGGCCGGGGTCAGTCGGGGCGCCCTGCTCCATCACTTCCCCACCCGGGAGCAGCTCTTCGCGGCGGCCGTGCACCGGCTGGTCGAGCTGAACCTCGAGGCCATGCGGGAGGAGCTGGCCGGCGCGCCGCCGGGTCTCGACCCCGTCGCCCGTGGCATCTGGGTCATGCGCCGCGCCAGCACCAGGCCCACCTTCGGCACCGAGCTGGAGCTGTGGGGGGCGTCGCGGGCGGACCCGAACCTGCACGCCGCACTGCGGGTCGCGGAACAGGCCGTCCGCAAGGATCTCTATCAGATGATCGACGAGATCTTCGGCACGGAGATCAGTCAGGCCGCGAACTACCAGGTATTGGTCGAGCTGTCCGTCCAACTCGTGCGCGGCCTTTCCATCACCAGCCTGCTCTACCGGGGCGACCCCGGCCGGGAGCCGTTGATCGAGGAGTGGACGCGCGTCGCACGTCTGCTGTTGGCCCAGGAACCGATGTCCGACCAGCCCGAACGGCCGAGGAGCGCGTCATGAGTGCGACCCACGAAGTGCGGAACCAGGTTCCCGAACTGGTCGGCCACAACCCGGCGGACGACCAGGCACTGCTCGAAGGGCTGCACCGGGAGGGCGCCGGCTGGGCGGAGGGGTCGGTGCGCGCGCTCGGCGAGGCGGTCGGCGATGCCCGGGTGCAGCACTGGGCGCGCCAGGCGAACGACAACCCGCCGGTGCTGCACACCCACGACCGGTATGGACACCGTCTCGACGAGGTCGAGTTCCACCCGGCCTGGCACAACCTGATGCGGCTGTCGGTCGGTGCGGGCCTGACCGGCGAGCCGTGGCGGACCGATCAGCTCGACGGCGCCGTCGCACAGCCCGTCGCGCGGCCGGGCGCGCACGTCGCGCGGGCCGCCAAGCACTACCTGGTGACCCAGGTCGAAGCGGGTCACACCTGCCCGGTCGACATGACCTACTCCGTGGTTCCGGTGCTGCGCAAGGCGCCGGACCTGGCCGAGCTGTACGAGCCGCTGCTCGGTTCCACGCAGTACGACCCCGACCACGCGCCGGCGCTGAGCAAGAAGGGCATCCTCGCCGGGATGTCGCTCACCGAGAAGCAGGGCGGCTCGGACCTGCGCGAGGTGTCCAGCCACGCGCTCCCGTCCGGCGACGGAAACTACCTGCTCACCGGGCACAAGTGGTTCACCTCGGCGCCGATGAACGACATCTTCCTGGTGCTCGCCCAGTCACCCGACGGGCCGACCTGCTTCCTGATGCCGCGCATCCTGCCCGACGGCAGCCGCAACAACGTCCAGCTGATCCGGCTGAAGAACAAGCTGGGCAACCGGTCCAACGCGTCCGCCGAGCTCGAGTACGACCAGGCGGTCGTCCGGCCGATCGGCGAGCCCGGCCACGGCATCGGCGCGATGATGGAGATGGTCGCGGTCACCCGGCTGATCCTGATCAACAGCAGCGCCGCGTCCATGCGCGCCGGGCTGACCCAGGCGATCCACCACGCGAGCCACCGGAGCGCCTTCGGCCGGAGCCTGATCGAGCAGCCGCTGATGCGCAACGTGCTGGCCGACCTGGCCGTGGAGAGTGAGGCGGCGCTGGCCCTGTCACTGCGGATGGCCGCCGCCGAGGACCGCGCCCAGGCCGGTGACCAGCGGGAGGCGGCGCTGCGGCGGATCGGCGTCGCGGTCGGCAAGTACTGGGTCTGCAAGCGCGCCCCGATGCACGCGGCGGAGGCGCTGGAGTGCCTCGGCGGCAACGGTTACGTCGAGGACTCCGGTCTGCCCCGGCTCTACCGGGAGGCGCCGTTGAACTCGGTGTGGGAGGGATCGGGCAACGTCGCCGCGCTCGATGTGCTGCGGGTGCTGCAGCGCGAACCCGAGGCCGTCGAGGTCCTGCTGGCCGAGGTCGATGCGGCCCATGGCGCCGACCACCAGCTGGACAACTTCGTGAAACGGTTGCGCGCGGACCTCGCCGACGGCGCCGAGCTGGAGAGCCGTGCCCGGCACCTCGCGGAGAACCTGGCGCTGGCGCTGCAGGGCGCGCTGCTGGTCCGGCACAGTCATCCCTCGGTCGCTGACGCGTTCTGCGCGTCCCGGCTGGACCACCGGCACGGCCACTCCCTCGGCACCCTGCCGACCGGGTTGGCGCTGTCGGCCGTCGTCGAGCGGGCCCGGATCAAGACGGCCTAGGCGCGGGCCGTCGCGGGCACGATGGCCGGCGCGGGCCGTCGCAGGCACGATGGGCCGAACCCCCTCAGGCGATGGCCCGCCCGGCGTACTCCGGTACCGGCCCGAGGTACTCGCCGAGCCGCGCCGCGACCGTCTCCGGGAACGGGCTGACCCGACCGTCGGTGACGTGCAGGGTGAGCAGCTCCTCGGTGGCCACCAGCGTCCCGTCGACCCGCATCTCGTGGCAGAGTCGCAGCTTCTTGGCACCCAGCGACAGCACGGAGGTGGTCACCACCAGCTTCGCGTCCACCGCGACCTCACGCAGGTACCGCACGTGCGCCTCGACGGTGTAGAGCGAGGCGCCGGTGGCGGACCGGTAGGCTTCGCCGAGCCCGGAGACCTCCATCAGGTTCGTCGTCGCGTAGCCGAACACCAGCACGTAGTACGGCTCGCTGAGGTGCCCGTTGTAGTCGATCCACTCCGGCCGGACGGTGTCGGAGTAGGTCAGCTCAGTCCTGCTCAGGTCAGCCACGGCGGGCCTGGGCCACCGCGCGCTGCACGGCGATGATCGCCCGGTCGCGCTCGGCGACCAGCTCGGCGATCGAACGGCCGGCGGCCTCGGCGTCGCAACCGTCGACCATGGCGTTCCGGAGCTTGGGGGTCAGCTCCGGCGCTTCGAGTCGGGTCCACGGTGATTTCAGCGACGGCCCGAAGTGGTCGAGCATGTGCGCCATGCCGCCCTCGCCGCCGGCCAGGTGGAAGGTCAGGAGGGGTCCCTGTGCCGGCCAGCGCAGCCCCGGGCCGTCGGTGATCGCGGTGTCGATCTGCTCGACGGTCGCTTCGCCATTGGCGACCATGTGCAGCGCCTCCCGCCAGAGTGCCTCCTGCAGCCGGTTGGCGATGAACCCGGGCAGCTCGTTCTCCATGGTGATCACCGACTTGCCGACGTGGCGGTAGAAGTCGGCGGCCCAGCTCGTCGCCCACGCTTCGGTCAGTCGGCCGCCCACCACCTCGACCAGCGGGATCAGGTACGGCGGGTTGAACGGGTGCCCGACCACCAGACGCTCCGGGGTGGCCGTGTCGACCTGCATCTCCGACATCGAGTAGCCGGAGGTGGAGGACGCGATGACCACGCCGGCCGGGGTGGCGGCGTCGATCTCGGCGAGCAGCCGCCGCTTGAGCTCGAGGTCCTCCGGGGCGCTCTCCTGCACGAAGCCGGCCTCGGCGACCGCCTCGACCAGCGTCGGCACCACGGTCAGGTTCGCCTGGCTGGCGCCGTCGGCGAGGCCGAGCTCGGTCAGCGCCGGCCAGGCGTTGCCGACCAGGCGGGTGAGCTTCTCGGCGGCGTCCGGCGCCGGGTCCCAGGCCAGCACCCGGTAGCCGCGGGCCAGGAAGTGCGCCACCCAGCCGCCGCCGATCACGCCGGCGCCGATGCACGTCACCGTGCGCACGCCGGCCACCTCGTAGGTCGGTTCAGACATGCGCCGCCGCCTTCAGCTTGAGCAGCTCGCGGGCCCGGTCGGGGGTGGCGATGGTGGCGCCGAGGTCCTCGACGATGCCGACCGCGCGCTCGACAAGCTGGCCGTTGGTGGCCTTGACGCCCTTGCCCAGGTACAGGTTGTCCTCCAGGCCGACCCGGACGTGCCCGCCGAGCAGTACCGACTGCGCGACCCACGGCATCTGGTTGCGCCCGATGGCGAAGGAGGCCCACTGCGCGCCCGCCGGCAGCAGCTGGACCATGGCCTGCAGCAGGTTCGGCTCGGCCGGCGCGCCGTACGGGATGCCCATGCAGAGCTGGAACAGCGGCGGCGCGTCGATCAGCCCCTCCTCGACCATCTTGCTGGCGAACCACAGGTGGCCCGTGTCGAAGATCTCCAGCTCCGGCTTCACGCCCAGCTCCTGGATCCGCTTCGCGCCGATCCGCAGCATGTCCGGGGTGGAGATGTAGAGCTGGCTGCCCTCGCCGAAGTTCAGCGAGCCGCAGTCCAGTGTGCAGATGTCCGGCAGCAGCTCCTCGACGTGCGGCAGCCGGTCGTTCGCGTTGACCAGGTCGGTGCCGTCGATCGGCTTGAGCGGGTCCTCCTGGTCGATCACCAGGTCGCCGCCCATGCCGGCGGTCAGGTTGATCACGACGTCGACGCCGCTGTCCTTGATCCGCCGGACCACCTCGGCGTACAGCGCCACCTCGCGGGACGGCCCGCCGGTCTCGATGTTCCGCACGTGGATGTGCACCACGGCGGCGCCGGCGTTGGCCGCCTCGACCGCGCTCGCGGCGATCTGCTCCGGGGTGACCGGGACGTGCGGGCTCCGGCCGACGGTGTCGCCGGCGCCGGTGAGCGCGCAGGTAACGATGACTTCCTGGTTCAAGGCCGACCTCTCCTCAAGTCAGACGTGCTCTCGGACGTGCCTTCAGACTTGCTTGATGATGTTGCGATCGATGAAGTCGTGCAGCAGCTCGCGCATGGTGGCGACCGAGCTGCCCGGCCGGCAGGTGAGCACCTGGATGCCCAGACCGTCGATCATGGCGGTGAGCTGCGCGGTCACCTGCTCGGCGTCCAGCTCACAGAAGACCCGCTGTTGCTGCCCGGTGCGGATGGTCATCTCGACGGTGCGGTACCACCGGTTATAGGAGTCCCAGTAGAGCGAGCGCATCTCCGGGTTGACCGCACTCTCGTTCCAGACCTGTAGCCAGACCGACCACTCCGCCCGCAGCTGACCTTCGGCGGGCAGTTGCAGCTCGATCAGCCGCAGCAGCCGCTCGTGGGCGTCCGCGATGGTGTGCAGCTCGGCGACCTGGCGGTCGAAGGCCAGTTTGACGGTGTAGCGCAGCGCCTCGTTGAGGACGTCGTGCTTGGTCGGGAAGTGGTAGTGGATGGCGGCGGTGCTGGTGCCGCAGACCTCCGCGATGTCGGAGATGCGGACCCGGTGGTAGCCGCGCTCGGCGATCAGCCGCCAGGCGGTCTCCAGGATCCGGCGCCTCGGTTCGGTGTGCCCGAGCTGGCCGTTGGCCGCGCGCGACGCCGGTGCGGGCGCCGCCGCGACGGTGGCCGCGTCATCGCTGCCGTTGAGCAGCCAGTTGACCGTGACGCCGCAGTGCTCGGCGACCCGGATCAGCTCGTGCGGCGAGAACCGGCGGGTGCCGCTCAACGCCTTGGACAGTTTGGTTTCGTCCAGGCCGATCGCGCGGGCGAAGTCGCGCTGCGCCCCCGGCATGGTCCGGATGAGCACGCGGACCCGCTCCCGCAGCTCGTCCGTCTCGGCCATAGCGGCGACGCTAGCCGGAACTTGCGATTATCGCAATGCCTTGAGGGTGAAGTGAGATGGCTTTGCGCCGGTCAGTGGCTCGTTTCGGGTGAAGGCCCGAGCTCTCATGGTGGGGCGAACTGATTGATCAGTCAGTATCTTGCGAAGGCGGTCAATGATCGAGCTAGACCCGGTCCCGGTTGCGGGCCGTCATCCCTCGGGCGACCCACAACCGGACCAGATCGGTTCGCCTCAGGGCGTGATGAGCCCGGTGGTCGAGCGGGCGGCGTCGAAGCGGGCCTGCGCGTCGGCCCAGTTGACGACGTTCCACCAGGCCTTCACGTAGTCCGGCTTGACGTTCTTGTACTGCAGGTAGAACGCGTGCTCCCACATGTCGAGCATCACCAGCGGGATCTGACCGGCCGGCAGGTTGGCCTGCTGGTCGTAGAGCTGGTGGACCAGCAGTCGCGAGCCGAGGGTGTCCCAGCCCAGGATCGCCCAACCGGAGCCCTGGATCGTGGTAGCGGCCGCTGTGAAGTGGGCCTGGAAGGCGTCGAACGAGCCGAACTCGTTGTCGATGGCGGAGGCGAGGTCGCCGCTGGGCTTGTCACCGCCGTCGGCGGAGAGGTTCTGCCAGAAGATCGAGTGGTTGACGTGCCCGCCCAGGTTGAAGGCGAGGGTCTTCTCCAGCCCGACGATCGCGTCGAACGAGCCGCTGGACCGGGCCTCGGCGAGCTTGCCGATCACGCCGTTGAGGGCGGTGACGTAGGTCTGGTGGTGCTTGCTGTGGTGCAGCTCCATGATCTGCCCGGAGACGTGGGGCTCCAGGGCTCCATAGTCGTAAGACAGATCGGGCAGCGTGTACTCGGACACGTGTCTCCTCCCAGATGTGGACTTGTCGTCGATGCCATCATCTTGCAGTAGCCAGAAGTTCGCACTCGACAAAGGGGGTTCACTAGCGAGAAGGCTCTCGATCACCTAGGCTCTTGCCAGATGCTTGCAGTAGCAGCCGGTGCTGCGCGGTAAGGATCCGTGCTGGTGATCGTTCCGACAGACGGACGCCGGCATCGAGCGGGGCCGGACCGAGCGGGGCCGGCCCCGCTCGTATATCCCCCCTTGGTGTGGCTGGGCGCGGTTTGGTGGCTGGGCGCGCTTTACTGAAGCTTTGGACGGGACAGTGGTCGGTTAGGTCGTCGGGAATCTCACCTTTTGGTCTAGGTATCGGTCCGAAACTGTCGGGGTCCTTCGGCATAATTCTGGGTATGTCGGAGAGTTCGATTGTTGCGGCGCGGCGGGTGGTCATGGATTCCATGGCCGCGCTGCGCGCACTCGAACGCTCCGGTGATGCGGAGTGTCGGATTGATGGGTTGAAGAGTTACCAGGTTTTGCGGCGCCAATGTGAGTACGACTCGTTGATGCTGGTCGCGGGGTTGGATCGGGACGGGGAGTTTCTCGAGCGTGGGATGCATTCGGCGAATGCGGTCAGCGATCTGCTCGGGGTGAGTCAGCGGGACGGCCGTCGGATGGTCGCGGTCGCGTCCAGTGTGTTTCCGACGCGGTCGTTGGTGGGTGAGGTGTTGGAGCCGAAACTGCCGGCGACGGCGATGGCGTTGGGTGCGCTGGAGATTGATCTGGCGCATGCTGAGGTGATCGAGTCGGTGTTGGCTACGGATGCCGCGCGGCGGATCACGGTGGAGCAGTGGGTGGCGGCGGAGGTGTTGTTCGCCGACTGGGCGCGGCAGTACAGCCCGGAGTTGTTGGCCCGCAAGGCCCGCGAGGAGCTCGACCTGCTCGATCAGGACGGTGCGCCGCCCGGTGAGGACGATCCGCAGGTCAACGAGCTGCATCTGGCCAAGTCCCGCCACGGGGTGGGCGGGAAGATCAAGGGCCAGTTGGACTCGGCGACGTATGAGACGGTGGCGCGGGCGATCGGGGCGATCCTCAAACCGGCCGCCGACGAGAACAAGTCGTTGGGCCAACGCCAGGCTGATGCGCTCGGGGAGATCTGTGCGCACGCCCTGGACGAGGGCCGCCTCCCCGCACAGGGCGGCGAGCGCCCGCATGTGGCGATCACGATGGGTTTGGAGGCGCTGAAGGCCGGGTTGCGTGGGGCGAATCTCGAGTTGGGCGGGCACATCGGGCCGGGTGAGGTGCGCCGGCTGTGCTGCGACGCCCAGATCACCCCGATCGTGCTCGGGGCGAACAGTGAGCCGTTGGATGTGGGGCGGGAGAAACGGTGTGCCACGTTGGCGCAGCGGCGGGCGGTTGCGGTTCGGGATGGTGGTTGTGCCCATCCGGGGTGTGACCGGCCTCCGAGTTCCTGCGAGGTGCACCATATTGTGCACTGGGTCCACCATGGTGAAACAAAGCTCGACAATTTGGTGATGTTGTGTTGGACGCATCATCGGATGGTGCACCAGTCCGACTGGGAAGTCCGAATGCACGACGGACTCCCCGAATTCATCCCGCCCAAATGGATCGACTACTCCCAGACCCCCCGCCGAAACCCGCTCCTCCTTCGTACCTGAGCTGACGGTGGGGAATCTGTGCTGGCCTGCCGTGCCGGAGCGCGCTGAAATAGAACATGCCACCGACGTCGCAGCGACGGCATGATCGGGGCATGCAACTGGTGACGATCGAGGACATCCGCGCGGCGGCGCGGCGGATGAGCGGTGCCGTGGTGCGCACACCGTTGGTGCCGTGTGTGTGGTCCGACGACGACAGGCCGCTGTGGCTCAAGCCGGAGAACCTCCAGGCGATCGGTGCGTTCAAAGTGCGTGGTGCGCACAACGCACTGGCCAAGCTCGCTCCGGAGGTGCGGGCCCGAGGTGTGGTGGCCTACTCCAGCGGCAACCACGCGCAGGCCGTCGCTTATGCGGCCCGCGTTGCCAGCGTCACCGCGACGATCGTCATCGATGACACCGCCCCGGGGCTCAAGGTGGCCGCGACCAGGGCACTCGGCGCCGAGGTACGGCTGGTGCCACTGGACCAGCGGGAGGCCGTCGCCGTTGAACTGGCGCGTGACCTGGGAGCCACGCTCATCCCGCCGTTCAACCACCCGGACGTGATCGCCGGCCAGGGCACCATCGGGTTGGAAATCGCCGAAGACCTCCCCGACGTCGCCGTGGTGCTGGTCCCGATCAGCGGCGGTGGGCTCGCGTCCGGCATCGGCGTGGCGATCAAGGCGCTGTGCCCGGGCGCCGCGGTCTTCGGCGTCGAGCCGGAGTTGGCGGCCGACACCAGGGACAGCCTGCGGGCCGGCGAGCTGGTGCGGTGGCCGGCCGCGCAGCGGGTGCGGACCAGCGCGGACGGGCTGCGCGCCGAGCCGTCCGAATTGACCTTCGCCCACCTGCGCGAGGTTCTCGACGGCATCCTGACCGTGTCCGAGGCCGAGATCCGCTCGACCGTCGGCCTGCTGGCCCGGCGCGCCCGGATCGTCGCCGAGCCGTCCGGTGCGGTCGCACCGGCCGCCTACCTGCACCGGGCCGACGAACTGCCGGCCGGCCCGACCGTCGCGGTCGTCTCCGGTGGCAACATCGACCCCGTGTTGTTCGACGAGATCCTGCGGGAGACCCCCGCCACCGGCTAGACCGTATGTGGGGCCCGAGTCCGCCGGCGGCTCAGGCTCAAGCCAGTTTCACGCGGCGCCACCTCGACGCGGTGGTCGGTGCGCCAGATGTTGAACGTCAGCAGGCCGAACGCGGACCGATGGCGGTGGGGCAGCTGGCCGAGCGGGCCCGCGTCTCGCAGCCGACCGCCACCCGTGCGCTCAAACAGCTCGAGGCCAGCGGCATCGTGACCCGGACCAGGGTGCCCGGTGACGACCGCACGGTGCTGGTCAGCCTCACCCCGCGCGGGACCCTGGCCTGGCAGTCCGCCGTCGAGCAGATGCGCGCGCGGCTCGCCCTGGAGCACACCGCCCCCGAGCGCCGCGCCGGGCTGGTCGAGGCGCTGAGCGAGCTCGCGCAGGCAATCGACAAGACGAGCGAGAAGCCCCCGCGCACCGGCCGCTTCGCGGCGGCAGCTTGACACTGCTCGATGTGCAATGTGCAATATATTGCATGCCGGTGCCGGAACGCAGAGGTCTCGTCGCCCGGTCACTGTTGCGCGACGACGCCTACCGCGCCCTGCGCAACGCCATCGTGGACGGCACGCTCGCGCCGGGTGAACGGCTCAACGACGGCGAGCTGGTGAGCTGGCTCGGGGTGAGCCGGACGCCGATCCGCGAGGCGCTGGCCCGGCTGGAGCAGTCGGGGCTGGTACAGACCAGGCCGGGGCGGTTCACCATCGTCAGCCCGGTCGACCTCAGGGAGACCAGGGCCGCCCAGTCGGTCGTGGCGGCCATGCACGAGTTGGCGGTCCGCGAGGCGGTGCCGTTGCTCGGCGGGCGCGAGCTGGACGCGATGCGCGCGGCGAACCGGGACTTCGCGGCGGCGCTGCGGGGGAGCCGGGTCGACGATGCGCTGGCGGCCGACGACGCGTTCCACGCCGTCGCGGTGGACGCCTGCGCCAACCCGGCGGTCCGCGCGGTGCTCGAGCAGTACGGGCCGGTGTTGCGCCGGGTCGAACGGCTGCGGTTCTCCTCGCTCACCGGTCGGGCATCGGTCGCCCAGCACGAGAAGATCATCCAACTCTGCGCGGCCGGCGACGCCGACGGCGCCTCAGCTGCCGCGCGGGCCAACTGGCAGACACTCGCGCCACTGCTCGAAGTCGCCGCCGACGCATAACTCCAAGCCGCCACCGACTCATAGCTCGAAGCCGCCACCGAACCCTCGGTCGACAAAGGAACCGCCATGCCACTGAGCGACTTTCCGCGCCATCCCCTGACCTTCGGCCCGAGCCCGGTACATCCGCTGGAGCGGCTGTCCCGCCATCTCGGCGGCGCCGCGATCTGGGCGAAGCGGGAGGACTGCAACTCCGGGCTCGCGTTCGGCGGCAACAAGACCCGCAAGCTGGAGTACCTGGTGCCCGACGCGCTGGCCCAGGGCGCCACCCACCTGGTCTCGATCGGTGGCGTGCAGTCCAACCACACCCGACAGGTCGCGGCGGTGGCCGCCCGGATCGGGCTCAAGGCCCTGCTGGTGCAGGAGAGCTGGGTGGACTGGCCGGACGCGGTCAACGACCGGGTCGGCAACATCCTGCTGTCCCGGATCATGGGAGCCGATGTCCGGCTGGTCGACGCGGGTTTCGGCATCGGCTTCAAGTCCAGCTGGGAGCGGGCGCTGGCCGAGGTCCGCGACAGCGGCGGCGTGCCCTACCCGATCCCCGCCGGCGCCTCGGACCACCGGCTGGGCGGGCTCGGCTTCGCCAACTGGGCTGAGGAGGTGCGCCAGCAGGAGCGGGAGCTGGGGATCTTCTTCGACACCATCGTGGTCTGCAGCGTCACCGGGTCCACCCAGGCCGGCATGATCGCCGGATTCGCCGGGCAGGACCGGCCACGGCGCGTGCTGGGCATCGACGGCTCGGCGAAGCTGGAGGAGACGGCCGCGCAGGTCGCCAAGATCGCCCGCAACACCGCGGCGCTGATCGGGCTGGACGGTGAGCTGTCCGACGACGAGATCACCGTGCTGGCCGGCTGGGCCGGTGACCGCTACGGCATCCCGGTGGAGTCCACGCTCGACGCGATCCGGCTCTCCGGGCGGCTGGAGGGGATGATCATCGACCCGGTGTACGAGGGCAAGTCGATGGCCGGGCTGATCGACCTGGTGCGTACCGGCGAGATCGGCAAGGACTCCACAGTGCTCTACGCGCACCTCGGCGGACAGCCCGCGCTCAACGCCTACAGCGCGCTGTTCCGGAGCTGACCGCCGGTTCGAAACGGGCCGCGAGCTTGACTTCGGGGCATCGGAGAGCAGTCTGATGACCTGCTGTATTCGCCAGCGCAGGCCCGACGAGGGAGAGCGACCGATGAGCACGGCTGAGGTGCACCAGACGGATCTGGACGACGTCGAGCAGTTGGACCTCCCCGAGCTGGCCCAGAGCCAGCCGACCGTCGAGGCCGAGCGACTGCACCGCAAGCGTCAGCTCGCCGCCACCTTCCGGGTCTTCGCCCGGTACGGCTACGACGAGGGTATCGCCGGACATGTGACGGCCCGCGACCCCGAGTTCCCGAACCGGTTCTGGGTCAACCCGTACGCGGTGCACTTCTCTCGGATCAAGGTCAGCGACCTGCTTCTGATCGACGAGCAGGGACGGGTGATCGAAGGGGCGCGGCGGACCAACAAGGCGGCGTTCTGGATCCACTCCTCGGTGCACGAGGCGCGGCCCGACGTGGTCGCGGTGGCCCACGCGCACACCATCCACGGCAGGGCGTTCGCCTCGCTGAGCAAACCGCTGGCACCGATCATCCAGGAGTCCTGCGCGTTCTACGACGACCACGTGGTGTTCGACGAGTACAGGGGCCTGGTGCTCGAGCGCACCGAGGGCGAGGCGATCGCCTCCCGGCTCGGCGCCCGGCGGGCCGCCATCCTGCGCCACCACGGCCTGCTGACCGTCGGCCGCTCGGTCGAGGAGGCCGCCTGGTGGTTCATCTCGATGGACCGTGCCTGCCAGATGCAGTTGCTGGCGGACGCGGCCGGCAAGCCCAGGCTGATGAGCACCGAGGAGGCGACGCTGGCCCACCGCCAGTTCAGCAACGCGAACATGGCGCGGCACAACTTCGGGCTGCTTGCCGACCTGGTGTTCGAGCAGGAGCCGGACGTCCTGGACTGAGCTCTAGCCCGGCGGCAGCCCGACGAACGCGGCCATCCGGCCGACCGCGTTGGCGAAGAACTCGTCGCTGGGGTCGACGCTGCCGACCAACTGCCCGAACAGCTCGAAGCTGATCATGCCGAAGAGCTGGGTCCAGGCGATCAGTGCGCAGGTCAGTACTGGGCCGGGCAGTCCCTGCGCAGTCGAGGCGGCCACCTGGCGGATCTGCTCGGCGAGCAGCGGGCCCGGGGTCGGCACGTCGGCCGGTGGAGTGAGGGCTCCGGCGGCCAGGGCGTCGCTGAGCACGCCGACCATCACCAGTGGCACCCGGGCGGCCTGGGCGATGGTGGTTTGCGGCGCCTGGTACCCGGGGATCGGCGAGCCGTAGATCAGTGCGTACTCGTGCGGGTGGGCGCGTGACCAGGCCCGTACCGCCGTGCAGACGTCCCGCCAGCGCCGCGCGGGGTCGGCGCCGGCCTGGTCCGCCGTGGCGGCGGCGTCGCCGAGCGCCTCGTAGGCCTCCAGGATCAGGGCGGTGAGCAGGTCGTCGCGGCTGGGGAAGTACCGGTAGAGCGCGGACGACACCATGCCGAGCTCCCGGGCCACCGCGCGCAGCGAGAGGCCGTCCGCCCCGGCCTCGGCCAACTGTCGGCGCGCCGCGTCGGTGATCTCCCGGGTCAGCTCGGCCCGAGCGCGCTCCCGTGCGGTGCGACCTGCGTTCATGGTCGCCAGTATGCCTACGACGAGAGCAGTAATCAAATTAGAGAGCACTGCTCTTGACAGTCCCGAGCCTGCAGGTGTTCACTGCTCTCAAGCGAGAGCGCCGCTCTCCAAAGTCAAGGAGTCAGGTCATGACCGCTCAAGCCCGCTACGTCGCGCCGACGTTCACCGCGAACCTGTTCAACAAGGCCGTGGGCGCCCTCACGCGGCACGGCATGAGCGTCTGGGGTTCCCGGGTGCTGCGGGTCAAGGGCCGCAAGTCCGGTGAGTGGCGCAGCACCCCGGTCAACCTGCTGACCCTCGACGGCGCCGACTACCTCGTCGCGCCGAGGGGGCTCGCCCAGTGGGTGCGGAACCTGCGTGCGATCGGTACCGGCGAGCTGGTGGTCGGGCGGCGCGTCGAGACGTTCCGGGCCACCGAGCTGGCCGACGCCGACAAGCCCGCCGTGCTGCGGGCATACCTGAAGCGCTGGAAGTTCGAGGTCGGCGTGTTCTTCGACGGCGTCGGCGCGGACGCCTCCGATGAGGACCTGCTGCGGATCGCCCCCGGCTACCCGGTCTTCCTGATCACCATCGACGCGTGATCGCGCACGGCCCGGCAGACTGTCCGGGCGCGACCGACCAGTTCGGCCATGCGGGCCGAGGGGCGGCTTCAGTGGGAGGTCACACAATGGATCTCGGACTCGACGGGCGGGTGGCCGTGGTCACCGGCGCCAGCAAGGGAATCGGGCTGGCCGTGGTGCAGGCGCTGGTCGCCGAGGGGGCCACCGTCGTGGCCGGCGCCCGGACCGGCTCGGCCGAGCTGAGCGAACTGGTCGAGGCCGGTTCGGTGCGGGTCCTGCTGACCGACCTCGCCGAGCCGTCGGGGCCCGGCGACCTGGTGGAGTTCGCCGGCGATCGGATCGACGTCCTGGTCAACAACGTCGGCGGCGCGCCCGCTCGGACCGGCGGGTTCCTTAGTATCGCCGACGAGGACTGGCTGGCCACGCTCAACCTCAACCTGCTCGCCGCCGTCCGCGCGACCCGTGCCGCACTGCCGGTGATGCTCGCCGCCGGCGCCGGCTCGATCGTCAACATCTCCTCGGTGAACGCTTCCCTGCCGGATCCCGGGGTGCTCGACTACAGCGCCGCGAAGGCCGCGCTGGCTGGTTTCTCCAAAGGGTTGTCCAAGGAGCTGGGGCCACGCGGCATCAGGGTCAACACGGTCAGTCCCGGCCCGGTGGGCACCGCGCTGTGGCTCGGTGAGGATGGCGTGGCGCAGACGGTGGCCGGCGCGACCGGGCTGACGCCCCAGGAGGTCGCCGACAAGGCCGCCGCCGGCTCGGTGACCGGGCGTTTCTCCGAGCCGCGCGAGGTGGCCGACCTGGTGCTGCTGCTCGCCAGCGACCGGTCCGCCAACGTCACCGGCGCCGACATCCGGATCGACGGCGGCCTGATCGCCACCTGGTAGCGCCTCGTTACCGAGCGGCCGCTCGGTAGTCCGCTTGGCGCCGCGTCCGGCCGGTGTCGGTGCTGATCGAGACGTTCGGTACCGAGCGGGTGGGTCGGGATTTGATCGAGGCCCTGGTGAGCGAGCACTTCGACCTGCGCCCGGCCGCGTTCCGCGGCTACCTGGACCTGCACCGGCCGATCTACTCGCCGACCTCGGGGCCGTGGCCCGCGTTCGCTCTGTTCGCGCTTCGCCGATTGTGTGAGGCAGTCGGCTTTCTCTCAACAGGGGTGCGTTGCATCGATGTGCGAGTCGCAATAAAAGAGACCTCCCGGGTTCGGGAGGTCTCTTCGAGGCGGCTATCTACATTCCCAGCTCCACCAGCCGTGACGGAAGTGGTGGCTCCGGTGGCCGCGCCAGTGGTGGTGGCGGTCCCAGTTGCCGTCGTCGCGCCAGGACCACGAGCCCCCGTGCCACTCGCGACGGCAGTGACGGTTGTGGTCGCGGTCGGTCAGAGTGACGCTCGTTGGTGTCGCGACCTGCGCCATCGGGGTGGCGGCGGCAGGTGCGGCCGAGGCCGTACCGCTCGAACCGAGCATGAGGGCGCCGGACAAAACGGCCGATACGCCGAGCGCGGCGAACCTGCTTCTAGGTCTCGTGGACATACGGACCTTCCTCATTTGTTAATCACTCAGCTGACTTAGCAAAGCCTTCCTCGAAAGTGAGGCGCCAATTGTCGGATCACCGCCGAGCAACCGTCAAGAGAATTTAGGGTAGAGTTTTGGGCACAGATCGACTGTCGAAAGCGAGCCCGCTGCTGTCAGGCCGCCCTTGCCTGGGTCAGCAACGCGGCAAGCTGCTCCAGGTCGACGAGGCGGAGGTCGGCGGGCCGGCCCTTGACGGAGGCGACCGTGGCCCCCGCTGCCCGGCCGGCGGCTATCCCCGCGTCCGAGTCCTCCACCACCAGGCACCTGGCCGGGTCGATGCCCAGCCGCTCGGCCGCCATCAGGAAGCCCTGCGGGTCGGGTTTGCCTGAGGCCACGTCGTCGATCGTGATCAGCAGCGGCGGGGTGATGCCGGCCCGACCGAGGCGGGCGCGAGCCAGCCTGGTGTCGGCGGAGGTGACCACCGCCCAGGGCAACCCCGACTCGCGCAGGGTCTCGAGCAGTCGGTGCGCGCCGACCGTCGGCACCACATCGGCGAGATCGACGCACTCCCGGGCCAGCTGCCGGTTCGCGTCGGCCTGGGCGCGCTCGTCGGACCACTCCGGCCAGAACCGGCGCACCGTGCTGATCGCCGGCGTCCCCTGCGCGATCGCCAGCACCTTGTCCGGGTCGAGGTCGTAGTCCGCCGCCCAGGCCCGCCAGGCGCGCTCCACCGCCGCGTCGGAATCCACCAGCGTGCCGTCCATGTCCAGAAGGACGGCGGCGACCTCGCGGAGATCGATGACCAGCTCCGTGCCCGAATCAGTACCCAGTTCCATTGCGGCTCCCTCGCCAGTGGTCCCTACCCGGCTATTATCCTCGTACTGCGAGCTTATTGGGGTGGAGCTGTGCTGAACAGTGCCGTCGCGAAGAGCGGCCGGGCGGGTGACGCGCGCTGGCGTACCGCCAGTGCGGTGCTTGCCGAGGTGCGGCGCGCGCCGGGGGTCACCCGCGCCGAGGTGGCGCACCGACTGCGGCTGAGTACGGGTTCGTCGACCGAGATCACCGCACGGCTGCGCGAGCTGCGATTACTCGTCGAGTCGCCGGCGGTTCCGCGTGGCCGCGGCCGACCCACCGGCGTGCTGCGGCCGCACCCGTCCGGTCCGCTGGTGCTGTTGATCGAGCTGCGCCACGACGACTGGCGGGCCGACCTGGCCGCCCTGGACGGCGAGCTGCGGCCATTCGGCGCCGGCCGGCACGGCGGCGGGCGGGCCGACGGCCAGAGCGACGGCCAGAGCGACGGCCAGAGCGGCGGGCCGGAGCCCGTACTGACCGAGCTCGGCCAGCTCATCGCGCGCGCCAGGGAGCGCCTCGGCGGCCGGCTGCGTGCGGTGTCGCTGGCGGTGGCCGCGACCGTCGGGGACGGGCGCCTGGTTGATGCGTCCTCGCTGGGCTGGCCGCCGGTGGACCTGGGCACGCTGACCGACCTGCCGCTGCTGATCGGCAACGACGCCACCCTGGCCGGCGTGGCGGAGGCCCGCTCCGGGGCGGCCAGTGGCAGCCGTACCGGGCTGCACCTGCTGGTCGAGGCGGGGATCGGGGGCAGCCTGACGGTCGACGGGCGCCCGGTCAGCGGCGCCACCGGGGCGGCCGGCGAGTACGGCCACCTCCCGTTCGGGGACCATGCACTGCGCTGCCACTGCGGTGCCACCGGGTGCTGGGAACTCGCGGTCAACGGCATCGCGCTGGCGCGGCATCTGGGGGAACGGCGGCCGGCGAGTCCCCGGGCCTACACCGTCGAGGTGCTGCGGCGGGACAGCGCCGAGGCCAGGGCAGCCGTCACTGCCGCCGCGACCGCGCTGGGCGCCGGCATCGCGGGGCTGGTGAACCTGCACGACCCGGACGTCGTCACGCTCGGCGGGCTGGCCGGCCCACTGCGCGCCGGCGCTCCCGCCGAGTTCGCCTCGGCCTACCTCGGCGGCCTGATGGCGTTCCGCCGGGCCGAACCGCCGCCCGTTCTGGACGCCAGCCACGGCGAGCACGGCGCCCGGCACGGTGCCGCGGCGGTCGGGCTGGACCACATCACCACGGAGGCGGCGCTGGCCGGTTGGGCCGAGGAGCAGACGGCGCTGTAACAGGTGTCTGACCCGTGCTCAGACACGCACCTCGGCGCTGGCCGGCCGGTACGGCGCCGCCACCCGGACGCCGTACGCGATCGTCGACTCCAGCACCGCCACCCCGATCAGCACGGTCAGGATGGCGGCGGCGTACTTCGTGACCGGGGCGGCGCCGGCGTTCAGCGCGCTGAAGATCGGCCAGCCCACCAGTGCGCTGCCGGCCGCGTCCAGCGACACCGGCAGGAGGAGCACGGAGAGCAGCCGCCAGCCGCTGACCAGTTGCACGGCCCGAAATGTCACTCACGCCATATCCGGTGTCAATGCGGGCGCGCCTCGGTTTCGGTGGCCCAGTGAAAAGCGGAGGGCCAGGTCACCTAGGTGACCTGGCCCTCCAGTCTGGGCTCCCGGCTCAGTTCATGGGGTCAGCGGCGTTCCCGGGTCAGCTGATCAGTTGTCGCTGTTGTCATCGCTGTTGTCATCGCTGTTGTCGTCGCCGTTGTTGTCGTCGCTGTTGGCGGAGGGCGCGGGAGCGGCCTTCGGGCCGTCCATGACCTGGACGTGGTCGCCGATCTGCAGCGTGTTGAAGAACGCCTGCGCGTCGGCCATGCTCAGGTGCACGCACCCGGCGGACGCCCGCTTCGGGTCACCCGCGTGGAAGGCGATGCCGCCGTCCTCGAAGAACACCGAGTACGGCATCGGTGCCGGCTTGCCGTTGGGCAGCTTGAACTCGGCGGTCGTGTGGTGTTGGTCCTTGCGGTACACCCGGAAGACGTTGCCGGTCGGGGTCTCCTCACCGGGGCCGCCGGTGGCGATCGTCACGGGGCCGCGCAGGATCTTGCCGTTCTTGATCAGCCATGCCTTCCGCTTGTTCACGTCGACGCAGGCGGCGGCCGCGGCGGTGCACGGGGTGCCGGCAACCTTGGCGGACGTCGTGGCCGCGATCTCGGCAGGGGTCAGCGCGAGCGCGGGGACCGCGAAGAACACGCTGACCGCACCGGTCAGTGCCACGGCACCACTAACCACCGCGACCCGGCGCCTGCCTACCTGGCGAAACCTGGACATCCACAACCTCTCACAGCTTGCGGCGGGCGCATCAGCCCGCGCGCCGGGTTCGGGGGGTACCCGGCATTCACTGTGAATGACGCGCGAGGTGCCCAGAGGTTGCCCTTGAAACCTGGCGAAGCTGACAGGCGACTGAGGGCAAGGCCCCGGACAGCACTCCCGAACACCACTCCCGGACCCCGCCCGGCTAGGCGCTCACGGCCGCTCCGGTGGCCGTGACCTGCGCCGGAGTGGAGTTCGAGGGGGCGAGCTGGGTGGCCTCGTAGTGCGCGCGGCGCAGCAGTAGGGCAGTGGTCACACACATACCGATTATGAAAATGAGCACCGGGAGCCAAAACCCGACCACCCCGTTCCAGGCGAACGGGCCCGCCTTGAAGAACACCGCGAGCTGGCCGCCCGCACCGGTCACGGCGACCCACAGGTTCAGGTAGGCGGCCCAGCGGGGCCAGATCGGGTGCGGCCGCATGTCCATGAATCCGGCGATCGCCATGCAGATGTACTGGATCATGTATGTCGCGACGAGCATCGACCAGACGAACCAGCAGTAGTCGTTCAGGGTGCGCACGATGTCCGGGTCGATGTCGGAGCGGAAGCTGGCCAGCAGCCAGGCCAGCCCGATGATCTGGAAGAACGTCACCAGCACCACCGCGCCGCCGAACTGCATCGGCGCCAGCAGCGGGTTCGGGCCCTCGATCTTGCGGATCTCCGCCGACACCACGGTGAGGAAGGGCAGCAGCATCGCGGAGCCGAACAGCGCCAGGATGATGCCGACCCGGATGCCGTTGCGGTTGGCCGCGAACATGTCGGCGATCTGCTGGGCGCTGTTCGCCGGCGAGGGTGGCGGGACGAAGCCGGCGAAGAGTATAAAGCCGACCCCGAACACCACCAGCCCGACCGGCCAGGACCAGATGCACGCCTTCCAGAGCCGTCGTTTGATCGCCGCGTGCTGGGCCGCGCTGACTGGCTCGTTCATGGACACGGTCGCTCCTCCTCGTCTCGGGCGTGGGTTCCCCGGACTTCCCGGGGGTGCCGGTCAGTGCTTGCCGGGCCTGCGCAGCCGCCCGCCGCGCAGGCTGCGCAGCACGGTGCGTGCGGCCTGCTGGCCCGGGACACCGCAGATGCCGGCGCTCGGGTGGGTGCCGCCGCCGCTGATGAACAGCCCGTCGACCGGGGTCCGGTAGCCGGCAAATCCGGCCGCCGGCCGCAGCGGCCCGAACCGGGTGGCGGTCGGATCGACGTGGTAGACGTTGCCGTCCGGTGCGCGGAAGCGTTCCTCGAACCGTGGCGGGGTCATCACCTGGCGGTCGATCTCCAGCTCCTTCAGCCCATCGATGTGCTTCGACGCCGCCTCCAGCACCCGCTCGGCGGTCGGTTCGGCCAGTCGTGACCACGGCCGGTTCGAGTGCACGGGCGAGATCCCGGACCAGAACCAGAAGGTGTCCTGCCCGTCGGGCGCCTGCGTCGGGTCCACCGCCGTGGGCAGGATCGCGATACCCGGCAGCGGGTCCGGTACCTCGCCGGCGGCGCAGGCCCGCCAGGCTTCGACGTGCTCCTCGAAGCTCGTGTAGCAGAGCGCCGGTTTGCGCAGGTCGACACCGTCGCGACGGCTCTCCTGGTGCCGTGGCAGCTGAGCCCGGCCGCTCAGTGCCAGGTCGACCTTGAACGAGGACGCGTGCGTCGACGCGGTCGGGATATGGCGCACCCGCTCGGCGAGGTGATCCGGCAGGGCGCCGTCCGGCAGCCACTCGGTCAGCGGGACCTTGACGTTGTTCGTGGTGACCACCGCTCGGGCGGTGAGCTCCTCACCGGTGTCCAGTCGCACCCCGGTTGCCCGGCCGCCGCGCATGACGATTCCCTCGACCACGGCTCCGGTGCGCAGCCGCCCACCGGCCGCGGCGTAACACCGCGCCAGCGCGTCGGTGAGCGCACCGGTGCCACCGACGAACCGGCCCACCCCGGCCCGGTGGATCAGCCCGAAGTAGATCAACACCCAGGCGGTGCCGTCCTCGAACATCGGGGCGAAGCAGGGCAGTGCGGCGAGCAGCGCCTTGATCCGGCGGTCGGTGAAGCGCTCGTCGACGAACTCGGCGTGCGAGGTGGTGAAGAAATGGCCCATCGGGCCGAGCCGGGTGGGGTGCAGGGCGGACCTCGCGGCGCCGGCCAGGAGGCCGCCCGGGTTCGGCCGCACCGGGTTGGTGTTCATGAACGGCACGACCAGGTTCATCGCGGCGTCGAGGGTGTTGGCCAGCTCCAGGTAGGCGCGCGCGTCGCCGCGGTGGAACCGGCCGATCTCCTCGGCGGTGCGCACCGGGTCGCGGTGGATGCACAGCGACGACCCGTCCGGATCCAGGAACGCGTACGGCGGGTCGACCTCCAGCTCGCGCAACCCGAACCGGTGCAGCCCCAGGTCCTTCGGAATCGTGGTGGTGCGCCACAGCGAGGAGTCCATCGCTCCCTCATTGACCCGGTGCTGCGGCGCCCCGGCCAGCACGGGGTTGGTCGAGGTCATCCCGCCGACCTTGTCCGTGGACTCGACGACCAGCACCCGCAGGCCCCGCTTGGCCAGGTAGCAGCCCGCGGTCAGACCGTTGTGGCCGGCGCCGACCACGATCACGTCGGGGTTGGGCATAGGAGCCTCCTCGATGTGCCTCATATAGTGGGCACTAAACCAACGTAGGCCTGAGGGTTCCCGGGCGGCTCGCTGTTGTCAAGGCTGGATTAAAAAAGGCCGGTCGTTCGGGTCCCGGCAACGCCTCGCGGGCCCCGGCGTGGCGGGGATACCGTTGAGCATGCCCCGCGACGCCTCCGCCAAGCCGCCGAAGCCCAGCGTGCACGGGCACGGGCGCCGGCTGCTGCTCGCGGCGGCCGGTGAGCTGTTCGCCGAGAGGGGCTACGGCGGGACCTCGACCAGGGACATCGCGGACCGGGCCGGAGTGTCCGAGCCGATGCTGTTCCGGCACTTCGGCAACAAGGCGACGCTGTTCCAGGAAGCGGCGGTCACCCCGTTCACCGAGTTCATGGACCAGTACATCAAGGAGTACCGCAACCGCGCGCACGGCCAGCTGAGCGCGGCGGAGGAGGGTAGGCGGTTCTTCGACGGGCTGTTCCGGGTGCTCTTCGCGCAGCGCGAGCTGCTGATGGCGCTGATGTCGGCGCACCAGTTCGACGAGGTCGCCGACGAGATCTCCGCCCAGGCCAGGGACGCGTTCGGCCTGGTACTGGCGCTGTTCGAGGAGGTCGTCGAGACGGAGGCCGAGGAGCGCGGCTTCGCCGACTCCGACCTGCCGGCGATGGTGCGCGTCATGTTCAGCATGGCGCTGTCGGTGGCACTGCACGGGGACTGGCTGATGATCGGCGGCGAGGTGACCTACGACCGGATGCTCGCCGCGATGACCCAGATGTCCGTGCATGGCCTGCGGGTCCCGCCGAGCGCCGACTAGGCCCAGGCCCGGCGCGCTCGTCGTGAGGTTAGGTCACGGCTCCGCGAGCTGGGTGACCATCTCGATGAACCGGGTCAGCATCCAGTCCATCGCCTCCGGGTCGAACGGCTGGCGCAGCTGCTGCCACCCGACGATCATGCTGAGTCCGAGCTCGGCGAGCCGGTCGGCGTCCCGTTCGCTGCCGGTCGCCTCGACGACCGAGGTCCGGATGATGTCGAGACGGCGGCGGTCCACGTCCCGCTGGGCGGCGGCGACCATCGGGTCCATCGCGCTCCAGGTACGGATCGCGACCTCGGCGTCGTGCGGCACCGTGCGGGTCAACGCGCGCAGCAGCTCGAGCCGGTCGAACGGGTCCGGGGTGGCGCCGGCCTTCTCCGCGATCTGGTTGGTGTGCGCGGTCCAGTACGCCAGGAACGCGGCGACGAAGTCCGGCCAGTTCTTGAAGTAGTGGTAGAAGGAACCGCTGCTCACACCCAGTCGCTGGTGCAGCGCGGTCATCTTGAGCCGGCGGAAACCCTGCTCGGACAGGATCTCGATGGCCGCCGTGAAGTACTGCTCGCGCGTCACGTACAGCGGCACGACCACTCCCTCGGCAACGTCCGGAACCGGGCTGGACCCCAACCATAGAGTGCTCTATCTTGAGCGTCAGCATAGAGCGTTCTATGGCGATCGAGGGAGCCCGGCCATGACGTCCCGCCTGTCCATCGCCAGTGACCACCGCTGGCAGCGGTTCTTCGCCCTCAACGGCCTGGTGTTCATCGTGCTGTGCCTGATCGGGCTGGAGGTCTGCTGGCCGCAGCCGCCGGACTTCGCCTGGTCGCCGGTGCAGACCGCGCAGTACTACACGGTGCACCGGACCGGCTTCCTGGTCGGCATCACGCTGTGCGAGCTGGCGATGGCCGCGTACGTGACCTGGACGGTCCAGCTCGGCGTGATGCTCTGGCGGCTGGACGGCGGTGCGCGGGTGAAGGCGATCGCGGCCAGCGCGTGCGGGATCGCCACCCCGTTCCTGCTGGCGATGGACCTGGTCTTCTTCGCCGTGGCCGCCTACCGCCCGACCCAGACCAACCCGGACGTCACGCAGGCGGTCAGCGACGTCGCCTGGATCGGCTCGGAGCTTTTCTGGCCGATCCTGGCCACCGAGATGGTGCTGGTCGGCGCGATCATGCTGCGGTCCCGCGGCCGGGCCGGCGCCTTCCCGACCTGGTTGGGTTGGTACACGCTCTTCGCGGCGGTCGCCGAGGTCTTCCAGTTCGCGATCATCTTCACCAAGAGCGGGCCGCTGGCGCCGGACGGCCTGCTGTCCTGGTACACCGCCGTCGGCACCTGGGGGTTCTGGGCGATCGCCACCAGCATCACGATGTACCGGCTACTGGGCCGCGGCACCGCGGAGCGCCCGGCCGAGGAGCCGCTCCGCAGCCCCACAACCGTCTAGGCGCTGTACATCCGGGCGAGCCGGTTGCCGATGATCTCCTCGGCGTCCGCGACGATCCTGGCGACCACCTCGGCGCAGCTGGCCACCTCGTTGATCAGGCCCTGCGCCTGGCTGGCCCACCACATGCCGCCCTCCATGTCGCCCTTGCCCAGCACCTCGGCGCGGCCGCGCACCCCGGCGGCCAGTTCGGCGAGGTCCTCGAAGGTGGAGCCCTCCTGGCGCTCGATCTCGGCGATCTGGTCGGAGACGGAGTTGCGGGCCACCCGGGCGGTGTTGCGGAACTTGCGGAACACGACCTTGGTGGCGCGCTCGTCGTTGGCCACGATCTGCTGCTTGACGTTGTCGTGGATGGGCGCCTCGGTGGTGGCCATGAAGCGGGTGCCCATGTTGGCGGCGTCCGCGCCCAACGCCAGTGCGCCGGCCAGGCCCCGACCGTCCGCGATTCCGCCGCTGGCGATGATCGGGATCCTCAGCTTCGCCGCCGCGGCCGGGATCAGCACCAGGCCGCCGATGTCGTCCTCGCCGGGGTGCCCGGCGCACTCGAAGCCGTCGATGCTGATCGCGTCGACGCCGAGCCGCTCCGCCTTCAGCGCGTGCCGCACCGCGACCGCCTTGTGGATGACCTTGACGCCGGCCGCCTTGAACGACGGCAGGTGCGGCTCCGGGTTGGCGCCGGCCGTCTCGACGATCTTCACGCCGCTTTCGATGATGGCGTCGCGGTACTCGTCATAGGGCACCGGCTTGATCGTCGGCAGGATGGTCAGGTTCACCCCGAACGGCTTGTCCGTCAAACCCTGCACGCGGGCGATCTCCTTAGCCAGCGCCTCCGGGGAGGGCTGGGTGAGGGCGGTCAGACAGCCCAGCGCGCCGGCGTTGGCCACCGCGGCGATCAGTTCGGCGGTGCCGACGGCGGTCATCCCGCCGCAGACGATCGGGTGCTCGATGCCGAATGTCTCGGTGAAGCGGGTGGTCAGCACAACTGGCTCCTCGTCGCCGGCGAAGTCTCTCTCCGGGCACCCTAACTCATCTAGCACTAGAGTATTTGGCGAGCGGCCGACCGACGGTCAGCCAGGCGTGACGATGCCCCGTTCGATGGCCGCGGTGGCGAACTCGACCAGTCGCTTCGAGCGCACCTTGCCTTGCGCGGCGCCCCCGTGCAGCAGGTCGTCGGCCAGTCCGATCAGTGAGTCCCAGACCCAGAACGCCACCGCTGGATCGTCGACGAGGGCCTGACCGTTCGCCGCGGCGGTCTCCGTCAGGGCGCGGGCCAGTGCCTGGATCGTCCGCCGGTACACCGTCGCCGAGGTCACCAGGCCCCTGCCGCCCCGGCCGGCGAGCACCTTCGCCTCCCACTGCGGCGCGGACCGGCCGAGGCGGCGCCACAGCTCGGTGACCTGGGGGAGGATCTCGCACAGGACGCCGGTGACGCCGAGGCCCCGGTCCACCGTGTCCAGGGTGTCGCGCAGGTCGTCGAGGCGGCGCGCCATCAGGGCGGCGAACACGTCCTCCTTGCCAGCGAAGTACTGGTAGACGGTGCCCGAGCTGACGCCGGCGCCGGCGGCGATCGCGCGCATGGTGAGCGCCGGGTACCCGGACTCCGCCAGGATCTGCTCGGCCGAGGCGAGGATGTCCCGGTGGCGGCCCTCCGCGTCGCCCCAGGCGGTCCTGGCGACTTGCACGACGCTGTCCACGCAACGGATGTTACGCGTATTGGACGACGTTCAGAACAATCTGAACGCTGTCCAATGGCCGTGTTACCGTGCGGCATGCCCATCCCCGAGTACCGGTCGGACGCTGAGCTGGCCCGAGCGCTGGCCACCGAGGCCGGGATGGTGCTGCTGGACGTCCGTGCGCGTGGGGCCTCGCGGTACCCGGATTCGCTGCGTGACGAGGGCGACCGGGTGGCGCACGAGTTCCTCGCCGCGCGGCTGGCGGAGCACCGCCCCGGCGACGGTGTCCGCTCGGAGGAGGCCGAGGACTCGCCGACCCGGCACACCGCCGACCGGGTCTGGATCATCGACCCGCTGGACGGCACCCGGGAGTTCGGCGAGCGCGGGCGGAGCGACTGGGCGGTGCACGTGGCGCTCTGGGCGGGCGGCGAGCTGGTCGCCGGTGCGGTGGCGCTGCCGGCCCTTGGCGAGACCTTCGGCACCGACAAGCCGCCGGCGCTGCCCGCGCTGAACCGCCCGGTGCGCTTCGCGGTGAGCCGCAACCGGCCACCGGGGTTCGTCCGCGAGCTGGCCACCATGGTGGGCGCGGAGCTGGTGCCGATGGGCAGCGCGGGCGCGAAGACGATGGCGGTGGTGCGCGGCGAGGTGGACGCCTACCTGCACGCCGGCGGCCAGTACGAGTGGGACTCGGCCGCGCCGGTCGCCGTCGCGCTGGCCACCGGGCTGTACGCGGCGCGCCTGGACGGCAGCCCGCTGCGCTACAACCGCCGCGACCCGTGGCTGCCCGACCTGGTGGTCTGCCACCCGGAGCTGGCCGACCCGCTGCGCGCCGGGCTGACCGAGGTCTACTGGTGACGCTGGCGCAGCTCGACGAGCTGGAGGCCGACAGCATCGACATCTTCCGGGAGGCGGTCGCGGAGAGCGAGCGCCCGGTGCTGCTGTACTCGATCGGCAAGGACAGCTCGGTGCTGCTGCACCTGGCGCGCAAGGCCTTCTATCCCAGCCCGCCGCCGTTCCCGCTGCTGCACGTGGACACCACCTGGAAGTTCCGGGAGATGATCGCGTTCCGGGACGAGACCGCCGCGCGGCTGGGCGTGCGGCTGATCGTGCACCGCAACCCGGAGTGCCTGGCGCTCGGCATCAACCCGTTCGAGCACGGCTCGGCGACGCACACCGACCTGTGGAAGACCCAGGGGCTGCGGCAGGCGCTGGACGAGCACCGGTTCGACGTCGCATTCGGCGGCGCGCGCCGGGACGAGGAGGCGTCGCGGGCGAAGGAACGGGTGTTCTCCTTCCGTACCGAGCAGCACCGCTGGGACCCGAAGAACCAGCGCCCGGAGCTGTGGCGGCTGTACAACGTGCGCACCAACCCCGGCGAGAGCATCCGGGTGTTCCCGCTGTCCAACTGGACCGAGCTGGACGTCTGGCGCTACATCCGGCGCGAACGGATCCCGATCGTGCCGCTCTACTTCGCCGCCGAGCGCCCGGTGGTCGACCGGGACGGCATGCTGATCATGGTTGACGACGACCGGCTGCCGCTGACGGACGGGGAGCGGGTGCAGCGGCGCACGGTGCGGTTCCGCACGCTCGGCTGCTACCCGCTGACCGGCGCGATCGAGAGCTCGGCAGCCACGCTGGACGAGATCATCGACGAGATGCGCACCGCGACCACCTCGGAGCGCCAGGGGCGGGCGATCGACCGGGACCGGAGCGGGTCGATGGAGCGCAAGAAGCAGGAGGGCTACTTCTGATGGCCGCTCTGCTCCGGTTCATTACCTGCGGCAGCGTCGACGACGGCAAGAGCACGCTGATCGGCCGGTTGCTCTACGAGTCGAAGCTGCTGCACACCGACCAGCTGGAGTCACTGGCCGCCGACTCGAAGCGGGTTGGCAGCCGCGGCGGGGACCTCGACTTCGCGCTGCTGGTGGACGGCCTGGCCGCCGAGCGCGAGCAGGGCATCACCATCGACGTGGCCTACCGGTTCTTCGCCACCGAGCGCCGCCGGTTCATCGTCGCGGACACGCCGGGGCACGAGCAGTACACCCGGAACATGGTCACCGGGGCGTCGACGGCACACGCCGCGGTGATCCTGGTCGACGCGCGCAGCGGCCTGCTCACCCAGACCCGCCGGCACCTGCACCTGGTGTCGCTGCTCGGCGTGCGGCAGGTGCTTCTGGCGGTGAACAAGCTCGACCTGGTCGGCTACTCACCGGAGGTCTTCGCCGCGATCAGCGACGAGTTCCGCGCGTTCGCCAAGGAGCTCGGCGTCGGTGACGTGGGATGTGTGCCGGTGTGCGCGGTGGACGGGGCCAACGTGGTCAGCCGGTCCGGGCACACGCCCTGGTACGGCGGTCCGACCGTGCTGGACTGGTTGGAGAACGCCGAGGTCACGGCCGTTGACGACGCTGCCCCGGCCCGGCTGCTCGTGCAGTGGGTGAACCGGCCGACGGCGGAGTTCCGCGGCTACGCCGGCCGGGTGCTGCAGGGTGTGCTGCGCCCCGGCGACCAGGTCCGGGTGCTGCCCGGCGCGGCGGCGTCCACCGTGGAGCGGCTCGTCACCATGGACGGCGACCTGGCCGAGGCGGTCGCGGGCAGCTCGGTGACCGTGGTGCTGGCCGGCGAGGTGGACGTCAGCCGAGGTGACGTGCTGGCCGCCGCCGCCGCGCCGCCCGAGGTCGCCGACGCGTTCCAGGCGCACCTGGTGTGGCTGGCCGACGACCAGCTGCTGCCCGGTCGCAGGTACCTCGCGAAGATCGGTGCGCGCACCGTCGGGTTCACCGCCGACCAGCCGAAGTACCGGGTCGAGGTGGACTCGGATGGCCGCGCCCCGGCGAAGACACTGCGGCTCAACGAGATCGGCGTGGCCAACGTGCACTTCGACGTGGCGGTCCCGTTCGAGCGGTACACGGCCAACCGCGACCTTGGCTCGTTCATCGTGCTCGACCGGCTGACCAACGCGACCGTCGGCGCCGGCATGATCGACTTCGCGCTGCGCCGCTCGGCGAACGTGCGCTGGCAACAGCTCACCGTCGGCGAACAGTCGCGCGCCGAGCAGAACGGGCACCGGCCCTGCGTGGTCTGGTTCACCGGGTTGTCCGGGGCGGGCAAGTCCACCGTCGCCGACCTGGTGGAGAAGGCGCTGCACGCGGACGGCCGGCGCACCTTCCTGCTGGACGGCGACAACGTGCGGCACGGGCTGAACAAGGACCTGGGCTTCACCGACGCGGACCGGGTGGAGAACATCCGGCGGATCGCCGAGGTGGCCACGCTGATGGTGCAGGCCGGGCTGATCGTGCTCGTCTCGTTCATCTCGCCGTTCCGCGCGGAGCGCGAGCTGGCGCGCAGCCTGGTCGAGCCGGGCGAGTTCTGCGAGGTGTACGTGGACGCCCCGCTGGCGGTGGCCGAGCAGCGCGATCCCAAGGGCCTGTACGCGAAGGCGCGCCGCGGCGAGCTGGCGAACTTCACCGGCATCGACTCGCCGTACGAACCGCCGGAGCAGCCCGAGCTGCGGCTGGACACCACCGCGCTGGAGCCCGAGGACGCCGCCCGCGCGGTGGTCGCACGGCTCGCCGCCATGGGCGTCATCTGAGTGCTGAACGCAGTATTGAACGCAGTATTGAACGCTGTCCAAATTGCGGTATCGTCGTCGCCGTTGGACTAGAACTTGTTCTAAGTTCTGGCGCGGTGCGGCGAGGAGGCTGCGGTGACCGAACCCGGTGAGGCCTGGACCCAGTTCTGCCGGGCGCTGGAGCAGGCCGGCCAGGTTGTCCTCGCCGGGAGCGCGCCGGACACCCCGCTGGACCGCGCCGAGGGCTTCCGGTACCTGAGCCGGCTCACCCGGGAGATGTTGTATTCCTGCGTGGACAACGCCGACCCGGACTTCCCCCGGTTCCACCAGCTCGACCTGGTCAAGATCGGCGCGGACAACCCGGACAACGTCTACCTGTCCGCGACCATCCGGGGCAACCGCAGCTACCGGATCACCGGCCGCCGGGGCAGCATCGGCTACTTCAGCATCGGCTCGAAGGCCAACCGCTACGCCACCGACGGCACCATGGCCTCGACCGGCGAGCTGACCGACGCCGACCTGGTCGCCGAGCCAGACGGCAGCATCGAGATCGTGGCCAGCGCGACGCCCCACGGCGGCAACTGGCTGCCGCTCGCGCCGGACTCCACCGGTCTCGTGGTGCGCCAGACCTACCTGGACCGGGCCGGCGAGACCCTGGGCGACTGGCGGATCGAGCAGCTCGGCGGTCCGGCCGAACCCGCGCCGCTGACCCCGGAGCTGCTCGCCAGGTCGCTGAGCCGCGCCGCGCTCGCCGTGCACGGCACCGCGGCCACCTTCGCGCGCTGGACCGAGCTGTTCATGACCCGGCCGAACGAGCTGCCCGACTTCGGCCAGGAGATGTTCCAGCGGGCCGGCGGCGACCCGGAGATCTTCTACCTGCACGGCTACTGGGCGCTGCGCCCCGGCGAGGCCTGGGTGATCGAGACCGACGTGCCGGACTGCCCCTACTGGAACTTCCAGCTGGACAACTGGTGGATGGAGTCGCTGGATCACCGGCGCCGGATCACCGTCAACAAGCACACCGCGATGCTGGACGGCGACGGCCGGCTCACGCTGGTGGTGGCCGCGCGCGACCCGGGCGTCGGCAACTGGATCGACACCTGCGGGCACGACAGCGGTACCGCGCTGCTGCGCTGGCTCGGCGCGGCCACCCACCCGCTGCCGAGGTGCCGGGTGGTCTCGCTGGACTCACTGGTTCCCGTGGAGGCGTCATGACCTCGGTGTCCGCCGGACTGTCCGTCGATGCCCTGCTGGACGCGGCGCGCGCCAAGGCCGGCATGAGCGAGTTCGGCGACGAGTGGTTCACCGAGCCGCTGCGGGTGCTGGTGGCGAGCCTGAACGCCGAGGCCGCGCTGTCCCCGCTCGGCCTGGAGCTGAGCCGGCGCCGCCTCACCGCGCTGCTGGTCGACCGGCTTCGGCTGCGCGCGCTGCAAGGCGAGTACCCGGAGATCCGCGACGCCGAGGTCAGCGTCGCGGCGGTGATCTGCGGGCTGCCGCGCACCGGGTCGACGCTGCTGCACCGGCTGTTGGCCGCGTCGCCGAAGCTCACCTCGACGCTGTCCTGGGAGACGTCGTTCCCGATCCCGTTCCCCGGCGAGGGACCGGATGCGCCGGTGCGCAAACACCGCGCGCGGGAGCAGGCTCGACTGTTCCTGGAGCTGTCCCCCGACTTCGCCGACCTGCACACGGTGGTGTGGGACGGACCGGAGGAGGACGTGATCCTGGTCGACCGGTCGTTCGCCTCGATGAGCTTCGACTCGTTCTACTGGGTGCCCGGTTACGGCGACTGGCTGCGCACGGCCGACCAGACGCCCGCCTACCGCGAGCTGCGTGAATGGCTGCAGGTGCTGCGCTGGCAGGACCGGGCGCGGGCCGGCCGGCGGTGGGTGCTCAAGTCGCCGCACCACCTCACGGCGGTCGGCACCGTGCTGGACACCTTCGACGGTTGCAAGATCGTGATGACGCACCGGTCGCCGGCCAGCGCGGTGCCGTCGTACGCGTCCATGGTGCGCACGATGTCCGCGCAGTACAGCGAGTCGGTGGACCCGGTGCGGATCGGGCGGTACTGGCGCGACCGGTTCGAGGCCACCCTGCGCGACTTCGCCACCGTCCGCGCGGCCCGCCGCGACCGGTTCGTCGACGTCCGCTACGCCGAGATGCTGGCCGACCCCGCCGCGCAGGCCCGGCGGGTGCTCGACGAGGTCGGCCTGGCTGCCGACGCCCCGGACGACGCCGCGTTCGCCGCGTACCTGGGGGAGAACCGCAAGGAGTCGCACGGCGCGCACTCCTACGCGGCGCCGGACTTCGGGCTGTCGGTGGAGCAGCTCGAGCGCGACTTCGCCTTCTACACGGAGGTCTACCTGTGATGCTGTCCGACGAGGTCGTGGTGATCACCGGCGTTGGCCCCGGTCTCGGCGCCAAACTGGCCGCCCGGGCGGCGGCCGAGGGCGCCAAGGTGGTGATGGCGGCACGCTCGACCGCGGTGATGGACCAGGTGGCGAAGGAGGTCGCCTCGGTCGGCGGGGAGGCTGTCGGCGTGCCCTGCGACGTGCGCAGACCCGAGGACGTCCAGCGGCTGGTGGACACAGCGGTCGACCGGTTCGGCACGATCACCGGCCTGGTCAACTCCGCGTACTCGCACCCCGGGTTCTACGACCTGCTGGATACACCGGAGAAGCAGCTGCGGCGGTCGATGGACATCATCCTGTTCGGCACACTCGGGGTGACCAACGCGGTGGTGCCGCACATGAAAGCGGCCGGCGGGGGCTCGATCGTCAATATCGGCACCATGACCACCCGCAAGCCGATGCGCGGCGAAGGCGGTTACGCGGTGGCCAAAGCGGCGCTCACCTCGGCCACCCACTTCCTGGCCCTGGAGCTGGGCGAGCACAACATCCGGGCCAACCAGGCGATCATGGGCTGGCTGGACGGCCCCGGGGTGCGGTACTTCCTCAAGTTCACCGCCGAGCAGCGCGGTGTCACCGAGCAGGACGTGTACAACGAGATCGCCGCCCGCAACCCGCTGGGCCGCATCCCCACCGACGAAGCCTGCGCCGGCGCGGTCCTCTTCCTGCTGTCCCGCCTGGCGTCCGAGGTGACCGGCGCGACGCTGGACGTCAACGCCGGCGAGCACATGCCATGAGCACGAACACGGTCGAGCCGTTTGTGGTCGAGTCGGTCCGGGTGGAGATCGCCGCGCCGGCGGCGTTCGTCTGGGAGGTGCTCGTCGACTACCCGAGGTACCCGGAGTGGAACCCGTACACGGTGGCCGTGGCGACCTCCCTGGCCGTCGGTGCCCCGATCGACCTCACCCTGCCCAACCCCGACGGCTCGCCCGGCACCTTCGTCAACCGCGAGTACATCCGCGTGGTCGACCCGCCCCGGTTGCTGCGCTACGACACCGGTACCGAGCTGCCCGGCATCTTCGCGGTACGGGACCAGTGGATCGAGCCGCTGGGGCCGGACCGGTGCGGCTACCACACGACGGACACGTTCACCGGCGAGCACGCGGCTTGGGTGATGGAGAACTCCGGCCCGTGGGTGAAGGCCGGCTTCGACGCGGTGGCGCGCGCGTTGCGCGAGCGGGCCGAGCAGCTCCGGGTGCTCAGGCGGTAGGTCCCGGCTAGCGAACGGCCGGTTGCAGGTGGTCGACCAGCTCGCGCCACTGGTGCAGGAGGCGGGGCTTGTCCGTCGGGCACATCGTGACGGTGGGGCCTCGGCGCAGTTGGAGGAAGTAGCCGGTTTCGCCCTGGAGGAAGCCGACCACCCAGGGGCCCCGGCGGTCGGGGCCGGTGAAGCGGGCGGTGGCACCCAGTTGGCCGCCGGAGTTGATGCCGGTGCACATCCTGGCCAGTGACGATGCCTCCTGGCGGGAGATGCCGCGGTCCCGGAGCTGGTCGGCCAGGGACCAGATGCCGCCGTCCGCGGTGGCCGCGATCGCGTCGTCCAGTGCGGTGGCGGGGATGTTCACCGGCGAGCCGATGCCCGGCTCCACCTCGCCGAGCAGGTTGAGCAGGTTGGCAGCTACCCGGGAGCCGTCTACCGCCTGGAGGTCGAGCGGGGCGGCGCCGTCGTTGCTGATCACCACCACACCGTGGGTTCCGGCTACCGCCCCGAGGCCGAGGATCGGGCGCCGGGAGCCGGCGGGGTCGGTGAGCCGGATGTCCAGGTGGTGGTCGGCGTGCGCGAGGGTCCGAAGCAGGTGGGCCAGTACCGCGTTGGGTCGGGTGCCGTCGGAGAGGCCTCGGGCGGCTAGGGCGGTCATGGCCGTGCGGAGCAGGAGTCGGGCTTCGCGTTGGGCGGCCAGGGTGAAGCCGGGGCGGCGTAGGCGCAGCAGGAACGGTGGTTCGCCCAGGTCGAGCGACTCCCAGCTGGCGAGTAGCTCGGTCGGGGTCAGACGGATAGCGGACCCGGTCATGGCCGGTTCTCGTCGTCGTCCAGAACGGCGGGTACGACGTCGTCGTCCAGGTCGACCACATAGGGCTCGTCGCTGGGGATGAATGTGGTGTTGCGGTGTTCGCGGTCCTGACCGCCGGCGCCCGGTCCGCCCATCGGCATGCCGCCGCCCATACCGCCCGTGCCGCCGCCCGTGCCTGGGGCACCTCGGCCGCCGCCGGCTCCGGCCCCGGCCAGTTCGGCCCCGCCGGCCGGCGCGCGTCCGGCCAGGCCGCTGCCACCCCGCGGGGCGAGCTGGTGCTCGGGGCCGCCCAGGGCTGCGCTGATCTTGCTGGTGTCGAACCTGCCGGCACCCGGGTACGGGTTGCCGGTGGTGGGGGATATCGGGGGCAGGGGCGGTAGGTCCGGGGTGAGGGACGGTGTGGCGAAGCCTGCCCCGTAGCTCGGTGAGTGGCCGGTGGGCGCCGGTCCGAGCGGCGGTGGGCCGGCGGTCGCGGCGGGGTTGAGTGGGGTCCAGCTGCTCGGCGCGGTCACTGGTGCTCCGCCGGCGGGACCTGTGCCGGTGGGGTCGGCCGGGTGGGTAGCGGGTGCGCCGATGCCTGGGTGAGTGCCGCCTCCGGCGCCGGGTGTTGTGCCGCCGGGGTTGGTGTGGGCGCCGGGTCCAGCGTGCGTGCCGGTACCCGTCGCGCCGGGAGCCCCGCCAGTGCCGGGCGCGATGTGGTGGTTGGCGGCGGGGTGGATCGGGGCCGCTCCTGCCGGACCGGTCACCGGCGGCACCTGGTCGACCGAGGGGAAGTCGGCGATCGCCTGTTGGGTGTTCCGTTCGTGCGCCGCGTATGCCGCGAACGCGGCGGCTTCGGCTTCCTGATTCTGCTGGATGACCTTCGCGTGGTCCGAGTTGGTCCCGAAGATGTCGGTGACCCGGCCCCAGGTGGTCAGGTCCGGGACCTGCGCGGGAGCAACGATCTTCGGCTTCATCTCGGCGAACGAGCTGGCGTAGTCCTGTACGCGTCCACCGCCCGCCCCGGTGGCCTGGCCGCCCTTGTCCGCCCACTGGCCGACCTTCTGCAGTGCCGCCGCGGTGGCGTCAGCGGCCTGGCCGTGCCAGTCGACTCCCGCGCCACGCAGCGACTGCTGGATCCGGCCGGAGGAGCTGGTGACCCAGGGTTCGAGGACACCCAGCCCCTGGGCGGCGGACTCGACCACGCCGACGCCCGGTCCGCCGTAGACCTGGTCGTGCAACGCCTGAAGGGCCGATCCGTCGTCGTAACAGAGGTCCTCGGCCACTTCTCCTCCTCCTCGCCGCTAGTGGACCAGATTGCGCAGGTTGGCCACCATCAGCTCCGCGGCCTTGTTCGCCTGCTGACAGGCCACCTGATGACTGATACCGGGATAGTCACCGGCCAAGTTTCCGTACTGCACCTGGAGACTTTGCCCTGGAGCAACATCAACAAAAAGTGTGCAGTGTGTTTTCGGATTCTGGAGATTGGCTGTGGTCTGAACCGCAGGAAATCCGCCAACCGTGACTATCTGAGCGCCTGTGACGC
Organism: Pseudonocardia sp. Cha107L01; assembly: GCF_052566575.1. NCBI lineage: Bacteria > Bacillati > Actinomycetota > Actinomycetes > Pseudonocardiales > Pseudonocardiaceae > Pseudonocardia > Pseudonocardia sp. Cha107L01. The sequence goes on from NZ_CP199579.1 coordinate 2,413,002, forward strand.
TCCCCAAGTAGTACTCGGCGCCCTGCGTAAGGTTCGCTCGAGCAATCCAGATGTTGTCTGGCTTTTCCGCCGCGCCGTGCCAGAGACAGTCCTGACTACCGAGTCCGTCGTTATTCACGCTTGATACGCCGGGCTCGGTTCTGAACTGTCCGATCTGTGCCGGTATGAGCAAAGAACATGGGTCAAGCCCATTCAGTCGCAGTACCGACGGTCGGGGCGGCAGCAGTGACGTCGACGGCGAGGGAGTCGACGCTGTGGCGGGGGGAGCGGACGTGTTCGGCGGCGGAGGGCTTCCAGCGCATCCGGCGGTCACCATTACTGCCAGCGCCACCATGGCCCAGGCAAGCCGCCGCGCTGTCATCGACGGTCTCCATCGAGGCCGGGGAACAGGAAGCGCAGATCGCCGACAGCCGGCTGAGGCTGGGACGGTTCCGCGCTTGCTAGCGATTGGGCGAATGACAGCATCGCAGGGCCCGGAGCCGACGGCGAAGTGGGCACACTGTTCGGTGGAGGGTTGTCGAGCTGAAATTTTGTGAACGACGCGTTGATCTGGTCCTCGGTATGGCCGTAGCCCTTTGCCGTCTGCTCTAACTCGACGGCTGCCGCTTTCAACGCGTCTACGTAGGCGTGGCACTGGTTCATCAATGCGCTGATCTTGTCGTTGAATCCACCAGAGGCTTGCCTGGACACGTCGTCGAGCCCTGGTTCGCCCACCTGAACCCCCGAGGTTGCCATCTCGACTTTCCCTGACAACAGTCTCGACTCCGCGAGCAGGGCGTTGCGGATGTGCAGCACGTTCGCTGGGGTCACCTGCATCGCGCCCACGGTGGACCGCACCTCGGCGGCCGGGGACAGTCGACTGCCCATCGCACCAGTCATAGCCCGCAACGATAGAGCCCACCCGTCCCACGCAGGACCGTTTCGGTGGATCCGGGGGCCACCAGTGGGTCAGCGGCTGGATGTCGCCCGTGCATCGGCGACCGGGCTCACCCGCCCTGGCATTCCGCTGGCCGCTGCGTAGTTCGCGTTGGGGTCGGCCGCTCGGAATCGCCAACGCCTTGATTCTGACCGTATGAAACAGTCGGTTGTCAAGGCTGAACCTAAGGTATATCTGTCAATGTGAACGGTTGCCGCGGGACAGCTGCGCACCCGTTCGGCAGCAATGTCGACGAGAGAGGTGAGGCAATGCTCACTCTCTCGATCGGGTGAATCGACGTAGCATTGTCCACCTAGTGCTGGAGATCTTGATCACTGCAGGTCAAGCCTGTGGCGCGAAGTTCACACTCTGATAGTGGCAAGTGGCCCATTATTACGAGAGGTACTGTCCGTGTGAGTTCTGAGTAGCTCTCAGAATAGCGGATTTGATGTGGTTGAATCTGCACCGCTAAGTGGCGCACGCGGCGACGCTTAAGAAATTAAGGAGTGAGGTTGACCCGAGGTCTGAAGGCTACTGTTTCCAGCGTGGCTATTGCGCTGGCGATCACTGGCGTCGGCGCGGTGGGCACGGCCTACGCCGCCACCCCGGCCGATTCAGGAGCGTTGTCGGTTACCGCACAGGACCGGCCTCACCCGCCGCCCCCGCCGCCGCACAGGTTCCGGCAGCGGTTCAGGAGTCAGCAGGAGTGTCGGGCGCGCGCGGATCGCGACCACCGCGGCCGGCCGAGCGACTGGGACTGCCGGCGCGGGCGCGACCGGAACAACCCGTGGGAGTACTGGGGCCGCTGACTTCCAGTTCTCGTCCTGAGTTCCGGCCCTCGGCTTATCCAAGTCGGGGGCCGGAGCTCTTGGTGCGGTGTCAGCTGGCCAGGGTGTCTAGCGAGGCCTGCCACAGGCGGTCGGCCTTCTCGGGATCGAGAGCGTAGGCGGCGACGCCGCGGCGGATGCCGGGCTGGTGAGGGCCGGCCTCGTTGCAGTCCTCGAAGTAGTGGCCGCCGAAACCGTCGAGCAATGGTGAGCTGGCGAGCAGTACCGAGGTGGCCGCGCCCTGTTCGGGGTTCTTCCACGACACGCCGGTGCTGTTCGGCTCGAACGATGCTGGCGCGCCCGCCACGTCGCCGACATGGCGGCTGAGGTTGGTGCCGGGGATGCGGCCAGGGTTCAGCGCGTTGACGGTGATCCGGTCGGCGGACCACCGCTTGCTGGCCTCGACCGCGAACAGGATGTTGGCCGTTTTGGACTGGCTGTACGCCGCCCATGGCTCGTAGGGGTGGCGCTGGAAGTGGATGTCGTCGAACAGCACCTCGCCGTTGATGTGCCCGACCGAGCTCACCGAGACGACGCGGGCCCCGTCGGCCGCCGCCAGCGCGTGGTGCAGCCCGGTGGTCAGCGTGAAGTGGCCGAGATGGTTCGTGGCGAACTGCATCTCCCAGCCCTGGGGCGTGCGCATCTCCGGCGTGGCCATGATGCCGGCGTTGTTGACCAGGATGTGCAGTGGTCCGGCCCAGTTGGCGACGAACGCCGCGACCGAGGCCTGGTCGGAGAGGTCGAGCGGTGCGACCAGGACCTGTTTGTTGCCGGTGCTGGCGATGATGTCCTCGGCGGCGCGCTGACCCGCCTCGAGATTGCGCACGGCCAGTGTCACCTCGGCGTCTGCGCTGGCCAGGGCGCGGGCGGTCTCGATGCCGATACCGGACGCGCCACCGGTGACGATCGCGCGGCGGTCGGTGAGATCAATGCCCGCGATGACCTCGGCGGCGGTCGACTGCGCATCGAACGGGGTGGTGATGCGGTGGTTGGTCATGGGTGCTGCTTCTTTCCTGCTGGCGCGTCGCGGCCGATCGGTGTGGCTGCGCATCGGCGGTAGGCTGTTAAGCGGAGCCGGGTCCGGTAATTTCAGAATAAGTGGACGCGGCTCCGGATAGCAAGTGGAGTGCCGCCTCGGCCGTCCCAGCAGCCAGTGCCCAGGAGAGAACGTGTCACCCGAGAAGGTTCGGCCGCTGCGCGCCGACGCCAGGGTCAACCGCGACCGGCTGCTCGACGCGGCAGCTCGCGCGTTCGCCCGGGACGGCGCCGAGGCCTCGCTCAAGGCGATCGCCAAGGACGCGGGCGTCGGGATCGGCACGCTCTACCGTCGCTTCCCGACCCGTGAGCGGCTGGTCGAGGCGACCTACCGGAACGAGACCGCCAGGCTCTGCGCGGCGGCTCCCGATCTGCTGCGGGTCCGGCCGGCAGCTGAGGCGCTCCGCGTGTGGATGGACCACTTCGTCGACTTCCTGGCCACCAAGCGCGGCATGGCCGACGCACTGCGCGCCGTCCTCGTCGCCGACGGCGAACTGCGCATGCAGACCCGCGACCTGCTCACCGACGCACTGGCGACGCTCCTGACCGCGGGTATCGCGGAGGAGGCGCTCCGCCCGGACATCGATCCGAACGACGTGCTCATGGGACTGGGCGGCGTGACCCTCATCGCCGGCGAACCAGATCAGCGCGCGCTGGCCGGCCGACTGCTCGACCTGCTCATCGACGGCCTCCGATACCGGGGCCAGGACAACTCGCAGCCGGTCTAACCCCGTGAGCGCGCACGTTCATACGGCCGCAGTGCCCGAGAGATCTCGGTGGCCGGGAACGGTGTCTGCTTGCTCTCCTCGAGCAGGCGGCGCGGGGGTCTGCGCTCAGCTCAGAGGTAGCGGTGCGATGACCTGCCGACGCCGCCGACCGCCTCGTCGAGCCACCCGGAGAGCGCCCGCAACAGGCTCGCCGCGGATTCCGCCGAGGCGTCAGGTCCAAGATGCGGCTGAGCCCCTGAGCCCACCTCACTGGCCAACAATGTGGTCCGAGCGGTCGCTGTTCACGCGTAGTCCACTACTCGACTTCGCCGAAGTTGCTACTCGCGCGGACGGCCACGGAGATCTGCGCTCCGCGGTTCGAGGGGGTGTCACCACGGTGCGGAACCTCGGCGACCGCGGCTACCTTTCGCTGGGCCGCCGCCGAGCATGGTTTAACCCTGGTGGCGGGCGTGACCGCATGCGCGGTCGAGAGTCGTTTCGTGCGTGGTGGGCACCGTAATCAGCATAGGGAACCCCGCCGTGCTCAGCGCCCTGGCGATTGCCGTATTACGGGTGACCAGCACGGCAATAAGGTTGTCCAGGTAAGTGTAAAGTGTGGCCACCGCGGCGGACCCCATGAAATTGACCTGTGTCAGATCGATGATGAGCCGTGGGCAACGACTGATGGCACCCCGGACTGCATCGTGAAATGCGGTCGCATTGATCAGGTCGATCTCGCCGGTCACGACCACTCTCGGCTGATGGCCACGCTCGCGGAAGCTGACTGTCAATGGTCGCGTCATTACCCGCCCTTTCTGCCAACCACGCCTCTGCTCTCATGTAGCGGCAGAAGCGTTGCTGCGCTTAGATAGGGCATACCCGCTACTGCGGTATCTGAACATTTCTCTCGATGTTACTCGAGGTAGTCGCGTAGTCGCTGAGAGCAGGACTCTGAAACCGATCGCGGAGCAGGGGGTGTGATACCGCCTCGACGGCCACAACTACGCAGGTCACCGGCACGCCCTTACGCGAGCGCTCTGATGCCGCCGTCTGTTTGCGGGGTGCCGGACGCCAACAACTGGCCCCAGCCGGGGATGGTGGCGGGCGCACCGGCAACGTCGAGCGCCTTCCACAGGGTGGCCGAGACGCTGCAGAGAACCGGTATACCCAGCCGCTGTTCCAGCGCGGCCACGTGGGGCGCGCCGGCCACGTTGGTACAGACCACGGCGACCGCGTGCGGATCGCCTTCGGCGGCGGCCTGCTCGATCAGTTGCCGCACTCGCTCCGCCGGCACCCGACCGAAGTCGAGGTTGTCGGTAAGGCCCAGTTGTGCAGTGGTGACGCATTCGATGCCGTGTTCGCGATAGCGGGCCACGATGAGGTCGGTGACGTCGGCGGTGTACGGGACGGCGAGGCCCAGCCGGGTGACCCCGAATGCCCGAAACGCATCCAGCAACGCCAGCGTCGAGGTGGTCGCCGGGATGCCGGTGTCCTTCTCGATCGCGGCGCACAGCTCGAGATCGTGATCAATGCCGAGCCAGGAGCCAGCGGTGCCGTTCCACGCGATGACGTCCACCGCCGCATCCGCGAGCAGCCGGGCGGCGGTCAGCATGGGTTCGGTGTCGAACTGGCTGTTGGCATGGTCGTCCAGCGCGATGCGGGTCACCGGCACGCGGCTGACGTGCATCGACGTGTCGGTGCCGTGCAGGATCGCCGCGGTGACCGGCTCCAGGCTGGTGTTGGACGAGGGGGTGAGCATGCCGATGCGGGTGGGTCCAGCCATAACGTTGTGCTCCAACCGGCTCAGACGGGAAGGCGACGGGAATAGTCGAGTGACAGGTTGCACACTGTGAACAGCACGCCGGAACCGACGAAGAACAGCAGAGCACCGGTGTAGCTGCCGGTGGCGCCGACGATGAAACCGACCACGATCGGGGAGAGGATGCCGGCCACGTTGCCGCCCAGATTCATCGCGCCGCCCACGATCCCCGCGTTGGTCCGCCCGGCCAGAATGGACGGGACACTCCAGTACACGCCGGCCCAGCGCAGGAAGAAAAGCACCACGGACAGGAGGGCGACGGCTACCGGGGCGTTGGGCACGAAGGTGACGCCGAGCAGGGCGAGCACCACGAACACTCCGGCAGTGCCCAGCATGGTGCGCAGCACCAGGTTCGGCGACGCACCCGTCCCACGCCACCAGTCCGCGAGATAGCCGCCGACGAGTTCGCCGACGAATCCGGCGCCGTAGATGACCAGCGTGGAGAAACCGATGGCCTGAATGTTGAAGTGCTTGGTCTCCGACAGATAGAGCGGACCCCAGGTGAGCAGGCCGTAGAACACGCCGTTGAAGCCGCACCAGCCCAGGCACATCGCCCAGAACGAGCGGAACCGGGCGTAGCGAAGCAGGCTGACCCGTCCGCTCGGCTCGGGCGAGCCGGCGTCCTCCCGCGCATGTGCGGCCTCGATGTAGTCGATCTCGGCCGCGTTCGCACCGGGGTGCTCGCGTGGCACATTGCGGATGTACCAGGCAGCCAACAGCCCGATCAGGACGGTGGCAACGCCGGCGATCACGAACGCCATGCGCCAGCCGCCGGTCAGCACGATCAGCCAGGAGATCGAGATGCCGCCGATGGCGGCACCCAGTGGTGCTCCGCCGTCCAGCAGCACCGCACCGCGTCCCCGCTCGCCCGGTGTCATCCAGGTCGCGTTCAGCTTGCCGCCGGCCGGGTAGATCGGCGCCTCGGCCGCGCCGAGCAGCAGTCGGAACGACATCAGGCCGCCGAGACTTGACGCGCCGGCGGTGAGCGCTTGGGCGATGCCCCAGCCGGTGACCGAAGCGGCGACCATGATCCGAGGCTTGAGCTTGTCGACCAGCCAGCCGCCGGGGATCTGCATCAGTGCGTAGCTCCAGAAGAAGGCCGACAGGGCGATGCCGGTCGCTTCCTTGGAGATGTGCAGCTCCTTGGTGATCAGCGGCAGGGCCACCGAGATCGATCCCCGGTCGACGTAGTTGAGTGCGACCAGCGCGAGCAGCATGGTGAAGATCTTCCAGCGGACCCGGCTCCGCCTCCCGGTCGTCGCGGGGCGTGCGTCGTCGTCTGGGCGCTCGGTGGCCGTCTGGATCGGTTCTGCCATCGCTGAGGGTCCCTTCCGAGGCAGTTTGGTATCCCAAACTGTCCCTCCGAGACTTGCGAAGGGCACCGCCGCAGTCAAGGCGGAGACAATAAATCGAGGTAAAGTCCCGCTGCCGTCGGGCCGCGTCGCCGATCTGGAGATCGGTACCCTCGCGGAACCTATGCGCGATGCGGAGTGGCCAGAGTGACCAGTGAGCAGGTGCGGTCGCCGCTCGCCGCCGTGCGGGAGCGGGTGCGCGAGCAGCTCCGCGAGCGGATCGTGACCGGGGTGCTGCGCCCGGGTGACCGGCTGGTCGAACGTGATCTCGCCAAGGACCTCGGCGTCTCGCGGGTCCCGGTGCGCGAGGCGATCCACAGTCTCGAGGCGGACGGCTTCGTGGTGGTGCAATCCCCACGACGGGTGGTGGTTCGGCAGCTGTCCCGGGTCGACGTCGAAGAACTGTTCGACGTGCGGGAAGCGTTGGAAGTGCTCGCCACCGGGCTGGCCTGCCAACGCGTGGACCCACCGGCTCTGCGCCGCCTGAAGCACGAGGTCACCGAAGCCGCGCGAGCCCTCGCGGCTGGGAACGTCGCCCAGGCGGCGGAAGCCAATGTCCGATTCCACCAGGAGATCGTCACGCTGGCCGGGAACAGGCTGCTCCTGGCGATGCTGCGCCAGCTGGAAGATCGGCTGCGCTGGCTGTTCCGGCAGAACGAGGACTGGCACCGGCTGCAGAAGGAGCACCTGCGCCTGTACGAGGCGATCGCATCCGGGGATCCCGAGCTGGCGCGTGCCTGCTCGGCCGAGCATGTTCGGGTCAACCGCGCTCTCGTGTTGGCGCTGCTGTTCCCGGACGAGTCCGGCGCCGGCGATGCCAGGGCGGGCTAGGAGCGCCCTGGCCTCCGGGTCGGACCGTCAAGGTTTGTGGATGTGCACGTTTGCGTTCATGCCGGGCACCAGGGTGGCACCGTTGGGATTCATGATCGTGATCTTCACGGGTATGTACTGGTCAGTTTTCTGTGGGTTGGTCGGGTCGGTGTCCGGGCCGGGGAAGAAGGAGAACTCCCCGGCCGTGGAGGCCTGGATCTCCGCGACCCGGCCCGCGACGGTGATCCCCGGGAAGGCGTCGACCGAGATGTCGACCGGCCCGCCGACGCGGACGTCGCCGATTTCGGTTTCCGCCACCCGTGCGGTGAGGTAGATGCTGTTGAAGTCGTACGCGGTGGCCAGCCTGGTACCGGCGGTGACGTACTGGCCGGGAACGGCGTTTTTGACCGCGATGGTTCCCGCACCGGGCGACTTGATGACCCGCTTGGGTTGGGCGCCGGCGCCGACGTCCTGGATCCGCCCGACTACCTGGTTCTCCCGGATGGTCGATCCCTCCGTGACCGACCAATTCGCCAGCGTGCCGGTGCTCGGTGCGTTGATGTCGATCTGGTCGCCGTCGACCTGGGCGTTGTCGGTGGACACGTAGTGTCGTGAGTACGACAGATAGGTACCGGTGAACGCCGATGCTTCCAGCAGGCTCACCAGTGCAATGGCGACCAGCGCGACCTTTGTCGAGCGTTTCAACCTGCTCGACCGGTGTGGCGCACGCTTCATCATGTCCGAGCCCTCCGTGTACTGGCGCTGTGCAGTGAAGCCATGACTTCTAATGGACCATGGGCTTCTCGGCACCGGCCGTTGGCGCTCCCCGGCGAAGGAACAGCGCCAGCACCACGCCGGCCAACGTGACGCACCCGGTGAGAAAGAAGGCATTGCTGTAGGCCTCGGTCTGGACGTGCATGGAGAGTTGTTGCCACAGCGGAATCAGCCCGGAGGGTCCCTGTTCCTGCATGGCCACGATCCGCGGGTCGGCGCCCGCGCCGCTGCCCTGCAGCAACGCGGACCGGTCGGACATGAACTGCGCCTGGTTGGCGGTGACCATCGCGGTCAGCGCGGCCAGGCCGAAAGCCGAGCTCACCCGCTGCACGAGGGTGTTGACCGTGCTCCCGGAGTCCGCGACGTCAGGGGGCAGGGTGGAGAGCCCACCGGTCATGACCGGCATGAAGCCCAGCCCCAGCCCGGCGGCCATGATCACCATGCTGACGACCAGCTCGCCGCGACTGATGTCGACGTTGATCCGGGACAGCAGGAACAACCCGGTGGCGGTGAGCAGCAGCCCGATGATTGCCGGCCAGCGAGCCCCGAACTTGTCGTACAGCGTGCCGGCGAGCGGCATGAGCACGACCATCGTCATGGCCTGTGGGAGCAGGGTCAGCCCGGTGTTCCAGGGGGTCCATCCCTGCACGTTCTGCAGGAACGTCGGTATGTAGAACAGCTCCGCGAAGAACCCGACCGACAGCGTGCTGACCAGCAGCAGCGAGTTGACGAACGGCCAGTAGGCGAAGATCCGGATATTCAGCAGTGGGTGCTTGACCTGCAGCTCGACCACCACGAACAGTGCCAGCAGGTTGACCGCGAGTGCGAAGAGGATGAGAACCGGGTAGCTCGTCCAGCCCCAGCTCGAGCCCTCTTCCACGGCCAGCAGCAGGGAGAACAGGCTGCCAGCGACGCAGAGGAAGCCGACGAAGTCGAACGGCTTGCTCGGCTCACTGGGGACCTTCGCCAGCACAACTACGGCGGCCAGCGCGCCCACGATCCCGATCGGGACGTTGATGTAGAAGATCAGCCGCCAGTCGATGTACTCGACGAGGTAGCCACCGATCGTCGGTCCCACCCCCGGAGCGACGACCACGCCCAACCCGTAGAGGCCCATCGCGGCGCCGATCCGCTCCCTCGGCACCAGGCGGTACACCAGCGTCAGGCAGGTGACCGGAATCAGTCCACCCGGGATGGCCTGCATGATTCGGAAGAAGATCATGGTGCCCAGGTCGCCGGACAGACCACACAGCGCGGACGCCACGGTGAACAGGACCAATGACCAGATGTAGAGCCGTTTCAACCCGACGCGGGCGCCCAACCAGGCGCTGATCGGCACGATCACGCCCTCGGTCAGGGTGTAGGACGTGCTGATCCACTGAATGCTGTCGGTGCTGACCCCGAACTGCTTCTGGATCACCGGTATCGCGACGTTCACGATGCTGGTGTCCAGGATCGACATGAACATGCCGATGATCAGGACCACCAGGGGCAGGCCCCACCCCCTGGCCGGGCGCTGCACCTCCGGTTCGGGACTCAGCGGTGGCGGTGGTGGCGGCGACGGCGGGCCCGGTGTCCCGGACCTCGTCGACGCGGCCGGCGCCGGGCGGGCGACCACCGCGGTGGCGGTCCTCCCGTCGGTGCTCTCGGTCCGCTCGGTCTCAACGACTCCCGCGGCGCTGGCGCCACCGGTACCCGACGTTGACATAACTGCCCCTCGGTCAAGCTGCTGGAGCCGAGCGGCGCTGACCGGCAGGTATAAGTGGGGATGTAGCCCCGCTTACGCAACCAGTCTAATCACAGAAGTGGGGATGGGCCCACGTTTCGGGCTATGATGCAGATCATGCAGGTGGAGGGGAATTCAGGGCTGCGGCGAGACGCGGCGCGCAACCGGCAGCGGCTGATCGACGCCGCCGGCGAGGTACTGCAGGAACAGGGCCTGGACGCTCCGCTCGACGAGATCGCACGCCGGGCCGGGGTGGGCAACGCCACCCTGTACCGACACTTCCCGACCCGCGAGCGGCTGTACGAGGCGGTCTTCGCCCGGGCCGGCGAGGCGCTCGAGCGCGTCCTTGACCGGGCACTGCGGATGGACGACCCGTGGATTGCGCTCGCCACCTACTTCGACGAGGCCTGCGCGTTCATTGCCACCGACCAGGGCCTCTGCGACCTGATGATGCAGGGCATGCCCGGTTCCCCGGTGCTCAGCGAATTTCGGGTCAAGGCGGACACGCTCATGCAGACCCTGCTGGACCGAGCCCAGGAGCGGGGAGTGGTCCGTGCCGACATCCGCTTGACGGACGTGCTGTTCATCCTGTTCTCGCTGCTGCGAGTGGTCCCGGCGAGCGCGGCCATCTCCCCGGACGCCTGGCGCCGACACCTGGCGATCACGCTCGACGGTCTGCGTCCGCGCGCCGGCTCCGGCGAGCTTCCCCCGACCTCGCTGGACTACGAACAACTCGTCGAGCTCGGTCAACACTTCCATCAACGTCGGTTGCACCCGGTGCTGAACGGTTGCGCCCGGAGCGATTGAGCGGCGCCGGGCGACTCTGGCCGGTATCGGACTGACAACGACAACTGGCTCCCGCACGTCCTGGAGAACTGGGCCGCCGCTTAATGTGAAATGTGAACGAATTCGTGGCGCAGGGTCGGGTACAACAAATAACGCGTGGCCGGGCGATTGCCGATAAGTAAGAGGCGCGGCGAGCCGAGGACGATGGCAAATTAGCTACAGCGCATTGCGGAAGTTCCCAGTAGGGTTCCGGGGATGACGGGGGCTATGAGCAAGGTGACATCGTTGTCCAAGATTGCCGTTTTCTACGGCGTCCGACCTTACCGCGCCGGAGAGGTATTGCGGTGGGCGCGTCAACGTAGGCAGTCGACTATCGAATCGCGGCTGCCGTGGTGGCCGTTCGCCGCAATCAATGGCGTGGCCGCGGCGCTCCCGCCTGGTCCCGTCGTGTTCGAGTTCGGCGGCGGGGGCAGCACACTGTGGCTGGCCGACCTCGGCGCGCAGGTCACGGTTGCCGAGCACGACCGTGAGTGGTTCGAGGTCCTGCGCCAACAGCTCGGCGATACCGCAGAGACCCTAATGTCCGAGCCAGCCACTGACGGAACCATCGGCTCGGTGAAGACCCCGGGGAAGTTCTTCGACGACTACGTCGGCCTGATCGCGGCACAACCTGACGAACGGTTCGACCTGGTCATCGTCGACGGTCGAGCACGCGTCGAGTGTGGCCTCGCGGCCGTGCCGAAGATCCGTCCCGGCGGAATCCTGCTGCTGGACGACTCGCACCGCCCTCGGTACGAGCCGCTGTGGCAGGCGCTCAGCGGCTGGGTGCGCACCGACTATCGCGGGTTGAAGATCGGCAGCAACAAGGTGGCGCAGACCTCGACGTGGGTCAAACCTGGTTCGTGAACGACGGGCCCGCCGCGCGACCCGGCGGCGCGGCGCTCAGCCCTCAGGTGGGTTCATGTGACCGAGTTGGACCAGCATGGTCACCTGGTCGTAGAACAACTGTCCGCGCACGACCTTGCCGTCGGTGTTGTACTCGCGAATCTCGCAGAACCGCATCGAAACCTGTCGCCCGGTCGCGGGCAGCGGGCCCAGCGGACCGTCGTTGGTCCCGGACCCGGTGAACAGCAGCACCGTTTGCGAACCTCCGTCGATCACCTGCGCGTCGGTCATCTGCGCATCCGAGAAAGCGGTCACCCAGCCCTGTTCGAACTCCTGGACCTGCTCACGGCCCTTCGCGGTGGAGTTGCGGGCTTGGTCGATGTACTCGCAGTCGGCTGCATAGTCGGCAACGAAGCCGGCCCAGTCACGGTGGTTGAACAGGTCGGCGGAACGGCGGTGCAGGTCAGCGTTGCTCATGGTGAGCCCTTCTCCAGCGGCAGGCCACGGTACTGCACGTGTGGCGCCGGTCACACCTCCGACCGCGTGACCTGAGCTCCTGTTCGGTGGGCCGCTGAAGCCGCCGCCGTCTACCGGTCGTGCTCGGACAGCGTTGCCAGCTGATGAAACGTTCGTTGAGGACACCCATTTTGTGTCATTATTTCGCGCGTCCACGAGTCGATGGCCGCCAACGATGGCACGGGAGACGGCGAGATGAAACGGGGCTTGCTGCATAGGCTTCCCGCTGTGTCCGCTGTGCCCGCAGCGCGGGCCGGACCCGGTGCACTCGACATTGGTTCGGTTGCCGTATCGCTGAGCGAGCGACCGGCCGAGTCGATTCTGGCCGCGTGGGACCGGCTTGTGTCCGAGACGAAGGAAAGTGACGTCACCCAGCTCAGCGGTTGGGCGGCGGTGCGGCGCACGGTGGGGTACGAGCCGCTGTACGTGTTCGCCTGGCAGTCGGATGTGCTGGTCGGCGGCGCGCAGGTACTGGTCCGGCGGGTGCCGCTTCTCGGGCGGATCGGGTATGTCTCCTACGGCCCCATCGTCGCCGCGGCGGCACCGCGGGCGGCGGTGGTTGCGGCATTGGCCGACGCGCTGGAGGGGCTGGGCCGGACCCGGTTGTGTGCGTTGTTCGTGCAGCCGGTCGAAGGCGATGACGTCAGTGCCGCGCTGCTGGCCCGGGGGTTCCGGGACTCGATGGCGGGGGTGGCGCCGGCCGCGACCGTGCGGATCGACCTGTCGGCCACCGAGGAGGAGCTGCGGGCCGGGCTGAGTAAACGGATCCGGCGCTGGACGGGCAAGTGGGCCAGCTCAGGGGTGGCGGTGCGCCGCGGTGGGGTCGCGGACCTGGAAATACTTGCCGACCTGCTGCGGCGGACAGCGGAGCACCAGGGTTTCTCGGAGTTGTCCCCGGACTACGTGCGCACCCTGTTTCACCAGTTCGCCGACCACGGCCACGTGGACATCTTCGTCGGGGAGGTCGACGGCGAGCCGGTCGCGGCGGAGCTGTTCACGACCTGCGGTGGTGTGTTGCGGTGCCGGCTCACCGGACTGGACCGCTCGAGCCCGGCGGTGCGGCTCAGCGTCACCTCCGCGCTCGACTGGGAAGCGATGAAGTGGGCCAAGGCGAACGGCTACGCCGAGTTCGACCTCGGCGGCCTGTCCGCGGCGGCGGTTACCGCTCTGGCGAAGGAGGGGGTCAGCTCGTCCGCCCTCGACGGCGCCGCGCGGTTCAAGCTCGGCTTCGGCGGTCGGTTGCACCACTACCCCCGCGCGGTCGAACTGATCTCCTCACCGCTGCTGCGTCGGGTCTACGACCTGCTGAGCTCAGGGTCCGCCGGCCGGGCAGCACTCGACAAGGCGCGGAAGTGGATGCGACACGGGGTGCGAGGCTCCCGGACGTAACGGCCAGGGCGCGGGCAGCGCTTGTACCCATGAGATGGACCGACCGGGTCCATGAGAAGCCCTGGAAGGGGGTTTTCGCCGTGCCACGCGTTTTCGACGCAATCTCGCCGCGCGATATCCAGCTCTGGGGCAAACACACCGTCAAGCTGCGGCACAACCTGGCCGAGCGGGAGGACCTGTTCTCCGACGAGTCGCTGGCGAACCTGGTCGAGACCATCGATCTCAAGCGCATCGATATCACGACGATGGACGACGACCCCGCGATCTGGGGACACGTCGACCGCGCCGGACAACCCGGCGCCAAGGTGCTCGACGCCGTCCGCGGCGGCCGCGTGTGGATCAACCTGATGGCCATCGAGAAGGCCGACCCGCGCTTCGCCGACCTGCTCGCGCAGATGTACGACGAGCTCGAGACCATCATGCCGGACTTCAAAACCTTCAAACGCAAGCTCGGCCTGCTGATCTCTTCGCCCACCGCCCGGGTCTACTACCACTTCGACGTCCCCGGCCAAGGGCTCTGGCAGATCCGCGGCCGCAAGCGGATCTGGATCTACCCGCCCACCGAGCCGTTCCTGCAGCCCACCCGCATCGAGAACGTCGTGCGCAGCCTGACCACCGAAGGGCTGGACTACCAGCCGTGGTTCGACGACTACGCCGAAGTCCACGACCTCGGACCCGGCGACATGCTGCACTGGTCACTCAACGGCCCACACCGGGTCAGCAACCTCGACGGCTTCAGCGTCTCACTGACCACCGAACACTGGACGTCTCAGATCCGCCGCTCCTACGCCATGCACTACGGCAACGGCATCCTGCGCAACAAGGCCCACTGGGCGCCCAGGTCCAACTCACTCGACGGCCCCGCGTTCTGGACCAAAGCCGCCCTCACCGCCGCCTGGCGCAAGACCGGCATGGAGAAGAAGAACACCTACAAACGGGTCCTCAGCTACAAGGTCGACCCCGACGCCCCACTCGGCGTGGTCCCGGTCGCCGAGAAGGACCGCACCACCGTCATTCTCTGACCACACGGGCTCGCCCCATCGGGAGCCCGGCGCGGTGTGATGGTCCCGCGATCGGCGCCGGATCGCGGTGGCAGTGCTGAGGTAGCTCACCTATCCTCGACGTCCGGGTTCATGGCACGTGGAGTCAACACCGAAAGCGGCGAGAAACGGTGAGCGATTACCTGCAGCGCGTTCGCAACGCCCGCGCAGCCTTCCGTGACACCCAGACGGCTCGCCGGCACGCCGGTGGCGATGAGGAGTTCGAACGCCTCAATGACGAAACGTTGCAGGCGCTGGATGACCTGTGGACCGCAATCGTGCCCCGGCAACGTCAGAAAGAGCGTCCCCCACCGCGCCACCGGGACGACTAGTTTTCTAGGTTTACCTCATCCGCGCGGGTGGACGCCGGTGGCGGTTGGGCGAAGCTGCCGGCATGCAGCCCCGCCCGGTGGCCCTCGGCCCAGGCTCGCTCGCCAACCAGCCGAAACGCGGTAGCGGCGTCGAGGCGTTCCGACTCCAGGTCATCGAGGGCCTGGCTGACGAGCATCGCGACCACGCGATCTCTCTCGCGACCAGCCGATGACGCCAGGTCCGACATGCCAAAAGCCTACAAAGGATACTCTTTTATCTCTTCGTTACTTGTGAGGAATTCAAGACTCTCTCATGCTCGCCCTGGTGGGATACCACAGCTGGCCGACACCCTCGCCGGGCGTCAGCCGTCGGGCCGCGTTGCTGGCCTATGGACGGCTCGGGCCCGATGCCGGCTGAGCGGACTCGTGGGCGGCCAGCGTTTCGATCAAGAAACGATAGGTGCCCTGATTGATCTCTCCGGCCATCAGCTGCCTGGTGATCTCGCTTTCGACCCCGAGTCTGGTCGCGGCGGGTGCTTGCTGACCTCGCTGGGGCGTCGGTGCAGCTCCGGGTCGAGGAACGAACGCCGTGAGCATGGGCAACGGCGATAAGGCGATCAACCTTGCCAAGATCTTCATGGCTTCTCCAGGTACCTGGGTGCGCTCCGGCGAGTCCTGGTGCCGGGGGAGTCGACACCGTGGGTTGCGAAGGGGATGAACAGCCCTTCGCCGTTGGTACGCGCAGAACGCGGGCTTCATATGATCTCATGCGAGGCCCGTTCGGCCGCGACGGGGGGCCGGCCCGTCCGGTGTGATCGCGGTTCGGGTGGCGATCGGGATCGGCTCTACGCGAGGCCCGGCAACAAGCCCGCGGCTCCTGACCAGCCCCGTCGCCCACTCCCGGAAGACACCTCGTTGTGTCCTCAGCAACCGGCGGGCGACAGAACGACGCCGCTAAGCAAGTCCTCGAACCACCTGCGTCCCAATGATCTCTCAGGAAACTTCGGCCACAGCTGATGAGGCACAGTGCTCACCTGTCACTTGAAGCCCTACTCCACCCCACGGCTCAAGGAACCCACAAGATGCAGAGACAACCGAAGCGCGCTCTGGCCCCTGACGCCACGATGCGCACACTATGTCCCAACTGTTGCGGGGCCGGGCGCATCGCCAGTGGCCGCGCCACCCACAGCGACAACCCCGCCGTGATCGGCGGTTTCCAAACGCACCCGTGCCCGACCTGCGAGGGGCAACGGTGGCTAGCCGGCTTCCGACCCCCCGTCTAGGCCGGACCGCCGGTGCGCACGGGTAAGGACAGGTGGTTCAGCCGGTATCCGCGGCCGGCTCGTCGTGAGGCCTGAGGGCGGTGACCGTCGCGGTCCGCCGGTGCCGCTCCAGGCTCGGGAGGAAGAGGTCGTCGAAGACCCGGGCGCGATCGAAGGCCAGCGCATATTCGCGGCCGCGGCGCTCCAGGGAACGCCGCTCGTGCTCCGACATCTCCAGCACCACGTGATCCAGTGCCGCGGTGAGGGCCGCGACGTCGCCGGCCTCGACGATGACGGCCGTATCGCCGACAGCCTCACCGGTTCCACCGGTCAGCGTGGTGATCACCGGACCGCCACCCGCCAGCATCTTCTCGGCGAGGGCGATGCCGAACGTCTCGACGAAGTCGGGTTCCGGCTTGGTGGGCAGGGCGTAGGTCGCGCACCCCCGCATCAGCAGCGGCTTCTCGTCGTCGTCCACGTCGTCGAGGAAGACCACGCGGTCGCCCATGTAACCCAGGCCGGCGGCCAGCTTGCGGACGTCGCTCAGTGCCGGACCGGTGCCCGCGATGACGAGCTTGACCCGGTCCCGTGCGCGCGACGCGGCGTAGGCCGCCACGAGGTCGTGGATGCCCTTGGCCCGGGTCACCCGCGACAGGAAGAGCACGTAGCCGTCGCGTTCGAGCCCGCGCCGGGCCAGGGCGGCGTCCACGGCCAGTGGGTCCAGATCGATGTAGGCGGAGGTGTCGATCGGCGGGTAGCTGACGGTCACCCGGTCCTGGCACTCACTCGCGAACCGGGTGCCGCAGTGCAGGTCGACGGCCTGCGCGGAGAGGATGACCTGGTCGCGGGTGTACTCGGAGACCGCGACCACCTCGTCATGCGCGAGGTACGTGGCCAGGGTGACGGCGGCAGGGCCGAACCGCCCCTCCCGCAGGCAGGACCGGATGACGTTGGTGACGTCCGAGCCCACCGCCTTGGCGATCGTGTGGACATCGCTGACGAAACCGGCCGCACGTGCGGCGATCACGGCGTCCATGACGACGTTCGCGTGCGGCGCCAGGTACATGGAGAGACAGGTGGTCCGTACCGGCTCGGCGAGCAGCTCGACCAGTCGGCCGGTGAGACCGGCAAGATGACGGCCGTCCGGCACCCGGTAGTCCCCGACCGGCTCGGGGCGCTCCACGGTGATCCCGTCGCTGTAGGGCTGCAGGCGGTCCAGCGGCTTCAGTGGTAGGCCCGCGGCCTCCAGCGTCGCGATCGGCCAGGTGAGTAGCCGTACATCGTCGAAGCCCCGGGCCAGCGCCACCTCGGCGAGGTTTCGGGCCTCCCCGGAATGGCCGCAGATCACCGGGTCGGCTCGTACGACGATCACGAGCCTGCGGTCTGGGTAGCTCATGCTGTTCCTCCTCCCGTGCGTGCGTCGGACAACGACGGCGGTCGGACCGAACGCCCCCACGGCGCCGGTTCCGGGCCGAGCTCTAGATGCAGGACGCCACCGCGGTGCACGTCCGTCGCGCTGATATGGGTCGTCTCGAGCGGGCGTCCGTTGAGGGCCGCCGACTGCACGTACTGCGCCGGCGGTGTCTGCTCGATACCGTCCGCGCCGACCGGGGCCTCGCGGTGCCCGGTGGTCTCGATGACGAACTCGCCACCCTCGACACTCAGGGCGGCGTGGGCGAAGGCCGGCGCGTTGACCAGGAACAGGCTCTGCCCCGCGATCGGGAACAGCCCGAGCGACGCCCAGACGTACCAGGAGCTGAGACCGCCCGAGTCGTCGTTGCCCGGCAGGCCGCCAGCCCCGGTGCCGTACTGCCACGTCAGAGCCGCATGGACGACGTCCGCCGTCCGGTCCGGCCGGCCGGCGTAGTGGTAGGCCCACGGCGCTTCCATGTCCGGTTCGTTGTTCAACCCCTCGAACCGGTTGAGCGTGTAGCCGGCGGTCATCTCCTCGGCGGAGGGGCTCCGGCCGGGCTGGGTCACCGCGCCGGCGCCGAACCCGAAGAAGGCGTCGAGCATGGCGACGAAGGCGTGGTCACCGCCGGCCAGGGCGATCCGCGCCCGCATGTCGTGGATCAGCCGGAACGAGTAGTTCCACTTGCCGCCCTCGTAGAACTCGGAGTCGCGCAGCAGCCCGGTGGCCGGGTCGAAGGCGTTGACCCACAGCCGGCTCCGCGCTTCCATCTCGTCGGCGAGGCGCTTGTCACCCAGCGCCCTGGCGACCTGAGCCGTGCAGTGGTGGCCGTAGGCGAGGTCGAGCGTGTGTGTGATCGGGTGCACCAGGCCGTGCTCGATGAAGTCCTCGCCGTAGAGGCGGCGCAGGTCGTCCTCCATGTGCACCAGCGCCCAGCTCCAGTCCAGCCCGCCGAGCCCGAGCGCGTGCGCGTCGGCCAGGGCGGTGTGGGCCAGCGCGCTGCCCTGCCGGAAGAACCGGTCCGCGCCGCGGGCCATCCGGTAGCCGATCGGGAAGTTGCCCTCTTCCTCGCAGACCCGGATCAGCGACTCCAGCAGGCCGGCGGCCCGGTCCGGCGCAATCGCCATCAGCAGCGGGATCTGGGTCTTGTAGATGTCCCACATCGTGCAGACGTCGAACGCGAACGGCCCGGACGCCGGCCAGAATGGGCTCTCGTTTTCGCCGAAGCACGGCTTGATCAGCGAGTGGTAGAGCGCGGTGGCCATGACCTGCCGCCGCGCGGGTGTGCCGCCGTCCACCCGGACGCGGTCGAGGTGGTCGGCCCAGCGGGTCTCGGTGCGGGTTCGGATGAGGTCGAACGCCGGCTCGGCGTCGCCGCACTCGCGGTGCAGGTTCTCGCGGGCCTGCTCGCACCCGCGCATGGAGAAGCCGAGCCGTACCTCGACGGTCTGCCCGGCGCGCGCCGGGCCCATGAAGAGCAGCCCGAACGGGCGCAGCGTGGTCTGCCGGATGCTGTCGAAGTCGAGCCGGGTGCCGCCCTCGATCAGCCGGCGGTCGTGCCAGAGCATCTGTCGCCAGCCCGGGCTGTGGACCTCGACGTGCACCGACAGCGGCACACCCTCCAGGACCACCGTGCCGTGCGCCTGGCCGTGCCCCAAGCTCTCCACGTAGGCCCGCAGCGGGACCGTCCGGCCGTGCTCGATGGCGAGCCCGCCGCAGGACAGATCCAGCACCACGCGGGCGCTGCGGCTCTCCGGGAACGTGTACCGGTGGATGGCGACCTTCTCGCCCACCGTGATCTCACAGCGGACACCGGTGTCCAGGGAGGCGGCGTAGTACCCGGCCGACGCCACCTCGTCGTGCAGGGGCCACGCTTCGCCGAGGTCGTCCAGCGGCTGCACCATCGGCGTGACCCGCACGTAGTTGTAGTACTTGCGGATCGCGCCGGTGCCGGACTGCTGGAAGTGGGTGAACCCGGACGTCTGGAGCGTCTCGAACATTTCCTCGGGCACGCCCTGGATGTTCTTGTTGTAGCGCCCGTAGCCCGTCGGGTAGGCGCCCGAGTAGGCACAGGCCGACACCATGCCAAATGGCGAGGTGGCGCCCGGGTGGGTATTGCCCACCTGCGGCTTGGGCCACCACCACGTGGCTGCGAGCCCGCTCGCGAGCGGGAGACAGGTCGCGGCGGTGCCGATGAATGGATCAACCTCGTCAAGAATGGCGAAACTATAGGACGCCGACTGTCACCAAGCGGTTACGCAGGAGTAAACGTCGTACACCCCCCTGCGCAACGCTGTGGGGGCTGCCAGAACCGAAGATCACCACCCCTTGCCCGATGCACCGACAGTGCGGTGCGCTGATCCGCCGCGGCCGTCCCACGGGCGCGCGGATGCCTATACTCGTCGCGTGACCGACTTCCTCGTGCGGCGCGATGACCTGCGGATTCACCGGACCGACGACGGCGAACAGACCCTGGCGTCCGCCGCCGAGGGGACGGTGCAGTTCAGGGTGGAGGGGTTCGGCCTGACCGCCAACAACCTCACCTACGCGGTGTTCGGCGACTCGTACGGCTACTGGCGGTTCTTCCCCGCGCCGGAGGGCTGGGGGCGGATCCCGGTCTGGGGCTTCGGCGCGGTGAGCGTCTCCGGGGTGCACGGCATCGTGCCCGGCGACCGGTTCTACGGCTACTGGCCGATGTCCAGCTTTGTCACGCTGCGCGCGAGTCCCAACCGCGCTGGCTTCGTCGAGTCGTCGGCGGCGCGCGCGCCGCTCCCGCCGGTCTACAACTACTACCTGCGCGCGGTCCCGGAGGCCGGCTTCGAGCCCGGCCAGGATGGTGCCTCCATGATCATGCGACCGCTGTTCACGACCGCCTGGCTGATCGCCGACCAGCTCGCCGCCAACGGCTGGCACGGTGCCGAGGCGGCGGTGCTCGCGTCGGCGTCGAGCAAGACCGCGTACGCCACCGCGTGGGCAATCCGTGAGCACGACGACCCGCCGACACTGATCGGGCTGACCGCCGCGGCCAACGTCGAGTTCACCGAGGGACTCGGCGTTTACGACGACGTGCTCACCTACGACAACATCGGCGCGCTGCCGGCCGATCGCGGGATCGTGCTGATCGACATGGCTGGCAACGCCGACGTTCGCCGGCAGGTGCACGAGGTGACCCACCGCGTCCTGCGGGCCTCGATCATGGTCGGCGCGACGCACTGGGAGGGCGCGACGTTTGGTGTGGGCGACGGTCTGCCGGGCCCTCGGCCGGAGCTGTTCTTTGCGCCGACCGTCGGTCAGGAACGCGCCGCCGCGCTCGGGCCGGCGGCATTCGCGCAGCGCGTCGGTGCGGCTTGGCTGGCGTTCGCCGACCGGGTACCGGAGCTGATCAAGATCGAGCACGCGACCGGCGCCGACGCGCTCGCGACCGCCTACACCGGGTTCGTCGAGGGCAAGGCCGACCCCCGCAAGGGCCTCGTGTTCGCCCTGTAGCGGTCCTGTTCGACGGCGACGACGACCCCGCCTAGCCGACGAGTGTCTGGGTGCCGAGGACGGCGAGGAGCGCAAGTTGCTCAGCGTCGCGGGTGCCGGGTTCGGCCGTGTAGATCATGATGCGCAGGTCGCACCCCGCGACGCTGAGCAAGTCGCAATCCAGTGTCAAGGCGCCCACCCGCGGGTGATCGACGGTCTTGCACGATCCCTCGGGCTGGTCCACGCCTCCGGAATCCCACAGCTCGGCGAACCGGCCACTGTTCGCGCGCAGCTCCGCGACCAGGCGCCGCAGCCGCTGGTCGGCCGGATACCGGCTCGCGGACGCACGCAACCCGGCGACCTGCGCGGCCTCGAGCGCGCGCCGGGACCGCGGTGTGTGGCGGACACGGCTGCCCGAGCCGAGGAAGTTGCGCCATACCGCGTTGCGGTCGTTGCCGTGCCACTCGCCCATCAATGCCACGTACAGCGGGTTGGCCAGCAGTAGCGTCCACGCCGCGTCGAAGACCGCGACGGGCGTCCCGGTCAGCCTGTCCAGCATCCGCTGAACGCTCGGCGTGAGGTAGGCGGGCACCGTGCCCTGCCCCGGCGGCACGAGCCCGGCGACGGTGAACAGATGCTCGCGCTCGGCCCCGGACACGCGCAGAGCCCGGCCCAGGGCCTCGACGACCTGCACCGACGGGTTGGTCGCCCGGCCCTGTTCGAGGCGGGTCACATAGTCGACCGAGATCCCGGCCAGCAGGGCGAGCTCCTCGCGGCGCAGGCCGGCCGCGCGCCGCTGGCCGCCGACGGGTAGCCCGGCCGCCTCCGGCGAGACCCGGTCGCGCCAGCGTCGCACCGTGTGCCCGAACTCCGTGGTCGCCATGACACCACTGTGCACCGCCCGTCCCGGATCTTCCTGGCACTGACAGTCCCAGGAAGACGGGACTCCTGGCTGACCGCGCCGCCGCGCCGCATCCTGGAGCAATGACAGCAACACTGGTCACCGGAGCAAACAAGGGTCTCGGCTTCGAGACCGCCCGCCGACTCATCGCCGACGGCCACACCGTCTACCTCGGCAGCCGGGACGCCGGACGCGGGCGCCAGGCGGCCGAGCAACTCGGCGCGCGGGCAGTCCAGCTCGACGTCACCGACGACGCGTCCGTGGCGGCCGCGGTGACGGCCATCGAGGCCGACGGAGGGCTGGACGTACTGATCAACAACGCCGGTATCGAGGAGAGGAGTGACAACAACGTCGTGATCGGACCCGCCGACGCGACCGCCGACCTGATGCGGCGCACGTTCGAGACGAACGTCTTCGGCACCGTGCGCGTCCTCCATGCGTTTCTCCCGCTGTTGCGGCGGTCGGCCGCGCCGGTCGTGGTCAACGTCAGCAGCGGTCTGGCCTCGCTGACCGGGGTCAGCAACCCGGGTGCCCCGGCGTACGGCTACCCGGGTGTGGCCTACCCGGCGTCGAAGGCCGCGGTCAACATGATCACCGTGCAGTACGCGAAGGCGTTCCCGGGCATGCGGATCAACGCGGTGGAGCCCGGTTTCACCAAGACCGACCTGAACGGGAACACCGGCGTCCAGACCGTCGAGCAGGGCGCGGAGATCATCGTGCGCATGGCGCAGGTGGGCCTTGAGGGCCCCACCGGAGGGTTCTTCGACGCCGAAGGAACCCTTCCCTGGTAGCCGCCGGCCCGACATGGCTTCGTCGCGGATACTCAGGGCCCAGCGGTGAGGTCGTCAGAGCGTCCAGTTTCGAGTCGCGACCACTGGGCGATGGGGCGTCCGTTCGTCCGGATGTTGGAGCCGTCGACTTGCCACTGTTGTGGCCAGCCGGGGGGCGAGTCCTCCCAGGGCTCCTGGCGTCCGTAGGCGGTGAGGTCCATGAGTGCGTAGTTGTAATCCATCACCTCGACGCCGCGGTAGGTCGTCCAGTAGGTCTCGAAGACGCGGTCGGCGTCCCGCAGGTAGCACACGATGTGCATCATGCCGACGTGGCGCCCGACGAGGAGCGCGTCGATGGAGGCCTGTGCTGAGTACCACGGCACGTCCCAGCCCATGAATTCTTTGTAGCGGCTGCCTTCGTCGTAGGGACCCTGGCACAAGACCGCGTAGGTGATGTCTCGCGAGTGGAGGTAGGACAGCTCCGCGACCTGGGTGGTGACCCACGTGCAGCCTTCGCACTGCTCGGGTGCGGGATGGCCGGGGTGCCACATGAAGTAGTAGGCGATGAGCTGTCGGCGCCCTTCGAACGCGTCGAGCAGGGTGACCGGCCCGTCGGGCCCGGTCAGTTCGAGGTTGGGGTCGATCTCCACCATCGGTAGGCGCCGCCGGGCCGCGGCGATCGCGTCGCTTTCCCGGGTGTGCGCCTTCTCCCGGATCAACAGTTCATCGCGGGTCTGCTGGAACTGCGCCCTCGTCACGATCTCGGGTTGGGCCAGAGGTCGATCATTCATGACTGCATTCCTTTCGTTGATGAGTGTCGGTTGGGAATTCGGAACCTTCCGGCGCTCACACCGCCGCGAGCTCGTCGGCGCTCGCCTCGCGCGAATCGCTGGAGCTGCCGGAGTAGCTGGTGGCCGAGGGCCGGGGACGGAAGACCGTCAGCCGGTGCCGGCCGGTCAGCTCCGCCGTTTTCTTGCTCTGAAGCACCATGGTCCGTCCTCTCATCGGTTGGATCTGGCCACCGACGAACGGAGCACCGCGGCATTCGACACCGCCGCGAAAAAATCTTCAGAGCTTGAGTTCGTCCAGGCGCGCCTGGAGATATGCGCGCTCGACATCGGTCGACACGAGAGCCAGCGCTTCCTCGTACGCCTTCGACGCGAGCGCGTACGAGCCCTGCCGGCGCAGCAGGTCCGCGCGGGTGGCCGGCAACAGGTGGTAACCCGCGAGCTCGCCCGACTCGGCGAGCTCCTCGACGAGGGCGAGCCCGTTCGCCAGGCCGTCGGCCATTGCGACGGCGACGGCGCGGTTGAGCCGGACGACGGGCGACGCGGCGAACCGGAGCAGGTCGTCGTACAGCCCTACGATCCGCGGCCAGTCGGTCGCGCCGACGCTCGCGGCCGTCGCGTGGCAGGCGGCGATCGCCGCCTGGAGCTGGTACGGGCCAGGCGTCGCGGGCAGTAGCCGCAACCCCTCCGCGATCTCGGCGACGTCCCAGCGCGAACGGTCCTGCTGCTCCAGCGTCACGAACGCGCCGGCGGAGTCGACGCGGGTGGAGCGCCGAGCGTCGTGCAGCAACATCAGCGCGAGCAAGCTCTGCGCCTCCGGCTCGGGCAGCAGCCGCACCAGCAGCCGGGCCAGCCGGATCGCCTCGGCGCTGAGACTCTGCCGCACCAGCTCGGCACCCGCGCTCGCCGCGTACCCCTCGTTGAACAGCAGATACACAACGGCGAGCACGGCGTTGAGCCGGTCGGCCAGCAGATGCGCGGGCGGGACGCGGTACGGGATGCCGGCCTCGCGGATCTTCCTCTTCGCGCGGGTGAGCCGCTGGTACATGGTCGGCTCGGGCACGAGGAACGCGCGCGCGATCTCCGCGGTCGTCAGCCCGACCAGCGTGCGCAGCGTCAGTGCCACCCGCGCGTCGAACGGCAGCGCCGGGTGACAGCAGGTGAAGATCAGTCGCAGCCGGTCGTCGGGCACCTCGTCCGGTTCCGCCGGCTCGTCTGGTTTGTTGTGGCCACGAGCGAGAACGGCGGACCGCCGGAGCTTCGCGGCGCCGACGGCCTGGCGCCGTATCAGGTCCGTCGCTCGGTTACGTGCCGTCGTCGTGAGCCAGGCGCCGGGTTTCGCCGGAATGCCGTCACGCCGCCACCGGTCGACCGCCACCGCGAACGCATCGGCCGCGCAGTCCTCGGCGAGGTCCCAGTCGCCGGTCACCCGGATCAGCGTCGCGACGACCTGCCCCCACTCGGCGGCGAACGCCTCGGCGACC
The DNA here is from genome assembly GCF_052566575.1 of Pseudonocardia sp. Cha107L01. Lineage (NCBI taxonomy): Bacteria > Bacillati > Actinomycetota > Actinomycetes > Pseudonocardiales > Pseudonocardiaceae > Pseudonocardia > Pseudonocardia sp. Cha107L01. The sequence continues at coordinate 2,437,976 of NZ_CP199579.1, forward strand.
GCCGCCTCGACCGGGTCGGTCACTCCCACACCGGGCGCACCTCGATGGTGCCGAGCTTGGCGAACGGATGCCTCGCGGCGACCTCGATCGCCTCGTCGAGATGCGCGCACTCGATCACGGCGATGCCGCCGATCAGGTCCTTCGTCTCCGCGTACGGACCGTCGGACACCAGCGTCTCGCCACCTCGCACCTGCACCTTCGTGGTGACCGAGGGCCGGAGCCGTTCGCCACCCTTGAAGACGCCGCGCGACGTCACGTCCGCGAACCAGGACTGATGCTCGGGCAGCGCGTCGACCTCCTCCGGCGACAGCGAGTGCTCCTCGCCATGCCAGATCACCAATGCGTACCTCATCTCCGGCACCTCCTCGACTCGCAAGCCGCACCGACGGCGGTCAGGTGATGGCGTCGAGTGTGGCAGGCCGGTCACGCTGGGAGCACTGTTCTCAAACGTCCGAATGATTTGACCCGAGCGTGACGGGCCGCATCGGCGAACCCGACCGAAACCGCCGGGTGGACTACCGCGCAACGGGTCGAGGCGTCCGGCGGGCAGAGTCTGTAGCGCGGTCGTGCCGACTAGAGACGTACCGCCGGCGACAGGTCCGGACCGGTCAGCGCCAGGTGAGCGGACCGACGTCGCAGGCCGCCGGGTCCCCGCTGTGCAGGCCCTTGTCCAGCGACGCGAGCCGCTGGGCGGGGTCGCCGTGGGTGGCCACCTCGTCCGGGTAGGTCGAGAGTCGGTTCAGCTCGGCGGTCGCGGCGGCCCGGAACTGTTCGGAGTTGAGCTTGCCGTCGGCTGCTTCCTGATGAGCCCACACCCCGGAGTAGCAGTCGGCCTGTGCCTCCCGGTCGTTCACCCGGACGTCGGTCCCGGGGTGGAGCAGGGACTGGATGTGGTGGCCGATCTCGTGGCTCATGGTGAAGGTCAGGTTCATCTGGGCACGGGGGCCGTAGGCGGTGTGCACCGCCATGAGGTACCGGGTCGGGAGGTGGATACCGCTGCGGGGGCTGTAGAAGGCGCGGTCGGGGCCGCCGTCTCGGGTGCGGTCGCCGCGGGCGCCGTCGCCCACGGTGAGCCGGGGGGCGGTGTAGGTGCGCCCGGTGTCCCGCAGCTCCCGGGTCCACACCTGGTCGAGCTCCGTCAGCAGGCAGGTGGCGAACGGCAGGTCGTCGAGCTGAGACAGGCAGGGTGGCGGGGGCTTCGGCGCGGGGGTGGCCGAGGGTGGAGGGTTGTGCGCGCAGCCGACCAGCATCGATACCGCCAGCGGGAGGATCACCGCTGCCGCTCGCACTCCCACAGCGTCCCAGGTCGAGCGTGGTGTCTGCGTGCCGGTCAGCCGAACAGCAGGCTGGCGGGCGTGACCGGGCCGAACCGCCCGGTGTCGGCCTCGAACCCGGCGCCCAGCAGGCCGTCCGCCGTGCCGTCCACGTGGCGCAGCTTCTCGGTGTAGGTGCCGATGACCAGGCGCAACGGGGCGTCCAGTCGGGGTGAGTGGGTCGAAGTCGCGGGTGTCGCGCGGATCGTGGCGATGATGGTCGGATCGGGTAACGCCGGATACAGTTTGGATGCTTTGACCCGTCGTCAGGGGGCCGTCGGTGTCTGCAGTCCAAGCGTTGTCGCTCATTCTCCTGGTAGTTGTCCTGGTCGTCGCGATCTGGCGACGGATGAACATCGGCGTGCTGGCGCTCGCCGCGGCGCTGCCGGTCCTCTTGCTGTCCGGGCTGGACCCGAAGGTGATGTACCAGACGTTCCCGGGCGACCTGTTCGTGCTGATCGCGGGCGTCTCGGCGTTGTTCGCGCACCTGGAACGCAGCGGCGCGCTGGCCAGGGTGGTCGAGAAGGTCTACGCGACTGTCGGTGAGCGGCAGGCGCTGCTGCCGTGGACCGGCTTCCTGCTGGCCGCGCTGCTGTCCACGGCGGGCGCGTTCTCGACCGCGCCGATCGCGTTTCTGGTACCGATGGTCGCGCACGTGGGGGTGCGCTACCGCGCCAGCTTCTACCTGTGCGAACTGGCCGTCGTCATCGGGGCGAACTCGGCAGGGCTGTCACCGCTCAACCCCACCGGGGCAACGGTCCGGGCGGCCGCGACGAAGCTGCACGTCGACTACTCCAGCTGGGGACTGTGGGCGGTGTCGATGGTGGTCGCGGTCACTGTGGTGCTCGTCCTGCAGGGCCTGAACGCCCTGCAGCGGCAGCGCGGCCGGGCGTTCGAACTCATCCCGGCCCCCGCGGCCGCCGGCGACGACAACCCCCGAGCGGCCGTCGGCGATGACAAACCCCCAGCGGCCGCCGGCCTGGACAACCCCCCAGCGGCCGCCGGCCTGGACAACAAGGGCAGCGGCGCCGCCTCGGCGCCCAACCGGGCCTACATGTGGTGCTCCGGGCTGGGCTTCGTGGCGTTCGTGCTGCTCGTGGTGGTCGCCAAGGCGGACGTGGGGGTGAGCGCGATGTGCCTGGTCGCGCTGCTGCAGATCGCGTTCCACCCGAACGAACGGGCCCTGCTCTCCCGACTGCCGTGGTCGTCGATGCTGCTGCTGTGCGGCCTGCTCACCTACCTCGGGCTGATGCAGAAGATCGGCACGATCGACTCGATAGCGAAGGTGCTGCACGGTCTCGGCGCCGGAATCGCGCTCGTCCTGGTCCTCGCCTACCTGACGGCCATCCTGTGCAACATCGAAAGCTCCACGCTCGGGGTGCTCGGGCTGATGACGCCGATCGTGTACACCGCGTTCGCGCACAGCCCACTGACCTTCTGGGTCACCTGCGCGGTGACCGTGCCGGCGGCACTGATGGTGATGAACCCCATCCACGTCGCCGGGACACTCATCATCAGCAACAGCGCGGTCGAACAACAGGAGGCCCTGTTCCGCCGGCTGCTGACCCTGGCAGTGTCCCTGGCGGTCATCGTGCCCGGTCTGCTGGCCATCATCCCCATCGCCCTGCTGTAGCCAGACCTGGTGTCTCAGCGCCCGGATCGGCTCGGGTCCGGCCGGGTGGTGGTCCGCGAGAGGATCACCACCCGGCCGCCCTCTGCTCTCAACCTCTACGATCTTCCGATGCTCGCTACCCCGGATGCACTGGTCAAAGGGTTCTTCGGCCGGTGGGCAGTGACCTTCGACGAGATGTGCCGTTCGTTCGAGTCCACCCTCAGCCACGACTGCGTCTGGGATCAGCGACCGTTGGCCCGCACGGTCGGCCCAGGGGAGGCTGTCCGCTTCCTGGAACGCTCTCGGACCTTCATGGCCCTGGACACGATTGAGGTCGAGCTACTGAGTCTGGCGGTCAATCAGAACGTGGTGCACACCGCCCGGATCGATCACCTGCGCCGTGCGGACGGGAGCGTACTGGCCGCCGCGGCGGTGGCGGGAGTGCTCAAGGTGGAGGGCGACCAGGTCATCGAGTGGCGCGAGTACTTCGACCCGACGAATCTGGCATTCCAGGCGGTCGGCAGCGGCGTCAGGTCAGTAGCCCGGGCTGCCCGAGATCGTGTACTGAGCTTGCGCAACTGAGATCACTCGCCCTCTGTGAGTGCGGCTTCCTGCTGCTGGCGGGCTGTGACGATCCAGGCACGCGAGTCGAAGTACACGCCGCCGTCGGTGTCGTGGGCGTCGAGGGTGGTGCGTAGCCGCGTGCGTGCTTGCTCGGCCGCCGCGGCGTCGAAGTTGGCAAGCAGGTCATTGAACTTCAGTAGGCGGAGCACGGCATCGAAGGCGGTGGCGCTGTCCGGGCCGTAGTAGACGGGCTCGTGCACGTCGGTGAAGCTGACTTCCGCGAAGCCGGCCGCCGCCAGTATGCCTTCCGTGACGGTCGGGTCGGCGAGTGAGAACGGGTCCGGAGCGCGGGGTGTGGTTGCTGCGGCGGGAAGGGTCTGGCGGAGCGCGGTGGCCCACTCATTGCGGTCGCGCTCTTGCCAGACCAGCAGCACCAGGCGCGCCGCGGGGCGCAGAGCGCGCCCGATATTGGTGAACGCGGCGACCGGGTCGGCGAAGAACATCGTTCCGAACCTGCTGATGCAGAGGTCGAAATGCATCGGTGGAAAGCGGTGAACCTGGGCGTCCGCCTGCTGGTAGGTGATGTTGGCCAGTCCCTGGTCGTCGCTGAGCTGACGGGCCCGTTCGAGCATTGGTGCGGAGAGATCGACGCCTACCGCGCTTCCGGTGGCAGCGGCGCGGGCGGCCTCGCGCGTGGATTGCCCTGTGCCACAGCCGATGTCGAGCACACGGTCGCGAGAGCCGACGCGGGCAGCGGCGCGGAAGAGTTCGTTGTGCAGGCGAAGTTCCGCGTCGTAGTCGAACAGGTCGGACATCACCGTCACCGGGCCCTCTCGATATCGATGTCGACCGGGCCGTCGCGGAGTACGCCTCGCACCTGGTCCAGCGACACTGTTTCCGGCGAGAACTCCACCAGCCACCAGGTGGCGCCCGCCTTGGCGTAGGGCGCCACATCGGCGCCGGGTGGGAGGGGGATGGCGAAGTCGTACGGGGTCGTCCTTGCCTGGCGGAGATCGGTGATGGTGGTGACGATGTCGGCGACCTGGTCCGGGTGTTCGAGATTGACGGGGAAGAAGCCGTCGTGCCGCGCGGCGCGGCGCAGCGGTTTGACGTTACCGGGAAGTCCCGCGACCCACACCGGCACGCCGGGGCGCTGAACCGGTCTGGGCAGAAACGAGATGCCGTCGACGGTGTAGTGCCGGCTGTGGTGGTGCACCGGCTCACCGGACCACGCGGCGGCGAGAATCTCCAGTGACTCGTCGAGCATCTGCGCGCGCCGCCGATCGTCAAGTTCCTCGCCGGTCGCGCGCAGCTCGTCGCCGAAGCGGTTGCTGCCGAGACCGACGCCGAGGGTGAGACGGCCACCGCTGAGCCGGTCCAGCGTCGCGGTCTCCTTGGCGACTTTGGCCGGCCGGCGGCGGGCAAGTGGTGTGACCATGGGGCCGAACCGGAGGCGTTCGGTGGCGGTGGCGATCGCGGCCAGCGTGATCCACGGGTCGGCCACCTGCCGGACCGGCGCCCGCCAGCGCAGGTGGTCCCAGACGAACACGCCGTGCCAGCCGGCCTCCTCCGCCTCGGCGGCCAGCCGTGCGACCACCGCCGCCTCGGCGAGATCATCGAAATCGGCAACCAGAGTGCCGAACGCATCCGGGTCATGGTCGGCCGCCTCCGGTGTGCTGGAGCAGGGCCGGTACGAACACGTCCCACAGCGGCCTCGGCAGGTCGTGCCCGGCGCCTTGCAGGATCAGCAGCTGCGCGCCGGGAATCGCGTCGCGCAGCGCGTGGCCGTGGGGGAGGGGGAAAGCGGGGTCGTGGTCCCCGTGGACCACCAGGGTTGGCGCCTTGATGTCTCCGTAGCTGTGTGACGGTCCGTCGAAGGTCATCGCGTAGTGGTTGGTGAGGGTGGAGGCGATGTTGCGGGTGCGGGCCACGTCCTGCTCGACCAGCGCACGCATGGCGGCCTCGTCGAAGTAGGGCGAGCCGCCCGAGTACGCCTTTGCTGACGCGACAACGAAGTCCACCACCGCGGCGGAATCGGCGGGGTCCGGGTCGGCGGGGGTGAACTCGACCGACGACGGTGGGAGGCCGTCCTCGCCCGTGGAGGTGGAGACGAATGTCAGTGAGGCGACCCGGCCGGGGTGCTCCACCCCGAAGATGAGTCCGATTCCGCCGGCCATGGACCGGCACACGACGTGTGCGCGCTCGACATTCAGTGCGTCCAGGATGCCGAGCGCGTCCCCTGCCAGGTCCTTGTACGTGTACCCGGGCTGTCCGGGCGGGTAGCTGGTGGATCTGCCGGTGTCCCGGTTGTCATAGCGGATCACGAACCGGTCGCCGCCCGCGATCTGTTCGCACAGTTCGGCTTCCCACCACAGCATCGAGGCGGCCGCACCATCGACGAGCAGGACCGCCGGGTTCGCGGGGTTTCCGAAGGTCTCGACGCACAGTTCGACATCGCTGATCCCGACGAGCTTCTCGCCGTTGGAGAGGTGATCGGTCATGAACGCCACGCTAAGCCACACAGTTCATCGTAAAAAGCGATAATTTCCGATCAAGGCAATCGTATTCGGCGATGTTTATTGGCTATGCTGGCGCTCGTGTCTGACGTCGAACTGCGGCATCTCACCACGATGGCCGCCGTCGCCGACGAGGGCTCGTTCGGGCGGGCGGCCGGGCGGCTCGGGTACACCCAGTCGACGGTGAGCCAGCAGATCGCGGCTTTGGAGAAGTCCGTCGGCGGTGCCGTGTTCGACCGGCCGGGCGGGCCGAAACCGGTGCGGATCACCCCGCTCGGCACGGTGGTGCTGGCACACGGACGCGATCTGCTGGCGAAGGCCGAGGCGATGGCAGCAGCCGTCGACCGGTTCAAGGCCGGCGACGGCCGGGTCGACATCGGCACCTTCCAGAGCGTGTCCAACGTGATCTTGCCGCAGGTCGTACGCAGGCTTCTTGACGAGCACCCCGGCTGCGACATCAGGCTGTTCGACGAGGAGACCGACCGGCCACAGGTCCGTGAGCTCGACCTGATGTTCGTCGACGGCCGCATCGAAGGCGAGGTCGAACACCTCAAGTTGCTCGACGATCCCCACCTGCTGGTGGCCCGTCGCGGCACCTTCCCCGAGGGCCCGGTGCGCCTGGCCCAGCTCGACGGCGTACCGCTGATCGCGTACCCGCTGGTCTGCGACCAGCCCCGGGTGGAGCAGGCGCTCGCACGCCGCGGCGTCCGGCCGCGGATCGTGTTCCGCACCGTGGGCAACGAAACCCTGCTGTCGATGGTGCGCGCCGGCATGGGTTCGGCTTTACTGCCACAACTCGCCGCCCACAGCGCCGAGGTCGGCTCCGACGAGTCGCTGTGCGTCCACGAGCTGAAGCCAGAACTCCCGCCACGCGAGATCTTCCTGCGGTGGCAGGCACATCGCACCCACTCCCCACTTGCGGCACGGGCGATCGAGATCGCCGTGGAAGTCGCAGGCAAGATCGCCAATCGCACCTGACCCGCTCAAGTGCGTTCGGGCTCCCCAGCGCCTGGGGTAGTTGATTGACGCTGGCTTGCAGGCGACTACGTCCCAACCGCGCCTCGGTGTGGGTGGACGTGAGGGTCCGACATTGGAACTGCGCTATCCGTAGCCGCGACTGTCTAATACAGTGTCTACTAACTTCACGTGTCTCACGCGGCGCGGACGCTTCCAGACCTCGACCGGCTGATGAAGAAGGATGGCGATGGAGGCGAAGGTACAGCGGGTCCTGATCTGGTCAGGTCCGGCGATGGTGGTGCTCTGGGTCGGGGCGTTTCTGCTGATCGCTGGGTTCATCCCACCGCACGACCCGGGAAAGACCGCCGAGCAGATCGTCCGCATCTACGCCCAGCGGACCGACGCCATCAAGATCGGCATGGTGGTCTCGATGTTCGGGTCGGCCTTGTTGGTGCCGTGGGCCGTCGCTATTTCAGGACAGCTCAAACGCATCGACGGCGGGCACGCCCTCGCCAACGTCCAGATGGTCTCCTGCGCGCTGCTGTCGCTGGAGTTCATCACGCCGATCGGCGTGTGGATGGCGGCCAGCTTCCGCTTCGACGCCCGCTCAGCCGAGGTGACACAGGCGCTGAACGACCTCGGATGGATTCTGTTCATGACCGTGATCTGGTCGCTGTGGGTCCAGCTGATCGCTATCGGCGCGGCGATCCTGATCGACCGCCGCGACGAGCCGATCCTGTCGCGCTGGTTGGGCTACCTGAACCTGTGGGTCGCCCTGCTGATCATCCCGGCCGGTCTCGTCCTGTTCTTCAAGTCCGGTCCCTTCGCCTGGAACGGTGTGGTCGGGTTCTACGTCCCGCTCACGGCGTTCTGCATCTGGATGGCCTCGACGACTCTCGTGGTGCACAGGGCACTGACCCGACAGATCGCCGAGGGCACCGAGCCCGGCCTAGGCTCAGCATCCGACAGGACGCCGGCCACCACACCGTGACGGTGGTGTGCCCGGGGTGCGGCTCGAACGCACACCGGACGGATTTTGAGCGGATCCAGCTAAAGGCCGTTGACCTGCCCCTACAGCCGAGGACAGGTCTACCAGGCCACGAATGGATCGCACGCGGTCGGCCGGCCCTGGTGAGGTTTGGGTATTCGAAGCTTGACCTTCACACTGCCGGAGCTGCGCGAGCCGGTCCGGGTGGTGCGGCGCAGAGGTCTACAGCAGAAGGTCATGAACGCCGCGCCGCGACCAGGCCAGTTCACACCATGGCGACGGCCCGTTGCTACACGCGGCGGTCCCACTCAGTCAGCCGAAGAGTGACTCTGCCGCGCGCGGACGGCGATCGGAGCGCCGGCCAGGTCCTCCTCGTTGCACAGCAATTTCACCTCGTAGTAGGGACGTCCTGCGCGGTCGTCATAGTCGAGGTGTACCGCGATCACGTCGAGAGGCTCACCGAGCCACTGCTGGGCACTGCGCAGCCAGGCAGCGGACCGCTCCAAGGCTGTCGGCAGGTCGTCGTCGCGGAACTGCACGGGCCGGTATGGAACTGACTGGACTTCGTCGCGCGCGTGAGGGGGCCGGGGCAGACTTGCCGCCATACCGGTGTCATCGAGATCAAGTGCGATCGCCTGCTCACTCATCGCCCCAGGGTGGCCCTGAGTGACCACACAGGCAAGCGCAAGGACAGGCGCAGCGGCGCCAGCAGGACAACAGTTCCTAGCCGAGTCCACGGATAGTCCACACATACCGGGAAAGCCCAGGTCGCCGTGGCACGAGATGGAACATCACAGGAGCCCGAAACGAGACCGGACTCTCTCGGCGTTTCCGCGCGGATCAGGGGCCGGCTTCGGCTGGGTAACAGGTGAAGGATTCGAACCTTGCGTAGGCGTAAGCCGACGGATTTACAGTGAGCTGCCATCTGTCCTCTGACCTGCGGTGAGATGGAGAGAGGTCGTCCGCGTCCGTGCATAGTCCGTGGAGCGGATTTTGCCTGTCCACGCTGGGTGTTGGTGGTGATCTCCTCGTGACGTGCTCTCCGGACTCGGCTGCCGCATCGGGGAGCTGCTCGCGCTGGACTGGACGAAGGTCGACGAGAAGGCCGGAACCCTGGCGATCGAGGGCACGGTCATCAGGATCCCGGGCAAGGGGCTCACCGTGCAGAAGCACACGAAGTCAGCGGCTGGGATGCGCACGATCACGGCCGAGGACGTGGGAGCACCCTTGCGGTGCAAACGGAGCTGGGCTCGCCCCGGTGACGGTGCTCGGCTCCTGCTACGCCGCGTGGCGTCCCACTTGTGGCGGCGGTACCCCACCCCACTCGGCTCGGTTTGGTGGACGTTGAGGCGCCGAACCCGCCGGTGGTGGGAGAACCACGTCGTGCACCTGGGCCGGATTGCCGTTGCCCTGATCGTCAACGAAGTCGACGAGGTGAGATCAGGGAGAAGGGCAGGGAGGTGGCCAGGGACCCAGGGAGTTCTCCCTGGTACCTCCTCCCTGTCCTGAGCAGGCGAAACAGTGCTCAGGGAGGCAATTCAACGACCCGCCGGAACGTGCCGAATCAGCCTAGTGCGGCCTCGGTGCGGAACCGCCGTTGACTCCCTCCGCACTGGCCCTTCACGAGGAGCCGATGGCCGAGGGGGTCGGCCACCTGTGTGAGATGTCGGGCTTGCACAACAAGCGGGTCAGCGACGCGTGGCAGCGCGTCGGCAGCTGGCTGACCAGGGACTACGACAACGTGATCGACGACGAGGGGCTGCCCATGAATACTGGACGTCCCGCGGACCGGACCACGCCGCACAGCGCGCCGCGCGCTGTACCGGGTGAGGGAGCGACCCAGCCATGACGACACCGTTGCAGCGCCGCTGGCGGGACGGATCGCGCTCGACACGAACGACTCGGATCGCGCGATCGACCATCTTAACCAGGCATATCGGACGAGCTTGCGGGTCAGCGGCGCTCAGGACGGGTACCGGTTCCGCCATGTCCGGGCTGACCGTGCTCGTGCGCCTTAAACGGCCAGTCGACCTCGTGCACGAGCGTGGAAACTGCCTCGACAAGGGATGCCGTGCGATCGGACAGATGGGACAGGGTGTCCCTCGAACACGAGAGACTGCCCCGGTGCGGGTCCGAGTCCGCGAGATGTAGATCAGCGCAAGGAGCTCTTGCGCGGTGGTCCTTAGTCGCTGAGGGCCTGGTCGAGTCGGAGCTCGAGGCGGCGCCGTTGCCGATGTAGCTCATTCGGGTCAGCGTCATTTCGATGTAACCCATCTGGGGCTACAAAAGCCATATGTCTGAAAACATGGCGAAGCCAGCATCGCAAGCCGCACTGCCACCGGCGCCAGAGATCGAGTTCCGAGATGTGCATACCCGCTGGGGTGTCTACGGAGGGAAGCCAGCGACCGACGGATTACGAGAGGAGGCGCTGGCTGGGTTTTCGTTGACCCTGCCCGCGGGTAAGAGCACGGTGCTGCTCGGTGATCGCAAGTCGGGAAAGACGCTGGTGGCGATGCATCTGCTCCTCGAGGTACCGCTGGAGAGAGGGCAGCTGCTTTCCAATGGGGAGTCGGTGTGGGACATGCCCGAGGAAAAGCGAATGATGCTGCACTCTCAGGTCGGCACCATGATCGGCGATACCCATATTAGGAGAAGCCACATCGACCCGAATGTGACCGTGCGGGAGAACCTCATCGCGCAGCTGGGTCGAAGCACGAAGGTCGATGACCCCGAGGACGTCATCGAGGAATGGCTGCGCGACTACGACCTCGCCGGGATCGCGGACAAGGTCCCGGACAAGACGAGTTCAGCGGCGCGGCGCCGGCTCGCCATGGCTCTGGCCCTGGCGTGGGACCCGGCTCTGGTGGTGCTCGACGATCTCGGCGCCGCCATCGACTACGCGCATTTCAAGCCCCTCAACGACGCGGCCGTGAAATGGCACCAGCGCACCGGTGCCACGGTGTTGATCACCGTGCGCAGCCTGGCGATGGCCAAGCTCGTCTCGCACCAGGTGGCGATCCTGCGCGACGGGAAGGTCCTCGAATGCGGACCATCGGAAGAAGTGCTACGCGGGGTGACTGACGATGAAAGCTTCGAACGGCGGTTCCACACCGGGCTGGGTGGGTTCTCCGAATACGATCCGGAGCGGCTAGCAAGCCGAGGAAGCGACCCCGCCAAGATCTCACGCATCGGGTTAATGGATCTAGGGCGCCCCCTGCGCCGTGCCTGGTAGTTAACTTCGGCGCTTCGTCTGCGGCCTGTGGCAGCTACCTGCCGAACAGGCCCGGTAACCTTGATCAGGGGCGAGGATTCGGACATGACTGGGCGGGTATCGACGGACACCCCCGATATAGCAGGTCATCCGGGCTCGTCACTCATCCAACCGGCCATCAGTACCATTTGGACTTTGTCGCTTCGGCGTGCGGCGGTTCTCACACAGTTTGTCAAGCGGCCGAGCTCATTGGTCCCGGAGCTGGTTGTTCGATGGCTGGTCGCGGCAGGTTGGCGTAGAGCTCTCTGGCACGAGAGCTTCGAGCTGGCGGTTCAACGTCTTGATCTCGTCCTCGAGGACCTTCCATCGGCGTGCCAGACCACGCAGGGAGAGCTTCACCCCGGCGGTGACTAGTCGTTCGGGAACACCTGCCAGGACGATGAGGTTGTCGGTCTCGGGACGCAACCGCGGACAGGGGTTCACCAGCGTGCGTTTGCTGAGCACGACCAGTTCATCGCGCAGGGGTGACGGGGCTCGATCCTCTCCAACCCCGATTGCGGTGAGCTGGCCGTGGCCACGCATCCAGGCCGACAGTCGCAGGTAGCCGTGGTCGTGGGCCGGGCACTCTTGGTGGCCGAGTAGGCGCCCGTGTTCATCGACGATGGCAGCGGCCAGATGTGCATCTGATCCTCACCGACGAGCAGCCGCGCCTTGCCCACGATCCGTGTGGCGTCGTTGTAGAGGGCCTCTTCCGTACCCACGCGGTCTGAATCCGATGGGCGACCACTGCCGCCGTCCCCTGATGGGTGATTCTCCGAATGGGCCGAGATTCCCGTCATCGTGGCTAGTCGATCAACAGATGAACCGTCACCAGCGGAAAGTCCTACATTGATCGAAACTTAGGGGGCGCGGGTGTCCTATATGTGCGCCGACTCCGCTCTGTCCAGCGCATCCCGGGCGTGGTCAACTCGTTTCGCCTCGTGACCCCTCAACGGTGATGTGGAGCACGCCGACGAGTCGGGGACATTGTCAGGACGAGCTGTCGGGAGTGCGGATGAGCGTGCAGGCCGAAAGTTACGGCGGCGGTATCGCCGCAAGGTCGACGCACAGCATGGAGGTCCGAGGCGTTCACAAGGCGTTCGGAAGCTTCAGGGTGCTCCAGGGGCTCGACCTGATGTTCCAGGATGATGCGATCACCACGATCCTGGGGCCTTCGGGTACCGGCAAGAGCGTGTTGATCAAGCATCTGGTGGGGTTGTTGGAGCCGGACGACGGCGAGGTGTTGATCTTCGGTCAGGATCTGTGGCAGATCTCGGAGAAGGAGCGCTACGAACTGCGAACGCGGATGGGGGTGCTGTTCCAGGACGGGGCGCTGTTCGGGTCGTTGAACGTCTATGACAACACGGCGTTCCCGTTGCGGAAGCACACCGACAAGTCCGAGGACGAGATCCGCGAGATCGTGATGAAGCGGCTCACCGAGGTGGGGTTGGAGAAGTCGTGGGCGAAGCTGCCCAACGAGGTCTCCGGCGGTATGCGCAAGCGCGCCGGGTTCGCCCGTGCGTTGGTGATGGACCCCTCGATCGTGTTCTTCGACGAGCCGGACTCGGGTCTGGACCCGGTGCGGACGAGCCTGTTGAACGATTTGATCCTGGACATGCACGCCGAGCACAAGGGCACGTATCTGTTGGTGACGCACGACATCCGGACCGCGCGCAAGGTCAGCGACTACGTCGGGCTGATCTGGAAGGGCAAGGTCGTGCACTACGGCGAGGCCGAGGAGGCGTTCGCCTCCGAGGACCCGTTCGTCCGCCAGTTCCTCTCCGGTGAGTCCGCCGGGCCACTCGGTATGGACTGAGGTCGGTCGCTACACGGGCCGCCAGGCCGAGTAGTGCAACGCCGCCCATCCTGTGACCAGCGCGATCACCGCGGCAAGTAGTGCCAGGGCGAGCACAAAACCCCAGTGTCGGGCCGCGTCGTCGGCATGTGGATCGGGCAGGTCGAGGCGTTGGGCCAGCCGGGTGAGTGGGCGCGCGTTCGAATACGGCCGCTGCCCGGGAATGGGTGCCGGCGTCGAGCTCTCGTTCAGCCGGTAGTCGTCCTCCATCTCATACCAGGCCTCGATACCCCGCAGCGTCTCGCCCGGCGCGCCCTCGGCGACGATCCGGCCGGCGGCCAGCACCATCACCCGGTCGCTGATCTCCTCGGCGAGCGCGAGGTCGTGTGTGGTGACCAGTACCGTGGCCCCGGCGCGCACCTGCGTCTCCCGGAGTGTGTCGATGATCGCGCGCCGGTGCGTGCTGTCCAGCGCGCCGTCGGGATCGTCCAGCACGTACAGCGGGACATCGACCGTGAGCGTCGCCGCGAGCGCGGCGCGGCGCCGTACCCGTGCGGCGAGCTCGTCGGGCCGTAGCTCGGCGACATCCACCAGGTCGAACCGCTCCAGCACGGCGTTGGCCCGCTCGATCAACTCGCCCGGAATCGAACGACCGCGACTGCCCTCCAGGCCGGGGGTCCAGAGCTTCAGGTAGGGGTTCGAGCCGTGCTCGCGGGCCGGGCCGACCGCCTCACCGTGCTTCTCCCAGAGCACCGCGAGCAGGTGCTCCCGGACGGTCAGGGAGGCGTAGGTGGAGCCGTTGAACAGCGTGGGTCCGCTCAGCAGCGCACTGATCCCGCGTCGGATCTCGCGCAGCTCCGCCTCCGAGCTGTCCCACACGTCACGACCGCCGATGGTCACCGTGCCCCGGTACGGCGCCAGCAGGCCGAGCACGTGTCTCAAGAGGGTCGTCTTGCCGGCTCCCGAGGCGCCGACCAGGGTGGTGACCGATCGTGCCGGCACGGTCAGATTCAGCCGCCGCAGCACCAGCTGGCCGTCGAAGGTGGTGACGAGGTCGTGGCACCTGACCTCGGGGGCCTCCGGATTGCCGATCATCAGTGGATCGGCTCCTCTCCTGAACGGTGGCGGTAAGCGGCCGGCCGCACCGGTGCACAGCCTCGGGTACGACTCAGCTCACGGTCCACGAATCGGTAGGACGGCGAACCCCCGCGCGGGGTTCCGTTACCGAGTGTGAGGACCAGTGGTCACCAACGTGTGATGTCTTACCCGGAACGGCCCGGATCGACAACCGAATGTGTCAATTCGGCGGTGATCCCCATCACGGGGACGACCTGAAAGGGTTCGGATGTCCGCGTACCGTCGGCTGTCTCATATCGTTTAACACCATGCGGAACCGGGCGCCTTCACCTGTCACAGGTTGTGAGAGCGGGCCGGGGGTCACTGCCGGACCGAGCTACGACTGTGTCGTATGGACGCCGGCGTGGTGTCGCCTCGGGCGAGGGTAGCGCCGGAGCGCATCGATACGTGGGGAGGCTCGATGGGCAAGGTACTCCGAATTGTGGGTCAGGTCCTCCGATGACCCGGGCTGTCCAGGAACCGCTCGGCTTGGAGTTCAGTCGGGTCGAAGTACTGCCGAAGTGGGTGCGCCGTCCGATCGTGGAGACCGGACGCCCGTTCCAACTCCTGGGGGCGTTGCTCTACACGGCCGTGCGTGAGCCGGTGGGCTACTGGCGCGACACGCTGGACGAGATGTACGGCATGCTGCGCTTCTGCTTCCTGCCGGTCCTCCTGGCAGTGGGCGGGTTCACCTTCCTGATCGGCAACCTCGCCTACGGCACGTTGACCCTGGCCGGGGCGCAGTCCCGCGTCGGCACGTACTTCGTCATGGCCGATGTGCGGGAGATCGCGCCGTTCTGCACGGGCATGGCGGTGGCCGGCGTCATGGGCACGGCCATGTGCGCCGATCTGGGCTCGCGCCGGATCCGGGAGGAACTGGACGCGATGGCCGTGCTGGGCGTGAGCATCAACCGCACGCTGGTTCTGCCTCGCGTGCTGGCGGTGACCGTCATGATGGTCACGTTCAACTTCATCGCGATCCTGCTCGGGATCTCGATGGCGGTCTCGGCGGGCGCGGTTGCCGGCAACACCGCGGCCGGGTCCATCTTCTCCGTCTTTTTCGCCATCATGACGCCCTTCGACCTGATGAACGCGGTTATCAAGACGGGGGTTGTCGGCCTGTTCATCGGCACGGTGTGCGCTCAGAAGGGCCTGAATGCCCAGGGCGGCGCCCAAGGTGTGGGGCGGGCGGTCAACGAGGCCGTCGTGCAGTGCTTCGTGGCGATCTGGGTGGTCAACTTCGTGATCAACACATCGATGCTCGGGCTGTTCCCGGAAATTCTGATCAACCGGTAGGGACGACTCACCATGACCAGCGCAACTGACGCCGACAACAGCGCGGCGCCGTCGAAGACCGTGCGACAGGCCAAGGCCGAGCACTCCTACGGGTACGAGGAGGGCATCCTCCACGACCTCGGCGAGGTCTTCCGGTTCACCCTCCGAGTGGCCAGGGCCATGCCCCGGGCGTGGACCTACCCCTCAGAAGTCTTCCGCCAGGCCGGCATCCTCATCCTCGGCAGCAGCTCGGTGATCATCCTGATGGAGATCATCCTGGCCGCGGAGATCGCTCTGGAGGGCCACTACCTGCTGCGCCAGCTGGGGGTCGGGTCCTACACGGGACTGTTCACCTCACTGGGTGGGTACAACGTCCACCCAGTGATGTTCGGCTGGATCCTCTCCTCGAAGGTCGGCTGTGGTCTGGTCGCCGAGATCGGGGCGATGCGAATCAGCGACGAGGTCGACGCCCTCGAGGTGATGGGTATCGACTCCATGGTCTACCTGGTCGCCACGCGGGTGTGGGCACTGATTCTCTACATCCCGTTCATCTTCATGGTGTTCACCGCCCTGGCCTATGTCGTCTACTACGTGCTGAACGTCCTGTACTTCCAGAGCTACTCCTACGGCGCATTCCTGGACGTGCACTTCGGCTTCATCACCTGGCCGGACGAGTTCGCCCAGATCTGGCACATGTACATCACCGGAATCATCATCGTGCTGGTCTCGTGCTACTACGGCTACACGGCCAAGGGCGGCCCCGTCGGGGTGGGTCGGAACACGGCCAAGTCGATGATCATCAACCTCGCGGTGATCAGCCTCGTGGGTGCGGTCATCAACCAGTTCTTCTTCAGCGGATACGGGCCCCGCGCGCCGATCGCCCGCTGAGCTCCAACGGCAGCACCGGTGCCGAGCGTCCTTCGTAGAACGGATTCAGCAATGTCAACTCAGCTTCGCGCTGCCCTCGGCCGGGCGCATATGCCCAGTTCGGGCGCTGTTGGAGGCCGTTCGAAGAGCGGAACGGAACGGGCATGATGACCACACTGAAGAATTTCCGGTCCACCATTCTCGGTGTCGTGCTGCTCGCTGTCGCCCTGGTCGTCGGCTACAACAGCTGGCCCCGCGAGAGCTATGCCGTGCAGGTCGTGCTCCCTTCCGCGGAAAACCTCGCTGTCGGCGGCAAGGTCTGGATCAACGGATTCGACTCCGGCTGGGTGCAGGACATCAAGGTCAAGGACGGCAAAGCGGTCGTGACCGCCGGCATCGCCCGGGAGAACGCGCCGCTGCACACCGGCACGACCTCGCGGGTCCAGTGGTACGCCGCCCTCGGGGAGCGGATTCTGTCGATCTACCCCGGGCCGGCGACGAACCCGGAGATCCCCAACGGCGCTCTGCTGGAGGCCAAGGCCGACCAGGTCGAGGTCGACCAGGTGCTCGCCGCGCTGGACACGCCGACCCGGCAGAAGCTGAACGGGCTGATCCAGAGCCTGCACACCACAACCAAGGGCAAGGAACAGAACATCCAGGCCACCCTGCAGAGTGCCGGACCGACCGTGCAGGCTGCCGGGGCGATCTTCGACGCGGTCGGCCGGGACGGCCCCGCCATCCATGCCCTGGTCACACAGCTGCGCCAGATGATCGAGGTCACCGCGCGGCAGCAGAACGACATCCGGGGCACGGTCGATGGCCTGGACCGCTTCTCCTCCAACGTGGCCACCGCCCAGAGCCAGCTCAGCGACACCCTCAAGGAGCTCCCGCCCACGCTGCGCGTCGCCAATGACACCCTCGGCGACATCCCGCCGGCCGCCGACGCCGCCAGCAAGATGCTCAAGGACCTGCGTGGCGCGACGAAGAATCTGCCAGCCATCGCCGACGACCTGGAGCCGGTGCTGCACGACCTGCGCCCCACCCTGCACAAGCTGCGGCCCGGTCTGGTAGCGCTGGGTGACTTCCTGCAGCGCAGCCCCGAGCTGCTGGACAACACCCACCAGGTGCTGCCCCAGGCGCAGACGTTCGTCGAGGAGTACCAGCCGGCCATCTCCTTCCTGCGGCCCTACACCCCGGAGCTACAGGGCTGGCTGCAGAACTGGGGCAAGAACTTCGGCTCCTACGACTCCCAAGGGCACCTCTGGGCGGCCAACCTCGGCGAGGCGAGCACCCAGGCCTTCGACGACGACCCGGTGGCCCCGCCGCCGATCAAGCAGGTCGGTGAGCCGAAACCCGGCGCCACCATCGACCAGCCGTGGGACGACGCCAACCAGGACGCGAGCGGAGGACCGGTGCGATGAGCGCGGTTCGTGTGAAGGCACCACCCAGCGACTGGCGACGGCGAGGCATCCGGGCGATTGTGACCCTGGTGGTCGTCGGCCTAGCCTCGCTGGCGACCGTCGCGGCCACGGATGGACACAGCGGCCAGGTGACGATCAGCGTCACCATGGCCGACGCCACCCCGCTGCGCAACGGCAACACCGTCCGCGCCGCCGGCGTGGCGGTGGGCTCCGTCCAGTCGGTGGCCCTGGATCGCCAGGACCACGCGCTGGTGACCATGACTGTCGACCGCGACGTCCTGCCGCTGCACTCGGATGCCACGGCGACCCTGGTCCCGCAGGACCTGCTGGGGGAGCGGTTCGTGCTGCTCGACCCGGGCACCGCCTCGGCGCCGACGCAGTCCGAGCCCTACCGCATCGACATGGACCACTCCAAGAACGTCGTCGACCTGCAGAACGTGGTCGACATGGTCGACAACCCGACCGGTACCTCGCTGGCCATGATGCTCACGACCCTGGGTGAGGGCATCGGCAAGAACCCGGAGCAGACCCGGGATGCGATCGCCGCGCTCAAGCCGGCCATGGAGCAGACCAACGAGCTGGCCCAGGTGCTCAACGAGCAGAACCAGCTGCTCAGCCACCTGGTGGCCACCGCCCAGCCGGTGGCGTCGGCGGTGGCGGTGAACCGAGGCGCCAGCCTCGACCACCTCGTCGGTTCGGCGACCAACCTGCTGCAAGCCACCGCGGACAACAGCCAGCAGATCAACGACTCGCTGCAGCGGTTGCCGGCGACGTTGGTCAGTGCCCAGAATGCGCTCGCTCACGTGGCCGGGGTGTCCCCACCCACCACCGAGACACTCCGCAACCTGCGACCGGTCACCGATGACCTGGTCGACCTCAGTCACCAGCTGAAGCGGTTCTCCAAGGCCGGCGACCCCGCACTGGCTTCACTGCGGCCGGTGCTGGTCAAGGGCAAGGACATGCTCGACGAGCTCCGCCCCGTGGCGGAGGACCTGCGCGACGGCACCGGTGACCTGGAGACCATCTCCCGCTCCTACCACCGGCTGGCCGACGGCGCGCTGAGCAACCGGCTGGTCGACCTGATGGAGTTCATGAAGGGCTGGACGCTGTCCACCAGCGACTACGACGCGCTGAGCCACTACTTCCGGGCCGTCACGCCGTACACCCCGAAGACACTCGCCCAGACCGGGCTGGGTCCGATCCCGGGAGCGCCGAAGAACCCGATGCCCACGCTGCCGCTGCCCGGTGAGGGCCGGCTGCCCATCCCGGGCGGCGACGCTCCGGGAGCTCCCAACGAGCACCCGGCGCTGCCCGGCCTCGGCACCCCGGCGATCCAGGGGCACGGCAAGGACAACGACGACAACAACGCGGCCACCGGACTGACGCCCGGCCAGGAGGATTCCATGATGAACCAGTTCCTGGGAGGGCACTGAGCCATGGCGGTGAAGCCGGAATCCCGGGTAATGGCCCGCTCCTTCCAGGTGGGCATCGGCGGTGTGCTGCTGATCGCGCTGCTGACGTACCTCACGTTCGCCGCGCAGTACGGCAACCCGTTCTCCTCGAAGAACTACATCAAGGCCGTTTTCCACGACATCCACGCGCTGCAGGTGAAGGACCCGGTGCGCCAGAACAGCAAGGGCATCGGCCGGGTCAGCGACATCAGCTACGAGAACGGCAACGCCGTGGTGACCATGCAGATCGAGCTCGGCGGCGACTACCACGCCTACAAGGACGCCACCGCCTACATCGGCGACACCTCGGCGGTTGGGGCCAAGTTCATCGGTATCTCTCCGGGCCACTCCGAGTCCGGACCGCTGCCCGACGACACCATCCCAATCACCCAGACGCACGACTCGCAAGATCTGTACCACGTGCTCAACATCTTCGACCCGACCACCCGAACCGCCACCCAGACGTTCCTGCAGAACTTCGGTGGCGGCATGGGCGGCCACTCGGACGGCTTCCGCGATTTCATGCACAACGCGCCGGCCGACCTCAATGGGCTGGGCACCGTCTCCGACGACCTGGCCTCGAAGCAGGCCGACCTGCCGGCGCTGCTGCGCTCGGCCGACTCGCTCGCGGCCAGCCTGCAAGGCCGGGAGCGTGACATCGCCAGCCTCATCCAGCAGACCGACACCACGTTCAGCTCCATCGCGGTGGATAACGCGGTGCCGCTGAGCACCGTGCTGCACAAGGCGCCGGCCACCCTCGACGATGTCAGGACCGCCACCGACGCGCTCTCCGATCCGCTGGCCGACACCCAGCAGGCCATGACCGACCTGCGGCACGGGGCCGACTCACTGGGCCGGTCGGACGACGACCTGAAGGGCTCGTTCCGCGACGGCACCCCGGTGCTGGACAAGGTGCCGGACGTGGCCGACCAGACCTCGCCGGCGTTCGACGACCTGAAGCCCACGTTCGGTGACCTGCAGCCGCTGGCGCCCAGGCTCACCGAGTTCTTCAACCGGTTCGCCACCCCGCTGCAGGTGCTCGCGCCCTACAGCAAGGAGATGGGCGAGCTGTTCGTCCGAGGCCGCAGCTTCGTCTCCGAGGGCACGGCCAACGGCGTGCACTACGCCCGGCTCAACGCCGACGTCCAGGGCCCCTACTCGGTCACCGGCGGCGTCGTCAAGGCCTGCCACTTCCAGGCCGACCCCTAC
This sequence comes from Pseudonocardia sp. Cha107L01, assembly GCF_052566575.1. Classification (NCBI taxonomy): domain Bacteria; kingdom Bacillati; phylum Actinomycetota; class Actinomycetes; order Pseudonocardiales; family Pseudonocardiaceae; genus Pseudonocardia; species Pseudonocardia sp. Cha107L01. Next base: position 2,458,310 of record NZ_CP199579.1, read on the forward strand.
CCGAAGCCCGGCCAGGCCGACCGCGACCACCTCGGGCTGCTGAACGAGGTTCCGTGCGGCGTGCAGGCTCGCGGGCTAGGAGGCAAGTGATGGTCCGTCTCACTCGGATCTCTCCCAAGGCGTTCGGCGTCCTGGTGCTGGTGCTGTTCCTGCTTCTCGGCTGGGCGGCGTTCCAGAAGGAGAAGCTCGCAACGTGGCTGACCTTCGGCCACGAGACCATCGCGGCCGAGTTCGCCGGCAGGGCCAAGCTCATCGGTGACGACCTCACCTACGACGACACGGTCAAGCTGAACGGGGTGGTGATCGGCAAGGTCACCACAATCGAGCAGACGCCGAGCGGCACGATGATCGCCAACATGCAGGTGGACCCCGGCACCCGCGCCAAGCTGGGGTCGAAGCCGACCGCTTACCTGCAGCCCACGCTGGTCACCGACGGCGTCCAGTTCCTCGGGTTGCGCACCGGCGGTGACCCGAACCAGAAGTTCACCGATGACCTGATCCCGCTGGACCGCACCCAGATGCCCGTGGCCCTGGACGACGTGCTCAAGTCGCTGTCCAGCCAGGAGGCGCAGCAGGGCGTGCGGGCGTTCATCGGACAGACCGACGCCACGCTGCGCCAAGGCGGCTCGGACGCGATCCGGAACCTGGCCACCGACGCGCCGGCCACCCTGCAACCGGCCGGGGTAGTGCTCAGCGCCTTCCGTGGCTCCAACCCGGACACCGACCTCAACCGGTTCGTGGTCGGGTTCGAGTCGTTCGCCTCCGCGCTCAACGAGAAGCTCGGCCAGTTCCCGTCCACCATCGACGGGCTGGACCGCACGTCGCGGGCCTTCGGCGACGGTGGTTCCGCGGTCGCTGAGGCGGTCCGGATCGGCCCGGACACGTTGCGCACCACCCGGGACGGGCTGAAAGACCTGCAGCCCACGCTGCACAAGCTCAAGGACACCTCGGAGGACTTCCGCCCCAGCGCCCGCAAGCTGGCCGACCTGCTGGACGACTTCCGACCGGTCATCCACCGGGCCCGGCCGGTGTTCGCCGACCTTCGGGACGTGACTGAGGACCTCGAGCCGCTGCTGCGACAGCTGCCCGAGACAGCGGACTCGGGCATCGACGTGCTCGACGACGTCAAGGGCCCGGTGTTCGACCGGGTCAACGGGCCCATCAAGGACCGCATCTACGCGCCGTTCAAGCCCAGCCAGAACGGCGAGTACAAGAACGGGGCCGTCGACATCCCCACCTACAAGGAACTGGCCTACCTGCTGTCCGGCTCCAACAACGTATGGAAGCACTACGACGCTAACGGTGCACTGGCCCGACTGGAGGCTGGGGCCGGCGGGAACACCTTGGGCGGCACCAAGTTCCCGATGTCGGTGGAGCAGTACCTGGAGTCGTTCGGCCTGCAGCAGCCGCCAGGGCCGAACCCGCCGGGCCCCGGCCCGCTCCCCGCGCTGGGCAAGCCGGGAGGTAAGCCCGATCCGGGTGGGGACGTGCCGACCCTGATGCACTCGGGCACCCGGGACAACGCAGGTATCCCGATGTTGGGGGGCAGCAAGTGAGCACCAAGAAGAAGTTCTCCGTGCGCCGCGCCTGGCAGCGCGTCCGCACCGTCCCCGGCTTGAAGCGGGACGTCGGCGCACTGGTCGTGCTGATCGCCCTGGCCGTCGTCGCCACCCTGGGTATCCAGAGCTTCCTGGGCGGCTCCGGGCTGTTCTCCCACAAGGTGGAGTACAAGGCGGAGTTCGCCGACGTCACCGGTCTCAACCCGGACGCCACGACGCACTTCGTCTCGGTCGCCGGTGTGCGGTTGGGTCGGGTGTCGAGCTGGGAGCCGACCAACCGGGGTACCGCCATCGTGACGATGGAGCTGACCCCGCCGTTCGGCACGATCTATGACAACGCCACGGCGGTGCTGCGGCCGAAGAACCCGCTCAACGACATGTCGATCACCATCAGCCCGGGCGGCCCACCGGGACGACCGCTGCCTGAGGGCGGCCTCATCCCGGTGCAGAACACCAAGCGTCCGATCCAGGTCAACGAGGCGCTCAGCCACCTGGACGAGAAGACCCAGGCGGCGGTCAACGAGCTGATGACCGCTTCGGACATCGCGCTGGCCAGCGCGCCGACCACGCTGCCCGGCGGCTTCCAGGCCACCGACGCCACGCTAGCCACGTTGCGCCCGGTGATGACCGCGCTGCAGACCCGCCGGGACAACATCGCCCAGTTGGTCACCGCCCTGGGTGACATCGCCTCGGCGTTCGGCGCCGACCACCAGCGGGCGGTCACCCTGGCCGACACCGCCGAGCGGACGCTTCGGGTACTGGCCGACAACGACCGCAACCTGGCCAGCAGCCTGCGTGAGCTGCCCGGGCTGAACTCCAAGCTGCGCGACGCGATGTCGGAGACCCAACATCTGACCAAGCAGCTCAACCCGACCCTGGACAACCTGCGTGAGGCCTCCGACGAGCTGCCCGACGCGCTGGACAAGTTCCACGACACGACGAAGCAGCTCGACAAGACCATCGACGTGGCCAAGCCGTTCCTGGCGGTGGCCAAGCCTGTGATCGCCGACCTGCGCCCGATCATCTTCGACGTGCACGACTCGCTGGACGAGCTGCACCCGGTGACCAAGAACCTGGACCGTGACACCAAGGTCGTCGGCACCTACCTGACCATGATCCAGGCGTTCATCATGAACACCGCCTCGGTATTCGGCGTGCACGACGCCCAGGGCGGGAACATCCGCGGCCATGTGGAGTTCAAGGCCCCGGACGGACCGCACTTCCTGCCCGGCGGAGACCCGGGCTTCACGCCGCGGCCGCCGGACGCCGGCACCGGGCCCGGCCCGATCTCCGGAGCCACCCCGCTGCCGCACTACGTGCCCGGCGCCGATGACTACGACCCGGGTTACAACGAGCGGCACGGCATGAACAACGACGCCAACCGCACCTACGGGAGCTACTGATGAGGATCTTCCAGACGTTCTTCGGGCGGATGGTCGTCCTGGGGGTGTTCCTGTTCGTCAGCCTGAGCATGTTCATGTACATGCTCCTGCAGACCGGTATCCAGGTGCCGCTGCTGAAGGAGACCCCGAAGACGCTGACGATGTACACGCCGAACATCGACAACCTGGTCGCGGCCAGCCAAGTGCAGATCGCTGGGGTGCGAGTCGGTGAGGTGCTGTCCAGTGACGCCACTCCCCAGGGCGGCCAGGTGATCTTCCGGGTCGACTCGGCGCAGTGGCCGCTGCACCAGGGGGTGAAGGTCCGCATCGGTCAGCGCTCACTGGTCGGCGAGAGCTACCTGGACATCAAGGACGGCACGGGAGCACCCATCGCCGAGGGCTCCACGTTGCCGTCCGACACCGTGGTTCCGGTGGTCAACCTGTACGACGTCTACAACAGCCTCGACGCCGGTACCCGCACCGAGGCCAGCCAGATGCTGCAGGGCCTGGGTGCGTCCACGATGCAGACCAAGGACCAGGTATCGCAGACCTTCGACGGCCTCACCGCGCTGGGCCGGGGCGGGCACAACGCGATCGACGCCATCGTGGCCCAGTCACAGGACCTGCGGGAACTGACCGGCGACACCGCCACTCTGCTCAATGCGTTGGACACCAACCAGGGTCAGATCGCCCGCATGGTCAGCGCGGCCAACCGGGTCACCCAGGCCACCGCCGGGCAGCACGAGGCGCTGGAGGACAGCCTTCGGCTGCTGCCCACCACCGAGGACCGGGCCCGGGACGCGTCGCACTCGCTGACCGAGTTGGCCGGCCACCTGCGACCGGTAGCCCGCGACCTGCGCGAAGCCGGGCCGAAGCTCAGCGACGCGCTCGACGAGCTCCCGGACACCACGAAGGATCTGCGCGGGCTCATGCCGTCGGCGTCGGACGTGCTGGACCGGGCGCCGAGGACCCTGGACAAGGTCGGCGACTTCTCCGACGACGTGGACCACATCATCGACCCGGCCCGCGACGTGCTGGCCGACGTCAACCCCGTGGTCGGCTACCTGCGGCCCTACGGACCCGACCTGGCCGCGTTCTTCGCCAACTTCAACGCGGCCCTGCGGCCGCACGACGAGGCCGGCCGGTTCAACATTCGGGCCATGCTGTTCATCAACGAGAAGACGCTGACCTCCCCGATCCCGTTGTCGGTGGGCATGTACGTGAACCCGTTCCCGAAGGCGGGCGCCGGGAACAACCCGGGCCCGTTCGTCGGGAACTACCCGCGGGTGGAACGCGAAGGGCGCTGAGCCGCGCATCAGCACACCTGACGGGCCGGCCCGGTAGTCACCGGGCCGGTCTGTCGTGTGATGCCGAGAGGGACTTGGTCACCTGTGCTGTCGGGGGTGCCTCGGGGGCGCGGTTGGCGGTGGCCTACTGTCTGGAACTCTCCCCGTGTTCGTGCTCACACCCGTCGGTTCGCCCGGGCGGGTCAGGAGGAGCCGATGAAGAAGTTCGCCTTTCCGTGGAACGTGGCCCTCGGCCTGGTCGCCACTCTGCTCACCCCGATCGTGCTCGGCGGCGCGGCCGTGCTCTTTGCCGTGAAGGTGACGGCGCTGCCCGCCGACGCGGCGTTCCGGGCCTACGGGACCGTCGTCACTCGGGCGGAGCTGGAGCATCGCCTTGGGGTGCTCAAGGCGCTCTACGGAATCGCCCCGCCCTCGGACCCGGCCAAGCTGGACGCCTACCACCGCCAGTCGGCGGAGGCGGTCGCGGTCAGCACGGTGCTCGATCACGCCGCCCGTGCGCAGGGCATCGTGATCGAGGAGAAGGACGCCCGGGACCAGCTGGGCCAGCTGATCGGGGGGCGCTTTCCGGACGGGATGACCGGGTTCGCCCGGCTGCTGGGCCAGGTGGGCGCCTCCGAGAAGGACGTGGTCGACGAGATCAGTCGCCAGAAAGCCGTTGCCCTGCTGTTCGACAAGGTGGAGGCCATGCCGCCGGGTCCGGTCGCCCCGGCGACCGAGGGGGACGCGCGCACCTACTACGACAAGCACCCGGCCGCCTTCGCCCAGCCGGTCATCCGCCACCTGCGCAACATCGTGGTGGCCACCCGCTCCGACGCGGACGACGTGGTCAACCAGCTGCGCGCCGGGGCCGACTTCGCCCAGACGGCTCAGCGCACGTCGTTGGACCAGAGCACCCGGGATGCCGGAGGCGACCTCGGGTTCGTGGCCCGCGACCAGCTGGAGGATCCGGTGGCGGGACCGGCCTTCAGCACGGCGGTGGGCGGGGTCTTCGGCCCGGTGCAGGCCACGCACGGCTGGAACGTGGGCCAGGCGCTCGAGGAGCGCCCGGCAGGCATGCCCAGTTTCGAACAGGTTGAGCCTGAGCTGGTCACCGAGCTGACGTCGGCGCGCAAGGCGGGGCGGTGGCGCGAGTGGGTCCGAGAGCAGATGAGGCAGGCCGACATCACCTACGCCGACGATCTCGCGCCTGTGACGTCCGGCAACGTTCCAGGGCCCGCCAGCGAACCCGCCAGCGGGGCGGCCGGTCCGCCCGCCGCGCAGGCTGAGCCGCCCGCCGGCCCGGAGCGACGCTGATGGTCTTCCTACTTGTCACCGTCCTGGCCATGGGGATGTTCCTGCTCGGCCAGTGGGGGGCGGGCCGGGTCGGCGAGCTCAGCTCCGACCAGCTCACCCCGGACCTGCGCCAAGCAGGAGCGGAGCATGCGGCGCGGCACCTGGGTGCTGCGGATCGTCGCCGTGCTGCTGGTTGTCGCCAGCCTGGTCGGGCTGGTCCACCAGCTGTCGTCCGGCTGAGGCTCGGCCCCGACCGAAGAGGAGTTCCCACCCGATGCCTTTCCCGCGACTGCCGCGCCCCCAACTGCCGCGCCCCCAACTGCCGCGACCGCGACCGTCGCGGCCCGGCCCCCGGTTGGTCGCCGCTGTCCTGGTGACCCTGCTGCTCGCCGCCTTCACCGCGCTCGGCCTCGCCCGGGTGCGCATGGACACCACCGTCGCCTCGTTCCTGCCCGCCGACGATCCCGCCGTGCGCTCGGTGCGCGAGACCGCCCGCTGGTTCGGCGGTGACCCGATCGTGGTGCTGGCGGAGTCCGCGAACGCCCGGGAACTGCTGGGCGGCGACCAGTTGCCCCGGTTGCTCAAGCTGGAGGCGGGGCTGGCCCGGCTGCCCGATGTAGCCGTGGTCTACGGGCCGGCCACGGTGCTCAACCAGATCGCCGGTACCGCCCAGAACCTGCTGGCCACGATCAGCGGCACCCGCGATGCCATCCGGGCCAAGACCGAGTCCGACGCACGGGCCGCCGGGGCGAGCCCACAGGCCGTGGCCGATGCGGTGACTCGCTCCACCGCCGACTTCGATGCCCGCTACGCGGCGCTGCTGGTGCGGGGCCTGCCCGCCGGCCTGCCCACGCTGCGCAATCCCGCATTCATCAACCAGATCGTCTTCTCCGACGGAGACTCCCCACGTCCGGAGTGGGCCTATGTCATCCCCGCGCCGAATGCCGTGGCGGTCCTGGTCCGGCCCCGGGAGGGCCTTGATCAGGGCGGCACCGAACGGCTGGTCACCGCCACCCGAGCGGCGGCCCAGCAGGCGGGCCTTGCCACCACCCGGCTGACTGTGAGCGGCAGCCCGACCGTGGCCGCCGAGGTGGGGGCGACTGTGGCCCGGGAGATCCCGCTGCTCGGCGCGGTCGCCGTGCTGCTCATCGCCGGCAGCTACCTGCTGGTGCCGTGGACGCGCCGGCGCGCGCACCGGCTGCTGCCGCTGGCCGCCACGCTCACCGCGACCGCGCTGACCCTCGCGGTGTTCGGCTGGCTGAACCGGCCGTTGTCGCTGGGAGTGGTGGCCTTTCTGCCCATCGTGACCGGCATCGGGTCCGACTTCCCCGCCTACCTGATGCACCGAGGCACACCCCGGGGCCGGATCGCGTTGGTGGCGCCGGCCAGCGCGGTGGGGTTCGCCGCGTTGGCGCTGTCGCCGCTGCCGTTCGTGCGCGATCTGGGTCTCGCCCTCGCACTCGGGGTGCTGCTGGCGGTGGCGGTTGCGTTGGGCCTGCGCGCTCTGGTGCGCCCCGAGGTGGACCCGGGCGACGCCGAGGTCGCCCCGGAGACGGGAGCGACCGGGGGAGCGGACCGGTGGCTAAGGCTGGGGCCGGGCCGTCCGGGGCGCCTGCCCATCGTGGTGGCCGCCGTGTTGACGGCGGTACTGGGTTGGGTCGTCCTACCCCGGATCGACATCGAAGCGCGGCCGGACATGCTGGCCGCCGGGCTCAGCTCGGTGACCGACGCCCGACATGTCGAGGACGTGCTCGGGTCCTCCGGCGAGGTCGAGGTGCTGCTGTCCGGGCCGTCGGTGCGCACACCTGAGGCGCTGGCCTGGATGCGCACCGCCGAGGACACCGCGGTCCTGCGGCACGGCAGCCAGGTGCGGCCCGTCGTGAGCCTGCCCGATCTGCTGCGCTTCCTCGGCCCGACGCCCACCCAGCCGCAGTTTGACGCCGCGCTGGGCCTGCTGCCGCACTACCTGGTGGCCGCGGTACTGAACGACGAAGGCACCCGTTCGGTGATCAGTCTTGGGCTCTCGCTACAGGATCTCGCAGCGCAGCGGGTGCTGCTGGACGACCTGCGAGCCGCGTTGCCTCCACCCCCTCCCGGGATGACGGTGCAGCTGGTGGGCCTGCCGGTGGCCGCGGCGCGCGGTTTCGAGCTGGTCTCGCAAGGCCGGTACCTGACCAACCTCGTCGGCATCCTGGCAGCCGGGTTGGTGCTGTTGGCCGGGCTGTGGCGGCGGCCTGACGGGGTGCGCACCGCCGGGCGGGCCGTGTTGGCGGCGGCGCTGGCCACGGGGTGGGGGCTGGCCGGGGCATGGCTGCTCGGGGTCTCGCTCAGTCCGCTGAGCGTGGCGTTGGGTTCGCTGACGACTGCCACCGCATGCGAGTTCACCGCCGTGCTGAGCGTGGCCGCACCGCGTACCGACACCCCCGACCGTCGTCGGCTGCGCCTCACCGTGGGTGTGGCGGCGCTGGCGGCGTGCCTGGGCTACCTGGTCCTGACCGCCTCGCGGTTGTCGGTCATCCGCGACTTCGGGTTGCTGCTCGCCGCCACGGTGGCGTTGTCCCTGCTGGCCTCACACCTGGTCGTGCGGGCATTCCCGCCGCGCCGGGGCGGCGGCAGCCAGGGGGCCGCGCCCGACCAGCCGGGCGGCACGGAGCCGACCGAGCGAGCCCCGATCGTCGACGCCGCCCGCATCTGACACATCGGCTCCCGCATCTGACACATCGAAGGTACCGGTACGTGTCATTGACAACATACAACGCCGGCAATACCGTCACCTCAGGTGTAGAGCATTGGAGCTCACGCTCGCGAGGCCCGGACTTCGATGAAGAAGGAGCGACGTCTGATGGCAACTGATGCGGACACTGGAGCGCAACGGACGACTACCGGCGCCTGGAACGCGGGTCCGGTGGGCGCTCGCGCGACCGACTACCGGTCCTGGAAGTTCCTGGCCTGGATGGGACCGGTCTTCCTGGCCGCCTTCACCTGCCTCTGGGGCATTCTCGCCGGCAACATCCCGCCGTTCTCGCCCAATGCCGATCCCCAGGCCGTCTGGCAGCACTATCACGACCAGCGCCTGCCCATTCTGATCGGCATGTCGGTCTGCCTGACGCTGACCGCCTGCTACATGGCGTGGAGCGTGGCGGTCTCCCGGGTGATGGAACGGATCGAGGGTCCGGCCGGCGTATGGTCCAAGATTGAAATCATGGGCGGCACCATCACCTGCGCCCCGATCATGACGGCCTGTGCGATGTGGCTGGCCGCCGCCCACGAGATCGACTACATCACGCCGGGCGTAGCCCACCTGCTGTACTGGATGGGCTGGTTGCTGATCGACCTGGCGTACATGGTGACGTCGTTCCAGATCGCCGGCGCGGCCATCGTCTTCATGAAGGACCGGCGGCCCAAGAAGCTGGTGCCCGACGTCGTCAGCTGGTGGGGCTGGGTCACGGTGGCCTCGTTCTTCGTGGTGAATGCGATCCCGTTCGTGACCACCGGCCCGCTGGCGTTCAACGGCGCGATCAGCTTCTGGTTCGCCTTCTTCACCTGGTTCTTCTGGATCCCGAGCATGTCCTACTTCGTCATCAAGGCCGTCGACCGGATCAAGGTCGAGGACGCGGCCGGCCTCGCTGGTTGATGCCGCCGTGGGAGTGATGACATCCTCCCCGACCACGACACCCAGACGCCTTCCCGGAGTGGACGGCGTCTGGGTCGTGATCGGGGCCGACGCGGTGATGTTCTGCGTGCTGTTCGGCTCGTTCATGCACGACCGGCGCACGGATCCCGCCCTGTTCGAGACCGCGCGACACGCGCTGAACTACAACTTCGGCGGGATCGACACGCTGATCCTGCTGACCAGCTCGTGGTTCGTGGCGCTGGCCGTGGCGGCCGCCAAGCGCGAGGACATGCCTGGGGTGACCCGGTTCCTGCTCGGCGGGTTCCTCACCGGCCTGCTGTTCATGGTGTCCAAGGCCGTCGAGTACACGCAGAAGTTCGTCTCCGGGATCACTCCGGCGACCAACCAGTTCTTCATGTGGTACTTCACCCTGACCGGCATCCACTTGTTGCACGTGGTCGCAGGCACCTTCTTGCTCATCGCGCTGTGGGTGAAGTCCCGCCGCGTTACGGCGGCCGGGGGGATGCGCCGGTTCCTGGAGAGCGTGGCGTCCTTCTGGCACCTGGTCGACCTGCTGTGGATCTTCCTGTTCCCCTTGCTCTACCTGACGAGGTGAGCTGATGGTTGCCCTGCTGCGCCGGCCGGTGAGCGTCGTGTGGATCGTGCTCATGGTGCTCACCTGCATCTCCACCTGGTGCCTTTCCAAGGACGCGTTCAGCCCGCTGGTGGCCACCGTGGGTATCTTCCTGATCGCCGCGTTCAAGGTGTGCCTGGTCGTGCTGCACTTCATGGAGCTGCGCCACGCGCCGATCCCGGTCCGGCTGGCCTTCGAAGCCTGGATCGTGGTGGCCACCGGTGTGATCCTGGGCTTCTACGTCGCCACCTGAGTTCACTGGGTGTGACCCCTACCTCACTCGAACGTGCTCTGCCGCTTGTGATTAGGTTCATCACATTGCGGGGGAGTGCGTCTCGCCGAGGGGGTCCATATGACCGTGAGCATGGCTGCGTGGCCGGTGTCCGAGACCTGGAACGCCTGGCTGCGTTACGAGGACGGCGGCGCGGACGTCGTTGTGGTGCGGGTCGTCGGTGGAGTGTCCGACACCCGCGCCGATGAGCTCTGGTCGGCCATCGAGTCAGCCCTGGAGCACGCCGATGGCCGGGTGGTGGTCGTCGACCTCTCGGCTGTCACCGCCTTCGACGTGGAGACCGTCGAAACGCTGATCCGGATCGGCCGCGCGGGGCGGCGGCGCCACGCTGATGTGCGCGTGGTGGCCCGTCCGGCGAGCGCCATCGACTGGTACCTGCGCACCCGAGGGATGCCGAGCTTGCTGCCGATGGCCGGATCGGTGTGCGCGGTGCTGGCTGCGTCGATGCTCAGCGTGCCGGGTCGTTGAGCTCGCGCCACCGGGCAAAGGCGCGACCTGACCACTCCCGGCGTCGGTCGGCGAACAGGTCAATGCCGCGCCGGCCGACCCAGTTGGGCAGTAGGTCCTCCGGAAGCTGGGGGTCCACCAGCGGGAACTGGTGCCATTCGTGGACCAGCGACACGTACGCGAACAGCAGCTCGTCACCGTCGGCCGGCTCCAGATCACCGAAGGTCTCGAGGAGCGTCTCGTAGCGAGCGGCCACGCCGTCGAGGTCCCAAGCGCGTCGGACGATCTCCGGATCGCTCAAGCCGGCGGGGAAGGTGCCCCCGACGAAGCCGATGGTCGAATCCTGCAGGCCCAGCTCGGAGATGACCGCGGTGATCTCCTCGGCGCGGTCGACGTGCGGGCTGGCCCACAGGCCGGGCATCGGATTGCCGAAGCCGGCCCAGCTCAACGCACTGTAGAGACGCTTCCGGACAGCCTTCTGCTGTTGGGGGATCGTGATGAACAGGATCAGGCAGTTGCCGTCCCAGGCCGGCCCGAGATGACTCAGTGACTCGGCGCGGTGAATGATCTCGTCGGTCAGCTCGCGCCCGGCGGCCGTGAGAGTCCAGCGGACCTCGCGCCCGCGCTTCTCCCCTTCCATCCACCCGGCGCCCGCGCCACGCGCGATGGCCTGCCTGGCGGTCTGCTCCTCCAGTCCGAGGCCGGTGAGTACATGCAGGATCGTCGACGTCCAGGCGGGCACACCGGACGGCCCCACCAGCTCACCGAGCACGGTCAGCAACTGGGAGCGTGCACTGCCGGAGGGCATCGCCCGCATCTGGCCCAGGCTGGGCGAACCGCCGTTCAGCGATGCCGTCAGATGGTCCGGGGGACCAGCCAGGGCGGACGCCATGGTGAACTCCCGTAGGTGGTGGGCTCGTACTACAGGATATCGGCCCCGCAGCCTCACTAACGTATCAAGTGCCACCTTGCCGCCCCGCACGGTGGTCCAGTGATGATCGCGCTCAGTCCGTCGGGCGCGGGTGGTTGGCACCGTTCTCGGCGCCAGGCGAGGATCGGCGCGGTTCGGCGTACAAGGTGTTCCACACGATGGCCGCGTAGGCGTCGATGAGCCGCGCCGTCCCTACCGCCGGTTTGGCGCGGCCGAGCTGCTGAAGTCCCCGTTCGGCCATCCACTGAAGCCAGTACGCGGTCTCGGCCGGCGGCAGTGACGGGTCAACGAATCCCGTGGCCTGGCCGTGCTCGATGTGTGCTTGCAGCCCTTCGATGTAAAGGCGCATCGCCGACTCGACGACATGACGGACCTCGCGGTCGTACCCGACGGCCTCGTGGGTCGCAGCGATGAGCTGTGGGTGCGACTGAAAGGAGCGCACGATCCCTTCCAGCGCCGCGCGCACGTCCGACCGGGTCGCCGAGCCGTCAAGCCGCCACCACTCACGCGCGGCTCGCAGGATCACGTCCGTGGAGTCGGCGTACCAGGCACGAAGCAGGTTGGCCTTGTCGATGAAATAGGCATAGAAGGTCGAGCGCGAGATCCCGGCCTCGGTGGCCAACTCGGCGACGCCCAGGTCGGCGAACGACCTCCCGGCGCGCAGATGCTCCTCGACGATGGCCAGTAGGTGCGACCGCAGTTCGTCCCGCCGCGCCCGGCCGCTCTTCGGCTTCGCTTCCGCTGGAGACATTGAAGAACCTACCGGGATCGGCGGGACAGGGCGTATGGCGTGTTCAAACAGTGCTCGGGTGGATGGGGACTGATCCTACACTCATGTCTACGCACACGTCTAAACATATGTCTGGACACGTGTCCAGACGTATGTTTAAATGACCACGGTCGAAACCGATCGCTGAGGGTTGGCCTCGCGTCCGGGTACCAAACCCGCAGGGGGAGACCGTGAGTGTGCAGATTGACCTGAGTTCCGATGTTGCGGTAGTGACCGGCGGCGGCAGCGGCGTCGGAGCGGGAATCGCCATCCTGCTGGCGGAGGCAGGTGCTCGGGTTGCCGTGCTGGGCACGCCCACCGGGGCGGCACAGGCGGTGGCCGAGCAGATCAACTCCACCGGCGGCGTCGCCATGGCGGTCCCGGCCGACATCGTCGAGCAGGTCAACGTCGAGCGGGCGCTCGCCGAGGTCCGCGCGCAGCTGGGCCCAGTGTCAGTACTGGTCAATAACGCCGCTGTCCGGACGTCCAAAGACTTTGCCGAGACGACAGCCGTGGAGACAGACCGGCTGGTGGGCGTGGCGTTTCTCGGCATCCTCAACGTCCTGCGGGTCGCCCTGCCGGATCTGCTGGCAACTCAGGGCCGAATCGTCAACGTCGTGCCGGATTCGGCGCGCAGCGGAGCGCATTCCATGAGCGTCTACGCCGGAGCCGGCGCCGCCGTCGTGGCGGTGACCAAGAGCCTGGCCAGGGAGGTTGGGCGCAGAGGCGTGCGAGCGAACGTGGTGGCGTTCGGCACCACAGTGACCCCGGGCGACTCGTCGTCCATCGAGCAGCTGGCGGAGGCGGTCGAATCGGCCCGGGCCTACCCGCTGGGCAGACTCGGTACTCCGGCCGACATCGCCGGCGCGGTGCTTTGTCTGACATCCCCGTTGTCGGCGTGGATCACCGGACAGGTGCTCTCCGTCAACGGCGGCTACACAATGATCTGAGGCAGCTGATGATTTCGTTCGCGTTCACCGACGAGCAAGAGGCATACCGGGCCGAGCTCGCTCGCTACGCCCGCACACGGCTGCTGCCGGCCTACCGGCGACGGGCGGAGAGTACGGAGTTCTCCTGGGAGGCCCACAAGGAGCTGGCCGCCCTCGGCGTACTGGGCATCGGCCTGCCGGAGGAGTACGGCGGCGCCGGAGCCGATTCGCACGACCCGGTGACGCTGGGCCTGGTGACCGAGACGCTGGCCTACGGCGACGTCAACGTGGCCGCCGCGCCGGTGCAGAGCGGGCTGGTCGCCGCGCAACTGGCCGAGGGTGGCTCGCGGGAGGCCTGCGAGCGCTACATCCCTGAATTGGTGGCCGGCGACGCGGTGTCGGGTATCGCGGTCACTGAGCCGGGCTCGGGGTCCGACGCGGCCGGGATGCGGACCGTGGCAGTGCCGGTTGCCGGCGGGTGGTCGTTAACCGGGGAGAAGATCGCCATCACGCATGCCATGTGCGCATCGACCATGCTGGTCTACGCGCGGCACCCCGGCTCGACCCGTTCGCGGGGCATCAGCTGCTTCCTGCTGCCGATGGACGCTACCGGGGTGACTCGGGGCCACATGCCCGGTATGGGGTGCCTACCGCTGGGCTGGGGCTCGATCGCCATGGACGGGGTGTTCGTGCCGGAGGAAAACCTGGTCGGTGAGGAGGGCCGGGGTTTTGCCTCGGCGATGCATCACTTCGAGTTCTCCCGCTCCGCGTTGGGCCTTCTCTGCCTCGGTGCCGCCAGGGCGTCCCTTGATGAGGCGGCACGCTATGCCCAGCAGCGGGAGGCATTCGGGCAGAAGATCGCCGAATTCCAGGGCGTGTCGTTCCCGCTGGCCGAGCACGCAACTTACCTGGAGGCGGCCCGCTGGCTGTGTTACCGGGCCTTGTGGGCCCGCCAGGTCGGCCAACCGCACACCGACCTGGCCGCGATGAGCAAGTGGTGGGCGCCCCAGGTGGCGCTCGATGCGATACAGGCAGCCATGAAGATTCACGGCAATCTCGGCTACTCCTGTGAGTTCCCGATCCAACAACGTTTCCGCGACGTCATGGCCTACCTGGTCGCGGACGGTACGTCAGAGATCCAGAAGCGGATCATCGCCCGGGCCGTCCTGGCGAAGACTGTGAACTGATCGCGGGACCCGAGCCTCGGCACCGGGCCGCTCGGGGTCTGTGGCGAGCAGGCCGTGGTGGGTAGGGAGGTGCTAACCTTTCGCGCGATTGATCATGCTGGGCTGCCCCGGGTGCTTTGGACCGACGTGGTCGCGCCCGGGCGGGCTGTCGCCGATCGCGGAGTGAAATGTGTCGGGGGAGTCCGCGGCGTTGGCTGCGGCGCGGACAACGCAACCCATTCGTACCGCGCGATAGCCGTGAGCACGTTCGTGCTCGCCGAGTTGAGTTCGTGACCAATCGGCGGCTCTGCCACTGTCCGCGACTCGTGGTGCTCTGGTCACCCGATGCTGTCGTCGGCACTCCCTCGAGTGTCAGATAAGGATGAGGTGGGGCCGCGTCCTACGGCCCCACCTCGATGTCGTGACCAATCAGCATGCGCCTGCTTCGAAGTCCTCGACCGCAAGAACGTAGCAGATTACCTACATTATGGGCAACGGAGTCGCGTTGAATGTAGGCGATCTGCACGAGTCAGAGTCTCCGACGGAGGCCGCTGAGCCGGCCCGGATGTGAACCGCTTTGCCTGACAGGCTGGGCGTCATCGCGCAGTTGACGTCCGGTGGTGGGCCTATGACTGAATTGCTGCCACGGTGGCTCGTCGGCCTCGGCTGGCGGCCGCGAGGCCCGCGGCGGTGAGGTGCGCCATCGCGCGGTGGGCGGTGCCGACGGAGACGTTGTAGCGCGTGGCGATGTCTTTGATGGTCGGTAGCTGGTCGCCCGGCTTGAGGGCCCCACAGGTGATGGCGCCGCGTAGGTCGGCGGCGATGCGCTGGTAGGGGGCGTCGCTCTCGTCGGATTGTGCTGGGCCGCGGCCAACGGCAGGAGTCGTCATCGCGTCGAGGTCAAGCGGTACGGCCGGCATACGGCTGCTCCAACTCCCAGCCGCTCGTTGGTCCGCCTCGGAGACCCATGCGGAGTAGACGCGCAACGTGGTCGCCCCGCCACCTCCGTGGCCGAGGCGGCCGGCGACGGTTCGGACATCCGCGCCGGCGGCGATGAGTTCAGTTGCTGAGTAGTGCCGCAGTTGGTGCAGGTGCATGTCCCAGCCGAGGCGGGCGCACATCCGCCGGTATCTCTGGGTCACTGTGCTGGGCTTGAGCCACGTGCTGTGGTCGAGGTCCGGGGAGAAGACTCGCGCGTCGGGAGCGATGGTGACGCCGAGTTCGGCGGCGGTAGCGCCGCAGTGTTCGCGGTACGCGCGCAGCACTGTCACGGTGGCCTGGTCGAGGGCGATCCGCCGATGCTGGTGGTTCCTGGTGTCCTTCTCCCAGGTCTTCGCGTCGAGCTGAGCGATGCTGGTACGGATCGAAAGGACGGCGTTGTCGAGGTCGAGCCGGTCCCAACGCAGCGCGCACAGCTCACCGCGGCGAGCTCCGGCCGTCATGGCGAGCCAGACGAATGTGCCCCAGGCGGGATCCTTGAACGCCTCTTTGATGATCGCGGCGGCTTGTCCGGGACTGGGCGGGTCCGGGTCGTGGTGCACTGTCCTGGGGGGCTCTGCCTGCTCGAGCGGGTTGACCGTGAGCCAGCGCCAGCGCAGCGCCCTTGTCAGCGCGCCGCTGAGTATGCCGTGGACTTGGCGGATCGACGAGGTGGCGAGCGGTCGGCAGACATGCGGCTTGCAGCGCTCGTCGCAGTCGTGTTCGCCTTGCGAGCTGTGTTCGAGGAACGGTCGACCGGAGCAGTGGGTCCGGCAGGTGCGCAGGATCAAGTAGAAGGAATCGAGGGTCTCGCCGTCCAGCCGGCCGACCGGTAACTCGCCGAGTAGCGGGCGGATGTGGTTACGGATGTAGCCCTCGTAGCTTCGTCGTGTGGTCGCGTCGACGTTGAGCAGCTCGAGATACCGGTCCATCAATTGGTCGACCGTGGCTTTGGTCCGCGGGTTGCGCTGTTCGTTCACCTGATTGACCAGCCGGGTGCGCGCCTTCTCCGCTTCCTTTCGCGCTGTTGGGCCGGCTGGGATCACCTCGGTGAGGTAGTGCCGCTTATCTGTGAGGGGGTCGATCCCGGCGTATACCTTCACTCGCATCGAACCGCTCGGGAGCGCCTCGATCTCGCCGCGCTGGCGGCGGCTAGCCGACCTGGTCCGTGGTGCAGCCAGGATGCGCATTCTAAGCGGTTCGCACCACGTATAGCACCATGAACTTGGCTCAAGATCGACGATCAGTGCTCTGAACTGGTGCCCCCGGCAGGATTCGAACCTGCGACGCACGGTTTAGGAAACCGATGCTCTATCCCCTGAGCTACGAGGGCCTACGGCGAACATCCTAGCTGCGTAGCGGGGGTGTCCTGTCTCGGCCGGGGTGGTCGCGGGGGAGGCGCTGGTCACGGCCGTTTCGCAATGGTTTCGCGCTCTCCGTGTTTGTGATCCCGCCACGCGCCTCGGCCTCGGTGGTGATCTCCGCGCGGCGCGGTGCAACCCTACCGGGCTGCGATCGGCCTGCCGGTTGACGGATGGGGAAGGCGGGTGTGTTGTTGGGCTGTGCCGGTCGTCTACAAGATCACCTATCCGAACGGGAAGATCTACATCGGCCAGGATCGCACGGACACGTTCAACTACTTCGGCAGTGCGGATAGCAAGTTGATCGAGAAGGATTTCACGGCCGATCAGCGGCGCGACTTCACCATCAGGAAAGAAATCCTCTGGGAGTCGTCCACCGCGTCGCGTGCCGAGGTGGCACAGATTGAGTTGCAGTTCATCCGGAGCATGCGATCCAACGACCCGTTGGTGGGCTACAACCAGTGGCCCAGATATAGCGGCGCGTCGGAGATCTCCCCGGTGCGGTGAGCCATCAGCTTGGGAACCAGGGTGATTGCCCGGCATGCCGGCGCTGACCTGCGGCCGGTGGTGGACCTGGTTGTCCGTGAGTGACCCCAGTTGGCCGCCCTTCTGGGCGCGTTGTGGGCACGACCGTCACCGACTTCCGGTGAGCGTTGCACGGTGAGCGGAGGTGCCCGGAATGTGGGCGGCGAACGGGCTGTGCCGGATCCAGGTCGTGAAATCGTGGGCCAGCGATGGTGGACCTTCGAGCTGGAGGCGGCCGCACCGCATGGCGTCGGGATAGCTGGTCCGGGTGAGGTGGAGGTCGACCAGGCAGGCGGTGTCCGTACGTGCCACCAGGTCCTCTGTGTAGCCGATCCCTCGGGTGCACAGTTCCGGTGTCGGCCGGCGCAGGATCAGCCAGTAGTGCTCTGCGGGCCGGTCGCGCAGATCGAAGCGGACGACCACGGTGCGGTCGGGAAGCCGGTCCACATCGACCAGCTTCGTCGTCGCCCACAGCGCGTACGACGGTTCCAGATGATGTGGCTGAATCTCCAACCAGCGGGCGCCCCATTGACCCAGAGCGTCGCACACCGGCTTCATGGCGAGGCCCATCTCGGTGAGTCGATACCACCGGCCCCGACCGGTCTGCGCCGGCTCGCTGGCCACCAGCCCGGCCCGTTCGAGCGCGTGGAGCCGGTCGGCGAGGAGGGCGGTCGAGATACCCGGCGCGCCCTGCCGGATCTCGGTGAAGGTGCGGCAGCCGACCATCAGGTTGCGCAAGATCACCGGTGTCCAGCGCTGCGCGAACAGCTCTGACGCCCGGGCGATCGGGCAGAACTGACCGTAGGTTGGCATGCCGCCAGCGTCCGCCGGTCGGTCCGACCGCACAACTTCAGTTTTTGAGCATTGGGTACCGCAGCCCCCGCGCGAAGCTTGTGCCGACTCGAAAGGCGGTGGGCCGGATGCTCATCTTAGGACAGGGACATGTCGTGCAGCCCGGCGACGGGCGGATCGTCGAACTAGGCGTGACCCGCATGCGGGTGCTCGCTGCCGGGCAGGACGTCACCCGGGGATCGTTCACTCTCGCCGAGTTCACCGGCCCGAAGGGCCCGTGGACAGTGCCCCATCTGCATCGCGGGATGGAGGAGTCGTTCTTCGTGCTCGACGGTGAGTTCACGTTGACCGTCGGGGACCAGGAGGTCACCGCCGGCCCCGACGGGTTCGTGATGGTCCCACGCAACACCCCGCACGTGTTCGCCGCCACCACCGATCAGGCGCGCTGCCTCGTGTTGATGGTGCCCGGCGGGTTGGAGGAGATGTTCTACGAGCTCGGCGGGCTGGGCGCGGACAGCATCCGTGATCCGGCCGTGCGTGCGGCGATCTCCGCACGATATGACTCGGTCCCCGTGCAGATGGGTTGATTCGAGTCGCGCCAGTACCCGAAAGCCCAACTCTGACCCGGGCTTTCGGGTGTGGAGCGGATGACGGGAATCGAACCCGCGTTCTCAGCTTGGCAGGGTGACCGCCCGCCGAACAGGGCCTGACCTGCATCGCGGCTTTGTCCCGGCTGTCCGTGAGTGACCCCGTGCGACCCGCCCTCGAGCAGGGCCAGGCCGACCTGCTGCAGAGGTGCGTCGACGCGGTCGCGCAGTTGCCGGTGAACGCCGTCGTGACGACCGGACCGGCGATCGACCCCGCGTCCGTGACCGCAGGCGCCACCACCCAGGTAGTGCGGTACGTGCCGCACGCGGAGATCCTGCCGTCGGCGTCACTGGTGATCACCCACGCCGGCGCCGGCACCACGATGGCCGCGCTCGGCCACGGTGTGCCGCTGCTGTGTACGCCGATGGGCCGCGACCAGTTCTTCAACGCCGAGCGGGTCCACGCCCTCGGGGCAGGCCGGATACTGATGCCGGATGCCGACAGCGACGCCATCGCGAAGGCCGCAACAGACATCCTCGCGGACAGCCGCTTCACCGCCGAGGCGAAGCGCATGGCCGACGTGATCAGCGGCTACGGCGGTGCCGGACGCGCCGCCACAGCGCTCGAAGCCCTCACCTGACGAGCCGAATTGCGCATAGCCGACGAGGACACCGGGCGCCGGGACACCGTTCACTTCCGCGCCCGAGTCCCGCCGCGGCGAGGACGACCCGCACGACCCCGAGCGCGGCCATCCAGGAAGTCGCGTCCGCGAGCGTCCTGATCGTGAGCGCCGCGAGCAGCACCGCGAAACGACGTCGCCCCCACCGCTCGTGCCCGCGGTGATCGCCGCCTACCACGACCTGTGGAAGGTAGAGAAGTCGTTCCGGATGAGCGACAGCGACCTGCGCGCCCGCCCGATCTTCCACCACCAGCGTGACCCGATCGAGGCGCACTTGGCCGTGGTGTTCGCCGCGCTCGCGGAGGCCCGATCGCCGGGTGGGCCACGCGCAGCCTGGGCGGGTAGGCGGCTGAGCACTGTCGATGAACACTCGTCGTAGCGGGCACGGGACGCTGTGGGCGCTGGCGGGCATCCATGAATTCCTGCTAGCTGGTAGGGCAGATGGGCACTGACCGCAACGACACATCTCCGGCGGATCGTCAGTCTGGGCCGTGACAAGTGGCGTACCTCGGAGCGGCGTCTTCCGCTCGGCTGAGCTGCGCGGTGTTCGTTCCGAGTCGTCCACTGTCGTGGCACCTCTTCAACCGGCAGGACGCCCCCGATGACACAAGCGCTCAGGCCGTCCATCAGAGATCCAGAAGCGCAGATCTCGCAACAGCTCAGCGAGGCCCAGGATCGGCTAGTTGATCACTACGCTGAGCGCAGTGACATCACCGAAGATCATGTACGCCAGACATTCCGACTAGTGTCCGAACGCTTTCTGCGCGCCAAGATTCGCACGTTTCTCCCGATCTTGATCGAGCGCGCAACCCGGCAAGAGTTGGAACACTGATGTTCGAACGCTTGTTTCCACCCCGCGATTCTGGTCGGCAACTGAGCCTTGAGCCGGCCCGTTTTGGAAAGCGATATGAAACAATTGGCACTTAGCTCCCCGCGAGTCCCACTGGACTACTCCGTTACCTATCTACCGATCTTCATCACCGATGCCGTCGGCCCGATCGCGGCGGCCCCGGGCGCGCTCACGTTCAAGGTTCGAGACTGGATCCGTTCCACGGCGGACCGGGCCTCTCCGGGGGTGAGGCGCAGGTCGGCGGCTCGACTACCGCTCCCCGTCGCGGTGTCCGAGACAGCGCACCCCACGCCGCCGGTGTCTGAGTTCGTCTACTTCCTCGCCGAGGAGGGCCACGTTGAAGGCCTACTCGACCAGCACGTCTGTAGCGATTCCGGCGTGTGTACCGGCTGTGGTAAGGCGTGGCCATGCAACTGGCGCAGACTGACAGATCAGGCCCTTGAAATTAGCTCCGCTACGCGCATAGGCCGGCACTCGGTAGGGCTGCTGGAGGCGCGCAGATCTGCGAGGGTCGAACTCATCGTAGGTAGCGAAGAGACACGTGAGCGTCCTAAGTAGATTCTTCTGGGCGCCGACCCGCGGGCCCCTTCGGGATGCCCGCTCATGAAGCGGGCGGTCCGCCGGCAACCCCCCTCTGCCGGCGGACCGCCCGCCTCCCCCGAACAGACGATGACTCGGCGTTTATCTGCTCGGTACTCTCAGCCGTTCACGGTCCGTGACTGCGTTCAATCCCTCGCCGCCGCCCGGTGGCGTGATCACTCACACCCTGGCTCGCGTAGCCAGGCAAGGGGATGACCAGCGTGACCGTGACCGTGACCAAGCCTGACGGCTCGCAAGAATCATTGTCCGACGACACCCTGAACGAGCTGAATACGCAGCTCAGGGGCCAGCTCGTGACGTCCACCGATCCCAAGGCCGCTGAGGAACCCACGGAGACTTGGAACGCGATGTACCAGGACAGGGCCGCTCTGACTGCCCGGTGCAGCGGAACGGCCGACGTGGTGGACGCGGTCAATTTCGCCCGGGAACGCGGGCTGCTCGTCGCGGTGCGTGGTGGCGGGCACTCGGTGGCAGGGCTGTCGACCGTCCGTGACGGCATGATGATTGATCTGTCCGCCATGCGCGGTGTGCAGGTCGACCCGGAGCGCCGGCTGGCTCGGGTGCAGGGCGGCGCGTTGCTCGGCGACGTCGATCGGGAGACGCAGGCATTCGGGCTGGCGACGCCGCTGGGCAGGGTGTCCGAGACCGGCGTGGCCGGCTTGACGTTGGGCGGCGGCTACGGTCATCTGAACGGCAAGTACGGGCTGTCCTGCGACAACGTGGTCGAGGCGCAGGTGGTGTGCGCGGATGGCGAGGTCCGCACCGCCTCAGCGGAGAGCAACCCGGATCTCTACTGGGCAATTCGCGGCGGTGGGGGCAATTTCGGTGTCGTCACTTCGTTCACCTTCCGGCTGCACCCGGTGGGCCCGATCGTCGGCTTCGCCGGGGTGTTCTACCCGCTGGAAGATCTCGCCGATGTCGAGCGGCGTTGGCGCGACCACGTCAGCACAGCGCCGGACGAGGTGACCTCCTTCATCGTCACGATGACGTTCCCGGCCGCGCCTGAGATGCCCGAGGTCATCCACAACCGGCCGGTGGCGATCGTGGCCGGCGTGTACTCCGGGGACGCCGAGGAGGGCATGCGTGTGCTGCAGCCGCTGCGGGAACTCGGGACGCCGCTGTTCGACCTCTCTCAGCCCATGCCGTACGCGGCGGTACAAGCCGCCTTCGACCCGTTCTTCCCCCGCAACACGCTGCGCGCTTACTGGAAATCCCAGTACCTCGACGAGCTCTCGGACAACGCCATCGACGCCATCGCCGCTCGCGCTCAGGACCGTCCGGGCCCGATGACCCTGGTTAACACGTACCGCCTGGGTGGCGCGGTGCACGCCGTCCCGCCCGAAGACACCGCCTTTGCGGAACGCTCGTCGCCGTACATGGTCTCCTTCGACACCATGTGGTCGGACCCCAGCCAGGACGCCACGGCGATCGCCTGGGGTCGGGCCGCGTGGGACGAGATGACCAAGTACGGCAACGGCAGCGTCTTCCTCAACTTCACCGGCCGGACCGATGAGCCGCTCCAGGCAGGCGTGGACAGCGCGTTCGGACGCAACGTTCGGCGACTGGGCCGGATCAAGGCGGCCTACGATCCGGACAACCTCTTCCAGCTCAACAACAACATCATCCCCACGGGGTAACGAACAACGGCGGACCGGGCGCGCGGCTGCGTGCCTTGATCGACGGGGCCTGAGCGCGCCGTTCTGTCAAGGACGCGCGGGTCGCGCACCTGTTCGCACCCACCCGATCGAGGCAGTCAGCTCGTTCTTCCTCCCCTGGCTGGCGTCCAACTTCCTCTCCGGCCCCACTCACGTGCCGGTCCGGTCCACCCCGAGCGCACTTCTCGGCGGCTGACCGACCAGCCGGCCTGGGCCCTTCGCGCCCGCGACCCCTACGGTGACGGGGAGTCCCACGCCGAGGAGCCTGAATGCCTGACCCCGCCAACCCCGAACCGACCACCGCACGGATGCTCGCCGGTGCCCCCGTTGCCGAGCGCGTGCTCGCCGACGTCGCTGCCCGGGCCGACGCGCTGCGCGCCCGAGGCGTGACGCCGAGCCTGGCCACCATCCTGGTCGGCGACGACGACGCGAGCGCCGGTTACATCCGGATCAAGCAGCGGCAGGCCGCCGAGCTGGGCTTCACCTCCCCGCACGCGCACCTGCCGGCCGACGCCACCCAGGCCGACCTGCTCGCCGCCGTCGGGGAGTTCAACGACGACAAGACCGTGCACGGGCTGCTGGTGCAGTACCCGGTGCCAGGCCACCTCGACTACGACGCGGCGCTGTCCGCGATCGACCCGGACAAGGACGTCGACGGCATGCACCCGGTCAACATGGGCCGCCTCGCGCTCGGGCTGCCGGGCCCGCTGCCGTGCACCCCGGCCGGCATCGAGGAGCTGCTCGCGCACTACGAGATCCCGGTCTCCGGCAAGCACGTCGTCATCCTCGGCCGCGGCCCGACACTCGGCCGCCCGCTGGCCATGCTGCTCGCGCAGAAGCGGCCGACCGCGAACGCCGCGGTCACCGTCGTGCACACCGGTGTGCCGGACTGGGCCGAGTACACCCGCAAGGCCGACATCCTGGTCGCCGCCGCCGGCGTGCCGGGCATCATCCAGCCCGAGCACGTCAACCCGGGTTCGGTCGTCATCGGCGGTGGGGTGCGCTACTCCGGCCGGCGACTGCTGCCGGACGTCGACGAGGCCTGCAACGAGGTGGCCGGCGCGATCACGCCACGGGTCGGCGGGGTCGGCCCGACCACCGTGGCCATGCTGTTCCGCAACGCGGTGAGCGCCGCCGAGCGGGCCGTCGGATCGACGTGAGCGTCACGCCGACCCAGCTGTCCCGCGACCTATACGACGTGATCAACAGGCGGCGGGACGTGCGGGGCCAGTTCACCGGCGAGCCGTTGGCGGCAGGTGTGCTGGACCGGGTGCTCGAGGCGGCGCACGCCGCGCCCAGCGTCGGCCTGAGTCAGCCCTGGGACTTCGTGCTGGTCAGTGACGATCGGACGAAGCTCACGTTCCGGGACCACGTGCGGGAGCAGCGGGATAGCTTCGCCGAGACGCTGGACCGCGAGCGCCGCGAACGGTTCGCCGGGATCAAGATCGAAGGGATCCTGGAGTCGACGCTGTCGGTGGTGGTCAGCTACGACGCGAGCCGGGGCGCGCCGGCGGTGCTCGGCCGGCACTCGATCCCGGACGCCGGCCTGTACTCGGTGTGCCTGGCCATCCAGAACCTGTGGCTGGCGGCCACCGCAGAGGGTCTCGGGGTCGGCTGGGTGTCGTTCTACCGCGAGCCGTTCCTGGCCTCGCTGCTCGGCATGCCGGCCGGGGTACGCCCGCTCGCCTGGCTCTGTCTGGGGCCGGTGACCCACCTGGAAACGGTGCCTGACCTGGAACGACACGGCTGGCGCTCCCGGCGGCCATTGGCTCAGGCGGTGCACCACGGGCGGTGGGGTGAGCACACCGACTAGCGTCGGCGTACGTGGTTGTCCCTGTGGTGCGCCGGTTCGCCGGTGCGGTTGCGTTGGTGCTGTTGGTGGCGGGTTGCTCGTCGGGCGGGGGGCCCGTTGCGCCGCCGGAGGGGTGCCCGGCCGCCGGCCCCGCCGCGCTGGCCTGTGAGATCCGCGCCGGGGACGCCGTGGTCCACGACCCGGCCGCCAGTCCTGAGGCACTCGCCGACGCCGGCCGGCGCACCCAGGACGCCTACCAGGACCTCGGTGACCACCCGGAATGGGACGCCGCCGTCATCGCCGCCGTGGGCCCGGGGCTCGGCGGGCAGACCCAGCACGCCGTCACCGCGTACCGCGCGCTGACCTCGCTGAACGGTGGGCCGAGCGCGCTGCTGCCGGCCTGGCGGGTGGTCGACCCACTGCCCGCCGGGCAGCTGCGCGGTTACTACGACGCCGCGCAGCACCGGTTCGGGATCCCGTGGACCGTGCTCGCCGCGGTCAACCTGGTGGAGACCCGGATGGGCCGGGTGGTCGGGTTGTCGTCGGCCGGGGCGCAGGGGCCGATGCAGTTCATGCCGGCCACCTGGGCGGCCTACGGCCTCGGCGGCGACGTCTGGAACCCGCGCGACTCGATCATGGGGGCGGCGAACTACCTGGCCGCGAATGGTGGGGCTTCGGCCGGCGGGCTGGACCGGGCGCTGCGGCGTTACAACAACGACGTCCGCTACGTGCGTGCCGTCCGCGAGTACGCCGCGATGATGGTCGCCGACCCGCGCGCGTTCATCGGGCTACGTGCCTGGCCGGTGGTGTACCGGACGGTGGCCGGCGACGTGCCGTTGCCCACCGGGTACGCCTCGGCCCGCCGGATCCCGGTCGCCGAGTGGCTGGCCACGCACCCGGTCACCCCCGGCTCGCGGTGACTCGGGCTGACGGAATCCCCGACTCGGGCTGACGGAATCCCCGACTCGCGGGGGTCTGGCGGGTCAGACCTTGCGGCCGGAGCGCAGGGTGAGCAGGGTGATCTCCGGCGGGGCCCCGACCCGGACCGGCGGGCCCCAGAAGCCGACACCCCTGGTGACGTACAGCCAGGTGCGGCCCACCCGGGTCAGCCCGGCGAGCACCGGCTGGTCCAGTAGCACCAGGTAGCCGAACGGAAGCAGCTGCCCGCCGTGGGTGTGCCCGGAGATCTGCAGGTCCACGTCCGCGCGGGAGGACTGGTCGATCAACACCGGTTGGTGCGCGAGCAGTACCACCGGGCGTGCCGGATCCCGCCCGGCCAGCGCCTTCGCCAGGTTCGCGCCGTGTCCCGGCTCGCCGGAACGCGCCGCCGTCCGGTCGTCGATGCCGGCCAGGTCCAACGTCGGCGAACCCGCCCCGCCGCCCCACCGCCCGACCGGCACCCGCTGGTTGCGCAGCACCCGCACCCCGAGCGTCGGCAGGAACTCGCACCACTGCTCGGCGTCGTAGAAGTACTCGTGGTTGCCGGTGACGAAGAACGTCGGCCCGACCAGGTTGCGCAGCGGGGCCGCCGCCGGGCCGAGTTCGGCCACCGTGCCGTCGGTCAGGTCGCCGACGATGGCCACCAGGTCCGGGCTCTCGTCGTTGACCCGGCGCACCAGGTCGGCCAGGAAGGGGCCCCGGTTGATGACGCCGAGGTGGATGTCGGCCAGCACGGCGATGGTCATCCCGTCCAGCGCGGGGTCCAGCTTGTCCAGGGTGACCTCGCGGCGGACCAGCTGGGGCACCCGCGCCTGCTTCACGCCGTAGCCGACGGTGCCGCCGGCGATCAGCACCGCGGCGCCGCCGAAGATCCTGGCCATGGCGCGCCGCCGCCCGGGGTCCAGTCGCCGCCGGATCAGGCGCCGGGGGATTTCGACGATCACGAGCACCAGCGCCGAGTACAGCCCGACCGCCAACCACAGGTAGCCGACCCAGTTCAGCACCACGATCTCGGTCGGTGTGACCCTCGCGGCCATCGCCGGCGGCAAGACCCTGAGCAGCAGGAACGCGGCGACCGTGCTGGCCCCGAGCACCAGCAGCAGCAGAAACCCGAGCACCCGCCAGCGCGCGCGGGCCGCCGTGCTGTGCACCAGCCGCCAGTACAGATACAGGTGCAGGAGGACGACAACTAGCGCGACGACGAGCAGGAAGGTCACCCTCCCGATCATGCCGGTGGGGGTGTCGCCGGCACAGACCCAGTACCACCCGCACAGCCCGTGCAGGGTCTGTGCGGCCTGTACGAGGTCTGTGCGGCGGTTCGGGCGGTTCGGGCGGTTCGGGCGGGTCGGCCTAGGGTCGGGGGTATGAGTGACAAGGTGACTGTGGCGCTGCTGGGGACCGGGATCATGGGCGCCGGGATGGGCCACAACCTGCTCAAGGCGGGCCTGCCGCTGCGGGTGTGGAACCGTTCCCCGGAGAAGGCCGAGCCGCTCGCGGCGGCCGGCGCGCGGCTGGCGGACACGCCCGCCGAGGCGGTGACCGGCGCGGATGTGATCGTCACCATGGTGAAGGACGGGCCGGCTGTCGCGCAGGTGATGGACGACGCGGCACCCGGCCTGCGCGCGGGCCAGGTGTGGGCGCAGACCACCACGGTCGGGGTGCGCGCCGCCGAGGAGCTCGCCGCGCTGGCCGAGCGGCACGGACTGATCGTGGTCGACTCCCCGGTCATGGGTACCCGGGCACCCGCCGAGTCGGGCGACCTGCTGGTGCTCGCCGCCGGGCCGCGGGAGGCCCGCGAGCCACTGACCCCGGTGTTCGACGCGATCGGCCGGCAGACCCTCTGGCTCGCCGAGGACCCGGCCGGTGCGGCCGCCAGCCGGCTCAAGCTGGTGCTCAACGGCTGGGTGTTGACGGTCACCGGCGGCGCCGGCGAGGCGCTCGCGCTGGCCCGCGCGCTGGGCGTGGACCCACAGGCGTTCCTGGACGGGATCGCCGGCGGCCCGCTGGACTCGGGCTACCTCCGGGCCAAGGCGGCGGCCATCCTGAACGAGGACTGGGCGCCGAACTTCACCGTCACCAACGCGGGCAAGGACGCCGACCTGGTCGTCGAGGCCGGCCGGGACAACGGGGTGCGGCTGGACATCGCCGAGGCCGTCGCCGCCCGCATGCACCGGGCCGAGGACCTGGGGCACGGTGAGAAAGACCTGGCGGCGGCCTACTTCGCCAGCTTCGGGCCGGACGCGTAGGGAGTGTCTGGTGGATCTATGCCGAGCGAGCGGTGATCCAGGCGGTGGCTCGCAAGGCTTGTGTCGTCTTCGGAGGGGGCGATACCGGGGTTGTATCGGCCCCGACGAGAACGCCGCGAGGCGTCGCCTGGGCGCCGCGCAGCCGGCTGGATGATCCATCAGACGCTCCCTAGGACCGTTACCCGGTCGGATGGATCTCACGGCAACCTCGTACTTCAATCGAGGCATGCTCTCAGGCGACTCACAGATGCCCGGTTCACACTGAGTGTCATGCGCATTCTCGTGGTCGACGACGACCGGGCCGTCCGTGAGTCGTTGCGCCGTTCGCTGGCGTTCAACGGCTACCAGGTCGACCTGGCAACCGACGGCCAGGCGGCGCTCACGGCGGTGAGCATGGCCCGGCCGGACGCAATGGTGCTGGACGTGATGATGCCCAGGCTGGACGGTCTGGAGGTCTGCCGGCGCCTCCGTGGCACCGGGGACGACCTGCCGATCCTGGTGCTCACCGCCCGGGACGCCGTGTCCGACCGGGTGGCCGGGCTGGACGCGGGCGCCGACGACTATCTGCCCAAGCCGTTCGCGCTGGAGGAGCTGCTGGCCCGGTTGCGGGCGCTGCTGCGGCGCCAGCTGGGCGGCGGCGAGTCCGGCCCGGAGTTCACCCCGCTCTCCTTCGCGGACCTCTCGCTCGACCCGGAGACCCGCGAGGTGAAACGGGGCGAGCGGCAGATCAGCCTGACCCGCACCGAGTTCTCCCTGCTCGAGCTGCTGCTGGCGAACCCGCGCCGGGTGCTCACCCGCAGCCGCATCCTGGAGGAGGTCTGGGGCTACGACTTCCCGACCACCGGCAATGCGCTCGAGGTCTACATCGGCTACCTGCGCCGCAAGACCGAGCTGGAGGACGAGATCCGGCTGATTCACACTGTCCGCGGTGTCGGCTACGTCCTGCGCGAGACCGCGCCCTGATGTGGTGTTGAGAGCGGGTACCGGCGGCCTGGGGCCGCGCACCGACGGCGCCGAACCGGGAACCGGCGGCCGGGCGTCGAGGTCGGACGGCTTCGAACCGGAGACCGGCGAGTTCGACCTGGAGACGGGCGACTTCCGTTGCGACGACGGCGAGTTCGACCCGGAGACCGGTGAGTTCACGCCGCGCCCCGGCGGTGCGGCGGGGGACCGGGACACGCTGCTCGGTGCGGTTCCGCCGGCGGCTGCCGGCCCGGGGACGCACTCCGGCGGTCTGGCGTCGCGGGTCAGGTCACGGATTCGCGGCCTCCGCCCTCGGGTCGGCGCTGCGTGGCGCGGCGGCGGGGGCCCTAGATCACCCCGGCACCGCGCCAGGTCCGAGAATGCTGGCGTGCGATTGCGAGGCGTCGAGCTGCGGGCCCGCGCGTCCGAACAGATCTCGCTGCGGATGCGGGTGGCGCTGCTGGCCGCGATCATGGTCGGGTTGGCCACCGCGGGGATCTCGGCCGCCGCGTTCTGGGTGGTGCGCGCCTCGCTGTTCGCCGACCTGGACACCCAGCTGCACCAGCGCGCCGAAACCGTGGTGAACAGCGGCCTGCTGGCCAACCCGGCGAACCTGCCGGCCGCCGCGCTGTACGGCTCCGACGTGCGGGTCGCCCTGATCAACGCCCAGGGCACCCTGATCACCATCGCGCACTCACCGCCGCCGCCGGTCGGGGAACCGGAGCTGGAGGTCGCCTCCGCCGAACACCCCGACTCGCTGCGCACGGTCAGCGACGAGCGGGTGCTCGCGGTACCCACCGGCTCCAACGGGTTCGCCCTGGTGCTGGCCCAGCCGCTGGACCAGATCCGGCACACCCTCGGCGGCCTCGGCGTGGTGCTCGCGCTGGTCGGCGGCGCCGGTGTGGTGCTCGCCGGGCTGGCCGGGGCGACCGTGGCCGGCGCCGGGTTGCGTCCGGTGCAGCGGCTCACCGCGGCCACCGAGCGGGTCGCCAGCACCGGTGACCTGCGGCCGATCCCGGTCACCGGCAACGACGAGCTGGCCAGGCTGACGCACAGCTTCAACCTGATGCTGGGCGCGGTGGCGGCCGCGCAGGAACAGCAGCGCCGGCTGGTCGCGGACGCCGGGCACGAGCTGCGTACCCCGTTGACCTCGCTGCGCACCAACGTCGAACTGCTCGTCGCGTCCAGCGAACCCGGCGCGCACGCGCTGCCCGAGGCCGACCGCAGGGAGATCTTCGACGACGTGCGCGGCCAGATCGAGGAGCTGACCACGCTGGTCGGCGACCTCGTCGAGCTGGCCCGCGACGATGCGCCGCAGGCCGTGCACGAGCCGGTGGAGCTGGTCGACGTGGTGGAGCGGTCGCTGCAGCGGGCCAAGCGCCGCGCCGGCGAGGTGCGCTTCGAGAGCCGGCTGGTGCCCTGGACACTGCTCGGGGACGCCACCGCGTTGGAGCGCGCCGTGCTGAACCTGCTGGACAACGCGGTGAAGTGGAGCCCGCCCGACGGTGTCGTGCGGGTCGGGCTGCATCCGGTCGGCGACGGCACCGCGATGCTGGAGGTCGCCGACGGTGGCCCCGGGATCGCCGACGACGACCTGGTCAAGGTGTTCGACCGCTTCTACCGGGCCACCGAGGACCGCAGTCGGCCCGGTTCAGGGCTCGGCCTAGCCATCGTGAAGCAGGTCGCGGAGCGGCACGGCGGTTCGACGAGGGCCGGACGCAGCGCACAGGGCGGTGCGCTGCTCGCGGTGCAACTGCCCGGTCAGCCCGGCTGAGCCGGTCGGGACGGCAGCGCGGGCCCGGATGGGCCAGCGCAGGGGAGACAGGAGGGTGAGCGCAGGTCACCGCGACCGCACGCATGCCCTAACACCGGGCTGGGCGGGTGATGTTTGCAGGGTCTGCGTACGCGCGGCCGCACGGAGTCCTACTCTCGGCGGCTAAGGCTTGTCCGGTGCTCCACGCATCTCGTTGTGTGCGGGCGTCGGCTGGGTCGTCCATCCAGCCGCTTTCGCGAACCATGGTGAGGGTATGGCCCACGACGAGACACCAGGGCAGCGCGACGACGCGGTCCAGCCCGTAACGCCCCCCGCCGGTACGCCGGCCGGGGCCGAATCCGGTCCGGGATCCGGGACCGGGGCGAGCGCCGCCGCCGGGTCCTCGGCCGAGTCCGATGCCGTGACCGGCTCGTCGGAGCACGGCGACGAGGCCGCCCCGTCGGCCGGGTCCGGCTGGGCCGCCCCAGCCGCTCCCGGTGGGGCTGACGAAGCCGCGCCGGCCGCCGGCTCCGGCTCCGCCACTACCGACGCCGTCAGCAGCTCGGGCGTCGCGGCGGACTCCGCCCCGGACGCCGGCGGTGACCCGCGCCCGGCCGACCCGACCAGCTCGATCGACGCGACCGGGCCCATCGAGTCGAGCGGGGTAGACGGCTCGACCGGTGCCGCCACGGACCACGCGTCGCCGAGGGCCGAGCCGCCGTCACCGTGGGCACCTCGGGCGCAGCACGACCCGTCGGCTCAGCAGGGTGGGTCGCCTCAGGGGGTGGCGCCGCAGGTCGGCGCGCCGTCCCCGTACGCGCCGCCGTACCAGTCTCCGCCCGGTTCGCCGGCGTACCAGCCGGCGCCGGCCGGCGCGGCCTTCCAGCCGTATCCCAACTTCGACGGCCCGACGCAGCGCTACCCGGGCGGGCCGTACCAGCCGACCCAGCAACTGCCCGGCACCGAGACCGGCCAAGGCACCCAGGGCGCGGCAGATCCCACCCAGGGCGGCGTCGCCGGCAATGGCCAGCCCGGCCCGGGGCAGCCCGGCTACCGGCTGTTCAGCGGCCCCGCCGAGCAGGACCGCCAGCCCGACTCCCGGCGTAAGTGGATCTTTGCCGGTCTGGCGCTCGCGCTGGTCGGCGCGCTGGTCGGCGGGGGGCTCGGCGGCATGATCGGCTACCAGGTCGCGGCCAACGGCGGCCGGCTCAGCGTGCTCGATGCGCCGTCGCCGGATGCCGACTCCACCGCCGCGCCGCCGACCGCCGTGGAGCAGGTCTCCCAGCGGACGCTGCCGACCGTGGTCCAGATCCGGGTCACCTCCGGGCGGCAGGCCGGCGCGGGATCGGGCATGGTGCTCAGTCCGGACGGCCTGATCCTGACCAACAACCACGTCGTGTCGTTGGCCGCCAACGGTGGAACCCTGAACGTGCTGTTCCAGGACGGCAAGGTCGTGCCGGCCAAGATCATCGGTCGGGACAAGACCTTCGACATCGCGGTGGTGAAGGCGCAGAACGTGTCGGGCCTGCAGCCGATCACGCTCGGCAACTCGGACTCGGTACGGGTGGGTCAGGCGGTGATCGCGATCGGTTCGCCGCTCGGTCTTGGCGGCACCGTGACCAGCGGCATCGTGAGCGCGCTGGACCGGGCGGTCTCGGTCGGCGGTGACGACGACACGCCGCCGCCGCCGGCCCCGAGGCTGCAGCCGGGCCCCGGGCCGGGCCTCGGCGTCCCCACGCCGGACCCGAACCAGAACAGCAGCGAGGTACTGAACGCGATCCAGACCGACGCATCCATCAACCCCGGTAACTCCGGCGGACCGCTGGTCGACCTGGAGGGCAAGGTCATCGGCATGAACACCGCGATCGCCAGCCTGGCCTCCAGCGGGCAGGGTGGTTCGGTCGGCCTTGGCTTCTCCATCCCGATCAACCAGGTCAAACGGGTCGCCCAGGAGCTCGAGCAGACCGGGCACGCCACCAAGGCGGTGATCGGCGTCAAGATCGAGACCCGGAACCAGTCCGGTCAGTCGGGTGGCATCTCCCAGGCCGTGGTCGTCGACGTCGGCCCGGGCAGCCCGGCGCAGCAGGCGAACCTCAAGGTGGGTGACGTGATCGCCAAGGTGGACCAGCGGCCGGTCACCTCGGCCGACGAGGTGGTCGCCGCGGTGATCAGTCATGCCCCCGGGGACAAGGTGGTCATGACGCTGGGCGACGGCCGCACGCTGCCGGTCACGCTCGGCGGACAGCCGAGTAGCTGATCAGAGCGGGGCGCCGGGCGGGTCCCGGCCCAGCGCCGGAGCAGTCCGGCACCTGAGAGGCATGTGGCGGACGGTGGCGCTGAGACAAAACCTGAGGCCACCGAGGTCACCTTTCGAAAACACCCTCAATTTCGTTGCGCCGAATCCGCCATTTGCGGGTACCGTGAGCGTTATCCAGCCAGTCCAGGCCCGCTAGCGCGGTTTCTGGGCGCACAGACGCCGCGCCGGCGTAGGTCCCCCCTCCCCACGCCGGCGCGGCTCCTTAATGTCTGGGGCAGGTTCCCCCGCGTGACGTCCGCCGCGTTTGCTCCTCCGTCGTGCCTGGTCACAGCCTTGCCGCCAGCATGGCTGAGCTGCTCAGCCGGCTGGGCGCAGCTCGGCGAAGGCACGGCGGCGGTTGCGCACCCGGCACAGTCGCAGGCCGGCGGCCGAGGCGACGTCACCGATCGCGTCCACCCCGACCACGGCCCACGGGAACCAGGTGCCCGTCGTGCCACCGGGCTGGACCACCCGGGCCGGGCCGCACCAGAGTCCGGGCTCGGTGGCCAGTTCGACCAGTACCGAGCCCCGAGGGTCGAGCAGCCGGCGCACCCGGCTCAGCAGCGTCACCGGGTCCCCGCCGATGCCCACGTTGCCGTCGGCCAGCAGGGCGTGATGCCAGCGACCCTCGCCGGGCAGCGCCTCGAACAGGTTGCGGCGCAACGCCACCGCGCCCCGTCGGGCACACAGCTGCACGGCCAGCGCCGAGCTGTCCACCCCGAGCGCCGGTACGCCACGTTCGCTGAGGGCACGCACCAGCCGGCCGGGTCCGCAGCCGAGGTCGACGGTCGGGCCCCGGCAGCCGTCCAGCAGCCACCGGTCGGACCGCCCGGCGTCGGCCCGCCAGCGCCGCACGTGAAGTGTCCTGGTCCGCGCGCCGGCCCGGTCCAGTCGGCACGCCCGGCCGGCCAGCCCGGCGTCGAACTGGTCGATCCTCAGCTCGTCGGTGCCGTCGTTCTGGTTCACGTTCTGGTCGGTGCCGGAGACCTCGGCGAGCGGGAACTCGGCCCGGGAGACGTGGGCGCGGCTGTGGTGGGCGCGGCTGTGGTCGATCCAGGTGTGGTCGATCCAGGTGTGGTCGGCCCGGGTGTGGTCGAAGGTCACCGAGCTACCCCGGCGGGCCGGGACAGGAGGGCTGCGACCTCGGCGCTGAAACGGCGGCCGGCGCCGGCGGCGGCCACCGCGAGCGCGTCCTCGGCGGTGTCCACGTCGCGCAGTTCGGGCAACACCGCGACGGACAATCCGGCGGCGCGCAGGGCACGCAGGGTGGCTTCCCCGGTGTCCGGCCGCGAGGTCGGCACCGACGCGATCGCCTTGGCGGCCCGGGGGTCGCGCAGCCCGAGCGCCCACCAGCCACCGTCGGCGGCCGGGCCGAGCACCGCGTCCGGACCGACGGCGGCGGACAGCGGTGCCAACGCCTCGGCGAGGTTGGCGGCGGTGACCTGCGGGGTGTCCATGCCGATCTGCAGCAGCGGGCTGCCGGGTGCGTGATCCGCCCCGTCCGCGTGCGCCGCCGCGATGCGCTCGCCGAGGGTGTCGCCGCGTTGGTCGAACCGGGTCACCCGGCGCAGCGCCCTGGTCAGCTCGGCGCGGGACTCGGCGGCGGCGAGCGAACCGGTCCAGGCCACCAGTGGGAGTGCCCCGGGTACCGCGCACACCGCGTCGAGGGTGTCCAACAGGGCGGCCGCCGCGATCCGGGCCGCCTCGCGAGGGCTGGCCGGCGGACACAGCCGGGTCTTTGCCCGGCCGGCCACCGGTGACTTGGCGAGTACCAGCAACGCCGGGCCCGGTTGCCCGGACCGCCGGCCGCCGGGCGAGCCGGTGATCATTGACCTGATCATTCGCGCAGCCTATGAAGCGGCACCGGTTTCGGGGCGTGTTCCGATGCTTACGGAGTGATGACGTCGGGGATGCTAGCGGCCGCCGCGCCGGACCAGGTCGTAACGTGCCGGCGTGACCCCAGTGCCACCCGTTCGACACCTCGGTGACCCGCCCCGCTCCGCACCGGAGGGCCGCGGGGCCATGCTGACCTCGGTGAACCGGCCGAGGAGGATCGAGCGATGAGCACAGCCACCGGGCACATCCTGGTGATCGACGACGACCCCACGGTGCTGGACGTGGTCGCCCGCTACCTGAGCAGGGCCGGGTACCAGGTGTCGGTGGCACCGGACGGCGAGCTGGGCCTGAAGCTCGCGGCCGCCCGGTTGCCCGACCTGGTGGTGCTGGACCTGATGCTGCCCGGGCGCTCCGGGTTGGAGGTCTGTGCCGAGCTGCGGGCGCGCGCGCCGATCCCGGTGATCATGCTGACCGCGCTGGGCGAGGAGGAGGACCGGGTGGTCGGCCTCGAGCTCGGCGCCGACGACTACGTGACCAAGCCGTTCAGCCCGCGTGAGCTGGTGCTGCGGGTCGGTTCGGTGCTGCGGCGGTCCAGGGACGCGGTGGCCCCGGCGGTCGCCGCGCCGACCGTGATCGACGGCAACCTGGTGGTCGACGTGTCCGCCCGCCGTGCCGTGCTGGACGGCGGGGACCTGGCGCTCACGGTCCGCGAGTTCGACCTGCTGGCCTTCCTGATCCGCCATCCCGGCCAGGCGTTCGGGCGCCCTGAACTGCTGGAGAAGGTCTGGGGCTGGAGCTTCGGGGACCAGTCGACGGTGACCGTGCATGTGCGGCGGCTGCGCGAGAAGGTGGAGGTCGACCCGACCAACCCGCGCCGGATCAGCACCGTGTGGGGCGTCGGCTACCGCTACGACCTGCTGGACGGTTCCAGTGCCGGCTCCAGCGCCGGCGACGCCGAGGAACGGTGAGCTAGATGTTGACGGAGTTGGGTGCGGTCTGGTGGCCGGCGCTGATGTTCACCCTGCCGGTGGCGGTCGCCGGTGCGGTGGTGCTGCACTTCATGCGTCGGTACTCGATCACCGTCGCGGTGACCGTGCTGGTGCTCATCCCGGTAGTCGCCTCGCTGGTCGGGGTGCTCGCGGTGGGCAAGTTCATGCTCGACCCGCAGCTCAAGGACACCCTCGCGGTGTGCCTGGTGGTGGCCGCCGTGTCAGTGCCCGCCGGGCTGCTGCTCGGACGCGGGCTGGCCAGGGACAGCGTCTGGGAACGGGAGGCGCGGGAGCGGGAGCGCGCCGCCGAGTCGGCCCGCCGCGAGCTGGTCACCTGGATCAGCCATGACCTGCGCACCCCGCTGGCCGGCATCCGGGCGATGTCCGAGGCGCTGGCCGACGGGGTGGTCAGCGACCCCGCCGAGACCGAGCAGTACGCCCGCCGGATCGGCCGGGAGACCGAGCGGCTGGCCGGCATGGTGGACGACCTGTTCCAGTTGTCCCGGATCACCTCGGGGGCGTTGCGACTGACCCTGAACGCGGTGTCACTGGGCGAGGTGGTCTCCGAGGCGGTGGCCGCCGAGTCGGCCGGGGCGGCGCGCAAGGGCGTGAAGCTGGTCGCCGATCCCGACACCGACTGGCCGGTCGTGCGGGGCAGCGACCCCGAGCTGGCCAGGGTGGTGCGCAACCTGGTGTCCAACGCCGTGCGGCACACCCCGCCGGACGGCTCCGTGGTGCTCGCCGCCGGCGCCGAGGACGGCCAGGCGTGGCTGCAGGTGCAGGACGGTTGCGGCGGCATCCCCGAGCACGACCTGGACCGGGTGTTCGACGTGGCGTTCCGGGGCAGCGTGGCGCGCACCCCGCAGGACACCTCCGAAGGGCAGGCGGACATCGGCGCCGGGCTCGGGCTGGCCATCGCGCGTGGCCTGGTGGAGGCGCACGACGGGCGGATCGCGGCGTCCAACCACGGGCCGGGCTGCCGGTTCGAGGTGCGGTTGCCGCTGGCCGAACAGCTCACCGCCGGGACCCGAACATCCTGACCGGCCGGTCGAGAGCGTGTCGCGGGCCGCGCCGGAACCGGGGCGCGGTCGGTGACCATGAGGCGCGCCCGGGCGGCTCAGAGGCACCGACTACGGTATTCGACATGGAGATGGCACCACCTCGGATCGGGCGCGCGCTGGTCGTAATCGTGGACGATCGGGCGGCCCACGGTGAGCAATCTGACACCACAGGACCGCTGGTCACCGAGCTGCTCGAAGAGGGCGGCTTCGTAGTGGACGCGGTGGTCACGGTGCCCGGTGAGGCAGTGGCCATCCGCAACGCGCTGAACACGGCGGTGATCGGCGGGGTGGACCTGGTGGTCACGGTCGGCGGCACCGGGGTGTCCCCGCGCGACGTCACCTCGGACGCCACCGCCGGTGTGCTGGACCGCCCGATCCCGGGCATCGCGGAGGCCATCCGGGCGTCCGGGCTGGCCGCCGGTGCGATCGATGCCGGGCTGTCCCGTGGCCTGGTCGGCGTGTCCGGCAGCACCCTGGTGGTGAACCTGGCGGCGTCCCGCGCGGCGATCCGCGACGGCATGGCCACGCTCACCCCGCTGGCCCCGCACGTGATCGAGGAGCTCTCCGGGCTCGACGACGCCTGAGTTGAGGCGTCCCGCGTTGGCTACCGAACCCGGCGAGCGGAGCGAACGCGGCGAACCCGCTGTGGAACCGGCCGCGACGGCTGAGCTGGCGCCCCAGCTGGGCGGGCCTGAGGTGGGCGATCCCGCCGAGGTGACCGAGCGCGAAGTGGCCGGGGCCGAGGTGACCGAGCCCGAGGTGGCCGGACCCGAGGTGGCCGGACCCGAGGTGGCCGGGCCCGAGGTGACCGGGCCCGCCGAGGTGACCGAGCAGGCTGAACTGGGCGAGCCCGAGCAGGCTGGGCCTGAGCTGGGTGACGCGGTGCGGGCGGCCGCGAGGCGCCGTCGGCTGGCCGAGGTGTTCGGCGACGTATTGCCGGAGGCGACCAGTGACGACCGGTCCGAGAGTGGCCCGCCGGCCGGCGCGGATGACCGCTGGTACACCGAGAACCGGCCGCCGCACCACGGCGGCTAGGAGTTGATACCGCCGCACACATCGCGGTGCCGCCGCACACACTGCCCATCGTGTGTCCGGTGCTACCGGGATGTGTGCCGTGGCGGGGTGCGGAGGCGCGCGGGTTTGCGCTGGTCGGCGCGCTCCGCTGGATTTGGTAAACGGGATGTTTCGCGAAAAACGGGTCTACAGGGATCTTGGTAACGCCCGTTTGTTCCGGATGTCATCGGCCGGACACAGCTGAGCAGTCTCCTTGCTAGGAGCCAACCGCAGCTACCCAGCCAAGGAGCCCTTCATGACCAGCACGACCGCCCTGAGTGACGTCGAGCAGAAGAGCCTGTCCGAGATCCCGCACCCGTCGCTGCCCGAGGGCTCCTCGATCTACGGCGGGACCAAGGTCTTCCCGGACTACCAGGCCGAGGACGGCGAGGTCTACTTCACGCTCGTCCACGGCATCGCACACGAGTCCAGCGTGAGCTTCGTAGCCATTCTGCAGGCCACCCGGGCTCTGCGGAAGGGTTTCGAGTCGGCCCTTTACTTCTACGGCCCCGGCTCGCTGAACTGCCTGGCCACCCGGGGCTTCCCGACCACCGGCACGTCCGCCTTCCCCGGTGAGCACAACATCAACAACCAGTTGGCCACGTTCATCGCCGAGGGCGGCAAGGCGTTCTGTTGCCGGTTCGGGCTGTCCCTGCACGGCGCCCGTGAAGAGGACCTGATGGACGGTGTCATCCCCACCCACCCGCTGGACGTGCAGGACGCGCTGATCCACTACGCCCGCAAGGGCGCGATCATCAACTCGACCTACATGTTCTGATGGCCGAACTCGCTGATTCACCGGCTCAGGTCGAGACCGCCGAACCGGTGATCCTGGCCAGCCGGACGGACCTCGCGGTGCGCGGGGTCCGGCTGGAATCAGGCGAGGGCGGCCACGACGCCGATGCTCCGGTTCAGCGCCGCGCCGGAGCCGGCCCCACCGACGACGGGCATCTCGTCATCGGCGGCCGGAGCGCGGCGCTGCCCATCGTCTCCACCAGCCCGTACTCGTTGCGCGGTCGCCGGCTGCTCTACGAGGGCACCGACACCGGGCTGGAGGTCGAGCCGGTCCGCCGGCCGAAGTTCTACGACCTGTCGACCGCCGAGGGCGTCCGCTACGAGCAGCTCGCCAGGCTGCACGGATCGGACGTGCTGGCCACCACCGTGGTGCAGACCTGTATGCGCTACGACCCGGAGACCCGCTGCCGGTTCTGCGCCATCGAGGAGTCGCTGCGCGCCGGGTCCACGGTGGCGGTGAAGTCCCCGGCCCAGCTGGCCGAGGTGGCCGAGGCGGCCGTCCGGCTGGACGGGGTGCGTCAGATGGTGATGACCACGGGCACCAGTCGCGGCCGTGACCGCGGCGCCACCCACCTGGCCCGCTGCGTGGTCGCGGTCAAGGCCGCCGTGCCGGAGCTGCCGATCCAGGTGCAGTGCGAGCCGCCGGCCGACCTGGACACCATCGACGCACTGCACGAGGCCGGCGCCACCGCGATCGGCATCCATGTGGAGTCGCTGGACGACGAGGTGCGCCGCCGCTGGATGCCGGGCAAGTCGACGGTGCCGCTGGCCGAGTACTGGGCGGCGTGGGACCGCGCCGTCGAGGTGTTCGGCCGCAACCGCGTCTCGACGTACCTGCTGGTCGGCCTCGGCGAGAAAGCCGACGAGCTGGTCGCAGGCGCGGCCGAGCTGATCGAGCGCGGCGTCTACCCGTTCGTGGTGCCGTTCCGCCCGGCCGCCGGCACGCTGGCGGTGGACGTGGACGGCGCGCGGGCGCCCGCTCCGGCGCTGCTCGCCGAGGTGACCTCCCGGGTGGCCGGGCTGCTCAGCGCCGCCGGTATGCGCGGCGCGGACCAGGGCGCCGGCTGCGCCGCCTGTGGGGCGTGCAGCGCGCTGTCCACGGTCGGGGGCTGACGTGCTCTCCGGAGGTACCGAGCCGTACGCCGCCGCCCACACCGTCACGCACACTTCCACCCGCACCGCCATCCCGTCGGCGCGCGTGGCGCGGGGTGCCGCGGTGGACGTCTGCGAGCTGCTCATCGGCCGGCCGCCGCGTACCCCACCCAGGCCGGCGCTGTTGATCGAGCGGGTGGACAGCGGCGCCGACCCGGCCGCGCTGTCCCGGTACCGCGAGCTGCGCCGGGAGGTGTTCGTCGCCGAGCAGGGGCTGTTCCGGGGCCATGACGGCGACGACATCGACGACGACCCGCGCACCGTCGTGCTGGTGGCGCGGGACACCGGGGACCCGGAGCACCCGGTGGTCGGCGGGGTGCGGTTGGCCCCGGTCACCGAGACCGACCTCGGCTGGTGGGCCGGCAGTCGGCTCGCGGTGCACCCGGCCGCGCGGCGCGGGGGTGCCCAGCTCGGGGCGGCGCTGGTACGTGCCGCTTGCGCGACCGCCGAAGGGGCCGGCGCGCTTCGCTTCGAGGCCACCGTGCAGGCGGCCAACGAGGTGTTCTTCGGCCGGCTGGGCTGGCAGCGGCTGGCCCCGGTGGACGTGTTCGGCGCTCCGCACGTCCTGATGCGCTGGCCGGTGCACCGGATCGCCGCGCTCGTCGCCGCCACGAAGGCTCCGCTGCAGGCCCTGTTGGCGGGAATGTCCGGCGCACCGGCGGGTTTCGTCGGTGACGACGGCGCCCCGGTACCGGGCAGCGACCTGATCGCCGCCTGCGACGCGATCCTGCCGTCGATGGTGGAGCGGGACCCGGAGTGGGCCGGCTGGTGCTCCGTACTGGTGAACGTGAACGACCTGGCCGCGATGGGCGCGGTCCCGGTCGGGCTGCTGGACGCGGTGGGTGCGCGGGACGCCTCCTTCGCGGCCAGGGTGCTCACCGGGCTGCGTGCGGCGGCGACCGCCTGGGGTGTCCCGGTGCTCGGCGGCCACACCCAGCTCGGGGTACCCGCCGCTCTCTCGGTCACCGCGCTGGGCCGCACCGAGCGCCCGGTACCGGCTGGCGGCGGTCGGGCCGGCGACGAGGTGCGGGTCACCGCGGACCTGGGCGGCGGCTGGCGCGAGGGACACACCGGCCGGCAGTGGGACTCCACCAGCCACCGCCCGCCGGCCGTGCTCCGCGAGCAGCAGCGCGCGGTGGCGCTCGCCGGGCCGGCGGCCGCCAAGGACGTCTCGATGGCCGGGCTGGCCGGCACCCTCGGCATGCTCGCCGAGGCCTCCGGCTGTGCCGCCGAGCTGGATGTCGCGGCCGTGCCCCGGCCGGCCGGGGCGACCGTCGGCGACTGGCTGACCTGCTTCCCCGGCTACGCGATGATCACCGCGGACCGGGTCGGCGAGACCACGCCGCCGCCCGCGCCGGGCACCACCTCGACGGTCTGCGGGCGGCTGCGCCCGGGTGCCGGGGTGCGACTGCGCTGGCCGGACGGCGAGTACACCGAGGTCGTCGCGGATGCGGTGACCGGGATGGGAGCGGCATGAGGACCCGAAGCCGACAGCGAGCGAGCATCGCAGCGAGCGCTGGCGAGCGAGGAGCGGAACGAGCGCGGAGGCGAGGCATGGGCACCGAAGCCGACAGCGAGCGAGCATCGCAGCGAGCGCTAGCGAGTGAGGAGCGGAACGAGCGCGGAGGCGAGCGATGAGCATCCGCATCTCCGCCGTCGCGGCCGAGTACGGCCGTGGCCTGCGACGCAGCCTGGACCAGGTCACCGGGCAGATCCAACAGGCCCGCGAGGACGGCGTCGACCTGCTGGTACTACCCGAAGCGTGCCTCGGCGGCTACCTGGTCGACCTGTCCGACTCGGACAGCACACTGGAGAAGGACGATCCCGGTCCGCCGGAGCTCAGCGTCGACGGTCCCGAGCTGGCGGAGCTGGCCGCCGCCGCCGGTGACCTGGTGGTCTGCCTCGGCTACTGCGAGATCGCCGACGGTCGCCGGTTCAACAGCGCGGTCTGTTTCTCCGGCGCCGGCGTACACGGGGTGTACCGCAAGGTGCACCAACCGTTGGCCGAGGACTCGTACTACTCGGCCGGCAGTGGCTTCGCCGCCTTCGATACGCCGGTCGGCCGACTGGGCATGCTGATCTGCTACGACAAGGCGTTCCCCGAGGCGGCCAGGGCGCTGGCGCTGGACGGTGCACAGATCATCGCCTGCATGTCCGCCTGGCCGACCAGCCGGACCGCGCCGGCGCCCGACCTGGCCCAGGACCGCTGGACGAAGCGGCACAACCTGTTCGACGCGGCCCGCGCGCTGGAGAACCAGGTGGTGTTCGCCTCGGCCAACCAGGCCGGCAGCTTCGGATCGCTGCGCTTCGTGGCCAGCGCCAAGGTGGTCGGCCCTGGCGGGGACGTGCTGGCCAGCACCGGGGTCACGGCCGGCGTGGCGACGGTGGACGTGGACGTGCCGTCCGAGCTGGCGCTGGCCCGGCGCTTCATGTGCCATCTGGCCGACCGTCGCCCGGACACCTACTACGCGCCGCATTCGATGCGGGCGGTCAGCTGATGCGAAACCCGGAGGAGATCCCGATACCCCGTACCGAGATGACGACGAGCTCGTCGAGAGTGCTTGTGCTCGGCGCCGGAGTGGCCGGGCTGACCACGGCGATCGCGCTGGCGCGCCGCGGCGTGCCGGTCGACGTGCTGGAGCGGGACGCCGCAACCGCGCCCAGCGGCCGCCGCGGCGCCGGCAGCTGGTACCGCGACGGTGCGCCGCACGCCGGCCAGGGACACGTGTTCTCGCCCAAGTCCCACCAGGTGCTCGCCGACGAACTGCCGGACGTGCTGCGGCAGCTGCTCGAGCTCGGCGCCCGGGAGTGGTCGGTCGGCCCGTCCGCCGGCCGGTGGGACGGGCCCACCTCGGCGGAGTCGGGTACCGCGCTGGCGGTGCGTCGGCCGGTGTTCGACTGGGTTCTGCGCAGGGTCGCGGAGCGGGAGTCACTGCTGCGGGTGCACAGCGGGGCGGCCGCCACCGGCCTGCAGACCAGTGGCGGCCGGTTGTCCGGGGTACTCGTCGGCCGCGCCGTGGTGCCGGCCGACATCGCGGTGGACGCCACCGGGGCGTTCGGGCCGGTCAGCAGCTGGCTGGACGACCTGGGTCACCCTCGGCTGGCCGAGCCCCGGGCGGACCCGGACACCGCGCCGACCGGCGCCGACTTCTACACGCGCTGTTACGCGCTGCACTGGCCGGGCGAACCGGGCGAGCTGAACCTGGGCCTGGCCGCCGGTGGTGACTTCGGCGACTACTCTTGCCGGGTGGTGCCGGCGGACAACAACACGTTCACTGTGATGTTCACCGTGCCGGTCGGCGCAGCGAACGGGGCCGGCGAGTCCCGGCTGGCACCGCTGAGCTCCCCGGACGGCTTCCAGGCCGCCGCGAGCAGCATTCCGGCGATCGCCGACTGGGTGGATCCGGCCGCGGCCGAGCCGATCACCGGGGTGACTTCGCTGCGACTGCCGCCGGTGCGCCGCGGCGGTGCCTCGGCGATGGCGCGGCTGCCCGGCCTGGTCGCGGTGGGCGACGCGCTGCACACCGGCGATCCGGTCTGGTGTTCCGGGATCGCCGTGGCGCTCGCGTCCGGGCTGGCGTGTGCGGGTGCGGTGTCGGCCGCCCGGGACGGCGAGACCGTGGACGTCGCGGCGCGGGTGTGGGACGCGGCGGCGGACCTGGCGGCGTATCCGGCCTGCGCCTGCGCGCGGATGTCGGGGCCGAGTGCCGGTGACCTCGCCGAGGTACTCGCCGGCTCCGCTCCGGTGCCGGTGGGATAGCGCGGACCCGCGACGGTGGTATTTCTCGCGGCGGCGGCCGCACAGTTCGGGCGCGACCTGGACTTCGACCTGGACCGGGTGGCCTCGATCGTCGAGGCCGCCAAGCGGGCCGGGGCCGGGCTGCTCGTGCTCCCCGACGGCACGCTCGGTGGCTACCTGGAGGACCTGCGCGGGCAACCGGGCCCGGACGAGCTGCCGCCGGCGTTGGACGCGGACGACCCGGTGTTCGAGCGGCTCGCCGAGCTGGCCGGCGATCTGGTGCTCTGTCTCGGGTACCGGGAGCGGGTCGGCGCGCTCACCTACAACGCGGCGGTGTGCCTGTCCGGCGCCGGTGTGCACGGTCGGCACCGCAAGGTGCACCTGGCGCCGGGTGAGCGGGAGAGCTACGCCTCGGGTGAGCGGTTCGCCGCGTTCGACACACCGATCGGCCGGCTGGGCATGCTGATCGACTACGACAAGACGTTCCCCGAGGCGGCCAGGGCGCTCGCGGCGGACGGGGCGATCCTGCTGGCCTGCCTGTCCGCCTGGCCGACCAGCCTGACCGACCCGGCGCGGCGGCTGGTCAAGGACCGCCAGGCGCGGCTGTTCGACCTCTACGACTGCGCGCGGGCGGCGGAGAACCAGGTGGTGCTGGTCTCGGCGAACCAGACCGGCCGCAGCGGCGCGCTGACCTTCCTCGGCAACGCCAAGGTGGTCGGGCCGGGTGGTGACATCCGGGCCCGTACCTGGTCCAAGGCCGGCCTCGCGGTGGCCGAGGTCGACCTGGCCGCCGAGGTGGCCAGGTCCCGCCGGGTGCTGCACCACCTGGCCGAGC
Source organism: Pseudonocardia sp. Cha107L01 (assembly GCF_052566575.1). Taxonomy (NCBI): domain Bacteria; kingdom Bacillati; phylum Actinomycetota; class Actinomycetes; order Pseudonocardiales; family Pseudonocardiaceae; genus Pseudonocardia; species Pseudonocardia sp. Cha107L01. The sequence goes on from NZ_CP199579.1 coordinate 2,502,088, forward strand.
TGCGCCCGGCCGCGTACCACTCGGAGCCGATGGTCGACCCGGCCGGTGAGCCGGCGGTCACCCAGGCCGACGAGCCGGCCGGTGCCGAGCCCGAGGTTGCCGAGCCGGTTGTCGTCGAGCCGTGAGGATCGCGCTGCTGACCTACTCGACCAAGCCGCGCGGGGGTGTGGTGCACACCCTGGCGCTTGCCGAGGCGCTGGTCGAGCTGGGTCAGGACGTCGAGGTGTGGACGCTGGGCCGTGGCGGCGATGCCGGCTTCTTCCGGCCGGTGGACCCGGCGGTGCGGGTCCGGTTGGTGCCGTTCGAGGACCGGGACGGCGAGTCCATGGGACCGCGCATCGTCCGCTCGATCGCCGAGCTCACGGCCGCGCTGCGGGCCGACGGGTTGACCGCCGACGTGGTGCACGCCCAGGACTGCCTGAGCGCCAACGCCGCCCTCGCCGTCCGGCCGGACGTGCTGCGCACCGTGCACCACATCGACCAGTTCAGCACCCCGGAGCTGGTGGCCTGCCACGAGAAGGCGCTGCGGGAACCGGCACGGCACGTGTGTGTGTCCCGGTCGGTGGCCGCCGAACTGGCCGCCGGGTGGGGCATCCGGGCCACGGTGATCCCGAACGGGGTGGACGCCGACCGGTTCGCCTCGGCCGCCGACCCGGCGGACCCGGTAGCCGCCGGGCAGCGCGCCGGCTGGCGACACAAACTCGGCCGCTACGTGCTCGCGGTCGGCGGCATCGAACCCCGCAAGGGCACCGCCGACCTGGTCGAGGCGATGGCGCTGCTGCGGTCGAGGGCGCCGGACGTGGCACTGGTGCTCGCCGGCGGTGACACCCTGTTCGACTACCGGGGGTACCGGGACGACGTACTGGCCAGGGCGGCGGAGCTGGGCGTCGAACCGGTGCTGCTCGGCCCGGTGGCGCACGACGAGCTGCCGGCACTGATGGCCGGTGCCGACGTGTTCGCGTTCCCGTCAACCAAGGAGGGCTTCGGGCTGGCCGCCATGGAGGCGCTGGCCGCCGGGGTGCCGGTGGTGCTGCGCGACCTGCCGGTGCTGCGCGAGGTGTTCGGCGGGACCGCCCGGTTCGCCGACGGCCCCGAGACGCTGGCCGACGCGCTCGCCGGGGCCCTGTCCGAGACGCCGCCGCCCGTCGCTGCCGTGGAGCGGGAGCGGGCGCTCGCCGGGGTGGCGCTGGCTCGGCGGCATACCTGGTCGGCGGCCGCCGAGGCACACCTGCGGCTCTACCGGGAGCGCCCCGGCGGCTGTTGAGGCGGTTGCTGGGTGGGCTGTGCGGGCGCGCTGTGCCGCCCGCCGCCGGAGTCCTGACCACCGGGTGCCTGCTGGCCGCCGTCGCTGCCCGGTCCGGGATCGGTCGGTGCGCCGTACGCGGTCCCCGACCCGTATCCCGGTCCGACCGGGTGCTCGGGTCCACCGATCGGCCTGATGGCGCGGCCGGTGCTCCCGATGGAGCCCGGCGTCCCGCTGCCCGATCCGGACCGCGCCGGCGCGGCCGTCGGCGCCACGCCCGGTGACACGGGCACCGGGGTGTCCGGCTGGGTGAACAGCGCCGGTTCCTCGCGGGCCGGGGAAGCGACAGCGTGCTCGGCCCGCTCGGTGGGCCTGGCTCCGTCCGGGGAGTGCCCGTCCCGGACCTGCCCGTCCTGAGCCTGCCCGCCCTGCACCTGGCCGTCCTGAGCCTGGCCGCCCTGCGCCTTGCCGTCCCGAGGCTGGCCGTCCTGAGGCTGACTGGCCTGGGACTGGCGGTCCCGGGACTGGCCGTCCCGGGACGGGAGACGTTCGGGCTGACCGTCCCGGGCCAGGTTGTCCCCAGCCTGCCCGTCCAGCGAGCCGTCCCGCGACCCTGACGACCTCGACCCGGCCTGCACACTGAGCAGGTCGCGGATCTCCTTGAGCAGCTCGATGTCGGTCGGCTCGGCGGGGCCGGGCTCCTCACCGCGCCTGCGCCGTTGCTGGATGGTCTTCATCGGCAGCACGATGACGAAGTAGACCACCACGGCCACCATCACGAAGTTGATCGCGGTGGTGATCAGGGCGGCGAAGTCGATCTGCGTGCTCGGCTTGCCGGCGACCAGCTGCAGGCTCAACCCCGGACTGCTCGGCGGGGTGATCGCGTTCAGCAGCGGTTTGATGATCTTGTCGGTGAACGCGCTGACGATCCCGCCGAACGCCGCACCCATGACCACCGCGACGGACAGATCGACGACATTGCCGCGCAGCAGGAAGTCCTTGAAGCCCTTGAGCATGGCATATACCCCCTCGAAAACCGTGCGACCAGCAGCGTGTGGACGAAGACAACTTCAGCGGAGGGTAACCGTCACGTCCTGACCCAATGTCGCCGCGGCCAGTCTGCTCGCCACCGCCCTCGGTACCGCGATCAACACCAACCGCCCCCGACCTGCGGATTTGGCCTCCGCGGGCAGCACTGTGAGGACCACCGCACCGGTCGCGAGCACCGTGGGCTGGTCGGATCGCTGGCCAACCGTGACGACATCCACCACCCGACCCGGGCTCAGCAGGCCGGCCACGTCGGCATCGGCGAGCCGGATGGGCACGCTGACCCCGTCGCGCCCGCCGGTGGCCCGGGCCGCCAGCTCAGGCCCGGCGAGCCGCACCGAGGTGAGCGGTTCGCCGAGGCTGGCGGCGCCGGCCAGTACCCGCCCCTCGACGTCGCCGAGCCCGCGCAGCGCACCGGCCGGCACCAGCTCGGGCGGCCACCGCCGGACCTCGACGTCGCCGGGGCGCACCGTGGTGCCCGAGGCGAGCTCGCGCACCGCCACCACGACCGGTGCACTGCCGGTCGCCGCATCGGGGGCGCTCACCGCCAGGATCAGCGCGGTCACCACCAGCATCCCGGCCGCGACCCGGCGGGCGAGCATCATCCGGCGCCAGCCGAAGCCGCCGGCCAGGTCGAGACGCCGGCCGGGGCGCAGCGCCCTGAGCGAGGCGCCTCGTTCGGCGCGTTTGTCGGTGTCGTCCACCTGAGCCACGCTAGGAGCCGGACAGCACCCGCGCGGTGACCGAGCGCCGGCCTGTGGACAACCGGGGGCCCTGTGGACAAGCTGGCGGTCGCACCGGAACGAGCCGGCGCCGGCAACGAGCGGAGTGCGCAGATGCCAGAGCCGGGTCCGTTCGACGCGCTCGTGCCGCCACCGCCGCCGGCCGGTCGCGAGCCGCACGCCGAGCTGCTGGCCATGCCGATGGTGGCGCTGGCCGCCGCCATCAGCAGCGGGAAGCTGAGCAGCCGCGAGCTCACGGCCGCGTGCCTCGCGCGCATCGACGAGCTCGACCGGCCGGCGGCGTTGAACGCATTCCTGCTGCACCGGGGCGAGCAGGTCCTCGCCGAGGCCGCCCACCTCGACGACCTGCAGGCGAAGGGCACGGTCGTCGGGCCGCTGCACGGCATCCCACTCGGGATCAAGGACGGGCTGGCGACCGCCGGGGTGCCGACCACCGGCGGCACCGCGCTGTTGCGGGACTGGGTTCCCGAGCGCGATGCGACGGCCGTGCACCTGCTCAAGGGGGCCGGCGCACTGGTGCTGGGCAAGACCAACATGCACGAGATCGGCCTCGGCATCACCTCGAACAACCCGCACTACGGGGCGGTCCGCAACCCCTACGACCCGTCGCGCATCCCCGGCGGTTCCAGCGGCGGCTCCGGGGCGGCGGTGGCCGCGCGGCTCTGCCCGGCCGCCATCGGGACGGACACCGGCGGCTCGGTGCGGATCCCGGCCGCGCTCTGTGGTGTCGTCGGCCTGAAACCCACACTCGGGCGGGTCGGCCGGGGCGGCATGCTGGGCCTGTCCTGGAGCTTCGACGTCATCGGGCCGATCACCCGCACCGTCGCGGACGCCGCCGCGCTGCTGCGGGTGCTGTCGGTCGGTCCGGATCCCCGGGACCCGTACGCCCGGCACGATCCGACCGGCCGGACCCTCGCGGCCCCGACCGTGGACGACCACCGGGCCCTTCGGGGCCTGCGCATCGGCGTGCCGGAGGGGTACTTCGCCGAGGACAACACCCCGGATGTCGACCGGGTCCTCGGCGAGGCCTACGCACGACTGCGCACGGCCGGCGTCGAGCTCGTCCCGGTCACTGTGGCCGACGTCGAGGTGGCGATCGAGACCGGGTTCCTGACGGTCGTACCCGAAGGCGTGGTGCTCGCGGAGAACATGCTCACCGAGGCCGGCATCGCCGGCGGGCTGGCCGGGTCACTGGCCGCGTTCGGCCCCGATGTCCGGGCGGTGATCGAGGGCCAGATCGGGCCGGCGGCGACTCCGGTGTTGGGTCACCAGTACGCCCGTGCGCTGGCCGAGACCGTGCCGGCGATCAGGCGGGGGTTCATGGCCGCGCTGGACGGGGTGGACGCGTTGCTGACACCGGCGACGCCGGCGACCGCGGTGCCGATCGACGAACACGTCGAGATGCGGCACAACGGCCGGACCGTCGACACGTTCACGACGTTCATCCGCTACACCTTCCCGGTCAGCGTGGCCGGGCTGCCGGCGATCTCGGTCCCTGGTGGGGTCGGTGCGGACGGGCTGCCGGTCGGCCTGCAGCTCATCGGGACGCCGTGGAGCGAGGCGCGGCTGATCGAGATCGCGCTCGCGTTCGAGCGGCTCGGCGCCGGCTGATCCGGACCCGGGCGGGCGCCGGCCGCGCGCTCAGGAGGCCTTGGCGGCCGTCGTGCTGCTCGACCCCGAGGAGCCCGACGAACCGGAGGACCCCGACGAACCGGACCCCGACGAACCGGACGACGAACTCGACTTGCCCGACGACGAGTCGCCCGAACCGGACGACTCCGACGACTTGGACTCCGACTTCGACTCCGACTTGCCCTCCGAGGAGCTGCCGGCGACGACCGGGGCGGACCGGCTGTCGGTGCGGTAGAAGCCGCTCCCCTTGAAGACGATCCCGACAGAGGAGAACACCTTCCGCAGCCGGCCGGAGCACTCGGGGCACTCGGTCAGCGTTGCGTCCGTGAAAGCCTGCTGTGCCTCGAACCGGTGTCCGCAGGACGTACAGGCGTACTGGTAGGTCGGCACCTTTGATTCCTCCGCACCGTGCCATCTGTAGCTGGCACTCGTACCCAACGAGTGCCAGTCTAGTCCAGACTGAGCGGTATCGCTCGCAGCCCGTGCTGTGGCGTGAGCACACCGGTCATGAGTATGTCGTGCCGCTCCATCGGCAGTGCCGGGAGCACCTCGCAATCGCGCACCACGGCAACGAGCGGCGTGGTCGGCCTGGCAAGTGGCAGGGTCCGGTCGTACCAGCCCGCGCCCCGGCCCAGCCGCACCCCTCGGCGATCCACACCCAGCGCCGGCACCAGCACCAGGTCGGCGGTTGCCACCGCGGCGGGCCCCCACCCGGGACCGGCCGGCTGCCGCAACCCGTACGGGCCGCTGAGCAGGGAATCCACCCCTTCGTACGGCGCCCAGTTCATCGGGCCCCGGGGACCGAGGGACCCGGCCCGGTCGATCGGCACCACCGGTAGCAGCACCTCGTGCCCGGCCTCGCGCAGCGCGTCCAGCATCCTGATCGACCCGGGCTCGCCGGCGATCGGCACGTAACAGCACACCGGGTCGGTGGCACCGGCCGCGGCGGCCACCGCGGCGGCGGCGAGCAACTCGGCCTCCGACTCGTGCAGCTCCGCGGGCAGCGCGCGCCGTTCGTCCAGGAGTTGGGTACGCCACACCTTCTTGCTCGTCCGGGTGGCGTTCGGGCTGTCGCCGGGTGTGGTCATGGTCTCCGGCCCGTGGCTCGGGGCGTCAGTGCTCCGGCCGCCTCGGCGAGGCATGGCTCGGCTCGGTAGGGGACGGTTTCGGTCACACCGCACGAGTCAGTCAGGTCGGCCACCAAGACCCCAGGCTACCGGCGCGGATAGGCTCGCCGACCATGCAGGCATCCCAACCTTTCCGAACCGCGATCGTCCCGGCCGCTGGCTTGGGGACGAGGTTCCTGCCGACCACCAAGACGGTGCCCAAGGAGTTGCTCCCGGTCCTCGACACGCCGGGCATCGAAATGGTCGCCGCCGAGGCGGCCGCGGCGGGCGCGGCAAGGCTTCTCATCGTCACCTCACCGGGCAAGGACGCCGTGGCCGCGCACTTCGCGCCACAGCCCGAGCTGGCCGCCACCCTGGAGAAACGGGGGAAGGGCGAGCTCGCCGCGAAGGTCCGCCGGGCCGCTGAGCTGCTCGAGGTCGACACCGTCACCCAGCACGAGCCGAAGGGCCTCGGCCACGCGGTGGGCTGCGCCGCCGACGCGCTCGGGCCCGATGAGGACGCGGTTGCCGTGCTGCTGCCCGATGACCTGGTGCTGCCGTCCGGGGTGTTGAGCCGGATGGCCGAGGTGCGGGTGCGCTACGGCGGCAGCGTGCTGTGCGCGATCGACGTGCCCCGCGAGCAGATCAGCGCCTACGGCGTGTTCGACGTGGAGGACACGGCCGACCCGGACGTCAAGATCGTTCGCGACATGGTGGAGAAGCCGCCCGCCGACGAGGCGCCGTCCACCTACGCCACCGCCGGGCGCTACCTGCTGGACCGGCAGATCTTCGACGCGCTGAAGCGGATCACCCCAGGTGCCGGCGGCGAGCTGCAGCTGACCGACGCGGTCGCGCTGCTGATCTCCGAGGGCCATCCGGTGCACGTGGTGGTGCACCGGGGCGGTCGCCACGACCTGGGCAACCCGGGCGGCTACGCGCGCGCCTACGTCGACTTCATGCTGGCCGACGAGGACTACGGGCCGGCCTTCAAGGAGTGGCTGGCCGACCGGCTGGCCTGGACCGGCTCGGGCGTCCGAGGCGCCTGAACCGGCTCGGACGGGCTGTCAGCGGGGTTCTGACGGCCCGCGCGGGCCGTGCGGAAGTGGGTGAGGTCTACCCACAACCGGTGTGCGGAGCGTGACTTCGACGCATGCCGACAGTTGGGCAGGGTAAGACGTCCGTGCCGCCGGGTGCGGGCCGCTGGGCCGCGCGACGAGGGAGGGGTGTCCAGGGCGTGAGATCTGTCGACGAGCAGCTCGCTCGGGTGCTGGCCACCGCTGTCCGCCCAGCCCCGGTCCGAGTCGCGATCGCCGACGCCCAGGGCATGCTCTGCGCCGAGGAAGTGGTCGCCCAACGCGCGCTGCCCGGGTTCGACCAGGCCGCGGTGGACGGCTACGCGGTGCGCAGTGTGGACCTCAGCGGGGCCGGCCCGGACAACGCGGTGCAGCTCCCGGTGGTCGGCGAGATCGCCGCCGGCTCGCGGCAGCCGCACCGGTTGCAGCCCGGCCAGGCCGTCCGGCTGGTCACCGGTGCGCCGCTGCCCACGCTGGCCGACGCGGTGGTGCCGACGGCCGACACCGACGGCCACGCCGCACTGGTGTCCATCTACCGGGCGGTCCCCTCGGCGGCCTTCGTGCGGCGCATCGGCGAGGACGTGCAGCCCGGCGACATAGCCGTCCGGCGTGGCTCGGTCATCGCCGCCGCGCAGGTCGGGCTGCTCGCCGCCGTCGGCCGGGAGCGGGTGCTGGTGCACCCCAGGCCGAGGGTGGCGGTGCTCTCGGTCGGCGACGAGCTGGTGGACGTGGCCCGCGACCCGGGCGCCGGTGAGGTGTACGACGTGAACTCCTACGCGCTGGCCGCCGCCGCCAGGGACTCCGGCGCCGACGCCGTCCGGGTCGGCCTGGTGCCCCGGGACCCGGAGCGGCTGTGCTCGGCCGTCGAGGACCACCTGTCCAACAGCGAGATCCTGGTGATCTCCGGCGGGATCGGCGGCTCGGCCGGCCAGCAGATCCTGGACGCGCTCAGCGAGCTCGGTGACGTGGACGGCGGCCGGGTCGCGATGCACCCCGGTTCGGTGCAGGGTTTCGGCCGGCTGGGCCGGCACAAGGTGCCCACCTTCCTGCTGCCGGCCAACCCGGTCAGCGCGCTGGTGCTGTTCGAGGTACTGGTGCGCCCGCTGATCCGCACCACGTTGGGCCGCAACGACCCGAGGCGGCGGCGGATCAACGCGCGGCTGCTGTCCCCGGTGACCTCGATCCCCGGGCGGCGCGGCTACCTCCGGGCCCGGCTGCTGCGCGAGGAGGCCACCGGCGAGTACCTGGTGCAGCCGCTCGGCGCGTCCGGCACCCAGCTGCTGACCGCGCTGGCGGAGGCGAACTGTTTGATCGAGCTGGCTGAGCACGTCACCGAGGTCACCGTGGGTGAACACGTCACGGTGGCGTTCCTGGCACCGCGCAGTTGAGCTCAGTGGCCCACTCCGCCGAATCCGGGCGCCTCGGCCGCCACCCGGGATGGCCCGCCACGCTGGGCCAGCTCCGGGTGCCCGGCGGCCTGGTCGGGGTGCGCCCGGTGCGGCTGCGCGACGGCGGGGCCTGGGCGGCGATCCGGTCCCGCGACGAGCGGCACCTGGCGCCCTGGGAGCCGGACATGCCCGGCCTGTGGACACAGCGCAACACGCCGGCCGAGTGGCCGGCGCGGTGGAGCGCGCTGCGCTCGATCGGCCGGCGCGGGTTGGGGTTGCCGTTCGCGATCACGGTGGACGGCGAGTTCGCCGGCCAGGTCATGGTGGGCAACGTGGTTCGTGACCCTCTGTGGTCGGCCTACATCGGTTACTGGGTGGGTAGCCACGCGGTGCTCGGCGGGGTGACCACGGCGGCCTGCGCGCTGGTGCTCGACCACTGCTTCGGTCATGTCGGGCTGCACCGGATCGAGGCCACGGTGCGCCCGGAGAACACCGCCAGCCGTCGGGTGCTGGAGAAGCTGGGCTTTCGGGAGGAAGGCCTGTTCCGGCGGTATCTCAACGTGGACGGAGCCTGGCGGGACCACCTCTGCTACGCGCTGACCCTCGAGGACCTCGAAGTCGGCCTCGTCGAGCGCCTGGTCAGGAAGGGTCAGGCCGCGCGCCCGTAGCTCCGGGGCACGGGTCGGTGAAGGTGTCATAACGCTACCGGTCTCGGCGCGCCGCCATGATCGCGACCACTTCGCTGGTTACCGTGAGCTACGCCTGTACGACCGGGGGAGGCGCGCGTGCCCAGCTCACTGCTCTTCGCTGGGCTGGTCGCAACCTGGTTGGCCGTGCTGGTGCCGATGGCCGCGCGACGTCGACAGCCGACGCCGCGCCCGAGTGATGCGGCGTTGTCCGGCCGGGTCCTGCAACGACCCCGGCGCCGCGATTCGGAGGTGACCGCAATGGACGCCGCCGCGAACGACCCTGTCCCGAACGACGCCGACCGGGACTACTACGACGAGGATTCCTACGGCACGGATTCGTACGGCACGGATTCGTACGGCACGGCGGCGCCCGATTCGGACTACCACTCGCCGGCGCCTCGTTACCGGCCCGGCCGGGGCGGCTACGACGCCGAGGCAGCCGAGGCGGCCGCCGCGGCCCGGTACGTCTTCCGGCAGCGTCTGGTGCTCGGGCTGGCCCTGCTCGCGGTGGCCACCGGGTTGGCCGCCGGCGGGTTGGCGCTGGCCAATGGCTGGTACGTGCACGCCGCCGTGGACCTGTGCCTGATCGGATACCTGGCCTACCTACGTCGCCAGGTGCGGCTGGAGCAGTCCATCCGGACCCGGCGAGCTGCCCGGATGGCCGGCAGCCGCTACTCGGGCACGGCCGGCTCGGCACTGGGCAGCCCGCTGCTGGAGGACCCGCTCGGCGACGAACCGGAGTGGGACGAGGTCCGGCCCGAACGCCGGCGGGGCACCGACCGACCCTCCCGGCGCGGCCGCTCCCGCCGCCGCCCCACCGTGGGCGAAGAGGTTGCCGCCCGGGCCGCCTCCCGCCGCCGGGGGGAGGCCGATGCGCGGTACGCGAACGTCGACTACGACTCGGATTCGGACTCGGACGGCGACTATGACTCGGACGCCGACTACGACGACGCCGACTACGACGAGACCGACTACGACGACTACGACGAGACCGCCGACCGGGAGGTGGCCGGCGCGCTCGGGCAGGACGACTTCACCGACCAGGTGCCCGCGCTGCCCCGGCTGCGCCCGACCGCCCCGCCCGAGCGCCCGCGCGGCACCGTGGTGCTCGAGCTGGACGACGAGGACCCCGAGCTGCACGAGCTCGACTCGCAACTGCTGAGGGGATACCGTCGCGCGAGCGGTCAATGACCGCTGATAGGCTGCTCAACGCGTCCCGGTCCGGCCGGCACGACGCACCTGGGGCTGTGGCGCAGTTGGTAGCGCGACTCGTTCGCATCGAGTAGGTCAGGGGTTCGATTCCCCTCAGCTCCACTCGTCAAATTGGCTATCCATGTTCGCGGAGTGCGCGAACCGGGGGTTTCCTCGTCTGCCTCGTGGGGGCGGAGCCCCCACACCCCGCCCCGAGGGGCTTCGCCCCCGGACCCCGTGCGGTGGTCACCTTTGGTTCCCTGCCGGCGGGCTTTGGGGCTTCGCCCCTTGCCCCCGTGCGGTGGTCACCCTTGGTTCGCCGGCTGGGGGCTTTGGGGCTTCGTCCTTTGCCCGGTGCGGTGGTCACCTTTGGTTCCCTGCCGGCGGGCTTTGGGGCTTCGCCCCCGGACCCCCGTGCGGTGGTCACCTTTGGTTCCCTGCCGGCGGGCTTTGGGGCTTCGCCCCTTGCCCCCGTGCGGTGGTCACCCTTGGTTCACCGGCTGGGGGCCTTGCGGCTTCGCCCCTTGCCCGTGCGGTGGTCACCCCTGGTTCGGCGAGTTCAACCGTGGCGGGCTCCGAACGCGTCGTCGACCCGGCTGTGGTTGAACTCGGTGGACGAGCCCTCGAGTGGCACAGCTCCAGCTCCGGCCCACCGCGTGCTGGCCCAAGGTCAGCTAGGCGACGGTTGGGTGGATCAGGTAGGTCGCCAACACGGCGGCGGCCAAGTGCGAGCGGGGCTCCGGCAAGGACCTGCTGGCCAACGCCGGAACCCGGGACGTGGTCACGGACATGGAGCACCTGCGCCAGGCGCTAGGTGACCAGAAGCTGGCCGGAACCTTCGGTTCTCTGCCGGGCTTTGGGGCTGCGCCCCTTGCCCCCTGTGGCGGGTGGGGGCGGGCGGCGCGATGGGAGGTCGGCCAAGTGTCGCGCCGCCCGTGGGGGCCGATGGCCTGCTCCTGGGGTCAGTCCCGGGTGGGCAGGCGCTGGTGACCGCCGCCGGTCAGGCCCACTGGACGACCTCGGAGTGGTCCAACCGGGGGAGCCGCTCGAACCACGGGTTCTGGCCGGGCCGGCCGATGTTGACGACGAGGAGCGTGTGCCAGCGACCGTCCGGGAAGAACTCGGCGTCGATGCCGGCCGCGTCGAAGCCGGCCATCGGGCCGGCGGCCAGGCCGTGCGCCCGCACCGAGAGGATGAAATAGCCGGCTTGCAGGGTTGCGCTGAACTGGCCGGTCTCGTTGCGCGCTGTCTCGTCGGCCTCGAAGTACTGGGCGAGCTCGGGCTTGATCGGGAACACCGTGGGGATGTGCTCGTGGAAGCGGGTGTCCACGGCGAGCACCGCCACGGCCGGCGCGGCGAGGGTCTTGGCCTTGTTGCCCTCGGCCATGTGCTCGACAAGCCGCTCCCGGCCCTGCTCGGTGCGGACGTAGAGGACCCGCAGCGGCTGGGTGTTCGCCGCGGTCGGGGCCCACTTGGCCAGTTCCCAGATGGACGCCAGCTCGGCGTCGGCCACCGGGCTCGGGTCGAAGCTGTTCGCGGTGCGGGCCTCGGTGAACAACGCGGCCCGGGCGGCAGTGTCCAGCTGGGTCAGGGTCGGTACGACCAGGTTCTCGGCCAGGTCAGTCATGAAACTCTGTTCTCCCTTGTTACTTCTAAAAAAAGAGCGACATAGGGAAAACTAGCACGACGCTATGATGGTGTCATGGCGCGGGAACGTGACGAGGCGCACGAGCCGAGGGTTTGTGACGCGGCGTTGTCGCGTGCGTTCGGCTTCCTGGGCAAGCGATGGAACGGCGTCCTGCTGGGCACCCTGCTCGAGGGGCCGCTGGGCTTCTCCGAGCTGCGCCGCGCCGTGGCCGGAATCAGCGACTCGGTGCTCTCTGATCGGCTCGCTGAGCTCGGCAGGGCAGGCCTGGTGCGGCGCTCGGTGGACGAGGGCCCGCCGGTCACCGTCGACTACCGACTGACCCCGGCCGGGCAGGCGCTGCTCCCGGCGTTGCGCGAGCTGACCACCTGGGCCGAGGTGAACCTGCCCGCGTCGGGCTGCCCCGGTTCCTGAATCGGATCGCGGGCATTGATGAATATGGACCTGGGTCCATCGTTATGTGGACAGTGGCCGGCGGCGGTCGTCATTGACGGTCGCACGGTAACGGTGAGGTTTCTATTGTTCTGTCAGAAGATGCCGGCCGTTGCGCTATGCGATGACGTGGGGCCCCAACCGCAACGGTTAGGATTGTTAACGTTTGCCCAGGTCGGGACGGCATGTCACCGTCGCGCACCCCCTGACGTGCCCGTGAAGCGACCGCCGGCGTGTTGACGTAAGACCTCGCCATGATCGATGGGTCGGACACATGCGATTTCCCGCATTGTCGCGGCCGCGGCTTGAGAGAAGGCGCACAAGCATTCTCGGGGAGTCCGTGGAAAACTTGTCCTGACAGGATCCACACCTATCCGAGGGGGAATGGTCGTGGTCGCTGCAGAGGTGCGATTCAGTGTGCTCGGCCCGGTGCGGGCGTGGCGCGAGGGGCGTGAGCTCGACCTGGGGTCCCCACAGCAGTGTGGGGTGCTCGGGCTGTTGTTGCTCGGGGGCGGCCGGCCTGTCGCGGTGGAGACGTTGGTCGACCAGCTCTGGGGCGAGCTGGCGCCCACCTCGGCGCGGGAGACGGTGCGCACGTATCTCTCCAGGTTGCGCCGCGCGCTACCCGGGCCCGAGGGTGGGTCGCTGATCGAGTCCGGCCGCGGCGGCTACGCGCTGCCGGTGGCGCCGGAGGCACTGGATCTGGCGGTCTTCGAGGATCGCGTCGCGCGGGCCCGGTCGTCGCGGGCCGAGGGAGACACCGCGCCGGCTGCGGGACTGCTGCGCGAGGCGCTCGCCCTGTGGCGGGGGCCGGCGCTGGCCGGGGCCCGGGGCAGGTTCGTGGCACACGAGCGGACCCGGCTGGACCAACTGCGCCTGGTCGCCCTGGAGGAGCGGCTCGCACTGGACCTCGACCTGGGGCGGCACGGCGAGGTCCTCGCCGAGCTGGCCAGCCTGGTCATCGGCTACCCGCTGCAGGAGCGGCTGCGCGAGCTGCAGATGCTTGCGTTGTACCGGTGCGCCCGCCAGGCCGAGGCACTCGAGGTCTACCGCGGTGTGCGCAGCCTGCTGGACCGCGAACTGGGTATCGAGCCGGGGCCGGACCTGCGCGCGCTGCACGAGCGGATGCTGCGCGCCGACCCGGTGCTGGACCTGCCGGCCGCCGGACGGGCGCCCACCAGCCCGCCGAGCGGTCAGCGGGCGGCTGTGCGGGAGGGTGCCGGTCAGGTGGGCACCGGGCTGGCGAGTACGGCGTCGGCGAGTACGGCGCCGGCGACCACGGCGCTGGTGAGCACGGCGCCGGCGAGCACGGCGCCGGTGAGTACGGAGCTGGTAAGCACTGGGCCGGTAAGCACGGAGCCGGTGAGCACGGAGCCGGCGGGCACCGGGCTGGGCGGCACCGGACTGGCCCGCCGGCGCGCCGGCGAGCCGGACTACCCGCCCACCCCCGCGGTGGCAGCCTGGCCGAGCTCCCGCCCTGAGCGCGCGCCGGGCACTGCATCGAACCTTTCACCGACCGCGCCGCCGAGCACCGCGCTGCCGAGCACCGCGCCACCGAGCACCGCGCCACCGAGCACCGCGCCGCCGAGCACCGCGCCGCCGAGCACCGCGCCGGCCGGCCCCCCGCCGGTGAACTCCGGACCGAACTCTGCGCCGGGTGCCGGGCGGGGTGTGCTGGCCGACCGCCTGCAAGCGGTGCGCGAACGTGGCTTCGTGGGCCGGGCCGCCGAGCGGGCGCTCTTCGGGTCGGCGCTGGCCGGCTGGCCGAGCGCGTTCGTGGCGCTGTTCCTGCACGGGCCCGGCGGGGTGGGCAAGTCGACCCTGCTGCGGCGGCTCGCCGACGACGCGGTGACGGCCGGGCGGACCGTCGTGCGGGTGGACGGGCGCCTGGTGGCGTCGTCGACGGCGGCGTTCACCGCGGCGGCCGGTGCGACGGTGGTGACCTCCGACCTGGTGCTGCTGATCGACAACTTCGAGCACTGCCGGGCGCTGGAGAGCTGGCTGCGGGAGGACTTCCTGCCCCAGCTGTCGGAGGACGTGCTGGTGGTCATCGCCGGCCGCAACCCACCCAGTCCGAGCTGGCGGACTGACCCGTCCTGGGCCGGTGCGCTGCGGGTGGAGCAGCTGCGCGACCTCGCACCGTCCGACGCGGCGGCCCTGCTGCTGGTCCGGGGGGTGGCACCGGAGCTGCACGAATCGCTGCTGCAGTTCGCAGGTGGGCACCCGTTGGCGCTGACGCTGGCCGCCGAGGTGGCCGCCCAGGCCGGAGCGACGACGCCCACCGTGCTGGCGCCGACCCGCGACGTGATCGAGACGATGCTGGCCGAACTGGTCGGCACCGTGCCTTCGCCGAAGCACCGCCTCGCGCTGCAGGTGTGCGCGCACGCCTACAGCACCACCGAGGACCTGCTCCGCGCCGTGCTGCCCGGCGGCACGACGGACCCGGACGCCAGGGCGCTGTTCAGCTGGCTGCGTGGCCTGTCGTTCATCGAGACCGGCAGTGACGGGATCTACCCGCACGACGTGGTCCGGGACGCGCTGGAGATGGACCTGCGCTGGCGGGACGCGGCCGGCTACGAGGAGATCCACCGCCGGGTTCGCAACTACGTACTCGGTGAGCTGATCGCGCGCAAGATCACCGGCATCGACGCCATCTGGATCGCCCGGTCGCTGCGCCGGCACAACATCGCGGTGCCCATGGCGATCCTGGCCCGTCTCGACAGCCTGGTCGACGAGCGGCCGCTGCGCCCCGGCGACCGCGCGGACATCCTGGCCATGGCCGCAGAGGTCGAAGGTGTCGAGACGGCCCGCACGGTCAGCTTCTGGCTCGATCGGCAACCCAGCGCCTTTGTGGTCTTCCGCCACCGCGGGCTCGGGCAGCTGATCGGGTTCGCGACGCGGCTGGTGCTCGATCGGCCACGCGCGGACGAGATCGCCGCCGACCCGCTGGTCGCGGCGGCCTGGGAGCAGAGCCTGGCGGCCGCGGCGCCCGGGGAGGGCGATCACATCGCGGTGGCCCGCCAGGTCGTCCGCCCGGACGCCCGACTGCTGCCCTCGGCGCCGGTCACCGACCCCGAGCCGATGACCGCCGTCCCGGCCTGGCCCAGCGACCGGCGGCTGGCCTGGTCCTACCTCGGCGTCTCCGACCCCGAGTTCTGGCAACCGCTGATGTGTTACCTGGACCAGATCCGTATCCCGGCCGCGCCGCTGGTGGACGGCCGCCCGTTCGGGATGTTCGCCCACGACTGGCGGGCCAACGGCGCTCTGGTCGCGAGTGTGTCGGCCCGACCCGGCGCGCCGCGCCCCTTCCGGCGGTGAACCTCACCATTGCCGGGCCGCTCGGGGCGGCCTGACCATGGTCTGACCGCCCGAGGCGGGAACGTAAACGCAGGGTCCATCGGTTGTCGTGCCGGCTTCACCGTGGGTTCGTGGTGGCACGGCGCGCTCGTCCTCGAGGACCTGTGGTCGCCGCCGTACCGGCCCGGTTCGGTGACGTTGCTGGCCGCCCCGGGCACCCGATGGCTGCACTGCGCCGACACCAACCTGATCGCGATGGTCATCGAGCGGACGAGCGGTTGTCCTCGGCTACCCGAGCTTCTACTCCACACCGAGGGACTACTCGAGTTCGTCGAGGCTTTGCTGTGGCGGGACGAGTCGCTGCTGTCCCCGGCGGCGTCCGAGCTGCTGCGCAGCAACCAGACCGCCTCGCTGAGGGTGCCGAAGGTGGTGGACCTGGCCGGGGTCCGGACGGCCGGTGACATCAACGTCTACCCGGAGATGCGGCTGTACCCGAACATCGGGGCCCAGTGGAGCCTCGGGTTCATGCTGAACGCCGAGGCGGTGCCGGACGGGCCGCGTGCGGGCAGCCTGAGCAGCGCCGGCAACTCGCACACGTTCTGCTGGATCGACCCCAGCTCCGAGGTGGCCGGGCTGGTGTTCCTGCAGCCGACCGAGTGGCGCCCGGCGGCCGGCGAGCAGTTGTTCGGCGAGTTCCAGCGGTCCATCTACGCCGAGCGCGACGCCAGGGTGCGACCCTCACGAGCCCAGCCAGCCGCCGTCGACGTTGATCAGCTGACCGGTGACGTAGCGCGCCGCGTCGGAGAGCAGAAACACCGCCACTCCGGCCAGGTCGGCCGGCGTGCCGAGGCGGCCCATCGGGATGCGGCCGAGGATGCGCGTGCGGTGCGCCGGGTCGCTCAGCAGGTCCGCGGTGAGTTGGGTGGGGAAGTAGCCGGGGCCGAGCACGTTCGCCCGGATGCCCAGTGCGGCGAGCTCGGTGGACAGGGTGCGGGCCACCCCGAGCAGGGCGGTCTTCGACGCCGCGTACGCCGCCCCCCTGGGCAGCCCGATGGTACTGGCCAGCGAGCCGACGAAGACGTGTGAACCGGGCCGGCCGGCGGCCTGCTGGGCGCGGGCGAGCGCGGTGCTGAGGAAGAACGGTGCCTCCACGTTCACCGTCTGCACCTGGCGCCACTCGGCGACCGAGTACTCGACCGCCGCCTTGCGGATCTGCACCCCGGCGGCGTGCACGATGCCGTCCACGGGCTGGTGCCGGTCGAGGGCGGCCGCGAGCGCCGGGATGGCGTCGAGGTCGGTGAGGTCGGCGACCTGGGCGACGCAGTCACCGCCCCGGTCCTTGATCAGCCGTACCGTCTCGTCGAGCTGGTCGGCGGAGCGGGCCACCGCGGTGACCGAGGCGCCGGCCAGCCCGGCGGAGACCGCGATGCCCTGGCCGAGCCCCCGGCCGGCGCCGGTCACCACGACGTGCCGGCCGGTCAGGCTGAACGCGGCGGGCGCGGCGGCGATCTCGGCGTAGCGGTCCGGCTCGGCGTCGCTGGTCATTGCTGCTCCTCGGTGCGGTTCACGGGCTGTATCTGCAGGTCAGGAGCGGTATGGACGCCGATCGGCGCAGGTCGCGAGCTCGCTGGCACCCAGTGCTGATGTTACGTTGACGAGATGCCCAGTGCTCGGGAGATACTGCCGACCGACGCCGACCGGGCGACCCTCATCGGCCGGGTTCTCGACCCCGGGGTGGGCCCGTGTGTCGTGCTGGTCGAGGGGGCCGACGCCGTCGACATCACCGATCTCGCGCCTGTCGTGTCCGCCCTGCTCGAGCGGGACGACCTGCCCGAGGTGATCGCTACCGCGAGGCGGGACAGCGCCGCCCGGCGCCGGTGGCCGGTGGCCGGGCTGCTCGACGGGTCCGGACCGGCGCTGCTTGCGCCGATCGACCTCCAGGTGATCAAGGCCGCCGGAGTCACCTTCGCCAGGAGTCTGCTGGAGCGGGTGGTCGAGGAGTGGGCCCGGGGCGACGCGACCCAGGCGGCGGCGATCCGGGACCGGCTCGGCGCGACCATCGACCTCTCGACGATCGAGCCGGGTTCCGCCGAGGCCGGCCGGTTGAAGACGTTGCTGGTCGGCGAGGGGCGCTGGTCGCAGTACCTGGAGGTCGGTATCGGGGCGGACCCGGAGATCTTCACCAAGGCGCCGGTGCTGTCCTCGGTCGGGTGCGGACAGTCGATCGGCGTGCTGTCCCGGTCGGTGTGGAACAACCCGGAGCCCGAGGCGGTGCTGGTGGTGCGCTCGGACGGCACCGCGGTCGGCGCGACGCTGGGCAACGACGTCAACCTGCGGGACTTCGAGGGGCGCAGCGCGCTGTTGCTCGCGATGGCGAAGGACAACAACGCCTCGTGCGCGGTCGGCCCGTTCGTCCGGCTGTTCGACGAGTCCTTCGACCTGGACGACGTGCGCGGCATGGACATCACGCTGACCGTGACCGGTGCGGACGGCTTCGTGCTGACCGGGGCCAGCTCGATGAAGGAGATCAGCCGCGACCCGGTCGAGCTGATCCGGCACGCCTGCGGGGACCACCACCAGTACCCGGACGGCTTCGTGCTGTTCACCGGCACGGTGTTCACCCCGACGCAGGACCGGTCGGTCGAGGGCGGCGGGTTCACCCACGCCGTCGGTGACGTGGTGCGGATCGCCAGCCCGAGACTGGGCGCGCTGGTGAACACCGTCGAGCACGCCGAGACCGCCCCCCGCTGGGAGCTCGGTATCTGGGCGCTGGTCAGCAACCTACGAGCCCGCGGCCTGCTCTGACCGCCGGAAGCGGCGCCGGTGCAGTGCGCGCATCTCGTCGGCGAGCTCGGGGACGGGGCCCTCGACCACGAGGTCGGGTGAGACCTCCCGGATCGCCAGCGGCCGCACCGGCGACGCTGGTACCCCCCACTCGGTGAGCCAGCCGGTCAACTGTGCGGCGGAGCAGACGTAGACGATCCGGCCCAGCCCGACCCAGCCGTGCGCGGCCGAGCACATCGGGCAGTGCTCGCCCGAGGTGAACACGGTCGCCGCCGCCCGCTGCCGCGCCGTCAGGTTCGCCGCGGCCCACCGAACCAGATCGAACTCCGGGTGCCGCGTCTCGTCGCCGGCGGTCACCACCCGGTTGCGGTCCTCGGCGAGGACGGTGCCGTCGGCGTCGACGAGTACCGAGCCGAACGGTTCGTCACCTTCGGCCAGCGCTTCGGCGGCCAGCTCGACGCACCGGCGCAGGTGTCGCATGTCGTCCGGCTCCATGCCGACCTCCCGGGGTGCGTTCCGCCGGCCTCACCGATCCGGCCGCGCACATGTTAGGCCCGGTCGGTAACCTGCTGGAGATCGAGGACGGAGCGCCGCAATACGTGGATCCGGCCGCCGCTCCGGGCAGGAACCCCCGAGAGGGCTAGCCCTACCTGAGCGGTGGGGTCGGCGCCGCTCATTGTCGGGCTGGCTCCATCGTCTCGGGCCCCCATTCGGCCGCATCCTTACTCCTAACGGAACGGCATGGGTGTCCGGGTGTAGGACACCGAGGGGGAGGGGACGGCGATGATCGTCAGGTCTCGCGACGACGAGCTGAGCCCGGCATACGAGCTGCTCGAGCACACTCTGGCCGGCGCACGCGCCAACGACCGGCCGGACCTGGTCCGTCGGCTGCTCGCCGTACAGGAAGAGCTCGACGCACTGGCCGATCGGGACGGCGAAGCCAAGGCCGTCGAGATCGCGGCCCGCGAGGCGCTGCGCGCGCTGGACTCGCTGGAGGCCGACCTCGGTTCCCGGCGCGCCATGTTGGCCGACCCCGCGCACGCCCCCCGGCTGCGGGCCGAGCTCGCCAGCACCAAGGCCCGGTCCGAACAGCTCGCCGCCACCGCGGGCAACTGGCAGCCGCTGCTCGACAGGAGCGCCGCCTCGGGCGGTGCCAACCTCGAGTTCCACCTGCGGGCCCGGCTCGCCGCGGTACTCGCCGAGGCCGAACTGACCATCAACCGGGGGGACCCGGGCAACGGCCGCGCACAGCTCAACGGCTGGCTGCGCCACCAGCTCGTGCGGGAGGCCGACGCGACCTACCGGTTGCTGCACGCGGACGTCAGCGGGGTGGCCGGTCAGGTCGCCGGCCAGCTCGGACTGCCCGCCGTGCACCGGGTCCCGGCCCCTCGGGTGGTCGCACCGGATCTGCTGGTCGACGCGTTGCCGTACCGGCCGCCGGCCGCCACCGCGGCGCCGGGTCCGGCCGGGTTGCTCAGCGTGTTGATCCCCGGGTTCGCGGTGCTCGCGGCCGCGCTGGTCGCGGTGTATCTCCTCGGTGTCACCCTGCCGGTCTGGTTGCTGATCGCGGTCGGCGGGGTGGGAGCCCTGACCGTCACGGGGGTTGCGGTGAGCGGTGAGCGCAAGCGTCGGCTCGCCCGCCGCCGCGCCGACGCGCTGGGTGTCGTCCGGAGCATCGTCGGAGAGTTCGGGGTGGCCCTCGGCAGGCAGGCGCACAACGCCGTCGGCGGGCTCCATCAGGAGCTGCGCCGGGCCACGGCCGCCTCGGTCGTCGCGCGGTTCGCCGCCGTGGCCGAGGAGCTGGACGCCATCCAGGGCGCCGCTGAGACCGCCGCCCGCGGCCCCGCCGAGCTCGCCGCAATCTCCGAGGACCTGGACACGCTCACCGACCTGCGCGGGCGGGCCGCGCGGCTGCTGGAGTCGCGGTCGGTGGCGGGTTTGACACTGCTCGCCGGTGGCCAGCACCAGGAGCCGGTCCGGGCTATCGCGTAGGTGCTCAGACGGTGCCGAGTCCTACCCGAGCTCGGCCGGGTTGGCCGAGCCGATCGGCACCCGAGCACCGGCCGACCGTGAACCGGGAGCTGGTTGAGCACCGTCGGCGCCGAGTGCGTCGTTCGCGCGGGGCAGCGTCAGACTCAGCGCCGCGGCGAACAGGGCGAGCGCGGCGCCCACCCACCAACCCCGGATGAACGACTCGCGCAGCACCGCCGGATCGGTGCTGGTACCCAGCAGGGTGACCAGCGTCGCGACCCCGAAGTTGGCGGCCACCTGGCGGCCGGCGTTCACCACCGCGGACCCGGTGGCGACCCGGTGCGCCGGCAGCGCGGTGGCACCCGCCCCGATCAACGTGGACAGGGCCAGCCCCACCCCGATGCCGGAGAGCACCATGCTGGGCAGCAGATCGCGTACGTAGTCCGGCCGCGGTTCGGCGAAGGCGACCCGCCAGAGCATGGCCGTCATGAAGAGCAGCGCGCCCACCGCGGCCACCGGGCCACCGCCGAACCGGCGCACCGCGCGCGCCGAGCCGATGGTGACCAGCGGTACCAGGGCCGGCCCCGGCGTCATGGCCAACCCGGTCTGCAGCGCGGAGAAGTGCCACACGTTCTGGCACCACAGCGCGTTGGACACCAGCATGATCGAGAAGCTGATGCTGAACGCGAAGGTCGCCACGTTGGCCACCGCGAACCGCCGGATCCGCAGCAGCGGCAGCTCCAGCAGCGGCGCCGGGTGGGTCGCGCAGCGCCGGACGAACACCGCGGCGGCGGCGGCGGCGAGGATCAGCAGGCCCAGGGTGCGCGCATTGGCCCAGCCCCACTGCGGCGCCTGCACCAGTGAGCCGGTGAGCGCGGCGATGGACACCGTCAGCAGCGCCGCGCCGATCAGGTCGGGACGCCGTTCGGTAGTGACGGCCGCCGGGCGGGGCAGGACCCGCGCGCCGACGACCAGAGTGACGATGCCGATCGGGATGTTGATCAGGAACACCCAGCGCCAGTCCACCTGTACCAGCACGCCGCCGAGCACCGGGCCCATCGCGGCGGCCAGGCCGCCGACCGCGGACCAGTTGCGTGCGGCCTCGGTCCGGCGGTGTGCCGGCGCCGCGGTCAGCAGCAGGGCGAGCGAAGCCGGCAGCTGGGCCGCGGCACCGGCGGCCTGCAGCGCTCTGGCGGCGATCAGCACCGGCAGGTTGGGCGCGGCCGCGCAGAGCGCCGAGCCCAGGGTGAACAGGGCGACGCCACCCAGGAACACCGGGCGGTGCCCATGCCGGTCGCCGGTGCGCCCGGCCACCACGAGCAGCGCGGCCAGCACGATCGCGTACGCGTTGAGGACCCACGACAGCCCGGACAGTGCGCTGCCGGCGAATTCCTCGCCGATGCTGTCCAGTGCCACGTTCGCCACCCAGAGGTCCAGGTTGGACATGAACACGGCGGCGGTCACGGTGACGAAGACGACCGCGAACGGAAACTCACGGTTGGATTTTCCAACTGTCACCGCTGAACGGTAACCAGGGCGGGTGACCCGGAGCAACCCCATCGGGTGATGACCTGGGTCTCTCTTCGCTACTGCTGATCGGGTGCCGGCACAAGAAACGGCCCCGGCTCGGGGCCGGGGCCGGTCGCGGGGCATTAGTGGCTAGGTGACTAGTGGCTGGGTGACTAGTGGCTGGGTGGCTAGTGGCTGGGTGGCTAGTGGCGGGCCATGTAGAGGTCGCGCAGTACGCCGGTCTCGAGTTCCATCTCGTCGACCCGGGCACGCACCACGTCGCCGATGCTGACCAGGCCCACCAGCTCACCCTGGTCGAGCACCGGCAGGTGCCGGTAGCGCGAGCGGGTCATCGACATCATCACGTCGGCGAGCGAGTCGGTCGGGACGCAGGTCGGCACCCGGTGCGTCATGATCGTGGAGACCGGCTTGGCGAGCAGCTCGGCGCCGTGCATCTTCATGCCGTGGATGATGTCCCGTTCGGTGACCATCCCGGTGAAACCCTTCGGCACCCCGGTCACCACCAGCGCGCCGATCTTGGGTGGACCGAGCAACTGGCTGACGGCCTGTTGGACCGTCGACCATGGCTGGATCGTGGTGACCTGACGGCCTTTGGCACGCAAGATCGTTTCCACCTTCATGCTGACCTCCGATCGGCGTCGCGGCCCTTCCGAAGGTTGTCCGGTCCGGCAGCGTTCGCGGTGGTGCAAGCGCCTTCGAGGCTAGGCTTGCCCGCCGAGCGCCGGCAATGTATGCGGGCGCACAACCGCCAGAAAGACTGAGATTTTTCCTCAGGATGATCATCCGGTCGGTTGATCATCGACCGCTGGCTATTGACGTGGGCGCTCCGGTACCGGTTCACCATAGGCTGATCCGGTGAGGCAGTTGCCGTCGCGGGTGCGCCGCGGCCTGGTCGTGGTGGCGGTCGCCGTGTTCCTCGTCGGTGGGATCACCTGGCTGTACCGGACCAGCCCGCTGGCGCACCCACCGCCCGGCTGCACGGTCACACTCGCTCCGGTCGACGATCCGGGTGGGGTGCAGTCGTACTCGATGACGCCCGAGCAGGCGGACAGCGCGGCCACCATCGCGGGCGTCGGGAGCAAGCTGGGTATGCCGTCGCACGCGGTCACGGTGGCCATCGCCACCGCACTGCAGGAGTCCGGGCTGCGCAACCTGCCGAACGGTGACCGTGACTCGCTCGGGCTGTTCCAGCAGCGACCCAGTCAGGGCTGGGGCACCGAGGCACAGATCGCCGACCCGGTGTACGCCACCACCGCGTTCTACCGGCGGCTGCACCAGCAGCCGAACTGGACGTCGCTGGAGGTCACCCAGGCAGCGCAGCTGGTTCAGCGCTCCGCCGCCCCGGAGGCCTACGCACGGTGGGAACCGCAGGCCCGGGCCACCGCCGCCGCGCTGACCGGCGAGGACGACGCGACGTTGAGCTGCCACGACCTGAAACTGGGCGCGCCGGCCGACTACCTGGTGACGGTCGCCAAGCGGGAGCTCGGCAGCGCGGCCCTGAGCGGCCCGCAACCCGCCGGTCGGGGTCGCGCGCGGGCGAACTGGCTGGTCGCGCATGCCGCCCGGCTCGCGATCGACCGGGTCACCGTGGACGGCAACACGTGGACCGCCGAGTCCGGCGAGTGGGCCCGGACCGGACCGCCGGACGGACTACTGAGCCTGCACCAGCTCATCCCGCCGACCTGACCGCCGAGGTCCGTCGAGCGATTGCCCGGCGCGCCGTGTTGCCGGGGTGTCGGCTGTTACTGGGGTGCCGGCTGTCGCAGTGCCGGCTGTTACTGAGGTGCCGGCTGTCGCCGGGGTGTCGGCTGTTACCGCAATGCCGGCTGTTACCGCATTGCCGGCTGTTGCGGGAGTGCCGGTTGTTACCGGGCTGCCGGCTGTTACGGAGCTGCCGGCTGTTACCGAGCTGCCGGCTGTTACCGGGGTGTCGGCTGTTGCTGGGGTGTCGGCTGTTGCTGGGGTGTCGGCTGTTACCAGGTGGCGCTGTTACCGGGCTGCCGGTTGTAACCGGGCTGCCGGCTGTTACGGAGCTGCCGGCTGTTACCGAGCTGCACAGGAGGCAGGCTGTTGGGCCGCTGGACCTGCCTGGTGTGCAGCTCGGTAACGGGAGGCTGGTCGGGTGGCGTTGGTCGGCTGCCCGGGTCAGCCGGTGCCGGTTGTTTTCGCCGGCTCGGTGTCGTACGGGTCGTCGGTGGGCCAGCGCAGCGGCGTGCCGTTGCCGGCCGTGGGCGTGCCGGCCGTGGGCGTGCCGGCCGTGGGCGTCGGACGTTGCCGCGGGATGGGGAGCGGGGCGGGGGTCGACCGGGTGACCGCGATCGGCCGGGGCGACGGCAGCGATTGACCGGTCGGGAGCGGCGCCACTATCGGCTGTGGCGCGGACACCGGTTGGGGTGCCGACAGCTGCTGCATCGACACCGGCATCGGCATCGACACCGGCATCGGCCGCTGGCTGTGTGCGGCGGGCATCGGCTGGGAGATATGTGCGGCGGGGGGCGGCTGGGCGGTGAGCCCGGCGGGCAGGGAATGCGAGGCCTGCATCGGCGGCGGGGTGTGCGCCAGTTGCGCGGCGGGGTGGGAATGCGGCGCCGGCATCGGTCGGGGAGTGTGCGCGGCCCGCTGGGCGGGAGTTACCCGGAGCGTCGGTGCCGACAGCGGATCGGGTACCGAAAGAGGTTCGGGCGCCGATCGGTGCGCGGGGTGCTGGGCGAGCGCCGGGTGCTGGGCGACCGCGGGGTGCTGGGCGACCGCGGGGTGCTGGGCGAGCGCGGGGTGCTGGGCGAGTGCGGGGTGCTGGGCGAGCGCCGGGTGCTGGACGAGCGCCGGGTGCTGGGCGAGCGTCGGGCGGAGGTTGGGTGCGGACTGGGAGCTCGGCGCGGGTGTCGGGCGCTGAGTCGGTGCCGGCGCCGGTCGGGGGCTGGACGACGGCCGCGCCGCCCTGGTGCGCGGGCGGGGCGCCGGTGGGCCGGTGGGCGCAGGGTGCGCGGCCGGTTGGGGGCGGCCGGTGGCCTGGCCGCGGCCGGTCGGCTGCAACCGCGGTCGAGGCGAGGGCCGCTGGTCAGGTCCCACGGGCTGCGAGGGTCCGACGGGCTGCGAGGGTCCGACGGGCTGCGAGGGTCCGACGGGCTGCGAGGGTCCGACGGGCTGCGAGGGTCCAACGGGCTGGGAGGGTTCGACGGGCTGGGACTGTCCGGCCTGCTGGGACTGTCCGGTCGGTTGGGACGGCACGGGCTGGGCCTGGCCCACCGGCTGGGTCGGTGAGACGAGCGGGGCGGGGCGTCGAGGCCGCCCGTTCGGGGCGCGGCGCGCGATCGGCCGCCTCGGCTCCGGGTGGTGCAGCCGGTACAGCTCTGCGTAACCCGGAGCGTCGGCGAGCAGTTCCTGGTGCGTGCCGTAGCCCGCGACCCGGCCGCGCTCCAGGTAGACGATCCGGTCGGCGTCGCTGACGGTGAGCAGGTTGTGCGAGATCACGATGGTGGTGCGGCCGGCCATCGCGCGCCGCAGCGGGACCATCACGCGCTGGGTGGACACCGCGTCCAGCCCCGTAGTCGGCTCGTCGAGCAGCAGCACCGGGGCGTTGCGGATCATTGCCCTGGCCAGTGCGATGCGCTGGCGCTGGCCACCGGAGAGCATCATCCCGCGCTGGCCGACCCGGGTCTGGTAACCCTGCGGCAGCCCGGTGATGAACTGGTGCGCGTCGGCGTCGCGGGCCGCCTGCACCACGTCGTCCGTGGTGGCGTCCGGCCGTCCCCAGCGGATGTTCTCCGCAACCGTGCCGTCGAACACCAGGGTGTCCTGCAGTACGACGGCGATGTTGGCGCGCAGGTCACCGAGCCGCAGCCGGCGGATGTCGATGCCGTCCAGGGTGACCGTGCCGGCGTGCGGGTCGTGCAGCCGCAGCAGGATGCGCAGCAGCGTCGACTTGCCGGCCCCGCTCGCCCCGACCACTGCGATCGTCTCGCCGGGCTTGGCGGCGAAGCTGACCTCGGCCAGCGCCGGGCGCCCGCCGTCCGGGTAGCGGAAGCCGACCCGGTCCAGCCGGAACTCGCCGCGGGCCTGGCCCAGGGGCACCGGGTCGTCCGGGCTGGTGACCTCGGGTTTGGTGTCGAGCACCTCGATGATCCGCTCGGCACCGGCGCTGGCCGCGTAGATCGAGTTCGCCAGGCTGCCGATCCCGCTGATCGGGCCGTAGAGCTGGGACAGGTAGCCGATGAACACCAGCAGGCCGCCGAGAGTGATCCGGCCGGCGACGAGCTCGCGGATACCGAAGCCGATGACCGCCAGCACGCCGACCGCCTGCAGCAGGTCGGTGAACGGGGCGAACAGCGCCTCGAGCCGGATGGCCACCATCTGGGCGGTGAAGCTGCCCAGGTTCTCCTTGTGGAACCGGATGGACTCGTGGGCCTGCCGGTCGTAGGCCTGCACCAGCGCGGTGTTGTGCAGGCTCTCCTCGGCGACCGCGGTGATCGAGCCGGACCGGCGGCGCTGCTCCTGGGACGCGGTCTTGATCCGCTTCGAGAAGAACCGGGCGAGCAGCAGGAAGGCGGGCGCGGCGACCAGCGCGGCGAGGGCGAGCCGCCAGTCCAGGACGAACAGCGCGCCGGCGAAGAAAATGATCTGGAACAGGTAGGTCAGCGCCTGGTTGAGACCGGAGAGGATCAGACCCTCGATCGCGCCGACGTCACCACTGAGGCGGGCCAGAATGTCGCCCAGCTGATTTCTCTCGAAGAATGTCAGGGAGAGCCGCTGCAGGTGGGTGAATACCCGCGAGCGCAGGTTGAGCACGAATCGCTCGCCGACCCACGCGGTGAGGTACTCGTCGAAGAACGAGACGACGCCCTCGACCACCGTGACGGCCACGAAGGCGGCCGCGATGAGTGGGAAGCGCGCCACATCGCGCGTCGTGAGCACGTCGTCGACAAGGATCTTGAACAGCCAGATCCCGAGGGCGGCGAGTGCCGGGGGAACACCGAGCAGCGCCAGCCCGAGCACGAGCCGGCCGCGGAAGCCCCGGGTGTCCGGCCAGAAACGCTTGAAGATCGAGCGCAGCGGCACCGTGGGAGCGGTGCTGACCAGAGCGTTGGGCGAGACGACGGGGAGCAGCGTGGTGGGCGAGTCGGTCACCGGCTGGGCGCCGGAGGCGCTCGCCACGGACCTGACTTTCTGCCTGCGATGTGACGCCATAACCTGCTCAAAGCTGGGCCGTCGGCCCCACCCGGTCTAGCGCGGGTGGGGCCGACGGAGGTGTGCGTGCGGAGGTGCTGACTAGCGGTCGCAGCCGCCGCCGTGGTGCTTCTTGTGGTGGCCGCCGTGGCGCTTGGTCTTGCGGCAGTCGTCGTCGCCGCCGTGGTGCCGACGGCCCTTGGAGCGGGAGTCGCAGTCATCGCCGCCGTGGCCACGGCTGCGGCCACCGAAGAAGCCGCCTGCCAAAAAGAGTCCGTTAGACATGAGGGAGCTTTCCTTTCGAATCGGAACACGGCCTCGGGGACGGCCGTTGCCAGGGTTATCAGCGCACATCACGAGTTCGTTTCACGTCTTTGTGCGCTCCACCCGAACAGACCAGGAGTAATGATTCGAGGCAAAAGGCCTAATACGCGTTCTATTCTTCGCGGAAGGACGCATCGACCTCGGGAAGATGCACTCCGGAGCCTGGGCGGGAGATCTTCGGCCGCGCCGGGCGCTCACCCGGTCGCCCGCGGTTTAGTCCATTGGAGACACTGCTCCCGCTCCTCACCAGGGCGAACTGTCAACTCCCTCGGCGGGCGTGTCCCGGATGGCACCCGGAAGTGGCGAGGCCCTAACATCCGTCCCACGTCACTCGTCCAGGTGGGAGCACCGGGATTCGGACACGCTCGGTCATCGCGGGTCGATGGAGACATCGGGTCCGAAACGATCAGGCGGCAGGGAGAGAGAGCGGAATGGCACAGGGTGCACGGAGGTCTCAGCCGGACGGTCCGGGGTTCGAGGCCGACCTGTCCGCGCTGGACTGTCCCACCGCCTGGGAGCACCAGGTCGAGATTCCCGGCCCCGGCGGCTCCGGCATGGTGAGCGTGATCGCGCTGTGCTGCCCGAACTGCGACCTCCGTTCCGTGTCTTCGGCCACCGACGAGCTCAGTCAGGTGGTGGCCGCCCGCCGGCGCACCATGGCGGGGTTGGGCGGGCTGCCTGCCCGGACCCGCGCCGATCTGGCCGCCACCGGCACCTTGGACCGGGTCTACCTGGGCACGGTGGACGAGGTGTTGGAGGCCGCCGAGCGCTGCCGCCGGCGCCTCGGGGTGGACCTGCCGGCCGGGTTGGGCGCCGAGCCCACCGTGGCGACGGACCGCGGGGTGGGCCTCGAGCGGGCCGTCGCGGTACTGGAGGCGGCCACCGCCTGGGTCACCGAACTGGACGCCACAGCGCGCTGACCGAGCACAGGTCACGTCGTACTCGGTCACGTCGTACTCGGTCACGTCGTACTACGTCACCTCGCCGCCGGCTCGATCGAGCGCAGTGACCACCGCCCGGCCGATCCGGTCAGCACGGTCCGGCTCAACGGGGCGACGTCGATCCGCCAGATGGAGCGCGGCCGCGCGTCGATGGCGTGTATCACCGCCGCCCTGATCACCGTCGGGTCGGTGACCGCGACCAGCGTGCGCACCGGGTCACCCCGCTCCGTGACCGCGGTACCGGCGACGTCCAGCCACCGCCCGACCCGCTCCAGCAGCGCGCTGAGGCTCTCGCCGCCGTGTGGGCAGGCCGCGGGATCGGTCAGCCAGGCGGTGACCGCGTCCGGGGTGGTGGCCAGTACGTCGTCCAGGGTGCGCCCGGTCCAGGCGCCGAAGTCGCAGCTGGCGAGCTCGGGGTCGGGCACCGCGGCGAGCCCGATCGCCTCGGCGGTCTGCCGGCAGCGCCGGGACGGCGCGCACCGGACCTGGTCCGCCCTCGGCGCGGTGCCGGCCAGCTCGGCGGCCCTGGCCAACCCGGACTCCTCCAGCGGCTCGTCGCCGGCGAACGCGGTCGCCCGGGTGGCACCGGTGGCCGCGTGACAGAGCAGCACGACCCGCATGCGCCCATTCCCTCCCGCATACTGAGACATCTGAATACATGGACGACTATGGAGCTGTTGACCCTCGGCGATGGCAGACGTACCGTCCGATGCGACCCGACCGGCGTGCCGGCCGCAGGAGAGGATCCACCATGTCATCATCCGCGATCACCCAGAGCAGACCGGTTCCGGTCTCGGTCTCCGAAACGCTGCCCTGGCTCATCGGGGCGCTGTTGTTCGGTCTGGTGCTCTACTACTTCATCGGCATCGACGAGGGTGCGACCTCGGTCTTCGGCAACTCCATGGTGGTCCACGAGTTCGTGCACGACGCACGGCACTTCCTCGGCTTCCCCTGCCACTGAGCCGGGCAACTCAGTGGTCAAGAGTCTCGTACTGCGAGGAGTCGGTGCCGGCGCGCTCGCCGGGCTGATCGCCTTCATCTTCGCCCGCATCTTCGCCGAACCGGTGATCCAGGCCGCGATCGAATACGAGGGCGCCAGGGACGACGCCCGCAACGCGATCGCGGCGGCGGCCGGCCAGGCGGTCGATCCGGCCGAGGCCGACATCTTCAGCCGGACGGTCCAGGCCAACATCGGCATCGGCGTCGGCGTGATCCTGTTCGGCGTGGCGATGGGCGCGCTGTTCGCGGTGGTCTACAGCCTGGCCTGGGGGCGCACCGGGCGGCAGACCCCGCGCCAGCTGTCGCTGCTGGTCGCACTGGCCGGATTTGTCACGCTGTACCTGGTGCCGTTCGTGAAGTACCCGGCCAACCCGCCGTCCATCGGGCACCCCGACACCATCGCCGACCGCAGCGGTCTGTACCTGGTGATGGTCCTCGGGTCGGTGGTGGCCGCGCTGGTCGCGGTGTGGGCCGGTCAGCGGCTCGCGGAGCGGCTCGGCAACTGGAACGCCACGCTGGTCGGCATCGCCTGCTTCATCGTCCTGGTGGGAGTGCTGATGGCGGCCCTGCCCTCACTCGGTGAGCTGCGGACCAACGTCGAGCAGTACGGCAACCTGGCCACCGAGACGCCGCAGCCACTGCGCAACCCAGCGGGCACCATCGTGCTCGGCGGCTTCGACGCCGACCTGCTGTACCGGTTCCGGCTCTACTCGCTGGGCGCCCAGGCGCTGCTGTGGGCGGTGCTCGGGCTGGTTTTCGCGCCGTGGGCCGAGCGGGTTATCGGCAAGTCCGACCGGACCACGTCTCCGGTGGCGGAAACCGTCGCCTAAGAAGGGTCCTCGCTCAGGCAGGTCCGACGAGCACCGGTCGGCTCAGGCTGGCCGGTGCTCTTTGCTGTGTCCGTGTACCGCGTCCGCCGGGCCGGCGGGCAGCTGCCCGAGCAGGGCCGGGATGGCGTCGTCGGTCAGGTGGTAGTGGATGGTGCGCCCGTCCCGGCGGGTGGCCACCACACCGTGCGCGCGCAGCAGCCGCAGCGCCTGCGACACGGTGCTGTCCTTCACCCCGGTCGCCGCGGCCAGGTCGGAGACGCAGATCTCGCCGGCGTGCTGGATGCACAGCAGCAGCGCCAGCCGGGTCTGGTCGGCCAGGAGTGCGAACCGGGTGACCCAGTCGTGCAGTGCATCCGGGTCCGGCAGGTGCGCGATCGCCTCACAGACCCGGTCGCCGTCGACGATGGTGTGCGGGTCATTGGGATCCAAAAGGTGCACGGCTCCATTCTGGCCTGATCCGCGCTCCGGTGTCGGTTGCGGTCCGGATCGGGGGGATCGGGCGCTGTACGGCGGCAGGTGTGACGACCCTCACGGAAGTCGCGGCCCCGGGCTTGACCTGCGGCAACGGCGTACCGGACAGCTCATTCCCTCGGCTGCAACGTTGAAGGGTTTCGTTCGAACCCGCGCTGGTAACCCTTCAGCTGTGCAGCCGGGCGCCACCAGCCCGGCCAAAGACCAGGAGGCGACTCGGGATGGGCTTCATCGACAAGGTGAAGAACAAGATCGACGAGACGGTGGGCAGGGCCAAGGAAGGCACCGGCAGGGCCACCGACGACCGGCACCTCGAGTACGAAGGCAAGGGCGACCAGGCGAAGGCGAACCTGAAGCAGGCCGGCGAGCACGTCAAGGACACCGGCCGCAAGCTGGGCGATGCTTTCAAGTAACGGCTTTCAAGTAACGGCTTTCAAGTAGCCGCTCCGCGGTACCCCCTAGACGGTTCCCCCACCGGCGGACCCCCGCTCGCCCACCGGGCGGGTGGGGGTCCGTACTTTTTGCGTTCATGCCGCAGTTGCCCAGCCCCGGCGCGGAACCGCCCGCGCGCCCCCGGTCCGACCAACCCGCCGACCTGGGCTTCACCCCGCGGCCGAGGGTGCGGTGGCTGGCGCCCGGGATGCTGGCCCGCACCGGCCTCGCGGTGGCCATCTCCGAGGTGTTCGGCGCTTTCGCGGACCGGCGTGAGCTGCAGCGCGCCGAGTCGGGGGCGCCGCTGGACCTGTCGACCGGGAACGCGGCGACGGGGAACGCAGTGACGGGGAACGCGGCGAGCGGCGCCGGGGACGAGTTCTGGCTGGACTACGTGGCCGACATCGGCGATGGCTTCGACGGTGCCACCACGGTGGCCAGCCAACTCGCCGCCGACGAACTCGAGCTGCCACTCGGCGACCGGAGCTACCCGACCCGGGCCGGCACACTGCTGGTCCTCGGTGGCGACGAGTGCTACCCGGTCGCGACCTCGGCCAACTACGCCGACCGGCTCGTCGGGCCGTACCGGATGATGCTGCCGTGGAGCGAGTCGCCGCGCTGGCTGCTCGCGCTGCCCGGCAACCACGACTGGTACGACGGGCTCACCAGCTTCCTGCGCCAGTTCTGCCAGCAGCGCTGGATCGGCGGTTGGAAGACGGTGCAGTCCCGCAGCTACTTCGCGGTGAAGCTGCCGGGAGGCTGGTGGCTGTGGGGGATCGACGTGGCGCTGGGAGACGACCTCGACAAGCCCCAGCTGGACTACTTCCGGGCGATCGCCAAGGGCCTCGGACCGGACGACTCGATCATCCTGTGCTGGGCGATGCCGTCCTGGGTGGAGTCCGGCCCGGAGAACCCGGAGGGCTACGCGCCGCTGGAGTTCTTCGAGCGCACGGTGATCCCGGACCGGGCCATGCTGCGGCTGTCGCTGTCCGGGGACCTGCACCACTACGCCCGCTACCAGGGTCAGGACGAGGCCGGTCAGCAGAAGATCACCGCCGGCGGCGGCGGCGCGTACCTGTACCCCACGCACAAGCTGCCGGACGAGTTGGAGCTGCCGCCGGCCGAGTCGCAGGACCCGAACAAGCGCCCACCGGTGCCGTACCGGCTCGAGCAGTGCTACCCGAGCAAGCAGACCTCGCGCGGGCTGCGCGCCGGCGTCGTGGGGCAGGTGTACCGCAACCCGGGGTTCTGGGCGGTGTCGACGGCGCTGTACCTGGTGATCGGGACGACGCTCGGGCGGGCGTTCCCGTTCCTGGGCCGGGATCGCTGGTGGGTGGCCAGCATCCCGGCGCTGCTGCTGGCGCTCGTGCTGGTGGCGGGGGTGTGGCTCGGGCTGGATGCGTTCAGCGGCGTCGGCCGGCGGCGGAACCCGCTGCGTCGGCGGCTGGTCGGCGGCGGCCACACCCTGGCCCACCTGCTGGTCATCGTGGCCACCGTGATCGGTGTCGAGCTGGGTACGGCCGCGGCCGGTTGGGAGTCGCCGTGGCCGTCGGTCGCGATGCCGGTGGCCGAGGCGCTGGTCGGTGCGCTGCTCGGTCAGCTGGTGGTCGGGCTGTACCTGCTGGTGGCCGACGGCATCGGGCCCGGGGTGAACACCGACGAGCTGTTCTCCGCGCAGGCCATCCAGGACTACAAGTGCTTCCTGCGGATGCGCATCGCGGCCGACGGGACGCTGACCGTGTTCCCGGTGAAGATCGAGCGGGCGGTGCGCTGGAGCTTCTCCCCGGAGGACGGGCCGGGCGCGGACCGGCGGTGGTTCCGGCCGGCGGACGGCGTGGAGCCGGTGGCCGAGTTGATCGAGGAGCCGATCGTGGTCACCAAACGCCCGGTACCGGACAGTTCGCGGCGTTCCGTCAACCCGGTCTGAGCCGGGTGCGACACCTCGTTGTTGATCATGTGTCGATTTGTGACGTGACGAACTGCGGTCGGTCGTTGTCTGATAGTAATCATGGGTGCACGGAACGTCGGATCGTCCCGAGGTCGAATTTCGGGCCATGGAGTATCGCGCCGCCCGTCAGGGCGTGTTGCGGTTGATGGCGGAGCTCGCCGGCGCTGAACTGCCGGGACACCCGGACCTGGATCTGCCGGAGGGCACGGAGCTCGAGCCGGTCAGCCGGGGCCTCTTCGTGATCGCCTACGTCAACGGTCAGCCGGCCGCGTCCGGCGGGTACCGGACCTACCCCGGCGACCAGAGCGGTGCGACCGCCGAGTTCGTCCGGATGTACGTCCGCCCCGGGTCGCGGCGCTCCGGCGTCGGGCGGGCCCTGCTCAGCGAGCTGGAGGAGCTGGCCCGCGACGACGACTACCGCCACGCGGTGCTCGGGGTCGCCGCCGAGCAGCGCGGCGCGCAGGCGTTGTACGAGATCAGGGGCTACCGGCGGGTCCCCGGCGACCAGGATCCCCAGGGCCGCTACACCTACCTCAAGGACCTCCCGGACGGGGACTAGTTTCCCTGTGCGGTGGCGACGAACAGGTAGCGGTTGAGGCTGAAGAAGTAGTCCTCGCCCAGCGTGACCAGGTCGTCGGCCCATGCGGTGACGTCGGCGGCGGTGAGCCCGTCGCGGCCCGGTACGAAGGCGGAGATGAAGCCGATCAGCCCGGCGCTGTAGGTGTCGGCCCGGTAGCCGGCGTTGAGCAGCGGCAGTACCGAGCGGTGTGTGGTCTCGAACCCGGCTTCGGTGAGCAGCCCGGTGAGCCGGCGCGGCAGGTACGGGTCGGCCAGGTGCTGGTCCCAGGCGGTGAGCACCCGGCGCATCCGGTCCGGGTCGCCGCTGCGCCAGACGATGGAGTCCCAGTCGGTGTCCAGCACCAGCAGCCGCCCGCCCGGCCGCAGTACCCGGCGGGCCTCGGTCAGCGCCGCCGCCACCTCGGCGACGTACTCGTACACCTGGGTCACGGTGACCACGTCGAAGGACCCGTCCGGGAAGGGCAGGGTGTTGGCCTCGCCGGCGCTGAACTCGACCGGTGCCGACGTTCCGGCCGGCGCCGGCCCGGTCGTACGGGCGATGGCCAGCATGTGCTCGCTGATGTCGACGCCGTGCACCGTGCCGCCCGGCCCGACCAGCTCGGCCATCTCGCGGGCCAGGTAGCCGGGCCCGGAGCCGATGTCGAGCACCCGCTCGCCGGCCAGCAGGTGCAGCGCGGCGCGGATCGCCGCGCGCTGCGCCACGATGTCCGGCGTGGTGTAGGTCGCCGCCAACCGCCGTGAGGTGGCCTCGTCGAACCGCATGGCGCCCTCCCTCGTACCCGGCTGACCGAGTGCCCGGCTCACCGCCACGACGGCAGCCACATCTCCGCGTCCCAGTGTGCCGGGGTGATCGAGTCACCGACCATGACGGGCCACAGCCAGGCGAAGTTCGCCACCGCCAGCCCCAGGTAGATCGCCACGATGAGCAACCCGGTGGACCGCCGCTCGACGCCGCCCCGGGCCCTGCCCAGGATCTCGCCGAGGCACAGCGTGAGCGCGAGTACCAGGAACGGCGCCATCGGGGTGGCGTAGAAGAAGTACATCTGCCGGTCGATGTCCAGGAACCAGGGCAGGTAGCCGGCGAGGTAGCCGACCAGGATCGCCGCGTAGCGCCAGTCGAACGCGGTGACCGCCCGCCAGAGCGCCCAGCCCAGCGCCGCCGGGCTGGCCCACCACAGCACCGGGGTGCCGATCAGCATGGTGGCCGCGACGCACTGGCTCTCGCCGCAGGCCTGCCCGCTGTTCGTGTAGTAGTAGAGCATCGGGCGCAGGCCCATCGGCCAGGTCCAGGGCTTGGACTCCCACGGGTGCGGGCTCGTGTGCGAGGTCTTCAGGCTCGTGTGGAACGACAGCACGTGGCCGCTGTAGTACCAGAGCGAGCGCAGCCCGGCCGGCACGAACGAGAACGGCCCGCCGGTGCCGATCTCGCGGCCCACCTCGTACCGGTCGGTCGCGGTCTCACTGGCGAACCAGGCCCACCAGGCGGCCAGGTAGGTCAGGATCGGGATGGCGGCGAGCGCCCACAGCGCCGGCCCGACATCGCGGACGAACACCCCGGCCCACGGCCGGCGCACCCCGGCGGAGCGCCGCGCGCACAGATCCCAGACGACCGAGAGCACGCCGAACGCGGCCACCCAGTAGACGCCGTCCCACTTCACCGCGCTGGCCATGCCGAGCAGGACGCCGGCCGCGAACCGCCACCAGCGCACCCCCATCCGGGGGCCGAACGGCGAGTCGTGCACCCGTCCCTGCGCCACCACCCGGGCCATTCGGGTGCGCATGTCGTCCCGGTCCACCACCAGCGCGCCGAACGAGGCCAGCACGAACAGGGTCAGGAAGATGTCCAGCATCCCCATCCGGGACTGCACAAAGCTGACCCCGTCGCAGATCAGCAGCACTCCGGCCACCACACCGAACAGGGTGGACCGGGTCAGTCGGCGGGCGATCCGGACGATGAGCAGCACGCAGATCGTGCCGGCCAGCGCCGCCGACAGCCGCCAGCCCACCCCGTCGTAGCCCTGCCACCACTCGCCGAGCGCGATCAGCTGCTTGGCCAGCGGCGGGTGCACGACCAGCTCGTAGGCCGGGTTGTCCTCGACCCCGCCGTTGCGCAGCATCTGCCAGGCCTGCGGCACGTAGTGCTTCTCGTCGAACACCGGGGTGCCGTCGTCGGTGGGGTAGCCGAGCCGGTAGAACCGCAGGATCCCGCCGATGATCGCCAGCGTGATCGCCAGCAGCCAACTGAGCAGCCGGTCCTGCGGCAGCGGGCGGTCCAGTGGGAATGCGGCGGAGCCGGGGCGCGCCGGCAGTGGTGGCCGGCCCACTGGCCATGCGCCACCCCGGGCCGTCCGCTGAAGCACGCTCACCACGGGGACCGATCGTAGAGGGTGACCGGATCCGGGGGCTGAGAGTAACGCCAGTCTCAGTTGATCGCGCCGTCTACCAGCCTGAGGTTACTCTCAGTGGGTGACTTCGGAGCGTGACGTGTTGGGCGAACCATTTCGGGGCACCGAGGCGCTCGCCGCCGGGCTGCTGACCCGGGCGCGGCTCTACGGTCCCCGGTACCGGCGGGTGTACCCGGACGTCTACCTGCCCGCCGACCGCGAGCTGGACCTGGCGACCCGCTCGCGGGCGGCCTACCTGCTCGTCCGGGACCGGGGCGGGGTGCTGGCCGGGTACGCCGCGGCGGCCGTGCTCGGGGTGGACTGCGCGCCCGACGACGCGCCGGCCGAGGTCCTACTGGCCACCAACTCCCGCCCGCACCCGGGGCTGCTCATCCACCGGGGCACCGCGACGGGCGCCGACCTCACCGTGGTCGGCGGCGAGCAGGCGGGCGGACTGCGGGTCACGTCGCCGCTGCGCACGGCCTGGGACCTGGCCCGCCGGTTGCCACTGGTGGAGGCGGTGGTGGTGGTCGACGCGCTGGCCGGGTGTGTTCGCGGTGGTGGTGGGGCGGCTGGCGGTGACCCGGCGGCCGGCACAGGTGCGGTGACTGGCGGAGGTGCGGTGGCCGGCGGGTTCGCGCCGGCGGAGTTGCTGGCCAGGCGGGCGGCTGAGCCCGGGGCGCGGGGGTCGCGGCGGC
Source organism: Pseudonocardia sp. Cha107L01 (assembly GCF_052566575.1). NCBI lineage: Bacteria > Bacillati > Actinomycetota > Actinomycetes > Pseudonocardiales > Pseudonocardiaceae > Pseudonocardia > Pseudonocardia sp. Cha107L01. Next base: position 2,538,628 of record NZ_CP199579.1, read on the forward strand.
TGGTCGAGGCCGTCGCGCTGGCCGACCCGCGCGCCGAGTCGCCCCCGGAGACACGGCTGCGGGTGGCGCTGATCCGGGCCGGCCTGCCGAGGCCGGAGGTGCAGTTCCCGGTACTCGACGAGTACGGGTTCGAGCTGGCCAGGGCGGACCTGGCGTATCCGTCAGCGAAGCTGGCCATCGAGTACGACGGCTCGACCCACTTCGAGCCGAGTCGGGCGAGGCGGGACCGGGAGCGGGACGGCGAGCTGGCCGGGATCGGCTGGCAGACACTGCGGCTGGCGGCCGACGACGTCAGCATCGGGATGCTGCAGACCACGCAGCGGGTGGCCCGGCTACTCGAGCTGCGCGCCTAGGGTGCCGTACCGCCCGGCGCCGAGACCAGTCACGAGTCGAAAGTAACTGCAGTCCTGTTCAATCATGAAACAAGCCGTACTGGGGTTACTCTCGACGGCGAGAAGTCGGACCAGGCCCCGGACTGCGCGAAGGCGCCCGGCACGGCGTCACAGCGGTGCCAGTTAGGCTGCTGGGATGCGGGACGGGGACTCAGCTGATGTCGAGCCGAGTGGTCGGCTGCTGCTGGCCGCCACCCCGCTCGGTGATCCCCGCGACGCGTCCGCCCGGCTGCTCACCGCGCTGGCCAGCGCCGATGTGATCGCCGCCGAGGACACCCGCAGGCTGCGCAACCTGGCCAACGCGCTCGGCGTCAAGATCAGTGGTCGGGTGGTCAGCCACTACGACGCTGTGGAGGCGGCCCGCGCGCCCGTGTTGGTCGACGCGATACGGCAGGGTCAGACCGTGCTGGTGGTCACCGACGCCGGCATGCCGTCGGTGTCCGACCCTGGGTTTCGGCTGGTCAGCGCCTGTGTGGCGGCCGACCTGCCGGTGACCTGCCTGCCTGGGCCGTCGGCGGTGACCACCGCGCTGGTGCTGTCCGGGCTGCCCTGCGAGCGGTTCTGCTTCGAGGGCTTCGCGCCGCGCCGGCCGGGGGAACGGCGGCGCTGGCTGGCCGCGCTGGCCACCGAGCCCCGCACGGCGGTGTTCTTCGAGTCGCCGCGCCGGCTGGCCACCACCCTGGCCGACGCCGTCGAGGTGCTCGGCGAGGACCGCCCGGCGGCGGTCTGCCGGGAGCTGACCAAGACCTACGAGCAGGTGCTCCGGGGCTCGCTCGCCGAGTTGGCCAAGTGGGCCACCGACGGCGAGGTGCGCGGCGAGATCACCGTGGTGGTGGCCGGCGCGGAGCCTTCGGTCGCGCCGTTGGACGCGCTGGTCGCCAGGGTCCGCGAGCGGGTCGACGGTGGCGAGCGGATGAAGGACGCGGTCAGCGCGGTGGCGGCCGGCTCGGGGGTACCGAAGCGCGAGCTCTACGCGGCCGCGGTATCCGAGGAGTCCGCGGAGTCCGCCGAGGACGGCGCCCTGTCCGACGACTGAGCCTGCCCGCTCTACTGGGCCGGGCCGCTCGCTGGCGCCGGCGGGGTCAGCTCGGCGAGCTCGGCGATCAGCTCGTAGCTGCGCCGCCCGTCCGCCGGGTCGTGGACCATGGTGGCGATCATCAGCTCGTCGGCCTGGGTCTGCTCGAGCAGCGCGGTGATCCCCTTGAGCACGGTGTCCGGTCCGCCGATGATCTGGTTGGACATCCGGTCGGCCACGAACGCCTTCTCGACCTCGTTGTAGTCGTAGGCCGCGGCCGTCTCCGGGCTCGGCATCGTGGTGGGCTTGCCCTGGCGCAGCTGCAGGAACGACAGCCCGCCGGGGCCGGCCAGGTAGCGCGCCCGCTCGTCGTCCTCGGCGGCGACCACCGAGGCGCAGACCATCGCGTAGGGCTCCTTGAGCCGCGCGGATGGGCGGAACCGCTCCCGGTACAGCGCCAGCGCGGGCAGCGTGTTCGCCGCGCTGAAGTGGTGTGCGAAGGCGAACGGCAGCCCGAGCAGTCCGGCCACCTGCGCGCTGTAGCCGCTGGAACCCAGCAGCCAGACGTCCGGCGGGTTGCCGAGCGCGGGAACCGCGTGCACGCCGCGCTCGCTCGGTCCGGTGAAGTAGCCCATCAGCGCGGTGAGCTCCTCGGGGAAGTCGTCCACCGAGAGCCCGTTGGCGCTGCGCCGCAGCGCCTGCGCGGTGACCGAGTCGGTGCCCGGCGCGCGGCCGATGCCCAGGTCCACCCGCCCGGGGTGCAGCGCCTCGAGCATGCCGAACTGCTCGGCGACCACGAGCGGTGCGTGGTTGGGCAGCATGACGCCGCCGGAGCCGACCCGCAGGGTGCTCGTCGCGGCGGCCAGGTGCGCGATCAGCACCGGCGGCGCGGAGCTGGCGATCCCCGGCATGTTGTGGTGCTCGGCCACCCAGAACCGCTGGTAGCCGAGCTGCTCGGTGCGTCGGGCCAGCTCGATGGTGCCGTTCAGTGCGGCGCCGGCGTCCGAGCCGGTGCCGATCACAGCGAGGTCGAGTACGGAGAAGGGGATGTCAAAGCGCGCCACCTAAGGAACAACGCCGGGCCGCGCCCAGACCTTCCCGTGTCCCAGCCCTGGAAGCCTCAGCCCAGGTGCAGCACCAACAACCGGGACGGGATGCCCGAGTCGCGCAGCCGCCCGTCCGGGCCGAGCGCCTTCTTGCCGTCGGTCATGCCGAAGTCGTTGTCGTTCGCGACCACGATGGTGTGCTGGTCGCGCACCGCGATCCCTTCGACCTTCTTGGGCAGGCCGGGAACCTTGGCCGTCAGGTCCAGCAGCAGCGTCTTGACCATTGGCTTGACCGAGGACGCCGCGAGGTCGGCCTGCTCGAGCGCCGGGCTGTGCCGAGGGTCGTCGAACGGGCCGCCGAGCACGTTGGTCGCCCCATCGAGCTTGAGCAGAGACAGTTTCGCCACGTCGTCGGTGCGCTCGTCGACCAGCAGTGTGTCCGGGCCGAACCAGGCCAGGCTGCTGATCTTCATCTCGGACTGGTCGCCGTCCGCGCCCGGGTCGAACCCGGTGACGTCGGCCAGCGGGCAGACGTACTCCGCGGTGGCCCGGCCGGTCGCGGTGTCGAAGGCAATCACCCGGACCACCTTCGACTGGCCGCCCGCGTCGTCGTTCGGCAGGGCCAACGGGCTCTGCAGCGCCGCGTACAGCGTGTGGCCGTCCGGGTTCATCGCCAGCGACTCGAAGCCCCGGTTGATCTGCCGGTGCCCGAGGATGGCGGGCAGGGTCGGGTTGACCGGATAGTCGGCGCCGGGCAGCACGAGGCCGGCGGGCACGTACCGGGCCAGCACGGTGCCGGTCGCGGAGACCCGCAGGATCGACGGCGAGTACTCCTCGGACAGCCAGAACTCGCCGTTGGCGGTGCGGACCATGCCCTCGGTGTCCAGCCCGGACGGGTTGACCGCCAGCCGCTTGCCGGCGGTCCAGTCGTACGGCGGTTCGTCGCGGCTCTCCGAGTTGGACAGCCCGGTCACCGGCCGGCCACTGGCGGTCTTGATCGGGATCGCCTGCTCGATGTGCAGCGCCTTGCCGGTGACGCTGACCCGCAGGATGGCCGGGTCGAACCCGGGGACCGGGAACGTGCGCCGCTTGTCGCCGTCCACCTTGATCTGCCCGTTCGGGCCCCGGTCGGTGACCATCCAGTACTGGTTCGGGGCGTCCGCCGGGTAGATGTCGCTGCCGATGCCGCCGAGTGTGACGCCCTGGTCGTCGCCCACGGTGCCGGGCAGCAGGCCGTTGGAGAACTGGGCGAGCGGGGTGCGCGGCAGGGTCGCGTCGGTGGTCACCGCCGGCGCCGGCTGATTCGGCCCGGCCGGTATCGGGGGCCGCGTCGAGGCGTCCGACAGCGGCGGGACTGCCGATGGGGAGGCCGGCGCCGGAACCGGGGCCGATGCCGGTGGGGCGGCCGGGGTCGGCGCACAGCCGGTCGCGGCGGCGAGCAGCGCGGCGACGGTCAGCGCGATGCCGGCCAGCACAGGGCGAGGTCTCATAAGCGATCACACTGACATCCCATGTTGAACTCTGGGTGACTTCGGGCGGGTCCGTTTTGCGCGACCGACCGAGGACAGGTCCAACGCCACCCGAAAGGCGGCGCGGGTTGTCGGGGGTCGATGCTTTGATGGGCGACCCCATCTCCGGGCGGTTTTTCCGAAAGGTGCAGGCCATGCCCACTCGAGACATCCCCTGGCCCGTCGGCACTCCCAGCTGGGTCGACATCGCGGTCCCGGACGTCGACGCGGCGCTCGCGTTCTACGGTCCGGTCATCGGCTGGAGCTTCGTCGACACCGGCGACGAGTTCGGCAACTACCGGATGTGCCAGGTCGACGGGCGTGCCGCCGCCGGCATCGGTCCACAGCAGTCTCCCGAGCAGCCCACGGCCTGGCTGATCTACCTCGGCTCCGACGACGCGGACGGCACCGTCAAGCTGATCACGGACAACGGCGGCACGGTGCTGTTCGGGCCGACCGACATCGGTGAGATCGGCAGGATCGCGGTCGCCCTGGACAACACGGGCGGCGCGTTCGGCGTCTGGCAGGCCAAGAGTGAGGTCGGCGCCGAGGTCTACAACGAGCCGGGTTCGCTGGTCTGGGAGGACTGCCGCCTCACCGAGCCGGAGGCCGGCAAGGCGTTCTACACCGCCGTGTTCGGCTACGGCTACGAGGCGGTGCCCGGTGCGCCGGGCGACTACAGCGCATTCACGGTGAACGGCGAGGTCGCCGGCGGGATCGGCGGCATGACGGGCGTCCCGGAGGGCACCCCGAGCCACTGGATCCCGTACTTCTCGGTCGCCGATGTGGACGCGTCGGTGGCCGCCGCGACGAGCGGTGGCGGCGCCGTGCTGCACCCGGCGGAGGACACCCCGTTCGGGCGGATGGCGCTGCTGACCGACCCGTTCGGCGCGGTGTTCTCGGTACACGGAGAGATCGAGGAGGCTTAGGCGCCCTCGGGCGGGGGGCGGGTGGTCACGGCGATTCGGGCGCCTCGCCGTGGCCGCCCCGGTCGGCGGCGGCCAGCAGCGCGGTGAGCTCGGCCGGGTCAGGCAGCGGATCGGTGCGGCCGGTCACGTCCCGCAGCGCCGCCCAAAGCGCCTCGAACCGCTCCGCGCCGAGCCGTCGCAGCCAGCTCAGGTGCACGCGTGCCGAGGCGGCCCGCAGCTGGTCCTCCACGTCGCGCCCTGCCTCGGTGAGCCGTACCAACATGGCCCTGGCGTCGGCCGGGTCGGGCTCGCGGTGCAGGTACCCGTGCCGTTCCAGGTGACCGACCAGCTCGTGCATGGACTGCTTCGTCATGCCTGAGCGGGCGGCCAGCTCGGTCACCCGGACCGCCTCCAGCGACCCGGCCCGGAACACCCGTAGGTGCGCGGGCCGCAGCTCGGGGTGCCGCGGCGCGACCTCGGCCATCGTCTCGGCCAGCCCGGCCTCCACCGCGAACCGCATCAGGCCGACCGCCCGCACCGACCAGCCCGCGCCGCCGCTGTCGTCGCGGGTGGGGTTCGCGGGCTGCCCGGCCGGGGTCGCCCGGTGCGGTTCCGGATGCTGCACGTCTTCGAGTTCCGGGGCGGGCGGATCAGCCGGGAGAACGTCTGGATGGACGCCGCGACGGTGCTGGCGCAGCTCCGGTGACCCGGGGCGCCCGTTAGTGGCGATGCCGGAGATACCCGGTGGCGCGGTGCGCATAGGCTGGTCAGCATGAGTTCCCGCGTGCTGACCGCCGTGGCGTGGCCCTACGCCAACGGCCCCCGGCACATCGGCCATGTTTCCGGTTTCGGTGTGCCCTCCGACGTCTTCTCCCGCTACCAGCGGATGGCGGGCAACCAAGTTCTGATGGTGTCCGGCACCGACGAGCACGGCACGCCGATCCAGGTGCAGGCCGACGCCGAGGGCCTGACCGCCCGGCAGCTCGCGGACAAGTACAACCGGGTCATCGTCGAGGACCTGCAGGGGCTCGGGCTGGGCTACGACCTGTTCACCCGCACCACCACCAGCAACCACTACCAGGTGGTGCAGGACCTGTTCCTGGCGCTGTACCGCAACGGATACGTGGTGGCCAAGACGGCGATGGGCGCGATCAGCCCGTCCACCGGGCGCACCCTGCCGGACCGCTACGTCGAGGGCACCTGCCCGATCTGCGGCTACGACAGTGCCCGTGGCGACCAGTGCGACAACTGCGGCAACCAGCTCGACCCGGCCGACCTGATCAACCCGCGGTCGAAGATCAACGGTGAGACCCCGAAGTTTGTCGAGACCGAGCACTTCTTCCTCGACCTGCCCGCGTTCGCCGAGTCGCTCGGGAGCTGGCTCAGTACCCGCACCGACTGGCGGCCGAACGTCATCAAGTTCGCCACGAACCTGGTGAACGACCTCAAGCCGCGGGCGATCACCCGAGACCTGGACTGGGGCGTGCCGATCCCGCTGGACGGCTGGCGGGACCAGTCGATGAAGCGGCTCTACGTCTGGTTCGACGCGGTGATCGGCTACCTCTCGGCCTCCGTGGAGTGGGCCCGTCGGTACGGGCAGAGCCCCGATGCCTGGAAGCAGTGGTGGTGCGACCCGGCGGCCACCGGCTTCTACTTCATGGGCAAGGACAACATCGTCTTCCACTCGGTGATCTGGCCGGCGCTGCTGCTCGGGCAGAACGGCGCCGGGGACCGGGGCGGTGAGCCCGGCGCGTTCGGCACGCTGAACCTGCCGGACGAGATCGTGTCGTCGGAGTTCCTCACCATGAGCGGCTCCAAGTTCTCCACCTCGCGCGGCACGGTGATCTACGTCCGGGACTTCCTGCGTGACTTCGGGCCGGACGCGCTGCGCTACTTCATCTCGGCGGCCGGCCCGGAGAACCAGGACACCGACTTCACCTGGGACGAGTTCGTCCGACGGATCAACTTCGAGCTGGCCAACGAGTGGGGCAACCTGGTCAACCGGTCCGTCTCGATGGCGCACAAGAACGTCGGCGCCATCCCGAAGCCGGTCGCGCCCACCGAGGCCGACGCGGCGCTGCTGGCGACCTCGAAGGCCGGGTTCGACACGGTCGGCGACCTGCTCGCGCGCAGCCGGTTCAAGCAGGCGCTCGGCGAGGCGATGCGGGTGGTCGGCGCGGCGAACAAGTACATCTCCGACCAGGAACCCTGGAAGCAGAAGGACGACCCGGACCGCCGCGACACCATCCTGCACACCGCGCTGCAGGTCGTACAGGACGCGAACACGCTGCTCACGCCCTTCCTGCCGCATTCCGCGCAGCAGGTGCACGAGGCGCTCGGCGGCGCCGGGGTGTGGGCAGCGCAGCCAAAGATCCACGAGGTCGACGACCTGGGGGACGGCCCGGCGTACCCGGTGCTGACCGGCGACTACGCCGGCGAGCAGGCTCGCTGGGCGTCCACCCCGATCGAGGTGGGCCGGCCGCTGCGCAAGCCGTCGCCGCTGTTCACCAAGCTCGACCCGAAGCTCGGCGAGACCGGCCCCGAGTGGGCGCCGATCCAGCCGTGAGGACGGCGGACCGGGATAACCCCTGCTCAGACGTCGTGAGTGGCGAGTGGTCCGAGAGGACCACTCGCCACTCACGGGGTGTCGGGTGAGCGGGGCGTACGGGCGGCGGGAGCGGCCGCCGGCCCCGGAACCGTTGCCCGGCGCCGGCACCATCGACTCGCACACCCACCTGGACGCCTGCGGCTGCGTGACCGCCGAGGATGTGCGGGCGGCGATGGACCGGGCGGCGGCGGTCGGCGTGCACACGGCGGTCACCGTGGCCGACGACATGGACTCGGCGCGCTGGGTACTGACCGCCGCCGCGGCGGACCGGCGCGTGGTGGCCGCCGTCGCGCTGCATCCGACCAGGGCGAACGTGCTGGACGAGGCGGCCCGCGCGGAGATCGAGAAGCTGGCCGCGGCGCCCCGGGTGGTCGCGGTCGGCGAGACCGGGCTGGACTACTACTGGCCCGAGCACGACGCCGACTGTGCCGACCCCGGCGTGCAGCGTGAGGCGTTCGCCTGGCACATCGACCTGGCCAAGCGGCTCGGCAAACCGGTCATGATCCACGACCGGGACGCGCACGACGACGTGCTGCGCGTGCTGCGCGAGGAGGGCGCACCGGAGCAGGTGATCTTCCACTGCTTCTCCGGGGACGCCGAGATGGCCCGGGCGTGCGCGGACGCCGGCTACTACATGTCGTTCGCCGGGCCGGTCACCTTCCGTAACGCGGTGGCGCTGCGGGAGGCCGCGGTGCTGGCGCCGGCCGAGCTGCTGCTGGTCGAGACGGACGCCCCGTTCCTCACCCCGCACCCGCACCGGGGCCGGGCCAACGAGCCGTACTGCCTGCCCTGGACGGTGCGCGGCATCGCGGCGGCCCGGGGCGTCGACGCCGAGGTGGTCGCCGAGGCCACCCGGGCGAACGCCGAGCGGGTGTTCCGCCTCGCCGAGCTGGCCTGAGCCGCTACACCGGGTGACGCCATCCGCACAAGGCCGCCCCAGCGGCTACTCCGTTCGGCGCACTGCTCGTCAAACGCCCACGGGGTCCGTCGGCGCCTCGTTACGGTCCCGTGATCACTCCGGTAGGACACGGGACGGGACGCTGTGTACCGACGGCCGCTGGACCAGGCGCTGGTCATCGCGCTGTTCGTGGCCATGCTGCTGGCGAGCCTCGCCGCCGTCGCGCTGAACAAGTCGATCACGATCACGGTGGACGGCACGGACCGCACGGTGCACACCTTCGCCTCCGACGTGCGGGGAGCGGTCGAGGCGGCCGGCGTGGCGGTGGGCCCCCGGGACCGGCTGGAGCCCAGCGGCGGCACCTCGATCGACAGCGGTGACCACATCATCCTGAAGCGGGCGCGCGCGCTGACCCTGGTCGAGGACGGCTACCGGAGGCAGTTCTGGACCACCGCCGCCTCGGTACGCGACGCGCTGGCCGGCCTCGACCTGGATGCCCAGCCGACCGTGCTCTCCGCCGCGCCGAGCACCCAGATCCCGCTGGACGGCCTGTCGCTGGAGATGACCGTGCGACGCACGGTGACCGTGGTCGACGGTGCCAGGCCCGCGCGGCGGGTCACCACCGACGCGGCCACCGTTCGCGCGCTGCTGGACGACCTCGGCGCGCCCCTGCGGCCGGCCGACATCACCATGCCCGACCCGGACACCCCGCTCGAGGACGGCGACCGGGTCCAGGTGGTGCGCAACGGTGACGGCGAGATCACCGTGATCACGCCGATCCCGGCGCCGGTCGTCGAGGTGCCGGACGCCAAGCTCGCCAAGGGACAACGGGTCGTACGGGATCCGGGGCGCCCCGGGCAGCTCGCGGCGGTGTACCGGATACTGGTGCGTGACGGCACCGAGATCGCCCGGCGGAAGGTCAAGGGCGGGGTGGTCACGGAGCCTCGGCCGCGCGTGGTGCGCATCGGTACCAACCCGGACGCGGTCGCGCCGGCGGTGGCGTTCGGTGCGGTGTGGGATCGGCTGGCCGCCTGCGAGTCCGGGGGCAACTGGCAGGCCGACACCGGCAACGGCTACTACGGTGGCGTGCAGTTCGACAGACAGACCTGGCGGGCGAACGGCGGTACCGACTACGCCCCCACCGCGAGCCAGGCTAGTCGTGAGGAGCAGATCGCGGTTGCCCAGAAGGTCCGGGACTCCCGAGGCGGGTACGGCGCGTGGCCGGCCTGCTCCCGCAAGCTCGGGCTCTCCGGGGACACCGCCCCGTGAGCCGGTGCTGACCCCCGACTCGCGGCTGCTCGGCCCGGCGGACGTCCGCGCGCTGGCCGCCGAGCTGGGGCTGCGGCCGACCAAGCGGCTCGGGCAGAACTTCGTGCACGACGCCAACACGGTGCGCCGGATCGCCCGCCTCGCCGAGCTGGAGCCGGACGAGGTGGTGCTGGAGATCGGCCCGGGGCTCGGCTCGCTGACCTTGGCGCTGTTGCCGGCCGCCGCCTCGGTGCTCGCGGTCGAGATCGACCCGGTGCTGGCCGGAGCACTGCCGGCGACGGTGGCCGCGCGGGCGCCGACGCTGGCCGACCGGCTGACCGTGCTCACCGAGGACGCGCTGCGGCTGCGCCCCGAGTCGTTGCCGCGCCCGCCGACCGCGGTGGTGGCCAACCTGCCCTACAACGTCGGCGTGCCGGTGTTGCTGCACGTGCTCGAGGTACTCCCGTCGCTGCGGCACGGGCTGGTGATGATCCAGTCCGAGGTGGTGGACCGGCTGGCGGCGGGCCCGGGTGGCCGGGAGTACGGCGCGCCGAGCGTCAAGCTGGCCTGGTACGCCGCCGCCCGCCGTGCCGGTCCGGTGCCGCGCGCGGTGTTCTGGCCGGTGCCCGGGGTGGACTCGGCGCTGCTGTCGGTGCGCCGCCACGCCGAGCCCACCGGTCCGGAGGCGATGCGGAAGGCGGTGTTCGCCGTGGTGGACGCGGCGTTCGCCCAGCGCCGCAAGTCGCTGCGCGGCGCGCTGGCCGGGTGGGCGGGCTCGCCGGTGGCCGCGGAGCAGGTGCTGCGGGCGGCGGAGGTGGACCCGGGCACGCGGGCGGAGCGGCTCTCGGTGGCGGAGTTCACCAGGATCGCGGCGGCGCGCGGACCGTGTGGGCCTGCCGCCGGTACGCGCACGTAGAGTGATCGACGTGCTCGCCATCGTCCCGCCGCCGGTCACCGTGCGTGTCCCGGCGAAGGTCAACCTCCATCTCGCGGTCGGTGAACCGCGCGAGGACGGCTTCCACGACCTGGTCACGGTGTTCCACGCGGTGAGCCTGTTCGACGAGGTCACGGTGGCCGCCACCGACCAGCCGGGTGTCGACGTACACGGCGAGGGCGGGACCGGCAGCCCGGTCGAGGTGCCCACCGACGAGCGGAACCTGGCCTGGCGGGCGGTGCTCGCGCTGGCCAAGCTGGCCGGTCGCGACCCGGACGTGCGGGTGGTGCTGCGCAAGGGGATCCCGGTGGCCGGCGGCATGGCGGGTGGCAGCGCGGACGCGGCCGGCACCCTGGTCGCACTGTCCGCGCTGTGGAAGCTGGACCTGCCGCGCGACCAGCTCGCCGCGCTGGCCGCCGACCTGGGCAGCGACGTCACCTTCGCGCTGTACGGCGGAACCGCGCTGGGCACCGGTCGGGGCGAGCAGCTGGTACCGGTGTTGAGCCGGCACCCCCAGCACTGGGTGATCGCGCTGCACCACCGGGGCCTGGCCACCCCGGCCGCGTTCGCCGAGCTGGACCGGCTGCGCGGGCTGTCCGGCTCGCCCACGGTGCCGCCCCGGGCCGGCGGTGTGGAGCCGGTGCTGGAGGCGCTGGCCACCGGCGACCCACGCCAGCTCGCGCTGCTGCTCAGCAACGACCTGCAGGCCGCCGCGGTGAGCCTGGAACCCACACTGCGCCGTACCCTGCGCGCCGGGGTACAGGCCGGTGCGCTGGCCGGCATCATCTCCGGCTCCGGCCCGACCTGCGCGTTCCTGTGCTCCGACGCCGAGACGGCGGTGAGCGTGGCGACCGAGCTGTCCGGCGCCGGGGTGTGCCGCACGGTGCGGGTGGCGCACGGCCCGGTGCCCGGCGCCCGGGTGGTGGGCGACGACGAGCTCGGTCCGAACGGGGCGCCGCCCCCCGGCCCGCCCACCCCGCCGTACTTCCCGCCGCCAGCCCGAGCTTGAGACCGAAGGGCCCGCCCAACTGATGGCCGACGGAACGAACCTGATCAACTTCGAGGCGGTCACCGCGACCGTGCCGGGGGATGGCTCCCGGGTACTGCTGGACCGCGTGTCGCTGGGGGTGGCCGCCGGCGAGCGGATTGGCGTGGTCGGTCTCAACGGCGGCGGCAAGACGACCATGCTCGACGTGCTCACCGGCGCCCGCGAACCGGACGGCGGCCGGGTCAGCCGGATGCGCGGCGTGCGGATCGCGGTGGTCGGCCAGCACAACATCCTGCCGGCCGGTGCCCAGGTGCGTGACGTCGTGCTGGGTCCGCTCGGGGTGACCGCCGACTCGGCCGACCACGAGTGGGCCGCCGACCCCCTGATCCGCTCGGTCCTCAACGGCCTGGGCATCACCGACCTGGACCGCACCGTGGACGGCATGTCCGGCGGCGAGCGGCGCCGGGTGTCGTTGGCCGCCGCCCTGGTGGCCGAGTCCGACCTGATCGTGCTCGACGAGCCCACCAACCACCTCGACGTGGAGGGCATCGCCTGGCTGGCCGAGCACCTGGTCGCCCGGCGCTGCGCGGTGCTGGTGGTCACCCACGACCGGTGGTTCCTGGATGCGGTGTGCACCCGTACCTGGGAGGTCGGCGGCGGCGACACGGCCGGCCGGGTGGAGTCCTACACCGGCGGCTACGCGGACTGGGTGTACGCCCGCGCGGAGCGCGCCCGCCAGTCCGACGCGGCCGAGGAGCGGCGCCGCAACCTGGCCCGCAAGGAGCTGGCGTGGCTGCGCCGGGGCGCTCCGGCGCGGACGTCGAAGCCGAAGTTCCGCATCGAGGCGGCCGAGGTACTGATCGCCGACGTGCCGGACCCGCGCAACGCCCCCGAGCTGATGGCATTCGCCTCGGCACGCCTGGGCCGCCAGGTGCTGGAGCTGGAGGACGCCACGCTGCGGGTGCCGGACCGCACCCTGCTGGACCGGGTCACCTGGCGCCTGGGCCCCGGTGACCGGATCGGGCTGGTCGGGGTGAACGGGTCGGGCAAGACGACGCTGCTGCGCGCCCTCGGCGGCGAGCGCGAGCTGGACGGCGGCCGGCTGGTGACCGGCAAGACGGTCCGGCTGGCGCACCTGACCCAGGAGCTGGTCGACCTGCCGGCCAGCCAGCGGGTGCTGGAGGCGGTCGAGGAGATCGCCCGGTTCGTCACCGTCGGGCGCAACGAGCTGACCGCGTCCTCGATGTTGGAGCGCCTCGGTTTCCCGGCGGCCCGGCAGTGGACCCCGGTGGGCGAGCTGTCCGGCGGCGAGCGGCGGCGGCTGCAGCTGACCCGGCTGCTGATGGCTGAGCCGAACGTCCTGCTGCTCGACGAGCCGACCAACGACCTGGACATCGACACGCTGCAGCGCCTCGAGGACCTGCTCGACGGCTGGCCGGGCACCCTGGTGGTGGTCAGCCACGACCGGTACCTGATCGAGCGGGTCTGCGACACCGTGGTGGCGCTGTTCGGCGAGGGTCGGATCACCCACCTGCCCGGTGGCATCGAGGAGTATCTGAAGCGCCGGGCCGCGCTGCCCACGCCGGCCGGCCCGGCGGCCATGTCGTCACCGGCCCGGTCCGAGGGCCGATCCCCGGCGGGATCCCCGGCGCGGCAGGCGGCACGGTCGGCCGGCGAGCCCGCCCAGCCCGCGGCCAGCTCCGGCGAGCGCCGCGACGCGCAGAAGGAGGCGCGGCGGCTGGAGCGGCGGCTGGAGACGCTGAACACCCGCGAGGCCAAGCTGCACACCGCACTGGCCGAGGCCGCCACCGACCCGCCCCGGCTGCTCGAGCTGGACGCCGAGCTGCGTGCCCTGGTGGCCGAGCGGGCCACGGTCGAGGAAGAGTGGCTGCTCGCCGCCGAAACCGCCGAAGGCTGACCGCGCTACCTGGGAGGCTCGCCGTGACTGACTACGAAGGGTTTGTCGAACCCGGCTACGAACCGGTGGCGCGGCTGTTCACCCGGCTGTTCCGCTCACCACGCCGCGGCGGCGGTTCCTTCGTCGTGCGGTACCGGGACCGCACCGTCGTCGACATCTGGGGTGGCGTGGCGGACCCGGGCACCGGCCGCCGGTGGCAGCGCGACAGCCTCGGGCTCTCCTTCTCCACCACCAAGGGCGTCGCGGCCACCGTGATCCACCGGCTCGCCGACCGCGGGCTGCTCGGCTACGACGAGCCCGTCGCGGCGTACTGGCCGGAGTTCGCCGCCGGCGGCAAGGGCCGGCTCACCGTCCGGCACCTGCTCACCCACCAGGTCGGGCTGGACAAGCTCGCGCCGATCGCGCCGAACGGCGCCGCGATGCTGGACCATCTCGCCGCCGAACAACGCCTCGCCGCGCACACCCCCGACCACCGGCCCGGCACCTCGGCGTACCACGCCATCACCTTCGGCTGGCTGCTCGCCGGGCTGGCCAGGGCGGTGACCGGTAAGGGCATGGCGGAGCTGGTGCAGACCGAGGTCAACGAGCCGCTCGGCATCGACGGGCTGCACATCGGCCGCCCCCGCACCGGCCAGCAGCAGCGGGTCGCCGCCACGGTGGGGCGGTTCCGGCCGCTGTCGCCGCTGGTGTCGCGGCTCGGCTTCGCGCCGTTCCCCGGGGTGCTGCCGCCGCGCCGCGGCCTGGAGAGTTTGTTCGTACCCGGTGTGCACGAGCTGTTCCAGGGGCCACGGCCGGCGATCCTGGACACCGAGATGCCGGCGGCCAACGGTGTGTTCAGCGCCGAGTCGCTGGCGGTGCTGTACGGCGCGTTGGCGAACGACGGCGTCGCGGGCGGCAAGCGGCTGCTGTCCGGTGCCGCGGTCCGCGGCCTCAACCGGGTGCACACCCGCGCCCCGGACCGCTGCCTGGGCATCCCGATGTTCTGGCGGCTGGGCTACCACCAGGCGTTCGTGCCCGGGGTCTGGCTGCCGAGGGCGTTCGGGCACTTCGGCTACGCCGGCTCCGGCGGGTGGGGCGACCCGGTGTCCGGGATGTCGGTCGCCTTCGTCAGCAACCGTATCTACCCGGTGACGACCGCCATGGGCGATCTCGCGCTGACCCGGCTGAGTCGCCTCGCGGTCGCGGCCGTCCGGCGCGCCGAGGGCCGGGACGCCGCGCTGCCCAGGCCGGCCCCGCTGCCGGACGACCGGCGTTCCGCCGGGTAGCGGGGAATTTCGGAGCCGGCCCGGTTAGTTTGCCGGGCGCTGTCGGTCTGCCCCGTTGTTGTTCGACGCACTGACGAACGCCGGGATCGACCCGGCGCGGGCCGCCCCGGAAGGACCATCCCGATGACCACAAACACCGACTCCGCCGCCCGGACCGACGTCCCCAGCCGCGCCGCTGCCCGCACCGGGTTGGTGCTCACGGTCGTGGTCGGCCTGTTCCTGCTGTTCGACTCCGTCACCAAGCTGCTGCGGCTGCCGCCCGTGGTGGCAGCCACCGTCCAGCTGGGCTTCCCGGCCGGTCAGGTCGCGGTCATCGGCGGGGTGCTGTTGGTCTGTCTGGTGCTGTACCTGGTCCCGCGCACCGCCGTGTTCGGCGCGGTGCTCCTGACCGGTTACCTCGGCGGCGCGGTCTGCACCAACATGCGGGCCGAGCTGCCGTTGTGGGGCTACGTGCTGTCCCCGGTGTACACCGGCGTGCTGGTCTGGCTGGCGCTGTACCTGCGCAGCACCGCACTGCGGCGGCTGGTCCGCGGCGGCGGCTGACAGCGGCGCCGGCGTCTGGCGCCTGCACACCCAGCCGCGCGGGCAGTGGGACACCGAACTGCTTTACAGCGGGCTCGCCCCGGCGGCGGGTTGAGGCCGCTCACCGGGTCAACGGGTGAGCAGCGCGAAGCCGTCCTCGGCCGAGAGTGCCCGCCCGCGCTCGATCGCCTCGGCCAGTCCGGCGGCGCCGAGCGTTGCGGTGACCCCGGCCAGAGTGCAGCTACTTCCCGGCGCTACCGAGTTCCGCGAGCAACAGTGCCTCGGCGAGCACCGCGTGACCGAACATGCCCAGGTGCAGGCTCTCGTCGATGCCGTGCCAGCGGCTCTTCGGGTCGCCGACGCCGGTGACCAGCACCGCGGCGCCGGGGAAGGTGCGGGCGAACTCCCCGATGAACGGGATGGAACCGCCGATGCCGACCTCGACCGCGTCGTTGCCGTAGGCGGCCGAGAACGTCCGCCGGGCCGCCTCGTACACCGCGCCGACCGGGTCCAGCTCGAACGGGTCGGCGGCGGCTCCCGGGGTCACCGTCACGGTGGCGCCCCACGGCGCGTGCCCGGTCAGGTGCTCGGTGAGCGAACGCTGCGCCACGGCCGGGTCCTGACCCGGCGCCAACCGCATGCTGACCGCCGCGCGCGCCGAGGGCAGCAGCACGTTCGACGCCTCGGACACCTTCGGCGCGTCGATGCCGAGGACCGCGATCGCCGGCTGTTGCCACAACCGCTCGACCAGTGTCCCGGTGCCGAGCAGCTCGACGCCCTCGAGCGCGGAGGCGTCCGCGCGGAAGGTGGCCTCGTCCAGGTCGGGGGCGTCGGAGGTGTTGTGCACCAGACCCGGGATCGCCACCCGGCCCTTGTCGTCGTGCAGCGTGGCCAGCAGCCGGCACAGCGCGGTCAGCGCGTCGCCGAGCGGGCCGCCGTACACCCCGGAGTGCGCCGGGCGCTCCAGCATCTTGACCTCGACCGTGCAGTCCACCAGGCCGCGCAGGCTGGTGGTCAGCGCCGGCACGTCGACGGCAGGGTTGGACGAGTCGGCGATGATGATCACATCGGCGGCCAGCTTCCGGTGGTGCTCGGCGAGCAGCGCGGTCAGCGTCGGTGAGCCGGACTCCTCCTCGCCCTCGATGAACAGCGTCACGCCCACCGGCAGGCCGCCGGGCAGCGACCGGAAGGCGCGCAGCACCGCCAGGTGCGTCATCACGCCGGCCTTGTCATCCGCCGCGCCACGCCCGTACAGCCGGCCGTCCCGCTCCGTGGGGGTGAACGGCGGGCTGGTCCACTTCTCGTCGCCGCCGGTGGGCTGCACGTCGTGGTGCGCGTACAGCATCACGGTCGGCGCGCCCTCCGGAGCGGGCCAGTGCGCCACCACCGCGGGGGCGCCGCCCTGCGCCGCGAGGATCTCGACCGACTCGGCGCCGGCGCCTCGGGCCAGCTCGGCCACCGCCTCGGCGCTGCGCCGGGTGTCCTCGCGGTGTGCGTGGTCGGCCCAGATGCTCGGGATGCGGACGAGATTCTCCAGGTCAGCGCGGGCCTGGGCCATTTCCTGATCAACAGCGCTGCGCAAGTCGGACACGCCTCCGAAGCTTAGTCGCAGATTCGCGCGATGCCAGATCATTGGCATCAGCCGGATCAGCCAACCGCTCGCTCGACACACCCTGTGAGGGGTATTGGTCGCCATGGCAACCAATACCACTCACAGCGGTGGGCTCAGATCCCGCGCGCACGTAGCTACTCGCCCGTAGGCTGCGGACCTGTGAGCCGATTTGTTGATCTGCTGCTGCACAGCGCCGCCGAGTCGCCCCGGGGCATGACCACCGGTGAGCCGCGCGATCCGGTCCGGCGGAGCTGGGCCGAGGTCCACGCGACCGCGCTGCGGATGGCCGCCGACCTGATCGATGGAGGATTGGCACCGGGTACCGCGGTGGCCGTGCTGGCCGGTGAGCCGGCGTTGATCGCGCCGGCGGCGCAGGCGGTCTGGCTGGCCGGCGGCAGCGTCACCATGCTTCACCAGCCCACCCCGCGCACCGATCTCGCCGCCTGGGCCGAGGACACGGTGCAGGTACTGGGGATGATCGGCGCCGGGATGGTGCTGCTCGGGCCGCCGTTCGACCCGCTGGCCGATGTACTCACCCAGCGCGGCATCACGGTCCGCCCGATCGCCGAGCTGGGTGCCGCGTTCGCCGACGTCGACCCGCCGGTACCCGACCTGCCGCACGGCGAGGACGACACCGCGCTGCTGCAGCTGACCAGCGGCTCGACCGCCGAGCCGAAGGCGGTCCGGATCACCCACCGCAACCTCTTCGCCAACCTGACCGCGATGGTGCAGGCCTCGGAGCTACGCAGGGAGCGGGACGTCATGGTGTCCTGGCTGCCGCTGTTCCACGACATGGGCATGGTCGGGTTCCTGACCGTGCCGATGACCGTGGGCCTGGAGTTGGTCACCGTCACCCCGGTGGACTTCCTCAGCCGCCCGCTGCTGTGGGCCGAGCTGATCAGCAAGTACGGCGGCACGGTCACCGCCGCGCCGAACTTCGCCTACGCGGTGCTGGGCCGCCAGCTGGGCCGGGCCGACGACGGCGCTCTGGACCTGTCCAGCATGCGGTTCGCGCTGAACGGCGCCGAGCCGATCGACCCCGACGCGGTGGCCTCGTTCACCGCTGCCGGCGCCCGCTTCGGGCTGCGCGCGGAGTGCGTGGTGGCCGCCTACGGGATGGCCGAGACGGCGCTCGGGGTGTCGTTCGCGCCGGTCGAGACCGGGCTCGAGGTGGACACCATCGACGCGGACGAGCTCGAGGCGCACCGTCGCGCGGTGGCGGTCGACGTGCACGCCGAGCCGGACCGCGCGGTGCGCCGCTTCCCGCTGCTCGGCCGGCCGCTGCCCGGGCTGACCGCGCGGGTGGTCGACGACGAGGGGCGGGTGCTCGGTGACCGCGAGGTCGGCGCGATCCAGCTGAGCGGCGAGTCGGTGACCCCCGGCTACCTGACCGTGCACGGCCCGGTGGCCACCCAGGATGCGGACGGCTGGCTGGACACCGGCGACCAGGGTTACCTGACCGGCGGGGTGGTGGTGGTCTGCGGCCGGCTCAAGGACGTGATCATCATGGGCGGTCGCAACATCTACCCGACCGACATCGAGCGGGCCGCCGCCGAGGTGGACGGGGTGCGTGCCGGCAACGTGGTCGCGGTCCGGTTGGACGCCGGCAGCGGGGTGGGCACGTCGAAGCGGGAGTCGTTCGTCGTGGTGGTGGAGTCGCGCCGGGCCGGTGACACCGAGGCGGAGGAGCTGATCCGCAAGCAGGTCACCGCCCGGGTGGTGTCCTCGGTCGGGGTGCGCCCGGCCCGGGTCGTGGTGCTCGCGCCGGCCTCGTTGCCCAAGACGCCGTCCGGCAAACTGCGCCGCGCCGCCACCCGGGAACTGTTGGACGCCTGAGCGGGGAGCACGGCCGGCGGGTTGACCGGGCGACGGTTCAGCGGCGACCAGCTGGACATGGAGCTGGGCCGACGGCCGGTTCTGGTCGGGTCAGCTCCGGCCGTCGACCCATGCCTGAACTCAACACCCTCAGCGAGGACCCGTCGATACGCATATTGCGCACTTCGTACGTTTTACGCACTTCGACGGGGCGATTGGTGCGGTTACGGCCAGAGCAGCTCGGTGTGCCAGCGGTTCCCGGTGTGCAGGTTCTCGGTGCGCAGGTAGCGCAGCCGGACGTGCCTGCGGTCGTGCCGCGCCTGCCAGAACTCCACCGCCAGTGGTGAAACCAGGTAGCGGGTCCAGCCGGGCGGCACCAGGTCGGGGTCGGCGTCCACCCGCCGCTGCGCCTCCTCGCCGGCGGTCACCAGCTCGGCCGGGTCGTGCAGGACCTCGGACTGCCGCCCGACGAACCCCTCCGCCCGGGATGCCGGCGGGCGGGCGCGGAAGTCGGCGGCGGACACCTCCGGGTCGCACGGGCTGACCGGCCCCCGGACCCGTACCTGGCGCCCCCGGCCCGGCCAGAAGAAGGTCAGCGCGGCGCGCGGGTCCTTGTCGAGCTGGACGCCCTTGGGGCTGTCCGCGCTGGATGCGACGTAGAAACCGGCGGCGTCGACGTCCTTGAGGATGACCACTCTGGCGTCCGGGGCGCCGTCCGGATCGACCGTGGACAGGGTGACCGCGTGCGGGGCGAGCACGTGCTCACCGGCCTCGCTCAGCCAGCTCAGGAACAGCTCGTGCGGCGCGGACGGGACATCGGTCGGGTCGAAGGTCGGCAGCTCGTCGGGGAAGGACGGCCAGCCGCGAAGTTGGCTCACGGCCGCGATGCTGCCACCCGGGGCGCCGCAGCACCGCCCACACCGCACACCCTCTTCGGGTGCCGCGCACCCACTGCGGCGGGTGTGCGGCACCCAGAGAGGGTGTGTGGCACAGGGGCGGCTGAAGTGCGTGTGCGGCCTAGGCGGGTCTGGTTACGAGGTGAGTGCGTGGAACCGGTTCTGCGCAGGCTCCAGGCCTTCGGACAGCAGTGCCTCCACCGCGTCCGCGCACAGGTCGACGGCCAGGTCGGCCTCGGTGCGCTCGCTGCCGGAGAACCGGCGCAGTACGAAGTCGGCGGGATCCATCCGGCCGGGCGGTCGGCCGATGCCGAACCGCGCGCGCAGGTAGTCCTTGGTGCCGAGGGACTGGCTGATCGAGCGCAGCCCGTTGTGCCCGCCCTCACCGCCGCCGCGCTTGAGCCGGATGGTGCCGAACGGCAGGTCCAGGTCGTCGTGCACCACGATCAGCTCGGTGGCCGGGACGTGGAAGTAGCGCAGCACACTGGCCACCGGGCCGCCGGAGACGTTCATGTACGAACGGGGCTTGGCCAGCACCACCCGGCCGCCGCCCAGCCGACCTTCCGCCACGTCGGCGACGCCCTTGTGCGGGCGGAACTTGGCGCTCGCCCTGGCGGCGAGCAGCTCGACCACCGCGAAGCCGACGTTGTGCCTGGTGTCGGCGTATTTCGGACCGGGGTTGCCGAGCCCGACCACAAGGCCGGGCCCGGACGCCCCCGTATCGTTCATCGTCTTGCGGTCGGGCCGGTCAGTTGTCGTCGGAGGCGGAGGTCGGCGCGTCCTCGACGACGCCAGCGCCCTCGGCGTCGACCTCGCCCTCCATGGCCTCGGCGGTCGGCGAGGCGACCACGTTGACCACCAGGTACTCCGCGTCGGTGCGCAGGTTGACGCCGTCGGGCAGCGGGAC
This sequence comes from Pseudonocardia sp. Cha107L01, assembly GCF_052566575.1. Lineage (NCBI taxonomy): Bacteria > Bacillati > Actinomycetota > Actinomycetes > Pseudonocardiales > Pseudonocardiaceae > Pseudonocardia > Pseudonocardia sp. Cha107L01. The sequence goes on from NZ_CP199579.1 coordinate 2,559,108, forward strand.
CTGGCCGGCCAGGATCTGGGTGCCGATCTGGACGCCGTCGACGGAGACCTCGAGCGAGTCCGGGATGCTGGAGACGTCGGCCTCGACCTCGAGGCGGTCCAGCTCCTGGGTGATCAGGGCGCCGGAGACGGCGTCGCCGACGACGTGCACCGACACCTCGACGACGACCTTCTCGCCGCGCTTGATGACCAGCAGGTCGACGTGCTCGATGTAGTCGCGGATCGGGTGGGTGACCACGGTCTTGGGCAGCGCCAGCTGCGGGCCACCCTCGAGTGCGATGGTGAGCACGGCGTTACGGCCGTTGTCCCGCAGCGCGCGGGCGAAGTCCAGGGCCGGCAGCGCGAGGTGCACGGGCTCGCTGCCGCGGCCGTAGAGCACGGCCGGGATCTGGCCGGCGCGGCGCGTGCGACGGGCCGCGCCCTTCCCGAATTCGGTACGGGGTTCGGCGTTGATACGGACCTCGGCCACGGCGGTGCACTCCTCGACTAGCAAACGAACGGTCTACTGGGGCGGGCCACGGCACGACAGGGCGCCGGATCACATCCGCCGACCCACGTCGATCACGGCGGATTCGGTGGTCCGCCCTCGCCGAGGCAACCTGAAAATCATACGTCAGACTCGGCCGGCGGGTGGCATCGACCCGGAGTAGCTGTCAACCCCCCAGCTGGGCCCCGCTGTGAGCCCGCCCGGGTGCCCCGTCGGCACTCGCGGTGAGCGCCGTGTCGGGCTTCGTGCCGAGCCCTGTGCCGGGCCCTGTGCCGGGCGCCGTGCCGGGCGCTGTGCCGTGCGCTGCGTCGAGTTCCATGTCGCGGCCGAGCAGGTCCGTCTCGGTCTCCCGGCGGATGAGCAGCCGGCTGGCCCCGCCGCTGACCGCGACCACCGGCGGGCGGCCGACCAGGTTGTAGCTCGACGCCATCGAGACCTGGTACGCACCGGCCACCGGGACCGCGAGCAGATCGCCGGCCCGGACGTCCTCGGGGAGCAGCACGTCGGTGGCCAGCACGTCGCCCGCCTCGCAGTGCCGGCCGACCACGGTGACCGGGCGAGGCAGCGCGCGCAGCGGGCGGCCGATCAGCCGGGCGGCGTACCGGGCGCCGTACAGCGCCGGCCGAGGGTTGTCGCTCATCCCGCCGTCCACCGCGACGAACGTGCGCAGCCCGGGCCGCCGCTTCACCGCCGCCACCCGGTACAGCGCCACGGCGGCCGGCCCGACGATGGCCCGGCCGGGCTCGACGGTCAGCGCGGGCCTCGGCACCCGGTGGTCCAGGCAGGCGGCGCGGACGGCCTCGGGCACCCGGTTGGCGAAGCTGACCAGGTCCAGCGCCCGGTCGGTCCGGGTGTAGCGCACCGCGTGGCCGCCGCCCAGGTTGAGCTGCGCGGCCTGGAAGCCGAACCGGTGCCCGAGCTCGGCGAGCAGACCCACCATCCGCCGCGCGGCCAGCTCGTAGGCCGCCACGGTGCTGATCTGCGAGCCCAGGTGGCAGTGCAGCCCGACCAGCCGCAGCCCGGGGTGGCCGAGCACCCGGCGCACCGCGTCCACCGCCGCGCCGTCGCTCAGCCCGAAGCCGAACTTCTGGTCAGCCACGCCGGTCGCCACCGCCTTGTGCGCGCCGGCGTCCACCTCGGGGGTGACCCGGATGAGCACGTCCTGGCGGTGTCGGGCCAGTGCGGCCAGCTGGTCGATCTCGTCGGTGGAGTCGAGCACGATCCGGCCCACCCGGGCGCTCAGTGCCGACTTGAGGTCCTCGACGGTCTTGACGTTGCCGTGCAGCACGATCCGCTCCGCCGGGAATCCGGCGGCCCTGGCCAGTGCGAGCTCACCGGCCGAGCAGACGTCCAGGGTGAGCCCCTCCTCGGCGACGAGCCGGACCATCGCCGCGCACAGGAACGCCTTGGACGCGTAGGCGATCTCCACCCCGGGCAGCGTCTGGCGGTACTCCTGGCAGCGCAGCCGGACGTCGTCGATGTCCAGCACGTAGGTCGGGGTGCCGTGCTGGGCCGCGAGGTGGCTCAGCGGCACGCCGCCGACGGTGACCTCGCCGGCACAGTCGGCGTGCGCCGAGGAGGGCCACAGCCCGGGTTCCAGCCGGGCGGACAGCGAGGTGCGCAGGGATGGGACCAGCTCGGCGAGCGTCACCGAATTCCTCTTCTCAGGAACGGCTGTGCGCCGGCGGGCGCCGGCGCTCCTGACCGGTATGCACCGCCAGAGCCGGCGCCGGGAGGGGCTCGGTGGTTTCCTTCGCGCGCCGGAGGCGTTCCTTGGCGGGCTCTTGACGAATCCGGTGATGTGGATCACAGCGCGTACGGCGGCGGGCGTACCGCGGAATCCAGCGACTCAGCCCGCGGAATCCGGCGACCCGCCGGGAGGTCTGGTGCGGCGCGCGCGGTGCGATCGCGCCTGCGCGGTAGCTCGCTCAGGCGTTGCCGTTGAACAGGCTGGTCACCGAACCGTCGTCGAACACCTCGTGGATCGCGCGGGCGAGCAGCGGGGCGATGGACAGCACGGTCAGCTGCGGGAAGCGCTTGTCCTCCGGGATGGGCAGCGTGTTGGTCACCACGACCTCGCGGGCGCCGCAGGTGGACAGCCGCTCGCGGGCCGGCCCGGAGAGCACGCCGTGGGTGGTCGCAATGATCACGTCGGCGGCCCCGTCGGCCAGCAGTGCCTTGGTCGCGCCGGCGATGGTGCCACCGGTGTCGATCATGTCGTCGATCACGACGCAGGTCTTGCCGGCGATCTCACCGACCACCCGGTTGGCCACCGCCTGGTTGGGCCTGAGCGGGTCGCGGGTCTTGTGGATGAACGCCAGCGGGGTGCCGCCGAGCATCTCCGACCACTTCTCGGCCAGCCGCACCCGCCCGGAGTCCGGTGAGACGACCGCGAGGTCGCGGTCGGCGTAGGAGTCCCGGACGTACTCGGCCAGCAGCGGCATCGCCCACAGGTGGTCCACCGGGCCGTCGAAGAAGCCCTGGATCTGCGCGGTGTGCAGGTCGACGGTCATGATCCGGTCCGCGCCGGCGGTCTTGAACATGTCCGCCACCAGCCGCGCCGAGATCGGCTCGCGGCCGCGGTGCTTCTTGTCCTGCCGGGCGTACGGGTAGAACGGCATCACGGCGGTGATCCGCTTCGCCGAGGCCCGCTTGAGCGCATCCACCATGATCAGCTGTTCCATCAGCCAGTCGTTGATCGGGTGGCAGTGACTCTGGATGACGAACGCGTCGCAGCCCCGTACCGACTCCTCGAACCGGACGAAGATCTCGCCGTTGGCGAAGTCGTGCGCGGTCTGCGGGGTGATCGTGACGTCCAGGTGCTTGGCGACCTCTTCGGCCAGTTCTGGGTGCGACCGCCCGGCGAAGAACATCAGGCTCTTCTTCGGAGTTGCCGTCATCGCGGTCATCGTCGCGCCCGCCTCCTAGCAGTGGCTGTTGCCCCCGTGTGGTGCCGTCGGGGTACCTACAGTGTCGCCTGGCTCCACTGAGCCCACCTGTTCGGGTGTCCCCGAAGTCGGGGAGGCGTCACTGTGCGATTGTGCGGCAAGGGCCTGCTCGGCGGCCATAGCGGCCGGGGTTCCCGGTCGTCGGCGGATCACCCACCCCTCGATATTGCGCTGATCACCAGCGGAGACGGCTAACGCGCCGGGTGGTACATCCTCCCGCAGCACGGTGCCGGCGCCCACGTAAGCGCCGTCGCCGACTGTGATCGGTGCCACGAACATCGTGTCCGAGCCGGTGCGTGCGTAGGAGCCGATCACGCTGTGGTGCTTGGTCACCCCGTCGTAGTTCACGAACACCGAGGAGGCGCCGATGTTGGTGCCCTCGCCGATCGTCGCGTCGCCGACATAGGTCAGGTGCGGCACCTTGCTGCCCCGGCCGATCGTGGCGTTCTTGGTCTCAACGAAGCCGCCGATCTTGCCGAGCTCGCCGAGCCGGGTGCCGGGGCGCAGGTAGGCGAACGGGCCCACGTTGGCCCCCGCACCGACCTCGGCCCCGTTGGCGTGGGTGCGCACGACCCGGGCGTCGGAGCCCACCCAACAGTTCGTCAGGGTGCTGTCCGGGCCGATCTCCGCGCCGCTGCACACCGTCGTCGCGCCGTGCAGCTGGATGCCGGGGTGCAGCACCACGTCGCGCTCCAACCGGACCCCGACGTCCACCCACGTGCTCGCCGGGTCGATCACGGTCACCCCGGAGCGCATCCAGCTGGCCAGCAGCCGCCGGTTCAGCTCGGCGCCGATCTCGGCCAGCTGCACCCGGTCGTTGACGCCGCACACCAACCACGGGTCCGGGCAGCGCAGTGCGCCCACCCGGCGACCGGCCGCGTGCGCGAGGCCCACCACGTCGGTCAGGTACTGCTCGCCCTGCGCGTTCGCCGGAGCGAGCTCGGTCAGCTTGGCGAGCCCGTCGCGCAGCACGTCCGCCTCGAACACGTAGACCCCGGAGTTGATCTCCTGGATGGCCAGTTGTTCGGGGGTGCCGTCGCGCTGCTCGACGATGCCGGTGATGGTGCCGGCGAGGTCGCCGCTGCCGCGCAGCACCCGCCCGTAGCCGGTGGGGTCGGCCAGCTCGGCGGTCAGCACGGTGATCGCGTTGCCGGCGGCCGCGTGCTCGGTGAGCAACCCGCGCAGGGTGCCCGAATCGAGGAGCGGTACGTCACCGTAGGTAACCATCACCGGCCCGCTGATGGCCGGCAGCGAGTCCAGCGCGCAGGCCACCGCGTGCCCGGTGCCGCGCTGCTGCTCCTGGATGGCCAGCAGTGCTGACCGGCTCAGCTCGACGGCCAGCTCGGACAGGTACTCGCGGACCTGGTCGCGACCGTGCCCGGCGACGACCACCAGATGCTCGGGCGCGAGCGCGGCGGCGGCGTGCACGGCATGGCCGAGCAGCGGGCGCCCGGCAATCGGGTGCAGCACTTTCGGCGTCGCCGAATGCATCCGGCGTCCCTCACCGGCGGCAAGCACGACCACTGCGGCCGGGTTGGGTGCCTCCGGTGACCCCAGGGCGTTGAGCTGCGCCCGGTGGTCGGCCCGGTCATCCGGTCGATCGGTGTTGCCGGCCTGGCTGGCCTCCAGCATCGGTTTCCCCCTGCCTCGTCGCGTACGTGGGCTCGTCGGCTGGACCGGTGAATGGTAGGGCTCGGCGGCCGCCCCCCGATCCTGTGACCCCGAAACGACCCGGACGGGATGCCGGGGTTGCGCACAGTCACCGTCCGTATGCCCGATAAGGTCGCCCCGGGATTGGATCTCAGTGGTTTATCAGAAGTGCGGCGGGGGCTCCTTGCCTCCAGATGGGAAGGGACCACCGCATGATTGAGCTGCTCGGCCGCCACCGCAACCGGCGGCCGGCGCGGTGGGGGGTGTGCGTCGCCGCGGCGGCGTTGCTCGGCACCGTCCCGTTCGCCGGCCCGGCGCTGGCCGACGACGAGTCCGAGGACTCAGGGTCGGGGTCGAGGTCCTCGAAACTGGCCGGTCCGCCGGCGAACCTCGTCGAGGGCACCCCGTGCACGGTCGGGACCGTCGCGTGCGTGTCCATCAGCGACCACACGGCCTGGCTGTTCGACAACGGCGCGATCGCCTACGGCCCGGTCGACGTGGCCACCGGCGGCCCTGGCCAGGAGACGCCGGTCGGCGAGCACCTGGTGCAGTGGAAGGACAAGAACCACAAGAGCTCGGAGTTCAAGACACCGGACGGGCAACCCTCACCGATGCCGTTCTCGGTGTTCTTCGCCGACGGCGGGGTGGCGTTCCACGAGGGCACGCTGGAGCGGCGTTCGGCCGGCTGCGTTCGCCTGGAGATGGAGGACGCGCAGCACTTCTACACGTTCCTGCAGCTGGGCGACAAGGTTCAGATCACCAACTAGCCCCGTGACGCGCGTGGCGGGCGTGGTGGCGGGGGTGCGCGTGGCGGGCGTGACGCGCGGGGCGGGCGTGGTGGCGAAGTGCGCGTGGCGGGCGTGACGCGCGGGGCGGGCGTGGTGGCGGGGTGCGCGTGAGGCAGGCGTCCTCGGCCTATGCGCGTCGCGTGGTGGCGGTCGTCGCGGGTGGGCCGTCGTCGCCGACTCGCCGGTGGCGATCGGCCGCCGCCCTCTCTGTCGCTGGCACAGACCCCGTGTAGTCGGCACAGCCTGTGCAGGGGCTGTGCGAGCGGTAGCCGGTCTGTGTCGGCGGATCAGTGGGGCGGTCGGCGCGGCGGCGGGCGGCGGGGCGCGGCGGCGGGCGTGGGCGGCGGCTTTCGTCGCTGGCACAGACCCCGTGTGGCCGGCACAGCCTCTGCAGGGTCTGTGCGAGCGGTGGTGGGTCTGTGCCGGCGGCTCAGTGCGGCGGCGGCGGCGGCACAGTGCCGGCGGCTCAGTGCGCGGCGGCGGCGGTGCGGCCGACCTGTGTCCGCGATCGGGTGGCGGCCGTGTGCTGAGGCGCGCGACTCAGTGTGCTGAGGCGCGCGACTCAGTGTGCTGAGGCGCCCGACTCGCGGACGAAACCGGCGCCCGACTCGCGGACGAAACCGGCGCCCGGGCCGGGGATCGCGCGCAGCCGGCTGTCGCTGTCGATCGGGTGGCCGTTGGCGCACTCGAGACGGACCAGGACCTGCCCGCCGCAGTCCGCGTGCCCCACCCGCAGCGGCGGTCCGTCCGGGCCGGCCAGGTGGTCGTCGCCGTAGGCCATCACGGCCAGCAGTACCGGCCGCAGGTCCCACCCGGCCCTGGTCAGGCGGTACTCGTGGCGGGCGCGCTGGCCCGGTTCGCGGTAGGACACCTTCTCGACCAGCCCGGCGTCGACCAGCCCGGCCAGTCGCCTGGTCAGCACGTTGCGGGCGATGCCCAGATGGTCGGCCAGCTCGTCGAACCGGCGCACCCCGTTGAACAGGTCACGCAGCACCAGCACGGTCCACGGATGGCCGATCAACTCCATGGTGCGGGCGATCGAGCACACCGCGCTGTCGAGCTCTCGAGGATCCATCACGGCCGGCATGACACACATCATACGCCTGGTCAGTTGCGCATCGAAACCCAGCGGGACACCCTGGATACAGGGTTTCGTTTCGAAACTCAGATGGAGGGCGAGATGACCCGGCGGACCGTGGTGGCGCGCGAACGGGAGTACGACTGGGGCGACCCGGCGGACCTGGCGCGGGAGGCGGCCGGCCGGGACGGGCTCAGCTTCCTGCGCGCGCTGGCCAGCGGGGAGGTGCCGGCGCCGCCGTTCGCCCGGACCACCGGGAGCCGGCTGGTGGAGGCGGAGGCCGGTCGCGTGGTGTTCGAGTTCCGGCCGGCCGAGTACCACTACAACCCGATCGGCGCGGTGCACGGCGGCATGTTCGCGACCCTGCTGGACTCCGCCGCGGGGTGCGCGGTGCACTCGCTGCTGCCCGCCGGCGTGGGGTACACCAGCCTCGACCTCACCGTGAAGTTCGTGCACGCGATCACCGTCGAGTCGGGTGCCTCGGGTCCGCTGCGCTGCGTCGGCACGGTGACCCACCTCGGCGGCCGCACCGCACTGGCCCAGGCCGAGCTGCGCGGCCCGGACGGCCGGCTCTACGCGACCGCCGTCAGCAGCATGCTGATCCTGCGCCCGCCGGCCGGCACGGCCGGGGCGGTGACCGAATGACCGCCACCCTGGCCGGACGGGCGGCCGCGACCCGCTCCGTCGCCGCGCTGACGATCGTCGAGGTGTCCGGCTGCGCGGAACGGGGACTGGTGGCCCGGCTGGCCGCGCGGTGCAGCCCGGCGTCGCTGGCGGCCCGGTTCTTCCGCCCGGTGTCCGGGGCGGCGGACCGCAACCTGCTGACCCTGCTGCTCGGGCCCGCGAGCGGCCGGGCCTTCCTCGCGCTGGACGCGGGCCGGCCGGTCGGGCTGGTGAATCTGGCGCCGAGCGATGCGGGCGAGGTCGAGGTCGCGCTGTTGGTGGCCGACCGCTGGCAGCACCGGGGCGTCGGCCGGGCGCTGCTCGAGCACGCTCTCGCCGACCCGAGGTGGGCGGCGGAGACCGTGCACGTGACGGTGCGCCCGGAGAACACCGCGGTACTCGCCCTGCTGCACACGCTGCCCAGGGTGATACACCTGGTGGACAGCGCGCCGGGGGAGCTGTACTTCGAACTGTGCCCGTCAGCGGTCGAACCGCGCCCGTCGGCCGGCGGACCGCGCCCGCCGGCCGAGGAACAGCGTCCGGCGGCGGCTGAGCTCCTGCTGGCCGGATAGTCTCGACGGCGTGTGTTACCGCTGCTTTGGAGACTGCTGAGCCATGCTCGACCGCGCCCTGATTGACGGACTCTTTCCCGCCGACCTGCCTGACCCGGACCACTGGGAGCAGCTCTACCCGGCCAGGGAGCTGCCCGAGGGCGCCCGGGTCACCCGGTTCGCGCCCAGCCCGACCGGCTTCGTGCACATCGGCGGCGTGTACACCGCGACCATCGCCAAGGACGTTGCGCACCACAGCGGGGGCGTCTACTTCGTCCGCATCGAGGACACCGACCAGTCGCGCGAGGTGGAAGGGGTGGCCGCGCAGTTCGGCCGCGCCTTTGAGTACTTCGGCATCGCCTCGGACGAGCCGACGGACGCCCCGTGGGGCCCCTACCTGCAGTCGAAGCGGGAGCTGATCTATCTCAGCTACGTGCGCGAGCTGATGCGCCAGGGTCTGGCGTACCCGTGCTTCTGCACCCGCGAAGAGCTCGCCGAGATGACCAAGCGGCAGCAGGCCACCAAGATCCCCACCGGCTACTACGGCTCCTGGGCGCGGTGGCGGGACGCCGACCCGGACGAGGTAGCCGCGAAGCTGGCGGCCGGCGACGACTACGTGGTGCGGTTCCGCTCGCCCGGTACCGAGGGGCGGGTCAGCTTCGTCGACGCCATCCGGGGCCGCCTCGAGCACGAGGCCAACCGCAACGACGTGGTCATCCTGAAGTCGGTGACGCAGAGCCCCCGGCTGCCCACGTACCACCTCGCGCACGCGGTGGACGAGCACCTGATGCGGGTGAACCTGGTGGTCCGCGGTGAGGAGTGGATCTCCTCGGTACCGCTGCACCTGCAGCTGTTCGCCGCGCTGGGCTTCGAGCCGCCGACCTACGCGCACGTCGCGCCGCTGATGAAGCAGGAGAGTGGGTCCCGGCGCAAGCTGTCCAAGCGCAAGGACCCCGAGGCCTCGGTGGACTTCTACGTCGACGCCGGCTACCCGGCGCCCGCGGTGCTCTACTACCTGCGCGGGCTGGCCAACGGTCGCCTCGCCGAGCTGCCCCTGGAGCAGGCGCTCACGACCGCGATCTCGCTGGACGAGTGCGGTGTCGCCGGCCCGCTGGTGGACATGGTCAAGCTGGCCGACATCAGCGGCGACCACATCGCCACGCTGTCCGGCGCGACGGTGCTGGACGCGGTGCTCGACTGGGCCGCCCAGCGCGACCCGGAGCTCGTCCAGGTGATCACCAACAACCGCGCGCTTGCCGAGCGGGCCATCGACGTGGAGCGGGTCGGCGTGGAGAACCCACGCAAGGACCTGGTCCGCTGGTCGGACTTCCGCCCGGTGTACGGGTTCTTCTTCCCCGAGCTGTTCGACCTGGTCAGCGACCCGGCCGACGAGCGCCTCGGTGGCCTGGACGCCAGCCTGGTGCGCAAGCTCGCGGCCGACTTCGCGGACAGCTACCGCTACGACGCGGACCAGCCGACCTGGTTCGGCCAGATTCGGGAGCTGGCCGGGCGACACGGCTTCGCACCCAGCCCGAAGGCCTACAAGCAGGATCCGGACGCCTACCCGGGCATGCTGCGCGACGCGGCGAACGTCATCCGGGTTGCGCTCACCGGTTCCACCCGCAGCCCCGACCTGCACGCGGTGGCCGCCGCGCTGGGCGAGGACGAGGTGGTCCGCCGGGTCCGCGCGCTGGTCGGCTGAAGCCCGTGCGTGGCGAGTGGTCCCCCAGGACCACTCGCCACTCACGACACCTCGCCGGCTTCGGCAGCTGTGGCTCGGCGGCCGTGCGTGGACTGTCGACGAGTGGCTGGCGTCGCTGTGACCGGTCACACACAGCGACCGAACCTGAACGGCACCCCGGCCATTCGGCCCAGTTCACACCGCCACACGGTGCAGTCCGGCGGCGCTGGGCGCGTACCCCGACCCCGTGAACGACAACCGGGGTGCTCAGCTCTCATCTCGGCCGTCGCACCGCGGCTCCCGCCATACAGTCGCCGGCATGCTCCCCAGCAAGGCCCGGATCCTGTGGGCCGCCGCTTTTCTGATTACCCTGCTCGGCCCCGTTCTACTCAGCCTGGTGACCGGTAGCGACAACCCGCTCGCGTCGCAGCTCGCTGTCCAGACCGGCGTGCTGGCCACCGGACTGCTGGTCGCAACGGTGGTCGCGCCGTCCCGGTTGCGGTCGATGACCAGGGCGCTCGGCATCGAAGGTGTGCTCGGAGTGCACCGGGTGCTCGGGCTGTTGGTGACCCTGATGGTGCTCGTGCACGTGATCCTGGTGCTCGCCGCCAACCCCAACGCGGTCACCCTGTTCGACCCTCGACAGGCGACGAAGGCCTCCCGGGCGGCGGTCGGCGCCACCGTCGGGCTGATCGCGCTGATCGGGCTCGCCGTGCTGCGGCACCGGGTCCGGCACCGCTACTCGCTCTGGCGGTGGGTGCACCTGCTGCTGGCCGGTTCGGTGCTGGTGCTCACCGCGCTGCACGTGTACTGGCTGCAGCACCTGGTCAACGATCCGGTGCTGCGGGCGGCGTTCGGGCTGCTGCTCGCCGGGCTGCTCGGCGTGCTCAGCTACCGCTGGGTGTGGCGGCCCTGCTTCGACCGGCGCAGCGCGTACGAGGTGCTCGAGATGCGCGCGGAGACCGACGACGTGCACACCCTGGTGATCGGCCCCCGCCGACCCCGGCACGGCTTCGACGTGTCCACCATGGCCTTCGAGCCGGGGCAGTTCGCCTGGCTGCGGGTGAAGCGCGCGGTGACCGCCGAGGAGCACCCGTTCACCATCACGTCCTGTCCCCGGGAGTCCGAGGCGGTCGAGTTCACCATCCGCAACGTCGGCGACTTCACCTCCTCGATCGCCACGCTCCAGCCCGGCGACCCGGTCTGGATCGACGGCCCGCACGGCGCCTTCACCTGGGACGACCGGGTGTACCGGCGGGCGCTGGTGCTGATCGCGGCCGGCGTCGGCATCACGCCGATGATCAGCATGTTGCGCACCCTGGCGTTCCGGGGCGATGGCCGCCCGGTGCTGCTGCTCTCCGGCGCGCGCACCGTCGAGGAGCTGCTGTTCCGCGACGAACTGCGCGAGCTCGGCGACGAGCTCGACCTGACCGTGGTGGAGGTGCTCAGCCGGCCACCCGCCGACTGGGCCGGCCGGTCCGGGCGGATCGACCGGGTGCTGCTGCGCGACGTGCTGCCCGAGCGGTCCGGCAGACACAAGATCGAGTACTTCATCTGTGGCCCGTCCCCGATGGTCACCGACGTGCTGGCGGCGCTGCACGAGCTGGGTATCGACTCGGCTCGGGTGCACACCGAGCAGTTCGACATGGTGTGAGACAGCGAGTTTGAGACAGCAGAGTTTGAGACAAGACGAGAGAGGTTGTTGGTAGTGCTCCCCGCAGTCCGCTTCGTACGCTGGGCGGTCCTTGGCTCGGTCCTGATCGCGATCGCGGTGTCGGTGGTGCTGGCCGGGCGATCCCCGTCCTCCCCACAGTCGGTGTCCGCACTGTTCGGCGGCGGGACCACGGACACCCGCTGGGGCCCGCTCGGCGCGTCCGACCGGGACATGCTGATCAAAGTTCGGCAGGCCAACCTCTGGGAGGCGCCGGTCGCCGAGCAGGCCGCCCAGCGGGCCACCAGTCCCGCGGTGCGTGAGGTCGGCCGGAAGATCGCCGTCGAGCACGCCCAACTGGACGGCGACCTGCGCGTCGTCGCCGAGAAGCTGAACCTGCCGCTGCCCAGCCAGCCCAGTGACCAGCAGAAGGTCTGGATGGCCGAGATCTCCGGCGCATCCCCGCAGACCTACGACAAGACCTTCATCAACGTCGTCCGCTCCGCGCACGGTGAGGTGATGCCGCTGGTCGAGGGCGTCCGCTCGGGTACCCAGAACGAGCTGGTGCGCCAGTTCGCGATCGAGGCCGCCCAGTTCGTCGGCCGGCACATGGACTACCTGGAGAGCACCGGGCTGGTGGACTACGCACTGTTCCCGCCGTCCACCGCGCCGGCCGCCCGGCTGACCTCGATCGGCGGCTACAACGTGCCGATCACCCTGGTGCTCTTCGTGATCGCGGTACTGGTGTCGGCGGCCCTGCTGCGCGGGGTGGGCCGGTCCCGACCGGGCACGGTGGGCCGCGCGGGCGGCGCCGGCCGGTGGGCCCGGGTCGCCGCGCTGTTGGGCCGGACCCGGCCAGCGGCCCGTCCGGGTGGCCGGTCGGCGGAACCGAGCTCGGTCACCACCGCCGAGCTGATCGCGGTGCTCAACCCGCCCGACCCGGACGAGGAGCCGGCCCCCTCCTCAGCGCGCCGGGGCGCGCGGGCCGCGGTTCGGCTGTCCAGCATCCCGACCCAGCGGGCCGAGTCCCTGCCGAGGGTGACGCGCCTGCCGGAGCCGGGGTCCCTGCCGGACCCGAGGCGCTCCGAGCCCGGTTCCGGGAGGGTGCCGGCCCGGGCGAAGTCCCGACCGGCGGAGTCCCGATCGGCGGAGTCACGGCAGCCGGTGGCCGTGGCCAGCCCGGAGCGGCGGCCCCCCAAACTCGGCAGGACCAGCGGCAACAGACCCTGGTAGGTCGCGTCCGCCGCTGGCCCGGATACCCCCATTCGTGTGACGGCCAAGCACGTGATGTGTGACACGATTCACAGCTCTGGAGAGTCGGGCTCAGGGACGAGCTCGCCGAGCTGTACGGGGGATTCAACGATGAGTGTTGTTCTTGATCATCCATTGGCACGGACCCTGGATGAGGCCGCGCACGGGGACTTCCCCGCCGCGGACGGGGTGGTCGCCTCGGTCGGGGCGCTGCCGGGGCCGTGCGACGCGGTGGCCTTCTTCGCCGATCACGTGCTGGTGGCCGCGGCGGTCGAGCAGGACTGGGTGGACGGCCATCTCGCCGAGCGAGCCGCCGCCGGGTCCACCGATCCGTCCGGCGGTCTCGGTCTCTTCCTGGCCGCGTTGTCCGAGCGGTTGGGCCGGCCGCCGATGTACGCCAGCCTGCTCACCTCCGCGCCGCACCGGTCCGGCTACCTGCACGGCCGGGTCGAGCCCGGTGGCGAGCCCGAACCGGGCTGGGCCGCGTACCGCACCGATGTGCGCTGCTACCGCTACCGGGGGCTGGGTGCCTCCGGTGCGTTCGCCATCGGCCGGGGACCCGGTGACCGGTGGGACGTGCACATCCGGGTCGACGAGGGTTCCGGTGGCCGGGTGGGGCGCGAGCTGCTGTCCGCCGCGAAGACGGTGATCCCGGAGCGCGGCATGCTGTTCGGCTCCGCGCCGCTGCACGACGCCCGTGTCCTGCGCACCCTGCTGGCCAGCGGATTCCAGCCGATCTGCACCGAGGTGCTGCTGCTGACCAGACCGGGGAGCTGAGCGGGGGTCCACCGCCCGGGGTCGGCGGCCAGCGCGCCGAGATGTCCTGCGGACCGGGTACCGGCACACTGGTGACAACTGCTGGCTCTCGCGTCGTCGGCGCCGGGTGGCGGGCCCTCGTGGAAGGCGTGCGTGGATGGGTGAGGCGGTGCGCCAGGTGCTGCCGGCCAATGCCGTCGCGCCGTCGCTGGTCCGCCGGCACTTCCGCGGTTGGCTGGCCGCCCTTGGCTGGCCGCCCGCCGACACCGACGACCTGCTGCTCGCGGTCAGCGAAGCGGTGTCGAACGCGGCCGACCACGCCTACCCGCCGCACCGGCCGGGCGATGTGGTCGTCGAGGCGGAGTGTGTGCCGGGCGCCAACGGCAGCCGCCGGGTTGTGGTCACCGTGCTCGACGAGGGGGCCTGGCGGCCGCCGCCGGCCTGGCACGAGAACCGGCGGCGCGGGGTGCCGCTGATGCGCGCATGCACCGAGTCGGTGGACATCTGGGGCAGCCCGTCCGGTACCCGGGTCCGGATGGTCAGCAAGCCCGTACCGGTTTGAGCGGATTTCTCAACAGACAGTAGCCAAGCCGCCACGCAGTGTCATAGTGTGCGCGGCGATGCTCGGTACGTCGGGCTGGCCCTCCCCCTTCGGGGTCCGCCCGGCGTGCCGAGCTGCCGGTTGTGTGGGGCCGGCCGGGTTCGCCGATGAGCTCCGCCGCCAGGATTCGAACCTGAACCATCAGAACCAAAATCTGAGGTGCTGCCATTACACCACGGCGGATTGTCGGGGAGCATCGATTCTCCCACCGCCACATGGTGGCACGCCGCCCGGGCGCCCGGTTCGCGGCCCGCCGCGTGCTCGTGACACTCCGGATGCCGGCGACACGCCGGGAGTTCACTGAGAAAGGGTGGAGACCTAGGCCCACCTAACCTACGCTGGCGTAGGTTACGGTGCCGTAACCGGTTGCTTACCGACGCTCATCGACCTCCGAGGTGACCATTCCATTGGCCAGCACCGCCGAGGCCCTCGCCGGCCCAGAACCGATCCTGGCGGGCGAGCGCGCCACCTGGCAGCACGTCCTCATCTACTTCTTCGTGATCGTGCCGATGGTGGCATTCTTCGCCGCCGTCCCGCTGGCATGGGGCTGGGGCGTCCACTGGCACGACCTGGGCATGATGGTCGCGTTCTACGTGATCGGCTGCCTCGGCGTCACCGTCGGCTACCACCGGCACTTCACCCACAAGTCGTTCAAGGCGCAGACCTGGCTGCGGGTCGTGCTGGGCATCGCGGGCTCGCTGGCGGTGCAGGGTTCGGTGGTGCGCTGGGTAGCTGACCACCGCCGCCACCACGCCTACTCCGACAAGGAGGGCGACCCGCACTCGCCGTGGTTGTTCGGCACCACGCCGGTCGCGGTCGTCAAGGGATTCATCCACGCGCACTTCGGCTGGCTGTTCGTCAAGGGCGAGACCAACGAGCGCCGCTTCGTGCCCGACCTGCTCGCCGACCGGGCGATCATGCGGGTCAGCAACAGCTTCGCCTGGCTCGTGGTGGCGAGCCTCGTGCTGCCGGCCATCATCGGCGGACTGGTGACCTGGTCCTGGTGGGGAGCGCTCACCGGCTTCTTCTGGGGCGGCCTGGTCCGGATGGGCGTGCTGCACCACGTCACGTGGTCTATCAACTCGATCTGCCACATGATCGGGCGGCGGCCGTTCGCGTCCCGCGACAAGTCCCGCAACTTCTGGCCGCTGGCGATCCTGAGCATGGGCGAGTCCTGGCACAACCTGCACCACGCTGACCCGACCTGTGCCCGGCACGGCGTGCTGCGCGGCCAGATCGACATCTCCGCGCGGCTGATCTGGCTGTTCGAGAAGTTCGGCTGGGCGAGCGACGTCCGCTGGCCCACCACCTCCCGGTTGGCCAAACTGCGCACGTCGCGCTGACGCCGGGCAACGGGATCCGCTCGCCGATGGCCGGCCACTGATGACACTGTCCGGCGCACCGGGCCCGCCCGGTGTCGGCGCCGCTATTGCCGGCGCCGCCGAGGGCCCGGTGCCGCAGCGGGTTCGGATGACCGGCACCGAGCGCCGCGAGCAACTGATCGAGGTAGCTCGCGAGCTGTTCGCGGAGAAGGGGTTCGCCGGCACCTCGATCGAAGAGGTCGCCCTGCGCGGGCACGTCAGCAAACCGGTGGTCTACGAGCACTTCGGCGGCAAGGAAGGCCTGTACGCCGTCGTGGTGGACCGCGAGATGCGGCGCCTGCTGGACGGGATCGAGTCGGCGCTGTCCGCCGGCCACCCGCGTGAGCTGCTGCGCCAGGCGGCGAACGCGTTCCTCGGCTACATCGACGAGAACGCGGGCGGTTTCCGGGTGCTGGTGCGGGACTCGCCGGCCTCCGGTGGGACCGGCATGTTCTCCAGTCTGCTCGGCGACATCGCCGGGCAGGTCGAGCACGTGCTCGGCCGCGAGTTCGACCGGCGCGGGGTGGACCGCTCGCTCGCGGCGCTGTACAGCCAGGCGCTGGTGGGCATGGTCGCGCAGACCGGCCAGTGGTGGCTGGATGCGCGCGGTCCGGGACGCGACGAGGTTGCCACGCACCTGGTGAACCTGGCCTGGCACGGGCTGTCCGGCATCGACGGGCCGGACGGGGACCGGTCGGCGCCCTGGTTCGACGGTATCTCCCACTTGGGTGACACCCGTTCGAATTAGACCACGGGCCTTGCAGGGCAAACTCGTCAAGTTAGTCGATGTAACCATCCCTCGACGGGGTGACATACTGCCGCCTGGACAGGCGGAGAGACCGCCGTCTTTGCTCGCCCTAGGTGGTTCCCCGACGTGCTCACCCTGCTGCCGGAGCGGCTGGACACCGTCGTTCTGATCGGTGCGCACTGCGACGACATCGTGGTGGGTTGCGGCGGTACCTTGCTCGAGCTGTGCCGGGCCCGTCCGGGTGTCGAGGTCACCGCGATCACCTTCACCGGCGGCGGCAGCCTCCGCGAGGAGGAGGAGCGCGCGGCGCTGACTTCGTTCTGCCCCGGCGCGCGATTACAGGTGACGGTCCTCGACCTGCCACTCGGCCAGCTCCCGACCCGTTGGGAGCGGGTCAAGCGAACCTTGGAGGACCTGCGGGCCAAGTCCGACCCGAGCCTGATCTTCGGTCCGACCGTGCTGGACGGGCATCCCGATCGCCGCCTGGTCGCCGAGCTGGTGCCGGTGGCGTTCCCGGATCACCTGGTACTCGGTTACGAGATCGTCCAGCACGACAGCGACCTGCACCAGACCCGGCTCTACTCGCCGCTCGCGGAGCCGGTGCTCCGGGAGAAGATCGACAAGATGCTGGAGCACTACGGCTCACAGCGGGACCGCCCGACCTTCGACGCGGAGTCCACCGCGGGACTGGCCCGGCTGCGCGGCGTGCAGTGCCACGCCCGGTATGCCGAAGCATTCCACGTGAGCCGGCTGGTGCTCGGCATGGCGCCGCTGACCAGCGACAGCCCCTACAGCCACGGGCAGGCCTGAGTGTCGTGCGGTGGCCCCGGATTCGCAGCGGCGCCGGAGCCTGACTACGCTAAAGCGAGGGCCCTGTGCTACCCCCTGTGAGTGATCGGGTACTCTACGCGTTCGTAGTCGACCCGAAAGGGGTGGACGGGTGGGCGTGATCCGGGCTCTGAGGATGGCAGCCCGACGCTGGTACCTCCTGGTGCCGTTGGTGCTGGCGTCTGTCGGCGTCGCCTATCTCGCGTACACCCAGATGCCCGCCGTCTACACCGCGACCGTGGTGCACCAGATCAACAGCACCGCGAGCGGGTCGTCCGGCGGCGATTCGGGCGATTCCGGCGCATCTGCGGGCAGCGGCTCCGGCGATTCCGGTGACACTGGTGACACAGCCGGGGACGGTTCGCAGAGCTCGTTCGGCACCTCCTCCGCGCTGGCCGGCCAGTTGGCCCAGGCCGTGCAGCCGCCGGCTACCCGGGGCCGCCAGGCGCCGCCCTACACCGTGACCGCGCGCCCGGACGCACCGATGATCACGGTTCGGGCCGACGGGGAGAGCCCCGCGAAGGCGCTGGACACGGTGAACGCGGTCAGCGACCGGATGATCACCGAGCTCGCCACCCTGCAGAACGACCAGCGGGTGCCCTCGGGCGCACAGCTGAAGCTGGACACCCCGGTCCCGCCGTCTGTCGCCCCGCCGGTGCGCACCACCGGGATCAAGGTCTTCGCCGCCACGCTCCTGTTCGGGCTGATGCTCTCGATGCTGCTCGCGGCCGCCGTCGAACGCAGCGCCCGGCAGCGCCGCGCGCTCCTCGAGGGTGATGACGACCTGGGCGAGGACTCGGGCGACGAGCTGGACGACGTCGACGGCGCCGAGGACTTCGAGCCGGCCGACGACGCGAACGACGTAGGGGACGGCCCGCCGCGGTCCGGCGAGGCCGCCGAATCCGGTACCACCGGCGCCGACGCGGGGCGGGGCGACTCGCCGGCGGCCGGGCCGCGCCGGGGCGACGTACCCCCCGGCGACGAGAACCCGACCGAGGTCGTGGTCCTGCCCGGCCTGCGTCGCACCGAGCCGGCCGAGGGCGCGACCGAGGAGGACGCGCCCACCGAGGTGGCCGCGATGGCCCCGGTCCGTGACCAGCCGGCGCGTGACCAGCCCGATCGCCGGCGTTCGACACCACCGGGACCGCCGCTGGTCCCGGCCGGTGCTCCGAGCCGCTCCGGTGCACTCGTCCGATCCCTGGTCGCGCCGCCGCCGAGCGACGGACGGTCGGTCGGCGGAGGTGCCCTCGGCCAGCTCAGGGCGGTACCGCCCGGCGGCCCGGCAAGTCGCGCCGGCGCGGCCGCCGTGCTGGGGCAGGGCCCGCCCGGCGGTGGCCCGGCCGGACCACCGCCCCGGTTATCGCCCTCGGCGGCATCGGCATCCGATCGGGGTCTCCGGGCCCAAGGGGGACCGCCGCTCGCCGGTCCGCCACCGGCTGGGCCGCCGAGAGGCCGCCCGGAGCTCTCGGGGCCGTCGGCCGGCCTCGAACCGTCTCGCCGGGACCAGCCGCGGCCGGTGGACCCGCTCGGCGGGCCGTCCTCCTCGACCGGTGGACTGGGCTACCACCCGCCACTGGCCAATCCGTTCGGTGGCCCGGACTCCTCCACCTTCGACTCCTCGTCGCTCTGGGCGCCGTCCACCGACACCGGCGGTACCAGCGGCTGGCTGCCCGCGACCCCGCTGCCGGCCGGTGCCCCGTTCCCGGGGAGCGGACCGGACGAACGCGACGACCAGCCGCTCCAGGACTGGCTGGCCGAACCCGAGCGGGCGGAGATGTCGGTCGCCTCGCTGGGCGGCGATCCGCTGGGCATCGGGGCCGACGACATGCCGATCGGCAACCTGTTCGACCGCGAACTCACCGCTGACCGGGACGGGGACGCCGGCTGGGCGGACGCCCCGCTGGGCGCCGGGCTGAGCGAGGAATCCCCGGCCGAGCGGTCGGAGCCGTCCGGGGGGTCCGGACCCGGCTACCCCGGCGACGAGTCGGGCTACACCGACCAGGAGTTCGGCATTGGCGCCGGCGGCTATCTCGACGACGCCGAACCGGCCTCGGACTTCCTCGGTACCGAACGGGATGCCGACTACTCCGACGGCGGCCCGGGATACGCCGGCACCCGGGCGGAGCACGACGAGCCCGCCGGGTTCGACGATGAAGCCGCCGAGTACGCCGACGACGAGGCCGCCGAGTACGGCCGGGACGACACGGACGACCGGGACGACACGGACGGCCGGGACGACACGGACGGCCGGGACGACACGGACCGGGGTCGGGACACCGGCCGGGGACGCAACGCGGCCGCCGAGACCGAGGACGACGACGGGTTCGGCTGGCCCGAGTTCGACGACCCGGACACCGACGACGCGACGGCCGACGCCGGCCCGCCGGCGGACGACGAACCTCCCACGAACGGATCCCCGCCCGGCTCGCGGCCCACCGGCGATCAGCGCGGCGGCCGCCGGCAGCCCCGGGAAGCCGCCGCCGGGTACTGACCCGGCCGAGTCGCGGTCCTGCTGCCGCACGCCCGGCGGCGGCCGATTACCGTCGTGGTCATGACCCCCGGTTCCACCAGCTACCTGCGCTTCCCCCATCTGTGCGGCACGGCGCTGGTCTTCGTCGCCGAGGACGACATCTGGCTCGCTTCGACCGACGGTGGACGCGCCTATCGGCTGTCCGCGGACCAGGCACCAGTGGCGAACCCCCGGCTCCACCCCAGCGCCGAACGGGTGGCCTGGACATCCTCGCGGGACGGCACCCCCGAGGTTCTGGTGACCGACGTGGAGGGCGGCCTGGCCACCCGGCTGACCTACTGGGGCGACCGCAAGACCCTGACGCTGGGTTGGACCGAGCTCGACGAGGTCATCGCGATCACCTCCGCCGGTCAGCCGTCGGGGCGCCGGACCTGGGCGCACGCGGTGCCGACGGACGGTGGCCCGGCCCGCGCGCTGCCCTACGGGCCGGTGTCCGGCGTGGCCGTCGGTGGGCGGGGCACCGCGCTGGTCAGCGCCGTGATGTCCCGTGAGCCGGCCTGGTGGAAGCGGTACCGGGGCGGCACCGCCGGCAAGCTGTGGTGGCGCCCCGACGGTGAGACCGAGTTCTCCCGGCTGCTCGCCGAGCTGGACGGCAACATCGAGGCGCCGATGGTGGTCGGTGACCGGGTGGCCTTCCTGTCCGATCACGAGGGCTGGGGCAACGTCTACTCGGTGGGCGTCACAGCTGACGGTGGGATCGGTACCGACCTGCGCCGGCACACCGACCACGGCGCAGAGGGCGCTGCCCGTGATGGCGCTGCCCGTGACCGTGCCGGTGACAGTGCCGCCGGGGTCCCCGCGTTCTACGCCC
Organism: Pseudonocardia sp. Cha107L01; assembly: GCF_052566575.1. NCBI lineage: Bacteria > Bacillati > Actinomycetota > Actinomycetes > Pseudonocardiales > Pseudonocardiaceae > Pseudonocardia > Pseudonocardia sp. Cha107L01. The sequence continues at coordinate 2,579,490 of NZ_CP199579.1, forward strand.
GGCACGCCACCAGCGACGGCACCCGGGTGGTCTACGACTGCGCCGGCGAGCTGTGGCTGCTGGACTCCCTCGACGCCCCGGCGCGCCGGCTGGACGTGCGCCTCGGCGGCCCGCGCACGGCACGGGCCCGTTACCAGGTCACTCCGGAGCGGCACCTGTCCTCGGCCGCCCCGGACCACACCGGGCGGCTCAGCGTGGTCGGGGTGCGCGGCACCGTGCACCGGGTGGTGCACCGGGACGGCCCGGCCAGGACGCTGCTCGCCGAGGACGGGGTGCGCGCCCGGCTGGCCCGTCCGCTCGGCACCGACCGGGTGGTCTGGATCAGCGACGCGAGCGGTGAGGACGCCATTGAGGTCAGCGCGCTGTCCCCACCGCTGGACGGGCCGCTGAACGGCACCCCCGCCGAGCCCCGGCGCTACGGTGCCGGCGAGATCGGCCGGGTGCTCGAGCTGGTCTGCGCGCCGGACGGCTCCCGGGTCGCGCTGGCCTGCCACGACGGCCGCCTGCTGGTGCTGGACGCCGGGTCCGGCGAGCTCACCGAGCTGGCGATGGGCGCGGACGGCGAGGTCACCGGGCTGGCATTCGCCCCGGACAGCGAGTGGCTGGCCTGGTCCGACCCGGTGGAGTCCGGGCTGCGCCGGATCCTGATCGCGCGGCTGACGGACGAGTCCCCGGTGCCGATCGCGGTGACCCCGACCCGCTTCGTGGACACCTCCCCGGTGTTCACCACCGACGGCCGGCACCTGGCCTTCCTGTCCTACCGCAGCTTCGACCCGGTCTACGACGCGCACTCGTTCGACCTGTCCTTCCCGAACGGTTGCCGCCCGTTCCTGGTGCCGCTGGCGGCCCGCACGCCGTCCCCGTTCGGTCCGTCCCCGGACGGCCGCCCGGTCGGGAGTGGCGCCGAAGCGCCGCCGAGCGAGCCGGCGAGCGGGCCGGAGAGCGGCGCCGGGAGCGGTACGGAGAGCGGTGGGGACGCCGGCCCGGAGGGATCGGACAGCGACGGGGACCAGGGCGGTACCGCCGCGGAGTCCGACGCTTCGCGGGCGGCGAAGGCGGACGGCAAGGACGGCAAGGACGGCGCTGACGCGGCGCCGAAGGTGGTGGTGGACCCGGAAGGACTGGCCGACCGGGTCGTCGCGCTGCCGGTCGGCGAGGCCCGTTACTACCGGCTGCGTGCCGGCAAGGACTGCCTGCTCTGGCTGCGCAGCACCCCGACCGGTGTGCTCGGCGACGGGCTCGCGGAGGGTGCCGAGGGACCGCGACCGGTGCTGGAGCGCTATGACCTGGCGCGCCGGCGGCACGACCGGATCGCCGACCCGGCGGACAGCTTCGAGGTCAGCGGGGACGGCACCCGGCTGGTGGTGCGGGACCGGCGCGCGCTGCGGGTGCTGCGCGCCGACCGGTCCGGCTCGGACAAGCCCGGCGACGACAACGCCGACGAGTTCGACATCGACCTGAGCCGCATCTCGGTCACGGTGGACCCGACCGCCGAGTGGCGCCAGATGTTCGACGAGGCCGGCCGGCTGATGCGGGACCACTTCTGGGTCGCGGACATGGCTGGCGTGGACTGGGCCGGCGAGCTGGCCCGGTACCGCCCGCTGGTGGACGCGGTGGGCAGCCACAACGACCTGGTCGACCTGCTCTGGGAGGTACAGGGCGAACTGGGCACCTCGCACGCCTACGTGACCCCGGCCGGCTTCTACGGCACCGGCGCCCGACCCGGGCTGCTCGGCGCCGACCTGGAGCGCGACGACCAGGGCCGGTGGCGGATCGCGCGGGTGTTGCCGGGTGAGTCGTCGGATCCGAGGGCCCGCAGTCCGCTGACCGCGCCCGGGGTGGACGTGCGGGCCGGTGACGTGCTGCTCGCGGTCGCCGGCCGACCGGTGGACCCGGTCACCGGGCCGGCCCCGCTACTGGTCGGCACCGCTGGTCAGGCCACCGAGCTGACCGTGCTGCCCGCCGGTGAGACCACCGCGCGCCGGGTTGTGGTGCTGCCGCTGGCCGACGACGAACAGCTGCGCTACCAGGACTGGGTGGCCGGCCGGCGGGCGTTCGTGGCGGACCGCTCGGAGGGGCGGCTGGGCTACCTGCACCTGCCGGACATGGTCGCCAGCGGCTGGGCGCAACTGCACCGCGACCTGGGCCGGGAGTCCGCCCGGGAGGGGCTGATCGTCGACGTGCGGGACAACGGCGGCGGCCACCTGTCCCAGTTGGTGATCGAGAAGCTGGCGCGCCGGGTGATCGGTTGGGACGTCGTGCGGCACGGCCAGCCCACCACGTACCCGCTGGAGTCGCCGCGCGGGCCGGTGGTGGCGGTGGCCAACGAGTTCTCCGGTTCGGACGGCGACGTGGTCACCGCCGCGTTCCAGCGGGTGGGCATCGGGCCGGTGGTCGGCGCCCGCACCTGGGGCGGCGTGATCGGCATCGACAGTCGGTACCGCCTGGTGGACGGCACCGCGGTGACCCAGCCGCGCTACTCGTTCTGGATGGACAACCACGGCTGGGACGTGGAGAACCGCGGAGTCAGCCCGGACGTCGAAGTGATCATGACGCCGTCCGACTACGCGGCCGGCCGGGATCCACAGCTGGCCACCGCGGTCGACCTCGCGCTGGCCGCACTGGCCGAGCGCGCCGCGGCGACACCCCCGGACCCGGCCAGCCGCCCGTCCCGCTCCCGCCCCGTCCTCCCGCCCCGCCCCTGACCGCCGGATTCCGACTCGCCGGGTGGTTGGGCACGGTTACGGGGCGCCGCGGTAGCTGCCGATCGTCCAGAGGTTGCCCTCCGGGTCGCGCACGGTGAAGGTGTGCGAGCCGTAGTCGGTGTCCTCCAGCTCACGGGCGATGCTCGCGCCGGCCGCCTGGACCCGCGCGTGGACCGCGTCCACCCGGTCGCTGACCAGGTACACCGAGGTCGTCCCGGGCCGCATGTCGGCGTGCGCACCGTCGGTGTACTTGCACGAGCCGAGCATGACGCCGCCGCCCTCGGGCCAGCGCAGCTCGGCGTGCGTGATGTCACCGGTGTCGTCGGGCACCACCAGCGCCTCGCGGAACCCGATCACGTCGACCAGGAACCGCAGGCCACCTGGCGCGTCGTCGTAGCGCAGCGCCGGCCACACGGTGGGTGGGGGCGGGTTCTCCGAAGTTGCCATGGTCTCACTCTGGGCCGGTGAAGACCTCGGCATCTTGGAGAAACGGGAGCTCCTCGCGGATCCAGGTGTGCGGGGTGCAACCGGCCAACGCCCGCCACTCGTTGGTCAGGTGCGCCTGGTCGAAGTAGCCGCACAGCTGCGCCACCTCGGCCAGCCCACCGGGCGGCAGCCGCCGCAGCAGGGTGGCGGCCCGACCGAACCGGACCACCCGGGCGGCCTGTTTCGGGGCTAGCCCGAACTCCCGGGCGAACCGCTCGGAGAAGTGCCGCCGGCTCCAGCCGACGTCGCGCGCGAGTTGGCTGACCGGCACCGCGCCACCCTCGGTGAGGATCCGCCGCCAGGCCCACCGGACCTCACCCGGCGGCTGCTGGGCCGTCGCGCGGCTGTCCCGGCTGGCTGAGCTGGTGGCGCAGGCCAGTAGTACCTCGTCCAGGATCTCGAACCGGCGTGCCCAGCTCGGCGCCTCGACCAGCCGCTCCGGCAGCTGGGCCAGCTCCGGCCTCGGCAGGTCGGTGAGGTCGATCACCCGGCCGGCCAGCTCGGACGCGGGCACCCCGAGCAGCGTGCGCACGCCCAGCGGGCTCACCTCGAGGTGCACGCCGGCCTGCAGCCGGTCCTGTGCGATCAGCGCCGGACCGGTGTGCAGCCCGCCGACGAGGCCCTGACAGCGCGCCGCTCGCTGGTCCGACCCGGGCATCTCCAGCAGCCGGACCGGCGCCTCGAGGCTGACGATCAGCGTCACGTGCTGGCTGGGCAGCCCCCGGTGCACCTCCAACAGCACGCCGTCCTGGCGGTAGCCGATGTACCGGCTGATCAGCGCGCGCAGCGCCGGGTGCGGGCGACTCACCGCCCAGTCCAGCTCGGCCCCGGCCATGGCCACAGGGTAGGCGCGCCGGCCGACAGCACCGAGCGGAAAGCGGGTGCCGGTTACAGAGCTGGGCGCGCAGGCGGCGGCGCGCACGGACCAACCGGCCTGTTGTTACCGAGCTGCACACCAGGCAGGTTTTCGGGCCGTTCCACCTGCACCGTGTGCAGCTCGGTAACACGCCGCTGGCCGCGGGTGCGTACTTGCGGTGCTCGCGGGTGCGGTGCGCGCGGGTGCGGTGGCGGCGGCCCAGGTGCGGTGCTCGCGGGCGCGCACGGACCAACGGGCCTGTTGTTACCGAGCTGCACACCAGGCAGGTTTTCGGGCCGTTCCACCTGCACCGTGTGCAGCTCGGTAACACGCCGCTGGCCGCGGGTGCGTACTTGCGGGTGCTCGCGGGTGCGTACTTGCGGGTGCGGTGCTCGCGGGTGCGGCCGCGGGCGGGTGTGGCTTGCCGGTGCGCGGCGGCTCGGGGTCAGCTCGCCGCGGCGCCGTCCGACTGCGGCGTGGCCAGCGCGGTGAGCAGGGCCAGGGCGTCGGCGGCCCGGTCGGCCGGCACGAACAGGTGGTCGTGGTGGTAGCCGGCGACGACGTTGCAGCTGATCCCGCCGGTTGCGAGCTGTGCGCTGACCGCCGCGGTGAGCCCGACCGCCGCGAGGTCGGAGTGCACCCGCAGGGTGATCCGCGCGGCGACGTAGGAGTACGCCAGCCCGGCCCGGTCCGCCTCCTCCCTGGGCAGCACGAGCGTCAGGCCCTCGTCCTCGGCGACGGTGACCACCGGGTGCAGCCCGGCCGGCACCCCGGTGACGGCGGCGTCGGACGGGGCCAGCACGAACACGTACTCACCGGGTACCTGCTCCGGGGTCATCCCGTCCAGTAGCCGCCGCAGGTCCCGCTCTCCGCTCATCGACGCAATCATGCTCCAGGGTTTCGGTGCGGGGCCACCTAGGCGCGCGAGCACCGGTGTGCTGAGATCCCCGACTCGGTGTGCTGAGACGCCCGACTCGCGGGTACGGCGGCGAGCCCGTACCGGGCGCGCGGCGAGCATTGCCGGCGAGCCCGTACCCTTGGTAGGGAGGCTCCGCCGGGGTGCTCGACCCGGGCAGGGGTCTGTTCGGTGTGCGCGTTTCCCCCTGCTCGTGAAGGAACCCCCAGTGTCCGATGTGCCCACCGCTTCCCCCGGACTGCTGGCCGCCGCGCTGGCCGACCCAGGGCTGGCCGCCGTAATCGAGTCACTCGATGTGCCCAGCCTGCGCATCGAGGGTCCGGCCGCGCTGCGTCCGCTGGTAGCCGGCGCGCTGGCCGGCGCCGCCACCCCCACCACGCTGGCGATCACCGCCACCGAGCGCGAGTCCGAGGACCTCGGCGCCGCGCTCGGCGAGCTCATCGGCCCGGAGCTGGTGACCGTGCTGCCGTCCTGGGAGACGTTGCCGCACGAGCGGCTGTCCCCGCGCAGCGACACCGTCGGCAAGCGGATCGCGCTGTTCCACCGGCTGGCGCAACGTGACACCGGGCTGCGGGTGGTGGTCGCCGCCGTGCGCAGCCTGATCCAGCCCATCGCCCCCGGCCTCGGCGAGCTCGAGCCGATCGGGTTGGCGACCGGTGACACGCACGACTTCGACGAGTTGCTGAAGCGGCTGGTCGAGCTGGCCTACACCCGGGTCGACATGGTCACCGGGCGCGGCGAGTTCGCGGTGCGCGGCGGCATCGTGGACGTGTTCCCGCCGACCGCCGTGCACCCGATCCGGGTGGAGATGTGGGGCGACGAGGTCAGCGAGCTGCGCCAGTTCGCGGTGGCCGACCAGCGCACCATCGGCGCGGTGGACCGCCTGGACGCTCCGCCGTGCCGGGAGCTGCTGCTCACGGACGCCGTCCGGGCCAGGGCGGCCGAGCTGGCGCGGGAGCACGCGAGCAACCGGGCGCTGGTCGAGCTGCTCGCCAAGCTGGCCGAGGGCATCCCGGTCGAGGGCATGGAGTCGCTCATCCCGGTGCTCTGCGAGGGCAACCTCGACCTGCTCACCGACCTGCTGCCGCCCGGCGCGCACGTGTTGCTGATCGACCCGGAGCGGATCCGGACCAGGGCCCGTGACCTGGTGCGCACCGGCCAGGAATTCCTCGAGGCGTCCTGGCTGGCCGCCGCGACCGGGCCGGACGCGAAGGCCCCGATCGACCTCGGCTCCTCGGCCTACCGGGACCTGGACGAGGTGTCCGAGCACGCGCTGGCCACCGGCCGCCGCTGGTGGACGCTCAGCCCGTTCGGCACCGACGCCCAGACCAGCACCGACGACAACGTCGTCCGCCCGGGTTTCCAGGCCGTCGAGTCCTACCGCGGTGAGCTGCCCAGGGCACTGGACGACCTGCGCAAGCACACCGCCGAAGGTGGCGCCGCGGTGCTGTTGCTGGCCGGCGCCGGTACCGCGCAGCGGGCCGTCGAACAGCTCGGTGAGGCCGAGGTGCCGGCGCGGCTGATCGCCGACGGGCTGCCGGAGGTGCCGGAGAAGGGCGTCGTCACGGTGAGCCGGGGCGTGCTGTGCGACGGCTTCGCGGCCCCCGGGCTGGGTCTGCTGGTGCTCACCGAGTCCGACCTGACCGGCAACCGGGTAGCCACCGGCGAGCCCCGCAAGCTCGCCACCCGGCGGCGCAACGCCGTCGAGCTGGAGACGCTCAAGCCCGGCGACTACGTGGTGCACAGCCAGCACGGCATCGGCCGGTTCGTGGAGATGCGCGAGCGCACGGTGAGCGGCGCCAAGCGCGAGTACCTGGTGCTGGAGTACGCCTCGAGCAAGCGAGAAAGGCACAGTCAGCCGGACCGGCTCTTCGTGCCCACCGACCAGCTCGACGAGATCAGCCGCTACGTGGGCGGTGAGCAGCCGACGCTGAACAAGATGGGCGGCGGCGACTGGGCGAAGACCAAGAGCAAGGCACGCCGCGCGGTCCGTCAGATCGCCGCCCAGCTGGTCCAGCTCTACGCCGCGCGCAAGGCCAGCCCGGGGCATGCGTTCGCCAAGGACACCCCGTGGCAGCGGGAGATGGAGGACGCGTTCCCGTACACCGAGACGCCGGACCAGCTGGCCGCGATCAACGAGGTCAAGGCCGACATGGAGCTGCCGGTGCCGATGGACCGGGTGGTCTCCGGCGACGTCGGCTTCGGCAAGACCGAGATCGCGGTGCGGGCGGCGTTCAAGGCGGTGCAGGACGGCAAGCAGGTCGCCGTGCTGGTGCCCACCACGCTGCTGGCCAGCCAGCACCTGCAGACCTTCGCCGACCGGATGCGCGCGTTCCCGGTGACCGTGCGCGGGCTGTCCCGGTTCACCGACAACAGCGAGGCCGCCGAGACCATCAAGGGGCTGGCCGACGGCACCGTGGACGTGGTGATCGGCACCCACCGGCTGCTGCAGTCCTCGGTCCGCTGGAAGGACCTCGGCCTCGTCATCGTGGACGAGGAGCAGCGCTTCGGGGTGGAGCACAAGGAGCACATCACCGCGCTGCGCGCGCACGTCGACGTGCTGGCCATGTCCGCGACGCCCATCCCGAGGACGCTGGAGATGAGCCTGGCCGGCATCCGCGAGCTGTCGACCATCGCGACCCCGCCGGAGGAGCGGCACCCGGTGCTGACCTACGTGGGCGCCTTCGACAGCAAGCAGGTGGGCGCCGCGATCCGCCGCGAGCTGCTGCGCGACGGCCAGGTGTTCTACGTGCACAACCGGGTGTCGAGCATCGACCGGGCGGCCGCCACGGTGCGCGATCTGGTGCCCGAGGCACGGGTCGCGGTGGCGCACGGGCAGATGAACGAGGACCTGCTCGAGCGCACCGTCGCCGGCTTCTGGCAGAACGAGTACGACGTCCTGGTCTGCACGACGATCGTGGAGAACGGGCTGGACATCTCCAACGCCAACACGCTGATCGTGGAGCGCTCGGAGAACCTGGGGCTGTCCCAGCTGCACCAGCTGCGCGGCCGGGTCGGGCGGGGGCGTGAGCGCGGCTACGCCTACTTCCTGTACCCGCCGGAGTCGCCGCTCACCGAGACCGCGCACGACCGCCTGGCCACCATCGCGCAGCACTCCGAGCTGGGTTCGGGTACCGCGGTGGCGATGAAGGACCTGGAGATCCGCGGCGCCGGCAACATCCTGGGTGCCGAGCAGTCCGGGCACATCGCGGGCGTCGGCTTCGACCTCTACGTCCGGCTGGTCGGCGAGGCGGTCGCCGCGTTCCGCCAGCAGGGCGGCGCGGGGGCCGGCGAGGAGGCCGAGGTGCTGGCCGACGTGCGCGTCGAGCTGCCGGTGGACGCACATGTGCCGCACGACTACGTGACCGGCGAGCGGCTGCGCCTCGAGGTGTACCGCAAGATCGCCGAAGCCGGCGACGAGACCGCTCTGACCGCCATCTCCGAAGAGCTCACCGACCGGTACGGCACGCCGCCGGAGCCGGTGCGCAACCTGATCTCGGTGGCCCGCTTCCGGCAGACCTGCCGCCGCCTGGGGGTCGGCGACGTGGCACTGCTCGGCAGCTCGGTCCGGTTCACCCCGCTGGAGCTGCCCGACTCCGCCCAGCTGCGGCTGCGCCGGCTGCACCCCCGCTCAATCTACAAGGCGGGGGCGAAGACCGTGGTGGTGCCGCGCCCGGCGGCCGGGGCGGACGGTGGCGGGCAGCGCATGGGCGCCGCTCCGATGCGGGACACCGAACTGCTCGACTGGTGCGCCAAGCTGATCGCCGACCTGCAGGTGCGGCCGCCGGTGCCGGCCGGGTCATAGCACTCATGACCGGGCGTGAGACAGTACGGCCGTGCTGATCGACCAGTTGCCTGTTCGACGCTCAGGTCGTATCTCGGGTCCCTGGGCGGTCCAGAGGGCCCGGGGTGCCCGCCGTCGCGCCCCGGTCCTGTTCCTGGCCCTCGGTGCCGCCTGCGCGGTGCTGACCGGCTGCGGCAGCGGGCCGAACCAGGCCGGCGCGGCGGTCATCGTCGGGTCCAGCTCGGTGTCCCTGACCGATGTGCAGGCCCGAGTGGACGACGTACTGCGCCGCTCCGACGTGATGAGCCAGCTCACCGGGCAGGGCAACACACCGGGCGACATCGCCCGCTTCGTGGCCACCCGGGAGGTGCAGCACCTGCTGCTCACCCAGTCCGCCCAGCGGGACGGCATCAGAATCGACGACCAGCAGGTGGACGCGGAGCTCGCCAAGCCGGAGACCACCCAGATGCTGGACGGCGACCTGGTGTTCGACCCAGGCGCCGCCCGGGAGGCGGTCCGCGACCAGCTGATCGCCGAGGCACTCACCACCAAGTACCTGGACCGGCTCGCGGTCACGGTGGACGTCACCACCGCGACGTCGCGCCCCGACGCGCTGAACAAGGCGCGGCTGCTCGCCGCCGGCCCGGTGCAGGCCTCCGCCGTGCTGGCCGCTGACGGCCCGAACGCGCAGAAGAACCTGCAGCTGCGGGCCGCGCTGGTGCCGCAGTCGGCCGCGCTGTTCCTGTTCGGCACCCCGGCCGGCCAGGTGGTCGCCACCCAGACGTCGGCGTCCCCGGACGTGTGGACCGTGGTGCGGGTGACCAGGCGGAGCATCGACGCCCCGCCCGTCGGCGACCCGACTGCGACCTCGGTCGCCCAGCTCGGCGAGCAGACCATGGACCAGATCGGCCGCCGGCTCACCCAGCCGTTGGCCGAGGAGCTGGGCGTGCGGGTCAACCCGCGCTACGGCACCTGGGACCCGCTGTTCCTGTCCGTGCTGCCGCCCGGCCAGCAGCCCAGCGTCGTGTTGCCCGCGGTCCTTTCCTGAGACTGGATCTTCTGAGACTGAACTGAGAGTCATGGCCCGAACGCTCGTGGTGCTGTCCGGCCGGCTGGGCGCGGTGCTCCCGGCCGCCGCGCTGCCCGCCCTGCGCGGCGCCGAACACGTGCTGGCCGATGTCTCGGTGCCCGCCGAGGTCGCCGGGGCGGCCGGGGCGGCGCCCGTTCCCGACCCGACGCCGGGCTCCGTCGGCTGGCCCGCCGACTCATGTGTGCTGCTCACCACCGACCCCGCCCACCCGTTGCTGGCCAGCGCGGATGCGGTGCTCACGGTGCCCGAGCCGCCCGGCGCGGCGCTGCTCGACGCCGTCGCGGTGATGGACCGGCTGCGCTCGCCCGGCGGCTGCCCGTGGGACGCCGAGCAGACCCACCTCTCGCTGCTGCAGTACCTGGTCGAGGAGTGCTACGAGCTGTACCAGGCGGTGGAGGACGCCGACCGCCCGGCACTGCGCGAGGAGCTCGGCGACGTGCTGCTGCAGGTGCTGTTCCACGCCAGGGTCGCGGCGGAGGGCGGGGTCAAGCCGTACCCACCCGACGCGGGCCCGTTCGGCATCGATGAAGTGGCCGCTGACCTGGTACGAAAGCTCGTCGACCGGCACCCGCACGTGTTCGCCGCCGAGGTCGCGCCGGCCGACAAGGTGCGTACCGCGTCCGATCAGGAAGTGCGCTGGGACGAGCTCAAGCGGGCGGAGAAGCGCCGGGAGTCCAGCGTGGACGGCGTGGCGCTGAGCCAGCCCGCCGCCGCGCTGGCCGCGAAGCTGGTGTCGCGGGCTGGCAAGGCTGGCCTACCTGCCGCGCTGACCGCCGAGGCAAGCCTTGGCAACGGGCCGGGCGAGCGACTGTTCGCGCTGGTGGCCGAGGTCAAACTGGCCGGTACGGACCCCGAGCAGGTGTTGCGCGCGGCGGCCCGGCGGTTCGCCGCCGACGTGCGCACCGCCGAGCGGTCGGCGCGCGTGGCCGGCCTGGATTCGCACCAGCTGGGCGCCGACGACTGGAACCGGTTCTGGCCGAACGGGCAGCGTTGAGGGTAGTTGACCCACTCACTCTGTTGGGTAAGCCTATGCTCCGGCGAAGTGTTCTGAGCCTTGGCTCACCAACTGATTGACACCTTTGATTAGCCGAGCCTAGCCTGATCGCGCCAATCGGAGGAGGTCGACCGCGCGATGCTGCCCACGTTTGTCATCGGGCTCCGTGAAGGTCTCGAAGCATCACTCATCGTCGGCATCGTCGCTGGGTTTCTCGGACGGCAGGGACGGCGTGACGCGCTCCGCCAGGTCTGGCTCGGGGTCGTCGCGGCGGTGCTGATCTGCATCGTGGTCGGAGTCGTGCTGGAGATCATTTCCGCCGACCTGCCGCAGGCGGAGCAAGAGGGCCTCGAGACGGTGATCGGGCTGTTCGCGGTCGCCATGGTGACCTACATGGTCATGTGGATGCGCAAGCACTCGCGGGATCTCAAGGGCGAGCTGGAGGGCCAGGCCGGCGCGGCGCTGGCCCGGGGCTCGGCCACCGCGCTGGTGGTCATGGCGTTCCTCGCCGTGCTGCGCGAGGGCTTCGAGACCGCCGTCTTCCTGCTGGCCGCCTTCCAGGCCAGCACCTCGCCGCTACTGGCCGGCTCCGGCGCGCTGATCGGCGTCGTGCTCGCGGTGGTGCTGGGTTACGGCATCTACAAGGGCGGTGTCCGGCTCAATCTGAGCAAGTTCTTCCGGATCACCGGCGTGGTGCTGGTCGTGGTGGCCGCCGGCCTGGTGATGACCGCCTTCCACACCGCGCACGAGGCCGGCTGGGTGAACTTCGGCCAGCAGCGGGTCGCCGACCTGTCCTGGCTGGTGCTGCCGGGTACCCCGGTCTCCTCGCTGGTCACCGGCGTGCTCGGGATCCAGCCGTACCCGGTGCTGATCGAGGTGGTGGCCTGGTTCGTGTACCTGGTGCCGCTGATGGTGTACCTGCTCTGGCCGCAGGGCGGGCCGGCCCGCCGGGTGCCCGCCGAGGAGCCCAGCCCGGCGTCGGCCGGCTAGCCGGCCCGTCTGACCGCGTGCCCCGCCCGCTGTTTCCGCACTGACCCCGGCCAGGACGAGTCCCACCCCTGATCTCGCGATGGCTGCCGACCGCCGATGTTCGAACGAGCTAGAAAGGCTCCACCTCATGACTTCGATTCGAGCGGACAGGCTCGCGGGAGCGGCGGCGCTGGTCTGCGCCGCCACCTTGCTGGCCGGTTGTGGGAGCTCAGGCGGATCCGGCGCGGCCGCCCCGAGCGGGCCGACCGCGGCGGTGAAGATCGCGCTGTCCGACGCGGGCTGCGAGCCGACCCCGGCCAGCGTCCCGGCCGGCCCGGTCAAGTTTTCCATCACCAACTCCGGCTCCGCCAAGGTCACCGAGGCCGAGCTGCAGAAGGACGGCAAGATCCTCGGCGAGAAGGAGAGCCTGACGCCGGGCCTGAACGGCGACTTCTCCCTGCGCCTGGACGGCGGCGGCGCCTACAGCATCTACTGCCCGGGCGGGGCCAAGGACACCTGGACGTTCACCGTGACCGGCGGCGCCCCGAGCACCCCGGCCGACACCTCGCTGGCCGTCGCCACCAAGGGCTACCACGACTACATCGTGGCCGAGGTGGACCAGCTGGTGCCCACCACCAAGACGTTCACCGACGCGGTGCGGGCCGGTGACATCGCCAAGGCCAAGGCGGCGTTCGCCCCGGCCCGGGTGCACTACGAGAGCGTGGAGCCGGTGGCGGAGAGCTTCGGCGACATCGACCCGGACGTCGACGCCCGCATCGACGACGTGAAGGACCCGTCCCAGTGGACCGGCTTCCACCGCATCGAGAAGGCGCTCTGGGTGGACAACTCGCTGGCCGGCATGACGCCGATCGCGGACAAGCTGGACGCCGACGTGAACACGCTGAAGACCAAGGTCGCTACCGAGACCTACCAGCCGGCGCAGCTGGCCAACGGTGCCGGTGACCTGCTCACCGAGGTCTCCACCTCCAAGGTGACCGGCGAGGAGGACCGCTACTCGCACACCGACCTGTGGGACTTCCAGGCCAACATCGACGGCGCGCGCAAGTGCTTCGAGCTGCTCAAGCCGGCTCTCGCGGCGAAGAACCAGGACCTGGCCCAGCAGCTCGAGGCCCGGTTCACCGACGTGGTCAGCGGCCTGTCGCGGTACAAGCAGGGCTCGGGCAACAACGCAGGCTACGTCGACTACAGCACCGTGCCGCAGGACCAGCGGCGCAAGCTCGCGGACGCGGTGAACGCGCTGGCCGAGCCGCTGTCGAAGGTCGCGGGCCAGGTGGTCTGACTTGACCGTCTCGTCGGACCGCGCCAAGGGTCCCAGATTTTCCCGGCGGGGTCTGCTCGGCGGAGCCGCCGGGCTCGGGCTGGCGGGCGTCGCGGGCGCCGGGCTGGTCGGCTGTGCCGGCCAGCCCGACCCGGCGACCGGCACCGTGCCGTTCTACGGGGGCAACCAGGCCGGTGTCGACACCGACGTGCAGGACCGGCTGGCGTTCGCGGCGTTCGACGTCACGAGCACCAGCCGGGCCGACCTGATCGACATGCTGAAGACCTGGACCGCCGCCGCCGAGGCGATGACCAGGGGCGTGATGGTGCCCGGGGAGTCCAACGCGGGCGAGGTGCCGCCGGCGGACACCGGGGAGACGATCGGGCTGCCGCCGTCGCAGCTGACCGTGACCATCGGCTTCGGGCCGTCGCTGTTCGACCAGCGGTTCGGGCTCGCCGCGCACCGGCCGGCGGCGTTCAGCGCGCTGCCGGCGCTGCCCGGCGAGATCCTCGACCCGAACCGAACCGGGGGTGACATCGGCATCCAGGCCTGCGCCAACGACCCGGCGGTGGCCTTCCACGCGGTGCGCAACCTGGCCCGCCTCGGCAAGGGCACCGCGGTCACCCGGTGGACCCAGCTCGGCTTCGGCCGGACCGCGTCCACCGGCACCGACCAGCAGACCGAGCGCAACCTGATGGGTTTCAAGGACGGCACCCGCAACATCAAGAGCGACGACAAGAACGCGCTGGAGCAGTTCGTCTGGGTCGGCGACGAGGCGGCCCAGCCGTGGATGAAGGGCGGCAGCTACCTGGTCTCCCGGCGGATCCGGATCTTCGTGGAGGCGTGGGACCGGGACCGGCTGTCCGACCAGGAGGCGGTGTTCGGCCGGGAGAAGTACACCGGCGCCCCGCTGACCGGCAAGGCTGAGTTCGACGTCCCGGACTTCGCCGCCAAGGGCCCGGACGGCACGACCACGATCGCCGACGACGCGCACATCCGGCTCGCCGCGTTCGAGAACAACGACGGCCTGCGCATCCTGCGCCGGGGTTACTCCTTCACCGACGGGATCGACGAGCGCACCGGGGACCTCGACGCCGGGCTGTTCTTCATCGCGTACATGAAGGACCCGGCCCAGTTCGTAACCCTGCAACGCAAGCTGGGCAGCCAGGATGCGCTCAACGAGTACATCCGCCATGTCGGCTCCGGCCTGTTCGCCTGCCCGACAGGTGTCCCCGACGCCACCAGCTACTGGGGCAAGCAGCTCCTCGAAGCCTGACCCTGTGACCCCTCACCTCCCTCGCCGGCTCCCTGTCGGCATGTGCAACTCGTTTGACTAAATGTCATGTCTCGCAACACATTGGCATCGATGTAACATTTGTCTGGATGGACAACGGCCAGACGGAATGGGGTAGCGATGCCGACGGTGGAGCGCGCGGGGGTACGGACCTACTACGAGGTCCGGGGCGCGGGCGAGCCGGTGCTGGTGTGGGGGCACGGTTTCCTGGTGTCCTCGCGGTTCTTCGGCGAGGTGATCGACCGGCTGCCGGGCTACCGGTCGATCACGGTGGACTTCCGGGGTCACGGCCGCTCGGCGGGGGTCACCGAGGGGGTCACGCTGGCCGAGATCGCGGACGACATCGCCGCCGTGCTGCATGAGCTCGGCGTCGAGAACGCGGTGTACATCGGCCACTCCACGGGCAGCGCGGTCGGCATGCGGCTGGCCGCGCGGCACCCCGGGCTGGTGCGCGCCGCGATCGGGCTGGCCGGGGTGCCGGTGCAGGGCAACCCGCCGGAGGTGCTGGAGTTCACTGCGGCGCTGTCCGCGATGCAGGGCGACCCGGCGGCGTTCGCGGGGGCGCTCGGCCAGCTCACCGTCCACCCGGGGCAGGAGGAGATGGTCGCGGCGGCCGGGCGGGAGGCGGCGCTGGTACCGCTGGCCGCGCTGAAGAGCATCGGCGAGGTCGAGCTGTTCCTCGACGAGTCCGAGCAACTGCTGCCGAAGCTGACCCAGCCCTGGCTGTTCGTCATCCCCGGCGACGACCGGTCGGTGGACCCCGAGCTGCAGCTGGCCGGCGCCCGCCGGTTCCCGAACGGCCGGACACTGGTGCTGGACGGTGAGGGGCACCTGGTGCCGCAGGAACGCCCTGCCGAGATCGCCCGGATCGTCGAGGACTTCGTCTCCGGGCTACCGTCGGAGGCATGAGCCGGGATGGGTCCGCGCCGGGCGAGCCGCCGACCCCGCTGCAACGCCAGCTCACAGGCACCCGCGCGCCGGCCAGGCCCACCCCGCTGGACGCGCTGGCCGCCGCGCGGCACTGGTTCAACCAGGGCCGCAAGCTGGACATCCAGGCGCTGGCCGCCGAGCTCGGCGTCAGCCGGGTGACGCTGCACCGCTGGGTCGGCACCCGGGAGCAGCTGCTGGTCGAGGTGCTCTGGGTGAGCTCCGAGCGGGCGCTGACCCGGCTGCACGAGCAGGTCGAGGCGGAGGGGCCGGCCCGGCCGCGTCAGCCGGGTCAGCCGGGTCAGCCGGGTCAGCCGGGTCAGCACAGCCACACCGCCGAGGTGCTCGGCCGCTGGGTGCGGGAGGTGCTCGCCCACCCCGGCCACCGGCAGCTGGCCTCGGAGGAGAGCGAGATGTTCGTCCGGCTGCTCACCCACGACGCGAGCCTGTTCCAGCGCCGGCTGATCGAGCTGGTCCGGGAGCTGCTCGTCGAGGACATCGCGGCCGGCCGGGTCACCATCGACCTCGAGCCCCTGGAGCTGGCCTACACGGTTGTGCGCATCGTCGAGTCCTTCGTGCACACCCCGGCCATCACCGGCTGCGCCCCCGACCCGGACGGCAACGCCCGCGTGCTGCGCGCCCTGCTCAGGTGACCGGTGAGTGGCGAGGTCCGATAGGACCACTCGCCACTCACGAGCTAACCAGGGTCAGCCGAACAGGGTGTCGGCCCAGAAGCCGTCCGGGCCGACGCCCGGTGGCACGGCAAACAGCCCGGACCCGGTGTGCTCGACGTACTCCATCAGCTTGTCCTGGCTGGCCAGCGCGCGCTGCATGGGGACGAACTGGCGGTGCGGGTCGCGGGCGAAGCACAGGAAGAACAGGCCGGCGTCCAGGTGCCCGCTGCCGTCCGCGCCGTCCACGAAGTTGTAACCCCGGCGCAGGATCCGGGCCCCGCCGTTCGCCGCGGCGGAGGCCAACCGGATGTGTGCGTTCTCGCCGATCAGCGGGCGGCCGTCGTTGGCGGCCATGGCGAAGTCGCTCGGGTCGAACTCGCCCGGCTTGCCCGGCGGCGCCCCGCTGCCCTTCTGCCGGCCGATGATGGACTCCTGCTCGGCCAGCGAGGTGCGGTCCCAGATCTCGATGTGCATCCGGATCCGGCGGGCCACCAGGTAGCTGCCCCCGGTCAGCCAGTCCGGCCCGTCGCCGGGGGCCACCCAGACGTGGTCACCCAGCGCGGCCGGGTCCTCCGCCTTGATGTTGTTCGTGCCGTCCTTGAAACCGAACAGATTGCGCGGGGTGAGCTGGGCGGTCGAGGTGGAGGAGGTCCGGCCGAAGCCGAGCTGGGACCACCGGACCGACGTCGTGCCGAACCCCATCCGGACCAGGTGCCGGATCGCGTGTACCGCCACCTGCGGATCGTTCGCGCAGGCCTGGATGCACAGGTCACCGCCGCTGCGCTTGGGGTCGAGCTGGTCGAGCTGGAAGTGGGGCAGCTCGGCCAGCCCCGCCGGCTTGGCGCCGGCCAGCCCGAACCGCCCGTCGAACAGCGAGCCGCCCAGCCCGAGGGTGAGGGTGAGCTGGGACGCCGGCAGGCCGAGCGCCTCCCCGTTGTCCGCCGGCGGCGCGTCCGGGTTGCCCCCGAGCGCGCCGAGCGGGCTGACCTCGGCGCCGGCGGTCATCCGCTCGGCCGCCCTGGTCCACCGGCGCAGCAGGTCGACGAGGGCGGCGCGTTCGGTGGTGGTGACGTCGAGGGCGACGAAGTGCAGCCGGTCCTGCGCCGGGGTGACGATGCCGGCCTGGTGCTGGCCCCGGAACGGCACCGAGTCCCGGGCCGCCTCCTCCCGGGCGGCGGCCTCCATGGCCGGCTCGGCCGAGCGGGACACCACCGTGCCGGCGATCGCGGCGCCCGCGCCGGCCAGCGCGGCCCCGGCACCGGCCAGCCCGAACAGGCGCCGCCGGGACATCGCGGGCGAGCCGGTGGTGTCGGGCCCGGGCGAGCTCACGGTGTCGTCACCACCCCCGCGACGTGGCTGACCGGCTCGCCGAGCGCGTCCACGGCGGCCGCCATCTTCTTCGTGTCGTCGGGGGTCAGCTGGGTGTACAGCTTGAAGCCGTCGCCGTCGCGGTAGCCCTCCAGCAGCGTGTCCACCGCGGCGAAGCGCTGATCCAGCGTCGGGCCGAGGTTCTTGTCCTTCTCGTCGATCACGGGGCGCAGCGCGGCGACGGCGGCCTGGGACCCCTCCACGTTGGCCTTGAAGTCCCACAGGTCGGTGTGCGAGTAGCGGTCCTCCTCACCGGTGATCTTGCCGGTGGCGACCTCGTCCAGCAGCTCCTTGGCGCCGTTGGCCAGCTGCACCGGGGTCAGCTCCACGGTCGCGACCCGGGCCTGCAGCTCCTTCATGTCGGCCAGCAGCTTGTCGGCGATGGCGGGCGAGTCGGCCTTCAGCCCGTCGACCCAGAGGTCCTTCTCCAGCCGGTGGTAGCCGGTGAACTGCTCGCCGGGGGCTCGCTCGTCGTCCTCCCGGCCGTCCATCTTCGGGTCCAGGTCACCGAACGACTCGGCGACCGGCTCGATCCGTTCCCAGTACGTCCTGGCCAGCGGGAACTGCGCCTTCGCGGCCGCCACGTTGCCGGCCTTGACGGTGGTCACGAACTCCTCGGTCTTGGGCACCAGCGCCTCGATCTGCGAGGTCACGTAGCGCTTGTAGCTCGCGGTGGCCTCGGCCAGCCGGGCGTTCGTGTCCACCGACCGGTTCGCCTGGCCGCTCACGGTGAACGGGGCGCGGATGCCGTCGCCGACCATGCCCGGCTTGCAGGCGGTGGTGTACGTGCCGCCGTCGGGCGCCTCCACGATCAGCCGCCGGGTCAGCCCGGGGCCGATGTTCTCCACCTCGCCCATGATCCGGTCGCCGGTCCCGTAGAGGTAGAACTCGGTGACCTTGCTGCCCTTGTTGGCGATCTCGAAGGTGATCTTGCCGGCCGGCGCCTCCTGCTTGGTCAGCTCGCAGGCGGTGTCCGAGGCGTTCACGGTAATGGAACCGGCACCCTCGGCGGTGCCGCTGCCTGAGCTCGCCGGGCCGCCGCCGGAACAGCCGGCGAGCAGCGCGAGCGAGGCCAGCGACGCTAGCGAGACGGGTATGGAGCGTGCGGCGGTCGGGCGGGGCACGGTGAACTCCTTGACGCTGCGGGAGTACTGCTTCGGGGGTACTGGCGGGTCAGGTCGCTGCCGAGGCGGTGGCCGCGGTGCGGGCGCGGCCCGGGAGCAGGAACAGCGTGAGCACGACGCCCACGTAGAGCACCCAGACGGCGGCCTCTAGCACCGAGGTCCGGGGGGAGAGGTTGAAGATGCCCTTCAGTAACGTCCCGTACCAGGAGTCGGCCGGGACGGCGGCGCTGATGTCGAACGCCAGTGTGTTCAGGCCCGGGAGGATGTCCGCCTCCTGCAGGTCGTGCATGCCGTAGGCCAGGATGCCGGCCGCGACGAAGATCAGCAGGATGCCGGTGACCTTGAAGAACTTGGCCATGTTGATCCGGACCGCGCCCCGGTAGATCAGGTACGCCAACCCGACCGCGACCGCGATGCCGACGAGGAAGCCGAGCAGCGGCGAGGCGGTCGATCCGGCGGCCTGTGTGGCGGCCCAGAAGAACACGGCCGTCTCGAGCCCTTCCCGCCCGACCGCGAGGAAAGCCATCAGCACGACGGCCCACGAGCCGATCTGGAGTGCCTGCTCCAACCTGTCGCGCAGCTCGCCGGACAGCGCGCGTGCGGTGCGCCGCATCCAGAAGATCATCCAGGTGACGAAGCCGACCGCGACGATGGACATGCCGCCGCCGAACGCCTCCTGGGTCTCGAACGACATCGCGTTGGAGGTGAAGGTGAGCAGGGCGCCGACGGCGATGCTGATCACCACCGCGACCGCGACGCCGGCCCACACCCAGGGCAGCGACCGCCGGCGGTCGCTGCGCACCAGGAAGGCGACCAGGATGGAGACCACCAGGGCCGCTTCCAGTCCCTCGCGGAGGCCGATCAGGGCGTTGCTCAGCACCCCACGTCACCGGGGACGGGCCGGCCCGGATGGGGCCGCGGCCGTGGCGATTCGATCCGCGCCGCTGCGCTAGGCCAGGCTAACCTCATGGCGCTGAGCCTAACCTGACAGATTATTGAGAATCCAGGCTTGACAAGTGTCCGGAACCAATTCGTCGTTTCCGGGACGGTCGTGACCGGTCGGCTCAGGCCTCCGGGGGTGGGTCGGGATCGCCGATCGCAATCCGCGCCCGGACCTCGCCGATGGCGTCCTGGTACTCCGGCCGGGGCTCCATGGCGAACGCCATCCGCAGCTGCGCGAGCGCCTCGGTGAAACGGCCCTGGCGCTGCAGGGACTTGCCCAGCGCGAACCGCGCGTAGTGGTCGGCCGGGTCGATCTCCAACACCCGGGTGAACGCGGTCTCGGCCCTGCGGAGCTGGGCGGAGTCCAGGAACGCCCGGCCGGCGAGCAGCTGCACCGAGGCGTCGTCGGGTTGCGCGGCCAGTACCGGCAGCAGCGCCTGCACCGCGTCCAGCGGGCGGCGCTGGGACAACAGCGTCTCCGCCCGGCGGTAGGAGGCGAAGGTGGACTCGCTGTCGCGGTGGCCTTCCGGCGGGTGGCCTTCGTCACGGCGGCTGGGATCGGAGAAGGGAGCGCTCGTCATGGTCGTGCCAAGGTTAGGTGGCGCGGCGGTGAACCGCGAGCCCGCCTCGGCGGTTAGGCTTCGGGGGACGCTGATGCCTCGGCCGGCGACCGCCGGCGCAGAACATCCCGACGCAGGCCCCGTGCCAGGCAAGGAGCAGATGTGGCCGTCATCGAGCAGGTCGGTGCTCGCGAGATTCTCGACTCTCGGGGTAACCCCACCGTGGAGGTGGAGGTGGCCCTGGACGACGGGACGCTGGCCCGGGCCGCGGTGCCGTCCGGAGCATCCACCGGGGAGCACGAGGCGGTCGAGCTGCGCGACGGCGACGCCCGCCGCTACGGGGGCAAGGGTGTCGAGCGGGCGGTAGCCGGTGTACTGGACGAGATCGGCCCCGAGCTGATCGGCGTCGAAGCGGTGGACCAGCGGATCGTCGACCAGAAGCTGGTCGATCTGGACGGCACCCCGGACAAGTCCCGGCTGGGTGCGAACGCGCTGCTGGGCGTGTCGCTGGCGGTGGCGAAAGCGGCCGCCGAGTCGTCCGGGCTGGAGCTGTTCCGCTACATCGGCGGGCCGAACGCGCACGTGCTGCCGGTCCCGATGATGAACATCATCAACGGTGGCGCGCACGCCGACTCCTCGGTCGACGTGCAGGAGTTCATGATCGCGCCGATCGGCGCGGAGTCGTTCCGGGAGGCGCTGCGCTGGGGCGCCGAGACCTACCACTCGCTGAAGTCGGTGCTCAAGGCGCAGGGGCTGAACACCGGACTGGGCGACGAGGGCGGCTTCGCACCCGACCTGCCCGGTACCCGGGCCGCGCTGGACCTGATCGGCACCGCCGTGGAGAAGACCGGCCTGGTGCTGGGCCGCGACGTGGTGCTCGCGCTGGACGTGGCGGCCACCGAGTTCCTCAGCGACGGCAGCTACGCCTTCGAGGGCGGCAAGCGCAGCGCCGAGGAGATGAGCACGTTCTACGCCGAGCTGGTGGCGTCCTACCCGCTGGTGTCCATCGAGGACCCGCTCGGCGAGGACGACTGGGACGGCTGGCAGGCGCTCACCGCCGCGCTCGGGGCGAAGGTCCAGCTGGTCGGCGACGACCTGTTCGTGACCAACCCGGAGCGCCTCGAGGAGGGCATCTCGCGGCAGATCGCCAACGCGCTGCTGGTCAAGGTCAACCAGATCGGCACGCTGTCCGAGACGCTGGACGCGGTCACCCTGGCGCACTCCTGTGGCTACCGCTGCATGATGAGCCACCGTTCCGGTGAGACCGAGGACACCACGATCGCGGACCTGGCGGTGGCCACCGGCTGCGGGCAGATCAAGACGGGCGCGCCGGCCCGGTCCGAGCGGGTGGCCAAGTACAACCAGCTGTTGCGGATCGAGGAGACCCTGGGCGACGCCGCCCGCTACGCCGGTGAGCTCGCCTTCCCGCGCTTCACCGCGGAGGACTGAGTAGAGGGTGTGTCCTGCTGGCGACCCAGGTCGGGCCCGAGCCGGCCGGAGCCGCTCCTCCGGCGGTGAGCGGTCGGCCGGGGCCCGGTCGACGACTGCCCGGTCCACAACGGCCCGGTCCTCGGCGGCCCGGGCACCGGGGACCAGGCCACCCGGCGGTGCCCGCGGCGACGGCGGCGCGGCCGGCCCGGGGCGCGGTGCCCCGCCGGCGCCGGGGGAGAAGGTCCGGGTCGGTGCCTCCGGTGCCGCCTCCGACACGATCCGGGTCAGCCGGGCACACCGGATGGCACTGGCCACCTCCGGCATGCTCGGGGTGTCCTCGACCAGGCGGGCCGCGATCCTGGCGCTGGTGGTCTGCGCGTTGGCGCTGACCGTGGCGGTACCGCTGCGCAACTACCTGACCCAGCGCCAGGAGCTGTCCGCGCTGCAGGCCAAGCAACACCAGCTGGCCGGTCAGGTGGACGACCTCACCCGCCGGCGCGACCAGCTGAGTGATCCCGGGCAGGTGCAGGCGGAGGCGCGGGACCGGCTGGGCTACGTGCGCCCCGGCGAGGTGCCGTACGTGGTGCAGCTGCCCAACGACGCCGGTGCGGTGCCCACTGGCGCGGGCGAGGGCGGCGGGGCACCGTGGTTCGACGTGCTGTGGAGCGATGTGCGAGGAGTACAGAGGTGAGTGGCACCCCGGTGGACGAGGTAGCGCAGGCGGACCGGGATGCGGTGGCCGCCCAGTTGGGTCGCCGACCCCGGGGGGTGCGCGCGGTGGCGCACCGCTGCCCGTGCGGCCTGCCGTCCGTGGTGCGCACGAACCCGAGGCTGGAGGACGGCACCCCGTTCCCGACGCTGTACTACCTGACCTGCTCGCGGCTGTGCTCGCTGGTCGGCGGGCTGGAGGGCGGCGGGCGGATGCGGGAGATGACCGAGCGGCTCAGTGCCGATCCCGAGCTCGCTGCCGCCTACCTCCGTGCGCACCGGGAGTACCTGGCCGAGCGGGACGCCCTCGAACCGCTGGGCACCGAGGTCAGCGCCGGCGGTATGCCGGACCGGGTCAAGTGCCTGCACGTGCACGTCGGGCACGCGCTGGCCGCCGGCCCCGGGGTGAACCCGTTCGGTGACGAGGCGCTGGCCGAACTGGGCGAGTGGTGGCGCCCCGGCCCCTGCGTCCACCCCTAGCTACCGGGACCCGGGAATCCCGCGTTGCCCGCGAGTCGGGGTTTTCCGCGCGAGTCGGGAATCACAGCACACTGAGTCGCGCTTCTCGGCACACCGGGGCCTGACGGCGCGCGGTGTCTTCAGCGCGCGCTCGCCGTGGATCCGCAAGCTCGCGCCGTTGTTACCGAGCTGCACACCAGGCAGGTTTTCGGCGCTCACGACCTGCCTCCTGTGGAGTTGGGTACAACAGGCCGGGTAGCTGCTCGCGCCCGGCCTCGGTGCCCGGCGAGCTCGGCTGCCGGGCGAGCTCGGCTGCCGCCCTGGCTACCGGCTCGCCGCACACCCGCTCGGTACGCCGCACACCCACTGAAGGGGGTGTGCGGCTCACAAGCGTGGTGTGCGGTCGGAATTCGCCGGCGGTCAGACCGTCGGGGTGACCCGGGCCAGCACGGCGGCGGTCGCGGCGTCCGAGGCGATGTGCGTACCGGCCGTGCGCCAGCCGGCGCCGTCGCCGAACCGGCTGGCGAGGAACACCTCGGCGACCTCGCTCGGTGCCTGGCGCAGCAGCACGGAGCCCTGCAGGCAGGTCCCCGCGAGCTCGGCCAGCCGGCGGGCCCGCCGTTCGTCCGGCGCGGCCAGCTCGGCGCGCAGCGCGGCAACCCCCGCGTCGAACCCCGCGTCGGCACCGGTGGCGGCGTCCACCTCGGCGAGCAGCGCCTCCACCGACTCGGGGGACCGAGCCATGGCACGGAGCACGTCCAGCGCGTTGACGTTGCCGGAGCCCTCCCAGATCGAGTTCAGCGGCGCCTCGCGGTAGAGCCGGGGCATCCCGGACTCCTCGACGTAGCCGTTGCCGCCGAGGCACTCCGACGCCTCCGCGACCACCGCCGAGGTGCGCTTGCACACCAGATACTTGGTGACCGGCAGGGCCAGGCGCAGCAGTGCCGCTTCCTGAGCCGACGCACCGCGGCGGTCGAACGCGCCGGCCAGCCGCAGCGCCAGCCGGGTCGACGCCTCGACCTCGGCACCCAGCTCGGCGACCACCGCGCGCATCAGCGGCTGGTCGGCCAGCCGGGCGCCGAACGCGGACCGGTGCGCCACGTGGTGGGCCGCCTCGGACAGTGCGATCCGCATCAGGGCGGCGGAGCCGAGCACGCAGTCCAGCCGGGTCACCGACACCATGTCGATGATCGTCCGGACGCCCCGCCCCTCCTCACCGAGCCGCCAGCCCACCGCGTTCTGGTACTCGATCTCCGCCGACGCGTTGGACCGGTTACCCAGCTTGTCCTTCAACCGTTCGAGCCGGATCGGGTTGCGCGTCCCGTCCGGCAGGATCCGGGGCAGCACGAAACAGGTCAGTCCGCCCGGGGCCTGCGCGAGGGTGAGGAACAGGTCGTTCATCGGCGCCGAGGTGAACCACTTGTGCCCGACCAGGGTGTAGCTGCCGTCCCCTGTCGTTCCCGAGGGGGTCGCCACGGTGGTACCGGAGCGGACGTCGGAGCCGCCCTGCTTCTCGGTCATCGACATGCCGGCCAGCAGCCCGGCCTTGCCGGTGGGTTCGGACAGCCCGGGGACGTACACCCGCGAGCGCAGCCCGGGCTCGTAGCGGGCGGTCAGCTCCGCGTTGTGCCGCAGCGCCGGGACCGCAGCGTAGGTCATGGTGATCGGGCAGCAGTGGCCCTGCTCCAGCTGGCTCATCAGGTAGAACGACGCCGCGCGAGCGACATGCGCGGCCGGGCCGGCGTCCGGTGCCCAGGGAGGTGCGGTGTTGCCGGCGCGCACCGAGACGTCCATCAGCCAGTGCCAGGACGGGTGGAACTCGACCTCGTCGATCCGGTTGCCGTAACGGTCGTGGGTGCGCAGTTCGGGCTCGTTCTCGTTGGCCAGCCGGGCGTGCTCACGTCCCTCGGCGGATCCGACGATCCTGGCCGTCTCGGTCAGTGCGGGCAGCGCGGCGGCGGCGCCCTCCCTGGTCAGGGCATCGGCGACGGCCGGATCGCAGGCCAGCGGGTCGTACCCGTCCAGCGGCGGAACCTGATTGGCAACCTGATGGGTCCGGAACCGGTTGTCGGCGCTGGATCCGGCTGCCACGGCCGGGTTATCCGCCACCCGTTCGGAGGCATCAACGTTGCTGGCTGGAACACCGCGCTGGTCCAGAAGGTCGGTCATGACCTGAGACTAATAGCGTTTGAGTGACACCTACAGCCCCTCTCAGGCAGGGTATTGCCGTGCCGTTCCGGGGTGGTGGGATGCGACCGGTGGCCTGGGTGCTGCTGGTCGCGGCTCTTGCCGTGGGCGGGGTGGCGGTGGAGGTCCACGCGCACGAGCAACCGGAGGTGGTCCCGGCGGCGGATGCTAAGGCGCCGGCGCGCGCTTCGGTGCCGCTTCCCGGGTCCGTCTCGCTGGCCGCGATACCCCAGCCGCTGCCCGAGGAGTCGGCCACCGGCAGCTCCTCGGCCGGCGAGCTGACGTTCACCGATCCGCCGCCCGGGGCCGCCGCGGCCCCGGCAACCGCGGCGCCGGGGCCGAACGGTGTACCCGGTGTGCCGCTGGCCGCGTACAGGCACGCCGAGCAGGTTCTCGGGCTGTCCCAGTCGGCCTGCCAGCTGCACTGGCCGGTGCTCGCCGCGATCGGGCGGGCCGAGTCCGACAATGCGCGCGGCGGCCGGGTGGACGGCACCGGGCGGACCATCGGGCAGATCCTGGGGCCCCGGTTGGACGGCTCGCCGGGGCTGGGCCGGGTGCCGGACACCGACCACGGGCAGTGGGACTCGGATCCGCTCTGGGATCGCGCGGTCGGTCCGATGCAGCTGCTGCCGTCGGTGTGGCAGCGCTACGCGGCGGACGGTGACGGCGACGGCCGTACCGATCCGAACGACCTCTTCGACGCCGCCCTGACGGCGGGCCGCTACCTGTGCGCGGGTGGGCCGAACCTCGGCGACCCCGCCCAGCTCGCCACGGCGTTGTTCCGGTACCGGCACTCACCCAGTTACGTGACGGCGGTGCGCACCTGGGCGGCCGGTTATGCCGGCGGTGCGCCCTCGGTACCCCTGCTGGCCCCGGCGCCGAAACCCCCTGTCGTTCTGGCCGCCCCCGGTGCGGCCGGCCCGCTGCCCGGGCCCGCGCCGGTGGTTCGCCAACCGGCCCGCCCGGTGTCACGCCACCGCCCAGCCGTCCGCCCGGCTCCCGCGGTCCGAGCTGCTCCGGCGGTCCGAGCTGCTCCCGGCGCCCGGTCGGCACCGGGGGCGCGGGCTGCCTCCAAGCCCCGCGCCGTGCCCGACGTGCGGGCCGCCCCGGCAAGCCGGCCGGCGCCCGCCG
The DNA here is from genome assembly GCF_052566575.1 of Pseudonocardia sp. Cha107L01. NCBI lineage: Bacteria > Bacillati > Actinomycetota > Actinomycetes > Pseudonocardiales > Pseudonocardiaceae > Pseudonocardia > Pseudonocardia sp. Cha107L01. Next base: position 2,605,374 of record NZ_CP199579.1, read on the forward strand.
CCGAGGAGAACCTGCCCGGTTCGACGCAGGCGCCGACGCAAGGGACCGGGTCAGGGCGGTCGGCTGGCTCGCCGCCCGGGACCGGCTACGTGATCGTGATCCCGGAGTCCGCGGCGTCGGGCTCCTCGGCCGCCGGTTCCCCGACACCGGCCACGGGCGCCCAGCCCAACGCCGCGGCGCCCGGCTACACCGGACAACCCAACGTGAGCGCACCCGGGTATGCCGCCGGCCAGAACAACGCCGGTACGCCGGGCTACAGCGGCCAGCCCAACCCGACCGGCTACAGCGGCCAGCCCAACCCGGCCGGCTACAGCGGCCAGCCCAACCCGGCCGGCTACACGGGCCAGCCCAACCCGGCCGGGTACACCGGCCAGCCCAACGCCGCCGCGCCGGGAACAACGGGGAACCCGGGGCAGGCCGCACCGGGGACCACGGGCCAGAACGGCACCGCGCCGCCCAACTACCCCGGAGCCGCCTACCCGGCGAACTCCGGGCAGCCGAGGTAGGTCAACTCCGCACCGCCGCCGTCCGGGTGCGCGCCGTCCTCGGTAACGTTGCCAACATCGGAGCCCACATCGGAGCCCGGACCGGTCGAACGACCGTCGGCGACCAGCGAGGAGCACGCATGCCGAGAGTGGCCGCCATCGACTGCGGGACCAACTCGATCCGGTTGCTGGTGGCGGACGCCGCACCCGGTCCGGACGGTCGGGCGCACCTCACCGACGTGCACCGGGAGATGCGTATCGTCCGGCTCGGCAGGGGCGTGGACGCGACCGGCGTGCTCGATCCGGACGCCATCGAGCGCACCCGGGTGGCACTGGCCGACTACACCGAGATCCTGCGCGGTGCCGGCACCGAACGGGTGCGGATGGTGGCTACCTCGGCGACCAGGGACGCGGCCAACCGGGAGGACTTCTTCGGCATGGTCCGCGCGACGCTCGGCACCGACGCCGAGGTGATCAGCGGTGACACCGAGGCGCGGCTGTCCTTCACCGGCGCGGTGGGTGACCTGCCGGCCGAGGACGGCCCGTTCGTCGTGGTGGACGTGGGCGGCGGCTCGACCGAGGTGGTGGTCGGCTCCCGGACCGAGGGCGGGGTCGAGGTGCACGCCGCCCGCTCGGTGGACATCGGCTGCGTCCGGATCACCGAGCGCTGCCTGAGGTCGGACCCGCCCACCGAGGACGAGCGCGCCGCCGGGCGTGAGCTGGCCCAGCAGGTCCTCGCCGAGGCGTTCGAGGTGGTGCCGGTGGAGGGCGCCCGGACCTGGGTCGGCGTGGCCGGCACGGTCACCACGCTGTCCGCCGTGTCGATGAACCTGCCGGAGTACGACCCGGAGAAGATCCACCTGTCCCGGCTGGACCTGCCGGAGCTGCACCGGGTCGCCGACGAGCTGCTGACCCGGACCCGGGACCAGCGGATGGAGTTCGGTGCGATGCACCCCGGCCGGGTGGACGTGATCGGCGGCGGCGCGCTGATCGTGACCGTGCTGGCCGAGGAACTGGCCAAGCGCGCCGGGATCACCGAGCTCGTGGTCAGCGAGCACGACATCCTGGACGGGATCGCGCTCTCGCTGCTCTGACCCGGTTCTCCGACGGACGGCTCGACGCCTCGGCGTTCTCCGTACGATCACCAGTCGTGAGCGAACAGACCTCCGCCCAGCGACCCCGCCGGATCGTCAAGTTGTACAGCCGCTGGTACCGGGCGCACCTCTTTCTGTACGTGTTGCCGTTCTTCAGTTTGTTCTGGCCGGCCGCGTTTCTCGCGGAGCGGTTCGACTGGCGTGCGCTGTGTGCACTCGCCTGCGGTCTGCTGTGCACCGCCGCGCACGTTCTCGGCGGGCGGGTGACGACGAAACGGGCGTACCTGTTGGCTCTGTTGGCCATGTTCGGTGCGCTGGTCGGCGGTGGTCTGTTGCTGGAGGCCGCCAAGGGCGAAGCCGGGCTGTGAGCAGTGCCGCCGGCTACCCGGCGGTGACGAACGCGGCCAGGTCCGCGGACTGGGCCAGCCGGGACGGTTCGTGCACGTAGGTCATGTGGCCGGCCTCGTAGTAGTGCATCTCGATGTTGTCGCGCAGCTCGTCCGGGATGGCCAGCCCGGCAATGGTGTGCTGGGCGGCGTAGTACGGCGTCGCGCAGTCGTAGTAGCCGCAGCCGACCTGCACGCGCAGGTGCGGGTTCGCCCGCATGGCCGCGCCGAGCGTGCCGACGACGGTCACCTCGCGGCCCTCGAACTCCTGATACGACCAGGGGTGCACCCGGTCGGTGAGGATCTCGTACGGCAGGTCGCTGGCGTAGCCGAGCGTGCCGCGCACGTGCGCGTTCAGCGCCGCCGCATACGCCCCGTCGACCGCCGCGATCGACGGGTCGTAGCTGTTGCGGTCGCCGGCGTCGTCCGGCTCCCAACCGGTGAACCGGGCGTCCAGCCGACCCACCGTGAGCCCCCGGTCGCGCAGCACCTCGCGGAAGAACCGCTGGTTCTCCAGCCTCAGTCGGGTGCGGCGCACGTAGTCCTCGGACAGACCGGTGACCGCCGCCAGCCGGGTCACCATCCGCTCCCGGTCCCCCGGTGCGAGCCGGGCACCCCGGGCCAGCGCCCACGGGTAGTCCCGCTCGGCCAGCTCCTCCGCCTCGGCGAGCACGTCGCTCAGCTCCCGGGAGCCGTGCAGGCCGTGGTAGTGCGCGACGGCCGCGTAGCTGGGCAGGAACAGCGAGTACGGCAGCAGGTTGCCCTCGTGGAACCGGATGCTCGTCATGTCCAGCACCGTGGAGATCAGCATCAACCCGTTCAGATACATGCCGAACTTCTCCTGCAGCCGCCCGGCCAGCGCCGCGGCCCGCAGGGTGCCGTAGGACTCACCGGCCAGGAACAGCGGCGACAGCCAGCGCTGCTGCCGGGTCACCCAGAGCCGGATCACCTCGGCGACCGCGTCCAGGTCGCCTGCGAAGCCGTGGAAATCGGCCGGCTTGCCTCCGGTGACCGCGCGCGAGTAGCCGGTGGACACCGGGTCGACGAAAAGCAGGTCCGACTGGGCGAGCAGGGACTCGGCGTTGTCGACCAGCCGGTACGGCGGCGGGACCGGGTCGCCGGCATCGCCGGACAGCACCCGGCGCGGCCCGAGCAGCCCCAGGTGCAGCCACACGCTCGACGACCCCGGACCGCCGTTGAACGCCACGGTGAGCGGCCGTTCGGCGGGGTCGGAGCCCGCCGCACGGTCCGCGGTGTACGCCACCACGAACACCTCCGCCCCGGGCTTGTGGCCGTCGAAGACACCGTCGGTGTGCTCCTCGCGGCGCAGCACGATCCGGCCCGCGGTCGCGGTGTAGGCCAGCTCCCCGGCCGGGGTGCGTAACGTGTGCCGGGTGGTGACCAGGTCGTCGGCGGGCTCGTCCCGGGGTGTGCGGTCGTCGGCCACTGCGTCGGCCCGGTCCTCGCTCATGCCGGCGAGCCTAGGTCAACTCGACGCCGCGATCAGCGAGTGCCGTAGCTGCCCCCGGCTGGTGTCCTGGCGCGAGCAGGTGGCCCGGGAGAAGCGGGCCGCCTACGCCGACCAGGTCTACTGGGGGCGCCCGGTTCCCGGGTTCGGGCCGGCGGACGCCGCACTGCTCGTCGTCGGGCTGGCCCCGGCCGCGCACGGCGCCAACCGCACCGGCCGGATGTTCACCGGCGACCGCAGCGGCGACGTGCTCTACGCCGCACTGCACGCCGAGGGCCTGGCCAGCCAGCCGACCGCGACGCACCTCGGCGACGGGCTCACCCTGTACGGCACCCGGATCACCTCGCCGGTGCACTGCGCGCCGCCGGCGAACAAGCCCGAACCGGCCGAGCGGGACGCCTGCCGGCGGTGGCTGCTCCAGGAGCTCGCGCTACTCACCCCGACGTTGCGCGCGGTGGTGGTGCTCGGCGGGTTCGGCTGGCAGGCGCTATTGCCGGTGCTCGCGGAGAGCGGCTGGACGATTCCCCGGCCGCGCCCTGTCTTCGGTCACGGGGCGCACGTGGAGCTGGCGCCCAGCGGCCCGGGCGGCCGGCCGTTGCACCTGCTCGGCTGCTACCACGTCAGCCAACAGAACACCTTTACCGGCCGACTGACCCCGGCGATGGTGCGGGCGGTGTTGGCCAATGCGGCCCGGTTGGCCGGTTTGCGCCCCGAATAACGGAAATAGAAACATCCTCGTAATTAAGTTAAAAAAGTAGCCCCGATCACGCGACGAGGCTCACCCGGTATGGACGTGTGTTGTTTGCCCGGCTGATGGGAGCATAAGAAGTATGGCAAGCAACGCACGAATAGTGATCGTCGGCGGCGGCTACGTCGGCATGTACACCGCGCTGCGCCTGCAGAAGAAATTGGGCGCCAACGAAGCGTCGGTGACGGTCATCGATCCGCAGGCGAACATGACCTACCAGCCCTTCCTGCCGGAAGCGGCGGCCGGCTCGATCGAGCCCCGGCACGTGGTGGTGCCGCTGCGCAAGACGCTGCGCAAGTGCCACGTCCTCACCGGGCGGGTCACCGCGATCAGCCGGGAGGCCCGCGAGGTCACCGTGGAGGCGTCCACCGGGAACATCAGCAAGATCGGCTACGACGTGCTGGTGGCGGCTCCCGGCTCGGTGGCCCGTACGTTGCCCATTCCCGGGCTGGCCGAGCAGGGCATCTCGTTCAAGACCGTCGCCGAGGCGATCTACCTGCGCAACCATGTGCTGTCCCGGATGGACGACGCGACCAGCACGCTCGACCCGGCGCTGCGCCGCAAGCTGCTCACCTTCATGGTCGTCGGCGGCGGTTACGCCGGCGTCGAGGCGCTCGCCGAACTGGCCGACATGTCCCGCTACGCCAGCCGCTACTACGAAACGATCAATGCGTCCGATCTGCGCTGGGTGCTGGTCGAGGCGTCCGGGCGGATCATGCCCGAGGTCAGCGCGCCGATGGGCGAGTACACCGTCAAGCAGCTGCTGGCCGCCGGTACCGAGGTCTTCCTGGACACCCGGGTCAAGACCATGGAGGGCGGGCACGTCGTACTGGACGACGGCACCGAGTTCGACGCGGACACCATCGTCTGGACCGCCGGGGTGAAGCCGAACCCGATGCTGGCCAACACCGACCTGCCGCTCGACGACAAGGGCCGGGTGATCTGCTCGGCCGCGCTGCAGGTCGAGGGCAGCCCCGAGGTGTTCAGCGCCGGGGACTGTGCCTCGGTGCCCGACCTGTCCAAGGACGACCCGGAGGCCAAGACCAGCCCGTCCGCCCAGCACGCGGTCCGGCAGGCGAAACAGCTCGCCGACAACATCGTGGCGCACCTGCGGGACGAACCGGTCAAGCCGTACAAGCACAGCTACGCCGGTTCGGTGGCCAGCCTCGGCCTGTACAAAGGCGCGGCGGAGATCTACGGCGTCAAGCTCAAGGGTGTCGTGGCCTGGTTCATGCACCGGACCTACCACCTGAGCCGGATGCCCACCTTCAACCGCAAGTTCCGGATCTGCTCGGACTGGACGCAGGCGCTGCTGTTCCGCCGCGAAGTGGTCTCCCTGGAGCAGATCCACGAGCCCAAGGCGGAGTTCTCCCGGGCGATCGGCCTGCCGCAGGAGCCCGACAAGGACTGAGCGGCGGGCGCGGTCAGCGGCCGGCAACTCCCGAGGTGTGGCTGCCGTTCAGGCTTCCCGAGTCGGGCCGGTACCCGGTGTCCGGGTTGAACTGGAGCCCAGATGCCGCCGAGCCCAATGCCCGGGCCACACCGTCGGAATCGAGCAGGTCGGCGTCGGAGACGCTCTCCGGACCCGGTTCGGGCAGGTCATCGGGCCGGCAGGCCTTCCACAGCTCACGGCCCAGCGGCGAGATGCGCAGTGTCCGGCGGACCACCCGGGCGCCGAGCCGACCGGCGTCGCGGGCCTCCTCCTCGGCGGCCCGGACCTCCGGCTCGCCGAGCAGGATGTCGTACTGCACGCTCTGGGAGTCGTCGGAAGGGCCCTCCTCGGCCAGCCCGAGGGCGCGCAGGTGGGCGACGTAGGTGCTCACCGCGTCCGGCACCTGCACCCCGGCCGCGCGGCCGACGGAGGAGGCGTTGGACAGCACGGTGCGGCCGCCGTTCGCCCGCGCCTGCACGTGGACCAGCGGGTACGGGGTGCCGTCCGACAGCGCGGCGAGGATCCGGGCCTCGTCGGGGACCAGCCGCAGCAGCAGTGCGCGGTACAGCTCGTCGCGGCTGCCGGCGGAGTCGGCGTCGATGGAGGCACCGAGCAGGTCGTCCAGCAGCTGGCCCGGGGTGGGCTTGCGACCGCCCGCCGCGTGCCCGTGGTGCGGCCGGTGGTCGCCGGTCGCGTCCACCTGGTCGAGCCGGTTCTTGATCTCCCGCAGGACGGCGTCCTCGATGCGGGTCCAGCCGGTGGTCAGCTCGGTGATCGGCGGCATCGGCACCCGAGGCACCTGGCGTGCCATGTTGGCGCCGGCAACGGTCAGGTCGACCGCGAGGGTACGGACGTCACGGAACACCGCTGCCCAGGACGCGGTCACACCGGTGGCCGGCTCAGTGCTCTCGTCGTCCCAGTCCTGCCGCACCGCTTGTCACCTCTTACCGTGAGTAGGTTAAGTGATGGTGGAGTGCCGGGCGCACGGATGCAAGTTCCAGCGCGCAGTCGTGGCGGGCACCACGTCAATGGGTGGAAAAACGGGCTCTGAAAACGTTGTGAGCCCGGGAATTCACCACCGCGGTGAGCCCCCGGCCGGGATCGCCGGGCCGGCTCAGGGATTGCCCCCGGACGGCGGACCCTGGTACCCCGGCTTGGACGAGTCGTCCATGCCGACCTCGTAGCGGACGGCCGGGTTGATCTTGTTGTCGCTGACCTTCGTGCCGGTGGTCATGTTCTGCAGGGCGAACGCGTGGTTGATGTCGCCGGCGATCTCGTTCCTGGTGATCGTCAGGTTCTGCACGTCGTCGATCTGCAGTGCCTCGTCGGCGTGGTTCTGGCAGTAGTTGTTGACGTAGGTGACGTCGTTGGTCGCGCCGACCCCGCTGCCGTCGCCCGCTTCGCTGTTCGGACCCTCCATGATCAGGCAGGTGTTGGAGATGTCCTCGCAACGGTTGCTGTCGATCAGGATGTGCTGACTCGCGGGGCTCTCGTCGTCGGTGGCGAAGGTCTGCATGCAGTCCGCGTGTGCCTTGTGCGCGTTGCTGGTGTGCTGGATGGTGTTGTGCCGGATCACGATGTTGCTGCCCCAGAACCGGATGCCGTCGGCGTCGTCGCCGTGCGGGCTGATCGAGGTCGAGTTCTCCAGGGTGATGTTGTTGCCGGCAAGCGAGATGCCCGGGGCGTGCGGGTTGATCGCGTTGATGCCGTTGATGTCGACGAAGCTGGCCGCCACCGTGATGCCCTTGACGACGGTCCTACCGTCGCCGACGACACGGATCGGGGCCTTCGCGGTGCCGGAGCTCTTGATCGACAGGCGCGCGTCGCCGAGGTTGCCGAGCACACAGATCGTATTGCCCGGCCGGGCGGCGGCCAGTGCCTGCTTCATCGCGTCGCTGTCGCTGACCGTGCTGGTGCAGCCGGCCGGCGCCGCCATCGGGCGGATCACACCCCGGCCGTCCGGCGCGGTGGCGGTCGGGCCGGTGGGCTCGGCCGGGCCGGGTGGCGCGGCCTCGGTCGGGCTCGCGGACTCCGATGGGGTACCAGTTTCACCTGAGCCGCCGGTCCCGCCGTGGCCGCAGCCGGCCAGCAGCGCCGCGGCGCAGGCCGCACCGAGCGCCGCGGCCAACCAACGGGCCCGGCGGCGTCGGCGCGGCGCCGGGGCGCCCGGTCGGCTGGACGGATCGGTGGTCAACGGGAGCATCTACCCTCCGGGTTCTGGGCCGGGCCCGGCCACGGCGGGCCGTCCCGAGTCTTCCCGGGGCCGCTGTCGCTGTCGCGCAGGGCCGCACCGGTTGGCTGAGAGCATGGCGGGTTCCGGGCCCGGGCCTTCACTCGGGTTACATGCCGGACGGGGTTCACTCTGGGCATGGCCATCGACGGGTTCGCCCAGCCGTGGTGGCTGGTGCTGCTCGTACCGGTCGCCGCCCTGGTCGTCGGATATCTGTGGGCGCAGCGCAGGCGCCAGCGCGCCGCGCTGCGGTTCAGCAACCTCGCGCTGCTCGAGCGGGTGGCGACCAGGCTGCCCGGCTGGCAGCGGCACATTCCGGCGGCGCTGCTCGGGGTGGCGCTGCTGGTGCTAACCGTCGGGCTGGCCGGGCCGACGGCGGAGACCAAGGTGCCACGCAACCGGGCCACCGTGCTGCTGGTGATCGACGTCTCGCTGTCCATGCAGGCCACCGACGTGGCGCCGAGCCGGCTGGCGGCGGCCCAGGACGCGGCGGCGAAGTTCGTCCGGGGCATGCCCCCGACCATCAACCTCGGGTTGGAGTCGTTCGCCGGCACACCCGCGGTCCTGGTGCCACCGACCACCGACCGGGACGCGGTGGTGGGCCAGATCCAGACCCTGAAGCTGGCCGAGTCGACGGCCACCGGTGAGTCGCTCGCCGCCGCGTTGAACGCGATCGATGCGTTCAATGCGCAGATCCCGGGCAGTGAGGGTGGGCCGCCACCGGCCCGGATCGTGCTGATGAGCGACGGCAAGCAGACCGTCGGCCAGGACGAGTTCGCGGTGGCCGCCAGGGCCGGGCAGCGGCACATCCCGATCAGCACGATCTCCTTCGGCACGCCGTACGGCTCCATCGACCTCGAGGGGCGGCAGATCCCGGTGCCGGTGGACGACCCGTCGCTGGAGCAGGTCGCCCAGATGTCCGGTGGCCAGTTCTACCCGGCGCAGAGCAACGCCGAACTGCACCAGGTCTACGACACCCTCGGCGAGCAGATCGGGTACCAGAAGGTGCACGCCGACGTCAGCAAGCCGTGGTTCGTGCTCGGCACGCTGATCCTGCTGCTGGCCACCGGCCTGGCGATCGGCCGGTCCCAGCGACTGCCGATCTGAGACGTTGTCAGTCGGTGCCGTCGCCGCGCCGCGCGGTCCCCTAGCGTGGCGGCGGTCGGATCGGCAGCCGGTGCCAACGGCCGCGACGTGAAAGTGGGCAATGTCGACAATCAGTTATCTCGAGGCGATCGTCATCGGGGCCCTGCAAGGCGTCAGTGAGCTCTTCCCGGTTTCCAGCCTCGGGCACAGTGTGCTGTTCCCGGCGCTGGTCGGCGGGCGGTGGGCCACCGACCTGAGTGTGGTCGGCAACGATTCGCCGTACCTGGCGGTGCTGGTCGCCATGCACGTGGCCACCGCGCTGGCCCTGGTCGTGTTCTTCTGGTCGGACTGGGTGCGGCTGGTCGGTGCGCTGTTCGGCTCGATCCGGCGCCGGCGTATCCGGACCGCGGACGAACGGCTGGTCTGGCTGCTGGTGCTGGCCACGATCCCGGTGGGGCTGGCCGGGTTGGTGCTGGAGCACGCGCTGCGGAGCACGCTCGGCAAGCCGATCCCGGCCGCGATCTTCCTCGCGTTGAACGGCCTGGTGCTCTATGCCGCCGAGCGGATGCGGCGGGGCGACGCGGCCGGGACCGCTGTGGTCGCTGACCGGGGCGCCAAGGTGGCCGATGGCCCGGCGCCCGACACGGCGCCTGACACGACCGCTGACGTGGACGCCGACACGGCCGCCGACGTGGACCCTTCGGCCCCGACCCAGATCATCGACATGTCCGGCCAGGACACCGTGGTGCTGAGCGGGCTGGTCGACACGCTGACCGCCGGGGGTGACGCCGACCGGCGGCTGGCCCGGCTCTCGGTGCGGGAGGCGGTGCTCATCGGCGCGACGCAGATCCTGGCGTTGCTGCCCGGTATCAGCCGTTCCGGGATCACCATCGTCGGCGGGCTGTGCCGTGGCCTGCGCCATGACGACGCGGCCCGGTTCGCCTTCCTGCTGTCCACCCCGGTCATCCTGGCCGCGGGGGTACTGAAGGTCCCCAGCCTGTTCACCCCGCAGTATCACTCGGTACTCGGCCCGGCACTGGCCGGCAGCCTGGTCGCCGGCGGCTGCGCCTACCTGTCGGTGCGCTTCCTCACCTCGTACTTCGAGACCCGTACGTTGAAGCCGTTCGCCATCTATTGCCTGGCCGCCGGCCTCGGCAGCCTGGTGTACCTGGCCGGGTAGGGCCGGGGGTCGGCGTGCGGGAGACCGGGAGGGCCGCCGCCCAGACGGCGTGGCAGCCCTGGTTGGGGGGCCGCCACGCACTCGCTGATCCCGGTGTTCAGTCGGCCGAGGAGACCGAGGCGAGCATGTCCTTGAGCGCGGCCAGGTGCGCCGGGATCCACTCGTCGTGGTCGGTGGACTCGCTCAGCTCCCGCAGCTGATCGTCGGACTCGGCGCGGACCTTCGTCAACTTCTCGGCCACGGCGACGGCGTCGCTGCCCAGCAGCAGGCGCAGCGGCGGGTTCTCCATGTCGGCCACCTGCAGCAGCACCTGCGCGACCTTTGCCGGGTCGCTCGCCGCACCTTCGTTGTTGGCGCGGATGCGCTCGGCGAACACGCCGACGGTGGCCTGGTAGGGCTCGCTGACCGGCGGCACGGCCATCGACGAGCCGCCCCATTCGGTGCGCATGCCGCCCGGCTCCAGCACGGTGACCTTGATGCCCAGCGGCGCGACCTCCAGGTTCAGCACCTCGGAGAAGCCGCCGACCGCCCATTTCGCGGCCTGGTACGCGGACAGCCCGAGCGCCGGCCCCCGCCCGCCCACCGAGGACACCTGGATGATGTGGCCGGCGCCCTGCTCGCGCAGCACCGGCAGGGCCGCCTTGGTCACGTTCACCACGCCGAGCAGGTTGGTGTCGATCTGCTCGCGGAAGTCCTCGGCGGTGATGTCCTCCACGGAGGCCAGGTTGGCGTAGCCGGCGTTGTTCACCACCACGTCCAGCCGCCCGAAGGTGTCGACGGCGGTGCGGATCGCGCGCTCGGCGGCCGCCGGGTCGGTGACATCCAGTGCCACGGCGCGGATCTGGTCGCCGTACTTCTGCACCAGGTCGTCGAGCTGCTCCGGCTTGCGGGCGGTGGCGACCAGCTGGTGGCCGGCCTCCAGTACCGCCTCGGCGATCGACCGTCCCAGGCCTCGTGAGCTCCCGGTGACGAGGTAGACCTTGCTCATGTCCGTTCCCTTCTCGAACACAGTGCTTTTCTAAACGGTTAGTTAGAGTGAACCATCGGCACTCCACGTTGTCAACTAGTTGGTTAGTCAGTTAGAGTGGGTCATGCCCGGAGACTCGGAAGCCACCAAGAAACGCCTGCTGGAGGCCGGTGCGCGCGAGTTCGCCGCGTACGGGATCGCCGGCGCCAGGGTGGATCGCATCGCCGAGCAGGCCAAGTCCAACAAGGCGCAGATCTACCACTACTTCGGCAGCAAGGACGCGCTGTTCGACGCGGTCTTCCACGAGCTGGTGGTGAACACCGTCCGGGAGTCGCCGATCGACCCCGACGACCTGCCCGGCTACGCCGCGCGGCTGTTCGACGGGTACGAGGAACGTCCGGAGATCCAGCGGATCGCCACCTGGTACCGGCTCGAGCGGGCCGACACCCAGTCGCCGCTGGAGGTCATCGTGGCGAGCAACCGGCACAAGGTCGAGGTCATCGAGGCAGCTCAGCGGGCCGGCACGATCTCCTCCCGGTGGCCGGCGGCCGACCTGCTCGGGCTGCTGCTCAGCATCACCGCCATGTGGACCACCGTGACGCCGGAGTTCAACGAGCTGATCGCCGGGCGCACCAGGGACGAGCGCCGCAAAGTGATCATCGACGCCGTCGCCGCCCTGATCGCCGTCTGACCAGCTCCCGCGAGTCGCGGATTTCGTCAGGGTGAGTCGGGGGATTTGTCGGTGCTCTTCATCGGGCCCTCCGGAGGCTTCGTCGGTGCGCCCGAAGTTAACAGCCCGCCGGTCCGTAAACAATAGGACGCCGGTCTCTTAATAACGCACTAGCGGGCTGATAGCCTCGTCCGGTGAATACCGGGCAGTGCGGATTCCGGCGGGCCCGACGCCCTGAGCAGGTCGAGGCGCGCCGGGCGGCGATCCTGGACGCTGCCGTGTCGATGTTGCGTGAGCGTCCGGTGGCCGACATCAGCCTACGCGAGCTGAGTGAGCGGATCGGCCTCGCGAAGTCCAATGTGCTGCGCTACTTCGACAGTCGCGAAGCGATCTTCCTCGAAGTGCTGGACCAGGTGTGGAGCGACTGGCTCGACGCCCTGGAGGCCGAGTTCGACACCCTGCGCGCACCGGCCGACGGCTATCGGCGTGCGGTCGAGGTCGCCTCGGTGGTCGCCGCCGCGCTGGTCCGCGACCCGCTGTTGTGCGAGCTGCTCGCGGCGATGGCCGGCGTGCTGGAGCGCAACATCTCGGTGGACTTCGCGCGCACGTTCAAGGGCCGGGCCCGGGTCAATGCGGGGCGGGCCGAGGTGCTGGTGCGCCGGCGCCTGCCTGAGCTGAGCGCGGCCGCCGCCTCGCAGTTCGTCGGCACCGTGGGTGTCCTGCTGGCCGGGCTGTGGCCGCACGCCAACCCGACGGATGCGGTGGCCACCGTGATGGCGGAGTTCGGTGCGCCGGACGCGCGCGCGATGTTCGGTCAGACGCTGACCCAGGCGTTGATCAACCAGCTGGTCGGGCTGGCCGCCCGGGAGGCCGGTGGCTTCGGTCCGGGCGGCGGGTCCGAGGTCGGTGTCGGCTCCGGTGGCGAAACGCCGGGCGGGACCCCCTGAGACAACCCCTGAAGACAACCGGATACCGAGCGTGGTTGAGTAGTTACGTGGGTGGTATTGCGCAAACGGGGGGTTCCGGGTCGCTGCCGGCCCCGCCTGAGCTGCTGGCGGCGCCGGGCTACGTGGCTCGGCGGCTGCATCAGTCCTACGTCGCGGCCTGGGTTCGACTGGTGGACGCGACCCTCACCGGGCCGCAGTTCGCGGTGCTGACGGCCGTCAATGCCTATCCCGGGGTGGAACAGGGCTCGCTCGCCTCGTCGGTGGCGCTGGACCGCTCGACGATGGCCAGCATCGTGCGCCGGCTCGAGGACAGACGCCTGATCACCCGCGAGACGCCGGCCGAGGACGGTCGCAAGCGGTTGCTGTTCCTCACCGAGGACGGCATCGAGACGCTGCGGGACGCGGACCGCCGGGCCAGGGAGCTCGACGTACTGCTGATGAAGGGCTACGACCCGGAGCGCCAGGATGCCCTGCTGCGCGAGCTCACCGCGCTGTCCGAGCACTGGGAGAGCCTGGTCGACGACTGAGCTCTGCTCTGTTCGGTCCCTTTGGTCCGCTGCTGAGCGGCGGATCCATCCGCCAAGCGGGTTTCTGACGCGTTAAAGCTGGCCGTACCTCTTGCTTTTTCAGATCGTCAGTGTTCGGATTATCTCCGATGGGCGCCGAGTACGACGCCTTGAGCTGCTGAGAGACCGGTTACCGAGCGCCCTGACAAAGCGTCCACAGTAGACGGTCAGGGGAAAGTCCGGCGCGCTCGACGACGAGCGTGCGAGGCAACCACTGTGGAGGAAGCTGTGCCGTCCAGTCAGTCGTACACGGTCACCATCGCCGGCGGCGGTCTCGGCGGGCTGACCGCCGCACTGGCGATCCGCCAGCGCGGGCTGCGGGTCACCGTGCTCGAAGCAGCGCCCGAGCTTGGCGAGGTCGGCGCCGGCATCCAGACCGCCCCCAACGCGAGTCGCATCCTGCTCGGCCTGGGACTGCGCCACCAGCTCGCCGCCATCCGCACCGAGCCCCTGGACCAGGTGCGCCGGCGCTGGCGGGACGGCGCGATCATCGCGCAGCTCTCCCTCGGCGAGCGGGTCAAGCGGGAGTTCAACGCGCCGTACTGGCACTACCACCGCGCCGACCTGCACCGGGTGTTGCTGGACGCCTGCCTGGACGCCGAAGGCCCCGGCCCGGTCGTCGAGGTGTACACCAACGCCAAGGTGATCGACATCGACAGCGCCGACCCGGCCCGCCCGGTCGCGGTCACCGAGGACGGCCGCCGGTTCGCCGGTGACGTGCTGATCGGCGCCGACGGCATCCGGTCCAGCGTGCGCGACGCGATGGGCCTGCCGGACACGCTGGTCTTCTCCGGCGAGATGGCCTACCGCGCCCTCATCCCCGGCGACAAGATCGCCGCCGACCCGGCGACCCGGTTCCTGCTGGACCGGTACCACTCCACGATCTGGTACGGCCCGGACCGGCACCTCGTGCACTACTGCATCCGCGGCGGCGAGTTCCTCAACGTCGTCGCGATCGTGCCCAACACCCTGGACGTCGAGCAGACCTGGACCGCACCGGCCACCGCCGACGAGCTGGTCGAGGCGTTCGCCGGCTGGGATGACCGGGTGGCCGCGATGCTGTCCAAGGCCGAGGGGGACGCGTCCAGCTGGGCGCTGTTCCGCCGCCGCCGCGACCCGGTGTGGGTGGACGGGCACGTCGCGCTGCTCGGCGACGCCTGCCACGCGATGCTGCCGTACCAGGCGCAGGGTGCCTCGCAGGCCATGGAGGACGCCGCCGTGCTCGCCGAGGAGCTGGGCGGGGTCACCACCGACGGCATCGCCGAGGCACTGGTCCGCTACGTCGGCCGCCGGGCCAAGCACGCCGGCATGGTGCAGGACGCGTCCTGGGCGAACATGCGCTTCTACCATCTGCCGGACGGCCCCGAGCAGGAGGAGCGCGACCGCAAGCTGCGCGAGTTCGGCGCCGGGTTCAGAGGCGAATCCGACGTGTCGTACGACTGGCTCTGGCAGGGGACACCGCTCAACGACCCCGACCTTGAGTCCTTCCACTACCCGTTCGTGCGCTGACCGCGCCGCGAGAACCGCACCCATCGAGGACGGAGCCCGACCATGCGTACCGGAGACCAGGTGGTCCAGGACCTCCCGTGGAAGTGGGGCGTCCAGGGCAAGATCTTCATCATCGGCGGACTCGGCTACATGTTCGACGCCTGGGACGTCACGCTCAACGGCTTCCTCACCCCGCTGCTGGGCACCGCGTTCCACCTGAGCACCGCTGAGCGTGGGCTGGTGGCCACCGCGAACCTGATCGGCCTCGCCGCCGGCGCCATCACCTGGGGCACCATCGCGGACCGCCTCGGGCGCAAGCGGGCGTTCGGGCTGACCCTGCTGATCTTCGCGCTGTTCTCCGCGCTCGGCGCGCTCTCGCCGAACTTCGGGGTGTTCCTGGTGCTCCGGTTCATCGCCGGGATCGGCCTCGGCGGCTGCATCCCGGTGGACTATGCGCTGGTCAGCGAGTTCAGCCCGCGCGCGCAACGTGGCCGGGTACTGACCGCGATGGACGGCTGGTGGCCGATCGGCGGAACCCTGTGCGGGGTCGTGGCCACCGCTATGCTGCCGCTGCACGGCAACTGGCGGTGGATGCTCGCGGTGATGATCCTGCCGGCCGTACTGCTGTTCTGGCTGCGCCGGGGCGTGCCGGAGTCGCCGATCTTCCTGGCCAGGGCGGGGCGGGAGGCCGAGGCGCGGGTGGTGATCGACGATCTGGTGTCGCGGACCGGTGCCGCGCCCGAGCCCTACCGGATCCCGGCTGTGCCGGAGCGGCGTGGCCCGCGCGGGCTTGGTGCCGCACTGGAGCAGCTGCGCCGGGTGTGGGCGGTCAACCCGGTGCTCACCGGCATGGTGTGGCTGCTGTTCTGCACCGTGCTGCTGGTCTACTACGCCGCGCTGAGCTGGATGCCGTCGATCCTGCGCGCCCAGGGCATGGGTGAGTACGCGGCGTTCGCGGGCACCACGGTGATGAACGCGGTCGGCATCCTCGGCGTGGTCGCCTCGATGGTGCTGGTCGAGCGGGTCGGCCGCAAATGGGTGATCGGGGTGACGGCGCCGCTGGCCTCGCTCGCGCTGGTGGTGTTCGCCCTGGTCCTCCGAGTGAACGCGATCGCTGCGTTTGTCTCGATCGCGGTGTTCGGGTTCCTGATCCTGATGGTGATCCCGGTGATGTACGCCTACGTCTCCGAGCTGTACCCGACCGAGCTGCGGGCCAGCGGGTTCGGCTGGGCATCCTCGGCGAGCCGGGTGGTCACCGGGTTCACCCCGCTGATCTTCGGCAGCCTGCTGTGGCCGGTACTCGGCCTCCCGTTGACCTTCGGGGTGCTCGCCGCGGTGGTCGTGGTGGCGGTGGTCTGGATGGCGAAGGTCGGCCCGGAGACCCGGGGCCGCGAGCTGGACCGGATAACCCCGGACGAGGTACCCGGTTCGCTGGCGTTGGACTCGGGCGACGCGGCTGTCCAGGCTTGAGCGCATGAAGCCCGCCGCCTTCACCTACCACCGTCCCGGTTCCGTCGCCGGCGCGGTGGGCCTGCTCCGCGACCTCGGGGACGACGCGAAGCTCATCGCCGGCGGCCAGAGCCTGGTCGCGATGATGAACTTCCGGCTGGCCCGCCCCGAGCACCTGATCGACATCCGCCGGGTGCCCGGGCTGGACCAGATCCGCCGAGAGGGCGACTGCCTGCGGATCGGCGCGCTGGTCACCCACCACGCGGTGGAGATCGCGTCGCTCGGCGCCGAGTTCGCGGTGCTGTCGCGGGCGATGCGCTGGGTCGGCCACCTGCCGATCCGCACCCGGGGCACCATCGGGGGCAGCCTGGCGCACGCCGACGCCACCGCCGAGTGGTGCCTGCTCGCGGTGCTGCTGGACGCGGTGATCGTCGTCGAGGGGCCGGCCGGGCGCCGGTCGGTCGCCGCCGCCGACTTCTTCCAGGGCGTGTTCACCACCGCGCTGGAACCGGACGAGCTGATCGTCGAGGTGGTGTTCCCCCGCGCGGCACCCCGCGCGGCCCTGACCGAGTTCGCCGAACGCCGGGGCGACTTCGCGATCGTGGCCGCCGCGGTGGACCTGGACCTGCCCCGGATCGTGCTCGGCGGCGTGTCCACCGTCCCGTTCGTGGTCACCAACCTGCCCGCGAGTCGGGGCTCTCAGCACACTGAGTCGGTGCTCTGGGCACATCTGGCGGAGGCTGCGGTCGACGCTGTACGGGTGCGGGACGAGCCGGGGATCAGCGCGCACTACCGCCGTGGGTTGGTCCGCACGCTCGTCGAGCGCGCTTGCGCCGAAGCCGAGGGGGCACGGTGACGCGGGAGCCCGGGTTCCGCCGGGACGGCAGCTGGGTGGGCGCCTCGGTGCCCCGCCGCGAGGACCCCAGGCTGCTCGCCGGCCGGGGCCGTTTCGTCGACGACATCACGCTGCCCGGCCTGCTGCACGCCCAGTTCGTCCGGGCCAGCGTGGCGCACGCGCGGATCACCGGGATCGACCTGTCCGAGGTCCGCGCCACGCCGGGTGTGGTGGCCGCGTACACCGCCGACGACCTGGACCTCGGCGACATCACCGCCGTGCTGGACCGCCCGCCGCACGAGTTCGTGCCCACCGCGATGCCGGTGCTGGCCAGGGACAAGGTGCGCTACGTCGGCGAGCCCATCGCCATCGTGGTGGCCCGCGACCCGTACGCGGTGGAGGACGGGGTGGAGGCGGCGGTCGTCGAGTACGACGAGCTGGCGCCGGTCATGTCGGACACCGCCGCGCTCGCCCCGGGCGCGGAGCTGGTGCACGCGGAGGCGCCGGCGAACACCCTGGTCGACGTGTCCCTGTTCGCCACCGAGGGCATCGACGGGGTGTTCGACGACGCGCACACCGTGGTGCGGGTACAGGCCAAGACGGGCCGGCAGAACGCGCTGCCGCTGGAGACCCGGGGCGTGGTGGCCGACTGGGACGACCGGGACGAGCAGCTGCGGGTGCAGACCTGCACGCAGATCCCGCACCAGGTGCGCACCGTGCTGGCGCGCTGCGTCGGGCTCGACGAGCGCCAGGTCCGGGTCACCGTGCCGGACATGGGCGGCGGGTTCGGCCAGAAGTGCGTGGTCGGCCGGGAGGAGATCGCCGCGGCGGCGGCCGCACTGCGGCTGCGCCGGCCGGTGAAGTGGATCGAGGACCGCCGGGATGCGCTGACCGCGGCGTTCCTGGCCCGCGAGCAGCGCTACGACGCCCGCGCCGCCTTCGACGCCGACGGCGCGATCCTGGCGCTGGACGTGGACCTCGTCTGCGACATGGGCGCGTACTCCTGCTACCCGTTCACCGCCGGCATCGAGCCGCTGATGGCGTCGGCGGAGATGCCCGGGGTGTACCGGCTGCCGGCGTACCGGGTGCGCGGCCGGGCGGTCACCACGAACAAGGCGCCGACCGGGCCGTACCGCGGGGTGAGCCGGCCGCAGTACGTGATGGTCATGGAGCGCTTGATGGAAAAGGCAGCGAAGGCGCTCAGTATCGACGCGGTGGAGCTGCGCCGGCGCAACGTGATCACCGTGTTCCCGTACCGGGGCGTCAACAACATCACCTACGACCCGGGTTCGTACCTGGAGTCGCTGGACCTGTGCGAGCAGGTGCTCCGGGACGAGGGCTGGTACAAGGTGCGTGACGAGTCGCCGGACCGGGTGATCGGCATCGGCTACTCCTGCTTCTCCGAGCGCACCGGCTACGGCTCCGGAGCGTTCGCGGCGCGCAAGATGTCCGTGGTGCCCGGCTTCGACATCTCCGAGATCAGGATGGACACCTCGGGCACGGTGGTGGTCACCAGCGGCACGATGAGCCACGGGCAGAGCCACGAGACCACGATGGCGCAGATCGTCGCGGACCGCCTCGGCCTCGACCTCAACCAGGTCAAGATCGTCCAGGGTGACACCGACCGGATCACCTACGGTTTCGGCAGCTTCGCCAGCCGGTCGATCACCATCGGCGGCAGCGCGGTCGCCGCCGCGTCGGTCAAGCTCGGCGAGCAGCTGCGGGAGATCGCCGCGCACCTGCTGGACACCGACCTGGACAACACCGAGCTGGACGGGGACGGCGGGGTCCGGCTGCGGGACACCCCGGATCGCGGGATGACCTTCGCGGCGTTGGCCAACGTCGCCCACCTGCAGGCGCACCTGCTGCCCAAGAGCGTCGGGCCCGGGCTGAGCGCGACCGCCAGCTTCGACGTGATGGGCGACGGCACGTTCTCCAACGCCACGCACGGCGTGGTCGTCGAGCTGGACCGGGGCACCGGCGGCGTCGAGATCCTGCGCTACGTGTGCGTGGAGGACTGCGGGGTGGCCATCCACCCGCAGGTTGTCGAGGGCCAGTGCCGGGGCGGCATCGCGCAGGGCATCGCCGGTGCGCTGTTCGAGCAGGTCAACTACGACGAGACCGGGCAGCCGCTGTGCCCCAGCTTCATGGAGTACAAGGTGCCGACCGCCGCCGAGATCCCGGACGTGGCGATCCACCACCTGGAGACCCCGTGCGCGTTCACCGAGAGCGGGGCGAAGGGCGCCGGCGAGGGCGGCACCATCGGCGCGCCGGCAGCGGTGCTGAACGCGGTGAACAACGCGCTGCGCGGCACCGGGGTGGAGCTGGACAACACGCCGATCGCCCGCGAGTCGGTGTACCGGGCACTGGAGGGGACCCTCGTGGACTTGTTGGAGAACGCATGACCGAGATCCAGCTGATCGAGCTGACGGTGAACGGCGAGCGGCACGAACTGGGAATCGAGCCGCGCCGCACCCTGGTCGACGTGCTGCGCCACGACCTCGGCCTGACCGGCACCCACGTGGGCTGCGAGCACGGCATCTGCGGTGCCTGCACGGTGCTGGTGGACGGGGCACCGGCCAGGGCGTGCCTGATGTTCGCCGCGCAGGCCGAAGGGTCCGACATCCGCACCGTGGAGTCGCTGGCCGAGCCGGGCGGCGAGCTGAACGACCTGCAGCGGTCCTTCACCGAGCACCACGGGCTGCAGTGCGGGTTCTGCACCCCGGGCTTCCTGATGCTGGCCGAGGGCTACCTCGCCGAACGGCCCGGGGCGACCAAGGAGGAGATCCGGGAAGTGGTCGCCTCGAACCTGTGCCGGTGCACCGGCTACCAGACCATCGTCGAGGCCATCGACAGCTGCGCCACGCGGCGCCGCATCGCCTCGAACGGGACAGACTGCGCCGCGGCGCGGAGGAGCAACGCATGAGCCTGCACGGCACCGACACCGATCAGACCTACGCGCGCGCCGGCTTCGGTGCGGCCGTCGAACCCGGGACCCGGCCGGCGATCGTGGTGGTGGACCTGACCAACGGGTTCACCGACCCGGCCGCCGACACCGGCGCCGAGCTGTCCGCCGAGGTCGCCGCGACCACCGAGCTGATCACCGCCGGCCGCCGCGCCGACGTGCCGGTGGTGTTCACCACGATCGGTTTCACCGCCGCCGAACTGGCCGGCGGGGTGGCCTGGCTGCGCAAGGCACCGGGGATGGCGTCACTGCGGATCGGCTCGAGGGCCGTCGAGATCGACGCCCGGCTGCCCCGCACCGAGGACGACCACCTGATCGCCAAGAAGGGCGCCTCGGCGTTCTTCGGTACCGGGCTGGCCGCGCTGCTGACCGGGCTGCGGGTCGACACCGTGCTCGTCTGCGGTGCCACCACCAGCGGCTGTGTGCGGGCCACGGCGGTGGACGCGGTGCAGTCCGGGTTCACCGTGCTGGTGCCCCGGCAGTGTGTCGGCGACCGGGCGCAGGGGCCGCACGAGGCGAACCTGTTCGACATCCAGGCCAAGTACGGCGACGTGATCGAGCTGTCCGAGGCGATCGGCTACCTGTCCGGGCTGGCCTCGGCGGTGACCGTATGACCGGGCGGTCGGTGTTGCAGGCGGCGCTGGCCGACCTCGCCGACGTGCCGGCGAGCAGTCGCTGGGTGCACT
The DNA here is from genome assembly GCF_052566575.1 of Pseudonocardia sp. Cha107L01. Taxonomy (NCBI): domain Bacteria; kingdom Bacillati; phylum Actinomycetota; class Actinomycetes; order Pseudonocardiales; family Pseudonocardiaceae; genus Pseudonocardia; species Pseudonocardia sp. Cha107L01. The sequence goes on from NZ_CP199579.1 coordinate 2,626,056, forward strand.
CCGGAGCGCTGCGGCTGCACGTGCTGGACTACGGCGGGGCGGGGGTGCCGCTGGTGGTGCTGCCCGGGATCACCAGCCCGGCGATCACCATGGACTTCGTGGCCCGCGAGCTGACCGACCTGGTACGCCCGATCGTGCTGGACGTGCGTGGGCGCGGGCTGTCCGATGCCGGGCCGTCGTACACCCTGGACGACTACGCCGCCGACACGCTGGCCGTGGTGGCCGGGCTGGGCCTGGACCGGCCGTTGCTGCTCGGGCACTCGATGGGCGCCCGGATCGCCGCCGTGGTGGCCGCTTCCGGTGGTGCCGACCCGCGCGGCACGGTGCTGGTCGACCCGCCGATGAGTGGACCGGGGCGCGCGCCGTACCCGACCACGCTGGCGGCGTTCGTCGGTCAGCTCGCCGAGGCACAGCGGGGTACCGACGCCGACGAGGTGGCCAGGTCATGGCCGCGCTGGCCGCGCCGCGAGCAGGAGCTGCGGGCGCGCTGGCTGTCCAGTTGCGACGAGGCCGCGATCGCCGCCACGCACGCCGGGTTCGAGGCCGAGGACTTCTTCGACGCGTGGCCGAAGGTGCCCGCGCCGACCGTCCTGCTGCACGGCGCGGACAGCCCGGTGGTGACCGCGGCCGGTGTCGCCGAGGCACGGGCCGCCAATGCGGGGGCGACGTTCGTGGAGATCCCGGACGCCGGCCACATGGTCTTCTGGGACAACCCGGCCACCGCGCTGACCCTCGTCCGCCAAGCCCTCACGACTCTCACCTGAGCTGTTACCCCACCGCACGGCCAACCCAGGACGTCCCGGCACCTATCTGAGCGCTTCACTCTGTTGAGTGCGGAGCCGGGCGTGCGGGCCCGGCTCGTGATCTCTACGGCTAGAGTTTCCGGGCAGTCCGCCGTCGCGCCGATGCCGGTCCGGGAGCCTCGAGGGGAGGTGTCGGGGATGCCGGAGGGGCCGAAGCAGGTCTTCGTGGAGCGGCTGGGGCTGTTGCGTAGCGCGGCGGGACAGCCGACGTACGAGAGCATCGAACGCGGCGCCGGGCAGATCCTCGACCCCGGGAAGAAGGATCAGCGGGGACAGACCCTGACCGCTCCCTCGCACAAGCGGATCCATGACTGGTGCAACGGACGGGCTGTCCCGGCCGGCTGGCCTCAGCTCGAACTGGTGCTGAGCGTGCTGATCGAGAAGGCACGTGCGGCGACGCCGCGCCCCGAGGTGGAGGGCCTCTACGGGCTCACCGCGTGGCAGGTCCTGTGGAAGACCGCGCGGGAGAGCCCGGACGCCGAGCACGCCGTCTGCCCCTACCGCGGCCTCGAGTCGTACCAGCAGGAGCACGCCGCGTCCTTCTGCGGCCGGGAGAAGAGCACCGACGCGCTGTTGAAGCGCCTCGACGGCGTACACAGCGGCGCCGGCGGGCTGCTGATGCTGGTCGGGCCCTCCGGGGTGGGTAAGTCGTCCCTGCTGCGGGCCGGGCTGGTGCCGGCCATCCGGGAACACGGGCTGTCGGCGGCCGGCTCCCGGAACTGGCCGGTCGTGATCACCACCCCGGGGCAGGACCCGGTGCTCGAACTGACTCGGCGCGTCCCCGATCTCAAAGAGCCCCTCGATGCCGCCCGCTGGCGGGGCGATGCCTCCGCTGGCAAGGCCGACCCGGGCGCCGAGCGCGAGCCGGGTGCGGGCGAGCCCGAGGAGCGGCCCCCCGCACTGGACGTCGCCGCGGTTCGGGCGGCGATCACGACCTACGCCGAACACCAAGCGGGTTCCGGTGCCCGTCTGATCATCGTCGTCGACCAGTTCGAGGAGGTGTTCACCCTCTGCGGGGACCGCCAGCGACAGGTGTACATCGAGACTCTGCACGCGGCGTGCACGCCGGAGAACGCCGTCGGCGCCGCGCCGGCCCTGGTGGTCGTGGGTGTGCGCGCGGATTTTTACGGGCGCTGTCTGGACGATCCGACCCTGGCCGAGGCGCTGCAGGACCGCCAGATGGTGCTGGGGCCGATGACCGATGAGGAGCTGCACGAGGCCGTTGTCCGGCCGGCGAGATCAGCGGGCCTGCGGGTGGAACCTGGCTTGGTCGAGCTGCTGCTGCACGATGCGGGACTGCGCCGCTTCCGGGGTGCGCAGACCGACGCGGGTGTTCTGCCGCTGGTGTCCCACGCACTCACCGCGACCTGGCGGAAGCGGAAAAAAGGCGCGCTCACCACCGAGGGCTACCGGGAGACGAAGGGTATCCACGGGGCGGTCGAGGCGACCGCGGAGCAGGCGTGGGACGAGCTGGACGGCGGCGGCCGGCGGGCGGCGCTGTACCTGCTGCTGAAGCTGACCAGGATCGGCGCCGACGGCAGCCACGACACCCGGGGTCGCTGCGACAAACAGCAGCTGCTGGACCAGGCACCGGACCGCGCGGCGGCCGAGACGGCGTTGGAGGTCCTGGTCGGGGCGCGCCTGGTCACCTTGGACGCGGAGTGGGCGCAACTGGCGCACGAGGCGTTGCTGCAGGCGTGGCCACGGCTGCGCCAGCTCACCGACGAGCACCGCGAGGGCCTGCTCCTGCGGCAACGGGTCGAAGAGGAAGCGAAGGCATGGCAGGCCCAGCACCGCGACTCGTCGCTGCTCTACCGCGGCGCGCGGCTGGAGACTGCCCAGCAGTGGGCCGACACGGCCGACCTGGACGGTCCCAGCGACCTCGCCCGGTCCTTCCTGGACAGGTCCATCGGCCAGCGCCGGCGCAGAACGTGGCTGCTCCGCACCGCGGTGGTCTTCTACCTGGTGCTGGCGCTGGTCGCGGGCATTGTCGCGGTGATCGCCAGTGATCAGCGGGACAACGCCCAGTACGCCGACGTGGTCGCTCAAGCCGACCGCCTGGAGAGGTCCGATCCCTCCCTGGCCGCCCAGCTGTACCTGGTCGCCCAGCGGAGACGGCCGGACGATCAAGAGGTCCGCGGGCGCGTGCTCTCCACCCAGAACGCACCGCTGGGCCGCCCGTTGCCCGGGCACGCCGGTGCCGTCTACTACACCGGGTTCAGCCCGGACGGCCGCACCCTGGCCACCGCCAATGAAGGGCACACCGTCCAGCTGTGGAACCTCACCGATCCGGAGCAGCCCACCCGCCTGGGGAAACCCCTGGACGCGGGAACCAGCTGGACCAGCGCGGCGGCGTTCAGCCCCAGCGGCCGCGTCCTGGCCAGCACGAACGGCGACGGCACCGTCCACCTGTGGGACGTCACCGACCCGGCGAACCCGACGGCATCGGCGCCACCGCTCAACGGCCACAACGGCGCGATGTCCCTGCTCGCGTTCAGCCCGGACAGCCGCACCCTTGCCACCGCCAACGACGACCACACGGTCCGGCTGTGGAATCTCACCGACCCCGCACACCCGGCGCCCCTCGGTGCTCCCTTGACGGGGCCCGCCGGGGTCGTTCGGTCGGTCGCGTTCAGCCCCGACGGTCACCTCCTCGCGGAGGGCGGTGACGACAAGACAGCGCTGCTCTGGAACGTCACCGACCCCGCCCACCCGGTACGCGTCGGCACCCCGCTCGCTGGGCACTCCGACGCGGTGCACTCGGTCGCGTTCAGCCCGGACGGCCACACTCTGGCCACCGGCAGCGATGACAAGACCGCCCGGCTGTGGAACGTCACCGACCCTGCCCACCCGGTGCCCCTGGGCGGGCCGCTGAGTGGTCACGAGGGCACGATCTGGTCGGTCGCGTTCAGTCCCGACGGCCGAACCCTGGCCACCGGCAGCAGCGACGGCAACGCCAAGCTGTGGAACATCACGAACCTGGCCAACGCGATCCAGATCGGCGGAAACCTCTCCTCGAGCGCGGGCAGCGTTGCGGCGCTCGCGTTCAGTCCCGACGGGCACTCCCTGGCCACCGGCGGCGGGGACGGCACGACCATGCTCTGGTCGCTGCCCAGAACAGTGCTGCTGGGGCCGGTGTCCCGGGTGCGCGTGGTGGCCTTCAGCCCGGACGGGCGCACCCTTGCCAGCGGCAGCTACGACCACACCATCCGACTCTGGGACGTGGCGGACCCCGCCCACCCCGCGCCGCTGGGCGCTCTGTTCGCCGGGGACGTCGGCTTCGTCAACTCCGTCGCGTTCAGCCCCAACGGCCGTATCCTCGCGAGCGAGAACCCTCGGGACGGGACGGTCCGGCTGTGGGATGTAACCGACCCCGCCCACCCTGTACCTCTCGGGCAACCCATCGCGCGGCACACCCAGTACTCGGGGATTGTGGCCTTCAGCCCCAATGGACACGTTCTGGCTACCGGCGACACCGACGACACCGCCCAGCTGTGGGATGTGGCCGACCCCACCCGGCCCATCCCGCTAGGTGCCCCGTTGACCGGGCACACCAGCTACGTCAACTCTGTCGCGTTCAGCCCCGACAGCCGCACCGTCGCCACCGCCAGCAGTGACGAGACCGTCAGGCTCTGGGCGGTGGCTGACCCCGCTCATGCTGTTCCGCTCGGGGCGCCGCTCGCCCCGCACGCGGGGGCGATCGCGCAGGCAGCGTTCAGTCCCGACGGACACACACTCGCCATAACCGGCGGGGACAAGAGCATCCGACTATGGGATGTGACCGATCCAGCCCACCCCGAGCCCGCTCGGTCGCTTGTCGGGCACACAGAAGGGGTGTCCTCGGTCGCGTTCAGCCCGGACGGACGCACCATGGCCTCCGGAAGCGGCGACAGTACGGCCCGGCTGTGGGATGTCGGCGATCCCACCGAGCCGACGGTGCCCGGCTCGCCAATCGGTGGGCACACCAGCACTGTGCGATACGTCGCGTTCAGCCCCGATGGGCACACTCTGGCCACCGCGAGTGACGACGACACGGTGATGCTGTGGGATGTGCACATCGAGGACTCGGTCCGCCGGATCTGTACCAGTACGCAGGGAGTCCTGACCTCAAGAGAATGGAATCAAACCCTGCCTCAGCAGCCTTACCAGCCGCCCTGCCCATGAGCCTGGCCGTACGTTCGGACGTTGATCCCAAGGGAATGACCATCGCAAGAGAAGTCCAGACAGGAGTCGAATTTGGCAACCATCTCGGTCATTACTCCAAGCTGGAACCCCGTACCCGAGCAGTTGGAAGCCGCGTACGAGTCCGTAGCCAGCCAAGTACTGCCCGACGGCTGGTCGCTGGAGTGGGTCGTCCAGGAGGATGGGACTGAAGGTCGCCGGGCGGGCGACATCCTGCCCGCTGATCCGGTCATACGGCTCGGCAGCGGCCGCTGGGGTGGCCTCCCGCTGAGCCGCAATCTCGCCCTGGCCCGGTCCACTGGGGCCGTCGTGAAGAACCTCGACGCCGACGACATACTCACGCCGGGCGTTCTTGCGCGAGATATCGCTGCGCTCACAAGCAACGAGGACGTGCACTGGGTGACGTCACGAGCGCTCGACCTGCTCCCGGACGGATCGACCGTTGGTTTCGACACAGATCCGTTGGCCGGGCGCATCGAACCGGGGGAATTAGTCAAATACTGGCGTGATCACAATTATCGACTCCCCATGCATCCGACTACGATATGCATACGCCGGTCACTCGCGGTAGCTCTAGGCGGGTGGATGGGAGTTCCGGGATCGGACGACACAGGGCTCCTGATTGCGGCGTCCATCGTGAGTGTCGGCTACTTCAGCGACGATGTGGGGCTTCTCTACCGGAAATGGCCTGGACAGGCCACCGCATCTGCCCAACACACAGAGCCAACGGAACTGAACATGCGTAGGAAGCTGATCAGTGACCGGGCTGATGCGCTCACCGCCCTGCGTTGGTCAGCGGGGCTGGCCGAGCCGGCCGCCGAACACTAGGCGGCCGACCGGACCGGGAGCCCAGCACCGGCCGTGGCCCTAGGTGGGCTCAGCGGCCGAACAGGCTGCTGAACAGCCGGCCCACACCGGAGAACACGCTGTGGATCACGTCACCGATGCCGGCCGCGGCTGATGTCTTCGAGGACTTGTCGTCGCCGGCGGCGCCGCTGGCGCTGGAGGGCTTGACCTGCTTGGGCGCCGCGGCGGTTGGGTCCTGGTCGGAAGCGCGGTCGGCGTGGGGGGCCGCGGCGGGGTGCGCACCCTCAGCCGAGTCGCCGCTGGCGGGGGAACGATCGGCGGACAGGCCAAACCACCGTCCCACCGTCTTGAACACCGCCCCGACCGGACCCGAGTCGTGCGACGACGAGGCATGGCTGCTGACCGACCCGCCCGAGCCACTTGAACTCGACCCGCCGTTCGACTCGTGCTTGGCCGGACTGGGAGCGACCGCATTGCCGGGTGATCCGTCCGAACCGCCGCCCGGACCGCTGCCCGGTCCGCCGGCGGCTGGCCACGCCGGGCGCAACGACGTGACGTCGGCGACCGGGCGCACCGTCGCTCCCGATGCCGCTCCCGATGCCGAGGACGTCGCGGCTGACGGCGGACTCGCGCTCGTCGGGTGGGCCGTGTTGGCGGAGATCGGGGTGAGCCAGGCTCCGGCCAGGCACACCATCGCCGCACCACCAGACACCAGCGCGGCGGGCCTCACTCGTGACATAACCGGCGTCGACACCATGATGATCACTCCATTTGGTTCGAGGAAGCTGAAAAGGACTGCTCGCCGCGTCGTACATCGCGGTCATTCGAAGCGGAGTGCTTCGATGGGTCGGAGTCGGGCGGCGCGGTAGGCGGGATAGCCGCCGGCGAGTAGGCCGATGAGGAGGCTGACTCCGAATGCGATGAGTACGGGGTTGGGGCTGAGTAGTGGTATGGGGGTGGGGGTGAGTGAGGTGGGGTCGGGTGGCCAGATTTTGGGGATGAGGGTTTTGCCGAGTAGGCAGAGGCCGGTTCCGGTGATGGATCCGATGAGGCCGCCGAGTGCGGTGAGCATGACGGCTTCGGAGAGGAATTGGCGCATGATGGCGCGTCGTGGTGCGCCGATGGCTTTGCGGATGCCGATTTCGCGGGTTCGTTCGGTGACGGCGACGAGCATGATGTTGGCGACGCCGACGCCGCCGACGAACAGTGAGATGGCGGCGACGGCGAGGATGAACATAGATAGGAATTTGATGGATTGTGTTTGTTGTTGGAGGAAGTCGGTGTTGTCGGCGACGTTGAAGTCGCGGTCGGTGTCGACTCTGACGTGGTGTTGGGTGTAGAGGATTTGGAAGATTTCGTTCTTGGCCAGTTCGAGGGTGTTGATGTTGCTTGATTTGGCGATGATGACGTCGAGTTTTCCGACGTTGTTGCCGACGACGAATGCGCGGGCGGCTTCGAGGGGGACCATGACGACGTTGTCGGCTTGGCCGTTGCCGCTGACCACGCCTTGGATTTCGAAGGTGCTGTGTCCGACCCGCACTGGTTGGCCGATCACCGAGTTGGGGTCGGTGCCGGGTCCCCACAGTTCGTTGATTACCTGTGGTCCGATGATGGCTTGGCGGGTGCCGGCGCTCATTTGGTCGGGGGTGAACCATTGGCCGGCGGTCATGTGGCGGTTGGCGAGGTCGAGGTAGTTCTCGATGATGCCGAACAGTTGGCCGCGGCCTTTTTGGCCGTCGACGGTGAGGGTGACGTTGTTGCTGGCCACGGCGGGGGAGAGGCTGGTGACGTCGGGGGCGTTCTCGGGGTTCTGGAGGGCTTTGAGGTCGTTGTCGGTGAGGTGTTGGGGGGCTTTGCCGGTGGCGACGGGGCCCGTGATCGGGGTGATGGTGATTTGGGTGGCGAACTTGCTCCATTGGTCGTTGAAGCCTTTGGTCATGCCGTCGCCCATGGCGACGAGCACGATGACGGAGGCGACGCCGGCGATGATGCCGATGGTGGTCAGCAGCGACCGCAGCCGGTTGTTCGACAGGCTGTGCAGCGCGGCGTACAGGGCCTCGCGCATCTGCCCCAGCCACGCCACCTGGATAGGCGGGAGCGAGTCGACCGGCTTCGCCAGCTTCGCCGCGCGCCGGCCACGCCACCGGGCGGGCGCGCAGTCCTCGACCAGGCCGGGGATCGGGTCGCCGGCCAGCATCGCGGCCGCTTGTCGGCGCAGGGTCGCCTCCGCGGCCTTGCGTTGTTCGGTCACAACCCGACGGCCGGCCAGCCTGTCCCGCTGCCCGGCCAGCAGCGCCGCTACCCGCCGGGTAGACCGCGTGAGGACACCTCGACAGGTCGTCAGGACCACGGCGGTCACTGCCAACACAGCCGAGCGGAGCAACCGGGCCGACTCGGACAACACAGCTGGGTCGGACATCCCGGCCGGTTCGTCCGAGGTGGCGAACACCTGCCGTCCCTCGGCGGGTAGCGGTGCCGCGATGGGCGCCGGCGCTGGGGAGGGTGCCGGTGCCGTGACGGGCGCCGGTGCCGGGGTGGGTGCCGGTGCCGTGATGGGCGCCGGCGCTGGGGAGGGTGCCGCGGGGGGACAAACGGGCGAATAGGGCGGCAACCACTGCGGCAGCGGTGGCTGCGTGTCGTGCGGGTGCGTCCGGCCGACACCGCGTGGGGTGTGGGGCCGCGGTGCGAGGCGACGGGGCGACTGTGACCGCAACCATTCCGGCAGCAACGGCAGCGGTTGGTGCACGTAGCGCGGGCGGACACCGCGTGCGGCATAGGGCCGGGAAGCCGAGCGGCGGTACCAGCGAGGCCGCGGCTCGGGCACCAGACGCCGGTACGGCGGGCCCGGTTCCACGTTACGGCTCCGCGAGGCAGCGGCAGTTGACCTCGCCGGTATCGGAGCGGTCGGCAGCTCGGACTCCCGTTGCCGATACGGTGCGCCTGGCACCGCGTCCCGGCTCGGCCACTTGGCAACCGTCGGGCGCTCCGCTCCCACCTGCTCCCTGCGGTGTTTACGAGCGATCTTGCGATGCGCCGCGCAGCAGTATCGACGGGCTTGTCTGGAGGTGACCTTGATCAGGTTCTCGCACCCCTCCAGGGCGCACACCTGCTCCGTGTCGGTCACGGTCAGTACGTCCAGGCCCATCTGACATCACCTACCAACGAGCGCGGTAGCGGAAGCGGTCACGACGCAATGTTGGAGTGCGCCGGTCGCGTGCCGGGTTGATTCCTGGGGCTGGTGCGCTGAAGTCGCTGGTCAGGACCGGTGTGGGGCTTTTCCGGTCCGGACTGTTGTGGTGGCGGTCGGAGGGTGGCACGACCTCGGGGAGTCCGGACCGGAAAACTGGATCTCTGATTTTCGCCCGTGCCGGTCGTGCTTGCTGTTAATCTGCCGCGGCGTCCATCGTTGATCGGTGGGCGCCTGACCGGACGTACCTGAGTGCTCGGCGCTTGGGGCTGGCTCGTCGCGTGACTTCCGCCGCGGCTGCTGATCGGGTCGGGCCTGGGTGCCGTAGAGCCCTGGGCAGTGCTGATCTCCGGCGTGCCCGTGCTTCCCGCCGATACCCGTTCCTGGGCATCGGGCGTGGCTGTCTGAGGCCCGCCGCGGCAGTGCCTGCCCGTCTTCCTGATCTTTCTTCGAGGTCTGTCCTGACCTGTCCGGCGTGGGGGTGTGTGGTGTCCGAGCCGTCTGCGAGTCGGCCGCGTGTTCGTGCGGCGTCCTGGGTTGTGGTTTCGTCGGGGCCTCCCGGTTTGGGGGCGGTCCTGGTGGTCGGTGCGATGTTGGCGGGACCGGGGTTGTCCTCGCCGCCGCCCGGAGCGGCGGACTCGGCTGTGTCGCCGGCGGTGCGACTGGTTGCGCGGGTATCGGCCCAGCCGTCCTTGCCCCGGCCGGTGTCGCGTCCGCTGCAGTGGACTCTCAGCGGACCGGCTCCCGGGCCTGGAGGAGGCTCGGGTGGCGGGAGCTCCCCCGCACCCTCCCCGGCACACCACGACTCGTCGAGTTCCTCATCGTCGAGTGGTGGCGGATCGTCCGCCCCTGCGCCCGCCCCCCACAAGGCGCCGAGTTCGTCGGGGTCGGGCAGCGGCAGCTCCGCGGGCTCGTCGAACGGCGGCAGTGGGCCGGCTCCCGCGCCGGCTCCGGCGCACAAGGAGGCGCCCAGTACGGCGAACAGCGGCGCGCAGGGTCCGCCGCCGGGGCCGAAGCCGCCGGCTCAGCCGGGTGCTCAGGGGTCGCAGGCCGCGGAGGGTGTGCAGGGGCCGAAGCCGGGCCCGAAACCGCCCGCTCAGCCGGGCACGCAGGCCACGGAGGGAGTGCAGGGCCCGCCGCCGGGCCCGAAACCCCCAACTCAGCCGGGCGCGCAGGGGCCACAGCCGTCGGGGCCGAAGCCGCCGACTCAGCAAGCGCAGCAGGGTGTGCAGCCGGAGCAGGGGGTAGTGCCGGGGCAGCGGAAGCCGGGTTTTGTCGGGCCGGTGGCTTCTAAGCCTGGTCAGGTGAGGGCCGGCGACCCCAATTTCATTGGGCCGGTGGCTACTGGGCCCGGCCAGGTGAAGGCTGGCGACCCCAATTTCATTGGGCCGGTGGCTTCCAGGCCCGGCCAGCCGAAGGCCGGCGACTCGGCAGCTGCTCAGGTCTGGGACTTTATGAAACCCTCTAAATTGGACGGTGTATTCGGCGCCGTTGGAGCGGCCCAGGGCGCATTGAGTGGAGTGCAGGATCGCGCCTCTCAAAATGAGGGCCAGGCAGGAAGATTTCACGATTTTGGCTCAGATAGGCAGGCCATTGCCAACGATCCGACGAATACTCCCGATGTGCGTCGTAGAGCCGCTCACGACGCGGTGGTGGCCGGGCGACGCGAAGAAAGATACGCGGGAGCCGCCGCAAGGCAGCTGGGGCCCGTCGCCAGTGCCATCCCAGAAAATATTCGGTCGACGGTGACGAGGACTCCTTGGGATACGTTGCAGGATTCAGCGAAAGCCGCAGGTAAAGAACTAGGACCAGTGGCAAAGATCGCTAAGCCCATTGCGGAGGGGACTCCCTACGTGGGTGCGATAGTGACCGGTGTTCAGACCGGGCTCGAAGTCGCGGGCGGCAAGTCGTGGGGCCGATCGCTTGCTGAGGGGGCCGGATCACTCGTTGGAGGCGCCCTTGGTGCCGCAGCTGCCGGAGCCCTCGCAACTCCGGAAAGCGCAGGTCTCGCTACTATTCCCGCAGCGGTCGCGGGTGGCACGGGCGGCTCATACCTCGGAGGAAAGCTGGCCGACTTGGCCACAGACGGGGTAGACAACCTGTTCGGTATAGAGCACTGAGGACTGCGTGGCGATAATGAGGCGGCAGGAGCGAGGGAAGGGGCTCGTTGTGGAGCGCGGTCGTTATCTAGGGGTGGACGAGTTACCGGCTCGGCCGGACCCGTCTACGGGGCTACCGCGGCCTCCCCATGCGCCCGCCTACGTGCGTGGGGCGGACCCGGGGCAGCGAGATCCGGCCGATGCCCCGAGCCCACCGCCCGGCCAGGGACCTGTGCTGGCGTGGTACCAGGCCAACTGCCGCTATCCGCTGACCGTGGCGGCATGGACCTTGGGGTTGTCTGTTGGAATAATCACTTTGGCCAATGGATTCGCGTGGACGAAGTACTGGTGGGCCTGGGGGATCTTTGGTCTAGGCACGTTCGCGAGTTACCGGTCGTCGTGGTCTGGCGCATGCGCGGTGGGCGCCCATTGGTTGGCGCGGGGCAGGAAGTGGGTGAAGATCTACGAACTGGTCGAGGTCACGTACCGCATGCCCATCGGTGGCGCGAGACTGCGCCTGCGAGACAATGACGGTCGCCGGTTGACGGTCAAGGTCAAGGCGCTCCGCAGTGATCGGGTTATCTGGGATTCCCTGTACAACGGGATTCTGCACTCGGTGATCGCCGGCGGCGCGCGCACAAATAGTAAATTGCACCTGGATATGCATGTTCCTCACCCTAGGCCCGACGCGGAAGACTGACTCTGAGCGACCACCGCGTCGATCTGAGCAATAACGCGGTAAGCTAAAAAATCTTCGCTACCGTTCGGATCTGTTCGATCACGTCATCGAGTCTTTGGACCCGGAACCGCTCTACGGCCCCGTCGTTGTACTCGATCCACAGTCGGTCCCTAAGACTTCCGCCGAGAATCTGGCTGAGACCTTTCCTTAGTCGCCCCAAATCGACAATATCAGCGTGGTAGGCGCGCCAGTACGCACCGTCGAGCACGGCGTCTGAGACACGGGGGGTGAATACCAGTCGCTGACTGGTCAGATAGAGATAGCCGCCGACCAGGCGACGCGAACTTTGCGTGCGACCGGCCATCCACCGAGCCAGCACCTGCTCATCCTCGAGTTGCCCGACCTCAGACGGGAGCTGGAGCTCCTGAGTCACGAACCCCCCACATCACACGACCTAGTCAAGCACACTGGAATAAGACTCAATTTGGATGCCGTGAGGCTAGCACGGGTCCTGAACCGACACTGCTATTCGTTGTCAAGATAGCCCACCGGAACATGCACCGACCCACTCGAGATCCTGACCGGAAAACTGATGGAGTGCGGTCAGTAGCGACGCCCCGCATGCCTGAGGCCTCACCATTGGAGCCACGCTTGAACCCGCTTCGCCGTCCGCGCAGATGGGCGTGCCTAGCAGCGACTGCAATAGTCGTCGTCGCTGCCTGGCTGCTGTTCGTCCCGATCTCCGCGGTCTACGTCACGAGCGACATATCGAGTGTCGATCATCTACCGCCGCACGATGTTTCGACCTTGTACACGTGGTGGACCAGCGATGAGAGCCTGGTCTACTCCGACGCCGGCTTGACCGAGACCCACGTAGTGAAAGGTGTCAGGCTCGACTGCGGGAACACTTTCACTGCCGGTTCCCACGAACAACAACAGCAACCGGACGGACCTCTAGTGTGCGCCGGTGTGGGGACGGCACGACGGATCATTGGTCTGTCGTTGATCACGCTCGGTGTGCTTGGCCTGCTGGGAGCGGTGAAGCTACCGATCGAACCCGAGCGGTACAGAAACCAGTACCGACAACCCTATCGTCAGCGCCGCCTACTTAAGCGCGGCAGGTAATGTCCGTACGCCCAGTTCCGGCGGCCGTAGTGGTGGGGCTCGCGCTCCTTGCGCTCGGTGGCTGTGCCAGCCACAGTGGCGGCGCTCCACAGCCCGACAAGTTGAAGGCCTCGATCCAGAGTCTCGGCGGCACCCCCGAAACGATCTATCAAGAGCAAGTTCTCTCCAAGGACCTGACGAGCGGGCACTACACCTCCCAGATGGTTTTTCTGGTCCCGTCGAAGGTCACCAAGGGTTTCGAGATCGTTGACTCCGGAGGCGAGATTTACCGTGACTTCGACGACTTCCTCCGGAACAACAGGTGGCCCGAGTAGCGGGCCTGGTTCAGAGCCCACCGCACCTGCATAGTCACGTGCAGTCAGCCAAGCCCGACTACCGGCCGGTGATCAGCCCAGGGTGAAAGAGGCCAAAGAGGCCTGGATGAGGTCATGGTAGCTGTCGAAACTTGCCGCCGGGCTGGTGAAGGTGATCGTGTACTCCTTGCCGGCGCTCACCAGTATCAGCTGGATGTTCTCTAGCGAACCGGACCGTTCGTCGTCGGAAGTCCCGCCCAGCAGATGCGCTGGCTGGCCGTTGGGCAGGGTGATCGGCTGGTCGGTGACGACCTTGTAGTTTTTGAGGACACTCGGGTATTTCTGCTTGGTCTCAGAGACGAGACTATCCAGATTCTCCGGGGTCGCCGTGATCACCACGTTCAGGTTGTCGACGAATGGTTTTGGGGCCGCCTTGTCCACCGTCGGGGCGCCGAACAACACAGACAGTCCGTCTTGACCGTCGGTCGGGTGAAGAATCCAGTCGGCCGGCGGGCTGATGCTATATCCGTCCGGTGAGTGATAAGCCGCCGCCAAGGGAGTCGAGGGGGCTGCGGCCGGGGGCGCCGCGGATGGGGTCGGTGTGCTCGGCGCGCTGGCGTTTCCCGACGAGCACCCCGCCGCGCCGACCAACCCGACCGCGATCACCACAGCGAACAGGCCTAAACGTGATCCGGTCGCATCGACGGCGCAGCGTGTCTTCATGCACAACATCATCGTGGTCATGCTTCCCCACAACAAGGACCGTGGCAGTTCGCGGGTCCGTGTTTCCGCCATACAGTCATTGGCAGCCCGATTCGGTCACAGTGTTTGTACGGCGTGGTAATCGCCTGCTCTGTGTCGGTCATGGTCACTAGGCTCCCGGGCCGGTCGGTGCCACCGCGGTCCAGGCCACATTGACGAGGGAAAGCAGTGACTAAGACGATGTTGGATGCGCCGGTCGCGCTCGGGGTTGGTTCTTGGGGTTGGCGTGCTGAAGTCGCTGGTCAGACCGGGTGTAAGACTTTTCCGGTCCGGACGGTTGTGCTGGCGGTCGGGGCGAGGTGCGGAGCCGCGCCCGGGGGTGCCGCGGATGAGGTGGGGATGGTCGGGGCGCTTCACGGACCCGCGTTTCACCTAGATGTGTTCAGTTTGGGATCCTGCGTCCGGGTCACTCGGCGAGATGACTCATGCAACGTTGCATCGGTGTTGATTCGGCCGATCATTTGAGAGGACTTGACCAGTTTATCGAGGAAGCGCTCAGTGATAGGCGCTATAGGATCGCCATTTCCCCACAAGGACGTTGCGGGCGGGGCAACGTCGGCTTCTGCCGGTAAGGTTCGTGGATCCGGGGGTGACACTGTGGGGGATGGCGGCGTGACCGGCCAGGCCTTTTACCAGGTCAAACACGGCTGGAACTCGATCACGACGGTCTTCGCGGTCGTGTTCGCGGGTTTCGCCGCGATTTGCTTGATGACGTGGTCCCAGTCACCGCTGGGCGCGGTAATCTTGGCGGGAATCCCCGGGGGGCTTGGGCCTTCTAGCCATGGTCGATGCGCTCCGGGCCAACCTGGCTCTGCGGGTAGACAGCTAAGGCATCACTCTCGGATCCTCACCCGTGCGCAAAGCGATACCCGGCCGGACCGTGCCGTGGTCGGACATCGAAGCTATCGTGCTCTTTGACGTTCCCACCGGACGAAGCAGCGTGGGCTATCTCGGGATCAAGCGTCGGCAGGGCCTCGAACGGTTGCCGGGTAGCCCCGGAGACCGAACGTTGCGCATGTTCCCCGTTATTCCCGGCGTCCCCCTTGCGGCTAACCCCGACATCCAAGCCACGAGTGTGGCGATCGGCAGTTGGTACCTGGACAAAGCTCGCCTGACCCAGGCGATCGCACTGAATGCATCACAGGTGCCATTGTGCGACCACCGGAAGTGACGGGCGCGGACTATGTGTCAGGTCATGTCCGATCGACGGCTAACGCCGCTCGGTCGCCGTGTTGTCAGTCATCCGGATCCGGATGCCCTTACTTGCCATCCATATGTAGAGCAGCCCGTCCTCGCGGTTCAGGAAGCCGCGTCGGCCTACCCGGTCACTCGTTGGGCGCGCTCGCGGATCGGGCTGACGGAAACCCTCGACGCAGTGTGCTGAAAACCCCGACTCGGTGTGCTGAGATCCCCGACTCGCGGGAGGGTTTGGGGTGGGGGTCAGGCGAGGAGGCGGCCGGCGTTGGGCACGGTGGGGGGTAGGCCGAGCTCCTGCAGGATCCGGTACGTCGTCGCGGTGGCCGCCGACAGCACCGGTAGGCCGAGCTCGTCCTGCACCGGCTGGATCGACGGCAGTGACGGCATCTGCACGCAGGCCGAGAGCACCAGCGCGTCGGCGCCCGCCAGCGACAGCTTCTTGTGATGCGTCCGCAGGTCGGCCGGGTCCAGCCGGGCCACCGCGAGGTTGTCCGGCACCTCCAACGACAGTGCGTCGACCACCTCCACGCCGGCGTCCTCGAGATAGTCCACCACCGCCTGGGTCAGCGGTTTCAGGTACGGCGTGATGATCGAGACCTTGCGGGCCCCGAGTGCGGCGATACCGGAGAGCAGCGCGCCGGCGCTGGATACGACCGGCGCGTCGGAACCGCAAGAGCGCAGCGCCGCCGTGATCGAGTCCTCGGCGGTGCAGTGGTAACCGGGGCCCTGCGCCATGATCGCCACCAGGCAGGCGGTGGCGACCACGTCCGGCCGGGCGTCGGCCAGCTCGGTCGCGGCCCGCTCGGCCTGGGCGTTCATCGCGCGCAGCTGTTCCGGCGTGACGTGCTGCATGCGGGCGCGGGCGGAGTGGAACACGAACCGGTTCGCCGGGTCGACCTCCTCTCGGGCCCGCAGCATCCGGGGCAGCTCGGTCTCCATGGTGAGATTCGAACTCGGCACGATCATGCCGATGTGGTGGTCGCGCACGGGTTGCCCTGTCAGCTCCGTCATCGCTTGGCCGCTGGGCGCATCTCGGGCACGGTGAGCTCGCCGGCGTTCACGATCAGCTCGTCGTCCAGGTAGAGCGAGTTCCCGCGCATCGGGATGTCGAAGTGGCACGGGGTGTCGTTCGGGCCGCCGAGCTCGTTGTTCGGGCCGATGGAGAACATCACGTTGCCGTAGAAGCTGCGCAGCTCCATGCCCATGCCGCCGCCGAACTGGGTCAGCCCGTGCCAGTGCGCCCGCTCGTCGAGGCCCCAGCCGACGTGCGACATGCCGTAGCCGCGCGGGTCGTCGAAGCTCTTGATGTACGAGGACAGCAGCTCGGCGTCCAGCCCGCCCCGGATGTCGGTGATGAACCCCTGCTCGATGGTGATCTCGACCGGCGTCTGCACGTAGGTGTTGAACGGCAGCAGCACGTCGCCCGGGGACAGCACGATCTTGCCGTCCACCCCGTCGTCGGCGCCACCGGTGAACACGAACGCGGCCGGCCAGTGGTCCCAGCGGCCGGGCTGGTCGGTGTAGCCGTACTCGCTCATCGTCGGGTAGACGCCGAGGCGGTAGGTCACGTCGGTGCCGTGCGGACTGGTGATCCGCATGGACTGTGACTTGGCGAGCAGCTCGGCACCGATCTCCACCCGTTCCCGCAGCTCGCGGGTGGGCATCAGCCGGGCGAGCAGTGGTGCGGGCTCGACGGCGGTCAGTACCCGGGTACCGGCGGCCTGGATCTCGAACTGCTCCTTGCTGAACAGCAGGAACGTCAGGTCGACGAGCATCTCGGTCTGCTTGAGTGCGTCGACGGCGAGCTGGTTGCCGGCCAGCCCGGACTGCCCGACGGCCCAGGACCCGGAGGCGCTCGCCGGCGACGGCAGCCGCAGGTGGAAGGTCTGCGCCCCGAGCTTCTGGGCGGCCCACATGAAGGCGTCCGCGTAGTCGGCCCGTTCGTCGCCCTGGGTCAGCACCGAGATCGTCTCGCCCTCGTGCACGCCGCTCAGGGTCAGTTGTTGCAGACAGATGTCGTTGAGCAGGTTGTGGTTCACGGCAGCCTCCCGGCGTCCGACAGAAATAGTTCGAACACTGACGATCCCCTGTCGAGGCGCTGAGGTCAAGGCCTGGCGGCCACTCGTGAGTGGCGAGTGGTCCCCTGGGGCCACTCGCCACTCACGGGGTCAGCTGCGTACCGGGCTCGGGTTGCCCTGCTCGGTGCCGAGTCGGCCGCCGAACTCGATGCCCCGGGCCTCCTTGCCGATCAGCGACAGCACGATCACCGCGACGAACACCGGGACGATCGTCGCGGCCAGCGCGAACTGGTAGCTGTGCGAGGCGGCGAGAGACTGCTGAATGGGCAGGTTGAACGCGGCGAGGCAGTTGCCCAGTTGGTAGGTCACCCCGGGGTAGAAGCCGCGGATGGTGTCCGGCGACATCTCGGAGAGGTGGGCCGGGATCACCCCCCAGGCGCCCTGCACCACCACCTGCATCAGGAACGAGCCGAGGCAGAGCAGGCCGACCGTGTGCGAGTAGGCGAACAGCGGCACGATCGGCAGGCCCAGCACCGCGCAGAACACGATGGTGTAGCGCCGGCCGTACTTCGAGGACAGTGCGCCGAAGGTGATGCCGCCGATGGTCGCACCGATTGTGTAGAGGACGGCGATCCAGGACGCGGTCGCGCCGGACACCCCCGCGCCGCCGTGCTCGGTAGCCTTGAGGAAGGTCGGGTAGATGTCCTGGGTGCCGTGGCTCATCCAGTTGAACGCGGTCATCAGCAGGATCAGGTAGCCGAACCGGCGCAGGATGGCCGGGTTGAACGCGATGTCGCGGAACGACGACTGCGTCATCTTCATCCGCTTCTGGGTTTCCTCCCAGACCTCGGACTCCTTGACCCGGCTCCGGATCCACAGGCTGATCAGTGCGGGGAAGATGCTCAACGCGAACAGCCAGCGCCAGGACAGCCCGGCCCAGTTGATCACCACCAGTGAGGCCAGCGAGGCGACCAGGTAGCCCAGCGAGTAACCCTGCTGCAGGATCCCGGAGAACAGCCCGCGCCGCTTCGCCGGGATCTTCTCCATGGCCAGCGCCGCACCGAGGCCCCACTCGCCGCCCATGCCGATGCCGTAGAGCAACCGCAGGATGAGCAGCACCGTGAAGTTCGGCGCGAAGGCGCACAGGAACCCGATGACCGAGTAGAAGCTGACGTCGACCAGCAGTGGGATCCGCCGGCCCTTGCGGTCCGCCCAGAGTCCGAAGATGATCGCGCCGACCGGCCGCATGATCAGGGTGGCGGTGGTCAGGAAGGCCACCTCGGCCAGCGAGATGTGGAAGTCCTTGGCGATGTCGGCATAGACGAACACGACGATGAAGTAGTCGAACGCGTCCATCATCCAGCCGAGCAGCGCGGCGATGAACGAGTTGCGCTGATCCGGGGTGAGGTGCGTTGACACCTCACTGGTCGATCCGGGCTGTCCCGATGTCATCGCACCGCCCCTTGCTACGCGACAGATGATTTCGGCGGACGTTACGCCCGGAATCGGAGATCGCGCGCGCTGTGTGGCGTGTTCGGGGCGGCTCCGCGCTGATCTTTCTCAGCGCGTTCTCAGACGTCCGCCTACGGACGCCGACGAACGGGGCCGTCGCTGGCTGGCGGGCGGCGGTACTCCTGGGAGGGTTGCCGGGGCGACCCTGAAGACACTCACTCTCGGGAGATAGGAGAGGCCAGTTCCACCATTTCACACACAAGCGCAAATCAAGTGTGTGACGATCAATGTGCACAGGGGCTGGGAAGGGGAAACCGGCACCTGACACGGCTGACGCGAGTCTAGATGCCTGGAGCGAACGAGCTTAGCTGCCTTCTCTCAGTTCGTCGCGAACGAATCACGCAGGAGTCCGTGTCATGTTCACAAAACTACTCGGTGTGTCCGCTGCGTTCGCCGTCGGTGGCTTCATAGTTCCGTTGGTGCAAACCACGTTGGCGCGGTTGATGTTATAGCGGGCCACCCGCTTATGTCGGCCACCGGACCGTAGGCCGTAGACATCCGCCTTGTTGACCAGGGTGCAGGAGTCCGCCGCGCGGTGAGTCAGACCAGAGGAGATGAACGCCCACGTGGAAGATGCCCGCCGCCGGCCGGTGCGGTCGATAGGCGGGCCTCGTCCATGGCTAGAGAGCAAGCGCTATTCCGTGTCCGCGTGCTGGTGGCTGTGGGCGGAGCCCTGTTGGCGGATCCGGGCGACACCCTTGCGGCAGGCGAACCAGCCGGCGACCAGGAACGCGAGGATGAACGGGATGCCAATGATCACGATCCGGCCAGTTTCGCCGTTGAACCAAGTCATTGCCAGCACGAAGATCAGGAACGCCACCGTGATGTAGTTCGTGTATGGCGCACCGGGTAGTCGGAACTCGGGGCGCGGCAGTAGTCCGGCCTGGGTCGCCTTGTAGAAGGCGAGGTGCGCAATCATGATCATTGACCACATGCCGATGATTCCCACGGCGGAGAACTCGGTGGTGATCTCGAAGGCCGACTTCGGTAGTTTCAGGTTGAGGAACACGCCGATCAGGTAGATCCCGCCGGTCAGCAGCACACCTGCGTAGGGCACTCCGTGCCGGCTCATCTTGCCCAACACCATAGGTGCCGACCCGTTGAACGCGAGCGAACGCAGCACTCGGCCGGTGGTGTAGAGCCCGGAGTTGACGCTAGACAGTGCAGCGGTGATCAGCACGATGTTCATGATGCCGGCGGCAGCCGGAATGCCGAGCTTGGACAGCACAGTCACGAACGG
Source organism: Pseudonocardia sp. Cha107L01 (assembly GCF_052566575.1). Taxonomy (NCBI): domain Bacteria; kingdom Bacillati; phylum Actinomycetota; class Actinomycetes; order Pseudonocardiales; family Pseudonocardiaceae; genus Pseudonocardia; species Pseudonocardia sp. Cha107L01. Next base: position 2,645,960 of record NZ_CP199579.1, read on the forward strand.
ACTGCCCGCAGACGAGTACATCGACGTCGGCAGCAGCATGACCAGCAGCAGCACCGAACCGACGTAGAAGATGGCGATCCGCCAGCCGACCGAGTTGACCGCCTTCGGGATGACCTTGCGGGGGTTCTCGGTCTCGCCGGCCGCGACGCCGACCATCTCCACGCCAGCGTAGGCGAACACCACGCCTTGCAGGATCATCAGCACCGCGAACAATCCGGCCGGGAAGAATCCGCCGTGCTCGAAGATCAGCTGAGGCCCGGTGGCGATGCCGGGCGCCACCTCAGTGCGTTTGATCAGCGTCACGATGGCGATGACCATGAACGCGATGAGGGTTAGCACCTTGATGGCGGCGAACCAGAACTCGAGCTCGCCGAATATCTTCACCGACACCAGGTTGACCGCGAGTACGACGGCAAGGGCGATGAGCGCGGGGATCCACTGCTGGACGTTCGGGTAGAAGAACTTGACGTACACCGCCGCAGCGGTGACGTCGCCCATTCCACTGCAAGCCCAGTTGAGGAAGTACATCCAGCCGGCGAAGAAGGCGGCCTTCTCACCGATGAACTCGCGGGAGTAGGAGACGAATGAACCCGAGGTCGGGCGGTGCATCACCATCTCGCCCATAGCCCGCACGACCAGGAACGCGAACACGCCGGCGACCGCGTAGACCAGCATCAACGCCGGGCCAGCCGAGTGCAGCCGGCCGCCGGCGCCGAGGAACAGGCCACTGCCGATGGCGCCGCCGATAGCGATCATCTGGACTTGGCGATTGCCCAGCGCCTTCTGATAGCCTTGGTCCTCGAAGACGGTGATATCTGTGCGAGATTCGTACTTGCTCGCGTCTTCTTCCTCAACCCCGTGTGTCACGCTGGCTCCCCCTGCGAGTGGCGCCGGTTGCCCGACTTGTCGAATCGCGTCCAGGTGTACGAGCGGTGCTCAAGAGCGGGCACCGCCGAGATGATCAGTTGGCCTGAAAGTTTAAGTAGGCTTAGACGAATCGTCCAGAGACCTTGATGCAGACTTGAGGAAGTAACCCGCCGGTCACCATCCTGAGGCGATCCGATCGCTCGGAAGTTCGCCGGGTAACTGGTCAGGGAGCAGGACCCTGCAGGTCAGGCGGGGGTCAGGAGCGCCGGCGCGGCCAGCGGGTGCCCGGAGCGGGGAGTTGACCCGGGCTTCGGTGCTGAGAATTACTCAGTCGTTGTTGTCGTCCCAGAGCAGTGACTGGAAAGTGGGAACCCGGTTCTGCGTCGAATTATCGTCGATCGTTGTAATGCGATTCGCGTCGGTGCAGTCGGGCGTCTTGTAGAGGGTGACGCTGGCGTCGGTGTTATTCTTGACCGGCCCGCTTCCGACTACCTTGAGACAATCGCCGGACGGCGGATTCGCGCTCGTCTTCACCTTGCCGTCGCCGCCGGTGTAGGTGAATGTCCCGTCTGCGGCGAATGCCATCGGGACGTGCAGCGGAAGTAGGACGACGGCGCCGGCCGCGGCCACGGCGGCTGCCAGGGACCCGACCCTCATGCCACGCAGCACGTCATTTCCTCCTCATTGCCGGAAGGCGGCTCGGCGGCGCCGGTCGGCCAGCTGTACCGCGTGGACTATACCGACGTCCGGATCTGTCCGAACCGCTGCGGTCCGGTTAGCTGAGAAATGTCGCGGTGAACGTGTGTATTCGCTGGAGCCGTCCGGCCCGGGAATGCCGTCGCGACATTGCTGGAGCTGCCACCCCGGTACCGGCCACCCCGGTACCGGCCACCCCGGTACCGGCCACGGCACCGGACCGCCGGGGCGCGACCCACCCGGGCGGGCGGTGGGGTCGTCGATCGACGCCGGGGTTGGTCCCGCTGCCCGGCGCCCGGCCGGCAAACGGACGCATGCGGGTGCCGGCGATTGGCTGTGATTGACCGATATGAATGGCCGGTCGATCCACTTCGATTCGCACCGGAGTGGGTGCCGGAATTGTATCCACTGATATCCCAGGTGCTGGGGTGACCGGCGTGACGTGACGAAGTAGTTGCTTCGGCAATTTCTTCGCTGTGCCTCGACGGTCGTCGGGAATTCGGTCGGTGTGTACTCCGGTGGGCGCCGGGCGGGCACCGATGGACACGGCACGTGAGCGCTCTCCGGGCAACCGCGACGATCACCCGCCGTGATCACCCGGTTACCCCGATTGTCGGGTCCGCTCGGTGCGTACCGCCTGCGCAGGGGCACGGGCGCCCGGTACGGGCGGGCTTGCCGGGCGGCCAGCCGAGCGGCCGGGGCGGTCGTCTCGGAAGATCGTTTTCTCGAAGTATAGGCGCAGGTAAAGGCCTCTTTACTCAGCAAAAAATCAGTGCCCCCGGTGGGAGTCGAACCCACACTGAGGCCCTTTTAAGGGGCTTGCCTCTGCCGATTGGGCTACGGGGGCGCGCGGATAGCGTACGTGCTGAGCCGAACCGATGGGAAAAATGCGCAATAAGAGTGGCGGCTATCGCATACCGTGTACTGACGGCTGTGAACCGTCACAGTTCCCAATCAACGGGCCGACGGATCCTGGCGGAATTGGCCGCTGCGTCAGATGAGCTGGGCCCGCCGGGCGACGGCCAGCGCCTCGATCCGGCTGCGGACGCCGAGCTTCGTGAGTAACGCCTTCGTGTAGCTGCGCACGGTGCTCTCCGCGAGGTACAGCTCCTGCGAGATCTCCCGGGTCGACTGGCCCAGCGCGAGCGCGCACAGCACGTCGTACTCCCGGGGAGACAGCGGATCGACGACCTGGCGGTCGGCGTCGCCCCGGCGGGCCGCGCCACGCTCGCTGCGCAACCGGGGATCCAGGTAGACCTCGCCGGAGGTCAGCACAGCGCGCAGGGCCAACACCAGGTCCCGACCGTCCTTGAACACCGCGCCGTCCGCGCCGGCCCGCAGCGCCGCGTGCACCGGCTCGTGCTCCTCCGACGCGGTGTGGATCAGCACCTTCGTGCCCGGTGCGGCGGCCTTGATAGAGGTGGACGTCTCCGGGGCGAACCGGCCGCCCATGCGCAGGTCCAGGATGACCGCGTCCGGCTTCAGCGCGGCGGACATCCGCACGGCGCCGGCCGGTTCGTCGGCCTCGCCCACCACCCGCAGGTCGGGGTGCGCGGCCAGCGCGTTGCGGACGCCGTCGACCACCACCGGGTGGTCGTCCACCACCAGGATCCGTGCGGTCATCGGGCCCCGGCCGGTCGAGGTAGTTGCACGCGCAGCTGGGTGCCGCCCTCTTCGACGCGGCGCAGCTCCACCGAGCCACCGAGCCGCTCGACCTGTTCAGCCATCGAGGTGAACCCCCAGTGGTGTCCGTCGGCCGGTACCGCGCGCGGCTCGAACCCGGCCGGCAGGCCACACCCGTCGTCCTGCACCACCAGGCGCAGCCGGTCCGGCCGGTAGTCCAGCGTCACGATCACCAGGCTGGCCTCGGCGTGCCGCTCGATGTTGAACAGCGCCTGCCGCAGGCAGTTCAGGGCCACCCGTTCGACCGAGGGCGGCAGGTGCTCCGGGCGGCCGTGCAGCAACAGGTGGGCGGTGACGCCGGTGCGGTCGGTGAAGTCGTCGAGATTACGCTGAGTAGTCGCCGGGATGCCGTCCTCGGCCGCCGCCGGACCGCAGTCGCGGATCACGCCGCGTAGCCGGTCCTGGGCTTCCTGGAGCTGCTCGTTGAGTGTCGCCACGGTTCTGCGTAGCTCGGCGAGGTCGTCGGAGTGCAGCTCGTGTGCCCGCCGCGCGCGGCCTGCCATGGCGAACAGCAGCTGGCTGACCTCGTCGTGGAGTGCGCTGGCGATCCGCTGGCGCTCCGCGCTGACCCGGAGGGCTGTGTGATCGACGGTCCGCGCGGTCGCGGTGCGATCACTCAGCGCGGTCATACCTGGATAACGAGCAGCGCGTCAGTGTGGTCAGTCGAATCACTCAAAGGTAGGAAATCGAGGCTCACGCGCCCGCGCGGTTGCAGTGAGTAGTCACTCGCGGCACCGCGCGGGCCCTGTCGTCACGCCCTGCCGTCGTGTTAGCGCCGGGCCCATCGGCTACCAGCTGGACTTGCGCAGCCCCGGTAGATAGCCCTCGTGGGCCAGCCCACGCAGTCGCACCCGGGAGACGCCGAAGGCGCGCAGGTAGCCGCGCGGCCGGCCGTCGACGGCGTCCCGGTTGCGCAGCCGGGTGGCGCTGGCGTCCCGGGGTTGGCGGCTCAGCTCGCGCCGGGCGTCGTCGCGCTCGGCGTCCGTGCGGTGCGGGCTGGCGATGATCGCGGTGAGCTCGGCACGGCGGTCGGCGTAGCGGGCCACGATCCGCCTCCGGTGCTCGTTGCGTGCGATCTTGCTCTGCTTGGCCATCTCAGATCCGCTCCCCGCGCGCCCGCAGCCGGGCCACCACGGCCTCGATTCCGTCCCGGTCCACCACCTTGATCGCTCTCGTGCTGAGCTTCAGGCGCAGGTAGCGGCCCTCGGTCGGCAGCCAGTAGCGGCGGGTCTGCACGTTGGGGTCCCAACGGCGGTTGGTGCGGACGTGCGAGTGCGAGACGGACTTGCCGAAACCGGGCTGGCGGCCGGTCAGTTGGCAGCGGCGGGACATGGGCGGCTCCTCGGTCGGGGTTCGCGATGACGGGTCGGTCGGGCGGCTGGGTCAGCCCCGGGAGCCCGACGGGTAGGGCAGCAGGGCGTGCAGGGGGTTCGTCTTGCGCCGCTTGGGGCGGTCGGCCTCGGCCCGGCGCATCAGCGCTCCTCGCGGAAGTCGACGTGCTGGCGCAGCACCGGGTCGTACTTGCGCAGCACCATCCGGTCCGGGTCGTTCCGGCGGTTCTTGCGGGTCACGTAGGTGTATCCGGTGCCACCGGTCGAACGCAGCTTGACCAGGGGCCGTACTTCGGATCGTGCCATCGAGCTACCCTCCTGATAACGAAAGTCGTTTTCATCTATGCTCCACGATAGCAAGTCTGGGACGGAGGGGATCCGTGGACACCGAGCTGGTGCTGGTGGGCGGAGTGGCCGGGGACGGCGTGACCGAGGCGGTGGGTCGGCTGTTGCTCGAGCCGGGCACCGCAGTGCTGCATCACGACCTGACCGAGGTGGCCTCCGGCGTGGTCCGGCGGCGGCTGCGGGTGTCCGGGCGGGGGCCGCGTGGCGTCGGGACCGTCACGACCGACCACGCCGAGGTGCTGGAGCTGGCCCACGGCTGCGTCTCCTGCACGCTGCGCGAGGACGTGCTGCCGCTGATCCGGGCGCTGGCGCGGCGGCCGGGGGTGGCTCGCATCGTGCTGCACCTGGACCCGGTGATGGAGCCCGAGCAGGTGTGCTGGGCGGTGCTGCACGTACTGGTGGACGGCGCGACCGTGGCCGGGGAGGTGAGCATGGGCGGCGTCATCACGGTGATCGAGGCGGCGACCTGGCTGGCCGACGCGACCAGTGAGTGCGACGTCGCCGACCGTGGGCTGGCACTGCTGCCGGACGACGAGCGCACCGTCGCGCTGCTGGCGGTGGCGCAGGCCGAGTTCGCCGACCTGCTCGTGTACGCCGGCGACCCGGCGAACCCGGCCGAGGCCTGGCTGGCGGCGCGCACCGACGCCGTGCTGGCCCGGCTCACCCCGCTGGCGCCGCGGCGCGAGGTCGCCGCGCTGAACCCGGCGGACCCGCTGGCCGGGCTGCCGGCTACCGCGCGGCGGGGGGTGCCGGACGGTCCGCACGCCATCCTGCTGCGCGGGCAACCGTCGTTGCGCGAGGACTGCGGCGTCCAGCTCACCATGTTCACCGCGCGCCGGCCGTTCCACCCGGAGCGGCTGCACCGGGCGATGGACCTGCTGCTGGACGGCGTGGTGCGCACCAAGGGGCGGGTCTGGCTGGCCACCCGTCCGGAGGCGGTGCTGTGGCTGGAGTCGGCCGGCGGCGGACTCCAGGTCGGCTACGTCGACGAATGGCTGGCCGCACAGAACGACGACGCCTGGGCGGCCGCCGACCCGGAGCGGCGGGCCGCGGCGGCGCTGCGCTGGCACCCGCGCTACGGCGACCGGGTGCAGGAGCTGGCCGTGCTCAGCTGCGGCGCCGACCCGGAGGAGATCGAGCAGGGACTGCGCGGCGCGCTGCTCACCGACGCCGAGGTGATCGCCGGGGAGGCTGCCTGGCGGTACTACCCGGACCCGTTCGGCTGGCACCACACCGACCCCTGCGGTGACCCGATCGCCGTGCTGCCGCCGCTGGCCGGTGGTCCCGCGCCGGAGCGGCGCCGCGGCCAGGACGACGACCCGCGCCGGACCGGAGAGCCCGAGCCGCGCCGCACCCGAGAGGACGACTGATGAAACCCGGCATCCACCCCGACTACCACCCGGTGGTCTACCGCGACAGCTCCAGTGCCTCGACCAGCGCGAGCACGCCGGGCGGGTCGGGCGGCAGGCCGTAGCGGGCCAGCAGCACCCGGCGCGAGGTGTCGGGCAGCTGGCGGGTGCGCACTCCCGGGCGGCGATAGGCGCGCAGTGCCAGGTCGGGCAGCACGGTCATGCCGAGGCCGGCGGCGACCAGTGCCTGTGCGGCCACGTAGTCGTCGGTGGTGAACTGGATCCTCGGGGTGAAGCCGACGCGCTCGCACATCCGGAGCAGGTGGTTGCGGCAGCGCTCGCAGCCGGCGATCCAGTCCGCGCCGGCGTGGTCGGCGAGCTCGCCCGACCAGTCCGCGTCGAGCGGGCCGACCAGGTGCAGCGCCTCCTCGTCGAGCTGGTCCAGGCGCAGGTCGTCGTCGGTGTGGGCCGGGTCGTCGTCCCAGTAGCGGAATACCACCGCGGCGTCGACCTCGCCGGCGCGCAGCAGCTGCAGCGCCTCCGGCGGTTCCACCTCGGTCAGCTCGAGGGCGAGGTCGGGGTGCGTGGCGCGCAGCCGGGCGGCGGCCACCGGGACGATGGTGCCCAGTGCGGAGGGGAACGCGGCCAGCCGTACCCGGCCGGCGCGCAGCCCGGTGTGCTCGTCCAGCTCGGCCTGGGCGGCCTCCACCCGGCCCAGGATCTCGGTGGCCCGCGTCGCGAGCAGTCGGCCAGCCTCGGTCAGGCGGACGCCCCGGCCGACCCGGCGGATCAGCACCGCGCCGGTCTCCGCCTCCAACCTGGCCAGGTGGTGGCTCACCGACGGCTGGGCGTAGTGCAGGGCGGCGGCCGCTGCGGTGACGGAGCCGTGCTCGGCGACGGCGGCCAGCACCCGCAACCGGGTCAAGCTGAGCACAGGCGTCCTCCCGTTCCCGCGGGTGACAGGTCAGGTGATAGATAGGTGCGGTCTATGTGTTTCAGTGAATACTGGCACTGGATTGATGAGAGGTCAGCGTCCACCCTGGGATCCGTGAACATCGACGCTGTCCGAGCAGCACAGGAGACCCTCGCCGGCCATCTCGACCCCACGCCGGCCTGGGGAGCGCCCGCGCTGGACGGGGTCACCGGTTGCCAGGTGGTGCTCAAGCACGAGGAGGTGCAGCCCACCGGCGCGTTCAAGGTCCGGGGCGGGCTGAACCTGCTGGCCGGGATGTCACCGGTGGAGCGGGCGGCCGGGGTGGTCTCCGCGTCCACCGGCAACCACGGGCAGTCGCTGGCGTTCGCGGCCCGCCGGTTCGGGGCGCGCTGCCGCATCGTGCTGCCCGAGCCGGCGAACCCCACCAAGGTGCGCGCACTGCGGGGTTGGGGTGCCGAGCTGGTGCTGCACGGTACGACGATGGAGGCCGCCGCCGGGCACGCCCGGGAGCTGGCCGAGCGGGACGGCGCCCGGTTCGTGCACCCGGCCAACGAGCCCGCTCTGGTCGCCGGCGTCGGCACCCTCTACCTGGAGCTGCTGACCAGCCACCCGGACCTGGAGTACCTGATCGTCCCGGTCGGCGGTGGCAGCGGGGCGGCGGCCGCCTGTCTGGTGGCCGACGCGGTCGCGCCGGGCTGCCGGGTGATCGCGGTGCAGGCCAGGGCCTCACGGGCCGCGCACGACTCATGGCGCGCCGGCGAGCCGCTGTCCCGGCCCAACCGCACGGCGGTGGAGGGGTTGGCCATCGGTACCGGCTACCCGGCCACCCAGGCCGTGCTGCGCAAGCACCTTGCCGACTTCGTGCTGGTGGACGACGAGCAGGTGCGGGCCGCACAGCTGCTGCTGCTCACCCACGCGCACACCATGGCCGAGGGTGCCGGCGCCGCCTCGCTGGCCGGGTTGCTGCGCTGCCGGGCGGAACTGGCGGGCGCGCGGGTCGGCGTCGTGGTCACCGGTGGCAACGCATCGCCCGCCGAGCTGACCGCCGTCCTGAGTGCTTCTCAGGTCACAGCGGCCTGACCAGCGGGTTCTTTCGATCTTCCCGTTATACCGCTGGCCAGGGAACCCAATGGCTGCTATGTGCGTTGGCACAGGTGAGACCGATAGCGGTCTGAACTTGGGTGTCTGAGGAGGGCACGGTGCGCACCAGTAGCAACCCGGCGTTCCGCAACCTGCCTACTGGGCGGGGCGGCTACGCGGGATTTGACGATCGAATCGGCGGGGCCGCCGGTGGCGCGGCCGCGTATCGACAGACGTCCCAACCGACCGGCTACGACCGGGCCACCAACGATCGCCCGCTGACCGTCGACGACGTGGTCACCAAGACCGCGATCACCGCCGGCCTCGCGTTGGTCGCCGGCGTACTCACGGTGCTCAGCGGCCAGTTGTGGCTGGCCCTGCCGGCGTTCATCGTCGGCCTGGTCATCTCGCTGATCGTCATCTTCAAGCAGAGCAGCAACCCGGCGCTCATCATCACCTACTCGATCGCCGAGGGCATTGCGCTCGGTGGCATCACCGGTGCGCTCGAGTCCTACGGCAGCACGGGGAGCGGCCAGCTCGGCGGGCTCGCCGGCATCGGCTTCCAGGCGGTGGTCGGTACCTTCGGCGTGTTCATCGGGATGCTGGTCGTCTACAAGACCGGTGCGGTCAAGGTCACTCCCCGCCTGACCAAGATGATCATCGGCGCGATGTTCGGTGTGATCGGCCTGATGCTGATCAACTTCGTGGTGAGCTTCTTCACCACCGGTGGCATCGGCATCCGCTCCGGCGGCCCGCTGGCCATCATCTTCAGCATCGTCGTGATCGGCATCGCGGCGTTCACCCTGCTGCTGGACTTCGACATGGCCGACAAGGCGATCAGGGCCGGTGCGCCGGCGCGGATGTCCTGGTACATCGCGTTCGGCATGATGACCACGCTGGTCTGGCTCTACCTGGAGATCCTGCGGCTGCTCAGCTACATGCGGCAGAACTAGCCAGCTCTCTATAGTCCACCGACAAACCCCGCGCGGCTCAGGCTCGAGCCTGAGCCGCGCGGGGTTCAGACCACCGGGTCCCCCCTCCCCGGTTGGCAACGCGGCGGGCACCTTCTTCGGAAGGTGCCCGCCGCGTTCGTTTCCGGTGCCGTTTCCGTGCTGCCGGCCGGTGGGTCGCGGACTAGCTGAGGCGCTCCAGCACCATGGCCATGCCCTGGCCGCCGCCGACGCACATCGTCTCCAGCCCGATGCTCTTGTCGTGCGTGCGCAGCCCGTTGAGCAGCGTGGTGGTGATCCGGGCGCCGGTCATGCCGAACGGGTGGCCCAGCGCGATCGCGCCGCCGTTGACGTTCAGCTTGTCCTCGTCGATGCCCAGGTCACGCGCGGAGGGCAGCACCTGCGCGGCGAACGCCTCGTTGATCTCGACCAGATCGATGTCGTCGATGGTCATGCCGGCGCGGGCCAGCGCCTGCTTCGACGCCTCGACCGGGCCGAGTCCCATGATCTCCGGTGAGAGCCCCGAGACGCCGGTGGAGATGACCCGGGCCAGCGGCGTGATGCCGAGCTCCCGGGCCTTGGTGTCGGACATGATCACGAGTGCGGCGGCACCGTCGTTGAGCGGGCAGCAGTTGCCGGCGGTGACAAAGCCGTCCGGGCGGAACACCGGCTTGAGCCCGCTGACCGCCTCATAGGTGACGCCGGCGCGCGGGCCGTCGTCCTTCTCCACCACCGTGCCGTCCGGCAGGGTGACCGGGGTGATCTCGCGGGCGAAGAAGCCGTTCGCGATGGCCTTCTCCGCCAGGTTCTGCGAGCGGACGCCGAAGTGGTCCATGTCCTCGCGGCTGACGCCCTTGGCGCGTGCGAGGTTCTCGGCGGTCTGGCCCATCGCGATGTAGACGTCGGGGGTGTCGCCACCCGTACGCGGGTCGGTCCAGGAGTCGAGGCCGCCCTCGGCCAGCTTCGTGGAACGGGCCTCCGCGTCGGCGAACAGCGGGTTGTGGGTGTCGGGCAGCGAGTCGGAGTTGCCCTTCACGAACCGGGACACCGTCTCGACGCCGGCGGAGATGAACGCGTCGCCCTCGCCCGCCTTGATCGCATGCAGGGCCATCCGGGTGGTCTGCAACGAGGACGAACAGTAGCGGGTGATCGTGGTGCCGGGCAGCGTGTCGTAGCCGAGCAGCACCGCGACGACGCGGGCCAGGTTGAAGCCCTGCTCGCCGCCGGGCAGCCCGCAGCCGAGCATCAGGTCGTCGATGGTGGCCGGGTCGAGTTCGGGTACCTGGGCCAGGGCGGCCTTGACCAGCTGCACGGTCAGGTCGTCGGGGCGGATGCTGGCCAGCGAACCCTTGAACGCTCGTCCGATCGGGGACCGGGCGGCGGCGACGATCACTGCCTCGGGCATGGCGGGGCCTCCTTGTGTTCCGCCGCTCGGTGTGTGCGGCGTGCGCTACCGCCGACCCTACTGCGGGGTAGCTCCGGGCGCTGTCGGCTCACTCGGCGGGGGGCCGGGAGCGGTCCGGCTGGTCGCGGGCGGGGCGGTGGGCGGCGGCGCTTTGCTCTGCGTAGGGATACGCAACGGCTGCGCGTGGGGCGGTGGGCGGCGCTTTGCTCTGCGTAGGGATACGCAACAGCGCAGCAGCTCAGCTCAGCGCGGCTCAGCGCAGGGCGGCCGCCAGCTCACCCTCCGTGGTCACCGGGCGGTCGCACACGTAGCCGCGGCATACGTAGGCGGCCGCCGACCCGTCGACCAGCGGCCGGCCGGCCAGCAGCGGGACCCCGGGCGCGTCCGGCTCGCCGGCCACCACGACGGTGCCGCCAGGGGCCACCCGTTGCGTATAGCTACGCAGAGCAAAGCGCCGCTCGTCGTCCGCGCAGCCGACCACCGCGACCTGCAGCGGGCCGCGTGCGGCCGCCTCCGCGACGGTCAGCCAGTGCCCGGCGAAGCGCGGGTGCCGCCCGGCCAGGGCACCGACCGCCGAGACCGCGGCCGCGCTCGCCTCGCCGTAGCGGGAGGCCCGCGCCGGGTCGCCCAGCACCGACGCGGTGAGCAGGGCCCCGGCCAGGGCTGCCGCGCCGGACGGGGTGGCGCCGTCGGTGAGGTCCCGGGGCCGGTGCAGCAGCGCCTCGGCGTCGTCGGCCGTGTCCAGGTAGCCGCCCGGCTGCTCCGGATCGGCGAAGTGCTCCAGCGCGGTGTCCAGCAGTTCGAGCGCCGCGTCCAGCCACTGGGCCGCCCCGGTGGCCTGGTGCAGCGCCAGCAGGCCGTCGGCCAGACAGCCGTAGTCCTCCAGCACCCCGGCCGCCGCGCCGACCACACCGCCTCGGGAGGACCGGCGCAGCCGACCGTCCACCAGGTGCAACCCGAGCAGCAGGGTCGCGGCGCCGGCGGCGGCGTCCACCCAGTCCGATCGACTCAGCGCGGCGCCCGCCTCGGCCAGCGCGCCGATGGCCATCCCGTTCCAGGCGGTGACCACCTTGTCGTCGCGGGCCGGCTGCGGCCGCTGCGCACGGACGGCGAGCAGCTCGGCGCGCATCCGTTGCCAGCGCGGCTCGTCGACGGGTTCGGGGTCGGTCAGCAGCTGCAGCGTGGAGCTGCCGTGCTCGAAGGTGCCGGCCGGCGTCACCGTGAGCAGCTCGGCCACCCAGCTGCCGTCCTCCGCGCCCAGCACCTCGCGCAGCTGCTCCGGGGTCCAGGCGTAGGTCAGTCCCTCCACGCCGTCGGTGTCCGCGTCCAGGGCGGCCGCGAAGCCCCCTTCGGCGGTACGCAGGTCGCTGAGCAGGAACGCGGCGGTCTCCTCGGCCACCCGCTGGGCGAGCGCACCGCTGGGCAGCGCGCCGCCGCTTGGCCCGTTGCCGGTGCGCCGGGCCAGGTGGGCGTAGACGCGCAGCAGCAGGGCGTTGTCGTAGAGCATCTTCTCGAAGTGCGGCACCACCCAGGCGGCGTCCACGCTGTAGCGGGCGAAGCCGCCGGCGAGCTGGTCGTACATGCCGCCCCTGGCCATCCGCTCGCAGGTCAGCTCGACCATCTCCAGCGTGCGGGCCGAGACGGTGCGTTCGTGGTGGCGCAGCAGGAACTCCAGCACCATGGACGGCGGGAACTTGGGGGCACCGCCGAAGCCGCCGGCGTTGAGGTCGAAATCGCCGACCAGGGTGGCCACCGCCGCGTCGAGTGCCGCCGCGTCCAGGTTCGCCGGGGGCAGGCTCGCCGATGCCGACTCGGCCAGCCGGGTGGCGATCTGCCCGGCGGCGTCGCGCACCCGAACACCGTCCTCGTGCCACGCCCTGGTGACCGCGGTGAGCAGCTGGCGGAAGGCGGGCATGCCCTGGCGCGCCGTCGGCGGGTAGTAGGTGCCGCACTGGAACGGCTCGCCGGCCGGGGTCAGGAAGCAGGTCATCGGCCAGCCGCCGGCGCCGGTCATCGCCTGGGTGGCGGCCATGTAGACGGCGTCGATGTCCGGCCGCTCCTCCCGGTCCACCTTGATCGCCACGAACTCGGCGTTCACCTGATCGGCGGTCTCGGTGTCCTCGAAGGACTCATGCGCCATCACGTGACACCAGTGGCACGCGGCGTAGCCGACGGACAGCAGCACCGGCACGTCACGCTCGCGTGCCTCGGCGAACGCCTCCGGGCACCACGGCCACCAGTTGATCGGATTGGCGGCATGCTGCAGCAGATACGGACTGGTCGAGTTCCCGAGCCTGTTCGGCATGCCGCCAAGAGTGTCACCCCTACGCGCCGAACGCCGCTCGTAGGCGTAGCACACGCCGTATCGGAGTACATACAGCGGGTGACGACCCGGGTGGGCAGCCGCCTCCGCCCGGTTACCTCGGTGGTGCGCCGTTCGTCGTGGACCCCGTCGTTGAGCCGGACGGGGGACCCGAGGACGGCTTCTCGCCGGCGTCGCCGGCCGGAGTGGACACCGCGCCCGACCCGGCGGCCGATGCCGGTCCGGCCTCCGCGCGCCCGTCCGGCCCGTCCTGCTCGACCGGGTCGAACGACGGCGGCACCTTGCGCAGGTGCTTGTTCATCGAACGGATCAGGAAGATCAGCGCGACCACCATCAGCAGGGTCACGACCAGGCCGACCGGCGAGGAGCCGCCGAACTCCGGGCCCTGTGCGGGCGGCGCCTGGTCCTGCCCGAGCAGTGGCTGTACCGCCAGTACGGTGATCATGGTCGCGCGGTGCCCCGATCCGGTGTGCTCACGCCGAGACCCGTTCCCGGAGCCCGGCGAACAGGTCGTCCTCTGGAGTGGTGCTGTCTACCAGCGACCGCACCAGTTCGTAGTCCTCGGTCGGCCAGATCTGCCGTTGCATATCCAGCGGGATGGCGAACCAGCGACTCGTCGGGTCGATCTGGGTGGCGTGCGCCAGGAGCGCCTTGTCGCGCACCGCGAAGTAGTCCGCGCACTCCACCCGGGTGGTCACCCTGGAGCCCGGGTCCGGCCGGTCCTCGGACCAGTTCTTGATCCAGTCAGTGTACGGCGACTCCATGCCGGCGGCCAGTAAGGCCTCGTGGAACGCCGTCACCCGGGCCCGCGAGAACCCGTGCGAGTAGTACAGCTTGAGCGGCTGCCACGGAGCGCCCGCCTCCGGGAACCGGTCCGGGTCGCCGGCGGCGTCGAATGCGGCCACCGAGACCTCGTGACATCGGATGTGGTCCGGGTGCGGGTAGCCGCCGTTCTCGTCGTAGGTGACCAGCACGTGTGGCCGGAACTCCCGGATCAGCGCGACCAGGGCGGCGGTCTGCTCCGGCAGGTCACCGACCGCGAAGCAGCCGTCCGGCAGCGGGGGCTTCGGGTCGCCCTCGGGCAGGCCGGAGTCGACGTAGCCGAGCCAGCGGTGCTCGGCGCCGAGGATCTCCGCCGCGCGGGCCATCTCCTCGCGGCGGATCTCGGTCATGTTGGCGACCACATCGGGACGGTCCATGGCCGGGTTCAGCACGCTGCCCCGTTCGCCCCCGGTGCACGTGACGATCATGACCTCGTGACCGTCAGCAACGTAGCGGGCACAGGTCGCCGCGCCCTTGCTCGACTCGTCGTCGGGGTGGGCGTGCACAGTCATCAGGCGTAGGGGTCCGACCATGTCCTCTTCCTCGTCTCGACGCCCAGAGGTGAGCGGGCGGCGTAGTCTCCAGCGACACACCATGAAAGGCGCGCCAACTCCATTGTCCAGGCCTCGCCGACAACTTCGGTACTCGGTGCAACCAGGGGCCTACGACAATTCTTCCCGGCCGCAATGGGGCGGTTCGGCGGGGTGCGCGTGTGACTGGTGGGACGACTGAGAAGATCCTCAAAGGCCGCCGGAGTCCCAACGACCTGCGACGTTGTCAGGTTCGGGAACTTCTGAGAGAACTCGACCGTTTGTCGAAAAACTGCGCCGAGCGGCTAACCATCGTGTTACGGTGGCCACCGCACGGCCCGGCGTCGGGTCGTGTTTTTCCATCTCAGGGCTTTGGTGCCTTGAGGCGGGCGGCCCGAGTGCGTCAAACCGACCCGCAAGCCCGCTGGTCCGGAAAGGCTGGAGGAGTGATGACCGTGACCGAGATCCAGGTGACCTGGCTTACCCAGGATGCCTACGACCGGCTCAAGCACGAACTCGATGAGCTGATCGCGAACCGGCCGGTTATCGCAGCGGAGATCAATGCGCGCCGCGAAGAGGGCGATCTCAAGGAGAACGGCGGCTACCACGCCGCCCGCGAGGACCAGGGTCAGCAGGAAGCCCGGATCCGCCAGCTGCAGGAGCTGCTGCGCACCGCGAAGGTCGGCCAGGCGCCGACCCACAGCGACTTCGCGCAGCCCGGCATGGTTCTCACCGTGCGTTACGACGGCGACGACGACGTCGAGCGGTTCCTGCTCGGCTCCCGTGAAGAGGGCAGCCACGGCGACCTGGAGGTCTACTCGCCCAACTCCCCGCTGGGTGCCGCCATCCTGGGCGCCAAGGTCGGCGAGACCCGGCAGTACCAGCTGCCCGGCGGCAGCACCATGAAGGTGACCCTGGAGGGTGCGGAGCCCTTCAAGGGCTGACCTGCAGTTTCGGGTCTGAACCTCACGCCAGCTCGACCCGGTGACCCGAGGCCCGCAGCGCATCCAGAACCTCGATGCGATGCCGTGGGCCTCGGGTCTCCGTGCGTAGTGCCACGTCCACCTCGCCGAGGGCCAGCGCGCCGGAGATCCGGGTGTGCTCCACGTCCAGCACGTTGCAGCCCAGCTCCCCGACCAGCGCGAGCAGCTCGGCCAGTGCGCCGGGGCGGTCCACCAGCCGGACCCGGGCGCTCAGGTAGCGCCCGGCCGCCGCCATGCCGTGCTGGATGACGTGCAGCATGATCAGCGGATCCACGTTGCCCCCGGACAGCACGCAGACCACCGGCGGCTCGAACCGGTCCGGATCGTCCATCAGCGCGGCGACCCCGGCCGCACCGGCCGGCTCGACGACCAGCTTGGTCCGCTCCAGGCAGTGCAACAGAGCCCGGGACAGTGAGTCCTCGCTGACCGTGATCACCTCGGTGACCAGCTCGGACAGCACCTCGAACGGTGCGGCGCCCGGCTCGGCCACCGCGATCCCGTCGGCGATGGTGGGCCGGGCCGGGGTGCGCACCGGGTGGCCGGCGGTGAGCGACTCCGGCCAGGCGGCCATCTCGGCGGCCTGCACCGCGATCACCTTGGCCGCCGGCGCCAGCTCGGCCACCGCCGCCGCCACCCCGGCCGCCAGCCCGCCGCCGCCCGTCGGTACCAGGATGGTGCGTGCCTCGGGTGCCTGCTCGCAGATCTCCAGGCCCACGGTGCCCTGGCCGGCCACCACCGCCGGGTGGTCGAACGGGTGGATGAAGTGCGCGCCGGTCTCCTTGGCGTACTGCTGGGCGGCCGCAAGGGTGTCCTGGAGAGCCGTGCCGACCAGCTCGACGTCCGCCCCGTAGCCGCGGGTGGCGGCGATCTTCGGCAGCGCGGCCCGTACCGGCATGAACACCGTGGCGTGCATGCCGAGCATGTCGGCGGCCAGCGCCACGCCCTGCGCGTGGTTGCCGGCGCTCGCGGCGACCACGCCGGCGGCCCGCTCCTCGGCGCTCAGCGCGTGCATCCGGACGTACGCGCCTCGGATTTTGAATGACCCAGTACGCTGCAGGTTCTCGCACTTGAACTGCACCGGGCCACCCACCGTGTCGCTCAGCGCGCGAGAGTAGGCCAACGGCGTGCGGCGCGCGATGCCCTCGAGCAGCGCGGCCGCCTTCCGGATAGCAGCAAGATCGACCCGGTCGGGGGAGTGCCTGGCGCCCATCGACGCATCCTCGCATCGGCAACGGGTAGCCTCAGCACCAGCCGCACCTGGTCGGTGTGTCGGCGAAATCGGGGAGGAACGCATGGTGGGGCCGAGTACCGGCGGCACACGCTGGTCGGTCGTGGTCTCGTTGCTGGTCGCCGCCGCGATGGCGGCGATCGCGTTCATCACCGTGCAGCAGGCGGGCTGCCCCAACCCGGGCCAGTACGTGGCGCGTGGCGACGGGTACGAGCTCGTCGGCGGCTGCGTGGAGCCGAACGACCTGCCGATCGCCCCGGACACGGTGCCGGCGCCGCAACCGGCCTCCGACGCCCGCTCTCCGCTGCGCCCCTGATCCAGCCAGGTTTCCGCGAGTCGGGGTTCTCAGCACACTGAGTCGGGCGTTTCAGCACATCTCAGCCGAGAGTCAGCACATCTCAGCCGAGAGTCAGCACATCTCAGCCGAGAGTCAGCACATCTCAGCCGAGAGCTTGCAGCAGGTCCTCGATCAGGTCGTCGGCGTCCTCGATGCCGACCGAGAGCCGCACCAGGTTGGCCGGCACCTCCAACGCCGAGCCGGCGGTCGATGCGTGCGTCATCTTGGCGGGGTGCTCGATGAGGGATTCCACTCCACCGAGTGACTCGGCGAGGATGAACAGCCGGGTCGCACCGCAGACCCGCACGGCCTCGGCCGCCGGGTCGTCGCCGCCGTCCGGGGCAACCTCGAAGGACACCATGCCGCCGAACCGGCGCATCTGCTTGGCCGCCACCTCGTGCCCTAGGTGCTCCGGCAGTCCGGGGTAGTACACCTTGCTGACCTTGGGGTGCCTGGCCAGCGCGGCGGCCACGCGCTCGGCGTTGTCGCTGTGCCGCTCCATCCGCACCGCGAGCGTCTTGATCCCGCGCAGTGTCAGCCAGGCGTCGAACGGCCCGGGCACCGCGCCGACCGAGTTCTGCGCGAACGCCAACTGCTCGGCGAGCTCGCTGTCGTCGGTCACCAGCGCGCCGCCGACCACGTCGGAGTGCCCACCGAGGTACTTGGTGGTGGAGTGCACGACCACGTCCGCGCCGAGCGCCAGCGGGGTCTGCAGGTACGGCGAGGCGAACGTGTTGTCGACCACCAGCCGGATGTCGGCGCTGTGCGCGACGTCGGCCAGCGCGGCGATGTCGGCGATGCCCAGCAGCGGGTTGGTCGGCGACTCGCTCCAGATCATCCGGGTGGTCGGGCGCAGGGCGGCGCGGGTGGCGGCCAGGTCGGACAGGTCGACCGGGGTGTGCTCGATGCCCCAGACCGACAGCACCTTGTCGACCAGGCGGAACGTGCCGCCGTACGCGTCGAGCGGGATGAGCAGGTGGTCACCGGGGCGCAGCGCGACGCGCAGCAGCGTGTCGGTGGTGGACATCCCGGAGCCGAAGATCAGCCCGTACCGGCCGCCCTCCAGCGCGGCCATGCACTCGGCCAGCGCGGTGCGCGTCGGATTCGCGCTACGCGCGTACTCGTAGCCGCCCCGGGTGCCGCCCACGCCGTCCTGCGCGAACGTCGAGGTGGCATAGATCGGTGGGATGACCGATCCGGTCGTCGGGTCGGGGTTCTGGCCGGCATGGATAGCCCGCGTCGAGAAGCCGCTCACGTTTGCCGACGGTACGCCGCCCCGGCCGGCGGCCTGGCGCCGGCCGGGGTGTCCAGGAACACCCGACCCGATTGTGCTGACGCGCGCGACTCGGTGTGCTGTGGGTCCCGACTCGCGGGGAGGGAATCCCCGACTCGCGGGTCAGTGGTGGGTGGCGGAGAGGAAGGCGAGGACGTCGTGCCGGGTGATCACGCCGGCCGGCTTGCCGTCGATCAGGACCAGCGCGCCGTCGCCGGCGGCCAGCGCCTTCATCGCGGCGGTGACCGGCTCACCGGCGCCGATGGTCGGCAGCGGGGCGGACATGTGCTGCTCGACGCGGTCCGCGAGGTTGGCCTGGCCGGTGAACAGGGCGTCCAACAGGTCTCGCTCGTTCACCGCGCCGACCACCTCAGCGGCCATCACCGGCGGCTCGGCGGCCACGATCGGCAGCTGGGACACGCCGAACTCGCGCAGGTAGCCGGCCACGTCGGCGACCGTCTCGTTCGGGTGGCCGTGCACCAGCTCGGGCAGTCGGCCGTCCTTGCCGCGCAGCACGTCGCCCACGGTCGCCTCGCTGGACTCCGCCGACAGGAACCCGTAGGTGGACATCCACGCGTCGTCGAACACCTTCGCCAGGTAGCCGCGGCCGCCGTCCGGCAGCAGCACGACGACCACCGCGTCCGCCGCCTCCTTGCCGGTCAGCGACGCGGCGACGCGCAGCGCGGCCACCGCCGCCATCCCGCACGAGCCGCCGACCAGCAGCGCCTCCTCGCGAGCCAGCCGGCGGGTCATGTCGAACGAGTCGGCGTCGCGCACCGCGAGGATCTCGTCGCAGATGTCGCGGTCGTAGGTGGTCGGCCAGAAGTCCTCGCCGACGCCTTCGACCAGGTACGGCCGGCCGCTTCCACCGCTGTAGACCGAGCCCTCCGGGTCGGCGCCGATGACCTTCACCCGGCCGTCGGAGACCTCCTTGAGGTACCGCCCGGTGCCGCTGATGGTGCCGCCGGTGCCGATGCCGGCGACGAAGTGGGTGATCTTCCCCTCGGTCTGTTCCCAGAGCTCGGGGCCGGTCGTCGCGAAGTGGCTGGCCGGGTTGCTCTGGTTGGCGTACTGGTTGGGCTTCCACCCGCCGGGGATGTCCCGGGCCAGCCGGTCCGAGGTGTTGTAGTACGAGTCCGGGTGCTCCGGGGCCACCGCCGTCGGGCAGACCACCACCTCGGCCCCGTACGCGCGCAGCACGTTGCGCTTGTCCTCGCTGACCTTGTCCGGGCAGACGAAGACACACTTGTAGCCGCGCCGCTGGGCAATCATGGCGAGCCCGATGCCGGTGTTGCCGGAGGTCGGTTCGACGATCGTGCCGCCGGGCTGTAGCTCACCGCTCTGCTCGGCGGCGTCGATCATGCGCAGCGCGATGCGGTCCTTCACGCTCCCGCCGGGGTTGAAGTACTCCACCTTGGCCAGCACCAGCGGCCGCAGCCCCTCGGCGACCTTGGTCAGCTTGACCAGGGGGGTGTCGCCCACCAGGTCCATGACGTGTTCCGCGTAGCGCATAGCTGCATCATGCCTGGTCGCCCAGTGCGCTCAGCCGACGCTCCAGGAACGCCCGCTCCGGCTCGTTGCCGACCAGCTCCAGGGCGCACCGGTAGGCACCCGCGGCCTCGCCGTAGCGGCCCAGCCGACGCAGCAGGTCGGCGCGGGCGGCGGGCAGCAGGTGGTAGCCGGCAAGCCGAGGATCGGCGGCCAACTGGTCGAGCAGTGACAACCCGGCCGCCGGACCGTCCCGCATGGCCACCGCGACCGCCCGGTTGAGCTCGACGAGCGGTGAGCCGTCCAGGGTCTTGAGCACGTCGTAGAGCGCGACGATCTGCGGCCAGTCCGTGCTGGCCGCGTCCGGTGCCTCGTCGTGCAGCGCGGCGATGGCGGCCTGCAGCGCGTACCGCCCCGGCGGCGTGCCGCGCAGCGCGTTCACCACCAGCCGCCCGCCCTCCTCGACCTGGTCCGGGTTCCAGCGGGTGCGGTCCTGTTCGTCGAGCAGCAGCAGCTCGCCGGTCGGCCCGGTGCGTGCCGCCCGCCGGGCGTCGACCAGCAGCAACAGTGCCAGCAGCCCGGTGATCTCGCGTTCGGCCGGCAGCAGCCGGTGCAGGATGCGGGCCAGCCGGATCGCCTCGTCGGCCAGCTCGGGACGCAGCAGGTCGTCCCCGGCGCTCGCCGCGTAGGACTCGGTGAAGATCAGGTAGATCACTCTGAGCACGCCGGGCAGGCGCTCCGGGAGCTCGTCGGTCGTCGGGACGCGGAACGGGATACGCGCGTCGGCGATCTTGCGTTTGGCCCGGACGATGCGCTGCGCCATGGTCGGGACGGGCACCAGGAAGGCCCTGGCCACCTCGCCGGTGGAGAAGCCGGCAAGGCAGCGCAGGGTGAGCGCGGTCTGCGCCTCCAACCGCAGCGCCGGGTGGCAGCAGGTGAAGAACAGCCGCAGCCGGTCGTCCGGTACGTCATCGGGTCCCGTGGCGTGGCCCGCCGAACCGGCCGGGTCGGGACCGCTGGCCGCCCGGTCCGCGTCGACCGCGAGCAACGCCAGCCGGGTGGCCAACCGCTGGTCGCGGCGCAGCATGTCCAGTGCCCGGTGCCGGGCGGTGGTGAGCAGCCAGGCGGCCGGGCTGCGCGGCACTCCGTCGACCGGCCAACGCCGCAGAGCCGACGCGACCGCGTCGGAGGCGACCTCCTCGGCCAGGTCAAGGTCGCCGAACTGGCGGACCAGCGCGGCGAGCAGCCGACCCCATTCCTCGCGGAACACCGCCTCGACGGAGTCGGCCGCTCGCCCCGTCATCGTTAGTGGCCCGTCATTTCCCAGATCGGCCGGACCTCGACACTGCCCCGCGAGGCGCCAGGGCAACGCGCCGCCCAGTCCAACGCGCTGTCCAGGTCCGGCACGTCGATCAGGTAGTAGCCGCCGAGGACCTCACGGGTCTCGGCGAACGGCCCATCGGTGACCAGCCGCTCGCCGTCCCGCACCCGCACGGTGGTCGCGGTCTCGACTTCCCGTAGTGCGTCGCCGGCCTGCTGGACCCCGGCGTCGGCGATGGCCTTCGTGTACGCGCCGTAGGCCTCCATCATCTGGTTGAACTCGTCCTCGGGCTGCGGCGGTCCGACGGGGGTGTAGATCAGCAACAGGTAGCGCATGGTGCTCCTTCATGGGTGCGGATCGGTCGGGGCCGGGTCGTGCTGGGCTGTGCTAGTTGCCGGCTGCCCATCTTGGAGACGAACGGGCCGGCGGGGAATCGACAGTGTCGGCCCAGTTTCGTGTCGGTTTTTTGTTCCGTGTCGGGTTTGGTCGTTTCGGCCGCGCCGTCGTCAGGCGCTGGGTACCCGTCGCCGAACAGTCCCGGCCGGGCCGCCGCCGAGCGGGCCGCCCTGGACCTGGTCGGTGCCGCTCCGGTTACTTGCGGCTGAACTCGCGCAACCCCCTACCCGGCCGCCAGACCTGGATGACCAGCTGATCCCCGGCCGCGTTGAGCCCGATGCGGACCACCTCGTCGATGTCCACCCGGAACCCCTGCCCCGGCTGCGGACCGGTCAGCTCATGGGTGAACACCGCGCGGCCGGCGATCTTGGCGTCGCCCTGCCAGTCGGCCGGTGCATCCTCGGGCGGGTCGACCGACGGACTGTGCAGTGCGAGCCGGGGATCGCGGGCCAGGTCGGCGCCCTTCCGGGAGCCCGGCATCGAGCCGAAGGTCAGCTCGCCGTCGCCGTCGTCGAACTCCGCCTCGATGCCACTGATCCGGGGGCCCCCGTCGGCCCGCAGCGTGGCGATCGTCTTGTGCTTGCTCTTCTCGAACACCGTCCGCACGCTGGCCGCGAACTCCGGCTCCGCCTTCTCGACCTCGTTCCAGCCCACCATGCCTCGCAGGGTGGCAGTGGACCCCGACAGTTCAGCGACCGATCCGGGCCGTTCGGTCAACGCGGCGGCAGGATCAGGTGCAGGTCGCCGAACTCGTGCCACCGGTAGCCGCCGGCCAGCGCGGCCGCGTAGGAGTCCACCAGCAGCTGCCGGCCGGCCACCGCCTCCAGCATGAGCAGGTGTGAGGCCGCCGGCTCGTGCCAGCCGGTGAGCAGCCCGTCCACTGTGCGTACGCCGCGCTCCGGGGTGATCACCAGATCGGTCCAGCCCGCGCGGGCAACCGGCCGGCCGTCCCCGGTCGGCGACACCGCGGCCGATTCGAGGGCCCGCACCACGGTCGTGCCCACGGCGATCACCCGGCCACCGTCGGCCCTGGTGGCGGCCACGGCGGCCGCGGTGGACGGCGGTACCTCGTACCACTCCGGGTGCGGCCCGTCGCCGGCCTCCAGCGAGGACACCCCGGTGTGCAGCAGCAGTCCGGCCACCTGCACACCCCGGGCGTGGAGCCGGCGCAGCACGCGCGGCGTGATCGCGCGGCCGGCGCTGGGCATCTCCGCGCTGCCGGGGGTGTCGGCATACGTGGTGCGGTACGCCGACAGTGGCCAGCGCGCCGAGACGTACCGGTAGCGGATCGGGTCGCCGTGCTCGGTGAGCCAGCCCAGCAGCGGCACCGGAGTGACCAGCTCGGCCGACCACAGCCGGCGGCTGCCGGTGGGCCGGACACCGCGCAGCACTCCGTCGCCGGCCAGCCGGATGGACTCCGCCGCCCTGTCCACCTCGGACGGCTCGCCGCCCAGTACTCCGCCGGGGCCGCCGCCGGTGCGTATCTCGACGATCCAGCGCGATCGGGTGGACGCCAGCGCGGCCGGGTAGCCGCTCGGGTCCGGCCGCGTCCGGTCGGTAGCCGGTCCCACCGCCGGGTCGAGCGTGGACAGGTGTACCTCGACGCGCTCGCCGTGCCGGGTGACGCCGGTCAGCGCGGCGGCCAGGGTGTCCGAGGTGTTCAGCACCAGCAGGTCGCCGGCCCGCAGCGCGTCCGCCAGTGCGGCCGCGTGGCGGTGCCGCGGCCCGTCCGGGCCGGCCACCAGCAGCCGCACTCCGTCCCTGGCCAGGCCGCGCACCTCGGCCGGTGCGGTGGCCAGCGCCCCGGCCGGTAGCTCGGTCGGCAGCCCGGTCGGCAGTCGGGTCGGCAACCAGGCGCTCGGCCGCCCGCCGGTCGGCAACCCGGCGCTCGCCAACCCGGTAGTCGCCAACCCGGCGCCCGCTAAACCGGTACTCGGCAACCCGGCCGGTGCATCACTCGTCAGCGCTGCCTCCCCCTTCACGCCGACACCTCGCGCAGCTGGCCCTCGGTGTAGCGGCCGGACGGCAGCGAGCCCTCGATCAGCCGGCGCAGGGCGGGCAGCACGGACTCCGGGGCCGGCCGGTCGCTGATGTCCTCGCCGGGGAACGCGGCGGCGTGCATCCGGGTGCGCATGTCACCGGGATCCACCGCGTACGCCCGCACGCCCGGCTCCTCCGCCGCGAGCACCCGGACCAGTTGATCCAGCGCTGCCTTGGAGGCCCCGTAGCCGCCCCAGCCGGGGTAACCCTCGACGGCGGCGTCACTGCTGATCGCCAGTACCCGCCCGGCGGCGGCGCGCAGTGCGGGCAGGGCGAGCTGGACCAGGCGCAGCGGGGCCACCACGTTCGTCTCCAGCACCGCGCGCAGCTCGTCCAGCCGGTAGCCGGCCAGCGGTGGCAGCGGGACCTGGCCGAGGGAGGACGCGTTGAGTACCAGCAGGTCCAGCCGCCCGCCGGCGGCCGCGACCAGCTCGGCGCGGTGCGCCTCGTCGGTGATGTCGCCGGGGTGGACCTCGGCGTTCGGCCAGCCGGCGGCGGCCTCGTGGAGCTCGGCGGCGGTGCGGGCGTCCACGACGGTCCGCCAGCCGCGCCGGGACAGGTCTTCGGCGAGCGCCCGGCCGAGCCCGGTGGACGCTCCGGTGATGATCGCTGTTGGCATACCTCCACGCTGCGCGCGTTGCCGGCCGCCGCCCTCGGCCGCTGGCCCGGACCTACCGGGACCTTGGTCCTAGGACTCGTGAGTGGCGAGTGGTCCGCTGAGACCACTCGCCACTCACGGGGTCACCCCGTCGCGGACGGCGAGCAGGGCGGCCTGGGTGCGGTCGGCGACGCCGAGCTTGGCCAGCACCGCGCTGACGTGCGTCTTCACCGTCTTCTCGGACAGCACCAGCTCGCGCGCGATCAGCCGGTTGGACAGCCCGAGGGCGATCAGCCGCAGTACCTCCCGTTCGCGCGGGGTGAGCGGGTCGGCGGCGGCGCTGACCTGGCGCAACACGGTGGCCGCAACCGTCGGGTGCAGCGGCGACCCGCCGGCGTACACCGAGCGCAGCGCATCGGCGAGCTCGGCGGGCCCGACGTCCTTGAGCAGGTAACCGGCCACCCCGGCGCGGACCGCCGGCAGCACCGAGTCCTGCCCGGCGAACGAGGTGAGCACGACGACCTTGACGTCCGGGTGTGCCGCCCGCAGCCGGCGGACCGTGTCCACCCCGCTCATCCCGGGCAGCACCAGGTCCAGCAGCACGATGTCCGGGGCCAGCCCGGCGACGAGGGCGAGCGCCTGCTCACCGCTGCCGGCCTCACCCACCACCGCCATGTCCGGCTGCAGCTCCAGGAAGGTGCGCAGCCCGGCGCGGACCAGCTCGTGGTCGTCCACCAGCAGCACTGTGATCACGAGAGTGGCACCTCGCAGGTGACCGCGGTGCCGGCGCCCGGCGCGGTGTCGATGCGCAGCGTGCCGCCCAGCGCCTCGGCCCGCTCGCGCATGCTGGTCAGCCCGAGCCGCCGCGTTGTGCGCAGCGTGGCAGCCAGGTCGAACCCGCCGCCGTCGTCGGTGACCACCAGCCGCGCGGCCTCGCCCACCTCCAGCGACACCGCCACCTCCAGCGAGACCGACACCCGCGCCTCGCCGGCGTGCCGCAACGCGTTGCCCAGCGCCTCATTGCCGATCTTCAACAGCTCCCGTCCGAGCACCTCGTCCAGCGGTCGGGACACCCGCGTGTGCAGCACGATGGGTGTCCCGTGCACCGCGCGCAACAGGTCGACCCGGGTACGCAGCGCGCTGGCCAGCCCGTCCCGACCCAGCTCGGCGGGGCGCAGGGTGTCGACCAGCTCGCGCAGCTCGTCCAACCCGAGCTGGGCCAGGTCGCGCACCCGGTCCAGTTGGCCGGTCAGCCCGTCCGGGGCCGCCGGTCCGGCCAGCGTGACCGCCGACTCCGCCGCGAGGCTCAGGCTGAACAACGTCTGGGTGACCGAGTCGTGCAGCTCGCGGGCGATCCGGGTGCGCTCGGCCACGATGGACAGCTCGCGCAGCCGCTCCTGGCGTTGCGCGGTGACCACCGCGAGCGCGGCGTGCCCGGCCAGCGCCTCGACCACCCGCAACGCGGCGTCGGAGAACTCCGGCCCGCCGGCCGGGTTGGTCAGGAAGAGCTCCGCGACCACCTCGCCGCCGGCCAGGATGGGCACGGCGAGGAAGGCGACCATGTCCGGGTGGGCGGCCGGGTAGCCGAGGAAGCGGGGGTCGGCCCGGATGTCCGCCAGCCGCAGCGCGCGCGGTTCGCACAGCACGGCGCCGAGCAGGCCGTGGGTGCGGGGCAGCGCGCCGATCCGGGCCCAGGTCGCACTGTCGACCCCGGCGGTGAGGAACCGCTCGAAGCCCCCGGCGCCGTCCGGCACCCCGATCGCGGCGTAACCGGCGCCGGTCAGCTCCCTCGCCGCGTCGACGACCTGCCTCAGCACCGGTTCCACCTGGCGTTCCGTGCCGAGCCGCAGCACCACGTCGAGAAGCCGGCGCAGGGTGACCGACTCGGCGTCGGTTGTGGTCATGTCGGCCATCCTCGTCCCGCCGGGCCCGACGGTGGGTCGAATTTCTCCGCCAATGTACGGATGTATCTGTGTAATACTGTAAGCAGAGACGATAGATGGAGGCCGGCGATGGTCGGACGAATGCATCGAGGATGGTCGGGACCGGGCCGAGGGCCCGGCAGGGGACAGGGCCGTGGCGGTTGGCAGCAGGCCGATCTGCCGCCGGCCGAGGACGCGGCGGGGTGGCTGCACGGCCGGCTGCCGGACGGCTGGTTCACCGGCGCCCCAGAGGTACGGGTGGACCGGGAAGAGATCCTGATCGTCGGCGAGCTGCCGGCGCTGGACGAGGAGTTCACCGACGACGACGCCGGGCGGGCCAACCGGGCCGCGGCGGTGGCCGGACGTATCGCCAGGTTCCGGGAGCAGACCCGGGACGAGCGGATCGACATCGCCCTGCAGGCCCAGCACCGGTACCGCCGCAAGGTGGCCTGGGGAGCCCGTCTCGGCGAGGTCGAGGAGCTGTTCACCACGCTGTCCGTGCCGGTGATGACGCGGCTGCGCCAGCCGGAGCGGATCGTGCTGGACACACTGGTCGACGCCGGGGTGGCGCGGTCCCGGTCGGATGCGCTGGCCTGGGCGGTCAAGCTGGTCGGCGAGCACGCGGACGACTGGCTCACCGAGCTGCGCACCGCGATGTCGAAGGTGGATGAGCTGCGGGGGCAGGGCCCGACCAGCTGACGCGCTGGCTGGTGAGTGGTATTGGTCCTGAGTGGTACTGGTCGCACTGGCGACCAATACCACTCACAGAGCCTCCCTAGCCGGAGAAGCTGGCCAGCACGAACCAGATGGCGACGTAGTGGCACAGCGCGGCGAGCACGGTGGCCGCGTGGAAGAACTCGTGGAAGCCGAAGGTGGCCGGCCACGGGTCGGGCCACTTGACGGCGTAGCAGACCGCGCCCAACGTGTAGAGCGCCCCGCCGGCAAGCAACAGCACCAACGCTGCCACTCCGACGTGGTGCAACAGGTCGGGCAGCACGAAGACCGCGACCCAGCCCAGCGCGAGATAGATCGGTACGCCGACCCAGCGCGGCGCGCGCGGCCACGCGAGATTCAGGGTCACCCCGCCCAGCGCGCCGGCCCACACCACCGCGAGCACGACCCACCGCGTGGTCGGGGGCAGCGCCATCGCGGCCACCGGGGTGTACGTGCCGGCGATGAACACGAAGATCATCGAGTGGTCCAGCCGGCGCATCCAGGACCGGGTGACCTCACTGCGCCAGGCGACCCGGTGGTAGAGCGCGCTGATGCCGAACAGTCCGAGCACGGTCCCCGCGTACACCGCAACCGAGACCACCGCGAGCGGAGAACCGCTGGTAGTGACGGTGGCGGTGACCAGGGCGGCCCCGGCGGCCATCGAGAAGACGAATGAAGCCTGATGCAACCGGCCCCGCAGTCGGGGCTTGGCGCCCCTCGGGAGCAGGGTGTCGGCGGCGGTCCCGCTGGTCACGCTTCGAGCGTACGGCACACCGGGCGGCCATCGCGCCACGGTCGAGTGGAATGGACCGGTCACCGCGGCTGACCGGGGCGCTGAGCAGGCCGAGCGGGTGATTGGCTGTTCGATCACAGCGATCGGCGTACTCTTTCCTCCCGTGGGCCTGCGCAACCTGCTGTACTCCGCTTACGAGCGGAAGTTGCGGCGTCAGCTGGACGGTGCCCAGCGCCCCCGGCACGTGGGTGTGATCCTGGACGGGAACCGGCGCTGGGCGCGGGATGCCGGCCTCCTCGATGTCAACGACGGGCATCGAGCCGGCGCATCCCGGATCACCGAGCTGCTCGGCTGGTGCCGGGACAACGATGTCGAGGTGGTCACGCTCTGGCTGCTGTCCACCGACAACCTGAACCGGCCCGATGCCGAGCTGCGCCCGCTGCTGGACATCATCGTCGGCGTGGTCGACGAGCTGAGCGGGCCGGGCCGCTCCTGGCGGGTCCGGGTGGTCGGCGCGTTGGACCTGCTGCCGGGGGACACCTCGGCGCGCCTGGTCAGTGCCGCGGCCCGTACCCAGCAACGCACCGGCATGCAGGTGAACATCGCGGTCGGCTACGGCGGCCGGCGGGAGATCGCCGACGCGGTGCGCAAGCTACTGCTCAGCCACGCCGAGAACGGCACCTCGATCGAAGAGCTGGCCGAGGTACTCGATGTGGACCACATCGCCGAGCACCTCTACACCTCGGGCCAACCCGACCCGGACCTGGTGATCAGGACGTCGGGGGAGCAGCGGCTGTCCGGGTTCCTGCTGTGGCAGTCCGCGCACTCGGAGTTCTGGTTCTGCGAGGCGTACTGGCCGGAGTTCCGCCGGGTCGACTTCCTGCGCGCGCTGCGCGACTACGGGATTCGGCACCGCCGCTTCGGCTCCTGACCGCCCGAAGGGCCAGTTGCGGCTCAGTGGGTAGCGGCTCGGTGGGTTGCGGCTCGGTGGGTTGCGGCTCGGTGGGTTGCGGCTCGGTGGGTTGCGGCTCGGTGGGTTGCGGCTCATTGGAATGGCGGCTCAGTGGACCTTCCGGTCTGCGCGGCCGGTGCGGCAGCGGCCGGGAGCGGCAGCGGCCGGTACAGCAGCGCGTGGGGGCGGCGCGCGGCGAACTCGGCTGGCACAGACCTGCTGCGTGCCGCACAGACGTTGCACGGTCTGCGCCGCGGGTGGGCGGTCTGTGCCGCAGGCAGGGCCGCAGTGGGGTAGGGCAGCCGTGCGACTGGGGTCGCAGCGACTGACACCTCGGCCCTGTGGATAACTCGGCTGCGACGCCGCGCACCTTGCGTGGACGTCGCGCACGGTGCGAGGTGCGCGACGTGCACGGGAGATGCGCGACGTGGTGTCGCAAGAGGCGCGGGAATCACGCAACGTGCGCGGGAACTAGCGCGTGGAAGGTCCGTGGGGCGAGTGGCGAGTCCGGCGCTGGTCGCCTTGGCGAAGCCGGCCGCACAGACGCTGTCAGTGCGGCACAGACGCTGCACATTCTGTGCGGACCGCGGGCGGTCTGTGCGACCGCGAGGGGGCTCAGCCCCCTATGGCTGTGCGGACGGCGGGCGGTCTGTGCGACGCGAGGCGGCTCAGCCGACTACGGCTGTGCGGACGGCGGGCGGTCTGTGCGACGCGAGGCGGCTCAGCCCACTACGGCTGTGCGAACCTTCCAGACCCGGACATACAAGAAGGGCGCCGGACTCGAGGTCCAGCGCCCTTCCCGCCTAGCTGAGCAGACTCAGTCGTCGTCGCTGCTGCCAGCGCTGTCGACGGCCTTGTTCTTCTGGTGGCACTCACCGTCGTGGGAGTCGCTGTTCTTCTGGTTCTTGGCCAGCACGCCCAGAACGCCCTCGATGACCGAGTTGTTGCACGCCTGGATCGGCACCTGAACGGCGCTGTCCTGGACGTTGACCAGGCCAACCTGGCCGTGCGCACCATCGAGAATCCCGTGACCGTCTGCAAAAGCAAGCGGGCTCACGGCGAGCAGCCCGGCAGCGGCGGCCGCCACCACGATTCCAGCCTTCTTCAGCACAGTTACTCTCCTGTTCAATCGGCGGCATCGCTCGACGACCGCCATCGTTGTCAGCGGTGATTGGGGAGCCCTCGCTGACAACTTGAATATAGCGGAGCCTGTCCACGATTCCTACTCGGACACCGAAATTGGGTCCCGCGGCTATCTCGTAAAGGTTACGGCCCTATCGGGTGAACCGAGGATTTAACGGGATCGGACAGTAAAAAGCCCGACAGCGGACCGGTGAGGTCCGCCGTCGGGCTCAAAGTCTTGCCTGCCCTCGGGGGGAGCGTGCTCCGTCGAGGCGGAGCGCGTTAACGAGGGATCAAACCTCAGCCGTGGTCGTCAGAGTTCTTCTGGTTCTTGGCGAGAATGCCGAGGACACCCTCGATGACCGAGTTGTTGCAGGCCTGGATCGGCACCTGGACGGTGGTGTCCTGCACGTTGACCAGGCCGCCCTGCGCGTGAACGCCGTCGGCCTTGTCCTTCGAGCTGTTGTCCTGGTGGCAGCTCGCGCTGTGGTCGTTGTCGTTGTCGTCGCTATCGCTGCTGTGGTGGTGGTGGTGACCGTGACCCGAGTCGTAGTCGCCGGCGAATGCCAGCGGGCTCAATGCGAGCACACCGGCGGTCGCGGCCGCCAAAACAATTCCAGCCTTCTTCAGCACAGTGTTCATCTCCTGATTGAGTCTACCGACGCCGTTAAGACGACGGCCCCCTTCACGACGTCAGCGATGCCTGGGGAGCCCGCGCTGACTGGGTCGAAACTACTGCTGAGTCGAGCACACGCAAAACCTCGTACCACTATCGTGTGACTTGACGTGTTTTGGATTAGTTATTCCCTCAATTAGGTGACTTTTGCCGTGGAATACCTGGGCAATTGTCGCCAAATGAGCACGCTCTGTAGTCGACTCTCACTCGAACGGCCCAACAGAGGTAAGGGCACCCTTGCCTGACGGAGAGCCTGGTATTGATTCGTGCGGGGGAGCGATTGATTGTGTGTCCGAGTAGCATCTCGCGGCCGTGGATTTGGACGCGTTGGCACGAGCCTACGTGCTGCTGGGACTGCGCAGCGATCGGCTGGTACCCGGCCTGGTCGATGCCCATACCGGCGCTGTTTCCCTGCGCCGGCAGGTGGCCAGCGAGCCCCGGCCGAGGGTGGACGAGCTGCTCCGTGAGGCGGCCCGGCTGAGGACTGAACTGCCGTCCGCCGAACCCTCCGCCGAACTGCCCTCCGCCGAACTGGTGCCCGGGCGGCGCGACTTCCTGGACCGGCAGCTGACCGCGCTGGACTGCTCGCTGCGGCGGGCGGCGGGGCGGGCGCCCGGGTTCCGCGCCGAGCTGCGCGCCTACTTCGACACCGACGTCGAGCTGGGCGAACCGGACTCCTACCGGGCGGCCCACGCCGAGCTCGCCACGCTGCTACCCGGCGGCGGGCCGCTGGCCGCGCGGATGGCCGCCTACCGCAAGGCGGAGGAGCTGCCGGTCGAGTGGCTGGGGCCGGCGATCCGAGTGCTGTCCGGCGCGCTGCGCGAGGTGACCCGGAGCCAGCTCGAGCTGCCCGCCGAGGAGACGGTGACCTACGAGATCTCCTCGGACCGCCCGTGGAGCGCCTTCAACCACTACCTCGGCGGTCACCACTCGCGCGTGGTGATCAATTCCGAGACCGGGCGGCGGGCCTCGCAGTTGCCGCACCTGCTGGCACACGAGGCCTATCCGGGGCACCACACCGAGCGGTGCCGTCGGCACACCGTGCTGGTGCAGCGGGGCGGGTGCGTCGAGCACTCCCTCTTCCTGCTGAACAGCCCGCAGTGTCTGCTGTCCGAGGGGCTCGCGGACCTGGGGCTGACCGCGGCGATCGGGCAGGCGTGGGGGCGCTGGGCGGCCGAGGTGCTGGCCGAGTCGGGCGTCCGGTTGGACGGCGAGCTGGCCGAGCGGGTGGAGCGGGCGAGTGCCGCCCTGCTGGCGGTGCGCCAGGACGCGGCTCTGATGCTCTACGAACGGCACGCCGACCTCGACGAGGTGGTCGACTACCTGAGTCGCTGGCTGCTCGTGCCCGACTCCCGGGCCCGCCAGATGCTGCGGTTCCTCACCCATCCGCTGTGGCGCAGTTACACCACTAGCTATGTGGAGGGCGTCCGCCTGCTCGGTGCGTGGCTGGACGCGCGGCCGGCGGGGCAGTCCGCGTTGCTCCGGTTGTGTCGGCTGCACGACGAGCCGCTCACTCCGCGTGCGCTGCGGGCCGATCTGGGTTGGCCGGAGCCAGCGGGCTGACCTGCGGTTAGCACGGCCAAGCAGTTCGGCGATGAATCGAATGTGAACGCTGGGTAAGAATCTTCGATCATCATCTCGTCATGCGGTTGACGCTGAGCGACGAGCGGTAGCCCATCCCGGTATTTGGCCTAACCCGATCACGGAAAGTGTGCGGATTTGTTGACCAAATCCCGCTCGTCGCCGGTAGCGTTGCGAGTGGCGGACCGTATCCGATGCGGGCCGCCCGGGAGGCCCTGATCGTGGCTGTCACGAGCACGGGGGGGCCGGCACCCGGCCCTCGCGGCCGTGGTGGAGGGCGTCGGTGAAGTTACTGACGCCCGAGGCCGCGTCCGAACAGGGTCGGCCGGCCCACCACCAGTGCGGGCGCGGTGCCGTGCCCGCGAGGGAGAAGCCGTGACTGCACGACGTCCCGCCTCGAGCTCGTCCCCGACCGCCGCCTCCAGTGGCGTAACCGGGGCTGGTACCACTTCCGCCATCGCGACAGGCCCCGTCACCCCGGCCAACCGCTTGTTGCAGACGGACGCTCGCTGCTACGTCCTCGACACTTCGGTCCTTCTGTCCGACCCCTGGGCAATTACCCGATTTGCCGAGCATGACGTAGTGCTTCCGCTAGTGGTCATCTCTGAGCTGGAGGGCAAGAGGCACCATCCGGAACTGGGCTGGTTCGCCCGCGAGGCATTGCGGCTGCTGGACGACCTGCGCATCCGGTACGGACGGCTGGACACCCCGGTACCGATCGGCGAGGGCGGCGGAACCGTCCGCGTCGAGCTCAACCACACCGACCCCGAGGTGCTCCCCTCCGGGTTTCGCACGGACAGCAACGACAGCCGGATCCTGGCCTGCGCGCTGAACCTGGCGGCGGAGCTCGAGGACGCCGGAGTCGTGCTGGTCACCAAGGACATGCCGCTGCGGGTCAAGGCCGCCGCCGTCGGGCTGGTTGCCGACGAGTACCGCGGGCAGGATGTGGTGCCGTCCGGCTGGACCGGCCTGGCCGACGTGGAGGTGCAGTCCTCGGAGATGGTGAACGCGCTGTTCCGGGACGGCTCCATCGAGTTGGAGGGCACCGAGCTGGAATGGGTCCGCGAGCTGCCCTGCCACACCGGCCTGAAACTGGTCGGTTCCGGTACGGCCGCCCTGGCCAGAGTGGGCCCGGACAAGCGGATCAAGTTGGTGCGCGGCGACCGCGAGGCCTTCGGGCTGCACGGCCGCTCCGCCGAGCAGCGGATCGCGCTGGACCTGCTGCTGGACCCCGACATCGGCATCGTGTCGCTGGGCGGGCGCGCCGGCACCGGCAAGTCCGCGCTCGCGTTGTGCGCCGGGCTGGAGGCGGTGCTGGAACGTCAGCAGCACCGCAAGGTGGTGGTCTTCCGCCCGGTGTACGCGGTCGGCGGTCAGGAGCTCGGCTACCTACCCGGTAGCGAGAGCGAGAAGATGGCGCCCTGGGCCCAGGCTGTCTTCGACACCCTCGGCGCACTGGTCAGCTCCGAAGTGGTGGAGGAGGTACTGGCCAGGGGCATGCTCGAGGTGCTGCCGCTGACCCATATCCGGGGCCGGTCACTGCACGACGCGTTCGTCATCGTGGACGAGGCGCAGTCGCTGGAGCGCAATGTGCTGCTCACCGTGCTGTCCCGGTTGGGCACCGGGTCGCGGGTGGTGCTCACGCACGACGTGGCACAGCGGGACAACCTGCGGGTCGGTCGGCACGACGGCGTTGCGGCAGTGATCGAGAAGTTGAAGGGTCACCCGCTGTTCGCGCACGTCACGCTGGCCCGCTCGGAACGCTCCGCGATCGCCGCGCTGGTCACCGAGATGCTGGAAGGGGACGTCGCCTAGCAGACCCCGTGAGTGGCGTTGGTCGCGCTGGCGACCAACGCCACTCACAGGTCTCACGGTCTAGGGCCTCGGCTCGCCCTCGGCGAAGCCGGAGGGGGACTGCACCCCGAGCACCGCTCCGGTGTGCAGCTCCTCGAGAGTGCGGGCGCCGGTGTACGTGCAGGTCGACCGCACGCCGGCGCAGATCTCGTCGAGTAGGTCCTCGACACCGGGGCGCAGCGGGTCCAACATCATCCGGCCGCTGGAGATGCCCTCCTCGAACAGCGCCTTGCGGGCCCGGTCGAACGCACCCTCACCCCGGGTGCGCGCGGTGACCGCCCGCTTGGACGCCATCCCGAACGACTCCTTGTACTGCCGCCCGTCCGCGTCGCGCATCAGGTCGCCGGGTGACTCGTAGCTGCCGGCGAACCAGGAGCCGATCATCACCGCGCTCGCGCCGGCGGCCAGCGCCAGCGCCACGTCCCTGGGGTGGCGGACCCCGCCGTCCGCCCAGACGTGTCGACCCAGCTCGCGGGCCGCCGCGGCGCACTCGGCCACCGCGGAGAACTGCGGCCGGCCGACCCCGGTCATCATCCGGGTGGTGCACATGGCGCCGGGGCCGACGCCGACCTTGACGATGTCCGCGCCCGCCGCGACCAGGTCCCGCACGCCGTCGGCGGTCACCACGTTGCCGGCCACCAGCGGCACGGCCGAACCCATGCTGTCCACCGCCGCCCGGACGGCGGCCAGCGCGGTGAGCATCTTCTCCTGGTGACCGTGCGCGGTGTCCACCACGAGCAGGTCGACCTCAGCCTTGACCAGCGCGGTGGCCTTCGTCGCCACGTCCCCGTTGACACCGATCGCCGCCGCCACCCGCAGCCGTCCGCCGTCGTCCAGAGCGGGGCGGTAGATGTCCGCGCGCAGGGCACCGAGCTGGGTCAGGATGCCGGCCAGCTGGCCTTCCCCGTTGAGGGCGAGCGCGACCCGCTCCGTGCGGTACTGCAGCGCGTCGAACACCTCGCGCGGCGGGGTGTCCAGCGGCAGTGTCACCGGGTCCGGCGCGAGCACCTCGGACAGCCGGGTGAACCGGTCCACCCCGGCGCACGCCGCCTCGTCGACGGTGCCCAGCGGCCGGCCGTCGCCGTCCACCACCACGACGGCGTCGTGGGCGCGCTTGGGCAGCAGGTTGATCGCGTCGGCGACCGCCTGGTCGGCGGTGAGCACCAGCGGGGTGTCCCAGACCGGGTGCCGCGACTTGACCCAGGCGACGATGTTGGCGACCGCCTCCGGGGCGACGTCCTGCGGGAGCACGGTGAGCGCACCGCGGCGGGCCAGCGTCTCGGCCATCCGCCGGCCGGCCACCGCGGTCATGTTCGCGGCGACCACCGGCACCCGGGATCCGGAGCCGTCGGGGCTGCTCAGGTCGACGTCGAACCGGGATGTCACCGCCGAGCGGCGGGGTACCAGGAAGACGTCGTCGTAGGTCAGGTCGCGGGAAAGGCCGTCGTGGCCGGGGAGGAACCGCACGAGACGTGAAGGTTAATCGGCGAACGTGAGAACAGGTACCCAAACGTTTGGGTAATGAGTTCGTCTCTCGGCCAGCTGTGGGACGGTTGCAGCTCGTCACCGGCCGGGCGGTGCGCTGAGATCCGCGACTCGGTGTGCTGAGAGCCCCGACTCGGTGTGCTGAGAGCCCCGACTCGTGGGGGTGGGTTAGTGCAGGAGGGCGCGGACGGCGTCGATGGTGTCGGCGTCGCCCGCGGCCTTGTCGGGGCGGTAGCGGAGCACCCGGGCGAACCGCAGCGCCACGCCGCCGGGATACCGGGTGCTGGCCTGCGCGCCGTCCAGCTCGATCTCCACCACGAAGTCCGCCGGGAGGCGCACCACGTGCCCGTCGTCGCTCAGTGCCCGGGCGGAGAACTGCTCGGTCTGCCAGCTGAGCAGCTCATCGGTCATGCCCTTGAACGTCTTGCCGACCATCACCGGCGGCCCGCCGTCCGGGTCGCGCGCGCCGAGGTGGATGTTGGACAGCTTGCCGGTGCGGCGCCCGTAGCCCCACTCGACGGCGAGCACGACCAGGTCGAGGGTGTGTGCCGGCTTCACCTTCTGCCACGCCTTGCCGCGCCGACCGGCCGCGTACGGCGAGCCCAGCGACTTGACCATGACGCCCTCGTGGCCGGCCTCCAGGGCCTCGTCGAGCAGGGTGGCGGCCTGCGCGGCGGTGGCATCGAGCAGGCCGGGCATCCGGTGCGGGCCGGCGACCTTCTCCAGCGCCTCGAGGCGTTCGCGCAGCGGTGCGTCCAGCAGGTCGACCCCGTCCAGGTGCAGGCAGTCGAAGAACCGGGGCCGCAGGGTGCCGGCGCTGGTGTTGCGCATCGTCTCCTGGAACGGGCGGGGCCGGCCGTCGTCGGTGAGTGCCAGCGACTCCCCGTCCAGCACCACGGCGCGACACGGCAGCGCCCTGGCCAGCTCGACCAGCTCGGGGACCCGGTCGGTGATGTCGCGCAGCGAGCGGGTGAACACGTGGACCTGATCGTCGTCGCGGTGTACCTGGATGCGCGCCCCGTCCAGCTTGTACTCGACGGTGACCCCGCCGGCGGCGGCGAGCTCGGCCACCGCGCCGGCCAGCGTGTCGGCCGGGGAGGCCAACATCGGCCGGATGCCCCGGCCCACCTCCAGCCGGAAGGCGGCCACCGCCTCGGCCCCGTCCACCAGGGCCGCCCGCGCGGTCGCCGGCAGCGAGCCGGACAGCATCAGGCCGCGGCGCACCTGCTCGGACGGGATCCCGGCGGCCACCGCCACCGCCTCGGTGAGCACGCCCTCCAGGGCGCCCTGGCGGAGCTCGCCGGTGAGCAGCCGGAACAGGAACCGCTGCTCGTCCTCGGTGGCCGCGCCGAACAGGCCCGTCAGCAGCTCCTTGCGGCGCCGGGCCGATCCCGCGCCGGAGCTGGTGGCGAGCTCGGCCAGCACCTCGTCCACCTCGGCGAGGGTGAGCCCCGGAAGCGCGGCGGGCGGCACCGCCAGCCCCGCCAGGGTGCGCCATCCGGTGCCGAGGCGGCCCTGGCGGGGCTCCCCAGCCAGCCAGGACACCGCCGCCTCGATCTCGGCCGGGGCGAGCGCTCTCAGCAACCCGGCCAGTGCCTCCACCTTCGCCTTGCGCGAGCGGGTGCCCCCCACCGTGGCGGAGGTGGCCACCAGCTCGGCGAACAACATGCGGCGATCCTGCCAGCCGGCACCGACAGAATCACCGGCCCCGGCGCGCGCCGGCCACCCAGCGCCCGGCGCGCGGGGTCAGGTCCGGGGGTCGGGCAGGCCGATCGCCAGCAGGCCGATGGCGATCGAGGTCAGAACCTGTACCGAGGAGACGATCACCAGCGCGTGCTCGACACCCGTCGACGCGCTGAGTGCCGCGAACAGGCTGCCCAGGGTCGCCACCCCGAGAGCCAGCGAGGTCTGCTGGGTGGTGGTCAGCATGCCGCTGCCGACGCCGGCGCTCTCGGCGGGCACCTGGGACAGGATCAGCCGGAACAGGGTGGGCGCGGCCAGGCCCTGGCCGATGCCGAACAGCAGGGTGCCGGGTACCAGGTCGAGCACCCCGAGGTGCGGCCAGGCCAGCAACGTTGTCCCGATCAGCACCAGCAGCGACACCACCAGCACCACGGCGCCGGCCACCATCACCCACCGGCCGAAGCGCTCCACCAGCCGCGCGACCAGCAGCGTGGTCGCCAGGAACGACAGCGCCGTCGGGGTCAGCGCGAGCCCGGACTCCAGCGGGCTCAGGTGCAGCCCGTCCTGCAGCAGCAGCGCGTAGACGAACATGAACGCGCCGAAGCCGCCGAAGAACGGCACCGCGATGAGCAGGCCGCGCCGCATCGACGGCACCCGCAGCACCGACGGCGGCAGCAGCGGCACCCCGCCCCGGTCCTCCAGCCGCCGCTCCACCAGGAAGAACACCGCGCTGATCACCGGGAACGCGGCCAGCAGCAGCCAGCACCACAGCGGCCACCCCAGCCCTGCCCCCTCCATCAGCGGGACCAGCAGCGCCAGCAGCGAGGCCCCGAGCAGCACGGTGCCCCAGAGGTCCACGCCGATCGGGTTGGCGGCCCGGGTCTCCGGCAGCGTCCGGTGGGCCAGCAGCATGGCGAGCAGGCCGATCGGCACGTTCACCAGGAAGATCGGCCGCCAGCCCGCGCCGCCCAGGTCCGCGGCCACCAGCACACCGCCCAGCAGCTGGCCGATCACCATCGAGATGCCGCCGGTGGCGCCGTAGTAGCCGAGTGTCCGGGCCCGCCGCTCGCCGGCGGTGGTCGCCTGGATGATCGAGAGCACCTGCGGTACCAGCATCGCGGCCGCCGCCCCCTGAGCGGCCCTGGCCAGCACCAGGACGCCGGCGTTCGGGGCGAGGCCGCAGACCAGCGAGGTCAGGGTGAACGCGGCCAGCCCGACGGAGAACAGCCGCCGCCGGCCGAACGCGTCGCCGAGCCGCCCACCGATGACCAGCAGCAGCGCGAACCCGATGCCGTACCCGGCC
This sequence comes from Pseudonocardia sp. Cha107L01, assembly GCF_052566575.1. Taxonomy (NCBI): domain Bacteria; kingdom Bacillati; phylum Actinomycetota; class Actinomycetes; order Pseudonocardiales; family Pseudonocardiaceae; genus Pseudonocardia; species Pseudonocardia sp. Cha107L01. The sequence goes on from NZ_CP199579.1 coordinate 2,683,964, forward strand.
ACCACCCATTCCAGGGTTGCGGCGGAGGCGCGCAGGTCGGCCTGGATGGTGGGCAGTGCGACGTTGACGATGAACAGGTCGATCGGGGCCAGCGCGGCGCCCAGCAGCACGGTGAGCAGGCCGCTGGTCGTGAGCCGTGTCGGGTTCCCTGTCGCGGGACCTGTCGTGTGCCCCGCGGTGAGCACCGGTGCCGCGGCGGCGGGAGCCCCGCGCCGGGTACGGATCAGTGGGCGCGTGGTTTTCGTCGTCACGACTACCACGATGCGTCCGCCGGGACACTGGTACCAGGAGGTGTCTTATCCGGGTACCAATAAGTACCTGGTAACAGGCTGAGCGCTGTGTCACAGTGCGAGGGTGGACACTGCGGTACGCGCGCTCGGCGACGCCGTCCGGCGCCAGGAGCTCGCCGGCTTCCTGCGCAACCGGCGGGAGCGGATCACCCCGGAGCAGGTCGGCCTGCCGGTCGCCGGCCGGCGGCGGACCCCTGGCCTGCGCCGCGAGGAGGTCGCGCAGCTCGCCGGGGTCGGGGTCACCTGGTACACCTGGCTGGAACAGGGGCGCGACATCAAGGCCTCGGAGCAGGTACTGGGCGCCATCGCGGGCACCCTGCGGCTGGATCCCTACGAGCGCAGCCACCTGTTCGCGCTGGCCGGGGCACCTGAGCCGATGGTCCAGAAGGACTGCGCCGCGGTGTCCCCGGCGATCCACGCCATCCTCGCCAAGCTGGATCCGTTCCCCGCGGTGGTACAGAACGCGCGTACCGACATCCTGGCCTTCAACTGCGGTTACAACTGGCTGATGGACGTCGACGGGCTGCCCTTCGAGGAGCGCAACTCTCTGCTGCAGTGCTTCACCAACCCGGCCTGGCGGTCCCGGATCCAGGACTGGTCGGACCGGATGCCCGCCTCGGTCGCCGAGTTCCGCGCCCAGATGGCCGACCATGTCGCGGAGCCGGCATGGAAGATGCTGGTCAAGCGGCTACGGCAGGAGTCGGTCGAGTTCGAGGCGCTGTGGACGCAGCACGAGGTGCAGCCGATGCGCAACCAGACCAAGCGGTTCCTGCACCCGGTCGCCGGCCCGCTGCACTTCGAGTTCACCTACCTCTGGTTCGGCCAGCGCAGCTCGGTCCGGGTGACCACCTACACGCCGGCCGACGAGCAGACCGCCGCCACCCTGGCCGCCCACCTGAGCGACTGAGCGCCCGCTTCGCGCTCCCGGCTTGTTGTTGCCGAGCTGCACAGGAGGCAGGTCGGAGGCGCGGTGAACCTGCCTGGTGTGTAGTTAGGTAACGCCAGGCAGGTTCCGGCCGGACCCGAGCCGGCGGCTATCCGTCGGCTAGTCGTTCACGTGGGTCATCGCCAGCACGTCGAGCGCGCTGTCCAGCTGCTCGAGGGTGAGCTTGCCGCTGTCCACGTGGCCGCGCTCGAGCACCACCTCGCGAATCGTCTTGCGCTCCTTGAGCGACTGCTTGGCGATGGACGCGGCCTCTTCGTAGCCGATGTAGCGGTTCAGCGGCGTGACCACCGACGGCGAGGACTCGGCGAGCTCGCGCAGCCGCGCCACGTCGGCCTCCGCGCCGGCCACCACCTTGTCCGCGAGCAGCCGCGACACCGAGGTGAGCAGCCGCGCCGACTCCAGCACGTTGCGCGCCATCACCGGCATCATCACGTTCAGCTCGAAGTTGCCCTGGGTGCCGGAGAAACCGACGGTTGCGTCGTTGCCGATCACCTGGGCGGCCACCATCATGGTCGCCTCGCAGATCACCGGGTTGACCTTGCCCGGCATGATCGAGCTGCCCGGCTGCAGGTCCGGCAGGTGTATCTCGGCCAGCCCGGTACGTGGCCCGGAGCTGAGCCAGCGCAGGTCGTTGGCCACCTTGAACAGCGACACGGCGGCCGCGCGCAGCGCGCCAGACGCCTCCACCAGCCCGTCCCGGGAGGCCTGCGCGGCGATGTGGTCGGCCGCCTCGGTGAGCACGTCCAGACCGGTCGCGGCGCGCAGCTCGGCCACCACGTTGGCACCGAACCCGGGCGGCGCGTTCAGCCCGGTGCCGACCGCGGTGCCGCCGATGGGCAGCTCGGCGAGGCGCGGCAGGCAGTCGCGGAGCCGCGCGGCGCTGTGCTCGATCTGGGTGGCCCAGCCGCCGGCCTCCTGGCCCAGGGTGATCGGCACGGCATCCATCAGGTGGGTGCGGCCGGCCTTGACCACCTCGCGCCAGTCCGCCGCCCGGGCCCGCAACCCCTTCGCCAGGTACTCCAGCGCCGGGATCACGTCCTTGGCCACGGCCTCGGTGGCGGCCAGGTGGATGGTGGTCGGGAACACGTCGTTGGACGACTGCGAGGCGTTCACGTGGTCGTTGGGGTGCACCGAGACGTCACCAGCGCCGAGCGCCCGGGTGGCCAGGGTCGCGATCACCTCGTTGGCGTTCATGTTCGACGAGGTGCCGGAGCCGGTCTGGAAGACGTCCACCGGGAAGTGCTCGTCGTGCTGACCGGCGGCCACTTCGTCGGCGGCCGCCGCGATCACCTTGGCCATCTCCTCGGTCAACGTCCCGTCGCGGCCGTTGACCCGCGCGCAGGCCGCCTTGACCAGACCCAGCGCGCGGATCTGGGCCCGCTCGAGGCCGCGCCCGGAGATCGGGAAGTTCTGCACCGCCCGCTGCGTCTGGGCTCGCCACAGCGCGTCGACCGGAACCTGTACCTCGCCCATCGTGTCGTGTTCGACGCGAAACTCAGTCATGCCGCCAGTCTGGCCGCTATCGCGCCACCCGTCCGGGTGGAGTCGGTCACGTGGGTGCCCGATGTCGGCGGGTTACCTCAGGACCTGGACCACGTCGCCAACCGTGAGGTTGCCGAAGAACCGCTTTGCGGTGGCGTCGGAGAGGTGGATGCAGCCACTGGACTGGGCTCGCAGGCTGCCGGTGTGGAACGCGATGCCGCCGGCCGCGAAGAACACCGACCACGGCATCGGCGCGTCGTCGAACTCCCTGCTCAGGTGGTCCTTGTCCTTCCAGAGCACCCGGTGCCGGCCGGTCGGCGTGCGCTCGCCGGACTTACCGCTGGTGATCGGGACGGGACCCAGGATCACCCGGCCCTTGTCGATCAGCCAGGCCTGCCGGGTGGACAGCCGCACACACGCGGCGACGTTGCTCAGGCACGGTGTGCCCCGCACCAGGACCGGCGGCGGCGGTGGCGGTGGCGGCGGGGGTGGCGGCGGCAGCGGGATGAGCAGCGGCCCCGACCCGGGCGCCGGGATCGGCGCGGTCGACGGCCCTGGCACGATCGGCCCCGGCAGGTGTGGGCCGTCCTGGCTCAGCGCCGACTCGTGCGCCGTGATCCGGGCCGCCTGCGCGGACTCGGCCAGGTTCTGCCGAGACTGCAGGACGGATCCGGTGACGGTGCTGGTCCCCCAGACGGCGACGACGAGCGTCGCCAGCAGCACGCGGTTGTGCATCGACTTCCTTCAGGTCAACCGAACTCGGGCAATCGGGTCTCCCGGGTCCAAGCAGGTGGGTCTGAACAACGCCGACCCAGCTCCCAGTGGGCGACGCTGTCCAGCACCCAACAGGTAGGACGCGTGACCGGCCCCCCGGATGCGGCCGTCGCCCAGTCCCACACTATCGGGTGATTCTGACGTCAGGGCCGGGGCGGCACCGGCATGACGCCGGCACCGGCTTTGTCGATGTCGTAGTCCACCGAGGAGTACGAACGCAGCTTGGTGAGCCGGTGGTAGCCGTCGATCATGCGCACGGTGCCCGACTTGGACCGCATCACGATGGACTGCGTGGTGCAGCCGCCCGGCGTGTAGTGCACGCCGCGCAGCAGGTCACCGTCGGTCACGCCGGTCGCGCAGAAGAACACGTTGTCGCCGGACACCAGGTCGTCGGTCTCCAGCACCCGGTCCAGGTCGTGGCCGGCGGCCAGCGCCTTCTCCCGCTCGGCGTAGTCGCGGGGCCAGAGCCGGGCCTGGATCGCGCCGCCCATGCACTTGAGCGCGGCCGCCGCGATGATCCCCTCCGGTGTGCCGCCGATGCCGAGCAGCATGTCCACACCGGTACCCGGGCGGGCGGCGGAGATCGCGCCCGCCACGTCGCCGTCGGAGATGAAGTGGATCCGGGCGCCGGTCTCCCGGATGGTCTGCACCAACTTGTCGTGCCGGGGCCGGTCCAGGACGCACACCGTCACGTCGGCCACGTCGATCGAGCGCGCCTTGGCCACCCGGCGGACGTTCTCGCTGATCGGCGCGGTGATGTCGATCGCATCGGCGGACTCGGGGCCCACCGCGAGCTTCTCCATGTAGAACACCGCGGACGGGTCGAACATCGCGCCGCGCTCGGCCACCGCGAGCACGGCCAGCGCGTTCGGCATGCCCTTGCTCATCAGGGTGGTGCCGTCGATCGGGTCGACCGCGACGTCGCACTGCGGGCCGTCGCCGTTGCCGACCTCCTCGCCGTTGTAGAGCATCGGGGCCTCGTCCTTCTCACCCTCCCCGATGACCACGACGCCGTGCATCGACACGCTGGAGATCAGCTTGCGCATGGCGTCCACGGCTGCCTGGTCCCCGCCGTTCTTGTCGCCTCTGCCGACCCACCGCCCGGCGGCCATCGCGGCCGCCTCGGTGACCCGGACCAGCTCCATCGCCAGGTTGCGGTCGGGGGCTTCCCTGCGACGTTCCACCGGTTCGGTCGGAAGAGAGGTGTCCATGGGCTAGATCCTGACAGATCACGGTTGGCCGGTGGTTGTGACGAGCGCTAACAGCACCGGACCGGACGCGGGCGCCCGTGTCCGGGGGCAGACAATGGGACCCGTGAGCACCCCGTCCGACCCATCCTCAACTCCGTCCGCCGGCTCATCCCCCGCCGAATCGGCCGGACCGTCCCCGGCCGAGTCGTCGCCCGCTGAGTCGTCGCCCGCTGAGTCGTCGCCCTCGGCACCGCCGGCCGCGGCGCAACGGAGCAAACCCACCACCACGCTGGGCGCCGGCCCCCGGGACATGTTGATCTCGATGCTGATCCTGCTGCCGATCATCGGGCTGCTCGCGTTCCTGGGCCGGGGCTGCTCGTTCAGCCCGGGCGGCCCGACCGTGGACCCGTCGGCGACGCCCAACGTGGACACCCGGCAGGCGCTCGCGGCGGCCGCGCACCAGGTGGCGTTCCCGCTGCGTGACCCGGCGGTGCCGCCCGGCTGGCGGGCCAACGTGGTCGACCAGCGCAAGGCGCCGGGCGACGTGAACGCCGTCCGGGTCGGCTGGATCACCGCGGGTGGCCGGTACCTGCGACTGGTGCAGACCACCGCCGAGGAGGGCGCCCTGGTCGCGGCGGAGACGGGCGGTCCGCCGGGTTCGGCCGCCCCGGTCCAGGCAGCGGGGCTGACCTGGGTGAACTACCGGGGCGCCAACAACGAGCAGGCCTGGGCGTACCGGGCCGACGGGGTGGAGTGGCTGATCACCGGGGACGGGATCGTGCCGGAGTTCCAGATCCTGGCCGCCGCGTTGGCCAAGGCCCCGCCGCTGCCGACCAACGGCTGATCCTGCTCGGGATCAGTGCGCGGGGTCAGGGCTCGGGGACAATGCGCGGGGTCAGTGCTCGGGCCCGCCGCCGTTCGTGTCGGAGGCATCGGCGTGCAGCACCGCGTCCACCCGGTCCCGGGCACCGGCCAGCTGCTGCTCGCAGCGCCGGGCCAGTCGTTCGCCGCGCTCCCAGAGCGTGAGCGAGTCGTCCAGGCTCAGGCCGCCGACCTCCAGCGCGCGCACGACGTCGGCCAGCTCGTCCCTGGCCTGCTCGTAGCCGAGCTGGTCGATGCTGTTGTCCTCGGCTGACGGGTCGCCGGCACTGCCGGCGGGCGGGGCGGCTTCGGGGGTCACCCGGACCATGGTGCCGGATGGCCCGCCGGGCCGGCCGCCCGGCTCAGCTGTCCACCCGGTCGCGCACGCTGGCCATCGCATGGGCGAGCGCGGCGTCGTAGCCGGCACAGGCCTCGGCGAACTCCTCGCCGTCACCCTCGGCCAGCGCCTCGGCCACCCAGTGCTCGAACGCGGCGACCCGGTCGCGGTAGGTGCTGCCCCGGCCGCGCCACCAGGCGCCGCCGGCGTACTCACCGGCCGCTTCGGAGAGCAGCCGCAGCCGGTCGGGGAACTGGCCGCGGCGAGCGCACGCACAGTCGCCGAGCAGCGCGTGCCAGCTGTCCTCGGCGGCCCGTTCGGCGGCCCACGCACGGTCGGTCAGCGGGCCCAGCTCGGGCCGGTGACCGGCCGTCGGGGTGGACCGGATCTCGGAGAGGGTGAGCGGAAGGAAGGCGCCCGCCGGTGGGTGCACTCCAGACATCGCGTTCCTCCGCTCGCCCGGTTGATCAGGTCGAACCGGGTCCATCTACCACCGCGGGGATCGCCCCGTCGGCAAGTCGGATGCGCAGCCGGGCGCCCGGTGGGGCATCGGCCACCGAGCGCAGCACCGGCGACCGTGAACCCGGTGCCGTGACGTGCTGCACCACGGCATATCCACGCGCCAGAGTGGCTGCCGGTCCGAGGCTCGTCAAGCGTGATTGCAGGTGGGAGAGGTCGGTGGCGCGCTCGATGAGGGCACGCTGCACCGTGTCGCGGAAGGACTGGCGCAGCGTGGCCACCTCCTGCGCGCGGCGGTCGAGCTCGCGGTAGGGGGCGGCGAGCACCGGGCGGCCGCGCAGCGAGTCGAGCAGCCGGCGTTCCCGGTCGACCCAGCCGGCGAGCGCGCGCCGAGCCCGGTCACGTAGCCCGGAGATCCGCGCTGTCTCCTCGACAAGATCGGGTACGACCGTCCGGCCCGCCGCCGTCGGGGTGGAACAGCGCAGGTCAGCAACGTGATCGAGCAGTGGTGTGTCCGGCTCGTGGCCGATTGCGGAGATCACCGGAGTGCGCGCGGCGGCGACCGCCCGACACAGCGCCTCGTCGGAGAACGGCAGCAGATCCTCCACGCTGCCGCCGCCCCGGGCGATCACGATGACGTCGGTCTCGCGGTCCCGGTCCAGCATCTCCAGTGCGTCGATGAGCTGCGGCACGGCCAGCGCGCCCTGGGTGGCGGTGTGGCAGATCCGGAATCGGGCGGCCGGCCAACGATTCTGTGCGTTGCTCACCACATCGTGCTCCGCGGCACTGGCCCGGCCGGTGATCAGGCCGATCTGGCGGGGCAGGAACGGCGGCCGGCGCTTGCGCTCCCGGTCGAACAGGCCCTCGGCGGCCAGCAGCTTACGCAGCCGTTCGATCCGGGCGAGCAGCTCACCGATGCCCACCGAGCGGATCTCGTCCACCCGCAGGCTGAACGTGCCCCGGCCGAGGAAGAACGCCGGCTTGCCGTGCACGATCACCCGGCTGCCCTCGGTGACCGGTACCTCGGCGCCGCGGACCAGGCCGATCGGGCAGGTCAGGGTCAACGAGACGTCCGCCGCCGGGTCGCGCAGCACCATGAACGCGGTGCCGGTGCCGGGCCGGGCGTTGACCTGGGTGAGCTGACCCTCCACCCAGACCGCGCCCAGCCGGTCGATCCAGCCGGCCACCTTGCGGGCCACCGTGCGCACCGGCCAGGGCTGCTCCGGCGTGGTCGCGGGGGTCGCGTCGCTCAACGTCCGGCGACGCTGGTGATCCGGTTGCTGAGCATCGTGACGAACGGCGGCCGGTCCTGGTGGGTGGTCTCCCAGGCCAGCAGCCGCTCGAGCTGTTCGAGGCTCAGCGCGCGGAACCGGCCGCGCAGCTGCGGGAGGGTCCAGCTCTCGTACTCGGGCAGCCCGGGCGGACCGGTCTCGGCCGGCTTGGCCGTCGGCTCGGGGGTCTTGGGCTCGGACTTCTTGGTCCCGGGCGTCTTGGTCCCGGACGTCTTGGTCCCGGGCGTCTTGGTCTTGGTGCTGGTCGCCGCGGCGGTGTTCGGCTCGGACACCACTTCGGCGGCCGGCAGCTCGGAGTCCGGGTGCTCGACCGGCGGGCGCGGCACCGGGAGCTCGGAGATGCCCGGCTCAGGGAAGTCGTCCTCGTCGAAGAAGTCCTCGGGCTCCGGGTCGGGCAGGATCCGCACCGGGGTGACCTTCGGCGGCCTCGGCATCTCGACCGAGCGAAGCCCGTTGGCCAGGCCGTTCCGCGGCGCCAGGTCCTCGTCCTCGTCGAACCGCGCCCAGGCTGGGGTCTCCGGCACCGGCCGGAGCGCACCGAGCGCCCGGTCGCCCTTGATGGCCAGCTCGGTGATCCGCTGCTGCAGTCGCATGGACGCCTGCAGCGCCCCGCTGACCGCCGTCACGGGCATCTCGGTGAGCTTGCGGGGCAGCTCCTGCACCTCTTCGAGCGCGGTGGCCACCAGGCCGGCGGCGATCCGAATCGGCATCGGCAGCGGTTTCATACCCGCATTCTTACCTGTCTTGGCTGGTCTGTGTATGTCGGGGACACGATCTGTGCTGGCGGATGGGGGACTGATCCGGGTCAGACCGGTCACTGCGCCCGGCAGGGGCACGGGGTGCCCGCTTACCCTGGACCCATGTCTGCGACGTCTTCGGAAGGCAAGCGCGTCCTCTTGGCCGCGCCCAGGGGCTACTGCGCCGGCGTGGACCGGGCCGTCATCGCGGTGGAGAAGGCGCTGGAGACCTACGGCCCGCCGGTCTACGTGCGCAAGGAGATCGTGCACAACCGGCACGTGGTCGAGACCCTCGCGGAGCGCGGCGCGATCTTCGTCGCCGAGGCGGACGAGGTACCGGAGGGCGCCATCGTGGTGTTCTCCGCGCACGGCGTGGCGCCCAGCGTGCACACCGAGGCCGCCGAGCGCGGGCTGCGCACCATCGACGCGACCTGCCCGCTCGTCACCAAGGTGCACCACGAGGCCAAGCGGTTCGCCAAGGACGACTACGACATCCTGCTGGTCGGCCACCACGGGCACGAAGAGGTCGAAGGCACCGCGGGGGAGGCCCCGAACCACGTCCAGCTGGTCGACGGCCCTCGGGACGTGGCGGCCGTGAAGGTGCGCGACCCGGAGAAGGTCGTCTGGCTGTCCCAGACCACGCTGAGCGTCGACGAGACCATGGAGACGGTCCGCCAGCTGCGGGAGCGGTTCCCCGGCCTGCAGGATCCGCCGAGCGACGACATCTGCTACGCCACCCAGAACCGGCAGGTCGCGGTCAAGGCGATGGCCCCGCACTGCGACCTGGTGCTGGTCGTGGGCTCACAGAACTCGTCGAACTCGAAGCGGCTGGTGGAGGTGGCGCTGACCGCCGGCGCCGGTGCCAGCTACCTGATCGACTACGCCAGGGAGATCGACGAGAGCTGGCTGGGCGGGGTGCGGACCGTCGGTCTGACCAGCGGTGCGTCGGTCCCCGAGATCCTGGTCCAGGGCGTCGTCGACTACCTCGCCGAGCGTGGCTGGGTGGACGTGGAGGAGATCAGCACCGCCGAGGAGTCGCTGACCTTCTCGCTGCCCCGCGAGCTGCGTACCCGCCGCGCCCGCCGCTAGCGCCCGCCCGGTGCTCGCACAGACGGAGTGTGGGCCGCACAGACGCTGCAAGCCCTGTGCGGCCTGCACTGGATCTGTGCGACGGGTGCCGGGGTGCGCCGGAGTTAGGTGGGGCGGGTGCCTCGGGCTGGGGGGCGTTCGCCGGGACGCCGCTCGGGTGGCGGGCGTCGGTCCGCGCCGGGGGGCGGCTCGGCGCGGCGGTCCTTGGCTCGGCGGTCCGGCGGTATCCGGTCGGGCGGTATCCGGTCCGGCGGCGGTCGGCGGTCGGCCGGCGGGCGACCACCCGGAGGCAGCCGGTCCGGCGGCGGCCTGCGGTCACCCGGCTTGCGCTCGCCGCCGGGTCGGTCACCGGGCTTGCGTTCGGCACCGGGTCGGTCACCCGGCTTGCGCTCGCCGCCGGGTCGGTCACCGGGCTTGCGTTCGGCACCGGGTCGGTCACCGGGCTTGCGTTCGGCACCAGGTTTGCGGTCGACGGCGGGCCGGTCAGCCGGCTTGCGGTCGCCGGCGGGGCGGCTGCCGGGCTTGCGGTCGCCGGCCACTCGATCGGCGCGGTCGCCCGGCGGGCGGTCAGCGGCCTTGCGGTCGGTCGGCGTGCGCCCACCAGGGAGCCGGTCGCCCGGCTTGCGCTCGCGGGGCGTGCGGTCGGCCGTGCCGCGGTCGGCGGTAGCGCGGTCATCCGGCTTGCGCTCGGGCCGGCGCCGCTCGGGGCGGGCGTCCGCCGTCCGCTCACCGGGCGTCCGCTCAGCCGGCCCGCGCGCGGTGGCGCCGCGCGCACCGGGCGGGCGACCGGCGGCGGACCGGAGCTCGGACCGCACGCCTCGCTCGCCGGCCGGCCGCCGTCCATCCGGGCGCCCGGAGGCCGGCCGCACCGGCGGGCGACGAATCGCGTCGGCGCCGTTCGAGCGCTGCAGGGCGTACCGCGCCAGCCCGATGGCCACCGCGAACGCCGTGGTCACCGCCATCGTCGGGAACCCGTTGAGCAGCGGCGCACCGATGGAGAGCAGGTGGTCGGTCAGCCCCGAGCTACCGGTGCCGCCCTCACCGGACAGCAGCACCACGGCGGGTACCGCGATCGCCAGCAGCAGCGGCGGCTGCACCATCGGCCCGAACAGCGCGCGCCGCTTGACCCAGCACACCGCCAGCACGCAGCCGGCGAAGTAGCAGCCCTTGAAAATGGTGCCCAGCCCGCTGATGCGGTTCAGGTCGATGAACACACCCAGCCCGGTGAAGCCCAGCGCGATACCGATCGCCGCGTACCCGGGCAGACCCAGCACGCTGCCGACGATGGACCGCTCGTACACGGGCCAACCGGCGGTCGCCGGGCGCGCGGTTTGGCGGGTGGTCACCCGGTCACGGTAGACCGTCCGCCCCCCGAGGCATTTTCGGCCGGGTAACCCGCCTGGTTTGCCCCGGATGACTCGTGCAACGCGATCAGTGCGTCATCGGCGGAGGCGACCAACTCGGGAGCCTGCAGCTGCCGAGGTGAGCGCTCCACCTGGCCGGGCGCGGGCAGCTCGGCATCGCTGACCTTCAGCTCGGTGAGCTTGCGCGCGGTGACCAGCACCCGCGACTCCAGCGAGCTGACCGTCCGGTTGTAGCTGTCCACCGCGGTGTCCAGGCTGCGGCCCAGCTTCGCCACGTGGGTGCCCATGGTCGCCAGCCGGGAGTGCAGCTCGCGGCCCAGCGAGTGCACCTGCGCGGCATTGGCGGCCAGCGCCTCCTGCCGCCAGGTGTAGGCGACGGTGCGCAGCAGGGCGATCAGCGTCGTCGGGGTGGCGATGATGACGTTGTGCGCGAACGCGTGCTCCATCAGCGACGGGTCGGCCCGCAGGGCGGCTTCCAGGAACGGGTCGCCGGGGACGAACAGCACCACGAACTCCGGGCTCGGCTCGAACGTCACCCAGTACGACTTCGAGGACAGCGAGTCCACGTGCGCGCGCAGCTGGCGGGCGTGCGCCGCCAACCGGTCGGTGTGCACGTCCGGGTCGTTCGACTCGACGGCCTCCAGGTAGGCCGCGAACGGCACCTTGGCGTCCACCACGATCTGCTTGTCGCCGGCCAGGTGCACGACCATGTCCGGCCGGGCGCCGCCGTCCTCACCGGTGGCGACGACCTGCTGGTCGAAGTCGCAGTGCTCGACCATGCCGGCGAGCTGCACGATCCGCTCCAGCTGCAGCTCGCCCCAACGGCCCCGCACCTGCGGCGCGCGCAGCGCGTTGACCAGTTGCTTCGTCTCCGCGTGCAGCTGGTCGGAGCTGCGGTGCATGGCGCTGACCTGCTCGCGCAACCCGGCGTAGGCCGACTCGCGGTCCTTCTCCACCACGCGCAGCTGGCCCTCGACCCGGCGCAGCGTGACGTTCATCGGGTCGAGCATCGCGTTGATCGCCTGGGTGCGCGCGGTCGCGTCGCCGTCGGCCTTCGCGGTGAGCGCGGCGGTGACCTCTTTGAGCCGGCCCTCGGCCATCGCCACGAAAGCCTCGTTGTTGCGGGCCAGCGCGTCCGCGGAGAGCACCTGGAAGCTCTCCTTCAGCTGGGTGTCGCGGTGGGCCAGCAGCCGCTCGCGCTCCATCGCGGCGGTGCGCTCGGCGTCCAGCGCGGCGTTCGCACCCACTGCCTCGGTCTCGGCGCGCCGCGCCCGCAGCTCAGAACCGGCGGCCTGCTCGCTGAGCTCGTTGAGCCGGCGCATCAGCGAGTCGCGCTCGACGTGCAGCGCGGCCAGCTCGGAGCGGGCGCCGGCCGCCTTGTCCGCGCCGGCCCGCGCGGTCTCGGCGACGGTCACCCGGTAGCGCGCGTTGAGCAGCACCCAGGCCACCGCCACACCGGCGGCGGCGCCGGCCAGCAGGCCGATCAGCAACATGTTGAGCGCGGTCACGGCGCTCATGCCTCAGCTCCGCGCTCGTTCCGCTCCTCGCTCGCTAGCGCTCGCTGCGATGCTCGCTCGCTGTCGCTCTCGGGGCCCATGTGACTAGCGTGCCGCCTGCACCGACACTTTCGGGTGTGGCACGCCGATCGACCTTCTGTTCGAATACGAGCGGCAGCCGCGGTTCGGCGGACGGTCGGTGCCCGTCAGAACGCTGTGGGCCGGACCACAGGGACCGCTCGGCAGTCCCGATGACCGACGCCGCCGGGTACCGGGATCAGCCGGCGACGTCGATGCCGGCCAGGCGGACCCGCCGGTGCGCGGCCAAGCGCTCCGCCTGCGCGGAGATCGCGTCGAGCAGGGCGGCGGTCGGCCGCGCCCACGGCTCGACGCTCACCCGCAGCTTCCTACCGGTCTTGCGGGGACGCCAGGTGCCGACGATCTCGCCGTCGTGCAGCACGGCGCCTGGCCGCCCCAGCACCGGCCACAGCGCTTTCGCCCGCGCCGGGTCGGCGACCAGCAACGGCCGGTCCCTGGCCTGCAGGAACAGATCGAACGGCCCGAGCATCCGGGTGGCGGCCGGCGGACCGTCGAGCAGCCGGTCGGCGTCGGCGGCCAGCATCCAGGCACTCGTGCCGTCCACCGAGACCTCGACGGCGTCGACCGGCCACCGGTCCTTGACCTCCTTCACCGGCGCATCCAGATAACCGGCGACGTCCCTCGGTGTGGCCGGCCCGAGCAACCGCAGGTAGGCCCTGATCACGTCGGACCGCTCCGGCACCGTGCCGCCCGGGGAGCCGCCCGGGGAGCCGTCCGGTGCGAAGTCGGCGATGCGCTCCAACACCGGCGGCGAGGTGCCGGGCCGCAACTCCAGCCCGGCGCGCAGCGCGGCGAGCCGGAACGGCATCTCGTAGAGGTGGGTGGCGTCGCAGGAGCGGCAGAACCGCAGGTAGGGCGGGTCCAGCAGGGTCGCCACCCGTCCCGATACCTCACCCTTGGCCATCGGTGAGGTCACCACCGACCGCAGGGCCGCCGCGACGGTGTCCAGCGCGTCGAGGTTGGCGATTCCGGCTGCCTTGAGTGGCCTGGTCGCGTCGTAGATCCGCCTGCCGGCGTCGGCGTCGGAGAACGGCTCGACGGCGGCGGCCACCGAGGCCAGGTCCGCACGCCGGTAGAGATGCGGCGCGCCCCGGACCGTCCACACCGTCACCAGCTCCCGAGCCAGCTCACGGTCGGTCAGCTCGGCTACACCGACGCCGCGGATCGCCAGTGCCCACCGCCCGCCGTCCGGCCCGGTGTCCTGCACGCCGATGTCCAGCACCGCCGTATCCGCCACGTCGCCGGCATCCCGGTCCAGCTGCTGGGCGCGCATCCGGAAGCCGAGAACCTGCGCGCGCGTGATCAGGGCCGTCACCCTGGATACGGTAGGCGCCGGTACCCGGGGTCGGGAGCGGCGGCGGCGACTACCCTGGACCCTCGTGAGTCTCACCCTCGGCATCGTCGGACTGCCCAACGTCGGTAAATCGACCCTGTTCAACGCGCTGACCCGTAACGACGTGCTCGCGGCGAACTACCCGTTCGCCACCATCGAGCCCAACGTCGGAGTGGTCGCGCTGCCCGACGCCCGGCTGAACAAGTTGGCCGAGATGTTCAGCTCGGCCAAGATCGTGCCGGCCGTGGTGTCCTTCGTGGACATCGCGGGCATCGTCGCGGGCGCGTCCGAGGGCGCCGGGCTCGGCAACAAGTTCCTGGCCAACATCCGCGAGTCGGACGCGATCTGCCAGGTGGTCCGGGTGTTCGACGACCCGGACGTGGTGCACGTGGACGGCCGCATCGACGCCAAGGAAGACATCTCGGTTATCGAGACGGAACTGATCCTGGCCGACCTGCAGACCCTGGAGAAGGCGATTCCCAGACTCCAGAAGGAAGCCCGGATGCAGAAGGACCGGCGGCTGGTGCTGGAGGCGGCCGAGGCGGCACGCGAGCTGCTCAACGGTGGCACCACGCTGTTCGCCGCCGGGGTCGACAAGGCGCCGCTGCGCGAGCTGACGCTGCTGACCACCAAACCGTTCCTCTACGTCTTCAACGCCGACGAGGGGGTGCTCACCGACGAGGCCAAGCGCGCGGAGCTGGCCGCGCTGGTCGCGCCGGCCGACTCGGTGTTCCTGGACGCGAAGGTGGAGTTCGAGCTGCTGGAGCTGGATGACGAGTCGGCGGCCGAGCTGCTCGAGTCGATCGGGCAGGACGAGCCGGGCCTCCACGCGCTGGCCCGCGCCGGCTTCCACACCCTCGGCCTGCAGACCTACCTCACCGCGGGCCCGAAGGAGAGCCGGGCGTGGACGATCCGCATCGGCGCGACCGCTCCGCAGGCCGCCGGCGTGATCCACACCGATTTCGAGAAGGGCTTCATCAAGGCCGAGATCGTGTCCTACGACGACCTGGTGGAGACCGGCTCGATGGCGGCGGCCAAGGCGGCCGGCAAGGTCCGCATGGAGGGCAAGGACTACGTGATGGCCGACGGCGACGTCGTGGAGTTCCGCTTCAACGTGTAGTCGGTGCTGCTCTGGCTGGTCACCGGCGCTAGCTGTCGCGCAGGGTGTGGTGTGGGCTGACGCCGAAGGTGTGGCGGTAGTGGGCGGCGAACCGGCTGTGGTTGTAGAAGCCCCAACGGGCGGCGATCTGCGCGACGGTGTCTCCGCCGCCCGGATCGGCCGCGAGCAGCTCGCGGTGCACGTGGTCCAGCCGCACCGCGCGCAGATAGGCCACGGGCGTGGTGTCGCGGTGGCGGCGGAAGGCGAACTGGACGGCGCGGTGGCTGACGTTCGCGGCGGCGGCGATGTCCGCGAGGCTGATGTCGGCGTCGGCGTGCTGTTCGATGAACGCGACGGCCCGCCGCACGGTGGCGCTGGTGGCGTCCGAGCGGTCCCGCCCGCTGGGTGCGATGACCGCGGTGTTGGGAAAGGTGGCCAGCGCGGTCGCGGCCAGCAGCCGTGCGCCGTTGCCCCGGATGAGCGGCTGGGCGGCGGCTTCGGGGTTGGCGAGCAGTTCTCCGAGGTAGCGGGTGGTGTTGCGCCAGTGCGCGGCGGCGGCCGGTGAGACGGGCTGGTAGCCGGTGAAACGGACCGGGCCGGGTGCGCGGGAGGATGAGGTGGCGGCGACCTGGGCGAGCACTCCTAGGTCCAGCATTATCGTCTGCAGCTCGACGTGGAGCAGTCGCACGGTGGAGGGCAGACCGGGTTCGGCGTCGATGAAGACATCGCCTGGCAGGAAGCGTTCGTCGATCCCGCCGCACTCGCGGCCGAACCGGCCCGCCCGGAGCAGGACGACGACCAGCGAGTTGAAGGGATCCTGTCGGACCCGCACGTTCAACGGCACCCGCAGGTCGTCGAGGGCGAACGATCCGCCGTCGAGCCGGGAGTGCGCGAACACGTAGCCGTCGCGTGCGCCGCTGACCTCGAAGTTCGTGCCGTAGACGTTCTTCAGGTTGTCGATCGCCAGTGCCGAGTCGGTGGTGCTGAACTCGATGCGTCCCGGCGCGAGGGCGTCGGCTGCCAGCGCGGTCATTCCCGGTGTCGCTCCCTTGCGATCACGGTTCGCTCTCTGACCCCCGGCACGAACACCCCCACGATAGTCCGGCACGCACCGCCGCGTGTGACCACTGAATCGCCGGGGGCTGATGGGACAGTGAAGGTCGAGTGGGGACCGAATCGGCGCTGATATCGCCGCCGGCCCGAAGACCCTCGTGGAGCACGTGGGCACGGTCAGCTCGGGGTCCCGCGCAGCTCGGCCGCGTACTCGGCGTGCCGTACCCGGGTCTCCCGCAGAAACGTCCTGATGAGCCGCAGCTCGCCGGCGGAGTACGGGGCCAACTGCTCGCGCCCGGCCCGCGCCCTCGGCTCCACCAGCGGCGCGACAAGTTCGATCAACCGTTGCGTCGGCACCACGAGGACCCGCTTGCCGTGCGCGGGGTCGGGCTGTCGGCTCGCGTAGCCGGCACGCTCCAGCCTGTCGAGCAGGGCAGTCACCGAGCCCCTCGTCAGTCCCAGCCGTGCGGCCACCTGCGTCGCACTGCACGGGCCCCCTCGGACGATCAGGTCGAGGCAGCGCAGATCGGTCCGCCCGATGCCGAGACGGTCCGCCAGCGCCCGATCACTGTCGTCGTACGCGGCCTGCAGCTCAGCGAGCTCGTC
The DNA here is from genome assembly GCF_052566575.1 of Pseudonocardia sp. Cha107L01. Lineage (NCBI taxonomy): Bacteria > Bacillati > Actinomycetota > Actinomycetes > Pseudonocardiales > Pseudonocardiaceae > Pseudonocardia > Pseudonocardia sp. Cha107L01. The sequence continues at coordinate 2,700,471 of NZ_CP199579.1, forward strand.
ACCTATCTCACGCTCCAGCGCCTCGCGTCCCATACCGTCCTCATTGTGTTTGACAGTCAAACACTTTTGTCAGATGATGTGTTTGATTGTCAAGCATCTTAGTCGTTGACGAGCAGGGAGGCTCTGATGAGCAGCAACAACCCGGAGGACCGGCCGAGGTCGGCTGTGGACGCCGCTGTCGGCGGGCTGCTGTCCTGGGTGACCGGCAAGGACTCGGTGCGGCGGGGCCGCTCGGCCGTCGACGGCGCGCTGGGTGAACTGCTGTCCTGGATCACCGGCCGGGGCGGGCGGAAGGACCCGGACGTGCAGCCCCGCTCCTGACGCGGTGCGGGGGACTCGGAGCGGACCCGATTCTCAGGAGATGCACAAACTGCGCGGTTAGCCTCGAGTTCATGTCCACAACCACCCCGGACCGCCCGATCCTGCCGGCCCCGTCGCATGCGGCGCTCGCCACGATCCGGACGACGGCGGTGGCGCTGGCGGTGTTGGCGGGTGGGCTGGCCGCGCAGTTGTGGCGCTACGACGCGTTGCTGGGTGGCAGGGTGGCGCGGGCGGCGATCCCGCATGACGACCGGGGTTGGCGCTGGCCGCACTTCGTGGCCAACGGGGTCTCCCTCGCCGGCGGCACCCTCATCGCGCCGGCGCTGCTGCTCACGCTCGCGGCGGTGCTCTCGGTCCGCGCCGGCCGGTGGCGGCCGCTGCTCGGGGCCGGCGCGGCGGTTCTTCTGGTGGCCGTCTGCCTGGCGGTGGGCAAGGGGCTCGCCGGCGGTTCGGCCATCTCCGGACCGGCCACCACCAGCGTGGTGTGCTGGGGAGCCGCCGCCTGGCTGCTGCGCCACCAGGTGCGCGACTCGCTGCGCCACGCGCTGCACTGGCTCGCCGCCTCGGCCGCGCTCACCATCGGGATAGCGCAGCTCTACCTGGGTCATCCACTAGCGGCCCTGCTCGCCAGCTGGCTACTCGGCGCCCTCGTCCTCGCCGTGCTCGCGCTGCTCGCCCACGGCTCGGGCGGTGCCCGGCGCGGGACCCAGGAGTAGCCGCGAGCTCCGCCAGTCACGCGCACGACAGTTCACCGCCGCTGCTGTTGCTCCCGGCCGGCGAGGCGCGCCTCGCCGCGGGTCGGTTCGAACAGTTCGACGGGATTGCCGGAGGGGTCGTCGATCAGAACTTGGTTGCCCCCCACACCGGTGATCACGTTGCCGCGTAGCTGGACTCCGGCAGCGCGGAGCCTCTCCACCATGTCCGCCAGGTCCGCGACTTCGAGCGAGAACCGGTTCCATCCTCCCGGCTCGGGCACAGTGCCATCAGGCATGGCCTGCCCCCCGCCGCCCGGGCCGCCGCCAGGAGCGCTGAGCACGAGCCGAAGGTCGCCGCGACTCAATATGGCAAAGGTCGGGGCGGGATGCAGCTGTTCCTCGAAGCCGAGGTGCTGGCAGTAGAACGCGATCGCGGCGTCGACGTCATCGACGATGTAACGGACGCTGACCGTGGCCATGGGTACGCCTCCGTCGGTCCACTTGCCTGAACGGCTAGCCTAAGGTCACAGCCGCGCGCGAGACGCAAGCGATCTCCGCCCTGCACGGCGCCCGCCCCGGACCCCGGCGGTCAGCACAGCTGATAGACCGGTGGGCCGGAGGCGAACGCGTGGCGACGACATCTCAGGGGCTGGACCCACATGCCTGACCGCTGTCCCGCTCCGCCCGCGGTGATCGCCGTGCAACCAGGGGTGAGCCGGCACCATCTCACCGTGCACGGCCAGCCGATGAGTTACCTCGAGGCCGGGCGACAGAGCGATGGTCCCGTCGTGGTGCTCGTCCACGGACTCGGCAGCAACGCGGCAACCTGGCTGGACCTGATGGCGCTGCTCGGACCCCACGTGCACGTGGTGGCCCCTGATCTGCTCGGCCACGGCCAGTCCGGCGCGCCGAGGCGGGGTGACTACTCGGTGGGCGGTCACGCATCGAGGCTGCGCGACCTGCTGCGCGCGATGGGTCTGGCGCGGGCATCCGTGGTGGGTCATTCGTTCGGCGGCGGGGTGGCGATGAGTTTCGCCTACCAGTTCCCCGAACGCGCGGACAGCCTGGTGCTGATCTCCAGCGGCGGGTTGGGACCCGAGCTGAGCCTCGCGCTGCGCGCCGCATGTCTGCCCGGGGTGGCGCTGACCGCGCAGAGCCTGACCACGCTCGCGCCCGGCTGGATCGTCCACCTCGCCCGCTACGGCGCGATGCGGATGGGATGGGCGCCGCCCATCGAGCTCGTGCGGTTGGGCCGGATACTGCGGTCACTGACCGACCCGGACGCTCGGCGGGTGTTTCTGCACACCCTGCGCGGCGCGGTCAGCTGGTCCGGTCAGCGCCTGGACGCGACCGATCTGTTGTACCTGCTGGCAGAGCTACCCACGTTGCTGATCGCCGGACGCCGCGACCGTTGTATCCCGCACCGCCACACGCTGCAGGCCCACCAGGCGCTGCCCGGGAGCCGGCTGGCGGTGCTCGAGGCGGGACACTTCCCGCACTCCGAGCACCCCGAACAGGTCGCCGAGCTCATCCTCGACCTGCTCGCGGCCTCCACTGCCGCCGCGGCGGCGACAGTAGTCGTCCAAGCGGCGGCGCCGGCTCCGCACGGCGCGAATCGCGCCGCGTCCTGACAACAGGGTCTTCTGTGCGCGGCGGTATCCCACTTACCGGCAGAGCTGCCCGTAAGGTAGGCCGCAGAAGCCGAACGCGAACCCCTGGAGCTGACATGACCGAGTCCCTGGCGCCGCAGAAACGTAGTCGCCGAATCGCCATGACACCCCAGGAGGTCGACGAGTTCCTGGCCGTGCAGCGCACCGCGCGGGTGGCCACCACGAACGGCGACGGCCCGCACGTCACACCACTCTGGTTCATCTGGGAGGGCGGCGCGCTGTGGCTGTACTCGATCACCAGGAGCCGCCGCTGGGCCGACCTGCGCGCCGACCCCCGGGTCGCCGTACTCGTCGACGACGGCATCGAGTTCCGGGAGCTGCACGGGGTGGAGATCACCGGCGAGGTGACCGTCGTCGGCGAGGTGCCCAGGGTCGGGGAGGACTGCCCGGAGCTCGTCGCCCCGGAGCGGTCCATGGCGCGCAAGTACTTCGGTGGTGACCAGCTGCCCTACGACGGACGGCACGGCTGGCTGAAGGTCACCCCGAGGAAGATCGCGAGCTGGGACCACCGCAAGATCTAGTGCCTCAGTCGCCGGCCCGCGACCAGTCGCCGGTGGCCGCGAACTGGAGTCTGCGAGCCGCGGCGACGCCCTGGTCGGCGTAGCGCTCGAAATAGCGGGCGAGCAGGGCCACGTCCACCCCGGTCTGGACGTCGATGTCCTCGGTGGTCAACCACAACAGGACCTCGGCCTCCAGCTCGTCCACACGGTCGTCGAGCAGCTCCAGCTCGGCGATGCACGTCTCGGAGGGCCGGTCGATCTCGAGCCCGACCTTGCGGCTGATGAACACGCCGATCTGGGCCATCTCGGCGAAGCGGTCGATGAGCGGTTCGGGAATGGCCGAGGCCGGGTGGCGGCGGCGGGCGGACTCGGCGACATGGCGGGCCAGGTCACCCATCCGCATGATCTTCTCGCCGACCTGGATCATGCTGACCAGGGTTCGCAGTTCGCCGGCCACCGGGGCCTGCAGCGCCAGCACCGAGCAGGCCGCCTGCTCGAACCCGGCGTAGGCCCGGTCGATGTCGACGTCGTCGGTGATCACGTGTTCGGCCTGGGACAGGTTCCGGCCCACCAGCGCCTGCGCGGCGCGGGCCATGGCATCCGCGGCTAGCTGGGACAGGGCTTGCAGATCGGAGCTGAGCCGCCGCAGCTCGCCGTGATAGGCCTCGCGCATGCCCGGACACTACGGAGCCCTCGGCGGCGCCACACCCTCAGAACAGGCGATTTAGCGTCCCGTTAGCGTTGAATTTGGCCTGCGCTTGCCCGCTGCCGGGCAGCGCGGGCGCCGCTCTACCGTGCGGGCCGGCGACCGGGAAGGCTGCCCTGGCTTGCGCTGCGCGGACGAAGTGGGTAAGCCGAACGTCTCCAGTCAGAGGAGTTCGACGTGACAGCCACCCGCACCGAGGACCTAGCCGAGACCGACCTGATCCGCGAGCTGGAACACCTGCACCGGACCCGCCACGAGACGTTCCTGCACGGCGCGCCGCAGGCCCTCCGCGAGCACAGCAACCGGACCGGTGAGCTCGAGGGCGAGTACCTCCGCCGTCATCCCGAGCGGGAGGTCGACCCCGCGAGGACGCGTTCGGGTGCTCGCGGCGAGGGGTAGGACCCCGAGCCGGTGAAGCGGCGCCGCGCCGTCCGGCGGGCGGTGCCCCGCCCGGGGAGCGGGTCAGTTGCCGTGGGGCTTCTTGCGCAGGTTGGCCAGCATGAGCTTCGCGGCGGAGGTGGCCTTCTGACACGCGACGCCGTGGTTGACGTTGGGCAGGTCGCCGCGCCGGTTTACGTACTCGACGGAAAGGCTCTGACCGGGCGCCACGTCGACGTAGAGCAGGCAGTCCAGCCCCGGGTCGAGAAACCGCGAGCTGGTCTGCACGGTCGGGAAACCGTCGACCAGCACGACCTGCGGCCCGGTGGAGCTTCGCAACCAGACGTCGGCGCCGCGCTTGACGACCGCCTTCGCCACCCAGTTGTTGTCCGGGGAGCCGGACGGGTTGGTCCACATGCAGCCGGGACTGGCGAGCTCGTCGGTGCCGTTGTCGGGCGCACCCGGGCCCACCGCGAGCTCGACCTGCTGGGGCTTGGTCAGCAGATCGCACGGGTTCACGCTGTCCAGCCGGAGCTCGACCGGCCGCGGCGGCAGGCTCGGCGTCGACGGGGTGGCCGCCTTCGATGCGGACGGCGGCGGTTCCGTCTGCTCGGTGACGTTCGGCGGGGTGTCACAGCCGGTGAGCCCGGTGAGTAGCACGGCGCCGAGCACGATGGTGATCCATGGGGAGCGGCGAGGGGTCACGTCCAGCACCATAGAGGCCGGCTCCGGGAGCGTTCAGCGGGGCCGGTCGTGGCAGTTGGCCGGCACCCGGGCGCTAGGAGAGACCGAGCGCCGCGATCGACCCGAGATCGACAGCGGCGGTGGCGTGGGCTCCCCGACGGTGCGCCGGCCCGGTCGAAGAAGTAGTTCCCGATGTGCGGGTCACCGTGGAACAGGCTGGCCGGCCCACCGCGCTTTGCCCGCCACGCGCGGCGGATCGCCGAGGTGACCCGCCGGTGGTCGGTGAGCTCGGCCGGCACGCGATTCCCGCGCGGCCGGGCCATCTGCTGGTCCCAGTTCACCTCGGACAGGAAGCCGTCCAGCATGCCGCCGTCGAGCATCCCGTCGCTCAGTGGTCGGCGCGCGAGGTCCGGGTCGTCCCAGCGGGCGGCATGCAGGGTGGCGAGCGGGTCCAGCACGCCCGCCAGGGTGTCGGCGTCGAGCGGCCGGTCGAAGGTGCCGAAGTCCACCTGCCCCCGGTTGCCCAGGTCCTCCAGGACCAGCACCGACGTCCGCCCGGTCGAGTGGGCGGGTCATCGGTGCCGAGGCCCTCGGTGAACGAACCCTTGACCAGGACCGACGCCGGCACGCCCGAGGCCCCGGAGCTCGTCAGCCGAAGCCGGGCCTTGCAGGCGGACCCGTTGAGCACACCGTCGGCGGCCACGGCTGCTCCTCGTCCAGCCATTAAGCGACACTTGGTCGCCTCATGCTACGAGGTGCCGGTGCGCTCAGCGCCGTGGTGTCTGGTGCCGTTCGCGGTCGCGCAGGTCGCGCCAGCGCAGGTACTCGATCCGGACCGACGCCACCGCGAACCCGGCCAGGATGATGACCGCCAGCCAGGAGTAGCCGGGCCAGCCCATCGAGATGAGCAGGACGGTGACCGCGACGAGGGCGAGCACCGGGGTGATGGCGAACAGCCCCGGTCGGGGTCGGAACGGCACGGAGGCCTCCTCTTACCGATGACGTGGCCGGTGAGCCCGTATTCCACCAGGCGCGCGTCCGGGCGGGCCCGCCGGGTGCGACGGCCGGCCGCGTCAGACGCGTCAGACTTCGGTGGCCAGGAGGACGGCCTCGCGGGTGTCCCGGCGCTCGTGCTCGGCGAAGGACGGCGCCGCGCACAGGAACAGGGTGTGCCCGTCGGCGCCGCCCAGCGCGCACGCGTACACCTGCAGCTCGCCGCTGGACACCTCGTCCACGATCTTGCCGCCCTCGGCCACCCGGATCGCCCGGTGGTTGTCGGCGTCGGCGACCCAGACCGTGTCGTCCGGCGCCGCGCACATGCCGTCCGGCACCACGCTGACCGAAGCCAGCACCTCGCCGAGGTCGTCACTGGTCGGGGCGGGTCCGAAGCTGGCCCAGTCGCGGCGGTCGGTCAGCTCGCCGTCCGGGCCGACGGTGTACCCGCCGAGCCGGTTGCCGAACGACTCGGACACCACCAGCGTGGCTCCGTCGTCGAGCAGCGCCATGCCGTTGGGGAAGGCGAGGTCGTCGGCGGCGACCGAGGCGGTGCCGTCCGGGTCGATCCGCACCAGGTTGGCGGTGCGCAGGGGGGCGCCGGACATCAGGTCGAAGCCGAAGTTGCCCACATAGGCCCGGCCGGCGTCGTCCACCAGCATGTCGTTGAGGTGCCCGGTGGCCAGCTCGGACAGGTCGGCGTGCTCCACCAGCGTGCCGTCCGGCTCCCTCCGCAGCACCCGCCGGTCCCGCATGGAGACCACCAGCAGCCGCCCGTCCGGCAGCCAGCCGAGGCCCGACGGCTGCCCGGCGACCTCGGTGATCGTCTCCACCCGGCCGGACTCGTGCACCGCGATGACCCGCCGGGAGTAGAAGTCCGACAGCCACAGTCGGCCGCCGCGCCAACGGGGGCACTCGAGGAAGCTGAAACCGTCCGCCACGGTGCGCACCGTCGTCATGTGCCGAGCATGGCACGCATCCGGGCCCGCCGCCCAGGTCCAGTTCCCGCGTCGACCTGTGCGGCTCGAGCCCGGGCCGGACGCTCGCGGGCGACCGGTTCGCCGACCGTGCCGACCAGGGTGGCGACACCGACCGTGTCCGCGATCCCCGTGGTGTGCTCCGTTCGGGTGGTCAGCGGTGTCATATTTTAATCGAGATTAGATCTTTCTGCCATGAAGGCAGTCTCAGGAAACTCACTGGACTTGACGGTCCATTTCTGATGGCCTAAGAATGGACCACACAGTCCATAGATGGGGAGGAAGTCATCGTGACCGGACGTCTACCGGGCCGCACCGCACTGGTGACCGGATCGACCAGCGGTATCGGCGTCGCCATCGCGCGGGCGCTGGCGGCCGAGGGCACGCACGTCGTCCTCACCGGGCGCAGCGTGGAGCGGGGCGCGAAGGCGGTCGCCGAGATCGAGGCGGCCGGCGGGCGGGCCGACTTCGTCGCCGCTGACCTCGGCGCCGGTGCCGAGGCGGTCACCGAACTGGCCTCGCGGACCACCGAGCTCGTCGGCGGGGCGCCGGACATCCTGGTGAACAACGCCGCGTTCCTGGTCGGCGGCAGCGCCACGGCGGACACCGAGGTCGCCACCGTGGATGCCGCGCTCGCGGTGAGCGTGAAAGCGCCGTTCCTGCTCACCAGGGCGTTGGCGCCGGCCATGGCGGCCCGCGGTTCCGGTGCGATCGTCAACATCGGCTCGATCAACGGCTTGGTCGGCATGAACGGTGCCGCGCTCTACGGCGCCACCAAGGCGGCGTTGCACTCGCTGACCAAGTCCTGGGCCGCCGAGTTCGGGCCGGCCGGGGTGCGCGTCAACACGGTGGCGCCCGGGCCGACGCTGACCGAGGGCAACGAGCGCCGCCGTGACCTGCTGGCGGGGCTGGTGGCCGGCATTCCCTCGCGGCGGCTGAGCACCGTCGAGGAGGTCGCCGCCGCCGTGGTCTTCCTGGCCGGTGACGACGCCGGCAACATCCACGGGGCCACGCTGCCGGTGGACGGCGGATTCACCACCGTCTGAGGGCGCCACTCACAGCTACCCAGGGGGTCGGCTCAGTTGCCGGAGTCGCCGTCGTCGCCGCCGTCATCGCCGCTGCCGTCGTCGCCGGAGTTGTCGTCACCGGAGTTGTCGTCGCTGGAATCGTCGCCCTTGTGAACCTGGACCTCGTTGCCGACCTGCAGCGTATTGAAGAATGCTTGCGCGTCGGCGGGGTTCAGGTGAACGCAACCGGCGGAGGCCCTATCCGGACTGCCGGAGTGGAACGCGATTCCGCCCCACTCGAAGAACACGGACCAGGGCATCGGGGCCTCCTGGCCGTTCGGCATCTTGAACTCGTTGCTCTTGTGGTCCTTGTCCTTGGAGATGACGTGGAAGGTCCCTGGCGGGGTCTCTTCGCCGTCGCCGCCGGACGCGATCGCGACCGGGCCGCGAACGATCTTGCCGTCCTGCATCAGCCAGGCCTTTTGGCTGTCCAGGTCCACGCAGGCGCGAGCCGACGCCGAGCACGGGGTGCCGGCGACCCCGTCCGGGGCGGAGTCGGCGTTGTCGTCGGCGAGCGCGGTACCGGCGAACGCCGCGCCGGCCAGGCAGGACATGCCGAGGACCGCCGCCGAGAGAAAGGCGACGCGACGGTTCGCTACCTTGAAGTGCCTGCTCATTCGTACCTTTTTCCAGCCTGAGCGGGCAAACCCCGCCGCACGAATCCGACTGCCTCTATCTGAATAGACGCGCACAGAGCAACAGCGATGCGCACCGTCACTACTTCGGGGGAGCGGAGTGGGCCGCGCGCCGGATGACTGTCTCATACCGGGCCGATCACAGATTGCGCGGTCCCGGTCACGCAGGGTGACTACAAGCCTCGAAAGTGGCTGGGGTTGGACCCGCTATCGGATCGACCCGGTGCGTGGTGCCGACCGCGCGCCGGCGAGCCGCTCGATGACCTGCGCGACGTGCTCGACGAACCGCTCCTCGGACACCGCGCGCTCGCCAGGGCGCAGCCACCGCCGGTAGAGGAACGCCAGCGCGCCGAAGATCGCCAGCGCGTTGAGGTCCACGTCGGTGTCGTCCGGGCCGCTCCCGGTCGCGCCCCGGTCGGCCGGGTCGGCCGGGTCGGTCGCGCCCCGGTCGGCGGGGTCGGCCGGGTCGGTCGGGAGTGCCTGGGACCGGAAGACGCCGGCGATCGGCACGGTGAACTCGGCGACCAGCGTGGCGCCCCGGCTGGCCAGTGCCGCGGTGACCTGCGACTCCACGAACATCACCCGGCCGCGCCTCGGGTCGGCGAGCAGGAACTCGGTGAACGCGCGCACCCCGTGCCTGATCAACGGGCCGAGCTCGGCCGGCGCGGTGTCCAGTGCGGCGAACAGTGCGTCCCTGGCCTGCAACACCACCAGCTCGAGCACCTCGACGAGCAGCTCGTCGACGTGGCCGAAACTCTCGTAGAAGTACCGCTCGGTGAGCCCGGCCTGCCGGCAGACCCCGCGCATCGACACCCCGCGGGCCCCGGCGGTGCCCATCAGCTCCAGGCCGGCCTCGACCAGCTGAGCGCGGCGGTCCGCGACCCGGTCGGCCGGCTCGCGGCCGCGCCAGCGGCGCTGTACCCCGGCGGCGGGGTCCGAGCTGGTCACCATGGCCGCCATTGTCGCAGGCGGGTCGTGGGTCGGGTTCATGTTGACATCACCTGATGTTGACATCGCTTGATGTCTAAATTATCGTCTGAGCTGTTGGAAGCGTGTTCCCGAGGGAGGTCCGATGTCCGCGACGCTCGACGGTGCCGCTCTGGCGGCCGAACTGGCCCCGCTGGGGCCCGACTCGCTGACCTGGCGCCGCTTCGGCGACCTGCGCACGTTCCTGGTGATCTCCTGGGCCGCCACCCTGCAGGGCATGCACCCGGTGATCAGTACCGCGCTGGTGCAGCACTCCGACGTGTTCGAGAACCCGTTGCACCGGGTGCTGCGGTCCGCGCCGCCCATCGTCGACGTGGTCTATTCCGGGGCGGCGGCCGGCGCGCGGGTGCGCGGCTTCCACCGGGGCGTCGAGGGGGTGGACGAGCACGGCCAGCGGTACCACGCGCTGAACCCCGAGCCGTACTTCTGGGCGCACGCCACCTTCCTGGCCATGCAGTACGCCGTTGCCGAGTACTTCGCCGAGCCGCTCACCGACGCCGAGAAGGAGCAGCTCTACCAGGAGTCCGTCCGCTGGTACGCCCAGTACGGGCTGTCGATGCGCACCGTCCCGCCGGACTACGCGTCCTTCCTGCGGTACTGGGAGCACACGACCGCCGACGTGCTCGTCGAGACCGAGACCATCCGGCGCTCCGTGCTGCACCGCGGTGGGCGGGGGCCGGTGCCCTTCCCGTGGATCCCGCCGCCGCTCTGGACACTGTTCGGTGGCCGGCTGGTCGGCCTGTCGATGTGGCTGACCAGGGGACTCCTGCCGCCCGCCGCGCGCGAGACGCTCGGCTGGACCTGGTCGGCGCGGGAGGAGAGGGCGCTGCGGCTGTTCGGCGGCACGGTACGGGCGGTGTTCCGGGTGATTCCGCCGGCGTACCGACTGAGCCCGGGTGGCCGGCGCGCGTTCCGGGCGGCCGGGGTGCGTCCGTAGGGCTGGGGGTCCGGTTTCATGGTCAACTCAACACAGTTCTGGTTTGATCATGATTCTGACCAGAACCACGTTGAGTTGACCATCGGCGACCCTCGGCTCATCCCCCGCTGTGCTCCCGCGAAGCCAGCCGCGCCGCCGACCGAGTGCGGCCAGGTACCGTGAGCAGGTGCAGCCGCCAACCGTTCTCGTGGTCGACTTCGGGGCGCAGTACGCCCAGCTCATCGCCCGCCGGGTCCGTGAGGCCCAGGTGTACTCCGAGATCGTTCCCTCGGATACCCCGGTGGCCGACATCGTGGCCCGCAAGCCGGCGGCGGTGATCCTCTCCGGCGGACCGTCCAGCGTGTACGCCGACGGGGCACCGGCCGTCGACCCCGAGCTGTTCCGGGTCGGGATCCCGGTGCTCGGGCTGTGTTACGGCTTCCAGGCGATGGCCATGGCGATGGGCGGCGAGGTCGCCCCGGACGGCACCCGGGAGTACGGCCGCACCGAGCTGACCGTGACCTCCGACGACGCCGGCGTGCTGCACGGCGGGCTGCCGGCGAAGCACCCGGTGTGGATGAGCCACGGCGACTCGGTGGTGCGCGCCCCGGAGGGGTTCACCGTGACCGCGTCCTCGCAGCGGGCCGCGGTGGCCGCCTTCGAGGACACCGACCGCAGGCTGGCCGGCGTGCAGTACCACCCCGAGGTCGGCCACTCGCCGCACGGGCAGGAGGTGCTGGAGCGGTTCCTGCGGGAGGTCGCCGGCATTGCCCCGTCCTGGACCACCGCGTCCATCGTGAACGACACCATCGACGCCGTCCGTGCGCAGGTCGGCGACGGGCGGGCGATCTGCGGGCTGTCCGGCGGCGTCGACTCGGCGGTGGCTGCCGCGCTCGTGCAGCGCGCCATCGGTGATCAGCTGACCTGCGTCTTCGTCGACCACGGGCTGCTGCGCTCCGGTGAGCGCGAGCAGGTCGAGCGCGACTTCGTGGCGGCCACCGGCGCCAAGCTGCACACCGTGGACGCGCGGGAGCGGTTCCTCGCCGCCCTGGCCGGCGTGACCGACCCGGAGCAGAAGCGCAAGATCATCGGGCGCGAGTTCATCAGAGTTTTCGAAGCGGCCACCGCCGAAGTCGCGCAGGATGAGCACGTGGGATACCTGGTGCAGGGCACGCTCTACCCGGACGTGGTGGAGTCCGGCGGCGGCACCGGAACGGCGACGATCAAGAGCCACCACAACGTCGGCGGCCTGCCGGACGACATCGAGTTCGCCCTGGTCGAGCCGCTGCGCGCGCTGTTCAAGGACGAGGTGCGCCGGGTCGGCGCCGAGCTCGGGCTCCCCGACGCGATCGTCGGGCGGCAGCCGTTCCCCGGCCCCGGCCTGGGGATCCGGATCATCGGCGAGGTCACCGAGGACCGGTTGGACACGTTGCGCGCCGCCGACGCGATCGCCCGTGAGGAGCTCACCGCGGCCGGCCTGGACAAGACAATCTGGCAGTGCCCGGTGGTGCTGCTGGCAGACGTGCGCAGCGTCGGTGTGCAGGGCGACGGGCGCACCTACGGCCACCCGGTGGTGCTCCGCCCGGTCAGCTCGGAGGACGCGATGACCGCCGACTGGACCCGGTTGCCCTACGACGTGCTGGAGCGCATCTCCACCCGGATCACCAACGAGGTCGCGGAGGTCAACCGCGTGGTACTCGACGTCACCAGCAAGCCGCCGGGAACGATCGAATGGGAGTGACCCGGCTGGAGGACTACTACGCCGATCCCGGGCGGGTGCTGTCCATCGAGTTCTGGCCGCCCAAGACCGAGATCGGCGAGCGGAACCTGTTCGCCGAGCTCGAGCGGCTGCGCAAGCTGAACCCGGCGTTCTGCTCGATGACCTACGGCGCCGGCGGTTCGACCAGGGACAAGACGGTTGAGCTGGTCTCCCGCATCGAGCGGGAGTTCGGGCTGGACATGATGTGCCACCTCACCGTGGTCGGGCAGTCCCGCGCCGAGGTGCGCGCGGTACTGGACCAGCTCCGGGCGAACGACGTGCGCAACATCATCGCGCTCGGCGGCGACCCGGCACCGGGCACCGACTGGGCCCCGCACGCCGACGGGTTCCGGTACGCGCACGAGCTGGTCTCCGAGGCGCTCGGCTGGGACGGCGGGGGCCAGTTCTCCGTCGCGGTGGCCGGGTTCCCGGAGGTGCACCCCCGGGCGACCAGCCGCGAGTCCGACCTGCGCTACCTGAAGGCGAAGGTGGACGCCGGCGCCGCGGTGGTGATCACCCAGCTGTTCTTCGACAACGACGACTTCTACCGGTTCGTCGACGACGCCCGCCGGATCGGTATCGAGGTGCCGATCGTGCCGGGGATGCTGCCGATCCGGTCCGCCGCCCAGGCCCGCCGGTTCACCGCCATGTGCGGCGCGCGGATCCCGGCGAAGTTGGACGCGCTGCTGGCCACCGTCGAGGACGACGACGCGGCGGCCGTGCAGCTGGGCATCGACTACACCACCGAGCAGTGCGAGCAGCTGCTGCGCTTCGGTGTCCCCGGCTTCCACTTCTACTCGTTGAACCGGGCCGACGCGCTCCTGGAGATCCACCGCCGCCTGGGTCTGTAGTTCGGCTCGCACAGACCTGCCGCGGTCCGCACAGAGGTTGGAACGTGTGTGCGGGGCGCAGCCGGTCTGTGCGAGCGGAGTTCAGCGGGCGCTGTCCACCCGGTAGCGGATGAGGCGTGAGCTGTTGCCGACTACGGCGACCGAGGACGCGTTGTGCAGGATCGCGGCGACCACCGGCGACATCGCGCCCGCCGCGGACACCGCCAGCCCGGCGGCGTTGACCGCGATGGACAGCCCGTAGTTCTGTCGGATCAGCCCGACACTGCGCCGGCCGAGGTCGCGCAGCTCGAGCAGGGTGCGCAGGTCGTCGCCGGCCAGCGCGACGTCGGCGGTCTCCACCGCGACGTCGGTGCCGCCGACACCCATCGCGATGCCGATGTCGGCCAGCGCGAGCGCGGGCGCGTCGTTGGTGCCGTCGCCGACCATGGCCACCGTGTAGCCCTCGGCCCGCAGCGCGCGCACCACGTCCTGCTTCTCCTCGGGCAGAACCTGGGCGCGGAACTCGTCGATGCCCAGCTCGGCGGCCACCGCGGCGGCGGTCTCCGGGTGATCACCGGTGAGCAGCACGATCCGCTTGACCCCGTCGGCGCGCAGCGCGTCGAGTACCGCGCGCGACTCCGGACGCACCGTGTCGCGCAGTGAGAGCAGACCGACCAGCGTGCCGTCCACGGCGAGCAGCAGCGGCGTCTCGGTGGCCCGCTGCAGCCGGCGCACCCAGTCGGCCGCGCGCCGGCTGACCGGTACGCCTTGGCGGCGCAGCAGCTCCCGGGAGCCGATCAGCATGGTGCGGCCGTCCTTGAGCACCCGCATGCCCTGCCCGAGCAGCACCTCGCACTCCTCGTGCGGCGGGATCTCGATGTGGCGTTCCTCGGTGGAGCGGATGACCGCCTGGGCCAGTGGGTGCCGGGAGTGGATCTCCGAGCTGGCCGCGTAGGCGAGCACCTGCTCCGGGGTCCAGTCGTCGTCGAAGGACACCACGTTGGTGACCACCGGGCGGCCCAGGGTGAGCGTGCCGGTCTTGTCGAACACGATCGCGTCGACCCGCCCGGCCGCCTCCAGGTGCGCGCCGCCCTTGATCAGGATGCCGCGCCGGGCGCCGTTGCCGATGGCCGCGCTGATCGCGGTCGGGGTGGACAGCCCCACCGCGCACGGGCAGGCCACCAGCAGCATGGTCATCGCCCGCCGGACGTCGCGGGTGACCAGCAGGGTGAGCCCGGCGAGCGCGAACGAGGTGGGCACGAAGCGGCGGGAGAAGTTCTCCCCGACGGTCTGGATCGGCGCCCGGTCCTCCTGGGCCTGCTCGACGCGCGCGATGATCCGCCCGATCGCGGTGTCCCGGCCGACCGCCGAGGCGCGGACCACCAGTCGCCCGCGCAGCAGCACCGAGCCGGCGTGCAGCTTCGCGCCGGGCGCGACCGTGATCGGCAGCTGCTCGCCGGTGATCGCGGCCTGGTCGACGACGCCCTCGCCGTCCACCACCACGCCGTCCACCGGGAGCACCACGTGCTCGTGCACGACGACCTCGTCGCCGATCACCAGCGCTTCGATGTCCACCTCGACCTCGATGAAGTCACCCTGATCGGCACCCTGATCGGCACCGTGATCGTCACCCTGATCGGCACCGTCACCTTCGGCGCAGGTGGTGCGGACCCAGGTGCGGGTCTGGGTGCCGGTGAGTAGTTCCGAGATCGCCCGGCGGGAGCGGCGCAGGGTGAGGTCCTGGAGGTACTCGCCGATGTTGAGTAGCCAGAGCACGGTCAGTGCGACCACGTTCTCCCGCAGCACCAGGCTGGCCACGGTGGCGGCCGACACGAGCGCGTCGGTGCCGGCGCCCCGCCCGCCGGCCAGCGACCGCAGCGCGCCGCGCAGGAACGGGTAACCGGTGAAGATCGTGACGCCGGTGGCCACGGTGCGGCTGGTGGCGCCGAGAATGGGCGGGCGGCGCAGCCCGTAGCGGCGGAACCCGAGCGCGGCCAGGGCGGCACCACCGACGACGAGGCGGACCAGATCGCTGGAGTGCACGTCCGCCGAGCGCGGGGTCCGTGCAGCGGTGGCCTCGGGGGTCGGCGCCGAGTCCCTTGCCGATGGCTTCGGTCAGCTCGGTGCGGTCGCAGCGCTCCGGGTCGTACCAGACGACGACGTTGCCGGTGCGCGGGTAGGCGTGCACCTGGCGAACGCCCGCGACGGCGTCCACCGTGTCCTCGACGGCTACGGCCAGAGCCGGGCTCCCGAGCAGCTCAGGGGTGGCGAAGCGGACCCGGCCGGCGGCGTCGGACACGATCCGCGGCGGACTGCCGCCGGTCCGCTCTAGGGCGCTGCCGGTTGTGTCAGCGTCCGTGGCCATGATCAGCCGAGGTGCCCGAACTGGGCGGCGGCGTCTGCTCGCCGATCCGGCCGCGGGCCTCGCTGACGATATCGGAAGCGGCCAGTCGGGCCTTCTCCGCGCCCACCTCGGCGGCCCGCGCCCCGCGTAGCCCCCAGGAGGTGACCGCGACGGCCGTGCTGTGCAGCACCTGGCTCTGGGCGACCTTCTTGACGCCCTCCAGCGCGGCGGCACCGGCGAGGCCGGTGACCACGATTCCCGCTGCCTTGCCGACGAACGCGCCGACTATCACGCCGAACCTCAGTGAACTCCGGGCGACAGCTCGGGAACGTCGAAGTGGCCGGCCCCCGCAACTGCCGCGTGATCACAGTGGTAACCGTCGGGGTGATCCTGTCCGAACAAGCCTCTCAACGTGCAAAGTTGACTATCTGAGTAGTCACCCGACTGGAAGTTCGAGCACGGACTAGTCGGTAGGCCGATCTCCAGCGGTCGACTGTTAATATCCGCGGAACTTCGGGGAAGAAGTTGGTGGATATGTCCGCGCATCAGGTGGTGCCGGTTCCGGGCGGCGCGCCGAGCGGCCGGGAACGGGTAGAACGCGCGGCCTATGACCTGTTCAGCCGGCGTGGGGTCCGCGCCGTCGGGGTCGACACGGTCATCAGTGAGGCCAACGTCGCCAAGATGACGCTGTACCGCAACTTCGACTCCAAGGACGAGCTGATCCTGGCCTTCCTGCGGCGTCGCGAGCTGCTGTGGACGAACGGCTGGGTGCGCGCCGAGGCCACCCGCCGGGGGAGCACCCCCACGGAGCGGTTGCTGGCCATCTTCGAGATCTTCGACGAGTGGTTCCACGAGCCCGATTTCGAGGGCTGCGCGTTCATCACGACCATGTTGGAGTTCGCCGACCGGGACAGCTCGGTGCGCCAGGCCAGCGTCGCCCACCTGGCCGAGATCCGCGGCTTCCTGCGGGAACTGGCCACCGATGCCGGCGCGGCGGATCCGGACAGCTTCGCCCGGCAGTGGCACATCCTGATGAAGGGCTCCATCATCGCCGCCGGCGAGGGCGACACCGAGGCGGCCATGCGGGCCCGGGAACTGGGCGTCCTGCTGCTGCGCGAGCGAGGCCTCACCGACTGACCCGGTACTGATGGGGCTCGCACAGACCGGGTGCCACTCGCACAGACCGTGCAAGGTCTGTGCGGCATGTACCCGGTCTGTGCGAGCCGGTTTCGGGGTGAGCCCGGGTTCGGGGTGAGCCCGGTTCGGGGTGAGCCCGGTTTCTGGGTCAGCGGTTACGGGGTGGGCGCACGCTGGCGGCCAACAGCAACAGTCCGACCAGCACCGCGGCCCCGGCGAGCAGCCAGCGCGGGTCTAGCAGTGGCAGCGGCGGCGTCCACTGGAACAGCGCCATGCACGCCGCAACGATACTGATCAACCCCATCAGCAGGGTGAGCACGTCCGGGCCCCGGCGCGCTCGTCCGGCGGCGGGTGAGCCCGGCCGCGGTGCCGGCTGATCCCCGGTTCGGTAGCTCGGTTCAGCCACGGTGCACCTCCACCTGACCGGCCCGGACAGTGACGTCGAGCTCCAGCTGCGGGGACAGGGCGCCGGCCGGGTCGGTGACCGTCACATCCGCCGCCGGGCCCTGACCCCGGCCGCGCTGGCCAAGACAGTCCACGTCACCGACGTCGGCGTGGCAGTGCACCCGCACGGTCAGGTTCGGCGGCAGCAGCACGGTGGCCTGGCCGGCCTCAAGGCCGACCACAGTGCGCACCGTCGCGGCGGCGCCCGGCGGCGCCGGAGTGCCGGGTGCCGGGACGACGGGGACCGCCGGCGGCGCCGCCGCCGGGGCGCCCGGAACCGGGGCACCGGGTACCGCGGGGGTGCCCGCGACCGGGGCACCGGGTACCGCCGGGGTGCCCGCGACCGGGGCACCGGGTACCGCCGGGGTGCCCGCGACCGGGACACCCGGCGGCGAGGGCGTGCCCGGAACCGGGACACCCGGTGCCAAGGGCGTGCCCGGAACCGGTGTGCCCGGTGCTGCCGGCGGCCGCGCGGCGAGCGGCGTGAGGTTGAGGCCGCGTAGGTCCAGGGTGACCTCGCCGAGGGTGCGCCGGTAACTGGGCGCGAGTTCGGCGAGTGTGGTCGGGGCGGCGCGCAGCTCGCCGGCACCCTGCCAGCGGTGCACCGGGACGGCGGTCGCCGCGTAGCTGACCAGCACCAACGGGATGGCCACCGCGATCAGGCCGCGGCCGGTGTGCCGGAACGCGCCGAGCACCAGGCCGAGCCCGAGCACCGCGAGCATCACGCCGATGATCAGCCGGACACCGCCGAACCCGCTGTCAGCCAGCACGATCGCGCCGGTGACCCCGCCGGCGAGCAACGCCAGTCCGATGGTGGCCGCCGTCAGCACCGAGCGCCGGCGGTCCGGGACCTGTGCGGGGGCCGCGCCGGGCTCGGGCAGGTCCCAGGCGAACGGGGCGGCGCCGAGCGGATCCCAGGCGGGTGGTTTCGGTTGCTCAGCACCGGGTGGCAGGTCGGCCCGGGACCCGCTCGACGCCACCGGCGCCGGGTGCACCGCCGTTGAGGTCGACCCCACCGCGCCGGGCGACCCCGCGCCGCCCGCACCGGGGACCAGACCGGCCGGGTCGGCGGCCACCGCCGCCTCACCGACCTGACCCGACGTCGTCGCGCCGGCGGTGAGCCCGCGCTCGCTCCTGCTCTGATGCAGCACATAGAGCAGCCCGCCGAGCACCGCGAGCCCGACGAGCACCCCCGGGTCACCACTGAGAAGCGACCCGGCGCCGGCAAGCGCGGCCACGATGGCGGCGATCAGCACCAGCGGGTGCACCGCGCCGCCGCGGCGGACGAACGGGCCTCTCGGTGGGTCGCCCGGGTCGGGCGGCAGCGACACCCAGGCCAGGAGGTAGAGCAGGATGCCCACCCCGTAGAAGGCGGCGACCACAAACGCGATCCGGACCAGTACCGGGTCGATGTCGTAGCGGCGGGCAATGGCGGCGGCCACCCCAGCGATCTTGCGGTCGCCCTGGCGGCGCCCCGGGCGGGTCTGCCAGATGGCATGCAGCGTGGCGCGGGGCTCGGTGGTCGGACTCATGTGGTCCACCTTCCGGTCGGGCGCGGCATGGTCACATCGGGGCGGAACCCGGAGGTGCCCCTGAGTCTGCCACCGCCCGTCAGGGGCCCGGCCCCGACGCACCTCCGGGTCTACCCCGATGAATACCGTGCCGGTCCGTGTGAACATGGTCGTCGTGAGCACCCGACAACCGCGTGGGGCGGACGCTGCATGAGCAGTGACAACCCACCTACCCAGACACCCGGTGCGGGGCCGCCCGGCCCGCCCGCCCCGGGGCTGGCGGGCGCCGCTGCTGCCCACCCCACACCGGCGGCCCCCGCACCGGGACCGGGCGGTGCCCACGCCGCCGCGGCCCTCGAGCGGGTACCGCTGCGCCGGCACCGCTCGGGCCGGATGGTGGCCGGGGTGGCCGGCGGCATCGCCGAGCACCTGGGCGCCCCGGTGCTCTGGGTGCGCGCCGGGTTCACCGTGCTGGCCGCGCTGTCCGGCGCGGGCGTGCTGGCCTACGGGCTGTGCTGGATGTTCATCGCCCAGGAGGACAGCCGCCGGCTGCGTGTGGTGTCGGCGCGCGAACGCCGGCAGGCACTCGGACTGGCCGCGATCGGGCTCGGCGTGGCGATCGCGGCGTCGGCGGCCGGGGACACCCTGGTCGGTTGGTTGGCCGGTCCGCTCGGGGTGGCCGCGGTCGGCGTCGCCCTGGTGTGGCGGGAGGCCGACGAGACCCGCCGGCGACGCTGGGCGGCGGCCGGGCGCAGCGGCGTTGTCGGTGGTGGGGGCAAGGCCGCCGCGGTCCGGGTGCTGGCCGGCGCGCTGTTCGTGGCCGGCGGCCTCACCGTGTTCCTGCTCGGCCGCCTGGACCTGGGGCAGCTGCAGTTCGGGGTACTCGCGGTGCTGGCCACGCTGGTCGGCGTCGCGGTGCTCACGGTGCCGTTCTGGGTGCGGTTGTCGCACGAGCTCAGCGAGGAGCGGCGGGAGCGGATCCGCGGCGCCGAGCGTGCCGAGATCGCCGCCCACCTGCACGACTCGGTGCTGCAGACACTCGCGCTGATCCAGCGGCAGGCCGAGCAGCCCCGTGAGGTGCGCCGGCTGGCCCGGGGCCAGGAACGTGAGCTGCGCACCTGGCTGTACGGCCCGACCGGCTACGGGCAGGTGGGCTCGCCGCCCGGTGCGGCCGGCACCCCAGCGGCCAGCACGGTCGCCGAGGCGATCACCTCCGCCGCCGCCGAGGTGGAGGACACGTACGCGATCGCGGTACACCCGGTGGTGGTCGGCGACTGCGCGCTGGACGAGTCGCTGGCAGCCCTGGTGCAGGCCAGCCGGGAGGCGATGGTGAACGCCGCCAAGCACGCGGAGGTGGGCGAGGTCAGCCTGTACGCGGAGGTGGAACCGGACACCGTGCACGTGTTCGTGCGGGACCGGGGAGTGGGGTTCGACCCGGCGGCGGTACCGGATGATCGGCACGGCCTGGTCGACTCGGTACACGGCAGAATGGGCCGGCATGGCGGGGCGGCGTCGCTGCGCAGCTCACCGGGGGAGGGCACCGAGGTGCACCTGGAGATGCCGAGGGGTCGGGCGCTGGAGCCGGCTCGGGGCACCGAGGGCGGCGCGGAGCCGAGCAAACGACAGGGAGCGTCATGACTGAGCAGACCCAGACCGACAGTGCGGCCGGCGCCGCCGACGGTCCGGCCCGGATCCGGGTGTTCCTGGTCGACGACCACGCGCTGTTCCGCAGCGGGGTGCGCGCCGAGCTGGACACGGTTGCCGACGACGTCGAGGTGGTCGGCGAGGCCGGCTCGGTCGCCGAGGCGGTGGCCGGCGCGCGGCACTACCGCCCGGACGTGGTGCTGCTGGACGTGCACATGCCGGACGGCGGCGGGGCCGAGGTGCTGCGCCAGGTCCGCAAGGAGCTGCCGGAGATGGTGTTCCTGGCGCTGAGCGTCTCGGATGCCGCGGACGACGTGATCGCGGTGATCCGGGCCGGTGCGCGGGGTTACGTGACCAAGACGATCTCCGGGCGGGAGCTGGCGGACGCGGTGCGCCGGGTGCGCGACGGGGACGCGGTGTTCTCGCCCCGGCTGGCCGGGTTCGTCCTCGACGCGTTCTCCGACCGGCCGGGTGCCGCGCCGCCGGTGGATCCCGAGCTGGATCTGCTGACCCCCCGGGAGCGGGACGTGCTGCGGCTGCTGGCCAGGGGCTACGCCTACAAGGAGATCGCCGCCGAGCTGTTTATCTCGATCAAGACGGTGGAGACGCACGTGTCCTCGGTGCTGCGCAAGACCCAGCTGTCCAACCGGCACGAGCTGTCCCGCTGGGCCTCCGACCGCCGTCTCGTCTGACCTCGGCTGGGCCGGCCAGCCCCGTTACCGAGCTGCACGACAGGCAGGTCGTGGTGCGCTGGAGCCTGCTTGTTGTGTAGTTCGGTGACGACAGGCAGGTTGTGGTGCGCTGGAGCCTGCTTGTTGTGTAGTTCGGTGACGACAGGCAGGTCGTGGAGTGCTGGAGCCTGCCTGTTGTGTAGTTCGGTGACGACAGGCAGGTTGTGGAGTGCTGGAGCCTGCTTGTTGTGTAGTTCGGTGACGACAGGCAGGTTGTGGAGTGCTGGAGCCTGCTTGTTGTGTAGTTCGGTGACGACCGGCAGGTCGTGGAGTGCTGGAGCCTGCTTGTTGTGTAGTTCGGTAACGACAGGCAGGTTGTGGAGTGCTGGAGCCTGCCTGTTGTGTAGTTCGGTAACGACAGGCAGGTCGCGGTGCGCTGGAGCCTGCCTGTTGTGTAGTTCGGTAACGACAGGCAGGTTGTGGTGCGTTGGAGCCTGCTTGTTGTGTAGTTCGGTAACGACAGGCAGGTCGTGGAGTGCTGGAGCCTGCCTGTTGTGTAGTTCGGTAACAACAGGCAGGTCGCGGAGCGCTGGAACCTGCCTCCTGTGTAGTTCGGTAACAACAGGCCGCTGCCGGCGGTCCGTGGGCACGCGCCGGGCCGGGCCGCTGGCCGGGATCGCCGGCCCGGCTCAGCCGCCGAAGTTGTCGATCAGCCAGCCGCCGTCCGGGCCGGGGACCAGCGCGATGCGCTGGGCCACCGTCCGGGACTCGCCGTCGGTGGCCTGCAGCCGCACCTGGGCGCGGACCGTCCGGGTCGGTGGCGACACCGCCGCGCTGATCAGCTGCACCCCGCTGAACCCCTGCCAGTAGCTGGTGAAGGCGGCCTGGCCGCCGAGCTGGTCGTGAGCCCGCTGGCTGAGCCGGTTCCACGCGGCCTTCGGGTCGCCCGGCAGCAGCGCGTAGTAGCTCCGCGCGGCGGCCTGCAGCTCGCCGTCGGAGGCGGGTTCGGCCGGAGAGCTGGCGGAGCTGCCGGTCGGGTCGATGCCGACCTCCGGCCGGTTGCCCAGGGCGATGGTCGCGGACAGGGTGGCGGTGAGGACGGCCGCGATCGCCAGCCCGGCGATGACGATCCGGCGGTGCGCGGCGGGCTGCGCCGTGCGTCGGTGCGGGCCCGGGCCCGGCAGCCGCGGCAGCACACCGGAGACTCGCGCGCCCGGCGTACCGGCGGTGCTGTGCAATGCGGCACGGCCGGTCCCCGCCCGGTGGGCGGCGCGCCCGGTGCCGGCGACCCCGGTGCCGGCGACCCCGGTGCCGGTGGCCGCGACACTCGAGGGCCCGCCATCCGGCAGCCCGGCACCCGGCAGCCCGGCACCCGGCAGCCCGGCACCCGGCAGCCCGGTGCCGGGGAGTCCGGGGCTGGCGAGCCCGGCGAGCGCGCCGCCGACCGGGTCGCTCTCGACCAGGGTGGGGCCCGGTCCTGAGGACGACGGTGTCGAGGTGCCGGACCGGTCGCCGCTGCGCGGCGGTGGCACCTGGCCCGGCTTGCCGGTGTTGTTCGCCGCGTCCAGGAGCAGGGCCCGAGCCTGGCTGGCGTCCGGGCGGCTGGCCGGGTCCGGATCCAGCAGCTGGACCAGCGCGGAGGTGAGCCGCCCGGCCTGCGCCGGCGGCCTGATCTGGCCGGAGGCGACCACGTGCAGTTGGGTGAGCGGGTTGTCGCCGACGCCGAACGGCGGCAGGCCCTCGACGCTGATGTAGAGAGTGGCGCCCAGGGAGAACACGTCGGCCTCCGGCGTGGGCGGTGCGCCCCGGGCCACCTCGGGCGCGAAGTAGTCCGGCGTGCCGGTGAGCACGCCGGTCTGGGTGACGGTGATGTCGCCGGACGCCCTGGCGATGCCGAAGTCGGCGAGCTTCACGGTGCCGTCCGCGGAGAGCAGCACGTTGCCCGGCTTCACGTCGCGGTGCACGATGCCGACCCGGTGCGCCGCGTGCAGCGCGTCGGCCAGCTGCGCGCCGATCCGAGCGGCCGCTCGGTCGGTGAGCAGACCGTCCATGCTGAGCACGGTGGCCAGACTGCGCGCCCGGAGGTACTCCATGACCAGCCAGGGCTCGCCGTCCTGCATGGTCACGTCGTAGATGGCCACCGCGTGCGGGTGCTGCAGCCGGGCCGCGATGCGACCCTCGCGCAGGATCCGCTGCCGAGCCTCCGACGCCTGCCGCAGGTCGAGGCCGGGCTCCAGGACGACCTGTTTGAGCGCGACCTGCCGGCTCAGTCGCAGGTCGGTGGCCAGCCAGACCGCGCCCATGGCGCCGACCCCGACCTGGGTGAGCAATCGGTACCGCTCGGCGACCAGCAGCCCCGGATGAGCTAGCGGAACGGTCGCCGCCGGCCAGCTGGGCCAGTCAACGTCTGCCACTTCTGTGGTCCCCTCGGATGGCGGCGGCCGCCGTCAGTGCCCGCCGAGCAGGCCGCCGAGCAGCCCACCGCCGTGGCTCGAGCCGTGATCCGAGCTGTGGCTCGAGCTGTCGGATTCGGAATCGGAGTCGCGCGAGGACGACTTCCTGTCGCTGGAGCGCGACGAGCTCCCCGAGTTGTTGTCATCGTCGTTCTTGCCGGACCGGTCGGCGGACTTGCTGGAGGACCTGCCGCTGTCCTGGTCCGAGGCGTGCTTGCCCGACCTGCCGGACTCCGACCTGTCAGCCGCCGACCTGTCAGCCGCCGACCTGCCGGACTCCGACCGGCTGGACGACGAGTCGCTCGACGCCCTGCCGGTGCTCGCGGCGTGTTTGCCCGTCCTGGCCGGCCCGCTGGCCTCACTGGGCCCGCCGCCGAGCAGCGAGCCGACAACCCCGGTCACCGAGCTCACCGCGTTGCCGAGCGAGTCGGCGGGCTCGATCGGCTTGGTCAGGCTGCTCAGCGCGTCGCCGGCGGAGGAGTTGCTGTCCTTGGCGCCGGTGGACCTCGCGCCGGTGGACCCGGCGCTCACGGACTTCTCGTTCACGGACTTCTCGCTCGATCGGTGGCTGCCGCCGCTGTGGGCGCCGGTCAGGCCGTCGGTGGCGCCACTCACGCCGCCGAGCAGACCGCCGAGCAGTCCGCCGACGCCGTGGTCGACGGTGCTGCCCAGTGCCTTCGTGGTGCCCGACACGGTGGACCCGAGGCCCTGCACGAGCGGCCCGACGACCGGGACCGGAAGTGCCGCGCCCACCGAGCTCACGGTGTCACCCAGGCCGCCACCGACGCCACTCACCGTGCCGCCGAGCGCCCTGGTGGTTGCCCGGCCGACCGTGCCGACCGCACCCACCGTGTTGTCGACCGCGCCGCCGAGTACCCGGGTGGTGTCGGTGACAACGCCTCCGACGCCGCTCAGCAGCGGGCTGACGACCGGCACGTTTAGCGCGTCGGCCACACCCGAGACGGTGCCAGCCAGGCCGCCGCCGACGCCGCTCACCACGTCGTCGACGACGCCACCCACGGCCCCGCCGGCAGGAGCACTGCTACTGCCGGTCGCGGGGGCCGCCGTGGCGGGCGCGGGTGTCACCGGGCCGACACCGGGCGCGATCGTGGTCGGCGCCGCCGGGGCCAGCGTGCCCTGGCCGGGCGACGGGAGCAGCCGTGTGGGGTTCACCGGCCCGGCCGGCGTGGGGAACGCCAACGGGGTGATGTTGGGGATCGACCCGCCCGCGAGGCCGCCGTTCAGTCCCGCGATGCCACCTCCGAACGGCGAGCCGGGGCCGCCGAAGATGCCGTTCTCCGGGTAGCCGCCGTCCAGCGCGCTCGAGCCGGCCGGGCCGGGCACCGTGTGCCCGAGCAGCGCGGCGGCGCCGGCGAGCGACCCCACCGCGAGCATGGCGCCGGCGGAGGTGGCCAGCTTGCGGCGGGGGGAGGAGGACAGGCCGACGAACGCCCGCTCCAGGCGGGGGTCGAGCGGGCGTTGCCGGCCGTCGGGTCCGGCAACCTCGCGGCGGATCAGTGCGCCGACGGAGACCGCCGTGCGGGCGCCGGGGGAGCGCCCGTCCTGGGTGCCAGCCGATCCGGGTCGTCGGCCGAGAAGATCAGCGACGGTAACGACGGACCGGATGGGCTGACCACCGCGCTGGGGAGCGAAGTCTGCCACGTTGGTGAGTCCTCCTGGGGGATGAAGCGACCCCTGATGTTTACCGGACAGTGACGGGGGCGGCCAAGTGCTACTCAACCGCTCACCGTCACTCACCTGAGTGGCCTAGACACCGCTTGCAGATGATTACCAACCGCTCATCTTGATGTTCAACTGAGGACGACAACCTGGAAGACTTCCGCCGCTCGGCCCAGGGGCAGGTCGTGACGCTCGGCGAGCTGTCGACCCCATCCCCTGATCCGGTCATCAAGATCATCCAGGTGGGCGGTCTGGGATCGGTGCGACCGCAACGCGGCGAGTTTGCTGTCGAGGGTGTCGGTGATGTCCACGATGTGGTTCTGCCGTTCGTCGGGCGCGGCCATCAGCCACAGCTCGGGCACCGTCCAGGCGTCCAGCCCCTCCTCGGCGAGCAGCTCGGGGTGGGCGAACGGGTTGCGCGCGTCCGGGTAGACGGCGGCCAGCGCGGCTTCGCCGACCGCCCGGTGGTCCGGGTGCGAGGCGCCGATCCGACGCCACCAGATCTCCGGTGACGCGGTGAGCACCCGCTGCGGGCGGAACCGGCGGATCTGCCGGGAGATGTCCCTGCGCAGTTCGATGCTGGGGGTGAGCCGGCCGTCCGGGTAGCCGAGAAAGGTCACGTCCCGGACCCCGAGCTCCGCCGCGGCCGCGCGCTGCTCGCGCTCCCGCAGCACGGCCATCTGGTCCCTGGGGGTGTCGTCGAACCCGCCGGCGTCACCGGAGGTGCACACGCAGTAGGCGACCTCGATACCGGCCTTGGTCCAGGACGCGACGGTGCCGCCGGCGCCGAAGTCCACATCGTCCGGGTGCGCCGTCACCACCAGGGCGCGTTCGATGTTCGATCGGGGGCGGACCGCATCGCTACTCATGGCGCTCACGAAACCGACATTACGTCGATGTCCGGCCGGTGCCCTGCTCAGCGACAGCGCGGGCGTGACCCCGGACCGGTCAGACGTCACCCCGGAAATGGTGCCGGGTGCTCTCCAACGCACGGTAGCCGGCCACGCCGCTGCCACCGCCGAGCACCAGCCCGATCAGGTCCGGGAACATCCCGCCGGAGGTGCACAGCAGGCCGATCAGGGCGATGACGGCGAGCACGGCGGCCGTGGTCCGTTGGCCGCGCACGTACTCCAGCGCGGCCCCGCCGGAGACCCCGCGCTTGGTCGCGGCCGAGGACAGCATGGCCAGGTAACCCGCGTTGCCGACGGTGACCACCAACCCGAGCAGTGCCACCAGGAAAGCGACGAATCCGAACACGGTACCCATGGGATTCACAGTGCCACAGATCCGGTCGGTGGCGGCGCGACGGGCCGGGGGTCAGGCGCGACCCAGCCGGCCCCGGCCGAGGCGCAGCAGCAGCATCCCCAGCTCGCGGCCTTCCGGGCCGAGGTCGCGGAACCGGGCCAGCACGGCCTGCTCCCGGCTGAGCACGATGCGCGGGCCGCCCTCGGCCCGGCGGATGGCGCCGATCTGCTGGGAGACCTCGCTGCGCCGCAGGATCATCCGGAGGATCTCGGCGTCCAGCCGGTCGATCTCCTCGCGCAGCTCGGTGATGTTGTCCGAAGGCGGCAGCGCCTCGGCCGAGGCGGTCGAGGCGGCCGACTCACGGCTGGCCGGTGTACCTGTGCTGGTGGGGCTGGTCACGGTTCCTCCTGTGGGGCGACTTGACGGCCCGGTGGGCTCGGACTCGTGACGTGCCATGTCCCGGCTGGCAGTGCTCTGGCAATGCGCACCGTGACAAAACGCCGCCCCGGGTCCGTGGACTCCGGGGCGACGTGGTCGTTGCTGAGTTGCTCAGGCGGCCACGGGCACCGAAGACCGGTACCCGTAGCTAAAGTTGCACACACGCGCTGGCACGTCGTTCATCATGCCACAGCGGCCGGTACCGTGGCGGCCACGATGAGTGCGCTGTTCGAACTGCCACATGCAGCAACACAGTCCGTTGCCCCGCCGGGCGCCGCCGGATCGTTCCACCGCCGGGACCCGGAGGAGCTGCTGCGCGGGCTGAACCCGCAGCAGCGCGAGGCGGTGGTGCACAGCGGCTCGCCGCTGCTCATCGTGGCCGGCGCCGGCTCGGGCAAGACCAGGGTGCTGACCCACCGGGTGGCCTACCTGCTGGCCGCGCGGGACGTGCAGCCCGGTCAGGTCATGGCCATCACCTTCACCAACAAGGCGGCGAAGGAGATGGCCGAGCGGGTGTCCTCGCTGGTCGGCCGCCGCTCCGCCGCGATGTGGGTGTCCACCTTCCACTCGGTGTGCGTGCGGATCCTGCGCCGCGAGGCGAAGACCCTCGACATGGGCTCCAGCTTCTCCATCTACGACGCCGACGACACCCGCCGGTTGATCACCCAGGTGGCCAGGGACCTGGATCTGGACGCCAAGCGGTACCCGGCCCGGGGGCTGGCCGCGCAGATCTCCAACCTGAAGAACGAGCTGCTGGACGCCGCCGACGCCGCCGCCCGCGCCGGCAACGACTACGAGCGCCGGGTGGCCGAGGTGTTCGCGACCTACCAGAACCGGCTGAAGCTGGCCAACGCGCTGGACTTCGACGACCTGATCATGACCACGGTCAGCATGCTGCAGGCGTTCCCCGCGGTGGCCGAGTACTACCGGCGGCGGTTCCGGCACATCCTGGTCGACGAGTACCAGGACACCAACCACGCCCAGTACATGCTGATCCGCGAGCTCGCCGGGCACTCCGACCAGGCCGGCGGCGCTGCTGGCGCTGCTGGTGACGGGGATGCACACGTGCTCGAGCCGGCCGAGCTGTGCGTGGTCGGCGACGCGGACCAGTCGATCTACGCCTTCCGCGGCGCCAACATCCGCAACATCGTGGAGTTCGAGCGGGACTACCCGAACGCGCGGACCATCCTGCTGGAGCAGAACTACCGCTCCACCCAGACCATCCTGTCGGCCGCGAACGCGGTGATCGCGCGCAACACCGACCGCCGCGACAAGCGGCTGTGGTCCGAGGCGGGCGACGGCGAGAAGATCGTCGGCTACGTGGCGGACAACGAGCACGACGAGGCCGCCTTCGTGGCCGCCGAGATCGACCGGCTGTCCGACGCCAAGCACGCGAAGAACAGCGACATCGCGGTGTTCTACCGGACGAACTCGCAGTCCCGGGTCTTCGAGGACGTGTTCCTGCGGGTCGGCCTGCCGTACAAGGTGGTCGGCGGCGTCCGGTTCTACGAGCGGCGCGAGGTGCGCGACGCGCTGGCCTACCTGCGGGTGCTGTCCAACCCGGAGGACACGGTCAGTCTGCGGCGGATCCTGAACGTGCCGCGCCGGGGCATCGGCGACCGTGCCGAGGAGGCCGTCTCGCTGGCCGCGGAGAAGCACCGGATCTCCTTCGCCGCCGCGCTGCGCCGGGCGGCCGCCGGCGAGGTGCCGACGCTGGCCACCCGCTCGCAGCGGGCCATCGCGACCTTCGTCGAGATGATGGACGAGCTGGCGCAGCGGGTGGTGGCCGGCGAGCCGGTGGCCGAGCTGCTGGAGTCGGTGCTGGCGCGCACCGGGTACACCGCCGAGCTCCAGGAGAGCGACGACCCGCAGGACGAGTCCCGGGTGGAGAACCTGGCCGAGCTGGTCACCGTGGCCCGGGAGTTCGCCGGCGACGCCGCCGCCGACCCGGAGGCCATCGAGGCGGCCCGGGAGCAGGGGCTGCCGGTACCCGGCTCGCTCGCGGCATTCCTGGAGCGCGTCGCGCTGGTCGCCGACGCGGACTCCATCCCGGACGGCGGTGACGGGGTGGTCACCCTGATGACGCTGCACACCGCGAAGGGCCTGGAGTTCCCCGTCGTGTTCAGCACCGGCTGGGAGGACGGCGTGTTCCCGCACATGCGGGCACTGGGCGACCCGAAGGAGCTGTCCGAGGAACGGCGGCTGGCCTACGTGGGCATCACCCGGGCTCGGGAGCGGCTGTACCTGTCCCGGGCCATCGTGCGCTCGGTGTTCGGTGCGCCGTCCACCAACCCGCCGTCCCGGTTCCTGGAC
Source organism: Pseudonocardia sp. Cha107L01 (assembly GCF_052566575.1). NCBI lineage: Bacteria > Bacillati > Actinomycetota > Actinomycetes > Pseudonocardiales > Pseudonocardiaceae > Pseudonocardia > Pseudonocardia sp. Cha107L01. The sequence continues at coordinate 2,729,469 of NZ_CP199579.1, forward strand.
GAGATCCCGACCGAGCTGCTCGACTGGCGGCGGTCCGCCCCGGAGCGCTCGGCCCCGGTCGGCATGGTCGGCTTCGGCCAACGGGGTCGGTTCGGCGGCGGCACCGGCGGCCCCGGCGGCGCGGGCCTGCGCGGCGGCTCGGACCGGGGTGCCTGGCGGCCCGGCGCGGCCCCGTCCATGGCCCCCACGCTGTCGCTGGCGGTGGGCGACCGGGTGAGCCATGACAAGTACGGGCTGGGCACGGTGGTGGCCACCGAGGGCGTCGGCCCGCGCGCCAACGCCACCATCGACTTCGGCAGCGCCGGCACCGTGCGACTGATGCTGATCGGTGGCGTCCCCCTCCAGAAGCTCTAGCCGCACACCCCGTCGACCGCCGTCCCGCACCCCACCATCCCCGCGAGTCGGGGATTTCAGCAGGGTGAGTCGCGGATTTCAGCACACCGCCGATGTTGGCGCCATCCGCAAGTCATCTGGCGCGTTCCGCTAGTGACGCTCGGCCGGGGTGCTCCTACCGTTCCCGGTGAGGCGATCACTCGGATCGCCGGCAGGGGGGACAGGTCGTGAAGACCGTTCTGGTCACCGGTGCATCGTCCGGTATCGGCAAGGAGACGGCGAAGACGCTGTTGGCCGACGGCTACGCGGTGTACGTCGCCGCTCGGCGGGTCGACAGGATGAGTGAGCTCGAGCAGCCAGGGGCGACCGCGCTCGCGATGGACATCACGAACGACGAGGACATCGTGGCCGCGGTCAAGCGGATCACCGCCGAGCGCGGCGGGATCGACGTGCTGATCAACAACGCCGGGTTCGGCATGTACGGGGCGATGGAGGACACCACCCTCGACGACGCCAGGTACCAGTTCGAGGTGAACCTGTTCGGGCTGGCCCGGCTGACCCAACTGGCGCTGCCGTACATGCGGGACCGGGGCGCCGGGAAGATCGTGAACATCTCCTCGGTCGGCGGCAAGATCTACACCCCGCTCGGAGCCTGGTACCACGCCACCAAGCACGCCCTGGAAGGCTGGTCCGACAGCCTGCGCCTGGAACTCAAGCCGCTCGGCATCGATGTGATCGTGATCGAGCCCGGCATAATCCGGACCGAGTTCGGTGACGTGATGGTCGGGCCGATGCTCGAGCGGTCCGGGCAGGGCCCGTACGCGGATCTTGCCAGCAAGCTCGCCAACGCGACCCGCGCGAGCTACGAGTCAAGGGTGGGTCGCCGGCGTCGCTGATCGCGCGGGTGGTGGCCAGGGCGGTCGGCGCGCGGCGGCCGAGGACGAGGTACGCGGCGGGTCAGTACGCGAAGCCGCTGATCGCCGTGCGCAAGTGGCTCGGCGACCGGGTGTTCGATCGGGTGGTGCTGAGCCGGTTCTGAGCGGGCGGGTCGGCCAGGGAGGAGGGCACGGTGAGCGCCGAGAAGTTCACGCTGGGGCCCACGGTGCGCGTGCTGCTCGCCGATCTGGGTATCGCGCTGCCCAACGTGCTGCGCCGGGCGTCGCTGCCGGAGTCCCTGCTCAGCGGCGGGCCGGTGGCGTTGACCGCGCCCGAGTTCTTCGGGTTCTGGCGGGCGCTTGACGAGGAGGCGGCCGACCCCAACCTGCCGCTGCGCATCGCGCGGGCCATCTCCGCCGAGGTGTTCGACCCGCCGCTGTTCGCCGCGCTGTGCAGTCCCAACCTCACCGTCGCGGCGCAGCGGATCGCCGTGCACAAGCGGCTCATCGGCCCGATGCGCATCTCGGTCACCTCCTCGGCCGCCGGCACCACGGTGGGGTGCCACTGGCCGGACGACCTGGAGCCGCCGGACGCGCTGGTGATCACCGAGCTCGTCTTCTGGGTGGTGCTGGCGCGGGTGGCGACCAGGTCCGAGGTCCACCCCCTGCGGGTTGGCACCCCGACGCCACCCGCCGACACCGAGGCCTACCGGGAGTTCCTCGGCGTGCGCATCGACAGCACCCCGGAGCAGTCGATCACCTTCTCGGCGGTCGACGCGGCCCGGCCGTTCCTGACCGCCAACGAGCAGATGTGGGAGTTCTTCGAGCCCGAGCTGCGCAGGCGGCTGTCTGAGCTGGCGGACGGCGCCTCGATGACCGAGCGGCTGCGCGCGGCCCTGCTCGAGATGCTGCCGGCCGGGACCGCGACGATGAACACGGTGGCCCGGGAGCTGGCCGTGAGCACCCGCACCCTGCAGCGGCGGCTGCGGGACGAGTCGACCTCGTTCCAGGCGGTGCTCAGCGAGACCCGGGAGGCGCTGGCGCGGCACTACCTGTCCAGCGCCGGGTTGACCGCGGCCGAGATCGCGTTCCTGCTCGGCTACGAGGACGCGAACTCCTTCTACCGGGCGTTCCACTCCTGGACGGGGCAGACCCCGGAACGGGTCCGCGCCGGCGCGACCTGAGCGTGATCGGGTTCAGTCGGCGGCAACGCCGGGGTTGCCGGTGACCCGGATGCCCCGGGCGGCGAGCCAGGGCAGCGGGTTGAGCTTCTTGCCGCTGGGGTCCCAGATCTCGAAGTGCAGGTGCGGGCCGGTCGACTGGCCCCGGTTGCCCATCTCGGCGATCTGCTGGCCGGCCTTGACCTTCTGCCCGAGGTGCACCAGCGACCGGTTGATGTGGCCGTACACGCTGATCCAGCCGCCCGGGTGCAGGATGCGGACCCACAGGCCGAAGCCGGACGCCGGGCCGGAGGAGATGATTGTGCCGTCGGTGACCGCGTAGATCGGGGTGCCGATCTTGTTGGCCAGGTCGATGCCGTAGTGCGTGACACCCCAGCGGCCGCCGAAGCCGGAGGTGAACACCCCGGTGGTCGGCTTGACGAACTCCTGCCCGTTGAAGATCGAGGCCTGCGGGGCGCCGCCGGCCAGCGCGGACCGGATGCGCAGCGCGTTCTTGGCGAGCTGCTCGCCCACCTTGACCGCCTTGGTCAGGCTCTCCACGTCCGCGACGTCGGTGTCGTCGTCCATCGCGGACAGCTCCGGCGTCTCGCGGGAGTAGCGGCCCACCACCGCCGAGTGGCCGGGCAGCTCGGGGGCCGAGGTGCTCTGGATCAGTGCGGCGGCGTTGGCCGCGCGGCTGATGTTCTGGTACTCGGCCTCGGGCTGCAGGTTGAGCAGGTTGGGGACGGCCGCCACTGTCGCCCCGGTGGCCACTGCCGCGAGTGCGACACGGCTCTGCCAGGGCGATGCGGGCGCGGGTCGCCGATGGTGACCCCGATGGGAGGGCGGGCTGTACCGCACGTTCTCATCGAGGGCCGGTTCAGCGCCGCGTGGGGAGCGGTCGAGCGCCAAGACCTGCCTTGTCTAGTAATCATGACCGGCGGGCGGCGTGGTCTGGGGAAACCACTCGAGTCAATTCGGGGGCGACTCGAGGCCGGGTAGGACGCCGTCGTGACCGGTCTGTGATACGGAACCTCAGGAACCTAGCGGCCCCGGTCGGGGAGTGCAAACTCGCTGGCGGCGTGTCCCCGGCGGGCTCGGTGCGGGCGTCCCGGGCGGGCCCGGACGGTGCTCGGTCCCGGTCTCGCCTCGGCCTCGGTCCGGCTCGGCCCGGCGCACCTGGTCAGGAAGCCGGCTCCGGCCCGCTGACGGAGTTGGCCGGTGGCCCCGGGTCGGGCCCGGTGTCGGGCCCGGCGGAATGCGGCGCGGTGGCCCACCTGGCCAGGCCGCCGTCTCCCCGGCTAGAGGAGCGCCAACCGGCGGCTCGGGTGCTGCGAGCGGGCGAGTTGTGCGCGGGCGAGTTGTGTCGGGCCAGTCCGACGGGGCGCGCCGGCACGTCGTCCAGCCGGGCCAGCGACGAGGCCACCCAGTGCACCGCGCGCGGGTGGATGGACAGCGACATATGACCCACGTCGCGCAGCTCGAGGGTGTCCACCGCCAGGTCGGGGTGGACCAGCCGGGCGTTGCGCTGCGGCACGATCAGCTGGTCCATCCGGCTCCACACCACCAGGAACCGGGTCCGGCAGTGCGGGGCCGGCTCGGCCAGCTCGGTCAGCAGGTCGGAGCCGGGCATCAGCTGGCGGGTCAGCGGGGTGGGCATCAGGTAAGCGGTCGCCGAGCCGCCGTGCGGGCTGCCCAGGGTGACCAGGGTGTGGACCGCTTCGTCGCCGCCGAGGCGCTGCACGTAGTACCGGGCGATCAGTCCGCCGAGCGAGTGCCCGACCACGTGGACCCGGTCCGAGCCGGTGCGCTCGCGCAGCCGCTCGACGTGGCGGCGCAGCTCGTGCGCGGCGATCCGGACGTCGCCGGTGAGCGCGGTGAGCACGCTGTAGTTCACCGCGTGCACCACGCCGAACCCGCGCCGGCGCAGCGCCCGGCGGAACACCGCGAAGACCGAGCGGTTGTCCATGAACCCGTGCACCAGCAGGATCGGCGTCCCGGCCGCACCCATGTCGGAGACGACCAGGCTGCGCTGTCCCGGGCTGAGCGAGTCGGTGCGGTAGTGCGCGTAGCCGACGTCCGGGGTGACGCTCTCGCGGACCAGGCCCCACGGGTAGCTGGCCAGGTGCGCGGTGCACCAGGCCGCCTCCACCGCCAGCCCGCGCAGGCCGGCAGGGCTCAGGAAGGTGCGCGCGGCGTACTCGGCGGCGCCGGCCACCGTCTGGAACACGGAGCGGGACGCGGTGTCGGTACCGGAGTCGGGTGATTCGGCCGGCCGAGGAGCCCGGGGACCGGGGGTGACGGAAGACCCGCCTGGCGCGCCGTGTCGCGATCGGTCGACTGGGCCGACCGGGTGGCCCACAATGCTGTCGACCACGCCGCCCTCGTCATCGGGGACTGACATGTTCTGACGGTACGTCAAACACGGATTAAAAACATCCGGTGCGCAAATTCGAGTGGCGCACACGCCCCGTTTGGTGACGCTGAACTGCACGTTCGGCGAGATTGGACTAGCTTCCGGCGATGCGATCGAGGTTACCGGTCGGTGCGTTGAGCCCGGTCGCGATCGGTGGGACCGCGCTCGGCGCGGTGCTGGTCGCCGCCGGCCCGAGATACCCGGTTGCCGTCGCCACCGACGGCGCCGCGGTGGGGCCCGCCTACGGGGTGTGGCCGCTGCTCGCGGTCCTCGCGGTGGTGCCGGCCGTGGTCTCGGTGATGCTGCTGCTGGTGCGGCAGCGGGCACCCGGGCTGGCGCTGATCGCCTCGGTCGGCGCGGTGTCGGTCGGCCAGCTGCTGCTGACCGTGCAGCTGCTGCTCGACCCGGTGCGGGCGGCCCGGGCCGAGCTGGTCGCACCGGCCGGTGTCGGCGAGCTACGCCCCGGACCGGGCGGTTGGCTGCTGCTGGCCGGTCAGCTGCTCACCGTGCTCGGCGGGCTGGCGGCGGCCCGGGAGGCCAGCGCGCTGCGCGGCGAGCGGAGCATGGACGAGCCAGCGATCGGGCCGCGCACACCGCCGGGCGCGCTGCTGCTCGGGGTCGGCTGCGCGGTGCTGGCCGATCTCGGCGTGCTGGCCGCGCCGTACGTCTCCACCAACCCGTGGCTGGTGCCGCGCTCGGTACTGGACGCCCCGGTCTGGGCGGCCGCGGGCGGCTTTGCGTTGGCCATCGGGATCGCACTGGCGGTCGTGCTGGCCTGTTCGACGCCGGATCCCCGGGTATCGGTGGGTGGCCTGGTGGGGGCGGCGCTCGGGGTGCTCGGCGTCGTCGCGCCCCGGGTCACGGTCGCGGCGCTGGCCGGGTCCGGCGGGCTGCGGGTCGCGCTGGGGCCGGTGCTGGGCGTCGCCGGCGTGCTCGGGCTCGCGCTGTTGGCCTGCTGGGTGGGTTACCGGGGTCGGCGGGCGGCCGGCCGGACCGCGCTCACCGGCGGGTACGCCCCGGTGGACGGGGTCGGCGGCCCGGGCGCACTGGCCAGGTTGGGCGGCGCGGCGGATCGGCTGGCCGGGGCACCGGCAACCGCGCTGGCGGTGCGCTGCCGGCTGGCCGGCGCCGGGCTGACCGTGCTGGCCGGCGGCTGCGCGGTCGCCGCCGCACTGACCGAGCCGCTGCGGCTGGCCGCCGACCTGCCGCACCCGCAGCTGGTGGCCCGCTGGATGCTGATCGCGGCCGGTGTCCTGCTGGTGCCGCTGGGGGTGCTCACCGCGACCCGGCGACTCGGGCCGACGGTCCGACCCGCGCTGGCCGTCGTGCTGGTGGTGGTGCCGCTGGCGGCCGGCGATCCGTTGGCCGCGCTGCTCGCCGTGCTCGGGCTGCCCGGGGTGAGCGCCGGCGTGGGGCTCGGGCTGATGCTGCTCAGCGTGGCGCTGGCCGGGGCCGCCGGGCTCGCCGTGGTACTCGCCGGCGGCTTCGAGCGGGACGAGGTCGAGGTGACCAGGACCCCGTACGAGGGACCGCTGCCGGCGGCGGCGGTCGCGGCGGCGGTGCTTGCGGTACCGGCGTTCTGGCTGCCGCTGCTGGACGGGGTGGGCTGGGGCACCACGGGGGTGTTGCAGCCGCCGTTCGGGCTGCCGTCGTGGGCGCTGCTGGCGGGGTTCGCGGTGACCGCCGGCGCGGCGCTGATCGGGCCGAGATGCCGGCCGGCGCGGGCCATCGCGCTGTTCGCCGGCGTGGTCGCGGTACTGCTGTTCCGGGTGCTGCGGCTCGCGGTGACGCCGGGTCTGGCGGTGGGCGACAGCGTCGGCGAGGGTGCCTGGGCGAGCGGGTTGTGCCTGGTACTCGTTCTGGTCGCGGGGGCTCTGGTACTGCGTGGGGTAATGCGTGGGGTACTGCGTGGCCGCCCGAAAGCCGTTCCCAGCTCCGCTCCGGCGGCTCTCGCCCTGCCTGAGCGCGAGGAGGTGCCGAGGTGACCGGGCGGATCCGGGTGGTGATCGCCGAGCCCGGCCTGGACGGGCCCGACCGGGGCGCCGAGGTGGTGGCCAGGGCGCTGCGGGATGCCGGCATGGAGGTCATCTACACCGGCCTGCACCAGACGCCGGAACAGATCGTGCAGACCGCGCTGCAGGAGGATGCCGACGCGGTGGGCCTTGCCATCCCGTCCGGGGCGCACCTGACGCTGATCCCGAAGGTGCTGGAGCTGTTCAAGGAGCGCGACGCACAGGACGTGCTGGTGTTCGGCGGCGGGACCGTCCCGGAGACCGACATCGCGGCGCTCACCGAGCTGGGGGTGGCCAAGGTGTTCGCCCCCGGCACGACCAGCCAGGAGATCGTCGACTGGGTCCGGGAGAGCGTGCCCGACTCCGAGGCCGCCGAATCCTGAGCGCACCGGACCGATCGGGTACCGGGTTCATGTCCCCCTAACGGCTCAGCGCCTCTCTCGTGCGGATCATCTCGCGTGTTCGCGGTCGGTGACCGGCTGACTACTGCGTTAGATTCGCGGCGGTTCGGTCGGCGACGGCGCCGCTGGAGACAACGAGGAGTCCAACCCTTGAGCGATACGAGCACGCTGGAGGCCGCGCGCGCGGCCGGTGGTCCGATCGAGGAGATCGGCGCCCTCTACATGCTGCACCCGGAGACGTTCGCCCGGAGCACCGAGAACGGCTACCCGCACCCGTTCGCCGGTTACTTCGCCGGGCGCGGCGGAGTGCTCGGCGACGCCGACGCGAGCACGGTGAACGCCGTGTTCGCGGTGTTCGAGCCGAACGTGGTGAAGATGTTCTGGGAGCAGGGGCTGGCCGTGCACGGCGCGGCCGGTGGCGCCGCCGTCTACAACGACCAGGTCGCGGAGTTCGCGCGCAGGCACCTGAGCGGCGCCGAGGGCCTGGACCGGATCGTCGAGCTGGGCCAGCGGGTCGTCGACAGCGCCCCGGTGCTCGGTATGCCGCTGTTCGCCGGCTGGAAGTCGATGCCGCTGGCCGAGGACGCCCCGGCCCGTGCGCTGCAGGTGATGTTCAAGCTGCGTGAGCTGCGCGGCTCGGTGCACACGGCGGCGCTGGCGATGTCCGGGCTGACCCCGATCGAGGCGCACATGCTGAACCGCGGCGCCGAGTACTGCGCGTTCTTCGGCTGGCCCGAGCCGTTCGCCACCGGCGAGGGCAAGGAGGCCAACCGCCAGGCCGCCGAGGATGCCACCAACCGGCGGATGGCCGAGATCATGGGCACCGCCCTCACCGTCGAGGAGATGCACGAGCTCGGCCGGCTCGCCTCGGCCGCGCTGAGCACCGCGGCGGCCTCCGCCGCTGGTGCGGGAGAGGAATCCGTTAACTCACCCCGGTAGACCCTCCGGGACGTGAGGGGGTTCACCGAGGCGGACCGCCGCGCGGACATCGAGCGCCGATAAGGTCGTCCTCGCAGCTCACAGTGTGGGAGCCCAGAGCCACGAGGCGGCCCACGACATCACGTGTGGCAGGAGAGACAGTGGACCTGTACGAGTACCAGGCGAAGGATCTTTTCGCCGCGCATGGCGTCCCGGTGTTGCCGGGCCGCACCGTGACCACGGCCGAAGAGGCAGCCGAGGTCGCGACCGAGATCGGCGCCGCCGTTGTCGTGAAGGCCCAGGTGAAGACCGGTGGCCGTGGTAAGGCAGGTGGCGTCAAGCTGGCCACCGACGCCGCGCAGGCCCAGGAGAAGGCGCAGGCCATCCTGGGAATGGACATCAAGGGCCACACGGTGCACCAGGTGCTGGTGACCGCGGCCAGCGACATCGCCGAGGAGTACTACTTCTCCTTCCTGCTGGATCGGTCGAACCGCACCTTCCTGGCGATGGCCAGCGCCGAGGGCGGCATGGAGATCGAGCAGCTGGCCGTGGAGCGCCCCGACGCGCTCGCCAAGATTCCGGTCGACTCGATCACCGGGGTGGACAAGGCCAAGGCCGCCGAGATCGTCGCGGCGGGCAAGATCCCGGCCGAGGTGGCCGAGAAGGCCGCCGACGTCATCGTGAAGCTCTGGGAGACCTTCGTGGCCGAGGACGCCACGCTGGTCGAGGTGAACCCGCTGGTCCGTGACCCGCAGGACAACGTCATCGCCCTGGACGGCAAGGTCACCCTCGACGAGAACGCCGACTTCCGCCACCCCGGGCACGCCGCCCTGGTGGACAAGCGCGCCGAGGACCCCCTGGAGGCCAAGGCCAAGGCGAAGAACCTCAACTACGTCAAGCTGGACGGCGAGGTCGGGATCATCGGCAACGGCGCCGGCCTGGTCATGTCCACGCTCGACGTCGTCGCCTACGCGGGCGAGCGGCACAACGGGGTCAAGCCGGCCAACTTCCTGGACATCGGCGGTGGTGCCTCCGCGGCGGTGATGGCGGCCGGGCTGGACGTGATCCTGGGCGACCCGGACGTGCGCAGCGTGTTCGTGAACGTCTTCGGCGGCATCACCGCCTGCGACGCGGTGGCCACCGGCATCGTCGAGGCACTGAAGATCCTCGGCGAGCAGGCGACCAAGCCACTGGTCGTGCGGCTCGACGGCAACAACGTCCTCGAGGGCCGGCGCATCCTGGACGAGGCGAACCACCCGCTCGTCACTCAGGTGGACACGATGGACAACGCGGCCGACAAGGCCGCCGAGCTTGCGGCAGCGGGGGCCTGACCATGTCGATCTTCCTGAACGAGAACAGCAAGGTCATCGTGCAGGGCATCACCGGCGGTGAGGGCACCAAGCACAGCGCCAAGATGCTCGCCGCCGGCACGAACATCGTCGGCGGGGTGAACGCGCGCAAGGCGGGGCAGACCGTCAACATCGGCGGCCAGGACCTCACCGTGTTCGGCACCGTCGAAGAGGCCATGAAGGAGACCGGCGCGGACGTGTCGGTGGTGTTCGTACCGCCGAAGTTCGCTAAGGACGCGGTGATCGAGGCCATCGATGCGGCGATCCCGCTGGCCGTGGTGATCACCGAGGGCATCCCGGTGCACGACTCGGCGTACTTCTGGGCGCACGCCTGCGCCAAGGGCAACCAGACCCGGATCATCGGGCCGAACTGTCCGGGCATCATCAGCCCCGGCAAGTCCAACGCCGGCATCATCCCCGCCGACATCGCCGGCCCGGGACGGATCGGACTGGTCTCCAAGTCCGGCACGCTGACCTACCAGATGATGTACGAACTGCGCGACATCGGCTTCTCCAGCGCCATCGGCATCGGCGGTGACCCGATCATCGGCACCACCCACATCGACGCGCTCGAGGCCTTCCAGGCCGACCCCGACACCGACGCGATCGTGATGATCGGCGAGATCGGCGGCGACGCCGAAGAACGCGCCGCCGACTTCATCAAGGCCAACGTCACCAAACCGGTCGTCGGCTACGTCGCCGGCTTCACCGCCCCCGAGGGCAAGACCATGGGCCACGCCGGCGCCATCGTCTCCGGCTCCGCCGGCACCGCGGCGGCCAAACAGGAAGCCCTCGAAGCCGCCGGGGTCAAGGTCGGCAAAACCCCCAGCGAGACCGCCGCGCTGATGAAGGAGATCATGAAGTAGGTGCACTGCCCGTGCCTCACAGGCAGTGCACCGGCCGGACGCTAGTGTCCTGAGTTCGATGTCCTTCGCCGGAGACGGCGGAGAGCATTTCGGACTCAGGACACTACTGTCGCGGCGGGAGTGGGATCACGTCCCGCCACGACATTGGCGGCCGGCGTGTCGAGGCGTACCTGCCCATGGTGAGCCGATCTGACTAGCCTGGCCGCGTCGAGCAGGAGGTCGCGATGAGCAACCCCACCGGTGAGCCCTCGGGTTCACCGACGTCGGAGCCCGCCGGCGCCGCCGGCCTCACCAGGACGCTGGCCCTGGCCGCCGCCGCGCTGGCCGTGCTCATCTACCTGCTCGGGTTCACCGCCGGAGTGTCCACGCTGGTCAGCGCGCTCCCCGGGGCCATGCTGGTGGGAGGCGGACTGCTCGCCGCCGTGTCCGTGCTGCCCAGCACCCGGTGGCTGCTCGCGCCCGCCGTGGTGGTCAGTGCGGTCGGCGCGCTGCAAGTGATCCAGAAGACCGCGACCACGTCGTCCTCGCTCAGCGCGACCGCGATCGTGGCGCTGGTGCTGTGCGTGCTCCTGCTGCTGGCCGCCATCGGTGCGCTGTTGGTCGACCAGGATCTGGTGAGCACCGGGGCGCGGCGCCCGGCCGGCTTCCGGTTCGGCTCCGGTTCTGGCCGCGGTGGTCGGGGCGACCGGGACGGTCGGGGGGCCGCGGGTCAGGGCGGGCAGTCGGGCCCGGGTCAGCCCGGTGGGCCGGGTCAGCCCGGTGGGCCGGGTCAGGCCGGTGGGTCGTACGGCGGTGGCCAGTACGCGCAGTTCCCCGCGGAGGGCTACCAGGCCAACCCGTACGCCGGTGGTCAGTACCCGGCCGGCCAGTTCGCCGGTGGTCAGTTCGGGGGCCAGCAGCCGGGTGGCCAGTACGGCGGCCAGCAGCCGGGTGCCCAACAGCCGGGTGGCGAGCAGCCGGGTGGCCAGTTCGGCGGCCAGCAGCCCGGGGGCCAGTACGGCGGTGCGCAGTACGGCGGCGGGCAGCCCGGTTACCAGGCGGCGCCCGGTTCACCGGCCAGCTATGCGCAGTCTCCCGGTGGTTACGGCGGGTATCCGCAGCAGCCTGCCGCTTATCAGCAGGGCGCTTATCAGCAGGGCGGTTATCAGCAGGGCGGTTATCAGCAGGGCGGTTATCAGCAGGGCGGTTACCAGCAGGGCGGTTACCCGGCGGGTTCTGGTGCCCCGGCGCAGGCGGGCGGGCCCGGCGGGTTCCCCGGCTACTCGCCGCAGCAACCCGGCGACGCAGGGCCGTACGGACCGCCCGCCCAGCCAGGGCAGGCGCCCCTGCCGTGGCAACCCGACCCGCAGTCCCCGTTGGGACAGCAGACCCCGCCGAGCTACCCCGCCTCGGGCCCGCCGGCCGCCACCCCGACCACACCCGACTCCGCTTCGCCCGCCGCCGCCCCGCTCCCGGCTTCCGGCTCACCCGTCGACGCCCCACCGGAGGGCGCCCAGGCGCCGCCCGGTGGCTCTGGCAACCAGCCGGCCACTGACCGGCCGAGCCCCACCCCGAAGGCGGGGGCCACCGCGGTGCTGCCCGGTTTTGCCGGCCAGCACGCGGCGGTCGCCGGGGTCACCGACGAGACACCCTCGACCGGCTCCGGCGATTCCGGTGCACCCGACCCGGGCCCGACGGGCTCGGAGCAGACGACCCAGTCACCGCCCCGCCCGCAGCCCTATCCGAGCTCGGACAAGGGCGCGGGCAACGGCGCCAACGGCTGATCGCACCGCGCTGTGTCCTCGTCCTCACGCTCCCCGTCCAGGGTCCGTGGCCGCGCCGCGCCCGTGGACCCGGCCGACATCGACCCGTCGGCCGCCGCCCCGGTAGCCGAGCCGCCGGCCGCCCCTGACCGCGCGCCGATCCAGAACTCCGGCGACCGGCTGCGCCTGCTGACCGGCGCCGCGGTGCTCAGCGTGCTGCTCAGCTACCTGGCGATGGCGTTGGTCGCGGCGCTGGCCGGGCTGACGGCGGGTGCCGGACCGGCGATCAGGGCACTGCTCGTGGCCGCCATCCCGCTCTGGCTCGCTGCCCATCAGGTCCCGCTGGTGGTGGCCGGTGCACCCCTGGGCGTGCTGCCGCTGGTGCCGACCGCCGCCGTGCTCGCCCTCGCCGCCGTACTGGCGACCAGGGCGACCCGCCGTCTCGGCGGCCGCCTGCGGGAGGACGCCTCCGCGGTGGTGGCCACGCTGGCCGGCGCGCACGCCTCGGTCGCGGTGCTCGCCACCGCGCTGCCGCAGAGCCCGGTGCAGGCCGCCCCGTGGGCCGCGCTGCTCGGTGGTGGCGTGGTCGCCGCGACGGGCGCCGGGCTGGGCGCGCTGCGGTGTACCGGCCTGCCGGCCTGGTGGTATGCCGCGCCGGGCTGGGCGCGCGGAGGGATTGCGGCGGCTCGGGTCGGCGCCGCGGCACTGGCGACCGAGGGCGCGTTGATGCTGCTCGCCGCCCTGCTCGTCGCCGTCGGCGAGGTGTCCGCACGGTTCCAGTCGACGGCGCCCGGACTCGGCGCCGGATTCGGCATCGCCCTGCTCTCGCTGTGCTACCTGCCGAACGCGCTGATCGCCTCGGTCAGCTGGCTCGCCGGGCCAGGCCTCTCGATCGGAGCGGCGGCCGCGTCGCCGCTGTTCACCGCGCCCGGGCCACTGCCGCCGGTCCCCCTGATGGCCGCGATGCCGGCGCTCGCGCCACCGGGTTGGGCGGTGGTGGTGTTCCTGCTGCCGGTGCTGGCCGGTGTGCTGGTCGGCCGACAGTGCCGCCGGGCGGATCCGGAGCCGGTGCGCCGGCTGTGCGCGGTGGCAGTGGCCGCGGTGACGCTCGCCGTCGGCTTCGGGCTGCTCGCCGCGATCGTCAGCGGCCGACTCGCCGCCGGGCCGTTCGACCCGGTCGACCTGCCCGCGTTGGCACTCGCCGGTTCGCTGCTGGGCTGGATCGCGGTGCCGGCGGTCGCGGTGGCGTTGCTGCCGGAGCGGGCGGGGCGGTCCCGGCTGCCCGGGCTGCGACGTTCGGCTCGACGTGCCGGACCCGGCGCGAGCACCGCCGGGGCGGTGGCCGGCGTTTCGGTGGCCGCCGGCGAGCGCAGGCTCGACGAGCCGGGAGGCGGGGACGCCGAGTACGGCGACGGTTACGACGGTTACGACGACGGTTACGACGAGGCCGGATCCGAAGAGCGTGAGTACGACGAGACCGGATACGACGAGGCTGAGGACGAGCCCGACGACGAGGCTGACTACGACGAGGCTGACTACGACGAGGCCGACTACGACGAGGCTGACTACGACGAGGCCGGGGACGAGGCCGACTACGACGAGCGTGCGCACGCCGACGAACGCGGGTTCGAGGACCAGGAGCTCACTGAGCGCGACGGCGCCGAGCTCGCCGGGTACGACGACACCGAGCTTGCTGAGCGGGACGCCAGCGAGCTCGCCGGGTACGACGACACCGAGCTCGCCGAGCGGGACGCCAGCGAGCTCGCCGAGCGGGACGACCGTCAGCTCGAAAACGCCGACGCCGGTGAACTCGACCACATCCGCCGGCGTGAACCCACACACGCAGGCCGCGATCAACAGGAGGGGTCGGAGACCGCTTACGACAAGTCGGAGTTCGTCGAGCCGGACTTCTTCGACGATGATCTGGATGCCGAGCTGGACAGCTACCTCGACACCGGCGAGGCCGATCTCCGCGAAGCCGGGACGGGCGGATTCGGCACCGGCCCGACGGTGGCCGAGTCCGCTGTGACCGGGCCTGATCAGGGCGGATCGAGCCGGACCGGGCCTGCTGGGCACGATCTGGAGGACACTGACGCGGATGTCGACCGGGACGCCCCGGCCGGCACCCGGGCATCCGCCGGCCGGCGGACACCGCGAGCGGATGGCCGGGCGGCAGGCCGATGGTGGCGCCGCCGGAGGTAGGACGGCCCGATCCGGGGCGGTCAGGAGCAGTGCCGCGTACCGTTTGCCCGTCGCACGAGTGCCGGTCGTCCCTGGGTCACTCCCGCTGGTTACCCTGGAGGCGCCGCCGATCAGGGGAAGTCGAGGAGTCAGAGCTGAGCACGTCGAGCACCCCCTACCGGCTGGAGCTGCCGGTACCCGCCCGAACGGTCGTACTGGTCTCCGGCTCGGGCACCTTGCTGCAGGCCCTACTCGATGCCGGCGCGTCCGGCGACTACCCGGCACAGGTTGTCGCGGTCGGCGCGGACCGTGCCGACATCGCCGGCCTGACCCGTGCCGAAGACGCCGGGCTGCCGTCCTTCAGCGTCGCGCTGCGCGATCACCCGGACCGGGACGCCTGGAACGACGCTCTCGTCAAAGCGGTCGCCGAGCACCAGCCGGACCTGGTGGTGAGCGCCGGCTTCATGAAGGTGCTGTCCCCGGCTTTCCTGGCCGGCGTCGGTGTCCCGGTGCTGAACACCCATCCGGCGCTGCTGCCGGCCTTCCCTGGGGTGCACGCGGTACGCGATGCGCTGGCCCACGGAGTGAAGATCACCGGCTGCACCCTGCACCTGGTCGACGCGGGAGTGGACACCGGACCGGTGCTCGCCCAGCGCGCGGTGCCGGTGCTGCCCGGTGACACCGAAGAGACCCTGCACGAGCGGATCAAGATCGAAGAACGGCGGTTGCTGGTGGTGACGGTGGCCGCGCTGGCCGCCCACGGTGCCACCGTGACCGGACGAGAGGTGAGCATCCCGTGAGTCCCAACCCGCAGAGCGACCGCCGGCCCGTCCGGCGCGCACTGATCAGCGTCTACGACAAGGCCGGCCTGCTGGACCTGGCCACCGGACTGCACGCGGCCGGCGTGGAGATCGTCTCCACCGGGTCGACCGCGCAGCGGATCGCCGACGCCGGAGTGCCGGTGACCAGGGTCGAGGAGGTCACCTCGTTCCCGGAGTGCCTGGACGGACGGGTCAAGACGCTGCACCCCCGGATCCACGCCGGTCTGCTCGCGGACACCCGCAAGCCCGAGCACCTCGCGCAGCTCGCCCAGCTCGAGGTCGCCCCGTTCGATCTGTTGGTCAGCAACCTCTACCCGTTCACCGACACCGTCGCGTCCGGCGCCGGCCCGGAGGACTGTGTCGAGCAGATCGACATCGGCGGCCCCGCCATGGTGCGGGCGGCGGCCAAGAACCACGCCAGCGTTGCGGTGCTGGTCGATCCGGCGCACTACCAGTGGGCGTTGGAACAGATCGGCGGCGGCGGGTTCAGCCTGGCCGACCGGCAGCGACTGGCCGCCGAGGCCTACCGGCACACCGCCGCGTACGACGTGGCGGTGGCGTCCTGGATGGGTGAGGTGCTCGCCCCGGAGAGCGAGCTGGACGGCGCCTCCCCGCTCCCGTCCTGGATGGGCGGTACCTGGACCCGGCGCGCCGGGCTGCGCTACGGGGAGAACCCGCACCAGGCCGCCGCGCTGTACGTCGTCGGCTCGGGCGGGGTGCCCGACGGGCTGGCCGGCGCCGAGCAGCTGCACGGCAAGGAGATGTCGTACAACAACTACATCGACGCGGACGCCGCCTGGCGCGCCGCGCACGATCACGACGACGCCTGTGTGGCGATCATCAAGCACGCCAACCCGTGCGGCATCGCGGTGGCCTCGCCGAGCCTCGCGGATGACCCGGGCGCGGCGATCGCGGAAGCGCACCGCAAGGCGCATGCCTGTGACCCGGTCAGCGCGTACGGCGGCGTCATCGCGGCCAACCGCGAGGTCAGCGTGGCGATGGCGGAACAGATCGCCGAGGTGTTCACCGAGGTGGTCGCGGCCCCGGGTTACGCCGAGGGGGCGCTGGAGGTACTGACCCGGAAGCGCAACGTCCGGGTGCTCAGGGTGACCGGCGCGCCCCGGGCCGGGATCGAGATGCGCGCGGTGAGTGGTGGCCTGCTGGTGCAGAGCCGAGACCTGATCGACGCACCCGGGGATGACCAGGCGAAGTGGGAGCTGGCCACCGGGGAGCCGGTGGACGCCGCGACCCTGGCCGACCTTGCGTTCGCCTGGCGGGCCTGCCGGGCAGTGAAGTCGAACGCGATCCTGCTGGCCCGCGACCTCGCCACGGTGGGCGTCGGCATGGGTCAGGTGAACCGGGTGGATGCGGCCGGGCTGGCGATCCAACGGGCGGGTGACCGCGTTTCCGGCTCGGTGGCCGCGTCCGACGCGTTCTTCCCGTTCCCGGACGGGCTGGAGCTGTTGCTGCGGGCCGGGGTGCGCGCCGTGGTGCAGCCGGGCGGGTCGATCCGCGACCCGGAGGTGACGGCCGCCGCGGCCGCTGCCGGCGTACCGCTGTACCTGACCGGTACCCGACACTTCGCGCACTGACCGACACCGTGGCGCGCGGGTGCCCCCCGAGTTGGGCGGGCACCCGGAGCCGCCGATCCCGGAGTTCGCCGCCCCCGGGTTGAGGGCCGCTGGCGGGCGTTCCTCGCACGGTGCGACCGCGATGTCCCCCCGCTCCTGGTCGCCGGCGAGCGGGCCGAGCGCCGACCCTCCGTCGCTGTCCGCGACCAACGTGCTGCTGCCGGTGGCCACCGCATTCCCCTTCCTGACCCCTTGACCGAGCGTGCCGTCATGCGCTTATTCTGTTCGAACAGATGTTCGATGTCAAATGAGCTGACGGTGCTGGCGATTCCTGGGTGGCCGGCTCCCGGCGCCGGATCAGCGCTGGCCTGTCGGTGATGGGTCGCGGTGGTCGGTTGTCAGCTGTTGAGGTGGAGGTGGGCCGTGAGGGTGGCTTCGGCGTCTTCGGTACCGGTCGGGTCGCGGGTGGCAGCCGTGTCGTCCGGGCCGGCTGTGTCCCTTTCGGAGCCGTTTTCGGAGCCGCTCCCGGACGAGCGGGCCGCGCGACTGCACGAGGCCAGGAGCTTGCTCGGCCGGGCCACCAAGGCATGGGGCGGGAAGCAGGCCATGGCGCCGCCGGTGGAGGGCGAGCGGATGCTGCCGGTCGCCGCGCCGCTGCGATCGGTGCTGCCGGGTGCCGGGCTCCGTCGAGGGAGCACCGTCGCGGTGCGGTCGTCGACCGGGTTGTTGCTGGCGCTGCTGGCGGAGGCGTCCGCCGAGGGTGCCTGGTGCGCGCTGGTGGGGCTGCCGGAGGTGGGGCTGGTCGCGGCGGCCGAGGCCGGTCTGGCGCTGCCTCGGGTGGCGCTGGTGCCCCGGCCGGGCACTGATCTGGTGGCGGTGACCGCCGCGTTGCTGGACGGGCTGGATCTGGTCGCGGTGGCCGGGGTTGAGCGGCTCCGTGCCGGTGACCGGCAGCGGCTGGCGGCCAGGGCACGCCACCGGGGTTCGGTGTTGCTGCCGGTCGGTCGCTGGCCGGGGGCGGATCTGGAGGTGGCGGCGGTGGCCGGGCGGTGGCAGGGGCTGGTCGGCGGTGGGGCGGGGCGGTTGCGGAGCCGGCGGGCCCGGGTTCGGGTCAGCGGCCGGGGAGTGGTGCATCGAGGGCGGCTCGCCTCGGTCCTGCTGCCTGGGCCGGAAGGTGCGGTTGCCGACATGAACTGGCCGGTCGGTGCTGGTCAACGAACTACTGGGCTGGCGGCGCCGGCGAGTGAGCGGGAGGCGGGATGAGCGTGTCCGGCTCGCCGGTCGGGGCGCGGTGAGCGAGCCGGCACCCCGGATTCTTGCGCTGTGGTGCCCGGACTGGCCGGTGGTGGCGGCGGTCGCCGCGGCCGGGGTGAGCCCGCACCGGCCGGCGGCGGTGGTGGCGGCCAACCGGGTGCTGGCCTGCTCGGCGGTGGCCAGGGCGCAGGGGGTGCGGCGAGGCCTGCGCCGACGGGAAGCGCAGGCCCGCTGTCCGGAGCTGGCCGTGCTGGATGCCGACCCGGAGCGCGATGCCCGACTGTTCGAGCAGGTCGCGCTCGCCGTGGAGGAGCTGGCACCGGGGGTGGAGGTGGTCCGCCCCGGCCTGATCGCGCTGCTCGCCCAGGGGCCGGTCGGCTACTTCGGGAGTACCCGGTCGACGGCCGAGCGGCTGATCGACCACGTCGCCGGGCGTACCGGCGCGGAATGCCAGATCGGCATCGCGGACGGGTTGTTCGCCGCGACCCTGGCCGCGCACCGGGGAGTGGTGGTGGAGCAGGGGCGGACCGAGGAGTTCCTCGGCCCCCTCCCGGTTGACGAACTCGACCGGGAGCCCGGGGTCGATCGGGCCGAGCTGATCGACCTGCTGCGTCGGCTGGGGTTGCGCAGCCTGGGCGCCTTCGGCCGGTTGCCGGCGGGCGATGTGGCATCCCGGTTCGGCGCCGACGCGGTGCTCGCGCACCGGCTGGCCAGGGGGTTGGATCCGCGTCCCCCGGCGCGCCGCCGCCCGGCGGAGGAGCTCGCCGTGGCCGTCGAGCTGGATCCGCCGGTCAACAGGGTGGACGCGGCGGCGTTCGCCTCCCGGGCGTTGGCCGAGCAGCTGCACGCGCTGCTCGCCGGGCATGGGCTGGCCTGCACCCGACTCGGTATCCAGGCGCGCACCCTGGACGGCACCGAGCTGTACCGGGTCTGGCGCTGCGCCGAGCCACTGACACCGGCCGGCACGGTGGACCGGGTGCGCTGGCAGTTGGAGGCCTGGCTCACCCGGGAGCTGATCCGCCGGGGCGCTCCGGTCGGTGAGGTGGGGGTGGAGTCCGGCGGCCTCAGGCTGCTGCGGCTGTCCGGTGAGGAGGTGGTCACCGCCGGCGCGCTGCAGCTGGGGCTGTGGGGCGACGTCGGAGCCGCCGGCGAGCGGGCCGGCCGGGCCCTGGTGCGGGTGCAGGCGATGCTGGGGCCGGAGGGGGTGTTCACCGCTGTGCTCGAGGGCGGGCGGGATCCGGCGGAACGGGTCCGGCTGGTGCCCTGGGGGGATGAGCGCCCGGCGTCGGACGGGGAGTCTCCCGCCGCTGGCCAGGGCGCCGGCCGGCGAGCCGGTTCGGGGGCGGGCCGGCGAGCCGGTTCGGGGCCGGAACCGTGGTCGGAGGTGCCGCCGTGGCCGGGCCGGCTGCCGGCCCCCTCACCGACCACGGTTCCGGCCAAGCCGCCGGCGGCTGAGGTGTGGGACGGGTCCGGGCGCCCGGTCCGGGTCACCGATCGGTACGTGTTGACCTCGGCCCCGGCGGCGGTGGCGGTGGACGGCGGCCGGCCGGTCCCGGTGCGCGGCTGGGCCGGGCCCTGGCCGGTGGATCAGCGCTGGTGGGACACCACGGCCGGGTGGCGGGGCAGTCGACTGCAGGTGGTGCTCGGCGGGTCGGCGGGTCTCGGCGGCGAGGAAGCGTTAGATGTGGGTGCCGCCCACGACGGGGCGGGCGCCGACGAGTCGGTGGAGCGGGCGCTGCTGCTGCTCTGTCGGGACGGTCGGTGGTCGGTCACCGGTGTGTACGACTGACCACAGGATGACTCGAACGGAGGCTGGCAGCACCGGCCACCGCGGCCTATAGTCGAACATATGTTCGATCTGATGGGTCAACGGTCTGAGGCCGCGGCCGCCCCCTGCCGGGTTTATCCACTGCTGGCTCGCCGCCCGGGGTGGACTGTCTCCGAGCATCCCAGTGGCATGGTCATCTGGCGCAGCCCGAGCGGCCGGCACTTCCTGCGGCGGCCTTCGCCTCGGGGGGTCGCCCCCGGTGGTTGCCGGGATGCACCGGCGCCGGCCTGAGGTCGGGTATGGGCTTCAACAATCCCGATGTCAGCTGGTCCGAGTTGGAACGGGCGCTGTCCGGCAAACCGAAGGACGGCGCCAGCCTGGTCGGAGCAACTCCGCCCGGTATGCCCGGCGACGGCGGGGACAGCCCGGCCTGGTCCCGCAAGCGATCGCCCTACCGCCCGCCCGAGGAGCCGCCGGCGGTGACCCACGCGGCCACCCGGGTGCCCTATGCCGAGTTGCACTGCCACTCCAACTTCAGCTTCCTGGACGGGGCCAGTCACCCCGAGGAGCTTGCCGAGCAGGCCTCCCGCCTGGGCCTTGAGGCGATCGCGCTCACCGACCACGACGGCATGTACGGGGTGGTGCGGTTCGCCGAGGCGGCGGCCGAGCTCGGGGTGCGCACGGTGTTCGGCGCCGAGCTGAGCCTCGGGCTCACCGCCCCGCAGAACGGCGTGCCCGATCCGGAGGGCACCCACCTGTTGCTGCTGGCCAGGGGACCGGAGGGGTACGGGGCGCTGTGCCACACGATCAGCGCCGCCCAGCTGCGGGGGCGGGAGAAGGGGCGGCCGGTCTACCAGCTGGAGGAGGTGGCGGCCGACACCGCCGGCAAGGTCATGGCGCTCACCGGTTGCCGCAAGGGCTCGGTCCGGCGGGCGCTCGCGCGGCACGGGTCGGCGGCGGCGGCCGCCGAGCTGGGCCGGCTGATCGAGTTGTTCGGCGCCGAGCACGTTGCCGTCGAGCTCACCGATCACGGGTTGCCCACCGACACCGAGCGCAACGACGTGCTCGCCGAGCTCGCCGGCCTGGCCGGGGTTCCCACGGTGGCCACCAACGCCGTGCACTACGCCACCCCGGCGCGATATCCGCTGGCCACCGCGCTGGCCGCGGTCCGGGCACGGCGGGGGCTCGACGACGCGGACGGCTGGCTGCCCGCCGCGCCGGCGGCCTACCTGCGCAGCGGCGCGGAGATGTCCGCCCGGTTCGACGCGCGCTACCCCGGGGCGGTGGCCAGGGCCGCCGCGCTGGGCCGGGAGCTGTCCTTCGAGTTGCGGCTACTCGCACCGGACCTGCCGCCGTTCCCGGTGCCCACCGGGCAGACGGAGGCCGACTGGCTGCGCAGGCTGACCTACCAGGGGGTGGCCGCCCGCTACGGCAGCCATGCCGAGAACCCGGCCGCGATCGAGACGATCGAGCACGAGCTGAAAGTGATCGAGGCGAAGAACTTCCCCGGTTACTTCCTGATCGTGCACGACATCGTGTCGTTCTGCCGCAAGAGCAACATCCTCTGTCAGGGCCGGGGCTCCGCGGCCAACTCGGCGGTCTGCTATGCGCTGGGTATCACCGCTGTGGACGCGGTCGAGCACGGCCTGCTCTTCGAGCGGTTCCTCTCCCCGGCCCGGGACGGCTACCCGGACATCGACCTGGACATCGAGTCCGGCCGGCGTGAGGAGGTCATCCAGTACGTCTACGAGACCTACGAGCGCACGCACACCGCCCAGGTGGCGAACGTGATCTCCTACCGACCCCGCTCGGCGGTCCGGGACATGGCCAAGGCACTGGGGTTCTCGCCCGGCCAGCAGGACGCCTGGAGCAAGCGGATCGAGCGCTGGGGCCCCACCGTGGGGGAGAGCACCGACAGCTCCCCGGTCGACCCGGACGGCATCCCGGAGAACGTCCGGGCGCTCGCCGACGAGCTCCTCGGTTTCCCGCGACACCTCGGTATCCACTCCGGCGGCATGGTGATCTGCGACCGGCCGGTGTCCGAGGTGGTGCCGGTGGAGTGGGCCCGGATGGAGAACCGCACCGTGGTGCAGTGGGACAAGGACGACTGCGCCGCCGCCGGTCTGGTCAAGTTCGACCTGCTCGGGCTGGGCATGCTCACCGCACTGCACAAGATGATCGACCTGGTGGCCGAGAACGACGGGCCGCGGATCGAGCTGCACCAGCTGCAGCCCACCGATCCGGGGGTCTACGACATGCTCTGCAGGGCCGACTCGGTCGGGGTGTTCCAGGTGGAGTCGCGGGCGCAGATCGCCACGCTGCCCCGGCTCCAGCCGCGCAAGTTCTACGACCTGGTGGTGGAGGTTGCGCTGATCCGCCCCGGCCCGATCCAGGGCGGCTCGGTGCACCCGTACATCCGGCGGCGCAAGGGGCAGGAGTCGCCCAGCTACGACCACCCGCTGCTGGAGAAGGCGCTGAGCAAGACGCTGGGGGTGCCGCTGTTCCAGGAGCAGCTGATGCAGATCGCGGTGGATGTGGCCGGTTTCTCCGCCGCCGATGCCGACGAGCTGCGCCGGGCGATGGGGTCCAAACGCTCCGAAACGAAGATGGAACGCCTGCGCGAGCGGTTCTACGCCGGGATGGCCGAGAACGGGATCACCGGTGAGGTCGCCACCACGATCTTCCAGAAGATGCTGGCGTTCGCCAACTTCGGCTTTCCGGAGAGCCATTCGATCAGCTTTGCCTCGCTGGTCTACTACAGCTCCTGGTTCAAGCTGTACCACCCGGCGGCGTTCTGCGCGGCGTTGCTGAACTCCCAGCCCATGGGCTTCTACTCGCCGCAGTCGCTGGTCGCCGATGCGCGGCGGCACGGTGTGCGGGTCCTGGGCCCGGACGTGAACCACTCCGGGGCGGACGCCGTGCTGGAGCCGGCGCGGGACAGCCTCGGCGGTTGGGCGGTCCGGCTCGGGCTGTCCAGCGTGCGGGCGGTCGGTCAGGACCTGGCGGAGTCGATCGAGGCGGAGCGGCGGGCGAACGGTCACTTCGCCGACCTGTCGGCGCTGGCCCGCCGGGTGCGGATGACGGTGCCGAAGGCGGAGGCGTTGGCCACCGCGGGTGCTTTCGGGTGCTTCGGGGTGGATCGGCGGGCCGCGCTGTGGGCGGCCGGGGTGGTGGCAGGGCAGCGGCCGACCCATCTGCCCGGTACCTCGGTGGGCGTCGCCGCCCCGCCGCTGCCCGGGATGACCGACGCGGAGCTGACCATCGCCGATGTCTGGGCCACCGGGGTCAGCCCGGACAGCCATCCCCTCGAGCACCTGAGAGACCGGTTGACCGCCGACAACGCGCTCTCGATCGCCGAGCTGAGATCGGTCACCGACGGCACCCGGGTGAAGGTCGGCGGCCTGGTGACGCACCGACAGCGCCCGGCCACCGCGGGCGGGGTCACCTTCCTCAACCTGGAGGACGAGACCGGCATGCTCAACGTGGTCTGCTCGCCGGGCCTCTGGGCGCGGTACCGGGCTGTGGCGATGGGCGGCTCGGCGCTGCTGGTGCGGGGGCGGCTGGAGCGCACCGACGACACCCCGAGTGTGTTGAACCTGCTTGCCGACCGGCTGGACCGATTGGTACTGCAGGTGGCGGTTCGGTCCCGGGACTTCCGATGAGACGGCCGGCCCACGAGGTGGTGATCAGCGCGCCGGCCAGCGGCGTGCTGACCGGGGGGAGCAAGACTGGCCGAACGAGGTAGGACATGATCCGCGGCAGTCCTGCTTACCGGTCCTGGCGATGACCACGGTCCGGCCGACGGGCACCATCACTAGTGCGGCGGCCACTAGTGCGGATCGGCCGGAAGTGGATCGGGTAGACATGGAGCAGGCGGACGTGGACCAGGCGACTGCACAGGATTCGGACGAGCTCACCGTCGGAGAGGACTTCACCGACCAGGTGTTCGCCGGTGAACGGTGGTCCGGGCGGAAGTTCGTCGACTGCCGCTTCACCGACGCCGACCTGCGCGGGCTGGTCACCGAGCGGTGCGAGTTCACCGAGTGCGACTTCAGCGGAGCCGACCTCGGCGACTCCCGGCACCATGGCACCGCCCTGCGGACGTGCGTGTTCAGTCGCGCCACACTCGCCGGCAGCACCCTGTCGTCCTGCACCCTGATGGGCTCGCAGTTCACCGACTGCCGACTGCGGCCGCTCACGATCACCGACACCGACCTCAGCCTCGTCTCCCTGGGTGGTGCCGACCTGCGGAACACCAGCCTGGCCGGTCTGCGGCTGCGGGAGGCGAACCTGGTGTCGGCCGACCTGCGCGGCGCGTCGCTGCGCGGCACCAATCTCGCCGGCGCACGGTTGAACGGTGCCCGGTTCGAGGGCGCGGACCTGCGGGAAGCGATGCTCGACGCGTCGGCGCTGGTGGCAGCCCGGGTGACCGGGGCCAAGGTGGACATGTCGCTCGCCATCGGGTTCGCCAGGGCGCATGGGCTGCTGGTGGACCTGGGCGACGAAGACTGACTACGAAGACTGAGGCCGCCGGCACCGATCCGGCGCGGCCCGGTCGGGCGCGCTCTGTCAGGATGGGCGGCGACGCGGTTGGACGGTCAGCCGGGACGCCGTGACCGAACGGAGAGCGGACACATGATGGACCTGCGCCACCGACTCGCCGACCGGATCCCGACCCACGGCGCGGTCAGCATGGTGTGGGTGATCGCCGCCGCCGGGTTCATCCGGGTGCTGGCCGAACACTGGCGCGAAGGCACCGGACTGATCGGCGGCGCGCTGCTGGTCGGCGCGGTGGCCCGGGTCCTGCTGCCGGACGACAGGGCGGGGTTGCTCGCGATCCGCAGTCAGGCGATCGACGTGCTCTGCTACCTCGGGTTCGGGCTGGTGATGGTGATCCTCGCGGCCACTATCCCGCGCACCCCGTTCATCCAGGGCTGATCCGACCCGCACCCGACCCGCACCGCCCGCACCGACCCCGAGCTGCCCACCGGGGGAGATCGGGCTGGTCTCAGGCGTGGTGGGCGGTGTGGTGCGCGGCCAGTACGTCCGTGCCGAAGTCGCCCTCGGGGTCCCGCCACACGGAGTGCGCGTGGTTGGCCATCCGCTGGGTGTTGTCGTACTCGACCAACAGCCGAGGCCCCTGCAGCCGGTAGTAACAGGCGTCGCCCGGCGCGAGGCCGCCCGCCCAGGCGAAGTGCACCTCGTCCAGCAGCGGCCCGGCGTACCGCGCCGCCTCGCGGGCGATCAGCTCCTCGGGAACCCGGCCGGTGTAGCAGTTCAGCACGGCGAGCAGCAGCTCGCGCTGTTCGGCGCCCAGCGACGAGGCCGGCACGCCCCGGGGGGCGGCGGTCAGTTCGACGGCGTCGTGGTCGGCGGGGGTGATCCCGTAGTACGACTCGTTGGCCTCGTGCGCCGCATCCATCGCGTGTGCCAGGCCCGGGTCGGCGAACCGACCGCGGAACAGGTCGCCCAGCGGGACCACCCGGTCACCGGAGGAAATCCGGGACCGGTTCGCGCCGACCACGTCGACCGGGGCGCGCGGCGTCAGCACGGCCAGCGAGCGCTGCGCGTCGTCCAGCGACCGGACCAGCGAGCGGCCAAGGTCCTCCACGGCGCCGAGCGGGCGCAGCGATGTCGCGCCGAGCAGCGGAGCGGTGGCCGGGTCGGCGCCGAGGAAGCACGGTGTCGACGAGACCAGCGCACCGTCCACCACCAGGTTGTTCAGCGAGACGTGGTGCCCGCCGAAGCGCCAGCCCCACACCGCCTCGCCGGGCGTGCCGAAGATGCGCAGGTAGTACATGCCGGGGTCGCGCCCCCGGTCGCG
Organism: Pseudonocardia sp. Cha107L01; assembly: GCF_052566575.1. Taxonomy (NCBI): domain Bacteria; kingdom Bacillati; phylum Actinomycetota; class Actinomycetes; order Pseudonocardiales; family Pseudonocardiaceae; genus Pseudonocardia; species Pseudonocardia sp. Cha107L01. Next base: position 2,754,960 of record NZ_CP199579.1, read on the forward strand.
CGCGAACGTCGACGCGAAGCCCTCGGTCCGGTCCAGCGCGTTCTCCAGACCCATGATCGTGGCCACCGTGACGTAGCCGGCCTCGGACAGCCCGGTGGCCACCAACACCATCGTGCGCTGGTACTGCCCGGGTGTCATGGCGTTGACGGTCAGTCCGCCGTGGTCGGTCGGCGTGTAGAACCAGCGCCGCCGCTCGGTCTGTGACTCCGCGTCCGACCACGCCCAGCCGGCCCGCGCGCGTTGGTCGCGCTCGAGGCTGGCCAGCACGGCCTTGGCAGCCTCGGTCATTCGGTCGCCGACCTGTCGTGCGGCGGCGGCATTACTGGCGGACGTATCGGCACTGACAGCCACCCGCCCAGGCTAGGACCTGTCCGGCGGACCGACCAGTTGGCGTTCCGGCCGATCCCTGACGAACGCCGACCGCGACGAATCCAGCTCGCCGACCCCGCTCACAGCTACGGACCAGGCCCCGCCAACGACGCCCCAGCCCCAGCCCCAGCCCGGTCAGGGGCTGGGGCGTCGTGGGCCGGCCGGTACGCGCGGTCAGAACTCCGAGATCGCGGCGTTCAGAGTCGGGCTCGGGCGCATGATCTCGTCGGTCTTCGCCTTGTCGACGTAGTAGTAACCGCCCAGCTCGACCGGGTGGCCCTGCACACCGCTCAGCTCGCCGACGATCTTGTCCTCGTCGGCGGCCAGCCGCTCGGCCAGCGGGGCGAAGACCTTCGCCAGGTCTGCGTTCTCGGTCTGCGCGGCCAGCGCCTGGGCCCAGTAGAGCGCCAGGTAGAAGTGGCTGCCCCGGTTGTCCAGCTCGCCGACCCTGCGCGAGGGGGACTGGCCGTTCTCCAGCAGCGTGCCGGTTGCGTCGTCGAGTGCCTTGCCGAGCACCGCGGCACCGGGGTTGTCGTCCTTGTCGGCCAGGAACTCCAGGGAGACCGCCAGCGCGAGGAACTCACCGAGGGAGTCCCAGCGCAGGTGGTTCTCCTTGACCAACTGCTGGACGTGCTTCGGCGCCGAGCCGCCGGCGCCGGTCTCGAACAGGCCGCCGCCGTTCATCAGCGGCACGATCGAGAGCATCTTGGCGCTGGTACCCAGCTCCATGATCGGGAACAGGTCGGTGAGGTAGTCCCGCAGCACGTTGCCGGTGACCGAGATGGTGTCCTCGCCGGCCTTAGCGCGGGCCAGGGTGTAGCGGGTGGCCTCGCCGACCGGCAGGATCTCGATGGTCAGCCCGTCGGTGTCCTGTTCGGCGAGGTACTCGCGGACCTTCTTGAGCACCTCGGCGTCGTGGCCGCGGGTCTCGTCGAGCCAGAACACGGCCGGCGAACCGGTGGCCCGGGCCCGCGAGACGGCCAGCTCCACCCAGTTGCGGATCGGCGCGTCCTTCGTCTGGCAGGCGCGCCAGATGTCGCCGGCCTCGACGTCGTGCTCCAGCAGCGTGGAGCCGTCGGCGGTATTCACCACCCGGACGGTGCCCGCCGCGGCGATCTCGAACGTCTTGTCGTGGCTGCCGTACTCCTCGGCCTTCTGCGCCATCAGGCCGACGTTGGGCGTGGTGCCCATGGTCGTCGGGTCGAACGCGCCGTGCTCCCGGCAGAAGTCGACGGTCTCGGCGTAGAGCGCCGCGTAGGACGAGTCCGGGATGACGAACTTGGCGTCCTGCTGCTGGTTGCCGGCGTTCCACATCTGGCCGGAGGAACGGATCGCGGCGGGCATCGAAGCATCGATGATCACGTCGCTCGGCACGTGCAGGTTCGTGATGCCGCGGTCGGAGTCGACCATGGCCAGCGAGGGCCCACTCTGGTAGGCGGAGTTGATCGCCGCCTCGATCGCCGAGCGCTTCTCGGCGGGCAGCTTCTCCAGCGCGGTGAGCACACTGGCCAGGCCGTCGGCCGCGTCGGCGCCCACCGAGGCGAGGTCGTCGCCGTACTCGGCGAACACGTCGGAGAAGTACGCCTTCACCGCGTGCCCGAAGATGATCGGGTCGGAGACCTTCATCATCGTGGCCTTGAGGTGTACCGAGAACAGCACGCCCTTGGCCTTGGCGTCGGCGATCTGCTCGGCCAGGAACGCGTCCAGCGCGTTCTTGCTCAGCACCGCGGCGTCCACGATCTCACCGGCCAGCACCGGCAGCGACGGCTTGAGCACGGTCACCGTGCCGTCGGCGGCGGTGTGCTCGATGCGCAGTTCGGCGGCGTCGGCGAGAGTGACCGAGGTCTCCGAGTGGCGGAAGTCACCGTCGTCCATCGTGGTCACGTGCGAGGCGGACTCCGGCGACCACTTGCCCATGGAGTGCGGGTGGGCCCGGGCGAACTTCTTCACCGAGGCCGGCGCGCGGCGGTCGGAGTTGCCCTCGCGCAGGACCGGGTTGACGGCGCTGCCCTTGACCGAGTCGTAGGCGGCGCGGGCGGCGCGCTCGTCGTCGGTCTGGGGGTTCTCCGGGTAGTCCGGGATGGCGTAGCCGGCGGACTGCAGCTCCTTGATCGCGGCCTTCAGCTGCGGGATCGAGGCGCTGATGTTGGGCAGCTTGATGATGTTGGCTTCGGGCGTCTTGGCCAGCTCACCGAGCTCGGCCAGCGAGTCCGGCACGCGCTGCTGTTCGGTCAGCTGGTCCGGGAACTGCGCCAGGATGCGGGCCGCCAGCGAGATGTCGCGGGTCTCGACGTCAACACCGGTCTTGCCGGCGAACGCCTCGATGACCGGGAGGAACGAGTGCGTTGCGAGCGCCGGCGCCTCGTCGGTGTAGGTGTAGATGACCTTCATCGTTGCTGTGGCCTGCCTGTGACTCGGGGGTCGGATGTGGACGGTGGAGCGTGGTGACTGCCGGCTAGTACGCTAGCCCTTTCCCACGCTATCCCCTGGCCGGCGTCGTGGCGCGTCCGGAGGATGTGGCCGGGGCGCGGTAACGTCAAGTGGTCGCGAGCCGGGTCCGGGCGGAGTGTCCACCAGATGAAGATCATGCAGATCAAGGTCAAGAAGCCGAACGGCAGGAGCTGGTTCTTCGCCGCAGGCTGCGCTGTCGTGCTCGGTGTGCTGGTACTGCTCGACGGCGGGTCGCTGAGCACCAACTCCGGGCTGAGCTCGCCGTGCCGGGTGGAGGTCACCGCCGACGTGCTCAACGTGCGCACCAGCCCCGACCCCGGCGGCACCACGACCAGCGTGCTCCACCGCGGTGACCTGCGCGGCGCGGAGACCACCGTGCAGAACGGCTACCGCCAGATGGTCGACGGAGGCTGGGCCCTCGACGACTTCCTGCGGCCGCTGCCCGGCAGCAAGTGCGCGGCCCAGTGACCGCTCTGACGGTCAGCACGGTCAACGTCAACGGCATCCGGGCAGCGGCGCGCAAGGGGCTGCTGGACTGGCTGGGGGTTACCGACGCCGACGTGGTGTGCGTGCAGGAGTGCCGCGCGCTGCCCGAGGAGTTCCCCGAGCTGCCGGCCGGGTGGCAGTCCTACTACGCGCCAAGCGGAGGTCCGAAGGGACGCAACGGGGTCGGTGTCCTGGTCCGGGCGGCGGCCGGCTCGAGCACCGGGCCGGCGGCGGTGCGGGTGGGCTTCGGCTCGACCGAGTTCGACGGCTCCGGGCGTTACCTGGAGATCGACCTGCCCGGCCTTGGCGGTTCCGGCGGCGTGACGATTGCGTCGCTGTACCTGCCCAACGGCACGGTCGGTACCCCGAAGCAGGACGAGAAGGACCGCTTCCTCGCCGAGTTCGCGCCGTACCTGGCGGAGCGGCGGGAGAAGGCCGCCGCCGAGGACCGCGAGGTGCTGGTCTGCGGCGACTGGAACATCGCACACACCAGGGCGGACATCCGCAACTGGCGGGGCAACGTCAAGAACTCCGGGTTCCTGCCGCACGAGCGGGAGTGGATCGGCGCGGTGTTCGACGCCGGGTACGCCGACGTGGTGCGCGCGCTGCACCCCGAGGTGGACGGGCCGTACTCGTGGTGGTCCTACCGAGGCCGGGCGTTCGACAACGACACCGGCTGGCGCATCGACTACCAGGTGGCCACTGCTGGCCTGGCGCGGCGCGCGGTGGCGGCCCGGGTCGAACGGGCCGCCGAGCACGCGCTGCGCTGGTCCGACCACGCCCCGGTCACCGTCCGCTACCAGTAACCCGCGAGTCGCTGGACTCCGCCGGGTGAGTCGCTGGATTCTTCCGGCGCGGGTCGCTACACCGGCAGCCGGTGCAGCAGGGCGTCCCGAGCGCCGGTGAGCAGCACGACGGCCAGCGCGACGGCCGCCGAGCGCTCCGGGCGCAGCGGTCTGCCCCGACCCAGCCGGGCCATCTGCTGCTGGTGCCACAGACCGTCGATCAGGTCGTCGACCACCCGGTGGCCGACGGCGTGCCGCCTGACCAGGCTGGTGTCGGCGGTGCCGGCGAGCAGCCGTTGGGCCAGGTCGGGCTCGTGCGCCAGTGGCCGGGCCAGGCCGATCAGGTCGACGGCACCGCCGCGCAGCGCCTCGATCATGCCCTGGCGGGTGCGGAATCCGCCGCTCAGCATGATCGGCACGGTGAGCTCGCGGGCGAACCGCTCGGCGAACTCGAGGAAGTAGGCCTCGCGTGCCGCGGTGGATGCCCGCTTCGGTGTCCCGCTGATCATCGCGGCGTTCTCGTAGGTACCGCCGGACACCTCGATCAGCGCCACCCCCTCGGCCTGCAGCGCCTTGGCCACGGTGAGGGCGTCCTCGGCGTCGAACCCGCCGCGCTGGAAGTCCGCCGAGTTCAGCTTCACCGCGAGCAGGAACGACTCCGGCGTGGCCGCCCGCACCGCGCGCACGGTGTCCAGCAGCAGCCGCATGCGGTTCTCCAACGAGCCGCCCCACCGGTCCTGGCGTTGGTTGACCAGTGGCGAGAGGAACTGGCTGAACAGGTAGCCGTGCGCGGCGTGCAGCTCCACCCCGTCGAACCCGGCGCTCGCGGCGACCCGGGCGGCGGTGCGGAAGCGGTCGATCAGGGCGAGGATCTCCGCCTCGGTGAGCGCCCTCGGTGGGGTGAACATCCGCCTGCTGGCTCCGCTGATCGCCAGCGGTACGGCCGAGGCCGACACCACGTCCTGGCGCCGGCCGGCCACCGAAAGGCCGCGCATGGTCTGCCGCCCGGGGTGGGACAGCTGGAGGATGAACTTGGTGTCGGTGCCGGCGGTGGCGGCGGCCCAGTCGCGCAGTGCGGGCAGGAAGCGCTCGTCCTCGATCACGACGTTGCGGTGCGCTTCCAGCGCCGACCCGTCCACCATGACGTTCCCGCTGATCAGCAGGCCGGCGCCGGTGCTGGCGAGCTGGCGGTAGACCTCGGTCAGCTGCCGGGTGGGCGCTCCGTGCCGGGTGGCCAGGTGCTCGCTGGTGGCGGCCTTGGCGATCCGGTTGGGCAGCGTGACGCCGTTGCCCAGGCACAGCTCGCTGGTCAGTGCGGGCCGTGCGTCGATGTGTTCGGTCATGGTGCCGGTTCCTCCTGTACGAGGTACATGTACTAAGTACATGAAAGCTTTACTCTGTATAGTTGGCAACCGTGGCGAGGGCAGATGTGACCGGCGGCACGAAGCCGGACCGGGGCCGACTGGACCGGGACACGGTGGTGGCGCGCGCGCTGGCACTGGTCGACGCGGAGGGGTTGGAGGCACTCACCATCCGGCGCCTCGCCGTCGACCTCGGCGTCACCCCGATGGCGCTGTACTGGCATTTCCGCAACAAGGACGAGCTGCTCGACGCCCTGGTCGAGCACCTGCTCGGCACCGTGACACTGCCGGAGCTGCCCGCGGTGCCGGCGGTCCACGGGCGGGACTGGGCGGAACAGCTGCACGCCGCGCTCACCGCGTTCGCCGCCGCGCTGCGCCCGCACCCGGCGATCGCCCCACTCATCCAGGCGCGGGTGCTGTTCAGCGCGCCGGGGCTGGCGCTGGCCGAACGTGCGCTGGGCCTGCTGCGCGAGGGTGGGTTCAGCGCCGAGCAGGCGGCGCAGATCGGTGGCTACCTGGTGGGTGCGGTGGTAACCCTGGTCGTCGCCGAGCCCGGCGTGTCCGCCGAACCGGACCTGGAGCTGCGGGACTGCCATACCCGGGCCCGGCAGGCGGCGCTGCGGTCGCTGTCCCCGTCGGACTACCCGAACGTGATCGCCTGCGCCGAGCCGTTGACCTTCTGTGCGAACGGCGACGCGTACTTCGCCCAGGGGATCGATCTGCTGGTCGCCGGCGTCCGCGGGGTCAGCTAGCCGGGTACTGGGGCCAGCCCGGCGATCCTAGGTCTAAAAAAAATACCCAGCTCGGTCGCCGGGGCGGCGAAATCGACTTAGTGTGCAGGGGTGGCTGATCTGTTGAATCACCCGGAGCCCCGGCCGTCCGAGCCCGTACCGGCCGCGCCCGAGTCGCCCGAACCCGCCCCGCCCGAGCCCCCGCCGTCGGCGTCCGCGCTGCGCCGCGCGCTGCGCAGGGCCCGCGACGGGGTCACCCTGAACGTCGACGAGGCGGCCGTGCTGCTGGCCGCCCGGGGCGAGTCCCTCGACGACCTGCTCGCCATCGCCGGGCGGGTGCGCGACGCCGGCCTGGTCGATGCCGGCCGACCCGGGGTGGTGACCTACAGCCGCAACGTGTTCATTCCGCTGACCCGGCTGTGTCGGGACCGCTGCCACTACTGCACGTTCGCCACCGTGCCGCACCGGCTGCCGGCGGCGTTCCTGGAGCGCGACGAGGTGCTGGAGATCGCTCGCGCGGGCGCGGCGGCGGGCTGCAAGGAAGCGCTGTTCACCCTGGGCGACCGCCCGGAGGACCGCTGGCCGGCGGCGCGGGAGTGGCTGGACGCGCGGGGCTACGACTCGACGCTGGACTACGTGCGGGCCTGCGCGATCGCGGTGCTCGAGGAGACCGGGCTGCTGCCGCACCTCAACCCCGGGGTGCTGTCCTGGAGTGAGATCACCCGGCTCAAGCCGGTCGCCGCGAGCATGGGCATGATGCTGGAGACCACGGCCACCCGGCTGTGGTCGGAGAAGGGCGGCGCGCACTACGGCAGTCCGGACAAGGAGCCGGCGGTCCGGCTGCGCACGCTGACCGACGCCGGCCGGGTCGGCGTGCCGTTCACCACCGGCATCCTGATCGGCATCGGGGAGAACCGCGCCGAGCGGGCCGACTCGCTGTACGCGATCCGCTCCGCCGCCCGCGCGCACGGTCACATCCAGGAAGTGATCGTGCAGAACTTCCGCGCCAAGCCGGACACCGCCATGGCAGGAGACCCGGACGCCGACCTCGAGGACCTGGCCGCCACCATCGCGGTGGCCCGGCTGGTGCTCGGGCCCAAGATGCGGCTGCAGGCCCCGCCGAACCTGGTCGGGGAGGAGTACGCCCTGATGCTGCGCGCCGGCATCGACGACTGGGGTGGCGTCTCCCCGGTGACGATCGACCACGTGAGCCCTGAGCAGCCGTGGCCGGCGGTCGACGAGCTCACCGCGCGTTCCGCCGAGGCCGGGTTCGCGATGCGCGAGCGGCTGACCGCCTACCCGCGCTACGTGCTGGCCGGCTCGCCGTGGATCGACACCCGGTTGCACGCGCACGTCAACGCGCTGGCCGACCCGGAGACGGGCCTGGCGCGGGAGGGCGCCGAGGTGCGGGGCCGCCCGTGGCAGGAGCCCGACGGCGGGTTCGCCTCGTCCGGGCGCATCGACCTGAACAGCTCGATCGACACCACCGGGCGCACCGAGGACCGCCGCGGTGACTTCGACTCGGTGTACGGCGACTGGGACGAGCTGAAGATCGAGCTGGCCGCCCAGCAGCGCTCGGCGCCGGAGCGCCTGGATGCCGACGTGCGCGCCGGGCTCGACCTGGCCGCCGCCGACCCGGCCGCGCTGCTGGACCCGGCGCACGAGACGGCGGCGATGGCGGTACTCACCGCGGACGGCCCGGCGCTGGAGGAGCTGACCCGGATCGCCGATGCGGTGCGCGCCGACGTGATCGGCGACGAGGTCACCTTCGTGATCAACCGCAACATCAACTTCTCCAACGTGTGCTACGTGGGCTGCCGGTTCTGCGCGTTCGCCCAGCGTGAGCGCGACGCCGACGCGTTCCGGCTGTCCCTGGACGAGATCGCGGCGCGCGCGGTGGAAGCGGCGGCCGACGGGGCCACCGAGGTCTGCATGCAGGGCGGTATCGACCCGCAGCTGCCGGTGACGTTCTACGCCGACCTGGTGCGCGCGGTGCGCGCGGCGGTACCCGGCATGCACGTGCACGCGTTCTCGCCGATGGAGATCGTGTCCGCGTCGGCCAAGGCCGGGGTGTCGATCAAGGAGTGGCTGACCGAGCTGAAGGCGGCCGGCCTCGGCTCGATCCCGGGCACCGCGGCGGAGATCCTGGACGACGAGGTCCGCTGGGTGCTGACCAAGGGCAAGCTGCCCAGTGCGCAGTGGATCGAGGTGGTGTCCACCGCGCACGAGCTGGGCATCCCGTCCTCCTCGACGATGATGTACGGGCACGTCGACGAACCTCGGCACTGGCTCGGGCACCTGCGCACCCTGGCGTCGGTCCAGGACCGGACCGGGGGTTTCACCGAGTTCGTGCCGCTGCCGTTCGTGCACCACAACGCGCCGATCTACCTGGCCGGCCTGGCCCGCCCGGGGCCCACCGAGCAGGACAACCGGGCGGTGCACGCGTTCGCCCGACTCGCCCTGCACGGTCGGATCGACCACATCCAGTGCTCCTGGGTGAAGCTGGGCGACAAGGTCGCGGCGGACATCCTGCGCGGCGGCGCCGACGACATGGGCGGCACCCTGATGGAGGAGACGATCAGCCGGATGGCCGGCTCGGAGAACGGCTCGGCGCGCACCGTCGCCGAGCTGACCTCGATCGCCGCCCTCGCCGAGCGCCCGGTCCGCCAGCGCACCACCACCTACGTCGGTTCGCCGCACCGGCTCACCCCCGCACCCGCCGCCGCCCCCCGGCTGCTCCCGCTCACGCCCGCGTAGGGCGAGCGGGGGCGCCCAGCCGCGGGACCGGGCCTCCCGACTCGCCGACGGCACAAGCACGGCCCGTCGCCGGCGAGTCGGGACGCACCCCGGCCCCGCGAGTCGGGGATTCTGTCCGGGCGAGTCGGGGATTTTGTCCGGGTGAGTCGGGGTTTCCGTCGGGCCGGCTGCCGCCGGGTCTACCGTGGGTGCATGGGCATGCTGGGCGAGTTGTTCCCCGGAAAGAAGCTGGGCGACGAGGGCGGCGAGGACAGCGACGGCAAGCTGCACCGCCCCCGCTTCGACATCGACCTGGACAGCGGCGTGGTGCGGATGCCCACCCTGGCCGCCCGCAAGCCGGCCGCGGAGCCGGCGGAGGACGCCGAGGAGCACCCCGACCAGGACTGACCGTCACACGCGGGTCACACAGACCTGGTGCACGCCGCACAGACCGTGCAAGGCCTGTGCGACGTGCAAACGATCTGTGCGGCCGCCGTGTGTGGCGCCGGCCCGGGCGGCCGGTCAGAGGTTGAACAGGCGCTCGGCGTTGAGGTGGCCGATCTTCTCGCGGTCGGCGGGGCTGATCGGGGCCTCGGCGAGGAACCGGGTGTGCACCGCCGCGTCGCCGAACGGATAGTCGACGGAGAACAGGATGCGGTCGGCGCCGAACACGGCCAGCGCGCACAGCAGTGGCGGCACCGTCGGATAGCCGCAGATCGTGATGTGCACGTGCTCGCGCACGATCTCCGCGACGGACCGCTCACCGGGCCGCGCGCCGCCGAGCACGGCGTCGGCCCGCATCAGCGAGAACGGCAGGTTCTCGCCCATGTGCCCGACCACCACCTGAAGACCGGGGTGCCGGTCGAACACCCCGCTGGCCGCGAGTCGCAGCACGTGCAGCCCGGTCTCGGCGTGCCAACCCCACGCCGCTGTGGACAGCGCCTGGCGCACCGGCGGCTCGAGCCCGCCGAAGTAGATCTCGGCGACCTCGGGCGGCGGGTACGTCGGATGCAGGTACAGCGGCACGCCGAGCTCCTCGATCGTGCCCAGCACCGCGTCGTACTCCGGCGCGTCCAGGAACCGCCCACCGGTGTGCCCGCTGATCATCACGCCACAGAAACCCAGCTCGGACACCGCGCGCCTGGCCTCCACGGCGGCAGCCGCCGGGTCCGGCGTGGGCAGGTTGGCCAGCGCCTGGAACCGGTCGGGGTGTGCGGCCACCGTCTCGGCGATGTGATCGTTCAGCGCGCGGGCCAGCGTCACCGACTGCGCGGCCGGCACCTCCTGCGCGCCCGGCGGGGCAATCGAGAGCACCTGCATGTCGATCCCGGTGTCGTCCATCACCCGCAACCGCTGTTCGCCGACGTCCAGCAGCGCCGCGTGCAGGGCGGTCCCGGACGGGAGGGCCGGCCACACCTGGTCGATCAGGTCGGCGGGGATCAGGTGCTCCTCGAGAGCGATCAGCGTCACCCGGTCATCCTGGCTCACTGATCCTGAGGATGCCCGGAACGGAAGGCGGGTGCGCGGCTGGCCGGGCGCTGCCGCGGCTGGCTGAGCAGCGGCATCACCCGGCGGGGCACCACGGTGCTCAGACAGATCACGCTGGTGGACCGGTCGATCGCGGTCGAGTGGTTGAGCAGCAGCAGGGTGGCCTGCAGGTCCTCGTGCGAGATCGCGGCGATCCGGCACAGCACGTCCCCGGTACCGGTGGTGGCGTACGCCTCGACCACGCCGGGGATGGCCTCCAGCTCCTGGGCGATCTGCTCCAGCGCGCCCTGGGCGATCTCCAGCGTGACGAATGCCTGCACCGGGTAGCCGGCCGCCGCCAGGTCCACGTCCGGGCCGTAGCCGGTGATCACCCCGGCGCCCTCCAGCCGGCGCAGCCGGGCCGACACGGTCGCCCTGGCCACCCGGAGCAGTCGGGACAGCTCCAGCGCGCCGGCCCTCGGTTGTTCGCGCAGTGTGGTGAGCAGGGCGAGGTCGAGCTCGTCGAGGGATACGGGTTGCTCGGCCATGGTCACTCCGGCTTGTCAATCTGGCTAGTTCGCGCGCCTGAACTGCGCTGTCGCCGGAAATGTAGCGACTCTGTAGCGACTCATGGTGGGACGGTTGCGAACGTGGTCGACGGCGCTGGGAGAATCAGCGGTATGACAGATTCGTCCCACCGGCCCCGGGTGCTGTCCGGGATCCAGCCGACCGCCGACTCGTTCCATCTGGGCAACTACCTCGGCGCGCTCCGGCAGTGGATTGCGCTGCAGGACGATCACGACGCGTTCTACTTCATCCCGGACCTGCACGCGATCACCGTTGCGCACGACCCGGCGGCGCTGCGCGAGCGCACGCTGCGCGGGGTGGCCCAGCTGCTCGCGCTCGGGCTGGACCCGGACCGTTGCACCCTGTTCGTGCAGTCCCAGGTGCCCGAGCACGCCGAGCTGACCTGGGTGCTCAGCTGCATCACCGGGTTCGGCGAGGCCAGCCGGATGACCCAGTTCAAGGACAAGTCGGCCAAGCAGGGCACCGACCGCGCGAGCGTCGGGCTGTTCACCTACCCGGTGCTGATGGCGTCCGACATCCTGCTCTACCAGGCGGACCGGGTCCCGGTCGGCGAGGACCAGCGCCAGCACCTGGAGCTGACCCGGGACCTGGCCCAGCGGTTCAACACCCGCTTCGGCGGCAAGACGTTCACCGTGCCGGAGCCGTTCATCCCGGAGGGCATCGGCAAGGTCTACGACCTGCAGGACCCGACGGCCAAGATGAGCAAGTCGGCGTCCACCCCGGCCGGCATCGTCGAGCTGCTGGACGACCCGAAGGTGTCGGCGAAGAAGATCCGGTCCGCGGTGACCGATGCCGAGCGGGAGATCCGCTTCGACGTCGAGCACAAGCCCGGCGTCTCCAACCTGCTCACCATCTACTCGGCGCTGGCCAACCGGAAGATCGCCGAGCTGGAGGCCGACTACGCCGGTAAGGGTTACGGCGATCTGAAGAAGGACCTGGCGGAGGTGGTCGGCGAGTTCGTGTCCCCGCTGCAGGCGAAGGTAAGCGCTTACCTGGCCGACCGCGGCGAGCTGGACCGGATCCTGGCCGAGGGCGCCACCCGGGCGAGGGACATCGCCGGCGCGACACTGGGCACCGTGTACGACAGGATCGGGTTCCTCCCGCCGGCGCGCTGATCGAAGGCTGATCGGCCCGGCGTCGCCCGCTCGAAGGAGAACGCCGTGGCCGATGAGCCGGAGAAGCCGTCCAAGCTCGCTGAGCTGCGTAAACGATACGAGTGGCTGGACCACCTGCTCCGGGCCGGGGCCAGCTACACGGAGAACCACGGTGACCACTACGCGGCCGCCATCACCTACTTCAGCGTGCTCGCGCTCTTCCCGTTGCTGATGGTGGCGTTCGCGGCCGCCGCGCTGTTCCTGCGGCACAACCAGGACCTGCTCGTCCAGATCGAGGGCAGCATCACCAAGGCGGTGCCGGGCGACCTCAGCAAGACGCTCACCGGGGTGATCGACTCGGCGATCAAGTCGGCCGGCACGGTCGGGGTGATCGGTCTGCTGGTCGCGCTGTACTCCGGGCTGGGCTGGATGAGCAACCTGCGCGAGGCGCTCTCCTCCCAGTGGGGCCAGCGAACGGATCCGCCCCCGCTGCTGCGCAAGCTCGCCGTCGATCTGCTCGCGCTGATCGGGCTCGGCCTGGCACTGGTCGCGTCCTTCGCGGTGATCGCGGTCGGCGGGCTCGCGCCGCAGATCGTCAAGTTGCTCGGGCTCGACGGCCTGCACTGGCTGAGCCCGCTGATCCGGCTGGTCGTGATCGTGGTCAGCCTGCTGGCCAACGCGCTGGTGTTCCTCTGGGTGATCGCCCGGTTGCCCCGCGAGCCGGTCACCTGGCGCAGCGCCGCCAAGGCGGCACTGGCCGCGGCGGTCGGCTTCCAGGTGATCAACCAGATCATGGTGTTCTACCTGGCGAAGATCACCAACTCGCCGACCGGCGCCCTGTTCGGCCCGGTACTGGGTTTGATGATCTTCATCTTCACCGTGTCCCGGTTCCTGCTGTTCCTGACCGCGTGGGCGGCGACCGCGAAGGAGAACATGGTGGAGGCGCCCATCGCGGCGCCCGGGCCGTCGGTGGTCCGGACCGAGGTCACGCTGTGCAACCGCCCGAGCAGTGGCGTGACTGCCGGTCTGGTCGGGGCCGGAGCGGTGGCCGGGGTACTGCTCGGGGCGTTCACCGGCTTCACCCGCAGGCGCCGCTGACGGGGAACGTGGCTCGCGTTTTCCGCGGCGGCACAGACCTGGTGCGTGCGGCACAGACCCTGCACGGTCTGTGCGGCCCGCGGCAGGTCTGTGCGCGCGGTGAATGTGGTGCGGCCGTGAATGTGGTGCGGCGTGACGGTGGTGCGGCCGTGAGTGTGGTGCGGCCGGGCGGCGGCGGCGCTAGTCGGGCAGGTCGGAGCGGGTGGCGGCCGTGCTGTGTCGGCCGGGTGGGCGGCGGCGGGCGACCAGCACCGACAGCAGCGCGCCGAGCAGTGCCCCGCCGCCGATGACCGCGAGGGCGGCGCGCGGGTTCTCGGCCGGCTGGCCGGTCGGCGTCGAGCCGGCCGCGAGGGTGGCCGCGCTGTCCTCGCCGGCCGCTCCGTCCGTTCCCGGGGCGAGCGGCGCCTCGGTGACCAGTTGGCCGACGGGGGGCGTGTCCGCCGGCAGCGCGAAGCCGTAGTCGAGCAGCCGGGCGGCCTGGGTGTCCATCGGGACCGGGTGCGTCTCGCCGCGCATCTGCACCACGACCAGGCGGCGCCCGTGTCGCTCGGCGGCGGTGATCCGGGTGTGCCGGGCGTCGTCGGTGAACCCGGTCTTGCCGCCGAACGTGCCGGGGTACTCGGTCAGCATGTGGTTGTCGTTGCTGATCTGGAAGCCGGGCAGGTCGCCGCGCCCCGGCCAGTCGAACAGGCGGGTCCTGCTGATCTCCGCGAAGACCGGCTGCTTGATCGCCTGCCGGTAGAACAGCGCGAGGTCGTAGGCCGAGGTGGACATCCCCGGGGCGTCCAGGCCGGACGGGCTGGTCGGCCGGGTGTCCAGCGCACCCATCGCCACGGCGGTCTGCGACATGTCCCGCAGCGTCGCCGGCACGCCGCCGAGCTGGCGGGCCAGCGCGTTGGCCGCGTCGTTGCCGGAGTTGAGGATCAGTCCGGTGAACAGCTGGTGCACCGTGTACGTGCCGCCGGGGCCGACGCCGACCCGGCTGCCCGGGGCGTCCGCGTCCGCCTCGGTGCCTTGGACCTGGGTGTTCATGTCCAGCTTGTTCATGATCACGAGTGAGGTGAGGATCTTGAGGCAGGACGCGGGGCGCTCGCGGGCGTGCGGGCTGCGCGCGGCAAGCACCGCGCCGCTGTCCAGGTCGGCGATGATCCAGGACACCGAGTCCTCGACACTGGGCGCCGGCGGCCCGCCGGGGGGCAGCACGTTCCCGCACTCGCCCATCCTCGGCCCGCCGACCGGTTGCGCCGGGACCGGCAGCGGCGGTGGCGCGAGCGTCCCGGCGTGGGGAGTCTCGGAGGCGTCGATCGCCGGCGGCGGGGCCGCCGCGACGGTGCAGTTCGCATCGGAGACGCTGGGTGCGTTGTGCGCGGGGGATGGTTTGTGCGCGGCGGGCGCCTTGGCCGCGGGGCGGGCCGGGTGCCCGCTGGCCCCGGGGCGAGCGGCGTGCCCGGTGGGCACGCGGCGGTTGGCGGCCGCGGCGGGCGAACTGGGTGTGGTGTCCGTGCCGGGCGTGGTGTCCGAACGGGATACGGGGGGCGGGCCGGTGTCCGAATTGGGCGAGGTCGGCGGCGGTTCGGGGCTGTCGGTCTCCGCGAACGCCGGGCCGGCGGTGCCCAGCACGAGGAACAGCGCGGCGCCCAGTCCCGCGAGTGCCACGGAGATACGTCGGCCAGTCACGTCCGCAGAGGTTAGTCGAGCCGCCCGGACTGTTCCGGATGCGTCCGGATGCAGTCGCCCGAGCGTGTTGTTACCGAGCTGCACCCCAGGCATGTCGGGTGCGACAAAAACCTGCCTGGTGTGCAGCTCGGTAACAAGGGGGACCGGTCAGCTGGCGGCGGTGGCGCGCTCCGCCTCGGCCTTGACGGCGGCGAGCGTGCGGCCCATGCCGTCGCACATCTCCTCGTCCAGCTTGCCCCGGAACAGCAGTTTGGCGAACATCCGGATCGGTGCGATCGGCTCGCCGACCCGGTGCCGCCACTGGGTGAGCAGGGTGCCGCCGTCCTCAGTGGGCTCGAGCCGCCAGCCCCACTGCATCTTGTTCTCGAGCACCTGGAATGCGAACTTGCTGGACTGCTCGCACTCGATCACCTTGCAGTTGGTGGGCCAGCGGGCCATGCCGCGCTTGTTGAACCCGATGAACCGGGCGCCCACCGCCGGCCCCGACGCGCCCAGGATCCACTTGCCCCCGGTGTTGCCCGGGCTGAACCTGCCGTACTTGGTCACATCGCTGACCAACGGCCACACCTGCTCGGGGGCCGCCTCGATGGTCACACTGGCCTCGTCCATAACGCCTCCCTTGTCGATCGCAATGATTCTGGTCTGTGAACGACTCGGGCAAGTCCTGGTCACGCGCCGGTACCGGCTAGTAGCGTGCCCGCGGGGCGAGCGGGGTTGCCGTCCGTGTGCAAAACGGAGGTGGGGAATGCGTCGAGCGACGGTGCTGACCGCGGTGCTGTTGGCCGCGGCGGTCGCTCTGGTGGGTTGTGCGAAGGACTCCGGCTCGACCGGCTCGGCGGCCAGCGGCGCATCCACCGACTGCAAGCGCAACCCGGCACCCACCGGCGCTCCCGCGCCCGCCGCGCCGCCCGTCGCCGCCCCCGGAACGAACGCCGGCGCGCTCAAGGTCGGGATGTCCTTCGACGTGGGCGGGCGCGGTGACGCGTCCTTCAACGACGCCGCCGCCGCCGGGCTGGACCGGGCCAAGGCGCAGCTCGGGGTCGCCGACAGCAAGGAGCTGACCGCCGCGGTCGGCGAGAGTGAGGACGCCACCAGCGGCAGGCTGCGCCAGCTGGTCTCCGGTGGCTTCAACCCGGTCATCGCGGTGGGCTTCAAGTACGAGCCGGCGGTCGAGGCGGTCGCGCCGACCGCGCCGAACGTCAAGTTCGCGCTGATCGACAGCACCGCCGACGGCGTCCCCAACGTGACCCCGCTGCTGTTCGCCGAGCAGGAGGGCTCGTTCCTGGTCGGCGCCGCGGCCGCGCTGAAGACGAAGACCTGTCACATCGGTTTCGTCGGTGGCGTGCAGACCCCGCTGATCCAGAAGTTCGAGGCCGGCTTCAAGCAGGGCGCCAAGGCGGTCGCCCCGGACATCAAGATCGAGACCAGCTACCTCTCCCAAGCAGGTGACCTGAGCGGCTTCAACGACCCGGCGAAGGGCCAGGAGGCGACGAAGGGCGAGATGGACGCCGGCGCGGACATCATCTACGCGGCGGCCGGCGCGTCCGGGTCCGGCGCGTTCCGCGCGATCAAGGCGGCCAGCACCGCGCAGAACCCGAAGTGGGGCATCGGCGTCGACTCCGACCAGTACAACGACAAGACGCTGGCCGACGTCAAGGACGTCATCATGACCTCGATGGTCAAGCGGGTCGACGTGGCCGTGTACGACTACATCTCGGCGGTGGCCAGCAACAACGTGGCCAGCATCCCGAAGGTCTTCGACCTGAAGGTGGACGGCGTCGGCTATGCCACCTCGGGCGGCTTCGTGAACGACATCAAGGGTGACCTGGACGCCTACAAGGCTCAGATCATCAACGGTGCGATCAAGGTGTCCACCACCCCGGCGCAGTGACGAACGGCGCCGAGCGATCACTGTGAACGCGAACCTGGCCGTCCAACTGGCCGGCATCAGCAAGAGCTTCCCCGGCGTGGTCGCGAACAGCAACGTCGACCTGCGGGTCAAGGCCGGCGAGGTGCACGCGCTGTGCGGGGAGAACGGGGCCGGCAAGTCGACCCTGATGAAGATCCTCTACGGCATGCTGCAGCCGGACTCCGGAACCATCGAGGTGGACGGCAAGCCGGTGCGGTTCCGCTCGCCGTCGGACGCGATCAAGGCCGGCATCGGCATGGTGCACCAGCACTTCATGCTGGCCGACAACCTCACCGTGGCGGAGAACGTGCTGCTCGGCGCCGAGGCCCAGCACGGCATCGGTGCCAAGGCGCGGCGGCGGATCGCCGAGCTGGCCACCACCACCGGCCTGCGCGTCGACCCGAACGTGGAGCTGGCCAGACTCGGGGTCGCCGACCGGCAGCGGGTGGAGATCCTCAAGGTGCTCTACCGCGGCGCCCGGGTGGTGATCCTGGACGAGCCGACGGCGGTGCTGGTGCCGCAGGAGGTCGACGAGCTGTTCGGCACCGTGCGGGAGATGCGCGGGCAGGGCTACACGTTCCTGTTCATCTCGCACAAGCTGGACGAGGTGCGGTCCATCGCGGACACCATCACGGTGATCCGCCGGGGGCGCTGCGTCGGCACGGTGGACCCGAACGCGGTGACCAGCCGCCGGCTCGCGGAGATGATGGTGGGCACCGAGCTGCCCGACCCCGGCACCCGGCAGTCCACCGTCACCGACCGCGAGATACTGCGCGTCGACGGCCTCACGCTGCTCGCCGAGAGCGGTGACCGGCGGGTGCTGGACGAGGTCAGCCTGGTGGTGCACGCCGGCGAGGTGCTCGGCATCGCCGGCGTCGAGGGCAACGGGCAGACCGAGCTGGTGGAGACCATCATGGCGATGCGCCGGGCGGCGTCCGGGCAGGTTCTGCTCGGCGACGGGGCCGAGCGCGTCGACCTGACCCCGCTGGCCACCCTGGGCCGGCGGGAGGCGGGCATCGGCTACGTCCCGGAGGACCGCACCCGGCACGGCCTGCTGCCCAGCCAACCGCTGTGGGCCAACCGGGTGCTCGGTTACCAGAGCCGCCGCCCGATCGCCCGGGGGGTGCTGCTGGACGTCGCCGCGGCCAGGGCGGACACCGAGCGGATCGTCACCGAGTTCGACGTGCGCACCCCGGGGGTCGAGGTGCCGGCGGCCGCGCTCTCCGGCGGCAACCAGCAGAAGCTGGTGATGGGCCGGGAGCTGTCCGGCGAGCCGGTGCTGCTGATCGCCTCGCACCCGACCCGGGGGGTGGACGTCGGTGCCCAGGCGATGATCTGGGACGCGATCCGGGCCGCCCAGCGCGGCGGGCTCGCGGTGCTGCTGGTGTCGGCCGACCTGGACGAGCTGATCGGGCTCTCGGACACGATCAAGGTGATGCTGCGCGGGCGGCTGGTGGCCGATGCCGACCCGGCGACGGTCACCCCGGAGCAGCTCGGCGCCGCGATGACCGGAGCCGAGGCGTGAGCGGCTGGCTGCGTGGGCGGCTGCTCGCGCCGGTGTTGGCGGTGCTGTTCTCCGCGCTGCTCTGCGGGGCGGCGCTGCTGGTCAGCGGGGACGCGCCGGGGACCGCGCTGCGGGTGATGTTCAGCCAGGTCGGGCAGGGCAGCACGGCGGTCGACATCGTGAACAGCGCCGCCGTGTACTACCTGTCCGGGCTGGCGGTGGCGCTGGGCTTCCAGATGAAGCTGTTCAACATCGGGGTGGAGGGCCAGTTCCGCCTCGCCGCCTGCGTGGCCGCGATCGTCGGCGGGGCATGGGTGCTGCCACCGGTCCTGCACACCGTGGTGATCATGCTGGTCGCCGTGCTGGTCGGCGCCGGCTGGGCCGGGGTCGCCGCGCTGCTCAAGGCCTACCGGGGCGTCAGCGAGGTCATCTCCACGATCATGCTGAACGCGATCTCGACCGGGGTGATCGCCTACCTGATCCGGCCGGACACGTTCGGTGTGCTCGAGGGCAACAACATCTCCACCAAGCCGATCGAGCCCAGTGGCCAGTTCCCCGGCATTTCGCTCGGTGACCGGGGCACCGTGTTCGGCATGGTGTTCGTGGCCGCCGCGCTCGGCTTCGGCTACTGGTTCATGCTCGGCCGCACCCGGTTCGGGTTCGAGCTCAAGGCCTCCGGCGAGTCGCCGACCGCGGCCGCCGCCGGTGGGGTGAACGCGCGCCGGATGACCGTGCTGGCGCTGCTGCTCTCCGGTGCGGTGGCGGGTCTGGTCGGGCTGCCCGAACTGCTCGGCCGCGACTACGCCTACACGCTGAACTCCCCGCAGGGCTACGGCTTCACCGGCATCGCGATCGCCCTGCTCGGCCGCAACAACCCGGTGGGGATCGCGGCCGGCTCGCTGCTCTGGGCCTTCCTGGACAAGGCCGCGCTGGCACTGGACAACGTCGGCGTGCCCCGGGAGATCGCCGTGATCATGCAGGGGGTGACGGTCATCTCGGTGGTGATCGCGTACGAGATCGTGCGCCGCTACGAGCTGGCCGCGCAGCGCCGCAGGGTGGCTTCCGAGGCGAGCCTGACGCTCACCCCGGCCGGGCCGCCCGGGACCGCCGGGCCGCCCGGGACCGGTGAGCCGGGGGCCGCCGGGCCGTCCGGGACCGCCGGGTCGGGGGCCGCCGCGGCGTCGTCCGAGACCGCTGGGGAGGCTCGGTGACCACGCTGAACCCGGCCGGCGCGCCGATCACCGTGCCGGCCGGACCGCCCCCGAAACGCCGGGTGCCGGGCTGGGCGCGGGGTGCCGGCGCCGCCGCGGCGGCGGTCGTGGTGCTGGTGGTGACCTCGGCGCTGACCGGCCAGCACGAGCTGACCTCGTCCGGCACCGCGCAGGCGGCGCTGCGGCTGCTGCTGCCGATCCTGCTCGCCGGGCTGGGCGGTCTCTGGGCCGAACGCGCCGGCGTGATCAACCTCGGGCTCGAGGGCATGCTGATCCTCGGCACCTGGGGCGGCGCGTTCGCCGGGCTGGCCTGGGGACCATGGGCGGCGGTGCTCGGCGGCGTGGTGTTCGGCGCGCTGGGCGGGCTGCTGCACGCGCTGGCCACCGTCACCTTCGGCGTCAACCACATCGTCTCCGGTGTGGCCATCACGCTGCTCGCCGCCGGGCTGACCAAGTACCTGTCCACCCTGATCTTCCAGCCGACCTCGCACAACCCGCGCCAGTCCGCGCCGCTGACCGGGTTCGACACGTACTCGGTGCAGCCGCTGGGCAACTGGCTGGGCACCGTGGAGGACCGGCACACCCCGGTGCTGTCCGACCTGGCCGGGCTGCTGCGCGGGCTGGTCACCGGGTTCACCCCGCTGGTGCTGCTCGGGCTGGCGCTGGTGCCGATCAGCTACTGGGTGCTCTGGCGGACCCGGTTCGGGCTGCGGCTGCGCTCCTGCGGTGAGAACCCGTACGCCGCGGAGTCGCTCGGGGTGAACGTCTACCGGTACAAGTACGCGGCCATGGTGGCCTCCGGCGGGCTGGCCGGGCTCGGTGGCGTGGCGCTGGTGCTCAACCCCGGTCAGCTCGGTTACCTGGAGGGTCAGACCGGTGGGCGCGGCTACATCGGCCTGGCCGCGATGATCTTCGGCAACTGGCGGCCGGGCGGGTTGCTGGCCGGCTCGGCGCTGTTCGGCTACGTGGACGGGCTGCAGCTGCGGGCCGGTGGCCAGGCGGTGCACGACCTGCTCTACGGCGCGTCGCTGCTGGCCATCGTGGTCGCCATCGCCTGGGCACTGCGGCGGCGCTGGCTGGCCTCGGTGTTGGCGGCGGCCGCCGCGATCGCCGCGTACGCGGTGTACTTCCTCACCGACACGGTCCCGAGGGAGTTCGCCACCTACGCGCCGCAACTGGTCACCCTGGTGGTGCTGGCGGTGGCGGCGCAGCGGCTGCGTCCACCGGCCGCCGACGGCCTGGAGTACCGCCGCGGCTCGGAGTAATCGCAGCTCAGTGCCCGTGAGTGGCGAGTGGTCTCAGGGGACCACTCGCCACTCACGAGGGCTGAGCAGGGGAAATGGGGGGCGGTGAACGCAGTGGGCGCGGTCGCGGTGGACTGGGCGGCGTTGCGGGCGGCGGCGGTGGCGGCGGCGGGCAACGCCTACTGCCCGTACTCCGGGCTGCGGGTGGGCGCGGCGGCGATCTGCGACGACGGGCGCGTCGTGCTCGGCTGCAACGTGGAGAACGCCTCGTACGGGCTCGGACTGTGCGCGGAGACCACGATGGCCGGGCAGCTCCGGTTGACCGGCGGCGGCCGGTTCGTCGCGGTGGCCTGCCGGTCCGGCGACGGTGTGGCGCTGACCCCGTGCGGACGGTGCCGGCAGGTGCTCTACGAGCTGGGTGGCCCGGACTGCCTGGTGGACACCCCGGGCGGCCCCAGGGCGATGCGCGAGCTGCTGCCCGACGCATTCGGCCCGGCCGACCTGCCCTGACCTCGTGACCTCTGAGTGACCTCCGAGTGACCTCTGACCTGGGGAGCGCATGACGCCGAACGCGGTTGACGTGATCAAGGCCAAGCGGGACGGCGGCCGGCTGACCGACGAGCAGATCGACTGGGTGGTCGCCGGCTACACCGCCGGCGCGGTGGCCGAGGAGCAGATGGCCGCGCTGGCGATGGCGATCCTGCTGCGCGGGATGGACGCCGCCGAGACCGCCCGGTGGACCCAGGCGATGATCGACTCCGGCGACCGGCTGGTGCTCTCCACCGGGGGCCGGCCGTTGGTCGACAAGCACTCCACCGGGGGCGTCGGCGACAAGATCACCTTGCCGCTCGCCCCGCTGGTCGCGGCCTGCGGGGCCGCCGTGCCGCAGCTGTCCGGGCGGGGGCTGGGACACACCGGCGGCACCCTGGACAAGTTGGAGGCGATCCCGGGCTGGCGCGCCGAGCTGACCGACGAGCAGATCCGCGCCCAGCTCGCCGAGGTCGGTGCCGTGGTCTGCGCGACCACGCCGAGGCTGG
Organism: Pseudonocardia sp. Cha107L01; assembly: GCF_052566575.1. Lineage (NCBI taxonomy): Bacteria > Bacillati > Actinomycetota > Actinomycetes > Pseudonocardiales > Pseudonocardiaceae > Pseudonocardia > Pseudonocardia sp. Cha107L01. Next base: position 2,776,708 of record NZ_CP199579.1, read on the forward strand.
CGCCGGCGGACCGCAAGCTCTACGCACTGCGCGACGTAACGGCCACCGTGGAGTCCTTGCCGCTGATCGCCAGCTCGATCATGAGCAAGAAGATCGCCGAGGGCGCCGACGCACTGGTGCTGGACGTGAAGGTCGGCTCCGGGGCATTCATGAAGACACCGGAGCAGGCCCGGGAACTTGCCACCGCGATGCTCGACATCGCGGCCGCGCACGGACTGCGCTGCGCCGCGCTGATCACCGACATGTCGGTCCCGCTCGGTCGGGCGGTCGGCAACGCGCTGGAGGTCGCCGAGGCGGTCGAGGTGCTGCGCGGCGGCGGTCCGCCGGACGTGGTGGAGCTGACCGTGCGGCTGGCGCGGGAGATGCTCGCGCTGGTCGGGCTCGGGCCGCCGCACGGACCGGACCCCGCCGAAGTACTGGCCAGCGGCGCCGCCGAGCCGGTGTGGCGGGCCATGATCGCCGCCCAGGGCGGTGACCCGGACGCGGCCCTGCCCGAGGCCCGGACCGTCGAGCCGCTGCTCGCCGAGCGGGACGGGGTGCTCGCCGGCTGGGACGCGTACCCGGTGGGCGTGGCGGCCTGGCTGCTCGGTGCCGGGCGGGCGCGCAAGGAGGACGCGGTGGACGCGGCGGCCGGGATCCGGCTGCTGGTCGGGATCGGTGAGCCGGTGGTCGCCGGCCAGCCGTTGCTCGAGCTGCACACCGACCGGCCCCACTCGCTGCCGGCCGCCCGGGCCGCGCTGGCCGGAGGGCCGCGGCTGGCTCCCGAGGGCGCGCCCACCCCGGGCCGGCCGCCGCTCGTGCTTGCCGCGCTCGGCAGTGCGACCCAGCCGTAACCGGTCCCGCGGCCGCCGCTCGCGCGGCCGCCCCCGGGATCGCGCGGCCGCCGCTCGCGCGGCCGCCCCGGGGCCGCGACCGGTCATAGCCGGTCAGCACCAGGAAGCCGTCGTACAGGCCGCTGAGCGGGCCGCTGGGGCGTCACCGGGTCCAACCTGGTCGTCGAGCCCCGCCCGGCGGTAGCGAGCCCCTGAGCGGCCCGGGGACCGGCACCGCCCCGGGGACCGGCACCGCCCCGGGGACCGACACCGCCCCGGGTGGACCGACACTGCCCGGGAGACCACACCGCCCTGGAGACCACACCGCCGGACCAGCGGCGTGGCTGGTCCGGCGATGGAGGCGTAGCGGGCCGCGATCGGCGGCCGGTGGATCAGTCGTCGACGAGCAGGTCGTCCACCGGCTCGTCGGGCGTGGTGCCGTTGCGTCCCTTGATCGCGGCCTTCGCCCGGCCGCGGCGCTGGGCCGGTCGGGGGGCCGGCATCGGCATCTGGGCGGCGTGCGCGCCCGGGCCACGGCCCAGGATGATCTCGGCGAAGGTGGCCATCGCCTCGTCCAGCTGACCGGCGTTGCGGCGCTCGGACTCCTGGTTCGCGTGGTGCACCAGTGCGGTCAGCGACTCCTTGTCCGGGCGGGCGCCGACCGTGCTGTCCACCGCGTCGAGCCGCTTGGTGACGTCCTCGAGCTTGTTGCCCAGGTTGTCCAGCCGGGCGGCCAGCGCGTTGAAGTGGTCGGTCGGGTCGACCGCGGGGCGCTGGCCCAGCTCGGTCAGCTTGCCGTGCAGCCCGGTGCCGGTCTCGCCGATGAGCTGGCGCAGGCCGTCGCCGGTCTGCTCGGAGGCCCGGCGGTACTCCTCGCGGTTGCCCTCGAGCTGGTGGCGCACGGCATCGTCGATCTCGTCGAGGCGGCCACGCAGCGCGCTCTCGGAACCGCTGAGCCGCTCCTTGACCGGGCCGGTGATCGCCCCGGGCAGGCCGTCGAGGCGCAGCTCGTGGCGGTCCAGGCGGTTGTCCAGGTCGTCCAGGCGCTTGTGCAGGCCGGCGAGCTTGTCGTCCAGGCCCTCCATCCGCCCGGCAATGCCCTCCATCCGGCCGGACACACCGTCGAGGCGGCCGTCCAGCTGCGCGAACGGTTTGGCCAAGCGGTCGACGAGCGCGTCCACCGAGCGGCCGACAGCGGCCACCGAGGCGTCCTGCGCGTCGAGCTTGGCCACCGTCTCGTCCAGCCGCTCGGCCAGCACGCTGACCTCGGTGCGGTCCGGGAGCTCGGCGAGCCGCTTGCGCATGGAGCCGAGCGCATCGAGCGTCGCGAGCCGAGCGTGGATCTCGTCCAGGGAGTCGAAGATCTGCTGCTGTTCGCTGTCGCGGATCTCAGCGGCACGCATCAGCATGCTGCGCATCCGATCGAACGACAGGGTCTGTTGATCACTCACGGCGTTGACGCTTTCGTCGAACGGAAAGGGGGAGCTGACGCTGACAGCGTATCGAGTAGCTGAGCGTCACTCCCACGGGTTGGGCGGTTCGACTTGCCTCACCCAATAGGTGGGGGTATAGGACGGAAGGGTGACAGTTGTGAACCAGGTTCCGGTCCCGCTCACCTACGAGCACGTCCGCGCTGCGCCAAAAGTGCTGCTCCACGACCATCTGGACGGTGGGCTACGACCGAGCACAGTCGTTGAGCTGGCGGAGTCCAGCGGTTACCGGTCGTTGCCCACCCGCGATCCCGGCGAACTCGGCGCCTGGTTCACCTCAGCGGCCGACTCCGGCTCCCTGGAGCGCTACCTGGAGACCTTCGCGCACACCGTCGGCGTGCTGCAGGACCGGGCCGGGCTGGTCCGGGTCGCCGCCGAGTGCGCCGAGGACCTGGCCGCCGACGGCGTGGTCTACGCCGAGATCCGCTACGCCCCCGAGTTGCACGCCGAGCGGGGGCTGGCGTTGGAGGAGGTGGTCGAGGCGGTGCTGGAGGGTTTCCAGCTCGGCACCGCGCGGGCCGCGACGGCCGGGCACCGGATCCGGGTCGGCTGTCTGCTGACCGCGATGCGGCACGCCGCACGGTCCCGGGAGATCGCCGAGCTCGCCGTGCGGTACCGCGACGCCGGTGTGGTCGGCTTCGACATCGCGGGGGCGGAGGCGGGGTTCCCGCCCACCCGGCACCTGGACGCGTTCGAGTACGTGCGGCAGCAGAACTCGCACTTCACCATCCACGCCGGCGAGGCGTTCGGGCTGCCGTCCATCTGGGAGGCGCTGCAGTGGTGCGGCGCGGACCGCCTGGGGCACGGCGTGCGCATCGTCGACGACGTGTCGGTCGGGTCGGACGGCCAGGTGACGCTCGGCCGGCTCGCCGCGTACGTGCGGGACAAGCGGATCCCGCTGGAGATGTGCCCGTCGTCGAACATCCAGACCGGCGCCGCCAAGTCGATGGCCGACCATCCGATCGGCCTGCTCGCCCGGCTGCGGTTCCGGGTCACGGTGAACACCGACAACCGGCTGATGTCGGGCTGCAGCATGACCAGCGAGCTGACCGACCTGGCGCACACCTTCGGCTACGGCTGGGCGGACCTGCGCTGGTTCACCGTGAACGCGATGAAGAGCGCGTTCATCGGCTTCGACGAGCGGCTCGCGCTGATCAACGACGTGATCAAGCCGAGGTACGCCGAGCTGATCGGCTGAGCCCGGTCAGGGGCGGCGGAGGCGCTGGACCAGGCCGTCGACGAGAGCGTTCCACCGCTGCGCCTCGGCGTCGAACGGCGGGCTGGGGGCCAGCCGGGTCGGGTCCGGGCGGAGCACGAACGAGGTCAGCCAGCCGAGGCTCTGCGACGGCCGCAGTGCGATCGCGGCGGTCTCGTCGCCGGCCCACTCACCCACGTCGAGCAGCAGTTCGACGCCGAGGTCGAGCTGGCTGGGGTCGACGTCGGTCGGGCCGTCCGCGAGGTCCTCGCCCAGTCCGGAGAGCTGATAGGTGTTCTGCGGGTCGAGCTCCACGACGAGCTCGCCGGCCGCGGCCTTGGCGATGACCTCCGGCCAGGTGGAGGTCGCGGTGAGGTCGTGCCCGTCGGCGCCGGCCTCGGCCAGGTGGCGGACCAGTGCGCGGGCCGAGGGCAGCGCGTCGATCAGGCCGTCCCTGCCGAGGAACACCGGCTTGTCGTTGAGGTAGCAGCGCAGCGTGTAGTGGTCGACATCCTTGGCGCTGATCAGGATCGGGTCGATGCCCACCGACTCCCAGAAGGCCACCGCCTCGCTGACCTCGGTGGTGGTAGTGGCCGGGGGTGTGGTGGCCGCCCCGGCCTCGGGGTCCGCCGCGGCGTCCGGGTCCGGTTCGGTGAGTACCACGCCGGTCTCGGCGGCCAGCTCCCGGCGGGCGGTGGCCAGCGCGGTCGGGTCGACCTCCGGCACGATCACCACCGCGTCCAGCGCGTCGATGACCTCGTCCCAGCGGGCCACGATGGTGTCGGCCAGCTGCTCCCAGAGTTTGCCGCCCTCACGGCCGTTGAACGCCCAGGTGCCGCGCTCCAGCAGGCCGAACCCCTCAGCGGCGTTCAGTACCTCGTGCACGGCGGTGAGCTCACAGGTGTCGGCCAGTGAGCGGACCAGTGTGGTGATCCCGGCCAGCTCGCTGACCGTCCAGGTGTCCGGCTCGTCGGCCACGATCTCCGGTACGCCGACCAGGTCGTAGCACTGGTCCTCCTCGGGCACCAGCTCGGCCACGGTGAGCTGCAGGACCTGCGGCCAGGCCGGATGGTCGTTCAGATCGTGATCGCTGACCGTGCGCACGTACGCCGCCAGCGCGGCGGTGTCCGGGAAGGCGTGCACCGCCTCCTCGTCGCCGAGGAAGCCTTCCCACTCCTCGCCGTCCTCGCGCCACCGGGGCGCCCACAGCGTGATGAGGTCGCCGGCGGTCAGCGAGAGCTGAATCGGCACGATGTCCATGGCCACGGCTCGCAGGGTAGCCAGCCCTCGCCACCCACCGGGTCCCGGCGTGCCCCGGACGCCGAGTCCCGGGGTCGGTCACCGACCTCCCGGGTGGATCGCCGGGTCGGCCCGGTGGGGCCGACCCGGCGGAACGCTCGGTGCGGGGAACCCGGAGATCAGCTCGCGTCGTGCAGCCGGACCACGCCGACGCTGACGTCCGTGAGGCCGCCCTCGTCGAATTCATGGCGAAGGCGATCCGCCTTTAATGTGGCCGCCATACCGTCGTACGGGCCGTGCGCATCGACCTCCCCCGTCTGCGGATCAACGGCGAGAACAATATAGCCATCGCATTGCCCGAGTTGCTCCGCCGCCGCAACCAATGCTGCATTTGCTTGTGCGTGCTCTGGCACTTTGATCACCTCCTGACGACTGTCTCCTCATAAGTACAGCGGGCCGAGAGGGGAGAACGTGTCACTCATTCACGGATACCACCCGTTTGGGTCAGGCTCACGGGTCACTGTGGGTGACTTGACTGAGAGACGTCCGTGTGCGTGACCCCCCGGCGCCCACCCGCGGTCGGCCGCGTTGACATAACCGCAGGTGGCGACGATTTCCCAAAAATGTTGCCGCTTGCAACATATTGCACGGGTCGGTACCCTGGGGAGCAGACCGGAGGACCCTCAGGGTGGCAGGATCAGGCCATGCGGACCCTGCGTACTTCCGAGGATCTATTCGGTTCGGTACCTGATTTCCATTACGACCCATGTTATGCGGAACTGTCAGATGATGACGGATCCACATTGCGAATAGCGTACATTGAGGCCGGACCAAAAAGTGGTCCGGTCACTCTGCTGATGCACGGTGAACCCACATGGTCGTTCCTCTATCGGATGATGATCCCCGTGTTGGCGGACGCCGGGTTGCGCGTTGTTGCGCCAGACCTGGTCGGGTTCGGCCGTTCGGACAAGCCGACTGAGCCATCCGATCACTCTTATGCGCGGCACGTGGAGTGGATCCGGGCGCTGGCCTTCGACGTACTCGAGCTGCGGGACGTGACGCTGGTCGGGCAGGACTGGGGCGGGCTGATCGGCCTGCGCCTGGTGGCCGAGCAGCCGGACCGGTTCGCCAGGGTGGTCGCGGCGAACACCGGGCTGCCCACCGGCGACGTGGACATGCCGGAGGTGTGGTGGCAGTTCCGGCGGGCCGTGGAGAAGGCCCCGGCGCTGGACATCGCCCGGCTGGTGGCCAGCGGCTGCCGGCACGCGCCGACGCCGGCCGTGCTGGCCGCCTACGACGCGCCCTACCCCGACGAGTCGTACAAGGTCGGCCCCCGGGTGATGCCCACGCTGGTGCCCACCCGACCGGACGACCCGGCCACGGAGGCCAACCGGGCGGCCTGGGCAGTGCTGCGCACGCTGGACATCCCGTTCCTCTGCCCGTTCAGCGACGGTGACCCGATCACCGCCGCGATGGCGCCGATCCTGAAGCGGACGATGCCCGGCGCGCTCGGCCGCGAGCACCCGACGATCACCGGCGCCGGCCACTTCCTGCAGGAGGACGCCGGCCCCGCCCTGGCCGAGGTGATCGCCGACTTCGTCCGCTCGACGTAGGAGGGTCCGCCGCCGCCGCCGGGGGATTTGCGCGGGCGGAGGGCGATACACGGCATGGGGCCGAGCGACCGGCCAGTACGGTTCCCGGCATGGACCTGCTCGCGGTGGATCACCCGCTCGTGAAGACCTGGCTGTCCACACTGCGCGACCGGCACACCGACGACGCGGCGTTCCGTGCCGCGCTGCGTGAGCTGACCGGCATGCTGGTGTACGAGGCCTGCCGGGACTCCGAGCTGGTCAGCGCCTCGATCGACACCCCACTGACCAGCACAACCGGCTACCGGTTGGCCAAGCCACCGCTGCTGGTGCCGGTGCTCCGCGCCGGGCTGGGCATGGCCGAGGCCGCGCTGGAGCTGCTGCCGCAGGCGCGGATGGGTTTCGTCGGCGCGGCTCGGGACGAGCGCACCCACCGGCCGGTGCCCTACATGGCCTCGCTGCCCGAGTCGCTGGTCGGGCACCCGGTGTTCCTGCTCGACCCGATGCTCGCCACCGGCGGCACCCTGGTGCACGCGGTGGAGCTGGCGATGGCCAGGGGCGCGACGTCGATCACCGCAATCTGTGTGTTGGCTGCCCCGGAGGGACTGGAGACGGTCGCGGCGAGCGGGCTGCCGGTCCGGGTGGTCACCGCGCAGGTCGACGAGTGCCTGAACGAGGACAAGTTCATCGTGCCCGGCCTCGGCGACGCCGGGGACCGTCAGTTCGGCCCGTTCTGAGCGGCCTGAGCACCTGACCGCTGGGCGTCCGGCGCGGTGCGCCAGCCGTTGCCCAACGCGCGGAAGGCGAACCGGTACAGCTCCGTCGGCTCGCCGGAGCCGGCCGGCAACAGCGCGCGCAGCTCGAGCGAGACCAGCCCGTGCACGGTGGCCCACATCGAGGCGGCGATTCGGACCGGGTCCTCGTCGATCAGCAGCCCGGCGTCGATGGCCCGCCGCACCGCGTCCAGCAGCGGGCGGAAGGTGGCCAGGCCGCGTACGACGGAGTCCGGCTCCGGTGTCATCGCACCACCCACCGGTCCGAACATCACCTGGTAGAAGTGCGGCTCCTCGAGCGCGCTCGCGCGGTATGCCGCACCGAGCGCGGCCAGGTCGGCGATCGGGTCGGCGGTGGGCTCGACCGCATCGAGGCGTTGGCCGAACCGGGCGAACGCCTCCTCGTACACCGCATTCAGCAGCTCCGGCTTGCCGCCGAACAGCGAGTACACCGCCGTGGTCGAGGTACCGACCTGGGCGGCGAGCTTGCGCAGGCTCAGCGCGTCCGGCCCGTCCTCGGACAGGGTGCGGACCGCCTGTTCGAGCAACCGAACGCGCAGCGCCTCGTCGTGGACCTTCGGGCGGGGCATTCGGGGAGGCTAACCCAACCGCGCGCGCCGGCCCGGTAGCGGTTGACCTGGAGTGCACTCCAGCGCCTACCGTCGGACCCGTGACGACCACAGTGCGGCCCTCGGCCCCCACGCCGGGGACCGGCCAGTCCAGCTTCACCATCGCGGAGGTGGCGGCGCGCAGCGGCATGTCCGCCGACACGCTGCGATACTACGAACGGATCGGCTTGATCGACCCGCCGGCGCGCAACTCGGCCGGCCGCCGCGCGTACCGGCCGGAGGACCTCGACTGGCTCGACTTCCTCAACCGGATGCGGGACACCGGCATCCCGCTCCGGGCGCTGCGCGAGTACGCCGCGCTCCGCCGGGTGCGCACCGAGGCCACCACGGCGCGGCGCAAGCAGATCCTGGTCGAGTACCGCCGCGACGTCGAACGCCGGATGGCGCGCCTGCAGACCAGCCTGGACGCGCTGGACTACAAGATCAGCAACTACGAGCTGGTGGAGCGCAAGCTCGCCGCCGTCTCGCCCGCCGAGGACCGCTGAGTCAGTCCATCAGGGTGGCGGCCACCGTGGCTCCGAGCTCCCAACACGCCTCGAGCGCCTTCTTGTCCGGGCTGCCGGTGACCACCACCGGGGCGCACACCTGCTTCCAGTCCAACCCGTCGGCGATCGACCCGACCGCCTTCACCGCGCCCTCGGTGCCCAGGTTGCCGTGCACGAACAGCCCGTACGGCCGGCCCCGGGTGTCGTCGAGCACCGGGTAGTACACCTGGTCGAAGAAGTGTTTGAGCGCGCCGGACATGTAGCCGATGTTCGCCGGCGTGCCGAGGATCAGCCCGTCGGCGGCCAGCACGTCCGAGGCGGTGGCGGCCAGCGCGGCGCGGCGCACCACGTCCACGCCGGTGATCTCCGGGTCGGTGGCGCCGCGCAGCACCGCGTCGAACATCTCGGCGGTGGCCGGCGACGGCGTGTGGTGGACGATCAACAGCGTGGGCACGGGGACAGTGTGCCGCCCCGAGCTCGACGCACCGGGCGTGCCGGTCCACGCACAGCGACTCTACTGGCCGGTAAGTTCGGTCCCGCCGGCCGGCCGTGCCTCCGGCGCACCGATCATGGCGCTGACCTGCGCGCGCAGTGTGTCCAGCCGGTCCCGTGCCCGTCCCCGGGCGGCCCACAGCGCGGGGGTGTCCGCCGGCGCCGGCTCGACGACCTCCAGGTAGGCCTTCAGCTTGGGTTCGGTACCGGACGGCCGGATCACCGCGCGGGTGCGTGGGCCGGTCAGTACGAACACGTCCGGTGCCGGGCGGCTCAGCTCACCGGCGCCGGCCGGCCCGCCGGGTCCGCTGGCCAGCCGGGCCACCGCCTCGGCGCGCTGCTCCGGCGTCACCAGCACGGTCACCGCCTCGGTCAGGTACACGCCGTGTGCCATCGCCAGCTCGTCGAGCGCATCGAGTAGCGAGCCGCCGGCGGCGCGGCGGGTGGCGGCCAGGTCGGCGGCCAGCACCGCGGCGGCGATGCCGTCCTTGTCCCGCACCGCGTCCGGGTCGACGCAGTACCCCAGCGCCTCCTCGAAGCCGAACACGAACCCCTCGCCGGCCCGGACGATCCACTTGAACCCGGTCAGCGTCTCGGCGTACCGGGCGCCGCGGGCGGCGGCCACCGCGCGCAGCTGGGTCGAGGACGCCACCGTCGTGGCCACCAGCGGGTCGGGGTGCACGGCGCGGTCCGACGTGGCCAGTAGATGATCACCGAGCAGCACGCCGGTCTCGTTGCCGGTGAGCATCCGCCAGCCGCCCGGGCGGCTCGGGTCCGGCACGCCGAGCGCGCAGCGGTCCGCGTCCGGGTCGAGCGCCACGGCCAGGTCGGCGTGCACCTCGGCGGCCAGCGCGAGCAGCGCGTCGGTGGCGCCCGGCTCCTCGGGGTTCGGGAACGCCACCGTCGGGAAGTCCGGGTCCGGGGCGGCCTGGCCGCGTACCACGTGCACGTCGTCGAACCCGGCGCGGCGCAGCGCGTGCACCGCGACCGCACCGCCCACCCCGTGCATCGGGGTGAGCGCGATCCGCAACGCTCGGGCGGTGCCCCGGGGCAGCCGCGCGACCCGGTCCAGGTACTCCTCGAGCAGGTCGGCGGGGTCGATCGGGGTGACCGGCGCGGTGTCGATCGAGCGGGCCGCCGGCGCGGCGGCGATGGCGGCCTCGATCTCGGCGTCGGCCGGCTCGACCAGCTGAGCGCCGTCGGACAGGTAGACCTTGTACCCGTTGTCCGCCGGCGGGTTGTGCGACGCGGTGATCTGGACCCCGGCGACGGCCTGGCGGGCGCGTACCGCGTAGGCCAGCACCGGCGTGGGCAGCGGCGTGGCCAGCGCGTACACCCGGAACCCGGCGCCGGCGAGCACCTCCGAGGCGGCCACCGCGAACTCGGCCGAGCCATGCCGGGCGTCCCGGCCGATGACCACCGTGCCGCCGCCGTGCCCGTGCGCGCCCAGCCAGCTCGCCAGCCCGGCGGTGGCGCGGCGCACCACGGCGACGTTCATCCCGGCCGGGCCGGCGCGCACCGGTCCACGGAGCCCCGCGGTGCCGAAGCGCAGCATGCCGGCCATCCGCTCGGCGAGGTCCTCCGCCGGCGCAAAGGGGGCGCCGGCCAGTGCCGCGGCGAGCAACCGCTGCAGCTCGTCCCGGGTGGCCGGGTCCGGGTCGTCAGCGATCCAGCGCAGCGCCGCATCCCGGACCGCCGGCGTCAGGCTCACGTCTCGCCCCGTGCCCGGCTCACGCCCCGACCCCGCGCCCGCCCAGCCCGCTCACGCCTGGGTCACCAGCTCGCGCAGCAGCTCGCCCATCCGGCCGGCCGCCGCGTCACCCGCCTCGATGACCTCCTGGTGGCTCAGCGGTTGCCCGCTCAGCCCGGCCGCCAGGTTCGTCACCAGGGACAGCCCGAACACCTCCAGCCCAGCTGCCCTCGCCGCGATCGCCTCCAGCACGGTGGACATGCCGACCAGGTCGGCGCCCATCGTGCGCAGCATCCGGATCTCCGCCGGGGTTTCGAAGTGCGGGCCGGGCAGGCCGGCGTAGACGCCCTCCTCGAGCGATCCGTCGATGCGCTGGGCCAGTGCGCGCAGCCGCGCCGAGTACAGGTCGGTGAGGTCGACGAACCGCGCGCCGACCAGCGGTGAGCGGGTGGTCAGGTTCAGGTGGTCGCTGATCAGCACCGGCTGGCCGACGGCGAGGCCCTCCCGGATGCCACCGGCCGCGTTGGTGAGCACCACCAGCCGGCAGCCGGCGGCGGCCACCGTGCGGGTCGCGTGCGCCACCGCCGCGATCCCGTGGCCCTCGTAGTGGTGGGTGCGGCCGAGCAGGACCAGCACGCGGTGCGACCCGACGAGTAGCGAGCGGATGGTGCCGCCGTGCCCGACCGCGGCGGGCGGGACGAACCCGGGCAGCTCCGACATCGCCACCTCGGCGATCGGCGTACCGAGTGCGTCCGCCGCCGGCCGCCACCCGGAGCCGAGCACCACCGCCACGTCGTGCCGGTCCACCCCGGTGCGGGCGGCCAACCCGGCGGCGGCATCGGCCGCCAGGCTCTCCGGATCGACGGTGTTCCCCGGGTGGGTCGGGTGTGCCGGGCTGTCCGGAGTGGTGGTCAAGGTCGCGGCTCCCTCGGGGTCGGTCTCAGGTTCGGTGCCCGCCGGTTCACGGCTGGAACCCCTGGGCGATGGTGGCGAACAGCTGCTCGGACTCGGCGCCGGCCCGGTCCGCGGGCACGGTCAGCTGGACCACCCACACGTCGTCGCCGACCGGAATGAGCTGGGCGTAGCTGAACCGGCTGGAGGTGCCCTGCGAACCGGTCCGGTCGGACCAGTACCGCACCTGGTTGGGCGGCACCTGCTGCACGACGACCTTGGCCACGCCGAGCACCCCGGCGGTGAGCCCGTTGCTGAAGTCGGCGGCCGTCGCGGGCTGGGTGCGGGTGCCCACCAACTTGTCGACGCGCACCTCGCGCGCGCCGTCCGGGCTCACGAACCGCACCGAGGCCACGTTGTTCGCGCCGATCAGTCGGTACTCCTCCCAGCCGGCCGGCACCGAGGCGGTGAAGTTCAGCGCGCCGGCGCCGTAGCGCTGCGCGGAGTCGACGTGGTTGGTCATCGGGGTGGCCGTGCTGCTGCCGCCGGCCGGGCTGACCACCGCGGTGGTCAGCGGGGACTGCCCGACCAGCACCCGGGTGCCGGTCCAGCCGCCGGCCGCCCCCAGTACCACCGCCAGGGCGCCGACCAGCACCAACGGCAGTGCCCAGCGGCTGCTCGCCCCGGCCTGCGGGTGGGCCAGTGAGGGTGGTGGTACCGGCCGGTTCACCGGTGGCCGGACCGGCGGCGCCGGCTGCCAGCTGGGCCGGGCGCGCATCCCCTGGTTGTTCATCACCTGGTTGCCCATGGGCTGGCTGCCGGGACCGTGGTCGCCGCCCCGGGGTGAGGTGGGCAGCGGCCCGGGATCCGGGGCGAGCGGGGCGGCGCCGGACCACTGGCCGGACGGGGCGGGGGTCGGACTGGGCCTCGGCCGGGGCGGCGCGCTCGACGCGGAGCCTCGCGCGGCCGCGCCCGAGGCACTCGGGGCCCGGGTGGGCGAGCCGGCCCGGTTCGGCGAGCCGGCCCGGTTCGGCGAGCCGGCCTGGTTCGGCGAGCCGGCCCGGTTCGACGACTCGCCGACCTCCGCCGGTTCGCCGATCCGGTCCGCGGTGGGGGCGGGCGGCGGCGAGTAGGCGTCCACCGAGCCGGGGAAGAGCGGGTCGTCCGGGTCGGCGAGCAGCGGCCGGAGCCTGCGCCGCGCCTCGACCAGCGACATCCGCCGCTCCGGGTCCTTGACCATCAGCGCGGAGATCACCTCGCCGAGCGGGCCGCCCATCTGCACCCTGGGTACCTGCGCGTGCACCACCGCGGTCACCGTCTTGACCGGGTCGCCGTCCACGTCGTAGGGCGGCCGGGCCTCGACGGCGGCGAACAGGGTGGCGCCGAGGCCCCACAGGTCCGCCGCCGGGGTGACCGGCAGCCCGGAGGCCACCTCCGGCGCGATGTAGGCCGGTGAGCCGAGTACCAGCCCGGTCTGGGTCATGGTGACGTCGTTCGTCTTGCGGGCGATGCCGAAGTCGGTGAGCTTGATCCGCCCGTCGTGCGCGACCAGCACGTTGCCGGGCTTGACGTCCCGGTGGGTGATGCCGGCCCGGTGCGCGGCCTGCAGCGCGGCGGTCATCGCCAGCCCCACCGAGGCGGCCTGCCCGACACCGAGGCGGCCCTGCTCGCCGATCACCTCGGACAGGTTCCGGCTGGGCAGCAGCTCCATGACGACGAACGGGTCACCGGACACGTCCACCACGTCGTACAGGGTGATCACGTTGGGGTGCGACAGCCCGCCGAGGGTGCGTGCCTCGCGCATCATGCGCTCGCGCATCGAGGCGACCTCGCCGGTCGGCACCCCGGGCGGCACCTTCAGCTCCTTGATGGCCACCGAGCGGTGCAGCACTTCGTCGTACCCGGCCCAGACCGTCCCCATCGCGCCGCTGCCCAGCGGCGCGGTGAGCCGATACCGGCCGGCGATCCGGCGCGGCTCGGTCTCCTCTGGGGTAGACCCGGATTCGGACATGTGCGCCATTCTCCCGATGCTGTTGCACCCTGCGTGCCTCGGTCACCGTTTTTCTCGCCGGCGGCGCCGAACCCGGCCGAATCGGCCGTTCGGGACCGGGTGACGCCGGGGCGTTCGGCATCGGCCCGGCGTGCGGTGAGCGGCCGGCTGGGACCCTCGCGGCGGTGAGCCTCGGGAGTTGGCGGCAGCCCGCGGGCCGGCCTCGCCGGAGCTGACCGGTGAGCGATATCACTGTCCGCTCGTCGGCTCAGATACTACCGGTTGTCTGACCTGCCTAGCCGTCCGCAGCAGATCAGTAACACTTGAGCGCGAGGAATCCGAGAACGGCCGGATTCTAGTGATTCCGGCCATCCGGGTGATGCACCATTGCACGGATAGCGACGATGGTCGGGGTGGCGGTCACGCCCACAAGGCGATGAATCGGCCACCTGGGTCAACGTTGACATCGAACGGATTGAATCGGTGGTGGTACCGGTGTCTGTGCTTGATGCGCGCACCGAAGTACTGGCTGCGCAGGCGATCGGCCCGATTGAGCCGGTGACCGACATGGGCCAGGGCAAGGGGCCAGGCTGGCTGGACAGTTGGCTCGCGACGCACAACCGCGATCTGGTGTCCTGGCGGCGCGCTATACACGCGCGCCCCGAGCTCGCCCGGCAGGAACGGCTGACCACAGCGCTCGTGGCGGCCCGACTGACCGAGGCCGGACTGAGTCCGAAGGTAGGTGCCGCCGGCACCGGTCTGATCTGCGACGTCGGCGCCGGCGACCACTGCGTCGCACTGCGCGCCGACCTCGATGCGCTGCCGCTGCGCGAGATGACCGGGCTGAGCTTCGCCTCGACCATGGACGGCGCCATGCACGCCTGCGGTCACGACGCGCACACCGCCATGCTGCTGGGCGCCGGGCTGGCCCTGGCCGAGGCCCCGATGCTGCCCGGCCGGGTCCGGCTGATCTTCCAGCCGGCCGAGGAGGTGCAACCCGGCGGCGCACTGGACATGGTGGCCAGCGGTGCGCTCAAGGATGTCGAGCGGATCTTCGCGCTGCACTGCGACCCTCGGCTCCCGGTCGGCCAGCTGGGCACGAAGGCCGGCCCGATCACCTCCGCGTGCGACCTGCTGGAGATCAGCCTCACCTCGCCTGGTGGGCACACCTCGCGCCCGCACCTGACCGCTGACCTGGTGTACGCCCTGGGTCTGCTGATCACCCAGCTCCCCGGCCTGCTGTCCCGCCGGCTCGACCCGCGCTCCGGCACCGTGTTGGTGTGGGGCGCCGTCGAGGCCGGTTCCGCCGCGAATGCGGTGCCGCAGAACGGTGTCCTGCGTGGCACGCTGCGCACCGGTGACCACCGGATCTGGACCGAGCTGGAGCCGCTGGTCCGGTCCCTGGTGGGGGCGCTGCTGGCCCCGCTCGGGGTGGGTTACGTGCTGGATCACCGCCGTGGGGTGCCCCCGGTGCACAACGAGCCGTTGAGCGCGGGGCTGCTGCACGACGCCGCCGTGGCGGCCGTCGGCCCGGACGGCGCGACCAGCACCGAGCAGTCCAGCGGTGGCGAGGACTTCGCCTGGTACCTGGAGGACGTCCCCGGCGCGATGGGGCGACTCGGGGTGTGGTCCGGCGACGGCCCGCAGAAGGACCTGCACCAGCCGACCTTCGACCTCGACGAGCGTGCGCTGCCGGTCGGCGTCCGCGTCCTGGTCCACGCCGCCCTGGCCAGCCTCGCCGCCTGACCCCACCCCGCCGACCTTCCGCGAGTCGGGACTCTCAGCACACTGAGTCGCGCGTTTCAGCACACCGATGCGCGCGACGTTATCCACACCGCATGCGTTTATCCACAGACACGAGTCAGGCTCCTCCATAGCCCGCCCGTAGTCGGCACCGTTGAGCGATGGATAGCGACGGCGGCGGTGGTTTGCACGGTGCCTACTTACAGGCCGACCTGATCGAACGAGTCGGCCGCTACCGGGTGCGGGCGGCGCTCGGTAATGGTGCTCTGCAACGGCTGTGGCAGCGGGTCCTGGTCGAGTCGAAACGCGAGCTCGACGTACGTACCCGGTCCGCGGCCGCTCTCTTGCTGCACGGCCCATCGTCGGTGATCGCCGGCCCGTCGGCGGCCTGGCTGCACGGGTGCACGGCGATCGACGCGACCAGCACCCATGTACTCGTGCCGTACGGGCATCCGTCGCGGAGCCGTGCGGGCCTGGTCGTGCACAACGGCCCGCTGCCAGGCGATGACGTGATCGAGCTGGACGGCCTGCGCACGCTCACTGTGGAGCGGGTGGGTTGTGATTTGCTCTGCACTGCTCGACCGCGCGACGCCATTGCGGTTCTCGACCAGATGCTGGCGGCGCTGCCCGAGGAGGAGCGTGAGCGGTTCCGCGCCCAAGTCGATCAGCGCCTCGCCCGCCGCCGCGATCCACGCGGTACCAGGCGGGGGGCTCGGCTGCTCGGACTGGCCACCGGCCGAGCGGAGTCACCGCCGGAGAGTTGGCTGCTACTCGAAGTGGTGGACCTGGGTTATCCGCCGCCCTCGGCAAACTGGCCGCTCTACTCGCCGGACGGCGCCTTGCTCTACCGGCTCGACCTGGCGTGGCCGGACCTGCGCATCGCGTTGGAGTACAACGGCTACGCGGTGCATGCCGACCGTGTGCTCGCCGACAAGCGCCGTGCGGAAGACCTTCGGCGGCGTGGCTGGATCGTGCTGGCGGTCACCAGCGCCGACCTGGTCGACAACCAACGGCTGGACCGCGTGCTCCACGGCGCGTTCGTACAACGCGGGCACGGGCAACGGGTGTGCTGAGAGTCCCGACACAGTGTGCTGAGAGCCCCGACTCGCGGGAGGTTCGGGGGTGGTTAGGGGCCTACCTTGCGGCTGGGGCGGGTGCGTAGGGCTTGGACGTAGTCGTCGGGTGCGCCGGCCTGCTCGGCGGCGTCGGCCATCACGCCCAGGTAGCGGGCCGAGGGGAGGCCGCCCTCGTAGGCGTCCAGCACGTACAGCCAGGCCAGCTCAGTGCCCTGCAGGGTGTGCACCCGCAGCCGCAGCTTCTTGTGCAGCCCGAGCTCGCCGCCCTCCCACCGGTCCAGGGTGGCGACGTCCTGGTCGGGGACGTCGTAGAGCACGACGAACACCTGCGAGGTCTCGTCCTCGACCACGGTGGACAGCGCGCCCTCGGGCCCGTAGTCCTCACCGCCGAAGGTCAGCCGCCAGCCCATCAACCAGCCGGTGCCGGACATGGGGGAGTGCGGGCACCGCTCTTTCATCTGAGCGGGATCCATGTTCGACCCGTAGGCGGCGTAGAGCGACACGCGGACAGCGTAGGCCAGCGCCGTTCCGAACGGGCGGCCGGCTCGCGGGCCTGATCGGGGCCGGGGCCGCCGGGGGCGGTATGGCCACGCTCTAGGGTCATGGTCGTAGGTTCCGCCGAGGGCGCCCGCGGGTGCGGGCGCGGAGGGTAGCTGCCGGATGAGCCGGATTGTGATCATGGGTGGCGGACCGGCGGGGTACGAGGCGGCGCTGGTCGCGGCCCAGCACGGTGCCCAGGTGACCGTCGTCGAGCGGGACGGCATGGGCGGTGCCTGCGTGCTGGACGACTGCGTGCCGTCCAAGACCTTCATCTCCTCCGCCGGTGTCCGGGTGGAGCTGCGGCGAGCGGCGGAGCTGGGTGTCGACGCCGACCCGAGTGTCGCCCTGGTGGACCTGGCCCGGATCAACGCCCGGGTGGAGTCGCTGGCCAGAGCGCAGTCCGCCGACGTACGGGACCGGCTGGAGCGCGAGGGTGTGCGGCTGCTGGCCGGCGCCGCCTCGTTCGCAGCGCAGCCGCCGGACAACGCGCCGCACGCGGTGCGGGTGCGGCCCACGCACGGCGCGGAACAGGACCTGCCCGCCGATGTGGTGCTGGTGGCCACCGGTGCGACGCCGAGGGTGCTGCCGGCCGCCGCGCCGGACGGCGAGCGGATCCTCACCTGGCGCCAGCTCTACGACCTGCGCGAGCTGCCCGAACATCTGATCGTGATCGGCTCCGGGGTCACCGGCGCGGAGTTCGTCTCGGCGTACACCGAGCTGGGCGTACCGGTCACCCTGGTGTCCAGCCGCGACCGGGTGCTGCCCGGCGAGGACGCCGACGCGGCCACCGTGCTGGAGGACGTCTTCGCCGAGCGCGGCGTCAACATCCTGCCCCGGACCAGGGCGGACTCCGTGCGGCGCGACGGTGACGGGGTCGTCGTCACGCTCGCCGACGGGTCCACGCTGACCGGCTCCCACGCGCTGATGACCGTCGGCTCGGTGCCCAACACCACCGATCTCGGGCTGGACCGGGTCGGCGTCAACACCGACCGGGGCGGGTTCATCCCGGTCGACCGGGTGTCCCGGACCACCGCGCCCGGGGTGTACGCGGCCGGTGACTGCACCGGGGTGCTGATGCTGGCCTCGGTGGCCGCGATGCAGGGCCGGATCGCGATGTGGCACGCGCTCGGCGAGGGCGTCGCGCCGATCAAGCTGAAGACGGTGGCGTCGGCGGTGTTCACCCGCCCGGAGATCGCCACCGTGGGGATCAGCCAGGCGACCATCGACTCGGGCGAGGTGCCGGCGCGGACCATCATGCTGCCGCTGGGCACCAACCCCCGGGCCAAGATGCAGGGTCTGCGGCGCGGGTTCGTGAAGCTGTTCTGCCGCCCGGCGACCGGTGTGGTGATCGGCGGTGTCGTGGTGGCCCCGGTGGCCAGCGAGCTGATCCTGCCCATCGCGATGGCGGTGCAGAACAACCTCACGGTGAACGGCCTGGCCTACACGTTCTCGGTCTACCCGTCGCTGTCCGGCTCGATCACCGAGGCCAGCCGGCAGCTGATGCGCCACGATGATCTTGATTAGCCTGTAGTCATGACCTACCCGCTCGAAGGCATCACCGTCGTCTCCCTGGAGCAGGCCGTTGCGGCCCCGCTGGCCACCCGGCACCTGGCCGACCTCGGCGCCCGGGTGATCAAGCTGGAACGCCCTGGCGTCGGTGACTTCGCCCGCGACTACGACACCACCGTCAAGGGCATGTCCAGCCACTTCGTCTGGCTCAACCGGTCCAAGGAGAGCCTCACGCTCGACCTCAAGCACCCGGCGGCGGACAAGCTGTTGGACCGGCTGCTCACCGGGGCCGACGTGTTCATCCAGAACCTCGCGCCCGGCGCGGCGGCCCGCCTCGGACTGGGCGCCGACGTGCTCACCGAGCGGTACCCGAGGCTGGTCTGCTGTTCGGTTTCCGGGTACGGCGAGGACGGGCCGTACCGCGATGCGAAGGCCTACGACCTGCTCATCCAGTCCGAGGTCGGGCTGGTGTCGATCACTGGTACGCCGGAGCAGCCGGCCAAGGCGGGGATCCCGGCGGCGGACATCGCGGCCGGCATGTACGCCTACTCCGGCATCCTCACCGCACTGTTCGCCAGGGAGCGCACCGGGCGGGGTGGCGCGCTGTCGGTGTCGCTGTTCGACGCGCTCACCGAGTGGATGGGCTTCCCGCTGTACTACACGCGCTACGGCGGGCGGGCCCTCACGCCGGCCGGCGCCAGCCACGCGGCGATCGCGCCGTACGGGCCGTTCGCCACGGCCGGCACAGATGTCGTGATCGCGATCCAGAACGACCGGGAGTGGGTGGCGTTCTGCGCCCAGGTGCTGCGCCGCCCGGAGCTGACCGGCGACCACCGGTTCGCCAGCAACACCGCGCGGGTCACCCACCGCGACGAGCTGCGGGTGGCGATCGAGGAGGTGTTCACCGCGCTGCCGGCCGACGAGCTGGACCGCCGCCTGGAGGCCGCCCGGATCGCGCACGCCCGCCGCAACGGGGTCGCGGAGCTCATCGAGCACCCGCAGCTGGGGGATCGGGGCAGGTGGGTGGACGTCGGCTCGCCGGTCGGTCCGCTGGCCGCGCTGCTGCCACCGGTGACCTTCACGGGCGGCACACCCCGGATGGACCCGATCCCGGACGTGGGGGAGCACACCGACTCGGTACTGAGCTCGCTGGGCTACTCGGCGCGGGAGATCGCCGAGCTGCGCGCCGAGGGCGCGATCTAGCCGCGCGCCCCTGACAACCCTGACAAATCCCGGATAACGGGGCGATTCGGCGGCGTGCTGTAGCCGGGCGGTCGCGGGGAGTACCGGATGGGGCAACTGCGCAATTTATCCCCCGTCCCACGCCGGATTTAGGTGCCGCGGCTGAGTAGCGTGGCGGACCGAGAGCCATGACAGCGGAGGGCGTGACGATGGAGCTGGCAGCGATACCCGATCCTGGTCGTCTGGGACCGGAGCAGCGGGAGGCCAGCTGGCGGGAGCTGGCCGGTCAACATTTCGACGTGCTGGTGATCGGCGGCGGCGTGGTCGGCTCGGGAACCGCGTTGGACGCGGCGACCCGGGGGCTGCGGGTGGCACTGGTGGAGGCCAGGGACCTCGCCGCCGGCACCTCGTCGCGGTCCTCGAAGCTGTTCCACGGCGGCCTGCGCTACCTGGAGCAGCTGGAGTTCGGACTGGTTCACGAGGCGCTGCGGGAGCGCGAGCTGATGCTCACCCGGCTGGCACCGCACCTGGTCAAGCCGGTGAGCTTCCTCTACCCGCTGCACGGGCGGTTCTGGGAGCGGCCGTACGTCACCGCCGGGCTGACCCTCTACGACGTGATGGCCGGTGGCCGCGCGGTACCCCGGCAGAAGCACCTGACCCGCTCCGGTGCGCTGCGGATGGCACCGGCGCTGCGGCCGGACTCGCTGATCGGCGCGGTGCGCTACTACGACGCGCAGGCCGACGACGCCCGCCACACCATGACCGTGGCGCGAACCGCGGCGCACTACGGCGCGGTGGTGCGCAACTCCACCCAGGTCATCGGCTTCCTGCGGGAGGCGGACCGGGTCTCCGGCGTGCGCGTGAAGGACACCGAGAACGGCGAGGAGGCCGAGATCTCGGCCAGCGTCGTGATCAACTGCACCGGGGTGTGGACCGACGAGCTGCAGCAGTTGGCCGGCGGCCGGGGCCGGTTCCGGGTCCGGGCGTCCAAGGGCGTGCACATCCTGGTGCCCAGGGACCGGATCGTGTCCGACACCGGCATCATCCTGCGCACCGAGAAGTCGGTGCTGTTCATCATCCCGTGGGGCAGCCACTGGCTGATCGGCACCACGGACACCGACTGGCACCTCGACCTGGCGCACCCGGCGGCGACCAGGGGCGACATCGACTACATCCTCGAGCACACCAACAAGGTGCTGGTCACCCCGCTCACCCACGACGACATCGAGGGCGTCTACGCCGGGCTGCGGCCGCTGCTGGCCGGGGAGAGTGAGCAGACCTCGAAGCTGTCCCGTGAGCACGCGGTGGCCAGGGTGGCCCCGGGTCTGGTGGCGATCGCGGGCGGCAAGTACACGACGTACCGGGTGATGGCCGCCGACGCCGTCGACGCGGCCGCCGTGGACATCCCGCGCCGGGTCGCGCCGTCGATCACCGACAAGGTGCCGCTGATCGGCGCGGACGGGTACCACGCGCTGGTCAACCAGGCCGAGCAGATCGCCGCCCGCTACGGCCTGCATCCGCACCGGGTGACCCACCTGCTCAACCGCTACGGCTCGCTGCTGCACCAGGTGCTGGCACTGACCGACGACCGCAGGGAGCTGCTCGCGCCGATCCCCGGTTCGCCGGACTACCTGCAGGTGGAGGTGGTCTACGCGGCCAGCCACGAGGGCGCGCTGCACCTGGACGACGTCCTTGCCCGGCGCACCCGGATCTCCATCGAATACGCCCACCGCGGGGTGGAGTCGGCCCAGCCGGTGGCCGAGCTGATGGCCAGTGTGCTCGGTTGGGACGGCGACACGGTGAAACGCGAGGTGGAGATCTACACCGCGCGGGTGGAGGCCGAGCGCGCCTCGCAGGCCCAGGAGGACGACGACGCCGCCGACAAGGCGCGGATCGCGGCCCCGGAGGCCCGTTCCGGGCTGGTCGGGCACGTGAGCCCGGCGCCGACCCACTAGTTCGCGTCCCGTTCCCGGGGTGGGGCCAGCCTCACCCCGGGCCGGGGGGCTGCTCGGCGTGTTCCGGGCGCCGGCGGGCGGCAGCGTGTGGGACATGACAAACGCACTGTTGCGCGCCGGTGCCACCGCCGTCGCCGTGGTCGCGCTGCTGGCGACCTCGGCCGCCTGCGGCACCGAGCCGGACCGGCCGGCCGCCGCCCCACCGGCAGCCGTCCCACCAGCCGCCGTCCCACCGGCAGCCGCCCCATCGGCAGCCGCCCCATCGGCAGCCGCCCCACCGGCCGCCGTCCCCGACCCGGGAGCCCCGGCCCCCGGAGTAACGCCGCCCGGCACCCGGGGCGCCCTGCTGTCGGTCCAACCGCTGGAGAGCCTGACCGCCGGGCGGGTGCGTGCCTACCTGGCCGGCCAGGGTGTGGACGGTTCCCGGGTGCGGTTCGGCGTCGACGCGAGCCGGATCAGCTACGCCACGGTCGACCCGACCGGCCGACCCACCACGGCCAGCGCGCTGGTGACCACGCCGACCCCCGCGCCCGGTCAGAGCCCCAGCACGGAGCGGCGGATGGTGTCCTGGCAGCACGGCACCATCGCGGCCCGCGACGAGGTCGGCTCGAGGACAGCGGACGGCTCGGACCGGGCGGCCGCGGTGCTGTTCGCCGCCGCCGGGTACCTGGTGTCCGCCCCGGACTACCTCGGCCTCGGCACCGGCCCCGGCTTCCACCCGTACCTCGACCTGCCGTCCACCGTGACAGCGTCCGTCGACTCGCTCCGGGCCACCAGGGCGCTGGCACAGCGACCCGGGCCGGGCCGCCGAGGTGGTCCGGGCTTGGACGGGCAGGTGCTGGTCAGCGGCCACTCGCAGGGCGGGCAGGCCGCGATGGCGGTGGGCAAGGAGCTGCGGCGCGGCGTGGACCCGAGCTTCCGGTTGGCCGCCGTGGACCCGATCGCCGGCCCGTTCCAGGTCAGCGCCACCCTGCACACCGCGGTCACCACGGGCATCGAGCACGGCTCGGCCTACCTGGCCTACTTCGCCGTCGCGTGGAACAGGCTGCACCACCTCTACGACACCCCACAGCAGGCGTTCCGGGCGCCCTACGACCGCACCGCGCCCGAGCTGCTGGACGGCAACCACAGTGGCGACAGCGTGCTGGCCGCACTGCCGGGCACCCCGGCCGAGCTGTTCACCCCGGAGTTCCTGAACCTGCTGCGTAACCCGACCGGGCCGCTGGCCGAGGCGCTCGCGGTGGCGGACAGCAGCTGCGACTGGCGCGCCGAGGTACCGGTGCGGCTGTACGCGGCGAGCGGCGACCTGGATGTTCCGATCGCCAACTCGAGCTTCTGCCAACGCCAGGTGCTCACCGCCGGCGGTGCGGCCGTGCTGGTCGACGTCGGGCCGGTGGACCACTCGACCTCGGAGCTGCGGGCGTTGCCCCTGGTGCTGGCCGGGTTCGACCAGCTCGGCCGCAACTGACCAGTGCACCAGGGCGGCTCAGCGGCGGCGCGCTGGTCAGTTGCGGCCGGCGCGCGCCTGCGCCTCGGTCAGCAGGGCATCCATCCGGTACCGCAGCCGGGTCAGGTCGGTGGGGGCGAGCGTGGTCCACTCCACCCCGTCGGCCGCGGTGCCACGCTGCATCAGGTACCGGCCGCGCGGGGTGTCCAGCAGACCGAGCACCTTGCGCAGCCGGTGCAGCACCCCCCACTGGTCGGCGGCCAGCACGCTGAGCTGCCCCCGCCGGGTGGTGCCGCGCAGCACCGACTCGACCAGCGCGGCCTCCTCGGCGTCGACCCCGCGCTCGATGAGCACGTCGGACATCGAGCCGCCGGCGGTCAGTTCCGTCGTGGCCGCCTCCAGGTCGGCGCTGGGCAGGGTGACCGAGTGCCCTGCACCGGCCGGTGTGCTCGGCAGCGCGCCGAGCGTCGCGTCGACCGGGCCGGACGCGCTGGTCAAGGTCACCGTCGAGTCCTGGCGGACGGCGAGCGCGGTACTTCCGGGCCGGGACGAGGCCACCGCCCGCAGCTCGCGGCCCAGCCGCATCCGCAGCTCCACCTGATGGGTCGGCACCGCGAGCAGGTGCATCAGCCGGACTACCTCCGGATCCGGTCCGCTGAGGTCGGCCAGGCCCCGCTGGCGCAGGCCCTGCCAGCCGCTGGCCACGATGCCGCGTCGCTCGCTGTGGGTGCGCCCCGGCGAGTCGAGCCGGAGCACCACCGGCGTGGCGCCAAGGCCGAGCCATTCCCACAGCACGTCGAACTCCACCGCGGTGAGCACCCGGCGGGCCGGGCCTCGGTACCGACGGTCCAGCTCAGGTGCGGCTGTCATGATCCGATCACCGGTGGGACCACCCCTCCGTTCTCGCCGAATATGTCGTGTTCGTCCAGTAGGTAGCCCAGCCGCTCGTGCTGCTCGCGCTCCGTGTCGTGGAACCCGGCACCGCCGAGCATGGGCGGCATCATCGACGGGTCGATCCCGGGTTGCGCCGGCCCGTGCGGCCCCGCGTTGTCGGCACCGACCTGACCGGCCGGGTTCGTCGGTGGGCCGCCTCGGGGGCGCAGGCCGGACCCGCCCCGCCGGCCGAGGGCCGCCGGCCCCGCCGACCCGGTGCCGGCACCGGAGCCCTGCCTCGGCGTCCCGGGCACCGGGGCGACGCGCTCGGAACGGCCAGGGCCACCGGCACCCGGTGCGCCGAGCCAGCCCTGTCCGCCGGGCAGCTCGCGGAACCTGGCTACCCGGCCCGGCTGCGCCCCGACCGCGCCGGCGGCACCGAACTCCGGGGAACCGGCGGGGACCTGGCCACCCCGGCCGGGCTGGTACGGCTCGACCGAGGCCGGGCGGGTGCCGGTGCTGGCCGACGGTGCGCCGCGCGCCACGCCGCCGGTCCCGGGTGCTTCCGTTAGACCCGCCCTGGACACCGTGCGGGCCCGGCCAGCACTCGCCGAGGGCACTCCCCGCTCGGTGGCGGCCGGGTTGGTGGAGGGTGCGTGCTCCACGCCGGCCGAACCCACCCGGCCGGTGGAACGACCGACCCCGGTCGTGGCCGCACCGGCCGAGGTGCCGGCGGTGGGTGGCCGGGTGAACGTGTCGGTGGGGCGCGTCCGGGCGCACTCGTCGGCGTGTCCCCGCATCAGCTCCAGTGCCCGCAGCCGGGCGTTGGCCTGCGCCTCCTCCACCTGTGCCCAGTTGGCCCCGGCGGCCGGCGGCCCGCTGGGCGGCGGCGGCATCTCGGCGATCACGGTGCGCGCGCTGGCGGCCTGCTGACCGGCTTGGCCGGCGGCGGTGTTGGCGCGCCCGGCCGCCGCCTCGGCCCACTGCGCGTGCTGGCCGATTCCGCCCCGTGCGGCGTCGGCCGCCTGCCCCTGCCAGCCCAGCCCGAGCTCGCCGAGCGGCGCATTGAGCGTCTTGGCGATGTTCTCCAGCACCTGTGCGGTCCTGGAGAAGTTGGCTTGGCTGGTGGTGGCGGCGGCCGGGTCTCCACCGTGAGCGAGGTTCCAGAGCTCTTGGTGGGACAGGCCGGCCAGGCGTTGGTCGGTCATGACCCGGTCACGACCCCAGCTGGCGGCTCAGCTCGGCGGCGGTCTGGTGCTCGTTGCTGTCGTAGGCATGCTGGATGTCACCGAGCTGCTTGAGCACGCTCTCCAGCCGCTGGCCGTATTCCGTCAGAGCCTGTGCGGCCGACTCGGGACCGTCGCCGGCGACCTTGTTGAACGCGGTCTGGAACTCGACACTGGACTGATCGGCCATTGCCGGCTTGCTGATGCTCAAGCCGTCCTGGCCGCCCCGGGTGAGGGGCTGCAGCTGCTCGAGGGCGCTCTGGAACGCCTCCCGCAGCTTCGGGATCATGTGCGGCTCGAGCTTCAGGTTGCCCTGGCCGGAGCCGCTCGCGTTGTTGGCCATGCGCTCACGGTAGGAGCGCGGTTACACCGAGAGGGCGAATCGGCCGGAACGGTTCGCGATCGCTAACGGTCCGCTCCGGCCAGCCGCCGCTCAGGTCTCCTTGATCTCGCAGATCACGGTGCCCTGGGACACCGAGCTGCCGGCCTCGGCGGACAGCCCGGTGATGGTGCCGTCCTTGTGCGCGGTGACCGGGTTCTCCATCTTCATCGCCTCGAGGACCACGACCAGGTCACCGGCGGAGACGGTGTCCCCGTCGGACACCGCGACCTTGATGATGGTGCCCTGCATGGGCGCGGTCACCGCGTCGCCGGACACCGCGCCGCCGCTCTTGCCGCCACCCCGCTTGCGCGGCGGCTTCTTGGCGCCGGCAGCGCCGCCACCCCCGCCGCCACCGAGGGCCAGGTCACCGGGCAGGGAGACCTCCAGCCGCCGACCGCCGACCTCGACCACCACGGTCTGCCGCGCCGCCGTGTCGTCCTCGGTGTCGGCACCTTCACCACCGGCGAAGGGCGGCACCGTGTTGTCCCACTCGGTCTCGATCCACCGGGTGTGCACGGTGAACTCGTCCTCGGTCAGCGCGGCGAACGCCGGGTCGTCCACCACGATCCGGTGGAACTCCAGCACCGTGGCCATGCCTTCGACCTGGAACTCGGCCAGCGCGCGGCGCGAGCGCTCCAGCGCCTGCGCCCGGTCCGAGCCGGTCACGATCAGCTTCGCGAGCAGCGAGTCGAACTGGCCGCCGATCACCGAGCCGGACTCCACGCCGGCGTCCACCCGCACGCCGGGCCCCGCCGGGTAGGCGATGGAGGTGACGGTGCCCGGGGCGGGCAGGAAGTTCCGTCCGGCGTCCTCGCCGTTGATCCGGAACTCGATGGAGTGGCCGCGCGGCTCCGGGTCTTCGGTGAGGTTCAGCTTCTCGCCCTCGGCGATGCGGAACTGCTCACGCACCAGGTCGAGCCCGCTGGTCTCCTCGGAGACCGGGTGCTCCACCTGCAGCCGGGTGTTGACCTCCAGGAACGAGATCAGCCCGTCCTGGCCGACGAGGAACTCCACCGTGCCGGCGCCGTGGTAGCCGGCCTCCTTGCAGATCGCCTTGGCGGAGTCGTGGATGGTGGCGCGCTGCTCGTCGGACAGGAACGGCGCGGGCGCCTCCTCGACGAGCTTCTGGAACCGGCGCTGCAGCGAACAGTCGCGGGTGCCGACCACGATGACGTTGCCGTGCGTGTCGGCGAGTACCTGCGCCTCGACGTGGCGGGGCTTGTCCAGGTAGCGCTCCACGAAGCACTCGCCCCGGCCGAACGCCGAGGTGGCCTCGCGGACCGCCGACTCGTACAGCTCGGCGATCTCCTTGCGCTCCCTGGCCACCTTCATGCCCCGGCCGCCGCCGCCGAACGCGGCTTTGATGGCCACCGGCAGGCCGTACTCGTCGGCGAACGCCTCCACCTCGTCGGCACCGGAGACCGGGTCGTTGGTGCCGGGCACCAGCGGCGCGCCGGCCCTGGTGGCGATGTGCCGGGCGGTGACCTTGTCGCCGAGGTCGCGGATGGCCTGCGGGGTCGGGCCGATCCAGGTGATGTCGGCGTCGATGACCGCCTGGGCGAAGTCCGCGTTCTCGGACAGGAAGCCGTAGCCGGGGTGGATCCCGTCGGCGCCGGCCTGCTTCGCGGCGCCGATGACCTTGTCGAAGTCGAGGTACGACTCCGCCGCGGTGTTGCCACCGAGCGCGAAGGCCTCGTCCGCGAGCCGGACGAACAGCGCGTCCCGATCCGGGTCGGCGTACACGGCGACGCTGCTCAGGCCGGCGTCCCGGCACGCTCGGATCACCCGGACCGCGATCTCGCCCCGGTTGGCGATGAGCACTTTCCGCAACTGTCGGGTCGCCTCGGCGGCCACGGTGCCTCCTGCATAGAGATCAACTCGTACCACGATCGGTCGAGTGTATTAGGAGGTTCTACAGCCAGCAGAGGAGGTGGACCCGGCCGAGTAACCCGATAGCGCACCCACCGGGCACGAATCGCACCGAGGGTAGCCGGCGCGGGCGTGGGTCGTGCCGGCCGTCGTAGTGGGCGCCGACCTCGCGCAGCGCCAGCTCGGGCTCGGCGAGCGGCGGTAGTTGACCGAGGAAAGCCAGCTCCCGGGCCACGTCCCAGCCGTCCCGCAGTGCACCGCGAGGTGGTCGGCCCCACGCCCACCTGCTGAAACGGTCGCCCCACTGATCACCGAGGCCGGCCGCCAGCAGGGGCCAGGCGGCGGCCACCTCGGCGGCCCGTTTACGCCGCAGTGACCGCTCCGCGACGCCGACCAGACGCTCGTCGAACCCCGCCGGTACCGGGCCGCCGGCGACCAGTGCGGCGACGAGCGTGGCCTGCCTGGCGGCCAGTGTGGGATTGCTCACGGACCCTCCCCGCCGGCGCCGGCCGGGCGCGTCCGCACCGCTTCCCCCGGGCGATCGTGAGCTCGCTCACGGGCATCGGCCGCCCCGCCGCGCGGGTGATGCGGGGCATCCCGGCGGCCCCGGCGATGGCGTCCAGCTCGGTGCGCAACCGGTCCGCCGGTGGGTAGTTGCCGTCCCGTTCGAGCATCACGGTGGGTGGCGGGTGGCGAGCGCACAGTTCGCGGAGCAGTACGAGCACCGGTTCGGGAGTCGGCGCCGTGTGGGTGTCGTGGTAGAGCCCGTCGTGCTCGGCCCCGCCGGCCACGTGGACGTAGGCAACCCGCTCCAGCGGCAGCCGGTCCAGCAGCGCGACCGGGTCGGTGCCCCGGTTCTGGGCGTTCGCGTGGACGTTGGCCAGGTCCAGCAGCAGCCAGGTGTCGGTCTGTTCGAGCAGCTCGGTGAGGAAGTCGGCCTCGGTCAGCTCGTCGTCCGGCCAGTCGAACAGTGCGGCGATCGGCTCCAGCGCGAGCGGTGCGTCCAGTTCGGTCCGCAACGCCCGCACGTTGCGGACCAACGCCCGCAGCGCCTCCCGGCTGCGCGGCACCGGTAGCAGGTGACCGGCCTCCAACCCGCCGGCCCTGACGAACGCCACATGCTCGCTGACCAGCGGCGCGGCCAGTGCGGCCGCCGCCGAGGTGAACTGGTGCACCCGCCGGGGGTCCAGCGGCTCGGCGCCACCCAGCGACAGCCGGGTGCCGTGCGGAACCACGGTCACGCCCTGCTCCCGCAGCCGCGCGAGCGGCGCCGGCAGCGCGGCGCCGTGCCGCAGCGACTCGGCCACTACCTCGCAGAACCGCAGACCGGGCAGCTCGGGCAGCAGACCTGCGATCTCGGTCCGCCAGCCGATCCCGAGCCCCAGCTCCGGCGGTGCGCCGGTCGGCCTGGTCGCCGGTGCGTCGGTCATCGGTGTGGTCGTCGGTGTGGTCGTCGGCGTGTGGGTGATCGGGCTGGTCATCCGCCACACCCACCGCCACCGCCACCGCAGGACCCGCCGCCGCAGCTGGAGCCGCCGGACGATCCGCCGCAGCCGGACCCGGAGCCGCCGAACCAGCTCGTGCCGACCGAGTACCCGCCGCCGCCGGACGTGGCCGCGACGCCGTAGCCGGACCTGGCCGCGACGACCTCGGCGGCGAACCCCGGGTCGGCGGTCCACAGCGCACTGGTACCGAAGACCGCGACACCCAGTGCGGCGCCGGCGGGGCCGTTCGCCGTCCAGCTCGGCTTCATCGAGGGCTTGAGGTGGTCGTGCTTGGTGCGCAGGGTCGACAGCGCCCGGCTGCCGGGAATGCTCCGCACCGGCAGCGTGAGCAGCAGGACGGCACCGGCCATGGTGAGCAGCGGCACGGTGAGCAGCAGGTAGCCGATCGGCTTGCCGCCCACGACCCCGTCGACCAGCCGCACGAGTCCGACGGCCAGGACCGCCAGCACGGCGTAGGTCCAGGACCGGATCCGGTTCCGTTGCCTGTCGGTGAGCAGCAACCGGCGCCGGACCAGCTCGTCACGCAGCTCGTCGAGCGCGGTGCTGACCGTGTACGCCTGAGCCAGCTGGGCGCGCGACCGAGGGCTGGCCGTCTCGATCAGGATGGCCCGTTCCAGGGCCGGCCGGACCCCGCTCGGCGGCTCGCCGAGCCGTTCGCACCGGTTGCCGCGGCCACGCAGGTGGCCGGCTGCGCGCAGCGCACTGAGCGCGGCCAGCAGGGTGAGCTCGGCGCCGCCGTGGAGGTAGGCGGCCAGGTACGGGTCCGTATCGCCGCCCTCGTCCAGCGAGACGGTGCTGTCCGGCAGGGTCGGGCGGTTCCGGATCAGGAACCGGGCCGCCACCGCGGCCGCGACCACGGCTGCGGCCAGCGCCGCGTACCAGGTCAGGAAGGTGGGCCCGCTGATGCCCCACGTGTCGCCGCTCAGCGCCAGAATCCTCAGAGCCAGAACCGGAGTGCTCATCGGTACGCCCCTCTCTCGCCTGTCCGTGCCGACCGGCCGAGCCGTACTTGGGGAGTGTGAGCAGCGGCGGAGGGGCGGGCGAGCGGATTGATCGGGGCTTGAGCTTTCACAGGGGAACATTTGAGGTTTCCCGGGTATTCGGGGTGCTCGGGCTCCAAGTCGGTGTTCCCGCGAGGCGCGACTAGCCTGCACAGGGAAGGCGGGGGGTTGAGATGTCGGGCAAGGCACCGCGCGTTGTGCTGGCGTTGACCGCGACTCTCCTCGTTACCGTGCTGGGGCTCGCGGGCTGCGCCTCGTCGGGCGCCGCACCGGATGCGGCCGCGCCGGCGGCTGCCCCGGCGCTGCCGGTGTCCACCCCGGATGGCTACCAGGACATGCTCAACCAGACCGACGCGGAGCTGTCCGGCGCGCTCACCGCGGTCGGCCAGGCTCCCTCGCTGGACGTGTTGGACCAGGCCGTGCTGTCGGCGGCCGGCGTGGCGAGCGCCGCCAGCGAGCGGCTGACCACCAGTGGGCCGGTGCCCGCCTCGGTCTCGGGCGACAATGCGGCGCTGGCCGCCGGGCTGCGCCAGTTCGGCCGCGAGCTCGCCTACCTGAGCCAGCAGATCGACCTGCACGCCATCTGCGCCGGGCCGGTCGCGCTGACCGCGATCAGTACCGCCCCGAGCATGCCGAACCTGCGCACGGTGGCGACCTCACTGGGCACCCTGCGCAGCGACCGCCCGTCGTTCCGCTGGGGCAGCGCGCTGCCGGCCGAGAAGAACTCGGTGGAGAACCGGCCGCGCAACGGTGCGGTGCTGGTCGACCGGCGGGCCGGCGCGACCGGTGACGGCGAGCTGCAGGTCCGCGACAACGGCACCAAGGACGGCGTCGTGCTGCTGGCCAAGGGTGGTGCACTGCTGGTGTCGATGGCGGTCAACGCCGGCCGGTCCGCCACCCTGACCGGGGTGCCGGACGGCGACTACGACGTGTTCTACACGATCGGGCGGGACTGGAACGCGCCGCTGGCCACCTTCAGCCGGCACTGCGAGTTCCACCGGTTCACCACACCGACCACGTTCAGCACCAAGCCGGTACCCGGCGGGTCCTCGTACACCGTCCAGTCCATCGTGCTGAACACCGGCACGGACAGCACCGGCCCCGACTCGTCCGTCGACCCCGAGCTCGGTGTCGCGCCCGGCGCCGCCTCCGGGACCGACCCCGGGATCAGCCCCGGGAGCGACCCGGGCGACGACACCGCGCCGGGCACCGCCGAGGTGCCCCAGGAAGCGCTACCCCGCTGACCGGACCTGGTTCTTGATCCGGGCCAGCATGGCCGCCATCCCGCGCAGCCGCAGCGGGCTGACCGCCTCGCCGAGGCCGAGCGCCAGGTAGAAGTCGTTCGGCACCGCCAGCACCTCGGCGGCCGGCTCGCCGTCCAGGCCGGTCTGCATGATCGACGCGAAGCCCCGGGTGGTCGGTGCCTCGGGTGGGGCGTCGAAGAACAGGTGCACGGTGCGGTCCGGGTCCGCCGCCACCTCGACCGCCAGGAACAGCGGCGTCTGGCACTCGTGCACCTGCTCCATCTGGTCCCGGTGCCCGGAATAGCGCTCTGGCAACGCCGGTAGCTCTTCGGACAGCTCGAGCAGCAGTTGCAGCCGCTCCTTGACGCTGACGTCGGAGAAGTCCTCGACCAGTTCCGCCAACCTGGGCGGCAGCTCTACGGGCGCGGTCACTTCACCGAGCCGCGTTCGGCACCTACTGCGATCGGCACCCGCACCGAGTTGCCCCACTCGGTCCAGCTGCCGTCGTAGTTGCGCACGTGCGGGAAGCCGAGCAGGTGGGTGAGCACGAACCAGGTGTGGCTGGACCGCTCGCCGATCCGGCAGTACGCGATCACGTCGTCGGACGGGGACAGCCCCTGTTCCTGCTGGTAGATGGCCTCCAGCTCGTCGCGGGACTTGAAGGTGGCGTCCTCGGCGGCGGCCCGCGCCCACGGCACGCTGGCAGCGCCCGGGATGTGCCCGCCGCGCACCGCGCCCTCCTGCGGGTAGTCCGGCATGTGCAGCAGCTCGCCGGAGTACTCGCCGGGGGAGCGGACGTCGACCATCGGCTGGCCCAGGTGCGCCAACACGTCGTCCTTGAACGCCCGGATCGCGCTGTCGTCGCGCTCGATCACCGGGTAGTCGACCTTCGCCGGGGTCGGCTCGTCCCTCGTCATCTCGCGGCCCTCGGCGACCCACTTGGCGCGGCCGCCGTCCAACAGCCGCACGTCCTGGTGGCCGAACAGGCTGAACACCCAGAGTGCGTAGGCCGCCCACCAGTTGTTCCGGTCGCCGTAGATCACCACGGTGGTGTCGCGGCCGATGCCACGCTCGCCGAGCAGCTCGGCAAACCGCGCGCCGTCGACGTAGTCCCTGGTCACCGGGTCGTTGAGCTCGGTGTGCCAGTCGAGTTTGACGGCGCCGGGGATGTGCCCGGTGTCGTAGAGCAGAACGTCCTCATCGGATTCGACCACAGCCACCCCGGGCTGTTGGAGCTGCTCGGCCAGCCATTCCGTGGTGACCAGGCGCTCCGGGTGCGCGTAGGCGGCGAGCTTGGGATGCGTGTCGTTGGGTACCGGCATAGGACTCAGGCTATCCCTGTTCGCCACAGATCGGTGACCTGGACGCCCACCTCGGTGAGCAGCGCGCGGGTGAGCGGCAGGCTGATCCCGATGACGTTGGACGGGTCGCCGTCGATCCCCTCCACGAACCAGCCGCCCAGCCCGTCCAGGGTGAACGCGCCGGCGACGTTCAACGGCTCCCCGGAGGCCAGGTAGGCGTCAAGCTCGGCCTCGCTGGGCCGCCCGAACCGCACCGTGGTGGTCGCGTGCCGCGACGCGACCTTTTCCACCGCGCCGCCGCCCAGCCGCAGCACGGCATGACCGGTGACCAGCTCGCCGGT
Organism: Pseudonocardia sp. Cha107L01; assembly: GCF_052566575.1. NCBI lineage: Bacteria > Bacillati > Actinomycetota > Actinomycetes > Pseudonocardiales > Pseudonocardiaceae > Pseudonocardia > Pseudonocardia sp. Cha107L01. The sequence goes on from NZ_CP199579.1 coordinate 2,809,177, forward strand.
GCGCCCGGCCATCGCCGCCCAGCGTTGCCTGGCCCGCGCCGCGGTACCGGGTTTGCCGACCAGCTGGCCGTCGATGGACAGCATGGAGTCGCAGCCGATCACCACCGCGTCGGCCATCGTCGGGCCGATCCGTTGGCCAACGGTCGCCGCCTTCGCACAGGCCAGCGCGTTGACCACCTTGGCCGGCGGCGCGCCCCGCAGCGTGGCGAGCACCGCGTCCTCGTCCACCTCGGACACCTCGACGCTCGGATCGAGGCCGGCGGCGCGCAGCACGCCGAGTCTGGCCGGGGACGCGGAGGCGAGAATGATCTGCACGGCCGGTCAGGGTAGTGGTCGCGGTAGTGGCCGGCGCGGTAGTTGGCCGGCGCGGTAGTGGTCGGCGCGCGGTGGGCGCTTTGCTCTGCGTAGGAATACGCGACAGCGCCGGTCGCCCGCCGTCGAGATCGACGTGAGGGCTGTTCGATCATGGCCGAGGCGACCCTCCGGTCGATCTCGGCGAAACCGCTCTGTTGTTACCGAGCTGCACAACCGGCAGGTTTTCGGCGCGCCGAGCCTGCCTCCTGTGCAGCTCGGTAACAGGGGGCGGGGGTAGCTCTCGGTGAGCCCGGAACCCGAAATCGGTCAGCGCGGCAGGGTGGAGTTCCGCCAGGCGCCGGGGCCCGGGTGCAGCTGCTGGCGCAGCATCGACTGGCGGTCCGTCCACACGCTGGTGCGCCGGGTCCCACCCGACTCGGCCGCCGAACCCGCCGATGCGGCCGCCGCCAGCACCACGGCGAGCGCGGCCACCTCGACGTCGTCCGGTTCGCCCCGGACCACCCGGAACAGCGCGCGCCGCTGCTCCGGGGTCGCCTCCTCGGTCTGCCCGGGCTCGGGCGAGTCGCCCACCGTGTCGCCCACCGAGTCGCCCGCCGAGTCGCTCACAGGGGGATGTTCCCGTGCTTGCGGGCCGGCGCGGCCTCCCGCTTGGTGGCGAGCAGACGCAGCGACCGGCCGACGTGGCCCCGGGTGTGCGACGGCGGGATGACCCCGTCGATGTAGCCGCGGTCGGCCGCGATGTAGGGGTTGCAGAGGGTGTCCTCGTAGTCCTGCTGCAGCTCGGAGCGCTTGGCCGCCAGCTCGTCGCCGGCCAGCTCCTTGAGGTCCTTGCGGTACAGGATGCTCACCGCGCCCTGCGCCCCGGTGACCGCGATCTGGGCGGTCGGCCAGGCGATGTTCACGTCCGCGCCGAGGTGCTTGGAACCCATCACGTCGTACGCGCCGCCGTAGGCCTTGCGGGTGATCACGGTGACCTTGGGGACGGTGGCCTCGGCGTAGGCGTAGATCAGCTTCGCGCCGCGCCGGATGATGCCGTTCCACTCCTGCTCGGTGCCCGGCAGGAAGCCCGGCACGTCGACGAAGGTCAGCACCGGGATGTTGAACGCGTCGCAGGTGCGCACGAACCGGGCCGCCTTCTCGGAGGCGTCGATGTCCAGGCAGCCGGCGAACTGGGTGGGCTGGTTGGCCACGACGCCGACGCTCTGTCCCTCGACGCGGCCGAAACCGACCACGATGTTCGGCGCGAACAGGCTGTGCACCTCGAGGAACTCGCCCTCGTCGACCACCCGGCTGATCACTTCACGGATGTCGTAGGGCTGGTTCGGCGAGTCCGGGATGAGGGTGTCCAGCTCCAGGTCGGTCTCGGTGAGCCCGTCGGTGATGGACCCCTCGACCGGCTCGGCGGCCGCGAACGCCGGCGGCTCGGACAGGTTGTTGGACGGCAGGAACGACAGCAGCTCCTTGACGTAGGCGAGCGCGTCGTCCTCGTCATCGGCCAGGTAGTGCGCCACGCCGGACTTGGAGTTGTGCGCCCGGCCGCCGCCCAGCTCCTCCATGTCGACGTCCTCGCCGGTCACCGTCTTGATCACGTCCGGCCCGGTGATGAACATGTGGCTGGTCTTGTCCACCATCACGGTGAAGTCGGTGAGTGCCGGGGAGTACACCGCGCCGCCGGCCGACGGACCCATGATCAGCGAGATCTGCGGGATCACCCCGGAGCTGCGCACATTGCGCAGGAAGATCTCGCCGTACAGGCCGAGCGCGACCACGCCCTCCTGGATCCGGGCGCCGCCGCCGTCGTTGATCCCGATCACCGGGCAGCCGATCTTGATCGCCAGGTCCATCACCTTGACGATCTTCTCGCCGTACACCTCGCCGAGCGAGCCGCCGAACACCGTCGCGTCCTGGCTGAACACGCACACCGGGCGGCCGTCGACGGTGCCGCTGCCGGTCACCACGCCGTCACCGAAGGGCCGGTTGGCCTGCATGCCGAAGTTGGTGGAGCGGTGCCGGGTCAGCGCGTCCAGCTCGACGAACGAGCCCGGGTCGAGCAGCTGGTCGATGCGCTCGCGGGCGGTCTGGCGGCCCTTGGCGTGCTGCCGCTCGATGGCCTTCTCCGAGCCGGCATGCACCGCCGCATCGTGGCGCTGGTAGAGATCGGCAAGCTTGCCGGCGGTGGTGTGGATGTCCGGTTCGTCCGCCGGTGGCTCGCCGAGCGGCTGCGTTGCGGTGCTCATGGCTGGGCACAATAACCAAACGGAGCCGCGCAACGCGGCCCGCAGTGAGCTGACTCATCCCCGAGTACCCTCCAGCGGGTGGATCTCCCGCCGCTCGCCGACCCGCTGGACGCCCCGTTCGAGACCCCGCTGGCCGACCCGTTGGACGTCGTCGCGCTGCGCTCCGAGCTGCTCGCCCCAGCCGGACCGGTGGCCTGTCTCGACGTGGTGGCCCGCACCGGTTCGACGAACGCCGACCTGCTGGCCGCCGCCCGCGCCGGCGCCCCGGACCGCGCTGTGCTGGTCGCCGAGTTGCAGCAGGCGGGGCGAGGCCGGCTGGACCGGCGCTGGACGTCGCCGCCGGGCGCCGGGCTGACCGTGAGCGTGTTGTTGCGCCCGCGCGGGGTGCCGACCACCCGCTGGGGCTGGCTGCCGCTGCTGGCGGGGTTGGCGCTGCTGCGCACGGTCACCGAGCTCACCCCGCTGGCCGCCGCGCTGAAGTGGCCGAACGACCTGCTGCTCGGGCCGCCCGGCGGGCCGGCGGTGGCCAAGTGCGCCGGGCTGCTCGCCGAGGCCGACGCCGGCGGGGCCGAGCCGGCGGTGGTCATCGGCATCGGGCTGAACGTGCGCAACCGCCGCGACGAGCTGCCCGACGGCGCCAGCTCACTGCACGCCGAGGGCGCCGGGGTCAGCCGCAACGCACTGCTGGCCGCGCTGCTGCGCCGGCTGCTGGCGGACGAGGCGGCCTGGCGGGCGGCGGGCGGCGACCCGGACGCGGTGGGCCTGCTCGCGGACTACCGGGCCGCCTGCGCGACGCTCGGCTCGCCGGTCCGCATCGAGCAGCCGGGCGGCGTCTCCACGTTCGCCACCGCGTTCGACGTGGACGGTGACGGGCGGCTGCTGGTGCGCGAGCAGAGCGGCGCGACGCGCGCGGTCGCGGCTGGCGACGTCGTGCACCTGCGGCCGGTACCGGGCGAGCGGGCCGCCGAACAGCTGGGCTGAGCGCCCGGAGAGCACCCCGAGCGCCTGCCCGACCGATCGGATACAGCGCGCTACCGTGAGTGCGTGCCCTATCCGGACGAGCTGCTGGTCTCCGGGGAGCAGGTGCTCACCCACGAGCATCCGCACCCCAAGATGCTGGTGCTGCCCGCACTGATCTTCCTGGTCACGGTCGGGCTGGCGACCTACCTCGCGGCGCTGATCAACGGGCAGCAGTGGAGCACGTACGGCTCGCTGGCGATCGTCGTGGTGGCCCTGGTGCTGATCGTCTGGTTCACCGTGGCACCGCTGCTGCGTTGGCGGTGCACCCATTTTGTGGTCACCAACCGCCGGGTGCTGGTCCGCGAGGGCGTGCTCACCCGTACCGGCTTCGAGATCCCGATGAACCGGATCACCAGCGTGCACTTCCGCCAGACGGTGTTCGAGCGGATGCTCGGCTGCGGCACGCTGAGCGTCGAGTCCGCCTCCGACGAACCGCTGGACTTCGAGGACATCCCCGGTGTCCAGCACGTCTACGGCCTGCTCTACCAGGCCGCCGCGCCCAGCTGAGGCCGACCGTTCGCAACCTTTCCGCAACGGTGTCGGGGATCACTGCCGCGCCGTAGCGTGAGGCCATGAGCAGACTGCGGTTCGGTATCTTCCTTGCCCCGTTCCACCCCGCGGGGGAGAACCCCACGCTCGCCCTGCAACGGGACCTGCGGCTCGTCGAACACCTCGACCAGTGCGGCTACGACGAGGCCTGGATCGGCGAGCACCACTCGGCGGGCAGCGAGATCATCGCCTCGCCGGAGATCTTCATCGCGGCCGCCGCCGAGCGCACCAAGAACATCAAGCTGGGCACCGGCGTGACCTCGCTGTCGTACCACAACCCGCTGTGGGTGGCCGAGCGTCTGGTGCTGCTGGACCACCTCACCAGGGGCCGGGTGATGCTCGGTGTCGGGCCGGGCTCGCTGCCCACCGACTCGGCGATGATCGGGCTCAACCCGACCCAGACCAGGGAGCTGCTGGAGACCAACCTCGACGTGGTCATGCGGCTGCTGACCAGCGACGAACCGGTCACCGTCGACACCGGCACGCACCGGCTGGTCAACGCCCAGCTGCACCTGCGCCCGTACTCCGACCCGCACTTCGACGTCGCGGTGGCCGCCGTCGCCTCGCCGACCGGGCCCAGGCTCGCCGGCAAGCACGGGGTGGGCCTGTTGTCCATCGGCGCCACCCTGACCTCCGACGGCTTCGACGCGCTGGCACACCACTGGAACGTGATGGAGGAGCGGGCCGCCGCCTTCAACACCACGGTGAACCGGGACAAGTGGCGCCTGGTCGGCCTGATGCACATCGCGGAGACCCGCGAGCAGGCCTACAAGGAGGTTGAGCACGGCATCGAGCAATGGTTCAACTACTTCCAGAAGGTCGCCGCGTTCCCGCAGATGGACGTCGGCAGCGGCGGCGACCTCAAGGCGATGATCGACTTCATCAACGAGTCCGGGACCGGCGCGATCGGCACCGTGGAGGACGCGAAGGCCCAGGTGCAGCGGCTGGTCGACCAGTCCGGCGGCTTCGGCGCGTTCCTGCTGCTGGCGCACGAGTGGGCCAACCCGGAGGCCACCCGGCGGTCCTACGAGCTGATCGCGCAGCACGTGATGCCGGAGTTCCAGGGGCAGGCGCAGGCCACCCGGAACGCCAAGCAGCGGGCCTCGGACACCCGCACCGGGCACGCCGAGCAGCAGAATCTTGCGGTCGCGCACATGACCGAGAAGTACCAGAAGGAGCTGGCCAACAAGGAAGGCCAGGGCTCCTGACCCGCCGTGAGTGAGTGGGTGGCTGGCGTTGCGCGGACAACGCCGGCCACTCACGAGGTCAGCTGTACCCGGGTGCCGAAGATCGCGGTGAACTGGGCGCGGTAGACGCAGTCGTCGCCGCGGTGCAGGGTGGCCAGCACGTCGACGAGGCCGATCCCCGGTTTGCTGCGGGACGGCCGGGCCCCCAGCACCCCGGCCCGGGAGCTGAGCACGTCGCCGGCGAACACCGGGGCCGGCCAGCTCAGCGAGTTGCCGCCGGGCGAGCCCAGCGCGGTCGAGCGGTTCAGCACGACCTCGGCCCAGGAGCGCATCCACAGCGACGCGGTGAACCAGCCGGAGGCGCACAGCCGCCCGCCGAGCAGCGCGTTGTTCGCGGCCGCCACCGGGTCCAGGTGGAACGGCTGGGGGTCGAACCGGCGGGCGAACTCGACCATCTCGTCGCCGTCGACGGCGATCGTGCCCAGGTCGAACACCTGGCTGCCCTTGAAGTCCTCGAACGCGAGCTCTGGCATGGCCGAGATCGTGCCACGGCCGGACCGGGAGGCGCCTGCTGATACCGGCCGATACCGGGTTACGCCGTCAGGTGGGCGAGCGCGGCGTCGTGCAGCGCGCCGTTGGAGGAGACGCCGCTGCCGCCGTCGAAGCGGGCGGTGCCGGCCAGGTCGGTGAAGGTGCCGCCGGCCTCGGTGACGATCAGCTGCAGCGCGGCCAGGTCCCAGGTGTTCGCCTCGGCGTCGATGCCCAGGTCGATCGCGCCCTCGGCGACCAGCACGTGCTGCCAGAAGTCGCCGAACGCGCGCACCACCCAGCACTGCTCGGCCAGCCGCAGGTACCGGTCCAGGACGCCGAGCTCCTGCCAGCTGCTCAGCTCGGTGGTCGACAGGTAGGCGTCCGCCAGGTCGCGTACGCCGGACACCGCGAGCCGCCGCACCGCGCCGCCGAGTTCGCTGGTGAAGGCGCCGCCGCCGGCACTGGCCCACCACCGGCGGCCCATCGCCGGCGCGCTGACCACACCGACCAGCGGGCGGCCCTGCTCGGCCAGCGCGATCAGGGTGGCCCACACCGGCACACCGCGGGAGTAGTTCTTGGTGCCGTCGATCGGGTCCAGGATCCAGGCCCGCCCGTCCAGCGAGCCGCCGCGCTCCTCACCGAGGACCGCGTCACCGGGGCGCTGCTCGGCCAGCACGGCGCGGATGGCGTCCTCGGCGGCGGTGTCCGCGTCGGTGACCGGGGTGCGGTCCGGCTTGCGGTCCACCCGCAGGTCGGCGGCCCGGAAGCGGGCCAGCGTGATCCGGTCGGCGGTGTCCGCCAGGGTCAACGCCAACCGCAGGTCGGCGTCCGGGGAGTCGGGCGGGGAGTCGGGTGGGGAGTCGGGCACAGCCGCTCAGCCCTCCGCGGCGGGGACTACTACCTGGCGCCGGACATCCTGGTGCGGGAAGACGAAGCGGCGGAACGCCCACCAGCGGAACGCCATGCCGACCAGCACACCGATGATCTGGCCGCTGATGAAGTCCGCCCAGTGCTCGGTGATCAGCGAGACGGCGGGTACCCGCAGGTCGAACGCATAGCGCGACAGCCACAGCGGAGCGGCGTAGACGGCCACGCTCACCCCGCTGACCAGTACGTAGAGCACCGCCTCGTGATGGCGCTCGCGCCCGCCCCGGGTGCGGAAGGACCAACCGCGGTTCAGGCCGTAGGAGGCCAGCGTGGCGACCAGCACGGAGATCACCTTCGCGGTGACCGGCTTGGGCTCGAGGATCGTGCTCTTGAGGACCAGGAAGATGGCGGTATCGATCACCCAGGTGGTTCCCCCCACCATGGCGAACTTGAGCAACTCTCGGTGCCTGATCGCGACAGCACGGTAGGGCTGTGGGATCAAGCGGAGCGCCGTTTCGACGACCGTCACCGGGCCAGTTTAAGAGATCGCTCTCCGGCGCTCACCGACTGTCGCGGGAAACACCGCTTGAACGGCCGGGATGGCCTCCGACCGAGGTCGACGAACGGCCCGGATATCGTCTCCACCCTGTGGACCCCCGCACTCGCCTCCCCGTCGTCGGAATGGTCGGCGGCGGGCAGCTGGCCAGGATGACCCATCAGGCGGCCGTCGCGCTCGGGCAGTCACTGCGCGTGCTCGCCGTGTCACCCGACGATCCGGCCGCCATGGTGAGCCCGAACGTCGTGCTCGGCGCCCCGGACGACGCCGCCGCGCTCGGCGAGTTCCTCGAGACCTGCGACGTGGTGACCTTCGACCACGAGGGCGTGCCCACCGAGCCGCTCGCCTCGCTGGCCGGCTCGGCGGTCGGTGGAGCGGTGCCGCTGCGGCCGGCGCCCGCCGCGCTGGTGCACGCCCAGGACAAGCTGGTGATGCGCGAGCGGCTGTCCGCGCTGGGAGCGCCGTGCCCGCCGTTCCGCGCGGTGTCGTCGATGGCGGAGGTCGCGGCGTTCGGCGCGGAGCACGGCTGGCCGGTGGTGCTCAAGGCGCGGCGGGGTGGCTACGACGGGCGCGGCATCTGGATGCTCGACGACCCGATCCACGCTGCCCCGATCGTGGCCGAGACCCTGGCGGCCGACACCCCGCTGTTGGTCGAGCAGCGGGTGGTGATGCGCCGCGAGCTGGCCGCGCTGGTGGCTCGCTCGCCGTTCGGGCAGGGCGCGGCGTGGCCGGTAGTGCAGTCCGTGCAGGACAACGGGATCTGTGTGGAGGTGATCGCGCCGGCACCGGGGCTGCCCCCGGCGCGCGCGGAGGCGGCCCAGCGGCTCGCGCTGCACCTCGCCGCCGAGCTCGACGTGGTCGGGTTGCTCGCGGTCGAGCTGTTCGAGGTGGACGGGCCGGGCCCGGACGGGACCGGGCTGCTGGTCAACGAGCTGGCGATGCGGCCGCACAACTCCGGGCACTGGACCATCGAGGGCTCCCGCACCTCGCAGTTCGAGCAGCACCTGCGCGCGGTGCTGGACTACCCGCTGGGGGACACGACGGCGACCGCGCCGGTCACCGTGATGGCGAACGTGCTCGGCGGCGACCCGGTCCCGGAGATGGGCATGGACGAGCGGCTGCACCACCTGTTCGCCCGGTTCCCCGATGCAAAGGCGCACCTGTACGGCAAGGGCGAGCGGCCGGGTCGCAAGATCGGGCACGTCACCGTGCTCGGCGCGGACCTGACCGACACCCGCCGGCGTGCCTCGCTGGCGGCGGAGTGGATGTCCCGGGCAGTCTGGCGGGACGGCTGGGAGGTGCACTGAATGACGGACTGGGCTGACAGGGCGGACGGCGGCGCGGTGGTCGGCGTGATCATGGGCAGCGACTCGGACTGGCCGGTGATGTCGGCGGCGGCCGAGGCGCTCAAGGAGTTCGGGATAGCGCACGAGGTCTCCGTGGTGTCCGCGCACCGCACCCCGCGCCGGATGCTGGACTACGCGGAGAGCGCCGTCGGGCGCGGCCTGCGGGTGATCATCGCCGGTGCCGGCGGGGCGGCCCACCTGCCGGGGATGGTGGCCTCGGCGACCCCGCTGCCGGTGATCGGGGTGCCGGTGCCGCTGGCCTACCTGGACGGGCTCGACTCGCTGCTGTCCATCGTGCAGATGCCGGCCGGGGTGCCGGTTGCCTGCGTATCGGTGGGCGGGGCGCGCAACGCCGGCCTGCTGGCGGTCCGGATGCTCGGCGCGTCCGACCCGGAGCTGCGCGCCCGGGTGGCCGCCCAGCAGGCCGAGCTGGAGAAACTGGTGCTGGCCAAGGACGCCGCGCTGCGGGCCTCGCTGGCCGAGTAGCGCCCGCCGAGGCACCCAGTGGTATCGCTCTCAGCAAACCTCGTTGCCGGACCGGCCGTTCCGGTCGTAGCGTACGAGTACACACGGAGGGAGGTGGTCCAGCGTTGAATAGCAGCAGGACTTGTGAGGTGGCTGTCCGCTAGCACCGCGAATCCTGACGGTCGATGGAAGCCGGTCCGGTGCCGGCAATCCCCCGACAGTCACCCGGCCCCCGGGCTCCGAGCCATTGTCCAGCTCGGTCACACCGCTCTTCGCTAACCCGAAGGTGTGATACGGCCCGGGGGCTGTCACATGTCCGTAGGGGTGTCGTCCTCTGTGCGGGCGCAGGGCGTGGCATTAACATCACCGCTCGTGAACCCGGATTTCGACATCTACCAGCTCCCCGAAGAGCACCGAGAGCTGCGCGCGGCCGTCCGCTCGCTGTCCGAGAAGGAAATCGCGCCGCATGCCGCCGACGTCGATGACAAGGCGCGCTATCCCACGGAGGCACGTACGGCGCTCACCGCCGCGGGCTTCCACGCGGTGCACCTTCCGGAGGAGTACGGCGGCGACGGAGCGGACGCGGTCGCCGGCTGCATCGTGATCGAAGAGGTTGCGCGGGTCTGCGCCAGCTCCTCCCTGGTCCCGGCGATCAACAAGCTGGGCAGCATGCCGATCCTGCTCGCGGCGTCGGAAGAGCTGAAGAAGCAGGTCATGCCGTCCATCGCCAGCGGCGAGGCGATGATCTCCTACGCCCTCTCCGAGAGGGAGTCCGGCTCGGACGCGGTGGCCATGAAGACCAGGGCCCGGCTCGACGGCGACCACTGGGTGCTCAACGGCACCAAGGCGTGGATCACCAACGCCGGCGTCTCGTCCTGGTACACCGTCTTCGCGACGACCGACCCGGAGAAGGGCGCGAACGGCGTCTCCGCGTTCGTGGTGCACGCCGACGACCCCGGCTTCGAGGTCGGCCCGAAGGAGCGCAAGCTCGGCATCAAGGGCTCGCCCACCTGCGAGATCTACATGACCAACTGCACCATCCCGGCGGACCGCATCATCGGCGAGCCCGGCACCGGCTTCAAGACCGCGATGCGCACCTTCGACCACACCCGGCCGACCATCGGCGCCCAGGCCCTCGGCATCGCCCAGGGCGCGCTGGACGCCTCGGTGGCCTACGTCAAGGAGCGCCGCCAGTTCGGTCGCTCGATCTCGGACTTCCAGGGTGTGCAGTTCATGCTCGCCGACATGGCCATGAAGGTCGAGGCGGCCCGCCAGCTGGTCTACGTCGCGGCCGCCAAGGTGGAGCGCGGCGACAAGGACATGACGTTCATGGCCAGCGCCGCGAAGTGCTACGCCTCGGACGTGGCGATGGACGTCACCGTCGACGCGGTCCAGCTGTTCGGCGGCGCGGGCTACACGCAGGACTTCCCGGTCGAGCGGATGATGCGGGACGCCAAGATCACCCAGATCTACGAGGGCACCAACCAGATCCAGCGGATGGTCATGGCCAGGGCGGTGCTCAAGGGCTGAGCCCGACGGGCAGCGTTGTTACCGCGCAGCGTTGTTACCGAGCTGCGTTGTTGCCGAGCTGCACACCAGGCAGGTTTTGCCGGCCCGCGGCCTGCCTCCTGTGCAGCTGGGTAACAACCGGCCGGTGCGTCAGCCGGTCAGGGCTGCCAACAGCGGGCTCAGCGCGTCGAGGAGCTCGTCCGGTGGGCAGTGGGTGCCGTCGGCCCAGCGGCCCTCGTACTCGCCGAACTCCGCGCCCACCAGCTCGCCGGCCGCCACCACCTCGGCAATCGCGTTCAGCTGGGGCAGTGTCAGGCCGCCCGGCACGGCGTAGTCGGTCGGTACCGTCCCGGGTTCCAGCACGTCGCAGTCGAGGTGGAAGTAGACCCGGTGCCCGCTCAGCAGCCCGGCGAGCCGCTCGGGTAGCCCGTCACCGATCGGCAGGTGCCGGATACGGCCGGCGTCGATGAGCCCGCGCTCGGCCGGATCGATGTCCCGGGCGCCGCACAGCACCGCACGGCTGAGGTCGACGCCCGCGCCGTGGCCGGTGTCCCACAGCCCCGCCGGGCCGGACAGCGCCATGCCGCCCAGGTAGCCGGACGCGCTGGAGTCGGGCACGTTGATGTCCGCGTGCGCGTCCAGCCACAGCACCACCGCGTCCGGGTGCACCCGCGCGATCGCGGGCAGCGTGGCCACCGCGACCGCGCACCGGGTGATGGCGGACACCGGGACCTGCCCCTGATCCAGGAGCTCCCCGTACCGCCGCCGCATCGCCACGAGGTCGTTCCGGGCCGCGTCGAGCTCGACCCGCCACCCCTGCGCCAGCGCCGGCTTCGGGGTGCCCACCGTGGTCAGCGGCAGCGCCATCCGGGTCGCCAGTGCCTCGCCGAGGGTGCCGGCGGCGCTCATCGCCCGGTCGTTGTGGTCGCCGACCCGCCCGACGAACGCCGTCAGCGCCGGAGCTGTGTCCCGTTGCCCGCCCATGGCCCCCGTTCCCGTCCCGCCGAGGTCATCATGGTCGGTGCGAGCATGCCGGGGCGATCGGTTTCCCCGCGCGGCTCACCACACCGTGAGCAGCAGGTGGTTGACCGCCAGCGCCAGCACCGCCTGGCCGAGCAGCCAGGCCCGTGGTGCCGCCGGCCGCCCGAGCAGTGCGGCCAGTGGCACCAGCCAGACCACGAAGGGCAGCCAGATGCGCTCGACCTCGCCCTTGCTCATGCCGGACAGGTCGGCGAGCAGGATCGCGGCCACCGCGGCGCCGGCCAGCAGCGCCGCCGGCCGCGGCACGGCCCCGGGGGCGGCCACCGCCCGCCGGATCCCGGCGACCAGTGCCGGGCCGGCGGCGAACAGCACCGCCGCGATGTCGGCCAGCCCGAAGTACAGATACGGCCGGCTGGCCGCGATGCTCGCCGCGTAGATCACCTTGACGTCGGCGTAGCCGGTGAACCACCAGAACCCGCTCGCGGTGAACGCCAGCACGACGACGGCCAGACCCGAGGCGGCGAGCACCGCCGCACGGCCGGCACCGGTACCGACCAGCACGGCCAGCGGGAGCAGCACGCCGAGCGCCAGCCCGTAGGACAGGTAGAGACAACAGCCGTACAGCGCCCCGCCGGCCACCGCCGCGACCCCGGACCGGAGACCGCGCCCGGCACAGCCCACCGCGACCAGCGCGACGCTCCAGGCCAGGACGCCGGCGAACAGGCCGTCCGCGGAGACCCCGACCCACACCGCGCCGGGCAGCAACACCCCGAACGGCAGCGCGCGGCGGGCCACCTGCTCCGCGCCGAGCGAACGCAGGGTGACCGCCACGGCCACGCACGCCGACGCCCCGACCAAGATCACCGATACCCCGGCCGGGCCGCCCCCGCCGAGGCCGACCCGGTCCAGCCAGACGAACAGCAGGAACGCCAGCGGGGGGTGGGCGCCGACGTGGGTGGTCCAGAACCAGCTCTGGCCGGGGTCGACCGCCGTGGTCAGGATGTGGTCGGAGAAGGTGCGCAGCATCAGCGGGACGTCGCCGACCAGCGGCACGTCGTGCAGGTACTCGTCCCTGGTGGCCAGCCGCCCCGCCACCCCCCGTTGCCAGCCGTCCACCATGGCCAGCGCCAGCGTCCACAGCACCGCCGTCGGGTACGCGGCCCAGAGCAGCGTGCGCCAGCGCAGCCGCGCGGCCAGCCCGGGACCGTTCGTGGCCACCAGGCCGGCGACGGCCACCGCCACCGGCGTGCCGGGGCCGACGTGCGGCAGCCACCGGGCCAGCAGCGGCGGGAACCCCAGGTCGATGTCCACACCGGCGCCGATCAGCCGCCAGCCGAGGAGCGCGGCCACCGCCACCAGCAGCGCGGCGCCGGCAACCGCGACGAGGTCGGGGAGGACACCGCCGCGCCGGCCGGACCGACGCTCGGTGATCAACACGTGGCCACCATAGCCAGGCGGTACCGCCGCCGACCCTTACCGAGTCGTGACGCCGCAACCGAGCGGCCGACTCGCCGACGAGCCGACTCGCCGACGGTGCTGGCCAAGTGCCGCGTTCCGGCCCTACCGTGGGTAGCCACCGCGGGTCGAGCGACCTGGTGGTCTCGTCACCGCTGCCGACCACGTCGAGACGTCCGTCCCGATGCCTCGGGACCGCCGTCCGGCCGGGTTTCCGGCGGAAGGGGTGGTAGCGATCATGGTCAGTGCGGTCCGGTCCACCCCAGAGCCCGGCGCGGACTCCACCGTGTCCGGGGTGACCGTCGTGGGCATCCCGGCCCGCGACGAGGCCACCACCATCGCCGCGGTCGCCCGGGCGGCGGACGCCGGCCTGCGGCTGGCCTTCCCCGGCGGGAACAACCTGCTCGTGCTCGCGGACAACGGCAGTACCGACGGCACACCGGAGGCCTTCCTGGCCGCGCCGACCGACACCCCGAAACGGGTGGTGCAGTCCGGCGGCGGGGCGACCGGCAAGGGCACCAACGTGCTGGCGCTGATCACCACGGCGCTCGAGGTGCGGGCCGAGCGGCTGATCCTGCTGGACGCCGACCTGCGCTCGGCGCGCGCGGACTGGATCGGCCGGCTCGCCTCGGCCGTCGACGGGCCCGGACCGAGGCTGGCGGTCCCGGTGTACCGGCGCAACCGGTACGAGGCGAACACCACCAACCACCTGGCCCGCCCGCTGGTCGCCGCGCTGTTCGGCCGCCATCTGCAGCAGCCCATCGGCGGCGAGTTCGCGCTGAACCGCGCGCTGCTGTGCCGGGTCCCGGAGTGGCCGCACCCGGCCAGCGCGCAGCTCTACGGCATCGACATCTGGCTGACCGCCAACACTCTGCGCGAGGGGCACCCGGTGGTCGAGGTGCCACTCGGGCGCAAGCTGCACAACTCGCCGTTCCCGAAGATCCTGCACCTGCCCCAGCAGGTCCTGGACTCCCTGTTCCACGTCGCGCTGCGCTCTGAGCGGCCCCGACCCGCCTCCCTGGACGGCCCGGTCATCCGGCGCGCGGTGGACAGCGCCGCCGCACCGCAGGACCCCGCCCTGGTAGCGGAGGTCGGGGCCTCGGTGCGCCGTTACCTGGCGGCCCACGGCCCCGAGATGGGCCGCTTCTTCCCGAACATGGCCGCGCTGCCCGCCGCTCCGTGGGGCCCTCGGATCGCCACCCAGGACTGGCCGCCGCTGCTCGCGGACGCGGTGCAGACGCTCGCGGCCGGCCACTTCCAGAGCGCGCGGGACCACCTCATCGCGCTCTACGTGAGCCGGGTGCTGAGCTTCTTCGAGGAGATCGAGCAGCTCAACGACACCGAGATCAACGCGCTGCTGGACCGTCAGGCCCTGCACACGGTCAAGATGGTGTCGGACCGGTCGATCATCTTCGCCGGGCCGCCGGCATCCGCCGAGTTCGACCGCGGCTTCTGGACCGGCTGACGGCCGCCGGCTCAGTCCAGGGTGATCTCGCGCTTGAGGATCTTCCCGGTCGGCCCCTTCGGCAGTGAGCTGACCAGCTCGACCCGCCGGGGGTACTTGTAGGCCGCGACCTTGCTCTTGACGTAGTCGCGCAGCTCGTCGGCGGTGGCCTCGGCGCCGGGTTTGAGCGCAACGACGGCGGCGACCTCCTCGCCCAGCTCGGCGTGCTTCATGCCGATGACGGCGGCCTCGGCGACGGCCGGGTGCTCGTAGAGCACCTCCTCGATCTCCCGGGGGTAGATGTTGTAGCCGCCACGGATGATCATGTCTTTCTTGCGGTCCACGATGAAGTAGAAGCCGTCCTCGTCGCGCCTGGCCACGTCGCCGGTGTGGAACCAGCCGTCCTTGATCGCGGCCCGAGTTGCCTCCGGCTTGCCCCAGTAGCCCTTCATCACGTTGTGGCCGCGGATCACGATCTCACCGGGGTCGCCCTCGGGCACGTCCTTGTCGGCGTCGTCGACGATGCGGAACTCCACCCCGGACACCGGGAAACCGATGGAGCCGGGTCGCCGCCGTGCCGGGGTGTTGAACGAGGCGACCGGGGAGGTCTCGGACAGCCCGTAGCCCTCCAGTACGACGCAGCCGAACTCCTTCTCGAACGCCGTCATCACCTCGACCGGCATGGCCGCGCCACCGGAGGCGCACACGCGCAGCGACGAAAGGTCGTAGTCGGCCCGGTTGGGGTGGTTGACCAGCGCGACGTACATCGTCGGCACACCCTGGAAGATGGTCACCTTGTCCCGCTGCAGGATCTCCAGCGTCTTCGTGGCGTCGAAGCGGGGCAGCAGCGTCAGGCAGGCACCGGCGGCCACCGAGGCGTTCAGCCCGCAGGTCTGGCCGAACACGTGGAACAGCGGCAGACCGCCGAAAACCACGTCGTCGGGGCTGGCGTCCAGCAGTGCCCGGCCCACCTCGACGTTGCGGGTCAGGTTGTCGTGGGTCAGCTCGGCGCCCTTCGGCTGACCCGTGGTGCCCGACGTGTAGAGGATCACCGCCGTGTCGTCGGCGGCGCGGTCGACGACGCCTGCGACGGGTGCGGCCGAGCCGAGCAGACCGAGGAACTCGGCCGGATCGATCAGCACCGCCTCCGCGTCGGCCAGCTTCGCGCCGGCCCGCGCCTCGGCCCCGAACCCGTGCCAGGCGAAGATCAGTCCGGCGCCGGAGTCGCTGAGGTAGTAGGCCACCTCCCGCTCCTTGAGCAGCGGGTTCATCGGTACCGCGACGGCGCCGGCGCGCAGCACGCCGTAGTAGAGGATGCCCCAGTGCGGCACGTTCGGCAGCATGATGCCGACCCGGTCGCCCGGCCCGATGCCGCGCGCCGCCAGCAGCCCGGCGATGTGCTGGGACGCGGTGTCGAGCTGGGCGTAGCTCAGCTGAGCGTCGTCCAGCTTGACTGCCGGGCGGTCCGCGTACGCGGTAGCGGCGTGCGCGAGGGCATCGGCGACGTTCACCACGGGTTACCTCCACATCGAGATGGCCATGCTCCGGGCAGGGCGGCTTGCTAGATCCTCGCCCCCGCGGCTCGTCCGGACAACGTATTCGTCGCAACCGGACTGCTCTGAGCGGCCGAGTCGAACAGTCGTTGTGGCTTCGTTCACATCGGCGGATCCGCACCAGGGTAAGCTGAGGGTGTCGCACGGGCGGGAATCCGCCCGTGCGCTGGAGCCCCCCGGGTCCCGGCCGCGTTGTAGAGCGGTACACCAACGCTCGGCGCGTGAACGCTCGGCGCGTGTGAGGAGACATATGAGGTTTGTCAGAAGAGCCGGCGAAACCGACGAGGAGATCCGCGCTGCCGCGAGCATCGTGGACGAGGCTCGCGGTCGCCAGGCGACTCTGGTCGTAGCCAGCCACTCCACCGACGCCGAGGACTGCATCGAGCTGTTGGCGATGCTCGGTCTGCGCGGCGGCGCCACGGTCGGGCACTAGGCGCGCGAGAACGGAGTTGGGGCCCGCCGGTGTCCGGCGGGCCCCCACCGCCTTGTCAGGCGGGTAGGCTGTGCGCGTCCTGCCCCGAGAGTGTCGCCCTGCGGCGCCGGGTCAGGAGTTTGCTCTCCTCGCCGGCGGTGCCGGCGGAGTCAGGTCGTTTGATGACCACCGCGGTACCGGGTAACGATTCATACGCCGACATCACCGAACAGATGTTCCGCGAGTTCGCGTCCGAGCACAGCCTGTCGGTGATCGCCGATACGGTCCGCCGGTGCCGCACCGATCTGCGTGCCTCCCGTCGCGGTCCCGGGCTGGAGTCGCTCGAACGCCTCGTCCGGCAGCGGTTGAGCGCGACCGTCCGGCCGCGCCGGGTTTCGGTGGCGAACCCCTGCCCCCGAGGCCGCTGACCCGCCCACCAATCGGACGCCCAGCGGCGGCGGAACCCAGCGCGGGGCAGCTGTACCGCCGTGGCCCGCGCGCCGCCCAGCACGTTCCGCATCCGCGCACCCTATTCGAGGATGTACACCTGCCCGGTCTGGTGGCCCTCGATGGAACGCACGTACGCGTTCGCCGCGCGGCGCACCGGGACCGGCTCGATACCGGCGAACAGGTCGCCGTACGCCGCGACCGACTCCGTGAACACGGTGGGGCTGACCGCGTTGACGCGTTGGGTCAGCTCGATCGCGGCGGCCCGTACGAAGGCTTCGACCGCTCCGTTGGCCAGCGCGGCCACAGTGCCGGTGCGCAGTGGGTCCCGGCCGAGCACGCCGGTGATCAGCGTGAACGATCCGGTGACCGTTTCGATGCCCTGGCGGACCAGCTCGACCTGGCTGACCACCTTGCCGGCGACACCGTCCAGCACGTCCTGATGGCGCATCTCGCGCAGCGGCAGCCAGGGCACGTGGCCGGCCGCCGAGGCCACCGCGTCCACCGGGCCGACCTGGGCGTACATCGCGCCGATCGACTCCGGATCGGTGATGTCGACCGAGACGTCCGAGCCCTTGCGGGACGCGGTGACGACCTGGTGACCGCGTTCCCGGAGTACCTCGAGGACGCTCAGTCCCAGGGTGCCGGTGGCTCCCACGAGCAGAATCTTCATGGTCACAGCGTGCCGTGAATCGGGTCGGCCGCCCAGCCCTTTCGCCGGTGCCCACCCGGTGCGAGCGCCACGGGCGGCGGGGTCAGTTGGGGGTGCGGCCGGGTGTGTGGCCGAAGGCCCGGCGGAACACGTCGATGAATGCGCTCGCCGAAGACCATCCGCAGCGGTGCGCCACCGCGGTGACCGGCACGTTCTCGGCCAGCAGGATCAGCGCCTGGTGCAGCCGGAGCTGGGTGCGCCACTGCGGGAACGTCATGTGCAGCTCGGTGCGGAACAGTCGGGACAGGGTGCGCTCGCTGGCGCCGACCGCCGCGCCCAGCCTGGCGAGCGGGCGGCCGTCGGCGGGGTTGTCGTGCAGCAGCTGGCAGACCGCGGCCAGCCGGGAATCGTGCGGGCTAGGCAGCTGGATCGGCTCTAGCGGCGAGCGCCGGAGCTGATCCAGCAGCACCGCGCGCAGCCGGTCCCGCTCGGCGCCGAGGTCGGTCGGGTCCCGGGTGTAGCTGATGATCAGCTCGCGCAGGAGCGGGCCGACCGCCAGCACGGTCGGCTCCGCCAGCCCCAGCGGGTTCTCGCCGGGCGGCAGCCCGACGGTGTGCAGGTCGGTCTCGCCGTAGGCGCGGTGCTCATGGGTCGTGCCCGCCGGCACCCAGATCGCGCGGGTGGCCGGGGCGATCCAGCGGCCCCGCTCGGTCGTCACCGAGAGCACTCCGCAACCGGCGTACACGATCTGGTGGTTGTCGTGGCGGTGCGCGTCGATCGCCGATCCGGCGGCGAGGCGCTGCACCATGGTCCGGCCCACCGGTGTATGGCGGATTTCCGGCATAAACTGACACATTATCGGAAGCCCGACGCAGCGGCGGTGTCCGAAGCTCTCTGGGTGACCGAGATTGCGCAGGCCCCTACGCCGACCCGGGGTGACCGGGGTCCGACCGTGCTGTTGGCGATCGGGCACGGCAGTGTGGACGTCTACCAGGGGATCGTCCCGGTGCTGGTGCCGTTCCTGGTCGCCGAGCGGCACTACGACTACGTCGCGGTGTCCGGCTTCGTACTCGCGGCGACCGTGCTGTCGTCGGTGGTCCAACCGCTGTTCGGGCTGCTCACCGACCGGTGGGCGATGCGCTGGCTGATTCCGGTGAGCATGCTCGTCACCGGCCTCGGGGTCGCTCTGCTCGGGGTCAGCGGGAGCTACTGGTTGTCCCTGACGGCGATCGCGCTGTCCGGTGTCGGGGTCGCGGCGTACCACCCGGAGGGGGCCCGGCTGGCCCGCTCGGTCACCGGCGGCGAGCCGGTGCGGATGAGCTGGTTCTCCCTGGGCGGCAACGTCGGGTTCGCGCTCGCGCCGGTGATCGCCACCCCGGTGCTGGCTGTCTGGGGGCTGTCGGGCGCACCGGTGCTGATCGTGCCAGCACTGCTCGGGATCGCGGTCAGCGTGCCACTGCTGGGTCGGGCTTCGGCGCCCCGGGCGGCCTCCGCCGGGCCCGCCGGGGTGGACGACTGGCCGGCGTTCCGGGTGTTGACCTCGGTGATCGTGCTGCGTTCCGTGGCCTTCGTCGGGTTGAGCACGTTCCTCGGGCTGTTCGTGCAGCAGCGGGTGCACAACAGCCCCACGTCGAGCGCGGTGGCGTTGTTCGCGCTGTTCGCCGGCGGCGCGGTCGGCACCGTGCTGGGTGGCCGGCTGGCCGCGAGGTGGGGCCGGCTGCGGGTGCTGCGCGCGGCGTACGCGGCCGCCGCCGTTGCGCTGACCGGCGTGGTGCTGGTGCCGGGGCCCGGGGTGCTGGTGTTCGTGGCCGCCGCCGCACTGACCCTGTACATGCCGTTCTCGCTGCACATCACCCTCGGCCAGGACTACCTGCCCCGTCGGATCGGCACCGCGAGCGGCGTGACGCTCGGGCTGGCGGTCAGCGCCGGCGGGGTGTTCGCCCCGGTACTGGGCATGCTCGCGCAGGCCACCTCGTTGCGGATCACACTCGCGTCGCTGATCCTGCTCCCGGCGCTGGCATGCCTGCTGGCCCGCCGACTGCGCGAGCCGGCGGTGCCCTGAACTCACCCGGGGCCCGGGGCTCACACAGCCCGGTTGGCGCCGACACAGCGGCCCAGGCCGCTGTGTCGAGCCACCAGAGCTGTGTGGGCGGCTATCCGGGCGTTTCGGTGGGGGCCCAGTTGCCGTGGAAACCGTTCGGGACCCGCGCCGGCAGGTGCACGGCGCCTACGGTCTCCAGGCTCTGCGCGTCGATGATCCTCAGGTCGCTGCGGTCGGTCGTGGTGTCGTAGACGAAGCCCATCAGCACGCCCTCGTCCTCCGCCGCGTCGGCGCTGTTGGGCACGAACACGAACTCGCTGCCACGCTTGCCGGCGCCGAGGTTGACGGCCGTGGTGCGCCCGGCCACCAGATCGTGCCGCAGCAGTGCGTCGGCCGCGTCGGCCCCGGTGCCGGGCATGGTCTGCAGCGCGTAGCCGTACCGGTGCCGTCGACCGACCAGGCGCTCGTCCACCCGGGGGAACTCCTGCGGGTGATCGTCCAGGCGGGACTCCCGGACCTTGTTGTCGGCGAGGTCGACGGTCCAGCGGTCCAGCGTCGGCTGGCCCTCGTTCGGGCCGTTGAAGTCGGTGGCGAACATCTTCGGGTGCCGGACCACGTCGAGCACGACGGTGTCACCCTCGTCGTAGGCGTTGAGCGGGTGGAAGACGTAACACGGCTCGACGTCGAACCAGCGCACGTCCGTGGTGCCGTCCGCGCGGTCGCCGTCCCTGGCCATGACGCCGATCCGGGCCGGGTAGCGCGGGTTCCACCGGTAGGGCATCCGGCCGTTGTTCGGCACCTGCCTGCCCAACATGGCGCTGATCGGGTCGGGCACCCGGACCCGGCCGATCAGTGCGGACATCACCAGGCGCGCCGGGGTGCGCAGCGCGCCCGGCATCGGCGTGCCGGCGACGCTCTGCTCCGCGTCGAAGGTGACCGGCAGGTCGTAGAAGATCACGTACTTCTCGGTGAGGGAGAAGTCGTGCATCATCGGGCTGCCGGTGACCTTGACGTCCACAGTGCGCCGCGCCCGGCCATCGGTGCCGATCACCGAGTACTGCACCCGGTTGCCCCAGCCGAAGAAGTACGACACGGCGTGCAGCTCGCCGGTCAGCGGGTCGCGTTTGGGGTGCGCGGTGTATCCGCCGGGCAGCGTGCCGTCGAAGTTGCACGGGCCGACCGTGTCCAGTTCGTCGGTCAGCTCGTAGTTGGCGACGCCGCCCTCGACCAGTGCGAGCGTGCGGCCGGCGTGCTGGATGACGTTGGTGTTGGCGCCCAGTCCGGCGATCGGGGCGCTGCCCGAGCTGCCCGGTACCGGTTCGCCGAGGGTGGCCGCCACCTCCGGGGAGCGCACCCACCGGTTGCGGTACCACTGCGCGCGGCCGTCCCGCAGCCGCACGCCGTGCACCATGCCGTCGCCGAGGAACCAGTGGTAGGCCGCCGGGTCGACCTCGGCGATCGGGTTCGGGCCGTTGCGCAGGTACCGGCCGTCGAGGTGTTCGGGGATGTGTCCGGTGACCGTCAGATCGGTGACGGTGAGCTCTTCGTGCACCGGGGCGAAGTTGCCTGCGAGGTACGGGTTTGCCATGACTGGCTCCTGGTGGCGAGCTATTTGTAACGTTGTTTTGAATTATGGTAACGCCGTTACCGATGTAGTGCAAGGGCGTCTGTGCCGCGCGTTCGGTGACCGGGAGAGCCGCCGGAGATTCGCCGGTGGGTAACCGGCACCACTCGGTGTGGACAACGCGGCGGCGACATCGCGGTGCCGACATCGCACGGTGCGTGGACGTCGCGCACCTCGCACCATGCGCGACGTCCACGGGAGATGCGCGACGTGGTGTCGCAAGGTGCGCGGTGAGCACGTGAGGTGCGCGGTGAGCACGTGAGGTGCGCGGTGAGCGCGGGAGGTGCGCGGCGAGCACGGGAGGTGCGCGGCAAGTACGGGAGGTGCGCGGTGAGCACGCAAGGGTGCGGGGCAAGTACGGGAGGTGCGCGGCAAGCACGCAAGGTGCGCGGCAAGTACGGGAGGTGCGCGGCAAGCACGCAAGGTGCGCGGCGAGCACGGGAGCCCGGAGGGTACGCGGGAGTCCGGTCTGTTGTTACCCAGCTGCACCCCAGGCAGGTTTTTTCGCAGCCAGACATGTCTGGTGTGCAGTTCGGTAACGACAGGCAGGGCCGTGAGCGCGGGGTGGGGTGCGCGGGCGGCGTCGACGGCGTGGTTCGAAACGACGGCAACCGGAGCCGGCATGGGCGCAGGTCACCGCCGCGTCACCGCCGCGTCACCGCCGCGGCTCCGGCTCCCACAGACGTGGTGCCCACCGCACAGACCGTGCACGGTCTGTGCGAGCCGCGGCGGGGGTGTGCGAGCCGCGGCGGGGGTGTGCGAGCCGCGGCGGGGGTGTGCGAGCCGCGGCCGGGGTATGCGAGCCGCGGCGGGGGTGTGCGAGCCGCGGTCGGGGTGTGCGAGGCGGTGGGGACCCGCGCTCAGTCCAGGCGGCGGGTTACCCGCTCACCGGCGGCGCGGCGGTCCAGCGCTTCGGGGTCGGTGGGCGCATTGCGGCACTGCACCAGCGAACCGCCGGCGGCCAGCACCGCGAGGGGTACCCGGACCAGTCCGTCGGCCACCGACCAGTCGTAGCTCGTGAGCACCCGGTCGACCGCGGTGAGGCCGGTGCTGGCCGCGGCCGCCCTGGCCTCGGTGAGCACCTCGAGCACGCTCCGGCCGTCCAGCGCGGGCGCCGCGTCCGTACCGCCGGCTTCGGGGGTGAACACATCGCCGTGCAGCCGCACCTCGGTGGCGTAGTCGAGCACCCCGGCCGGCAGGTCGGACAGTCCGACGCCGAACGCGTTCAGCGACAGCGCGGTCACCACCCCGGCGCCGGCGGCGGTCGCGACGTCGAGCCGGTCGGCGTCGCAGCACACCAGGTCCGCCCCGGCCGGGTCGGCGACCACCTCCGCGCCGCACCACCAGGCGCCGAGCAGCACCACCAGGGTCTGCCAGTGCGCCGGCAGCAGCACAGCCACCCGGGCGCCCGGCTCGATGTCGCACTCGTCGCGCATCAGGTTGGCCGTCTTGGCCGCCCAGTTCGCCAGCGTGGTCCCGGACAGCTCGATCCGCTCGCCGGTCGCGTCGTCGTAGTAGGTGATCAGCGGGCGGGCCGGGTCGCTGGCCAGCAGCGGGCGAAGCAGGTTCTCGGTGAGCGTCAACGCATCCTCACGGTCAGGGCCAGAGCAGTCAGTCCACAGGCGCCGGTCAGTCCACGGGCGCCGGTCGGTCCACAGACCCGGTATCAGTCCACACAGGGCAGCCCCTCCGCTGTGATCGGAGGTCCGATCGGTGGCGGCGGGGCGCTCGGGCTCTCCGACGTACTGGAGCTGGAGTCGGTGTCCGAGCGGATGTCCGACAGCGAGAAGTCCGAGGCGAGGTACACCCGCACCGTGCCGCTCGGCACCGCATCGTCGGACTCGGTATGCACACCGCCGAGCAGGGTGGCCACCTGGTCGCCGGCGTCCTGGTGCCCCGGCGGGTAGTGCACGCTGGACGCGGCGGGCGCGTCGATGTTGCCGACCTGCCCCTCCTGGTAGCCGCGCTTGCTCAGTGCGCTGGCCACCCGGCTGGCCAGTCCGGCCTTGCCGGTGCCGTTGCGCACGTCCACGGTGACCTGGCTGGGCGGCACCTTGTCGGCCGTTGCCGAGCTGCTCACGTCGGTGCTGGAACCGTCCGACCCGCCGATCTGCTGGCGGACGAACTCCCGCACCTGGTCCGGGTCGACGGTCACCACGTCGCCGTGCTCGTTGCTGGTCTGCCCGGTGGTCGGGATGGTCATGAACTGGATGTTCCCGCCGGCCAGGTTCGACGCCTGCCGGGCGAAGCTGAGCACGTCCCAGCCGGAGTCGAGCACCACCGACTCCTTGGCGACGTTGATCAACCCCTGCAGCTTGACCGGGTTGGTCAGGGTGCCGGCGGACAGGATCTTGTGCGCCACCGCGGCGAGGAACACCTGCTGGCGGCGGATCCGGCTGAAGTCGGACTGGGGCAGCCCGTAGCGCTGCCGGACGAAGGCCAGTGCCGCGCCGCCGGTGATGGTCTGCGGGCCGGCGGGGAAGTCGGCCCCGGACCGGAACTCCTTGACCGAGTTCTTCAGGCAGACCTGGACGCCGCCGATCGCGTTGGTCAGGTTGTAGAAGCCGAGCAGGTTGACCTCGGCGTAGTGGTCGATCTTCACGTCGGTGAGCTGCTCCACCGTCTTGATCAGCTCGGTCCGGCCGGCGGTCTTGCTCTCCCGGTCCACGGCGGCCTCGTCCTCGCCGCTGTTCCGCAGCTTGCCGGCGGCTTCCAGGGTGGCCGCCGGGTACGCAGAGTTGATCTTGTTCTTGTCGTACCCGGGGATGTCCACGTAGCTGTCGCGGGGGATGGAGATCCCGGTCGCGCGGCTGCCGTCGGCCGGCACGTGCAGCAGGATGATCGTGTCGGAGTTGAGCACGCCGTCCTCGGCTCCGCTGCGCAGCGCGGCCAACAGCTGCCTGGACAGCGGGCGGCCCTTGGCGTCGGTGCGGCTGTCGACCCCGACGAGCAGGATGTTGAGGTCGGTGCCGGCCGGCTTCGGGGTGCCGCCGAGGATCACGTCGCTGGTGCTGATCCCCCCGGTCAGATCCTGGTACAGGTGCCAGCCGATGCCGGACGCCACCAGTACCACGGCAGACACGGTCGCGGCCAGCAACCGCAGGCCGATCCGTCGGCCGGACTGGTCGGGCCGGGCTGGCCGCTGTTCCACCTAACTCCTCAATGCTTAGGATTTTGCGCCGGACATCCTCGTGCCAGACTCCGGGCATGCGTATCTTGGTCACCGGTGGAGCCGGTTTTATTGGCTCGCATTATGTCCGTAGGACTCTGTATGGAGCGTATCCAGGCTACGCGGACGCCGAGATCGTGGTGTTGGACCTGCTCACCTACGCCGGCTCCGAGTCGAACCTGGCCGAGGTCGCCGACTCGCCGAGGCTGCGTTTCGTGCACGGGGACATCCGGGACGCCGCGCTGGTCGGCGAGCTCATGGTCGGCGTGGACACCGTCGTGCACTTCGCCGCCGAGTCCCACGTGGACCGGTCCATCACCGGCGCGGCGGACTTCGTGTCGACCAACGTGGGCGGCACCCAGCTGTTGTTGCAGGCCGCCGTGGAGCAGGGTGTCGGCAAGTTCGTGCACGTCTCCACCGACGAGGTGTACGGCTCCATCCCGGAGGGGTCCTGGACCGAGGACCACGTCCTGGAGCCCAACTCGCCGTACTCGGCGTCCAAGGCCAGCTCGGACCTGATGGCCCGCGCCTACCACCGCACCCACGGGCTGCCGGTGTGCATCACCCGGTGCTCGAACAACTACGGGCCCTTCCAGTTCCCGGAGAAGGTCATCCCGCTGTTCCTGACCAACCTGATGGACGGGCACAAGGTGCCGCTCTACGGCGACGGGCTCAACGTGCGGGACTGGCTGCACGTCGACGACCACTGCCAGGGCATCGCGCTGGTGGCCCAGGGCGGCCGGCCGGGTGAGATCTACAACATCGGCGGTGGCACCGAGCTGTCCAACCGGGAGCTCACCGGCCAGCTGCTGGAGGCCACCGGGTGCGACTGGTCGATGGTCGAGCCGGTGACCGACCGCAAGGGCCACGACCGCCGCTACTCGGTGGACCACACGAAGATCTCCGAAGAACTGGGCTACCGGCCGGGCGTGTCGTTCGCCGAGGGGCTGGCCAGGACGGTGGACTGGTACCGCGAGAACCGGGACTGGTGGGAGCCGCTCAAGGCACGTGCCGCGCTGGCCCGATGACCCCGCCGGGGGGCGAGGTGCGCTGGTTGGTGACCGGGGCGAGCGGCCAGCTGGGCAGCGAACTGGTCGCGGCGCTGCGCTCGGAGTCGGCCGACGTCGACGTGACCGCGGCCGGGCGCGCCGAGCTGGACGTCGCCGGTCCGGGGGTTACGGACGCGCTGCGCGGCTGGGCGGCCGGCGCGGGCGGGCGGCGGCTGGTGGTGCTCAACGCGGCGGCCTGGACCGACGTGGACGGCGCCGAGTCCGACCCGGCCGGTGCGTCGGCGGCGAACACCCACGGCCCGGCACGACTGGCCGCCGGCTGCGCCGAACTGGGCGCCACGCTCGTGCACGTGTCCACCGACTACGTGTTCCCGGGCGCGGTGCCGCTGGGCGATCCGGCCGGGGCGCGGCCCTACGAGGTGGACGACCCGATCGGGCCGGCCACCGTCTACGGGGCGACCAAGGCGGCCGGCGAGCGCGAGGTGCGCGCCGCGCTGGAGGAGCACTACATCGTGCGCACCGCATGGCTCTACGGCGCGGTGGGGAACAACTTCGTCAAGACCATCGCGGCGCTGCGGCACCGCCGGGACACCCTGGACGTGGTGGCCGACCAGCGCGGCTGCCCGACCTGGGCGGCGGAGCTGGCCGGTGGGCTGATCGAGCTGGCCCGGTCGGGCGCGCCGCACGGCACCTACCACTTCGCCGGCGCGGGCGAGGCGACCTGGTACGACCTGGCCAGGGCGGTGTACGAGGAGGTCGGCGCGGACCCCGACCGGATACACCCGTGCGACTCGGCGCAGTTCCCCAGGCCCGCTCGCCGGCCGGCCTACTCGGTGTTGTCCGGTCGATCATGGGCGACGGCCGGTATGCGGCCACCGTCCGATTGGCGGGACGCACTCCGTTCAGCTTTCCAGGTGAGCCGCTCGTCGTTCGACACGCCGATATAACGCAAACTTGCGCCGACGGCCCCGATCCACTACTCCATGCGGGTGAAGTGTCGTTCACCGCACACCGCTGCACGTTCGTCGTCGTTGGCGATGTATGGGTCTCGAATGGGTTCTGCTCAGCCTTCTGGTGGCGGTAGCCCTCTGGCTGGGAATGGATGCCTGCCGGGAGAGCAAGCGGCTGCACGCGCGGCTGACCCGGCTGGAGGTCGCGCACTCGGCCGAGAGAGAGCTCTCGAACACCGGCGAGTGGACCTACTGGCCACTGACCACGTCCGCCGAGGACAGCCGGATCGGCCCGCGCTTCTGAGCCGATCGGCCGGCTGACCCGATGAGCGGCGAGGGCGTCGGACCGCTCGCCGCTGGGTGATATAACTGTTATCCGCGCCCGTCACAATGGTGCGGGTGTCCGACAAACGCGTACTCGACGAGTCGGTGCCGGACGAACGGCCGCCGGCCACGACACCGCCGGCCACGACACCGCCGGCCACGACACCGCCGGCCAGGACCCTGCCGGGCGAAAACCTGCCCGACGGGAACGTGCCCGACGGTCACCCCGACGGCCCGCTGACCGCCCGTGGTCAGCGCCTCCTCGATGACGAGGAAGATCGGCACGACGAGGCCATCGCGGTGCTGCGCCAGGCGGTCGCCGCCCGCGAACCCGCCGCGCCGGCCCTGCTCGCCAGGGCCTACCTGGACCGCGGATTTCGCTTCGAGGTCGTCGACCTGCTGGTGCCCCGGGTCAAGGCCGGCCGGACCGATCTGGCGCTGCTGCTGGCCGACGCGCTCGCCGGTATCGGGGACGTGGACCGGGCCGAGGACGCCTACCGGGTCGCGGTGAACGGCGGCGACGTCGAGGCGATGCACACCTTCGGGGTCTTCCTGCGCCACCGAGGCCGGTACAGCGAGTCGGCGCTGATGCTGCGCCGGGCCGCCGAGGCGGGCCACCCGCTCGCGCCGGTCAACCTCGTCGAGGTGCAGTGGGAGCACCTGGACGACCCGCGCCCGGCGATCCGCACCGCGGAGTACTGGGCCGACGAGTCCCGGCCGAGCACACTGCTCGGGCTGGCCTTCGTCCGCACCGCCACCCGCCGCTTCGACGACGCCGAGAAGATGTACCGGCGCGCCGCCGAGCTCGGTGCGCACCGGGGGCACATCGAGTACGCGCTGTTCCTGCAGGAGGTCCGGGACGACCTGGCCGCCGCCGAGCGCGAGCTGGAGGCCGCCGAGCGCGACCAGGAAACGGGCTGGGCGCTGGCTTTCGGGCAGTTCCTTGCCGATGTGGGGCGCCCGGCGGAGGCCAGGGCGTACCTGTTGCACGCGGCGCACTGGGGCAGCCTGGAGGCGGCCGCCGTGCTGGAGGAGCTGGACGGCGATCCGCAGGACGACTGACGCGGGCCCGCGGTGCGACTCGGCGCTGGGGCTACCATCCCCGCCCATGTCGCAGTCCTCCGGGGAACTCCCCTCGGTCGAGCCGCCGCCCGGTGGGCCGCCGTCCTACGGTGACCAGCTGGCGGTGGTGACCGTCACCTACTCGCCCGGTGACTCCTTGAGCGCGTTCCTCGACTCGCTGCGCTCGGCCACCACCCGCCCGTACACCGTGATCATGGCGGACAACGGCTCGGTGGACGGTGCCCCGGAGCGCGCGGCCGCCGAGCGGGACGGCGTGGAGCTGCTGCGGATCGGCGAGAACGTCGGCTACGGCAGCGGCGCCAACCGCGGTGTGGCCGGACTCGGGCCCGAGGTGGGCTGGGTGGTGGTGGCCAACCCGGACCTGGTGTGGACGCCGGGGTCGCTGGACGAGTTGTTGGCCGCCGGCGCGCGGACCCCGAGGGCCGGCGCGCTCGGGCCGCTGATCTCCGACCCCGCCGGCGCGGTCTACCCGTCCGCCCGGCTGCTTCCCTCACTGGGCCGCGGCGCCGGACACGCGGTGTTCGGCACGGTCTGGCCGGCCAACCCGTGGACCCAGGCCTACCGGCAGTCCGAGGCGTGCGTCGAGGAGCGCGACGCGGAGTGGCTGTCCGGGTCCTGCCTGCTGCTGCGCCGCGCGGCGTTCGACTCGGTGGGGGGCTTCGACTCGCGCTACTTCATGTACTTCGAGGACGTCGACCTCGGCGAGCGGCTCACCAGGGCCGGCTGGCGCAACCGGTACGTGCCGTCCGCCCGGGTGGTGCACACCGGTGGGCACGCGACCACGGCGAACCCCGACATCTCCGCCCGGATGCTGGCCGAGCACCACCGCAGTGCGTACCGCTACCTGGCCGACCACTACCCGGGTCCGGGCTGGGCGCCGGTGCGGCTGGCGCTGCGGGCCGGCCTCGGCACCCGTTCGGCGCTCGCGGTGCGCAAGGCCAGCCGTTGACCGTGGCGCGCTCAGAGTGGGTCTGATGACCGCGCGGATCGAGCCGCTGCTCGGCCAGGACGCCCGGACGGTCGGCTGGCTGCTGGCCGCCAGCTACAGCGCGGACCCGGCGTTCCAGGCACTGTGGCCGGACTCCGGGGTCCGGGCCCGCGTGCTGCGTTCGCTGCTCACCGCGAGCGCCCAGGACGCGGCCCGGTGCGGCGGCGCGGTGCTGGCCAGGGACGGCGTCGGCGCGGTCGGGGTTGCGCTGTGGCTGCCGCCCGGCATGTACCCGCTCTCCACGGTCAGATTCGCCCTGCAGACGCCGGCCTTGGCCCGCGCGGCGCTCGCGGCCCCCGCCGCCTTCCCGCGCTACGTCTCGGTGTCGGCCCGGTTGGCCCGCGACCTGTCGCCGAAGCGGACCGGCGAGCTGGACTGGTACCTGCGGGCCATGGGGGTACACCCGAGGGCACGCCGCCGTGGCGTCGGTGCGCTGTTGCTGGCGCCGGTGCTGGCCAGGGCGGACGAGGAGGGCGCCCGGTGCCGGCTGCACACCTCGGACCCGGCCAACGTGCCGTACTACGAGCGGTTCGGGTTCCGGGTCCAGCCGCCGGTGTTCCGAACGCGCCGGGACGGGCCCAGCTATCTCGGCATGATTCGGCCGCCAGGATGAGCGCCCGGCCGGCCGGGTAGCCTTTCCTAGCGTGACCATGAGCGATGTTGATGCGGTGGTACTCGTCGGGGGCAAGGGCACCCGGCTGCGGCCGCTGACACTGTCCACCGCCAAGCCGATGCTGCCCACAGCCGGGGTGCCGATGCTGGCTCACCTGCTGTCGCGGATCCAGGCCGTCGGGATCCGGCACGTGGTGCTGGGTACGTCGTACCTGGCAGAGACCTTTGCGAGCCACTTCGGCGACGGCTCGGCATTGGGCCTCGAGCTGGAGTACGTGGTGGAGACCGAACCGCTGGGCACCGGTGGCGGCATCCGCAACGTGGCGCCCTACCTGCGCGGCTCCGAGGTCATGGTGTTCAACAGCGACGTGCTCGCCGGCACCGACCTCGCCGCCGTGGTCGGCACCCACCGGGAGACCGAGGCGGACGTCACCCTGCACCTGGTCCGGGTGCCCGACCCCAGGGCGTTCGGCTGTGTGCCGACCGACGCCGACGGCCGGGTGCAGGCATTCCTGGAGAAGACCGACGACCCGCCGACGGATCAGATCAACGCCGGCTGTTACGTCTTCCGCCGCGAGGTCGTCGACTCCATCCCGGCCGGGCGCCCGGTATCGGTGGAGCGGGAGACGTTCCCGGGCCTGCTGGAGGCGGGTGCGCGCGTCTCCGGTCACGTGGACGCGACCTACTGGCGTGACCTCGGCACCCCGTTCGACCTGGTCGACGGCTCCGCCGACCTGGTACTCGGCCGGGCGCCGTCGGACGCGCTGCCCGGCCCGATCGGCCAGGCGCTGATACTCAAGGACGCCACGGTCGCCTCGGACGCGACGCTGCTCGGCGGTTCGACGGTCGGCGCCGGCGCGGTGGTCGGTGCCGGCGCCCGGCTGGACGGTGCGCTGCTGTTCGACGGCGCGGTGGTCGGCGAGGGCGCGGTGGTGGAGCGGTCGGTCCTCGGCGCCGGTGCCCGCGTGGAGGCCGGTGCGACCGTGTCCGACTCGGTGGTCGGGGACCGGGCGGTGATCGGTGAGCGGTGCGAGCTGCGGGACGGGATGCGGGTGTGGCCGGACGTGGTGCTGCCGGCCGGCGGCGTGCGGTTCTCCGCCGGGGTGTGAGCTCCGACCCGCCGTTCGGTGCCGACGCGCCCGGTGCCGACTCGCCCGGTGCCGACTCGCTCGGTGCCGACGCGCTCGGTGCCGGCTCACCGCCCGGTGCTGACTCGCCGGCGGTGACCCGGCGGTGGCGGCCGGACTTCGAGCTGGACCTGCTCGGGTCGCTGGGGCCGCTGCGCAGGGGCCGGGGCGACCCGACACTGCGGATCGACCCGGAGCTGGGTATCTGCTGGCGGACCGGCACGACGGCCGACGGCCCGGCCACCATGGCGATCCGCCGGTCGCCCGACGGCGGCGTCGAGGCCACCGGCTGGGGCCCGGGCGCGCCGATCATGCTCGACGGGCTGCCCGCGCTGCTCGGCGCTGCCGACGACGACACCGGGTTCGTGGCGCACCACCCGCTGATCGAGGAGACCCGGCGCCGGCTGCCCAACCTGCGCCTCGGCGCGACCGGTCGGGTGTGGGACATCCTGCTGCCGGCTGTGCTCGAGCAGAAGGTCACCGGGGTGGAGGCGCGCCGGTCCTGGCGGGAGCTGTGCTGGCGGTTCGGGACCAGGGCACCCGGTCCGCCCGACATGCCGAAGATGTGGGTGCCGCCGACGCCGGCCGCCGTGCGGGCCATCCCGGACTGGGAGTGGCACCGCGCCGGGGTGGACTCGGCCCGGCGGCGCGCGCTGCTGGCGTCCGCCGCGGTGGCGCACCGGTTGGAGCGGGCGGCGGTACTGGGCGGCACAGCGGGGCGTGAGCTGCTGCGGCTGGTGCCCGGGATCGGGGTGTGGACCGCCGCCGAGGTGGCCCAGCGGGCCTGGGGCGACCCGGACGCGGTGAGCGTCGGCGACTTCCACATCCCGAGCGTGGTCGGCTGGGCGCTGCTCGGCCGGCCGCTGGACGACGCCGGCATGCTCGCCGTGCTGGCCCCGTACGCCCCGCAGCGGCAGCGTGCGGTGCGCTACATCGAGGCCTCCGGCTTCCGCCGGCCCCGGTTCGGGCCGAGGTTCGCCGCCAAGGACTACCGCGCGATGTAGCCCGGCCGCTCGACGCCGGGTGCCGGGATGGCCGGGTGTTGGGATGGCCGGGTGTTGGGATGGCCGTGTGCTGGGACGCCCGACTCAGGGTGCTGGGACGCCCGACTCGCGGGAGAGTTCGCCGAGAAGTTGCCGGGTGCGCAGCTGGTCGTCGGTGCCGGCGAACTCGGTCTGGCAGACCACCACCTCGGTGGCGCCGGCCTCGAAGTACCGGTGGATCTGCTCGGTCAGCTGCTCCGCCGACCCGATCACCGCAAGATCGCCGGCCCGTTCGACCCCTTCGCGGGCCAGTACCGCCCGGTAGGACGGAACTGACTCGTAGAACTCCATCTCTCGGTACGCCCGCGCCCTGGTCTCGGACACGTTGTCGGTGACCACACCGGGTACCAGCGCCACCACCCTCGGCCGGGGCCGGCCCACCGCGTCGGCTGCCTCGATGAGGGTCGGCACCAGGAAGTCGGCCAGCGTCTTCGGCCCGGCCAGGTACGGCAGCGTGCCGTCGGCGAGCTCACCGGCCACCCGCAGCGCCTTCGGTCCCATCGCCGCGACCAGGATCGGTGGCGCCGGTCGGGCCCCGGGGACCGCGCTCGGGACCGGGGTGCGGGCGGTGACCAGATCGCCGGCGAAGTCGACGTCGCCGGTGTCCAACAGCGGGCGCAGAGCGGTCAGGAACTCCCGCAGGTGGGCGACCTGCTGATCGGGCGCGACGCCGATCACCTGTCGCATGAGGTCCCGTGCGCCGAGCGCGATACCGAGCTGGAACCGGCCTCCGGTGGCCGCCTGCGCGGTCTGTGCGAGGTTGCCCAGCAGGATCGGGTGCCGGCCGCCCGCCTGGGCGATGGTGAAGTCCACCAGGTTCGTCCGGTCCTTGGTGCTCTCGCCCGAGTACGGGGCGAGCACGGTGCCGATCTCCGTGTAAACGCCAACCCAGCTACCCGCGTCCGGATTCCGCACCACCGTCGGCGACGTAGGGTTGGCAGTCATGAAGGTTGTGGCGCTCGTGGGCGGTGTCGGCGGCGCGCGTTTCCTGCTCGGGTTGAAGGCCGCGCTCGGCATTCCGGGTAGTGACGTGCATCGGATCACCGCGGTGGTCA
The DNA here is from genome assembly GCF_052566575.1 of Pseudonocardia sp. Cha107L01. Classification (NCBI taxonomy): domain Bacteria; kingdom Bacillati; phylum Actinomycetota; class Actinomycetes; order Pseudonocardiales; family Pseudonocardiaceae; genus Pseudonocardia; species Pseudonocardia sp. Cha107L01. The sequence goes on from NZ_CP199579.1 coordinate 2,841,729, forward strand.
ACGTCGGCGATGACATCTGGTTGCACGGGCTGCGCATCTGCCCCGACCTGGATACCTGCATGTACACCCTCGGCGGCGGCATCGACACCGAACGCGGTTGGGGCCGGGCCGGTGAGACCTGGACGGTCGGCGAGGAGCTGAAGGCCTACGGGGCGGAGCCGAGCTGGTTCGGCCTCGGCGACCGGGACGTGGCCACGCACCTGATCCGCACCCGGATGCTGCGCGCCGGCTACCCGCTCTCCGCGGTCACCGAGGCACTGTGTGACCGGTGGCAGCCCGGCGTCCGGATGCTGCCCGCCAGCGACGACCGGGTGGAGACGCACGTGGTGATCGACGCGCCGGCCGACCCGGATAGCCCCGCCGGCGCCGATCAGCCCGCCCAGCAGGCCATCCACTTCCAGGAGTGGTGGGTGCGGCACCGCGCGGTGCCCAAGGCACACCGGTTCGCCTCGGTCGGCGCGGAGGAGGCCACCCCGGCGCCCGGGGTCCTCGAGGCGATCGCCGAGGCGGACGTGGTGCTGCTCGCCCCGTCCAACCCGGTGGTCAGCATCGGCGCCATCCTCGCCGTGCCCGGTGTGGGCGACGCGCTGCGCTCGGGGCCGGCCCCGGTGATCGGCCTGTCGCCCATCGTGGGCGGCCGCCCGGTACGCGGCATGGCGGACGCCTGCCTGGAGGCGATCGGGGTGGACACCACCGCGCAGGCCGTCGGGCGGCACTACGGCGCCCGTGCGGCCGGCGGGCTGCTGGACGGCTGGCTGGTGCACGAGTCCGACTGGGCGGACGTGGAGGGCGTGGCCGTGCGCGCGGTCCCACTGCTGATGACCGACGTGAACGCGACCGCCAAGATGGCCAGGCACGCGCTCGACCTGGCTGGGGTCGGCGGTGCCTGAGCAGCACAGCGCTCCGGAACCGGCTCCCACCGGCGTGCCGACCGACCACGCGTCCGCGCTGCTGGAGCTGCGCCCGCTCACCGGGCTGCCCGAGTTCCGCCCCGGCGACGACCTGGCCACCGCGATCGCCGCGGCCGCGCCGGACCTCCTCGACGGTGACGTACTAGTGGTGACCAGCAAGGTCGTCTCCAAGGTGGAGGGCCGGCTGGTGTCCGCGCCGACCGACCCGGCGGAACGGGACACCCGCCGTCGCGAGCTGGTGGCCGCCGAGACCGAGCGGGTGCTCGCCCGCAAAGGCCGCACCCTGATCGTGGCGAACAAGATCGGCCTGGTGCAGGCGGCCGCCGGCGTGGACGCGTCGAACGTGGCCGCCGACGAGCTCGCGCTGCTGCCCGTCGACCCGGACAGCTCGGCCGCCCGGCTGCGCGGCCGGCTGCGGGAGCTTCTCGGCGTCACCGTCGCGGTGGTGATCACCGACACGATGGGGCGGACCTGGCGGATCGGCCAGACCGACGTGGCGATCGGCTCGGCAGGGCTGCCGGTGCTGCACCGCTACGCCGGGGCGCACGACGCACAGGGCAACGAACTGATCGTCACCGAGGTCGCGCTTGCCGACGAGATCGCCGGCGCGGCCGACCTGGTGAAGGGCAAGCTCGGCGGCGTCCCGGTGGCCGTGCTGCGTGGGCTCGGCGGGCTGGCCGACGACGGCTCGACCGCGGCCGACCTGGTGCGCCCGCTGCACGAGGACCTGTTCTGGCTGGGCACCGAGGAGGCGCTGGCCCAGGGCCGGCGGGAGGCCGTGGCGGCGCGGCGCTCGGTGCGCGAGTTCGCCGGTGACGCGGTCGAGCCGGCCGCGATCCGTCGGGCGGTCGCCGCCGCGTTGACCGCGCCCGCGCCGCACCACACCACCCCGTTCCGGTTCGGCTGGCTGCGCGACCCGGCCCGGCGCACCGAGCTGCTGGACGCGATGGCCGACCGGTGGCGGGCCGACCTGACCGCCGACGGGCGGCCCGCCGAGGAGATCGAGCGCCGGCTGGCCCGAGGCGACATCCTGCGCAGGGCGCCGGAGCTGGTGTTGCCGTTCCTGGTGCCTGACGGCGCGCAGGACTACCCGGACCAGTCCCGGCGGGCCGCGGAGCAGACCATGTTCACGGTGGCCGGCGGCGCCGCGGTGCAGGGCCTGCTGGTCGCGCTGGCCGCCGAGGGCCTTGGCTCCTGCTGGATCGGCTCGACGATCTTCGCTGACGAGACCGTGCGCGCGGTGCTCGACCTGCCGACCGGCTGGCGCCCGCTCGGCGCCGTCGCGGTCGGGTACCCGGCCGCCCCGGCGGCGCCGCGCCCGCCGGTGGACCCGGCCGCCGGACTGCTCGAATGGTGACGTCACAGTCCGCCTCGGCCGCGCTACGGGCCTGGCGGCCGACCGAGGCCTGCCAGCTGTCGCTGCGGGAGGCGTTCCTGGGCTTCCTGGCGGCCCGGCCCGAGGACGCCTGCCTGCGGGCCTGCGAGCCGGGCCACCTGACCGCCTCAGCGCTGCTGCTGGACCACGACGAGCGCCATGTGCTGCTCACCCTGCACCCGAGGGTCGGGCGGTGGATCCAGCTCGGTGGGCACTGTGAGCCGGACGACGCCACGTTGGCCGACGCGGCGCTGCGCGAGGCGACCGAGGAGTCCGGCATCGACGGGCTGTACCTGGAACCCGAGCCGCTGCAGCTGGACGTGCACCCGATCACCTGCTCGCTGGGCCTGCCCACCCGACATTTTGATGTCCGGTTCCTGGCGAGGGCGCCGGAGGGGGCCGTGGAGCGGATCAGCGAGGAGTCGTTGGACCTGCGTTGGTGGCCGGTGGACCAGTTGCCGACCGATGTCGACGCGATCCCCGAGTTGGTCCGCCTGGCGAGAACTCGGATGTCGCCGCGATCGGGCCCGCGATAACCGCTTACGCGGATTCTGGCCAAATTCCGGAAATGTTGTCCTCAATTACCGGCGAGCGCCTTCAGAAATAATGATCAACGGCTGGCGGCACCTGGCGATCCGGCCTCACCGGCGCCAGAACAGGAACTGAGAGTAACCAACGGAGGCGGCCTGGGTGCTCCCGCCGACCCAGGAGAAGAGTACCGACCCCACCTCGAAGAGCACCGAGGAGACCCCGGGGACGCCGATCAGCAAGACGAAGAACACCAGCGGCGCCCACGGCCGGATCTTGTCCGCGGTCGCCCGGGTCTGGTCGGACAGGTACGGCTCGATCACGCCGAAGCCGTCCAGGCCGGGCACCGGGAGGATGTTGAGCAGGAATGCCAGCACCTGGACCAGGGCGAGGTAGGACAGGCCGACGAGCAGACCCACCGGCATCGCAACGAGTTGCACGCTGGCCGCCAACATGATCCCCAGTACAAGGTTGATCAAGGGCCCTGCCAGCGAAACCATGCTCCGGATCGGACGGGAGGGGATCGCCCAGTTGTTGATCCAGACCGCGCCGCCCGGCAGGGGGATGCCGCCGGCGATCAAGAAGATCAGCGGCAGTCCGAAGGAGAGCATCGGGTTGAGGTAGCGACGGATGTCGAGGGTCAGGTAACCCTTATTGGCCACCGAGGTGTCGCCGCCCCGGTAGGCCACCGCCGCGTGCCCGAACTCGTGTAGACACAACGACACCGCCCACCCCCCGAGCACCAGCAGCACCACGCCTGCCGTGATCAAGAGGTCGGTCTGGCCGGTGGCGAGCACTCCACCACACACGGTGACCGCGAGAAGTAGTAGGAAGATCGGGCTGACCGGGGAGCGGAGCTGCTGGTGCGGCACCTCTCCAGTGTGCCGATCAACCATCAACCGGGCGAATTGCCCTCCGCATTCGGTGGCTCCGACTTGACCTATTAGAATCCCCCCGGTGTAATCACAGTGGTGTCATTCGGCGGCCGCGCCGAACCTGGGGGCCGAGCTCCTGAGTGGGGATTCACGGGCGAGGTGTTCTGGGGGAAGGCGGGCGTGGGATGGCCGACGCTGAAGATGGGCGGGTGAATGTGATCGTCGGGGCGGCAGGCCGCAGCGAGCAGGATGACGGGGCCGGCCCCGAAGGATCCGACTTGCTGCCAAGAGTGGAAGCGTTCGAGATGCTCGAGATCGTCGAGGACGCGGACGAAGATGATTGGCAGGACCGCGCGCTGTGCGCGGAGACAGACCCAGAGGCGTTCTTCCCGGAAAAGGGCGGGTCGACTCGGGAGGCTAAGCGGATCTGCACGGGGTGTGAGGTGCGTGCCCAGTGTTTGGAGTACGCGCTGGCTCATGACGAACGGTTCGGCATCTGGGGTGGGCTCTCCGAACGGGAGCGCCGTCGGCTCAAGCGCCGGGCTGGCTGATCTAGGGCTCGGTTGACGCCGAGCCCTAGATCGAGTCTGTCCCCGGGCGGCCAGCCGGGGCCAGCAAGATCGCTCCACCTCGCTCGATCAACCGACCCCGTTCGCCGGTCGGTCTCTTCTCTTCAGTCCATCCTGCGCTGTTTACCCCTGCCCGGTCCGCAGCTCGTGCGGTCCGGGCACTGTGCTGTCCGGCTATCGGGCGTCGCTCCATCGAGTGGTCTTTGAGCGGGGTGGTCCCGAGCCGAGAGGCTCGGCCGGCGGCGCTGCCGCCCCCTCTGCCGGCCGTTCTGGGAACGCGCTAGTTCCCGCCGGCTTCCAGCGAGTCCGGCTCGACACCCAGGTAACAGGCGACCTGCTCGATGAGTACCTCGTGCAACAGGTCCACCAGATCGATCCCGTCCCGCGAGCGCGCCTCCAGCGGCCGTCGGTACAGCACGATCCGCGCGCGGGTGGGCAGTCCCCGGCGGTCCACGCCGGCCGGCACCAGCTGGGCCAGCGGGACTCCGAGGTCTTCGACCACCTCCGGCGGCCAGGTGGTCGCCTCCGGATCGGTCTGCTCGATCTCCGGCACCATGTCGACCGCGAGGTCCAGCTCGGTCAGCTCGTCGCCCCAGCGCTCCTCGATCGGCTCCAGGGCCTCGAGCACCATGTCGTCGAACCGTTGAGCACGATTTTTGAAGACCGGGGCGGTGACCGGATAGCGCAGACCGCGCAGGCCCCGACCCCGCCGGTCCCGGTGTGGCGCGCGACCCTTCGGGCCCGTTCGTACTGACCTCACGGGGTGAGGGTACGCGTCGTTGCGACGTCCCGTGCGTAACAGGAGATATGGTCGCCCCGTGCGGGATGTCCGGGGGTGTTCACGCAGCGGGTGTACCGAGCTCGCGGTGGCGACGTTGACTTATGTCTACGCCGAGTCCACTGCTGTGGTCGGACCGCTGGCGACGCAGGCTGAGCCGCACTCGTACGACCTGTGCGCCGCGCACGCAAAGCGACTCACCGTGCCGCGCGGGTGGGACGTGGTGCGGTACGAGGGGGAGATGCCGTTGCCGCCGCCGTCACCGGACGAGCTCACCGAGCTGGCCGAGGCGGTCCGGGAAGCCGGCCGGGCGGTCCAGACCGGCCACTCCACGCCGGCCATCAGCACCGGCCGACACCTCCGGGTACTCCGCGGCCTGGACGACTGACCCGCACTCCGTAGCCGCCGCCGCGACCGCAGCCCTACCTCCCCGCCGCACAGACCGCCCACCCGCGGCACAGACCCCGCAACGCCTGTGCGGCACGCAGCAGGTCTGTGTCAGCCGAGTTCGCGGCTCCGGCGGGCTCCGGCGCGATCAGGTGCGCAGGCCGTCCAGCATGGACAGCATGGCCGGCTCGACCTCGGCTCTGGCCTGCTCCGGGTTCTCCGCGTGCGCGATGAGCTGGGCGGCCTCACCGACCGCGGCCAGCAGCAGGTGCGCCAGCGGGCGGGGCTCCTGGCGGCGCAGCGCTCCGGCGGCCATCGCGTACTCGAGGCCATTGATCACCAGTCCGAGCCCGTAGCGCTCGTCCACCCCGCGCCAGCGCGCCCAGCCCAGCACGGTCGGCGCGTCCAGCAGCGTGATCCGCAGCACCGCCGGCTCCATGCACGCGTCCAGGAACGAGCGCATCCCAATGATCAGCAGCTCGACCGGGTCGGCGGTCCCCGACTCGGCGGCGGCGGCCATCCGGCTACCGATCGCCGCCATCGTGTCCTGTTCCAGGCGCTCGTGGACGGCCGCGAAGAGCTCGCGCTTGTCGGTGAAGTGGTGATACAGCGCGCCCCGGGTGAGCCCGGCCTCGCGCACCACGTCCTCGGTGCCCACCGCCGCGTAACCCCGGCTGGCGAACAGCTCGGTGGCTACCGCGAGCAACTGGGCACGGGTGGCCTCGGCGCGCTCTTCCCTGGATGACATACCGGCTGTATGTTAGCGTCAGATTCACATACAGCTTGTATGTGAAAGTGGAGATCAAGAGACCAGGAGGCGTCATGCACGAGCTCGAACTGCCCCAGGGCACTGTGCGCTACACCGACACCGGCGGTGCGGGCCCGGTTGTGGTCCTCGTGCACGGCGCGTTCGTCAACGGTGAGCTGTGGCGGGACGTGGTCGGACCACTGGGCCGGGTCGCCCGGGTCGTGGTGCCCGAGCTGCCGCTGGGCTCGCACCAGGTTGCGCTGCGCGCTGATGCCGACCTCACGCCGCCGGGGGTTGCCCGGTTGCTCGCCGACCTGCTGGCCGCGCTGGACCTGCGCGAGGTGACCCTGGTCGGCAACGACACCGGCGGCGCGATCTGCCAGTTGGTCGCCACCGCGCACCCGGAGCGGCTGGCCAAGCTGGTGCTGACCAACTGCGACGCCTACGAGAACTTCCTGCCACCGGCGTTCCGCTACCTGCAGCTGCTGGGCCGTCTCCCCGGCGGCATCTGGCTGCTCGCCCAGTCCTGCCGCTCGCGCGCGGTCCGCCGGCTGCCGTTCGCGTTCGGCTGGCTGTCCGCGACCCCGGTGAACCGGGAGCGCTCCGACGCCTGGGTCCGGCCGGTGCTCGACGACAAGGGGGTCCGCCGGGACGTGTCCAAGGTGCTGCGCGGCATCTCCAGCCGCTACACCCTGCGGGCAGCCGAGCAGCTGCGCGAGTTCCACCGGCCGGTCCTGCTGGCCTGGGGTCGCCGGGACCGGTTCTTCAAGCCGGCCTACGCCGAGCGGCTGGCCGGCGACATCCCGGGGGCCCGGTTGGTGTGGTTCGAGAACGCCGCCACATTCGTTCCGGTCGACGCGCCGGAGCAGTTGGCGGCGCTGATCGCGGACTTCGTGCATCCCGCTGGAAAGGGAGCCGATAGGCTCGTCGGGTGACCGAGTCGGGAGTCTTGGACCTGTCCGCGATCGTCAAGGCCTATGACATCCGAGGGGTGGTCGGCGAGCAACTCGACGCGAACGTCGCCCGTCGGTTGGGTGCCGGGTTCGCCCGGGAGGCCGGCGGCCCCGCGGTGGCGATCGGGCGGGACATGCGGGAGAGCTCGCCGGGGCTGGCCGCCGCGTTCGCCGAAGGCGTGACCGGGCAGGGCGTCGACGTTATCGACATCGGCCTGGCCAGCACCGACCTGCTCTACTTCGCGGCCGGCCGCCTGGACGTACCCGGCGTGATGATCACCGCCAGCCACAACCCGGCCCGCTACAACGGCTTCAAGCTGTGCCGGGCCGGCGCGGTTCCGATCGCCGAGGACTGCGGCCTGCTGGAGATCCGGGCCGACGCCGAGCGCGGGCTGCCGGCCACCGACGTCCCGGTCGGCAGCGTCACCGAGCGGAACGTGCTCGCCGACTACGCGGACTACCTGCGCAAGCTGGTCGACGTGTCCGGCATCCGGCCGCTGCGGGTGGTGGTGGACGCCGGCAACGGGATGGCCGGCTACACGGTGCCCGAGGTGTTCGCCGGGCTGCCCGTGGTCCTCGTCCCGCTGTACTTCGAGCTGGACGGCACGTTCCCGAACCACGAGGCCAACCCGCTGGACCCGAAGAACCTGGTCGACCTGTGCGCCAAGGTGGTCGAGGAGGGCGCTGATCTCGGGTTGGCCTTCGACGGCGACGCGGACCGCTGCTTCGTGGTCGACGAGCGCGGCGAACCGGTCAGCCCGAGCGCGATCACCGCCCTGGTCGCGGTGCGCGAGCTCGCCCGCGAGCCGGGCTCACCGGTGATTCACAACCTGATCACCTCAAAGGCCGTGCCGGAGATCATCACCGAGCACGGCGGCATCCCGGTGCGCACCCGCGTCGGCCACTCGTTCATCAAGCAGACGATGGCCGAGACCGGGGCGATCTTCGGTGGCGAGCACTCCGCGCACTACTACTTCCGGGACTTCTGGCGGGCCGACTCCGGGATGCTCGCCGCACTGCACGTGTTGGCCGCGCTCGGCGAGCGGGACTGGCCATTGTCCAAGCTGATGGCCGACTATGGTCGGTACGCGGCCTCCGGCGAAGTCAACTCCACTGTGGCGGACCCGGCTGCTCGGATCACGGTGGTCAAGCAGCACTACGGCAGTCAGGCAGGGGTGCGGATCGACGAACTCGACGGGCTGACGGTGGAACTGCCAGACGGGTCCTGGTTCAACCTGCGTCCGTCCAACACCGAGCCGCTGCTGCGGCTCAACGTGGAGGCCGCGGACGCGGCGGCGGTCGCGGCCCTGCGCGACGACGTCCTGGCCCTTGCCAGGGCCTGACCGACGGATGGGACGCCGCACCTGATCGGACGCGCACGCGACTAGACCGGACGCGACTACACAGAAAGGGGTCGACCGTGGCCGTCGAGCTCGATCCACAGTTGTTGGAAATCCTCGCCTGCCCGTCGCCGGACCACGCCCCCCTGCGGGTGGGGACCGAGGCCGACCCGGATGCCGAGGTTCTGACCTGCACGGCCTGTGGTCGCCGCTATCCGGTGGTGGACGGTGTGCCGGTCCTGCTGCTGGACGAGGCGCAGCTGCCGCAAGCGCACGGTGATGCCCCGGACGGTCCACCGGGCGAGAAGTGATCGCGGTGCTCGACGACAGCCTGCTGGAGGATTCGGCTGCGTTGGCCGAGGCGGATACGGCCGGGCTGCTCCGGTCGGCCGCAACCGCCGGCGCCCAGTTCCGCTCGACCGGGCAGGCGGCGGCCGAGGCGGGTGTCGCGACCCTGGAGGGCAGCCGGCCAAGAGCCCTGGTTCTGCTGATCCGGCCGGGCAGCTCGGTCTACGCGGTGCCGCTGGTGAACGCGCTGCTCGGGCCGGCCTGCCCGGTGCCTGTCGTGGTCGCCACGGAGGCGCCGAGCTGGATCGGCCCGCTGGACGTGCTGGTGGCGCACACCGCCGATGCGGCGGACCGCGAGCTGGCCGACTCGGTGAGCCGCGCGGTGCGACGCGGCTGCGAGGTGGTGCTCTCCGCGCCGGGTGAAGGCCCGATCGTGGCGGCCGGCGCCGGTGCCGCCCGGCTGCTCGAGCCCCGCGTCCCGGTGCCCGCCGGACTGGACTTCCCGCGCGCGCTGGCCACCCTGCTGGTCACCGTGACAGCTCTCGGCCTGCTCAAGGCGGACCTGGAGGAGCTGGCCACCGACCTGGACCGGGAGCTGGAGCGCGACCACCTCTCGCACGAGTCGTTCGTCAACCCCGCCAAGGCGCTGGCGTTGCGGCTGGCCGACCACACCCCCCTGCTCTGGGGCGTCGACGCGCCGGGCACCGCGGTGGCGCACTATGCGGTGGCGACGCTGGCCGCGCACGCGGCGGTCATCGGGCACGCCGCCGATGTGGCGGAGGCGGCCAGTGCGACCGGGCTGCAGCGGGTGCTGGCCCGTCCGGTCCAGGCGGACATCTTCCACGATCCGTTCGACGACCCGGTAGAGGCGACCGGCGGCGGCGCCGCACTCCCCGCGCCGCCCCGGATCCTGCTGCTGGCCACCGAGGAGACCGATCCCGCCGACGCTGTGATGCGCCACGCCGGACGGGGCTGGGCCTCGGCGGACACGCTGCATCTGGTGGAGGAGATCCCCCCGGGCACGCCGAACGCTGTCCTGCGGCGGGCGGCGCTGCTCGCCACCCGGTTCGACCTGGCCGCCCTCTACCTGGGCCTGGCCGGTCGCGTACTGGGCTCGGATCTCAACACCGACCTCGACACCGATCCGGATGGGGCAAGACAACTTTCCGGGCCGGCGTAACCGCCGCTCGAATAGTCATGATCGAGTATTCCGCCCGCCCCCTTGAGCAGCTAGATTTCGGAGAACGATGGAGCTACTGGACAACCCGGTGCGCAGGTACGCGTGGGGCTCCCGGACGGTGATCGCCGGCTTGCGGGGCCGTGAAGTGCCGTCCCCACACCCCGAGGCGGAACTGTGGCTCGGTGCGCACCCGGGTGACCCGTCCTACCTGCTCGGCCCCGACGGTCAGCGGCGGTCGCTGCTCGACGAGATCACCCGTGATCCGGACGGCCGACTGGGTGAGAACAGCGCGCGGCGTTGGGACCAGCGGCTGCCGTTCCTGTTCAAGGTGCTGGCCGCGGACGAGCCGCTGAGCCTGCAGGCGCACCCCGACATGGCGGGCGCGGCGGCCGGTTTCGCCAGGGAGAACGCCCAGGGAATCGCCCTGGACGACGCGCACCGCAGCTACAAGGACCCGAACCACAAGCCCGAACTGGTCGTCGCGCTGACCGAGTTCCATGCGCTGACCGGGTTCCGGGAGCCGGCGGTGACCGTCGAGCTGCTCCGTGAGCTGAACGTGCCGCAGCTGGCCGCGCACGTCGAACTGCTCGCCGGGCAACCCGACCAGCACGGGCTGCGGGCGCTGTTCAGCACCTGGATCACCCTGCCGCAGGCGGTACTGGACAAGCTGGTCCCGGCCGTGCAGGAGGGTTGCGTGGCCCTGCTGCGCCGGGCCGGCGCCGACGGCCAGTCCGGTACCGCGAGCGGCGTCGGCCGGTTCCGGGCCGAGGTGCGCACCGTGCTGGATCTCTCCGAGCGCTATCCAGGGGACGCCGGGGTGCTCGCCGCGCTGCTGCTCAACCGGGTCACCCTGGCCCCCGGCGAGGCGCTGTTCCAGGACGCCGGCCTGCTGCACGCCTACCTGTCCGGCGCGTGCATCGAGCTGATGGCGAACTCGGACAACGTGCTGCGTGGCGGGCTGACCCCGAAGCATGTGGATGTACCGGAGCTGCTGCGGGTGCTGCGTTTCGAGGCCGGCCCGGCACCGAGGGTGACCGGCGTGACCGACGGCCCGATCACCCGGTACGACACGGCCACCGAGGAGTTCCGGCTGTGGCGCCTCGACTGGGCCAACGGCAATGCCGGGGACATGGTCTCGCTGCCGGCGAGCGGGCCGAGAATCGCGCTGTGCACCGTCGGTTCGGTCAAGGTGGCCGCCGGTTCGGGCCACTCGCTGACCCTGCGCCGGGGCGACTCGGTGTGGCTGGACGCCAAGGATGTCGAGGTGAAGGCCGCGTCCGTGGACGGGCAGGCCCAGCTGTTCGTGGCCACCGACGGGTTAAGCCGTCCCTAGGGACGGGCGCGAACGGCTATCTTTCGATCTTCGCCAGGCAGTGGGCTGAGCCACCGAGGAGCACCAGCATGTCCGCCGGATCCGGTACCCGAGCGATCATCGCCGCCCTCGCGGCCAACGCCGGGATCGCGGTGGCGAAGTTCGTCGGCTTCCTGTTCACCGGGTCGTCCTCGATGCTCGCCGAGTCGGTGCACTCGCTGGCGGACACCTCGAACCAGGGCCTGCTCCTGCTGGGCAAGAAGCGCGCCCAGCGGGAGGCGACGCCCGAGCACCCGTTCGGCTACGGCCGGGACCGGTTCTTCTACTCATTCGTCGTCGCCCTGCTGCTGTTCACCCTGGGCGCGGTGTTCTCGCTGTACGAGGGCGTGCACAAGGTCCTGGAGCCGGCGCCGATCACGAGCCCGATCGTGGCGATCGTGATCCTCGGGGTGGCCGTACTGCTGGAGTCCTACAGCTTCCGTACCGCCATCCACGAGTCCCGGGACCTCAAGGGTGACCGTTCCTGGTGGCGGTTCATCCGGGAGGCCACCGAGCCGGAGCTGCCGGTGGTGTTGCTGGAGGACTTCGGTGCGTTGATCGGCCTGGTACTGGCGCTGCTCGGGGTGGGCCTCACGATGCTCACCGGCAACGGCATCTGGGACGGCATCGGCACGGTCGGCATCGGCCTGCTGCTCGGCGCCATCGCGGTCGTCCTGATCATCGAGATGAAGAGCCTGCTGATCGGCGAGGGCGCGGACCCGACCACCGTGCGCCTGATCACCGAGGCGCTCGAGGCCGGCCGGGTGGAGCGGGTACTGCACCTGCGGACCCAGTACCTCAGCCCGGACGAGCTACTGGTCGCCGCCAAGATCGCGCTCACCCCGGCGCTGCGGCTCGAGGACGTCGCCCAGGCCATCGACGACGCCGAGCAGCGCATCCGGGCCGCCGTCCCCGCCGCCCACCTGATCTACCTGGAGCCCGACCTGGACCGCACCAAACCCGCGAGTCGCTAGATTCCGCGGGCCGAGTCGCTAGATTCCACGGGTCAGGCCGGTCAGGCCGGTCAGGTCGGTGAGCGCAGGGCGAGCAGGTCGCCGACCCGCTGGCTGGTCTGGGCCGCGCCGATGTCCTCGGCACCCAGTCGGAGCGTCTGCCAGCCGTGGCCGGCCAGTATTGCGTCCCGCTGTCGGTCGGCGTCCGCGCGCCGCCGGTTGAAATGGGTCGACCCGTCGTACTAGAGGGCGAGCTTCGCGTCCGGATAGGCGAGGTCGACACGTGCCAGTACGAAGCTCTACTCGTCCAGGATCCGGTACTGCACGTGCGGGGCCGGCAGGCCCGCGCGTACCAGGCCGACCCGGTAGGTGAGGTCGGCCGGTTCTGGGGAGCCGTAGTACACGGTCAGCCCGGGGTGCGACCGGGTGTTACGGGCGACGAGTACCTCGGCCGGCGCTGCCGAGGGGGCGCAGTCGGCGCCGAGCAGCAACGCGGCGGAGTACCCGGCGACCACCCCGTGCTGGCCGCGGACCAGCAGGTATGCCGCCTTCGACCGAGTGCTCAGATCGTCTGGGTGTTCGGCCCTGGCGTAGACGTTCGGGAACACCCGCCGGTACCGGGGACCGCGCAGTTGGGCACGGGTGACCAGCCCTGCCGCAAGCGCCTCGGTGCCCCGGAAGTTCGACGGCCGCGGACCCGGAGTCGGGACCGGGAGTCGGATACGCCGGTCGGCCGGGTGTGCTGAGAGGCCCGACTCGGTGTGCTGAGAGGCCCGACTCGCGGAGATGGGAACGGGTCAGGCCGGGCGGCGGCGAGCCCAGCGGGCGGCGGCGACGAATGCCTCGAACAGCGCCTGGGTGTCCGGGCCTTCTTCGGGGTGTGCCTGCACGCCGACCACGAACCGCGCGGACGGGTCCTCGGTGCCCTCGATGGTGCCGTCCGCCGCCCAGGCGACCGCCTTGAGCCCGGTGCCGACCTGGTCGATGCCCTGGTGGTGGGCGCAGGCCAGCGTCGCGGACTCGCCGAGGGCGGCGGCCAGCCGGGTGCCGGCGGCAATCCGGATCTCGTTCGCGTCGTAGTGACCGGGGTTGCGGGGCGCGTGCCCGGGCAGGTGCTGGTGCAGCGAACCGCCCCTGGCCACGCTGAGCAGCTGCGCGCCCCGGCAGATCGCCAGTACCGGGATGCCGCGCTCCTCGGCGGCGGCCAGCGCGGCCAGCTCAGCCTCGTCGCGGGCCGGCCGGGCCGGCTGGGTGGCCGCGTCGCGCGGTGCGCCGTAGCGCGCCGGGTCGACGTCCGGGCCGCCGGTGAGCAGCAGCGCGTCCACCCGGGCCAGCACGTCCGGGATCGCCGACGGCACCGGTGGCAGCAGGATCGGCGCCCCGCCGGCGTCGGTCACCTGCCGCACGTAGGTCCACGGCAGCAGCGCGGCCGGCACGTCGTTCCACACACCCCACACGGCCGGCTCGTGGTAGCTGGTCAGCGCGATCAGCGGCCGGCCACCGGACACCGGCTCGGTCACAGTGCCGGTCACAGGGGCGTCGTGTAGGCGCTGGAGATGCCGCCGTCGACCAGGAACTCCGAGGCGGTGATGAACGAGGAGTCGTCGCTGGCCAGGAACGCGATGGCGGCGGCGATCTCGGTGGCCTCGCCGAACCGGCCCATCGGCACGTGCACCAGCCTGCGCTGCGCCCGCTCCGGGTCCTTGGCGAACAGCTCCCGCAGCAGCGGCGTGTTGACCGGCCCCGGGCAGAGCGCGTTGACCCGGATGCCCTCGCGGGCGAACTGGACGCCCAGCTCGCGGGTCATCGCCAGCACGCCGCCCTTGGACGCGGTGTAGGAGATCTGCGAGGTGGCCGAGCCCATCACCGCGACGAACGAGGCCACGTTGATGATCGAGCCCTTGCCGGCCCGCTGCATGTACGGCAGGACGGCCTGGCAGCACAGGTACACCGAGGTCAGGTTGACCTCCTGGACCCGGCGCCAGGCGTCCAGCCCGGTGGTCAGGATCGAGTCGTCGTCCGGCGGCGAGATGCCGGCGTTGTGCAGCGCGATGTCGATGCGCCCGTAGGTCTCGTCGGTCGTGGCGTAGATCCGCGTCACGTCGTCCTTCGAGGTCACGTCCGCCTGCACGGCGAGGCCGCCGACCTCTTTCGCGGCGGCCTCCGCGCCGGCGGCGTCGATGTCCACGCACACCACCCGGGCGCCCTCGGCGGCCAGCCGGCGCGCGGTGGCCAGCCCGATCCCGCTACCGGCGCCGGTGATCACTGCTACTCGATCTTCAAGCCTGCTCACGTCGCTAACCTAATGCCCCGGTACGGTCGTACGAAATGTGGATTTGCGCACCAGCCGCACCAGTCGTACCGGGCCACCAGGTCCCCCGCCAGCGGCTCACAGGCGTTCGAAGCCGCGCATCTTCTCCCAGTCGGTGACCGCCGCATCGAACGCGGCCAGCTCGATCCGCGCCATGTTGGCGTAGTGCGCCACCACGTCCGCACCGAAGCAGTCCAGCGCCAGCTTCGACCCCTCCCACTCGGCGAGCGCCTCGCGCAGCGTGGTCGGCACGGTCGGCGCCCCCGAGGTGTAGGCGTTGCCGACGACCGGCTCCTGCAGCGGCAGCTCGTTCTCGATGCCGTGGAGCCCGGCGGCGATCACCGCGGCCAGCGCGAGGTGCGGGTTGACGTCGCCGCCCGGCAGTCGGTTCTCCACCCGCAGCGACTGCCCGTGCCCGACGAGGCGCAGCGCGCAGGTCCGGTTGTCCAGGCCCCAGGCCACGGCGGTCGGCGCGAAGCTACCCAGCGCGAACCGCTTGTAAGAGTTGATGTTCGGTGCGTAGAGCAGCGAGAACTCGCGCAGCGCCGCGAGCTGACCGGCCAGGAACTGCTCGCCGATCGCGGACATCGAGCCGTCCGGCGCGGCCATCACCGGGTTGTTCTTGGCGTCCCGCAGCGACATGTGGATGTGGCAGGAGTTGCCCTCGCGGGCGTCCACCTTCGCCATGAAGGTCAGCGAATGCCCCTGCTGGGCGGCGATCTCCTTGGCGCCGTTCTTGTACAGCGCGTGGTTGTCGGCGGTGACCTGCACCTCGTCGTAGCGGAACGCGATCTCCTGCTGGCCGAGGTTGCACTCGCCCTTGGCCGACTCCACGTACAGCCCGGCACCGGTCATGCCCGAGGTGATCGCGTGCAGCAGTGGCTCGATCCGGGAGGTGCCCAGGATCGAGTAGTCGATGTTGTACAGGTTGGCCGGGGTGAGGTCGCGGTAGCCGGAGCGCCAGGCGTCCTCGTAGGAGTCCCGGTAGACGATGAACTCCAGCTCGGTGCCGGACAGCGCGTGCCAGCCGCGCTCGGCGAGCCGGTCGCGCTGCCGCTGCAGCACCTGCCGGGGTGAGGGCCGCACCGGCTCCCCGGTGGTCAGCCTCAGGTCGGCGAACACCAGCGCGGTGCCCGACTGCCAGGGCACCCGGCGCAGGGTGCTGAAGTCCGGGACCAGCTCGAAGTCGCCATAGCCCTGCTCCCACGAGGTGAGCGCGTAGCCGTCCACGGTGTTCATCTCGACGTCCACGGCGAGCAGGTAGTTGCAGGCCTCGGCGCCGTGCGGCAGCACCTCTTCCATGAAGTACCGGGCCGCACAGCGCTTGCCCTGCAGCCGGCCCTGCATGTCCACCAGCACGAGCAGCACGGTGTGGATCATGTTGGTGTCGATGGCCGAGCGCAGCTCACCGATGGTCATCATGCCCGCGCGGTGATCGTGTATGGACCCGGTCTCGTTCAGCGGTCCCGAAGTTTTCTTCACTCGCGCTCCCCACGTGGCTCTGCATCCGACCAGTTCGTCGATACTGCCCTGCCGGCGCGGTGTGCTGAACCTTTTGCGCCCGAAGACCGGCCGGCGAGGGCCGGCCCAGTCCCAGATCAAGTCCAGCTCAGGACTGCTGACCTCAAGTGGGTGGCCCGGTGGCGTCCGGCGGATGGCGGGGGACAGACAGTCGCGAGTCAAGTCGATCGAACAGTCCATTGCGGATACCGACGAGCCGCTGGTGCTGCTGCTCGGGCAGACCCGGGTGCTGTTCGCGATGTGCCGCGACGGGCTGATGCCACGCCGACTGGCCCACACCGGCTCCCGGGGCACGCCGACCCGGATCACCCTGTTGGTCGGCGTGGTGGTGGCAATCGCGGCGACGTTCTTCCCGGCCAGCAGCCTGGAGGAGATGGTCAACATCGGCACGCTGTTCGCGTTCGTGCTGGTCCATCGGGGTCATGGTGCTGCGCCGCACCCGGCCGGACCTGCCGCGCGCGTTCCGCACGCCGCTGGTGCCGCTGATCTTGATCCTGGCCGTGCTGGCCTGTGCCTGGCTGATGCTCAACCTGAGCGTGGAGACCTGGCTGCGGTTCGTGGTCTGGATGGCGATCGGCTTCGTCGTCTACTACGCCTACGGTCGCGGGCGCTTCCGCTTCGCCGTCGGTCCGGCCGAACGCTCCCGTTCGCGCTGACCCGCCGAAGGGGGCTCAGGTGAGGCGGTCCAGCAGCCTGGACAGCAGATCGGCCAGGTGGGCGGCGTCGCGGTCGCCCAGGACATCGGCCAGCTCCCGCTCGGCGACCGCCACGTCGGTGCCGACCAGGTGGTAGAGGTCCGCGCCGCGTGAGGAGAGGAACACCAGAACCCGCCGGCGATCCTCGACGTCCACCCGTCGGTACACCAGGGTGCGGTCGATCAACCGGTCGATGATCTTGGTCAGGGTCGGGGCGGGGACCATCGCGAAGCCGGCTATCTCGCTCATCGGGTGCCCGGAGCCATCCGCCAGCAGCGTGAGGACCCGCCACTGCTCGGCGTTGATGTCGGCGGTGCGCAGCGCGGACTCGATCCGGCGGGCCACTCGACGCTCAGCCTGGGCGAGCAGTCCCGCCAGTGAGGTCTGAACTGGAACTGACACGCGTTCTCCGCCTTTCGCCGCACAACCCGTTCAGGATAAACATTTCCGAAACGAAGTAGCGCCAGAATGGGGGCGTGACCTCGACCAGCCTTCGGCGGCGGTGGTGACCGCCCGAGCCGAGCGACGACCGGCGCCGGAGCCAGCGCCGGCCCGCCGGGCGGACCCGGGCGTGCTCGAGGTCGCCTTCGTGGTGCCGCTGCACGGCCCGGCCGGCATGTTCGGCCCGTCCTGTGAGGCCTGCGGCCGGCTGGCCGAGGAGGAGATCAACGCCGCCGGCGGGGTGCTCGGCCGGGAGTTGCGGCTGCGCGTGGTCGACGGCGGTGCGGCCCCCGGCGAGGTGGCCGCGAAGGTCGCCGGGCTGATTTCCGACGAGTCGGTCGGCGCGGTCGCCGGCTGGCACATCTCGGCGGTCCGCCAGCGGATCGCGCCGCTGGTCGCCGGCCGGGTGCCCTATGTGTACTCCCCGCTGTACGAGGGCGGCGAGACCACTCCCGGGGTGTTTCTCGCCGGCGAGACGCCGGGCCGCCAGGTGCTGCCCGGGCTGCGCTGGATGGCCGCTGAGCTGGGCATCCGTAGCTGGTGCATCGTGGGCGACGACTACGTCTGGCCGAGGGTCTCGGCGGCAGCGGCGCGCCGGTACGCACCGAGCTGCGGCGCGCTGATCGCCGACGAGGTGTTCGTGGAGCTGGGCACCCAGAACTTCGACGCGGTGCTGCGGCGGGTGGCGCGCAGCGGGGCGGACGGGGTTCTGATGTTCCTGGTCGGCTCGGACGCGGTGCAGTTCAACCGGGCGTTCGCCGCGGCCGGGCTGGACGCGACCTGCGTGCGCTTCAGCCCGCTGATGGAGGAGAACATGCTGCTGGCCACCGGGGCGGCCAACGCGGTCGGCCTGTACGCCTCGGCCGGCTACTTCGAGTCCCTGCCCACGACGGACAGCCTGGACTTCTCCGCCCGCTACGTCCGCCGGTTCGGGGTGGATGCGCCCGCGCTGAACTCGCTGGGTGAGTCCTGCTACGAGGGACTGCTGCTGCTGGCCCAGCTCGCCGAGCGGGCCGGCGGGATGGACCCGGCCAGGATGACCGCCTCGGCGGAGGCACTGGCCTACTCCGGGCCCCGCGGCGACGTCCGGATGCGTGGCAACCACCTGCTCCAGAACGTCTACCTGGCCCACGCCGACGGCCTCGAGTTCGAGGTGCTCGCCGAGCTGACCGCCGGCGTCTGAACAGCGTCCGGCCGGTACCGGGCCGCGACCCTTGACGTCGATGGCTCACATGAATACTTTCTAATGACACTATTTCTTATGACAGCATGCGGCGGTGGGTACCCGGGCCGGGCGGCCGGTCTCGCGGTACCCGGGTCGAACAGGGTGAGAGGGGTGGCGCGGTGCCGACGTACGGCTTCCGGTGCGGGCGATGCGGACCGTTCGACGTGCGGCGCGCCATGGCCGATCTCTCCGAGCTCGAGCGCTGTCCGCACTGTGCGGAGCCGGCCTCGAGGGTGTTCGGTGCGCCGGCCCTGCGCGCGGGCGACCCCGGCATGCGCCGTGCGCTGGACGCCCAGGAGCGCAGCGCGCACCAACCGGCCGTGGTGACGTCGACACCGCCGTCCCGCCGCCGGACCCCGGTCAGCACCGACCCCCGGCACGCCCGGCTGCCCCGCCCCTGAGCCAGTACCTCGTCCCTGATCCGCACCTGCTTCGGAGGTTCGCCATGCCCGACGTCGTCTTCAGTGTCGACCAGGCCCTGTCCATGGCCGAGCAGGCGGTGCCCGGCCACAACCGCTGGCACCCGGACATCCCGCCGGCCGTGCGCGTACGCCCCGGCCAGGACATCCGGGTGGAGTGCCGGGAGTGGACCGACAACCAGATCGGCAACAACGACTCCGCGAACGACGTCCGGGACGTGGACCTGACCAGGGCGCACATGCTCAGCGGGCCGATCTACGTGGAGGGCGCCGAGCCCGGCGACCTGCTCGTGATCGACATCCTGGACCTCGGCCCGGTGCCGCAGCAGGTCGGCCCGTCGCCCGGCCAGGGCTGGGGCTACACCGGGATCTTCTCCAAGGTGAACGGCGGCGGCTTCCTCACCGACCGGTTCCCGGACGCGTACAAGGCGATCTGGGACTTCTCCGGCCAGTCGTGCACCTCGAGGCACATCCCGAACGTCAAGTTCACCGGCATCACCCACCCCGGCCTGTTCGGCACCGCCCCGTCGGCCGAGCTGCTGAGCAGGTGGAACGCGCGGGAGCGGGCACTGATCGCCACCGATCCGGACCGGGTGCCGCCGCTCGCCCTGCCGCCGCTGGTGGATCAGACGCTGCCCGGCTCGGCCACCGGGGACGTGGCCGCCGCGATCGCCGCCGACGGCGCGCGCACCGTGCCGGCCAGGGAGAACGGCGGCAACCACGACATCAAGAACTTCACCAGGGGCAGCAGGGTGTTCTACCCGGTGCACGTGGCCGGCGCGCTGTTCTCCGGCGGGGACCTGCACTTCAGCCAGGGCGACGGTGAGATCACCTTCTGCGGTGCCATCGAGATGGGCGGGTTCATCGACTTCCACGTCGACCTGATCAAGGGCGGGATGGCCACCTACGGCGTCACCACCAACCCGATCCTGATGCCGGGCAACGTGGAGCCGCGCTACTCCGAGTTCGTCACCTTCATCGGCATCGGGGTGGACCACACCACGGACACCCAGCTCTACAACGACGCCACGGTGGCCTACCGCAATGCCTGTCTGAACGCGGTCGACTACCTGACGAAGTTCGGCTACAGCGGCGAGCAGGCCTACCTGCTGCTGGGCGCGGCGCCGATCGAGGGCCGGGTCAGCGGCGTGGTGGACATCCCGAACGCGTGCTGCTCGCTGTACCTGCCGACGGCGATATTCGACTTCGACATCAAACCGTCCGCCGCTGGTCCGGTCACCGCCGACAGAGGAAGCTGTGCGGTGAGTTCGTGACCGAGCTCGCCAGCACGGACACAGCCACCGAGCGAGGAGACGTTGTGACTGGCCCGGACGCGCCGTACGAGGTGCACGAGATCCCCGACTTCACCCTGGAGTGCGGGGCGACACTGCGCCCGGCAAGGGTGGCGTACCAGACCTACGGCACGCTGAACGCGGACAAGTCCAACGCCATCGTGTACCCCACCTGGTACTCCGGGCGGCACTGGGACAACGAGTGGCTGATCGGCGAGGGTATGGCGCTGGACCCCGAGCGGTGGTTCATCATCGTGCCGAACATGCTCGGCAACGGACTGTCCAGCTCGCCGTCCAACACCCCGCCGCCGTGGGACCGCGCCCGGTTCCCCCGGGTCAACGTGCGGGACAACGTGGAGTCGCAGTACCGGTTGATCACCGAGGTGTTCGGGATCGAGACCCTGCCGCTGGTGCTGGGCTGGTCGATGGGCGCGGGGCAGACCTACCAGTGGGCGGTCAGCCACCCGGAGATGGTGCAGCGCATCCTGCCGTTCTGCGGCTCGTCCCGTACCGCGCCGCACAACAAGGTCTTCCTCGACTCGCTGCGGTCCGCCCTGACCGCGGATGCCAAGTTCGCCGGCGGTTGGTATCCGGACGACGACTGGCCCATGCTCGGGCTGCGCGCCTTTGCCCGGATCTACGCCGGCTGGGGCTTCTCGCAGGCGTTCTACTGGAACGAGGTGTGGCGCGAGCTGGGGTTCGCCTCGTTGGAGGACTTCGCGGTGGGCTTCTGGGAGGGTTTCTTCCTGGACGGCCGGGACCCGAACAACCTGCTCACCATGCTCGACACCTGGTGGGCCGGTGACGTGGGCGGCGGCCCGGGGTTCACCTCCATCGAGCAGGCGCTCGGTTCGATCAGGGCGAAGGCGCTGGTGATGCCGGCGGAGAAGGACCTCTACTTCCCGCCGGAGGACGAGGCGTGGGCGGTCAGCCACATGCCCAACGCCGAGCTGCGGGTGATCCCCGGGGTGTGGGGACACTTCGCCGGCGGCGGGCCGAACCCGGTCGACACCGCCTTCATCAACGCCGGGGTGGCCGAGTTGCTGGCGGCCGACCCGGGCTGACCGGACATAATCGGCATATCTCATGGGCTCCGAAAGGGACGCGCAAAACATAATGTGACGGGTATCACTACGCCGCGTGCGGTGCTGTTCAGTGGGGCATTCAAACCCCATGAACAGTGTCACCACGGTTATAGTGATCATAATAGCGGTGATCGTTATTCTGGCAATTGGTGCGGCGATCTACCGACTGACTCAGAAGCGTCGCTCGGATCGCCTGCAAGAGCGTTTCGGCCCTGAGTACGACCGGGCCGTGGAACGCGCCGACGATCGCCAGGGTGCCGAGTCGGAGCTGCTCGAGCGCGAGAAGCGGCACAAGGAACTCGAGCTCCGCACGCTGGATGCGGGGCAGCAACGCCAGTTCGAGCAGCGCTGGTCCGACGTCCAGCGTGACTTCGTCGACGGCCCCGCCAAGGCGGTGCACCACGCCGACCGTCTGGTCGTGGCCGTGATGTCGGCACGCGGCTACCCGGTCGACGACTTCGACCAGCGGGCCGACGACCTGTCGGTGAAGTACCCGAAGGTCACCCAGCACTACCGCGAGGCGCGGCGGATCGCCAGGGCCAACGAGCGTGGCGAGGTGAGCACCGAGGAGCTGCGTACCGCCGTCACGTCCTACCGCTCGCTGGTGGACGCCCTGCTGCACGACAGCGACGGGCCGAAGAGCGACAGCGTCCGGACCGACAGCGCCCGGCGGGACACCGACCAGCTGAAGGCGCGGCGCGACAGCAACGGCCAGCAGGGCAACAACGACCCGCGTGGCGACGACCCGCGTGGCGATGACCAGCGGGAGCACGACCGGCGCGACGCGGAGCGCGGCAGCGACCGCCCCGCGGGCGACCGACCGAGGACCGAGCACGACGACGACCGACCGAAGGCGCGGCACGGGTCGAACGGACAGGAGGGCACGGTATGACGACCGAACACGGCATCCGAGCGAACGACATGGCCAGCGAGGACGAGCTCCAGGAGCGGACCCCGCCCACCGGGAACGACGTCGGAGAGCCCGGCACCCGGGACGCCGACACCCACGGGGCCACCGGCGAGACCGGCCGCATGCGCGGCCTCGACGACGCTGAGCCGCACGCCGACGGCGCCGCTGCCCACGCGGACGGGACGGTCTCCGATGCCGGGTCCGGCACCGGCGGCACGGCGGCCGGCGAGCAGTCGCCCAGCCTCATCGCGCCGGACCGCGCGGCCGGCTTCCAGAAGCGCTGGGACGAGCTCAAGGGCGACTTCGTGGACAATCCCCGGCACACCGTTCAGCAGATCGATGGGCTGGTCGGCGACGTGCTGGACGAGCTGGAGCAGGTGTTCCGCCGCCAGCGTGGAGACCTCGAGGCGGGGCTGTCCGACGAGGGTTCCTCGACCGAGGATCTTCGAGTTGCATTCGGGCGCTACCGCGAATTCTTCGACCGACTGTTGAAGGTCTGATTTCAGGTACACCCAGAGTCGGCCCGACACCACTGACGGTGTCGGGCCGATTTTTTGTGCGTTGTCGACCGGTCGATCGGACTAATACATCCGGACCAACTCGGTAGGCCAATTGCCGTAATGCGCCGCACCGCGCTGATCAATTCCGCGCATTGGTCGGGGGAGAACCCTACCTCGGTTACGGGGGAAGGCTCCGCGCTCGCGGGGGAGCACACCATCGAATCGGCACCCCCGGAGTGACACCGTTTCCAGTATCAGAGCTGGGGACCCGCAGTCACCGAGGAGCACACCCCTGATGACCACCGACATGAACCCTCCGCCGCAGCCTCGACGTCCAGCCGATGGCTCCGGAATCTCGGTTCGCACCACGATCCTCGTGCTGCTCGCCGCCTTCGCGGTGCTGGTGGGTGTCGGCGCACTGATCGCCGGTCCGGTGTCCACCCCGAACAAGGTCTCCACCACCCCGACCATTGCCGCGGCGCAGGTCCAGCTCGAGCCGACCTCGTCGCCCGGGGAGAACCCGTTCATGGAGCCGGTGGGCCAGGACCAGACGGTGGCCACCCCGGTCACCGCCGGCGGCCAGTTCTCCAGCGACACCCCGGGCCTGTTCGGCGACTCCGGCAACCAGAACAGCTGTGACGCGAAGACCATGATCAGTAACTTGCAGGCCGACCCACCGCGGGCGACGGCCTGGGCGGCCGCGCTCGGCGTCACCTCCGACAAGATCCCGGACTTCGTGGGCACCCTGACCCCGGTTGTGCTGCGCTCGGACACCTCGGTCACCAGCTACGGCTACGCCGACGGTGCCTTCACCGGTTACCCAGCGGTGCTGCAGGCCGGCACGGCGGTGTTCGTGGACAGCTACGGCGCCCCCACGGTCAAGTGCTTCAGCGGCAACCCGCTCGCCGCGCCGACCGATGTCCGCAACGTCGGCTACGCCGGCAACGCCTGGCGGACCTTCCAGCCCGCGGCGGTCACCGTCATCCAGCCGGCGACCACGGTGATCCACGACTACACCTTCATTGACATCCACCACGGGAGCCGGGTCCACTGCCCGGGCAAGGCCTGGTGGCCGCACCGGCGCCACCCCGACTGGAACAAGGACTGGGACCGCGACAGGGACCACGACAAGGACCACGACAGGGACCACGACAAGGACCACGACAAGGACCACCGCCCGAGCTGCCCCGACTACCAGGGGCCCGGCACCGACAAGTGCCGCCCCTCCGACACCGGTATCGACGGCAAGCCCCATCCCGGAAAGCCGGGGGACGGCAAGGACGGCGAGGGCAAGGACGGCGGCAAGGACGGCGGCAAGGACGGCGGCAAGGACGGCGGCAAGCCCAACGGCGGGAATGGCGGCAACGGCAATGGCGGCAACGGCACCCCGGGCAACGGCACCCCGGGCGACGGCACCCCGGGCAACGGCACCCCGGTCGGTGGCACTGCGGGCACGGGCAATCCGCCGCAGACGGGCGGCTCTGGAACTGGTGCCGCTGCTGGAACTCCAGGCGCGGGCACGCCGGGTGCCGGTGGCGGGAATGCGAGCAAGGGCGACGGCGGGAAGGGCGGCGGCGGCAAGGGTGGAGCCGGCCAGGGCGGCGCGCCAGCAGGAGGCGTCCCGGGCGGCCCAGCGGGCGGCGGAGGCGGCACACCGAGTGGCCAGGGAGGCGGCAGTGGCCCGGTCGGTGGTGGCAATGTCGGTGGCGGTCATGGCCCGCTGAAGCAGGGCGAGGCCAAGCCGGTGCACCAGCCCGCTCCGATCGTGAACCCCCAGGGCACCCGGCACCCGAAGCTCGACACCACCGGGGCGCCCCCGGTGGACCGCGGCCAGATCCTGGTCAAGAACCCGGAGAGCAAGTCCGACAAGCACGAGTCGGACAAGCAGGGGGCCGACTCCGGCTCCGGCTCCGGCTCCAAGAACGACGACTGACAGGCCAACCACCACCCGGCGGGGGACGACCACCGCCCGCCGGGAATCCCAACCCTGGACCCACCGCCAGCCGGCGATGGGTCCAGGCGCATGTCCGCGGCTGCCCGTCGCACCGGCCTCAGCCGGCGGAACCGGCCAGCAACTGCTCGCAGGTGCGGACCAGCACCTGGGCGGCGTCCCGGACGGCCGACGTGGTGGCCGGGTGGGAGGCCAGCCGTTGCCAGTGGACGAGCTGCTCGCCGGCGGCGTCCCGGATGGCGGCCGGCGCGGCGTCGGTGGGCAGGCCCAGCCTGGCGCTCGGCTCCGGGCCGTCGGCGCCGAGCAGCTGCTCCGCCGCCTGCCGGTCTCCGGCCGGCAGCCGCAACGTCTCGGACCGCAGCGCGTCGGCGAGGTCGATCTCGACCAGCTCATGTGCCCCGGAGCGAACCCGTTCGAGCTGGTAGAGCAGGTCGTCGGCGTGCGGACCCCGCCGCGGGGCGCCCCGCACGACGCTCTCCAACTCGGCGAGCGCCGCGCGCACCCGCAGCGCCTGGGCCGGCCTGGCGATCCGCCAGGCCAGCAGCTCGCGCAGCTGTGGCAGGCCGCTGAGCCGGACCAGCTCCTGGCCGAGCTTGCCGCGGTTGGGTGCGCCGCCGGCGTGGATCAGCCGCAGGGCCTGTTCGATGCCGAACCAGCCGAGGCGCGCCAGCAGCTCCGGGGTGGTGTGCTCGGACAGTTCGGCGGGCGCCCGGTTGCTCAGTCCGAGCAGCGACTGGAACTCCGGCTCCGTCAGGTCGGCGCCGGCGACCGCGAGCAGCGCGGCCACCGGAACCACGGTCTGGCAGTGCGGCGAGATCTCCGGGTCGTTCCGGTAGTCCGCCGCGATCTTCTTGGCGCGTTCCAACGCGTCCAGCCTGGAGCCGCCGAGCTCGTCAGCACGGGCCAGCACCCCGATCGTCGGTACCGGCTCCGCCGCGTTGTCTGTTGGCGCGCTGTCTGTTGCCGCGCTGTCTGTTGTCTCGGGGTCGGTTGCCGCGTCCGTTGCCGCGTCTGTTGTCTCGGTGTCTGTTGTCTCGAACAGGCTGGCGTCCTCGAGTCCCGGTCCGCGCAGCACCATCAGCACAGCGTCGGCGGGTTGGCGCGCCGCGCCGTCGTGGTCGGCCAGCTCGAGCGCCGGGTTGAACCGCTCGTTGCGCAGCGCGCGCAGCAGCGTCCTGGTGCCCGCGCCGGCGGCGCCGAGTACCGCCACCCGGGAGGGGCGACCGAGCCGGTCCGCCAGCTCGGCGAGCTGCCTGCGCTCGGGTCCGTCCGGGTATATCTGCTGGGCGGCCCGGATCAGTGCCCGTGCCTGAGCGGGCAGCGACTGGTCGCCGTTCACCGGTTCGCCGGGCTTGCCCACCACCGGCTGGGTGGGGATCAGCTGCGTTGCTTCGGCGATGAGTGCGCTCGGGATCTGCTGGGTGGTGTCCACGGTGGGCAGGGCGATTCGCCGGGTGGCGTCCTCGGTCCTCGGCGTGTCCGGTGGCGGCGGCTGGGTCGAGATGCGCTGTGTCGCGTCGACGGTCGGCGAGCTGGCTGGCAGCGCGGTGGTGCGTTGGGGTGCCTCAGGCGGCAGCGGTGGCAGGCGGATCACCTGGGTCGCCTCGGTGACCGGATAGGCGGCGGCCGACTGGGGCCGGATCCGCTGCGTCGCCTCGGCCGCCGGTTGGAGCTGCGCGGGCTCGGTCGGCTCCGCCGAGCCCGGTGCCGGTTCGGCGGGTGTTGACGCGGCCGCCGCTGACCCGGCCGGTGCCGGCTGCCCGGCCGGGGTCGACACCGCCGGCGCCGATGACCGTGGCGCCCCCGCCCCCGCCCCCGCCGCCCCCGCCTGGCTCAGCTGGGCGGCCCGCAGCAATGCCGGCGGTACCGGTTGGGTGGCTGTGGGCGTCGACTCGGCAGGTACCGGCACCGCGCCGGACACCGTGGTCCCCGCCCCGGGCGCCGACTCGACGGTGATCCGTCCGCCGACCGCGGTGATCCGGGCGACCAGGTTGCCCTGCCCGCGCCCGGCCGAGCCGGCGTTCGCGCCAGGGTCGAAACCGGGTCCCTCGTCCCGCACGCTGAACCACAGGGTGCCGGCCGCCAGCCCGATCCGGATGGCCACCGGCGCCCCCTGCGCGTGCTTCTGCGTGTTGTTCACCGCTTCCAGGCAGCAGAAATAGACCGCCGACTCGATCTCCGGCCCGAACCGGCGCTCGTCCGCGCCATTTTCGAAGGAGACCGCGATCGGCGGGTCCGCGGCGCCCAGGTCGGTGGCCAGCGCGGCGGCCAACCCGCGTTCGGACAGCACGATCGACGACACCCCGGACGCCGTCTTGGCGAGCACCCCCTCGGCGGTGCTGATCTGGGTGGCGAGCTGGTCCAACCGCTCCCTGGCCTGCTCGAGCTGCCCGCTGGACACCTCGTGCTCGACCAGGCCCAGCGCCAGCCGCAGCGACACCAGGTGGTGTTGGGCGCCGTCGTGCAGGTCGCGCTCGATCATCCGGCGCTCGCTGTCCATCTCGGCGACGGCCTGGCGCCGCGACAGCGCGATTTCCTCGGCGTGCGCCAGCGCGGCCCGCAGTTGCCGCTCCAGCTCGATGCCCAGCCTGCTGGCCTGGAGGATCGCGCCGAGGCTGTCCGCGACGTCCTCGAGCAGAGTGCGGCGCTCGGTGTGCAGGCCGGCCACCGCGCCCCGGTCCACCGCGATCGACCCGATCTGCTCGCTGCCCTGGCGGATCGGCAGCACCACGTGGTCCTCGGCCGGCTCGTCACCCTCGGTGCCGTCGCTCCAGGCATAGGTCCGGTCCCGCAGCCCGGGGCGCAACACGGTGAGCCGGCAGGACCGGGCACCGAGTCCCCGACCGATGGACTCGGCCACGCCGGCGAGGTTCGGCCCGTCGGACGAGCTGCCGCGGGACAGCGCGGCCACGTCGGCCAGCACGCTGTACGGGGCCGGCCGGCGGCCGTAGAGCAGCCGGTCCACCAGGCGCTCGGCGCGCAGGTAGGCCGGCAGGAACGCCAGCGCGGCGAGCCCGGTGGCCGCCGCGGCCGCGATCACCTCGCCCTCGCCGCTCCCGGTGCCGGGTAGCCACCCGGCGATCGCGCTGATCACCACGTAGCCGCCACCCACGATGACGATCACCATCATCGACGCCAGGCCCCGGCTGAACACCCGCTCGGCCCGCCACAACCGGCCCCGCCGGATGGCCACCAGCACCGCGGCCGCGATACCGGCGGCGGACAGCCGGCAGAACCAGAACAGCAGCGCGGTCGGCTGACCGCCACCGGCCTCGGCGGCGTGTGCCGTGGGGTCGACCAGGATCAGTCCCGGCATACCCAGGTACCACAGGAGCAGGGTCAGCACGGCCAGCACGCAGCAGGTGCCGAACGACGCCAGCAGCACGCTGAACAGCAGCCGGGCCTGGGTGCGCCGCTCGGCCGTCTCGCCGTGCCGGATCCGGTGCGGCAGCACGGCCAGTCCGGCCAGCGGTACCCCGAAGCCGAAGAACAGGATGCAGCTGACCGTGTGCGGCAGCAGCGCGGTGCCCACCCCGACCACGACCAGGGTGCCGGCCCCCACCCCGAGCAGCGCGAGCCGGCCGATCCCGCCGACCGGCCCGAGCTGCCAGCGGCCGGCGGGCAGCAGCAGCAGCGCGACGATGTAGGCCGCGCACGCCACCCCGTGCAGCAGGATCTGGTGCAGGCCGCCGATGCCGAGGCCGGTCGCGTTCTGCACCGCGGCCGCCGCCGCGTGTGCCTGGAGGTTGAACGCGCCGGCCGAGCCGATCATCGCGACGGCGAGCCACTGGGTGACCCAGGTACGCAGCCCCAGGAACAGCAGGATCCCGCCGATCAGCAGGTTCAGCCCGGAGAACGCGTAGTCGAGCACCGCCTGGGCAAGTGGCTCGCTGTGCGGCACGGCGTCGAGCACCCCGCGAGCCCAGGCGTTGCCGGTGGCGGCCTGCTCGGTGATCGCGGCGGCCACCGAGGGGGAGTAGGTGGCCACGGCCACCAGCGCGCCGACCGCCAGCCAGCCGATCGAGACGACGACGCAGGCGGCCAGCAGCACGGAGTACCCAACGGCGAGCGCGACCTCCGGCCGACGGCCGTTCACGGCGCACCGGGCCGGGTTCCGACCGAGCTGAACCGGTCGACGTAGGGCTCGAGCTGCTCGGGCAGCCAGGCGCGCAGCCGGGCCCCGCCGGCGTCGTCCTCGGACACCTCCAGGTCACCGCCCAGGGCGGCCAGCCGCTCGGCGTCGTGCGCCAGCCCGTTGCGCAGCTCGGCGATCGACGTGCTCGGTGTCGGGTCGTCGATCTCCACCGCCAGCCGGGCGTCGGCGTGTGTCAGGTGCACCCGCAGGGCGCGCTCCCCGGCCTGGCCGGCCAGCTGCTGCATGGCTGAGGCGGCCAGGTAGTAGATCCCGGACTCGACCTCCCAGGCCAGCCGAGCGGGCAGGTTGCCGGTCAGCCGCACCGGGCGGGGGAGATCGGTCGCCAACTCGTCCAGTGCGCCGTACGGGCCCTGGTCGCGCAGCACCGCCGGGTAGACCCCCCTGGCGATCACCCGGAACCGGTCCAGCAGCTCGTCGAGGCGGACCCGGGCGCGCACGACGGCCTGCTGCGCCGCCGCCGCGCCGGTCAGCTCCGGCTCCTCGTCGTCCTCGTCGAGGTCGTCCGCGTCCCGGTCGTCGTCCCGGTCGTCGTCCCGGGCGTCGTCACTGTCGTCGTCACTGCCGCTGCCGAGATCGTCCCCGTCGCGCTTGTCGGAGGTACCCGCGGCCGGCCCAGCAACGACACCGTTGCCCGGCTCGGGCTCGGCCAGGGCCTGGCCGGCGCTGGCCAGGTCCTCGCGCAAGGTGGCCAGCCGATCGGTCGTCACGTTCCCGAGCTCGGTGATCAACCGGCGGCGCTCGACGTCGCGGGCCTGGGTCAGCCTCAGCCGGGACGCCTTCAGCTCGTCCGCCAGCTCGTCCGCCCGGCGGACCCGCTCCTCCAACTCGGCGTTCAGCTGCACGCCGCGCAGCAGCATGCCGGCGCCGTTGGCCACGTCCTGCATGAGCCGCTGGTCGGACGGGGTTACCGGGCGCTCCGGCTTGCCGATGGCCAGTACGGCACGCAGTACCGGTCCGTCCAGCACCGGGACCACGTGGTCGGTGTCCGGCTGGGCGAGCAGTACCGCCAGGTTCGCCACGGTGCGCGGTGCGACGGTGTCCAACGGCGGGTAGCAGGCCGCGCTGACCAGCTTGTCCTCGACCGCCAGCCACAGCTCGGCCCGCTGCGCGTCGGTTCCCTCGGCGAGCACCCTGGCCAGCCCCGGCAGTGCCTGCTCCAGCGAACCGCCGCGGATCCGGGCGGCCGCCTCGGCCAGCGCGGAGTACGGGGTGGTGGTGGAGTCCCTGGCGAGGCGGTGCACCAGCTTGTCCACCACGGCCAGCACGTACGGAAGTGCCGCCACGCTCGCCGCCGCGGCCACGAACGGCAGCAGCACGGCGGCCTCGTTCTGTGGCATCACGAAGCCCAGCACCCGGACCACGAGCGGAAAGACGACCGCGACGAAGCACGCGACCAGAAGCAGCCGCAGCGATCTCGCTACGAGCGTCCTGTTCATCACGCACCCACCGGTCCGAGCCGTCGGGCACACGCTAGGGGGCGAGTCCGGCCCAGCCAAGCCTGACGTGCGATTTTCAGTGTGTCACCCGGATCGGGGCAGGCCCGCGGAGGGCGTTAGACCTCGGTGCGCTGCGAGCGCAGGTAGGTCAGCACGGCGAGCACCCTGCGGTGGTGCTCCGAGGTGTCGGTGTGCAGCCCGAGCTTGCCGAAGATGTTCGCGATGTGCTTCTCCACGGCCTTGGGCGTGACGAACAGCTGCCCGGCGATGCCGTTGTTGGACCGGCCCTCGGCCATCAGCCGCAGCACGTCCATCTCGCGCTCGGACAGCGATGCGACGACGTCCTTCTTGTCCCCCCGGGGGCGTTCCACCAGCCGTTTCGCCAGCACGGGTTCGATGACGATCTCGCCGTCGTGGATCCGGTTCAGCGTGTCGGTCAGCACGTCGACGCTGCCGACCTTCTCCTTGAGCCGGTACCCGATGCTGTCGGTGCCGATCTCCAGGATCCGCATCAGGTAGTGCGTCTCCGCGTAGTGGGACAGGAAGAGCAGGCCCATCTCGGGGTAGCTGGCGCGCAGCCGTTCCGCGGTGGTCAGGCCGCCGTCCGGCTCGGGTGGCATCCGGATGTCCAGGATCGCCACGTCGGCCTGTTCGGTGGCCAGCAGCGCGACGAGTTCGTCGCCGCCCCCGACCGCGCCGACGATCTCGTGTCCGGCCGCTCGCAACAGCATCAACAGGCCCTCGCGGAAAAGGGCACCGTCCTCGGCCAGCGCTACTCGCATGGGATCCTCACCGTGATCGTGCCCCTGCCCGGCTCGGTGCCTGGGGCGAGATTGACCGTACCGCCCAGCGGGTGGGCCTGGTCCAGCATGTATTCGACGTGTGTGGTGGTGGCGCCGGCGACGATGAGCGTCAGATCCCGCTGGTCGCGCGCGATGGACACCTGAAGTACCGGTGCCGCGCCGTGGGACTCGGCCGTCAGGCAGTCGGCGACCGCGAAGTACGCGGCGCCCTCGGCAACCGGGCCGAACCGGTCCGGCCCGGCGACGATTTCCACCTCGGCGCCCAACTGGTCGGCCAGTTCGCGCAGCGCGGGCCCGAGCCCGGCCTGGTCCAGCAGCGGCGGGTAGATCTTCCCGGCCACCTCGCGCAGCTCCTGCAGCACCGCGTGCAGCTCGTCCTGCAGTTCGTCGATCCGGTTCTGCCAGTCCGACTCGTCGCACGGGGCCTCGTAGCGGAGCAGACCGAGGCGCAGTGCCAGCGCGGAGATGCGCAGCGAGGCTCCGTCGTGCAGCTGGCGCTCCAGGAGCTGCCGACGCAACCACTGGGCGCGCTCCCGCCGTCGCTGGGCAGCACCCATCGATTCGCGGGCGGAGCGCACGGGGGTGCCGGCAGCGCCCAGCGGAGTGCCGGCAGTGGTGCCGGAGTCGCTGCCCTGGCCCCGGCCGGTCGTGTCCACCGGCCGGGCCCCGGGCAGCGCCTCGAGGCCCCCAACCGCGAGGCCGTTTGGGGACCGCTCGCCGTCGTGCCGAGGAGACGCCGGGGTCATCGATCAAGTCTCCAGCGGAAGGGGGCGGACCGGAAGGGTGTCAGCCCCAGCAAGAGGTGGGGTTCTCCCCACCCCCAATCAGGGCACCTATTTGGTAACCTCTGCATAACGCCTGGTCACGGCGGCGGCACCCGCGCGCATTAGGCTCGATCTTCGTGGGCGCCCCGAGCTAGGATAGGGCCCCATTCGGCGGAGGGGCCTCGTGAGTTACAACCTGGGCGTAGATCTGGGCACCACTTTTGTGGCCGCCGCTGTCGCGCACCCCACCCAGGTGGAGATGTTCACCCTGGGAGACCGCTCGGTCGTCGCTCCCGCCGTGGTCTATCTGCGGGACGACGGTGAGATGGTCACCGGTGATGCCGCCGGTCGGCGGTCGGTGAGCAGCCCGGACCGGGTCGGCCGCGAGTTCAAGCGCAGACTCGGCGACCCGACCCCGGTGATGCTGGGCGGCTCGCCGCACGCGGTGACGGCGCTGCTCGCCGCGCTGTTGAGCGATGTGCTGACGAAGGTCTCCGAGACCGAGGGCGACTCGCCAGGGCGGGTGGTGCTGACCCATCCGGCGAACTGGGGCCCGTTCCGCCGTGGCCTCTTCGAAGAGGTCCCGAACCTGGCCGGGCTGGTCGACGTCATCCTGGTCACCGAGCCGGAGGCGGCCGCCGCGCACTATGCCGCGTCCCGCCAGCTGGACGACGGCGAGATCGTCGCCGTCTACGACCTCGGCGGCGGCACCTTCGACGCCACCGTGCTGCGGGCCCGGCCCTCCGGAGTGGAGATCCTGGGCACCCCGGAGGGCATCGAGCGGCTCGGCGGGGTCGACTTCGACGAGGCGATCCTGTCGCACGTCAACTTCACCGCCGGCGGCACGCTCAGCGAGCTCGACCTTCGGGACCCGCAGACCACGATCGCGTTGGCCCGGCTGCGGCAGGACTGCATCCTGGCCAAGGAGGCGCTCTCGGTCGACACCGAGACCGTGCTGCCGGTGTTCCTGCCGGGCCGACACTTCGACGTGAAGTTGACCCGCGAAGAGTTCGAGAACATGGTCCGCGCCCCGATCGAGTCGACGATCGGCGCGCTGTCCCGGACGCTGCGTTCGGCGCAGGTCACCCCCGAGCAGCTCAGCGCGGTGCTCCTGGTCGGCGGGTCCTCCAGGATCCCGTTGGTGGCGAAGATGGTGTCCGAGGAACTCGGCCGCCCGACGGTGGTGGACACCCACCCCAAGTACGCGGTAGCGCTCGGCGCGGCCACGCTGGCCGGCATCCCGTCGACGAACGGGGCGAGCGGCCCCAGGAGCTCGAACGCCGTCAGCGGGTCGAACGGTGCCAATGGTCAGGGTGGCCGCGGCGGGTCGGTCCCCACCGCGGACGCTGCCGAGTCGGCGTGGGCGGGGCCCGGCGGCGGCGCGGCACCGAGGCGTGAGCTGCGCGCACCGGCTCCGCCGGTCGGCGTCACGCGAACCGGACCCGGTTCCGGACCGCAGGCGCCGCCGGCCGGGTCGGTTGCGTCGGCCTCGGGAGCCGCGCTGGACGCGCCGTCCCGCCGTCCCGCCGATCCGGAGTCGCTCACCACCCGCATCCCCACTCTGCCGTCAGCGCCCCCGGCCGGCCCGCGATCAGGTCCTCCCGGGCCCGGTTCCGGCCGTCAGCAGGCCGGGCCGCCACAGCAGCTGGGTGGCCCGCCCGGTGGCCGTCCGCCCGGCGGCCAGGGTCCC
Organism: Pseudonocardia sp. Cha107L01; assembly: GCF_052566575.1. Classification (NCBI taxonomy): domain Bacteria; kingdom Bacillati; phylum Actinomycetota; class Actinomycetes; order Pseudonocardiales; family Pseudonocardiaceae; genus Pseudonocardia; species Pseudonocardia sp. Cha107L01. The sequence goes on from NZ_CP199579.1 coordinate 2,875,164, forward strand.
GGCGGCCAGGGTGCCGGTGGTCAGGGTGCCGGTGGTCAGGGGCCCGGCGGCGGTCGGTACGACCCGCGCGGCCAGGCGGCGCCGCGGCCCGCTCCGCAACCGGCCCGGACCGGTGTGCCGAAGTGGCAGCTGCTGGGCCTCGGAGTGTTGGCGCTGGTGGCGGCGGTCGCGGTGGTGTTCGGCACCGTCTTCGTGATCAACTCGCTGCGGGCGACCCCGCCCTCCGGCTCCGACTCGGCGCCGGCCAACCCGGCGGCGGTGGCGCCGCCGCCGCCCGCGTCGGCGATCGTGGCGAGCGTGCCGATCCCCAGCCTGGGCACCCCGATCGCGATCGGTGCCACGCCGCAGTTCGCCGCGGTCTCGCCGAACGGCCGGCTGGTCTACGTTGCCAACGGCACGGCCAAGGTCGTCACCGTGGTCGACACCTCGATCAACCGGGTGATCGCCACGATCCCGGTGCCGGCCGGGCCACCGCAGTTCCTCACGTTCTCGCCGGACGGCCGCCGGGTCTACATCAGCATCTTCGACCAGGCGCGGACCATCGCGGTCGTCGGCGTGCTCGACACCACCTCGAACCAGATCGTGGCGACGGTGCCGGTGCGAACCAGGCCGTTCCGCGGCGCGGTCACCTTGGACGGGCGCCAGCTGTACGTGCCCAACCACGACTCCGGCACCGTATCGGTGATCGATACCTCCTCGTTCGCGGTGATCAAGGAGATCAAGGTCCCGGCGAACCCGCACTGGATCGAGTTCTCCAAGGACGGCGCCCGCGCCTACACCGCGAACCACGAGTCCAACCTGATCTCGGTGCTGGACGTGAAGACGGGCGCGGTGACGGCCCAGATCCCGGTCGGGACGAGTCCGCACGCGCTCTCGGTGCACCCCACCCGGCCGCTGGTGGCCAACGTCAACTACGACAGCAACAACGTGACGATGATCGACACGAACACCAACAAGGTGACCGCCACGATTCCGGTCGGGAAGAACCCACAGTCGATCACCTGGTCGCCGGACGGTCGCTTCGCCTACGTGGCGAACGACGGCGACGGGACCGTGTCCGTGATCAACGGGGAGACCAACCAGGTCACCGCCACGATCCCGACCGGACCGAGCCCGACCAGCGTCGCGGTTCTGCCCGACGGCCGGCTGGGTTACGTGACCAACCTGGACAACGGCACGCTCAGCGTGTTGAACCTCGGCGGCTGACACCGCGGTCATGGGTAGCCGTCACGGCTAGGGGTCACTGCTAGGAGTCACGGGTACGGCCGCGGGTAGGGCCGCGAGTAGGGGAGGCCCTACCTGGCAATGACGGGTTGGCCCGGCCCGGTGTAGGGGCAGCTCGATGGTTGCGGCTGCTGTCTCGGAGCATTCTTCAACTGTCCGGAAATACCCCGGACCTCAGCTTCGAGAAACACCGGAACCAGGGGTGGCAATCATGACCACAACAACCTCCACCCAGCTGAGTTTCCGGGACCGCGCGGTGCTGCGGGCAGTCGCCGAAGGGCGTTGCCAGGTCGCCGGCGGATGCGGAACCTCGCTGGTCATCGACGGTCTGTGCTGCTCCGACCAGTTCGTGGGACCTCGGCTCGCGGGCGCCGGCCTCATCGCCGTCGGCGGTTCCGCACCGGCACCCGCGCGCCTCACCCCGTCCGGCATGGCGCTTCTGCAAGCGGCCTAGTGCTGTCAGGTGCCACGAGTAAGGGACCACCGTTTTGTCACCAGCTAGGGACCACTTCGGCGGTCGTGGGCCGTGTGCTGATCGTCGTGTAGGGACGTGGTTGACGTCAACGTTTCTCGGTCATCTGTCCTCCTGCGCGGCGTCGAGGGGTTGGCCGATGCGTGGTCGTTGGCGCTGGCGGTAGCTTTGGCCCTCGACGATGAGTTCGAAGGCGGCGGACTGCAGCCGGTCGATCGCGGACTGGGCCAGCAGCGGGTCGGCCATCATGGTCAGCATCTCTGGGGGTTCCCGGTTCGAGGTGATGATCGTGGAGGCCTCGCGGTGGCGTTCCACGATCAGCTCATAAAAATCACTGGTCTGCTCGGTGCCCAGCGGGTGCAATGCCAGATCGTCGAGTATCAATAGTTCAACCCGGTGCAGTTTCCGCATTTCCTCTTCGTGGGTGTGATCGAGACGGGCGGCGCGTAGCCGTTTGAACAGTTTGTCGGCACGTTCGATGTGCACGGTGTATTTGCGGCGGACCGCGGCATGCCCGAGGGCGTTGGCCAGGAATGTTTTCCCCACTCCCACGGGTCCCATGATGAGCACATTGTTCGTTTGGGTGAGGAATCGCAGCGAGCACAACTCTGCCCACAGTGTCCGGTCGAACGCGACGGCCGTGGAGTCGTCCCAGGCCTCCAGGACCATGGTCGGGTCCAGGTGCGCGGAGCGGGCGCGCAGCAGGGTGGCTTGTTGGTCGCGGCGGGTGACCTCATCAGCGAACAGCATCTCCAGGAACTCGTGATGCGGCAGGTGTTGGGTGCGGGCCAACGCGAGGCGTTCGGGCAGGGTGTCGAGCAGCCGCCCGAGTTTGAGCCGGCGCATCAGGTCCTTGAGATCGCCGGATACCTCGACTCGCTGCACGGACCCGCGCGGGACGGGGCTGGGACGGGCGTTGGTGGTCACGACGGGCGCCGCATCTGCCCGGTGGCACCGGTGGCGAACTCGCCGGCGTCGCGGACGAACCGTCGCGCGGCGGGCACCACCTTCGAGGCGGCGGTATCAACGGCGGCCGGGATGGGGATGGCGAGCTGGCCGGTGGCGGTGCCGCGGGTGGTGTCGGCTTCCAGCCCCCGGGTGAGCATCCGGTCGATTAGCCCGACGTTGACCGCCTCGACCTCCAAGGCCCGCTTGCATGCCTGTTCGACCCGGTCAGCGCCGTGGCGGCGGACCAGTCCGAGGAGCCGATAGACCTGGCGCATCTTGGTCCAGGGCAGCGGATGATCCAGCAGCGCGGCCGCGTAGGCGCCGATGTGCTCGCCATAGCCAGTCGCGCGGCGAGCCAGCGCGTCGAGGTCGCGCATCGCGTAGGTGGACACCTCGCTGGGCAGATCCGCCGGGTCGGTGCGCCGCCGCCCCGGTTCCTGCCGGAGATGAACTTTGATCAGCTGGCCGCGGCGGAACAGCTTGACCGTGTGCCCATCAGCACGAGCGGTCAGCCGCTGCCCGATCAGCTCCCCGGGCACCGAATACAGCGCTCTGGCCACCTCGACATGCCGATCAGGTGCGACCTTGGGTTTGGTGTAGACCGGGATCGCGAACCTCTGCGCGGGGGCCGCCAGCAGCAGGGGTGCTTCCTCGGCGTCGAACACCTCAGCTGGGCGTGCGCAGGTGGTGCCGTGGATACGCGTTCCGGCGACCTGGGCGCACCACAACACGGCGCGGGCCCGGCAGTCGTTCAGATCGGTGAAGTCCTCCCCGGCGAAGAAGCTGGACCGTACATATTGCACACATTTTTCGACCCTGGGTTTGTCCCGAGGATGGCGGACCCGCGCCGGGTCGACTACGAAGCCCCGAGCTTGGGCGTATTCGCGGAAACTATCATTGAGCCGGGGTTCGATGTTATCGGCCTGATCGACGATCGATTTCATATTATCGGGAATGACGACTTTGAAAACGCCACCGAAGAACGCCCAGGCGGCCTCGAACCCGGCGATCACTTCTTCGAGTGTTTGGCGGTGAGTCGGGTAAAGGAACATGTGCCGCGAATACACCGCGGTGAAGATCAGCCCATGGGCGACCCGCCGTGCCCCACGAACTGGGTCCGGGATCAGCCCGAGTCGACCGAAATCGACCTGTAGCTCCTCACCAGGGTTGCCGTCGACAACCGGGACCGTGGGCTGGCGCCGGCCGAAGGCCAACTCGCTGACCGCGTAGCGGTGCAGCGTGCGATAGGGCACCACCGCCCCGCGCCGGCCCAGCAGCACATGGACTTTGGCCAAGGTCAGCCCCTGTTTCAGCCAGGCCGCGATCTGCTCCCGATGGGCATCCAGGGACTCCCGGGCCGCCCCAACACCGCGTGGGCGGTCCGGTCGCACCGCGCCCAGGACCGTCCCGAGCAGCTCATCGGTCAGCTGCTCAGGGCCGCACTCCTGGGCCAGCCCGGCCGCCTCAGCGGCAGCGACGTACCGGCGGACCGTCTTGCGGTCCACCCCCGCCAACGTGCTCACAGCGCGCAGCGAACGGCCTTCCAACCACAGCCGAAGGATCTCTCTAACCTCGATCACGGACACCTCCCGATAGGACATGCGGACGACCACAACGGCCGCACGACCGGAAGGCGGGGAGCCACGCCGGGTGGTCCCACTACTGGCAAACAGGTGGTCCCATCACTGGCAAGCCCCTGGTCCCATCCTCGTGGCAAAACTAGATCCCAGGTGGGCCCTTACTCGTGGCAGACGACATAGTGCCGGGCGTCAGTTTCTCGAGCCCAATTCAGCGTCGCCATTCATCCCAGGAGAACGTCATGACCTCGCTCGCGTCCACCACCCGCCCGCACGTGACCGGTGCGTTGCCCGGGCCCCGTTCCGCCGAGCTGTTGGCCCAGCAGGAGTTGCGGGAGTCGAATGCCCGGGTCTATCCGCGGCACTTCCCGTTCGCGGTGGCGGATGCGGCTGGGTCCTTCATCCGTGATCTTGACGGGAATGTGTTCATCGATTTTTTGGCGGGTGCGGGGGTGTTGTCGTTCGGGCACAACCATCCGGAGTTGGTGCGGGTGGCGGCGGAGCAGATGGGTGTGTTCACGCATGGGTTGGATATGCCGTCGCCGGTGAAGGATGCGTTCACGGAGGCGCAGTTGTCGATGTTGCCGGTCGGTATGCGGGATCGGATGAAGATCCAGTTTTGTGGGCCGACCGGGGCGAATGCGGTGGATGCGGCGATCAAGTTGGCCAAGACGGCGACGGGTCGGGGTGACATTGTGGCGTTTCAGGGTGGGTTCCATGGCAGTTCGCATGTGGGGATGGCGTTGACCGGGAATCTGGCGCAGAAGGGGCCGATCGCGAACGGGATGCCGGGGGTGCATTTCTTTCCGTTTGCCTCGGGGGGGAGTTGTCCGGCGGGTGCGGATCCGGTGAGTTGGGATGCGAACTGTGCGGCGTTCCTGGAGTACGCGTTGACGGATCCGAATGGTGGGATTCCGTTGCCGGCGGCGGTGATCATGGAGATGGTGCAGGGTGAGGGTGGGGTCAACCCGGCGACCAGGGAGTTTGTGCAGCGGGTGCGGCGGTTGACTCGTGAGCTGGGTGTTGTGTTGATCGTGGATGAGGTGCAGACCGGGTGTGGTCGGACGGGGAGTTGGTTCGCGTTCGAGCAGTACGACATCGAGCCGGATGTGGTTGTGGCGTCGAAGGCGTTGAGCGGGATGGGGTTGCCGGTGGCGATCATCCTGTACGGCCGGGAGCTGGATGTGTGGAAGCCGGGTGCGCACTCGGGCACGTTCCGGGGCAACCAGCTGGCGTTCGCGGCGGGGGTGAAGGCGGTCGAGATGTTCCGCCGTGACGACATCCTGGGCAACGTCCGCGCCCGCGGCGAGCAGGTTGTCTCCCGGCTGGCCCGGCTGGGCGACAACCCCGACGTGGTGGAGGTTCGCGGCCGGGGCCTGATGTGGGGCATCGAGCTCGCCCCGCCGACGGACGGCCGCTCGGTCACCGAGCTCGCCGAGGAGGTGCAGGCCCGCGCGTTGCGGCACGGCCTGATCGTGGAGCTCGGCGGCCGCGACGACCGTGTGGTGCGGATGCTGCCGCCGCTCAACGTCACCGAGGAGGTACTGGACATCGCCCTGGACATCCTGATCGAGGCGATCGAGACCTGCACCGCCACCCACGCACAAGCTGCCTGACCAGCCAGCACAGAGCCGGGCCCCCGCCGACGAGGTGGAGGCCCGGTTCTCTGTCGCGAGCCCAAGCGGCCCGGCGAGCCCCGCGCGGTCGGGTAGCCGCGGCCGGGCCGGGCCGAGCGGCCGGGCTGAGCGGTTACGTCGAGATCGACGTGAGGGTCGAGTCTTCGCCCCGGATCCGACCCTCACGTCGACCTCGGCGCGCGACACTCGGACGCTGGCCGCGGGCGCGGGCGGAGATGTAGGTCAGCAACCCGGACGGCGGCGCAGAGCTGGGGCCGGGCCGCTGCGAGGGTGCACCGCGGTTGGTCGGCGGGTACGCCACTGAGCACGAGGCCCACTGAGCCCGGCGTACCGGGCTCAGTGGGCCGGGAAGACGATCGTGGGATCCGAGGTCGGCTGGAGCCCACGGCCCGGAGGGCGTGGGGACTGCGCGGCCTGAGCGGTCCTAGTCGCCCTTGCGGTCGCGCTCCTCGAGCGATCGCAACATCTGCTCCAGCTCCTCGATCCGGTTCCGCAGCGCCGGTACGTCCCCGTCGCCCGGAGGCGGCGTGGCCGGTGGCTGCGCTGCCGGTGGCTGCTGGGCGACCGGTGACTGCGCTGCCGGTGGCTGAGCTGCCGGTGGCCGGACAGCTGGCTGCTGGACGGCTGGTGGCTGCGCTGCCGGTGGCCGGACAGCTGGCGGCTGGACGGCTGGTGGCCGGACGGCCGGTGACTGGGCGGCTGCCTGCTGGCCGGCCGGGGGTTTGCCCGGTGACGGGGGACGAGCCGCTGACGGACGGCCTGGCGTGGGGTAGAACCGCGACGGTGGTGGTTGGTCACCGGGCGAACGCGCGGGACCGGGCTGTTGACCACCAGCGGGCGGGTTACCGCCGGGTTGTGGACCAGCGGGCGCGCTACCGGGTCCGGGTTGTTGACCGGCCGGCGGACGGGCAGCCCCGGGTTGGCCACCGGGTGGCCGGCCGGAAGTGGGCCGAGCCGGTGCCCCGCGCCCGGGTACGGGATAGAACCGGCTCGGCGGCGGACCGGATGCGGGATAGCCCGCCGCCGGCTGGTGCCCGGCTGCCGGTTGCCCCGGAGCCGGGGAGCCCTGTGCGGGGAAGCCCTGCCCCGGCTGCCCCTGCCCGGGCTGACCCTGCCCCGGCTGACCGTGCCCCGCGTAGCCCTGCCCCGGGTAGCCGCCCTGGCCCGGCTGCCCCTGCCCGGGGTAGCCCTGTGCCGGGTAGCCCTGCCCCGGGTAGCCGCCCTGTGCGGGGTAGCCCGGCGCCGGATAGCCCTGTCGGGGCCGGTCGCGGCCCCACCCTCGGCCCCTCGGTTCGACCAACTGGTAGGCGTCGGCCCGGGGCGCAGGCGGCGGCGCCAGCTGGCGGGTCCCGGCCGTTGTGGTGCCGTACCCCGCGGGCGCACCGGTGGCCAGCTTGCCGGCCACCGCCCGCCTGGTGCCGTTGGCGGCCGCGCTCACCAACCACTCCAGCGGGCCCCGCCCGACGGTGAGCCGCAGCAGCAGACCGAGCACCAGCACGGAGCCGACCATCTCGACGTACAGCACCGCGGGGTGGTCCGAGAGCACGCCGGTGGCCAGCACGATGAGGTGTGCGGTGTAGAAGGTGAGCGTCATGCTGCCGGCGGCCGCCAGCGGGCGCAGGATCCGGGCGGCCAGGCGGGAGCGGCACACCAGCAACGCGAGCCCGAGTACCGCCATCGCCGCGCCGAGGGTGAACAGCAGATCCAGCGTGGAGTTCGAGTGCGGCGCGCGCAGCGCCAGCCACCACCAGTTCGGCTCCGCGGTCGGCACCGGCTGCCAGAGGATCGTGTTGAGCGCCTTGACCGGGTCCTTCTCGGCGCCGGCCGCCTCCTGCAGCGCCGCGACGCCGCCGAACCGGAACAGCAGCAGGGAGGACGCGGACCAGGCGATGGCGGCGAAGGCGACGCCGAAGCCGACCAGCCATTGCGCGACCCGCGCCGAGGCCAGGTCCAGCCGGCCGATGGCCAGACCGACCAGCAGGATGACGAGGTAGGCGATGGCGGGGTACGGGCCGGTGACGAACAGCTGGACGAGCAGCCCGAGCGGATCCTGAACCAGCGTGGCGAAGGTCGGGTTGGTAGCGGTGCCGGAGTAGGGCAGGCCGGCGCCGAAGGTCAACACCAGTGCGGCCGGCGCCGCCACCAGCAGCACGGCCGCCAGGGTGCCCAGCAGCCACCGGCGCATCCCGAGGAACGGCAGCGCGAGCAGGAACAGGGCCGCGTAGTACGGCAGGATCACCTCGGCCTGGTCGGTGTAGCCGAGGCCGAGCCCGATCAGCCCGATCAGTACCGCGCGGACCGCGATGCCCGCCGAGGCCGCGAGCCGGGCCCGGCCCCGGGCCGGCTGCCGCCCACCGCTGAGGAAGGTCAGGCTCACACCGGCCAGCAGCACGAAGGTCGCGGCCGACCGGCCACCGGCCAGCAGGGTCGCGAGGGTCGGCGAGCCGTCGGCGGCGAAGGTGCCGAAGACGTGCACGGCCATCATGCCGAGCAGCGCCAGCCCCCGCGCCACGTCCACCCCGAGCACCCGGTCGGCGCGGGCGTTGCCCGGCGAGACCTCGCGTACCGGCTTGGGGCGGCGCACCGGAGGTTCGGTGCCGCCGGCCCAGTCGGGCGTCTGTGGTGCGGGGGTCTGGTCGGCCGGGTTGCCGTGCCACCACTCGCTCGGCGCGACCTCCTGGCCCTTCATCAGGAACGAGTCGGCGGCGAGCACCGAGCCGTCGCCCATGGTCACGCCGTAGTGCACGAACGCCTGCACGCCCAGCGTCGCGCCGGCGCCGATCACGGTGGGGCCGGACTTGAAGCTGCCGTCCTCCAGGGAGTGACACTGCACGATGCTGCCGGCGTTGAGCACCGCGTCGTCGCCGATCGTGACCAGCGTCTTCTCCGGGATGGAGCAGCCGTCGTCGAAGACCCGCCGGCCGATGCGCACGCCGAGCAGCCGCCACAGGATGTTCTTGAACGGGGTGCCGTTGAACGCCGGCGTGGCGAGCAGTTTCCAGAGCCGCTCGTGGGTCCAGAAGTAATGGTCGTAGATCGAGCAGAACTGCGGGGTCAGCCGACGGAAGCCGCGCGCCGCCCGCTCGACGAACACCGCGATGGCCTGGAAGAGCACCAGCGTCACCACGAAGACGCCCGTGACCGCCCACTCGCCCCACGCGGTGTAGTAGCCGAGCGCCACCGCGGTGATCAGCAGGGCGGCGGTCACCTGGAACCAGCGCACCAGCAGGAAGATCACCGCGGTGGCCGTGTTGTGCCGGTTCTTCCCGGACAGCCGGCGGGCGACCTCGGCCTCGTCGTCGAGGAAGTCGAACTCGCTGTCCCGGTCGACGGATCGCGGGATCTCGAACGGCGGCGACCCGAGCAGCCCGACGTTCTCCCGGATCGGCCCGTCGATCGGCACCATCACCTTGGTGGCCAGCAGCACGTTGTCGCCGGTCTTGGCCTGGGACGGGAACGCCACGTAGTTCCCGAGGAAGTTCCGCTCGCCGATGACCACCGGGGACACCCGGAAGGAGCTCCCGGAGTAGTCGGCGTTCATCACCGACAGCGCATCGGAGACCATCGTCTCGGTGCCGATGGTGGTCAGGTACGGCGAGTCCTGCCGCAGCTCGGCCCCGAAGTTGGAGCCGCTCTGGATGATCCGGCCCATCTTGTAGCCCAGCGCGCGCAGGTAGTGGACCACGGCGGAGCTGTCGCCGAAGAGATCCATGTAGAACTGCACGTTGGTCATCGAGGTGATCGTCTGCTGCACGACGTAGTGGAACCCGTACAGCGGGTACACCTTGTCCGGAGTGATGAACAGGTGCAGTAACCGGGGCACGGTCAGCACGACCAGCAGCCCGAGGATGGTCCCGCCGACGAACAGCACCGTCGAGATCACCAGGACCGCCACGTAGAAGTTCGAGCTGCCCAGGCTGGTCCCCCCGGCGGTGAGCACGCCGTTGAGCGCGGGGATGTCCGTGATCGCGATCGCGGCGACCGCCAGCCCGACAGTGCCGGTCAGCAGCAGCACGAGCAGCTGCAGCAGGGTGTAGATGACCTTGCGGGCGGTGCCGCAGCGGGTCGGCGGGCAGGTGCGGTAGTCCGTCGGGGCCGGTTCGGCCGGGCAGCCGTGCCAGGTCTCGCCGGCCGGTACGGACTGCCCGGTCTGCAGCGAGGACGAGTGGCCGAGCTCGGCGCCGTCGCCCATCGAGGTACCGATGTCCAGCACCGTCTTCTCGCCGACGTGGACGTAGCGGCCGAGGGTGATCGGGCCGGTCTGGATGACGCCCTCGATGGCCCGGTACCCGCTGAAGATGCAGTCCTTGCGGATCACCGTGCCGTCGCCGATGGTGATCAGGTCGGTGGCCACCGGCACGCTGCGGGAGTGGATGGTGACACCCTTGCCGATCTTGGCGCCCAGTGCCCGCAGGTAGAACACGAACAGCGGCGAGCCCGCGAAGGCCACCATGGGATTGGTCTGGATGAGTACCTTGACCAGCCAGAACCGTAGGTAGCCCGCGCTCCAGAGCCGGATCTCCCTCGGTTTCCAGCTGTCGACGAGCAGCCACTTCGCCAGGATCGGCAGTGCGGTCAGGCCGACCAGCGTGGCGACGGTGACCACCGCGGCCCGCCCGACGGTGTGCCACACGCCGGCGGCGTCCATGCTCCAGTCCAGGCCGATCTTGAACACCAGCGCGCTCAGGTAGCTCGCGGCGAGGAAGAACAGCAGCTGCACGGCGCCGCAGAACACGTAGCCCGCGCTGCTGCCCCGGACGACCGGTTTGGCGACGACCTCGACGCGGGGTTGGTCGTCGGCTGGTTCGTCGCCGAGCGCGGCCGCCAGCTGGCGGATCGTGGGGTTGAGGTAGATGTCGCGCATCGACATCTTGGGTAGTGAGGTTTCTTTGCGGACCCGCGCGGAGAACTGGGCCATCGACAGTGAGTTGGCGCCGAGCTCGTCGAAGAAGTTGCTGTCCACCGAGACCTGTTCCACCCGCAGGACCTTGGCCAGCGCGGCGGCGAGCAGTTGTTGGGTGCCGGTCTTGGCGGCGACGTGCTCGCCCTGCGGTGCGCGGGTGGTCCGCTGCCCCGGCGGTGGCAGGTTTTTGCGGTCGGCCTTGTCCTGCGGGGTCATCGGGATGGCGTCGAGGTGCTCGAGGTAGGCCGGCACCATGTAGGCGGGCAGCCGCTCGCGGAGCTGCGCGTAGATCATTTCCTGGTCGACCGACTCGGTGTCGGTGCGCAGGCTGTAGTAGCCGACGAGCTCTTTGGTCTCGGGGTCGGGGCTGAACGTGTCGACCACGGCGGCGGCGATGCCCGGGATCTGCAGGAGCACGGACTCGATCTCGGTGAGTTCGATGCGGTAGCCGCGGATTTTGACCTGTAGGTCGATGCGGCCCTGGTATTCGATTTCGCCGTCGGTGTTGACGCGGCCGAGGTCGCCGGTGCGGTAGATGCGTCCGGAGGGGTTGGCGGGGATGCCGAGGAAGTCGTCGATGAAGGCTTTGTCGGTGAGGTCGTCGCGGTTGAGGTAGCCGCAGGCCAGTCCGATGCCGGCGATGCCGATTTCGCCGGTTTCGCCGTGGGGGAGGGCTTTGTGGGGGTTTTCGGCGTCGAGGATGACGGTGGAGTAGGTGGGTAGGGGGACGCCGATGGTGACGGGTTTGTCGGGGTGGACCTCGGTCCAGGTGGCGGTGACGGTGGCTTCGGTGGGGCCGTAGACGTTGAGGAAGCGGCGGCCGGGTTTGTGCCAGCGGGCGATGAGGTCTTGGGGGCAGGCTTCGCCGGAGACGAGTAGGAACCGCAGGTCGGGTAGGTCGTCCTCGACGGTGGCGAGCAGGGTGGGGACGCAGCACATGGCGGTGACGCCGCGGCTGGTGAGGAAGTCGTGCAGGTCTTGGCCCAGGAGGCTGCCGCCGGGTGGTTTGGGTACGAGGGTGGCGCCGGAGATCCAGGGGACCCAGATTTCTTCGAAGGAGAAGTCGAAGGCGATGGTGAGGCCTTGGTAGACGCGGTCGCGGGAGCGGATGCCGTATACCTCGGCGGCGACGCGGACGAAGTTGCAGATGCTGGGGTGGTCGATGGCGACGCCTTTGGGGCGTCCGGTCGAGCCGGAGGTGTAGATGATGTAGGCGAGTTGGTCGACGTGGAAGCCGCGTTCGGCGTCGATGAGTCGGCGGGAGTCCATGTCGGCGATCAGTGGCATGGCGTTGTCGATGAAGATTGTTTCGGCGCCGTTGGCGGTGATGTCGTCGAAGCCTTCGACGCGTGCTGGGACGTGTGACATGGACAGCAGGATCCGGACCTGGGCGTCTTCGGCGATGTAGGCCATGCGGTCGGAGGGGAACCCGACGTCCAGGGGCACGTAGGCGGCGCTGATCTTCAGTACGGCGAGCATGGCGAGGTAGGAGTAGGCGGGGCGGTCGAACAGCAGGGCGATCCGGTCGCCGGGTTTCGCGCCGCGCATGCGCAGGTAGCGGGCGAGTTGGTTGGCGCGGGAGTCGAGTTCGTCGTAGGTCATGGCCAGTTCGTCGGAGTCGACGGCGAGGTGCCCGGCCCGGCCGTACTGGCGGATCCAGTCGCAACGCTCCTCGAAAACATGGTCGAGCCGCTCGCCCTTACGGGTCCGCCAACCCTGCGCCTCACCCTCAGCAACCAGCACGAGCTGGTCCAATGGCGGGGTGACGGCCTTTTCGGCCGGCTGAGTGGCGGTCACTGTGCCTCCTGTGGCGCACCGGAAAGACTGAGCGTTTCGCCTGGTCACTCCCAGGGGAAGAGGTTGACACCGGTACCGGCCGCGGTCAACGTCGATATTGACGGTCGGACGCGGCCCGGGAGTGGCAAAACCGGGCTTGAACAGCGTGAACATGCCGGTGCTGCCGGGCAACCCGGTGTCAACCGGGTGCCCAGCAGCACCATGAGCACCTTCCGGTGTCCCCCACGGCACCGGCAGGCAGGTTCGAGATTCAGGCGGCGCCCTTCGGCGCGACCTGGTGCAGGTCGGTCACTGTGCCCTCCGCGGCCTGGGCCACGGCGGCCTCGGCGGCTCGGACCACGGCGAACTCGGCGGCCCTGTTCACCGCGGCCTTCGCGCGCGTGCTGCCCACGGTGGGGCGCGCGGCCTCGGCGGCGGTGCGCTCGGTCCGCTCGATGAACGTCTCGTGCAGCAGCCGCACCGCGTCGTCCACCGCCGAGCTGGCGACGTGCACGGTGACCCGGCCGGTGCTGGTGGTGACGAACTCGGGTTCGATCCCGGCGTCGGTCAGGGTGCGCAGGGCACGCGCCACCAGTGCCGGCTTGCGGGCGATGCCCAGGCTGACCACGCTCACCGTGCCCAGCTCCCGGTGGGTGCTGACAACGGCGCCGAGGGTGCCGACCGCGGCCGCCACCTCGGCGGCCTCCACACCGGGCACGCTGAACCGCAGCTCGCCGTCGGCCGGCAGGATGGTGCCGATCGCCGCGCCCCGCTCGGCCAGCGCCAGGGTGAGCTCGGCGGCGGAGACCCCGGTGACGGCGTACAGCGGCTCCTGGCGGCGGTGCGCCACCCCGGCGACCTCGGCGTCCTCGAACGCGGACCCGCCGCGGCGGATCCAGGTGCCCTGCTCGGTGCTGTAGCTGGAGCGCAGGTGGATGTCCACACCGTGCGCGGCGGCCAGCTCGACCGAACGCGGCTGCAGCACGCCGGCGCCCGCCTCGGCCATCTCCAGCATCTCCTCGTGGCGAAGCTCGTGGATGCGCCGGGCGTTCGGCACCACGCGGGGGTCAGCGGTGAACACCGCGGGCACGTCGGTGAAGATCTCGCACTCGTGGACACCCAGTGCCGCGGCCACCGCGACCGCCGAGGCGTCCGAGCCGCCGCGCCCGAGGGTGGTCACCGCGCCGTCCGGTGAGACCCCCTGGAAGCCGGTGACCAGGGCGATCGCCCCGTCGTTCAGGGCGGCGGTGATGCGCTCGGGGCACACGTCGCGGAGTCGGGCGTTGCCGTGCGCGCCGTCGGTCAGGATGCCGGCCTGCGCGCCGTTGAAGGACACCGCGCGGGAGCCCAGCTCGTGCACCGCCATCGAGGCGAGCGCGCAGGAGATCTGCTCGCCGACCGAGAGCAGGGCGTCCAGCTCGCGCATCTGCGGCCGGGAGGACATCTGGTAGGCCATGCCGGACAGCTCGTCGGTGGTCTTGCCCATCGCGGACAGCACCGCGACCACCCGGCGGCCGGAGCGCTGTGCCTCGACCATCCGCTCGGCCACCGCGCGGAGCCGGTCCTGGTCCTTCACCGACGTCCCGCCGAACTTCCACACCAGCACCGGGAGCTCCCGCGCACCGGCGGCCGCCATCTCGTTCGCCGACTGGTTCGTGTTGCGCGTGGTGGACATTGCCCCTCCTTGATGGTGTGCCGACCGCGGTTCCGGCTGGCGCAGTACGAAGATTGCTCCCTCCGGCCGGCCGAAACGATGGTGCGGACCCCAGACCTGGTGGCGAGCACCCCCGGGTCCAGGTAGGGATCACCCCACCCCCGCGCGCGACGGCCGACCATTCTGAGCTGTGGCGTCCGGGCTGGACGTTCGGGGCGGGCCGCCGGCCCGTCCTCCTGGCTGAGCGGTCCCCAGTTTGCTCAGCCGGGCATCAGCCGGGTGTCGACGAGGACGGTACGAACGTCAAGCACTCTCTGGTCACCACCGGCTGGGCCCGCGCCGGGGCGCTGGTCGAGCTGTTCGCCTCGGCGCGCAACGACCACCGGCCGGGCTGCTCAAACCGGCCACCCTGTACGCCCAGCTCGGCGGGGTCGGCGAGGGGCAGCGCGCCGTCGAGACGCTCACCCCGCTGGCCGCCCGGCTCGGTCCGGGTGGCGGTTCCAGCAGGTGCCGCAGCTGCTGCTGGCCGGCGACTCACCGGACCCGATCTGACGCTCGCCCGGTCCGGGCTCACCAGGGGGCGTCCACGGCGGCGTCGCGGTGCTGCTCCAGATCGTCGGCGCTGAACACCGGCACCGGGACGGTGGGCGGGATACCGACGCTCTCGTAGTTGCGGCCGTCGGGGGCGTAGTAGTCCTCGTTGCCCAGCGTGATGGTCCAGCCGTTGGGCAGCTTGCGGGACATGTCGTCGGCGAACACACCCTGGGTGGCCGCGCCGTACCGGCTCGGGGCCGGGGTACGACCCATCAGTGCCTCGACGAACGTCTCCCCGGCGCTGATGGTCAGCTCGCTGGTGAGTACCCGGATCGGCCCGGTGTACCGGGGGCCGGTGGCGGGCGTGACGGTGACCGTCTGCAGCCGGCCGTGCTTGCTCTGGTCCTTCGGGTCGTTGCGGGGCTGCTTGGTGAAGGCGGTGTACGGCGTGTTCGTCAGCCGGCCCGCGACCTGCAGTCCCAGGGCGTCGTCGCCACCGGAGTTGTTCCGCACATCGATGATCAGGCCCTTCAGTGTGCTCACCCGCTGCTGGGTGAACACCTGGTCCAGCACCTGGGCCAGCGTGGCCTTGCTGCCGGTGAAGGAGCTGTCCTCGTCGTTGTAGCCCTCGAACCCGTTGATGCGCAGGTAGCCGCGGCCACCGGGCAGGTCCGCGTACGAGATCGCCCTGTTGGCGAAGGACTGGATCTGGCTGACGCCGAGGTCCTCACGCAGGTGGTCGTCCACGGCCTTGCGGACGCCCTTGTCCGAGAGGTCCGGGGTGCCCGGGCGCAGTCCGTAGAAATCCTTGCCGTCCGCCGAGATCGTGGTGTGTACGTCCCCGAGTGGCTTGATCATCGATCGCAGGACGGCGAACAGCTCGGCGTCCTCGGTGTCCGAGCTGACCTTCGGGCGGTACTGGTCCCGCACCGCGTCCCAGTCGACGTTCTTGCGCCCGAAGGAGTTGTAGTTCTCCGCGAACGTCGCCCAGAACACGTCGAAGGTGCTCAGCGGATCGGTCGGCATCTTCTTCGTGCAGACGCCCGGCAGCTCGGACATCGGCAGCAGGTCGATGTCGGCCGCGGTGCCCAGCAGGTGCAGAGTGGCCTTGCCGTCCGCCCCCCGGCGCAGCGTCTCGGCAGGCACGCCCTTCCTGCCGTACTGCACGGTGCCGTCCGCCGCGGCCTGCCCCAGCTGGTCGAGGGACTTGCTCGGCAGGCAGCTGACCTCGGTGGTCTCGAAGGTCAGTGCCTTGCTGCCGGCGACCCCGATGATCAGGCCGTACCCGTCGGAACGCCAGACCTCGCTCGGCAGCGGCACGGCGGTGTCGCCGCCACCGCCGGTGCCGTTGTTCGCGCCGCCCTGGCGGTCGGGTGCCGCGGCGCAGGCCGGTAGCAGCAGCGCCAGCAGGGCCAACATCGACACGCTCAGGGCCGGCCGCATAGTCATCCACTCCGTCGGGGTGGCCGGTCGTTCGCCAGCCTGTGCTCTTCTCAGTTACGCCACATCTTGGCGGGGAAAGGGCCTGGCAGAGATATGCATTTCCATAGAATGTGCCCGGGCCCGGAGCTGGTGACATGGTCGCGCCAGGTCGGCGGTAACATAATCAACATTTGAAAACGTACGTTTTCTTTTGGCTCGGGTTTTGCGCCGGTACCGCCGTGGCGTCGTCGCCCACGGTTGTTGCGCAACCGGATGGGGGCGGGCAGTGAACTTTCAAGAGGCTTTCGCGATCGCGATGCGCAGTCTGCGAGCGAACGGGCTGCGTTCCGCGCTGACCACGCTGGGCATCATCATCGGCGTGGCGGCGGTCATCGTGCTGGTCGGGCTGGGTGACGGCATCAAGGCCGGCTTCAACGACCAGTTCGGCGCACTGGGCAACCAGATCAACATCACCAAGATAAACGGTGCGGTGCCCGGCGGCGGCGCGGCGAAGGAGCTCAAGGACAGCGACGTGACCGCGCTGCGCAACCCGGCGGTGGCACCGGACATCGCCAGCGTCACCCCGATGGTCACCGGCTCCGAGCTGGTGGTGGTCAACCAGCACCAGTTCCGGGCCGCGATCCAGGGATCGACCGCCGACTACCTGACGGTGGTCGACCGGGACCTCGTCGCCGGCAAGATGTTCACCGCGGCCCAGGCCCGGACCAATGCCCGGGTCGTGGTGCTCGGGCCCAACGCGATCGCCACCCTGTTCGGCGGCGACGCGGGCGCGGCGGTCGGGACCACGGTCCGGATCAGCCGGAGCAACTTCCAGGTCATCGGCGTCCTCAAGAGCAACGGCCAGTCGGACGACGCCGCGGTCATGCCACTGGGCGCCGCCCGTGCCTACCTGGTCGGCGGCAACGACAACATCCAGCAGATGGTCGTGAAGGCGGCCAGCTCCACGCTGGTGCCGGCCGCGCAGGCCGAGATCTACCGGGTGATGGACAATCGGCACAACATCAGGGAGCCGGCGTCGCGGGACTACAACGCGACGGCGCTGCAGAGCCTGCTGGACCAGGCCAACCAGTTCCTCACCTTCCTGACCCTGTTCACCGTCGCGGTGGCCGCGATCTCGCTGATCGTCGGCGGTATCGGGGTCGCGAACATCATGCTGGTCTCGGTTACCGAGCGGACCAGGGAGATCGGCATCCGCAAGGCCATCGGGGCCCGCCGCAGCGCGATCCTCAAGCAGTTCCTGATCGAGTCGACGATGCTCGCCGGGATCGGCGGCGTGATCGGCATCCTGGTCGGGGTGGCCATCACGTTCGCTGGGATGATCATCGTGCCGAAGGTGGCGCCCACGTTCGGCGCGCCGGACATCTCCGTCGTGGCGATCGTGATCGCGTTCCTGGTCAGCCTGGCGATCGGGCTGATCGCGGGCGGTTATCCGGCCAACCGGGCCGCCGGGCTGCGTCCCATCGAGGCGTTGCGGTTCCAGTAGTCACGGTAGTTGCCGCGGGGTGGTAGCTGCGGGTAGTTGTCGCGGGGTAGTTGTCGCGGGGTGGTCGCCACGGCCGGCGGGCGGGCCCATGATGGGGCCATGGTGTGGCAGATCGAGGTGCCCGGGCTGGCCGAGGCGCGCCGACGGGCCGGCGCCGGCCTGTTCTCCCGGGTGGCCGGCCCGAGTGGGCCCGAGGACCGGGACCGGATCCACCGGGCCGACGGCCCGAGATGGTTCGGGCCGGAGCGGCCGATCCGGCAGGTGCATGGCGACGCCTCGATGTTCGTGGGCGGGTTGCGCGCGCTGTTGTTGCAGTCGCTGCACCCGCTGGCGATGGCCGCGGTGGCGGCGCACTCCGGCTACCGAAGTGATCCGTGGGGACGGCTGCAGCGGACCAGTCTGTTCCTGGCCACAACCACGTTCGGCACCGCCGAGGACGCCGAGCGGGCGGTGGCGCGGGTGCGTGGGGTGCACGGCCGCGTCCGGGGGATCGCCTCGGACGGCAGGCGGTACCGGGCCAGCGATCCGCACCTGGTCCGCTGGGTGCACGTCGCCGAGGTGGACAGCTTCCTGCGCTGCTACCAGCGCTACGGCGCACGGCCGCTGGATGATGCCGAGTGCGACCGCTACGTGCTGGACGCCGCCCGGATCGCCACCGCGCTGGGCGTGCCGGACCCGCCGCGTACCCGGGCTGAGCTGGCTGCCCAGCTGGCCGCGTACCGCCCGGAGCTGGCAGGCACCCCGGAGGCCCGGGAGGCGGCTCGCTTCCTGCTGATCCACCCGCCGCTGCCGCTGGTGGCCCGAGCTCCGTACGCGGTGCTCGCGGCGACCGCTGTGGCCACCCTGCCCGGGTGGGCGCGCTGGCCGCTGCGGCTGCCCTACCTGCCGGTCGCCGAGCACACCGCGGTCCGGCTCGCCGGCCATGGCCTGGTCGCCGGCATCCGCTGGGCGATGTCCTCGCCGGAGCCGACGGGGTGACCGGGAACGGCCGGGGCTGTCGCTGGCAGGTGGCCTAGGCCGACGCTGCGTGACTCCCTCGGACGTTCACGCCGTAGGCTTCGACGCCATGCTCTACGTCCTCGGCATCGTGCTGTTCGCGCTCGGCATTGCGTTCACCGTCGCCTGGCACGAGCTCGGGCACTTCGCCACCGCGCGACGCTTCGGGATCCGGGTGCCGGAGTTCATGGTCGGCTGGGGGCGCACGCTGTTCTCCCGTAAGGCCGGGGAGACCGAGTTCGGGTTCAAGCTGATCCCGATCGGCGGCTACGTCCGGATGGTCGGCATGCTGCCGCCGAAGCCGGGCGAGCGGTACGGGCGCACCCGCAAGAGCGGTCCGTTCCAGGGCCTGATCGAGAGTGCCCGGGCCGAGTCGGAGCTGCAGTGGGAGCCCGGTGACGAGAACCGGCAGTTCTACACCAGGGCCCCGTGGAAACGGATCATCGTGATGGCGGCCGGCCCGGTGATGAACCTGATCCTGGCGGTGGTGCTGCTCGGGCTGTCACTGATGGCCATCGGCACCCCGGGCACCATGACCGTCGCCTGGGTGGCGAAGTGCATGCTGGCCGCGCCGGTCGGCGGAGAGCCGGCGGCCAGTGAGTGCCCGCCGGGTGCGCCGGCCAGTCCGGCGGCGGCCGCGGGGCTGCGTCCCGGTGACACCATCCTGAGTCTCGGCGGGGTGCCCTACGACCACTGGGAGACCTTCCGCCGGTCGGTGCGCTCGGTGGGCGGCACGGTGCCGCTGATCGTGGAGCGCGGCGGCCACGAGGTCACGCTGACCATCAGCCCTGTGCAGACCACGCTGCCCCGACTGGACGGCGAGGCCGGCACCGAGCGCGCCGCGTTCCTCGGTTTCGCGCCGACAGCCGACTACCAGCGGCAGGGCGTGGGCTTCGTGGCCGGCGAGATCGGCAGGTACGTCTCCCGGACCGGGGCCGCGCTGGCCGCTCTGCCCGGCCGGGTGCCCGAACTGTTCGGCCAGGCGTTCCTGCACCGCGAGCGCGGGCTGGACTCGCCGGTCAGCGTGGTCGGGGTGTCGCGCCTCGGCGGCGAGATCCTCGGTACCGACAGCCCGCTCAAGCCGAAGCTGGTGCTGTTCCTCAGCCTGTTGGCCGGGGTGAACGTGTCCATGTTCCTGATCAACCTGCTGCCGCTGCCCCCGTTCGACGGCGGCCACATCATGGCGGCGGCCTGGGAGTCGGTGCGCCGCCGGTTGGCGCGGCTGCGGGGCCGGGCCGACCCTGGGCCCGTGGACCTGGCCAAGCTGATGCCGGTGGCGTACGTCGTGGGTCTGGTGTTCATCGGCTACAGCGTGTTGGTCGTGCTGGCTGACGTGTTCAACCCGCTGCGCTTCTCCTGAGCGGGGCGGTAGCTGCTGCCCGGCGTGAACGGTGACCGGCGTGAACGGTGACCGGCGCGAACAGTGACCGGCGCGAACAGTGACCGGCGCGCCTGCGGCGGAGGCCACCGATGTGTCACCGATCGACGGAAGTGGCGAGATCTTTCAGAACGGCGCGGGGGCGGCAGGCGCTATCGGTGATCTCTCAGGATCGGCCAGCGGGTGTGCCGGGCGGTGGTGCTCGTGGTGGGTGGGCGTGTGCCAGGTGTGGGTGCCGTTGGGCTGGCGGGTGAGTGTCCAGCCGGCTTGGTGTTTGAGTCGGTGGTGGCTCCGGCAGAGGGCCGCGAGGTTGGCGGTGTTGGTCGGCCCGGAGTCGGTGGTGGGGTCGTGGGGAATGCGGTGGTCGAGGTCGCAGCGGTCGGCGCGGGTTCGGCAACCGGGATAGACGCAGGTTTGGTCGCGGGTGGTGATGTGTGCGGTGAGATGCGGTGGGGGTTTGTAGCGGGTGGTGCCGTAGTCGAGCAGCGCACCGGTTGCCGGGTCGGTGAGGATTCGTCGCCAGGTGCCCTGGGCGGCGAGTTCGCGCGCCAGGTCGGCGGGGATCGGGCCGTGGCCGGCGAGCTCGGCGGGTTGTTGGTCGAGTCCGAGCAGGGTGTGCAGCGCCACGGTGACGAGTATCTGGATGCCGCCGGGGCGTGCCTTGGCGCAGCCGCGGCAGGCGGGGGTGCCGGTCGCCGCGGGTCGCTCTGGATGGCTCGCCGGAGGGGCCGGCTCGCGGTTCTCCGGGCCGGACGGGCCCTGTCGGGGTGCACCGGTGTGCGCTGGATCGGAGTCGGCCGCCAGCGGGACGGTGGGGCGGTCGAGGATGAGATCGACGAGGGCGTCGGCGCGGCGGGCGTCCATCGAGCGGCCGTCGGTCGCGGCGCCGGCGTGGCGGGCGTGGTCGTCGATCATTCCGTAGGCGGCGACCGCTTCGTGTGCCGGTAGGTAGGCGGAGAGGGTGGCCATGCCGTCGGGTTCGCTGGTAAGGCTGACATTGCGTTCCCGGCGGGCCTGTTCGGCGCGGCGGCGCACGGCGTCGGCGTCGATGGCGGCGACCGCGCGGCGAGTGGCGGCGCGGACCTGGCTCGGGGTCTGGTGGCCGGCACGCCGCAGGACCCGGTTCTCGGCTTCAGCTGCGCCGGCGGTGTCGAGTGAGACCGTTTCGTCGGCGATGGCGCGGGCCGAGGGCAGGCTGATGGCGCCGGCGGAGAGCGCGGCGAGGGTGGCGGGCAGTCGCTCCAGCAGTGTGACAGCGAGATCGACACGGGCCTGGGCGGTGCGGGGCGCGACCCGGGTCATCAATCCGACTTCGGCCGCGACCGATGCCGCTGTGTCTTCTGGGGCCGGGCCGGTCGCTTCGGTGGCGAAGCGGGCGATTTCGAGCAGTTGGGCGGCCTGTGCCCAGGCGATGAGCCGTTCCCAGGCGCCGATCCGCTCGATCCGCTCCCAGCCGGACCTGCCGGCGGCCTCGGACATCATGTCGGCGAGCAGCCCGTCCGGCGCATAGCTCGACCACGGCTGCGCCTCGGGGGAGGGAAGCGCGAAACCCAGCGAGTCGAACATGTGTTCGATTCTATCACGTTCTAGTGAGTCACTCGTGTTTCGCGGTCAGGCTGCAGAGTCGGCCCAGGCCAGGCGGATGGTCTGGATTTGTTCGGGGGTGAGCTCTTGGGTCCGGTCTGCACGATATTGCGCGGCGATCAGGACTCGGCGGAGCTTGACGACCATGTCGTGGTAGCTGGGGTGGGTCTTGGTGGTGTACCAGCGGGCCCGGTTGCGGTGCTCGGAGATCACTCTTGGTGAGTGGCCGGCGAGGTGGTACCAGATCACGACCAGGGTCTGGGCTTGCAGCCCGAACGGGACGGTGCGTTCCACCGCGAGGCGGGTGCGGTTGCGGGCTTCTCCGACCCCGGTGTGTTTGGCGTCGGAGAAGGCAACCTCGATGGCCCAGCGGGAGGCGTAACGGGTCACGAGCTGGTCAGCGGGGGTGCGCAAGTCGGTGGTGACTAGCGCCAGGCTCGGGCGGTGGGGTTCGCGCACGACGATGACCCGGATCGGTTGGGAGCGGAAGACCCCGTACCAGAGGCAGCGACGCTCGTGGATGGTTGCTGTGGCGGTTCGGCCGTAGCGGGTGAGGGTCACCGTGTCACCGGGTGTCGTGGCGAGTTGGTCGGGCGTGCCGATTTTGGCGCCTCGGGTACGGGGTCGACCCCGCCGACCGCGCATGCAAGGTGGGTTATCCAGCTCGGGGTGAATCTCCCAGAGAGCGGCATTGCGTGGCAGCGGCCCCGTCAGCGTCACGTTCACCGGCAGGTGGCGAAGGGCCTTGCAGATGTAGGCGCTATCGGCCACGACATGGATCACCCGGTCACGGTGGGAGCGGGCGATCAGGATGATCAACTCCCGGCCCAGTGCGGTCTTGGTCGGTCCACCCGGGCGCCACAACCGTGCCAGCACCGGCAGTGCGATCGGCCGGTCGAGGAACGGCAACTCGACCACGATCGCCGCGACGACGAAGCTATTGCCTCGGGAGAGCTTGGTCTGGCCCGCGGCGACCTGGCGGGATCCGTCATAGGCCCAGCACGCGGCATAGACCTTCCGTCCCCTGCGGCGAAACAGTGTGTCATCGATCGCCACCGTGATCGGTGCTCTGGCAGGGGTGAGCCAGCCGATGACCAACTCCAGCACGACCAGTCCGAGCTGGTCGGGGCACCAGCGAGTAGAGGCGAAGAAGCGGTGCGCCCGACTGTGATGCCACACCCCAGAGGCCCCCGAGGCGGTGAACATCCCGCACACCGTCCGCCGTGCCGGAGCCGCGACCAGACCGGCTAACAAGGCGGTGAAGGTGTCGAACCCATGGGCGGAGAAACACGACCGGACCGGCTCCAGCAGACGAGTCAACGATCCCGGCAGACTTCACGTCCTCCACTCGGTGGTACGCGGGTGACCCGGTGGGGTTTCGCCAAATGAGACCGACTGACGTTCAGGAAATTGGACGGCTGAGGGCGGTACCCGGCGCGTTCGTCCCCGATAGCACCTCACGTGGAACCCGGGGCACGTGCAGCGAGTCATCTGCGTCGCCGCCGAGCTACCCGCCGATGTCCGGGTGGTAACCGTGGCGGGATCGATGGGAGGCGTCAGGCCATCACGGTGCTCCCGCCGTGCCGATTGGGGCGACGCGAACCGACCGCGTAGTGGTCGCGGTGGCACGGACTTTCCAGAGGATCGGAGCCGGGCCTTTGATGAGCGCGGCCGCGCGCTCGGCGAGCGCGATGGTTGGCGCATTGGTAGCGCCGTGCGGCACGGTCGGCATCACTGAGGCGTCCACCACCCGCAGGCCCTCCATGCCGCGCACGCGTAGCTCGGGGTCGACGACCGCGTCGTCGTCGATGCCCATCGCGCAGGTGCCCACCGGGTGGTAGATGGTCTGAGCGGTGGCGCGGATGTGCGCAATCAGGTCGGCGTCGGAGTCCGAGGCGGGCAGGCTCACCGGGTCGGCGAGGCGTCCGGCCAACGGGGCGCCGGCCAGGATGCGCATCGCGACGCGCAGGCCCTCGATGTGGCTGCGCAGGTCCTCCGGGTGGTGGTAGTAGTTGTGGACGATGCACGGCTTCGCGGTCGGATCCGGGGAGACGAGCCTGAGCTCGCCGCGCGCGCGTGGCGTGAGTAAACACGCGCCGATGGACACCCCATGCGCGCCGACGGGCGCCAGCCCTTCTTCGGTGTAGAGCACCGGCATCATGAACAGCTGGATGTCGGGCGCGGGCAGACCGTCGCGGGTGCGGATGAACCCCCCGGCCTCGGCGACATTGGAAGTCAGCGGCCCCTGGCCGGCGGCATAGCGGTCCAGATTGTGCGCGCTCGTCGCGCCGAACAGCCCATCCGGACCCGCGCAGCGAGCCGCGACGGCACTAACGGGATGGTCGGACAGGTTGCGCCCAACGCCGGGCAGCTCGGCCGTCGGGGCGATGCCCAATGCGGCCAGCTCGTCGGGTCGCCCGATCCCGGAGAGCATCAGCAGCTGCGGCGACCCGTAGGTCCCGGCGCAGAGGATCACCTCCCGCCCGGCATCGAACTCCACCGGTCGCCCGAATTGCACGCCTGCCACGCCGATCGCACGTTCGCCGGCGAAGCGCACCCGAGTGATCTGTACGTGGGTCTGCACGGAAAGGTTCGCCCGGTCGGCTACCGGGTGCAGGTAGCAGGTCGCCGTGCTGGCTCGCTGTCCGTCGCGCTGGGTGACTTGGTAGAAGCCCACTCCGTCCTGTTCGGCGCCGTTGAAGTCGTCGTTGGCCGAAAGTCCGGCCCCCAGCGCCGCTTCCAGGGCAAGCTCACTGATCGGGCTGCGGTGCCGCAGGTCGCTCACGGCCAGCGGGCCGCCCACCGCGTGGAACTCGCCTGCGCCCCGCTCGTTGTCCTCGGCGCGCAGGAAGCAGGGCAGCATGTCCGCCCAACCCCAGCCCGCGCAGCCCCGCCCGTGCCACCCGTCGTAGTCGACTCGGTTTCCCCGCATGTAGACCATCGCGTTGATCGACGACGAGCCCCCGAGCACCTTGCCGCGCGGCAGATAGATTCGCCGGCCGTTGCATCCGGGCTCGTAGTGCGAGGAATAGTCCCAGTCCACGTCGCTGCGGAACAGCGCGCCGAACGCGATCGGCATATGGATCAACTCGTTGCTGTCTTCGCCGCCGGCCTCGATCAGTAGCACCCGCACGCCGGGGTCCTCCGATAGCCGGCGGGCGAGCACGCAGCCGGCGGAGCCAGCGCCGACGATGACGTAATCGTGCGGAGCAGAAGTAACCATGACCCACCCCAATCCCTGGCAAGCAAGGCTGTGGATGTATGAGCGTGTGATCGCCCGGCCGATGCGCCGGGTCACGGTGGGTCACGGTAGGGGCGAACGGGTGGATAAACATCTGCTGATCCGCAGATGGGTCGATCAGATTTCCCGACGCGCCGCCACCGCCGCCAGCTCCGCGCGGGTGCGCACCGCGAGCTTTGCGAACACGTGACGCAGGTGGGTGCGCACTGTTCCCTCACCGATCGCCTAACGGGACACTCGCGCATCGAACATTTGTGCGAGAATAAAACGCGAACTCAAGGTGCGTCCTCGTGTTTCGCGGTCAGGTACTTGGACCGGTTGGGGAGGGTGTTGACCATGAGTCGGACGGGGCCGCGGACCCGCTCTCGGTTGTCGGTCAGAGAGAAGACTCAGGTTGTGCTGGCGGTGCTGGCCGTCGAAAACCACTGGCGGCGGGATCTGGAGAATCTGCGCTACCGACAGTCGAATCCGCTACGACTCCTCACGCAGCCAGCGCAGTTCGATGACGACAGGCGGCCGTCAGTCGCATCGAGTAGGCGTCCAGCCGCCACCTACCGACCAGCTGCGTCACACGGTCATAGTTGCAGGTTGGGCAAGTGACATTGGGCCAACGCGTCGCTACCAGCGGTGCCGGATGCCGATCGAGCGTTGCGCGCCGCGGCGTGGTGCCGATCGGGGCAGACCGGGCAGCGACCATGCCACCTCTACCCGGCTGAACGGCGGCCGGCCAGCGCCACGCATGAGTGCGGCGACGCCCCAGGTGGACGTGCCTACCCGAAAGGCAACGCGCAGCTCGTCGCCGAAGCCCTCCAGGCTTCAAGTAGTCGCGGTAGCGGGCGCTTCGGGCCGGTAGCCCATCGGTCGCGGACCAGAGCGTTGCGGCGGGTCGCGGCGCACGGGCTAGGTCCGAAAAGAGGTTGACGTCCTCCACGAGGAACTCGCGTTGCCAGTAGGCATGGCACTGGTTGTTCGCGAGGCCGTCGATCCGAGCCGGGCAGATGGCCAGCACGGTAGCTGGATCGGTGGCGAAGAAGATCGACGCGTCGAAGGGGACAAAGGGCGCTAGCCGGGCCGCCAGCGCGTCGAAGACGGTCTCACCTGGCGGCGCCGGCCACACCCTTCGCGATCCCGTCGATGCGGGTCACGTGGGCGAGGCTCCCACGCGCAAGACCACGCCACAACCCCGCGGCTGAGGGGTTCTGGGGAGCTACCTCCCCCAAACCAAGGCAGCGCTCGGGGTGATGGATCGGGTGGTGTATGACAACCATGAGCCGCTCGTGAGCCTGGCCGCCGCGGCGGCCGTCACCGATCGCATCGAGCTGGTCACCGATGTGCTGATCGCGCCGATCCGTGCCACGGCGCTGCTGGCCAAACAGGCGGCCACGCTGGACCGGCTCTGCGGCGGGCGGCTCACGCTCAGCCTGGGCCTCAGCGGACGGGCCGAGGACTTCACCGCTGTCGGCATGTTCACCGACGGGCGCGGGCGACGCTTTGACACCCAGCTGCGCGCGTTGCCGGAGCTGTGGTCAGGCGACCGAATCGGGCCTGCCCCGGCGCGGCCCGGCGGCCCCCCGCTGCTGGTGGCCGGCTACGCCCGCGTGACATCGAGCGCGCGGCGCGGCTGGCCGACGGCTGGAGCATGGGGCTCGGCACGCTCGAGCAGTTCCGCGAGGGCCTGGCGATCCTGCGCGAGGATCTCCCGGGTTGCCGATCTGCTCACCGCGGCGGTCTCGGTGCTCGCCGCGGTTGTCGCTGTCGGAGTGCTGAGCCCGGTGCTGGCTCCGTTGGTGGTGTTGGCCGCCCTCCCACGGGCGTGGGCGAGCCTGCGCGGCGCGCTGCTGGAGTTGGCGTCGCTCTTCCGGACGGTCGCGGGAGAGCGGCGGCGCGATGTCACCGGTGAGTTGATCTCCGAGCGGGCCAACGCCGCGGAGGTCCGGGCGTTCACCGCACAGCGCATCCTGTTGGCCGAGCACCGGCGGATCAGCGCGGAGCTGGCCGAGGATGCGGTCCGGGTCGGTCGAAGGAAGAACGTGTTGGTCACGGTCGGCGGCGCTCTGGGCGCACTGGCCGGCTACCTGGTGCTCGGCCTGCTGCTCTACACCGGGGGCATCGCACTTGCCCTGGCCGGAACGGCGGTGGTGGCCATGCGCGCCGCCGCCCAAGCCGTTGGTAACGGTGTCTACAGCGTCAACGAGCTCTACGAGATCGGGATCTACGTCGAGCTGTACCGCGGCTGCCTCGCCGACATCGGGAGCCGCCGCCGTCAACCGCCGACCCATCGGCTGACCGGCGATCCCCAGGTGATCGAGTTGACCGACGTGTCGTTCCGCTACCCCGGCCGGGACCGGGGCGCGTTGACCGGGATCAGTCTGAGCATGCGGGCCGGCGAGGTCATCGCCCTGGTCGGGGAGAACGGATCGGGCAAGTCCACCCTGGCGAAACTGATCACTGGGCTGTACCTGCCGGTCGAGGGGACGGTGCGCTGGGACGGCGTCGGCACCGACACCGTCGACCCGCCGAACTGCACGAGCGGATCGCGATGGTCATGCAGGAGCCGCTGCGCTGGCCGATGAGCGCGGAGAACAACATCCGGATCGGCCGACTCGAGCGCGCCGATCCGGAGGGTGCCGCGTTCGCGGCCGCGGCCTCCCGCTCCGGTGCCGACGCGGTGCTGAACGATCTGCCCGGCGGCGAGCAGACCCTGCTGTCACCGGCGTTCCACAACGGGCGTGACCTCTCCGGCGGCCAATGGCAGCGGATCAGCGTCGCGCGCGGGCTCTACCGCGACGCCGCGGTGGTGGTGGCCGACGAGCCCACCTCGGCGATGGACGCCCGCGCGGAGCACGCCGTATTCACCGCACTGCGCGCACTGTCCACCGATCCGGCCGGGGGACGGTCCCGGATCACCGTGCTGAGCACTCACCGGCTGGCCAACGTCCGGCACGCCGACAAGATCGTCGTGCTCGAGCACGGCCAGGTCACCGAGCAGGGCACCCACCGTCAGCTGATCGATCGACAGGGCAGGTCCCACCAGTTGTTCCGGCTTCAGGCGCACGCCTACAGACCGTGAGACCACGGGGGCCGGTTGACGCGCGGAGTCACCACTCCCGAGGTGCTGGGGTCACCCGACGGTGTGATCATCGGGCACGGGCGGGGCTCCGCGGTGCCGCAGGTTGCGGCGGCTTCTACCGTGACGGCTGATCACCCCGTCGAGGGTGTCGGCAAACGGAGGCGACGTCATGGGCCGAGGCCGGACGGCAGTCAGAGGTACCGCGATCGCACTGTGTGCGGCGGCGGCGCTGACGGTGAGCGCCTGCGGCGGTCACAGCTCGGGAGCGGCCGGGCCCAGCGACCCGCCGAGCGCGTTCGGGCCGGGCCAGGTGGTCGGCCCGGCGCCGGCGTTGTCGCAGGGCGAGAGCGCGACGCGGTACCGGCTCCCGGCCGTGCTGGACCAGGGCACCGCCTACCTCGCCGGCGTCGACGGGGTGCGGGTCGTGGACACCGCCTCCGGCCGGACCATGGAGACGATCCGCGCGCAGCACCCACTGTTGACCACCGAGGGAAGCGCGGCGAACCTGACCCACCCGCCGCTGGTCACCACGGCGGGCGATGCCCGGGCGGTGGTGTGGCCGTTCCTGGTCAAGGCGCCCGGCGGGGGCAACGCGGTGGAGCTGACCAGCATCCACACCGACACCCACACGGCCACCAATGTTCTCATCGGGCTGCCCCAGTGGGCGTCCTCAGCGGAGTACAACCTGTCGGTCACCCCGATCGGCGCTGCCGGCACCACGGTCGTGCTCGACGTCGCCGGCGGTCTGCACCACGCCGCGCTGACCACCGACGCCGGCACCGGTGAGCCGCTCTGGATGCGCGACGACTTCACCGCCGACGCCGTCACCGACGGCACCGTGGTCGGTGCCCAGCCCGACGCCGCGCCGGCGAACACCGAGCACGTCGTCGGATTGGCGCTCAAGGACGGCACGCAGCGCTGGACCCAGCTGCACGGCTTCGGCTTCGGCATCTCCTCGGCCAGCCCCAGCCTGGTCGCCGTCGAGGGGACACTGCCCACCGCGACCGCCGGGGGCACCTTCCAGCTGCTGGCCGCGGCGACCGGCACCTCGGTGGCAACCCTGCCGATCTCGAACGGGCTGCCCAGCCGCTGCGTGTACGACCAGACCTCGGTCACCGTCTGCTACGCACCGACGGACAACCACGCCGGCGCCCGGGTGGTGGTCGCGGTGGACGCCAAGACCGGCCAACAGCTGTGGAGCATGCCGAACGGAACCAACGGCACCGAGCCGGTCCCGCTGGTCACCGACGCCTGGCACGGCCTGGTCTACGCCACCACCACCGAGGGTCTGACCATGGTCTACCGGGCCCGCAGCGGATCGCCCGTCCGGGCCTCCGCCGGTCCCACCCCGGTGCTCGTCAACGACCAGGCCGGACTGGCCCTGGACCCCAACGGTCCGAACATCGTCGCGCAGCGGCCCATCGACTAGGTCGCGCAGCGGCCCATCGACTAGGTCGCGCAGCGGCCCATCGACTAGGTCGCGCAGCGGCCCATCGACTAGGTCGCGCGGCGGCCCGGGGGAATGACTTGGCACAGTGGTACCCGCCGATCGAGCCGTACGAGCACGGGATGCTCGACGTCGGCGAGGGCAACCTCGTGTACTGGGAGACGTGCGGCAACCCGGACGGCAAGCCGGCGCTGGTGGTGCACGGCGGTCCGGGCTCGGGTTGCTCGATCACCATCAGGTCGAGCTTCGACCCGGACCGCTACCGCGCCGTGCTGTTCGACCAGCGCGGCTGCGGGCGCAGTACCCCGCACGCCAGCGACCCGGCGACCGACATGAGCCACAACACCACCGAGCACCTGCTGGCCGACATGGAGCTGCTGCGCGTTCGCCTTGGCATCGACCGGTGGCTGCTGTACGGCGGCTCGTGGGGTTCGACGCTGATCCTGGCCTACGCGCAGCGGCACCCGGAGCGGGTGTCCGAGATCGTCATCCCCAGCGTGACCACGACCCGGCGATCCGAGATCGACTGGCTCTACCGGGGTGTCGGGCGGTTCTTCCCGGAGGCCTGGGACCGGTTCCGGGCCGGGGTGCCCGAGGTCGACCGGGACGGTGACCTGGTCGCGGCCTACGCGCGGCTGATGGAGGACCCGGATCCCGGCGTCCGGTACCGGGCGGCCACGGACTGGATGAGCTGGGAGGACGCGGTCATCTCGGCGGAGCCGAACGGGCGCCCGAACATCTTCAGCGACCGCCCGCCGGACGCCACGTTGGCCTTCGTGCGGATCTGCGCGCACTACTTCTCGCACGGCGCCTGGCTCGAGGAGGGGGCACTGCTGCGCGACGCCGGGCGGCTCGCCGGCATCCCCGGTGTGCTGGTGCACGGCCGGCTGGACATGAGCGGCCCCGCGCACACCGCCTGGGAGCTCGCCCGCGCCTGGCCGGACGCGGAGCTGACCGTCATCGAGGACTCCGGGCACACCGGCAGCGACGCGATGCGGGTCCGGATCCGCGCTGCCCTGGACGGTTTCGCGCGGTAACTCGCCGGACCGCCAGGGCTCGCCGGACCGCCAGGGCTCGCGGAACCGCCGGGGCTCCCGACCGCCGCACCCGCACCCGGCGCGCCCGTCAGGAGCCGGTGTCCTACTGCTTGGAGTACGCGAACGGGCGCACCGCGATGATCACCCGGTCCGCCGAGTCCGGCGGCGGGGACGGGTTGGTCTGCCCGTAGCGCTTGGCGAGCTGGACGTAGAACGCGCCGGTCGGGTCGGGTGTCACGCTCTCCACCACGCCCCGGGCCTGCAGGTACTGGTACGGCCGTTCCGCGTCCAGCACCGACATCGCCACGTGCGGGTTGTTCTCGATGTTGCGCAGTTTCGCCCGGCGGGTGGTGTGGGTGAAGCGCAGCAACTCGCCGTCCCAGTCGAACCACATCGGGGTGACCGCGGGGTTGCCGTCCGGCCGGACCGTGGCCAGGTGCCCGAAGTTGGGCTGAATCAGAAGTTCCTCGTATCCGTCAGGGATCTCGCTCATGCCGACCATCCTGCTCCCGGATCGCCCGGCGCGCATGAGCTTGCACGTGCGGGTGCTCAGCCGGGCTGGCCCTCGTCGACCCAGCGCTCGAAGACGGCGATCCGCTCGGCCGGCCAGGTTCCGTCGCAGGGCATCGAGCCGTCGTGCAGCCGGGACAGGATGGCCGCCGCATGGGTGCGCACGTCGTCGACCGACCACAGGTCGAACGCGAACCGCATCGAGGCGCGGTCGCGCGCCCGGAACAGCCCCTTGATGTGCCGGCCGAAGCTGACCGGCTCACCGGTGATGGGCACCGGCGGCGCGGCCGGCTCCGGCTCCGGCTGATCGGGCGCCACCGCGGACACCCGCGCCGACGGGGTCGCGTTGCACACCCACCACCAGCGCGGCACCGGCATACCCTCCGGCGGCCGGGCGTCGGCCCGCGAGTTCTCGACCGCGATCCGCGAGCCCCACTCGAGGTAGCCGGCGAACGCCGCCCGGAACTCCGGGTCGCTCGGCAGCCCGGCCTCGTCGGCGCTGCGCGCGAGCAGTGCCACCCAGCGGGACCGCTGTGCCTCGCTGAGGTGCTTGCCGAGGTGCTGCGAGATCATCCGGCTGTAGCCGCCGTAGCGTTGCGAGTACAGCTCCGGCCCGCCGAACACCTCGCTCAGCCAGGCCGCGACGCGCTCGGGGTGGTCCGGCTCCATCCGGGCGAACAGGGGCGCGAGCAGCTCGTCCTCGGCGACGTGGCGCTCGTAGAACAGCCGGGTCATCCGCAACAGAGCGGGGAAGCCGCCGGCCCAGGCGAACAGCGTCGGTTCCTCGCCGGGGTCCGGCACCGGGTCGTGGAAGTCGGCGTACCAGTGCGCGCCGCTACAGAACGGCTTGTTGGCCGACTGCCCGCACCGGCACAGGCTGTAGTGCTCCGTCGAGGCGCCGGCCGGGCGGTCCACGTCCGCACCGGTCTCGTCGCACAGCGGTACCGAACCGGTGACCCGGTACGGCCCGTCCAGGGACACCTCGATCGCGGGTTCGCGGTCGGTGTCGACCAGCTCGCCGCCCGCCTGCCCGGCCACCGCGGCGCCCAGCGCACCGGAGGGACAGGCCTGGATCGCCCGGAGCAGGT
The DNA here is from genome assembly GCF_052566575.1 of Pseudonocardia sp. Cha107L01. NCBI lineage: Bacteria > Bacillati > Actinomycetota > Actinomycetes > Pseudonocardiales > Pseudonocardiaceae > Pseudonocardia > Pseudonocardia sp. Cha107L01. The sequence goes on from NZ_CP199579.1 coordinate 2,907,166, forward strand.
CGTCCGCCCGGGCGCCGGCCGGCGCGACGAAGGGCTCGGCGCCGACCCGGAACGCGACCGGCAGCGCGTCGGTGCACCGGCCGGAGTGTGCGCACAGGCCCCGGTTGTCCCGGATCTCGAACTGCCGCGCCGGGTAGCTGTCGAGGCGGTCCGGCACCCGGTCCGGGCGCTTGGCACCGGTGAACCCGATGTCGGCGTGGGTGCCGTCGCACCAGGGCCGGGACCCGGAGCGGCCGCAGCGGCACAGCGCCGCGACCGGGGGTGGCGAGATCGGTTCGCCCAGCCAGCTGGTCATCGCCGGCCGGCCGGTCACCAGGTACGGGCCGTCCTCGCGCACGGTGATCCGGGTCGGGGCCGCCGCCGCGAGCTCGGCCGACCGGTCCGGGATCCCCTCGCCCGGCGAGTCGGCGACCAACCGCCGCACGCCGGCACAGGCCTCCAGCAGCGCCGGTCTCGGGTCGGCGGCGCACCGCGCGGTCAGGTCGGCGGCCAGCGCGGACAGTGCCGCGTCGAACGGCCCGTCGGACGGGCTGGCCGGCGGCGGGTCGGTCAGCAGCAGCGTGCGCAGCGGCCGCAGGACGGTTCGCCCCAGGCGTGCCGCGGTGTCCAGGTCGGCGCGGGCGGCCAGTGCGGTGGCGTGTGCCAGCAGGTCGGTGACCTTGGCGGTGTCAGTGGTGTCAGTGGTGTCAGTGGTGTCAGTGGTGTCAGTGGTGTCACTGGACATGCCTCATCCGTCCGGGTTGAGCCGTGCGTCGGGTACGCCTGGGCGTCCGGCTGGGGGTTGGGCTGGGGGTTGGGTGAAGGCCGGTCGCGGGGACGGGCCGAGTAGGAAGGCCAGGGCGAGCAGCGCGGTCAGCGCCACCGTGAGCCAGGGCGCGACGAGGGCGAGCGCGGTGGCCGCCAGGTAGCCGACGAACCCGGCCAGGTAGCGGATGTCGACGTCGCGCAGGAACTGGCGGCTGATCCCGTCGAGCAGCAGGCCGCGCCGCGCCGCCAGCCGCCAGATCAGGTTGAACGCGACGGAGCAGCCGGTCAGCGTGGCACCGTAGAGCAGCATCGCGGTGCGCGCGTCGGCGCCCGTGGTGTGTTCGGCGACCAGCCGGGTGGGCAGCGGCAGGAAGGACACGCAGCCGAGTAGCAGCAGGTTGGCCAGCAACAACAGCTGGTCGACCCGGTCGACCACGCGGAACAGCGAATGGTGGTTGGCCCACATGATGCCGATCTGCAGGAAGCTCGCCGAGTAGGCGACGATCTCCGGCAGCGCGTGCGCGAGTGCCTCGGCCAGGCTCTCGCCCGGTACCTGCTCGACGTGCACGTCCAGGATCAGCAGGGTGATCGCGATGGCGAGTACCCCGTCGCTGAACGCCTCCAGCCGCCGCGCGTCGCCGCGCTCGGCGTCCCCGCCCCACCACCGCATCTCGCCCGCCCCGCCCCGCCCCGCTCAGTCGCCCGCCCCGCCCCGCCGTCGTCCGCTCAGTCGTCGGTCCGCTCAGTCGCCCCGGCGCCCGGCGGTCAGCAGCGGGCAGATCGTCTCGACATCGGTGATCAGTGAGTCGCCGGCGAAGGCCAGTCCCTCCAGGGACCGTTGCGCGGCGCCCTGGTGCCCCGCCCCGCACGCGTCGGCGACCACGATCGGCAGGTAGCCGAGGTCGGCGGCGTGCCGGGCGGTCGGCTCGATGCCCACCTCCATGGCGACCCCGACGATGGCGAAGCTGTCGATCGCGCAGTCCCGCAGGACCAGGTCCAGCGGGGTGCCGACGAACGCCGACATGGTGATCTTGTCGAAGACCATCTCGGCGGCGCTCGGCTTCAGCCGGGGGTCCAGCTCGAAACCCGGGGAGTCGCGCAGGAACATCGGCGTCACGTCGGCGACCCGGTCCAGTCGCTGCCAGGTCATCGCGGTACGCAGCCGGGCGGCGCCGGACACCTCGTTGGGGATGCCCATGTGCCGCAGATAGAACACCCGGAAGCCGCCGGCGCGCGCCGCCTCGACGGTCCGCGCGACGTTGGCCACCACCCGCTCGGCATCCGGGATCTGGCTCAGTACGCCGACCTGCATGTCGTAGACGATCAACGCCAGTCGGCGGGGGTCGCAGGCCTCTTCGACGGTGCGCGGGATGCCCAGCCCGTAGCCGTGCTGCATCAGTTGACGGTGGTGCGGTCGTAGGGCTCGGCCACGTCGACCGAGGAGTCCATCAGGCTCTCCAGCGGCAGCGGTGCCTGTACCGGCAGGTAGAACCACTCCAGGTAGCCGGCCTTGGAGAGCGGGAAGTCGGAGACGTAGCGGCGGGCGTCCTCGACGCTGGCCACCTCGAAGACGATGACCACGCCCGGCTCGTCGGCCCTGGCGTAGTTCTCCCGGACGATGCCCTGCTTCCACAGCCGCCAGACGTTGGCGACCTCCTCACCGAGCAGTGGGGTGATCGTCTCCATGGTGATTCCGGGGCGGAAACGGTCGTAGGCGATGACCTTCACGGCGGCTCCGTTCGCGAGGACTGTCCGAGTGGCCTGTTCGAGTGGTCTCTCGAGGGGATCTGCTGACTCCATCAATCTATACACTGATGTCAAGTAACTATTCTCTACAGTGCCGTCATGGCTGCGACGACACCGGCGGGTGGCCGCCCCCGGGACGCGGCGCTGGACCAGCGCATCCTCGAGGTGACCCGCGAGCTGCTCGCCGAGCACGGTTACCAGGGGCTCTCGATCGGTGCCGTGGCGCGTGCGGCTGGCACCACCCGCCCCTCGGTGTACCTGCGCTTCACCGACAAGCAGGACCTGGCCACCCGGGCGATCGCCGGCATGGACGTGCCGGACGAGCTGCGCACCACGCCGGACATCCGGGCCGACCTGGTGGCCGAGCTCAAACACTTCCGCACGGCGGTGACCAGGCCGAACGGCATGGCCTTCGTCGGCACCGTGCTCGCCGAGGAACAGCACACGCCAGAACTGATCGCGCGCTTCCGGGACCGCCTCGTGCACCCCCGCCGACACCGGGTGGGCGGCGTGCTGCGGCGCGGGATGCACAGCGGCGCACTGCGCGCGGGGCTCGACGTCGACGTGATCACCACGATGCTGATCGGCAGCATCTACTCGCGCTACATCGCCACCGGGGACGTGCCGGCGGACTGGCCGGAGCGCGCGGTGGCGTCGATGTGGCCGGGGATCAGCGCGGAGTAGGTGCTCCCGAGCGAGACCGGACGGTTCCGTCGAGCCGCCCGAGAAACCCGGTCGACGGCGTCGGGGTGGTCGAGAAGACTCTCACTCCGTGAAGCTTGAGATTCGCCGCGCCGTCGCCGATGATCTGCCCGCGCTGGCGGTCGCCGACGGCCGGGCATTCGGACTGCACTACTCCAGCACCGACATCGACGACTTCCGCCCTATCTTCGAGCCCAACCGGTTCCTGCTGGCCTGCGAACCGGAGGACGGCGCGATCGTCGGGGTGACCGGTTCGTACACGTTCGATCTCACACTGCCCGGTGGCGGTGTGCTGCCCACCCAGGGGGTCACCTGGGTGTCCGTCGCCACCACGCACCGGTGGCGGGGCGTCGCGGCGGAGCTGCTGTCGAGGCAGCACCGGGAGTTCGCCGAGGAGGGCGTCGCGCTGTCGGTGCTCACCGCGAGCGAGGGCGGGATCTACGGGCGGTTCGGCTACGGGGCGGCCGGCCGGGAGCGCTCGGTGAAGATCGACCGGCGGTTGGCCCGCTTCCGCGCCGATGCGCCGGACCCGGGCGGGGTGCGGTTCGCCACCACCGATGAGGTCCGCGCGAAGGCGCCCGACGTGCACCGGCGCTGGGCCGCCAGGACGCCCGGCGCGGTCTCCCGGGACGACCGCTGGTGGGACTACTCGCTGGCGGACCGCGCCGACTACCGCGACGGCGGCAGTGCGCTGTTCCACCTGGTCCACCCGGACGGTTATGCGTCCTACCGGGTCCACCACGACGACCACCTGTGCCGGGTCGTCGACTTCTTCGCGGCCACCGACGAGGCGCACGCCGCGCTGTGGCGCGCGCTGCTGGGCATCGACCTGGCGCGGTTCATCACCGCCGACGCGTGCCCGGTGGACGATCCGCTGCCCTTCCTGCTCGAGGACCCCCGCCAGGTGCGGACCACCGAGCTCAAGGATGGGCTGTGGGCCCGGCTGCTGGACGTGCCGGCGGTGCTGGCGGCCCGGCGGTACCCGGTGGAGATCGACGCGGTGCTGGAGGTGGCCGACGCCTTCCTGGGCCTTGGCGGGCGGTTCCGGTTGCGTGGCGGGCCGGACGGGGCGAGCTGCGAGCCGGTCGCGTCCGCGCCCGACGGGTGGCTGAGCATCGGCACCCTGGCCAGCCTGGCCTTCGGCACGCACCGTGGCCACACGCTGGCCCGGTCCGGGATGCTCGAGGCGGCTGCCCCGGTGCTGCGCCGGCTCGACGCGGCCTTCGCCGCCGATCAGGAGGTCCGGCACGGCACCCACTTCTGACCCGGCCCGACTTGACTCCGCGCCTCGAAGGTCATTAGTAACGGATCAGGCGTTGCTGATCGAGGGGTGGAGGCGGGTAACCGGTGAGCGGTGATTTCGAGGCCGGCGTGCGGATCAGCCCACATGATCCGGGGCCGAACCCGGCGGCCGACTCACCGCAACTGCTCCGGCGGCGGGCGGCGGTCGCGGCGCTCGGGCACGAGGTGCGGGAGCTCGTCGACGCGGTGGTGGGTACCGAGGTACCGGCCGAGGACCTGGAACGGTGTGTCGGTGAGGTGCGCGCGCTGACCGCGCGGCTGCGCCGGAGTGGCCGCGACCGCGGCGAGCTGGCCTCGGTGGACGACCTGCACGCCGGGGTGCGGATGTACAACCTGGTGAGCGGCGCGGGCAACCCGCTCTCGCCGCCGATGCGGGTCGAGCTGGGTGACGGGACGGCGGAGGCCGGCGGCGCGCTCGGTCTGGCCCACGAGGGGCCGCCGTCCTACGGCCACGGCGGCGTCAGCGCGCTGCTGCTCGACCACGTACTGGGTGGTGCGGCCGCGGCGAGCGGCAACCCGGGGATGACCGTCGAACTGGCCGTGCGCTACCGCCACCCGGTGCCGCTGCGCACGCCGCTGCTGGTGCGGGGTGCCACGGTGGACGTGGACGGGCGCTGGATCCGCGCGAACGGCAGCATCGCGGCGACCGAGGCTCCGGACCGCGCGCTGGTCACGGCCGAGGCGAAGTTCGTCAGCCTCAACCCGGATCAGGTGCGGCGGCTGTTCCCGGGCTGAGCGGAGCAGGCGTACTACCCGCCCAGCGCGATGGCCAGGACCAGCGCGGCGCCGAGGATCAGGACCACGAGCAGGGCCAGGCGCAGCCGGTGCTCGACGACGCGGGATGGCCCGGCCCCCGTACCCCCGACACGCCCGCGCCACCCGAGCTGGCGGCCGGAGTCGGCCACCTCAGGACGCCCGGGTGGTCTCGGCGACGGTGTCGGTCGGTGTCACCCGGCGCCGGGTGCGCGGGAGCCGTTCCAGGACCCCGTCGGCCGCTGTGTCCGCACTGCCCGACGTCAGCTGGCTGGAGCGGGTGTGCAGGAAGTCGGCGAGCAGGTCGGCCAGCTCGCCGGGGTGCTCGGTGTGCGGGAAATGGCCGGCGTCGAGAACCTCGAGGCGACTGTGCGGGAGCAGCTGGTGAGCGCGCACGGTGTGCCGGAACGGGATGCAGGCGTCGCGGCGCCCGGCGACGAACAGGGTGGGGAGCGCGGCGAGCAGGTAGAGCCGGTCCGTCGCGTCGAGCCGTTGCCCGGTCCAGCTCACGGTTGCGCGCAGGGTGGACAGGAACGCCTGGCGGGTGGCGGGGTCGGTCAGCGAGCGCAGTGCGCGGCCCAGCCCGTCGAGATCACCGGCCGAGGCGATGCCGAGGCTCGTCGCGCCGCGGTGGGCCAGCCGGGCGACCCAGCCGGGGCGAGCCTGCTGACGGTTTGCGCGGCGTAGGCGACCCCGGGCAGGGTCGCGCCGCGCAGCGCGATGCTCAGCTCCGGGCCGAGACCGCCGCTGGCGATCAGGGTCAGGGTGTCGGTCCGCTCGGGGAACTGGTGCGCGAAGGTCATGGCGACCCCGCCGCCGAAGGAGTGGCCGACCAGGCTGGCATCTTCGTGGCCCAACCTGAGCAGCAGGTCGCGCAGGCGGGTGGCGTGCCCGGCGACGGAGTAGTCACCGTTGGGCGGCGCGGCGGACTCGCCGTGGCCCAACAGATCGGGGGCCAGCACGTGGGCCCGTTCGCCCAGCTGCCGCAGCACCGGCAACCAGGAGGTGGCGTTGCCGGCCAGGCCGTGGACGAGGACGACGACCGGGCCGCCGCTGCCGCGTCCGGCCTCCAGGTAGCTCATTGCGTGGCCGTGCAGCTCGGTGTGATGTCGGATCACGCCGGCTGCCGGCGGGTGATCATCACGATGTTGTCGAACGATCTCGTTGATCATATTGGCCGTCTTCCGCGCGGTTGGGGAGCTCCCGCACCAGGTGACCGTGTTCGGTCGCGGTCACCGATGTTGCGTCGTGCTTGCTCCGCTGGGGAGGGCGGAGGCTTCGGTAGGGCGGTACGTGCGGTTGGTCGCTGGGGAGCGGACGAGTGGGTGCATGGTCAGGGTTGCGGAGTTTCGGGACCGCGGTGGGTCATCGATCGGCGGACTTCGGACGCGCCGCAGGCCTGGTCGCCCGCGACGTGCTCGTAGCTGTGCAGGGCTGGCAGGAAGGGACGCTCCGGGTCGGTGTGGCGGATGACCCGGCAGGAGACATGCGTCGGGATCGGATGCCAGCAGCGTTCACACAGCCGCAGTCGGGGATTGCCTCGCGTCATCGTCGATCACCAGCCGCCTCGTTGTGCGCCGCTCGGTAACTCGCCACCGCGCCGGGTGTGCGTGGTGGCGCTCGGACGGGAGGCCAGCCTGCCCGTCGGGGGGTTGCGGACAGACTGACATCCCTGGTGGCCGTACCGGGGAAGGGTCGAGAAGGGGGTTGCTCCACGGTCCGGCCGACAACGATTATGCCGGAGCCGAACGCTGTTGGAATCGGCTCTTCGGCGTAATCCTCCGGTAAGTCCGTTCGGCTTCGAGACTTATCACTCGCCCGTATCTCGAACGTCGAATTACTATTGCGCATAGCGTGCGACCACGGTCACAAAACGAAAATGCTGATGCTCGAATCTCTCGACGGTCGAAATTCTCGCCGGGGTCCGGCTGTCCGCTCGCGCGTGAACTCACCGAGGGCGTAGACAGGCCGGTCGCGAACGGGCCGGGGCCACCACCTCACGGCGGCTGGCCCCGGCCCTGGCGCCACTCGTCCGCTCCCCAGCGACAAGTGGAAGTCCTGTCGCGCCGCCACCGCTCCGGGTCGGCCCTGGCCGGGCCGGGACTCGTGAGCAGATGTCGCCGCGTGCTGCTGGGGATGTCGGTCCGATGGCCGGGAACGTTTCCCGCGCCGCGGCCTGACAACCCGATCGGGTGGCTCGGCGCGGGTACAGAGAGGCGCCGGACCTGTGGTACAGCTCACATGGCGGCACCGGGAGCCGGGGTCGCCGAGAGCCGGGGCCGGTGTCGGCCGGGGTTCAACCGGGGCCCGGGGTTCGGGCTGTCACCGCGCCGCCGACCGGCGCTCGGGGCGTGCTCGTCACGCTTCCCGGGGGTGTCGACGCATGACGCGAATCACACATTCCATTCGAAAGGCAAGATTATTTTGGCGAGTGTCCGCTCCGTGTTCGACTCGTGATACGACCGTTATGACCTGGGATAAGAGTCGAATATCGAGTTCCAGTATTGCTCCCGGTGGGCGGTGGGGGTGACCTGGATCGCCCACTCCGGCCTTGACGAACCGGTGCCGGTCCTACGTACCGTGCTGTCGTGGTCGTCGAGTCGTCGACCACAAATGACAGCTGTCCGCCGCGCCGAACCCTGCCCGGCGAGATAGTGACATCCAGAGAATTAACACCAGGCAGGGACGGCGAATATCCAAATAGGGGGGCAAACCCCAGCGGGGCCATTCGGTGGGAACCGTCGGGCGCACAGACCTGTGCCCGGACCCGCGGCTAGACGCTGTAAGCGCGGTGTGGAGACTGTTCATGACCCGATCTCGAGGCACCTCCCGCGTGCGCCTGTTGGGTACGCGGAATCTGGCTCGTGTCGTCGTCGCCGGCGTCGTTGTCGCCGGGGCCCCGCTGGCACTGGGCGGAACCGCGAACGCGGCCACCCCGGCGCCGACCGCCGGAGGGGATGGCGTGTGGGACCAGATCGCGCAGTGCGAAAGCGGTGGCAAGTGGAACACCAGCACCGGAAATGGTTACGCCGGCGGGCTGCAATTCGCGCCGTCGACCTGGCGGGCCTACGGCGGCAAGGGCAGTGCCCATCGCGCCAGCCGCGCTGAGCAGATCAGCGTCGCCAAGAGGGTGCAGGCCGCACAGGGTTGGGGCGCGTGGCCCAGCTGCTCGAAGAAGGCGGGCGTCAAGGGCAAGTCGTCGCACAGCAGTTCCGCGCGTAGCCACAGCGGCGCGAGCGCGACCATCTCCAAGACCACGCATACCGTCAAGAAGCACTTCGACGACTGAGATCAGGACTGAGGGTCCCTAGCCGACCCGCACCCGACGGCGCCCCCGATGACCTCGGTCTCGGGGGCGCCGCGTGCGGTGGGGACTCAGGCGTCGGCGCCGGGCAGCTTGTAGCCGGCGAACTTGTCCCGGAGGGTCTTCTTGGAGAACTTGCCGACGCTGGTCTTCGGCACCTCGTCGATGAACTCGACGGCGTCCGGCAGCCACCACTTGGCCACCCGGGGCTTCAGATGCTCAAGGACCTCCTCGGCGGTCAGCGACTCACCGGGCTTGAGCACCACGCAGGCCATCGGGCGCTCCACCCAGCGCTCGTGCGGGATCGCGATGACGGCGGCCTCGGCGATCTTCGGATGCGCCATGATCTCGTTCTCCAGCTCCACCGAGCTGATCCACTCACCGCCCGACTTCACCAGGTCCTTGGTGCGGTCGACCAGCCGCACGAAGCCGTACTCGTCGGCGGCAGCCACGTCGCCGGTGCGCAGCCAGCCGTCCTCGGTGTACTGGCTGCCGCCGCCCTCACCCCGGTAGTACTCCTTGGCGATCCACGGCCCGGCGGCCTGGATCTCGCCGGTGTGCACGTCGTCCCAGGGCAGCTCGTCGCCGGTGTCCGGGTCGACCAGGCGCAGCTCGACCAGTGGTACCGGCTGGCCCTGCTTGGCCCGCACGTTGGCCCGCTGCTCCTCGGTGAGCTCGTCGTGCTGGCTGCGCCGGGTGGACATGGTGGCGATCGGGCTGGTCTCGGTCATGCCCCAGGCGTGCAGCAGCGGGACGCCGAGCTTCTCCCGGTAGGCCTCGGACAGCGACTTCGGCACCGCCGACCCGCCGCACAGCAGCACCCGCAGGTGCGACAGGTCGTAGTCCCCGAGCATCGGCAGCGCGCCCATCCAGATCGTCGGCACGCCACCGGTCACGGTCACCTGGTGCGAGGCCAGCAGCTCCAGGACCGCCTTGGGTGTCATGTTCGGGCCGGGGAACACGATCGTCGAGCCGGCCAGCAGGCAGCCGTAGGGCAGGCCCCAGGCGTTCGCGTGGAACATCGGCACGATCGGCAGCACGACGTCCCGCTCGGACAGCGCGGCGCCGTCCGCGATCAGCGAGATCAGCGAGTGCAGCACCGTCGAGCGGTGCGAGTACACGACGCCCTTCGGGTTGCCCGTGGTGCCCGAGGTGTAGCACATCGCGGCGGCGGTGTTCTCGTCCTCGACGATGAACTGGCCGGCGAACGGTTCGGACTCGGCGAGCAGCTGGTCGTAGTCCAGGATCCGGGGGTCGTCGGGGATGTCCACGTCCGCGCCATCGTCGATGACCACGTAGTGCCGGACGGTGTCCATCTTGTCGGTCAGCGGCCACAGCAGCGGCAGCAGCGACCGGTCCACGAAGACGATCTCGTCCTCGGCGTGGTTGGCGATGTAGGTGAGCTGGTCCGGGAAGAGTCGGATGTTCAGCGTGTGCAGCACCCGGCCGGTGCACGGCGCCGCCAGGTACAGCTCGAGGTGGGCGGCGGTGTTCCAGCAGAAGGTGGCCACCCGGCCGTCCGCGCTGATGCCGAGGCGGTCCAGCGCGGTGGCCAGCCGGCGGACCCGCTGCGCCCACTCGGCGATGGTGATGCGCTGCTCGCCGTCCGCGGTGGCGGTGACGATCTCCTTGCGCCCGAACAACTGCTCGGCCCGGTGGAAAATGTGCGGGAGGACAAGTGGACGGTCCTGCATCAGCCCGAGCATCTCGGTCTCCTGTCGCGTCTTCTTCTCGGCAGTGAGGCGTGTCTGAGTCGTGACTGGGGTGTGTCCGGGAGTTCCGGAGCGGATGACACTCTACTGGGCCCGGACCCTATCGCGACCTGGCACGATCGGCCCGACCGTCCGGTCGGCCGCCGCCCGATTTCACTGCGCTCGACACCAAATGGCGCGGTGACGCAGCTTCCTTGACCGATCACGGATACTCTCCACGGCCATGACCCCCCGGCCCACCGTCTGCCTCGACGTGGGTTCCGGCTGGGTCAAAGCGCTCGGCATCGACGCGGACGGTGACCCGACCGGCTGCGCCCAGCACCTCACCACCCCGCACGATCTGCTCGAGGGCGTGCTCGCCGCGGCCACCGCCGTCGGCCTGGACGGCCCGCTCACCCCGCGCCGGGGCAGCGAGTCCGACGCGGAGCTGCTGGCCTGCTCGTCGGCCGGCGGCGGGCTGCGCCTCGCGGTGGTCGGGCAGGACCGGCTCGCCACGACGGAGGCCGGCTACCGGGTGGCCCGCTCCGCGGGCGCTCGGGTGGTGCACGTGCAGGCCGGGCTGCTGGAGCCGGGCGGGGTGCGCGCGCTGCGTGCCAGCCGACCGGACGTGGTGCTGCTGGTGGACGGGGTGGACGCGGCGGCCGAGGGCACCCTGCTGCGCAATGCCGCCCGGCTGGCCAGGGCGCGGGTGCGCGCGCCGATCGTGCTGGCGGTGCACGCCCCGGTCCGCTCCGACGCGCTGGCGCTGCTCAAGTCCACCGGCCGCACCGTGCTGGCCACCGACGCGGTACTGCGGTCCGCCGGTGAGGTGGTGCCCGAGCCTGCCCGCGCCGCGGTGGCCGAGCTGCTGGGCGGCCACCTGGTCGGCGGCCGGGGTTCGGCGACCACCGCTCGGTTCCGGCGGCTGGCCCGCCAGGCCACCCCGGGCGCGGTGCGCCGGGGGGTCATCGAGCTGGCCCGCTCCCGGGGTGCCGGTGCGGGTGCGCTGCTGGTCATCGACGTGGGGTCGTCCACCACCGACGTGTACTCCGCGCTGCCGCCGACCGGGCCGGACGACGAGCCCGAGGTGAACTGGTCCACCGCCGAGGCCGACCTCGGCATGCGGCCGACCTCGGCGGGCATCCTCACCGAAGGCCAGTCCGAGGGGCTGGTCGACCCGGTGGAGGCCGACCTGCTGATGCCCGCGGTGCTGCGCCTGGCCGAGGAGACCGACTTCCTGCCCGACGACCCTGGCGGGCGCGCGGAGGACCGCCGGCTGGTCGCACTGGCCTCGGTGCTGGCGGCCCGGCGGCACCTGCGGGTCGCCGGCGAGGCGCTGGGCGAGGTCGGGATAGGCCTGGTGGTGCTGAGCGGCGGGGTGTTCCGGCAGCCGGACCAGGTCGGCATGGAGGCGGTGCGCCGCACGGTGCGCACCGACCCGGTGCTGCGCGGCCTGCTGGAGCACTGCCCGATGGCGGTGGACGACGGCTTCGCGCTGGCCCCGGCGGGGTTGTTGGCCGGGCGCGGGCGGATCAAGGCGGCCCGGACCGTGCTGGACGCCGCCATCGCGCCGGACGCGGGCTGAGTCGCTCCCTCCGGTGCCCGGCCGCGGCGCCGGTTCGTCCCGCCGCATTCGACGGGTCGGCTCGACCTAGATCGGGCGCGGGGCGGCCAGGTAGCGTGGCCCCTGTTCTGATGAGGAGGACAAGGGGAGCATGAGCGCACCAACTACCGACACTGTCCGGTCCGGCGGCCGGCTCGACCGGCGCAACGGGGTCGACTTCGCGGTTGCCGACCTGGCGCTGGCGGAGTTCGGCCGTAAGGAGATCCGGCTGGCCGAGCACGAGATGCCGGGTCTGATGGCGCTGCGCCGGGAGTACGCCGAGGCGCAGCCGCTGCACGGGGCGCGGGTCTCCGGCTCGCTGCACATGACGGTGCAGACCGCGGTACTGATCGAGACGCTGGTGTCGCTCGGCGCTCAGGTGCGCTGGGCGTCGTGCAACATCTTCTCCACCCAGGACGGTGCGGCCGCCGCGGTCGTGGTGGGCCCGCACGGCACGCCGGAGGAGCCCCAGGGAGTCCCCTGCTTCGCCTGGAAGGGCGAGTCGCTGGACGAGTACTGGTGGTGCACCGAGCAGATGCTCACCTGGCCGACCTCCGCCGACGGCACGGACGGCGGCAACCAGGGACCGAACATGATCCTGGACGACGGCGGTGACGCCACCCTGCTGGTGCACAAGGGCGTGCAGTACGAGGCGGCCGGCGTGGTGCCGAATGCCGAGGACGACGACTCCGACGAGTACAAGGTCATCCTGGAGACGCTCCGCAACTCGCTGTCGGCCGACCCGCAGCGCTGGACGCGGGCCGCCGCCGAGATCCGCGGCGTCACCGAGGAGACCACCACCGGGGTGCACCGGCTCTACCAGTTCGCCGAGCAGGGGCTGCTGCTGTTCCCGGCGATCAACGTGAACGACTCGGTGACCAAGTCGAAGTTCGACAACAAGTACGGCATCCGGCACTCACTGGTCGACGGCATCAACCGGGGTACCGACGTGCTGATCGGTGGCAAGGTCGCGGTGGTGGCCGGCTACGGCGACGTGGGCAAGGGTTCGGCCCAGGCGCTGTCCGCGCAGGGGGCCCGGGTGATCGTCACCGAGGCGGACCCGATCTGCGCGCTGCAGGCCCTGCTCGAGGGCTACCAGGTCGCCACCCTGGAGTCGGTGATCGACAAGGCCGACATCCTGATCACCACCACCGGCAACAAGGACATCGTCACCGCCGACCACATGGCCCGGATGAAGCACCAGGCGATCGTGGGCAACGTCGGGCACTTCGACAACGAGCTGGACATGGCCGGCCTGGCCCGCTACCCGGGCATCCACCGGATCAACATCAAGCCGCAGGTCGACGAGTGGGTCTTCCCGGACGGGCACTCGATCATCGTGCTGTCCGAGGGGCGGCTGCTGAACCTGGGCAACGCCACCGGCCACCCGTCGTTCGTGATGAGCACCAGCTTCGCCAACCAGACGATCGCGCAGATCGAGCTGTTCACGAAGCACGAGGAGTACAACAACGACGTCTACATGCTGCCCAAGATCCTTGACGAGAAGGTCGCCAAGGTGCACGTGCTCGCCCTCGGCGGTGAGCTGACCAAGCTCACCAAGGACCAGGCCGAGTACATCGGGGTGGACGTCGAGGGCCCGTACAAGCCCAACCACTACCGGTACTGAGGTCGGCCCCCGGTGCCAGCCGGCGACGGGTGGACGCGCTGTGCGCGCGGCCACCGGCATTGGGGCCTGTTCGGCGCGGCCGGGCTGCTGGCCCAGCACCGCTCGGACGACGGGACGCGGTGGCTGCTGATGCAGCACCGCGCCTCGTGGAGCCACCACGGTGACACCTGGGGCCTGCTCGGCGGTGCGCGCGCGCCCGACGAGACCGCCGTGCAGGCCGCCGGCAGAGAGGCGTGGGAGGAGGCCTCGCTGCCGGCGTCGGCGTACACGGTGACCGGCCAGTACGTCGACGACCACGGCGGCTGGTCCTACGTGACGGTGTTCGCCGAGGCCGACTCGCTGGTCCCGATCACCACGCTGAGCGCGGAGAGCACCGAGGTCGCCTGGGTCCGCCAGGACGAGCTGGCCGGGCTCACCCTGCACCCGGGGTTCGCCGCCAGCTGGCCGTCGGTGGCGGACCTGATCGCCTGAGCTCACGGGCGGGTAGCTGAGTCGGGGAACGCGGCCGGTGGCTAGCCTGCCGGGCGTGGGACGCCTGGTGGTGATCGAGGGCCTGGACGGGGCCGGCAAGCGCACCCTGGTCGAGACGCTGGCCGGGGCGCTGTCGGCCGGCGGTGCCCGGGTCGCCCGCGCCGCGTTCCCGCGCTACGACGCCGACGTCTACGGCTCGCTCGTGGCCGACGCGCTGCACGGCCGCCTCGGTGACCTGACCGACTCGGTGCACGGCATGGCGGTGCTGTTCGGGCTGGACCGGCGGGCGGCGGCCGGCGAGCTGCGCACCGCGTTGGCCGAGTCGGACGTGGTGCTGGTGGACCGGTACCTGGCCTCCAACGCGGCCTACGGTGCGGCCCGGCTGCACCAGAGCGGCGCCGGGGACTTCGTGGCCTGGGTGCGGGCGCTCGAGCTGGAGCGGTTCGCGATCCCGGCGCCGGACCTGCAGCTGCTGCTCCGGGTGCCCCGGGAGGTCGCCGCCGAGCGGGCCGCGCGGCGGGAGACGCTGGACGCCTCCCGTGCGCGGGACAGCTACGAGTCCGACGACGCCCTGCAGCGACGGTGCTCGCGGGTGTACGACGAGCTGGCGGCGGCGGACTGGGTCAGCCCGTGGCGGGTGCTGGACGGGAGCGGCGAGGTGTCCGTGGACGTCGTGGTCAAGGACCTGCTGGCCTAGAGCCGCGGGGCTCGCGGGTCGCGGTTGCTTCGGCCGGGTCAGGCCAGGGCGACGTCGGCCAGCCTGCGCAGCTGGTCGACGTCCGGCGAGCAGGGGAACAGCACCAGCTCGTCGCAGCCCGCGTCGGCGAACCCGGCGACCGTGTCGCGGATGTCGGCCTCGGTGGTCAGCGCGCCGGCCGAGATGTTGCTCGCGTAGTCGCCGAGGAACGCGTAGTAGTTGTGCAGGTAGCCCTCGGCCAGCGAGACGGCGTCCGGGCCGAGAGCGAAGTAGGACAGCGCGGCGAACCGGGGCGCGCCGTCGCGGCCGGCCTCGCTCCAGGCCCGGCGGATCCGCTCGGCACCCTGGTTGAACATCGGCAGTCCGCCGCCGCCGGCGATCCAGCCGGCGCCGCGGCTCACGACCCGGCGCAGGGCGGCCTTACCTGTCCCGCCGATCAGCAGCGGCGGCCCGCCGGCCTGCACCGGGGCCGGCCCGATCGCTCCGGCGGTTCCCCGCGACTCGCCGCCCCAGACCGCGCGGAACTCGGCCAGCTGCGCGTCGAACACCGCGCCCCGGCCGTCGAAGTCGGCACCGGCGGCCTCGTAGTCGTCCGGTCGGCCGCCGACCGCGATGCCCAGTGTCAGCCGGCCGCCGGAGAAACTGTCCACGGTGGCCAGCTGCTTGGCCAGGATCGCGCCGTTGCCCCGGTGCGGTGCGATGAGGATCGCCGTGGTCAGCCGGACCCGGCTGGTCACCGCCGCGGCGGCGGCCAGCGTCGGGATCGTCTCGTGGTTGCCGTAGACGACCCGGTCCAGGGTGCCGACGCTGGCGAAACCGGCGGTGTCCGCCTCGCGCGCCCAGATCAGGATGTCCGCCCCGGTCGCGCCGGGGATGGTGGAGGGCAGACCGACGCCAAGATCCATACCGCGATCCTAGTGGGAGAACGCCGCCGTCCGCACGGTGCACATTCCGGCGAATCCCCAGGTCAGGCCCCGTGAGTGGCGAGTGGTCCTCTGGGACCAGTCGCCACCCACGGCTTCTGAACTGGGGATTCCCGCGGTAAGTTACCGGCGAGTTAAGGACGCGGGAGGTTGCGGTGCTCGACGCGATGCTGGCGCAGCTGCACGACCCGGTGGGCTACGCGCTGCCGGTGTTCGCGCTGTTCATCGTCGTCGAGCTGCTCGCCATCCGGCACAGCGACGGCGACCCGCCGCTGCGCGGGTACGCCCCGGCGGACACCCGCACCAGCCTGTTCATGGGGTTGATCGGGTCCTTGTCCGCCGTCGTGTTCCGGACCGTCTCGCTGGTCGGGTTCGCCGCGATCTACGTCTACCTCGCGCCCTGGCACCTGCCGGCCGACGCCTGGTGGACCTGGGCGCTGCTGATCCTGGCCGTCGACCTGCTCTGGTACTTCTACCACCGGATGTCGCACCGGATCCGGGTCGTCTGGGCGGCGCACCAGGCGCACCACTCCAGCGCGTACTTCAACTACTCCACCGCGCTGCGGCAGAAGTGGAACCTCTGGTTCGAGAACCTGATGTGGCTGCCGCTGCCGCTGCTCGGGATGCCGCCGGTGCTGGTGTACACCGGGTTCTCGATCAACCTGATGTACCAGTTCTGGGTGCACACCGAGAAGATCGACAAGCTGCCGAGGGCGTTCGAGCTCGTCTTCAACACCCCGTCGCACCACCGGGTCCACCACGGCAGCGACCCGGAGTACCTGGACAAGAACTACGCCGGCATCCTGATCATCTGGGATCGGCTGTTCGGCACCTTCGCCGAGGAGCGGCACCGGCCGACCTACGGCCTGACCAAGCCGGTGGACACCTACAACCTGCTGCGGCTGCAGTTCGGCGAGTACGCCGCGATCGTTCGCGACCTGCGCCGGGCGCGGTCCTGGCGGGACCGGGGCGGCTACCTGTTCGGCCCGCCCGGCTGGCAACCGACCGGCACCCTCTGACCCGGTCGGTTCCCCGGGCGTCCGTCGTGGCGGCTACTTCGCGGAACCGGCGCCGTGCGCGAAGCCGGCCGCCTCCCTGCCGCGCACCGGCTCGGACTGCTTGGCCAGCCGGGCCAACAGCTGACCCAGGTCGGCGAGCAGCATGTCGGCCATGTCATGGCTGAAGCCGTTGCGGATCACGATGCGCAGCGCGGCCAGGTCGGTGCGGTTGGCCGGGAACGTGTACGCCGGTACCAGCCAGCCGTTCTCCCGCAGGCCGGCCGAGACGTCGAACACCGAGTAGCCGGTGACGTCGGCGTTCAGGGTGAACGCGAACACCGGCAGCTCGCCGCCGTCGGTGAGCAGCCGGAACGGGCCGAGCTTCGCGATCTCGCCGGCGAGCCGCGTGGCCACGTCCCGGGAGCCCTGCTGCACCCGCCGGTAGCCCTCGAAGCCCAGCCGCAGGAAGTTGTAGTACTGGGCCGCCACCTGCGCGCCCGGGCGGGAGAAGTTCAGCGCGAAGGTCGGCATGTCACCGCCGAGGTAGTTGACCCGGAACACCAGGTCCTCGGGCAGCGCCGCCGCGTCCCGCCACACGATCCAGCCGACGCCGGGGTACACGAGCCCGTACTTGTGCCCGGAGGTGTTGATCGAAGCCACCCGGGACAGCTGGAAGTCCCAGGTCAGCGCCGGGTCCAGGAACGGCGCGATCATCGCCCCGGACGCGCCGTCCACGTGCACCGGCACGTCCAGCCCGGTGCGCCCGTGGAGCTCGTCCAGCGCGGCGACGATCTCGGCCACCGGCTCGTACGAACCGTCGAACGTGGAGCCGAGGATGGCCACCACGCCGATGGTGTTCTCGTCGACCAGCTTCACGGCCTCCTCGGCGGACAGGGTGAACCGGTCGCCGTCCATCGGCACGTACCGCGGCTCGACCTCCCAGAAGTTGGCGAACTTCTCCCAGCAGATCTGCACGTTGATGCCCATGACGATGTTCGGCCGGTCCGACTGCTCGCCGGCCTCCTGGCGGGCCCGCTGCCAGCGCCGCTTGAGTGCCAGGCCGGCGAGCATGCACGCCTCGGACGAGCCGGTGGTCGAGCAGCCGACGGCGGCGTGCGGCTCGGCGGCGTGCCACAGCCCGGCGAGCATCCGCACGCACCGCTCCTCCAGCTCGGCGGTGCGCGGGTACTCGTCCTTGTCGATCATGTTCTTGTCGAAGCACTCGGACATCAGCTTCGTGGCCTGCGGCTCCATCCAGGTGGACACGAAGGTCGCCAGGTTCAGCCGGGCGTTGCCGTCGAGCATCAGCTCGTCGTGCGCGATCTGGTACGCGATGTCCGGGTCCATGCCGCTGGCCGGCAACGCGTACTTGGGCACGGTCATCGGCTCGCTGGTGAACACCGGGTTCACGCCGAACTCCGGGCGGTGCGGGCGGCCGGGGTGCGCGGGATGGGCGGGGTGGGTCAGCGGCATGGCGCCGACCGTACTCAGCCGTGGAGCGCGGCGGCGGTCGTGCTGAGAGCGTCCGGGCGCGCTGACAGAATCCCCGACTCGCGCGGACGGAATCCCCGACTCGCGGGGAACCCCGTGCGGGTCAGGACATGCCGACCAGGTCGGGGCCCCAGCGGAGGATCTCCGCGGTCAGGTCCAGCGGCGCGATGGCCAGCTCGCCCCGCATCGCCTCGGTGACCCGGTCCAGCGGCACCAGCCAGGACACCTCGAACTCCAGCCCGTCCGGGTCCTTGGCGTAGAGCGCCTTGGTGGTCACGTGGTCGGAGGCGCCGACCAGTGCGCCTGCCTCGCGCAGCCGTTGCTCGTACTCGGCCAGCTCGGTGAGCGTGCCGACCGACCAGGCCAGGTGGTAGAGCCCCACCGCGGTGCGCCCGGCCGGCGAGTCGGCGGCCTGCGCGCCGATCTGGAACAGCCCGAGGTCGTGGTCGTTGTCCGAGTCGGCGGCCCGGAGGAACGCGGCGTTGGGGAGCCGGTGGATCTCGCGGAAACCGAGCACATCCCGGTAGAAGGCGACGCTGCGCTCGACGTCCCGGATGTACAACACTGCATGGTTGAGTCTTCTAATACCCATTAGCCCAGGATAACGCCGCTGTCAGGGGTCTGTGGGGTGTAAAACGCCGCCACCTTCGGACCGCCGCGTCGCACTGTCGGGCGGGGATGACACGATACCGGTCATGAAGTCGCGCGTACTGGTAGTCGACGACGACCCTGCGCTTTCCGAGATGCTCTCCATCGTGCTGCGCGGGGAGGGTTTCGACACGGCTGTGGTGTCCGACGGCCCACGCGCGCTGCCGGCGGTGCGCGAGCTGCGTCCCGACGTGGTGCTGCTGGATCTGATGCTGCCCGGGATGAACGGCATCGACGTGTGCCGGGCGATCCGTGCCGAGTCCGGCGTGCCGATCGTGATGCTCACGGCGAAGAGCGACACCGTGGACGTGGTGCTCGGTCTCGAGTCCGGCGCCGACGACTACGTGATCAAGCCGTTCAAGCCCAAGGAGCTGGTCGCCCGGATCCGGGCCCGGCTGCGCCGCACCGATGCCGAGCCCGCCGAGATGCTGACGGTGGGCGAGGTGGACATCGATGTCCCGGCGCACCAGGTGATGCGGGCCGGTCAGGCCATCTCACTCACCCCGCTGGAGTTCGACCTGCTGGTGGCACTGGCCCGCAAGCCCCGGCAGGTGTTCACTCGCGAGGTGCTCCTCGAACAGGTGTGGGGCTACCGGCACGCGGCGGACACCAGGCTGGTGAACGTGCACGTGCAGCGGTTGCGGTCCAAGGTGGAGCGTGATCCGGAGCGACCTGAGGTGGTGCTGACGGTGCGAGGCGTGGGGTACAAGGCCGGACCTCCGTGACCGACCCGGCGATCAGCCGGGCAACCAGTCCGTCCTGATGACAGCTCGGTCGGCCGCGCGTCGGGCCGGCGCGCTGGTGCTTCGTATCCCAGGTGCCCGCCGGACGCGCGCCATCGTGCGCGGGCTGGGCCACCTGTTCGCCGAGCTGCGGGCCATCTTCGGGGCAGCGTGGCGGCGCTCCCTGCAGCTGCGGGTGGCGGTGAGCACGCTCGCGCTGTGCGCCGGTGTGTTGATCGTGCTCGGGTTGCTGCTGCAGACCGAGATCGCGGAGCGCCTGGTCCAGGGCAAGGTCGACGCGGCCCGGATCCAGATGGAGACCGCCACCGCTGAGCTGGAGCGTGACCTGTCCGGCGTCAACCCGGACGACGAGTACGTCGAGGGCACCCTCAACAAGGCCCTCGACCGGCTCAGCGTGACCACGCTGACCGACCAGCCCAGCACCCAGAACGCCGGTGACTTCCGCGCCGTGCTGGCGACCGAGGACGCCCGGGGCGGCAACCAGGCCTGGGCCGGCCGGCTGGACACCATCCCGCTGGACCTGCGCCGCGCGGTGCAGAGCGGCGCGCTCGCGGTGGAGTTCAAGACCGTGGACGGCGTGCCGATGGTGATCTACGGCCAACCGGTCCGTACCGCGGGCCGCGACCTGCAGTTCTACCTGCTGTTCTCGCTGGCCGCCGAGCAACGCACGCTGGGCCTCGTGCAGAGCACGCTGATCGTCGGCGGGCTGGTGCTGGTCCTGCTGCTCGCCGCGGTGACCAGCCTGGTCACCCGGCAGGTGGTGCGCCCCGTGCAGCAGGCCGCCGAGGTGGCGGAGCGGTTCGCCGACGGGCATCTCGAGGAACGGATGCCGGTGAAGGGCGACGACGAGGTGGCCCGCCTCGCCGAGTCCTACAACGAGATGGCCAGCAGCATCCAGAGCCAGATCCGCCAGCTCGAGGAGTTCGGCGCGCTGCAGCGGCGGTTCACCTCCGACGTCAGCCACGAGCTGCGCACCCCGCTGACCACCGTGCGGATGGCCGCCGACGTGCTCTTCGCGTCCCGCGACCAGCTGCCGCACGCGCTGCGCCGGTCCTCGGAGCTGCTGGTCGAGGAGCTGGACCGGTTCGAGGCACTGCTCGCCGACCTGCTCGAGATCAGTCGGCTGGACGCCGGCATGGCCGAGCTGGGCGCCGAGCGCACCGACATGCGGTCGGTGGTGCGGCGCGCGGTGGAGGCGGTCCGGGGTCTGGCCGAGGAGAGTGGCACCCGGCTCGAGCTGGACGTGCCGCCGGGGGTGTACGCCGAGATCGACCCGCGCCGGGTGGAGCGGATCGTGCGCAACCTGGTGGCCAACGCGCTGGACCACGGCGAGGGCCGGCCGATCCAGATCCGGCTGGGCGCCGACGAGGACAGCGTCGCGGTACTGGTCCGCGACCACGGCCTGGGGTTGCGGCCGGGGGAGGCCGGGCTGGTGTTCAACCGGTTCTGGCGGGCCGACTCGTCGCGGGCCCGGCGCAGCGGCGGCACCGGGCTCGGGCTGTCCATCAGCCTGGAGGACGCCCGGCTGCACGGCGGTTGGTTGCAGGCCTGGGGCGAACCCGGTCGCGGCGCGGCGTTCCGGCTCACCCTGCCCCGCACGGTCGGCGGCGAGCTGGACGGCAGCCCGCTGACCCTGGTGCCGACCGACGAGCCGCTCGACGGTGCACTGCTCGCCGCCGCCGAGCCGGTGGGGTCCTCGGCGACCGGCCCGGCGGCGAGCGTTCCGGGGCTGCCCGCATCGACACCCGCATCAACACCAGCATCGAGTCCCGGGGCGGCTCCGGGCGCGGGTACCGGGTCGGGACCGGGTTCGACGTCGCAGAACGGCGCCGACGGGGCCGGTCGGGTGAGCTCGGCGGGCATCGGGGAGCAATGGTGAGCCGCGGCTGGGTCCGGGTGCTGCTGGTGCTGCTGGCCGCCGGGTTGCTGGCCGGCTGCGCGACGGTGCCGAACGAGTCGCCGGTGCAGGTGCTGCGCAAGGTCACCGAGGGCGAGGGCCCCGCGCTGCCCCCCGGACCGGGCAACAACGCCAACCCGCTGGATCTGGTCCGCGGCTTCGTCAACGCCTCCGGCAGCAGCGACAACCGCCATGCGGCCGCGCGCCGATTCCTCACCGGCGGGGCGCAGAGCTGGGACGATGCGGCCTCGCTCACCGTGCTGGCCGACCAGTTCGACACCGTCTACGCCCGCCCACCGGGCGACGGCGACCGGGCCGTGGTGCGGTTGCGCGGCAGCCAGATCGGCCGGCGCAGCCTGGACGGCAGCTTCATGCAGGCCGAGGCCCCGGTCGAGGTGGACATCCAGGTCGCCAAGGACGGCGACCAGTGGCGCATCGACGGGCCGCCCAGCGGCACCATCGTGCGGCTGTCGGACTTCCAGGCGAACTTCAAGGCCGTCCGCGCCTACTTCATGGACCCGGTGCAGGACAGCCCCGTGCCGGACCTGCGCTACCTGCCGGCCAACCCGGCGCGCACCATGCCGTCGCGGATGGTGGACGCCCTGCTCGCCGGCCCGTCCGACGCCCTCACCGGCGCCGCGACCAGCGCCATCCCGCGCACCGCCCGGCTGCGCTCGAACGTCGCGGAGACCCCGGACGGCGCGATCATCGTCGACCTGACCGAGCTCGGTGACCTGGACGACGCCCGCCGCCGGCTGTTGGCCGCCCAGGTGGCGCTGAGCCTGGGCGAGGTGAACGTGACCAGGGTCCGGCTGCTCGACGACGGTGCCCCGATGCTGCCCGAGCACCCCATCGTGACCCGGGAGACGTTCGCCGACCTGGCCGGCGCCGACGACCCACGGCCGGACGTCGCCGGGCTGGTCGTGGTCGGCGGCAAGGCGCGCACGCTGGGCGCCAACGGGCTCGGTGACCCGTTGGCCGGGCCGCCCGGCGCCGGCGGCTACGACCTGCTCTCCGCGACGCTGTCCGCCGACGGCCAGCGGCTGGCCGCGGTGAGCCGGCAGGCCGGCCGGCAGCTGCTGATCGGCCGGGTCGGCGGCCCGCTGGCGCCGAGCGGGGTGCAGGGCGCCACGTTGACCCGGCCCACCTGGACGCCGCCGGGCAACGAGGTCTGGACGGTACGCAACGGCACGGCGGTGGTCCGGTTGGTGCTCGACCAGTCCGGCCACCCGTCGGTGGCCCCGATGGACGACTCCGCGCTGACCTCGCTGGGCCAGATCAACGACCTGCGGCTGTCCCGGGACGGGATGCGGGTGGCGGCCGTCATCAGCGGCATGTTGGTGGTCGGGGCGGTGGCGCGGTCCCCGGCGGGGGCGGTCAGCGTGCGCAACGTGCGGATGCTGCTGCCGAACAAACTCACCTCGCTGGTCGCGGTGGACTGGCGGGCCGCCGACCAGATCGCGGTGGCCGGCCGGCGCCCGGACACCGCGGTCGCCCTGGTCTCGGTGGACGGCCTTGACCTGCACCCGCTGCCGACCAACAACCTCACCCCGCCGCTCACCGCGATCGCCACCGGCCCCGGCCGCCCGCTGCTGGTGACCGACCAGAACGGGCTGTGGAGCTTCGGCGCGGACGACCTGGGCAGCTGGCGCCAACTGGTCGGCGGCGCAGCCAGCTCGGTGGCAGGCTTCCCCGGCTGAGCTGGCTGAGCCCGTCGTGGCGGCCCGCACAGACCTGGTGCCGCTCGCACAGACCGTGCAGGCCCTGTGCGGCCTCCACCAGGTGTGTGCGAGCCGGAACTACGGCTGGGCGGCGAGCAGCACCCGGCCGACGTTCTCCCGCGCCTCGATGATGCGGTGCGCCGTCTCGGCCCGCTCCAGGGGCAACACGCGGTGTACCAGCGGCCGCAGCTCGCCGGCCAGGCACAGCTCCCACAGCGTGCGCTGGTTGGCCGCGTAGGCCTCCGGGCGCAGCCGCGCGAAGTGCGCCATGTTGAACCCGATGACGGCCGCGCTGCGCATCCGCAGCTCGTTGGCGTCCAGGTTGCCGCCGACGCCGTTGTAGCTGACCAGCCGCCCGAACGGGGCCAGCGCGTCCAGGCCGGCCGTCTGCACCGTGCCGCCGGCCCCGTCCAGCACCACGTCCACCGGGGCGCCCCAGTCGCTGGCCTGGTAGTCGGCCACCTGGTCGGCGCCCAGCGCGCGCAGCGCGTCCGCCTTCGCGGCGGCACCGTCCGGACCGACGGCCGCGATCACCCGCCCCGCGCCGCGCGCCCTGGCCAGCTGGACCGCCAGGTGCCCCACCCCACTGGCGGCGGCGGTGACCAGCACGCTCTCGCCGGCCCGCAGGCACGAGGCATCGAGCGCGCCGAGCGCCACCTGCCCGCCCCGGACCAGCAGCACGGCGGCCTCGTCGCTGATCCCGTCCGGTACCGGGTTCAGCAGCGCGGCGGACACCACGGCGAACTCGGCGTAGCTGCCGTGGAATGCCAGCCCGGCCGCCCGCTGCCCGACCGTCCACCCGATGACGCCGGGACCGATCCCGGCGACCCGGCCGACCACCTCGCCGCCGGGCGCGTAGGGCAGCGGCGCGCCGCCGCCGTCCGGGTTGCCCCGGGTCAGCCGGACCACCGGCAGCGTGACGCCGGCCAGGCTCACCTCGAGCAGCAGCTCACCCACGCCGGGCTCCGGCACCGATGCCTCCTCCACGGTCAGCACCTCGGGCCCGCCGTACCGGTAGAACCGCACCCTGCGCACATACACCTCCGCTGTGGACCGCTGTGCCGCGAGCCTGCCCGCGCCGTCACTGCCGCGCTGTCGACCGGCCCGCTGTCAACTGCCCGCTGTGGACTTGCCCCGCTGTGGACAACCGCGCCTTTTCGATCTCCGATCCGGCGTTGTCGTCGCGGCTCCGGGTCATCCTTGCGTAGTGAACTTTCGACCGGGTGACCGCGCGGCCTCAGGGGGCGCGCGCGCACTGCTCGCGGGGCTGGCCGACCTGGTGCTGCCGGCCGGCTGTGCCGGTTGCGGAGCGCCCGGCCCGCCGTGGTGCGCGCGGTGCGGTGCGGGGGTGGGGCCGCCGGGGACGGTGGTCGGGGTGGCGGGCACGGACTGCGCCACGGTGGCGGTCGGCGCGTACTCCGGTCCGTTGCGCGCCGCGCTGCTGGCCTACAAGGAGCGCGGCCGCCGGGAGCTGGCGGCGCCGCTGGGCGAGCTGCTGGCCGCCGCCTTGCTCACCGCGCCGGGTGCGCCGTTGCTGGGCGGCCCGTGCTGGTTGGTGCCGGCGCCGTCCCGCGCATCGGCCGCCAGAGCCAGGGGCGGACACCACATGCTGGCGCTGGCGGCGCGGATGGCCGAATTGGTGGCACCCCGGTTCGCGGCGGCGGGTGGCTCGATCGGGTTAACCCGGACGCTTCGGATGCGCCGGGGTGGGCGGGACTCGGTCGGGCTCGACGCGGCCGCGCGGGCGGCCAACCTGCGGGGTCGGGTGCTGGTCCGGGCGGAGGCGCTGCCGCCCGCCGGGGTGTCGGTGTTCCTCCTGGACGACGTGGTGACCACGGGCGCGACGCTGCGCGGCTGCGTGGCGGCGCTGCGCGGGGCCGGCGTCGCGGTGTCCGGCGCCCTGGTGCTCTGCGACGCGACCGGTGGGTTCACTTATCACACCCAGCGGGTAGTCAATCGATCCGGCCCACTCTAGTGGCTCGCAGCCGTTCGGGGAACCGTCAGAAAGCGAGTCCGCCCAGGTGGGGTCTCCTGATCGGTAAGGACTGTTGCCGGACCGTGATGCGAGTTACCGTGCGTCCCACGGCTTGAACACGTGGTGAAGGACACGTAACCAGAGAGACCGGTCTAGACAACCAAACGAAGAGTTTTCCCGACGCGAGTGCTACAGCGAGTGCGAGGGAGGTCCGAGTGGAGATAGTCGTTACGGGTCGGAACGTGGAGGTTCCGGAACATTTCAGGATCCATGTCGGCGACAAGCTCGCCCGGCTGGAACGCTACGACCACAAGATCGTCGGAATGGAAGTCGAGCTCTTCCACGAGCGGAACCGGCGGCAGTCCAAGAGTTGCCAGCGAGTTGAGATCACCGGGCGCGGCTGTGGGCCGGTAGCCCGGGCAGAGGCCTGCGGGCCGGACTTCTACGCGGCGCTAGACAGCGCCATCGCCAAGTTGGAATCGCGCCTGCGACGCGCGCATGACCGTCGCCGGGTGCCTTACGGCCGTCGAGCCCAGGGCACCGTTCGCACCATGGCTGGCATGAGCCCGAGGGCCGGCACCATGTTGCTCGATGAGGAACTCAGTTCGGAACGGGTCGAGCAGTACCCCGAGGTCGCCGTTCCGATGCCCAGGGGCGCGGCGGACATCGAGGGCCTCCCCGGCCAGATCGTGCGCCACAAGGAGCACGAAGCCAAGCCCATGTCAATCGACGACGCGCTCTCCCAGATGGAGCTCGTCGGCCACGACTTCTACCTGTTCTCCTGCGAGGAGACCGGCCTGCCGAGTGTGGTGTACCGGCGCAAGGGCTACGACTACGGAGTGATCAGGCTGGCCTGAACAGGCTGACCGCCATAACCACCACTACCGAGGGCACGGGCTGACCAAGCCCGTGCCCTCGGTATGTTGCGTAGTGCCTACCATGGAGGCGTAAAGGCGTCCGCGCTCCGCGGCGCATCACGAATATGAGCTGAGGTCATCCGGTGGTACTGAACCGTCTGCTCCGTGCCGGTGAGACAAAGTTGGTGCGGCGGCTCAGTCGTATCGCCGACCACGTCGATACCTTCGAAGCCGACGTGCACGGGCTCACCGACGCCGAGCTGCGGGCCAAGACCGACGAGTTCCGGGCCCGCTACGCCGAGGGCGAGACGCTGGACGACCTCCTCCCCGAGGCGTTCGCGGTGGTCCGCGAGGGCGCCGTGCGCACGATCGGGCAGCGCCACTTCAAGGTCCAGCTGATGGGCGGCGCGGCCCTGCACCTCGGCAACGTGGCGGAGATGAGAACCGGTGAGGGCAAGACGCTCACCTGTGTGCTCCCCGCCTACCTCAACGCGATCTCCGGCGACGGGGTGCACGTGGTCACGGTGAACGACTACCTGGCCAAGCGCGACGCCGAGAACATGGGCCGGATCCACCGCTTCCTGGGCCTGAGCGTCGGGGTGATCCTCTCCGAGATGTCGCCCGCCGAGCGCCGCGAGGCCTACAACTCGGACATCACCTACGGCACCAACAACGAGTTCGGCTTCGACTACCTGCGCGACAACATGACCTGGCTGACCGAGGACATGGTGCAGCGCGGCCACAACTTCGCGGTCGTCGACGAGTGCGACTCGATCCTGATCGACGAGGCCCGCACGCCGCTGATCATCTCCGGGCCGGCCGAGCAGAGCGCCCGCTGGTACACCGAGTTCGCCCGGCTCTCGCCGTTGATGATCAAGGACGTGCACTACGAGGTCGACGAGCGCAAGCGGACCGTGGGCGTCACCGAGGAGGGCGTCGCCTACATCGAGGACCAGCTCGGCATCGACAACCTCTACGAGTCGGCGAACACCCCGCTGGTCGGTTACCTGAACAACGCCATGAAGGCCAAGGAGCTGTTCAAGCGCGACAAGGACTACATCGTGCGCGACGGCGAGGTGCTCATCGTCGATGAGTTCACCGGCCGGGTGCTGATGGGCCGGCGCTACAACGAGGGCATGCACCAGGCCATCGAGGCCAAGGAAAAGGTCGAGATCAAGGCCGAGAACCAGACCCTGGCCACGATCACCCTGCAGAACTACTTCCGGCTCTACAGCAAGCTCTCCGGGATGACCGGTACCGCCCAGACCGAGGCGGCCGAGCTGCACCAGATCTACAAGATGAACGTGGTGTCGATCCCGACCAACCGGCCGATGGTCCGGGCCGACCAGTCCGACCTGATCTACAAGACCGAGCCGGCCAAGTTCGACGCGGTCGCCGACGACATCACCGAGCGGCACCAGGCCGGCCAGCCGGTCCTGGTCGGCACCACCAGCGTGGAGAAGTCCGAGTACCTGTCCAAGCTACTGATGTCGCGCGGCGTGCCGCACGAGGTGCTCAACGCCAAGCACCACGAGCGCGAGGCGTCGATCATCGCCCAGGCCGGGCACGCCGGCGCGGTCACGGTGGCCACCAACATGGCCGGCCGCGGTACCGACATCATGCTCGGCGGCAACCCGGACTTCATGGCCGACGAGGACCTGCGCGGCCGCGGCCTCGACCCGGTGGAGACCCGCGAGGAGTACGAGGCCGCCTGGGACGCCGCTCTCGCCAAGGCCCGCGAACAGGTCGCCGCCGAGGCCGAGGAGGTCCGCGACGCCGGCGGGCTGTACGTGCTGGGCACCGAGCGGCACGAGTCGCGGCGGATCGACAACCAGCTGCGCGGCCGGTCCGGCCGCCAGGGCGACCCGGGCCAGTCCCGGTTCTACCTGTCGCTGGGTGACGAGCTGATGCGCCGGTTCAACGGCCAGGCCGTCGAGGCGATCATGAACCGGCTGAACGTGCCGGACAACGTGCCGATCGAGGCCGGCATGGTCACCAAGGCCATCCGCAGCGCGCAGACGCAGGTCGAGCAGCAGAACTTCGAGATCCGCAAGAACGTGCTCAAGTACGACGAGGTGATGAACCAGCAGCGCAAGGTGATCTATGCCGAGCGCCGCCGGGTGCTCGCCGGGGAGAACCTGCGCGAGCAGGTCGACCACATGATCACCGACGTGGTCGCGGCCTACATCGACGGCGCGACCAAGGACGGCTACGCCGAGGACTGGGACCTCGACGCGCTGTGGACCGCGCTGGGCACCCTGTACCCAATCAGCATCCGCTGGCAGGACCTGGTCGAGGCCGCCGACAGCGGTAGCGACGAGTTCGGTGAGCCGATCGAGCTGACCCGCGACCTGGTGAACGACGCGGTGCTGGCCGACGCGATGGAGTCCTACAACCGGCGCGAGGTCGAGATCGACGAGACCATCCCCGCGCAGGGCGGCATGCGCGAGCTGGAGCGGCAGATCCTGCTCACCGTGCTGGACCGCAAGTGGCGCGAGCACCTCTACGAGATGGACTACCTCAAGGAGGGCATCGGGCTGCGCGCGATGGCCCAGCGCGACCCGCTGATCGAGTACCAGCGCGAGGGCTTCGACATGTTCGCGGCCATGATGGACGGGATCAAGGAAGAGGCCGTCGGTTACCTGTTCAACGTGCAGGTCGCCCCGGTCGAGGCCACCACCCGCCCCGGCATGGCGATCGAGGGCAACGACGACGCGACCGAGCCGGCCAGCCCCGCGCACCCGTCGACGAGCAATGGCGACGTGGTGACGGCGGCCGGGACCATCGGCGGCGAGGTGGCCGCGGCCGGCGCGGCAGCCGCACCGCCCGCCGGGGTGCCGGCCAGCAAGCGCGGTCGGCACTCCACCCCCGTGCAGGACCCGTCGGCCGACGGCCCGGCGGTGCCGAGCGCACTGCGCGGGGTCGGCGTCGGCGGTCCCGCGAACACCAGCGCGCTGCGCTACAGCGGCCCGGCGGAGGACGGCACGGAGTCCCGGTCCGGCGGTCAGGCCGGCGGCGCGGCGAGCGGCTCGGTGGAGCCGGCCCGCAACCAGCCGTGCCCGTGCGGCTCGGGCCGTAAGTACAAGCACTGCCACGGCACCCGGACCAGCGCCAGGGGTTAGTCGGTCCGCCGGTGCCGCCGGTCAGCCGAGTCGCAGCGCTGTGCAGCGCCAGTGCGGCTCGGCGCCGGGGCGTGACCCGGGCCGGTCCGTGCCGTCCGGTGCCGGTCCGCGTGGCACGCGCCCGGCCTGCTCGAAGCGGGCGGCCAGGGCGCGGGACCGGCCGCGGTAGCGCCAGACCACGCTGATCTCGGCAACCCCGTCGGCGGGGTGACACACCCGCATCGACCGCAACCCGGCCGCCCGGGTGCGCTCGCCGAGCCCGTCGTGGTGCAGGCCGTCGCGGTGCAGCCCGCCGCGCCGTCCGCCGGTGCGCGGCAATCGGTAGCCGGGATCGTCCAGCCGGCCCGCGGCCGCCGCCAGGTAGCGCAGCACCGGCTCGGTCACCACGTCGGCCAACTGCCCGGCCGGGCGGCGCCCGTCGAGCACCTCCATGACCTGGCGCAACACCAGGTGAGCGTGCACCCGGACCCGGTCCGGCCGCTCGGCGGGCACGGCGGTGGGCGGCTCCGGGCGCCTCGGCGCCGGCACCCTCGGCACCCGGGCGGGGTCCGCCGCGGCGGCTTCGAGGTCGGGCAGCCGCCGGACCACGGTCCGGGCCGCCGGAATCGTCTCGGGCACAGTCGTGGGCACAGTCGTGGGCAGAGTCGTGGGCAGAGTCGTGGGCAGAGTCGTGGGCAGAGTCGTGGGCAGAGTCGTGGGCAGAGTCGTGGGCAGAGTCGTGGGCAGAGTCGTGGGCAGAGTCGTGGGCAGAGTCGTGGGCAGAGTCGTGGGCAGAGTCGTGGGCAGAGTCGTGGGCACAGTCGTGGGCACAGTCGTGGGCACAGTCGCGGGCATGGTGGCGGTCATGGCTCCCCTGAACGGCACGCCGGAGCGCGCATCCATAGCGGCGATCGGGGACGACCGGAGGGCACGACCGGGCGCCGGGCAAACCCGCCGGCGGGCAACCGGCG
Organism: Pseudonocardia sp. Cha107L01; assembly: GCF_052566575.1. Lineage (NCBI taxonomy): Bacteria > Bacillati > Actinomycetota > Actinomycetes > Pseudonocardiales > Pseudonocardiaceae > Pseudonocardia > Pseudonocardia sp. Cha107L01. The sequence goes on from NZ_CP199579.1 coordinate 2,937,134, forward strand.
GTGCGTGGGCGAGCCCAGTATGCGGTCCGACCGCCCGCGTGCGGGGAGTTTCGGCGAAACCGGCACGGCGCGGGCGCGGCGCGCGCGGCGCGGGGTCGTGGGTGGCGAGCGTTGCCCTGGCAACACCAGGAGCACTCGGGGACCCGCGGTCATGATCGACAGGCCGCCGCCGTTATGCCGCGACAGTCACACTCGGTGACCGATGGATCAACTCAGGCCGGTGACCTGAAGCGGCGGGCGCTGCGTCGAGGTCAACCTGAGTCTGGTTCCGGGCGAAAAATACCGGACTGACGTCGGTCTCGGTGACGATGAACGCACCGGTCGCGCCGGGGTCGAGACCAGGCCGCGTGCTGTCGGTGACGCGGCGTTACCTCAGCCCCACGGCGGTGGTTGACGGATCGCTAGCCCCCCACGGGTCCCGACCCGCGAGGTGGTCCAGGAGGGCGACGGCGGCGGGGTTGACCGGCCCGGGCGACCGGCTGGTGAGCGAGACCTGCCAGTGGACGCGCGGCTCGATGAGCTCGGCCACCGCGATGCCGTGCGCCGAGGCGGCGAGGGTGCCCTGCACGATGGCCACCCCGAGGCCGTTGCGCACCAGGGCGAGCTGCAGGTCCAGCTGCGTCACCTGGCCGACCATCCGGCGGTTCAGCCCGAGCTGCGCAGACACCCGGCGCACGATGCCGGTCACCGTCGCGCCCTCGGCGAAGTCCACGAACTGCTCGTCGTCCAGCTCCGCCCAGCGCACCCTCCGCTGCCCGGCCAACCGGTGCTCCGGCGGCATGATCAGCAGCAGGTCCTCGTCGAACACCGGCCGACCGGCCAGGTCGTCGGGCAGCGGGCCGTCCATCGCCAGGTACGCCAGGTCCAGCGTGCCGTTGCGCAGCCGGTCCAGCAGCTCGCTGACCGGCGCGTTCAGCACGTTGATCTGGATCTCCGGATACCGCCGGTGGAACCTGGACAGCTCGGCCGGCAGGTCCACCGGCCCGAGCCACTGGATCATTCCGATGGCGACCCGGCCGCGATGCAGCCCGGCGACCGCCCGAACGGCCTCCACGGCGGCTGTGCTTTCGGCCACCACGCGCCGCGCGCGGGGCAGGAATGCCTGGCCCGCCTCGGACACGGTGACCCGTCTGGTGGTGCGCTCGAACAGCGCCGTGCCGAGCTCGCGTTCGAGGTTCCGTATCGACGTACTCAGGGCAGACTGCACGATCCGGGTCGCCCGGGCGGCGGCGGTGAAGCTGCCGTGCTCGACGACAGCCAGGAAGTGTTCGACCTGTCGGAGCTCCATTAATCTATTTTATAGATCGGTATTAGCTAAATGATGCTCTGGACAGAACAATTTTGGCCACCGCATGCTGGATGTCGTGAGTACTGAAAGCCGTGTGTCCACTGGCAGCGCCGAGCGCCCGGTCGCGAGCCGCCGCGCCATCGCGACCATGGCGTTCGCCACCGGTGCGGTGGTGGCCAACATCTACTACGTGCAGCCACTGGCCGAGACGCTGGCCCAGGCCTTCCACTCCTCCACCGGGGAGATCGGGCTGCTGATCACCGTGCTGCAGCTCGGCTACGCGGTCGGACTGGCCACCCTGGTCCCGCTGGGTGACCTGGTCGAGCGGCGGCGGCTGCTGATCGTCCTGCTCACCGGCTGCGCGGTCGGGCTCAGCTTCATGGCGAGCGCGCCGAACCTGGCGGTGATCGCGTCGGCCGCGGTACTGGTCGGGCTCACCTCGGTCGCCGTGCAGGTGATCGTCCCGTTCGCGGCGCACCTGGCCGGCGAGGGGCGCCAGGGTCAGGTCGTCGGCACCGTGATGAGCGGGCTGCTGATCGGCATCCTGCTCTCCCGCACGGTGTCCGGGCTGCTGGCCGGCCTGATCGGCTGGCGCTGGGTGTTCGGGATCGCGGCGCTGGTCACGCTGGCCGTCGCGGTGGTGCTCTGGCGGGAGCTGCCGATGCACCCGCCGACCGCGCGGATGGGTTACCCCGCGCTGCTGCGCTCGGTGCTGCGGCTGATCCGGGTGGAGCCGGAGCTGCGCTACCGGATGCTCATCGGTGCACTGTCCTTCGCCGCGTTCAGTGCGTTCTGGAGCACCTCGGGCTTCTTGTTGGCCCGGCCGCCGTACCACTGGAACGAGATCCAGATCGGGTTGTTCGCGCTGCTCGGCGCGGCCGGCGCGATGGCGGCCAAGTTCGCCGGCAAGCTCGCCGACGCGGGCCACGCCCGGTGGTCCACCATCGGCTTCGCGCTGCTCTCCGCGGCCAGCTTCCTGCCGCTGTGGATCGGCGGCCACTCGGTGGTCGCGCTGGGGATCGGCGTGGTGCTGCTCGACCTCGGCGTCCAGGGCCTGCAGATCACCAACCAGAGCGTGATCTACGCCTTGCGCGCGGACGCCAGGAGCCGGTTGAACACCGCCTACATGACCACCTACTTCCTCGGCGGCACCCTCGGCAGCGGGTTGGCCTCGGCGCTCTACGCCTGGTTCGGCTGGGCCGGGGTGTGCCTGCTCGGCGCGAGCTTCCCGGTGCTGGTCGCACTGCTCTGGCTGGGCGAGCAGGTGCGCGGCCGGCGGCGGGTCAGAGTGCTGGCCGGCAGCTACTGAGCCGGGGTAGTTACTGAGCCGGGTAGTTGAGCCGGGTAGTTACTGAGCCGGGGTGAAGTCGGCGGCGTGGTCGGCCGCCCACTCGGCGTAGGTGCGGGCCGGGCGGCCGGTGACCCCCTCGACGGTGGGCAGCACCTCGGCCACCGTGTCGACCGAGCCCGCCAGGTACCCCAGCATCAGGTCGGCGATCTCGGCCGGCATGACCTGGGCCATCGCCGCGCGCGCCCGTTCCGGGGTCAGCTCCTCGAAGCGGACCTCGCGCCCGGTCGCCGCCGCGATGGCGCGGACCTGCTCGGCCTGGGTGATCGAGGCCGGCCCGGTGAGCTGGTAGGCGGCGCCGGCGTGCTTGTCGTCGAGCAGCGCCGCCGTCGCCACCGCCGCGATGTCCGCCTCGTGGATGGAGTTCATCGCGGCGCCGGGGTACGGAGCGCGCACCACACCCTCGGCGCGCACGGACGGCGCCCAGCTCAGCGTGTTCGTCGCGAAGCCGCCGGGCCGGACGAACGTCGCGTCCAGCCCGGAACGCAGCACCGCATCCTCCACGGTGCGGTGCATCACCGAGACCATGTTGTCGCCCGGCTGGGTCACCGCGCTGGAGGACAGCACCGCGACCCGGCGCGCACGGCCAGCTCGGTCACCGCGGCGGCCGTCGCCGGCACCGGGAACAGGAACATCCGGTCGATGCCGTCGAACGCCCCGGCCAGCGTCGACGGGTCGGCCAGGTCGCCGCCGACCACGTCCACGCCGGCCGGCAACCGTGCGGCACCCGGATCGCGGGTCAGTGCCCGGATGTTCTCACCCACGTCGAGCAACTGCCGTACTACGCTGCCGCCGACATTGCCGGTCGCACCGGTTACCAGAATCATCGCCCAGCCCCTCCTTCTGATCTCCGGTCAGTGTCGATCCTCAACCACTATTGAGGTCAAGATGCGGCCCGAGATGTGACACTTGCGCACCGGATATCGTTTTCCGAGCGGGGGAGGAGGCGAACTGTGCCCAGCGTTGGATCGAACGGGTCCGCCGGCGAGTTCGCGGTGGAGGTTCACGGGCTCGTCAAGCGGTATCCGAAGAGCCAGGTCAACGCGGTGGACGGGCTGTCCTTCGCGGTTCGCCGCGGCGAGGTCTTCGGGCTGCTCGGGCCGAACGGCGCCGGCAAGACCACCACCGTCGGGGTGCTCACGACCCGGGTGATGCCCACCTCCGGAGTCGCGCGGGTGGCCGGGCTCGACGTGGTGCGCGACTCGGTCGCGGTGCGCGGCCGGCTCGGCGTGGTGCCTCAGCGGGTCAACCTGGACGGCTCGCTGACCACCCGGGAGAACCTGGTCTTCCACGCCGCGTACCACGGCCTGTCCCGTTCCGACCGGTCGGCGCGGGCGGACGAGATGCTCGAGCGGATGGGGCTGGCCGACAAGGCGAAGGTCGGCGTGGACAAGCTGTCCGGCGGCCAGGCGCAGCGGCTGATGATCGCGCGGGGTCTCATGCACCGCCCCGAGGTGCTTTTCCTGGATGAGCCGTCCACCGGGCTGGACCCGCAGGCCCGGCTGTTCGTGCACGACCGGGTGCGGGTGCTCAGCGAGGAGGGCGTCACCATCGTGATCACGACGCACGACATGGACGAGGCCGCCAAGCTGTCCGACCGGGTCGGCATCGTGGACCACGGCCGGATGCTCGCACTGGACACCCCCGCGCAGCTGGTGCGCTCGCTGTCCGGCAGCGCGACCGTGGAGGTCAGCGTGCGGCCCGGGGAGGCATCCACCCGGCTGCTCATCGCCACGCTGCTCGGCTTGCCCGGAGTACAGCGGGTCGAGCAGCTCGGTGTCGCGGGTGTCACCGGTTCCGCCGGGCCGGAGGCCGACGCGGCCGGGCACAGCGGTGCGCTGGCCGACACCGCGGTGCGGCTGCGGGTGTACGTGGCCGGCGAACCTGCCGCGCTCGTCGGCCCGGTCGCCGGCGCGCTGGCCGCGCGGGGTGCCTCGGTGGCTGACCTGTCGATCGGCGAGCCCAGCTTGGAAGACGTGTTCATCCACCTGACCGGAAGGGATCTGCGATGAGTGCTCCCACCGTGCCGCAGGGCACACCCGATATCGCCGCGCGGCCACACCGGGACACGACCTTCCCCGGCCGGTTCTCCTCGGCGTCGGTCGGCGTGGCGGCTCCCCGCCGTGCCGCCCCGTCGTGGGCTCCGCCACGCCCGCCGGCCGCTGGTCTGCCCACCCAGGTGCCTGCTCAGCGCTCCGCGCCGGCGCCCGTGCCCGTGCCCGTGCCCGCGGCTGATCCGACGATGTGGGGGCCACCGCCCGCGCCGCCCTGCTCCTCGGCGCGGGTGTTCCTGGCCGTGCTGAGCCGGGACGTGCACGTGACCGGCAAGGAGCTGGTCGCGTTCCTGGCGCAGAACATGATCCAGCCCATCTTCTTCCTGTTCATCTTCGCCAAGGTCCTGGGCGGCGCCGGGTTCGTCAGCGGCGACTACGGGGAGATCATGCTCGCCGGGCTGATCGCGCTGAACGCGTTCTTCGGCGGCCTGCATGCGGTCGCCTTCCCGCTGGTCATGGACTTCGCCTGGACGCGGGAGATCGACGACCGGCTGCTCGCGCCGATGCCGATCTCGCTGGTGGCCGTGGAGAAGATGGCCTTCGGAGCGCTGCGCGGACTGCTCGCGGCCGTGCTCATGGTGCCGATCGGGCTCGTCATGCTGCCCAGCGTGTCCTGGCCGGCCGCCGCGTGGGCGCCGGCCCTGCTGTGCACCATCCTCGGCGCCGTGCTGGGCGGCACGATGGGGTTGGCGATCGGCACGCTGGTGCCACCCAAGCGGATCAACGTGCTGTTCGCGCTGATCTTCGCCCCGCTGATGTTCACCGGCTCGGTGCAGTTCCCCTGGCACGCGCTGTCCGCCGAGCGCTGGTTCCAGGTGGTGTGCGCGCTGAACCCGCTGACCTACGTCAGCGAGGGCATCCGGGCGGCGCTGGTGCCGTCGGTGCCGCACCTGCCGTACCTGCTCTGCGTCGTGGTCAGCGTGCTGGCGACCGCCGGCTTCGCCTGGCTCGGCATCGCCGGATTCATGCGCCGCGCCATGGACTGAGCGGGTCAGGGGCGCCGGGTCAGGGGAGCCGGGTCAGGGGCGCCGGGTCAGGGGCGCCGGGTCAGGGGCGCAGCGAGACGTGGTGCGGGCGTAGCTCGGTGACGCTGTTGACCCCGAGCAGGGCCATGGTCCGGGCCACCTCGTCGCTCAGGATCTGGACCGCCCTGGCGACCCCGCGCTGCCCGCCGGCCATCAGCCCGTAGAGGTAGGCCCGGCCGACCAGTGCGGCGTGCGCGCCCATCGCCAGCGCCGCCACCACGTCGGCCCCGGTGGTGAACCCGGTGTCCACGAGCACCTCGGCGCGGCCGTCGACGGCCTCCCGCACGGCCGGCACGATCTCCAGCGGCACCGGGGCCCGGTCGAGCTGGCGGCCGCCGTGGCTGGACAGCAGCACGGCGTCCGCGCCGGCCGCGACCACCCGCTCGGCGTCGGCCACCGACTGCACGCCCTTGGCCACGAGCTTGCCCGGCCACTGGCCACGCAGCCATTCCACATCGGCCATGGTGATGGCCGGGTCGAAGACGCGGTCGATCAGCTCAGCCACCGTGCCCTCGGAGCTGGTCAGGCTGGCGAACGTGAGCGGTTCGGTGGTCAGCAGGTCGAACCACCAGCGCGGGTGCGTCGCGCCGTCCACGAAGGTGCGCAGGGTCAGCTGCGGCGGCACGGTCATCCCGTTGCGGACGTCGCGCAGCCGGGCGCCGGCGACCGGGGTGTCCACGGTCAGCATCAGCGTGTCGTAGCCGGCGGCGACCGCCCGTTCGATCAGGTCCTTGGCCGGGGCTCGGTCGCGCCACAGGTACAGCTGGAACCACTTGCGGGCGCCCGGCCCGGCGGCGGCCACGTCCTCGATGGTTGTGGTGCCCATGGTGGACAGGGTGTACGGGATGCCGGCCTCTTCGGCGACGGCCACCACCGCGCGCTCGCCCTCGGTGTGCATCATCCGGGTGAAGCCGGTGGGGGCCAGCGCGAACGGCTGGGTGGACGGCTTGCCCAGGATCGTGGTCTCGGTGCTGATCTTGGAGACGTCGTGCAGCACCGACGGGTGGAACTCGAGGCGCTGGAACGTCTCCCGGGCCCGGCGCAGGGCCAGCTCGCCGACCCCGGCCGCCCCGTCGGTGTAGTCGAACACCGCCCTCGGTGCGCGCCGCCGGGCCAGTGTGCGCAGGTCGGCGATGGACGCGGCGCGGTTCAGCCGCCGCTGGGTGGCGTCCAGGCAGATCGGGGCGGGACGGAGCAGCTCACGCAGCTCGGCCGGGTGTGGCAGACGACGTTGCACCATAGGCCTACCTTAGGCACCCGCGCGGCGGTTACGCCTGCCGGCGGCGCAGCAGCTCGTAGCTGGCCACCGCCGCCGCGCTGGCCACGTTCAGCGACTCCACCCCGCCGTGCATCGGGATGGACACGGTGCCGTCCAGCAGCGCGCGCACCGCCTCGGACATCCCGTCCGTCTCGTTGCCGAGCACCAGGGCGACCCGTTCCGGCAGCGGGTCGCGCAGCAGCGAGGTCGGTGCGTCACCGGCCAGCCCGAGCACCCGGATGCCGGCCGCCCGGAGCGCGGCGCAGCCCTCGGCGGCGGTGGCGCAGCGCAGCACCGGCGCCCGGAACGCGACGCCGGCCGACGCCTTGATCACCAGCGGGTCGATCGCGGGCACGCCCCGGCGGGGCACCAGCACGCCGTCGATCCCGGCCGCGGTCGCGGTGCGCAGCACCATGCCGACGTTGCCCGGGTTGGTCACCGCGTCCAGCACGAGCAACGAGCACGGGGTGTCGCCGGGCAGGTCGGCCAGCTCGTCGAGGTACTCGGTGAGCGGGCGCATCCGGGGGGCCACGATGTCGGCCAGCACACCCTGGTCGTGGTGGCCGTTGCCGGCGAGCACCTTGACCCGGTGCGCACTGGCCTGCTGGACCGGGACCCCGCGGCCCCTGGCTGCGTCCAGGATGGCGGTCAGCGTGCCACCCCTGGCGTTGTCCGCCGTAATGATCTTGTCGACGGTCAGCGAAGGGTCGGACAGGGCTTCGAGCACGGGCTTGCGGCCGTACACGGTGATATACGTGTCTTTCGGGCTGCGCGGCGGCACGCGCGCCAGCATCGCATGCGAGGATCGCGCCATGCCGGATCGCCTCTCGGCGTTGGACGCGTCGTTCCTCTACCTCGAACATCCCACCACCCCGATGCACGTGGGCGCGGTCGCCATCTTCCGGCGGCCCCGCTCAGGATTCGACTACGAGCGACTGCTGCGCCTGATCGACCAGCGCATCGGACTGGTTCCCCGGTACCGGCAGAAGGTGCGCCACGTCCCGGCCGCGCTGGCCCGCCCGGTCTGGGTGGACGACCCCGATTTCGACCTCACCTACCACGTGCGCCGCTCCGCGCTGCCCAAACCTGGCACCGACCGGGCGTTCAACGACCTGATCGCCCGGCTGATGTCCCGCCCGCTCGACCACACCCGCCCGCTCTGGGAGATGTACCTGGTCGAAGGCCTGGACCGCAACCGCATCGCGATGCTCACCAAGACGCACCAGGCGCTGGTGGACGGCATCCGGGCGATCGACATCGCGCAGGTCATCCTGGACGTGTCGGCCACCCCGAGGGAGGACTTCGGGGTGTCCTGGAGCCCGCGCCGCGAGCCCGGCCGGGTCAAGCTGATCACCGACGCGGTGCTGGAGGCCTGGCGCCGGCCGACCGAGGTGGTGGACAACGTGCGGGCCGCCGCCGGTGACGCCGCCGCCACCGCCGGCAAGGTGGTGGACGTGCTCGGCCAGGTGGCCACGGTGATCAGGACGGCGGCCAGCCAGGCGCCGCCCAGCCCGCTGAACGTGTCGATCTCCACGCAGCGCCGGTTCGCGGTGGCCCGCACGCGGCTGGACGACTACCGGGCGGTGCGCGCCGTACACGGTTGCGCGGTCAACGACGTGGTGCTCGCGGTGATCTCCGGCGCGATGCGCAACTGGCTGCTGTCCCGGGGCGAGCCGGTCACCGGGTCCAGCACGGTCCGCGCGATGGTGCCGCTCTCGGTGCGCGCCGAGCCGGACGACGCCAGGGTGCTGGACGCCGCGCTGGGCAACCGGGTGGCCTCCTTCCTGGTGGACCTGCCGGTGGGGGAGCCGAACGCGGTGGTGCGGCTGCACCAGATCACCCACCAGATGCGGGCGCACGCGGAGAGCGGGCGTTCGGTGGGCGCGGAGAGCCTGGTCCGCCTCGGTGGGTTCGCCCCGCCGACGCTGCACGCACTCGGTGCCAGGGCCGCCAGCGGCATCTCCCGGCGGATCTTCAACCTGGTGGTGACCAACGTGCCGGGTCCGCAGGTCCCGCTGTACGCGGCCGGGGCCACCATGCTGGAGATGTTCCCGGTCGTGCCGCTGGCCAAGGGGCAGGCGCTGGCGATCGGGCTCACCTCGTACGACGGCGGGGTGTACTACGGATTCAACGCGGACCGGGATGCCATGGGCGACGTCGAGATGCTCGCTGGCATGATCTCGGAGTCGCTCGACGAACTCATTGGCTCGGTGGGCTGAGTAATGCGGATCTATGTACCGGCGACGCTGCCGATGTTGCGGCGTCTGGTGGCTGACGGCGTCCTGGACCCGTTGGGTGGCACGGCGTTCGCGTTGACGCCATCGCTGCGCGAGTCGTACTCCGTCGGCGACGCCGACGAGCTGGAGTACGTCGCGATGCGCGACGCCGCCCGTGCCTCGCTGCGGCTGTTGGCGATCGAGCTGACCGGCGAGCAGCCGGCCTGGGCGCGGCGGGTGGTGGTGGCCGCCGACACCGACGCCGCGGTGGCCCGGCCGGACCTCGACGACGCCGCGGTGCGGGTGACCGGGTCGATCCCGGTGACCTCGGTGGCCGCGGTGCACATCGACGACCCGGAGGCGGAGTACGCGGTGCGCCAGGCCGCCGCCGTGGTGGACGAGGCCGACATGGGCGACCCGGACGCCGAGTTCACCCTCGGCGAGGTCGAGGACTTCGAGCTGGCCTGGTACGACCCGTCGGAGCTGCCGTTCCTGCTCGAGCTGCTGGACCTGTAGCGCTCAGTTGCCGCCGACCACCTGCGCGGGCGTCGGGGTGGGGATGTCCACCGGCTGCCCCCAGTCGCGGTACCGGACCGTCACGACGTACGTGGTGTGGCTGCCGTCGTCGGCCGTCACCGACTTGCTGAGCACCATCCGCAGCGGCCGGTTGCGGGCGTCCAGCCAGAGCGTGGTGTCGTCCGAGGCCCCACCGGAGGCCACCAGGTCGGCCAGCGCCTTCATCACCGCCGGGTTGTCCTGCTGCTGGGTGGCCTTGGCCAGATCCAGGGTGATCTTGTAGCGGACGGCGGGCACCCCGTCCAGGGTGTCGTCGGCCGACTCCACGATGCTCGCGCCGTCGCCGAGCTGGGCGAACGTCCGGGTGGGGTTGGCGCTGTCGCGCAGGCTCTGCACGATCTGGTTGAACCGGTTGACGGTCGGGTTGGTCGGGATCGACCGCATCTGGAACCAGATCTTGCCGGGCTGCACGGACACGGTCCCGGCCGGCGGTTTGAGGTACGCCTGGTTCGGCAGGATCAGCAGGGTGAACGCCGGGCCGGCCGGCGAGTCCAGCGGCTGCACGCTCTGCAGGACCTGCATGGCGATGGCGCCGCCGGCGTCGTACCGCAGCTCGCCGTCGCCGAGCATGCTGTTCGGCGGGTTCTCGGTGGTCACCCCGGTCAGGTGGAGCTTGACCGAGCGGTCGGCGGCCTGCTGGTCGGCCGCCACCGCGACCAGCTGGGACACCGTCGTGTAGTGCGGCAGCTCGGGCGCGCCGGTCGGGCCCGGCGGGGTGGGCTGCCCACCGCAGCCGGCCACCAGCGCCGCGAGCAACAGCGCGCCGGGCACGGCGAACATCGGCACAGTGAACATCGGCATGGTGAACATCGGTACGGTGAACATCGGTACCAACTGGCGCATCAGCCCCCCAGGAATGCAGCTGACACGCTACTGGTCGCCAGGCTCGCGCGGGGGCAACGCCGCCGGTTCGGGTCGGGCCAGCCCGACTCAGCTGGGCGCGACCTGGTCCGCCGGTGGCGCGCTGATCTGAACCGGCTGGCCCCACTCCCGGTACCGCGCTTCCACCGTGTAGGTGCCCTGGCCGGCCGGTAGCGGTTGCGCCAGCAGCACCCGCAGCGGATGGTTGCGCGCGTCCAGCCAGAGCGAGGACTCCACCGCGGACACCCCGTTCTGGACGGTCTGCCGCAGCGACTGCGCGACCGTCGGGTCCTGGGCCTGGGCGGCGGCCTTGGCCACGTCGACCCGGATGAGGTAGCGGACCGCCGGAGCCCCGTCCAGTGGGTCCTCCGCCGACGAGACGATGGTCGCGGCATCGCCGAACCGGGTGAAGCTCAGGGTGGGGTCGGCGTTGGCCCGCAACGCCTGGACCAGCTGGCCGAACTGCTGGCTCACCGGGTCGGTCGCGTTCGGCTGGATCCGCAGCCAGGACTTGCCCGGCGGGATCGGGAAGCCGACGCCGGGCGGCGGCTTCACGTACGCCTCGTCGGGAAGCACGACGAACCCGAGCTCGAGCGGGGTGGGCGCGCCGGCCGGTTGGACCTGCTCGGTCAGCCGCATCGAGGAGCCCGTCGGGTCGAAGCTGATCGCCCCGTCGCCGTTCGTGGTGGCCTGCGCCGGTCCGCCGCTGCTGCCACCGGTCACGGTGAGCTTGGCGGTGCGGTCGGCCTTCATCTGGGTGCCGGTGGCGGTGCCCAGCTGGGCCAGGGTCGTGTACTTGACCAGCGGTGGGGCGGGCGGTGCGGCGGGCGCGCCGGCGGGTGTGCCGGCGCCGCAGCCGGCGAGGAGCGTGGCAAGCAACCCGGCCGCCACGGTGAGCGCCGCCGCGGCGACCCCGCGAGGTGCGCGGCGGAGCTGGGCGGGTCGGTGCATCGGAGGCCTCCAGATCGGGGGCGGGCCGGTTCACCGTATCGGCTGACGGCCGGTCACGCCGGGCCTGGACCCGTACGCCCGGGAGGGCCGGACGGCCCAGCGGAGCGGCGGCGGACGGCCGGCGCCGTGGTCCGAATGGCCGGCCGGGGCTAGGGCAGGCGGGGCTAGGGCAGGCGGGGCTAGGACCAGGCGGGGCTAGGGCAGGCGGGGCTAGGGCAGGCGGGGCTAGGGCAGGCGGGGCTAGGACCAGGCGGGGCTAGGACCAGGGGCGGGGCTAGGACCAGGACGGGGCTAGGACCAGGACGGGGCTAGGACCAGGACGGGGCGGCCAGCGCGACCAGTACCCGGCGCAGCGCGGCGAGCCGGCCGGCACTGACCCCGCCGCTGGCGACCAGCGCGTCCAGCGCGCACTCCGGGTCCGCCGGCGGACCGAGGTGTCCACACCCGCGCGGGCAGTCGGTGATCGCGGCGGCCAGGTCGGCGAAGGCGCTGACCACCTCGGTCGCCGAGACGTGCGCCAGCCCGAACGAGCGCACCCCGGGGGTGTCCACCACCCAGCCGCCGCCGGGCAGCGGGATGGCCACCGCCGAGGACGACGTGTGCCGCCCCTTCCCGACCCCGGACACCCGCCCCACCGCCCGGGCGGCGTCCGGCACCAGCGCGTTGACCAGCGTCGACTTGCCCACCCCTGAGTGGCCGATGAGCGCCGATACCCGCCCGGCGAGCACCTCGCGCATCTCGTCCGGGGGCCGGTCGAACCGGGTGACGACGATCGGCAGGTCCAGCTCGTGCCAGCCGGCGGCCACCACGGCGGGGTCGGCGGTGGGCTGCGTGTCGGCCAGGTCGGCCTTGGTCAGGCAGAGCAGCGGGCGCAGCCCACCGGCGTAGGCGGCGACCAGCGCACGGTCCACGAAGCCGACGCTGGGCGGCGGGTCGGCCAGTGCGGCCACGATCACCAGCTGCTCGGCGTTGGCCACCACGATCCGCTCGTACGCGTCGTTATCGTCGGCGGTGCGGCGCAGCACACTGGTCCGCTCGTCGACGCGGATGATGCGGGCCAGTGCGTCCGACCCGCCGGACTGGTCGCCCACCAGCCCGACCCGGTCGCCGACGACGATCGGGGTGCGGCCCAGCTCCCGGGCGCGCATGGCGACCACCAGCGCGTCCAGGTCGCCGGGGCGGGCGGAGTCGGGGATGCAGGTCCACCGGCCCCGGTCCACCGCGACGACCATCGCCGGCTCGGCGTCGGTGTGCTCCGGGCGGATCTTGGTACGCGGCCGCGAGCTCCGCCGCCCGGGGCGGATCCGGACGTCGGTCTCGTCGTACTGCCTCGGCGCCGGCGCCATCAGCTCCCCGTGTCCCCGGACCGCGAGTTGTCGGATACCAGGGCGGCCCAGCGGCCTGGGAAGTCCGGGATGGTCTTGTCCGTGCAGCCGATATCGTCCACCGTCACACCCGGGATGACCAGGCCGAGCAGCGCGCCGGCGGTGGCCATCCGGTGGTCCGCGTAGGCGCCCCACAGCCGGTCGGGCCGCCCGTGCAGCGGCCGGGGCCGGATCGCCAGCCCGTCCGGCGTCTCGGTGGCGTCCGCGCCGAGCGCGCTGAGCTCGGTGGCCAGCGCGGCCAGCCGGTCGGTCTCGTGGCCGCGCAGGTGGGCGATCCCGCGCAGCCGGGACGGGCCGTCGGCCAGCGCGGCCAGCGCGGCGATGGTGGGGGCCAGCTCGCCGACGTCGTGCAGGTCGACGTCCACGCCGCGCAGCCGGTCCGGCCCGGTGACCGTCATCCCGTCCGGGCCCGGTGTCACGGTGGCGCCGAACTGGTCCAGCACGCCGAGGATGGCCGCCCCCGGCTGGGTGGACGCGGTCGGCCAGCCGAGCACGGTGACCCGGCCGCCGGTGATCGCCGCCGCCGCCAGGTACACCGACGCGTTGGACAGGTCCGGCTCGACCGTCCAGTCCCGCGCGGCGATCGGGCCGGCGGACACCCGCCAGGTGTTCGGCTCGCCGTCATCCACCTCGACGCCGGCGGCGCGCAGCATCTCGACGGTCATCTCGATGTGCGGCAGCGAGGGCACCGGCCTGCCGTCGTGGTGGACCGTCAGTCCCTTGTCGTAGGCCGCCCCGGACAGCAGCAGCCCGGAGACGAACTGGGACGAGCCGGAGGCGTCCAGCACCACCTCCCCGCCGGGCAGCCCGCCGGTCCCGTGCAGGGTGAACGGCAGGTTGTCGCCGATGCCGTGCGTCTCGACCCGGGCGCCGAGCGCGCGCAGCCCGTCCAGCACCGGACCCATCGGGCGCTCCCGGGCGCGCGGGTCGCCGTCGAAGCGCACCGGCCCGGCGGCCAGCACCGCGGCCGGCGGGACGAACCGCATCACCGTGCCGGCCAGCCCGACGTCCACCTCGGTGCCGCCGCGCCAGCCGTCGTGCGCGCCGACCTCGATCAGCTCGCCGGCACCGCGGACCGGCACGCCGAGGGACCGCAGCGCGCCCACCATCAGCGCGGTGTCCCGGCTGGCCGGCGCGCCCGCGACCGTGCACTTGCCACCGGACAGCGCGGCGAGCAGCAACGCCCGGTTGGTCTGCGACTTCGAGCCCGGCGCGACGACGGCCCCGGTCACCGGAGCGGTCACGGTCGGTGCCGGCCACGGCTCCGGTCTCGGCTCCGGGCTCGACTGACTGGGCGGTGCTGGGTGCGGTGCTGACGCGTCGGGCATGTGCTCATGATTCCGCACTCGTGGGAGCATGGCGTACATGTGTGGTCGGTATGCCTCGACCAAGTCGGCGGCGGACATCGCGGACGAGTTCCGTGCGGTGGACGCCACCGGTGACGCCGCGCCCGATGCGGACTACAACGTGGCGCCCACGAAGCCGGTGCTCGCCGTGGTCCAACGCCATCCCCGCGACGCCGACGGCGCCCCGGACGGCAGCCGCACCGAGCGCAGTGTGCGGGTGCTGCGCTGGGGGTTGGTGCCGTCCTGGGCGAAGGATCCGTCGGTCGGCTCCCGCATGATCAACGCGCGCGCCGAGACGGCCGCGACGAAGCCGGCGTTCCGCAAAGCACTGGCTGCCCGCCGCTGCCTGCTGCCGGCCGACGGCTGGTACGAGTGGCGCCGGGCCGCCGCGTCCGGCGCCGCCACCAAGTCCGGCGCGGCCGGCAAGCAGCCGTTCTTCATCACCGGCTCGGCCAACGGCAAGCCGGGCGGCTCGCTGGCGCTGGCCGGGGTGTGGGAGTTCTGGCGCCCGGCGGACGGCGGCGAGCCACTGCTCACCGCCGCGGTGCTGACCACCGAGGCGGTCGGCCCGCTGGCCGAGATCCACGAGCGGATGCCACTGCTGCTCGCCCCGGCCGACTGGTCGGCCTGGCTGGACCCGGACGCCGCCCCGCCGATGGACCTGCTGGCGCCGCCGTCGGCCGAGCTGGTCGCCGGGTTGGAGCTGCGCCCGGTGTCCTCGCGGGTGAACAACGTGCGCAATGAGGGCCCGGAGCTGGTGGAACGCGTCGAAGTCGCCGAGCCCGCGCTGGCGCTGGACCTGGACACCCCCGGAAAACCCCCTGAGTCGCCCGCTGAGCCGCCAGCGGACCCGCACGCACCGTCAGCGCCAGCGGACCCGCACACACCGTCAGGGCAGCCCGCCGGCGCGCGATCCGCCGCACGCCGGTGAGCATGCTCGAGATCGAGACCCCGCACGGGCTGGCCAGGGTGGATCTGCACTGCGTCCCGGAGGGTCGGGCCGGGTTGCTGCTCGGGCACGGTGCCGGCGGCGGGATCGCGGCGCCGGACCTGGTGGCCGCGGCTCAGTCGGCGCGCCGGGCCGGGGTGCACGTCGCCCTGGTGGAGCAGCCGTACCGGGTGGCCGGGCGGCGCGCGCCGGCCCCGGCCAAGCAGCTCGACACCGCGTGGCTGGCCGTCGTGGAGTATCTCGGCGCGGGTGTGCTGGAGGGGTTGCCGCTGGTCTTCGGCGGGCGCTCCTCCGGCGCCAGGGTGGCCTGCCGTACCTCGGACGAGGGCGGCGCGGCCGCGGTGCTCTGCCTGGCGTTCCCGGTGCACCCGCCGGGCAAGCCGGAGAAGGACCGGCTGCCCGAGCTGGCCGGGGTGGACGTGCCGATCCTGGTGGTGCAGGGCGAGCGGGACCCGTTCGGCCAGCCCGCGCCGGCACCGCACCGCGACGTCGTGCTGCTGCCCGGCGACCATTCGCTGAAGGGCGACCTGGACGGCCTGTCCCGCGCCGTCGGCGAGTGGTTGGAACGGATACTCCGCCCGATCACGTAGCCCGATCACGTAGCCCGATCACGTAGCCCGATCACGTAGCCCGATCACGTAGCCCGATCACGTAGCCCGATCACGTAGCCCGATCACGTAGCCCGGCCCCCACAGGGCAGGGCCCGACCCGCACCGGGTAGCCGGGCCCGCACAGAGCAGGTGCGGCCCGCACAGACCGGCTGCAGCCCGCACAGACGTTGAACACTGTGTGCGAGGCGCACGCGGTCTGTGCGAGCGGGCTCGGTGCCGCCACCGCCCAGCGGCCGGCGCAACGCCATGGCCACGGCGCCAGCACCCTGTTACCGAGCCGCCCACGGCGCCTGCACCCTGTTACCGAGCTGCACACGGTGCAGGTCGGACGGCCGAATAACCTGCCTGGTGTGCAGCTCGGTAACGACAGGCCGGTGGCCGCACCGCGGTCGCGACGTGCTCCGAGGCATCAACCGGATCACGCTCGCGGCCGCCCACCGAGCCGAGCCCGAACTCGCACAGAGCGCGTAGGGCCCCGCGCCGTGACCACGTAGCCCGGCTCGCGTAGCCCGATCACATAGCCCGGCTCCCACAGCCCAGGTGCCGCCCGCACAGACGTTGCAGCCCCTGTGCCGCCCGCGGCCGGTCTGTGCGAGCCGGGCTCCGGCGTGCGCGGGCTCCGGCGTGCGCGGGCTCCGGCGTGCGCGGGCTCCGGCGTGCGCGGGCTCCGGCGTGCGCGGGCTCCGGCGTGCGCGGGCTCCGGCGTGCGCGGGCTCCGGCGTGCGAGCGGGCTCCCGGCGTGCGCGCTAGTGGCTTGCGGGCACCCCGGCGGTCACGGTGAACGACGAGATCATCTCGGTGAGGATGTGCTCGTCGACCTCGGCGCGCTCGGTCAGGCAGCTGCCGACCAGTGCGTACACACTGCGCACGCCGGTGGGGGACCGGTCCGGCCCCTCGGTGGTGACCGCGAGCTGGCGGACCATCCGGCCCTCCAGCATCAGGTCCGTCCGGCGAGCCGCGCTGGGCAGCTGCTCCTCGCTCTCGGCGCCGTCCATCCCGATCGCCACGATGTCGGTGGCGCCCGCGCCGAGCAGCGCCTCCTCGGCCAGCTCGCCGAGCTCCTTGTCCTCCGGAACCCGCTCACCGAAGACCACCAGGTTGACCCGGAAGTTGTCGCTCGGTGGGGCGAGGAAGGCAATCAGGCCGCCGGCTGGCTCGATCGCCGACCACTCAGCTGGCACATCGATCCGGAATGCGCCGATGCCAGGGGAGACCGAATTCGGCCACCCCACGTTCTGCATCGACCCGTTCGAACTCATCACGCTACCTTAACGTCGTCTTATTGATGATCTTAGCGGACCTGCTGATCCTGCCACAGAGCGTTATATTTTGTAATCTCCCCCGGTGACGCCTCCCCCGGGAGTGGACGGGTGCGGGCCCCCGCTGGGCGTCGGTCGAGCCTCGGTGGACCAGCGGGCAAAAGCCGGTCTACGCACGAGATGCGCCAGCCCGAGCCAGATCGCGGCGAGCCCGCCGGCCGCCCCGGCGACCGATCTGTAGTCCAGCGGCGGGGCCACCAGCAGCACGTCCTGCAACCACGCTCCGCCACTGATCGCGGCCGCCACCAGCATGGCACCGAGCAGCGGGCGGGCCGGCCAGCGCAGGCGCGCCAGCAACTCCGAGGACATCACCAGGTCCACCACCAGCGCACCGCCGAGCAGCAGGAACGGCACCGCGGAGCGGGGGAACCCGGTGCCGGCGAGCAGCACCCAGGTGACGCAGCGGTAGGTCAGGTAGGCGGCGGTGACCGCGGTCGCCGACCAGCGCCAGCCGATCATCCAGCGGGCCAGCACCAGCACCAGCACCGCGGCGGCGAGGATCCACGCCAGGTAGACCCAGGCCGGCACCGGCAGCGCGAAGTGGATCAGTGAGGCCCGGTCGACGGGGCGGCCGATCTGGTCGGCGGCGAACTGCAGCAGGCTCGGTTCGGCCTCCGGGCGGCCGGCGTCCCAGGCGGCGACCGCGTACACGCCGTACTCCTGCTGCCCGGCCACGAACATCGTGTTCTCCAGGAAGAACACCCACAGGGCACCGAGTGTCCAGGGCCGCCACCGGTCCGCCGGCCCGTACAGACCCCAACCCCGGATCACCCCGGCGAGCATCACCGCGGTGCCCAGGTAGAGCAGTCCGTGGGTGGGGCTCCAGGTGGTGATGTCCAGGCCGTTGACCCGGTGGTTGATCACGTCCAGTGGAATGGCCAGCAGGAAGACTCCCGCGCCGACCTGCATCAGGCGCAGCGCCCGGCGGTCCACCCCGTAGCCGGTGTAGCTGTGGAAGGCGACCAGCCCGACGGCCATCGCGGTGCCCGCCGAGTTCAGCAGGTGCGGCGGTGCCAGGTCGTCGCGCAACCAGCGGAAGTGCCAGGACACGTCCCAGCCGGCACCGAGCATCTTCAGCAGCAGGGCCGCCAGCCACAGTCGGTAGACCGTCACCAGTTCGGTCTCAGGTAGCGCCCTCGGCGCCGTCCCCGGGGTCACCCAGGCGTGCCACAGCTCCCGGGCACGGACCACCGAAACCTGCGACATCCGGTCATGATGGTGGCTCTGTGGCATGGGG
This sequence comes from Pseudonocardia sp. Cha107L01, assembly GCF_052566575.1. Taxonomy (NCBI): domain Bacteria; kingdom Bacillati; phylum Actinomycetota; class Actinomycetes; order Pseudonocardiales; family Pseudonocardiaceae; genus Pseudonocardia; species Pseudonocardia sp. Cha107L01. Next base: position 2,955,558 of record NZ_CP199579.1, read on the forward strand.
AGAAGACTAAAGGGCCCAGAACGCGGCCTCAGATCGCCTGGATGAGTTACATCCGCGCCGGTCGGGTTCTCAGTATGAGGTAATGGCCGCGACTGTGGCTCCGGTCAGCCGGACCAGGTCGCCCGGGGCCAGTTCCACCTCGAGGCCACGCCGCCCACCGCTGCAGAAGACCGTGTCGTAGTCGGTCGCCGAGGCGTCCAGCACGATCCGCAGCCGCTTCTTCTGGCCCAGCGGGGAGATCCCGCCGGCCACGTAGCCGGTAGCCCGCTCCGCCGCCTTGATCTCGGCCATCTTGGCCCGTTTGCCGCCCACCGCCGAAGCCAGCGCCTTCAGGTCCAGGGTGCCGGTGACCGGCAGCACGCCGACCGTCAGGCCGCCGTCGACCTCGGCGACCAGGGTCTTGAAGACGCGGGCCGGGTCCAGCCCGAGTGCCCGGGCGGCCTCCGGACCGTAGGCCTCGCCGGCCCGGTGCGGATAGCTGTGTACCTGGTAGGCCACCCGCTGGGCGTCGAGCAGCGCGGTCGCCGGGGTTCCCGCCATGGCAGGGGAGAATACGGTGCCGTCCGGGCCGGGGTGGCTCGGCACACACCCGGGGGCGGGGAATGCGCGCCCGCTCCCCGGCGTTCCAGCCAACGTGCAACATGCCGTATTGACCCCTCTGACGGGAGAGCTCTTGCCTGGTCTCTTGCCGGGTCTCTCGCACGACTCAGATGTGCGCGTCCCCACGTCAGCACCCCCCGGCCGCCACCGGCCGCGGGGCGTATCCTCAGCTTCGGTCGATATCGATATCGACATTGATATCGACGCAGCCGCCATGTCGATGGCGAGCAAGCTGGGGACGCCGCGCAAGCGGCGCGGAGGGAGCTCGGTGCCACCTGAGGGCGAGCCGGCGGAGGTGCGGGCCGTCAACCAGGCCGGCGAGGTCGAGCGGCCGGCTGATGCGGAGCTGAGCGCTGTCCCGGCTGTCGCTGTGCCGGAGGTTGCTGTTCCGGAGGTCGCTGTCCCGGACGAGGAGGAGCCGGTGGAGACCGCCGAGCTGCTCGCGTCCCGGTTCGAGCGCGACGCGATGCCGTTGCTGGATCAGCTCTACGGCGCCGCGCTGCGGATGACGCGAAACCCGGCCGACGCGGAGGACCTGGTCCAGGAGACCTACCTGAAGGCGTACGCCGCGTTCGCTTCGTTCCGCGCCGGCACCAACCTGAAGGCGTGGCTCTATCGCATCCTGACCAACACCTACATCAACGGGTACCGCAAGCGGCAGCGCCAGCCCGCGCAGCACCCGACCGACGAGATCACCGACTGGCAGCTCGCCCAGGCCGGTGAGCACAGCTCGGTCGGACTGCGTTCGGCCGAGGTGGAAGCGCTGGACCTGTTGCCGGACAGCGCGGTCAAGGCCGCACTGCAGGAGCTGCCGGAGGACTTCCGGATGGCGGTCTACCTCGCCGACGTCGAGGGATTCGCCTACAAGGAGATCGCTGACATCATGGGCACCCCGATCGGTACCGTCATGTCCCGCCTGCACCGCGGTCGGCGTCAGCTGCGCGACCTGCTGACCGACACCGCCCGTGAGCGCGGGTTCTTGCGTGGGCAGGAGGTAGCCCAGTGAGCTGCGGAGACGAGCACGAGACGGACTGCAACGAGGTCCTCGCCGAGGTGTGGTTGTTCCTGGACCAGGAGTGCAACCAGAACCGCAGGGACCTGCTGCGCCAGCACCTCGACGAGTGCCACCCGTGCCTCGCGCAGTACGGCCTCGAGGAGAAGCTCAAGGAGCTGCTGGCCCGCAAGTGTGGTGGCGAGCAGGCGCCGAACACGCTGAAGGCGCGGCTGCGGGACCAGATCCGACTGGCGGTGCTCGAGCAGGCCCAGGTCACCGTGGAGAGCGGGCCGGGCGGCACCACCAGCATCGAGGTACGCAGTACCCGGATCGAGCGCCGCGTCTGACCAGGCGTCTGACTAGGCACGGCACGCTTGACGAAGACCATGGGAAAGGGCCGGAGTGGATGTTCCACCCCGGCCCTTTTCCGCGTCGGTCGGTGCGCGTCAGGGACGCGGCGCCCGGCCGGCGGCACTCAGGCGTTTGGCCGCTTGCCGTGGTTCGCGCCGCCCTTCTTGCGGTCGCGCCTCTTGCGGGCTCGTCGGGACATGTTCTCGCCTCCCTCAGTCTCGGGTGTGTTCTGCGGTCGAGTCTGTCACGCGTGGTTGGATGACTGGTGATCGCAGGTGGTTCGCCCCCGCGTGAGCAGGGGCGAGGGGGAGGGTGGGCGTGACAGAGGAGATCCGGGCCGAGATGGTGGCCAATGTGATGAGCGTGGTCGTGGCGCCTGGCGCGCAGGTCTCCGACGGCGACACGCTGGTCATCCTGGAGTCCATGAAGATGGAGATCCCGGTGATCACCGAGGTGCCCGGCACGGTGACCACCGTCGCGGTGGCCGAGGGCGACGTGGTGCAGAGCGGCGACCTGATCGCCATCGTGGAATGACCGGAGCGCGCAGCTCCGCGAGGAGCGCACTGAACAACTCGGGCCTACTGCGCGGCGCCCAGGCGGCGCCCTCGCGGCGTTGGACGAGCGGGCCGGTACAACCCCGGTATCGGCCCGCTCGTCGGCCTTGCGATGACACCACCTGGCCACCGCTCGCTACGGCCGGAGTTGTTCAGCACCCTCCGAGGAGCGCACAGAACAACTCGGGCCTACTGCGCGGCGCCCAGGCGGCGCCCTCGCGGCGTTGGACGAGCGGGCCGGTACAACCCCGGTATCGGCCCGCTCGTCGGCCTTGCGATGACACCACCTGGCCACCGCTCGCTACGGCCGGAGTTGTTCAGCACCCTCCTAGGATCCGCCCGTGTCGACGCTGACCGAGCTGGTCGCCGAACACACCCGGCTGTCCGGCCTGGCGGTGGACCACCTGCAGCGGGTGGTCGCCGAATGGCAACTGCTGGCGGACCTGTCGTTCGCCGACTTCATGATCTGGATACCGCTGCCGGATCCGCCCGTCGACGGGGTGCCGGGCGACGCCGGACCGGGGGACGGCAGGTCCGGCCGGTTCCTGTGTGTGGCGCAGGCCCGGCCCACCACCGCGCCGACCGCGCACCCGGAGGACGCGGTGGGCAGCGTCGTGGTCGAGCCGGAGCACGCTCCGCTGCGCCGGGCGATGATCGATGCGCGGATCTGCCGCGAGGAGGACCCGCGCTGGCACCACGGGGTACCGGTGCGCCGGGAGACCATCCCGGTGAGCCGCGACGGGGTGGTGCTCGCGGTGCTCTCCCGGGACACGAACCTGGCGGTGGCCAGGGTGCCCAGCCCGCTGGAGATCGCCTACCTCGGCGCCGCCGCCGACCTCTGCCAGATGATCGCCGACGGCACCTTCCCGGCGCCGGACCCCACCGTGGACACCCAGACCAACCCCAGGGTCGGCGACGGGCTGATCCGGCTGGACACCGGCGGGCGGGTGGTGTTCGCGAGCCCGAACGCGCTGTCCGCCTACCACCGGATGGGCCACGCCTCGGACCTGGTCGGCGCGGTGCTCAGCAACGTCACCCGGCCGCTGGTCCGGGACCCGTTCGACGGCGCCGAGGCCGTCAAGCGGATCCGGTCCGCGCTGGACGGCCGCCCCTCGCTGCGGATGGAGGTGGAGGCGGGCGGTGCCGCGCTGCTGCTGCGCGCCATGCCGCTGCGCCCCCGCGGCGCGCCGGCCGGCGCGTTGGTGCTGGTCCGCGACGTCACCGAGGTCAAGCGGCGGGACCGGGCGCTGCTGACCAAGGACGCCACCATCCGGGAGATCCATCACCGGGTGAAGAACAACCTGCAGACGGTCGCCGCGCTGCTGCGGCTGCAGTCCCGGCGCACGCCCAACCTCGAGGCCCGCAAGGTGCTGGACGAGTCGGTGCGGCGGGTCACCTCGATCGCGCTGGTGCACGAGACGCTGTCCATGTCGGTCGACGAGCGGCTGAACCTGGACGAGGTGGTGGACCGGGTCATCCCGATGATGACCGACGTCGCGATCGCCGAGTCCCGGGTGACGGTCCGCCGGGAGGGCAGCTTCGGTGTGGTGCCCAGTGCGTTGGCCACCCCGCTGGTCATGGTGCTCACCGAGCTGGTGCACAACGCGCTGGCGCACGCCTACGCCCCGGGTGCCCGGGGCGAGGTGGTGCTCTCGGTGCGCCGCTCGGCCGGCTGGCTGGACGTGGTGGTCAGCGACGACGGGCGGGGCCTGCCCAAGGGGTTCTCGCTGGAGCGTTCCCGTGGCCTCGGCCTGCAGATCGTGCGGACGCTGGTGGACTCCGAGCTGGACGCCTCGCTCAGCATGCGGCCGAGGGAGCCGAAGGGCACCGACGCGGTCCTGCGGGTCCCGCTGCTGCGCGTCTGAGCGGCCGTCGGCCGTCGAACCGGGGCGATGCGGGGTGCCGCGGCTGACCGTTGGCCCGGAGACGGCCCGGCTGAATGGCGGCTGAGGCTCACCTGATACCGTTCAACGGCTGGCGTTGACCGGCTGACCGCTCACCCTCTCTCTGACCCGTTCACCTGGCCGTTCACCCGCTCGACCGCTGAACTACCGGTCGAGTTGGTCCGTTGTGCACCAGCCCCGGACAGACCGCGAGCCCGGGGCCAATGTTCTGGCGCCGGGCTCGCGGATCGGGGAGCGCGTAAAAACAGGCTCAGTGGTTGCTCAGGCTCCAGTTCGGGCCCGAGTGCGAGCGTTGCGGCGCTTGAGTGCGCGTCGCTCGTCTTCGCTCATGCCGCCCCATACACCGGCGTCTTGGCCGCTTTCCAGTGCCCACGTCAGGCACTCGGTGTTCACGGGGCAGCGCCGACAGACGGTCTTAGCCTCGGCGACCTGCAACAGTGCGGGGCCGGAAGTCCCTACCGGGAAGAAAAGCTCCGGGTCCTCGTCACGGCAGCTCGCGCGGTGGCGCCAGTCCATGATTGCTCTGCTCCTTGCTCTGCGCGCTGTGGCGCGCACCTATCTCGTCAGTACGGGCGTGTCGCTTGTGAATTCTTTCACGAGCGACGGATCAGTTCAAGGATTCTTGGGCAGTAGGGTGAGAGCTTCCTCACCCGCTCATCGCAATCAAGGCTACGGCTACTTACACCGTGTGACCGACTACGCTGAACGACTGACCCGAACCCGCCGGCCTGTCCCCGTAGCTCCTGCGAGCTCCGAGTCCGGGCCGACCGTGCCGGAGGAGATTTCTCCTCAGCGGTCGTGCTGGCTTCGAGGACAACGTTGAACGATCACGGCCAAAGGCGCGAGTCCCAACGGGATCGACGGTTCAACTCGGTCGGTGAATGGCGGAAAACGGTCTGGACACGGTCACCCGACAGGTTGGTAACTGCGGCGAGCCGCGGTTCTCACACGACGACTCGCAACGCCCTGGGTACCGCGACGAACTCGACCTCGCTGCGTTCTCCCAGGTAGTCGCCATCCACCTGGAGGGCTACGGGGGCGTCACTACTCACTCGAATGAGTGGCAATTCGTCCCGACTCAGGATGTGCGGGCCGTTTGGATCTCCTTGTTTACGCAAAATCTCGCGTATTAACGGGAGCACAGTGGCCGGCCCGAGACTGCGCAACGCGAACAGCGCCAGCCCGTCCGTCTCCCCGCAGCCGGGGTTGGTGCGCACCGGGCGGGAACCCAGGTAGGTCCACGGGTCGGTGGCACAGACCATCGCCAGCCGGAGCCCGGACACCGGTTCCTCGCCGGGCAGCTCGATCGTCAGCGACCGGGGGTTCCGCAGCTGGCGGAGGTAATGGCGCAGCGCGGTGCGGGCGTAGCGGGTCGGGCTGGCCTCATGGCCGCGTGCCCTGGCGCGCTCCACCGAGGCCACCACTTCGGCGTCCCAGCCGAGGCCGGCGTTGAAGGTGAACCACCGGTCGTCCGCCCGGCCCAGCCCCACCGTCCTGGTACGCCGGTCGGCGAGCGCGTGCAGCACCGCCGAGGTGGCCTCCAGCGGGTCCTTGGGCAGCCCGAGCGCCCGGGCGAACACGTTGGCCGAGCCGCCGGGAACCACCGCGAACAGCGGCGCCTCCGCGTCGGCCGGGCCCTCGCCGGGCGGGCGGGCCTCCAGCAGCCCGTTCACCACCTCGTTGACCGTGCCGTCGCCGCCGTGCGCGATGACCAGCTCGGTGCCGCCCCGGACGGCGGCGGCGGTCGCCTCGGCGGCGTGCCCCCGGTACTGGGTCTGCAGCACGTCCAGCTTCAGCTCACTGGCCAGGGCATGCGCCAGCACTTCTCGGCCGGCGGCGGTCGTAGAGGTCGCCTGCGGGTTGACCACGAGCAGGGCGCGCACGATGGCAGGGTAACCGCAGTGCCGCACGTCGTGGGTTGCGGTGCAGTGGGGAATTGCCCCGACGCGGGCATTACTGTTGCCGGCGTGAGCGCAGGGCCGGACTCCCCCAGGGCGGACGCCCGCGGTGCGCGCCCGCCCGGCCCGGTCCGGGCGGCGGCCGCACTGGTCGGCCTGCAGGGTCTGGTCGCGGTCGGCTTCGCCGGTTACCTCGTGGTGCGCGCCGGCACGGGGTCGCAGAGGCTGGGCGGAGTGGTGGCCGAGAGCGGCATGTTCCTGCTGATCGGGGCGGCGCTGCTGCTGGTCGCCCTCGGGTTGGCCAAGGGCCGGTTCTGGGCGCGCACCCCGGCGGTCGTGGTGCAACTGCTGCTGTTGCCGCTGGCGTACTCGTTGCTGGTGCCGTCCCACCAGGTGCTGGCCGGCGCGGTCACCGGCGCGGTGGTGCTGGCCGCGCTGTTGCTGCTGCTCAGTGCGCCGGCCCGGGCGTGGGCGCTGGACCAGGACGACGCCCGCCGAGGCCAGTCGTCCTGACCGGGCCGGCCCCGCTCAGCTCAGCCGGGCGCCGCTCAGCTCATAGGCCTCGCTCAGCTCGACCAGGTTGGTGTGGTCCAGCCGGGGTTCGCCGCGCTCGTCGCCGAGCACGGTCAGCCCGCCCGCATCCAGCTTGAAGCCCACGCCGGCGCCCGCCGCCAGGCCCAGCCAGCGTGCGGTGAGCACCCGGCTGAAGTGCCCGTGCCCGATCAGCACCACGTCACCGCGGTCCAGCACGGCGCGACACCGGCTGAGCACCGTGTCGGCCCGGGCGGCCACCTCGGTCGCGGTCTCGCCGTTGAGGCTGGGATGCGTCCACACCGTCCAGCCGGGCACCGTCTCCCGGATCTGTGGGGTGGTCAGGCCCTCGTAGTCGCCGTAGTTCCACTCCACCAGCGAGTCGTCGACCTCCGGGGAGAGCTTGGCCAGCGCGGCGGTGTCGGCCGCCCGGCGCCGGGGACTGGTCAGTTCCAGGGCGAACGGCGGCGCGTCCGGGCCGCGGACGCCGGCCAGCACCCGCCCGGCGGCGGTGGCCAGCTCCCGGCCCCGCGCGGTGAGCGGGATGTCGGTATAGCTCGTGTGCCGCCCCGTGGCGGACCACTCGGTCTCGCCGTGGCGTAGCAGGTAGATCCGGCCGTGGGTCTGCTCCGTGTCGGACACCCGATCACCGTAACGGCGCGGCGGCCGCGGGTCACCCGTCAGAACCAGGTATTCGACGGTGAGTTGCGCGCGCCGCGGCGGGGCCGACCGGTCAGATCGGGTACTCGCCGGCCAGCGCACGGGGCAGTACCGGTTCCAGGATGCGCAGCGTGAGGCCCCATACGGTGTGCCCGGCGATCCGGCGGACCGGTACCCGCAGGCGGGTGTTCCAGGCCGGGAAGTCCATGTCCTCGGAACCTTCGGCGGCCGGGTCGGCAAGCTCGTCCACCCGCACGTCCAGCACCGACGCGACCTCCCGCTCCTGCGGCCGCCACTGCTCCGGCACCCGGAGCAGCCGGCCCACGAAGGCCCACACCTCAAAACCGGTGGACCTGGTCCGCACCGGATCCAGCTCGTGCAGCACCTCGAGGTCGTCCGGCCGCAGACCCAGCTCCTCGCAGGTCTCCCGGACGGCGGTGTCGCGCATCGTCTCGTCGGTGGGCTCGCGCTTGCCGCCGGGCAGGGCGATCTGCCCGCCGTGCCGGCCGAACTGGGTGCGCTCGATGAGCACCAGCCGCAGTGCGCCGGCGGGATCCCGGTAGAACGGGATGAACACCGCCGCCGGGGTCGGGTCAGAGTCCGACTCGGTGTCCGTCTCGGCTGTCACATCGCCCATCATCGGCCGTCGGCGCCGGGCCGACCAGCTGAACCGGCGGCCCGGCGCCGCGACCGGTAGGCGGCTACGTTGATCCGGTTGCCGCAGATGTCGGGTTCGCAGTAGCGGCGCCGCCCGCCCCGGCTGGTGTCGATGTACACCCCGGCGCAGGTCGGCGAGGCGCAGCGGCGGAACCGGCCGGGTCCCAGCGCGCGCAGCACGGCCAGCGCGGCGGTTGCGGTGAGCAGCGCGAGCTCGTCGGCCAGCGGGGCACCGGGCCGGCTGGGTACCTGCCACTGCCAGTCGCCGGTGCCGTCGGACCGCAGTACCGCGCCGGCGCCCACCTCGGCCGCGAGCGCACCGGCCGCTTCGGCGAGCTCGGCGGCGTCCGGTGCAGTGATCAGCTCGCGCAACACGGACCGCAGTGCGTGCACGGCGGCGAGGTCGGCGGCGCTCGGGGTGCGGCCGGAACCTCGCTGATCGTCTACGGCTGGCTGACCTGGCTGGCCCCGTACTACCAGAGCCTGGGTTGGGCGCCCGGTTCCGCCGGCCTGCTGGTAGCGGTGTGGAGTGTGGCCCAGGTGCCGGCCGCGCTGATCGTCCCGGCGTTGGCCGAGCGACGCCGGCGTCGGCGGTTCTGGGCTTCGCTGGCACTCGGCTGCGCGGTGGCCGGGACCGTGGGCGTGCTGTTGGTCCCGCTGCCGCCGGTGCTGGGCCCGTGGCTGTGGGTGGTGCTGATCGGGTTCGGTTCCGGTGCCGGCTTCCCGCTCGGCCTGGCGGTGATCGCCTGGCGCATACCGGACGGCGCGGCGAGCGCGGCCATCAGCGGGCTGGCGATGGGTGTGGGTTACACGGTCGCGGGCCTCGGACCGCTCGTGATGGGGCTGCTGATCGACGCCACCGGTGGCTACCCGCCGGCCATCTGGGTGCTGTTGGTCGGGGCCGCCGCGCAGGGCTGGGCGATCAGCAGGATCGGTGACCGGTGCCGGACCGGCGACCGGAGCTGAGCCGCGACCGGAGCTGACCCGCGACCGGAGCTGAGCGGCAACCGGTCCGGCCCGCCCACGCGATCGGTGTTAACCGGTCGCCAATCCGCTCGAAACACCGGCGTGGATTGATACTGCTGGGAAATCGTTACCGCGGCGGCGCCGGACCGCGGGAACCGAATCGGGGGGCTCAACTGTGTCGACTCCGCACGAACCACCAGCCTCCACCGTCGATGCCGGTACAGCTCCGACCGCTGACGCTGCCGCCGCTGACGCCGCCGCCCCTTCCGCGCCCGGTGCACAGCGGATCGGGAACGTGCGCTGGGGCATCGCGGTGCTGCTGTTCTTCGGCGTCCTGATCAACTACTTCGACCGCACCAACATCTCGGTGGCCGCGGGACCGATGGGCAAGGAGTTCGGGCTCACCCCGGGCGAGGTCGGGATCGTGCTGTCCAGCTTCCTCTGGTCCTACACGCTGGCCCAGATCCCGGCCGGGCTGCTGCTGGACAAGATCGGCATGAAACGGGTCATGCGCGTCACCACCTGGGTCTGGGCGGTGGCGTGCTTCCTGACCGCGATCGCCAGCGGGACCGGCCTGGTCATCCTCTCCCGGATCCTGCTCGGGCTGGGCGAGGCGGCGGTGTTCCCCGGTGCGATGAAGGTGACCGGCTACTGGTTCCCGAGGGCCGAGCGGGGCCTGTCCACGGCGGTGTTCGACTCCGGGCAGCGGCTGTCCAACGTGATCGGCACCCCGCTCGTCGCGATCGCCGTGGTGAGCCTGGGCTGGCGTGGCGCGTTCTGGACCACCGGCATCCTGAGCGTGGTGTTCGCCGTCGTGTTCTGGGTCGCCTACCGCAACCCCAAGGAGGCGCTGCGGTCCGGGCGGCTGAGCCAGGCCGAACACGACTACATCCGGACCGGCGGAGCCCAGGACGAGGACGTCGCGCACCCCAACCCGCTGGCCAACCTGGGCTACGTGCTGCGCCGCCGCAAGGTCTGGGGGCTGGCGCTCGGGCTGGCCTGCGCCGGCTACACCACCTGGCTGCTGCTCACCTGGCTCCCCGGCTACCTGCAGACCGCGATGCACCTGAGCGTGATCAAGAGCGGCCTGTTCACCGCGATCCCGTGGCTGGTCGCGGTGGTCGTGGAGTTCCTGATCCCCGGCTGGCTGGTGGATCACCTGATCAAGCGCGGCCGTGAGGAGACCGTGGTGCGCAAGTCGGTGCTGATCGCCGGCATGGTCATCGCGCTGGGCATCGTGGGCGCCGCCTTCACCACCAGCGTGGCCGTCGCGCTGTTCTGGATCACGGTCGGCACCGTCGGCATCACACTGGCCTACTGCGTCAGCAACAGCCTGCCCGCGCTGATCGCGCCGGAGGGCAGCGTCGGGGCGGTGGCCTCGGTGATGAACTTCGTGAACACCCTGTTCGGGCTGTCCGCGCCGATCGTCACCGGGTTCCTGGTGCAGGCCACCGGCAGTTTCGGCCCGGCATTCGTGGTCGCCGGGGTAATCATGGCCGCCGGGATCTTCTTCTACACCGTGGTGCTCGGCCCGATCGAGCAAATCCCCGCCCCCGAGGCGGTGCAAGCCGCCCAAACCGCCACGGCCACCGCCGAGTAACACACGCCGAGTCGCACACGTGCGGTCGCGGCGTGATATCCGAATATCGCGCCGCGACCGCCGTGATATGTCTCAGCAGTTAATCAGTTCGGGTTTCTGGTTGAGCACCTGAGCTCTCGGGGTGACGAATTCGGCGTGCTCCTCCGTCGCCGACGGGTCGAAGAAGCCGACCTTGCAGCAGTTCTGGAACGCCATCCGCACGCCGAAGTGCCGTTCCACCGCGCCACGCATCGCATCGCTGCCGACCAGCCGGAAGAGCTGGCCCCAGCTGGCCTCGTCGGGTGGCTCGCTGTCGTTGACCGCGACCCGCCCACCGGTGCACCGCAGGTCGCCGGCCAGTCCGCTCATCACCGACCAGGCGTACGGCAGGGAGTTCTGAATGCATTCGATGAAGTCGTCGTCGGAAATGTCCCCGCGCTGCGCCTGTTCAAGCAAGTTTGCCGGAACTGTGAGCGACACCGTAATCCTCCTGAGGTCGGTAACAGACCGGCTCAACGCTACGTAGTCCGGAGTTATCGCGAAAGCCCCCGGCTAGGCGATAAAAAGGCAAATAAACAAATTCGAATATTCGACTGTGCGCATGCGACGGCCGCGCCGGGCCGGCCCCGCTGCTCACCTCGCGTTAGACCGAATGGCGTAACCAGCGCGGGGTCTGTTCGTTCCTTCCAGCAGGGACTCGTCTTACAACGGCGCTGGGCGGGGTGTGGGCACGGATGAGATTTGCCGGTAGGGCCACCGCGGTTCTCGGCGCGGTTGCGGCCGCGCTCCTCGTGGCGACCGGTGGCCCGGCGTCCGCTTCGGAGGACGGCCCGGCTTTGCGGATCCCGGCGGACGCGCCGCGGCAGAGCCTGAGCTGCCACGGCGACCTCGCGGGCGGCGCCGTCGACCCGGTGTTGTTGATCGCGGGCACCACGCTGAACCCGAAGGTCAACTTCGACTGGAACTACGAACCGGCGTTCCGGGCCCGGCACCAGTCGTACTGCGCGGTCACGCTGCCGGACAACGAGATGGCCGACATCCAGGTGGCCGCCGAGTACGTCGTTTCGGCGCTGCGCACGATGCACCGACGGGCCGACCGGCCGATCCAGATCGTCGGGTTCAGCCAGGGCGGGATGATCGGCCGCTGGGCGCTGAAGTTCTGGCCGGACACCCGCGACCTGGTGGAGTCGGTGATCGGGCTGGACCCGTCCAACCACGGGACCCTGGACGCCGACGGGGTCTGTGCACTGGCCTGCGCGCCGTCGATCTGGCAGCAGCGGCCCCACTCGAAGTTCACCACCGCGCTCAATGCCGGGCAGGAGACCTACCCGGGGATCAGCTACACCCAGATCTACTCATACCTCGACGAGGTGGTGGTCCCGAACCTGCCGCCGGCGGCCAGCTCGGAGCTGCACACCGGACCCGGGGACATCACCAACATCGCGGTGCAGCAGATCTGTCCCGGGCACGTCGCCGACCACCTGACGATGGGCAGCACGGACCCGGTGGGCTACGCACTGGTCGTCGACGCGCTGACCCACGGCGGCCGGGCGCGGGCGGACCGGATCGACCGGGCGGTGTGCCTCGCGCCGGTCATGCCGGGGGTGGACCGGGCGACCATCGCGGTGCACGAGGCCCGCTACGGCAGCCACGTGGCGACGGTGCTGGCGACCTACCCGCCGACGCTCGCCGAACCGCCGCTGCGCTCCTACGCCCGCGACGCGGCCAGCGAGTAGAGCGCGCTCCGGGTCACCGCTGTGCGGCGAGCCGCACACCCAGGCCGATGAACAGGCCGCCGGTGGCGACGTCCACCCGGCGGCGGAAGCCGTGCCGGCGGTGCAGCCAGCCGCCGAACTGCCCGCCGAGCACGCCGACCGTGCCGTCGACGAGGAACTCGAACACGATCATGACGGCGCCGAGGATCGCGAACTGCAGCCAGACCTGACCCAGCCGTGGATCGATGAACTGGGGCAGGAAGGCGATCGTAAATGTGATCATCTTCGGGTTGAGCAGGTTGGTCAGCAGTCCCCGCAGGAACGCCTGCCGGCCCGAGATCCCGTCGCCACCGACCGACGTGTCGGCCTGCCGGTCGTTGCGCCGCCGAATGAGCTGTACCCCGAGGTAGATCAGGTACGCGGCCCCGGCGACCCGCACGACGGTGAAGGCGACCGGGACCGCGGCGAACAGGGCGGTCAGCCCGGCGGCCGCCACCGCGATGTGCACGGCCTCGCTGGTGGCCACCCCGGCCGTCGCGAGCAGCCCGGCACGCGGGCCGCCGCGCATCCCGCAGCCCAGGACGAACAGCATGTCCGGCCCCGGAGCCACCATGGCGATGATCGTCGTCACTACGAAGGCCACCAGCAGGTGGTGCTCGACCGGCATTTCCGGATCGTCGCACGGCAGAACGGTCGGGCCCCACGTCATATGCGCCGAAACCCACGCTTCTACGCGTAGAGCGTGCCGATCAGTTGTTGGGCGATCGTGGCGGCGGGCGCCCTTCCGTCCGGGGCGGCCTTCAGGTTCGTCCACACCGTCAGGGTGGTCATGCGGTCGGGGTCGTGGCCGGTGAACGACTGGAATCCGGGCAGCTCGCCGGTGTGGCCGTACATCGGGCCGAACTTGCCGATGGCCAGGCCGTAGCCGGCGGCCGAGGCGGAGCCGGGGTTCGTCGACCGGACGCTGTCGAGCCGCCTGCGCTGCCAGGTCGGGTTCAGCAGCGTCCCGTCGCTGAGCGCCCGGCCCCAGGTGGCGAGATCGCCGGCGGTGGAGATCGCGCCGCCGGCGGCCCAGGTCCACGACGGGCTCGCATCGGTGACGTCGTTGGGCTTGAGCGTGCCGGCCTTGGCGGCGGCCAGCTGGTCCGGCGGCAGCGTCTCGGTGTCCAACGTGGACACGTTGGTGCCGTACATGTAGCCGCGCGGGTGCGGTGCCGGGATGGCGGCGTCAGCCGGGAACGAGGTCTCGTGCATGGCGAGTGGGGTGAACAGCCGGGTCTGGTACGCCGACCCGAGCGGCTGCTTGCCGACCTGCTCGGCGATCAGGCCGAGCAGCACGTAGTTGGTGTTCGAGTAGTGGTAGGCGGTGCCGGGCGGGAAGTCGACCGGGTGCTCGAGCCCAAGTGCGAGCAGCTCCTCCGGCTTCCAGACCTTGCCCGGGTTCTCGTCGAGGGACCTGTTGAGCTCGAACGACTCGCTGTAGTTGTACAAGCCGCTGCGCATGTCGAGTAGCTGGGTGAGGGTGATGTTCCGCCCGTTCGGAACGTCCGGGCGGTACACCGACACCGGGGCGTCGATGTCCAGCTTGCCCTCCTGGGCGAGCTGCAGGACCACCGTGCCGGTGAACGTCTTGGTGATCGAGCCGATCCGGGCGTGGTCGGCCATCGTGATCGGGTCCGACGCGGAGTCGGTGCGTGAGCCGTACGTCGCGGACAGCTCACCGGCCGCGGTGCGCACGATCAGCGCCGCGCCTGGGGTCAGCAACTCCTTCGCGGCCTGCTGGAACTGAGTGCGCAGTGCGTCCGCCTGGGGTAGCGGCGCCGGACCGGCCGGCGACGGGGCGGCGGTCGGTGGCGCCGACGGGGACGGGGACGGCGAGCACGCCGCGGCCAGCGCGCCGAGGCCCGTCGCGGCCGCGCCCACCAACAGAGCACGGCGGCGGACCCCGACGCGGCGTGCCGGCCCCGCGTTCAGTGCCGATCCCTCTCGAGGTTGCTCCATTGCACACTCCGATCCGGCGCGGCACTGAACCCGGGGTTGCCCACGTTATGCCTGGTAGGACGCGGATGCATACTCACAATTAGCTAACGGTGCCCTCGCTCCGCCCGCCGATGTCACCCCGGCGGCCGGGCCTCGACGACGTGTGCGGTCATTCGCGCGGAGACGGGCCCGACGCCGAGTCGGGCTGTCATCTCGTCCGCCACGACGCCGGTGGTGGCGGCGAGATCGGCCCGGGCCTGGATGGCCGAACGCAGCGGGGTACCCGTGCAGAACCCGAGTGCGACGTCCGCCGCCGAGTCGGCGTGCCCTTCCAGGGTCACCCTCTCGGCCGAAACCAGGTCCAGACCCCCGGCGAGCAGGTCGGCGGAGACGAGCCGCAGGTCGGTGTAGCCGTGCGGGACGGCCGACATGAACGTGGGTGGGTCGTCGGGAAAGGCCCGCTCGAGACCGGCGACCAGCGCCCGGGCGAAGCCATGGGTCTCGACCGCGTCCCAGATGTTGAACAACAGGCGGCCGCCCGGCGTCAGCACCCGCCGCGCCTCGGCAAATCCGGCGGGCCGGTCCGGGAAGAACATCACCCCGAACTGGCAGACCAGGAGATCGAACTGTCCGTCCGGGAACGGCAGGTGGAGGGCGTCGGCCTGCTCCCAGGTCGCCGCCGGTACCTGGCTCGAGCCGAACTCGACCATCGCGGTGTTCAGGTCCGTCGCGGTCACCTCCGCCGCGGGGAGCGCCGCGGCCAACTCGCGGGTCAACGCCCCGGTACCGGCGGCGAGCTCCAGTACCCGACGGGGCTCGAGGCGGGCCGCCCGGCGGGCCAGGTCAACGGCGAACGGGCGGAACACGGCGGGGCCGAGCCACCGGTCGTACGCCGCCGGCATCGAGTCGACCCATGAGCGGTCCCCGTCATCGGACACCAGGGAAAGCTACCGGGCGGCTATGGCGGTCGTCACCCACGGAATTCTTGACTAGACGGTGCAGATCCGGCGGCTGCCGGAGCTGGACGCCACGGCTTGCCCCGCTCTGAGTCAGGGGGGATTCTCCAGCGGGGCACCGGCCCCGGGCTCGAAATTGAGAATCTCTTTACTTTGGATTGCTAACCTCTGCTCTTTTCCCGCTGATGAATTGTCAGAAACTCCCCGCGAAACTGACGGCACTCTCAGAAATAGTTGTCTGAACGGGCTCTCAGAAAAGGGTGTCGAGGAATTACCGAGAAGCGACATCACCGCTACGGTACGGGCGCGGGAGTGACCGAGATGCCCTCCCGCCCACATAAGGCATGACTGGAGGGGGTGCCTTCGTAGGGCCATTCGACGCTGGAAAGACCATGAGTCCGGTCGGTCGGCCGGGTGGCTACGGTCGGGTGAAATCGTGAAAGGAGCTACCGACAATGATTCGTCGCTTTACTGCCACTGCCGTGCTCGGGACCGCCGCCGCGGCGACGTTTATCGTCGCCAGCAGCGCAGGCGGACAACCGGCACTGACCAGCATGACTACCCCACTCGCTGCCTCGAGCTACTCCGCGCCACCCCCGGCACAGAAGTGCCCAGCCAACTTCACCTCCGGGGTGATCGGCGGGCAGTCCAAATGCCTTGCGCAGGGTCAGCAGTGTCAGCAACCGAATACCGGCGACTACACCCACTACGGGTTCGACTGCGTCAAGGCGGGTAACCGCTACCAGCTCAGGAGCAGAACGAAGCCCGCCCCCGCACGGCCCGCTGTCGCGAAGCCCGCCCCCGCGAAGCCGGCTCCCGCACGGCCCGCTGTCGCGAAGCCCGCTCCCGCGAAGCCCGCTCCCGCGAAGGCGCACAACTAGGGTCCCACCCCAGTGCGGAAGTGACCCGACAACGAGAAACGGCGCTGCCCAACGGAGGTTGTTCCCGCTGGTCAGCGCCGCTTCCGGGGCCTAGGTCAGGCAGCCTGCTTGGTCCCCCAGAAGATCTTGTCGATCTGGGCGAACAAGCGCGCTGACCTGCACCGATACGTCTCATTCCGCGGTCTGGGCCGTCGCTGGGCCGGCCGGGCCGCTGTGGGTGTCCCTTCGTCCGTAGAGCCCTTCGATCACAGTCTTGGTCCTCGCGGTGCCGTTGGGCATCAGGTGGGCGTAGGTCGCGAGCGTGAACGAGGGGTCGGTGTGCCCCAGCCATTCCGCGACCGCCTTGATCGACTCACCTTGGTCGATCAGCGTCGACGCGAAGAAGTGCCGCAGCTCGTGCATCCCGTTCTCGTATCGCCCGCGGGGCACCTTCCGGTGCTTAAGGGCGGTCTTCCAGTAGTTGCGATTGCAGTCGTTCGCCGCGATGGCGTGCCCCCACATCGAGGTCACTACGCGCCGCACGGTCGTCGGTTTCCCGGTCGGGACATCCCACGGAAGAGTGATGTCGACGGCCGGGAATCTCCTCAGGTGGGCAGCCAGTGCGAGCTTGACTGGCTCGGAGAGCGGGATCTCACGCGCTTTGTCGTACTTTGCCAGCGCGAACACTCGCTTGTGCCGGACGGTCTTGGATCTGTGCGGTGATGTTGATGTCGAGTTGGCGTGACAAGTCGTCGAGAGACAAGCCCTCCACTGGTCCGTTCACGATGATGCGCCGGTTACCAGTACAGACGGCATGTGTTCTCTTCTTTCCTCGCCGACAGGCCATGCGCCTGGCTCGATGATGTTCGTTTCCAGATTTCTTGGTTCCCGGCGGCCACGGCGTGGCGTCGGGGCCCGTCGGACCGCGAGTTCGTGCTCTCTGTTCGACGGGTGTCGCGGGCGGCGTGGTCAGCGCTTGAGGAACTCCAGGACTTTGGGCACGAACTGCTGGTGGTACTGGAAGACACCGCCGTGCCCGGAGTTCTCATAGATGACCAGCTCAGAGCCGGGGATGCGGCGGGCCAAGTCGTGTGAGTGCTCGCTGGCGACCATGAGGTCGTTGTCGCCGTTGGCCACCAGGACGGGCTGGTGGATCTTGCTGAGGTCGTGGGGCGCCTGGCGACCGGCGGCCTTGATCGCCTTCAGCTGCGCACGCCTGGCCTGGAGCGAGATGCCCTTGTCCCGGTCGTGGGTGCGTTCCTTCAGCCGCGCCATGTAGCCCGTGGCGGCTTGCTTGCCTTCGGTCGTGCGAGGGAAGAAGAGGAAGTGCCGGGGGTCACGCAGGGTCAGCGCTGCCTTGAGGTACGCACTCACCGCGATTCCCGTGATCTTGTCGATGCCGCCCCCGCCCGCGGGGCCGGTACCGGTGAAGATTGCGCGGCGGACCAGGTCGGGATTGGTGAGAGTGAGGATCTGTGCCACTCCGCCGCCGAGTGAGAAGCCGAGCAGGTCGACCTGTTCGTGGCCGAGCGCCCGGATGAATGTGACGGCGTCGGCGGCCATCTCGTCGATCGTGTGGGGCACCGATCCGCTCGAGGCGCCGACACCGCGGTTGTCGAAGGTGATCACGTGGCGCTGTGTGGCGATGCCGTCGATGACGCGGGGGTCCCAGTCGTCCAGGACAGCTGTCAGGTGGTGCAGGAAAACCAGCGGGACGCCGCCGCTGGGGCCAAGCTCGCGGTAGGCGAACCGGATGCCCCCGGCCTCGATCATGCGAGTCGGGGTGTGCTTCCACAACGTGTGGTTCGTGCGCTCGGGCTCGGTAGCTTTCGTCATGACCATCCTTTGTCGTACGATCATAATATTATGATCGTACGACGACCATCAATGGAGGTCAAGGCGGCGCGACGAGCACGCTTCAAGACTCGCCCCCACCAGCAGGCCCCGCGGGCTGAACCTGCTCAGCGAAGAACTCGGCGACAGGCTCGGAGATGCCTGTCAGGTCCGGGACTCGAGTCCGAGCAGTATCAGCGTGTTCTGGATGCCTTGGTTGAGGATGTCATCGGAGAGCCGCCGGTCGGTGACGGCGCGGGAGAGCTGCAACGTCCCGATCATGGAAGCGAAGAGGCCAAGCGTCCTCACTCGCACAGAATCCGGGTCGGTCGGCGCCAGTCGAGTGGCTATGTCGCCGGCGAGGGCCAGCACGCCGTCGGTGTAGGCTTGTTTCGCCGCGTCGGGGCAGCGGCCGATCTCGTCGAGCAGCGCCGCGGACGGGCAGCCGTCCCCGGGGTTGTCGCGGTGCTCGGCCGAGAAGTACTCGCGGACGATCCGTTCGAGTCCGGCGTGGTTGGGTGCCTGCGCCTCGAAGCCGGCTGCCTGTTCGCGAAGTTGTTCCGTGAGCACGGTGGCGACGAGGTCGTCCTTTGAGATGAAGTGGGCGTAGAAGGCGCCGTTGGTCAGGTCCGCGTCCTTCATGACCGTGGCGATTCCCGAGCCGTCGATGCCGTCCTGCTTGAACCGGCGTCCGGCCGCGTCGATGATCCGGCGCCTCGTCGCCTGCTTGTGCTCTGTGCCGTACCGCACCACACACTCCTCACTCGCCGCCGGACCGACTTGCCCTCGGGCGGCTTTCATCTTATGGTAATAATATTATGATCGTAATTTCAACAATCGGGAGGTAGCCATGGCGACGGACAGGCCGGTGGTGCTCGTAACGGGTGCGTCCTCGGGCATCGGGAAAGCCGCCGCGGTGGCGCTGGCCTCGGCGGGGTTCGAGGTCGTCGGCACGAGCCGGAAGACATCGGGGGTCCCCCCGATCGACGGCGTGACGTTCCTGGACCTCGACGTCGTCAGTGCCGAGTCGGTCAGCGACGTGGTCGGGCGGGTGATCGAGCGGTTCGGCCGCATCGACGTCCTGGTCAACAACGCCGGGATCGGCTCGGCGGGCGCCGACGAGGAACGCTCACTCGCCCAGGACCAGCGGGTCTTCGACATCAACTTCTTCGGCACGCTGCGTATGACGAAGGCCGTGCTGCCGCACATGCGCGCTCAGGGCGGTGGGCGCATCATCAACATCTCGTCCGTGCTCGGCATCATTCCGGCGCCGTACGGGGCCATCTACGCGGCGTCGAAGCACGCACTCGAGGGCTACTCCGAGTCGGTGGACCACGAGGTGCGCGAGCACGGCGTGCGGGTGCTGCTCGTCGAACCCTCCTACACCAGGACCGGGTTCGACACGAACGTCGCCCAACCCGACACCCCGGTGCGGGTCTACGCCGCGCAGCGGCGCACCGCTGACGACGTGCTGGCGGCGGGGATCAGGCAGGGTGACGATCCCGCCATCGTGGCCAGGGCGATCGTCGCGGCGGCCACCGACCCGAAGCCGAGGCCGCGCTACGCCGCCGGCCCCTCGGCCAGGCGCGTGAGCACGCTGCGCCGGCTAGCGCCCCGGCGGGCCTTCGACAAGCAGCTCCGCAAGCTCAACCGCCTGGCCGGCTGACGCTCCGTCGCCTTGTCAGGACCGCCGATCCCCGACCCACCGACGACAGGAGGAATCCCGATGACCGCGCTGCGTGACCCGCTGACCTTGCCCTGCGGCCAGGTGCTGCCCAACCGGATCATGAAGGCCGCAATGAGCGAGGCGCTCGGCGACCGACGTCATGCTCCGGACGCCCGCCTCGAGCGTCTCTACACGACGTGGAGCCAGGGCGGGTACGGGCTGCTGGTCACCGGAAATGTGATGGTCGATCGCGCGCAGCTCGGCGAGCCGGGCAACGTCGTCATCGAGGACGAGCGCGACCTCGACGGGCTGACCCGGTGGGCCAAGTCGGCGCAGGACGGGGGCGTCCCGATCTGGGTGCAGCTCAACCATCCGGGGCGCCAGTCGAACCCGCTCGCGCTCGGGCACACCCCGGTCGCACCGAGCGCGGTCCCGCTCGACCTGCCCGGCGCGGCCACGCCCCGAGAGCTGACGTCCGCCGAGATCGAGGACATCATTGAGCGGTTCGCGACCGCGGCGGCGGTGTGCGAGACGGCCGGGTTCGACGGCGTACAGGTGCACGGCGCGCACGGCTACCTCGTCGCGCAGTTCCTGTCACCGCGGTCGAACCGGCGCGACGACGAGTGGGGCGGTGACCCCGAGCGGCGGATGCGCTTCCTGCTGCAGGTGGTGCGCCGCATCCGGGCGCGGGTGTCGCCCGGGTTCGCTGTGGGGATCAAGCTCAACTCGGCCGACTTCCAGCGCGGCGGGTTCACCGAGGAGGAGTCGCGCGCCGTGGTGGGGGCGCTCGCGCGGGAGCGGCTCGACCTGATCGAGATCAGCGGCGGCAGCTACGAGCAGCCGGCCATGATGGGCACGGCCGCGGCCAGCACCCGGGCCCGAGAGGCCTACTTCCTGGAGTACGCCCGCACCGTGCGCGACCTGGCAGGCGAGATCCCACTGGCGGTCACCGGCGGCTTCCGCACCCGCAGCGCCATGCACACGGCGGTCGAGGCGGGCGAGTGCGACGTCGTGGGCATCGGCCGGCCGACGGCGACCACGACCGACGCCGCCGACGTAATCCTCTCCAGGCGCGCGGACGCGCTCACCGCCCACCAGCTGCGCTACGGGATGCGCCGCGTGCTGGGCAAGGTCACCGACCTCAAGACGCTCGACGGGTTGCTCGACCTCGGCTGGCACGCCGACCAACTGCACCGCATCGGCGCGGGTCTCGAACCCGACGTCGATCGGGGGCGCCTCGCCGCCACGCTCGCCCTGCTGCGCCGCAACGGCCGGGCGTCCTTCCGCTCCAAGCGCGGCGGCTGAGGAGGCGGAGCCATGACCCACACCGAGGACCGCAACCCCGACTTCGTGACCATCGACGCCTTCGAGCGCCCGGCGGGCGGCGTTATCCGGTGGAGACGTTCGGTCACCGCCGCACTGGCCGGCGGGGTCGAGGGACTTCGAGCGGCCAGTGTGAACCACGCCAACAACGGGACCCACGCGATCGTGCCCCGGCTGATTCCCGGCGGAGTCGCCCTCGTCGCGGCGTGGGAGTCACCCGAGGCCGCCGCCTCGGCCTGGGGCGGGCCGCTGCGTCCGGCCCTCGCCGGACGCGGCCACTTCAGCCTCGACGGCGAGGTCGTCCGGGTCCGGGTCAACAACGAGGGCGACAACTGGCACGGCTGGACACCGTGCGCCGCCGGAGCAGCCCCGCCTGCCCCTGACGAGCCCGTGGTAGTGGTCGTGCACGGCATCCTGCGGCCCCGCTACCTGGCCAACTTTGTACACAACAACATGCACGCCGCCAGCCGCGCCGCCCACCACCCCGGCCACCAGGGCAGCATCGACGTGTCGTCCAAGCTGCCGTTCGAACACACCTCGATCAGCCTCTGGAAAACCCTCACCCTGGCCCAGGACTACGCCTACGCGCCGGGCGGCCATGCCCACGCGATGAAGCACGCGCTGAAGACCGACACCCACAAGGTCGGGGTCTTCCTGCGGATACGACCGCTGGCCAGTACCGGGAACCTCGGAATCGGCGCTCCCGCCTTCCCCAACCTCCCGCCAGCCGACCGCGGCCACACACGACACGGCCACACACGACACGGCCACACACGACACGGCCACGCACAACGCGAGGACAGCTGAGATGCCGCGCTACTCGCTCACCGACAAGGTTGTCCTGATCACCGGCGCCGGGCGCGGGCTCGGTGCGGCCACCGCGGCGACACTGACCCGGCGCGGGGCACACGTGGTGCTGGCCGACATCGACCTGCCCTCGGCGGAACGCGGCGCGGCGAGCCTCCCGAACGGCCGAGGGCTGGCGCTGGCCTGCGACGTCACCCGGCTCGACTCCGTCGAGGGCGCGGTGCGGCGGACGCTGGACGAGTTCGGCCGACTCGACGTCGTCGTCGCCAACGCCGGTGTACTGGGCCGCAACACCACCTTCCGCGCGCTCACCCCCGACCAAGTGGGCAGCGTGCTCTCGGTCAACGTGGCCGGCGTCGTCAACACCGTCTCGGCCGCGCTGGAACCGGTACTCCGGAGCCGAGGCCAAATCGTGCTGATCAGCTCAGTGTTCGCCTACATCAACGGCGCGGGTGCCATCCCGTACGCAATGAGCAAGGCCGCCGTCGAACAGCTCGGCCGCGGCCTGCGCGTCGAGCTAGCCGGCCACGGCGCCTCAACCATGACGGCGTACTTCTCGATCATCGAGACCGACATGACCAGGCAGAGCCTGGACGCCGACCCGCACCTGCAGTCCCTGCTGTCCGCCTCGCCCGACTTCCTGCTCACCCGGATCCAGCCCGAGGCGGCGGCCTCCGCGATCGCGGACGGGCTGCAACGCCGACGGACCTCCATCACCGTGCCCGGACGATGGCGGCCCCTCGCCGCGCTGCGGGGAGTCGCCGGACCGCTCTTCGACCGAAAGCTCGCCCGCGACGCGGTAGTGCGCGACGCGCTCGCTCATCTCGAGAACCGATAGCGACCACAAGTCCGATCTAGGAGCTGGTGGACGGTACGTATTCAAACCCTGCGGGTCGTGTTCCGCCGGTCGACCAGCGGGGTCCCCGTATCCAGCGCCAGCCGCTCGAACTCGGTCTCCTCAGTCAACCCGTGAGATCCATAGTCCATCCTCTCACCGAGGACGGTTACGGTAAGTCACGGGGTCGGCGCGGACCTTAGAGGGCGTTGTCCAAGGGGAGTGTGCGCTCGAAGACGCCTGGTCAGCGCGATGACCCGACCTTGGCCCTGTGAGGATCGGCGGGACGGGTGGTGGACGCCCATCTGGGCCATCTCTGGGCCGGCTGGGCCGTTTCCAGGCCGTGAAAGGTCACCCAGCAACGAAAAACGACGCCAACCGACGGGAGGTGTTCCCGCTGGTCAGCGCCGCTTTCGGACCTTCGGTCAGGCAGCCTGCTTGGTCTCCCAGAAGATCTTGTCGATCTGGGCGATGTAGTCCAGCAGCTCCTGGCCGGTGGCCGGGTCGTTCGAGCCCTTGGTGCCACTCGCGCCGGCGGCCTTGGTGGCCTTGTTGAACAGCTCGTGCAGCTCCGGGTACTTCTCGAAGTGCGGCGGCTTGAAGTAGTCAGTCCACAACACCCAGAGGTGGTGCTTGACCAGGTCGGAGCGCTGCTCCTTGATCTCGATGGCGCGCGCGCGGAAAGCGGCGTCATCGTTGCCCTGGTACTTCTCCTGGATGGCCTTCACCGACTCGGCCTCGATCCGGGCCTGCGCGGGGTCGTACACGCCGCAGGGGAGGTCGCAGTGCGCGGTGGCCTCTAGCCGAGGACGGAGAACGCGAGACAGCAGTCCCATTGTTGCTCCCTAATGTTGTGCTTGGTGATCGTTCCGACTCCGGCGACACTACTCCGCGACCGCGCGGCCGGCAGGTTCGCGCGGGAGCTGTGGACGGGTGTGAGGCGGGTGTGGATGCGCTGGCGGCGAGTGGCGGTGCGGGGGCCCTCGATGTCGCCCGCGCTGACCGACGGTGATGTGGTGCTGGTCACCCTCGGGGTCCGGCCCCGGCCCGGTGACGTGGTGTTGGTGCGCTGGCCGGCCCGGCCCGGTCAGCTCTCGGTCAAGCGGGCGGGCCGCCCGGACGGCGGCGGGACCGCCGGTGCCGGGGACGGCCCGCACGGCGGCGGGACCGTCGGTGCGGGGGACGGCCCGTACTGGCGGGTGCGCGGGGACAACCCGTTCGGCAGCACCGACTCCCGCGAGCTCGGGCCGGCGGCGGTGCTCGGCGTGGTCCGGTTCCGGCTGTGGCCCCGGCCGGGGCGCCTAGCCCGCAAGCCGGTCGTGGACGGAGACGCGCTCTAGGTCTAGCCGGCGTACCGGGGGAGCAGGCCGGCCTCGGCGGCCTCGGCCAGGCTCGGCGCCGCCGCGTCCCGCTCGGACAGGATCGGGGTGATCTCGGCCGGCCAGGGCAGGCCGAGCGCGGGGTCCATCGCGGCCACGGTGCGCTCGATGGCCGGCGCGTACGCGGTGGAGCACAGATAGCTGGCCACCGTGTTGTCGGCCAGCGCGCAGAACGCGTGCCCGAGCCCCTCCGACAGGTACACCGCCCGGTACGACGTCGAGTCCAGCACGACCGCCTCGTGCGCGCCGAAGGTCGGCGAGCCGACCCGCAGGTCGACCACGACGTCGAGCAGTGCGCCGCTCGGGCAGTACACGTATTTGGCCTGGCCAGGTGGCACGTCGGCGAAGTGCACGCCGCGGATCACGCCGCGCCGCGACACGCTGTGGTTGGACTGCGCCACCCGCATCGGCGAGCCGACCGCCTCGGTGAACGCGGCCTCCTGGTACGGCGCCACGAACAGGCCGCGATCGTCGTCGAACCGGGACGGCTCGAACACCCAGGCGCCCGCGATGGACAATTCTTTGCTCTGCACGGTCGACACGCTACCGAGATCGGGCCCATCTGATCAGGGGTCGAGACGATCACCTCGTGTGATTTGCGTTGGGGGTGGGCAGACATCTGACGCCGGAGATGACACACTGGACATCTACCTGACACACGCGCCCCGCCGGTTGCCGCGCCATCCCGCGGTGTTCTCGGGGCGCTGTCGGGCACCGTGGCAGTAGCGACACCTCCGCGAACACCGGTGCACGGCTCGGGCCGGCGACCCTTCCCGGTCGACGCCCGAACTCACGAACGCACCGGTTCTTAAGGGGATAGTTGTGACCATCGTGCCTGAGCGCATGACGTTGACCAGGGCCGATTCGAGCGGGAACGCCGATCAGGAGCTCTGTCGGGACGAGATTCTGACCGCCCACCACGGCGGCAAGCTCAACATCACGCCGTCGGTTCCGCTGGGTGGCGCCCGCGACCTTTCCATCGCCTACAGCCCCGGGGTGGCCGAGGTCAGCCGGGTGATCGCCGCCGACTCGAAGCTCACCGCGAACTACACCTGGGCGGACCGGCTGGTCGCGGTGGTCAGCGACGGCACCGCCGTGCTGGGGCTCGGCGACATCGGCCCCCGCGCCGCGCTGCCGGTCATGGAGGGCAAGGCGGCGCTGTTCAAGACATTCGGCGGGCTGAACTCGATCCCGCTCGTGCTGGACACCACCGATGTCGACGAGATCGTGCAGACCCTCGTCCGGCTGCGGCCCAGCTTCGGCGCGGTCAACCTGGAGGACATCTCCGCGCCGCGCTGCTTCGAGCTGGAGCGACGGCTCATCGAGGCGCTGGACTGCCCGGTCATGCACGACGACCAGCACGGCACCGCGATCGTGGTGCTGGCCGCACTGCGCGGCGCCTGCGCCGTCCAGACCCGCCGGCTGGAGCCGCTCAAGGTGGTCATCACCGGCGCCGGCGCGGCCGGGGTGGCCTGCGCGGAGATCCTGATGGCGGCGGGCGTCGCCGACGTGACGGTGCTCGACTCGAAGGGCATCCTGGTGCCGGGGCGGGCCGGCATGAACCCGGTCAAGGCCGACCTGGCGGACCGCACCAACCCGCGCCGGCTGGCCGGCGACGTGACCGAGGCGCTGGCCGGGGCGGACGTGTTCATCGGGCTGTCCTGCGCCACCCTGCCGGAGCGGCTGCTGGCCACGATGGCACCGGAACCGATGGTCTTCGCGCTGTCCAACCCGGACCCGGAGGTGCACCCCGAGGTGGCCGCCCGGTACGCGCCGATCGTGGCCACCGGGCGCAGCGACTTCCCGAACCAGATCAACAACGTGCTGGCCTTCCCCGGAGTGTTCCGGGGCGCCCTGGACGCGGGCGCGACCCGGATCACCGAGCGGATGAAGCTCGCCGCCGCCGATGCGATCTTCGCGGTGGCCAGCGACGACCTCGCGGCGGACCGGATCGTGCCCAGCCCGTTCGACCCGAGGGTTGCCGCTACGGTGGCCAGCGCGGTGGCTCAGGCGGCCGGCGAGTAGGCGCCCCGCCGACCGGCGATCCCGAGGGCGGTGCCGCCTGATCGGACCAGTCGGTTAGGCCAACCGTCACTTGGGCGGACAACAGGACACAGACAGTCACCAGAGATGGCCCCGCCGCGACCCGTCGCCGGCGGGGCCATCATTTTTCTTGCCGGTGAGGCCCCTGATCGGCCACTCTGGGCGGTGCAGCGCAGCGGTGGGCTGGCATTCGGGTGGTGCCGATGTGACTGGTGAGAGTTGCCGATTATCACTTACGGTAGTTGCCCGAAAGCCTTCTACCTGGGCTTTTCCGAAGAGCCTCACAGAATGTGACCCTTCGTGTTGGAGGGTGACGGGATGCGGCTAATTGATAGTCCCCCACAAGGGTGACAATGCCGGATCGTCTTCGCGGATCGCTCGTTGGTCCGCATGACAACGCCCACGGCGGCGTGAATTCGGATCGTGAGGGGACTGCGGGTGACCGACCTCGGACAGTGGCTCGATCCCCGTCGGGGCGTCGGGCCGGCGGGACGGGGTAGCTCGGCGAGGCTGGCACCGATGGCCGGCCGCCGGTTCGAGGGAAGCCACTCCGGGCTGGTGCCGAGCCAGGTCGCCGACTCGCTGCCGAACGCGATCGCGGGCCCGTGGCGGTCCTCGGTGCCGGACTCGCCGGCGGGTCTGAGCGGGACCTTCGGATCGGTCGGAGTGGGCGGGACCGCCGGCACGCCCGGCGTCGGCTCGGGACTCGGCACTTCAGGACTCGGCACTTCAGGACTCGGCACTTCAGGACTCGGCACTTCAGGACTCGGCACTTCAGGACCCGGCGCTTCAGGACCCGGCGCTTCCGGACCGGCCTCGGGCGGTACCGGGCCGTCGGAGTCCGGTCCGGCGCGGCCGGGCAACCCCGCGGCCGGGATCGAGTCGCTGCCCCTGCCCTCCGCCCCCACGCTGCTGTGCGACGGCTCGGACCGGGTGCTGCGGGTCAACGCGGCCCTGCTGCGGATGGCCGGCCGGGACCCCCGCCAGCCGGCCGCCGCCGACGGAATCCTCGGGCGTCCGCTGGCCCAGCTGGTGGTCGGCCCGGACAATGACGCCCGCCTGGTCCGCCCGGACGGCGCGCTGGCCAGGGTCCGGGTGGTCCGCTGGGTGCTGCCGGAGCTCGGCGCGCTGGGTGGACTGCGCGCCGTCATGTTGGTGGACACCACCGACGCGGCGCCGCCGGTCACCAGCCGCGACGACCACGAGCGGCAGCTCGCCGAGCTGCGCAAGCTGGCCAGGGTCGGCAACTGGAGCTACGACCTGCGCACCGGTTCGCTGCACCGGGGGCCGGCGCTGCTCGACCTGTACCGCGAGGTCGGCATCGCACCGGACGCCCAGCCCAGCGGCCCGATCGAGCTGGAGCAGGTCGCGCTGCTGTGCGCCACGCTGCGGGACAAGACCCAGCGGGCCGCCGGCGAGGGCACCAAGGTGCCCCGCGGCGACACCCACCACGTCGAGCACCGCACCGCGCCGCCGGCCGAGCGGGTGCTCAGCTGCCGGGCCAGCGTGGAGCGCAATGCCGAGGGATCGCCGATCCGGCTGGTCGGCACCGTGCAGGACGTCACCGACCTGCGCGAGGCTGAGCAGCGGATGGGCCGGGCCACCCAGCGCTACCTGGACCTGGTGTCCATCTCGCCGGTCGGGGTCGGCGTGTTCAACCGCTCCGGTCTCCTGGTCGACGCCAACGGCGCGCTCTGCTCGCTGCTCGGCATCTCCGGGGAGAAGCTGCGCGGGGTGTCCGCCCGTGGCCTGTCGGTGGACCCGGCGGTAGGCCCGTCCGGCAGCCCCGAGCTGGCCTTCCTGCGGGTGGTCCGCCCCGGCGCCCAGAACGGCTACCGGGTGCCGCAGTACGCCATCCGGCGCGCCGACGGCACCTCGGTGTGGTGCGAGCTCTCGGTCACCGTGTCCATCGGTGACGACGGCCGGCCGTTCTGGCTGGTGATGTTCACCGACATCTCGGAACGGCGCCGGGCGGCGGACGTGCTGCGCATCGCCGGTACCCACGACGAGCTGACCCGACTGCCCAACCGGTCCTCGGTGACCGCGCGGATCGGGCGCCTGCTGGCCGGCCCGGACCGCAACAAGCTGGCCGTGCTGTGCTGCGACCTGGACGACTTCAAGCGGGTCAACACGGCGCTCGGGCACGCCGCCGGCGACCAGGTCCTGATCATGCTGGCGGCCCGGCTGCAGCGCGAGCTGCCCATCGGGTGCTCGCCGGCCCGGCTGTCCGGCGACGAGTTCGTGGTGGTCTGCGACGACGTGGCCGCGGTCGGCGGGGTGCCCAGGCTGGCCGAGTCGGTGGCCGCCGTGCTGCGCGGCCCGGTCGAGGTGGACGGCCAGCCGGTGCGGGTGTCCGCCGCGATCGGCGTGGCCACCCCGGCGGACGGCGACGGTCTCGGCGGGGTGAGCAGCGCGGAGGACCTGCTGCGGTTCGCCGACGCCGCGATGTACGACGCCAAGGAGCGCGGCTCCGGCCAGCTCGGCTTCGTCACCGCCGACACCGCGACCAAGGCGAACCACCAGCTGCGGCTGGAGGACGAGCTGCGTGAGGCGATCCTCAACGACCAGCTGGTGCTGCACTACCAGCCGGTGGTCGGCCCGGACGGCGCGGTCCGCTCGGCGGAGGCACTGGTCCGGTGGCCGCACCCGGAGCGCGGCATGCTCTTCCCCGGCGACTTCATCCCGGTGGCCGAGCGCGGCGGGTTGATGCGCGAGCTGGACCACTGGGTGCTGCGCACCGCCACCACGGAGGCGGCGACCTGGCCGGTGCACCAGCGCCGCCCGGTGGGTGTGGCGGTCAACCTGGCCGGCCTGCTGCCGGGTGACCCGGACTTCGTACCGACCGTGCGCGCCGCGCTGGCCAGCAGTGGCCTTGCCGGTGACCGGCTGGTGCTCGAGCTGGTGGAGACCAGCCTGGTCGCGCTGCCGCAACGCACCCTGGCCGCGATGAGCGAACTGGCCGGGCGGGGTGTCCGGTTCGCGGTGGACGACTTCGGCACCGGCTACTCCTCGCTGTCCCGGATCAAGGAACTGCCGGCGCAGATCGTCAAGGTGGACCGCACGTTCGTGCAGGGCATCAGCTCCGACCCGGCCGACTTCGCGGTGGCCAGGGCCGTCGTGCAGATGGCGGCCGCGATGGGCCGGTACTGCGTCGCCGAGGGTGTGGAGACCGCCGACCAGTTCCACGCGCTGCGCGGCCTCGGGGTGGACGCCTACCAGGGCTGGCTGTTCGCCAAGGCGATGGAGCCGACCGCGTTCCGCGCGATGCTGGTCGGGCCGCCGCTGCCGGTCCCGGCGGGCCAACCCACGCCGGCACCGGACGGTCTGGCCACCATGGCTCTGCCCACCGAGTCGGTCCGGGCCTCGCGGCTCGGCACGGCGGACTCGCCCCCGGTGAGCACGGCGCAGGCGCCGGCGTCCACGGGGCCCGGTTCGGCTGGGCCCGGTTCGATGGCGCCCGGTGCGGGCCCGGTCGGCTCCGCACCGGCGAGCCCGGGGCCGCTGGGCGGGTTCGACACGACCCCGGATGCCTTCGCCACGCCGATCGCCGACCTGCTGGCCAGCCTGCTGGCCCGGGTGGAGGCCGACGAGAGCGAGCGGCCGGAGCCGTCCGCGAACACCGATCCGGCCGATGGCCTGGGCTTCGGGATGGGTGCGGACCCGCTGGGCAGGCCGTCCGGCCGACCCGGTGAGTGATCAACCGATCGCGACCCAGGTGTGCCCCGCGCGGTACTCGCCCTGCTGACTCGATCGGGTTAGCCTGTGGCATCCCGGCGGCCGGCAAGGCGCTGTCGGCGAGCACTGGGGGCGTCCGGGTGATCGAGTTCCGGGGAGTGACCAAGCGCTTTCCTGACGGCACCGTCGCGGTCGACAACCTGGACCTGCAGGTGGAGTCGGGTGGCATCACGGTGTTCGTCGGCCCGTCCGGCTGCGGCAAGACGACCTCACTGCGGATGATCAACCGCATGATCGAGCCGACCTCGGGCACCATCCTGGTGCACGGCGACGACATCATGGCCGGCGACCCGGCGCAGCTGCGCCGGGGTATCGGCTACGTGATCCAGCAGGCCGGGCTCTTCCCGCACCGGACGATCCTGGACAACGTGGCCACCGTCCCGGTGCTGCTCGGCTGGGACAAGAAGCGGGCCAGGGACCGCGCCGCCGAGCTGATGGAGCTGGTCGGGCTCGCGCCGGAGATGGCCAAGCGCTACCCCTCGCAGCTCTCCGGCGGGCAGCAGCAGCGGGTCGGGGTGGCCCGTGCGCTGGCCGCCGACCCGCCGGTTCTGCTGATGGACGAGCCGTTCAGCGCGGTCGACCCGGTGGTCAGGGAGAGCCTGCAGGACGAGCTGCTGCGGCTGCAGGCCGAGCTGGGCAAGACGATCGTGTTCGTCACCCACGACATCGACGAGGCGATCAAGCTCGGCGACAAGGTCGCGGTGTTCCGGGTCGGCGGCATCCTGGCCCAGTACGACGAGCCGGGTGCGCTGCTGGCCCGCCCGGCGGACGACTTCGTGGACAACTTCGTGGGCCGCGACCGGGGCTACCGGGGGCTGGGCTTCCGGTCCGGTGACGGGCTGCCGGTCGGCGAGCTGCACACCGTGGCGGTCGGCAGCTCCAGCGCCGCCGTCCGGGCCGAGGTGGGCCACGGCTGGGCGCTGGTGCTGGACGCCGCCAAGCGCCCGCAGGGCTGGCTGCGCGTCGCCGACCTGCCCGCCGGCGACGGCCCGATCAGCGCCGACGGCCTGGTCGCCGGCGGCTCGCTGTACAGCACCGAGTCGGACACGCTGCGCGGCGCGCTGGACGCGGCGCTGAGCTCGCCGTCCGGCCTCGGTGTCGCCGTGGACGCCGCCGGCGCGGTGGTCGGCTCGGTCACCGCCGACGACGTGCTCAGCGCGCTGGCCGCGGCCCGGGACGGCGAGGACGCCGCGTGATCTGGGCCTGGATCCCGCGAAACGGGTCCTTGATCCTCGGCCTGTTGGGCGAGCACCTGATCCTCTCGCTGGTGCCGGTGCTCATCGGGCTGGTGCTCGCGGTTCCACTGGGCTGGTTGGCGAGCCGGTCGAGGGTCGCCCGCGCGGTACTCATCCCGTCTGCCGGCGTGCTGTACACCGTCCCGTCGCTCGTGTTGTTCATCGTGCTGCCGGTCATTCTCGGCACCCGCATCCTGGACCCGATCAACGTGGTCGTCGCGCTGGCGATCTACACGGTCGCGCTGCTGGTCCGCTCGGTCGCTGACGCGCTCGCCGCCGTGCCCGCCATGGTGGTGGCCGCCGCCACCGCGATGGGCTTCCGGCCGACGCGCCGCTTCGTAGCGGTGGAGTTCCCCCTCGCGGTGCCGGTGCTCATCGCCGGTCTGCGGGTGGCAACGGTGTCCAACATCAGCCTGGTCAGCGTGGGCGCGGCCATCGGCGTGGGTGGCCTCGGCCAGCTGTTCACCGACGGTTTCGACCGCAGCTTCCCGACCGAGATCATCACCGGCATCGTGCTGTCCATGCTGCTGGCACTGGTCGCCGACGCGCTGCTGGTCGGTCTCGGCCGGTACGCGACCCCGTGGAGCCGGGTCGGCCCCCGCGCCGGGAGGACCGCATGAACATCATCGGCTGGTTCACCGACCCGGCGCACTGGTCCGGGCCGGACGGCATCCCGGTGCGCGTCCTGGAACAGCTCTACTACAGCGCACTGGCACTGGTCCTCGCTGTGGTGATCGCGGTGCCGATCGGTGCCCTGGTCGGTCACACCGGGCGCGGCGGCTTCCTCATCGTGGGCCTGGCCAACTGGCTGCGCTCGCTCCCGGACTTCGGTCTGCTCATCCTGCTGGTGCTGCTGGCCGGCGTGCACCTGATCCCGGTGATGGTCGCGCTGCTGGTGCTGGCCATCCCACCGCTGCTCGCCGGCACCTACGCCGGGGTCAGCAACGTGGACAGCGCGGTGGTCGACGCGGCGCGCGGTGTCGGCATGCGCGAGCGGGAGGTGCTCCTGCAGGTGGAGCTGCCGAACTCGCTGCCGCTGCTGCTCGGCGGGCTGCGAGCCGCCACGCTGCAGGTCATCGCCACCACCGCGATCGCGGCGTACGTCGGCTACGGCGGGCTGGGTCGCTACCTGATCGACGGGCTGCACCGGCACATCTACGTCGAGATGGCCGCCGGCGCGGTCCTCGTCGCGGTGCTGGCCCTGGTGGTCGAGGGTGTGCTGGCCGCCGTGCAACACGCGGTCGTGTCGCCGGGTCTGCGCGCCGTCAGCACCCGCACCCGCCCGCCGACCGATCCCAAGAACGAGCCGCCGCGTGCCGCCGCGCCGGACCGACCAACCCCCGACATGGCCGGAGTGACCTGATGAGACGCACCCTGTTGACCCTCACCGCCGCCGCCGCGACGCTGACTCTCGCGGCCTGCGGTGGTGGCGGCTCCGGGCCGTTGGACAACGGCCCGTCCGCCGGGGCACCGGCGCCCGGCGACACCATCAAGATCGGCTCCGCGAACTTCTCCGAGAGCACCCTGCTGGCCACGATCTACGCCGACGCGCTGCAGGCCAAGGGCGTCAAGGTCGACCAGACGCCGCCGCTGGGCAGCCGGGAGACCTACATCCCGGCGCTGAAGGACGGCTCGATCGACCTGATCCCGGAGTACACCGGGACTCTGCTGCAGTACCTGAACCCGCAGGCGACGGAGTCCTCCGCCGACGAGGTCTACGCGGCGTTGAAGAAGACCGTGCCGGCTCCGCTGACCGTGCTGGACCGCTCCGCGGCCGAGGACAAGGACGCCGTGGTGGTGTCCAAGGCCGTCGCGGACCGCTACAAGGCGAAGACGATCGCCGACCTGGCACCGCACTGCGGCGAGCTGGTGTTCGGCGGGCCGTCGGAGTTCGAGACGCGCCCGGACGGCATCCCCGGTATCAAGAAGACCTACAACTGCGCGTTCAAGTCCTACCTGTCGCTGGACACCGGCCCGGTGACCGTCAAGGCCGTCACGGACAACACCGTGCAGGCAGCTGACATCTTCACCACGAACCCGGCCATCGAGGAGAACAACCTGGTCGCGCTGGAGGACCCGAAGAACAACTTCGCGGCCCAGAACGTGGTGCCGCTGATCAATTCGGCGAAGGCGAGCGACCAGGTCAAGCAGATCCTGAACGCGATCTCGGCGAAGTTGACCACGGCGGCCCTCGTCGACCTCAACCGCCAGCTCAACGCCCCGGACAAGCCCGACTCGAGCACCGTGGCCAAGGCCTGGCTGAGCCAGAACGGGCTCGGCTGAGCCGAGTCGTTCAGCGCCGGCGCGGGTTGGGGCGGCTGGGCCTTCCTCGGGAGGGGACCGCGGCCATCGGGTCCTCGGGCCAGTCGTGTTTCGGGTAGCGGCCGCGAAGCTCGGCGCGCACCTGGGGATAGCCGCTGACCCAGAATGACGCGAGGTCGGCGGTGACGGCGGCCGGGCGCCCCGCCGGAGAGAGCAGGTGCAGCACCACCGGCAGCCGGCCGGCCGCGACCGTCGGGGTGGCCGTCCAGCCGAACACCTCCTGGACCTTGACGGCGAGGACCGGCTGGTCGCCGGAGTAGTCGAGCGCGATCCGGGAGCCGGTGGGTACCGCCATCCGCTCGGGCGCCAGCTCGTCCAGGGCCGCGGCCTGTTTCCAGTCGAGCATCGCGCGCAGTACCGGCCCGGCGTCGATGCGCGCCAGGTCGGCCCGGGTGCGGGCGGTGTTGAACGGGCCGGACCACCAGCGGTCGGGATCGGCCAGCAGCGCCTCGCCGGACACGTCCGGCCACGGCGGGCCGAGCACCCGGTGCAGGGTGGCCAGCCGGTCGGCGAGCCGGCGGGCACCGTCGGTCCAGCGCAGCAGCCCGGTGCCCTCCGTGCGCAGGCCGTCGAGCAGCGCCTCGCGCAGGGCCGCCCGGTCCGGGGAGGTGAGCCGGCGCTCGGCGAGCACGATCGCGCCCAGTCGCCGCACGTGCCGGGCGACGACGTCCCCACCGGTCCGGCCGCTCGCCTGCCAGCGCACCTCGTCGCCCTCGTGCAACAGTGCCGGGGCGGCCAGCTCGGCCAGCTCCTGGTCGGCCGCGGCGGCGAGGCGGGCCCGGGCGTTCTCCGCGCCGGGCGTCCGGTCCGCCACCGCCACCGCGATCCACTCCGCCGCCCCGAGCGGGCTGCCGGCCGGGAGCTCGACCCCGGTGCCGCCGGCCATCAGGTAGAGCGGCGAACCGGCCGCCCGGCGCCGCGCCAGCCGTTCCGGGTAGGCCAGCGCCACCACGAGCGCACCGGCCCCCCGAACCCCCTCGGGAGCCCGTGCGCCGCCGTCCGCCGGCCCGCCCGGTGCGCCGCCGCGTGCCCTGTCACCGGTCCGCGCCGCGCCGCCGCGTGCCCCACCGGAGCGCAGCAGGCCGGCCAACCGGGAGACCTCGCCCCGCCACCGACCCGCACCCGGCGCCGCCCCGGACCGCAGCCGCCCCAGCTCGACGTCGACCTCGACACCGGCCGCGAGCGTGTCGTCGTCCAGCAGCGCCACCACCTCGGCCGCCGCCCGGGACCCGACCAGCGCCGAGCCGTCGAGCAGCGCCCTGGCCAGCCGGGGGTGCAGGCCGAGGCCGGCCATCCGCAGCCCCCGGTCGGTCGCGCCACCGGCGTCGTTGATCGCACCGAGCGCCCGCAGCACCTCCTGGCCGGCCCGCAGCGGCCCCTCCGGCGGCGCGTCCCACCAGCGCAGACCAGCGCCGTCGGGGGTACCCCAGCAGGCCAGGTCGAGCGCCAGCCGGGTCAGGTCGGCGGTACGGATCTCGGGCTCCGGGTAGCGGGGGAGCAGCTCGCTCTCCGGCCAGCAGCGGTACACCCGCCCCGGCGCCTCCCGCCCGGCCCGGCCCGCCCGCTGCTCGGCGACCGCCGTGGACACCCGCACCGTGACCAGCCCCGCGAGCCCCCGGCGGTGGTCCACCCGGGGCATCCGGGCCAGCCCGGCGTCCACCACGGCGCGCACCCCGGGCACCGTCAGGCTCGACTCGGCCACGGCGGTGGAGAGCACCACCCGCCGCCGGGGGCCCGGCCGCAGCGCCGCGTCCTGCTCGCCGCTGGGCAGCCGCCCGTGCAGTGCCAGCACGTCGGCGTCCACCCCGGACAGGGCGGCGGCGGTGCGCCGGATCTCCGCGACACCGGGCAGGAAGGCCAGCACGTCACCGGCGCCCCCGGCGAGCGCCGCGCGGACGGCCCTGGCCACGCACGCCTCGATCTTCTCGCCGCGGGCCGGCGGCAGGTGCGCCACGGTCACCGGGAACATCCGGGCGGCGACCTCCAGCACCGGCGCGGGGTGCTCGGGCGACGAGCCGAGGACGGCGGCCAGGCGGCCGGTGGCGACGGTGGCCGACGTCGCGAGCAGCCGCAGGTCCGGGCGCAGTCCGGCGCGGGCGTCGAGCAGCAGCGCGAGCAGCAGGTCGGCGTCGAGGTGACGTTCGTGGCACTCGTCCAGCAGCACGGCGCCCACCCCGGTGAGCTCGGGGTCGCCCGCCAGCCGGCGCAGCAGCAGCCCTGAGGTCACCACCTCGATCCGGGTGCGCGCCGAGGTCTTCGAGTCACCCCGCACCGAGTACCCGACCGTCTCCCCGACCGGCTCCCCGAGCAGCGCGGCCATCCGGGCGGCCGCGGCGCGCGCGGCGAGCCTGCGCGGCTCGGCGACGAGGACCTTCCCTGGGCCGGCGCCGTTCTCCGCCCCGAGGGCGAGCGGGACCAGCGTGGTCTTCCCGGTGCCCGGCGGGGCGACGAGCACCGCGGTGCCGTGTTCGGCGAGTGCGCCGGTGACCGTGTCGAGGGCACCTCGCACGGGTAGGTCGGGCAGGTCCGGCGGCAGGCGCATCACCCAGCAGTCTGCCCTCGCC
The DNA here is from genome assembly GCF_052566575.1 of Pseudonocardia sp. Cha107L01. Classification (NCBI taxonomy): domain Bacteria; kingdom Bacillati; phylum Actinomycetota; class Actinomycetes; order Pseudonocardiales; family Pseudonocardiaceae; genus Pseudonocardia; species Pseudonocardia sp. Cha107L01. The sequence goes on from NZ_CP199579.1 coordinate 2,991,505, forward strand.
ACCGAGCGCCCGCCCCGGGGCGGGGTCAGTCCGCGGTGATGCCGAAGGTGTCGCGCAGTCCGGCTTCGCCGTAGTCGGTGACGTGTACGACGCGGCGCGAGTGGCCGCGGCGGATCCAGTCGAGCTCGAACAGCCGGGCGGCCAGCGCGCCGCCGAGCGGGCCGGCCAGGTGTGGTCGCTGCTCGGCCCAGTCCAGGCAGTAGCGCACGGTCGGGCGGCGCCGGGCCAGCGAGGACAGGTCCACGCCGAACCCGGCCAGTTCGACCTGCCCGGCCGGTGTCACCAGGTAGCGCACCACGTCGTCGGAGTCGGCGAGCTCGGCGGTCAGTACCTCGCGGTCCAGCAGCGCCGCCATCACCGCGACGCCCAGCCGGCCGGCCAGGTGGTCGTAGCAGAACCGGGCGCGCAGCAGCGCGGCGGCGCGGGTCGACTGGCGCAGTGAGCGGACCGGCAGCGGCTGCGCGATGCGGGACAGCCACTCCAGCGCTGTGGCGACCTCCGGGGTGGCCAGCCGGTAGTAGCGGTGCCGGCCGTCGCGCTCCACGGTGAGGAGCTTGGCGGCCAGCAGCCTGCTCAGGTGCCCGGAGACGGTGGAGGCGCTCACCCCCGCCTCGGCGGCGAGCGCGCTGGCCGGCAGTGCGCTCCCGCCGGCGAGCGCGAGCAGCACCCGCGCCCGGGACGGGTCACCGATCGCGGCGGCCACCCCGGCGATGTCGGCGACCTCTGTCGCACCAGTCATGACGAACCAGGCTACCCAGCAATTGCTTCGGCGCACGCCGAACCGTCCCCGGTGCCGAGCCCGGCGGTGAGTTGTCGGCACCGTGGGCCAGAATGGCGGGCCACTGAACGCTGCAGTGTCGATGCGCTGCAGTGTCGATGGGACGGGTCTGGGGATGCGACGAGCTTGGACGCAACGGTGGGGATGACCCGGTGAGCGAACCTGACGGCATAGCGGTCCCTTCGTCGCGCGAGCTGCTCGACGACTGGCTCGCGGTGCTGACCCTGATGGGCGAGCGCGGCCAGAGCGCGGCCGGCGCGGCCGAGGCGTTCACCAGGTCCATCGGCCGGCACAGCTTCGACATCCAGCTGGAGACCCGGGTGTCGCGGCGGGACCAGGAGCAGCTGGCCGCCTTCACCGGCGCGATCGCCGAGATGTTCAGCCGGCAGGCCACCGTGCACTGGATCGTGGAGGAGCGGTTGATGACCGTGCTGGGCAACGTGACCGGCGAGTCGCGTGCCGAGATCATCCAGCAGCTCGCGCTGGACTTCAGCGATTCGGACGGCGGTTTCATCGACGGCGGTCCGGAGTGTCCCGGCTGAGTGCTGCCCGAGGGGCACAACGGTTCCACAGCGACCCCACAGCGGCGGCGGCGCCCGACACCCTGTCGAACCTCGGGGGTCGGCCCGTTCGTAGGATTCCGGCGTGAAGAGCTTTCTAGGACCTCGGCGGAGCACCCGCGCTCACTGGTCCCGCCTGCTGGTCCTGGGTTGCCTCGCGGTAGCGGCCGCCCTACTGGCCGGTGCCTGCAGCGCGGCGCCGATCCCGAAAGCCGCCCCACCCCCGCCGCCCGGCTCGGTGCCGCGCGCGGTCCCCAAGCCGGACAACTGCACCAAGTCGCTGACCGACAGCACCAGCGCGCAGCAGGCCCTGGACGCGGCCGTCCCCGGGCAGCGCCTGTGCATCTTCGGCTCCTACGTGCAGGGCGCCTCGCTGCGGCTGACCAAGTCGGGCACCCCGGGTTCGCCGATCGCCCTGGAATCGGACGGCTCCACCCTGACCACCATCCGTGTCCAGGCGGACAACGTGCTGGTCGAGGGCTTCAACACCAACGGCGGCAACGGCATCAAGGCGCGCGGCACCAACATCACCATCCGCAACAACGACGTCCGGGGTGCCGCTGACGACGGCATCCGGTGCTCGCCGTGCACCAACTCGATGGTCGACAACAACACGGTCAAGGGCACGGACGGCACCGGTGTGCTGATCGACGGCCAGGGCGTCACCGCGCAGAACAACGACGTCAGCGGGTCGATCCGGCGCACCGCCACGGACGCGGACGGCATGCGGTTCTTCGGCATCAACATGAAGTTGATCAACAACATGGTGCACGACATCAGCCAGGCGGGCTACCCGGCCGGCACCGAGCCGCACACGGACTGCTTCCAGACCTTCGACAGCGACAGCCCGCTGACCTACGGCGTGGTCATCCAGAACAACAAGTGCGTGAACGTCGACGCGCAGTGCCTGATCGCCAGCGGTACCGAGCGGCACAACGCCGGGGTGCCCGCCGGCCAGGTGGCCATCCAGTTCCTGGACAACTACTGCCAGAGCGGCGCCGACCAGGCGGTGTACCTGGAGGGCTACCCGAATGTCGTGATCAGGGGCAACACGTTCTCCTCGCAGTACACGACCGCGGTGCTGGCGGTGGAGGGCGCCACCGACACCAAGATCAATGACAACACGATCGTCGGCAAGTTCGAGCCCTACCAGGTGGACGACGCGTCCCGAGCGGGCTTCGACGAGTCCAACAACGTCACCAAGTAGTCCCGCCGCCCGGCGGGGCACCGGTCCCCGCCGTTCGGCGAGCCGGCGCGCGGTGGGCCGGGTAGCGTCGGCCCGGTGATCGAACTGCACTGGGCCGGCGCCGGCGAGCTGGCCCGGCTGATCCGGGCGGGCGAAGTGTCCGCCGTCGAGGTCGTGACCGCGCACCTGCGGCGCATCGAGCAGGTCAACCCGGCGGTGAACGCGGTGGTGACGCTCGTCGCCGAGCGGGCGCTGGACGAGGCCGCCGCGGCGGACCGGCACTGGGTGGCCTGGTCGAGGCACCGGGTGCCGGCGGAGCTGGGCGCACTGCACGGTCTGCCGATCGCGCACAAGGACACCCACAACACCGCCGGGATCCGCACCACCTACGGCTCCACGCTGCTCGCGGACAACGTGCCGGACACCGACGAGCTGGTGATCGAGCGGCTGCGCGGGGCCGGCGCGATCACCATCGGCAAGACCAACGTGCCGGTGTTCGCCGCCGGCAGCCACACCGTCAACCCGCTCTTCGGCGCCACCCGCAACCCCTACGACCTGGGGCGTTCCGCGGGCGGCAGCAGTGGCGGCGCGGCCGCCGCACTGGCCACCGGGATGCACCCGCTGGCCGACGGCAGCGATGTCGGCGGCTCGCTGCGCAACCCGGCGTCGTTCTGCAACGTGGTGGGCCTGCGCCCCTCGCCCGGCCGGGTGCCCAGCTGGCCGGACCCGCTGCCCTGGTCGCCGCTCGGGGTGCAGGGGCCGATGGCCCGCACCGTGGGTGACGTCGCGCTGGCGCTGTCCGTGCTGGCCGGCCCGGACCCGAGGGCGCCGTCGTCCCTGGAACACCCCGGTCCGGAGCTTGCCGAGCTCGGCCGGCCCGGCCGCCAGCCCACCGACCTGACCGGGCTGCGGGTGGCCTGGGCGCCGGACCTCGGCGGCCGGGTGCAGGTGGAGCCGGAGGTGAGCGCCGCCCTGGCCCCGGCACCCGAGGTGTTCGCCGGCCTGGGGGCCCGGGTGGAGCTGGCCTGCCCGGACCTGACCGGCGCGGACGAGGTGTTCCGCACCCTGCGGGCCTGGCGGTTCGCGATGGCCTTCGGCCCGCTGGCCACCGCGCAGCCGGAAGGGTTCAGCCCGCAGCTGCTGGACAACATCGACGAGGGCCGCCGGTTGTCCGGCGCCGACGTGGCCCGTGCCGAGGCCAAGCACACCGAGCTCTACCACCGGGTCCGCGAGTTCTTCGCCGACTACGACCTGCTGCTCGCCCCGGTCAGCCAGGTGGCGCCGTTCCCGGTGGAGTGGCGCTACCCCACCGAGGTCGCCGGCCGGGCGATGGAGGACTACCTGGGCTGGATGGCCTCGGCGTACCTCATCTCGGTCACCGGGTGCCCGGCGCTGTCGGTACCGGGCGGCTTCACCCCGGCGGGTCTGCCGATCGGGTTGCAGATCGTCGGGCCGCATCGGGGTGATCTTGCGGTGCTCCGGGCCGGCCAGGCGTTTGAGCAGGTCACCAAGATGGAATGTGGCGGCCGCCGCCGGCGGCCTGTTCGTCCAACGGTGAGCCGGTTGGGGAGGTTGTCATGTCGGTGGTGGGCGGGATCGACATTCATCGATCGCAGTTGACGTTCGACTATGTAGATCTCGATTCGGGGGAGGTGCTCCGGGGCAAGATCGCGCCGGGAGACCGGGAAACCTTGAGGCGATGGTTAGGCCGGTTCAGCGGCCGTGCCGGCGTGGCGTTCGCTCTGGAAGGTTGCACGGGCTGGCGCTACGTCGTCGAGGAACTTCAGCGGGCCGGCATCGAGGCCCATATGGCGGAGCCGGCCGAGACCGCGGCGCGTCGGGGCCCGAAACGGCGCGCCAAGACCGACCGTACCGACGCCCAGCTGCTGCGGGACCTGCTGTTGGAAGGCCGGATTCCGGAGTCGTGGATCCCACCGGAGCCGGTGCTGGAGGCTCGCGCACTGGTCCGCCTCTATAAGGACCTGCTCGATGAGCGCACCGGCTGGTTGCAGCGGGTACAAGCCGGTCTCTATCACATGGGCGTCGTAGACCTCGACGTCAAAGCGATGTCGGCGGCCGGACGGGAACGCATCGCCGCGGCGCACTTATCCCCGGCGACCCGCATCGCAATCGACACCGGTATGCGACAGGTCGATCGGCTCTCCGAGGAGTTGGGCAACGCGCGTGAACAGATCCACTGGATCGCCCGGCGGCAGCCCGCGTGCAAGGCGTTGCAGGCCGCACACTACGGCGTTGGGCCGCTGACCTCGGTGGCGATCTGGGCTGAGATGGGAGACACTCGCCGGTTCCGCAGCTCCGATGACGCTGTGCGCCACGCCGGGCTGGATGTCACTGTCTACTCTTCCGCCGGCCGTCGCACCGCTGGGCATCTGGCCCGACAAGGCCCGGTTCTGCTGCGCTGGGCACTGTATGAGTCCGCCGTGTACGCCGGACGCCCCAGCTCGCCCGATCATGCCTACTTCCAGCAGGTCAAGGCCCGCCTGGATGGCCAGTTGGCGCTGTTGTCGGTCGCCCGCAAGCTCGCCCGCCGCTGCCACCACACCCTGCGCAACCTGGGCGACCAGGTTCTCGCACCCGCCGCCTGATCCGCCCAACACCCCGGGCAAGTCGCCGCGCCCGACCAACCGATGAACCCGCGGTCAGCTCCCAGCAACCCTGTAGCTGCCGGTTCCTCACCGGACAGCCGACCAAGAGTGAGCGGCCGCAACCCGAGTTGAGTCACCCCAATCGCCATCTTGTCGCCGACCCCAAGTGGTCGAGGACCTAGATAAGCAGGGGCGCCCGACACACACCGGGGTAGACGAGCCAGGCCCGACTCGAGGGAGCCGACGATGCCTACCAGCTGAAGCAACAACCCACGAAGATCTTCTTCGCCGGCGGCCAGGGTGCGCCGCTCGGTCTCGCTGTCAAGGCCCTGCGGCCGCTGCGCGGTCGGGCGCTGCCCGAGCCTGGACAGCCGCCACCGAGCTAAACGCGCGCCCCACGGCCATCGAAGAAGATCCAAAAACAAGTGAGTCAACGAGGGGTCGCGCGGCCTTGACACCACGGTGGCCACAGATAAGCATGGTGCCCACCGGCCGCAGCTCGTGGGGGCCCGCTGAGCGGCGGTTCGGCCACCGTTCGCCCCAGCCCTTGTGACCCGTCACACATGATGAGACGCTCGGGTCTCATGATTCCGTCGCAACGGGGCGCGATATGGGCGAGTGTGAGCCGAGGAACTTTCTGCAGCCCTGCCTGTTGCTGCTGCTGCGTGAGCGGTCGGACCACGGTTATGACCTGGTCAACAGGCTGCGCGAACTCCACGTAGTGGACGGCGACGCGGGCGCGGTCTACCGCTCGCTGCGTGGCCTCGAGCGCAACGGGCTGGTGCGGTCCAGCTGGCAGACCTCGGACTCGGGCCCGGCCCGGCGCACCTATCAGGTGACAGCGGCGGGTGTGGCCGACCTGAATCGCCAGGCGGTACTGCTGGAGGCCACCCACCAGACGCTGCACGTGTTCCGCGGCCGCTACCAGAAGCTGACCGGCGTCAGCGCGGAGTCCGGGGACCACCAGGAGCACAGTCCGGACAGCCATGGCGGTGCGTGCAACGGAGCCGGCGGAATCGGTTGCCCGGATCCGCGGGAGGGAGTCGGCCATGCCCACGGCGAAGGTCGCCACGGTCACGGCGAGCCGGACCATCGAGGCGTTCAGCCGTCGATCGGTGCCGGCGAACGCGCTCGCGGGTGACGCGGAGGCGATCGCGGCGGCCTGCCATGCAATGGCCCGGCGGTTCCATCGCGGCGGGCGGCTGGTGGTGTTCGGTGCCGGCGGTGCGGACAGCGACGCGGCACACGTGGTGGTGGAGTTCGTCCACCCGGTGATCGTGGGCAAGAGGGCGCTGCCGGCCTTCGCGCTCACCGGGCGCAACATGGCCGGGCAGCTGGCGTTGTTGGGCGAGCCCGGGGACATCGCGCTGGGCATCGCGGCGGACGGCGGCGACGAGGTCGCGGACGCGATGGCGGTGGCCCGCCAGGCCGGGCTGTTGACCGTGGCGCTGCTCGGCGGTGACGGCGGGCGGATCGTCCGCGACGGCCTCGCGGAGCACACCCTGGTGGTGCACTCGACCGATCCGCTGGTGGTCAAGGAGGTGCAGGTGACGACCTATCACGTGCTGTGGGAGCTGGTGCACGTGTTCGCCGAGCAGCCCGGCGTCCTGTCATGACCGAGCCTGTCACGAGCGAGCCTGTCACGAGCGGGCCTGTCACGAGCGGGCCTGTCACGAGCGGGCCTGTCACGAGCGGGCCTGTCACGAGCGGGCCTGTCACGAGCGGGCCTGTCACGACCGAGCCTGTGCTGCTCGGGCCCATCGGGATCAGGCCCACCGCCGGTGTGCCGGCGCACTGCGAGGGTGACGTCTGCATCACCTGTTCCGACGAGGCCGTGCCGGTCCGGATCACCGAGCTGCGCCCGGACGAGATCGCGCTGGTGGAAACCGAGGCCGGCACCTTCGAGGAGGTCAGCATCGCGCTGGTCGATGCCGGGCTCGGCGACGTGGTGCTGGTGCACGCCAAGGAGGCGATCGTGTGGGTGGACACCTCGGCGTTCCAGCCGGCCGGTAGCGCTGGCGGTTCACGGTGACCGGCGTCGAGTCGCTGTACCCGTTCCTCTACGCCGCCGACGAGCCGGGCACCGAGGGGACATCGGCCGCGCTGAGCTCGGTGCTGGCCGAGGTGGCGCGGTCCACCCGGGACAAGGTCGGTGAGATCGAGCGGGTCCGCGCCGAGCTGCTGACGGCGGAGGCGGAGCGGATCGCCGCCTGCGCGACCGCGATGGCCGAGCGGTTCGCCGCCGGCGGCCGGTTGTTCAGCTTCGGCAACGGGGGCAGCAGTACAGACGCCGACGCGGTCGCCGGGCAGTTCCTCACCCCGTCCGGCCCCGGCCGCCCACTGCCCGCCAGGTCGCTGACCAGGGATGTCGCCACCCTGACCGCGCTGGCCAACGACGTGTCGTTCGACGTGGTCTTCGCCCGCCCGCTGGCCGCGTCCGGGCGGGCCGCCGACATCGCGGTCGGGCTGTCCACCAGCGGCGGCTCGCGCAACGTGCTGCGTGCGTTCGTCGAGGCGCGCCGGCTCGGCATGCTGACCGTCGGGCTGGCCGGCTACTCCGGGGGCCCGATGGCGGAGGCGGCCGAGCGCGGCGAGATCGACTACCTGTTCGTCATGCCGTCCGACTCGGTGCACCGCATCCAGGAGGCGCAGACCACCACGTACCACGTGCTGTGGGAGCTCACCCAACTCGCGCTCGCCGGCTCCTGAGCCCGCGGATGCCTGACACTCGGGTGTCCGACCCGCGGTTGCCCGATGCGGGGTTGCCCGATGCTGGATCGCCCGATGCGGGGTCGCCCGAGCGGGTGCGGGTCCGGGTGCGGGTGGCCGGCATCGTGCAGGGTGTCGGGTTCCGCCCGTTCGTGCACGGGCTGGCCGGTTCGCTCGGGCTGTCCGGCCACGTCGGCAACGACGAGTCCGGCGTGCTGTTGGAGGCCGAGGGTGACCCCGCCTCGGTGCGCAGGTTCCTCGCCGAGCTGGCTGAGCACCCGCCGGCGTTGGCCGTGGTGGAGCGGGTGGAGGCCACCGAGATCCCGGTGACCGGCGGTGCTGCCGGCGGCGCTGCCGGTGGTGCTGCCGGCGAGAGTGGGGCCGCCGCCGGGTTCGCCATCGTCGCCAGCAGCGCCGCCGGCCGGCGCGCCACCCTGATCTCCCCGGACACCGCCACCTGCGCGGACTGCCTCGCCGAGCTCGTCGACCCGGCCGACCGCCGCTACCGGTACCCGTTCCTGAACTGCACGAACTGCGGGCCCCGGTTCACCATCGTCACCGGGGTGCCCTACGACCGCGCCGCCACCACGATGGCCGGCTTCCCGATGTGCCCGGCCTGCGCGGCGGAGTACCACGACCCGGCCGACCGGCGGTTCCACGCGCAGCCGGTGTGCTGCCCGGACTGCGGCCCGACCCTTCGGCTGGTCGGCGCGGACGGGGCGCCCTACCGGGCGGCCGACGGTGCGACCCCGCCGGACCGGGAACCGGGCGCCGACCCGATCACCGACCTGATCAGCGAGGCCGCGGCCGCGCTGCGGGCCGGCGCGATCCTGGCGATCAAGGGGCTCGGCGGTTTCCACCTGGCCACGCTGGCCCTCGGCGCGGTGGGGGAGACGGCGGTGGCCAGGCTGCGCGCCCGCAAACACCGAGAGGACAAGCCGTTCGCGCTGCTGGTCGCCGACCTAGCCGCGGCGCGCGCGATCGTCGAGGTCGACGACACGGCCGCCGAGCTGCTCACCTCGCGGCGCCGCCCGATCGTCCTGCTACCGAGGGCCGCTGAGCCGGCCGCCGACGGGCTGGCGAGCCAGGTCGCGCCGGGCAACGGGTACCTCGGCGTGCTGCTGCCCTACACCCCGCTGCACCACCTGCTGGCCGCCGAGCTCGCCGAGCCGATTGTGCTGACCAGCGGCAACATCTCCGACGAGCCGATCGCGTTCCAGGACGAGGACGCCGAGGCGCGCCTCGCCCCGATCGCCGACGCGTTCCTCACCCACGACCGCCCCATCCACGTCCGGGCCGACGACTCGGTGCTGCGGGTGGTCGACGGCCGCGCGATGCCGATCCGCCGCTCCCGGGGCTACGCGCCGGAACCGCTGTCGCTAGCCTGGCCGGCGCCGCGCCCGGTACTCGGCTGCGGCGCCGAGCTGAAGAGCACCTTCTGCCTGGCCAGGGGACTGCACGCCATGCTGTCGCACCACATCGGCGACCTGGAGAACTACGAGACACTGCGCTCCTACACCACCGGCGTGGCGCACTTCCAGGAGCTGTTCGACGTCCACCCGGCGGTGCTGGCGCACGACCTGCACCCGGAGTACCTGTCGACCAAGTTCGCCCTGGACCGGGCGGAGGACGCGGCCGAGGACGGGGGCGAGCCGGTGGAGCTGCTCGGTGTGCAGCACCACCACGCCCACCTGGCGTCCTGCCTGGCCGACAACGGGGTGGCCGGGCCGGTGCTCGGGGTGGCCTGTGACGGGTTGGGCTACGGCACCGACGGCACGCTGTGGGGCGGCGAGGTGATGGTGGCCTCGCTGCTCGGGTTCCGCCGGCTGGCGCACCTGGAGCCGGTGCCGCTGCCGGGTGGTGCCGCCGCGATCCGGGAACCGTGGCGGATGGCGGCCGCGTACCTGCGGGTCGGCTTCGGCGCCGGGGTGCTGCCACCGGGCGCCGCCGCGCTGGCCGGCCGCCAGGGTGCGCGCTGGGAACAGCTCGGCGCACTGCTGGACGCCGCCCCGACCGGCGCGGTGAACGCCCCGCTGACCAGCAGCGCCGGCCGGCTGTTCGACGCGGTGGCCGCGCTGGTCGGCCTGCGGGACCGGGTGAACTACGAGGGCCAGGCGGCGATCGAGCTGGAGCAGCGGGTGGACCCCGCCGAGCGCGGCGGATACCCGGCGCGGCTGGACGGCCCGCTGATCCGCGGCGCCGACCTGGTCGCCGCGGTGGCCGGTGACCTGGCCGCCGGGGTGGCGGTCGGCACCATCGCGGCCCGGTTCCACAACGGCGTCGTGGACGTGCTGGCCCGGGCCTGCGCCGCCGGTCGGAACGAGACCGGGCTGGGCACCGTTGCGCTGTCCGGTGGGGTGTTCCAGAACGTGGTGCTGACCAGCCGACTGGCCGCCCGGCTGCGCGCCGACGGTTTTGCGGTGCTCACCCACCACCGGGTGCCGCCCAACGACGCCGGCATCAGCCTCGGCCAGGTCGCGATCGCCGCCGCCCGGGACCGCAACCCGAGCTGAACCCCGGCGTGCGGCCGAGGCGCAGACTCCGCCCCCCTTCGGCGGCCGGCCGCACCCGGTTACTCGACCGGGCGGCTTGGTGCCCCGCCCCGGGAGCGCGCCCGACCCCGTTGTTACCGAGCTGCACAGCAGGCAGGTTCCGCGGCCGAATTTCCGGCCTGGTGTGCAGTTCGGTAACAACAGGCCGGTGGTGGCTCGTTTGCGCGGCCTTCGGGCCGGCTCGGCCAGTCGGCTCACCGCGCCCGGCGCTGACAAGTACACCCCGCGCCCCGGAAAGCGCGCCCGACCCCGTTGTTACCGAGCTGCACAGCAGGCAGGTTCCGCGGCCGAATTTCCGGCCTGGTGTGCAGTTCGGTAACAACAGGCCGGTGGTGGCTCGTTTGCGCGGCCTTCGGGCCGGCTCGGCCAGTCGGCTCACCGCGCCCGGCGCTGATAAGCACACCCCGCGCCCCGGAAAGCGCGCCCGACCCCGTTGTTACCGAGCTGCACAGCAGGCAGGTTCCGCGGCCGAACTTCCGGCCTGGTGTGCAGCTCGGTAACAACAGGCCGGTGGTGGCTCGGTTTGCGCGGCCTCCGGGCCGGCTCGGCCAGTCGGCTCACCGCGCCCGGCGCTGATAAGCACACCCCGCGCTCCGGGAGCGCGCCCGACCCCGTTGTTACCGAGCTGCACAGCAGGCAGGTTCCGCGGCCGAATTTCCGGCCTGGTGTGCAGCTCGGTAACAACAGGCCGGTTGGGAGCGCGGCCGGTCGCCCCCCTTCGGCGGCCGGCCGCACTCGGTTACTCGACCGGGCGGCTACACCAGGGCGAAGATCAGTCCGGCCGCCGCGAACCCGACCACGGACAGGATCGTCTCCAGCACGGTCCAGGTCTTGAGGGTGTCCTTGACCGACATGTTGAAGTACCGCGCGACGATCCAGAACCCGCCGTCGTTCACGTGGCTGGCGATGATCGACCCGGCGGACACCGCGATCACGATCAGCGCGATCTGTGCCTGCGAGTAGCTCCCGGCGGACACCAGCGGCTCGATGATGCCGGCCGTGGTCACGATGGCGACGGTCGCCGAGCCCTGCGCCAGCCGCAGCGCGCAGCTGATCAGGTACGCCGCGACGATCACCGGCATGCCGCCGGCGGTCAGCGAGTGGGACAGTGCGTCGCCCACCCCGGTGGCCCGCAGCACCGCGCCGAAGAACGAGCCGGCGCCGACCACCAGCAGGATCATGCCGATGGGCTTGAGCGACTCGCCGGTGATCTGGCCGAGCTCGGTGACTGTCATGCCGCGCCGGATGCCGAGCAGGTACATCGCCAGCAGCACCGCGATGGTCAGCGCGATCGCGGGCGTACCGAGGAACAGCAGCGCGGGCCGGAGCGCTGAGGTGGCCGGCAGTGCGATCCCGCCGACCGTGGCGCCCAGGATCAGCAACATCGGTACCAGGATGATGAAGTTGATCAACCCCAGGGACGGTGGCCGGGGGCGGACCAATGTCGCGGTGCCGCCCGAGCTGCTCCCGATCGAACTGCTGCCCGACCCACCGCTGCCCGACCCGCCGCTGCCCGACCCACCGCTGCCCGACCCACCGCTGCCCGAACCGCCGTTGCCCGAACCGCCGCTGCCCGAACCGCCGTTGCCCGACCCACCGTTGCCCGAACCGCCGCTGCCCGAACCGCCGTTGCCCGACCCACCGTTGCCCGAACCGCCGCTGCCCGAACCGCCGGGGCTGACGCCACCCGTGGGCAGGTCGCCGTCGGGGTCGACCCCGCCACGATCCGGCTCGGCCGCCAGCATCTCGGCGGGCACCTCGATGTGGATCCGCCGGCCGATGAACGAGCCCCACCACACGCCGGCCACCAGCCAGGCCGGAATGCCGCAGGCCAGGCCCATGATGATCAGCCAGCCGAGGCTGACGTGCAGCAGCCCGGCGGCGGCGACCGGCCCGGGGTGCGGCGGCAGGAACGCGTGCGTCATGGACAGCCCGGCGAGCATCGGCATCGCGTAGAGCACCAGCGAGCGGCCGCCGCGCTTGGCTGCCACCCAGACCAGCGGCGCGACCACGAAGATCCCGATGTCGAAGAACACCGGGATACCCAGGATCAACCCGGTCAGCCCCATCGCCAGCGGCGCGCCCTTCGGCCCGAACAGGGCGAGCAGCCGGGTGGTGAGCACGTCGGCGCCGCCCGAGCGCTCCATCACCGCGCCCAGCACGGTACCCAGCCCGATGATCGGCGCGATGTGTCCGAGGATGCTGCCGAACCCGGTCTCCAGCAGCGACGCCGAGGATTTGATCGGGGTACCGACCAGGTCCGCCACGGACACCCCGCCGGCCAGCGCGACCAGCACGCTCACCACGATCAGCGCGATGAACGGCTCCACCTTGTACTTGATGATCAGGAGCAGCAGTACCGCGACGCTCAGCACGGCGAGCGTGAGCAGACCGGGCGTCGAGTGGTGCAGCCAGTTGACGAACATCAGCGCTCCCCGGGTGTCGTCAGGGCGGCCGCGAAGGTGCGGGCGCGCTCGGTGATCTCGGACCAGTTGCCGGCCGAGACCACGGCCGGTGGAACCACGCTGGTGCCGGCGCAGACCGCCAGTGCGCCCGCGTCCAGGAACGCACTGGCGTTGTCCGCCGAGACACCGCCGGAGGGCAGCAGCGCCACCCCGGGGTACGGCCCGCGCAGGTCTTTCAGGTAGCCGGGGCCCAGCCTGCCGGCCGGGAAGATCTTCACCGCCGCCGAGCCCAGGTCCAGTGCCTGCGCCACCTCGGTCGGGGTGAACGCGCCGAGGAACACCGGTACACCGGCGGCGACGGCCACCTCGGCAACCGGGGCGCGCAGACCTGGGGTGACCAGGAACTTCGCGCCGGCGTCGATCGCGCCGCGGGCCTGGTCGGCGGTCAGTACGGTGCCGGCGCCGAGCAGCACGCCGGGCACCCGCGCGGCCTTGGCCAGGTGCTCGAGCACGCCGGGGGTGGTGAAGGTCAGCTCCACGGTGCGCAGCCAGCCTTCGGCGAGCGCGTGGCACAGCGCCACCACGTCCGGGATCGTGTCGGCACGGACCACGGTGAGCGCGCGGTCGGCCCGCAGCACGTCGAGCACGTCGAGCACGCCCGGTTCAGCCCGGGTCGCGGCCGTGCTGCTCATCGCACGTCCCCGGTGCCGCGGCGGCGCAGCGCCCGCCCCGAGATGGCCGCGGTCCTGTGGCTGTCGTCCATGACGAGCTCTCCGTTCACCAGCACGTAGGGAATGCCGGCGGCGGGGCTGCGCGGCCGGTCGTAGGTGGCGGTGTCGATGACCGCATCCGGGTCGAACAACACCAGGTCGGCGGCGTAGCCGGTACGGACCAGGCCGCGGTCGCGCAGCCGCAACCGGGCCGCCGCCCGGCCGGTGAGGTGCCCGACGCACTCCTCCAGGGAGAACAGGCCCAGCTCACGGCAGTAGTGCCCGAGGTAGCGCGGGAAGGTGCCCCAGGCCCGGGGGTGTGGCTTGGCGCCGACCAGCAGGCCGTCGCTGCCGGCGGTGTGCCGGGGATGGCGCATGATCGTCCGCACGTTCTCCTCGTGCCCGACGTGCTGCAGGATGCCGGTGCCGAGGTCGTCGCGGACCAGCACGTCGACGAACACGTCGAACGGGTCCTGGCGCCGGGTGTCGGCGAGCTGCGCGACGGTGCGGCCGACCACGCCGTCCAGCTCGGCGCGGGTCACGCCGCTGATCTCGATGGTGTCCCACTCGGCGACGACACCGTGGCAGCCGTCCGAGCCGTGCACCTCAAGGTCCGCCCTGATCCGGGCCAGCGCCGACGGGTCGTGCAGCCGGCGCAGCGTCTCGTCCGGCCCGCCCGAGGTCGCCCAGCTGGGCAGCACCGCCGACAGCGTGGTGGCGCCGGGCAGGTAAGGGTAGGTGTCCAGGGTGATGTCGGCGCCGCCGGCGATCGCCTCATCGAGCAGGTCCACCAGGTCGGCGCCGCGTCCCTTGTTCGGCCCGAAGTTCATGCACGCGTGGGCCAGGTGCAGCGGGCAGCGCGCCCGGCCGGTCAGCTCGACCATCTCGGCGTAGGCCTCGAGCGCGCCCTTGCCGTACGAGCGGTGGTGCGGTGCGAAGAAGCCGCCGAGCTCGCCGACCACCGTGCACAGCGCCAGCAGCTCGGCCGACTCGGCGTACATACCCGGGGTGTAGGTCAACCCGGCGGACAGGCCCACCGCGCCCTCGCCCATCGCGGTCCGCAGCAGCGCGCTCATGCCGGCGATGTCGGCCTCGGTGGCCGGCACGTCGTCCCAGCCGCAGACCAGCGCGCGCAGCACCCCGTGCGGCACCAGGTACGCGGCGTTGCCGGCCGCCCCCGCGTCGATCCGGTCCAGGTACTCGGCGACGCTGCGCCAGGTGAACGCCGCCGCGCCGGGGTCGGAGTTCCACCCGGCGATCTTGCGGCGCAGGATGGCCAGCGACGCGTCGTCGACCGGGGCGTAGGACAGCCCGTCCTGGCCGAGCAGCTCGGTGGTGACGCCCTGGCTGAGCTTCGCCAGGTGCGCCGGGTCCAGTACCAGTGCCAGGTCGGAGTGGGCGTGCATGTCGATGAAGCCGGGGGCGAGCACCAGCCCGTCCGCGTCGATCACCCGGTCGGCGTCGGCGGCACCCGGGGCCAGCGCGGGGGCGATGGTGTCGATCCGGCCGCCCGCGACCAGCACGTCGGCGGTGTAGCGCGCGGTCTCGGTGCCGTCGATGACGCTGGCCCGGCGGATCAGCGTGCGGCTGTGCACAGGGTTCGGCATGGCCGGCCCGTCAGAAGAAGGTGCGGAGGAGGTCGACGACCACCGGGTCCGGATCGGGGTCGCCGGAGCCGTCCGGACCGCCGCCGAGCACCGGGACCCACTGCCACTTGTCGAACGCGGTGCACGGGTGCGACAGCCCCAGCCGCACCACCTGCCCGACCCGCAGCGGCGTGGCCGGGTCCAGCCGCAGGAAGGCGTGCTGGTCGTTGACCGCGGAGATCTCGCCGGTGATCGGGTGCGCCGGCGCACCCAGCTGGTCGGCCGCCAGCTGCGGCTCGGGCAGCCCCTCGTCGTAGGGGACGTCGCGCTTGCCGGCGTCCAGGAGCGCCAGCCCCGGCTCGGGGCGGGAGACCACCCGGGCCCAGGCGTGCATCGCCGAGTGCAGAGCCGTCCCGCCGGTAGCCCCGGCGTTGTTGGCCGGCGCGAGCGGGGAGATGCCGCGGTAGAAGCCGTCGTCGTGGATCAGGTACGCGCCGGAGCGCAGCAGGACCCGGGTGTCCGGCCCGGCCAGCGGCGCGAGCACATCGGTGACCTCGTCGAAGTAGGCACTGCCACCGGCGGTGACCACCGCCTCGCCGGCCGGGTACGCGCCGGCGGCCCGCAGCGCGAGGTGCAGCTCACCGAGCTCGCGCAGGTAGCGCCGCACCGCGTCCAACCCCGCCGGTGTGCGGTCGTGGGCCAGCGCGCCCTCGTAGCCGCAGACACCGCCCAGCACCAGGTACGGGCTCGCGGAGACCGCCGAGGCGACCGCGCGGGCGGTCGGCAGGTCCCGGGCGCCGGTCCGCCCGCCCGGGGCGCCGAGCTCGACCAGCACGGTGAGCGGCCGTACCGGGTGCACCGGGCCCAGTGCTGAATTCATGGCGGCGACCGTGTCCACCGAGTCGGCCCAGCTGTGCACCTGCAGCTCCGGGTCGGCGCCGAGCGCATCGGCCAGCTCGGCCAGCGCCGCCGGGTCGACCAGCGCGTTGGCCAGCTGCACCCGGGGCACGCCGAACCGGATCGCCACCCGCAGCTGCGCCGGGTTGGCCACCGTAATGCCCCACGCGCCGGCCCGCAGCTGCCGCTCCCACAGCGCCGGCGCCATGGTCGTCTTGCCGTGCGGCGCCAGGTCCACCCCGCGCTCGGCGCACCACGTCGCCATCCGCGCCAGGTTGTGCTCCAGCGCGCCGTCGTCGAGGACCAGCAGCGGGGTCCGGAACGCCGACAGCCGCGGCCGGGTGGCCAGGAACTCCGCGACGGTGAGCCCCGCGGCCGCCGCCGGCAGTGATTTCTCCAGCCCCGTCAGCGGGTACTCCGCGAGAGCCGCCAGAGCGTCGCCGCGGCTGGTCGAGGTGGTCGTGGGGCTCATGTAGCGCCCTTCCAGATGGCTCAGCACCATCCCATATGGCCTTGAACAGCGATATTGCGTACCTTGCAACGTGCATTGCGCCACGTGCTCATGGAGTTGTAGCATCGGCGCCGCAGGTCGTCAACGGGCAGCACGCCGAACGGACCAGGGCTTTTGCGCTACTAGTTTCGCCACAGGACGTTGATCTCGGGAGGGGGCGGTGATGAGCCAGAGCGTGGGCAAGGCACTGCAGATCCTCGGTCGGCTCGGCGACGGGCCGGCCACCCTCGACGAGCTGGCCGGCGCGCTCGGCGTGCACAAGACCACCGTGCTGCGGCTGCTGCGCACGCTGGCCGACGAGCACTTCGTGTTCCGCGACTCGGGTCACCGCTACCACCTGGGCGCCCGCATCCACGAGCTGTCCTCGCGGGGGCTGGACCAGCGTGAGGTCCGGAGCATCGCGGCCCCGCACCTGGCCGCGTTCAACCGCGAGCACCGGCACACCACACACCTGTCCGAGCTGATCGGCCCCGAGATCGTCTACATCGACAAGCTCGAGTCGCACGACAACGTCCGGATGGCGTCGCGGATCGGGCTGCGCGCCCCGGTGCACTCCACCGCCGCCGGCAAGGTGCTGGTGGCCGACCTGCCGGCGGCCGAGCTGGCCGGGGTGCTCGCCTCGGTGAGCTTCGCGCCGGCCACCGCCAACACGATCACCGACGCGGACGCGTTCCACGCCGAGCTCGGCAGGGTCCGGGCGCAGGGCTGGGGGCACGACCGGGAGGAGAACGAGCGGTCGGTGAACTGCATCGCCGCTCCGGTGCGGGATGCCTCGGGCCGCGCGGTCGCCGCCGTCTCGGTGTCGGTGCCCAATATCGTGCTGACCGACGAGCGGCTGCTCGAGCTGCTGCCGTCACTGCTGGCCGTCACCGAGCGGGTCTCCCGTGAGTGCGGCTGGCGACCCATCATCGACTCTTCGAGAGGACGCCCCGCATGACCGGCAACCAGACCGGCAAGACCGCCATCAGCACCCCCGCCGCCCCGCCGCCGCTGCCGGTGTTCGGCCAGGGGGTGCGCAAGGGTGGGCTGCTGCAGGTCTCCGGGCAGGGCGCGTTCGACCCCGAGACGGGCAAGCTGGTCGGCGAGGGTGACGTGGCCGCGCAGACCCGGCGGACACTCGAGAACGTGGTCGCGATCCTCGAGGCGGGCGGTTCGAGCCTGGAGGACGTGATCATGCTCCGGGTGTACCTGACCCGCCGGGAGAACTTCGCCGCGATGAACGAGGTGTACGCGGAGGTCGTCGCGAAGCACGTGCCCAGCGGCGTGCTGCCCAGCCGTACCACGGTGTTCGTGGAGCTGCCGGTGGAGCAGATGCTGGTGGAGATCGACGCCCTGGCGGTTACCGGTCCGTGAGCGCGCTGCTGAACGTGCCGTCCGCACCGGCGGTCACCCGGACCGCGGTGCGCTGGCCCTGGCAGCCGTAGTAGTACTCGCCCCCGGGGTGCCCGGCGGCGCCCAGGTGCTCCTGCAGGGTGCGCTGGGAGTCGGGCTGGCGGTCGGTCACGCCGTACTCCCCGCAGTCGCACATCCAGGCGTGCAGGGATACCGGCGTGGTCGACGGCCAGCGGCGGATCCGGCCCGCGGCGGCGGCGATCGAGGACACGTGCATGGTCCGGCTCCTGAGTTCGGCGTTTTAGCTAAGTTAGGATAACCATACTTTTCGCTCGAACCGATATGGCTCGGGACACATCCGCCCTGATGGCCGTGCGGTCGGGCGGCCCAGCCGGCGGGCTCAGCCGACCGGTACCGCGACGATGCGCAGCTCGACGTCGACCTCCGGCCGGACCCGCAGCCCGAGCATCGACGGCGGCCGCAGCCCGAAGTCCCGGATGTCCAGGCGCACCCGCCCGGTCACGTGCAGCTCACCGGCGTCACCCACCCGCAGCGTCGCGGTGCCGCCCACCGGGTGCCGCACACCGTGCAGGGTGAGCTGCCCGTTCGCCCGGTAGCGGCCCGGGCCCGTGTCGGCCGCGCCGCCGGACACCCGGTCCACCTCGGCGACGACCAGCGGGTGCCGCTTGACCTCGAGTCGCCGCTCCACCTCGCGGCCGAACAGCGGGTTGTCCACCCGCAGCGCGGACAGTGGCAGCTCGAACCGCGCGGTCACCGGGGCGTCCGGGTGCAGCGCGCCGTCGAGGGAGGTGGCCTCGATCCAGCCGGTGAGCTCCGTGGCCTCCGCCCGGATCGGGTGCAGGGTCGACTTCGCCGTCGCGGTCAGCTCGCAGCGCTCACCGACCAGCAGGAACTTGGTCACACGGCCTCCAGCACGGCTCGTGCCGAAGCTTAACGACCGACGCGGTCCCGCAACCAGTCGTACCAGGCCGGCAGACCCTCGCCGCGGGTGGCGGACACTTGCAGGACCGCCGCCCTCGGGTTGACCCGCCGGATCGCGGCCAGGCATTTCGCCACGTCGAAGTCCAGGTACGGCAGCAGGTCGACCTTGTTCAGCAGCACCAGGTCGGCGGCCGCGAACATCTGCGGGTACTTGAGCGGCTTGTCCTCGCCCTCGGTCGTCGAGGTGATCACGATCTTGGCGGCCTCGCCGAGGTCGAACAGCGCGGGGCAGACCAGGTTGCCGACGTTCTCGATGAACACCACCGACCGCTCCGGCGGTGCCAGGGTGCGCAGCCCCCGGTCCACCATCTCGGCGTCCAGGTGGCAGCCCGAACCGGTGTTGATCTGCACGACCCGGCAGCCGGTGACGGTGATCCGGTCGGCATCCAGCAGGGTCTCCTGGTCGCCCTCCACCACCGACACGCCCAGCTCGCCGGCCAGGTCGACGATGGTGCGCTCCAGCAGCGTGGTCTTGCCGGCGCCCGGTGAGCTCATCAGGTTCACCGCGAGGATGCCCCGCTCGGTCAGCCAGCGCCGGTTCCGCTCGGCCAGCTCGTCGTTGCGGGCCAGCACCCGCTGTTCCAGCGCGATGGTGTGGCCGCGGTCCGGGTCCGGTGCGGCGGCGGGTGCGGGTTCGTGTTCGTGGTCAGGTCCGTGCTGGTGGTCGTGCGGGTGCGGGTGGTCGTGCGCGTGCCCAGGTCCGTGCTCGTGCCCGTGGTCCTGGCGCCGCGCCGGGTCGATCACCCGCACCCCCGCCGCGCCCTCGGAGCACCCGCAGGTTGCGCACATGGTCAGACCACCTCTACCTCTCGGATCCGCAGCTCCCGGCCGCCGAGCACCTCGACGTCGGCGCTGCCGCAGTCGCACAGCGTCAGGAAGTTGTCGGTGTCGAACTCCGCCGCGCAGTCCCGGCAGCGCGCCCGGCCGGGCTGCCCGACGATGTCCAGCTCGGCGCCGTCCAGCGAGGTGCCGGCGGTGGCCACCTCGAAGCAGAACCGCAGCGCGTCCGGCACCACCCCGGACAGCCGCCCCACCTCCACACACACCCGGCGGACCGGGGCGCCGCCCAGCTTCTCCTTCACCGCCGCGACGATGCTCTCGGTGATCGCCAGTTCGTGCACGCGGCTACCCCCGGCCCTCGGCCAGCTCGACGGACACGGCTCAGCAGATCCGCGGCAGCGGGTCGCCGACCAGCATGTCCACGATCCGGGTGCCGCCGAACGTGGTCTTCAGCAGCACCAGTCCCGGCGGGTCCTCGACCACCCGGCCGATCACCGCGGCTCCCTCGCCGAGCGGGTGCCCGTGCAACGCGGCCAGCGCGGCGTCCGCCTGCTCCGGCGGCACCACCGCCACCAGGCGGCCCTCGCAGGCCACGTACAGCGGGTCGATGCCGAGCAGCTCACTGGCACCGCGCACCTCGGGCCGGACCGGGACCGCGTTCTCGTCCACCACGATCGCCGTCTTCGAGGCCGCCGCGACCTCGTTCAGGATGGTGGCCACGCCGCCCCGGGTGGCGTCGCGCAGCATCCGGGTGGCCGGCGCGGCGTCCAGCAGCGCGGCGGTCAGCCCGTGCAGCGGGGCGGTGTCGGAGACGATGTCGGCGGAGATGTCCAGCTCGCCGCGCGCCAGCATCACGGTGATCCCGTGGTCGCCGATCGGCCCGGACACCAGGATCACGTCACCCGGGGTGGCGTTCGCCGCGTTGAGCTCGACCGGCCGCTCCCGCACGCCGATGCCGGCGGTGTTGATGTAGCAGCCGTCGCCCTTGCCGCGCTGGACGACCTTGGTATCGCCGGTGACGATCTGCACCCCGGCTGCCTTGGCGGCGGCCGCCATCGAGGCCACCACCCGGCGCAGGTCATCGGTCGGGAACCCCTCCTCCAGGATGAACCCGGCGGAGATCACCAGCGGCCGGGCGCCGGCCATCGCCAGGTCGTTGACGGTGCCGTTGATCGCCAGCTCGCCGATGTCGCCGCCCGGGAAGAACAGCGGCGAGACGACGTAGGAGTCCGTGGTGAACGCCAGCCGTACCTGGTTCGATCCCGAGCCGACCTGCACCGACGCCGCGTCCGAGAGCTGCTCCAGCTCGGGGTTGCGGAAGGCGTCGAGGAAGATCGCGTCGATCAGGTTGTGCGTGGCCTTGCCGCCGGCGCCGTGCGACAGTGTGATCCGGGGCTCCTTGACCCTGGCCTTGCGCGCCCGCGCCCGGTCGATCCGCTCCATGACCTGCTGCTCGCGGGACAGGTGCTCGCTGCCGATGCTCGACCCTGCAAGCAGGTCTTCGGCTCCGATCCGCCCACCCGCGTGCGGACCCTCCCGCTCCGCCTCGGCGACGGCCTCCTCGGCCCAGTTCGCCCGGGTCGGCATGCCCAGATCCGAGGTGCTCATGCTCTGGTCGCCTCCTTGACCCGTTCCCGGGTGAACCGGCCGAAGTTGTAGTACGCCGCGCAGGCGCCCTCGGACGACACCATGCAGGTGCCGATCGGCGTCTCCGGTGTGCACGCGGTGCCGAAGACCTTGCACTCCCACGGCTTGAGCACGCCCTTGAGCACCTCGCCGCACTGGCAGGCCTTCGGATCGGCCACCCGCACCCCGGGCACCGAGAAGATCCGCTCCGCGTCGTGCACCGCGTACTTCTCCCGCACCTGCAGTGCCGACTGCGAGATGAAGCCCAGCCCGCGCCACTCGAAGTAGGGCCGCAGCTCCATGGTCTCGCCGATCACCCGCAGCGCCTTCGGGTTGCCGTCCCAGGGCACCACCCGGGCGTACTGGTTCTCCACCTCGCAGCGGCCCTCGCGCAGCTGCAGCAACAGCATGTACACCGACTGCAGGATGTCCAGCGGCTCGAACCCCGCGCAGACCAGCGGCTTTCCGTGCTCACGCGCGATGAACTCGTAGGGTCGGCAGCCGATCACGGTGGACACGTGGCCCGGCCCGATGAACCCGTCCAGGCGCAGGTCGGGGGAGTCCAGGATGGCCTTGATCGCCGGGATGATCGTGACGTGGTTGCAGAAGATGGAGAAGTTGTCGAGCCCCTCGGCCGCCGCGCGCAGCACGGTCATCGCGGTGGACGGCGCGGTGGTCTCGAAGCCGATCGCCATGAACACCACGCGCTTGTCCGGGTTCTGGCGGGCGATCTTGAGCGAGTCCAGCGGCGAGTACACCATCCGGATATCGGCACCGGCGGCGTTCGAGTCGAAGAACGAGCCGCGCCCGCCGGGTACCCGCATCATGTCGCCGAACGACGTCATGATCACGCCCGGTTCCTCGGCGATCGCGATGGCGTCGTCCAGGCGCCCCATCGGGATCACGCAGACCGGGCAGCCGGGCCCGTGCACCAGCGACACGGTCTCCGGCAGGTAGTCCTCGAGGCCGTGCTTGTAGATGGTGTGGGTGTGCCCGCCGCACACCTCCATGAACTTGTACTGCCGGCCCGGCTCGCACAGTTCGGCGATCCGGGCGGACAGCACCCGGGCCTTCTCGGCGTCCCGGAACTCGTCCACGAACCTCATCGACCGCTCCTCACTCGCTCAGGTCGGACTTGGCGAGCGCGATGAGCTCGTCGGTATAGGCCTGGCCCATGCCCTCGAGCATCCGGATCGCATGGGTCGCCTCCGCCTCGTCGATCTTGGACAGGGCGAACCCGACGTGGATCAGGATCCAGTCGCCGGCCTTCAGCTCCTCGTCCTCCAGCAGGCCGATGTTGACCACGCGTTTGACGCCGGCAACGCTGACCATCGCGAAGTCCTCGCGGTCGGCCAGCAGCTCGACGATCTCACCCGGTATGCCGAGGCACATGGCGTGTTCCCTTCGCTTCCGGCCGACTCACATCTCGCTGATCGCGCGGTACCTGCGTACCGGGGGTGACTTGCTCAGTGCGAACAGTGCGGCGGCGAGCAACAGCACGACGATGACTACGCGTTTCATCCGCTCAGTTCCTTTCCTGCCTCGGTGGCTCGGCCCTCGATGGCTCGGCCCTCGGTGTTGTCTCTGGTGTCGTCTTTGGTCTCGTTCTCGGTGTCGTCCTGAGTGAGCTGGGCGAGCACCTGGTGGACCGCGCGCGCGGCCCGGTCCACCGAGGCGGCGACCGGCTCGCTGAGCCCGATGCCGTCCTCGGTGGTGGCCGGCTCGCAGCCCAGCACCAGCACCCGGCGCAGCCCGGCGGTCGGCTCCTGGCCACTGGCCGTGGCCAGCGAGCTCAGCAGCGCGAGCACCGCGTCCGGGGTCATGCCGTGCGCGTCCGGAATGCCCACCGGCGGTGCATCCGGATCGGGTGTGCCGGACAGGTCGTGCTCCAGCAGGTAGAGCTCGCCCGGGGTGCCGCCGCGAGCGGTCGCGTCGACGATCAGCAGTGCCCGGTAGCCGTCCAGCAGCTGGTAGGCCAGGTGCATGCCCCTGATGCCGATGTCGACGATCTCGACGTCCGCCGGCAGCTGCTGGTCGGCGAGCCGGCGGATCACCTCGACCCCGAAGCCGTCGTCCGACATCAGCACGTTGCCGACGCCCGCCACCAGCACGTTGCCCCGGTGCGCCTGCGCCCCGGGATCGACGGCGGTCACGGTGCCGGCTTCGCGGTTCATCCGGCGACCTCGACCTCTTCGGGGCTGAAGTAGCGGAACCGCCCGTGCGAGGCCTGGAACTCCGAGGCCGGGTCGTCGAGCAGGCTGACCGCCAGGTGCACGTGGCCGTCGACGTCGTTCAGCACCGCCTCGACCAACGCCGGCATCCCGTCCAGGAACAGGTCCTGGGCGTCGGCGTGGCCGCTCGGCCGCAGCACCACCCGGCTGCCCTTCGCCACCGGCTGGCCGCCGATCAGCACCGAGTCGGTGTCCGGGTCGACCGAGGCGTCCTGGGCCGGGTCCCACCAGGGTTTGCCGCCGGTCTCCATGGAGTAGGTGGGTATCTCGTCCGCCGTGCTGAACGGCGTCGGCCCGGCGCCGGCGATTCCCTGCGCCGGAATCGACATCGACCGGATCACCCCGTGCAGCCGCTCGAAGATCTCCGGCGGCATCGAGTCCACCGCGTCGACCAGCGCCGCCGCCCTCGGGTCGGTCGCCCTGGCCTCCCGCTTCTCCGCGTCGGTCAGCACCATGGTGCGCAGCGTGAGGATCTCGTCGTTCTCGGTGCCGTCGAACATCTCGTTGGGGCTCTCCGGGGCGATCTCCGGGAAGTCGGCCAGGATGATCGGCGAGGACAGCACCAGCCGGGGCCGTTCGGGCGGCCCCGCCAGTACCGGCCAGGTGTGCTCGTTGGCGCACGCCGCGGACGCGGGGCGGGCCCACTCCGGCGGGTCGGTCATGGACAGGAACTGGCCGTCGGACAGCGCCAGGATGCTGTGCGCGCCGATCAGCGAGGACTGCAGGGCGGTGTCCCGGTCCGGCTGGGCCCCGTCGGTGCCGGCATCAGTGCCGGCGCCGTGCTCATCGGCGGCGTCGCCGAGGTTCGTCACCCGCAGCCGCAGCTGGACCGCGCCGTACGGCCCGGGCACCGGTTCGGCCGATGCGGTGATCGCGGCCCGGATCGGCCAGC
Source organism: Pseudonocardia sp. Cha107L01 (assembly GCF_052566575.1). Lineage (NCBI taxonomy): Bacteria > Bacillati > Actinomycetota > Actinomycetes > Pseudonocardiales > Pseudonocardiaceae > Pseudonocardia > Pseudonocardia sp. Cha107L01. The sequence continues at coordinate 3,015,868 of NZ_CP199579.1, forward strand.
TCTCCCGCAGCACCCGGCCGGCGACCCGGCCGGTGCCGTTGGTCAGAGCTTCCTCGGTCGTCTCGGCGGGCAGCTCCACAGGCACCGTCACCTCGCCGGCCAGCAGGTCGGCGACCGGCAGCACCGTGTCCACCACCGCCGGGATGCCCTCGTCCCACGCCAGGTACAGGTCGTCGCCGACGGTCAGTTCGGTGACGTCCACGAAGCGGTCCGGCCCGTCCGCGCGCTGTACCCGGCGGCGCCGCAACCGCAGGAACCGCAGCCGTACCCGCAGCACCGTCCGGACCGTGTCGTCCGGGCCGCGGTCGGGCTCCAGCAGGCACTCGGTGTGCGAGTACCAGGTCTCGCTGTGCCGCTGCGCCCAGTCCTGGGGGGTCAGCACACCGAACTGCCAACGCAGCTGGTTCTTCTGCGCGGAGGCCCGGTACGGGTAGAGCAGATAACCCTCGAACAGGACCGTGTCGGCGACCTTGGCGACCTGATCCATGATCTCGGCGAGGGGCGCGGTCGGCGGGTGGGTCATGACGGCGCCCCGCTCACTCGCTTCAGCAGGTCCGCGACGGTGTCGTCCCAGTTCAGGGTGCCGCGTTCGGCCCGGTATCGCTGCAGCGCGGTGTGCGTCTCGGTGCGTACCGAGAGCCAGGTGGAGTTCGGGAAGTGCTGGTCCATGATCTCCCGCCACACGGTCACCGGGAGCCGGTAGCTGACCTCCAGGTGCCAGGGCACCAGCTCGACCTGGATACCCGCCTCGGTGTGGTAGAACGCGGTGCCGCTGAACAGCATCAACAGTGGGATGTCGCCGTCGTCGAGGCCGTGGAAGTACTTCCCGGTGGCCACCTCGGTGTCCGCCGACAGCGGTACCGAGAGCGGGACGTCGATGGAGTCGGTGAAGCCCTGCACCATGACCCCGATGGTGGCCAGCTGCATCGGCTTGAGCGTCTCGCCCCACCGCGACGGCTCGCCGAACAGGTCACTGAGCCGGGACGCCTCGTTGGCGGAGTAGCGGCGCTTGTGCGGTTCGATGCGCAGCTGACAGCGCAGCGCGACCGTGTGCATCCGCACCCCGGTGCTCTCGGTGACCCGCAGCGTCGCCAGCAGGCTGGGGCTCGCCGCGTACGGCTCGGCCACCGCGGTGGTGCAGGCGAATCCGAGCTGGGGCATCTCAGCCTTCCTGTTCTGGGGGTGGCAGCTCGCGGGCCCGGTCGCCGATGTCGGCGAAGAAGGCGTCGATCCGCTCCCAGGCCTCGCTGCCGCCGTCGAAGCCCTTCCAGTGCACCCGGACCAGCCCGACCAGCTCGTAGCAGATGTCGATCGGCACCAGCAGGCAGTCCGACACCCCGCCGACCTGGCGCAGCAGCAACGCCTCGACGTCGAACTCCATCTCGGCCGCCAGCCGGGTGCCGCCAAGGCCCTCTTTCCAGGCGTCCATCGGCAGCAGGCTCTCGGTCGCCCCCGCCGGGCTGGGGTAGAACGCCAGCGGGCGCTCCAGGTCGGAGTTGTGGAAGAAGAACGCCATCCGCACCGGGATCTGCAGTGCGTCCCACTCCGTCTCGGCCATGGTGAAGCTCGGGTCGCGCAGATACCTGGTCGGTACCGCGCGGTACCGACCACGCCCGGCGCCGCGCTCGGTGAACAGCAGCGCGCACGGCCGGCAGGTGCACAGCAGGGAGCGGTTCTCCAGGTGCACCACGTGGGAGTGCACGTCGGGGATCCGCTCGGAGCACATCTCGCAGTGCTCCTCCCGCTGCTGCGCCGGCACCGGCGGGGCGACCGGTTTCGGCCGCAGCAGCCGGCGCAGCGCCAGCCCGTCGGTCATAACGCCGCCTCCGCGTTGAGGAGTGCCCCGGTGGCCGCGCGGTCGGTCATGCCCCGACCCCCACGGCTGTCCGCGGCAGCGCCAGTCGCAACCCTCCAGCCCTGGTGACCAGTGGCAGCGGCTCCAGGTGCAGGCTGCCGGTCATCGCGCGGCCGGCCCTGCGGACGTCGAACGTGGCCTGACAGGACGGACAGGTCAGCTGGTCCCCGGCAAGCACGGCCCCGTCCAGCTCGCCCCGGCACGCGGGGCAGCTGTCCCGGTAGGCCACCAGCCCACCCGCGGTCGTGTTGTCGAAGTGGCTGCCCGCCGGCAGCGCCAGCAGCACCGGGTAGCCGGCGACCTCGAGCGTCGCGCACTGCCCGGGCCGCAGCGCGGGCGCGTCGAGGACCACCCAGGAGACCGGTACGTCCTCGACCGGCGGCCCGAGCTGGATCTGCAGCAGCGGCAGTTCCTTGACGGTCGGCTCCGACCCGGCTGGTGGGGCCGGCCCCACCAGCGGCGCGGCGGCCGCTGTCGATCCGGCTGTCATGCCCGCTGTCATGCCTTCGACATCCACCCGGATCACCTCCGGGCAGGCCTCCACGATGGCCTTCTCGATCGCTGTCTTGACGGTCATCGCGGAGGACGGACAGCCGTCGCAGCTGCCCTTCAGCCGCAGGTTGACCACCGCGCCGGCCGGGTCGGAGGGGTCGTTGAACTCCACCCCGAGCAGCTCGACCCCGCCGGCGTGGGACCCGAGGTAGGGGCGGACCGTCTCCAGCGCCCGGGTGACCCTGGCCAGGGTGTCCTCCGGGTGCAGGTCGTGCAGGACCAGCAGGCTCGACACCAGGTCGTCGCCGACCAGCTCGTCGAGCAGCGACTGGCCCCGACGGCCGACCGCGTTGGCCGGGTCGGCCAGCAGCGCGACGATGCGCTCCAGGCCGGCGCCGTACATACCCATCAGCAGCCGAACCAGCTCCTCGGCCGTCTCCGTCACGGCCGGCTCGGCGTGCGCACTCAGCTCACCGAGCAGCTGCTCGATCTGCTCGCCTACTTCTCTGGGGTCGGTATCGGTGTCCATTCCTCAGCCGAGGTTGAGCATGGCCGGGGACGTGGTCTTGTTCAGTGTCTTGCCGTTGCCCAGGTACATGTGCACGCCGCAGGGCAGGCACGGGTCGAAGCTGCGGACCGCGCGCATGATGTCGATGCCCTTGAAGGACTCCGGCGGGTTCTCCTCGAAGATCGGCGTGTTCTGCACCGCGTCCTCGTAGGGGCCGGGCGTGCCGTAGGTGTCGCGGACGCTGCCGTTCCACGGCGTCGGCGGGTACGGGTGGTAGTTGGCGATCTTGCCGCCCTTGATCACCATGTGGTGGCTGAGCACACCGCGGACCGCCTCGGTGAACCCGACGCTGACCGCCTCGTCCGGGACCTTGAACGGCTCCCAGGTCTTGGTGTGGCCGGCGCGCACCTCGGCCATGGCCTTCTCCGCGAAGTACAGCGCCTGCGCTGCGGCGTAGGCCTGGAAGTAGGTACGGGCCCGGTTGCGCTCGATGGCGTTGGACCACTTCGGGATCTTCCACTCGAAGTGGGCCTCGGGCTTCAGTGCGGTCCGGGGCAGGTTGATCTTGACGCTGTGCCCGGTCGACTGCACGTACCCGGTGTCGACGAGGCCGGCCAGCGCGGTGACCCACAGCCGGGGCAGCGGGCCGCCGCCGGTGTCCAGCGCCAGGTGGTCCGTGCCGTCGAACCAGCGCGGCGACATCGTCCAGCTGTACTTGTCGTCGAAGTTGCGCTTCTGCGGCGCCGGGATGGTGTGCTGGTTCCACGGGTGGTTGCGGTCCACCGGATTGCCCAGCGGGTCCTTGGTGACGAACATTTCCTGGTCTTCCCAGCTGCGGTAGAACGAGCTGCCGAGCAGGATGCGGATGCCCAGGTTGATGTCGACCAGGCTGGTGGTGACGAGCTTGCCGTCCACCACGATGCCCGGCGTGACGAACATCTTGCGGCCCCAGTCGGCCATGTTCCGGTAGCTGAAGTCGCAGTGGTCCGGGTCGTTGAACGCGCCCCAGGACCCCATCAGGATCCGGCGCCGGCCGACCTCTTCGTAGCCGGGCAGCGCCTCGTAGAAGAAGTCGAACAGGTCGTCGTGCAGCGGCACCACGCGCTTCATGAACTCGCAGTAGCGCATCAGGCGGGTCAGGTAGTCGGTGAACAGCTGGATGGTGGCCACCGTGCCGACGCCGCCCGGGTACAGCGTGGAGGGGTGCACGTGGCGACCCTCCATCAGGCAGAACATCTCCCGGGTGTACCGGCTGACCTGCAGCGCCTCCCGGTAGAACTCCCCGCTGAACGGGTTGAGCGACCGCATGATGTCGCCGATGTACTTGTAGCCGTGGTCGGCCGCGTGCGGTGCCTCGGTGCGGTTGGCGAGCTCGAGGACGCCGGGGTTGGTCTCGGCGACCATCTTCTCGCAGTAGTCCACCCCGACCAGGTTCTCCTGGAAGATGTTGTGGTCGAACATGTACTCGGCGGCCTCACCGAGGTTGATGATCCACTCGGCGAGGTGCGGCGGGCGGACCCCGTAGGCCATGTTCTGGTTGTAGACCGAGCAGGTCGCGTGGTTGTCGCCGCAGATGCCGCAGATGCGGCTGGTGATGAAGTGGGCGTCCCTCGGGTCCTTGCCCTTCATGAAGATGGAGTAGCCGCGGAAGATCGACGAGGTGCTATGACACTCGGCGACCTTCTTGTTCGCAAAGTCGATCTTCGTGTAGATGCCGAGGCTACCGACGATCCGGGTGATCGGATCCCAGGCCATCTCGACGAGGCCGTTCTTGTCGGTCTTGAAAGAACCCATCCGGTCCTGTGTGGCGGTCATGGCTGGCGCCTTCTTTTCTGCGCTGAGGCAAGCTGGAGAGTGGGAGGGAGAACGGAACGCGCGTGGACCGGGCGGGTTCCACCAGAGGTCAGGACGCGCGGGCTACCAGACCTTGCGGTAGCCGGTACTCAGTTCGCGGCCCTTGGCGCGCCACTTGGGTTCCTTGTCCAGCTTCTTCGCGGTGATGTTCCGAAGTCCTCGGATCACGCCGCCGTAGGCACCGCTCGCGGCGCCGGAGACCTTGCTGCCGGGTGGGGCGTCCATGAACGGCATGAACTTGTCCGGGAAGCCGGGCATGGTGCAGCCGATGCAGATGCCGCCCACGTTCGGGCAGCCGCCGACGCCGTTGATCCAGCCGCGCTTCGGCACGTTGCACTTGACCACGGGCCCCCAGCAACCCAGCTTGACCAGGCACTTCGGCGAGCCGTACTCCTTGGCGAACTGGCCCTGCTCGTAGTAGCCGCCGCGGTCACAGCCCTCGTGCACGGTGGCCTCGAACAGCCACTTCGGCCGCAGCTCATCGTCCAGCGGGATCATCGGCGCGGCGCCGGTTGCCTGGTAGAGCAGGTACAGGATCGTTTCGGACAGGTTGTCCGGGTGGGTCGGGCAGCCGGGTACGCAGACGATCGGGATGCCGGCCTTGGACTTCCAGTTCCAGCCCAGGTAGTCGGGAACGCCCATGGCGCCGGTCGGGTTGCCCGCCATGGCGTGGATGCCGCCGTAGGTGGCGCAGGTACCGACGGCGAGGATTGCCAGCGCCTTCGGTGCGAGCCGGTCGATCCACTCGCTCGTGGTCATCGGCTGCCCGGTGGCCGGGTCGTTACCGAAGCCGCACCAGTAGCCCTCTTCCTTGATCGCCTCGTTCGGGATCGAGCCCTCGATGACGAGTACGAACGGCTCGAGCTCGCCGCGGTCGGCCTTGAAGAACCACTCGATGAAGTCATTGACCCCGCCGACAGGGCCGTTGTCGAAGTCGATCAGCGGCCAGTGCACCGCGACCTTCGGCAGGCCGGGCAGAGCGCCCAGCGCGATCTCCTCGATGCTCGGTTGGGTGGCGGCGGTCAGGGCGACGGAATCCCCGTCACAGCTCAACCCCGCGTTGATCCACAAGATATGTACGGTCGGATCTTCGGTGGTCGACATCTTCGTCGCCCCTTACGGCGTCATGGCGCCCAAGGTGTTCGGGCGCCTGGCCTGCGTGGTGGGAGAACCGTTGGTCTACCAGCCGTGGACCGTCCGGAGTAAGTGGTCCAGGTCACTAGGGGCGGACTACACGGACCGGTTGGAGTGAGGGCCCGCTATGGGCATGTCCTGCGAGGCCAGGGCCCTCTCAACTACTACATTCGAATAGCGCGAGCGTCGCGCGGGCGCGGGCGGAATTACTGGAGGAATGCGGTCATGGCGAGCATCGAGGAGGTGCGGTCCGGCATCGCGCTGGCCAACCAGAAAGCCTCGGAGAGCCTCGGTGCACTGCAGCAGGCGCACTCCCAGCTGGAGGAGGCGCAGCAGTCGCTGACCCGGGTCACCGAGGGCAGCGCGCAGGCCGACGTGCATGACGCCAACGGGCAGCTGCAACAGGCGGTGCAGAGCATCTCCGAGGTCCAGCAGCTGGTCCGTTCGGCGATCAGTACCGCCGAGGGCATCTCGCAACGGCTGTGACCGAGTCACTCGGTGAGATCAGGGCCGCACTGGAAGAGGTGTCGGCATGCCTCCATTCGGCCTATCGTAGTGCGCAATCGGCCGAGCAGCGGCTCACCGAAGCGGTCGCGCTGTTGACCGAGCTGGACCAGACGCATCACGACGCACTGGTGCCGCCCGAGCTGCCGGAAGCGGAGCAGGAGTTGACGCGAGGGCTGGGGTTGATCAGCGGTGGAGCTGACTCGGTGGCGGCGATTGAAGCCAGGCTCTGAGCCTGTGCGCGGGCCGCGATGGTGACCCGGCGCCAGGACCGCCGCGAGCGGATCGCGGCGGCCTTCGACGACTTCCGGCATGCCGTGGGTGCGGCACTGGGTGCGGCGGCCGCGCACCGGGAGGCCGCGGTGCTGCGGCACGCCAGCACGCTTTTCGAGATGTGGCTGCGCGCCGACGGGTTGGACGCCGCGCGGCGGAAGCCGTGGCTGGCCAGGGCGATGGCGAGCCCCCGGCTGGCCGACCCGGTGCGCCGGGTGCTCGCCGACCAGCGGGCCGTCTTCGGTGACTGGGTGGCCACCGAGCCGGAGCGGCTGACCCAGCTGGTCACCGACGCGGCGCCGGGGTCGGCCGGCGAGCCGGCGGACCGGTGGCTCGGCGAGCCCGGCAAGGCGGACGGCGTCGGCCCGGTACCCGAGCTCTGGCGGATCGGGACAGCGGTGGTCGACGGCGCCCCGCCGCACTCGCCGTTCCCGGTGGCGGTGCCCCTGCTGGACGAGGCGCACCTGGAGATCAGATCCACCCCGCGCACCCGCACCGCGGCCGAGTCACTGGTCGAGGCGCTGCTGCTGCGGGTGGTCAGCTACTTCCGCCCGGGGCTGGTCGCGCTGCACGTGTGGGACGTCGGCCAGCTCACCGGAGCGGTGCCCGGGCTCTACCCACTGACCCGAACCGGGCTGCTCACCGTGCACGACCCGGGGCGGCTGGAGGAGCTGCTCGAGGAGCTGTCCGACCACATCCGGCGGGTACACACCCGGGTGCTGGTCGACGGCCACCCGTCGCTGCGCGCGCTGGCCGCGACCACCAAGGGGCGGTCCGAGCCGTGGCAGATCGCGGTGCTGGTCGGCAACAATGCGCAGCTGCGCGACGAGGACCGCCGCGCGCTGCAGCGGGTGGCCCGCAACGGGTTGGCCTGCGGCATCCAGCTGGTGCTGGTGGACGTGCCGGTGACGATCAGCGCCCCGATGGAGACGGTGGTGCTGCGCGAGCCCGCCGACCTGGCCGAGCCGGTCACCGGTACCGCCACGATGACCGGGCCGTACGCCACGGTCACCCTGGACGAACCGCTGCCGCGCGAGCAGGTCAGCGCCGCGTGCCACGCCATCTCCGACGACCTGGAGCAGCTGCGCAGTCGGGTCGGCTCGTTCGGTGACCTGTTGCCGACGGACTTCTGGTGGTCGGAGAACTCCACCGCGGGGGTGCGCGCCCCGGTCGGGTTCCGGGACGGCCTGCCGGTGGAGCTGGTGCTGGACGACTCCTCACCGCACGCCCTGATCGGCGGGCCCAGCGGCTCCGGCAAGACCAACTTCCTGCTCGCCATGCTCGGCTCGATGGCGGCCCGCTACTCGCCGGACGAGCTGGAGCTCTACCTGCTGGACTTCAAGGAAGGCGTGTCGTTCGCGCAGTTCACCCCCGGCCGTCGGGACCCGTCCTGGCTGCCGCACGCGCGCCTGGTCGGGGTCAACATCAACACCGATCGGGAGTTCGGACTCGCGCTGCTGCGCTTCCTCGCCGACGAGATGCGCCGGCGCGCGGAGGCGGCCAAGGCGCACGAGGTCACCAAGCTGGAGGAGCTGCGGGCGGCCGACCCGGAGGGCCGCTGGCCGAGGGTGGTGGCGGTGATCGATGAGTTCCAGTTCCTGTTCGCCGAGCGGGATGCGGTCACCAGGGAGGCCGTGACACTGCTCGAGGACGTTGCCCGGCGCGGCCGTTCGCAGGGCATCCACCTCGTGCTGTCCAGCCAGGACGTGTCCGGCATCGAGGCGTTCTGGGGTCGGCCGGCGATCTTCGAGCAGTTCGTGCTGCGGGTCGCGCTGCCCCGGTCGCGCCGGGTGCTCGCCGACCTCAACGACGTGGCACTCTCGCTGCCCCGCTGGCACGCGGTGCTCAACCACGAGTCCGGCATCAAACACGGCAACGAGATGGTCCGGATCCCGGATGCCACCGCCAAGGGCACCCTGGACGCGCTGCAGAACGAGCTGTGGCAGCGCCGCTCGGACGAGCTCGGCGAGCCCCGGCTGTTCGACGCCAGCCGGACGCCGAGGCTGGCCGACCTGCTGGCCGCCGGTGGTGTGGAGGTGGGCAGTCGCGCCGTTCCGGTGGCCCTGCTCGGGCAGATGATCGACGTGGCCGGCAGTGCGGCATCAGTTCCGATGAGCGCCACCCCCGGTCGCAACCTGGCGGTGATCTCCTCGGGGGTGGCCGACGCGGCCTCGGTACTCGGCGCGGCGGCGCTGTCGCTGGCCCGCCAGCACACTCCCGACGGCAGCCACGCCGCCCGGTTCACCCTCGCCGTGCTGGTGCCCGAGGCCGCCGATCCGGCCGCCGAGCTGGCGGAGCGGCTGCGCGCGGACGGGCACCGGGTGGACACCCTCGGACTGGACGGGATCGGGGCACTGGTCGCCGAGCTGGCCGCCGACGTGGCCGGCCGGCTGACCGGCGGGCAGGCCCGCACCGAGCCGCACTACCTACTGCTCTACGGGGTGGACGGGGCAAGCGGGGTGCTCGAGCAGAAGGACCCGAACACCTTCAAGACCGGGTTGGACGGCCTGCGCCAGGTACTCAAGGGCGGCCCGGAGACCGGGCTGCACCTGCTCGGCTGGTGGCGCAGTGTCCAGCGGCTGCGCGCCGTGCTCTCGATGGGTGCCGGGGTGGACGACATCGGCTGCTGGGTGGCGTTCGACGTACAGGGCTCCGAGCTGGGGCCGCTGGCCCCGGGGTTGGTGAGCTGGTCGCCCCGGCCGGCCCGCGGCCTGGTCTTCGACCGCTACACCCAGCAACGCCCGGAGGTCATGATCGTGCCGGACATCGGGCCGGTGCCGGACGTCGAGCCGCGAGGGGGGACCGGCGGATGACCCCGACCGGACCGGGCGCGGCGCGGCGCTACAAGGACATCACCGGCGGGATGACCGATGCGGTGGACCGGATGCGCCGGGCGGATGCCGAGCGGGCCCGGCAGCTGGGTGGTGAGCTGACCGCACTGCACGAGGAGATGTCGGCCGCCACCGACCGGGAGGCACTCACCGTGCTCGGCGTCGCGCTGCAGTGGGAGTCGGCGGTGGAGACGCTGTGGCACGAAGCGTGGATGACGCTCAGCCCGCTGCCGAAGGCTGACCCGAGCGCATCCGCCCGGGATCTCGACTACCTGGACGCGGTCGTGGCACAGCGCTACGAGACACTGCGCGAGGCGATCCGCCGCCGGGGCCTGCTCGGTCGGCGCTGAGGGTGTGTCGGTCGGCGGCAGCCGGGGTCGGTCTGGGGGGTCGCGGTGTGGCTAGTCGTCGACTTCGTCGTCGGAGTCGTCGCGGGCCAGGAAGGTGGCCAGCCGGTCCACCGCCACCTCGAAGTCGGGGTTCCGGTCGACGAACGCGCGCAGCCGCTCGGCCAGCCAGTCCAAGGTGACCTGCTCGCTGCCCCGGCGCTCCTCGAGCTCCTCGATTCCCCGATCGGTGAAGTACACGCGGTCACTCTATCCGGCGGTGCCGAGGGGGTAGAGCGGCCCGATCGTCGGGCGGCCTTGACGACGTTGAAGGCGGCGCACTACCGTCCAGTAAGTCGATCAACCTGGTCCGATGCCTACCCGGCGTACCCGGAGCAAGGTGGCGGCGTAGGGGTGTCGGCGTGCTGGCGACCGTCGAGGGGGGAGACTCACGGACGCCGCGATGCACCGGTCGTTGCGATCGTCCAGCCGCGGGTGACCACCTGTGGTGACCTCCGTCGGCCACCGCTGAAGAGAGATCCCGGAGCAGGACGATGCCGCTTCCCAGCCGGGATGAGTTACGGGAGAGGCTGGCCGCCGTCTACGAGGCCGCCGGAGTCACCGCCGGGGATGCGATATCGAAGATCCGGCGAACCTTCGAGGAACGGCCGCAACTGGGCCGCGCGTTCGGAATCGGGGCCGCGGTGGTGGTCTTCGCCGGTGTTGTCATCGGCGTCGTGGTCGGCCAGCGAGGTGGACCGCAGCCGGCCAGCGGTGGTCAGCTACTGGTTCCGGCGGTGACCTCGACGCCGCGCGCCGAGGAGCAGGACGGCACTCCGACCGTAGGCTCGCCACCGCACCCCGGTGCCCCGCCCGACCCCGGTACGCCCGCCGAGCAACCGTCCAGGAAGCCGCGAGCGGCCCCGCCCGCCAGTGCCGCCGCCTCGCCCACCGGAACCGCCGCCCGCAACGCCGCCGCGCCGGGTGTGCTGCCGGACCCGGCCATAGCGGGAGAGCACCGGGTGGCCAGCGGGGAGACCCTCGCCCAGATCGCGCTGCGTTACGACGTGCCGTTCGAGCAGATCGCCGCCGACAGCGGGATCGGCGAACCCAGCCGGGTCCGGCCCGGGCAGCGACTGGTGATCAGGGCCAAACCGGCCGGTGTCGAGGTGATCCAGCCGGGTCGTACGCTGGGTGACTATGCACGCAGCTCTGGCCGTCGGGTGGATGAGTTGATGCGGCTGAACCCGCAACTCACCGACCCCGACCGAATCCTCGCCGGCGGCCGGCTCAATGTCTGACCCGCGTCCGGTGCCGGTGCCGCCCCCCGGCCGGCCGCAGCCGCCCCGCCCCGTGCCGCCCGGTCCCGTGCCACCGCCCGGTCGAGGCGGTCCGCCGCCCCGCCCGCCCCGGGGCCGCCCCGGCCCACCGCCGGGTAACCCCCCGCCCGGCATGACTACGCCGCCACCGGGGACACCGATACCGGGCCCACCGCCGTCCGGACCCAAGCCGGGCCCCCCGCCAGGACGGCCGTATCAGGGCCGCCCCAGCCCGGACCAGCTCCGTGCCCCGGTCCGCCAACCCGCACCGGGCCAGCAACCCGGACCGGGCCAGCAACCGGGACAGCAACCCGGACCGGGTCAGCAACCTGGGCAGTGGCCCCGGGGCGGCCCGCCACGCACCCGGCAGCTCGAGCCACCGGTCGGACCCGGCGGCAGTTCCAGGCCTGGCAGGTCGGCCGGCGGCCCGCGACCGGGCAACGTGTCCCCTGGCGGCCCGGCCCAGCGCAACACCTCCCCGGGCGGCGCGGCACGGCGCGGCACCGGTTCGGACGGCTACCCCGGCCCGGGTTACGGCCGAGCCAGCGAGCCGTCGCGTTCCCGGTGGGACGGCGCGCAGCGGACCCTGGACGTCGCCTCGCGGCTGCTCAGCCCCCGGGTGCGCGCGGCGGTCGGGGTGGCCAGCCTGCTCACCGTGGCCATCGTCCCGGGCGCCGCGATGGCCGCCGGCGCGATCACCGTCGCCGCCGACGCCTACTGCACGTTCGGCTCGTTCTGCCTGTACTCGGGTCCCAACTTCGACGGTCAGAAGGTGGAGTACAGCGGCCAGGAGTTGTTCTGCCAGGACAGCCGGCCCGCGCTGAACGTGCGCAGCGTGCTGCCGAGCGGGGCCCGCTCAGTGGTCAACAACACCCGCAACGGGACCACCGGCCTCGGCGTCAAGATCTACAGCGCGCCCGAGCACCTGGTTCTGACCACGATCAGCCCCGGCGGCCAGGTGAGCGAGCTGGACGGTAAGACGGCCCAGTCCATGCAGTCGCTGTGCGCCTACCCCCGCGGCAACTGAGCCCGAACCGGCAGAGCCCCGCCGCAGTGTTGTCACACCGCACCGGGGCCCCGTCGGACAGACAGTCGACTCAGGAACTTGTCGGGAACTAGTCGCCCAGCGCGGACTCGACCAGCTGGGCCTGCTCGACCTCGTGCACCTTGCCGGACCCGGCCGCCGGCGCCGCCATCCGCCGCCGGGAGACCCGCTTGATGCCGGCGAACCCGTTGGGGAAGTACTCCGGCAGTGCCAGCCCGAAGTACGGCCACGCGCCTTGGTTGGCCGGCTCCTCCTGGACCCAGCGGATGTCGTTGGCGGCGTTCGGGTACCGGTCCAGCGCCGCCTGCAGCTTGTTCTTGGGCAGCGGGTAAAGCTGCTCGACGCGGACGATGGCGACGTCCGAGCGCTCCGCCTTGTCCCGGGCCGCGGCCAGGTCGTAGTAGACCTTGCCGCTGCACAGCAACAGCCGGCGCACCTGCTCCTGCGGCCCGCGCCGGTCGGCGAGGTTCGGGTCGTCGAGCACCGAGTGGAACTTGCCGTCGGTGAACTCCGACACCGGGCTCACCACGCGCTTGTTCCGCAGCATCGACTTCGGGGTGAACACGATCAGCGGGCGGCGTACCCCGTCCATCGCGTGCCGGCGCAGGAGGTGGAAGTAGTTCGCCGGGGTGCTCGGCACGGCCACCGTCATGGACCACTCGGCGCACAGCTGGAGGAACCGCTCGATCCGGCCGGAGGTGTGGTCCGGTCCCTGGCCCTCGTGGCCGTGCGGCAGCAGCAGCACCACGTCCGAGGTCTGGCCCCACTTGGCCTCGCCGGACGAGATGAACTCATCGATGATCGACTGCGCGCCGTTGGTGAAGTCGCCGAACTGGGCCTCCCAGGCCACGAAGGCGTCCTGGTTGGCCACCGAGTAGCCGTACTCGAAGCCGACCGCGGCGAACTCCGACAGCGCCGAGTCGTACGGCAGGAACCGGCCCTGCTCCTGGGCGAGGTTGCGCAGCGGGTAGTACTCCTCGCCGGTCTTGCGGTCGATCACCACCGAGTGCCGCTGCACGAAGGTGCCCCGCCGGGTGTCCTGCCCGGACAGCCGCACCAGCTTGCCGTCGATCACCAGCGAGCCGAGCGCGAGTAGCTCGCCGAACGCCCAGTCCACGTTGCCCTCGCGGGACATCGTGTAGCGCTTCTCCAGCACCGGCTTGACCCGGGAGTGGACCGAGAAGCCCTCCGGCAGGTTCACGTGCGCATCGCCGATGCGGTGAACGACCTCGAGTGGCACCGCGGTGTCCAGCTTCGCCGGCAGTGCCTGCTCGGTCTCCACCGAGGGGCTGGGCGACACCAGGCCGCGCTCGAGCTCACGGACCTCGTTGAAGACGTGCTCGAGCTGGCTGGAGAAGTCCTTGAGCGCGTGCTCGGCCTCCTCCATCGAGATGTCGCCACGGCCGATCAGCGACTCGGTGTAGGTCTTACGCACGCTGCGCTTGCCGTCGATGATGTCGTACATGGCCGGCTGGGTCATCGAGGGATCGTCGCCCTCGTTGTGGCCGCGGCGCCGGTAGCAGATCATGTCGATCACGACGTCGTTGTGCCAGCGCTGCCGGTACTCCACCGCCAGCTTGGCCACCCAGACGCAGGCCTCCGGGTCGTCGCCGTTCACGTGGAACACCGGTGCGGCGATCATCTTGGCTACGTCGGTGCAGTACTGGCTGGAGCGGGAGTTCTCCGGGGCGGTGGTGAAGCCGACCTGGTTGTTCACCACGATGTGCACGGTGCCGCCGGTGCGGTAGCCGCGCAGCAGCGCCAGGTTCAGCGTCTCGGCCACCACACCCTGGCCGGCGAACGCGGCGTCGCCGTGCATCATCACCGGCAGCACGGTGAAGCCGGCCGGGCCCTGGTCGAGGATGTCCTGCTTGGCCCGGACGATGCCCTCGAGCACCGGGTCGACCGCCTCCAGGTGCGACGGGTTGGCGGTCAGCGACACCACGGTCTCGCCGTCGCCGAACATCCGGAAGTACTTGCCCTCGGCGCCGAGGTGGTACTTCACGTCGCCGGAGCCGTGCGCCTGCCCGGGGTCGAGGTTGCCCTCGAACTCGCGGAAGATCTGGCTGATCGGCTTGCCCACGATGTTGGCCAGCACGTTCAGCCGGCCGCGGTGCGGCATGCCGATGACGACCTCGTCCATCTCGTCGGCCGCCGCCGAGTCCAAGACCGCGTCGAGCAACGGGATGACGGTCTCGCCGCCCTCCAGCGAGAAGCGCTTCTGCCCGACGTACTTGGTCTGCAGGAACGTCTCGAACGCCTCGGCCGCGTTGAGCTTGGACAGGATGTACTTCTGCTCGGCAACCGCCGGCTTCTGGTGCGGCACCTCGATCCGGTCCTGCAGCCAGGCGCGCTGCTCGGGGTCGGAGATGTGCATGTACTCGGTGCCCACGGTGCGGCAGTAGGCGTCGCGCAGCACACCGAGCACGTCGCGCAGCTTCATCCGGGACTTGCCGGCGAACCCACCGGTGGCGAACTCCCGGTCCAGGTCCCACAGGGTGAGGCCGTGCGAGAGCACATCGAGGTCGGGGTGGCGGCGCTGCCGGTAGTTGAGCGGGTCGGTGTCGGCCATCAGGTGGCCTCGGGTGCGGTATGACTCGATCAGCTCGAGCACCCGGGCGGTCTTGTCGACCGCGCCCTCCGGGAAGTCCTGCACCCAGCGGACCGGCTCGTAGGGCACCCGCAGCGAGGTGAAGATCTCGTCGTAGAAGTCGTCCTCGCCCAGCAGCAGCTGGTGAACCCGGCGCAGGAAGTCGCCGGACTCGGCGCCCTGGATGATCCGGTGGTCGTAGGTCGAGGTCAGCGTGATGATCTTGCTGACGCCGAACTCGGCGAGCCGCTCGTCACTGGCTCCCTGGAACGACGCCGGGTACTCCATCGCGCCGACGCCGACGATGGTGCCCTGCCCGGCCATCAGCCGAGGCACGCTGTGGTTGGTGCCCAGGGTGCCCGGGTTGGTCAGGCTGATCGTGGTGCCGGCGAAGTCCTCCGCCTTCAGCGAGCCGGTGCGGGCCTTGCGGATCATGTCTTCGTAGGCAGACCAGAACTGCGCGAAGTTCATCGCCTCGCAGCCCTTGATGGACGCCACCACCAGCGAGCGCTGGCCGTCCTTGCCGGGCAGGTCGATGGCGAGCCCGAGGTTGACGTGGCTGGGTGACACCGCGGTGGGCTTGCCGTCGGTCTCGACGAAGTGCTTGTTCATGCCCGGGAAGTCGGCCAGCGCCTTGACCACGGCGTAGCCGATGAGGTGGGTGAAGGAGAGCTTCCCGCCCCGGGTCCGCTTGAGCTGGTTGTTGATGACGATCCGGTTGTCCGCGAGCAACTTGGCCGGTACCGCGCGCACGCTCGTCGCGGTGGGCACCGAGAGCGACGCGTTCATGTTCTTGACCACGGCGTTGGCCGCCCCGCGCAGCGGGATGACCTCGCCGTCGATGCCGACCGAGACGGCCGGCTTGGCGGCCCGGGAGGTGGTGCCGGCGGCCGGCTTGGCCTCGGTGCCCACGACTGTTCCGGACGTCTTGGTGGGGCTCGCCGGCTGGCTGGCGGGGGCCGGGCGGGTCGAGGCCGGTGCGGGTCCGGGCTTCGCGGGAGCAGAGTTCGCGGGAGCAGAGTTCGCGGGAGCAGAGTTCGCGGGCGCCGAGCTGGTCGGGGCGGGCTTCGCGGGGGCGCTGTTGGTTGCCGTGCTGTTGGTTGCCGTGCTGTTGGTCGGTTGGGCGGCCCGGTCGGTGCCGGGGCGTCCGGTGGGTGCGCTGGCCGGAGCAGTGCTCGCCGTGGTGTCCACCTGCCCGTTTGATCCGTTGTCGATGGTTGGCTTGGTTGCCGATGGCTGACTGGCGGAGTCGTCGGCGCTTGGGCGGTAGTCAGCGAAGAAGTCATGCCACGCTGGGTCGACCGACGTGGGGTCATCGAGGAAGCGCTGGTACATCTCCTCGACGAGCCACTCGTTCGTGCCGAACTGGGCGGTCGGGAACGGCGGGACCGACGCGGCTGACGAGCTGCTGGTGGACACGGTTGTAAATCGCCTCGCTTGAATTGATCGGGTTGCCTGGCCAGCGTCCCTCAGGCTAGTCCCTTCGGGGACGTGCGCGTAGCTCAGCGCGCTCGTGGCGGGCGCCACGTTGGTCCCGTATCACCTGGAGAGGGCGGCAAACCCGGTCCCCGATTAACAGAAATATTTCGTCAAGAACAGTTTACCCTCGTAGCTTTCGCCGGGTCGGCGTTGCCGAGGTGAAGGAGCACACGTGGACGAGCGCCCCACCGCGGACGACGATCTCGCGCGGTACGGCTACCGCCAAGAGCTCAAGCGCTCGCTGCGATTCGGCGACCTGCTTGTCTATGGATTGATCTTCATGGTGCCCATCGCGCCGTTCGGCATCTTCGGCAGCGTCTACCAGGGCTCCGGCGGCATGGTCGCGCTCGCCTACCTGGTCGGCATGGTCGCGATGATGTTCACGGCGAGCTCGTACACGCAGATGTCGCGGGCGTTCCCGATGGCCGGTTCGGTGTACACCTACGCGGGCCGGGGGATCAGTCCACCGGTCGGTTTCCTAGCCGGCTGGGTGATCATCCTCGACTACGTACTGGTTCCCGCCCTGCTCTACCTGGTGGCCGGGGTGGCGATGAACTCGCTGCTGCCGGCGATCCCGGTATGGCTGTGGCTGGTCGCCTTCGTTCTGCTCAACACGGCGGTCAACTACCTCGGCATCGAGATGACCGCGCGTGTGAACAAGGTCATGTTGGTCGGTGAGCTGCTGGTGCTGCTGATCTTCCTGGTGGTCGGGGTGGTCGCCCTCGCGCAGGGCAGGGGGCACGGGTTCAGCTGGGAGCCGCTGTACAACAGCGCGACGTTCTCCTGGCCGGTGGTGTTCGGGGCGGTGTCGATCGCAGTGCTGTCGTTCCTGGGCTTCGACGGCATCTCGATGCTCGCCGAGGAGAACCGGGAGTCGGCCCGGTCCATCGGCAGGGCGATGTTCGCCGCGCTGCTGCTGGCCGGCGTCCTGTTCCTGGTGCAGACCTGGGTGGCCGCGCTGCTGGTGCCCGACCCCGCTTCGCTGCTGGCCAACGGCGACCCCGGCGGTACCGCGTTCTACGACTCGGCCCGAGTCGCCGGCGGCGGCTGGTTGGCCGGGCTGACCGCGTTGACAACGGCGATCGCCTGGGGCTTCGCCAACTCGCTGGTCGCCCAGGCGGCCACCTCCCGCCTGCTGTACGCAATGGCGCGGGACCGCCAGCTGCCGGCGTTCCTGGCGAGGATCCATCCCGTCCGGAAGGTGCCGGTGAACGCGACGCTCCTGGTCGCGGGTGTGTCGCTGGTGCTCGGCGTGTACCTGACTTCCCGCGACGACGGCATCACGCTGATGAGCACGCTGGTCAACTTCGGCGCGATGACCGCGTTCCTGGTGCTGCACGTCTCCGTGGTGGTGCACTTCGCGATCCGGCAGCGCAGCCGGGACTGGTTGCGGCACCTCGTGTTCCCGATACTCGGGTTCGCCATCCTGCTCTACGTGGTGATCAATGCAAAGGTCGCCGCGCAGGTGCTGGGCTTCGTCTGGCTGGGCATCGGCGTACTGGTGCTGATCGGTTTCACCGTGGCCGGGCGCCGCCCGGCGTTGGCCGGTATCGCGGATGGCGAGAGCGCGGACAGCACGAACGCGTAAGCGAGGGTGCGCCGGCCGCGAACGCACAGGCCGACCACACGCTCAGGGGTGACCGCTACCGGCGGTTGCCAGTGTCAGTAGCGGTTTTCTTCGGGGTGTCTGCGAGTAGTCAATCCATTTAGGCGGGATGAACTCGGGGAGTCCGTCGCGCATGCGAACTTCCCAGTCGGACTGGTGCACCATCCGGTGATGCGTCCAGCACAACATCACCAAATTGTCGAGTTTTGTTTCACCGTGATGGACCCAGTGCACAATATGGTGCACCTCGCAGGAACTCGGTGGCCGGTCACACCCCGGATGGGCACACCCGCCGTCCCGAACCGCGACCGCCCGCCGCTGCGCTAACGTGGCGCACCGTTTCTCTCGCCCCACATCCAACGGTTCACTGTTCGCACCGAGCACGATCGGGGTGATCTGGGCGTCGCAGCTGAGCCGGCGTACCTCACCCGGGCCGATGTGTCCGCCCAGTTCCAGGTTCGCCCCACGCAATCCGGCCTTCAGCGCTTCCAAGCCCATGGTGATCGCCACGTGCGGGCGCTCGCCACCTTGTGCGGGTAGGTGGCCCTCGTTGAGGGTGTGCGCGCAGATCTCCCCGAGCGCATCAGCTTGCCGTTGCCCGAGGGACTTGTTCTCGTCGGCGGCCGGTTTGAGGATGGCCCCGATTGCCCGGGCCACCGTCTCGAATGTCGCCGAGTCGAGCTGGCCTTTGATCTTCCCGCCGACCCCGTGGCGGGACTTGGCCAGGTGCAGCTCGTTGACCTGCGGATCGTCCTCACCGGGAGGCGCGCCGTCCTGATCGAGCAGGTCGAGCTCCTCGGCGGGCTTTGCGGGCCAACAACTCCGGGCTGTACTGCCGGGCCCAGTCGGCGAACAACACCTCCGCCGCCACCCACTGCTCCACCGTGATCCGCCGGGCGGCGTCCGTGGCCAACACCGACTCGATCACTTCGGCGTGCGCGAGATCGATCTCCAGCGCGCCCAACGCCATCGCCGTCGCCGGCAGTTTCGGCTCCAACACCTCACCCACCAACGACCGGGT
The DNA here is from genome assembly GCF_052566575.1 of Pseudonocardia sp. Cha107L01. Taxonomy (NCBI): domain Bacteria; kingdom Bacillati; phylum Actinomycetota; class Actinomycetes; order Pseudonocardiales; family Pseudonocardiaceae; genus Pseudonocardia; species Pseudonocardia sp. Cha107L01. Next base: position 3,034,705 of record NZ_CP199579.1, read on the forward strand.
GGGGAACACACTGGCGGCCACCGCCACCATCCGCCGCCCATCCCGCGAACTCACCCCGAGCAGATCGCTGACCGCATTCGCCGAATGCATCCCACGCTCGACGAACTCCCCGTCCCGATCCAACCCGGCAACCAGCATCAACGAGTCGTACTCACATTGGCGCCGCAAAACCTGGTAACTCTTCAACCCATCAATCCGACACTCCGCATCACCGGTGCGCTCGAGTGCGCGCAACGCGGCCATGGAATCCATGACCACCCGCCGCGCCGCAACAACCGAACCCTCCGACATACCCAAAATTATGTCGAAGGGGTACGACAATTCCCGGACCGATACCGCCGCCCCCGAAAAAAGATTTCATGATTTTTTGCGAACCCCGCCGGACGTCCCCGACAAGCGTCCCCGACCCAAGCAAAAAAGTTCAGGCCCCCGACACCCTAACTGACCGCTGTCCCGTCCAAAGCTTCGGTAAAACGCGCCCGGCCCCACAAGGCGACGAAGTCAATCGAGCCCGGAAGGCTCCCGACGAACCACGTACGGCAGCCACCCCACACCCCGTACCTCCACAACGCTTTGCTCTGCGCCATCACCCAGCAGGCAGGCCAACACCCCAGCACTAACCAGCCGCCGACCCGACCTCCTCCGCCTCCGCCGCCGGCGGAACCTCGGCGAGATCGCCCGACCCGGCCCGCCAGAACGCCGCGTACCGCCCATCCGAGGCGAGCAGTTCGTCGTGGCTGCCCTGCTCCACGATCTGGCCGCCGCTGAGCACCATGATCCGGTCGGCCCGGGCGGCCGTGGCCAGTCGGTGCGCCACCAGCACGGTGGTGCGGCGCCGCCGAGGTACGTCGGCCCCACCGGCCCGGCCGGCCAACCGATCGCCGGCGGCGAGCACCGCCGCCTCGGTGGCCGGGTCGAGCGCGGCGGTCGCCTCGTCCAGCAGCAGCAGGTCGGGGTCGACGAGCTCGGCCCTGGCGAGCGCGACCAGTTGGCGCTGACCGGCCGACAGCCCCTGGCCGCGCTCGCCGACAGGCTGGCGGAACCCGGCCGGCAGGCTGGCCACCATGTCGAGCGCGCCGACCGCCCTGGCCGCCGCCTCGATCTCGGCGGGCAGTGCAGCGGGGCGGCCGTAGGCGATGTTGGAGGCCACATCGCCGGTGAACAGGTGCGCCTCCTGCGGCACAACGCCGAGCCGCTGCCGGAACCTGTCCAACGGATAGCGGCGCAGGTCCACACCGTCCACCCTGACCTGCCCGGAGGTGGCGTCGTAGAACCGGGCGAGCAGCTTCACCACGGTGGACTTGCCGGCGCCGGTCGCGCCCACCAGCGCCACCGTCTCCCCGGGCTCGATCCGCAGCGAAACGTCGGTCAGCGCGTCCTGGTCGGCGTTCGGGTACCGGAAACCGACCTTGTCCAACACCACGTCGCCGTCCAGCCGCGCAGGCACCGGGACGATTCCGTCGAGCGCGTCCGGCACCGACGTCGGGGTGCGCAGCAGGTCGCCGATCCGCGACAGTCCGACCCGGGCCTGCTGGTAGCCGTCGAACACCTGGGACAGCTGCTGCACCGGGGTGAAGAACATGCTCAGGTAGAGCAGGAACGCGGTGAGCACGCCGGGGGTCAGGTCACCGCCCGCGACCCGGACGGCGCCCACCGCGAGCACGGCCGCCTGGGCGAGCTCGGAGAGCAGCGTGACGAACGGGAAGTAGGTGGCGATGTAGCGCTGCGCTTTGAGCCGGGACACCCGGTAGGCGTCGCTGCGGGCGCCGAACTCCGCCGCGCTGTACTCCTCGCGGACGAACGCCTGCGCCACCCGCAGCCCGGACACATTCTCCTGCAGGTCGGCGTTGACCACGCTGACCCGCTCCCGGGCGTCCGCGTAGGCCACCGACGCACGTCGCCGGAACAGCACGGTGGCCACGATCAGTATCGGCAGCGCGGCGAGCGCGACCAGGCCCAACCGGAGGTCGGTGAGCAGCAGCGCGACCGCGACGCCGAACACGGTGAGCAGGCTGACCACCGCCTGCACCAGCCCGGTCTGCAGGAACGTGGACAGCGCATCCACGTCGGTGGTCATCCGGGTCATGATCCGCCCGGCCAGCTCGCGCTCGTAGTAGTCCAGACCGAGCCGCTGCAGGTGTGCGTAGCTGCGCACCCGCAGCAGATAGAGCACGCTCTCGCCGGCGCGCGCGGTCACCAGGGTCTGCAACCAGGTGGCCAGCCAGTCCACCGCGACGACGATCAGCCCCAGGCCGGCGGCGAGCGCGAGCACCTTCGGTGCCTGCCCGACGATGCCGCCGTCGACCGCGAGCCGGGCCAGCGACGGGTACGCGACGGTTGCGAGCGCGTCGACGCCGACCAGCAGCACGCTCAGCGCGAGCAGCAGGCGCACCGGCCGGAGCAGGCGGCGCAGCGCAAACCCGGGGTCCGGCGCGGTCGGGTCGACCCGCTCTCCGCCGCGGCCCAGCTCCGGGACGTCGGTGGGCACGGGGAGTGCCTCGACGGCTGCCATCTGCTCCGGAGTCGGCGGGACGTTGCCGGCCATCCACCCGCCGGGGCCGGGCCCGCCGCTGACGCCGCCGGCCGCGCTGGACGCGGCCGACCTGGCGGTGGACTCCGGTGCCGCCTCCGGCCAGAGCCGATCCGGGCCCGGGCCTGCGCAGCCCGCGGAGCACTCGCCGCCGAGCAGCGCCAGCGTGCCCCGCTCCTCCAGCTCACGCTCGGTACCGACGTCCAGCACCCTGCCGCCGTCCAGCACCACGATCCGGTCGGCCAGCGCGAGGGTCGAGCGGCGGTGCGCGATCAGGAGCGTGGTGCGGCTCGCGGTGACCTCCCGCAGAGTGGCATGGATGGCCGCCTCGGTGGTCGCGTCCACCGCCGAGGTGGCGTCGTCCAGCAGCAGGATCCTCGGGTTCGACATGAGTGCCCTGGCCAGTGCGATGCGTTGGCGCTGACCGCCGGACAGGGTCAGGCCGCGCTCGCCGACCAGCGTGTCGTAACCGGCCGGCAGCCGTTCGACGAACTCCTCGACCTGGGCGGCCCTGGCGGCGGTGCGGACCTCGTCCTCGGTGGCGTCCGGACGCCCGTAGGCGATGTTGGCGCGGATGGTGTCGGAGAACAGGAACGCCTCCTCGAACACCACGCCCAGCTCGCGGCGCAGGGTGGCCAGCCGAAGGCGCGGCAGCGGCACCATGTCCTCGCCGGAGCCGATCAGGATCTCGCCGGCCTGCGGGTCGTAGAACCGGGGCAGCAGCAGCGCGACGGTGGACTTGCCGGAGCCGGCCGAGCCGACCAGCGCCACCGTCTCCCCGGGGGCCACGGTCAGCGAGATGTCCTCCAGTACCGGATCGTCGCGGGTGTAGCCGAAGCGCACCCCGTCCAGCCGCACCGAGAGCGGTCCGGCGGGCAGCTCGGCGGGGTCGGCCGGGTCGGCGACCTCCGGCTGCGACTCGATCAGCTCGTAGACCCGTTCGACGCCGGCCCTGGCGAGCTGCCCGGCGACCACCATGCTGCCGATCAGCCGGGCCGGTCCGACCAGGTTGCCGACGTAGGTGGAGAACGCCAGGAAGGTGCCGATGGTGATCTCGCCGCGCAGCGCGAGCGCACCGCCGAACCCGAAGACCGCGATCAGGCCCAGCGCCGGCAGCGCGGCGAGCGGCGGGGACAGCCGCGCGGTCAGTCGGGCCGCCCGCAGCCGTTCCCCGTAGAGCCGCAGCGCGCGGCGCTCCAGGGTGGCGACCTCGCGGCTCTCCTGGCCGAAGCCCTTGACCACCCGCACCCCGGTGACCGTCTCTTCGACGTGCTGGGCGATGTCGGCCGCGCGTTGCTGGGCCGACCAGGTGGCCGGGAAGAGGGTCCGCCGGGTCCGGGCGGTGATCAGCACCGCCGCCGGCACCACTACCAGGGATATCACCGTGAGCAGCGGGGACAGCCACAGCATCGCCGCGATGGAGGCGAGCACCAGGACCACCGTCCCGGCCGCCAGCGGCACGATGGAGAGTAGGCCCTGGACCAGCTGCAGGTCGCTGATCGCCCGGGACACCACCTGCCCGGTCCGCAGGCTGTCCTGTTTGGGCCCGTCCAGGCGCTGTACCGCGCCGAACACCGCGCGGCGCAGGTCGTGCTGCACGTCCAGGGACAGCCGCCCGCCCAGGTACCGGCGGAAGAACGCGGCCACGAAGCGCACCACGGCCAGCGCGGCGAGGGCGACCACCAGCGTGGTCAGCCCGGTGGTGAGCCCGCGTACCGAGTTGTCCACCGCGACCCTCGTCAGCAGCGGCCCGACCGCTTCCAGGCCCACCCCCAGGGTGGACGCCAGCAGCGCCGACACGGTGATACCGGGGTGCTGCCAGCAGGCGCTGAGGAGCTGCTTCATCCAGCCGGGGGGTGGCATATCGGGGTCGGTCGGGGTGCTGGTCGGGGTACTGGCGTGCGCGTTCGTCGGGTGCTCCGTTCGAGAGTCCGGGTGCTGATCTGTCGGCGACGCGCTCGGTGCGTCGGCCGGTCGTTCCCCGCCCATGCACGCCAGGCTATGTCAGCCCGAAGGGTGCGGCCCGCCGCCCGGGACCGACCGCCGGTCCATCGGATCCCGCTCCATGCTGCGAACAGGACCGGCTCCGCCTACGGTCGGGCGCCATGTTGGCAATCACCGAGAACGCAGCAGAGGCCATCAACGCCCTCGTGTCGCGGGGCGAAATGCCAGAGGGGTCGGGGGCACGGATCGCCGCCGACGGCGCGGGGCAGGGCCTCGAGCTCGCCCTGGTGCCCGGTCCAGGGCAGGACGACACGGTCGTCGAGGGCCGTGGCGCGAAGGTCTACCTGGAGCAGAACGCGGCCGAAGTCCTCGGCGACAAGACGCTCGACGTGGAGCAGTACACCGAGGAGAGCGGGGAGCCGCAGCTGCGGTTCGCCATCGTGCCGCAGGCCACACCAGCCTCGGACTAGAGCATCCGGACCAATCCCCGCCGACGTGGATTCGACCGACCACTGAACATAACCATTGGTGCCCCGGATCGTGCTCCGATCCGGGGCACCGTACCGTTCAGACGCCGTTAAACCGGCAACTGTCAATAGCGCCGGAAAAACCGCGAAAACTGAGAATAGACTGATAGTGAATTGAGGCGCGTGATCACAGCGCCTGGCCGGATCACAGGGCTCTGAGCTGGGATTTTCGCGCGCAAATGCTACACCGGATCCGTGTCGGTCGGGCACGGCGGACGAGCCGACATCAATACTCCCATCACGTTGTTCGCGCAAGAGCTGGTCGTGTCGCCGGCGTGCTTTACCTGATCGTTGCAAAGCATTAAGGCCGTATGTTGCAAGATTCGTCCACTACGCGAATGGGTGACGCTGAGTCGGCTCGTCATGGCTTGGCCACCCCTGGGGAGGGGAGGCACCTCATGGCCACACCTACCGTCAGTACCGGCACCGATACGCCTGCGCTGAAACGTTCGATCGGCTTCTGGGGTCTCACGTTCATCTCGCTCGGCTCGATCATCGGTTCCGGCTGGCTGCTGGGGGCGCTGACCGCGGCCAAGACCGCCGGGCCCGCGTCGTTGGTCTCCTGGGTGCTCGCCGCGGTCATGCTGGCCGTGCTGGCGTTGATCCACGCGGAGCTCGGCGGTGCCTACCCGGCCTCCGGTGGCACGGCGCGCTTCCCGCTCTTCGCGTTCGGCACCCTGGCCGGCTTCACCGCCGGGTGGGCCACCTGGCTGCAGGCGGTGGCGATCGCGCCGATCGAGGTCGAGGCCAGCCTCGCCTACCTGGACAACATCGGCTGGGTCAAGGACCACCTCGCCCTGCTCAAGGACGACGGCACCCTGACCGGCAGCGGCATCTTCTGGGCCAGCCTGTTGATGATCCTGTTCACGGTGATCAACATCATCGGCGTGAAGCTGCTGTCCGACAGCAACACCGTGACGGTGATCTGGAAGACAGCCGTGCCGGTGCTGACCGTGGTCGTGCTGGTCTCACTGACCTTCCACGCCAGCAACTTCACCGCAGGCGGCGGCTTCGCCCCACACGGCGCCCACGGGATCTTCGCGGCGCTGCCGGCGGGGGTGGTGTTCGCCCTACAGGGCTTCGAGCAGGCCATCCAGGTCAGCGGCGAGGCCCGCGACCCCGAGAAGGACCTCTCCCGCGCGATCATCGTGGCGATGATGATCGGCGCGGCCGTGTACATCCTGCTGGAGATCGCGTTCATCGGCGCCCTCGATCCGGCGGCCATCGCGCAGAACTGGGACAACCCCATCGGCAAGGGTGACTTCGGGCCGTACGCCTCGCTGGCCGCCGGCGCCGGCGCCGCCTGGTTGGCCTACGTGCTCTACGCCGACGCGTTCGTTTCGCCGGCCGGCACGGGGCTGATCTACGTGGCGACCTCGGCGCGGGCCACCTATGCGATGGGGCGCACCGGTGTGCTCCCGGCCGTCCTCGGCAAGCTCACCGTGCGCGGCGTGCCGCTGGTGTCCATCCTGCTCGCTTTCGTGGTCGGCGAGCTCATGTTCCTGCCGTTCCCGAGCTGGCAGGCGCTGGTCGGCGTGGTCACCTCGGCCACCGCGATCATGTACGCCTTCGCCCCGGTCTCGCTGGCCGCGCTGCGGCTGCGCGACCCGGACCGACACCGGCCCTACCACCTGCCGTTCCCGAAGGTGCTCGCGCCGCTGGGCTTCATCTTCGCCAACCTGATCATCTACTGGGGCGGCTTCGACGTCACGCTCAAGCTGCTGGTCGCCATCTTCCTCGGCCGGGTGCTGTTCGAGGTGACGCTGGCGCTGACCAAGCCGGCGGAGCGCCCGGACATCGACTGGCGCGCCGCCTCCTGGATCTGGCCGTGGCTGGGTGGCTGCCTGATCATCGGCCTTCTCGGCCAGTACGGCTCCTGGGGCGACCTCAAGGTGATCGGCGACGGCTGGGACGCGGTCGTGGTCGCGGCGTTCAGCCTGGTCATCTTCTACTTCGCGGTGAGCGTGGCGATGGAGGCCGAGAAGGTGGGCGTCGTCGTCGACGCGCAGCGCGCCGAGATGGAGGCCATCGAGGCCGAGGTCAAGCTCGCCGACTGAGCGGCCTGTTGTTGCCGAACTGCACAGGAGGCAGGTTTTTCGCGCTCAGAACCTGCCTGTTGTGCAGTTCGGTAACGGCGGGCTCAGGGGTCAGCGCGGCGGCTGGGGGCGGCCGCCGATGCGGGTGCTCAGGTCAGCCGCGGCCCGCCGCGCCTCGCCGGCCAGCACCGGCCAGTCCCGACCGCACTCGCGGGGGCCGGGGCACTCGTGCCGGAAGGTCACGCTGATCGCGGCCACCGGTCGGTCACCGTGGTCCAGCACGGCCGCCGCGACCGAGGCGAACCCGGCCGTGACGTACCCGTCCTCCACCGCCCAGCCCCGGCGGCGCTCGGCCGCGAGCTGGCGGCGCAGCGCGGGCAGGTCACCCGGACCTCGGCCGGTGCGGTTCACGAAGCTCGCCGCGGACGGGAACAGGGCCCGCACCTGCGCGGCCGGCAGCAGCCCGAGCATGGCCCGCCCGGACGCCGGCAGCGCCGCGGGCAGCCGGACGCCGACGTCGGTGATGGTGACATTCGGCGCCTGCGGTCGTTCCGGCTGCTCACGCACCAGGTAGAGGGTCTCCGGGCCGTGCAGCACGCCGAGGTGCGCGGTCCGCCCGACCCGCTCGACCAGGGTGCGTAGCAACGGGCGGGCCAGCGCCTCGAGCGGGTCGTGCCGCAGGTACGCCGAGCCCACCTCGAACGCGGCGACGCCGAGCCCGTAGCGGCGGTCCTCCGGCAGGTGGGTGACGAAGCCGGCGCCGGCCAGCTCGGCCAGCAGGTGGTAGGCGGTCGACCGGGGCAGGCCGAGCTCGCCGGCCACCGCGGTTGCCGTCATCGGCCCGGCGTGGCTGGCCAGCAGCCGAAGGATCGCCAACCCCCGGCGCAGTGCCGGCACATCGGTGCTCTGGCCCAACCCGGTGTCCTGTCTCCGTGTCCCGACCCGGCGTCCTGTGCCGGGGGCAACCCCGCTCCGGCGCCGCTCGGCGCCTCCCTCTCGACAGTCTGACATACCAGACACAGTCCGACGGGCGGCCCTCGCGCGCCCGGCCCTCGGCGGGCTGTGATGGGAGGCATGCCTGAACCCGTCCTATTGGATGCCGCCGCGCTGAGCCGTGACCAGGTGGTCTCGGTGGCCCGGTACGACGCTCCCGTCCAGCTCACCGACCCGGCCCGGGCCGCCGTACTGGACGCGCGCGAGCACATCGAACGACTGGCCGACGCGACCCTCCCCACCTATGGCGTGTCCACCGGCTTCGGCGCGCTGGCGACCCGGCACATCCGCACCGACCGGCGCGCCGCCCTGCAGCGCTCACTGATCCGTTCGCACGCGGCCGGCGCCGGGCCCGAGGTGGAGCGCGAGGTGATCCGGGCGCTGATGCTGCTGCGGCTGCGCACCCTGGCCAGCGGGCACACCGGGGTCCGGGCCAGCACCGTGGACGCGCTGGCCGGCCTGCTCAACGCCGGGATCGTGCCGGTGGTGCAGGAGTACGGCTCGCTGGGTTGCTCCGGCGACCTGGCCCCGCTGTCCTCGGTGGCGCTGGCGCTGATCGGCGAGGGTGAGGTGCACGACCGGCACGGGGTGCGCCGCGCGGCCGCCGAGGCGATGGGGGAGGCGGACATCAAGCCGGTGCGCCTCGCCGAGAAGGAGGGCCTGGCGCTGATCAACGGCACCGACGGCATGCTCGGCATGCTGGTGCTCGCGACGGCCGACCTCGGCCGGCTGCTGGACATGGCGGACCTCACCGCCGCGATGAGCGTGGAGGCGCTGCTGGGCACCGACCGGGTGTTCGCCGCGGACCTGCAGGCGCTGCGCCCGCACCCCGGCCAGGCCACCTCGGCGGCCCGGATGACTGCGCTGCTACACGGCTCGGCGATCATGGAGAGCCACCGGGGGCCGGACTGCAACCGGGTGCAGGATGCCTACTCGCTGCGCTGCGCGCCCCAGGTGCACGGCGCGGCCCGCGACACCCTGACCCACGCCGAGCTGGTCGCCGACCGCGAGCTGGCCTCGGTGATCGACAACCCGGTGGTGCTGGCCGACGGCCGGGTGGAGTCCAACGGCAACTTCCACGGCGCCCCGGTGGCCTACGTGCTGGACTTCCTGGCCATCTGTGTGGCGGACGTGGCGAGCATCGCCGAGCGGCGCACCGACCGGATGTTGGACGTGTCCCGCAGTCACGGGCTGCCACCGTTCCTGGCCGACGACCCCGGCGTCGACTCCGGCCACATGATCGCGCAGTACACGCAGGCAGCCGTGGTGTCCGAGCTCAAGCGGCTCGCCGTGCCGGCCTCGGTGGACTCCATCCCGAGCAGCGCCATGCAGGAGGACCACGTGTCCATGGGCTGGTCGGCGGCCCGCAAGCTGCGCCGTTCGCTGGACGGGCTGACCACCGTGCTGGCCATCGAACTGCTCACCGCCGCCCGCGCGCTGGACCTGCGTGCCCCGCTCACCCCCGCGCCGGCCACCGCCGCCGCCGTCGCCCGGCTGCGCGAGCACGTCGCCGGCCCGGGCCCCGACCGCCACCTGGCCCCGGAGATCGCGGCCGCCGAACAACTGATCAGGGATTGGGACAACTGATGACGACCACAACACCGCCGGTGATCCGGGCCGCCCGGGGCACCACGCTGACCGCCAAGAGCTGGTCGACCGAGGCGCCGCTGCGGATGCTGCACAACAACCTGGACCCCGAAGTCGCCGAGCGGCCGTCCGACCTGGTCGTCTACGGCGGCACCGGCAAGGCCGCCCGGGACTGGCCCAGCTTCCACGCGATCACCCGCGAGCTGACCGAGCTGAACGTCGACGAGACGCTGCTGGTGCAGTCCGGCCGCCCGGTCGGCGTGCTGCGCACCCACGAGTGGGCGCCCCGGGTACTGATCGCCAACTCCAACCTGGTGCCGGACTGGGCGACCTGGCCGGAGTTCCGCCGGCTGGAGTCGCTCGGCCTGACCATGTACGGGCAGATGACCGCCGGTTCGTGGATCTACATCGGCACCCAGGGCATCGTGCAGGGCACCTACGAGACGTTCGCCGCGATTGCCAACAAGCGGTATGGCGGCTCGCTCGCCGGGACACTGACGCTGACCGCGGGGCTGGGCGGGATGGGCGGCGCGCAACCGCTTGCGGTGACCCTGAACGGCGGCGTCGCGCTGGTCGTCGAGTGTGACCCGTGGCGGGCGAAGCGCCGGGTAGAGCACCGCTACCTGGACGAGGTCGCGGACGACATCGACGACGCCGTGCGCCGGGTCGAGGCGGCCAAGCGGGACCGGAAGGCGCTGTCCGTCGGCCTGATCGGCAACGCCGCCGAGGTACTGCCCGAGCTGCTGCGCCGGGGGGTCGAGGTGGACATCGTGACCGACCAGACCAGTGCGCACGACCCGCTGGCCTACCTGCCCCGGGGCGTGGACCTCGCCGACTGGCACGACTACGCGGAGAAGAAGCCGGACGAGTTCACCGACCGCTCCCGGGAGTCGATGGCCGAGCACGTGGACGCCATGCTCGGCTTCCTGGACGCCGGCGCGGAGGTGTTCGACTACGGCAACTCGCTGCGCGGAGAGGCGAAGCTGGGCGGCTGCGAGCGGGCCTTCGACTTCCCGGGGTTCGTACCGGCGTACATCCGGCCGCTGTTCTGCGAGGGCAAGGGCCCGTTCCGCTGGGTGGCGCTGTCCGGCGACCCGGCCGACATCGCCGCCACCGACCGGGCGATGCTGGAGCTGTTCCCGGAGCACGAGTCGCTGGCCCGGTGGATGAAGCTGGCCGGTGAGAAGGTCTCCTTCCAGGGCCTGCCGGCCCGGATCTGCTGGCTGGGTTACGGCGAGCGGCACCTGGCCGGGCTGCGGTTCAACGAGATGGTGGCCAGCGGTGAGCTGTCCGCGCCGGTGGTGATCGGCCGCGACCACCTGGACTGCGGCTCGGTGGCCTCGCCGTACCGGGAGACCGAGGCGATGGCCGACGGGTCCGACGCGATCGCGGACTGGCCGCTGCTCAACGCGCTGGTCAACACGGCGTCCGGGGCGACCTGGGTGTCCATCCACCACGGCGGCGGGGTCGGCATCGGCCGGTCCATCCACGCCGGCCAGGTCACCGTCGCCGACGGCACCGCGCTGGCCGGGCAGAAGATCGAGCGGGTGCTCACCAACGACCCGGGGATGGGCGTGCTGCGCCACGTCGACGCCGGTTACCCGGAGGCCTCGGCGGTCGCCGACGAGCGCGGGGTGCACATCCCGATGGCGGGCGCATGACGGCGACCGGGCCGGGCACGGCGACCGGGCCGGGCACGGCGTCGGTGACCGGGCTGCTCGGGGAGATCGCCGACGTCGGCCGGGACGCGCGGCGCGGCGGCTACTCCCGGCACGGGTTCTCCCCGGTCGAGGGTGAGCTGCGCACCTGGTTCGCCGAGCAGGCCCAGCGCCGGGGCCTGGACGTGACCACCGACCGCAACGGCAACCAGTGGGCCTGGTGGGGCCGACCGGGCCGCGGCGCCGTGCTCACCGGCAGCCACCTGGACTCGGTGCCCGGTGGCGGGGCGTTCGACGGCCCGCTCGGGGTGGCGGCCGCGCTGGCCGCGGTGGACCAGCTGCGGGCCGGCGGCTTCACCCCGCGCCGGCCGCTGGCGCTGCTGGTGTTCACCGAGGAGGAGGGCGGCCGGTTCGGGGTGCCCTGCCTCGGCTCCCGGTTGATGTCCGGCTCGCTGGGTGCGGACGCGGCGCGGCGGCTGACCGACCGCGACGGCGTCACGCTGGCCGAGGCGGCTCTCGACGCGGGGCTGGACCCGGCCCGGTTCGGCCGCGACGACGCCGCGCTGGCGCAGGTGGGGTGTTTCGTCGAGCTGCACGTGGAGCAGGGCCGGCTGCTGGACCGGCTGCCCGGGACGCCGCCGGTCGCGGTCGCGTCGTCGATCCTGGCGCACGGGCGGTGGCGGTTCACCCTGACCGGCACCGGCAACCACGCCGGCACCACCGAGGTCGCCGACCGGCGCGACCCGATGTTGCCGGCGGCCGCCGCGGTGCTGGCCACCCGGCGTGCTCTCGGTAGCCGTCCCGAGGCACGGGCCACGGTCGGGCGGCTGGAACCCACCCCCGGCGGCACCAACGTGATCGCCTCCTCGGTGGACTTCTGGCTGGACGCCAGGGCGCCCGCCGACGCGGAGGTGCACGCGGTGGTCGAGGAGATCACCGAGGCGGCCCGGGAGGCGGCGGCCGAGGAGGGCTGCGAGCTGACCGTGCGCCAGGAGTCCTTCGGCGACACCGTGCTGTTCGACCCGGGCCTGCGCGACCGGTTGGCCGCGGAGCTCGGCGGGCCCGGCGCCCCGGTGCCGGTGCTGCCCACCGGGGCCGGGCACGACGCCGGCATCCTGGCCGCCCGGGTGCCGACCGCGATGCTCTTCGTGCGCAACCCGACCGGGATCAGCCACGCCCCCGCCGAGCACGCCGAGCCGGCGGACTGCGAGGCCGGCGGGCGGGCGCTGGCCGCCGTGCTGGAGTCGCTGGCCGGAGGGGGCTCGTGACTTTCTGGTGCGAGCGTGCCTGGCTGCCCGGCGGCATCGCCGAACGGGTGTCGGTGGTCTGCGACGATGCCGGCGTGATCACCTCGGTGACGGCCGGTACCGACCCGCCGCCAGGTGCGCACCGACTGGGCGGGGTGGTGTTGCCCGGGTTCGCCAACGGCCACTCGCACGCCTTCCACCGGGCGCTGCGCGGGCGTACCCACGCCGACGGCGGCACCTTCTGGACCTGGCGCGAGGCGATGTACCGGCTGGCCGCCCGGTTGGACCCGGACCGGTACTACCGACTGGCCCGGCTGGTCTACGCGGAGATGGTGGTGGCCGGGTTCACCGCCGTCGGTGAGTTCCACTACCTGCACCACCCGGTCGGCGGCGGTCGCTACGCCGACCCGAACGCGATGGGAACCGCGCTGATCGAGGCCGCCCGGGACGCCGGTATCCGGATCACCCTGCTGGACACCTGCTACCTGGCCGGTGGCCTGGACAGCACCGGGTACCTCCCGCTGTCCGCCCAGCAGGCCCGGTTCGGCGACGGTGACGTGGTCGGCTGGCTGGACCGGCTGGGCGGCCTGCGCGACACCGCCGGCGCGCGGGTCGGCGCCGCGCTGCACTCGGTCCGCGCGGTGCCGGCCGATGCGCTGCCCGAGGTCGCCGCCGCGCTCTGCTCCACCAGTGCCGCCCGGCCGCTGCACGTGCACCTTTCCGAGCAGCCGGCCGAGAACGAGGCCTGCCAGGCGTGGCACGGCTGCTCACCGACCGAGCTGCTGGCCGGCGCCGGGCTGCTCGGCCCGAACACCACCGCGGTGCACGCCACCCACCTGTCCGAGAAGGACATCGGGCTGCTCGGCTCGGCCGGGGTGACCGCCTGCTTCTGCCCGACCACCGAGGCCGACCTGGCCGACGGCATCGGCCCCGCGCGCGAACTGGCCGACGCGGGCTGCCCGGTCAGCCTGGGCAGCGACCAGCACGCGGTGATCGATCCGCTGCTCGAGGCCCGCGCGCTGGAGCACGGCGAGCGGCTGCGCACCGGTCGGCGCGGCCGGTTCGCCCCGGACGAGCTGATCCGCTGCGCCACCGCGGCCGGCCACCGCAGCCTGGGCTGGCCGGACGCCGGCGAGATCGCACCGGGCGCACCGGGCGACCTGGTGGCCCTCCGCCCGGACACCCCGCGCACCGCCGGCGCGGCACCCGGGCAGCTGCTGCTCGCCGCGTCCGCCGCCGACGTGCACGCCGTGGTGGTGGGCGGCCGGGTGGTCGTCTCCGACGGGGTGCACCTGGCGGTCGGGGCGGTCGGGCCGTCGTTGGCGCGCGAGATCGGGGAACTGTGGGACCTCCCGTGAGCCCGAGCACGCTGATCACCGGGATCGGCGAGCTGACCACGAACGACGACGAGCTGGGCCAGCTGGGTGCCGGCGGCCCGGTTGCGTTGGTGCTGGCGCACGGCCTGGTCGCCTGGCTCGGGCCGGCCGGTGCCGCGCCGGCGGCCGACGTCGCCGTGGACGTCGCCGGGCGGGCCGTACTGCCGGGTTGGGTGGACAGCCACACGCACCTGGTGTTCGCCGGTGACCGCACCGCGGAGTTCGGCGCCCGGATGGCCGGCGAGCCGTACCGGGCCGGCGGCATCGCGGTCACCGTCGAGGCGACCAGGGCGGCCAGCGACGAGCAGCTGACCGCCACCCTGCGCCGGCACGTGGCCGAGGCCGCCGCCCAGGGCACCACGTGCCTGGAGACGAAGACCGGCTACGGGTTGACGGTCGCCGACGAGGCGCGCGCCGCCCGGTTGGCCGCCGCCGAGGTCGACGAGGTCACGTTCCTGGGCGCGCACCTGGTGCCGCCGGGGGCCGACGCCGACGAGTACGTCGAGCTGGTGTGCGGGCCGATGCTGGAGGCGGTGGCCCCGTACGTGCGCTGGGCGGACGTGTTCTGCGAGACAGGGGCGTTCGACGCCGACCAGTCCCGCGCCGTGCTCACCGCCGCCGCGAAGCACGGGCTCGGTCTGCGGGTGCACGGCAACCAGCTCGGCACCGGGCCCGGGGTGGCGCTGGCCGTCGAGCTGGGCGCCGCGAGTGTCGACCACTGCACCTACCTGAGCGACGCCGACGTGGCCGCGCTGGCCGGTTCGGACACGGTGGCCACCCTGCTGCCGGCCTGCGACCTGTCCACCCGCCAGCCGCTGCCGGACGCGCGGCGGTTGCTGGACGCGGGCGCCACGGTCGCGCTGGCGTCCAACTGCAACCCCGGGTCGTCGTACACCTCGTCGATGGCGTTCTGCGTGGCCACCGCGGTGCTGCAGATGCGGATGAGCGTGGCCGAGGCGGTGCGGGCCGCGACCTGGGGCGGCGCCCGTGCCCTGCGCCGCGAGCTGGGCGCGAGTGCCGGCTCGGGTGACGGCGGGGGCGACGGCGCGGTCGGCGTACTGCGCCCCGGTGCCCGCGCCGACGTGCACGTGCTGGACGCCCCGTCGGTCACCCACCTCGCCTACCGCCCGGGCGTGCCGCTCACCCACGCCGTGTGGCGCGCCGGCCGCCGCCTGCATTAGCCCAGGTCAGGACCCGTGAGTGGCGGGTGGTCCCCTGGGACCACTTGCCACTCACGGGTGTCTAGCTGGGGAAACGGGTGTCGGGGAGGTGCGGGGGTGACCAGACTGGGCGGATGGCTCGTACGGTCAGTGCGCTGGTCACCTCGGGGCCGGAGTATCTGGGCGCCGTCGGGCCGTTCGCGGTCGGGGTGGCCTGGTGGTCGGAGGTCGAGCAGGTCGTCGCGGTGCTGACCGAGGTGCTCGGTGTGCGGGTGCTGGTACTGCGGCTGGTGCGGGTGGACGGCGGCGCCGGCGCCCGCGACGGTCACGTGACCTACCACGTCGAGGCGCTGGACCGCCCGGCACCGGGGCTGCTCGACCGACGGCCGGTGGATCCCGCGGCGCTCACCGGCTCCGACGGACCGCGCGCGGGGTGGGCCACCGCCGCCGGGGTGCGGGAGCTGTTGTGCTGGGCCACCGAGGAGCTGGCCGCACGGGGGCGACCGCTGACCGGCCCGATCGGACAACGCCGGACCTGGAACCTGGCCGGCCTGTTCCGGCTGCCGACCGACGGAGGGCCCGTCTGGCTGAAGGCCACCCCGAGCTTCGCCGCCGACGAGGCAGCCGCGATCACCGCGCTGGCCGGTGTCGACCCGAGCCTGGTACCGGGGATCGTCGCGGCCGGCGAACACCGGATCCTGCTGGAGCACCTGCCCGGCGCGGACTGCTGGAACGTCGCCCCGGAGATCATCGACAGCGCGGTGCACCGCTTCGTCGCCGCACAGGCCACCCTCGCCGGTCAGCTCGAGGCAGTCCCGGCCGACCGTTTCCGGGACCGCCGCGACCCCGTGCTGGCCGAGCAGATCGGTGCCCTGCTGGACGGCCCACTCGCCAGCACCGCGCACGGAGGTCTGACCGTCGAGGAATGGCGGTCCGCGCACCGGGTGCTGGCGCGATGGCGGAAACTGGCGGACTGCGGCCTGCCGGACACGCTCGTGCACGGCGACTTCCACTCCGGCAACTGGCGCAGCACACCGGCCGGCCCGCCCGCTGTGCTGGACTTCGCCGACTCCCATCTGGGCAACCCGGTGCTGGACGGCCTGCGGCTCTGCGAGTTCCTGCCCGAGGCGAGGCGCACCGCGACCGCCGTGAGCTGGGTGCGGGCCTGGCGGTCCCGGGTACCCGACGCCGACCCGGGCCGCGCACTGCTCCTCGCCGAGCCGCTGGCGCATCTGGCGTACGCGGTCCGCTACCAGGAGTTCCTCGACGGCATCGAGGCCACCGAGCGGATCTACCACCACGACGACCCGGTGGAGAGCGTCCGCGCCGCGCTGCGCTGTGCCCGGTCACCCGGTCGGCACCTGCTGGACGGGTGAGCGGGCGCGCACTTGGTTACGGTCCATCCCATGACTGAGTTCGTGAGCCTCGAGGTCGACAACGGCGTGGGCACCATCCGGCTGAACCGCCCGCCGATGAACGCACTGAGCCGCCAGGTGCAGGAGGAGCTGCTCGCCGTGTCCGGCGAGGCGACGGCGCGCGACGACGTGCGTGCGGTCGTCGTCTACGGCGGGGAGAAGACGTTCGCCGCCGGCGCGGACGTCAAGGAGATGGCGAAGATGTCCTACTCCGACATGGCCCCGGTGGCGCGTCGGTTGTCCGCCGGGCTCGGCGCCATCTCCACCATCACCAAACCGACCGTCGCCGCCGTCACCGGCTACGCCCTGGGCGGGGGGCTTGAGGTGGTGCTCGGCGCGGACCGGCGGATCGCCGGGGACAACGTCAAGCTCGGCTTCCCGGAGATCCTGCTCGGCATCTTCCCCGGCGGCGGCGGCACCCAGCGCCTCGCCCGGCTGGTCGGGCCGTCCCGGGCCAAGGACCTGATCTACACCGGGCGCTTCGTGAACGCGGAGGAGGCGCTCGCCATCGGGCTGGTCGACGAGGTCGTGCCGGCCGACGAGGTTTACTCCCGGTCCGTCGAGTACGCGTCGCAGTTCGCGAAGGGTCCGGCGCTGGCCTACGCGGCCGCGAAGAAGGCCATCGACGGCGGCCTGGACACCGACCTGCGCACCGGGCTGGACATCGAGTCGGAGCTGTTCGCGGGCCTGTTCGCCAGCGACGACCGGGCCACCGGCATGGCGTCGTTCATCGAGAGCGGCCCCGGCAAGGCCACCTTCACCGGCCGCTGAACGCGGTGCTATTTGCCGCTGAACGCGGCGCTACCGGCCGCTGAACGCGGTGCTATTTGCCGCTGAACGCGGTGCTATTTGCCGCTGAACGCGGTGCTATTTTGCCGCTGAACGCGGAGGTGATCTCAGCCACCCGGGGGTCGGCGCGCAGCTCGTCGAGGGTGGCCGGCAGCGGTAGCCGCCAGTTCGGGTACTCGTCCACGGTGCCGGGCAGGTTGGGCTGGCGGGGGTCGGCGAGCACGTCGTAGGGCGAGATCAGTTTCAGCCGGCACGGCGTCCGGGCGAGCAGCTGGTGCATGGCCAGGATGATCTGCCGCTCGTCCGGCTCCGGGTCGCCCTCGGCCGGCAGCAGGCCCTCGCCGCGCAGCAGCGCCAGCCAGTCGCCGCGCTCCCGCGCGGCGGCGGCCCACTCTTCCGGTACGTCGTCCAGCAGCCCCAGCTCGGCACGCACCCGCACGTGCTCGCCGCGCAGGAAGCCGGCGGCGGTCGGCAGGTCGTGCGTGGACAGGCTGGCCGCCGCCCGCTCCGGCCAGCGCGACGGCGCCAGCAGCGGGGTGCCGGGCGCCGACTCGTCGCGGGCGAACCAGGCGACCGCGCAGCCCAGCATCTCCTGCTCGGCCAGCGCGTCGGTCACCTCCGGCTCCACCGTGCCCAGGTCCTCGCCGACGACCACCGCGCCGGCCCGGTGCGCCTCCAGTGCCAGCACCGCGGTCATCACCTCTGCGTCGTAGTGCACGTAGGTGCCCCGGTCCGGCGAGTCACCCGGCGGCACCCACCACAGCCGCCAGAGCCCGGCCACGTGGTCGATGCGCAGCCCGTCGGCGTGCGCGAGGACCGCGCGCAGCATGTCCCGGAAGGCGGCGTACCCGGTGGCGGCGAGTCGGTCCGGGCGCCACGGCGGCAGCCCCCAGTTCTGCCCGCGCGGGGTGAAGTCGTCCGGTGGGGCGCCGACGGACACCCCGGTGGCCAGCGCGTCGGCCAGCGCCCAGGCGTCCGCGCCCTCCGGGTCCACCCCGACGGCGAGGTCGTGCAGCACGCCCAGCGCCATGCCGGACTCCTTGGCGGTGGCGCGCACGGCGGCCAACTGCTCGGCGCAGCGCTCCTGCACCCAGGCGTGGAACGTCACCCGGGGCGCGAGCTCCTCGCGGGCGGCGGCCACCGCCGAGCCGGCCGGGTCGCGCAGCGGCGCCGGCCAGCGGGTCCACCGGCCGCCGTACCGCTCGGCCAGCGCGCACCAGGTGGCGAAGTCGCGCAGCCCGTCCGGCAGCTCGCGGGGTGCCGGTCGCCCGGCCGACCGCCACAGCAGCTCCAGCGCCGCCCGCTTGGCCGCCCAGACCAGGTCGTGGTTGACCCGGGCCGCACTGTCCGAGCCGGGCGCGGCGACCCGCAGCGCGTCCACCTCGGCGCGGGTGGCCGGATCGGCCAGGCGGTAGGCGTCCAGCGCCTCGATGTTCAGCGCCAGCGGGTTGGCGAACCGCCGGCTGGACGGGGTGTACGGGGAGGGTTGGACCGGGTGCGTCGGGCTCGGCGCGTGCAGCGGGTTCAGCAGCAGTGCGCCGGCGCCGTGCTCGGCGGCCGTCCACCGGACGAACTCGCGAAGGTCACCGAGGTCACCGATGCCCCAGGAGCCCGCCGAGTGCAACGCGTACAGCTGTAGCTGCCAGCCCCAGGTCGGTGGCGCCTTGGGGAGCTGGGCCGGGGCCACCACCAGGGTGCTCTCGACCTCGCTCGCACCGGACCCCGAGACGGCGCCGGGGATGGTACTGAGCAGCCGGTACCAGCCCGGTTCGAGGTCTCCTGGCAGCTCGTCGCACACCTCCCGGGCCACCCCGTCGGTGTCGTTGATCGGGATCAGCCGCCGCGCGCCCGGAAGCGCCCGGGCCGGCCCGCCGACCCGCATCGCCACGGTTCCCGGCGGCACCCCGGCCCGGTCCCGCTCGGCGACGGCGGCCAGCTCGCGGCGCCGGCCGGCCGGTGTGGCGGCGTCCACCTCGAGCAGCCCGAGCACCCGCACCACCACGTCCGGGTCCACCTGTACCGGCCGGCGGCGGCCGTCCCGGTAGTGGGTGGCCACGCCGTGCGCGGCGGCGAGCCGGGCCAGGTCGTCGGGCAGGGGTGATGGCTCCGGCACGCTCACAGCTCCGCTCGGTGGCTCAGGTGACATCGCGGCGCTGCGCGGCGGCTGCTCCGGCCAGCACCGCCACCACGGCGTAACCGAAGAAGATCAGCAACGCCAGCCACCATGGCAGGCCAAGGCCGCTGAAGGAGCCGCCGAACGGTTCGGACCCGGCGAGCCCGGTCAGGCTGGCGCTCGCGGAACCACCGGGCAGGTAGTCGTCGATCCGACCGAAGTTGCTCAGGCTGGCCAGACCACTGATGATCTGCTCGACCAGCAGCAGGTACACCAGCACGCCCACGATCGCGGCCAGCTGGTTGTTGATCAGGGTGCCCAGCCCGACGCCGAGGACCGCCCACAGCGCGAACACCAGCACCGACACCGCGCTCACGGCGAGCACCGAACCGAACTCGGTGCCGCTCACCGCGCCGCCACCGCCGCCGATGAGCATGCCGAGCAGCCCGAAGAGCGCGGAGAACACCGCGCAGGCGGCACCGAACAGCGCCCCGACCACGATCTTGGCCAGCAGCAGCTGGGGCCGGCCGGGAGCGGTGAGGTAGCTGGTGGTGAGCGTGCGGTGGCGGTTCTCCGAGGTGGCACAGACCAGCCCGAGCACCACGGCGAACTTCGCGGCGAACGAGCCGAGCGCGAGCGCCTGCGCCAGTGAGGGGGTGAACGCCAGGCCGGCGGCCGCCGCGGTGACCCAGGTGACCAGCAGCGCGATCAGCGCGGCCGGGAGCATCAGGGCCCACCAGGCGGCGGTGGACATCATCTTGCGGAACTCGGCGACCAGCAGGCCGAGCAGTGCCGGCGCCGACCAGGCGCCGCCGAGGGCGGCCCCGCCGGAGTCGGAGCCGGCCGGGGCGGAGCCGCCGGGAGCGGGAGCCGACATCAGCGGGGTCCTTCCTGGTTCGGGAGCTGCGCCGGCGGGCCATAGGCACCGGGTTGCTGGGCGGGCGGGCCGAAGGCACCGGGCGGCTGGGCGGGTGGACCGTACGCACCGGGTGGCTGGGCCGGCGGGCCGAAGGCACCGGGTTGCGCCGGCAGGTAGCCGGGCTGGGCGTACGGCCCGCGCGGTTGGTACTGGGCCGTGGTCAGCTGCAGGAACTGCTGCTCCAGGTCGGTGCGTTCCTGCGCCATCCGGTAGATCGCCACGCCGGCCGCCAGCGCCACGTCGCCAACCGTGACACTCGTCGCGCCGATGATGGTCAGGCCGTCGTCCGGGGAGGACTGGATGTCGGTGACGCCGTGCTCGGCCAGTGCGGTGGCCAGCCTGGTCGGGTCGGAGCAGCGCACGTGGACCCGCTCCTGGGCATCCCCGCGCAGCTGGTCCAGCTTGCCCTCGAACACCCGGGCGCCCTGACTGATGATCACCACCTGGTCCACCGTCTGGGCGACCTCGGCGAGCTGGTGGCTGGATACCAGCACGGTGCGCCCGGAGCCGGCGAACGAGCGCATGAACCCGCGCAGCCAGGCCACCCCCTCCGGATCCAGCCCGGAGCCGGGCTCGTCCAGGATCAGGATCCGTGGGTCGCCGAGCAGCGCGGTGGCCAGGGCGAGGCGCTGGCGCATGCCCAGGGAGAAGCCGCCGATCTTGCGGTTCGCCGCGTCGGTCAGCCCGACCAGGGCGAGCACCTCGTCCGCCCGCTGGTCCGGCACGCCGATCGCGGCGGTGTAGATGCGCAGGTGGGCGCGAGCGCGGCGGGAGTGGTGGAAGGCGTTGGAGTCGAGCACCGCACCGACCACCTTGGCCGGACTGCCCAGTTGCTCGTAGCGGACACCGTTGACGGTGACCTCGCCGTCGGTGGGCGTCAGCAGGCCGAGTGCGGCCCGCAGGGTGGTGGTCTTGCCGGCTCCGTTGGGCCCGAGGAAGCCGGTGACCTGGCCTGGTTCGACGGTGAAGCTGAGGTCGCGCACTGCTTCGACCGGGCCGAACCGCTTGGTCAGGTTCCGCACCACGATGCGTCCACTGCCGTCATTGTTACCGCGGCCGTTCATTACACACATCCTGCCCGATGCGCTTTCGGTCGCGCGCCCACCCTCTCAGCGAGCCTGTGAGCAGCGGGCCTGTCAGCTAGAGCCAGCCGTTGTTGTCCGCGATGCGGGCGGCGTCCGCGCCGTTCACCGCGTTGGTCTTGCCGATCGCCGAGGACAGGTGGTTGCGCACGGTCCCGTTGGACAGGTGCAGCACCTTGGCGATCTCGGTGGCGGTGCGGCCCTGTCGGGCGGTGCGCAGCACGTCCCGCTCCCGCTCGGTGAGCGGGCTGAACCCGGTGGCCAGCGACTCGGCGGCCAGATCGGGGTCCACCACCCGCAGCCCGGCGTGCACCCGCCGGATGGCCTCCACCAGGTGCTCGGGCGGCGCGTCCTTGAGCACGAAACCGGTCGCGCCGGCGGCCATCGCCCTGGCGAAGTAGCCGGGCCGGCCGAACGTGGTGCAGATGATGACCCGGCAGCCGGGCAGCCCGGCGCGCAGCTCGGCGGCGGCGGTCAGCCCGTCCTTGCCGGGCATCTGCACGTCCAGCAGGGCGACGTCGGCGTGGGCGTCGGTCGCCGCCGCGAGCACCTCGTCACCGGAGGACACCTCGGCGACGACCCGCAGGTCGGTCTCCAGGTTGAGCATCGCGACCAGCCCGCCCCGGACCAGTGCCTGGTCGTCGGCCACCAGCACCTTGATCACGTCAGTCATCCTCGAGCACCTCCGCGCGGAGTTGGTAGCCGCCGGTTGCCAGCGGCCCGGCGGTGAGGGTGCCGTGCACGGCGACCAGCCGCTCGCCGAGCCCGGACAGGCCGTTGCCGGCGGCGCCGGGCGGTGCCGAGCCGTCGTCGCGCACCTCCAGCCAGCGCGCGCCGAGGCGCACCGTGCACCGGGTGGCACCGCTGTGCCGGACGACATTGGTGACACCCTCGCGCAGTACGTACGCCAGCGGTTCCTCGAGCGGGGCCAGCACGTCGTCGACGGCGTGCGGCAGGTCGGCCTCGATGCCGGCGGCACGCAGCACGGCCCTGGCCGACACCAGCTCGGCGGCCAGCGACATCCGCCGCGCCCCGGACACGGTGGCCCGGATGTCGGCGAGCGCGCGGCGGGACAGCTCCTCGGCGTCCCGGATCTCCTCCATGGCCCTGGCCGTCGGCGCGTTGCTCTCCAGCAACCGCCGGGCCAGCGAGGTCTTCACCGTGATCGTGGTCAGGCTGTGCCCGAGCACGTCGTGCAGGTCCCTGGCCAGCCGGGCGCGTTCGCCGGCCACCGCAAGCACCCGGATCTCGGACTGGGCCACCTGCAGCTTGCCGACCAGGCGGGCCGACCGGCTCAGGCTCAGCGTGATGACCGCGATGAGCGCCAGGATCAGGGTGTTCGTGGTGTCGACGGCACCGGCGGCCAGCCAGCTGACCACCGCGCTGCCCAGGACACAGGCGAGCGCGATCCACTGTGCCCACATCAGTGGCAGCAGCATGATGGTGGCGCTCAGCGCGTAGCCGAGCACACCGGTCGAACCGGCCGGGCCGCAGGCCACCGCGTAGCCGATGCCCACCGCGAACAGCAGGCACACCAGGGCGATCCGGGCCGGTGGGTCCCAGTTCGCCGCGTACCACCAGACGCTGAGGTAGGCCACCGCGTAGAGCACGGTCAGCGTGATCACCAGGGCGGCCGGCTGCCCCAGCCGCAGCGCCGGCACGGTGGTCGGCACCAGCCAGAGCAGGAACAGCGAGGCGCCGATCCGGTCCCGGCGCCGCTCCCAGGAGCCGTTGTTTCTGATCTCCGGCCACTCGCGCGGATCGACGAGGGGGTCCCGGTCGTCGGCGGTGCCGTCCCCGAGGGCATTACCGCTGTTCACGAGGCTCACCATACGGTCGATCAGGAGCCAGTCGGGGGTCCGGCGGGGTCATGACCGGCCGGTGCGCTTCGTCGAGCGGATGGTCCAGGTGATCAGGGCGGTGTAGGCGAGCGCCATCAGCACGTTGGAGGCCCCGACCGCGACGTCCAACGGCAGCAGGTAGACCAGCGGGATGCGCAGCACTGCCTCGGCGAGCAGCCCGGCGCCCCAGCCGGCGGACATGACCGTGAAGTGCCGGAGCATCGCGGGTTCGGCGGCGACCTTGGCGCGCAGCTCGGCGGCACCGGCCGGGCCGGCGAACCGCTGGGCGGCGTAGTAGGTCAGCGGCCGGCCGATCGCGGCGCTGGCCAGGAAGATCAGTCCGGCGATCCCGGTGGTCGCCGAGTCCTTGGCCAGCACGAACCGGACGTCGCCGGTCAGGAAGGTGAGCCCGAGTCCAACACCGAACAGCACCAGCAGGAACACCGCGAAGGCGTCGAGGCGGCGGTCGCGCACCGCGACCCAGGCGATCCGGCCGGCCGAGGCGATGGTGCCGGCCAGCAGCGAGACGTAGTCGCTGCAGCCCAGCGCGCGGGCACCGTAGTAGGCGGCCACCGCGAGCCCGACGTCCCAGATCAGCGAGCGCACCATCCGGTGCAGACCGGCGGTCTTCGCGGCCGCCCCGGAACCAGCGTCCCCGGTCGGTGCGCCGGCGGCGTGCTTGACGGCGGCAGAGTTCACGGCGGTGTGCATGGCGTCCCCCAGGTGGTTCGCGGCGATCTCGTTCGTGGTCACCGGACAAGCGTCGCGCCGAGTGCCCTCCCGGCCCCCGGACAACCGTCACGAGATGGGCATGACAGATGTCATCGGCCGCCCGGGGGTGCGTCGACCGGCTCGGATCGCGGCCAGTGCGGCAGTCCGGCCGGACTCAGCGAGTCGCGCTGACGGCGGCGGCGAACACCTCACGGGCCCGGTCGCCGATCGCGGTGAGCACCGTGGCGGCGTGGTCCACCGCGCCGGCCATCGCGAGGAACCCGTGCGCCATGGTCTCGTTGCGGCAGTCCAGCACCGGGACGCCGGCCCTGCTCAGCGCGACCGCGTACGCCTGGCCCTCGTCGCGCAGCGGGTCGTGCCCGGCGGTGACCACGATCGCCGGGGGCAGCCCGGTCAGGTCCCCGGCCCGCAGCGGGGACAGCCGGGGGTCGGCGAGGTCGCACTGCCCCGGCAGGTAGTGCCGGGTGAACCAGGCCAGGTCGGCCGAGCTGAGCGGGCCGCCGGCGAGGTACTCGGCCCGGGAGCGCCACTGCCCGGCGAAGTCCACCGCCGGGCAGATCAGCAGCTGCAGCGCGAGCACCGGGTCGCCGCACTCCCTGGCCCGCTGCGTGACCACGGCTGCCAGGGTGGCGCCGGTGCCGTCCCCGGCCACGCCGATCCGGGTCGGGTCGCCGCCCAGCTCGTCGGCGTGTTCGGCGAACCAGCTCGCGGCGGCCTGCGCGTCCAGCACCGCCGCCGGGAACGGGGCCTCCTGCGCCTTGCGGTAGCGCACCGAGGCGACCACCGCGCCGGTGGCGTTGGCCAGCGCGCGGCACGGGCGGTCCGCCAGGTCCAGGTCGCCGAGCACGAACCCGCCGCCGTGGAAGTACACCAGCACCGGCAGCGCCGCCCGGTCCGCCGGGCCGGGCCCGTCGACGCCGACCGCCGGGCGGTAGGTCCGCGCCGGCAGCGGGCCGCCGGGGCCGGGCACCGTCAGCTCGTGCACCTCGGCCACCGGTTCCGGCTCACCCTGCAGCGCGATGCCGGCCGCCACCGCCGCCCGGGCCCGTGCCGCGGTCAGGTCCGCGAAGCCGGTCAGCCCGCGCTCCGGAAGCGACTCGATGATGTGGCGGACCTGTGGGTCGAGCGCCATGGTGCTCCCCCCGGCAATGACTGGTGGGCGGGGACGGAAACACGCCCTGAGCTGGCCGGTCAACCGCCTCTCACCCGTTCGGGCACCCGGTGGCGGCAAAGAGCATCCGGCCGGGCGACGGCACGGGCCGACCGACCGGGTGACCAGGCGGTAAGGGGTGGGTAACAAAGTTGACCGAAGTTGTGGTGAAATAGAGCCATGCGTGACGCCGAGCAGCTCGACCCGTTCTGGGTCGGCCGCCGCGCGCACCTGTTCGACCAGTGCTGTCGCAGGGGCTGAGTTCTCCGCCCCAATCCGTGCCGCGACACCCTGGAGCTCCGCGTGATCACCCGGTCTAACCGGGCCGCCCTCGGCCCGACGCCGCTCGCCCTTCCCGAACTCCGCCAGCTGACCCAGCGCATCGCCGCCGAGGTCCGGGCCGGCGTGCACGACGTGACCGTCGACCCGGACCGCCGGTGGTACCGGTTGCTGTCCAGCGACGGCTACGTGGACGTCTGGCTGATCAGCTGGGCGCGGGAGCAGGGCGCCGAACTGCACGACCACGCCGGTTCGCTGGGCGCGCTGACCGTGGTGCGCGGTGCGCTCACCGAACACCGCTGGGCGCCGAGCAAGGGCACTCTGCGCACCCGCGCGCTGCGTACCGGGGCCAGCGTCGCCTTCGGGCGGGGCCACGTGCACGACGTGATGAACACGGCCGAGGCGCCGGCGGTGAGTGTGCACGCGTACTCGCCGCCGCTGACCGCGATGTCGTACTACCAGGTGGAGCCGGGCGGACTGCTGCGCAGGACCCGCAGCGAGCTGACCACCGAGCCGGAGAAGGCGACCGCATGACCGCGCACCTGACCGTCGACCAGATGCTGGCGAACGCCCGTGCCCGGCTGCACCGACTCGAGGCAGCCGAGGCCGCCGAGGCGGTGGCCGACGGCGCGCTGCTGGTGGACATCCGGCCGCAGTGGCAGCGGGACACCGAGGGCGCCATCCCCGGCGCGCTGCTGATCGAGCGCAACCACCTGGAGTGGCGGCTGGACCCGAGCAGCGGCGCCCGCATCCCCGAGGCGGTGGACCACGACGTGGCCGTGGTGGTGGTCTGCTCGGAGGGCTACACGTCCAGCCTGGCCGCCGCTTCGCTGCAGGACCTGGGCCTGCACCGGGCCACCGACCTGGTCGGCGGCTTCCAGGCCTGGAAGGCCGCCAGGCTGCCCACCAGCGCGTAGCGCCCCCTGGATCATTGCGTTGTGCCCGGGCTGCGGCGAAGATCGGCGAGCCACGATGCCGACCAGTTCCGGGGAGCGCCGATGTCCGACCGTCCGACCCACATCCATGCCCTGCTCACGCGGTGGGCTGTCGAACAGCCTGACCGCGAGGCGCTGAAGTACGGCGAGCAGACCTGGACCTGGGCCGAGCTGGCCGAGCGGGTCGCCCGAAACGCCGCCGCACAGCGGGCCGCCGGGCTCCGACCGGGCGGCCGGGTGGCGGTGCTGGACCTCAACCACCCGTCCTGCCTGGAGACCACCCTGGCCTGCGCCCAGGTCGGCACCGCGAACGTGGTGGTGAACTTCCGGCTGACCCCGTCCGAGATCGAGTACGTGATCAACGACTCGGGCGCCGAGCTGCTGTTCGTCGGCCCGGAGTTCGCCGAGGCGGTGGCCGGGCTGCGGGACAAGCTGCCGAACGTGCGCGAGGTGGTGCCCGTCGGCGGGGCGAGCGACGGCTACGAGGCGTGGCTCGGCGCCGAACCGGACCACGAGGTGTACCCGGCCGGCCCGGACCACTGCTTCCTGCAGCTCTACACGTCCGGGACCACCGGGTTCCCGAAGGGCGCGATGCTCACCCACCGGGGGATGATCGCGCACTCGGCGGGCGTGGCGGCCGAGATCGGAGCCGGTCCGGACGCCACCTTCATGGTGGCGATGCCGCTGTTCCACGTCGGCGGCTCCAGCTACGCGATGGCCGCGCTGTACGCCGGCGGCCGGATGGTGATGGTGCGGGTGCCCGATCCCGCGACGCTGCTGCGGCTGCTGGAATCCGAACGGGTCACGCACTCGTTCTTCGTGCCGGCGTTGCTGGCGTTGATGGCCAAGGTGCCGGACGCGGCGGCGCACGACTACTCCGCGCTGCGGGTGCTCTGCTATGGCGCCTCGCCCATGCCGCTGCCGGTGCTCCGCGCCAGCATGAAGGTCTTCCCCAACGTGTTCATGCAGGTCTACGGCATGACCGAGGCGTGCGGCGTGGTCACCGTACTGGGCCCGGCGGACCACGCGGACGGCGTGGCCGAGCACCGGCTGATCTCGGCCGGCAAACCGATCACCGGGGTGGAGATCGAGGTCAGGGAACCGAGCACCGGGGACTCGGTGCCGACCGGGGAGCAGGGCGAGATCTGGGTTCGGACCGACCAGCTGATGGGCGGCTACTGGAACAAGCCGGAGGCGACCGCGGCGGCGATCGGCGCGGACGGCTGGTACCACTCCGGCGACGCCGGGCACTACGACGCCGACGGCTACCTCTACATCACCGACCGGATCAAGGACATGATCATCAGTGGCGGTGAGAACATCTACCCCGCCGAGATCGAGCGGGTACTCGCCGAGCACCCGTCGGTGGCTGACCTGACCGTGGTCGGGGTGCCGGACGAGAAGTGGGGCGAGGTGCCCAAGGCGGTCGTGGTGGCGGCCGAGGGTCACGTCGTGGACGAGGCGGAGCTGCTGGCCTACTGCCGCGCGCAGCTCGCGTCCTACAAGTGCCCGAAGTCGGTGGATGTGGTCGACGAGCTGCCCCGCAACCCGACCGGCAAGATCCTGAAGAAGGACGTCAGGGCCCGCTACTGGGAGGGCCGCGAGCGCAGCACCGTCTGACCGGACCAGCGGTTTGGTATCTCTGACCTGCATCTGCAATGCGCCCGATCGGACCGGTTCGCTGTGAGCATGAGGGGATCGGGCGCACTGGCCCGGCGGGAGTGAGTAGCGTAAAACCCATGCTCACTGGCCTGCACGCGGTCGTGTTCACCTCGGAGGCGGACAAGGTTCGGGCGTTCTTTCGGGACACCCTCGGGCTGGGCTCGGTCGACGCAGGGAACGGTTGGCCGATCTTTGCGATGCCGCCGGCTGAGCTGGCGGTGCACCCGTCCGACGATGAGCCCCACCACGCGCTGTACCTAATGTGTGACGACATCGAACAGACCCTGACCGAGTTGCGTGGCAAGGGCGTCGAGATAGTCGGTGAGATTAGGGATGTGAGGTGGGGTCTGCTGAGCGCCATCAGACTGCCCGACGGCAGCGAGATGCCCATCTACGAACCTCGCCACCCCTCCCCGCACTCAAACGCCTGACCGCTCGCGGTCGTCCCAGGGGACGCGGCACGACGGACCCTTCGGAGGCCCGGAACTACTTGAGACCGACCACCATTGAGTCCGGTCCGACGAGGTGCTGGACGTAGCTCTCCCGGAACCCTGCCTCGGCCATCCAGCCTCGGCAGTCCGCCCCGGTGTAGTCGAATCCGTCGGGGCCCTCGATAAGCATGTTCAGGCTCATCAACAGGCCGAATGCGTTGGCCCGCCGCTCGTCGTCGATCAGCGCTTCGTACACGATCAACGCACCGCCTTCAGGCAGCGCATCGTAGGTTCGGCGCAGCAGCGAGCGCTTCGCCTCCAGGCCCCAGTCGTGCAGGATGTGGCCCATCACGTACACCTCGGCTGAGGGGAGCGGATCGGTGAAAAAGTCACCGCTGTGGAAGGCCACCCGCGAGCTGAGTCCGTACCCGGCGATGAACTTCTCGAAGATCGGCCCCACCTGCGGCAGGTCGAACCCGGTCCCGCACAGGTGCTGATGCCGCAGCGCGAGTTGCGCGGGCACCATGCCCTGGGCGGCGCCCAAGTCGCAGAAGGTCTTGTACCGCTCCCAAGGGAAGGTGTTAGCGATCGCGATCGCGGCACCCGCGCTGACCCCGCTCATCGCGGCAAGGAATCCAGCCAGTCGTTCCGGGTCGGCGTACATCGTGGCGAAGGGGTCTCCGCTGCAGCCCTTGAGCTCGTTCTGCGGTTCGCCGGTCCGCAACGCCTCAGTCAGCGAGCCCCAGAACCCGTACAGGCGGGTGTTCAACATCTCCAGCAACCCGCCGACGTAGCTGGCCTTGGCCGGGTCCAGGAACAGGTCGGTCTCGGCGGTGTTGAGGTAGCCGTCGTGGTTCCGGTCGAGCATGCCGAGCGCGACCAGCGCGTCGAAGAAGTCCCGCGCCGCGCGCGGGTGTAGGCCCAACCGCCGGCGCAGCTCCTCCAGCGGGAGCGGTCCGGCGGCCAGTGCCGCGAAGACCCCGAGCTCGACCGCGCTCAGAAGCGCCTTCGAGCCCCAGAACCCCGAGCCGAGCTCCATGATCCGGTTCGGCGTCGGCCTGTCCGGCGGTGCGTCTAGGGTGCTCACCAAGATCCCCTCGTCTCGACACTCGCGGCGGGCCTCTCAGCGGGCGCGACCCGCGAGTCTAGGACCGCCGGTGGTCGGAGCGACACCATTTTTGAGGCGCCCGCGCCGGTGCAACCAGCGCCGGTGTCCGTGGCCACGTCCTCAAGAAGGACGTCCGGGCCCGCTACCGGGAGGGCCGCGAGCGCAGCACCGTCTGACCGGACAAGCGGTTTTGCATCTCTGACCTGCATAAACAGTGCGCCGAACGTCGATGTGCGCGTTTGTGCGTCGCCCCCTGCCCGGTGCCTATCGTGATCCCCGCACACGGCCACACGCGAGGAACGGAGAACCGATGCAGGTGGACTGGCACGGCGAGCTGATCGGGCAGATGGAGTTCTACTGGGACACGTCGCTGCGACCTCGCCTCGAGGGCCTCACCGACACCGAATACCTCTGGGAGCCCGCGCCGGCATGCTGGTCCGTCCGCGCACAGCCGGATGGCACAGCCACCATTGACTGGGCATACCGGGAGCCGGGTCCACCGCCGCTGACCACCATCGCCTGGCGGATCTGCCACCTCGCGGGCCTGTGCTTCGCCCTGCGGACCAGCAATCACTTCGGCGCAGCTGACTGGACGCCTGACCGCACTGACTGGCCGACCACCGCCGCCGATGGCATCGCCTACCTCGACCAGACCTACACCGCGTGGCGGGACGCCATCAAGACAGCCGGACCGGCCCGTCTCACCGAGCGAACCGGAGATGCCGAGGGCCCGTACGCCGAGTACCCGTTCGCCACGCTCGTGCTCCATCTCAACCGCGAACTCATGCACCACGGCGGGGAGATCGGGCTCATGCGAGACCTCTACCGAGTGCGCAACACCTAACACTGCGACGGCTGCGGAACGCCAGCACGTCGTAGGCGGGGAGTCGCCGCGTCTCTGCTGGTCATCCTCATGATCGCTGCAACCGACTACGTGCCGGGCGGCACGCTGTCGTCAGTTCTGATGATGCTCCGACGCCGGCGCACTGGGCAAGCTCCACTATGCCGAGGTGGGCTGGGAGAGCCGGGCCGAGGGATCTAGCGGCAGGGAGATCACTGTGCGGAGCCTTGGACGAGCCTTGATCTCCCAATGGTTCACCGTGGTCTCGGGGCTGCTGCTGACCGTGACCGCGGCGGCTCTGGTGTTCGCGCTCGTCCCGCCGAGCTACACCTCGAGTGGCACGGTGGTGGTGCTGGCGCCGGCGCGGCCTACCAACAGGCCGGCGAACCCGCTGCTGGCGTTCAACTCCAGTCTCGACACCATCGCCTCGATACTGCTCCAGTCCCTGAGCAGCCCAGTGCTGCCCTTCCGGGTCGGGCTGGTGGCCGGCCAGGACGCCGTGACGATAAAGAACGCGGGTGTTGGCTCATCGCTCACCACCGGCCCGTTCATCAGCATCACCGCGCAGAGCCCGGACGCGGTGCGCAGCCCCGCGATCGTCTCCTGGGTCATCGACTTGGCCCGGCAGGACCTGGCGGACCGGCAGCACGCCCTGAAGGTGGCGAATCGCAAGGCCGTTACGTTGGGGAGCGTGGTCGATCCCACGCCGGCCAAACCGGTCTGGTTCGTTCCCGTGAGCGCGACCGGGGGCGCGCTGCTGCTCGGGCTGATGTTCACCACCGCGATGGCCTGGAGCATCAACTGGGCGGAGACCCGTAAGCGACACGAGCTCGCGGCGGCCGAGCCCCTCGAGGGAGTCGGCTACCCGCCGGCCACCCGGAAGCACCTGCCGGTCACTCCGGCCGTACGACCCGCCGTCGCCGCTGTCACCACTGGCGGCCGGCACTTCAGGCAGCCGACAACGGGCACCGCCTCGTCGCAGCCAGCCTGACGCGGTGCCGGTGCCCGCCTCGCCGACGAGGCGGCGGGCACCTTGCCGAGCCACTCGTAGGGCGCTCGTGTTCGAGCGGGACTGCTGAACGATCCGCGGCAGTCCGCATCACACCGTTATTCAACTTTCGGCCGCCGCCGACTAGGGTTGCGCTATGAAACTGAGCACCCCCGTTCTGTACGGCGGCAACCCGGTCGAGACGGTGAACCAGATCGTCGCGATGGAACAAATCGGTCTGGACACGGTCTGGCTGGCGGAGGTCTACACCTTCGACGCCCCCACCCTGATGGGTTACGTCGCGGCGAAGACGGAGCGGGTGGAGATCGGTTCCGGCATCCTGCCGATCTACAGCCGGACCCCGACGCTGACCGCGATGACCGCCGCCGGGCTCGACTCGGTCTCCGGCGGCCGCGCGATCCTCGGGCTCGGTGCGTCGGGCCCGCAGGTCATCGAGGGCTGGCACGGCGTGCCCTACGACAAGCCGATCGCGCGCACCAGGGAGATCGTGGAGATCTGCCGCTCGGTGTGGCGCCGCGAGGTCGTGCGGCACCAGGGCATCTACAACCTGCCGCTGCCCGCCGGCCAGGGCACCGGGCTGGGCAAGCCGCTCAAGCTGATCAACCACCCGGTGCGCGAGCGGATCCCGATCTGGCTGGCCGCGCTGGGCGACAAGAACGTGGAGATGGCCGCCGAGATCGCCGAGGGCTGGCTGCCGTTCGTGCTCTACCCGGAGAAGCTGGACGCCGTCTGGGGTGACTCGCTGCGCGCCGGCAAGGCCAAGCGGGCGCCGGAGCTGGGCGAGCTGCAGATCACCGGCGGCGGCATCCTGGCGCTGGAGGAGGAGCACTTCGACAACGCCAGGGCGGCCGCGCGCGGGCTGGCCGCGCTGTACATCGGCGGCATGGGCGCACGGGGCAAGAACTTCTACAACACCGTGTTCCAGCGCTACGGCTACCCGGAGGTGGCGGCCAACGTGCAGGACCTCTACCTGGACGGCAAGAAGAACGAGGCGGCCGCCGCGCTGCCCGATGAGTTCATCGCGAACTCCAACCTGATCGGGCGGCCGGAGTTCGTCAAGGACCGCATCGCGGCGTTGCGCGACGCCGGCGTGACCCACCTGAACGTGACGCCGTTCGGGTCCGACCCGGTCAAGCTGCTGGCCCAGGTAAAGGAGTGGATCTAGGCCGGGTCAGGCCCGGCCGGACATGACCGCGCCGTAGGGCGGCTCCGGGTCGTACTCGATGCCGAGCTGGATCAGCTGCGCGACCTCGTCGCCGGCGATCCGCCCGGCCAGCGTCAACCCCATGTCGATGCCGGCCGAGACGCCGGCGGCGGTGACGTACTTGCCGTCGATCACCACGCGCTCGTCGGCCGGGGTGGCGCCCAGCGCGGGCGCTCGGCGACGAACGCCGTCTCGGCACCGGGCAGCCGGCTGAGCACCTCGTACGGGCCGACCGCGTCCAGTGCGGTGAACCGGTCAAAGAGCAGGATGGCGATGCGCAGGGCGCTCCCTGGGTAGCGGGGTGAAACCGGGTTGGAACCGGCGCCGGTACTCCGCCGGGCTGAGCGCGAGCACCCGCAGGAACGCGCGGCGCATCGCCTCCGGGGTCCCGTAACCGCAGGCCCTGGCCGTCTCCGCGATGCCGTCGGTGCTGTCCTCCAGGCGCCGCCGGGCGGCCTCCAGGCGCACCCGGTCCACGTAGCGCCCCGGCGGTATGCCCACCTCGGCGGTGAACGCGCGGGCGAACTGCCGGGGGGAGAGGTGGGCGAGCTGGGCCAGCGTGTCGACCGAGAGGTCCGCGTCCGGGCGCTCGGTGATCCACCGCTGTACCTCGCGCAGCGGCTCGCGGTGTGCCACCTGGGCGGCCAGCTGTGCACTGAACTGCGACTGGTTGCCCGGCCGGCGCAGGAACACCACCAGATCCCGCGCCACCGCCAGTGCCGCGTCGTGGCCGAGGTCCTCCTCGACGAGGTCCAGTGCGAGGTCGATGCCCGCGGTCACCCCGGCCGACGTGGACAGCTCGGCGTCCCGGATGAAGATCGGCTCGGCGTCCACCTCGACCTCGGGGTGGCGCTGCGCCAGGGTGTTCGCGTAGTCCCAGTGCGTGGTGACCCGCCGCCCGGTCAGCAGGCCCGCCTCGGCGAGCAGGAACGCGCCGGTACACACCGACACCAGCCTGCTGGCCCGGGGCGCCTCGGTACGCAGCCAGTCGATCAGGGCCGGGTCGGACGCGCGGGTGCCGGCGCCGCCAGGGACGACCAGGATGTCCGGCGGCTCCGACCGGTACAGGTCCTCGTCCGGCGTGATCAGCAGGCCGGAGGAGGTGCGTACCGGCACACCACCGAGGCTGGCGGTGCGCGCCCGGTACGCCGGCTGTCCACCCCGGTGGTGGGTGGACCAGCGCTCGGCACCGACGAACACCTCGAGCGGACCGGTCACGTCCAGGCTCTGTACGTCCGGGAAGAGCACGAAGAGCACGGTGCGGGTCCGCATGAGGATCACCCTGCCGGCCCCGGCGGGTGACAGCAAGGCCGCATATCCCACCTTTCCTGCCACGCCGCCGTGGTCTGCCGGCCACGGCGGCATGGCTATCCGTCAGGGGACGGTGGGGCGCGGTCGGGGGTCGGCGGGGTCGACGTCGTCGGAGTCCGGGTCGCTCCACCACTGGGCCGGCCTGACGTCGCCGTACTCGTCGTGCCAGTTCCACCACGCATACGGTGGGGTTTGGGGGTGGCCCTCGGGCGAGTCCTCCCAGTCCTCCTGGCGGCCGAGCGCGGTCATGTCGAGATAGCTCCAGGTGCTGCCCAGTGCTTCGTCGCCGCGGTTGTTGATGAAGTAGGTGCGGAACACGCGGTCGCCGTCGCGGATGAACGCGTTCGTGCCGTGCCACTCGTCCACACCGAAGTCCGTGTCGAAGGCGCTGTTGTCGAAGGCGCTGTTGTCGAAGGCGTTGTCGAAGGCGCTGCCGGAAGAACCGGCCATGGTGTACCAGGGCATCGTCCAGCCCATCCGCGCCTTGACCCGCTCGATGTCGGGCTGGGGCGCGCGCGAGGCGAAGGCGAGGGTGGTGTCGCGGGCGTTCAGGTGGGCGACGTCGGCGACCTGGTCGGCTATCAGCGAGCAGCCCCGGCAGGCGTGCTCGGGCCAGCCGGACACACCGGGTTCGAGGAAGGCGCGGTAGACGATCAGCTGGCGGCGGCCCTCGAACAGGTCGAGCAGGCTCGCTGTGCCGTTCGGTCCGTCGAACTCGTACTCCTTGTCCACGGCCAGCCACGGCATCCGCCGGCGCTCGGCGGCCAACGCGTCCCGGGCGCGGGTCAACTCCTTCTCCCGCACCAGCAGTTTCTGGCGCGCGGCGTCCCACTCCGGTTGCGACACGATCGGCGAAAGCTTCATCGTGAGATGTCCACCTCTCCGGTTCATGACTTGACCGGCTCCGCAGGCACGAGCGCGGCGAACTGGTGCTCGAGCGCCTTGGCCGAACCGTTGCGCCAGCTCTCCGCCATGGACCCGGACAGGGGATCGGGGAAGATCTCCTCCTCGCCGTTCTCCACGCCGTCGAAGATGGCTCGCGCTACCGACTCCGGAGAGGCCTTCGGTATGTCGAGGTCCCGGGACATCTCCGTGTCCACCGGGCCGGTCATCACGGCGTGTACCCGCACACCCCGTTCGGCCAGGAGAGCACGCAGCGATTGGGACAGGGAGAACGCCGCCGCCTTCGAGATCGAGTAGGACGGAATGAGCGGCAAGGGGGCGAAGGCCGTCACCGACAGGATGTTGACGATGGCTCCCCGGGAGCGAGTCAGCAACGGCAGGAAGGCCTGCGTCATTCCGTACGTGCCGAAGAGATTGACGGCGAGCTGCCGTTCCAGCGCGGCACGATCGCTCAAGTCGTCGTAGAGCGAAAGGCCGGCGTTGTTGATGAGGATGTCGAGCGACTCGACCCTCTCGACAGCTGCCCGAGTCTGCGCTGCGTCGGTCACGTCCAGGGTCACCGGTGTGACGCGCCCATCCACGTGGGCCAGGGGCCGGCGCGTACCGGCATACACCCGTTTCGCGCCTCTCCGCAGGGCTTCCTCGACCAGCGCCTGTCCGATACCGCGATTGGCCCCGGTCACCAGAACCGTTCTGTCCGCGATTGTCATGGTTCCTCCTGATCCCGACGCCCCGGGTTGTCCGAGCCGTCGAAGAGGAAGACGCCAGGACGTTGGGGAACTGGGCGCCCAACCACCGCCCAGTTCGCGGCCGGGCCGGTGTCGATACTGGAAGTCCAGGGGAGGAGCGAGGGTGGAGTGGGTGACAACCGACCTGATCACCAGGGCGCGGGCCGGGGACGGCGACGCGTTCCGGGAGCTGACCGAGTCGCACCGTCGAGAGCTGCA
Source organism: Pseudonocardia sp. Cha107L01 (assembly GCF_052566575.1). Classification (NCBI taxonomy): domain Bacteria; kingdom Bacillati; phylum Actinomycetota; class Actinomycetes; order Pseudonocardiales; family Pseudonocardiaceae; genus Pseudonocardia; species Pseudonocardia sp. Cha107L01. The sequence goes on from NZ_CP199579.1 coordinate 3,070,434, forward strand.
CGTGCACTGCTACCGGATGCTCGGATCCTTCCAGGACGCCGAGGACGCCCTGCAGGACACGCTGCTGGCCGCCTGGCAGGGCATCGGCGGGTTCGAGGGGCGCGCCTCGATCCGCACCTGGCTCTACCGGATCGCGACCAACCGGTGCCTCAACGCGCTCCGCGCGGCGAACCGGCGCCCTGCCAAGGAGTGGGATCTCCCCGGGGTTGAACCGCCCGAGCCGACCCGGCTCGGCGAGGTCGTGTGGCTCGAGCCGTATCCCGACTCCCTCCTCGAGGGTGCGGTCAACGTGCCGCTCGGCCCGGAGGCACGCTACGAACAGACCGAGGCTATCTCCCTGGCCTTCGTGACCGCGCTGCAGGTTCTGCCCGCTCGCCAGCGCGCCGTGCTCATCCTGCGCGAGGTACTCGGGTACCGCGCGAACGAGGTGGCCGACATGCTCGAGTCGACCGTCGAATCGGTCACCAGTGCCCTCAAACGGGCCCGCGCCAGCCTCCAGCGCCACCTGCCGCCGACGGGCGAGCGCGAACCGGCTCCAGCTCCCGACTCACCCGCCGAGCAGACGCTCGTGGCCAAGTTCGTCCGCGCGTACGAGTCCGGCGACATCGACGCCCTGCTCGCCCTGCTCACCGCCGACGTCCTGGTCTCCATGCCACCGATTCCCCTCGAGTACCAGGGCCTCGACGTCGTGGCCCGCTTCTACGCCGGCCTCATCGGCCAGGGCAGGACCTACGACTTCGTGCGGACGCGAGCGAACGGACAGCCCGCGCTCGGGACCTACATTCGCGCCGCCACCGGCATCCGCCACGGCGCCGGTCTCCTCGTCCTCACCCTCACCGGCGACCGGATCGGCGCCATCACCCGCTTCGACAACGGCACGCTCCCACCCTTCGGGCTGCCCCGCTCCCTCCCCGGCTGATGCTGTGTGCGCTGGCACAGACCTGGTGCGGGTCGCACAGAGCGTGCAGAGGCTGTGCGGCGTGCGCTGGGTGTGTGCCGCCGGCCAGCTCAGCGGCGGGTGAGCAGGTCGGCCAGCGGCAGGCCGGCGTCCTCGCCGACGGACCGGACGGCGGTGAGCGTCGGGTGCCCGGCGGACAGCAGTGCGACGTCGCTGCCCGGTTCGGCCGTGCCCGGCGGCGTGATCGAGTGCACCCCGATCTGGTCGTCGTCCAGGTTGTGCACCCGGAACTCGACCTTGCCCTTGGTGGCCAGGGTGGCGACCCGCAGCTCGCCGAGCTGATCGGCCGGCAGGTCCGGCACGTTGAGCGTCAACACGGTGCCCTCGGGAGTGCGGGCCAGCAGCTCGAGGACCTCGGGGACCAGCCCGGCGGCCACCGCCCAACCCGGGTCGGTGCCGGCCGGGGTGTCGTCGGAGTCCAGTGACACGGCCAGAGCGCGGACGCCGAACCGGCCCGCCGTGAGCGCGGCACCCACGGTGCCGGAGTGCGCGATGGCCCGACCGAGGTTGGCACCCTCGTTGATCCCGGACAGCACCAGCGTCGGCGGCTCGGCGAACCACCCGCGCATGGCCGCGAACGCGATGAACGCCGGCTGCGCGGACACCCCGTACGCCGGTACCCCGTCCAGTCCGGGCAGTTCGTGCCGCCGCACCGGTACCCGCCCGTTGCGCTGGTCGGCCATGATCGACGCGCCGGCGCCGCTCGACTGCTCGGCGGGCGCGGCAACCACCACCCGCTGACCGGCGGCGACCGCCGCGGCGGCGAGTGCGTGCAGACCGGGGGCGCCGATGCCGTCATCGTTGGTGATCAGTGTCCAGCTCACCCCCCGACGTTACCGGCGTGTGGTGTGGGTCCTCCTTCTGGCAGGGCGCCGTGTGCCCGGATACGGTCCCTGCATGGGAAGTGATCGGCCGTCCAGAAACGGTGCAGTGAGCGCGGTACGGGAAGGCGACGAGCTGGACTGGGCGAGCGTGGGCCGTTGGCTGCGCACCGCCGCCCCCGAGCTCGCCGGCCCGTTGAACGTCCTGCAGTTCCCGCACGGCCGGGCCAACCTGACCTACCTGCTCGAGGTCGGCGGCACCAGGGTGGTGTTGCGCCGGCCGCCGTTCGGCAAGATCGCCCCCGGTGCGCACGACATGCGCCGCGAGTACCGGGTGCTGTCGCGGCTGTGGCGCAGCTACGACCGGGCGCCCAGGGCCTACGCGTTCACCGATGACCAGTCGGTGGCCGGCGCGGACTGCTTCGTCATGGAGTACCGCGACGGCGAGGTGATCCGTGAGGACCTGCCGGCCAGCATGCGCGGCTACCCGGACCTCGGCCGGCGGCTGGTGCTCGCGCTGACCGACGCGATGGCCGACCTGCACCTGGTCGACCCGGGCGAGTGCGACCTGGAGGACCTGGGCAAGCCGGAGGGCTTCGTGGCCCGGCAGGTGTCCGGCTGGGCCCGGCGCTGGGAGCTGGCCGCGCCGCCGGACGCCGACCCGCTGATGGTCCAGGTCGGCGAGCGGCTGGCGAAGACCCAGCCGGAGACGCAGACCCACGGCCTGGTGCACAACGACCTCAAGATCGACAACTGCCAGTTCGACCCGGCCGACCCGGACCGGGTGAAGTCGGTGTTCGACTGGGACATGGCCACCCTCGGGGATCCGCTGGTCGATCTTGGCACCCTGCTGCACTACACGCCCAGCAAGGACGACCCGCCCGCGATCCAGGGCGCGGTGCGGCTGCCGCCGGGTCTGGAGCTGCCCAGCCAGGCCGAGGTCGCCGCCCACTACACCGAGCGCACCGGCACCGACACCGCGGACATCATGTGGTACCTGGCGTTCGCCCGGTGGAAGACCGCCACCGTCTACCAGCAGCTGGCCAACCGCACACTGCGCGGCGAGAGCAAGGACGCGCGCAACGCCGAGCTCGGCGCGTCCGTCCCGGTGCTCGCCGCCAACGCCTCGGAACTGCTGGACGAGCTGACCTGACGCCCGCACCGGCCCGGGGGGTCACACCCGGGCCGGCGGCCGAGATCAGGACAGCTTGAGCGTCGGGTTGTACATGTCCAGCCAGAGCGCCAGGTCCAGCGTGCGCTCCAGGCCCCGGCGGGAGAACTGGGTGATCTGTGGCGTGTCCACCTCGACGGCGCCGGCCAGCCAGTCGCGGCTGATCAGCTCGAACACCGGGTGGCCGGGCGAGGCCAGGTACTCGCGGGCGTGCTCCCGCAGCTTGACCGCGTACCTCGGGTCCTGGGTGGACGGGTAGGGCGACTTCACCCGGTTCGCCACCGACTCGGGCAACACGTCCCTGGTCGCCTCGCGCAGCAGTGACTTCTCCCGGCCGTCGAAGGACTTGAGCGACCACGGCGCGTTGTAGACGTACTCGACGAGGCGGTGGTCGCAGAACGGCACCCGCACCTCCAGGCCGACCGCCATCGACGCCCGGTCCTTGCGGTCCAGCAGGAGCCGCACGAAGTGGGTCAGGTGCAGGTAGCAGATCTTGCGCATCCGCCACTCGAAGTCCGACTCGCCGTCCAGCCGCTCGATCCTGGCGACCGAGGTGTTGTACGCGTCCTGGGTGTAGGCCGGCACGTCCAGTGACCTGATCAGCTCGGGCGTGAGCACCGTGTTGTCGTTGCCGAACTGCCGGCCGTCGCGCAGCAGCCACGGGAACGTGTTGGCCTGCCGCGCCTCCGGGTCGAAGAACTGCTTGTAGCCGCCGAACACCTCATCCGCCGACTCCCCGGACAACGCCACCGTGGAGTGCTGCCGGATCGCCTTGAACAGCAGGTAGAGCGACGCGTCGAGGTCGCCCATGCCCATCGGGATGTCCCGGGCGCGGATCACCTTGGAACGCACCTCGGGGTCGGCCAGCTCGTCGGAGTTGAGCACGATGTCCTGGTGCTGGGTCGCGGACTTCGCCGCCACGTCGTGCACGTACGGCGTGTCCGGGGTGCCGCGCAGCTCGTCGGGCACGAAGTTCTCGGTCTGCCCGACGAAGTCGACGGCGAAGCTGCGCACCGTCTCGCCGGTCTCCGCGAGCTGCGCCGCGGCGATGGCGGTCATCGCGGAGGAGTCGAGGCCGCCGGACAGGAGCGTGCACCTCGGCACGTCCGCGACCAGCTGGCGGCGCACGATGTCGTCCAGCAGCTCCCGCACGTGGGCGATCGAGGTGGCCTTGTCGTCGGTGTGCTCGCGGGTCGCCAGCGTCCAGTACCGGGTGGTGCGCAGGCCCTGGGCGGTGACCGTGACGACGGTGCCCGGCTCGACCTCGCGCATGCCCTCCCAGACCGCGTGGCCCGGGGTCTTGATGAACGCGAACAGCTCCCGCAGGCCGTCCAGGGCGACGGTGTGCTCGGCGAGCGGGTTGGCCAGGATTGCCTTGGGCTCGGAGCCGAACAGCACGCCGTCGGAGGTCTCGTAGTAGTAGAACGGCTTGATGCCCATCCGGTCCCGGATCATCACCAGCTTGTTCGCCCGGGAGTCCCAGATGGCGAACGCGTACATCCCGTTGAGCCGCTCCGCGACCGCGTCGCCCCACTCCAGGTAGGCGTGCAGCACGACCTCGGTGTCGGAGTCGGTCTCGAACCGGTGGCCGCGGCCGGCAAGCTCCTCGCGCAGCTCGGTGAAGTTGTAGGCCTCGCCGGAGTAGACCATCGCCACCGGCCCGTCCGGGGTCTCGACGCTCATCGGCTGCCGCCCGCCCGGCAGGTCGATGATCGCCAGCCGGCGGTGCCCGAGCGCCGCGTTCCGACTCAGCCAGGTTCCCTCGTCGTCGGGGCCGCGACAGGACATCGTCTCCGTCATCGCGCCCACGGTCGCCTGCTCGGAACGCAGGTCTCGGCCGAACGACACCCACCCGGTGATTCCACACATGTGCGCCTCCACGGTTGCTCGTCCGTTTCGCTGACCCGGGGCGTGGACCGGCGGTCCACACACCGCGCACATTCATTGTTAGCCTATGTAACTTCTCAGTTTCTGCGTCGTTACGTAGGTATTTCCTGAGGCAGGTGGGGCAATCGGGACGCACTGCTGGTCAGTCGCTCGCGGCGGGCGAGTGTGACGTCCGCCATGTCCGGGCCATCCCTCACTCGTCCGAGTTAGCTCGCGGAGCGGGCCGGACGGCGAACCTGAGTGAGCTCAGCCCTCGGCCGTCAGTGTCCGGGAGATGGCGCGGGCGCTGGTGCGGACCAGAGCGGCCAGCTGGTGCGGCGTCGCGGTGCCGTGCCGCACGACCAGCGAGACCGCCGCGACCACGGTGCCGCGCGCGTCCCGGACCGGGTCGAGCACCCGCTGCAGGACGTTCAGCGCGGCCACGTCCTGCAGCACCACGATGCGGTTCTGCTCGGCGAGGAACTCGGAGACGCCGGCATCGTCGAGCGCGAAGTCGCGGGCCACCGCCCAGAAGTCGTGGGTGCTGTGCCCGGTCTCCGGGGTGATCGCGTACACCACCTCGACGTGGAAGGCGGCCGGGTCGCTCAGGTCCGCGTTCGGCAGCACGCCGACCGGGGCGATCCGGCTGTGCAGCTGGTACAGGCACGGCGGTCGGTACTCGATGTCCTGCCAGCGGGTGATCCGCCCGGACAGGCCGGTGGATCGGGCGTAGAACGGCGGGCACTCGGCGTCGGCCATCCGCCTGCTGACGTGGACGACGCCGGCCTCGTCGTCGACCGCGGTGGTGATCGGGGTGTCGGCCACCTCGGGGGTGCCGATGTAGCCGCCGTGCAGGTAGGTCTCGTGGGACAGGTCGAGCAGGTTGTCCACCAGCAGCTGGTAGCCCGCCTCGAGCGGTTCCATCCCGCTGACCACGGTGTACCCGGGCGCGTCCAGGCATCTCGCGCGGGGGATGGCGGCGGCATCGGCGCGCTCCGGGTCGCCGATCCACACCCAGACGAACGAGTCCCGCTCGACCACCGGGTAGCTGCGCAGCCGGGCCGTGCGCGGCACCCTGGTCTGCCCGGAGACCGCGACGCAGCGGCCGTCGGCGCCGTAGCTGAAGCCGTGGTAACCGCAGACGACCCGGTCGCCGACCAGCCGGCTCGGCGGCTCGGCGAGCGGGAAGCGGCGGTGCACGCAGCGGTCCGAGGTGGCGGTGACCTCGCCGGCCCCGGTGCGCCAGAACAGGATCGACTCCCCGCACACCGTCCGGGAGAACAGCTCTCGGCCGATCTCGCGGCCGTAGGCGGCGACATACCACTGCTCGCGCGGGAACTCAGTCATGGCAAACACCATGCGAGCCCCACGCCGGGTGGCTGAAGGGCCTTCCCGGATGCCGGAAAGCCGCGCTGTCGGCGGCGGCTCAGCCGGGGCTGTCCTCCTCAGCTGGCTTCTTCTCGGCCGCCTCCGCCTCCGCCTCCGCCGTCCCGCTCTCCGCCCCGTCGGCCGCTCCGGACTTCCGGCGGATCGCTTTCGGCGGGTCGAAGTAGTTGTGCAGGTTGGTCAGCATGTCCTCGTAGGTCTTGCGGATGGCCAGCCGCTGCCGGGGCCGGCTGAGCAGCCCGGCCAGCCCGTCCGGGCCGTCCCAGCTGGCCAGTACCCGCACGACGGTGCGCCCCTCGCCGGCGTCCCGCACGGTCCAGGTGGTGACCAGGGCCGACCGCAGGTCCCGCTCGACGATCCGGTCCTCGGTGGCCTCGTCCACCCGCACCAGGCAGTCCCAGGGCACCTGCCGGCGGAGTTTCACCCGCCGCCGGCGGCGTTTCTCGCTGACCAGCAGCGTCCAGCCGACCTCGGTGCCGGCGCCGTGGCCACCCGACCGGACCTGGTAGTCGTCGAAGTTCTCGGTCAGCAGCAGCGGTCGGACCGACTCGTAGTCGGTCAGCGCGGTGTGCACCTTCTCGACCGTGCCCTTGATCATCGCCACCGCGGTGGCCGTGAGCTGTGCCATCGTCGTTCAGTCCCTCCGCGCGACGACCGCGTAGCCGCCGGAGTGGTCCGACACCGGGCCGTCGGGGTCAGGCTTCCACTCGTGCACCGCGACCACTCCGGGCGGTACCGGTACGAAGTCGCCGAGCAGCGCGGTGAGCTCCGCCGGATCGCGGGCCAGCATCGGGGTGGTGGTGCCGCGGGACCACTCGACGAGGGCCTGGACCTGCTCCGGGGTGCCGTAGTTGGGGCCGAAGTGGCTGATCACCAGATGGCTGCCCGGCCCGGCGCCGGCGGTCAGCCGGGTGAGCAGCTCGGCCGGGTGGGCGGAGTCGGGGATGACGTGCAGCAACGCCACCAGCAGCACCGCCACCGGGCGCTCGAAGTCGATCAGCTGCCGGGTGACCGGGTCGTCCAGGATCGCCTCCGGGGCGCGCAGGTCGCCCTGCACCACGCCGGTCAGGGCGTCGCCGGTCAGGATCGCCCGGCTGTGCAGCACCGCGACCGGGTCCAGGTCGACGTAGACCACCCGGGCCGTCGGCAGCACCGAGCGGGCCACCTCGTGCACGTTGCCGCCGGTGGGGATGCCGGAGCCGATATCCAGGTACTGGTCGATGCCGAGGCTCGCGCAGTAGAGCACCGCGCGGCGCAGGAAGGCTCGGTTCTCCCAGGCGGTCCGGATGGACCCCGGCACCAGCCGCTCGAGCCGGTCGGCAACCTCCCGGTCGACCGCGAAGTTGTGTGCGCCGCCGAGCATGTAGTCGTAGACCCTGGCCAGTGTGGCGGTCCGCAGATCGATGTCCGGGGGCACCCAGGGGGGCCGAGATTCCGCCATCGGAGAATCATTGCATCCGAGAGTTCTTACGGTCTGGCCGCTTCGGCCGCCGGTCCCGGGTGCAGTTGCGGGCCGGCCACCCCGCAGTGCGGGCACCGGGCCAGCCGCAACGCCCCGACGGCCGGTACGGCGTCCCCGGCCGGCACCGGCAGGGTCGATCCAGCCGGCGGCTTCGCAGGCCTGATCAGGACCGCGGCCAGCACCGACGCCGCCACGAGCAGCGCGGCGCCGATCAGCATGGCGCGCCGGAAGCCGGCGTCGTACACCGCCGGATCGGTGTAGTCGGCCCCGCCGAGGCCGGCGGCCACCGGGATCACCGCCACCGCGAGCAGCCCGGCCGAGCGGGCCACCGCGTTGTTGATGCCGGAGGCGATGCCGGCGCGGCGGTCGTCGGCGGCGGCCAGCACCGTCGCGGTGAGCGGGGCGACGGTGGCGGCCAGGCCCAGCCCCAGCAACACGGTGGCCGGCAGGACGTCGGCCAGGTAGCTCGCGCCGGGTCCGATCCGGATGGCCAGCAGGAACCCGGCGGCGGCGAGCAGCGGGCCCACCGTCATCTGCGGGCGGGGGCCGATCCGGTCGGCGAGCGCGCCGGAGCGGGCGGAGAGCAACAGCATGAGCGCGGTGACCGGCAGCAGTGCCGTGCCGGCGACGGTCGGTGAGAACCCGGCCACCGTCTGCATCTGCAGCATCAGCAGGAAGAAGAACACGCCGAGCGCCCCGTACAGCAGCAAGGTGACGATGTTGGTAGCGCTGAACAACCGGTCCCTGAACATCGACAGCGGCACCAGTGGGTGCGGCGAGCGGCTCTCCACCACCAGGAACGCGGCCAGCGCCAGCACGCCGACCAGGCCGCCCACCACCACCGGGGCACTCGACCCGGCACCCCCGACCTCGGTCAACGCGAAGGTGATCGCACCGAGCCCGAGCACGCCGAGGGAGGCGCCGAGCAGGTCGATGCGGCCGGCGGCGTCCGGGTCGCGGCTCTCCGGCACGTGCCGCAGGGTGATCAGCACGACCGCCGCCGCGACCGGCACGTTGATCCAGAACACCGCGCGCCAGGTCCAGTCCACCAGTGCGCCGCCGACGAACGGACCGATCGCGCCGGCCACCCCGCCGAGCCCGGACCAGGAGCCCACCGCCTTGGACCGGTCCTCCGGGCGGAACGAGGCGGCGATCAGCGCCAGGCTGCCCGGGGTGAGCAGCGCGCCGCCGATGCCCTGCAGCACCCGGGCGGCGACCAGCAGACCGGCGTTGGGGGCCAGTCCACACAGCGCCGAGGCCACCGCGAACCAGACCACCCCGACCAGGAACACCCGGCGCCGACCGAACCGGTCGCCCAGTGCGCCGCCGAGCAGGATCAGTGCGGCCAGCGACAGCGTGTAGCCGTTGACGACCCACTGCAGCGCGGCGAAGTCGGCGCCCAGGTCCCGGCCCAGCCGCTCCAGCGCCACGTTGACCACGGTGGAGTCGAGCATGGCCAGCCCCGAGCCCCCCACGGTGGCGGCGAGCACCCAGCGCCCGGCGGCCTGGTCCGTCCGCAGCTGCCCGGTCATGCGCCAGTCCTGGGGAGTGTCTGGCGGATCATCCAGCCGGCTGCGGCATAGATCCACCAGACACTCCCCTGAGCGGGCCCACTCATTCCTCGCCGGTCTCGAGCCGGTCGCGCATCCGGGCCAGGGTCTGCGCGAGCAGCCGGGACACGTGCATCTGGGAGACCCCGACCTGGTCCGCGATCTGGGTCTGGGTCTTGTTGCCGAAGAACCGCAACATCAGGATGGTCCGCTCCCGGTCGGGCAGCTCGGCGAGCAAGGGCTGCAGCGACTGCTGGTAGTCGACGCGCTCGAGTTCGGCGTCGGCCTCACCGAGCAGGTCACCGAGCGTCGTTCCGCTCTGGTCACCGGACAGGATCTCGTCCAGCGAGCTGCCGCGGTAGGCCTGACCGGCGGCCAGTCCCTCCAGCACCTCGTTGGTGGGCAGGCCGAGCTTCTCCGCCAGCTCGCTGGGCCGGGGCGCGCGCCCGAGACTCTGGGACAGCTCGGCGACCGCCGCGTTGATCGAGACGTGCAGGTCCTTGAGTCGCCGGGGCACCCGCATGGACCAGCCCTGATCGCGGAAGTGCCGGCGTACCTCACCGCTGATGGTGGGCACCGCGAAGGAGAAGAAGTCGCTGCCCCGGTCCGGCTCGAACCGGTCCACCGCGTTGATCAGCCCGACCGTGGCCACCTGGATCAGGTCGTCCAGCGGCTCGCCGCGGTGCGCGAACCGCCGTGCGATGTGTTGGGCGACCGGCAGGTACCCGGTGACCAGTTCGTCCCGGAGCGACTCGCGGCGCGGGTCGGTGCCGTCCAGCTCGGCGTACTCGGTGAGCTTCGGGACCAGGTGGGCGTACTCGCTGTCCCTGGACAGCCCGGCCGACGTGTCGTCGTCCTCCGCCTGTTCGGCGGCGCGTGCGGTGCGGTGTTCGGTGCCGTGTTCGGTGCCGTGTTCCGTGCTGTCTTCGGTGCTGTCTTCGGTGACCTGCTCGGTCGCCCACGCGGGGTCGCCGGGCTCGCCGTGCCCGGCGTCGTCAGCAGGGCCGGGATTGGCCGGCGCCGAGGTCACTGCGTCGCGCCGGCACGTTTGGTCAGTCGGATCGCGATGGCATCGGGCTCACCGTCGATGCCGTGTGCCGAGGTGACCTCGTCGGCCAGGGTCTGCAGCACCCGCCAGCCGAAGCTGTCGGTGCGCACCTCCGCGCCCGGCGCAGGCGTTGCGGTGCTGACGGTGACCTCGATCTGCGCGTGGTTCAGCACGAACTTGCAGCTCAGCATGCCGTCGGTGGCGGCGAGGGCGACCAGCGTCGTGCACGCCTCGTCGACCGCCATCCGGAGGTCGGAGATGGCGTCCAGGTCGAAGTCGGCCCTGCCCGCCAGATCGGAGGCAACCGCTCGGATAGTCGGAATCAGCGCGGGCCGCGCGGAGATCCGAATCTCCACGACCGCCGCGCCGGTCTCAGCAACAGGCACAGCGGAAATCCTGCTCCCAACCCGCCGAGGACGCGACCCGGGGTCGCCGAACACTCTGGGTAACGGCGCCGACCTGGGCCGCCACCGGCTGGCGACCGTTCATGGATCTTCACATACCGTTTGTCGTTTTCCTTCCCGTTCGCCCCATGGATCGCAGTTAGGTCGGTTAAGTAGTTCTTGACTCTTGGGGGATCGACGAATGGTGGCCGGTGAGTTCGGGTGGGGGCAGATGCCCGCCGCCGACCTGGCGTTCGATGCACCCCAGAATTCCGGCGCGGTGCCGCCGCAGCTGCGCCGATGTCGTCGGGTCGTCGCGATCACCGTGCATCTGCCGGAGTTCCTGGTCGCCGCGTCCGGGCTGGTCCAGCGGCTGGCCGCCGCCGGGGTGCGTACCGACGTGCTGGTGGCGGCCGAGGCCGATGAGCAGGCTGACGATGCCGCCGGCACGGCGCTCGCCGAGCTGGGCGTGCCGGAGCTGGCCAGGCACCGGTTGGCGCTGCCGTCCCCGATCGGCGCGGACCGGGCCGACGACCTGTTGGCCGGGATGAGCGAACTGGTCGGGTTCGACCCCGAGCCCGGCGTCTACTGCCTGGCACCGGCCATGGACGGGGTGGACGCCAGCCAGGCGGTTGTCGCCGACGCCGCCCGGCGGATAGCCAGGGTGTACCGGCTCAAGCTGGTCCAGTTCACCGCGACGCCGGATGCGGCGGTCGTCGATCTGGAGCTGGACGGCCCGGAATGGGCGCGCAAGTGTGCCGCGCTCGCCGCCTGTGCCACCCAGGTCACGCCGCTGACCGGGCGCCGCGAGTACTTCGGGCTCTAGCCCGTCACACCGCTGCCCGTCACACCGCTCTGGCCCGTCACACCCCGGCCGTCACCCGGCGGGCCAGCACACAGCTCCGGACATAAGGACGAGTCCCTTCTGGGCGGCTCCCGTTATTCCGCCCAGAAGGGACTCGTCTCCTAGTGGAGGCCGTCGTCAGTTCGGTCCGGCCTGCACCATTGGGAGAGTGGCCCGACACTGGGCCGTGGAGTCATGGGAGGCCGCCCCAGCGGCCGGTGGGTGGCACGCCGGGTCGTTGACCGGCTGGTACCGCGGCAGGGATCGGCTCAACTGGCGACCGCGCTGCCTTCGGAGACGGTGCTGGTCTCGATGATCGCGCGGCGTTCGGCCTCGGCCAAGCCGCCCCAGACGCCGAACGGCTCCCGGGTGCGAAGAGCGAACTCACGGCAGCGCAGCATCACCGGGCAACGGCCGCAGACCTCTTTTGCGCGCGCTGTGCGGCGTGCGCGAGAGGGGTTCCGCTCACCGTCGGGGTGGTAGAACGTTGCGCTGTCCATGCCTCGGCACGAGCCGAGCCGCTGCCACTGCCACTCGTGCTCAGTCGGCCCAGGCAGGCGGGTCACGTCGCTCACGGTGATTCACCTCTCTCCTCCGGTCGACAGACCGGACCGAGGGGTGTGTTCCCCGCGCGTGGGGGGCTCAAACCACGAACCACTAATCCATTTCTGGTTCCCGGTCCGACGCTGTGCCGGCGAGCGCACCGGCCGCTGATTCGGCGACCTGGAACAGCTGGATGAGGCCGGCGATCCGCAGCGGGCGGAGCACCTGGCGGCGCGAGCAGGCCAGCCAGAGCTCGGTGTTGCTCTGCTCCGCCGAGGCACGTGCCTCGACGAGCGCGGCGAGCCCGCTGGTGCCCAGGAACTCGACGTGGTCCAGATCGACGATCAACCGGTGGTGGGTCCCGCTCAGTGCCGAGGCGATGCTGTCGCGGAGCGTGGGCGAGCTCAGCATGTCGACCTCGCCGCCGACCCGGAGCAGGATCGTGCCCGGGACCGGCTCCTCGGACAGGATGCTGATCGGTTCCTCGGTCGACAGGTTGCCCACACCCCGCACGGTAAGCGCGTCGGCCGGGCCCAACAACTCGTGGCGCACGGCTCTCGATACCCGCCACACCCTTCCCGCCGTCGTCATCCCGGGACTCGGCAAGGATTGCCAATTTCTTGACAAGCTTGCGCAACCTGCCGCATGGTCAGTCGGTCGACGGCGAACGAGGAGGTCCCGTGGGGCCCACCCTGACCGATGTTGCGAAGCGGGCCAATGTGGCACTCTCCACCGCCTCCCGTGCATTCAGCGATCCCGGCCGGGTCGGCCCGGACACTTTGCGCAAGATTCGCATGATTGCGCAAGAAGTCGGCTACCAGCCGGTCGCGCCGCGTGCCTCCGGTCCGCCGGCGGACACTGCTCACGCCACGATCGCCGTCATCGTGCCGGACATCGCGAACCCGGTGTTCGCGGCATTCGTGAAGGCCGCGCAGGGCCAGGGCTGGCACAGCCGGCACACCGTGGTGCTCGCGGACAGCGACTTCGACCCGGACCGGGAACGCGCCGTCATCGCCCACCTGGCCGGGCGGGTCGACGGCATCGCGGTGTGCTCCTCCCGGCTGGATGCCGAGGAGGTGCTCGCACTCTGCGGACGGGTCCCGCTGGTGCTGGTCAACCGGGAGGCCGACGGCGCGGACCGCATCGTCGCGGACTGCATCGTCGCGGATGCGACCGAGGGGCTGCGGCAGACCGTCGACTATCTGACCGCGCTGGGCCACCGCCGCATCGCATACGTGCAGGGCTCGGCGCTCTCCTGGTCGAACCGGCACCGGGTGGGCGTGGTCCGCGCGCTCGCCGAGGCCCACGGCCTGGAGCTGGACGTGCTGGAGTGGCAGACCGAGACGGTCGACGGCGGGACGGCGGCGGCGGCCAGGGTGGTCGCCTCCGGCGCCACCGCGGTGATCGCGCACAACGACCTGGTCGCGCTCGGCGTGATCATCGGCGCCCGCGCCCTCGGGGTCCGGGTCCCCGACGACCTGTCCGTCGTCGGTACCGACGACATCCCGTTCGCAGTCGTCTCCCAACCCGCCCTGACCAGCATCTCCACCCCGAACGCCCGGGCCGGCGCACTGAGCCTGGAACTACTCGGCAGGGCCGCGGCGGGGGACCGGCAGCCGCCGCGCCGACTCCGGCTGCCCACCCATCTCGTCGTCCGTGGCTCGACCGGGCCCACGCCGGCGGCCGCGTCGCGCTGAGCAGCTCCGTCGCATTGAAAGGGACCGTATGAAGATCGTCGTCGCCGACCCGAACCTCGCGCCGCTGCGTGCGGAGCTTGAGGCCGGCTTCCCGGCCGGCGCGGAGGTCAGCTGGCCGGACCGGCGGGACGACTCGGCCGTCGAGGCCGCGCTGGACAACGCCGAGGTGCTGATCTGCGCCCGGTGCGGCCCGGCGATGGCGGCCGCCGGCAAGACCCTGCGGCTGGTGCAGGCGCCCGGCGCCGGGGTGGACGGGATCGACGTCGCTGCGCTGCCGCCGGGCGCGCTGGTGGCTAACACGTTCCACCACGAGGACTCCATCGCCGAGTACGTGCTCGCGTCGGCGATCCTGCTGCGCCGGGGCTTCCTGGCCCAGGACGCCGCGCTGCGCCGGGACCGGTGGGCCTCACCCGCCTACGACCCCGCCATGCCGTGGGGGGACTCGCTGGCCGCCGCGACGGTCGGCCTGGTCGGCTTCGGCCACATCGGCGAGCGGAGCTGGCGGCGGTTCCGGGCGTTCGGCGCGCGCGGACTGGCGGTCACCCGGCGCGGCGAGGTGGACGCCGCGGCGCACGGGTTGGACTGGGCCGGGACCACCGCGGCGCTCGACACCCTGCTGGAGCGGTCCGACGTCGTGGTCGTCAGTGCCCCGTTGACCGCCGCGACCACCGGGCTGATCGGTGCGCCCGAGCTGGCCCGGCTGCGGCCGGGGGCGGTGTTGATCAACGTCGGGCGGGGCCCGCTGGTCGACGAGCGGGCGCTGTACGACGCACTGCGGGACGGCTCGCTCGGTGGCGCCGCCATCGACGTCTGGTACGGCTACCCCTCCGCCGGTGCGCTCGCCGCGCCGTCCGCGCTGCCGTTCCGCGAGCTGCCCAACGTGTTGATGACACCGCACTCCTCCGGCATCACCCGGCAGACGTTCGCCGCCAGGGTCGAGGACATCGCGGCCAACGTCCGCCGGTTGGCGGCGGGGGAACCGCTGGTCAACGTGGTGGCGGTGGCCCGGTGAGCCGCCCCACAACCGGCGCCGGGACCGACCGGATCGTCGCGGCGGAAGTGCTGGTCACCAGCCCCGGCCGCAACTTCGTCGCACTGAAGATCGTCACCGCCGACGGGCTGGTGGGCTGGGGCGACGCGACGCTGAACGGCCGCGAGCTCGCGGTGGCCGAGTACCTGCGCGAGCACGTCTGCCCGATCCTGCTCGGCCGCGACCCGGCGCGCATCGAGGACACCTGGCAGTACCTGTACCGGGGCGTCTACTGGCGCCGGGGCGCGGTCACCATGGCCGCGATCGGGGCGGTCGACCTGGCGCTGTGGGACATCAAGGGCAAGGCCGCCGGGATGCCGGTCTACCAGCTGCTCGGCGGCGCGGTGCGGGACCGGGTGCTCAGCTACACGCACGCCACCGGTGCCGACACCCCGGCGCTGCTGGACGCGGTGGACGCGGTGCGGGCCCGGGGTTTCCGGGCGGTCCGGGTGCAGACCGGGGTGCCCGGGTTGGACACGATCTACGGTGTCAGCCGGGGCGGTACCGGGTACGAACCGGCCGGTCGGGGCGCCGGACCGGTCGAGGAGACCTGGGACACCGACGCCTACCTCCGCCACCTGCCCGGCGCGCTGGCACAGGTCCGCGCGCATGTGGGTCCCGAGCTGGCGCTGCTGCACGACGCCCACCACCGGCTCACCCCGAACCAGGCCGCCCGGCTGGGCCGGGCGCTCGAGCCGGTGGACCTGTTCTGGCTGGAGGACGTCACGCCGGCGGAGAACCAGGACGTGCTGCGACTGGTCCGCCGGCACAGCACGGTGCCGCTGGCGATCGGCGAGGTGTTCACCACGATCTGGGAGTTCCAGCAGCTCATCACCGAACAGCTGATCGACTTCGTGCGCGCGGCGGTGTCGCACGCCGGCGGGATCACGCACCTGCGTCGGATCGCCGCGCTGGCCGACGTGTGGCAGGTGCGGCTCGGTCCGCACGGGCCGTCCGACGTCTCGCCGGTGGCGCTGGCCGGTTCGCTGCATCTCGGGTTGGCCACGCCGAACTTCGCCATCCAGGAGTACATGGGCTACTCGGACGCGACCCACGAGGTGTTCCGGCACGCCTGGAGCTACGCCGACGGGCACCTGCACCCCGGTGAGGCGCCCGGTCTCGGCATCGAGGTCGACGAGGCGCTGGCCGCCCGGTTCCCGTACGAGCGCGCCTACCTGCCGGTGGCCCGCCGCCGCGACGGCACCCTGACGGATTGGTGAGCCCAGTGACCCCGCCCGACCCCACGGGGCGCCTGTCCGCCGCTGTGCCGTTGGGGCGGCTGTCCGCCGCTGTGCCGCTTGGGCGGCTGTCCGCCGCGGCGACGCCGCCGGCCGCCCTGCTGCACCAGCGCGCGCTGCCGCCGACCGGCATCGTGCACCTCGGCCTCGGCAACTTCCACCGCGCCCACCAGGCCGTGCACACCGCCGCCGCGCTTGCCGCCGAGGACGGGCCGTGGGGGATCCTCGGCGTCGCCAGCCACTCCGCCGCCGTCGCCGATGCGCTGCGCGAGCAGGACCTGCGCTACGCCGTCCTCGAGCTGTCCCCGGGCCGCACGGAGGCCGTCGTGCCGGCCGTGCACACCGGCGCGCTGGTGGCGAGCCGCGAACCCGAGGCGGTGCTGGACGCGCTGGCGGCGCCGGGTACCCGGATCGTCACGCTCACCGTCACCGAGCATGGCTACACGTTCGCACCGCGCACCGGGCAGCTCGACCTCGACCACGCCGGCGTCCGGGCCGACCTGCGCGGCGACGGCCCACCGCGCACCACCCTGGGCCTCATCGTGCGCGGGCTGCAGCGCCGGGCCCGCGCCGGCGCCGCCCCGATCACCGTGCTGAGCTGCGACAACCTGATGGCGAACGGGCACACCACGGCGCGCCTGGTCGGTGAGTTCGCCGCCGCTCTGCCCGCAGCCGAGCGCGACGAGCTGGCGCCGTACCTGGCCGGCGTCGCCTTCCCGAACAGCATGGTCGACCGGATCGTGCCAGCCACCACGGATGCCTACCGAGACCTGGCCGCGGCCCGGCTCGGGGTCCGCGACGCCATCCCGGTGCCCGCCGAGCCGTTCAGCATGTGGGTCATAGAGGACACCTTCGCCGCCGGCCGCCCGGCCTGGGAGCGCGGCGGGGTGCTGTTCGCCGCCGATGTCGGGCCCTACGAGCTGCTCAAGCTGCGCCTGCTCAACGGCACCCACTCGCTCATTGCGTACCTCGGTGCACTGGACGGCGCCGCCACCATCCCGGAGGCCGTCGAGCGCCCGGCCGTCCACGAGGCGGCGCTGCGGGTGCTGCGGGACGAGTACCTGCCCACCGTGACGGTGCCGGCCGACATCGACGTGGCGGACTACACCCGCCAGCTGTTCAGCCGCTGGGCGAACTCGGCGCTCGGGCACCGCACCAGCCAGGTCGGCTCGGACGGCTCGGTGAAGCTCGCCCAGCGGGTGCCGGAGCCGGCGCTGGTGCACCTGAACGCCGGCCGGTTGCCTCACCACCTGGCCCTGACCGTCGCCGGCTACCTGTGCTGCGTGGCGCCGCCGGAGGGGTTCGACCCGGGTCCGCACGCCGCCGCCATGGCCGATCCCACCGGGCGCCGGCTGGCCGCGCTGGCCGGCCGGCCGGTCGGCGAGTTCGTCCGGGCCGCGCTGGGTACCGGGCTGCTCGGTACCGCGCTCGCCGCGCACGAGGCGTTCACCGAGCGGGTCGCGGAGCTGGTCGGCGTGCTGGTCTCGCACGGTGTCGGCGTCGCCGTGCAGGAGGCCGCCGACGCGGCATTCTCGATCGACACCACGGCCAGCTGAAAGGAGCTTGGACCCGCACATCTCGCCCGCATCTGGGCCCGATCCATCCGAGGACGCATGGACAGCACGGACAGCACCGCCCGACCCGAACCGACGACTGCGCACGACCACGGCATCACCCCCGACCCGAGCGCGATCCGCCGCGCGGCCTGGGCGGGCCTGGTGGGCACCGCCCTCGAGCAATACGACTTCGTCATCTACGGGACGGCGTCGGCTCTGATCTTCTCCAAGCTGTTCTTCCCGAACATCTCGGCGGCCGCCGGCATCCTGGCGAGTTTCAGCGCGTACGCCGTCGGCTTCGCGGCCCGGCCGTTGGGTGGGCTGTTCTTCTCCAAGTTCGGCGACCGACTGGGCCGCAAGTGGGTCCTCGTTGCGACGTTGTTGCTGATGGGGGGCTCGACGCTGGCGATCGGGCTGCTGCCGACCTACTCCCAGGTGGGCCTGCTCGCGCCCGTTCTGCTCGTCGCGTGCCGGTTCGTCCAGGGCTTCGGCTCGGGTGCCGAGCAGGCCGGCGGGGCGACGCTGCTCACCGAGACGGCGCGGCCCGGTCGGCGCGGGAAGCTCGCGTCGCTGGTGATGACCGGCGCCGCGCTGGGGACCGCGTTGGGTGCGGTGGCCTGGATCCTGGTCCAACTGCTGCCCGAGCCCGCCCTGCTGAGCTGGGGTTGGCGGCTGGTGTTCCTGTCCAGCCTGGTGGTGACCATCGTCGCGCTGGTGATCCGGCGCAGACTCAACGAGAGCCCGGTCTTCCAGGACCTCAAGCAGCAGCACGCCGAGCCGCGCAAGCCGGTCGGCGAGGTCTTCCGGCACGGAAGGAAGCCGACGCTGCTGGTGCTGTTCATGAACCTCGGGGTGACCGCGCAGTCGTACACCTACCAGGTGTTCATGGCCTCCTACCTGGTGTCCTCGATCGGGGTGGACCGGGTGTTCGTGCCCAAGGTGCTGCTCGCCGGCGCGATCTGCGGTGGCATCGGTGCCATCGGTTTCGGCATGTTGTCCGACCGGTTCGGTCGCCGGCCGATCTACACCGCGATCGTCGTCGCGCTGGTGATCCTGCCCGCTCCGTCGTTCGTCCTGCTGGACACCAGGTCCCCGGTGGCGATCGTCGCCGTCATCGTGCTCGGCTTCATCCTGGCCGGTCAGGGCGCGGTGGGGGTGCAGATGAGCTACTTCCCCGAGCTGTTCGGCAACCGGTACCGCTACGCCGGGGTGACCATCGGCCGGGAGTTCTCCGCCGCGCTCGGTGGCGGTGTCGCGCCGCTGATCTGCGCGGCGCTGCTCAGTGCGTTCGGTGGATCGTGGGTGCCGGTGGCGATGTACATGACCGGCATCATGCTGATCAGCCTGGTGGCCACCCGGCTCGCGCCGGAGACCCTGAACCGCGACCTGACCGTGCCCGAGGACGCGACCGCGGCGCGGACCTAGCGGGCGTGGTAAGGTCGAACGTATGTTCGATTCGACGGCGCCTCCGGAGACGGCTCCCGAGCCGTATGAGGGGGATGGCGGGGCATCGTCGGATCCCGAGTTGTGTCCCGAGTCGTGGTCCGGGCCTCCGCCGGAGTCGGAGTTGTGGCTGGAGTCGGAGCCCGGGCCGTATCCGATCTGGTCCGACTACGGGCCGGATGGCTTGCTCGCCACGGTGCTCGCCCAGGTGTCCGGTGGCCCGTGTGGGGAGCGGGTGGAACGGATCGGCGGCTGGGAACGGGTCATTGCCTGGGTCCAGGCCGAGCAGATCCGCGAGATCGCCGGGCTGGCTCGGGCGGCCGAGGCTGATCCGGCTTTCGGTGACGACCCGGAGCAGGTGTACGCCTCGGTCTGTGCGGAGGTCGGCCTGATGGCGAGGGTCGCGTCCCGCACCGCGCGGGCGCGGGTCGACGACGCCGTCACCCTGGCCGAGCGGCTGCCGGCGACGTTGGCCGCGCTGTCCTCGGGTCGAATCAGCCTGCCGTCCGCCCGGGCCGTCGTCGAGGAGACCATGGTGCTGGACGAGTCCCTGCTGGCAGAGGCCGAGCGACGGATCCTGGCGCGTGCCGCTGGACGCACCACCGGGCAGATCCGGGCCGACGCCAGGAGGGTGGTCGCTCGGCTCGACGCCGAGGCCGTCCGCCGCCGGGCCGAGCAGGCTCGGCGGGAGCGTTCGGTCAGGCTGATCCCGGAGCCCGACGGCATGGCCACTCTGGCCGCCTACCTGCCGGCGCACGAGGCGGTGGCGGCTTACGGCGTGCTGGACGGCTACGCACGCCGAGCCGGTGGTCCTGGCGACGATCGCCCGATGGACGCCCGCCGCGCCGATGCCCTGGTAGACCTCCTCCTGGACCAGCTTGGCTCGAGTGGTCCGGTGGGTTCGGGTGGTCCGGTTGGTTCGGGTGGTCCGGTGGGCTCGGGCGCGTCGCCCGGATTCGGCGAGCCGGTGGATTCGGGAGAGCCGAATGGTTCGGGTGAACCGGGCGGCCATGGCTTGCCTCCCGATCTCGCCGCCCCGCCCGATCCAGTCCCAACGGTCACCCCGAACGGCGCAGCCAGATCAGGCGGCGTCGCTGGCTCAGCCGCGGTCGGCCGCCCGGTTCGCCGTGGCGGGGTGCAGGTGCGAGTCGGCGTCACGGTTGGGCTCACCACCCTGCTCGGACTGGACCAGTTGCCGGGCGAGCTGGCTGGCTACGGCCCCATCCCAGCCGATCAGGCCCGTGAGCTGGCTGCCCAGGGCACCTGGCGACGGCTAGTCACCGATCCCGTGACCGGCGCCCTGCTGGACTACGGCACCAGCCGCTACACCCCGCCGGCACACCTGGCCGCACACGTGGTCGCCCGCGACCAGACCTGTGTATTTCCAGGGTGCCGGATCCGCGCCGACCGGTGCGATCTGGACCACCGTGTCCCGTTCGACGCCGATAGCGGCAACGGCGCGACCAGCGATGTCAATCTGTCGGCACTGTGCCGGCCGCATCATCGACTCAAGCAGCAACCCGGCTGGCGGCTCGCCCGCTATGCCGACGGAACCCTCGCCTGGCGGACTCCGACCGGTCACCGGTACCTCCGCCGGCCCCCGCCGGTGGGCCGAGTGGGCGAAGTCAGCGATAGCGGCTGACTCCCTAGGCTGGTCGGCCGGTACTGCCCATTCGGAGGGTGACCACCGCGACGGCAATGCAGCCCACGACCGCCACCAGCGCGTCCCAGGTGGCTTCGTGGCGACGGGCCCGCCGGCCGATCCCTGGTTCCAAGTCGAGCTCGGAGGCCGGGGCGGGGGGCGGCTCGGCGGCGGAGTGCGACCCGCTCCGGGAGTCGCGGACTTGGCTTGCGGCGGGGTCCAGCTCCGTGGTCGGCGCCGCTTGTTCGGTCGCCCTGGTCACGGTGAGCACCAGGGGCAGCACGACGATCGACGCCAGCAGGTAGCCGGCGTGCACTCCGGGTTCGGCGTACCCGCGGCCGAAGCCGCCACTGGCCGCCATGAGCCTGGCCAGCTCGAGCCCGGCGCGAACCAGCAAGGTCAGCTCGAGTAGCACCAGCCCGCCGAGGTAACCGAGGCCGAGCCCGCGGCCACGCACCGCGCCGACCAGCGCCCAGTAGCCGAGTAAACCGGAATAGAGCAGCACGAAGACGGCCAACAGCGCGGTCATCGGCCGGCGGACCCCGCGCCCGGGCACGACCCCGCGCTCGACCCCGGCGCGCCGCCCGGGGTTCCGCCGGCCGCGACCGCTTTCCGTCGGCGCCGCCGGTTGCGATTGCTGCGTGACTTGGTCAGCCACACGGTCGTCCCGGTGATCCCGAGCAGGACCGGGCTCAGGCCGAACAACAGCCAGATCACCCGGGGTATCGCGGGCACCACGGTGCCGAAATGCAGTCCGTAGTAGAAGCCGCCGTCCCAGAGGCGCTCGGTCAGCGGGGAGTTCGGCCGATCCGGTGCGTAGTCCTGGGTGCCGCCGCCGTGACTGTCCACTCCGACGTACAGCGCGCCGGAGTAGTTCCAGTAGCCGTACGGGTCGTAGCCCTTCCGCAGACGGAACCCGTACGAGCCGTCGGGCTGCTCCGGGTGCAACGCGCTCAAGCCGGTGACCTCCGCGCCCGGATGCGCCGCCAGCGCCACATCCCGGGCCTGCGCGGAGGTGAGCATCGGCCCGGTACCGGGGGTCGGGGAGGGCGGGTCGGCATGCGCCTGCCCCGGCAGCACCGCGAAGTAGGCCTGCGCCGGCCAGTGGAAGTAGAACGCCGCCCCGGTCACCCCCCACATCAGCATGAACGGCACCGCGACGATGCCCACCAACCGGTGCAGGTCCAGGTCGCGGACGTAGTTACCCCGGCCTCGGCGCACCACGAACCCGCTGATCAGCCCGCGCAACCCGGGCCACCAGACGATCGCTCCGGAGACCGACAGGAAGATCAGCAGCGCCCCGAGCACACCGAGCAGGTAGGTGCCGATCGTGGCGTTCGCCCCGAACAACGCGGGCAGCGGGGTGCCCAACCATGCCTGGTAGCCGGGCAGGCCCTCGCAGGTCAGCCCGCAGTCATGGATGTTGACCATGAACAAGACGAACCAGGGCTGCTCGGCGCCGATGCCGTTGATTCGCCCCGTCCCCGGATCGACGAAGGCGTCCAGCGAATCCCGGCTCGCCGAGTCACCTCGGACCAGGTAGACGCCCTCGTAGTCCTGCACCCCCACGGCCTTCAGCTCCGGGTGGCTGGCCCGCACCATGGTCAGGGCGTCGAGCTGGGTCATCGGGGTGGCACTCGGGGTGACGATGTACCGCTCGGGGTGCAGGGCCCTGGCGAGGTCGTTGCCGTAGAGCAGCACCGCGCCGCTGGTCGCCTCCAGGATGAAGAGCAGGCCCAGGGTCAGCGAGGTCCACCGGTGGGTCCGGATCCACCAGCGATTGATCGGCCCGTGTGCTCGGCGTGTCCGTGACCAGCGGCGGGTCCGACGGCTGGGCTCGACGTGACCATTGCGCGCGCCGGGCGGGTGGCCCTCCTCGGCGATGAGCAGTTCGCTCGACACTCCCACTCCTCGCGAGTTAGCGTCACTTAACTCAGCGCAGGCTAACCTCTTGTCGAGCTAGAGCGGAACCGTCTTTTCGCCATTGGTAGGGAGTGACGATGAGCACTGCGGCCCGCGGCCGGGTCACCCGGCGGGACTATCGGCTCGCGGACGGCGCCCCCGCTGCCGGCTGGCGGCCGGCTGCTCGCTGGCGCCGGTTCAGTGCCTGGGTCCTCGACCTCGCGCTGTTCGCCGTGACATTGGGCATCGGCTGGTCCATGTGGGTCTGGCGCGACTGGGCCCGGGGGACGACTCCAGGCAAGTCGCTGCTCGGTCTGACGGTGTTCGACACCGACACCCGTCGTCCGGCCACCCGCAATCGGATGGCGCTACGGGCGCTGGTGTATCAGGTCGTCGTCGTGTTACTCGGAGTGGTCACGCTCGGGTTGGGCTGGTTGTACTGCGTCGGCGCGGCACTGGGCGCCAATCGGCGCACGACCTACGACGAGTGGTCGCGCGCCGTGCTCCTGGAGCGCCCTCGGCAGGCGTTTCGCTGAGGCCGGGACCGCCCCGCCAGCACGGGCCGGTGGACCTTCCGGATCTGCCCGGGGGCTCAGCTCAGCTCTCGAGGGCGGCGGGTAGGTCTTCGACGATGTCGAACAGGTCGCGCAGTCCGGTTGCCTCGAGCGCCCGGAGCACGATCCGGGACGAGCACACCAGGCGTAACTTGTGGCCGCCCTGCTGGGCGTGGTCACGTGCCTCGACCAGGACGGCGAGCCCGGACGAGCCCAGGAAACTCACTCCGGACAGGTCGAGAATCACCAGGTCAGCGGCCTCGAGCGCGGGGAGTAGCGCAGTTCTCAGTGCGGGCGCGCTGAGAATGTCGATCTCACCGGACGCCCGCAGCAGACGCGTCGAGCCCTGGTCACTGGACTCGAGCCCGAATGATTCGGATGACGCGTCGTCGGTCGGTTCGGCCTGTCCGCCGCTCTCACTGCGCACCGCAGCTCCTTGCTGGCTTTGTTCTTCGGTGGTGTGCCTGGGCCTCGCGCGGTCCGGGTCGCCCTGAGCGGCCACTGACCGCTGGCACAGCTTACGGAGGCCATTGTCGCCCGACAACGTTGTGTGATCGACGCAGTCGGGTTGTGGCGCTCGGTAATCGGTGAGTGGTCCGTGCGATGCTGCCGAGGTGCAGCCGCAATTCAGCGTCCGGGTCACGGTGCGCAGCTATGAGATCGACTCGCTCGGGCACGTGAACCATGCCGTCTACCACCAGTACGGCGAGCATGCGCGCTCCGAACACCTGCTGGCGGCCGGGTACACGATGGCAGCGCAGCGGGCCAGCGGCACCGGGGTGGTGATGCTCGAGTCGAGGATCCGGTACCTGCGCGAGCTGACCTTCGGTGAGGAGGTCGAGGTGACCTCGGACATCGAGTTCGGCACCGGCAAGGCGTTCCGCATCGAGCATGTGATCCTGCGCGCCGACGGTGGTCAGGCAGCCGAGATCAGCTGCGTGTTCGGTCTGTTCGACACCAACGCGCGCCGCCTGCTCCCGGAGCCAGGGGCGCGGCTCGCCGAGTTGCTGGACCGCCCGGAACTGATCGGCATCGAACCCGTCTGACCGGCGCCGCCGGCGCCGCACACCTAGCTGGAGTGGACCGGACGCGCCGCGGTGCCCTCGGCCGGATGGGCGAGCATGAACAGGACGAGGGCCGGTTCGTCGCCGACGAGCAGCCAGCGGTGCCGCAGCGCCGCGTCGTGCGCAATGAGATCCCGAGGATGCAGCCGCCAACTGCCCACGCCCTCCACCTCGACGTCGAGCAGTCCGCTGACCAGGTAGAGGGCGAGCTGACCGGGCAGCTGGAACCACTCCTGGAGGTACTGGCCCGGCGTCACGACGTACTCGATGACCTCCAGCGTCGTGTCCGGCTGCATCACCAGGGCCCGACCGATGGCCGCGTCCGGTCGGTTGGCGACCGGTATCGACGCACCGGAGTCCGCCCGCACGACGGTGACGTGGGCCGACTCCGGCGCCGGCAGCAACGCGCCGGGTAGCACGCCGAGGGCTTCGGCGAGCCGGTACGTCGTGATCATGGACGGCGCACTGGTGCCGCGCTCGAGCTGGCTCAGGAACGGCTGGCTGATCCCGGCGCGCCGGGCGAGCTCGCGCGTTGATAGCCCGGACTTCTCGCGCAGGCCGCGGATCGTGGCGCCGATCCGGGCCGCGAGGGCTACGTCAGAGATCTCCATAGTTCACTCAGGCGTTACGTCGAGCGATTGCTTCTGACAATCGTAAGGGCGATATTGACTGCTCATAGCGATCAGAACTTCCGGACGCGACCCGCAGACGCCGCGCAACTCGCTCCGCCTGATGCATGACGGGAGTATGCCCGATGGTCTTCACCACTCCAACGCCAACGGCGGACCTGACATCTGACAGCAATCGCTTCGGCGTCGAGCGGCGGGGCATCGAGCACATTCCGGACGCTGAGCGCCGGGGCACGCCGCGCCAGCTCGGGATGATGTGGAGCGGCGTGGTGCTGAACGTCGGGCCGCTGGTCTACGGGGCGCTCCTGGTGAGTTTCGGGCTGAACTGGTGGCAGTGCCTGCTGGCGATCGTCCTCGGCAACCTCACCTGGCTGATCGCCGGCCTGTGCAGCCTGGCCGGGCCGGCCGCCGGCAGCACCACGTTCGCGATCAACCGTGCCCCGTTCGGGCGCAATGGGAACCGGCCGATCGCACTGTTCAACTGGATCATGCAGGTCGGCTACGAGGTGCTCGACCTGGTGCTCATGGTGCTCGCCGCCTCGGCCCTGGCCCGGTTCGCCGGTGTCGAGCTGTCCGGGGCCGGCAAGGTCGCGCTGGTACTCGGGCTGGCCGTGGTGCAGAGCGTGCTGCCGGTGATCGGGCACGCCGCGGTCACCAGGGTGCTGCGCGCGCTGGTCATCCCGTTCGCCGCGCTGTTCTGCGTACTCGCCGCGCTGACCGCCACCCGTCTGCACCTCACGCCGATGCCGTCGGCCGGGTGGGCCGCTTTCCTGGGCGGCGTCGCGCTGTCCGCCAGTGGCGCCGGGCTGGGCTGGGCGTCCAGTGCCGCCGACTACTCCCGGTACCTGCCCCGGAGCGCCAGCCGGCGCGGCATCGTCGGCGCGGTGACGCTCGGCGGCGGGATCCCGCAGACCCTGCTCATGGTGGTCGGGGCGGGCGCCGCGCTGGTGACTCCGTCGGCGAGCGACCCGATCACCGGACTGCCGGCCGCCTACCCCGGGTGGTTCGTGCTGCCGTACCTGGTGCTGCTGATCGTGCAGATGACCGCGCTGAACGCCGTCGACCTGTACTCCTCAGGGGTCACCCTGCAGGCCATCGGAGTACCGATCGGACGTTGGCAGGCCGTGGTGCTGGACGGTGTGATCTGCGCCGGCATCGGGCTGGCGGTGGTCTATTCGGGCGACTTCAACACGCTGCTCGGCAACTTCCTGCTGTTCATGATCATTTGGTTCGCGCCCTGGGCAGCCATCTTCGTGGTCGACTACCTGCTGCGCCGGGGCCGGTACGACGTCCCGTCGCTGGTCGGGTCGGCCGGCCGCTATGCCCGTCCCGGTGGGCTCTTTATGCCTGGCGTGCTGGCGCAGGCGGCCGGCATGCTGGTGGCGGTCCTGTGGATCCACACCACGGTGTTCACCGGCCCGCTCGCCGCCGCCACCGGCGGGTTGGACCTCAGTGCGCCGGCCGGCTTCCTGGTCGGCGGCGCCCTGTACCTGATCCTGGCGCGCACCCGGGTGCGCGCCGAGGCGCTGGCCTGATCCGTGCGACGAGAGGGAGCAACATGACCGGCTCTGGCGTGACGGGCTCTGGCTCGCCCGGCTCCGGCGTACCTGGTGCTGAACTGAGGGGATCTGATGTGACCCGTTCTGGGGAGACTGACGCGTTGCGCGCGACCGGGGTGCCGCTGATCGACCTGCGGCGGTGGCGCTCGGGCGACGAGCGGACCCGCGCCGAGCTGGCCGGCGAGTTGGACCGGGCGCTGTGCGAGTCCGGATTCCTGCTGCTGGACGGCCACGGCATCGGGTCCGAGCCGCGGGAGCAGGTCCGGGCGGCCGCGAGGCGGTTCTTCGCGCTGCCCGCGACGGCGAAGGCGGCCTACGCGACACCGGTCGGCGGCCGGGGCTGGCTGCCGCCGGGCCAGGAGGCGAACGCGTTCTACGGCGAACAGGCCGACCCGGACCGCGCCGACCTCAAGGAGAGCTACACGCTCGGCCGCAACTTCAGCATCGGCGACCCGGGCCAGGACGCGCTCTGGTTCGCCCCCAACGTCTGGCCCGCCGAGGTGCCCGAGCTCGCCGCCCGGTGCGACGAGTACGCCGATGCGGTGCGGCGGGTCTACGCCGAGCTGCTCGAGGTCTGCGCCGTCGCACTGGGCCTGGCGCCGGACTGGTTCGTCCGCCGGGCCGGCCGCTCGCCGCACACCTTCAACATCAACCGCTATCCACCTCGGCGGGAGACCGGCACCCCGCGCGACGGCCAGTTCCGGATCGCGCCGCACACCGACTGGGGAATGATCACAATCCTGGACCGGCAGGTCGGCTACGGCGGCCTCCAGATCCAGGCCAGGGACGGCTCCTGGCTGGACGCCCCGCACGTGGACGGCTGTTTCACCATCAACATCGGCGACCTCATGGCGCGGTGGACCGGAGACCGGTGGCGGTCCACCCGGCACCGGGTGCTGCCACCGCCGGCCGAGTCGCCGGGGGAGGAGCTGATCTCGCTGATCATGTTCCTGGAGGCGGATGTGGACACGCTGGTCGCCCCGCTGGAGCCGCCGGTCGGGCCGCGCCAGGACTATCCGCCGGTGCGCTGGGGGGACTACCTGCTCGAGCGCGCCGGCGCCGCGAACGTCAGCTGAGCTGGAAGGGAGTCACCGTGGGCACGGCACACACAGCGGACGGTCTGCTCGACGTCCCGGTCGTCGACATCACCCCGTTCCGCGTCCCGACCACCGGCGACCCGGCCGCGGTCAACGCGGCACGGGACGCGGTGGCGGCCGAGGTGGACCGGGCGGCGCGCACCGTCGGGTTCATGCAGGTCGTCGGGCACGGTATCGAGCGGTCGGCGCTGGAGCGCTTCACCGAGGCCACCGACGCGTTCTTCGCCCTCGACCCCGAGACGAAGAACCGATACCGCTGCCCGCCCGGGATCAACCGCGGCTACAGCCCGCCGAAGTCCGAGTCGCTGGTGAACAGCCTCGGGCTGACCAGCGCGGCCGACCTGTTCGAGGCGATCAACATCGGTGTCGGGGCGACCGAGTACCCCGGGCTCGACCTGCCGCCCGACGACTACGCGCCCAACACCTTCCCGGCCGAGGTGCCCGGCTTCGAGGCCGCGGTGACCAGGTGGTTCGCCGAGGCGGGCGCGGTCGCCCGCACCATGACCCGGATCTTCGGGCGGGCACTGGGCCTCGGCGAGGACTACTTCGCCGGCTTCACCGACCACTCCCTCGACGTACTGCGGATGATCAACTATCGGTTGCCGGCCCCGGACGTCGAACTGGAGCCGGACCAGGTGGGGATGGGCGCGCACACCGACTACGGCATCGTCACCGTGCTGTGGGCCGACCCGGTGCCCGGGCTGGAGATCCTGGATGCCGGCGGGCGGTGGCACCCGGCGCAGCCGGCGCCGGGCGCACTGTTGGTCAACCTGGGGGACGCGCTGGCCCGCTGGACCAACGACGAATGGCTCTCGACCATGCACCGGGTGGCCGCGCCGAGAGTGGGCGGCGTGCTCGTACCGCGACGCTCCGCGGCCTACTTCCACGACGGCAACGTCGACGCGGTGATCGAGTGCCTGCCCAGCTGCGTGCGCCCCGGCCGCCCGCCCGCCTACGAACCGGTGACGGTCGGGGAGCACCTGCGCGCCAAGCTCGCCGGTTCCAGGGCCGGCCAGCTCACCGGTACCGCTCAACGGGAGGCGGCCAGGTTGACCCGGTGAGCCGGCGCTCAGTGGAAGCTGTTCAACGGGATCAGTGGAACCGGCGCAGCCGCAGGCTGTTGGACACCACGAACACCGAGCTGAGGGCCATGGTGGCGCCGGCGATCATCGGGTTGAGCAGGCCGGCGGCGGCAAGCGGCAGGGCGGCCAGGTTGTAGGCGAACGCCCAGAACAGGTTGCCCTTGATCACCGCCAGGGTGCGGCGGGCGAGTCGGATCGCGTCCGCCACCACGCGGGGGTCGCCGCGCACCACGGTGAGGTCGCTGGCCTCGATCGCCACGTCGCTGC
The DNA here is from genome assembly GCF_052566575.1 of Pseudonocardia sp. Cha107L01. Lineage (NCBI taxonomy): Bacteria > Bacillati > Actinomycetota > Actinomycetes > Pseudonocardiales > Pseudonocardiaceae > Pseudonocardia > Pseudonocardia sp. Cha107L01. The sequence continues at coordinate 3,099,226 of NZ_CP199579.1, forward strand.
CGGTGCCCATCGCGATACCCAGGTCGGCGGTGGCCAGCGCGGCGGCGTCGTTCACGCCGTCGCCGACCATGGCCACCACCCGCCCCTGCTCACGCAGCCGGGTGATCTCGGCCGCCTTCTCCGCGGGCAGCACCTCGGAGATCACCTCGTCGATGCCCAGCTCGGCGGCCACCGCACCGGCCGCCGCCGCGTTGTCACCGGTCAGCAGCACCGGCCGCAGCCCGAGCCGACGCAGCTCGCGGATCGCCTCGGCGGCCGTCGGCTTGACCTGGTCGGCCACCAGGAGCAACCCGCGGGCCCGTCCGTCCCAACCGACCGCGACGACGGTGTGCCCACCCGCCTCGGCATTGGCCAGTGTGTCTCGCAGCTCGGTGGGCAGCGGCTGACCGGCCTCGGCGAGCAGCCTGGCCCGGCCGACCAGAACCCGCCGACCGGTGACCGTGGCGCGCACGCCGAGCCCGTCCAGTGACCGGAAGTCGGACGCCGCCGGCCACACACCGACCCGCTCCCGGGCACCGGCCAGCACGGCGGAGGCGATCGGGTGCTGGGAGCCGTCCTCGGCGGCGGCGGCCAGCCGGAGCAGCTGGTCCGAGTCCTCGCCGGGCGCGGCCAGCACGTCCACCAGCGTCATCCGCCCGGTGGTCACCGTGCCGGTCTTGTCCAGCACCACCGTGTCCACCCGCCGGGTCGACTCCAGCACCTCGGGGCCCTTGATCAGGATGCCGAGCTGGGCGCCCCGTCCGGTGCCCACCAGCAGCGCCGTCGGTGTGGCCAGCCCGAGCGCGCAGGGGCAGGCGATGATCAGGACCGCCACCGAGGCGGTGAACGCGGTGGCCGGCGCGGCCCCGGCGATCAGCCAGCCGACCAGGGTGATCAACGCCAGCATGATCACCACCGGCACGAAGACCCCGGAGACCCGGTCGGCCAACCGCTGCACCTGGGCCTTGCCGGCCTGGGCCTGCTCGACCAGCCGTGCCATCTGGGCCAGTTGGGTGGCCGCGCCGACCTGGGTGGCACGCACCACCAACCGGCCGCTGGTGTTCACGCAGCCGCCGGCCACCGCGTCCCCCACAGTCACTTCGACGGGGACCGGCTCGCCGGTCAGCATCGACGCGTCGACCGCGGAGCTGCCCTGTTCCACCAGCCCGTCCGCGGCGAACTTCTCGCCGGGCCGTACTACGAACCGGGTGCCGACGGTGAGCTGGGCGACCGGCACGCGCGTCTCGCGGGTGTCGTCGGGATCCGTACCGGACAGCACCGCGACGTCCTTGGCGCCCAGTTCGAGCAACGCGCGCAGCGCCGCTCCGGCACGGCGCTTGGCCCTGGCCTCGAAGTACCGACCGGCCAGGATGAACGTGGTGACCCCGGCGGCGACCTCCAGGTAGAGCGCACCCGCGCCGTCGCCGCGGCCCAGCTCGACGCTGAACGGGTGGGTCATGCCGACGTGCCCCGCGGTGCCGAAGAACAGTGCGTACACCGACCAGCCGAACGCGGCCAGGGTGCCCAGCGAGATCAGTGTGTCCATGGTCGCCGCGCCGTGCCGCAGGTTGCGCCAGGCGGCCAGGTGGAACGGCCAGCCGCCCCACACCACGACCGGCGCGGTGAGCGTCAGCGAGGCCCACTGCCAGTAGTCGAACTGGGCCGGCGGCACCATCGCCAGCGCGATCACCGGGATGCTCAGTGCGGCACTGACCAGTAGCCGTTGCCGGGCCTCGGCTGCCGCGTCTGTCGCCGCGCCGGGGGAGTCGGCCGACTGGCCGGGCAGGTCGTGGTCGCCGGCGGCGGCCGGCGCGGCCGGTGGGGCGGCAATCGTGGCGGTGTAGCCGGCGCCGACGACCGCGGCGACCAGCTCGCCCGGGTCGAGCCGGGCCGGCGCGCTCACGGTCGCCTTCTCCGTCGCGTAGTTGACCGTGGCGGCCACCCCGTCGATCCGGTTCAGCCGCCTCTCCACCCGGGCCGCACAGGACGCACAGGTCATCCCGCCGACGATCAGCTCCAGGTGCGCGGCGTCCGACGGCGCCCCGGCTGATGTGCCGGAAGTGGCACCCGTGGCCGTACTGCTCGGCGCGTTCACGATCGACCTCCTCGCTCTGGTCCCTCAAGTTATACCCTACCCCCCTGGGGTACAACTGGCCTGGTCGGAGCGTTCGGAGGTAACGATCATGGCCGCTCGGACGCAATACCCAGCGTGGCGGAGACAGGGGCGGCAAGTGGCCCAGCGAGCGAAGCGGCGGTTGTGGCTGATGCGGCTGTGACTGATGCGGTCGTGGCTGATGCGGTCGTGGCTGATGCGGTCGTGGCTGATGCGGTCGTGACTGATGCGGCTGTACCGGGACAGCTATCGGCCGGGGACCTAGCACCCGACCAGGCAGCGCTGACGGACACGGCGGGGGGTCAGACGGCGGTGGGCCAGACGGCGGTGGGCCTTGCCGTGCGCGGTGAAGCCGAACCCGCACCGGCTACCGAGGCCACCGTGCCGCACATCGCGCTGGTGGTGCGCGACATCGTGGCCTCGGCGGACTGGTGGTGTCGCACCTTCGGCTTCGTGTCGACCGAGCAGCCGGATAAGGCCGGCGGGCCCGATCGGCCGGCATCCCCGGCGACGCCGCGGAAGGTGGTCGTGCGGCACCCCGACTCCGGTCTGGTGCTCGGCTTCCGGCAGCGGGCGCGGGACAGCGGACGAGGTCGGTTCGAGTACCTGTCGCTGCGGGTGGCCAGCGAGCGCGCCCTGGGTGACTGGGCCGCGCACCTGCACCGGCTGGGCATCCCGCACTCCTCGGTCCGCGACACCGGCGACGAGCAGTACCTGTCGCTGACCGCGCCGGACGGCATCGGCCTCGAGCTCTGGTGGTCCCGACCGCGCCGGACCGGGAGTCGCCCCCGGGACACCGCCGGCGTGCCCTGACCGCTGTCGTGCCCTGACCGCCGTGGTGCCCTGACCGCGCTCGTCCAACCGGGCCGCCCGCTGACGCGGCTCCCCGTCCTGACGCTCGCCGGCTCCCACTCGCCCGCTGACGCGCTCACCGCTGACGCGCTCGCCCGCGCTCGCCGGCGGGCCGGGGCGCTGTGGTCCGCGTACGCTCGCCGAGGGAGATCGGAGTGCGTGTGAGCGACAACGGTGTGACGGCGGACCAGCCCTCCGATCGCGGGGTCCGCGCGGGGGTTCTTGTCACCGGCAGCGAGCTGCTGACCGGCAAGATCCGGGATCTGAACGGGCCCTGGGTGGCCGAACGACTCGGCGCGCTCGGCGTCGATGTGGCCGACATCCTGGTGGTCGGGGACCGGCCGGACGACCTCGCCGGCGGACTGCGGTTCCTCGCCGGCCAACCGGTCGACCTGATCGTGACCAGCGGCGGCCTCGGCCCGACCGCGGACGACGTCACCGCCGAGGTGGTCGCCGGGTTCGCCGGGGTGCCGATGGTGCTGGACACCGGCATGGAGGAGCGCATCGCGGAGATCCTGCGCCGGTTCGCCGCGCGCACCGGATTCGCCGGCGCCGCGCTCGACGCCGCCAACCGCAAACAGGCCACCGTGCCGAGCGGCGCGATCGTGCTGAACCCGGTGGGCACCGCGCCCGGCCTCGTGGTCACCGTGCCCGGCGGCCCCGTGGTGGTCGTGCTGCCCGGTCCGCCGCGTGAGCTGCACGGCATGTGGCCCGCCGCGCTCGATACCCCGCCGGTACGTGAGCTGCTGGCCAGGACACCGCCGTTCGCCGCCGTGCACCTGCGGATGTTCGGGCTGCCGGAGTCGGAGATCGCCCAGACACTGCGCGAGGTCGGCGCCGAGGTCGACCTGTCCGGTGTGGAGATCACCACCTGCCTGCGCCGCTCGGAGCTCGAGGTGGACCTGCGCTACCGGCCCGGCTCCGCCAGCTCGGAGGCGGCGAGCGACAAGCTGGTCGCCGAGATCGAACGCCGGCACGGGTCGCACCTGGTCAGTACCGACGGCACCCCGACCGACGAGCAGGTGGCCCAACTGCTGGCCGGGCACCGGATCGGGTTGGCCGAGTCCTGCACCGGCGGTCTGCTGGCCGGCCGGCTGACCAATCGGCCGGGGTCCTCGGACTACCTGGCCGGCGGGGTGGTGGCGTACTCGAACGAGGCGAAGGTGGCGCTGCTCGGGGTGCCCGCCGACCTGATAGAGCAGTACGGCGCGGTGTCCCCGCAGGTGGCCAGGGCGATGGCGGACGGCGCCCGGGCGGTGTTCGACGCCGACATCGGCGTCTCGATCACCGGGGTGGCCGGTCCCGGCGGCGGCACCGAGGAGAAGCCGGTCGGCTACGTGTGTTTCTGCGTGACCACGTCCGACGGCCAGGTGCGCGAGGCGTCACCGGTACTGCCCGGCAACCGCACCGACATCCGCGAGCGCTCCACCGACCTCGCCATGCACCTGATCCGCCGCGTCCTGTCCGGCGGCGCGAACCAGCGCTGAGGAAGGCTCACACAGCCCTGGCGGCTCGACACAGCCGCCCAGGCCGCTGTGTGGGCGCCACCCGAGCTGTGTGAGCGGTGAGCCGCCGGGGCCGGCGCCGGCGGCGGGGCTCAGGGGAGCAGGCGCTTGGCGATGATCTCGTTCATGATCTCGTTGGTGCCGCCGCCGATGCCGAGGATGCGGGCGTCCCGGTAGTGCCGCTCCACCTCGGACTCACGCATGTAGCCGAGGCCGCCGAACAGCTGCACCGCCTCGTTGACGACGAAGTCGCAGGCGTAGACCGCCGTGTTCTTGGCCATCGCGACCTCGGTGATGACGTCCTCGCCGGCCAGGTACCGCACCGCGACCTCGCGCACGTAGCGCCGCGCCACGTCGGTCTGCCGGGCCATCTCGGCGATCTTGTGACGGACCACCTGGCGGCCGGAGAGCGGGCGCCCGAACGTCTCCCGCTGCCGGACCCAGTCCATGGTGAGCGTCAGGCAGCGCTGCGCGACCGCGTATGCCTGGGTGGCCAGCCCGAGCCGCTCGGTGGCGAACTGGGTCATGATCTGCAGGAACCCGCTGCCCTCGGCGCCGACCAGGTTCTCCGCCGGCACCCGCACGTCGACGTAGGACAGCTCCGCGGTGTCCGAGGAGCGCCAGCCCATCTTGTCCAGCTTGCGGCTGACCGTGAACCCCGGCGTGCCCTTCTCCACCACCAACAGGGAGACCCCGCCATAGCCCGGGTCGCCGGTGCGCACGGCGGTGGTCACGAAGTCGGCGCGCACGCCGGAGGTGATGTAGGTCTTCGCCCCGTTCACCACGTAGTGGCCGCCGTCGCGGACCGCGCGGGTGCGCAGGTTGGCCACGTCGGAGCCGGCGTCCGGCTCGGTGATCGCCAGCGAGCCGATCTTCTCCCCGGCCAGCGTGGGACGGACGAAGCGCTCCAGCAGGTACTCGTCGCCGGTGTTGGCCATGTGCGGCACCGCGATGCCGTGGGTGAGCAGCGACGCGCACACCCCGGTCGGCGCGCCGGCCAGGATGAAGTTCTCGGTCACCAGCAACGAGTCGATCAGGTCCCCGTCGCCGCCGACCGAGGGGTCGAACCCGACGCCGATCAACCCGACCTTCGCGGCGGCCAGGTGCAGCTCGCGGGGCAGCTCGCCGCTGGTCTCCCACTCGTCGGCGTGCGGCACGATCTCCCTGGTGGCGAAGGTGCGCGCCAGCTCGGCCAGGTCGCGCCGCTCCGGGTCGTCCCAAGGTCGGATCGGGTCCACGCTGATCTCCGTTCGCCGGGGCGCGCCGAGGTTTCGTCGAGCTAGTCGAGCTGTCGTCGAGCTTTCGTCGCGGGCCACCGAAGTTACCGACGAGTATGAGGTCATCTTGCCGGACCGTTCGCCGGCCCGGAAGGTGGAGGCAGCCCTACCCACCCCCGGGTGGCCTCCCTGACTGATTTCCGGCCCCGGGACGCGAAGGCTCGCGGGTACCCCGAACCCCGTCCCTGGAGGCCGACCCGTGAGTTCCGCCGTCGTCCGGAGAATCAGCGCCCGCTCGGTACTGACCCGCCCGTGGGTCGGCCCGCTCGCCGTGCTCACCGCGGTGTTCCTGGCTGTGTCGCTGCCGCGCTACCTGACCCTCGACCCCAGTCGGTCCGGGCCCCAACGAGCAGGTCCCGCTGACCCTGCTCGCCCTGCTGTGGCCGGCCACCACGCTCGCCGGCTACCGGATGGCACGGCGGCGCAGGTACGCCGAGCACCGGGTGTGGATGATCCGCAGCGTCGCGCTGCTCTTCTCGATCGTGACGAACCGGTTCTGGGGTGTGCTGTGCGTCGCGGTGTTCGTACCGGACTCGGTGCCGGACGCGCTGTCGGACTCGCTGGCCGCCGGCGGTCCCGAGGCACGGGCCGCGATCGCGCAGGCCATGGGAGTGTCCTTCTGGCTGTGCTGGGTGGTCAACCTGCTCGCCGCCGAGTGGTGGAGCCAGCGGCGCCGGCGGGCGCCCAGGACACTAGCCGGACTCTCCGCGCAGGATCTTCACGGTGGCCGCGTCGGCGGGGAAGAACGCCTCGATGGCCAGCTCGGCGACGGTGACGTCCAGCGCGGTGCCGAAGGTGGTGACCGTGCTGAAGAAGGCCAGCTCACCGTCGGGGTGCCGGAACCGCAGCGGCACCACCACCGCGCCGGCAGGTGAGTGCTCGCCGGCCGGGGTCGGGTCGTCGCAGGGGAGCTCGATCAGCTCGTCGTACAGCGCGGCGAGCTGGGGGTCGGCGGTGTGCTCGACCTCCCGCCGCAGCCGGGCCAGCAGGTGCCCCCGCCACTCCGCCAGGTTCGCGATCCGCGGCGCCATGCCGCCGGGGTGCAGCGCGATCCGCAGCGCGTTGGCCGGCGGTCCCAGCAGCTCGGCCGCGACTCCCTCGGTGAGGACGGCGAGCGCAGTGTTGCCGTCCACGATGTTCCAGTACCGGTCCACCGCGAGCGCCGGGTACGGCTCGTGGCCGGTCAGCACCTGGCGCACCGCGTCGCGCACCGCCGACAGCGGGGTGGTGTCCAGCGCGCGCTCCGCGTAGATGGGCGCGTAGCCGGCGGCGATCAGCAGTTGGTTGCGCTCGCGCAGCGGCAGGTCGAGCTGCTCGGCCAGGTGCAGCACCATCTCCCGGCTGGGTACCGAGCGACCGGTCTCCACGAAGCTCAGGTGCCGGGTGGAGATGTCGGCCTGGATGGACAGGTCGAGCTGGCTGAGCCGGCGGTGCTGACGCCACTTCCGCAGCAGATCGCCTACCGTGGCCCCGGACGGGGTGGGCCCGGAGGGCTTCACCGCGGTACTCATGCCGCCTCCTTCACCGGTGCTGCCAGCGCGCTCTTTCGAACGCTACCCGGTCGAGGGGTGACCGGCGTGCCGCACAGCTGTTACACAGACTTCGCTCACAACGGTCACAGACCGGACCGACAATCTAGGAGCATGTCGACCATGAATGCCCCGTCAGCAGCGTCCGAGACAGGCCGGGGCCAGCTGCGCCGCCCGGACGGGAGTCCGGTCCGGGTGTTGGTGGTTGATGACGAAGCCACCCTGACCGAGCTGCTCTCCATGGCGCTGCGCTACGAGGGCTGGGACGTCCGCGGCGCCGGCGACGGACTGACCGCGGTGCGGCTGGCCAGGGAGTTCCGGCCGGACGCCGTGGTGCTGGACATCATGCTGCCGGACATCGACGGGCTCGAGGTGCTGCGGCGCATCCACGCCGAGGCGCCGGACGTGCCGGTTCTGTTCCTCACCGCCAAGGACCAGGTCGAGGACCGCATCGCCGGGTTGACCGCCGGCGGCGACGACTACGTCTCGAAGCCGTTCAGTCTGGAAGAGGTGGTGGCGCGGCTGCGGGCGCTGATGCGGCGCTCCGGGCGGGGTTCGGCGCGGCCGGATGCGATGCTCGTGGTCGGCGACCTGACGCTGGACGAGGACAGCCGCGAGGTGCGCCGGGGCGGCGACTCGATCACGCTGACCGCGACCGAGTTCGAGCTGCTGCGCTACATGATGCGCAACCCGCGCCGGGTGCTGAGCAAGGCGCAGATCCTGGACCGGGTCTGGCACTATGATTTCGGTGGCCAGTCCAACGTGGTCGAGCTGTACATCTCCTATCTGCGGAAGAAGATCGATGCGGGGCGTTCGCCGATGATTCACACCTTGCGCGGTGCCGGGTACGCGCTGCGGCCGGCGGAATGAGCTTGGCGCGATGAGGAGTCCGACCGCCGGCTGGTCCCGGTGGTTGGGGTCGGCCGACCGAACCGGGCGGCTGGCCGACCGGGTGTCCGCGCTGCCGCTGCGCACCCGGATGTTGGTCGCGATGATCGCGCTGCTGGCCGCCGTGTGCCTGATCGTGCTGTCGATCTCGCTGTTGCTCCTGCGCGGGTTCCTGATCTCCCAGCTGGACATCCAGCTGAACGGGGCCGGTCTGCGGCTCGCGCAGTCCTACGGACACAGCAAGCCCTGCTCAGGGAACCGCGGCGGTGCCCAGTCGGCGGACCGAGGTGGCACCCCTGGCGACGGCACTCCCGGCAACGGCACTCCCGGCACGCCCGGCGCCGGCACCCCCGGGGGCCACGTTCCCGGGGACCGCTCCCCTTCCGACCACACCGCGGGGGACCACAACGCGCCGTGCTTCCTGCTCAGCCCGGGACAGCGGGTCGGCACGCTGGGTGCCCGCATCGTGGACGGCGACGTGCACCAGAGCGGTCTGCTGGACGGTGACGGGGTGCTCCAGACGGTCGGCCGGCACGAGGAGAACGACCTGGAGAACGTGCCGACCGACGGGCACCCGCACACCAGGGCGATCGGCGGCATCGGCGACTACCGGCTGATCGCGGTGCAGCGCCCGGACGACTCGGTGCTGGTCACCGGACTGCCGCTGAACGAGGTCAACACCACGCTCGTGCGGCTGGGCTGGATCGAGCTGGTGGTGGCCGCGATCGGGCTGATCGTGGCCGGCGCGGCAAGCACCCTGATCGTGCGGGTCACCATGCGGCCGCTGCAGCGGGTGGCGGCGACGGCCGGGCGGGTGGCCGAACTGCGGCTGGACCGGGGTGAGGTGGCGCTGGCCGAACGGGTCGCGCCGGCCGACACCGACCCGCGCACCGAGGTCGGCCAGGTGGGCGCCGCACTCAACCGGATGCTGGAGCACGTCGCGTCCGCGCTGGAGGCCCGGCAGGCCAGCGAGACCCAGCTGCGCCAGTTCCTGGCCGACGCCAGCCACGAGCTGCGCACCCCGCTGGCCGCCATCCGGGGCTACGCCGAGCTGACGCGGCGGTCCTCGGAGCACGTGCCCCCGGATGTCTCGCACGCGCTGAGCCGGGTGTCCTCGCAGGCCGAGCGGATGACCTCGCTGGTGGAGGACATGCTGCTGCTGGCCCGCCTGGACGCCGGGCGCCCGCTGGTCAGGGAGCCGGTCGACGTCTCGCAACTGGTGGTGGACGCGGTGAGCGACGCGCACGCGGCCGGCCCGGGCCACCACTGGACCCTGCAACTGCCGGACGAGGCGGTCACCGTCCCCGGCGACGCCACCCGGCTGTCCCAGGTGCTGTCCAACCTGCTGGCCAATGCCCGGGTGCACACCCCGCCAGGCACGACGGTGCGCGCCGAGCTGACCGGCGGCCCGGCCGAGGCCGCGCTGCGGGTGGTCGACGACGGCCCGGGCATCCCACCCGGGCTGCTGCCGCACGTGTTCGGCCGGTTCGCCCGTGGTGACAGCTCGCGCTCGCGCGCGGCCGGCAGCACCGGGCTGGGGCTGGCGATCGCGCACGCGGTGGTGGTCGCGCACGGCGGACAGATCGGGGTGCAGAGCGTGCCGGGCCACACGGTGTTCACCGTGCGGCTGCCCACCAACGGAGCCCCCCGGATCACCACGCCGATGCCCGGGGTCGTGGCTGGCCGGGGCTCGGCGGACGGGGCCGGTTCCGGCGGTGGGGCTGGGGTTGGGGTTGGCACGGTGCCCGTGGCGGTGAGCGCCCCGTCGGCGGTGACTGTGCCCGCCTCGATGCCCGCCTCGATGCCCGCCTCGATGCCCTCGTCCGGTCCTGGATCGGCGACCGGCGCGAACGGGTCCGGTGCGAACGGGTCCGGGTCGAACGGCGCGGCGCAGTCCTGACCTGCGCTGAGCACCGCTCTCAGCGCCGCTCTCAGCAGTACCGCCCTCAGCGCCGCCGTTCATAGCGGGCGCCTAGGTACGGCACAACGCGGCGACAGCGCGGGCGCCGAATCTGGGGCCATGGTGCTGACCGACCCGCTGTCCCTGGCCGGGCTCGACCTCGCCGTGCCAGTGGCCGGGTCGACGCGAGTGGTGCCCGCTCCCTCGGCAGCCGGTCCGCCGGTCGAGGGAGTGCCCACCCTCGACGTCGTGGTCCCGGTCCACAACGAGCAGCGGGACCTCGGCCCCAGCGTGCGGCGGCTGCACGCCTACCTCGAACAGACCTTCCCGTACCCGTTCCGGATCACCATCGCGGACAACGCGAGCACCGACGCGACGCCGGCGGTCGCGGCCGAGCTGGCCGCCGAGCTGCACCAGGTGGAGGTGCTGCGGCTGGAGCAGAAGGGCCGGGGGCGGGCGCTGCGGGCGGCCTGGTCGGCCTCGGACGCGCCCGTGCTGGCCTACTGCGACGTCGACCTGTCCACCGACCTCGCGGCCCTGCTCCCGCTGGTCGCGCCGCTGGTGTCCGGGCACTCCGACCTGGCGATCGGCACCCGGCTCGGACGCGGGTCCCGGGTGGCCAGGGGGATGAAGCGGGAGCTGATCTCGCGCTGCTACAACCTGATTCTGCGGGGCGCGCTGGGCGCCGGGTTCAGCGACGCGCAGTGCGGCTTCAAGGCGATCCGGGCCGACGCGGCGGCCGAGCTGCTGCCCCTGGTGCAGGACCCGGGCTGGTTCTTCGACACCGAGCTGCTGGTGCTGGCCGAGCGCGCCGGGCTGCGCATCCACGAGGTGCCGGTGGACTGGGTGGACGACCCGGACAGCAGGGTGGACATCGTGGCCACCGCGCTGGCCGACCTGCGCGGCGTCCTGCGGCTGAACCGCTCGCTCGGCTCCGGGGCACTGCCGCTGGGTGACCTCGGCGCCCGCCTCGGCCGCGCGCCGGCACGCCGGTCGGGGGTGCCGGTCGGGATCGGCGGTCAGCTGCTCCGGTTCGCCGGCATCGGGGTGATCAGCACCGCCGTCTACCTACTGCTCTACCTGCTGCTGCGGGACCCGCTGGGGGCACAGGCGGCGAACCTCGGCGCGCTGCTGGTCACCGCGGTCGGCAACACCTCGGCCAACCGGGCGATCACCTTCGGCGTGCAGGGCAGGCGCGGCGCACTGCGCCAACACGCCCGCGCCCTCGTGCTGTTCGGGCTCGGACTGGCGTTGACCGGCGGCTCGCTCGCGGTGCTGCACGCCGTCACCGGGGACCCGAGCTGGTCGGCAGAGCTGTTGGTGCTGATCACGGCGAACCTGGTCGCCTCGGTTCTGCGCTTCGCGCTGCTGCACACCTGGGTGTTCGCCGGGCGGGCCAGCGAGGAGACCGGGCACTAACATCCGGGGTGTGGATGCTGGCCCGGCCGGCTGGGGCCGGCCGCTCTACGAGCGGGTGCTCGATGCGCTCGGCACGGTTGCCGGGGGCGCGTTGGTGGATGTGGGCTGCGGGACCGGTCAGCTGTGCCGCCTCGCCGCCGACCGGTTCATCCCGGTGCGCGGGGTGGACGCCGACCCGGTCGCCCTCGTCCGGGCCGCCCAGCGCGTGCCGGAGGCGGAGCTGAGCCTGGGTGAGCTGCCCGCGCTGCCCCTGCCGGACGGCGAGGCGGCGGCCGTGACCTGCGTGCAGGTCCTGATGCACCTGGCCAACCCGCTGGCCGCGCTGCGTGAGCTGGCCAGGGTGGCCGGGGCGGGTGCGCCGATCGCGGTCACCGTGTGGGGGCCGCCGGAGCAGTGCGCCGTCGGTGCCTTCGGTGAGGCGCTGGCGCCCATCCTCGGCCCGCCACCGTGGCTGCGGGGAGCGGGGCGTACCGGGCCGCCGGAGTTGAGCGCGGACGGCCGGTTGGCGAAGTTGGCCGGGTTGGCCGGACTGGCGGACAGCGAGACCGAGGACGTCCGGTGCGCGTTCGACTTCGTTGACGAGCGCGCGTTGCTCACCGCGATCAACACCGCCGAGATCGGCCGGCGCGCGGTGGCGAAGGCCGGTCGGGCGCCGGTGCGCAAGGCGGTGCTGGCCGGGCTGGCGCGGTACCGGACACCGGAGGGCGGCTACCGGTTGGAGAACACCTTCCGGTTACTGGTGGCGACCGCATGACAGCGACCGGCTGACGCGCGCCGGCCTTGACCTGAACCGGAGCGGTCGGAGTAGCTGACGCTGTGCGCTACGCCTCGGCGGGGTCGTTGACCACGGCCAGGGTGAAGCCGTCCCAGCCCTTCACTCCCACCATCTGCAGCGTGGTGGCGCTGGCCCGGTTCTGGGCGCCGACCAGCTCGGCGAACTGGCGCGAGCCCTGTACCCGGGAGTCCGGGTTGTTGGCGTCGAGCACCTTGCCGTCCCGCACCACGTTGTCCACGATGATCATCGAACCGGGTCGGGCCAGCCGGATCGCCCAGTCGAAGTACGCGACGTTGTTCTCCTTGTCGGCGTCGATGAAGATCAGGTCGAACGGGTCGCCCTGCTCGGCGGCGAGCTTCGGCAGCGCCTCCAGGGCCGGCCCGACCCGGATGTCGACCACCTCGGACAGCCCGGCGGCCGCGACATTGGACCGCGCTACCTCGGCATGCTTGTCGACCGCCTCCAGGCTGATCAGCCGGCCGCCGGCGGGCAGCGCCCTGCCCAGCCAGATCGTGCTGTAGCCGCCCAGCGTGCCGACCTCCAGGATGCGCTGCGCTCCGGTTGCCCTGGCCAGCAGGTGCAGCAACTTGCCCAGCGTCGGGGACACCGCGATCGGCGGCAGGCCGGCCGCGTCGCTGGCGGCGAGCGCGGCGTCCAGCACCGGGTCCTCGCCGATCATCAGGTCACCGAAGTAGTTGTCGACCGCCGCCCACCGCTCGTCCACCATGGGCTCATCGTGGCACGCCGGCCCGGACCCGGCGGGTGATCGACGCCTCAGCTGCGCCGACCGTTCAGCGCAGCCGAGGCCCCGAGGCAACGCCGGTGCTTCAGCCGACCGAGGGGTGGCGGTCCAGCGCCCGGCGGGCGAGCGCGAGCTGGTGCGCGACCTCGGCCGTGACCGTCTCGGCGTAAAGGTCGGCGTGCTCCGGGTGACCGGACAGCGCCCGGTAGCGCCACACCACGTCCTCGAGCGCGGTGAGCAGGTGCTCGGTGATGGCCTGGCGCTGGAACTGGCGGTCGGTGCTCGGGTAGTCGGTCATGGACAACGGGGGGGTGCTCAGAACGGACACAGCGGACTCCTGGGGACGGTGACGTCGGTCGAAGGCCCGGCGGCGAAGCGGCCGGGTGGGGCTCAGACGGTGTGACGCCCCGGCCGACACAGCGCGCTCGCGGTGCGCTTGTAGTCCAGGTGACGGCGGCTCACGAGCTCGAGAAGGTCCGCCATATCTCTACTAATACAGTGGAGATAGCGGTCCTTCAAGGTGGTTTGCGGCTCACTCCGGGTGATTGCTGGCATCCTCGACCGCAGAGCCGGCGGGCCGGCCCTACAGTCGAGGTGACGGGGCGGCGCTGGGCGGCGCTGCCTAAGGATCGCCCCGCCGCGCCAGCGGCCGGCGGAAGATTTGCCGGCCATGCCACGTTGGGCCTAGTGGGATATCGGGAAATCAATCGGGGTCGGCTGGAGGTCGGGTGCGGGCAGGACGCTCGGTCAGGTGGCGGCACCGTTCGCCGTGCCCGACCGCGCTGCGCACCACCTGGCACGCCTGGCGACTGCATGTGGACTTCTGCCGCACGAGTACCGCGATCAGTCCGAACTGACCGGGCAGCCCATCGCGCGCTGATCCGGGTGCGGCGAGCGACCGCTCGCGGCGCCTGTCGGCGTGCCAGTCCCCACCGGGCCGCCCCAACGAGTCGCCGTTCCGGATGCTTTGGCGCACATTGAGGTGGCCGGCACAGCGGGTCGGGGACACCGCCGCGCCGCCGCCCCACCACCGGGAGGATCCGATGAGCCATCCGATCAGGCAGACGATCGGGCCGACGATCAAGCAGAGCGCTGTCCCGCTCTCCGTACTGGACCTGTCACCGGTGCCGGCCGGCGGCACGGCGGCCGATGCGCTGCGCAATACGATCGACCTGGCCCAGGCCGCCGAGCGCTCGGGCTACCACCGGTTCTGGGTGGCCGAGCACCACCTCGCGGAGGGCGTCGCGTCGGCCGCCCCGGCGGTGGTGGTCGCGCTGATCGCCGGTGCCACGGACCGCATCCGGGTCGGCTCCGGCGCCGTCCAGCTGCCCAACTCACCGCCGCTGCTGGTGGCCGAGCAGTTTGGCACCATCGCGGCGCTGCACCCGAACCGGGTCGACCTCGGCCTCGGCCGCTTCGACCTGCGCAAGATCCTGACCAAGCGCTCGGGGGCTGGCGCGGGAGGTGGCCCGCCGGACGTGCCGGACCGCGAGGTCGACGGACTGTTGCTGCCCCGCCCGAGCAGCTACCCCGGCGACCCGGGCACCTACGAGATACTCGGCCGGCTGCTGGACTACCGGCTGGACGAGCCGGCCCCGGACTACACCGGGCAGATCGACGACGTACTGGCCTTCATCGCCGGCAGCTACCCGGGGCCCGGTGGCGGCGCACTGCACGTACTGCCCGCCGAGGGCTCCGACATGCAGGTCTGGGTGCTCGGTTCGAGCCCCGGGGAGAGCGCGAAGGCGGCCGGCGCGGCCGGGTTGCCGTTCGCGGCCAGCTATCACATCCAGCCGAGCTTCGTGCTGGAGACGGTGGCCGCCTACCGCAAGGCGTTCCGGCCCTCGGAGCTGTTCGCCGAGCCGTACGTGATGGTGTCGGCCGACGTGGTGGTGGCCGACGACGACGAGACCGCGCGAGAGCTCGCCGCCCCGTACGGGCAGTGGGTACTGGACATCAAGGCCGGCCGGGGCGCGCAGCCGTACGTCACACCGGAGCAGGCCAAGGCGCGGCAGTGGACCGACGCGGAACGGGCCGGCGTCGCGGACCGGCTGGCCACCCAGTTCGTCGGCTCGGCGGCCACCGTCGCGGACCGGTTGCACACCCTGGCCCGGGTCACCGGGGCGGACGAGGTCCTGATCACCAGCATCACCACCGAGCACACCGACCGGGTACGCAGCCACGAGCTGCTGGCCAAGTACTGGATCGGAGCCCAGTCATGACGGTGCCGGCCCGCCCCGAGGCGTACCTGGCCGTCGAGCTGGCCGGTGCCGGTCGACACCCCGCCGCCTGGCGACTGCCCGGCGCCCGGGCCGCCGAGCTGTTCAGCGCCGGGTACTGGATCGAGCTGGCCCAGCAGGCCGACGCGGCCGGGCTGGACTTCGTGGCGCTCCCCGACTCGTTCGTGCCGCCCGACGGCACCGAGGGCGCCGAGGGTCGGGTGCGCGGCCGACTGGACGCGGTGGCCATCGCGGCCAGGGTCGCGCCGGTGACCAGCACGGTCGGTCTGGTACCGACCGCCACGGTCACGCACACCGAGCCGTTCCACCTGTCCAAGGCGATCGCCACCCTCGACTTCGTGAGCCTCGGCCGGGCCGGCTGGCAGCCTGCCGTGTCCCGCACCCAGGCCGAGGCCGACCTGTTCGGCCGCCGCGACGCCGCCCCCGCCGCCGTTCTGTGGCGCGAGGTCGCCGATGCGATCGAGGTGGTGGCCCGGCTGTGGGACAGCTGGGAGGACGACGCGGTGATCCGGGACGTGGCCACCGGCCGCTACCTGGACCGCGCCAAGGTGCACTACATCGACTTCAGCGGCGAGTTCTTCTCGGTCAAGGGCCCGTCCATCACGCCGCGCCCGCCGCAGGCGCACCCGCCGGTGGTACTGCACCTCGGCGACGGGTCCGACGAGGCGGACGCCGTGGCGGTGATCGGTCGGTGGGCGGACGTGGTCCGGGTGGCCGCCCCGGATCTCGCCGCGTCGGCCGCCGCCCGGCAGCGGGTGCGCGCCGCGGTGGCCGCCGCCGGTCGGGACCCGGACGTGGTGCCGGTGCTGCTGGACGTCGAGACGCTGCTGGCAGCCACCGCCGGGGACGCCGCGCGGACACTGGAGCAACTGGACGGCTGGGCCGGCGCCACCGGTCCGGCCGCCGCCCCGGGCACGCTGCGCGCGGTGGGTACGCCGGACGAACTGGCCGAGCTGATCGGTGACGCGGTCGGCGGCGGCGCGGCGGACGGCGTCACGCTGGCCCCGCTGGCACTGCCCGACGGCCTGCGGGTGATCACCGGCGAGCTGGTGCCGGCCCTGGTGGCGCGCGGGCTGCGGCCGGCGGCGCCGCGCCCGGGCAGCCTGCGCGACCGGTTCGGCCTGCCCCGACCGGCGAACTACTTCACGGAGGCCCGGGCATGAACAAGCCGCGCAAGCTGGTCCACCTGGCGGCGCACTTCCCCGGGGTGAACAACACCACGGTGTGGGGCGACCCGGCGTCCGGCAGCCAGACGGAGTTCGCCTCGTTCGTGCATTTCGCGCACACCGCCGAGCGCGGGTTGTTCGACTTCCTGTTCCTGGCCGAGGGCCTGCGGCTGCGCGAGCACCGGGGCCTGATCCACGACCTGGACGTGGTCGGCCGGCCGGACACGTTCACCGTGCTGAACGCGCTCGCCGCGGTCACCACCCACCTCGGCCTCGGCGGCACCATCAACACCACGTTCAACGAGCCGGTGGAGATCGCCAAGCAGTTCGCCTCGCTCGACCACCTCTCCGGTGGCCGGGCCGCCTGGAACCTGGTGACCAGCTCGGATGCGTTCACCGGGGAGAACTTCCGGCGCGGCGGCTTCCTCAAACCCGAGCAGCGTTACGACCGGGCGGCCGAGATCCTCGAGGTGGCCAAGAAGCTGTGGGACAGCTGGGCCTCCGACGCGGTGCGCGCCGACCCGGTGAGCGGCGTCTTCGCCCCGGACAGCGCCATCACCCCGGTGCGCCACCAGGGCGAGCAGTTCGACATCCGAGGGCGGTTCGGTACGCCGCGCAGCCCGCAGGGCTACCCGGTGCTGCTGCAGTCCGGTGACTCCGACGCCGGCCGGGAGTTCGGCGCGGCCACCGCGGACGCGATCTTCTCCCGGCACGGCACGCTCGAGGCCGGCCAGGCGTTCTTCCAGGATCTGAAGGGGCGGATGCCGCGCTACGGCCGGCGCCCGGACGACCTGAAGATCCTGCCGGCGGCCACCTTCGTACTCGGTGACAGCACGCGGGACGCCGAGGAACGCGCCGACCACGTGCGGCGCCAGCAGGTCGGCGGGCAGACCGCGATCGCGTTCCTGGAGCAGGTCTGGGGCCGCGACCTGTCCGGCTACGACCCGGACGGCCCGCTGCCGGACGTCGACCCGGACCCGGACAACGTCTCGATCACCCGCGGCCGGGTGCGGCACGAGAAGGACACCGTGTCGCTCGCCCAGCAGTGGCGTGAGCTGGCGAGCTCGCGCAACCTGAGCATCCGCGAGCTGATCATCGAGACCACGGCCCGGCAGTCGTTCATCGGCACCCCGGCGCAGGTGGCCGAGCAGATCGACAGCTACGTGCAGTCCGACGCCAGCGACGGGTTCATCCTGGTCCCACACCTGACGCCGGGCGGGCTGGACGAGTTCGTCGAGAAGGTGATCCCCGAGCTGCAGGACCGGGGCAGCTTCCGCACCGAGTACACCGGCTCGACCCTGCGCGACCACCTGTTCCAGGACACCCCCGCCCGGCTCGAGGAACCGAGGCACCCGGCGAACCGAGGCACCTAACCCGGCGAGTCGGGCTTTCCGTCAGCGCGAGTCGGGGATCTCAGCACACCGAGTCGGGGATCTCAGCACACTGAGTCGGGGTTTTCAGCACACCGAGTCGGGGATTTCAGCACAGCGAGTCGCGGTTTTCGGCGGCTCGAGTCGCGGGATGGCGCGGGTCAGCGGTCGACGAGCTCCCAGGCGACGGTCAGCGCGGCGTCCCGCACCTCGTCCTCGCTGACCCGACCGGCGCCGCCGCCGGGGCCCGAACCGCTGCCCGAGTGCAGGGCGGACAGTGACAACCGGGCGCGCAGCGCGGCGGCCGGGTCGGCGGGGCTGCCCGGAGCGAACGCGGGCCCACCGCTGGTGAGCAGCGCGCACAGGCTGTCCAGCCGCCGGTACACCTCGAGCACGGCTGGCATCCCGCGCAGCCCGGCGCGGTCGGAGTCCAGGAACCGGACCAGCCGACCGTGCCGGCCGGCGAGCAGCTCGGCGTAGCGGCGCAGCAGTTCGCGGCGGGTGTCCGGGCCGGGGCGCTGGGCGTCGCCCCAGGCCAGCAGCTCGTCGAGCGGGGCGGTGAACTCCCCGGCCAGGCTGGCCAGGATGTCTTCCTTGGTGGCGAAGTGGTGGTACACGGCGGCCTTGGTGATGCGCAGGCGCTCGGCGAGCTCACGCAGCGACGTCCGCTCGTAGCCCCGCTCGCCGAACTGCTCCAGTGCCACCGACCGGATGGCCTCTCGGGTGTCGGTCCGCCGGTCCACCGTGCCGCCCCCCATACGCCCTGACCACGATCGGACCGCAGCCTACGGGGCGGCCCGGCGTTCGGTGACGGCCAGCCACAGCGCGCCGCCGAGGCCGAGCACCGAGGCGCCGGTGAGCCACCAGAAGCTGGTGTGGAAGGCGGGCCCGGTGCCGTGCGCCAGGCCGCCGGTGAGCACCACCGCGAGCAGTGCGCCACCGAGCGCGCCGCCGACCCGCATCAGGATGTTGACCTGGGTGGTCGCATCGGGCAGCTGCTCCGCGGTCACCGCCCGGTACGCCGACGCGGTCGGCGGCATCATCGCCGCCGCGATCGCCACCCCCCGGACCACCAGCAGTGCCTGTACCGGCACGTTGTCGACGTGCAGGTCGAGCAGCGCGAACGGCACGGTGGTCGCCACCGCCCCCAGGCCGCCGCACAGGCAGACCACGCCGCCGCCGAAGCGGTCCACCAGCCGCCCGACGAGTGGCAGCGATGATCCGCCAGATCAGTGCCGAGGCCGCGCACTTCCCGCCCGAGATGCTGCACGCCTGGCGGGAGGCGGGGCCACTGCGGGTGCGCCGCGAGGTGGCCGACCGACTGCGGGGGTTCGGCGAGGCCGGGTTGCTGCGGGTCGGCGACCCGTTGCAAGCGGCCGGTCACCTGGTCGCGCTCGCCTCGGCGGAGCTCACCCTCCAGTACACGCCATGGGCCGATCCGATGACCGAGGACCAGGTGGACAAGGCGCTCGCGGCCGCGGTGGCGGCATTCCTGAACGGCTACGCCGCTGTGTCCGACCTGACCCCCTCCGGTGCGGCGGCGACCGACTGACCTCGGGCAGAGTGGTGGGCATGCGCAGCTCGGAGACATCCTGGTTCCGGATCGCGGCGGTTGCCGAGGCGATCTCGTGGACCGGCCTGCTCATCGGAATGGTGTTCAAGTACCTGGTCGTGCACAACGCGGCCGGGGTGCACGTCTTCGGCCCGATCCACGGGGTGTTGTTCCTCGTCTACGTCGTGCTGTCGATCCTGGTGTGGCGCCGCCAGCACTGGTCCACCACGGTCGGCGTGGTCGCGGTGCTGGCCAGCATCCCGCCGTACGGCACGGTGGTGTTCGAGCGCTGGGCCACCCGGACCGGCCGGCTTGCCGACGCCGGTTCGCCGCTCACCGCGACCTAGTCGCTAGTCGCTACTCGGGCGTACGGCGGCCGTCGGGGGATTGACCGGGCGCAGTCCCGCCGCGGGTGCACCCAGGTCGGCGAGCTTGGTCAGTGCGGGCAGCGCGGCCGCGATGGCCTGCTCCTGCTCGAGGGTCAGCTCGTCGAGCAGGCCGGCGAGCTGGGTCACCCGCTGACTGCGGCGCTGGTCGAGGAGCTGCTGCCCGGCGGGGGTGATGTGCACCATGACCACCCGGCGGTCGTCGGAGTGTCCGCGCCGCTCGGCGAGCCCGTTCCGCTCCAGGCGGGAGACTAGCTGCGTCATGGCGGGTTGGGTGACGCCCTCCCGCGCGGCGAGGTCGGAGAGCCGGTGCGGCCCCTCCGTGGCGAGGCGCGCCAAGGTCGAGGCCGTGGTCAGGCTGATCTCCCCGCTGGGGGTGAGCAGGCGGATCAGCGTGATCAGCCGTTCCAGACCGGCTACGATCGCGTAGCGTTCGGCGGAGTGGGTTGTAACCTCTGTCACCCTCTAAGTGTATCACGTGCTTATGTAAATAGGGTTATGCTGAACCTGTGGAGAACATAACTCCGAACTCGTGCACCGGTGACGGTCCCGGCGTGATCCTGGTCGCCGTCGACGGGTCCACCACCTCGGTCCGGGCGGCGGCCTGGGCCGGCGGCTTCGCGCGCCGACAGGGTTCCCGACTGCTTTGTGTGTACGTGGCGACCCGGCCCGCGCTCGCCGGCTTGGCGCTGACCGTGGGTGCCGAGATGACCCTCGAGCAGGACATGGACCAGGTGGCCACCGAGCTCGGCGAGGAGGTCAAGGCCAGCGCGGCGAGCTACAACGTGCCGCTGGAGTACGTGGTGCGCTCCGGCGACCCGGTGACCGAGATCGTGCGGATCGCCGACGAGGTCAAGGTGGACGCGGTCGTGGTCGGCGCCTCGACGCAGGCCGGCCATCGCCTGATCGGGTCGGTTGCGGTACGGCTGGTGCGGATGGGTCGATGGCCGGTCACCGTCGTACCCTGACTCGCCCGAATGGGGGCAGTCGTCACCCGCTGTGCGGCGGCTGCGCTGCGTCCCGCGGTCAGCGGCTGATCTACAACGCCGGATGGTCAACGGTGGGCCGCTTGTCGCGCCCAGATGTGCGACGGTCTCACCGAGCGCAACCATCGCGGGCGCCGCATCACCCGTCCGATACCTTTGCTCTCGGATCAGTAAAGGCCAGGTAACGAACAGGGCACGGAGTCCCCAATCCGCCGGTTTCCCGAAACCGGAGCCCATCCCGGCCGCCAGGTCCGGAAGGTAGGACATGTCACGGCACCGCTCCCCACGTGGCCGTATCGGTGAGACGACGTCTGTCGCCGAACCGGACGCCTCCGTCCCGCAACCCCGCGTCGGCCAGTTCGACCAGGGCACCGCCGAGTACAGGCTGGGCACGCCCTCTCTCGAGTCGGCCCTGATGCTGCCGCGCCCCCGGATCTCCCAGTCCGGACCGATGGCGGTCATCGGCTCGCCGGATCCGGGACCGATGGACCCGGATCCGATGGGCCCGGATCCGATGGGCCCAGGTCTGATGGGCCCGGATTCGAAGGACCCGGATCCGATCGGCCCGGATTCGATGGGCCCAGGTCTGATCGACCCGGACCTGATGGACCCGGATCCGATGGGCCTCATCCCGGCGCCCCGGGCCGACTACTCGGCCGGCCCGAACCCCGTCCCCGGGCCTGCCACGGCGGCTGGCCAGGAACCGGATGCCGGCCAGCCGGCAACGGACCAGGAGAACGGCTCCGGGCTGCAGCCGGCGTCGGCCTGGTCGTCCTGGCGGCCCGACCTGGAGTTCGAGCCCGGCCCGGATGTCGAGCCGAGCGGCCGGCACGGCGAGCTGAGCCCGGACGTCCGGCCGAGCAGGAACGGCGAGCTCGGCGACCTCGGTGATCTCGGCTCACCCGTCGACGCGGCCCTGGAGCCTTGGCTGGACCGCCGGCCGCCGCCGGCGAGGTGGTCCGACAGCGGTCGGCACGCGGTGGCGAACCCGGAGAGCGCCGGGCGGTCCCGCTCGGGCGCGGAGCGGTCGCGCCCGGCCGCCCGGCTCCGGCCGGTCGAGGACCTGCCACCGATCGGTGAGTTCGAGCGCGCCGTCGGCTTCCGGGCTGCCTGGGACTTCCAGTCCGACACCGAGCCGCATCCGGTGGACGACCTGTGGCCCGTCGAGGACCTCCGGCCACTCGAAGATCTCCAACCCGAGCAGGACCCCCGGCAGGGCGGGCACCTGTCCCCGGTCGACGCTCACCAGACGCACCCGGGCCTGCCGCCGGTGTCGCTCTGGTCGTCGGCCGAGGACCACGAGCAGGCCGCGGCTCCCCAGCCAGCCGCGGCCTTCCACCCGGCGTCGGACTGGAAGGCGAGCCGCGGTTTCGAGCTGGCGGCCGCCGAGTACCAGCCGGCGGTGGACGTCGAGCCGGCCGCCGGTGTCGAGCCGATCGCCGGTGTCGAGCCTGCCGCCGGTGTTGAGTCGGCCGCGGGTGTCGAGCCGATCCCCGGTGTCGAGCCGGCCGCGGGTGTCGAGCCGATCGCCGGTCTCGAGTCGACCGCCGAGTTCGAGGCGGCGATCGCGGAACCGACTGCCGGTGTCGAGCCGGTTGCCGGTCTCGAGCCGACCGCGGGATTGGAGGCGGCAGTCGCGGAGCCGGCCGCCGGTGCCGAACCGACCGTGGGACTGACCGACGCCTCCGCCTTCCATCCGGCATCGGACTGGAAGGCGAGCAGGGGCTTCGAGCTGGCGGCCGGTGAGTTCGAGCCGACCGCGGGTTTCGAGCCGTCGGCGGGAGGCTTCAACTCGGCATCGCGCCACGAGCCCGACGACGACTTCCACCTCGCCGAACCGCTCGAACTGGCCAGCATCCGGCCGGCCGCCGACCTCGGCGCCACCACCGTGTTCCAGGCGCCGCTGTCGGATGAGGAGACCGCCCAGGTCCTCGAGTTCGAGCCGCGCGCCGGGCATCGCAGGGCCCGACCGAGGCCGGAGCGGGCCGGGGTCCGGCGGCTGTTCTCCGGCCGGCCGGGCACCCGGATGATCATCCTGGTGATGGGTGCCGTGGTCGGGCTCGTTCTCGGGATCACCGCACTGATCGGCTTCGGGAAGTCGCTCTGGTCGACGCCGGACAACGATGTCGACACCTCGCACAACGCCGCCCTGACGCCCCCGCCGCTGGCCTCCCCGCCGGTCGCGCCGCCGACGGACCCGGCCGCCGAGGCGCGGAACCGGGCCAAGACGCAGGCCGACGCCGCGAAGCGGGCCGCGCAGAACGCCGGGGCCGGGTCCGGCAGCTCGGTGTTGTCACTGGCCAACTGCACCAAGCGGGTCAGCAGTGCGGCGAGCCTGCAGCAGGCCCTGGCCGCCGCCGCGCCGGGCCAGAAGATCTGCGCGACCGGCAACATGGGTGGCAGTCGGCTGCAGGTGTCCCGTTCCGGCACCCCGGCCGCGCCGATCACGGTGATCGGCAACGGGTCCACCCCGGTCAAGGGCATCACCGTCGACGGCAACAATGTCGTGGTGGCCGGCTTCAGCGCGGTCAACGCGGAGGCCCCCGGCATCGAGCTGACCGGCAACAACATCACGGTGCGGAACAACACGGTCAAGCACCCGACCGGCGGTGACTTCGACGGCCTGCGGTTCTTCGGCAGCAACCTGAAGATCCTGGACAACACGATCAGCGACATCAGCCCGGACGGCAGTGGGGCGCACGCCGACTGCATGCAGAGCTACGCCACCGACCCGCAGAGCCCGGCCAGCCAGAACGTGCTCATCGACGGCAACAGGTGCGAGCGGATCGACAACCAGTGCCTGATCGCCGAGGGCCCGAACAGCAGCGCCGGTGACGGCAGTGGCCAGGGCCGCAGCGACAACATCACCTTCACCGACAACTTCTGCGACGTGAACGCGTCCCAGGCCCTGCAGATCGACGACATCCAGAACGTCAAGGTCACCGGCAACACCATCACCGGCAAGCCGGACAAGGCGTTCTCGTTCCAGAACAGGTCGACCGGTGCGGTCGTCGCGGCCAACAAGATCGCCGCCGGGATCGGCTACCAGGTCGGCATGGACGCCAGCTCGCTGGTCGGCTACAGGGGCCCCTCGGTCGGCGGCGAGCCGTAAACCGGCGATCCCCCCCAGACGCGGATCCCTTCAGACGCAGTAGTGGCGAGTAGCGCCGGCGGCCGGCCCCCACACCGCCGCCGGCGCTGCGCATTTCCCACAGCCGCATTCCCCACAGCAGCATTCGCACAGCCGCATTCGCAGCCGCTCGGGACAGAACAGCTAGCCGCAGACGGCGCCCTCGGCGGCGGAGCTGACCAGTTTCGCGTATTTGCCCAGCACACCGCCCCGGATCGCCGGCGGCGGCGCGTGCCAGTCGGCGCGGCGGCGCTCCAGTTCGTCGGCGGGCACGTCCAGGTTCAGCTCGCGGCTGTTCATGTCCAGGGTGATCGAGTCGCCGTCCTCGATCAGCCCGATCGGCCCGCCGTCGGTGGCCTCCGGGGCGATGTGCCCGATGCACAACCCGGTGGTGGCGCCGGAGAAGCGGCCGTCGGTGATCAGCAGTACGTCCTTGCCCAACCCGGCGCCCTTGATCATCCCGGTGACCGCGAGCATCTCCCGCATGCCCGGCCCGCCGCGCGGCCCCTCGTAGCGGATCACCACGACGTCGCCGGCCACCACGGTGCCGTCGGCCACCGCGTCCAGCGCGCCCTGCTCCCGATCGAAGACCCGGGCCCGGCCGGTGAACACCGCCGAGTCGAACCCGGCGCTCTTCACCACCGCGCCGTCCGGCGCCAGTGAGCCGCGCAGGATGGTCAGCCCGCCGGTGGGGTGGATCGGGTTGTCCATCTTGTGCACGATCTTGCCGTCCAGGTCCGGCGGGGCCAGCTCGGCGAGGTTCTCCGCGACGGTCCGTCCGGTGACCGTCAGCGCGTCGCCGTGCAGCAGCCCCGCGTCCAGCAGCGCGCGCATCACCACCGGCACCCCGCCGACCTGATCCACGCTGGCCATCACGTAGTTGCCGAACGGCTTGACGTCCGCGAGGTGCGGTACCCGGTCGCCGATCCGGTTGAAGTCGTCCAGGGTGAGGTTCACCTCGGCCTCGCGGGCGATGGCCAGCAGGTGCAGCACCGCGTTGGTCGAGCCGCCGAACGCCATCACCACCGCGATCGCGTTCTCGAACGCCTCCATGGTCAGGATCTGCCGCGCGGTGATGCCGTGCGCCAGCAGGTTCACCACCGCTTCCCCGGAGGCGCGGGCGATGCCGTCCCGGCGGCGGTCCACAGCGGGTGGGCTGGCCGAGCCGGGCAGCGCCATGCCGAGTGCCTCGGCCGCGCTCGCCATGGTGTTGGCTGTGTACATGCCGCCGCAGGCGCCCTCACCGGGGCAGATCGCCCGCTCGATCTCGGTCAGCTCGTCCCGGGTGATCAGGCCCTTGAGGCACGCACCGACCGCCTCGAAGGCGTCGCTGATGTTCACCTCGCGGTCGCCGACCTTGCCGGGCATGATCGACCCGGCGTAGACGAACACAGCGGCCAGGTCGAGCCGGGCGGCGGCCATCAGCATGCCCGGCAGGCTCTTGTCACAGCCGGCCAGCAGCACGGTGCCGTCGAGTCGTTCGGCCATCACCACGGTCTCCACCGAATCGGCGATGATCTCCCGGCTGACCAGCGAGTAGTGCATGCCGACGTGACCCATCGAGATGCCGTCGGAGACCGAGATGGTGCCGAACTCCATCGGGAAGCCGCCGGCCCGGTGCACGCCCTCCTTGGCGGCCAGCCCGAGCCGCTGCAGCGACAGGTTGCACGGGGTGATCTCGTTCCAACTGGACGCGATGCCGATCTGCGGCTTGCTGAAGTCCTCGTCGCGCATGCCGACCGCCCGCAACATGCCGCGGGCGGCGGTGCGCTCGATTCCGTCGGTGACGTCGCGGCTGCGCGGTTTGAGGTCGTGCGCGTTCGTCGGTGCAGACATCTGGGCCTCTCGAGGGTGGATCAGGTGCGTTGTCGGGAGGACCAGTCTGCTCCCGTTGCCCGATTTCGCTCGGTGGCCCACCGCGCGGCGGTCGACCGGCCCGCCACCGGGGAGTTTCGCGACCGTGTGACCCCTCGCTCACATTTTGGGTCGGAATGTGAGCGATCGCGCACACCACCTCCGAACACCCACGCTCTCCAGTGCCGGGGGCCTGTCTCCCCACCTGGCCGGCGAGGTCAGCGACGCCCGCTTTCCGCTGACCGGCGCCCCGGTGCCGGCCGCCCCGGCAGGCTTGGCAGACTTCGCCGGATGAGCGGCCGTGTGAGCGCAGCAGTCCCGACCAGCCCCGCGCGACCCGTCGCCCGGCGGCTCGGCCGGCGCCGGTGCGGCGTGTTGGCGGGCGTCGGCACCCTGCTCCCGCTGCTGATCGCCGGCTGCGCCGGCCCGGTCGCCGCACCGGCCCACGCCGTGCCGACCCACGCCGTGCCGATCGACGCGGCGCTTGTCACCCGGCCCGGTGTCGGCCCCGCCGCGCCCGTTGCCCCGCCGCCGGGCGCCAAGCAGGGCCAGGCCCTGCCACCCGGGGTACCGGTCCCGCCGGCCGGCACCGACCAGCTGGTCACCGTGCTCGTCCCGGCCGCGACCAGCACCTCCGGCATACTGCGGGGCTGGCAGCGCGCTGCGGGCGGCGGTTGGAACAGCGTGCTCGGGCCGGTCCGGGTCCGGGTGGGCACCGATGGCGTCGGCACCGCGCGGGAGGGCGTCAACCGCACCCCGAGGGGGACGTTCACACTGAGTCAGGCATTCGGTCGGCAGCCGAACCCGGGTACCGCACTGCCGTACCGGCGGGTCGGCGCGAGCGACTGGTGGGTCAGCGACACGAAGAGCCCCGCGTACAACACGTTCCGCACCTGCGAGCCGGGCACCTGCTCGTTCGACGAGGGCGCCGGGGAGAACCTGGGGCGCGCCGGGGCGAGCTACGACTACGCCATGGTGATCGGCTACAACACCGCCCCGGTGCGTCCGGGTGCCGGCTCGGCGTTCTTCGTCCACGTGGACGCCGGAGCTCCCTCGCAGGGCTGTGTGGAGGTACCCCGTGCCTCGGTGCTGTCCCTGATCAGGTGGCTGGCTCCCGCGCACAAGCCGCTGATCACCATCGGGCTCGGCTGAGCGGACCCGAACGGGTCTGGCGCTCTCAGCGTTCTCTTCGGGGCGATCGGTAACCTCCGTACCCATGCGGATTGCCGAGGGGTTGTTGGCATCGTCGCTGGTCCTGCTCGTCTGCGTGGTGCCGGCCTCGGTGCTCGCGCTGCTGGTGCGCCGGGCCGGCGGTGCGGACCGCGCGGTGCGCCGCACGGTGCGGATCGGGGTGTCCGTCGCGGTCGTGCTGCTGGCGGCCCAGGCCCTGGTGGTGATCGGCGTCGAGACCGGCGCGCTCACCCGCCTCGATGATCCGGCGCTGAGCTGGTTAGTGACACACCGCAGTGCGTGGGCCACCGGGTTCGCCATCGTGCTGGCCGCGCTCGGCGGCACCGCGGCGCTGACCGTGCTGACGGTCACCGCGATGCTGGTGCTGGGGTACCTCGGACAGTGGCGCCGCGCGCTGCTCGTGGGTGGTACCGCGGCCGGTGCCGGGCTGCTGGTGCTGGGGTTCAAGTATCTCTACGGGCGCCACCGGCCGCCGAAGCTGGACCAGGTGATCCACTACGGCGGTTACGCGCTGCCCTCGGGTCACTCGCTCGGCAGCGTGGTGGTGTACGGGGTGCTGACGGCATCGCTGGCGCCCACACTGCGCGGCGCATCCCGGTGGTGGCTGCTGCTCGGCGCCGTGGCGCTGGTGCTGCTGGTCGGGTGGAGCCGGGTGTACCTGGCCGCGCACTGGGTGACCGACGTACTGACCGGTTGGCTGCTCGGGGGTGCCTGGCTGGCCCTCGGTGTGACCGCGCTGGTTCTGCTGGCCAGGGTGCCGGAGGACAACCGGCCGGGGACAGCGGTGGGCACATCGGCGGGCACATCGGCGGGCACAGCGGGCACAGCGGACACCGCCACGGGCCAGCCGGCGAACCGGTAGCCGCTACCGGCCGGTGCGGCCGCGCACGTCCCACACGAGTACGTCGTCACGCCGCTGGCCCGGCCCGAACAGGGCCTCCAGGGCGGCGCGCAGGGCCGGCTCGTTGCGGGGCACGGTGGTGACGCCCTCCGGCAGTACCACCACGTCGGCCCGCCAGAACCCCAGGTCGGACTGCGCCCTGGTGCGTTCGGCCGCACCGATCGGCGGGACCTTCCCGGTGGCGGAGACGCCGACCAGCAGCAGCGCGGTGCCCCGCCGCTCGGCGCCGTAGATGCCCTGCCGATCCGGGCCGCCCGGGCCGACGAAATAGCCCTCCACCAGCGGGAACGCCAACCCGCCTGCCACCTGCCAGTGCAGCGCCGCCGCTCCACCCGGGTCCGGCGGTGGCACGACGAGGACGGCGCTGCCGGGGCGGACGTACTCGCGCCAGTCGCCCGAGCTGAAGAATGTCGGGGTGGCCGCCCTGGAGACGACCCCGAACCGCACCGGCAGGATGGGCACCACGGCCAGCGCGAGCGCGACGAACCACACCCGGCGCGAGGTCAGCCAGCCCAGCGGCGGCCAGCTCGGCCGGCGCGGCGCGCGGGTCAGCGCCCGGTCGCTGGCCAGTGCCAGCAGCACCCCGATGGCCGGCAGGCACGCCAGTGTCAGCCGGGCCTCGATCAGCGAGTCGAACAGGGGTAGCCGGGCCAGCGCCAACCATGGACCGGGCACTCCGGTGGACCTCGTGTCGAGGTAGAGCGGGGTGCCCAGCGACAGCGCGGCCAGCACCAGCAGGGTGATCGAGGCGAGCCGGGCCGGCACCTCCCGCCACAGCCAGACCATGGCGACCAGGATCAGGAGCAGCAGCGCCCAGCCGAAGAAACTGTTCTGCTCGGTCGGGTTCGCCACCAGCTGGCCGGCGTGCAGCAGCTGGCCACCGATCGACTGTCGGGGTAGCGCGCCGAACGAGGCCAGGTCGTTGCCGGCCGGGCCGTGGACCAGCCCGTGGTAGCTGGCCGGACCGGTGAACTGGACCCAGAGCGGGTAGCCGACCAACAGCAGGCTCACCACCGCGGCCACACTCAGCCCGGTCAGCATCGGGCGGGCCGCCGCGAGCAGTGTGCGGGGCCGCACGGCGGCCCAGGCCAGCGTCCACACCACCAGCCCGGTCGCCATGATGAGCAGTGGCTCCTCGCCGATCAGCACCTGCCAGGCGAGCAGCACACCGAGCACCGCGCCTCGGCGCACCGCGTCCCGGCCCCCGCGCGCCCCGCGCAGCCGCAACAACCAGCCGATGACGATCGGCAGCAGGAAGGTCGCGGTGAAGTTCGGGTGGGCGTGCGCGTGGGAGATCATCGGCGGCGCGAAGGCGGCGCACCCACCCCCGATCGCCGCCGACCAGCGGGACCGCACGAGGTGCCGGGAGAACAGCCAGTACCAGGCGGTGGCGGTGGCGGCCAGCCCGCCGCTCAGCAGCACCGCCCAGGTGGCCGTGGGCCCCGCCAGCAGTGTCAGCGGGGCCAGCGGCAGCACCAGCCCCGGCATTGCGGTGTTGCCCATCAGGTTGACCCCGACGGGGAAGTTCTGCAGCGTCGAGAACAGGGTCGGATGCCCGGCGGCCAGCGCGTTGGCCTGCACCGCGAAGAACCATTCGAACAGGTTCTGGTCCTCGCCGCTGTCCACCAGGTACCCGTCGCCGAGGTGCAGCCACAGGTCGCGGTACAGGCCGAAGGAGACGAGCAGGTAGGCCAGCACGATCACCGCGTCGAGCACCCGGGGACGGGCCAGCAACGGCGCGTCCGCGGGTTCGGCTGTGTCGGGTGAGTGGCCGGTGCTCGGGGCCGGCGCGGCGGCGGCCCGAGTGGCCGCTGTCAGGCTGTTCGGCGGCATTGGCCGGCCAGTTTACCCCGCGCGGGCCGGCCGGCTGGCGCTCGGCTACCGCGCTGCCGATCACCACCCGGCCCATCATCGGCCGTCACCCCGGACGTGGTCGACGCGATTGTGGCCGCGGGAGGTCCTGGGCGCGCTCGAGGCGGGGGGGTCGGCCGGCTCTCAGGCGGCCCGGACCATGATGGCCGGATGACGGAACAGCCCCACCCCGGGCAGCGTCCCCGCGCGGTCCCGAGCGCCGTGTCCCGAGGCGCTGTGTCCCCGAGCGCTGTGTCCCGGCGTGCGCTGCTGCGCGGTGGCGCGGCGGCCGGCGCACTGCTCGGGCTCGCCGCCTGCGCCGCCCCCGGTGAGTCGGCGGTGACCCCGGTGACCCCGGAGACGCCCGCCGCGCCGGCGAACCCCGCGCCCCCGGGAGGCGTCGCGCCGCCCACCTCGTCCACAGCGGCCGCCGCACCCGCCGGTCCCGCCACGGAGCTGGTGCACGCGGACACCGGCCGCCCGGAGGTGGCGTTGACCTTCCACGGTGCCGGCGACCGGACCCTGGACCGCAAGGTGCTGGAGGCGCTGGCCAAGGGTGGTGCACACGTCACCGTGCTCGCGGTCGGCACCTGGCTGGCGCAGTACCCGGACGCCGCCAGGATGGTCCTCGACCTGGGGCACGAGCTGGGCAACCACACCTGGTCGCACAAGACCATGACCAAGCTCAGCGTGACTGCCCAGCGCACCGAGATCGAGCGCTGCCGGGACCGGATCGCCCAGCTCACCGGCGGCCCCGGCGCGTTCTTCCGGCAGTCCGCGGCCCAGCACGCCACCCCCGAGCTGCTCAAGCTGGCCGGGGCGGCCGGGTACCGGCGGGTGCTGTCCTACGAGGTCGACTCGCTGGACTGGACCG
Organism: Pseudonocardia sp. Cha107L01; assembly: GCF_052566575.1. Classification (NCBI taxonomy): domain Bacteria; kingdom Bacillati; phylum Actinomycetota; class Actinomycetes; order Pseudonocardiales; family Pseudonocardiaceae; genus Pseudonocardia; species Pseudonocardia sp. Cha107L01. Next base: position 3,129,706 of record NZ_CP199579.1, read on the forward strand.
ACCCCGGCGCCCCCACCGTGCGCGCCCAGCTGCGCAAGGCCACCGCCGGCAGCGTGGTGAGCATGCACCTGGGCCACCAGGGCACCCTCACCGCGATCCCCGAGATCCTGGCCGACCTGGACAGCCGGGGCCTGCGCCCGGTCAGCGCCAGCCAGCTGTTCGCCACCTGACCCGGCTCAGGACTTGCGGCCGAGCAGGCCGAGCAGCCGCGTATGCGGGTCCGCCGCGCCGTCCCAGTCCGGCAGCGGCGGCTCGAACAGGCCCAGTCCCTGCCACTGCTGGATGACCGGGGTGAACACCGCCAGCAGGTCCTCGGCGAGCTCGTCCGGGACCCGGTACCCACCGCTGTCACCGCCGATCCCGCTGGCCAGGTCCCAGCTGTGCACCGCGAGGTCAAGCGTCATCTGCCAGCCGTAGTTGGTGGCCCGGTCGTCGCCGTAGCTCAGGTGCACCGAGCGGTCCAGGACGCCCGGTTCGAGCCAGGCCCGCCGGGCCACGTCCGCGCCGGCCCGCCACGCCGCCACCGGGTCGCCGCCCAGCGGATCGCCGTCGAACCGGTCGCCGACCTCGGCGATAGTCGCCCCGCCCAGCAGTGCCGGCACCCAGAGCTGCTCGGTGACCAGGTGGCCGACCAGGTCGCGCACCGACCACTCGGCGCACGGCGTCGGGCTGGCCCAGCGGTCCTCCGGTACGGCGCGGACCAGCCGGTCGAAGTCGGCCAGTGCCGTGCCGTGCGCGTCGAGCAGATCCATTGGGTGACCCGTTCCCTCGTGGTGGCTGGACATGTTCTGGAGCCTGTCGGTATGCCCAGCGTGCCCGGCGGGCCCCTCGACAGCGCGGGCAGTATCACTCGTCCGAGTGAACCAAGCGGCGTTCGGCCTGTCTGACGGCTCTCAGGGCGGCTCGCGAATCCCCGATAGGTCAGCGGGCGTTAACCTCATTGTCAGTCCCGTACCGTCCTCGGACAGTCGGCTTCTTGATTGAGGAGTAGACATGCGTCCAGATGGCTCCACCGGAGCAGCCGTCGGAGTGGATGGGCCCGCGACCTGGACCGGCCGGGGTGTGGCGCTCACCGAAGAGAACCGCGACCATGTCGCCGGGGTGCTCGAAGGCGTGCGGGCCGCGCTCGCCGGGCCGGACGCTCCGGATCCGGTCCAGCTCGGCGACTACCGCGGCGCGCACGAGGCGCTCACCGACTCCTGGGACCAGGTGTTCGCCGCGCTGACCAGTGCGGTGCGCAGCGACGAACCGGGCGACGCCGACCGCTACCTGGACCTGCTCAACGAGATCAAGCGGGCCGACCAGAACCTGCTCATCGCGGGGCTGCGGCACCGGGACGCCGCCTTCGGTCGGGTGCGCGACGCGCTGGCGATGCTCCGCGAGCCGGAGTCCACCGCCGCGCTGGTCGAGCAGGCCAGCATCGCGGCCTGTGTGCTCGGCTTCGACCGCACCATCCTGTCCCGCATCGAGGACTCCGCGTGGATCCCGGAGAAGGTCTGGATCGAGCGGGACCCGAAGTGGGGCGAGGAGATCCTCGCGGTCGGGCAGGCCAACCCGCAGATGCTGGACCGCACCCTGGTGGAGACCGAGATGATCCGCCGCAAGGTCGGCATCCTGGTGCACAACGTGCAGGAGCGCCCGGCGGTGAACCGGCCGATCGCGGACGCCTCGCTGTCGCAGTCCTACACCGCCGTCCCGCTGATCGCGAACGGCGACGTGGTCGGCTTCATCCACGCCGACTGCTACTACCAGCAGCGCAAACTCGACGACTTCGACCGGCGGCTGCTCAGCATGTTCGCCGAAGGGGTCAGCCAGGCGCTGGGGCGCACCGCGATGATGGACCGGCTGAGCTCGATCCGGGTCGGGATGGACCAGGTCGCCGGCGCGCTCGCCGCCGCGAAGGACGACCGGGTCCGCCTCGGCGGCCAGGCGGTGCGCCCGGTGGCGCCGCTGCCCGGGGCGTTCCTGGTGCAGCGCGGCCAGTCCGGCTACGACGACCTGTTCGCCGCCGGCGGGGAGGGGTCCACGCTGACCCGCCGCGAGGTCGAGGTGCTGCGGCTGATGGCGGCCGGCGACACCAACGGCCGGATCGCGCGCCGGCTGGTGATCTCCGAGGGCACCGTCAAGTCGCACGTGAAGCACATCCTGCGCAAGCTCGGCGCGGCCAACCGGGCCGAGGCGGTATCCCGCTGGCTGGGCATGGAGCACGAGCGCGGCGGCTCCCGCAACAACGGCAACCACATCCGCTGACCGGACACCGGGCACCGCACACGGCGGCGCATTGCTCCGGCGGTACGATCCGCCCCGGGTGTGATCGGGCCGGGCCGGGTAATGGGTAGTCGGCGCGCTGATTCGCCGAATTCGCGCCGAGTGCGGTCTGTCGTACCGCGCCCGCTCAGGAGGGAGTCACGCCATTTTCGGCGCCGTGCTTTTTGGGGTTGTGGGCCTCGGTTTGATCGTTTTCGGATGGTGGGGGTTGCGGCGGGGGGAGACCCTCGGCGAGGTGCCGACCTGGGACGAGAAGGCTGTCGAGCGGCGGCGGCGCACGATGCGGCGTGGTTCGTTCACCTGTCTGGGACTCGGCGCGGTCTTTGTCGTCGCCTCCGTGCTCTCCATCATTGGCCCGCATCCCAGATGATCGAATAGGTCCGGCTCACTCGTCAGTGGGAATAGTGGATCGGGGCAGTGAAAGGGCCGCCGACCACACACGATGAAAACACCGGATCTGGTATACGATCAATGCCAGTAAATGAGTTGTCGCCGACCGTTATGAACTGGGAGCCGAGGGATGCCACTAGAGCCGATTCGGCCCCGGCCTGGCTTGTTGGCCCCCGAGGTCGAGCTCGACAACATCACCACCATTCTCGATGACAGCGCCGTGCTGCACCGACTGCGGCTGCTCGTCCCCGCCGGCATGGTCACCGTGCTGATGGGGCCGTCAGGGGTGGGCAAGACGACCCTGATCAAGCACGTCGTCGGCCTGCTGGAGCCCGACGGGGGCACCGTGTGGATCGGTGGCCGCGACTACTGGGACTCCTCCAAGGAGGAGCGGCAGGAGATTCGCAGGGGTCTCGGCGCCATGCTGGGCGGGCACAACCTGTTCAGTACCTCGGTGTTCAGCTCGCTCACCGTGCTGGAGAACCTCACCTACAGCCTGGAGGCGCTCGGCGTCCCGGACGACGAGCGACACGACCGCGCGATGGCCCGGCTGCGCGAGCTGCGCCTTGTCGAGGAGTCCGACCGCCTCCCCGACACGCTGCCGGCGCACGCGAGCAAGCGCCTCGCGCTGGCCAGGGCGCTGGTCGCGGACGCCCCGCTGACCGTGCTGGACGAGATCGACGTCGGGCTGGACCGGGAACACTCCACCGCGATGCTCGACGCGGTGCGCAGCCTGAGGGCCCGCACCGGCTGCACCCTGCTGGTCACCACGCACAACCTGGAGCTGGCCCGGTCCATCGCGGACAACCTGGCGATCATGGTCAACGGCCGCATCGTCGCGTCCGGCCCGCCGGAGGAGGTGCTGGACGGGGTGGAGACCACCGAGGACTTCGACCGCCGGTTCGAGTTCTCCGACTTCGTCGGCCCGCCCCGGCTGGAGGACGCGGAGGCGGCGGCGGAGCGCAGGCGGCCGACGCCGAAGCGCGCCTACCAGTTCGCGGTGGAGCCGCAGATGGTGTGGATCGCGGTCGCGGCGGTAGTGCTGCTCGCCGCGCTGTTCATCGCGGTGAAGCTGTTCTCCGGCGGATCGGCCGCGCCCTTCTAGAGCGAACTGGCGCCAACTGACGCCAGCCAGTGCCACTTGACAGTCAGTTGTGACTGTTTTGGTGCGCGACCGCGACAACCGCCGGGCTGGCGTCCTCGACCAGCAGGTAGGCGATGCTCCGCCACAGCGCCAGGTGCGGGTCGGTGAGCCGGTCGCGGCGGTCGAAGGCGTACGTCATCGCGACGCCCCGCATGCTGGTCAGCAGGATCTCGCGGACCATCGGATACCGCGGGTGGCTGCTGAACCTCGGGCCGAACAGAGCGTCGATGACGTGCCGCACCGCCGTGCCCAGCCGGCGTTCCTCGGGCATCAGTGTGCTGCGCAGCCGCTCATCGGTGCGCGCGGCGGTCCACAGCTCGATCGCACCCCAGAAGTAGCGCTGCTCGAAGGTGGACCAGAACAGGTCGATGACCCGGTCCAGCCGGTCCAGCTCGGACCCCCGGGAGTCCAGTGACACCGCGACCCAGCTCTCCAGCTCGGCCAGATGGTTGCTGGCCAGGTGCTGGCAGGCCGCCACCAGCAGCCCCTCCCTGGACGGGAAGTGGTGCAGCAGCCGACCCCGGGACACCCCCGCCCTGGCCTGGATGGTCAGCGTGGTGGTGCGTGCGTAGCCGTTCTCCAGCAGGCAGTCCACGGTCGCATCCAGGATCAGTTGGCGGCTGTCCGCGCTGCGTTCGCTCCGGCTGCGGCGCCGCGGGCGGTCCGGTTCAGCCAAGGGGGAGACCTTTTCGTCGTGGGCGGTCATGCGGAACTGATGGTGGGTTGGTCGGCCACCTGGGCCGGTGGCGGTCGCCCGCCGTCCTCGCCCCGCCCGGTGAGCCGGACGGTGCCGGCGAAGCCGTCCACCTCCACGGTCGCCCCGTTGCCGATCCGGGTGGTGGCGTCGACGGTGGCCACCACGCACGGGATGCCCAGGTCGCGGCATGCCACCGCGACGGCGGACAGCGCGGCGCCGGCATCAGTGACCACGGCGGCGACGACCGGCAGCAGTGGTACCCAGGCCGGCCCGGCCGACGGCGCGACGAGTACGTCGCCGGGGTGCAGCTCGGCTGGCAGGGCGGCCGAGCGCAGCACCCTGGCCGTGCCGCTCACCGCACCGGGGCTGGCCGCGGTACCGGTGATACCCCGGCGCCCGACCAGGGTCTTGGCCGTGGAGCCCCTCGGCCAGCGCACCACCGGTGGCGGCTGCCCCACCGTGACGAAGGGCGGCTGGTAGGTGGCCAGCGCGTGGTAGTCGTAGGCCCGCATCCGCAGTGACTCGCCGAACCGCTCCGGCTCGGCGACGAACTCGTCGAGCTCGCCGACCAGCAGCATGAAGATCTGGTCGACGCTGTCCAGCAGGCCGGTGGCGACGTGGCGGCGGCCCAGCTCGCGGGCGGCCAGGCGCTGCTCGTGGTGCAGCCCGGAGACAACCTGGTGGATCCGGTGGCGGGCCAGCAACCAACTGCTGGCGGCGGCCAGTGCGGTGTCGAACCGGGCCAGCGCCTGCGGGCTGCCGCGCATCGAACCGCGCACGGCCGAGGCGGACTCGGCGCTGTGCTCGGCGCGCAGGGCGGCGCGAGCGGCCGGGTCGGGCTCGTCACCGGCTCGGCGCAGCACGTCCAGCACGGACAGCATCAGCCGCGGCTCGGTGCCCCAGGTGTCGGCGGCCAGCTCCCACTCGGCCGGGCCGTGGTGGCCGTGCTCGGTGCGCAGCCCGGCCAGCGCAGAGCGCAGTCGGCCGACCTCGCCGTTGCTCGCGCCCGCCAGCTGCGCGGTGACACTGGCCAATCCCTGGCCGAACAGCTTCCCCAGCCGCTCCGACTGGTGGATCAGCCGGCCGGCCTGCCACAGCCGGGTGACCGGCTGCTCGGTGACCGAGCCGCCGAGCCCGGCGACCAGCGCGCCGGTCAACCCGGGGTGGCCGCCATCCTCGGTGGCCCTGGTGAGCAGCTCGTTTGCCACCGCGGTCGCCAGCTCGGCGTGTGCGTGCAGCCGCAGCGCCTCCCTCAGCTCACCGCGCAGCGCGCCGATCCGGGCGCTCAGCTCGGCGTCGGGGCAGCCGGCAAGGTCGGGCCGGGCGGCCCGCTGCTCGATCAGCCGGCGCGCGGCCCTGGTGTGCTCGGAGCGGTCCGGCGGATCGGACAGCGCGCCGCGCACCCAGTTCGCCAGCCGGTCGCCGGCCGCTTCCAGTACCGGCCGCTCGTCGCGCTGCCGAGGTACGTCCGGCCGCTCACCCAGGTACTGGCGGGCGAACGCCATCGGGTCGGCGCCACCCGCGTAGACACCGAACAGCCGCAGCATGGTCGTGTTCAGGTACAGGTAGGCGCCGAACATGGAGACCGGGTGCTCCCCGGTGCGCTCCCGCGCGGTGGAGCCGGGGTTGCGGCCGGGCAGCGGGCGCAACCCGGTCTCGGCGTACACCTCGGTCCACGCCGGCCCGAGCTCGGCGCCCACGCCGGCGGTCGCGGTCAGCGGTGTCACCGGGTCGGGGCACAGGTCGCCCACGACCGCGCGGGAATAGAGCGGGTAGGCGGTCGACGCCTGCTCGTCGAACTCCCACTCCATGCCGGGCCCGCTCTCCGCCGCCGTCCTTGCCTCAGTAGCCGCTCAGGCTCGGCCCGGAGGCGCCGCAATTGATCAGCGCGACGCTGCCCTCGATGTCCACAGTGGCCCTCCTCGGCGATGAGTAGTGCGCCAGTGTGCCGGCCCGCGGCGCTACCAGTCAATTCTGACCGTTTGTATCCCGGGGGAATTTGGTTGAAGTTCTGCCCGTGATCATGGCGACCGGGGATCGGCCAGGTAGGTTGGCCCGCGCGGTACTGCGGCGCGGGTTCTGGACGGGGTGTGCGATGAAGCTGGATGAGCTGATCGCCCGGGTGTATGCGGCGCCGAGGGGGCCGAAGATCGCGGCGTGCTTCGACTACGACGGCACGGTGATCTCCGGGTACTCCGCGATGGCGTTCTACAACAAGCGGTTGCGCGACCGGGAGATCGGGGCGACCGAGCTGGCGAGGATGACCTGGGCCAGCGTGCGCGGGGTCAGCTCGGAGCGGGACTTCGCCGAGCTGCTGGACCTGTCGCTGGCGGCCTACCGGGGCAAGACCCCCGAGGAGCTGCTGAAGCTCGGCCAGTCGCTGTTCAAGAACGAGATCGCCGCCCAGGTGCACACCGAGGTGTGGGAGCTGATCGAGGCGCACCACGAGATGGGCCACACCGTGGTGCTGGCCTCCTCGGCCACCCGGTTCCAGGTCGAGCCGATGGCCAGGGACATGGGCGCCGAGCACGTGCTGTGCACCGAGCTGGAGGTGGTCGACGGTGTGGTGACCGGGCGGCCGGCCGGAGCGCCGCTGTGGGGTCTCGGCAAGGCGCGCGCGGTGCGTGCCATGGCCGCCGCGCACGACGTCGACCTGACCGCCTCGTTCGGCTACAGCAACGGCGACGAGGACGTGATGTTCCTGGAGACCGTGGGCAACCCGGTGGCGGTGGCGCCGCAGGCCGGGCTGGCCTCGGAGGCTGCCCGGCGCGGCTGGCCGGTGCTGCGCTGCGTGCCGCGCGGCGGGCGGCCCAGCCCGGTCGAGGTGCTGCGCACGATCGGCTTCTACGGCGGCTTCGCGGCCGCCGTCGGTGCCGGCATCGGCGTGGGCCTGCTGCGCCGTTCTCGGCGCGACATGCTGGACGTGACCACCGCGCTGGGCTCGGACCTCGGGCTCGGCCTTGCCGGCGTCGACGTACGGGTGATCAGCGGTGCTGAGTACCTGACCTCGGCGCGACCCTGCCTGTTCCTGTTCAACCACCAGAGCAAGATCGACCCGATCCTGGCGATGAAGCTGGTGCGCGGGCAGTTCACCGGGGTGGCCAAGAAGGAGGCCAAGAACATCCCCGGGTTCGGTCAGCTGTTCCAGCTGGCCGACGTGGCCTTCGTGGACAGGGGCAACACGGCGCAGGCCCGGGCCGCACTGGAGCCCGCGGTGGCGAAGATGCGCGACGAGGGCATCTCGCTGATGATGGCGCCGGAGGGCACCCGCTCGGCCACGCCGCGGCTGGGACCGTTCAAGAAGGGCGCGTTCCACATCGCCATGCAGGCCGGCGTTCCGGTGGTGCCGATCGTGATCCGCAACGCCGGCGAGGTGATGTGGCGCGGCGCCCAGGTGATCAGGGCCGGCACCGTCGAGGTGGTGGTGCTGCCGCCGGTCGACACCTCCGGCTGGCGGACCGAGACGGTGGCCGAACACACCGCCGAGGTGCGCGGGATGTTCGTCGACGTGCTGGCGCACTGGCCCGGGCGGCCGGCGCCCCCCTCGGAGTCAGAAACCGACTCGAACTCCTCGGACGGGGACGCCTGATGGCCGATCAGCGGGACGGCGCGGCGGGGACCCCGTTGAGCTGGGGCGCCGGCGACGGGATGAACTCGTTCGAGACGGTGATGTGGCGCGCCGAGTCGGACCGCGCGCTGCGCTCACCGGTGATCGGGCTGGAGGAGCTGGACACCGTCCCGGACTGGGACCGCTTCCTCGCCGCGCACGAGTGGGGGGTGCGGATGGTGCCCCGGTTCCGCGAGCGGGTGGTGGAACCGCCGCTCGGCCTCGGCACCCCGAGGTGGAGCGTCGACCCCGACTTCGACCTGCGGTTCCACGTGCGGCGTACCCGGCTGCCCGAGGGCTGCGGGTGGCCGGAGCTGCTGGAGGCGGCCGCCCTGGTGGCGATGACCCCGTTCGACCGCACCCGCCCGCCGTGGGAGGCGGTGCTCTACGAGGGACTGCCCGGCGGCCGGGCGGCCTACCTGATCAAGCTGCACCACTCGGCCAGCGACGGCATGGGCGTCATGCACCTGCTCGGCCTGCTGCACTCCCGCACCCGCGAGCCCAACCCGGACCGGCCGAGCCCCGCGGTCACCGAGGGCAACCGGATCAGCCCGCTCGACGCGCTGGCGACCCAGGTGCGCGGCGACGTCGAGGGGGTCCCCGGCGCGCTGCGCGAGGTCGGCACCGGCGCCTGGCGCGCCCTGGGCAACCTGAAGGGCACACTGCGCTACGGGCAGTCCCTGCGCCGGATGATGATGCCGCCCGAGGCACCGGGGTCCCCGCTGCTCGCGAAGCGCAGCCTGGCCTGGCGGTTCGCCGCGCTGGACGTGCCGTTCGCCGACCTCAAGGCGGCCGGCAAGGTGGCCGGCGGATCGGTCAACGACGTCTACCTCGCGGCGCTCCTGGGCGGCTACCGGCGCTACCACGAGGCGATGGGCGTGCACGTGGACGCGATCCCGATGGCCATCCCGATCTCGGTGCGCCAGCCCGGGGACACCGAGGGCGGCAACAAGATCGCGTCCATCCGGCTCTCCGGGCCGGTCGCCACCGAGGACCCGAAGGAACGGATCGAGGAGATCCGGGCACTTATCCTGAGCGCGCGGGCCGAGCCGGCGGTCAACACCATCGGCCTGCTGTCCCCGGCGCTGGCCCGGTTGCCCGGGCCGCTGATCGCCCAGGTCGCCGGGCCGCTGACCAAGGGCAACGACCTGCAGGCGAGCAACGTGCCCGGCATTCCCGGCGAGCTGTACCTGGCCGGCGCGCGGATCGAGCGGATGTACCCGTACGCGCCGCTGCCCGGCTGTGCCGCGATGATCACCCTGGTGACGCACGGTGCGGTGGGCTGCGTCGGGGTCAACTTCGACTCGGCTTCGTTCACCGAGCCGGAGCTGTTCGTGCAGTGCCTGCTGGACGGGTTCTCCGAGGTCCTCGCGCTGAAGCCGGGTGCGGGCAGCCCCCTCGCCCGGCTCTGAGCGCCACCCGACCGGGCGTGCGCCGGGTCACGTAGCCGCGTCCGTGACAGCGCTATGTGCTGAAATCCGAGGGGTGTCCGGCCCGGGACCGACTGACTCGACTCGACGCTGAGGAGCCGCTCGTGCGCATTGGGATGACGCTGAACTACAGCGGTGGGTTCGCCGAGACGGTGGCCGCTGTCGCGGACTACGAGCGGGCCGGTCTGCAGATCCTGTTCGTGCCCGAGGCATACAGCTTCGACGCGGTGTCGCAGCTCGGCTTCATCGCGGCGCGCACCGAGCGGCTGGAGATCGCCTCCGGGATCCTGCAGCTCTACACCCGCACGCCGTCGCTGACCGCGATGACGGCGGCCGGACTGGACTACGTCTCCGGCGGCCGGTTCACCCTGGGTATCGGTGCCTCGGGCCCGCAGGTGATCGAGGGGTTCCACGGCGTGCCCTACACCGCGCCGCTCGGGCACACCCGGGAGCTGGTGGAGATCTGCCGGCAGGTGTGGCGGCGGGAGCGGGTGCAGTACCAGGGGCGCTACTACCAGGTGCCGCTGCCGGAGGGGCAGGGCACCGGGTTGGGCAAGCCGCTCAAGCTGATCAACCACCCGGTGCGGGCCGACATCCCGATCGTGATCGCCTCGATCGGGCCGAAGAACGTCGAGCTCACCGCGGAGATCGGGAACGGCTGGCAGCCGCTGTTCTACCTGCCGGAGCGGGCCGCCGACGTGTGGGGTGACGCGTTGGCCGCCGGCAAGGCGAAGCGGGCCCCGGAGTTGGGCGAGCTGGACGTGGTGCCGCAGATCCCGGTAGCGATCGGCGAGGACCTGCCCGCGCTGCGCGATGCGATCCGGCCGCTGCTGGCCCTCTACGTCGGTGGCATGGGCGCCCGGGGTAAGAACTTCTACAACGACCTGGCCCGGCGCTACGGGTTCGAGGATGCCGCGAAGACGGTGCAAGACCTCTACCTGGACGGCAAAAAGGACGAGGCGGCCGCCGCGCTGCCGGACGCGCTGATCGACGGGGTCGGCCTGCTGGGCCCGGAGGGCCTGATCAAGGAGCGGCTGGCCGCGCTGTCCGAGGCCGGCGTGACCACGCTGAACATGACGCCGCTCGGTGCGAACGCGGCCGCCACCGCGCACCAGATCGAGCGGATCGTGGAGCTCGCCGACGGACTGTGACCCGCGCCGCCGCTCAAGGGCAGGGGGGTAGGCGCGGGTCTCTCGATAGAGGCACGAGGACCCTCTCGGCGGGTGATGCTCACCGGCTGCACCCGCCGGCACACTAAGTGTCCACCGGGGGCCGGCGAGCTAGCGGCCCCGGGGGCAGCACCAGCTCCCGGGCGGACGCCGACGCCCCCGCGTTCCCGGGAGGATGCCGTGACAGTCGACACCGAGTTCATTCCGGCCACGTCGGAGGCCAAGCCCGAGCATTCGCCGATCGACGTCTCGTCGAAGGCGTTCTGGGCCCAGACCTCCGAGCAGCGCGACGAGCGGTTCGCCCGGCTGCGCGCCGAGGACCCGGTCTCCTGGCAGCGCCCGGTGGAGGACGCGGTCGCACCCGACCCCAACGACCCCGGTTACTGGGCGGTGACCAGGCACGCCGACATCGTGAAGGTCAGCCGGGACGCCAAGAGCTTCATCTCCGGCCAGGGCGTGCTGTTCGACCTGTTGCCGCCGGAGTTCCTGGAGATGTCCCAGTCGTTCCTCGCGATGGACGCGCCCCGGCACGACCACCTGCGCAAGCTGGTCAGCTCGGCGTTCACGCCCAAGCGGATCCAGCGCATCGACGAGCAGATCAAGGTCGCCGCCCGCGAGGTGGTGGACAGCTTCGCCGCCGACCCGTCCGGCGAGATCGAGTTCGTCGAGCGGTGCGCGGAGCCGCTGCCGGTGCGGCTGTTCTGCGACATGTTCGGGGTGCCCGAGGAGGTGCGCGCGCAGACCGCGAAGTCGGCCGGCGACGTGGTGTCCTGGGCGGACCCGGAGCGCCTCGGTGACCGCTCGCCGGCCGAGGTGACACTGGAGGCGTGCCAGATCCTGCACGGTATCGCGGGGGAGCTCACCGCCGAGCGGCGCAAGAACCCGGCCGACGACCTGTTCACCAGCCTGGTGCAGGCCGAGGTCGACGGCGAGAGGCTCACCGACCATGACATCGGTGCGTTCTTCACCCTGCTGTCGGTGGCCGGCACCGACACCACGAAGCACACCTCCGCCTTCACGGTGAAGGCGATGACCGAGTTCCCGGACCAGCGGGACTGGCTGCGCGCGGACTTCGACGGCCGGATCAAGACCGCGCTGGAGGAGTTCGTCCGGTTCGCCTCGCCGGTGATGACCTTCCGACGCACCGCCGTCGTGGAGACCGAGCTGGCCGGCAGGAAGATCATCCCGGGCGACAAGGTCGTGCTGTTCTACCCGTCGGGCAACCGGGACGAGGACGTGTTCGACGAGCCGGAGCGGTTCGACCTGTCCCGCGACCCCAACCCGCACGTCGGGTTCGGCGGCGGCGGGCTGCACTTCTGCCTGGGCAACCAGCTCGCCAAGGGGGCGCTGCGCGCACTGTTCAGCGAGCTGCTCACCCGGGTACCGGACTTCCAGGCCGGCGAGCCCGACCTGCTGGGTACCAACTTCATGCGCGGCGTCAAACGCCTACCCTTTACCTTCACACCTGAGAAGTAAGGAGCAGGACCATGCGGATTGTGGTCGACCGGGACAAGTGCACCGGACTGGGCATGTGCGAGGCAGAGGCCCCGGACCTGTTCGAGGTCCAGGACGACGGCTCGCTGACGGTACTCAACGATCGGCCGGGGTCCGACGACCTGGAAGCGGCCGAGGCGGCTGTCATGGCCTGCCCGACCGAGGCGCTCACGCTGGTGGAGGACTGAGGATCAGTGGTGGCTGAGCGGTTCGTGGTGGTAGGAGCCTCGCTGGCCGGGCTGAGGGCGGCGCAGACCGCGCGGAAGTCCGGGTACGACGGGGCGCTGACCCTGGTCGGCGGCGAGGTGCATCTGCCGTACGACCGCCCGCCGCTGTCCAAGGCGTACCTGGAGGCCGGCACCGACGAGCCGGAGGACCCGACCTACCGCACCGACGAGGAGCTGCGCACCGAGCTCGGCGAGTTGGCCGACCTGCGGCTGGGCACCTGGGCCACCGGCCTCGACCCCGAGCGCCGGGTCTTCTCGCTCAGCGACGGCACCGAGCTGGAGTACACCGCGGCGGTGATCGCGACCGGTGCGAAGGCGCGGACGTTGCCGGGTACCGAGGAGTTGGCCGGGGTGCACACGTTGCGCACGCTGGATGATGCGGTGGCGATCCGGGCGGCGTTCGACGCGGGTGCGCGGGTGGTCGTGGTGGGTGCCGGGTTCATCGGGTCGGAGGTGGCTGCCGGGGCGCGCAAGCGGGGTCTGCCGGTGACGGTGCTGGAGGCGTTGCCGGTGCCGCTGGTGCGGTCGGTGGGCGAGCAGATGGGTCGGGCGTGTGCCGAGCTGCACCTGGCGAACGGTACCGACCTGCGCTGCGGGGTGAAGGTGACCGGGCTGTGCGGTGCGGACGGCCGGGTGACCGGGGTGTCGTTGGACGACGGCAGCACGATCCCGGCTGATCTGGTGGTGGTGGGTACCGGGGTGGCCCCGAATACGGACTGGTTGGCCGGCTCGGGTGTGACGTTGCATGAGCGGGACGGGGGCATCGTCTGTGATGAGACGTTGGCTACCGGGTTGGCGGGGGTGTACGCGGCCGGGGATGTGGCGCATTTTCCGCATCCGTTGTTCGACGGGTTGGTGATGCGCCTGGAGCACTGGACCAACGCCGCGGAGCAGGGCATGTTGGCGGCGCGGAATGCGATCAACCCGGCGGAGGCGAAGCCGGCGGCGGGTGTGCCGTACTTCTGGTCGGACTGGTACGACAGCCGGATCCAGTTCGTCGGTATCCCGCAGGCGGACGAGATCCGGGTGGTCAGTGAGGAGTTGGGTGAGGACAAGTTCCTCGCCCTCTACCGCCGCGGTGACCGGCTGACCGGCTGCATCAGCATCGACCGGCCCACCCAGATCATGAAGTACCGCCGGCAGATCATGAAGTCCGGCACCTGGGCCGAGGCCCTCGAGTTCGCCGGCGTCTCCTGACCCCTCCCGCCCGTGAGTGGTATCGGTCGCTCTGGCGACCAGTACCACTCACAGGCCAAGGGACCGGCCGACGACCTCCTTCATGATCTCGGTGGTACCGCCGTAGATCCGGGTGATCCGCGCGTCGGCGTACGCCTTGGCGATCGGGTACTCGTTCATGTAGCCGTACCCGCCGTGCAGCTGCAGGCAGCGGTCCACCACCCGGCCCTGCAACTCGGTGCACCACCACTTGGCCTTCGCCGCGTCCTCCGCGCTGAGCTCGCCCGCGTTGAGCTCGGCCACGCAGCGGTCCACGTAGGTCTGCGCGATGTCCACCTCGGTGGCGATCTCGGCGAGCACGAACCTGCTGTTCTGGAAGCTGCCGATCGGCTGGCCGAACGCGCGGCGCTCCTTGACGTAGGTCAGGGTGTGCTCCAGGGCGACGGCGGCCGACGCGACGGCGGACAACGCGATGGACACCCGCTCCTGGGGCAGGTTGGCGACCAGCTGACGGAAGCCCTGGCCCTCCTCGCCGAGCAGGTTGGCCACCGGGACCCGGACGTCGGTGAAGGACAGCTCAGCGGTGTCCTGGGCGTGCTGGCCGAGCTTGTCCAGGTTGCGGCCGCGCTCGAAGCCGGGCATCCCGCGCTCGATCACCAGCAGGCTCATGCCCGCGTGCCGCTGCGCCGGGTCGGTCTTCACGGCGGTGATCACCAGGTCGGCGTTGATGCCGTTGGTGATGAACGTCTTCGCGCCGTTGACCAGGTAGTGCTCGCCGTCCCGGATCGCCGTGGTGGACATCGAGGCCAGGTCGGAGCCGATGCCCGGCTCGGTCATCGCGATGGCGGTGATCAGCTCGCCGCTGGCGATGCCGGGCAGCCAGCGCCGCTGCTGCTCCTCGGAGCAGTAGCGCAGGAAGTAGGGCAGTGCGACGTCGTTGTGCAGCGTGATGCCGAGCCCGGCGGCGGCGGCGCCGGCCCGGGTGGCCTCCTCGCCGATCACCATGTTGAACCGGAAGTCGTCCACCCCGCCGCCGCCGAGCTCCTCCGGGATCGCCATCCCCAGGAAGCCGGCCTTGCCCGCGGTGGTGAACAGCTCGCGCGCGACGATGCCGGCGGCCTCCCAGTCGGCCAGGTGCGGCACCACCTCGCGGTCGAAGAAGGCCCGCACGGCCTCGCGGAATGACTCGTGGTCCGCCTCGAAGAGGTTTCGCCGCACGATGCAGCTCCTTCCACCCGCTGATCCGACCCGCAGTTTCCCGCGCTATTTAGTCGGGCGTCAAATCTTTGCGGGTGCGAGTACCGCGAACAGAAGACCGCCCGGGCCGTGTGGCCCCGGCGGTCTGTGAGCTGTGAGCGGGGTGAGCCGCGCTCGGGTCTAGTAACCCACGTACTGGCCGTTGAAGCGGCGGCCGCCGGCCTTCAGGGTGCCGATGCCGTAGTTGGCGATCATGTACCGGACGCCGGCGGTGATGTTGGCGACCGGGTCGGTGATCGGCCGGCCGGCCAGCTCGGGCAGCACGTAGGCCCGGAAGGTGCTCGGGATGACCTGCATCAGGCCCTGCGACGGACGCCCGGCCATCGCGTTGCTGTCGGTGCGGTTGATCGCGTGCGGGTTGCCCCGCGACTCCGCCATGATGACCCGCTTGACGCCGCCGGACAGCGCCTGCGGCAGGTTCAGCTTGTCCAGCGCCACCGCGATCCAGTCGTCCAGGCCGCCGCCACCGGCGAGAATGCTGGCTTCCTTCACCGCGAGGGCGTGCTGGGCGACCGCCTCGGCGGCCAGCGCCTCACCCTTGTGCAGGGCCTCGACGTCCCGGTTGTCGTTGGCGGCCACCCGGTCACCCGGTACGACCACCGGGAGCATCGCGGTGGTGGCGCTGATGTCGTGGAACGTGGAGCCCGAGGCGACCGTCGCGATGTGCAACGGCTGGGTGGCCGCCGCGAGACTCGTCGCCGGGAGGGCCGCCTCGGCGGCGTCGGCGGTGGCGCCGGGCACGCTGGGGCTGCCGGCCATGAATCCGCCGGTGACCACGGCGCCGAGCGCCGCGGTCGCACCGACCACCGTGTTGCCACGGACCGTGGGCGGCTTGAGCGGGGCACGGCGATGCGCCGAGCGTCCGCAGTCTTCCGCCGGGATCGCCGCGATCAGCGAGGTCGCCTCGAAGGACGCTACGCCGAACGCCTGTTCGGACTTCGCACGGCGCGCGTCAGGTGACGGCATGTACGCCGAAACCGTGCCGCGGCCGCCTGGGGAGCGGTGACGAGCCACGAAGTTCTCTGCCTTTCCGCGACCGAAGATCTGCCACCGGGATGTCCGGTCGGGGGTCCGGTGAGCCAGTGGGGAGGCCGGCTCAGGATCCAGGTGGCGAGATCGGATCGTGATGTGTTCGGGCAGCTTACGAAGGAGACGGGGGTCATGCCAAGCGGGTCCCCGGTGTGTCGCCGCAGGTTATGCGCCTTTTTTCGGCCGAACGGCCCGTTACGGTTGCAATCGCCCTCGACGAACGGCCACTTCCTGCGCCAAACGGTCGCATTAGGCCGAATGGTGGAGCCCATGTGGGTTTACTTGGGGTGTGGTGCGTCCCAATGGCGCCAGATCGCGAGGAGTCGCAGCCCGGCGATCAGGGCCGCCGAGGCCACCAGCACCGGGGTACTCGGCCAGTCGAGCCGGCTGCCGACGGCGACCAGCGCGGCACCGAGTACGGCGGGCAGCGCGTAGATCTCCCGGTGCAGCACCATCGGGATCTCGCGCAGCAGCACGTCCCGTGCCACCCCGCCGCCGATGCCGCTGATCGCGCCGACCAGACAGGCGGTGACCGCGGGTGCGCCGGCGGCCAGGCCGGTGGCGGTGCCGGTGGTGACGAACAGGGCCAGCCCGAGCGCGTCGGCCACCAGGATGGTGCGGCGGACCAGCGCGCCCGCCGGGCGGGAGCGGTAGGCCCCACCGGCCGGGCGCAGCAGGAAGGTGGCCAGCGCGACCAGTGCGGCGACGAGCAGGTAGGGCCACTGGCGCAGCGTGCTCGGCGGGGTGATGCCCAGTAGTACGTCCCGGACCACGCCGCCGCCCAGTGCGGTGGTCATGCCGAGCACCACCACCCCGAACACGTCCATCCGGGCCCGGATCGCGGCCAGCGCGCCGGACACCGCGAACACCGCGACGCCGAGCAGGTCGAGGATGAGGAACGACACGCCGACACTCAACTCGCCCTCCCGGCACAGCTGATCTGCGGTTTCGGGCTCAGCCGGACAGTGGGGCTCAGCCGGACGGTGCGGCTCAGCCGGACAGCAGGGCGGCCATCCGCTCCCGGAGCGCGGTGGCGCCCGAGTACGGCCGGATCAGCACGGTGAGCTCGGTCAGCGGCGCCTCGGGGTCCGGGCCGGTGCGCAGGATGTCCACGCCCTGCAGCTCCCGGCCGTCCACGTCGGCCGCGAAGACCAGCACGTGACCGTCCGGTCCGGAGTACTCGGCGGTGTAGCGGAAGTTCTCGAACACTCGGAACACCGCGCCGAGGATCATCCCGAGTGCGTCCTTGCCCTGGTACGGCTTGTACACCACCGGGCTGTTGAACACCACGTCGTCGGCGAACTGGGCGAGCGCGCCGTCGAGGTCGGCGGCTTCCACGGCGGCCCGGAAGCGGGCGGCCGCCCCGCCGGTCACACCCGCTCCAGGATGACGAGCGGGATCTCCCGGCCGGTGCGCTCCTGGTAGGAGGCGTAGCCGGCATAGGTACGCAGCGCCAGGGGCCACAGCCGTTCGCGCTCGGTGGCGTCGGCGACCCTGGCCCTGACCTGGCGCTTCTCGCTACCGACCTGAACGGTGGTCAACGGGTTGGCCTTGAGGTTGTGATACCAGGCGGGATGCTTGGGGTGGCCGCCCTTGGACGCCACGACCACCAGGTCGTCGCCGTCGCGGACGTAGACCAGCGGGGTGGTGCGCGGGGCACCGGAGCGAGCGCCGACGTGGTCGAGCAGCAGCATCGGCGCGGCGCCCGGGATGCGGTGGCCGATCACCCCGTGCGTGGCGCGGTAGACGGCGGCGTGCGCGGAGGCGACCCGGCGCAGGATCGGCCAGTTCCGGTCGGCGATCTCGAGGATGTCCACCTACCGGAGGGTAACCGGTCAGCGCGCGTTGTCAGGGATCCGCTGGCACACTGCGGCAGAGTCGATCACAGGCGACCAGCACAGGCGACCCCAGGCGAGGAGGCACGGTTCATGTTGCTCGATGTCAGCACCGGTACCCGGTTGGACGTGGTGGAGAGCGGGGACCGGGCCAACCCGTCGTTGCTGCTGATCTGCGGTACGACGCAGCACTACCTGTTGTGGGGCGCGCTGGCCGCGGGGCTGGCCGAGAACTACCACGTGATCAGCTACAACCACCGGGGCATCGGTGACTCCGAACGCGGCACCGGCCCGCTCTCGACGGCCAGCATGGCGCGGGACGCGGCCGCGGTGCTGGACGCTGTCGGTGTGCCGAGTGCACACGTGGTGGGCTGGTCGCTGGGCACGCTGGTGGCGCAGGAGCTGGTGCTGGCCCACCCCGAGAAGGTGGCGTCACTGGTGCTGTGGGGCACCTACGCGGCACTGGACGGCTTCCAGGCCTGCGGGCTGACCGCCCTGAGCTACCCGTGGCGCACCGGGGACGTGCAGACCGCGCTGACCGCGCTGGGCCTGGCGTTCTCCCCGGAGCTGCTGAACTCGCCGGACTTCCCGGCCGTGATGGAGCAGATGCTGCCGCTGTTCCCGCAGACCGAGGCCCAGGTCAAGGTGGTCGTGGAGCAGTGGGACGCCGACCTGGCGCACAACACGACCGACCGGCTGCCGAGCATCGACAGGCCGACCCTGGTGATCGCCGGCGAGCAGGACCTGCTTACCCCGGTCTGGCAGTGCCAGAAGGTGGCCGACCTGATCCCGGGCGCGAAGTTCAAGCTGTTCACCGGGCCGGGCTCCAGCCACGCGCTCGGGCTGGAGCGCACCGAGGAGTTCCTGGCGGAGGTGCTGCCGTTCCTGGCCGCCCAACCCATCCCGGCCACCACCGGCTGACCCTGGCTGACCGGCATCGAGTGGCCGTAGGGTCTGCCCAGGCCACCACTCGTGAGTGGCTGGCGTCGCCAGCGCAACGTCAGCCACTCACGAGCCTGTCTACGTGGAGGTGCTCCGTGCCCGGCGCCGTGTACCAGACCGAGCTCACCCCGCTTTCCTACCTGCGCCGCAGCGCGGAGGTGTACCCGGACAAGACCGCGATCGTCTACGGCGACCGGCGCTACAGCTATGCGGAGTTCGCCGAGGCGGCGACCCAGGTGGCCAGGGCACTGCGGGCCTCGGGCATCGCGCCGGGCGACCGGGTCGCCTACCTGTTGCCGAACCTGCCGGAGATGCTGGTGGCGCACTTCGCGGTGCCGCTGGCCGGTGCGGTGCTGGTGGCCATCAACACCCGGCTCTCCACCGACGAGGTGCGCTACATCCTGGACCACAGCGGCGCGAAGCTGCTGGTGGTGGACGCGGTGCTGGCCGCGACGGTGGCGCCGGTGGCCGACGAGCTGGCGGGAGTCACCGAGATCGTCACGGTCGTCGACCCGGCCGCGCCGGGCTCGGGGGACCGGATCGCCGGGCCGGACTACGACGACTTCGTGGCCCGGGGCACGGCGGGGGAACCCCTGCCCTGGGCGGTGGACGACGAGCTGGCCACCATCTCGATCAACTACACCTCGGGTACCACCGGCCGACCCAAGGGCGTGATGTACACCCACCGGGGCGCCAACCTGAACTCGCTGTCCGAGATCGTGCACTCGGCGCACACCCCGGACTCGGTGTACCTGTGGACGCTGCCGATGTTCCACTGCAACGGCTGGTGCACGCCGTGGGCGGTGACCGCGATCGGCGGCACCCACATCTGCCTGCGGGAGGTGCGCGGCGACGTGATCTGGCGGTTGATCGGCGAGCACGGCGTGACCCACCTCAACGGGGCGCCCACCGTGGTCACCACGATCATGAACGCACCGGAGGCGGTGACCCTGGACTACCAGCTCGTGGTGACGACCGCCGGGGCGCCGCCGGCACCGGCCACCATCCTGCAGATGGAGCGGATGGGCTTCCGGATCGTGCACGTCTACGGCCTGACCGAAACCTACGGCCCGTACTCGGTGAACCAGTTCCAACCGGCCTGGGCCGAGCTGGACGCCGAGGAGCGCGCGACGCTGCAGGCCAGACAGGGTGTCGGCATGATCACCGCCGAGTGGCTGCGGGTGGTCGACGAGAACATGGCCGACGTGGCGGCGGACGGCGCGACCATGGGCGAGATCGTGATGCGCGGCAACAACGTGATGAAGGGCTACTTCGACGACGCGGAGGGCACCGAGCGGGCGTTCGCCGGCGGCTGGTTCCACTCCGGTGACCTGGGTGTGCGGTACCCGGACGGTTACGTCGAGCTGCGGGACCGGGCCAAGGATGTGGTGGTCTCCGGCGGCGAGAACATCTCCACGGTCGAGGTGGAGCAGGCGATCATGTCGCACCCGGCGGTCCTGGAGGTCGCGGTGATCGGGGTGCCGGACGAGAAGTGGGGCGAGCGGCCCAAGGCTTTCGTCGTACTGAAGAGCGGGGCGCTGAAGAGCGGGGAGCTGACGAGCGGCGGCGCGACGGCCGGCGAGGACGAGCTGCTCGAGCACGTGCGGGCGAAGATTGCCCGCTACAAGGCGCCGAAGGCGATCGAGTTCGTCGAGGAGCTACCGAAGACGTCCACCGGCAAGGTGCAGAAGTTCGAGCTCCGGGAAAAGGAGTGGGCCGGCGAGCAGCACCGCATTCGCGGCTGATACCCGCCGGCCCCAGGCCGAAGGTCGAGCAACACCGCCGGCTCAGCCGGCGCAGCTGTTGGTGATCTTCTCGATCTCAGCTTCGACGTCGATGATCGAGGACTCGGCACCCGCCGGGACGATCTCGAAGGTGGCCTCGAGGAAGCGCTCGATCAGGTCGCGGTCGAACTCCAGGGAGGCGAAGCCCTCGTCGTCGCCGATGCGCACCTCGAGGACGTCGAACTCCTCGTCGGAGAACGGGGTCAGCCGCACGTCGCCCACACCGGCGGGCGTGCAGAGACCCTCGATCAGTAAGTCGCGGGACAGCAGCCAGTCGATCCAGCGGCCGCTCGGCCGGCTGATGGACATCATCACGGCGAACGGGTCATCGGCCCGGTAGCTCCAGCGGGTCAGCAGCGGCGTCTCCTGGCCGTGCAGCACGGCGAACATGTCCTGCCTGACGCGGTCGATTCGCGTGTCTTCGTTCATCCTTCGGCCCTCCGAGTGCTCTGCGCCAGCATCCCGCCGGCTTCACTGATGTCATCGCCGCGGCAGGCCGAAGTGCTGCACTTTCCGTCTTGATTCACCTGAAACGGGCAGTGTTGTAACAGAGCCGTGATCAGGTGCGACACGGCGCAACCGGTGCGGAGTGGGGATCGGGACCGTGAACCGATCGCGAGCGGTGACCAGGGCCGGACGCACTGTTACCGTCGGTAACGCCTGCTGTCCGGTCCAGGGGCGGTTCCGCCGTTACGGCGGCGCCCGGCAGGCCCGTTACGCGGTAACGGGACAGGAGCGGATGGCGCAGTGCGGTGCGCTGGTCAGCGGTACTGGGCATCTGAGAGGTCTCTCAGCGCTCCGAGGCCGCGGTCAGCCGCCCCAGCTCGTCGTCGGTCAGTTTCAGCTCGACCATCGGCAGCAGCGCGGCGAGCTGCTCGACGTTGCGGGCGCTGGCCAGCGGGGTCGCCACCGTCGGCTGGGCGAGCAACCAGGCCAGTGCGACGGCGGCCTGGGTGACCTGGTGGTGCTCGGCCACCCGGGCCAGCTCGGCGAGCACCCGGCGGCCCCGGTCGTCCAGGTAGGCGAGTGCGCCCTCGGCGCGCCAGCTGTCCACCTTGGTGTCGGCCGCGTACTTGCCGGTCAGGAAGCCCATGGCCAGCGCGAAGTACGGTAGGCAGGGCAGCCCGTGCTCGGCCAGCAGCGGTGCCAGGTCGTGCTCGTAGTCGCGCTCCATCAGGTTGTAGTGCGGCTGCACCGCGACGTAGCTGGCCAGCCCGTTCTCACTCGAGATGCGCAGCGCCTCGGCGAGCCGGGGCGCGGAGTAGTTGGACGCCGCGATGTAGCGCACCTTGCCGGCCCGCACCAGCGCGTCGAAGGCGCCGAGCGTCTCCTCCAGCGGGGTGTCCGGGTCGTCGCGGTGCGCGTAGTACAGGTCGATGTAGTCGGTCCGCAGCCGGCGCAGCGACTCCTCGGCCGCCACGGCGATGTTGGCGGCGGCCAGCCCCGGGTGCACCGGCCAGTTGCCGACCTTGGTGGCCACCACGACGTCGGCCCGGTTGCCCCTGGCGGTCAGCCAGTTGCCGATGA
This sequence comes from Pseudonocardia sp. Cha107L01, assembly GCF_052566575.1. Classification (NCBI taxonomy): domain Bacteria; kingdom Bacillati; phylum Actinomycetota; class Actinomycetes; order Pseudonocardiales; family Pseudonocardiaceae; genus Pseudonocardia; species Pseudonocardia sp. Cha107L01. Next base: position 3,151,682 of record NZ_CP199579.1, read on the forward strand.
CGGTCTCGGACTCGCCGCCGGAGTTGCCGGGTAGCCGCCACAGGTAGGAGTCGGCGGTGTCGATGAAGTTTCCGTCGGCCGCCGTGTACGCGTCCAGTACCTCGAAGGACTGGTCCTGGTCGGCGGACGCGCCGAACACGTTGCCGCCGAGGCAGAGCGGGTGGACGGACAGCACGGTGCCGGGCAAGTTGATCCGCATGACTTTCACGGTAGGCCGGCAGCTCGGGCTTTGCCGTTTGACCGGGGTGTGATCTGGGCATTCCTGAGAAATGCTGCTACGTCGCATTGCCCGCCCGTTGCTCGCCGGCATTTTCATCACCGGAGGAATCGCCCAGCTGCGTGACCCGGAGGGCCATGCCAAGGCGGCCCACCCGGTCCTGGACCAGGTCGCCGGGATGGTGCCGGTCGAGAACCCCCCGTCCAGCGTGACGATGGTGCGGGTGGACGCCGGGGTCAAGGTCGGCGCCGGCGTGCTGCTGGCACTTGGTAAGGCCCCCCGGCTGTCCGCGGCCGCCCTGGCCGCCAGCCTCATCCCCACCACCCTGGCCGGTCACCGGTTCTGGGAGATGGAGGACCCTGAGCTGCGCAAGCTGCACCAGGTGCAGTTCGTCAAGAACATGGGCCTGCTCGGCGGGCTGATGCTGGCCTCGGCCGACACCGAGGGCAAGCCGTCGATGGCCTGGCGGGCCCGTCGCGCCGGGCGCACCAGCGCGGCCACGGCTGAGCTGTTCCACAAGGACATCACCACCGGGCTCGGCGCGCTGTCCGAGCGGGCCGGCCTCGCCGGTGAGCAGGCCAGCGCCGTGGCTGGCCGGGCCGGTGAGCAGGCCAGCGCCGGGGCCGGCCGGGCCGGTGAGCAGGCCAGCGCCCTGGCCGGCCGGGCCAGCGAGCAGGCCGCCGCCGTTGCCGGCCGGGCCGGCGAGCAGGCCGCCGCCGTGGCCGGCCGGGCCAGCGACCGCTTCGGCGACCAGGCCGGGCGGCTGCTCGAGGAGGCGGAGCGGTGGCGCGGTGAGGCCGAGAAGCGCGCCGCCGAGGTCGCCAAGCGCGCCCGCAAGGCGAGCAAGCGGGCCAGCAAACGCGCCAGCAAGCGCATCGAGCAGGCCAGCAAGGACGCCGATAGGCGCCTGCAACGCGCCAGCAAGCGCGCGGCGAAGGTGCGCGCCGAGGTCCCGAAGCGGGCCGAGAAGCTCCGCGCCGAGGGCGCGAAGCGCGCTGAGAAGCTCCGCGCCGAGGGCGCGAAGCGCGCTGAGAAGCTCCGCGCCTCCGTGCCCGCCGGCGTGTCCAACTGGTGAGCTGACCGGTGAGCTAGACCACACCGTTAGGTCGTCACGTCCCGCGCCACCGCACCGTCCCTCGTTGTGACAGTGCGGTGGCGCGGACGACAACGGGCGCACGGTGCAGGCGATCGCCGCACGGCCACGACGAGCTCGCGGCGGGGGAGGACCCGCAGCGGTTGTTCCAGGTCGCGGCCTGGCACCGGCCTGAGTCATCGGCCTGAGTCCGGCGTAGCCGGCATGAACCGATGAGTTCCGGGCCGGGTGTCAGTCTCCATTAGGGGCGAACGGGGCGCGCGTTGCCGCCGCGTCGAGACACCGACGGGAGCACATCGATGAGGACGGACGATGCCGGGCGCCGGGAACCTCACAGCGACCCCCCGCTCGCGCGTCTGGGTGGCGACTTTGCCTCCGGGACCGCGGCGGTGAACGGCACCACGATCCACTACGTCCGTGTCGCCGAGAACCTCCGGGCCCGGCACGGCTGGACCGACGTGTCGAGGTCCTTGAGAACGGTAGGCACTACCTGGCCGAGGAGCGACCTGACGACGTCGCCGAGCTCATCGAGCGCCACGCGGCGGACAGGTAGCCGACCGGCGTGGGCGGACTGGCCAGGACTTCCCCCGACATGCCGCTGACGCCGGCACTAGACTTCCGGGATACGGAATTCCACTCCCGGAGTTCCGCTGTGAGTTCCGCTGTCAGTTCCGAGGGGGATTCCGTACCCGGGAGGTTTGATGGCCGGCCACGAAGTCATCGCACGCGCCGGCGGTGGCGTGCAGTCGGTCGAGCGGGCCTTCGCACTGCTGGAGACGATGGCCGCCGCCGGCGGCACCATGGGCCTCTCCGGGTTGGCCGCCGCCTCCGGGCTGCCGCTGCCGACGATCCACCGGCTGGTCCGCACCCTGGTCACCCTGGGCTACGTCCGCCAGCAGCCGTCCCGGGAGTACGCCCTCGGGCCCCGGCTGATCCGGCTGGGCGACGGGGCCAGTCGGCTGATCGGGGTCTGGGCACGGCCGCACCTGGCCCGACTGGTGGCCGAGCTCGGGGAGAGCGCCAACCTGGCCCTGCTGGACGGCAGCGAGGTCGTCTACGTGGCGCAGGTGCCCGGTCGGCACGCGATGCGGATGTTCACCGAGGTCGGCCGGCGGGTGTCGCCGCACTGCACGGCGGTCGGCAAGGCACTGCTGGCGCAGATGGACCGCGAGCAGGTGGCCGACGTGCTCAGCCGTACCGACCTGGTCGCGCACACCGAGCACACGATCACCGACCGGGGCGCCTATCTGCGTGAGCTGGGTCGGGTGCGGGCTCGCGGCTACGCCGTCGACGAGGGTGAGCTGGAGCTGGGGGTGCGCTGTGTGGCGGTCGCGCTGGTCGGCGGACCGGCCCGGGCGGCGCTGTCCGTCTCCGGCCCGACCACCCGGATGACCGACGAGCTCCTCGAGCGGGCCGTGCCGCACCTGCGCGCCGCGGCGACCGCGCTGGCCGCCGAGCTGGACCAGGCCGGCGGTTCGGCGGCGGGCTGACCGGCCCGACCATCGCGGGGAGGAGGCCCCCGTGTACTGACCGTGTGCGTGCGGTCACCTGGCGGCGCCGGTGGCCCGATTACTACGCCGGGTGACCGCCGTTCGGTCGTATTGCGTTGCGCTACCTCGTCCTGGCGGGCGCCGCCGTCTACGCTCTCATCCTGGCAAATTCCCAGATGGGAGCGGGCTATGTACGTCGTGACGGTGTCCGCCGCATTCGGCGCCGGGGGCGGGACGATCGGGCCGGCGGTTGCTGAGCGTCTCGACGTTCCCTTCATCGACCGGGCCATCCCCGCGGCGGTGGCCGACGATCTCGGGGTGTCGATCGAGGACGCGCTGTCCCGGGACGAGCAGGTGAAGGGTTGGCTGTCCCGGATGCTCGCGGCGGCGGCCCCGCTCTCCAGCGACTACATGATCGGGTACGACCCGCCGAGGATGGCGCTGCTGCCGGATGCGGAGTTCGTGAACTGCACCCAGTCGGCCATCCGCAAGGTCGTCTGCGCCAAGGGTGGGGTGATCCTGGGCCGGGCGGCGGCGATCGTGCTCCGTGACCACCCGACCGCCGTGCACGTCCGCCTCGACGGGGACCCGGACCGCCGGGTGCGCCGGGCGATGCGCACCATGCACCTGAGCGAGCAGCAGGCCCGGGACGCGCTCGATCACAACGACAGTGCCCGCACGAGCTACGTCAAGCACTTCTACCGCACTGACCCGGCAAATCCGTGCCACTACCACATGCTTCTGGACAGCACGCGGTTGTCGGTGGAGACCTGTGCGGACCTGATCGTGGCCGCGGCGAAAGCGTCACATCCCGTCGGGTAACGGTTGCCCGGGATCCGGCGATAGCCCAGGTGTCCGCAAACCACCTGGGAGAGTGCGATGTACACCCTCGGAACCGAATCCGGCGCAATGCCCGCCGTTGACAGGTTCTACGCCACCGTTTCCGGGGCGTCATGGCAGTCCCTCGCGCGGCGCGTACTGGACATCACGGTGGCGAGCATCGCACTGGCGGTGCTGGCGCTGCCGATGCTGGTGATCGCCCTGGCGATCCGGCTGAGCAGTGACGGGCCCGCTTTGTTCCGGCAGCGGCGGGTCGGCCTCGGTGGGGTGTCGTTCACCATGTTCAAGTTCCGCACCATGCGGACCGGAGCGGGTGACGACATGCTGCGCCAGCTCATCGCGGCCGAGCTGCGCGGCGAGGACACCTCGGTGGACGGGAGCTACAAGCTCGACAGCGACCCTCGGGTCACCGGGATCGGCGCGTTCCTGCGCAAGACCAGCCTCGACGAGCTGCCTCAGCTGGTCAACGTGCTGTTCGGCGACATGTCGCTGGTGGGACCGCGGCCGTGCCTGGAGTGGGAAGCGCGGATGTTCCCGGCCGAGTTCCAGCCGCGGTTCTCCGTCCGTCCCGGCATCACCGGCCTGTGGCAGGTCAGCGGCCGCTCCACGGTGAGCACGCTGGACATGCTGCACCTGGACCTGACCTACGTCCGGACGCGCACCCTGGTCAGCGACCTGTCCATCCTGGTCCGGACGGTGCCCTCGATGCTCAAGGACCACAGCGCCCGGTGAACTACAGCGCCCGGTGAACTACAGCGCCCGGTGAACTACAGCGCCCGGTGAACTACAGCGCCCGGTGAACTACAGCGCCCGGTGAACTTGGGCCCCTCGACAAGCCAGCTCACTAGACCAGCCCGACCGGTGGCCCTTCCACCGGTCGGGCTCTTTTCTGTCCGGCCGGCCTGGTCTTGACCGGGCCGTGTTCGGCGTGATGTACTCGAATAAGCCGGATGTAAACGATTACATTCGGAAATGTAAAGGTTTTCAGCCATGGCAGCACGGACCCGTCGCGCCGAGATCGGGGTGGTCGACCTCGCCCGCGAGCTCGGCATCTCGACGGCGACGGTGTCGCGTGCGCTGAACGGCAGCGCGGCGGTGCGCCCGGAGCTGGCCGAGCGGGTCCGCCAGCACGCCGAGTCCCGGGGATACGTGGCGAACCGCCTGGCCAGGGCGCTGTCCGCGAACACCAGCCGCGCGTTCGTCGGCTTCATGATCCCGTACGTGGACACCCCGGCGTACTCGGCGGTGGCCGCGGAGCTCGCCCGGCTGCTGTCTGCCGACGGCACCCAGATGATCCTGACCATCACCGAGAACGACCCGGAGCGCGAGCTGCGCCAGCTCCGTGAGCTGCTGGCCAGCCGGGTGGCCGGGCTGGTGATCTCCACCAGCACCGGCGTGCTGGAGGACACCAAGCGGCTGCTGACCAGGCTGCCGGTGGTGGAGCTGCACCGGGCCAGCGGCATCGATGCGCCCGGCGTGTTCAGCGACGACGAGCAGACCCTCGCGGAGAGCGTGCTGCACCTGGCGGCGCTGGGGCACCGCCGCATCGGCTACCTGGGCACCCCGACGGCGCTGTCCAACGGCGAGTCCCGATTGCGCGGGGTCCGCCGCGGCACGGAGCTCGCCGGGCTGGGGCGGGACGCGGTGACGGTGTGCCTGCCGGAGCCCACCCAGGAGAACGGGTACCGGGGCGCGTTGGAGCTGCTCGGCCGCTCACCGGCGCCGACCGCGCTGCTGATCGGCGGTGGCGCGCTGTCCATCGGCGCGGCGCGGGCGGTGCGGGCCAGTGGCCGGCGGCTGCCCGACGACCTGTCGCTGGTCGTGTACGGGGACCCGAGCTGGTTCGCGCTCAGTGATCCGCCGCTGACCACCATTGCGGTGCCGTACCCGGAACTGGCCAGCCGGGCCGCCCGGTTGCTGCTCGGGCGGCTGGACGGCGTGGCTGGTGGTGGGCTGGCCGCTGGTGGCGGGCTGGCTGGTGGCGGGCCGAATCTGATCAAACCGGAGCTGATCGTGGCCGGCTCGACCGGGCCGCCGGGGGGCTAGCGCACGCGCGAATTCGAGGTCGGGCAGCACACCGAGGTGCGAGGAGGGCAACCATGTTGCGGAACCGGCGGCGCTGGGTCGTCGCCACGTTCGTAATGATCATCACCGCGATCGCCTATGTCGACCGGGTCAACCTGTCGATCGCGGCGCCGGTGCTGACCAAGGAGTTCCACACCAACGCCGCGGTGATGGGGCTGCTGCTGTCCAGCTTCACCTGGACCTACACCCTGCTGAACCTGCCGGCCGGGATGCTGGTGGACCGGGTGCGCACCCGGGTGGTCTACTCCGCCGCACTGCTGATCTGGGCGGTGTCCAGCTTCCTGACCGCGCTGGTCAACTCGGTCGGCACGCTGTTCGGGCCCCGGTTGCTGCTCGGCGTCGGCGAGGCGCCGTTCGCCCCGGCGGCGATCCGCACCCTGTCCGACTGGCTGCCCCGCTCCGAGCGCGGGATGGGCGGCAGCATGTTCATCTCCGGGGTCGCGCTCGGCTCCGCGGTGGGCCCGCCGATCCTGGCCTGGATGGTCACCGACTACGGCTGGCGCAGCTGCTTCATCGCGACGGGCGTGCTGTCGCTGCTGGTAGCGGTGATCTGGTACGCCTGGTACCGGCACCCGCTCGAAGACCAGCGGCTGTCCGCCGAGGAGCGCGAGCTGATCGTCTCCGACCAGGAGCCGTACCAGCAGGAGGGCCGCGCGCCCTGGGGCTCGATCGTCAAGCAGCGGGAGATCTGGGCGATTACCGGCGGCTACTTCTGCCTGCTCTACATCCTGTACACGTTCATCACCTGGGTGCCGAGCTACCTGGTGCAGGACCGGCACATGACCATTCTGAAGTCCGGGTTCGCCACCTCGGTGCCGTGGATCTGCGCGTTCGCGGTCGGGATCCTGGCCGGCCGGACCTCCGACATCGCACTGCGCCGGGGGATGTCCGCGCTGAACTCCCGCAAGGTCGTGCTGGTCACCGGCATGGTGGCAGCGCTTGCCATCCTGGGCACCGCGTTCGCCAGCTCCGCGACGGTGGCCATCATCTGCCTGGCGATCTCCACCTCGGGGATCATCTTCGCCAACGGGGCCGTCTGGGCGGCCACCCAGGACGTGACGCGCAGTCTGAACCTGTCCGGCTCGGCGACCGGGTTCATCAACGCGATGGGCAACGTCGGCGGCATCCTCGGGCCGATTGTGACCGGTGCGCTGGCGTACGCGACCAGCTCCTTCGTGGTGCCGCTGGTGGTGGCCGCCGCGCTCGCCCTGATCGGTGCACTGACCTGGCTGTTCGGCATGCGGGCCCGGCCGGGGACGGTGGTGCCCGGCGGTTCCGGCGACTCCGGGCCGGCCGGCTCTGGCGGCTCGGGCGGTTCGGGCGCCGAGGTGACGGCGTGACGGGCGGGCCGTTGGCCGGTATCCGGGTGCTGGACGCGGCCACCTTGGCGGCCGGCCCGTTGATCGCCACCTGGCTGGGCGAGTTCGGCGCCGAGGTGATCAAGGTCGAGCAGCCGGACGGCGGTGACCCGCTGCGCCAGTGGGGCGCCCAGCGCGACGGCATCGGGCTGATGTGGAAGAGCCTGGGGCGGAACAAGAAGTCGGTCACGCTGAACCTGCGCGAGCCGGCCGGTCGGGATCTGCTGCGGGAGCTGGTCAACCAGTGCGACGTGCTGGTGATGAACCTGCGCCCGTCGACGCTGGCCCGCTGGGGGCTGGCGTACGAGCAGCTCAAGGGGGACAACCCGGGCCTGGTGATGGTCCACGTCACCGGTTTCGGCGCCGGCGGGCCGAAGAGCGACCGGCCGGGGTTCGGCACCCTTGGCGAGGCGATGAGCGGGTTCGCGCACCTGACCGGGCACCCGGACGGGCCGCCCACGCTGCCCTCGTTCATGCTCGCGGACGGGGTCGCAGCCCTGACCGCGAGCTACGCGGCACTGATGGCGCTGTACCACCGGGACGTGCACGGCGCGCCCGGCCAGCTGATCGACATCAACCTGATCGAGCCGCTGGCCCGCCTGATCGAGCAGCCGGTGCTGACCTATGACCAGCTGGGCACCGTCCCGGGGCGGACCGGCAACCGCTGGGACATCAGCGCGCCGCGCAACACCTACCGCACCAAGGACGAGAAGTGGCTGGCCATGTCGGGCAGCGCGCCGACCATCGCGATGCGGGCGCTGCGCGCGGTGGGCCGGGCCGACCTGACCACCGATCCCCGTTTCGCCGAGGCGCAGCAGCGGCTGCGTCATGCCGCCGAGGTCGACCAGATCATGGCGGACTGGATCGGTGCGCGGACCCTGGACGACGCGATGGCGGTGTTCGAGGAGGCGGAGGTGGCCGCCGCCCCGGTCTACGACGCCGCGCAGCTGCTGGCCGACCCGCAGCTGCAGGCCCGCGAGGTCTACCCGGCCTACCCGGACCCGGACTTCGGGCAGATGCGGGTGCAGGCGCCGGTACCGCGGTTCTCCGACACCCCGGGCGTGGTGCACCACCTCGGCCCGGCGTTGGGGGAGCACACCGAGGAGGTCTACCGGCGGCTGCTCGGGCTCGACGACGAGCGGCTCGCCGAGCTGCGCGCGGCCGGCGTGATCTGAATCTGAGCAGGGAGGACGCAGCATGACCGTACGTGCCCGCCGCTCCGAGCTGGCCACCCCGGCCAGCAACGAGTGGATGTTCGCCAAGGCTGCCGGATCGGGCGCTGACCTGGTGTTCCTGGACCTCGAGGACGCCTGCGCGCCGGCCGAGCGGGAAGCCGCGCGGGGCAAGGCGGCGGCCGCGCTGCGCGACCTGGACTGGGGTCGCACCACCCGCGCGATCCGGATGAACGGCGTGGACACCCGGTGGGCGTACGGCGACGTGATCGAGGTGGTCACCGCCGCCCGCGAGGCGCTGGACGTGATCATCGTGCCGAAGGTGCGCTCGGCCCGGGACGTGTGGTGGGTGGACGTGCTGCTCACCCAGGTCGAGCAGACCCTCGGGCTGACCAAGAAGATCGCGCTCGAGGTGCTCATCGAGGAGACCGAGGGGCTGGAGAACGTCGGCGAGATCGCCAGGGCCAGCCCCCGGCTGGAGGCGGTCATCTTCGGTGCCGGCGACTTCTCCGCGTCCCAGGGAGCCCGGGTGGACACCAACTTCGACCCGATCGTCGACTACCCCGGCGACATGTGGCACTACGCCAGGGCCCGGATCGTGGTCGCCGCCCGGTCCGCCGGCGTCGACGCCATCGACGCGCCGTTCCCCAACTACCGGGCCCCGGACGCCTACCGCGTCGCCGCCCAGAACGCCGGCGCGATGGGTTACGTGGGCAAGTGGGCCATCCACCCCAGCCAGGTCGAGATCGCCAATGAGGTCTTCGCGCCCACCGAGGACGAGATCGAGCACGCCCGCAAGGTCGTCGCCGCCTACCGCGAGGCCGAGGCCGCCGGCAGGGGCGCCAGCGGGCTCGACGGGATGCTCGTCGACGCCGCCCATCTACGCCATGCAGACAACATCACCCGCAAGGCCGAGCTGCTCGGCCGATAGGAAGGACCCGTCATGGCCAACCGCCAGATGAGCCTGGTCGGCTTCATGCAGGCCGGCAACGTCACCGTGTACTCCGGATCGTGGCGCTACCCGTCCGCCGAGCTGGGGTTCCTCGACCTGGAGTACTACCAGAAGATCGCCCGGACCCTCGAGGAAGGCACCTTCGACCTGGTCTTCTTCGACGACCGGCTGGCGATGCCCGGGGTGTACGGCAACTCGGTCGCCGACGCGGTGCGCTACGGCGCGCGGCCGATCAAGCTGGACCTGACGGCGGTGCTCGGCGGCATCATCGGTGCGACCAGTCGGATCGGCATCGGCGCCACCTACTCCACGACCTACTACGACCCGTTCCACGTGGCCCGGACGTTCGCCACCCTGGACCACCTGTCCAAGGGGCGGGCCGCGTGGAACGTGGTGACCTCGGTGAACGACTCGGAGGCGCAGAACTTCGGGCTCGAGCAGCACCTGGGCCACGACGAGCGCTACGACCGGGCCGAGGAGTTCCTGGGGGCGGTCATCGAGCTGTGGGACTCCTGGGAGGACGACGCGCTGGTGATGGACCGGGCCAGCGGAATCTTCGCCGACCCGGAGAAGGTGCACGAGATCAACCACGACGGCAAGTGGTTCAAGGTGCGCGGGCCGCTCACCGTGCCGCGCACCCCGCAGGGGCACCCGGTGCTGCTGCAGGCCGGCTCGTCGGGGCGGGGCCGGGAGTTCGCCGCCGCGCGCGCCGACCTGATCTTCACCGGCGATCCGGGGCTCGAGGTGGCCAAGCAGCACTACCGTGACCAGAAGGAGCGGATCGCCGCGGCCGGCCGGGACCCGGAGCAGGTCAAGATCCTCCCGATGGCCTACGCGGTGGTCGGCGAGACCCAGTCGATCGCCGAGGAGAAGGAACGGCTGTTCCTGGACGCCTACGTGCATCCGATCGCGTCGCTGGCGCTGCTGTCCGAGGTGCTCAACTACGACTTCGGCAAGCACGACCTCGATGACAAGGTCTCCGACGAGATGATCGCCGCCAGCTCCGGGATCCGCGGCCTGTTCGAGGGCGTGCGCCGCCACCTCGGGCGGGACGACGTCACCGTGCGCGACCTGGCCGCGCACCGGGCGACGCTGCTGCAGGGACCGCGGTTCGTCGGCACCGCCGAACAGGTCGCCGACCAGATGCAGGAGTGGTTCGAAGGCGGCGCGTGCGACGGGTTCGTGCTGGCCGCCACGCACCTGCCGGGCGCCTTTGAGGAGTTCGTCCGGATGGTCGTGCCGATCCTGCGCGCCCGGGGCGTATTCCGTAGCGAGTACACCGGCAGCACGCTGCGCGACCACCTCGGCCTGGCCCGGCCGGGGAATCCAGCTCGGGTACAGGCGGCTCCGGCAGAGCAGGGTCAGGCACAGCCGGCTCTGGCGCAGACCGCTTCCGCGTAGGCCGTTCCGCAGAAACCGATCCTCAGTGCGGAGGCCCGGCCCCGGGCGATGCTTCCCGGAGCCGGGACACCGTCCGGCCCGGCTAGTTGACCTTCGTCCAGGGTTGGCAGCCGCTGGTGTGGAACGCGCCGTCGGTCGGCTTGATCGTCACTGTCGTCGGGCCCTGGGTGATGTCGCTGGCGATGATCGAGCTGAGTTCGCCGGAGGTGTCGCTGTTGCGGGTCCAGTAGCAGTTCGGGATCACCCTCTGGGCCGGTCCGGTCGTTCGGTAGCTGCCCGGTTGGATGTCGGTGCCGACCACGTAGGTGCCGTCGCCGGCGATCTGCCCGGGCACCGGGGTGGGTGCCGACACCTCCGGCGTGGCGAGCCGCGGCTGACTGGTGGAGCTGAGCGCGCCGAGGTCCTTGCCCAGTTTCTCGGCCGCCTGGAAGGTGATCGTCATGCCCCAGATGCCGAGCACCAGCGCGAGCGCACTGAGCACCGTGCCGGTGATCGACATACCTCGGTTGGTGGCCACGCCCCTGCTGGCCCGGGCGATGCCGAGGAACCCGAACACGATCCCGATCGAGCCGCAGATCAGCGCGATGAACCCGGTGAGCGGCACCAGCCCGAACACGACGCCGACGATGGCGAGCACCAGCGCGGTGATGCCGAACCCGTTGCGTGCCCCCGGCCCTGGCGACTGGCGCTGGGCGGGGATGACCCCGTCCGGGATCGGCGGGTAGCCGACCGGCGGGTAGTTGACCTGGGGCGGATAGGCGGGCGGCGGATAGGTGGGGTGCTGCTGCTGGGGATCGGGATGGGTCATGGCGGTTCCCGAGGGTGAGAAATGCGCTGGACTACGAGGTCACTGTGGCTATCGGGACAGCCGTGACTTGTGTTACTTGTCACATCCGATGAGGCCGGCGTTGTCGACTGCGCACCGATGCTCAGTGGTTGCCGGTGTGCGAACCCACGATGTCCGCCGCGCCCGCGCGGCGCTGGATGGCGGCGTTCAGAGCGGGGAACAGTGAGCCGAGGCGTGCGCCGAGCCGGAGCTCGGGTGGCGCGACCACGATCTCGCCCCTGTCCTTGACGATCGCCTTGACCACCGCGGCCGCGACCTGTTCGGGGGAGGCGGTGCGGGTGCCTCGGGGGATTTCCATCCCGCTGTTGGCGAACATGCCGGCGTCGCGCACGAAGCCGGGCTCGACGATGGAGGCGCTGACCCCGGTGCCGTGCAGGTCCTGGCGCAGGGCGTCGGTGAAGCCGCGCAGACCGAACTTGGTCGCGTTGTAGAGCGTGGTTCCCGGGGATGCGACGATCCCGGAGAGCGACCCGATGAAGACCAGGTGGCCGCTGCGGCGGGCGGTCATCTGGGGCAGCAGCGCGCGGGCGAGCATGATCGGCGCCCGCAGGTTGACGTCCAGGTTCGCGTCCACGCGCTCGACGGGCATGTCGGGCAGCAGGCCGACGCCCGGCAGGGCCGCGTTCGCGACGAGGAGATCGATCGGGCCGGCCTCGGCGAGCAGGGCGTCCAACGATGCCGGGTCGGCGAGGTCGGCGACGATGCCGCGGGCACCGAGCTCGTCAGTGAGGGGCGCCAGAACGTCGGCGTTGCGCCCGGTGAGGATCAGCTGGGCGCCCTCGGCGTGCAGTCGCCGAGCGATCGCATGTCCGATCCCGCCGGTGGCGCCGGTCAGCAGGACTGTCGCTCCGTCGATCTTCATGCGCTCGGGTCCGGGTGTCATGATGGGCTCCTGCCAGCACGCGCGTGGGCCAGACCGAACCGGATGGCGGTGGCGATCTCCAGTGTGGCCTCCGCACAGGCTCGGCCCGCTCCGATCGCGGCACTGAATGGGTGAATGAGGCCGGTGTTCACCCGCAGCACGGTCTGGACCCCGGCGTCGCGTAGGCGTTGGGCGTAGGCGATGCCCTCGTCACGCAACGGGTCGAACCCGGCTACCGCGACGTAGGCGGTCGGCAGCCCGGACAGGTCCTCGGCGAGCAGGGGCGAGACCCTGGGGTCCAGGGCTTGTGGGCTGGTGCCCGCGATGTTGCCGAGGAAGGCGCCTCGGGGTTGACGCACGAGAACTGTCGGCGGTCGAATATATGTTCGACCCATGAAGTCGATGGTGGAGCCCTGGCGGATGGACCTGAGGACTGCTCGGCGGCCGAAGGGGTCGCGGCCGGCCACGAGGCCGCCGCCGCGCCCGAGCAGCTCGCCCCCGGCGGCGCGGCCGGGCGGCCGCCGGGTTCGCCGACCGTCCGGGAGTGCGCTACCGAGCGGCCGCTCGGCAGTGAGTCGAGAGGCGCCGTGGCCGCCACTGTGACCGCGGATTGCCGCGAACGCCCCTCGTCTCACTCACCGGGTCAGCCGCCGAAGTGCTTGACCAGTCCCTCGATACCGGCGGCGTAGACCCCGTTGGAGTAGGTGTTCATGAGCTCCTCCTCGTGTTCGGCATCCGAGTCGAACCAGGCCCACCACTCGACGAAGGTCTGGCCGGTGGTGGTGAGCGGGGCAACTCGGATGGTCGACTTGTAGCTGCGCACCGGGAACGGGCCGGAGTCGGTGAACGCGTAGGTGTACGACCGGTCGTCGTCGTCCATGGTCAGGAGTTTCTCGGCAACCTGGCCCATCTCGCCCAGGGTCAGCCGGCGTACCGCGCCGACCTCCTGGCCGGAGCCGCCGCCCTCGATCTCGCTGGCGGTGATCGCGGGGAGCCAGTCGGGCAGTCCGTTGAACTGTTTGACCAGCTGCCAGACCTGGTCGGCGGACGCGGGCACGATGCCGCTGGCGTAGGGCTTGGGCAATTTACTTCCTTCCGGACGGGTTGATCCTCAGTGACGGAGGTTCTTGAAGGCGCGGGTCTGCTCGGTCAGGGCCCGCTCGGTAGGCAGTCGCTCCATGCTGCTGGCGCCGTAGAAGCCGTGGCAGTGCTTCGCCTTGGCCAGCACCTCGGCGGCGTCCTCCGGCTCGGCGATCGGGCCGCCGTGACAGAGCACGAGCACGTCGTCGCGCTCGGCCAGCGCGGCCGCCGACCACTCGTCGATGAGCGCCACGCAGTCGTCCAGCGACTTCGCGGTGTCGGCGCCGATGGCGCCGCCGGTGGTCAGCCCCATGTGGCAGACGATCAGGTCGGCGCCGGCCCTGGTCATGGCGCGCGCGTCGTCGGCGGAGAACACGTAGGGCGTGGTGAGCAGGTCGGCCTTGCGCGCGGCCTCGATCAGTTCGATCTCGAGGCCGAAGCCCATGCCGGTCTCCTCCAGGTTCGCCCGGAAGACCCCGTCGATCAGGCCGACAGTGGGGAAGTTCTGGATGCCGGCGAAGCCCAGCTCGCGCAGCTCGCGCAGGAACCGGTCGCGCAGCAGGAACGGGTCGGTGCCGTTCACGCCGGCCAGCACCGGGGTGTGCTTCACCACCGGCAGCACCTCGGCGGCCATCTCGACCACGATGTCGTTGGCGTTGCCGTAGGCGAGCAGCCCGGCCAGCGAGCCCCGCCCGGCCATCCGGTAGCGCCCGGAGTTGTAGATCACGATGAGGTCGATGCCGCCGGCTTCCTCGCACTTGGCGGACAGCCCGGTGCCGGCCCCACCGCCCACGATCGGCTCACCCCGGCGGGCCATCTCGGTGAAGCGCTCGACCAGTTCGGTACGGCTGGGGGCGGTGCTCATCTGGTGACCTCCTCGAATGCGGCGACCAGTGCGTTCGAGAACTTCGGATCGTTGATGTTGTGCGGCAACCGGACCAGCCGGCGGTCGGCGGTCTGCACCACCAGACGCTCCAGCGTGGCGAACAGCACCTGGTCGGCGCCGGCATCGTGGAACGGCTGGCCGGGCGCATCCAGCAGCGACACCCCACCTTCGGGCAGTAGGAACCGCACCGGTCCGTCGCATGCGTTGAGCTTGCCGGCGAGGAACTCGCCGATCCGCTGGTTTTCCTCCCGGTTGGTGCGCATCAGCGTGATCTGGGGGTTGTGGTGGTAGAACAGCCGACCGGCGTACCGCGCGGGCACGGTGTCCGGGGCGCCGAAGTTGACCATGTCGAGGGCGCCGCAGGACCCGACGTAGGGCACCCCGGTGCGGGCGATCGCGTCCAGCCGCTGCTCGCCGGCGCTGAACACGCCGCCGCCGATCAGGTCACACACCTCGGTGGTGGTGATGTCCAGAACCGCGGTGATCTGGCCGTCGTCGACCAGTTTCTCCATGGCCCGGCCCCCGGTGCCGACGGCGTGGAAGACCAGCGGGTCGTACCGGTCGACCAGCTGCTCCGCCACGGCGGTGACGCACGGGGTGGTGACGCCGAACATGGTCAGCGCCACAGCGGGTTTGTCGGCGGCCGCCGGTACCCGGTGGGCGAGCATGCCGGCCAGCGCGTGCGCGCCGTTGCCGAGTACCTGGCGGGAGATCCGGTTCAGCCCGGCGACGTCGGTGACCGAGTGCAGCATGGCGATGTCGCTGGCGCCGACGTACCCGGAGACGTCCCCGCCGGCCACCGTGCTGACCACCAGCTTGGGCAGCCCGACCGGCAGTGCGCGCAACGCCGGTGAGATCAGCGCGGTGCCGCCGGAGCCGCCCAGTCCGAGCACTCCGCCCACGTCGTCCCGACCGGTCAGGAACCGCTCGAAGGCGATCGCCATGGCAGCCACCGCGGTGCCCCGGTCGCCGGTGAAAACCGCGTCCGCGCCGGCGGGGTGATGGCTGGCGACCTCCCGCGCGGAGACGGCGGCGTCGGCCACGGCCGCGTCGGCCACGGCGGCGTGGGCGGTGGTCGGGTCGGCGGCGGCGTCACCCGCGGGGTCAGTGGCGGGGTCAGTGGCGGCGCTCTCGGCGCCTTCGGGGTGGGTGGACAGGTCGACGGTGCGCACCTCGATGCCGGTGGCCCTGATCAGGTCGGCGACATAGCGGAGCTCCGCGCCCTTGGTGTCGAACGTGCCGACGACGTAGGCGGCGCCGCGGTCGGTGCTGCCGGAGTCGGCCATGCCCACCTCCTCGGGGGTCAGGTCACAGTCTTACCGGATCACCGCCGGTTCGGCAGGGGGAGCCCCGGCCCGGGCCGGGTGGATTCGGTGCGCGGCCGCGCTGTTGCGTATTCCTACGCAGAGCAAGCGGTACGCGCGTACCGGGAGTCCTGGAGGTCCCGCCGCGTCGGCGCGCGACACCTGGCAAGCTGGCGGCATGGCCTCTCTGCCCGCCGCCCGCTCGCTCACCCTGGGGGGCCAGGCGTTACCGCTGATCAGCCCTGCCCGCGTCTACCTGTGCGGGATCACCCCCTACGACGTGACGCATCTCGGTCACGCGGCCACCTTCGTCTGGGCCGACGTGGCGACCTCGATCATGCGACTGGCCGGCGTCGAGGTCGTGGTGTGCCGCAACGTCACCGACATCGACGACGTGCTGACTCTCGCCGCCGCCGTGCGGGACAGCCCGTACGACGAGTTCGCGGTCACCCAGGAGTACCTGTTCGAGCAGGACATGGCGGCGCTGCGGGTCCGTCGCCCCACCTACGCCCCGAGGGCGCGGCGCTACGTGGATCGGGTGATCCAGCTGGCGGCCGCGCTGATCGAGTCCGGGCACGGCTACCACCGCGACGGTCAGGTCTACTTCCGCGGTTACCCGGCGATCCCGGGTGGCGCGCCGGCGTTGGCCGACGAGCACGGCGAGCTGACCGGCGGCCCGTCCCGTGGCGAGCCGTACGACGTGGCGGTATGGCGCAGTTCGGGACTGGGGGATCCGGCGTGGCCGAGCCCGTGGGGTCCGGGGCGGCCGGGCTGGCACGCGGAGTGCGCGGCGATCGCGGTGAGCGTGCTCGGCGCCTCGGTCGACCTGGTCGCCGGCGGCGCCGATCTGGCGTTCCCGCACCACGCGTACCAGGCCGCACTGGTCGAGGCGGCGACCGGCGTGCGACCGTTCGCCCGGGCCCGGCTCTCCGTGGGCACGGTCCGGATCGGCGGCGAGAAGATGGCCAAGTCGACCGGGAACCTCGTGCTCGTCGGTGACCTGCTCCGGGACCACTCGCCGGCCGCGATCCGGCTGCTGTTGCTGGACCGGAACTGGCACGACGCCTGGGACTTCCGGCCGGAGGACCTGGTGACCTCGGCCGGGCGGCTCGAGCGGCTCTACTCGGCGGCCGGTCGACCGTCCGGGACGAAGGGCGCGGCGGACGCGGTCACCGCCTCGCTGCTGCGCGAACTCGACGTGCCGACCGCGCTGGACATCGCCGAGGAGGCCGGCGGCGAGGCCGCCCGCCAACTGGTCCACACACTCGCCCTGACCTAACCCGGCCCGGGCGGCCCGGCGCGGGCGGCGGCAGCTCACACAGCTCGCGCGGCTCGACACAGCGGCCTGGGCGGCTGTGTCAGCGTCAGACGTGCTGTGTGAGCGCGGTTCAGGCGAGGGCCAGGGCCGGGATGCGGTCTACGTTGGACTCCACCCAGCGGCGCAGCTCGCCGAGCGGGATGCAGGCGTCGCGGCCGAGCGGGGTGAGCGAGTACTCGACGTGCAGCGGCACCGCGGGGTAGACGACGCGGTCCACCAGGGCGAGCTCCTCGAGCCGGCGCAGCGTCTGGGTCAGCATCTTCGGGCTGATCCCCTCCAGTTTGGCGCGCAGCGCGCCGAACCGGCGCGGACCGTCCTCCAGCGCACCGAGCGCGAGCGCGCTCCACTTGTTCGCCAGCAGGTCGAGCAGCTCGCGGCAGGGGCAGGCGGCGGTGTAGGCATCGCGGGGGCCACAGGTTCCGGTCGCGGGTTCAGCCATGGTGAGCAGGTTACTATCTTTTCAATACTAGGAGACCTTGCTGGTAACTAGGGCCCTAGAGATACCGTCGATGTCATGACCGACAACATGCGCGCGATCGGGTACCGCAAGAGCCTGCCGATCACCGACCCGGACAGCCTGGTGGATGCCGAACTGCCCATACCGACGCCCGGTCCGCACGACCTGCTGGTGCGTGTCGAGGCGGTCTCGGTGAACCCGGTGGACACCAAGGTGCGGACCGGCGGGGACCCGGGCGGCGAGCTCAAGGTGCTCGGCTACGACGCCGCCGGCGTGGTCACCGCGGTGGGCCCTGAAGTGACCCGGTTCGCGGTGGGCGACGAGGTGTACTACGCCGGCTCGATCGGGCGGCCGGGCACCAACTCGCGGTTCCACCTCGTCGACGAGCGGATCACCGGACACAAGCCGAGCACCCTGGACTTCGCCGAGGCCGCCGCGCTGCCGCTCACCACGATCACCGCCTGGGAGGCGCTGTTCGACCGGTTCCGGCTCGACAAGGACAGCACCGGGACGCTGTTGGTGATGGGTGCCGCCGGCGGGGTGGGCTCGATGATCATCCAGCTGGCCCGCGCACTGACCGGGGTGACCGTGATCGGCACCGCGTCGCGGCCGGAGTCCCAGAAGTGGGTGACCGAGCTCGGTGCGCACCACGTGGTCGACCACCACGGCGACCTGGTGGCGGCGGTCCGGGCGGTGGCCCCGGCTGGCGTCGACTACATCTTCAGCCCGTTCTCGGCCGGCAACGTGGACAACTTCGTGGAGCTGCTGCGGCCGGGCGGGGAGATCACCGCGATCGACGAGCCGGAGGGGCTGGACCTGCTGCCCCTCAAGTCCAAGAGCCTCACCTGGCACTGGGAACTGATGTTCACCCGGCCGCTGTTCGCGCCGGAGGACCCGGCCCAGTACGAGCTGCTGGAGGCCGCCGCCCGGCTGGTGGACGACGGCGTGCTGCGCACCACGGTCGCCGAGCGCCTCGAGCCGATCAACGCCAGCACGCTGCGCCGGGCGCACGAGCTTGTCGAGGCCGGCGCGATGACCGGCAAGGTGGTCATCGGCGGCGGTTTCGCCGACTGAGCCGCGCTGATCCTGCACCGGGTCATCGGCGGCGGCTTCGCCGACTGAGCCCGCGGATCCCGACGATCGGTCCGTGACGCGACTGTCCGTGGCGATCCGCCCACCCGCCGACGTGATCGCGGTGCGCCCGGGCCCGGCCACCGGGATGCACCGGGCCCGGTGAGGGCCTGCTCCGGACAGGTCAGTCCAGCACGGTGCCCTTGGTCTCCGGCGCCCAGGCGATCGACACCAGCAGGCCAACCACCAGCACGAGGGTGAGTGCCGACATGGTCGGCCCGAAGCCGATCGAGTCGAGGCTGATCGGCAGCAGGAAGGTGCCGATCGCCGACCCGACCCTGCTCAGCCCGTTCAGCAACCCGACGCCCGAGCTGCGCAGCTCGGTGGGGAACAGCTCGGGCGGGTAGACCTGGTCCAGGTTGACCGCCGCTGACATGGTGAACGTGAACACCAGGAACAGCGGGAAGAGCAGCCAGGTCGGCGCGCTCGGCCAGATCGCCATCGGCGCCATGGACACGGCGAGGACCGCGAACGAGCCGATGGTCAGGCCGCGCCGGGACATCTTGGCCACCAGCCACAGCCCGCCGAGACTGCCGAGCAGCAGGGAAGACGTTCAGCCAACCGTCGCTGCGCACGCTCTCCTCGCCCAGCCCCATTTTCACCAGCACCAGCGGCAGGAATGTGTAGATGGCGAAGTACGGGATGACCTGCGCGTTGTAGAACAGCGCTCAGGTGGAACCTGTTGAGCGGGACATCGTCGTAGGAGGTCGCGCCGGCCCGTCCGGTTGCCGGCACGTCGCTAGGCGGGGTGTCGGTCACAGCTCTCCTAGCCTCGGGCGGACGCGGACCTCTGGAACGCGGCGTGCACTAGAAAGCGCGTGCACTAGAACGTTGCGAGCACTAGAACGTTAAGAGCACGTCGACGAGGTGTTCCGCCTGGGCGACCTCGTCACTGAGCGGGTGGTCGGCCTCGACCAGCGGGAGTTGCTGGACCGCGCGCTGGAACGCCTCCGCGACCGGTGCGTCCGGCAGCTCGGCCCCGGACAGCCGCAGCGCGCGGACCGCGCCGAGTACCTCACAGGCCAGCACCGTGCGGTAGGCGTTGACCGCGGCCGCGGTGCTGCGTGCCGCCTGCGTGGAGAAGCTGGCATGGTCTTCCAGACCCCGCGAGATCACCGCGGTGCCGAGGGTGACCGGTGAGGCGGCGTGCCGCAGCTCGCCGAGCGCATCGTGCGCCACGTACTCCAGGATCATGATCCCGGAGCTGCTGGCCGACCCGGCCGAGAGGAACGGGGTGAGGCCGGTCAGCTCGGGCTCCACCAGGTCGCTCAGCCGCGCGGCGGACAGCTCGGCGACGTGGTGCAGCGCGACCCGCAGGTGGTCCAGGGTGAGCGCGAGGTAGGCGGTGGAGAACTGGCCGTGGTGGTAGGCCTCCTGGCTGTCCACGTCGATCAGCGGGTTCTCCGCCGCGGCGTTGATATCGATGGTCAGCACCCGTTCCAGCGAGTCGACCGCGTCCAGCGCCGGCCCCTGGACCTGCGGGAACGCCCGCAACCCGAACGGGTCCTGCAGCCGGCGCCCCGGGCCGGGCGGCTCCTCGCCGATCAGCAGCCTGCGCATCTCGGCCGCGCAGCGCACCGAACCCGGGTGCGGCCGGGCGGCGTGCACCTGCTCGGAGAACGCCTCCGGAGACCCGCCCAGCGCGCAGTAGGACAGCGCGGCCACCACCTGGCTGGCGTGCAGCAGCCGGTGCAGGTCGTGCCAGGTGAGCACCGCCTCGGCCAGCGTCGCGGCGTTGCTGGAGATGAACGCGAGCGCGTCGCCCGGGCTGACCGCCACCGGGTCCAGCCAGCCCGCCATCCAGGGCCGCTCGCCCGCCATGGTCAGCGCGACCTCGGCCAGCGCGGTGAGGTCGCCGGTGCCGATCGCGCCCCGCGAGTGCACCAGCGGGATGGCGCCGACCCGCAGCGCGGTCTCCAGCGCGTAGAGCAGCCTCGGGTGCACCCCGCTGCCCGCCGCGGCGAGCTGGTTGAGCCGGATCGCGAGCGTCGCGCGCACGCTGTCCTCCGGCAGTGCCGCCCCGGTGCCGCCGGCGTGGCTGCGCAGCAGCTGCAGGCCGTGCTGGTCGGCGGAGTTCGGGTCGACGACGGTGTGCCGGTTGGCGCCGACGCCGGTGGTCCTGCCGTAGACAGCCCGCTTGGCGCCGATCTCCACGGCGAGCTGGTAGGCCCGCTCGGCCCGCGCCACGGCGTGCTCGTCGAGCTCGATCGAGGCGCTGCGGCGGGCGATCCGCACCACGTCGGCGCAGCGCAGGCCGCTGCCCTCGATCCGAATGCGGCTGCTGTCTGGCATGACTCCCCGGTTGCTGGTGGGTTGGGCGCTACTGTGCGGGCGACGGAGCGGGACGGAGGTCGGCGTGGCTATCGACGATGCCGACTTCGCTACCTTGTACCGGGCCCGCAACCAGGATGCCGAGCCGGCGTACCAACGGGTGAAAAATGTGATCACCGAGCAGGTCAGCGCCGGGTTCTGGGCGGAGGGCGAGCTGCTGCCGTCGGAGAACCAGCTGGTCCAGGCGCTCGGCCTGTCCCGGATGACGATCAACCGGGCGTTCCGGGAGCTGGTCGCCGAGGGGCAGGTGGCCCGGCTGATGGGCGTGGGCACCTTCGTAGCCCGGCGCAAGGGCAGCTCGCCGCTGGTCGAGGTGCGCAACATCGCTGACGAGGTGCGCGCCCGGGGCCGGCACTACTGGGCCGAGGTGGTGCTGCTGCGCGCCGAGCCGGCCGAGCAGGCGGTGGCCGGCGAGCTGGAGCTGCCGGCGGGGGAGAAGGTCTTCCACTCGCTGGTGGTGCACTTCGAGGACGAGCTGGCGATCCAGCTGGAGGACCGGTTCGTGCGCCCGGACCGGGCCCCGGACTACCTCGCGCAGGACTTCACCCAGAACACGCCCAACACCTACCTGTCGCACGCGGCGCCGCTGCAGCGCGGTGAGCACATCGTGGAGGCCGGGCTGGGCAGCGCCGAGGAGTGCCGGCTGCTCGGCATCGGCGGCGGCGACCCGTGCCTGCTCATCCGCCGCCGCACCTGGTCGGCGAACCGTCCGGTCAGTGTGGCGCGGCTGGTGCTGCCCGGGTCCCGATACCGCCTCGAGGGGTCGTTCGAGCAGCACTGAGGCGGTGAGCATTACGTGTATATACAGGGTGGCGTGTCCGGCCGTCGAGAGGTACGCGGGATCCCGTCCTCGGCCAACCTGAGGGTCCCGCACGCTAGCCGATCTCGACCGGTTCGGCGTCCTCGGCGGTTTTGGGTCGGCCGTTGCGGAGGACGAACGCGAGAAGCACGCCGGCCAGGGTGCAGATTCCGGCGATGAGGAACACGTTGCTGTAGGCCTGCGCCTGGACCTCGATCTGGAGCTGCTGCCAAAGCGGGATGAGCCCGCTGGGCCCCCGTTTCTCCATGGTCAGGATGCGCGGGTCGGTGTCGGGCCCGCCGCCGGCCAGCAGCGCGGAGCGGTCGGCCATCAGCTGGGCCTGTTGGGCGGTGGCCAGGGACGTCAGCGCGGCAAGGCCGAGCGCCGCGGTGACCCGCTGGGTAAGGGTGTTGAACGCGCTGCCAGCGCTGACGATGCTCGGCGGGAGCGCGGAGATACCCCCGGTCATGATCGGCATCATGGCCAGGCCGATGCCGGCGGCACCCGGTAGCCGGTCCAGCCCCAGTCCTGGCCCTCGGACACGGCCAGCAGCAGCGCGAACAGCCCGGCCGCGATGCACACGAACCCGGGTAGGTCGAACCGCCTGCCCCGCTTGCCGGGAAAGTTGGGCAGTACCGCGATCGCCGTGACCGTGCCGACGATCCCGACCGGGACGTTGATGTAGAAGATCAGTCGCCAGTCCACGTACTCGACCAGGTACCCGCCCAGGGTGGGCCCGACGCCGGGCGCGACCACGATGCCGAACCCGTACAGGCCCATGGCGGTACCCAGCTTCTCCGGCGGCACCATCCGGTACAGGATCGTCACGCAGGTCACCGGGATCACCCCGCCCGGTATCGCCTGCAGGATCCGGAAGGCGATCATGCTGTCGAGTCCCCCGGCCATCCCGCAGAGGGCGGAGAACGCGGAGAACGCGGTCAGTGCGATCAGGTACAGCCGTCTCAGGCCCAGTCGCTCGCCCAGCCATGCGCTGGTCGGCACGACGACCCCCAGGCACTGTGTGTAGGCCGTGGTCGGTAACTATGCGCCGTGCTAATTAGCAATGCTAACCTGGCTGCTTTTGGGTGCTCGGTCGAATCATCGCGCCGTTTCTCATCGCGCACACATATTCCGCGCGGATAGTGGGAATTGCTGAGGTCGGGGTCGAGGAAGAAGGTGGACATGGCCAGTTACAGCGGGCCAGCCACGATCGTCTCCCCAGGTGGCGAGATCGAGGTGACCGTGGACTTGCACTCGAAGCCCGATCCTGACGGCGGCCTGACCTGGGGTGGGTTGGTCGACCGCGGCACGCGGGGCGAGGTGGGCGCGGCCGTGAACGGGATGAGCGCGTACGGCCTGGTCCTCCGATTCCCGGACGGCCGCGAGGGCAACTTCGTGCCCAGTCCGCGCACCACCTGGTCGCTCTTCAGCGTCGGCGTCAGCGGATTCATGCGCGTGTGAGGCGCTGTCAGGTCGCGCCCCGAGCGGGCCGATCAGCTGGTGGCCGCCGGCTGGCGCGCGCGTAGCTCCTTGCGCAGGATCTTGCCGGCGGCCGACTTGGGGATCCGGTCGACGAACTCCACCAGACGGACCTTCTTGTGCGGCGCCACCCGGCCGGCCACGAAGGTCAGCACCGAGTCGGCGTCCAGCCCGGGGTGGCTGTCGCGGCGGACCACGAACGCCTTGGGTACCTCACCGCAGTCGGGGTCGGGCACGCCGATGACCGCCGCGTCGGCCACCGCCTCGTGGCTGAGCAGCAGGGCCTCCAGCTCGGCCGGCGCGACCTGGTGCCCCTTGTACTTGATCAGTTCCTTGAGCCGGTCGACCACCCGGAACACCCCGCCGGGGTCGACGGTGACGAGGTCGCCGGTGTGCAGGAAGCCGTCCTCGTCGACGGTGGCGGCGGTGGCGGCCGGGTTGTTCAGGTAGCCGCGCATGACGTTCGGCCCCCGGCACCACAGCTCGCCGTGCTCGCCCGGGGCGACGTCGAGCCCGGTTCCCGGGTCGACGACGCGGGCCTGCACGCTGGGCATCAACACCCCGATGGTGCCGAGGTCGATGTCCGGCCGGTCGACCGGGATGCCGTGGGTGCCGGGGCTGGACTCGGTGAGCCCGTAGCCCTGCAGCACGGTGGCACCGAGGCGGTCGGCGACCGCGCGGCCAAGGTCGGCGTCCAGCGGTGCGGCCGCCGAGACGATGACGCGCAGGCTGCTCAGGTCGTAGTCGTCCACCAGCGGACTCTTGGCCAGCGCCAGTGCGATGGGCGGAGCGATGTAGAGGTGGTCGATCCGGTGTTCGGCGATCGCGGCGAGGAAGCCGGTCAGCTCGAAGCGCGGCATGGTGACGACCAGCGCGCGCCGGTGCAGGCCCTGGTTCATGATCCCGGTGAGCCCGTAGATGTGGAACAGCGGCAGCACCGCCAGCAGCCGCGAGCCGCCGTCGATGCGCCCGAGCGGCGCGAGCTGCAGCAGGTTGGCCACCAGGTTGCGGTGGGTCAGCATGACGCCCTTGGTCAGGCCCGTGGTGCCCGAGGAGTACGGCAGCGCGGCGAGGTCCTCCGGGAGGATCGTGAGGTCGGGGACCGGCGTGGCAGTGGCGACGAACTCCTCGAAACCGGTCTCGGGGACCGTGGCGGCGGCGTCCTGCGGCGCCGCTCCCAGTACCACGATCTCGCGGACCGACACGCCGGCCTCGGCCACCGCGACCCGGGCCCGCGCCAGCCCCTCCGGTCCGGTGAACAGGATCGTCGCGCCGGCGTCGCGCAGCTGGTGGGCCAGCTCCGCCGGGGTGTAGAGCGCGTTCACCGGGGACACCGTGGCGCCGGCCGCGAGCACGCCGTGGAAGACCACCGGGTAGTCCGGGCTGTTCGGGGCGAACAGCCCGGCCACGTCGCCCCGGCCCAGCCCGCGAGCGGCGAGCGCGCCGGCCACCCGGTGCACCGCGTCGGTGAGCTGGCCGAACGTGTAACCCTGCCCGGTGGCGGCGTCGATCACCGCGGGGCGCCGCGCGTCCGCCGGGTCGAGTGAGTCGAACAGGAACCCGGCCAGGCTGGCCGGCGGGACCACGACGTCCGGGTAGGGGCTGCGGATGATCATCGTGTGGCCGCCGGCTGGGGCGCCTTCGGTTCTTGCGGTCTTTTCGGTTCTTTCGGTTCTTTCGGAAGCCCGAGCAGCAGTTCGCCGACGATGCCGCGCTGCACCTGCGACGATCCGGCGTAGATCGTGCCGGCGCGCGAGTTCAGGTACACGCTGGTCCAGGACGCCGAGGAGTTGGGCGCACCGGGATCGTCGGTCTGGTACCAGTTCGGCGACGGCCGCCCGGACGGGGCGAGCGCGTCCAGGCCCAGCACATCCAGCGCGAGCTCGGTGGAGACCCGGTGGTACTCGCTCCACAGCAGCTTGAACGAGGCCGCCTCCGCTCCCGGCTCCTGTCCGGCGATCAGCTTGGCGGCGGTGCGGGCGCCGTGCGCGCGCAGCTGTTCGACCTGCACGTGGCACCAGGCGACCCGGCGGCGGATGTCCGGGTCGGCGGCCAGGTCGTGCTCCCTGACCAGCTCGATCAGTCGGTTCAGCTCATTGCGGAACCGGATCGGGGCGTGCAGCGCGGTCTCACCGCGCTCGAAGCCGAGCAGCGTCATGGCCACCGACCAGCCGCCGTCCAGCTCGCCGACGACCAGCCCGCGCTCGGTCGTCGCGTCGTCGAAGAACACCTCGTTGAAATCGGCGTCGCCGGTGAGGTTGCGGATCGGTCGGACGTCGACGCCCGGTTGGTCCAGCGGAACCAGCAGCATGCTGATGCCCCGGTGTGGCGCGGCGGTGGGGTTGGTCCTGGCCAGCACGAACATCCAGTTCGCGCGGTGCGCCCCGGAGGACCAGAGCTTCTGGCCGTTGAGTACCCAGCGGTCGCCGTCCGGCTCGGCGCGCAGCGCCAGGGCCGCCAGGTCGGAACCCGCGCCCGGCTCGGAGAAGCCCTGGGCGAACACGTACTCGCCGGAGACGATCTTCGGCAGGAAGCGCTGGCACAGCTCGGGGGAAGCCGTCCGCAGCATGGTGTTGCCCAGCATGCTGATGCCGAACGCATCGTTGTCCGAGCCGAACGGAACGCCCGCCCCGGTCAGCTCCTCGGCCAGCACCACCAGCTCGCGCGCGCCCAGCCCGGCGCCGCCGTACTCGGCCGGCCAGGCCGGGGCGACCCAGCCGCGCCCGGCCAGCGCGGCCCGGGCCGTGGCAAGGAACTCGGCGTGCTCGCGGTCTTCCAGCGCCCCGATGCCCTGCCAACCGGGTGGCACCAGCCCGGCGATGAACTCGCGTACCGCCGCCCGGAACTCGTCCACTCGGCTACCTCCTCATATGCCTCTGAACACAACAGTTGCGTAGATAGACCCACTAGTCAATGCTTTGAGGCGGACTTGTCGACGGCGAGGAGCACGAGATGGTGGACGGCTGGACCGGGCTCACCGAGGAGCACCGCGAGCTGAGCAGGACCGCTGCCCGGCTGCTCGCCGACGCGGCCCGCAAGGACCCCCTGCCGCCGGACTGGGATGCGCTGCCGCTCGGGCTGAATCGGTCGCTGTGGGCGGCCCTGGGCGAGCTCGGGCTGCTCGGCCTCGCCGTGCCGGAGGCGCTGGGTGGCGGCGGCGCCGGCGTGCTCGAGCAGTGTCTGCTGGCCGAGCAGGTGGGTGCGGCGGTACCGGCGGTGCCGTTCGCCGTGACCGCTGCGGTGACCGCTGTATTGACCGCTGTGTTGACCCGGAGTGCCGGTGCGGGGGCGGCGTTGAGCGGTGCGGCGTTGAGCGGTGCGGCGTTGAGCGGTGCGGCGGCCGACGTGCTGCGGGACGTGACCGCGGGGTCGGCCGTTGCGACGACGGCGTGGCAGACCTGGCCGGCATCGGTGGTGCCCTGGCGGCGTCCCGGAGTGTTGTCCTCGGACGGCTCGGTGGTCAGCGGGACCCTCGGCGCGGTGCCGTTCGGGATGGACGCCGACTGGCTGCTGGCGTTCGACGCCGGCGGTGCACCGTTGCTGGTCGACCTGGCCGGGCCGGGGGTGCGGCGTGAGTCGGTCGACTCGCTGGACGTCACGGAGCCGGTCGCCTCGGTGCGGCTGACCGACGCGCCGGCCACCGTGCTGCCGCTGCCCGAGCTGCCGGTCGCGGAGATCCTCACCGTGTTCGCGGCGGAGCTGGTCGGTACCGGGCAACGGGCGCTGGACGGCGCGGTCTCCTACGCCAAGGAGCGGCGCCAGTTCGGCCGCGCCATCGGGTCGTTCCAGGCGATCAAACACATGCTGGCGGACCGGTACGTGCAGCTGGACGCGGCCCGCCTGCTGGTGCGGACCGCCGCCGCCGATGCCGGGGCGCCGGCCGGACCGGAGTCGGAACTGGCCGCCCGGACCGCATTGGCCGCCGCCAGCGACGCGGCCGACGCCGCCACCGGCGACGCGCTGCAGACGCATGGCGGCATCGGGTTCACCTGGGAGCACCCGTCGCACGTGCTGCTCAAGCGCGCCAGAGCCCGCCGCGCGCTGCTCGGCTCCCAGGCACGCCAGCTCGCCGCCATCGCCGACCACGTGCTCTGACCCCCAAGGCCAAACTCCGCGGCCGGCACAGACCAGGTGCCGGCCGCACAGGGCGTACAAGCTCTGTACGGCCGCACCAGATGTGTGCGCCACCGAGCAACCTGGCCACCGCGACGGCGTCAGCGGGCGGTGGCCGCCTGGACTACCTCGCGGACCCGTTCGCTGTCCCGCTCGGCGGTGGCGCGCTCGACCTCGGTGGCCGGTTCCAGGCGTACCGGCATGTCCTTGTGGTGCGGGGTGCCGGCGATCGGGTCGCGGTCGGCGGCGTCGGTGATCACGTTGATCCGGGGGCCGTTGGTGACCCGGCCGCCGTGCCCGTCCGGGTAGGACATGCCGAACCCGTGCGGCAGTGCGAGCTGCATGGGGCGAAGGCTCTCGTCCGCCTCGGCGCGCACCACGATCCGGCCGACCGGAGTGACCACCGCGACCCAGTCGCCCGGGTCGAGGCCGACCGTGGCGAGGTCGGCCGCACGGGCCCGCAGGGCGCCCTCCGGGTCGGTCCGCCGCCAGGCCGGGGCGCGCAGGATCTGGTTCGCGTTGTGTGACCGGCGCTGCCCGTTGACCAGCGAGAACGGGTACCTCGGATCGACCTGCTCGGCCGCCGGGTCGAGCTCACCCAGCCAGGACAGCAGCTCCGGCACGGCGAGCTGGATGCGCTCGCGCTTCACCAGGTCCCAGACCTCGTCGTAGGTGTGCGTGCTGAACGGGGTGCCGCTGGGGCTGTCCAGGATCCGGGTGAACAGCTCCTCGCCCAGCTCAGCACCGGTCGCCGAGGTACCCAGCGCACGCCGCACCGCCACCGTCATGGTCGCCGCCGCCCGGTGGCAGCCGGCCCACAGCGGCGCCATCGAGGCCGACCCTGGCTGACGCTCGTCCAGAGCTGCGCCCAGCGTCCGGTAGAGCAGTACCGCGGCGATCGAGGCCAGCTCCGGGTTCTTCTTCATCAGCCCGCCGGCCGCCGATAGCAGCTTGGCCCGGTCGGTACGGGCGAGTCGGGTGAGCTCCGCCAGCTCGTCGGCCGACGGCAGCGCACCGAGCTCCTCGAACAGCCGCGCGTAGATCTCCGCCTCGACCAGCGTGCCGGGCAGCGGGTCGAGCAGCGGGCGGCGGATCTGGAAGTAGTTCGTCGGCCACTCGAAGTCGAAGAGGGTGAACTCCCACTTCTCGTGCTGCGACGCGGCGGGCAGGACGTACTCGGCCAGCGCCGCGGTCTCGGTGTAGGCGATGTCGACCACAACAGAGAGTTCAGCCAGCTCGACCGCACGCTCGACCGAGGCGGTGTCGGCGTAGGTGTTCGCCGGGTTGGACGACTCCACCCAGAGCACCCGGGCGCGGTTCGGGTGGTCGGCGAGGATCTCCTCGGCCATCGTGTTGGACGGCAGCAGCCCGCCGATGTACTCGAAGCCGGTGATCTCCGAGCGCTCGCCCCGGGAGTTGCCCCACAGCGGCACCAGCCAGGAGTGCAGGTTGTTCGTGCCCTCACGGCCGAAGTGGCCGGTGACCAGGTAGAGCAGCTTCTCCAGGTAGCTGTTCAGGGTGGAGTGGCGGCCCTGCTGGATACCCAGCTCGACCCGCACCGTCATGGCGCGGGCGGCCAGGATCATGTCCACCGCGCGCTCGACGTCGGCCCGGTCCAGCTCGGCGTGCGCGATCCACTCGTCCACCGGCACCCGGCCCAGCGCATCCCGCACCGCCTCGAAACCCTCGGTGTGCTCGGCCAGGAACTCCTCGTCCTGCCCGCGCCGCTCGAGGATCAGCGCGATGATCGCGGCGAGCAGGTAGGCGTCGGTGCCGGGGCGCAGCGGCAGGTGCAGCTCGGCGATGTCGGCGGTCTCGGTGCGCCGGGGGTCGATCACGATGATCTTGCGTTCCGGGTCGTTCTTGATCGCGTTCAGCGCGTGCCGGGCGTTGCTGAACCCGTGCGCCAGCCACGGGTTGCAGCCGATCACGAACAGCAGGTCACACTCCTCGACGCCCTCGGAGGTGTGGCAGTTCTGCGCGCCGAACATCTTGCCGTTGACCCAGAAGTCGCCGGTCTTCTCCTGCGACAGCGCGTTGTAGTACCGGGTGGAGTT
Organism: Pseudonocardia sp. Cha107L01; assembly: GCF_052566575.1. NCBI lineage: Bacteria > Bacillati > Actinomycetota > Actinomycetes > Pseudonocardiales > Pseudonocardiaceae > Pseudonocardia > Pseudonocardia sp. Cha107L01. The sequence goes on from NZ_CP199579.1 coordinate 3,180,954, forward strand.
CATCCACTTCATCAGCGCCGTGCCGTAGCCGCCGCCGGAGTGGTTGCCCTGCCCGCCGCCACCCACGTAGGAGAACGAGCCGGGCCGGCCGGCCTCGGTGTCCGCGTCCCGCACCGCCGTCAGCCTGGCGGCGATCTCGCGCAGCGCCGTGTCCCAGTCGATCGGCTCGTGGCCGCCGCCGGGAAGCCGGCGCAGCGGGCTGGTCAGCCGGTCGCCGTGGTTGCCGTACCAGGTCAGCCGCTGCGCCTTCTGGCACAGGTAGCCCGCCGAGCGCGGGTGCGCCTTGTCGCCCCGGACGCGGGTGATGGCCCGGCCGTCCAGCTGCACCTCCAGCCCGCAGTTGAGGTAGCAGAGGCTGCACGCAGTCTTGTGCCAGTCGGCGGCCGGGGCTTTCGGGGCGGTCATGGGCTCGTCCCTACGTGGTGGGTTACAGCGCGTGGAGGGTTACAGCGCGTGGAGGATGTCGAGGGCGCGGCCGAGGGTGGTCAGCTTCGCGTCGACGGTGTCGCCGTTCGGGTAGAGCCGGACGGTGTCCACGCCGGCGTCGCGCCAGACCCGCAGCCGCGCGCGCACCATGTCCTCGGTGCCGATCAGCGTGGTGCCCAGCACCATGTCGTCGGTGACCAGCTCGGCGGCGCCGTCCCGGTCACCGCCCTGCCAGCGCTCCCGGACCGCCGCCGCGACGTCGGCCCAGCCTTGGCGGCTGTACGCGCCGTTGTAGAAGTTGGTCTGCGCCGAACCCATCCCGCCGAGGCTGAACGCCAGTTCCTTCTTGCGACTGGCGACCATCGAGCGCAGGGCGTCTTCGTCCTCGGCGAAAGCCACCTCGGCGCCCTGGCAGACGTCCAGGTCGGTGCGCTTGCGGCCGGCCTTGGCCAGCCCGGCGTCCAGCGGGTCGAAGTAGGCCGACGCGCCCTCCGGCACGAAGCTGGTGCCCAGCCAGCCGTCCGCGATCTCGCCGGTCAGCTCCAGCGTCTTCGGCGAGATGGTGGCCAGATAGATCGGGATGTCCGGGTTGGCGTCCATGGACAGGCGCATCGGCTTGCCCTCGCCGCCGGGCACCGGGATCTGGAACTGGTTGCCCGAGTAGGCGACCTTCTCCCCGGCGAACACCTGCCGGATGATCTCCACGGTCTCCCGCATCCGGGTCAGTGGCTTGGCGAACGGCACCCCGTGCAGGCCCTCGATCACCTGCGGCCCGGACGCGCCGAGGCCGAGCAGGAACCGGCCCTGCGACATCTCGGCCAGCGTCAGCGCGGTCTGCGCGATGGCCACCGGGGTGCGGGTGCCCAGCTGGATGATCCCGGAGCCGAGCAGCATCCGTTCGGTGCGCGCGGCGAAGTAGCCCAGCGCGGACGGGCCGTCCGAGCCCCACGCCTCGGCCACGAAGCAGACGTCGAGGCCGAGCTTCTCCGCCTCCAGCACGAAGGTCAGGGTGTCCGCCCAGCTGCCCCGGTTGGACGCCTCGACGGTGGTGGCCGCGCGCATCAGACGCCGGCCGAGCTGGTCGCGGTGGCGCTCTCGACGCGCTCCTTGATCGCGGCCAGGGTGCCCGCCATGTTGGTCTCGAACTCGCGCATCCGGACGAAGACGATCTTCTGTTCCTTGTCCGGCATCTTGTCGATGGCGAAGCTCAGCCCGGAGCGGGCCGGCCCCATCTGCATCCACTGGCGCAGCGTCGTGCCGCTGTCGCGCGGTTCCAGGGTGAACCGCCAGACCGCGGTCGGCACCTCGACGTCCTGCACCGCCCAGGCGAACACCCGCTCCGGCTCGTACTCGATGACCGTCGAGGTGGTGTGCCACTCGCCGAGCGCCTCGTGCTTGCTGTACCCGACGAAGGTGGCGCCGACGCTGGGGCCGGTGGCGCCGTCCTGCCACTCCACGCGCTGCAGCTCGGGGCTCATCGACGGCATCAGCGCGACGTCGGAGACGAACCCCCACACCGCGGCCGCCGGGGCGTCGATGAACGTCTCGACCTCAACCGTCGGCTTGTCCGCGTAGCGCGCTCCGGTCCACTCCATTTGGCTCGACATCTCCTCGTCATTGGGGCTCTGAGCACCAGAGTTGCGTAGATAGACCTAGATGTCAACGCAGAGCGGGGCAGGCCACCCCGGCTCGGGCGCTCCTACTGGGCGAAGCGGCGGGCGACGTCCGGGCGCTCGGCGAGACGGGGCGGGTAGCCGGGGCCCATCCGGGCGCTGACGTCCCTGGCGTGCAGCGGCTCGCGGCAGTGCGCACAGACCACCTCGGCGTGGGTGTCGTGGTCGCAGGTCCGGTGGTGCAGTGTGATCGGCGGGCCGGCCTCGTCGGCGAGCCAGCGGTCGCCCCAGCGGGTCATCGCGGCGATCACGCCGTAGAAGTCGCGGCCCATCTCGGTGAGCACGTAGTCGTAGCGCACCGGTTCGGACTGGTAGGCCCGCTTCTCCAGCAGTCCCTCGTCGACCAGGCGGCGCAGCCGGTCGGCCAGGGTGTTGCGGGCGATGCCCAGCTCCTGCTGGAACTCGTCGAAGCGCCGGAAGCCGTAGAACGCCTCGCGCAGCACCAGTGGCGTCCACCAGTCGCCCAGCAGGTCCATGGTGCGCGCGACCGAGCACGGCCAGTTTGCGAAGGAGGTCCGCCTCATGATCGGAGCATACCGTCCGACCAGCAAAGTCTCTGAATTAAACTATGAATGCGGCGGATCGGGGGCGGCCAGGGTTTCCGGTTCGGCCCCGCTGGTCCCGACCGTGGCCGGCAGAGCTGACGGTCGCGCGCGGTCCGACGGTGAGGTCCATACTGAACGCGATCCGAGTGCGGGCGTGGTCGGGGAGGAACACACGGTGGACGCGGTGGCCGGGCGGGCACGATGACTTCCGGCCCCATCCACCTGGCGGTCTCCGGTACGGCGCCGGCCGGGCGGCGGTTGCCCGGCCGGGACGTCGCACCGCGCCGGCTGCTGGTTATCAGCGCGACGACCGGGCAGGGGCACAATGCCGCGGCGGCCGCCGTCGAGGAACAGGCCGGCCGGCTCTGGCCGGGTTGCGAGATCCGCCGGGTGGACACCCTGGACGCGATGGGTCCGGTGCTCGGCCCGGCGTTGGGACTGGCCCATCGGGTGAGTGCGGACCGGACCCCGTGGCTGTCCGGCCTCTGCTACCGCCGGCTGTGGCGCCAGCCGTGGTTCGCCGAGACGTCCGGCCGGCTCACCGGAGCCTGGACCGGGCGGGCGCTGCGCCCGGTGGTCGCCGAGTTCCTGCCGGACCTGGTGGTGTCCACCTACCCGCTGGGGACCGCCGGGCTGGACTGGCTGCGCCGCCGCGGCGGGCTCGACCTGCCGGTCGCCGCGATCGTCGCCGACTTCGTGCCGCACCCGTTCCGGGTGTACCCGGAGATCGATCTGCACTACGTGGCGAGCGAGCCCGGCCTGCGGGAGATGTGGCTGGCCCGCCCGGATACGAGGGGAGCGGTCGGCGCGCCGCCGGTGGTGTCGGCGTTCCACCCGGTGGGCACCGAGGACCGGGCGGCCGCGCGGGCAGCGTTCGGCCTGCCCCCGGACCGGCCAGTGCTGCTCATCTCCCTCGGCCCGGCCGGCTCCGGCTCGGTGCGGCGGGCCGTGCGCGGCGCGCTGGCCGCCGACCCGGGGACCTGCGTTGTCGTCGCATGCGGGCGCAACGAGGCGCTGCGCCGGCGACTGGTCGGCGGGGACGAGCCGACCGGCCGACTGGTGGCGCTGGGCTGGACGGACCGGATGCCCGAGCTGATCTCGGCGGCGGACGTTGTGATCACCGGTGCGGGCGGGGCCAGCGCGTTGGAGGCCTTGGCCACCAGCCGGCCGGTGTTGCTGTTCGAGCCGGTCGCCGGGCACGGCGAGGTCAACGCCGCACTGATGGAACGGGCCGGCCTCGGCCGGGTCTGCGCGGACCCCGTCCAGCTCACCGCCACCCTCCGCGGCCTGCTCCGCTCCCCGGACCTGCTGGCCGCCGCCGAGCGCCGGGCGGCGGAGCACACCGGTGGCCTTGACTTCACCGCCGAGGTCGCCGCGCTGCCCGGGCTGCCCCGCCACCGGGGAAGCCGGCCGCTGGCCGCCGCCGACGCGCTGTTCGTGGCCGCGGCCAGCGAAGCCGTGCCCCAGCAGGTCGGCGCGGTCGCGCTGCTGGAGGTTTCCGAGGCCGCCGCGTTGGACCCGGAGCGGATCGCGGTGGGCCTGCGGGCCCGGCTGTTGGCCAGGTCCGCGCAGCTACCGGTGTTGCGCCGGCGACTGTGGCTGCGGCCCGGGCGGCGGCCCCGCTGGCTGGACGTCGACGACCTCGACCCGGCGCGGCACATCACCTCCCGGGTGGTCCGCGGCGGTTCCGGGCCGGACTGGGCGGAGGCGCTGCGGGAGTTCTTCGACGTGCCCCTGCCGCTGGACCGCCCACCCTGGCAGCTACAGGTACTGCGGGAGACCGAGCCCCGGGCGGCGGTCGGCGAGCGGACCGCGGTGCTGGTCAAGCTGCACCACGCGCTGGGTGGCGAGCAGGTGGCCATCGCCACCCTGGCCGGTCTGCTGTCCGACCGCCCGGCGCCCGGCCTGCACGCGGTGCCCCCGGTCGAGCATGCGCAGCGGAGTCGGGGCGGGACGGCCGGGCGGAGCGGCCCGCGCCGGCTGCGCGGGGCGATGGCCGAACTGGGCGACACTCTGCGGGCCGCCGCGCGCACCCCGCGCCCGAACAGCCCGAGGCGTCACTACACCCTGGTGCGGCTGCCGGCCGGCGAGGTCCGCGTGGTGGCTCGCCGGCTCGGCACCAGCACCAGCGCGCTGCTGCTCGGCCTGCTCGGCGAGGCGCTGTACCGGCAGCGAGCGCCGGCGACCGGGGCGGCCCGCCGGCTGCGCACGATGGTGCCGATGACCGCGCGCGGCGGCCCGGGGACAGCCGGCTCCGAGCCGACCTCGGCCGTGTTCGACCTCCCGGTCGGGGCGATGTCGGTGCGGCGGCGGATCGACGAGGTGGCCGACGCGCTGGACTGCCCCGGTGGCCCCAGGTCGGTGGCCGCCCGGTTCGCGGTGCGGGCGCTGGGTCGGCTGCCCGGCGCGGCGCAGACCCGGCTTGCCCGGCTGGTGTACGGCGGCCGGTTCTTCGGCCTTGTCGCCTCCGTGCTGCCGGATTGGCGCCGTGAGCTGCGGCTGCTGGGTGTCCTGGTCACCTCGGTCCACCCGGTGTTGCCACTGGCCGACGGAGTGGCGCTGGCGGTCGGCTACCTGAGCTGGGGTGAGGTGCTCGGCGTCGGGGTGACGGGCGACAGCGCGCTGTTCCCGGACGCCGACGGTCTCGCCGACAACCTGCTCGGGGTCTTCGCCGAGCTCGCCGGCGACATCCGGATCGGCCGCACCGGCGAGTTGGCCGGGCGGCTCTAGCACTGGCTGTCTGGCTACCGGGCTACCGGCAGAGTTCCGCGATCAGCTGGTCCAGGATCGCGCCGACCCGTTGGCGCTCGTCCTCGGCGACCGCCGCGACCGCGGTGTCCTCTGCCTCCCGGACGAGGGGCGCGGCCCGGTGCAGCGCGCGCTCGCCGGCGGCGGTGAGGGTCAGTCCGATGGGCAACCCCGGGCTGCTCGCCGCGCGTTGGACGAGCCCGGCTGTCACCAGTCGCTGCACCAGCCCGCCGACCGCCTGCGGTGTGGTGAGCAGCAGGCGGGCGACGTCCGCCCTGCTCAGGCCCGGTGTTCGACCCACGTGGGCGAGCACGGTGAACTGGCGCAACGTCAGCCCCACCTCCTCGAGCGCATGGTCGAGACGCTGCTCGAGCAGATGCTCGGCCTTCGCGAGCCGATAGGTCAGATGGTTGACGTCGATCGGCTCGACGTCATCGAGCGCTGTGATGGCGCGGACAGACTCCACGGCCGGACCCCCCTGGCTGTGCACCGGACCAATACTGGCGGGTAGTTAGCCCGTCGAACAAGCCCCGAAAGGCGGTCCCCGCACGGCCGAGTTCGGCTGGCGTTCGGCCGGCGTTCGGCGAGTGAAACCCCTACCTGCCGGCCAATCGGTGCTGAGGAGGCGCCACCAAGGGTTGACGTTGTCGTCGTGGCCGAACAAGCATGGAACGGGCCGCGCGCCGTCGGGCGCGGGCGGGATCACCGGCCGGCTCCGGATCTGTTCGACGTGGGTGGGGGATGGGTTGAGATGACGGATCGCCTCGGCTGGCCGATCTACAACAGCATGTGGCAGTTGCGCCGGGACACCTGGAGCAACCTCGAGGAGCTGTGTTCCCGACTCACTCCCGGGGCCGGTGGCGTGGTGGACCCGACCGGGTCGAAGGCGGTGCTGGACCGGGTACGTGAGCTGCTGGCCACGTTGGAGCCGATGGAGCACTACTGGGGTTTCCCCGGGCGGCGGCGCTTCCAACAGGTGCAGCGCCTGCTGGCCGGCGGTGACGTCAGCGGCCTCTGCCGACTGGTCAGCGACATCAACCGGTCACTGGTGAACGACTCCTTCCGTGGCGGCGTCGGGCTGACCTCGCCGGAGCAGGACGGTGCCGCGCAGCCGGAACAGCCGCGCACCGAGGCCGCCGGCCGGCCCTACTTCGAGGTACTCGTGGTGGGCGAGCTGACCTCCGCGCAGGAGCGGGCGCTGCGCGAGGAGCTGCGCCGGCTGCGCCGCCGGGAGGACGAGTTCGTCTACGAGCTGGTCGTGGTGCCCAGCTTCACCGACGCGGTCACCGCCGTGTTGTTCAACTTCAACATCCAGGCGTGCATCATCCGGCAGCGGTTCGCGCACCGATCCGCGCACGACCTGTCGGACCTCGGCGTGGTGCTGGACGAGCGGCTGTCCGAGGAGTCCGCCGACCAGCCGCCGGACCAGCGCGCCCAGGCGCTGGGGCGCCGGCTGCACGACATCCGCCCGGAGATCGACCTGTACCTGCTGGCCGAGGTGGCGGTCGAGGAGATCGCCGGGCGCCTCGGCCAGGACTTCCGCCGGGTGTTCCACGCCCGCGAGGGGTCGCTGGAGCTGCACCTGAGCGTGCTGCGCGGGGTGGCGCACCGGTACCGGGCGCCGTTCTTCAACGCGCTGCGCGACTACAGCCGGCAGCCGACCGGGGTGTTCCACGCGCTGCCGGTGTCGCGGGGCAAGTCGGTGGTGGACTCGCACTGGATCCGCGAGATGGTGGACTTCTACGGGCTGGACATCTTCCTGGCCGAGACGTCGTCGACCTGCGGCGGACTGGACTCGCTGCTGGAGCCGACCGGGCCGCTGCGCGAGGCCCAGCAGCTGGCGGCGGAGGCGTTCGGCTCCCGGGAGACGTTCTGGGTCACCAACGGCACCTCCACCGCGAACAAGATCGTGGTGCAGGCCCTGGTCAAGCCCAACGACATCGTGCTGGTCGACCGCAACTGCCACCAGTCGCACCACTACGGGCTGGTGCTCGCGGGTGCGCAGGTCAGCTACCTGGACGCGTACCGGCTCAACGAGTACTCGATGTACGGCGCGGTGCCGTTGCGCGAGATCAAGCGGACCCTGCTGGAGCTGCGCCGGGTCGGCAAGCTGGACCGGGTCAAGCTGCTGATGTTGACCAACTGCACCTTCGACGGCGTGGTCTACGACGTCGAGCGGGTGATGGAGGAGTGCCTGGCGATCAAGCCCGACCTGGTCTTCCTCTGGGACGAGGCATGGTTCGCCTTCGCCCGGTTCCACCCGGTCTACCGCTCGCGGACCGGGATGGCCTCGGCGAAGACGCTGCTCGAGCGGTTGCGCGACCCGGAGTACCAGCTGGAGTACGCGCGCTACGCGGAGCAGTTGGCGGCCGGGTCCGACGGGCCGGTCAGCGACGAGACGCTGCTGGACACCCGGCTGCGGCCGGACCCGGCGAAGGCCCGGGTGCGGGTGTACGCCACCCAGTCGACGCACAAGACGCTCACCTCGCTCCGCCAGGGCTCCATGATCCACATCTTCGACCAGGACTACAGCCAGAAGGCCGAGGAGACGTTCCACGAGGCGTACATGGCGCACACGTCGACCTCGCCGAACTACCAGATCCTCGCCTCCCTCGACCTCGGCCGGCGCCAGGTCGCGCTGGAGGGCCTCGAGCTGGTGCAGAAGCAGGTCGAGTGCGCGATGAGCCTGCGCGACGCGATCGACAACCACCCGCTGCTGAGCCGCTACGTGCGCTGTCTGACCACGGCCGACCTGATCCCGAGGGAGTACCGCCCCAGCGGCATCGACCAGCCGCTGCGCTCCGGGCTGACCAACATGATGACCGCGTGGCACTCCGACGAGTTCGTCCTCGACCCGTGCCGGATCACCCTGTCCATCGGCGCGACGGGGATCGACGGCGACACCTTCAAACGGACCCACCTGATGGACAAGCACGGCGTGCAGGTCAACAAGACCTCCCGCAACACGGTGCTGTTCATGACCCACATCGGCACCACCCGCAGCTCGGTGGCCTATCTCATCGAGGTGCTCGTGGAGATCGTCCGCGAGCTGGACGAACGTTTCGCCGACCAGAGCCCCCGGGAGAAGGCCGCACGCGCCGCGACCGTGGAGGCACTCACCGTCCCGACCGCCCCGCTGCCCAACTTCAGCGCCTTCCACGACACGTTCCGGGCCGGCGAGAACCCGGTCACCCCCGAGGGCGACATGCGCCGCGCCTTCTTCACCGCCTACGACGAGCACCTGTGCGAGTACCTCACACCGGCCGAGGTGACCGCGCGGATGGCGGGCGGCGAGCAGGTGGTCTCGGCCACCTTCGTCACGCCGTACCCGCCCGGGTTCCCGGTGCTCGTGCCGGGGCAGTGCTTCAGCAGCGAGATCCTCGAGTTCATGTCCAGCCTGGACACCCCGGAGGTGCACGGCTACCGGCCCGAGCTCGGCTACCGGGTACTCACCGCGGAGGCACTCAAACCCGACACCGCCGCCACCCAGCACTGAGGGCCGGCCGGGCACTGAGCCGGCACCGGGCCGACACCGCGCCGGCGCCGAGCCGGTGCTGACCGTCAGCCGTGCAGGTCCCGGTACGCCGCGACGGCGCCGGGGTGCAGCGGGATGCCGGCGGTGACGATCAGGTTGCGCGGGTCCAGGAACTGGGTGCCCAACGCCTGCTCGGGCACCAACCGCGCGGCGTGCGTGACCAGCACCCTGGCCACCGTGGCGGTCAGCGCGGGGTCGGCGTCCGGGTGGCAGACCAACAGGTTGGCCACCCCGATGGTGGCCACGCCGGCGGCCGGTCCGTAGGCGTCGGCGGGTACCGCGGTCGGCTCGTACACCGGGCCGTAGGCCGAGCGCAGCGCGGGGATCACGCTGTCCAGTGCCAGCAGCCGGATCGGGCGGCGGCCGGCGAGCGCGGCCAACGCCGGGGTGGGCACCCCGCCGGACCAGAGCAGCGCGGCGATCTGGGCGCGCTCCAGGGCGGCGGTCGCGTCGGCGAGCAGCCGGTGTTGCACGGTGACCCCGGCGGTGGCGTTCGGCCCGCTGGCGTTTGGTCCGGCGGGGTTTGGTCCGGCGGGGTTCGGTCCGGCGGGGTTCGGTCCGGCGGCGCTGAGCCCGGCGGCGGCCAGCAGCCGGTCGCCGATCAGTTCGGCCCCGGAGCCGTGGGCGCCGAGTGACGCGGTCCGCCCGGCGAGGTCGGTCAGACGGTGCACCGGGCTGTCCGCCAGCACGACGAGCTGCAGGTAGTTCTCGTAGACCCGCCCGATGGCCAGCATCGGCACCGGTGTCGGCAGCCGCCCCCCGGTCGTCGCGGTGGCCTGGGCGGCGTCCGCGAGCACCAGCGCGAGGTCGGCCTTGCCGTCGGCCAGCAGCCCCACGTTGTCCAGGCTGCCCTCGGTGGGTACCGCGACCGCGCGCAGCCGGGGCTCCTCGTCGGTGATCTCGGCGGCCAGCAGCTCGGCGAACTCGATGTAGAACCCGCCCGGCTCGCCGGCGGCGATGGTCACGGTCCGGGCCGGCCCGGTGTAGCCCCGCTGCCCACAGCCGGCGGCGGTCAGCCCGAGCGCGGTCAGCCCCAGCGAGGCCAGCACCGCCCGCCGGGTGAGTGCCCCCGGGCCGTGCCCGCTCATCGGTCGGACGCCGCGGGATCGGACGCCGCGGGATCGGGAGCGACGGTCTCCGGGGGCGCGGTGGCGTCGGCGTGCGGGAGCGTCACCTGCACGGCCAGGCCGGTCGGTTCGCCGGGCCGCAGGCGCAGGCTGCCGGCGCGCGCGGTGACCAGGCGTTCCGCGATGGCCAGGCCCAGTCCGGTGCCGGGGCCGTTGCCGTCCTTGGCGGCCCGCCAGAACCGCTGGGTGGCCCGGGCCCGGTCGGCGTCGGGCAGGCCGGGGCCGGAGTCCTCGACGACCAGCCGAACCGCCCCGGGCTGGCGGTCGGCGCGCACCCGGGCGGCGGCGCCCCGGCCGGCGTAGCGGATCGCATTGTCCAGCAGGACGTCCAGGATCTGGGCCAGCTCGGAGTCGGTGCAGCCGACCGGGCCGATCGCGTCGTCCTCCGGCGGGAGCTCATCCACCAGCCGCACCCCGGCGTCGCGCGCGGCCGGCCGCCAGGCCGCCAGGCGGGCCCGCACCACCACGTCCGGCCAACACCAGGTGTCGTGCCCGAGCTCCGGGTGGGCGGCCACCTCGTCGGCGGAGGCCAACGCGAGCAGCCCGTCGAGCAGTGCCTCCAGCCGCTCGACCTCGGTGGCCAGCGAGTGGTAGCCGGCCAGGGCCGCCGGCGCGACGTCGGGTGCCAGTGAGTCCACCCGCAGCCGCAGCGCGGCCATCGGGTTACGCAGCTGGTGCGAGGCGTCGGCGACGAGCTGGCGTTCCTTGTCCGCCGCCGCGACCACGGCGTCGGACATCCGGTTGAACGACACGGCCAGCGCGCGCAGCTCGGGCGGGCCGCCGAGACCCGGTACGTGGGCGCCCCGGCCGGCGGTCACCGCGAGCACCCCGCGTTCCAGTTGCGCGAGCGGGCGCAGCACCCACCGGGCCAGCACCGTCGCCAGCAGGACGAAGCCCACCGCGGCGGTCAGCGCGCCCAGCACGATCAGCAGCCAGCGCCGGGCGACGTCGGCGGCCGCGGCGGTGACCGAGATGCGCAGTGCCACCACACCGCTGATGTGGGTGTCGGTCCCGACCGGGCGGATCAGCACCACGTGGCCACTGGACCAGGGACGCAGCTGGGGCAACCGCTGACCCGGCTCGTTGCGCAGCGCCCCGTCGATCAGCGGCTTGAGCCCCGGGTCGTCGGGGGTCATCCCACCGGCCGCGAGCAGCGGGCGGCGGCGCTGGTCGAGGAGCAGCACCCCTTCCCGGTAGAGCTCGGCGTAGGCGGTGGCCTCGGCGACCAGCGTGGTGGGGTCGCCGGTGTTGATGCCTTGCTGGGCGAGCACCGCGAACCGGTCCAGCGTCGCGGTGCGGTCGATGAGCAGGCGCTGGGTCCGCTCGGCGGCGGTGCTGCTCAACAGCGGCCAGGCGAACCCGGTGACGGCCACCGCCGCGAAGGTCAGCAGCGCGATCAGCAGCCGGCGCCGCACGCTGTCCCCATCCCGGCGCCCGTCGGCGGAGCTGTGCTCATCCCAGGCTCATCCGAGGCTCATCCGAGCCGGTAGCCGTAGCCGCGGATGGTGTGCAGCAGCTCCGGGCGGTCGAGCTTGGCGCGCAGCGTCGTCATGTGCACGTCCAGCGAGCGGGACACCGCCAGGTACGCGTCGCCCCACACCTGGTCCATGATCTGCTGGCGGCTGACCGCGGTGCCGGCCTTGCGGGCCAGTACCGCGAGTACGTCGAACTCCTTGGTGGTCAGCTCCACCGGTTGGCCGGCCACCCGCACCGTGCGGGCGTCCAGGTCGACGGACAGATCGGTCACCCGCACCACCGGTTCGGCCGGTTCGCCGGCGGCCGGTGCGCGCCGGCTCACCGCCTCGATCCTGGCCAGCAGCTCGCCCAGCCGGATGGGTTTGACCAGGTAGTCGTCGGCGCCGCCGCGCAGGCCCCGGACCACGGTGCGCTCGTCGCCGCGCGCGGTGAGCACCAGCACCGGGACCGTGCTGATCCGGCGCAGCCTGCGCAGCACCTCCAGCCCGTCGAGGTCGGGCAGCCCGAGATCGAGGAGCACGACGTCGGCGTCCTGGTGCGAGGTCAGCGCGTCCGCGCCGAGGCGACACCAGGTGGGCCGGTGGCCGTTGGCGCCGAGGACGTCGACGAGCGCGTTCGCCACCGCGTCGTTGTCCTCGACGAGCAGTACTCGCATCAGTGCTCTTTCACTCCGAGGGGAGAGCCTCGGCGTTGGCCCCGATCCGGGCGTCCAGCGGCGAGTTGCGCGAAGTTTCCCGCATCCAGCCGTAGACCAGCAACGAGATCAACGCGCAGCCCGCAACGTAGTAGAAGAACACCTCCTCGTGGCCGGCGTTCTTCAGCGCCAGCGCGACGTACTCGGTGCTGCCGCCGAAGATGGCCACGGTGAGGCCGTAGGGCAGCCCGACGCCGAGCGCCCGGATGCTGGTCGGGAACAGCTCGGCCTTCACGATCGCGTTGATCGAGGTGTAGCCGGTGACGATCACCAGGCCGGTCATCATGATGGCGAACGCGCCGACCGAGCTCCGGGTGTTCGCCAGCAGCATCAGCAGCGGCGCGGTGAGCAGCGTGGCGCCGATCCCGAAGAACATCAGCAGCGGGCGCCGGCCGATCCGGTCGGACAGTGCCCCGGCGATCGGTTGCAGGGCCACGAACAGCACCAGCGCGAGGAAGTTGATGACGGTCACGGTGCTGTTCGGAATGCCGCTGGTGAGATGCATGAACTTCTGCAGGTACGTGGTGAACGTGTAGAACGAGACGGTGCCGCCCAGGGTCAGGCCGACCACCAGCAGGCACTGCCGGGGGTACTGCAGCAACAGTCGCAGACCGCTGCGCGGCCCGTCGCCGGTGTGTGCGACCTCGGCCTCGAAACTCGCGGACTCGTCCATGGTGCGCCGCAGGTACATCGCCACCACCGCGCCGGTGGCACCGATGGCGAACGCGATCCGCCACCCCCAGCTGGTCAGCTGCTGCTCGGTCAGCACCCACTGCAGCACGATCTGCAGGCCGAGCGCGATCAGCTGGCCGGCGATCAGCGTGACGTACTGGAAGCTGGAGTAGAAGCCGCGCTTGCCGGGGGAGGCCACCTCGGACAGGTAGGTCGCGGACGTGCCGTACTCGCCGCCGACCGAGAGGCCCTGCAACAACCGGGCCAGCACCAGGATGACCGGCGCGGCCACACCGATGGTGCCGTACCCGGGGGTCAGCGCGATCAACAGCGAGCCGAACGCCATCAGCGTGACGGATACGGTGAGCGAGCGCCGGCGCCCGTACCGGTCGGCGAACCGCCCGAACAGCCAGCCGCCGAGCGGGCGCATCAGGAAGCCGACCGCGAAGATCGCCGCGGTGTTCAGCAGCTGGGCGGTGAGATTGCCCTTCGGGAAGAACGTGGCCGCGAAGTAGACGCTGAAGGCGGCGTAGGTGTACCAGTCGTACCACTCGATCAAGTTGCCGATCGAGCCCTTCATGACGTTGGCGATCACTCGCCGTTCGCTGAATTCGGTGGTGCTCGCTGAGCGCATCTTCGGGCCTCCCGCGTGTGGTCCGGTTCACAGTCGCCGCTGGATCCCGTGCTGACAAGCGCGAGTGGGCCGGCTTTACAGTCGCTTAGGTCTGTCGGCCGCTCAGGTCTGTCGGCGCTCACCCTGGGGCCGGGGTACTAGGCTCGGTTCCCCAATACAACGCAGGTGGGGGTGTGCGGTGCCGAACTTGGCGGACGCGGTCGAGCTGGGCCGGCCGGAGGGCTTCCTGGTAGTGGTGTCGACGGCCCGGGCGGACGGCACGGTGCAGTCCTCGGTGGTCAACGCGGGAGTGCTGCCCCACCCGGACACCGGCGATCAGGTCGTCGGGCTGGTCACCTACGGCCGGGCGAAGCTGGCCAACCTGCGGGCCCGGCCGTGGCTCACGGTGACCTTCCGGAGCGGGCCGAGGTGGCTCGCGGTGGAGGGCACGACGACGATCATCGGGCCCGACGACCCGCACCCGGGCATCGACGGCGAGGCGCTGCGGCTGCTGCTGCGCGAGGTGTTCACCGCCGCCGGCGGCACGCACGACGACTGGGACGGGTACGACCGGGCGATGGCCGAGCAGCGCCGGGCCGCGGTGCTGGTCACGCCGACCCGGATCTACAGCAACGGCGGCAGCTGAGCGGCGCCGGCGCGGTCGGGGTGAGCTTCGGCGCCGCGGTGCTGTGCCGGCCCGGCGGGGGTGGTGCGGCGGTGCTGTGCCGGCCCGGCGGGGTCGGTGCGGCCGTGCTGTGCCGGCCCGGCGGCGGCCCGCGCCGGCGATTGGCCATGATGGGCACATGGCGGTGCGGCTCGATCGGTTGTGGCTCGGTGTGGCGGCGGGTACCTGGGTACTCACGATGGTGGCCGGATGTGGTTCTTCCGCCTTGACCAACACGGCGCCGGCGAATACCGCGCCGCCGACCGCGAACGCCACCCCGACCGCCGGCCACGCGGTGGCCAACGCGGTGACCAAGCTGAACCTGATCAGCCAGGACGGCTGCCAGATCAGCCCCCCGGACCAGGTGTACCCGGTCTGCGACCGGTACCTCGCCGAACTGCGCTCCGCCGTGAACACGGTGCGCAACGGGTCGGCCCAGCTGCCCAACGGCCCCGCGGTGCAGACCACCTCGGCGGGGATCCTGGCCGCCGCGGACGCCTTCGACCGGGACGGCTGCGGCAGCGGGCCGTATGCCTCGGGCCCGGAGAACGCGGCGATCTGTACCACCGACCTCGGCCATGTCCGGGCCGGTCTGAGCACGCTGATCGAGCAGACCCGGGGTGTCGCCGGCAGTTGAGCGGGCGCGGGTGGCTGAGCCGGCGCGGCGGTTGGTGGCTGGGGCGGGCGGTCAGCTTCGCGGCGGCGCGGCGGCGGCGCTGATCCGGGTGCGACGCCGCCGCGGCCGTAAGGTCAACATCGTGACGAGCCCGCCGGCCGAGCAGTCGGCCGACGACCCGGCCGAGCCGGCGTGGCGCCGCCGTACCGAGGGGGAACACCGCTGGCCGCAGGCCCTCGCGGTGGTGGTCGCGATCGGACTGCAGCTGCCGTTGCCGGACCGGATGGTGCCGCAACAGCGCTACCTGCTGCCGGTGGCGGAGCTGGTGCTGCTGGTCGGGCTGGTGGTGGCAAACCCGTTCCGGCTCAACCGCGAGTCCGCCGTGCTGCGCGCCGGCGGATTGCTGCTCACCGGACTGATCGGGCTGTCCAACGGGTGGTCGGCGGTGCTACTCGTCGACGCATTGGTTCTCGGACGCCCGTTCACCCCGACCGAGCTACTCACCGCCGGCGCGACGATCTGGTTGACCAACGCGATCGCTTTCGCGTTGATCTACTGGGAGCTGGACCGGGGCGGTCCGGCGGCCCGGGCCGCCGGCGTCCGGGACTACCCGGACTTCGTGTTCGCCCAGATGCAGAGTCCCGAGCTCGCCGATCCCGACTGGGAGCCGACGTTCGTGGACTACCTCTACCTCTCGTTCACCAACTCCACCGCGTTCAGCCCGACCGACGTTCTGCCGCTGTCCAGATGGGCAAAAATGATCATGATGGTGCAGTCGGTGGTGGCGCTCGTGGTGGTCCTGCTGGTGGTGGCTCGCGCGGTGAACGTGCTGCGCTGAGCCGTCCTCGGTTACTCCACCGTAGGCCTAATCGCGATCACCTGACGGTGGGCTGTGCGGGGAGCGCCCCGGTGTGGTTGGGACCGGGGACTCGCGTGGGCGGAGCGATCGGCGCCCGCCCGGGCTGAGGAGCCAGTGCGATTTGCGTCGCGACTGGTCGGTGTCGATCGACGTTGCCGCGGCGCGGGTCGGCCGTGATCGCGACTCGGTCGCGACTCGGTCGCATCTATGGCCGGAGGTGCGCCGCGTTGCGGGTGCCGAGGATCCGGCGTACCGCATCGGCCGGGATGCGGAACGAGCGACCGACTCTGACGTGGGTTATCTCGTCTGAGTGCACCATTCGATAGATCGTCATCTTGGAGACCCGGAGTAACGCGGAGACTTCAGCGACCGTGAGTAGCTCTTTGCCGCTCGCCAATCGTGGATCGTCCTCCGCGTCGGGTCCGAGGCCCCCCGTGACCTTCTGCTCGCCGAGATTCATGTCAGTCAGGTCGCCAGCGTCCGGTGAACTGTTACGAGTGGGGAGCATGCCTGCGCCTGATTCACCAGTACGGGTAAATGAGGGTCCTCATTTGGGGCATGCACTACTGAAAGTAGCCATTCGTCTATGTCGCGGGTATGTCGGTCCTGTGCGTGAGCTGTGTGGCCGCCGAGTTGTCCACAGGAGATCGGGATGCGTTGCGGGCGCGGCTGCCCCGGGTGCCGTCCGTGCTGTTCACGCTGTTGATGACGTCCGTGCGTGGTCGCCCGGTCCGGCCCGGTTCCGTTAGGCGCCGGCGAACCGCTGCTCCAGTTCGGTGATCTCGGGCAGGCCGACGAGGTCGGTGAACTCGGTGAAGCTGGGCAGTCCGGGCAGCGCCGCGGCGGGGGTGCCGTCGCTGCGCAGCCGTGCGAGGAGTGCCCTCATCCCCGCGGTCGCGGCGAGCAGGGTGCCGATGGGATACAGCACCATGGCGAAGCCGAGCTCCCGGATGCGCGCCAGGGTCAGCGGCGGCGTGCGCCCGCCCTCCGCCCAGTTGAACACCAGCGGCGCGACCCCGCGCAGCTCGGTGGCCACCCGCGCGATGTCAGCCTCGCTGATCGGCGCCTCGACGAACAGCGCGTCCGCGCCCGCGTCGGCGTAGCGGCGGGCCCGGGCGATCGCCTCGTCCAGCCCGTGTACGGCGGCCGCGTCGGTCCGGGCGATCAGTACGAAGTCCGGGTCACGCCGGGCGGCCACCGCGGCCCGGATCTTGCCGACCATTTCCTCGGTGGGGATCACCGCCTTGCCGCTCAGGTGGCCGCACTTCTTCGGCATCACCTGGTCCTCGAGGTGGATGCCGGCCACCCCGGCCTGCTCGTAGGCGGCGACGGTGCGCAGCACGTTGACCGCGTTGCCGTAGCCGGTGTCCGCGTCGGCGATCACCGGGCGGTTCACGGCGGCCACCATGCGGCGCGCGTTGTCGACCATCTCGGTGCCGGTCAGCAGGCCGACGTCCGGCCGCCCCAGCAACCCCGCGGTGCTGCCGAACCCGGTCATGTAGACGGCGTCGAATCCGGCCTGCTCGATCAGTCGCGCGGACAGTGCGTCGTAGCCGCCCGGCGCGATCAGCGGCTCCGGCGCGGCGAGCAGTTCGCGGAGCCGGGCCCGGGGCGAACCGGTGTCCGGTGCGGCGGTCGAGGGCAGTAGGTCTCCCACGGTGTGCATCTCCCGTCCGTGCCGATGTTGCATACATCTAGCCGGAAGATACGCGCGATATGGTGGTTCTGCCGATCGGTCGACCTAGATTGCACACAATCATCGGGGGCAAAGTGACACGAGCAGCGGCGTCCTCGCAACCGGCGGGACCTGCGTCGTCGCCGCCGGCAGCGGGGGCGTTCTCGCAGCCGGCGGGACCTGCGTCGTCGCCGCCGGCAGCGCAGGCGTCGCCGCCGCCGGCAGCGGGGACGTCGTCGCCACCGGCAGCGGGGACGTCGTCGCAGCCGGCAGCGGGGACGTCGTCGCCGCCGACAGGACCTGCGTCCTCGCAGGCGGCGGAACGGGCGTCGCCGCCGCCAGCGGGGACGTCGTCGCAACGGGCCACCGGCGCGTTGCGCGAGCTCATCCTGCGCGGTGACCTCGCGGCCGGCGCGCGGCTCGGTGAGGTGGAGCTCGCGGACCGCCTCGGGGTCAGTCGTACGCCGGTCCGCGAGGCGCTCGCCCGGCTGGCCGCCGAAGGGCTGGTCGAGCTGGTGCCGAACCGGGGCGCCCGGGTGAGCCGTTGGACGGTCGACGAGCTGCGGGCTGTCTTCGACCTGCGCGTCCAACTGGAGCCCGCGCTCACCGAACTGGCCGCGTCCAGGGCCACCCCGGAAGACGTCACCGCGTTGCGCCAGCTGGCCCGCGCGATGCTCGCCGCCGGTTCGCCCGGCCCGCACCAGGACCTGGACGCGATCGTCACGCTGAACCGGCAGTTCCACGCCCGGCTGGTGAGCATCGCCGACCAGCCCGCCATGGCCTCGGCACTGGCCGGCGCGGTGCACCCGCCGATCGTGCTGCGCAACTTCCACACCTACGACGACGAGTCGCTGCACCGGAGCCTGGCGCACCACCTGGAGATCGTCGCGGCGATCTCGGCCGGTGACCCGGTCTGGGCGGGGGCGGTGATGACCGCGCACATCCGCAACGCCAGGGCCGTGATGCTCGCGGCGGCCCCTGCATGAGGATGGGTGCGGCTGACGGTGCCCAGCTGAGGTGGCTGAGGGTGCCCAGCTGAGGTGGCTGAGGGTGCCCAGCTGAGGTGGCTGACGGTGCCCAGCTGAGGTGCGCGGGTACCCCGGGCCGGGGCGGGCCTTGTGAGCTGCCGACCGCCGCGCGCGAAATCCCCGATCCCCGGGCGCCGCGCACCCTGTGTCGTCGCCGCACAACCACTGCGGCGGGTGTGCCGCGACGACACAGGGTGTGCTGTGTGGACTGAGCGCTCAGCACTGCGCTCCGACGCAACAGTGCGCCCGGGACCGGCGACCACCGGGTGCTCGCCGAGTGGTACACCAGCGGGGTTGCGGTCATGATCAAAGCCCGCTGGCGTACCACTCGGCGCCACCCCCGCCACCCCCGCCACCCCCGCCGCCACCGCCACCGCCGGCGAGGGCGCCGTGCTAGGTGGGCTCTAGGCGGCGCACGTCTGGTGTCGGCCGCACAGAGCGTGTACGCCCTGTGCGGCCGGCACCCGGTCTGTGCGACCGGAGAGGTTGGCCCCGGGCGGCGCCAGGGCGGGTGCGGCGCCGGGGTGCGGGGGAGTATGTATATGCCGTGCTGCTGCGCCAACTGGAGTACCTGAGCGCGCTGGCGCGGGAGCGGCACTTCGCGCGGGCGGCGGCGGCCTGTGGTGTCTCGCAGCCGGCGCTCTCGGCGGGCATCCGGCGGCTGGAGGCCGAGCTTGGGGTGCAGATCGTGCGCCGCGGCCGCCGGTTCGAGGGGTTCACGCCCGAGGGCGAGCGGGTGGTGCGCTGGACCCACCGGATCCTGGCCGACCAGGAAGCGCTGCGGCACGACCTGTCCACCCTGCGCGGCGGCCTGTCCGGGCAGCTGCGGATCGGTGCGATCCCCACCGCGCTGACCGCGATCTCGCTGCTCACCGCGCCGTTCCGGGAGCGGCACCCGTTGGTGCGCATCTCGGTGCAGTCGCTGTCCTCGCGGGAGATCGTGCACCGCCTCGCCGAGTTCGAGCTCGACGTCGGCATGACCTACGTGGACGGTGAACCGCTCGGCACCGTGCGCACGGTGCCGCTCTACGCCGAGCGGTACCTGTTGCTCACCGCGTCCGACGGCAAGTTCGCCGGCCGGGATGAGGTCGGCTGGGCCGAGTTGGCCGACACCGAGATGTGTCTGCTCGCGCCCAGCATGCAGAACCGGCGCATCCTCGACTCGCACTTCGCCGAGGCGGGCGTCACGGTGCTGCCCTCGATCGAGGCGGACGCGGTGTCGGTGTTGTACGCGCACGTGGGTACCCGGCAGTGGTCCACGGTCATCGCGCACCCGTGGCTGTACATGTTCGGCGTGCCGGCGGGCATGCGGGTGATCCCGATGGCGCGCCCCAGCCGCACCTACCAGGTGGGCCTGGTGCTGGCCGACCGTGACCCGGAGCCGATGCTGGCCCGGGCCCTGCTCGAGGTGACCAGGGAGATCGACCTCAGGGCCGCGCTGAACGACGTGGTGCGCACGCACCTCGACTCGCCGTGATAACCACCGGTTATCACGGCATAGCCGCAACTGGTCTTGACCGAGTGGGCCGGAACAGCCCACAGTATCTAGTATGCAATCTGGTCTGACTGACGTTTTCGCAGCTGAGAAGGTCAGAGCCATCGCGACCGCGCACAGCGGCCAGCGTGGCGCGCTGCTGCCCATCCTGCACGAGGTGCAGGCCGAGTTCGGTTACGTCGACGCGGCCGCGGTGCCGATCCTGGCCGACGTGCTGAACCTGTCCGTCGCCGAGGTGCACGGGGTGGTCACGTTCTACAAGGACTTCCGCCGCGAGCCGCCGGGCCGGGTCACCGTCCGGATCTGCCGGGCCGAGGCCTGCCAGGCGGTCGGCGCGGACCGGGTGCTCGCGCACGCCGAGGCCAGCCTCGGCACCAAGGCCGGCGCCACCACCGAGGACGGCGCGGTGACCCTGGACGAGGTGTTCTGCCTGGGCAACTGCGCGCTCGGGCCGACAGTGGCGGTCGGCGACCGGCTGCACGGGCGGGTCAGCCCGGCCCGGTTCGACGCGCTGTTGGGAGACCTGCGATGAAGGTGTTCGTCCCCCGGGACTCGGCCGCCTGTTCGGTCGGCGCCGACGAGGTGGCCGAGCGGATCGCCGCGATCGCCCCCGACGTCGACATCGTCCGTACCGGCTCGCGCGGCATGCTCTGGCTGGAGCCGCTGGTCGAGGTGGACACCCCGGCCGGTCGGGTGGGCTACGGCCCGGTGCTCGCCGAGCAGGTGGACGGCCTCCTCGCCGCCGGTCTGCTGGACGGCGCGCCGCACGAGCTGAACCTCGGACCGGTCACCGAGCTGCCCTGGATGCGGGCCCAGCAGCGGGTCACCTTCGCCAGGGTCGGCGTGGTCGACCCCCGCTCGGCGACGGACTACGAGCGGCACGGCGGACTGGTCGGACTGCGCCGGGCGCTGGCGATGGCGCCCGAGGACGTGGTCGCCGAGGTGACCGCATCCGGGCTGCGCGGCCGCGGCGGCGCCGGCTTCCCGACCGGGATCAAGTGGAAGACAGTGCTCGGCGCCAGCTCCCCGCTGAAGTTCGTCTGCTGCAATGCCGACGAGGGCGACAGCGGCACCTTCGCCGACCGGATGCTGCTCGAGGGCGACCCGTTCACCCTGATCGAGGGCATGACGATCACCGCGCACGCGGTCGGCGCCACCGAGGGCTACATCTACGTGCGCTCGGAGTACCCGGACGCGGTGGCCGCGCTGCGCGCCGCGATCGACGCCGCCTACCTGCAGGGCTGGCTGGGCGACCGGGTGCTCGGCAGCGACCTGCGGTTCGACCTGTACGTCCGGGTCGGTGCCGGCGCCTACATCTGCGGCGAGGAAACCTCCATGCTGGAGAGCCTCGAGGGCAAGCGCGGCACGGTGCGCCCCAAGCCGCCGATCCCCGCGCTGGAGGGCCTGTTCGGCCAGCCCACCGTGGTCAACAACGTGCTCACTCTCGGCTCGGTGCCGGCGATCCTGGCCGGCGGCGCGCAGGCGTTCGCCGACCTCGGGGTGGGGCGCTCGCGGGGCACCCAGGTGTTCCAGCTCGGCGGCAACGTCGCGCGCGGCGGCGTGGTGGAGACCGCGTTCGGCATCACGCTCGGCGAGCTCGTGCAGACCTTCGGCGGCGGTACCGCGTCCGGGCGCCCGGTGCGCGCGGTGCAGGTCGGCGGCCCGCTGGGGGCGTACCTGCCGCCCGCGCAGTTCGACCTGCCGATGGACTACGAGGCGTTCGCCGCGTCCGGGGCGATGGTCGGGCACGGCGGCATCGTGGTGTTCGACGACACCGTGGACATGAGCAAAATGGCGCGCTTCGCGATGGAGTTCTGCGCCGAGGAGTCCTGCGGGCGGTGCACCCCGTGCCGGGTCGGCGCGGTGCGCGGTGTGGAGACGATCGACCGGATCCGCGCCGGGGAGGACCGCAAGGCCAACCTGGTACTGCTGGGTGACCTGTGTGACCTGATGACCGACGGCTCGCTGTGCGCCATGGGTGGGCTCACCCCCATGCCGGTCCGCAGCGCGGTCAAGCATTTCGCCGAGGACTTCGGTGTGGATGATCTGAGAGCTGACCTGGAAGGCGCCACATGAGCCTGCTCAAGGAACCCGACTTCGGCACCCCGGCGCGGCCCGGTGCGGCCACCGTCGAACTGACCGTGGACGGGATGGCCGTCACCGTGGCGCCGGGTACCTCGGTCATGCGGGCGGCCAAGCACGCCGGCGTCGACATCCCCAAGCTGTGCGCCACCGACAGCCTCGAGGCGTTCGGTTCCTGCCGGCTGTGCGTGGTTGAGATCGACGGCGCGCGGGGCACCCCGGCGTCCTGCACCACCCCGGTGGCGCCGGGCATGGTGGTGCGCACGCAGACCGAGAAGGTCGCCAAGCTGCGCCGCGGCGTCATGGAGCTCTACATCTCCGACCACCCGCTGGACTGCCTGACCTGCTCGGCCAACGGCGACTGCGAGCTGCAGGACATGGCCGGGGTGACCGGGCTGCGCGAGGTGCGCTACGGCTCGGGGGTCGACGCCGACGCGAACCACCTGGACCTGCTGAAGGACACCTCCAACCCGTACTTCGACTTCGACGCCTCCAAGTGCATCGTGTGTTCGCGCTGCGTGCGGGCCTGCGACGAGGTGCAGGGCACCCTGGCGCTGACCATCGAGGGGCGCGGCTTCGACTCGAAGGTCTCGGCCGGCGCCGGGGTTCCGTTCATGGAGTCCGACTGCGTGTCCTGCGGTGCCTGCGTGCAGGCCTGCCCGACGGCGACGCTGCAGGAGAAGACGGTCGTCGAGCTGGGTATGCCGACCCGGTCGGTGATCACCACGTGTGCGTACTGCGGCGTCGGCTGCTCGTTCAAGGCCGAGCTGCGCGGTGACGAGCTGGTCCGGATGGTGCCCTACAAGGACGGCGGGGCGAACGAGGGCCACTCGTGCGTGAAGGGCCGGTTCGCCTTCGGGTACGCCTCGCACCCGGACCGGGTGCTGGAGCCGATGGTGCGCGACTCGATCGCCGACGAGTGGCGCACGGTGTCCTGGGAGGAGGCCATCGGCTTCACCGCGCGGCGGCTGCTGGAGATCCAGGCCGAGCACGGGACCGGCTCGATCGGGGCCATCACCTCGTCCCGCTGCACCAACGAAGAGGTCTACGTCGTCCAGAAGATGGTCCGGGCGGCGTTCGGCAACAACAACGTCGACACCTGCGCCCGGGTCTGCCACTCACCGACCGGCTACGGGCTCAAGCAGACCTTCGGCACCTCGGCGGGCACCCAGGACTTCAAGTCCGTCGCCAAGGCCGACGTGATCATGGTGATCGGCGCGAACCCGACCGACGGGCACCCGGTGTTCGCGTCCCGGATGAAGCGTCGGCTGCGCCAGGGCGCGAAGCTGATCGTGGTCGACCCCCGGCGGATCGACCTGGTCCGCTCCCCGCACATCGAGGCCAGCCACCACCTGGCGCTGGCCCCGGGCAGCAACGTCGCGATGATCAACGCGATGGCGCACGTGGTGGTCACCGAGGGCCTGCTCGACCGGGAGTTCGTGGACGCCCGCTGCGAGGACGTCGCCGGGTGGGAGTCGTTCATCGCCGGCGACGAGCACAGCCCGGAAGCCGTCGAGTCGATCACCGGGGTGCCCGCCGCCGAGGTCAGGGCGGCGGCCCGGCTGTTCGCCGAGGCCGGCAACGGGGCGATCTACTACGGCCTCGGGGTGACCGAGCACAGCCAGGGTTCGACGATGGTGATGGGCATGGCCAACCTGGCGATGGCCACCGGCAACATCGGCCGCGACGGCGTCGGCATCAACCCGCTGCGCGGGCAGAACAACGTGCAGGGCTCCTGCGACATGGGCTCATTCCCGCACGAGCTGCCCGGCTACCGGCACGTCTCCGACGACGCGGTGCGGTCGGTGTACGAGGAGCTGTGGGGCGTCCAGATGCTGGACGAGCCCGGCCTGCGCATCCCGAACATGTTCGACTCCGCGCTGGACGGCTCGTTCCGGGCGCTGTTCGTCCAGGGTGAGGACATCGCCCAGTCCGACCCGAACACCAAGCACGTGCACGCCGCGCTCGCCGCGCTGGACCTGGTGGTGGTGCAGGACCTGTTCGTGAACGAGACCGCCAAGTTCGCCCACGTGCTGCTGCCGGGCACCTCGTTCCTGGAGAAGGACGGCACGTTCACCAACGCCGAGCGGCGGATCAACCGGGTCCGCCCGGTGATGGCCTCCCGCACCGGCAAGCAGGAGTGGGAGATCATCGCCGAGATCGCGCAGGCGATGGGCTACCCGATGCACTACGACAGCTCGGCGCAGATCATGGACGAGATCGCGCTGACCACGCCGACCTTCGCCGGCGTCTCGTTCGAGCACCTCGACCGGGTGGGCAGCGTGCAGTGGCCGTGCAACGCCGCCGCCCCGGAGGGCACGCCGATCATGCACGCGGACCGGTTCGTGCGCGGCAAGGGCCGGTTCATCCAGACCACGTACGTGCCGACGAAGGAACGCAGCACCCGCAAGTACCCGCTGATCCTGACCACGGGGCGGATCCTGTCGCAGTACAACGTCGGCGCGCAGACCCGGCGGACCGCCAACGTCGCCTGGCATCCCGAGGACGTGCTGGAGATCCATCCGCACGACGCCGAGGTGCGCGGCATCAACGACGGCGACCTGGTGTCGCTGGCCAGCCGGGTCGGGCGCACCACGCTGCGCGCGATCATCGCCGACCGGATGCCGGTCGGGGTCTGCTACACCACCTTCCACCACCCGGTGACCGGCGCGAACGTGGTCACCACCGACCAGTCCGACTGGGCGACCAACTGCCCGGAGTACAAGGTGACGGCTGTGCAGGTGGCGCTCGCGGCGGGGCCGGTGGACGTCGCGCACGACGAGGCCGCGGTGCCGGTACGGGTGGCGGTGGCCGGTGGCTGAGCTGGCTGGTGTCACAGGGGTGACCGGGCACGCCGCGGTGGCTGGGCACTCCGCGACGGCTGGGCACTCCGCGACGGAACCGGTGCTGCGGCTAGCCGGTGAGATCGCCGCGCAGTTCGAGGGCCGGCCGACCACCGAGACCGCCGCCGTGATGGCCGACCACATCCGGCAGTTCTGGGATCCCCGGATGCGCAAGACACTGCTGGCCGCGGTCGACGCCGGGGCGGTGCACGACCCGGCCGTCCTCGCCACCGCCGAGCTGATCCGCCGCTGAACCCTGGGCTTTTAGTGCGACGGTCAGCGGTGGAAGACGACGCTGCGGCAGGCCAGGTGCAGGGCGAGGCGTTCGTCGGGGTCGGCGAGATCCACCGCGAGCAGCTCGCGGATCCGGGTGATCCGGGCGGCGACGGTGTTGCGGTGCACGCCGAGCACCGCGGCGGTCTCGGTGAGGGAGGACTCGGCGTCCAGGAACGCGGTGAGGGTCAGCAGCAGCTCGCCCGGCTGGCCGTCCAGCGGCTCCAGCAACGACCGCGCCGCCGGCAGGAAGGTGTCGGTGCGGGTCCAGGCCAGCAGCATCTGGCCGAGCCCCATCCGGTCCACGTGCACGTAGTGCCCGCTGGTGGAGCGCCCGGTGGCGAGCCGGGCCGCGTCGCCGGCCTCGCTGAGCGTCCGGACCAGGCCGGGTACCCCGTGGTGGGCCCGCCCGACGCCCATCGACGTCGGCAGCGACGAGCGCAGCAGCCACTGCAGCCGCCGCGCCGCCGAGGCGTGGTGCTGCAGCTCGGCGGGGCTGGGGGCGTGGTCGAAGGTCGACCAGGCGCCCCAGCCGGAGCCCTGCTCCACGACGACGGCCCGCAGGTGGGCGGCGGACACCGCGCGCAGGACCTCGGGACGGATCGCCACCGGGTCCACCGCGCCGGGCACGTCGATCCGGATGCCCACGTGCCAGCCCTCGATCTGCCAACCCGCATCGATCACCCGGCGCCGGGTGCCGGAGGTCAGCTCGCCGCTGCTCTGCGCGATCTCGGCCAGCAGCGCCATCCGCAGCCGGGCGTCCCGCTCGACGGCGAGGCGCTGCTCGGCCAGCCGCTGGCCGACCGACTCGACCGCGACCCCCAGCGCGGCGGTGATCGCGGCGACTTCGGCCGACACGCCCGCGGGCACCGCCGCCGCCAGCCGGGCGCCCCGGCCCTGGGGTCCCAGTGCCCTCTCCACCAGCTCGGTGCCGGGACCCCGCCCATTGTCGGGACCCGAGCCGGGACCTGAGCCAGGGCCGGGGCCGGGTTCGGGGCCGGCGACCACCCGGCCCGCCGCGTCCAGCAGCCACACCGGCCGCCGCCAGAGCCGGCCCAGGTCCGCGACCAGCGCATCGGTGCCCTGGCCGGCGTCGGCGCACGTGGCCGCGGTCCGGGTGACCAGGTCGGCGACCACCCGGTCCTGCTCGTGGATCAGCCGGGTGGCGGCCATGGTCGCGGCCAGCGGGTCCGGCGCACCGAGTACCGGCAGTCCGATGCGCTCGGCCAGCGCGAGGCTCGCCGGCTGCAGCGCCTCGGTCCCGGGCAGCAGCACGGCGGCGGCACCCTCGGCGTCGGCCCGGCGCAGCAGTGCGTCCAGGTGCCAGTCCGCGCGCGGTGCGGACAGCACGACGGCGAGCAGCTGGCCGGCGGCGCCGCGGGGTTCGGCCAGCACATCCGGCACCACGAGCACACCGTGGACCGGGTTGTCCGACTCGGGCGGCCCGGCCAGCACCACGACCGACGACCAGCCAGGGTGGCCGAGCAGCGCGGCCACGGCGACCCCGGCACTGCTCATACCGGCAACTCCACCGACGTCGACGGTGCCGCCGCCGACGGCGGTTCCGGCAGCAGCACGGCGTCGCAACCGAGGCCGAACGCGCGCGGGTCGACGTGCCGCAGCCGCTCCGGGGTGGCCCGCCACCAGGCCGGCCCCGGC
This sequence comes from Pseudonocardia sp. Cha107L01, assembly GCF_052566575.1. Taxonomy (NCBI): domain Bacteria; kingdom Bacillati; phylum Actinomycetota; class Actinomycetes; order Pseudonocardiales; family Pseudonocardiaceae; genus Pseudonocardia; species Pseudonocardia sp. Cha107L01. The sequence continues at coordinate 3,207,657 of NZ_CP199579.1, forward strand.
AGCACCACGACGATCAGGTCGTCGCCGGGGCGCAGCGAGTCCACCGCGATCGGCGTGGCGGTCCGGCGGTCGAGCACGCAGATCAGGTCCGGGCAGCTGGCCACCGGCTCGCCGTCGAGCAGCACCAGCAGGTACTCGTTCTCCGCCTCCAACCGCAGCACTGGCCCCGCGCCGCCAGGAGCGCCGCCAGCAGTGCCGCCAGCAGTACCGCCGCGAGCGCCGCCGGGGGTGCCGCCGCCGGTGGACCGGCCGAGCACCGTGATGCTGGCCCGGCCGAACGAGGTCGACGGCAACCGGCTGATGTCGGCGGCCCGCCCGACGCCGAGCAGGTGGCCGCCGAGCGCGGCGGCGACCAGCTCCGGTTCGGGTTTGGCCGGCAGGTCGCGGTGTGCCCGACCGAGCCGCAGCGCGCGGCCGAGGCTGCCCAGACAGCAGTCGCGCAGCGCGTCGCTGGCCGGCGCCGGCACCATCGCAAAGCCGGCCCAGCCGCTGCCCTGCGCGACGAACGCCCGCGCGATCCGCTCCAGCCCGTGCGCGGTGGCGGAGGTGACCAGCACTGTCTGGCCACCCGGCTCGGACATGCCGATCGGGGTCACCGCACCGCCGTGCACCGCCCGGGTGAACTGGTCCACCCGGGGCAACGCACGGCCCATCAGGTCGGCGTCCACCAGCGGCAGTCCGAGCTGGGCCGCCGTGGCAACAGCCAGCGCGCCGTTCAGCCCGGCCGCTTCGAACGGCATCAGCGCGGCCGGCTCGACGCCGGTCCAGCGGGTCAGCGCCCGCAGTGCGGCGATGATCTCCTGGCCGCCGGGTAGTTTCTCGGCGAACATCCGGGTAGCGCCGAGCATGCCGACCGGCACCACCGCCGCATCGCCGAGGTCGGCCGGGTCGTGCAGCACGATCTCGGTGTGCCGCAGCGCGGTGCGCAGCGCGTGCCGATACGTCTGCGCCTCGCCGCCGCCGCCGGACCCGAGCAGCGCGAGGCCGGTGATGAAGGCGTCCACGTCCGCCGCGCCCAGCCGCACCCCGGTCACCCGAGCATGGTGCGCCACCGCCGCGCCGAACCGCGAGCGGACACCTAGCGGCCCGAGATGAGGCCGGCCACCCGCGCGTACCGCGAGGTGTGCAGCGTCTGGTCGTTCTCCCTGCGGTCGGCGGCCCGGTACAGCGCGTAGATCAGCTGGACGCCGAGCCAGCGCAGCGGCTCCGGTTCCCACTGCCGGACCTGGCGGCCCACCCAGGGCAGCCGGGTCAGCTCGGTGTCCTGGCGCAGCACCAGGTCACGCAGGGTGCGACCGGCCAGGTTCGTGGTGGTGACGCCGTGCCCCACATAGCCGCCGGCCCAGCCGAGGCCGCTGGTGTGGTCGACGTGCACGGTCGAGCACCAGTCCCTGGGCACCCCGAGCACTCCGCACCAGGCGTGCGCCAGCCGGGCGTCGGCGGCCTCGGGGAACAGTCGGGTGATCATCCGCCAGAGCGCGACCACGGTGCGGTCGTGGGTGGTGCCGCGGTTGTCCCAGTGCGAGCCGTACCGGTAGGGCACGCCGCGGCCGCCGATCGCGATCCGGTCGTCCGCGGTCCGCTGGGCGTAGATGTAGGCGTGCGCGCCGTCGCCGAGCAGCTCGCGGCCGCCCCAGCCGATCTGGTCCCACACGTGCGGGGGCAGCGGCTCGGTGGCCACCATCGAGCTGTTCATCGGCAGCCACTGCCGGTGCTGCCCGGCGATGCCGCTGGTGAAGCCCTCCACGGCACGGATCACGTACTCGGCGCTCACCTCGCCGCGGTCGGTCACCGCCACCGCGCTCGCCCCCGGGTCGGTCCTCGGCCGGATCTCGGTGACCGTGGTGGCTTCGAAGATGTCCACGCCGAGCGCTTCGACGGCCCGGGCCAGTCCCTGCACCAGCTTCGCCGGCTGGATGCGCGCGCAGTGCGGGGTGTACGACGCGTCCAGCGCGCCGGCGACCCGCAGCCGGCGGGTGCGCTCGCCCGGGTCGAGCAGCCGCAGGTCCGCCTCGCCGACCTGCCATTCGCGCGCCTCGGCGAGCTCGGTGTGCAGCCGCCGCCGCTGCGCCGGGTTGGTGGCGACGTGCAGCAGGCCGCCCTTGACGATGTCGGCGTCGATCCCCTCGGCCTCGGTGACCCGGATGACCTCATCGATGGACTCCCACATGGCACGTTGCAGCGCCACCACGGGCGCCCGGCCGTGCGTCTTCGAGTACCGCTCGCGGGAGCCGGACAGCTCGCCGCTGAGCCAGCCACCGTTGCGGCCGGAGGCGCCGAAGCCGGCGAACTCCCGCTCCAGCACGGCGATCCGCAGCTCGCGCCGGGCACGTTTGAGGTAGTACGCGGTCCACAGCCCGGTGTAGCCGCCGCCGACCAGGCACACATCGTAGGACCGGGGCCCGGGCAGCGGGGCGCGGCCGGCCGGCTGCCCGGTCCGGCGGTACCAGAAGGACACGTCGCCGTTGACGAAGTCGCTGGTGCGCGGGACGTCGTCGAGCGCCGTCGAAGTGCGGGCGTGCGGGATCACGTGACAGCAGCCTCCACATCGGGTCTTCAGGATCATCGGGGTCAGACCGAGGTGGGTGGACTGATGATCCACAGCACCTCGGCCGCGGAACTGCCGTGGCTGTCCAGTCGGTGCGGGCTCGACGTGCGGTACTCGATGCTGTCGCCGGCGCTGAGTCGGTGTTCGTCCTGCTGGCCCGGTTCACCCAGCCAGAGGACGACCTGGCCGTGCAGGACCAGCAGGAACTCCTGTGCGTCGCCGTGCGTGTACGGGTCCGGGCCGGTACTGGCGCCCGGTTCGAACTGGCCGGAGTAGACCTCGACGTTCTGCACCGGCTGCCGCGAGATCAGGAACTTGCGGGCACCGGGCCCGGCCGGCAGCTCCGGCCGGTCGGCGTGGCGCAGTACCCGAGGTCCGCTCGCGGCGTCCTCGCTGAACAGGTCGGCCATGGTCAGCCCGAGCGAGCCGGCGATCCGCCGCAGCATGCCGACGCTCGCGCTGGTGTGGCCCCGTTCGAGTTGACTGATGAAGCTGGCGCTGGCCCCGGCGTACTCGGCCAGCGAGCGCAGCGACATCTTCCGCATCGTCCGGTAGGCGCGGATCCGTGCGCCGAGGCGTTCCCGGTCGGAGTTGGCGGGGCCGTCAGACTCCACTGAACGCACTTTCGATGTCACTTAACAAGATGTTCAGTGGCATCGCATGAAGGTACAGCCGCCGTCGTTTCACCCGCAAGAGTGGCGACACGGGATGACAAACTTGGGGACGTGGCTGAGGCACTAGTGGTGGCGACTGCGTTCGCCGCCCACCTGCTGGTGGACCACCTGTTCGCCGGCCGGTGAGCCCGCTCGTCCGCCCCGCGCGGCCGACGGACGCCGAGGCGATGGGGCGGGTGACCGTCTCCAGCTACCTGGCCGCGCACCGAGGTCAGGTGCCCGAACCCGTCTGGCTGGCCCGCCGCGAGCACTGGACGCCGGAGGTCTCCGCCCGGGCCTGGGCGGCCGCACTGGCCGAGATCGCCGCCGACACCGACCCGACCGCGTGCGTCTACCTGGTCGTCGAGCCGTCCGCCGGCGAGGCCGGAGCCGCCCGTGAGTCGGGTGGGGAGGTCGTGGGCGTGGCGATGGGGCAGCGGGCCGATGCGGCACCGTGGCCGCGTACCGGCGAGGTCAGCGCGCTGTACGTGCTGCCCGGCCACCAGGGCCGTGGCCTGGGCCGGCTGCTGGTGTGGGCGGTCGCCGCCCACCTGCGGGAGCGCGGGCTGCCCGCCCTGACCATCGCCGTGCTGGTCGCCAACACTCCGGCCCGCCGCTTCTACCAGGCATTGGGCGGCCGCGAGGTGGCGGCGGAGGTGACCGAGGAGTCCGGTCACCGGCTGCCCCAGGTCGTCTACGGCTGGCCGGACACCGCGCACCTCGCGCCGGGGAGCAACCCGTGAGTGGCGAGTGGTCCTAGGGGACCACCCGCCACTCACGGGTGGTGCTCTCGACCGGGACGAACGGCTGGTCCAGGCCGAAGCAGCCGGGGCCGAACACGGCGAGCGCCTCGGGGGTGCGCATCAGCGCGGGGGTGGAGATGCCGACCACGACGACGCGCTGCCCGTAGCGCAGCGTCTCGGTGGTGATCGGCTCGGCGGACTCCGCCTCCAGCACGCAGATCAGGTCCGGCACGATGGCCCGCACCTGGCCGTCCACCTCGGCGACCAGGTTCTCGTTCTGGAACACGGTGCGCAGCGTCGAGGTGCCGTCGAACGAGGTGAACCGGGCGCGACCCTTGGCGAAGCCGTCCACGGTACGCCGCTCGACGTCGGCGACCTTGCCGGCGAACAACACCCGCAGGTGCGCGTACAGCGTCGGCGCCAGTGCCTCGGCCAGCGCGGAGATCGGGTCGCGCAGCTGCTCGCGGGCCTCGCGGATGGCCCGCCCGACGGTCAGCCCGAGCGACAGGGTGCGCGGGACGGCCGTGCGCTTGACCTCCGCGCCGGTCATCGCGTACTCGGCGATCAGCGCCGCGCCGCCCATCCGGATCGTGGCGCCGCGGGCCAGCCACTCCATCCGCTTGTTGTCGGTGCCGGTGTCGATGAGCACCAGCTCGCCGTGGTCACCGCTGACCGCCATCGGTGAGCCGGACACCCCGTAGACCCCGAACGTCTCCATCTGCAGCTCCGGGAACGCCCGGCCCATGCCGTCGGCGTCCACCACCGGCAGCCCGGTCGTCGCGGCCACCACCAGCGGGATCATCGAGTTGATACCGCCGCACTCGATCGGCATGGTGGCGTCCGCGGTGCGCCCCAGGTGCCGTTCCAGCGCGCGCAGCGACAGCACCGCCTCGTCGCCGCGCGGGATCTTCTCGATCATCACGGTCGGGGCGCCCATCATCGCGGTCGGGATGACGAACGCGTCGTCGGCCACCTCGTCCGGGTCCAGCACGGTGACCGGGCCGTGGCGGCGCATCGCCTCGGCGACCATCAGCCGCCCGACGTGCGGGTCACCGCCGCCGCCGGTACCGAGCAGTGCCGCGCCGCGGGCGAGGTCGGGCAGGTCGTCCGGGCCCAGGGACCAGCTCACCGGGCACCTCCGGGCCGCGCCGAGCCACCCCAGACCCGCACCGGGTCGTGGTCGTAGCCGAAGTACCTCGGCCCGACCAGTTCGATCGCCGCGGCGGAGTGCCAGCGCGGGTCGGCCGGCGCGCCGAGCACGCTCACCCGGTGCCCGAAGCGCAGCGCCTCGGTGGTGACCGGCTCGCCGGTGTCGCTGTCCAACACGATGATCAGGTCCGGTGTGCTGACCAGCACGTCCCCGTCGCGCACCGCCACCAGGTGCTCGTTCTGGAACCGCAGCTCCAGCACGCCGTCCGGGCCGGCGACCGTCGCGTCGCCCCGGGCGAACCCGGTGGTGGTGCGCCGCGCCACGTCGGTGACCTTGCCGGTGTGCAGCACCCGCCCGCCCAGCTCGTCGGCGACCGCGGCCACCGGGTCGCCGTGGTCGGCGCGCACCGCCTCGATCCGCCGGCCCAGCGTCCGGCACAGGCTCAGGGTGCCGGCCACCAGCGACTCGCGGGCCTGCGGGCCGCTCATCAGGTAGTTGGAGATGATCGCCGAGCAGCCCATGGTGATGGTCAGCGTCCGGGCCAGCGACTCCGCCCAGTGGTTGTCGATGGTGTGCAGTACGCCGACGTTGCCCTTCTCGTCGGCGATCGACATCGGGGTGGCGGCGATCCCGGACAGCGTCGGCAGCACCATCTGCAGCTCGGGGAAGGCCCGGCCCATGCCGTCGCCGTCCACCAGCGGCAGACCGAGCTGCGCGGCCGCGACCAGCGGAATCGTCGAGTTGATCCCGCCGGCCTCGATGCACGCCAGGTGCGTCGGGGTGACCCGCAGGTGCTCGGCGAGCGCGGTGACGGTGCGCCCGATCAGCTCGACCGACGGCGTCTTCTCCACCATCACGGTCGGCGCGCCCATCATCGCCACCGGCACCACGCAGGCGTCGTCGGGCAGCTCGGCGGGGGAGACCAGCCGCACCGGGCCGTACTCCCGCAGCGCCTGCTCGGCGAGCAGCCGCCCGACGTACGGGTCACCGCCGCCGCCGGTGCCCAGCACGGCGGCGCCGCGGGCCAGTGCGGCCAGGTCCTCGACGTGGACCAGATCGGCCACCGCCGTCGTCGCGGCGCTCACCGGACCTGCCCGGCGGTCGGGCGCGGCGAGCTGCTCTGCTCGATCCGCAGGTCGCCGACGGCCTTGCAGCGGATCCGGGTGGCGTTGCCCGGCAGGTACGGGATGGGTACCTCGTCGAAGTCGACGATGGTCACGCTGGCTGGGTCCGCGCCGGCCACCACCGCCCGGTCGACCGCCTCCTGGCGGGCCTCGTCGACCACCGCGTCGCGCCGCCCGGGTTCGATCGCGAACACCCGGTCCACCTCACCGCCGACCTGCGCGATCGCCGCGCCGATGGCGTTGGCCACCGCGAAGTGCTCCGGCCGGTGCACCGCGCCGAGGCCGGGGAACGCGTCGGGCAGCAGCACGGAACCGCCGCCGACCGCGACGACCGGCAGCGGGTCCGCCGAGATCCGCATCCGGTCCACCACGTCGGCCACGTCGGTGGCGATCCGCTCCAGCGCGGCCTCGACCAGCGCGCGCGGCAGGTCGGCCACCCGGGCCGGGTCACCGATCGAGGCGCGGCCGGCTGCCACCGCGATGTCCGTGGCGGTCAGCGTGTCACCGCCGAACACCAGCGCCCGCTCGGTCAGCCGGTAGCCCACCGAGTCCGGCCCGACGGTGAGGTCGGATCCGGTACCCCGGACTAGGCTGCCGCCGCCGAGGCCGATGCTGAGCACGTCCGGCATCCGGAAGTTGGTGCGGATGCCGGCCACGCTGACCTCGACGGTGGCCTCCCGGGGGAAACCGCCGGTGAGTACGCCGACATCGGTGGTGGTGCCGCCGACGTCGACCACCGCGCAGGTACCCAGCCCGGACAGCACCGCGGCGCCGCGCATCGAGTTGGTAGGCCCGGAGGCGAAGGTGGCCACCGGGTAGCGCCGCGCGTAGCCGACGTCCATGAGGGTGCCGTCGTTCTGGCTCAGGTACAGCGGGGCGGTGATGCCGTGGCCCTGCACCGAACCGGCCAGCGCATCCACGATGTGCGCGGCCAGCTCACGCAGCGCGGCGTTGATGATCGTGGCGTTCTCCCGCTCGAGCAGCCCCACCCGGCCGATCTCGTGGGACAGCGACACCGGTAGGTCCGGACCGAGCTCCTCGGCCAGGATCTCCGCGGCGCGCAGCTCGAACTCGGCGTTGACCGGGGAGAACACCGACGACACCGCGACCGAGCGCACGCCGTTCGCGGCCATGTCGGCGGCGTGGCGGCGCAGCTCGCCCTCGTCCAGCGGGGAGATCTGTCGGCCGTCGAACTCGTGGCCGCCGTGTGCCAGGTAGGCGCGGCCGGCAATCGCCTCGACCAGCCGGGCCGGCCAGTCCACCATCGGCGGCAGCGACGCGGTGGCCGGCAGGCCGAGGCGCAGCGCGGCGGTCGGGGCCAGCCGGCGCGCCTCGACCAGCGCGTTGATGAAGTGCGTGGTGCCGATCATCACCGCGTGCACCCCGGTCGGGTCGAACGCGTGCTGGGCCTGCAGGCCGTCCAGCGCGGCGACGATGCCGGAGGTGACGTCGGCGGTGGTGGCCGCCTTCACCGCGGCGAGCACCCGGTCGGACTGGGCGCCCGAGTCCATCAGGACCGCGTCGGTGTTCGTGCCGCCGACGTCAATGCCGATGCGCATCTCTCTCCTCTACTCCGAAACCGGTGTGGGGTGGGGGCTCGCGGCCGGCTCGATCGCGGCGGGGCGCGGCGTCACGCTGGTCCCGACACCGCGGACCAGGCCCAGTTTGCCCGCGACGACGTACAGCAGAAATGCCGCGACCAGCGAGTTGATGCTCGGCAGGCCCCACCCGACCAGGCCGCCGAGCAGCGCCGAGGCCAGCCAGATGAGCAGGGTCGCCGGCACCCAGGTGGGCGCGGACTCGGGCAGCTCGCCGGCGGCCCTGCTGCGCTCCAGCTCCGGGCGCCACAGCTTCACGACGAAGTACTCGGCGACCATGATCCCGGCGATCGGCGGGAACGAGACGCCGAGCAGCACGAGGAAACCGGTGAACTTCGCCAGGATCCCGCCGGCGGCCAACAGGCTGCCGACGATGCCGAGCACCAGCGTCACCACGCCCCGGTTCACCTGCCGGCCGAACACGGTGCTGACAAAGTTCACCACGCCGAGCCCGGAGCTGTAGAGGTTCCAGTCGTTGATCTTCAGCGTGCCCAGGATGATCACCAGGGTGCCCACCCAGCCGACCGATGAGGTCACGATGGTGATGACGTCGTCGGAGCGGACCGCGTGCGCCAGCAGAACGCCGGACAGGCCGATCAGGTACTCGCCGACGGTGAAGCCGAGCACGGTCTGCTTGACCACGTCGGCGGCGGTGCGGTTGAAGCGGGTCATGTCCGGGGTGATCACCGCGCCGACGATGAAGCCGCCGGCCACCAAGCGTGGTCCCCTGCAGCAGTGACATCGGCGGCCCGGGCGGCGCCGCGCTGAGGAGTGGGCCGAGCTGCTGGCCGAGCAGCTCCCGCCCGATGGACCAGGCGACCAGCACAAGGAACGCCGGCACCGTCACGAACGCGACCCAGTTCATCGAGGCGAAGCCCCACAGCACGATCAGCGTGACGACCAGCCCGAAGACCAGCGACCAGGCCCACGCCGGGAGCCCGCCGATCAGAGTGACCAACCCCTCGGCCGAGACCCCGGACTGGACCCCGAACCAGCCGATCAGGCTGATCCCGATGGCCACCCCGATCACCGCGCTGCCGCCGTGGCCGAAGCCGGTCCAGCGGGTCAGTACCGAGGTCTGGAGCCCCTCGCGGGCGGCGATGATGCCGACCCCGATGGAGACCAGCTCCAGCACCAGCGCACCCAGGGTGAACGCCCAGAACGCACCCCAGAACGTCATGCTGAACCCGATGGTCGAGCCGAGCAGGAACTGGCTCAGCGCGGACACCTGGCCGAACCGCTGCACCGCGACCGACCACCAGGAGTACCGCGCACTCAGTGGCACCCTCGCCAGGGCGTAGTCGTCGACTCCCACATGACCCGAGCTACCCATGGCGAGACCTCCTCGCGACGCTGATAGCGCACGACGGTAGGCGCTGGTCAGGGCTGCGTCACGAGTCAGGTTGCCAGGTCAGGTAGATCAAACAGTGCATATCGCACAGTGACCCTCCCTCGGTGGGTTCGCTCTTGCGGGGCGAGCCCACCGCACGGGTGCTGATCAGCTGTCAGAGGGCTTCGAGGAGGGTGGCGTTGGCCAGGCCGCCGGCCTCGCACATCGTCTGCAGCCCGTACCGCGCGCCGCGCTGGCGCAGGGCGTTGACCAGGGTCGTCATGATCCGGGCACCGCTGCCGCCGAGCGGGTGGCCGAGCGCGATGGCGCCGCCGTTGACGTTCACCTTCGCGAGGTCGGCGCCGGTCTCCCGCTGCCAGGCCAGCACCACGCTGGAGAACGCCTCGTTCACCTCGAACAGGTCGATGTCGGAGAGCGACAGGCCAGCGCGCCGCAGCACCTTCTCGGTGGCCGGGATGACCGCGGTGAGCATCATCAGCGGGTCGTCGCCGACCACGGTGAAGCTGCGCAGCCGGGCCAGCGGACGCAGGCCGAGCTCCGCCGCCTTCTCGCTCGACATGATCAGCAGCGCCGCGGCGCCGTCGTTGATCGGGCTGCTGTTGCCGGCTGTGACCGACCAGTTGATCTGCGGGAACCGCCGCGCCATCACGTCGTTGGCGAACGCCGGGCGCAACCCGGCGAGCACCTCGGTGGTGGTCCCGGGGCGGACCGACTCGTCGGTGGTGACCAGACCGTTCGCCGTGCTGACCGGGACGATCTGGCTGTCGAAGAGCCCCTGCGCGTGCGCGGCGGCGGCCCGCTGGTGCGAGGTGGCCGCGAACTCGTCCAGCTCGGCGCGCGACAGCGACCACTTCGCCGCGATCAGCTCGGCGCTGATCCCCTGCGGCACCAGCCCGTCCGGGTAGCGCCGGGCGATGTCCGGGCCGAACGGATCGGTGCCGGGCAGCACGGCGGAACCCATCGGCACCCGGCTCATCGACTCCACGCCGCCCGCGATCACCACGTCGTAGGCGCCGGAGATGATGCCCTGTGCCGCGAAGTGCACCGCCTGCTGGCTGCTGCCGCACTGCCGGTCGATGGTGGTGGCCGGCACGCTCTCCGGCAGTCCGGCGGACAGCGCCGCCCAGCGGGTGGTGTTGTACGCCTGCTCGCCGACCTGGCTGACGGTGCCGCCGATCACGTCGTCCACCAGGGCCGGGTCGATCCCGGTGCGCTGGATCAGCTCCCGGATCGCGCCGCCCAGCAGCTGGACCGGGTGCACGCCGTGCAGGGCGCCGCCCGGCTTGCCCTTGCCGATCGGGGTGCGTACCGCGTCCACAATCACTGCGTCTCGCATCTGATGCCTCCTTGCAGCGGATGTACTCCTACTGCAACGCTTCCACCACCTAAGTTGTATTTCAAGACTCAGTCGGTCGGGTAAAGTGTGGCCATGGCGACACGAGTGAGGGAGTGCTCGATCGCGGACGCACTGGCCGTGATCGGGGAGCGGTGGAGTCTGCTCGCGCTCCGGGAGGTCTTCTTCGGGGTGCGTCGGTTCGACCAGATCCAGCGCAACACCGGCGCCAGCAGGGACATCCTCGCGACCCGGCTGCGCACGCTGGTCGGCGCAGGCGTGCTGGAGAAGGTGCAGTACGAGCAGCATCCGCCGCGCTACGAGTACGTGCTCACCGATGCGGGCCGGGACCTGCAGGCGGTGCTGACCACAGTGCGCGAGTGGGGCGAGCGCCACGTCACCGAGGGCGAACCGCCCACCGTCTGGCGGCACAGCTGCGGGGCCGAGCTGGCGACCAGGACGGTCTGCGTCCACTGCGGCGAGGAACTGCGCCCCGGCAGCCTCGAGCTGATCCGAACCCGCTGGCTCGAGCCCGCGTAGCCGCGATGGCACGGCCGGCCCGGGCGTGGCCGGCGGTGCCGGGGTTGGCCGGCGGTGCCGGGGGTGGCCGGCGGGCCGGCGGTGCGCGGGGGTGGCCGGCGGGCCCGGGGGTCGCCGGGGGTGGCCGGCGGGCCCGGGGGTGGCTGGCGGGCCCGGGGTTGGCTGGCGGGCCTGGCGGTGCTGGGGAGTGGCCGGCGGGCCCGGGGGTGGCCGGCGGTGCGCGGGGGTGGCCGGCGGTGCGCGGGGGTGGCCGGCGGTGCGCGGGGGTGGCCGGCGGGCCCGGGGGTCGCCGGCGGTGCGCGGGGGTGGCCGGCGGGCCCGGCGGGCCCGGGGGTGGCCGGCGTGCCCGGGGGTGGCTGGCGGACCCGGGGGTGGCTGGCGGACCCGGGGGGTGGCCGGCGGTGCCGGGCTGCGCGTGTTACCGAGCTGCACACGGTGCAGGTTTTTCGGCGCGCGAACCTGCCTGTTGTGCAGCTCGGTAACACGGTGCAGGTGTTTCGGCGCGCGAACCTGCCTGTTGTGCAGCTCGGTAACACGCGACTCGACGGGCTGTCGGTCTGTGCGGGGCGGCCGGGGATGGACGGGGCGACGTGGTGTCGCAAGGTGCGCGGCAACCGCGTGAGGTGCGCGGTCACCGCGTGAGGTGCGCGGTCACCGCGTGAGGTGCGCGGCGACCGCGTGAGGTGCGCGGCAACCACGCGCGGTGCGGCAACCAGCCGCGGAACGGTCACCCGGCAGCTGAACCCGACGCCGCTCAGCCCGACATCGCCGAGCCCGACATCGCCGAGCCCGACATCGCCGAGCCCGACATCGCCGAGCCCGACATCCCTCAGCCCGACTTCTCTCAGCCCGACAGTCCGGAGCCCGGCGCGGCGGACTCCGGTACGGCCGCCCCGGCGGCGGTGCTCTCCGCGCAACCCCGCCGATGGTGCCGCGACGCCCACCGTCCGGCGGGCAGCCCGGTCTCCAGGTCGGTCGGCACGAGGCTCGCGGACGCCGGCCGACGCCGCCAGCGGTCGCCCGAGCTGAGCAACAGCAGCACCAGCGCATAGGGGACCAGGGCAAGCAGACCGCAGGCGACCAGCAGTGCCAGCTCGAGCGGGCGGGCCGGTGCGAGCGCGGTGACCACCCACCAGCCCAGCGCGATGACCGGCAGCATGGCGGCGGTGGCGGCGGTGACCGTCAGAGCGTGCTTCCGGTCGAACATCGGCTCGGGGCACATCGCCCGGCGCAGCCGGATCAGCGCGGTCAGTCCGCCGGCCAGCTCGCCGGCCAGGATCGCCACCGCCAGGCCGGTGAGCCGCCCGCCGGCCACCGGCAGCAGCAGCGAGCCGGCGCTGACCAGCACGGTGGCACCGAGTGCGGTGAAGCTGGCCAGCCGGGGCCCGCGGTCGTCGAGCCGGGCGAACAGCGCCTGCTGCCCGAAGTCGTGCAGCCCGCCGATCAGCTGGGCGAACGCCACCACCGCCAGGCAGGCGGCCAGTTCGGAGATGAGCTCGCCGTCCCGCAGGCCGCCGTTGGCCAGGATGTCGGCGGTGGGCCGGGCGAACACCGCGAGCAGGCACAGCAGCGGGATGCCGACGACCATCACGTAGAACACGCCCTGGCGCCAGGCGGTGCCGAAGCGCCGGTGGTCGCGCGCGGTCATCGCCTCGGCCAGGCCGGGCAGCGCGGCCATCGACACCGCGCGGGCGCCGACGAACGACAGTGCGTAGAACACCTGGTAGGACAGCTGCACGATCAGCACGCCGCCGGGGATCGTGGCGGCCACCACGGTGAGGCCGTAGTTGGCCACCGCCGGGCAGGCGGCCACCGGGATCGACCGGGCGATCCGGCGCAGCGAGTCGCGGGCGTCCGGGTCGTCGCGCCAGCCCCGACGCGGCCGCAACGCGACGCCGGCCCGGTACGCGCCGTAGCACTGCAACGCCGCGTGCAGCAGTACCGAGCCGGTCGTGCCCAGCCCGAGCAGGACCATCATGGACAGCGGCGCCTGCCCGACGTCCAGGCCGCCGCCGTAGATCCACACCGTGACCAGCAGCGTCGCGATCGTGCCCATGCTCTCCACTGCCGGCGCCGCCGCCGCGAGCGCGAACCGCTGCCGGCCCTGCTGAGCGGCCACCCCGAGCTCGGCCACCGTGTAGAGCAGCACCTGCGGCGTCACGAACAGGATCAGCACGATGCTCAGCAGCCAGGCCTTGCCGCGCTCCGGCTCGGGCACGTCGAACACCAGCGTCCAGGCCAGCGCCGGCGACAACAGCGCCAGGCCGACCGCGCACAGCCCGGCCACCGCGAGCAGTCGCCCGGCCACCCGACCGAGCACCTCGGACGCCCGGTCCAGCCCGCCGAGCGCCGCGGCACGGACCACGGCGGGCACCACGACCATGCCGAGCACCGGACCGGCCATCACCGTGAAGACGTTGCTGGGCAGCACGTAGCCGGCCTGGAAGACGTTGCTGAAGTAGGTCGAGCCGAGCAGCGCCCCGATCACCAGTACCCGCAGCAGGCCGGCGACCCGGCTCAGCAGGGTCCACGCAGCCACCGTCACCGAGTTGCGCACCGTCGAGCCGGTGCCGCGCTCGGCCGTGCCGGTGCCGGTGCCGGTGCCGGGCTCCGTCGTGCCGCCTCGCTCGGCGCCGTTCACCAGGTGCTCCGGGATCTTGGCCGCCGGTGCGGCTGGCACCTCGATTCGCCGTTGTCCATCGCGGACGAGCAGTGGGTCGCGCCGGTCATCGGCCACCGCGTACTCGTCGAACCACGGCTCGTAGGGTACGTCGTCCCTCGACTGTCGGTGCATGGCGCGCGGACGGGTGGCGCCCGCACGGCCGGGTGCCGAGGGGGTGGCGGACCGGTGACCGGGTCAGCGGTGCAGCACGGTGCGCAGCGCCTTCGCCAGCTCGCCGGGGTCGGCGCCGCGCCAGGCCACGATCCCGTCCGGGCGGACCAGCACGGTGCCGCGCGGGTCGGCGCCCAGCGGAGCGGCGGTGTGCACCTCATGGGCCCGCAGGTCGATCTCCAGCTCGGCGGCCGCCGCCCGGGCCGCCGCCACCCCGTCCGGGGCGCCGGTGAACACCAGGAAGTGTGGGCCGAGCAGCTCGCGCGGTGACACCGGCCCGTCCGGCCCGGTCAGCCGGGTGTGCGGCACTCGGGTGCCGGGCCGACCGGACGGCGCGTCGGGGTCGTCGAACATCGCCGCGCCGGCGCCTGGCTCGGCCACGAAGGCGCCGGCCGGGCAGGCGTAGCCGAAGCCCAGTGCGACCGGGTCCATCGGCTCGCCGATGCTCTCGTCGGCCAGGTCGGGGCGCTGCCGGACCACCATGTTGGCAACCTGCCAGTCGCACATCGCCTCGGCGTAGGGCCGGCGCTCGGCGTCGTGGCTGTCCAGCAGGGCCGGGCCGGCGTCGCCTCGGACCACGGCGGCCAGCTTCCAGCCCAGGTGGTAGCCGTCCAGCAGCGCTGTGTTGCCGCCCTGGCCACCGGTCGGCGGCATCACGTGCGCGGCGTCGCCGACCAGCAGCACCCGGCCGGCCTGGAAGCGGTCGGCCACCCGGTGCCCGATGTCCCAGGTGGCGCCGCCGAGTACGTCGAGCTCCAGGTCGGGTACGCCGACCAGGGTGCGGATCACCGCCGCTGTGGCCGCTTCGTCCCGCTCCGGGTCGGCCGCCATCCCGGCCACCCATTCGCCCTGCGTGTCCGTGCTGACCAGCACACCGGAGCCACCGGGCAGCGCGGCGTTGCGCAGGTAGTGCAGCACCACGGCGTCCCCACTGGCCCATGCGGAGAGGTCGGCCGTGAACCGCACGGTCGTCATCCGTTCGAAGATGCCCCGCCCGTGCGAGCCGATGCCGGCCAGTTCGCGCAGCCCGCCCCGGTGGCCGTCGGCGGCCACCACGTACCGGGCGCGCACCTCTCGCACCAGGTCGCAGTCCAGCGAGCGCAGCGTCACCGTGGCGCCGGCGGGGTCCTGGCTGACCGCTTCGCAGCGGGTCCGGAAGCGCAGCCGGGCGCCCAGCTCCCTGGCCCGGGCGGTCAGCGCGGCCTCGGCCCTGGCCTGGCTGGCCAGGCCGACCGGCGCGGGGGAGTACCGGGTGAGGTCGGGGTAGGTCTCGCTGAGGCTGTGCAGCACCGGCCCCGCCATGCTCCCCGAGATCACGATGCTCACCGCTTCCCGGCCCGGCGGGGCGGCGGCCAGGATGGCCCCGGTCAGGCCGGCGGTGCCCAGTGCCTCCATCGCGATCGGGTTCTGGCCGCGCGCCTTGGGCTGCACGGAGGTGCCCGGGTGCCGGTCCACAACCAGCGCCGGTACCCCGTGCAGGCCCAGGAAAACCGCGGTGGACAGCCCGGCGAGGCCGGCTCCCACGACCAGGACGTCGGTGCTCTCCTCGACCATGTGCCAAATCCCTTCGCCGGACCCTGGACAATTCGATGCGGTGGACAGCTCCGCTGCCGAGGTATCTTGACACGTGGGATATCTCGATGCATCGGAATAAATCCTGAGGAGGCGCGGTGTCGACCGGTAACCGGGGCGAGCGGGAGGATCAGCTGGTCGCGATCCTGCGCGAGCGGGCCAGTCGCACGCTGATGTTCCACCAGGCGGTCACCGACCTGGCCGGTCTCGGGCCCACCGACATGAAGGCCCTCGACCTGGCGCGCAACGAGGCTGACCTCACCGCAGGGCGGCTGGCCCAGATCACCGGGCTGAGCACGTCGGCGACCACGGCGGTGCTGGACCGGCTCGAGCGGCGCGGCTTCGTCGAGCGCCGCCGGGACCCGGCCGACCGCCGCAAGGTCGTCGTGATGGCCACCGGCCGGCACGACAGCGTGCTGGGGTCGATCTTCGGCGAGGTCGAGTCGTTCACCCGGGAGGTGCTGGCGGACTACGACGAGGACCAGTTGGCGCTGCTGGCCGAGTTCCTCGAGCGCCTCAACCGGGGCAGCGACCGGCTGACCCGGCAGGTCACCGCGCGGCCCCGGATCGGCTCGGCCGGGGTCTGCCAGCGGGCCGCGCGGGACTGAGCGGCGGTGCTGTCCGGCTTGTGGCGCGGGACTGAGTGGCGCGGGGCTGAGTTGTGGCGCGGGACTGAGTTGCGGTGCGGCACTGAGCTGCCACGATGGGTCCATGACGGACACCGTGCTCGGCGACCGGGCGCTGGGCTGGCTGCGCTTCCTGCACCGCAAGGCCACCACACCGGACGACTGGAGCGCTTCGGGCCGCCCGGCGCCGTGGTGGGACGACCGCAGCACCCCGCCGGTGCTGAACTTCGCCCGGTTCGACCTGTCCGAGTCCAGCTACGCGGTGCCGATGATGGCCGATGTCACGCCGGCCTGGCGCGAGGTCTACGTCGAGATCATGGACGGCCTGCTGGCCCGGCACACCACGCACTGGGCGGCGATCGACTGGCTGACCCAGATCGGGCACGACCCGGACCGCGCCAACTATCCGGCGGAGATGGTCAAGCTCTGGATGCCGTCGCACCTGGCCGGCAACTACGACATGCCCGGTTGGACCGCCAACGGGGTCGAGCCGTGGGGCCTGGCACCGGATCCGGTCGGCGCGGAGGGCAACCTGTTCTTCAAGGGCTGGTTCAACCTGATGCTGGGGTTCCACGGTTACGTGTCACGGGACCGCCGGTGGAACGAGCCGTTCAACGTGGCCGGGCTGGACGGCGCGAGCTTCTCCTGGACCCACGACGGCATCAACGCGCTGCTCGCCCGGCAGTGGACACAGCGCCCGGAGGGGCCGCACTGCGAAAACACCAAGATCTGGCCGTACTGCCTGAGCGCGGCCGGCCTCGGGCTGCGGATGCACGACATCCTCACCGGCGGCGCTGACCACTGGGTCTACGACCAGTGGCTGGAGATCGCCCGACAGCGGTTCCTCGGCATCACCCCGGGCGGGCGGGTCGAGTGGATGGCGCTCTACCACGACCCGATCGCCGACTACACGCACCGCGCTGGGCCGACCGCCGGGCTGTCGGTGGCCATCTACCTGCTGCCGCAGGAACCCGCGCTGGCCGAGATCCTCTACCGCACGGCCGTGGACAAGATCGGTTGGAGTGACCCGGCGCGGCCGGTCCGATCGCTGCCCGATCCGAGGTTCCTGCTGCTCGGGGTGGTGCTGGCCCGCGAGTTCGGCGACGAGATCACCCTGGCCCGGCTGTCCCGGTACGCGGCGGACACCTTCCAGCCCGGGTTCGCCGGGGCGGGGCTGGAGACTCCCGACGAGTTCGGCTGGGGCTTCGGGCTGGACGAGCCGTACCCGCGCGGCCAGCTCAACGGGCTGCTGATGATGGCCGAGATCGGGGCGCCCGGGGCCTGGTCGCGGGTGTTCACCGAGCCGAACCTGGCCAAGTTCGACGAGCCCACGGTGTGCGGGGTGGACTTCCCCCGCCTCGGCATCCGGGAGGCCTGGAACTCCCCGGCCCGCTCCGATGGCTCCGCCCGCGCGGGCGGAGCCATCGGAGCGGACAGCGGCGCGGTGCTGCACATCGGCAGCTACCCGGCCACCGCGTCCGAGCGCGGAGCGCCGACCTCGTTCCGGGTCACCCAGCTGCCCGATGCGGCGTCCTGCGTGCTGCGTTGCGACGGCGCGCCGTACCCGCGCTGGCGGGTGCTCGACCCGCACACCATCGAGGTCGACCTGGACGTCGGTGAGCACCGGATCCAGGTGTTCAGCACGTCGGCCGCCGCCGCCGACTGGAGGCCCGACCCGGCCTCGGCCTCCCGCCCCGCCGGACCGGCCGGACCGGCCGGGTCCGATGGTGCACCCGGCGGTCCCGAGCCGCTCCCCGCTGTCGGCGTCCCCCGCCCACCCTGCCCCTGCTGCTGACCACCCGGCCGCCGCTCCCGGCGAGCAGGCCAGCGACCTCGGATTGGCCCTCGACTCGATCTCCGGCGCCGCATAGAACTGGGAGTCGTGGTTACCTCCCGAAAACTGGACCTCTCGCCGGTGAGCCTCCGGCAGCGCCCGGTCACCCGACTCGCCCAGCTGCTCGTCGGCCTGGCGCTCTTCGGTACCAGCATGGCGTTGTTGTTGCGGGCCGGGCTCGGGTTGGACCCGTGGGATGTGCTGCACCAGGGGCTGGCGCCTCGGCTGGGCTGGAGCTTCGGGGCGGTCACCGCGCTCACCGGCGTGCTCGTGCTGCTGGTCTGGATCCCGCTGCGGCAACGCCCCGGGGTGGGCACGGTGGCCAACGTGGTGGTGATCGCGCTGTCGGTCGACCTCGCACTGGCGCTGATCCCACCGGCGACCCGGTTGGGCTGGCAGATCGCGCTGATGGTCGGCGGTGTGGTCCTGAACGGGATCGCCACCGCCTGCTACGTCGGCGCCCGCCTCGGCCCCGGTCCCCGGGACGGGCTGATGACCGGGCTGCACGCCAGGACAGGGTGGTCGGTGCGGTGGGCGCGCACCGGGATCGAGCTCACCGTGCTGGCCGCGGGGTGGCTGCTCGGCGGCACGGTCGGCGTCGGCACGGTGCTCTACGCGCTGG
Source organism: Pseudonocardia sp. Cha107L01 (assembly GCF_052566575.1). Classification (NCBI taxonomy): domain Bacteria; kingdom Bacillati; phylum Actinomycetota; class Actinomycetes; order Pseudonocardiales; family Pseudonocardiaceae; genus Pseudonocardia; species Pseudonocardia sp. Cha107L01. Next base: position 3,226,184 of record NZ_CP199579.1, read on the forward strand.
CGATCGGCCCGCTGGCCCAGCTGTTCCTGCCCTGGATGGCGTACCGACCCGCGCCGCGTCCCACGGTGGTGCCGGCGTGCGCCGCGGCCGCCCCGACACCGGCCCCGGGCGTCGTGTGCGGCGAGGAGCCGCTGGCGGGGTGAGTCGGAGTGCGCCCAGGCCGAGGTGGCCGACGTCAGTGGCGCGCCAGTAGCTCGGCGAGCCAGCGCCGGGCCCGGTTGTCGGTGCGCACCGGGTGGTCGGCCGGCAGCACGCCGCGCCGCACCCGGTCGTCCAGGTGGAGCTCGAGCAGCACCGCCACCCGGTAGGCCGCGAACAGGTCGAACCACGCTCTGGCCCGGGGCGGCCGCCCGGTCCGGTCGCTCCACCCCAGCCACACCTCGTCCTCGGTCAGGAAGCCGGGCAGCGGCGGATCGGTCCCGGCGCGCAGCCGGTTCATCGCGTTGAGCCAGCTGACGTCGAACTCGGCGGCGCCGGTGCCGGCCAGCTCCCAGTCCAGCAGCGCGACCACGGCGAACCGCTCGTCGACCACGGTGTTCGCCGGCCGGGCGTCACCCCACAGCAGTACCGGGTGGCCGTCGTCCGGCGGCATCGTCGCGGCGAGCACCCGGTGGGCCCGCTCCAGCGGGTCGGGCGGGTCTGGCGGGTCGGGCGGGTCGCCGCCGGGCGGGCTGGCGCGCTGGCGCCGGCACCAGGACAGGTGGTCCGCGTTGAGGTAGAAGCGGTCGAACCAGCCCGGCGCCGCGCCCGGCGGACCGTGCGCGGCGAGCTGGTCGTCGACTGTCGTGGTCAGCGGCAAGGAGACTCCACGGGGTCGGCTCGGCGCCCTGATTCTGAATCGATATTAAAAAACGGCGCGCCGCTGACGCTACCCCGGGGCAGTAGGAGCAGCGCGGCGAGCAGCCCCAACACGGCGAACCCGCCGGCCACCCCGAACCCGACCTGCTCGCCGAGCACCAGCCCGGCGTCACCGAGGTGCCCAGCGGGACGCGCGGCGCCGGCCACCGCGGCGGCGACGCTGGTGCAGACGGCGACGCCGAGCGCGGTCCCGATGCTGAACGAGGTGTCGACCACCCCGGCGGCCAGCCCGGAGTCGGCGTCCGCCGCGCCGTCCAGAGCGGCGATCTGCGCACAGACGAACGCGGCGCCCATACCCACGCCGAAGACGAGCTGGCCGGCGATCAGCACCCCGAGCGAGCCGGCGGTGGACACCTGGGTGAGCAGCAGGCAGCCGCCGGCGAGCAGTGCCGCGCCGGTCACCGCCACCCGGCGCAGCCCGACCGCGAGCGCCAGCCGCTGGCTGACCAGGCCGCCGACCACCGAGGCCACCGTCATCACCGCCGCGACCAGCCCGAACCGCAACGCCGACCAACCCAGCGCCAGCTGTACGTGCCCGGTCAGGGTGATCAGCATGCCGTCCACCGCCATGCCGGCGGCGAGGACGAGTGCGTTGCCGCCGAGCAGGGTCCGGGAGCGCAGCAGCCGGCGCGGTATCAGTGGCGCCGCCGAGCGGGACTCCAGCAGGCAGAACAGGCCCATCAGGGCAGCCGAGGCGGCCAGCGTGCCGACGGTCCGCCAGGTCCAGCCGCCGGTCGGCAGGTCGACGATCGCGTACACCAGCAGCACGAGCGAGGTGGTGCTGGTCAGGACGCCGGGCAGGTTCAGCGGGCGCCGGCTCACCGGGGTGCCGATGTCGCGCAGCAGTCCGAGGCCGAGCGCCAACACGGCCAGCCCGACCGGGACGTTGATCAGGAACACCCAGCGCCAGCCGAACGCCTCGGTGATCACTCCGCCGAGCAGCAGCCCGGAGGTGGCGCCGACGCCGCCCAGCCCGCCCCAGATGCCGAGCGCCCGGTTGCGCTCCGGCCCGTCCGGGAAGGTGGTCATCAGCAGCGACAGCGCGGCCGGCGCGATGACGGCCGCCGAGATGCCCTGCAGCGCGCGGGCCGCCACCAGGAACTCCACCGACGGCGCCAGCCCGCAGAGCAGGGCGGCGGCCACCCGCAGCGCCATGCCGGCGAGGAACACCCGCTTGCGCCCGAGCAGGTCCGCCAACCGCCCACTGCACAGCAACAGACCGCTGAAGGCCAGTGCGTAGCCGGTCACAGTCCACTGCACGCCGACGGCGGAGACACCGAGCCCGGCGGAGATGGTCGGCAGCGCGGTGAGCAGGATCGTGCTGTCCAGGACGGTCATGAAGAAGGCCGCGCCCAGCAGTACGAGCACCTGCCAGCGGCGGGGGTCCGGTCGGTCGGTCATCACGCACTCCTCGGTCGGCGGTGAGCCCGCGGCGGCGGGCTGTCACCCAGTGGTCGGAGACGGGACCGAGTTCCGGACATCCGGCGGCGGCGGAAACCTCTCGCGGTGGCGATGTCGCTTGCGCCACGGTGGCTCCGACCTGTTGGCGAGACCTGTTGGCGCGACCCCGAACGGAGTGAACCGTGAAGTACATGATGTTGATCTACAGTTCGCCGGCCACCTGGGATGCGCTGTCCCAGTCGGAGCGCGACCAGATGGAGGTCGACCACTCGGAGCTGTACCGCGAGCTGGTGCGGTCCGGGGAGTGGGTGGGCGGCAACATCCTCGCCGACCCGTCGCGGTCGATCGGCGTGCGGGTACGCGGCGGTACGGCAGTGACGACGGACGGGCCGTACGCCGAGGTCAAGGAGCACCTGGCCGGCTACGACGTGGTGGACTGCGAGAGCCTGGAGCGGGCGTTGGAGATCGCCGCCCGGATCCCGGACGCCGCCGTCTGCGGGGTCGAGGTGCGGCCGATCATGGACGTCGGGGGTTTGGAGATGTGATGGCCCGGGATGTCGCGGCGGCCGACGGGCAGTACGGCGGTCTGCTGCGTGAGCTGGCGCCCCGGGTGCTCGGCGCGCTGCTGCGCCGCCACGGCGACTTCGACCGCACCGAGGACGCCGTGCAGGAGGCGTTGCTGGCGGCCGCGTTGCAATGGCCGGCCGAGGGGGTGCCGCGCAACCCGCACGGCTGGCTGGTCACGGTCGCCTCCCGGCGGCTCACCGACCAGTGGCGCAGCGAGGCGGCGCGGCGGGACCGGGAGGCCAACGCCGCGGCGATGGCAGCGGCCGCAACCCCGCCGGCCGACAGCGGGTTCGACACCGCCGACGGGGCCGACAGCGACGACACGCTCACCCTGCTGCTGCTCTGCTGCCACCCCGCGCTGAGCCCGGCGTCGCAGGTGGCGCTCACCCTGCGCGCGGTGGCCGGCCTGACCACGGCGCAGATCGCGAGCGCGTTCCTGGTCCCCGAGGCCACCATGACCCGGCGGATCACCCGGGCCAAGCACAGCATCGAGGAAGCAGGCGCGCGGTTCGGCCCGCCACCGGACGGGGACTACGCCGAGCGGCTGGGCGCGGTCCTGCACACGCTGTACCTGATCTTCAACGAGGGATACACCGCGACCAGCGGCGACGAGCTGCACCGCGCCGAGCTGACCGGTGAGGCGATCCGGCTGACCCGCCAGGTGCACCTGCTGCGCCCGGCCGACGGCGAGGTCGCGGGGCTGCTCGCGCTGATGTTGCTGACCGAGGCGCACCGACCGGCCAGGACCACCGCCGACGGCGCCCTGGTGCCGCTCGCCGAGCAGGACCGGAGCCGCTGGGACGGTGCGCTGCTGCACGAGGGCATCGAGCTGATCACCGCCACCCTGCCCCGTTCGGTGGTCGGCCCGTACCAGCTGCAGGCGGCCATCGCGGCGGTGCACGGCGAGGCACGGCGCGCCGAGGACACCGACTGGCCGCAGATCGTGGCGCTGTACCGGATGCTGGAGCGCCGGGCGCCGAACCCGATGGCCACCCTCAGCCACGCGGTCGCGGTGGCCATGGTGGACGGCCCGAGAGCCGGCCTCGACCTGATCGCCCCGCTGGACGACGACGACCGGATGGCCGGGCACCACCGGCTCGCCGCCGTCCGGGCGCACCTGCTGGAGCTGGCCGGCGAGCCGGTCGCCGCCCGCGAGGCCTACCTGCTCGCCGCCCGGCAGACCACCAGCGGCCCGGAACGGCGCTACCTGCGGGGCCGCGCCGCCGCGCTGGGCGGGTGACGGCTGGTCGTCGTTCTAGGTTGCGGCGGCCGGCTTGCGGGCCGGAGCCGGCTTGCGGCGCAGCACGTACCACTCGGCGAACAGCAGGTTGGCCACCCAACTCAGCCACACCGAGGCCGCGGCGGCCGTCTGGATCCGCGTGGTCTCGTCGCCGCCGAACAGCCCCGCGACCGACGGCACGTCGATCAGGATCAGTAAGAGGATCAGCCAGACCCGGTTGAACACGATCGACAGGGTCAGCGCGAAGTTGCGGACCATCCAGGTCCGGTGGTCGGCGAAACGGCGCTGTCGGGCCGCGCGGTAGCCGGCGGCCGCGGTGCCCAGCCAGAGCACGGCGAGCGTGGTGTTGCCGACGGCTGAGGTGAACCCGGTGCTGCTGACCGGCGCCACCCCGAGCACCAGCACGCCGGCCGGGAAGACGCCGCCGAACAGGTACAGCCGCCCCGACCACCGGTGCACCCTCGGGAACCGGCCGCGCAGCCACGGCCAGACCTGCAGGCAACCGGCCAGCAGCGCAACCGAGCCGAACATGATGTGGCCGACCAGCAGCGGGTAGTGCAGCGGATAGTCCGCCCGGGTCGGCAGTCGGGACCTCGCCGGGTCGAATCCGAGGTAGGGCGGCAGCGAGAAGATCAGGAACGGCACGCTCAGCACGATCAGTGGCGGTAGCCAGGCACGTTGCCGCGAGGTGCGGCCCCGGCGGGGTGGGCCGTCGGGCGCGGCATCGGGGGCTGCCTCAGGTGGTGTCTCGGTGGGAGCGGGGTGAGAAGTCATGGGCCGGCGGGCTTCCTCTGGTCGAATACTGCGTATTGAGTACGCAGTGAGCATGTCGGCCGCGGGGCGTATGAGATACGCAATAATCGGCCGGCGTCGGAGTGGCGGCGGAACCTCGGAGTGGGCGTCGGAGCCGGAGGAGGGCGCGTGGACAGTGAGGCGCTGCTGTGGGGCGAGGTGAGTACCCCCAGGCGTGGTCCGAAGCCGCTGCTCAACCGTGGCCGGATCGTGTGCGCCGGTATCGACATCGCCGACGCGGAGGGGCTGGACGCGTTGTCCATGCAACGGGTCGCCGGTCGGTTGGGCGCGGCAACCATGTCGCTGTACCGCCACGTGCCGGGCAAGGCCGAACTGGTCGCGCTGATGCTCGACGCCGCGATCGGACAGCCACCGGAGCTCCCGGGCGACACCGGGTGGCGGACCGCGCTGGCCGACTGGGCGCGCGGCAACCGGGATGTCTTCGTGAACCACCCGTGGACGTTGCCGCTGGTCACCGGCGCCCGGACGATGGGGCCGAACGAGCTGGCCTGGACAGAGGCGGCGCTGCGGGTGGCGTCCGGAACCGGGCTCCCGACGGCTGCGCTGCTGGACGTGCTGCTGTTGATCAACGGCTACGTGCGGGGTGCCGCGGTGGGGCTGGCCGGCGGGCCCACCGTGCCGGGTCCGGAGACGCTGCTGAGGTTCGGGCTGCTGGACCACTACCCCGTGCTCGCCGGGGTGCTCGACCGGGCCGGCACCCCGGAGGGGCCGGTCAGCCAGGATGCCCGGTTCGAGTTCGGGCTGGCGAGGGTGCTCGACGGCATCGGCCTGTACGTCCGCACGCACGGCTAGGGCTCACGCGAGCTCGGTCCGGCCAGTGGTCAACTCAACCTGAGCCGGGTTCGATCACGGTTTCGGGACGGCTCAGGTTGAGTTGACCATGCAACTCCCGGCGCGGCTCAGCTGACCGCGAGGATGCGGGCGAACGGGCCGGACCGGGGACGCATCGCGGCGAGCCCGACCGGGCCGGCGTCCGACGGTTCCAGCCGCGAGGACACCCGCTGCAGCAACCGTTCCAGCAGCACGGTCAGCTCGGTGGTGGCGAACGCGGCGCCGAGGCAGCGGTGTGGGCCGCCGCCGAACGGCAGGTACTCGTGCGGCCCCGGCTTGCGGGCCTCCGCCCGGTCCGGGTCCCAGCGGGTCGGCTCGAACCGCAACGGGTCCGGCCACAGCTCCGGCAGCCGGTGGGTGACGTAAGGGCTGTAGATCAGCTGGCTGCCGGCGGGCACCTCGACGCCGGCGAAGCTGAACGGCTCGGCCACCGACCGCACGCTGACCACCGCCGGTGGATACAGCCGCAGTGTCTCGCTGACCACGCCGTCCAGGTACCGCCAGCCCACCGCGCGGTCCAGGCTGGCCCTGGCCTGGCGCCACACCGAGCGGTCGGTGAGCAGTGCGCGCACGGCCCAGGCCATCGCGGCGCTGGTGGTCTCGTAGCCGGCCGCGATCAGGCTGATCACCTGGTCGGTGATCTCCCGATCGGTCAGCCCGGAGCCGGCGTCGTCCCGGCTGCCGACGAGCAGGCTGAGCACGTCCGAGCGGTCCGGGTCGGCAGCGGATGCCCAGGTGGCCGCGCGCCGCCGCTGCTCGACCTCCGCCAGGACGCGGTCGGCGACGGCCGCCCTGGCCGAGGTCGCCCGGCGCCAGGCCGGCGTTCCGAGCCGCTGCAGCCGTTGCCACGGCGGTGGTCGCTCCACCACGGCGAGCGCGTGCTGCAGCAGCCGGCCCAGCTCGGGCTCGTCGTGGGCCAGTCGGGGGCCGAACAGCACCTGGATGGTGGCGCGCCGGATGACGCGGCGGAACTCCTGGTAGAGGTCGACCCGCTGGCCGGGGCGCCACTTGTCGATCGCGGCGTCGGCGGTCGCGCGCATGGTCCGCGCGTAGCCGTCGATCTGGCGGCGGGTGAACGCCGGCTGTACCAGTCGCCGCCGCCGCTGGTGGTCCGCGCCGTCGCTGACGATCAGCGCCGTCTCGCCGTCCACCACGACCAGCGCGTCGAACGCCTCCCGCCAGCGGAACAGCTCGGAGTGGCCGAGTACGAACCGGTTCGCCTCGGCGCCGAGCAGGAACACATTCCGGGTGGACCCGACCCCGAGGGTGCACACCGGGCCGAACCGGCGGTACAGGTTCGGCAGCGCGCGGTGCGGATCGGTGGCCAGTTCGACGGTGCTGCGGAGCTGGTCGATCGCCCGGCGCGCCCTCGGTTTCGGGCCCGCCCCGATCAGTGGCGCGGTCGTGACCATCCGCTCATCTAACCGCCACCGGCCGGCTCTCAGGTACCGCAATCGCCCGGCGGGTGGGCGGCTGCCCGGTACGGGGTTAACTGGCGGCGGGACGGGCGCGGGATACGGGGATACCGGGATATTCCGGAAGGCAGGTTGCGGTGAAGCGCAGGTGCGCGGTGCTGGACGACTACCAGGGCGTGGCCATGGACATGGCGGACTGGGGCCCGGTGCTCGGCCAGGTCGAGGTGGACGTGTTCCGCGAGCACCTCGACGACGAGGACGCACTGGTCGAGGCGCTGGCCGGGTACGAGATCGTGGTGCTGATGCGCGAGCGCACGCCATTCCGGCGCGCGCTGCTGGACCGGCTGCCCGCCTTGCGCCTGCTGATCACCACCGGGATGCGCAACGCCTCGGTGGACGTTGCGGCCGCGGCCGAGCGTGGCGTGCTGGTGTGCGGTACCGGCGGCCTGGGCACCGGGACCGTGGAGCTGACCTGGGCGCTGATCCTGGACCTGGCCCGGGGTGTGACGGCGGAGAACGTCGGACTGCGCGCCGGCGGACCCTGGCAGCGGACCGTGGGGATGGACCTGGCCGGCGCCCGGCTCGGGGTGCTCGGGCTCGGCCGGCTCGGCGCGCAGGTGGCCCGGGTCGGGCTGGCCTTCGGCATGGAGGTCTCGGCCTGGAGTGCGAACCTCACCGAGGAGCGCGCCGCCGAGGTCGGGGTCCGGCTGGCCGGGTCGAAGGCGGAGCTGCTGTCCGGCAGCGACGTGGTGAGCGTGCATCTGGTGCTGTCCGAGCGGTCCCGGGGCATTCTCGGCGCCGAGGAGCTGGCGCTGCTGCGCCCGACGGCCTACCTAGTGAACACCTCGCGCGGCCCGCTGGTGGACGAGTCCGCGCTCATCGAGGCGCTGCGGGCCGGCCGGATCGCCGGCGCCGGGCTGGACGTGTTCGAGGTCGAGCCGCTGCCCGCCGACCACCCGTTCCGCTCGCTGCCGAACGTGCTGGCCACCCCGCACCTCGGCTACGTCACCCAGGGCGGCTACCGGATCTTCTACCGGGACATCGTCGAGGACATCGCCGGCTACCTGGCCGGGAAGCCGGTGCGCACGCTGGAGTGAACGCCCGGGATCTGTGATTTCCCCAGGCCCCGGAAGGCGTTAAAAGAGGTACCGTTTCCTCGGGAGTTGTTACGCGACGCCACCGGGAAGGTGCTGCGCACTCCGCTGTGCGGCCGGCCCGGAGCGCGAACTCCGCTTCGCCAAAGGGGGCCAGGCATGAGTGCGCCGAAGGTTGAACACCGCGTCCAGTTCAGCGCCAGGGCCAGAGTGATCCACGGGTTGGCCCGCTGGGTCGCCCGGCCGGTCCTCAGTCTCTGGCCACTCACCCCGACGAGCCTGCGGGTGCTGCCGGCGCTCGAGCTGCTCGCGGCACTGCGGAAATGCGCCAGCCGGCACCCGGACCGAGCGGCTGCGCATCGGCGGCTTCCTGGTCGAGTGGGTCAAGGCCGACGGGGTGGCCCCCGGCCTGCCCGACCCCTCGGCCGGCGCGGTGCTGTACTTCCACGGCGGTGCGTTCGTCAGCGGCGGCATCGGGACCCACCGCCGTTGCGTGTCCGCATTGTCCCGGACCTCGCGCAAGCCGGTGCTGTCGGTGGCCTACCGACAGTTCCCGGCGACCCATCTCGGCGGCTCGGTGCGCGACGGCGTGTTCGCGTACCGGTGGCTGCTCGCGCACGGCTACCCGGCCGAGAGGATCGTCTTCGCCGGCGACTCGGCCGGTGGCTACCTCTCGTTCAGCGTCGCCCTCGACGCGATCGCGGCCGGGCTGCCGGCGCCGGCCGGGGTCGTCGGTATCTCGCCGCTGCTCGACTGGGACTGCACCGACAAGCAGGTGCACGCGAACCTGCGCCGGGACGCCTACATCCCCGGCCGCCGGCTGCCCACCCTGTACCAGCTGATCGCGCCGGTAGCCGGTCCGCTCGACCCGGAGCTGTCGCCGATCAACCGAGACCTCCAGGGGCTGCCGCCGGTGCTGCTGCAGGTAGCCGGGTCGGAGGTACTGCGCTGCGACGCGGAGGCGATGTCGCGGCGGTTGGCCGCCGCCGGGGTGGACTGCACGCTGCAGATCTGGGACGGCCAGATCCACGCCTTCCCGGTGCTCGCCGGCCTGTTGCCGGAGGCGATGGCGGCGTTGATCGAGGCCGGTTCGTTCATCCAGGAGGCGACGGCGCGCCCCCGCCGCGCCGTCACCGACCTGACCGGGCCGCCCGACATGGAAGCGACCGCTTAGCACGACCTGTGCAGTACCGCCAGACCGGCGCCCGGCAGCGCGGCCGGATCCGGCGGCAACCCGTCGCCGACCAGCCGCAGCACCCCGCCCAGCCCCTCGAGCAGGGCGCGCGGGTCGATCTGGGCCACCACGAGCGCCTGGCCCAGCAACAGCAGACGGACCAGGACCGCCAGCAAACGCAGGATCCGGCGCGGCGCGGCGCGCGGCCGAGGGTTGACGGTCGTTCGCACAGACCGGCTGCCGGCCGCACAGACCTCGCACAGTCTGTGCGGCGTGCACCGGTTCTGTGCGGCCTGGGTGACTTGGTTCACAAATACAACTCTTATGGTTGAGATTGCGGGCGCAACGCGGTTAGCGTCGCCGGCGTGGTTGGACGTCTGATGCTCACCAAGCGGGGTCACATCGACCTGTCGCGAGTGTCGTCCGCCCTCTGTCCGCGCTGACCCGCACTCCGTGGCGCCGGGCGTCGCCACGTGTCGAGGTTCGGGCGCATCCGCCCAGCTCATTCCGCTACCCGGGTCGTTCGGGTACACCTGGCCCCGCGCGGACCGGTCCGCTCCGGGCTCGGTCGAGGCCCCGAGTCGTCCACGAGGAGGACACCGTGACGGTCGAGTTCATCGGGATGATCGGCACCCAGCACGTCTCCGAGATCCAGCCCGGCGTCGGGCCGCTGATCGACCGCGATTTCGTGCGGGCGTTCACCCGTGCGCACGAGGAGTCCGGCTTCGACAAGGTGCTGGTCGGGCACAGTTCGAGCACTCCGGATGGGCTGCAGGTCGCGGCCTACGCGGCGGCGCACAGTGAGCGGCTCGCTTTCCTGGTCGCGCACCGGCCGGGGTTCGTCGCGCCCACGCTGGCGGCCCGGAGCTTCGCCACCCTGGACCACTTCTCCGGCGGCCGGGTGGCGATGCACGTGATCAGCGGCGGCAGTGACGTCGAGCAGCGCCGCGACGGCGACTGGCTCAACAAGGACGAGCGCTACGACCGCACCGACGAGTACCTCGACGTGCTGATCCGGACCTGGACCGAGGACGGCCCGTTCAGCCACCACGGCCGGCACTACCGGGTGGCGGACGTGAACGCCGAGATCCGCCCGCTGCAGCGCCCGCGCATCCCGGTCTACTTCGGCGGCTCGTCGGCGGCGGCGTACCGGGTCGGCGCCCGGCACGCGGACGTGTTCGCGCTGTGGGGCGAGCCGCTGGCCGAGACCGCCGAGCAGATCGCCTCGGTGCGTGCCGCCGCCGGCGCCGCCGGGCGGGCCGAGCCGCCGCGGATCAGCGTGTCCTTCCGACCGATTCTGGGCGCGACCGAGGAGCTCGCCTGGGAACGGGCCTACCGGATCCTGGACCAGATCACCGCCTCCCGAGGTGGGCACGGCTCGTTCACCGGCAACCGGATGCGCGAGGGCACCCAGAGCGAACCGGCCAACGTCGGGTCGCAGCGGCTGCTGGCCGCCGCCCAGCGGGGTGAGCGCCACGACCGGGCGCTGTGGACTCCCACGGCCGCTGCGACCGGTGCGGCCGGCAACTCCACCGCGCTGGTCGGCACCCCGGAGACGGTGGCCGCCGCGCTGCTCGACTACGTGGACATCGGTGTCAGCACGCTGCTCATCCGCGGTTACGACCCGCTGGCGGACGCCGTCGACTACGGCCGCGAGCTGCTCCCGCTGGTCCGCCAGGAGCTGGCGCACCGCGAGCGGACCGGTGGGCGGTCGCGCGCCGGTGAGCGGGAGCCGGCGTCCGGGGCGGCCCGGTGACCGATGTCTGGTCGCCGGACGGAGCGACCTCCCGGGGCACCGTCGTGGTGCTGCCGGGTCGCGGTGAGCACCCCGGCGTGTATCAGCGGTTGGGTCGGCGGCTGGCGGTGGACGGTTACACCGTCGTGGTGGCCGACCTCGGTCCCGCCGCCGACCCGGACGACGACGCGGACCCGCATGCCGCCGCCGACCCGGACGACGCCGCCGCCCTCGCCCCGCACAGCGCCGCCGTGACCGCGCTGCTCAGCGCACACGGCACGGCATCCCGGGTGCTGCTCGGCGTCGACTCCGGCGCGCTGCTGGCCTGGCGGCTCGCGGTGGGCGGCGAGGTGGCACTCGATGCGTTGGTGCTGGCCGGGCTGCCACTGTCGCCCGCCACCGCCGACGTGCCGAGCCGGCGGGCCGAGCTCGCCGCCCGCACCGCGTGCCCGGTGCACCAGGCGCTGCTCACCGGCGACCGGTCGTTCCGCTGGGGTGAGCTGGGCACCGAGGTGAGCCGACCGCCGGCCGCGCTGGCCGACCTGCCGACTCTGATCGTGCACGGCGAGGTCGACCGGATCGCGCCGGTCGACCCGGTCCGCGAGCTGGCCGCCAGACATCCGGCCGCCGACCTCGCGGTGGTCGCGGACGGCGTGCACGACGTGCTCAACGACCAGTTCCACCGCAGCGTGGCCGCCCGACTGGTGTTGTTCCTGGAGCGGGTCGGCAAGGGCGCGGTGATCCGTGAGCAGGTCGACAACGGCGCGCCGGCCCGCCCGGTACGCGCCCGCCGTGCCGCGCCGCTGCACGTCTCGGCCCGGCTGGACTATGCGCTGCGAGCGGTCGCGGAGCTGATCACCGCCGGCGGCAGTGACCGCCCGGTGCGCTGTGAGGCGATCTCCCGTGCCCGAGGGATCCCGCTGAACTCGCTGGTCAACCTCATGGTCGAGCTGCGACGTGCCGGCTTGGTGCGCAGCCAGCGGGGGTGCGAGGGTGGTTACTGGTTGGCCCGACCGTCGTCCGCGATCACGGTTGCCGATGTGGTGCGCGCGGTGGAGGGCGAGGTGGTCTCGCTGCACGCCGACGGCCCGGACTCCTGGCTGTGGCACCAGCTCGGCCGGACCGTCGCCACGTTCCTCGAAGGATGGTCCGTCGAGAGCGTCGAGGCCAACCGGACCGGGGCGGCCGCCGAGCGGGACCGCCCGAAGGAGGCAGCACGGTGAGCGAACCCACCAACGACGCATTCCACCCGGACCTGACCCAGCGCGGCGATGCTCCGCTGCGCACCCGGCTGCACCACGTCCGCGCCGGCGAGCTGGACGGGAACACCGCGCAGAGCGGCGGCATGACCCGGCTGGCCGCGGTCAGTGGCCAGCGGGTCGGCTCGGAGGCCATCTGGATGGGGGAGACGCATGTCGCCCCGTCGACCGCGTCGGACAACCATCACCACGGCGAGTCGGAGACCGCGATCTACGTGGTCAGCGGCCGGCCCGAGTTCGTCTTCCACGACGGCACCGACGAGGTCCGGATCAAGACCGGCCCCGGCGACTACATCTTCGTTCCGCCGTTCGTGCCGCACCGCGAGGAGAACCCCGACCCGGACGACCCGGCTGTCGTGGTGATCTCGCGGAGCACCCAGGAGGCCATCGTGGTCAACCTGCCCGAGCTCTACCCCCTAGAAAGCCCAGCTCAGACCCCGTGAGTGGCGAGTGGCCTATGAGACCACTCGCCACTCACGGGTCCTGACCAGCGGGTTTGTGACGCTGTACGAGGAGACCCATGCTCAGCCCACGCCGACTCCTGCCCGCGCTGGCCGCCGCCGCACTGTTCGCGCTGGCGGCGTGTTCCGGCGCGCCGAAGGCGGACGGCCCGGTCGACCTCGCCTCGGTGACGCTGCGGGTCGGTGACCAGGCCGGCATCCAGCAGGCGTTGCTGCGGGCGTCCGGCGCGCTCGACGGCACCCCGTACAAGGTCAGCTGGGCCGAGTTCCCGGCCGCGGCGCCGGTGCTGCAGGCGCTGCAGGGCGGCGCCATCGACCTCGGGGTGGCCGGCGATGCGCCGACCCTCAACGCGTTGGCCGCCACCACGGACATCACCGTGGTTGCCGCCAACCGGTCGCCGAAGCAGGGCGGGCTGGCCATCGTGGTGCCGAAGGACTCGCCGATCAGGACGGTGGCCGACCTGCGCGGCCACACCGTGTCGCCGACCACGCAGGGCAGCATCGGGCACTACCTGCTGCTTCAGGCGCTCGGCGAGGCCGGGCTCAGCGCGAACGACGTCAAGATCAGCTTCCTGCAGCCGGTGGACGCTGCCGCCGCGCTGCGCTCCGGGGCGATCGACGCCTGGTCGACGTGGGACCCGTACACCGCCGTCGCGCAGACCGAGCAGGGCGACCGGGTGCTGCGGGACGCATCCGGGTTGGCCTCCGGGCTGAGCTTCCTGGACGCGAACAACGACTCGCTGCGCAACGCCTCGACGGCGGCCGCGATGGCCGACTTCGTCCGTCGCTTCAACGGGGCGCTGCGCTGGGCGAAGGCCAACCCGGAGCAGAACACCCGCATCTACACCGAGCTGACCAAGCGGTCCCCGTCGGTCGCCGCCCTGGTGGCGCAGCGCTCGGTCCGCGACGCCACCCCGCTCGACCCCACGGTGGTCGCCGAGCTGCAGGGGATCGCCGACAACTACCAGCGCTACGGCGTGCTGCGCAGCAAGATTGTGGTCGGCCAGCGCATCCGGGACCTCGCCGCCACCGGCTCCTGATGCCGAACCTCGAACCCGCCCGAAACCAGTCAGAGGAGCTCCCGATGGCCACCCCGACCGCGGCTGAGACCGCGAGCCCGGCTCCGGCCCGACCACGTCGGGCGGCGATCGCCGGCCTGGTCGGCACCACCATCGAGTGGTACGACTTCTACCTCTACGCGACCGCGGCCGCGCTGGTCTTCGGCCCGCTGTTCTTCACCTCGGTGGACCCCTCGGCCGGTGTGCTGGCCTCGTTCGCCACCTACGCCGCCGGATTCGGTGCCCGGCCGGTGGGTGCCCTGGTCGCCGGGCACCTGGGGGACCGGCTCGGCCGGCGCTCGATGCTGGTGGCCTCGCTGCTGCTGATGGGCGTGGCGACGGCCGCGATCGGGGTGCTGCCGACCTATCCGAGGGTCGGGTTGCTGGCACCGGCGCTGCTGGTCGTGCTGCGGCTGCTGCAGGGCCTTGCGGTCGGCGCCGAGTGGGGCGGCGCGGTGCTGATGTCGGTCGAGCACTCCGCGAACCGCCGCCGCGGCCTGTTCGGCAGCTTCCCGCAGATCGGTTCGCCGGCCGGCATGCTGCTGGCGTCGGGCATCTTCGCGGTGGTGCGCGGGTCGATGGACAAGGCCACCTTCCTGGACTGGGGCTGGCGGGTCCCGTTCCTGCTCAGCCTGGTGCTGGTGGTCGTCGGGCTGGCGATCCGGCTCAGCCTGCAGGACGCGCCGGTGTACCGGGAGGCCCGCGCGCGCGACGAGGTGGCCCGCCGGCCACTGCTCGAGGTGACCCGCACGCACCGGCGCAACCTGTGGCTGACCATCGGCATGCGGATGTCGCAGAACGCGCTGTACGTGCTGTGCACGACGTTCGCGCTGACCTACCTGACCCAGGGCAGGACGGCCGACCCCGGCGCCGGGCTGACGGCGGTGATCATCGCCTCGGCGATCGGGCTGGTCAGCACGCCGGCCTGGGCGGTGCTGTCCGACCGGATCGGCAGGCGCCCGGTCTACCTGTGGGGGGCGATCGGCGCGACGGTCGCCAGCCTCGGCTTCTTCCTGCTGCTGGACACCGGGTCGACCGTGCTGATCGTGCTCGCCATGGTGATCACGGTGAACGTGTTCCACGACGCCATGTACGGGCCGCAGGCCGCCTGGTTCACCGAGCTGTTCCCGACCGGGGTGCGCTACAGCGGCGCGTCCATCGGCTACCAGTTCGGCTCGGTGCTCTCCGGCGGGACGGCGCCGCTGATCGCCGCCGCGCTGCTGATCGCCGGCGGTGGTCGGCCGTGGCTGATCTGGGCGTACTTCCTGGTGCTCTCCGCACTGACGATCGTCTCGACCCTGCTCGCGCCGGAGACGTTCCGCACGTCGATCACCGAGCGGGACACCGGAGAGGAGAAGATCGCCGAGTGAGCCGGATCCTGCTGAACGCCTTCGACATGGCCTGCGTCGGTCACCAGTCCGCCGGGCTGTGGCGCCACCCCGACGACCAGGGCTACCGCTACCGCGACCTGGACTACTGGACGGAGCTGGCCCAGCTGTTGGAGCGCGGCGGCTTCGATGCGCTGTTCCTGGCCGACGTGCTCGGCGTCTACGACGTGTACGGCGGCTCCCGGGACGCGGCGGTGCGCCAGGCCGCCCAGATACCGGTGAACGACCCGGTGCTGGCGGTGCCGGCGATGGCGGCGGTGACCGAGCGGCTGGGTTTCGGGGTCACCGTGTCGCTGGCCTACGAGCAGCCCTACGCACTCGCGCGCCGGCTGACCACGCTGGACCACCTGACCAAGGGCCGGGTGGCCTGGAACATCGTCACCTCCTACCTGGACAGCGCGGCGCGCAACCTCGGCCGCGGCGAGCAGATCCCGCACGACGAGCGCTACGAGCTGGCCGAGGAGTACCTGCAGGTCTGCTACAAGCTGTGGGAGGGCTCCTGGGAGTCCGACGCGGTGGTGCGCGACGCCGTGCGCGGGGTGTTCTCCGACCCGGCCAAGGTGCACGACATCGAGCACAAGGGCCGCTACTTCGACGTGCCCGGCCCGTTCCTGTGCGAGCCGTCGCCGCAGCGCACCCCGGTGCTGTTCCAGGCCGGTGCGTCACCGCGCGGCAGCCGGTTCGCGGGCACCCACGCGGAGGCGGTGTTCGTCAGCGGGCCGTCGCCGGCGGTGCTGCGCCGCTCGGTGGACGCGGTCCGGGCCAGCGCCGAGGCGGCCGGCCGGGACCCGGGCGCGGTCAAGGTGTTCGCCATGCTGACCGCCATCGCCGGCGCCACGGACGCGGAGGCGATCGCCAAGCGGGACTCCTACCTGCGCTACGCCAGCCACGAGGGCGCGATGGCGCTGTTCGGTGGCTGGACCGGGGTCGACCTCGCCGACGCCGACCCCGCGCGGCGACTGGAGTACGTGGAGACCGACGCCACCCGCTCCGCGCTGGCCTCCTTCACCACCGCCGACCCGGACCGGGAGTGGACCGTCGGCGAGGTGGGCCGGTTCATCGCGATCGGCGGCCGGGGCCCGGTGGTGGTGGGCTCCGGCGCGACGGTGGCCGACGAGCTGGAGCGCTGGGTCGACGAGTCCGGGGTGGACGGGTTCAACCTGGCCTACGCGGTCACCCCCGGCACGTTCGTCGACTTCGTCGAGCACGTGGTGCCGGAGCTGCGCAGCCGCGGCCGCGCGCAGACCGAATACGCCGCCCCGACCCTGCGGCAGAACCTGGGCACCGCGCCCGGCCCGCTGCTGGCCGACGACCACCCTGGCTCGCGCTACCGCCGCTGACCCCGTGAGTGGCGAGTGGCCCCAGGGGACCACTCGCCACTCACGACCCCCGGGAGTACGTCGGCGGGCGCTCAGGTGGTGGAGCGCAGCACCATGTCCGCCTTGAGCCGCACCATGCTCGGTTCCTCGGTGCCGAGCAGCATGCCCAGTGCCCTGGCCGCGATCTCCTCCACCGGGTGCCGCAGCGCGCTGATCGGCGGGTCGACCAGCTCCAGCAGGTCGGTGCCGTCGTAGCCGGTGATGGCGATGTCGTCCGGTACCCGCACGCCGTGCTTGAGCAACGTGCTGAGCAGGCCGACCGCGAGCACGTCCGCCGAGCACAGCGCGGCGTCCGGCAGGTCACCGTCCTTGAGCAGCTGGGTGGCCGCGTCCCGGCCGGCCGAGGTGGAGAAGCGGGGGAGCAGGATCTCGCGGTCACCGGGTCGGGCCCTGGCCCGGAACGCGGCGAGCCGCTCGTCACCGGCCGAGGTCTCCTGCTCGGCGCCGACGAACACGATCCGCCGGCGCCCGGAGCCGCGCAGAAAGTCGATCACAGTGCCGATACCGGCCTCGTTGTCCACGCCGACGAAGCCGCAGCCGGCGCCGGTCGCCCAGCGGTCCACCTGAACCACCCGGGAGCGCTCCCCGGCCCGGCGGATCGCCGCGCCGCTGCGGGACAACGACGTCGGCACCACGGCGAGGCCGTCGACGAAGGAATGGTGGAACGCCTCGATCCGGGCCGCCTCGACCTCCGGGTCGTCGCCGCAGTCGGCGAGCACCACGCCGAGCCCGGAGTTCCTGGCCACCTGGGTGAACGCGTCCACCAGATGCACGAAGTACGGGTTGCGGATGGACGGCACGAGGATCCCGAAGTTGCCGGTGGTCTGGCGGCGCAGCGCGCGGGCCACCGGGTTGGCGCGGTAGCCGAGCTGCTCGCTCGCGGCGATCACCCGCTGGGCCAGGTCCGGGTCCACGTTGCGATCAGTGCCGGCGAGCACCCGGGACGCGGTCGACCGGGACACACCGGCCGCCGTAGCGACGTCGTGCAGGGTGGCGCGACCGACCATCCTTCAGACCTCCCCGGGGGCCGTACCTGGCGTAACGGCGTTCCCGGGGCCGATCCTAAGGTAAATTCAAGATCCGGTAATCGTTTTCCCCCGCTGGTGGAGCTCCGGCGGCTCCTCGGCCTGGTCGCGCTTTGTTCCGGCCCGGGAGACGGAAGCCGCACAACGTCCGAAGCTGACCGGGTGCTGAGGCGCCGGCCGAATCTTGTTCGGCGAGGAGCGTGTACCCCGATGGTTCTCCCTACCGTCGAGCTCAGGAGCGTATGTCGTTTGTTCGGCGTGCCCGGTGACTACAACCTGCGGTTCCTGGACGTCATCGAGGCCCACCCGGAGTTGGAGTGGGTGGGCAATGCGAACGAGCTGGACGCCGCCTACGCCGCCGACGGCTACGCCCGGATCCGGGGGTTCGTGGTGCTGGTGACCACCTACGGCGTCGGCGAGCTGTCCGCGATGAACGGCCTGGCCGGCAGCTTCGCCGAGTCCGTGCCGGTGCTGCACATCGTCGGTTCGCCGGCCACCCCGGTGCAGCGTGACGGCCTGCCGGTGCACCACAGCCTGCTCGACGGCGACCCCGGGCACTTCACCAGGGCGCTGGACGAGGTCACCTGCGCCTCCTCGGTGCTCACCGCCGCCAACGCGGCCGATGAGATCGACCGGGTGCTGGCCAGCGTGTTCACCGAGAAGCGCCCGGGCAGCATCAGCCTGCCGGCCGACCTGGTGCACCACCCGATCGGCCCGTTCGAGCCCGAGCCGGCGTTCGCCCACCAGCCGGTCGACGAGCAGCAGTTGGCGGCCTTCCGGGAGCGCGCCGCCGCCCTGTTCGACGGGGAACCGCGCGATGGGGCACCGCGTGATGGGGCACCGCGCGGCCGGGTGGCTCTGTTGGCGGATCACCTGGCCCAGCGCCAGCTGGTGCGTGCGGAGCTCGACGCGGTGGCTCGCATCCCGGGCGTCGGCTCCGCGGTCACCGCACCGGGCAAGGGGGTGCTGGACGAGACCGCGCCGGGGTTCCTCGGGCTCTACATCGGCGCGCTGAGCGAGGAGCGGGTCCGCGCCGCGGTCGAGGGCGCGGACGTGGTGATCGGGGCCGGCCTGCGGCTCGCCGACCTCAGCTCGGGCGGGTTCACCGCGCGGCTGGACCCGGCGAAGCTGATCGACCTGCGGGACCGGCACGCGGTGCTCGCGGGCGAGTCGTTCCCGGTGGGGATGGCCGCCGCGCTGGGCGTGCTGCGCGAGCTGCTGACCGAGCGCGCGCCGCTGCCCGCCGCGGTGCCACGGCCGGAGCCGGCCCAGGTGTCCGAGCCCGTGTCAGACCCGGTGTCCGAACCTCTGGCCGGGCCGCTCACCCAGCTGAGCTTCTGGGCACGGATGGCGCGCTTCGTGCAGTCCGGCGACATCATCGCCGCTGACCAGGGCACCCCGTTCTACGGTGTCGCCACGCTGCCGCTGCCCAGTGGGGTGGACGTGGTGGCCCAGCCGCTGTGGGCCTCGATCGGGTACGCGCTGCCGGCGGTACTGGGTGCGCAGCTGGCCTCCGAGGGCCGGCGCCGGGCGATCCTGCTGATCGGCGACGGTTCGGCGCAGATGACCATCCAGGAGCTGGGCACCCTCATCCGACACGGCCTGGACCCGGTGATCTTCCTGCTCAACAACGACGGCTACACGGTCGAGCAGGCGATCAACGGCCCGACCGCGCGGTACAACGTCATCGCGGCCTGGAACTGGGCGCTGTTGCCGGCCGCGATGGGCGCGGCGGCGGACACCGTGGTGCGCCGCGTCGTGACCGGGGCCGACCTGGACCAGGCCTTGTCCGACTGCGCCGACAACGCCGGCAAGCTCACCTTCATCGAGGTCGTGCTGGACCGGATGGACCTGCCGGCGCTGCTCGCCAGGACGGCCGACGCGGTGGCCAACCAGAACCGCTAGGCATCTCGTGGCCTCCATGTGGGTTTAACCGTACGGCGTTCGGGGTAACATCGTGACTGCTGTCACCCACGTTCACCTCAGTTCCAGTTGTCACGCTGTGCAGCCGGCCGACACGGTCGGGCCACTCACACGGAGGTGCCATGTCCGTCGATCCGACCGTGGACAGCCGGGGCGCGCGGCCCGGCTCGCCCGGTGACGCCGGCAACGGCAAACGTGCTGTGCACAGCATGGAGGTGCGCAACCTGCACAAGTCCTTCGGTAGCGCGTCGATCCTGTCGGGTCTGGATCTGATGTTCCAGGACGATGCGATCACCACGATTCTGGGGCCTTCGGGTACCGGTAAGAGTGTGTTGATCAAGCATCTGGTGGGGTTGTTGGAGCCGGACGACGGTGAGGTGTTGATCTTCGGTCGGGATCTGTGGCAGATCTCGGAGAAGGAGCGCTACGAGCTGCGGACGCGGATGGGGGTGCTGTTCCAGGACGGTGCGCTGTTCGGGTCGTTGAACGTCTATGACAACACGGCGTTCCCGTTGCGCAAGCACACCGACAAGTCCGAGGACGAGATCCGCGAGATCGTGATGAAGCGGCTCACCGAGGTGGGGTTGGAGAAGTCGTGGGCGAAGCTGCCCAACGAGGTCTCCGGTGGGATGCGCAAGCGGGCCGGGTTCGCCCGTGCGTTGGTGATGGACCCCTCGATCGTGTTCTTCGACGAGCCGGACTCGGGTCTGGACCCGGTGCGGACGAGCCTGTTGAACGATTTGATCCTGGATATGCACGCCGAGCACAAGGGCACGTATCTGTTGGTGACGCACGACATCCGGACCGCGCGCAAGGTCAGCGACTACGTCGGGCTGATCTGGAAGGGCAAGGTCGTGCACTACGGCGAGGCCGAGGAGGCGTTCGCCTCCGAGGACCCGTTCGTCCGCCAGTTCCTCTCCGGTGAGTCCGCCGGACCACTCGGCATGGACTGAGCACTCCCAGGGCCGGCGCGGCCGCCGGTGAGCTTGACCACATATTCAAACGCCGATAGTTTTCGGCGGTCCCCGCGCATCCCCGAGGAGACCGCCGATGACCACGACCAGTCAGCAGAGCTGCCCTCTGGAGGACGTGAGCCTGATCAGCTCGCTGCCGAAGGTGGGCCTGCAGTACGACCGGCTCGCCGAGGCCCGGGCAAGCGGCTGCCCGGTGATCGAGTCCCGCTTCCACAACATGTTCGTGGTCACGCGGTACGCGGACGCGCGCTTCGTGATGGAGCACCCCGAGCTGTTCTCCTCCCGCGACCCGAACATCTACGGCCCGCTGCCGGTGCGGCTGCCGCCGCTGGACTCGGACCCGCCACTGCAGCAGGACTTCCGCAAGCTGCTCAACCCGTTCTTCACCCGGGGCTACTTCGCCAAGTTCGAGCGCGACATGCGGCGAATCGCCGCCAACGCCATCGACGGCTGGCTGGACCGGGGACATTGCGAGTTCGCCTCCGAGTTCGCCATCCCGTTCGCCGGTGGGGTGCTCGCCCAGCTGGTGTTCGACGAGACCGACGCCGACCGGCTGGCCAGGGCGATCGGTTACGTGACCGCGGTGGCCGAGGAGCAGACCCGGGAGTCGTTCGCCAACCTTGCGTCGCTCGCCGGGGAGTACCTGGTGGAGCAGCGGGAGAGCGGGCGCGCCGGGCAGAACAACATCCTGAGCGCGCTCGCCAACGGCACCGTGGGCGGCCGGCCGCTCACCCCGGAGGAGCAGATCGGCGTGATCACCGTGCTGTTCCTCGGCGGCCTGGACACCACCAGGGGCGCGCTCGGCAACATCGCCACCCACCTGGCCACCGACCCCGGCATCGAGGACCGGCTGCGCGACCCCGCCTGGGTCCGGCACGACCTGGAGGAGTTCATCCGCTTCGACTCGCCGGTGATCACCATGGCGCGCACCGTGCTGGCCGACGTGGAGCTGGGCGGCCGGCAGCTGCGGGCCGGCGACCGGATCGGGCTCAGCTTCAACTCCGCGAACCGCGACGAGGAGAAGTTCGACGCCCCCGACGAGCTGCGCTTCGACCGCCCGCGCGCCGGGCACGCCGGCTTCGGGCTGGGCATCCACCGCTGCATCGGCATGCACCTGGCCCGGTTCCAGATCGCGGTGGGGTTCGAGGAGCTGCTGGCCAAGGTCACCCGACTCCGGCCGCGCCCCGGCACCCGTCCGGAGCTGGCGCCCGGCGTAGTCCTGGGTCCGCACACCCTGCACCTGGAGTTCGACCGCCGCTAGCGCGCCGGCGCCCGGTGGCCGCCGCCCGGGGGGCCCGGTGGCCGCCGCCCGGGGCGCAGTGGCGTGGCGGTGATGCAGCTGGCGTGGCCGGCGACGGTTCGACGGCGGCGTGCGGCGTGCGGCACCGGCACCGCAGAGGCGGTGGCGCAGAGGCGGTGGCGCAGTGGCGGTGGCGCAGTGGCGGTGGCGCAGTGGCGGACGGTTGTTACCGAGCTGCACAGTGTGCAGGTTCAGCGGCGGAAAATCCTGCCTGGTGTGCAGCTCGGTAACCTCAGACAGGCGAGCCCGGTG
Organism: Pseudonocardia sp. Cha107L01; assembly: GCF_052566575.1. NCBI lineage: Bacteria > Bacillati > Actinomycetota > Actinomycetes > Pseudonocardiales > Pseudonocardiaceae > Pseudonocardia > Pseudonocardia sp. Cha107L01. The sequence continues at coordinate 3,248,331 of NZ_CP199579.1, forward strand.
AGCGGGGCCGGCGCGCCCGGTACGGCCGCCGGCGCCAGCGGGCCCCGCGGTGCCGGTAGCGAGTGCCAGTGCGGCCAGGGCCCATGCGGCCAGTGCGCGCCCATGCGGCCAGTGCGGTGCCGGTGGGGAGCGCCAGTACGGCCAGCGTCGGTGCGGCCAGCGCCAGTGAGGCCAGCGCGGTGCGGCTCGCGTCGGTGCCGGCCCGCGCCGTGCCGCCCTCGGTGCCGCCGGTCGGGTTCAGTGACGTGCCCGGCCCGCGCACCCGTTACGGACCCAGCACACCCACTGCAGCGGATGTGCTGGGTACGAAGTGGGTGCGCGGTGGTAGCGCTCGAGCGGTCACGTGGCGCTGCCGCCCCAGCCGTAGCGGGCCAGGGGGCGGGTCCAGCTCGCGGTGAGCGAGTCGACGGACTGGCGGCCCTCGACCAGCGCCACCTCCAGCCGCCGGGGGCTACTCGCATCGCCGATCACCCGCACCACCGGCGCGGAGCCGTCCAGCGAGTGTTGCAGCTCCCGGTCCGGCACCCCGCCGCACAGGAACACCACGTCGTCGAACGCGAGCTCCCGACCGAGTTGCGGTGCCTCGTGCGGTGCCACCCAGGCCCGCCCCTCGGCCACCCGGTGCAGCACGCTGCGGCCGTGGAAGGTGAAGTCGCCGCGCATCAGGCGGGCCAGCAGCGGCGCGCCGACCATCTCCCAGCGCATCTCCAGGTTGGCCGCCACCAGCGCGTACCGGCTGACCTGGTGCACCCGGTGGCCGGCGTCGACCAGCCGCTGCGCTACGTCCACCGACTCGTAGTGGCCGATCTCGTCGAGCAGCAGAACGGTGTGCCCGAGCGGCGCGCCGGCCAGCACGTCCCAGCCGGTGTACGGGGTGACCTGGTCGAGCCCGGGAAGCGGTACCGAGGGGCGAAGCGTCTGGAAGCCGTCGCGGCGCGGCGCGGCCCCGGCGGCGATCAGCACCGCGTCCGGGCGCAGCGCCCGCACGGCGGCGGCATCGGCCCGGGTGCCCAGCCGCACGTCGACCCCGCGCCGGGCCAGCTCACCGGCGTAGAACGCCACCAGCCCGGCGACCTCCGGGCGCGACGGCGGCACCAGCAGCAGTTGACCGCCCAGCGCGTCGCCGGCCTCGAACAGGGTGACGCGGTGCCCGGCGACGGAGGCCGCGCGGGCCGCCTCCATGCCGGCCGGGCCGCCGCCGACCACGACCACCCGCAGTGGCGTCGGGGCCACCGTGATGGCCGCGTCGCCGTGGGTCAGCTCGCGCCCGGCCGCCGGGTTGACCGCACACATCGCGCGGCCCCGGGTGTTCAGCCCACCGGCGCAGCTCTGCAGGCAGGCGATGCACGGCCGCACCTCGTCGACCCGACCACTGATCGTCTTCGTGACCAGCTCCGGCTCGGCCAGGGTGGCCCGGACCATCGACACCAGGTCCGCCGCGCCGGACGCGATCACCTTCTCCGCCTGGGCCAGGGTGCCGAAGCGGCCGGCCACGATGGTGGGCAGCGCGGTCTGCCGGGTGATCTTCTCGCTGCTCGGCAGCTGGTAGCCGGGCGGCTCGTGGGCGCCGCCCATCAGCAGGTCGCGGCCGTAGTGCGAGCCCAGCGAGACGTCCACGAAGTCGATCAGCCCGTCCCGCTCCAGCCGCTGGGTGAGCGTGGTCAGGTCGGACGCGGTGGTCTGGTCGGCCGGCCCGTCCGGGGACATCCGCACGCCGACCGGGTAGTCGGGGCCGAGGGCCGCGCGCACCTCGGCGAGCACCTCGCACAGGAACCGGGCCCGGTTCTCCGCCGAGCCGCCGTACCCGTCGGTGCGGTGGTTGGTGGCCGGGGACAGGAAGCTGGAGAACAGGTACCCGTGGCCCGCGTGCAGCTCGATCCCGTCGATACCGCCGTCGCGGGCCCGCAACGAGGCGTCCACGAAGCACTCGATCAACTCGTCGATCATGGCCTGGGTCATCGGCACCGGAAGCATGCCCAGTCCGGGATCCGGCACGTGCGATGCCGCCCACGGGGCCGAGCTGTCCCAGGTCAGCTGGGTGGGGCCGCCGTGCCAGATCTGTTGGAACAGCTTCATGCCCTCGGCGTGCACCGCGCCGGTGAGCCGAACCAGGCCGGGCAGGCAGCGGTCGTTGCTCAGGTCGAGCATGCCCGGCGAGCTCCAGTGGATCTGGGCGACGTCGGCGAAGGAGAGCGCGACACCGCCCCGGGCGCGCGCCACCAGGAACTCGATCATGTCGTCGCTGACCTGCTGGCCGGCCCCGAGACCGGTGCCCTGCGAGGTGCGCACCACCCGGTTGCGCAGCTCGACCGGGCCGATCCGGAACGGGCTCAGCACATGGCCGAAACCGGCGGGGCTAGTCAACGGGCTAGTCAACGGCGAGCGTGGCCGGGGTGAAGGCGACCTCGAGCCGTTCCGGGCCGAGTGTGTTGCTGCCGCCTCTCCAAGTGATCTTGGTGATGTCCCGCTCGCCGACGATGTGGTAGTCCGGGATGGCGGCCAGGACCTCCTCCAGCACCACTGTCATCTCGGTGACGGCCAGGTGCTCGCCGATGCAGCGGTGCCGTCCGGTGCCGAAGGACAGGTGCCGGTTGGACGCCCTGTCGATGTCGAAGTTGGTCGGCTCGGCGAACGTGGCCGGGTCGCGGTTGGCCGCCCCGTAGTTGAGCATCACCTTGTCGCCCCGGCGCAGGGCCGAGTCGGCACGCCGGTGGTCGTCCACCACCGTCCTGGCCATGTGCATGATCGGCGGGTCGATCCGCAGCGACTCGTGCACGGTCGGGCGCAGCAGTGCGGGGTCGGCCAGCAGCCGCTCCTTCAGCCCGGGCTCGGCGGCCACCCGGAACAGCAAACTCCCGATGCCGTGCACGGTGGTCTCGTGCCCGGCCACCACCATCAGCTGCACCATGCCCAGCGCGGTCCGCGGCGGCATCGGCTCGCCGTCGACGGTGGCGTTGACCAGTGCGCTGAGCGTGTCGTCGGTGGGCCGCTCGCGGCGCGCCCGGATCTGCTCCTCGAGCCAGCCCTCCAGCTCCCGGGCCGCTTTGATCTTGGCTTCGAGTCCGACCTTGGCCGAGGACAGGAAGGTGCCGGCCAGTCGGCGGATGTCGGCACAGGCCGCCGGATCCAGGCCCAGCGCAGCCCCGATCACCAGCGGGGGGACCACCTCGGCCATCGACCGGACCAGGTCGGTGTGCCCGTCGGCGGCGAACGCCCCGATGCACCGGCGCACGATGGCGCGGATCTCCGGTTCCAGCCGGGCGGTGGCCGACGCGGTGAAGAACGGCAGCGCGAGCTTGCGGTACGGGGTGTGTTCTGGCGGGTCCAGCTCGGCCGGGATCACCGGCATGGAGGCACCGGTCGGTGGGATCATGATGCCCTGGGTGGTGGTGTAGCGCTCGTGGTCGCGCGCCGCGTCCTGTACGTCGGCGTAGGTGCTGAGCAGCCAGAACCCGCCGTACCCCTCGCTCCAGCCCACCGGGCACCCGGTCCGCAGGTCGGCCAGCTGGTCGTGCAGGGTGGCGCGCCGGGCGGGGTCGGCGAAGTCGTAGTCGATCACCGGGCAGCGTGGCTCGGGTAGGTCGCCGGGCCGGGTCCCGAGGGTCGGCGTCGTGGTGGGCTGAGCGTCAGCGGTCATCGGCGAGGCTCCCAGGAGTGAGCGGTGACAAGAAAAACTAACGCTATTTGGTTGAAGTCGTCAAGCGCGTGCGGGCTCTGGACGGTGAACCACCCGGCGATAGCATCGGCTGGGAACCACCGCGAACCAGCGTTGCCGAAGGGTGTCGATGAACGCACCGATCTTCCCGACCGCCACCGAGCGGGCGGTGGTGGTCGGCGGCGGCATCACCGGGCTGACCGCGGCGTTCCGGCTGCGCCAGCGCGGCTTCGCGGTCACCGTGCTGGAGGCCGGGCCGGCCGCCGGCGGCAAGATGAGCAGCCTGCGCCGGGACGGCTACACCGTGAATCTGGCCGCCGGCATCCTGCCGTCCTCGTCCGCCGCGCTGCGCTCGCTGATCGACGTCACCGGGCTCGGCGAGAAGGTCACCCCCGACGAGGCCGTCGTGGCGGTGCCCAGGGACGGGCAGCTGCACCGGCTGCGGGCCAGCGGCACGGGTCTGCTGCTGGACGGCATCAGCACCGGGCTGCTCTCACCGAGGGCCAAGCTGCGGCTGGGCCGGCTGGCGGTCGACGCGCTGCGGATGAGGAGCTCGCTGAGCTACGCCAACCTCGGCGCGGCGGCCCGCTTCGATACCGAGACGGTCGGCGAGTACTGCGCCCGCCGCCTCGACCCGGAGCTCCGGGACTACCTGGTTGAGCCGATGTTGCGGGCCCTGTACACCAGCAACGCCGACACCGTCTCGATCGTCGACTTCTTCTTCGCGGCGGTGAACTTCATCGGCTCCGGCCTGATGCGCTACCCGGGCGGCATCGACTTCCTGGTCCGCGAGCTGGCGAGCCACCTGGACGTCCGCACGGCTGCCCGGGTGACCGAGGTGAAGGAGACCCCGGACGGCGTCGCGGTCAGTTGGACCGGCCCGGACGGTGAGCACGTCGAGGAGGCGGCGGCCGCGGTGCTCGCGGTGTCCGGCGCGCTGGTGCCCCAGTTGTACCCGCAGCTGGACAGCGTCCGCCGGGAGATCCTGGCCGAGCACCTGCACTACTGCGTCACCTACACCGGCCACTTCGCACTGCGCCGCCGCCCCGACGAGGAGGCGCTGATCGTGCCGGTGCCGCGCTCGGTGGACGAGAATCTCTGCGCGGTGACCTTCGTGCACAACTCCAGCCCGGACAGCGTGCCGCCCGGTGCCGGGTTGCTGTCCAGCTACTGGCTGCACGAGTGGAGCGTGGCCGGGCGGGACCGGAGCGACGACGAGCTGATCGCCGAGATGCTGCCGTCCGTCGCCAAGATCGTGCCCGACCTCGAGGACAACCTGGCCTTCGCGCACCTGGCCCGCTGGGACCCGGCCGTGGTGCGCAGCTACCCGGGTTGGTACTCCCACGTCGCCAGGTTCAGCGCGCGGCTGGACCCGACCGAGCGGGTACAGCTGGCCGGGGACTACCTGTCCGCGTCCAGCACCAACGCCTGCGCCGTCTCCGGCGAGCTGGCCGCGAAGCGGGTGGAGCGGGCGGTGTTCCGCACCGACACGCTCGCCGACGTCTGACCCGACCCGACCCGAAACGGAGACACCCGGCCATGGTGACCAGGATCGATTCGCTGGAGGACGCCAGCGGGTTCGCGCTCAGCCCTCGGCGCCAGGAACTGCTGCTGGCCGGCGAGCTCGAGTGCACCTTCTGCTGGACCAACGCCGACGGCCACCCGGTCGGCATCACCCAGGCGTTCGTCTACACCGACGGCGTCTTCTGGATGGTGTCCGAGGCAGCCAGGGCCCGGGTCAGAGCGGTCCGCCGGGACCCGCGCAGCGCGGTGGTCGTCGCCGCCACCGGTCGGTCCAAGACCATGTCGTTCAAGGGCCACACCGAGGTCGTCGAGGACCGCGAGACGATCCTGCGGACGCTGCGCGAGATCGCCCGGCGCTACGACCCGGACGACGAGCAGGCCCAGGCCGCGCACGTGGCGGCCGCCGACTCGCCGGGTCGGGTGGTGCTCAGGTTCGTGCCCGAGAAGGTCACCAACGCGTTCGACGGCGGCCTGGCGAGGCGCCAGGAGCCGTAGAGTCCGGCCCGCACAGACCGCGGGCCGCTTGCACAGACCGTGCAGCCTCTGTGCGAGCGGCACCAGGTCTGTGCGGGCCGAGCTCAGGTGTAGCCGGCGCGGCGGCCGTCCACGAAGTCGCCCCGGGCCTCGCGCGCCTCGCCGGAGATGTTCAGCTCGAAGGTGTAGCTGAGCTCCTGGCGGTATGCGGTGCGGATGTCGCGGCCGATACTGCCGGCCAGCGCCGCCTTGAGGCCCCGGATGACGTTGGTGCGCTTGCCCGCGATGGTGCGGGCCACCGCGTGGGCGGCGGCCGGCAGCTCGCCCGGCGGCACCAGCTTCAGCACGCTGCCGAAGGCGAGCAGCTCGGCGGAGTCGACCGGCTCGCAGGTGAACAGCGCGGCCCGCAGCCGTTTCTCCGGCATCAGGCCGATCGCCTGGATGATCCCGGTGGTCGCGCCGTTGTCCGCCTCGGCGAGCACGAACGGGACGTCCGGCGCGGCGAGCAGGATGTCGCAGACGCCGGCCACCAGCACACCCAGCCCGATGCAGTAGCCGTGGATCGCGCCGATGACCGGCACCGGGCAGTCCGCGATGGCCAGCGTCAGGTTCAGCGAGCCGCGGATCTGGCCGAGGATGCCCTCGAAGCCGGGCAGGCTCTGCACCTCCTTGACGTCGCCGCCGCCGCAGAACCCCCTGCCCTCGCCGCGCAGCACCACCGCGCGCACCCGCCCGTCGTCGGCGTAGCCACGCAGGTGCGCGATCAGGGTGTCGATGTCGGCCAGGTTGTACGCGTTGACCGGCGGGTTGTCGATCACCAGCTCGGCGATGCCGTCGTCGTCGACCGTCTCTCGGATCATGGGTTTCCGTACCGTTCCCTGAGCGCGTCGCGGGACACCTTGCCGGTGACGTTGCGCGGCAGCTCGTCGACCAGCACCAGCTTCTTCGGCAGCTTGAACCGGGCCAGTCTGTCCCCGGCGAACTCGAGCAGCTCGTCCAGGTCCAGGCTGATGCCGCCGATGGGCACCACCACGGCCACACCGACCTCGCCCCACTTCTCGTCCGGTGCGCCGATCACCGCCACGTCGGCCACCGAGGGGTGCACCGAGAGCACGTTCTCGACCTCCGCCGGGTAGACGTTCTCGCCGCCGGACTTGTACATCTCCTTGGTCCGCCCGGCGAGGTAGTAGAAGCCGTCGGAGTCGCGGCGCGCGGCGTCGCCGGTGCGGAACCAGTCGCCGGTGAAGAAGTCGTCCCGGTTCTTGCGCCAGTACCCGACCGTGACGCTGGGCCCGCGCAGCCAGATCTCGCCGGTCTCACCGTCCGGCACGTCCAGGCCCTGTGGGTCGACGAGCCGGATGTCGGTGTGGAACGCCCGGCGCCCGGTCGAACCCGCCTTGGACTTCTCCAGCGAGCCGAACTCGTCGTCCATCGCGGTGGCCATCGGCCCCATCTCGGTGCCGCCGTACTGCGGCTGCAGCGCGATGCCCCGGTCGGCCCACAGCTGGTGCAGCTCAGGGGTGCCGATCGCGCCGGCCACGATGAAGTGCCGGGCGTGCGACAGGTCGGCGTCGGCGAAGCCGGGCTGCGCGGCGATCGCCCGGTACATCAGCGGGATCGCCGCGAAGTGGGTGATCGGCGGGGTGGAGCCGGCGAGCTTGGTGAGCACCAGGTCGGGCACGAACCGGGTCATGGTGGTGACCGCGCCGCCGAAGTACAGGATCGGGTTGGCCATCACGTGCAGCCCGCCGGCGTGGAACAGCGGCATCGGGTTGAGCTGGTGGCAGCCCGGCTGGGAGTAGCCGGTGGTGTGCGCGTTGTTCAGCGACTGCCAGACCAGGGTGCCGGCGGTGGTCAGCGCACCCTTCGGCCGGCCGGTGGTGCCGGACGTGTACATGATGTGGGTGGGGTCGTCCAGGGTGGCGATGTCGGCGGGGCCGGAGTAGCGCGCCGCCGCCAGGCTCGCCTCGTAGTCGGGCACCCCGGCGGCACTGTCCGACGCGGGTGCGCCCCAGGCCAGCCGCTTGCTGATGCCCGTCTTGTCCGCGATGGCAATCGCCGCCTCGGCCCAGGTGCTGTCGTGCACCAGTACCAACGGCTCGGCGTCCAGACAGATCTCGGCCATCTCGTGCACGGTCAGCCGCCAGTTCAGCGGCACGAACAGGGCGCCGAGGCGCATCGCGGCGAACTGGACCTCGAAGACCCGGGGGTCGTTCTCGGTGACCAGCGCGACCCGGTCGCCCTTGCGGACACCGAGCCCGGTCAGCACCGTGGCGAGGCGGCCCACCCGGTCGTCCAGCTGACCCCAGCTGACCGTCCGGCCGTCCTCGGCGCAGCCGAACGCCATGGCGTCCGGACGGTGGTCTGCGTGGTGGGCAACCCAGTCGTGCGCGCCGAATCCCATGCATTCCTCCGCTCGTCGCCCGCCCAGATATCAAACACCATTGGGTTACGAAACGCCATGCCGAAACGGGGGGCACCGGGTACTCCGGTGCCCCCTCGGTCCGGTCGGGTCGGGTCATTCGTCGAGGAGGCGCTCCAGGCCCTGTTCCTTCAGGAACGTGCGGTACATCGCGAACGCCGGCTGCAGGGCCGGCAGCAGCTTGAGCAGCTTACCGATCTGGCCGTCCACCCGGACCTTCTTGCGGGCCAGCGACATCGGGATGTTCAGCTCGCCCAGCCAGAACTTGTGGCCGTTCTCGCAGGACATGAACATGTCCACCTCGACGTCCTCCGCCCTGGCAGCGTCGCCGCGCTTGACGACCGGCGGGTCGACGGTGGTCACCAGGCTGACGAAACAGTCCGGGTCGGTGTAGTTGGCGCGGAACGAGGTGGCCGCGGCGACGAACTTGGGTCGCAGGTCCGGGTCCGAGGTGACGTACTCCATGAACGCGCCGAAGACCTCCTCGGCTTCCTGCTGGGAGCTGAAGACAGCCACGTTGTCGTCCTTTCGCCGCGCTCGCCCCGACGTCCTTGACCGGGTCACCAAATGTCGTTAGGTTAGCGTCGCGCCGGTCACCGCCGCAACGCCCCGGACGAGCGGCGGTGGCAACACTCGGTAACCCGGGTGCACGTTCGGCGGAAGGACGGTGACAGCGGCGTGACACACGTGACGATCAATGGTGACAAGTGCCAGGGCCACGGCCGGTGCGCCCTGATCGCGCCCCATCTCTTCGACGTCGATGACGACGGCCTCGGCCTGGTCCAGGTCGACACGGTCGCCGGCGCGGACCTGCCGGACGTCGAAGAGGCCATCCTCAGCTGCCCGGAGAGTGCGATAACGCTGGCCGGCTGAGCGGGCCCTCTCTCCATTGACCGGTAAGGGAACAGATGAAGACGAAGGCCGCCATTCTCTGGGAGCAGGGCCAGCCCTGGAGTGTCGAGGAGATCGAGCTCGACGCGCCCAAGGAGAACGAGGTCCTGATCAAGCTCGCGGCCACCGGGCTGTGTCACTCCGACGACCACGCCCGCACCGGCGACATGCAGATCGCCACCCCGGTGATCGGCGGCCACGAGGGCGCCGGCGTCATCGAGGAGGTCGGCCCCGGGATCAAGCACCTGGCGCCGGGCGACCACGTGGTGATGTCGTTCATGCCGGCCTGCGGGCGTTGCCGCTGGTGCGCGATCGGGCGGCAGAACCTGTGCGACTACGGCCAGTTCCTGATGCAGGGCTTCATGATCACCGACGGCGGCTACCGGGCGCACGCGCGCGGCAGGGACCTCGGCACCATGTCGCTGTTGGGGACCTTCGCCGAGCACTGCGTGGTGCACGAGAGCTCGGTGATCAAGATCGACGACGACATCCCGCTGGACAAGGCCGCGCTGGTCGGCTGCGGCGTCACCACCGGCTGGGGCTCGGCGGTGCACATCGCCAAGGTGCAGCCCGGTGAGACAGTTGTCGTGATCGGCATCGGCGGCCTCGGCGCGAGCGCCATCCAGGGCGCGAAGCTGGCCGGCGCCGAGACCATCGTGGCCGTCGACCCGGTAGCGGCCAAGCGGGAGTACGCCGAGCAGTTCGGCGCCACCCACAGCGTGCACAGCATGGCCAGGGCGCAGGCACTGCTCACCGAGCTCACCCGGGGCGTGATGGCCGATGCGGCGATCCTGACCGTCGGCGTCGCGCAGGGCTCGCACATCGCCGAGATGAACGCGCTGATCTCCAAGGGCGGCCGCGCCGTGGTGACCTCGGTGGCGCCGTGGACCACCGTCGACGTGGAGCTGCCGCTGCAGGAGTTCACCCTGTTCCAGAAGGAGCTGCGGGGCAACGTGTTCGGTGGCGCCAACCCGCGCGCGGACATCCCCAAGCTGCTCAGCCTGTACCGCAACGGGCTGCTCAAGCTCGACGAACTGATCACCAACACGTACAAGCTCGAGGACGTCAACCTGGGCTACCAGGACATGTTGGAGGGCAAGAACATTCGCGGCGTCATCCTGCACGATTAACGATTTGCCCCAGTCTGTCCGCCCCCCGCGTTCGTCGCCGTCCCCGGCTCAGGTGGCGGCGGCGAAGCGGACCACCGCCGCGCTGCTGGTGGGCCTGCTCGCCGCGCTGTCGCTGCTGGGCTGCGGCGCCGGGGCCGCGCCCGAGGGGCCGTCCATCCCGTTCCTGGCCGCGGCCGTGACCGAGGCCGGCCCCGGTGCTTTCACGATCAGTTGGCAGGCGCCCGGAGCCGGCCAGGTCACCGTCTACGCCGGCACCGACCCGGCGCGGGTCGGGCGCACCCGCCAGCTGGCCGTCGGCGCGGGGTCGGAGACCCGCCAGGTCACCGGGCTGCCGGCCGCCGACCGCTGGTGGTTCGAGCTGGTGCCGGCCACCGGGCAGTCCCTGGTGCTCGCGGACCGGTCGCTGCACCTGGCCGGCGCACCCAACTTCCGCGATCTGGGCGGCTACCGCACCCAGGACGGCCGGTGGGTCCGGATGGGTGTGCTCTACCGGTCCGACCAGCTCGACAAGCTCACCGATGCCGACCTGGCGAAGGTGACCCGGCTGGGGATCCGGACGGTGGTCGACCTGCGCACCGCGGCCGAGCGCTCGGCCGGCCCGGACCGGGTGCCGGCCGGGGCGAGGGGACAGGTGGAGGACGTGCTCGCCGGTTCCGGGGTGTCGACCGACATCGCGGGCCAGCTGAGCGCCGCGGCCGCGGCGACCGACACGATGCGGGCCGTCGAGCGCGTCATGGTCGACTCGCCGGGTGCGCGGTCCGCCTACCGCGGCCTGGTCGCGGCGGTGGCCGATCCGGGTGACCGGCCGCTGGTGTTCCACTGCACCGCCGGCAAGGACCGCACCGGGTGGGCCTCGGCGAGCATCCTGACCGCGCTCGGGGTGCCCGAGCAGGCCGTGCTCGACGACTACCTGCGGAGCAACACCTACGTGCTGCCGAAGTACGCACCCCTGCTCGCCGCGCTGCCGGCGGCCAAGGCGGCCCAGGCGCGGCCGCTGCTGGAGGTCCGCCCGGAGTACCTGCGCGCCGGCACCGACGAGGCGGCGCTGCGCTACGGCTCGATGGACGGCTACCTGCGCCAGGCACTGGGCGCCTCGCCCGACCAGCTGCGCGGCGAGCTGCTGGTCGGTCGGCCCGGGTAGCCGCTGGGGCGCTGTTCGGTCTTGACCGGCGATTCCAACGACGTTAGTTTTTCGGCGTCACGGTACGGAGGTCGAATGGCTGCCAAGCTGGCTGGGCGGGTCGCGCTGGTCACCGGCGCGGGCTCGGGGATCGGGGCGGCGAGCGCGGCCGCACTGGCCGCTGCCGGCGCGGCGGTGGCGGTCACCGACGTCGACGAGGCTGCCGCGGCCGCCGTCGCCAAGGCCGTCGCGGAGTCGGGTCACCGGGCGTTGGCGCTGCGCCTGGACGTGGCCAGCGAGGCGCAGTGGCGCCGGGCGGTCGCCACGGTGGCCGAGGAGCTGGGGCCGATCACCGTCCTGCACAGCAACGCGGCGCTCACCGCACACGCCTACTACGCCGCCGACCTCGGCGTGGTGGACCTGTCGGTGGAGGTGTTCGACCGGATCATCGCGGTGAACCTGCGCGGCGCCATGCTCGCCTGCAAGCACGTGGTACCCGGCATGCTGGCGGCCGGCGGCGGCTCGATCGTGCTCACCTCGTCGGTCAAGGGCAGCACCGGCAGCGCGCACCGCACCGCGTACTCGATGTCGAAGGGCGGTCTGGACGCGCTGATGCGGGCGGTGGCCACCGGCTACGGCAAGGCCGGTGTGCGGTGCAACGCGATCGCGCCCGGCATCGTGGCCACCGAAGCGATCGGCGCGGTGCCCCCCGCCCAGCTCGCCGCGCTCCTGGACGCCCACCTCACGCCGTCGCTGGGCACCCCCGCCGACATCGCCAACGCCGTCGTGTTCCTGGCCTCCGACGACGCCGCGTTCATCACCGGCCAGGTGATCGACGTGGACGGCGGCCTGACCGCGCACACCGCCGCGCTCTCCCCACCCGGGACGCGGCAGGCACCGTCCACAACGCCCGAGGGGAACCTGGGATGAACGTCGTGCTGCTCGGCGCCACCGGCAAGGTCGGCGCACCCATTCTGGCCGAGCTGCTGGACCGGGGTCATCGGGTGACCGCCGTGGTCCGGGACCCGTCCCGCTTGGCCGCCGAGTCCGCGCGGCTGCGGCACCGCACCGGAGACGTGTTCGACGCGGCCTTCCTCGCCGACGCGGTGGCCGGCGCCGACGTGGTGGTCTGCTCGGTGGCCCTGCGGGACCCGGCGCAGCGCGGGCGCACCCCGGTCGAGCTGTTGCGCGGTGTCGCGGCTGTCGCGGCCGATGCCGGGGTACGACTGCTCACCCTGGGTGGGGCCGGCAGCCTGCGCACCGCCGACGGCGTCGACCTGGTGGACACGCCGGGCTTCCCCGAGGCGGCCAAGCCCGAGTCGCTGGGTTTCCGGGCCGCGCTGCACGAGCTGCTCGAGCGCGCGCCGGCCGAGTTGTCCTGGGCGATGCTCTCGCCGCCGGCCTCGATCGAGGTGGACGGGCCGCGCACCGGGGAGTACCGGGGCGGCGACGACACGCTGATCGTCGACGAGGACGGGGCGTCCCGGATCTCCGCCGCCGACCTGGCCGTAGCGCTTCTCGACGAGGTGGAGAACCCCAAGCACCACCGGCGGCGGTTCACCGTCGGCTACTGAGGGCACCGGGGCGCCGCCAGGGGTTCCGCTGGCCGGTGAGCTCGTTGCGCCGCCAGAAACGTTCGATCCAACCGTCGGTCTCCTCGCCGTCCCAGCGCAACCGCGCCGGCCCCTCGACGGCGATCAGGTCGTCCGCGCCGGTCCGGGTGCCCAGCGTCATGCCGACCGGGTTGTCCAGGGTGTAGTTGGTGCGGTGCTTCATCGCGACCTCGATGCGCGCGGTGCCGGCCGCCGTGACGAGCTCCGCGGTGAACTCGGTGGGCGCGCCGTCCACGCCGGCGAGCCGGGGCGCGCGCAGGTCGGTCACCTGCCGCCGGCCGTTCTCGTCGTCCACGAAACCGACCACGTACGGCGGCACCTCGGTGCCCCGCGTCCACACCACGATGGCCAGCACGGTGCGCCCGCTCGGGAACACGCCGCTGACCCAGACGTCACCGAGGATCTTGGCGTAGTCCCGGGGGCCGTAGGAGTGGTCCCGGAACCCCGCCGTCGCGAAGGTGACCCGCCGCCCGTCCAGCTCGGCTGAGCCGGTGATCCGCCCGGGCTGTTCCAGGTGGCCGTCGGCCCACTCCTGCTCGCCAAGCCCACGGGCGCTCCAGGCCGGGGCGAGACCTTCGAAGTCCGCCTCGAACCGCACCGGCTGCCACGGGCCGTCGGCCAGTGGGGCGGCGGTGACCTCGGCGGTGCTGGTGCGCCGCATCATCCCGTCCAGGCACACCGACCAGCGGCGCAGCGGTTCGACACAGCGGAACGACAGCGGCCCCGAGCTGGCCGCGCTGGAGTCGGGGCCGGCGCCGAACGAGCGGTGCAGCAGCAGCTCACCGCCGGGCCGGTACAGCGCGAGCACCGCCTCCCAGAGGTCCGGCCGGGCCGGCACCCGGCTCCAGTGCGCCCAGCCGGCGAGGCCCGCGCCGCTGTCGTACATGACGAACAGCAGGTTCTCGGTCCAGTTGGGCACCGCGCCGATCCGCTGGATGGTGTCGTGCGCCGGGAGCAGGTGTTCGGTTGTGGTCATCGCCGCGCTCAGATCAGGTCGAAGGCGAGCTCGAGGCGCTCCGGGCCGTTGGCGATACCCGGTGCCCAGTGCACCTGCTCGGCGCCGCCGCCCTCGGCGAAGCGCAGGTTGGTGACCCGCTTGAACAGCTCCTCGAACGCGACGGTGATCTGGATCCGGGCCAGGTGCACGCCGAGGCAGCGGTGGATGCCGAGGCCGAAGCCGGCGTGCCCGCTGCGCGGGGTGCCGAAGGTCAGCTGGTCCGCGTCGGGGAACTTGGCGTCGTCCCGGTTGGCCGAGTCGAAGCGGACCAGCAGCTGCTCGCCCTGCTTGATCCGGGTGCCGCCCAGTTCGACGTCCTTCATGGCGGTGCGCCCGAGGCAGCCCACCGGCGACTCCAGCCGGATGAACTCGTCCATGTCCTGGCGGATCCACCTCGGGTCGCGCAGCCGCTGCTCCAGCTCGGGCTGGCGGGCCAGGTGGTAGGCGATCGCGCCGATCGCGCCCCGGGTGGTGTCCAGGCCGCCGAGGAACAGCACGGTGATCACCCCGAGCCGTTCGTCCTCGGTGAGCGGTCGCCCGCCGAGCACGGTCCCGGTGGTGATCGCGTTGAGCACGTCGTTGCGGTCGACCGGGTTGTCCTCGCGCTCGGCGATGTACTCGGCGGCGAGTACCGCCAGGTGGAAGTACGACTCGTCGCCGCCCTCCAGTGCCACCGCGGTGACGATGTCGATGCCACGCTGCGTCTTCGCCGCGTCCTGCTCGTCGAACACGATCTGGGCCAGCACGCTGCCCACGTACGGTGCGGCGAACTCGCTGATCAGGTCGACCGTGCCGCGGTCGATCCAGTTGTCGATGAGGTCGACGGCGCTCTTGCGCATCTGCGGCTCGAACTTCATCAGGAAGGTGCGGGAGAACAGCGGGTTGAGGATCTTGCGCAGGTCCGGCTGGAACGGCGGGTCGGCGTCCAGCGGGTTCAGCGTCACCGGGGCGGGCCGGGGCGCGACGCCGGTCGAGGAGAACGTCGCCGGGTCCTCCAGCACCCGGCGGACGTCCTCGTACCGGGTGACGACGTACTGCCCGCCGCCGTCCGCGTCGGTGTGCGCCACCGGGCAGCTCTGCCGGGCGTGGGCGAACACGTCCCACTTGACCTTCTCGTGCTCCGGGTCCCACATGCTGTAGTGGTCCAGGATCGCCGCGGGGTCAGGTCCGATGGTGGAGGACACCGGGCACGCTCCTCTGAGTCGTCGGGGCGTGGTCGAACCTAGTGGTGTGGACCACGTATATCAAGCAGTGTTAGTTTAATCGCGTGCGCGAACCGGAGAACCTGTACGACTGGAATTATTGGCTGACCACCTGGCCGGCGGAACCGGTGCTACTCACCCGGGCGAACGCGGCGGACGGTTACCCGCGCGCGCTCACCCCGCTGAGCCAGGACCTGATCGTGCGCTTCGAGGACGCCGGCGTGCGCCGCTTCTTCGAGGAGACCCTGGGCGCGATGAAGCCCTCGGACGCGCCGGTGCCCTACATGTGGGCGCTGTGGGGCCACGTGTACATCAACGCCGACCAGCTGGCGAACCTCGGCGAGGTGATACCGGGCAGCTCACGGCAGTCGATCTACCAGCAGTACATGGGTCTGCGACCGGACCCGGACTTCCGGCCCGGCGCCACCTCGCTGGGCAGCCGGCTCGGCGCGCTGCGTTCGGTCGGCCCGGTGACCGTCGGCATGCTCAGGTCGGCAAGGACGGCACGGGCCCGGTTCGCCGCCCAGATCGCCGAGATCAAGGCGATGCGCCCGATCGGGTTGGCCGGCGAGCTGCCGAGCGAGCGCGCCTGCCTGGCCTGGCTGCTCGCGCTGGAGTCGGTGATGACGGCGGCCTGGGAGAGCCTGATGATCGGCCCCGGCATCGCCAGCGCGACCTTCGAGGTGTGCGAGAAGGTCATCGCCAAGGCCACCGGTGTGCCCGCCGCCGACCTGAACAACCGGCTGCACGTCGGGCTCGGCGGCAACGAGAGTGCCGAGGCGGGCCGGCTGGTCGGTCGGCTGGCGAGCCTGGCCAGGGCCAACCCGGCACTGGTCGAGGAGCTCGGCGCGGCCGCCTCGGTGACCCGGATCCGGGAGCTCGACCCGAACTTCGCGCGCGAGCTGGACGCCGGCCTGGAGCGGTTCGGCTTCCACACCGCGCCCGAGCTCGAGCTGGCCCAGCCGACCTGGCGCCAGCAGCCGGGGCAGCTGCTGGCCATGGTTGCCCGCGAGCTGCAGCGACCCGCCGAGACCGCCGACCGGGCCACCGAGGTCCGCCGCACGGCGGAGGCCGAGCTGGCCGCGAAGGTGCGCGGACCGATGCGGGTAGTGGTGCAGCGGGCGCTGCGGCTGTCCCGGAGTCAGATGGCACTGCGGGAGAACGCCAAGGTGCCGATCGTGATGATCTTCGATGAGGTCCGCCGGGTGCTCGAGTCGGCCGCGCCGTCACTGGTGGCCCGCGGTGCACTGGTCGCCCCGGCCGACGCGGTCTACCTGCGCTACGACGAGCTCAAGGGGATCCTGGCCGGTGCCGGCGCGCCGTCGCCCTCGGAACTGGAGCGGCGCGCGGCCGAGCACGAGCGGTGCCTGCGGCTGACCCTGCCGGAGCTGGTCGAGGCCGGCCCCGGCTACGCGGCGCCGATCACCGAGCGGCACGTGCGGGAACGCGGCCTGCTGCCCGCCGCCGTGGTCGACGAGCGGACCACGCTGCTGACCGGCACCGGCGCCTCGGCCGGCCGGATCACCGCGGTGGCCAGGGTGATGGACGACCCGCTCGACGACTTCGAACCCGGCGACGTCCTGATCGCCAAGACCGTCGACCCCGGCTGGGCGGCCGCACTGTCCTGCGCCGGGGCCGTGGTACTCGATATCGGCGGCGGCCTCTCGCACGGCGCGGTGGTGGCCCGCGAGCTGGGCATCCCCTGCGTGGTCAACGTCAAGGCCGGCACCACGGCCATCCGCGACGGCAGCACCGTCACCGTCGACGGCTCCACCGGCGAGGTGTTCCTCGAGGGCCACCCGGCCTGAGCTGTCCCGATCTCCCGATCTCGCTGTGACCCGACTCGACCGACTGGGGAAGGAGCGGCTGTGCCGCTGCGGTACGACTACAAGGACGAGGGCACCCACGCGATCGGGTCGGACGACCCGCACTGGCAGGAAAGCGTGTTTGTGCACTGGTACGACCTGGCCGCCGGCCTCGGCGGGGTGCACCGGCTGGGACACGAGGCGAACCGGGACGGCGGCAGGGCGGCGCTGCAGTGCGCACTGTTCCGGGCCGACGGGCTGCGCTACAGCCGCAGCGACGACGAGCTGCCCCTGGAGGAGCCGAGGAGCGAGCGCGGCTTCCGGGCCGGCGGCAGCAACTGGCACGTCGACGGCGCGGTGCCCCGCATCGAGGTGCACGAGCCGGGCCTCGACCTCGACCTGGAGCTGCACGACTTCTACCCGATCACCAGCTTCTTCCCGTCCGACGGCAGCCTGGTCGAGGAGTTCGCCGCGCACCACTACGAGTCCTCCGGCCGCGCGGTGGGCAGCGCCACCGTCGAGGGCGAGACGGTGCCGATCGAGGCGACCTTCCACCGCGACCACTCCTGGGGCGTGCGCAAGACCGAGACGTTGCTGACCCACCGCTGGGTGTCCGGCTCGTTCGGCCCGGAGCTGTCGTTCGGCTCCACGGTGTGGCACGCCGCCGACGGCTCGTTCGTCAAGGTCGGCTACGTGGTGCGCGACGGCGAGATCACCTTCGCCGAGGACGTGGACGTCGTCACCTGGCTGGAGGCCGACGGGTACACCCACCGCGGCGGCGTGGTCACCTGGTACCTGCGGGGCGGCGAGGAGCTGCGGCTGGAGTGCCACCTGATCGACGCGGTGGTCGCGAAGCTGCACTCGGCGAAGTACGTGGACGCGCTCTGCCGGATCGAGCACGGCGGCAAGGTCGGCGTGTGCGACTTCGAGATCAGCAACAACGCGCGCAACGGCGGCGGTACGCCGAGCCTGGCACTGGCCGCCAACGGCACGGACGGCTTCAGCCGCCGCTGACGCGCGGGCCGGCGTGGGCCGGCGCTGCGCGGCGGGCGTGGTGGCGTGGCGGGCGTCGTGGCGGGCGCCGCGCGGCGCGGTGGCGGCGTGGCGGTGCGTGGCGGCGTGGCGGGCGCGGTGGCGGCGTGGCGGTGCGTGGCGGGCGCGGTGGCGGCGTGGCGGCGTGGCGGTGCGTGGCGGCGTGGCGGTGCGTGGCGGCGTGGCGGTGCGTGGTGTTACCGAGCTGCACACCAGGCAGGTTTTGAACGCCTCCGACCTGCCTCCTGTGCAGCTCGGTAACAACAGGCCGCAGCCGCCACGGGGATATGCACGGCGGGCCATCGCGCGAGCGAGGGAACCGCGACCGGTTTGCTTCCGTCTAGCGAGGTATGGGGCCCACTGGTTCGTTTCGCGGCAACGCCGCCCGAGGGAGTGGTCTGGTCACCCGGGCAATGCTCGCGGGCCCGCGCTACCGCCAGGTGTTTCCGAACGTGTATCTGTCCGCCGACGCGCCGTTCACGCTGGCCAGTCGTTCTCGCGCGGCCTACCTACTGGTGGCGGAGTACGGCGCGCTGGCCGGATACTCGGCCGCCGAGCTGCTCGGAGCCCGGTGTGCACCGGCGGACGCGGACGCCGAAGTGATCGTCCCGCGCCGGAACTTCCGCGAGCGCCCCGGACTACGGGTGCACCGCGACCGCCTGGCCGACAGTGAGATCACCGAGATCGACGGTATCCAGCTCACCACGCCGGCGCGCACTGCCTATGACCTCGCGCGCTGGCTGCCGCTCATCGACGCGGTTCCGGCCGTCGACGCGCTGCGCTGGAGTACCGGGCTCACCGTCGCGTCGATCACCGCGATCGACCGCCGCTACCCGCGTGCTCGGTGGCGCTCCCGGGTCGCCGGGGTGCTGACGCTCAGCGATGCCGGTGCTCAGTCGATGATGGAGTCGCGGTGTCGGCTTGCGCTCGTCCTGCGCGGACTGCCGCGGCCGCGAACCCAGTACCCGCTCTCGGTGCCGGGCCTGGGTTGGGACATCCACCTCGACATGGCCTATCCCGACGAGCGCGTCGGCATCGAGTACGACGGCGCCGGTCATCGGTCTCGCGCGGCACTACAGGCCGACAACGAGCGCCACAACCTGATCCTGTCGGCGGGGTGGACGGTGCTCCGGATGACCTCCGACGACGTGCTCCGCACCCCGGATGCCATGGCACACACCGTGCGGCAGGCGCTCGCGGCGGCATCCTCACCGCCCGCGCACCCCGCGCACCCCGTGCGCACCCCGTGCACCCCGCGCGCCCCCGTGCACCCCGCGCGCACCCGCGCGCACCCGCGCTCCGCGCGGAGCACTCCCGTTACCGAGCTGCACACGAGGCAGGTTGTGAGCGCCGAAAACCTGCCTCCTGTGCAGCTCGGTAACGAAAGGCAGGTCGGCTACCGTGCTCCGGTCGGCTACCGTGCTCCGGTCGGCTACCCGCGCTCCGCGCGGCTACCGCGCTCCGGTCTCGCGGTGGTGGCTGTCCAGCACGGTGAGGAAGGCGGCCGTCGCCGGGGACGCCGGGCCCTGCCCCCACACCAGGTGCTCGACGCGGGCCGGGGCGTCGCTCAACGGGAGCACCCGCACCCCGCTCAGCTGGGTGGCGAAGTCGGCGGGCACCAGGCCCACCCCGAGCCCGGTGCCCACGAGCTGGCCCAGGAACTCGACGCTGGACACCTCGAACGCGACGTCCCGGTCGATGCCGGCCGCGGCGAACGCCTCGTCGGACTGGGCACGGGCCGCGCTGCCGGCCGGGAAGTCGACGAACGCCTCGGCGGCCAGGTCGCGCAGCGCTGCCACCGGCCGCCCGGCCAGCGGGTTCGCGGGGCCGAGTACCGCGACCAGCTCGCCGACCGCCAGCCGGCGGTGCCGCACCCCGGTGGGCCGGAACCCCGATGGGACCCCCAGGAACGCGGCGTCCAGGCCGCCGGCCCGCACCTCGGCGATCAGCTCGAGGCTGGCCCCGGAGCGCAGCGCGATCCGCACGTCGGGGTAGCGGGCGTGGAAGTCGGCCAACAGGGCGGCGAGGTCGACGGCGGTGACCGTGCCGATGGCGCCGAGCGCGAGCCTGCCGCGGACCTCGCCGGTCACCGCTGCCACCTCCGCGCGCGCCCGGGCGGCCGCGTCCAGCGCCTGCCGGGCGGCCGGGACGAACGCCTCACCGGCGGCGGTCAGCCGCACCTGCCGCCGGGTGCGGTCGAACAGCCGGGCGCCGAGCTCGCGCTCCAGCTTGGCGATCTGGTGACTCAGCGCGGACTGCACCACGTGGCAGCGTTCGGCGGCCCGGGTGAAGTGCCCGGTCTCGGCCACCGACACCACGTACCGCAGTTGGCGAAGCTCCATCCACTGATCGTGAATCACGATCGTCGACATGACAAACATGTCTTGGACCGATCAGTGCGGCGGCGGAACACTCGGGGCATGAACACGTACCCGATCTGCGCGACCTGCGGCGTGCAGTACCCGCCCGACGCCGACCTGGCGCACTGCAAGATCTGCGAGGACGAACGCCAGTACGTCGGCTACGGCGGCCAGCGCTGGACCTCACTCGCCGAGCTGACCGAGCAGGGCAGGACCGGTGTGCTCCGGGAGGAGGCACCCGGGCTGTACGGCATCGGCACCGAGGCCAGCTTCGCGATCGGGCAGCGCGCGCTGCTGGTGCCCGGCGCCGGCGGCAACCTCCTGTGGGACTGCGTCAGCTACCTCGACGAGCCGACCGTCGCCCGCATCGAGCAGCTGGGCGGGCTCGCCGCGATCGCGCTGTCGCACCCGCACTACTACGGCGCGATGGTCGACTGGAGCCGCGCGTTCGGTGACATCCCGATCTACGTGCACGCCGACGACGAGCAGTGGCTGACGCGCCGCGACAACGTCGAGCTGTGGAGCGGTGACCGCCTCGAGGTGCTGCCCGGCCGGACACTGCTCAACGCCGGGGTGCACTTCGCCGGCGGCACCGTGCTGCACTGGGCGGACGGGGTCGACGGGCGCGGCGCCCTGTGCACCGGCGACATCTTCAACGTGGTGGCCGACCGCCGCTGGGTGACCTTCATGTACAGCTACCCGAACTTCATCCCCGAGCACCCGGACACCGTCCGCCGCGCCCTGGACCTGGTGGAGCCGTACGCCTACGAGGCGCTCTACGGGGCCTGGTGGGAGCGCATCATCACCGCCGACGCGAAGGGTGCGGTGGCCCGCTCCGCGCGGCGCTACCTGCACCACCTGGGCCTTGAGTAGATTTCCCGCTCGCACAGAGCTGGCACCGGCCGCGCAGACCCTGCAACCCCGGTGCGACGGGTACCAGGTCTGAGCGAGCTCGGAAGGGCGGCGCTCAGTCCAGCTGGGGGATGACCCGTGAACCGATCAGGTCGACCATGTCACGGAACTCGCCGGCCGGCTGGCCACCCATGTCGATGTAGATCAGGTTGGTGTCCGCGCTGAGCATCTCCGCCGAGGAGTTGAGCCGGTCCGCCACCTCGTCCGGGCTGCCCACCAGCGCGGGCCCCCGGCTGGTCAGGAAGTCGAAGTCGAACGGCTTCCTGATGAAGGCCGGCGGATCGGGGTTGACCCGGGGGATGATCTCCTTCATCAGCTCGAAGTAGGCGCGGTAGCGGGGCTCCCAACGGTCCCGCGCGGCCTGGCTGGTCTCGGCCACGTTGACGTGCCAGCAGGCGCCGACCCTGGGCCGGCGCGGATGCCCGTAGGAGGCGAACCGCTCGCGGTAGGTGTCGACCACGGACCTGAACATCTCCGGGTTGCCGAACGCGCTGGGCAGCATCAGGTCCAGGCCCAGCCGGGCGGCCAGCTCGGCGGTGGACTCCGAGGCCCCGCCGCCGATCCACAGCGGCAGCCCCCCGACCGGCGGCGGCTGCAGCACGAACCCCTCGATGGCCGCCCGGTGTGCCGAGCCGGGCCAGTTGATCTCCTTGCCGCTCCACAGCTGGACCAGCAGCTCCACGTTGTCGCGGAACAGCTCGTGCGAGTCCTCGATGTCCTGGCCGAACAGCGAGTAGGTGGACACGAAGAAGTTGCCCCGGCCCACCACGACCTCGCAGCGGCCGCCGGACAGCACGTCGACCGTGGCGTAGTCCTCGGCGGCGCGCACCGGGTCCAGGTTGGCGGCCAGGGTGACCGCCGTGGACAGCCGCAGCCGCCGGGTGCGCTCACTGATAGCGGAGAGGATCACCGGCGGGGCCGAGAAGAGGTACTCCAGGCCGTGGTGCTCGCCGATGTGCACGCCGTGGAATCCCACCCCGTCGGCGACGGCGGCGGCCTCGACGATCGCGCGGTGGCGCTCGGCCGGCGTCTCGCGGGTTCCGGTCACCGGGTCGGTGACCAGATCCCCCAGAGTCATCAGACTCAGCTTCATCGTGCTGCCTCCCGGGCTTCAGGTGCTCACGGAGAGAATATCAAACAACGTTTGGTTAATCTATGTCTGGCGTGCGGCGATGGGGGTGGCCTCGGCCGCTACCCGGTGGCGAACCCGTGCCGGCGCATCCAGTCGTGCACCAGGTCGGCGGCCGTCCTCAGGTGCGACTTCTGGTCCGAGCCGCTGAAGTAGTGGTTGGCCTCGGGTAGCTCGACGAGCTCCTTGTCGCTGTGCGGGATCGCCTCGAAGACCTGGGTGGGGTGGCTGCGCGGCACCGCGTCGTCGCGGCCGTTCATCAGGACGAGCACCGGCTTGGACACCCTCGGCGCGGCGTCGCCGGCGTCCACCTGGGCGGTGTCCAGGCTCCACTGGGACAGCCAGCTGCGCGCCGTGGTGAACCGGAGCAGCGCGCCGGGGCTGGTGTTGGCAACCGACGGGTCACCGAGGTAGCTCCAGCCCGGCCGGCGGCCGTTCGGCTCGATGGTCGGGTCCAGCCAGCGCGGGTCGGCCATGGTGCCGTGCACCACGAACGCGTGCTCGTTGTGCGGGTGCCCGGCCGCGGCGAACCCGGCCAGGGTGGCCTGGGCGAACTCGGTGATCCGGGCGGAGCGGGCGCGCTGCCGGTTGCGGTACGCGGCCAGGAAGTCGGCCGAGTACGGCGCCTGGTTCGGGTTGGCGGGGTCGTAGAGGTTGAACTCGGTGTCCCGGTCGCGGTCCGGCTCGAGCTCGTTGGTGATCGACGCGTCCAGGAAGTCGGTGAGCAGCCGGTGCCGGCTGCGCGGCGCGGCGAGCAGTAGGACGCCGTCCGCGGCGGGCAGCTCGGTGTCGGCGAGCAGGGTGGGCTCGCCGGCCGCCGTGCGGGTGATCGCCGGCTTCTCCGCCTCGGCCTGGTAGCCCATCATCGGCGAGCCGCCGCCGCTCCAGCCGGCCAGCACCACCTTCTCGTAACCCAGTCGCTCGCGGGCGTCCCGGATGCACTCGCCGAGGTCGAGCAGCACGTTCTCCATCTGCAGTGCGGAGTCGCCGAGTGAGTAGCGGTTCGCGCAGCCGATCACATGCAGGCCGGTGCGGGCGAGTTCGGGGAACAGCGGCAGGTACGCCGGCGAGCCGACCGGGTGCATCGCGACGATCACGGTGTCCGAGTCGTGCTCGCCGCGCAGCAACTGGGCCTGCCGCACCACGTGGTCGTCGATCGACCCGTACACGTCCGTGCGCACCGACGCCTCGCGGGACACGACCAGGTACGGGCTGCGCCGGTACTTCGACCGTTCCGCGTGGGGTGGCTCGACGTGCCGTGGCGCTGCGTTCTCCGGCATCCCGGTCGCTCCGATCCGTGTGGTCCGCTGGATACGAAGCTTACCATTCAACGTTTGGTTAATGGGTGTGACGGACCGGTCCCGTTCAGTCGCCGGCCGATGCGGCCCGGCCGGCGCGCAGCGCGGCGTGTGCGGCGATGCCCCTGGTCGTCTCGGGTGACAGATCGGAGCCGGCGCAGCGCTGGATGGCGACGACGTTGCTACCTCGGGCGTCTTTCGGGCTGTGTTCCCGGAACTGTCCGTCGGATCGGGTGAGCACGTACTGTTCACAGAGGAAGCAGAACGCCTCGCGCGCCATCGGGGTCCGCCCTTGCCTCGAGACCGGGGTCGCGCAAGTTTATCAAACTTTGTTTGATTCTAATGTGTCGCTTGGGTCACCCGCGACCGACGGGACGCTCGGGGGACGCGACCGGTCGCCGGCGCGGTCTCCGCTGCCGGCGGCCGATCGTGGCCAGGTTCTCAGGCGGTGGCTTTGGCCTCTTCGGCCCGGGTGTCCGCCGCCTTGCGTGCCGCGCCGGGAGAGGTGGACCCGCCGCGCTCGACGGCCGTCATGATGACGGTATCGATGATCTTCTCGCAGACCGTGTCGAAGATTTCGTCGGCGGTCAGCGCCCGCTGCTCGAAGGCCCGGCTCAGGTGCGGGGTCTTGGTCGGGTCGTGGTCCGCGCCGGGCGCGTCGCCCCGGCTCTCGTGCAGGGCGCTGCCGATCGCGTAGAGCTCGAGGGCCTCCAGCATCGGGGCGATCGCGCCGGTCGGCACGTTCTCCTCCTCGAGCAGTGCCACGGTGGCATCCATCTGAGCTGCACCGATGCCCAGTGGCTGACGGCGCAGCATCACCGGGACGAGGTCGGGGTGCTCCCGGAACGCCTGCCGCAACCGGCGCGCGTTGCGCAGGATCCAGACCCGCCACGGCTCGTCGTGGGTCTGCGGGGTGCGCACCTCCTCCAGCGCCAGCTTGGCGGCGCCGACGACGATTTCTTCCTTGTTCTCGAAGTGGTGGTACAGCGATGCGCCATTGACCTTGAGGCGTTCGGCCAGCCGCCGGATGCTCAGCGACTCGATGCCCTCGTTGTCGATGATGTCCAGTGCGACCTCGAGCGCCTTGCGCTTCGAGATCAGTGGAATTTTCGGTCGCGCCACCGGCTTGTGCCCTTCTCTAGCGACGCCCGCCCTCGGGTTTACCGTCGACGGTCGTGCGTCCCCCTCGGCCCGGGCCCCGTTGTCTCGAGGTCATCGTCGAGCCAGTCCTCCGCTCACGATACCAAGCATTGCTTGCTTCACCCTGGCTTTGCGCGCCGCGCGCCCGCCCGCTGCTGATCTTCGATCAGTTGCTGCATCACCCGGCGGTCCAGGTCCAGCCGCGCCGCCACAGTGGTCGCGGACTCGTTGCGTAGTAACCGCTTGGTCTCGCGCAGTGCTACGCCGGGCTTACCGGCCAGTGCCTGGACCCGGTCCTCGACCAGGGCATCGAGTGCGGCCCCGTCCTCGGTCACCGCCGTGACCAGCCCCAGCCGGTGCGCCTCGGCCGCGTCGAACGGTTCGCCGAACAGGGTGAGCTCGGCCGCCTTCTGCGCGCCGACGAGCCGGGGCAGCAACAGGGTGGACGCCGCCTCCGGGACCAGGCCCAGATTCACGAACGGGAGCCGGAAAATGCTGCGCGCGGTGGCGTAGACCAGGTCGCAGTGCAGCAGCACGGTGGTGCCGACGCCGATCGCCGGCCCGTCGACCGCGGCCACGAGCACCGGGCGCAGTGCGGCGAGCGCGTCGAGGAAGCGCAGCGGGGGAGCGTCGTCGCCCAGCGGCGGGTTGGCGGCCATGTCGGCCAGGTCGTTGCCGGCGGTGAACGAGCCGCCGGAACCGGTGAGCAGCACGACCCGCACGTCGTCGTCCGCATCGGCGCTGGTGAACGCGTCGGCCAGTGCGGCGTACATCGCGGAGGTGATCGCGTTGCGCTTCGCCGGGCGCGTCAGTCGCACCGTGCGGACCCCCGGCGCGGTGCGGACCTCCACGTCGGACGTCGCTGCCTCGGGTGTCGCTGCCTCGGGCGCTGCTGCCTCGGACCTCGCTCCCTCGGACGTCGCTGCCTCGGGCGCTGCCGACTCGGGCGCTGTCGTCTCGGGCGCTGTCGTCTCGGGGGCCGTGACCCCAGCGGGTTCCACCCGGCAGAGCTTAACCATATGCTGTTCGGTTGCATACCGGTGTCACCGAGTGAGAGGACCGCCGATGCGGGACAGCGAGGACCGTTCGCTCGCCGGGCGCCGGGCCCTGGTCACCGGGGCCAGCCGGGGCATCGGGGCGGCCATCGCCCGCCGCTTCGCCGAGCTGGGGGTCGACGTCGTGCTGGCCGCCCGGAGTGTGGACGCCATCGGCGCGCTGGCCAAGGAGCTGAGCGGGCTCGGGGTGCGGGCGGTGCCGGTCCGGGCCGACCTCACCGACCGGGAGTCGCTGCGCGCGCTGGCGGAGCGGGTCGGCGACGAGTTCGGTGGGCTGGACATCCTGGTCAACAACGCCGGTGTGCTGCCGGTCGCGGAGCGGGCCGAGCGACTGGGCTGGGACGCCTGGGACGACACCCTCGGGCTGAACCTGTCCGCGCCCTGGTACCTGGCCTGCCGCGCGAAGGAGCTGATGGGTGACGGCGGCGGGGTGATCGTCAACAACGCCAGCACGGCGGCGTACTTCCCGTCCCGGGGTCTGGTGGCCTACAACGTCAGCAAATCGGCGCTGATCATGCTGACCCGGGTGCTCGCGCTGGAGTGGGCCCGCGACGGTGTCCGGGTGGTCGGCGTGGCGCCCGGCAAGGTGGAGACCGACCTGGTGCAGCCGATCCTGCGCTGGACCGAGAAGCACGAGCTGCCGCTCAACCCGCTGGGTCGGATCGGCGCCGACCACGAGGTCGCCGACCTGGTGGCCTTCCTGGTCTCGGACCGGGCCGGCTACCTCACCGGCATCACGGTGCCGATCGACGGCGGTGAGCTGCTGACCGCCGGATCCGAGCCGGGCCGCTGAAACCAAACGACGTTTGACCGAGTGTGGTCGGGCCACTACAATGTGCGGCAATCTGGCGCCGCTGTAGGCGCTCCCAGGCACATTCGGTCGCTGATCCAGCGGCACAACGGTCCTTGACGAGGAGAGGTCGACGGTGACCACCGAGCTTCGGGTGTTGCAGGCGCTGCGGTTGAAGGGGCGCGCCACCCCCCAGGACGTGGCCGCGGCTGCCGGGGTGCCGGCGGAGCGGCTCGAACCGGTGCTCGCGGAGCTGGGCGCCGCCGGGCACTGCGAGCAGGCGCGGGACCGGTTCAAGCTCACCAAGCCGGGCCGGGCCCACCTGGAAGACCTGCTCGCCCGGGAGCGCACCGCGGTGGACCAGGCCGCGCTGGCCGCCGCCTACCACGAGTTCGACGCGCACAACTCCGCGTTCAAGCAGCTGGTGACCGACTGGCAGCTCAAGGACGGCACCACACCGAACGACCACACCGATGCCGAGTACGACGCGAAGATCGTGACCCGGCTGGCCGAGCTGCACGCCGGGTTCGCGCCGCTGGTGGACACCTTGGTCGGCCTGGCACCCCGGCTCGAGCCCTACCCGGCCCGGTTCGGCGCCGCGCTGGCGAAGGTCGAGGCCGGCGAGCACACCTGGCTGGCCCGTCCGATGATCGACAGCTATCACACGGTGTGGTTCGAGCTGCACGAAGACCTGATCGGGCTGGCCGGTCTGTCCCGGGCGGACGAGGCGGCGGCCGGGCGGGCCGAGTGACCGAGCCGGTCGACCCGGTCGAGCCGGTCGACCCGGGCCTCAGACTGGTGACCGAGCCGGCCGACCCGGGCCCCAGCCAGACGGGCGGGGTGACCGAGCCGGCCGACCCGGTGGACCACCCGGACTGCGACCCCGACGTGTCCTGGACCTCCGGCAACGTGGCGGAGGCGTTCCCCGGGGTGTGCACGCCGCTCGGCTTCAGCTTCATGCACGCGCCGGTGGAGCTGGCGCTGCGCTCGGCGTTCCGCGACATCGGCGTGTTCACCGACGCCCAGGTGCGGGTGCCGGCGCGGGTGGAGCAGCAGTTCTGGAGCGTGTTCGCCGGGCGGGCGGCCGCGAACATGGACCAGTTCCGGGCGCTGGCCGACCTGACCCCGGGGACCTCGGCCACCGCCGTCGAGCAGCAGCTGTTCGGCTACGTCCGCCCGGGCACCGTGGACCGCAACTCCTACCGCCGCTACCCGGCCATCGCGGTCAAGGCGCCGGGAGTGGTGGCCCGGCTCGGCGCCCGGCACGACGCCCGCTTCGCCGAGCTGCGTACCTGGCGCACCGCGACCCTGCGCGGGGTGCCGGAGCTGGACCGGGCCGGCTGCCTGCGGGTGATCGGCGTCGCCCAGCGGCAGTTCCAGGAGATCATGCGGCTGCACTTCCTGGCCACCTTCGTCGGCAACGGCGTGGTGGACAAGCTGACCGGGCTGGCCGCGCGCCACGGCGGGCCCGGGTTGGCCGCCCGGCTGCTCTCCGGGGTCGGTTCGGACGAGAACGAGGTGGCCGCCGACCTGTGGGAGCTGGCGCACGGCCGGCTGGAGCAGACCGAGTTCCTGGACCGGCACGGCTACCACGGCCCGAGCGAGGGCCAGCTGGACAGCGTGTCCTGGCGGGAGAACCCGGAGCTGCTCGCCGCGCGGCTGGCCGACTACCGGGCGATGGGCGACTCGAGCCCGAGGGCGCCGAGGCCACGCAGCGCCGCGCAGCGTGGCGAGGGGGTCGGCGCATCCGGTGAGCTTGCGGCCGCGCTGCCGGCGTTGCGGCGCCCGTCCGCCCGCCTGCTGGTCCGTCTCGCCGGGCGTTACCTGGCGTTGCGCGAGCAGGGCAAGGCCGGTTACCTGATCACGTTCGACGTGGCCAGGGCGGCCGCGCGCCGACTCGGCGGGCAACTTGTCGGGGCCGGCGTGCTCAGCGAGGTCGGCGACGTGTTCTTCCTGACCGACGCCGAGCTGCGTTCGGCCGACCCGGGCCCGGCCGCCGCGCTGGTCCCGGCCCGGCGCGCGGTGTACCTGGAACGGCAGGGCCAGCGGCTGCCGGACGCCTGGTGCGGCGTGCCGGAGCCGATCGCGGTCGCCGCGCCGGGGGCCGGCGGCCCGGCCGCACCGGCCGGTACCACGCTCACCGGTGTCGGAGCCTGCGGCGGTGTGGTGGAAGGCCGGGCCAGGGTGGTCGCCGACCCGGAGAAGACCGAGCTCGACGAGGGCGACCTGCTGGTCTGCGAGGCCACCGACCCGAGCTGGATATCCCTGTTCGTGGTCGCCTCCGGTGTGGTGACCGATCTGGGCGGGATGCTCAGCCACGGCGCGATCGTGGCCAGGGAGCTGGGCATCCCCTGCGTCGTCGGCACCCGCACCGGGAGCAGGCAGATCCGGGACGGTCAGCGGATCCGGGTCGACGGTGCGCGCGGTGTTGTCGAGCTCCTGGACTGAGTACTGGTTCGGTGCGACCGAGTGAAGGGGACCGCCGGTGAGTAACCCGCTGCACGAGGTCGGGAGCCCGACCACCGCCTGGACCACGGTGAACACGGCGGAGAACTTCCCCGGGGTGGCTACCCCGCTGGGTTGGACGTTCTGGCGCGACCCGCTGGAGCGCGGCATGAAGGGCGCCTTCCACGACATGGGGGTGCTGCCCGGATCCGCCGTGACGGTGCCGGAGTCGATCGACGACCGGTTCTCCGCCGCCGTGTTCGGCCGGTTCGCCGCGAATGTGGACTGCCTGCGCCGGATGGCGGACCGGATGCCCGGGACCTCCGGCGAGGCGCTGGAGGCGCAGCTGCTCGGCTCGGTGCGCCCGGGGGTGCCGAGCTATCCGTCGCGGCGGCGGTACCCCGTGGTGGCGGCCAAGATGCCGGCCGCCGTGGTCCGGCTGCCGCGTCGGCTGCACCGGTTGCGCGCCGAGACGGACGCCTGGTGGCGCGCGGTCACCGCGCCCGGCGCGATCGCCACCGCGGCGCGGGCCAGGGCGGTGCTGGCCGAGTCGGCGGCCCGGTTCGAGGCGGTCATGCGCCCGCACGCGTTCAGCACGCTGCTCGGTACCGGCATCTACGACCAGGTTGCCGCGCTGGCCACCGCGAGCGGGCATCCGGGGCTGGAGACCTCGCTGGTCACCGGCTACGGCGATGTCGAGGAGGCGCAGGCGGCGGGCGAGCTGTGGCGGGCGGCCAGGGGCGAGCTGACGCTGGCGGAGTTCCTCGCCGACCACGGTTACCACGCGCCGACCGAGGCGGAGCTCTCCAGCCGGTCCTGGCGGGAGGACGACGCACCGGTGCGCCGGCTGATCGAGCAGTACGCCGGGCTGCCGGAGTCGGCCTCTCCGGTCGACCGGGCCCGGCGGCAGCGCCAGGAGCGGGAGGACGCCGAGGCGCGGGTGCTGGCCGGGACGGCCGGCCCGGCGCGGGCCGGCGCCCGGCTGCGGCTCGCTCTGGCCCGTCGCTACATCCCGCTGCGCGAGGTGGGCAAGGCGGCGTTCCTGCAGACCATCGACGGCGGTCGGGCCGCGGCGCGCTACCTGGGGGCCGAACTGGTCGCCGGGGGAGAGTTGACCGAGCCCGGCGAGGTGTACTTCCTGACCGTCGAGGAGCTCACCGGGGTGCGGCTGCCGGCCCGGGTCGGCGAACTGGTGGCGCGGCGGCGGGCCACCTTCGAGGAGTACCGCGCGCTGCGGCTGCCGGACAAGTGGGTCGGCGAGCCCGAGCCGCTGGCCGAGCCGGTCGCCGGCCCGGGAGCCGCGGTGACCAGGGTGACCGGGATGGCGGTCAGCCCCGGCGTGGTCGAGGGGGTGGCCAGGGTGGTGCACAGCGCCGAGGAGAACGACCTGGAACCCGGCGAGATCCTGGTGTGCAAGACGACCGACCCGAGCTGGGCGTCGTACTTCGTGGTCGCCTCGGCGGTGGTGATCGACATCGGCGGCCCGCTCAGCCACGGCGCCATCGTGGCCCGCGAGCTGGGCGTCCCCTGCGTGATCAATACCGGCAACGGCACCCGGGCGATCCGGTCCGGCGACTACCTGCGGGTGGACGGCGGCGCGGGCACCGTGGAGATCCTGCTGCCGGCGCTGACCGAAGCCTGACCCTAACTCATATGTAGGCAAACATACTTTGTAACACGGCGCTGTCAGCGCGGCGGGCTGGCCGCTGCCGCGTCGGCCACTCGGCCGAGCTCGGTGATCACGGCGTCGAACGGGGCCGCCGACTGGGTGGCCCTCTCCGCGGCTTCTCCTTCATGATCATCAGTACTTGAGGGCTGTTTCAGCGCCGCGAAACAGCCCTCAAGTACTGATGATCACGCTCGTCACGGCCGACCCGGAACTGTCGGACCGGCGGGGCACCATGTGGGTATGTCGGAGAATTCGGTTCGTGCCGCGTGCCGCGCGGTGCTGGAAGCAATGGCCGCGCTGCGCGCCGAGCTCGAGCGCACCGGCGACCGGAAGGCCCTGCACGATGCGATGGACTTTTATGACATCGCGGCGTACGAGTACGGCGAGGACGAAGACCTGGAGCTGATCGTCGGGGAAGGCGTGAACGACTGCTCCTACCTGGAGGCCGGGCACCTCGCGGCCGACATCCGGGCGGGTCGCAAGCCGGTTCCCTACGTCCCCGCCAACACTCGATGGATCCGCGCGGCCCTGGCCGCACCGTCCTCGGCGCGGGTCCCCGGACCGCCTGAATGGCCGGGCCGCCCGGAATAAGCCTCGGTGGTGCCGGGTTCGCCGCAGGTATGAAGGCTGTGGGCGTGTGGCGGTTCGGCGGACCGGAACAACTGCGGGTGGTCGAGCTGCCCGACCCTGAGCCCGGCCCCGGTGAGGTCCGGATCCGGGTGCACGCGGCGGCGGTCAACCCGACCGACACGCTGCTGCGTGCCGGTGCGCAGCAGGCCCGTCTCGCGGCGGTGCCACCGCCCTACCGGCCCGGCATGGACGCTGCCGGGGTGGTCGACAAGCTCGGCCCCGAGCTGGACGGGCGGCTTCAGCTCGGCCAGCGGGTGGTCGCGCTGGTGCTGCCGAGCGGGCCGCACGGCGGTGCCTACGCGGAGCAGGTCGTGGTGCCCGCCGCGTCGGTGGTGCCCGCTCCGGCCGGCGCGGACTTCCCCGCCGCCTCGACGCTGTTGATGAACGCCCTCACCGCGCGGGTCGCCCTGGATTCGCTGGCGCTGCGCCCCGGCCAGATCCTCGCCGTCACCGGGGCGGCCGGCGCCTTCGGCGGCTACGCCATCCAGCTGGCCAAGGCCGACGGACTGCGGGTGATCGCGGACGCGGCGCCGGCCGACGAGGAGCTGGTGCGGACGCTCGGGGCGGACGAGGTCGTGGCCCGTGGCGCGGATGTCGCGGACCGTATCCGCGCGCTCGTCCCGGGCGGCGTGCCCGGAGTCGCCGACGGCGCCCTGCTCAACGAGCTCGCGCTACCGGCGATCGCGGACGGCGGTGGGTTGGCCGTGGTGCGTGGCTGGACCCCCGCTTCCGGCAACGCCGGCGCTTCCGGCACCGCCGGCGCTTCCGGCACTCGCGGGATTTCGGAGCGCGGGATCACCGTCCACCCGGTGCTGGTCAGCCGAGCCGCCGCCGCCACCGCCGCACTGGACCGGCTCCGTGCCCAGGCCGAACAGGGCATTCTCACCCTGCGCGTCGCTCGGATACTGCCGGCCGCAGAGGCCGAGCAGGCCCACCGGCTGCTCGAAGCGGGCGGGGTCCGCGGTCGGCTGGTGCTCGACTTCGCCACCGGGCTGGACAGCGCCCCCGCCCAGGTCCCCGCCAGCGCCACCCCTTAGCTGGCGCGCCGGCGCGGTCGGGGTAGCCGGCAGGACAAGATTCCCAACGTGTGTGGGCCAACGCCGTTGGCCTACACTTGTTGCATGGCGTTCACGGCACGGTCCGAGCCGACCAGGGCGGCCATCCTGGCCGGTGCGCGGCGGTTGCTCGCCGAGAAGGGCTACGAGGGCACCACGATCCGGGCGGTGGCGGCGGAAGCGGGCGTCGACGCGTCCATGGTGATGCGCTACTACACGAACAAGGCCGGGCTGTTCACCGCGGCGGTGGATCTGGATCTCCAGTTCCCGGACACCTCGGACTGGCCGCGCGAGGAGCTCGGCGAGCGGATGGCCCGGCACTTCGTGGCCCGGTGGGAGGGCGAGCTGTCCGACGAGCTGATCCGGCTGCTGCTCCGCTCGGCGGTGACCAACGCGGCGGCCGTCGAGCAACTGCGCGCGGTGTTCGGGGGCCAGGTGCTGCGCGCGGTCCGCCAGGTGGTCGGGGACGGGCCCGAGGCCTCGTGCCGGGCATCGATGCTGGCCACCCAGGTGCTCGGGGTGGCGTTGTGCCGGTACGTGCTGGAGCTGCCCCCGGTGGTGGCGATGGACGCGGACACGCTGGCCTCGATGATGGCGCCGGTCATTCAGCACTACCTGACCGGCGACCTGGCCGCCGCGGTCTGACCAGCCCGGCCGTGCTGGCCGCCGCGGCCTGGACCCGCCGTGCCGGCCACCGCCCGACCCGCCGCGGCCGTGCTGACCCTCCGCGGTCTGACCCGCCGTGCCGGCCACCGCGCGACCCGCCGCGGCCGTGCGTGCTGACCGCGGCCGTGCTAGCCGCGGTCAGCTGTGGAAGTAGTCCCGTGCCCAGGCCGGGAACTCCTCGGCGGTGCCGACCCAGCCGAGGTACCCGTCCGGGCGCACCAGCATCAGCCGGTCCACCGGCCGCGCCAGCTCCGCCGCGTCCACCTGCGGGGGCAACGCCACCATGGCGGCTCCCGCGCCGATGAGCACGAACCGGCCGCCGTGCAGTGCGTCGTAGAGCCGGCCGGTGCGCAGCGCGAGGTTCGGCACCCGGATGCCCACCCGCCGGTCCGCACCGCTGGGCGCCGGGTAGCGGACGTTGATCGCGGAGATCGTCCCCGCCGCCGCGGCAAGGACCGGCGGCAGCTTCAGCATGGCCGTGGCCAGCGCGTTGCGTACCGCGCGGCCCCACGACGACCTGATCAGCGCGAGCCGGACGAGCACCCCGCTGCTGCGCAGCACCGCGCGGCCGACCGGGTGGCGCTCGGTGTGGTAGCTCTCCAGCAGCTCGGTGTCGCCCCAACCCCGTACGGCGGCGGCCAGCTTCCAGCCGAGGTTGGCCGCGTCCTGCAGGCCGGTGTTCATGCCCTGACCGCCGGCCGGGGAATGGCAGTGCGCGGCGTCGCCGGCCAGGAACACCCGCCCCACCCGGTAGCGCGGCACCTGGCGCTCGTCGCTGTGGAACCGGGACAGCCAGCGCGCCTCGCCCATGCCGAAGTCGGAGCCCAGTGCGCGGCGGGTGACCTCGCGGATCTCGGCCAGCTCGAGCGGCGCGGAGTCGTCCACCTGGTGCCGGCGGTTCCAGGCGAAGACGCGGTACCAGCCGTCCCCGAACGGCGCGACGAAGGCGAAACCGTCACCGACCCCGTTGACCGTGAGCACGTCCGCCGGGGGAGTGCTGAGCCGGACATCCGCTAGCATGATCGACTTGATCACCGACCGGCCGGGGAACGGCAGCCCCAGTGCGGTCCGCACCGCGCTGTTCACCCCGTCCGTGCCGACCGCGTAGCGCGCCCGGTAGCTGGTCACGGTCCCGTCCGCGGCCCGTGCGGTGATGTCCACCCCGGTGCCGTCCTGGGTCACTCCGACGACCTCCGAGCCTCGGACGACCGGCACGCCGAGCGCGTCGACGCGCTCCCGCAGCACCCGTTCGGTCTGGTACTGCGGTGTGATCAGCAGCGAGCTGAACTCGCTCGGCAACCCGGCGAGGCTGACCTGCGCGCCGCCGAACAGCCGGAGCGACCGGATCGATGTGCCGGTCTTGGCCAACTCGCCGGCGAGGCCGCGGATCTCCAGCTCCTCCATGGTGCGGGCGTGCACCGCGAACGCCCGGGTCACGTTCGAACCGTGCTCGCGGCGCTCGAGGAGCGTGACCCGTACGCCGGCCTCGGCAAGGTCACCGGCCAGCAACAGCCCGGTCGGACCGGCACCGACCACCACGACATCGGTCTCCATCGCGGAGCCTTCCTTTCGTCAACAAGCGTTGGCAACTTGCCGTGCACGGTAGCCCGACCGTTATCGCATGTCAACGGTTGTTGGCCAACGGTCGTTGGTATCTGCAGGCCCGACCTCCGGGGTGCCGGCGTCCGTGTCGCGGATCCGGTCTCGACCTCGTTACCAGGCAATTAACAGAAATGGGAGTAATGCAATAGGCCATTTAGCCCAAAGCAATTCTGGTTACGGGCGGACTGCCGGAACGGCACTGAGGGTAACCGAGTAGAAAGGTACCGCCACGATTGACGATCGGGGATGACGAAAGTGGAGGACCCGCTTGTTGACCGCATTCGTAAAGAACCTGGTGGAAACCCACACGCATCGCCCACCACGTTCCGGTTGCCCCGTCAACGGTCACGTCGCCCCCGCTCAGCGCATCGCATCGCCGGACACCGAGCCGGTCTGCGTGCCCGTCGACCCGGCCGAGGCGAAGACGTTTCTCGAGCAGTTCTACGCCGAGACGGCCCCGTTCGAGCCCTTCGAGCAACGGCTGCGGGAGATCCGCCAGGAGATCGCCGAGACCGGTAGCTACGAGCACACGCCGCAGGAGCTGACGTTCGGCGCCCGGGTCGCCTGGCGCAACTCGGCGCGCTGCATCGGACGGCTGTACTGGCACGGGCTGCGGGTGCGCGACCGCCGGCACCTGAAGACGCCGACCGAGGTGGCCGATGAGTGCGTCGAGCACCTGCGGCTGACCACCCGGGGCGGCCAGATCCGCTCCACGATCACCGTGTTCGCCCCGGACCGCCCCGGCCGGCCCGGTCCCCGCATCCACAACGAGCAGCTGATCCGCTACGCCGGATACAGCAACGCGGACGGCACAGTGCAAGGCGACCCGCGCAACGCCGGCTTCACCGACCGGGTCACCGCGATGGGTTGGCGGCCGCCGACCCCGTCCGGCCGGTTCGACCTGTTGCCCCTGCTCATCTCCGGCCTGGGTACCCGACCGGAGCTGTTCGAGATCCCCCGGGACGCGGTGCTCGAGGTGCCAATCCGCCATCCCGACTACTCGTGGTTCGCCGACCTGCGGCTGCGCTGGCACGCGGTGCCGGCGATCAGCAACATGCCGCTGATCATCGGCGGCGTCCGGTACTCGGCGGCACCGTTCAACGGGTGGTACCTGAACACCGAGATCGGCGCGCGCAACCTGGCCGACGCGGAGCGCTACGACATGCTGCCGGCGGTCGCCGAGGCACTCGGCCTGGACACCAGTTCGGTGCGCACGATGTGGCGGGACCGTGCGCTGGTCGAGCTGGTGCGCGCGGTGCAGTACTCGTTCGACGCGTCCGGGGTGAGGATGGCCGACCACCACACCGAGTCCGAGCGGTTCCTGGTGCACGTGGACAACGAGCGCAAGGCCGGCCGGCCCTGCCCCACCGAGTGGAGCTGGATCGTGCCACCGCTGTCCGGCGCGCTCACCCCGGTGTTCCACCAGTACTACGACGAGCCGGACCCCGACGCCCGGCCGGCCTTCCTGCCGCCTCCGGGTGCGTCCGTGGCGTAGCGCGCGGCGGTACCGCCCTCGGTGGTGTCGCCCCTTGTCCCGGGAAGAAGGTCTGCCATTGTCAATGGGCGGCGAATGGTTTATGAGGAGTGCGACTTTCGATTTCCGGCACGGTTAATTCGACGTCGTCCTATTTGTGGTGCCGAGCGGCGCCGAGTGGCGCCGCACCACGCCGGACCAGGGTCGGGCCGGCGCTGAGCTGGGCGCGTCATTCTCGCCGGGCGGGCCCGCGAGGGCGGAAATCGGTACCGCCGACGGCGAGTCCGCCCGCTGGTCCCGCTGATCGTTACTCGATCGTGGCAGAGTGTTCGGTGGTCCCGGAGAGCTAGTCTGGGATTGGCTCCCACGGGCCGAACGGTCCTGTTCACGGCCCGCCGGTGAGGTGTTGACGATGATCGCCCTGGACATCGACGACTACATCCTGCCCACCGAACGGCGGATCCTGCGGGTCCGAGGGCACTGGGCCCTGTTGGTCAAGGACATCCTCGAGTCGGCGCTGGCGATCGCACTGCTCATGGCGCTGGACGCCTACCTGCCGTCCAGCCAGGTGATCGACACGCTGACCTGGTACGCCGGGCTGGTGGTCACCCTGCGGCTGACCATCCTGGTCCTGGACTGGTGGATCGAGCGGATCGTGATCACCGACAAGCGGGTGATGATGTCCACCGGCATCATCACCCACCGGGTGGCGATGATGCCGCTGCGCAAGGTCACCGACCTCACCTTCCAGCAGACCGTCATCGGCCGCACCCTCGGCTACGGGACGATGGTCGTGGAGTCGGCCGGTCAGATCCAGGGCCTGAACCGGATCGAGTACATGCCCCAGCCTGACGAGATCTACGAGGCACTCACCGAGATGATCTTCGGTGAGAAGAAGCAGACCCGGTCGCACCTGCTGCCCAAGCCCCGCCGATAGCCCGGACGGCGGAGCGGGACTGATGCGCGTACACCACCTCAACTGCGGAACCATGCGCCCGCTGGGCGGCTCGCTGCTGGACGGTCGGCCGGGGTGGCGCCGCCGTGCCGAGCTGGTCTGCCACTGCCTGTTGCTGGAGACCGACTCGGGACTGGTACTGATCGAGACGGGCGTGGGGACGCGGAGTTCCAGTCGCCCCGACGAGTGGCTCGGCCGCCAGTTCCGGCTGGCCTGCGCGCCGACGCTGGACGGCGAGGAGGCTGCCGCGGTCCAGGTCGAGCGGCTCGGTCACCGCGTCTCCGACGTCCGGCACATCGTGCTCACCCACCTGGACCTGGACCACGCCGGCGGCCTGGCCGACTTCCCCGAAGCCACGGTGCACGTCTACGCCGACGAGCTGAGCGCCATGCGGGCCCCACACGGACAGGCCGAGCGGAGCCGGTACCGGGTGCCACAGTTCGCGCACCAACCGAAGTTCCGGCCGTACCGGACCTCGGGGGAGCCCTGGTTCGGTTTTCGGGCCGTCCGCGAGCTGGACGGGCTGGGCGGCGTCGCGCTGGTGCCGCTCACCGGGCACAGCCGAGGTCATTGCGGGGTCGCGGTCGACACCGGGGACGGCTGGCTGCTGCACGCCGGCGACTCGTACTTCTACCGCGGCGAGGTCGACCCGCTCACGCCGCACTGCCCGCCCGGTCTGCGGGTGTTCGAGACGCTGGTGCAGTCCGGCCGGCGGGACCGGCTCGCCAACCAGCGGCGGGTGCGCGAGCTGGTCGGCGCGCACGGATCCGAGGTCACCGTGTTCTCCGCGCACGACGCGGTCGAGTACCGCCGCCTGGCCGGCCTGTCCACCGACCAGCACTAGCCGCGCGCCGGGCGCCGGGTGGGCCGCGCGCCGGGCGTGGCTCGCACAGACCCCGTCCGGGCCGCACAGACGTTGCAGCCTCTGTACGGCGCGCACGGGGTCTGTGTGGCCCAGGGCCGGCGGGCCCGTCGACCGGTACCGTGGCATCCCGAGGACCGCGGCGGGCGGACGGACGACAACAGGGAGTTCCAGTGAGCGAGGCCTGCAGCCACCTGGACAGCATCGAAACGGTCTCGCCAAGCGACGACGGCTGTCACGACTGCCTGCTGGTCGGCGGCCGGTGGGTACACCTGCGGGTGTGCCAGTCGTGCGGGCACGTCGGGTGTTGCGACAGCTCGCCGGCCAAGCACGCCACCGCGCACAGCCGGGGCACGGCACACCCCATCGTGCGCTCGTTCGAGCCCGGCGAGGAGTGGTTCTGGTGTTACCCGGACCAGCTGGCGTTCGAGCTGCCCACGGCGGACCCGGCACCCTCGCACCCGTAGCCGCCGCCGTCGGCCCGGCGCCCGAGCATCCGTCGTACCGGCGGGGTCGACCGGCCCGGGTCAGATGCTCCGGCCGAAGCGCGCCGGTACCAGGTCCACCACGACGCAGGGCGGGCGCTCGTCATCGGTCAGCACCCACTTGACCCCGGACACCTTGTAGAACTCGCCCTCGGCCCCGGACTTCAGCTCGACGACCGCGTCGCGGTCCGGCCAGGTCACCAGGTCGTGCTCCTGCTCCCAGTGGTTGAGATTGCGAAACACCACCCGCATGGGGCCGAGCCTGACAGAGGCATCGGCCATTCGGAAGACAGCCGCGAGCACCGTTCCAGCTAGTTGTCAGACGACGGCACCGCGTATCGACACGTACGTCGGGCACCGGCGATCACTCGGTGGTCCGGATCAGCTCGAACTCGTAGGCGCCCTCGATGAAGTAGGTGCGCGAGTACGCCAGCAGCTGGTGCGCCGCGTCGTAGTGCAGCTGGTCGAGCAGGATGAACAGCCGGTGCTTGGCGGCGTCGCGGCCCCAGGCGATGTGCGCGGACTCCACCGCGTGCACCCTGGCCAGCCCGAGCGTGGGGTGGATGCCCAGCCGGTGCTCGAAGTAGCCGAACACCGAGCCGTTCAGCTCCTCGGGGTCGAACCGCTCCGGCAGCAGCCGCCGCGGGATCAGGTCGTAGGAGTACGCGACCACGTCGCCGTCCGCGGTGATCCGTCTGCGCAGCTCGAGCGCCTCGGTGTCCGGGGCCACGCCCATCCGCTCGGCCTCGTCGGGCAGCACCTGGCGCAGGGTGCGGCGGGCGTACTCGTGGCCCGGGGTCTTGCCGCTGGCGCTGATCGACTCACTGATCGAGCCCATCCGCTCCAGTCCGTCGCGCACGCTCGGACGGGTCGCGGCGAAGGTGCCGACGCCGTGCTGGGTGCGCACCAGGCCGAGCACGTCGAGCTCCTTGACCGCGCCGCGCACGGTGGCCCGGGAGACCCCGAACCGCGCACACAGCGCGGCCTCGGTTGGCAGCCGGGTGCCGGGCGGGTAGACGCCGTCCCGAATCTCCGCCTTCAGCGCCCGCACGATGTCGTCGGCAAGGGTCCGCCGCGCCGTGGTCGCCATAGAACCATCTTGACGTGGACACCAGTTGTCCGACAACCTCAGTTTGTTGACCGGGTCACCCGATCGTGGGCGCTACAGCGCGCCCATTCGGGTCCGCGAGCGGAGGGGGGCGGATGCGCACGATCGACTGGGTGCCGGCGGACGGTCCCGGGCCGGGGCACATCCGGATGGTCGACCAGACACGGCTGCCGGACACGTTCGCCGAGCTGCGGATCAGCACCGTCGACCAGCTGGTGGACGCCATCCAGCGGCTCTCCGTCCGAGGGGCGCCGGCGCTCGGCGTGGCCGGTGCGATGGGGGTGGCACTGGCGGTCCAGACGCTGCCCACCGACGAGGTCCGCACCGCCGTCGACCGGCTCCGCGCGGCCCGGCCCACCGCCGCCAACCTGGCCGTCGGGGTGGATCTGGCCTGGGCGCAGGCGCAGCGCGGGGGTGGGTCCGCGGCCCTGGACGCCGCGTTGGCCATGCGCGACGAGGACATCGCCGGCTGCCGGGCGATGGCCGCTCGCGGCGCCGAGCTGCTGAGCCGACTGTTGCCCGACCGGCCCCGG
The DNA here is from genome assembly GCF_052566575.1 of Pseudonocardia sp. Cha107L01. NCBI lineage: Bacteria > Bacillati > Actinomycetota > Actinomycetes > Pseudonocardiales > Pseudonocardiaceae > Pseudonocardia > Pseudonocardia sp. Cha107L01. The sequence goes on from NZ_CP199579.1 coordinate 3,288,364, forward strand.
CTGCGGGTGCTGACCATCTGCAACACCGGGGCGCTGGCCGCGGTGGAGCACGGGACCGCGCTGAGCGTCATCGAGCGGCTGCACGGCGAGGACCGGCTGGACCGCGCGCTGGTCTGCGAGACCCGGCCGCTGCTGCAGGGGGCCCGGCTGACCGCCTGGGAGCTGTCCCGGATGGGCGCCCGCTACGAGCTCATCGTCGACTCCGCGGCGGCGAGCATCATGGCCGGCGGCGGGGTGGACGCCGTGCTGGTGGGGGCCGACCGGATCGCCGCGAACGGCGATACCGCGAACAAGATCGGCACCTTCGCCCTGGCACTGGCCGCCGCGCACGCGGGCGTCCCGTTCCTGGTGGTGGCCCCGGAGACGACGGTGGACACCGCTACCGCGAGCGGCGCGGACATCGAGATCGAGGACCGGGGCGCCGACGAGGTCCGGGCCTTCCGCGGCGTGCCGACCGCGCCGGCGGACGCCCCGGTCCGCAACCCCGCGTTCGACGTCACCCCGGCCGCGTTGATCACCGCGATCGTCACCGACCGGCGAGTCGTCGACCTCACCGCCCACCAGACTCCGGCTGGCCGCTCCGTCAACGTCGGACCGTCCCTCAACGAGGAGGAAGCATGAAATCCACCGCGCTCCGTTTGATCGGCGTAGTGGCCGCCGCCGCGATCGCGCTGGTCGGCTGCTCGCAGGCGCCCGCGCCACCGGCTTCCGGCGGCGGTGGTCAGGCCGCGGGGCAGGCCGCCGGGCAGCCCTGCGACCGGAAGGTGCAGAACGACTTCGCGCTGCCCGGTGAGAAGCCGTCCGCCGCGAAGCCCGCCTTCAAGGTGGCCATGGTCCGCCAGTCCGGCGTCGGCGACTACTTCGAGCAGTGGGGCAACGGAGCCGCCAGCCAGATCAAGGCGGCCGGCGGGACGATCGACGTCTACGACGCGCGCGGCGACAACGCCAAGCAGGTCGCGCAGTTCAACGACGCGATCACCGCGAAACCAGACGTGATCATCGTCGACCACGGGCTGGCCGACTCGGTCAACCCCAAGATCGACGAGGCGATCAGCAAGGGCATCCCGGTCGTCGTCTACGACGTGAACATCAGCAACTGCAAGGCCATGTACATCTCGCAGGACGACGCCTCGATCGCCACCAAGATCCTCGACTACCTCAAGCAGGACAGCCCGAGCGGCGGCAAGATCGCCTACGTCAACGTCTCCGGGATCGCGCCGCTGGATTCGCGGGACGCTGTCTACCAGCAGTTCCTCAAGTCCAACCCGACCTTCACGCAGAGCGCGCGCTTCGGCAAGTACACCGAGTCGGTGGCGGCGGACACCGCCACCGAGGGCGCCGCCGCGCTGAAGGCCGCCCCGGGCACCACCCTGTCCTTCGCCGCCTACGACGAGCTGGCCAAGGGCACCCTGATCGCGCTGCGCCAGGACAACCTGTCGGACAAGGTCAAGCTGTACGGCGTGGACATCTCCACCGCCGACATCCAGCTGATGACCGAGCCTGCCAGCCCGTGGCGGGCCACCGCCGCAACCGACCCGGCCAACGTGGGCGCCATCGTGGCCCGCGCGGCCGTCGGGGCCGCCTCCGGGGTGACCATGCCGGAGAAGCTCACCATCCCGGCCGCGCTGATCACCCAGGACATGCTGCGCCAGCGCAACGTGACCAATATGAACGACCTGCGCGGGGCGCTGCCCGACCTGAACACGCCGAACATCCTCGGCGCCACCTGGATCCCGAAGATCCAGCCCGGTTCGTAGCCCCGTGAGTGGCGAGTGGTTCCCCGGGACCACTCGCCACTCACGACCCCTGACCAGCGGAGGGAGGCGGTCGAGGCGTGGAGACGGTGCTCGAGGTGCGGGACATCTCGAAGAGCTTCGGTCCGAACCGGGTGCTGCGCGGGGTCAGCTTCGGCGTCGAGAAGGGTGAGATCTACGGCCTGATGGGTGCCAACGGCGCCGGCAAGTCGACCCTGATCAAGATCCTCAGTGGGGCCGAGGCACCGGACGGCGGCCAGGTCCTGCTGGGTGGCCGCGAGGTCAGCTTCCCGGACCCGATCGCCGCGCACCGCCTCGGCGTGGGCACCGTGCACCAGAACCCGAACGACGGCGTGGTGCTGGACATGACGGTGGCCGAGAACCTGGCCCTGGACACCCTCACCGACGGCTCGTCACCGTTCGGGTTCAGCCGCCGGCGCACCGAGCGGCACGCGCTGGCGGTGGCCGACACGCTCGGCATGCGGCTGAGCCGGTCGGTGCTGCGGTCCCCGGTGCGCGAGCTGGGCGTGTCCGAACGGCAGCTGCTGGTGCTGGCCAGGGCGCTGTCGCGGAAACCGGAGATCCTGATCCTGGACGAGCCCACCTCGGCGCTCTCGGCGGACGAGACCCACCGGCTGTTCGAGCTGGTCGCGTCGCTGGTGGCCGGCGGGATGACGGTGCTGTTCGTGACCCACAAGCTGACCGAGTTCGACCAGCTCTGCGACCACGTCGGGGTGCTGCGGGACGGTGCGATGACCGGTGAGTTCCACCGGGAGGAGGGGCGGCTGTTCGACTGGCCGTCGGCACTGAAGGCACTGTTCGACCGGACCCCTGCCGAGCTGGGCCACGAGGAGCTGCCCGGCGGCCGGGACGTGCTGGCGCTGCGCGGCGTGCGGGTGTTCGCCGACTCCGCGCCGTTCGACCTGCGGCTGCGGCAGGGGCAGGTCACCGTGCTGCTCGGCCTGCTCGGCAGCGGCAAGACCGAGCTGCTGGAGTGGGCGTTCGGGGCCCGCGCGATCGTCGCCGGCGACCGCGAGCTGGACGGCGGCGGATTCGCGCCCGGACATCCCGGCGATGCGGTCCGCGCCGGGGTCTACCTGCTGCCGGAGTCGCGGCACGAGCAGGCCATCATCCCGGGTTGGCCGGTGTACTCACAGATGACGCTGCCGTTCCTGACGCGGTTCTCGGCGGGCACCCTGATGCGCACGCCGTCCGAGCGCAGGGCCGCGCAGACGATGATGGACGACATCGGCGTGGTCGCCCGCGACGCCTCCAGCCCGATCGAGACGCTGTCCGGCGGCAACCAGCAGAAGGTGATCATCGGGCGCTGGCTGCTCGGCACACCGAGGGTACTGCTGCTGGATGAGCCGTTCCGCGGCGTGGACATCAACGCCCGGCACGACATCGGCGAGACCGTGCGCACGCTGAGCAGTTCGGCGGCCGTGCTGGTCGCTACCTCCGACCTGGACGAGGCGCTCGAGGTCGGCGACCGGATCGTGGTGCTCAACCGCGGCGAGCTGGTCGCCGACCTGACCCGTTCGGCCGCCTCCCGGACCCGGGTGATCGAGGCGATGAGCGAGCGCCGGTCGACCCTGCTCGAGCCCGGAGAGCCCGAGCTGCCCGAGCGCCTCGAGACTGAACGTTCCGCCGCGGGAAAGGACCCGGAATGACGGCCCAGGTGGCGGTCGGGGAGCGCACCGCGTTCTCCGTCACGGATTTTGTGGTGCGCTACGGCGTGGTGCTGGTCGCCCTGGTGGTGGCGATCGTCTTCTCGTTCGTCATCCCGGGGTTCGCCACCCTGGACAACGCGGTGTCGATCCTGCAGACCCAGGCGGTGGCCGCCGTCGCGGCGCTGGGCATGACGCTGACCGCGGTGGTCGGCGACCTGGACCTGTCCGTCGGCGCGGTGGCCGGGCTCTCGGTGACGGTGGCCGCCGTGGTGATGATCCGGCTCGCGCTGACCGGGCCGAGCGCGATCGTGGCGTGCCTGTTGGCCGGCGCGCTGGTGGGCTGCGTGAACGCCGGACTGATCGTGGTGCTCAACGTGCCACCGCTGCTCGCCACGCTGGGCACCATGTTCACCGTCCAGGGGCTCAAACGCTGGCTGGTGGACGGCCAGACGCTGATCACCGGCATGACGCTGCCCAGCGGGACCACCGTCCGCGGCCGCTTCACGAGCGACTTCACCGGCATCGACGGCAACCAGGTGTTCGGGGTGCCGCTGTCGGTGTACCTGTTCGTGCTGATCGCGGTGCTGGTCTGGCTGTTCCTGGAGCGGACCCGCTACGGCCGGGTGTTCTACGCGGTCGGCGGCAACGCCGAGGCGGCCCGGCTGGCCGGCGCCCGGGTGCGCCGCTACCAGTTCGCCGCGTACGCGATCTCCGGGGTGCTCGCCGCGGTGGCCGGCATCATCCTGGCCTCGCGGCTGCGCCAGGGCGACGTCACCGCCGGCGACTCCGCGCTGCTGGACGCGGTGGCGATGACGCTCGTCGGGTACGCGGTGCTCGGCGCCAAGAAGCCGAACGCGCTCGGCACCGTGGTCGGCGCGATCTTCATCGGACTGATCCTGCAGGGGCTCACCCAGCTCGGGCTGCCCTACTACACGCAGGACCTGATCAAGGGGCTGGTATTGATCTTCGCACTGCTGATGTCGTTCTCGCTGCGCCGCCGGCGCCGGCGAGCGGGCTAGTCCGATGGCCGAACCGGTACTGACAACGGCGTCCGTGCCCGGCTACATCGCCGGGCGGGCGGCGCTGCGCGGGCTGGTCGACCCGGAGACGCTGAGCGTGTCCGAGGTGGGCGACGGGAACCTCAACCTGGTCTTCCGCTGTGCCGACGGTGCCGGCCGGCGGCTGGTGCTCAAGCAGGCGCTGCCGTACGTGCGCCTGGTCGGGCCGGACTGGCCGATGACCGAGGAGCGGGCCACCCGGGAGGCCGGCGCGATCCAGGCCCATTCCGCCGTCTCCGGCGACGTCTGCCGACTGATCGACTTCGACGCGGTGCGGCACGTACTGGCACTGGAGGACCTGTCCGACCACGAGGTGTTCCGCAACCGGCTGAACGACGGCGGCCCGCACGCCGAGATCGCCGAGCGGCTCGCCGAGTACGTGGCCGACGTGGCGTTCGGCACCTCGTTCCTGACGGTCGGCGAGGAGGAGTTCCGGCGCCGGGCCGCGGCGGCGGCGAACCCGGAGCTGTGCGCGATCACCGAGGACCTCATCCTCACCGAGCCGTACCTGGGCGCGGAGCGCAACTCGGTGCGCCCGTCGCTGGAGCCGGTGTTGGCCGCGCTACAGGCTGATGCGAGCTGGCTGGCGGCGGCGATGGCGATGAAGCGCCGGTTCCTGACCACCCAGGAGGCGCTGCTGCACGGTGATCTGCACACCGGCAGCGTGTTCGTCCGGGGTACCGGTGCCGAGCTGTCGGTGAAGGCGTTCGACTCGGAGTTCGCCTGCTACGGCCCGGTCGGCTTCGACCTGGGGCTGCTGTGGTCGAACATGCTCTTCGCCGGCGTCCGCGCCGCGGCACTGGGGGAGCCGGACCGCGCCCGGAGCCTGTTCGGCACCGTCGAGTCCAGCTGGCAGCGGTTCGTCGCGCGGAGCTGGCACCGGTGGGCGTTGCGCCGCGAGCCGGCGAAGTATCCGGACCCGTACCTGGTCGGTTGGCTGCCGGAGATCCTGCGGGACAGCTTCGGCTTCGCCGGTTGCGAGGCCGCCCGGCGGACCATCGGGTTGGCGAAGGTCAGTGACCTGGAGACGCTGGACGACGACGCCTACGAGGTCGCCGGCGCCGCGATGCTGCGGCTCAGCAGGACGTTGCTGGTCGAGCGCGGCACGCTGACCTTCGACGGTCTCTGCGAGGCCGCCCTGCGCGCGTAGTGGGGCGCGCACAGGCCCAGTGCCAACCGCACAGAGGCTGCACGGTCTGTGCGGCCCGCGGCAGCTCTGTGTCGGCGATGCATGTGCGGGTCGGACTCGGCGCGTCGCCGGGCGCGCGCTGGTCGTGGCCCCTGACCGGCGCGGCGTACCGGGCCCGGCGTGGCGTACCGGGCCCGGCGTGGCGTACCGGGGTCGGCGTGGCGTACCGGGGTCGGCGTGGCGTACCGGGCCCCGGCGCGGCGTACCGGGCCCCGGCGCGGCCGGGTGTTACCGAGCTGCACACGGTGCAGGTTTTCTACGCCGGAAACCTGCCTCCTGTGCAGCTCGGTAACAGCAGGCACCTCGTTGGGCACCTGGCGGTGCCGGTGCGGCGGCTCGGGCAGCCGGCAGTGCGGCGGCCGGGACCTGTGGTGCGGCGGTGGTGACCCGCGGCAGGTCTGTGTGGCCGGCCGGTTTGTGCTCGGCGGGCGGAGGAGGTAGGCACCGGGTTATGGATCTCGAGTTGGACGGCCGGGTGGCGCTGGTGACCGGCGGCAGCCGGGGCATCGGCTTCGCGGTGGCGCAGCGGTTGATCGACGAAGGCGCCCGGGTGGCGATCTGCGGCCGGGACGACGCCGCCGGGCGCGACGCGGCTGACCGGCTCGGCGCCGGCGCGACCTGGTTCCGGGCCGACGTCAGCGTCGACGACGAGGTGAAAGCACTGGTCGGGGCCGTGCTGGACCAGCTGGGTCGCCTCGACGTGGTGGTCAACAACGCCGGCCGTTTCACCGGCGGGCCGCTGCACGAGATCCCCGACCACGCCTGGCACGAGGGGTTCGATATCAAGACGGTCGGCGCCGAGCGACTGGTCCGCCACGCCAGGGACGCGCTGGTGGCCTCCGGGCGCGGCCGGGTGGTGAACGTCTCGGGCGTCACCGCCACGCTGGTGGTGCCCGGGGTCGCGGTGACGGCGGTGACCAACGCGGCGATGATCGCGCTGACCGCCTACCAGGCCCAGGACCTGCGCGCGCACGGTGTCACCGTCAACTGTGTGGTCCCCGGTTACACCCGGTCCGAGGTGTGGCAGGGCAGGATCGAGGCCTACGCGGAGCAGCACGGCCTCCCGGTCGAGGACGCCGCCGGGGCGGTCCTGCGCGACCGCGGCTTCGGCGAGGGCGCCCGCTGGGGCGAGGTGGACGAGCTGGCCTCGGTGATCGCGTTCCTGGTCTCCGGGCCGGCGAGCTACGTCAACGGCGCCACCCTGCGGGTGGACGGCGCGCAGCTGCAGAACATCTCCCAGCCGTGATCGCACAGCCCTGACCACCCGGCTCCGACCGAAAGCTGGACGCGCCGGATCGGGCCGGACAGGGCACGATCGCGGGATGGAGCAGCTGGTGAAGGTACGGCGGGACGGGCGTGTCCTGGTGATCGAGATGTGCCGGGAGAAGAAGCGGAACGCGGTCAACCGGGAGCTGGCCGACCAGCTGGACGTGGCCTTCAACCTGCTCGAGGACGATCCCGAGCTCTGGGCAGGCGTGCTGACCGGGTCCGCCTCGGTGTTCTCCGCCGGCAGCGACCTCACCGCGAACGGCGACTACTGGACCGACCGGGGCGGTGAGTACGCACTGATCCGGCGGCACCGGCGCAAGCCGCTGGTCGCCGCCGTCGAGGGGCCGGCCCTTGGCGGTGGGTTGGAGCTGGTGCTCGCCTGTGACCTGGTCGTCGCGTCGAGCACCGCCCGCTTCGGCCTGCCCGAGGTGAAGCGCGGCCTGGTGCCGGCCTGCGCCGGGCTGTTCCGGGGCCCGCGCGCGCTGCCGGTCAACCTGGCGCGCGAGCTGGCCCTGGTCGGCGACCCGATCGGCGCGGATCGCGGCTACGCGGCCGGCCTGGTCAACCAGGTCACCGAGGCCGGCGGTGCACTGGCCGCCGCGGTCGCGCTGGCCCAACGCATCTGCGCCAACGCCCCGGTCGCCGTGCAGTCCAGCCTGGTGGCGATGGACCGCTGGCTGGCCGACTCCGACGAGCTGGGCTGGCGGGCGACCGACGAGGCCACCGCCACGGTCCGCGCCTCCGAGGACCACCGGGAAGGCATCAACGCGTTCCTGGAGAAGCGCCCGCCCCAGTGGACCGGTAGGTGAGCGGCGACTCCCCTGGCGAGCACCCGCTGGCGACCAGGCCCGACTTGTACCCTGACCCGATGACCGGTCCGGGCGGCACGCGGCTGGGCCTGCGGGAGCGCAAGAAGCTGATGACCCGCCAGGCCATCCTGGCCGCGGCACAGGCGATGTTCGACGAGCGCGGGTACGACAACGTGACGGTCGCCGAGATCGCCGACGCGGTGAACGTCGCCGCGAAGACCGTGTTCGTCTACTTCCCGTCCAAGGAGGACCTGGTCTTCGACGGCGAGGCCGAGATGCGGGACCGGATCCTGGCCAGGATCAGGGACCGGGCACCCGGCGAGACACCGTTGCGGGCGATGGGCGCCCTGATGGCCGAACTGATGGCCGAGTCGGGTGCGGAGATCGTGGCCGACCTGGCCCGGTGGCGGCAATTGATGGGCGACAGCGCGGTGCTGCAGTCGCGGATGCGGCTGATGTGGGAGCGGTTCGAGGACGCGCTGGCCGTCCAGCTGGCCGGGGAGGCGGGCGAGGACCGGCACGCGCCCCGGCCGCGAGTGGCCGCCGCCGGGCTGATCCTGATCTTCCGGCTGGGTGCCTCGGAGGAGATCCTGCGCTACGTGCGCTCGCACCCGAAGGACTCGCAGCACGCGGCGGTGCGGGACTGGGTCGACGTCTCGCTCGGCCTGGTCGGCGAGGGCATCGGCGACTACGCCCGGCGCCCGGCCGACCCCACCGGCTCCGGCTGATCAAGCGGTGCGAATGAGCTGGTCACGTGTGGGGGACTCCGGTTCGCCCGCCTCGGCGACCTCGGTACGGTAATGGGTATGGCAACCCGGAAGGTGACGCTCTCGCTCGACTCGGTCGCGCTGGCGCTCGCCGAGCGGGCGGCCGCGCAGACCGGCCTCTCGGTGTCCGCGTGGATCTCCCGGGCGGCCCGGCGGGAGGCGGTGCGCACCGGCGTCGGACCGCTGGTCGACCAGCTGCCCGACGCACTGACCGACGAGGCGGAACTGGCCGAGGCGGAGAGGCACCTGCGTGCATCGGGGTGAGCTCTGGTCCTACGACCCGCAGAGCTCACCCCGCCAGCACATCGTCGTGATCATCTCCAGTGACGGGGTCAACCAGTCGCGCCGCCCGTGGCTGCTCGGCGCCCCGCTCGCCGAGGAGGACCCGCGCGACATCCTGGCCGTGCCGATCGAAGGCCACGGCTGGGTGTGCGCCGGCAACCTGAGCCGCTACTACCGGGGTTGGCTGCGCGAGCACGTCGGCACCCTCGACGGCCAGGCACTCGACGACCTCGATTCGGCACTGCGCGCCGCGCTCGAGCTGTAGGACGGGCTCAGAGTCCGAGCAGCAGGTGCACCTGTAGCTCGCCCACGATCGCGCCGAGAATCCCGCCGACCAGGATGAGCTTCCACTCGTCCTGCTGGAACGCCGGGCGCAGCACGCCTTCGAACTCCACCGGGGTGAGCGCGAGCATGGCGTCCACGATGGTCTTCTCCACCGCGAGCGCATCGGTCGCGTACGCCACGGCCGGCCTCATGGAGTCGCCGACCTGCTCGAAGGCCCGCACCGCGGCGTCCGTCTTCAGCTGCCGGTAGCGCTCGGTGCCGACCGTCAGCACCACCAGCGGCTTGGCCAGGCCGATCTGCCGGTCCACCACCCGCCCGATGTGCCGCTGCACCAGGGTGATCAGCCGGTCCGCCTTGGGGCCGGTGAGCATCGCGTCCAGCAGCTTGGGGACGGTCAGCACCTCCTCGGCGATCAGCTTGCCGTAGTCGGCGGCCACCTCCTTGCGCCGCTTCTGGAACATGCCCTGCCAGCGCACCCCGAGAATCCGCCGCTCCGCCCGCGGATAGAAGATCATCTTGAGTGCGATCCAGTCGGTGCTCAGCCCGATCAGGGCGCCGAACGCGGGCATGATCAGCGGCTCGTGGGTCAGCGCCCAGACGATGGCCTGCAACACCCCGATGATCAGGCCGAAGTAGAGACCGCTGCGGGCGATGAACCGCATCTCCGGGCGGGAGATGTCCCGGATCAGCCGGTTCAGCACGGCCCGGTCCCTGGTCAGGTTGGTGATCGCCATGTCGCGGACGTCGAGGTAGTTGTCCATGTCGGCCGCGAAGTCGTCCATGATCTCGGTGACTACCTTGGGCGTCTGGCCCTTGATCTGGTGCAGCACCAGGCGCTGGAGCGGCTCCGGCAGCATCTCCCAGATCTGCGGCTGGTACTTCGTCATCAGGTCGGCGCCGATCTCGCTGACCGCGCGGTTGAGCGGCTCGCGCAGTTCGGCCGCCAGCCGTTCGCTGTCCAGCCGGGCGAGAATCTGCTTCGGGTCGATCAGCCTGCCGAGCAGCAGGTCCATCGCGATGGAGGCCATCCGCCCCGCGTTGCGCGGGATGATGCCCTGCCAACCCAGCAGCGGCGGCTTGCCCTTGAACTCCACCGGCTTGAACATCATCTCGATGGCGACCAGCTTGGTGACGTAGCCGATCACCGAGGCCAGGATCGGCATGGACAGGTAGGTCAGCCAGTGATCCGCCAGGTCCTGACCCAGCTCAGCGAGCGTCACCGTTGGCCCCCGATCTCGGTGCCGGGACGACCGCGCGCCGACCGGCTGTCGAACGGCCCGCCCCAACCCCGCGACCGGCTCGATGTAACGCGCTAGCAGTATCAGATGCCAGGCGGTCCAACCACAGTCTCGAGGTGGCGCGGCGGCTCCCGGGCGTGTCGCGCCGATCGGGGGACGGTCAGCCGCCGGTGGTGAAGGGCAGCCGCTTGATGCCGTTGACGAAGAAGGAGAGCAGCCGCTCCGGCTCACCCTCGGTGCGGATCTCCGGCAGCCGGGTGTACAGCTCGCGCAGCATCACGGTGACCTCCCGGCGGGCCAGGTTGGCGCCGAGGCAGTAGTGCGGCCCGGGTCCGCCGAAGCCCAGGTGCGGGTTGGGCGAGCGGGTGATGTCGAAGCGGTCCGGGTCGGCGAAGACCGCCTCGTCGCGGTTCGCCGAGTTGTAGAACAGCAACAGCTTGTCGCCCCGGTGGAACTCCCGCCCGCCCAGCTCGCAGTCTGCGGTGACCGTGCGGCGGAACTGGATGACCGGGGTGACGTAGCGGACGATCTCCTCGATGGCCGGCCCGATCCGCCCGTCGTAGTCCGCCAACAGCAGCGCCCGCTGGTCCGGGTGCTCGGTGAACAGCCTGACGGCGTGCGCGATCACGTTCCGGGTGGTCTCGTTGCCGGCCACCAGGAGCAGGATGAAGAACGTGCCGACGTCGCGGGGGGCCAGTCGGTCACCGTCCGCGTTGGTGTTCACCAGCGCGGAGATCAGATCGTCCTGGGGGTGGCGGGTGCGCTCCTCGCCGAGGCGCCGCACCAGCCGGATGAGGTCGAGGCCGGCCCAGAGCAGCCGCGCGCTGACCGGGATGATGTGCCGCCGCCCGGGTGCGCCGTGCCGCATCAGGTAGTCCCGGCTGATCCCGGTGTACTCCGGGTCGCTGAACCCGATGATGATGTTGGTGCGCTCCAGCACGTAGTCGTACTGGTGCTCCGGGATGCCCATCATGTCGCAGATGACCTGGATGGGCAGCCGCTGCGCGACCTGGGTGACCAGGTCGCCCCGACCGACCGTGACCACGTCGTCCACGATGCGGCTGGCCCGGCGTTGCAGGTCCACCTCGAGCTTGGTGAGCAGCCGTGGGCTGAACGCCCTGGCCACCACCTTGCGGATCCGACTGTGCCTCGGGCCGTCCATATTGATCATGGAGTCGAAGAAGGGGGCGAGCCAGGGCGGCATGTCGAACACCGCGTTGGCGGTGGGCTCGCTGCTGAACAGCTTCGGGTTGCGGCTGGCCTCCGCCACGTCGGCGTGCCGGACCAGGGCGTAGACGCCGTCGTCCTTCCTCGCCAACGGCAGGTTGTTGATGAACGGTACGAAGCGCGGTTGGTCCAGCTGACGCAGCCGGGCGAACGCCGCCACCCGGTCGGCCTCCGGGCGGCCCCAGAAGGCCAGGTGGCCCAGGTCGAACTCGCCCAGCCCGGTCGGCGCGCTCACCCCGGTCATCGGGTCGGCCGGCCGACCCGGGCCAACGCCCGCCGGGCCCCGATCACTCTGGCGGCGGTGTGCTCGGCCTGCGCGTCGGGAGACATATGTCGACAATCGTCTCTCTGTGTCAGATTGGCAAGCTCGATTCGGTGAGCGAGTGGGTAGTCTGATGTGCACCATGCAGCCGCACGTCGACATCCAGGGCCGGGACGCCGAGGGGGAGGCCCCCGGAGATGACGCCGAGCGGCTGACCGCCCGGCTGCTGGACGCCGCGCTGGCCGAGTTCACCGCCTACGGGCTGAAGCGCACCAGCATGGAGAACGTGGCCGAGCGCGCCGGTCTGGCCCGCTCCACGCTGTACCGGCGGTTCAGCAGCAAGCAGGAGCTGGTCCGCGCGGTGGCACTGCGCCAGGTGCGCGCGCTGCTGGTCCACCTGGTGCACCAGGTCGAGCAGCTGCCCACGGTGGAGGAACGGCTGGTGGAGGCGTTCGTCGCCGGCGTGCAGCGGTCCCGCGCCGACGGTCTGCTCGCCAGGCTGCTGGAATCCGAGCCGGAGACCGTGCTGCCGTACTTCACCACGCACTCCGACGTGGGGCTGCAACTGGGCCGGAGCTTTCTCGCCGAGCAGCTGCGCCGCTCACCCGGGCCGAAGTCCGCCGGCGACCCGGAGGCCGCCGCCGAGGTCATCTTCCGGATCACCTCGTCGATCATGTTGTCCCCTCGGGCGCACATCCCGCTGGACACCGACGACGAGCTGCGGGCGTTCGCCAGGACCTACCTGGTCCCGCTGCTGCACCTGCCTGGCATCGGCCCGGCCTGAGCCCCCGTGGCCGAGCCGTCGTTCACGCTGGTCCAGCTGCGGTACTTCGCCGCCGCGGCCGAGCACGGCAGCATGACGAAGGCCTCCCGCGAGCTGATGGTGTCCCAGTCGGCGATCTCCACCGCGGTTGCCCAGCTGAAGAAGGAGCTCGGCGTGCAGCTGCTGCTGCGCCACCACGCGCGCGGCCTGGCGCTCACCGAGGCGGGCCGCAACTTCTACCAGGAGCTGCTCGGGTTCCTGGAGCACAGCGGCGAGCTGGCCGAGTCCGCCCGGCGCGCCGGTGCGACGGTGGTCGGCGACCTCGCGGTGGGCTGTTTCACCACGCTGGCGCCGTTCCGGCTGCCCGGCCTGCTCGCCGCATTCCGTGAGCAGCACCCCCGGGTGGGGGTCTCGGTGCTGGAGGGGGAGCACGCTCGGCTGAAGCGGGCGTTGCGGGTGCTGCGCGGCGCCGGCGTCGAGCCGGTGATCCGGCACCGCACCGCCGGCTACGAGACGGTGCGCGCGATGGTGGCGCACGGCCACGGGTTCGCGCTGCTCAACCAGCGGCCCAGCCACGAGATGACCTACGACGGGAGCCGGGTGGTGAGTCTGGCGCTGCGCGACGAGCTGGAGCCGCTGAGCGTGGTGCTGGCCTGGATGCGCGGCGCCCGGCTGACGCGGCGGGCGCAGGCGTTCTCCGCCGCCTGTCGCTCGAGGTACGCCCGACGGGCGCCCGAGCCGGGCTCGTAGGCGCGGCACCCCGCCGCCGGTGGGGAGGCCGGGCCGGTGCGCTCGGCCGGCCTGGCGGTCGTCGCCGACGTGGCCTGGCGGGTCACCGACCTGCGGGTGGACTGGCACGACGACCCGGTCGGCGAGCTGGCCCGCTGGTGGCGCTGTGGCTGCCCCAGCGCAACGACTATTTCAGCCGAGCCCTGGCACCCAGCTCGGCGCCGTCCTACGGCGTACCGGGCGACGAGTGGCCGCGCCTGCCCCGCACGGCACACACTGCCATTGCGCCGCACACAGGTCAGGTCGTGTGTGCGGCGCAACGACGCTGTGTGCCGTGCGACAACCTGGAGCCTCGGCGAACGCTGCGTCGCTTCCGGTAGCCGGAATCAACGATGGCGATCTCGCCGCCCGTTGAGTAGCTTGCCCCCGAAGGAACAACGACCGTTTCTCCTTGGAGTGGCTATGACGCCTGCCTCGACGCCGGTCAGTTTCGACTCGGTGCTGGACGCCTCCCCGCTCGGCCGCTTCCAAATCGGGGTGATCGTGCCCTGTGCGCTGGTAGCGATGATCGACGGCTTCGACACCCAGGCGATCGGGCTGGTCGCGCCGGAGATCGCGGCCGACTGGGGGGTCAAACCGGCGACGTTCGGCCTCGTGTTCGGCATCGGGTTGTTCGGCGGGCTCATCGGGGCGTTCCTGTTCGGCCTCACCAGCGACCGGTACGGGCGCAAGCCCAACCTGCTGATCGCCGTCGGGCTGTTCGCCGCGGTTACCCTGGTCACCCCGTTCGTCTCCACGGTGCCGGAGCTGTTGTTGGTCCGCTTCATCACCGGGCTCGGGCTCGGCGGTGCGTTGCCCGGCATCATCTCGATCACCTCGGAGTTCACGCCGCGGCGCATGCGGGCCACGGTCGTCGGGCTGATGTTCTGCGGTTTCCCGCTGGGTGCTGTGGTCGGCGGCGTCGTCGCGGCCAAGCTCATCCCGGTCCTCGGCTGGCAGGCCGTCTTCTACGTCGGCGGCGGCCTGCCGCTGCTCCTGCTGCCGTTGATCGCGGTCCGGCTGCCCGAGTCGGCGCAGTTCCTGGCGATGGCCGGCGACCACACCAGGCTGAGCCGGATCCTGCGGCGGATGAACAGCCCGGTGCGCGCCGAGGACATCGCGCCGGAAGTCGCGGCCACCCGCTCCCCGGTGGCCAGCCTGTTCACCGGAGGGCGGGCGACGGGCACCCTGCTGCTCTGGGTGACGATCTTCCTCAGCCTGCTGCTGGCCTACCTGCTGACCAACTGGATCCCCATCGTCGCCAGGCAGACCGGCGTCGGTGCCGCCAGTGCGATCCTCGCGGTGGCCGCGCTCAACCTCGGGGGCGTCCTCGGCTGTATCACCCTCGGCCGCCTCGCCGACCGCTCGCGGCGACCCACGGTGATCCTCGGCGTCGCGTACACCCTGGGTGGCCTCACCATCGCCTCGATCGGCCAGGCCGGTAGCTCCGCCGCCGCGTTGCTGGGTGCCTGTTTTGTGGCCGGGTTCCTGAGCATCGGCGCGCAGCTCTGCACCGTGGCGTTCATTGCCGGGTTCTACGACACCGCGCAACGCGCGACGGGCGTGGGCTGGTCGCTGGGTATCGGCAGGTTGGGCGGGATCGTCGGCCCGGTGCTGGGTGGGCTGCTGGTCGCCGCCGGGATGGGTGCACCGAGCCTCTTCCTGCTCACCGGGCTCGCCTCGGTGGGCTCCGCGGTCGCGCTGCTCACGTTGGGATGGTTGTCCCGGCGGGCCCACCAGGCCGGGTCCGTGCCCGCCGTCGCGCCCGTCGAGGCGCACTGAGCCAGGCAGCATTCCGCGCTGAGCGCGCCCCGGGCCGGTCACCGCCCGACGACTCTCGTTTCGACATGTGTCGGCAGTCGTGATAGTCGTTGGGCCGGCAGACGGGGGGACGGGCTGTGGGCGGGACAGCTGTGGTGTACCCCCTCGACGGGCCCACCACCGTGGAACGGGTGTGCACGGAGATCGGCGACTCGATCCACGCCGGGCACCTGCGGCCGGGCCAGGAGCTCTCGCTGCGTGAGGTCGCGGCGGGTGCGTCATCCGGCCCATCCACCATGCCACCCGCCGCTACCACTGCCTCGGCATCGAGGCACTGCGGCAGAACGGCGTCCAGAGCGGTGGACTGCTGCGTCACCTCGACCGGTGTCACCAGCTCATCGCGCTGATCCGGGCCCGCGACCCGCCTCGGCCAGGTCGCTCGCCCGACTGATCATCGACGACAGCGAGGTGCTCGCCCTGCGCAGCTTCGAGCTGGACGATGCCGGCACCGGCCGGCTGGTCGCTCAGCCGGCCGGCAGCTTGGCCACCAGGGTGAGCACGTCGTAGCGAGCCACCGACTCACCGTCGCCCCGGGTGACGTCGGCATCCCAGCGGACCTCGCCGTAGGCCGCTGTGTCCCGGGGGGTGATCTGCTTGGCGGTGAGGGTGACGGTCAGCTCGTCGCCGAACTTGGTGGGGGCCAGGAAGCGCAGGCTGTCCACCCCGAAGTTGGCCAGCACCGGGCCCGGGTCGGGGTCGACGAACAGGCCGGCGGCGAGGGATACGACGAGGTAGCCGTGCGCGACGCGTTCGCCGAAGAACGGGTTGGCGGCGGCGGCCTCGGCGTCCATGTGGGCGTAGAAGGTGTCGCCGGTGAACTCGGCGAAGTGCTCGACGTCCTCCTGCGTGACGGTGCGGGGCCCGGCGACGATGGTGTCGCCGATGCGCAGCTCCTCGAGGTGTTTGCGGAACGGGTGCACGTCGGTGACGTTGCGCGCCGAGCCGGTGACCCAGCGGCCGGTGATGGCGGTGAGGGTGTCCGGGTCGGCCTGGACGGCGGTGCGCCGCATGTGGTGCAGGACGCCGCGGATGCCGCCGAGCTCCTCACCGCCGCCGGCGCGCCCCGGGCCGCCGTGGACCAGCGCGGGCAGCGGTGAGCCGTGCCCGGTGGACTCGCGGGCGTCGCGGGCGTTGAGTACCAGCAGCCGGCCGTGCCACGGCGCCACCCCGAGTACCACCTGGCGGGCGAAGTCGGCGTCGGCGGTGACCACCGAGCCGACCAGGCTGCCCAGCCCCCGGGCCGCGTAGTCGATCAGCTGCTCGGTGGAGGTGTAGGGCAGCACGGTGGCGACCGGTCCGAACGCCTCCACCTCGTGCGGCTCGGCGCGCTCCGGGTCGGCGGTGAGCAGGACCGGCGAGAGGAACGCGCCGCGCCGAGGGTCCGCGCCGAGCACGTCGACCTTGTCCGGGTCGCCGAACACGATCCGCCCGGCGCCGGCCAGTGCCTTCACACTGCGCCGCACCTCCTCGCGCTGCTCCAGCGAGGCCAATGCGCCCATCCGCACACCGTCGGTCCCCGGCGCTCCGATGACGACCTTCGCCAGCTTGGCGGCGACCGCCTCGACGACCGCGTCCACCCGCTCGGCGGGGACGAAGGCGCGGCGGATCGCGGTGCACTTCTGGCCGGCCTTGGTGGTCATCTCGGTGACCAGCTGGTCGACGTAGAGCCCGAACTCGTCGGTGCCGGGGGCGGCGTCCGGGCCCAGGACGGACAAGTTGAGCGAGTCGGCCTCCGCGCTGAACCGCACCGCGCGGCGCACCACGGTGGGGTGCGCGCGCAGCTTGGCCGCGGTCGCCGCGGAGCCGGTGAACGAGACCATGTCCTGCTCGGTGAGATGGTCGAACAGGTCGCCGAGGCCGCCCGCGACGAACTGCAGCGTGCCCTCGGGCAGTACGCCGGACGCCACGACGAGCTCGACCAGCTTGGCGGTCAGGAACGCGGTGGGGCTCGCCGGCTTGACCACCGACGGCACCCCGGCGAGGAAGGCCGGCGCGAACTTCTCCAGCGGGCCCCAGACCGGGAAGTTGAACGCGTTGACCTGCACGGCGACCCCGGGCGGTGAGGTGAACACGTGCTGGGCGACGAAGCTGCCGCCCCTGCTCAGCGGCTCTAGGTCGCCGTCGATGTAGAGCGTGTCGTTGGGCAGCTCGCGGCGGCCCTTGGAGGCGTAGGCCAGCAGCGTCCCGATGCCGCCGTCCACGTCGAACTTCGAGTCACCCAGGGTGGCGCCGGTCTGCGCGGACACCGCGTAGAGCTCGTCGCGGTGCTCCCTCAGATACCCGGCCAGCGCCTTCAGCAGGCCGGCGCGCTGGTGGAAGGTCAGCTGTCGCAGTGCCGGCCCGCCGACCCGGCGGCCATGGTCGAGCACCCCGGCGAAGTCCACCCCGGTCGAGGAGATCCTGGCGATCTCGTCGCCGCTGACCGCGTCGTAGAGCGGTCGGCCCTCGTCGGTCGGAGCGTGCCAACCGCCTTGGACGTAGCTGCGCAGGGGGGCGTCGGTCATAACGATCCTCTCGGGGTCCGCTGCTCTCGGCGACGACGCATCCGCCGGAAACGTGCCCAGAAGCGAACGATCGTTCGGTCGATTCTGTCGAACGTTAGCACGGCTGGATTGCCGCGCCCAGTGCTTTGTCGACAGACAGGGAGGGTCCGCACAAGGAAGAGCCCCAGGGAGCGCCTGATGGATCATCCAGCCGGCTGCGCGGCGCCCAGATGCCGCCTCGCGGCGTTGTCGTCGCCGCCGATACAACCCCGGTGTCGGCGACTCCTCCGCCTTGCGAGGCGACATCTGGATCACCGCTCGCTGGGCATAGATCCATCAGACACTCCCTGGCGGACCGGAACGGGAGGCGTTCACCGGTCCGCCAGGGCTCGTGGTGCGGTACTGCCGATCAGATGCGCGGCCCCTGGCCGTTCGGGGCGCCGCCCGGCACGCTCGCCGCCGGGGTGGGCCCGGCGGCGGTGGTGGTGTCGGACTGGGCCCGCGCGGCCGGGACCGGGCCGGTGGCGGTGGTGGTGTCGGACTGGGCCCGCGCGGCCGGGACCGGGCCGGTGGCCGGCTCGGCGCCCGGGGTGCCGCCGGCCTGCTGGCGGGCCCGCATGCCCTCACGCTCGGCCGAGACCAGCCAGCGCTCCCAGCGCTGCCGCATCGGCACGATCAGGCCACCGCCGAGGCCGACCACGGCGATGCCGCCGACGGTGGCCAGCACGGTGATCAGTACCGGCATGGTCACGGTGACCGCGATGCCCATCTGGTTGAGGGCGGCGATCGCGGCGAGGCCGACGATGAACACCTGGGCCACCGTCGCGACGATCCGGGCGCTGCCCAGTCCGCCCATCGCGCCGCGGATCAGGTCGGCCACGGCGCCCGCGATCGCGGAACCGACCACGACGATGATCAGTGCGATGAACATCTTCGGCAGGAACCCGATGATGTCGGTGATGAGCACCGAGACCGGGTTCGGCCCGAACACGCCGAAGGCTAGTTGGAGGGTGAACAGCAGGACCGCGTAGTAGACGAGCAGCGCGGCGATGTCACTGGCGTCGTACTTGCTGCCCTGCATGGCGCGGCCGACGCCGCCGCGCTCGACCGCGCGGTCGAAGCCGACGCGTTCCAGGACCGCGTCGACCGCTTTCCGGAGCAGCTTCGCGACCAGCCACCCCACGAGCACAATGACGAGGAAGAGCACGAGGTGAGGTACAAAACTGACAACTGTGCTCACGCCGTTCTGTAACCATTGTGGCATGTCGTTAGCACCTCTCACGTGTTTGTCGACCACCGGCCGGCGGCCGTTGGTGGATCATGAGAATGGGACTACCCAGAATGAGCGGGACCGCCGCGGAATTAACTCCAAAGTGGAGCCGAGCCGCCTCGTCCCAGTTCCGCCTCAACCTCGAATCTTCATCGGAAGAGCCAACTTTCAGGTCACTGAAGTGGACTCTTGACATCCGGGATGCCCGGTCCGAATGATGAAGGGGTGTTCGTTCAGGGGCTCACCCGCCGTCGCCACCTCGATCTGGCGCGCCTGCGGTTCTGCTGTTGTCGCTGACCTGAGAACCCCTTTCCGCCCCCGTTCGCCCCGCTTGGTCGCGAACGGTCGGTAACGAACGACCCGACCATTCGAGGGACATGTCCGGGTACCGGAAGTCCGCTCGCCCCGTCGCGCTCTCTCCCGGTGAGGCGCTGACCCGGCGGCGGCACGTCGACCTGTTGCGGGTCGCGTCCAGTGGCTGTCGCTGACCACCGCGCAGCCGCCAGGCCACCCCGACCGGAAGGAACCGTCGAACAGATGACCACCACCGACCACCCGAGAACCACCGACACCCGCCACACCCCACCGAACTGGGCCGCTGCGCCGAGTCCCGCGACGCCGGCCGACTGGGTCGCCAGGGCCGGTGAGGTCGCCGAGCTGCTGGCGGTCGACGCCGCCGCCAGGGACCGTGCCGGCGACACGCCCTACGACGAGATCGCCCTGCTCAAGCAGTCCGGGCTGGTCACCCTGCTCGGGCCGAGCGCGCACGGCGGAGGCGGCCAGGAATGGCCGACCGCCTATCAGGTCGTCCGGGAGATCGCGGCCGCCGACGGCTCGATCGGCCAGCTGCTGGGCTACCACTACCTCTGGAACTGGGCGGCCCGGCTCGTCGGCACCCCGGAGCAGATCGAGGCCGTGGAGGCCGATGCGGCCCGCAACCAGTGGTTCTTCGGCGGCGCGGTCAACCCGAGGGACGCCGACGTGACCATCCGGGACGACGGTGACCGGCTGGTGTTCAACGGGCGCAAGTCGTTCTCCACCGGATCGAAGGTGTCCGACGTGACCGTGCTCGAGGGGGTGTTGGACGGCACGGACACGCACGTGTTCGCCATCGTGCCCAGCGACCAGCCCGGGATCACCTTCCACGACGACTGGGACAACTTCGGCCAGCGGCTCACCGAGAGCGGCAGCGTCACCATCGCCGAGGTCGGGGTGCCCTGGTCGGACGCCGCCGGGTTCGCCGACAAGGTGTTCCAGCCCAGGGTCTACAACACGCTCAACGTGCCGACGATCCAGCTGGTGTTCGTCAACTTCTACCTCGGCATCGCCCGGGGCGCGCTGCGTACCGCCGCCGCGTACACCCGCGAGCACACCCGGCCCTGGCTGCACGGCGGACAGCAGCGGGCCGTCGACGAGCCGTACCAGCTCGACCTCTACGGCGACCTGGCCTCGAAGCTGTGGGCGGTCGAGGCGCTGGCCGACCAGGTGGCCGAGGAGGGACTGGCGATCCACCGCGACCTGTGGAACGTCACCGAGCGCCAGCGCGGCGCGCACGAGGTCCGGGTCGCCGCGGTCAAGGCGCGGGCCACCGACGTCGCGCTGGAGGTGACCAGCCGGATCCTGGAGGGCACCGGCGCCCGGTCCACCACCTCGGAGCTGGCCTTCGACCGGTTCTGGCGCAACGTGCGCACGCACAGCCTGCACGACCCGGTGGCCTACAAACGCCGCGAGGTCGGCGCGTACCTGCTCCGCGACGAGCTCCCCGAGCCGACCTGGTACTCCTGAACCGAACCGGTGGCCGGCACCGCGTGCGCCGGCCACCGGTCCGCCATCTTGTGGCGGCAGTCACACTCATGCCATGCTCGGCCCCCTAGCCGGGGGCGGGACCACATGTCTGAGCTCGAGCCGAGGAACTTCCTGCAGCCCTGCCTGTTGCTGCTGCTGTGTGAGAACCCGGACCACGGCTACGAGCTGGCCGCGCGGCTGCGGCCGATGCACGACGGTGACGGCGACGCCGGCGGGATCTACCGGGCGCTGCGTGGGTTGGAGCGCCAGGGTCTGGTCCGCTCGGAATGGCACACCTCGCGGACCGGTCCCGCGCGGCGCACGTACCACGTGACCGGCGAGGGGATCACCGCACTGGAGTCGCAGGTCAACGGGCTCAAGAAGACCCACGCCGCACTGCACGTGTTCCTGGACCGCTACGACCGGCTGCCGCTGGCCGTCATCCCGACCCAGGACCGCGCTGACCACGGCCGCGCCGACCACGAGCGCGCCGACCACGAGCGCGCCGACCACGACCGTGCCGAACCGCGGCAAGGCTCCTTGGGCTCCTGAGCGGCTACCAGGTCTTTGTGTACCCCGTGGTCAGCTCGGGGCCCTTGGCGCGCCAGTTGGGCTCGGCGTCGACGCTGCGCAGGGTGATGTTGCGCAGCCGGCGGATCAGGCTGCCGTACGCGCTGCTCGCGGTGCCGGAGACCTTGCTGCCGGGTGGGGCGTCCATGAACGGCATGAACTTGTCCGGGAAGCCGGGCATGGTGCAGCCGATGCAGATGCCGCCCACGTTCGGGCAGCCGCCGACGCCGTTGATCCAGCCGCGCTTCGGCACGTTGCACTTGACCACGGGCCCCCAGCAGCCGAGTTTGACCAGGCAGGTGGTGTCGCCGTACTCGGCGGCGAACTCGCCCTGCTCGTAGTAGCCGCCGCGGTCACAGCCCTCGTGCACGGTGGAGCCGAACAGCCACTTCGGCCGCAGCGCCTCGTCCAGCGGGATCATCGGCGCGGCGCCGGTTGCCTGGTAGAGCAGGTACAGGATCGTTTCGGACAGGTTGTCCGGGTGGGTGGGGCAGCCGGGTACGCAGACGATCGGGATGCCGGCCTTGGACTTCCAGTTCCAGCCCAGGTAGTCGGGCACGCCCATGGCGCCGGTCGGGTTGCCCGCCATGGCGTGGATGCCGCCGTAGGTGGCGCAGGTACCGGCCGCGAGGATTGCCAGCGCCTTCGGTGCGAGCCGGTCGATCCACTCGCTCGTGGTCATCGGCTGCCCGGTGGCCGGGTCGTTGCCGAAGCCGCACCAGTAGCCCTCGGGCTTGACCGCTTCGTTGGGGATCGAGCCTTCGATGATCAGTACGAACGGTTCGAGCTCGCCGCGGTCGGCCTTGAAGAACCACTCGATGAAGTCGTTGACCCCGCCGATCGGCCCGTTGTCGAAGTCGATCAGCGGCCAGTGCAGGGCCACCTCGGGCAGGCCGGGCAGGGCGCTGAGCGCGATCTCCTCGATGCTGGGTTGGGTGGCGGCCGTCAGGGCCACCGACTCACCGTCGCAGCTCAACCCACCGTTGATCCACAAGATATGGACGACGGAGGGTGGCGCCTGGGGTTCGGTGCTCGCCGACATGGCGTCGCCCTCCTCGGCGCACTCTCGAGGACGCCGATCGCGACGGGATGGGTCACAAGTTCTAGTCACCCCGTTCAGTACGGGTAAGTGAGTCCGGTCGCTAGCGGTTGAGCACACTCAGCCCCTTGACGAAGTCGGCAACTACACCAGGCTCCAACCCTCCAGAATGTATTTGCGCGCCAAGAATTCGCCGAACAAGGCCATGATTGTCCGGTGTGCGGCCACCAGGGCCAAGAATTCGACGCCCGACACGTGCCTCGGCTGAATGCGGATCCCGCTGATCAGGATGGTGGACCGCTTGAAGTCGCCAATGAGCCCGCTCAGAGCGTCGAGACCGTCTGCGATATCCGGTGAATCGTCGTCGTTCGGAACAGGTTCCCGGAGGTAGATGCAGGTGCCCGCGGGCAGGTCGACCGCCGCGTCGAACGGTCGCTCGCCGGGCAGCAGGGTCTGGATCCCCATGAGGTTCAGCGCGGCGATGGTCATGGTGAGCCGGCTGCTGAGCATTTTCCGGTGGATTGCCTCAAACGATTCCCGGTCCAGCGGTAACCATTCGTCCACGGCGAGTGCGACGGCCGCGCGGCGAGTCTCGGCGGCAACCCGCTCCAGTTCGGTGGCCCGAACCGCCCGCCGGCATTTCTCCTCGTAGTCGTGACCGGAGGCATGCCCCGGAGTGAACAGTCCGAACACGGCATGCTCGCGGGTCGACTCATCGGCCCGGCCAGTGTCATGCCAACCGGGCGTCCAGGGAATCCAATGTCGATAAGGCATGAATGAGCCGATGCTGAGACTTGTCCGCCGATTGGGTCTAGGTGGCGGAGAACTGACTGTACCGCACGGAACCGGTGGATGCGGCGTGCTCAGCGGCCGCTCAGCCGTGGTCGGAAACTCAGCCCATCGGGGTCTTGACCTGCCCTTATCCTGACAACGTCACCCGCATCGTCGCTCCGGCGGCCCTTGTGGCGGGCCGGGGACCGGCGTATACATGGCTGCCACGGAACCTCGACGAGCCAAGGCCGGATCGGCAGAGAAGGTTCGTCCTCCCCGTCGGGGCTCCCAGCGCGAGCCACCGGGCACCCACGCCACGCACGACGCGACGAGAGTCCGCCGTGGGTCTGCCTCACCATGCGGCCGTCGCATGCTGAGGCCGAGACCGACCAACACGGCGCCTAGTGCAGCTTGGTAACCCGGGTGTTCGCGCTCGCGGGCGGTGCCTGAGATCCCCCTCCGGGCACCGCCCGCAACTATGTCCGGCCACCATTCCCCGGCTCCCCGGCGTTCCATTCCGCGGGAACCCTTTCGCTGAGCGGAAGGGCGTGCTGACGTCGGCCACGCCGCTTACGGATACTTCGCTCCACTCCGGTCGCGGGGAATTGGCGGAAGGTGGCCCCAGATGTCCACAGACTCGACGACGAGCGTGACCAACAGCCGGGAGCGCTACGCGCGATGGGTACTGCCGCTGTGTTGGTCGGCGGTGGCGCTGGAGGGGTTCGACCTGGTGGTGGTCGGCGTCGTGCTGCCGTCCCTGCTGCGGTTCCCGGCCTGGGGGCTCACCCCGAACACCGCGTCGCTGATCTCCGTGATCGGGCTGCTCGGCGTGATGGCCGGTGCACTGGCCACCGGCCCGGTCACCGACCTGATCGGCCGCCGCCGCACCATGCTGATCACGGTCGTGGCGTTCTCCGTGCTCACCCTGCTGTGCGCCGCCGCGCCGAACCCGTGGGTGTTCGCGGTGCTGCGGTTCCTCGCCGGCCTCGGCCTCGGCGGCGTGCTGCCGGTGGCGCTCGCGCTGGTGAACGAGTACGCCAAACCGGGGCGCGCCGGCGGTGCGATCACCACGATGATGACCGGCTACCACGTCGGCGCGGTGCTCACCGCGCTGCTGGGCATCGCGGTGGTGCCGACCCTGGGCTGGCGGCCGATGTTCGTGATCGGGGCGCTGCCGGCGCTGGTACTGGTCCCGGTGATGGTGCGCTACCTGCCCGAGTCGACCTGGTACCTGCGAGCCAGAGCCGCCGGTGCCCCGGCGGCCGCGGCTGGCGCGGCCGAGGTGCGCAACCCGGTCACCGCACTGTTCCGCGGCGGCTACCTGCTGCCCACGCTCGCGTTCTGGGTGACCTCGTTCATGGGGTTGCTGCTGGTCTACGGGCTGAACACCTGGCTGCCCGAGATCATGCGCTCGGCCGGGTACCAGCTCGGCGCTTCGCTGGCGCTGCTGCTGGTCCTCAACGTCGGCGCGGTGGTCGGGATGCTGATCGCCGGGCGGGTGGCGGACCGGATCGGGGTGCGGCCGGCGACCATCGCCTGGTTCGCCGCCGCGATGCTGTTCCTGGCGCTGCTCAGCATCAAGCTGCCCGGTGCCACGGTGTACCTCGGCGTGCTGTTGGCCGGGATCTTCGTCTTCAGTGCGCAGGTGCTGGTCTATGCCTTCATCAGCCAGCGCTACCCGACCTGGGTGCGCGGCACGGCGCTCGGCTCGGCCAGCGGCATCGGTCGGCTCGGTGCGATCACCGGGCCGCTGGTCGGCGGTGCGCTGCTGACCGCCGGCATCGCCTACCCGTGGGGCTTCTACATCTTCGCCGCCGTGGCGGGGGTCGGCGCGATCGCGGTGTCGGTCGTGTCCCGTCCGGAGCCTCAGCCGGCCGAGGTCTGACGACTGGTTCTCAAGCCGGGATCAGCGGTTCGACGGCTCTCAGCACGGGCGCGACCTCGTCGGCCAGCAACCGCATCATCGGCAGCTGCAGGTCGAGCCCGGTGCGGGTCGGCTGGGTCTGCACGATCAGCTCAGTGGCCCAGCGCAGCGCCGGGTCGGCCCGCCACCGGGTGAGCAGGTCGGCGCCGTGTTCGCCGGACCGGGCCACCCGGGACACGGCCACCCGGGGCCGGTCGAGGGCGGTGTCCCAGTAACGGGCCAGGTCGTCGAGCACCGTCGAGCCCTGGGCGTCGGCGGGCCGCCCGGAGATGACGCCCATCCCGTGCGCCGCCGCCGCGTCCACGCCGGCCGGTGAGCCGGTCGCCCACCACAGCCGGCGGCGCAGGTCACCGGTGGCGGGCAGGTGCTCGTCGCCGTCCAGCAGTGTGCAGAGCTCGTCGACCACCTCGGCGCAGCGGGCGTGCCGCGCCCCGTGGTCGAGCCCGAACGCGGCGGCCGCCGAGGCGTCACTGCCGGCCCCGATACCCAGCTGCAGCCGGCCGCCGGCGAGCAGGTCGGTCACGGCGGCGTCCTCGGCGAGGCGGCGCGGGTGTTCCAGCGGTGCGACGATGACCGCGGTGCCGAGCCGGATCGTCGAGGTGCGCTGGGCCACGGCGGCGAGCAGCACGAGCGGGGAGGGCAACACGCCCCGCAGTGCCCGGGTGTGGTGCTGGGCCACCCAGAACGAGCTGAACCCCAGCGCCTCGGCGGCGACCGCCATCTCGATGGTGTCGCGGTACACCTCGGCGGGCGCGCCCCAGTCCGCCACATGGGTCAGGTACCCGAGATCCACAACGCGAACGCTAGCCGGCGCGGTTGCCCTCCCCGCGGGCAGGGGCGCACCCGCTCAGCCGCGGAGTCGGGGATCCCAGCACGCCGAGGCCCTCGACACACCGCGGTAGGTGCTACCGTGAGAATCGTTCAACAATCTCCCGATAGTGGGCCGCGTGGCGAGATTGCCGGACCGGGTGTTGAGTCACCTGCTGAGCTGACCAGGAGGCCGGCGTGGACGCCGACGGGTTGGTAGCCGATCGGGCCCTGCTCGGCCGCACGAGCACGGCCGAGCGCGTCGCCGGCATCCTGCGCACCAGGGTCAGTGCCGGCTACTTCCCGCCGGGCACCCGCCTCGCCGAGGAGGACATCACCGAGGCGCTCGGGATCTCCCGCAACACGCTGCGCGAGGCGTTCCGGCTGCTCACCCACGAGCGGCTGCTGGAACACAAGCTGAACCGGGGCGTGTTCGTCCGCGTGCTGGACATGGCCGACGTGCTCGACCTGTACCGGGTCCGCAAGCACGTGGAGTGCTCGGTGGCGCGCACGGTCACCGAGCCGCCGCCGAACCTGGCGGACATCGCCGACGCCGTGCGCCAGGGCGAGCTGTCGCTGGGTGAGCAGGACTGGCGGGGGCTGGGCACCGCCAACATCCGGTTCCACCAGGAGATCGTCGCGGTGGCCGGGAGCCCTCGGCTCGACGAGCTCATGCGCGGCGTGCTGGCCGAGCTGCGGCTGGTGTTCCACGTGATGGCGAACCCGCGCTGGTTCCACGAGCCGTACCTGTCCCGCAACCGCGACATCCTGGCGGCGCTGGAGCGGGGCAACGGGGTGGAGGCTGAGCACCTGCTGGCGAAGTACCTGGACGACGCCGAGCGCCAGCTGGTCGAGGCCTACACGGCGCGCCGCCCGGCGTAGGCGCCCCCCGTCCCCCCGCCCACCATCCGCACACCCTCTTTCGGTGCCGCGCACCCACTGGAGCAGGTGTGCGGCACCGAAAGAAGGTGTAGCGGCGGCCCAGCGCTGTGTGCGGCGGACGGTTAGGCGGGGGCCGTCTGGTCGATCGCGTCCGGGTGCTCGTTCGTCAGGTCGTGGTGAGCCGTCTCCGGGGCGTACTTGAGCGCGATCAGGGTGAGCAGCAGCATGGCCACCACGTAGCAGGACACCGCGTACACGGTCCCGAACCGGGCGACCAGCGCGATCGACACGATGGGTGCGATGCCGCCGCTCAGGACGCCGGCGAGCTGGTACCCGGCCGCGCCACTGAACCGCAGCTTGGTCGAGAACAGCTCGGCGACGAACGCGGCCTGCGGGCCGTACATGATCGCGTGGGTGACCAGAGCGACGACGGTGGCCAGGATGATGACGACCACCGACCTGGTGGCCAGCAGCGGGAAGAACGCGAACGACCAGACCGCCGCGCTCACCGCGCCGATCGCGTAGATGGGCCGGCGCCCGTAGCGGTCGGACAATGACCCGAACAGCGGGATGAGGGCCAGCTGGCAGGCCGAGCCGATCAGCACCGCGTTGAGCCCGACGCTCCGGTCCATCCTCAGCGTGGTGGAGAGGTAGACCAGGATGTAGGAGGTGAAGGTGTAGAACGCGACGTCGGTGCCGATCCGCAGCCCCATCGAGACCAGCAGACCGCGCGGATGGTTCTTGATCACCTCGAGCAGTGGGAGCTTGGCCTGCTCGCCCTTGTGTTCCAGCTCGGCGAACAGCGGGCTCTCCGCGATGGTGGTGCGGATCCACAGGCCGACCAGCATCAGCCCGCCGGACAGCAGGAACCCGATCCGCCAGCCCCAGGACAGGAACGCCTGCTCGGACAGCAGCGCGTTGAGCAGCCCGAGCACGCCGGCGGCGAGCAGGTTGCCCACCGGCACGCCGATCTGCGGCCAGCTGGCGTTGAAGCCGCGCCGCTTGGGATCGCCGTGCTCGAGGGTCATCAGGACCGCGCCGCCCCACTCGCCGCCGAGCCCGATGCCCTGCACGAAGCGCAGCACGGCGAGCAGGATCGGGGCCGCGACGCCGATCGTGGCGTAGGTGGGCAGGACGCCGATCAGGAAGGTCGCGCCGCCCATCAGCAGCAGCGTGATGACCAGCACCTGCTTGCGGCCGGTCCGGTCGCCGAAGTGCCCGAAGATCATGCCGCCGAGCGGGCGGGCGATGAAGCCCACCGAGGCGGTGGTGAACGCCAGCAGGGTGCCCACCAGCGGGTCGAAGTGCGGGAAGAACAGCTTGTTGAACACCAGGGCCGAGGCGGTGGCGTAAAGGAAGAAGTCGTACCACTCCAGCGAGGTGCCGACCAGGCTGGCCACGATGACTTTGCGAGAGGCGACCTTCCGAGAGGCGGCCGTGGGCTCGTGGGCCGGGCTTGGAGCAGGGTCGGAGCTGGTCATGGCTACCTCGCTCGAACTGTGGTCGACGCTTCACCCGATGGTGGCTGTCACCGCGATGCGAGTCATGTTAGAGGATTGTTCAACGATTCATCAAGAGGTCAGTTCGGGTGGTGCCAGTCGGATGGGCCGGCGACTACAGTCGCGGCGTGACCGCGGGCTGGAGACGTTAGGTGCGCCCCGAACCCCCTGAGCCGTTGATCCCGAGCCTGGAGTCGGGCGAGCGGCTCAGCCCGCAGGTGGCGCGGCGGATCCGGGACCTGATCATGACCGGCGCTGAGCCCGGCCACGCCCGGCTGCGTACCGAGCACCTCGCCGAACGGTTCGGGGTCAGCGCGACGCCGGTCCGCGAGGCGCTGATGTCGCTGCACGGCGAGGGGCTGGTCGACTTCCAGCCCGGACGCGGTTTCAGCGTGGTGCCGATGAGCCGGCAGGACGTGCTGGACCTCTACGACGCACAGGCCTACCTCTCCGGTGAGCTCGCCGCGCGTGCCGCGGTGCGGCTGACCGACGCCGACCTGGAGACGCTCGCCGCGCTGCAGCGCGAGCTGATCACCGCGATCGAGCGCGGCGACCTGCGCGCCACCGAGAAGACCGACTTCGAGATGCACCGGCTGATCAACCGCTCGGCGGCCTCGCCCAAACTGACCTGGCTGCTCCGGCTGACGTTGAAGTACGTGCCGTTCGACCTGTACGACCAGATCCCCGGCTGGCCGGCCGCGGCGCGGGACGACCACCTGCCGATCCTGCGCGGGCTGGAACACCGCAGTGCCCGTACCGCGCGGGACGCGATGACCGCACACATCCGCAACGCCGGCGACCTGCTGGTGGAGCTCCTGGTGGAGCGCGGCGTGCTCTCCGACCCGGACACTGGGACCTCACAAACCTCGTGAGTGGCGAGTGGTCCCATGGGACCACTCGCCACTCACGGGCAACGCGCTAGTGCTGGTGGACGATGAGGCCTCGGACGTTCTTGCCGGCGAGCAGGTCGTCGTAGCCGGTGTTGACGTCCTCCAGGGTGTACCGGGTGGTGATCAGCTCGTCGAGCTTGAGGTCGCCGGTGCGGTACAGGTCGAGCAGGCGGGGGATGTCGGTCGTCGGGTTGCAGTCGCCGAACAGGCTGCCCTTGATCGTTTTCTTGTACAGGGTCGCCACCACACCGGGCAGCACCAGGGTCTGCTCGGCGAAGCCGGACATGGCGGTGAGCACGATCGTGCTCGCCTTGCCGGTCGCGTCGAAGGCCTCCCGGACCACCTCGGCGGTCATCTTGTCCACGGTCAGGATCGCCTTGTCCGCGCCGAGGCCCCTGGTCAGCTCGCGGGCCAGCTGTCCGGCCTCCGCGCCGGTGCCGACCGAGTGGGTGGCCCCCAGCCGCTCGGCCGCCTCCCGCTTGTTGGCCAGCGGGTCCACCGCGATCACGTACTTGGCGCCGGCGAACCGGGCGGCCTGTACCGCGTTCACCCCGATGCCGCCGACGCCGAAGACCAGGACGGTGTCACCGGGGCGGACGTCGGCCGCGTTCACCGCCGAGCCCCAGCCGGTGGGTACCCCGCAGCCGACCAAGGTGGCCGCGTCCAGTGGCAGGTCGGGCTCGATGCGCACCGCGGAGTTCTGCGAGATCACCCCGTACTGGCTGAACGTGCCGAGCATGCACATCGCGCCGTAGCGCCCGGCCGGCCCGGTGATCGGCCAGCGTGGCCCCGGGAGGTGCCCGCGCATGATCGCCGCACCCATGTCGCAGATCGCCTGCTGGCCGGTGGCACACCAGTGGCACGAGCCGCAGCTGGGGATGAACGAGCAGACCACGTGGTCACCCGGTGCCACCCGCGTCACCCCGGGGCCGATCTCCTCGACCACGCCGGCGCCCTCGTGCCCGAGCACCATCGGCAGCCAGCCCTCGAGGTCGCCCTGCATCACGTGCAGGTCGGAGTGGCACAGCCCGGCGTGCGTGTAGCGGATCAGCACCTCGCCCTCGGCGGGGCCGTCCAGGTCGAGCTCCTCGATCTCCAGCGGCTTGCCGATCTCGTGCAGGACGGCGGCGACGGTCTTCACGGGCTACTTCCCCTCGGGCGCGACGGCCCTCCGCGGTCTCCCCGGCCAGCCGGGTTCCATCTGGACCGGAGCATCGCGTATTCTATAGAATCCCGCAACCAGACTGGGGCCAGGCTCACGATCACGGTGGACCCGGTGGCCCGAAGTTCGCTGCGCAAGCAACGCGTTCTATAGAGAAAACCTGGGACACCGTCGTTCTGCGAAAGGCCGCGCGATGCCGACCACCGCACTGAGCTACGCCAGTGGCCCCTCCGAGACGCCGCTCATCGGCGCCACCATCGGCGGACAGCTGGAGCGCACCACCGAGGCGTTCGGCGACCGGGACGCCCTGGTCGACGTACCGAGCGGCCGGCGCTGGACCTACCGCGAGCTGACCGCGGCGGTCGACTCGCTGGCCACCGGGCTCCTCGGGCTGGGCATCGCGAAGGGCGACCGCGTCGGAATCTGGGCGCCGAACGTGCCGGAGTGGGTGCTCGTGCAGTACGCCACCGCCAAGATCGGCGCGATCCTGGTGAACATCAACCCGGCGTACCGCTCGCACGAACTGCGCTACGTGCTCAACCAGGCCGGCATCTCGGTGCTTGTCTCCGCGCCGTCGTTCAAGTCCTCGGACTACGCGGCGACGATCTCGGACGTGCGCCCGGACGCGCCGGCGCTGCGTGAGGTGGTGCTGCTCGGCTCGCCGGAGTGGGACTCACTGGCCGCCACCACCGCCGACGCGGGTGCGGTCGGCGCCCGGATGGCCACCCTGGACCGGGACGACCCGATCAACATCCAGTACACCTCGGGCACCACCGGGTTCCCCAAGGGCGCCACGCTGACCCACCACAACATCCTGAACAACGGCTTCCTGGTCACCGAGGTGCAGCGGTTCACCGAGGAGGAGCGGCTGTGTGTGCAGGTGCCCTTCTACCACTGCTTCGGCATGGTGATGGGCAACCTCGGTTCGATGGCGCACGGCTCGTGCGTGGTCATCCCGGCCCCGTCGTTCGACGCCGGGGCCACGCTGCTGGCGATCCAGGCCGAGCGTTGCACCGCGCTGTACGGCGTGCCGACGATGTTCATCGGCATCCTCGAGCACCCCGACTTCGCCGGCGCCGACCTGTCCTCGCTGCGCACCGGGATCATGTCCGGCTCGCCGTGCCCGGTGGAGTACATGAAGCGGGTCGTCTCCGAGATGCACATGGAGCAGATCACCATCAGCTACGGCATGACCGAGACCTCGCCGGTGTCCACGCACACCCGGGTGGACGCGTCCCTGGAGCGGCGCACCGCCACGGTCGGCACCCCGCAGCCGCACGTGGAGATCAAGCTGGTCGACCCGGAGACCGGGCTGACCGTGCCGCGCGGCGAGACCGGCGAGCTGTGTGCCAGGGGTTACCTGGTGATGCGCGGCTACTGGGAACAGCCGGAGAAGACCGCCGAGGCGATCGACGAGGCCGGCTGGATGCACACCGGCGACCTCGCCACCATGGACGACGAAGACTACGTCAACATCGTCGGGCGGCTCAAGGACATGGTCATCCGGGGCGGCGAGAACGTCTATCCCCGGGAGATCGAGGAGTTCCTGTACTCGCACCCGGACATCGCGGACGTGCAGGTGGTCGGCGTGCCGGACGCGAAGTACGGCGAGGAGCTGTGCGCCTGGATCCGGATGCGGGAGGGCCGCGCGCCGCTGGATGCCGCCGGGCTGCGCGAGTTCTGCACCGGCAAGCTCGCGCACTACAAGATCCCCCGCTACGTGTACCTGGCCGACGAGTTCCCGATGACGGTGACCGGCAAGATCCGCAAGGTGGCGATGCGCGAGGAGTCGGTACGCGCGCTCGGGCTCGCCGACATCGGGCCCACCGCCTGAACCGGCACCGGGCGGGACGCACGGGGCTTGCGGGGTGCACGGGGCTTGCGGGTGGGTGTTGTTACCGAGCTGCACAGGAGGCAGGTTTTCGGCGCCCACAACCTGCCTGGTGTGCAGCTCGGTAACAAGGTGCTCGGCGCACCGAAGCCTCACGCACGACTCCGCAGGAATCGCCGGCGAGTGATCAACGGGATATCACGGCTGTTCGGGGCCGCCCCTGCTCAGGTGGCCGACCAAGGGCGACTCCCTGCCAATGCCCCCGTCATCGGCCACCGAACCGGCCACCAGGCTGCCTGTGGTTACCGAGCTGCACACCAGGCAGGCCGCGGGCGCCGAAAACCTGCCTGGTGTGCAGCTCGGTAACAAGCGGTCGGCCCGGACGTCGCGCAGCCTGATCCTGCCGGCTGTGCCGAGCCCGCCGGCTGTGTCGGCGGTCCGCGCCGGCCCCGCTGGCTGAACCTGCGGTCCGCGCCGGCCCACCGCCTGAACCGGTACCGGGCGGCGATCAGTCCGGCAGCCGGGGCATCTCCAGGCCCTGGTCGCGGCCGAGCAGTACGCCCCGGGTGACCGCGGCCGACCCGAACCGCTCCCGGACGTGGTCCAGCGCGATGTCCAGTGCCATCGGCGGACCGTCGAACGGCAGCGCGAGCTGGACGGCGCCGCCGTCGTCCAGGTTGCCGACCGCGATACCGATCAGGGTCAGTCCGCGCTGCGCGACCAGCGGCCGCGCGGCGGCGTACAGCGCCCGCACCGCGCCCAGGATCGCGTCGGTCTGCGCGGTGGCGCCGGCCATGGTGTGTGACCGGGTGGCCCGGGTGAAGTCGTCGAAGCGCAGCCGCAGCATCACGGTGCGGCCCACCCGCCCGGCCGAGCGCATCCGCCTGGTCACCCGGTCGACCAGGCCGATGAGCACCGCGTCGAGCTCCTCCGGTGACCTGCGGCGCCTGCCGAGCGCGCGCTGCGAGCCGATCGAGCCCCGGCGCCGACCGGTCTCGACCCGGCGGGGATCGCGGTTGTGGGCGAGCGCGTGCAGCTGACGCCCCACGCCGCGACCGAGCAGCGACACCAGCGATGCCTCGGACAGCTCGGCAACCTGGGCGACCGTGGTGATGCCCCAGCCATGCAGCTTGTCGGCGGTCACCGCGCCGACGCCCCACAGCAGCTCCACCGGCAGCGGATGCAGGAACTCCAGCTCGCGCTCCGGCGCCACCACGAGCAGGCCGTCCGGCTTGGCGACCTGGCTGGCGACCTTGGCGAGGAACTTGGTCCGGGCCACCCCGACGGTGATCGGCAGGCCGACCTGGGCGGCCACCTCGCGGCGCAGCCGGTGCGCGATCTGCTCCGGCGGGCCGGCGATCCGGCGCAGGCCGCCGACGGCGAGAAATGCCTCGTCGATGGACAGCGGCTCCACCAGCGGCGTGGTGGAGCGGAACACCTCGAACACAGCCCGGCTCGCCTCGGTGTACGCGGCCATCCTCGGCGGCACCACGATGGCCCGAGGGCAGAGCCGCCGGGCCTGCCCACCGGGCATCGCCGTGCGCACCCCGTAGGCCTTGGCCTCGTAGCTGGCCGCCAGCACCACGCCGCCCCCGACGATCACCGGCCGGCCGCGCAGCCGGCGGTCGTCGCGCTGCTCGACGGAGGCATAGAACGCGTCGAGATCGGCGTGCAGGATGTCCGCCTCGCTCGACACGAACATATGTTCGCATCCGGGTCGGACAGTTCCCAGCTAGCCGGGGCGCCGAGCGCCGAACGGCACCGGCCGGGCAGCGGGCCCGGCCGGCGCCGACCGGTCAGGCGTCGGTGGAACTGCGCTGCTGTTGCGGCAGCTGCTGGCGCATCGGTCGAAGGGGCATCCGCTCCACCCCACCCACCGCGGGCCCACCCACCCCGGGCCCGCGAACCTCGGCTTTCACCGGGCCGGGTTCGTCAGGCTCGGGGTCGAGGACCCGCTCGCGCAGGGTGGCCAAGGTCTGGGTGAGCAGTCGGGACACGTGCATCTGGGAGATACCGAGCTGGGCCGCGATCTTGCTCTGTGTCATGTTCTCGAAGAACCGCAGCACCAGGATGGTGCGCTCGCGGGCCGGCAGTGTCTCGAGCAGCGGCCCCAGCGTCTGGTGGACCTCCACCAGCTCGAGCCCGGTGTCGTTGGTGCCGAGCAGGTTGGCGAGCGTGGCCTTGTCCTCGCCCTCCGTGAGTACCTCGTCCAGCGACTGGCTCGCGTAGCTCGCGGTCGCCTCCAACCCCTCGAGCACCTCGTCGAGACTGATGCCGAGCCTGCTGGCGATCTCGCTCGGTCGCGGGGCCCGGCCGAGGCCCTGGGCCAGTTCCTCGGTCACCCGGTTGATCGAGACGTGCAGGTCCTTGAGCCGGCGCGGGACCCGCATCGACCAGCTGTGGTCGCGGAAGTAGCGCCGCAGCTCGCCCTGGATCGTCGGGATCGCATAGGCGAGGAACTCGCGGCCGAATGCCGGGTCGAACCGGTCAACGGCGTTGATCAGCCCGAGCGTGGCGACCTGGACCAAATCCTCCAGCGGCACGCCGCGGTGGATGAAACGCCTGGCCAGGTGCTGGGCGACCGGGAGGTACCCGGTGATGAGCCGATCGCGCAGCACGCCGCGGCGTGGTTCGTCGGCGGCGAGCGCCGCGTGTTCGTGCAACAGCGGAACCAGGTGTGCGTACTCGGCGTCGCGAGGGTCCGGGACGGGCACCGCGCCGGCGCTCGCCTTGGCGGACGGGTCGCTCGGCGGTGGGGTTGGGGTGCCCCCGGAAGCGGCGCCGGTCATCCGCGCAGCGCTTTCTTGGTGAAGCGGATCCCCAACTCGGTGTGCCGCTCGCCGTCGGGCGCCGGGTCGGCCCCGGACTGGCTGACGACCTCGTCGACCAGCGTCTGGAGCACCCGCCACCCGAAGCCTCCGGTGTCGAAGACGGTGCCGGGACGGCGAGGGGGAGCGGTGACGGCGACCTGGATGCGGTCCGGGTCCACCGCGAACACGCAGCGCAGCGCACCGCCGGGGGCGGCGAGCCCGACCAGGGTCGCGCAGACCTCGTCGACCGCCATCCGGAGATCGGAGATCGAGTCGAGGTCGAAATCGGCACGGGCCGCGACCTCGGCCGCCACCGTCCGGACGATGGGAACCTGGTCAGCCTGTGCGGCGACCCGGACCTCGACCACGGTGCCGCCCGGTGCCGGGACCGGCCCCAGATCGTCGGACCGGCCCGTTGCGGTGCGGTCGGGCGGACCTGTTTCGGGGCGGTCGGGCTCTCCCGGGTCGTGGCCTCCTCGGCCGGTGGCAGGACTCACCGTCATCAGCGCGCCTCACATCGTTGAGGTGGCGCTCGGAGGCGGGGCCCGCACGGCCGTGTCCCAGGGACCCGGTCGCCGCGATGCCAGATGCACCCGAACGTCACACGAGCGATTGGCCGCAGCTGACTGTGTAACCAGGGCTACCCCAATCTTATCTAGTCCCCCCGACTCCGCGCCCGGTGAGGACCCGGCCGGCATGTCACGTCGGGAATGTCACGCCGGGAATGTCACGCCGGGAATGTCACGCCGGGAATGTCACGGCGCGTTCTCCGCCGAATGGTGCGTAGCGCGCGACCAGAACGGGTACGGCAAACCCGGGTAGCCCCGGCCGGGCTGCCGTCGGAGAGCGCGTGACCCCGAGGATGCTGAATATGGCGAGGGAGCCAGAGATCCCGTACGGCCAGCTCGGGGACCGCCAGGTGGAGCTCTGGACACAACTGGCGAGCAATGCCGTTGCCCTTGCCGCCGCCTCCGCCGCCGCCTCCGAGCGGGCGCGACTCCTCCTGGACCGGGCCACCCTGTGGGACCAACTCGCCGCCGTGAGCACACCAGCCTGCGGCCAGGTCTATCGGGACGCCGCCACCCAATGCCGGTCCGAGGTGCTCGAGGGTCGCCCCGGTGTTGATGTGGAGTCCGCGGGCTGAGCCGCGCGCCTGCCCCGGTCGGCGCCCCGGAACGGACGACCGCCCAGCTCACGCCGCGCCGAGGACCGGCCCGCTCGCGCCGATCTTCTTGGTCGTGGCCGCCTTGACCTGGTTCTTCACCGAGGCCTTCACCAGTGCGGCGACCGGCACCTTGACGGGCATCTCTGCCGGGACCGCGCCCTGGGCGGCGGTCACGGGTCGCTCGCCCGTGTAGGCCAGGTACCGCTCGACGCTGTCCCTGGCGGTGCGCAGCACTTCCTCGCGGCGCGCCCCGTCCATCATGTTGACGCCCATCGCCGCGAGGTCGGCGGCATTGGGCGTGAGCAGGGTGACCCGGGTGCCTCGGGACTCCAGACTCCCGAGCTCGCGGTGCAGCCGCTTGGTCACCGAACGCCGGAACCGCCGCTCCAGCCAGGCCAGCGGCGAGTGGGGGCTGTCCAGCTCGACCGAGGCCATCGGCGCCAACACGAACACCTCATCCAGGTCGGCGGCGGCCAGCAGATCGGCGTTGCACGGCGAGCAGACACCGCCGTCGATGTAGGGCACCGGTCCGATCCGGACCGGTGAGTACCAGGCCGGCACCGCACAGGACGCCATCACGGCCCTGGCGAGCGGCGCGGCGGGACTGTCCGGCCGACCGAACGGGACTCGAGCGCCGGTGTGGTAGTCCATCGCCACCACCCAGGTAGCGTCCGGCCACCGGTCCGAATGGCCGGCATCCTCGATCAGTTTGCCGATCCGGGTGGGCGCCCGCCGGCCTCGGGGCAGCAGCGCCGCGCACACCGCGGTCGGGCTGAACCGCAGTGGGCTCTTGGCCATCCGCGCCACCAGCGGAGCCGAGCCGAAGCCGAACTCGGGCAGCCCGGGCCAGCAGGGCTCGTCGAGCAGGTCGAAGGGCAGGCCGGCCGGGGGGCTCTCCGGCAGCGCGGTGAGCTCGTCGGTGACCTTCTCGCCGCAGTGCTGGCCGTACAGGTCGTCGATGGACACACCGGCGCGCAGCAGACCGGCGAGCACGGATCCCGCCGAGGTGCCCACCATCAGGTCGGCCTCGCGGGCATCCCACGACGTCGCCTTCTGCAGCGCCGCGAGCGCACCGAGCATCCAGGCCGCGCCCAGGAAGCCGCCGGCACCCAGAACCAGACCGCGCCGGCGGCTCATGACCCACATCCAGGCGTCCTCATGGGGCCCGAATACCCGGTGGAACGTGGGTAAAACCCGCTGGTCGTCGCCATGGCGGCCGACGGAACCCGTTGGACGTCCAACGAACTGGGCCGCTGTGTCGGCCGGCCCGAGCCGCTCAGCCGGCGCGCGGTTCGCCGGTATCGCCGACGTCCGGGATCGACGGTTCGCCGGTATCGCCGACACCGGGGATCGACGGTTCGCCGGTATCGCCGACACCGGGGATCGACGGCTCGGCGGGCTCCGCCAGTGCACGGAACCCGGTGGTGAGCACCGCCACCAGCGGCACCGCCAGCAGGGCACCCGCGATGCCCGCGACGACCACACCGCCCGCGACGGAGAGCACCACGGCGAGTGGGTGCAGCCGCACGGCCCTGCCGAGCAGCAGCGGCTGCAGCACGTTGCCCTCCATCTGCATGACCGCGATGACCACGCCGAGCGCGATGGCCGCCGTGACGGGCCCCTGTGCGACCAGCGCGATCAGCACCGCCACCGAGCCGGACAGCACCGCGCCGACGACGGGCACGAACGCGCCGAGGAACACCAGGGCGGCCAGCGGCACCACGAGCGGCACCCTGAGCAGCCAGAGCCCGACGCCGATACCCACCGCGTCGGCGACCGCGACGAACATGGTGGCCCGGGCGTAGCTGATCAGCGCAAGGAACGCCCGCTGGCCGGCGATGTCCACCCTGACCCGGTGGTGGTGCGGCACGACGCGCAGCAGGAAGGCCCAGATCCGGGCGCCGTCGTACAGGAAGAAGATCAGGACGAACAGACCGAGCAGCATCGCGGAGGCGACCTGGCTCAGCGTGGCCGCCGTGCTGAGCGCCCCGTTGACGATTGTCTCGGAGTTCCCGACCAGGGAGCGTCCCAACGCGTCCGGCAGGTCGTCCAACCGGTCCAGCGGGATGCGCAGCGGCGGGCCGGCGAGCAGCGGCTTGATGCTGAGCTGGTAGCTCTGGTCCAGCTGGCTGCGCAGGTCGGGCAGGCCGGCGAGCAGCGCGTTGACCACGAACGAGAGCAGCGCGACAAGCAGTGTGAGCCCGCCGACCAGCACGATCCCGGTGGCCAGGCCTCTGGGCAGCCGGGGTTGGGACATGGCCGTGCTGACCAGCGGGGCCAGCAGCGCGGCCAGCAGCAGCGCGATCGCCACCGGCACGACCACCAGGCGCAACTGGACGACTACGAAGACCACCGCGGCCAAGGCAGCGCCGACGAGCACGACCCGGGCGCAGAACTCGGCTGCCAGCGTCGGCCTCGTGGGAACTCCCTAGATAGAACGCCGACGGGCCGCTCCCCGAGAACGGCCCGCCGGCTCGCGGCCACTCCTCCGCTCCCCAGCGAAAAGTGGCAGGGTCCTGCCCAGGGGGTTTCCGGCCTCGTCGGGTTTGATGCGTGGGTCAGCCCAGAACCACTCGGATGGACGCCGGTGGAGCAGTCCGGCCGCCTCGGGTTCGCGGTCCGGCTGGGCGGGTATCTCCTGTTGTGCTGGCTGTCCCTCTCGCGGTGCTCGCTGCCCTGCTGAATGCCGCGGCGTCGGTGTTGCAACGGCGCGCTGGCAGCGACGAGTCCGATGATCGGGCGTTCTCCCTCCGGATGCTGCTCGACCTGCTGCGCCGACCGGTCTGGCTCTGCGGCATTCTGGCGATCTTCGCCGGCTTCGTCGCGCAGGCCGTTGCGCTGGCGGTCGGCAGCGTCGCCACCGTGCAGCCGGTGCTGGTGGCCGAGCTGCCGTTCACGATCATGCTCGCCTCGGTGGTGTTCCGGGTCCGTCCCCGCCGCTCGGAGTGGGTGGCCACGGCGCTGATGACCATCGGTCTGGTCCTGTTCGTCGTCTGCCTGGCGCCGGAAGGGGGTTCCCCGCTGGATGTCTCGCCGCTGGAGTGGGTGATCGGGCTCGCCG
The DNA here is from genome assembly GCF_052566575.1 of Pseudonocardia sp. Cha107L01. Lineage (NCBI taxonomy): Bacteria > Bacillati > Actinomycetota > Actinomycetes > Pseudonocardiales > Pseudonocardiaceae > Pseudonocardia > Pseudonocardia sp. Cha107L01. The sequence goes on from NZ_CP199579.1 coordinate 3,327,475, forward strand.
CCACCTTGGCGCTGGAGGCGACAGCGGTGCTGCTGGGTCGCGCCAGCAGCGGCCACCGCCGCGCGGCACTGCTGGGTATCGCGGCGGGCACCGGGTTCGGCCTGACGGCCGCGCTCACCGCCGCGGCCGGCGCCGCCTACCACGAGGGAGTGGTCGGGGTGCTGACAAGCTGGCAGACCTACGCGGTCGTGCTGATCGCGCCGCTGTCGCTGTTCCTGCTGCAGAACGCGCTGCAGGCCGGCAGCCTGGTCGCCTCGCAGCCGGGGCTGACCCTGACCAACCCGGTGGTGGCGATCATCTGGGGCATTGTGGTGTTCGGCGAGCGGGCGCGGGGCGGTGGCTGGCTCGTCGGCACCGTGTCCGGCGCGGTGCTCATCGGGGTCGGCACCATGATATTGGCGCGCTCACCGCTGCTCGCCGGCGAGCAGACCGACGCCGAGGCCACCCTCTAGGAGTTCTGCCCGGCAGCTTCCGCTCAACGCAAGGGTGGCTGACCGGTCGGCGGCCGCGAGCCGGCTGCCTGGGTCTGCGCTGTGTCGATCTGCCTGGGGTCCGTCTGCGGCGGGCGGGCCACGTCACCGCGCCAGGCGCCGGTCGCGGTGCCCTCGGACTCGATGAACCCCTTGAACCGGGCCAGATCACCCTCGGTCTGGCGGCCCAGCACCCCGAGCGCGGCACCGGCCTTTTCGATGATGCCCTCGGGCGCGAACTCCAGCTGCAGCATGATGCGGGTGCGGCGGTCGTCGAGCCGGTGGAAGGTCACCACGCCCGAGTGGTGCACACCGTCGACGGTGCGCCAGGCAATGCGCTCGTCCGGATGCTGCTCGGTGATCTCGGCGTCGAACTCGCGCTCGGCACCGGCAACCCTCGTCCGCCAGTGCGTCCTGGTCTCGGTGATCTGAGAGACCCGCTCCACGCCGAACATGAAGGCGGGGAAGCTCTCGACCTGGGTCCATTGGTTGTAGGCAGTGGTGACCGGGACGTCAACGTCGATGCTGTCCTGGATGCTCTTCAAGGCGCGATCTCTTCACGTTGTCGAGTGCGGCTACTGGCGTACCCGGCACCCGGAACCGAAAACGCGATGCCGTGCGGGCGGCGAGGCGCGGTGTGGGACTTACCGCGCGGATTACTAGTTTTCCCGAGGCCGAGTCTGGGTAGCTCTAGCGACATGTCGAACCGAGGCTGCGATGGCGGGTCGTCCGATCACCGCGCACAGCGGCGACCGGGTCGACCGGGTGAGCCGCTCGAGTCGGATCGGTGGCCTGAGGGCGAGTCCCGATTCGTCGTCCAACGCCACGGCCCGTCGAGTCTGCATTACGACCTGCGGCTCGAGGTCGATGGCGTGCTGGCCTCCTGGGCAGTGCCGAAAGGCCCGTCCTCCGACGCTGGTGACAAGCGGCTCGCGACGCGCACCGAGGACCATTCGCTGGGCTATCTGGACTTCGAGGGCCGGATGCCGCCGGGTGAGTACGGGGGCGGCACGGTGATGGTGTGGGACACCGGCACCTACCGCAATCTGGGCGACGAAGCGGTGTCCGAGGGTCTGCGGCGGGGGTACCTCAGGGTCTGGCTGGACGGCGGAAAGCTCTCCGGTTGTTATGCGTTGACCCAGATCAAGCTCCGTGGTGACCAACGTCACTGGCTGCTGGTGAAGATCGACGACGAGGCTCAGGACTCCGACCGGCACGCCAGTGGGGACCCCAGGCTCAACGGTTCGGAGCGCAACGGTTCCGGGCGCAAGGGCCGGCGCGAGTCGGTGTTAACCGGCTACGCCAACACCGGTTCCGCCAACTGGGACGGCTGAGAACCGACCGCCCGGCCCACCTGGCGCCGGCGGCCCACTTGCCGCCGGCGGTCCACTTGGCGCCGGCCGCCTACTTGGCGCCGGCGGGAGCCAGCGGAGTGGGCTTCGGCGGAGCGGGCAGGTTGCCGCCGCCACCTCCGCCGCCACCTTCCGGGCCGTGGGTCGACACCCAGATCAGGACCCGCTGGCCGGGGGACACCTGGATGCCGGGCTCGGGCCGCTGCTCGGTCACCACGCCGGCCACCGTGGGCGAATGCTCCGGATCCTGGTCCACCGCGAGCACCTGGGCGTCGAGCGCCACATCGTGAGCGGTGGCAGCGGCAAGACCCACCAGGGTCGGGACCACTGTGAACTGCTCGGATTGGGCCATGAGTAACGCGCGGTACCAGTTGCCGCACCGGGGCGGCAACGTCCGCGCTCCCTCCATCCCTGTGCTCTGCGAAGCCTGTACAGACAGGTGGAGTACCCGATCCGGGCCGTTGTTAAGGGTCGACGCGGCGATCGTCCCGCTCGCTGGGATTGCCGGTGGCGTAACCGCGGTACGGGCAGCCGGCTGGTTGACCGACTGCCCGTACCGACCCCTCGTGCTGACGCCGGGTGCCTAGACCCCCTAGACCCCCCTAGACCCTGGCGTCGACCCGGAAATCGCTGTGCCGCTCGTCGTGCTCCGGCGCGTACTCGGTAAGGGGGAGGACTCGGCTGGTCGCTGCGAGCTCCCGGGCGGAGGTCACCACCGGAGTCGGCCTGGTCACCGGAGCGGGGGCGGCAGTGGCCGGGACGGCCGCCGGCTTGCGCAGCGTCACCGCGAGCGCGATGCATGCCGCGGTGAGCACGGCGGCGGTGAGGAAGACCTCGCTGTAGGCCGCGGCCAGCACGTGCAGCTGGACCTCCTGGTAGTAGCCGGCGAGCGCGGCGCCGCCCTGCTGGACCAGCTGCTCGATCTGGGGGATCGAGGAGCTGCTCTGGACCAGGGCGCCCTGGTCCGCCGAGAGCTGCGCGGACTGGGTCGAGACCAGCGCACCCATACCGGCGAGGCCGATCGAGGACGACACCCGCTGGGCGATGTTGTTGATCGCGCTGCCGAAGCCGGTGAGCTCCGAGGGCAGCGAGTTCAGCCCGGCGGTCATGATCGGCATCATCGCCAGACCGTTGCCCACCGCGCGGACGATCGTCCACACGATCACGTCCTGGCGGGTCATGTCCACGTTGATCCCGGAGAGCAGGTAGGTGCCGTAGGCCGCGAAGGCCAGTCCGATGAGCGCCGGCCAGCGCGGGCCGAACAGGTCGTAGATCTTGCCGGCGACCGGCATCAGCACCGCCATCGCCAACGCCTGCGGCAGCATCAGCAGGCCCGCGTTCAGCGGGGTCTGTGCCTGGCCGTTCTGCAGGAACTGAGGCAGGTAGAACGACACCGCGAACAGCCCGATGGACAGCACGCTGATGATCAGCAGCGAGTTCACGAACGGCCAGTTCGCCAGCACCCGCAGGTTGATCAGCGGGTACTCGACCTCGTTCTCGATGACCGCGAAGAGCGCCAGTGAGAGCAACCCGCTGATGATTAGGATCAGGGTCGGGTAGGAGTCCCAGCCCCACTTCTGGCCCTTCGAGGTGGCCAGCAGCAGCGCGAACAGTCCGTAGCCGATGGTCAGGAAGCCCCAGCCGTCGAACGGGTGGGTCTCGCCGCGCGGCATCCTCGGCAGCAGGAAGTACGCGGCGACGGCGCCGAGCAGGCCGATCGGCACGTTGATGTAGAAGATCAGCCGCCAGTCCAGGTACTCGACGATGTAGCCGCCGAGGGTCGGGCCGATCGCCGGCGCGACGATGACGCCGAGGCCGTAGATGCCCATCGCGGAGCCGATCTTCTCCCGGGGGACGATCTTGTAGAGGATCGTCAGCGTCATCACCGGCAGGATGCCGCCGGGGATCGCCTGCAGCACCCGGAAGGCGATCATGCTGTCCAGGTTCCAGGCCAGGCCGCACAGCGCCGAGGTCAGCGCGAAACCGATCATCGAGAGCCGGTGCGCCATCGTGGCGCCGATGCGGTCGCCGAGCCAGTTGCTGATCGGCACGATCACGCCCAGCGCCAGGGTGTAGCCGGTGCTGACCCACTCGATGTCGTCGGAGGAGGCGCCGAGGTCCTTCTGCATGGTGGGGATGGCTGTGTTGACGATGCTGCTGTCCAGCACGGCCATGAAGCTGCCGATCATGAGGACGAGCATCGGAACCAGCCAGTGCATGGCCGGCGCATCGGCCCTGCGGGGAGTGGCGGTTGCGGTGGACATACTTCTACTATAAATAGAGTACAAGTCGTACTCAATTGGAAACGGTGAGTCCTTTGCCACATCTGCCCACGGCGGACCCCCGCGGTCGGCTCGGCGCCCGTCCCGCGGCACGGCCTAAACTGAGAAAGATGGCGACCTCGTCAGACTCGGCCACCGGCAGCGACGGCGCCCCCGATACCTACCGGAACAAGCCGCGCCGCCGCGGTGACGAGCTGAACGACGCCATCTACGAGGCGACCCTCGCCGAGCTGACCGAGGTCGGCTACGCGGAGCTGACCATGGAGCGGGTGGCCGCGCGGGCGAAGGCCAGCAAGGGCTCGCTGTACCGCCGGTGGCCGAGCCGCACCGAGTTGGTCGTCGACGCGATCCGTAGTCAGCAGCCGTCGCACTCCGTGCCCGACACCGGCGACCTGCGCGCCGACCTGCTCGCGTTGATGCACAAGGTCGCCGGCTACCTGGAGGGGCCGCGTGGCGAGGCGGTGCGCGGCCTGGCCGTCGAGGTCACCCGCAACCCGGAACTGCTGCGCACCCTGCGCGCCGAGGTGATGGACTCGGCGGTGCCGCCGATGCTGGAGGTGCTCCGCCACGGCGCGGTGCGCGGCACGGTGCGGCCCGGCGCGCTGACCCCGCTGGTCGCGCAGGTCGGGCCCGGCCTCATCCGGCAGCACTTCATGGCCTACGGGGCGCCGATCGCGCCGGAGTTCATCGAGGACGTGGTGGACCAGGTGATGCTGCCGCTGGTGGTCGCCCACGCCGACGGTGACGGGGCGGTCGCCCGGCCCGGTTCGGTGCGACGTTAGGTAGGAGCGCCGGTCCGGGGTGCGGCCCGGGGGCGCCGCCCGCGTTGAGTACCGCGTCAGCCGGCGGCCCGCAGCGAGGAGAGTGCGGTGCTCCAGGTGACGACCTGGTCCAGCACCGTGTTCAGGCCCTGGACGTGGTGCTCGCCGGGCTTGAACACGCTGAAGTTCTCGAAGTCGGTGAACAGTGACAGCGCCACCTGGGCCCGGACGTCGGCCAGCATCAGCTCGCCGGCGATGAGGCGCAGGTGTTCGACCGCGCGGGTGCCGCCGGCCGCGCCGTAGCTGACGAAACCGACCGCCTTGTTGTTCCACTCCTGGTAGAGGAAGTCGATGGCGTTCTTCAGTGCGCCCGAGGTGGAGTGGTTGTACTCGGGGGTGACCATCACGAAGCCGTCGAACGAGGCGATCTTCGCGGCCCACTCGTGGGTGTGTGGCTGGGCGTACTGGCCCAGCGAAGGCGGCATCGCCTCGTCGAGCAGGGGGAGCTTGTAGTCGAGCAGGTCGACGAGCTCGAACTCCGCGTCCGTGCGCCGCGCCGCGGTCTCGTAGACCCACTTGGCGACCGACTCGCCGTTACGTCCGGGGCGGGTGCTGCCGAGGATGATCCCGATCCTGGTCATCAGTGCTGGTTCTCCTTGCGGTCCGTCGTGCGCATGTACTTCCTGTGTGAAGGAAATACTGACGAAGGTACTTTGTCAAGGAAGTACTCTGTGGTTGTGACAGCCGATCCAGCACTCCCGCCGCTCAACGCCGACGAGGAGGTGTTCGTGCGGGCCTGGGGTCGCGCGTACCTGACTCTGGCGCGCTCGGTCGACGCCGACATGATCAGTGAGGCGCGGCTGACGCTGCGCGAGTACATGGTGCTGATGTATCTGTCGGAGGCTCCGGACCGGCGGCTGCGGATGAGTGAGCTGGCCGCCGTGAGCGACCTGTCGCTGAGCGGGATGACCCGGATCGTCGGGCTGCTGGAGGGCCACGGCGACGTCGAGCGGGTGAAGTGCGCCGAGGACGGGCGGGGCTGGAACGCGGTGCTCACCGACGCCGGCCTCGCTCACCTGAAAAGGGCGTACCCCACGCATCTGGCCAGCGTGCGGCGGCACCTGTTCGACCACCTCGAGGGGTTCGACGTCGGGTGCCTGGCTCGCGCGATGGAGCTCATCGCCGGCCCGGCGGGATGTGGGCCGACCGTCCGGGTCAGGGTCAACCGCGCCGGGGCCTGACGCGGGACCCTAGGGGTGCTCGCGGTGGCCGGCGGCGGACCGGTCGGGGCCCTTGGGTGGCTGGAACTGCTCGGCCAGCCGGAACATCTGGTCGGCGGTCATCGGCGGGGCGGTCAGCTCGGTGGTCGAGCCGGTGTGGCGGAACCCGTCCAGGGCGATGGCCAGATGCCGGCGCCAGGTGCCCGGCGCCACCGTCTCCGCGGCGGGGGTCACCCGGTGCATCGCGCACAACATGAGGGTGACGTCCTCGAGGTAGATGTCCGGCCGGATCGCGCCCTGACGCTGGGCACGGTCCAGTAGGTCCTGCAGGACGCGCTCGCTCTCCAGGCGGACCGCGTTGAGCGCCGGTGACTTGGCCATTCCCGCCATCATGAGGTCGGAGAGGCCGCGATCGGCGGCGCAGAACTGGGTGATCTCCTCGATGTAGGTGGCGAACGCGGTCCACGGGTCATCGATCAGGTGGGCACGCGTCGCGGCCTCGCCGACCATCCCGCCCATGTTGGCGAACACCGCCTCGTAGAGATCCTCCCGGGTGGGGAACCGCCGGTAGAGGGTGGCATTGCCTACCCCCGCACGCCGGGCGATCTCGTCCAGCGAGGCGTCCATGCCCTGCTCGCGAAGTACCTCGGTGGCCGCGTCGATGAGTAGCTGCCTGTTGCGCTGCGCGTCCCGACGCAGCCGAGGCGCGACGTCCGTGTCGGTCTGCATGACCCGCATCATAGCAATAAGTGTGGACTGCTCCCCAGTTCTGTGTGTACGGTCATGGACGTCGAACCGGGGAGAGCTCCCCGGTTTGACCGGGCACCGGATCGAACGCCGATGCGGGCAGGCAGTCAACGACTATCGACCGGGATGTGTCATGGAAGTCGTCGTTCCGAGTTCAGCGCCGACCGGGGCCTCCGGCCAGGCCCCCGGCGGCCGTTGGGTCGTGCCGCTCATCGTGTTGGTCGTCGGGATGTTCGCGACCGTGCTGGACACCACCATCGTCAACGTGGCGATCCCGGCGATCCAGAAGGACCTTGGCGCCAGCTCCGACGACGTGGAGTGGATCGTCACGGCCTACACGCTGGCCCTGGGCATGGTGGTGCCGCTGTGTGGCTGGCTGGGTGACCGCATCGGCCTGAGCAGGCTGTACGCCTTCGCGCTCGCCGGGTTCGCGGTGACGTCCGCGCTGTGCGGGCTGGCCTGGGACCTGCCCAGCCTGGTCGCGTTCCGGATCCTGCAGGCGATCCCCGGCGGCGTGCTGCCGGTGATCTCGCTGACCATGCTCTACCGGATCGTGCCGCCGGCGAAGATCGGCTCCGCGATGGGCATGTACGGGCTCGGCGTGGTGGTCGCCCCCGCGATAGGCCCGACCCTGGGTGGCTGGCTGCTCGAGCACACGACCTGGCCGGCGATCTTCTTCATCAACCTGCCGATCGGGTTGCTCGGCGCCGTCGCCGCCATGCTGGTCTTCCCGAGCATCCGGCCGACCACCTGGCCGAAGTTCGACTTCTGGGGCTTCATCACGATCGCCTACGGGCTGTTCGCCATCCTGCTGGCCAGCTCGGAGGGGCAGAGCTGGGGTTGGACCGGCTACCGGGTGCTCCTGCTGTTCGTCAGCGGCGCGCTGAGCCTGGCGCTGTTCGTGGTGATCGAGCTCGAGGTCGAGACACCGCTGCTGGACGTGCGGGTGTTCAAGTCGTGGAGCTACACCAACTCGCTGCTGCTGATCATCGTGGTGTCGATCGGGCTGAACGCGGTGCTGTTCTACCTGCCGCAGTACATGCAGGAGGGGCAGGGCCTCACCGCGCTGAACGCCGGCCTGACCCTGCTGCCCGAAGCGTTCGCGCTGGTCATCATGATGCCGATCGCCGGCAAGCTCTACGACCTGATCGGGGCGCGCTGGCCCGCGGTGGCCGGGCTGCTGATCTCGGCGTACGGCACCTACCTGCTGACCGACCTCACTCCGGCCACTACCCGGATGGAGATCATGGTGTGGACCTCGCTGCGCGCGCTCGGGGTCGCCCTGGCCATGATGCCGATCATGACGGCCGGCCTGTCCGCGCTGCCGCCGGAGTCGACGGGTGCCGGCAGTGCGTGGAGCAACGTCGGGCAGCGCGTCGCCGGCAGTCTCGGGTTGGCCGGGCTCGGCGCGCTGGTCAGCTCGCAGCAGAACCAGCTGCTGTCCGACCGGTCCGCGCTGCTGCCCGCCGGCGACACCGGTTCGGTGCCGGGCCTGCAGCAGCTGGTCGACCAGGGCGTGACCGGGCTGTACGGCCTCTACCAGCAGTTGCAGGTGCAGGTGCTCGCCTCGGCCTACGCGGACGTGTTCCTGGTCGCGACCGTGCTCACCGCCGCGGTGGTTCTGCTCGCGTTGATGTTGCCGTCGCGGACCAGCCCGGCGGTCGAGCAGCCGCCCCCGGCCAACGCCGACGTCGTGGCCACCGAGTTCAGCGAGTCGGTCGAGCCCACCGCCCTCGACACCGTCGAGCCCGCCGTCCTCGACACTCCCGCCGTCCTCGACACTGTCGAGCCGCCGGCCCGGGCCGCCGGGGAGAACAGGGCGCACGTGCCGGTCGCCGCGGGGGCCGGGCGCGGCGACTGAGGGGGGCGCCGGCCGCGACCCGAGATGGTCGCGGCCGGCGGTCCGAGGTCCATGTCAGGATGGGGTGTGACCACCTCGACACGCGAAGCCCGATCCGGTCTGGACCTGCGGTGGGTCGACGCAGACATCAAGCCGCAGGACGACCTGTTCGGACATGTCAACGGAACCTGGCTGCGCAACCACGAGATACCTGATGACCGGGCGCAGGACGGTGCGTTCCGGGACCTGCGCGACCGCGCGGAGGAGGACGTGCGAGCGATCATCGAGGAGGCCTCGGCCGCCGGCTCCCGCCGGATCGGTGATCTCTACACCTCGTTCATGGACGTCGAGCGGATCGAGTCCGCCGGCGTAGGGCCGTTGCGCCCGCTGCTGGCCGAGGTCGCCGAGGCCACCGACCGGGCCGGTCTCGCCGCGGTGCTGGGACGGCGCCAGCGGGAGGGGCTCACCGCCCTGTTCGGCGCGTCCGTGAGCACCGACGCCAAGGACTCCACCCGCTACCTGGTGCACCTGTCCCAGTCCGGGCTCGGGCTGCCCGACGAGGCCTACTACCGCGAGGACTCCTACGCCGAGATCCGCGCCGCGTACGTCACCCACCTGACCCGGCTCGCCGAGTTGGTCGGCCTGCCCGAGCCGGCCGAGCTCGCGGTCACCGTGATGGAGCTGGAGACCGCGCTGGCAGCGGTCTCCTGGGACCGGGTCACCAACCGCGACGCGGAGAAGACCTACACGCTGATGACATTGCGGGAGCTGCGGGAGCACGCACCCGACTTCGACTGGGACAGCTGGCTGACGGGCCTCGGCGTGCCGGAGAGTGCACTCGACGAGGTCGTCGTGCGGCAGCCCAGCTTCGTGGCCGATGCCGCGCGGCTGTGGACCGAACGCCCGCTGGAGCAGTGGCGGGCGTGGCTGGCCATCCGCACCGCCTCGGCCTGCGCCGACTACCTCAACGAGGCCGTCGTCGAGCAGGACTTCGACTTCTACGGCCGCACCCTGTCCGGTACGCCGGTGCTGCGCGAGCGCTGGAAGCGGGGTGTCGGGCTCGTCGAGGGTGCGCTGGGGGAGGAGGTCGGCCAGCTGTACGTGAGCCGGCATTTCCCGGCCACGTCCAAGCAGCGCATCGCCACGCTCGTCGAGAACCTGGTCGAGGCCTACCGCCAGAGCATCGGCGAACTGGACTGGATGGGCCCGGCGACCCGTGAGCGCGCGCTGGCGAAGTTGGCCCGGTTCACCCCGAAGGTCGGCTACCCGGACACCTGGAAGGACTACTCCGCGCTCGAGGTGCGGGCCGACGACCTGCTCGGCAACGTGCGCCGCGCCGGCATCTGGTCGACCGAGTTCGAGCTGGCCAAGATCGGCCAGCCGGTGGATCACGGCGAGTGGTTCATGACCCCGCAGACGGTCAACGCCTACTACCACCCCCGGCTGAACGAGATCGTCTTCCCGGCCGCGATCCTGCAGCCGCCGTTCTTCGACCCCGAGGCGGACGACGCCGCGAACTACGGCGGAATCGGCGCCGTCATCGGCCACGAGATCGGTCACGGGTTCGACGACCAGGGCTCGAAGTACGACGGCGACGGCAACATGAAGGACTGGTGGGACACGGCGGACCGGGTCGAGTTCGACCGCCGCTCGCAGGCGCTGATCGCGCAGTACAGCGCCCTGTCCCCGGCCGGTCTGCCCGGGCACAAGGTGAACGGCGCCCTCACCGTCGGCGAGAACATCGGCGACCTTGGCGGCCTGACCATCGCGCTGAAGGCCTACCGGATCGCGCTGGACGCCGAGGGGGTGGGCGAGCCGCCGGTGCTCGACGGGCTCACCGGCCTGCAGCGGGTGTTCTTCGGCTGGGCCCAGGTGTGGCGCGTCGCGACCCGGGAGGCGGAGGCGGTGCGCCGGCTGGCCACCGACCCGCACTCGCCGCCGGACCTGCGCTGCAACGCCGTCGTCACCAACCTCGACACCTTCCACGAGGCATTCGGTGTGGGCGACTCCAACGCCCTGTTCACCCCGCCGGCGGAGCGGGTCCGCATCTGGTGAGCACGCAGCGGTGACGCGCGGGGGCCGGGTGGCTCGCCACCCGACCCCCCGCGCAGCGTCGCCGGATCGGCCTACTGCGCCTTGATGACCAGGGTGTCGGCCCACTTGTCGTGCAGCGCCCGGCGCAGTGGCAGGTCGGTGAAGACGAAGATGCCGTCGACCAGTGTGAAGACGGCGACGACGAGCCCGAGCAGGTTGCCGAACACGTCGATGAACCCGAGCAGCCCGATCACCGCGGTGACACCCGGGTAGATCGCGGCCCGCTTCAACAGGGTGATCTGGTCCGGCTTGCCGCCGTCCGGCGCCACGAGCCGTGTCTTCATCACCAACTTGCCGAGCGTCTGACCGTTCCGGTAGTGGTGCATGTAGAAGTCGTAGCCCGCGTAGAGCAGGCCGGCGATCACCGTCGGCAGCGCGATGATCAGCGCCAGCCCGCCGAAGCCGAAGCTCGTGAAGAACAGCGCGGTGAAGATCGACGTCAGGATGAAGTAGGCGACCACGTAGAGCAGGCCGTCGATGATGCGGCCGACGAGGCGCTCCCACCATTCCGGGATCGGGCCGGGTGCACCGGGTGGGATCGGCAGCGGCTGCTGGCCGTACCCGGGCTGCTGGCCGTAACCGGGTTGTGGTCCGTAGCCGGGCTGCGGGCCGTAGCCGGGCGGTGCGTACCCGGGCTGCTGGCCGTAACCGGGTTGTGGTGCGTACCCGGGCTGCTGGCCGTAGCCGGGCGGGGGCTGTTGGCCGTAGCCCGGAGGGGGCTGGCCGTAGCCGGGCGGGGGTTGTTGGCCGTACCCGGCGGGAGGCTGGCCGTAGCCGGGTTGTGGTCCGTACCCCGGCGGCGGCTGTTGTCCGTAGCCGGGGGCCGGCTGCCCGGGACCCTGCTGTCCGGGACCCTGCTGCTGGCCGTATCCCGGTTGTTGCCCGTAGCCGGGTTGTTGGCCGTACCCGGGTTGTTGGCCGTACCCGGGTTGCTGGCCGTACCCCGGGGGCGGTTGCCCGTACCCGGGGGGCGGTTGCCCGTACCCCGGCGGGGGCTGTTGCCCGTAGCCCGCGGGTGGCTGCTGAGCGGGCTCTTCCGACGCCGGCGGGGCGCCGGGGCCAGGCTTTTGGCCGTGGTCCGGCGAGGGCTCCTGCCCTGGCTGTTCCTGCCCCCGCGGGTCGGAAGGTGACGTCATACGGCGCAAGGTATGGGTGTGCCGGGAGTAAAGTCCAGTGAAATCGCCAAGCCGTGATTATCGGCAATCAAGGGCGACCGATCGCCCCGCCTATTGCTTCCGCTATTCGCGAGAAGTTGGTGTTTCACGGCCGCCGACCTGTCCGCCGCCCCGCCGGGATAGCGCACATTGACCGGCCCGCCGCCGAGTTCAACCCCAGCGGCTGTTGATCATGACTGGGAGCCCGGTGTGGTTGAGCTCGGCGGAGGTGCCCGAGGGCCGCGACGGTCGTCACAGTAGGTAGGTACTTCCTTGACAAAGCAAACTCAGAACGATGTACTTCAGGCACAAAGTACTTTCGTCGACGTCGAGAGGGACCGACCGTGGCTGAAACCGAATCCCTGGTGACTACCGAGACGGCGAGACCGGGCAAGGCCTGGCACGTGACCCTCTGGGTGCTCCAGGTCCTGGTCGCCGCGATGTTCCTTCTCGCCGGCTACCTGAAGCTGGCCAGCTCGCCCGACATGGTGGCCCTGTTCGCGGGCATCGGGATCGGGCAGTGGTTCCGGTACCTCACCGGCACGCTCGAGATCCTCGGTGCGCTCGCCCTGTTCATTCCCCGGCTGCGTGCGCTCGGGGCGCTCGGGCTGGCCGGGGTGATGATCGGCGCCCTGATCACCGACCTGTTCATCGTCCACATCAGCCCGCTGTCGGCGCTGATCAACCTGGTCGTCGTGGTGGTCATCGCGTGGGGCCGCCGCCGCGAACTGGCCACCCTCCTGCCCACCAACTGACTCGCCACCCGAACCCGCCCGCCCGCCACAAGAACCTCGCCCGCTCACACAGCCCTGCCGGCCCGACACAGCCCGTCAACGGGCTGTGTCGGGCCGGTCGAGCTGTGTGAGCGGGTTTTGCCGTTGAGTTGCCCCGGTAGCTTCAGGTGGTGACGATTTCGCCCACCGGCGCGACGCCGGAGTACGAGCAATACCTGCGGCGGCTGCCGAAGGTCGAGCTGCACTGTCATGTCGAAGGCACACTGCGCCCGGGCACGGTGGTCGAGCTGGCCGCCAAGCACGGCATCGCGCTACCGACCACCCAGGTCGACGAGGTGTACCGGTATTCGACGATCTACGAGTTCCTGGAGATCTACCGGACGGTCAACTCGACGGTCATCGATCGGGAGGACTTCGCCCGGATTGCCTACGAGACGCTTCAGGACGGCGTCGAACTGGGCAACCTGAAGTACCGGGAGATGTTCTTCAACCCCACGCTGCACACGGCGCGGGGCATTCCGATGGCTACCGTGATCGACGGGTTGATCGAGGGCGCCAAAGCGGCTGAAACGGACTTCGGGGTGCGCTGTGCCTTCATTGCCGATGTCTATCGGCAGGATCCGCCGCCGGTCGCCCGCCAGATGGTGGAGGAGGTCCTCGCGCACCGTCGACCGGAGCTGATCGGGCTCGGTATGGACGCGGCGGAGGCGCCCGATCCGCCGGAGAAGTTCGTCGAGGCGTACCGGGTGGCCAAGGCCGCGGGACTCAGGCTGACCAGCCACTGCGCCGAGGACGGCCCGGCCGCGAACGTGACCACCTGCCTGGACCTGCTCGGTTGCGAGCGACTGGATCACGGCTACCACATCCTCGAGGACCCGGCGGTGGTTGCGCGGTGTCGGGACGAAGGAGTGACGTTCACGGTATGTCCCACCTCGACCGCCGTTGTGTATGGCTGGCCGGATCTCACCACTCACCCGATTACGAAGATGATCGATGCCGGGTTGCGGGTGATGCTCAACTCGGATGACCCGACGATGTTCCACACCGACATCGGCACCGAGTACGCCAAGTTCTGCGGCCAGAACAACTTCCGCCCGGAGCTCGTACGACAACTGGTAGTTCAGGGTGTCGAAGCCGCCTGGCTGGACGACATCGACAAGGCGGCCATGCGGCGGGCATTCGAAACGGAGATCGACGAGCTCGACCGGGAGTATGTCTCCTAAGGCCGCGGACGATTCACCGGCCCTCCTTCGGGATACCGCGGACGTCTGGCCCGGGTGGTTCTAAGATTTGATTCGACATTTCCATGGAATGGGCGCTAATCTTGCGCCTGAGTCGGCACGATGGCCGAATCGAAGTCCCAGTTAACATCACAGCCGTGGAGGGCCGCCGACGTGGCGCAGAAAGTCGTAGTGTCGTTGGTTGACGATCTGACTGGCAAGAAGGCGGATGAGACCGTCCAGTTCGAGTTGGACGGCAAGGGCTACGAGATTGACCTCTCGAGCAGTAACGCGAAAAAGCTGCGTGACGCGCTGGCCTCCTATGTGGAGGCCGCTCGTCGACCCGGCGGTCGCCGTCGGTCCGGGGCCGTGGCCACGGCGCGCCGGGCGTCGGTCGACCGGGAGCAGAACCAGGCGATTCGGGAGTGGGCGCGCAAGCAGGGCATGAAGGTGAATGACCGGGGGCGCATCCCGGCCGAGTTGCTCGAGGCATACCACAAAGCGAGTTGACCTCCGGTTTCACCCGCCGGAGAGGCGAGCAACGACGGGCCTTAGCGCGTAGCCGGGGCCCGTTTGTTGCGATCGCAACCAGGTCAGCGCGTATCGGCGAGTATCCCGAGGCCCTCGGGAACGTTGATCAGGGCGGCGTCGCTCGATCGCGATGGCGGCGCCGCTAGCAAACTCGGACTCGCGCAGGACGATAGGAGCAGCATTCATGGCATTGCCCACCCTTACCCCGGAGCAGCGAGCAGACGCGCTCAAGAAGGCCGCCGCCGCGCGCGCCGCCCGCAAGGAGCTGCGCGACAGGATCACCTCGGGTCAGGAGACGATCCCGGCGGTTCTGGATCGCGCGAAGTCGGACACCGTGGTCGGCAAGACGAAGGTTGTCGACCTGCTCAAGAGCCTTCCGGGATACGGTCCGGCCAAGGTCAGCGCGCTCATGGAGCAGACCGGTATTGACGTGTCCCGCCGTGCCGCGGGCCTCGGAGAGCGGCAGCGGCAGGCGTTGCTCGACGCTCTTCGCTGATCTCAGCCCGCCCGCCGCGGTCGTGCGGCGGGGCGGCGCCGCGCTCATTCGCACGTGAGCTGTGTGGTCCGCCCAGGTGGGATGGCACAGCGGTTCTCCGGCGAGCTGAATTGCTCGCCGGAGAACCGAACGCCGATATCCGGCTAATCGGAATGGCTGCCAGTCAGGTGTCGGCCGCCCGGGCTCCCTCGGTGAGCCGATCGGTGAGTCCCGGCACCAGGGCAGCCAGCCGCTGACCAGCAACTCATCCAGCGAGCGGACCGGGACGCCGGTGTCCTGGCAGCTACTCAGCCGGCCGGCATGCGCCCGGGCACGCGGTACTGTTGGGTAGAGCGGGAGCCGGCGTCGGCGGAGCACCGTCGATGCGGCCGGTGGGAGGAGTGCGCGTAGTGAGCCCCTTCACCAAGATCGCTATCGAAGCGGCGGTACTGATCATCGGGCTGATCGTGGTGGCGATTCTGCTCTCCTACCTTCTCGGCGCTTTCACGGTCAGCTGACCGGCCCGGTACCCCGGCCCGCCTCTACTCTGATCGGCGCAGCCAGTCGGGCGGTACCGCGGGAGGGCGATCCGATGCCGGGTCATGACGTGATCATCGTCGGCGCGGGCAGCGCGGGGGCGGTGCTCGCCGCGCGGCTGTCCGAGCGGGCGGACCGGCGGGTGCTGCTGCTGGAGGCGGGGCCGGAACACTGCTCGGCGGACACCCCGGCCTCGGTCGGCGGACCGTGCTTCTGGGCCGCCTGCGCGGAACCCGGTCGCACCTGGCCGGATCTTGTCGCGGTACACCGCGAGGGCCAGCAGCCGGCGGGGTACGCGCGGGGTCGCGGTGTCGGCGGCAGCTCGGCGGTGAACGCCATGGTCGGCCTGCGCGGCATCCCGGCGGATTACGACCGGTGGGCGAACGAGCTGGGCTGCGCCGGCTGGTCGTGGTCGGAGATGTTGCCGTGGTTGCGCCGGATCGAGGACGACGTGGACTTCGGCGGGGACGCTCTGCACGGCAAGGGCGGTCCACTGCCGCTCTGGCGCCCGCCGGTCGAGCAGTGGTCCGGCCTCGAGCGGGCGTTGCGGGTGGCGACCGCCGATCTGGGCTACCCCGGGTGCCCGGACACCCATGCCCCGGGTGCGACCGGCTTCGGCCCGGCGGCCCTGACCGTGCGCGACGGCCGCCGGGTGTCGACGAACGACGCCTACCTGGAGCCGGCGCGGAGCAGACCCAACCTGACGATCCTCGGTGACGTGCTGGTCGAGCGGGTGCTGTTGGAAGGTCGGCGGGCGGTGGGGGTGCGCACCGCGGCCGGCACCGAGTACCGCGCCCCCGAGGTGCTGGTGTGCGCGGGCACGATCCATTCGCCGGCGGTGCTGCTGCGCTCCGGCATCACCGACCTGTCGGTGGGCGAGAACCTCGTCGAGCACCAGCTGCTGCCGCTGGTCCTGGTGCTCAACGAGCGCGAGCGGGCCGACGCCGCCCAGGTGCGCACGGTGTCCGCCCTGCTGCGCTACAGCTCGGGGCTGGCCGACGCCGGCCCGAACGACATGCAGATGCTCGCGCTCACCCCGTTCGGTGTGCAGCCCCCGGAGTCCGGTCTCGCGGTGCTCGCGATCTGTACGACGAGGGTCTTCTCCCGCGGCAGGATCACCCTCGATCCGGCTGCCTCGGTGGCGGCGCCGCGGATCGACTTCCACATGCTCTCCGACCAGCGCGACCGGGTACGGCTGCGGGACGGGTTCCGCCGCGCGGTGGAGCTCGTGCGGCACCCCGCGGTGGCCGGGCTGGCCGACGCGGTGCTGGCCGGCCAGACTCCGCTGCCGGAGCTCGAGACGGACGCCGCGCTGGACGAGTGGATGGACAACACCGTCACGAACTACGTGCACGCGGTGGGCAGCTGCCGGATGGGCGCCGCCGACGACCCGGCCGCCGTGGTGGACACCGACTGCCGCGTGATCGGCTACCGGGGGCTGAGCGTGGTGGATGGCTCCGTGCTGCCGGACATCCCGCGCGCCAACACCCACCTCACCGTCGTCGCGGTCGCCGAACGCATCGCCGAACGCATTGCCGACCGGCTGGTGAGCGGCGCGAGCTAGCCGGGCTCCGACTCGCCCGGCGCGGGCCGGGCCACCGGCGCATCGCGGTGGACGTTCACGCGATCAGGCGCCTTGTCAGGTGACGGGGACCGCGGCAAGCTGACTAGCTGTGTCGAATCGATTCGATTCGACATGATGGCCCGCCGGCGGCGACCGATCGGGCAGGCACATCGGAGCGCGGGAGCACTCATGGACATGGACATCGGCCGGCGCCTGCGCGAGCTGCACGAGGACTACATCGTTCTGGTGAACCTCGCCGTCGAGGAGGGCCGCGAATGCGACATCGACGCGCTGGTGGCGAGCTACCCCGACGAGGCCGCGAGGTTGCTGACGGAAGCGTCGGTCAAGCCGTCGTGGACGGCGCCGCCGGGATGAGACGCTGGCCCGATGGTGATGATGGAAGCTGGGCGGCCGGCGCGGTTGGCGGGCGCCGACCTGCACCCCTTCGGTGGCCTGGATGTGTGGCAGCTGTTGTTGAACCGGGTCGCCGTGGGTGGCTCCCGCCCGTTCGTCACGTGGGCGCCGTTCGAGGGCGAGCCCCGGACCTGGACCTACGGTGAGTTGGCGCGGGACGCGGCGGCGGTGGCGGCCGGTTTGGCCGGTCGAGGTGTGCGCCGGGGCGACCGGGTGCTGATCCATCTGGAGAATTCGCCGGAGTTCGTGGTGTCGTGGTTCGCGTGTGCGGCGCTCGGGGCGGTCGCCGTCACCACGAACACCCGCTCGGTGGGTGATGAGTTGGCCTACTACGCCGGTGACTGCGGCGCGGTCGCGGCGATCACGCAGCCGAAGTTCGCGGACCTGGTGGGTGCGAGTGCGCCGGGGTTGCGGTTCGTGGTGTCCACGGACAACGACAGCGGTGCGCCGGCGGCGGTGACAGGTGATCCGTTCGCGGCGTTGGCGGGTGACCCGGACGAGTTGGCGGGGCGGGTGTGCGATCCGTTGGCGCCGATGAGTGTGCAGTACACGTCCGGGACGACGTCGCGGCCGAAGGGTGTGTTGTGGACGCAGGCGAACGCGTTGTGGGGAGCCCGGACCAACGCGGCACACGAGACCTTGCGCCCGGACGACTGTCAGCTCGTGTATCTGCCGCTGTTCCACACGAACGCGTTGGCGTACTCGATGTTGGCGACGTTGTGGGTGGGCGCCCGGTTGGTGTTGGTGCCGAAGTGGTCGAGCAGTCGGTTCTGGGACATCTCGCTGCGCCACGGGTGCACGTTCGTGTCGTTGGTGGGGTTGTCGCAGCGGTTCCTGCTCGGTTCCGAGGCTCCCGCCGGGCACCGGTATCGGCTCTTCGGCGCGGGGGTGTGTGACCTGCCCACCGATGAGCGGTACGGGGTGAAGACGATCGGTTGGTGGGGGATGACCGAGACGATCTCCACGCCGGTCATCGGTGATGCGTACCTGCCGAACCGGTCGTTGTCGATGGGTCGCCCGGCGGCGGAGTACGAGGTGCGGGTGGTCGGCGACGACGAGGTGACCCCGGTCGAGCCGGAGGGGACCGGGGCGTTGCAGGTGCGCGGGGTCCGGGGGCTGTCGCTGTTCGCGGAGTATCTGAACCAGCCGGAGGCCACCGCGGCCAGCTTCGACGAGCAGGGTTGGTTCCGGACCGGCGATCTGGTGACGGCCCACGCCGACGGGCACCTCTCGTTCGCGAACCGGGAGAAGGACATGCTGCGGGTCGGGGCGGAGAACGTCAGTGCCTCGGAGGTGGAGCGGGTCATCCTGGGGGTGCCCGGCGTGGCGGAGGCCGCGGTGGTGGGGCGCGCGGACGACAAGCTCGACGAGGTTGCGGTGGCGTTCATCCGGGCCGAGGATCCGACGGCGGCGGACCGGGTGCTGTCCGCGTGCCGGGGTCTGCTCGCGGAGTTCAAGGTGCCGCGCGCGGTGTACGTGGTTCGGGAGATGCCCCGCTCCACGTTGAGCAAGATCGACAAGAAGGAGCTGCGGACGGTCGCCCACGTTGACGGGGACCGGGAGGCCGCGCAGGCCCGGTGGATCACCAGTGCCGCCTCGGACCCCTCCGGGGACGCCGAGTAGGCCGGCCGCTACAGCAGTGTGTCGAGGGTGATGGGCAGGTCCCGGATGCGTTTGCCGGTGGCGTTGAACACCGCGTTGGCGATCGCCGCCGGCACCCCGACCATCACGAGCTCGGCCAGGCCCTTGATGCCGATCGGGTCCGCTGCCGGCTCCTCGCCGCCGAGGAAGACTGCGTCCAGCTCGGGGACGTCCGCGTTGACCGGCACCAGGTAGTCGGCCAGGTTCGCGTTGACGATGCGGCCGTCCCGGTGGTCGATCACCCCGCTCTCCAGCAGTGCCATGCCGATGCCGGCGACCATCCCACTCAGCGCCTGGCTGTGCGCGAGCTTCGGGTTGACCACCCGCCCGATGTCGTAGGCGGCGAAGATCCGTCTGATCCGCGCCAAACCGAGCATCTCGTCCACCGACACCTCGGCGAAGACCGCACCGTAGGCGTAGGAGGAGAAGCGCTTGTTCCCGTCGCCCGGCGCCCAGGACTGTTGGCTGTCCATGCCGGTGAGCCCGCGCCGGCGCAGGATCTGCTGGTAGGTCTCGGCGCGGGTCGGTGCGCCGGCCGCGGACAGCAGGCCGTTGCGCACCGACACCGCGTCCGGCCGGACCCCGTGCAGTGGTGAGGCGGGGTCGACGACGGCGGTCCGCACGACGCTGTCCCGCAGTGCGTTGCACGCGGTCAACACCGCCGAACCGACGCTGGCCAGCGTTTTCGAGCCCGAGTGCATCGGCGCCGCGGGCAGGGCGGAGTCACCGAGCGCGAAGGTGACCCGGGCGGTCGGCAGGCCCAGCGCGTCGGCGGCGATCTGGGTCATCGAGGTGTACGTGCCCGGGCCCATGTCCGCGGTGGCGCTGGCCACCACGGCGGTGCCGTCGGCGTTGATCCGGGCCATCGCGGTCGCCGAGGTGCGGTTGTTGGAGTGGGCGGCGGCCGCCATGCCCATACCGACCAGCAGGCCGTCCTCGGTGCGGGACCTCGGCGCCGCGGCGCGCCGCGACCAGCCGAACCGCTGTGCGCCCAGCTGATAGCACTCGGCGAGGCGCCGGGTGCTGAACGGCAGGTTGGTGAACTGGTTCACGGCCGGTTCGTTGCGCAGCCGCAGCTCGATCGGGTCGATACCCAGCTCGTGAGCCAGATCGTCCATCGTGGACTCGAGTGCGAAGGCGCCGGTCACCGCGCCGGGGCCGCGCATGAAGGTCGGCGCGTGCACGTCGAGCGGGACGAGCCGGTACCGCGAGCGCACGTTCGGGCACCGGTAGAGGAACTGGGACAGCTCGACGATCGAGTCCTCGTACCGGGTGTAGCGCGCGGTCTCGGTGCTGGCCTCGTGCACGATCGCGGTGACGTCGCCGGCCCGGGTGGCGGCGAGGCGGACGCGCTGGCGACTGGTCGGGCGGTAGCCGATCCCGCTGTACATCTGCCGGCGGGTGAGCACCAGCTTGACCGGCCGGCGCAGCTCACGCGCGGCGAACGCGGTCAGGATGACGTGCGGCCAGGTCCGGCCGGCGCTGCCGAACGCGCCGCCGATGAACGGGCAGATCACCCGGACGTTCCCCGCGGGTATCCCGAGCGCGGTGGCGACGTTGCGGGCGTTGCCCTGCACCCACTGTGTCTTGTCCCAGAGCGTGAGCCGGTCGCCGTCCCACTGCGCGATCGTCGACGGCAGCTCGATCGGGTTGTGGTAGTCGCGGGCGATGGTGAACGTGTGGTCGAGCACGGTGGGCGCGCCGCGCAGGGCGCCGTCGGGATCGCCCCGGTCGTAGTCGGGCGTCTCCGGCGCGGGTTGCGGCGCCGACCCCGGGGCGTCCATGTCGCTGCTGGCCGGCAGGCCCGTGTGCCGGACCTCGACCAGCGATGCGCCGTGCTGGGCCTGCTCCAGGCTGCTGGCGACGACGACCGCGAGGGGTTGGCCGAAGAAGTTGACCTGGTCCGCCGGGTAGCCCAGTTGGAACGCGCCGAAGTCGGTCAGGACCCGGAGCACACCGGGCTGCGCCATGGCCCTGTCGGTGTTGATCGTGGTGTCGCTGGCCCGGCTGACCGCGCTGCTGACGATCACCCCGTGGAGCAGGTCGGGCAGGTCGTGCTCGGCGGCGTAGGTGGCGCGGCCGGTGACCTTCAGCTGCCCGTCCACCCGGGACATCGGTTGGCCGACGGCGTTCTGGACGACAGCGTTCTGGACGACAGCGTTCTGGACGACAGCGTTCTGGCCGGCGGTGTTCTGGGGCGCCGCCGGGTCGATTATCGGGGACCCGGGCATCAGGCGGCTCCGGCGGCGACGGTGGCGAGCTGGCGGGCGACGGTGCGCTTGACGAGTTCGATCTTGAACCCGTTCCCGGTCAGGGCCTTGGCGCCGTCGGCGGCGTGTGCGGCGGCCTGGGTCCACAGTTGTCCCGACGGGGAGCCGCCGACCAGTGCGTTCTCGACCTCGGGCAGCCGCCACGGCACGGTGGCGACCCCGCCGACGGCCACCCGGGCCGCCCGGACCACCCCGGCCTGGATGTCCAGCGCCACCGCCGCCGACGACAGCGCGAACTCGTAGGACTGCCGGTCGCGGACCTTGAGGTAGCCCGAGCGGCTGGTGTGCGCCCCGGTGGGTACGTCGACGGCGACGATGAGCTCGCCGGGTCGCAGGTCGTGTTCCTGATCCGGCGTCTGGCCCGGCTGGCGGAAGAACCGCGAGATCGGGATGGACCGGTCGCCCCGGGTGGAGCGCAGCGTGACGGTGGCGTCGAGGGCGACCAGCGCGACGGCTAGGTCGGAGGGGTGGGTGGCCACGCACTCGGCGCTGGTGCCGAGCACGGCGTGGGTGCGGTTCTCGCCGCCGATCGCCGGGCAGCCCGAGCCGGGTTCGCGCCGGTTGCACGCGGCGGTGACGTCGCGGAAGTAGAGGCACCGCGGCCGTTGCATGATGTTGCCGCCGATGGCTGCCATGTTGCGCAGTTGTGCCGAGGCGCTGAGTTCGAGTGCTTCGGAGATGACCGGGAACTGGGTGCGGACCCTGGGGTCGGTGGCCAGGTCGGTCATGCGGACGAGTGCGCCGAATCGCAGTCGTTGGGGGTTGAGGTCGATGTCGCGGTAGGGCAGGGCGTTGATGTCGATGACGGTGGGTGGGCGTTCGACGGTTTCCCGCATGAGGTCGATCAGGGTGGTGCCGCCGGCGATGTAGCGCCCGCCGTTGGCACCGTCGGCCAGTGCCGCGGGTTCGTCGGCGGCCTTGGTGAATGTGAACGGGAACAAGGCTGCCCCTAGGTCTGCTGGGCGGTCTGCTCGACCGCGGTGACGATGTTGGTGTAGGCGCCGCAGCGGCAGATGTTGCCGCTCATCCACTCCCGGATCTCCGCGCGCGAGCCGCAGTGTTTCTCCGCGATGCAGCCGATGCCGGACATGATCTGGCCGGGGGTGCAGTAGCCGCACTGGAAGGCGTCCTGGTCGATGAACGCCTGTTGCAGCGGGTGCAGCCGGTCGCCGTCGGCGAGGCCTTCGATGGTGGTGAGCTCGGCGCCGTCGTGCATCACCGCTAGGGTCAGGCACGAGTTGACCCGGCGGCCGTCCAGCTGCACGGTGCACGCACCGCAGGCACCCTGGTTGCAGCCCTTCTTGGTGCCGGGCAGCTTGACCCGTTCGCGCAGCAGATCCAGCAGTGACGTGCGGTTGTCCACCTCGACGGTGCGTTCGGCGCCGTTGATCGTCAACGTCACGGTCGTCGCCGCCTCCGCCGGGGGCGCGGAACAGGACAGCAGCGACTCGGCGGCGACGATGCCACCCACCGCGGCCGACGCCCCGACGAACGTGCGCCGGTTCAGCGTGAAAGGGCCAGCATTGTGATCGGTCATCTCCTACGCTCTCCGAGTAGCTAAGCCCTCGCGGAAGGGGGATTGATGCGTCAACCCCTACCGTACGCGATCCACCCCGCCGCCGCCGCGACCTCGCCCATATCCGCTCGCCGACTCGTAGGCTGGGGACGGCGCCGCGGTGTACGCGGGGGAATGGGGTCTGCCAGGTGGGTCGCTCGCGTCCGGTACCGAACAGCTCGCACTGGGGTGCGTTCACCGCCTCCGCCGACGGCGACCGGCTGCGGATCGAGCCACACCCGCTCGACCCCGACCCGTCGCCGCTGCTGGCCAACCTGACCGACGCGGTGAGCCACCGCGCCCGGGTCGCCCGCCCGGCGGTCCGGCGCGGCTGGCTCGAGCGCGGGCCCGGCCCCGACCCGTTGCGCGGCGCCGACGAGTTCGTCGAGGTCGACTGGGACACCGCGCTGGACCTGCTCGCCGCCGAACTGGGCCGGGTGCGCGAGCGGTACGGCAACGCCGCGATCTACGGCGGCTCCTACGGCTGGGCCAGCGCGGGCCGGTTCCACCACGCGCAGAGCCAGCTGCACCGGTTCCTGAACTGCTTCGGTGGCTTCACCCGGTCGGTCAACACCTACAGCCACGGTGCGTCGGTGGTGGTGCTGCCGCACATCCTGGGCACCGCCGCGGCATGGGAGACGATCGCCGGCGGCACGTCCTGGCCGGTGATCGCCGAGCACACCGACCTGCTCGTCGCCTTCGGCGGGCTGCGCACGACCAATACCTGGGTGGCCCCCGGCGGCCGCACCCGGCACACCATCGGCGAGCACCTCGCGGCGGCCGGCCGGCGCGGGATGCGGGTGGCCAGCTTCAGCCCGCTGCGTGACGACCTGCCCCCCGACGTCGCCGGCGACTGGCACTCCACGGTCCCGGGCACGGACGTCGCCGTCATGCTGGCGCTCTGTTCGGTACTGGTGACCGAGGGGCTCGCGGACCTGGGGTTCCTGGACCGGTACACGGTGGGGGCCGAGTACTTCCTGGCCTACCTGCGCGGCGAGGTCGACGGGCAGCCCAAGGACCCGGAGTGGGCGGAGCCGCTGTGTGGCGTCGCCGCGGCTCAGCTGCGCGCGCTGGCCCGCCGGATGGCCTCGGGCCGCACGATGGTGCACGTCAGCTGGTCGCTGCAGCGCACCGAGCACGGCGAGCAGCCGGTCTGGGCGGGTATCGCGCTCGCCGCACTGCTCGGCCAGCTCGGGTTGCCCGGCGGCGGGTTCGGCCACGGGTACGGCTCGATGGCCGACGTCGGCGGCGGCCATGCCTCCTACGCGCGCCCGTCGCTGCCGCAGGGCCGCAACCCGGTGCCCGGTTTCATCCCGGTCGCCCGGGTGGCCGACATGCTGCTCGACCCGGGCGGCCCCTTCGACTACAACGGCCAGCGCCTGCGCTACCCGCACACCCGGCTGGTCTACTGGACCGGCGGCAACCCGTTCCACCACCACCAGGACCTGCAACGGCTGCGGCGCGCGTTCACCCGGCCGGACACCGTCGTGGTGCACGAGCCGTACTGGACGGCGGCCGCGCGGCACGCGGACATCGTGCTACCGGCGACCACCTCGGTGGAGCGCGACGACCTGGGTGTGGGGCGCGGCGACAGCCATCTGCTGGCCATGAAGCAGGTCCGGTCGCCGGTCGCCGAGGCCCGCGACGACTACGAGACCTTCTCCGCGCTGGCTCACCGGCTCGGGATCGCCGAGGAGTTCACCGAGGGGCGGACGTCCTCGGAATGGCTGGTCCACCTCTACGAGCGGTGGCGGGAGGGCATGACCGGGCAGGGCTACGCGGTGCCCGACTTCGCGGAGTTCTGGTCGGGCGAGACGCTCGAGCTGCCCGGGACCGACGAGGGTCGGGTCCTGCTGGCGGAGTTCCGGGCCGACCCGGTGGCGCACCGGCTGGACACCCCCAGTGGCCGCATCGAGCTGCGTTCGGAGACGGTGGCGGCCTTCGGTTACGACGACTGCCCCGGGTACCCGAGCTGGCTGGAGCCCCGGGAGTGGCTCGGCTCGCCGGCTGCCCGGCGTTTCGGGCTGCACCTGATCGCCAACCAGCCGACCTCCCGGCTGCACAGCCAGCTCGACATGGGCAAGCACAGCCAGAGCTCCAAGGTGGCCGGTCGGGAACCGGTGCGGCTGCACCCGGACGACGCCGCGGCGCGCGGCATCCGCGCCGGTGAGGTGGTCCGGGTGTGGAACGACCGGGGCAGCTGCCTGGCCGGCGCGGTGCTGACCGATGCCGTGCGGCGCGGGGTGGTCCAGCTGTCCACCGGCGCCTGGTTCGACCCGTCGTCGGAGCTGGCGACCTGCGCCCACGGCAACCCGAACGTGCTGACGGCCGACCGGGGCACCTCCCGACTCGCCCAGGGGTGCGCCGGGCAGCACGCACTGGTCGAGGTCGAGCCGGTGACCGCCGCGGTGCCCCCGGTCCGGGCCTTCGAACCGCCGCGCTTCGCCGTCCGCGCCGCCGTGGGCCGCCCGTCCGACGACGCCCGGTGAGCGGGTGTCGAACTTCCCACCCCAGCGCGACGAAGCCCGGATCACCGCCGCGAAGGCGAGCCTGAGCGGCGACTGGTGAGACCGCGCAATCCGTGAACCAGGACCCGGCCCGGTGCGCCCGGCCGGCCGAGAAGGAGCCGACGGTGACCCAGGCGATCACGCCCGACGACATCAGCAAGACCTACCAGACCATCGAGCCGTACGTCCGGCGTACGCCCGTGGTCCGCGTCGACCTCGCCGACCTGGATCCGTCGGCGCCGTCGCGGCCGGTCGGCTTCAAACTCGAGCAGCTGCAGCGCGCCGGGTCGTTCAAGGTGCGCGGCGCGTTCGCCAACCTGCTGCTGCGCGACGTACCCGAGCAGGGTGTGGTGGCGGCGTCCGGCGGCAACCACGGTGTCGCGGTCGCCTACGCCGCGCACCGGCTGGGGGTGCCGGCAAGGATCTACGTGCCGACCGTGTCCGCGCAGGCCAAGATCGACCGGATCCGTGAGCTGGGGGCGGATCTGGTGGTCGGCGGCGACCGGTACGCCGACGCGCTGGCCGCCGCCCAGGACTGGGTCGCCGACTCCGGCGCACTGAGCGTGCACGCCTTCGACCAGCGGGAGACGCTGTTGGGCCAGGGCAGCGTCGGCCTGGAGCTCGCGGGGCAGCTCGACGACCTCGACACGGTGCTGGTGCCGGTCGGCGGCGGTGGCCTGATCGGTGGGATCGCCGCCTACTTCGCCGGCCGGGTGCGGGTGGTCGGGGTGGAACCGGAGCTCGCCCCGACACTGAGTCACGCCCGCGCCGCCGGCCGGCCGGTGGACGCTCCGGCGGGCGGGATCGCCGCCGATGCGCTCGCGCCCCGCCGGGTCGGCGAGCTGGTCTTCCCCCTCACCGAGGCGTTCGTGGCCGACGTCGTGCTCGTGGCCGACGAGGCGATCCGGCAGGCCCAGCAGCGGTTGTGGCAGGCGCTGCGCACGATCGTCGAGCCGGCCGCCGCCGTCGGGCTGGCCGCGCTGCTCACCGGCGCCTACCGGCCCGAACCCGGCGAGACCGTCGCGGTCGTACTCAGCGGGGCGAACACCTCGCTCCCACCCGCCGGGCTGGCCTGACGAGCACACAGCGAGCACCGGCATTCCTGTGGGCGTTGTTCCTCGTCCTGCTCGGTCTCAGACACGACGGGCTGACCCGCTACACAGGGGGTGGGTCACCGTCGTACAGGCGTGGGTCACCGCGGCCATCCCGGCCTACCTGCTGCTCACCTATGGTGCGCTGCCGAGCGGGTCCGCAACGATCCTTGCCGTCTTCGGGGTGGTGGTCTTCGGGGCGCTCGTCCCGCTGACCAGACACCAGCCCCGCGGTGGGACGCACACTCCCAGCAAGCCGGCCGATCTGCCGGCGGTCCCGGCCAGCTGAACTCTCGTCCCATCTCGCGTTGTTCGATTCCGGCCCGGGCCAGTGCCCGGGTCGGAATCTTTTTGTGTCCTGAGCGCGTCGCGGCCCCGGTTGCGCGGGGTGCCCACCCGCGCCACACTGCGACCCGGCGCGCACTTGATCAAGGAGGCCTCGATGGCGGACCTGCGGGCGAAGGCCCCGATGTTGCTGGCCGGGCTGTTGGGCGGTGTCGGTGCACTCCACTTCGTCGCCCCGAAGGTGATGATCGAGACGATTCCGTCGTGGGTGCCGGCCAAGCGCACGGTGATCTACGCCAGCGGTGTCGTCGAGGTTGCCTGCGCGGTCGGCCTCCTCCGCCGGGAACCCTGGGCGGGCCCGGTCTCGGCGGCCACCCTGCTGGCGATCTGGCCGGCGAACATCCAGATGGCGCTGGACGCCGGCACCGGTCGCAACCCGGGCCCGGCGGACAGCAAGCTGCTCACCTGGGTCCGGGTGCCAATGCAACTGGCGCTGATCTGGGCTGCGGTGCAGGCCAAGCCGGGCAAGGCCGGCTGAGGCTGCCGAGGAACGCGCCGCGTCAGGGCCGCAGCTGCGCGGCCCTGGCGTGGACCGACTGGTACTCGAGGTAGTTCGCCAGCGCCTCGGGCCCGGCGCCGATGATCCCGGCCCGCAACGCCCGGCTACTCCTCAGGGACCTCGCGGCGCACCTCGTCCAGCCAGGCGCGGGCGGACATGTCCGACGGCGCCCGCCAGTCACCGCGCGGGGACAGCGACCCGCCCGCCGAGACCTTGGGGCCGTTCGGCAGCGCGGACCGCTTGAACTGGCTGAAGCTGTAGAACCGCTGCACGAAGACCTCCAGCCAGCCCCGGATCTCGCCCAGCGAGTAGGCGCGGCGGTGGTCCTCGGGGAAGCCGGGCGGCCAGTCGCCGCTCTTCGCGTCCCGCCAGGCGTGCCAGGCCAGGAAGGCGATCTTCGACGGCCGGAAGCCGTAGCGCAGCACGTGGAACAGCGAGAAGTCCTGCAGCGGGTACGGGCCGACCTTGGCCTCGCTGCT
Organism: Pseudonocardia sp. Cha107L01; assembly: GCF_052566575.1. NCBI lineage: Bacteria > Bacillati > Actinomycetota > Actinomycetes > Pseudonocardiales > Pseudonocardiaceae > Pseudonocardia > Pseudonocardia sp. Cha107L01. The sequence goes on from NZ_CP199579.1 coordinate 3,355,257, forward strand.
CTGCGCGACGCCGTCCTCGCCGATCGGCACCAGTTCCGGGGTGATCTCGGTGTCCAGCACGGACCGCAGTACGTCGCCGACCTCGTCGTCGAACTGCCTGGACGAGATCACCCAGCGGATCAGGTGCTGGATCAGGGTCTTCGGCACCCCGCCGTTCACGTTGTAGTGCGACATCTGGTCGCCCACTCCGTAGGTGGACCAGCCCAGCGCCAGCTCGGACAGGTCACCGGTGCCGGCCACGATGCCGCCGCGCTGGTTCGCCGCCCGGAACAGGTAGTCCGTGCGCAGCCCGGCCTGGACGTTCTCGAAGGTCACGTCGTAGACGGGTTCCCCGGCGGAGAACGGGTGGCCCAGCTCCTGGAGCATCAACCGCGCCGTGGGCGTGATGTCGATCTCCTCGAACGTCACACCCAGCGCGCGGCACAGCCGGATCGCGTTGCCCTTGGTGTGCTCGCCGGTGGCGAAGCCGGGCAGGGTGAACGCCAGGATGTCGCTGCGCGGGCGGCCCTGGCGGTCCATCGCGCGGGCCGCCACGATCAGCGCGTGGGTGGAGTCCAGACCGCCGGACACGCCGATGACGATCTTGGGCTGCCCGATGGCACGCAGCCGCTGCTCCAGCCCGGCGACCTGGATGCTGTACGCCTCGTAGCAGTCCTGCTCCAGCCGGTCCGGGTCGGCGGGCACGAACGGGAAGCGCTCGATCTCCCGGCGCAGGCCGATGTCGCCCGCCGGCGGGTCGAGGCGGAACTCGATCTGGCGGAAACTGTCGGTGCGCGGCGCGTGGTGGCGGCGGTTGTCGTCGAAGGTGCCCATCCGCAGCCGCTCGGAGCGCAGCAGGTCCAGGTCGACGTCGGCGACCGAGTGCCGCTCGCCCATCGGGAACCGTTCGGTCTCGGCGAGCAGCACGCCGTTCTCGTAGATCATCGTCTGGCCGTCCCAGGCCAGGTCGGTGGACGACTCACCCTCGCCGGCGGCCGCGTAGACGTACGCGGCCAGGCAGCGTGACGAGGCGGACCGGCAGAGCAGCCGGCGGTCGTCGGCACGCCCGACCGTGATCGGGCTGCCGGACAGGTTCGCCAGCACGGTGGCCCCGGCCAGCGCGGCCTCGGCGCTGGGCGGGATCGGCACCCACATGTCCTCGCAGATCTCGACGTGCAGCACGAACCCGGGCACGTCCGCCGCGGTGAACAGCAGGTCGGGTCCGAACGGCACCTCGATGCCGGCCGCACCGACACCGCCACCGACACCGCCACCGACACCGCCGCCGATCCGGATCGTGCCGCTGATGTCGTCGCCGACCGCGACCTGGCGGCGCTCGTAGAACTCCCGGTACGTCGGCAGGTACGACTTCGGGGCCACCCCGAGGACCCGGCCGCGGTGCACCACCACGGCGGTGTTGTAGATGCGGTGCCGGTACCGCAGCGGCGCGCCGACGACCAGCACCGGCAGCAGCTCGGCCGACGCCGCCACGACGTCGAGCAGCGCCCGTTGCACCTCGTCCAGCAGCGTGTCCTGTTGCAGGATGTCCTCGATGGAGTAGCCGCTGAGCGTCAGCTCGGGGAACACCGCCAACCCGACGCCCTCGTCGTGGCAGGCCCGCGCCGCGGCGATCACCGTCTCGGCGTTCGTCGCCGGGTCGGCGAGCGCGGTCCGGAGCGTGCAGGCGGCCACCCGGAGGAAGCCGTGGCGGTACGCGGAGCGGAAGTCCATGGGCCGGCGGCCATGCCTTTCTCTTCACGGGTGCTGTGACGGTACTGATCCTTCCTACAGTCTCCCGGATACCCGCGTTGGCGTGCCGCCGGAGCGTTCGGACGCGTCAGCCGCGCCGAATCGGGGTATCAGTCGGTGTGACGACGGGTGACGCGGAGGAGGGGTGCAGCGGCCTCCGGCGCGTCGTGCTCACCGATCCGGGCATCACCAGGATCCGCCGGGGACGCGGCTTCCAGTACCGGGGTGCCGACGGTGGGCCCATCGCCGGCCGGGCGGACCTGGCGCGGCTGCGGGCGCTGGCGGTGCCGCCGGCCTGGACCGAGGTCTGGATCTGCACCGCCGCCGACGGGCACATCCAGGCCGTGGGCACCGATGCGGCCGGGCGGCGGCAGTACCTCTACCACGACCGCTGGCGAGAGGCCCGGGACCGCGCCAAGTTCGACCGGGTGCTGCGACTGGCGCGGCGGTTGCCGGCGGTCCGCGAGGAGGTGGCGCGGCGGCTCGGCGCGGGCGGCGGTCTGCGGCCGGACCGGGTGCTCGCCGGCGCGCTGCGCATGCTGGAGCTGGGGGCGTTCCGGGTCGGCGGGGACCAGTACGCCCCGGACGACGACAGCGACGGCGAGGCCGAGGGCAGCTTCGGTCTGGCCACCCTGCGCCTCGAGCACGTCCGCCGGGTGCGCGGCGAGGTCCGGGTCAGCTACCCGGCCAAGGGTGGCGTGCAGCGGGAGATCGCCCTGCGGGACCCGCAGCTGCACCGGCTCGTCGGCTCGCTGCTGCGCCGCCGGGGTGCCGCGCCCGAGCAGGACCTGCTGGTCTACCGCAACGGCCGGGGGTGGCACGACGTCAGGGCCGAGGACGTCAACGGGTACCTCAAGCAGCTCGCCGGCGACGAGTTCACTGCCAAGGACCTGCGTACCTGGAACGCCACGGTGCTCGCGGCGGTCTCACTGGCCGGCGCCGACCCCGACCGGGTCCGCACGGCGCGCGGCCGCAAGCGGGTGCTCACCGCGTCCTACCGTGAGGTGGCTGAGCACCTGGGCAACACCCCGACGGTGGCCCGCCAGTCCTACGTCGACCCGAGGGTGGCCGGCGCTTTCGAGCTGGGCCGCACCGTCGAGCGCGCGGTACGCCGCGCCGCCCGCACCTCGGCAACCACCGAGGAGACCAGAGCGATCATCGAACCGGCGGTCATCCGACTGCTGCGAAGATCATCAACACGTTGAGGCGGCGGAAATGTACGGGCAGGCGCTCGGCGGCTGGCTGCGCGCTGCGAGCGGTAGCTAATTCGGGTATGGGATCGGGCCCGACCGGGTACCCCGTCATCGCTGCGGTGCCCGGGACCCCGGTGGCGTGGCCGTCCACCTAACGCAGGCCGAGTCGGGGTGCCGAAATGGTTGAGCCGGAGATCGTGGGACAACAGCCGAGGGCGGAGTTCGCGCACAAGAGCTGGCCGGCCCGACCGAAGGAGCTGGGCCCCATCCGCGCGGAGGTCCGCCGCTGGCTGGCGCCGCTCAGCCTCACCGAGAGCGCGCGGCAGGACCTGGTGCTGGCGGTGAGCGAGGCGGCGACCAACGCCATCGAGCACGCGCACACGCCGGCGGACCCGGGCGACACCGTGGAGCTGGCCTTCTGGACCGAGCCGCACTTCGTGTGCATCGAGATCGTGGATCATGGAGAGTGGCGGCCGCCGCCGGGTCGCCCGACCGGGCGGGGGCTCGGGATCCCGATCATGCAGCGGCTCGTCGAGTCCGTCGCGATCCACTACGACGCCAGGGGCACCCGGGTGCTGCTGAGCCACCCACTGCCCGGCGGAGCTCGCGTGGTTCCGTCGACCGGGGTGAACCTGCCGCTGATCTGAGCCGCATCGCCAGGTCCGTCACCGGGCCGCGTTCTTGATGAACTCGGAGGCGGCGCCCGCCGCCGGCACGGTGCCGCCGAAGTAGCTGCCCCGGACATGCCGCCGCGTTGCGCCATCGTCGGTGGCGCGCGCCGCGGCGTGCCACAGGAAGCAGTCGTGCAGGATCACGTCGCCGGCCTCGACGTAGACCGCGACCTCGCCGCGCACCTTCTCGAACCCGAGCGGCATCGGAAAGGGCGGCGGAACCTGGCTGTGGCCACCCGCCGGCCGCGCGGTCGCGGGGACCGGCACGTTGTTGATATTGCTGTACGGCGCCGGAGTGGACCACAGCTGACTGCCCGGCACGACCCGCAGGAACCCGTTCTGTGGGCTGGTGCCGTCGAGATGGAAGGTGAAGGCGGTCGCCGGCCACACGTCGAGGCTGGGACCCGCCTGCCAGTCGGAGTGCCACCCGATGCGGGTGTACCCGGACTCCTTGCCGGGGCGGGCGTCCTGGTACACGACCCCGGCGCGGTTGTCGTCGCCCAACCAGCAGCCCGGACCCAGGAGCTCGGCCATGATCGCCGTGAGTTGGGGGCTCGTGATCGCGGTACGGACGGCGTCGGACACCTCCGAGACGTGTTCCACGTAGTTCACGAAGAACTCGGCTTTTGCCGCTTCGTCGAGGAACGCGGTGGAGCCGTAGCGCTCGGACAGCCGCCCCGAGAGGACGCCTTCCTGCGCCGCGACGCATTCCTGTTCCATCTGGCCGAACAGCGCGTGGTCGAGTAGTCCGCGCACGACGACGTAGCCGTGCATCTGGTAGTACCAGCGGATGGCGTCGACGTCGGCCACGTCGAAGACACCGGTCTCGCCAAGAACGGTCATGACGGCCTCCAGTTCCAGTGCGCTACTCAGAATCGGAGTGAATCATATGGTTCAAAGCTGGTCAATGAGCGTGCTCGGAGATCTAACAGGGTGTTACCAGCGCGAAACGCCTGCGACACTCAGTCGGTCACTGCGTGATTGAACCGATCGATTCAGTCAGCTCTGAGAGGTTGCCTTGGTGGCGAGTGCCCTGGAGCAGATCGCCTCGGCGTTCGCCTGGGCGGCGAGGTGCACCCGCCGGTCGTCACCGGCGCTGAGCAGGTCCATCTGCAGGCCCCGCCACGCGGCGACCAGTTCACGGGCGAGCACCCGGGCCGGCCCCGGATCGACGCCGTCGCGCACCAGCGTTGCCGCCACATCAGCGGCGAAGTCGTCCGCCACGGTGTCCAGCCAGCCGCCGAACACCCCGGGTTGGCTCACCGCAAGACCGAATACGCTGAAGAAGAGCCGCACGAACGGGCGCGTCTCCAGTGCGGAGATTCCGTCCCAGGCGCGCAGGAGCCGTGTCTCGAGGCCGTCGTCGGAGTCGCGCAGGATGTCCGGGATCTCGGCGAACCGCGGAAACCTCAGGCGCGCGGCGCGGAGCGCATCCACGATCAGTTGCTCTTTCGAGCCGAAGTAGTACAGCAGCATGCGGTTGTTCGAGCCCGTTGCCGCGGCGATACCGCGCAGGGTCAGCCCGGCGATCCCGTTCTCCAGAATGTGGTCCACGACGAGTCCGAGCAACCGGTCCCGCTCGATGCCCCTTTCCACGCGCGCAGCATATAGCCGGTGTCTGCCGTGCTCGGCGGAGATGCGTGCGCGGCGACCAGCGGACGCCGCCCGCTCCGGACCGCGTGTCCGCTCGGGCCGTGGAACCAGAGCTCGGCCAGCGCATTGGTCCCGCTCATTCCGACGCCGAGGACATCGGCCGTCGTCCGCCGGTAGCTTTCGATCGCCTCCACGAGTTGGCGCACCCGCAACGCAAGCTGGTCCATGCCCACCTCGACGACTCCGGTGTCGGCCACGCTGCCGCGGCTGAGGGAGCGAGAGGGTATCAGATAGTGCGATCGTCGAACTAACGATGATCGGTACTCAATACGCTCAGGAGCTGACCGGGCGCCGGGCGCCGAACCAGGACCAGGCGAGCAACCAGGCGGAGCCGACCAGGAGCAGCATCGCGAGCGGGACGTGGATGTAGAGGGTCGGCCCGTGCCCGGTGAGCGCCTGGATGAAGGTGGCCACGAACACGACGGCCGCCAGGACGGTCGGCCACGGGGTGCCTCGGCTCGACCGCCAGACCCACGCGGCGGCGATCATAGTCAGCCCGGTGAGCACGTGAATCACCACGGCGCCGGCCTCGTGCAGCACCAGCCCCTCCTGGCTCTTCATCAGCAGCCGCCCGGCGCTGGCCCCTTGGCAGATCACGTTCAGGGTGCTCAGCAACGCCAGGTAGCGCAGTGCCACCAGCGGCAGGCCGGGCTTTGCGCTGTGAATGCGACTGGCTGAAACGGCGTGCGTGGACATCGTCCTCCTGTCGGTACCTCTCGCGGAGGCCCTGTCGTGTGCGAGCGCGTGAGCCGGGGACGGACCCCACCCGCGTGGACCCGTCCCAGCTGTGACACGGCGCCGCACCCGGTTCGGTTCGATCTCCGGTGCCCGAACCGGTGTGACGTGCGCCGCTGGGTTGGCATACTGGAACGGTGAGCGAGCGCTGGTCGCGCTACGAGTCGGTGATCGACGAGCAGATCCGCAAGGCTCAGGAGCGCGGGGACTTCGACAACCTCCCCGGCAAGGGTAAACCCCTGCCGGGGCTGGACGGGCCGGACGACGACCTGTGGTGGGTGCGCGGCTACATCCGCCGCGAGGGGCTCTCCGGCGATGCGCTGCTGCCCCTCACTGCAGCTGCGCAAGGAGATCGAGCGGCTGGACGACTCGGTCCGTGAGCTCACCGCCGAGCGGGCGGTCCGGGACACGGTCTCGGAGCTGAACCGGCGGATCGCGGAGTGGCTGCGGGCCCCGGTCGGTCCCGCCGTGCCGATCGGCCCGGTCAATGCCGACGATGTCGTGGCGCGGTGGCTCGCCGCCCGGTCCGTAGGGCGGGCCGGTGTGCCGCCGCCCGCCGCGGCTGCCCCGACGGAGCCCGAGAGCCCGGTCGGTCGGCGACCGTGGTGGCGCCGGCGCACCCGTCGCACACCCTGACGTCCCCGGTCACCATCCGACGGACAGTCGCGCCCAGCACCGGGCCGAGTAGGACCCGACGCGGTAACTTCTGTCCCGAGGGAAACCAAGGATCATGAACAGAGATCGATCACGCCTCGGCGGATGGGTCGGAAGGACCGGTATGGATATCGCGGGTGCATCTGCCATCGTCACCGGAGGGGCCTCGGGCCTGGGTGAGGCCACGGCTCGCCGGTTGGCGGCGAAGGGCGCGAAGGTCGTCGTGCTCGACCTGAACGAGGAGCTCGGCAAGGCTGTGGCCCAGGAGATCGGCGGTGAGTTCGCCAAGGCCGATGTCGCCGACGAGGCACAGGTCCAGGCCGCGGTGGAGGCCGCCTCGGAGATGGGGCCGCTGCGGGTCCTGGTCAACAGCGCGGGCCTTGGCAAGGCCGCCCGGATCATCGGCCGCGACCTGAGCCCGATCCCGCTGGAGCAGTTCGAGTTCGTGATCCGGGTGAACCTCGTCGGCACCTACAACTGCGCGCGGCTGGCCGCCTCCGCCATGGCGAAGACCGATCCGCTGGAGGACGGCACCTCGCGGGGCGCGATCCTGAACACCGCGTCCGCGGCCGCCTTCGACGGCCAGATCGGCCAGACCCCCTACTCGGCGTCCAAGGGGGGCGTCGTCGGCATGACGCTGCCGATGGCGCGCGACCTGGCCCGGCACGGCATCCGGGTCAACACGATCGCCCCCGGCCTGATCGACACCCCGATCTACGGCACGGGGGAGAAGGCCGACGCGTTCAAGGCCCAGCTCGGCCAGAGCGTCGTCTACCCGAACCGGCTCGGCTACGCCGACGAGTTCGCCTCGATGGCGCTGGAGGTGCTCACCAACGACTACATGAACGGCGAGACCATCCGGCTCGACGGCGCGATCCGGATGCCCCCGAAGTAGGCACCCCGCCTCCCGGGTGGGCGGCGGGGCCAGGCCCACCGGACCCCGCCGCCCGGCCCAGGTCAGGCCCGGTCCTCCTCGCCGGGGGTGCCCCGGGACAGGAAGGCCCGCAGGGTGGCCAGCCGGTGCTCCCGCGCGGCGGCCTCGACCTCAGCCGGCCCGGCGCCCGAGCCGATCAGCCGGAGCAGCTCGTCGTGCTCCGCGACCGAGTCGGCCGCGCGGCCGGGGATGAGGACGAAGCTGGAGTCCCGGATGGTGGCCATCCGGGCCCAGCCGCGCTCGACGAGCTCGGCCAGCTGGGGGTTCGGGCACGGCCCGCAGAGCACCCGGTGGAACTCGCGGTTGAGCGCGGTGAACGCCATCGGGTCGAAATCGCGCAGGCTGCCGAGAAGTCGCTGGTTGAGATCCGCGGCGCGGGCCAGCCCGACCTTGCCGAGCAGTGGCGCGGCCAATGCGGTCGCCGCGCCCTCGACGATGGCCAGTGTCTGCATGGCGTGCCGGTACTCGGTCGGGTTGACCCCGGTGACCCGGGCGCCGACGTTGCGCTCGAACTGCACGAACTGCTCCGCCTCGAGCCTGCGGACCGCCTCCCGGACCGGTACCGGCGAGACCCGCAGCTCACGGGCCAGCCGGTCGAGGACCAGTCGGTAGCCGGCGGAGTAGCTGCCGTCCACGATCCGTGACTTGATCACTTCGTAGGCGTGCTGCGACTTGCTGGGAGCCGCGGGCTCGCTCGGTGTTGTTGGTTCGCTCGCGGGCTCGCTCGGCGCTGGTGGTTCGCTCGCCGGCTCGCTCACTGCGTCCCCAGCCAATGCTGGTACCTGGCCAGCCAGCTGCCGCTGAGCGGGTAGAGCCCGTCTACCGAGGCGCCGGCGGCGACCTGCTCGGTGACGAACCGCTCCTGGCGCTCCTGCTCGACGGCGTCGGTGAGCACCTCCTCGGCGATCGCCGGTGGGATCACCACGACGCCGTCGTCGTCGCCGGCCAGGATGTCGCCGGGCAGCACCGTGGTGCCGCCGCAGGCGATGGCCACGTCGATCTCCCAGGGCACGTGCCGGCGACCCAGCACGGCCGGGTGCGCGCCGGCGTGGAACACCGGGATGTCCAGCTCCGCCACCGCCGCGGCGTCCCGCAGCCCGCCGTCGGTGACGATCGCCGCCGCCCCACGCACCTGGGCTCGCAGCGCGAGAATGTCGCCGATCGTGCCGGTGCCCCGCTCGCCCCGGGCGTCCATCACCAGTACCTCGCCAGGGCCGACCGACTCGATGGCCCGCTTCTGGGCGTTGAACCCACCGCCACGCTCGTCGAACAGGTCGGGGCGGTGCGGCAGGTAGCGCAGCGTCCGGGCGCGCCCGGTGAACCGGGAGCCCGGCCGGGCCGGGTGCACCCCGTCCACCGAGACGTCGTTCAGACCACGCCGGCGAAGCTGCGCGGACAGCGTCGCCACCGCAACCGAACCCAGCCGCGCCAGCAGTTCGTCCGGCACGGCCGAGGCCAGCACTCCGGCCGCCGGCCGAACCTCGGCGGGCACCGGGGACACCGCCCGCCCGACCGGGGCGACCGCCGTGCCCAGGGCATCCGCGCGCAGCGCCGCGTCGACCTTCGCCGGCGCGCCGACGGTGGCCAGCTTCGGGCCCTCGACGATCGTGGTGCGCAGCCGACCGGTGCTCACCGGACGCCCCGGTGCGAGGCTGTCGACCTGCACCTCGACCACTGATCCCGGGTGCACCACCGACGCCCCGGCCGGCGTGCCGGTCAGGATCACGTCGCCGCGTTCCAGGGTGGACAGCCGGGACAGGTCGGCCACCAGTTCGGCGAACGGGAACAACAGGTTCTCGGTGTCGTCGGACTGCGCCAGCTCGCCGTCGACCCAAGTGTGCAGCCGCAGCGCCATCGGGTCCACCGTGCGCGCGTCGAGCAGGGTCGGGCCGATCGGGGTGAACCCGTCGCCGCCCTTCGCGCGCAGGTTGGAGCCCCTGTCGGCGTAGCGCAGGTCGTAGAGCCCGAAGTCGTTGGCGGCGGTCACCCAACCGACGTGCGACCAGGCCAGCTCCGGTTCGACCCGGTGCGCCGGGGTGTCGATGACCAGCGCGATCTCGCCCTCGAAGACCAGCAGCTCAGTGCCGGACGGCCGCTCGATGACGCCGTCCGAGGCCGCCAGCGAGCTGCTCGGCTTCAGGAAGTAGGACCCGTGCGCCGGGGTGCGACCGCGCTGCGCGGCCCGGCTCCGATAGTTCAGATGTATCGCGATGACCTTGCCGGGACGAACACCCAGCTCGGTGCTGATCAGGTCGGTACCAGGGGACTCCACCACATAACCTCCTGGCCGACACTATATGGAATCATATACGATCCGGCCGAGAGGTGTCCGTCACGGTCCCGCACTCACCCGTGGAAGATCTGGTTCCAGCGCTTCTCGCCGGTCAGCTCCGGCAGCGCGTCGCGGTAGGTCCGGCGCAGCCGGGGGAACTCGCGGGCCAGTCGCAGGTGGTTGGCGAGCGCGGTGGACAGCAGCTTCCAGAAGACCCTCGGGTCCCGCTTACGGTACGCGACACCGCGGCCGTCCGAGGTGCCCACGGTGGCGCCGTCGAGGCGGGAGAGGAGGAACCAGCGCGCGTCCTGCGCGGCGATGTTCAGCTGCGGGCGGGAGTGGTGCTGTTCCTTGACCGGCATGAGGTTGTGCACCAGTCCGCTGACCAGGGTGGCGCCGATGGTGACGGGGTTGGTCGGCGGCTTGAGGAACCTCGCGGCGCGCACCCGGTCCATGGACGGCAGTGGCACCTGCTTGGCCGACGCCAGGACCCGGCCGTCGTCGAACTCCGACCGCTTCTTGCGCACCTCGCCCAGTGCCACCGGCAGCTGGTCGAACAGCGCCTCGGGCCCTTCGGCGAAGTCGTGCATGGCCAGTTCCTGCAGGGCGACCGTGGAGTACTCCAGCGACATCAGGTGCTTCAGGGTGTTCTTCATGCTGTCCCGGAAGAGGGCGCCGCCGTGTCGGTACGGGCTGTGCAATGCGGCGACCACGAGCCGGTTGCGCAGGTGGAAGTAGGCCTGCCAGTCGGTGGCGTCGTCCTTGTCCGACCAGGGCATGTGCCAGATGGCCACGCCGGGCAGGGTCGCCGTCGGGTGCCCGGCCTGCTGGGCGCGCAGCCCGTACTCGGTGTCGTCCCACTTGATGAACAGCGGCAGCGGCAGGCCGAGCTTCTCCACGATGACCCGGGGGATCAGGCACATCCACCAGCCGTTGTAGTCCACGTCGACGCGCCGGTGCAGGTCGAGTGACTTGGTGGCGTGCCGCAGCGGGTACTTGGCGAAGTTGTGGTCGTGCTTGACGTGCGGCGCGGGACCCCACTTGAACCTGTAGTGGTCCACCACCTCGCCCATCGTGTGCAGGTGGCTGCGGGCCTGCAGGTTCAGCATCTGGCCGCCGACGATCATCGGGTGCTCGGCGAACCGGGAGAACGCGATCGCGCGCAGCACCGAGTCCGGCTCGATCACGATGTCGTCGTCCATCAGCAGGATCTGCTCGCAGTCCGTGCTGGTCAGCGCCTCGTGCATGCCCCGGGAGAAACCACCGGAACCACCCAGGTTGGGCTGGTCGTGGATCCGCAGCCGGTCGCCAAGCACCTCGGCGGCGGCGCCGAAACCGGCCGCGTCGCGCACCTTGCGGTTGCCCTGGTCAGCAATGTTGATCACGCCGATGGCGGCCAGCACCAGCGGGTCCTCGCCGAGGGCGGTGAGTGCGGCGGCGCAGTCGTCCGGGCGGTTGAAGGTGGTGATGCCGATGGCCGCGTTCGCCCGCCCCGGCGCGTCGATGCCGGCGTACCAGCCGGCTTCGAGCATGGTCACCGGCTCGTCGTCGGTCGTGAGGTCGAACCAGTACCAGCCGCCGTCCTCGAACGGCTGCAGGTCCAGGACGAACCGACTCTGGTGCGGCCCGGCGCCGCCCGCATCGCCGAGCACGGTGCCGCGCACGTGGATGTGGCTGCCGTCGGCCTTCGACCGGTAGATGTCGATCCGGCACTCGGCGTCCACGGCCAGGCGCAGCTCGACGCTCTCCAGCCTCGTCCAGCGCCGCCAGTAGCTGGCCGGGAACGCGTTGAAGTAGCTGGCGAAGCTGATCTCGGACTGGGCCGGCAGCCGCAGCCGGGTACGGCTGTCCGCACCCGCCCGCGTCCGGTTGCCCTCGTCCTCGTCCAGATACAGCGCACGCACGTCCAGCGGGTCACCGGCGCGGGGCAGGATCACCCGCTGCAGCAGGCTGCCCGGACCGTCCCAATGGACCGGCGGTGCGGTGGTGCCGTCCGGGGTGGCGAACTCGGTCATGGTCCCTGCCCAGTCCTCTGCGGGTGTGCCCCTTCGGTGCCGTGCTCCCCGTGACGCTGATGTCGAACGCGCCACCTCGGGTTCACGGCACCGCAAACTAGCGGGCGGGCCGTCCTGTGGTGGACCTCACCCCCGGATGAGCGACGCCGCACCCTGGTTCCGCGGCGGCGGGGGCCCCTCATTCGTGTGGGCGGCACAGGTAGCCGGTGGTGAGTTCGGCGATGCTGTGGGCGGCCTGGTCGGTGTTGCCGCTGGGGCGCACGATGTGACTGAGGGCGAGTCGCACGGTGGCTTCGGCCGCCAGGGTCGTTTCGCGCGCGGACAGGTTGGGCCAGCGACTGAGGGCCGCGCCGGTCATGCGTGCGGTGGCGTAGTCGATGACCTGGGTGCCTTCGCTGGTCAGCAGCGGGAGGAAGTCTTCGCGGGAGGCGCCGGTGAGCACGGTGGACAGCACCGGGTCGACCTCGGCGGCGCGCAGCGCGGACAGTACGGCTGCCTCCCAGCCGGTGGCGAGATTGTCGGCGCTGATCAGGGCGGCCTCGACGCCGTCGAGGAAGCGTTGGGTGATGCGCAGGATGAGTGCTTCGGCCAACCGGGTCTTGTTGCCGAACTCGTAGTACAGGGTGCGCCGGCTGATGCCGACCTGGTCGGCGACGGTCTGCATCCGCAGCGAGGCCCAGCCGCCGGCGAACACCACGGCGGACGCGGCGTCGAGTACCTCGTCGCGCAGCTGGGAACGGACTCGTTCGGTGAAGGTCGCGGCCACGGTGCCAGTCTCGGACATTTGGCCCGTAGTACGCAAGTAATGCACACCGAATGGCACGGTATCCTGTGGTTGCACGAAAGCTAGTACTTGTGCAACACCGGCATGGCGTGGGACCTTATGTGCAGTGAGGTTGCTCGACGATGAGATGACGATCACTCGGGAGGACGCGGCGATGACCACCACCGACGACCAGGACACCGGCGGCTACCGGGCCGGCGGCTCCGAAGGCCAGGGCACCGGGCTGACCCAGCACTCCAGCGGCAACCCCGACCGCCCCTACGACGAGATCGACCTGTCGACCGAGGCGTTCTGGTCCGGGACGATGGACGAGCGTGAGGAGTCCTTCGCGGTGCTGCGCCGGGAGCGGCCGATCACCTGGCAGCCGCCGTTCTCCGACCAGTTGATGCCGGTCGAGGACGACTACGGGTACTGGGCGGTCACCACGCACCGGCACCTGACCGAGGTGACCAAGCGCCCGCAGGATTTCCTGTCCGGCCCGGGCATCGTGATGGACAACCTGCCGACCGAGTTCCTGGAGTCCGCGCAGTCGATCATCGCGATGGACCCGCCTCGACACACGAAGCTGCGCCGGCTGATGTCCGCCGCGTTCACCCCGAAGCAGATGCGCCGCATCGAGGACCAGATCAAGGCCAACGCCACGAAGGTGGTCGACCACCTCGTCGAGAAGGCGAAGGCCGCACCGGACGGGTGGGTCGACTTCGTCGCCGAGTGCGGCGCGCTCCTGCCGATGCACAACTTCAACGACATGATGGGCGTGCCCGACGGCGTCCGGCAGAAGACCTCGCACGAGATGTCGGTGATGATGTCCTGGGGCGATGACGAGATCACCGGGTCGACGCGGGAGGAGAAGTTCGCCGCGATCTTCAACGCGCTGACCTTCATGCACCAGCTGTCCAAGGAGACCGTCGACGAGCGGCGGGCCAACCCCACCGGCGACCTGTTCACCGCACTGGCCCAGGCCGAGGTTGACGGCGAGAAGCTCACCGATCACGAGATCGGGTCCTTCTTCGTGCTGTTGACCGTCGCCGGCAACGACACCACCCGCCAGTCCCTGGCCCACGGGCTACGCGGGCTGACCACCAACCCCGAGCAGCGCGCGTGGTTGACCGAGGACCTCGAGGGGCGCATGCAGACCTCGGTCGAGGAGCTGGTGCGTTGGGCGACACCGATCATGACCTTCCGCCGCACCGCCGCCCGGGACTGCGAGCTCGACGGCGTACAGATCGCCGAGGGCGACAAGCTGGTGATGTTCTACTCCTCGGCCAACCGGGACGAGACGGCGATCGAGCGCGCGCACGAGCTGGACCTGTCGCGCCACCCGAATCCGCACATCTCCTTCGGCGGCGGCGGCATCCACCACTGCCTGGGCAACCAGCTCGCCCGGTTCCAGATCCGCGCCCTGTTCATCGAACTGCTCACCCGCTGTCCCGACATCATCGCCGGCGAACCCGAGCTGTCCCCGGGGAACTTCTTCCACGTCGTGAAGCGGATGCCCTGCAAGCCCTTCGCCGACTAGCTCGGCTTCGGCTAGTGAAGACCGCGGTACTCGTTGTAGTGCCGGTAGGCCTGGACCACGGCCGGGATGGTGGGCGCCTTCGCGCAGAACTCCTGCTCGCTGTACTCGAGCACCGCGGGCGTGGCCGGCGCCGGCGGCGCGAGGGGCGGCACGGCGCCACTGCTCGCCGAGGTGGAGTTCGTCGATGCGGCGTCGGTGGCCGCCGGTCCGCCGCAGGCGCCGACGGACAGCGCCGCGATCACCGCGAGCGGAAGAAGGCGCGACAGCTGTGTGGTGTTGACGGTCATGACGCTCGGCCCCCTGAGTAGCGACGGATGCGGTGGCATCCGAGGACAACGGTGACCGAAGTGCCTTACGAACCGCTTGCACGCGGCTACCGGTAGGCCGGGATCCACCGGGCCGCACGGATCGCCTCGTCGACCTCCTCCTCGGTGAGCTTGGGTGCCACACCGTCCTCGACGGCCGCCCTGGCGACCGCACGGGCGACGGCGTCAGCGGCGTCGGCGAGGTGGGCCCGGTCCGGCAGCAGCGCGCCGTTCGGGTCGTCGTGGATGGTGGCGGCGGCCGCGACGGCCGCGGCGGCGACGGTGAGCATCGAGTCGGTCACCCTGGTGGCTTGCACCGCGGTCACCGCCAGCCCGATACCGGGGAAGACGTAGACGTTGTTGCACTGGGCGACCGGCATCTCGCCGCCGCCTTCGAGCCGCATCGGCGGGAACGGTGACCCGGTGGCGACCAGTGCCCGGCCGCCGGTCCAGTCCGCGAGGTCCTGCGGGCGTGCCTCGCTGCGGCTGGTCGGGTTGGACAGCGGCATGATGATCGGCCGTTCGACCTGCTCGGCCATGGCGAGCACCACTTCCTCGGTGAACGCACCGGCGGCGGTGGAAAGGCCGATCAGCGCCGTCGGCCCGACCGCCTTGACCACGTCGAGCAGCGACGCCTCGTGGCCATGGTCCGAGGTGGGCACCGCGTCCGGAGGTTGCGCGAGCCGCCGCTGCGCCGGGTCGAGGTCGGCGCGGTCGCTGGTGACCAGGCCCCTGATGTCCACCACGTAGACCCTGGCGCGGGCGTCGTCCTCGCTCAGCCCGTCGGAGACCATCGCCCGGACGATCTGTTCGCACACGCCGATGCCGGCCGAGCCGGCGCCGAGCATGACGACCTTCTGCTCGGCCACCCGCGAGCCGATCGCGGTCACCCCGGCGGTCAACGCGGCCAGTGCCACGGCGGCGGTGCCCTGGATGTCGTCGTTGAAGGTGAGCAGCTGGTCGCGGTAGCGGTCCAGGATCGGCAGCGCGTGCGGCGTGGCGAAGTCCTCCCACTGCAGCAGCACGTCCGGCAGCTCGGCCTGCACGGCGTCGACGAACTGGTCGACGAAGTGGAAGTAGTCGTCCCCGGTGACGCGGCGGTGCCGCCAACCCAGGTACATCGGGTCGTCCAGCAGCTCGGCGTTGTCGGTGCCGACGTCGAGCAGGATCGGCAGAGTGCGGTCCGGGGCGATGCCGCCGAGCGCGGTGTACAGCGAGAGCTTGCCGATCGGGATGCCCATGCCGCCGACTCCCTGGTCGCCGAGGCCGAGGATGCGCTGCCCGTCGGTGACCACGATGACGTCCACGTTCGGCCGCGGCCGGTTGCGCAGTATCTCGCCGATGCGTTCCCGGTCCGGGTAGGAGATGAACAGCCCGCGCGGGCGGCGGTAGATCTCGCTGAACCGCTGGCAGGCCAGCCCGACCGTCGGTGTGTAGACGATCGGCAGCATCTCCTCCACGTGCTCGGTCAGCAGCCGGTAGAACATTGTCTCGTTGAGGTCCTGCAGGGCGCGCAGGTTGATGTGCGCGGCGATGTCGGTGGCCTGGTCGCGGAACGCCGCGTACGCGCGGGCGACCTGCTGCTCCAAGGTCTCCACGGTGGCCGGCAGCAGGCCACGCAGGCCCAGCCGCGAGCGGTCGTCCTCGGTGAACGCGGTCCCCCGGTTGCGCACCGAATCCTCGAGGATCCGGAGGGCGGCCGCTCGCTCGTCCTTCATCGCCGCCGCGTTCCTTTCGTCCAGGGACCTGCCGGTCACCCCACTGGCGGCGGAGCACGGTCGGGCCGCCACCGTTCAACCCTGGCACGGGCGAGCTGGCGACCTCAAGATCGGCCCGGCGCGTTTCTCAGGCGATGCGGCCGCTGAGCTGGAGGTGGCGCGGGTCACCGCCCTCCTCAGTGATCACCTGGGTGGCCATGCGGAGGAACTCGGTGTAGGCCGAGGCGACCTCGGCGGGGTCGGAGGTGCCCAGGAGGGTGTGGGTGAAGGTGTCGAGCGGCCAGGTCAGCAGCTTGCCGTGGCGCGCGAGGTAGAGCCCGACCCGGCGGATCCGGTAGCGGTCCGGCGCGTCGAGCCAGGTGTAGGCGAGCAACTGCTGCAGCCAGTCCACCGTGCGTTCGTGGTTACGGGCGTGCATGACGGTCTTGACGTCGATCAGGGTGTCGCCGATGAGCAGGTCGCCGTCCGCCCAGTGCGGGACGAAGACCGGCCCGGCGATCCCCAGGGCCGCACCGGGTGCCGGGTTGCCGGCCAACTCGCGCAGCGCCCGCAGAGCCCCGCTGGTGTGCGCCCGGGTGGCGAGCGCCAGCAGCTCGTTCAGCGCGTGGGCCGGAGCGAGGTCGAGCAGCTCGGCGACGGTGTTCGCGGTGAAGTCGAGGTCGAGTCGGCGGGAGCGGTAGGCGCCCTCCCACGCGGTGAGCACCCAGCAGGCGCGCGCGAGGGTCGTCTCACCGCCGAGGCTGGCGGCCAGCTGGCCGGGCGGGGTGTGGCGGCTGAGGTAGTCGCGCAGGCGGGTCATGAACTCGGTGACGACGGCGCCTTCGCAGGGCGGGCTTGCCGGTGTGGGGCCGATGTCGAGCCATCCAGCGCGGGTGGGTCGCCAGTCACAGGCCCGCTCCTGTTGGGCCGGGGAGAGCTCGGTGTGGGTGGGGAAGCTGGCGGCGGCCCGGTGGACCTCCGGCCAGTCGGCCAGCTCGGCGGAGACGGTGCCGTAGAGCGCGTAGTACGGCGGCGCGTGCTGGGTGAGGAAGGCCAGCCGTTGGCCGAAGGCGCCGCCGATGTCGGCCCAGTGCCGGCCGTCGATGTCCTGGCCGGTGGGGCGGACCGGACGGCCCGCGCCGGTGAGTGCCTCGTCGATGCGCGCGGCCACATCGGCGGCGCCGGTCATCGTGGAGCGCATCCAGGAGCCCAGCGCACCGCTGCGCTGTTGCGACGTCAGCGACATGCTTCGGCCACCTGTGGATCACTGTGGTTCGGTTGATCACGACCCGTGACGGGTGCGGTGCACAGACACCCGCTCGCGCGTGGGGATAGCGGCAACGGTGGGGCCTCGCGGTCCTGGATGGGATGATCAGTCGACGGGGCTGAGGATGACGGCAACCTCGGTGCCGGCGACGATACCTCCCAAACCGGCCCCACGACGACTACCGGGGCACTCGGAGAGTCACAACCGCGGCCGGTGGTCGTTGCGCTAGCCTCGAAGCTCGTCGGGGCGGTAGCTCAGCTGGTCAGAGCAGCGGACTCATAATCCGTCAGGTCGTGGGTTCGAGCCCCACCCGCCCCACTCGTTTTGCCTGGTAGACGCACTGTGGGGCGATCACTGGTGATCGACTGAAGATCGAATCCTCCTCTAATCCCCCTCATCGGCAGGATCAGGGTGACGGACGCCGCTCGGCCATATGGCTAGAGCTGCACCCGAAGTTGATCATGATCTCTTAGCGTCATTCCATGATCAACTGGCTCCGCGCATTGTTTCGGCGCGGGCGCCACCATCGCGGTCGCGGTCGCGGTCGCGGTCGCGGTCGCGGTCGGCGGAACGGCATCGAGCT
The DNA here is from genome assembly GCF_052566575.1 of Pseudonocardia sp. Cha107L01. Taxonomy (NCBI): domain Bacteria; kingdom Bacillati; phylum Actinomycetota; class Actinomycetes; order Pseudonocardiales; family Pseudonocardiaceae; genus Pseudonocardia; species Pseudonocardia sp. Cha107L01. The sequence goes on from NZ_CP199579.1 coordinate 3,373,267, forward strand.
TCGCGGTCGGGGCGCGGTCCGCCGAGGTGGTGGGCGCCGCCGGTTGGGGTAGCCGGCGGGCCGACCATCCGTTACGCGGCGGTCCTCCACAGTGCGATCACCAACGCAGCCAGCATGCCGAACACGATGATCGCGCTGGTGTAGACCGGCATCATCAGGGTGGACGAGAGGTCCGGCGGCATCGGAACGGGTTGGTTGTGGGCGGGGAGCATCGTTGGCAGCAACATCGGGGCGTCGCTCCTGGGTTCTTAGCGGATCTTCGGGTGTGCGACACCGAGGGGCAGCCAGCCGCGATCGTCAACGACCTCGCTCCGGGGCTGACTGACCGGCGTGGGATCGGGCCGGTCAGCGGCGCGCAAGCCATCGTCTCGTTCTCCCACCCCGGGCGGTGTCGCAACGACGCCGCGTACGCCTCCCTCGCCGGAACCAGCCCGATCGAGGCCTCCAGCGGGCGCACCGTGCGCCATCGACTCAACCGCGGCGGCGACCGCGCACTCAACAAGGCCATCCACGTCATCGCCAACACCAGGATCCGCAGCGACCCCGCCACCCAGGCCTACGTGGCCCGGCGCACCACCGAAGGCAAGACCCCCAGGGAGATCCGACGCTGCATCAAGCGCTACATCACCCGCCAGCTCTACCGCACCCTCGCCACCGCGATGGCTCCCGCCACCGCCGCGCACAGCCTATGACTCATCCGGGCTGCTCACAGCGCCCGTAACCGAGCTCGGTAAGCGGTCATGTCCGGGTCGGGGGCGTGCTGGCCGGTCATAGCGGGGTAGAGCTCCTGGCTCAGTTCGTAGGCCAGCGCGTGCAAGATCGTGTGCCGGTCATGACCCTGGGCGAGAAGCCGCCGGGCGGCTTGCCACACCTCTGCCGGGGTGTCGTCCCAGAGTTGGTTGGCGATGACCCGGTGCAACACGACGTGCAGCCGAGGGTTGACGCTCGACCAACCCGTCCGACATCGGATCAGCGAGCACCGCTCGATACTCCCGATGCTCGGCGAGGATCAACAGTTCGCGCTGGTCCTCATCGGCTGGGTCAAGCTCGACTGCCTCGCCACCGTCGATGCTGGTCACGATGGTCGGGACACTGAACCGGCGACGCGCCAGCAGCTACCCCCTCACAGCGGGGTCAGCCAGCGCCGACGGGGCAACCCCCACGACGTAGCTCTCCGCGCCATCAGCGTCAACCGCAGCCGAGTCAAGGCCTTGATCGAGCCCGCGCAACCGGGGGCCGGGCTGCCGCGCGCGCTGCACCCGCCGAAGCTTCTTCCGCGAACGGTTCCCGCGACCAGCCGAGCTCACCGACCCACACTCTCAGATCCACCCCCACCATGACGAGGTCACACCCACACCGCCTCGAGATTGCTTCGGGGACTTGACATAGATAGAAGCGTCACAGTACGGCCGTACGAAACATCGAGGCTAGCGACCCATAGCGGCTCGCTCCGAAACGAAGCGAGTAGTAACCATGGTGGTAGCGGGGCCGGGGGGCCGTACGAATGTCCCGCATACGACGGCTGGTCGCCTGGGTCTCGGACACGTTTGCAGCTGGCCGGTAATCGCAGAGTGCCGCTGGCGGCCGGGCTTTGGTGGTGTCAGCGGTGAGGACATGGGCCACCTGTAAGGCAATGATGAGGGCAGTTCTTTCTGGTGTTCAGGTCGACGCCCCGCGGCGAGATGTGAGCGCCCCGGGGGAAATCTTTTCAACACGCCGGACGCCCGGCAATTCATTCGCATGACCTATACGCAGCCCACGCCGATGACGACGGATGCCGCTGAACGGCTCTGACCACATCGGCTTCTTCCTCGATGAGGCCGAGGTCATCTACTGGGGCCAGTGGCCCGACTGCTCGATATCACACGCTTCGCTATCACACCCGTGATCACAGCCTGATTCACTCACTGCCGAAAGGAACGCTATGCCTGAGGAACACCCGCCCATCGTTGAGGCCAACACGGAACCATCTGGGGGTGGTTGCCCCGTTATGAGTGGGCGCCTGAAGTACCCCGCTGAGGGTGGGAGCAACCGTGACTGGTGGCCCAACCAGCTCAATCTGAAGATCCTGCAGAAGAATCCCGCTGTGGCCAATCCGATGGGCGAGGACTTCGACTACGCCGCGGAGTTCGAGACCGTCGATCTGGATGCCCTGAAGAGCGACCTCGAGGACGTGATGACGACGTCGCAGGAGTGGTGGCCCGCCGACTACGGCCACTACGGACCCCTTTTCATCCGGATGGCGTGGCACGCCGCGGGCACGTACCGTATCAGCGACGGCCGCGGAGGTGCCGGGGCCGGCATGCAGCGGTTCGCGCCTATCAACAGCTGGCCCGACAATGCGAGCCTGGATAAGGCTCGCCGGCTGCTGTGGCCGGTCAAGAAGAAGTACGGCAGGAAGGTCTCGTGGGCCGACCTGATCGAGTTCGCCGGCACCTGTGCGCTGGAGTCGATGGGCCTCAAGACCTTCGGCTTCGGCGGCGGCCGGGTGGACCAGTGGGAGCCCGAGGGCGACGTCTACTGGGGTCCGGAGCACATGTGGCTCGGCGACGAGCGCTACACCGGCGACCGGGACCTCGAGAACCCCCTGGCCGCGGTCCAGATGGGTCTGATCTACGTGAACCCGGAGGGACCCAACGGCAACCCGGACCCGCTCGCCGCGGCCACCGACATCCGCGAGACCTTCCGCCGGATGGCGATGAACGACGTCGAGACGGTCGCGCTGATCGCCGGCGGCCACACTTTCGGCAAGACCCACGGTGCTGGCCCGGCCGACCTCGTCGGCCCCGAGCCGGAAGCCGCCCCGCTGGAGGAGCAGGGCCTGGGCTGGAAGAGTTCCTTCGGCACCGGTGTGGGCAAGGACGCGATCACCAGCGGCATCGAGGTTGTGTGGACGCCGACTCCGATCACGTGGGACAACAGCTTCCTGGAGATCCTGTACGGCTACGAGTGGGAGAAGACCAAGAGCCCCGCCGGTGCCCACCAGTGGGCCCCGAAGGACGGCGCCGGGGCGGGCACCGTGCCCGACCCCTTCGACCGGTCGGTGCGGCGCGCCCCGATGATGATGACGACGGACATCGCGTTGCGGGTGGACCCGGTCTACGAGCAGATCACCCGTCACTTCCTGGAGCACCCGGACGAGCTTGCCGACGAGTTCGCCCGGGCGTGGTTCAAGCTGACCCACCGCGACATGGGGCCCGTCGTCCGCTACCTCGGGGCGCTGGTCCCGCAGGAGGAGCTGATTTGGCAGGACCCGGTCCCCGCCGTGACGGGTGATCTCATCGGGGCCGACGACATCGCCACCCTCAAGGGACAGATCCTGTCGTCGGGGCTGACCGTCGCGCAGCTGGTCTCGACCGCGTGGGCGGCGGCGGCGTCGTTCCGCGGCAGCGACAAGCGTGGTGGTGCCAACGGCGGTCGTATCCGGCTGCAGCCCCAAAGCGGCTGGGAGGTCAACAACCCCGAAGAGCTCGCGCAGGTGGTGCGCGTCCTGGAGGGCATCCAGGAGTCCTTCCACTCCGCTCAGACCGGCAGCACACGGGTGTCGTTCGCCGATCTGGTCGTGCTCGGCGGCTGCGCCGCTGTGGAGCAGGCCGCCAAGCACGCCGGCCACGACGTCGAGGTGCCCTTCACACCGGGCCGCACGGACGCGTCGCAGGAGCAGACCGATGTGGAGTCCTTCGCCGCGCTCGAGCCGAGTGCGGACGGTTTCCGTAGCTACCTCGGGAAGGGTAACCCGCTTCCGGCCGAGTTCCTGCTGGTCGACAGGGCGAACCTGCTGACCCTCAGCGCTCCGCAGATGACGGTCCTCGTCGGTGGCTTGCGCGTCTTGGGTGCGAATCACAACCAGTCGCCGCTGGGCGTCTTCACCGAAACCTCCGAGGCGTTGACCAACGACTTCTTCGTGAACTTGCTCGACATGGGTACGAAGTGGGAGCCGGCGGACGACGGCACCTACGTGGGCAAGGATCGCGCTACCGGTGAGGTGAGGTGGACCGGCAGCCGCGTCGACTTGGTCTTCGGGTCGAACTCGCAGCTGCGTGCTGTGGCCGAGGTCTACGCCGCCGACGACGCGCGGCAGAAGTTCGTGCAGGACTTCATCTCTGCGTGGGACAAGGTGATGAACCTCGATCGGTTCGACCTCGCGTGATCACGACGCAGGAGGTCGGCCCCCGCGGGGACCGACCTCCTGCGGTACCCCGCGCCACATCCCGCGCTCCTGAATGAGTTGGATAAAGTTGGCGTCGAGCTGGTACGCCGTGGGCCACGCGTGTGCCGTCGGTGCCAACCCGAGCCACCTGCTCAGCGCTGCTGCGGCCAGTGCTGTGATAACCGGTGTCTGCCTCCTGGATCGCATGTCCGCGCCGCCTCGCGCGTCAGCTGACCGGGATGAGGGTCACGTTGAACAGATTCACCGCGACGTCGGTCGGTTTGATCTCCATTACGGAGACTCCGGCCATCAAGTACGCGGAATCGAGGACGTAATCGGTGTTGCTGTTGCCGCAGATCTCGCTGCTGCATCGCTACCACCAGCCAATGTTGTCGTTCGAAGCCAACTGCGCTCTGTAACGTCCCGGCGTGATCGCCTCGATGAGTCCGCCCTTCGGCTGCGGCCCCACCGAGTAGGCGCCGTTGGGCCCGTAGCCGGCTCCTCGTCAGGCAATGCCTGGGCCGAGGCCAGGAACGATGTCGCCAAGGCTGAAGGTGAGCGGGTGTTCAAGTTGCGCATAATCGTCGAACTCCTTGAACTCCAACGACGGCGGCACCCGCCAATCCCGGTACTGCGCCACCAGCCGCAGATGCTCGCTGCGGGTCTTCGGCCGCCGGCCGTAGTGCCGCAGCACCCCCGGATCGACGCCGAGCTGCTCAGCCAGCCGGGCCACCGCCACCGCCGGCGCGGCCGCGACGTCATCGGGCACGAACCCTTGGGGGCGTTGCTCGAGCACGACAACAGAACCGGGGCTGCGCTCGTCGCCACCCTGAACGGATGGTTCGCCTCCGGCCAAAACATGGCGCGCACGGCCTCAGATTTGCACGTCCATGTGAACACCCTCTATCAACGCTTCGACCGGATCGACCGTCTTCTCGGCCGGCACTGGCGCGAGCCGGAAGCGGGACTCCATCTCCAGCTGGCGCTCCGGCTGCATTCGCTCCGCACGGGCCAGCAGTGAGATTCTGCCGTATGGTGTTCCCGGCCGCGGTCACGGTCAGGGGTTTTGAGCTGGGACGTCGGCAGAAGCCGGTCGGCCGACCATCGCCGGAATGCTGCGTTTCTTCCCGGGTCCGCCGAGAGCGAAACCGTGTAAACGGTGTACGACTCGAGATCGCCGCGCTGATGGGGAACCAACATCGCGATGGGCTCGTCCTGCTCGAACCGGGTGGACGTGGCGCGAGTGAACTTCCAATTCATGGTGATCGGGCCCGTCCAAGGACGCTTCGGGCCGGTGCCGGTCGTTGCTCGTGCGCAGGTCCCCTGCTCACGACGGAACAGAAGCTGGAGCGGGAAATTCTGCGCAAGGCGGCCGCTCCTTGTTAACTTGTGACGACCTGCTTGATTACCTCGGACTTGGCTGAATTGTAGAGAGGGCTGGTGCTGTTGTACCTGGCCTGGATGTAATGCCAGTCGTGCGTTAATGAGTCCGTGGTGATTCGCGCGACGCCGGACTCTACGTCAACGACACCTAGCACCCTGCCGCCAGCGTTGTCGACGAATTTGACGCTTCCCGTCGCGGCACGTGGCAGGGTTGCGGTAAAGGTGACCGGTTGGCCTACCCTGGTCGTCGGAGACGAGGACTCCAGGTTGACGGTGGGAGTGACTGAGCGGCTACCGCCCGGCTCCGGTGCCGGCACCGGCGGCGGCACCGGCACTGCTTGTGTCAGCGCTCCGCCAGTCCCACCCGGTCCGGGAATGCCCTGGAGACTCGCGCAGGCTGGGCATTCCGACGCCAGGGCGGCGGTTGAGGTCGGGGCGGCCTGGGCGGTACCGCCCATCGTGAGAGCAGTCAAAGCGATCGGAACCGCCAATGTGCGCGGCATTTTGGTCATTGTGGTTCCCCTGTCGTCGTGGGCCCGGAACTATTTGTCCAGGCATTACTGTCCGCTGCCTGGCCGCTCTCCGAGGCATCGGTTTGAGTCGCCAGGTGTCGTCGACGCTGATGCTGGCCGGGGCTCGCTCCGCGTCCTAACATGTAATCTTTCTGCCAGGCGCCAGCGGCGAGATGGTGCTCGAGGAAGTGGGTCCGGTCGGCAGACCATCGCCGGTATGCTGCGTCCTCTTCCGGGTCCGCCGAGAGCGGAACCGTGTAAACGGCGTACGACTCGAGATCGCCGCGCTGCTGGGGAACCAGCATTGCGATGGGCTCGTCCTGCTCGAACCGGGTGGACGTGGCGCGAGTGAACTTCCAGTTCATCGTGATCGAGGCCGGGGTCCAGTCCGTTTCCACCAGCCCTTCCAGAGGCGAGAGCCCATCCTTGGGTGAATTCGCTGGTCCGCGGACGAGCAGGTTCACACCCGCAGGTGTACGAAACAAGTACGGAATATTGAACGTGAGGATCCCGTGTCCAAAGTGACTGGATACGCCCGTGGTGGGGGGATCGATCTGCACGCCGGCTGCGCCGTGGTCACCGTCCCAGCGGACGGTCACCGCGGACGGGCAGAGCAGTTCCCACCCGGAGGTGTTGGCCATCAGAAGAGGCAGGCAGCGGCGGGCGGACCGGCCAGGCGTGAGATTGATCCAGTCCCGCTCCCTGGCGGCCGGCCGCAGGGGCATCTCGCCCCCGAGCCGGTAGACCACCAGAGCCCGCTTCCCGGTGGCGGGGTCGGGCGCTTCTGCGGGGTCGCCTGCAGCGGAGGAGTGCTCTGGCACAGTCTTGTCTCCATTGGCGCGACAGGCGCTCGACCGGGGAAAGTTAGCAACAGAGACAAGCGCGGCTGATCTTAAGCCGCCATTCGGCGGGCACGCAATACCACCAATCGGCGCAACCGGCGACCCGCTCGGCCAGCTGGTCACTAAGGCGATCCCCGACCCGGCGAGTCTGGTCGAGCCGCGGCTGTAGAGGTCGATAGTGAGGCTGTTGTTGCAGGTAGAGGCCCTGGTCAACATTAGACGGCCGCCTTGTAGGCGGAAGGTCCTCGGTTCGACCCCGATCACCGGCTCCACGTTTCGCCAGAAGGTCATATCGAGGTGCTGGCGAGCAGGGTCGGCCCGGTGCTCTCGTGGCTCAGGCCACTTGTAGCGACCGTTTGGAGAGGCCCATCCAGAACCCGTCGATGGTGAAGTCGCGGGGTGCTTCGGGGTTCGTCGAGGCGCCGAGGGTCACGAAGAGTGGGATGAGGTGCTCGACGGTGGGGTGGGCGTAGGGCATGCCCGGTGCGCGTGTGCGGTAGTTCGCCAACTCGTCGATGTCGCCCCGGGCCAGTGTATTTGCGGCCCAGAGGTCGAAGTCCTGAGACCAGCCTGGCGTCGTTCTCCCGAGGAAGTCGTCGCGGGTCAGGAATGGCAGGCCGTGGGTGGTGAAGCCGGAGCCGATCACCAGCACTCCCTCATCGCGCAGTGATCGGACCCGCGCGCCGAGTGCCAGTAGTTGCGTTGGGTCTGAGGTCGGGAGGCTGAGCTGCAGTACCGGAATGTCTGCGTCCGGGTACATGATCTTCAGTGGTACCCAGGCGCCGTGGTCCAGCCCGCGGGTGCGGCTCTCGTGGACTTCCTCGCTGTCGCCGAGAGCGCCGAGCACCCGCTTCGCGAGCGCGGTCGCGGCGGGGGTGTCGTAGCGCATCCGGTAGTACACCGGGTCGAACCCGCCGAAGTCGTAGACCGGGGTGACGTGTGCGTCGCTGCTGGAGAGGGTCAGAGGTGCTGCTTCCCAGTGCGCCGAGACGATCAGGATCGCCTTGGGCTTGGGCATCGACCGTGCCCATGCGAACAGTTGGGCCATCCACACCGGGTCCTCGAACAATGGAGGTGCGCCGTGGCTCAGGTACAGGGCCTGTAGCGCCCCATCCTTGGGAGCCCAGTCGATGTGCTCACCCGCTTGCGCCACGTTCTTGAGGTGCAGCTCGAAGGGATGGATGGACATGAGTTCTCCGTAAGGTTGTCTGCGTCTGACGGTAGATACCGCCGCCCAGGTCGGGCAGGGCCCGGGTGGCGGCAAGAGGGCGTTGTCGGTGGGTGTCAGGCGGCGACGGTGCGGACGGCCGAGACGTCGAACTCGAGGACGATCTTCGCGCCCACGAGTACGCCACCGGTTTCGAGGGCGGCGTTCCAGCTCACGCCCAAGTCCTTGCGGTTGGGGGTTGTGGTGCCCTCGAAGCCGACCCGGGTGTTGCGTAGGGGTCGACGGCTGTGCCGGTGGATTCGAAGTCCACCGCGACGGGCTTGGTGACGCCCTTGATTGTGAGGTCACCGGTTACCCGGTAGCCCGCGTCGATGGCTTCGACGTCTGTGGATACGAAAGAGATCTCCGGGTAGGTGTCCATGTCGATGAAGTCGTTGCTGCGCAGGTGGGCGTCGCGGTCGGTGTTGCGGGTGTCGATGCTGGCCGTCTTGATGGTCACCGCGACCTTGGAGGCGGACGGGTTCTCGGCGTCAACGTAGGCGGAACCTTCGACCTCGTTGAACGAGCCGCGGACCTTGGTGACCATGGCGTCTCGGGCGACGAACCCGACCCGGGAGTGTGTGGGGTCGATCGTGCAGGTGCTGGTCGACGTGCTGGTGACGGTGGTGCTGGACATCGGGTGCTCCTCGGGGATCGCCGTGCTTGCATCAGGCGCGGTCACGATCTCTAAATCCCCATCAAGCGAAGGAGCCCGTCCGCTCAATTACACCGGATCTGCCGAACCCCACCCGCGTCTGTGGAGCCGGAGGCGATCGACACCTGTGTCAGGCCAGGCCGATTTGCTGGTAGAAGGTCTGGTTGTCCCAGAAGAGGAACTCTTCATCCATGACACGTTGGCTGTTCCAGATCCCGGTGGTGGCCATGTTGATGGCGTACTTTTTGCCGGTCGGCTGAATGAAACCGCCCTTGCCGTTCGGCATCGGACGGGTGAAGGTGCCGCGCATCACTCCGGTGGCCGCGGTCAGTTCGTTCATTGCGATCCGGATCGGGTGCACATCGATGCGGGTGTCCGGCGCCCAGACGAACAATGCGCTGAGATCGGCGATGTGCCGATCGATGCCGTCGGTGTAGTGCCCATCGGGCCAGTGAACGCGGATGTTCCGTGCGTGACTCTCACCGAGGCGCGACCAGTCCGCGTGTGAGAAGACGTCGAAATCCAGCTCGTCGAAGGTCTGCAGATGGGCCTGCTCCTCGGGGGTGAGGTTCGTGGGGAACGGCGGGTTCGGGACCGCAGTCGTGGCGGGGTCCGGATACGGCATCGGCGCGGCCAGGCCAGTGGCCGCCGAAGCCGGGTCGGTGCCACACGCGACGGCGGTGAGGGCGAGAGCTCCGAAAGCGGCGGCACCGCCGGTCTTGAGAAGCGAACGTCGGTCAATCATGGCGAATCCTTTGGTGGCGGTGGGTCAGTCGGGCACGGAAACCAGGCAGCCCACGCTGGACCGGGGCATGCACAAGCGGGACGCAGGGCCACACCGGGATGACTGCAACCGACAGTACAGTACCGATTCGAAAGCGCAAACTCACAGATAGTGCAATGCACGAGGTAGCATGGTTGCATGGAGACGCAAGGGACCGCAGCCGTCAATGCCGCCGAGGCGACGCAGGACGTGCAGCCGGCCTACGACGTCTTCGCCCGGACCTGCCCCTCGCGCCCCGCGCTGGAGCACGTGACCGGTCGGTGGGGCCTCCTCGCGCTCACCGCGCTGGACGCGGGCCCGCTGCGGTTCAACGCCCTGCACCGCCGGGTGGACGGGGTCAGCCAGAAGATGCTGGCTCAAGCCCTGCAGGCCTTGGAACGCGACGGCTTCGTCCACCGCAAGGTGCAGACCGCCTTCCCGCCGCACGTGGAGTACAGCCTCACCCCGCTGGGACGCCAGACTGCGACCAAACTGCGCGACCTCATCGAGCACCTGGAGTCGCGCATGCCCACAATCCTCGCCGCGCAGCTCAGCTACGAGCGTGGGAGCGGTGAGCCGTTGACAGCACCGAGTCCGTGAGAATGTGATTCGGACACCACCGGGGCCGGTGACGGGTGGTCCGGTGGCGGCGCCACTGGGGTCCGCCGGCCGGTGTGCCGGCTGAGCACGAACGTGGCGAAGCCTACACGACCTCAGTGGTTCAGTCCTTGGCATCACTGGCGACGACCAGCAGCCGAGGCTACAGCCACCGGCCCTGCGGGTGGCCGCCCGGCCGGCGCGCTGCAGCGTGCCCAGGATGGGTAGCAGGTGCTCTGCGGTTCAGCTGGCGGTGCTCGATCAGCACGGCGGGGGACACGGGGTCGGGCCATTCGCCGCGATCGGCTCCAGGACTCGCACCGCGTTCACCACCGCGGGCACATCGCTCGCCACGAACGCTTCCTCGCTCGTTCCACCGGCCGCGATCACGGTAACCCAACGGTTCCGCGTGGGGGTAACGACTGAGCTCGGCACCGGCGCAGCGTCATCGAAGGCTCCTGCCCGCTCTCGCCCCGGTGCGCGGCTGCCCTCCGCTTGGCTTGCATGCACAGCGTCTCGCGGGTTTGCCACTCGTGCCTGGGCAGCAGGGTGGGGCGACCGGTCAGCCGGGCTGCAGCGGAAGCTCGACGAGGATCGCGGTGCCTTCCCCCGGGGCGGCTGTCGCGCGTAGACCAAGACCCTTGTGTGAAGGGGAGGTCGAGGGCCTGATTGTGGCGGTTGCGAGGGTCGATGGTCTCGTTCGGCCGGACTCCGGCCGACATTCTCGAGCCAGTCGTCGAATTCGGGGTCATGCCACCTCGTTGTCCGCGACGGCCACGAACGGCCGGGTTGGTCTCCAATAGCGGCTCGAACAACTTGCTGTCGTGGGTGTTCGCGCCCGACAGCAGAGCGTGTAGCGGGAGCCCGTTCGCGTCGCACAGGATGTGATACTTCGAGCCGGCTTTGCCCCGGTCAGTGGGATTTGGTCCTGTTAACTCACCCCCCTTTTCGACCGCACCGACACCCCGTCGATACAGGCCCGGGACCAGTCCAACAGCTTTGCTTCGGACAGCTCATCCAGGACGAGTTGGTGTAGCCGGTCCCAAACCCCGGCGTCCTGCCACTCACGCAGCCGCCGCCATGCGGTGTGCCCAGATCCGCAGCCCAGCTGTGGTGGCAGGTCGCGCCACCGGCAGCCGGTGTCGAGCACGAACAAGATCCCCTCCCGGGCGGCCCGGTCATCGATCCGTGGTGTCCATCAGGCCCACGAGCCACTGCACGTGGCGGGATCAACGGCTCGATCAGCTCCCAGAGCCGATCCTCGACCAGCCGCTGCTGCTTCGTCCTCGCCACGACCGAAGACGATCAACTATCGGCGTCCGAAGATCACGTAGCGACACGCATAGTTTTGAGACCATGTCTAATCTAAGTACCAGACCGAGCAGGACGGCGACGGCCAGCAGGCCGTCGATCAGGGTGACGCGGCCCTCCGTGGTGAGGACCGGGTTGTCCAGCGCGGTGCCGGTGCGGGCCTTGCCGTAGGCCAGCACGAACATCACCACGGCGGTGACCCCGGTCCAGGCGATCCCGGCCGGGCTGTGGCGGGCATGGAAGCCAGCGACCAGGACCCAGCTCGACTGCGCCAGCAGATAGAGCGCCAGCGCCACGAACGCCCAGCCGATCAGCCGCATGGCTTTGCGCTGCCGGTCCTCGCCGGTGCCCGACAGCTCCCAGATCACCACGATGGAGGCCCCGATCTCGGTCAATGAGTCCAACCCGAATCCGGCCCCGCGACCGACCGCGCGATGCTCGCGGTAATGGCCAGAACCACGACCCCCACGATGTTCCAGCCCAGCGTGGCGCACTCCAGGGCGAAGCCCCGGCGAAGCAAGCGCCGACGGAAGTCTCCGCTGATCTGCACCGCATGAGTCTGACTGGCTCCCGGGCGCGCCCCTCGCGGATGCGGGCAGGCTCATCGGTCGTTCACAGCCGAGGCATAGGTAACGGCAGTTACGCTCGTTTGTGTGGTGGGACCCGGATCGGCTCGATGGGTGGTGTTGGTGGTGCGGATTCCCGCGACGCCCTCGCGGCATCGGGTGGCCGTGTGGCGCGAGTTGCGGCGGATCGGGGCGGTGCCACTGGGGCAGGGCGCGTGGGTCGTTCCGGACGTACCGGTCTTCGCCGGGGGCATCGCACGGGTGATCGAGTTGGCTGAGCGCGGCGGGGGCGAGGTGGTCGTGCTGGAGGCCACCGGGCGTGGCGAGACCGACGCGGCCCGACTGGCGCAGTTGTTCACCGCTGAGCGTCAGGACGAGTGGGCGGAGTTCCTCGGCGACTGCGCCAAGTTCGACGCCGAGATCGACAAAGAGATCGGCAAAGACAAGTTCACCATGGCGGAGCTGGAAGAAGAGGAGCACAGCCTGGAGCGGCTGCGCCGCTGGCACCGCGACCTCAAGGCCCGTGATGTGTTCGGTGCCCCCGCCGCCGCGGATGCCGATATCCAGCTCAAGCACTGCACCGAGCGGTTGGACGACTACACCCTGCGGGTGTTCGCCGCGCTGCACCAGATGTAGCCCGGCCACGGAGCCGCGTATCTGTCCGCTGTGAACCTTCCCGACATTCGATTGGACCGGTTGTGAACCCTGACCTGCAGTTACTTACTGAGATCAACGATTTCGCCCGGGCCACGCCGTGGCTGCACTCCGCGATGTTGATCCTGAGCACCTACGCCCTGGTGGTGTACGCGGTGCTCTGGGTCGGTACGTGGTGGGTCGCCCGCCAACAGACCAGCCCGCGCACGCTCGCCGCGGTCGTGTGGGCGCCGATCGGGCTCCTGGCGGCGTCAGTTGTCAGTGCGCCGATCGGCGCCGCGGTCGGCGAGAAACGTCCGTGCCGGACGCTGCCGAACCTTGAGGTGATCGGCAAATGCGGCAAGAGCTCCTCGTTCCCCAGCGATCACGCCGTCGCTGCCGGCGCAGTCATAGTCGGGCTGTTGTTGGTGACCCGCGGCCTGCTGGCCTGGGTCGGGGTACTCGCCGCGTTGCTGATCGCGTTCTCCCGGCTATACCTGGGTGTGCACTACCCGCACGACACCCTCGCCGGGCTGGCGTTGGGCGCGGGAGTAAGCCTGGCCGGCTGGCTGGTGCTACGCGGACCGCTCACCCGGATTGCCGCCCGGACCAGCGGTACGAAGAGCCCCACGCCGGTGTCGGGATAGTCGACGGTGGCTTTGGTGGCAAATCCCGCTCACCCTGGCCGGAGGACTCGTCTTGCTCTGGCTGGCGTTGCTGGTAGTGCTATGGCGCGCCAAGCCTGAGCAGGCCCGGCTTGCGGATGGGCTGCGCCTGCTGCCCGACGTGATCAGGATGCTGCGCCGCCTGGCTGCCGATCCTGAGCTGCCGCGCGGGGTGGGAGTCCGGCTCGGACTGCTGATGGCCTACCTACTGTCCCCAATCGACTTGATCCCGGACTCATCCCAGTACTGGGCTACGCCGACGACGCAATCGTCATCGCGCTCATTCTGCGCTCCGTCGCCCACCGAGCCGGGACGGATGCCCTCGGACAACACTGGTCCGGGACCCGAGAAGGGCTCGAAGCAGTCCTACGGCTCGCGGGTCTGTCCACAACCCGTGTCCGCGAGACAGCCATTCCACAACTGCCGCATCGCTGGCCACGAACTCTGGGGCGTCGCCGAAGCACATAGCTGGGAATCCCGAAACGGATCGTTTCGGACAGGACTGGGCGCGTGTCGGAAAGCGACAAACCCGGCTCAGGTGGGTCCGCTGAGCTGATCTTTAGCGGAGTAGTGCTCCGAACAGCCGGGTGCTCGGTCGAGTCAATGTGGGCGTCGGTGTTGAGCATGGGGGCGATGCCGAGGGCATCGATCGCGCACATCGCGTACACGTCGGTGCCGGTGGCGATGTGGACTCGGTGGCGGGTCGGGTGCGCGGAGAACGGATAGGCCACCTCGATCCGGCCGTGTTCGAGGCGGATCGCGTCGAGGTCATGCAACGCTGCCAGTACTTCGTCACTGGTACGCCCGGAGCCCGCGGTGGTGGCCGCCAGGTCCGCGGCTGTTGGTGGGTGCCCGGTCGTGGCGAAGTGGCGCAGGACCAGCTGGTGTACCGCCGCCTCGACCGGGTCCGGCGGCATCGCTCGCGCCCGCCACGCGCTGAGCAGGTCACCGGGCTCGTCGGTCGGAGGGTCGGAGGCGGCGGCGATGGCGTCGCGCAGTTGAGCTAGGGAGGGGACGGGTACGGGTTGGCCGTTTTCGTCGCGGTAGAGCCGACAGGCCAGCGCGCCGTCTGTGTGGTTCGCCGTGGTGAATGGGTCGGCCCCGTTGATCATCAGTGTTGGTGATCCGGTCATGCCAAACGCGGAGGCCTCCGTGGCGGTGCTGATCTCCCGAGTGGTGACCGGCAGGTCCGTGGCCTGTCCGAGCCGCTGGAGCATCGCGGTGAGGTTCGGGCACTGGGCAACGTGGAGGACTTCCAGGTTCACGATTGGTCACCGGCATGCTTCTCCAGCGCCGCCAGCAGTGAACAGCTGCGATCGGTCCGAGGCAGGCCGCACGTGCTGATGAGCTCGGTCAGGGAGTCGTGCATCCGCCGCAGGTCCGCGATCCGCGCCTCCAGGTCCGCCCGGCGGGCTTGGGCCAGTTCCCGGGCCGCGTCGCAGCCTTCTGGGCCGCCCCGGTCCAGATGCAGCAACTCCTCAACGTCGTCGAGGGTGAAACCCAGCTGCTGAGCTCGCTTGATGAACCCCAGCAGCGTCACCGCCGCTGCCGGATAATCCCGGTAGCCGCTCGCCGTGCGAGGCGGTTCGCGCAGCAGGCCACGCCGCTCGTAGTAGCGCAACGTCTCGGGGTTCACCCCGACCTGCCCGGCCAGCTCACTGGTACGCATTCCCACATGGTTAACCCCGTACCCACCTACGAGGTCAAGCCGCCGGCGCGATCACCCCACACCACATCCCAGAATCGGATTCTGGTGACTCACCTGGCGGGTCCGGGCCTGCTCGCGGACGGGTTTGTCCAGCCGGCTATGGGTAGCGGGTGTCGATGACGGTGGTGACGCGCCCGGTTTCGATGTCGTACACGTGGCCGGAGACGCCCATGTTCGGCGGGAGCAGGGGCGAGGTGAGCAGGTGCTCGACGTCGGCGCGGACGGTGACGTGCGGGTCACCGACGGCGGAGGCTTCCAGCGCGGCCTCGTCGACGCCGGTGGCCTCGGAGGCCTCGCGCCGGAAGCCGGGGTCGGCGAGGAAGCTGGTCCCGCATTGTGTGTGGTGGATGACGGCGACTTCGAAGCGGCTGTCGTCAGTGAGCTGTCCGCCGGACATGCGCTGGCCGAGGAAGGCGAGGTAGGCGATTTCCTCGATGACGGGCTGGGTGACCCGGCCCCCCGCGTTGCGCAGGACGGGGGCGTCGCCGAGCGTGAGCCCGAGGGTAATCGCGGGGTCGACCCTGTGGTCGAGGCAGGTAATGACGATCACTTGCGCGGCGGGCAGGCCGAGCGGCACGGGAGTGTAGGTGCGGGCAAACTGCTCATTGTGCTCAAGCAGCGGGATCATCCTGCTGGTCATGGTGGTTCCGTTTCTCCGTGATCCAAACTTGGTGGACGGTGTCCACCAGTTAGTGGACGCTGCCCACCTTATTTGAGTTGGTGGACGGCGTCCACTAACTTCTTGCGTGTGACGACCGACGGATCAGCGGGCGAGATACCTGAGACAACCGGGGTCAGGCGGCGGCGCCCGCGCGGCGCCGTGCGCCAGGGGCTGGTCGCCGCTGGGCTTGAGCTGGCACGGGCGGGCGGCCCAGACGCCGTCGTGCTCCGTGAGGCGGCGCGGATGGTAGGCGTGGTGCCCAACGCCGCCTACAAGCACTTCACCGACCGGGACGAGCTCCTAGCCGCGGCCTGTACGGCGGCAATGGGCGAGCTCGCCGCCCGTATGGCGGCCGGCGTCGGCCGCGTGCGTGGCAAGTACGGCGATCCCGCCGCGGCCCGACGCCGCCTGCACGCGATCGGCCGGGCGTACCTGGAGTTCGCCCGCGAGGAGCCGGGCCTGTTCGCGACCGCCTTCGCCCTACCCCAACAGCACGCCTACCGCGCCGCTGACAGCGAGACAGGGCAGCAACCGCTGCCCCTTGACCAGCTGCGCGCCGTACTCGACGAACTGGCCGACGCCGGCGTCCTCGGCCGGCGCCGTCGCGCCGGGATCGAGTACCCCATCTGGTCCACGGTGCACGGGCTGGCAGTGCTCACCGGGCAAGGTCCCCTACGTGACACCCCCGAAAGCACCCGCCATCACCTTGAGGAACTCACCCGCGCCTTCATCCAAGCCGGCCTAGCGTGAGCCAACACCTACTCGCCGCCCACGCCCAGCGACGGGCGAGCAACCATGGCCGATCCTGTCGAGCATGTCCGATTCCGCGACCGCCACCGAGACGACGACCGCGCCACCGCGCCAACCACGGTCTCGAGTTCGGGCCGTCCGCAACGGCGCTGTAATCGGCGTTTTCAGCGGCGGCTGACAGTTCTGCGCGCGGTGATAACTCAGCCCGTCGCGGACGCAGAGCAAGCCACCGGCTGATGGGCCGGAGCCGTCATCGCTGAGACAACGCCTCCGGCCCGCGCAGCCACTCTCCGCGACACTCAGAGAGAAGTGGCAGGTCAGCAGGCGCATTGTGTACCTATGCCGAGCTCAGGGCCAAGCGGCAGGCGTCCGAGGTCCGTACTTTGCTATCTGGTGGATGCGTTCTTCAGGTCACGGGTGGTGCGAGGCAGCGGAGCGGGGCTGCCGATGATCGCGTTGAGGTCCATCAGCGAGGCAACCACGTCCTGTTGAGCGGCCACCAACTGCTTGTGGAGCTGGTGTGGGTCCCGGTCGGGCGCGCTGAGGTGGTCGGTGATCCGGCGCAGGTTGCCCGCGATCTCGACCACGCGAAGCTGAGCTGGGGTCTCGATGCGTTCGCTTTTCTCCGTCACGTGGATCCATCCTGCCGCGGCTTGGGCGCCGCCGCGAAGACACCCGGGGGCCAGACGACGAACATTCCCAGCGGGTGGGACTGTGAATAACCGCGCCGGACTGTGACGGCTACCACAGCTGTGTCGCTGACGCACTGGGCGCCCCCTGAGGAGACAACACCTCTGAGCCTGTGCGACGCGCTGATGTGTGAAGCGCAGTGGCGTTTGGTGGGTGCCTATGAGTTGTCGAGTTCGATGGGGATCACCACGCCAAGGCCGGCGATTGACAAGGCCCGGTGGATGATGCTGGTTGAGCTCACCAGCACCGCGCTCAGCCCGGCTGCGTGGGTGTATAACACCCGGATTCCGACACTGGACATGAACGTCGTTTCGGTCAGATCGAGCACTACCCGCCCGTACTGGGTGGTGGCCTCGGTCAGTGCGGCGTCGAGTTGATCGAAGGTGGCGAGGTCGACATCCCCTTTGACCTGCAGGCGGACCGGTCGGGTCACTTCGAGCAAGATGATCGTCAGTTGTGGCGTCACCAGACGGACCTCCTGGGTTCCGTTCCAGCTGACCTCACGGCACCGTGCCGCGCGGGCCCCACCTTCCTGACCGCCGAGCAGCCAGGATCTGATCCGATCCTGGGTGGCAGGCTGGAGAAGGTGGCCGTCACGGCTGTGTGCTCAACCGGCGGAACACCCAACAATATTCGCCATCACCGGGGCCGCGCCCAACGAAACGATCAAATCACAGCGTCGACTTCACCGTCGGGCCACTCGCTACCAGGATGACCCGTGAGGTTGTGGGTGAGTGGCGCACCGTCGGCATCCGCGGGCCCCGGGGATCGGGGCACGGGCCCCGCGGATGCCGATGGTTAGAAATACCAGCGGCGTCCACCGACGCCGCGGCCGACTGACCCCAGCAGCAACAGCACCAGGCCGACGACGAGCAGGATGCTGCCGACGGTGTAGAGGATGGAGATGCCGGTCAGCCAACCAATGAGCAACAAGATGACGCCGAGCACGATCATCGTTTTCTCCCCAGATCGAGGTCCCGCGCGCTGCTCGCGCGAGTGAGCCAGAGGCTACAAACGCGACCCCGACCAAATGCACGGAACGGCCACGGCACGCCGATGGTGTCGCTCAGGTGAAACGGGGCATCACCGTCACTCTGATGGGCGCGTTAGATCCGTGCGGGAGTGGGCATCCCGGGGCAGCGGGCAACGAAGCTTCGCCCCACTGCATCTGGGGGGACGCGTGGTGATCACCGCGGTCCTTCAGACGGCCCTGACACACATCGACACCCTGGTGTGTGTCAGGGCTGACCCATCACACGCGGCCACCGGCGACGAGGGTCCCGATCGAACACGGCCGAGCGGATCCTCGGGAGATCACCCTATGACGGCTGATCGGCAGTGTTCGCCGCCGGAGGCGGCGCCAACGACTCGTAGCCGCGCGCCAAGCATCAGACACTCGCCACGCGCCTGGCCCAGAACGCCGCGGATATAGCCGAGGCGGAGGAACAAGCGGCAGCCGAGCTGGGCCGCCGCGCCGACGAGCTAGCCGCCCACGAGCTCACGCGGCCGAGCTGCAGAGGTCAGCAGGCCCGGGGGTCCGCGACGCACCAGCGCGCCCAGCAAGCCCACTGGCAGCGAGTCCACGACGACGCGGGGCCCGCGCAGAGCCAACCGGCGGGCGGGACTCGACCACTCCTCACATAAGAAAGGGGCCGGCCCAGCGAAATCGCCCGGGCCGGCCCACTAGAGGGGGACATCAAACTTGTCTTGACTCCGATGCACACCGAAACTCCGCGGTGACCACCTCCATCTCGACTGTTCCGCAACCTCTGGTGATCCCTTGCGAACCTAGCTTTGCACCCTGGTTTGTTCTGGCGCCTCCGCGTTGTCCGCTGACTTGCGTGGAAATTTCTAACAGCCCCCGCCGCGAGTGTCAACTCTGGGGTGATCGTCGACACAACCAGCCCTGGTTGATCATGAATCAGGGTCGTTGAACGTGCCACTCAAGCGATCAGATCACCAGGTCAGGGCGGTCAACCAGGGCGGTCCGGTCGGCGGAACGCCGCGGCCGCGCTGTGTAGGCGCGTATGACGCATGTGCACGCGGCGTCACTAGTGCCAATTCAGTCTGAAAAGGAAAGGGGGTCGGCCCCGCGAAATGGCCGGGCCGGCCCACTCAGAGGGATAAACTGCCCGAAGTCTGGCGTGCGGCGCGGAACCACCGACGACCGCCTCAATCGGACCGTTTCTCAACCTCCCACAATCCGTTGTGCACCACTGCTGTCGCGTCGCCTCGTGCGACGCTCTTCTGATGGTTCACTCTCTCTGACGGCGCATTTTTTAACAGCTGCGGCCGGCACCGTCAAGCCTCAGATTTGCGCGCATGGCGGGTCACGAGATGATCTTCGGCAGTTTGGACGGGTCGGTGGCCACCGGTCGATCGGCCGGGAAGACATAGGTGGTATCAGTCGGTGATGCCCAACGCGGCTACCGCGCTCCGGGTGGAGGTAATCACGATGATTCAAGTGTCCAGTGGGAGGCGGTCATTTCGGCCCGCCGGGCCGAGGCCTCCGCCCGGGATGGCTGCGATCGTCCTCGGTAAGGCGGAGACGGTGATTGGCAAGCACAGGGACCGCAGGACCGTCTGGTCCCGCTGGCCACTCCTGACGGTGTGGTGCTGCATAACGCCCTGGATTGCTGGTGCCGCTTCGCCGGTGGCCGCCGAGCGCGAGGCCGGCGGGAGTCGATTATCGGGAGGGTTGCATGACACAGGCCATTGAGTGGATCACCTACCTGGATGCGCGTCTCTACGACGAGGACGGGAACGTGATCGGGACGATCGAGGAGTTCCTGGTCGAGAGCGAGGACGGGACGCCTGCCTGGGCCGTCGTCGTCAGCGAAGCGGACGAGTCGACACGGTCGTATGTTCCGATGCGCGATGCCCGCGCCTCCGAGGACGGCCGGGGCCTGCAGGTCCCCGTCGACAGCGACACGCTCCGCGACGCGCCCAGGGCGCAGAGTGGCGGCGATCTGTCGCACGAGGAGGAGCGCCGGCTGTACAACCACTACGGGCAGAGCTACCCGGGTGATGAGGCCTCGGGCGAGGACGGCGGTGCGTCGGGTAAACGCGGCCTTCTCCGGCGCCTGCTACGCCGTGATCGGAGCTGACCTCACGGCCCCGGGGTGCCGTCGACACCGCCGGCCATTTCAGCCTCCGGTGTCGACGGCCTACCGCTCATTCCGGCGGTCAAGTTGTCCGTGGGCCGGAACTGTCCGGGGACGCATGTCGTACGGGGCCGGAACGTACTCGACCGACGGCCGGCGTCCCTTGGACTGGTCAGCTGCCAGCGCGATGAGCGTGCCACCGCTCATCGCTAGTGGGGGACTCGATGGCCCGAATGACGGCTTCAGAGTCGTCGATGTCGATGTAGCCGCCGAAGGGAATCCCGAAAAGGGCGCACCCTTCCCGCCGATGGATCACCGGTGATAACACGGGAGCCGTCCCGCTTCTCCAGCTGGCGCAACGCGTAGCCCCGCTGGTAGGCGAGCGCCTTCTGCTGGACCAGTGGTTGGAAGGTGGAGAAGATGAAGAAGAGCCACAGCAGGTCGAGCGGGCCCATCTGGATGTCTCCGTTCTGGCGTCAGGACGGCACCGCGGTCAGGTTCATGTCTGCTCGAGTTCTGAGGGGCTCGGTGTGATCCACCACGATATGAGGTCCGCTGGCACGTGCTCGTCGGAGCGGCCGGGGTCAGGATCGCGCCAGAAAGTCCTTTCGGTCGGCTTTCCATAGCCACGACCAGGGAAGGCTGCCTGGAAGGAGAAGAACAGACCATGTCAGGTGGCATCAATTCTTGGCCGGGGGCGCGCACCGCCCGGCTCCCGTTGCTTCCCGCGTCGGCCCCGCTGCGGCGTTGGTGGGGGGGTCTGGCGCTGATCTCCGGTCTACTACTCTGCGGCGCGGCGGGCTGCGGATCACCGACCGCCAGCCCGCCGAGCCCGGCCACACCGGCCACACCGGCCGTGCAGAGTCCACCCCCACAAGGTCGAGTCCTTCCACCACGCCCCGCGAACCTGCCCTTGACCGGCGTCAAGCCGTGCGCGCTGTTGAGCGGACCGCAGGTCAGCCGGCTGGGTGTGGCCGCCGGAGTCCCCTACGGCAACCCTGAGGAAGGAGACGCGGAATGTGTGTGGAGCACTCCCTCACCTGGCCCGACGGACACCTGGATCGCCCGCACCCTGGTTCACCAGAGCGCCGCGACCGCGCTGAGCGACCCCCACGCCCAGATCGTCCAGGTCGCCGGGTTTCCGGCGGTACAAACCAGCGACCCGACTGCCGACCCCAATCACACCTGCGAGTTGTACATCGACGTTGCCGACGGCCAAAGCCTGCTCGTCGCTAACGTCAGCGGACACGACACCCCCAACAGGCCCCCCTCCACCCGCCCGTTGGCCTGCCAGAAGGCAGCCGAGGCCGCTGACCTGATGATCCAAACGCTCAGGACCATGTCGCACTGACGCCAGACTGATCCTCGGGCATCGAACCCTGTCTGGAGGCCGGCTCGACAGATTCGCGCATACACGCTAATCAATAGAGACCCGGCGGGATCTCGCAGATCAGCGCCCGGTTATATTCCCAGCCCCACAGGATCACCGGCGCAACAAGTAGTGGCCTCCGGCCCAGAGGCATATTATCCCGATAGACGCGAACAACATATCCCACATGATCCGAGGAATCAGTGTCGCGCCGGCAAGGGCGGACGCGTCGCTGGTTCCCTGTGTGAGATAGACCGAGGACCAGTAGGCACCGCCGAACAGCATCCACCAGACCAGGCCAATGGCCACCGCTGCTTGTAGATAGGGCGAGCCGTTGAGCGCCGCCCAGCCGACGCTGAGGAAGGCGAGTGCGGTCACCAATAACGCGAGACTATTCTTGGCCTGGAATAACGCGACAAGAAGCAGGACCAGTGCCGCCCACAGCACTGACCACGCGTGCCCGTGTCGAATCACTGCGGCGCCGCCGAGCCCGAGCAATGGCGGAGCGGGATAGCCGGACAACAAAATCAATATTTCGCCGATCCCCCATCCTGTCTTGCTCAGGGTGGTTTCGCCGCCACCGCCATCTGTGAGTTCGAAGCCTTGGTGGCCGCGCCAAGTGACCATCGCCATCGCCATGTGTCCGCCCTCGTGCGCGACAGTGACCAGGGAACGAGCCCATGAGTCGGTGAACACGATGAAGATCAGCATGATGAATCCCAAGCCATAGGCCAGGGGTTGTCCGATGACCGGCACTGAGTCGACCGCGTTCACGCGCGGGAAGTTAGCAGTCCGGATAGTCAGCTGGTCGGCAATTAGGTGCGCAAAATTCTGGTGTCGCCTAAATGGATCTTCTAGGGAGATCGAAAACTAACTGATCAATGGTGTGATGGACCGTTGGCGAGCGATCGTCGTGTGACTAATGTGGTTATTGTTGTGAATGTGACAATTGCCGACCCTGTGTGCAACCCAGCTCGGCCCTAGACTAGAGCTTCGGGCCCGGGCTCACGCAGGCCGGGACCTGATAGCCGCGGCCACGGACGGTGCGCACCAGCTGTTCCGCGCCGGCAACCCGCAGCTTGCGACGGATATAGCCGACGTAGACCTCGACCACATTGGGTGCGACCGCGCACGGGGAACCCCAGACTAACTCGAGCAGCTCGGCCTTGCTCACCGCTACATCTGGGCGGCTCGCCAGTGCGTGCAGCACCGCGAACTCGCGAGGGCTCAGCTCGATCGGATAGCCCGCATAGCTGACTTCCTTGGTGAGCGGTTCGAGGATCAGGTCTCCCACCTGACACAGCCCGGGACGCAGGCGCGCCGCCTCTCGGCGGCGCAGCAGCGACCTGAGCTGAGCGACCAGCACGACGAACGAGAACGGTTTGACTAGGTAACCATCCGCGCCCAGGTCCAGCCCGTCGGCCTGGTCCACCTCGCCGTCCTTGGCCGAGATCAGCAGCACGGGAGTTCCCACGCCCTCGTCACGCAGCCGTTGGAGTACCCGGTACCCGGACAGCCCGGGAAGGATGATGTCGAGCAGGATGGCATCGAACGTGCTGGTCAGCGCTGCACCCAAGGCGGTGGGGCCATCGGCGGCGGTGACCACGTCGAAGCCCTCCGCGCGGAGACCTCGGCCAAGAGAAGCCCGGATCCGGGCGTCGTCATCGACAACCAGGACACGCTGCATAGGTAGGAACGCTACCCTAAGGCTCATCGCATCCTTGAGCTCCCCTACAATCTGTGCGCGTGACACGGAGAGGTGACACCGCGACCTGGCGTTACGTCCTCCGAGAGTGATGGGCGACCGCACAGCTTCGGTGGTTGCCTGGTCCGGCTTACCAGCTCGGTTACCGCCGCCCGTCCGGTGGTGGCCGTCGGACATGTGTTCCGTTGCGCCGGTCATACGTCAGGTGCCGTTGGCGAGCATTCTGCTGCTCGTCGTCTGGGGTATCGGTGAATGTACAGGCAGCCTTGCTCAGGTGTCGCCGCCGGCGTTCACCTCGGTGGTCGGCGCGACATTCGGCACTCAGTGGCGTCGTCGGTTGCGCCTGGGCGCCGGTGTGGCCGGCCTGATTCTCGGAGCAGAAACCTTGCTTCGTCGGAGAGGTCGGACTCGACTTAGATGCTGGACGCATCGGTAATCTCAGGCACCTTGCCCGTTCTGGCGAGCCTCGCCGGCGTACTTGCGTTTGGGTTCTTGCTGGTGCGCCCGTATCGCAACTGGTGGCGGATAGCCCTACCAGTCAGTGTGGGCGGCTCGATTCTGGCCGTTCTCATCGCCGATCTCGTTCTCGAGGTGTGGCAACCCTTTCCTGATCCGCTCCCATTTCGAGTTCTGTTCTGGGCAGGCTTCGGAGTGCTGGGGGTCGCGATGGGTGGAGCACAGTCGGTACCAGCGAATTGGCGCCGCCGCCTTGCGATAGTGCTCGCCATCATGCTCGTGATCGTGTTGTCCGCGGTGAAGATTAACGCTTTCTACGGCTACCGGCCCACCCTCAGAGCGGCGTTGGGCATCTCTGCGGAGAAGGAGGTGGACTTCGCCGCCCTCGCCGGTACTAAGCCGAGAGCGGTCACCGCTCCCGACCGTCCGCTGTCCCAGTCGTGGAGGCCACCCGTCGATATGCCACGCGCGGGCCAACTGACCCGAGTGACCATCCCGGGGACACGGTCCGGCTTCCGTGCTCGGCCCGCGTCGGTGTATCTGCCACCCGCGTACCTCGCATCCTCACGCCCACTCCTGCCCGTGCTGGTGCTCATCGCGGGGCAGCCCGGCGGCCCTCAGGACTGGCTGGTTGCTGGGACTCTGGCCAAGGTGATGGATGCGTTCGCCAACGCACACGCCGGCCTTGCGCCAATTGTGGTCGTGCCGGATGCGACCGGGTCGACGTTGGCCAATCCGATGTGTCTGGACTCTCGGCTGGGCAATGTGGAGAGTTATCTGGCCGACGATGTGCCGGGATGGGTTAGGAACAATTTGCAGATCGACCCTGATACGCGGCACTGGGCGATCGGCGGATTCTCCTACGGCGGCACCTGTTCGCTACAACTGGCGGTCCGCAGGGCTCGAACCTATCCGACGTTTCTCGACATCTCGGGCCAACGGGAGCCGACGTTGGGTAGTCGTACCAAGACGGTGCAAGCCGCGTTCGGAGGCGACGATTCGAGATTTCACGCGGTGAATCCATTGGACATCCTCATCGACGAGAAATTCCGATCGAGCGCCGGCATAGTTGCGGTGGGCGCCGACGACCGTGACTATGGGCCACAGGCTGAGCAGGTAACTGCGGCTACCCGCAACGCGGGCATCGCAATCCAACTAATGCGCCTGCCTGGTGGGCACTCCTGGACCATTGCCGCATCGGCGCTCCGCGCGGCACTGCCCTGGCTCGGGGCGCGCGGCGGACTCATACCGACGCCGTAGGGATCCTTCGATGTCTCACTGGGCTGGTGCACACCAACGGTTGCGGCCCGCAGGTTGACGCCGAGGCGTGAGGCAGAGTCATCCCGTCGGATCCGAGGTCCGGAGCGGACCAACCAAAGTCCGTGCGTGTTTTACGAGGCTGCTCTGGGCAACCTGATCTGGGCCGCCGTGATTGTGGTGCCCGAGATGGTCCCGATCACCCGAGCTTGACTGCCGACCTTGAACTGGTCTCGCGCGGCGGGGTGCTTTGTGGTTCCGAATTTGGTCGCGTCGGTAATGGTGACGGTGTACAGCTGGCCGTTTCTTGCACGCACGGTCCAGGTTGAGCCCGTTTCCGCGGTGATCTGGCCGAGGATGTGCGGTGTGGCCGTGCGGAAGGGGCGCTTCGCTCTGGCCGATGGTGTCGCGGCGTCTGGTGCCGCCGCTGGGTCGGATGCTGTCGCTGGGGCGAATGATGGCGCGGCGTCGGGGGCGGTGGGAGAGGATGAGCAGCCAGAGACGATAAGGGCGAGTGTTGCCCCAAGGACCGCCGGCCATATACATGGGCGTAAGTGGCTGAGGGCGAGCGTCGGACGTGGATGGGGGATTCGTCCCACCAGGTTCCTCCTTATCTTGCACTGCAACATATTGCTGACGGCCGAGGCGGCGATCGCCACCTGCTCACAATCCGCATCGGCTCGCCCGGGGACTTCCGGAGTGATCGCAAGCTTGGTTGCGCCTGAGCAAGGCGGTGCTCGCGGAGTGAGTCAGGCGGTCGGCCTGGACTGCGGGTGTCGGTGCCGGGACCGACGTGATCGGAGTAGCGGTGGCGGGCTGGGCGACGGGCCGGACCTCGGTGGCTGGGTTGCCGCCCCAGCGGGTGAACGGGGCGGTCTGTTCGCCCTTCATCAGGAAGGTGTCGGAGTCCAGGACGGTGCCCTCGCCCACGGTGACGCCGTAGTGCACGAAGGCGGCGACGCCCAGGACGGCCCCGGAGCCGATCACCGTGTAGTCGGACTTGAAGGTGCCGTCCTCGAGTGAGTGGCACTGGATGACGGCGCCGGCGTTGAGCACGACGTCGTCGCCGAGGGAGACCAGGGTCTTCTCCGGGATCCCGGCGCCGTCGTCGAACAGCCGCTTGCCGACCCGCACGCCGAGTAGCCGCCAGGACAGCCCACGGAACGGGGTGCCCGCGAACAGTGGCGCGGCGAGCACCTTCCAGAGCCGCTCGTGGCGCCAGAAGTAGGGGTCGTAGATGGAGACGAAGCGTGGGATCAGGCGGTGGAAGCCCATCACGGCCCGCTCGGCGAAGGCGGCGAAGAGCGCGTTGAACACCATCATCGCGAGGAGCCCGAGCGCGATGGAGAAGTTGCCGAAGCGGCGGTAGAAGCTGGCCGCCGCCGTCAGCAGCAGGAACACCGCGAAGAACTGCACCCAGCGGAACAGCAGGAACATGATCATGCTGGCGACGTTGCTGCGGGCCTTGGCCGCGAGGCGCTTGCGCAGCACCGCGGGGGCCTTGAGCTCGTCGAAGGCGGAGTCGCGGGCGACCGAGCGCGGGATCTCGAACGGCGGCGAGCCGAGCAGGCCGACGTTCTCCCGCACGGGTCCGTCGATCGGGACCATCACCTTGGTGCCGAGCAGCACGTTCTCGCCGATCCGGGCGCCGGCGGGCAGGGCGATGTTGTTGCCCATGAAGTTCCGCGCGCCGATCTCGATCCGCGACATCTTGAACGAGGTGCTCGAGAAGTCCGAGTTCATGATCTGCAGGCCGTCGGACAACATCGTGCCGGTGCCGACGGTCGTGAGCAGCGCCGAGTCGTGGGTGATCTCGGTGCCGAAGTTCGATCCGGTCTGCTCGACGACCCCGAGGCGGTAGCCGATGCCGCGTGTGTAGCCGACGGCGGCGGAGCTGTCGCCGAACATCAGCATGAAGAACCGGGAGTTGCTCAGCACGGTGATCGCCTGCGCGACGAGGTAGCGCAACCCGTAGAGCCGGTAGGTCTTGCCGGGGCGCACCAGTGGGCTGAGCAGCCGGGGCCCGATGATCATCGCGAGCAGGCTGAGCAGGCTGAACCCGAAGAACACGATCGCCGAGATCGCGGCCATCGACAGGTAGAACCGAGCCCCGGTGAGCTGCAGCTTCGTCGAGTCGAAGTAGATCGCGACCAGCGGGATCTTCGTGAGCAGGGTGACCACGACACCGGAGATGACCGGGACTCCGACCAGCGTGGCCAGCAGCTGCGCCGCGCTGAAGAAGAACCGTCGCGCGGTACGCATCCGGACCGGGTTGACCACCCGGTAGTCGGTGTCGGTCGGCTCCGCGGGCACGCCGTGCCAGGTCTCACCGGGCGGCACGACCTGGCCGGTGTGCAGCGACGAGCTGTGCCCGAGCTGCGCATCGTCGCCCATGGTGGTGCCGGTGTCGAGCACGCTCGTCTCGCCGACGAAGACGTCACGCCCCAGGGTCACCCGCCCGGTCCGCAGGTAACCGTTGACCGCGTGGTAGCCGGTGAACGAGACGCCCCGGCGGATGAGGGTGCCGGCGCCGATGGTGATCAGGTCGGTGGCCACCGGCACGGTGGTCGACAGGATGGTGGCACCGCGACCGATCTTCGCGCCGAGTGCCCGCAGGTAGAGCACGTAGATCGGGGATCCGGCGAACAGCACCAGCGGGTTGGCCCTGATCAGCGTCTTGACCGTCCAGAAGCGCAGGTAGTCCAGGCTCCACAGCCGGATGTCGCGTTCCTTCCAGCGCCCGACGAGGATCCACTTCGCCAGGATCGGCAGCACGCAGGCCAACAGGAACAGTGCGGCGGTGTAGACGCCGGACCGCTCGAACACGGCCAGTGGGGTGGCGCCGGCGGCGGCCCAGGTGAAGCCAACGTCGAGCAGCAGCGCGCCGAGGTAGGTGAAGGCCAAAAAGATCAGCAGCTGCAGCGCCCCGGTCATCAGGTACAGCGCGTTGCTGGTGCGCACCACGGTGCCAGTGCTGTTCGGGGCAGCGTGCTCGCCGGGCCGGAGGGCGGTGGTGCCGGAGACTCTGGTGCCCAGGACCGAGGCCAACTGCCGGATGCTCGGGTTCTGGTAGATCTCGCGCATCGACATCGAGCCCAGCGTGGTCTCGTTGAGCACCCGGGCCGAAAATCGGGCCATGAGCAGCGAGTTCGCACCCAGCTCCTGGAAGAAATCGCTCTCCACGGAGATCCGGTCGGCTCCGAGCGTTCGCGCCAGCGCACCGGCGAGGATCTGCTCGGTTTCGCTAGCGCAGGCGATGTAGGTCTGCTGGGGGGCAGTTCCCGGCGAGCGGGTGGTGGGTGCGGGTAGGGCCTTGCGGTCGGCTTTGTCCGAGGTGGTCATCGGGATGACGTCGAGGTGCTGTAGGTAGGCGGGCACCATGTAGGACGGCAGCCGTTCGCGCAGGTAGCCGTAGATGATCTCGGGGTCCAGCTCGGCGACCCCGGTGCGCAGGCTGTAGTAGCCGGCCAGCTCGGTGCCGTTCCCGGATCCCGGGTCCGGCTCGAACGTGTTGACCACCGCGGCGGCGATGCCCGGTACCCGCAGCAGCACCGACTCGATCTCGGTCAGCTCGATGCGGTAGCCGCGGATCTTGACCTGTAGGTCGATCCGGCCGTGGTACTCGATCTCGCCCTCGGCGTTGACCCGGCCGAGGTCACCGGTGCGGTAGATCCGGCCCGACGGGTTGTCGGCGATCCCGAGCAGGTCCGGGATGAACGCCTTCTCGGTCAGCTCGTCCCGGTTCAGGTACCCGGTGGCCAGGCCGACGCCGGCGATGCCGATCTCGCCGACCTCGCCGAAGGGCAGCACCCGGAACGGGTCGTCGCGGTCCAGCACGACGATGGCGTAGGTGGGCAGCGGGCGCCCGATCGTGACCGGCCGGTCGGGGTGCAGCACGGTCCAGGTGGCGGTCACGGTGGCCTCGGTGGGGCCGTAGACGTTGAGGAACCGGCGCCCGGGGCGGTGCCAGCGGGCGATCAGGTCCTGCGGGCAGGCCTCCCCGGAGACCAGCAGGAACCGCAGCTCCGGCAGGTCGTCCTCGATCGTGGCCAACAGCGTCGGCACCACACACATCGCGGTGATCCGCTGCTCGGTCAGGAACTGGTGCAGGTCCAACCCCAGCAGGCTCGGCCCGGCCGGCTTCGCCACCAGCGTCGCCCCGGCCATCCACGGCACCCAGATCTCCTCGACCGAGAAGTCGAACGCGATCGTCATGCCCTGATACACCCGGTCGCCGGTCTTGATGCCGTACATCTCCGCGGCCACCAGCACGAAGTTGCAGATGCTCTCGTGGCTGATCGCGACGCCCTTGGGCCGCCCGGTCGTGCCGGAGGTGTAGATCAGGTACGCCAGGTCCTCGACCGGCGGCTTCCGCTCGGCCTCGGTGAGCCGGCCGGTGTCCTGGCCACCGATGAAGTCGGCCGCCTCGTCCAGGTAGAGCACCTCGGGACCGAGCTGCTCCAGCCCCTCGACCAGGTCGCGGACATGCGAGAGCGAGAGCACGAACCGCACACCGGCGTCACTCGCGATGTAGCCGATCCGGTCGGACGGGAAGGCGACATCCAGCGGCACGTACGCGGCGTTGATCTTCAGCACCGCGAGCATGCTGATGTAGGAGTACACCGCCCGGTCGAAGAGCAGGGCGACCCGGTCGCCCGCCCCGGCCCCCTGGGTCAGCAGGTAACGGGCCAACTGGTTGGCCCGCTCGTTCAGCTCCGTGTAGGTCAGGTCGATGTCGCCGTCCTCGACGGCCAGCAGGTCCGGCGACTCGTAGGCCGCCAACCAGTCGACGAGCTCCTCGAACTCCTGATCCAGCCGCGCACCGGGCCTGGTCCGCTGCCCCTCCGGAAAGCCGGCGGCCACGAGCACGGGTGGACGATCAGCACCCGGGCCCAAAAGCAACTCAACTTCGCCAAGCAACGGGTTGATGACTCCTTGGTATAGAACAGCTGCACTTCGACGAAAGGGATGAACGCGGGCGGCGACCAGTGGCCCGGAGCCCTGGCACAGTGCTGGGGGAGAAGTCTGAGTGCGAGGACGTTTGCGTGGGGGATGGCGTCGAGCACCCGCGGGTCAGGCCACGAAATGCGTATCTCGGGATTCCGAGCCGCAACATCGCGGTTCTGGCGTGTGGCCGACCCGAGTCAGTACATTAACCCTCCCGGAGGCTCGCCGGATACATTGAGACTGCCCGAATCGGCAGTGCTGGCTCGACTAGGCGCAATCAGCATTACGCGACGCTAGGAAGTCCAACGTAAGCGCTCGACCAGCTCACGGTAATGACTTCGCAAACGCAGACGAGCGGCAACTCACAAGCGCCAACTGGTACCTCATTGGTGGCCGGTGGAGCTTCTTGGCGGATGGCTTACAGAACGTAGACCGCCGAACGGTCAACAGAACCGTCAGCGGTGGCGCCGTATCACAAACGGAGACTGTCTCCCTGACGGCGGTTCCGGCAGGTTGGTCAATAGGTTTCGGCTGTGGGCGCGGTGCGCGGCAACCATTACCCTTCCGCGTTCAGGTCCGGCCTCGGCGTGGGGAAGTGAGTCCGGCCTCCGGCGTGCTCGCTCCGACGCGGGCTCCGCCGGGAAGCCAGCACCGGAGGCGAGGCATGATCGTCACTGCGGCGAGGGCGTGCTCGACGGTGTCGAATAGTCGCAAGGTCTGCTGGAGGTGGGCGTCCAGTATTGCGCGCAGCACCTGCGTGTGGTCGTCACCGATAACAATTGCCAGTGGCCAGGGTTGGTTGGCCAACTTGACAGCCGCGTCGGCGAGTACGTCGAGTCCGGCAGGGCCTAGGAACGTTGTCTCGCGCATGTCCACGACGAGGCTGGTGGGCGGGCCCAGTAGGAGTTTGAGTCTAGACGCATCGGCCTTATTGATCGAGCCAGAAATTGTCAAAACGGTGCAGCCGTTTGCGACACGAGCCGACCACTGCATGCGATGGGCCTCCGTACCGCTTCGGGTCCTCACAACGGCTCCGGGGTGCCCGAGCCAGGGCGAGCAGCGCGCGTCGGGATCGCAGCGACGATGGCGGCATCTGTGTGGCTCGGGTGGGGATCGGATCGGGTTGCCGGCTAGGCGATCGACTGGTTGCTGTCGCCGTCGAGGAGTAGCTCGGGGATTTGGTGGAATGACCAGCCGTCGGCGGCTGGGGTCAGGACCCAGACCAGGTCGTAGCGATCGTTCGGCCAGGCTGTTGGTGGTGTGGGAGTGATGTTTTGTGGTGCGGTTGCGATGGCGGGCAGTTCGCCGTGTTGCCAGCAGATCAGCGTGGGTTCGGTACGGCCAGCTACTTCCTGGGCGAGCGCGGTTTCTGTCGTCTGCCACGAGTAAGGGCCCACCTGGGATCTAGTTTTGCCACGAGGATGGGACCAGGGGCTTGCCGGTGATGGGACCACCTGTTTGCCAGTAGTGGGACCACCCGGCGTGGCTCCCCGCCTTCCGGTCGTGCGGCCGTTGTGGTCGTCCGCATGTCCTATCGGGAGGTGTCCGTGATCGAGGTTAGAGAGATCCTTCGGCTGTGGTTGGAAGGCCGTTCGCTGCGCGCTGTGAGCACGTTGGCGGGGGTGGACCGCAAGACGGTCCGCCGGTACGTCGCTGCCGCTGAGGCGGCCGGGCTGGCCCAGGAGTGCGGCCCTGAGCAGCTGACCGATGAGCTGCTCGGGACGGTCCTGGGCGCGGTGCGACCGGACCGCCCACGCGGTGTTGGGGCGGCCCGGGAGTCCCTGGATGCCCATCGGGAGCAGATCGCGGCCTGGCTGAAACAGGGGCTGACCTTGGCCAAAGTCCATGTGCTGCTGGGCCGGCGCGGGGCGGTGGTGCCCTATCGCACGCTGCACCGCTACGCGGTCAGCGAGTTGGCCTTCGGCCGGCGCCAGCCCACGGTCCCGGTTGTCGACGGCAACCCTGGTGAGGAGCTACAGGTCGATTTCGGTCGACTCGGGCTGATCCCGGACCCAGTTCGTGGGGCACGGCGGGTCGCCCATGGGCTGATCTTCACCGCGGTGTATTCGCGGCACATGTTCCTTTACCCGACTCACCGCCAAACACTCGAAGAAGTGATCGCCGGGTTCGAGGCCGCCTGGGCGTTCTTCGGTGGCGTTTTCAAAGTCGTCATTCCCGATAATATGAAATCGATCGTCGATCAGGCCGATAACATCGAACCCCGGCTCAATGATAGTTTCCGCGAATACGCCCAAGCTCGGGGCTTCGTAGTCGACCCGGCGCGGGTCCGCCATCCTCGGGACAAACCCAGGGTCGAAAAATGTGTGCAATATGTACGGTCCAGCTTCTTCGCCGGGGAGGACTTCACCGATCTGAACGACTGCCGGGCCCGCGCCGTGTTGTGGTGCGCCCAGGTCGCCGGAACGCGTATCCATGGCACCACCTGCGCACGCCCAGCTGAGGTGTTCGACGCCGAGGAAGCACCCCTGCTGCTGGCGGCCCCCGCGCAGAGGTTCGCGATCCCGGTCTACACCAAACCCAAGGTCGCACCTGATCGGCATGTCGAGGTGGCCAGAGCGCTGTATTCGGTGCCCGGGGAGCTGATCGGGCAGCGGCTGACCGCTCGTGCTGATGGGCACACGGTCAAGCTGTTCCGCCGCGGCCAGCTGATCAAAGTTCATCTCCGGCAGGAACCGGGGCGGCGGCGCACCGACCCGGCGGATCTGCCCAGCGAGGTGTCCACCTACGCGATGCGCGACCTCGACGCGCTGGCTCGCCGCGCGACTGGCTATGGCGAGCACATCGGTGCCTACGCGGCCGCGCTGCTGGATCATCCGCTGCCCTGGACCAAGATGCGCCAGGTCTATCGGCTCCTCGGACTGGTCCGCCGCCACGGCGCTGACCGGGTCGAACAGGCCTGCAAGCGGGCCTTGGAGGTCGAGGCGGTCAACGTCGGGCTGATCGACCGGATGCTCACCCGGGGGCTGGAAGCCGACACCACCCGCGGCACCGCCACCGGCCAGCTGGCCATCCCCATCCCGGCCGCCGTTGATACCGCCGCCTCGAAGGTGGTGCCCGCCGCGCGACGGTTCGTCCGCGACGCCGGCGAGTTCGCCACCGGTGCCACCGGGCAGATGCGGCGCCCGTCGTGACCACCAACGCCCGTCCCAGCCCCGTCCCGCGCGGGTCCGTGCAGCGAGTCGAGGTATCCGGCGATCTCAAGGACCTGATGCGCCGGCTCAAACTCGGGCGGCTGCTCGACACCCTGCCCGAACGCCTCGCGTTGGCCCGCACCCAACACCTGCCGCATCACGAGTTCCTGGAGATGCTGTTCGCTGATGAGGTCACCCGCCGCGACCAACAAGCCACCCTGCTGCGCGCCCGCTCCGCGCACCTGGACCCGACCATGGTCCTGGAGGCCTGGGACGACTCCACGGCCGTCGCGTTCGACCGGACACTGTGGGCAGAGTTGTGCTCGCTGCGATTCCTCACCCAAACGAACAATGTGCTCATCATGGGACCCGTGGGAGTGGGGAAAACATTCCTGGCCAACGCCCTCGGGCATGCCGCGGTCCGCCGCAAATACACCGTGCACATCGAACGTGCCGACAAACTGTTCAAACGGCTACGCGCCGCCCGTCTCGATCACACCCACGAAGAGGAAATGCGGAAACTGCACCGGGTTGAACTATTGATACTCGACGATCTGGCATTGCACCCGCTGGGCACCGAGCAGACCAGTGATTTTTATGAGCTGATCGTGGAACGCCACCGCGAGGCCTCCACGATCATCACCTCGAACCGGGAACCCCCAGAGATGCTGACCATGATGGCCGACCCGCTGCTGGCCCAGTCCGCGATCGACCGGCTGCAGTCCGCCGCCTTCGAACTCATCGTCGAGGGCGAAAGCTACCGCCAGCGCCAACGACCACGCATCGGCCAACCCCTCGACGCCGCGCAGGAGGACAGATGACCGAGAAACGTTGACGTCAACGACGTCCCTACACGACGATCAGCACACGGCCCACGACCGCCGAAGTGGTCCCTAGCTGGTGACAAAACGGTGGTCCCTTACTCGTGGCACCTGACACTTCGTCGCCTTTGCTGAATCGGGTGTTGATGGGTATGTCGAGGCGGGCGGCGAGCGGAGTGACGGTCTGTCGCGTCCGTAGGCCTTCCCCGGCTGTGCCTCCAGCGGCGTAGATCGCGGTGGGGCGGGCCAGGCCGGGGCGGGGTAGTCCGTTTGGGGGTGCGAAGACTTCGAACAAGGCGCCGGCTCGTGTCCAGCCCCGCGCGGTCAGCGAGTGGACGTCGGGGTTGCCGGCCGCGTCAACTCCTTGTGGCAGGCCGGAGGCTGGCGGTTTCTCACCATGGCGAATGATCATGATCAGCGCGCCGCGCCCAGGCGGCGTGGGGGTCACGGTCCGTGTCGTCGGTCCCAGGCCGCACCCTTCGAGCAATGTCGCCACGGCGATGGCTCCGCCGCCGACGGTCAGGGTCCGGAGCAGGTCGCGGCGTGTTCGCCGAAATGGTTCAGTCATAGGTGAGTCCTCAGGCGGGTTGTGGTCTGCCCGAGCCGGCGGGTGACCGCGAGCGCGGCGAACCCCCTCGAGGGGCCACCCCGGTTGCAACGCCGATAGTCAGCTCACCAGTCAGCAGCCCGATCAGCACTGCCCTGCCGGCTGCGGCGAGCAGTGGCTCATCGCCCATCCCAGCCGCATCGGTGAGGCAGGCTTCTACAGGCACCGTAATATTTCTACACTAGTTGTAGATGTTAAGTGTGCAGGGGGCCGGGTAGTGGTGGAGGAGAACACCAACGGCGAGGCACAACCCACCCGCGCCGGGGTCAGTCCGCGTCGCCGCGCGCTGTGTTCGCATGTGGTGGCCGCGCTGTTTGCCGCCGCAGGGTGGGTGCGGCCTGAGGCCCGTATTTCAACGCCCTGGCGGGGCGCGGCGCGTTGTTCACCAACTCCCACGCCGTCGCCCACCCGAGCGAGCCGAACTATCTGGCGCTGTTCGCCGGGGACACTTTTGGCCTGACCAGCGACTATTGCCCGCGGACCCCTGGCTGGACCCACCCCGCCGGACTGCTCGCGGTGGACTACGAGGCGGCTATGCGGGCGAGATCGACTAAGGCGTCCAGGTCGCGGACGGTCTCGATGCTGCACACGGCGGCCAGGGCGAGCACGGTCAGGGCCAGAGCCAACAGCAGTCGCCGGCGCCGCGGCGGCGCGGTGGGCAGGGCCGCCACGCGCCGGGGCACCGGACCCATCCGGCATCGACGCGGTCAACGCACGGAACCAGATGGCTACTTTGGGGTTGAGGTCAGGTCGGGGTTGTCGTTCTCGGTGATCGGGACGCCGTCCGTCTTCGAGGTGCCTTCGACCGAGGAGACGAGGGAGTTGACGTTGGTGACCCCGCTGGCGTCACCGGATTTGAGCTTATCGAACGCGGCTTGGACGGTGTCGCCGATCTTGCCGAGCGGGGCTGCGATGGCCTTGCACAGTGTGGGGTTGGCCTTCACGTCCTGACTGGCCAAGCGGACCTCGCGCTTGATGAACAGCGCGGCCAGACCACCCTTGACGAAGGCGGTGATCCGTCCGCTGGCGCCCTTCTTAAAGGTCCCGGCCTGGTAGGGCTTGTAGAGGTAGCGGTGGAAGGCGCCGAACGCGAGGCCCGAGTGCAGAACGAACTTGGTCTTCGCGAATGCGATGGTGTTGCTGGTCGGGCAGCTCTCGTCGATCGGCGCAGCATCGGCTCCGTTGCCGGACGGGTCAGCGGGAAGTGAGCCGTCCTGCGCGGCGGAAGTGCTTGCCGGTGCCGCGGTTCCGCTGTGGGTACCCCCACCGCAGCCGGCGATTATCACCAGCGGCAGCAGCAGAACAACCAACATTCGGACAGCTCGGGTCATCGTCGTGGCCTCTTCATCTCGGGAGTTGTTTGGGTGCGTGAGTCGTGGATCCCGGGTGGCTCACCTCGTGGTCCGCGCGCTCGGGGCCGACGGCCCTTGAGTTTGCAAGTCGTTCTCAACCGTTGCCAGGGGATCAGGATGGACGCCGTGCTCCCCACGGTCACGGTTGCTTGCCGCTCTCGCGCTGGCTGTTGCGGCTCTGCGTTTGGACAGGTAACTGCTGATGAGCTGTGGTGTGAGTTCTACGGCCTGCATGAGGGTGAGGTGCGGGAGATAGGCGCGGGTGATGGCACGGCCGATCTTGGGGAGCGCAACGGGGTCGCGGTAGGCCAGGAACAGCGGTTCGTAGGTGGGGTTGAATCTGGCCTTGAAGGCAAGGAGAGATTTGAAGCCGTAGATGGGCTCGAGCACGGCCGCGAGTAGATCGAGTACTCGTTGTAGTCGGGCGGGTGGTTCGCCGCGGTCGAACCGGGCAAGGGGGGCACCGGACAAGCTCAGGACTTTCATGCCGTCTGTTTGGCAGTCCCGGGCCGCTGAGGCGATGAGGAACTCCATGATCCCGTTGAATGCCTCGGGGCGGCGGCGCATGAAGTCCAGGGTGTAACCAATGAGTTCGCCGTGTCGTCGTACCGGTAGCCAACTGGTGACCGCGTGCACGGTTCGGTCGTGATCCACGGCGATGAGGAGCTTGACCTCGTTGTCGGCGAGCTCGGCGACGCGACCGAGTGTGAACTCCATTTCGGGTACGCCTTTGCTCGCCATCCACTCCTGGGAGATGACCCGGACTTGATCGGTGATCACAGCGGGGGCTTCGGAGAACCGGCACCATTCGGCGTCAATACCAAGCTTCCGGGCGTTGTTGAACGCCGTTCGGACGTTCTGCCATCGTTTGCCGGTGAACGCCAGGTCGCCCAGGGTGAGGACGGCTTCTTCAGCTACTTGAACCGTTCGCCAACCGAGTGCTGTCGCGTGGGCGGCGACGTCGCCGCCCACGGCGTACAGGCATGGC
Source organism: Pseudonocardia sp. Cha107L01 (assembly GCF_052566575.1). Lineage (NCBI taxonomy): Bacteria > Bacillati > Actinomycetota > Actinomycetes > Pseudonocardiales > Pseudonocardiaceae > Pseudonocardia > Pseudonocardia sp. Cha107L01. The sequence continues at coordinate 3,410,118 of NZ_CP199579.1, forward strand.
GTCCAACTGTGATCCTGGCAGTAGCTGATGAATCCGTGCACCGCCCGCTTGTGGGAATCGTGGTCGCCGATCGGGTCACCGGTGGTGATGGCGACACCGCCGATGACCCGGTAGGCGATCGCGGCGGTCCGATCGTCGGTGAACCAATAGGAGTTCCCCGACCATGTCACCGGGTAGGACAGTGACGACCCGCCGGCGGAGAGTAGTTGGCGCACCTGGGTTTCAGACTCCGGTACCAGCGGCGGTGTTCGGGCGAAGGTGCTCAATGCGCCGGCCGCGAGCACGGCCCAGAACGCCACCCCGGTCCACTCGTAGAGCAGTGTGGTCACCGGATGTATGGGCAGGAAGATCGGATCGTTGGCGCCGAGGTAGCCCGGCGGGAGGAAGCGGGTGGGGAGGTCGGTCAGCACGTCAGTCAGGTGGGGGACCGGTTGATAGTCATCGCTCAACAACAGACTTCCGGCCACGTAGAGCGTGGAGACCGCGAGCAGGGTGTAGACGACGCGGCGGGCCCATGCCCGGTAGGTCCCGGAGGGGGCCCGGACCCTGAACTGGCCACGCGCCAGGAGCAGCAACACCACGATCAGTACTGGCTGTAGCAGGGGGAGCACGAACAACACCCAGGTGTTTAGGTGATGGCCGGGGCCGATCATCAACCGTTCACGTCGCGGGCTGGTGGCCGTGGCGACCGCCAGCACCACGCCCAGCGCGGTCAGAGCCAGGTTCAACCCGACCGCGGCGTACCAGGCGGCCCGCCGACCAAGGCGCAGTCCCTGCGCCGCGGCGAGCAACAACAGCACCGGCATCGCGGACATGAACGCGGGGCCGACGCCGTTGAGCCGCAAGAGTGCCTGCAGATGAGCGCAATCGCGGGCCATCAACGCATCCGCACAGATCTGCGCCACGGTGCCAGGGTCGGGTGGGGGTGAGGCGAAGACGAAACGCAACAATGACAGCGGCCCCACCCGCGTGTGGGCGAAGGCTGCGATCAACGGGCCGATAGCAGAGGCGGCCACGATCAATGCCACCAGCACCCGAGCCTCGGGCTTGGTGTAGTGCTGGCGAGCTTCGCGGTGGCCTCGCCATACCCACGCTCCGGCACCCAGGCCAACCACGCCGGCGCCCAGCCGCAACAGATCGCTGAGCAGTCCCGAGTACAGCGCGAGCATCGCCAGTCCTACGAGCAGCACTACCCGCAGCCGACGCTTCCACAAGGTGGAGAATGCGGCACTGGCCGCGAGCGCCAGGCCGAAGACCGCGCCCGCTGGGCCGACCGCGACCGTCCCAACAACCTGGCGACCCCAGCTGCCACCTTCTACGGCGATCAATGCGGTCAACCCCAGCCCCGCTATGACACCGATTATCTGTACGGCAACCAACAGTGCCAACGCCCGTAGGTTGCCTACTCTGCGTTCCACCGCGGGAACCACAGCGATTATCAGGAATGTCGTAGCCAGATAAGAGGGCAGCCCGCAGCACCACAACATCGAGCTCAACGGGAACCACCAATGCCCCAGCCGAACAGGGCCAAGGCCCGCACCGACCACGACGAGTAGTTCGGGTGAAGGACCGTGGGCGAGGCTGCCGCTGACCAGCGCGATGCTCCACAATGTCACCACCATGGCGACGGCCAGCGGAGCGCTTAGGGCGGCCGCGACCGTCCAGCGCAGCCAAGACTTCGGCCACCGGACGTTCGGACGGGGGTGGTCTGGGACCTTGGTGGTGGGTGACGTCGTTGTCGGGGTACTCATCACGCTCTGCAGCCAACCTCCCGCCCCGCTCGCGCGCTGTCGCCTGGTCTGCGCACGCGCACAGACTGTAGGGGAGAGGGTCCCCCCGAGCGGGCCGGGGTCGCAATGGGAATGATGAGAGACTGTCGCGCGACCGACCTGAGCGCCCAACTCCGTCGGGAGCGGCGGCAAGGCGGCCCAGTCCGAGGGCACTGCCGCGGCTACCATCGCCCCGACGGTGGGGGCTGGCCTGACTCGTCGGGAGGACGTCGGTGGCGCGCACAAGAGGATGGCTGCCCGTTGTTCTCGTCGCCGCACTGGTGGGCGCCGCCGTGATCCTCCTCGGTCTTCGGATAGTGCCCACTCCTCACACGCCCGGGCTCGGCGCAGCACCAGCACCGTCGGGAGCCGGCCACAGGGCTTGGAACGTCGTCGGGCTGGGAGACTCGATCACCTCCGGGCAAGGCTGCCCCGGCTGCGTTCCATTTGTCGACCTGTACGCGCAACAGATCACCCGAACAACCTCGTTACAGGCGACGGTGACGAACCTCGGCGTCGGCGGCTGGACGAGCAGTGACCTTCTCACATCGCTGTCGGACAGGGGCCCCAACTCGCAACACGTCCGTGACTCGGACATCATCATCGTGACGATCGGCGCGAACGACTTCTTTCCGATGCTCGACACCGCCCTGCGCGGCGATTGTGGCGGTGCGGACGGCCTATCGTGCTTCGGGTCCGCGCTCACCGGACTGCGCGACAACCTCACCGCGATCTTGCACCGCATCCAGCAGCTGCGCGCTGGCCAGCTGACCGCTGTGCGGGTCACCGGCTACTGGAATGTGTTCCTCGACGGGACTGTGGCCGCCCGAACCTATGGGCCTAGCTTTCAACGCAGCAGCTCGACGCTCACTCAGCACGTCAACGGTGTGATCCAGGAGGTGGCCCAGGAACTGGGGGCCCAGTACGTCGACCTATACACCCCGTTCAAGGGTGAGGCCGGCGACGACGACGACACCCCGTTGCTGGCCGACGACGGGGACCATCCCAACCAAGCCGGCCACCAAGAGATCGCTGACTCGTTGACGCAGGCCGGTTACGCGCCCCTGAGGATTGGCTCATGAACGAACGTGGCGTTGGGCATCCCGCGGTAGCCTCACCGCCGCGTGATGGGCCGCCCTGGTCGGGTGGTCTTCGTTCGTTAGACCGTGGCCCGGGTCCTCAGACGTGAATTGAGGGCTGGTCCGCACGGCGGGGAGGAGCCGGTTCGGCGTACATGCTGGATGCATCGATGCTCTCCGGCGTATTGCCCGGCGTCAGATCGTTGACCGGGGTGCTGGCCATGGGACTGCTGCTGATCCGCTCATCCCGCGCCTGGTGGCGTCGACCGGTGCCCGCTTGTGTGGTCGGCTCGGCGGCTGTCGTACTCGTGGCTGATCTTGGCCTGCGTCGGCGATCCCTACGACAACGCCGTCATCGAATCCTTCTGGGGCCGCATGCAGACCGAACTGCTCAATCGACAGCGCTGGAAAACCCGGATCGAATTCGCGAACGCGATCTTCGAGTACATCGAGGGCTTCCACAACCGTCGCCAACGCCACTCTGCCCTCGGCTGGATGGCACCCCTACAGTTCGAAAACACCCACCACCACCGCGCCCCAGACTCCTCACCCGTGTGTCCGTGAAACCGGGGGAACATCACCGACCTTGAGGCGGAATGACCGCCTGGGAAGGATGTCGTTGTGCCTGTAGCTCTTCCGCCGAGTTCCGGCAGCGCGCGGTCGAGCTGGCCCGGGTTCGGACCGGTTCGATCCGTGAGGTCGCCGAGAGCTTGGGGATCAGTGAGTCGTGTCTGCGTAACTGGATGTCGCGGGCCGACATCGATACCGGCAGCAAGCCGGGGTTGACCAGCGACGAGCACAAGGAGCTGGTTGAGCTGCGGCGAGAGATACGCCGGCTGGAGACCGAGAACGAGATCCTCAACGTGCCGCCGCGTGCTTCGCCCGGGAGAACGTCCTCCCAAAATGATCTACCCGGTGGTGCGGGAACTGGCCGCGGACAGTGTTCGCTCTAGTTATCGGCCCGGGCGCGCACCCTCCGTGATTCTATCTCTGGTGCGGGGGCGGGCGCCCGGGAGCTCCGAGCCGCCGGCACAACGTTCTCCGGCTGACTCCGGAGCCACTCGCTAATGATCAATCAGGTTCGTCGCTGCTGCAACGTCTTCCGCCTTGGCGGCGGCCTCATTGCGCACGGCTCGCTCAGAGGAGTCCGTCACGAGCTTCACGACGTTGGTCGGCTGATTTGCGCGGATGTCGATAGCCGACGGCGTGCGCTGGACCACATAGAACTCCCACCCGGCCCGCAATTTCGGCTTCGTGCGGCGAACGGCGTCGCTCGGGCGCGGACGCTGACACCGGCCGTGACGGGCCCTTCGTTGGGCTGCACTATCGGACCACTTCACTCAAGGGCATTACCGATGAGGACGGCCAGTCTTGTCGATCACCACGCCGCCGCGGAGGTCGGGCTCTCGCCCCAGGCTTTGCGACCCGTTGCACACTCTCTGGCGATACTACGAGTGCGCGGGCAACTATGACGCGACCGCGCACGCGCTACTGATCCACCGAAGCACGCTGCGCTACCGGCTGCGCAGGATCGCTGCCGGGCCGACTAGTTGTTGAGCGAGCCGCCCGGACCTGAACGCGGTGATCAAGCGCGGTCGTTTGATGTCGGGGCGTTCGGCGCCGCCGGCGAACAGCAGGTTGTCCAGCAGGCGGGGACCGGTCATCCCCCGCTAGGCGAGCATCGGCGTCGCGTAGGGGTTCTCGACGATTGCGCCACAGATCCAGACCTTGACGTGCGAGGTCACCATGGCGGGGACCATGGCACCTCCGAAGGTGTTCAGGTCGTACATCGAGACACAGATCTGGGGTCGGCGCAGGGCCAATTCGGTGACGCCTACCTCGAAGCGTGCCAGACAATCGATCAACGTTGTGGACGCGTCGGGCGCCGTCCAGGTCATGTCGGCGATCGCGCGAGCAGAGTCGCATCCGTTCTCGTCGAACGCCGTGGCCGACCACCTGTGCATGGCGTCGGTGACGGTCTCGGGTTCGAAGGCACCGTTCGGTGGACATGCGTCCTCGGGCTCGACCACCTGGAGGAGGGCGCCGTCGAACTGCTGTCGAGACAACACCGACGTCAGTTGCGAGATGTCGCGGACGGATCCGATGCACAGGCATTGCTCGCTCTCGTCGAGCCCGGCCGAAATGAAATCGAGCATCAGACGATATCGCTCGGACACCCCACGATAGAGTGCGCAGAGATGGTCATGGGGAAGCATTGCCTGCCCGCCAAAGGTCGCTCGGTGCTCTGGTTGTGGGCTCTCCGTCATCACACCGGCGCGCATTCTCACTCCGATCGCGGGGTCCAGGCTATCGGTCTGACCAGTGTCGTCGCTGTCGGAAATGTGGAACGCCGGGCGTCCATGAATTTCGGCAGACGGTCATCCCGGACGGTGAACGGTTGCGCGCGCAGGGAGTGAAGCGCATGGACCGGTCCGTTCCCGGACGGCCCTTCGGGGACCGGTCGCCCCGCTCGGCGCTCTCCGGTCGGAGCGGCCCGAGCGGGGCGGAAACTCAGAGGCCCGCCCTGTCACTACCCGCCCCTCGGCGCGGGACGCGGTCAAGGGCAGCTCGTTCGCCGAGGGCCAGCCGGCTGCGCGCCGAGGCGCACACGGGCCCGAGCCGGCGCCCGACCCCGTTAGAGGTGGCCGTGGCGGCCGTGGGCGAGGATCCCGAACACCGCTGACGGCACGGCCGGCGGCCCAGGGTCTGCTGGGTGTACAGCGCCGAGGATCACCTGGCCAGAACCGGCTCGGGCCGGGTGGGCAGCGCGGCCCGCAACGTCGGATAGCAGGCGAGCTCGCGGTCGAGCTCGGTGACGCGCAGGACCCGACTGACGCACCTCGATGCGGACACGATCCGGAGGCTCGTCCGGTCCGCGTGGGCTCGCTGCTGGGCGCGGTCCAGGACCCTCAGCCCGGCGGCGGACAGGAAGGTTACGCCGGAGAGGTCGAGGACCAGGGTCGAGGTGGTAGGTCACGTACCGCCCCGTGATCCCGCCGCGCTCGGTGAACCCACCGTGGTACTCGCCCGTACCCGAAAGGTGTGGCTCGGCGGTGAGGAAGAGCTGCTGGCCCTGGACCTGGCCGCGGCGGGCTGGTGGATGTGTTGTCGTCGAACGGTCGGGCAGGTAGTTCAGTACGTGTACCTGGCCGCCGCCCTCGACGGCGACCAGAGCCGGCCGCAGCGCACGCAACTCCCGCAGCGTCCGGCGACGCGGCTGAACCGGGGGAGCAGGTCGGTGCCGGTGATCCGCCAGCGGCGGACCGGCTCGTTGATCACTACAGCGGCCCAGTACACACCAGCCCGAAACCCGCGCGCCGGCCGGTTGCCCTCCACCTGCAGAGTCCAGCCCGGGTGCGGGACTTGACGCGGCGAGGACGAAGCGCACGCCGGCCGGACCGGCGACGATCGGGACAGCAGACGATTGTGGGAAGTCGTGACCGGCGCAGCCGAACCGCGCCACATTGTGATCATGCTGTATGAGCTGACGTCAGGTTGTCGGCGGAGGAGCGGTGAGGAGTGACGACGACGGTCGTGCCGGCAGTGCGAGAGACCGAGCGCAAGTACGAGGCACCGGGCGAACTGGAGCTGCCGAATCCAGCCGAGTCGCTGGGAGTCGCCGGTCGGGTCGAGGAGCTGGTGCTCATCGCGGTCTATTTCGACACCTCCGACCTGCGGCTGCTGCGAGCGGGGATCACGCTCCGGCGGCGTGAGGGCGGGTCCGACGCGGGATGGCATGTGAAGCTCCCCGCCGGCGGGGACAACCGTGACGAGCTGCGGCTGCCGTTGGGTGGTGGCCACCGGCCACCCGAGGCGCTGGTCGAGCTGACCCGGGTATACACCCGCGGCGCGGAGTTGGCGCCGGTGGCCGAGCTGACCACCCACCGACGAAGCTGGCGGCTGACCGGCGCGAACGGCGACGAACTCGTCGAACTGGTCGATGACTACGTCGTCGGACGCACGATGGGTGAGCAGACCAGGACGGAGTCCTGGCGGGAGATCGAGGTAGAGCTCGCCGACTACGGTGACGCCGGGCTGCTGGATCGCATCGAGAACTGGCTGCTCGGCCTCGGAGTGCGACGCTCGCCCTCGACGTCGAAACTCAGTCGCCTGCTCGCCGATCGGCTCCCACCGCCCCAGGGGACCGGGCACGACCGGGCACGACCGGGGTCGGCCGGAGATGTCGTGCTCGGCTACCTGCGAACCCAGGCTGAGTCGCTGCGCCGCTACGACCCGCTGGTCAGGCGGGACGCACCGGATGCGGTGCACCAGATGCGTGTCACGGCCCGACGTATGCGTAGCGCGCTGCAGGCCTTCGGACGAGTCGTCGAGCGCGACCGAACCCGGTCCCTGACCGGTGAGCTGAAGTGGATCGCGGGTGAGTTGGCCGGAGCCCGTGATTCCGAGGTGGCGGCCCAGCGGATAACGGCAACGCTCAGCCAGCTCCCCGACGAGCTGAAGCTGGGGCCGGTCCACGCCGAGATCGACCGGACGTTCGCGCGCAGACAGGCCGCTGCGCGCCAACAAGCACTTGGCGCTCTGGACAGCAGCCGCTACCTGGCCCTGCACGACGCGATCGACGTACTTCTCGCCGATCCGCCGCTGGCCGAACGTGCCCGGCGTCCGCCGAAAGTTGAGCTCCCCAGGAGCATCCGCCGGGTCTACCGCCGGGTGAGCTCACTCATGGCGCGGGCGTACACCCTGCCACCCGGGCAGGCTCGCGACATCGCCCTGCATGACACACGCAAAGCCGCCAAGCGGCTCCGGTACGCCATCGAGGCCGTTGAGCCTGCCTTGGGCAAACCGGCCAGTCGGCTACGCGAACAGCTGAAAGCGGTACAGGTCCTGCTCGGCGAGCACCAGGACACGGTGGTGGTCCGACCGGTACTGCGCGAGCTCGCCATCCAAGCGCAACTGGACGGCGGCAACGGCTTCACCTACGGCATCCTGCACGCAACAGAAGCCACTCGCGCCACCCAGATCGAGCAGTCCCTTCCCCGAGCCTGGAACCGGCTGCGCAAACGGAAGAACATCGCCTGGCTCTGCGGCCATCTCCGGTCGTAGGCGGTGAGACGTTAGACCACTGCCCGCGCCGTTCGCTGGGAGTACACGTGAATCTGACCAGTGTGTGGGTGCAGACCCTGGCCGACGGGCTGATCCGCGCCGACCTTATCGCCGGCATCCACACCCACCGCACCCCGGCCCTGGCCGGAAAGCCTCCACGCTGGCTACTCGACGTGGTGCTCTCGTCCACCACGGGCAGCGGCCAGGCAGGCAGCTGGACGGTGAGCCCCTTGCACCGCACCCTGACCCAAACCGCCGACGAACCTACCGACGCACCCCAACAGTTGGCCCGGCTACTTGCTCAACTCGAGGCCACCATCACCGCCGGAATCATCACCACCAGCACCAGCCCCGAAGCGTCCAGCCCTGATCGCACCGCCGAATCAGATACCGCGACCACCATGGTGCGATTCCGCTTCACCCCATTCGCTGCCGTCCAGGCAGGCGACCGGTACGACTCCGAATACCTCTAGCCGACGGACCGTCAGTCATGGTTGCTATCGGGATGGGGTCGCGCGGAGGTGGTCGAGGAACCAGTTCCGCGCTAAGCGAGCCACCTGTTCCAACGTCCCGGGCTCTTCGAACAGGTGCGACGCGCCCGGAATGATCTCCAGCCTTGTCTCGCCGCCCCGATGCCTAGGCCGGCGGTGGGCTCGCTCTGGGCGATCCAGTCGGTCAACGCGGTGACTCGCGCCGCGAGCAGGTCGATGTCGAACCGCGGCGCCGCGGTCGTCAAGTCGACCTGCTCCTCCCGCGGCGGGGCGCTGCTCTGGCTGTTTTCGGATCGGTCAGACCGCGAACGGATAGGTCTCGGGGACCTCACCGGTGTCCCAGAGGGCGGACCGCTCCAGCGGCTGGACGGCCCGGGTGTCATCGATGTGGATCACGGCGTCGAACTGTTCGGCTACCCGTGCCCGGAAGTAGTGGCTCTCCCGTTCAGTCTCGGGCCGGTAGATGACGCCGATCGCGCGTTCCAGGCGGGCCGCGCGAAGCAGCTCGGTCGCACGCGTGGCCCTTGCGAAGGAGAGCATGAACTCCTTGTGGCCGACCTGGTGGAACAGCTCTTCGACGCTGCCCGGCAACGCCGGGCGCACCCATTTGCGCTGCGCCTGCCCACCCCAGTCATCGGCAGCGGTGACGGTCCCGGTGTAGGTGGTGAAACCAAGATCGCGGCAGTCACCGGGGTGGCGTTCACGCACGAGCTGCCCCACGTTCAGCTCCCCCCGGGCCGACATCTCGGTTGCCCTGGCGTCGCCGAGGTGGGAGTTGTGCTCCCACACCACGATCTTCGCAGGGTCACCAAGTTGCCTGGTCAGGTGGCTCTGGACGGCGTCGAGGGTCTGTACCATGTGCCGGTCTCGCAGGTTCCACGACTGAGAGCGGCCGCTGAACATCGATCGGTAGTACTCGGCGGCGTCGCGGACGGCCAGGGCGTTCTGTTCGGCGTGGAAGGCCTCGTCCTCGCCCAGCAATCCGTCGCGCCGCGCGTACTGCACCGCGTGGCGCTGCAGGTCGGTCAGCTGCTCGATCACCTCCTTCTCACACGTCTCGCCGGCGCCCATGGCGGCGGCCAAGCCGTAGGTCTGACCGTCGTCGGTGCCGTAATGGTCGAAGCAGGCGTAGCGCTCCCGGGCCCGCTGGGCCGCCGCCGGATCCACCCGATCGAGATAGGTGATGACCTCGTCGATGGAACGGTAGAGGCTGTAGAGGTCCAGGCCGTAAAAACCGGCCTTGCGCCGCTCGTCGCCGACCCGGTCGTTGCGCTCGCGCAGCCAGCCGACGAAGTCGAGCACCGCGGCGTTGCGCCACATCCAGGCGGGGAAGCGCTGGAAGCCGCGCAGCGCCTCCTCGGCGTCGGCATCGTCGCCGCGGCCGCGGACGTAGCGGTTGACCCGGTAGGCGTCCGGCCAGTCCGCCTCGACCGCCACCGCGCAGAACCCCTTCTCCTCGATCAGCCGCCGGGTCATCTGCGCGCGGGCGGCGTAGAAGTCACCGGTGCCGTGCGAGGCCTCCCCAAGCAGCACAAAATGGGCGTCCCCGACCAGGTCGAACAGCACATCGTCGGACGGCACACCCTCGTCGGTCGCGATTGCGGTGGATCGGATCACGTCGGTGTCGCTGAGGGTCCGCTCCTCGGCCTGCGCCGGTACCGAGGTCGCCGCCGCGCGCAGCAGGTCGCGGACCTCCTCGTCGGTGACCTGGCTGAAGTCCCAGTACCAGGCGCCGACAGCGAGGAACGGCGCTGGCGTCGTCGCGCAGATGACCTCATCGACGATCGCCGACAGTTCCTCGCAGGTCGACTTCGGTGCCGCCGGCACCGCAACGACAATCCGACGCGGTTTGTGCTCGCGTAGCGCGATGATCGCCGCTTGCATGCTCGAGCCCGTCGCCAGCCCGTCATCGACCAGGATGACCGTCCTGTCCGCCAGCTCGGGCATCGGCCGCCCGTCCCGGTAGGCCTGCTGCCGCCGCAGCAGCTCCCGGCCCTCCTGCTCGGCCACCCGCTGAAGGACCTCCGAGGCAATGCCCAGACCGCGCACGACATCGTCATTGATCACGACCACACCGCCGCTGGCGATCGCGCCCATGGCCACCTCCTCCTGACCGGGCACGCCCAGCTTGCGGACCACGAAAACGTCCAGCGGGGCGCTCAACGCCCGCGTGACCTCGTAGGCAACCGGCACCCCGCCTCGCGGCAAACCCAGCACCACCACATCCGGCTGAGCCCGGTAGTGCTCGAGCAGGCCGGCCAGGGTGCGCCCGGCGTCGCGGCGGTCCCGAAACAATCTCTCCGCCATGCCAGTCCTCCAGAGGGGATTGAGCCGACCGGGGTCGGCCGATCCGGTCCGCGCCCACCGGCCCAACCGCTGTCTCGGAAACCAGCCCGAACCGCAGATCTGGCGGCCGGTCACCATGCCTGCGGCCCGAGGCCCCCCGTGCCCTAGCTGATAGCCGCGGACGCTGGTCTTGGCGAGCTCGGGTCAGTCTCACGCGCCCGGATCCCGTGATCCCCGTCCGGGAGGCCGAAATCAAAGGGCTGACTCTGCCTTGCCGGATTGAGCCGGGCCCTGGCGGGCAATCATCAGGATCCTGGCTCCCCGAGGTAGCGCCGGTCCGACAGCGAGGGCATCTTGTTCAGTGACTCGGATGCGTGCCGCAACCTCGATGCGAACCGGCGCAGGTTGAACCGTCCGGGCGATGCACTGATGGACAGGGCACCGATCGCGGTGCCGGTGTCACGATCCAGGATCGGTGCGGCGGCGCACACCAGACCCGTCCGGTACTCCTCGGACTCCATGGCCACCCCCTCGTCCTGGGCGCGCTCCAGATCGCGGCCGAGCGCTTCAGGGGTGACTCGAGTGTGTGCGGTGAATCGGCGGAGGCCGGCGGAGAGCAGGCTCGTGGTGGTCGCCTCCGCCGAGTGCGCCAGTATCGCCTTGCCGAGAGCGGTGCAGTGCGCGGGTCGCCGGGCCCCCACCGAGGTCGGGCACGGGGTCGCGCGGTGCTCGAACAGCTTCTCCAGGTACAGGATGGAGTCGTTGTCGAGGATGGCGAGATGGACCGTCTCATGCGTCTCGTGGGAGAGCTCGATCATGAACGGGATGGCGCGTTCGCGTAGCCCCCCCGGGCGGCACGCCCACAACAGGTTTCCCATTTCGAAGGTGTGTTCGGACAGGCAGTACCGGTCGCCCACCCGCTTGACGTAATGATGTGCCACCAGGGTCGCGAGAAGCCGGTGCGCGGTCGATTTGGGGATGCCCGCCACCGCGGCCAACTCGCTGACTCCGAGAATTGTCCTCGGACCGGCGAAAGCGTCCAGCAAAGCCAGCGCCCTACCCGGCGAGCTGCGCTGCCTAGCGCTCGTACTGGATATCACGACGGTGCTATCCACGGTCGTCAATCTCTCCACTGCGCGCCTCATTACGACCAGTTCAAGATCATGTAAACGACGATTTACATGACCATAGAGAGAGCCGGTCGTTGCGTCAAGGCTCGCCACGGCAAGAGCGTGGGACCGAGCCGCTCAGCCGGAGATGCTGGCCTGCAGGGCCGAGCCGAACAGCGCGATCAACCGGTCGAGCTCGTCGGCGCTCGGCGGCGCGACGTCCGGCTCGATCAGGACGCCCAACCCGAACAGCCCTACTCCCATGACCTGCGCCGCGATCAGTTTGGCGCGCAGCTGCGCGTCCGGGCCCGGCAGGACCTGCGCGAGCGGTTCGAGGAGTCGCCGGGTGAACTCGGCGGCGAACAGGACCTTGGCCTCCTCGAAGTCCAGCGAGCGAACGAGCGCGATCGCCGGGAAGTGAAAGGTGCGGTCCAGCCAGTAGGGGACCAGCATCGCGGCCAACCTTATGCCGAGTGAGTCCAGCGGCCCGTCGAGATCGGCTTTGTCGATCGTCGGGCCGCCCTCGTCGGTTGCGACCTCCCTGAAGAGCGACTCCTTGGAGCCGAAGTAGCGGACGATCAGGGGAGCGGTCACACCGACGTCGTCGGCGATGTCCTTGAGCCGGACCGCCGCGTATCCGGCCCGGGCGAACCGGTGGCCGGCGGCGAGCAGGATGTCATGGCGGGTCTGGTCGGCGTCCTTCCTGCGTCGGAACGGCGTGACTGCCCCGCCCTGTTCGGTCTCGTATCTGTCAGGTGCCGACATCGCCCCCGGCTCTCACCCTACGTAGTCGGTCGCTGCCGGCCAAGCTTAGTGCGGCTGGGTTGCGTGGACATCGACGAAGACGTCGCCGTCCCGCACCTGGGTCCGGTAGGTCGGCAGGTCGGTCGTTGCCGGATAGGTCAGTGCTTTGCCGGTCCGCAGGCAGAACCTCGCCATGTGCCACGAACACTCGACCTGTTCCCCCTCGACGTAACCATCGGCGAGTGACGACTCCGCGTGGGTGCAGGTGTCCGCGGTCGCCAGGAACTCACCGTCGACGTTGAACACCGCCACCGGCGGAACGGCCTCGACCACGACGGCCTCCCCGGGCTCGATGTCACCGACGCCGCACGCTCGTACCCACACCATGCCTATCGCCTCTCGGCATCAGCGGCGGTGTCCCCGCCGGTCGCGGTGGAACTGAGCTTCAACGGTCGGCCGTACGGTGGCCGCTCGGGGTCGGGCACCCTGTCCTGCTCGTCCAACAGAGCCGTGACCTCTCGGATGTCCTCCCCGGTCAGCTGCCACTCGGACGCGGCCACGTTCGACCGCAGCTGTTCCGGTGTGCTCACCCCGGTGATCACCGAACCGACCAGTGGGTTGGCGAGCAGCCATGCGATCGCCAGCTCGCCGACGGTGCGGCCCCGTTGCTCGGCGAACCGGATCAGCTCCGCGAGCGTGCGGTGGTTGCGCTCGGTGTCCATCACCGTGACGATCCCGCTGCCGGCCGCGCCCCGGCTGCCCGGTGGCGGTGGTTCGCCGAGGCGGTACTTGCCGGTGAGGAAGCCGCCGGCGAGTGGGTGGTAGGGGAGCAGGCTCAGCTCGTACTCGGCGCAGAACGGGAGCACCTCGGCGGTGGCCTGCCGGGCGAGCAGGTGATGGTAGTTCTGCACGGACACGAACCGGGCGGTGCCGAGCTCGCTCGCCACGTGTGCCGCCTCGGCCAAGCGCCACGCCGAGTAGTTGCACGCACCCAGTGCGCGCACCTTGCCGGCCGCGACGAGTTGGTCCAGCGCGGTCAGGATCTCCTCGGCGGGGACTCCCGGTTCGGGCAGATGCAGTTGGTACAGATCGATCCGGTCGGTGCCCAGCTGGCGCAGGCTCTGCTCGGCGTGCGCCCGGATCCGGTCACTGACCGACTCGGTGCCGACGTGGAGCAGGTTGAACTTGGTGGCGATCACCATCTCGTCGCGGCGCCGACCCAGCGCCCGGCCGATGAACTGCTCCGAGTGGCCCTGCCCGTACACATTGGCGGTGTCGACGAAGTTGACGCCGAGGTCGAGTGCCGTGTGCAGGACGCGGCGGGTCGCCGGTTCGTCGAGTCGGGGTGGGCCGAAGGTGTTGCCGCCCAGCCCGACGGCGGACACCTTCAGGTCGGAGGTGCCCAGCCGTCGGGGAGCAGTCGAGAAGTGCGTGGTCATGCCGTAGGGCCCCGGCTCCCGGTGTCACCGCCGTTGATGAACTCGATCAGTACCTGGTCGTGTTCCTCGGGCTTCTCCCACTGCGGCCAGTGCGCTGCATCGGCCATGTTGTAGAACTGTGCGCCGGGGATGAGCCCGGCCACATACTCGCCGTAGTCCGGTCCCTGGCCGGGGTTGAGCTCGGTCCAGAAGACGAGGACCTCGGGGCGGAACTTGCGCAGCTCCTCTTCCTCCCAGCGGGGCGTCAGCTGCCACTGCCGGCCGATCCAGTAGACGCGTTGCATCGACTCGTAGATGTCGGGGAACGAGTAGAGCCGCAGCCGGATGTCGACCATCTCGTCGGTCATCCGTTCCGGGCTGGCGACCAGCCACTCCATCCGCTTGCGCACCGTCTCGAAGGTCGGTTCGACCACCGATTTGACGGAGAGCTCCTGCAGCGCCGCGCCGCCGCCCGGTTGCTCGCGGAAGTCCGTCCGCTTGAGGTTCACCAGGCCGAAGCCGGTGTTGAGGATGAGCTTGCCGCACATGTGCGGGTACCTCATGCCGAACTCGAAGGTGATCATCGCGCCCATCGACTCGCCCTCGATGTGCGCCCAGCTCAGGCCGAGACCGGTCAGGAGGTCCGCGAGCGCGTCGACCTGCAGGTCCCAGCGGTGCTCGTCGCTGTAGGGCTGTTTGTCGGTGAAGCCGTGATAGAGGGCATCGACCGCGTAGACGTGGAAGCCGTGTGCCGCGAGGTTGTGCATGTTTCGCGCGTAGGTCTCGGCGTGCCCGCCGATGCCATGGATCAGGATGAGCGGCTCGCCCTCGCCACACGATCACCCGGTGCTGCCAGCGCTCGCCCTGCACGATCCGCGTCTGCGTACCGAGTAGTTCGGTGGCCACCGAACTCCACTCGGTGAGCGGCTTGCAGGTGATCGTCCGCGACAGTTCCAGCTTCTGCATGGCGGCAGACAAACGCACGCGGGCGGGGCGGCGGAACGAACCTGTTCCAGCAGGCGGAATCGTCCGGGTGGCTGACGCGGCCGCCAGTCCGGTTCCGCGAGATGGAACGCGTCGCTGGGCCGGGCCGCGTGGTTGCTCTCAGGATGAGCTGCGCCGGCGACCCGCTCCTACCGACACCGGGTCCGCATTCCCACCACTCTTCCGGCTCGTCGAGGCACAACCGCTCCACGGGCCGGATCCGGAGGACACCATGACCATTGCGACCGGGAAACTACGTCAGCTCGTGTCTCTCGAGCGCGGCGAGATCGACCGGAGCATCTTCAGCGACCCGGAGATCTTCGAGCTGGAGATGACGCAGATCTTCGGGCGCAGCTGGCTTTTCCTCTGCCACGAGTCGCAGATCCCGAAGAAGGGCGACTTCTTCGAGGCGCCGATAGGCCGCGACAACGTCCTGGTGGTGCGACAGCGCGACGGCGGCATCAAGGGCCTGCTCAACACCTGCGAACACCGGGGCAACGCCGTCTGCAGGGCGGAAGAGGGCAACGTCAAGAACTTCATGTGCACCTACCACGGGTGGACCTACGACATCGCCGGCAAGCTGGTCGGGGTCCCCGGCCTCGACGAGCTCTACCACAACGACCTGGACCTCTCCAGGAACGGACTGCGCGAGGTCGCCCAGCTGGAGGTCTACAAGGGCTTCGTGTTCGGGACCCTGGACCCGCAGGCGCCACCGCTGGCTGACTTCCTGGGCCGGACCGGTCGCGCCGGCCTGGAGTTCCTGGCCGGCCAGGGCGAGCTGGAGGCCGTGCCCGGCATCCAGAAGTTCGTCATCCCGTGCAACTGGAAGTTTGCTGTCGACAATCTCTTCGACTGGTACCACCCGCAGATCACCCACCTCTCGGCGTTCCAGACCGGGCTGCTGCCGTCGCCCCCGGACATCACCGGCAGCAAGATGAAGATCTCCGGCGTCGCCGCCCCGGACGGCTCCGAGCTGCAGATGCCCGGCGGCGTGGTCTCCGGCGACGCCGGCGACCAGCTGGTGTTCATCGATGCGTTCGGACACGCCATCGCCGGGCCCACAGTGGAGGCGTTCGGCGACTTCGGCGGCCTGATCGACCACTCCTGGCGGGACACCCCCGAGGCGCGGGCGAACCTGGGTCCCATGTCACGCAGGTCGATCGGGCACGTGAACCTCTTCCCGACCTGCTGGATCACCCCGGCGTTCAACCAGATCTCGATGCGGGTGCCGCGCGGGCCGATGGAGACCGAGATCTGGTGGTTCACCTTCGTGCCCAAGGCGGCCACCCCGGAGCAGCGGGCCACGATCATCCAGGGTGCCATCCACTCCTTCGGCCCCGCCGGGTTCCTGGAGCAGGAGGACGGCGAGAACTGGGCGCAGAGCACGATGCAGACCAGAGGGACCGCCAGCGCCAAGATCCCGCAGTTGCTCCAGATGAATCTGCGCCGGGGCAAGGTCGTGCACGACAGCGACGGGCTGGACCCGCCCTACATCGAGTGCTCGATCAACGAGCACGGCCAGTTGTGGACCTTCGCTTCGTGGGTGGAGTGGCTGACTGGCTGCGACTGGGACGAGCTGCGCGAGCGCACCACGCCGCCGGACGTGATCTGACCTCCCCCGAGCTGAGAGCAGGACAATGAGCATCGACAGAACCTTAAGGTGAGCAACGATCCGTTCACCCGGGTCGTCCGCCAGCACCAGGTGGAGCGCTTCTACAGTGACGAGGCGGCGCTGCTCGACGAGCACCGTTTCGCCGAGTGGGTTCAGCTGTTCAGCGACGACACCCACTATTTCATGCCGATCAGGCGCACCAGGCTGCGTCGGGAGTTGGCCAAGGAGTTCACCCAGCCCGGCGAGATCGCCTTTTTCGACGAGACCAAGCAGAGCCTGCTGGGGCGGGTGGCCAAGATCGCGACGGGCACCGCGTGGGCCGAGGATCCGCCGTCGCGGACCCGTCATCTCGTCACGAACGTCCGGATCACCCAGGACCGGGGCGACGAGCTGGACGCGGAGACCAACTTCATCCTCTACCGCACCCGCCTGAAGTCCGAGGAGACCACCTGGATCGGCTCCCGCCGCGACATACTGCGCCGCCACGAGGACTCGTTCCTGATCGCCAAACGGCTGATCCTGCTGGAGCAGACCGTGCTGCTCTCGCAGAACCTCAGCAACTTCTTCTGAGTGGGAGCCGGCATGGGGTGGTTGGACGGACAGGTCGCGCTGGTCACCGGCGGCGGGTCGGGGCTCGGGCGTGCGCTGGTCGAGCGATTCGTCGCGGAGGGTGCGCGCGTCGGTGTGCTAGAGCTGAACTCGGACAAGGCGAAGCAGCTCGCCGCCGTCCTCGGCGACTCGGGGGTGGTGACCGAGGGCAGCGCGACCAGCTGGGCGGACAACCGTAGGGCGGTGGCCGAGACGGTGGCCGCGTTCGGCCGGTTGGACACCTTCGTCGGCAACGCCGGGCTGTGGGACTTCGGCACCTCGCTGGAGGCGCTGCCGGCGGAGGCACTGCCCGGGGCGTTCAGTCAGCTCTTCGAGCTCAACGTGCTGGGCTACCTGCTCGGGGCGAAAGCGTCGATCGAACAGTTGCGCCGGACCAACGGCTCGATGATCTTCACCGGGTCGAACGCCGGGTTCTACCCGGGCGGCGGCGGGCCGCTCTACACCGCCTCCAAGCACGCGGTGACGGGGCTGGTGAAGCAGCTCGCCTACGAGCTGGCCCCGGAGATCCGGGTCAACGGCGTGGCACCCGGCGGGATGCCCACCGACCTGCGCGGACCGGCTGCGCTCGGGCTCGCCGACACCGCCTTCGGCAGCATGCCGGTGGACCAGCTGATGACCCGGATGGCGCCGCTGGAGCGGCCGATCAGCGCGGCCGACTACGCCGGTACCTACGTGCTGCTCGCCTCCCGGGAGAACTCCGCCACCACCACCGGCTCGGTGCACAACTGCGACGGCGGCCTCGGCGTGCGGGGCCGCAAGGCCGACGCCGCGCTCATGCAGGACCTGTTCGGTAGCTGACGCGCCTCACGAGGAGACAACCAATGAAGATCATGTCGCTGGGCTACCTGCGGGTGGAGTCCCCCGAGGCCAAGGAGTGGGCGTCGTTCGGTCCGGAGTTGCTCGGGCTGGCGCTGTCGGACGACACGTTGGACCGGCCGGACACGGTGTGCCTGACCAACGACGACCGGCCGGGCCGGTTGACGGTCAGCGCCGGCGAACGGAACCGGTTGGCGTGCGTCGGTTGGGAGGTGCCCAACGAGGAGGACCTGGCCGAGGCGGTGGCGCAGCTGGAGCGGGAGGGGGTGGCGGTCCGGCGCGGCAGTGCGCAGGAGTGCCGCGCGGCGCGGGTCCGCGAGCTCGTCGGCTTCACCGACCCGGCCGGTTTCCAACATGAGCTGTTCTACGGTCAGCTGGTGGTGCCGGGCTCCTTCCGTCCGGGCCGCGCGATGTCCGGCTTCGTCACCGGCGGCCAGGGCCTGGGGCACATCGTGCTGGTGGTGCCCGACCTGGCGGAGTCGTTGGAGTTCTACCGGCGGGTGTTGGGCCTGCGGGTCAGTGACGAGATCGACATGCATGGCAACCGCGTGGTGTTCTTCCACGTCAACGCCCGCCACCACAGCCTGGCGATCATGGGCATCCCCGGCATGCGCGGGTTGCACCACCTGATGTTGCAAGTCGACAGCGTGGACGACGTCGGCATGGCGCACGACATGTGCGCCGACCGGGGAATCCCGCTGGCAATGACACTGGGCCGGCACACCAACGACCGCATGTTCAGCTTCTACCTGCGCTCACCGAGTGGGTTCGAGATCGAGTACGGCTGGGGCGCGGAGACGGTCGACGACGAGGAGCAGTGGGTGGTGACGCACATGCAGAGCACCAGCATCTGGGGCCACCGCCCCGGCGACGCGCCGCCGCCCGGCTGCCTGGAGCCTGTCGAGGGCGGGCCGGCCTCGTGACCCCGGCGCTCGCGCGGGCGCCAGCCGTACCGGAACCACCGCCCGAGCACCCGTGGGTGCAGCAGCACCGCGTGCACCGCAAGGCCTACCTCGACGAGCAGCTCTTCGCCGAGGAGCTGACCCAGATCTTTCACCGGACCTGGATCTATGTGGGCCACGAGAGCGAGGTGGCCCGGCCGGGCGACTACAAGACGACCGTGATCGGCCGCCAGCCGGTGATCGTCACCCGGGACGGGACGGGCGGCATCCACGTGCTGATGAACCGCTGCACGCACCGCGCGGCCACGGTGTGCCAGGCGGCCAGCGGCAACTCAGCGTTCTTCCGCTGCGAGTACCACGGCTGGACGTTCCGCAACAACGGCGAGCTGGTCGCGCCCACGTTCAGCGCCGGCTACGCCCCCGCCGATTTCAGCGCGGCCGGTTTCGCACTGGCGCGGGCGCCCCGGGTGGACAGCTACCGTGGACTGATCTTCGCCAGCCTGGCGCCGGGCGGGGAGTCGCTGCGTGAACACCTCGGCCGCGCGGCCGAGTACATCGACCTGACCGTGGACCTCGCGCCGGCGGGCACCATCCGGCTAGGGGCGGGGGCCCATCGCTACAGCTACCGGGGCAACTGGAAGCTGCAGAGCGAGAACGGCGTCGACGGCTACCACCCGAACTTCGTCCATCGAGCTTTCTTCGAGACCAGCGGTCTCGGCGCGGGGTTGTTCGGGCCCGGCTCGACCGGACGGGCCGGTTCCCTCGGCCGGGGCCACGCCGTCCTCGACTTCCGCACGATGACGGCGCCGATGATGCGTGCCAGGCTGGCCACCGACGACGGGCAGCGTGCGCTGGAGCGGCTCGCCGAGCGCCTCGGCGACCGGGAACGGGCCACCGAGGTCCTGCTGGCCAACGGGACCCAGGGCTACAACCTGCTGGTCTTCCCGAACCTGCAGATCATCGGCTGTCAGCTTCGGGTGATCCACCCACGTGCGGTCGGCCTCACCGAGGTCGACCTGTACCCGTACCTGCACGACGGGGCGGGCGACGAGGAGAACACCGCCAGGCTGCGCACCCACGAGGCGTTCTACGGCCCTTCCGGCGGTGGCGGCCCGGACGACATCGAGATGTTCGACCGCGTCGTGCAGGGGCTCGCGGTCGAAGGCGTCGAGTGGCTGCCGTTGGTGCGCGGGTTGCGCCGCGAGGTCGTGGACGGCGAGGCACGGTGGGGACACATCACCGACGAACAGCCCCAGCGAGGCTTCTACCACCAGTGGTTGCAGCTGATGGGCGCGTCCCGATGACCACGACGAAACTGATGAGAAGGGCTGACGCGGAGGATTTCGTGTACGCGGAGGCGGCGCTGCTGGACGGTGGCCGGTTCGGTGAGTGGCTGGAGCTGTTCGCCGAGGACGGCATCTACTGGGTGCCGGCGAACGAGGCGGACAACGACCCTGAGCGGCACGTGTCGATCATCTACGACACCCGGGACGGGCTGGCCGACCGGATCGCGCGCTACCAGCTCGGCCGAGTCGTGCAGGAGGTGCCGTCCCGGACGCTCCACCTCGTCGGCAACGTGCGGGTGGTCGAGGACGCCGAACCGGACGTCGTCGAGGTGACCGCGGCCATGGTGCTCTACGAGGTACACGGCGCGCGCACCACGGTCCACCCGGCGCAGTGCCGCTACCTGCTCACGCCCGGCCCGGAGGGCTGGCGAATCGTGCTGAAGAAGGTTGCGTTCCTGGACAACGACCAGTACTTCCCCAACCTGGCGTACCTGTTCTGAAGAGAGGTCAACGATGGAGCACACCACGTCGGCGGTGCTCGTCGAGCCACGTCGGATCGATCTCCAGGCGT
The DNA here is from genome assembly GCF_052566575.1 of Pseudonocardia sp. Cha107L01. Lineage (NCBI taxonomy): Bacteria > Bacillati > Actinomycetota > Actinomycetes > Pseudonocardiales > Pseudonocardiaceae > Pseudonocardia > Pseudonocardia sp. Cha107L01. Next base: position 3,430,858 of record NZ_CP199579.1, read on the forward strand.
TCGCGCTGCCCAGGATCGGACCGGACGACGCGCTGCTGCGAGTTCAGGCCACCGGCATCTGCGGCAGTGACTGGGGGCCCTACACCGGCTCCTGGATGACCGATCTGCCGCCGCTCATCCTCGGCCACGAGGTGGTCGGCGAGATCGTCTCTATCGGCCAGGAGGCGGCGCGCCGCTGGTCGGTGCGGGAGGGCGACCGGGTGGTGGTGGAGGAGTCGATCCCGTGCCAACACTGCAGGCTGTGCCGGACCGGACGGGCGCATATGTGCGATCCGCTGCACACCGCCGACGGGCTGCGCTACGGCCTCACCCCGACGGGAATGGCGCCGCATCTGTGGGGTGGTTTCGGGGAGTACCTATACCTGCACCCGCGCTCGGTCGTGCACCGGATGTCGCAGTCCGTGCCGGTGGAGGTGGCGCCGCTGTTCATCCCGATCTCAAACGGCATCCGCTGGGTCGAGCGGGACGGCGGCTGCCGGGTCGGCGACACCGTCGTCATCCTCGGTCCCGGTCAGCACGGCCTCGGCTGCGTGCTCGGTGCCCGGCTGGCGGGTGCGGGCACCACGATCGTGGTCGGCACCGATCGGGACGCCCGCCGGCTGGAGGTGGCCGCCGCGCTGGGCGCCGACTACGTGGTCCGGACCGACGACGGGCCGCTCGTCGAGCAGATCTCGGCCCTGACCAACGGCGAGTTGGCCGACGTGGTGATCGACGTGACGTCCGGCGCGCCCGGCGCGCTCGCCGATGCGGTCGAGGTGGCCTCGGTAGGCGCAACGGTCGTCGTGGCCGGGGCCAGCGGGATGAGGCCGGCCTCGAACTTCGTGCCGGACAAGCTCTTCCTCAAGGAGATCACCCTCAAGGGCGTGTACGGCCACGACTGGCTCTCCGTGCGCCGGGCGATCGCGCTCATCGAATCGGGACAGCACCCGCTGGACACGCTGTGCACGCACACCTTCCCGCTCGCGGACGTCGACCTGGCGCTGCGCACGCTCGGTGGGGAGGCCGAGGACGGTGCGATCCACGTCACCGTGGTTCCCGACTGACGGCTCAAGGGCCGCCCAGCGAGCGGGCAGCCGTCCCGAATGGCGCGGTCAGCGGCCGTCGCGCGATGCCGCCCGCTCACAGTTCTCGCGAGGAAGGTGGTAGCGGTCGCACAGGGCATCGGCCACCTGCCGGCGACTGTCGCGGTTGCCCTGCCCGTCTGCCATACCGCCGCCTCGATCCGCACTCTGGGCGTCCTGCCGCTGTGGGCCCGGTTCGTCCCGCTGCCGCGGGTAGCGGTGGTCAGCGTCCGGGGGATAGAACTCCGAGCCGGACTGTGCGCGAGGTGCGGTCTCGGGGGCGGTTTGCGAGTCAGGCAGCGCTTGTTCGCTGGGGTTTGGAGCAACGTTCGGACCCGGGTCGGCGGCCTCGGTGGTTGCCTGTTTCGGGGCAGTCAAGGCTGGTGCGGGTACGGCTTCAGCGGCCGGTGGCGACGCCGGCGCGGAAGGGGCCGGCAGCGGCGGCGCGGGCGTTCCCACGCCGGCCGAGGTGAGCTGCGCCGGCTCCGAGTTGGCCGCCCGCGGCGAATGTGCGGTGAAGCGCATCGCGGTCACAATCCCGACACACAGCACGAGCACCAGAGTGGCGGTAGCGACAAGACGATAGGAGCCCATAGGAAAGCTCAACGAGCCACAGCGAGACGCGGGTACGGCGGCGGCACGTCACGGCGAGACGATTACGCGTTGCGTCAGTGGCCGCGGAACGCCTCGGCCAGCCACCAGGAGCCGCCGTCGTCGGCGAGCTTGGCGTCGATCACGAGTGGGGTGTCCCGGGGCCCGGCCAGCCAGTCGGTGAGTCCGCCCAGGTCGTCGGGGGTGCGCACGGTGAGTCCGGTACAGCCGAAGCCGGCGCCTACCGCGGCTAGGTCGGTGTCCGGGAAGCGCACGGTGGCCAGGTCGGCCTCGCTGGCCTCGGTGAAGTGGTGCACCTCGGCGCCGTAGCCCGCGTCGTTGTAGATCACCACGACCAGCGGCAGCCGCAACCGCACCGCGGTGTCCAGCTCGGCGACGCTCATCTGGAACCCGCCGTCGCCCAGCGCAGCCACCGGCAGCCGGTCGGGCCTGGCCAGCGCGGCACCGATGGCCGAGGCCAGGCCGAGCCCGATGGACTGGAACGCCTGGGTGAAGCAGAAGCCGAACTCGTCGGGTACCGACAGGTACGCGCTGGGGTAGCCCATGAAGTTGCCGGAGTCCACCGCGACGACCCGCGCGCGGGGCAGCAGCTCGTCCAGGTGCCGGCTCAGGGTGCGCGGGTCGATCCGGTCCGGGGTGCCGAGGTCGGCGTGCTCGACCTGGTTCCATTGCCCGGAAGCGGCGATCCGGGCCGCCAACGCCACGTCGCGGTAGCCCGCTTTCGGTGTGCCAGCGTCGAGCAGCGCGGCGACCTCGGTGGCGGTCTGGCCGACGTCACCGCATACGCCGAGGTCGACCGGCCGGTGCTGGCCGAGCGCCGCCTGGTCCAGGTCGACCTGGGCGACTCTGGCTTCCCGGCCGATCAGGCTGCCGTGCCGCATCGTCCACATGTTCAGCGCGCAGCCCCAGCCGACGACCAGGTCCGCGCCGGAGATCAGCTCCACGGCCAGCGGCGTAGCGAAACCGCCGGAGATGCCGAGCGCCCACGGGTCGTCGTGGAACAGCCCGTGCGCGACCGCCGACGTGGCCAGCAGCGCGCCGCACCGGCCGGCCAGCTCCCGCAGCGGCCCGGCGGCGGCCCTGGCACCTCGGCCGGCGACGAACACCGGCCGCTCGGCGGCAGCGATCAGCTCCGCGAGCGCCGAGGTCGAGGCCGGATCCGGGCGGACCAGGGCGGGGCCGGGGACCGGTTCGAGCGCCGCGTCGTCGTGCAAAGGGGCGGCTTGGGCCTGCACGTCCAGCGGCAGGTTGAGCACCACGGTGCGACGCTGCTGGTGGGCGGTGCGGTAGGCGCGCACGGTGTCAACGAGCGCGCTCTCCGGGCTGTGCACCCGCTCGGCGACCGCGCCGACGGCCGTGGCCAGGGCGTGCTGGTCGACCCGGAAGTTGGAGTGCACGGCCGAGGCGGCGGTGTCGGCGGTCAGCACGAGCAGCGGGGTGCGGCTCTTGGCGGCCTCGGCGATGCCGGTGAGGGCGTTGGTGTAGCCGCAGCCCTGGTGCGTGCTCAGCACCGCGACCTGGCCGCTCATCCGGGCGAACGCGTCGGCCATGGTCGCCGCGCCGCCCTCGTGCCGGGCCGCCACGTAGGGCACGCCGGCGGCCCGCAGCGCGGCGGTGACCGCGAAGTTCCCGCTGCCGACCACGCCGAATGCATGCCCCACACCGAGGCGGGCCAGCGTGCGGCCGACCAGCTCAGCCACGTTCACCCGCTCACCCGGCCTCTTCGACCAGCGCCAACACCCGGGCCGGGCTGCCGGAGCCGCCGACGATCGGCAGCGGGCAGACCACCAGCAGCGCCCCGGTGGCCGGCAGCTGGGCCACATTCCGCAGCTGGGTCAGCCCGCACTTGCCGGCGCCCAGGATCAGGCTGTGGCAGGGGAACGCCGGGTCCAGCTCCATTGCCCGGCCGGCGTCGGTGCCCACGGTCTCGACGCCGAGCCCGACGATCGGGGTCTGCTCGGCCAGCCAGCGCGCGCAGTCCGCCGCCACACCGGGGGTGTGCGAGCCGGTCTCGTCGACGTTCAGGAAGCGCTCCTGGTCGCCCGAGTGTTCGTCCCAGCCGGTCCGGTAGAGCAGCCAACCCCCGTCGGGCAGCGCGCCGTGCTCGGCCTCCCACGCCTGCACGTCCTCGATCCGCAGCAGGAAGTCGGGGTCCTTCGCCACCCGCTCCGAGGCGTCCAGCACCACCGCCGGCGCGACCAGCGTGCGCAGCGGCACCTGGGCAACGTCGAGGCCGTCGCGCCCGGTCACCCAATGGTTCGGGGCGTCCAGGTGGGTGCCGGTGTGCTCACCGGTGTGGATGTTGTTCCAGTACCACATCGGGCCGCGCTCGTCGTAGCGGCTGATCTCCTCCAGCTGGAAGTTGATCGTGTTCGCGAACGGCTCCGGAAGGCGCAGCACCGGCGTCGAGTCCGTCAGCGGTGCGGTCAGGTCGACCACCCGCACCGACGCGTTGGCGATGGCCGAGTTCAACTGGGCAAGCACTGACACGGGGGCCTCCTCGGTACAGCGGGGGAGTCGGATTCTGCCTCGTCCCGGTGCGCCGCGCGCGGGATCTGGCTGACCAGAGGGGACGGGGTGTGCGGCGGTCATAGGGGCGCGCGGGGCGCGTCGGCGTCCGAGGTCGTCGGCGCCGCGTCCGGGTCGGCGAGCACCGCCGTGGCGAGCGCGCCGGCGTGCAGCGCGCCGGTGCCGGCGTGGGCGAGCGCGGTGGCATTCATCTGGGCGATGGTGACCGGGGGTGAGTCAGAGCGGCGTAGCGGGTGAGATGGGTCGACGCGGTGCCGAGCTCGTGTTCGATGACGGTGAGCCGCTTGAAGTAGTGGCCGACGGCTAGTTCCTCGGTCATGCCCATGCCGCCGTGTAGCTGCACGGCGTTCTGGCCGACGAAGCGGGCGGCGCGCGCGATGGTCACCTTCGCCGCCGAGACCGCCCTGGCCCGTTCGGTGTCCTCGGCGTCCAGGGAGAACATCGCCAGATAGGTTGCCGCCGCGGCCTGCTCGACCTCCAGATACATGTCGACCATGCGATGTTGCAGCACCTGGAACCGGCTGATCGGCTGGCCGAACTGTGTCCTCTGCTTGGTGTACGACACCGTGTCGGCGAGCACCCTGCGCATGCAGCCGACGGCCTCTGCGCACACTGCCGCTGTGGCCTCGTCGACGGCCCGCTCGACAGTTGCCAGAGCGCCGTCACGGTTACCCAGCAGGGCGTCGTCGGGGAGCCGCACGCCACGCAGGACCAGGTCGGCGGCGACTCGGTCGTCGACGGTGCGGAGCGGATGGACCGTCATGCCAGGCGGGGGAGCGGTGGCGTCGAAGTCCAGTAAGAACAGCGAGATGCCGTCGCGGTCGGTGGAGCCGCCGCCGGTGCGGGCGGTCAGCAGCAGGTGGGTGGCCAGCGGCGCCGTGGTCACCACGGACTTGGCGCCGTCGAGCACCCAGCCGTCGCCGTCGCGGTGCGCCGTGGTGGCGACGTCGTCCAGGCCGGGGCCTGCCTCCATGGCCGCGAATGCGGTCAGCGCTGTGCCGGCGATGATGCGCGCGAGGACCTCGTCCGCGCGCGGTCCCCCACAGCGGTGTAGTAGGCCCGCGCCCAGCACGGCGGTGTCCACGTAGGGCTCCACCACCAGTGCGTTTCCCAGCGCCTCAGCGATGATCATCAGCTCGATGGGGCTGCCGCCCATGCCGCCGGCCTGTTCCGGCAGTGCGGCGCCGAGTAATCCGAGGTCGTCGGCGAGGGCTCGCCAGATCTCCGGCTGCCAGCCCGGTCCGGTCTTCACCGCGGCACGGCTGACGGCCAGGTCGTAGTGGTTGTGGAGGAACTTCACCAGGCCCTCGCGCAGCATTTCCTGCTCCGGGGTGAGTACGAATGAGCTCACAGCTTGAGCACCGCCTTCGCCAGGATGTTGCGCTGGATCTCGTTGCTGCCGGCGTAGATCGAGCCGGCTCGGTTGTTCAGGTAGAAGAGCGGCGCCACCGCTTGCCACTCCTGTCCGCTGAGATGGCCGTCGGGTGGCGGCGTGTAGTCCACCACCGGACCGCCCGGCGCGGTGGCGTGTGGCTGGTACACGCGCCCTTGCGGCCCGGCGGCCTCGAGCGCGAGCTCGCTGATTCGTTGGCTCAGCTCGGTGCCGAGGATCTTCAGCATCGACGACGCCGGCCCGGGGTTGCCGCCGGCCTGCAGCACCGCCAGTGCCCGGTACTCCAGCACCTCCAACACGTCGGCGCGTACCTGTGCGTCCGCGAGCCGCGCGGAGAAGGACGGATCTTCGATCAGCGGTCGCCCGCCCGGTCCCGGCTGGGTTGAGGCGTGTTCGGCGATCTCCGTCGCCTTCACCTGCAGTGCCGGGGCCACCGCGCCGCTGCCGCGCTCGAACACCAGCAGGTACTTCGCGACGGTCCAGCCGTCGTCGATCTCGCCGAGGACGTTCCCGACCGGCACCCGCACCTGTTCGAAGAACACCTGGTTCTGTACCTGCTCGCCGGAGGTCATCACCAGCGGTCGGACCGTGACGCCCGGTGTGGTCATGTCGACGAGCAGGAAGGTGATGCCGTGCTGTTTTCGATCTGACCGTGTCGTGCGCGCCAGGCAGAAGATCCAGTTCGCCTCGCCGGCGTGGGTGGTCCAGATCTTGCTGCCGTCGAGCACCAGGTCGTCACCGTCGCGTACCGCCGCCATGCTCAGCGCGGCCAGATCGGAGCCCGACTCGGGTTCGGAGTATCCCTGGCAGAAGAACACCTCGCCGGTGAGGATGCGCGGCAGGAAGAACTTCTTCTGCGCGGGCGTGCCGTAGCCGATGATCGCGTGCGCGACCATTCGGATTCCCATGGGCGACAGCGAGGGCGCTCCGGCCAGGATCGACTCGCGGCTGAAGATGTAGTGCCGGGTGAGGCTCCAGTCGCAGCCGCCGTACTCCACCGGCCATCCGGGTGCCGCCCAGCCCCGCCCGTGCAGGATGCGCTGCCAGGCCATGCTGGCCTCGTGGTCGGCGTACACGCTGGTCATCAACCGGCCCGCCCGTCGCAGCTCGGGCGTCAGCTCACGGTCGAGGAAGGCGCGCACCTCGTCCCGAAACGCCAGATCGACTGCCGACCAGCCTGTCTCCATGCGCACGCTCCTCTGGTTGGCCACAGCTGTGCACTTGATCGTTGTCACGCTGTTGTGTCTCGATGCGTGACCATGCCAGGTGCGGCGCAGAGCTGGTTCGAGTGGGTTCAGCGATGGTGCTCCGCCGGAGCCATGTGGTGTTACTGAGTGGTAGGCGCTAACTTCATAATTCGAGGTCGAGGTTCTCTGTGCCGGGAACGTAGGGATCAGGAGACATCGAGGTGTTGATGATGCGTTGGCTGCTCTTCGGGAAGGACCGCGTTCTCGGGGAACACCGGACGGTGGTGATCACGGAACTAGACCGGGGAACCGTTCGGGTTGTGTGTGGGTGCGACTGGCACAGCGAGGCGTTCGATGCCATCGGGTCGACCGGGCGGGCGGAGGCATTGGAGCGGGCCACCGAGGTGGCTGACGTTCACCAATGGGATGCCGACCTCCCGTGACCGCACCTGACGGTGCCTCGGCGGGGGTGTCCGCATTGGTCTCGGACCAGCGCTCTCAGGAGTCCCTTCGTTTCGTGGGTCATCGGGTCTATCGTGACCGGGTCCGCGACCAGCGGGATGACCGAGTGGGTCGCTCACTGGTTCGTAGCCCACGGTTGTGGTGGGGTGAGGTGATTGCGGCCGAGTACGGTCCCCGACGGCGCGGTCGGGGTGGCGCGGTTCGCGGTACGGACTCGTGACCCGGAGCTGGCCCACGAGCTGATCAGCGAGACCTACGCCCGGCACCGCCCACAGATCAGCGGGAGCAGTGACAGGTTTCGGTTCTCGCTGAGCACAGCGTTGGCGGGTCGCGTCGCCAGCGATGTCATGACGCATTCGATGAGCACCCGGGTGGCCTGCGAACCCTCGCTGCATCTCACGGTGGGGTGTCTGGCGGGCGGGTCCATGGCGATCGTTGCCGGGCGTGAGGAGCAGCGCTTCGGGCCAGGTGAGGTGTTGCTGTACCCGTACGGGACCGAGTTCGAGGCGCGGTGGAGCGGGATTGATCAGGGGGTGCTGCGTCTGGACTTCGGCAACGTCGCCCAGCTTGCCGCCCAGACGACGGGCACCGACGCGGTGGCGTTCCGCTTCCTCGGTATGCGCGCGGTCTCGCCGGCGATGGGCCAGTACTGGCGGTCGGTCGCGGCGTTGGTGCACCGAGAACTGGCCCCACGGCAGTTCACGACCATCCATCCCCTGGTGCTGGCCCAGACCGAGACCACGCTGGCCACCGCGGCGTTGACGGTGTTTCCCAACACGACCTTGACCACGGCGTTCGGAGTACCGGTGGGTCGCGTCGGGCCGGTGGCGCTGCGCCGGGCGGTGGCCTACATCGACAGCCACGCCGGCGAGGCCATCACCCTGCTCGACATCGCCGCGAGTGCCGGTGTCGGCGTGCTGGCACTGCGACACGCCTTCGCCCATCACCACGACACGACCCCGATGGGCTATCTGCGCCGGGTGCGCCTTGACCGCGCACACCGTGAGCTGCAGGCCACCGACCCAGGCGGGGACACCGTCGCCCAGATCGCGCGCAGGTGGGGGTTCGCCAATCCCGGCCGGTTCGCCGCCTTCTACCGCCGTACCTACGGCGCCAACCCTCGCTACACCCTGCGCGCCTAGATCCAGTAGCAGCTCAGTCGTGCCGGGACAGTGAGCCATGATCGCAAAGGAGCGACGCATCGGATGACCGCTGAGGTTGCCGACACGGGCACGCGGGGACGGGTTGAGTTCAGCACCACCGACCCGGACCTGGCGATCGACTACCTGCAGAGCGCGTACGGCACGAACATGACGGTCAGCGGCGCGCGAGGTGGATACGTGTACGCGCACTCGCGCCTCGACGGGGGCTCGTTCGCGATAGACGAAGCGGTGATGCCCCTGCGGTTCGACATCCGACAGGATCCGTTCAATGCTCTGGTCATCGGCACGATCCACGCCGGCAGGTTCGAACGCGAATGCGGTGGGATCACCGAACGCTTCCTGCCCGGTGATGTGTTCATCGACGCCGAGCCCACCCTGCCCGCCACCGTACGAATGCTCGACATCCGAGGTCAGACGGTGATGCTGGACCTCGCGGTCCTCGCCCAGGTCGCCGCCACCTCGCCCACCCGCACTCCTGGCCCGATCCGCTTCACCGGCTACCAACCTGTCTCTCCCGCTGTTGCCGAGCAATGGCGGCACACCGTCATCTATCTCGGCGAAATGCTCGGAAACACCGAAGCCGCGGCCCAGCCCCTCATCCGGGGAAACGCCGCCCGGCTGTTGGCGGCGACCGCGCTGACCACGTTTCCGAACACCGCCGTCACGGCTCTCACGGCGCAGGACCGCCACGACGCGACCACCGCGACCCTTCGCCGGGCTACCGCGTTCATCGAACAGCACGCGCAATCTGACATCAACGTGGCCGACATCGCCGCCGCCGCGAATGTCAGCATCCGCGCCGTCCAATGCGCCTTCCGGCGCCACCTGGACACCACACCCATGGCTCACCTGCGCGCCGTGCGTCTGGACCACGTCCACCACACCCTGCTGACCGCCGATCCCAGTCGCGGCGCAACCGTCACCGACATCGCCACCCGCTGGGGCTTCTACAACTACACCCGCTTCGCCGCCCGATACCGCCGCACCTACGGCGTCAACCCCCGCCACACCTTGCACAACCGGTGACCAGCACGCCGAGGGTCTCGGCGACGATCGCTCGGCGAATCCGTGAAGGGAACCGCTCTGTGGGCGCGGCCGGCGGGGAAGCCCTCGCGCTGGTCACCGGGCTCGGCCAGGCCGACCTGACCGGGTTGGAAGCACACACGCCGGATGTGCGCGACGGTGACGCGGTGCTGCTCGGAATCCGGGAGAACGACGAGCATGCCGACGAAGTTCGCGCGGTGGGGATCCCGGTGTGGGCCGCGCGGGAGATCATTCCTAACAGTTGACCACCCGGTTCGCACCCGCCCGCTTGGTCGCGCACCCTAAGAATCGGGCGGCTGTCAGCCAGCACCATCCGCACCCGGGGGGACCGGAATGACGACGACGCCGAGCGGAGCGGACCAGCCGTTCACCGACACGACCGCGTACGGGAACGGGCCACAGGACTCGGTGACCGACGCGACCGAGAACGCGGCGATCACCCACCACACCGTGGCCATCGGCGGCCGGGACATCCCGTACACCGCGACGGCCGGGCGCCTGGTGACGGTGGACCCGAGCAGCTCCCAACCCGCCGCGAAGATCTTCTACGTGGCGTTCACCGCCGATCAGCACGACCCCACCGAGCGGCCCGTCACGTTCTTCTACAACGGCGGGCCGGGCTCGTCCTCGGTGTACGTCATGCTCGGCTCGTTCGCGCCGATGCGGCTCAAGACGTCGATGCCCAGCTTCACCCCGCCGGCGCCCTACCGCCTCGAACCGAACCCGGACAGCCTGCTCGACCGCAGCGACCTGGTGTTCATCAACCCGGTCGGCACCGGCTACTCCGCCGCCGTCGCCCCCAAGGTCAACAAGGACTTCTGGGGCGTCGACCAGGACGCCGGCGCGCTGCGCCAGTTCATCAAGCGCTACCTGACCCGCTACGACCGGTGGAACTCGCCGAAGTTCCTGTTCGGCGAGTCCTACGGCACCGCCCGCAGCTGCGTGCTGGCCTACCAGCTGCACGAGGACGGCGTGGACCTCAACGGGATCACGCTGCAGTCCTCGATCCTTGACTACGCACAGGCCGGCAACCCGGTCGGCCTGCTGCCCACGCTCTGCGCGGACGCCTGGTACCACCAGAAGACCACCGTGACACCGCGGCCCGCCGACCTGCCGACGTTCATGGACCAGGTGGTCCCGTTCGCGCTCGGCGACTATGCCAGGGCGCTGGCGGCGTTCCCGGACGCCGACCCGGCCACCGTCACCACGCTGAGCCAGTACACCGGCATCTCCCCGGTCGTGCTGACCAGCTGGGAGGGCCTCAACGTGGCGGACTCCGACAGCCGGGGCACGCTGCATTTCCTGACCGCGCTGATGCGCGCCGAGGGCAGAGTGCTCGGCGCCTACGACGGCCGGGTGCTGGGCGTGAACACCGGCATCGCCGGGCGGCTGGACCCGCTGTCCGGCGGCAACGACGCCACCATGACCGCCGTCAACGGCGCCTACACCGCGATGTGGAACAGCTACCTCGCGGACGGGCTCAAGTTCACCTCGACCTCGGCGTTCACCGACCTGAACGACCAGGCGTTCCAGAACTGGGACTTCGCCCACACCGACCCGACCGGCGCGCAGAAGGGCAAGGACGCCGACGGGAACATCGTGCTCTACACCGCCGGCGACCTGGCCGCCACGATGGCGCTGAACGTGGACCTGAGGGTGCTCTCGGCGAACGGCTACTACGACTCGGTGACGCCGTTCTGCCAGACCCGGACCGACCTGGACCAGATGCCGCTGACCGACCCGGCGGTGCGGAAGAACCTCACGGTCAAGTACTACCCCTCTGGCCACATGATCTACCTGGACGGCGAGTCCCGCACCGCGCTCAAGGCCGACCTTGCGGCGCTGTACGACAGCGCGGTGGCCGACCGGCCGGCGGTGCACCGGATCCGGGCCCTGCAACGCCGGTGACGAGTGCCGACGACCTACGGGATAGCCACCCCCTGCTGCGTGACCGAGGCCGCCGCCGGTAGACGGTCGACCGGCGGCCTGGCCGCGCCGAGCAGGTGAAACAGCAACGGTCTGGCGCGGCGGATCTGAATCTCGCCCTGCAGATCGCGGTTGGTCACGCGGTCGCGTTGTGCAGGGTGTCGCGGGGGGTGACGCCGTAGGTGCGGCGGTAGCGCGCGGTGAACCGGCTGTTGCTGTAGAAGCCCCACCGGGCGGCGATGGTGGTGACGGTGTCGCCGCGGCTGGGGTTGGTGGTGAGCAGGTCGTGGTGGGCCCGGTCGAGGCGCACCGTGCGGAGGTAGGCCGCGGGTGTGGTGTCCAGGTGGCGGCGGAAGGCGAACTGGACGGCGCGGATGCTCACCTTCGCGGCGGCGGCGATGTCGGCCACGCTGATGTCGGTGTGGGCGCATTCTTCGATGAACGCAATCGCTCGGCGGACGGTGGCGCTGGTGGCGTCGCGGCGGTCCTGAGCGGTGGGGTCGACGAGAGCGGTGTTGGGAAACGTCGTCAGGACCGTGGCGGCGAGCAGTCGGGCGGCGTTGCCCACGATGAGCGGCTGGGTCGCGGCGCTCTCGTTTGTGAGCAGCTCGCGCAGGTAGGCAACGGTGTGACACCAGTTCTGGGCGGCCGCGGGCGAGGCGGGCTGGTAGCCGGTGATGTGAATGGGTCTGGGGATACGGGATGGTGAGGTGGCCGCGACCTGAGCGAGCATCGGCAGGTCTACCTGTACGAGCCGCAGTGCGACGTCGAATGCTCGCATGGTGGCGGGCAGATCGGGGTCGGCGTCGACGAAGATGTCGCCGGCACGGAACCGGTCGTCGTCCCCGCCGCATTCGCGCCCGAGCACGCCGGCGTCCACGTGAATGATGATCAGCGAGTTGAGAGGCTCCTGTCGAAAGCTCAGTGCCAGGGGCCACCACATGTCGTCGAGGGCGAAGGAACTGCCCTCGATACGAGAATGTCGGAACTGATCCCCGTCCCGAGCGCGACCGACCCGCAACTTCGTCAGCTTTGTCTGGTAGGCGGTGTTGATGTAGTCGATGGTCAGATCGGTGTCGCTCGTGGTGAACTCGGTCCGTTCCGCCGGTGCCAGGGCGGCTATCGGTGTGGTCATCCCTGTGTCGCTCCTTTGCGATCGTGGAGGCGCTCACCCGGAGCGCCGTGCGCACGTGCGCAGGGTGTGGCTGAGGTTGGTGCTTTAGGTGTGGCGGTAGTGGTCGGCGTCTGCCTCGCTGGGGCGTGCACCATGTGTACGCCACGAAAGGGGGAGATGCAGGTCACATTTGCTGGGTGCCGCCGGATGGTCGCTGTGCGGCGTCCAGCGGACGGCTTATGCGGTGAGAACCGCTCATTCCACCTTAGGCCGCGCGACTTGGTGACCGTCCGCACCGGGACGCCGAGCTGCGCTGGGCGCGTTGAGGCGGGTCGCGGCCAGTTCGCCGCTGAAGATGGCGGCCTCGACGCCGGCGTGGGCGAAGTAGTCGCCGGCCAGGTAGACGCCGGGCGGCATCTCGGCATGCAGTGAGTCCAGGGTGCCGTAGTGGCCGGGGTTGGCGATGGACAGCCCGCGCCGGTAGTGGAACAGCTCGACGAGGTCCGGTTCCGGTGCCGGGCCGTACACCTCGAGCACCGCGTTCAGCGCGGACGCCACGATGTCGGCGTCGCACATGCGTTCCAGCGGTGGGGTGTAGAAGTACACGCCGACGGCCTCGCCGCCCTCGGGAACCGCGCTGGGCTGGCGCTTGCTGAGTAGCACGCAGGCGCCCCAGTCCCGATCCATGTTCGCGGGCAGCGCCACGCTGGCACGGTGCTGTGGCCACGGGTTGCGCTGGTAGCAGACCTGGACGTGCGCGTAGTCGGAGTACAGGCAGTCGCGCAGTTTTTTCGTCGACTCCGGTTCGACCAGGTCTTCCAGTAGGTCGGCGGCAACCCCCGGCTCGGGCGCGACGATCACCGCATCCACCGGGTGCGGTTCGCCGCCCGCGGTGATGGTGAATCCCGCGCCGTCCTGGGTGATCTTGTCGACGGGGGTGGCCAGCCGCAGGTCCAGGCCCGGGGTGCCCTCGACGAGCCAGTCGCAGACTTGGCCGACGCCCTTCGGCGGCACCGAGAGTGCCAGCCGGTAGAACTGCTTGACCACGGCGTGGAACAGTGCGGGTGAGAGCCACCTCATCGGCACCGCGTAGAGGAAACCCATGTACGGCACGGTGATGTAGTTGGTGCCGCGCTCGCCGAGCACGCGCCGCGACCAGGTCTCCAGATTCTCGCCGCCGTCGAAGCGGGCCAGCTCGGCGCCGTCGAAGCACAGCTTCGGGCCGGGAGCGACGAGTTGCCTGGCCACCCCGGCGGCGATGCGCAGCTTGTCCCGCCAGGTCAGCACGGGCATCCGCAGGAAGCTCATCACCTGGTCGAACTTCGCGGTGTAGCGCCTGCCGTCGGCGTCGAGGATCTCGGTCTCGGCGTCCCACGGGATCAGCTCGTGGTAGCGGCCAAGCTCCTTGAGGATGGCGTTGGTGCGCGGGTAGATGCCGCCCATCAGGAACAGCGCACCCGAGCCGAGGCTGAACCCCAGCCGATCACCGAGATCGACGCAGGCTCGCCGGGACTGTCAGACGGCAGGGTGGATGATGGTGCGCTCGGTCTGAGCCGTGTCCGCCACATCAGCTCCACGAGCTCGTTCGGACCGCGGCGGAGCGGCCCCCGATCAGGCCTGTGCCTCGGCGGTCGGTGCGGTCTCGGAGGCCGACTCGCGGGACTCGGCCCGTGCTGCCTGTAGTGCTCCCCAGGACAGTGCCGCCATCCATCCGCCGAACCCGAGTAGCGGGATCCAGTACGAGATGAGTCCGTCGTAGGCGAACGGCCCGGTGTGGAAGAACAGCAGCACGTCACCGGGCGCGAGGAGCAGCGCCACCCACAGGCCGAGGTAGCCCAGCCACCGTGGGTACGCCGGTTGCGGGCTGTGGTCACCGAGGATCGCCGCCCCGGTGGCCAGTGCCTGCAGAACGAATGGAATGGCGGCCAGGAATGCCATGAACCAGCCGACGTCGTGCAGCAGCTGGGTGCTCTCAGGTGCCCGCTCCGGGCGGAACGCGGCCGCGGCGAGCAACACAATGAACAAGGTCAGCAGCACGTAGCAGGTCACCCCGGCCACCGCCTGCAGCGCCGCCATCACCGGCCGGGGTCCCTCGATGCGGTTCAGCTGGACCCATACCACCGACACCAGCGCCGCCCACCCGGCCGTGCCGACCAGCCCGATGAGGAGTCCGAGGCGGATCGTGAAGGTGCCGTCGCGGTAGAACGTAGCAATCTCGGCCGCGGTGGCGTCGGCCCTGGGCGCCGGGATATAGCCCGCGAGCAGCAGTGCGACGAGGATGAGCGCCACGCCGACGAGGCCTGCCCAGGCGCATGCGGCCTGGTTGCGAGTGTCCATGCGCGGAAACTAATGCCGGCGGCGAGCACAATCCAGATACACGATCAGGGCAGGCGGGGTGGCCCCGTCCAGGTCGAGCAGCGGACGCACAGCTTCGGGCATCTGGTGCCTGCGCGGACTTTTCGTTGCGGGCCCGGCGTGGTGGGCTGGTTGCGCTCGGTTAGGGTGCTGTTCACCCTCGGGTTGGTGGCCGGTGCGGCCAGAGCTTCGACGGGGCGGCGGATCTGGCTACCCGAGAAGATGCCGAAAGCGTAAGAGCTGGACTGAGTGATCATGCGGTCCAGCGCCCTCCGGCCCGCCGACCCGGAGGGCTCCGGCGGACCGCACAAGACGTTTGGTGGCCGTTCGACGCTCGGTGAGGAGACGCGGATGCTGGCACTGGTACTGATCGTTGCGGCGGCGGCCTGTCTTGCCGCGGCTCTTCTCTCTGGTTCGGTCCTGTTCAGCTGGATCGCGTTCGTCGTGAGTGTCGCGGGCATCGCCTTCCTCGCGGCGTGGTTGATCAAGAAGCGAACGCGGAGCTCGTCGGCCGAGGCGACCTCGCCCGAGGATGATCCCGGGCCGACCTCGCCAGAGTCCGAAACCGGGGCCGTGGAGCGGCCGACTCCCGCCGAGTCCGTGGACGAAGTTGTCCCTGTCCCCGACGCGGATGGGTTGGAGCCGGAGATCGGTCGGTCGGACACGGGTCAGGTATCGGCCACGACGCCCGAGAAATCCATGGTTCGGGTGATCCCGGGCCGCCGCCGGTTCCACGCGCAGGGATGCCGTCTTCTGGCGGGTCACCAGGCAGAAGAGATCTTCCTCGAGGAGGCACGGGACGAGGGTTTCACCCCGTGCACCGTGTGTGTCCCACGTCGCGACTCGTTGCTTCCGGCCTTGTCCTAGCCGGTTCTGCCGCCCGCTCCGATGCGAGTCAAAGATTGCGGAGCGGCGGTTCCCACTGACTGTGGCCAGCGCCGTGGTGCCGTGTCGGAGAAGACTGAGGGCAGGCTGATTGGCCAACTGAGGACCGCATCCTCGATGGTATCCAATCGTTGATAGGTATTGTGGATCTCGCTACGCGCCGACGACTTGGACCGGCCAGCCGCCGTGACGGTCGAGCAGTTGGAAGCCTGAGAGTCGCGGCCGCGCTGAGACTTGACCAGACATGCTGGGGTTCGTAGTGGGTGGCCCCCGCAGTGTCCGGCTGGTGCCGCGTACCCAGAGTGCTTGGGCCGGTTTTGTGCCGGGGGTGGTGTTTCGTCCCGTTGAACTAGTGGGCGGGTTGACTGAGCTCGCGGTCAAGGTGCTCGGCAGCGCCATCCGCCGTCCGGTGGGTTACTGGACGGCGGCGCGCGACGAGATGTACGGGGTGCTGCGGGTCTCGTGGTTCCCGATGACTCTGTCGGTGTTCACCTTCGGACTGATGGTCGGGATCCTGGGCCTGAACTTCACGTCGTTGTTGGGAGCCGCCAACCGCTACGGGCAGTACTTCTTCATCGTCAACGTCCGCGAGTTCACACCGTGGATCAACTCCATGGTGGTGGCCGGCATCGTCGGTGCGGCGGTCTGCTCGGACCTTGGTGCTCGAAAGGTCCGCGAAGAGCTGGACGCGCTCGACGTGCTCGGTGTCGATCCGGTCCGAGAACTTGTGCTGCCCAGGATCGTCTCGGTCACCATCCTGACGCCCCTGCTCATGATCGTCTCGCTGCTGATCGGCGTGGTCTGTGCGGTGGTCAGCTCGGTGACCTACGGGAACGTCCCGGCCGGCGAGTACTTCGCCACGGTGTACGCGAACCTGACCGTCGTCGAGCTTGCGGTCGCGCTGATCAAGAGCACCGTCATCGGGTTTGTCATCGGGATCGTGTGCTCCTACATGGGGCTGAACGCCTCGGGTGGCGCGTCGGGTGTGGGGCGGGCCGTGAACCGTGCGGTGGTCATCTCGTTCGCCCTGGTCTTTGTCGTCGATCTCGTCATCAATCTCATCGCGCTCGGGCTCTACCCCGAGATGCAGACCGTTCGATGAGGAAGGACCACGCCCTGACTGCCAACGAGACCGGCGAAATCCACGCTGGCGCGGATCGAGAGGGCGGCGCTCAGTCGTTCGAGGCGGTCGGCCGAGGTTTGTCCGAGAAGCTCACGAACATGGTCGAGATGATCGTGTTCTTCGGGCAGATCTTCGCCTCGATTCCGCGGACTCGGAAGTACGCCAGCGAGGTTCTCCGGCAGGCCGGAATTCTGATTCTCTCCAGCGGGCTGATCATCTGGTTCATGGAGCTGCTGATCGGTGCGGTCTTCGCGGTGGAGGGCCACTATCTGACTCGACAGTTCGGCGCCGCGGGTTATGTCGGAATCTTTCCGGCGCTGGGTGGCCTGCGGACCTGTGCGCCGGAAATGTGGGGCTGGATTCTGGCGGCTAAGGTCGGCTGCGGTCTGGTTGCCGAGATCGGTTCGGCCCGCATCTCGGATGAGATCGACGCGCTCGAGGTGATGGGTATCGAGTCGAGACCTTACCTGGTGGCTACGCGGTTGATCGCGGCGCTGATCGCTATGCCATTTCTCTACATCGTCGGTCTGGGACTGCTGTACGTGTCGTCCTGGTTCATGGTCGTGCATGTGCTGCACACGGTCTCCCAGGGCGGGTTCCTTACCGTGCTGTGGGCCTTCCAGAGCCCTCTCGACCTGCTGTTTTCGATGCTCTGGACGGTAGCGCTCGGCATCATCGTGGTGCTGGTTGGCTGTTACTACGGCTATACCGCCAAGGGTGGACCGGTCGGCGTCGGCCAGAACACGGCCAAGTCGATGGTCGTCAACATGGTTCTCGTCAGCGTGATCGGATTGCTCGCTCAGCAATTATTCTGGGGCGGTTTCCCGAATGCTCCTATTGCAAATTAGGTCCTTGTTTCTGTCCTCTCCGTCCCTCGGAGGATGCGTGAACGTGAACGTCTACCAGTGGCTCGGCCCAGATGAGTAGGAAGTTGCTCGGATTCGCGCTCGTCGCGGTCGTGGCGCTCGCCGTGGTTGCTGGGTTCGCCGTGAGCAAACTGCGTCAGGGCGATCAACTCATCGCGGTGCTGCCCAACGCGATCGGAATCGTGGAGGGTACGCCGGTCCAGCTCGATGGATTCGATGTGGGCCAGGTCACCGGGATCACCACCAAGAATAACAAGGCGATCTTGTCACTGGTGGTGGACAAGTTGCCCGAGCCGCTGCGCACCGGAACCACGGTGACCGTCGAATGGCGTTCCCTTCTCGGTGAGCGTTATGTACAGCTCCAGCCCGGCCCGACGACAAACCCCGTTCTGCCCAACGGGGCAATGATCGAGGCGGGCTCATCGCAGGTGGTCGTGGAAGACCTGCTGCAGGCGTTGGACCCGCCGACCCGCGCGCACCTGACCTCGTTCGTGCAGCAGCTCAACACGGTGATGGCCGGTCACCAGGGGGACTTCAACCAGACGCTCCAGGCCGCCGGCCCGTCGGTGCAGGCGCTCGGTGCGGTGCTCAACGCGGTCGGCTCGGACGGGCAGGCGATCAAGACCGTACTGGCCAACCTGCACCAGGTCAGCGCAGTGCTCGCGGCGCGGCGCGGCGGCCTGTCCTCGACGGTGCTGGATCTGAACCGGCTGACCAGCACGGCGGCGGTGCATCAGCAGCAGCTCAGCGATGGCTTGACGCAGCTGCCCGCGACCCTGGACTCGGCGAAGAAGGCACTGGACAAGGTGCCAGCGGCCACCGATGCGACCGTACCGCTGCTCCACGACCTTCGGCCGGCGGCGGACCGGTTGCCTGACGTGGCGCACAACCTGAGCCCGGTGCTGCGGGACCTGCAGCCCAGTCTGAAACTGCTGGGGCCGACTCTGGACGCGGCGGACCGGTTGTTGGACAGGACGCCAGACTTCCTGGACGAGGCCACCGACACGCTGCCCCAGCTGCGAAAGACCGTCGAGGGCGCGGGCCCGGCGCTGGCGTTCCTGCGGCCCTACACCCCGGAGATCATGGGCTTCGTCTCCAACTGGGGAAACTTCTTCTCCACCTACGACTCGGTCGGTCACTTCGCCTCGCCGATGGTGGTGACGGGTAAGACCGCACTGGACAACAACCCGAACGTGACCATTCCGGGCGAGAGGGCCAGGGCTCAGATGTCGCCCGGTCAGCTGGTCGATCAGCCTTGGACCGATGCGGACGGGAGTGGTCCCCGGTGACTACCCACATGGTGACAACGGTCCGCCGCCGCTGGGTTCCGGTACTCGCCGCCCTCGTCGTGCTCGCCCTGCTCGGCTGGCTGGCGACGGTGTACCTGCGCGACGACTCGCAGGCGAGCGTCACCGCGGTTTTCGTCGACTCGAGCCCGCTGGTGCCCGGCAACAAGGTGCAGCTCAACGGCGTCGAAGTGGGCACGATCAGCACCATCACACTGGTCAACGGCCAGGCGCACGTGCGGATGTCGCTGGACCGCTCGGTGCTTCCGCTGCACACCGACGCCACCGCCAAGATCCAGCCGGTGAGCCTGTTGGGGGAGCGGTTCATCGCACTGGGTCAGGGCTCGCCGTCCGCGCCGGTGCTGCCGGAACCGTTGGTGATACCGGTGACCCGGACCGGTTCATCGGTGGACCTCGACCAGCTGCTCAACACGCTGAACGACCCGACGTCGACGGCATTGGCCGCCATGGTGACCACCCTGGGTGAGGGCCTGGCCGGGCAAGGGGACAAGGCCGCGCAGGCGTTCAAGGCGCTCGCCCCGACCCTGCACCAGACCGACCGGCTGTCCACCCTGTTGGATCAGCAGAACGTGGTGCTGGACCACCTCATCGTCTCGGCGCAGCGCAACGCCACCGCGTTCGCGCAACCGCTGGACTCCCTGGTGACCGGCGCACAGCAGACACTCGGCGTGGTAGCGGCCAACCGACAGGCGATGAACGACACTCTGGTCGAGCTGCCCGGCACGCTGACCAGCGCACGGCGGACGCTGACCCAGCTGGGCAACACCGCGGACAACACCACGGACGTGCTATCCGGTATCCGGCCGTTGAGCGACAACCTGGTGCAGACAAGCCAGGAACTGAACGACTTCGCCGACTCGGCCCGCCCGGCCCTGCGTTCGTTGCCCGACCTGCTGGACAGGGTCAACCACATGCTGGACGAGGCCCGGCCGGTGGTGGACGACCTGGGCCCGGCGGCCAGCGACCTGAGCAGCGTGAGTGGATCGGTGCGCACCCTCAATGACCAGCTGTTCACCCACGCGCCCGGCGTACCCAGCGAGCTGGAGAATGTCATGACGGGGGCAGCCAACTGGGCGATGGCGACGAGCGGGTACGACGGGCTCTCCCACTACTTCCGCGCGGCGGTGGTCGTCACCCCGACGACGCTGGCGAACACCGGGCTGGGCACGCTGCCACCGATCGGCAGGCAGAACCCGGTCAACCCGGTCCCGAGGAACCCCAACGGACCGGATGTGCCCGGTTCCAAGGCACTGCCCATGATGCCGGCGTTGCCCAACCCCGACGGCGCGGACAACAGCAGCTACTCCACACCCAAGGACGCGCCCACGACAGCGCCGAAGGGCGCGGGCCAGCCGACGGATCCGCCCAGCGCCTCAGGACTGACCCCGACACAAGAGGGTGACATGTTCGATCAACTGCTGGGCGGGGGTAACTGAGGATGGCGCCCACCAAGGGCTCGGCCCGCCGTTTCCTGAGCGGACTCGGAACTCTCGCGGTGATGCTGGTGATCGGCTACGTGGCCTTCACCGCCAATCAGGGCCGGCTGCCCGGTACCCCGGTGACGACCGTACGGGCGGCCTTCGCTGACGTCGGCCAGTTGCAGGCCGGGTCCGAGGTTCGGCAGAACGGGATCACCATCGGCCAGGTCTCGGCGGTAGCGCTGGTGAACGGCCGGCCGGTTGTGACGATGGACGTGCACGGCGGGGTGTCGATGTACCGGGACGGCTATGCGGGCATCTGGGACCAGTCCGCGCTGGCCCAGAAGTTCGTCGAGCTGCGCGCCGGTGACCCCGCCAGCGGGCCGCTCGGCGATGGGACGCTGCCGGTGAGCCAGACCGAGTCCACCCACGACCTGGTCCAGGTGCTCGATGTCTTCGACCCCCCGACCAGGGCCGCGTTGGGCGACGCGCTACGCCAGCTGGGCGGTGGGCTGGCCGGTTACGGTCCCGGTCTGCACGGCTTCATCGGCACGGCGCCCGGCGTGCTGAGTGACGTGGGCCAGCTCAGCACGACGTTGGTCTCGGACCGAACGGACCTGCCGGGTCTCCTCCACACGTCGGACCGCTTGTCGAGCCGGTTCACCGGGCGCGAGTACCAATGGACCGAGCTGTTGCACCAGACCGATGAGACCCTCCGTGCGCTCGATGTGGACAACGGCCAGCCGCTGGGCGACACGGTGACCAAACTGCCCGGCACGCTGCGGGCAGTTCGCACCGCGTTGGATGACGCCGACCAGCCACTGACCGACCTCGCCTCGGCGGCCGGCGACCTACGGTCCGGAGCGCGCTCGCTCGGCCGCGCGACGCCGGACGTGCGCGGCGTGTTTCGCGAGGCGCACGCCCCGCTGGACCGGATCCCCGGCGTGTCCGATGACGCCAAGCCCGCCGTGGCCGACCTGAGCCGCACGTTCTCCGACGCCCAGTCGCTGACTCCGAAACTGGCTGACGCCTTGTCCTCGGTGGCTCCGCCGCTGAAGGTACTGGCGCCTTACGCGCCCGACTTGGGGACATTCGCGTTCGACCTCAGCAACCTGATCGTGAATCACGACGGATGGGAGCACCGGCTGCGCATCATGGCCGGCGCCCCGAGCCTTCCGACGCTGCTGGTCAACCAACTGA
Organism: Pseudonocardia sp. Cha107L01; assembly: GCF_052566575.1. Classification (NCBI taxonomy): domain Bacteria; kingdom Bacillati; phylum Actinomycetota; class Actinomycetes; order Pseudonocardiales; family Pseudonocardiaceae; genus Pseudonocardia; species Pseudonocardia sp. Cha107L01. Next base: position 3,452,503 of record NZ_CP199579.1, read on the forward strand.
AGGACACGAACAACCCATACCCGACTCCCGGTCAGGCCATTCGGGATCGGGATCCCAACGGCGGCGAAATTCCGGGACGGTAGACCGTGCACACACCGAGCATTCTCATTCGCCGCCCCGTGCTGTCCGGTCTGGGCATGCTCGCGATCGCGGGCCTCGCCACCTTCCTGCTGTTCGACAAGTCGGCGATCCTCACCGCGCTGAGTCCTGGCGAGACACTGACTGTGCAGTTGGCCAGGGACTACAAGGTTGAGCCGTACGCCTCGGTGGTGAAGATCGCGGGCACGAAGGTTGGCGTCGTGCAGAGCATCGAGTCGAGCACGGACGACCCTTCGGACGGCCCGATCCGGATGCGGCTCAAGTTGCACAACGGTACCCGCGCCCTGCTGGGCACCGACCCCAGTGCCGAGATCCGGCCAACCACTGTGCTCGGTGGCACGTACTACGTGCAGCTCTATCCGGGCGGCAACAAGGGTGAGGCCGGCTCGGACACGATCCCGGTGCAGCGCACCAAGTTGCCGGTGGAGCTGGACCGGCTGCTCTCGGCGATCCCGCCGGATGCGCAGGATGGGCTGCGAGGCATGACGGAGCGGTTGGACAGCACCTTCAAGGCCGGCGTTGGCGGGCCGCTGAACCAGTTGTTGGTCGATGCCCCCGACACGCTGCGCCCGACCGGCGCGGTGGCGGACGCATTGCGCGGGGTCAACAGGGACACCGACCTGGCAACCATGGTGACGAACCTGAACACCGCGGCGCGGGTGCTGTCCGCGAAGCCCGGTCAGCTGAGCGCCGTGGTGGACTCGCTGGCCCGGACCTCGGCGGTGCTCGGCGCGAACGCGGGGCCGATAGATCAGACGCTCGCCACCCTGCCAGCCACGTTGGAGGCGACCCGGAACGGCGCCGACGACCTCTCGGTCACGCTGGACGAGTTGACCGACACCGCGCACGACGCCCGGCGCACGGTCAAGGCCCTGGATCCGCTGCTGCGCAAGCTGGAGCCGACGTTGGTCGACCTGCGCCCGGTGCTCGCCGACCTGCACCCGCTCCTGAAGGATGCCAAGCCGCTGGTCGGTGAGCTGGTACCGACTGTCAGTGCGGCCACCGATGTGCTCTCCGACCTCGACGGGCCGGTGCTGAAGCGGGTCAACGGCCCGATCCTGAACACGATCAACAGCGAATGGCACGGCTTGGCACCCAAGTACCCGCAGGGCGGTGGCGACGGCAACACGTTCTACCAGGAGCTGGGCTACATGTTCGCGCACATCGACGCCGGCGTGCAGTACCAGAGCGCCACCGCACACCTGCTCGGTTTCCAGCCGGGCGCCGGCAGCACCTCCGTCGAGGGCACCGGAGCCACCGGACAGCAGCTGCAGGACTTCTTGTCGGAGATGTACGGGCCGCCGCACCAGAAGGCACCCACGCCGATCGGGCCCGCGCTGCCGCGGGGCATCCCGCTGCCCGATCCCGGTCTGTCCGCACCGCCCCTGGCTGTCCCCGGGCTGCTCGAAGGAGCGCACAAATGAGCGCAATGCAGCGAAAGACGCTGGGTGCGCGGTGGCAGCGCCTGCGCACTGTGCCGGGCCTCGGTCGCGACGTCTCGGCGATGATCACGCTAGTGATCATCGGTGTGGTAGCGGCCGGGATCATTCTGGCCCAGATGAACCTGACCCCTCCCTGGGCGGAGCGGTTCACGTTCAAGATCGAGCTGGCCGATGCGGTCGGGGTGAGCCCCGGCAACTCCCAGGAGGTGCGCATCGCCGGGGTCAGGGTTGGGCAGATCGTGGCGAGCGCGCCCACCGACCACAACACCTCGTCGGTCACCCTGTCCATCGAGCCGGGACACCCGATCTACGACAATGCCCGCGCGGTGCTGCGATCGGTCAACCCCCTGAACCAGATGTACGTCACGCTCAATCCCGGCGGCCCGCCCGGCCACCTGCTCCCGGAGAGCGGCGTCCTGCCGGTAACTCAGACATCCCGTCCGATCCAACTCGACGAGGTGTTCAGCAAGTTCGACGACCGCAGCCGGGCAGCGCTCACGCAGCTACTGGCCGAGTCGGACAACGCTCTGGTCAACGCGCCGCAGACGCTGCCGGTGGACCTGAAGGCCGCGGACAGCTCGCTGTTGACGTTGAGGCCGGTGGTGCAGCGCCTGCAAACTCGCAGCGACAACATCCGCAAGCTGATCGGGGCGCTGTCCCAGGTCTCCTCCGCGCTGGGCGGCAACGATGCCCGGCTGACCAGCCTGGTGGACTCCACCCAACAGACCCTTGACGTGCTCGCTGCGCGGGACACCGATCTGGGCAACTCACTCCAACAGCTGCCGGGCACCACCGACGCGCTGCGCCATGCGCTCAGGAGCACCTCGGCGCTGACCCACCAGCTGAACCCCACACTCCGCGACATCCGCGCGGCGTCGGACAAGCTGCCTGACGCGCTGTCCTCACTGACCGACATGGTCGGGCCGCTGCACGACACCGTGGACGCGGCCCGTGACGTGGTGTCCAAAGCCCGGCCGCTGGTGTCCGACCTCCGCCCGATCGTCGGGGATCTACATGACTCGTTCGACGACCTGCGCCCGGTGGCCGGCTGTCTCGACGATGTGACCTCCAAGGTCGCGCCTTGGATATACGACCTGGGGGGTTTCGTCTACAACACCAACTCCCTGTTCAGCGTCACCGATCCCAACGGCGGGTGGGGACGCGGTCACGCCACCGTGGCACTGAACAGCCCGACCGGCACCCTGCGGCCCGGGGAGAAGGACACGAACACCTATCAACAGGGTGGTAGTCCGCTGGGTCCCTACCCGGCAATGGGAAGCGGTGACTGCCGGTGAACGTGCCCCGGATCTCCAGCTCGGTGTTCCGCACCGCGACACTGGTTGCGTTCGCGGTGGCCTGCGTGACGTTCGCCGGCTATCTCTACGCCCAGGCCGGTGGGACACTGCCCGGCTTCAACCGGACCTCCGGCTACACCGTCTCGTTCGACGTGGACCAGGTGGCCAACCTCGTCACCTACGCCGACGTCCAGCAGGCCGGCGTCCCGGTGGGCAAGGTGGACGCGCTGAACCGAGTTTCCCCTGATCGTGTCCGGGTCGTGCTGACACTGGAGCCGGTGGCCACCCCGATACACCAGGGCGCGACCGTGCAGATCAGCGAGAAGTCGCTGGCAGGGCAGCCGAATGTGGTTCTCGTCGACGGCACCGGCCCCGCCGTCCCGGACGGCACGGTGCTACCGGCCTCCTCGGTCAAGCCGTCGGTGCAGCTGCGCGACGTGCTGGCCAGCCTGGACAAGCCGACCCGGGACGCTCTCGGCGGCGTGGTGCGCTCGCTCGGCCAGTCCACCGACGGCCGCCAGACGGACGTGTCCTCGCTCGCCGAAGGGCTGGCCGACATCGGTGGCAACGGCGCCACCGCGCTGGACGCCATCGCCGGCCAGTCCGGCGACCTGGAACAGATCTCGCGGCAGCTCAACCAGATCTTCGACTCGCTGGACACCGGCCAGGGGCAGATCGCCCAACTGGTCTCCAGCGCCGACCGGCTCAGCGCCGCCACCGCCGGCCAGCGACCGGCGCTCGAGGCGACCGTCCGCAAGCTGCCCGGTGTGTTGGACAGCGCGACCACCGCCAGCGGCGGGATCTCACAGCTTTCCGGAGCGCTGTCCCCGGTGGCGGCCGACCTACGCCGCGCGGCGCCCGATCTCAATGATGCGTTGAACCGGCTACCCGAAAGCAGCGCCGATCTGCGTGACCTGCTGCCGACCCTGCATTCGGTGCTGGGCCACGCCCCGGCCACGCTGGACAAGGTGCCGGACTTCGGGTCCGAGGCTCGGGATTTCATCCCCCCGACCGTCTCATTGCTGCGGGACCTGAATCCGGCGCTGCGTTACCTGCGGCCGTACGGGTTGGACATTTCGCAGATCTTCACAGACTTCGGCGCGGCGTATCACCACTACGGCGAGGACGGCGGCTCCTACATCTATCTGAGGCCGTTCTTCACGACGGGCTCGGTTCGGCCCGATCCGATCAAGTACCCGGCCTTCCTGCAACCGTCCAACCCGTACCCGGCTCCGGGTGGGCTGAGGAACCTGAAGCCGTTTACCGGCCAGTACCCGAGGGTGGAGCGGGACGGCGGATGACAGCACCGCGAAAGCGAGCCCTGGCCACACGGCTGGCTGCACGCGCTTCCGGGCAGGTACTGAAAGTTGGCCGTGTCTTCCGCCCGACCCGGCGGGGCGCGGCGCTGGCGGTACTGATCGGGTTGCTCGCCGGTGGCCTCGTCGGTGGGCTGTTGCGGGTGCGGGTGGACACGGGCGCCGAGTCGTTCCTGCCGGCGAACGACCCGACGCTGGCCGCGGTCGAACAGAAGGCCCGGGACTTCGGCGGTGACCCGGTGATCGTATTGTTGCGGTTCTCGGCGTCCCGGGAGTTCCTCACCGATCACAATCAGCTGTTCGCGCTGCTCAAGACCGAGGGGCAGCTGGCCAAGTTGCCGGACGTGGCGACCGTGTACGGGCCGGCGACAGTGCTCAACCAACTCGCCGGCGCGGGCCAGGATTTCCTGGCCCAGATCGCTGGTACCCGCGACGGGATCCGCCAGGCGGCACAGCAGGCCGCCCAGAACGCAGGCAAGCCGTTGGCCGAGGTGACGGCTGCCGGCGCTGCCGCGGTAGCCCAGTTCGACCTGCGCTACGCGCCGCTGATGGTGCGTGGACTGCCGGTCGGGCTGCCCACCCTGAGCAACTCCCGGTTCGGTGCCGCGGTGATCTTCGGCCCGGACGGGCAGGCCAAGCCGGAGTGGCGGTTCATCGTGCCGAGGCCGGACACGGTGGCCGTTCTGGTTCGCCCGCGCGAGGATCTTGATCAGCGCGGCACGGCCGGGTTGGTGCAGGCGATCCGTGCCACGGTGGCCGGAGCCGGGCTGAACACCAGCGCGGTGACGGTCAGCGGGGTGCCGGTGGTGACCGAGGAGCTGACCGAGGAGATCGGTAAGGAGGGCCCGCTGATCGGCGCCCTGGTCGCGCTGGTGGTTCTGTTGCGCTTCCTGCTGGTTCCGGCACCGGGTGGGCAGTCGTGGCGGGAGTCACGGCGCGGCTGGTTGGTGGTGCGGCTGCGGCCGTTGCTGGCCTCTTTGCTGGGCGGTGCGGCGACCCTGGCGTTGTTCGGGTGGCTGGGTCATCCGCTGTCGTTCGTGGCTGTGCTGCTACTGCCGCTGCTTCTCGGTGTGGGCAGCTCGTTCCCGCTGTACCTGGCCACCGTGCCGAATCGGTGGCGGGTGGTTGTCATGTCGGCGGCCAGCGCGGCGGCCTTCCTGGCACTCGGGCTCGCACCGCTGCCATTCGTGCGTGACCTCGGCTACGCGCTGGCCGCGGGCATCCTGCTGACCGTCGGCGCGGGAGTACTGCTGGGCGCCCGCCCGACCTCTCCCGCCGCGCCGTCCACGGCGGTCCCGGCGACGCCGCCGCGCGGGCGCGGGGGGCTGTTCCGGATGGCTGCGCTCACCGCGGCGGCCGCCGTCGCCCTACTGGGCTGGGCGGTGCTGCCCAGGCTGTCGGTACAGGCGGACCCGGTGGCGCTGGCCAACGGACTGCCCGCATTGCGGGACGCAAAGTCGGTCGAGTCGGTGCTGGGCGCTTCAGGTGAGATCGGCGTCGAGCTGACCGGCCCGGACGTGGTGAGCCCAACCGCGCTGGCCTGGGCGCGCGGCGCGCGGGGCGCGCTCGCGGCCCGGCATGGCGATCAGTTGCGGCCGGTCGTCAGCTCGGCGAGCCTGCTGTCGTTCCTCGGGCCCTCGCCCACGCCGGCACAGGTCTCCTCGGCATTGCAGCTGCTGCCGCCCTACCTGAGCTCCGCGGTGATCCGGCCGGATCACCGCGTCTCCGTGCTCGTCTACGGTCTTCGGCTGCAGGACATGAGCGCGCAGCAACGTCTGCTGGCCGACGTGCGGGCAACGTTGCCGCCGCCGCCTGCCGGCTACCGGGTGGACGTGGTCGGTCTGCCGGTCGCCGCCGCACGTGGCTACCAGCTGTTGTTGGACGACAGGTACCCGGCGAACTTGGTGGGTATCGCTGTGGCCGGCCTGGTGCTGCTGCTCGGTCTGCGCCGGCGGACTGACGCCGGGCGGGCGGTGGCGGCGGCCGCGCTTGCCACCGGTTGGGGGTTGGCCGCGCTCTGGGCGTTGGGTATGCAGTTGAGCCCGCTCACGGTGGCGCTCGGCTCCCTGATTACCGTCACCGGTTGCGAGTTCGTGGTGCTGCTGACCGAGGCCGAACGGCATGCGCACCGCTGGCTGCGCCGCAGCGTCCTGTATGCCTGCGGGACATCGGTCCTCGGCTACCTCGTGCTGGTCACGTCGAAGCTGTGGCTGGTGCGCGAGTTCGGTGTGGTCCTCGCGGTCGCGGTGGTGCTGTCCTACCTGGCTGCTCGCCTGGTGGTGTGGCTCCGCCCACCGACCGCGCCGCTCGGAGGTGGTTCACCGGGCGGTGGTGCTGACGGGGCGTTGGATCGCTGGCCGGTAGCTGTGGAGGTGAACGCGTGAGAACACTTGTCACGAGGTTGTGGACCCGGCTGGTCGGACTGATTGGTTCGCTCGGAGCCTGGGTGCGCCGGCACCCGGTGATCCCCGCACACCGCCTGACTCAGGTCGCGGGACTCGCGCTGTTGGTGTTGCTGGCGATCGGCTCGGGCACCACCCTCATGCTGGACCGGATCGAGGCGATACCGGCGGGCGCGGCCTTCCGAGTTGATGGGACGCTGGTCACCGAGTCGCAGCTCTCGGACCGGGTCAAGCTGCTCGGCGCACTTTACGGGGTCACCCCGCCGACCGACCCAGCCAAGCTCGACCAGTTCCGCCGCGACAGCGCCAAGGCCGTGGTGGTCAGCGATGTGCTCGCCGACGCCTCGCGGGCCAAGGGCATCGTGATCGCCGACAAGACAGCCAACGACCAGCTGACCCAGCTGATCGAGACCACCTTCCCGCAGGGCCGCGACGTTTTCCTGCGGAAGCTGGCCGGAGTCGGGGTTACCCAGGAGGCAGTGCTGGGCGAGGTCAAGGCTCAGCTCGCCAACGCGCGGCTCTACGACCAGGTCACCAACGGCGTGCCGGTACCCACCGATCAGGACGTCGAGCACGCCTACCAGCAGCACAAGGCCGAGATGGCTGTGCCGGAGAAACGACACCTGCGCAACATCGTGGTCGCCGGCCAGGACCAAGCCACCCGGATCCGCGCCCAGCTCGCCGGTGGTGCCGATTTCGGCGCCGTCGCCGGGCAGTCGTCGATGGATGACAGCACCAAGGGCAAGGGTGGGGACCTGGGCACCGTGACCCGTGACCAACTGGACAAGAACTACGGTGACGCCGCCTTCACCGCCGCGCCGAACTCGGTGTTCGGCCCGGTGCAGACCCAGAACGGCTGGAACGTAGGCCAGGTGCTGGAGGTGACCCCAGCCGTTCCGCTGTCCCTCGGACAGGTCCGCGAGCAGTTGCGCGCGAGCGTGCTCGACCAGCGCAAGACGGACGCGTGGGACACCTGGCTGTCCGGGCAGCTGCGCACCGCACACGCGCGCTACGCCGACGCGTACCGCCCGGCGGACCCGGACTCGGCCACACCGGGACCGAACGCCGGCTCGTCATAGTCGGGGACCGATGAGCATGGTGTTGGGACTCGCCGTGGTGATGGCAATCGACTCGCTACTTCACTGAATCGCCGCTGCCGCATCAAGCTACTACCGGGTAGTATTTCGGTTCCTGGGTGCCCGGAGGCGATATGACGTTGGTGGTTGGCGCTCTCGTCCTGGCGTTGCTCATCCTTGAACGGCAGCTCATCACGACGACCGCGATGCTGTTCATCCTGGTCCTGCTGATCCCGTCGCTCGTGGTCGACCTGCTGATCCTGTTCGGTCCCGGCAACGACCAGCACCGCGACCCGATGAGCCAATACCGGTCGCGGCCGGGCCGACGCATTGCTCGGAGCCGTCCGGCACGGGGACGGCGGGCGGCCGGGCCGTTGCCCCACCTCCGGAGGCTTCGGCACGGCAACGATCAATGACGTCGCCCGGATCGGTCCGCCGGGACGGCCTGGTCAGACCCGTCGTTGTCAGCTGATAGATCAGTAACCCGGGCTTCTCCCGCCTGGCCCGTTGACCCCGCTCTGCTCAGGCCACGACCGGGGCGCCGGGCCAGCCCGCGCCCCGGTGCGCCGCGCTGACCCGGCCGGCGGCCCGGACGACGACGGCCCCCAGCTCGGCGAACAGGCCCTCGTGCACCCGGTCGTGCGGACCCCAGATGCTGAGCACCGCGAGCGGCCGTCGGGCGTGGTCGAGCACCGGCGCCGACACCCCGTACAGCGATGACTCGAGCTCGCCGGCGCAGATGCCGTAGCCGCGGGCCCTGGTCGCGGCGAGCTCGGCCGCCAGCGCCTCGGGATCGATGATGGTGGTGGCGGTGAAGGACCGCAGCTCGCCGCCGAGCACCCGGCGGGCCTGGTCGGCGGGCAGGAACGCGAGCATGGCCTTGCCGGTCGACGTCGCGTGCACCGGTACGAAGCGACCCAGCCAGCTGGCGGTCAGCACGGCGGTCGGCGTCACCTCGTCCACGTAACAGAGACCGCCGATGCCGGCCACAGCCAGCGCGGCGGTCTCCCCGGTCTCGCGGCAGGTCCGCTCCAGCTCGGGGTGGGCCGCGGCGATCAGCGCGTCGGGCCCGGCCCCGTTGCCGAGCTCTACCGTCGTCAATCCGATGGAGTACCGCCCGGTCGCCTCGTCCAGGGCCACCAGCCCCCGGGCCTGCAGCGTCTTGAGCAGCCGCCAGGCCGTTGCCCGGTTCAGCCCGCAGGCCCGGGCCAGTGCGGGGGCACTCGAGGTCTCGGGTGACGCAGCGGCCACCGCCTGCAGCAGGTCGACCGCGCGGTCCACCGACTGGATCCGAACGGAGGCAGCGGGCAGATGGTTACGTGCAGTCATTGCGCAACCTCCCAGTCACCCTATTGACGATCCGATCTGGCGTGTCTAGGTTCACATTGTTCCAAAGGAGTTCGCATCGTGCGACAACCACCACACTCCGGATACCCCCGCATTCAGGTGACCTCACGGCCGTCGCGCCGCGACGTGCTGCGGTTCGGCATGGCCGCCGCCGCCGGTTTCGCCGGGCTGACCAGCCTGTCGGCCTGCGCCGCTGTACCCGGCAAGCCGGATCCGAACAAGCCCCAGGTACGTGGTGGCAGCTACAGCCACGGGGCCACCGGCGGCGGTCTCAAGGACACCCTGGACCCGCACTTCCCGGTGACCAACCCGGACATCGCCCGTTGCCTGCAGCTCTACGAGCCGCTGCTGCGCTGGAACGCCAACTACGAGATCGAACCGTCCATCGCCGAGTCGATCACCCCGTCCCCGGACACCACACAATGGACGATCCGGCTTCGCGAGGGGGTGGAGTTCCACCACGGCAAGACCGTGACGGCCGAGGACGTGATGCACACCCTGGCTGTCGTCACCGACCCGAAGAAGACCGGGTCCGGCGGCACCGAGCTCGCCTCCATCCTCGAGTTGAAGAACTCGAAGATCGTCGATCCGAGGACGATCCTGCTGCAGCTCAACGCCCCGTACGCGGTGATCGACCAGCTACTCGCCGAGTACACGGTCGGGGTCATCCCCACCGACTTCGACGTCCACAAACCGGTCGGCACCGGCCCGTTCTCCTTCCGCCGCTTCGTGCCCGGCCAGCTCTCCCAGTTCGCCCGGTTCGACAACTACTGGGACGGCCCGGCCTGGGTAGACGAGCTGGTCATCTACGACTTCGCCGACGACGCCGCGAAGGTCAACGCGCTGCTCGCCGGCCAGGTGCAGAGCATCGACAACCTGCCCAACTACCTGGCCGGCACGATCGAGCAGCAGGGCGCCTCGCCGCTGGTCTCCGAGTCCGGCGCGTGGGTGCCGTTCACCATGCGGGTCGACGTGGCGCCGTTCTCCGACGTCCGGGTGCGCCAGGCGCTGCGCCTGGTCGTGGACCGGCAGCAGATGATCGACCAGGCGCTCAACGGCTTCGGCATCCTCGGCAACGACATGTACTCCCCGTTCGACCCGGCCTACGCCCGCGACATGCCGCAGCGCATCCAGGACATCGACCAGGCCAGGTCACTGCTGGCCCAGGCGGGCCACGCCGATCTCGACGTCGAGCTGGTCACCTCCACCGCGGTCGGCGCCGGCGCGGTCGAGTCCGCCAACCTGTTCGTCGAGCAGGCCCGCCGGGCCGGGATCACGGTCCGGCTGAACAAGGCCGACGCCAACGTCTTCTACGGCGACCGGTACCTGAGCTGGAACTTCGCCCAGGACTTCTGGAACACCCGGAACTACCTGCCGCAGGTCGCCACCTCCTCGGTGAAGTCCGGGACCTACAACGAGACCCACTGGGACGACCCCGCGTTCAACGCGTTGATCGACCGGGCCCGCCGGGAACCGGACCCGACCAGGCGCAACCAGCTGCTGCACGACGCGCAGGAGATCGAGTACCACACCGGCGGCTACATCATCTGGGGCTTCAAGCGCCAGCTCGACGCCTACTCGAACCTCGTGCAGGGTTTGACGCCGCACCGCTACCTGCCGTGCTCCGCCTTCGGGTTCAAGCACGCCTCCTTCGTCACGCCCCCAACGTGAGGCAACCATGACCGATCTGGCGACCACGGCCCCCGGCACCGAGGCGGCCACTCCGGCGCGCCCGAACCCGGCCGGCTCGGCGTGGCTCAAGTGGCTGGCCCGGCGGCTCGGCCTGGCCGTGCTGACGCTGTGGCTCTGCTCGGTGCTGGTGTTCTTCGCCACCGCCGCGCTCGGTGACCCGGTGCGCGCGATCCTCGGCAAGGACTACGCCACGAGCCCGGAGCGGGTGGCCGCGCTGACCGCCCAGCTCAAGCTCGACGAGCCGGTGATCACCCGCTACTTCCAATGGCTGGGCGGGCTGTTCACCGGCAACCTCGGGGAGTCGGTGGCCAACGGGCTGCCGGTCGGCTCGCTGGTCGGGGACCGGATCGTCAACTCGGCGGTGCTGGTGCTCGTGTCGGCGTTGGTGATGATCCCGATCGCGTTCGGCATCGCGTTGGTCTCAGCCAACTTCCGGGGCAAGCGGACCGACAGCGTCATCCAGATCATCATGATCACCGCGGCAGGGCTGCCCGAGTTCGTGGTCGGCATCCTGCTGGTCGCGATCTTCTCCACCACCCTGCTGCACGTGCTGCCCGCCGTCACCATCGCCGGCGGCGGCGCCCCGCCGTGGTCCAAACCGGCGTCCATGATCCTGCCCGTGGCCACCCTGGTAATCGCGGTCGCGCCGTACGTGGCCCGGATCGTGCGGTCCAGTCTGCTCGAGGTGCTCGACAGCGACTACGTCGAGCTGGCCCGGCTCAAGGGCGTCCCGGAGCGGGTGGTGCTGCGCAAGCACGCGCTGCTGAACGCGATCGTCCCCGGCATCCAGGTGATCGCGCTGCAGCTGGCCTGGCTGGCCGGGGGTGTGGTCATCGTGGAGTACCTGTTCTCCTACCCGGGAATCGGGGCGAGCCTGGTCGACTCGGTGCGCAACAGCGACTTCCCGATGGTGCAGGTGCTGGCCATGACGATCGCGGGTGTCTACGTGGTGGTGAACCTGATCGCGGACGTGCTGTCCATCCTGTTCACCCCGCGAGCAAGGACGGCGATCGCGTCATGAGCATGTTGACCACCGCGAACCTGCGCCGGATCGGCAGCCAGCGCCGGCTGGTCACCGGGCTCGTGATCACCGTGGTGATCGCCCTGATGGCCATCGTCGGGCCCTGGTTGGCCCCGCACGGCGAGAACGACATCGTCGGCAAGCCGTTCACCCACGAGGGCTCCTGGCTGGGCACCGACTACCTCGGCCAGGACGTGTGGAGCCGGCTGCTGGACGGCGGCGGTTCGATCCTGCTGATCTCGGTGCTGGCCACGCTGCTCGGCATGGTCGTCGGGATCATGATCGGCGTGGTGGCCGCGTACATCGGCGGCTGGCTGGACGAGACGATCATGCGGCTGAACGACGTGGCGCTGGCCTTCCCGCAGATCCTGCTCGCGCTGCTCGTGCTGACCGCCGTCGACCAGCCGTCCTGGTGGATGATCGTGCTGCTGGTCGGCATCTCGCACGCCCCCCGGGTGGCGCGGGTGTCCCGGGGCGTGGCGCTGGGCATCGTGTCCCGCGACTACGTCACCTCGGCCGAGGCGCTGGGGGAGAGCCGGCTGCGGGTAATCCTGGCCGAGGTGCTGCCGAACATGAACGCGCCGCTGCTGGCCGAGGCCGGGCTGCGGCTGACCTACTCGATCGGCATGGTCGCCGGCATCGGATTCCTCGGCTTCGCCACCAACCCCGGCGCGGCCGACTGGGGCCAGATGATCAACGAGAACCGGCTGGCGCTGCTGGTGCAGCCGTGGGGCGTGCTGGCGCCGGTGATCGTGATCGGCATCTTCACCGTCGGCACCAACCTGATGGCCGACGGCATCGCGCAGCTCGCCGGCCGGGGAGACTGACATGACGCTGACCGACGAGAACGTAGAGGCCGGCTGCACGGTCTCGGGCCTGCGGGTCGCGCTCACCGGCCGGGGGCTCGACGTCGTCGACGAGATCAACCTCGAGCTGCGGCCGGGCGAGGTGGTCGGGTTGGTGGGCGAGTCCGGGTCCGGCAAGACCACCGCCGGCACCGCGCTGCTGGCGTACGCCCGGCGCGGGGCGTTCATCGAGCGCGGCACGGTGGCGTTCGAGGGCACCGACGTGCTCGCGCTGCCCTGGGAGCAGATGCGCGAGATCCGCGGCATGAAGATCGCCTACGTGCCGCAGGACCCCGGCGCCGCACTGAACCCGGCGATCCGGATCGGCCGCCAGATCGTCGAGCTGCTCGAGCTGCACGGCATCGGCACCGCCGAGGAGCGCCTGGCCAAGGCGCGGGCGGGGCTGCTCGAGGTGGGCCTGCCCGACGACGACGAGTTCCTGGCCCGCTACCCGCACCAGCTCTCCGGCGGCCAGGTGCAGCGGGTGGCGCTGGCCATGGCGTTCCTGCCCCGGCCCAAGGTGCTGGTGCTGGACGAACCCACCACCGGCCTCGACGTGACCACCCAGGGCATGGTGCTGCAGACCGTCGGTGAGCTGTGCCGCAGCCACCGGGTGGCGGCGCTGTACGTCACCCACGACCTGGCCGTGGTGGCCACCATCGCCGACCGGGTCGCGGTCATGTACGCCGGGCGGATCATCGAGCTCGGGCCGCGCGACGCGATGTTCCGCCACCCCGCGCACCCCTACACGCGGGCGCTGCTGGACGCGATCCCGCACCTGTCCAGGGCCAGGGCGCTGACCGGCATCCCGGGCCGCACGCCAGGGCCGGGCCGCCGCCCCTCCGGGTGCCGCTTCAACGACCGCTGCGAGTACGTCGAGGACCGCTGCCGGGAGAGCGAGCCGCCCGACGTCCAGGTGGGCCCGGACCACACGGCGAAGTGCCTGCGGGTCGGCGAGATCGGCAGTTGGGACATCAACCGGGGCAACACGAACGACACCGACCCGGCGACCACCCGGGACATCATCCTGTCCGTCGAGGACCTGCGGGTGTTCTACGGGCACAAGGAGGTGGTGCACGGGGTCAGCTTCGACGTGGCCAAGGCCGAGGTGGTCGCGCTGGTCGGCGAGTCCGGCAGCGGCAAGACCACCATCTCGCGCTGCGTCGGCGGGCTGCACAAGCAGTGGACCGGCGAGCTGACCTTCGAAGGCCGCCCACTCGGCAAGGGCTCGCGGTCCCGAGTCAGCGAGGACCGCAAGCGGATCCAGTACATCTTTCAGAACCCGTACCTGTCGCTGAACCCGAGGCTGACCATCCAGCAGATCGTCTCGCGGCCGATGGAGCTGTTCGGCCTGGCCAAGGGCAGTCAGGCCCGGGACCGGGTGGTCGAGCTGCTGGAGGCCGTGGCGCTCGGGCCGACCGTGCTCAACCTGCAGACCAACCGGCTGTCCGGGGGCGAGCGGCAGCGGGTGGCCATCGCCAGGGCACTGGCGGCCGAGCCAGACCTGCTGGTCTGCGACGAGATCACCTCGGCGCTGGACGTCTCGGTGCAGGGCTCGATCGTGGCGCTGCTGGAGAACCTGCGGAAGACCCGGGGGATCAGCATGCTGTTCGTGACGCACAACCTGGCACTGGTCCGCTCGATCGCGGCCCGGGTACAGGTGCTCAACGCCGGCGAGCTCGTCGAGTCGGGATTCGTCGTCGAGGTGCTGGACACGCCGAAACACGAGTACACCAAGCGGCTGCTGAGCAACTCGCCGACGGTCGCCTGAGGTCCGAACCAGCGCTGTCGGTGAGGCGGCTGGCGTTCCCCAATCTTGACCATGCATGTCGCGCTGGACAGCTTCTTCACCCGGACACGCGACACCATCGCCGTCGATCCGGACGCGTCCCTCGCCGACTCGCTGACCGTGCAGCTGCAGGCCCTGTGCGCGCTGTTCCGGGACACCGCCTCGGGGCGGCTGATGCGGGAGCTGGCCGCATTCGCGCAGAACGATCCGGACGTACGCGACGCCCTGGAGGAGCACTGGCTGCGGCCCCGCCGCGCGGTGGCGATGCGCCTGGTGACCGAGGCCGCCGAGCGCGGTGAGCTGCGCGCGGACATCGACGTGGAGGCGGTGGTGGACCAGCTGTTCGCGCCGGTCTACCACCGCCTGCTGTTCGGGCATGCTCCGCTGCGCGAGGGGCTGGCCGCGGCCCTGGTCGGGCAGCTGCTCACCGGCTTGCGTCCGAGGAACTGAGCTTGGGGCGCGCGCGGCTGACGTGGTCGCCAGCATTCGGGGGGAGCCGCAGTGTCTCGACCACGCAGAGCAGCATGCAGGCCGCCAGGATGAAGAACGCCACCTGGTAGGCGCCGGTGCCCGAGGTGCCGGCGACCGGAACGCCGATGCGCAGCGCGAGCGCCCCGGCCGCCACCCCGAGGCCGGCCGCGAGCTGCTGCGTGGTGGAGGCCAGGGTATTGGCCGATCTGACCTCCGCGCGGTCGATGTCGGCGAACTGGATGGTGTTGTAGGCGGTGAAGCCGGTGGACCGGAAGACGCCGCTCACGCACAGCACCAGCAGGATCAGCCACAGCGGCGTGTGCGCGGTGATCAGTCCGCAGGCCACCAGGCTGGCGATGGTCCCGGCCACGCTGGCCAGCAGCGGGCCGCGGAACCCGAACCGGCGCATGAGCGGTGTGGTGAACGGCTTGATGCCGATGTTGCCGACGAACACGGCGACCACGACCAGCCCGGCACGGATCGGGCTCCAGCCGAACGCGTCCTGGAACAGCAGTGGCAGGAGGAACGGGACCGCGGTGATCATCGCGCGGAACACCGAGCCGCCGAAGGTGGACACCCGGTAGGTGCGTACCCGCAGGGTTCGCAGGTCCATCAGGGGGTGCGGGCTGCGCAACAGCTGCCAGATAGCCAGCACCCCGGCGGCCAGGCCGATGCCCAGCGCGACGGACACGGCCGCCCAGTTGATGTGCGCGTCCCCGACGTACTGGGTGCCGGCCACCAGCCCGGCCATGCTGATTCCGGTCAGCAGGAAGCCCAGCCAGTCCAGCGCGGATTGGTCGGTAGCGCGGTCGCTGGGCACCATCCGGGCGGCGAGCACCCCGGCGATCACGCCCAGCGGGATGTTCACCACGAAGATCCAGCGCCAGGACGCGTAGGCGACGACGAGGCCGCCGAGGGCCGGCGCGAGCACCGGGGCGATCAGGCCGGGCCAGGTCAGGTAGGCGATCGCCCTGACCAGGTCTCGCTTGTCGGTGGTGCGCAGCACGGCCAGCCGGCCGACCGGCACCATCATCGCGCCGCCGAGTCCCTGCAACACCCGCATCCCGATGAGCATCGGCAGGCTGGTGCTCAGGGCGCACAGTCCGGACGCGACGGTGAAGATCACGATCGCCGAGCCGAACACCGCGCGGGTGCCGAACCGACCGGCCAGCCAGCCACTCGCCGGGATGCCGACCGCGAGTGTGATCAGGTAGGCCGTCATCGTGGTGGAGATGGCAGGCGACGGCACACCGAACGAGGCCGCCATCCTGGGGGCAGCCGTAGCGATGATGGTGCCGTCCAGGTTCTCCATGAAGAACGTGCCGGCGACCAGCAGCGCGAGGCCGCGCCCGGGCCAGTTGTTCACGACTCCGTAGTTTCCGGGTCCGTCGACCTCGGCGCGCGCAGCGCGGCCCAGGCCCAGATGCCCAGGCCGATCAGCGGCAGGGCCGCGCCGAAAACGCACAGCGCCAGCCAGCCGAAGCGGTCGTACAGCAGGCCGGACACGGCCGAGGCGATCGCGCCGCTGACGAAGATGGTCGTCATGTACACGGTGTTGATTCTCGCCCGTGCGTTCGCCCGCAGTCCGTAGATCTCCCGCTGGCCGAACACCTGGTGGCCCTGCACGGCGAGGTCCAGCAGCACCCCGGCGAGGGCGAGCACAACCAGGTTGCCCACTCCGAAACCGGCCAGCAGCATCGCGCCGACCGCGAGGGCGATGGCGATACCGCTGCCGGACCGGCCCAGACCGCGGTCACCCAGCCAGCCGGCCACCGGAGCGGCGGCGGCACCGGCCGCGCCGACCAGCGCGAAGATGCCGATGCCGGTCTGGCTCAGTCCGTGCCGGCTGATCAGCTCGAAGGAGACCGACGTCCAGAACGAGCTGAACGCGCCGAACAGCAGCGCCTGGCAGGCCGCCCGGCGGCGCAGTACCGGCTCCTCGCGGACCAGCCGCAGGGTCGACGCCAGCAACTGGGGATAGGTGCTGGTGTGGTCAGGCTTCCAGCGCGGAAGCATCCGCACCAGCAGGATCGACACGCCCAGCATCAGCACGCCGGAGATCACGTAGATGGCCCGCCAACCCCAGACCGCCGCGACCAGGCTGGCCACGGTGCGGGCCAGCATGATGCCCAGCAGCAGCCCGGTCATCACGGTGCCGACGACGCGCCCGCGCTGGGCCTCCGGCGCGAGGTGGGCGGCGAGCGGGATGAGGATCTGCGCGACGACCGAGGTCACCCCGATGAGCACGGACATGGCGAGGAACAGCCCGAAGTTCGGCACCACGGCCGCCGCGCCCAGCGCGACCGCGGTCACCAGGAGGGTGCGCGCGGCGAGCGCCCGGTTTTCCAGCAGGTCACCGACGGGCAGCAGCACAAGCACGCCGAGGGCGTAACCGAACTGGGTGACCGTCACCACGAGCGCCGCGCTGCCCTGGCTGACCTTGAACGTCGTGGCGATCGGCGCGAGCAGGGGCTGCGCGTAGTAGATGTTGGCGACGGCCAGGCCACATGCTATGGCCAGGACCAGGATCACCCCGCGCAGGCCTCGCTGACCGAGAGCCGGATGTGCCTCGGTTGCCAGGGCGTCCACGTGATTTTCTCCTACCCAACGACGAGCCGATTAATGAACGACGCGTTCAGTATATGGCGCGGCCGCTGAGCTCGGGCGCTCCCGGTGAGTGGCATCACGCCGAGCCGCACCGCGAACGATCTTGTCTGGTCCGACGCGGCTACCTGTCGTTCAAGTGCTGTTTAATCGGGGCCGAAGTCATGTCAGGTACTCGGTACGTCGGGGAACAACGCCTGGCCCTTGACGAGCCACGAAATGCCGAACGCCCAACTGGCCGCGGTCTCGCAGTAGAACAACACGTGCCACTGACTGTAGAGATCGCTCCCCAGAACGAGCGGGCCCAGTCCCGCCACGATCAGTGCCACCACGATAACCAGGCCGCAGGCAACGTACACTCTGTTTCGAGACTTCTTGAGCGGTCGACCCGCAGTGGTCCCGCGAGTGAAGTAAAAGAGTGAGAGAATGGCCAGTATGCCGAAGAATAGGGCCGCGCAGACCAAATGGATCGTTGCGGTACTGAACAGGGAACGCGGCATGCCCTGCTTGGCGGTCGGAAACGTCGCGACACCAATCGCAAACGTACCGGCCGCGCTGGTCAGGATGTTGTCCGGCTGTCGGTAGTTGTAGAACCAGAGGAAGACGCCAATCGTCCAGAGTGCGCCGACGAAGATGTTTCCCGCGAAGGGTACATAGTAGTAGGCGCTGATAGATCCAAGAAACTCATGAGGCGGTAGAGCGATACCGACCACGAAGACCACAATAGGCAGAAGTAATCCGAAGTAACCGACTGCCTTTCGTAGGCCGGCGTACGAAAGCACGTAAACGTCCTCGCCGGCCGTATCGATCTCGGAGCCGCGAGGGGGCTGCTGGGGACACATGGGTATATCGAACCTACTGCGACGCACGGTGCGCAAGAGATCAGGATGTGACGGACGGCTCGCGTAAAACACCGAGGAGCGAGATCACGTTTCGGGGTGCCTCCGGAGACTGCTGATACCCGCCGGGCATCACAGACCGCGAAAAGGGTCTTGGACCACGACGGCCGACAGCCGAGACCCTGTCCTGGGAACTCAGTGCGTGGTTCTCGAGGGAAGGTGTTTCCTATGGCTTACCAAGCCCGAACTGCCCTGCTCGTGAACGGGCGGGAGGTAGTCGCCGATCACGACACCCGTACGACCCTGCTGGATTTCCTGCGCGAGGACCTCGCGTTGACCGGAGCCAAGAAGGGATGCAATCGGGGCGAGTGCGGGACCTGCACGGTGTTGGTGGATGGCCAACGGGTCAACGGCTGCATGCTGCTGCTCGCCGAGCTGGTCGGGCGACACGTCACCACCGTGGAGGGACTGGCCACAGGCAATCGACTGCACCCGGTACAGCAGGCATTCATCGATCAGGACGCATTCCAGTGCGGTTTTTGCACGCCTGGCCAGATCATGTCGGCGGTCGCTTGTGTGGCCGAAGGACACACCGGCAGCGATGACGAGATCAGGGAATGGATGAGTGGCAACATCTGCCGCTGCTCGGCCTACCCGCAAATCGTCGCCGCGGTGGCCCAAGCCGCGGCGCGGCCACCGAGGGCAGCCGAACTGACCCCACCGACCACGGAGCGGCCGGCATGATTCCCTTTCGATACTCCCGCGCCGATTCCGTCCGTGAGGCGTGCGTGGCCTCGAGCGGGCCGACGACGGCGGTGTTGGCCGGTGGCACCGAGCTGCTCAACTGGATGCGGCTCGGCGTCATCGCCCCAGCGCACCTGGTGGATATCAAGGCCGTTGCCGGGCTGTCCGACATTCGGGTTCGCGACGATGTAGTGCACATCGGCGCGCTCAACACCCTCAACGAGGTTGCCGCGCACCCCGAGGTTCGGGCTCGGTTCCCCGTCCTCACCGAGGCCATAACGCTGTCCGCGTCGGCCCAGCTGCGCAACCTCGCCACCATCGGTGGCAACCCGCTGCAGTCCACCCGCTGTCCCTACTACCGCCACGAGGGCCCGACGCCGTGCAACAAGCGCCGGCCCGGTTCGGGATGTGCCGCCCGCCGTGGCATCACCGACAACCAGGCGATCTTCGGCTGGACCGACGACTGCCTCGCCGTCCAACCGTCAGACCCGGCAACCGCGCTGGTGGCGTTGGACGCGGAGTTCCACACCGAGGCCCCGGACGGGGGTAGGCGCATCCCCGCGCGAGAGCTGCACATGTTGCCGGCCGAGGATCCGAACCGGCACCACATCCTGCGCCCCGGCGAGATCATCACCACCATCCAGATCCCAGGCAGCGCGGCATGCTCGGGGTACCTGAAGGTGCGGGAACGGGCCAGCTACGAGTTCGCCACCGTCGCGGTCGCCGCCGCGCTCGAGCTGGCCGACGGCGTGATCAGTCGGGCGCGCATCGCGCTGGGCTCGGTGGCGCTGCGACCGTGGCGCCTGGATGTCACCGAACAGCTGCTGGTCGGCCTGCGCCCGGAGTCAGCCCAGGTCGAAGCCGCTGTGGACGCCGGTTTCGCCGACGCTCGCGGCCTACCGGGTAACGAATACAAGATCATTCTTGCGCGCCACGCCACGTTGCGCGCCGTGCGAGAGGTGGCCAACCGATGAGCACGGTCGAGTTCTCTGCAGCGGAGCGAGCCGCCGGCCGAGGGCTGGGTGGTGACCTGGCCCGGCTGGACGGGCCAGCCAAGGTGACCGGAGCGGCCCGGTACGCCAGCGACCGCACGGGCGAGAACCTGCTCTGCGCGGTCCTGGTGGGCGCAACCGTGCCGTCCGGGCGGGTGGTCGGGCTGGACAAGCAACCGGCACTGGCCGTGGAGGGCGTGGTCGCGGTCATCGGCCCCGGCGAGCTGCCCCCACCCGGTCCGGGTTTCGCCGACCTCACGGTGCCCCCGTTGGCCACCCGGCACCTGCCACTGCGCGACGATGCGATCGTGTACTACGGCCAACCAGTGGCCGCGGTGATCGCCCAGACGCTGGAGGCCGCGGAGGAAGGGGCCACGCGACTCGGGGTCAGCGTGGCGGCGGCGAAGTTCGTGGTGCCTGACACGGCGCCGGACATGTCCGCCGAGGGCGGCTACGCGGGGCTGGGAGCACTGGACCTGCAGGTGGGGGCACCCGTCGAACCAGGCCCGGGATCGCACCACGTGTCGGCTACCTATGTGCAGCCCGCCCGGCACAACAACCCCATGGAGCCCTCCGCGGCGGTGGCCGAATGGGACGGTGACTGGCTCACCCTCTATGACGCCGCCCAGCACGTCTACGCCGTGCGCTCGGTGATGGCCGCCGTGTTCGACATCGACGAGGAGATGGTGCGCATCGTCTCGCCGTACACCGGCGGGGGGTTCGGGGCGAAGGCGTTCATCTGGCCGCACGAGATCCTGGCCGCGATGCTGGCCCGCCACCTCGGCCGCCCGGTCAAGCTCACGCTGACCCGCGCGCAGATGTACGACACGGTGGGCTACCAACCGTTGATGCGCCACGACGTCACGCTGACCGCCGGGGGTGACGGACGGCTGGTCGAGATCGGTCACGACGTGGTCAACACGACAGCCGTGACCGACGACTACGTCGAGTTCGGGTCGGCCACCGCGAGCGCGCTGTACGCCAGCCCGCACATCCACACCAGCCAGCGGGTGCGCCGGGGAAACGTCAACCTGCCCACCTTCATGCGGTCGCCGATCGATGGGCCGGGCACCTGGGCACTTGGGGTGGCCATGGATGAGCTGGCCCGCGCGGCGGGGCTGGATCCGCTGGAGTTGCGGCTGCGCAACTATGCCGAACGCGAGCCGTCCAGCGGCCGGCCTTGGTCGTCGAAGAAGCTGCGCGAGGCCTACGAGGAGGGCGCCCGTCGCTTCGGCTGGCACGAGCGCGCACCCGGCGGCACCACTGACGGCCGGTGGCGGATCGGATGTGGCATGGCCGACGCCACACAGGGGCAGTTCCGGTTCCCGTCCCAGGCCACGGTGAGCATCACCCCCGAGGGAAGGGTCAGCCTCTCGGTGGGCTTCACCGATATCGGCCAGGGGCCCGGCACAATCTTTCCGCAGGTCGTGGCAGGTGTGCTTGGCCTGGATCCGGCCGAGGTCGAACTGTCCTGGGGCGACAGCGCGTTGCCGTTCGCCGGCCCAACCTATGGTTCGGGCACCACGATCGGTGTGGGCGCCGCCGCCCTCGACGCGGCCACCAAGCTGCGCGACCAGCTCGCCCAACTGGCCGGCTGGCCCGCCGCACAGGTGCACTGCGACAACGGCGAGCTCCGCTACGGCGACCACCACGTCAAGCTGACCGAGCTGGCGGCCGATCTACCAGCGCCGCTCGCCGCTGAAGGTGCGTTCCGCCTGCCCGGAGACGCATGGGCCGACGCAGGCCCCGCCGAGTACGCCACCCGAACATTTGGCGCGGTGTTCGCCGAGGTCGGCGTCGACCCCGAGCTCGGACTGGTCCGGCTGCGCCGCGGCACCGGCGTCTACAGCGCCGGCCACATCGTCAACCCTCGCACCGCACGGTCCCAGATGATCGGCGGCCTCGTCTGGGGCTGGGGGATGGCCACACTCGAGGCCAGCCACTTCGAACCGACTCTGGGCCGTTGGCACTCACCCAACTTGGCGGGAGTGGCGTTGCCGGTGAACGCGGACATCCCCAGCGCCATCGATATCGCGTTCGTCGACGAATTCGACGAGCACGCCGGACCGCTCGGCGCCAAGGGCATTGGCGAACTGTCCGCCACCGGATTCGCCGCCGCGGTCACCAACGCCGTGTATGACGCGGTGAGCGTTCGGATCACCACGCTACCCATCCGACCCGCCGACATCATCAACGCCCTGCACGGACCAGCGCGCTGACAGCGTCAGACCGTGAACAAGTAGGACGGCCCATGCCAGGCACCGCGACGCTGACACCAGGACAATGGAAGAGTGACCGGCGCACAGCGTTCAGGAACGGCCCTCGCCGAGTTCCTGCGTACTAGCCGTGCGCGCGTGCAACCCCACGAGGCCGGCCTGGTCGATGACGGCCATCCGCGCCGAGTCGCTGGTCTTCGCCGCGAGGAGGTCGCGCAGCTGGCGAACATCAGCGTCGACTGTCTCGCCAGGCTCGAACAAGGCCGCGTGACCAGTGCGTCTGCCGGCGTTCTGCAAGCATTGGGCGCCGCGTTGTTGGCCGAGGTCAACGTCATGGCGCTGGCCCATGGCCCCGCCCATGTGGGTCACAGGGGCAGGATTGGCAGCGGGAGGTTACGCGAATCGGAAGGACGAAGATGCCACTCTTTACTGTCACAATGCGTGCCGGGAGAACGGCGGCAGAAAAGGATGCGATATCCGCCGCCATCCATGAGGCAAGCGTGAGTTCAGGCTATCCCGCCGATGATTTCTTCCAGAGGTTCATCTCTTTGGAGGAAGATGATCTTCGCATCAGTTCTCGCTATCCTGATCTGCGGAAGCCTCGCAGCAATCAGTTCGTGATGATCGAGGCCTTGCTCTCGTCTGGGACTGAGGAAATCAGGAAGCGCAAGCTCCTTACCGCGATGGTGTCTCGGCTGCAGGCGGCAGGAACGGACCCAGAGGACGTCATGGTCCTCTTTGGCGAGATCGACCGTTCGAACAGCTCCTTTGGCGGCGGCCGTTTTGCCCCGCCGGTCGACATACACACCACAGCGTAAGACCCATGCCGGTCTCCTCGTGGGGCCTGTGCTGCGCGCCGACGCGCCGAGCTCCTCGACCATGCGCCGGCCTAGATGTTTCCTCATCGAGCCCGCGGTGCGGGCCGGCCTGACCACCCGGGCCACCGTCGTCAGAGCCTCGATCGTGCATGCCGAGCGGGATCGGTTGGTGGCGGTGCTTTCCCCGCCCAGCGCTGTGAGCGGGCTTCCCCGACTTCTCCCGGCCCAGCGGATTTCCGGGCCTCGGAACAACGGTCGGTATGGCGGTGACCTGAGGCGCCAGACTCGGCGGCAGCTGAATCGGGCACGGGGGAGCACCCGCATGGCCAATGGTCGGCCGATCACACGGCGAAGGGACTCGGTTATGAGCGAGAATTGTCCGCACGAGGACTGGGACCCGATGGACCCGGCGGTCGGTGCCGACTACGTCGCGGCGTTCAAAGATCTCCAGAAGCGCTGCCCGGTACCGTGGAGCGACCAGTTCGGCGGCTTCTGGTCGGCCATGACCTATGCGGACATCGCCGACGTGTGCATGCACCCGGACCGGTTCCAGAACGCTGAGCAGTTCACCGTTCCGCACCTGGACCTGGGTATTCCGTGGCTGCCGCTGCAGAGCGATGCGCCGAGGCACCAGCAGTACCGTGGGGTGCTTCAGCCGAAGCTCGCGAAGCGCAGGATGCTGACGCTGGAGTCCGACATGCGGGAGTTGGCGCGCACCCTGTTGGAGCCGCTGGCCGAGCGCGGATCGTTCGACGGCGCCGCCGATCTTGCGCAACCGTTCGCCGGGCAGGCGCTCTGCCTCGCACTGAACTTCCCTCGGTCGTTCTGGAACACCTTCTTCGGCTGGAACCGGGGTATCACCAAGGCGATGCAGACCGCAGACCTCGCGCTGCTGCAGTCGGTGTTGGGCGACATCTCCGGGTACGTGGCCACCGAGGTGCGGGCCCGTAGGGACGACCCCGGCGACGACTTCCTGAGCACGCTGCTCGCCACCAGGATCGATGGCCGTGAGCTGACCGAGCAGGAGATCGTCGGCTACTACCTGCTGCTGATGAGTGCCGGGCACAACACGTCCGCGGACTCGCTGAGCCATGCGATCGTGCACCTGGCCAGGCACCCCGAGGATCGGGCTCGGCTGCGCGCCGAGCCGGAGATCCTGCCCAACGCCGTCGAGGAGATCGTCCGGTTCTACTCGCCGCTGCTCGCGCTCGGCCGCCGGGTCGGGCAGGACACCGAGCTCGGCGGGCGCGAGCTCAAGGCGGGCGACCAGGTCGCGGTGGTCTGGGCCGCGGCCAGCCACGACACCGACCACCTCGCCGACGCCGACGAGTTCCGTCTCGACCGGCCGGTGGCCAAGCACCTCAGCTTCGGTCTCGGCGCGCACTACTGTGTCGGCGCGGAGCTGGGCCGGCTGCAGTTGCGCATCGCGATCGAGGAGCTGTTGTCGCACTTCGACGCGTTCACCATCACCGGGGATCTAGTCAAGACCACTTGGCCGACCAACGGCTACCTGTCGGTGCCGCTGTCGGCGGCCCGGGCCACTGTGTCCAGCAGCCCGGCTCCCGGCGGCGGCGTGGCCGGGCGCTGAACCGTGCGCGTCGACTTTCACACCCACCTCGTGCCAGCGCTGCCGGACTTCGCCGAGCGGCACGGCGACAGTCGGTGGCCGAGCTTCGCCGTCGAGGGTCAGGTCGGCCGGCTCTCCCGGGACGGGCGGGTGGTTCGGACCGTGCCGCCCTCGTCCTGGTCGGCGGCCGCCCGGATCGAGGACATGGACGAGGCCGGGATCGACCGGCAGGTGCTCTCCCCGCTGCCGCCGCTGGTCTGCGACTGGGCGGAGCCGTCGGCGGCCGCCGAGTGGGCGGTGCGGCTCAACGACTCGCTCGCCGAGATGGTCGCCGCGCACCCGACCCGGTTCCACGGCCTGGGCACGGTGCCGCTGCACGACCCGAAGCGCGCGGTCGAGGTGCTCGAACAGGCACACGACGCCGGCCTTGCCGGCGTCGAGATCGGCACCACCGCTGGCGAGCTGGAGCTGGACCACCCTGAGCTGCGGGAGTTCTTCGCCGCCGCCGCCGAGCACGCCATGGTGGTGTTCGTGCACCCGTTGATCCTGGGCACCGAGGCCGGCTGGACCAGCCGGATCACCGGAGCCGAGGTCACCTTCGGCCTGGGCATGCCGACCGACACCGCCATCGCGGCCGCGAAGCTGGTCTTCGGCGGAGTCGTCGAACAGTCCCCGGAGCTGCGGATCTGCCTGGCGCACGGCGGGGGTGGGTTCGTCTGGGCGCTGACCAGGATCAGCCGGCTGTGGGACGCCCAGCACGACCGCCCGGTGCGCGACCTGGTGCGCAACGTCTTCGTGGACAGCGTGGTGTACGACCCGGCCAACGTGGCCTACCTGCGGGACGTGCTGGGTGCGGAACAGATCGTGTTCGGCACCGACTACCCGCTGCCCGCCCAGGACGACCTGCGCGGCGCGGTACTGGCGCGGCTGTCCGGGGACGAGGCCGAACAGGTGTGGGGCGGTAACGCCGCCCGGCTGCTCGACCGGAGTTGAAGGCCGATTCCGGTGGGCGGGATGAACGCGTTCCGGGACTCCGCGACCAGGGGATGGTGCACTGATGGCGTTGACTGAAGAGGGAATCATCCAGGTCCCGGGGCTGCACAGCCGGTGGGTGCGCCTGGCCAACGGGGAGCGTGCGCACTACATGACGGCGGGGGAGAGCGGCCCGGCCGTCGTCCTGCTGCACGGCGGCATCCCGGGCTCGTCGGGGACCGCCGGCTGGCGGCTGCTCGCGCCGGTGCTCGCCCGGGCCGGTTTCCGGGTGTACTGCCCCGACCAGCCCGGCTTCGGCCTGTCCGACCCCAGACCCGAGTACCGCCCGGTGCACGGCGTCTACTCGCACATCAACTTCCTGGAGCGGTTCGCCGAGGCGCTGTGCCTGGACCGGTTCTTCCTGGCCGGCAACTCGATGGGCTGCGCGAACACCGCGCACTACGTGGCCCGCTACCCGCACCGGGTCGAGCGGTTCGCGCTCATCGCCGGCCCGGTCGGCGACGTGATGCCGTTCCCCACGCTGGACAAGCTGCAGGTCCCGGTCGGGTGGGACGGTACCCGCGACACGATGGTCAAGATGATGAACTCGATCATCCACCACCAGGAGGCCGTCACCGACGACCTGCTGGACATGCGGATGCGCGCGGCCGACGCCCACAAGGAGGGCTGGATCGCCTGGCAGAAGGCGTTCCTGTTCGGTGAGCTGCCCGCCGACATCGCCTCGGCGTTGTCCACCAAGGGCCGGCTGGACACCTCCGAGATCCCGGGGATCTGCCTCTACGGCAGGGACGACGCGATCCTGCCGGTGGAGGACCTGGGCTTCAAGGTCGAGGACGCTCTGCCCAAGGTGCAGTTCTTCTATCCGGCGGACTGCGGGCACCAGGGCCAGACCGACCAGCCCGAGCTGTTCGCCGACGTGTTCGTCGAGTTCTTCCGCGACGGCACCGTCGGCCGGGCGACCGCGGACCGGGCCGGGGTGTCGACCCGCCGCCCGGAGATCGCCTCGCTGGTCGCTCCGGCCGAGCTCGCGTCGGCGACCAGGTGACGGCACCGGAGGGAGACAACGTGGACATCGTCAACAAGTTCGGCTACCTCGCGGTCGGCGTGAGCGACCTGGCCGAGGCCACCGAGTTCTACTCCCGCTTCGTGCGCCTCGACCTGACCGAGCAGGTTGGCGACACCGCCTTCATGACCGGCGGGCTGGAGCACCACTGGCTGCGGCTGGAGGAGGCAACGGGCAGGGCGTCAAGCGGATCGGCTACCAGGTCACCGACGAGAGCTCCTTCGCCGTGGCGCGCGAGCGGTTGCGGGACTGGGGGATCTCCTACACCGAGGGCGGCGACCCGAAGACGGAGCGGGTGCAGCGCTGGCTGCGGTTCGTCGACCCCGGCGGGTTCGAGATCGAGCTGTTCTCCGGCATGTACGAGCGGGGCGTGCCACCGGTCAGCAGCGGGGCCAACCTGCAGAAGTTCCTGCACGCCGGCTGGGAGGTGCGGGACTGGGAAACCACCACGCGCTTCTACCAGGAGGTGCTGGGCTTCAAGGCCTCGGACTGGATCGGCGACATGGCCGGGTTCTTCCGCGCCGGCGACCGGTACCATCACTCGCTGGTGCTGATCCGGGCACAGGAGCCGGCGTTCAACCACTTCTGCATCCAGGTCGAGTCGATCGACGACGTGATGCGGTTCCGGCACAACGCGGTCAAGCACGGCGTCGCGCTCAAGGACGACCTGCTGCGGCACGCCCCGTCCGGCTCGATCGGGGTCTACATCAAGGACGAGGCCCGCGGCTTCTCCGTCGAGTACTGCGTCGGCCACCCCCAGCTCGACGACGCCAGCCACAGCCCTCGGATCCTGCCGCTGGCGCCGGAGACGGTGGACATCTGGCGCTCCCCGCTGCCGGAGCTGCGCCGTCCGGCCCCGACGGTCACACCGTCTGTGCCGCCGCCCGCTCCGACGACTGTGCCGCCGTCCGTGCCGCCGTCCGTGCCGCTGCCGACCGCGGGGGACGACCTCGGCACCACCGCGTTCCTCGCCAAGGCGGCGGCGCACAGCAGCTGATTCAGGCCATCCCACCCTACGAAACGGAGGTAGTCGCGGTGCTCGATGTCCGTAGTGCCATGCGCCGGTCCGCCGGGTTCCACCAGGACCTGCCGGCCGTCGTCAGCGGCGGTCGGCAACTGACCTACGGGCAGGTGTGGCAGCGCGGGCTCCGGCTGGCCAATGCGCTGCTCGCGGCCGGCCTGCGGGCCGGTGACCGGGTGGCGGTACTGGAGGACAACTGCGTCGAGGCCGCCGACTTCTTCATCGGCGCCGCGGCGGCCGGCCTCATCCGGGTGCCGCTGTACCGGCGCAACTCCGGCGAGGCGCACCGGCACATGCTCCAGGGCACCGGTTGCAAGGTGGTCGTCGTCTCCGAGGAGTACGCGGACGAGCTGGCCGGGGTCACCGACGACATCGACGGCCTGACGGTGATCGTGCGCGACAGCGGCTACGAGGACTGGCTGGCGTCCTTCCCGGACGACGACCCAGATCCGGAGATCGGCCTGGATGACGTGTTCATCATCCGGCACTCGGCGGGCACGACCGGGCGGGCCAAGGGGATCGCGTACACCCACCGAGCCTGGCTGAACACCACGCGGGACTGGTTCTACATGCTGCCGCCGGTCGAGCTCGGCGACAAATGCCTGCACGTGGGGCCGATCAGCCATGGCTCGGGCTACCTGTTCCTGCCGGTCTGGCTGGCCGGCGGCTGCAACCTGCTGGACCGCAAGTTCGAGGCCGGCGACTTCTGCGCCCGGATCGCCCGCGACGAGATCAGCTGGTTCTTCGCGGTCCCCACGATGGTCGCGGACATCGTCGACTCGGTCGGTGGCAAGCCACAGACGCTGCCCTCGCTCAAGGCGGTGATGCTCTCCGCCGCGCCGATCAGCGCCCGCACGGCGCTCGCCGCGCATGAGGTGTTCGGCGACACCCTGTTCCAGATGTACGGCCAGACCGAGGCCGTGCCGGTGTCGTTCATGGGGCCCAAGGAGTGGTTCTCCGCCGGGCCCGACTCGCCGAGGATCCGCTCGGCCGGACGGGTCATGCCGTTCGCCGAGCTGGACATCCGGGACGGGGACAACAACTCGCTGCCGGTCGGCGAGACCGGGGAGATCGCGATCCGCTGCGACGGGCAGATGACCGGGATCTGGGGCGACGCGGAACAGAGCGAACGCCGGCTCCGGGACGGCTGGGTGCTCACCGGGGACATCGGCCGGCTCGACCGCAACGGCTACCTCTACGTGGTCGACCGCGTCGACGACATGATCGTCTCGGGCGGCTTCAACATCTGGCCGGCCGAGCTGGAGCAGGCCATCCAGAGCATCCCGGCGGTCCGGGAGGTCGTCGTGTTCGGCGTACCGCACGAGAAATGGGGCGAGGCACCGTTGGCGACGGTGGTGGTGGCCGCCGGCTGCGACCTCGACGAGGAGACCGTGATCGGCACCTGCAGACAGCTGCTCGGCTCGTACAAGAAGCCGGCCTCGGTCGCCTTCCGCACCGACCCGCTGCCGCGCAGCCCGGTCGGCAAGATCCAGCGCAAGGTGCTGCGCGAACCCTACTGGGCGGGCGAGGAGCGGCGGGTCCGTGGTGCTTGATGTCGATCTCGACGATCTGCTGTCCCCCGAGGCCATCGACCATCCGATGCGCTTCTACCGGCGGCTGCGCGAGACCGCGCCGGTCTACTGGAACCCGCGTTGGAACGGCTGGGTGGTCACCGGGCACCGCGAGGTGGCACAGGTCTTCCTGAACCACGCGAAGCTGTCCTCGGACCGGTTCGCCGGGCCCTTCGGGGCGAGCCTGAGCGGTGAGGCCTCGCAGTACCAGCAGCTGTTCTCGTTCCTGTCGAAGTTCTTCGTCTGGAAGGACCAGCCGTACCACACCAGGGTCCGGTCCCTGGTCAACAAGGCGTTCACGCCGCGCAGCGTGGAGGTGCTGCGCCCCCGCGTGCAGGAGCTGGTGAAGGAGCTCGTCGAGCCGCTGCGCGGCGGCACCGAGGTCGACTTCCTGGCCCAATTCGCCTTCACCCTGCCAGTGGTGGTGATCGCCGAGTTCCTGGGCGTGCCGCCGGAGGGGCGCTACCAGATGCGGGAGTGGTCCGACGACCTCGGCGCGGTGATCTTCGTCCGGGGCAACGACGCGGACCGGATGCGCAAGGGCGAGCAGGCGATGAACGAGCTGGTCGAGTTCCTCCGCCCGGTGGTCGCCGCGCGCCGGGCACACCCGCGGGACGACCTGCTCAGCCGCATGGTGCAGGCAGTCGACGGCGACGACGTCCTGACCGACGACGAGGTCATCGCCAACGCGATCCTGATGGTGTTCGCCGGGCACGAGACGACGATGAACCTGCTGGCGAACTCGATGGTCGTGTTCGACCGGTTCCCGGGCGAGTGGCGGCGGCTGCGCGCCGACCCGTCGCTGGCCAGGACCGCGGCGGACGAGATGCTGCGCTACGACGGCCCGATCCGGGCGATGGCACGTTGGGCCACCGAGCCGCTCGAGATCGGCGGCGAGCAGATCGCCGAGGGTGACCGGGTGCTGCTCGTGCAGGCCGCCGCGAACCACGACCCGGCCAGCTTCGCCGACCCGGAGCGGCTCGACATCGGCCGCCGGCCGAACCGGCACACCACATTCGGGCAGGGCATCCACATCTGCCTCGGTGCCCCGCTGGCGCGGCTGGAGGCGGAGGAGGCGTTCCTCGCGCTGTCGCGGGCGTTCCCCCGGTTCACCGTCCACGAGCAGGAGCTGCACTACAACCCGACCGTGGTCTCCCGCAGCCTCACCCAGCTACACATCACTTTTCACGAATGAACCCGCGCAGGAAGATGTCGCTGAACGCCCGGCCGATCTGGGCCCCGGTCATCGGCCCGTCCGGGGTGAACCAGCGGTGGGTCCAGTTCACCGCGCCGAGCACGGCGAACTTCAGCATCTGCGGGTCGACGTCGGGGCGGAACTCGCCGGAGCGCACACCTTCGCGCGCGATCTTCAGCAGTGCGTCGTCGTAGCGCCGGCTGCAGTCGCGCAGGTGCTTCTCGGCTTCGGACCCGTCGTCGGACAGCCGGCGCATGTCCTCCTGGACGTAGAGGTGGAGGTAGGGATAGTGCTGCTCATAGGACGCGGCGAGCGCTTCGATGACCCGAAGCATCCGGTCGGTCGGGGAGCCGGTCGCCTCGGCGGCGGCCTCGACGTCGGCCACGTTGGACTCGACGGCCTGGCGGACCAGTGCAAGGAAGATCTCCTCCTTGCTGGCGAAGTAGTAGTAGACGTTCGCCCGGTCGCTGCCGAGGCGCGTTGCGATGTCGCTGATGCTGGCCGCCTGGTAGCCCTTGGCGCGGAAGGCGTCGGCGGCGGCGGCCAGGATCTGCTCGCGCCGCTCCAGCCAGCTGGCGTTGCGTTCGCGGCGGGCCAGCGCCCGCCGCCGACCGATCCCGCTCGACTCGTCCGCCGCCGGCTCCGGCACGTGCTGTCCTCCAGGTGTGGCGATAGTGTCAACATGCTAGTTGACAGGTGGTCGATCTGATGCAGCGAGTATTCGTGCACGGCGCGGCGGTGAGCACCACCTGGGCCGATACCACCCGGAGTCTGCAGGACCTGATCTTCGACTGCGTCAGCGACGCGCTGCGGTCCGCCGGGATCGCCGCCGCCGACCTGGACGCGGTGGTCCTGGGCGCGCACGACCTGGTCGACGGCCGCGGTCTGACCAACATGGTCACCGCGCCCGCCGCCGCGGCCTACCTGAAGGACGAGACCCGCCTCGGCGACGACGGCGCGGCGGCCTTCGTGCTCGCCGACGCACGGGTCCGCTCCGGCTCGGCGGGCGCCTGTCTGGTGGCGGCCTGGGGCCGGGCCAGCGAAGGACCGGTCGACGAGATCTCCCACGCGCTGTTCGACCCGTTCACCACCCGTCCGCTGGCGATGACCGAGATCGGGGTCAGCGGCCTGCGCGCGACCAGGGCGCTGGTCGAGCACCCCGGCTACGCCGAGCACCGGGCCCTGGCCACCGCCCGCCGCGGCGCTCGCCCCGCCGACCCGGGCAGGACCTCGGCGCCGGCCTGGCCGCTGCGCACCGAGGAGCTGCCCTTCTGGAGCGATGTGGTCGCCGCGGTGGTGTTGCGCGCCGAGCCGTCACCGGTGGAGGTGATCGGCGTGGGGATGGGCACCGAGCCGTTCGAGCTGGGGGACCGGGACCTGCTCGGCCTGCCGGCGCTGCGGTCCGCCGCCGGCCAGGCGCTGCGTGAGGCCGGCTGCGGAGCCTCCGAGGTGGCGGTGCTGGAGCTGGACGGGCTCACGTTGTTCGACGAGGCCCTCGCCGTCGAGGCAGTGGGCGCCGCGGCCCCGGGCGGCGGCATGGCCGCGTGTGCCGGTGATCCGAGGCTGGATCCGGCCGGCGCGGCCGCGGTCGGCTACTGCGCGCCGGCCATGGGACTGGTCCGCATCGCCCGCGCCGGCCGCCGGCTGGTCGCGGAGTCGGCCCGGTACGCGCTGGCCAGCGGCTCGTCGGTGGTGGCTGCGCAGACCCAGGCCGCCGTGGTGCTGGGTGACTCCCGGCGGAGCAGAGAGGGTGACCGATGACCACGCAACCGTCGGATTCTGTCGACGAACCGGTGACCATCGACGGTCACTGGGACTTCGCCTACCGCTACTACGCCGGCGCCGCCGCCAGCCGCTTCTTCCAGGAGCTGCGGCTGAACCGGCGGATCATGGGGACGCACTGCCCGGACTGCGACCGGGTGCTGGTCCCGGCCCGGGGGTTCTGCGACGCCTGTTTCGTCGAGACCGACGACTGGCGCGAGGTCGGCAGCGAAGGGCGCCTCGACACGTTCACGATCATGACCTCGTCATTCCCCGGGCTGCCCGAGCCGCCGCTGGTGGTCGCGTACGTGACGCTGGACGGTGCGGGCACCGCGCTCCTCAACGCCGTCGAGGGGGTGGACCTGAGCGACATCGACGCGGCCGGGCAGTTCCTGCTGACGCTGCCCCGGGTTCGGGTCGTGTTCAAGGACAAGTGCCAGGGCCGGATCACCGACTTCGCATTCGAGCTCATCCCCGGGTCGACCACCGGGTCAGGTACGGCATGAGCCAGGGCGGCAACGAGCTGGCGATCATCGGGGTCGGCCAGACTCCCTACCGGCGCCGCCACGAGGGCTCGACGTCCGAGCTGGTGGGGGCGGCCGTGCGTGAGGCGCTGGCCCAGGCCGGGGTGTCCGCCCACGACGTCGACATCGTGGTCACCGGGTTCGCGCCCGACGGGCTGGCCGGGGAGAACTGCCCGGACAAGAGGTTCATGGCGGCCGCCGGTGCGATCGGCCGGTGGAGCATGCGGATCAACACCGGCGGCACCACGGGCATCGCGGCGGCGTACGCGGGCATGGATCTGTTGGAGGCGGGCCGCGGCGATATCGCGGTCATCGTCGGGGTCGAGCGGATGGCCCAGGCCCGCAGCGTGCCGGCGGTCTTCAACTCGATCTTCGATCCGATCTACGAGCGGGACACCGGGCTGTCCACGATCTCGATGTGCGCCCTGCGGGCGAGCCGGATGATGTCGCTCTGGGGGTACGACCGAGAGCTGTGGGCCGGCGTCGCGGAACGCAACTTCGCACACGCCGCGCGCAACCCGCTGGCCCAGATCCGACAGCCCTACAGCCAGGAGGAGGTGCTGGCGTCGAGGATGTTGAGCTGGCCGATCGCGCAGCTCGATGCCTGCCCGGTGTCGGAGGGCGTCTGCGCGATCGTCGTCGCGCGCGAGCAGGTGGTCACCGGGCACACCCGGGCGCGGGTCACGGGCCGCGCCTCGACCAGCGACACCTACAACATGGGGGACCGGTTCAACCGGCCGGTCGGCGACCTGGTCGAGATGGTCACGCTGAAGCGCTCGGCCCGGCGCGCCTACGACCTGGCCGGTCTGCGGTCCGGCCGGGACGCGGACGTGCTGGAGATCCACGCCCCGTTCAACAGCGCGGAGACCATGGCCTACGCGCCGCTCGGCCTGTGCACGGCCCCGGACGGCCCAGACCTGGTTCGCTCGGGCTTCGGCCGTTGGGGCGGCGACACGGTGATCAACCCTTCCGGTGGGCCACAGGCGGCGAACCCGGTCGGCGCCACCGCGCTCATCCGGCTCGCCGAGTGCGCCCAGCAGGTGATGGGCACCGCCGGCGAGCGGCAGGTGGCGGGTGCCCGGGTGGCGGTCGCGACGGGGCAGGGTGGGGCGAACCAGTTCTCCACCTGCACGGTCGTCACCGCCGCCTGATCTCGGTCTGATCCCGGCCTGATCGCGGTCCTGCCAGCCGGAACGACCGGCGGCCGGCCCCGGTGCGGGATGCCATCGTTGCCGGGTGAACGCGGGTAGCGAATACGCAGACATCGTGATCATCGGCGCCGGGCACAACGGGCTGGTCGCCGCCAACTACCTCGCGGATGCCGGCCGGGACGTCGTGGTGCTCGAGGCGGCGGCGACCGTCGGCGGCATGACGGCGTCCGGCACGGCGATACCCGAGGCTCCCGGGCACACGGTGAACTACTGCGCCGCGGACCTGCTGTTCTGGCAGAGCAGCCCGGTCCCGGCCGAGCTGCGGCTGGCGGACTACGGGCTGCGCACCATCGAGGTCGATCCGTCCTACGTCTACCTGCACCCGGACGGTGCGTCGATCGCGGTGTGGCGGGACCCGCGCAAGACGGCCGCGGAGATCCGGCGCTTCTCCGCGCGGGACGCCGAGGCCTACCTCGAGTACTCCAGGTTCCTGCACGCACTGTCCGAGCTCGCGCTGCCGGCCATGCTGATGAACCCGTCCCGGCCGGGGCTGGCCGGTCTGCGCACGGTGGCGCTGGGCGCACTGCGGCATCGCCGGGAGTTACGCCGGTTCGGGCGGTTCCTGCTGGCCTCCGGCGAGGAGACGATCGAGCAGCGCTTCGAGCACCCGGTCACCCGGGCCCTGCTCTACTGCCTCGGCGCCGGCGCGAACCCGATCGAGGCGGCCGGCACCTCGGTCACCCACCTGTTCCTCGCGTTCCTGCACCGCGGCGGCTCGACGCGCCCGGTCGGCGGCATGCAGGCCATCCCGGCGGCGCTGGCCACCCGGTTGACCTCGGTCGGCGGCCGCATCCGCACCGCCAGCCCGGTCGCCGAGATCCTCGTCCAGGGCGGCCGGGCGGTCGGGGTGCGCCTGGCGGACGGCCAGCGGGTGCGGGCCAGGCACGCCGTGCTCGCGACCTGCGACCCGCGCACCGCGCTCGGCGAGCTGCTGCCGGCGGGCACGCTGGCGCCCGAGCTGGCGAACCGGGTCCGGCACATCCCGTCCAGCAGCGCCGGCGCCGGGGCGATGAAGGCCGACCTCGCGCTGTCCGGGCGGCTGGAGCTGCGCCGGCACGAGAGGTGGCGCGGCGACGGCCTGGACCTGCGCCGCCCCGCCGCGCTGATCGGCACGCCGGACGGGATCAGGCGCGGCTACCGGCGCTCGGCCGCCGGGCTGGTGCCCGAACCGGAGGAGCTCGGCATGTGGCCGGTGCTGCTCAACGCCGTGGACCCGAGCCAATCCCCGGACGGACAGGACTCGCTCTACCTGTTCGCGACGAACCTGCCGCTGCACCCGGACGGCGGCTGGGACAACTGGGAGAAGCGGGCGGCGGACAACATGGTCAGCCGCGCCGCGGACTTCTACGACGGCATCACCGAGTTCGAGATCGGCCGCTGGGTGGAGACGCCCGAGGCGGCCGCAACCCGGACCCGCGCGACCAACGGGTCCGCGATGCACGTGGACCACCTGCTCCTGAGCCAGGGACCGCTGCGCCCGGCACTCGGGTTCGGCGGCATCGCGATGCCGGTCGATGGGTTGTTCCTCGGCGGGGCCGGTGCCCACCCGGGTGGCGGTGTGACCGGGATGCCCGGGCGGCTGTCGGCCCGGACGATCATCCGAGGGCGGCGTGGGGAGAGGTCAGCATGAGGTACAGCGCCGAGCGGACCGCGATCGTCACCGGGGCGGCGGTGGGCATCGGCAAGGCGATCGCCGCCAGGTTCGCGGACGAGGGCGTGCGGTTGGTGATCGCCGATCTGGACGCCGAGCTGATCGAGAAGACCGCGGCCGGCCTGGCCCGGGGCGGCCGGCCCGCGCCGGTGGCCCGGACCGGTGACCTGTCCGAGCGGGCCAACGCCGACGCGCTCGTCGCGGCGTGCCAGGAGGCCTACGGGCGGGTCGACATCCTGGTCAACAACGCCGGCGGCGGGGTGGTCCGGCCGACCCTGACGCACACCGAGGAGACGTTGCGCGCGACGGTGGACCGCAACCTGTGGACCACGATCTACTGCTCGCTGGCAGCCCTGCCGGTGATGAAGGCACAGGGCTACGGGCGGATCGTGAACATGGGTGCCGAGTCGGTGCGCAACGGCCTCTACTGGCACGCCGTCTACAACGCGGCGAAGGGCGGGGTGCACGGCCTGACCACCGGCCTGGCCCGGGAGTTCATCACCGACGGGATCACGGTGAACACCGTGGCGCCGTCGGCGATCCGGACCGAGGCCTACGACGCGTTCAACCGGCCGGAGGAGCTCGCCATGATCAAGAGGATGGTGGACCTCATCCCGGCGGGGCGGGCCGGCACCGTCGACGAGGTCGCCTCGATGGTGGCCTACCTGGCCTCCGACGAGGCCGGCTACGTGACCGGCCAGGTGGTCAGCGTCAACGGCGGCAGCTCGATGCTCTAGGGGCTTGCGAAGCGCGCTCTGTGACCAGTACGAACACGGGGCCCGTGTGGCACTGGGGCAGAGTTCTCTGGAGGTCTGCTGTTCCGTCCGCCCGCTCCTGCTTCTGTCGAGACGGCACGCTCACGCCTTCCGACAGGACGCGGGCCGTGACGCCCCGTCACCGACAGGGCGGTCCGGTGTCGGTCCTGCCGCGTCCATCGTCACCGAGACCAACGCCAGTTCGGTATTTTTCGCCGGGAACCAGACTCACGTCGACCTCGACGAAAGCCGCTCCCAGGTCAGCAGCCTGAGTGCCCCTAGCTGGGGTTTTGTGCTGGGAGCAGGCCCTCCAGCTCCGCCTTGATCTGCAGGGCCAGTGCCCGGGAGTACAGCCGGGACTCGTTCAGCGCGCCGCCCATGATCCAGAAGTGGTCCTGGGCGGTGCGCTTCCACATGTTCCGCATGAAGCCGTCCTCGTCGAAGCCCCAGACCGGCCCGACCTTGTCCGCCACCTCGTCGCCGAGCAGCCGGCGGATGGCCTCCTGCTGGTTCTGGTAACCGGTGGCCAGCACGACGAGGTCGGCCTCGACGGTCCGGCCGTCGCCCAGGCGCAGGCCGCCCTCGGTGAAACGGTCGATGTCCCTGGCCTGCACGACGCCGATCGCACCGTCCGTGATCAGGTCGGAGCAGCCGACGTTGATGTAGTAGCCGCCGCCCCGGCGCAGGTACTTCATGTGGAAGCCGGTGGCGTCCGGTTCGAAGTCCGTCTCGAAGCCGGCCGCGTTGAGCTTGTCCAGCAGCTCATTGTCCAGTCGGCAGGTGGTCTTGGTGATCCACTGGTAGGTGTCGCGCAGCACCGGGTAGGGGATCGCCGCCGTGATCAGGTCGATGTCCTCGTTCGGCGGGCCCTCGGAGTACAGCGAGTAGACCAGGGTGCCGCTGGGCACGAGGCTGACCACGCAGGTGGGGTTCCGCTGGACCATCGTCACCTGTGCGGCGCCGTTGCTCTGCAGTTCCTGGGCCACGTCGTGGCCGCTGTTGCCGGTGCCGACGACGATCGCGCGCCGGCCCCGGTACCGGACCCCGCTGCCGAACCGGCTCGAGTGCAGGACCTCTCCGCCGAAGTCGTCGAGCCCGGGCAGGGCGGGCCGGTTGGGTACCCCGCTGACGCTGCCGGTGGCCAGTACGAGGTGTGGGACGCGCAGCACCCTCAGGGTGCCGTCGGCCCGGGTGACCCGCGCCGTCCAGAGTTTCGCCAGGTCGTCGTAGTCGGCGCCGGCGAACTCGGTGCCGGTCCACACGTTGAGCTCCATGAACTCGGCGTAGGCCTCCAGGAAGCCGGCGAGCTTGTCCTTCGGTACGAAGGTCGGCCAGGTGGGCGGGAACGGCACATAGGGCAGGCTGTTGGCCCAGACCTCGTTGTGCAGCGTCAGCGAGTGGTACCTGGTCCGCCAGTTGTCGCCTATCCGGCCGTGCTTCTCCACGATCAGCGCGTCGACCCCGAACTGGCGCAGCCGGGCAGCCAGGATCAGGCCGGCCTGGCCACCGCCGACGACCAGCACCTCGGGGTCGCGGTCGGTGTAGGCCTGCTCCTTGACGCGCTGGTCCAGCCAGTTGTCCCCGGCGAAGTTCTCCGAGTACTCGACACCGGTCGGGCGGCGGTCGCCGATCTTCTCCTCGAAGCCGTGCAGCTCCTGCAGGCTGGTCAGCAGCAGCCACGCCCGGGACCGGTGCGGCCGCACCGGGTCGACCAGCAGCCGGACGAACCCGGTACCACGCCCCGCGGTCGTGTCGAAGTCGAAGAAGGCCTCGACGACCCGCTTGCCGGACCGCTTGAGCAGCCGAGGCGCGGTGCGGCCCTTCGCCGCGCGCACCGCCTTCGGTAGCGCCTCGGGTAGCAGGGCGGCCAGCGCGGCCGTGATGTCCGCCCGCCCGGCATAGGTGTTAAACCCCCAGGTCAACGCGAGCATGTCGCGCCAGTAGCCGTTCTCGAGGACACAGTCCGCGACCCGGGCCGGCTCGGCGAGCTCGAGTGCGGCGCCGAACTCGTCCAGCCACGCGGCGAACACCTCGTCGGCGGCGAGCGTGGGGTTGTCCAACACGGTCATGGCCGCGGGCTCCTTCTTGTGTGGGTTCGTGGAGTTTCGGTTGGTCACAGCGATCCGCCGCGGATTCGGCGCGGTTTCGGGGAGCGGAACGTTGTGCTTTAGGGCAATGTCGCATCGCGCAACCATGGCGAAAAGGGCAGAGAGGACATGTGCCGTGCCGGAGATTTTGGCGTGCAAGGTGGACGACCTACTCGATGGGCAGTCGTTGAAGGTCGACGGTGGTCCCGAGATAGCGATCCACCGGGTGGCCGGCGAGTTCTTCGCGACCGATGACTCCTGCACCCACGAGGAATGGTCGCTCGGCGAGGACGGCGACCTGGAGGGCCATGAGATCGTCTGCTGCCTGCATCTGGCCGCTTTCGATGTGCGCACGGGAGAGGCCACCCAGCTCCCGGCTACCCGACCGTTGAAGACCTATCCGGTGCGGGTTGCCGAGGGCGCGGTGTGGGTGGATCTCGGTTAGTGGCAGAACGGATGGTGGGTAGGACTACGTCCACAGATCCCGGCGGACCGTGTGGAGGTAGGGCAGCAGGAACAGCGGGCCCAGGAACGGCACGTTCACCAGCAGCCAGAATCCGAGTGCTCCGAAGTCCGAAGAGCCGAACCGGAGCGGGAAGTTCAGCAGCATGTTGGAGAGATAGATCATCCAGCAGGCGAAATACATCCAGTAGGAGATCAGGGTCCACTGCAGACCCCACTGCTTCATGCGGAGGAAACCCCACGCCGCCGCCAGCTTGATGGGCATGGCCATCAGCACCATGCAGATCTGCACGCTCTTCTCGCCGGAATCCGCGACTCCGCCGACTGCCGTGGAGTTGTAGTTGTACATGTAGCCGCCGTCGACCAGGCGCCCGTAGTCGATCCAGAGACCGCTGCCCAGTGCGGTTCCGTGTGCCGGGAAGAGATCGAGACCCCAGGCGAAGAAGTTCACGGACGTGTCGATCAGGATGAACCCACCGACGAGAGTGATCGCCCACGGCCGGATGCTCGCACCGTGGCGCTCCGCCTTCCGCAGAAGCAAGATTCCCCACAGCACGAGAACCGCGCCGATCGGGCCCAGCACCCAGGTTCCGCAGATGATGCAGCCGATGATGTACAACCGGTCGCCCTTGGCTGCGAGCGCCGCCGCATCCACCGCCGCGGCGGTTCCCGGCGGTGCCGTACTGGTTTCCGACACGGTATCAGTCACGTTGGACCATCCCATTCATCGTATTCCGTACCGAATGAACAACCACGGCACCAGGAAGGCGCCCTCGACGACCAGCCAGGCGAAGAACAGCACGTCCATGCCGACGGTGACCCGCCTGAGCGTGCTGAAACGCCGCTCCCGTTCCTTCTCGGCCGTTACCTGCTCGTCGGTGAATGTGGACTCGAACGGGGTGAGGTTGGATACCAGCAGGTACCAGAAGGCCGCCAGAGCGAGCAGCGCAAGGAGGGTCAGCCCGAGACGCCAACCGGATTCCAACACGGCATCCAGATTCATCGGTTCGTCGCCTTCATGAGTTGTTCGATATTTCCGTCGGCGCCGATCTTGTCCCGGACCGAGGGCGGCACGTGGCCTCCGTCGCCGATACCGCTGCCGTAGCCGTACTCGTGAACCTGCACGATCTGGATGACGATGGATGTCGCAATCCAGCCGCCGAGGAAAACCACGAGCAGGGCGATGGCGAGTTTCTCGCGGGCGGCCTTGTCCATTCGAACCCCTGATCGCGTCATGCCGGTACCTGTCTGCTGGTTGGGATCGTCGAGAATTCGTGGTCCGCACCCGGTGGTCGGTTGATCGACCTGAGCGTGAGTACGGTCATCACGATCAGCCAGATGAAGAACGCGATCGCCGGCAGGAAGAAGGCGAACGCCCCGTTCCAGGCGAGCGGGCCGGTCTGGAAGAAGGCCAGGGCGCCGCCGGGGACGTACAGCAGCGCGGTCCACATGCACAGGTAGGCCGACCAGCGAGGATATGCCGGCGCCGGACCGTCGTCAGCGAATATCGCCAGGCCCAGTGCCACGTTCCAGACGCAGAAGACCGCGAACGGCATGATGGAGATGACGAACCCCAGATCGCTCAGGGTCTGGATGAGCTCAGGTGAACGATCCGGGCGGAACGCCGCGACCACCCAGATCAACATCGCAATGATGACGATTGCTGTCGCCGCCACTGCACAGCCGACCTGTGTCTGCGGGAGAACTCCGCGATCGCGCTCGGTACGTCGCGGCTGGGCGGCCACGACCGCGGCCCAGGGAATCCAGAACATCGTGCCGACCATCATGATGATCGCGCCGAATCGGATCCCGGTGCGCCGCTCGGCAAAGATGTCGGCGATCACCGCCGCGTTGTCGGACGGGGACAGCGGAGGCAGGAATCCCGCGAAACCAACCCAGCCGACGGCGAATGCAATCATCGATACCGGTGCGCCCCAGGCGCAGAGGAGCTGTACCCGACGGGTCATCCCGGCCTCCGAACGGCGCATCGACTGAGGTTCACAGTCTGCGGACCGCCACTCCTGGGAAAGCCGTTTTGTACCGCTGCGTGGAACTGAAAATGCTCAGAACCCGCGGAACTGACAATGCGCGCGGTTCGGTTCTCGCCTATTCGTCGTGCTGGCCGAGTGCGCGTCGCTGCACGGGGGATCCCTCAGCGAGTGCCAGGCAGGCGTTCATCAGACCGGGCTCCACCCGCAGCCCGGTCCGCGCCCAGGTGCCGTCCGCCCTGGTGGTCGGGGTGTTCGGCGTCTCGGCGCGCATCCGCAGGTAGATCGACAGCACGTTGGCGGCGGACAGCTCGAGCGCAAGGGTGAGGAAATGGCTGCAGCCCTGGGTGCCCCCGAGGCGCTCCAACACCTGGCGCCGGTAGCCGCGCTTGAGGGTGAGCCCGCGCAGCCGCCCGAGCGGGGCCAGCGTCAGCGCGCACTGGTCGTACGGCTGCTGGTCGGAGTGCCCGGTGACCTCGGTGATGACCAGGTCGGGCAGAGTGATGGTGGCTTCCAGACGCAGGTCGTGGATCAGCTCGACGTCGGTGGAGTCGGCCACCGAGGTGCTGGTGTCGCGCAGGGTGCTGACGATCCGCAGCTCGGTGTCGGAGACGGGCACCACGGCCAGGTACTTCTCGCGGCGGGCGGTGCGCTGGTCGAGACTCGCGCGCCCCTCGGCCATCTAGAGCACCGCCACCGGGGCCACCGGGCTGCCGACCGCCTGGTGGATCGGCAGCGGCGCGACGACGAGCAGGAAGTCGTGGCGGCGCTGCTCGGCCAGCGCCGCCGCCAGGGCGTCGAGCTCCAGTAGTTCGAGGAAGTAGACGCCGTTGTCCCGGATCAGCGCGATGTGCAGCGGTGCTCCGCAGGACGGGTCGGTCGACGGCGACACCTCGACGCCGATGGTGTCCGCGCCGACCAGCGCGAAGCCGCTGTCCAGGATCCACTGCACGCAGTCGCCGTCCAACCCCGGCCAGGCCTCGGTGCCGATCGACGGGTCCGCGCGCCAGCTCGCCGGCCAGCCGGTGCGCACCAGCAGTGCGTCGCCGGGGCGGGGCTGCTCGTCACGCAGCGCCGTGCGCAGCACGTCGACCCCGATCGGGGTGCCCGGTGCGAGGGCGGCGTGCCCGGGCGGGACCGCATCCACGAGCAGGCCCCGACAGACGAACGGGCCCGCTTTGTCGATGCCGCAGCGCTTGGCGCCCTGGCTGGTGACCTCGTCGCTGCTGAAGCCTCCGTACATGACCCCGTCCCGCCAGACGTGCGCGAGGGCGTCGAGGTGGGTGGCGCCGTGACAGGCCAGCAGGATGGAGTCGTCGGCGAAGCCGAAGCCAGGCCGCTCGGGCAAGCCGGCCGCGTAGTCACCGCCGTCGCGGCTCATGAAGTGCACCGGTGGCGTGCGCATCCCGGCGATCGGGGTGTTGCCGGCGCCGATCGGCTGGGCCAGTGGGATGACTGTGCCCTGGCTGGCGCTGGCCAGCCCGCGCCGCACCGCGGGCCGGTCGACCAGGTTGAGCGCACCGCGCTCGTCACCCGGCGCGAAGCGGTTCGGCACTGGACCTCCGCGAGGTTTCGACTGTTCCGGACGCTATCAATGCACCTGTTGACAGTCAACGTACCCGCAATACGGGTATGGGTGTGCGGGATACCCCGCTGTAACTCCGGTCACCCTTTGCCAAGCTCACTGACCACGCGGAACCGCACGGTCCGCGCCGGGCGAGGTCCCCCGCGATGCGGCGGTGGTGGGCCGGAGGAGGTGCGAATGAGCGCATCCGCAGCGCTGATGTCGAATGAGCAGCTGGCGCGGGTCGTCCCCCTGGGCTCCGGTCCCCGGCGATGCGGCGCGGACGACCGCGCCAGTTCGGACGTCTCCGGCAGCACCAGCGTGCAGAAGGCGCTGGCCGTGCTCGAGGCGTTCCGGGGGCCCGGCTCAGTGCTCGGCGTCACCGAGGTCGCCCGACGCGGGGAGCTGTCCAAGAGCACCGCGCACCGGATGCTCGCGCTGCTGGTCGAGCAGGGTTACGTGGAGCGGGAGGGCAGCCGGTACGCACTCGGCCCGAAGCTGTTCGAACTGGGCAATGCGGCCTCCTACGCCAGGGCCCGCTCCTTGCGCGCGACCGCGATGCCCTACATGGTCGAGCTGCTGCAGGCCACCCATGCGACGGTGCACCTGACCGTGCTGGTGCAGGACGACCTGCTGTTCCTGGAGAAGGTGTACGGCCACCAGGGTGCGCGGGGGGTGCCCGCGGTCGGCGCCCGGGTACCGGCCGGCGGTACCGCGCCCGGCGATGCGATCCGGGCCTTCGCGTCACCGGCCGGCGTCCTCGGCCCGGTCGAGGACCGCCAGTGCGGCGAAGCGGTGAGCCGCCACGAGGCGCACCGGCTGGCCCAGGTCAGGCAGCGCGGCTTCGCCGTCCAGGACGGCGGCCTCTCCTCGTCGATCTGCCTGGCCGCACCGGTGGTGGCCCGCACCACGCGCACCGCGATCGCGGCCCTGTCCGTCGTGCTGCGCAGGAACCAGCACCGCTCACCCAGCCTCGGGGTCGAGCTGCAGAGCTGTGCCGCGCGCATCGCCGAAGTGCTCTGAACCCGATGAGGATCGTCGAGCACCGCTCGCCCGGTACCCATCGACTGCTGCACATCGAGGCCGACGGGTGCGTGGTGAACGTGACGATCGACCTGCACGACCTGAGCGGACGCCGGTTCACCTCGGTCGAGGTGGTGCCCGCCGAGCCGGACGACGACGGGGCCGTCTGGTCGCTGACCGGCCCGGCCACGATCGTCGTCCGCCGCGTCGGACGCCAGGTCCTCGCCGGGGACACGGCCCACCGCACAGCGCACGGCACGGCGCACGAGACCGCGCACGGCACGACTACCGCCGACCCCCACCACAAACTGGAGCTGTCGTGACCCTGCACCGACCGTTCATCCTCGACGACCGCGACCGCGGTCTGTTCCGGGTCCACCGCCAGGCGTTCGTGTCCGACGAGGTGCTCCGCCTGGAACGTGAGCTGATCTTCGACCGGACCTGGCTCTACGTCGGCCACGAGTCGGAGATCCCGGAGCCGAACGATTTCCACACCCGCCGGGTCGGCGGCCGGTCGATGATCTTCGTCCGGGACCGCAAGGGACAACCGAGGGTGCTGCTGAACACCTGCCGGCACCGGGGCGCCGAGGTGTGCCGGGAGCGGACCGGCAAGAAGAAGATCTTCACCTGCTTCTACCACGGCTGGGCCTACGACAACGCGGGCTCCCTGGTCAGCGTACCCGGCGGCGACTCCTACGGCCCCGGCTTCGACCGGACCGAGCTGCCGCTGCACCAGCCGAGGTGCGCGTCCTACCGGGGCTTCGTGTTCGCCACCTTCAGCGACCGGACCCCCGAGCTCGAGGAGTACCTCGCCGACGCCCGGTACCTGCTCGACCTGATCGCGGACCAGTCCTCGGACGGCATGGAGATCGTCGCCGGCACCCACAACTACTCCATGCGCGCGAACTGGAAGCTGCTCATGGAGAACAGCTGCGACGGCTACCACGGGATGACCGTGCACCAGACGTACTTCGAGATGATGATGAACCTCGGGGTGACGCCGCCGATGCCCGGTGCGAAGGGCGGGCCCGGCCGGGGCGTCGACCTCGGCAACGGGCACGCGGTGGCGGAGAGCCCCGAGCTGGGCATGCCGATCATGAACGACGAGGTGCTCGAGGCCACCCGGGCGCGGCGTCGGGACATGGTCGAGCGGTTCGGCGAGGCGCACGCCACCCAGATGCTCAACACCACCCGCAACACCATCATCTTCCCCAGCCTGGCCATCATCGACCTGAACTTCGGCATCCAGATCCGCACCATGTACCCGGTCGCGCCGGACCG
Source organism: Pseudonocardia sp. Cha107L01 (assembly GCF_052566575.1). Lineage (NCBI taxonomy): Bacteria > Bacillati > Actinomycetota > Actinomycetes > Pseudonocardiales > Pseudonocardiaceae > Pseudonocardia > Pseudonocardia sp. Cha107L01. Next base: position 3,497,228 of record NZ_CP199579.1, read on the forward strand.
CACAGAGATCACCGGCTGGCAGCTGATGCCGCGCGACGTCGCCGACCCGGTCAAGCCGTACCGGATCGACAACGCGCTGACCTTCTGGGGACCGGCCGGGCTGGCCACCCCGGACGACGTCGAAGGCCTTGAGCAGTGTCAGAGCGGGTTCTCCGCGATCAACGAGGTGGGCTGGTCGGACATCTCGCGGGGCATGAACACCGAGGAGCCCACCGTCGTCGACGAGCTGCAGATGCGGACCTTCTGGCGGCAGTGGAACGCCCAGCTGACCGGCGGCCACGCGGTGCGCGAGGGCAGCCCGTACGACGCCTCCTACCGCGTCTCGAACGCGGGCGGTGCCCGATGAGCGCGCCGGACATGGTGACCGTGCCCGCCGATGTGCTGGCCCGCATCGAGGTGGAGGACTTCCTCTACCGGGAGGCGGCGCTGCTCGACGAGTGGCGGCTGGAGGAGTGGCTGGACCTGTTCACCCTGGACTGCGTCTACGAGGTGCCGGCGACCGACCTGCCGGACGGCGACCCGGCCCGCACGTTCGCGCTGATCCACGACGGCCGCCCGATGCTCGAGCAGCGGGTGATCCGGTTGAAGAAGCCCACCGCACACGCCGAGTTCCCGCACTCGCGCACCCGGCGGCTGCTGACCAATGTCCGGCTGCTCGGCAGCACCGAGGAGGAGGTCATGGTGGGCGCCAACTTCCAGGTGATCCGGGTCCGCCGCGGCGTGCAGGTGTCCTTCGTCGGCCGCTATGAGTACGTGTTGCGACGCACCGGCGGCGGGCTGCTCATCCGGCACCGCAAGGCAATCCTCGACCAGGACACCCTGGACGCGCAGGGCAAGATCAGCATTATCCTGTGAGGCCACTGACGATGGAACTGCCCGAACAGACCCGCCCGGACGGCGCCGTCGCGGTCGTCACCGGGGCCGCCGGCGGGCTCGGCGTGGCGATCACCAGTGCGCTGTTGGCCACCGGGCTGCCGGTCGTTGCGGTCGACCTCGACGCCGGCCGGCTGGCTGAGCTGTGCGCGGCATCGCCGGCCGGGCAGGTGTACCCGCTGGTCGCTGACGTGGCCGACCCCGCGGCGGTGCGGGCCGCGGTTGCCGAGCTGACTGGGTTCGGCAACCCGCTGGTGCTGGTCAACAACGCCGGGATCACGGACAAGTCCGCGTGGCTGACCGAGCTGCCGGACGAGCTGTGGGACGCCGAGCTGGCCATCAACGCGAGCGCCCCGTTCTACTGGACCCGGGCCTGCCTGCCCGCGATGCGCGAGCAACGCTGGGGCCGGATCGTCAACATCTCCTCGATCGCCGGCCGGATGGGCGACCTCGGCCACGCGGGGTACGCCGCCGCCAAGGCCGCCGTGCTCGGGCTGACCAGGGCGACCGCGCTGGAGGGGGCACGGCTGGGCATCACCGCCAATGCTGTGCTGCCCGGGATCATCCGGACGCCTGCCTACGACAGGATCCGCCCCGACGTGCGCGAGCGGGTGGAGCGGGCGACCGCGATGAAGCGCGCCGGGCGGCCCGAGGAGGTGGCCGCGATGGTGGCCTTCCTGGCGTCGGCCGGCGCGTCGTTCACCACCGGGCAGGACTTCGCGGTGGACGGCGGGCTGGGCCTGTTCGTCTTCTGAACGTCGCGGGCGGCGGATCAGCTCGCGGTGATGAGGTCGTCGCGACCGGCCTCCGCGAGCAGCGCCCGGTAGATGGTGGACAGCGGTTCGGTCAGCGGCAACAGCTTCATCGCCTTCGCCGTCGAGCCGCTCATGCGGACCTGCCGGCGGGCCATCGCGTTCGGGAAGTTCAGCTTGCCCAGCCAGAACAGGTGGGCGTCGTCGCTGTTCATCAGCATGTCCACATTCGGCGTGGTGGCCGAGTCGGCGGCGGCGTTGTAGAACACCTTCCGGTTCGGGAAGTCCACCACGATCACGCAGTCCGGGGCGGTGTGGCCGAGCCGTACCACCAGGCCGCTGTCCTTGAGCGCCGCCTCGGCCCCGAACTCCTCGACGAACAGCTCGAACATCTGCCCGATATACGCGCACACCTCGCCGGAATCGCGGAAAAAGGCCATGCTGTGCTCCTCCGCTCCGGCCGACCGCACCGGGCCGCTGCCTCGGATGTTAGGAGCGGTTCGCGCCCGCAATCGCCGGTGGTGTCGCGGGCTGGAACAGCAAGCGGGCCGATCTTGTCGCCGGCACGGGTCAGGACGTGCCGCGCTGCGCCGCCCACGCCGCGATCTGGGTGCGGCTGGTGAACCCGAGCTTCGTCATGATCTTCTCGACGTGGCCCTCGACGGTCCGCTGCGACACGGTGAGCTCGAGGGCGATGCGCCGGTTGGTCAGGCCCTTGGCCACCAGCGCGGCGACCTCCCGCTCGCGCGGGGTCAGCGGGCTCGGCTCGTCCGTCGGGTCCTCACCGAGCGCGAAGGGCAAGGCCTGACCGAGCGACATCCGGATGCCGCGCCGGAACGCCGCCTCGAACGCGCGGCCGTTCATCCGGGAGGCAAGCTGGTGCTCGTACTCCTCGCGGAACCGGCCGAAGTCGAGGATGGAGCTGACCGTCATGCGCATCGGCGACCACAGCCGCTCGGTGGCGCCCAGCAGCGTCGCGGCGCGTTCGTCGCGGCCCTCCGCCACCTCGATCCAGGCGAGCACCTCCATGGCCAGCGTGGTGCCCAGTTGGTCCTCCAGGCCGCACTTGAGCTGCAGTGCTGCCCGTTCGAGCTCGATGGCCCGTGCGGTGTCGCCGGCACGGAGCGCGGCCAGCCCGCAGCCCCAGAGGGAGAATCCGCGCAGGTGCATCTCGTGGCGGGGTTCGGTCAGTGCCATGCAGCGCGCGTGGCAGAGCTCGGCGAGGGCGTTGTCGCCCAGCGCCGCGGCCAGCGCGACCAGCATGACCAGGGTGTAGGCCTCACCGAGGTTGTCCTGCTCGCGCTGGAACACCTCGAGCGACTGTTCGAACAGGGCACGTGCCTCGGGCAGCTGCGCGTCGGACATCTCCAGCATGCCGCCGACCATCGCCACGTAGCCGAGCTCGACCCGGTCGTCCAGTTCCTCGGCGATCGAGCGGGCCTCGGAGATCATCGGCCGGCCGCCGGACGCGCCCTGCAACGCGGTCAGGTAGGCGTTCACCCGCAGTGCTCGACAGCGGTGCAGGGTCGGCTCGGTGCCCTGTTTGAGCGCGGCGTCCAGCCAGTGCCGGCCCTCGGTCTGCCACCCCCGGATCAGCCAGTAGTGCTCCAGGGCCGACGCCATCATCAGCGCCGCGTCGGCGCCCTCGGGGGAGCCCTGGGAGGTGGTGAAGGCGGCCAGCAGGTTGCGGTAGTCGTCGCGCAGGCGGGTGACGATGGCCGGTTGCTCGGCCCCCAGCCAGCAGGCGTAGGAGTGCTCGGTCAGCGCCAGGTACCAGTCCCGGTGCCGTAGGTGCAGCTCGACGAGCTCGCCGGCCTCGGTGAGCTTCTCCTGGCCGAACTCGCGCAGGATCTCGAGCATGCGGTAGCGGACCCGCCCGGCGGTGTCCTCGCGCAGCAGGATCGACTTGTCGACCAGTGAGGCGATAGCGTCGGTGGTCTGCCCGATCGACATGCCGGAGCCGGCGCAGATGGCGGTGGCCGCGTCCAGGTCGAACCCACCGGCGAAGACGGACAGCCTGGCCCACATGGTCCGCTCCGGCGGCGAGCACAGCTCATGGCTCCACTCGACGGAGGCGCGCAGTGTGCGGTGGTGGTGTGGCAGGTTCCGGGTTGCGCCGTCGGTGAGCGAGGAGTGGTCCTTGAGGCGGCGCAGGATGGAGTCCAGCGGCAGCGACCGGACCCGGACCGCGGCCAGTTCGATGGCAAGCGGGATCCCGTCCATCTCTTGGCAGATGCGCACGACGGCCGGTGCGTTCTCCCGGGTGAGCCGGAATGTCGGGCAGCCGGCGGTGGCCCGTTCGACGAACAGGTTCACCGAGTCGAATCCAGTCAGCGCGTCCGGTGCGGTCTCGCTGTCCGCGTCCGGGAACGACAGCGGTGGTACCGGCAGGATGAACTCGCCGGTGATGCCCAGCGGCTCCCTGCTGGTGGTCAGCACGTGGAGCTGCGCGCAACGGCGGAGCAGGTCGTGGATGAGCGCGCTGCACGCCTCGATCAGGTGCTCGCAGTTGTCCAGCACCAGCAGTACCTGCCGCCCGGCCAGGTGCTCGACCAGCGCCTCGGGCAGTGGCACGTCGGGCTTGTCGCGCAGGCCCATCACGTCGGCGACCGCGTGCGGGACGGCCTCGTGGCCGTGCGTGTTGGCCAGCTCGACCCACCAGACGCCGCCGTCGGGATAGCTCTTGGTGAGGTCGCTGGCGACGCGCAGGGCCAGCCGTGTTTTGCCGACGCCGCCCGCGCCGGTGAGGGTGACGAGCCGGCTGGAGGCGAGCAGGCGGCGGGCATCCGCCACCTCCTGGCGACGGCCGATGAAACTGGTGATGTCGGCAGGGAGGTTCGTGTCGAGGGTCCGCGTCGTCGGGGATGTCACGGGAACTCCCAAGGGCTGTTCGGTGTGTGCCGCAGCCGCACCGGCCTTGATTTGACTACATTCCGCTCATGTTGTCAACGACAGTATTGACATCGGCGTTACGTTGCTCGGCTCGTGTTGCTCACATGGTCATCCGACCACACTGGCCCGCTGGGTGAGCTCGGTCAGGTGGCCGGTGGACCGGATGCCGGCACCGCCCGGCGAATCCCGGGTCGGCCCAATCCATCGGCGATGGAGCCAGCTGAGTCCGGCCACAGCGGTCCTGAGCTCGTCGCCATGCGTCCGGGCTCGCGAGCCCAGCCGACGCGGACTCGAAGTCCACGTCGGCTGGTCGACAAACCCCGATGCGCTCGTCAGTTCAGGGAGCGAGTCTTCGGTACGGCGAGTGCTCAGTCCATGCCGAGTGGTCCGGCGGACTCGCCGGAGAGGAACTGGCGGACGAACGGGTCCTCGGAGGCGAACGCTTCCTCGGCCTCGCCGTAGTGCACGACCTTGCCCTTCCAGATCAGCCCGACGTAGTCGCTGACCTTGCGCGCGGTCCGGATGTCGTGCGTCACCAACAGATACGTGCCCTTGTGCTCGGCGTGCATATCCAGAATCAGGTCGTTCAACAGGCTCGTCCGCACCGGGTCCAGACCCGAGTCCGGCTCGTCGAAGAACACGATCGAGGGGTCCATCACCAACGCACGGGCGAACCCCGCGCGCTTGCGCATACCACCGGAGACCTCGTTGGGCAGCTTCGCCCACGACTTCTCCAACCCCACCTCGGTGAGCCGCTTCATCACGATCTCGCGGATCTCGTCCTCGGACTTGTCGGTGTGCTTGCGCAACGGGAACGCCGTGTTGTCATAGACGTTCAACGACCCGAACAACGCCCCGTCCTGGAACAGCACCCCCATCCGCGTCCGCAGCTCGTAGCGCTCCTTCTCGGAGATCTGCCACAGATCCCGACCGAAGATCAACACCTCGCCGTCGTCCGGCTCCAACAACCCCACCAGATGCTTGATCAACACACTCTTACCGGTACCCGAAGGACCCAGGATCGTGGTGATCGCATCGTCCTGGAACATCAGATCCAGACCCGACAGGATCGAGGCGCTACCGAAGGACTTGTGCAGGTTGCGCACCTCCATGCTGTGCGCCGGCACGTCGATCGTGCTCACCCGGCCGCCGGTTGCTGTGTTGGTGTCCAACTGTGCTCCAGGTGTATCAAGCCTCGGGGAACGGATCCTGTGCTGACGTGATCGCGCGGGTCGTGACAACGTCTTTGCCGGGTTTGGAACGGTACATCCGCCGGGCACGCCGCTCACCTCTCCGTGGGGGTGTTTGGTTCGGCCCTGGGGGATACACCGCGCCTAGCGGACCACTCTGACTCTCCGCTCCAGGGGGACCGGCTTCACTGTGCGCGGACGTGCCTCGCTGACCAGGTCCGACAGCGGTGGATCACGCGGTCAACCGACGTGCCGAGCAGATCCACCGAAGGCGGTCCGGTAGGACTTACCCCCAGCGGGGGAGCCATCTTCCCCCTCGGGGTGCTGTGTTGTGCGTCTCCCCTCCATACCGTGAGCGCCGTCACGGACAGGATGCGTCCGTCGACGCGGAGTAACCGAGCGGCGCTGTAGCTGATGTTTCGTGAACGGCGCCGGTACGTGCTGTCGAGGAAGGCGTGATTTCGTGTCGACCAGCGCTGGGCCTGTCTCGCAGGGGAGCGAGTACGCGATCCCGAGACGTGATCAGGATCTGTGGGACCGTTCGGCCGATGTGTTCGCTCGGGTCCCCGGGCCGCTGCGTCGGGTCTTGATCCAGATCGGCCAGCTGGGCCAACTGCTCGCGAAGGTCGTGTCGTCGGGCGTTCGTCAGCCGGTCGGCTACTGGGGCGACGTCATCGAGGAGATGTACTCGATGCTCCGGTACGCGTGGATGCCGTCGGTGGTCGCAATCGGCGGGTTCGTGCTGGTCATGTCGAACTACGCGTACGCCCTCGTCACATTGGTCGGTGCGCAGAGCCGGGTGAGTACCTACCTGGTGATGGCCATCGCGCGGGAGATCGCGCCGTTCTGTACGGGGATGGCCGTCGCCGGGGTACTGGGTACCGCCTTGACCGCGGACCTGGGAGCACGGCGGGTCCGTGAGGAGCTCGACGCGCTCGAGGTCCTCGGCATCAACGTGGTCCGCTCGATCGTCCTGCCGCGGGTCGTCTCGATCACGTTCCTGGCTCTCGGCCTGGTCATCGTCGGACTCCTGATCGGGCTGGGCGCCGGCCTGGTAGCGGCAAGTGTTCTGAACAACACCTCGGTCGGCACGTTCATGGCCAACTTCCTGGCGATCATGACGACCGCTGAGCTCGTCGGCGTTGTGGTCAAGACTCTGCTGACCGGCCTGTTCATCGGAATCGTCTGCGCCCAGAAAGGGCTGGCCACCAGCGGTGGGCCCGAGGGCGTCGGCAGGGCGGTGAACCAATCCGTGGTGATCTGCTTCATCGCGGTCTTCATCATCAACTTCTGCGTCAATGCAGTGACCCTCGGGCTGAGTCCCGAGATGATGGTGAATCGGTAGGGGATAGATGGACCCGGCGGGAAGCGCGGGGCAGTCGGAATTCCGGGCTGAGAGTTCCGGTGCCGCGCGACTGTCCCGATGAATTCCCGCTTAGGCGTGCTGATTATCAGGGCTTTTTCTAACTCGCCCTAGTGCCGGCGAGAACTGCAGGAATTACTCTGAGTAGCCGCGAAGAACGCGGTGCGCAAACGGGTGAGTGTTACAGATCTGCGTCACCTGATGCAGACATTGTCGTTTAATGAGACAGAGGCTCGAAGGCCTTGCTTGAGAAGCATCGGGTTCGGATTGCTGGCGACAGAAGATTGCCGAACCGCAGTGTCGTGTGCTTGATGTGCGTCCCGAGATGATGGCGAATCGGTAGGGGTTGGTATGTCGGAGACTGATGCTCGCGTTGATGAGTCGGGTGGTGTGGAGCCTGGTGTGGCGGGTCGTCCGGTCGATCCTGAGCGCCGTCAGTTGGTTCGCGACTTCGGCGGGGCGATGATTTTGACCGGTAAGGCCTTGGGGTTGGTGCCGTTCACGCTGCGGTATTACCTGTCCGAGGTCGTCCGGCAGGCCGGGATTCTGGTGCTGTCCAGTTCGGTGGTCATCTGGATCTTGATGATGACGCTGGCCGCGGAGGGTTCGCTCGAGGGGCATTACATCCTGCGGCAGCTGGGTGCGGCGGACTACACGTCGATCTTCACCTCGACCGGTGAGTACTCGGCGCATCCGTCGTTGTTCGGTTGGGCGTTGGCCGCCAAGGTCGGTTGCGGGTTGGTGGCTGAGCTGGGCTCGATGCGTATCAGTGACGAGATTGATGCCCTCGAGGTGATGGGGATCAACTCGGTGGCGTACCTGGTCACGACCCGGATTCTGGCGATCTTGTTTGTGATGCCGTTCTGGTTGTTCGTGGCCTTCGGGCTGATGTTCCTGACCAGTCATATCTTCAGTGTGTACTTCTTTCACAGCGTATCGCCGGGTGGCTATGAGACGGTGTTCTGGACGTTCATGACGAAGCCGGACTTTTTCTCGGCGATCGGTTGCGCGATGTTGATCGGTGTCGGGATCATTTTTGTCGGGTGTTACTACGGGTTCACCGCGAGTGGTGGTCCGGTGGGTGTTGGTAACAACACCGCTAAGTCCATGGTGGTGAATCTGATCATTATCGGGATCATCGGTGTGATTGCTCAGCAGTTGTTCTTCAGTCATCTTCCTCGAGCTCCCATCGCAAACTGAGAATATCGCTCATCGAGAAGCGCGCCCGAATTGTCCGGACAAGGTGTCCGGCTACTCGGTGGCGGGCCAGCTGACTATCTGGGAATGGTCTGAATGATGAAACAACGTCGTTCTCTCGGCACGCTAGCCGCGGTAGTCGCGGTTGTCGGGCTCGGACTCTTTGCGGTGGTGACGCTGAACAGCGGCTATCACGTGAAGCTGGTGATTCCGTCGGCGGCGCAGCTGGTGGAAGGCTCGCCGGTCTGGGTGAACGGTCTACCCGCCGGCTCTGTCGAGGACATTTCCGTTCAAGATGGGAAAGCCGTCGTCGACGCGAGCATCGACAAGAGGTTCGCCCCGCTGCGAGAGGGCACGACCTCGTGGGTTGAATGGTATTCGGCGGTCGGCGAGCGCGTGATGTACCTGACGCCTGGCCCGGCGCAGAACGCGGCCATCCTCAGCGGTGATCTGTACGCACCGAAGGCGACCAAGCAGGCGGAGGTCGACCAGGTTCTCGCCGCGCTCGACCCGCCCACCCGCGTCAAACTCGACTCGCTGGTCAATGACCTGAGTGGGACCGTGGCGGGCCGGGAGGACCAACTGCGGGCGACACTGGATACTGCGGGCCCGGCAATAAATGCGCTCGGCGGGGTGCTCCAGGGACTGGGCCGGGACGGGCAGTCGATCAAGGATCTGGTATCCCAGCTGAATCAGGTCACGCAGATCGCGACCGAGCATCAGAGCGACATCGCCGCGTCCGTGCAGAACCTCACCACCCTGTCCGGTCCGGTGGCGGCTCAGCAGGCAAAGATCACCGAGGCCCTCAAGGAGCTCCCTCCGACGCTGCAGGTCGCGCAGGACACTCTCGGGGACGTGCCGAGCGCTGTGGACGCGACGGACCCGTTGTTGAAAGATCTCGAGCCGGCGGCCAGGCGACTGCCCTCGTTCTCGCGCAACCTGAACGGGGTCCTGGACAATCTGCGGCCCGCGATGGCTGACCTGCGTCCGACCCTGCACTCGCTGGACGACCTGCTCGGCAAGACCCCGGACCTGCTCGACCGGACGCATGATGTGCTGCCGCCGATCGCCCAGATCGCGCAGCGCTACTCGCCGGCCGTCGCGTTCCTGCGGCCGTACACCCCGGAGCTCGTCGGGTGGCTGCAGAACTTCGGGCAGGGCTTCTCGGGCTACGACGCACAGGGGCACTTCTGGGCGGCGACGCTGGCCGAGGCCGGTGCCAACTCGCTCGACGAGTACCCGGTCAACCCGCCCACGAGCAATCCGTCCAAGACACCTCAGCCAGGTGCGGCTGTCGGTCAGCCGTGGACCGACGCATCTGGAAGCAAGGAGAACTGATGATGAGGTGGCGCGCGTACATGTGCCTCGCCGCAGTCGTCGCGGCGCCGATTTCCGGGTGCTCATCCTCGAGTGAGGAGAACGCCAACACGATCACCGCGGTCTTCGCCGACGCGATGCCGATCGTCGCGGGCAACTACGTGCGTTTCTCCGGGGTCCAAGTCGGCGAGGTGGACGCGGTCAACCTGGTCGACGGCAAGGCACAGGTCGTGATCAAGCTCAAGGACCGGATCCCGCTGCACCGGGACGCGACGGCGAGCATCACGGCCAACAACCTGCTCGGCGAGAAGTACGTCGAGATCGACAACGGCGACGCCAGCGCACCGTTGATGCAAGAGCCCTACGTCATCCCGCTGGCTCAGACACGGACCCGCGTCGATGTCGCCGACGTGGTGAACTCGGTCGACGACCCGACGGGCAAGGCACTCGGGCTGATGCTCAGCTCCCTCGGCGAGGGTGTCGACGGCCACGGCAAGGAGGCGGCGGCCGCGATCGAACGGCTCGCGCCGTCGATGCAGCAGGTCCAGGGACTGTCGAAGGTGCTCAACGAGCACAACCAGCTGTTGGACAACCTCATCGACCACCTGCAGCCGGTAGCCGGTGCGCTCGAGGGGAACCAGGGCGCCGAGCTGGACAGGTTGGTGGACACGACCACGACCACGCTGGCCGCGGTGGCGAACCAGCGGGAGGCGACCGCGCAGACTCTGCGTGAGCTGCCCGGGACCCTGGTGCAGGCGCGGGAACGGTTGGCGCAGCTCGCCGGCGTGGCCGACCCGGCGACCGACACCCTCCGCGAGCTGCGGCCGGTGACCGACCAGGTCCGCGACATCAGCTCCGAGCTGCGGAAGTTCTCCGACGCGGCGGACCCGGCGTTGGGTTCATTGCCGCCGGTCCTCGACCGGGGCGCGGAGATGCTGAAGGAGGCCGCTCCGGTGGCGAGCGACCTCCGGGACGGCGGCGGCGGGCTGCGCGGCGTGGCGAGCGCGGCCAACGAGCTGAGCCCCAACGTGCTGGGCGACAACCTCACCCAGCTGATGGAGTTCATGAAGGGCTGGTCGCTGGCGACGTCCGACTACGACGCTGTCAGCCACTACTTCAAAGCCATCGTCCCGGAGTCCCCTCAGTCCCTGGGCCAGGGACTCATGGGCCCGGTCGGTCCGCTGCACGGAGCGAACCCCCTCGGGGGCCTACCGGTGCCCGCGCCTCCGCGCCCGGATCTACCCGGTCGCCACGGCGGCGACACCAGCGCAGGCAAGGACGCTCCCCGCGGTCCGAGCGGCAGCGCAACTGGGCTCTCCCAGGCGCAAGAAGGCGCCATGGTGGGCCAGATGCTCGGAGGGAAGTAATGGCTAAGCCCGATGCCCGTAAAGACGTACGGTCAGGCCTCGCGGGAGTCCTGGTCCTGGCCGTAGTCGCGGTGGCGATGCTGGTGACCGCGCAGGCTCAGTCCGGCCACTTCCTGCCGGTGAGAACCGTGAAGATGGCCTTCCACGACGTGCATACGCTGCAGGTCAACGACGATCTGCGCGTCTACAGCAGCCGCATCGGGCGGGTCTCGTCGATCGACTACATCGACGGCGAAGCCATCGTCACCGGTGAGCTGATCAGTGGGACGCCGGCCATCTACCGGAACGCCAGCGCGGAGGTGCTGAGCGTCTCCCCGCTGGCCCTGAAGTACGTGAACCTGGACCCGGGGACCCCGGACGCCGGCCCGCTGCCCGACGGCGAGCCCGTCCCGGCGAAACAGGACATCGACTCGTCGGACCTGCAGGATGTGCTCGAGGTCCTGGATCCGGTCACCCGCGCCGCGGCGACCAGCACCGTCCGCCAGGTCGGTCTGGGCCTGGCGGGCCACGGCCAGGATCTGAACGGGTTCGTCGGCAGCGCCCCGGCATTGCTGCAGGACCTGGCCCTGACGTCGAACACACTCGCGTCCAAGGACTTCGACCTGCCCGGCCTGATGGACAGTGTGGACCAGTTGTCGAGTCGCCTCGACGACCGGCAGGCGCAGCTGCGTTCCCTGATGGACACGGCCGGCACCACGATGGCCGCCCTCGGTGTGGACCAGGGCAAGCCACTGGAGGACACCCTGCGGACGGCCCCACCGACGCTGCGGGAGCTGAGGGGCGCGCTGGTCTCGCTCCGGTCGCCGCTGGCAGACCTGCGGACCACGATGGAGACGATCAGGCCCGGCGCCGGCGACCTCGGCCAGACGGTTCCGGATCTGCGCGGCACGTTCCGGGAGAGCGTCCCGGTGCTGGGCAAGGTTCCCGACGTCGCGGACCAGGCGAAGCCGGCAGTGGAGGACCTGACCGACACCTTCTCCGACCTGCGCCCCCTCGCTCCCAAGGTCGCGGACCTGCTGAACCACCTGGAGACACCGCTGGACGCCCTGGCGCCCTACGGCCCGGACATCGGCCAGTTCTTTTTCCGCGGCCACAGCTTCGTGTCGGAGGGACCGGCGCCGAACATCCGGTACGCGCGACTGGACGTGGTACTCGCGGCGCAGGAAGGCACCGGCGGTGTCTTCAAGTCCATGCCGTACCCCCGCGACGAGTACCCGAAGCCCGGTCAGGCCGACAAGGACCAGTCGCACAACGTGGTGCCGGCCGGCATCCTGCCCGCCTTGGGCTCCGGAGGTGGACGATGAACAGGCTCAAGAAGGTTTCCCGCGGGGTCCGGAGACGGGCGCGGGGCGCTTCGCCACTCAAGGTCGGGCTGATCGCCCTGATCGGGGTGCTCCTGTTCGGTGTGGTGGTCTTCGAGAAGGACTTCCTCATCACGAACCTGAGCTTCGGCAACACGATCAAGGCCGAGTTCCCGCACGGCTACAAGCTGCAGTCGTACCAGAGCAAGGTCAAGATCGCGGACGTCGTGGTCGGCACGGTGACCTCCTCGGAACCGACAGACCGCGACACGGCCATGGTCTCCATGAAGCTGGACAGCGGAACCCTCGACAAGCTGGGCGAGGCCCCGGCTGCGGCGATCACCGCGACGACGCTGCTCGGTGGCACCTACTACGTCGAGCTGATCCCCGGCGGCACCGGTCGTTTCAACGACACGCTCATCCCGCTGGACCGGTCGAAGACCCCGGTCGAGCTGGGCGACGTGTTGACGGCCTTCACCCCCGATGCCCTGAAGGCGGTTCCGGGCACCATCGGCCAGTTCGACGCGACACTGAAGCAGGGCGGTAGCGCCGCCATCAGGGACCTGTTGGCGGACGCCCCTTCGACGCTGGCGCCGGCCGGTGAGGTGCTCGCCGCATTCCGCGGTACGCGGCCGGACAACGACCTCACCGAGGTGGTGTCGGGCCTGCGGAACACCGCGGCGGGCATGCTCAAGAACGAGGGCCAGCTGGGCTACCTGTTCCAGGACCTGCGACGGAGCACCGGGGCGCTCGCCGCCGGGAGCCGCCCGTTCGCGGACTCCGTGCGGACCTCACCCGAGACGCTCCGGGCCACCCGCGCCGGGCTGAGCGACCTTCGGGGGACCCTGCACCGACTGACCACGACGTCGGACTCGCTGCGGCCGACGGCGCGCCAACTCGGCTCGCTGCTGGACAAGGCCGACCCGGTGCTCGACCGGGCCCGGCCGGTGGTGAGCGACCTCCGCGACGTGCTGGAGGACGCGCGACCGATGGTGGACCAGCTCAACCCGACCGCCGACAGCGCGACGGACGTGCTGGACAACATCCAGGGGCCGGTGCTCGACCGGGTCAAGGGCCCGATCGCTGACATGGTGCTCAACTCCTGGCAGGGCACCGGTGTCTACAAGGGCGGCGGCAGCCCCAACAAGTTCTACGAGGAGCTCGGCTACCTCGGCGTGAACGGCGCGCTCGCCTGGCAGACCCACGACGGGAACGGTGCGCAGGGGCGACTGGCCGCCGGCGGCGGTGCCCAGTCCGTGGGCGGTGCCGCGTTCCCGAAGACGCTGGAGGAGTACCTCGAGGCACTGGGCCTCGGTGGGCCGCCGGGGCCGCAGGCGGACCGCCCGGGTGCGAAGCCGGGCCCGTTGCCCTCCGGGATCAGCAACTCGAAGCCGCTGCCCGTGGTGCCGACCAACCCGCTGCCGCTGGAGGGGAACGCCTCCAACTCCCTACCCCTAGGACTTCCGCGATGAACACGTCCATGAGAAAGACCTGGGAGCGGATCCGAACTGTTCCCGGCCTTGGCCGCGACGTACTGGCGGTGACCGTGCTGATCGTCGGGGCCATGGTGTCGCTGGGCGTCATGTACCCGAAGATGACCACGGCGTTCCCCTGGCAGAACCGGCAGCACGTTCACGTGGAGTTCGCCCGGGTCCCGGGGGTGAACCCGGACAGCTCGCAGAAGGTCACGATGGCCGGTGTGATCGTCGGCCAGATCTCCGGCTGGGAGGTCAGCGACCACGGCACCGCAATTCTCGATCTCAACATCGACGGCACGAAAAAGGTCTACCAGAACGCGCGGGCCATCCTGCGGCCCAAGAACGTGCTCAACGACATGACCGTCGAGATCAACCCGGGTGGGCCGCCGGCGGCGCCGCTGGCCGAGGACGGCCTGATCCCGGAGACCCAGACCGACCGCCCCATCCAGGTCGACGAGATTCTCGACAACCTGGATGTCAAGACGCAGGCGGCGGTCACCAGCCTTCTGGTGCAGTCCGACGCGGCTCTGGTCCGTGCGCCCGACCAGCTGCCGGGCGGGCTGCGAGCCACCCAGGCGACGCTGGACAGCATCCGGCCGGTGATGCAGTCCCTCGACACCAGGCGGCAGAAGATCGCCACCCTGGTGACGAGCCTGGCCAGGATCTCGCAAGCTCTGGGGAGGAACGACGTGCGCGTCGCTCAGCTCATCGACTCCACCCAACAGACGTTGTCGGTTCTGGGCGACAACGACAACGACCTGCGGGACAGCCTCGACCAGCTGCCGGGGCTCAACGACTCGCTCCGCTCCGCGATGGACAAGGTCCAGCCGCTCACGACACAGGTCAACGCCACGGTCGACAATCTCGGCAACGCCTCCAAGGAACTACCGAAGTCGCTCGACCGGTTCGAGGACACCGTCGACGACCTCGACAGGACGGTGAAGTCCGCGAAGCCGTTCGTTGCGGAGGCCAAGCCCGTGATCGCGGACCTCCGCCCCTTCGTCGACGACGCGGAGCCGGCGTTCGACGACCTCGTCCCGGTGAGCAGGAGCCTGACCAAGGACAGCCAGACCCTGGTGACCTACATGAGCAACATCCAGGCGTTCGTCTACAACACGAGGTCGGTGTTCGGAGCCGGCGACGGCCCCCAGAAGGACATCATCCGAGGCCACTTCGTGTGCCGGGTGCCCGACTGCGCGGGCGTACTCCCAGGAAATGCCGGCGGGTTCGCCCCCGGCCCTCGGGACGGGACCAAGGGGATCAACCGATGAAGAGCCTCCCTGCCGGCCGGCTCAAGGCGCTGTCGATCGTGCTGTGCTTCTTCGTCCTCTGCGCCGGGATCTTCCTCTGGTTCCTCCAGGGCACCGCGACCCGCGTGCCGCTCCTGGAGAGCAAGGGGTACGTCTCGATCGTCAAGATCCGCGATGTCGACAACCTCGTACCCGCGAGCAAGATCCGCATGGCGGGTGTGGTCATCGGCGAGGTGCGCACCGTGAAGCAGCTCTCGGACGGCGTCCTGGTCGACTTCGCCATCGATCTCAAGGGCGTTGCCCCGCTGCACCAGGGTGTGAAGGTCACCGTCGGCAACAAGTCGCTGATCGGTGACACCTACCTGGACGTTGTCGACGGCACCGGTCCGGCATACCCGGACGGGGCCACGCTCCCGGACAGCGCGGCAGTGCTGAGCACCCAGCTGGACGACGTCATCCGGGACCTGAACCCCCCGACGCGGGTGGCGCTGGGCAGCATGATCAGGTCCGTCGGCGCGGCGACACAGGGCACCCAGGCCAACGTCAACCTGACCGCCACCGGCCTGGGCGGCCTCGGCGGACAGGGGCGCACCGCACTCGACGCGCTCGTGGCCCAAACCAGCGACCTGCGCGCGCTGGGTAGGAACACCGAGACGCTGATGAGGGCACTGGACACGCAGCAGGGGCAGATCGCCACACTCGTGTCCAACGCGCAGCAGATCACCAACGCCGTCGCCGGTCAGCACGAGTCGCTGGAGAGCAGCATGCGGTTGCTCCCCTCGGTCCTGCGGACGGCCCAGACGGCGTCGGGGAAGCTCTCCGAGCTGTCGGGCAATCTCGCCCCCGTCGCGGCGGGTCTGCGGGAGGCTTCCCCTGAGCTGAACACCGCCATGGTGAGGCTCAGGCCCACGACGAAGGACCTGCGTGACCTGCTTCCGGCGCTGTCCGGGACGTTGGACCGCCTGCCCGACACCTTGGACAAGATCGACACCCTGAGATCCGACGTCGGGGACATCGCCCCGGATGCCGTCGACATCCTCCGCGACGCCGATCCCATGGCACGGTACGCGGAGCCCTACGGGCCGGACCTGGCCGCGTTCTTCGCCAACTTCAACGCGGTGTTCAAGGGCAAGGACGAGGCGGGCATCCACTACGCCCGGCTGATGGTCCACATCAACGAGGCATCGTTGCAGTCGCCGCTCAAGACGTCGCTCGGCGCGGTGTACTACAACCCGATTCCCAAGGCGGGAGCCGGCTCGTTGCCCGGGCCGTTCAAGGGCCCGTACCCGCACGTGGAGCGAGACGGCAACTAGGAGCCGGTCCGAATGATTTCCTCGGGATTCACTGCGCTGATTTTCGCGGCAATCCTGTCCGCGATCGGTGTATGGGGCCGGCGTAACGCCGACAAGCTGGTCCTCTCCACCTTGTCACCCAGAGCCCAGAAAGCTAAAGAGCAGTCCATGCGGCGGGGGGCCATCGGTTGTCAATGTGGCGCCGCGGTGTTCTTCGGATTGGCGGTCATGGAGTTCGTCATCGCGTTCACGCACAGGTGAGGGGGCCGGCGGGGCGACGCGTGCGGCCGTTCGGGAGGGAGGCCCGAGGGCAGGCGCGGCGGCGAACGAAGATCGAGCGAGGCGCCGTGGTCGGTGGGCGCGGTACGGGCCGTTCTCGACCGAGATGATCCGCACAGAAGCATTGCGTCGCAGTTCAGCCGATGTTACATTTATTCATCGCTTGATGTGAGACTGTCACTAACCGTGGGGATCGCGTCACCTGGGACCACTCGCCGGCACGGCCGTGCCGGGGTATGCGGCACCGGCTCGGGTCGATCTTCCGGGAGTGCCGCGCTCACCGGGTCGCACGACGCAGGGATGACCGGCAGCCGCCGGTTTTCGGTTGATCGACAGGGAAAGTCCGCGCTACCGGAGGAGAGCGACCGACAATGGATCAGAAGACTAGCTTGAGATTCCAGCTCATAGCTACCTTGTGTGGCCCCGCTTTTCTGGTCACCTTTGTATTGTTTTGGGGCGTCCTCGGGCACAACATCCCGAACCCCTCGCCGGCGCTCAGTGCCGACGATCTGGCCGCCCGGTACGCCAACAACACCGGTCAGATTCGCCTCGGATTCATCATCTCGCTGATCACCGTGGTGCTCTACATGCCGTGGAGTTCCTATATCAGCGCCCGGATGGCCAAGATCGAGGGCTCGTACCCCGTTCTCGCCAACCTGCAGCTGCTTGGCGGGGGCCTCACAGTCATGGTTGTGTCCTTCAGCGCGACCTTCTGGGCGGTGGCCGCCTTCCGTCCCGAGCGTGACCCGGCACTGATCCAACTACTGACCGACACCGGCTGGTTGGTCATCGACCTGTGCTACGCATGCACGACCCTCCAGATGATCGCGCTCGCGCTCGCCGTGCTGTCCGACCGCAAGAACAAGGCGAATCCGCTGATGCCCAACTGGGTCTGCTACCTGACCATCTTCTGCGCGGTCAGCTTCTTCCCGGCGAGCCTGACCGGTGTCCTCAAGACCGGCCCGTTCGCCTGGAGCGGCGTCATGAGCTACTACTTCCCGTACTTCTGCTGGCTGTGCTGGGAGATCACCGCGAGCACCTTCCTCATCCGCGACGTCCGCCGTCGCATGGCAGAGGCCGAGAGCTCCCCGGTCGAGCCGGAGCAGCTGACGGCGTCACTTGCCTGATCGCTGAGCTTCCAGGGGCGTCTCCCTCCCGGATGCCGCGGCTCGGGTGGGAGGTCGCGCCCACCCGAGCCGCGGTGGCGGGTTGCTGATGGAGAGAGATCACATGAGTGTGGAGTCTGAGGTTGACCCGGTCGCGGTTCTGGAGCGGAGGCCCCGCCACCTGCCCGGGGTGGAGGGGGTCTGGGTCTTTGTCATCGCGGACATGACGGTCTTCGGTGTGCTCTTCGCCTGCTTCATGGTGGGGCGGCATCAGGACCCGGCCCTGTTCGAGGCCTCGCGGCATGCACTGAACCCGAACTTCGGCGGGGTCAACACCCTGATCCTGCTGACCAGTTCCCTGCTCGTCGTGCTGGCCCTCGACGCGGTGCGGAAGAACCGGGCACGGGTTGCCTCCCATTTCCTCGCCGGCGCGTTCTGCTGCGGAGTTGCCTTCATGGTGTCGAAGGCGATCGAGTACACCGAGAAGCTGAACGCGAACATCACGCTCCTCACGAACGACTTCTACATGTACTACTTCACGATGACCGGGATCCATCTCGCCCATGTCGTCGCCGGTAATGTCGTACTCTTCGTTCTCTGGTTCAAGGCCCGGGCGCGCACTTTCGATCCGGACAGCCCTACTGTCTTCGAATGCGGCGCGACCTACTGGCACATGGTCGACCTGCTCTGGATCATGCTCTTTCCACTCTTGTACCTGCTGAGGTAGGGAAATGGTTCACCTACGTAATCCGGCACTGATTGTCTGGGCCGCCCTGATACTGGCCACCGTTGCTTCGACGTGGTGGCTGGCGAAGGACGCATTCACCCCCACCGTGGCGACGGTGGCGATCATCCTGGTCGCGGCGCTGAAGATCAGGTTTGTCATGCGCTACTTCATGGAGCTGCGGACCGCGCCACTGCCGTGGCGGTTGGTGACCGATGCATGGTTACTGGCTGCAACCGGCGTGATCCTCGGTATCTATCTGTTCTGAGGTCCGCGCCGACCTGGGTGCGGGCGCCCAGGGCCGGTTCGGCGGTACCGGCGATCAGCCTCGGAGCCCACGTATCCCACGGCGGAACAGACCTTCGCGGCCGCTCTCGCGGCCGCGCAGCGGGTCGGTCCACCAGACGTCGTCCAACAGGTAGATGTTGCCGTCCTCGTCCCGGCGGACCTTCTCGCCGGTGAGCAGCCAGCCGTTGCTGAACGCTCGCGCGGTGTCCCGGGGCCGTTCCCAGTAGCCGGTCATCACGTTGGGCCCCCGGGCCACCAGCCCACCGGCCCGGCGGGCGACGGTCTCGCGACCGCGACCGTCGACAACCGCGAGCTCGACGCCGGGAACCGCACGGCCCATCGAGCCGGGAGCCGGCGCTTCGCCGGAACGTACCGAGCAGCCCAGTGCCGAGGTCTCAGGGGTGCCGTAACCCTCGAGCACCTCGCAGTCGAGTCTCGTGGCCAGCCGGTCGCGCACCCGGGGGGCAAGGTTCCGCCCGCCCGAGCAGAACACGGTGCGCAAGGTCGGGGGGACAGTAGCTACCGACGGCGCGTTGTCGCTGGTAGCAGCGCCGATCAGTAGGGGGAAGGTGCTGAGCACGGTCGCTTGGCTCGACTCGACGACGTGCAGCGGCGACGCGGCGTCGACGGTGGGGAGAGCCAGTGCGCAGCCTGCCGCCACCGCGGCCGTCAACCCGTAGGTCTGCCCGAGCGGCTGGCAGAGCGGGAAGTGCGTCGCCAGCGTGTCGCCGGCGGTCAATCCCAGCACTCCGGCGGCCGCCGCGGCGCTCCACGCGAGATTGTGGTGGCTGAGGACGACGCCTGTCGTCTCCTCGAGGTCGGTGGCCTTGTACGCGATCACCGCCGGGGCGTCGTCACGCACCGGTTCGGCGTCGATCTCCTCGATCTCTTCGGTCTGCTCGGCGCCCTCGGCGGCGTCGGTGAGCTCGCACAGCCTGACACCGGCGGAGGTGGCCGCCCGGAGGACCGCCGCCGGCGGACCGTGCGCCACGACGAGCAGCCGCGGCCTGGCGTCGAGGAGCCGCGCCGCGAGGACGGCACCCGGATGGGCGGGGTTCAGTGGAACCGCCACACCGCCGGCGAGCAGTGTCCCGTAGTAGGCGACCGCAAACCTCGGGATGTTCGGCATCGCAAGAGCGACCCGGTCACCGACCGTGACGCCGTCCGCGCGCAGGCGCTGACCGAACCGGCCCGCGGCGGCCAGCAGCTCACCGAAGCTGATGGCCGTCGACCCGGACCGGATGGCAGTCCGTTCCGAATGGTCACGGGCCGTGGTGCGCAACGTTGCGACGAGATTCGGCATGCTGTGGCGAGATCCTTCCCGGTCGACGGGCGACGGTGATCCCCGAATGACCGAACCCGGTGTGTGCGCAGTTTGCCATAGGATCTCGCTCGGCGTCCCACTCGGCTCGAGAGCTTCTATCCAGCGTGCCGCCGAATGATTTCGAATCCGCTCAGCTCAGGTCCGGATCAGGCCAGCATGATCATCGATTGATCGAATCGCGGTCGCCACGAGGATTAGGACCGCGATGGATGCCCGGAGTCGAAGGTGCGGTAGTGTACGGCTCATCGCAGTTCCGTGTACGCAATAGTGCGCGGCTGCTTCGGAGATTTGTCCACGCTCGGAGACCGGGTGCTGGAAATGGGTGATCCGGGTGCGACCGAGTTCGTGCTGATTGCCGCGGGAGCGGTGCGGAGCGCGGTTGCGGCGGTCTCGTGGCGTTGTCGGAGGGAGTAGCCGCATGCCTAGCTCACGCAGGCCCCCGGTCCGGATCGACCGGGGCTTCCTGGCACGAGGTGCGTCAGCCGGTTTCACCGCGCTGTTTCTCGGCGGTTGGCTGGCTCCGATCGTCGCCGGGTTCGTCCCCGCTCTCGGTGTGTCCTGGCTGGTACTGGTCGGGTTGGTCGGCTCCGCGCTGGCGGGGCGCCAGATCGGGGTGGCGGACTCGCCGGCGGTGCACGGAGCGGCCGCGGCGGTCCTCGGCTTCCTGCTGATGATCCCGGCCATCCTGGTCGTCGATCACGGAGTCGGACTGACGCAGCTCGCGTTGCCGATCCCGGGCGCGGCGGCGGTGGGCGCCGCGGCCGGCTGGCTGGCGTCGCGCGCGCGGGACGACGAGCACCGGGCTGTGACGCGGTGAGGCGCCCCGGTCTCCGGTTCCCACCGCCGCGGCGGTGGGCGACCTCGCCGCGGCTGCCGTCACCGGGCCCCAGGCGCCGGACGGCGGTGCTGACCGCACTCCTGCTGGTCGCCGTCGCCCTGGCGGCCCTCACCGGGTTGCTGCGGCTGAGCACCGACACCAGCGCCGAGTCCTTCCTCCCGGCCGGCGACGAGACCCTGCGGACGATGGAGGACGCGGCACGCTCGTTCGGTGGTGACCCGGTGATCGTGCTGCTCGAGTCGGCCCAGCCCCGCCAGCTCCTCGGGCCGGACAAGTTGTCGCTCCTGTTGGAGTTGGAGGGCCGGCTCTCGAAGACACCGGACGTGGCCGCTGTCTACGGGCCGGCGACGGTACTGAACCAGATCGCCAGGTCGGCGAAGGACCTGATGGCGACGCTGGCCGGCCGCCGGGACGGCGTCCGCATCCAGGCCGAGCAGCAGGCCGTCGCCGAGGGCAAGCCACCCGGGAACAGCAAGGCCGCCGGAGATGCCGCGGTGGCCGAGTTCGACCGGCGCTACGCGGCGTTGCTGGTGCAGGCACTGCCGGCCGGCCTGCCGACCCTGCGCAACCCGGGGTTCGTCAACACGGTGATCTTCGGAGGCGGGGGCGACCCGCAGCCGCGGTGGCAGTTCGTCGTTCCGTCGCAGGACGCGGTGGCGATCCTGGTGCGTCCCCGCGAAGACCTGGACCAGGCGGGTACCGAGCGGCTGGTGGACACGGTTCGCGCCGAGGTCCAGGACAGTCGGCTGAACCCGGAGCGGGTCACCGTCAGCGGCGCACCCGCGGTGGCCGCGGCGCTCGGCGCCCAGGTCCGGCGGGAGATTCTCCTGCTGGGCGGCCTTGCCATCGCACTGATCGTGCTCTGCTACCTGCTGTTGCCCTGGCACGGGCGCAAGAGCTACCGGCTGTTGCCGGTAGCCGCCACCCTGTGCTCGACAGCGCTGGTACTGGCCGGGTTCGGCTGGCTGGGGCGGCCGGTCTCGCTCGGCGTGGTGGCGTTCCTGCCGATTCTGATCGGGATCGGCAGCGATTTCCCGGCATATCTGATGCAGCGCGCCGAGCGCCGGCGGATCCTGGTGGCGTCAGTGGGCAGTGCAGCCGGGTTCGCGTCCCTGGCGGTCTCGCCACTGCCGTTCGTGCGCGACCTGGGACTGGCGCTGGCGGCCGGGGTGCTCCTCGCGGTCGTGGTCGCGCTCGCGTTCGGGCGGTTCCTGATCCGGGGCCTGGGCGAGACCGGACCTGACGAGGGCGGACCTGACGAGGGCACGGTCGCACCGGCAACGCGGATACCTGGGACGAGGCGGGCCGTCGGCCTGCTGCTGATCGCCGCCGTCGCGGGCTCCGGGTGGGCCGCGCTGTCAGAGCTGCACGTCGAGGCCCGGCCGGAACGCCTCGCGGCGGGCCTGCCGGCGGTGAACGACATCGAGCACGTCGAGCAGGTGATCAACACTTCGGGCGAGATCCAGGTGATGCTGAGCGGGCCGAACGTCCTCACCCCGGAGGCGCTGGGCTGGATGAGGCGAGCCGAGCAGACCGTCGTGGAGAGGGAGGGCGATGCGCTGCGCCCCATCGTCAGCGTGCCGGACCTGCTGCGGTTCCTCGGGCCGTCGCCCACCCAGGAGCAGATCAACGCCGCCATGGGGCTGCTGCCGGACTACCTGACCGGAGCGGTCGTGCGGTTCGACGCGCTGCGGTCGGTGCTGAGCTTCGGGTTGAAGCTGCAGGGGCTCGATGCGCAGCGGCAGCTCCTCGACGAGCTCCGCGCGGTGCTGCCGGAGCCTCCGCCCGGCTACCAGGTGGAGGTCGGCGGGATTCCGGTTGCGGCCGCGCGGGCCTACGCGCTGATCTCCGGTGACAGCTACCTGACGAACCTGCTCGGGATCATCGCGGCAGGCCTGGTGCTGCTGATCGGGCTGCCCCGCCGCTTCGATGCGCTGCGGGCGGTGCTCGCGGCATTGCTGGCCACCGGCTGGGGGCTCGCGGGGATCTGGCTGCTGGAAGCCTCGCTGACACCGTTGACCGTCGCGCTCGGTTCGCTCACCACGGTCACGGCCTGCGAGTTCACCGTCCTGCTGACCGACCGCTCCCGGCGCGGGTCGGCGCGGCTCGGTCGGACCGTCGCCGTGGCCGCGCTCGCCGCCGCGCTCGGCTACCTGGCCCTGACGGTGTCCGGCCTCGCGGTGATCCGGGAGTTCGGCCTGTTGCTGGCCGCTAGCGTGGCCCTCTCCTTCCTGGCCGCGCATGCCGTGGTCCGGCTGCTCCCCGACCGCGACGAGACCCCGGTGGGGCAGACGCCGGCCGTGCCCGACACCAGCGCCGAGGAGGTCCGGGTATGAACGTGCGTGGGCTCGGATGGGCGCAGCGCGTCGCCCTCGGCATCGCTGCCACGCTCCTGCTGCCCGTGGTCACAGTCGGGCTGCTCGTGCTGGTCGTCACCCGGCTCACCGACCTGCCCGAGGGGGTCGCCCTCCGAGTGGGGCACACCGACGTGAGCGAGCAGGAACTGCGCCAGCGGATGGACGCGTTCGAGGCCCTGTACGGAATCAAGGCGCCGAGTGGTGGGCCGGTCAGGGACGGCTTCATCCGGGAGTCCGCCAAGGCGGTCGCGGTGAGCATCGTGATCGACCAGGCCGCCAAGCAGCGCGGCATCGTCATCTCGGACGAGGCGGCGCGGGACGCCGTGGACCAGCTGATCGCGCGGAAGTTCGGTCCCGGCGGCCACGATGCCTTCGTCACGTTGCTCGGTGAGGTCGGGGCGTCCATGCGGAACGTCCTCGACGAGATCAAGCGGCAGCAGAGCTTCAACCAGTTGGTCAGCCAGGTCACCGGCGGTGTGTCCGAGCCGACCGAGGCGGACGCGCGGGCGCTCTACCGAGCCGACCCGACCGCCATGGCCCTTCCCGCACAGCGGCGGTTGACGAACATCGTGGTGAGCTCCGAGTCCGACGCCCAGATGGTCCTGCGGCGGGCCCGCTTAGGAACGGACTTCGGCACCCTGGCCAAGGCCCTCTCGCTCGACCGGGCAAGCCGCGATGCAGCGGGCGACCTGGGCTATGTGACGCGCGAGCAGTTGGAGGACCCGTACGGGCAGGCGGCGTTCGCGGCGCCGGCCGGTGCGTTGTTCGGGCCGGTGCGAACGAAGTCCGGTTGGAACGTCGGCAAGGTGGCGGAGATCCGCCCGGAGATCCCGCTGGCCTTCGAGCAGGTCCAGGAGCAGCTGCGGGACGGACTGCGCGGAGAGCGGCAGACGAAAGCCTGGAACGACTGGCTCGGCCGACAGCTCAGGGAAGCCGACGTGACCTACGCCGACAACTACCGACCGGTCGACCCGGACGGTGCCCCGACGCTGAGTCCGGCCGGTGCAGCCGCGGCAGGCCAGCTCGCGGAGCACCGGTGAGCCCGCCGGGTGGAGGCCGCTGTCCTAGCCCTCGCCGTAGTCGCGGAGGCGCTCCGCATACGTCTTGATGAACTCGGCGTAGCGCTCTCGTAGCTCGGTGCCCGGCCAGTCGGCCGGGAGAAGCTCCGACGGCAGGTAGGGATCCAGGAGGAGGTGTCGGAGGACCTCCGCCGTCGCCATGAACCCGTCGACCAGGGTGTCCGCCTTCTCGAGTGCTGTGCACAGGCGACGCGCCTCGGCGGCCCAGGCCGGTAGGTCCCACAGCTGCGCGACCAGCTCGGCCGAGTCCTTGTACTGGCTGACGAAGAACATGCACTGGTCGGCAACCGCGCCGTCGAACTCGCGGAGAAGGTTGTCCGGGCGGGTCCAGATGCCCTCGCGGAGCTCCGCCAGCCGGTAGGAGACCATGCTCTTGCGCAGCGAGACCCGCTCCGCGAGCGTCCGGGCCGGCGCCGTGACCACCGCCATCTCCCAGCTCCCGCTCCAGTTCCGGGACTGGGGTGAACCACTCTCGTCCTGCTGGACCTGACGCCGCACCAACCGTTCGGTCAGGCGGTACACACCGTTCTCGGCAACGACGTCGCCGTCGCGGACCATGCGCGTCAGCGCTACTCGGGTGGTGCGCTCGGCGATGCCGAAGAGTCCGCCGACTCTGACGAGTGCACTGACCGGCAGCGCGGGCGGGTGGTAGCCGAGCAGCGTGCTGAGCGCCACGGACCGGGCGGTGAGCGGCTTGATCGCGGGCAGGAGGCGCTCTTGCACCGCCCGAACATACCCGCCGCACTCGGTCCGTACCGGAGCGTAGCGGCCTCCGGCGCGTCATGATACATTCATGCATCACGCGATGCGTAGATGTGTCAGTCCTGGTCAGTGGAGACGAGGACGGTGCCACGAGCAGCTAGCTTCCAGGGAGGCTTGTTCACCGGTGAACGTCTCTGCCCCGCACCACACCACGATTGATCAGGCGCTGGCACAACAGAGCCTGCCGTCAGCGTTCCTGCTGCGTGCGGCCGCCCGTCCCGACCAGGTCGCGCTGCGCGCGTTCGGGTCGGAGCAGTACCTCACCCTCGGCTCCTGGTCCGCGCGCGCCCGTGCGTTCGCCGGTGGCCTGGCCGGGCTCGGGATCCGGCGGGGTGACACGGTCGCACTGCTGCTGACCTCCCGCGTCGAGTTTCACATCGCGGACATGGGCGCGCTGCTCCTCGGCGCCGTGCCCTTCTCGCTGTACGCGGCGTCGCCGGTCAGCCAGCTCAAGGAGATCGTCGAGAATGCCCGGCCCCGGGTGCTGGTCGTCGAGGCATCCCTGGCCGACAAGGCGCGCGAGCTGCGGGCCGCGTACCCGGCGCTGCGACACCTGGTCGTCGTCGAGGAGGACGCGACACTCGACGGCGAGCTCAGCCTCCAGGCGCTCGAAGCGAGCTGCCCCGCCGACTTCGACGTCCACCCGATTGCGGCGGCCGCCCGGCGCGAGGACATCTGCACCCTCGTTTACACCTCCGGCACCACCGGGCCGCCGAAAGGTGTGCAGTTCCGACACGGGGCGATGCTCGCCTGCCTGGACTCGATCCGGCAGCGCTTCGAGACCTCCGAGCGGGACCGGGCGATCTCGTACCTGCCGATGGCACACATCGCCGAACGGGTGTTCGGGCACTATGCGGCGTTCGTCTACGGCTACGAGGTCACCTCCCTGGGCGACCCCGCTCGCCTCGCGGCGGCGCTGCGGGAGATCCGGCCGACCCGGTTCTTCGGAGTTCCGCGCATCTACGAGAAGCTGCTCGCGGGGCTGCACCGCGCGATATCCGAGTCGGCTGACCGGGACCGCCTCCGCGCGGCGCTGTCGACCCGACTGGCGCGGGTGCGGTCCAGGCAGGAAGAGCTGCGTTGCGGGGAGGACCGGCCCGGAGCCGGGCCGGAGCCGGCAGAGGACCGGCACGCGGCGGCGCTGCTGCGGCCGCTCGCCGAGCTGACCGGCCTGGACCGGGCACATTTCCTCGCGGTGGCCGGCGCCCCGAGCTCACTGGGCATGCTCGAGGAGCTCACCGCGTTCGGCCTGCCGATCAACGAGTTCTACGGCTCCTCCGAGACGATCATCATCACGTCCAGCCCGCCGGAGCGGATCCGCCTGGGTACGGCGGGGCTGCCGTTCGCCGGCGTGCGAATGCGGCTGGCCGAGGACGGCGAGATCCTGGTCACCGGGCCGACCGTCACCCCCGGCTATCTCCGCGACCCGGAGCGCACCGCCGAGGCTCTCGACACCGAGGGCTGGTTCCATACCGGCGACATCGGGGAGCTGAGCCGCGACGGCTACCTGCGGATCGTCGACCGCAAGAAGGCCTTGATCATCAACAGTGCCGGGAAGAACATGTCGCCGGCCAACATCGAGCAGGCCATCAAGGGTGGGCAACCGCTGATCTCCCAGGCCTTCGCGGTCGGTGACCGTCGGCCGTACAACGTCGGACTGATCGTTTTGGACCGGGACGGCGTCGCCGGCTTCGCGCGGGAGCACAACCTGGGCGAGCAGACCTTCGAGCAGCTCAGCCGGCACCAGGAGGTACTGGACGCGGTGGCGCTGGCCGTCGAGTCCGGTAACCGGCGGCTCGCCCGGGTCGAGCAGATCAAGCGGTTCACCGTTCTCGACCACGACTGGCCGGTCGGCAGCGCCTACCTGACACCGACGGCCAAGCTCAAGCGCAAGGAGATCGAAATGCACTACCGGGATGTCATCGAGGCGCTCTATGTCTGAGTCGCGGCCCCGCCCGCCGTCGGCCCTGCGGCCAACCGACGACCTCCGGCACCGGCCCGCCGACGGGAGCAAGGGCCGGGACAGCCTGTACTTCAACCTGATGCTGCCGGAGCTGGAGCTCGGCATCTTCATTTACACCTGGGTCGACCAGAAGGGGACCGCGGGCAGGTTGGTCACCGCGTGGGGCCCTGACGAGAAGCCGGTCGCCTTCGAGATCGCCCACGGCATCTACATGGGCGATACCGATTTCGACGACTGGAACATCGCCGGGCTCGGGCTGCGTCACCCCGAGCCGCTGCGGACCGCCGAGGTGCGGTTCACCAGCGAACCGATCGACCTCACCTACGACTTCGAGGGCACCCACGAGGCGTTCGACTTCACTCGGAACCCCGGGGGTTGCCCGCAGTGGATGGCGGTGAACCGGTTCGAGCAGACCGGCCGTGCGCGCGGCGAGGTGCGCATCGGCGACCGGGTCATCCACTTCGACCAGCCGGCACACCGGGACCATTCCTGGGGGCGCCGCAACTGGAAGATGCCGCAACACTGGAAGTGGATCGTGGCCCAGACGCCATCCGGGAACGGGCTCAACCTGTTCCAGTGGGTGGTGCGCGGCGAGATCGGGACCAACGGCTACGTCCTGCGCGACGGCGAACCGGTCGGGCTGGTGGACGCGCGCTGCCGCGCCGTCTACGACGACGACATGACCAGCCGCGCCCTGCACGCGACCCTGGTCGACGAAGGGGGCGGCGAGACCGAACTGGTCCTGGAACGCTACGGCAACGTCGCCCTGCCAGTCGGATCGAACACCGTGCTCAACGAGGCCGCCTGCCGGGGCAGCATCAACGGTGAGGCCGGCTGGGGGCAGTTCGAGACCCAGTGGCCCGCCTCGTACGTCGAGAGCCTGGTCAGGACCGAGGCATGACGGGCGACATCGTGCCGTTCGACATCGCGGCCCTGGAGCGGTGGCTGAGCGCGGAAGGCCTCGGCGCCGGGCCGGTGCGGCCGCGGCGGATCGGTGACGGTCACTCGAACCTCACCTACGCCGTCGCTACCGGTGACCGGACCCTTGTCCTGCGTCGGCCGCCGCCACCGCCGATTCCGAGGGGCGCGCACGACATGGGGCGCGAGGCGAGGATCCTGCGGGCGCTCGCGGGTACCGCAGTCCCGGTGCCCCGGGTGCTCGCCGCGACCGAGGCCGGTGAGGTCATGGACGTGCCCTGCTACGTCATGGAGCACCTCGACGGTGCTGTCGCGACCGACACCCTGCCGGCCGGGCTGGACACCCCCGAGGACCGGCGCGCGGTGGCCCACGCATTCATCGACGTCCTCGCCGCGCTGCACACCGTGGACTGGCGCGGTTGCGGACTGGCCGACCTCGGGCGCCCCGAGGGTTTCCTCGACCGGCAACTTGACCGGCTGCCCCGCCTGATCGCCGACGAAGACGGAGCTCTCGCCGCGCCGTTCGGCGAGCTCAGGGATGAGCTGCGCGGCACGGTGCCGACCTCGGGCGAGCCCGCCCTGCTGCACGGCGACTTCCGGTTCGGCAACGTCATGCTCGCTACCGACCGCCCGGCCCGGCTGCTCGGAGTGCTCGACTGGGAGCTGGCCGGGATCGGTGACCCGCTGGCCGACCTCGGGTACACCCTCGCCACCTACGCGGTGCGGACCGAACCCCCCCATGCACTGACCGCGATGTCCGCGGTGACCCTCGGCGACGGCTTTCCCGACCGGGACGAGCTCGCCGCCCGGTACGCCGCGGCCACCGGGCGTGAGCTGTCGCGCCTGTCCTGGTACCAGGCGTTCCAGCTGTTCAAGCTCGCGGTTCTGTTCGAGTACAACCGGCGCAGGACCGGCCGCGGCGGAGGCGACCCCTACTACGGCGACCCGGCGCTGGTCGACGGGTTGTTGGGTGCCTGCCGCGGCGCCCTCGATCGGGACGTCCCGGCCGAGCTCACCACCTGTCCGAACCACCGGGAGCCGCACCGCGACGGCTCGAAATATCAAGGCTCAAGACAGTAAGGAACACCGATGTCGAAGGTTCTCTACGAGAAGCGTGACCAGATCGCCTACATCACCCTCAACCGGCCGGACAAGCGCAACGCCATCGACACCGAGACCGACGAGCTGCTGTTCGAGGCGTGGACCGAGTTCCAGGAGGACCCGGACGTTCGGCTGGCCATCCTCACCGGTACCGGTGACAAGGCGTTCTGCGCCGGCGCCGACCTGGCCGGTCACGTCGACGGCTGGCTGGACGGCGGTCCGGGGCTCGGGCGCGGCCTGCTCGCGCGCGGCTTCGCCGGCGGCATCACCCGGGGCCTGCACCACACCAACAAGCCGATCATCGCCGCTCTCAACGGCTGGGTCATCGGCGGCGGCATCGAGCTGGCGCTCGCCTGCGACATCCGGGTGGCCGCCGACGACATCCAGTTCGGCTTCTTTCACATGCAGCGCGGCATGCACTTCGGTGACGGCGGGATCGTCCGGCTGGTCAACACCTGCGGCGTCGGCATCGCCATGGAGCTGGAGCTGATGGGCGAACCGATCACCGCCCAGCGGGCCAAGGAGATCCACCTGGTCAACCGGGTCGTGCCGAGGGCGGACCTGATGGCGACGGTCGAGGACATGGCGGCCAAGATCCTGCGCAACCCCCGGGTCGCCGTCGAGTCCGCCAAGGAGACGATCCTGGAGGTCGTCGGCCGGCCACTGGACGACCAGCTGCGGTTGGAGTGCCTCTACAGCTACTCCACCATGGGCGATCCCGAGATCGTGGATCGCAAGGACGCCTTCCTGCAACGGCGCGACCGCGTGGGGCGGGGCTGAGGTGGCCACCGCGAGTGTCGCGGACGGGGTGCGGTTCGGTGTCAACCTGATGCCACAGCTGTGGGTCGACGGACCGGTGAGGTCCGGCCGGGCTCTGCTGGCGTACCGCTCACGCCTGTTCGACCGGATGACCGAGGCCGGTATCGACCACATCATGGTGGGTGACCACGTCATGTTCCACGGCGGAGTGGGCAACGACGGCCTGACCGATGCGGCCTCGGTGGTGACCGCGACCGAGGAGCTCGACGTCTACCTCGCCGTCTACCTGATGGTGCTTCGGCACCCACTGCTGGTCGCCCGCCAGATCCTGACGGTCGCCCAGCTCGCCCCCGGGCGGCTCTCCCTCGGCCTGGGCATCGGTGGTGACGACCGCCGCGAGGTCGCCGCCTGCGGGGTCGACCCGAGGAGCCGAGGCCGGCGGATGGACGAGTCGCTCGCCCTGGTCCGCCGTCTCCTCGACGGGGAGACCGTCACCCACGAAGGTGAGTTCTTCTCCCTGGCGGAGGCGCGGCTGCGCCCCACGCCGGAGCAGCCGATCCCGCTGGTGGTGGGCGGGCGCTCCGACGCCGCGCTCCGCCGCGCCGGCCGGCTCGGCGACGGGTGGCTCGGAATCTGGACCTCGCCGGCCCGGTGCGCCGAAGCAATCCGGGCCGTTGAACAGCACGGCGCGGAGGCCGGGCGGACCGACGTGGGGTGGCGCCACGGCATGACCTTCTGGTGCGGCTTCGGCACCGACCGCGCTGAAGCGCGCGGCAGGGTTGCGCCGGCCATGGAGGGCCTGTACCGGACCCCGTTCGACGACTTCGAGCGCTACATCCCGCATGGCACTGCCCAGGACGTGGCGGAGTTCGTCGCCCCCTTCGTCGATGCCGGCTGCACCACGCTCAACTTCATCCCGTTCGCCGGGAGCGACGAGGAGAGCATCGACGCGGTGGCGGAGACACGCAAGTTGCTCCGGAGCGGTTCATGACGGGTGCAACCGAGAACGCGGACGACCACACCGACCCGACGACGGGGGCATTCCTTTGCTGACCGACCGCCCGGTGTACGACGACGACCAGCGGCTGTTCCGCCAGTCCGTCCGCCGCTTCGTCGCACACGAGATCGCACCGCACTTCGAACGGTGGGAGGCCGAGGGCATCGTCGACCGCGACCTGTGGCGCAGGGCCGGCAGCTCAGGCATCCTCTGCGCCCAGGTGCCCGAGGAATACGGCGGCACCGGCGACTTCCGCTACAACGCGGTCGTCATCGAGGAGTGCTCGTACGCCGGTTTCGCCGGGCCGACCGGCAACTTCACCGCCCACAGCGACGTGAGTTGCGGCTACCTGATCGACTACGGCAGCGAGGAGATCCGGAAGACCTGGCTGCCACGCATGGTCAGCGGCGAGGCGGTCTGCGCGATCGCGATGAGCGAGCCCGCCGCCGGCAGCGACCTGCAGGGGCTGCAGACCCGTGCTGTGCGCGACGGCTCGGGGTCCGACGCGGACTACGTCATCTCGGGTCAGAAGACCTTCATCTCCAACGGCCAGCACTGCGACATCGCCGTCGTCGTTGCGAAGACCGATCCAGGGGCGGGATCGCGCGGCATGAGCCTGCTGCTGGTCGAGACGGATCGCCCGGGGTTCAGCCGGGGCCGCAACCTCGAGAAGCTGGGCCATCACAGCGCCGACACGTCGGAGATGTTCTTCGACAACGTCAGGGTCCCGGCCGCCAACCTGCTCGGGCGCGAGGGCGGGGCGATGGCGGCCATGATGTCCGAGCTTCCCCAGGAGCGGCTCATCATCGCGGTGGCCTCCATCGCGGCCGCTCAGCGGGCGTTCGACATCACAGTGGCGTACGTGAGCCAGCGCCGGGCGTTCGCCTCCGCGATCGGCGAGATGCAGAACACCCGGTTCAAGCTGGCCGACCTGAAGGCCGAGCTCAGCGTCGGCTGGGCGTTCGTCGACCAATGTCTCGGCGAGCTCGTGCAGGGCCAGCTGACGACCGACCGCGCCTCGATGGCCAAGCTGTGGGTCACCGAGATGCACGGCCGGGTCGTCGACCAGTGCGTCCAGTTCTTCGGCGGCTACGGGTTCATGCGGGAGTACGAGATCTGCCGCCTCTACGCCGACGCCCGGGTGCAGCGCATCTACGGCGGCACCAACGAGATCATGCGCGAGATCATCTCCCGCTCATTCTGAGCAACGGCGCACCAAGGAGCAGGTCATGGTTGACAAACGAGTCTGGTGTGGCGTGTGTGAAGCCTCCTGTGGCCTCATCGCGACCGTGGAGGACGGCAAGATCCGGCAACTGCGTCCGGACAAGGAACACCCGCAGTCCCTCGGCTTCGCCTGCCCGAAGGGCATCAACTTCCCGGACGTGCTCAACGACCCGGACCGCCTGCGCGAGCCCGTGAGGCGCAACGCCGACGGCACATTCACCGCCGTCGGGTGGGACGAGGCGCTCGACGACATCGGGGCCCGGCTGCGCTCCGTGATCAAGAAGCATGGCCGCGAGTCGGTCGGCATCGGGCTGGGCAACGCGAACGCATGGAACTACGGCGCGTTCCTCACCCTGTTCGGCATGGCCGCCGCGCTCAAGACCAAGCACTTCTACACGGCCAGCTCGGTGGACATCAACAACTACTGGGTCGTCAGCCAACTGCTCTACGGCAACAACCTGACCAACCCGATCCCGGACTTCGCCCGCACGGACTTCGCTCTCATCCTGGGCGCCAACCCGGTGGTGTCACACGGCTCGATGGCCACCGTGGGGCGGATCCGGGAGGTGTTGCTGGAGATCCCGAAACGAGGTGGTCGGGTCGTGGTCGTCGACCCACGCCGCACCGAGACGGCGCGGCTGTTCGAACATGTCCCGATCCGCCCGGAAGGTGATGTGTGGCTGGTCGCCGGACTGCTCAAGACCATCGTGGACCAGGGTTTGGCCGACCTGCCGACACTGCGCCGGCAGGCGACCGGGACGGAGTTCGCCCTGGACCTCGTGGCCGACGTCGACCTCGACCGGGTCGCGGCCGAGACGGGCATACCCCGGGAGACCGTCGAGAGCCTGGGACGCGATCTGGCGTCCGCCCGGTCGGCGTGCGTGTACGGCCGCTGCGGGGCATCGCTCGGCCGGTTCTCCACGCTGACGAAGTACCTGATCGACGTGCTCAACATCGCCACCGGCAACCTGGACCGCGAAGGCGGCCTGGTCTTCGCCCGCCCCATGGTCGACCTCGAGCTGATGGTCAAGTTGCTGCGCGCGACCGGTTACGACCGGTGGCGCACCAGGGTCGACGGCATCCCCGAGGTCATCGGCACCTCGCCGTGGGCGACCTTCCCACGCGAGGTTCTCACGCCAGGGCGCGGGCAGCTGCGCGCCATGGTCTGCGTCGCCACCAACGCGGCGACCACGGCGCCGGCCTGCGGCGACATGGCGCGTGCCTTCGAGGCGCTGGAGCTGTTCGTCTCGCTCGACCCGTACACCACCGACACGAACCGGCACGCCGACTACATCCTCCCGCCGACCCTGCTGTTCGAGCGCGAGGGCTTCCCGGTCTTCACCCAGTCACACAACGCGGTCCCGCATGCCCAGTGGACCGAGGCTGTCGCCACGCCACCCGCAGGGGTGCGCGACGACTGGCGGACCCTGGACGAGATCTGCAAGCGGATCGGCCTCGTGCCGTCCCCGGCTCCGGGCGCGCAGCTGATGGGGCGACTCGGGATCCGCCTGCCCCCGCACGTCGGGGTCGACCTGTTCATGCGGCTCGGGCCGGACGGCGACTTGTTCGGCCTGCGGCCCGGCGGCCTGAGTCGTAAGAAGCTGCTCAACCACGACGGTGCCGTCAAGCTCGGAAACGCCTCGCCGACAGGGGTACTCCGCACGCGCCTGCACACCAAGGACCGCATGGTCCACCTGGAGCAGCCACGCTTCGCCGGTGAGATGCGGCGACTCATCGCTTCCGCGACCGCCGACGCCGAATATCCGCTGCGGCTGTTCAGTATCCGGGAGTCGCGCTCGCAGAACTCGTGGCTGCACAACATCCCGCGGCTGATGTCCGGCAACCGCTCGTGCCGGCTGAGGATGCACCCCGACGACGCGGCAGCCCGGCTGCTCACGGGCAGTGCACAGGTGCGACTCCTCTCGCGCTGGGGTGAGATCGAGGTGGCGCTCGAGGTGACGGCCGACGTGATGCCCGGCTCGGTGGGGCTGAACCTGCACTGGGGGCACCAGGGCGGGTGGCGGGTCGCGGTCGAGGCGGGCGGCGCCCGCTACAACGACCTGGTGCCCAACGACGTGGAGATGCTCGACCCGATCTCCGGCAACGCCTGGGTCAACGGGATCGGCGTGGAGGTCACGCCGGTCGAGCCGGTTGCCGTGGGAGCCGCCACTCAGTGGGGGGACGCAGGGCGGCCGGAGCTCACACGCTGAGACGACAATCACTCGACGGGCGTTCGATCGTTACTCACTTCGAAGGAGGTCGGACCTCGCTCAACGTATTTGATCAAACGTCAGAAGTTGAGGACCTGCCTACTCCAGGGAGCCGAACGGAGATTCCCATGAAGACGCTCGATACCCGTCGGAACGGGCGCGCGCCGGTCACGGCGGAACGACTAGATCTTGCCGCGATGACCGAGACTATCGATCACGTCCGCAGGTTGCTGTCGCCAGGCTCGATGCCCGCGATTGAGGAGATCACAGATTTCGGTGCGGCTACCCGAGCGTTGAAGACCGCGTGGGATTGTGTCGACAGCGCCATTGCGGGCGACCTCGAAGTCGCATCGATGGCCGCCTCGGCGAGCGACCTGCTGGATCTCACCTGTCGACTCCGGCAAGCCGACAAGATCGTCGAGCGTGTTCAAGGAAACAGGATGACGAGCCAGCTCGCCGCCGTGCGGGAAACGCTCGGCCGATTCGGAGGAATCGAATCGGTCAGGCAGCTGGCTCAGGAATGTCCTCGTGCCGTCTCGCAGCTCGGGTTTGACCGCGGCATGCTCTCGCTGGTCGCCAACTCGGTGTGGACCCCGGTGTCAGCGCACAGCGATCGACAGCCGGAATGGGCCAAGGAACTGGTGGTGGACGGCCAGCGCTCACCGCAAGAAATCATATCGACGCTCCCCGAGTTCGACCTGGTCCGCCGGCAGAAGAGCATTCTCGTCACCGAGGTCCACCAGAACCCAAAGGTGTATAAAGAGGTTGTCGCGGCGTCGCAGTCTCGCTCCTACGTGGCCTCGAGGATAGTGGCCAACGGTAATCTCGTTGGATTCATACACGGCGATCGGTTCTTTCATCGTGAAGACGTCGACGACTTCGACTGTAGCTTGCTCGGAGTATTCGGTGAAGCGTTTGGCTTCATCTATGCTCGGGCGCTGATAATCGAGCGCTCGGCCGCGATCCAATCCCAGCTCGCCGCGCTGGCCTCCGGGATCAATCAGGCGGCGGCCGGTCTCAAGCGATTTGAGGATGATCTGCGTTCCGAGTCGGATATCAGACCGGGCGAGAACAGTGAAACGCCGGTACCCTTCGAGATACCGCTGCCGAACTGCGGACTCACTTCCCGGGAGATGCAAATTCTCCAGTTGATGGCCAACGGCGCGAGCAACGCTGACATAGCCTCCCGACTCTACATTGCCAACGGGACGGTCAAGTCACATGTGAAGCATGTTCTCCGGAAGCTCGGCGCGGCAAATCGTGCGGAGGCGGTTGCACGCTGGTTCAACAACGGGCCTCACGCTCAACGGCTGGAGTAACGAGGCGATCCGTGTCTCCGTGGTGTGGATCTCGTCCCGAGGGGGGTGGGAGTTGCCACCCGGGAGAGGCGCGCAAGGAACGAGCGGCGCCTACCTTGATGGCAGGGCCAGTCGCATCTGCAGGCGCGTGCGACTGGCCCTCTCCAACTACTTGGGTCTCGGCCGAGTTGGCGGTGATGTCACGCGGTCCGCCGCAGCTCCGTCCCATTGCTCGGCCGCCTTGACGATGGCGCCGCGAACTATTTCGTACAGCGGAGCCATTCCCTTGCGAAGGCGTTGGGCGTCATATCCGGCGATAATGGCCGCACCCAGTGCGTAGCTGTTCGTCATCTGGGCCAGGTCCAGCGATAGCGTTGCGGGATCACGCACCCCGGCGGCCGCGGCCACGGGTTCGATGACGGCGGCCAGCGTCGTGCCCGCCGCGTCGGTGGATTGACGGGCGAAGCTCAGTAGTTGTTCGTCGCCGTCCTGCTGAAGGGCTGCCGCTATTATTCGAAAATAGTTTGCATTCCGCGCCATGAGGTTGGGTGCTTGCTCGAAGTATTTCCGCATCCGAGGTTCCGGCTCGAATTGGGCGCCCACGGCGTCATCCAGTTCGGCAAAGAATCGGCGGGCGGCGCGGTCGAGCACGGCCGACAAGATCGCCGACTTGGCCGCGAAGTGATGATAGATGGAGCCGACTGGGAGTGCGGAGGCGGTGCAGATTGCGGCGACGGACGTGGCCGCATACCCGCGCTGACCGAACAGCGCCTCGGCAGCATCAAGGATTACCTCAGCTGAGGGGGAAATCCTGTCTCGATCGGGGGTCGAGCGGGCGGTCGACCTTTCCGGCGAGTCGGCCGTTCGGTAACCTAGGTTCACAGCGATCCTAGGTCGAACTCGTCGAGTGGTAGCGAGCGGGCAATGCGTGCGGCTGCCGTTCGTACCGGCTCGATCAAGGTCTGGCCGGATCCCGCGTTGGACGGATATGCCACCGATACCGCTGCTACGGCGTGCTCGCCAATTCGTACGGGCGCGGCGACACAATGCAACCCGCGAGCGGCCTCAGCGCGATCGTAGGCCACGCCCAGGTTCCGTATACGGGCGAGCTCGTGGCGAAGCAAATCCGGGCTCGTGATGGAGGCCTCGGTCCGCGCTGCCAGGTCGCGGTCCAGATAGCGATTGACGGTTTCAGCGGGTGCGTGGGCGAGCAGGGCCTTGCCCACGCCGGTCAGGTGAGCTGGCAGGCGACCACCGACCGTTGCGGGGCTGATGACGGAGCTCGTGCTCAACCGCTCCAAGTACAAGACCTCCTGTTTGCGCAGGACGGCGAAATGAACTACTTGGCGCGTCTGCAAGTGCAGCGATTCGAGGTGGGTCAGCGCGGCGTCGCGAAGGGCCACTTCGGGGGAGCGTGATCCGTAGGAGAACATCACGTCACCCATGCGGTATTCGGTGCCGCTGCGTTCGACCGCGCCCAGTTCGACGAGCATGGCAAGGACTCGATGAGTCGTCGACTTGGGTACACCACTGCGGCGACTGATCTGGCTGAGCGACAGCATGCGTGGTCCGTGGGTGAATGCGCCCAGTATCGCGAACGCCTTTCCCAGGATGGAGTCGGCGCGGAGGCCTGTATCCGACACCGAGCTCGCGGCATCTTGCACGGTCACCAATGAGGCCTCCTGCTAGAACGTTCCCTCTAGTGACGCACGTTACAGCTTGAGCTGCACCCGGCGCAAGGAGTCAGGCGGGAAGTCCGAGTTTGATCGTTCCGTGCGGGGAGAGGCGTTCCGAGGTTGGTGTTCTAGTGGCTAGAACGATCCCTCTAGTCGGTGCGGGCGGTCCGTAGGGTCCGGCTCGCCGCACGGCCGGTCGAAGGTCGGGGCGGCGAGCCGCCGATCCGAGAGGGAACAAGTGGACCCGAGATTCATCAGCCGGACCGTCGCCGCGAACAACCAGCGAATCCATCTGGTCGAGGCGGGGCAGGGGCCGCTGGTGCTGTTCGTGCACGGCTTCCCCGAACTCTGGTACTCCTGGCGTCACCAGCTGTCCGCGCTGGCCGACGCCGGCTATCGGGCGGTCGCGGTCGACCAGCGCGGCTACGGTCGCTCGTCGAAGCCGCCGCACATCCACGACTATCGGATCACCGAACTGGTGGCCGACCTGGTGGGCGTCGTCGAGGCGCTCGGCGAGACCACCGCGACGGTCGTCGGCCATGACTGGGGCGCGCCGGTGGCCTGGACAGCGGCCTGGACCCGGCCGGAGGTGTTCACCTCGGTGGTGGGGCTGGGCCCGTGGGGTGGCCGGGGGCTGATGTGCCTGCCGACCAGCCCGTTCGGCGAACGCCGACAGAGCGAGGTCTCGCGGTGGATCGCCGGGGACGACCTGATCTTCTATCACGAGTACTTCGCCGTGCCCGGAGTGATGGAGGCCGAGTTCGAACGTGACGTGCGTGGCTGGATCGAGGGCGCGCTCTACTCGATGTCAGCCCTGGCGCCGATACCCCCGCAGCTGGCCGAGCTCGATCTCGCGGCGTTGTCCGACGAGCAACTCGCCGAGGTCATCCGCGCCACTCCCATGTGCCTGCGCCCTGGCGCGGAGATGCGCGACGCGATGCTCACACCCCCGCCGGGTGCGCTCGATGCGGTGTTCACCGCGGCGGACATCGACTACTTCGTCGAGGCGTTCGAACGGTCCGGGATCACCGGGCCACTGAACTTCTACCGCTGCCTTGAACTGGACTGGGAACTGCTCGCCGGATACGAGGGCCGCCCGCTGGAAGTGCCGGCACTGTTCATCGGCGGCGACCGCGACATCGGCACGATGTGGGGCCAGACCGCCATTCGCGAACTCAGTACACACGCACCCAAGGCCCGCCTGTCGGTCGTGCTGGACAACTGCGGCCACTGGATCCAGCAGGAACACCCCGAGAAGGTCAACTCCCTGCTGCTGGAGTTCCTCGCCGGGCTCTGACCGGTAGCTGGGGCGACGGAGTCGAGGCTGTCCGGGCGCCGGCGAGGTGTGCCCGGCGGGCTCCGAACTTTGTGTTCTGGTGACTAGAACGTTCCCTCTATTCGGGGCAAGCCGTCCGTAGCGTCAGCCACGGGCACCGTCGGAGTCGATGAGGAGCTGAAAGTGCCGCGATACCTGATCATTGGGGCCAGCGCGGCCGGCTTTGCCGCGGCGCGGGAGCTCCGGCTCACGGGCTTCGCCGGGGAACTGACGGTGGTCGATCGGGACCAGCACGCGCCGTATGAGCGACCGCCCCTCTCGAAGCAGGTTGTGCCAGGGACCACCCCAGCGCTGACGCCCCTCGTCGACGCACAGACGCTCCGCGAGCTGGATGTCGAGCTGATCCGAGGCACCGGCGTGCGAGCGCTGGACCTCGTTGGGCATCGAGTCGAGCTCGCGGACGGGCAGCGGTTGAGCTTCGACGCGGTGTTGTTGGCCACCGGAGCTCGTCCTCGGACGCTCGCGGTGCCGGGCGCACAGCTGGAGGGTGTGCTCGCGCTGCGAGCTGCGGCTGACGCGTGGGAGTTGAGCGATCGGCTGGCCGAGGGTGGGCCGTTGATCGTCGTCGGGGCCGGCTTCATCGGGCTGGAACTTGCCTCGGCCGCTCGAGCCGCCGGAGTCGAGGTCACGGTGGTCGAAAAGGCAGCGGCGCCGTTGGCGGGGACGTTGGGATCGCGGCTGTCGGAGTGGTTGCTGGGCGTACATCGCGGCCACGGTGTCGAGGTGCTTCTCGGCGCCGAGGTCGAGGCGTTTGCCGGTCGCCGCCGCGTCGAGGAGGTTGTCCTGACGGACGGTCGGCGGTTGCCCGCCAGGACTGTGCTGGTTGGCATCGGGGCGGAGCCGGAGGTCGACCTCGGTCATCGGGCGGGACTGCGTTGTGCCGATGGGATCGTCGTCGACGGGTACGGGCGAACGAGCAATCCGTGGGTGTTCGCCGCCGGTGACGTGGCGTGCCAGCCGCACCCGCACCTGGCGGCACCTGGCCGGATCGAGCATTGGGACAGCGCGCTGCGCCACGGCGCGGCGGTCGGCGCGACCATGGCGGGTCGGCCGACTGCGCATTCCGAGATCCCCTATTTCTGGTCCGAGCAGTACGGCGGCCTTCTGCAGAGCTACGGCCGTCACCGTCCCGGAGATGAACTGGTAGTTCGCGGACAGATCACTAATGACCGGGCGGTTGCGGTGTGGCTCCGGTCAGGTACGCCGGTGGCGACGGTGGGCTTCGGTGCCGCCCGGGAGATACGGGCGATCAGGTCCCTTATTGAAACTGGTGTGCCGGTACCGGTGTCCGCGATCGCCGATCCGATGACCGATCTCAGGCAACTGAGCAATCGGGTGCTCACCTCCGTTCTCAGGGCCTTCTAGTACCTACCGATTGAGAGGACACCATGACCGGCATCCGCGCGCTGGGCTACATCGTTTTTCGAGGCCCGGTCGAGGAGTGGGCGAGCTTCGGCGCCGGCCTGCTCGGGGCCCAGGTCGCACGTCATGAGACCCATGAAGTTCGGCTGCGCACGGACGAGCGGGCCTGGCGCATCGCGATTGAGGCTGGCTTCGCGGCGGGACCAGACTCGCTGGTGGCGCTCGGTTTCGAGGTGGAGAGCTCGGCCGCGCTGAGCGAACTGGCCGAGTCACTCACGGCCCAGGGAATCGATGTGCGGGCGGACGACGAACTGGCCCGCCACCGTCAAGTTCGGCGCCTCATCGTGTTCGCCGATGGTGACGGCAACCAGTGCGAGGCGTACTACGGACACGAGATCGACCACACCCCATTCGTTTCGCCCCGAGGTATAGAGTTCGTCACGGGCGACCTGGGTGTCGGACATGCGTTCCTGTTCAGCGACGACGCGACCAAGTCGGTCGATTTCTACACGGAGCGTCTGGGCTTCCGGTTGAGTGACACCATTGATCTCGGCATTGCCGAGGGGATCTTTATGCATTGCAACCCCCGGCATCATTCGGTCGCGGTGGCCACAATCCCGGGCATGCAGCTGGGTATCGGGCACCTCATGTTGGAAGTGCGAAGCCTCGAGGCAGTGGGTATGGCCTTGGATATCGCCAACGAGCGTGGTGATGAAATCCAGATAACCATTGGTCAGCACACGAACGACCGCATGACGTCGTTCTACGTGACCACGCCGTCGGGATTCCAGATCGAGTACGGCTGGAACGGCCTGCTGATCGATGACGCCGACTGGATCGTCGGCCATCACCTGGCCATCAGCACCTGGGGCCACAAGTTCACGACCCCGTTGACCGTCCCGACCACCGGCGCCACGGCCTGACGCACGGCGTCGCCGACGCCGAGCTTTCTGACATCGCCGCACACCTGACTGAGGAGAAACAACCATGCCGGAGCTCGAGGGCAAGAAGGTTCTGATCACTGGAGCGGGGGCCTTGGGGGGTCTCGGCGCGGACACCGCCCAGCTGTTCGCCCAGGAGGGCGCCGAGGTGTTGGTCACGGGGCGCCACGCCAAACGGGGCCAACAGGTGGTGGAGAGCATCGCGGCGGCAGGGGGCACCGCTCGGTTCCTGCTCGCTGACCTGAGGGATCTCGACGACGTGGCGCAACTCGCGGACGAGGCGGGTGAGGTGGACGTTCTCGTGAACAACGCCGCCGGCTACAACGTCGAGTCCACCCTGAAGCTCACCGCCGACGACTACAGCCTGATGTACGAGACCATCGTGCGGGCCCCGTTCTTCCTGGTGCAGAAGCTGGCGCCGGGGATGATCTCCCGCCGCTCGGGCAGCATCGTCAATGTGAGCAGCACGGCAGCCTCGGTAGCGCTGCCCGGGGGAGTGTCGCTCTACGGTTCGGCGAAGGCCGCGCTGGACTCACTCACCCGGTATTGGGCCGCCGAGTTCGCCGAGAGCAATGTGCGGGTAAACGCGGTCGCAGTGGGCCCGACCAGCACTGACAACATCACGCGGACCTTTTCTTCGCTGGGCCCCGGGATGCTCGAGGCCATGGCGGCCTCCATTCCGCTGGGCCGCTGGGCATCGCCAAGGGAAATAGCCCAGGTTCTTCTCTTCCTGGCCAGTGAGCGTTCCAGCTTTGCCACCGGGGGCGTCTTTCCCGCCGACGGCGGCAAAGTCGCCGTCTAGCCAGCAAGGAGAGAACATGTTCGACATTTCCTCCGTAGACACCGAGGCCGGCCTGCTGGACCCGAGGATCTACACCGATGCCGAGATGTATCAGGTCGAGCTCGAGCGCGTCTTCGGACAGGCCTGGCTGTTCCTCGCGGCCGAGAGCCAGCTGCCCAAGCGGGGCAGCTTCGTCCAGACCTACATGGGCGAGGACCCGGTCCTCGTCGTGCGGCAGGGCGACGGCTCGGTTCGCGCCTTCCTGAACCAGTGTCGCCACCGGGGAATGCGGATCTGCCGAGCGGACGAGGGCGTAGCCAAGGCATTCACCTGTACCTATCACGGCTGGTCGTACGACCTGGCAGGCAATCTCATCAATGTGCCTCACGAAGGGCGGGCATACCGCAACGAGCTGGACAAGGCGCGGTGGGGAGCCCTGCGAGTCCCCCGCATCGAGCGATACAAGGGCCTGATCTTCGGTACCTGGTCGGCCGACGTTCCGGATTTTGTCGACTATCTGGGCGACGCGCGGTACGTCCTGGACGCCATGTTGGACCGGTACCCGGACGGAATCGAGCTTGTCCCGGGGGGCTCGCGATGGGTGATCGACGCGAACTGGAAGTTCGCCGCCGAGCAGTTCGCCAGCGATCACTACCACGCCGAGGTGTCGCACGCGGGCGGAGCGATTGGGCTGGTCGAGGACCCGCAGGTGGCCGCCAACTTGCTGAATGCCGACGGCCAGCCGGGCCGGCAGCTCACGGCCAATGGGCACGGCACCGGAACATTTCAACTTCCCGAGTTCATGTCCAGCCCGTTGGCGTCACCCGTGACGGCCGAGTGGGAACAGGAGCACCGCGAGGGCATCATCTCGCAGCTCGGGGAGAGCAGGGCGCGCGACTTCGTCCTGCACAGCACAGTGTTTCCGAATTTCTCCTGGCTGGGGTCGTGGAACACGATGCGGGTCTGGCATCCGCGTGGCCCGGGCCAGATGGAGGTGTGGTGTTGGACCTTCGTGCCCAAGGACGCGCCTCAGGAGGTCCGCGACAGCATTGCGCTGACCAGCCAGTTCGGATTCAGCCCCGCGGGGATCTTCGAGGGCGACGACGGGGAGAACTGGACCGAACTGCAAATGGTGCTCCGGGGGTGGAAGGCCCGCGGGAGCACCTTCAACGCCCAGATGGGCCTCGGTCACGACGAGTACGACGTCAACAACCATCCCGGTCGCAGTAGCGAGGTCTACAGCGAAACCGCCGCCCGAGGCTTCTACACGCGGTGGAAGGACCTGATGCTCGGGCGGAGCTGGGTTGAGATCGCGGCCCTGGATGTCGAGCGTGCCGCCCAGGTCAGGCAGGAGGTGCCTTCGGCATGACCGCCTTACCCGAGACCTTGGTTACCTCGGTCGGTCCAGAGCTGCAGCACCGGGTCGAGCAGTTCCTCTACGCCGAGGCGCAGCTGCTCGACGATCACGAGTTCAACGACTGGATCAAGTTGTTCACCGAGGGGGCGCACTACTGGGTGCCGACCCGCAACACCCGAACCAACCGGGAGCGAGGCAAGGAGATCGCGGCGCGCGGCGAGGGCGCTCACGTCGACGACGACATCGTGCGCCTGCGTGGCCGGGTCCGCCGCTCGACGTCCGGTCTGGCGTGGTCGGAGGAGCCGCCGTCGCGTACTCGCCGCCTGCTGACCAACGTCCGCATCCGACAACGAGATGCCGGCGTACTCGACGTGCGGCTCAACTTCTGGGTCTACCGCGGCCGACTGGAGCGCCACCAGGACTGGTTCGTGGGGGAGCGGTTCGACGTACTTGTTCCCGACGACGGGCCTTACGGCTACCTCATCGCTGACCGCAAGATCGTGCTGGACCAGTCCACCGTCCTCGCCCCGAATATGAGCGTCTTCCTGTGAGCGAGTCAGCCGCGACTATGCGCTGGGTACGCGCGTGTGGGCTGGCCGACCTGATTCCCGATGAGGGCTTTCGGCTCGACGTTTCACCGCCGGTGTCGATATTCCTCAGCGAGGGCGAAATGTTTTGCCTCGACGACACCTGCACCCATGAAACCTATTCGCTGGCCGACGGGTGGGTGGAGAACTGCGTTGTGGAGTGTGCATTGCATTTCGCGAAGTTCGACCTGCGCACTGGAGCCGTGTTGTCTCCGCCCGCCTCGGCCCCACTCGCGGCGCATGAACTGCGCGTTGAGGGCGACGACGTGCACGTTCTGCTGCCGTCGCACTACATGGTCAAGACGCGGATCGCCGATCTGCACTCCCGGAAGGCTGATTGATGGGCTGGTTGGAAGGTAAGGCCGCTCTCGTCACAGGAGGAGCGTCAGGTCTCGGCCGGGCCATCGCCGAGCGGTTCGTCCACGAAGGCGCCAGAGTGCTCGTCGTGGACCGATCCCGCGACAAGCTCGAGCAGCTCGGCGCTGATCTCGGCGGTCGACTGGTCACTTTCGCCGGTGACGTCACGTCGCCGGCCGATAACACCGGTGCCGTCGCGGCGGCGGTGGAGGCGTTCGGGCGGCTCGACGTCTTCGTCGGCAATGCCGGCCTCTGGGACTTCAACCGTCCGCTGCTGGGCAGCTCGATCGAAGACACCGCCCGGGCGTTCGACGAGCTGTTCGCCGTCAACGTCAAGGGCTACCTACTCGGTGCGCGCGCGGCGGCCGAGGCCTTGCGCCCAACCCGAGGCAGCATGATCTTCACCTTGTCGAACGCCTCGTTCTTCCCGAGGGGCGGTGGCCCGCTCTACACGGCGTCCAAGCACGCGGGGCTCGGGCTGGTCCGTCAACTCGCCTACGAGCTGGCTCCCGACGTACGCGTCAACGGCGTAGCACCCGGCGGTATGGCGACCGATCTGCGCGGCCCCAGTTCGCTCGGTCTGGACCGTCAGTCGATCAGCGACGCGATGCCGGTTCAGGAGCTGCTCCGCAAGCACATGGCACTCGAGATCTACATCGAACCCTCGGACTACGCCGGCACCTACGTCCTCCTTGCCTCGAGGGAGAACTCCAGCACCGTCACCGGCGCGGTATTCGACATCAGCTCGTTCGGAACACCGCAACG
Source organism: Pseudonocardia sp. Cha107L01 (assembly GCF_052566575.1). Classification (NCBI taxonomy): domain Bacteria; kingdom Bacillati; phylum Actinomycetota; class Actinomycetes; order Pseudonocardiales; family Pseudonocardiaceae; genus Pseudonocardia; species Pseudonocardia sp. Cha107L01. The sequence continues at coordinate 3,541,889 of NZ_CP199579.1, forward strand.
AGAAGCCACCCCGGAAGGACTGGTCGTGCTATGACGTCATCGCCCACCTATGAGGTCACCGCGGCGAGCACGAGCAATGTCGCGCAGACCGATCGGTACCGCATCCACTATCACGACGTGGGTACCGGACATCCCATCGTCCTGCTGCACGGAAGCGGTCCCGGCGCGACCGGTTGGAGCAACTTCTCGCCGAACATCGGCCACCTCGCGCAGAACCACCGAGTCATTGCCGTCGACATGCCCGGCTGGGGCCGGAGCGACACCCCGAACACCACCGTCGGCTGGGACCCCGTGTTGGACCTGATGGGATTGCTCGACCTTCTCGAGATCGACAGGGCCGCGCTGGTCGGGAACTCGATGGGCGGAATGACCAGCCTCGGCGCCGCGGTCCGGTTCCCGCAACGGGTCAGCCATCTCGTCACCATGGGAGCGCCTTGCCCCGGAGCGAATATCTTTTCGCCGACCGGAGTATCCGAGGGCATGAAGGTACTGCTCCAGGCAACCCGCGAACCGTCGCCGGAGAACCTGAAGCGGCTGGTCCAGATCATGTGCTACGACCAGAGCCTGGCCACCGACGAGCTGGCCGAGGTGCGCTACCAGGCGGCCATCGCCAACCGTGACCACCTCGACCACTTCTTTGCCATGTTCACCAATCCGAAGGTGCCGCCCTTCACCGAGTTCTTCCAACTCGGTTCCCGGGTTGCAGATATCACCGCGCCGACTCTGGCCATCCACGGGCGGGACGATCGCGTCCTGAGCTACGAGCACAGCCTGCGGCTCGTCTCGACCGTCGCCAATTCTCGGCTGGTACTGCTGAACCGCTGCGGGCATTGGGCCCAGATCGAGCACGCGGCCGAGTTCAACCGCCTGGTCGCCGACTTTGTCGGCAACTGACCGAGGGCCCGCTGAACAAACAGTGTCCCGACGCGCCCGCTAGGAGTCATCGATGACCGATCGCACCGCCAGTACAGCTGTCTCCCGCTCGGTGGTCGCGCTGGCCGCCGAACGGCTGATCACTGCCGCCAGGACCGTCACCGCTACCGCGCCGGTACGTGACGTGCTCGGCGCCACCGACATCGCGCTGGCCTACGACGTGCAGAAACTACTCACGGCCGCCCGACTTGCCGGGGGCGCCAGGATCGTCGGCCGCAAGGTCGGACTCACCTCTCCCGCCGTGCAGGCGCAGTTGGGCGTCGATCAGCCCGACTTCGGGGTGCTGTTCGACGACATGCTCGTCCCGGACGGCGGCGCGGTCGACATCGCGGCCCTGATCGCACCGAAGGTCGAGGCCGAGGTCGCCTTCGTCCTCAAGGCCGACCTGAACGGCGACCCCGAGTCGATCGACGCCGCGACCGCCGCCGCGGCCGTCGACTACGCGGTCGCCGCGCTGGAGATCGTCGACAGCCGCGTGGCCGGCTGGGACATCACGATCACCGACACCGTTGCCGACAACGCCAGCAGCGCGCGGTACGTCCTCGGTCCGACCCGCGTCACGCTCGCCGAGTTCGCGCCGGTCGACGTGACCATGACCCTGGACAAGAACGGGGTGCGGGCCTCGTCCGGCACCGGCGCCGCCTGCCTCGGCGACCCGCTCAACGCGCTGGCGTGGCTGGCCCGCGCAGCATCGGAGTACGGCAGCCCACTACGCGCCGGCGACGTGGTGCTCTCCGGCGCCCTCGGGCCGATGGTCACCGCCGAGCCGGGCAGCCACCTCGCCGCGGACATCTCCACACTCGGACGCGTCAGCGTCACCTTCAGCAAGGACGGTGCATGACCGCGGCCTGGACTCCCCGCGTACAAGCTCGCACATTCGACGAGGTCACCGCCGCCATCCGCCGTTCCCGCGCGGCGGCCGGTGAACTCCGTGTCGCTGACCGTGCGGAGCGCGACAGGGCGCTGCTCGCCGTGGCCGACGCCCTCGAGACGCGTATGCCGCGCCTCCCGGCCGACCAGCACACCCACGAGGCCTTCGCCGCCGAGCTGCGCGACTGGGCCGGCACCGCTGATCCGCTGGGGCCGATCCTGCGGGAGGAACAGCGCCGCGACGGAGCCCGGCTGCGCCAGCTGCGCGTCCCGATCGGCGTCATCGCGGTGCTGTTCGACGACGCACCGCACCACATGCTCCGGCTCCTCGGCCCGCTGCTCAAGACCGGCAACGCCGTGCTGCTGCGCGCCGCCCGGCACCATCACGCCGCAACCGAGACCCTGGTCGACGTTGTGCGCGGCGCGCTGGCCACGACGCGCGTCCCCCCTGACGCCGTCCAGCTGATCTCCAGCGAGCAGCGCTCGAGCCTGCGCTACCTCATCACCGCGCGCGGTGACGTCGACCTACTGATCCCGCTGGTGGGCCCCGGCCTGCGGGCCACGATCATCCCCGAAGCGACGGTGCCCCTGATCGAGGTCGCCCCCAGCAAGGGCCACCTCTACCTCGACGCCACCGCCGACCCGCAGCTGGCCGAGGACATCGTGCTGCACTGCCAGACCCAGCCCACCGGTTCCGGCCTGACCATCGACACCGTGCTGGTGCACCCAGACATCGCCGCCGAGCTGCTGCCACGGCTCGGTACCGCGCTGCGGCGCGCCGACATCCAGGTCCGCGGTGACAAGGCCGCCCGCACCGTCATGCCCGACTGGGGCCAGGTCGAGGACGGCGACTGGGCCACCATCCACCAGCAAGGTCAGCTGCTCGTCGCCGTGACACCCGGCCTCGACGCCGCGATCGCCCACATCGAACACAACGGCAGCGGTCACACCGAAGTGATCATCACCGACGACGGGCAGCACGCCCGCGAATTCTGCAGCCGCGTCGACGCCGCCACCGTCCTGGTGAACACAGCACCCGCCACCGACACGCCTCAGCACCGGTCGCTCGTGTACTCCACCCAGCGACTGGCCCCCCGCGGCCCCCTCGGTCCGACCGAACTGACCACCACCAAATGGATCACCAACCTCGATAGGGACATTCCACATGGCTAAGACCGTTGTCGCCGTCGCTTACGGCGGACCCGAGGTGCTGTCCGTGGTCGAAGCCGAGGTGCCCCCGCCCGGGCCGGGCGAGGTGACGATCGAGGTGCGCGCGGCCGGGGTCAACCCGATCGACTACAAGCCGGCCTGCTGGACCGGGTGAGGCAGGCGGCCCCCTCCGGAGCCACCGCGGTGATCGATGCGGTCGGCACCGACGAGGCGATCGACGTGTCGCTGGCCGTGGTACCCGATCTGAGCAGGATCGTCTCGATCGCCGGATTCCACCGCGCCGACACCGGCATCATGCTGATCGGCGACGGACCGGGGGCCGCGCCACGAGCAGGTCCCGGTCGACAACGCCGGTCCCGCCGACGACGGGCTCGGCGGCTCGGCCGTGATCTCCCCGCCGAGCGCCGGGTCGGTGTTCCGCATCGTCGAGTTCCCCCCGGACAGCGAGTGGGACGACGGCGGGGGAGTGCGCTCCCGGATGTTCCACAGCACGGCGTCGCTCGACTACGCAATCGTGCTGCGCGGCTCCATCTGGTCGGTCATGGACGCCGATGAGCGCGAGATGGCGGCCGGTGACGTGCTGATCCAACGGGGGACCAACCACTTCTGGTCCAATCGCTTCGAGCAACCGTGTCTCGTCGCCTTCGTACTGATCAGCGGCACCCTCAGCGGCACCGCCTGACCGCGTCCGGCCGGAAAGGAACCACGATGGCCAGCGTCATCGGCTGCATGAACCTCTCCCACTCGCCGTTCTGGAACATAACGCCGGCTCGCACGCCCGACGCGCCCGGCGGGCTGTTCAGTGCATCGGTCGAACGACTCCGCGAGGCCGCCGCCGAGCTCGCGCCCGACGCCGTCGTGGTGTTCGGACCGGACCACGCGCGCAACTTGTTCTACGACTGCATGCCGCCCTTCTGTATCGGGGTCGAGCGGGTCACCGGGGTGGGCGACTACGGAACGCCGAGCGGGGAGCTTCCGCTGGCCGCCCCGCTCGCGCGGGAGATCTTCGAGGGCGTCACGGATCAGGGCTTCGACCCGGCGGTTTCGCTCGACCTGGGCATCGATCACGGTCTGGCGCAGGTCTATTCGAAGCTGTTCCCGGCGCTCGACGTGCCGCTGGTCCCGGTCATCGTCAACTCCGGTTGTCCGCCGTTGCCGAGCTTCCGGCGGTGCTTCGACTTCGGGCACGCGGTCGGTCGAGCGGTCGAGAGCGCGGCCGGCTCCGCGCGGGTGCTGGTCATCGGGTCCGGTGGGTTGTCGCACTGGCCGACTTCCATCTCGGCGGAGGACCCGGAGATCGCGCCCGAGTGGCGGGAGTTCCTGATCCATGGCCGTCCCCGGATGGTCGAGGTCGAACCGAGCAGGCAGGAGCGCGCCATACAGCTCGCCGAGGGCGAGTCGACCGGCCAGGTCAACGCCGACTGGGACCGGACGCTACTGAGACGCATCGAACGTGACCCGGGCGTGCTCGGACGGCTGGACGAGGAGGACGTGGCGGGTGTCGCCGGCCCCGGGGCGATGGAGGTGCGCACCTGGGCGGCGGCGACGGCGGCCTGGGGCGGCCCGCTGACCTGGCTGGTTTACGAGCCCGTGCCCGCCTGGATCACCGGCATGGGCGTGGCCTCCAGCATCGCGCCGGCCGACCGCGAGGCGGCTGGCCTCACGTCTCGGTGGTCGACGTGATGTTGCCCAGGACGTGGTCCTCCATGGTCCTGCGGGCCAGCTCGCCGTCGCGGGCATGCAGGGCGCGCCGGATGTTCTCATGGTCCTGGTGCCGGCTGGCGACGCTGTGCAACGGATAGGCCAGCTCGGCGGTGTTGATCAGGAAGTCGCTACGGTCCCACATCCGCTGGCTCAGGTCCGCGATGATGGCGGAGTCCGCCATTGCGTGGATCCGAGCGTGGAACTCGCGGTTGCGGATCCGGTAGGCATGCGCCCGCTCAGTCGGGTCCTCCTCGTCCACGAGTACGCCGATCCGGGCGGAGATCTCGTCGAGCGCGCGAAGATCCGAGTCCGTCCGCCGGCCCGCCGCGAGCTCGGCGACCGCGCCCTCCATGCTTGCGAACAGGGCGAAGAAGTCCCTGACCTCCTGGGCATCGTAGGTGGCCACTCGACAGCCGACCTGCGGAATGATGGTTACCAGCCCGTCCGCGGACAGTAGGCGCAGCGCCTCCATGACGGGTTGTTTGCTGACCTCCAACTCGCGGCTCAGCTCCTCCACCGACAGCTTCTGGCCAGCTGTGTACACACCGTCCAGCAACCGGTCCTTGATCTCCTGGTGTGCCAGCTCGCCGAGGCGCATTGTGCTGCGCGCGCGTCGCCTGCTGTGCCCCACAGGCAGATCACCGGTACGTCCTTCTGAAACCACCGGGGAAATGTATCCCGACGTGGCCCGCCATCGAGGGTTAGCCAACTGGTCTCCTCTCTTGCGCGTCGTCCCTAAGCCACTTAATGTGCTAGTAGCAGGCTAGCATGCCAGATTCAGGGAGAGATCATGACTGTGCGGTCTGGAGTGCAGTATCTGGAGCGGTTGCAGAAGACGCCGCGAGAGGTGTAGCTGCGGGGCGAGCGAGTGGAGGACGTGACCGCTCATTCCGCGTTCCGAGCCCCGATCCAGCAGATCGCCCAGCTCTACGACATGCAACACGACCCCGCCTACGCCGACGTGTTGACCCGACCCGGGCCGAACGGGCCGGTCGGGACGTCGTTCGTGGCACCGACGTCCTACGACGACCTGGTCGGGCGCCGCGAGGCGTTCCGGGTGTGGTCGGAGGCGACGCTAGGGTTGATGGGTCGCTCGCCGGACTTCCTCAACACCACGGTGATGGCATTCGCCGAGGAACCGGGGGTGTTCGCCCAGCTCGGCCAGCGCTACGCCGACAACGTGGCGCGCTACTACGAGTACGTGCGGGACAACGACCTGTTCCTCACCCACGCACTGATCACCCCGCAGACCGACCGGTCGAGGAGCTCGGCCGAGCAGGCCGATGCGTTCCTGCACATGGGGGTGGTCGAGGAGACGGCCGACGGGTTGGTCGTGCGGGGCGCCCGGATGCTGGCCACGCTCGCGCCGATGGCCGACGAGCTGATCATCTACAGCCTGCCAGGGCTGCGGCCCGGCGACGAGCGCCACGCGGCGGTGTTCGCGATCCCGATCGAGACCCCGGGACTGCGGCTGATCTCGCGCGAGCCCTTCGACGACGGCACCCGCAACCGGTTCGACCACCCGCTGTCGGCACATTTCGAGGAAGCCGACTCGCTGGTGGTGTTCGACGACGTGCTGGTCCCGTGGGACCGGGTGTTCCTGCACGGCAGCGTCGAGCTGGCCAACAAACTCTACGTCGAGACCAACCTGCGCCAACACACCGCACACCAGACCGGTGTGCGGGGACTGGTGAAGATGCAGTTCATCACCGGCGTGGCGATGAAGCTCGCGCAGACCGTGAAGATCGACAGCTTTCTGCACGTCCAGCAGAAGCTGGGGGAGCTGGTCGCGGCCACCGAGACCTGCCGGGCTCTGGTCCGGGCAGCCGAGATCGATCATGAGACCTCGAGCTCGGGCAACTCGCTGCGCTGCGGGTTCCTGCCCTTGCAGACCCTCCGCATGCATCTGTCGGCGTCCTATCCCAAGGCCGCCGAGGTGTTGCAGACCCTGGGCGCCGGGGGCCTGCTGATGATGCCGTCGGGTGCAGTACGAGCGCTACTACGCCGGCGACCCGGTCCGGCTCTCCGCCATGAACTACCTGGGTTACGACAAGACCGACGCCTTCCACCTCGTCGACCGCGCACTGGCCCTGGGCGGCGACCCGCAAGAAGCCGTCGCGGAATCCCGCGGCCGCGCGCACCCGGCCGCCGGATGACCGGCGTCGCGCCCCCGCGCCCCGTGGTGGAGAAGGCGTCGGCCGCCGCGGTACCGGACGTGACGTTGCTGCGCCGCGCGCTGGGCCAGTTCGCAACCGGCGTCACCGTGATCACCACGGTGAGCCCCGACGGTGAGCCGGCCGGGTGCACCGTCAGCGCGTTCTGCGCATTGTCGCTGGACCCGCCACTGGTCCTGGTCTGCATCGACAAGGCCAGGGCCATGCATCAGCTTCTGACCACAGCGCCCGGCTACGTCGTCAATGTGCTGCGCGCCGACCAGCAGGACCTCGCCCTGCGCTTCGCCCGTCCCGGTGGCGACCGCTTCAGCGGGCTGTCCCTGCACCACGGCCGCCACGACATCCCGCACCTCCGCGCCGCGATCGCCCACCTGGAGTGCGACCGCCACGCTGTTCTGGACGGTGGGGACCACTCGATCATCCTCGGCCGGGTCCAAGGTCTGGCGGTCCACGACGGCGAGCCGTTGCTCTACACCCGAGGGACCTTCCTCAACCTCCCCAAGGCCCAGTGGGACCGCGCCCTGGCCGACGCCCCACCCGAATGGTTGCTCACCGCGCCCTGGTAGTGCGCGCCGTTGGACGACCTCGTTGTACGACCTCGCAGTGGAGCAGAAAGAGTGCCCATGCCGTCGCCGTCGTTGGACCGTGTCTCGCACTCGCCCCCGGAGAGCGCGCGCAAGCGGGACACCCCGGTGTGGGTGGCGCTGCGCGCGACCGAGCACCGGGTTCGCTACGTCCAGGTCGACCGATGGCGGACCCGGGTGCTCGAGGCCGGACAGGGCGATACTCTCGTGCCGCACGGCCCATGCGTCTGGCAGGCATCTCTCACGCGATGACGAGAGGCAGGAGCACCTCGTCAACCATCTCAGCGATGTCTTTCCTCGTCAGAACGTGAGTCTCGAGCAGTGCGCGCTTGATGATCAGTGCGTGGAGCACTTCAAGAACGACGGGTGTCAAACGCTCCGAAGATATCTCGCCGCGACCGGCGGCGTCCCGCAGTAGTTCGCTCAATGCGTCGAAGAGTGGCTGGAGAACCTCTGACTTGAATCGAGATAATAGTGGGGGATAGCGATGTGCTTCTCCCAGAAGGCTGCGGAATGCGTTACCCCTGACACCCTTCTGCTTTTTGGTCATGTGATGCGTGAACCCGATCAGATCGTCGCGGAGAATGCCCGTTCGCGGGTATCCGGCTGGGTCCATACCCAGCTTCTCCAATGTGTCGATCACCAGACAGGTCGTATCCGGCCACCGTCGGTACAGCGGGCTCTTACCGGTGCCCGCGCGCTCAGCGACGCTCTCGAAGGTGAGCCGGCCGAATCCGACCTCAGCCAGTTCGGCCAGGACAGCATCAGAGATCGCCTGCTCGACCTCGGCGGCACCCCGCCGCGTACGAACGGGGCGTTCGACGATCTGCGCGACGGCCCGCATATCGGCATTGTGACGGGTCGGCATCGCATCAGCATAGTTGAGCGCAATCGCGTTCTGGGCTCATCGGCGCCCCCGTGATGGTCGCCTGTGCCGGGCGGACGTTCGGGGAAGGTCTGTTGGCGTTCCCGCGGGGTCATCTCGGGGGCCGGCTCGGGCGTGGTGTCGACGGTCTGTCCGGGTCGCGGTGTGGACGATTCGGCGGAGCACGTGCGGGCTGTAGGGCATTTCCCCGTTGGGCGGCCCGTCGAACCGCGTCCAGTAGCTGGCTAGGTGCCGTGTCCTTGGTCAGGAAGCCGCAGGCGCCAGTGGCGAGAGCGGGGTAGAGGTGCTCGTCGTCATCGAAGGTGGTCAGCACGACGATGTGGGTTGCCGGGTGTGCCTGCAGGATGGGCCGGGTCGCGGCGGTCCCGTCCATGGTCGGCATGTGCAGGTCCATGAGGACAACGTCGGGTAGGCGTACGGCACGCTCACCGCGACGCGCCGCTGAACGGGACGGATTTATCTGCGGACCAAGAGGTTGGTTCTCCGACGTGCGAAAAGCCGCGAAGGCGGCCGGAGTCCCTCGCACTCAGATCCATACCGAAGAATTCGTCTGAACAACCCCCGACAGGTCACAGGAGAAGTTGACCTGAATCGTATAACCATCATAATTAATGGACACGGCGGCCGCGCTGGGGGGGCTAAGTGCGCCACCAGCCAGACCGCGGCCAATCCCACGGGTCCTAACACTGATCCTTGCGGGCCGGAAGTCAAGGACGAGCGCAGACCCGATCTGGCCAGACCGCTGACCACGTGGCGAAGCCGGGTGAGAACAAGCAGTAGTCGGGGCCGCGTCGGCAGGGCTGTCATCGACATCCAGATCGACATCCAGCTGGCCGTCGCGGGGTCCCAGCGGCAGTATGGCGGCATGATCGCAAGGATGGCGAAACGCTGAGCCCGCGGCTGCTCGCGCTGCTCACCGTCGCCACGGTGGTGCTGACCAGCTGCGGGTGGGGTGGCGGCGCGGCGGTCAACGGCATGGACCGGGCCGTGGCCGGCACGGACATCAATCCGCTGCCTCGGGACCAGGTCCGGGACGGCGGTGACCTGCGGCTGCCGCTGCTGGCCATGCCGAACAACTACAACTACAACCAGGTCGATGGGCGGCACGTGGACGTACTCGCCCTGGCCGGCGCGGTGCTGCCGGGGTTGTTCCGGGCCACCGCCGACGGCGGCCTGGCCGGCAACCCCGACTACCTCGCAGCGGCCGAGGTGACCTCCACCGCGCCGCAGGTGGTCACCTACACCCTCAACCCCAGAGCGACCTGGACGGACGGCACCCCGATCACCTGGCGGGACTTCGCCGCGTACTGGCACTCGAGCAGCGGCACCGATCCCGCCTTCCGGGCCGCCGGGACCACCGGGTACGACGCGATCAGCTCGGTGACCAGGGGCGTGGACGACCGGCAGGCGGTGATCACCTTCGACAGGCGGTACGCGGAGTGGCGCAACCTGTTCAACCCGTTCCTGCCGGCCGCGCTGACCTCCACCGCACAGGCGTTCAACACCGCCTGGCGGACCAGCCTCCCGGTCAGCGCGGGCCCGTTCGCCGTCGACACGATCGACCCGGTGGCCAAGACGATCACGCTCACCCGAAACCCGCGCTGGTGGGGCAACCGGCCGAAGCTGGACCGGATCATCTTCAAGGTCTACGAGCCGTCCGCCACGCCCGATGCACTGGCCAACAACGAGCTCGACTTCTACAAGATCGGCCCGAACGTGGACCTGCTGCGCCGGGCCGAACAGACCCCCGGGGCCGCCGTCCGGCGGGCGCCCTCCCGCTACTACACGCAGGTCGGATTCAACGCGGCGCCCGGCGCGCCGCTGGCCGACCCCCAACTGCGCGTCGCTGTGGCGCAGAGCATCGACCGGGCCGGGATCACCCGCCGCATGCTCGGGCAGATCGAACCGCAAGGGAGCCCGGACGGAAACCACCTCTACGCCCCGGGCACCGCTGCGTACCGGGACAACTCCGACGCATTGCCCTACGACCCCGCGCACGCCCAGCAGGTGCTCGAGTCCCTCGGCTTTGCCCGAGCCGGCGACGGCCGCCAGCGCGGCGGCACACCGCTGCGCCTGCGGCTGATCTACGGCGACGCCCCGAGCTATCCGGACATCGCGACGGCGGTGCGGGAACAGCTGGAACGGGTCGGGATCAGCATTGACCCGCGCCAGTACCCGTCCAACGAGATCTTCCCGAACCTCACCGGCGGGAACTTCGACCTGGCGCTGTTCAGCTGGTACGGCACCGCCAGCCCGCTGAGCGACTCGATGGACATCTACCGCTCCCCGGTCGGGGACAACCCTCGGCTGAACTTCGGCCGGGTGAGCAATGCCGAGCTGGACGCGCTGTTCACCCAGGGCATCGCCGAGCCGGACGAGGCCAGGCGGGCGGCCATCGGCAACCAGATCGACCGGCTGATCTGGCAGGAGGCGCACAGCGTGATCCTCTACGCCTGGCCCGGCGCGGTCGCCGTGCGGGCCAACCTGGCCAACTTCGGCGCCTTCGGGTTCGCCGATGCCGACTACCTCAACGCGGGGTTCGTTTTATGAGCCCACGTGTCGGAGTTGGGCTGAGCTCAAGGAACTGAGCAACGTCAGGGAAGCGGGGCGAGCTTCGCCCAGTTGGTCGCCGACTCGTACGCCTGCCCGACCCCCAGCAGCAGCGGCTCCGCGAACGGCTTGCCGATGATCTGCATCCCGACCGGCAGGCCGAGACCGGTGAACCCGCACGGCACGGACAGCGCCGGCAGCCCGGTGACGTTGGCCGGCGCGGAGAACCGGACGTAGCTGTCGGTGGCCGACTCGATGCTGCCGTCGGGCCAGGTCACCTTCGGGTCGTGCGCCGGCAGGGCCGGCGTGGTCAGCGTCGGCGCGATCAACACGTCGATGTCGGCGAACATGTCCCGCCACCGTTGCTGGATCAACGTGCGGGCCCGCAGCGCCTTGATGTAGTCGGTGGCCAGCACCAGCTCCCCGACCTCGAGGAACAGCCGCACGTCCTCGGTGTACAGGTCGGCCTTGTCCCGCAGCATCTCCTGGTGGTAGGCGCTGGCCTCGGGCAGCATGATCGCCCACTCGGTGGGCAGGACGTACTGGGGGAGCGGAATCTCGATCTCCCGGGTCCGCGCGCCCTGCCCGACCAGCACCGCGATCGCGGCGGCGACCGCCGAGGCCACCTGGGGGTCGACCCGCTCGGTGTAGTAGTTCGTCGGCACCCCGATGGTCAGCCCGGCGACGTCCAGTGTCGCGGTGAAGTCGGGCACCGGCACGTCCACGCTCGCCGGATCGGCCCGGTCGTATCCGGCGATCGCGTTCATCACCAGCGCCGCGTCGGCGACCGTGCGGGTCAGCGGCCCGACGTGATCCAGGGACCAGGACAGCGAAGCCACCCCGCGCCGGGACACCCGGCCATAGGTGGGCTTCAGCCCGACCGTGCCACACACCGACGCCGGAATCCGGATGGAGCCACCGGTGTCGCTGCCCATGCCGAGGAAGCACTCACCGGCCGCGACCGCCGCGCCCGAACCCCCGCTCGACCCACCCGGCATCCGATCCAGGTCCCACGGGTTGCGGGTGGTCGGGGTGACCGCGCCGAAGGCGAACTCATGGGTGTGCGTCTTGCCGACCATCACACTGCCCGCCGCGAACAGCTTCTCCACCACGGCGCTGTCCTGCGTGGGGATGTAATCGGCCCGCACCTTCGAGCTCGACGTGGTTGCGACGCCCGCCGTCTCGTACAGATCCTTGATGCCGACCGGGATCCCGTGCAACGGCCCGCGATAGTTCCCGGCGGCGATCTCCGCCTCGGCCCGCTCGGCGGCCTTGGTCGCGAGGTCGGGCGTCAGGGTGGCGAACGCGGTGATCTTGTCTTCGACCGCGTCGATCCGGGCGAGCACGGAGGCTGTGAGCTCCACCGGGGACAGCTCCTTCGCCTTGATCTTCTCGGCGGCTCCGGCGAGGGTCAGCTCATAAGGTTCCACGGTCACTCCCAGCGGGCGTTGAGGGCGGTGGCGGGGGGCGTCTCGCCGAGCTCGAGGGTGTCGAGCTGGTCGAGCATCGCGTACACCGCTTCCGCGGTGTGGCGGACGATCTCGACGCGTTCGGGCGGCAGGTCAACGCGCGCGGTGCGCAAGGCGTGCTCCAGCGCGTCGCCTTGGAACGTTCGGGGCATTCGATCTCCCATCACTCGGTCAGCGGGGGTTGCTGAGTGTGCCAGTCGGTCCGCTGCTGGTACGCCGCGCCGGCGCGCAGAATCGTGGCCTCGTCGAACGGCCGCCCGATGAGCTGCATGCTGATCGGCAGCCCTTCGGCGAAGCCGCACGGCACGGCGAGTCCGGGCAGCCCGGCGGCGTTCAGCGGCGCGGTCAGTCGGCTCAGTGTCGGCATGACCGCGCCCGGTACCGAACCGTACGGGGGCGCGGTGACCGGGAGCGTCGGCGTGGCCAGAATGTCCACTTCGGATAACGCGGATCGGAAACCCGCCACGATGCGCCGTCGCCGGTGTAGGGCGTCGACGTAGGCGGTGCCGGGGATCGCGGCGCCGGCGATCAGCCGAGTCCGGGTGTCCTCGGTGTAGTCGTGCGGCCGGATGCCCATCTCTTCTTGATGGATCAGCGCCGCCTCGACACCGACGATCGTGGTGATCACCTCGCTGGAGATCTCCACGTCCGGCACGGTCACCTCCACCAGTCGCGCTCCGGCGCTGACCAGGACGTCGAGCGCGGCCCGCACCGCGTCGCCGACCTCGGGCGTCAACCCGTCGAAGAAGTGGTTGGCCGGGACGCCGATCCGCAGCCCGTCGATCCCCGAGTCCAGCCCAGCGAGCACGTTGGTCACCGGCTCGTCGACCGAGTCCGGGTCGGCGGGGTCGAAGCCGGTGATGCTCTGGAACACCAGCGCCGCGTCCCGCACTGTGCGAGTGATTGGGCCGGTGTGGTCGAGCGACCACGACAACGGCGCGACACCGCGCTTGCTGACCCGCCCGAACGTCGGCTTCAGCCCGACCAGGCCGGTCAGCCCGGCGGGTATCCGGATCGAGCCCCCGGTGTCGCTGCCCATGGCGGCCAAGCACAGTCCGGCCGCCACTGCCGCCGCCGAACCGCCGCTGGACCCGCCCGGAATGGTGTCGAGGTTCCACGGGTTCCGGGTCGGCGCGGAGACCACCCCGAAGGCGAACTCGTGGGTGACCGTCTTGCCGACGAGCACCGCGCCCGCCGCCCGCAACAGGCCGGTGACCGCCGAGTCCTCCGCCGCGAGGTGCCCGGCCCGGACCGCCGAACCGCACAGCGTCGGCTTGCCCGCGACGTCATAGAGATCCTTGAGCGCCAACGGAACGCCGGGCAGGAGTCCCACCCGGTCGCCACGGCTGACCGCGGCTTCGACCGCCCGCGCCCGGGCGAGTGCCTCCTCGGCATATACCTCGACGTAGGACCCGAGCCGAGGGTCGTACCGCTCGATCCGTACCAGCACGGCCTGGGTCAGCTCCACCGGCGACAGGGTGCCCGCCCGGATGGCCGCGGCGGCCTCGGAGACGGTGGGCAGCAGGGTGTCCATCCGGGTCATGGCAGCACCGGTTCCAGGACGGCATCCAGCAGTTCCCGGGTGACGTCGGACCGAGGCGAGCCGAACAACTCGTCAACCGGTGCCTGTTCGACGATCTCGCCGTGGTGCAGGACCGCCGCCCGATCACACATGTGCTGAATGACTGCGAGGTTGTGGCTGATCAGCACCAGGGTCAGCCCCCGTTCGGCCTGGATCTCCCGCAGCAGCGCCAGAATCTGCCCCTGCACCGAGACGTCGAGGGCCGACGTCGGCTCGTCGAGCACCACCAGATCGGGTTCTGCCGCCAGCGCTCGCGCGATGCCCAGCCGCTGCCGCTGCCCGCCGGAGAACTCGTGCGGGTACCGCTGCGCCTGCTCGGCCTGCAGGCCGACCTTCTCCAGCAGTTCGATCACCCGCGCCTTCACCTCGCCCTTCGGATGCAGCCCGAACTTCCGCATCGGGTAGGCGACCTGCTCGCCGACCGACAGCCGGGGGTTGAACGCGGAACCGGAGTCCTGGAACACGATCTGCATCCGCCGCCGCAACGCGCGCAGTCGCGGCCGGGTCAGCGCCAGCACCTCGTAGCCATCGAACTCGATGTATCCGCTGGTCGGCTCCAACAGCCGCAGCAGCATCCGGCCGACGGTCGTCTTGCCGGAGCCGGATTCGCCGATCAGGCCGAATGTCTCTCCCCGCTCGACCTGGAACGAGGCGCCGTGCACCGCGACGAACTCGGTGCCCTTCCCGAACGCGCCCGGTGTCCGGTACACCTTCCGCAGGTCTTGCACATCGACCAGCACGTCACGCGCTGACACGGCGTACCTCCGAACGCAGGCGCAGCACGGAGCCCAGCAGCTTCTGGGTGTAGGGGTCCTGAGGCTTTTCCAGCACCGTCGCGACGTCGCCGGATTCCACGATCTTGCCCGCGTACATCACCGCGACCGTCCGGCACAGTCGCGCCACCACACCGAAATCGTGGGTGATCATCAGGATCGCGGTGCCCAGTTCCCGGTTGACCTCGGCCAGCAGGTCGATGATCTGCTTCTGCACGGTCGCGTCCAACGCCGTCGTCGGCTCGTCGGCGATGAGCAGGTCCGGGCCGCAGGACAGCGCCAGGGCGATCATCACGCGCTGCCGCTGCCCGCCGGAGAGCTGGTGCGGATAGCTGGACAACCGCCGCGACGCATCTGGGATCCGTACCAGTTCCATCGCTTCGAGTGCCTTGAGTTTCGCGTCGCGCTTGCCGACGCGCTGGTGCAGCCGGATGACCTCGACCAGCTGGTCACCGACGCGGAAGTAGGGGTCCAGTGCGGTCATTGCGTTCTGGAAGACCATGCTGATCTTCTTGCCGCGGATATCCCGCATCGCGCGGTCACTTTTGGTGAGCAGATCCTCGCCGTGAAAGAGGATCTGGCCGCCCGCGATGGTGGCGTTGCGGGAACCGAGCAGCCGCAGGATGGACAGACCGGTGACGGACTTGCCCGAGCCGGATTCCCCGACCACGCCGAGGATCCCACCCCGCTCGATCTCGAAGTCGATCCCGTCGACGGCCTTGACGGTGCCGTGTTCGGACGAGAAATGCGTCCGCAGGCCGGTCACCTTGAGTAGCGGATCCTTGGTCACGTGCGGCTCCCCGTCTGCTTGTGCGGGTCGAGGGCGTCCCGGATGCCGTCGCCGAGCAGGTTGAAGGCGATCGCCACGATGAAGATCATCAGTCCGGGGATGGTGGCGACGTGCGCATAGCCTTCAAGCAGCACCTGCCGCCCGTCGGAGGTCATCACCCCCCAGTCCGGCGCGGGCGGGGTGATGCCCACGCCGAGGAAGCTCAGGCCGGCGGCGAGCACGATCACCAGCCCGGCCAGGGTGGTGGCATAGACCACCAGCGGCGACAACACGTTCGGCAGCAACTGCTTGCCCAGGATCTCCACCTCGGTGAGACCGGCGGCCCGGGCCGCCTCCACGTAGTCCTTGGCGGATTCCTGGACGGTGGCGGTGTATACGACGCGGGCCATGTAGGGCACCAGGGTGATGCCGATGGCGAGCATGCTGTTGACCAGTCCTGGCCCGAGCACGGCGGCGATCGCGATGGCGAACAGCACGATCGGGAAGGCGAACACGACATCGAGCACGCGCATCACCAGCTCGCCCCACCGACCACCGGAGTACCCGGCCACCATGCCGAGCGCCAGCGCGACCACCCCCGCGCACAGCACCGGCACGATCGCCACGGACAGCGAGTATCGGCCGCCCCAGATCAGCCTCGAGAGGATGTCGCGGCCCTGGCCGTCCAGACCCAGCGGGTGGCCCGGGGTACCGGGCGGCAGTAGCCGCATCGTCGGGTCGCCGAGCAGCGGGTCGTACGGGCTGATCAACGGGGCGAAGACGGCAACCAGCACGACCAGGGTGAGCACCACCAGCGCGCCCACCGCCACCTTGTCCCGAGCCAGCGCCCGGGTTGCCAGCCGGAACTGGGACCGGTGCCGCCACGTCGTCGTCGGTGGGGTCCGCACAGTCGCGGTGGTCATCAGGCCGCCCTTCTGGTGCGCGGATCCAGCAGCGCCACCGCGATGTCGGTGATCAGGTTGACCACGACGAACACCAACGCGATGAACAGCACCCCGGCCTGGATCATCGGCATGTCGCCGGAGGTGATCGAGGTGTAGAGCTGCCCGCCGAGGCCCGGCCAGTTGAACACCACCTCGACGAAGATCACGCCGCCGAGCAGGTAGCCGGCCTGCAGGCCGACGATATTGACCACCGGCGGCAGGATGTTGCGCAGCGTGTGCTTCCAGATCACCAGCCGCTCCGGCACTCCGCTGGCCCGCAACATCTGGACGTGGTCGCCGTGCAGCGCCTCGACCATCGAGCCGCGCGCCATCCTGGCCACCACCGCGGTGGGCACCACCGCCGCGGCGACCGAGGGCAGCACGAGGTGCACCAGCACATCGTCGAACCCGCCAGGATTGCGCGTGTCGTGCATGCCTGAGGTCGGGAACCAGCCGAGCTTCAAGGCGAAGATGTTGATGATGACCAGCCCGGCCCAGTAGACCGGCACGCTCGCGCCGCCCAACGCGACGAACATCGAACCCCGGTCCACCACCGAGTACTGGCGCCGCGCCGCGACCATGCCCAGCGGTACCCCGATCACCAGGCAGATCAGCAGGCTGCCGCCGGCCAGGATCATCGTATTGCCCAGCTTGGGGAACAGGATGCTGGACACCGGCTGGCTCAGCGTGAGCGACTGCCCGAGGTCGCCGTGCAGCACCCCGAGGACCCAGTCCAGGTACTGCACGATGAGCGGACGGTCCAGCCCGAGCTGGTGGCGGACCTCGGTCACTCGTTCCGCCGTGGCCGCCTGGCCCAGCATCGTGCGCACTGGGTCGCCCGGCACCAGCTGCATGATCAGGAACACCAGGATCGACACGCCGATCAGCACCAGCACGGTGGTGAGCAGGCGGCGAACGAGGAATCCGATCACGACAGCCAGACCGTGTTGAGGTCGTACCACTCCTCGCTCGCCGACACGAAACCGTGCACCTTCGAGCTGAGGATGTAGGGCGCCTTGTCGTTCACGATCGGCGCGATCGCGGCGTCATCGGTGACGATCCGGTTGGCTTCCTTCCACTTCTCCACCGCACCGGCCTCGGTGGTCGCGGTGATCGCCTGCTGCATCACCTGGTCCAGCTGGGGGTTGCTGTAGCCACCGACGTTCGGCCCGTTGGGTGCCTTGAGCGAGGACGACGTGACGATGTAGAGCCAGTACGGCGTGGTCATGCCCCAGGACTGCTGCGCCCAGCCGACCCCGGTCGGGGTGCCCTGTGCCCACTTCGTCAGGTACGAGATCCACTCGGTGGTCTGCAGCTGGATCTGGATGCCGACCTTGGCCAGGTTCTGCTGGATGTACTCCGCCATCGGCACCGGGATGATCTGCCCGGAGCCGTCCACCGAGGTCATCATCGTGGTGGAGAAACCGTTGGGATATCCCGCCTGGGCGAGCAGCTGTTTCGCCTTGTCCGGGTTGTAGCCGTAGGCCTCGGTGTTCGCCACGTACGCCGCGTTCGCCGGCGCCTGCACGTCGTAGGCCGGTTTGACGGTGTCCTTGAGCAGGTTCGTGGCCATGCCCTGGCGGTCGATGGCCAGGTTGATCGCCTGCCGGACCTGCTTGTTCTTCATGATCGGGTCGTTGAAGTTGAACGACAGGAACCACACGTGCGGCGGGGCGCCCTCGGAGACCTGGAACCCGGACTGCTGCAGGCTGGCCACGCTGTCCGGCGGCGGCACGGCGATCATGTCCACCTCGTTGGCGCGCAGCGAGGCCACGCGGCTGGAGGGGTCGGGCAGCGGCCGGAACACCACCTTGTCCAGGTACGGCTTCGTGCCCCAGTAGGCGTCGTTGCGGGCCAAGGTGATCCGCTGGCCGCGCACCCGGTCGACGAACTTGAACGGCCCGGTGCCCACCGGATGCTCGCCCACGTTGTCGTTGCCGTACTGCTTGATCGACGCCGGGCTCATGATCCCGGTCGAGCCGCTGCCACCTTGGGAGAGCAGGCGCACGAACGGTTCGAACGCCTGCTTCATGGTCAGCTGGATGGTCATCGGGTCGGGTGTCGCGATCGACTTGAGCTGCTGCCAGACGAAGGTGGTCTGCCCGGCGGCTTTGGCGTCGTAGTACTGGAAGCTCTTGTCCCACATGCGTCGGATGTTGAACTCGACCGCGGCCGCGTCCAGCGGTGAGCCGTCGTGGAACTTCACGTTCGGCCTGATGTGGAAGGTGTAGACGGTGCCGTCGGGGGAGAGCTCCCAGGAGGTGGCCAGCCCGGGTCGCAACGCCGGCACCGCCGCCTGCGCCGATGGCTTACTCAGGTCCTCGTCCACGAGTGGCTCGAACATCTGCCGGTTGACCCGCCAGGAGACCCAGCCGCCGGCGCGCTGCGGGTCGAGGACATCGACCTCCGACTCGATGCCGATGGCGAGCGTGCCACCGCTGTGCGGCGCACCGGACGCACCCGAGCTCGCGCTGGGCCCGCCACACGCGGCGAGGAGCGCGAGGGCGATCACCACCGCGGACACATGCCGGAGACTCTTGCCGGACAACACCATGACACCGCCGTCGCTCGTCGAAGCAAACCTGCGGCTGGAACGCTAAGCACGCGATGTTGCGAGCGCTGTCGTACACCGCTCGACTTTGTTACGGGTCGACCGGCTATGTTGCGACTAAGTTAATGAAAAGCTTTTGATCAGCGGTTTTTAGTTCGTGGAAACTATTCCTCGAAGAACTGTCGGCGTGCCGAGGCGCTGCAGCAGCTCTTCGATCAACTCGCCGTCAGCAGTTTCGGCGAGCAGCTCCCCCTGGCACTGGTCGACGATTTCGGCGAGCCGCCGGTGCATGCTCTTGCCCCGCCGGGTCAGGAAGATGCGCACCTTCCGCCGGTCCTCGAGGTCGATCCGGCGGTACACGATGTTGTTCGTGACGAGCCGGTCGACGAGCTTGGTCAGTGCGGGCGACGCCAGTCCCGCGTACTTGGCCGCCTCGCTCATGGTGTGGCCGCCCTCGGCGAGGAAGTCAATCACCCGCCACTCCTCGACACCGCAGCCCTCGACTCCGAGCGCGACGCGCTGGCGCTCAACGACGTGGCGTTCGAGCGTGCTCAGAAGGTGGGCAAGGTCACGGGATCGCCACAAATCGTTCATTGCCTGGCCGTCCTTCGGCGGTTACGTTCGGCCCACTCTAATCACCATCTCGGCGATCAGCCCATACCTGCCAGAGGTGGCCTCATGCTGTCGAGGACCCCCGACCCAGGGCTCAACGTTGCGCTCGTCATCCCGCTGCAGGGACCGCTCGGCCTGATCGGGCCGGCGAGTGAGCTGTGCGCGCAGCTGGCCGCCGAAGAGATCAACGACGCGGGCGGCATCCTGGGTCGGGAGATCCGCCTCATCACCGTGGACGGCGGTGCCGATCCTTCGGTAGCGGCCCGGGAGGTGGGTGACCTTGTGTCCGCCGGCCAGGTCGACGCCGTGATCGGCGCGCACACCTCCGCGGTGCGGCGGGCCATCGTGCCGCGGATCGCCGACCGCGTGCCCTACGTCTACACCTCGCTCTACGAAGGCGGGGAACGCAATCCCAGCGTGTTCATGACCGGCGAAACACCGCGGTTGCAGCTACTGCCGGGGATGCGGCTGCTCGCCCAGGAACGCCATGTGCGGCGTTGGTACATCGTCGGCGACGACTACGTCTGGCCCCGCAGGACCGCGGCGATGGCGCGCGGCTACGCCAGAGCCAACGGGGGGCGGATCGTCGGCGAGAGCTATGTTCCGCTCGGAACCACAGACTTCGGTGCCGTGGTCGACCAGCTCGAGCGGTCCACCATGGACGGTGTGCTGGTGCTGTTGGTCGGTCAGGACGCCGTCCACTTCCATCGCGCGTTCGCGCAGCGCCGGCTGCACCACACCGCTGTCCGGCTGACGCCGCTGATGGACGAGAACATGTTGCTGGCCACCGGCGCCGAGTCGACGATCGGGCTGTTCGCCGCGGCTGGCTACTTCGACTCCCTGGCCACGCCGGAACAGTTGGACTTCGCCGGCCGCTACGCCCGCCGGTTCGGGCCCGACGCGCCGATGGCCGGCAACCTTGGCCAGTCCTGTTACGAGGGTGTGCGACTGCTGGATGCGCTCATCGCGCAGGCGCGGTCGCCCCAGGTGCGGGATATCACGGCGGTCGCCGATACCGTTTCCTACGAAGGTGCGCGTGGTCGGTTGCACCTGCGGAATCATCACACCGCGCAACGCATCTACCTCGCCGAAGCCGAGGCAATGGAGTTCTCGGTTGTCGCGGAACTGCCGCCGTGCGGCTGAGGTGCAAGTGCCGCTGACCGAGCCGGACATCAACAAGATCGGGATCGACCGACGTGGCCCGACACATCGACTGGGTGGCGCAGAGCCGGCAAGACCTCGTGGAGCGCATCTGCCGGCTCCTCGTGCCGCGACTTGGGCCGAACGAAGTGGGGTCAGGCGGTGAGTTGCGGATAGAGGTTGGTGATGTCGCCGGACATGGCGGCCTTGGTCTGCCGGGAGGTTTCGTCGGCGAGCACCTCGAACGCGCCGGCCTCGATCCCGTCCAGCGCCGCCTTGGCGATGTCGGCGGGGTTCTCCTTGGGTGAGGTCACCGCGGCGGTCATGTCGGTGTCGACGTAGCCCATGTGCAGCCCGGTGACGCCGATGCCGCGGTCGAGAAGTTCCAGTCGGATCGCGTTGGTCTGCAGCCAGAACGCGGCCTTGGTGGCGGCGTAAGCACCGTGCCACGCGACCCAGGAGAGCGCCGAGAGCGCGTTCAGGATGTGGCCGCCGCCGTTGCGCTCGATGATCGGGACGAAGGCGCGTGTGAGGTTGAGCGGGCCGAAGAAGTTGATCTCAAAGACGCTCCGGATGTCTTTCATCGGTGCGTCCAGGTAGGTGTCCGGGGAGCTGCTGCCGGCGTTGTTGATCAGCACTGTCACGTCGGGCGCGGCAGCCGCGAGCGCGTCGATCGAGGCCTGGTCGGTGACCTCGAGCGGCAGGGTCACGATCCGGTCGTCGGTGCTCGGCCTCGGGTCGCGGGCGGTCGCGTAGACCTTCCGGACGCCCCGGGTGAGTAGGTCGTCGACGATCGCCTTGCCAATTCCGCGGTTGCCGCCGGTGACGAGAACGACGGCGCCTTCGAGTGTGGTCATCTGCTGAGCTCCAAAGACTGATGGAAACCGATCTGTTTCTTCACCGTAAACCGATCTGTTCCCAAGTGCAAGCCGAGCCGGTACTCTCGGTGGCGTGACGACCCAGGCGACACCTCGCGAGCGGCTGCTGGAGGCGGCGGGCGAGCTGTTCCACCGCGACGGTGTGAACGTCGGTGTGGACGCGCTGTGCAAGGCGGCCGGGGTCTCGAAGAAGTCCATGTATCAGCTGTTCCGGTCCAAGGACGAGCTGATCGCCGAGAGCCTGGCCAACCTCGGCCCTCGGTACCAGCGCGCCCTCGAGCCGGGTGCGGAGGACGGGGGCACGCCTCGGGAGCGGATCCTGGCCGTGTTCGAGCGGCAGGATCGCCTGCTGGCCGGTGACGACTTTCTCGGCTGTCCGTTAGTCAGCACCGCGATCGAGCTGAAGAACCCCGAGCACCCCGGCAGTGTGGTCGCGCGGCATCTCAAGCAGCGGCTGACTGACTTCTTCGAGGCCGAACTGGACGCCGCCGGAGTAGCTGACCCGGAGTACCTGGCGGTCCAGTTGACGATGGTGTTCGACGGCGCCAGCGCCCGGGCCGTGGTACGGGCTCAGGCGCTCGGGGGTGTCGGTGTGGCCATGGCGGCGTCGTTGCTCGATGCCGCCGGCGTGCGGGCCGAGGAGCTGGCCAGCCAGGCCGGTTAGTTCGGAGTCGATCGGCGGCAACCTGCGCCGGTACAACGTCCGAGGTGGGCCGGGTGCTCGTGGCAGGTTGAGCCGACGGCGCGCCCCTCCGGACCCCGGCGGTGCGGGCGTTCGCCCGTAGAAACCCGGTGGTGTCCTGGGGCGTTCCCCGGGTCCGATCCGGTCGCGATCTGTGGAGGGTTGGCCGCGGACGCGTGATCCGGCCCAGTGAGCCGACCGTCACGCCGAGGCTTCGGCCCGCTGGCCGACCAAACACCGGAGGCAACCCGACCACATGAGCGAACAGATGAGTGTTCACGATGCTGTGGTGATCTCCGTGCCGGTAGCTCCGCCCGCCCCCGCCGGCGAGAGTCGGGCGGTGCCACGGTGACCCGGGTGCTGGTGGTGGACGACGACGGGCAGATCCTTCGCGCGCTGCGGAGCAACCTGACCGCCCGGGGCTACGAGGTGCTGACCGCCATCGACGGCGCCGGCGCGCTGCGGGCCGCCGCGGACGGTCGCCCTGACGTAGTGGTGCTCGCCCTCGCACTGCCCGACCTCGACGGATCCGAGGTGATCGCCGGGCTGCGGGGCTGGACCCAGGTGCCGATCATCGTGCTGTCCGGCCGAACCGACGCCGGCGACGAGGTGGACGCCCTGGACGCCGGCGCGGACGACTACGTGACCAAGCCGTTCGGGATGGCCGAGCTGCTGGCTCGGGTGCGGGCCGCCGTGCGCCGGGCGGCGGCGTCCCGGGTGGACGGCGAGCCGGTGGTGCGCACCGCCGCCTTCAGCGTGGACCTGGCGGCCAAGAAGGTGATCCGTGACGACGCCCAGGTACATCTCACGCCGACCGAGTGGGGCATCCTCGAACAGCTGGCGCGCAACCGGGGCAGGCTGGTCGGCCAGCGTCAGCTCCTGCACGGCATCTGGGGCCCGGCGTACGACAAGGAGACCAACTATCTGCGGGTATACCTGGCCCAACTGCGCCGCAAGCTGGAGCCCGATCCCGCGCACCCCCAGCACCTGATCACCGAGCCGGGCATGGGCTACCGCTTCGAGGGGTGACTACCCCCTCGGCGATGTCCGCGGCCTCCTCGAAGCCCCTGGCGTCCGGTGTGTTAGGGATGATTGAGCATCGGACATGAACGGAGCTGCGCTGATCATGACTCTCGGGCGGGATATCCAGGCTCGTCGTGGACGGCCCGGTCTGAGGGCACCGGTGGCGCTGGCGGGGGCCGTGCTTGCCACCGCTTGGGTGGTGCGGGACTACCGGGGGTGGCTGGCCTTGGGGCCTGGTGGGCTGCCCCACACCCCTCGTGGCTGGCTCGTCATGGCTGTGTTGCGGGCTCGAACGTGGCGGGTCGATCCGTTCGGCACCACCGGGTTGACGGGAACCGGCCACCTCGGTGACCCGCTGCCCGTGCGGGCCGGACCGCGACCGATGGTGGCGCACTATCCGATCCCGCACCGTCAGCTCGATCAATTCCCGGAGCCGGGGTTCGTCTCCGCGCTCACGATTGCCGCGTTTGTCGGTATCCGACAGACCTTGACCGAACGCCGGAGTTACTTCGAGAAGCACAACGACGCGGCGTTCACCGCGCCCGGCCTTCCGGTGCACCCCGACGACGAGATCTCCGGTGGCGAGATCGGCCACGTACACGCCGACGGTTCGCTGCACGTCGTGCTGGCCCCGGCCGACGCGGCCGCGGCCATCGAGCGCGGCTGGGGTCAGCTGCATCCGGCGAGCGGCCGCGCCGCGGGCCTGCCAGCTACGTACGTGCTGGTCTACGCGCCGCGCAACTCGGACGAGGTCGCGGTGGCCGAGCGGCTGCTCGACGCGGCCGCCGCGCACATGACCGGGAATCAACCGGCCCCCTCGGCTCGATGACTATGTAGCGCGAAGACGCCGGTCAGGATGGCGCCGGCGCTCAGTGCGCCGGCGCTGAGGGCGAGCCAACAGCGCGGCCAGCTACCGGCCGACCTGGACCTGGTCACCGCCACCGACCAGCTGGTCGGGCCGCTCTACTACCGGGTGCTGGTGACCGACGAGTCGGTCGACGCGGACTTCACCGACCGCCTGGTCGAGTCCTTCCTCCACAACTTCCCGCGGTGAGCCGGACGATGCTGGAAACCCGCCAGGCGACCGGCGGACCGACGGCAAGGCGCCGGGCGGTAGCGCCGGCAGCTGCTCAGAACCGGCGGTTGGCCAGCACGGGCACGGTCTTGCGGGCGGCGTCCACCTCGGCCGGGTCGACGTCCACCACCAGGAGGCCGGGCTTGTCGTCGAGCTGGTCGACGAGATTGCCGAGCGGGCCGGCGACCGCGCTCGCACCGATCCCGGTGGGGGCCCGGCCGGCGTCGCGGCCGACCGTCGCCGGGTCGGCCTGGTCGCAGGCGGCCACGAACGCGGTGGAGTCCAGTGCGCGGGCGCGCACCAGCAGGTCCCACTGCTCGCGCTTGCCCGGTCCGGCCCCCCAGGACGCCGGGGCGACGATGACCGTGGCACCGCGGCTGCCGAGCTCCTGGAACAGCCCCGGGAAACGCAGGTCGTAGCAGGTGGTCAGGCCCACGGTGAGGCCGTCGACGTCGACCGTGACCGGCACGGTTCCCGGCGCGACGGTGTCGGACTCGGCGAACCCGAACGCATCGAACAGGTGAATCTTGTCGTAGGCCGCCTCGACCCCGCCGCCGGTGGCCAGCAGGGTGTTGCGCACCCGCCCGTCGTCAGCGGGGGTGAACATGCCCGCCACCACGGTCAGGCCGGCGTCGGCGGCGAGCTCGCGCACCCGGGACCCCCAGGGGCCGTCCAGCGGCTCGGCGACCGGGGTGAGGGATACGCCGAAGCAGCACATGGTGGCCTCGGGGAACACCACCAAGCGCGCGCCGCTCGCGGCCGCGGCGCGGACCTGCTCCTCGACGAGACCGAGGTTGTGCCCCGGGTCCGGGGTGGACACGATCTGGGCGAGGGCGATGCGCACCGGCTGCCTCCGTTTTCCTGGGTGCTGTGCTGTATACGTATTGTATGCCCGTTACGCGTGAGTCCGGTCGCGATCGAGCGCTGCACTACCTGCGCGAGACGGTGCTGGTCGACCCGAGCGCCCAGGGCACGTTCCTCAACGAGGTCGAGCTGGCGAGTCGGATCGGGGTGTCCCGGACGCCGGTGCGTGAGGCACTGCTGCTGCTGGTTGCCGACGGCCTCATTGAGATGCTCCCCGGTCGAGGTGCGTACGTGCCGCCGATGACCGGCCGGCAGATTCGGGAGCTGATGGAGCTGCGCGGCGTCCTGGAGCGGCACGCGGCCAGCCGGGTACTGGCCGAGCGCGCGGTCCCGCTCGCCGCGCTGCGCGAGGTACTGGCCGAGCAGGAGAGCCTGGCCACCGGCGGGCACGACGGCGACCTCGAGATCGCGACGGCGTTCATCGACCGGGACATGGTCTTCCACCAGGCACTGGTCGACGCGGCCGGCAACACCATGCTCACCCGGACGTATGCGGGACTGCGGGTCCGGCAGCGCCGGGTCGGCGTGGCCGCGCTGTTCCGCTCGGCGAACCGGCAGCGCGCGGTGTGCGGCGAGCACGGGCGAATCGTCGAGGCGTTGGCCGCCGGCGACGAGCCCGCCGCGATGCGGGCGATCGACGAGCACCTGGCCCTCACGCTGCGGGTGTTGCTCGAGGCGTGACCGCCCCGGCCAAGTAGGCCTCGTCCTCGGCCGGGCGCGGGTCCCGCCCCAGGGCCAGTCCGGCGAGGGTCAGCAGGCACGCGACCAGTACGTACAACGCCACCGGCAGCCAGCTGGCGTAGTGGCCGTTCAGCGCGGTGAACGCCAGCGGGGCAAGGGCGCCGCCGAAGACCCCGGCGATCGTGTAGCCCAACGAGCTGCCGGTGTAGCGCAGCCGGGGGGAGAACTGCTCGATGATGAACGCGGCCTGCGGCCCGTACATCAGCGAGTGCAGTGCCAGCCCGACCACCACGCCGAGGACAAGCAGCGGGAACGAGCCGCCGCTGATCGCCGGGAAGAACACGAACGGCCAGACGGCGGCACCGGCGGCGGCCACCGCGTACAGCCCGCGCCGGTTGATCCGGTCGGACAGCGCGCCGGCCAGCGGGATCAGGCCCAGCTGCAGGACGGCGCCGATCAGGGTGGCCGCCAGCACCTGGCCACGGGAGAAGCCGTGGGTCGTGCCGTAGCTGAGCACGAACACGGTGAACAGCGCGTACGCCACATCCGGCCCGATCCGGCTCAGCACCGCGGTGAGCAGGCCACGCCGCTCGGTGCGGAAGATGTCCTTGATCGGGGTCTCGGACCGGTCGCCGGCGTCCTGGATCGCCCGGAAGACCGGGGTGTCCTCCAGCTTCAGCCGGATCCACAGGCCGAATGCCACCAGCACGCCGGAGAGCAGGAAGGTCACCCGCCACCCCCAGGACAGGAACGCGGCGTCGGACAGCGCGGCGGTGAGGCCGGCGAGCACGCCGTTGGAGAGCAGGTTGCCGGCGGGCGGGCCCACCTGCGCCGCCGACGCCCAGAACCCGCGCCGCTTCGGGTCGCCGAACTCGCTCGACAGCAGCACCGCGCCGCCCCACTCGCCGCCGACCCCGACACCCTGGGCGAACCGGAGCAGGACCAGCAGGATCGGCGCGGCGATGCCGATGGTGGCGTACGTGGGCAGTGCGCCGATCAGGAAGGTGGCCACGCCGATCAGCACCAGGGTGAGCACCAGTACCTGCTTGCGGCCGATCACGTCGCCCAGCCGGCCGAACACCACCCCGCCCAGCGGCCGGGACACGTACCCGACGGCATAGGTGGAGAAGGCCAGCAGGGTGCCGGTGAGCGGATCGGCGGCCGGGAAGAACAGCCTCGGGAACACCAGCGCGGCCGCGGCGGAGTACGCGGTGAAGTCGTACCACTCCAGGGACGTGCCGGACAGGCTCGCAAGGAAGGCTCTGTGCAAGGACCGGCGGTCCACAGGTGGGTTCGTGGGTGAGGTCATCGGGACTCCGTTTGGCTCGCCAGCGGTGTACCTCATTATGCTTGCTGTATACTCGCAGTATACGCAAGAGGCAGCCGGGGACGAAACGAGATGGAAACCATCGCCCGACATGCCCAACCACCCGCGGAGGCCACATGACCACGCTCGAGTTCGCCCTGCCCGATGGCTCCGCCCGCGCGGTCCGAGTGGCCAGGCTGTTCAACGCCGGCTACACCGGGCGGGCCCAGGACGAGGTGGCGAAGCACGTCGCTGAGCTGGCCGAGCTGGGCGTGCCGGCGCCGTCGGTCACGCCCGCCCTGTACCCCGTCGCGCCGTACCTGGCCGCGCAGGTGGATGCGGTGCCCGCGCAGCACGGCCGCACCTCGGGGGAGGCCGAGTGGGCGCTCGTGGTGGGCGAGGACCCGGCCGATCCACTGCTCACCGTGGCGTGCGACCACACCGACCGGGCCCTGGAAGTGCATGGCGTCGCCTGGAGCAAGAACGCCGGTCTGGACGTTCTCGGCGCCGAGGCCTGGCGCCTCGCCGACGTGGCTGATCACCTGGACGCCATCCGGCTGCGGGCCTGGGTCCAGCACCCATCCGGCGAGGAGCTCATCCAGGACGCCACCCTGGAGGCGCTGCTCCCGCCGGCGTACTGGCTGGACGTGCTGCATTCGTGCGGCTGGCTGGTGCCCGGCACGGTGCTGCTCTCCGGCACGGTGGCGATGGTCCCGGGGGTCGAGCAGTTCGCCGACGGCTGGCGGGTGGAGCTGCACGACCCGGTGGCGGACCGCACGCTGAGCCTGGCCTACACCGTCGACCAGCTGCCCGAACCGATCGGCTGAGCCGGTGCGCGAGGAGTTCGAGTTCTTCGACGCCGAGACCGTGCCCTGGCGGCCGGATCCGAGCGCGCCCGGCGTGGCGGAGCGGATCCTCAGCCGGGGCGACGACGGCATCACGCTGACCCGGATCGCCCGCTGGTCGCCCGGCCTGGACACCTCGGCCAAGGGCGTCATCCGCCACGAGTTCCACGAGGAGGTCTACCTGCTCGCCGGCGAGCTCACCGACCTCACGCTGGGCAGCACGTTCGGCGCCGGGCACTACGCCTCACGGCGGCCCGGCATGCCGCACGGCCCCTACCGGACTGGTCCCGGCTGCATGATGCTGGAGATCCGCACGGTCCCGGATCCGCGCCGGCACGCCGGTCCGGCCTAGCGGGCAGTCGGCCGGCGGCGCAGGTCGTGGCGTCACCGTAGGAGATGTTGTGGAGCGATGGTGGCCTGGTCGGCGATGGCCGCCACGAACGCGGCGGTGACCGGGTCCGGGCGGACTCGGGTGTACACGCACAGCTCGCGGTTGACGGGCGGGTCGGGCCGGAGCACGAGTCCGTCGAAACCTGGTGGGATGATGTTGCTGGGCACGAGGGTGAGCCCGAGACCGGCGCGGGCCATGTTGATGGCGGACGGGCCCTGTTCGGTGCGTAGGGAGATCTTGGGTTGGAAGCCGGCCGCGGCGCATGCCTGATTCAGGTGGTCCGACAGGCCGCTGTGTGCGGTGAAGTGCACGAACTCGCGGTCGGCGAGATCGGCCATGCGCACGTGGGACTGGCCGGCCAGCGAGTCGTCACCGCTCGCGCCGACGACTACGAACTCCTCGACACCGATCGGCAGGATGGGTCCCTCCCACTCCAGCGGGACCGGTCCTACCGCGAGGTCGGCCAGGCCCGCGTCCATGGCCGCGATGAGGTCGTGGGTGTGCCGGAACTCGACCAGGTGGGCACGTATCTCGGGATAGTCGCGCCGCAGCGCGGCCAGGGCGGCCGGCAGCACGCCGACGCTGATGGAGAACAACGTGCCGATATGCAGCTCGCCGGCGACGACGCCGGACGCCCGCTTGGCGGCGCTGCTCACCCGCTGCGCGTGGGCCAGGCTGGCCCGGGCGTGGGGGAGGACTGTTCGCCCGGCTGGGGTGAGGCGGATTTTTCGAGGCAGGCGTTCGAGCAGCGGGCCGCCCAGCTGGCGTTCCAGCGCGAGGATCTGGTGGGACAGGCCTGGCTGGCTGACGTGCAGCACGTCCGCGGCCTTGGTGAACGACCCCTCGTCGACCACGGTCACGAAGTACTCGAGCTGGCGCAACGAGATCGTCATGCACAGAACTTATCAACACTAGTCTAACTACTTGTTGGACACATGACGAGACGCCCGGCAGGCTCTGCCTGATCACAAAGCGTCGGTATGAGAAACAGGAGCAGCCATGCAACGGCTTCGTTTGTTGTGCCTGCACGGTTATCAGGGCAACAAGCAGATTCTGCGCCAACAGATGGATCCGCTGTTTCACGGGCTCGAGGCCGACTGTGTCCCGGTGGACGCGCCGTCCATTGCCGAGGGTGACTTCGGCTGGTGGCACGGCAATTTCACGTCTTATCGCGAGGGGTTCCGCGGCTGGCAGCGGACTCGGGACTGGTTGGTCCAGGTATTCGCCGGTGAACCGCGTTTCGACGGTGTGTTCGGTTTCAGTCAGGGCGCCGCTCTGGTCGGGCTGCTGCCCGGGATGCGCGCGCCGGACGGTCGGCCCACCGATGCCACCCCGCTGTCGTTCGACTTCGCGATCGCGGTAGGCGGGTTTCGCAGCCGAGCACCGGAGCATGAGCCGCTCTTCGCCGCGCGAGCCGGGTATCAACTGCCATCACTGCACATCATGGGGACGTCTGACCGGATCGTGCCGGCGGCGGACTCGCGTGTGCTCGCCGAGCGGTTCACGTCGCCGATCGTCCTTGAGCACGCTGGCGGTCACATCATTCCCGGCACTCCGTCGATTCGCGCGAAGGTCACCGATTTCCTTCAGGAGATGGCCGATCGCAGAAATTCCGCACAATTCACCGGACAGGAGTTGAAATGAAGTCCTCTCGTTCCGTTAGGGCAAGCCACGGGCCATCCTGACGGTCGGGCACGGCACGGCAACCGGCATCGAGGCCCCCGACCTGCAAGCGCTGGCGAAAACGCTGCCGGCTCGGGGGATCACGGTCGCGCTCGTCGAACAGCCCTACCGCGTTGTCGGTGATCCCAGCCTGTCCGGGCCGACGATTCTGGACACCGTGTGGCGGGAACTGTGGCCACGCTTCGAGTCCGCGCGGCTGCCGATGATCGCCGGCGGACGCAGCGCGGGCTCGCAGGTCGCCTGCCGGACCGCCCGGGACCTGAAAGCCCTTGCGACCCCTTCGGCCGTCCAGCGCAGTTCCCCGCGCTGCCAGCTGGCATGGAGTTGGTCGAGATCCACCAGGCCGATCACGTATTCCACGTCCCTACGACCGGCAGACGGCGCTCGAGGCGCTGACCACGGCGGTCGGGGACTGGCTGGACCAGCGACTCCGTCAGGTCGCGGCCTAGCGAACCCCCGATGGCGGCTGAAACGGAACTGGTGACGACCTTTGACTTAGAGTTATCCGCCCGGGCGGGTCCAGTTCGCACGCTTGGCCGTTATCAGATGGCGTCCCAGTAACGATAGGGAGGTGCGGACCATGCCGATCTCGACTTCGCTGACCCCTTTGCGGTGCAGCAGGGTGAAGTAGCGATACTGGGTGCGGTCGGCATGTGGGTCGGGTCCGCCGGCTTGCCATCGCAGGTATTGCTCGGCGTGGGCGCTGTAGCAGTGTCGCCGCTGGGGCGACACGTCCTGGCGGGTTAGCCAGGTATTGAACCTGGCGATCAACGCATCCAGCGTTGTGTGGTCTGGGATCTGTTCGAGGCGCGATGGTGGTTGTCGATCTGGGGCAGTGGCGCTTTCGAGTGTCATGCCCGCCCCCACGATGTTCGGAGTCCGGATCTATCCTGGTGGACGAGTGTGAGCTGCATCGATGGCTTCCGGCGGTGTCGGGTGGACAGGTCCGCCAGGGGCCAGGGCGGTCAAGGCTCATGAAGCGTGGGCCTCTGGGGCAACAGAGACAAGCCTCGTAGAGAAAACGATGTGTAAATTGCCGGCCGGTGTTTTCGCTTCCATCTGGCGTGAATGCGCGATCGTGCTGCTTGTCTTGCGCGTCCGCTGCACGGCGGCCTCAGTGTGGGCCGACGCAGAGCACATAGCCGCTGAACAGGTTGCCGAAAGACCGCCTGGCCCGCTCGTGGCGCCCCGGACCGTCCGGCAAACGATCCGTGGGTCGATCACCGTTGAGTCGTTCCGCTACAGAACCTGGTATTGCGCAGCGGATGCGTCGCATGCGACCCGCCTATAGTCCCTGCCCTGTTTGGTAAGGCTCAGCGATCCTGACCACCGGGTTGACCTGATTCGACGCGCGGCCACCCCAACCCAGTAGCGCGCGTGACCCCACAGGCCTTATCGAGCACCGCTCCGACATCGAGTGGCGTCTCGTCAGCGCGCCACGCGACATGCCGGTCCGGGCGTGCCCACTCACCGGTGATGCTCATCGAGTACGACAACCACCAGGGCATCTTCCTCGACAACGCCGAGCCCGAGCGCTTCCATGTGCACACCATCGTCCGGGAACCGCACGGCAACGACTACGGCAAAGATCTCCTCGCCCAGCACTACGCCCGCCATCACACGAGGTGAAGCGACGATCGAACCGCCGGTTCAGCGAGGTCGGTGGGTCCATCGGAAGATGGATGTGCTCGTCGCACCCGGGGCGCGTGCCGGGCTCGACTGGCTCGGACCGCTCGCGGACTGGTCGTCGTTCGGCCTGGTGGAGCGGTTCTCCGGGGCGCTCGAGCCTCGGCTGGCGACCTGGCTGGGTGGTGCGCTGGCCACGCTCGGCTGGCTGGTGCTGGCCTTGGCGGCAGTGACGGCGACCCACCTCGCCACCACCCGCGCGGAGCGGCGGCGGCGCGCGCTGGCCCGGTCGAGGCGCCGGTTGCCGCTGGCCAGCAAGGTGCTGTTCGCGGTAGTAGCGGTGGCCAGCCTCGTCGAGGTGGCCGCATTCGGCGGGAACTACCTGCTCTCCGGTCGCTACTACGTCTCGACCGACAACGCCACGGTCGACGGGGACAAGATCGGGATCAACGCGCCGACCACCGGCGTGGTCAGCAACTGGCTCATCGAGCAGGGCTCCGCGCTGCGGGCCCACCAGGTGGTCGGGCGCATCCGGTCGGTCGGCGGCGGTGCCCGGCCGGCGTGGCCGGTGTTCGCGCCCGGGGTCGGCACGGTGGTGGTCAACGACGTGGTCGGCGGGTCCTACGTGCGGGCCGGGACCGAGCTGGCCACCGCCTACGACTTGGCCCGGATCTACGTCACCGCCCGGGTCGACTCCACCGAGATCGCCTCGGTCCGGCCCGGCGAGCTCGTCGACATCACCGTCGACGCCTTCCCGGGCGTCGGTATGACCGGGGTGGTGGACGTCGTGCAGGGCTCGACGGCCGGGGAGTTCCACCCCGCGCTGGCCGACGGCGCCCTACCCGGCACCGCCCCGGCCGATGTCATCCAGTACGTCCCGGTGAAGATCACGCTGCTGGACACCGCCGGAAAGTCGCTGATCCCCGGCATGAACATCAGCGCCCGCATCCAGCGTTCCTGACCGGCCGAGGAGTGTGGCCGGCGCTCTATCGCTGGGGCGGTCCCGTCCGCGCGCCGCGCTCGGCGTACGCCAACTCGTCGCCCGCGATCGGGTCGTGGCAGGCCGAGCAGGTCAGCACCGGGTTGGTCGGCTCGCCGCACCGGGTGTGCACGAGCTCCCTCGGCGACCCGGAGCGACGGGTATCGGCCAACCGGGCGATCATCACCCACGCCGGGACCAGCTCCGAGGCGATCTCGGTCAGGTGGTACTCGAACCACGGCTTGTCCTCGCGGTACTGGTGGCGCTCCAGCATGCCGGCGTCGACCAGGCTGTTGAGCGGGTGGCGGATAGGGCGCGGCCCCGCCGAGATGGGGAGATCCGCGGCCGGAGATGGGGAACGCTACCGACGCGCCCGGAGGCGCTGCGCTCCTAACGTTCTCCCTGTTCACAGAACTACCGACCGAAAGAACAGGACGACGATGACCACCTTCGTGATCGAACGCAACATCCCCGGCGCGTCCCAGCTCACGTCCGAGCAGCTCCGCGAGATCTCCGCCAACTCCAACCAGGTCGTGGACGGGCTCGGCGTGGCCTACATCTGGCACCACAGCTACGTGGCGGGCGACAAGATCTACTGCGTGCACGAGACCGACGACGCCGACACCATCCGCGAGCACGCCAAGCGCGGCGGCTTCCCGGCCGACGTCGTGGTGGAGGTCGCGGCGGTGATCGGCCCCCAGACCGGCAAGGCCTGACCGCGCTCTAGACCCCGAGCCGGCGGGCGGCCGCGGCCGCCTCACCTCGGGAACGCACCTCCAGCTTGGCCAGGATCGCGGACACGTGGTGGTCCGCGGTCTTGGGTGAGATGACCAGCCGGTCGGCGATCTGGGCGTTGCTCAGCCCGTCGACCAGCAGGTCCAGCACGTCCAGCTGCCGAGCGGTCAGTCCGGCCGGGTTGGACCGGGTCGCCGCGGCCGGACCGCGGGGCACCCCGGCGACCCCGAGCTCGCGCAGCCGGGCCCGCACCCGGGTGGCCACCGCGCGCGCCCCGAGATCGTCCAGCACGGTGAGCGCGGCGAGCAGGTCCGCCGGGGAACCGGCGTCCCACGACCGCAGCGCCTGCTCATAGGGCTGGTCGGCGGGGGCGGGCGGGTCGGTGTCGGGTCCCGGCCACGCCAGATGCGGCAGGTCGGCGTCCGCCAGCCGGCGAGTCCACCGGCGCAGCGGGGCCAGGGCCGTGTCCCGGCCGGCGAAGTGCAGCTCCGCCAGGGTGGCCACGGTCGCGCCGAGCAGGCGGGGATCGGGGCGGCGGGTGACCCAGGACTGCTCGGCCAACGCCGCCACCACGGGAGCGAGCTTGCCGGGCTCGTCGAGACGGGTGGCTAGCCGCCACAGCTCGTCGAGGTGCTCGTTCTCGGCCGGGGCGCCCCGGCGAACGGTGAGCAGGCCGAGCACCAGGTGCGGCCACAGCCGGCCCAGTGGGATGTCGCCGGAGGCCAGCACGGCATGGGCGTCCTGCTCGGCCTCCGCCCAGCGTCCTTGCAACAGCCGCAGCCGGGCCTGCACCCCGCGTTGCCAGGCGGTGCAGATCGGGATACCGCGCTCGGTGCTCAGCCGCAGGGCGTCGACCAGCACATTGTCGGCGTCCTGGAGCCGACCGTCCTCCACGTCGAGGTGCGCGAGGTTGCTCATCGGTGCCGTGGCCAGCTCGTCGATCCTGTGCCGCAGACCGGTGTCCCGTGCCGCGAACAGCCCCGCCCGTGCGGCCATGTCGCCCTCGAGCAGGCGCGCGACGGAGAGTGCGACCGTGGCCGACGCCCGCAGCGGCGCGTCGTCGAGCTCATCGGCGATGGCTTCCGCCCGGGCGCCGAACCGCATTGCCTCGGTCGCGTCGCCGCGGTGCGCGGCCAGGTAGGCCCGGTTCGCCAGCGCGAAGCCGAACTCCCGGTGGTCCCCGGCGCCGTCCAGGATCTCCACCGCCGCCCGGTCGTGCAGGTCGGCCGTGGCACGGTCCGCCGCGTACCAGGCGAAGTCGGAGATCCACCGGTGGGCGGCCCCGACCGCCACCACGTCCGTCAGCTCCCGGCGCAGCTCCAGCGCCTGCGTGCGCACCTCGATCGCGTCCCGCAGCCGGTCGACGTAGTACAGCTCGTTGGACAGCGCCTCCAGGAGCGGGGCCCGCGTCGCAGGTTCGTCCCCGGCATGGCGCAGCGCGGT
This sequence comes from Pseudonocardia sp. Cha107L01, assembly GCF_052566575.1. Taxonomy (NCBI): domain Bacteria; kingdom Bacillati; phylum Actinomycetota; class Actinomycetes; order Pseudonocardiales; family Pseudonocardiaceae; genus Pseudonocardia; species Pseudonocardia sp. Cha107L01. The sequence goes on from NZ_CP199579.1 coordinate 3,576,811, forward strand.
CTCGTAGAACGCGACCGCCTCGCGGTGTGCCCCCGAACGGGCCGCCCCGGCCGCCGCCGCGGGAGCGTGCCGCAGCACCCGGGGCCCGTCGCCGACCGCCGCGGCGTGGTGGGTGAGCACGCTGGGCTCGGCGCCGATCCGCTCCAGCGACTCCAGCATGCGCGCGTGCAACGTGGACTCCACACCCGGCGCGGTCCCGTCCAGCACCGCCGAGCGCGCGATCTCGTGGCGGAACGCGACGCCGGCCCCGCGCCGGTCGACCAGTCCGGTGGCGGCGAGCGTCTCGACCGTCGGGGCGGGCAGCTCCAACGCCGCGAGCAGCTCGCCGCTGACCCCGTCGGGGGCGCAGGAGAGCAGTTCCAGCCAGTGCCGGTCGGCCGCGGTGAGCCCGGCGGTTCGGGTGATGACGGCATCGCGGACGCTCTCCGGCAGCGGCGAGTCCGGTTGGGCCACGATCTGGCTGACGAAGAACGGGTTGCCGGCCGTGCGCCTGTGCACATCGTCGGCGTCCACGCCGTGGCCGGCCAGCAGCTCGGCCACGGCGGTCCGGCTCAGCGGGGCCAGCTGCAGTCGCCGCGCCTCCGGGGCGGACACCAGGTCGCCGAGGACCGGGCGCAGCGGGTGGTCCGGGCCCACCGCGTCCCGGTACGACAGCACCAGAAGCAGCGGCAGGCCGACGATCCGGCGGGCGAGGAACCGCACGAGGTCGAGGGTCGCCTCGTCGGCCCAGTGCAGGTCCTCCACGACCAGTACTCGCGGCCGGACTCGCAGGGCGGCCAGGACGGCGGTGAAGATCTCGTGCTGGACGGCTGACGCGCACAGCAGCGCGGACACCTCCGCGGCCAGTTCGTCGGCCACGTCGCGCAGCGGGCCGAGCGGGCGGGGTGTGCTGAGCGGGTCGCACATGCCCCACAGCGGTGGGCTGCTGCCTCGGATGTGCTCCGCGAACGCGCGCAGCAGGGCGGTCTTGCCGATGCCGGCCTCACCGGCGACGAGCACGAGGCTGCCTCGTCCCTCGGCGGTGCGGCGGGCGCGCTCGAGCAGCACCCGCAGGGGATGGTCCCGCTCCAGCAGCCGCACCCGCCGGATTCTAGGGAGCGGCCACCGGTCCGACCAGCGGGTTCTCCCTACGATGAGCCCGGTGGCACGGGCCCAGTCCTGCCGGGTTCAGATGTCGTCCTCGATGGGAGGCGCAGAGCCTGCTGGGGTTCGGCCGGCTCCGTCGAGCCCGCCGTGTCACGTGATCACCCCCACGTGATCGGCAGGGTGCGCAGGCCATTCGCCGGACCATTCGGCCGGAAGGTCAACTCTGACTCCGAGGCCGTCAGCTCCAGGTTCGGCAGGTTGTTCAACATCGCCGGCGGCCACCGACATCTCCATCCGGGCCAGTTGGTGCCCGAGGCAGTGGTGGATGCCGTGACCGAAGGCCAGGTGCGGACCGGGAACCCGCCGGACGTTGAACACGTCGGCGTCGGCGAGGAAGTCCGCGTCCCGGTTCGGCGACGGCGGTGGATGTCATTTCAGGGCGTCACGAGCGGCGTCTGGCAATACCGATGACGGCGGCCATGGTGGCTCTTGCGGATCTGTCTTTCTCCGGGTCGCTCCTTCGCTGACCATTCAGCGATAGGCCTCTTGTGTTGCGCATCTCTGCGATCCCGCCCATCAAAATTTGAGTTCCGACATTGAGAACGTCATGAGGAGCAAGCAGTTCCGGGGTCCGTCCGACATTGATGCCCTGTCGTTATTGATGGGTAAGATTGTGGGTGGTCTCCCGTGCAGCTCGTATTAGGAGGTCCGGCAGTATTGGTGGTGGGGTGCGGTTGACGATCATCGCGCAGATCGAGGCGACGGTCCCGCCCGGTAGTGTGATTCCGGCCGCCGCACAGAATATTCCGGGCAGTACTTCCTGGTGGTCGAGCGCAACCGCTGCGTGCTGCGAGAGGCTGTCGCGCACCCGTTTCCATTCCGGACGGGTATACCCTCTTGGCGGGTCACGATGGGGCTGGGCGGCGAGCACTATCCGGCCGGCAGCGGTGCGCGCGACGAACTCCTCGGTGGGAGCCATCTGCGGCAGCGGCCCCGACACATTGCCCGCTTTGGTCACGACCCGCATGGCGTTGTTGTGCAGGACGGTGACTGTGACCGCGCCCGCGCTGAGCCGGGCCAGGGTACGAGTCGGTGTGAGTGCAGCCCGGCGCAGCTTTGGGTGCGGCTGCCAGGATTGTCCGATCTGGGCGATTGTGTCGCCGACGTAGTATCGGTGCCCGTCGCGCTGCACCGCGCCGAGGTCGACAAGTTGCTCGAGGAGTCGGTGAGTAGTCGCCTTCGGCAACCCGGAATTGCGAGCAACCTCTGACAACCCCGCGCCGTTCGGGACACGGGACACCGTGTCCAGTACGTCGAACGCGCCCTCGAGGACACCTCGACCCCGTTGATCCGCATTGCCGCGCCCCACCGCTGACCCTGCCTGCCAATCGGCGCCGCTGCCGCCACCTGCGGTATTCCGCCCGATCCCGTTACCAGCTAGGTCCGCCGACTGCCCGCCGCCTGAGCCGAGCGGCCGGGCGGAAGGTACGAGGGCCGGAGAGGCAGATGCGTTCGGCATGGATACTTCACCTCTCTGGATCGCCAGCGTCGCCCGTGCCGTCTTTGCTTTCGTCACCGTCTCGAAGTGTGACGCGAAAATGTTCACGGTCTGCAGGTTAATGTATTGATTTGCGTCATTTCGCCGTTGAGTGATCCGATTGTGTCAATTCGGCGTCCTCTGGCCTGAACGACGGCAGGAGGCGGAAGTCCGTTAAATCCGCAGGAGGTCACCAGGGTGTAGGCTCCCATCATTGGGCTGATGAGGTGGTCACCAATAGTGAGGTGCGGCATAGGATAATCCGTCGCGATGACGTCGATGCTGTCGCATGTTGGGCCGGCGAGTACACATGGCTCGAGTGCCGGTGAGTGGGGATCCACCCGAGAAAGTGGATGCTCCCACAGCTCGTCCAGCGAGAGAATCGGCGGATGAACGTCTTCCCACGCCACATTCGAATACCCGCCATACACTCCGTCGTCCAGGTAGTACCACGGCACAGCCTGTCGCGTTCCGGCACCGATCACGGTGGTTATGAGGGTCATGCAGGATGCGACGACGTATCGCCCGGGCTCGGCGAGCACGGTAAGGCGATGTGCGTGCGGTGCGAGCAATGTCCTGATGGACTCGATGATGTCGTCCGCATTGCAGACTCCGTCGCGGTAGGCAACGGGAAAGCCACCACCGATGTCAAGAATCTCCAACTCGTGGTCGAGTCCGAGACGAATCTGGTCGATGAGTCGCAGGCAGCGGCTGATGGCCGTGCGATACGGTCGAGTGCTGTTGGTCTGGCTCCCAACGTGGAAGCTCAGCCCGTTCACTCGGACGCCGTTCTCGATCGCGTACGCGATGAGATCGACCGCGTCGGCGGGTGCCGCTCCGAACTTCGCGGACAGATCGACCTTGGCCTCAGGGTTACGGAACGACAGCCGCAACAGCAACTGGATATCGTCCGGTCGGCCGATGAACTTCTCGATCTCGCGGGCGTTGTCAACCACGAACGTGCGGACGCCGCGACGATAGGCGTCGTCGATGTCCGAGGCTCGCTTGATCGGATGGGTGTACAGGCAGGTACTCAGGTCCGAGCCGACCGTCTGGACGGAATCGAGCTCGGAGCGGGACGCCACCTCGAAGAAGCCCCCCGCCCCGTGCACGGCACGTAGTACCGCGCAATGGTCGAGCGCCTTGATCGCGTAGTGGAAACGGACGAAGGGGAGCGCGCTACGCAGGGCGCGGTACCGGGCAGCCGCTCGTTCAGGCTGGAGGACCAGCAGCGGGGTCCCATGACGGCGGATCAAGTCCGGCAGATCGACATTGCGGGCCCAGGCCCGCAGGTCGTGACGAAGGGCCGCGCGACGCGTCACGTCCATCAGGAATCTCCTTGCGGGCGGAGTCGAACCGGAACGATCAGTCTCCGGTGCCGCTCGAAGCTCAGAATGGCGACGGCGTAGAAGACGATGTCGGCCAGCAGCTTCCCCACGAGCCAGCCACTGGTGGTGTCATTCAGGACGGATGGCAAGAGATAGAGCAGGACAGTGCGGGCGCCCACATCCGCTATCTCGGCCAGTCCGAATTCGAGCACCGTTGCGCGCAACACACACCAGAACATTGCCAATCGCCGGCGTCGTGCCGGTCGGGGTGAGGCGCGGCGCCAAGTCGTCCATGAGCGAGCCGCCGAAAGACCGTAGTAGCCGACGCTCTCCGCGACCGTTCCCGCGATCGCGGCCGCGGCAAGTGAACCGGTCTGGCGGTATGTCAGGTGCGCGCCCAACAATGTTGCCGCAGTGCCCGCTACCTCGAGCGGGAGGTAACGGCGCAGCCAGGCCGTCATCCGGCGAGGAACCGTCGATCGAGTATCTAGTTCGACATCGCTATCCGTCATCGTTGATCCTCGTGACTTCCGGTGGGCCGCATCGAGTGTCTCGCTCGGCCCGCGTATGACGCCGATCAGAATTTGAATTCAATGGCTGATGTCATGCGGCGGAGGAATCCCGGCGCCTGGCTATCCCGAGGATGGTGGGTTGGCTCAGTCTGACATCGGTGGTCCGTGGCCCCCGTCATTCCAAAGTGATGATTCCTCGTGGGGGTACCGAATTGCAGCTGCCCGTAGTCGTCGACATTGACAGTCAAGGTCTGTTGGCCCGTTGAGCTATATATGGCTACGTATGCCTTCATGACTGAAGGGATCCCCTCTGGCCTGGCTGAACTATGTCGCTGTCTGGGCGCTCCCGGCTGCCCGCCGGTCATGAGCCGTCGGTCCCGTCGGCTCAGTGAGCGAATGCTTGTCCCACGTCGCGGCGAAGAGTAGGGCGAAGGACACCTCCGGGATGGGTAGAAATGCCCACAGTCGGGCGCTGGGTGGATCTGGAGGTCGCCCGGCGGAGTGCGTCGAAGTACGCAGACCGAGCGAGCCGCGGTACGTGGCCCTGCAGGCGCCGACGAACGACGGTGGGTGCCTCAGAAATTTCGGACTGGGAGCAGCGGTGGGATGCAACGGCGACGTAGCGATGCCACACCGATGAGCGGGACCTGCTGGCCGCTCACCGGACGTGAGACCGAGCTGGCCCGGGCGATCAACACGTTGCGTGATGACGGGGGTGTGGTGCTGGCCGGCGCGGCCGGGGTCGGCCGGAGCCGGTTGGCCCGCGAGATCCTGCGGGACGCCGGTCGGCGTGGACGCTCCGGCCACTGGATCGGTGCGACGGCGGCCGCCCGCGGTATCCCTTTCGGTGCGTTTGCGGTGCTGCTCGGCGGCGCCGACGGGTCGGTGGAGGTGCCGTCACTGGCCCAGGCGGCTGCGGCCCTACGTGACGAGGCGGCCGTGCTGGTGGTCGACGATGCGCACCTGCTCGACGACGCGTCGGCGGCGTTGCTGCACACCCTGGCCATTGAACGCTCGATCGCCCTGGTCGTGACCGTGCGCACCGGCGAGCTGGCCTCGGACGCGGTGACCGCGCTGTGGAAGGACGACCTGCTCGGGCGGCTGGAGCTGGCCCCGCTCGGGGAGGCGGACACCGCGACCCTGCTGCAGACGGTTCTGGGCGGTCCGCTGGATGCGGCGAGCGCGCGGCGGTTGCACGCCGCCACGGTGGGAAACGTGCTCTGGCTACGCCATCTGGTGCACGGCGAGCGCGCGGCCGGGCGGTTGATCGAGCGGGTCGGCCAGTGGCGATGGCCGGGCGAACCGGAGATCACCCCGGTGCTCGCCGACCTGGTGGAGACACGATTCGGCCAGCTCGACGCCGCCCATCGACTGGTGCTGGAGTTGCTGGCGTTCGGGGGGCCGCTGAGCGCTGAGCTGGTGGCAGGCTCGGCCGACCTGGCCTCAGTGGTCGAACTGGCCGAGCGCGGACTCGTCGCGACGGAGATGTCCGGGCAGCACGTGCGGCTGCGGCTGGCTCAGCCGCTCTACGGCCACGCCGTGCGCTTGCGTACCAGCCAGCTGCGGGCCTGGCGGGTGCGCGGACTGGTAGCCGAGGCGCTCGCCGGGGCCGCTCCTTGGCCCGGTGACACCACGCGCCGTGCGGTGCTCGCTCTCGATGGTGACTGCACGGTCGAACCGGCGCTGATGACCGAGGCCGCCGCGAGGGCGGCCTCGGCGGCCGACCTGCCGCTTGCCAACCGACTGCTGCGGGCGGCGTGCGACGGCGGTGGCGGATTCGAGCCCCGGCTCGCGCTCGGGCTTCTGCTGGCGTGGATGCTGCGCGTCGACGAGGCCGAGGCCGAGATCGCCGAGGCGATCCGGATCGCCACCGACGACGAGCAGCGGGTGCGGAGTACCTGTGCGAGGGCGATCATCCTGTTCTTCCAGCAAAACCGCCCGGACGAGGCGTGGACGCTGCTCAACGAGGTCGGGCAGGTCGGGCGGATCAACTCGGCCCACCTGCGCGGGGTGCGGGCCGCGTTTGCCGCCGCCGGCAACCGGCTCGATCAAGCCGAGGAGCTCGCCACGCCCATCCTCGACTCACCCGACGCGGCTCCGTTCGCCCAGGTCTGGGCCGGCTGCGCGCTCATGGTCCAACACGGCCTTGCCGGCCGGGCCGACCGGATCGTTGCGCTGGCCGATCGGCTGATCGACGTTGCTGCCCGGTCTCCGGAGACGGCGATCCTGGGGCTGAACCTGCGGTACCTGCAGGTCGTCGGACTCGGCTTGGCCGGTCTGCTCGACCGCGCGACGGACTGCATCGAGTCGTTGGCCGACATGTCAGGCGAGCACGCGGTGATGGCCAGGGACGCCGCGGCCGGGCGGCTCGCGTTGGATCGGGGCCAGGTGCGCACGGCGGCGCGGTTGTTCGAGGGCAGCCGGGCACTCCGAGCCAACGATGGCGGCGCCTGGACACCGGTCTTCGAGACCGCGATCGCACTTGCGCGGGGGATGGCCGGCGATGCGCTCGGCGCCCGGGAGGCGCTCTGCTCGGCGGAGGAGTTCGATCACCCGTGCGTTCGGCTGCACGAGCCGGAGCTGGCCCTGGCCCGTTCCTGGGTGAGCGCGGCCGAGGGTGCGGTCGGGGAAGCCATTGCGCATGCCGAGCACGCAGCGGAGCTGGCGGCGTCGTGCGGGCAGTTCGCCGTCGAGGTGCTCGCCCGGCACGCCTCCGTGTGCTTCGGCGCCACCGACCAGGCCGATCGACTCGCCGCGCTCGCCGCGACGGTGGCCGGACCGAGGGCGTCGGCGGCCGCTGAGCATGCCGACGCGCTGGCCGCCGACGACCCGGATGCGCTGCTGGCGGTCTCCGCCGAGCTCGAGCGCCACGATCTGCTGCTGCCGGCCGCCGACGCAGCCGCCCAGGCCGCCGTCCGCTTCCGGGCCCGAGGTGCCACCACTCAGGCCGCCTTCGCCGCGGCCAGGGCGAGCGGGCTGGCGCAGCACTGCGACTGTGCCCGCACCCCGGCGCTGCTGGCAGGCGTCGCACCGCTGCAGATCAGCAGCCGCGAGCGCGAGGTCGCCACGCTGGCGGCGACCGGGCTGTCCAACCGGGATATCGCCGGAAGGCTCTACGTCTCGGTACGCACCGTCGAGGGCCACGTCTACCGCGCCTGCACCCGGCTCGGGCTCACCGACCGGGCCGCGCTGGCCGCGCTGGTCAGCGACAGCTCGACCCCGATCGGCCGAGGTACCGGCCGAGTCACGGGCCGTGTGGATTGGTCCGGGGAACTCGTTCGACCCCGATGATCCGGGTTCTGTAGAACCGTACTCATCTAGAATGATGAAGGACCCGGGCACCCGCTCCATGATTCCTTCACACCTGGCCATGGGGTGCGCTAGCTTTTTCGCTGGTGGCCGGCGGCGGAGGGGCAACGAGCGAGGGCGCGCAGCGCGCGAGCGCGGCGGCCTCGCTGGTGGCCCGTGCACGCGAGGCGGTCAGCGCGCGGCGCTGGATGGAGGCGCTGGACCTCGGCTCGCAGGCGCTGGTCGCCGATCCGAGCCTCGACGACGCCGCGGCGGTCGTGGGCATCGCCCGACATCGGCTGGGCGGGCTGAGCCCTGGCGATGCCCAGCTCCGCCAGCTGACGGTCGTCGCGGTCGACATGTGCGCCTCGACCGCGATCGCCGCCGCGATCGGCCCGGAGCGGTACCGCGAGCTGATGATGGATCTCTACGGCGTCTGCGTCGAGGCGGTCGGGCGCTATGACGGCCGGGTCGTCAAGTACAGCGGGGACGGCGTGCTCGCGCAGTTCGGCCATCCGATTACCCACGAGGACGACGGACGCCGTGCGACGCTGTGCGCGTTGGCGATCCTGGACAGTGTCGAGCGCCGGGGCGCGCGCTGGGAGCAGCGCTATGGCACCAGGGCGATGGTCAGGATCGGTCTTGACACCGGCATCGTCGCGGTGGGGCCCGTCGATGCGAGTCCCTGGTCGATCGACGAGATCGCCGGCGACCCGCCCAACATCGCGTCCCGGGTGCAGGCAACCGCTGATCCGATGAGTGTCTGGGTCACCGAGGCCACCCGCCGGCTGATCGTGGGCTGGTTCAGGACCGAGCCCATCGGGCTCGTCGACCTGCGCAACTACCCGAGGCAGGTGTTGCTGCACCGGGTCCTGCAGGCGACCGACGCCGAGAACCGCCTCGAGGCGAGCACCCGGCCGCGCCCTCTCATGGTCGACCGCGTCGTCGAGCTGGAGCTCCTGCGTGGGGCCTGGAACCACGTCAACGACACCGGCGAACGTCGGGTCGTCGGGCTTACCGGGCCGGCCGGTATCGGCAAGTCGCGGCTGGCCGAGCACATGATCGCGGTGGCGGTCGCGTGTGGGGCGACACCGGTGACGCTGGCCTGCTCACCGCTGCACCGGGCAAGCCCGCTGCGTCCGGTGGTGCGGGCGCTGCGGCGCCAGTTCCGGATCACCGCCGAGGGCGAGGCCAGCGACGCCGAGGTGCTCGCCGCGGTGCACCGTCAGCTCGAGCAGCTGCCGGGATGCCGGCTGCCGGCCGAGGAGGTGGCGCCGATCCTGGCCTCGCTGCTGGGCGGGCCGACGGTCGTCGACGTGGAGCCCGATGTGCTGCGCCGGCGCGGTTTCGTCGCGCTGACCGATCTTTTCGAAGGGCTGGCCGCCCGGGGCCCGGTCGTGCTGCACGTCGACGACATGCATGCCGCCGACCCCTCGACCGCCGAGTTGCTCCTCCAACTGCTGGCCCGTCCGACCGCCGCGCTGCTGGTCATACTCGCCGGGCGCACCCTGCCCGACAGCGCCGCCTGCGACGCCGTCGTCGAGCTCACCGGGTTGGGAGCCGACGACGCCACGGCGCTCGCGCGCTCGGTCGCACCCGACCTCGACGACGGCACGATCGGCCGCATCGTTGAGCGCTGCGACGGTCTGCCGTTCTACGTCGAGGAGTTGGCCCACTCTGCCGTCGAGACGCACGCCGAGGTGCGCTCCGGGGTCATCGAGCTCTCCGCATTCGTCGCGGCCCGGTTGGACGAACTCGGTGCGCCGCTGCGCAGGCTCGCCGGGCAGATCGCCATCGCCGGCAGCGAGATCGACGTCGCCACCCTGGCGCGGCTGTCCGACCAGAGCACCGAGCGGCTCGGTGTCCAGATCGCCGAGCTGACCGCCCGAGGGGTGCTGCGACGGAGCATGAACGGGCGCCGCGACGTGGTGAGCTTCCGTCACGACGTGCTCCGCGAGGTTGCCTACCAGACGTTGCTCGCCGCCCGCCGTGGCGAGCAGCACCTGAAGCTGGCCCGGATCCTCGCCGAGCAGGTGCCCCGCACGGCACGACCCGACGACCTCGCGCGCCAGTACACCCTCGGCGGCGATCACGCGGGCGCGCTGGCGAGCTGGCTGGAAGCCGGCCGGGCGGCGACCGCGACCGGCGCGCGGCACGAGGCGATCGAGCTTTTCACCAACGCGCTGCGGGCGATTGAGCAGCTGCCGGCCGCCGCATCACTGACCGGAGCCGAGCTCGAGGCGCAGCTCAACCTCGGCACGGCGCTGTCCACGATCCACGGCTACACCTCGCCGCAGGCGCGCGCCGCGTTCGAACGGGCACGGGAGCTGGCCGATGCGCTGGACGACAGCACCGCGATCTTCCCGGCGTTGTGGGGGATCTGGAGCTACTGGTTCGTGCTCGGCGAGCACGACACCGCGCTGGCCCTCGGCGAGCGCTGCGTGGCGATCGCCGAGCAGGAGACCGCCGACGAGCGATTCCGCTGGACGGCCGCCGGGATCGTCGGTTACGAGCTGCTCTACCTCGGCGACTTCGCCGGTGCGCGGGACAAGCTGGAACTGGCCGCGCGCCACGTCGGCAGCGAGCCGGTCGCGGACTTCCCCAACGACCCGCTGGTGGTGAGCCATGCAGCGCTCTCCGTTGCGCTGTGGTTCCTCGGTGAGTACGAGCGCAGCGCCTCGGTCGCCGAGGCCGCGGCGGAGCGGGCCGGCGGGATGGATCCGGGCAACCGCCGGACCGCGTTGAATCGGGCCTGGGTGTATTGCATGCTGGCCTGGCGCGCCGAGCTCGCCGGCGACCCGGCGACCGCGATCGAGTTCTCCGACCGGGCGGTGGTGATCTCCACCGAACACGGCTACTCGACCTGGCTCGCGGCGGCCACCCTGCACCGCAGCATCGCCCAGTGCACGCTCGGACAGACCGACGAGGGCCTGCCGACGCTGGCCGCGGTGGTCAACGCCTGGCAGAGCGCCGGCCGAGACGCCGACGGTCACCAGCGGCACCCGGTGCTGATGACCCCGTACTTCGCCGGCCGCCTCGCCCAGATACGGCACGCAGTGGGCGATCACGAGGGCGCTGGCACGATCGTTGCGGCGCAGCTCGAAGCGACGGCGGCCAACGGCGAGCACTTCTGGGACGACCCGCTGCGCGCCCTGCGCAGGACCCTCGACAACTCGAAGGATCCGGTGTGACGATCCGCAACCTGCCCGATTACGTCGATGGCGGCGGCCGGCGGCAGGTCTGGCGCCCGCCGTACGGAGCGCGCAATGCCCAGCTGCTGGGGATGGTGGTGAAGGCCGACCGGACCGCCATCGACACGTTGCTCGACCGCGATCTCAACGCCCCTGCGGGCGGTGCCGTGGAGTACCGCTGCGCCCACCGCAACATCCTCGTGATGCTCGCCGACATCGTGAAGATGCGCTCGACCGACCCCTTCGACTCGCAACGCGGCTTCCTCGCCGAACGCGAGCTGTCGATCTGGTGTCTGGCGGCCGACCGGAACGCGGGGGAACGGCTGGTCTGCTACCTGCCCTACATCTTCACCGACTCCGGCCAGACGGTGTCCACCGGCCGTGAGGTCTACGGCTATCCCAAGGAGCTCGGCGCCTTCGACGCCGGATTCGCGGATATCTTCACGCCCACCGGGGCCACGACGAATATCGACGCGCTCGCGATCGAGAAGTTCGGGTGCGCAGCCAAGGCCGTGCCGCGCACGATGGTGTCGATCACCCGGAAGGCAGGGCCCGGCTCGCCACCGGTACCGGCCGAGCCGACTCCGCGCGAAGAGGTGCTGCGCAACCTGTTCCCCGGCGCCTTCTCCATCGACGACGACCGCGGGTTCGAGGTCAGCCCCAAGCCGCCGCCCTCGGCGACGATCACCGTGGGCAGCGCTACGCCGCCGGCCCGGCCGGCTCCGCCACCCCCGTACGCGCGGCCGGTCATCGAACTGCGACGCAGCTCGCCGCTGAACGCGGACCCGGACACACTGGCCGCCCAGCTCGCACAGAGCCCCACGCTGGTGTTTCTCAAGCAGTTCCGCGACATCTGCTGCCCGACGAAGGCCTGCTACCAGGCGATCGTCGAGTCGACGATCTCGATCAACCCGGCGGGTGCGACCTTCGAGCCGCTCGACCCTGCCCTGTTCAGCCTCACGGTGTCGACCTACGACAGCCAGCCGATCGCCGCTGAGCTAGGTCTGGGCCCGGGGCAGACCACGCTCACCCCCGACCGGGTATTCCTGGCGTCGCTGGACTTCGATTCGTTGACCGGCCTCGAGGTGTGGCGAGCGCCGACATGAGCAAGCCGCGCATCGTGATCCTCGGCGGCGGCGTCGGTGGCGTGACCACCGCCGTCGAGCTGTCCCGTGGCCACTGGCGGCAACGTTTCGACTCGATCACCCTCTACCAGCAGGGCTGGCGGCTGGGTGGCAAGGGCGCGAGCGGGCGCAGGGAGAGCGACCTGCGTATCCAGGAGCACGGCCTGCACATCTGGTTCGGCTTCTACGAGAACGCGTTCCGGATGCTGCGCGAGTGCCACCAGGAGCTGGACCGGCGCGCAGCCGACCCGACGCTCGCACAGGCGCGCTGGAAGCTTGCCAAGATGAGCGTGGACGACAGTTTCCAGGCCTGCGGGCCGATCACCCTGACCGATCACGACGGGTGCGACTGGAAGCCCTGGGTCGCCGACTTCTTCCGCTTCGACCACGACCGGCCCTGGTACGAGAACGACCCCCGGCTGCCCGGTCAGCGGCCTGAGGACTGGTCCGCGGTGTTCTTCGCTGCGCGCTGCCTGTTCCTCGCCGCCGACCTCGCGGCGTCGCTGATCGGGTCGAACTCCGGCCCGAGTGCGACGATCACGCCGGGCAGCGGCGGCCCGCCACCGGTGGCGGCCTCCATCGGGGCGCTGGAGGCGTTGCTCGGGGACGTCCGGGGTCTGCTGTCCGGTGGTCTGAGGGAGATCCTCGGCCTGGCCGGTGGCATCCTCGACGCCGCCGCGCGCGTCGGTGCGGCGGTGCTGGCCGGGAGCGTGATCGTCGACCTGGTGCTGCGGGCGGTCGACTTCGCCACCCAGCAGCTGCGCAACCGCGCCGACGAGTACCTGCGCGCGGACGACACCGTGCGCCGTGCCTGGTACGTCATCGACCTGATGCTCGCGATCGCCCGGGGGATGGTCGAGGACGACGTCATCAGCGCGAACGACTTCGGGCGGATCAACGACGTCGACTTCCGGTCCTGGCTGCTCGGCCACGGTGCCGCTAGGGAGAGCGTCGACTCCGCGCTGGTCCGCACCGTCGTCTACGACCTGGCCTTCGCCTACCGAGGGGGCGACCCGCAGCGTCCGGCGGCTGAGGCCGGCACCGCGCTGCGCGGTCTGCTGCGAACGTTCTTCACCTACCGCGGCGCACTGATGTGGAAGATGAACTCCGGCATGGGCGACATCGTCTTCGCGCCGCTCTACGAGCTGTTGGAAAAGCGCGGAGTCAAGGTCGAGTTCTTCCACCGGGTCGAGCAGGTGAACGCCTCACCCGGTGCGGCCGCCTCGCCCGGTCTGGTCGAGAGGATCGAGCTCGACGTCCAGGCCACCCTCCCCACCACGACCAAGGCGGGCAACTTCCTCAACCCCCGACCGCCGACCCCGCTGACCCCGACGGATCCGACGGACCCGGCCGGAGCATCGCCGGAGAGCACGGCGTCGCCCGAGGTCACGGCAATACAGAGCAACTTGGCACTGTGGCCGGCCACGCCCAGGGTGCCCCACACCGGCCCACAGCCGGAGCCCGAAGCGGCCGCGTATGAGTCGTGGCTGATGGACCCGGCGATCACCAAGGTCGCGGGGAAGACCCTCGTTCGCGGCGCCGACTTCGACGATGTGGTGTTCGCGCTGCCGATCGCGACGGTCCCGCTCATTGCACACGACCTGGTCTCGCACTCCAAAGCCTGGAGCGAGGCCGTCGAGAAGATCGAGACCGTGCCCACCCAGGCGCTGCAGCTGTGGCTGACCGAGCCAGCGTCGACGCTGTCCGACCACGCCGACGGTTCGGTCGTCGGCGGCTTCGCCGAGCCCTACGACACCTGGGCCGACATGGGCCACCTCAAGGCCCAGGAGAGGGTTGGCGCGGCCACCGTCGCCTACTTCTGCAACGTCCTCGTCGACACCCCGCCGCCGCCCCGGGGCCCGGATGCCAATGCATGGCTGAAGGACCAGGACGCGCTGGTGCGGGCGCAGGCGGTCCGATTCCTGCGCCGCGACATTCGCCACCTATGGGCGCACGCGCTGGACCCGGTGACCGGCGAGTTCGACTGGAACCGGCTCGTCGCGCCGCCGGGTGTCGTCGGCGAGGCGCGGCTGGACTACCAGTTCCTGCGCGCCAACGTGGAGCCCTCGGAGCGCTACGTGCTCTCGGTCCCCGGATCGAGCGCCCACCGCATCCACCCGGGCGACACCGGCTTCGGCAACCTCTACGCGGCGGGCGACTGGACCGCGTGCGGCCTGGATGCCGGGTGCGTGGAGGCGGCGACGATGTCGGGCCTGCTCGCGGCCAACGCGATCCTGGCGAAGGTCGGCGCGACGACCGAGATCCGGTACATCATCGGCTACGACGGACCGTGAACGGGAGAACCGAGATGCCCGAGGTACCGCAACATCCCATCGAACCGCTGACCGCCGGAATCACCGACGCAGCCCTGTCCGGCTTTCACGCGTTGGAGATGGTGGCCGGGGCGTTGGCCGAGAGCGTGCGCGCGCGGCCCTCGGCGCAGGGCAGCCGGCCCGCCTCCACCCAGGGCCGGGCCACGCCGCGTGGGCAGGCCGGCCCGGTGGCCCACCGGGCCCCTGACCCCGGCGCGTTGACCGAGGAACTGGTGCGGGTCTTCGCAGAGCTGCTCGGGCGTGCCGGTGAGGTCGCGCAGTCCGTCGCCCAGGCGCTCACACCCCCACCCGGTCCCAGGGAGAACTGCGAGCCCGACACCCCAACGGTGGCGCGGCTGGTGACCGATGCCCGTGGTGGCGACCCGGTCAGCGCCGAGTTCACGTACTGGAACACCGGTACGACCGCGCTGCGGGACGTGACCTTCAATGCCTCCGATCTGGTCGGCCACGCCGGCCGGATCTCCAACGAGGAGATCAGCTTCGAACCGCCCAGTATCGCCACCATCGCGCCCGGCGACGGGGTGACCGTGACGGTGAAGGTGGCGGGCAACAACTCCCGGGTGGCGGCCGATTACCACGGCGCCGTGACGGGTGACCCCGGCGCCGGCGCGGTACTGCTCACGGTGCGGTCGACAACCCGGCAGTGAGCGCACTCGGCCGCACCGCCTCCGCCGAGCAGGTCGCGGCCGTCCTGGAGCGCGAGGGTGCGCGTGCTCGCAACGGGCTGCTGGGGTACCTCCCGGAGGGTGGGCCGCAGGCCGCGTTCTACCAGATTGCCGCCGACTACCCCCGGCGCGCGGGTAAGGGGATGCGGCCAGCGCTGTGCCTGGCGACCTGCCGGGCCTACGGCGGCAGCACTGAGAACGCGTTGCCGGCGGCCGTCGCGATCGAGATGCTGCACAACGCGTTCCTGGTGCACGACGACATCTGTGACGACGCAACGCGGCGCCGTGGGGCGCCGGCCCTGCACGTCGAGCACGGCGTCCCGCTCGCCCTCACCGCCGGCAACGGGCTGGCCTGGCTGGCGTTGCGGCCGCTGCTGGACAACGTTGACCTGCTGGGCTCGGCGCTGGCGCTGGATGTATTGCGCGAGTTCGACCATCTCACAAGGCGCACGATCGAGGGCCAGGCGGTCGAGATCGGCTGGCGCGATGGTGGCTGCGGGGAGGCCGATATCGACTCATACCTGAGCGTCGTGCTGGCGAAGACGTGCTGGTACTCCGCCATCCACCCGTGCCGCATCGGGGCGCTGATCGGCTCCCGAGGTGCCGCCGATCTCGATGCAATCGCCCGCTTCGGGTTCTTCCTCGGGGCGGTATGGCAGATCCGCGACGACATCGAGAACGTCAGCCGCCAGGTACGGAGTGGCGCGGACTTCGGCGGGGACGTCATCGAGGGCAAGCCGACGCTGCTGCTCGTGTACTTGCTCGCGGCCCTTGACGCCGACGAGCGCGCCGAGATTCTTGCGCTCGTCGGGCCGGCTGGATCGACCAGCGGCCTGTGCGCCCCGGAACGCATCGAGCGCGTCGTCGGTCTGATGGAGAAGCACGGGGCGGTCGACTACGCGTGCGCGTTCGCGGACGGGCTCGCGGGAGCGGCCCTCGCGGAGTTCGACACCGCGATGGGTCACCTGCCGGACGGGCCCGACAAGGACTTCGTGCGCTCGCTCGTGCTCTACCTGCGTGACCCGGTCATCCGAGGCCGCTGAGTGGGGGCTCACCCAATGCCGTGGGGTAGTTCAGGGGACAGAGCGATGTTGCAACGCCTGGAGGTCGTTGACGTGGATACGTCGGCGGGCGGTGTCGAGCCAGCCGAAACCTCGCAGTTGGGCGAGCGCCTTGACGGTCGCTTCTCGGGAGCTGCCCACCCAGGTCGCGAGCTCTTCCTGGGAGAGTCCGAACGCGATGATGACCGAGCCGTCGGGCTGGGGCTCGCCGAACCGATTGGCGAGTTCGACGATGCGCGCCGCGACCCGGCCCACGGTGTCCAGCGCGGCGAACTCGATCCGTTTGCGGTCGGCGTCGCGCAGGCGTTGGCTGAGCAGCCGCAGCAGCGCGATCGCGGCCTCGGGCCTGGCGCGCAGGAACGCGTGCAGCTGGATGGGGCTCAGGGTGATGACCTGCACGTCGTCGATAGCGGACACGCTCGCCGAGCAACGGCCGTAGTCCAGCGCGGCGAGCTCGCCCAGTATCGAGCCGGGGCCACGGAAGGCGAGCACCAGATCGCGTCCGTCGCTGGCCAGCGCCGATACCCGCACTCGACCGTCGAGCAGGATGACCACCGGCGCGTCGACCTGCCCCTCGTAGAGCAGCATGCCGCCGGGTCGATAGCGTTGCAGGCGGCCCCGCTCCCGCAGCTCCGCCCGGGATTCAGGGTCCAGGATGGCGAGGAAGTTTCCCTCCTCCGCGCCGCTGCTGATGGGGTCCACGCACGCATCGTAGGAGCAGGCGGGTTGCGGGCACGATGCGAGCGCGAAGGCCTGTTCGGCGTCCGGTGAGTTCGGCGGCCCACCTGATGCACCGCCGTGCCCGGCCGCGCCGACGGTTACGGCGATCAGCGGGCAAGTGCTAGATCGTTGCGAGCGTGGCCGCGTCCGAGATTGACATCCGTTGCGCGTCGGTTGGGGCTCCAGCTCGGATGAGATCGCGATAGTCCCGGCCGAGCCGGACCGCCTCCTCGGCGGGGTCGTCCAGGCCGACCAGGCCGGCAGAGAGCGCGAGGTAGCGGAACTCGGTGCTCGTTGCCTTTGTCAGCGCGGGCCAGCGTTGCTCGGCGGCGTCCAGCACTGCGCGAAGCGTGTCCTGGTCGGCGGCGAGTTCGCGCCACGCGGCAGCGACCGCGTCGACCAGCGGCGCCGGGCCAGCGGACTCGATCGCCTGGTCCAGTCGCGCGGACAGTGCGGTGGTCCAGCGGTGCTGTAGCCCGAGAAACTGGTCGTGACTTACGGAAATGGGTGTTCGAGGCCGGCGGCGGGCTCGGTCCAGGATCGCGTTGAGCTCGCCATAGCTGGTGGTCGACCTTGTCGCAGTCATCGTCTTCCCCTCCTGATTCAGGCTCTCGCATGTCAGGTCGGGTGGCACCCGTCCTTTGGGCGTCCCTTGACCTGGGACAATGCTGGATCAGCGGGTTCTCGACGGCTACGTCCCGCTGCGCGCTCGGACCGCGTACTTCGACGCGCTCGGTGGTGCGGAAGTACGCAGGCGGGCCCGCTCGCCTGCCGATGGCGTCCCGCCGGTCGGTTGTCCTGCCAAGCCGCTCGCCCGCCAGTTGATGGAGATCCGCCTGTAGTAGCTACGAACGGGGCAACAGCCCGTCAAGGACGAGACCGAGCACCCGGGCGAGCTGATCGTCGGCCGGTTCGGTCCTGGTTGCCGCGGTCTCAGCCAGAATCGCGGCCAGTGTGGGTGCCTGCCATCGCCGGCGGCCCCCACGACCAGCACCATCAGGGGAATCAACCAGCTCTGCTCGTGCGCCTCTCCTTGACCCGGCGGTGCCGAGGGGTCCACCGGCGGCGCCGGGTGTGAAGTCTCCGGACTGAGCTCAGGAGCCTCCGGGCTGATCTCGGACGGCATGTCGCATAGCTCCGATTCGGATCCGAGGACTGTTCCCCACTTCCGCTGACTCCACACGGAAGTGGGGGGTGCTCCACACTTTTGCGCGAGCCAGCCCGGGTGGCCGTCCTGGCGAGCCTCTGGTGAACATTTCGGCACTGGGGGACAAATGGCACTTGGTGCCACTACGGTGATGGCATACCCGTTCGGGGCGAGGCTCCGTGAAAGGACGCACGACATGACTGAGCTTTATGCGAACGCCACCAAGTTCTACATCGATGGGAAGTGGGTCACGCCCACGTCGTCCGCCGTGCTGGACGTGATCAACCCGGCGACCGAGCAGGTCATCACCCAGATCGCGATGGGTGGCAAGAACGACGCCGACCTGGCCGTGGCCGCCGCCAAGGCCGCGTTCCCCACCTACTCCGCGACCAGCCGCGAGGAGCGCCTCGCCCTGCTGGAGAAGATCGCCGAGATCTACAAGCGCCGCTTCGCCGACCTGACCGCCACGGTCACCGCCGAGATGGGCGCGCCGACGTCGCTGGCCAACCAGGCACAGGTGCCGGCCGGCCTCGGACACGTCCTCACCGCCGTCGAGATCCTGCGCAACTACCCGTTCGAGCAGGTGCGCGGCACGACGATGTTGCGGCGCGAGCCGGTCGGCGTCTGCGCGATGATCACTCCCTGGAACTGGCCGGTGAACCAGATCATGTGCAAGGTGGCGCCCGCGCTGGCCACCGGTTGCACGATGGTGCTCAAGCCGAGCGAGATCGCTCCGCTGAGCGCTGTGCTGGTGGCGGAGATCCTGGAGGAGGCCGGTGTGCCGGCCGGCGTGTTCAACCTGGTGCACGGTGACGGGCCGAGCGTCGGCTCGGTGCTGTCGGCGCACCCGGACATCGACATGGTCTCCTTCACCGGGTCGACCCGGGCCGGCATCCTGGTGTCCAAGAACGCCGCCGACACTGTCAAGCGGGTCTCCCTGGAGCTCGGCGGCAAGTCGGCCAACATCGTGCTGCCGGACGCCGACCTCGCCAAGGCGGCCAAGGGCGCGCTCGTCGGCTGTTTCCCGAACACCGGCCAGAGCTGCAACGCCACCACCCGGCTGCTGGTGCACGAGGATCAGCGTGACGAGCTGGTCGGCCTGATCAAGAAGGCCGCCGAGGGCTTCACCACCGGAGACCCCCAGTCGAAGGAGACCGCGCTCGGCCCGTTGGTCAGCAAGACCCAGTTCGACAAGGTCCAGGGTCTCATCCAGGCCGGGCTGGACGAGGGCGCCGAAGCGGTCGTCGGCGGTGTCGGCCTGCCGGACGGGCTCGACAAGGGCTACTTCGTGCGGCCGACCGTGTTCGTCGGCGTCACACCGGACATGCGGATCGCCCGGGAGGAGATCTTCGGCCCGGTGTTGTCGGTGATCACCTATCGGGACGAGGACGAAGCCATCCAGATCGCAAACGACAGCGAGTACGGACTGAGCGGCGCGGTGCAGTCGGCCGACCCGGCGCACGCGTTCCAGGTCGCGTCGAAGATCCGCACCGGCATGGTCGGGCTCAACGGCGCCGGCCCGGACTTCACCGCCCCCTTCGGCGGCTACAAGCAGTCCGGCAACGGCCGCGAGTGGGGCGAGCAGGGCTTCGACGAGTTCACCGAGGTCAAGGCCATCATGGGCTACCAGCCCGCCTGAATGCCATGACCGAGGGAGGGCTGCGGGAGCGCAAACAGGAGCGGCAGCGCGCGGAGCTGGTCGCGGTGGGCATCCAGCTGTTCGCTCAGCGGGGGTTCGACGCCACCACCGTCGACGAGGTGGCCGAGGCCGCCGGGGTCTCCCGGCGGACCTTGTTCCGCTACTTCGGGACCAAGGGCGACATCGTCATGGACTGGGCGCGCGGAACCACCGCGATGCTCACCGAGGCGCTCCGCCGCCGGCCGCTCGACGAGCACCCGATGGTGTCGCTGCACGCGGTGTTCGCCGCGATGTGTGCGAGCTTCACCGACAGTCCGGCCGAGGTCCGTGCTGTGTCGGTGATGATCGAGCGCACGCCGAGCCTGCGCCCGTACAGCCTGCTCAAACACGCGCAGTGGGAGGACGCACTCGCCGTCGTGTTGCGGGAGAGATCCCCGGACATCGGCGAGCCGCGGTCCGCCCTGCTGGCCCGGATCGCGGTGGCGGCGTTCCGTACCGCCCTCGACGAGTGGATGCTCGCCGAGGGCGACGCCCCGCCGTTCGACGGCCTGGACCGCGCGTTCGGCGCGATCCGACAGGGCCTGCCGTAGCGGTTCCCGGCGCCCGACGACCCGGGTGAGCGTGGTGCCAGCGCTCACCCGGGACGGCCCAGTCCGAACGACAGGGGGTCGCGGCCATCTCGCGAGGTGGGTTCACCCGTCGGTTCGTCCCGCGATCTCGTCCTCGCAGTCCAGTCCCCGGTCGATGGGGTCCTGATAGTGCTCGATCTTGTCCTGGATGACGCCCTTGTCGGCCCGCAGCTGGTCCATCTGTGCCTCGATCGCCGCGCTCTGCCGCCGCAGCAGGTCCATCCGTATCGGGTGGTTGGCCAGGGTGCCACCCCCGAGGCGGACGAACTCCCGGACGTCGGACACCGGCATCCCGGTCCGGCGCAACGCCTGCACTAGCGCACGAACTGGACGGCCGCGGGCGGGTAGCTGCGGCGACCGTCCGGTGTGCGGTCGACGAGCGGCAGCAAGCCCTCGCGCTGTCGGAGGCGGACAGGTTGCGTCGGCCCAGTAGCAGGCTCAGGGCCTCCACCTCGTACCGGTCGGGGATGCCGAGCATGCACAGCGTGCCGTCCATCCGCAGCGCGCGCAGGTAGGGCGACGGGTCGTGCTTGGCCGAGGCGGTGTCCAGGATGAAGTCGAACCGGCCCGCTGCCTCGGCCATCGCGGTCTGGTCGGTCGAAACGATCACCTCGTCGGCACCCAGCCCCACCGCGGCGTCGCGCTTGCCCGGCGAGGTGGTGAACACGGCCACGTGCGCGCCCAGTGCCTTGGCGAACTTGACCGCCAGGTGCCCCAGACCACCCAGGCCCACCACCCCGACCGTGTCGCCGGCGCCGACATTCCAGTGCCGCAACGGCTGCCACGTGGTCACTCCGGCGCACATCAGCGGAGCCACGCCGGCAGGGTCCAGCTCGGCCGGCAGGTGGTACACGAACTTCTCCGTCACCACGTACTCCGAGGAGTAGGCGCCGCGCTGCCGGTTACCGTCGCGCCGGTCCGTGCCCAGGTAGGTGGTGGTCGGGTACCAGGCGCAGTAGGGCTCCTCATGCGCCAGGCACTGGGCGCACTCGCCGCACGAGTCGACGATGTTGCCCACCGCGACGGCGTCCCCGACCGCGAACCCGGTCACCGCCGTGCCCACCTCGGCGACCACCCCGACGAACTCGTGTCCCGGCACCAGCGGGAACTCCTCGGCCGCCGCGCCGTCCACGGCGTGCAGGTCGGAGTGGCAGACGCCGCAGTAGGTCACCCGCACCAACACGTCGTCGGGCCGAGGGTCCCGCCGGGAGAACCGCCACGGGGCCAGCTCCGATCCGGGGGTCCACGCCGCGTACCCGGTCACCTCATGCATGGTTCACTTCCCGTGCCTCGCCCCGTCTCGACATCGCGGCGACGTTAAGCGCTGGAGTGGACTCGAGCGCAAGTGTGATCCGAAGGGCTTCCACCAACCACTCGCCGATCCTCACGGGGGACACGTCGTCGCTGACCGGCCCACCCGGGACACCGGGCGGCGGGATGAGGCACAGTCATCACGTGTCCGGATCCGAGCGCGTCGTGCTGGTCGTCGACGGCAACTCGCTCGTGCACCGCGCGTTCCACTCTCAGGCCCGCACCGGGTTCCGCTCCGGGGAGGGTCGGCCGAGGTGGGCCGTGCGTGGGTTGCTGTCGCAGCTGGTGGTCGCGGTGGACCGGGTCGACCCGGATGCGGTGGTGGTCGGTTTCGACGACCCGGCGGTCAGTCTGCGCCGGCAGCGCTGGCCGAGCTACAAGGCCCACCGTGGCGACAAGCTGCCGGCGCTCGTCGAGCAGCTGGCCACCGCGGTGGACGTGGTCCGCGAGCTCGGGGTATCTGTAGTGGTGCCACCGGGACTGGAGGCCGACGACGTGCTGGCCTCGGTGGCCGGGCAGGCGCCACGGGCCGGTGCAAGCACCGTTGTCGTGACCTCCGACCGGGACGCGTTCGGGCTGATCGACGCGCACACCCGGGTGCTGCGGGTGATCAACGGCGGGGTGGAGGCCTCGCCGATGCTCACACCCGAGCGGCTGGTGCTGCTGCTCGGCGTGCGTCCGGAGCAGTACCCCGACTTCGCCGCGCTGCGCGGGGACCCCTCGGACAACCTGCCCGGGGTGCGCGGGATCGGCCCGAGGACCGCCGCCCGACTGCTCGCCGCGGTGGGCAGCGCCCAGGCCGCGTTCGCCGATCTCGAGGCCGGCGGTTGCCGTGTCACCGAGGCGGTGGGCCCAGCGGCGGCCGCCCGGTTGGCCGACCCGGCGGCGCGGCAGGCGTGGGAGCTCAACCGAGCGGTGATGGCGATGCGCACCGACGTCCCGGTCGACCTCGACACCGGCCGGCTCCCGTTGCCCACCGCTGTGGTGCGGGCGGCCTTCCTCACCCACGAGCTGCACTGGACTACCGCCACCGCGCTGCGGGTGCTCGCGCACGACGAATCGGTGACGCCCCGGCCGCCGATCACCCCGCTGGAGGTCGGCTGGCCGCCGACCCGCTCACCCCGGCGCTACCCACGCCTGCCGGCCAAGCCCGTCTCCAACCAGCTCAGCCTGTTCTGACGCGGTTGGCAGAGCGGCGGCGACTCGCGGGTCGTTCACCTTTTCGCCGAGTGCCGGCGGACCGGTCCCTCACTGGACGGGCGTGGCGCGAGCTGGCTCCAGAGCCAGCTCCGGGAAGTGCTTCGTGAGCGGTGGTGGAGCAGTTGTCGACCATGTATCCCGGAGCTGGCGACCTCGGAGATCCCGCCGGCCGGCGACCCGGAGGTGGATATGGAGGGTTGCCTGTCCGTCCCGTTCGAGAGCTATCCCACCCGGCGGGCGGCGACGGCCGAGGTCGCCGGCTTCGACCTGGCCGGCAACCGGCTCGCGCTGGCCGGCACCGGCACGCTGTTTCCAGCACGAGACCGGCCATCTGGACGGGCACCTCTACCTGGAGCAGCTGGTCGGCGAGTACGCCGAGGCGGCCCGGGAGCTGGTGCGCGAGCGCGGCTGGACCGGCCCGGGCCACAGCTGGCTGCCCGAGGTGCCGGCGGACACCCCGCGCCCGGTCGGCCGCGACTTCCCCACCAAGTCCGGCCGGGTCCGCGGCCCGCTCGTGGGTAGAGCTCATGCCTGTTGTTACCGAGCTGCACAAGAGGCCTGCCGCGGGCCGCGAGAACCTGCCTGGTGTGCAGCTCGGTAACAACCGCACTGGCGGTGGTGCGCGCGCGGTGGTGCGCGCGCCCGCTCTTCGCCCTCGGCACGGCGCGTCGGTTGAACGTGGTGGTGTGGGGCGTGCTGCTGACCGACTGAGCTGATCGTGATTGTGGCGAACGCGCTGCTCAGATAGGCCGAGCAGTTCTGTTCACCCATGTATACGGAATTCTTTAGTCTTTGCGGCACCCGCGATTTGGTCCATCTGGCGGTGCCTAACCATCCCCTGAAGGACAGCATTAGCGACGTCTTTCTCGCGCGGTTCCACCGGCCCGGTGCTCCCCATCTCAGTGGCCGGTTCCCGGAATGGCGCCGCGGACCGAACTCGGCGGGTGGTGCGGGATGAGTGCGGTGAGAAGGAACCTTCGCGTTGCGCCGACGATGCTCATTCCCCAGCCACGCCGGGAGCAGCTCTGCGCGCTGGGTTCGCACCTGATCGCGCCCACGGGTTCCCGGGGCCGCGGCTACCTCACCACGATGGCCCTGCGGGTCGTTCTGGTGGCCGCCGCCTACTACCTGGCCGCCGTGATCGGGCTGCAGCTGGAGCTCGTGCGCGGGCAGGTCACCCCGCTGTGGCCGCCCACCGGCATCGCCCTGGTCAGCCTGCTCGTGCTCGGCCCGGGGGTGTGGCCGGGCATCACCCTCGGCGCGCTGCTGCTCAACCTGCCACTCGGCCCGACCGTGCCGGCGGCGGTGCTGATCGCGGTCGGTAACACGCTCGCCCCGCTGGCCGGCTACCTCCTGCTGCGGCGGGCCGGCTTCCGCACCCAGTTCGACCGGCTGCGCGACGCGCTCGCCCTGGTCTTTCTCGGCGCGTTGGCCAGCACGTTGGTCAGCGCGAACGTGGGCGCGAGCGCGCTGGTGCTCGCCGGTGGGGTGCCGCAGTCCCGGTTCCTTGCCACCTGGTCGGTGTGGTGGACCGGGGACGCGATGGGTGTGCTGGTCGTCGCGCCGCTGCTGCTGGTCGCCCGCCACGGGCGGTGGCCCCGCGCGGTGCCCCGGTACCGCTGGGTCGAGGCGGCGGCGTTGCTGGTGAGTACGACTGTCGTCACCGCGGTTGTCGCCGATGGCACCTTTCAGCTGCTCTTCCTGGTGTTCCCGCTGCTGATCTGGGCGGCCGCGCGGTTCCAGGAGCGGGGCGCCACGGTGTGCGTACTGATCGTGTCCGTGGTCACGACCCATGCCGCGGCCATCGGCGCCGGCGAGTTCGGCCAGCACAACCTGATCGCGGACATGGTGGTCCTGCAGGCCTTCAACGGCTCCGCCGCCCTCACCGCGCTGCTGCTCGCGGCCCTCATCCACCAGCGCAACCAGGCACATCGCGACCTGCGGCACGCCTGCGCCCAGCTCGCCGAGCTGGCCGCCCGGCTGGATCAGCACTCTCTGCCCGGTGACCAGGTGCTCGACGCGCTTCGGCTGCCCCTGAGCATCGTGCGGCAGGCGTTGGCCAGGCCCGCGCTGGGGGACCGGGCCGAGCACGACCCGGAGGGAATCCGCACCTCGGCCTCGTAGGTTCGCCTTCTCCGGGTGTCAGGACGGCCGCCGCCAGGGGCGATCTGGGCGCGAAGACCGCGCTCAGGGCTTGCAGGACACGGCTTAGCCGCCGTGGTGCACGGCCTCCACGTTGTGGCCGTCGAGGTCGCGCAGGAATACGCCGTAGTACCCGGGGTGGTACTCGGGCCACTCCCGCGGAGCGTGCAGCACCTCGGTGCCCGCCGCCACGGCGGCGTCGTGCACCGCGTCGACGGCGTCGCGGTCGGCGGCGCGGAAGGCGACGTGCAGCTCGCGCGCCTCGGCACCGGCGGCCGGGGAGAGCCAGAAGTTCGGGGTACCGTCGGGGCCGGACAGCCCGACGACGAAGCTGTTCTCCAGCGGGAAGCGCACCACCTCGCGTATCCCGATCGCGGCGAAGGTGCGCAGGTAGTAGGCGAGTGACGCCTCGACGTCGGCGACCTGGACTCCGATGTGGTCAAGCATGTGCCGAGGTTAGTGGCGGTACCCGGCTGGATGGCGACCTGAAATAGTGGGATCCCGAGCCGCCCCGAGTACTCGGCGGCGCGCCGCGTGCGGTCGTCGAATGCGTCGGCGAACCGCCGGTTCAGGTGCCCCAGTCGGCCGTGTTGACCGGTTCGCGGCCGTCGAAGCGCTGCACCGGGTAGTGCGCGACCATCTTCGACCCGGGCGGGCCCATCTGCAGGTGTGTCCGCAGGTTGCGGCGGTGGAACAGCCGCACCAGCTCCTCGTCGTGGCGGCCGGTCGCGGCGTCGGCGAGCACGAACCGTTCGAGCTCCTCGTCGCCCTCCCACCAGGTTGTCGGTCGGTGGCCGAGGACCGGTCGAAGGTCGTCGAGGTCGGCGTCGACGACCGCGTCACCGAGCTCCGCCACGCGGGCCAGATGACGCGTCGTGCGGAAGGCCAGTCGGATGTCATGGGAGAGGAACGGGTCGTCACCGCGCATCACCCGCAACTGCTCCGTGAGATGTGCGTGGGTTGTGTCGCTTCGTCGCCGGCGCGGGGCGGGCACCTCGACGGTAGGGAGGTCGATCTCCAGGTACTCCGCGAGCGCCTCGGTGGCGTGCAGGTTGGTCTCGCTCGCCCACTGCATGTTGTTCATCAGGTCGGTGCCGGGAACCGGGTCGACGATGGCCGCCCCGAAGATCATCTCGTTGCTCAGGGCCGCGGCGAGGTGGTGGCTTTTCGCGGCCTCGATGTCCACCGCGCGGCCGGAGAGCTCCTCGTAGCGGGCGTAGATCTTGCGGAAGTCTCCGAACGGGATGAGGGTGTCGCGCATCCGCCACACCGTGAGGTCGACGACCGGGTCGCCGATGTGGCCGAACTCCAGGTCGAGCACCGCGGTCAGGTGGCCGTTCGCGTGGTGGAACTGCCCGCTGTCCCACAGCACCGGCGTCTCGCGGCCGTGGCTGCGCGGCGGGTTGCGGTGCAGCCAGCCGAGGGCGAACTCCAGGAACGGGTTCGGGCGCCGCTTCCGCAGCCGCCACAGCCGTTCGAGCTCGAAGTGCATCAGGGTGCCCGAGTCCTCGGGCTTCGCGGCCCGCAGCATGCCGGCCTCGGCGAACGGCGCGATGTCGAGGGTGTGCAGGTGAGCCAGCTGTTGCAGGTACTCGTCCACGACCGTGTCCCGCTCGGCCTCGGGAACGCCGTCGAAATCGGGCTTGCCCGGCACACACTCCATCGCGATGGCACGGATGTCCTCGAGCCAGCCGTGCACGGTCGGCACGGCGATACCGCTGCGTTCCAGCAACTGGTGGAAGGCGACCTCGCGCTTCAACGGCTGCACGGTGGTCTCGATGCGGTCGCCCCGCACGACGACCGCCATCGCCTCGCCGTCGCGCTCGGCCTCGACGAACCAGCACGGTCTCCAGCGCGTCTGCCTGTTGATCGACGTGACGGTCATGCCGAGGTTGCGCCGCAGTGACTCCGCGACGTCCCGGGGGTCGGGCACCCGCGCAGTGGTGGGGGCCGTCATCGGACGATCTCCTCGACGCGGGCCGCCGGGGCGTGGACCGCGATGATCTCGGCGCCGTAGCGGTGCAGCGCATCGATACCCCGCTCGATGTCGTCGCCGGGCGGGTCCACCACGAACCACGTGGCACCCGCGTCGGCGAACTCGCCGAGCCGGTGACGGTGGCGGTCCAGAGTGGCGTCGCGGTACCAGGTCACGCTGTCGGACGACTCCACCTGGACGGCGATAGCACCCGGATCGCGGCCCACCTCGGCGGCCAGGTCCCGGATCTCCGCCACCGCGGCGGACAGTGCCGCGGGTGTGTCGATCACCGCGGTGCGGGTGACGGCCGCCCCGGTCTCGTCGTTGATCAGCGGGGACCAGCCCTGGCCGAACCGCGCCACCCGACGTCGTACGACGGCGCTGTTGCCGCCCAGCCAGAACGGCGGGTGCGGATCCTGCAGCGGGCGCGGCATGGCCGTCTGTCCGTAAGCGGTGAAGTGCCGGCCCTCGTAGCCGTAGTTGTCTCCCGCCCAGATGCCGCGCATCAGCTCGACGGCCTCGGTGAACAACGCGCCCCGCTCGGTGAAGTCGACACCGAGGGCGGCGAACTCCGAGCGCAGGTAGCCGGAGCCCACCCCGAGCACCAGCCGCCCGCCCGAGAGCACGTCGACCGTGGCGGCGGCCTTCGCCGCGAGCAGTGGATTGCGGTAGGGCAGCACGAGAAGCAGCGTCATGAGCAGCATGCGTCGCGTGACGGCCGCGCAGAACCCCAGGGCCGCCAGCGGGTCGAGGGCGTCGTGGCCGCCGGTGCGCATCCACTTGTCCGACGGGGCCGGGTGATCGGTGAACGCGATCGCGGAGAAGCCCGCCTCCTCGGCGGCGCGCGCGAACCGCACGACGGCTTCTGGATCGAGGTAGGAGCGGTCGTAGCCCGCATGAGCGATCGGGTACTGAACGGTGAACCGCATCGGTCTCCTCCGCAGCCGAACAAATAGATGCCTATTATATCTGTATTTCGGCTCGGTGTCAGAGATCAACCCGGACCGTATGCGCCAACATCGGTGGCCGGTGACTAACAATGATCTGGTGCGGCGCATCTGGGTGGTAGGCACCTCAGGGTCGGGGAAGAGCACTCTGGCGGCGGTGATCTGTGAGCGGCTCGGAGTGCCGTGGATCCAGCTGGACGCGCTGTTCCACCAGCCCGACTGGACTCCACTGCCCGAGCCTGAGTTCCGGGCCGTTGTGGCGAGGATGATCGCCGGCGATGCGTGGGTGGTCGACGGCAACTACACCGGAACCCTCGATGATCTCGTGCTGGACCGGGCTGACACGGTTGTGTCCCTCGAGCTGCCTCGGCGCACCGTGATGCGCCAGGTCGTCTGGCGGACCGCGCGGCGGGTTGTCACCCGCGAAGAGCTGTGGAACGGCAACCGTGAGCGGCTGCGCAACATCTTCTCCCTGGACAGGGAACGGTCGATCATCCTCTGGGCCTGGACGTCACACGGCAAGGCGGGGCGGCGCGTCCGGGCGGCGCGTCAGGAGGCGAAGTACCGGGGGATCCAGTTCGTGCAGCTCGGGTCCCGACGCCAGGTCAACGAGTTCGTCGCCAACCTGGCCTCGTCCACCTCGGACCGGGACTGATCCCGGTGTGCGAGCCCTGGTCACACGGGTAGGACCTTCATCCCGCCGCGGCCGGCACCTAGATCGCCGCGCTGGCCAGGGCCCGGTCCTGGTGGGCGTGGCGGGATTGGCGCAGCCAGGACAGGGTGCGGTCGTCGTGCAGGCGCGCGAGCCGATGGGGTAGCTCGCGCAGGACCCGTTCGGTGCGGTCCTGCTCCAGGGCGTCGAGCAGCTCGTAGGTGAACGCGGTCTGTCCCTTGGCGTGCGCGGCCGCGCTCAGCTTGTGGAGCAGGGGACGGGTCACGACGGCGTCCTGGTAGTCGCCCAGGAGGTCTTGGAGCTTTTTGGCCTGCCGACGCAGGCGGAGGGCGGGTTTGCCGTTGATCGGGGTGAGGGTCTCGGTCATGTAGCGCACCTGCTTGTCTGCCTTGCGCGCCTCGTGCAGCGCCTCATCCCGCGCCGGCCCGGGTGCAGTCGCCTCGGCCTCGGCGAGTCGGCGATCGAGCCTGCGGACGGCCTTGGCCAGGTTCTTGGGCAGCTCGGTGTACGCGGGCCGCCCGGTGCGGTGGGTGAACGGCGGGTCGGCCAGCAACTGGTCGAGCATGCGCTGCAGGTTCCGGTAGCGGTCGCTGGCCAGGGCTGCCTCGATGGTGTCTTTGCCCTGCCTGGCCAGTCGGCCTAGTTCATGCTCGAGCTCGGTTTCGACCGAGCCCTGGATCAGGTCCTGGGGCAGCGCGGCGATCAGCCGGTCGAACTCTTTGATCATGGCTTCGGTGTCGTTTTCTTCACCGAGCTGCGCCCCGAGCCATTTGAGCTCTTCGGCCACCGGGCGGGTGGCTTCGGGGTCGAGAACGCGCGAGAAGCCGCGCAGGGTGGAGCGCAGCTGCCGGGTGGTGACCCGCATCTCGGTGACCGCCGTGGGGATGGCTTGGCGCACCCCTGGTTCTTGTGCCCGCAGGTGCTCGACCTGGGCGCGCAACGCGTCCAGCACCACCTCTCCCGCTGGGAGCGGGCTTGTGTGCACAGCGCTAGCGGCTGCTGAGCCACTAGAGGTAGTGGTGTGCATGGTGCCCTCCTGGTGCAATGCCGTGACGTCTTCTACTGGACCTGACACATGAGTGCTGCACTTCTGTTCCTGAGGGTCGACAGGTGTGACGCGGATCGCGGTCGTTCCCGCGGGGCGGCGGGCTCGCTGCCGCCGTCGTGGCCGATGCTCACGATCGACTTCCGTCCGAGCACGCGTGGTGGCGCGCCGTAGGCTGCGGCTATGAGCACGGACCGTGTGGGGTCGGCGCCGCGGCAGGAGCGCAGCCGTCGCACGCAGGCGGCGATCTTGGCGGCCGGTACGGAATTGCTGGAGGAAGGCGGATTCGAGGCCCTCGCTGTGTCCGCCGTGGCGGAACGGGCCGGAGTCTCGGTCGGCGGGGTCTACCGCCGGTTCGGCACGAAGGATCAGCTGCTGCTGGCCTTGCAGGAGCAGTTCACGACGGGCTTCCTGGAGGATTTCCAGGCCCGGCTCGCCGGGGCGGAGGACGAAACGGACGGCCCTGAGCTTGTCCGCATCGCGATGTCCGGCATGGCCGAGACTTTCCGTGTCCGCACCCGCCTGCTGCGGGTGTTCATCCTGATCAGTACCCAGTACGACGCGGTGTCCGCGGTCGGCTCGAAGGCCGCGCGGGCCGCGGGCATGTCCTTCCGAGCTCTACTCAGCCGTGCTGAGTGCGCGATCGTCCGGTCCGATTCCGAGGCGGCGATCGACTTCGTGTACCGCCTCGCCTATGCCGCCTGCGAGCACCGGGTGATCCACGCAGGCGAGCACTTCGAGTCGGACCTGCCGCTGAGCTGGCCAGCGCTGACCGACGAGCTGACGCTGACCGCACAGCTCTACCTGTTCGGGGGGCCGCGCGGGTAGCCGTTCCGGCTGGGTCGGCCCCGGTTGAGAGCCTGTGTCGGCCCGGTAGCTCTGTCGCGAGATGACGCGGGGCCATTGACACGCCCATAATGCGAATGTAAATTCGCATTCGCATTCACCTCGGGAACCCAGGCGATAGTTGTCCGCCGCTCGGCACCCGCCGACACCAGGGCGTCGAGGCGCTTCTCGATCGTGTCCCGCGGTCGACACATCCAGTTGGGGTGATCACATGGGCTTGCCATCAGCGTCGACGTACCCAGCCGCCACACGAGGACACACCGGTCTCGATCTCCGGCACCTGCGGCGCTGCCTTGGCCGCTTCACCACAGGAGTCACGGTGGTCAGCTACCGGTCCGGTGAGGGGATGCGGGGCGTCACGGTCAACTCGTTCACCTCGGTTTCGCTTGATCCTCCGCTGGTGCTCGTGTCCATCGCCCGCGGTGCCAAGGCGGCGGTCGCCCTGCGGGACGCGCCCTTCACGGTCAACGTCCTGGCGGCCGACCAGCTGGATCTCGCGTGGACCTTCGCCGGCAGGCCCGTCGATGGTGCCCGGGTGCGCTGGGACAGCCGGGTCGGTGGGGTGGCGCACCTGCGCGGTAGCGCGGCGTGGTTCGAGTGCGCGCCCTGGGACGCGATTGACGCCGGTGACCACGTGCTGTTCCTCGGCGCCGTCGTCGCACACGACCAGCGACAGGTCGAACCGTTGCTCTTTCAGAGCGGCAAGTTCCGCGCACTGGGTACGGAACTGGGCGCGGGACCGGGCCGTCAGGCCGACCCATTGAGCTGGATACAGCACAGGCTCCATGCGCAGCGGCTGACCGACGACGGCGCGCGGGCGGTCCTGAACCAGCTCTGACTTCGGCTGTCCGATCTGGCAGCCGGGACAAGGACAGGAGGACCATGAAGGTCACCTATATCCATCACTACCCGTACCGGCATCTGCCGGAGGACTTCGCAAGCCGGTATGCGGAGTCGGTCGTCACCAATCCCTATTTCGAACTCGTAGATCCCAAACTGGTACAGGAGGATCTGCGCAGCGCGCTCGACGAGGCGATGTACGCCGCGCGCGCCGGTTTCGACGCCCTGGCGCTGACCGAGCACGGCCAGAGTTCCTATGACATGAACCCGAACCCCGACCTCGGCGCCGCCGCGCTGGCATACGCCACGGAGCTGGAAGGAATCGAGACCGGGATCTACACGGTCGGCCGGTCGCTGGGCAAGAGCCGCGAGCCGTTGCGCGTCGCCGAGGAGCAGGCGTGGCTCGATTGCCTGTCCGGTGGGCGTCTCATCAGCGGTTTTCCGGTAGGACTGGCCTACGACGCGAACGTTAACGCCGGGGTGCCTCCGATCGAGACCCGCGCCCGCTACGACGAGAACTTCGAATTCATCCTGCGCGCATGGACCGAGCGCGAGCCCTTCCCGTTCAATGGACGCTTTTCGCAGTATCCGTCGGTCAATATCTGGCCCCGGCCGGTACAGCAGCCACATCCTCCGGTGAGCGTGACGGGCACCGGAAACCCGAATACGACCCGCTTCGCCCTGCAACGCGATCTCGGGTTCAACCTGGTCGTCCTGGGCGCCGCCGCGCCGAACACGGCACAGCGAATCTTCGACGACATGTGGCGCATGGCCGACGAACTCGACGTTGACGACAACCCGTACCGCGCGGCGTTTGCCCAGTCCGTTGTAGTGGGGGAGACCGACGCCGATGCCGAACGCCTCTACGCCAAGCACGTCGAGTACAGCATGTCGAGCGGGATCGGCCACATCCCGATGCACCGGCTCGCGCTGCCGGGCGGCATCAGCCCGCAGGGCCTGCGGGTGCTTCTCGGGCAGGCGATGGGCGCGCCGAGGGGCGGGCAGACGGCGCTGACCTACCGGGACCTGGTGGAGTCGGGAGCGGTGATCGCCGGGAGCCCGGCGACTGTGCGCGAGCGGCTCGCCGACCGGGCGCGCAACTTCCGCATCGGGCACCTGCTGGCGAACCTGCAGATCGGATCCATGCCGACCGAGCTGACCCGGCACAACATCGACCTGTTCGGTACCGAGGTGCTGCCTCACCTGCGGGGTATCTGGTCGGAGTACGACGGGGAAAACCGGTGGTGGCCCGAACGCCTCGGCGGCAGGCCTGTGTCCAGCAAGCAAGCCGACCTGACCGGAGCGCGACTGACATGACAACGACATCCCCGAATCAGGCGGCGACCGGCGAGATGGTCGTCGCGACGTGGAACAACCGGATCCGGCTGCGCTTCGCGGTCAGGGGGAGCGGGCCGGCGCTGGTCTACCTGCATCCGGCCGGTGGACTCTTCTGGGACGAGTTCCTCGCCCGGCTCACTCAGCACTACACCGTGTACGCCCCCATATTTCCCGGGACCAGCCCGGACGACACGTTCGCCATCCACGAGCTGGACGACATCTTCGACGTCGTGCTGGCCTACGAGCAGGCGCTACGTTCGCTCGGACTGGAGAACGTGCCCGTGGTCGGCCAGTCCTTCGGCGGAATGCTGGCCGCCGAGTTGTCGGCATGCTTCCCGAAGCTCTTCAGCAAAGTCGCCCTGCTCGATCCGGCGGGTCTGTGGAGCGAGGAGCACCCCTGGTCGCTGGACTTCATCTCGGCACCCCCGGAGCAGCTGCCGGGCCTGCTCTTCAAAGACCCGACGGCCGGGGGACCACGGTCGATGTTTCCTCCGCCGAGTGGGCCGGAGGAGGCACTGGACCAGGCCGTGGCGGCAATCTGGACCTTCGGCTGCATGGCGAAGTTCCTGTGGCCGGTGCCCGACCGCGGCTTGCGCAAGCGGCTGCACCGGGTCACCGCGCCGACGCTGATCGTGTGGGGTGAGGATGACCGCCTCATTCCGGTCGCCTACGCCGAGGAGTTCGGCCGCCTCATCCCGCACAGCCGGGTCGAAGTCGTCCCGGACTGCGGCCACATCCCCCAGGTCGAGCACACCGACCACACCTACGCGACGGTGACGGACTTCCTGGCGACGGCTACGCCGGCTTCGCTCTCTCCTCGCGCGCAATCTGAACGGGTCTAGCTCCACAGTTCCGGCAAATTGAAAGGGACTTGGCGTGTCGCAACCAGGGATCGAACTCGTTCGCGACTTGATCGCGCGGATCTTCAACGGGCACAATCCGGACCTTGCTCCGGAGGACTGGATCGCGTTCGTGCACGCCATTGGCGTTTTCACACCGCCGTGGGCCGAGTGACACGTGAGCTGCTGCGCTCTACCGAGTCGGGCACACCGATCACACGTACGCGACGGTGACGGACTTTCTGGTCGAGTGGCATTGGCGCTGATCGGTGCCGCCGTCACCCACCTGCGTCGCCACGAGACCCAGGCAGGGGCCGCCGATGGCGCTATTCCTTGGGTTCCATGTCGGTGCGTTCCGCTCTGCCCAGCTTGAGTATCGGGTTGCCGTCGTCCCAGGTCAGCCCGGCCACGAACATGGCGCGCTGGGTGGGCGTGGTGTAGGCGTGGAACAGGAGGAAGTCGTGGTGGTGCTCGTGGAGTACGTCCTGCCCGCCGGGGTTCTCATAGGCGTCGGCGAGCGTGTGTCGGTTGAGGAACTGGCCGCTGTGCTTGACGAAGCTGTCGCACAGTGAGGGCGCGGTCGCGTAGTTGATGAAGTAGCTGCCGCTGTTGTAGGCGTTGCCCGAATAGAACAGCACATAGTTTCCGCGGTGGCGGACGAGGGACGGCGCTTCCACGACGTGGGATTCGTCCGGGCGGTCCGAGCGGATCATGGCGCGCCGGTGCCCGATCGTTCTCGTGCCGTCAGCGTTGATCTGTTGTAGCCAGATCGTGGCGTCGCCGCCGTGGCTGGAGCTGTAGAGCAGGTAGTGCCTGCCGTCGGTGTCGGTGAACGGCTTGGGGTCGATGGCGTCCGCATCCCCCGGCCGACAGACCAGCGGCTTTGACGTGACCGCGTGGAACGGGCCCTCGGGTGAGCTCGACCGCGCCACGCCGATGCACTGCGCGTTTTGGCTGGCTGACCGGGCGGTGAAGTACAGCAGGTAGCCGTCGTCGCTGTGCGCGGTGACCTCTGGCGCCCACACGCTGCCCTCACCGGCGGCGGTGTCGGCCACCCAGGTGGGCAGGGTGGGCATGGCGTCACGGGGGTGATTCCAACCGCCGGTCAGGCTGGTCGAGCTCTCGACTGGAACGTGAAAGATCGTGGCCCCGTAGCGACTGGCCGTCGAGTAGGCGTAGTACACCTTGCCGACGGCCAGGACCGCTGGATCGGGGAAATCGTGCGGGATCGCCGGTTGAATCGGCGGTCGAAGTGTCATCGCGGTGGTGCTCGCGACCATCGCCACCACAGCCGGCACAGTGGTCAGCAGCCTTACCCATCCGCGTGCCGGCAACCTGGACATCACCTCGAACCTAGCGCGAGGCCGCCGTCGAGGTTGTTGCCGGGCATGCCCTGCTGGCCGAGCCCGGTAGCCGGACGCGGTGTCGCCGCCGGGCCCGCGATCGGAGCGGGGGGCTTGACATTATGCAGGTATTTACCTGCATAATGGTGACGTGAGCCTCGAAGAAAGAGCGATGGACTCGGTCTTCAAAGCGCTGGCCGACCCGACCCGGCGACTCCTGCTCGATCGTCTGCGCGAGCACAACGGCCAGACGCTGCGCGAGCTGTGTGACCGTCTGGAGATGGCGCGCCAGTCGGCGACACAGCACCTCGACCTCCTCGAGCAGGCCAACCTCGTGACCGTCGTGCGGCGCGGACGGGAACGGCTGCACTACCTCAACCCGGCGCCGATCCACGAGATCGAGGAGCGCTGGATCTCGGGGTTCGACAGGCCCCGCCTGCAAGCGATCAGTGCCATCAAATTCCAGGCAGAGGAGTACGCCATGACCGACGCAGCCACATCCGTACCGACCTACGTCTACGTCACCTACATCCGGGCGAGCGCGGAGCAGGTGTGGAAAGCCCTGACCGACGCTGACCTGACGGCGCGCTACTGGGGACACGCCAACGTTTCGGACTGGCAGCCGGGCTCGGCCTGGGAGCACCGGCGCGCCGACGGATCAGGCGTCGTCGATGTCACCGGCCGAGTGATCAAGGTCGAGCCCCCGACGCGCTTGGTGATCACCTTCGAAGACACCCCCGACCCCGAATCGCCAAGAGAACCGTCGGTTGTCACCTTCTTTGTCGAACCGCACCAGGACATCGTCCGCCTCACCGTGACCCACGAGAACCTCGCCAATCAGGCGATGCTCACCGGCATCTCGAGCGGATGGCCGGCCGTGTTGGCGAACCTCAAGTCGCTGCTCGAGACCGGCGACGTTCTCCCGCAGGCGCCCTGGGAGATGTCCCGCGCGCACGCCTGAGACCGCGGTCGCCACAGCCCGTCCCTGGCCAGAGAAACCGACCACAGAAACCCGCCACAGGAACACGACCACGGAAAGCAGAGGACATCATGGACACCGCCTCGCTCCGAGACGCCTATCGCGTGCTGCTGGATGCTGCGGCCACGGTGGCTGACGCCGGCGACACGACCCCCGCCCCGCCGGCGGGCGAGTGGAACGCCGACCAGATTCTGGCGCACGTCTCCCTCGTCAATGCCATCACCATCGCCGCCGTCTCGACTGTCGCCTCGGGGGCACACACGACGTACGACAACCGCATCGCGAGCGACACCTGGACCATCGAACACGCCATCACGCTCGCCGGCGGCAACGCGGGGCTACGGGACCGCATCCGTCTTCAGGGAGAAGCCCTCTGCGCACTCGGCGGACCGACGCTGAGCGAGGCCGAACTCGACACCCTGGTGCCCACTCGGCTCCTGTCCAACGACACACTCCTGCTCGATCAGCCCGTACCGCTGCGGGACCTCATCAGCGGCCTCGCGGATGTGGAGCTGCCCGGCCACGCGCAACAGCTCCTGGCCCTACTGACGGCAGGCACCATGGCCGAAGCCACAACGTGATCCCGCGCCGGCTGCCGGCTCGGCGTCAAAGGTGAACTTGCCGGAGTGGACATC
Organism: Pseudonocardia sp. Cha107L01; assembly: GCF_052566575.1. Classification (NCBI taxonomy): domain Bacteria; kingdom Bacillati; phylum Actinomycetota; class Actinomycetes; order Pseudonocardiales; family Pseudonocardiaceae; genus Pseudonocardia; species Pseudonocardia sp. Cha107L01. The sequence goes on from NZ_CP199579.1 coordinate 3,613,184, forward strand.
GTCGGCAGTAGGCTTCACCCGCCCGCCCGATGATCAAAGGGGGAGGACCGTTGGGGGTAGCCGTGAGAGCGCCGTCGGCACTCCTACGAGTGAGGACGATTCAGGCGAAGGAGTTGCATCGTGGCGACTGAAAGCGTGTTGGCCGAGTACACCCAGGTCTACGACCCGCTCGGCCATTCCCTCGCACTGTCCTCCCTGGTCGCCGCTCTCCCGCTCGTGGTCCTGTTCGTGCTGCTGGGCGTGGTGCGGATGCGAGCCTGGCTCGCGTCCGTCATCGGCCTGCTCGTATCACTCGTCGTGGCGATCGCCTTCTACTCCATGCCGGCCGTCGATGCGTTGAACAGCGGCCTGCTCGGCGCCGCCTTCGGTTTCTTCCCCATCATGTGGATCGTCATCAACGCGATCTGGGTGTACAACCTCACGGTCGAAACCGGCCACTTCGATGTGCTCCGCCGATCCTTCGCCTCGATCAGCGACGATCAGCGGATCCAGGCGATCATCATCGCGTTCTGCTTCGGGGCCCTGATGGAGGCACTCGCCGGTTTCGGCACCCCGGTGGCCATCAGCTCCGTCATGCTCATTGCACTCGGCTTCCGCCCGCTCAAGGCCGCGACCGTCGCACTGGTCGCCAACACCGCACCGGTCGCGTTCGGTGCACTCGCGGTTCCGATCACGACACTCGCCACGGTGACGAAGCTGCCCGTTGACGACCTGGGCGCGATGGTCGGCCGGCAAACTCCGATCCTGGCGGTGTTCGTGCCGCTGGCCCTGGTCTTCATCGTCGACGGCAGCCGCGGGCTGCGCCACGTCTGGCCCGCCGCGCTGTTGTGTGGAGTGACGTTCGGGGTCTTCCAGTACGTCGCCTCCAACTTCTGGTCCATTCCGCTCACCGACATCATCGCCGCGCTCGCGTCCGCGCTCGCGGTGCTCGCCTTCACGCGCGTCTGGCATCCACGAGAGGGATACGTCGAGTCGTCAGCAAGCGACCCGGCAGCCGTTCACGAGGCTCACGCGGGAGCCAGGTCCCCGCTGGGCGGCGGCAACGATCCGGCCGCGGCCACTCGCACCCAGGCCACCGGCGACCGGACGGCTCCCGACGGTCGCGGCGAGGTTCTGAAGGCCTACGCGCCCTACCTCATCATCATCGTCGTCTTTGTGATCGCCACCCGCGTGCCCGTGATCACCGGTGTCGCTCCCACCAAACCCGGCGCGAGCGGCACTGGGCTGGAGGCCGCCACCTGGATCTACAACTGGCCGGGGCTGCACATCCTCAGCGACACCGGCAAGACCGTCGCCACCACCTTCAAGCTGAACGTGTTGTCCGCCGCCGGCACCCTGTTGCTGGTGTCCGGGCTGCTCACGATGCTGGCTCTGAAGGTCGGTGTGGGCCAGGCGGTACGGACCTACGGGCGCACCCTCGACCAGCTGAAGTTCGCCATCGTCACCGTGATGGCGGTGCTGGCGCTCGGCTTCGTGATGAACGAGTCCGGTCAGACCCAGACGCTCGGACTGTGGCTGGCTGGGGCCGGTGGCCTGTTCGCCCTGCTGTCACCGATCCTGGGTTGGTTGGGGGTCGCCGTCACCGGCTCCGACACCTCCTCCAACTCCTTGTTCGGCGCCCTTCAGGTCAGCGCGGCCGCGTCGGTGCACCTGTCCCCGACCCTGCTCGCCGCGGCGAACTCCTCCGGCGGCGTGCTCGGCAAGATGGTCTCGCCACAGAACCTCGCGATCGCCGCAAGTGCGGTCGGGTTGGACGGTCGCGAGGGCGAGATCTTCCGTCGAGTGCTGATCTGGAGCGTGGCATTCCTCGCGTTCATGTGCGTACTGGTCTACCTGCAGACAACCCCGCTGCTGTCCTGGATGGTCATCTGACGCTGTTGCCGGTTCAGGCAGCCTCGGACTGCTGTTCCTGGGCGCTCAGCACCTCGTCCACGATCCTCATGATCATGCTTCCGGAGCTGAGCCGGTAACCGAACTCCTCCCAGGACATCAGCTCACGGGACACCAGCTCACCGACCGGGCCGGGGTACAGCCGGGTGACCCGGAACGCCGCGAGCCGAATCCGCTTCCGTTCGTTGTGGTCCATCGATGGGTGCGGGTTCATGTCGGTACCCCGGTGGCGGAGACGTCGTCGCCGGTGGCTGGGTGCTGAACGGCTGTGCTGGGTAGCGTTGCGTGCACGGTGTTGCCCCACCGCGGGGTCCGCAGCGGCTCGCCCGGGTGCTCGGAAACGTCCTCGATCAGGCGCTGGGCCTCGACGTCTGAGGCCACCGCCAGCGTCACGTACCTCATCGTCTCCTCCGCTGTCGGGTTGTGACGGGGACGGCCGGGCCCACACCGGGCGAACCCGACGCCGATCGTCGCGACTCCGTGCTGCCAGTCACGGCTGAGCACGTCACCGTGGCTGGTCCTGGACTCTGGCGGCGGCAATCTTCTTCTCGCAGTCGGGGCAGGGCCGGTTGACGCTGCGGCCCGCCTGGGCGCTCGGCTTGCCACATGCCGTGCTGAGGTAGCCGGACCGATCCGGTATCCAGGAGCGGATGGCGTGGTCCCGGTCGTCGCCTGCGCCGGCGAACCAGCCGGATGGGCTGATGCCGGTGGGGACGCCCGCCCGGACGTGCGTGGGAATGGTGTCGAGGGTCATCGCGTTGAGTGCCTCTCTCGTGATGTCCAGCGCGCCAGAGGTAGGTTGGCTCTGGGTTGGCCACGTCAACGGCGGGGTACCCGTACCGGTGCTCCTGGCACGAGAAGAGTCGTCATCGGGGCTGTAGTCAGCGTTGCGGTAATGCACCCCTCTGTGCATCACCGACAGCCGCCGTCGCGCCCGGGTGCTAGCTGCAGTCCTCGGATTCCCGCTAGCAGGTATGGCCAAGGCCGCGGTGCGGGCTCCTCACACCGCGGCACAGCCACCTCGCGGAAGCCGAGGCACTGGACGTCCGGTCGTTGCGGGACCGAGGCAGTGCGGCTGAGGTCACTCGGTCCATGCCGAGCCGGTGATGATGGACACGAAGTCCGCACGCGTGAAGCCGGGTGCGAAGTGGGCGAGCACGTCGTCGTTCATGGTCCCGAAGGTGGTGTCGGGGCGGTCCTTCATCCCGTCGTAGAAGGCCTGCAGGATGTTGTTCTTGAAGTCCGGTCGCGGGTGCGCGGCCACGACGGCCGCGACCTCCTCGGCGGTGATCTGGTCGAGGTCCATCCCGAGCACGTCGGTCTCGACGCCGAGGCTGACGAGCGCCGTCTCCGGCTCCAGGTGGTTGGGGATGCCCGGAGTGGTGTGCAGCGCGATGCCCAGCCACACCGCGCGGGCCTCGGCGGCGCTGCGCCCGTGGTCGAGTAGGAAGTCCCGCGCCAGGTCGGCGCCGTCGACCTCGAAGCGCTGGTCGGTGCGCCGGTAGTGCTCGGTCAGGCCGAGGTCGTGGAACATCGCGCCGACGTAGAGCAGCTCGGGGTCGGCCTCGATCCCGCGGTAGCGGCCCTTGAGGCTAGCGAAGAGGAACACCCGGCGGGAGTGGTCGAACAGCAGTGGGGTGGCGGCCTTGCGGACCAGCTCGGTCGCCTCGCGGGCCAGTTCGGTGTCAGGGATATCGATCCCGGCGATCTTGTCAGTCATCTGCTGCGCCTTTCACGTAGGGTTTCCCTCTACGTCGAGCCTGCTCGCGCCACCCCCGTCGGGCCCCGCGTGGGCGGCCGAACTTCACACGATTACGGACAGACCGCTGTGCCTCGGGAGGACGTTCGTGGCTCGCACCACCGTGCACCGCGTCGGCATCGTCGTCTTCGACGGTGTGAAACTGCTCGACGTCGCCGGGCCGAGCGAGGTGTTCAGCGAGGCGAACCGGATGGGGGCCCACTACGAGCTGACGCTGTGCTCGGTGGGTGGCCGCGCGGTGTCGTCCTCCACCGGCATGACGATCCCGGTCGACGCCGACGCCACCGACCCTCGGCTGCGCTTCGACACGCTACTGGTCATGGGCGGTGACGTGTTCCCGGCGCACCCCGTCGACCCGGAGCTGCGCGAGGCCGTCACGAACGTCGCGCCACGGTCGGGCCGGGTCTGCTCGATCTGTACCGGGGCCTTCATCCTCGCCGCGGCCGGGCTGCTCGACGGCCGCCGCGCCACCACACACTGGCGGCACACCGGCGTGCTGAGCAGGGGTTACCCGGACATCACCGTGGAGCCCGACGCGATCTTCGTCCGGGACGGCACGACGTTCACCTCAGCGGGCGTGACGGCGGGGATCGACCTCGCACTCGCATTGCTCGAGGACGACCACGGCGAGCAGCTGGCCCGGCAGGTCGCGCAGTCGCTGGTGGTGTTCCTGCAACGCCCGGGTGGGCAGTCGCAATTCTCCCCGACGCTGAGCGGCCCCCGTCCGCACACCTCGGCGCTGCGCTCGGTGTTCGACGCCGTGGCCGCGGATCCGAGCGGCGACCACTCCACCCCCAAGCTCGCGGCGTTGGCGGCGATGAGCCCGCGCCACCTCACCCGCCTGTTCAACGAGGAGCTCGGCACGACCCCGGCCCGCTACGTCGAGTCGGTGCGTTTCGACGGCGCCAAGGCAGCGCTGGAGTCGGGCTACACGATCTCCGAGGCAGCCGAGCGGGCCGGCTACGGGAGTCCCGAGACGTTGCGCCGCGCGTTCGTGGCCCGACTCGGGGTGCCGCCGAGCGCCTACCAGCAGCGGTTCCGGTCCGCGCAGCGGCGGGACGCCGTCACGGGAGTGTCGCGGTCGCGGTGATCCCGTTCGCAGCTGTGTCAACAGCTGGCCGTGGCCGGCACCGCCCCCTGGGACCGGGGGACGGCGCCGTTGCCGGGGAGCGGGCTTTCGTGCGGGCGGGTACAGCGATTCACGCCACCTCACGGGCGCGCGGGAACCCGCGGTCACGCGCCGTGTCGGTGAGGAGCTCGCGGAGCTGGCGCCGGCCGCGGTGCAGGCGGGAGATCACCGTACCGACCGGAGCGCGCATCAAGTCAGCGATCTCCTTGTAGGCGAGACCCTCGACGTCGGCCAGGTACACCGCCATCCGGTGGTTCTCCGAGAGCTCCTGCATTGCCGCCCTGACGTCACTGTCCGGCAGTCGGTCCAGCGCCTCCACCTCGGCGGACCGCAACCCGGTCGACGTGTGCCCGGCGGCCCGCACGAACTGCCAGTCGGGGATCTCCTCGGTCGGGTGCACCACGGGCTGGCGCTGCCGGCGACGGCAGCCGTCGAGGTAGATGTTGGTCAGGATCCGGTACAACCAGGCCCTCAGGTTGGTGCCGGCCCGGAACGAGCCGAAGGCGGCGTAGGCCTTGAGGTAGGTCTCCTGCACGAGGTCCTCGGCGTCCGTCCGATTGCGGGTCAACCGCAGCGCTGTGCCGTAGAGCTGGTCCAGTAGCGGCATCGCGTCCCGCTCAAAGCGAGCTGTCCGCTCGATGCCCTCGTCCGGCCGCTCCCTCGATCGAGCCGCCGGTGCTGGCTGGCGGCCCGCAACCAAGGACCGCTGGTCGGGAGCAGCGCGAGCCCGAATGGGAAGCAGAGTCGCCAGTTGTCCCATGTCACACTCCCTAGTAGTCGTCGCGGGGCGCCGAGTCCGAGGTGCCGCCAGTCTCATGGGAAGACTGGCGATCCGCGGGGGATCTGTCGTCACCGTCAGCACCCACCAGCCCTACCGGCTAGCTGGAAACTCTGCCCGCCCGCCGGTGCCTTGACGTCGATGGTGATCAGCGTTTCTTCGCTCGCGGGACTGGAACGTCCACCCGCCGCTCGAGCACGGGAGGTAGACCACCTTCGGGCAGGATTGCCTGGTAGATCCGGCGCGGGAGAGCACCCAGAGGTCGTCGATCGAGGGCGCCGGCCCGTCGGCGATGTGGGCCAGCTGCCGCCGTTCTGCGGTGCGCCGGCGCCGACACCCCGTCGACAGCGGGGGAGCCAGGCCGTAAACTTCAGCCCGCTCGCCAAGAGCCCGGTCGCGCCTGGGCTACGTGCGAGATCGAATTGGGCGGCGCTGAACCGGGGTCCGCCGGGCCAGAACGCGGATCTCTGCGTGGAGGTGAGAATATGACGACCACCGCGCAATCCCAGCAGTTTTCTGACGGGGCTTTCGGTCAGCACCGTCATATTTGTGCGTTCTTCAACAGCTTCGACGAGCAGCACCGCGTGCTTCGCCCGTTCGTGATGGATGGTCTTGACCGAGGGGACAAGGTCTACCATTACGTCGACCCCGAGCGATGGGACGAACAGCTCAGGTGGTTGGCCGAGGCGGGTATCGACGTGCGCGACGCGATGGGCACCGGCCAATTGGAGGTGCGGCCGTGGCAGGACAGCACTCTCCGCGGCGACCGCTTCGACCTGGACACCTGGCTGGCGTCGTTCGAGCAGGTGCTCCAGTCCGGTCCCGCGGCAGGGTATGCCGTGACAAGAGTCCTCGGTCACATGGAGTGGGCGCTCGTCGATCTACCGGGTGTCGACGACCTGATCGAGTACGAGGTGCGGGTCAACTACTTGATTCCCAAGTACGAGGATGTAGTGATCTGCACGTATGATCTGGCGAAGTTCGGCGCCAGCGTGGTGATGGACGCCTTGCGGACGCATCCAGCCGTTATTATCGGCGGCCTGCTCCAGGAGAATCCGTTTTTTGTTCCTCCTGACCAGCTGTTGCTCGAGATCCGGGATCGGCGATCGGTTCGCAAGAGCGCGACCGCGGCGAAATAAATGCCTGCGGATACGGATGCTGAGATCCTCGCGTTACGAACCGTGCTCAGAGATCTCGTGGCGCTCTCCGCCATACCTACGGCGTGGGTCGGTAGGGAACCGGCTGAGGTGGTCGCCGGGCTTGCCGACACGCTGATCGGATTTTTGCCGCTCAACTTTGTTTTTGTCCGCTTGTGCGTCCCAGGTATCGCTGGCGGAGTCGACGCCACCCGGGGAGGGGCCTGGAAGACGTTCCCGGAATGGCTGGAAAGTCGTCTCGCTGAGAGCGGCCGGCTCCCAGGTAAGGAGATCGTTCCCGACATCGACGGTGGTGGTGGTGACCAGCCGTTCCGGGGGGTTGTCCTGCCCATCGGGGTGAATGCCGAGGGCGGTGTGGTTGCTGCGGCCTGTGATCGCATCGACTTCCCCACGGAGGTTGACCAACTGCTGCTCAGCCTTGCCGCCAATCACGCCGCCGCGGCATTTCAGAGCGCACGCCTCATCCACGAGCGCACGCTGGCCGAGGACGAGCTTCGCCAAGCCCAGAATGAGCTCGAGCGGAAGGTGGCCGAGCGGACAGCCGAACTGCACAGAAGTGAGGCCTACCTTTCCGAGGCGCTGAGGCTGACCCATACGGGTATTGCCGCGCTGGACGGCGCTACCGGAGAGGTAATCCACTCCTCCGATGAACACTCCCGCTTGTACGGCTTCGATCCGGAACAAGGGGTCCCCTCGCTCGAGGAGTTTCGCCGGCGGGTTCATTCGCGCGACCGTGCGGGGTGGAGCGAGGCGCTCGGGAGAGGATTCAGTGAAGCGGCCCACGTCGAAGGGGAGTTTCGAGTCCTCCCGCCACAGGGCCCGCTGAAACATCTCCGCGCAATCGTGCATCCCGTCTTTACCGCATCCGGTGAGCTCGACGAGTTCGTCGCCACCGTCGTGGACGTGACCGAGCGCAAGCGTGTCGAGGAAGACCAGCGGGCGCAACTGTGGTTCCTGGAGAGCCTGGACGGGGTCGACCGTGCCATCCAGCGGACCAGCGACCTCGAGGAGATGCTCAGCGGTGTCCTCGATGTCGTGCTGGAGACCTTCGGATGCGATCGAGCGTGGCTGGTCCATCCCTGTGACCCTGACGTTGGCTCCCATCGAGTGCGAATGGAGCGGACCCGGCCGCAATACGTCGGCGCCTCCGGAGTTGGCGTGGACATCCCGAATGACCCGGGCGTCGCCGGCGTTTTGCGGAGCGTGCTGGCCACGAGCGGTCCGGTGCGATTCGATCCCGAATCAGATCGCGGGCTTCCGAGACAGCAGGCGGAGCGTTTCGACGTCAAGTCCATGATTGCCATGGCTGTTCAGCCCAAGGTCGACGCGCCTTACCTGTTCGGACTGCACCAGTGCTCACACCCTCGGGTATGGAAGCCCCGGGAGGAGCGGCTGCTCCATGAGATCGGACGGCGGCTGGCTGACGCGCTGGACACGTTGTTGATCCTTCGTGACCTGCGCGAAAGCGAGCGGAAGCTCGAGGCGAGCCGGGCCGAGCTCGCCGCTTCGCGGGCACGGATCGTCACGGCCGCGGACGAGACGCGGCGACAGATCGAGCGCGATCTGCACGATGGAGTGCAGCAGCGGCTCGTCTCACTCGCGCTCACCCAGCGCACCGCGGAGGCCACGGTCCCGCCCGAGCTGCGCGAGTTGCGGGCGCAGTTGTCCCGAGTGGTCGACGGACTGGCCGAAGCGCTCGAGGAGCTGCAGGAGATCTCGCGCGGTATCCACCCCGCCATCCTCACCCAGGGCGGCCTTGCGCCCGCCCTGAGAACACTTGCCCGGCGGTCAACCGTCCCCGTGGAACTGGAGCTGGGCGTCGAGGTGCCGCTGCCTGGACCGGTGGAGGTGGCCGTCTATTACGTCGTGTCAGAAGCGGTCACGAATACCGCGAAACATGCGCACGCTTCCGCGGTGCGCGTCGCTGTCGAAGCTCGTGACGGCGTCCTCGAGCTCTCGATCCGCGACGATGGCTCCGGAGGGGCCGATCCGACGCGCGGTTCCGGACTGATAGGGCTCACCGACCGCGTGGACGCGCTCGGGGGGACGATCGACGTGGTCAGCCCTGTCGGGCAGGGAACGATGCTGCACATCAAGCTCCCCCTCGATGAGGCCTGATCAGGAGGACTCAGAGATCAAGATCCGCGGGGTTCAGCTCCGGCCCAGTCCCTTGAGCAAGGTGTCGACGGCGATGTCCGCGGCGCAGGCGGGTTCGTCGTCGGGGAACTGCAACGCAAGCAGATCGATGGTCGCGTGCAGCAGGGCCATGGCCATCCCGTCGGGCAGATCCGACCGGATGAACCCCTCATCCATGGCCCGCCGGATGAAGGCGGCTATTCGTACCTGCTGTTCGTTCATTCGGGCGTAGGACTCGGCGCTGCCGCGCATCTGCTCCGGATCGATTGGATAGCGACGAACCACCGCGATGATGCCCTCCACGAACCGGTGCAGAGCCACAGCCACCGGTGCGCTGTCCAACCTGGCGTCGGCGAGCACCGCGTCGATCGCCTCGAGCTTGGTCTGGAACACGCACTCTTCCAGCGCCTCTCGGCTTGCGAAGCGGCGGTGTACCAGGCGCCGACTGACTCCGGCCTCAGCGGCAATGGCGGTGATGCTCGTGCCGGAGTCCGCGGCCAGGAGCCGGGCTCCTGTCTCGAGGACCGCGTCAAGATTCCGTGCCGCATCTGCACGCATAATCGAAACGTACTCCATGTGGCACTTGTGCCGTTATCAGTCGCATCTCAGTCCATCAGAAGACTCTAAGAGCAACAATGATGTGCTGGTTCGACCGACGCCAGCACGATGCGGACGGCCCCCGTCGCCCCGCGCAACGGATGACCGGCAGTGACGCTGAGCCCGTTCATAGGCGGCCGCGGGGATAGTGGGTGGGGTCCCCGGGCGCGGCCTGGTCGCCAGGAGGCGGCGTTGCGGATGGTGGTTGCGGTCTGGGGCTCGGGAGGTGCGGTGATCGGCTGGAGACGACGAGATCGAGCCGGGTGCGACACCGGCGGGTCGAGTGATCGTGCCTGGAGCATTCCGGCGCCTCGCCACCCGGTGGCCGATGCACCGCGCCGGTCGTCACCGCACTCAGGTGGCGCCGCCGCGGCGGGAGGTGTTGAGCGGCTGGTCGCCGAGCTGCTGGAGGTGGCGGTGTGGACCAGTCAGGACGGCGCATGGCAGGAGCATGCGACGTTACTACTGGGCACCGGTGACGGGCATTGGGAAGCGGTTGGATTCAGCGAACCCGCTGCCGCCGTGCTGATCCCGAAACTGTGTGAGTTGCCTGGGTTCAACGTCGATCTGCTGCTGGAATTGATCGGGTCGCGCGAGCGGAGAGTGGTGTCGCTCTGGCACCGGATCCCTGACCGCGCCGTCCATGGATAGCACGGCTCCGCGGCTCTCTGTGTTCTGTCAACGGGGTCCCTGAGCCGCCGCGATTCGCTTGCGTTACTGCGATCGGGTGGTGCTGCTCAAGCTGATAATCCTCTGTGACAGCGATCTCCGTAATTAGGTCAGTCGCTCGCTCCGAGTGGGATCTGGGCCCGGGCCGGTGCCAAGAGTGGACAAGTTTGTGGTCGCGGGTTCTAGACAATACCGCCGGGCCGTAAATGGCTCGCTAACGGACGCGAGGAACATGATGGAGATCGGGTATAGGGTGCGGCTCGCTGACGTCGTCTCAGCCGGGCACGATGCATCGTGAAAGGTCCGGTTCGTCGCGCGCCGCTGTGGTCACGTCGCCCGAGTGAGCAGGCCACGCCTGCTTCGTCGTGGGCTCGGCGCGGCGAAACCGGGGTGGGGTTGGCCGATGACATGTTGCTCGCCGGATTCGGCGCAGGTGACCCCGCTGCCTCGCTGGCGTTCGTGCGTCGGTTCCAACGCACGGCGTTCTCCGTCGCGCTCCGCGTGATCGGCGACGCCGGGCTGGCGGAGGACGTCGCGCAGCTAGCCTTCGAGCGGGCCTGGCGCCAAACCGAGCGATTTGATCCTCGCCTCGGCTCGGTGCGCGCTTGGCTGGTCAGCATCGTGCACAACCTCGCCGTGGACACCGCGCGGGTCCGCCGTCCGCACCCGATAGACAAAGAGGACCTGGACTCACTGATCGCAGCCATCGCCGAAACCCCCGAGCAGTACGCGCTTGCCGCAGAGATATCCACCGAACTGCGCCAGGCGCTCGCCGCGCTACCTGAGGAGCAGGCCCGCGCCGTCGTGCTGACCGCCGTGCACGGGCTGACCGCGCGCGAGCTTGCAGAGCGCGAAGCGATCCCGCTGGGCACCGCGAAGTCACGCATCCGCGCGGCGCTGACGAAGCTGCACGAGACCGTAGCGACCAGCCGAGGCCACTCATGACTGAACTGAGCTGCGCGCAATGCCACGAACTCGCCTCCGAACTCGCACTGGGCGTGCTCGGCGGCCGCGAACGCGCTGATGCAATCGCGCACCTCAGTCGCTGCCCACGCTGTCAATACAAGGTCTCAGCGCTGGCCACCACCGCCGCCCGGCTGGTCGAGCTAGTACCCGAAACCGACGTACCGCCCGGGTTCGACCAGCGCGTGATCGCCGCGATCACGCCGCCCGCTCCAGAGCCGAGCCTCGCACGGCGAGGGCTCCCTGTCGCCGCACTGGCGCTCACCGGCGTCCTGCTGGCCGGCGGCGGTTGGGTCTTCGGCCAGCTCCTCCCCGTTCAGCCGGCGGGCTTGCCTGTCCGCAGCGTGAACGTACAACCCGTCGCGGACGTGATGGTGTCGCCATTGATAGCCGGCAACCGCGAGATCGGGGAAGCCTACGTCTATCCGAACGATCCCTCTTGGATCTTCGTCTCGATAACCGACGACCCCACCGGGTCCGGCTCGTCAGCCGTCAGCACGAGGCTGACCTGCGAGCTGGTCCACGATGACGGCTCGACTGTCACGCTGGGCAGCTTTCCGCTGCAACACGGACACGCCGACTGGGCTATCCGCACTCCGATCGACTCCAGTGGCGTCGATGGGGCCAAGCTCACGACCGATACCGGACTGATCTTGGCCAGCGCTCACTTCACCCCGGCAGCGGTCACGCCCAACACAGCGCTTGATGCCGACCGGCGACGCCGTAAATCCGACACCGACAACAGCGATGCCGACAGTTCCCGCGATAAGGATCAGGATAAGGATTCCGACCACAAGGATTCGCACGGCAAGGATTCGCACGGCAAGGATTCGCACAGCAAGGATTCGCACGGCAAGGATTCGCACGGCAAGGACTCGCACGGCAAGGACTCGCACGGCAAGAAGGCGCACGACAAATAGTCGACAAACGACAGCATCAAGTCCGCCCTGTCGGTACGCGCGGGCCTTGAGGATTCTTCGGCTACGCCACAGGTGTTAGCTGACTGGCTTTCGCCAGAAATCCTCGGCTACGGTTTAGTAACGCCCGCCGCCGCGCGACTCCGACACGCATTTGTGCCTCCAAGAACTCCAGCTCAGTTTATCATTGAGCAGTTCACCCAACCGGGGGTACCGGTGTTCAGGCTGAGGTGTTCACAGGCGAGGTAATCGACGGCTCGATCCCTCTCCGAACCTGGACGGCGCGATGCTCCGGGTCACAGCGAAGCGGGACTACCAACTCGTCAATCGGCTCTGACCTGCGGTCGATCTGTGATTTGGTGCCCGCGCCGCAGGCTCGGCAACACGTTACGACTCTTGTCTTGCCGCGCCTGACTCGAGGTCCAGGTGTCGACACCCGTGACATCAAGTTAGACCATCCGAGTGGCGCTGGAGCGCCTGATAATCCATTCAGCGGTTGACGTCCGTATCTAGTTCCGAGTGAGGCGCGGCAATGGCACTGACGGTGTCGGCCAAAGGTGGGCGATCGACTTTGGCGAACGTCTCCGAACACGTCACGAAATCGTTGACCCGCGGTTCAAGGAGCTTAAGTGGTGGCTACATCAGTCGACGTTGTCTCAGCCGGGCCTGCTGAATCTCCGACTAGTTCGGCCAAGCGTGCCGGCTCGACAGTCGGTGTCGAGGATGGCATGGCGGAGGTGCTGGCCGACCTCATGGGAGTCGAGCGGGTCTCGGTGGATAGCCACTTCTTCGATGTGGTCGGCGCCGACTCGATGGTGATGGCCCGTTTCTGCGCGCGGGTCAGGAAGCGGGCGGACCTACCGTCGGTGTCGATCAAGGACATCTATAGCTACCCAACAATTAGAAGCCTCGCGACCGGGCTCGCGCCCGCCGCGTCGGCCTCCGCTCTCGAGTCGCCGGCCGAGCTGTCGGCTGACTTGCCGCCCGAGTCACCGCCCGAGGCGCCCCCTGAGGCAGCGCCTCGGGTCGGCACGGCGGGGTACCTCCTGTGCGGGGTGCTGCAGACCCTGGCTTTCCTCGGGTATTGCTACCTGGTCGCGCTGGTCGCTGACCTAGGCGCCGGCTGGATCTCCGCTGGCTCCGGGTTGCTCGACGTCTACCTCCGGTCGGTCCTCGTCGGTGGCGCCGGCTTGCTAGGGATGTGCATCCTTCCGATCTTGGTGAAGTGGGTGCTCATCGGTCGATGGAGGCCCCAGGAGATCCGCGTCTGGAGCCTGGCGTATGTCCGCTTCTGGATCGTCAAGACGCTGGTTCGGCTGAACCCGCTGGTGTTGTCCGTCGGTTCGCCGCTCTACGCGCTCTATCTTCGGGCGCTGGGTGCGAAGCTCGGGCGACGTGTAGCGGTCTTCTCCCGGAACGTGCCCGTGTGCACCGACCTGCTCGCCATCGGCGCAGGTACGGTCATTCGCAAGGAGTCGTTCTTCCTCTGCTACCGGGCGCACTCGGGCTTGATCCAGACCGGCGCGGTGAGCATCGGCCGGGATGCTTTCGTCGGCGAGAAGTCCGTGCTCGAGATCAATACGTCGATGGGTGACGAGGCGCAGCTGGGCCACAGTTCGGCACTGCACAGCGGCCAGTCGGTACCGGAGGGCGAGCACTGGCACGGTTCCCCGGCACAGCGGACCGAGGTCAACTATCTGAGGATCGCGCGGGCAGCCCGAAGCTGGTGGCGCAAGGTCGTCTTCTGCATCCTGGCCCTGCTCAAGGTGTTCTTCCTCTACGTTCCGCTCGCGGAAGGGGCGGTGTATCTGCTGCTGCGCGCGGTGCCGGCGCTGGCCACGTCGGTGGGCGCTGCCACCGGGAACACCTCATGGCGGTTCGGCCTTACCGCGCTGGTCCTGTCCGTTGTGCTCTTCGCCGGTTCCGTGCTCGTCGGGCTGGTCATTGTCGGTGTCGTCCCCCGCGCGTTGAACATCTTCCTCGAACCGGGCAAGGTTTATCCACTGTACGGATTCCATTACAGGATCCATCGGGTGATCTCGCGCCTCAGCAACAAAAAGTTCTTCACGAACCTGTTCGGCGACAGCTCCTATATCGTCCACTATCTGCGCGGCCTCGGGTACAACCTCTCTCGGGTCGAGCAGACTGGGTCGAACTTTGGTATGGAGGTGGCGCACGACAACCCTTACTTGAGTTCTGTCGGCAGTGGAACAATGGTCGCTGACGGGCTGTCAATTGTCAATGCCGAATTCTCCAGCACGTCCTTCAGCGTGTCTCGGACGTCGATCGGGCCACGCAACTTCCTCGGGAACAGCATCGCCTACCCCTCCGGGGGCAGGACAGGCGATAACTGCCTACTCGCGACGAAGGTGATGGTTCCCCTGGACGGGGAGATCCGCGAGGGTGTTGGCCTGCTGGGCTCACCGAGCTTCGAGATTCCCCGGTCGGTGGAGCGTGATGGCCGGTTCGACCATCTGCTGACCGGAAACGAGCTGCCTCGGCGTCTCTCCGCGAAGAACAGGTACAACATCCGGACCATGGGCTATTACCTGTTCGTTCGGTGGCTGCACGTATTTCTGCTCACGAGTCTCGGCGTGGCCGCTATGGAGGTTCCTGGTGTCTTCGGGCAATTGGCGATCGCCGCATTCTTTGCGCTCAGTCTTGTGGTCAGCACGGTCTACGTTGTGCTGGTGGAGCGCGTCATGACTGCGTTCCGTGCGCTGAGCCCGAGCTTCTGCTCCATTTACGACGCGCGCTTCTGGTGGCACGAACGCCTCTGGAAGGTGCCCGAGATGGTGTATGTCCAAACGTTCAACGGCACCCCGTTCAAGGGGCTGATGTGGCGATTGATGGGTGCTCAGGTCGGCCGCAGACTCTTCGACGACGGCTGCTATTTCACCGAGCGCACGCTGGTCACCGTCGGGAACGACTGCACGCTCAATGCGGGGAGCAAAATCCAATGCCATTCGCAGGAGGACGGCGCCTTCAAATCTGACCGGTCCACGATCGGTTCGGGCTGCACCGTCGGGGTCGCAGCCCTCGTCCATTACGGAGTGACCATGGGCGACGGCGCGGTGGTGGCCGCCGACTCGTTCCTGATGAAAGGCGAGGAAGTCCCACCACAGGCACGGTGGGGCGGAAACCCGGCCAGGGAGATCCGCGATGCGGCGACCCCAGCGGTCCTCATGCTCCCGGTCCGACCTGCCCGCAGGCGCACGCCGGCCTGGACGGCGGCCGTGCTCCTCGGGGTGGTTGCCGCCGACCTGGCCATGCTCACCATGGGCGGCCGGGGAGCTCCGGTACCCGCTCGCCAGACCCTTCCGCTGCCCACGACGCCTTCGGTTGTGGTCAGTCAGCCGGCAGTCCGGGCCAGTCGGCAGGGTAGTGACCCAGTCGCCGAGGGCCCCGGCCCTCGTCCGTACGCAGCCCCCCGGGGTGAGCAGGCCGTTCGGGTCCGCGCCCCGGGACGCGGCGTGGGACCACGAGCCGTCCCCGACGCCATCCGTCAGCGGAACGTTGATCAATCAGCCCTGGCGCCCTCGGCGACAGGACCGCGGTCATCCGGGACTGAGGGTTCCAAGAAGAACAAGCGGCGGAAGCATTCCGGTGAAAAGGGCCAGCGGGCTGGAAAGCACGGCCAAGACACGGGTTCGACGCGGACATGAACGGCATCGAGGTGCGGGGTAGCAGCAGCGTGGTGACGGTAGGTGGAGGGGAAATTCCTATGGGAGCGTCGGTGGCGGCTGGGCGGGAGTTCTGGCTGAGCGTGTTGCTCGGCGGCGGGTTCACCGCGATTCCGCGGTGGGCCCCGGAGCCGGTCGCGGGGGTGCTCGAGTACGAGGTGGCGATTCCCGCCGATCTGGTCGCGGCGTTGCGACGGCGGGCCGAGGAGTCGGCGGTGTCGCTGAGCTCCGTGCTGCTGGCCGGGCACGCCAAGGTGTTGGCCGGGTTGTCCGGCGAGCGCGAGGTAGGCACTGGCTACGTCGCGGTGGAGGGCGGCCGTGTTCTGCCGTGCCGGCTGACCACCGAGCCGGAGTCGTGGCTGATGTTGCTGCACGAGGCCCAACGAGTCGAGTCGGAGCTGCTCCTGCACCAGGACTTCCCGGTGGAGGACCTCCGGCGCGAGCTGGGTCTGACCGGGCCGGCGTTCGAGACGGTGTTCGACCCGACCGCCAGCCTGGACGGCGGTGGCGGGGAGCTGGCGGGGGAGACCGTGTTGTGGGTGGGGGTCGCGCAACGCGGCGGCCAGCTCGTGCTGCGGCTGCGTTGTCGCGCCGACGTGCTGGACGCGGACCGCGCGGCCGGGATCGCCGGCTATCACCTCTCCGCGCTCGCCCTGATCGCCGCCGACCCGGACGCCGAGCACCGGCGGCAGAGCCTGCTGTCCGGCGAGGAGGTCCACTTCCAACTCGACGGGCTCGCCGGAGTTCGCCGGGAGCTGCCGGACCGACGGTTCCACGAGCTCTTCGAGCAGCGGGTGGCGGCGCACCCGGACGCCGTGGCGGCCGTGCACGGTGACCTGCACTGGACCTACCGGGAGCTCAACGCCCGCGCCAACCGGATCGGGCGGGCGCTGTTGGCGCGGGGGTTGGGCAGCGAAGATGTGGTCGCGGTGGTGACCGAGCGCAACCTGGACTGGATGGCCGCAGTCCTGGCGATCTTCAAGGCGGGTGGGGTCTACCTGCCGATCGAGCCGCATTTCCCGGCCGATCGGATCGCGGCCACGCTGTCGCGCGCCGAGTGTCGGCTGGTTCTGACCGAACCGGCCAGCACCACGACGCTCGAGAGCGCCCTGGTCTCACTGCCCGGTGTGCGGAGGCTCTTCATCGACGCGGTGGTCGGGGAGGACCACGCCGAGGGGGACCTGGGCGTGCGTGTGGGGGCGGACCAGCTCGCCTACATCTATTTCACCTCCGGTTCCACCGGTGAGCCGAAGGGTGCGATGTGCGAGCACGCGGGGATGCTCAACCACCTCTACGCCAAGATCGCCGATCTCGGGGTTGACCAGGGGCTGGTGGTGGCCCAGACGGCGCCGCAGTGCTTCGACATCTCGCTGTGGCAGCTGGTCTCCGCGCTACTGGTCGGTGGGCGGACCGTGCTGGTGGAGCAGGACGTGATCCTCGACGTCGAGCGCTTCGTCGACAAGATCGTTGACCGGCGGGTCGCCGTGCTGCAGCTCGTGCCGTCCTATCTCGAGGTTGTGCTCACCTACCTGGAGCAGCACCCTCGCGAGCTGCCCGACCTGCGGTGTGTATCGGTGACCGGCGAGGCGCTGAAGAAGGAGCTCGCTCAGCGCTGGTTCGCGGCTGAGCCGGGGATCAGGCTGGTCAACGCCTACGGGTTGACCGAGACCTCGGACGACACCAACCACGAGGTCATGGACAAGGTGCCGGAGGGGGAGCGGGTTCCGCTGGGGCGCGCCGTGCAGAACGTGCACGTCTACGTCGTGGACGAGTATCTCGCCCCGGTGCCGCTGGGCGCCCCCGGTGAGATCGTGTTCGCCGGGGTCTGCGTGGGGCGCGGGTACGTCAACGACCCGGAGCGCACCCGGCTGGCCTTCCTGGCCGATCCGCACCGCCCCGGCCAGCGGCTCTACCGGAGTGGTGACTTCGGCCGTTGGCTGCCCGACGGCAAGTTGGAGTTCCTCGGCCGCCGGGACACCCAGGTCAAGATCCGTGGCTTCCGCATCGAGATCGGCGAGATCGAGAACACCCTGTTGCGGGTGCCCGGTGTCCGCGACGGTGCGGTGGTGGTCGCCGAGCGGGCCGGGCGGGGCAAGCAGTTGGTCGGCTTCTACTCCGGTCCTCAGGCACTGGATGTGAACCTACTTCGGGAGCGGCTGGGTGAGTCGCTGCCCGGGTACATGGTCCCCCCAGTCCTGCACTGGCGGGAGAGCCTGCCGCTGACCGCGAACAGCAAGATCGACAAGAAGGCGTTGAACGCGCTGGCCGGGGATCTCGAGGTACTCGAGGAAGACCGCGGCGCGCCGAACACGTCGACCGAGCACCGGCTGGCGGCCGCATGGGCGAAGGTGCTGGGTATCCCGGCCGACCAGATCGGCCGCCGCGACCACTTCTTCGACCGGGGCGGCTCCTCGCTCGCCGCGGTGAAGCTGGCGATCGAGCTGAACCGCGCGGTGTCGCTCAAGGACATCACCGGCCACCCGATCCTGGCCGACCTGGCGGGGCTGCTCGACAGCGTCCGCCGGGTCGAGGACAGGCGCCAGCCGCCCACCGGACCGGCGCGGCCTCGCGCACAACCGGACAGTGCCCCGGCCGCGGCACCTGCCGTGCCGCACGCGGCGGACCTGCTCATTTCATCCTGAATGGAGTTGTGATGATCTCCCCTTTCCCCGCGTCGTTGCTCGACGTGAATCTGCAACCCGGCAAGCCGGCGATTGTGCGAGTGGAGGCCCCCTTCGGTGCGTCGCGTTGGGTGGCTGAACACCGGGACGCGCTGCGCACAATGCTCACTGATTACGGCTCGGTCCTGGTCCGAGGGCTGGGGCTGGGTGACCGGTCCGAGGTTGGCGGGGTGTTCGCCCGGTTGGCCAGCGACCGAATGGCCGAGAGGGAGTCCTTCGCGCCCCGGGAGTCCTACGCCGACGGCGTGTACTCCTCGACGAAGTGGCCGTCGAACCAGCAGATGTGCATGCACCATGAGCTGAGCTACCGGCTCGAGTTCCCAGGTCTGATGATGTTCGCCTGTCTCAGCGCGCCCAGCAGCGGCGGGGCGACCGCGGTGGCCGATTCGCCGAGCGTGCTCGATGCGCTGCCCGCCGATCTGGTCGCGCGCTTCGAGCGGGAGGGCTGGGTGCTCACCCGCAACTACAACGACGAGATCGGGGCGTCCTACGCCGAGGCGTTCGGCACCGAGGACCGCGCCGCTGTGGAGAGCTACTGCCGGGCCAACGCGATCGCGTTCGAGTGGCAACCCGACGGTGGGCTGCGCACCCAACAGCGTCGCTACGCCGTGGTGCACCACCCGGTCACCAGGCAGCGCTGCTGGTTCAACCAGGTCGCGTTCCTCAACGAGTGGACCTTGGACCCGGAGGTGCGCGAGTTCCTGGTGGACATGTACGGCGCCGACGGGTTGCCGTTCAACACCCGCTTCGGCCACGGCGACCCGATCGGTGAGGACGTGGTGGTGCTGCTGAACCAGGTCTACGCCGCCCACACGCTGCGCGAACCCTGGCAGGCCGGCGATCTGATGCTGGTGGACAACATCCGCACCGCGCACAGCCGCGAGCCGTTCGAGGGGGCGCGCGAGGTGCTCGTCGCGCTGGCTGACCCGGTGCACCAGGCCGACTGTGCACCGCGCGTCGAGGGGGCCGGGCGATGACCGTCACCAGTACCACCGCAACGGGGTCCGGGGCCGAGATGGGTGTGGCTGAGTCGGCACCGCCCGAGTCGATCGGTGTGCCGCCGTTCGCGGTGATCTCCGGCGGCCAGGTCCAGCATGCGCTGCGGGGTCGCGAGAACCAGGTCATGAAGTTGGTCGAGGACACCTACCGGGTGCACGGCGCCGGGGACTCGGTGAACCCGCCGTCCTACTTCCTGCGTTTCCCGGACCGCCCGACCTCCCGGATCATCGCGCTGCCTGCCTCGATCGGTGGACAGGTGCGGGTGGACGGCCTGAAGTGGATCTCCAGCTTCCCGGGGAACGTGGCGGCCGGGATCCCGAGGGCCTCGGCAGTGCTGATCCTCAACGATCACGACACCGGCTACCCGTTCGCCTGCCTGGAAAGCTCGATCATCAGCGCCACCCGCACCGCCGCGTCCGCGGCGTTGGCGGCGGACCGGCTCAGCAGCGGCCGGCCCCGCCCGAGGCGTGTCGGGTTCTTCGGAGTGGGACTGATCGCCCGCTACATCCACACCTTCCTGGCCGGCACCGGCTGGTCCTTCGACGAGATCGGCGTGCACGACCTGTCGACCGACAGCGCGGCCGGGTTCCGCGACTACCTGCATCGCGCGGACCCCGACACCCCGGTCACCGTGCACGAGGGCGCCGAGGCGCTGATCCGCTCCAGCGACCTGGTTGTCTTCGCCACCGTCGCCGGAACGCCGCACGTCAGCGAGCTGTCCTGGTTCGAGCACAACCCGCTGGTGCTGCACGTGTCGCTGCGCGACCTCGCCCCACAGATCGTGCTCGCCTCGACCAACATCGTCGACGACGTCGAACACTGCCTCAAGGCCGACACCTCGCCACACCTGGCCGAACAGCTCACCGGCAACCGGGACTTCCTGACCGGCACCCTGGACGACGTTCTGGCCGGCCGGGTCAGCGTGCCGACCGACCGGCCGCTGATCTTCTCACCGTTCGGCCTCGGGGTGCTCGACCTCGCGGTCGGCAAATACGTCTATGACGAGGTACTCCGCTCCGGCGAGCTGCACGTCGTCGACGACTTCTTCCACGACCTACGGCGGCACGGATGAGCAGCCGGGTGTCCTACCGCAGACTTCGGGGGTTCTCATGTCAGTGATTTCGTTTCCGCAGGAGTTCAACGAGGACGAGCTCTACGTCGACCTTCGGTCGATCTTCGGGCAGTCGCTCTTCCTGAAGTGCGAAGGCTTCAACTTCGCCGGCTCGATCAAGCTGAAGGCCGCGGCCCAGATGGTTGAGGCCGCCGAGCGGGACGGACAGCTGCGGCCGGGTTCGGTCCTGGTCGAGTCGTCGTCGGGGAACCTGGGCGTGGCGCTGAGCATCATCGCGGCGAGCAAGGGCTACGGGTTCCTGTGCGTGACCGACTCGCGCTGCAACCTGTCGACCCGCCGGATGATGGAGGCACTGGGCAGCCAGGTGCACATTGTTACCGAGCCGGATGCCCATGGCGGCCTCCTCGGCGCCCGGATCAACTACGTCCGCGCGGTGTGCGCCTCCGATCGCAGGTATGTCTGGCTCAACCAGTACGTCAACCCGAACAACTGGAAGGCGCACTACCGCACGACGGCGCCGGCGATCGCGACCGCGTTCCCCCGGCTGGACGTGCTGTTCGTCGGGGCGGGCACCACCGGGACTCTGATGGGCTGTGCGCGCTTCTTCCGGCAGTGGCGCCGTCCGGTGCGGGTCGTTGCGGTGGACGCCGTGGGTTCGGTGACCTTCGGTGGTGCGCCGGGACGCCGGATGATTCCCGGCCTGGGCACCAGCGTCCGCCCGGCCATGCTCGATGAGTCTTATGTGGACGAGGTGGTGCGCGTCGAGGAGGCGGACACCATCCGTGCCTGCCATCGTCTGGCTCGGAGCGGGTTCCTGTTCGGCGGCTCCACCGGCACTGTGGTCAGTGGAGCGACCAGCTGGTTGGCCCAGCACGACGCGCACGAGCTCGTCGCGGTGGCCATCGCCCCCGACCTCGGCGAGCGGTACCTGGACACCGTCTATCAGACCAACTGGCTGGAGGATCTCTACGGCGAGGACGTCCTGAGCCCCGGCGAGCTCACCGCCTGAGTCCCCAGGACCAGGTCGACGCGCGGTGCGCTAGACGGCGATCCGGTTGTCGGCGTGCGGGGTGTAGGAGTCCGGGCGGCGGTCGCGTAGGTGACCCATGCCGGCGCGGGCGGCGGTGAGGACCGTTTCGAGGTCGAAGTCGGCTGTCACCATCGACTCGGTCTGGCCGGTCGCGGCGACGATCTCGCCGGCGGGGTCCACGATTTTGGCATTGGCGGCGAAGCGCAGCGATCCGAAGGTGCCGAATTGGTTGGATGCCACCCAGACGACCTGGTTGTCGACGGCTCGGGCCCGGTCGAACAGGTCGAACTTGCGGGTCCAGCGGTCGAGCGCGGGGTCTGGATGGGGGTTGGTGGCGCTGATCGGCCAGGCTGACATCGACACGATGACCTGTGCGCCGTCGAGGGCAAGGGCGCGGGCGGCCTCGGGGAATGCTTTGTCGTAGCAGATTTGCATGCCGATCCGGCCGACCGGTGTGTCGAATGCCTCGAACTGGTTGCCGGCCCGGTAGGTCGCGCCTTCCCGCAGTGGTTGGTGGACCTTTCGGTAGGTGCCGAGTACGCCGTCGCCGGTGACACACACCGCGCTGTTGTAGCGCTGCCCGTCGTCGGCTTGCTCGCAGTAGCCGCAGGTCAGGACGAGGTCGCCGGCGATTGCGGCGAGCCGGGCGATTTCCGGCCCGTCCACGTGGAACGCGGGCGGCATTGGCGCGGTTCCGCCCAGGTCGGCAACGTAGCCACCGAGCGCGGCCTCTGGCAGGGCCAGCAGATCGGCCCCGGAGTCACGTGCTTGCTGCACGAGTCGTTCGATGCGGGCGTAGCAGGCCCGCAGGTCGCGGTCGAAAGGTGCGGTGACGGTAGCCAGGCGCACGGTGCCCATAGCTGTCCTCCAACAGGTTGGATTGGGGGCGGTGGGGTAGCTGGTCAGTTCGCGGTACGGGGGGCGACCCAGTCCTCGTCGCGGTCGAGATCGGGGTAGCTGCTGGCAGGTGTCCCGGCCAGCCAGTGCAGGCCGTCGGCGACCGCGCTGCCCCGGCGTGCTGTGACGATCTGCTCGAGGAGGTGCTCGGCATCGTCGGCGACTCCGGAGAATCGGCCCGAACCCCAGGTGTGTTGCCAGGGCAGTCCCAGGAAGTACAGGCCGGGCTGGCTCGTCACGCCGCGGTCGTGGGTGGGGTAACCGCGCCCGTCGAAGATCGGCAGCTCGATCCATCGGTTGTCCCGGCCGAACCCGGTGGACCAGATCACGGTGGTGATGCCGGCTTCGGCGAGGTCCAGCTCGTAGGGTTCGTCGGCCTCGGGACCTGGCTGCCAGACCGGAGCGCGGCGCTCCTCGACCGGGGCGTCGATGCCGTTCGCGTCGATGTAGGCATCGATGGAGTCCTTGATGCCCTCGGACACCGCGTCGGCACCGTTGAGGTTGGCGCGCAGTTCGGGGCCGAAGCTCAACGTCCCGTCGCCTGTGACGGCGGCGAGTCGACCGTGCAACCGCATCCCTTCGCGGGCGAACCTGCGCAGGTCGATGTCTCGGCCACCGTCGCGGCCGGTGACGTAGTGGTTGGTCTTGTGGCGAACTGTCTCGGTGTCGCTGAACTGCTCGATGCCCTTGGTGTAGGTGCCCATGTCCGACAGCCACGCCACGCAGTCCCGACCCCGGTAGAAGCGGGCCACGCGGGGCGCGGTACCGGTGGCGAGATGCACCTGGCGCCCGGCCAGGTGCAGGTCCTCGGCGATCTGGGAACCCGACTGCCCGGTGCCCACGACCAGCACGGCACCCTCGGGCAACTCGTCGGCGTTGCGGTACTGCGAGGAGTGCAGCTGATGAATGCCCTCCGGTAGCCGCTCCGCGACGCGCGGGGTGCGCGGCACCTGGTACGGCCCGGTCGCCACCACAACCTGGTCGGCCGTCAGGGTGCCCCGGTCGGTACGGATCTCGAACGTGCCGGCGGCGCGGGCCCGCAGCGCGGTGGCGCGCACACCTTCGACCAGCGGCGGGTTGAACGAAGCGACGAACTTCTCCAGGTACTCCACGATCTCGTCACGCACCATGAAGCCGTCCGGGTCGTCACCGGCGTAGCCGAATCCGGGAAGGGCGCACTGCCAGTTCGGCGTGACCAGGCAGAACGAGTCCCAGCGCCGGTCGCGCCATTCGTGTCCGGCGCGGTCGGCCTCCAGGACGACATGATCGATGCCTCGGTCGGCCAACCACCAGGACATCGACAGTCCGGCCTGCCCGCCGCCGATCACCACGACGGATCGGTGCATCCCAGCCAACTGGTCCTCGGTGGAGGTGGTAGCGCTCATCGGGTCGGTGTGGTGCGGGTCCTGGATAGACATCGGGATCGGCTCCTGATAGGGCTCCGGGTGCGCAGTGGCGTTGTGCCGCTGTGCCGCTGAGTACCAGTTCAAGGCCAAAGTGTTATGGAACGATGACATCCGGAACACCGACTCATTACCTAATCGCCGGTTTGTTGCATTAGCGTTTCTTGCTAGTGCCAGAAGGGTGGACACGGGCGCAGATCTCGCGAGATCAGGCCACCAGGCTCGAACGGAACCGGGCGGAGCTCCAGCGAGGTCCCGCACGGGCCGCGTTAGCGATCGGACGTGTTATCCCCAGGACTTCGGCGGGCCGGACGCAACGAGCAGGTAGGCCGCGCGGAAAGCGTGGCCGAGCTCGGTGGAGTAGGCGCGGCCCTGCTGGTGACAGGCTTGTATCTCGGTCAACAGGCGCGCCAGGACGTCGGCGTCGCGAACGCCGGCCCGCGGGGCGAGGGCGCTGTGCGCCTGGTCGAGCTGTGCGGGTACGCCCGGGCGGTAAGTGCCGGGTTGCAGTTGGCGCAGTGCCTTGAGAGCCGCCGCGTATGCGGTAACGAGCGGTTCGGGGTCCTCGGTGGGCTCGGTCACGGTGGTTCCTCTGGGGAGCGTTGCGGTCCTTACGCCGCGAGGCCCGGTGTCCACAGTCCGCGGCGACGTGCCGGCACTGTCGCACTTCGTCAGCGGTCACACGAGTACCGGACGCGTCGACTTGGTGAGCGATCGGCCAGAAAACGAAATTCACCGCATCCGCACCTGGCAACACCGTGCGAGGAGCGGACCGTCGAGCGCAGCCTTCGACCCGTGAACCAGACCGCCGAGCGTTCCGAAGGGCCACGCCCCGCGATCAGTTACCAAGTCACTTATACATCAATGTGCCCATCGGGATCCTGGGTGCCATCCTGGCGATGGTGATACTGCCCAACTTCCCCCGCGTCGCGGGCAGATCGTTCGACATGCCGGGGTTCGCGTGTATCGCGGTCTCGATGTTTGCGCTGCTGTTGGCGTTCGAAGAGGGCACGACCTGGGGCTGGACCGGCTATCGGGTGTTGATCCTGATCGCCGTCGGGGTCAATGCTCTCGCGCTGTTCGTGGTGATCGAGCTGCAGGTCAAAGAGCCGCTGCTGAATGTGCGGGTGTTTCGGTACTGGTCGTTCGTGAACTCACTGATACTGATCAGCATCATCTCGGTCGGCATATTCGCGGTCCTGTTCTACGTGCCGAACTTCCTTCAAGGAGCTCAGAGCCTGACTCCGATGAACAGCGGTTTGGTCTTGCTTCCGCAGGCGATGGTGATGATGGTGGTGGTGCCGTTGGCGGGTCGGCTCTACGACCGGATCGGTGCCCGCTGGCCGGCGGTCATCGGCCTGGCACTCGCGGCGGGGGGCACGTTCTTTTTCAGCGGGTTTCCTCCTCGCTCGGACTGGCCTTGTTAACTGCTGTTTCGACGGTTCAGCAGGCCCAGTTCTTGACCGACCGGTCCGGCTTGGTGCAGTCCCAAGGCCCAGGGAACCGATCCGCGCATCGTTGCGCTGGAGCAGCAGGGCGAGGCTGCCCTGATCCCGCTGTGGCAGACACTCAAAAATGAGGTTGAAGCACAGGCCTACAGCAACATTTTCCTCATCGTCGGCATGTTGACTATTGGTGGAGTGGTGATGGGGTTCTTCCTTCGCGCCAGCAAGTCCTCTGGTGACAGTGGACCGGTCGAGATCGGCTGAGTGACGATACTGCGTTCACGGTTGCCGAACGACTAGCGAAGCGGGTACGGAATGAGAGTCCTGAACGGTCTGGCGGTGGTGTTGGGCCCGGACGGCGGCGTCGCCTGCGTGCTGTTGGTCGCGGTGGCCGCGGTGGCGCTCTGCCTACTGTGCGCTGACGCCGCCACCAGGACGCCAACGCCGCCAGAAGGCGCCTCCACCGCGGATTTAGGCGCCGTGGGCGGGACATCGGCCACGGATGTCCCGGCGGCGGCCGACGGGTCAGCGTTCCGGACGCTGTCGACCCTCCAGTTGTGCGAGGCACTGCGGCGCAGTTATCTGCCCTGCCCGGATGACTTGTCGGAACAGACCGAATGGGCGCGGGTGGGGATGCGTGGAAATCTGCTCGACGAAATCGAACGGCGGGATCCCGCGGGCTTCAATCGCTGGCTGGTCAGCCAGCCCCACGCTGGCAGTGACCCTCGTCATTTTCTGAGCGTTCATGCGCTCGACGAGAGCGGATAGCCAAGTTACCTGGTCTCATAACTCGGCTGGGCGTATCGCTACGCTGCCTGTACCGCTGCCACGGGCGTGACCGCGGGCATGATGTCGGCCATGACTCGCACCGCCCGTCGGATGTTCGAGCTCCTGGAGCCGATCTGCCTGGTCACCTACTTCGCCGACGAGTGCAACGAGGAGCTGGCCGCGCTCGGCCACCGCATCTACTGGGACGGCTACTTCGCCAGCCGCGCCGCGCCGCTGGGGCGGGTCCCGGCGCAGGTCGTGCACGCGGCCTTCTACAGCTTCGCCGACGGGGAGGCCGCTCGGCACATCCCGAGTGCGTGGGAGACGATCCCGCCCGAGGCGTCCGTTGCCGCGCGGGAGCGGGGTAGCGCGGCCTCCGTCCGGCGGATCCTCGGTGACGAGCTGGCCGACTCCCCGGGCCTGGTGCGCGCGGCCGACCTGGCCACCAAAGCCGCGACGAGCGCGCCCACAGAAGGTCGGGTGATGTACGCCGGGATGCGCACCCTTCCGGTGCCGAGCGACCCGGTCGCCCGGCTGTGGCATTCCGCGACCATGCTGCGCGAGCACCGCTGTGACGGGCACGTCGCCGCTCTCGTCGGCGCGCGCATCGGCGGCACGGAGGCTCACGTGCTCAGTGCGCTGGATCTCGGTATCCACCCGCCGGAGTCGTTCGGGCGCATCCATCACCTGCCGAAGGAGCGGCTGGCCGCGGTCATGGACGGCTTGCGCGAGCGTGGGCTCGTCGACACCGACGGCCGGTTCACCGACGCCGGCCGCGAGACCAAGCAACGCATCGAAGCCCTGACCGACGAGCTCGCCGCCCCGCCGTACGACGCCCTCTCTCCCGCCGAGCTCGACGAGCTGGTCGCCGAGCTCCAACCCATCACCGCGACGCTGGTGGCCGCGGGGTCGCAGTGACGAGCAGCGACTGACGGGACGAGGAGTCCGCCGAGGTCTGATCGTTCGGGTGGGCCTCGCGGCGCCCCGGGCCCACTGCGAGGCACAGCTGATCGGCTGAGGCTCGAGGTGGGGCCCGGGTGGGGCGACGACGCTGTCGTTCTCATGCGGCAGTGGCGAGGACCTCGTTGAGCGCTTCGCTGGAGCTGGGGTGGTTGTAGATCGTGTCGCGCAGCTCGCTTGCGGTGACCTGGTGGCGCATGGCGAGGGCGACGAGGTTGATGAGCTCTTGGGAGTCGATGCTCAGCACTGCGGCGCCGAGTACGAGGTCGGTGTCGGCGTCGATGATGAACTTCATCAGACCACGGGTGTCCTCCATGATCCGGGAGCGTGGCATTGCGGCGATCTGCGCGACGGGCTTGCTGGCGATCTTGACGCGGTGTCCCTGTTGTCTCGCCCGGGTCTCGGTGAGGCCCACGGTGGAGAACGGCGGTGTCATGAACATGGTGTGCGGCACGGCTCGCCGATCCGCGGTGGAGCGGGCGCCGGCGCCGAGGAGCTGGTCGGCCACAACCCGGTTGTCGTCCAGGGAGATGTAGGTGAACTGCGGCCCGCCGTTGACGTCGCCGATTGCGTAGATGTGCGGCTGACTGGTGCGCAGGTACTCGTCGACCTCGACCGCCCCGCGCTCCGTGGTGCGGACCCCGGCGCGGTCGAGTCGAAGTGCCGCGGTCGCGGGAGCACGCCCGGTGGCGACGAGAATGGTGTCGACGTCCAATGTCTGGTCTCGACCGTCCCTCACGTAGTGGATGGTCGCGCCGCTGGCTCCGTCCCGGATCTCGGTGACCAGTGATCCGGGGAGCAGGGTGATGCCCTGTTCGCGGAGAATGTGCAGGGCCGCCTCGGCGACGTCCTCGTCCTCCCGGTCCATGAAGGCGGTGCGTGACTCGAGCACGGTCACCTCTGAGCCGAACTGCCGGTACATCGCCGCGAACTCCAGGCCGAGGTAGCCGCCGCCGAGGACGGCGAGTCGCCCGGGCAGTGTCGTGGTGCGGAGCATCTCGGCGCTGGTCGCGGTGTACCTGCTGTCGCGCAGGCCGGGGATCTCGGGGATGACGGGCTGGGCACCGGTGTTGATGACGATGTTGTCCGCGCGGATTGTGAGGCGGTCGTCGCCGGCGGTGACCTCGACGGTCTTCGGGTCGACGAACGACGCTTTCCCGGTGACGACCGTGACGGTGTCGATCTCGTCGAGCATCTGGAAGTTCTTGCCGCGCAGCAGCGTGGTCAGGTCGCTCACGGCGCCGACAGCCTGCTGGTACCACGCCTCGGCGCCGTCATCCGGTCGGCGGGTGTCGGCGCGGTGCACCAGCGCCTTGGTCGGCACGCAACCGACGTTGATGCAGGTTCCGCCGTACATCTGGTCGGACTCTTCGACCATGATCACGCTCTTGCCCCCTCGGCCCATCGTGGCGGCCAGGGTCTTGCCACCCTTGCCGAAACCGATGACAAGCAGATCGACCTGTACAGGTTGCTTCACGTTTCCCATGTCATCTAGGCTCCACCCGCTGGGCAGAGCCGACAAGGCTAATCAGTCTCATTTTCTATCGCGAGAGTCTCATGGATGCCGTCAGTCATCTGATCCGGCTGGCCCGTCTCGAGGGCAGCGTGGACAAGCGCTGTCTGCTCGCCGGCCGAGGGGTCCTCGACCACGCGACCCGGGTATCGACCGAGGTGCCGTTTCACCTGCTCCTCGAGGGAACTTGCACGCTGGAGCTCGCCGACCGCTCGGTCGAGCTTGCGGCCGGGGACATGGTCCTGCTCCCGCGAGGCCAGGCGCACGTCATCCGAGGCGGTACCGGTCGGCGGCGGGTGGTCCGCGAAGAGCAGGGAACGGCATTCACGACTGCCCGAACCGCGGGCAGCGGGAGTGTGATCGACCTGTTCTGCGGGCACTACACGTTCAGCCTGGGCGCCGGAGACATTCTGTTCGCCAGCCTGCCCGACGTCGTTCATGTCGCGCTCGGTGGTGAGGCCAACGAGCCGGCCCGGATGCTGAGCGCGCTGATGCGCCGCGAGGCGAATGAGGAGAGGCCGGGAACGGCCGCGATCCTCTCATCGTTGTGCAACGTTCTGCTGGCGATGGTGCTGCGCGCCACTCCCGAGCAGCGGCTCGCTGATCGGGCGTTGTGGACCGGGTTGGCCGACGAGCGAATTCGGGTCGTGACCGACGCCGTACTGCATGACCCCGGTAATAGTTGGACGATCGCCGAGTTCGCCGAGCTCGCCACGATGTCGCGGGCCACGTTCATCCGACACTTCAACCTCAACGCCGGGATGAGCGCGGGCGACTTCCTCACCAAGATCAGGATGATGACCGCCGCCGAGCTCCTCGCCAGCACCGACCACCCGGTCAGTGTGGTCGCCGCCAGGGTCGGCTACCGGTCTGAGTCAGCCTTTGGCCGCGCGTTCCGCCTCGCCACGGCCACCACACCGGCGCAGTTCCGGCGTCAGACGACGAACCGGCGATTGTCCGCCGCGTCGACGGCACCCGGCGGCGGGACCAGCGAGGGCGGGGCTGGTGGTGGCTCGGCAGTCCACCCGCCCGGAACCGCTGGTGGCAATGCTGTTGCGGTTGATCCGCACCACGGATGACCCGGGAACGGTGAACCTGGTCGTGAGCCTGCTGCCACGGCGCAGCACGGTCCTGGGCACCGTGGCGGTCGCCGCGCTCGAGGAAGCCGCGAAAATCTACCGCCGAGCCAGCGAGGCTCGGGGCGCCCGCTCACTGTTGCCCGGTTGACCCCGGTTGACGGAGCCGCGAGTGCCCCGGCGAGACAGGCCCACGGCAGGGCTGAGTGACCGTGCGGCGCCGGGAGCTCAGGGCGGACCGGGTCGCCGGTTTACACGACATTCATCGGGTCTTAGCCGTCAATGATCACGGATCGTCTACCGTCTCGTACAGGCAGATCAGCGGAGATCGGTTCTCGATCCTCCGACGTGTCGTTGGGCCAGCCCCTCGGCCGCCCGGACTCCGGCGGACCACGACTGCGTTGTCGTCCCGCGGGTCCCGACAGCCGTATTCACAGGACTGGAATGAGCTGCCGGCTGCACACGCTACAGGCCGGCCGACGTCGGGAAGGAGCTCCATGAGCCCCACACCAGATCAGCGGATGCCTTGCCCCCGCCAGTATCAAGAGGACCAGCTCGGCCTGGCGCGCGTCGCTGTGAATCCCCGGTCCCGCTGTGCCCTGACCGCATCTGAGGTGATGACGTCACCGGTGACCACGATCAAAGCCGATACCTCGATCCTCGAGGCGGCGGCGATGTTGGCCCGGAGCGGTCTCAGCGCGCTACCGGTACTCGACGACGACGGTGCCGTCGTGGGCATCACCACGGAAGCCGACCTCGCGCGTGATCAACTTTGCGTCACCAGGCAACGCGCAAGGGCGGGCCGGGAACGGATCCCGACGACGGTCGGTGAAGTGATGTCGAGGACTCCACTGATCGCTCCGCCGGGCTACGACCTGGCTGAGCTCGTATCGTTGATGCTCGTCGCGGGGACCAGCGTGGTACCTGTCGTCGACAACTGTCGCCTCGTGGGCATCATCAGCATGCGGGAGGTCCTGCGGATCGTCGGTTCAGGTCATTCCGACCCGCGGTCCGTACCGGCACCGTCCGACTCCTCGGCGGTCGTTCACGCCGAGTACCAGGGTCTGGCGATGGCCTGACGGCCGGCACCGTACCTCTCTCGAGCCGCGCGTTCGGACGCCGCTTGCTATCGCGGGCCGTAGAGGTCCAGCAGCAGGAGCTGTGCCGCCGTGACGCTGTGGGACCGTCCGTTGACGAACGCGACCAGGAACTGTCCGTCAGGAGTGCGTGCTGTGATCACTCCACGAGTGCCGCTTCGGACCTGCGGTCGCAGGAACCCGCCGAGGTGCTCGGCGGCGACGACCCGGTCGCCAATATCGAGCGCCGGCGCTCGCTCGTAGGGGTACTGCGTCGCCATACTGCTCACCCGCTCAGTTATTAGTGCGGTCCGCCGCTGGCCGAGCCCGGCTCATCCGGGGACCAGAGCACCGCTGAGGCGGCTCGGTGACGACCGCTCGAGTCCTGCCCGGTAGAGGGCGAACACCGCCCACAATGTCGCCTCGTCGAGGCAGGCGAGTACCTCCTCGCGCAGGCCGATGACGAGCAGCCGCGCGGGTAACCGTGTCATCGCGTCGGCCAGTACTTCGAACAGCTCAGGTTTGCCAGGAGTAGCCGCCGAAACGTCCACCGCCAGGAACTCGCGGCCGCGGGACGCAATGTCGATCTGCTCGCGTAGCGAGGCCAGCGATGCTGTGTCCGTCGAGCCGGTGATCGTGACCAGAACGCCACGCAGCGCGACCGCGGTGCTTCGCTGCACTGTCCTCACCCCTTGGGCATGTCAGTGACACGGGCCGGGGTCCGGGGCGTGGAGAGATAGTCCTCTCCGGTAGCTCACTGGTCAACCAGGAGTCCATGGTCATCTCGAGGCGGCCGACTCGTCCGCACCTGGAAGGTGCGGCGATAGGTGCTGGGTGAGACACCGATCGACGTCCGTAGGTGGCCGCGCAATGACGCCGCGGTACCGAGGCCGGCGACGTGGGCTATCTGGTCGACCGGCAGGTCGGTTGATTCCAGGAGGCGCCGCGCGTAGTCGACCCGCTGACGGGTCAGCCACTGGTTCGGGCTGGTGCCGGTCTCGTCGCGAAATCGGCGGGTGAACGTCCGGATGCTCATCGAGGCGTGTCTGGCCATACTCGCCAGCGTGAGACCGGTGTCGATCCGTTCCATCGCCCAGGTCCGGGTCGGTGCGGTCGACGCGTCCCCGTCATCGGGCACCGGCGCCTCGATGAACTGAGCCTGACCGCCCTCCCGCCAGGGCGCGACGACGCAGGCGCGGGCGACGGTGTTGGCGACGCTGCTGCCGAGGTCACGCCGGATGAGGTGCAAGCACAGGTCGATCCCGGCGGCCGCGCCGGCCGAGGTCAGCACGTCGCCGTCGTCGACGAAGAGCACGTTCTGGTCGAGCCGAACGGCGGGGAACTCGCGGGAGAAGTCGGCCGCGTGGTTCCAGTGGGTCGTTGCCGGTCGATCGTCGAGCAACCCGGCCAATGCCAGCAGGTGGGCGCCGGTGCAGATGGACATGATCCTGGTGCCGCGCCGTGTGTGTCGCAGCGCCTCGGTCACGGATTCGACCTGGAGCGGGTCCAGGTCGTCCAGTTCCACTGCCGGTACGACGACCGTGTCGGCGGATCGAACCGCACTGAGGTCGGCGGCCGGGTTGATCAGGAAGTCGGCGGTGGTCCGCACAGCCGCCGCGTGCGCCGAGGCGGTGACCACCTCGTAGAGCGGCCGCCCGGCCTGGTCTCGTGCCGCTCCGAACAGCCGGGCGGGGATCGAGAACTCGAACGGGATCACGCCGTCCAGCGCGATGGTGACGACGCGGTGCGGGGGACTGGCCGGGCTGCGTGTCATGGCCCGATCCTTTCACAAGATGGCTTTCCGGCCACTGTCGAGAAGTGGGTTCGAGTGTTGACCATGGAGATCATGCAGATCGGTTTGGGTTTCTTCGTGTCCGATGTGTCAGACACCGTGGCCTTGATTGAGCGGGCCGAGCGCGCCGGAGTGCCGGCCATCTGGGCGGCGATGCCGGTGACCAGCTACGACACGCCCACCTTGTTCGCCGCGGCACTGGCCCGAACTGAGCGGATCGTCGTCGGCACCGCGATCGTGCCGGCGTTCACGCGTCACCCGGTCGCTCTGCTCAGCCAGGCCGCGACCCTCGAGGCGCTCGCGCCGGGGCGGCTACGGCTGGGGGTGGGGACCGGCAATCTGGTGGTGACGGCGGCCGCGCTCGGTGCGCCGGTGTCGCAGCCGTTGGCGCGCGTGCGCGAGTACGTCAGCATTCTGCGCGCCGGGCTACGCGAGGGCGTGGTGCGCCACGAGGGCCGGTTCTACACCGTCGACGCCGACCTCCCCTCCGCGCCGGCGACCCCGGTCGTCATGGCCGCTCTGGGACCCAAGGCATTCGAAGCCGCTGGGGCGGTGGCGGACGCGGCGATGTCCTGGCACTGCCCGCCCGCCTACCTCGACGAGGTCGCCCGGCCGGCGCTGGCCCTCGGCGCCGCATCGGCTGGCCGGGACATCCCGCCCATCGTGCAGCAGGTGGCCGTCGCGGTGACCGAGGACCCCGCGGCGGCTCGGGAGTGGGCGCGCCCACACCTGGTCCCGTTCGTGAACTCGCCGGTGTACGCGAGCATGTTCGCCGCGGCGGGACTGCCACAGGGCGGCGACGGCAGCGTGACCGACGATCTGCTCGATGCACTGGTGATCTCCGGCTCGGAGGAGTCGATCACCGAGGAGCTGGCCCGCCGGGCCACCGTGGACGAGGTGTTCGCCACCCACATTCCCGGCCCGGATCCCCAGGGCGAGATGGACGTCCTCCTGCGCGCGCTCGCCACCGTCGCGGCGGGGTCTGAACTGCCGACCCGGAACAGGCCGGTGGCCGCGCCGCCGAAATCCACGGCCTGATTCCGCCGTGCGTGATCCACAATCTCTGTCGGACGTTCACCGACGAGGAGAACCCGATGCCTCCAGATGGAGGGCGACTCGATCGGCGGTGACCTCCTCGACAACCTCGCGGCGCTCGGCGTGGCACCCACCGACATCGACACCGTGCTGTTCTCGCACCTGCACCCCGACCACGTCGGCTGGGCGGCCGACGCGGACGGCTCGGCGGTCTTCCCGAACGCGGTGAACGTGCTGACCGAGCAGGAGTTGGCGTTCTGGTTCACCAGCCCCGAGGCGGCCGCCACCGGGGTAGCGCCCGACGACGCGCAGGCAGCGGTGGTCAAGGAGCAGGTCAGGGTTGTGGGGGACGGGGACTCCAGACCCCACGCGAGTTCGGGCCCCTGGAGGACTGAGAGATGGGCTCGCATGCCGGCGGCGATCCCGCCGACTGGCGGTATCCCACGTCCCGGCAGGCCCGCCAAGCGGCGGAACTCCCCTGAGAAGCCGGTTTATCTGTCGCGCATCGGGTACGCGGTGTGCGAGTCGGCTACACCCCGGCGGTCCGCAAACCCCGCTTGGAGTTGCACAATGCGGAACAATCGTTGCGAAGAATGTGGCGCGAACAACATGGATCATTGGCCATGGTGCTCGCAGTACACACCATTGCGCCGATGCGTGCCGAAGCTGCCCGCGACGTCCATCGGATAGATCCACGGTGACCTGTCGCCCCGGCTCGCCACTCCGCTGTCCGGTTGATTGCCGCCGGGCGCACGAAACTGATGGCACTACTCGAACAGGTCGCCAATATCGAGCTGAATTTGTCTTTTCGCGGTAGGTCGGAGCGTGCGCAATTCCGCCGACTTCGACCAGCTCGTCCACACAGTGACCCGGATCTGGGCCAACGGCATCCTGCTGCGCTGCCCGAGCTCGCCCGCCGTTCGCGGCGATTGACGCCGGACTGACGATCACGCAGACTGAGGCAATCCTTCGCTGACTTGCAGATGAGTTCAAGTTGCGAAGTGGAGCCAGGCCACCGAACGCAGGGGAGCGTACTGATGGTCTCATCGGCAGTGGGGCCCAGCGGGAACTCAGCCGGGACCGCTCAGGTCGACCTCCATGCGAAGAGCACGCATCGCAAGCTGCTGGCCGCGGGCCTGATCGGCAGCTCGATCGAGTGGTACGACTTCTTTCTCTACGGTACGGCCGCGGCCCTGGTGTTCCCGCACGTGTTCTTCCCGAACACGACAGCGCTGATGGGCACGCTGCTGTCCTTCAGCACGTTCTGGGCCGGGTTCGTGGCGCGCCCGCTCGGCGGTGTCATCGCCGGACACTTCGGCGACCGGCACGGGCGCAAGCCGGTGGTAGTGGCCTGCGTGTCCGCGATGGGGCTGGCGACCTTCCTCATCGGATGTCTGCCCGGTACCGCGACGATCGGGGCGGTCGCGCCGATCCTGCTCGTCGTGCTGCGTTTTGCGCAAGGCATAGCCTGCGGTGGCCAATGGGGTGGTATCGCGCTGCTCCTGACCGAATCCTCGAGCCCCAAACGCCGCGGCTTTGCTGGAACATTCGGTCAGATGGGTGTCCCACTCGGGGTGATCCTCGGCAATGTGGCGTTCCTGATGGCCACCGCCGTGATGTCGAACTCGGCGTTCCTGAGCTGGGGATGGCGGATTCCGTTCTTCTGCAGCGCCCTGTTGTTCCCGGTGGTGCTCTACATACAGACCAGGGTCGAGGACACGCCTGAATTCCGTCAGTTGCAACGAGAGGCGGCCGGGAATGGGCAGCCGAAGGTACTCCAGGCGCCGCTGACCGAGGCAATCCGCCACCAGTGGCTCACCATTCTGCTGGGTTGCGGGTTGCTCGCCGCTACGAACTGCGTGTTCTACATCAGTATCGCGGGTGTTCTCAGCTACGCCACTGCGGAGCTGGGTATGAACCGAAGCGAGCTGCTCGCGGTCTCATTGCTCAGCTCGCTGATCAGCACGGGATTCATCCTGTGGGCGGGCGCAATGTCCGACCGGATAGGGCGCCGCCCGATGATTCTCATCGGAGCCGTGGCGCTCATCGTGTGGGCCTTCCCCTACTTCTGGCTGGTGAACACGGCGAGCCTGCTGCTCTTCTTTGTGGCTGTGGCCGTGGGTGGGGTGTTCCAGTCGATGACGTACGGCCCACTGGCGGCCTACCTGGGCGAGCTGTTCGAGCCTCGCGTCCGCTTCTCCGGCGCCTCCCTGGCCTATCAGTTGGCGGCGATCACGATCAGCGGCGCGACCCCGCTCATCATGACCGCGCTCATCGCCCGGACCGGCTCGACCACGTTGGTGTCGGTCTTCATCGCATTGATGGGCCTGATCACGTTCGGCTGCGCGTGGGCGCTGCGGGAGACCAATCCCGCCGAGGTCCGGAAGGACCCTCAAGCCCTGCCCGGGGTGCGGCTGCCAGGCTGACCCAAGCTGACGACTGCCTCGTCGGTGTGTGGTCGGTCCAGCGCATGAGTCCATGGCTCGCGCCCGGGCCAGTGGTAGGTCATGCTGCGCTCCCCGGGTCGGGCGACCGCCGTGTAGAGCGTCCCGAAGCCACGGTGGAAATCGGTCGCGTACAGCGGTTCCCGGAGCAGTGCCGCGGTGACGGCGTCGACGTCCGCCCCGGTAGCGAGGAACTCGTGGAGAAGGGCCAGCCGTTCCTCGCTGCGGATGGCGTCGCAGTAGGGGCGCCACTCCACCACCTGCTGGTGGTTGGTCACCGCCCTGGCGTCGGTGGTCCATGCCGGCCGGTCGGGGCCCACGTGGACGGTGGCGACGCGGCCGGTCTCGTCTGTCACGGTGACGTTGTAGGACATGTGGACCGGAATCCGTAGCAAAACCGCGACGGCATCTTCGACCCTGTCGCAGGTCTGCAACAGGTACCGCAGCACCAAGGGGATGCCGAACCCCTCACCGACCTGGGGGCGGCCCCCGAAGGTCAGGGACACGGCCAGTCCGGCATCGTTGACGCCGTCGAGCAGCCCCCAACCGCAGTCCTCCGTACCCACGACGCGGCGCCCGAGATACCCGGTGTTGGCAACGGTTGCGTCGAACAACCGGAAGTCCCAGTCGTAGTTGCGGACAAGTGCCGGCCCACCGGTCGTGACCACCGCCTGCGAGCAACCGGTCAGAAACGGCGGCGGGTTCCACAGCGTCAAGATCGTCGCGGCCGACGGTGACCCACCGGCCAACTCGACCAGCGCGGCCCAGGCCGGCTCCAGCTCGGGCATGTGCCGCCTGAGCTGCGTCCGCGCCGCGGCCGCGCTGTCGCGGTCGGCGATGCGCCCGTCGGAGGACCACCACCGCTCCAACGCCGGACCCAACCGTGCCCAGTGCGTGGCGAAGGCAGGACCTGGATCGACCTCCGTAAGGGATCGCCACGTCACCTCGACTCCACCGAGAGGCAACTCGGGCCGGGGCATCGTGTCCCAGGTGCCGACGAACTGGCGCCAGTTGTCCGGGTCGGCCCAGTTCTGGCTGGCCGCCCACCGCATCCAGCCGCGCCAATCCGTCTGCTGGGGCAATCCCGGCACGTCCTCGCGGCGTAACGCGGGCCGGTTCGATCCGTCAGTCGTCATGAATGCTCTCCACCCGCCCCCGGCATGGGGCCTGCTCCGGACACTCGCGCCCCGGTCCGAGGCCTGGATCCATGGGTTCCCGGCGGGGCGGGATCCACACCTGAAACCGGGGTGACGAAAAACGCTCGCACGGTGATCGAGTTGGCCAGTGCAACGGGTGAACATCAATTTCCGACATAACCAGGTACCGCGTTTGCTCGTCCGGAACGTGGGTACCGCGCTGGGCCGGTCGGGTGATGCTCGGGATGCAGCCGTTGGACGTCTTGCGCACTGTAAACGCCGCTCCTACGGTTGCAGTCCGAACGCATCAGATCGGCAATTTGCCCCGGACCCAGGCTGTGTCGTTCTCACGGCACAGCCGGGAGATGAGGCTTATTCCGATCCGCGTCACACGATCGCGGTGAAGACACCCGCCGCGCCCGGGGCCATGTGCCAGCTGACCATGATGCTCTACCGGGCATTTGCCACGACCGAGTTTTACAGCCATTGATGACCACGACAATCCTCGACCGCGACGGCTATCACGACCAGGGAGCTCTTTCATGTCTGGGTACAACATTATTGCTCGCGGTCCGCGCGATCTCGGCCTCGGTGGCGCTGGACTCCCGCGCGCCAACCGTGGCCGCATCGCCGCACTGTCCGGGGCGGCCGGGTGACCAGGTGAAACGCGGCGACTTCCGCCAGTCTGCCGCGTGTCGCAATGCCGACCCGGAGCTGTTCTTCCCGATCGGCGACGGCAGACTCGCGCGGAGGCAGATTGCCGCCGCGAAGGCGGTGTGCGGCCGTTGCTCGGTGGCCGCCGATTGTCTGGTCTGGGCGCTGCGCACCGGACAATCGGAAGGCGTGTGGGGCGGCCACACACCTTCCGAACGCCGCAGACTGCATTCTCGTCGAGTGATCGCGGGGATAGGGCGTTCCGGCTCGATCTAGGCGCCGGGACCAAAGGGGCCCATGGGTCGAACGCAATACAGAGCCCACTCCGTTCGTACCAACGAGCGGGCGGCGCGTGGAATCCGGAGACGGGGCGCGCGGGGCAGACATTTTTTCACCCGCACCCGAACCGATGAGAGGTAATGGTACAGATGGCCCAGTCCAAGGACACAGTCCGCAAAATCGACACCACCGGCCCCCCGGGAGTCGTCGGCAGCGTCGGCGAGCGTGGTGATACGGAAGTAACGGGCCCGGCCGGCGCCGTGGGTGTGAA
The DNA here is from genome assembly GCF_052566575.1 of Pseudonocardia sp. Cha107L01. NCBI lineage: Bacteria > Bacillati > Actinomycetota > Actinomycetes > Pseudonocardiales > Pseudonocardiaceae > Pseudonocardia > Pseudonocardia sp. Cha107L01. The sequence goes on from NZ_CP199579.1 coordinate 3,651,393, forward strand.
AGGCCCGGTCGGCGCAATCGGTGAGCGCGGGGAGAAGGGCGACAAGGGCCCGAAGGGCATGGCGGGGGAAGCCGGTGAACGCGGCGAGAAGGGCGTGAAGGGCCCGGCCGGCGCGCCCGGTGAGCAGGGGGACAAGGGCGACAAGGGCCCCAGGGGGGCCGTCGGACCTGCCGGCGAGCGTGGTGAGAAGGGCCCGGGCGGGCCGACCGGTGAGGTCGGTCCCAAGGGTGTGGTGGGGTCGACCGGTCGACCGGGGGACGAGGGTGACAAGGGCCCTGTCGGCCCTGTCGGTCTGGCCGGTGAGCGCGGCGATCAGGGTCCTCCCGGGTCGCGGGGCGAACAGGGGATGCAGGGGCAGGTCGGTCTACCGGGCGAGCGCGGCACACCGGGTGAACGTGGCGAGCGTGGCGAGCAGGGCCTGATGGGCGAACCGGGTCCGCGGGGTCTGGCCGGCGGAAAGGGTCAGCGTGGTGTCATCGGCGAGACCGGTGAGCAGGGCGAGAAGGGTGTGCAGGGGCAGCAGGGCAAGCCCGGCGAGGACGGTGTCCAGGGCATCCCCGGTCCGCAGGGCGAGCAGGGCGCGCAGGGCCCGGCGGGGAGGCCCGGGCCGACCGGGTTACCAGGAGTGCAGGGCCCGCCAGGTTCGGCGGGACCCGCTGTGCTGCACCGGCCGGAACCGGTCGATCTGGCGCGCAACGTGATCCGTGCGGCGACGGACCTGTCGGTGCGAACCGTGATCGACCCCCGGGCCGGCTACCGGTACCTGGTGACGTTGACTTCACGGCTGGTGAAGCTGCAGGCCGGCGTTGTGTTGCGTGTCGTGCTCACCGCGGCCGAGGAGTCCGACACCTCGTCACACCGTTCGAACATGCGCTCTATCGCCTAGGAAGTACCACCGCCGCCGTCTGACGGCACGGAGCGCGGAGGAGACCGACCGTGGGAGCCACCCGAAATGTGCTGCCCGACAGGGAAGTGTTGGGCGAACTGATTCGGGAGCTCGACACCGCGGCGCCCTACGACCTCGTCGACGTGTGTGAGGAGTGGCTGAGGCGTTGGCTGGGTGCGCGGTGGAGCACCTTGCTACTGGCCGACTACAGCCAGACCGTGCTGGAACCGGTTCCCGGTCGAGGGGCCGGGGCTCCCTCCGGTAGGCGCTACGCCGTGCGGGACGGCGCCGCCGGAGCCTCCTACCGCGAACAGCGGGTCGTTCGAGAGCCCGACGGCGCGGGAGCCGGGCATGACCTGATGTTGTGTGTGCCGGTGACGATCCGCACGGAATGCCTCGGCGTGCTTGTGGTGGGACTTCCGACGCAGACCGAGGACAGCGTCGCGGACGTCCTGGTCGGCGTCGCGACGGTGTTGGCGCACGTACTCGCCGGCGCCCGCCGCTACACCGACCGCTTCGAGGCCCTTCGCCGGCGGAAAGATCTCGGGCTGGCAGCGGAAATCCAGTGGGAGCTGCTGCCGGTGCTGGCCTACGAGCTGCCCGTGTTCTCGATCGCCGGAGCGTTGGAGCCCACCTATGAGATCGGTGGGGACACCTTCGACTACGCCGTCAGCGCGTCGCGACTGACGATCTCCATAACCGATGCGGTCGGCCACGGCCTGCGCGCAGCGTTGCTGGGCAGTCTGGCGGTCGCCGCAATGCGCAACACCCGTCGTGGAGGTGGCGAAATCCTCGCGCAGGCAGCGGCGGCCAACCAGCATCTCAGTGAGCAGTTTCCCGGCCCGAGCTTCGTCACGGGACAGCTACTCGAGATTGACGTGTTCGAGGGGTCGGCTCTGGTCATCAACGCCGGTCACCCGAGGCCACTGTTGCTGCGCGACGGCGCGGTCGTCCCAGTGCCGCTGGCCCCGGATCTGCCGTTCGGGCTGTACAGCGACACCGTGTACCGGACGCAGCGATTCACACTGCGGCACGGGGACCGCCTCCTGCTCACCACCGATGGGATCACCGAGGCGCACTTCGCCGGCGGGTCCGCATTCGGAGTGGACCGGGTCGCGGAGCTGCTGACCGCACAGGCGCACCATTCGCCCACCGAGTTCGTCCGCCAGCTCACCGCCGCTGTGCTCGAATTCCGGAACGGTGAACTCTCCGACGACGCCACCGCGGTCTGCCTCGACTGGCATTGACGGTCGACACGGCCGCGAGGCGAACGGGTGCGTTTACGGAGCCGACCCGCGCAACGAGGTCCGCTGACGACCCTGGGCATCGAAGTTGTCCGGGTGCAGCCAGCTGGCGAATCGGTCCCGAAGGCCCGGCCACTCGCTGTCGGTGATCGAGTACCAGGCGGTGTCGCGGTTGCGACCCTTTACAACCGCCGCCTGGCGGAACGTACCTTCGTAGCTGAATCCAAGGCGTGCCGCGGCGGACCGCGAGGCGGCGTTGAGGGCGTCGCACTTCCACTCGAGCCGACGGTAGCCCAACTCCTCGAACGCGTGGCTGGCCAGCAGGTACTGCGCCTCGGTCGCGGCCCGGCGCCGCTGCAGCAGCGGCGAGTAGTGGACGTGACCGATCTCGATCACGCCGATCTCGGGCTGCATCCGCATAAGGCTCAGCACGCCGACGCAGCGCTGTTCCCCGCCCGGCGCGGCCCGGTCGGTGTCTGTGTTGTCCACGACCGCGTAGAACAGCGGATCATCACTGCCGCACACCTGCTCGACCCAATGCCGGTAGTCAGCGAGCGTGTCGAACGGTCCATACGGCAGGTAGGTCCAGCTCTCGCCCCGCGCATCGAGCTGATCGGCGGTGAACAGCTCCTCCGCGTGCCGGTGTGGGTCGAGCCGCTCCACCCGGCAGTACCTTCCTTTGAGCACCGCCGCGGTGGCGGGTGGTCGCGGCATCCATCCCGGGACCGGGTGCCCAACCGGCTGGCCTAGCTCGTTCATCCGCACCCGTCGATCCTCGGGCACCGATTGGCTAGCTTGAAGTGCCACTTCCGGGCCGGTACGCAAGGCCACTGGGTAGGTATCCAGGAGGCGCTCGGGAGCTCCGGTGAGTACCGCGGCCAGCTTCCATCCCAGGTTGTAGGCGTCCTGGACGCTGGTGTTGAGTCCTTGGCCGCCGGTCGGCGGATGAACGTGGGCGGCATCGCCGGCAAGAAGACCCGCCCGACCCGGTAGGAATCGGCCAGGCGCGCGCTCATGCTGTAGGCCGAGGCCCACGACACCGATCGGACCACGATGTCCCGGCGGCCGGTCCGCGCGGCCAGCAGTGCCGTGAGCCCGACAGCGGAGAGGTCGACCTCACCGTCCAGCGGAATCGGCGCCTGGATCTGGAACAGGTCGGTCCCGGCCAGGGGACAAACCCCGATCTCGTCCGGTAGCTCGTCCCATCGGTGCCGGACAGCCGCGCGGTCACACCGCCCTCGTCCTGGTCGAACCCGGTCAGTTCATGGCCGTAGCGCGGGGTCCGGCCGAGCTCGGCCAGGCGTTCACGCAGGACGGCCTCCGTCAGGAACTGCGGAACGAGCAGGCCGGCCTGGTAGGGCTGGGCTCACCAGGTGTGGGCTCGGACTGCCCGACCGGTGTGTCGTGGGCGCCGCCCTCGCGGTGGACCCGTCGGAGCCGAGGGTAGGGCCCGCCGGCGGCGGCGAGTCGGTCGAGGACGCCCAGATCCTCGAACACCTCCTGACTGCGCGGCTGGATGTGATCGACGGCAAGGGCCAACCCCGCGGCGCCGGCACCGCAGATCACCACGTCGGTCGTTGAGTTAGGCGGAGCCGGTTCCCGGTGGGTTGTCATGTCAACCCTACGCTAGCTCGCCACCGGATCGGAGGGAAGTCCAGCCGCACCGCTGACCGAGGTTCATCGTCAGGGGTACGGGCGTGCGACCGTTGGCTGGGGTGCGGATCAGTGGCGTTCCTCGAGGCCGACCGCGTCGCGCAGCTTGGTCACGGCCGTCTCGAGATCGCTGTCGTCGACGGCGCGCGAGTCCATCAGCGCGGCGAGCGCCTCGGCGATCACGTTGAGCTTCTCCTGCGAGGCTTCCTCGCCGCGGCGGGCGGCGTTCTCCAGCAGCGCGAGCAGCAGGAGCGTGATGACACTCGACACGGTATGGATCACCGCCTGCCAAGCCTTCAGATCGACCCACAGCGGCATGCTGACCAGCCAGAGGAGAACGAGTGCCAGGCAGGCGTAGAAGAACGGCGGGCGGCTGACCCACAGGCAGGCGGCCTCGACAAAGCGCTCGAAAGGCGAACGCCGATCGTCGGTCCCGCGGTCTTTCGCGGCGGGGCGGTCGCTGTCCTCACGCATGTTCGGCAGCGTATCGGGGAGGCGCCGGCCGGTCACGGCGATCGCGGCCGCACCGGAGCGTCACACGGGGCGGATCGGGCGAGTGGTGCACCGTCGCCGGAGCGGTACGTTCCCGCATCGCACCGGCGCGTAGGCTCCACGCACAGAACACCCCCGCACTGATGCGAACAGTCGAGGGCCGACGGTTGGGGTCGAGATGGCGAAATCTACGGCCGGTGTGTCCGCCGGAGACACCGAGATCGGGCAGCGCGTACGCACCGTGCGCCGCCGCCGGGCGCTGCGCAACCGGTTCGGGGTGGCGTAGTGGTCCGGCAGGATTATGACGAGTACGTGCGGCTGGTCAAGATGTTCCGCATCGCCAACCGCAATGTGACCTCCGGCGACGCGCATCTGAAGATCCTCGCGGACGTCGACGAGGCGGCGGCGGAGTACGTGGACGGCTCGGCCATGGACCCCTCGGCCCACATGGGTCGGGAAACGGTGCTGCTCGAGTGGCTCCGGAAGCGCTGGGCCTGAGCTCCACCACTTACGGTCTCTGGCCTGGGGTCGCGGTGGCCGCGACGCTGAGTCGGACGATCTCCTCGATCAGCTCCTCGCGGCCCAGCGCGATGTGGCCGGCGAGCCAGCTGGTCACCGCGTGGGTGATGCCGGCGACGAGGATCAACGCGGCCAGCTCGGTGCGCGGGTCGTCCCGGCCCAGCCCAAGGACCTCCTCGGCGAGCAGCCGGGTGTAGCTGTGGATGGCCTGTTCGCGCCGGGCCTGGAGCGCGGGGTGGCCGGGGGCCTCGACGTAGAGCCGGGCGACGCGGGGGTCGTCCATGGTGGCGATGAGCAGCTGGATCGTCGCGCGGGCCCGGTCCAGTGGTGCGTCACCCGCTGTCCGTAACGCCGTCCGGATGGCACCGCCCAGGGTGCTGAACATTCCATCCAGCGCCTCGACCAGTACGGCGTCCCGGTCGGTGAAGCTCTCGTAGAAGTAGCGCCTGGTCAGCCCGGCCCGCTCGGCGACCGCCTGCGCGGTCACCGTGCTCACGCCGCCCTCGCCGACCAGGTCGAGGCACGCGGTGACCAGGCGCTGCCGCCGTTCGGTCCGGCGCTCGTCAGCGCTCACGCCGCGGTAAGGCCGTACGACACCCGTCACAGTGCCCAATCTTGACACAGTCATGTACCTACTTCTACCGTGCAATCTTGATACATGAGTGTGTCAACTTTGCCGAGAGGGGTCGACATGGCGTGCTGTCTGGCGGTTGCGCTGGTGATCGCGGTGGTGCGGGCCGCCTGGTTCCGGCTGTTCCCCGCACGCCGCCCCGCCCGGGCCGGCTTCGCCCCGCCGGCCCGTCGGCCGGCCCCCGGTCCGGTCCCCGCGAGTGTGGCTGGGGCCGCCTCGGCCGATTTCGGGGCCGGCGCTGTGGTTGTCGACGGCGCGGTGGCCGTAGTCGGGCCGTCGGGGAGCGCGCCGGGGGAGCGTGTCGGCCGCCCGGCCCCGAACCGGCTGGCCTCGGTTCGGGGCCGGCCCGGGTCCCCGCTGGTCGATGGCGTGCTGGGGGTCGCCGGCTACGCCGCGACGGCTGAGGTTGGCCTCGCTACCGGGCTCGTGCACCTGGCGGCGTCGCGGCAGGAGCGGCTGGTGGTCACGGTCGCGGTGCTTGCCGTCGCGGCGGTGCTGTGGGCGAGTCGACGGAGCCGGGGACGCGGCAACCCGGTCGGCGGCGGCCTTGCCGGTCCGGCCAGCGGCTGGGTCGACCGGACCGGCGGCCGTCTCGGCCCTGCCGTCGGCCCTCCGGCCGAGCGGGAGCGGCGGCGGGGTTCCGGCCTGGTCGTCGCGGGTGTCGGCTGGTCGGTGGCAAGCGTCCTCGACATGCACCTGCTCGGCCCGCTGGCCCTCGGCACCGTGCAGCGGCGGTGCTCCGATGACCTGCATTGCTCCGGGCACCCGACCGCCCCGGGCATGGCCGAGATGCCCGGGATGTCGCCGGTGGACCTGCCCGGGATGTCAGCCGGGATGTCGACCGTGGCCGGGCACGGGTTCGGTCCGGCCGAGCTTGTGCTGCACGGCCCCGGCCTGATGGCCGTCGTCCTCGGCTGCCTGCTGGCCCTCGGTGCCGAGCTGCGCCGCCCCGCCCACAGCCCCCTGTCCCCGCGCCCCCGGCGTGCCACGTGAGGAACGAGATGACCACCGAGATCGCACCCCAGCCCGACCAGGGCCGCACCGTCCGCCATGCGACCGTGTTGCTGCCCCAACCCCGCGGCGTCGTCCCCCCGGTGACCGCGCGTCGGATGCGCCGGGCGCTGTTGGGCTACGCGGCGGCCTGGCTGCTCGGGCTGCTGCCCGCGCTGCTGGGCGCCGGCCCGGCGTTCGTCGCGCTGGGTCTCGGGGTGGTGCTGCCGGGCGGCGGGCTGCTCGCCACCGGCCACCCGCTGTGGGCGCTGGCCGCCGCCGTGGTGTTCGTGCTGTCACTGGCGGTCTGGTGGTTCGCCGCGCCGGTGGTGCTGCCGCCGCTGGTGTGGCTGGCGGCGGCCGTCGTCTCGGCGTGCACAGCCGGTGCGCAGCCCGTCCCGATGTGGCGGGTGGCGGTCGTCGCCGCAATGGCCCCGGTGCTGCTCGTAGCTGCCCACCTGGTGCACCGGGTACGGCACGCGGCCCAGGTCCGCACCGGCCGCGCTCTCAACGCCCGGCTGGCAGGGGTCCAGTTCGCCGTCACCGGCCCGCCCGCGCTGGCCACCGACCTGCCCGTGGCGGAGAGCAGCCCCGAGGACCTGGCCCGGCTGCGGTACGCGCTCGACCTGGCGCTGCAGCCGCTCGAGGAGTTCGACGGCTTCACCCACCTCGACCAGTACCGCGAGGCCGCGCTGCGCTACCAGCTCAACGCCCTGAGCTACGGCGTGGCGATGTCGCAGTTCACCCGTACCCCCGCGTTCACCGGGTACCTCGCCGAGGCCCAGGCCAACGCCATCACCAAGATGCTCCAGCGGCGGGTGTGGGGCTACTGGGCGCGGGAGAACGCCTGGGGCAACCTGTCGCCGCGCCGCGACCCGGTGGCCAACCGGGAGAACATCATGCTCACCGGCTTCCACGGCCTCATGGTGGGCATGTTCGAGACGCTCAACGACGACCGGTTCTCCCGGACCGGTGGGCTCACCTACCGCTGGTCGGACACCGAGGCCTACGCCCACGACTTCGGCGCGCTCGCCGCGTCGATCCACCGCAACATGGCCGGCTCGGACTACACGCTGTTCCCGTGCGAGCCCAACTGGGTCTACAGCATCTGCAACACCTACGGGCTGAACACCCTGGTCAGCCACGACCGGCTGCACGGCACCGGGTACGTCCCGGACATCATCGGCCGGCTGCGCGATGCCTACGAGACCGAGTTCCTGCGGCCCGACGGGCGGATCATCGGCATCCGCGCCGGCCACCTCGGCCTGTCCTGGAACTTCTGGGCCAGCCCGTCCATCCAGCTCAACACGGCGTACTGGCTGCACGCCGGGCTGCCGGAGATCGCGCAGCGCACCTGGTGGCTGCTGCGGGAGAACCAGTTGACCCTGGACGGCGCTCGCCTGGCCCTGCCGTTCTCGAGCAGCAACCGGCTGGACCCCGGTGACTACACGCTGGGGCGCGACACGTTCGGCCTGGTCGCGGTCACCATGGCGGCCCGGGAGATCGGCGACGAGGAGTACGCGGCCGCCGCCCAGGCCACCCTGGACGAACGCGAGCCGGTCGCTTCGGCGGACGGGGCGCACCGGTACGCCGAGGCCTCGGGGCTGGCCAACCTCTACGGCGTGCTCGGCCGCTTCGGCCGGTCCAGCGGCATGCGCGACCTGCTCACCCACGGCGCCCCGGAGGCCTGGCGCACCGGACCCCACCTCGCCGGCGCCGCGTACCCGGACGTGCTCGTCGCCCGCGCGGTCACTGACGGCCGCGCCCTCGACCTCACCCTGCTGCCCGGCGGCGGACCGGTGCGCACCGCGCTCGCGCTGGACCGCCTGACCCCGCACCGCACGTACACCACCAGCGGCGCCCTGGCCGACACCGTCACCGCCGACGCGGACGGGCATGCGCTGGTGGAGGTCGACCTCGGCGGCCGACTGGAGATCCGGGTGCACTGACACGGCGGCGCCGGGCGGGCGACACTGGTGCGGCCACCTGCTCCTCGGCACAAGAAATCGACACAGGAAAATCGACCCAGGGAAATCAGCACCGAGAAAGAGGTCGTTGCGGGATGTCGTCGCGGGCGCACGCTATCGCTCCGGTCGCCGAACGGGTCGAGCGCGACCTGCTGGATCTGTCCTGGATCCCTCCGACGTGCTCACCGCCGCCGAGCACGCCGCGAGATGGCGGCCACAGGGCTATGTCGAGCTCCATGTGGAGCAGGGCCCGCAACTGGAGGAGCGCGACGTACCGATTGGCGTTGTCACTGCCATCGCGGGCATCGAGCGTTTGCTGGCGACATTCATCGGACGACCGGACCACGCCGGGACGATGCCGATGGGCGACCGGCGGGATGCGTTGGTCGCCGCGGCCGAGGCGGTGCTGGCGGTCCGCCGGACCGGGTGCGGTGCACCGGTGCACGGAGTGGCCACAACGTCGCGGTTGGTATCGGAGCCCGGCTCGCCGAACGTGGTGCCGGGCACGGTGCGGATGCACGCCGAGATGCGCAGCGTCGATACCGGATGGCTGTCCACCGCCCAGCGCCGGCTCACCGAGGAGATCCGGGAGAAGGCGGCGACCTTCGACGTCGATGTCGAGGTCACGTGGTCGCGCGACAACGAGTGTCGACTCGCCGACGCCTCAATACAGGGGGTTCTCTCCGCCGCGGCGGACTCGCTCGGCATCGACTGGGCACCGCTGCCCAGCGGTGCGACCCACGATGCGGTTCACCTGTCGCGGCTCTGCCCGATGGGAATGATCTTCATTCCGTCGCGAGCGGGTCGCAGCCACTGTCCCGAGGAGTGGTCCGAGCTGGGCCACGTCGTCACCGGGATCCAGGTACTCGCGGCGACGCTGATCGAGCTCGACCGCGCTGGCGCCCGCGGCAATAGAGTGTGAGCCACATCACATTATTACGGCGAGTGTTCGGCCCCCTGCCGTTATCGGGCTGTGACCTGCCGGTTTGCCGGGTGAGCTGATCACGGTCCCCACGACGGGTGGATCGGGGTCGTGGCGCCCGGTAACGCGTGGACCGACGTCCCCGAAGAGTGATGCAAGGGCTCCCCAGCTCCCCAGCTCCCCGAGCTCCCCAGGAGTAGAACGTGCACTCATCGCTGAATTCGTCACGGATCTTCACCGCCGGTCACGCCGTGGTCGGGACCGGCAACCGGCTGACAGCCCTGGTCGACGCTGAGGTCGACGCCCCGGGGGTCCCGCTGGCCCGCGCGTCGGCGTAGGCATGTCGCTGCCGGTCTATTACTACGTGCTGGGCACCCCGCTGGGTCTGCTCGGCCTGATCCGGTGGGGATGCTGGCTGGTCCGCCGCATCCCCGCCGCGCTCTACCGGCCGATCACCGGTTCCTTCCACCTCCCGATGACGATCGTCGTCCCGGTTTATCAGGAGGACCCGGAGGTCTTCACCGCCGCCATCGAGTCCTGGCTGGCCAACGGGGTCGAGGAGGTCATCCTCGTCATCGACGTGTCCGACGACGTCTGCCGCGAGGTGGCCAGCCGTTACCCGGTGCGGGTGCTCGTCACCGACGTACCCGGCAAGCGCGACGCGCTCCGTCGAGGGTGGACCGCCGCGCGCACCGAACTGGTGGCCCTGGTCGACTCCGACACCGTCTGGGCCCCGAACGTCGCGGCCGAGGTGTGCAAGCCGTTCGCCGACCCGCGGATCGGTGGCGTCGGCACCCGGCAGAACGTCTACGGGTCGAAGGGCTTCCTGGCCCGGATCACCGACATGTTCCTCGACCACCGGTACTTCGACGAGAACGCCAGCCAGAGCCTGCTCGGTCGGGCCGTGTCGTGCCTGTCCGGGCGCACGGCGATCTACCGGCGCGCGCTGCTGCTGGACATCGAGCACGAGTTCATGAACGAGACGTTCTGGGGCGTGCCCTGCCTGTCCGGCGACGACAAGCGCCTGACGACGTTGATCCTCGAGCGCGGCCACCTGACCTACATGCAGCGCACGGCCGAGGTCTGGTCGACGTTCCCCAGCAAGTGGAAGATCTTCTTTCGGCAGCGGTTGCGGTGGGCGCGCAACACCTGGCGCTCGGACCTGCGCGCGCTGTCCCGGCCGTGGGTATGGCGCCACCCGTTCCTGGCATACACGATGGTCGACAAGGGGATCAGCGGCTTCACGCTGCTGTTCGGGCCAGCGTTCATGATCTACTCGTTGATCGTCCACAATTGGGTCTTCGCGGGCGTGCTCGCGCTGTGGTGGCAGGTCAGCCGGTCGGCGAAGTTGCTGCCGCACCTGTGTCGGCGCCCGTCGTCGTTCTTCCTCGTGCCCGGCTACCTGGTGGTGTCGTGGCTTATGGCACTGATCAAGCTGCAGGCGCTGTTCACGATCCGCAAGCAGCGCTGGCTCACCCGGGCCGTGGCGGTCCAGGACGGCGCGGTCGTGCGGACCGGGCCGCCCGCCGAACCGGCGGAGGAACTGGCGGGCCAGACGGCCGGGTCGCGGTCCGCCGGGTCAGAGATGGTGCCGGTCGGCCTGCCCGCGCAGCGCACCTCCCGGACTCCATGGCCGCCCCTGCCCGCCGCGCAGCCCCGGCCGCCCGCGCCGGGCCCACCGCGCCACGAGCTGTCCGAGCCGGTGCGGCCCCGACCCGGGCAGGCTGTTCGGCCCCCGACGGGTGGTCACGGCCGGTCGATGCCGCCGCCGGTTTCGGAAGAGCACGAGGTCGGTCGGTCCGGTGCAGGTGAGTCCGTACCGGGGCTGCGGCCGGTGGCTCCCCGGCAGCGCACCGGTCCGCCGCCGCGGCCACACCCAGCCCCTCGGCCGGACCCAGCCGAACCGCCACCGGATGGGCCGAGTGCGGGGGAAACGGCAGCGGCACCGCGTCCACGAGCGGCACACCGGCGGGAGATCCGGGCATGAGGCGCCGCCGATCGGTCCACCGGCTCGTCAGGGTCGTTGCGCTGGCGATCGGGCTCGTGGTCCTCACGCCCTCGGGGATGGCAGTCGCGGCCCAACCGCGACCGGTCGCGGTCCAACTGCCGAGGGCGCCGACCCAGGGGGCGGACCCCTCACCCTCACCACCAGGCGGCTCAGGTTCGGATACCGGTTCAGGCTCGGGGTCCGGATCGGGCACGGGGTCCGGTTCGGGATCGGGTTCCGACTCGGGCACAGGTTCGGGAACCGATCCACAACCCCAACCCTCGCCGGAGCCACAACCCCAGCCCGAGCCTCAGCCGCAACCCCAACAACCGGTCACCGCGACACCACCGGCGCCACCGCCGGACCCGGCGGCCGAGGCTGCCGCGGCGGCGGCCGAGGCGGCGGCGGCGGCGGAGGCCGCGGCCGAAGCGGAGCGGGCCGCGGCGGAACTCGCCCGCGAACGGGCGGCCGCCGCGGCGGAGGCGGCGGCCGACCTGGCCGCGGCCCAGCGGCGTACCACCGAGGCGTGGCAGGGCAGAGGACGTCCGCAACGGATGGTCGTCGTCCGGGACCTCAGCGTCGAGGTGGTGAGCGGCGGCCGGCTGACCGCGCAGGTACCGAGGTCGCCCGGGCCGATGACGCTGTCGGCACTGGACCGGCTGGTGCCCAACGGCTGGGTGACCGTGACCGACGGCACCGCCCGGCTCGCGGCCGTGGTCACCCTGACCCCGGGTACCACCCTCGACATCGGCGGGGTGCGAACCCTGCGCCTGGCCGGCGGGGCGAACCCGGCCGAGGCGGCGTCGATCTACACCGGGAGCGGCCGGATCACCGGGCGCGGCGTCACGGTCACCTCGGTGGACCCGGCGACGGACCAGCCGATGGCCCCGGGTGCCGGCCGGCCGTTCATCGTGGTCGCCGGCGGTGGCCGCCTCGACGCGACCGATTCCACGTTCAGCGATCTCGGCACCCCCGTGACCGATCCCGACAACCGAGGCGGCGTGCAGTTCAACCCGGGCAGCGGCGGCTCGCTGGAGCGCACCTCGTTCCTGCGCAACACCGTCGGCCTGCGGCTGGCGGCATCCCGGGGCATGCGCCTCGACGGCGTCACGGTCAGCGACTCGGTGTCCGACGGGTTGGTACTGGAGGGCGACCTCGGCACGACGCTGCACGGAATCCTCGCCGAGCGCAACGGCGGCAACGGCGTGTTGGTCAAGGGGGACACCTCGGACCGCCCGATCACGGGCATCACCACGGCGGGCAACGGTGCGTACGGGCTCGCGGTCATCGGGCAGACCGCGCCGCGGATCACCGGGGTCGTCACCGCCGGGGACAAGACCGGCGGCCTGCGGCTGAACCGCTCCCGCCAGGTGCTCGTCGCCGACTTCACCGCGACCGACCAGCCGATCGCGGTGTTCACCCACGTCGGCAGTACCGGTCTGGAGTTCGACCGGCTGCGCATCACCGGCGGCCGGCGCGGCGTGGTCATCGAGAAGACGACGACCGGAGTCGAGCTGAAGGACACCTTGATCAACCACGCCTCCTCGGTCGGAATCTCGATCGGCGGGCACAACGTCAGGCTCGACAAGGTCTCGGTGGCCGGCTCCGGGACCGGGGTGCGGATCGAGCGCGGCGCGGGTGGGATCACCGCGAGCGGGCTGACCCTGGCCGGTGGGGACAACGGGTTCGTGGCCAACCCGGGCAGCGCGGGGGTCGTGCTGCGCGATTTCGTGACCAATGGCATCGGCACCGACGCGGTGCGGACCTACAGCCCGGGCGCGCAGATCACCGGCGGCCGGATCACCGGCGCGGACACCGGGATCGTCAGCGGGGCGGCCACCACCATCGCCGACACGGCGATCACCCAGGTCGGCGTGGGGCTCAGCGCGCGCGCCGGCGCCGCGGCGGTGGCAGACCGGGTCGACATCGCGGCCCTCACCGTCGGGATCGACGCCGCGCCCGGGATACCCGTGCAGCTGCGTGACTCCAAGGTGCACGCGCTGCAGGCCTTGCGTGGCGAGGTGGCGCTGCTCGGCTTCAACGACCTGAGCCTGCCGCCGCTCAACCTCCTCGGCGCGATCGGCGTGCCGCTGGTCATCCTGGCGGTGCTCCTGGAGCTGGTCCACTCACTGCGTCAGCGCCGGTACGGCCGCGGCGGCGGCCGCTGGCTCCCACCAGTCCTCGCCGGAGCAGGTGCCTGATGTGCGTTCCGTCCGCCCGCCTCGCCGCCCGGGCAGTCCTGGCGGTGCTCGCCTGCTGCCTGCTGGCGGGCGGGTGCTCGAAAGCGGAGCCGCCGTTCGTGCCCCGCGCGGTCGCGGCGGCCACCCCGACGGACCCGGCCCGGCCCTGCACCCGTGAGGCACAACCGGGCGGGCAGACCGCCGCCCCGAGGGCACCGTCCGGGGTTCGCGCGGGCTTCGCCGCCGGGGTGATCACGGTCAGCGCGGGCCAGGGCGTGACCCTGCGGACGTTGAGCCGCGCCGTCGGCAACCCGGCCGCACTGCGCGAGGTCGGCCCGGGGGAATGGCTGCTCGGTGCCGACCTGGTCATCGCCAAGGGAGCGTCCGTCCGGATCGCCGCGCCCGAGGCGCGCTGGCTCAAGCTGCGCAGCGAGGCGGGCCGGTTCGTCTCGGTCAAGGTGTTCGGCGGGTTGGACATCCGGGGCAGCTGCGTGACCTCGTGGGACACCGCCGAGGGCCGGGCCGACACCGGGCTCACCGACGGCCGCGGCTACCTGTTGGCCCGGGACGGCGGGCAGCTGACCATCGACAGCGCGGAGCTGCACTACCTCGGCTACAGCGCTGTCGAGTCCTACGGGCTGGCCTGGCGCACCGCGGGCACCGGCGGGTCGATCACCCACAGTCTCGTGTCGGACCTGTACTACGGGCTCTACACCTATCAGGTCGACGGCCTCGTGGTGCAGGACAACGAGTTCCACCACAACGTGGTGTACGGCATCGACCCGCACACCGGCTCACGCAACCTGCGCATCGAGCGCAACGTCGTGCACGACAACGGCAAGCACGGCATCGTCCTCGCCGAGGAGTGCGTCGACAACGTCGTCAGCGACAACGTCGTCTACCGCAACGGGCACCACGGGATCGTGCTCTACCAGCGTTCGGACCGGAACACGGTGGAGAACAACGACTCGTTCCTCAACGCGGCGCAGGGGATCAACGTCAACGAGTCCTCGGACAACGTGGTGCGGGGCAACCGGGTCTACCAGAACACCGAGTCGGGGATCGGAGTCGGCCAGACCGCGCAGGGCAACGTGCTCGAACGCAATGAGGTCCGGGCCAACCAGCAGGACGGCGTGCGGCTGGTCAGCGAGGCCACCCAGAACGCGGTCCGAGGGAACGTAATCGGGGACAACGCTCGGTACGGGATCTACGTCGACGGCGACGGCGGGTTCGACGTGGCCGCCAACACGATCTTCGGCAGTCGGGTCGGGGTGCTGCTCAAGGGCACCGACAAGCAGCCGCGCGGCGACAACGAGATGCGCCACAACCGCGACGCGGACGTCAAGGTGCAGTGACGGCCGCTGTGTTCGGCGGTGATCACCGTGGCCGCCAGGAGATCCAATCATCGGTCTGGGGCGCCCGGGAGGTGAAGGTGAACGAGGAGAAGGTGCCGCGGTAGGCGGTGGGTGATCGGTGGTAGGCCTGCGCCGAGGTCGGGTCCGGTGTCCAGCTGATGGGGCTCGCGCCGTCGGGGTCACGCACGGCGTGGGGGTCGTGGTGGGCCAGCCAGTCGCGCGCGCGGGAGATGAACTCCGCCGCGTCGACGCGGGATGCGGGCTCGGCCGTGGTGTATCCGAGCACGCCGAGGACCACGGCCGCATCGGTCCCGCGTACCAGTGCGCGGTGGCGGCGCGTGGTGGAGCGGACTTCGAGTCGATCCGCGTTCTTCGGGACGTGCTCGCCGACGAGCCGGGCGGGATAAGGGCTCACGGTGACCTCCAGGGAGGGTCCCAACCAGAAGGCTCCGGTTGAGGGGTCGGGGGATCCCCACCGCGTTGGGCGACGGTCATCGTGGGGCTGGGGTCCCTGATGATGCGGCGCCGGGTCGAATGGGTTGACACCGACGTTAGCGTTACCTTTCCGTGATACCCAAGGGACGCGGCGACGGATTTCTAAACCGCACGACCGGGTGATGTCCGCCACCAGGTCTCACCCCGGCGCACCCCGCAACAGTGGCGCGGGGGCGTCTGGGCACAGCGCGAGTACCTCGGTGAAGCCGTCGAGCAGGCAGCGTTCGAACAGCTCCGGCTCGGTGAAGGAGGCGGTGTCGAGGTTGGCCGCCACACAGGCTGTCTTGCCGTGGCTGAGCAGTGTGATCATGGCGGCGCACCCCGGCAGGGGCCCGTAGAGGTACATCCGTTCGATCTTGGCGCCGGCCAGGTAGGCGTCGCGGCTGATCCCGGGGATGTTGCTGGCTTGCAGGTCGTTCGCCTTGGTCAGTGGGCCGGCGATCCGGGCGGTCAGCGAGCCGGGCAGTCGGGCCATGAGTGGCGATATGACCCCAACCGCGTCGAGGGCTGGTTCGCCGCGGGCGGCGAGAACCAGCGCACGGACCTGCTCGATGCGGGCCCGGGGATCCGCGGTGGAGACCGGTGCGGCGAACCGCGCGGCGGTGATGCGGTTGCCGCCCTGGGGTTCACCGGGTTTGCGCAGCGAGATGGGGATCGTCATCGGGATGCTGTCGATCGGGCTGCCCATGGCGGCGTGGTAGCGGCGGTACGCCCCGAGCAGCGCGGCCAGGAAGGCGTCGTTGACCGATCCGCCCGCGGTCTTGCCGGCCGCCCGCAGGTCCGCGAACGGCACGTCGAGCGCGGTGAACCGCCAGGACAGGCTGCGCTTGGCCAGCAGTGGCGAGCCGGCGGCGGACGGCGGGGTGAGCACGCGGTAGAGCGACCGGCTGTAGCTCGCCGCAAAGCGGAGAGCCCCCACCGGGTCGGTCAGCGAGCTCACCGCGATGGAGCCCGCGTCCCGCACCAGACCGGGGACCGCCCGCACATCGCGGCGTGCCTGTCCGACCAGCGCACCGAGCGGGCTGGTCGGTTTCTCGTCGGTCCGGCGGGGCTGCGACTTCGCCGGGTGCGGGCCACGGGTAGGGGGATGGAGCTGCTCGAGCAACTGGATCGCGCTGAGCCCGTCGGTGGCGGAGTGGTGCACCTTCAGCAGGTAGGCGGCCCGCCCTCCGGGCAGCCCTTCGTACAGCAGCGCCTCCCACGGGGGCCGGGTGCGATCGAACGGGGTCATTGCGACCTGCGCGGCCGCCAGCAGCAAATCCGGCCACCCAGCGCCCTCGGGCAACCTTGCCCGGCGGACATGAAACCGCAGGTCGAACCCCGGATCGACGGTCCAGCGCGGTGCACCGAGCGCCAACGGCGCCTCGACCACCCGCTGCCGGAAGCGGGGCGCCATGCGCACTCCCCACTCGTGCGCGGCCAGGAACCGCTCCCACTCCGGGACCGAGTCCAGCTCCTCGAGCACGAGCCCCGTGGAGCGCAGCGTCCGGTCCACCTCGACCCGCCACATGACGGCCTCGGCGGCGTTCATCTCGTCGCTGACACCCCAGCCCAGCGGAGAATCCACGTCGCTCCGAGCGGAATCGCCACGCTCGCCCCAGCTTGCCACTCCGACAACCGTAAGGAGGGCACGGCAGCCCGGACACCGCCGGAGGTAGCTAGTTGCCCGATCGGCTCCGGCAGCTGAGCGTCCCCGGCCCCGTCGTCGGGTGGTGCTCGGCAAGCCCGTTGGCGTCGATGCTGCAATGATCGGGAGTCATGGTCGAGTCGTACGACGTGGTGATCGTGGGCGCCGGTTTCGCCGGCTTGACGGCTGCTCGGGAGCTCAGCAGGCGCGGTTACTCGGTGCTGCAGCTGGAGGCACGGGACCGGATCGGCGGGCGTACCTGGACCGACGACCGGTTCGGCCGGGAGCTGGAGATGGGCGGCACATGGGTGCACTGGCTGCAGCCGCACACCTGGAGCGAGATCACCCGCTACGACCTGGACATCGTCGCCAGCCCGACCGCGCGGGAGGTGCTCTGGATCGCCGGCGGGCGGGTCCGCGCGGAGTCGCCGGAGGACTTCCACGCCCGAATCGCGCCCGGGCACGACGGGCTGCTCGGGGACACCCTGAAGTGGTTCCCGCGCCCGTACGAGCCGCTGGCCAACCCCGACCTGGCCGAGATCGACGGTTTGTCCATCGTGGACCGGTTCGACCAGCTCGACCTCTCCGCCGAGGACCGCGAGCTGCAGGTCGGCATGTGGTCCGAGCACTTCAACGCACCGCCCGAGCTGTGTGCGTTCACCCAGGCGCTGCGGTGGTGCGCGGCGGCGTCCGGCAACCGGCAGCTGATGGACGAGGCCACCGCGACCTACCGGATCGCAACCGGCACCCGGTCACTGGCCGAGGGAATCGCCGCCGACTCGTCGGCCGACCTCCGACTCGGCCAGGTGGTCCGGCGGATCGAGCAATCCGCCGGCGCGGCGGTCGTGCGGACGGCCGATGGCATCGGCTACGCGGCTCGCAGCGTGATCGTCACCCTGCCGCTGAACGCGCTGGCCGGCATCGAGTTCACCCCCGAGCTGCCGCCGCTGGTCGGTGCCGCGGTCACCGAGCGGATGGCCAGCCGAGGCCTGAAGACGTGGATCAAGGTCCGCGGCGAGGTCGAGCCGTTCACCGCGTACGCGCCGCCGGGCAACGGGCTGACCTGGCTGCGGCCGGAGTTCCCGGCGACCGAGGGCACGGGCGGCGACACCGTCTTCGTCGCCTTCGGGCCGGACTCCGGCGCACTCGACCCCAATGACCTGGCCGGCGTGACGAAAGCGGTGCACAGCTGGCGGGACGACCTGGAGGTGCTGGAGGTGACCGGCCACGACTGGGTCGCCGACGAGTTCTCCCGGGAGACCTGGCCGATGCTGCAGCCCGGCCAGTTGACCCGCTCGCTGGCCGCTTTGCAGGCCGGTCACGGCCTGGTCCGGTTGGCCGGCTCGGACTACGCGAACGGCTGGGCCGGCTTCATCGACGGCGCCATCGAAAGTGGTCTGCGCACCGCCGCGGCCGTGCACCGGACCTTCCGGTCGAACCGCCACCCCTGACGTCGTTCGCGGCACCCGGGCGGCCCCCGGCACCCGGGCGGCAACGGCACCGCGGGCGGCACCCGGGCGGCCCGGCTACGCCGGGCGTCGGCGAGCCGCCATGGCGTTGCCGAGGGCGAGCAGGACGCCGGCCGCGAAGATGATCGTGCCCATCACGTTGACCTGCGGCGGGAGACCGTTCCGCTGTGCGCTCCAGATCCACAGCGGGAACGTCTCCACGTTGCCGGCGGTGAAGTTGGTGACCACGAAGTCGTCGATGGAGATCGCGAAGGCGAGCAGCGCCCCGGCCGTGACGCCGGGCAGGATCATCGGCAGGGTGACCAGCCAGAAAGTGCCGGCGGCGCTGGCCCCGAGGTCCTTGGCCGCCTCCTCCACCGACCGGTCCAGGGTGAGCACCCGGGACCGTACGGTCACCGCGACGAACGACAGCGAGAACATCACGTGCGCGATGATGATGGTCAGGTAGCCCAACGGGATGTCGAGCTGCACGAAGAAGGTCACCAGCGACATACCCATGACGATCTCGGGCGTCGAGATCGCCGCGAACTGGACCAGGTTGCTGGTGCCGGCACCCCGGAACCGGTACCGGCCCAGTGCCACGCCGAGCAACGTGCCCAGGGCCGTTGCGATCAGCGTCGACACGACGGCGATGATCACTGAGGCCTTCAGCGCGTTCGTCAGGCCGGACAGGTCGAACACGTGCGCGTACCACTCGAGCGTGAAGCCGTGCCACCGGTTGTTGTAGCGGCCCTGGACGTCGTTGAAGCCGAAAAGGATCATGACGCCGATGGGCAGGCAGAGCCAGACGATGACGGCCCAGGTGTAGCCCAGGAGCAGCCGGTCGCCCAGCTTGGTCCGTGACCTGGGCGGCCTGGGCGGCTGGACCGGAGCGGGGGAGAGGACCGTGGTCATCGCGCCGCCGCCTCCAGAACCGTCTCGGTGCCCAGCGCCCGTGCGTAGGCGAAGATGCCGACCAGCAGGGCGAGCATCAGGGTGGCCGACAGAGCCGTGGCCGTGGGGTAGTCCCGGACGGTGAGCGCCTGGTCCTGGATGATGTTGCCGATCATCGTGTTGTCCGGCCCACCGAGGACCTCCGAGTTGACGTAGTCGGACGCCGCCGGCACGAAGTTCATCAGCACGCCGGCGAACACCCCTGGCAGCGACAGCGGGAGGATCACCTTGAGGAAGGACTGCGTGCGGCTGCTGTAGAGGTCGTAGGAGGCCTCCACAACCCCGGGGTCGACCCGCTCCAATGCCACGTAGATCGGCAGCACCATGAACGGCAGGTAGTTGTAGGTGAGACCGCCGACTACGGCCACCGACGTCTGCAGCACGTGGAAGTCCGCTGGCAGCAGGCCGGCGTCCTTCAGCGGCCCGAGCACCATGCCGTTGTCGGAGAGCAGGAACTGCCACGAGATCGTCCGCAGCACGAACGAGACGAAGAACGGCAACAGGATCAGGAACAGGTACGTCGACTTGCGCGCGCCGCCCTTGAAGGCGATCCAGTACGCCACCGGGTACGACAGCGCGATACCGAGCACCGTCGCGGTGCCGCCGTACTCCAGGGACCGGATGAACTGCGGGTAATACGTCGACAGGGCATCGCTGTAGTTCTGCCAGTGGAACGTGAACTGGTACCCGTCCGCCTCGTTCCCGGTCATCAGCGAGAACTGCAGCAGGATCAGCGTCGGAATGACGAAGAAGATCGCCAGCCAGAGTCCACCGGGCAGCATCAGGGCGTAGGGGGTGAACCGCGCGCGAAGGCTCCCCATGGTTCAGCCCGAGGAGATCGGCAGGAAGGTGTTCTGGTACGTCTTCTGCTCGTCGGCGCTCTTCAGGCTCGGGTAGCGCTTGAGCTTGGCCAGGTCCGCCGCGGTCGGGTACACGAGCGGGCTGGTCAGGATCTCTTCGAGGGTCTTCTTGTCGTCCCCGGTGGAGGCCGCCGCGTGTTTGGCGATGAGGTCCTTGGTGGACGGCACCGGCGTGACGTAGTTGATGAACTCGGTGAGGTCCGCCGCGACCTGGGGCCGATAGAAGTAGTCCATCATCATCATGGCGTCGACCGGGTTGGCGGCGGTCTTCGGGATCATCATGTTGTCGGTCCAGATCGTGCCGCCCTCCTCGGGCACCACGAACTGCAGGTTCGACCCGTTGGACGCGTTCTCCTGGAAGATGTCCCCCGACCACCCCTGGCAGATCCACAGGTCACCGTTGGCCAGCGACTTCGTGTAGTCCTGCGCGACGTAGGCCCGGACCAGTGGCTTCTGCTCGCGGAGCTTGGCCGCGGCCCTCGTCCAGTCCGCCGGCGTGGACGTCTCCGGGTTGACGCCCAGCAGGAGCATGCCGAAGTTGCCCAGCTCCTGCGGGTCCTTCATCATGCCGATCTTGCCCGCGTACTTCGGGTCCCAGAGCTGGGCGATCTTGGTGATCGGCTCTTTGACGTACGCCGGGTTGTAGGCGATCCCGGTGTAACCCGAGGTGTAGGGGATCGAGTAGACGTTGCCCTTGTCGTACGCCTCGTTCCGGTAGATCGGGTCGGCGTTCTGGGTGTAGTTGGGCAGTCTCGAGTGGTCCAGTGGTGCCAGGTAGCCGAACTCGACGAGCTTGTCCAGCTCCATGCCGTTGGTGACGACCATGAGGTCGTACCCGATGGGCTTGTCGGCGGCCAGCTGCGGCTGGATCTTGCCGTACCACGACGGGTCGTCCTGGATGACCTCCTGGTAGTTGACCGTAATGCCGGTCTCCTTGGTGAAGGCCTTCAGCGGCGCCTGGTCCTTCGGCATGTAGAGCGCCCAGGTGGCGAAGTCCAGGTGGCCGTTCTGCTTCTTGTCGGCCCAGTACTTGGCGACGGCGTCCTGGTCGGCCGGGGCCTGCTTCGCCCCCTTCACGCCGCAGGCCGCGAGCGTGAGGCCGGCCGCGCCCAGCCCGGCACCGACGCCGAACAGCTTCATGACGTCGCGGCGGTCGTAGCGGCGCTGGCTGAGGCCGCGCAGCAGGGCGGGGTCGATCTTCCGGTCCATGCTCATGCTCCGATCGCGTAGGAGTGCCGCGGCTCCCACGAGAGCCAGACGCTGTCCCCCCGGACGGCGACGTCGTCCGCCGACGTGGCGTTCTGGGTGAACACCGTGACGTCGGCGCCGGTGGAGGTCCTGACGTTGTAGTTCGTGGACGTGCCGAGATAGACGACCTCGGTGACGACACCGCGGACCGCGCAGCCGGAGCCCCTCGGTGCCTGGGCGGAGATGCCCATCTTCTCCGGCCGGACGGTGAGCTCGAGTTCGCCGCCCGGTGCACAGTGGCCGCCCGGGACCGGGACGAGGATCCGCTCGTCCGGGCCCGCGACGATCACGGCGGTGCCCTCGGAGACCTCGTGGACCCTGCCGGCGAGCAGGTTGGAGGTCCCGATGAAGCCGGCGACGAACTTGGTGGCCGGGTGCTCGTAGATCTCCCGGGCGGTGCCGAGCTGCTCGACGATCCCATTGCTCATGACCGCGATCCGGTCCGACATGGTGAGTGCCTCGCCCTGGTCGTGGGTGACGAAGACAAAGGTGATCCCGACCTCGCGCTGGATGCGCTTCAGCTCGACCTGCATCGCCTGGCGCAGCTTCAGGTCCAGGGCGGCGAGCGGTTCGTCGAGCAGTAGGGCGCGCGGGTTGTTGACCAGCGCGCGGGCCAGTGCGACCCGCTGCTGCTGGCCGCCGGACAGCTCCTTGGGGCGGCGTTTCTCCCGGCCAGCGAGGTCGACGATCTCCAGCATCTCGCCGACCCGGCGGGTCACCTCGTCCTTGGCGATGCCCTTGCGCCTGAGACCGAAAGCCACGTTGTCGGCCACGCTCATGTGCGGGAACAGCGCATACGTCTGGAACACCATGTTCACGTCGCGCTTGTTCGGCGGGACGCCGGTGACGTCGTTGCCGTGCAGGTAGACGATGCCTCCCGTCGGCTCGTCGAACCCGGCTATCATCCGCAAGGTCGTCGTCTTGCCGCAGCCGGACGGACCCAGCATGGAGAAGAACTCGCCTTCGACGATCTTCATGTCGACGGTCTTGACCGCCTGTACCACCTCGCCGTGCGAGGTGAACGACTTCGTCAGCCCGACGAGTTCGATGGCGGGGAGCACACCTGACCGCACCGCTGTCGCGGCGTCCTGGATCTCCGTCATTACCACGTTCCTTCGCGGACCGAGGGGGAGTGGGGTGCTAGTCGCACTGACTTTTGCAGATTTTGACCGCAGGATCAATGGATTCCGTTGTTAGCATCTCGTTTCACAACGAAATCAATTGTAAACTGCCTCAAGATTAACTGATGTCACGTTGAGGGGCAATCCGTGTCCACGCGATCGGCGGACCGGATCAGCACGGCACCTCGTCGGTTCCTGAGGGTGCCACAACCGGTGTCCGCGCGGTGCTCACTTCGGGTCCGTCGCGGTCGCGGACGTACTGGTATCAGCCTCCGCTATATTGACAAACGACTATTAAGGTTGGCTGAGATCCGGACAACGAACGGGAAGCGCCGAAACCATGAATCTCGGGCTCGAACCTCAGGTGTCCCGTGTCTGGCCCCGGCTGAGGGGTCGGCGCTCGTCCATCGCGGCGCAGTTCGGCGAGGACCGCGCCGACCTGCTGCACTGGGCGCTGACCACGGCCGACCCACTCGCCGACGCGGTCGTCGAGGAGATCCACGAACGGGGCAGGGGAGTCCGGGCCGACCTGGCGCGCGGCATCGCCGAAGGCCTGGACTCGCTGGCCGATCCGTCGCCGGCCGTCGCCGCGCTGCTGACCCAGGCCGAGTCGCTACCCGACTACGTCGACGACAAGCTGCTCGAGGAGGGGCCGCTGCCGCAGTACACGATGCCCAATGCGGTGCACGCCATCTCCCTGTCCGCGGGCGCGCTGGTGCGGGTCTACGAGTCGCCCTCCATCGCCACGGTGCTGGCCCTCACCGGGCGGCTGGTGGACGGCGCCGGGCGCCGGCTCGAGGAGACCGGCAAGTGGGTCCGCACCGCGACGCTGCCCGGTGCGATGCGCCGGGGCGCTGACGGGTACGTCGCCACCCTGCAGGTGCGGATGCTGCACGCCCACATGCGCCGGCTGGCCCGGAGCCGGGGCTACGACGAGCCCGCCTACGGAGCGCCCATCAACCAGGTCGACCTGGCCCGCACCTGGATGGACTTCACCATCACCTCCTACCGCGCCGAAGCTGTCATGGGCTTCGACCTCAACGCCGCCGAGCAGGACTCCCTCTACCGGTACTGGTGGTACATCGCCCACGTGCTCGGGGTGGACGCCCGCCTCGTGGAGGGCATCGCGAACAACGACCAGGCCCAGCGGGTGGACGACCTGCTGCAGGCCGTCACCGGCCCGCCGGCCCCCGAGTCCTCGGCGCTGGCCCACGCCACACTCACCGCGATCGCCGGAACGCTGCACGAGATCGTCTCCGTGCCCGAGGGTATGGCGTTGCGCGCCATGTACGCGCTCGCCCGCCTCTTCCACGGCAACACCACCGCCGACGAGCTGGGCCTGCCGCGCGCCGCCGCCGCCGAACACCTGCTGACCCCCGCGTTCCGCGCCATCCGCGAGCGGCGCTCCCGCCTGCGCCGCAACGCCGACGCGTGGCACAGGGAGCAGTTCACGCATCTCGATGAGGCCCGCACGGCCAACTCCGACACCGCCGAGGCCACCGGCTACGAGCACGAAGCCGCCGTGTCCTGACCGGGTGGTCCGCTCCCACCAGCCGTCCGTGACCAGTCTGTGACCTGGCTGAATTGCTGTGCCCGGAGCGTTAGGACTTTGTGACCCTGGCTGTGAAACGCGCGGGCCCCCCAGGCCGAACTACGAGGTGGACGGGACCGCGGGTGCGTCCCGCGAGTTGACCGCTGTAGGCGCGCGACCCAGAGGTCGACCGGATTTCTGGGATCCCTGTCAGCGAAGGGACACAGATGCCTCTCACGACGAGGTCGGAGACCGAGATCTTCGAGCGCCGCGAGTCCGTTGTTCGGAGCTACTGCCGGGGCTTCGACGCTGTGCTGAGTACCGGCCGGGGGAGCGTGGTGCGCGACACCTCGGGTCGGGAGTACCTGGACTTCCTTGCCGGGGCAGGGGCGTTGAACTACGGACACAACGACCCGGACCTCAAGGCGGCCCTGCTCGACTACGTCGCGGGGGACGGCATCGCGCACGGGCTCGACCTGTTCACCGAGGCCAAGGGCGCGTTCCTGGAGTCCTTCAGCGAGCTCGTGCTCGAGCCGCGTGGGATGGACCACCTCGTGCAGTTCACCGGGCCGACCGGGACCAACGCGGTGGAGGCCGCACTGAAGCTGGCCCGCAAGGTGACCGGCCGCACGAACGTCATCGCCTTCACGAACGGCTTCCACGGGGTGTCCGCCGGCGCGCTGGCCGCGACCGGTAACAGCACCAACCGGGTCGGCCCGGTGATCCCGCTGCCCGGAGTGTCGCGGCTGCCCTTCGACGGCTACCACGCGAACCTCGACACTGCGGAGCTGCTGGCCGCGATGTTGGCCGACCCGTCCAGCGGCATCGACGCACCGGCCGCGATCCTGCTGGAGACCGTCCAGGGCGAGGGTGGCCTGAACGTCGCATCACCGGCGTGGCTGCGCCGGGTCGCCGAGCTGGCCCGCGAGCACGGTGCGCTGCTGATCGTGGACGACATCCAGGCCGGCTGCGGACGCACCGGCACGTTCTTCAGCTTCGAGCCCGCCGGGATCGTGCCCGACCTGGTGGTGCTGTCGAAGTCGCTGTCCGGTTTCGGCCTGCCGATGTCGGTATTGCTGGTACGGCCGCAATGGGACCAGTGGCAGCCCGGCCAACACAACGGCACGTTCCGGGGCAACGGCCACGCCTTCGTCACGGCCCGGGCCACGCTGCTCAAGTTCTGGTCCGACGACACGTTCACCGATGCGGTGGCGCGACGGTCCGCGCTGGTCAGCCGGCTGCTCACGGACCTGGCCGGTCAGGTCCCCGGCGCACGGCTCAAGGGCCGAGGCATGATGCAGGGCATCGACGTCGGCCCACGGCTGTCGGCCGAGGTCACTCGAGGCTGCGCCCGGAACGGCCTGATCATCGAATCGGCCGGCCCGCGCGACGAGGTGATCAAGGTGTTCGCGCCGCTGACCACCCCGGACGGCCAGCTCGAGCAGGGCCTGCGCATCCTCGCCGACACCACGCTGGCAGCTGCCGGGGGGTCAGGCTCCGCCGTCCCGGGCTGACCGTCCAATCGCTCGAGCGACGCTGAGCCGTCACCCAGGAGTGATCCCGGTGGCCGGCAGGCTGACCCAGCCCCGGGTGAATGGTGAGCGCAGCCGCTGTGCCCGCGACAGGTCCACCCCGACGGTCGGCTGGCGGGCGAGCAGTTCCTCGAGGGCGACCCGGGCCTGCAGTCTGGCGAGGTGCGAGCCGATGCAGAAGTGCACCCCGCTGGAGAAGGCGAGGTGGCGGGGAATGCTCCGGGTGATGTCCAGTCGGTGGGCGTCGCCGCCGAACTCGCGCTCGTCGTGGTTGGCGGACCCGTAGAGCATCAGCACCTTCTCGCCCTCGGGAATTCGCACGCCGTGCAGGGTCACCGGCCGGAGCGTGGTGCGGGCGAGCGCCTGTACGGAGCTCTCCAGCCGGAGGAACTCCAGTAGCGCGTTCGGGATCAGGGCGGGGTCGGCGACCAGTTGTTCGCGTTGGCGGTGGTGCCCGTCGAGCAGCATCACCCCGTGTGAGATCAGGTTGCCGGTGGTGTCGTTCCCACCGGCCACCATGGCGAAGCAGAAGCCGAGGATGTCCCAGTCGGTGAGCCCTTCGCCGGCCACCTCCGCGACCACCAGGGCGCTGATCAGATCCTCGCCCGGGTCGGCGCGCCGCGCGGTGATCACCTCGCTGAAGTAGCCGAACATCTCGGCGACCGATTCGATGGCGGTCTGGGTGTCGACCTGGAAACCGTTGTTCTGCAGGCAGGTCAGCGCGCTGACCCACGGGTTGAAGCGGACCCGGTCCGCTTGGGGCACCCCGAGCAGGTGCGCGATCACGAAGTTGGGGATCGCGGCGGAGTAGTCGCGGTGCAGATCGACCGGCTCGTGGTCGGCGACCCGCCGTTCCAGCTCGGCGATCCGCTGTCGGGCGAACTCCCGGATCAGCTCCTCGAGGTCGGTGACCCGCCTCGCGGTGAACCCCTTGCTGACGAGCGCGCGGAGCTGGCCGTGCCGGGGCGGGTCGAGCATCACCAGGGTGGGCGCAAGTCCGAGGGTGCCGATCTCGTCGGGATAGAAGGTCAGACCCTGCGCGGAGGAGAAGCTGCCGCTGTCTCGGACGGCGTGCCAGATGTCGTCGAACCGGGACAGCGCCCAGAACGGCGGGTCGCAGTGGCGGTGCACCGGGTCGTGGTCGCGCAGCTCGCGGTACGCCGGATAGGGGTCGAGCTGGAACGAGTCCGCGAAGGGGTCGTAGCGCGGCGCTGACGCGATGTCGGGCACGGGGACTCCTCGATCTAACGGCTCACGTTAGTAACGGAGGCCGTTAGTATGGGCCCGTGCCACGCGACGCCACAAGTACAAGGGAGCGATTGCTGCGCGCCGGTGAGCATCTGCTCGCCCGCAAGGGCATCGACGGTGCGCTGACCCGCGACATCGTGACGATGGCCGGGCAGGCGAACGACTCGGCGGTGCACTACCACTTCGGTTCGCGGCGCGGGCTGCTCGGTGCGATCGTGGACCGCCATATTCGGCGGATGGAGGAACAACGCAAGCCGGCGTTGGCGGCGCTCACCGCCGATGCGGACCTCGGCGCGGTGCTGGCGGCGGTGGTCGAGCCGATGACCGCCGAGTTGACCGATCAGAGTGGCCGCGACTTCCTGCGCATCGTCGTGCAGCTGGCCGGCCAGGCCGGGGTGCGCACCGGAGAGGTGCCCCATCCGCTCGCTGGTACCGCGCTGGCCGAGCAGTTGGCGCTGTTGCACAGACGCAGCACTGAGCACCTCGCCGAGCCGATCGCACGGGAACGGATCGCGATCGCCATCGTCATGCTGACCGCCGCGCTGGCCGACCGCGCGCGACACGTCGACGAGCGGTTGCCGATGTTGCTCGAGCACGACGCGTTCGTCGCCAACCTCGTCACCATGCTCACCGCCGCGCTGGCCGCGCCGGAACCAGCCCGGCCCGGGCGGGATACGGTCTAGCGCCCCGCGCCGGAAATCTGCGCAATAATTCCGGCGCCCAGATGACGCCTGGCGGCGTTGCCGCCCTGGCGAGTACCCCGGTATGAGCCGCGGGCGGCGCCTTGCCAGTCGCCACCTGGATCCCCGGACTTATCACACGAATTTCCGGCGCAGGACACTAGCTCGACAGCGACCTGAACGTGCCGGACATGTCCGACGCCGCGGCCTGCGCGTTGCGGCAGGCGATCACGTGGGTGATCCCGGACTGGTTCGGGCCGCCGTACTGTGCCCAGAGCGTGGTGCCTGGCGCAACGGTCACGAGGTAGACGCAGTAGGCGCCCGGGTCCAGGTTCGGCGGCCTGTACTCCACGGTGGGCAGGTTGTTGATCGACGCGGCCGGAGTGCCGCCGGGAGTCGGCCCATGGAGCAGTCGCGCCAGGTATTCGCCTCCCCAGCGAGCCGCCACGAAGGTCTTCCATACGCACGACGGCCCGCCGCGCGCGTCGCCGGCCGGTTGCTGCGCGCCCGGGTTCAGCCCGAGCTGGTGAACCTGGGCGCTGGTCAGTAGCGCGCACGGCGCGAGATCACCGCTGACCTGCATGGGCTCAGCGGGCAGCGACCGTGCCACGGCCAGCGGAGTCACGGACAGTGTCGATCCGCCCTCCTGCCGACCCGGACCAGCCGGGGCGTACCCCGTCAATGCAACCAGGGTCAGGACACAGCACGCCGTCGCGAACCCCGCCGCTATCGGTGACCATCTGCGCCGCATGGAATCCCCGGCTTTCTTCGGCCCATCCCATTCTGTTATAGCTCACATTCGAGCTCGAGCGGGGAAATCAAGGGCAATGCGCGTCGCGACGGTCAGTTCCCGGCCGCCGCGTTCCTGAGAGCACCGCCGTGCTGCCCGAGCTCCGCTCTGTGTCGCGGTGCTAGCTTGTGATCAAGGTCAAGGGTTCTCGAGGTGAACCCTCCGGGGGGAGAGGGGATCAGCCGGTGCGTCGTCGTGCCCGAAAGGCTCTGGCCGTCCGTACCGCCGTCGTGGCTCTGACGCTGGTGGGCGCGGTCGCGTGCGGTCGAACCGCGCCGGCGGACCAACCGTCCCAGGCTCAGCCATCGGAGGCCGACGCTGCGACCGTCCCGGCTCAGCTCGCCGTTCCCGCTGGCCAACGACTCGTGGCCACGCTGACGGTCGATCGTGGCTCACAGGTGTATGCGTGCACCAAGGGCGCATGGACTCTGAAGGAGCCCGCCGCGGTCCTCACGTCCGGCACCGAGCAGGTCCTGCACACCGCGGGGCCGCAGTGGATCTCAACGAGCGACGGCAGTGCTGTCACTGGAGCGGCGAGCGCCACGGTGGCCGTCCCGGGCGCGGTACCCGAGCTGCTGCTGAAGGCCACCGCACACCGGGGCAGCGGACTGTTCGGGGACGTCTCCTACATCCAACGGCTGGACACCCACGGCGGCGTCGCACCGGCGGGGGCATGTACGGACGGCACGCAACAAGCCGTCGGGTACACCGCGCAGTACCGCTTCTACACGCCGGCGCAATAGGTTCGAACGGCTCCGACACCGCGCCGGGCTCATGGTGCGGGCACGACAATTCCCGCGTCGAGCCGTTCATAGTTGCGGGCGAAGCGAAGAACCTCCTCGACGCAGGCGGCCAGCCGCAGTAGCGCCGCATCCGAGCCTCGACGGCCGACCAGCTGGATGCCCATCGGGAGCCCGGCCGGGCCGAAACCCGCGGGCAGACAGACCGCCGGGGTCCCGGCCAGGCTCCACCGGGTGCAGAACCGGGGGTCGCCGTTGTCGCCCGCGAGCGGCGCTTCACCCGCCGCCGGTACCGTGACCAACGCGTCCAGCCCGGCAAGCTGAGCGTCCAACTCCGCCAGCAGCTCGCGGCGCCGAGCCAGCGCGGACGCGTACACCTCCTCACTGACCAGGGCGGCGTCGCGGATGAACTCGGCCACCTCGGCACCGAGCAGATCCGGTCGCTGCATGCCCAGCCGCCGCAGGCTCCGATAGCCCTCGAACTCCGAGATGGTCCGGTGTAGCGCCAGCGCTTCCTCGCCGCACAGCGGGGTGACCAGTTCTTCGACCTTCGCGCCATGGCCGTCCAACAGGGCCACGGTGCCGGCGAACAGGTCTTGCATGGGTTCGGTCACCCCGGACCAGTCACCGGTCCGCACCAGGCCGAGCCGTGCCCCCCGCACGCCGGGTGGACGCTGCTCGGGAGTTTCCCGGTAGCCCAGCCGCCCTCCGGCCATCACATCAGCGGCGACACCGGCGAGCCGAACCGTGCGCGCGAAGCTGCCCACGGTGTCGAACGACGGGGCGAACGGGAACAGCCCGTCCACCGGGATGGCGCCGTGGCTGGGCTTGACACCCACCACACCACAGTAGGACGCCGGCCTGATCACCGAGCCGTTGGTTTGGGTGCCGATGGCCAGCGGGACCTCTCCGGCGGCCACCGCTGCGGCCGAGCCGGACGAGGACCCGCCCGGACTGTAGGCCAGGTTCCACGGATTGCGGGTCATGTTCGCCTGGTAGTAGGCGAACTCGGAGGTGACGGTCTTGCCCACCACGACCGCGCCCCAGCGCTGCAGTGCGGCGACCGCGGCCGCCGTCTCGGTGGCGATGCGCGCGGCAACGGCAACGGTACCCAGCGCGGTCGGCAGCCCGGCCACGTCGAAAAGGTCCTTCACCCCGAGCAGGACCGGATCAGTCGGCTCGTCAGCGACCCCGCCGGCGGCCCCGACACAGGCGAAGGCGCGGAAGCGGAGGTCCTGTCCGGCGACCCGGCGCAGATGGTGGCTCATGGGGCTCATCCGCCGGCGGCCCGTTGGGTGGTGAACTCGGCGCGCACGTCGCTCATCAGCTGAGGCTTGGCGAGCAGGTCGATTCCGGTCATGGTCATGGCCTTCGCGGCGTCGATGATGCATGCGGTGGCCTCCGGCGAGGCCGACGCGGCGTGAAATTCGTGCGAATGCGGCGCGACGTCGGTCCCGGTCATGGCCATCTGCGGCTGGATGGTCGGCACCAGCCAGCTGATCGCCCCGGTGTCGCCGGACCAGGCCCCGGAGAGCTCTTCCCTCGGCCGTACCTCGCGTCCGAGCCCGGCCAGGTTGTCCGCGAACGCCGCCGCCAGCACCTCGTTGCTCAGCAGTGGTTGGGCGCCCTCGGCCCGGGTCCGCCAGCTGCGTTCCAACCGGGTGCCGGTCATCAGCGCCGCACCCTCCAGACACCGGTCGAGGCGTGGCACGACCTCGTCGAGCGTGGTCCCGTGGTTGGCCCGGACCATGATCCGCGCGGCGGTGTGATCGGGAATGACCTGCGGCAACGTGCCGCCTTTGTCAATGATGCCGTGCACACGCACATCGCCCGGCAGTTGTTGGCGCAGCGCGTTGATGCCTTGGAAGGCCAGCAACATCGCGTCGAGCGCGTTGACGCCCAGTTCGGGACGAGCGGCGGCATGGGCGGCCCTGCCGAAGAACTCGAACGTCGCCATGACCGCGCCGACGGCACGGGAGTGTGCGACGTTGTACATCCCTGGGTAGATCAACATCATGGCGTCGACGTCGGCGAAGAAGCCCTCGCGTTCGAGGATGTACTTGCCACCGCTGCCTTCCTCACCCGGGGTCCCGAGCGCGATCACCGTCCCGTCGAGTTGATCGATGACCGAGGCGAGCGCGATCGCCGCGCCCACCCCGGCCGCCGCCACCACGTTGTGCCCGCAACTCTGGCCGTAGCCGGGAAGTCCGTCGTACTCGCAGAGGTAGGCCAGCCTCGGTCCAGCCGAGCCGGCGGTGGCTCTGAAGGCTGTCGGCAGCGAGCCCAGGCCCCGCTCCACCCGCAGGCCATGGGCCTGCAGCAGGTCGGTGATCCACCCGCTGGCCTTGACCTCCTCGAAGGCCAGTTCGACGTCTGCGTGCATCTTCGAGCTGAGCTCCACCAGCTCGTCACGCAGCTCGTCGACGACCTCGCCGGCGCGCGCCTTCAGAGCGTCGACATCGCTCATGCGTGATTCTCGTACCAGTGCTGCGCGATCTCGCCCCGCCGCGCGAACCACACGCCGGGGAACGACTTGGCGTAGGCGATGAAGTTGGCCAGTGCCTGCGCCCGTGCGGGATGGCCGACGAGGCGCATGTGCAGCCCGATCGACATCATCTTCGGGTAGGTCTCGCCCTCTTTGTACAGCCGGTCGAAGTCGTAGCGCAGATGCTCTTCGAACTCACGCGGCGGGCCGACCAGCCCGGCGGCGAAGCCGCCGTCATTGGCGACGATGTCATAGGGGATCACCAGGTGCTTCTTGCCGTGGACGGTGGTCCAGTAGGGCAGGTCGTCGTTGTAGGCGTCGCAGTCGTAGGTGAAGCCGCCCTCTTCGACCACCAGCTCCCGGGTGTTGACGCTGGGTCCGTAGCGGCAGTACCACCCGACCGGACGTTCCCCGGTGGTCTCCTCGATCGACGCGATCGCCTTGGCGATGTGGTCGCGTTCCTCCTCCCGGGTCAACAGCGTGACGTCCTCCCACCGGTAGCCGTGGGAGATCACGTCGTGCCCCCGTGCGCGGATCTCCCGGGCGGCATCCCGATTGCGCTCCAGGGCCACGGCGCAGGCGTAGAACGTGCTCTTCACCTCCAGTTCGTCGAAGATGTCCATGAGCCGCCAGAAACCGGCGCGCGAGCCGTACTCGTACATCGACTCCGAAGCGAGGTCCCGCTCGCCCGCCGGCCAGGGGTAGTAGGGCGCTTCGTGGTAACCGCGTTCGGTCCGGGGGTCGCCGTCACCGATCGCGAGCTCGGAACCCTCCTCGTAGTTCACCACCAACGAGATCGCGATGCGCGCATTGCCCGGCCAGGTGACCTTCGGGGGGTTGCCGTTGTATCCGACCAGGTCGCGGACCGGACCAGGAATCGGGGTATCAATGGTCATCGAGTCCTCCTCAGGGAGCTCATGCGTGGTGGTCGAACCAGTGCTGGGCAATCTCGCCTCGGGTGGCGAACCACACCCCGGGGAATGACTTGGCGTATTCGATGAAGTTGTACAGGCCCTGCGCGCGTCCCGGACGGCCGACGAGGCGCATGTGCAGGCCGATCGACATCATCTTCGGGTGGGTCTCACCCTCCTTGTACAGCCGGTCGAAATCGCTTTTCAGGTAGTCCTCGAAGTCCTTCGGTGATCCATAGGAACTCTGGAACTTGATGTCGTTCGCCGCCAGCGAATAGGGAACCACCAGGTGCTTTGTGCCGTGGACGGTGGTCCAGTAGGGCAGGTCGTCGTTGTAGGCGTCGCAGTCGTAGGTGAACCCGCCCTCCTCGACCAGCAGCTCGCGGGTGTGGACGCTGGGTCCGTAGCGGCAGTACCACCCGACCGGACGTTCACCGGTCGTCTCCTCGATCGAGGCTATCGCTTTGCGGATGTGCTCCCGCTCCTCGTCGCGGCCCAACAGGACGACGTCTTCCCACCGATAGCCGTGGGACACCACATCGTGGCCGCGCCCTCGGATCTCCTTGGCCGCGTCCCGGTTGCGTTCGAGGGCAACCGCGCACGCGTAGAAGGTGCTCTTCACGTCGAGTTCGTCGAAGATGCTGATCAGGCGCCAGAAGCCCGCTCGTGACCCGTATTCGTAGAGGGATTCCAGCGCCAGGTCCCGTTTTCCGGCCGGCCAGTCCGGTGTTCTGCCCTGTTCACCGGTCGGGTCGCCGTCGCCGACCGCGCGCTCGGAACCTTCCTCGTAGTTGACCACCAGGGAGATCGCAATCCGGGCGCCACCCGGCCAGGTCACCTTGGGCGGCTTTCCGTTGTATCCCACGACATCTCGCTGGGGACCCGCAATGGTGTTTTCGGTAGCGGTCACGCGAACCTCTCGGATAGGCCTGGGAATGGGGTGGTCTGTTCGTCTCCGACCCAGCACGGGATCAGGCGCTGGGTGCCGAACCGGAGACGAACAGCGCGAGCCTGTTGCTCGTCAGATGGGCATAGGAAAGTAGCCGTGGGACCTCGTCCCTACCGCGCAGCAGTGTCTCCACCAGCAAGATCGGTGAACCGATGGGAATGTCGAGGAGGCCGCTGGTCCGCTCGCCGGAGGCGATGGACTCGATGGTGAAGTCACTGCGCCCGACGTCCTGATCGAACAGCTCCTTGAACAGCGGTCCGTAGGCGAGGGGATGGTGGGTGGAACCGGTCACCGCCTGCAGGGTGCTCTCGCTGGTGTGGTCGACGGTGATGTAGGTGGTCCTCGCGCCGACGGTCTCCCCGTCCAGCAGGATCAGCTGGTCGAGCATGAGTACCCGCCCGTCGCGTGGTGAGAGGGCGTTGTGCACCGGCTCGGGCGGAACCACCATCCGGCGCTCGAGCTGGTAGATCACCGTCCTTTCCTGATCACCAAGGCCAGCTGGCGTCGGGCCATCGATCGGGATCACCTCGTCCATGACCGGTATTCGAATGATGTCGCGCGCAACCCGCGTTCCCACCCGTCGTTCACGGGTCAGCAGTCCCTCGTCGGCGAGCATTCGCATCGCCTCACGCACCGCGCCACGACTCTCCCGCATCGAGCGAATGAGACGGAACTCCACCAGCTGTTCATGCTGATCCATCGCGCCGGTACGAATGGCGGTCCGGAGAATGTTGTAGACCCTGCGGGCGGGGCGTTGGGTCAGTCGGGAACTGTCGATCGGCAGGGGTGGGAACTTCTCCGAAGTCGGAGTCACTGGACTCAGAACTCCATCAGATTGTCGCGGAAATGCTCGTGGCCGTACGCCGAGCGGGTGAGCCCGCGACGTTGCAACGCCGGGACCAACCCGTCGGTGATCTCGCTGATGTATCGGCGATGCACTGTGGCGGTTCCGATCAGGAAGCCGTCGCCACCGACCTCGTCCATGACGTCCTCCATCTGCCCGGCTACCCGGTCCGGCGAACCGACCAGCCCGGTGTAGCCGAGGCTGAAACCGCTCGCCAGTTCCCGCAGCGTGCGTCCCTGCCCCTGGCGGGCGAACTGAGCCAGGGTGCCCTGCTGACCGTTCGTGCTGACCTCGCCCAGTGGCTGGTCGAGGTCGAACCGGGCGAAGTCGATCCCGGTGATGCTGCCCATCAGCGCCAGACCGGGCTCCACGTGTGCCGCGGCGGCTGCCGCCTCGTGATCGGCGCGAACCTGAGCTTCGGCGTCTGTGGGGGCGACGGTCGGCGAGATGAGGAAGAGCACCTTGCACTGATCGGGATTCCGGCCCTGAGCGGCCGCGCGTTCCCGGATGTCGTTCCGGAAGGCCTTCATCTGGGGGACGGTCTGCGCTGATCCGATGATCGTGTCGGCGTTCTTGGCCGCGAACTCGCGTCCCTGTGGGGAGCCGCCGGCCTGCACGATGACCGGGTGGCCCTGCACCGGGCGAAGTGCGTTCAGGGGACCTCGCGTCTTGAAGAACTTGCCATCGTGATCGACGGTGTGGACCTTGGCGGGGTCGGCGAATACGCCCTTCTCGCTATCGGCGACGACCGCGTCCGGCTCCCACGAGTCCCAGAGCTTCCGCACCACCTCGATGAACTCGTCCGCCATCTCGTACCGAGTGTGATGGTCGAGATGCTCGTCCAGGCCGAAGTTCTGCGCGGCACGGGAACTCGTCGAGGTCACCAGATTGCAGCCCACCCGGCCGTCGGACAGATGATCGAGCGTCGAGATCAACCGGGCCAGCAGGAACGGCGGATAGAACGAGGTCGACACGGTCGGTACGACGCCCAGACGCGACGTGGCCTGCGCCAACAGCGGAACGAGCGGCATCGGGTCGTGCTTGGGAGCTCGGAGCGCGTTCTTGAGGTAGAAGTCGGTCGACCCGCCGTAGTCATCCGGGACGAACGACGAGTCCTCGAGTAGCAGGTAGTCGAAACAGGCTCGTTCCATGGCCCGGGCGAGGTCGAGGATCAGTCCCGGTTTCATCCAGTCCTGTGCCACGTTCCCGGCCCATTGGTCCATCCACCCGTGCACACCGAACCCGCCGCCGAGGAACCAGCCCAGATGAAACTGCCGAGCCGCCATTACCGCATCCCTTCGTGAATTTGCGTCGTGCGCCCCGCACGGGTCAAGTGGTCTGCCTCGGTTTGAGGTACTCGTACCGCGCGTAGGGGTCCGGGGTGTACGTCACCCCGGTGACATGCGGGTTCGTCACGACCGTCCGACCCTCGACGGCAACCGGAATCGCACCTACGGCGGTAGCCATGTCCTCTTGGATCGTCTTGTACGCGGCGGTGCGCGCGGCGACATCGCCGGAGTCGCGGAACTCGGCGTGCAGCTTGTCGACCTCGGGGTTGGCGTAGTGCGACCAGTTCAGGTCGCCGGTCGACTTGCCCCAGAGATCGATCGTCGTATCCGGGTCGTCCAGCCAGATGACACCGTCGGTGATCAGCATCCCGCTCATGTCGTTCGCGGTGTGGTGGATGCGGCCCTGTTGCAGATCGATGAGCTGTACCGGCGGTCGCGGTTGCAGCTTCGTCTTGATACCGACCGAGGTCAGCGAGCTGGAGATCAGTCGGGCGACGTCTTCGTAGTACGCCACCCCGGTGCCGTACCAGATGTCCAGCACAAAATCGGCAGGTGTGCCCGAATCCGCGAGCAGCTGTGTGGCCTTGGCGGGATCCTTCTTCTGGTAGACCGCCCACGCCGGGTCGATCTGGGGTGCCTGCGGGTTGACGATGCTCGTCGCGACGCTGGCACGTCCGGCGAAAACCACTTTGGCGATGTCGTCGTAGGGCACCGCGTAGGCGATCGCCTGGCGGAGCGCGACGTTGCTCAGCGGACCGGCATCGAGCGAAAGATCGGCACGGAGGATGTTCGGTGTCTGACCGTGCAGCACGGTGAATCCGCTGCTCTGCAGCTGGTCGAACTGCCGCGCCGCCAATCCCTTGGCCGCGTAGTCGATCTGCCCGCCCTTCATGAGCGACACCAGATCGGCGCCGCCGAGAATGCGCAGCACCACGGTGGTGAATGCCGGTTCCGAGCCGGACCAGTGGTTCGGTACCGCCTTCAGCACCACCTGCTGGCCGGGCTGGTGGCTGTCGACGTAGTAGCGCCCGGTGCTGGCCACGTTGTTCTGCATCCACTTGGCGGCATACGGATCGTCCGGGCTGGCGTGCGACTTGACGACCTTGGAGTCGACGATGCCGAATTGCTGGAACCGGAATGACGCGAGTGCCACCGGGACCGCCGTGGGCGTACCCGCGGGGTTCGTGGTGGTGACCTCGATGGTCCTCGGGTTGATGACCTTGAACTGGTTTGCGTGGTAGAGCCCCGCTACGCCGGCCTGGAACTGACCGTTGCCGGGAATCATCACCATTCGCTCGAGGCTGTAGCGGACATCCTCGGCGGTCATCGGGTTGCCGCTCGGATAGAACTTCACCCCGTCGCGGAGCTGGAAGGTGATCTTCGGCCCGTCCACCGTCCACGACGTCGCCAGTTGCGGGGTGACGTCCAGGCCGAAGCCGTTGAGCGTGCCGTTGTCGCCGGGGGTGAACTTGAACTGGAGCAGGCGCTCATAGATGTTGACGCCGATCTCCTGGTTCTCGTCGACACCGAGCGTGTTGGCCGGATCCAGGCTGGTGTAGTCCGAGGTCCACGCGTGCACGAGTTGGTTCGTCGGGGCCTTGACGTTCGCCGCCGACCCGCTGGTGCCGCCGCTGGTCGAGCAACCGGCCAGCACGAGGGCGGCCAGACCGGCCACGCCGGCCATGCCGGTCAGTGCGGCGCGCCGGCTGACGAGTGGACCTTGCGGCAGCGGTGTCGGGTCCTGGGTTCGCAGGGGAGACCGTTGCCCGCTGTATGGACTGCGCAGTTCCATGGGATCTCTTCCGGTCGGGTCGGGAAACGCGAGGCTGTTCGGCGGGAGCGTCACACCACGAGGCTCTGGCGCTGTGCCAACGCTGGTGGGCAGGCAACCGCACGGTGCGGACCGAACGGGATCAGTGCGGGCTTGGCCTGGTGGCAGGGCTTCTCGGCCAACGGGCACCGCCCGGCCAGTCGACAGGCGTCGGGAAGGTCGACCGGGCTCGGTATCTCACCGGCCAACCGGAAACGCTCGCGAGTCACACCCCACCGGGCGGTCGGCGCGGCCGAGAGCAGCGCGCGGGTGTACGGATGGATCGGGTCCGCGAAGACGTCTTCGGTGCGGCCTTGCTCGACGATCCCGCCCAGGTACATCACCGCCACCCGGTGCGAGACCCGGCGGACCACCTGCAGATCGTGGGTGATGAACAGGTAGGCGAGACCCAGCGTCTGTTGGAGGCCTTGGAGCAGCTCCAGGATCTGGCCGCGGACCGACACGTCCAGCGACGAGGTGGGCTCGTCGAGGATCAGGACCTGGGGTTGCGCGGCCAGTGCCCGAGCGATACCGACGCGTTGGCGCTGGCCCCCGCTGAGCTGATGCGGATGGCGATCGAGGTGTTCGTCGGCCAGTCCCACCATGGCGACGAGCTCACGGCCGCGCGCGGCTCGCTGCGCGCGGCTCATCTTCAGCTGCAGCTGCAGCGGTTCCTCGATGGCCTGGCGCACCGTCATGCGTGGGTTCAGCGACGAGTTCGGATCCTGGAAGACCAGTTGGATCCGGCGGTAGACCCGGGCCAGGCCGGCGGGGCCGAGTTGGGTGATGGACCTGCCGTCGAGTTCGATCTCACCGGCGCTGGGCTCGATCAGCCGCACGATGCACCGGGCCAGCGTCGACTTGCCGGAGCCGCTCTCACCGACGACGGCGAGTGTCTCACCGGGGAACAGATCGAACTGCACGTCATCGATCGCATTGAGTCGTTTGCGCGGGTGTCCGACCTCGAAGTGCTTGCGCAGCCCGTTGACCCGTAAGATGGGATAGGGGTTGGTGTTCACGCGTCGTCCACCAATCGGCTGGCCGCGAGCAGTTGCTGCGTGTATTCGTGGCGTGGCGCGGTGAGCACCTGTTCACAGCTGCCTGTTTCGAGTACCTCGCCCCGACGCATCACCACGGCGTAGTCGCAGGTCTCCGCCACCACGCCGAGATCGTGAGTGATCAGGCACGTGGTCAGGTCGGACTCCCGGCAGAGTTCGGTGATGAGCGCGATGATCTCGGCCTGGATGGTCACGTCCAGACCAGTGGTCGGCTCGTCCAGGATGAGCAGTTCCGGCTTGCACACCAGCGCCATCGCGATCATGACCCGCTGTGCCATACCGCCGGAGAACTCGTGCGGGTACTGGCGCACGCGTCGCTCCGGGTCGGGGATGTGCACCAGCCGCAGTGCCGCGATGGCCGCGTCTTTGGCGTCGTTGCGGGAGAGGCCCTGGTGCAGGCGGCACACGTCAGCGATCTGGCGGCCCACCGTGAAGATCGGGTTCAGAGCGGCCCTGGCATCCTGGAACACCATGCTGATCCGCGCGCCGCGAATATCACGCAAGGTGCGCTCGTCCAGCTCTGCCAGGTCCTGGCCGTCGAACAGGATCCGTCCGGACGTCCGCACAAAGCTGGCGGGTTGGATCTGGAGCATCGACAAAGCGGTCAGCGACTTTCCGCTACCGGTCTCACCCACGATCGCGGTGATCGCACCGCGGGCAAGGGAATACGTGATGCCCTTCAGGACGGGGGCCTGATCGGCCGAGGTGGAGAAGTACCCGCCGTAGTTGTCAATTTCAAGAATCGGTTCACGGACAGGCGATGAGTGACGCGCGGCGGGGTCGAACGCGGTGTCGGCGCTCATCGACGCCGCCTCGGGTCGAACCGGTCACCGAGTCCGTCGCCGAGAAGATAAAGACTCCCGGTCATTCCCAGAATGGCCATCCCTGGGAAGAATGACACCCACCATTGGCCGGTGATGATTCCGTCCTGACCGTTGGCGATCATGCTGCCCCATTCGGGAACCCCCGGCTGCAGGCCGATACCGAGGTAGCCGAGGCTGGCGGTGATCAGGGCGACCCACGCGGCGTTCACCGCGGTGAAGGCAAGGAGCGGGCCGATGCTGTTGGGGAGCAGATGTCGGAAGGCGACGCGCCACGAGCGGCAGCCGACCATTCTCGCGGCCTCCGCGAACTGCCACGTCTTGCGCGACATGACCTCGGCTCGGGCCAGGCGCAGATAAGACGGTAGGCCGACGAATGCCAGTACCACGATAATGTTCAGGATTCCCGGTCCGACGGCGGACACGATGAGCATCGCGAACAGCAGGGTGGGAAAGGCATTGAAGGTCTCGATCGCGCGCATGATCGCGCCGTCCCAGAACTTGCCGTAGTAGCCGCCGATCGTGCCGAGAATGGTGCCGAGCACCAACGCGAGACCGACCGAGGCGACGGTGATCGCCAGGTCGTACCGGGTGGCCACCATCGTTCGGGAGAAGACGTCTTCGCCGAGACGATCGGTGCCGAACAGGTACGGGGTACCGGGTTTCACCAGCACGTCACCGCCGACGCCCAGCGGATCGAACGGCGTCCAGAAGTACGAGATGATCGCCACCACGAGGTAGCCGGTGAGCAGTCCGACACCGATGCGGAAGCCCAGTGCGCCGGCCGGCGGGGGTCGCCTGCGCGTCTTGGCGACGGGGCCGGCGGTCCCCGTGTTGCCACCGGACCCGGAGGGTTCCGCCACGCCCGCCGCCGAGCGGGTGGTTGGGGTCATGCGCGCGTCCTCGGGTCGATGGCCAGGTACAGAAGGTCGACGATCAGATAGCAGACGACGAACAGGACAGCCGCGTAGATGACGAAGCCCTGCAACGCCGCGAAATCGGAGTTCTGAATCGCCTGCAACGCATAGGCGCCGACCCCAGGCCAGCCGAACACGGCTTCGACGAGTACCGCGCCGGAGAACAGATACCCGACCGTCGTGCCGATCATGGTCAGCACCGGCAGCAGGGCGTTCCGCAGCGCATACCACCAGACGGTGGGACGCCGGTGCCCCATCGCCACCGCGGTGCGGACGTACTCGGATTCCAGAGCGTCGACCATGGACGCTCTGGTGACCCGTGCGATCGGGCCGAGCGCCCCATATCCCAAAGTCAGCGAGGGCAGAATCAGCTGACGGGCGGCCTGCCACCACAGCGAGAGGTTGCCGGCGAGCAGACTGTCGACGAGCAGGAATCCGGTCACCGTCGGCGGTCCGGGCACATTCACCGGAAGACGCCCCACCGGTCCGGGCAGGATTCCCCAGGATACGAAGAAGAGCCAGAGCAGGATCAGCCCGACCCAGAAAGCCGGCAGTGCCATACCGCCGAGAGAGAAGACGCGAACCGTGAAGTCCGGCCATTTGTCGCGCTTGACCGCCGCAACGACGCCGAGCGGAATTCCGATGACGATCCCCAGTGCCAGCGCGATGGTACCCAGTTCCAGCGTGGCGGGCATCCGCTCGAGCAAATCCGACCCTACGCCGCGGCCGGTGGTGAAGGACGTACCGAGATTCCCGTGTAACAGATCTTTCAGGTACGTGAAGTACTGATTGATCAATGGCTTGTCGAGCCCGAGCGACGCGCGGACCTTCGCTCGCAATGCAGCGTCCGCCTGCGGCGGGGCGTAGAGATTCGTCGGATCCCCGGAGAACACTCGGCCGACAAAGAAGGTGATGGTCATCACGCCGGCCGCGACGGGAATGATCCAGACCAGGCGCGTGAACACGAGTCGTGCTGTCCGCATTTCCTCATGAAAGTTCACCATTGTTTCGCCCAACCGGCTCATGAGTGAAGGGCTGATTACGCGGAAAATCGCCTGGAGTCCCCTCCTCCGCCGAGGGCGCCCTCGGCGCAAAGCTGCACGTCAGAGGGGTATGAGGTGGTGCGCCGGCAGCGCACGGCCGGCTCTCCGGTCGCAATACGCCGGTCCAGGACGCGCAAAACGGGGCGTTGCCGCGGGACAAGAACATCCACTTCCACCAGACACTCCCTAATACTGCAACGGCAGTTAGGTGAGTGCGTAGCCTCGTTTTCGGTAGTGGCTGACGCGGGCTTGGTATTGGCGTTGTCGCCGCCAGTGGGACCAGTGCCAGATGTGGTCGACGGCGTGTGCGTGTTGGAGCGCGAGGGGGACGAGCA
The DNA here is from genome assembly GCF_052566575.1 of Pseudonocardia sp. Cha107L01. Lineage (NCBI taxonomy): Bacteria > Bacillati > Actinomycetota > Actinomycetes > Pseudonocardiales > Pseudonocardiaceae > Pseudonocardia > Pseudonocardia sp. Cha107L01. The sequence goes on from NZ_CP199579.1 coordinate 3,692,955, forward strand.
GGCGGCGGATTTCCGGTAGCGTGAAGCTGATCATGTGTTGTTCGCTGGGGTTGGTTCCCCCTTTGTGAGCTGGCTTTTCACCGCGACCAGCCAGGCCAGGGCGAGCATGGACAAGGTGATGTGGGCATACCAGGCCCGCCAGCTGCGCACTTGGTAGTGATCAAGTCCGGCCTCGTTCTTGGCCTGTTGGAAGCATTCTTCGATCCGCCAGCGTGACCCGGCGGTCCAGGCCAGATCGAGCAAGGTTGATCGGCGGGGCCCGAAACAGACGTAGTAGGCGATCTCACCGGGCACCTGGCCGGGCTCAGTGATCTTGCGGCGGGCCAGCAGCCAGTGCCCGCGCCCGGGCGCCCAACTGATGCGGATCGGGACCCGTGCCCAGTCATACTCGCGGGGCCCGTGCGCGCCGGCGCCGACCGACAGTCGCCGCCACGCCCGCGCCGGCAGGGCGGCGATCAACTCGTCCGCGCGGCGCTGCCCAGCGTCGCTGGTGATCAGGGTGTCGTTGCACTTGGTGGCCAGCACATAGGGCGCATCATGCTGTTCTAGCCACACCCGCAGGTACTTGACCTGGCCATAGGCTTCGTCGGCGGTGACCCATGAGAACGCCACGCCGGCGTCGATGGCACGCCCCAGCATCGCCATCGCTTGGCGGGGTTTGGTGGCGAACTCCACCTCGTCGGGTATGCCCGCGCCCTGGCAGCGTGCCCGATCGGCGGTCCACGACTCAGGCACATACAACTCGCGGTCGATCAACGCATGCCCTCGGGGCGAGGCGTAGGCCAAGAAGGTGCCGATCTGACAGTTCTCTACCCGCCCCGCGGTCCCGGAGTACTGCCGCTGGACCCCGGCCGAGCGGGTGCCCTTCTTGAGGAACCCGGTGTCGTCCAGGATCAACACCCCACCCGGATCTCCGAGGCGCTCGACCACGTACTCACGCACATCATCACGGACCCCGTCGATGTCCCAGTCGGCCCATCGCAGCAGCCGCTGCATCCCATCCGGAGACGCCTCACCAGCGCGTTCGGCCAGCGTCCACCCGTTCTTTCGCTCCAAACCGGCAACGAGCCCGGCCACATATTCCCGCATCCGAGCCCTCGGCTCGGCCCGCGCGAACCGGCCCGCTACCCGCGCATGCAACCGATCCAACTCCACCGCCGCAACATCAACCACCACACCAGCAATGATCTACCACATGTCAAGCAACTGCCGTTGCAGTACTAAGCAGCTACCGCGGTCTGCACCGGTGGGACTTTCAGGTGCCAATCAGTCTGACGCTGGTAGGCGTCCGCGACTTTCAGAACGGTGCCTTCGGCGAACGGCTTGCCGATGATTTGCATCGACAGTGGCAGTCCGGACGAACTGAATCCGCACGGCACCGCGAGGGCCGGCAACCCTGCCAGGTTCCACGGCCCGGTGAAGCTCACACTGCGCAGCTGCAGTTCCGGGGACATCTCGTCGCTGCGTGGCGCCGGTGTCGGCCAGGTCGGCGTAATCAACACGTCGTAGGACACGAAGAGCTCGGCGAGCGCACGTCGGAAGAACGACCGAAACCGCTGGGCCTGTGTGTAGTCGCCCGCTGTCAGGAACGCGCCGCGCACCAGCGCCCGGCGGGTGTAGCGACCGTAGTCGTTCCACCGGTTCACCAGGTTGTTCCGGTGATAGGCATAGCCCTCGGCGACCAGGGTTATATGGTTGGCGTTCTTTGCCTGCTCGGCATAGGGCACCACGACATCACTCGCCTCCGCGCCGCTGCCCTTGAGGATATCGAGCGCGGCGAATACGGCGGTCCGTACTTCGTCGGTCACCTCGGGGGAGTCATAGAAGTACGGCATCGGGACGCCGACACGTAGGCCCTGCACGTCACCGGTCAACAACTCGGAGTATTTCGGGATCGGTACCTGCGCGGCATACGGGTCGCCGGGGTCGTACCCGGCCATGACCTCGAGCATGACCGCGCAGTCGTAGGCGCTGCGCGCCATCGGACCCACACTGTCCAATGTGTAGCCCAGCGGCGCCACGCCATTCTTCGGCACCCGGCCGAAGGTCACCTTCAGACCCGTGTGTCCGTTCTGGGCCGCCGGACCACGCACCGAACCGCCGGTGTCGGTGCCCAGGCCGCCCAGCGATAGACCCGCGGCCACCGCAATCCCCGTGCCGGAGCTCGACCCCGCCGGCGTGTGGTCGAGGTTCCACGGGTTGCGCGGAATCGGGAATCCCTTGTCCGGGTCGGGCAGCCCGATGGCGAACTCGCTGGTGGTGGTCTTGCCCAGGACGACCGTGCCGGCGGCACGCAGCCGAGCCACGACTGGGGCGTCCACGCCTTTGCCCCACTCCGGATCCAGAACCCGTGAGTTCGCCGTCGTCGGGGCGTCGTCGGTCGCGATGATGTCCTTGACCGCCAGCGGGATCCCCTGCAGCGGACCCCGATCCACTCCGGCGGCGAAGTCCGAGTCCGCGGCTTCAGCCGCCTTCAGCGCCGACTCACCGCTCACCGCGACGAACGCGCCCAGCGACTCGTTCTGCGCGGAGATCCGGTTCAGAAAGCCCTCGGTGAGTTGTACCGAGCTCAGCGAGCCGGCGCGCAACGCAGCGGCGGCGTCCTTGACGGTCAGCGGCAGTTCCTGCGGCATCTCTGCTCCTGTTGTGTCTGGGATGCGGGGCTGACGTTCATTCGGCGGCGGGATCGAATGACACCGCCGGTGCCTCGTGCTCGAGTTGTGGCAGGTAGAGGCCGTCGGCCTGAGACCGCAGAATCGGATAGCTTTCGGTGAATATGGCGAACTCTTCTTCGGATACGGTGAGGTTCGCGGTTTCGAGGAGCATCTTCACAGCCGCATTAGCATCAGATGCCACGCCGTTCTCCTTATGGCTGGGCGAAAGCGACCGATTCCCAGGAAACTGGGTCGGCGTCATCTCATTCGCAATTACTGGTCTATCGGCTCGTTCGAGCGGTGCGTTGAGTCGCTGCTGAACGGGTTAGGTGAGGACCAGCCAGCAGGCGCGGGCCCTGTGCTCGGTCGGGTTGACTACCTTGTGCGGTGTTGTCGAGGGAAACATGAATGAGTCTCCCTCGCTGACTTCGCGCGCGGTGAAACCGACATGGAAGGTCAGTGTTCCCTCGATAACGTATACAATTTCGCGTCCGTTGTGCCGCAGGTACTCGGAGTATCCCGCCTTCGGCTCGAAAACGAGGTGCAAGAATGAGAGACCGTCGGATTCCCTAGGGCTGATCCGGTCCCAGCGGATGCCGTTCTCGAGCTGAATTGTCGGTGCTTCGACCGCCTTCTGCACACAGATCGACGAGTCGTAGCTCACCGAGCTGGACAGGCCGTGCGCGGCGTCGGTCTGTGGCGTCTCCAGCACTGGCGCGAACAGCGCGCTCAGCGGGATATTCAGCTCGGTGGCGATCTCATGCACACGTTGGATCGATGGGCGGGTACGTCCCGTTTCGATCTGGGACAGGGCACTGGCGCTGATGCCGAGCGCGGAGGCCAGTGCACGCAGTGACTGCCCGTTCCGCTGCCGTATCTCCCGCACCCGTGCGCCCACAGCGAAGTCTGACGGATCCGGGACCTGCTCGGCCGCGCTGGTCATCGTGCCCCATTCCGACGCGCCAGTGCCATCTTCGAATCATCCAGTCGAGGCCCCGGCTCGGGATGGTTGTCCAGCCACCACTGCGCGATCTCGGCCCGGGTCGCGAACCACACCTCAGGAAACCCCTTGGCATAGTCGATGAACTTGTCGAGCGCACCGATCCGGCCCGGTCGGCCGATCATCCGGCAGTGCAGCCCCACCGACATCATCTTAGGGTGCGTCCGCGCCTCGTCGTAGAGCACGTCGAAACTGTCCTTGAGGTACTCGAGAAACTGTCCGTGGGTGGTCGGGCCGTTTGCCTGCCAGAACCGGAAGTCGTTGTTGTCCGCCGTGTAGGGCACGACGAGGTGCCGGTGGCCCTCGACGTCGACGAAGTACGGCACGTCGTCGTTGTAGGCGTCGGAGTCGTAGCTGAAGCCCCCCTCTTCGACGATCAGCGCGCGGGTTCGCTCGCTGGGGCCGTACCGGCAGTACCAGCCGCGCGGACGCTGCCCGGTGGTGCGCTCCAGCGACTCGACCGCGCGCCGGATGTGTTCGCGCTCCTCCTCTTCGGAGAGTCTGAACACCTCCTCCCACCGGTAGCCATGGCTGCATATCTCGTGCCCGGCCGCCACCGCGGCCTTGGCCACGTCGGGCGCCTGCTCGAACGCAACCGCGCAGGCGAAGAACGTGGCCGGCACGTCGTGTCGCGCGAGCACGTCGAGGATGCGCCAGACACCGACCCGTGATCCGTACTCGAACATCGACTCCATGGCCAGGTTCCGGATGTCCGGCGGCAACGGGTAGGAGCCCCACTCGGTCAGTGGCTCCTGGTCGGGGTCCCCGGACGCGAAGGAGCGTTCGGACCCCTCCTCGTAGTTGACGACCAGGGAGATCGCAAGCTTCGCGCCGCCGGGCCAGGGCAGGGTCGGGCTGTGTGCGCCGTAGCCGACGATATCGCGAGAACCTGCCGCCATCCCGAGCCTTCCGCCGTGCGTGCGAGTCGTGCGTGCGAGCTTCGATAGACGTTGAAGTCCTGCTTCAAAAGTGTCAAGTGAAGCCGAACGTCTGCGACCTGAAATTAACACTGCGCCGGCTCGCTTAACACTCTGGAGTGCTGCTGAGATCTCTGGCGCACTGGCTGAACCCTCGTCGACGGCCGCTTCCGCATGATTGGAGCGTCGCGAACTGACGCTCGACCCTAGGGCGACTCGATCAGTCGTACGTGGCAGTTCTACCCCGTATGACCTGCAAGTATCCCCGGCGTTGGCACGCGGCGTGCGAGAAGGGCAGACACTAATGTCCACTTTGGACAGGAGACTGGGCTGCCGGCCGGGCAAAACCGAGGGCGAATGTTACGGCGAGGGGTCGTGTGGAAACGGCGCGTTTCGGCTGTCCAGTGAAACTTGACATGGCAATCACGGCGCGACACGGTCGGGTGACGCTGCGGGGGGCAGATGAAGTCGCACATCTTCACCTAGAACCCAGTCAGGACCGCGACGGTCCGGCGTGAGAGGCAAGAAATGCACAGGGAATGTTCCGCGGCGTGCCCGGCATGGTGATCGTGGTGCTCACCACCCAGGGCCACTCGGTGGACCGGGCGTGCGAGCAGCACCGCACCGCCGAGGGCATCCGATGACGGCCCGAGAACCGGCGTTCCCCATTCGGGAGGCGGCCGTGCGGTACTGGCTGGCCAAGGCCACGGCGGCGAGTGAGCCGCTGCTGGCACACGCCGGTGCGGCAGCGCACCCCGGACCGGTCGGCACCAGGACCGCCGTGCTCGAGGACACCGTGCTCGGCGGCTTCATGCCCTGCTGGCCGGAGGACCTCGGGGACAGCAGGGTGATCCACCACCTGCCCGACGCAGGCTTCTTCCTGGCGTTGCTGGAGCGGGCCTACGAGCCCGTGCTGGCGAAGCGGCCCGAGCTGCGGTCGCTGCTCTACGACGGCAGCAGGATCGAGATCGCCTTCACCAACGACGTCCTCCAGGCGCAGCTGCGCGGCGAGTGGGAGCCGTACAGCATGATCCGCCATCACGCGCTGATGCTCTTCCACGGGCTGCTCTGGCTGGACGAACCGGCGCGCGGCGGCTGGGCGGCGCTGTACCAGGCGGTTGCCGGGTACACGGTGAGCCGACCCGGCGGGCCGCCGCCACCGGATCGGCTGGCCGAGGTCGAGGCGGCCGCGTTCGCCGACTTCGAGCGGCTCGCCCCGCGTACCAGCGATCCCGTCGAGGCAGCCGACCTGCTTGACGACGACCGCGCGCTGGCCGCTGTCGTGGAGTACCAACTGCTCGCCTCGACGGCCGTCTTCCTGCTCTGGCGGGACTACCAGAACCAGCCGGAACAGCGGCGCCTGTCCTGGCAGCACCACGAGTTGGCCGACGGCTACGGCCGGCCCGACTACCTGACCCGGCGTTGGGCGGCGATCCTCGCGCCCGCGGTCCCCGACCCGGTGGGAGGCCCCCGATGACCACGTTCGACCTGCTGATCCGCAACGCGGTGATCCCGCAAGACGGCACCGACAGCCCCGAGCCGCGCACCATTGCAACGCGCGCCGGCCGCATCGCGGCGATCGCCGGCCGGGACGAGGACCTCGGTAGCGCCACCCGGACCCTGGACGCCGAGGGCCGCTGGGTGATCCCCGGGGCGATCGACTCGCACACTCACATCGGCCAGCTCGCCCCGGAGTTCAGCCACCTGCCCGGGATGTCCGAGGCGGACAACTACACCTACGAAACGCGCGCGGCGATCGCCGGCGGATGCACCACCGCGCTGAACTACGCGCCGTTCGGCCAGGGCTCGGTGGTGGAGGCATACCAATCCGGGGTGGCCGCCGCGACCGCCCAGTCCCGGATGAACGTGCTGTTCCACGGCTACGTGATGAACGACAAGCAGCTCGCCGAGCTGCCCGATGCGGTCGCCGCCGGCATGCGCACGTTCAAGATGTTCATGCCCTACCGGGGCGCGGAGGCGTGTGCCCTCGGTGGCATCGGCAGCCTGGACCACGCTCAGCTGCGGCTGGCGTTCCAGGCCATCGCGGCGCACGGCTGCCAGGCGCTGGTGCACGCCGAGGACGGCGACATCGTCGCCCACTGCACCGCCGAGGAGACCCGCGCCGGCATGCCCGACCTGGAGTCCTACGAACGCGGCCGGCCGGTCGAGGCCGAGGGTGACGCCACCTGGACCGCGCTCTACCTGGCCGAGCGCGCCGGCTGCCCGGTGTCGATCGTGCACGTGTCCAGCCTGGAAGCGATACGCGCCCGCCGGGCGCTGGGCTACCCGGCCGCCTCGCTGGAGTCCTGCCCGCACTACATGTTGCTGCACACCGGCCTGCCGATCGGCCCGGCGGGCAAGGTGGCGCCGCCGCTGCGCGGCCCCGAGCTCGCCGACCAGATCACCAGCGCGGTGCTCGCCGGGGAGATCGACTTCTTCGGCTCGGACCACAACGTGTGGCCGGCCGAGGCGAAACCCAACCTCATCGACGGCCGCGCCGGACTGCCCGGGGTGGGGTTGCTGCTGCCGCTGCTGCTCAGCCACCTGGTATTCGAGCACGGCCTGAGTATGTCCCGCGCGGTCGCCCTGACCTCGACGAACGCGGCGCGCAAGTTCGGGCTGACCGGCAAGGGACGGGTCGCGGTCGGGGCGGACGCCGACCTCGTCGTACTGGACACCGGGCGGCGCATCATCCGCGCACAGGACCTGCACTCGGCGGTCGACTACTCGCCGTACGAGGGCATGGAGCTGCGGGCCTGGTCGCACGCCACCGTGCTCGGCGGCCGCGTGGTGTACGCCGGCGGCGAGTTCGTCGGCGACGACGTGCGCGGCGAAATCCTCAACCACCGCTACACGACAGCGGCCTAGAGCCCAACTCCCGCTACGCGACAGCGGTTTAGCGCAACCCCCACCGAAGATCCCGGCAACGGCGCCGATCCCGACACCATCAGGAGCGACTGCTGTGACCACTACCGCGGTAACAACAACAGCACCCACCCAACCGAGCCCCCGGCTGTACAACGAGGATCTTGCACCGACCACGGACCGACGCTGGGGCGCCTTCAGCATCACCTCGGTCTGGTTCGCCTGCATGCACAACATGGGGCAGTACACGATGGCCGCCGGGATGATGTTCGTCGGGCTGAATCCGTGGGCGGTGATCGCCGGCTGCTTCATCGGTTTCTGCGTCACGTTCGTCGGCAGTCAGCTGATCGGACTCGCCGGCCAGCGCTACGGCATCTCCTACCCGGTGCTGGCCCGGGCCAGCTTCGGCGTCTACGGCGCGAACCTGCCGGCACTGATCCGGGCGGTGGTGGCGGTTGCCTGGTACGGCATCCAGACCTACCTCGCCTCCCGTGCGGTGATCGTGCTGTTGCTGATCATCAGGCCCTCCTGGGTGGCCCTGGACCAGGGCGGCTGGCTCGGGCTGTCCCCGCTCGGCTGGATCGCCTTCCTCGGACTGTGGGCGCTACAGCTGGTGGTCGTGACGCACGGCATCGAGCGGGTGCGCAAGTTCCAGAACTACGCCGGCGCGACGATCTCCGTGGTGATGCTGGCCACCGGTATCGTCCTGCTTGCCAAGGCAGGCTGGCACCTGGACTTCGCCGCATTGGGCAAGCCGATGTCGGTGGGGGCGACGATCAACCACATGTTCACCGACGCCGGCATGTGGATCGCCTGCTACGCCACCCTGATGCTCAACATGTGCGACTTCACCCGGATGTCGCCCAGCCGGCGCGCGGTCACCTTGGGCAACTTCTGGGGCCTTCCGGTCAACGGCGTGGTGTTCATGGCGCTCATGGTGGTCAACACCGTCGCGGCGAGCACGCTCTACCACAAGGCTTTCACCGACCCGGCCGAGCTGCTCTCCGCCACCGGCAACCACGCACTGATCGCGATCGGCGCGCTGGTGTTCATCTTCGCCACGATCGGCGTGAACGTGGTGGCGAACGTCGTCTCGCCGGCCTACGACCTGGCCAACGCATTCCCTCAGAAGATCAACTTCACTCGCGGCGCACTGATCACCTGTGTGCTCGCGTTGCTGGTGATGCCCTGGAAGCTCTACAGCTCCACGGTCGCCATCACCTACTTCCTGGGCACGCTCGGCGCGGTGCTGGGCCCGCTGTTCGGCGTGATCGTGACCGACTACTACCTCAATCGCCGGGGCCGGCTGTCGGTGCCCGATCTGTACAGCGACCGCCCCGACTCGCCGTACTTCTTCCGGAACGGCTGGAACCCGCGCGCCGTCGCGGCCTTTGTACCGGCGGCGCTGATCAGCGCCGCGCTGACGCTGGTCCCGGCGCTGTCGGGGGCATCGGCCTACGGCTGGTTCGTCGGAGTCGGCGTGGCCGCGCTGCTCTACCGGCTGTTCAGCCTGCGGTCCGCGCCAGCTCCGGCCGTCGAGCCGCTGGTCGGCGCGCTGGCCACCGACTGACCCACCGAACTGTGACAGGAGAACCACCGTGTGTGGACCAATGCTGGTGGACGCCGGCACCAAGGAACGGATCGCCGCGTTCAACGCGACCTTCCGGACTGTCTCGGCGAGCCCGTTCGGCGCCGACGACGAGATCGGCATGCTCAACCTGATGACCCCGAAATCCTGCCGTGAGGTGTTGCGGCAGGCCGACGCCGGCAAGATCGTCGACCTCGCGTTGGACTACTTCGTCGGCATGCCGTCCTGGGCGGCGGGCGGCGATCCGCCGTTCCAGATGTGGATGACGCACACACCGGGCGGCACGGTGGTGGACGACGTCATGGGCGTCGGGCGGTCGCAGAACGAGCAGATCACCTACTCCGGCGACGCGTTCTCGATGTACACCCACTGCGGCACGCATCTCGACACGCTCAACCACTTCGGCTACGACGGCGAGGTGTTCAACCACTTTCACCACCACGACCACCTGGGCAGCCGGGGCTGGACCAAGAACGGTGCGGACAAGCACCCGCCGGTGGTGGCGCGCGGCATCATGCTGGACATCCCGGCGCTGCTCGGGGTGGAGATGCTGCCGAGCAGCTACGGAATCACCGGCGCCGAGCTGAACAGTGCGCTGCGGCGGCAGAAGCTGGAGCTGCGACCCGGTGACGTGGTGCTGGTGCGCACCGGGCGGATCAAGAGCTGGCCGGACCCGATCGCCTACATGGTGGACAGCCCCGGACTGAACCTGGACGGGGCGAAGTTCCTGGCCGAGGCCGGCGCGATGATGATCGGCGCCGACACCGTGAGCTTCGAGCAGATGCCCACCGAGGTCGAGGACAACTGGCAGGTGGTGCACACCTACCTGCTGGCGGAGTGCGGCATTCCGATCATGGAGGTGGTGGACTGCGAGGCGCTGGCCGAGGAGGGCATCGACGAGTTTGCCTTCGTGGGCGCCTGCATGAAGCTGCGCGGTGCCACCGGCTCGCCGATCCGGCCGCTGGCCATGCCGTTCGCCGCCAGGTAGGACGCGCCGCGACCAATGCTCTCACCGTGCCGGTCGGGAGGGAGGGAGGGAGGGAGGGAGGGAGGGAGGGAGGATGGAATACCCCACCCGGGTGTGTGGTTCCGTAAGTAGTCAACAGTTCAACTACTTACGGAGGGTGTCGTGCAGTTCGGAATCTTCACCGTCGGTGACCTGACGCCAGATCCCACGGCCCGTGTGGAACCGAGCGAGTTCGACAGGATCCACGCGATGGTCACGCTCGCCCGCAAGGCCGAGGAGGTCGGGCTGGACGTGTTCGCGACCGGCGAGCACCACAACCCCCCGTTCGTCCCGTCCTCGCCCACGACGCTCCTGGGCTTCATCGCGGCACAGACCTCGCGGCTGCTGCTGTCGACCTCGACGACCCTGATCACCACGAACGACCCGGTCAAGATCGCCGAGGACTATGCGATGTTGCAGCACCTCGCCGGCGGCCGGGTGGACCTGATGCTCGGGCGGGGCAATACCGGCCCGGTATACCCGTGGTTCGGCCAGGACATCCGCAACGGCATCGCGCTGACTGTGGAGAACTACGCCCTGCTGCGCCGGTTGTGGCGCGAGGACGTGGTCGATTGGGAGGGCAAGTTCCGCACCCCGCTGCAGGGGTTCACCTCCACCCCGCGCCCGCTGGACGGCGTCCCGCCGTTCGTCTGGCACGGGTCGATCCGCAGTCCGGAGATCGCTGAGCTGGCCGCCTACTACGGCGACGGCTTCTTCGCCAACCACATCTTCTGGCCGAAGGAGCACACCGAGCGGATGGTCGGGCTCTACCGGCGTCGGTTCGAGTCCTACGGTCACGGCCGGGCCGACCAGGCCATCGTCGGGCTGGGCGGGCAGGTGTTCATGCGGAAGAACTCGCAGGACGCGATCGCCGAGTTCCGGCCCTACTTCGACAACGCACCGGTCTACGGACACGGCCCGTCGTTGGAGGACTTCATGGCTCAGACCCCGCTGACCGTGGGCAGCCCACAGCAGGTGATCGACAGGACGCTGAGCTTCCGCGAGTACGTCGGCGACTACCAGCGCCAGCTGTTCCTCCTCGACCACGCGGGACTACCGCTGAAGGCCGCGCTCGAGCAGCTCGACCTGCTCGGTGAGGAGGTCGTACCGGTGCTGCGCAAGGAGTTCGCCGCACTGCGACCCGCCGACGTGCCGGAGGCGCCGACCCATCGGAGTCTGAAGGCGGCACGGGACGCCGAGGCAGGGACGGAACTCGTGTCGCGCTGACCCGACGGGCGTTGTGTGGTCAGTCGGTGACGGGCGCTGTCGCCGTCCCGGCGCGGATGTCCGCGCACGGTTCGGGCGGCGGAGGTGAGAACCTGCGCGAAGGTCACGTAGCGGCCGGTCGGCAGCGCCACCGGCTGGGCGGCGGTGCCACGCCGTCAGCGGCCTGTCGGGCGATTTCGTCCGCGTCGCGGGTCCTGTTTGCCGCGATCCGAGGATGATGCCCGGCATGAGCACCGACGAAGGCGTCGCGCAGCAGTGGCTTGACGAGGCCGTGGAAGCGTTCCACACAGCGCTCGACGCCCACACCGACACTGACGCCGAGATCGCGCACGGCCGGGCCGGCCACTGGGTGAACGACAACGTCTACGCGATCGTGCGGGCGCTGCTCGCGACGGGCTGGAAGCCGCCGCCGGGCCGAGATACCGAGGGCTAGGGAATGTCGGCTGCGTCTATGCCGCCAACCCGGAGTTACCTGGTTCGCCGCCTCCGACGGCTAACGCCAGGGGCGCACGATCATTGCTGCGACAGGTGCATTCAGGGGCCTCGGTGAGTTTACCCACCCGCTACCTGGTTGTTCGTAGCCAGAAATAGCGGGGAGAGGGATCGCCATATATTGAATGTCGATCAGGTGTCAACCAGAGAATGAGAAGGTCATAAGGCCTTTATGGATATCACCGGAGCGAGGTGCTCACGATCTTGTCAAATTCGGGGTGCGTGGTCACACTGTCCGCCGCGTATGGCGCGGGTGGCGAGCTAGTCGGTCCGGCTGTTGCGGAGCGCCTCGGGGTGCCGTTTGTCGATCGCGCGATCCCGGCGCGGGTGGCCAGTGAGCTGGGATTCTCCCTCGAGCATGCATTGACACGTGACGAGCAGGTCAAAGGATGGCTGCACCGGATGCTGGCCTCCGCCGCCCCGATGGCCAGTGACTCCCTGATCAGTTACGACACGGAGGCGTCGCGGACGGTGCTGCTGCGGGACACGGAGTTCGTCGCGTGCACGGAGAGAGCGATCCGCGCCACCATCGCGGAGGGCGGGGGTGTGATCCTCGGCCGGGCGGCGGCGGCGGTGTTGCGCGATCACCCCCATGCGCTGCATGTCCGGCTGGACGGCGACCCGGGGCGGCGAGCCCGGCGGGTGATGCGGGCGCTCGATGTGACCGAGGCGCATGCGCGTGACTCGCTCCAGCGCAACGACGCCGCCCGCACCGCGTACGTGCGTCGTTTCTACCGCGTCGACCCGGCGGATCCCGCCCTCTATCACCTGTTGCTCGACAGCACCCGGCTGCCTCTCGACACCTGCGTCGAGATGATCTGTACGGCAGCCAGCGGGAAAATCACCCCGGCCGGGTAATGGCGACCGGCACGCTCATGGAGCGTGCCGCGGCGCGTCCGACCGGGGTCGACCGTCGTCAGCGGAGGGGATCGAACGGCGCCAGCTCGGCGGGCCGCCGTCCGGTGGTGACGGTCTCGGCGAGTAGCTGCCCGGTGATCGGGCCGAGGGTGATGCCCCACAACCCGTGGCCGCCGGCCGCGAAGACGCGTGGCGAGCGGGTGCCTCCGATCAGCGGCAGGCCGTCCGGCGTGCACGGCCGTGAGCCGACCCACTCGTCGGTGCGGGCATCGAAGTCCGCGTCACGGAGCAGGGGCCGGACGGCGTCGGCGATCGCCCGGGTGCGGCGGGGATCCAACGGCGCTCCCGGCGCGCGGAACTCCATCATCCCGGCGATCCGCAGGTGGTCGCCGATCGGTGTGCAGGCGAGGCGCTGGGCGGGGAAGTACACCGGCCCCGAGGGGACGTGGTCGATCGGGACGGTGAAGCTGTAGCCGCGCCCGGCCTGCACGACTGTGCGGACACCGAACTTCCGGGCGAGGTCGCCGAGCCACGCGCCGGTCGCAAGGACGGCGGCATCGAAGGAGTCGGTGGTGCCGTCGGCCGCCACCACCTCCACGCTGCCGGGTCGGTCCCGGACGTCGGTGACCGCGACACCCGCGCGGATCTCACCACCGCGCACGCGGACCGAGTCCGCGAGCCGGTGGACGTAGTCGCCGGGATCGACGAAGCGCTGGCCATGCAGCCGGATCGCGGCGCCGATGGCGTCGGAGAGCGACGGCTCGGCGGCACGGGCCGCCGCGCCGGTCAGGACGTCGAACTCGATGTGCTGGCCGGCGGCGTCGATGTGCCGGATCTCGTCGAGCAGTACGGTCCGCTCGTTCTCGGTGCGGTAGGCGGCGAGGAACGACTTGGCATCGACGGTCCGGGCGGTGAGGCCACCGTCCGCCAGCGCGTCGAAGCCAGCGAGGGCCCGGCGGTTGATCGGGACGAGTGCCGCCATCGCGGTCTGCCATCGTGACGCCGTGCTGTGTCGGACGAAGCCGACCAGGAACCTGATGAGCCGGGGATCGGCCCTCGGCGGCACGTAGACGGGAGAGGACGAACTGAGGAGGGCGCGCAGCCCGTAGCGCAGCACCGCCGGCTCGGGCAGCGGCGTTGCGATCGCGGGGGTGAGCCAGCCGGCGTTGCCCCAGGACGAGCCCGCGGCCACCCCCACACGGTCCAGGACGGTGATGGACACGCCGCGCTCCTGGAGGAACCACGCCGTGGCGAGGCCGACCATGCCGGCGCCGATCACCGCGACACGTCTCGGCGGGGGCACGCTGGGGATCATCGGGCGCTCCTCTCACCGGTGGTGGGCACCCGTGAGTCTCACGCACCTCGGCCGCGTCCACGCGGCGGGCGCGGCGACTCACCTCGCCAAGGTGTTGCTTTTTCTGTGATGTGGAGCACACTGACGTTCGCGCTCGAAAGGTCCTGCCACTCGTCGCTGGGGAGCGGACAAGTGGCCTCCAGGCCGGGGTCGCCGCTCGGGGCGGTGGCCCCGGCCCCTTGGTGTGCCGATCGGCGTGGAGCCCCCGTGTTCGCCTCCGGACGCAACGGTGCGGGTGGGTCGTGGGGAGCGCGACCCACCCGCACCTCGAAGTGAGGTGGTGACGGCATCCGGTGTGTCCGTCCTGCTCCGCTCGCCACCTCTTGTTTCCGCGTCGTTTCGCAGGTCTGCACGCTGACACAGAACCGCCCGTCCCGCGAGAACCGGACACGCCGACTTTGACCTCGACCGGCCAGAAAACGAAAGGAATCGAAACCGCCGTATCACTGTGGCGGGCGGCATGAGCTGGGTGAATGGCGTGATGCGGGTGGCTCACTCGGGTTGCATCGGCCCCTGGCCTTCGTATCGGGGGCGCTCGGGACTAAGGTCGACAGCCCCGCGTTGGGAACGGCGCGGGGGACAGCTGATCAGCGGGAACGGTGCCGGTCGCCGACCCCGCCACACATCCGCACCTGAGCCGAACGTCCGGAGCGCCAGACCGCGCGACGACCGCAGCAGAGGAGCGACCCAGCGATGACGACATCCGCCGCGCCGGCGGCGCCGGGACGGATCGAGTTCAAGACGACCGACCCGGCCCGCGCGATCGACTACCTCAGCAACGCCTACCGAGCGACTCTGCGGGTCAGCGGTTATCGGGACGGATACCTGTTTCGGCACTCCCGCGCCGACGGGGGCTCGTTTGCCCTGGACGAGGTGCGGATGCCGGTGGATCTGACCGTCCGCCAGGAGCCGCTGGAGTCCCTGGTCATCGTCCAGATCGATGCCGGCAGGTTGGAACGCGAGTGTGGCAACGTCAGCGAGCGGTTCGTGTCCGGCGATGTCTTCGTGGACGCGGAGCCCAGTCTGCCCGCCACCCTCCGACTGCTCGAGGTCGAGACGCAGACGGTAGTGCTCGACCTGTCCGTGCTCACCCAGGTCGCCGCCGCCTCGCCCACCCGGCTCGCCGGCCCGATCCGGTTGACCAGTTTCCAGCCCAGGTCGGCCCTGGCCGCGCTGCAGTGGCAGCGCACGGTCACCTTCCTGCGCGACCTGCTCGCCAACACGGAGGCCGTGGCACAGCCGCTGATCAGGGGCAATGCCGCCCGGCTGTTGGCGGCGACGGTCCTGGCCACGTTCCCCAACACCGCCGTCACCGACCCGACGACGCAGGATCGCCAGGACGCCACCAGCAGCACCGTCCGGCGCGCTATCGCGTTCATCGAACAGCGCCCCGAGGCGGATATCGGCGTCGCCGACATCGCCGCCGCCGCGAACGTCAGCATCCGAGCCGTGCAGTTCGCCTTCCGCCGCCAACTCGACACCACGCCGATGGCCTACCTGCGTGCGGTGCGGCTGGACCACGCCCATCGCGACCTGCTCGCCACCGATCCCGACCAGGGCGACACCGTCACCGGTATCGCCTCCCGCTGGGGCTTCTACAGCAGCAGCCGCTTCGCCACGCAGTACCGCCGCGCCTATGGCATGAGCCCCCGCGACACGCTGTCGTGTGAGGGGCTGGAGATCCACTAGGCACGCCCTGTCTAGCACGGGCCGCCGCCGCGGACGAGGCCTGCGGCCGCCCGCGTGGCACGGGTGGCGACGTCGCCGTCGGACGGGCGGGCATCGCTGAGGAACCCGTCGGTGTCCAGCGTTGCGTAGCCGTGGGCGAGGGCGCTGACCTGCTCGAGCAGTTGCAGGGCTTCGCGGGGCCCGGCGGGGTGAGCGTCCTGGGCGAGGTCGAGGAGCAGGGCCATGAGCTCCCGGCCTGCCTCGGCCAGGTCACTGTCGTGCAGGTGCCGCAGCCCCGGGGCGAAGATCACGTCGAATCCGGCGCCGCGGGTGGAGACAAAGCGCACGTAGGCGCCGGCGGTGGCCGCGAACCGGTCGACCGGATCGGGCCCCGCCGCCGCGACCGCGGCACGCATCGCCGCGGTGAGCTCGCCGGCGGCCCGGGTCGCGACCGCGGCGAGCAGTGCGTCGCGGTCCCGGAAGTGGCGGTAGGGGGCGGCGGTGCTCACCTTGAGCCTGCGGGCGAGCTCGGCCACGGAGAACCCGGCCAGTCCGCTCTCGGAGAGCAGCCCGAAGCTCTCGGCGACCAGCGCCGACCGCAGGTCCCCGCGGCGGCGCCCGCGCGCACGGTCGGGCTCGGCACCCGTGACGACCATCCGGCCACCTTCCCTTGCACTGAAGTAAGAGCCCTCTTACTATAGAAGTGATAGATCACTTACTTCAATGAGGGACAGAGGATCGTCATGTCGGGGATCGACGGCAAGGTTGTGGCCATCACGGGCGCGAGCAGCGGGATCGGTGAGGCGCGCCCGCCGAACGGCGGGGCAAAAGGTGACGCTGGGAGGTAACGCTGCGTCACCGACAGGGCGGCCTGGTGTGACCCTGGCACGTCCAGTGTCACCGAGACCGACGTTCAGTCCGGTATTTTTAGCCCAGATCCAGACTCAGGTTGACCTCGACGCATCCCCGCTCCTCGGGTCAGCGGCCAGAGTCGATCTGCCGATCACCGACTGTCACTGTCGCGGCGTGCTCATCTGAGTAGTGCGTTGGCCAGGATGACGACCAGTCCGAGCGCGGCGTCCGCGACTCCGAGCGCGGCGGCCTGAAACGGTCGGTAGCCGGCCTTGCTGGCGCCGAAGATCCCCAGGCTGAGCAGGATCGCGACGTTGGTACCCAGCACGGTGCGGATCGCGCCGAGCAGCGGATGCGCCGCCGCCAGGGAGGCGAGCAGGATGAGCACCGCCGGTACGCCCGCCGCAATCAGTGACCACTCGTGGCTGAGGATTCGCACAACGGGGTGCGGGGAGCTGTCGCGCTGACCGCGACCCGCGACGAATGCGGCGTAGGACCGGACGAGTCCGGTGCTGACGAGCGTGATGAGGATCCACGCGACATCCCCGACGGGGTTCGGTGTCTGCCCTTGATGGTCGAGTGCCGCGACTACGGCGCTCGTCATCACCAGGCCGGTGAGCGCACCGTTGAGCCACCGCGGTGTGTTGTTCACCTGGCTCGTCTTCTGTTCCGGCGAGCCCGGGGTGATCCCCGCGTCCGGCACCATCATCTCCTCTGTCGTTCTCGGTCAGGTCGCCCGTGCACACTCCGGCCGGGCAGGCGTCACACTATTTGGTCACCTAGATTTTGCTCGCGGCGCTTGCGTTACTCGCCAGTCATGTAGACCGTCGTGGGTAAGCCCGGCTGGAACACTGCGGTCCGCGGTTGAAGCTTGCACATGGTTGTGCGTTCGGGCGTGTTTACCACTCTTGGTCGGGATGGATGGGACTGCTATGTCGGTAGAGCTCGCGACGGCCGCGCGGCCGAAGGTCTATCAGCCGGTGACTGGGCTGGCTGGCCGTGAGCGCGCGCAGGTTCCGGGTACCGGCCGGGGCGCCGCCGCCGGCGTCGGCCAGGACTGGGGAGCAACCGAGGAGATGAACTCGGTCGAGGCTGTGATGTGGCGGGCCGAGGCCGGCGGCGTCGTGCGTTCGCCTCTGCTGGCGCTCGAGCAGCTCGACAGCGTGCCGGACTGGGACCGGTTCCTGGCCGTGCACGAGCGGGGGGTCCGGATGGTGCCCCGGTTGCGCCAGCGGGTGGTCGAGGCTCCGCTGGGTCTGGGTACACCGCGCTGGAGCGTGGACCCGGAGTTCGACCTGCGCTTTCATGTGCGGCGTGCCAGGTTGCCCGATGGTGGTGGCTGGCCGGCGCTGCTGGAGGCCGCCGCGCAACTGGCGATGAGCCCGTTCGACCGCGCCCGCCCGCCCTGGGAGGCGGTGCTGTACGAGGGCCTGCCCGACGGCCGTGCCGCCTACGTCCTGAAGATGCACCACTCCGCCACCGACGGGTTGGGCGCGGTCCAACTGCTGAGCCTGCTGCACTCGCCTCAGCGCGAACCCGACCCGGCCCAGTCGCGGCAGGAGGTCGTACCCGCGGGGCAGACCAGCGGACTCGGCGTGCTCGCCCACCAGGTGCGCAGTGACGTCGCGGCGCTTCCCTCGGCCGTACTCGGGGCCGGCTCCGTCGCGTTCGGAGCCCTGAGCAACCCGGTGCACACGCTCCGCTCGGCCTCCCGGTACGGATCCTCGTTGATGCGGGTACTCACTCCGCCGGATATCGCGGCTTCCCCGCTGTTGGCCGGGCGCGGCCGACGGTGGCGGTTCGCCGCGGTGGATGTACCGCTGCCGGAGCTGCGGGCGGCCGCGAAGACCGCCGGGGGCACGGTCAACGACGCCTACCTGGCCGCGTTGCTCGGCGGGTACCGCCGTTACCACGCCGCGCTGGGGGTACCGGTCGAGACAATCCCGATGGCGATGCCGATCTCGGTGCGGAGGCCGGGCGACCCCGGTGGTGGGAACCGGATCACCGGAGCCCGGTTCGGTGCTCCGGTCGGTGTCGCTGACCCGAAGGCTCGCATCGCGCGGATCCGCGCGCTGACGCTGGCGGTCCGCGGCGAACCCGCGCTCGGCAGTATCGGACTGATGTCGACGGGGCTGGCCCGGCTGCC
This sequence comes from Pseudonocardia sp. Cha107L01, assembly GCF_052566575.1. Lineage (NCBI taxonomy): Bacteria > Bacillati > Actinomycetota > Actinomycetes > Pseudonocardiales > Pseudonocardiaceae > Pseudonocardia > Pseudonocardia sp. Cha107L01. The sequence continues at coordinate 3,711,582 of NZ_CP199579.1, forward strand.
CGGCCAGGTCAGCACGCAGATAGTCGCGGCGATGACCAAGGCCAACGACCTGCAGGCCAGCTTTCTCCCCGGGCCACGTGACAGCAGGTACCTCGCCGGTGCCCGCCTCGAGCGGGTCTACCCGTACGCGCCGCTGCCCGGTTGCCCGGCGATGATCACGCTCGTGACCCACCGCGATGTCGCCTGCGTCGGCGTCAACTTCGACCCGGTTGCGTTCACCGAGCCCGAACTGTTCACCGACTGCCTGCTCGAGGGGTTCGCTGAAGTCCTGGCGCTGCATTGCCCGTCCGCCAGACCGATCGCCCGAACCTGATCCGGGGGCGACGGCCGAGGCGCTTCTGATCCGAACGGATCCGTTGCTCCCGCAGACCGAACGGCGAGCCGGGGGGTGGCCGTTCGCGAGGATCCTGTCGCTATGACTGATGGAGGAGTGCGGGAAACCTCTCCGGTGGCGTCGCACCGGGACGCCGGCGAGCGCCTCGGGGGCGCCGTGGGCGATGCTGACCGCGGCGTGCTGGACGCGCGGCGGGAGGCGTTCGCGGTCCCGGCGGAGATCGCGTACTTCAATACCGCGAGCCTGTCACCGCAGCTGCACGGGGTTCGCGTCGCGGGGGACGCGGCGTTGGAGCGCCGCGCCCGGCCATGGAGCATTTCGTCGGGGGACTGGTTCGCCGACGTGGAGCGGTTGCGGGCGTTGTTCGGCGGGCTGGTCGGCGCCGATGCCGAGGGAGTGGCGCTGGTCCCGGCGACGAGTTACGGATTCGCCGTGGCGGCGCGGAACGTGGCGTTGCGGGCGGGGGAGCGGGTGGTGGTGCTCGCGGATGAGTACCCGTCCGGCATCTACACCTGGCGTGCCGCGACCCGCGCGGTCGGCGCGCGGATCGTGACGGTGCGCCGCGAGACCGGCCAGACGTGGACCGAGGCCATCCTGGAGGTTCTGGATGAGCGGGTCGGTGTGGTCAGTGTGCCCAATGTGCACTGGACGGACGGTGCGCTGATCGATCTCACGGCGGTCAGCGCGCGTGCTCACGAGATCGGTGCCCGGTTGGTCATCGACGGCAGCCAGTCGATCGGTGTGATGCCCTTCGACGTTGCGGCGCTGCGGCCCGACTTCGTGGTGACGGTGGGTTACAAGTGGTTGCTGGGCCCGTTCGGAGTGGGGTACCTCTATGTCGGCGAGCAGCACCGCGAGGGCGAACCGATCGAGCAGAACTGGATCGTGCGCGACGGCTCACAGGACTTCGCGCGCCTGGTCGACTACCGCGACGAGTACCAGCCCGGTGCGCGCCGTTTCGATGTCGGGCAGCGCACCAAGTTCGAGCTGCTCCCGATGGCCATCGCCGCGCTGGAACAACTACATGCCTGGCAGGTCCCTCGGATCGCGGCCGCGCTCTCGGAGCTGACCGCGAGGATCGCCGCGCGGGCGGGCGACCTGGGATTGGATCCGCTTCCGGCGGCGCGGCGGGGACCGCACATGTTGGGGGTGTGGCTGCCCGAATCGGTGCGCACCGGCATCGTGGCGGCGCTGGCCGAGGCGAACTGCTTCGCCTCGGTCCGTGGGGAGTCGCTGCGCATCGCCCCACACCTGCACAACACCGACGCCGACGTCGAGCGACTGGTGACCGCGCTCGCCGCGGCCACGCCGCGGTGAGGCCAGCAGTTCCACTATGTGTGGCTGCGCGACAACAGCTGGTCCGGCGACTCGCGGGTGACCCAGACCGGCGAGCGGCAACTGTTCACCGCCGACATCCGTGCGGACATTGCGCCGGTCAGTGTCCAGTTCGAGCCGGCCGAGGGGCTGCGTATCGAGTGGAACGACGGCCACACCGCCACCTACGCGACAAGCTGGCTCCTGCGCCACGACTACTCCCAGCGGGCGCGCACCGGGCGGCGGCACACACCGCGGTTGTGGGACGCCGGGCTCGGCGCGCTGCCGGCCTTCGCCCATCGGGACGTCGTCGGGACGGTCGAAGGACAGCTCGCCTACCTCGACGCGCTGCGTGACATGGGCGCGGCGATCGTCCGCGAGGTCCCCACCGTCGCCGGCGAGGTGGAGCGCTTCGCGCAGACACTCGGCCCCGTCCGTGAGATCGCCTTCGCCCGCGTCCACGACGTACGGCACGACCCAGCGGGGTACAACGTCTCGCACACCGCCGGCGAGCTCAAGCCGCACACCGACCTGCCCAGCTACACCTGGCCGCCGAGCGTTCAGCTCCTGCACTTCCTGGTCAACCGGGCCGACGGGGGTGAGAGCACCGTCGTCGACGGCTGGCGGGTACTGGCCGATCTCCGCAAAGAGGACCCTGACACGTTCCGCACGCTCACCCAGGTGCCGGTGCCCTACCAGTTGTTCAGCGACACCGAGGACACCCAGGCCGCCGCGCCGATGGTCCAGCTCGACACCGAGGGCGCGGTCCGTACCTTCCGCTTCTCCAACCAGCTCGCCCTTCCCCTGGACGTCGCCTTCGAACAGGTCGAACCCTTCTACGCGGCCTGCCGCCGACTCGGCGCAATGATCGACAGCGACCGCTACAAGCTGACGTTCAAGGCCGACGACGGCGACCTGCTCACCCTCCACGGGCACCGCGTGCTCCACGGCCGACGGGCCTACGACCCCGCCAGTGGCCCTCGCCACCTGCAAGATGTCTACCTGGAGTGGGACGATCTGATGGCTCGGCGCCGCGTGCTGCGGGGCGAGCACAAGCCCCTGCCCGCCACGGCAGCCGCACTGGAGGCCACCGCGTGAAGACCGTGAGTTTCACCCAGATGTCCGACGGCACCGCCGAGGACTATGCGCTGCTGTCCGAGATCGAAGCCGCCGAGCTCGCCCGCTTCCCGGACCGCGTGCTGAGCTGGCTGCGGTCCATGGACGTACCCAGCGGCTACCAGGTCACGCGCCTCGAACACTGCCTCCAGTCGGCTACCCGGGCGCACCGGGCGGGTGAGGACGAGGAGACCGTCGTGTGTGCGCTGCTGCACGACATCGGCGACATCATCGCTCCGGCAAACCACTCCGAGGCGGCCGCCGCCCTGCTGCGGCCCTACATCTCCGAGCGGAACTACTGGATCGTCAGGCACCACGGGTTGTTCCAGGGGGTCTACTACTTTCAGCACATCGGCGGTGACCCCGACGCGCGCGAGGAGTACCGCGACCACCCGCACTACCAGGCCACAGCGGACTTCTGCGCCCGCTACGACCAGAACTGCTTCGATCCCGACTACGACTGGGAACCGTTGGAGTTCTTCGAGCCGATGGTCGCCAGGGTGCTCTCGCCGGCTCGGCTACCCGAGCCCAACGACCCCCAACCGGCCATCCCGACAGCTCGCGGGCCGGAGCGGAGCTCGTGAACCCGACGGCCTGACTGCCCTGGTGAACCAACCCCCAGTGGTTCACCAGGGCACGCCGGCCGCGGCTAGCTCTGGCTAGCTCAGAGGTGGTTGTTGTTCGCCACGCTCGGGCAGATGCCCGCGGGCCGCGAGGCCTGCGCACCCAGGACGTTGGTGGTGACGTCCTGTGCACCCAGGTTGCCGCCGACCAGCTGGTGGCCCTTGTTGCTCTGGTGGATGGTGTCGTTGGCCGTGCAGTTGGTGCTGCCGTCGCCGTCGCCCGCCTCGTGAGCACTGGCAATGCCCACCCCGCAGAGCATGGCGAGAGTGGCCGCCGAGGAAACGACGATGATCTTCTTCAGCACGCGATTCTCCTTCTTGAAATGACTACTCTCCGTGAACCAGTGCCGGCCGCGGGGGAGCGTGTACGCAGTGATCAACGTGGCTGGTGGGTCTGAAGGTACGCAGGTGAAGGATGACTACTCGATCGTTTGGGGGGTCCGCTCACCCGGCGTCAGAAACCCGGTCGCGCACACGGTGGGTGATCAGAATGCTGCCGAGGCGGGATGGTCGGCCTTCGTGCCACCGGTCCGGGCCGAGCGCCATGTTCGGAGAGTAGCCAATCGGCGACTCCCGGCATGGTGACCTACTCCGTTCAGCCCCCTTCCTGTCCGGCCGAACCGGTCGTCGGCTCGAACGACCTGCTGGCGCAACCACCCGAATGCCAGTGGCTCGGCGTCTGTCTGCGGTAACGGACCGAAGCCAGTCTCCGACCTGCGGGTATGGAGGTTCTAGCGGGCGCGGATCTGAGGTCGGTGTCGGTACAGCGGGCGGCGGACGTGTCCGTGTTGGTCCTCGACAATCACGAGTTGTTCTCGACGGTGCTGATGATGGCTCTGCGTGCGCGGGGGCTGAATGCGCACCGGGCGGACCTGACCCGGATCGAGGCGGTGCTGCTGCAGGCGGAGCAGCTGCCGGCCGGGCTGGTGCTGCTCGATCTGAACCTGGGTCGCGACGGGCAAGGTCGACAGGTCAACGGTGTGCACCTGGTCAGGGCATTGCGGGCCCGGCGGTGGGCGGTGCTGGTCGTGACCGACCATGGCGACGAGGACCGGGTCGCGGCGGCGATCGCGGCCGGCGCGGCCGGCGTGGTGGCGAAGTCCGCCTCGCTGCGGAACCTGTTGATCATGGTGCTGGCCGCCTCGGCCGGGCAGCCGGTGATGACCGAGTCCGAGCGTCACGCCTGGTTGACCCGCGACCGCGGCTACCGGGCCCGGCAGCACGAACGGGCCCGGCGGTTCGAACGGCTCAGTGCCCGCGAGCGGGAGGTGCTCGAGTTGATGGCACAGGGGCGTCGAGCCACCGCGATCGCCGAGCACTTCGTGGTCTCGCTGACCACCGTGCGCACCCAGATTCGCGCGATCCTGGTCAAGCTCGAAGTCAACTCGCAACTGGAAGCGGTCGCGCTGGCCGCTGATGATCGCTGCTGACCACGATCGCTGCTGACCACGATCGCTACTGGCCGCTACTCGTGATCCGCGTCCGCAACCGCGGTGCCTGGGGTCACCGATTCCGGATGCGGCGCGGTGTTGCGCAGGGTGGCGTCGATCGTGGGGCGGTCCGCGGCGCGGGCAAGCAGCGCCCCGGCAATCTGCTCCAGCAACTGGTTGAACACCGCGATGTGCTCCGGCGCTTCGATCCGGACCGCGGCGGCGACGTCCGAGCTGAACATGTTGAACATGGCCCGCAGCGTGGCCGCACCGGTGGTTGTGAGCTCGACGAGCACGCTGCGCCGGTCCACCGGATGTCTGCGCCGGGAGGCCAGGCCGGCGTGCTCCAGCCGGTCTACCAGTGCGGTCACGCTGGGAGAGGCCAAGCCGATGCGTTCGGCCAACGCGGACGGAGTCCGCGCTCCGTGGTACCACAACTCCGACAGGGTAATGAGTTCAATGTCCGACACACCCAGGCTGTCGGCCACGGCCCGCCGGTAGATCTCGGTTGCGCCGACGACCTTGCGGACCCGTGCTGCCACCTGATCCATGTGCGCCTCGCCCGCTCAAGTGGGGACGACGTCCAGTAGTGAACGGCCAACTTGAGGCTATCAAATAACGCGATCCTCGAATCGACGATGGTCGGTGGTCCGTCTGCGCCGGGCCGTGGCGGGCGGTGCGGTGTCGGCGCGGTCACCGGCAGGTTTCGGGTGGCGGATTGTCACTGTCGCAGCGCGGGGTAACTGTGAGGTTGTGCCCTTGTCGGGGTTGTCGGCTCTGCCGAGACTGCCAGGACGGCGGATTTCGAGCGGGGAGCGGATGTCATGGGTGTGGTGCCGATCATCGATATCTCCGGGCTCTCCAGCGGCGACGCCGTCAAGCGCTCCGAGGTGGCCGCGGCGTTGGACAGGGCATGCGTGGAGATCGGCTTCTTCCAGGTCGTCGGGCACGGGATCGACGACGGCCTGATCCAACGGATGTACGACGTCTCCAGGGCGTTCTTCGCGTTGCCTGCCGAGAAGAAGCACGCGGTGGCCCAACCTGACAAGACACGATCCGCGGCTACAGCTCGATCGGTGAGCAGGCGTTGAACTACAACGACGACCCCACGGCGCCGGGTGACCTGCACGAGAAGTTCGACGTCGGGCCGGTCGATGTGCCGACGGGGTCGAGCTCGGCGGCGGGTCAGTTTTTGTGGATGTGCACGGTGACGTTCATGCCGGGGGAGAGGGCGACGCCGCCGGTGTTGGTGAATTCGATCTTGACTGGGATGTATTGGTCGACTTTTTGGGGGTTGCTGGGGTCGGTGTCGGGGCTGGGGAAGAAGCTGAATGGTCCGGCGGCGGAGTTTTGGATTTCTTCGACGATGCCGGTGACGGGGGTGTGGGGGAAGGCGTCGATGGAGATGTCGACGGGTTGGCCGGGGTGGACGTCTTTGATGTCGGTTTCGGCGACTCGGGCGGTGACGTAGATGTCCTTGAAGTTGTAGGCGGTGGCGAGTTCGGTGCCGCTGTTGACGACTTCGCCGTTGACGGAGTTGTTGACCGCGACGGTGCCGTTGCCGGGGGATTTGATGGGGTGTTGGGGTTGGGGGCCGGCGCCGATGCCTTTGATCATGCCGAGGATTTGGTTGGTGTGGACGGTGGAGCCGTCGGTGATGGTCCAGTGGGTGATGGTGCCGGTGGCGGGTGCGTTGATGTCGACTTTGTCGCCGTCGACCTGGGCGTTGTCGGTGGAGACGTATTTGCTGGTGTCGAGGAAGTAGGTGCCGGAGAAGGCGGCGGTTTCGAGCAGGCTGACCACGGCGATGGCGGTGAGGGCGATTTTGGTGGAGCGGCGCCAGCGGGTGGGGGGTCGTGGGGTCGGGGTGGTGCTGGCCGGTTCGCGTCGGGGAGCGGTGAGCACCGCGCCGTTCGACTCCCCGCTGTGCCGGTGCCCGTTGCTGGGCGTGGCATCTGGGCCTTCCATCGGCCTCCCACCGTGACCTGGTGCGCCCGTCCGGCCGGCGGCCCCGACAGGAGTACTTAGCGACGCAAACGAATCATACCTCCGGATCGACCTCCGGGTGGGCTCGCGGCTGTGATGAGGTATGCATTGCTAATTAGTTAGCCGAAGAGTTCGCTGGAATCATGACACGTGCGGGCTACAGCGCCTCCGGCCCTGTGGTGGTGACCAGGTCGGGGACCAGGACCGACAGGGGAGCCACGGCCGGATCCGGGTTGCCGCCGCGGTCCGTCACCGAGTTGGAGCCGCCCGGTTCGTGGGGGCAGGCCACCCCGGAACCGCCGGTGCGGCGGCCGCCGCCGCCGAGCCCGCGCCCCGGCGGGTCGTCTCCCGCGCCGGCCACGCAGGTCGCGCACTGGGGTTTGCCGCTCGCGGTCGTCGTGGTGGGCATGTTCATGTCGACGCTGGACACGAGCATCGTGAACGTGGCGATTCCGACGATGCAGGAGCAGTTCGGCGTCAGCACCACTGACATTCAATGGGTGAGCACCGCGTACACGCTGTGTCTGGGTGTGATCGTGCCGACCAGTGCCTGGTTGGGGGAGCGGCTCGGCCTCAAGCGGCTGTACCTGATCGCGTTGGTCTCGTTCTCGGCGTTCTCGGCCCTGTGCGGGATGGCGGGCGGCCTGAACAGCATGATCTTCTTTCGGATCCTGCAGGCCATCCCGGGCGGTGTGTTGCCGGTGACCTGCCTGACGATCCTCTACCGGATGGTGCCCAAGGAGAAGCTCGGCGCCGCGATGGGCATGTACGGCCTCGGCATCGTGGTTGCGCCCGGTGTCGGCCCCACTCTGGGTGGCTACCTGGTCGAGTACGTGGACTGGCGGCTGATCTTCTACATCAACGTGCCGGTCGGCATCCTCGGCGCGATCGCGGCCATGGCGGTGCTGCCCCGCGTCCCGGGTGTCGCGGGCCGGCGGTTCGACCTGCCCGGGTTCGGGTGCATCGCGGTGGGGCTGTTCTCGCTGCTGTTGGCCCTGTCGGAGGGTCAGGACTGGGGCTGGACCGGCTACCGGGTGCTTCTGCTGCTGGCTGTCTCGGTGAACGCTCTCGCGCTGTTCGTGGTGATCGAGCTGCAGGCCAAGGAGCCGCTGCTGAACGTGCGGGTGTTCCGCCGGCGATCATCGGCCTGTTCCTCAACGGGGTGGGCACGTTGGACGGGCGGGCTTTCCGCATTGCCGGCGGCGCTCTCCAGCGCGGGTAGTGCTTTCAACACCCTGACGCAGCGGGTCTCCTCCGCGCTCGGGCTCGCTGTACTCACCGCACTGGCCACCGTCCAGGAGGCCCAGTTCATGGCCGACCGCTCGGCACTGCTGCCCGCCGAAGGCCCCTCGGTCGCCCCGCCGATCCTCAGGATGGAACAGAGTGGGGGCCAGGCCGGTCTGATCGCGTACTGGGACGAGCTGCGCAACGAGGTGGAAGCGCAGGCCTACAGCAACGTATTCCTCATCGTCGGCATCGTCACTCTCGCCGGGTTGGGACTGGCGATCTTCCTTCGCCATGGAAAGCCCATCGGTAATGGTGGTGAACCGGTTGAGATCGGCTGAGTCGACCCCTGTCCGCAATTCAAGCTGAGAACGCGTTAATCACGGAGGCCTACGATGCAAGGTCCACGCGCCACACCCGACGACACCACGTCCGACAACACCACGCCGGTGACCGTGCCGGCGCACTGGGTCGAGTCCGAGCAGCGGGACGGCGCTGACGCGGCGCCCGGTTCGTCGCTCGCGCCCGGTCCGGGGCGGACCGACAGCGAGGACGCGGTCCCCGACGAGGCCGCGACGGAGGAGGCTGACCCGCCGGCGAAGAAGAAGATGAGCCGCGCCCGCCGGATGGCGATCCTGATTGCTGTCGTCGTCGTTGTACTCATTGCGGCCGGAGGTGGTGGTGCGTACCTGGTGTATTCGAGCCAGTTCGTCACCACGGACAACGCCCAGGTGGACGGTGACAAGGTTGCCATCAATGCCCCCAGTACCGGCACCCTGACCGGTTGGGAGATCACCCAGGGCACCGCCGTTCACACCGATCAGGTGGTCGGGCGGATTCAGATCCTGGGTACCGGGCCCCAGCACACCATTAAATCTCCCGGCACTGGCACCGTTGCCGTCAACGACGCCGTGGAAGGTCAGTACGTCACCGCCGGCACCGAACTGGCCACCGCCTACAACTTCAACGACATCTACGTCACCGCGCGTGTCGACGAGACCGACGTCAACGATGTGCATCCCGGTCAACTTGTCGACATCAGCGTCGATGCCTACTCAGGTACCCCGGTGACCGGTACCGTCGAGGATATCCAGAACGGTGCGGCGACCTCGTTCTCCGACTTCCCGCAGAGCAACACCACCGGCAACTTCCAGAAGGTGACCCAGGTTATTCCGGTCAAGATTGCATTGACCAACACCAACGGTCTCTCGCTGGTACCCGGCATGAATGTCACGGTGCACATCCACAAGAACTGAACACACGACACACGCTCTAGCCACGCCTGGCGCGGTGGTCGTTGTGGATCGACCCGATACGGGCGAGGCCGTCGCGGATCGCGGACTCGCCGAGGCTTCCGTAACCGAGGACCAGAGCGGGTGGCGCCGAGTCGGGGTCGGCCCAGTGCCAGGAGGCTCCCTCGAGGAGTAGTCCCTGCTCGCGGGCGGTGTCGACCAGTCGCCGTTCGTCGCTCCCGGCGGGCAGCTGCACGTACAGATGCAGCCCCGCGGCCACGCCCGTCGGCACCGCGTCGGGGAGGAACGTCGACAGAGCCTGGATGGCCGCGTCACGTCGGCGTCGGTAGACAGGGCGTACCCGGCGAAGGTGTCGGGCGAACCCGCCGCTGTCGATGAAGTGCGCGAGCGCGAGTTGTTCGAGCAGGGGGCTGCCCATGTCGGCGAAGAGCTTCTCGCTCATGAGCTCGTGGACGAGCTGGGTCGGCGCGGCGAGCCAACCGAGTCGCAGTGCGGGGGTCAGTGTTTTGCTTGCGCATCCCGCGTAGACGATGTGCCGGGGAGCGAGGCCCTGCAGCGCGCCGATCGGGGTGCGGTCGTAGCGGAACTCCGCGTCGTAGTCGTCCTCGATGATGAGCGCGTCGTGCTGGCGTACCCACGAGAGGAGCTCACCGCGGCGCGCCGGGCTGAGGACGGCGCCGGTCGGGTAGGAGTGTGCCGGGGCGACCAACACCGCGCCGACGTCGAGGGCCGCGAGTTGTCCCACCTTGATGCCGTCCTCATCGACGGGGACCGCTATCGGTTGGAGGCCCGCCGCCGAGATTGCGTGCCGGTGGAAGCCGAAGCACGGATCCTCGACCGCGATCGCTCGTACGCCCCGCGCCCGGAGTACGCCGCAGAGCAGGACGAGCGCTTGGGTGAAGCCGGCGGTGATGAGCACATTGGCCGGACCCGTGATGACACCGCGCACCCGGCCCAGATAGCTCGCGAGCGCCGCCCGCAGCGGCAGGGCACCGAGTGGGCCGGGGTAGCCGAGCTCGGCGTTCGGCAGGGCGGTCAGCGCCGCGCGGTAGTGCCGCTGCCACTCGAGCCGGGGAAAGTACGCGGGATCGGGCAGGCCGCCGATGAAGCGGGCGGTCGGGGTGGGCCCGGCATCGGGGGAGGCGGCCGGCGGCGCGGACGTGGCGACCGGCAGCACGCGGGTGACGGAGCCCTGACGTGCCTCGAGGTATCCATCCGCGACGAGGTGGCCGTAGGCCTCGACGACGACGCTGCGGGCGACACCGAGGTCGTCGGCGAGGGTTCTGGAGGGAGGCAGCCGGGTGCCGGCGGATATCCGCCCGTCCTGAATCGCGCCTCGGAGCTCTCGCTCGAGCTGCTCCCGCAACCCGCGCGGCTGGGCACGATCCAACCCGACCAGGATGTCCGGCGGGAAGCCATTGGTTTGCTTCTGAGCTTCCGAATTGGACCTGGACACATTCCAATCATAGGCCCAGAGTTGATGTTGTGATTCCGTCAGCTGCTCGCGCGTCCTGGTTCGTGCGCCCGGTGCTGACACCGTGGGCGTCCGGCCCCGCCACCGCGGTGACCAGCTCCGTGGTGGTGAGCGTGACCGATTTTGCGAGCCACCGTCGCCGCGACCTCGCCGGCGTCGCCCTGGTTGGCCTGCGCCTGCGGATGGGTTGGTACGCGATGCCGGGAGCCGTGGGGCTGTGGTTGTGGTCGCTGCCGCTTCAGGCCAGGAGCGGGTCGATCTCGGTCTGGACCAGCGGAGATGATCTGCGTCGCTTCGTCGGACTGCCGCTGCACGTCGAGGTGATGCGGCGCAACGCCCGCCGGGGCACGGTCAGGGCCACCACCTGGAACGCCGAGGAGTTCGTCAGCTCCGAGGTGCTCGACCGGGCCCGGCAGTGGATCGTGAGCAAGGACTGAAGCTCCTCGCCGGCCGGTGCCGCCGGTGCCGCCGGTGCCGCTGATGCCGTGGCCTATCCGCTGGCCTGCGCGGGGTCGTCGGCGGCGATGTCCGACGGTGCGCAGGCGAGATAGCCGAGCACCATGAAGCCGGCCAGACAGAGCACCCCGGCGGCGTGCGCCCATCCTGAGTCGCCGAGCACGAGGAGTCCGGCGCCCAGCAGGAGGCAGCCGACCGCAAGCCACCCGCGCAGGAGCGGTCCTCGAGCGGTGTGGGTGGTCCGCGCGATGTGCTGTGCGGGGGTTGCGGCACCCGGGTCGAAGCGCCCGCGCAGCACCAGGCCGAACAGCAACGCCAGGGACGGGAAGAGGATCACCGCACCCGCGAGTACCGCGATGACCACCGCGACCATGGTGGACTCGGGAGAAGCTGCCTGGGCCACCGTCAGCCCGGGTAGTAGTACGGGCTGCTGGGCAAGTGCCCATCCCGCGATGATCGCGGCTACCGCGAGCGCGGCGGTCGCTCGAGGCAGCACCGTGTGTTGGTGCCACAGGAGCGGCAAGGTGGCTATCCCGGCCAGCCCGGATGTGATGACGGCGGCCAGTCCCGGCCAGTGGACGAGACCGTTGAACAGCGGCGGCGCATCGGTGCGCAACACGGCCAGCCCGACGAGTGAGACGGCACCGGTGATCAGTCCGGTGCCCACCGCGCGAGCTCGGAAACGGCGGGCGAGATCGGGCTCTCCGATGCGGACCGCGTCGGAACTCAGGTAGACGGCGGCGAGGAAGGCCGCGACCAGAACGGCCAGCACCCCCACCAGGATCGATGTCGGGTTCAGCCAGCTCGTGATCAGGTTCCCGGCCGCGTTGCCGACCGGCACCCGGCGGGAGGCGATCCCGCCCACCGCCGCGCCCAGCGCGAACGGGGTCAGGATCGAGGACAGCGCGAAAACAGTGTCGATCACCCGTCGTTCCCGGGGGACCGACGTGCCGGACTGCAGGGCATAGGCCGCGCCCCGGAAGACGATCCCGATCGCGGCGAGGAAGAACGGCACGCTCAACGTGGACAGGATCGAGCCGAACGCGGTCGGGTAGGTGGTCCACAGCACGGTGAGCACGAAGATCAGCCATACGTGGTTGGCCTCCCACACCGGGCCGATCGAGTGGTGAGCATGGTCGCGGAGGCGCACGGCGTCCGGTCCGCGTCCGGCGAGCAGCTGCCACAGCCCGGCGCCCATGTCGGCCCCGCCGAGCACCGTGTAGAGCGCAAGGCCGACCAGTACGAAGATCATCGCCAGGTAGGAGAGGAGCATGGCTCAGCGCTCCGGGCTCGTCGCGGGCGCGGGCGGTTCGAGCAGCGGTAGCGGCGCCGAGGCCAGTCGGCGCAGGATCCACACCACGGCGACCACCACACCCCCGTACACGGCGGCCAGGGTGGCGTACCCGACCGGAATCCCCGCCGCGCCGGTCACCGCCTCGTTCGTGCGCATCACCCGGTAGACCACCCACGGCTGTCGGCCGACCTCGGTGGTGACCCAGCCGCTGAGTAGGGCGAGAACCGAGAGCGGACCGGCCAGCGCCACGGCCCGGTAGAACCAGCGTGACCTGGGCAGGCGCTTGTCCCGTACCCGCGACACGAGGTAGATCACGCCGAGCAGCGCGAGCGCGGAGCCGAGGCCGACCATCAGCTGGAACGCGATACGAACCACGTTGACCGGTGGGATCTCATCGGCCGGGAACGCGTTCAGGCCGAGGACGGTCGCGCTCGGGTCGTGGTAGGCCAGCAGCGAGAGCAGCCTGGGGATGGCGACGCCGAAGTGCACCTCGCCCGCGCTGTACCAGCCCAGTAGGTGTTCGGGCGCTCCGCTGGTGGTCTGGCCGAGGCCCTCGAGCGCGGCGAGTTTGATCGGCTGGCTCTCAGCCACCGCTCGGGCGGCCCAGTCGCCGATGACGATCTGGGCCGGCGATGCCAATGCGGCGATCGTCAGCGGGATCGCCAGCGCCGTGCGCTCGTAGCGCCCCCACCGGCCCCGCGACCGGCCCACCGCGTAGCAGCCGGCCAACACGAACCCCGTCACCATGTAGCCGGCCAGATACATATGGATGAGCTCGTGCCAGAAGTACGAGTTCTCGAAAAGTGCCTCGAACGGCCGCACATCGACGACCTTCCCGTCGCGCAGTGCAAAACCCGTCGGATGGTTCATCCACCCGTTGACAGCCATGACGGTCAGCGAACCGGTGAAGCCCGCGATCGCCATCGGGATCCCACTGGCGAAATGCATCTTCGAGGACAGCCGCGTCCAGCCGTAGACATAGATGCCGGCGAAGATGGCTTCCAGGAAGAACGAGAAGCCCTCGATGGCGAAGCCGAGGCCGAACACACCGCCGAAGGTTGCGGTGAATGCCGGCCACAGCAGCCCCATCTCGAAGCTCAGGATGGTGCCGGTGATGACCCCGACCGCGAACAGCGCGACCATCACCCTCGTCCACCGGCGAGCCAAGGTCCGGTAGAGCTCGTCGCCGGTACGGAGATAGCGCCACTCGACGAAAAGGATCATCGCGGGAAAGGCGATCCCGAAACAGACCAGCGGGATGTGCACGGCAAAGGACAGGGCCTGCATCTGCCGCGCCTGCAACAGATAGTCCTGGTCGACCGCTACCAGGCCGGCGGCCGTGACAACCGCGATTGAGCACATCCCATTGCTCCTTGTCGGGGGCTGGTGACCCAGCCAGAAGGCGCGGCCGGCCGGAGCGCCTGCCCCATCCTTGTCACGGACCGGCATTGGTCAAGGCCCCCAAAGGATTCTCACGGCCGGGTGAGGTGACCCCAGTCGACGGCACACATCCCCGTGCCGCCGCACACCGGTTGGACGTTGTGTGCGGCGGCGTGACGGTGTGTGCCGTCGGATTGGAACGAACAGTCGTTCCCGGTGTGCTCGGATGGCGCCGCTCGGTCATGTCGTCGAAGTACGGAGGGAGCGGGGAAGTTGTGGCGTGCGGTGGTCGACTGGGCTTTTGATCCCTTTCTGGCTTACTTGGCGGGTGCGGACGACGAGTCGGCTGACCCGATGGACCGATTGCGTACCTTTATCCGCTGTTTCATCGAATACTCGGCCACCAGGCCTTACCTGGGGAGTCTCGCTACCCTGGAAGGTGCTGCCCCCACCGATCGGCTGGACTATCTGTACGACAACTACATCGGCCCTGTCAGGTCGCGTTCTGCCGATGCTCGAACAGCTGCGGGCAGCCGGGAGGATGAAGCCGATTCCGTCGGAAGTTCTGTTCTTCCTGATCACTTCGGGAGGTACGGCCCCCTTCGGGCAGGCTGGAATGGCCGCTCGGACGGAGATCGCACTGGACCCGGAGAATCCGACCCAGGTACGTGCCTACGCCGAACACGTCGCCGAGGTCCTGATGAGCGATATCGCCACGGGCAGCTGAGGTCTGCCGGAGGGGCGCGTTCGCCGGGCCCGGAACGAGCAGAAGGATGTCCGCCCGCCGCTGAGAGCGGCGACCGCCGTGGGTTTCGTCGATGAACTGCCCGGCTTCGGCCCGACCCGGGTGACCAGGTTGCTGGCGCAGTCCGGAGTCGACCTCGACGGACGGGCCGCTGGGCTGGGTGACCTGCAGCGCGCGAAGCTCGTCGAAGGTCTTGATGGCTAGCGCCACCGCCCCTGATAGCTAGCGCCACCGCCGCCGTGACCCCCTCACCGCGGCGGCGGTGGCGTCCCCGGGGCGAGTCGTCTCGCCGGGGTGCCGAGTCAGCGTCCGGAGGCTCAGAGCAGCGCGCGGAACACCAGGTCGGGTTCTTCGTACCGCGCCTCCCGCACGGCGTAGAGCGACTCGATCGCGGCGGCCCGGCCGGGGAAGTCCGCGACCATGGTCGCCACCTCCTCCTGGGACGGGGTGAGGCAGGCGGCCTGGAGCAGGGCGGGTACGAGCACGGCGGGGTCGGCATCCATCGGGTCTCCTTCGGTCTGAGGGAACGGGGTCAGGCGGCCAGCGCCTGGGCGACCAGGTCCGGCACCCGCAGGTGCCAACTGGTGCGCTGCTGGTAGGCGTGGCCGGCGGCGAGCACACCGGCCTCGTCGAACGGCCGGCCGATGATCTGCATGCCCAAGGGCAGCCCGTCGGTGGTGAATCCCATCGGTACCGACATGGCCGGGTTGCCCAGCGCGTTCCAGTACTGCGTGTGCAGCGAGTCGATGATGTCGTCGAAGGACAGCTTTTCCAGTTTCAGCCCCCCGCACGCGCTGGTCGGGGTGACGATCAGGTCGACCTCGGTGAACAGCTCGGCCACCTTGCGCTGTCCGACCCGGCGCACCCGCTGTGCCTGCACGTAGTCGCCGGCCGGGATCAGCGCTCCCGCCGAGACCGCCATCCTGGTGCCGGCGCCGTAGTCGTTCCACCGGGTTCGCAGGTCGGGGCGGTGATAGGCGTACGCCTCCGCCGCCATGCCGACCATGGTGGCGGCGGTCAGCTCGGGGTAGAGCGGCAGCTCGATCGGCGTCACGGTCGCCCCGGCCGCGCGCAGCTCGGCGGTTGCGCCGTCCAGCACGGCGGCCAGCTCCGGCACGGTCAACGTGGAGTGGTCCAGCAGCGGGTCCACCCCGATCCGGATGCCGGCCAGGGAACCGGTCAGTCCACCGGTGTAGTCGTCCACCGGGCGGTCCACCGAGGTGGCGTCGCGCGGGTCGTGCCCGGCCAGCACCGCCAGCATCGCCGCACAGTCGGCCGCGCTGCGGGCGAGCGGACCGATGTGGTCGTAGCTGTAGCCCAGCGGGACGCAGCCGTACTTGGGTACCCGGCCGAAGGTCTGTTTGAGCCCGGTGACACCGCAGTTGGTGGCCGGGAACCGGATACTGCCGCCGGTGTCGGTGCCCAGGCCGCCCAGGAACATGCCGGCCGCGACCCCGCCGCCGGTGCCCGAGCTGGAGCCGCCCGGGTAGTGCTCGGGGTTCCACGGGTTGCGCGGGATCGGGAACGGCTTCTCCGGGTCGGGGATGCCGATCGCGTACTCCATCGTGCTGGTCTTGCCGGTGATCACCGCCCCGGCGCCGCGCAGCCGGGCCACCACGGGTGCGTCGCCCTGCGCACCCCAGGCGCGGTCCAGGATCAGGCTCTGTGCGGTGGTCTCGCCCTCGTCGGTGGCGATGATGTCCTTCACACCGAGCGGGATGCCGTGCAGTGGGCCCTTGTCGATGCCGGCGGCCAGCTCGGCGTCGGCCGTCGCGGCGGCGGCCAGCGCGGTCTCGTCGAAGCGGGACAGGTACACGCCGAGCTCGGCGTCGTGCGCGTCGGCCACCGCGAACGCGGCCTGGGTGAGCTCGACGGACGTCGTCTGCCCGGCGCGCAGCGCCGCCGCGGCGTCGGTGATGGTCAGGTACATGGGATCTCCTCGAAACCGATCGGTCGGGCCCGGATCAGGCGGCGGCCGGCATGGGTGGGCGGCGGAGGTGGTGCTCGGTGGCTTTCTGGTACGCCGAGCCGAGGGTGAACAGCGTCGCCTCGTCCCGGGGGTGCCCGACGAGCTGCAGGCTCAGCGGCATGCCCTCGAACATCCCCGACGGCAGCACCAGGGCGGGGCTGCCGGTGAGGTTGAACGGCGCGTTGGTCTGGCAGGTGGCGGTCAGCCACGGCAGGTGGCGGCCGCCCACGTCGGAGATCATGGACGGCGCGATCACCGGTGGCAGCGCGGTCATCCCGGGTGTGACCAGCGCGTCGCAGCCCCGCATCGCGGCTTCCAGCTCACGTTGGAACAGCGGGCGCAGCCGTAGCGCACGCAGATAGTCCGACGCGCTGACGAACGGGGCCGCGCCGAGCAGCGAGGCGCCCATCTCGTCGCGGTCCTCGATGCCGTCGAAGTGCTCGGAGTGCAGTGAGAGCATCTCGGCGTAGATGATCGTCCAGCCGGTCAGCGGAGCCATCTCGAAGCTGGGCAGTTCGACGTCCACGATCTCCACGCCCAGGTCGGCCAGCTCGACGAGCGCTGTCTCGTAGGCCGCACCGACCTCCGGGTGCATGTTGGACTCGAGGTAGCCGCCGCGAGCTCTGGCCACCCGCATGCCGGCGACGTCGCGGTCCAGCGCGGCCACGAACGGCGTCGCTTCGGCCGGCAGCGCGGTCGGGTCCAGCGGGTCCGGGCCGGCGATCACGTCCAACATCAGCGCGCAGTCGGCCACACTGCGGGCCATCGGGCCGGCGTGGTCCATCGTCCAGGACAGCCCCATCACACCGTGCCGGGGCACCCGGCCGTAGGTGGGCTTGATGCCGGTCAGCCCGCAGAACGCGGCCGGGATGCGGATGGAGCCGCCGGTGTCGGTACCGATGGCCAGCGGCACCTGGCCGACCGCGACGGCCGCCCCGGAACCGGAGGAGGAGCCGCCGGTGGTGCGGCGCGGATCCCACGGGTTGCGGGTCGGACCGAAGGTCTTGTTGACCGCGCCGCCGCAGGCGAACTCGAACGTGGCCAGCTTGGCCAGCAGCACACCGCCCGCTTCGGCCAGCCGCGCGGCGAGCACGGCGTCGGTGGTCGGCACATGCCCGGCGTACAGCGCGGAGCCGCCGGTGGTGCCGATGCCCTCGGTGGCCACGATGTCCTTGAGGCCGTAGGGCACGCCCTCCAGCGGGCGGGCAGTGCCGGCGGACCAACGTGCGTCGGACTCGGCGGCCTGAGCGAGTGCCCGCTCGGCCAGCGGTGTGATGATCGCGTTCACCGCCGGCTCGGTGGCCTCGATCCGCGCCAGGCAGGCCCGAGTGGCCTGGGTGGGCGTCGCGGTGCCGGCCGCGAAGCGGTCCAGCAGCTCGGCCGCGGTCGCATCGGCCAGGTCGGTGGACTGGGTGGGGGCCGATTCGGTGACGCTCACGACCGGCCTCCCCGGGCGATCCAGGCCAGTGCCGTGGCCGGCTCGCAGACCGGTTCGGTCGCCGACTCCACGAAGGGCAGCGGCAGCGCGCGGAGCCGCTCCAGCATGGGACGGCCCTCGGTGTGGGTGCCGTGCGCCTGTGCGAGCCGCTCCGGGGTGAGAGTGAGATCTTGGTACGCGGCGAGCAGCGCGAGCTGGTCGATGGGTGGCAGTGGCACGGGTTCCTCCTCGGTGAGTGGTGGTGCTGGATGTGGTGAGGTTGAGAGCGGCAACGTCTCGCGGATCGAGACGGTGAGCAGCAGGCCGCCGACCAGCAGCGCGGCGGCCCCGAGCAGCGCGGCGTGGATGCCGCCGACGGTGATGCCGAGCGCGGCGAGCAGGCCGCCGGCGAGCATTCCGACGTCGCTGGCGATCCGGTACGCCGCGATCGCGGCCTCCGGGTGACGGGCCAGGTCGACGGCCATCGCGACCGGCAGCACCCAGGTGGAGCCCACGGTCACGCCGACCGCGAGCGCGGCAATGGTGAAGGTCAGCAGGTCGTGTACCACGGTGCCGAGCGCGGTGACCGCGACGGAGCCCCAGCCCAGCGCGGCGGCCAGTGGCACCAGCCGGCCCCGCCGGTCCGCCCAGCCCGCGCCGAAATGCATGGCGCCGACATCGGTGACCGCCAGCGCGAACAGTGCGACTCCCAACCCGAGCGGGCCCATGCCGAGCCGCGCCCCGAGCAGCGGGAGCAGGGTCAACGCCAGCCCGGAACGCACCGCCTGGCCCAGTCCGGCGAGGACCAGTACCGACCACTCCCGCCGGCCGCGCACGTCCAACCCGCGCGGTAGGCCGAGCCTGGGCGGCGGCCCGGCCGGCAGTCGGGGCACCAGGAACCAGGCCACCGCGGCGCCGGCCAGGTTGACCGCCCCGCACACCGCGAACAGCAGCCGCAGCCCGTCCGTGCCGGGCACTTGCGCGGCGATCAACCCGCCACAGATCGGGCCGGAGGCGATGCCGAGGAACCAGACCGCGTTGAACGTGCCGATCGCGCCGCCGCGACGGCCCGGGTCGACCAGCCGCACCGCGAGCACGACGCCGCCGCCCATGAACAGCGCGGTGCCGAAACCCTGCAACACGCGGGCCAGGCCGACCAGCAGCCAGTTCGTGGTGGCCGCCGAGAGCAGCGAGCCGATGCCGAACACCACCATCGACGCGGTCAGCGCCGACGCCGAAGCCAGTCTCGGCACGAACCGGGTGCCGAAGAAGTCCACCAGCAGCAACGACAGGCCCATCGAGGACACCACGAACGCCGCCCACGCCGTCGTCCCGCCCAGCCCTACCACCAACAGGGCGGTGAACGGCGCGGTGACCCCGGATCCGACGCCCGCCAGCAGCACCACACTGTGGAACCGCCGCCGGGCGGTGGGGAGGGCCGCCTTGTTCACGACTGGGAGACGGCGCGGGGTGCCGGTGCCGGCGAGCAACCGCCGGGCGTGACGCCGGCCGCCGCCTCGACCACGGCGCCGGCCCGGAAGGTCAGCGCGTCAGCCCAGTGCGACGCCACGATCTGGATCGACGTCGGCATCCCGGTCGGGTCGTCCACCCCGCTGGGCACCGCAAGCGCCGGGTGCCCGGACAGGTTCAGCGGGCAGCAGTTGGCCACCATGGTGGTTCCCCTGCCGAGCAGCTCCGGGTCCTCGGCCGGACGGTCCAGCAGCACCGGCGCGACCTGCGGCGTGGTCGGCGTGACCAGCAGGTCGAACTCCTCGAAGGCGGCGTCGAGCTGTGCGGTGAGCGCCCGACGCAGGTTGGCGGCCTTGGCGAAGTAGGTCGAGAAGTAGCTGTCGTGCAGGTAGCGCCCGCCCAACAGCCACACCTTGAAGAACGGCGGGAACGAGTCCGCCTCCAGCCGCCGGACCAGCCCGAACGCATGGGTGCGCTCGACGTCCATCTCGCCGAGGTGGCTGTAGCCGGACCCGTCGGACTGCGCGTTCAGCCACGCCATGTGCAGCAGCAGGGTGGTCTCGATCGCCCAGGCGTCCGACCAGAGCGGGACGGAGACCGGGGCGAGGGTGGCTCCCTCCGCGCGCAGCGCCGCGCAGGACATCTCGAACGCCGCCAACACACCGGGCTCACACAGCGCCGGGTCCTGCGCCTCGGTGATGACGCCGATGCGCAACCCGGCCACCCCCATGCCCAGCGTGGCTGCCGCCGCGGTCGGCGCCGGCCTGCCGCGCACCCACTGCGGGTCCCGGTCGGAGTGGCCGCTCATCACGTCGAGCATCCGGGCGGTCAGGCCCACGGTGCTGGCGATCGGGCAGACCGAGTCGATCGTCTGGTCCATGTAGGTCAGCCCGTGCGAGGGCACCAGGCCCTGGGTCGGCTTGATGCTGACCACGCCGTTGAACGACGCCGGGATGCGCGCCGAGCCGCCCTCGTCCACCCCGACGGCCAGGTCGACCGCCCCGGAGCGCACCGCCGAGCCCGATCCCCCCGACGAGCCGCCCGCCGACCGTGTCGGGTCGACGGCGTTGCGCGCCGGCCCGTACCAGCTGGACTCCCCGGTGCCCGACGTGGAGAAGTCGTCGAGGTTGGTCTTGCCCACGATGTCCGCGCCGGCCGCCAGCAACCTGCTCACCACCACGGCGTCGGTGGTCGGCGTGTAGCTCAGCGTGCGGGAGGAGTTGGTGATGGGGACGCCGGCCACCGCCAGGTTGTCCTTAACCCCGACCGACAGCCCGGCCAGCGGACCCTGCTCGGCACCGTTGACCCGACAGCGCCGGATGAACGCGTGGAACGGGTCGTCGGCGTCGCTGGGCGGCCCGCCCGGGTCCCGGTCGGTGTACACCAGCGGCGGTGCCGGCGCGCACAGTTCGTCGATGCGGTCCACCCCGACGAGGGTCTGGTCCAGGATCGCGGCGTACTGCTCGGCCTCCCTCGGGGTCAGCGAGAGGTGCTCGGCGGCTCCGAGCGCGGCGACCTGGTCGGCGGTCGGGCGGCGGACGAAACCTCGGATCCGTCCTCGGGGCATGGCCATGGCGGTCTCCTTCCTTGGAGGTTCGGGCGGTCAGCTGTTGGACGACGAGCCGCCGACGGACAGCTGGGTGAGGTCGGCGAACCAGGACTGCGGCTCGACGAAGCCGTGCACGGTCGACGCCAGTACCCTGGGGTTTCGGTCGTTGACCACGACCAGCCACGGTGAGTCCTTGCCCAGGATCGCGGCGATCTGGGCGTAGATGTCCGACCGTGCCGTCGGGTCGAGCACCGTCTTGGCCTGCTGCAGCAGCGCGTCGACCTTCGGGTTGGAGTACTTGCCGGCGTTGGGCCCGGAGCCGGTGCCGAACCAGCTGCGCCAGAAGCCTTCCTGCTGGTAGGACAGCGAGATGTTCAGCGCGTTCGCGTCATCCGGGATCCTGCCGACGAAGAAGTCGTTCAGCATCGCCGCCCACTCGATGGGCTTGAGCTGCACGGTCACCCCGACCGCGGCAAGGTCGGCCTGCAGCGCGGTGTTCATCGGGGTGGGCACCATGTTGCCGGAGCCGCTGGTCGGGTACGACAGCGTCATGGTGAAGCCGTTCGGGTAGCCGGCCTGCGCCAGCAGCTGCTTGGCTTTCGCCGGGTCGTAGCCGTACACGTCGTTGCCGGTGCGGTAGGCGGCGTCGGCGTGCGGCACGAAGCCCAGCGCGGGTTCCGCGGTGCCCTTGAGGATGTTGTCCACCAGCGACTGGCGGTTGATCGCCCAGTTCAGTGCCTCGCGCACGGTCGGGTTGTTGAACGGCGGCTTGGTCAGGTTGTAGACCCACGGCCAGATGTGGTTGTAGGAGTTGGTGAGGACCTGGAAGCCCTGGTTGCGCAGGTTCGGCACGTCGTCCGGCGGCGGCACCTCGATCCAGTTGACCTCACCGGAACGCAGCGCGGCCACCCGGGCGGTGGGATCCGGGATGGGCCGCAGGATGACCTTGTCCACCTTCGGTGCGCCGTTCCAGTAGTTCTCGTTGCGGTCCATCACCAGCCGCTGGCCGCGCTGCACCGACTCGAACTTGAACGGGCCGGTACCGACCGGCTTCTCCGCGAATCCCTGGTTGCCCTCGGCCTTGATCGCGGTGGGGCTGCCGAAGTAGACCGTCGCCAGGTCCGTGGGCAGGTAGGACCACGGGCCGTTGGTGTTGATGCGCAGGGTCAGGTCGTCGATCTTGGAGTAGTTCTTGATGCCCTGCACCGACAGTCCGCCCTGGGCGTTGAGCTCCTGGTAGAAGTTCGGGCTGGCCTTGTCCGTGTAGCGCTGCAGGTTGAAGATCGCGGCGTCGGCGTTCCACGGGGTGCCGTCGTGGAAGGTCACGTTCGGCCGCAGGTGGAACGTCCAGCTGGTCAGGTCGGCGTTGGGCTCCCAGGACGTCGCCAGGTCGGGCACGATCTTGGGGATCTGGTTGCCCTGGGTCAGGTCGAACTTGGTCAGGCCGTCGTAGAGCTGGTTGGCCACGAACCGCAGGCCCTCGTAGCCCTGCCCCTGCGCCAGCCCGGTGTCCAGTACCGGGATGTCCGACGCCGTCATGCCGATGATCAGGGTGTTCTGGGTGCCGCCCGAGGAGGTGGCGCTGCCGCCACAGGCCGCGAGCAGCAGCCCGAGCACGGCCGCCAGCGCGGTGAGCAGGATGCCGCGATGTCGGCCCGGGGGCCGCCGCCGCTGCGGTCGATCGGCGAGGAAGTTGCTGGGCACGGGGGATCCTCTCGGGTGGTTCTTCGGGCAGGGGCCATCGGCCGGCGGCCCAGTGGGTCCCGGCGTTGCGTGGGGCGGGACGGGTCAGCCGGGCACGGCGGCGGCCGGCTGGGGCTGGGCGGTCACATGGACGCAGGCCGCGGCGTGTTCGGGGGTCACCTCGGTCAGCGGCGGCCAGGAGCTGGCGCACACCTCCTCGGCCACCGGGCAGCGGGTGCGGAAGCCGCAGCCGGACGGCGGGTTCGCCGGGCTGGGCAGCTCGCCGGAGAGCACGATCCGCTCCCGTCCCTGGCCGGGCGTCGCGGACAGCAGCGCGGTGGTGTACGGGTGTTGCGGGCTGGCCCAGAGCTGCTTCGCCGGCCCCACCTCGACGACCCGGCCCAGGTACATCACGGCCACCCGGTCGGAGATGTGCTCCACCACCGCGAGGTCGTGGGAGATGAACAGGAACGCCACGCCGGTCTCCCGCTGCAGGTCGGCGAGCAGGTTGAGCACCTGCGCCTGCACGCTCTTGTCCAGCGCGGACACCGCCTCGTCGCAGATCACCAGGTCCGGCGCGGTAGCCAGCGCCCTGGCGATCGCGACCCGCTGCAGCTGTCCGCCGGAGAGCTCGTGCGGGAACCGGGTGCTCTGCGCCGAGGTCAGCCCCACCCGGTCGAGCAGCCGCAGCACCCTGGGTCCGCGCTCGGCCCGTGGCACCCCGTGCGCGCGCAGGTTGAACTCGATCGAGGAGCGCACGGTGAGCCGGGGGTTCAGCGAGGTCTGCGGATTCTGCGGCACCACCTGCAGCCGGGCCCGCAGCGCCCGCAGGTCGCGGCGGCCCAGCCCGGCCATCGACCGGCCGTCGAAGGTGACCGTGCCCTCGTCCGGTGCCAGCAGGCCGAGCAGCATCTTGCCGGTGGTGGACTTGCCGCACCCGGACTCGCCGACCACGCCCAGCGTCTCGCCCCGGTGCACGGTGAGCGAGACGTCGGCGACCGCCCGCACACCGTTGCCGAAGGTCTTGGTCAGGTGCTCGGCGACCAGCAGCGCCGGTGCCTCCGGTGTGGTCGTGGCCATCACGCGGCCCTCCCGGGTGTCGGGGTCGCCGGGTTGACCACCGGGCACGCCGCCGAGCGGTCCGGTCGAACCCTGCGCAGTGGCGGGTCCTCGCCCCGACACGCCGGTCGCGCCTTCGGGCAGCGCGGCGCGAACGCGCAACCGGCCGGGAACGCGCCCACCCCGGGGGGCGAGCCCTCGATGGAGCGCAGCGTGCCGCGCGGGATGTCCGGTGCGGGCAGTGAGTCGAGCAGTCCCTGCGTGTAGGGGTGCCGGGGGCTGGCCAGCACCTCGCGGGCGGGGCCCTCCTCGACCAGCCGCCCGGCGTACATCACGCCGATCTGGCCACCGAAGTCGCCGGCCACCCCGACGTCGTGGGTCACCATCAGCACCGCGGTGCCCAGGCGCTCGCGCAGTTCGGCAAGCAGCTCCAGGATCTGCGCCTGCACGGTCACGTCCAGCGCGGTGGTGGGTTCGTCGGCGATGAGCACCTGCGGGTCGCAGGAGACGGCGATGGCGATCACCGCGCGCTGTCGCATGCCGCCGGACAGCTCGTGCGGGTAGCTGTCCGCGACCCGCTTCGGGTCCGGGATGCCGACCATGGCCAGCAGCTCCTCGGCCCGTCTGCGGCCCGCCCGTTTGACCCGCTCGATGCCGTGCACCGCGAGCACCTCGGTGAGCTGGGCCCCGATCCGGCGCAACGGGTCCAGCGCTCCGGTCGGGTCCTGCGGGATGAGCGCGATCTGGCCGCCGCGCAGGCTGCGCAGCGCTGGCTCGGGCAGCCCGAGCAGCTCCTGGCCGTTCATCCGCACACTGCCGCCCAGCTCCGCCGCCGAGCCGTAGAGCTGCATGATCGACCTGGCGGTCACCGACTTGCCGCAGCCGGACTCGCCCAGCAGCATCAGCGTCTCGCCCCGGCGCAGCGTGAACGAGACACCGCGCACCACCTCGATCCGTCGCCGGTTGGCCACGAACGTGGTACTGAGGTCGGTGACCTCCAACGGGGCGAGCGCGGTGTCCGGCTCGGCCTGGTTCACGCCCGAGAGGCCCGTCGAGGCGGTCATGCCCTGGCCTCCCCGCGCACGTCGAGCAGGTCGCGCAGACCGTCGCCGAGCACGTTGAACGCCACCGAGGCGACCAGGATGGCCAGCGCGGGAATCGCGGCCAGGAATGGCGCGGTGTAGATGTACTGGGTGTGGTCGCTGACCATCAGGCCCCATTCCGCGGTCGGTGGTGACACCCCGAGGCCGAGGAAGCTCAGTCCCGCCGCGTACACGATGGACAGCCCGATCAGCGCGGTGCAGTAGACGACGACCGGCGGGGCCACATTGGGCAGCACCTGGCGCAGGGCGATCGCACCCCTGGTTGCGCCGCTGGCCCTGGCCGCCTCCATGTAGTCCAGGTCGACCAGCCGGCCGGTCTCGGTCTCGGCGACCCGGGCCACCGGCGGCACCAGGATGACGGCCAGCGCAATGATCGAGTTGGAGATGCCGGAGCCCAGCGCGGCGGCGATGGCGATGGCCAGCAGGACGGCCGGGAAGGCATAGAACACGTCCAGCGTGCGCATGATCAACCGGTGTCCCCAGCGCCCGGACAGGCCGGCGGTGACTCCCAGGGTGGTGCCCACGGCCGCGGCGAACAGCACCGGCACCAGCCCGGCGAGCAGCGACAACCGGGTGCCGTCCACCAGCCGGGCGAACACGTCACGGCCCTGCCCGTCGGTGCCGAGCAGGTGCCCGTGCGTGCCGGCCGCGAGCAGCCGCTGCGCCGGGTCGCCGACGTTCGGGTCGCCGACCAGGAACGGGCCGAGCACGGCCACCAGCACGATCAGGCCGACCACGCTCGCCGCGATGGTCGCGGACAGGCTCATCCGCCGGCGCGAGCGGACGCCGCGCGGGGTGGCGAGGGCGGATTCGCGCACCGAGTCGGGCACGGAGCCGGGCGGTGCCTCGGTCACTGTGGTCATGGGCATCTCCTGGCGGAAGGTCAACGGGGCGGGAGGTCTCACTGGCTAGTGCGAGGTGCGGATCCGGGGGTCGACCAACCCGTGCAGGGCGTCGACGATGAGGTTGAGCAGCACAAAGGCGAAGGCCGAGACCAGTACGCCGGCCTGGATCACCGGCAGGTCCCGCTGGCTGATCGACTGGTAGACCAGCAACCCGATGCCGGGCCAGGCGAACACTGCCTCGACGAAGATCACCCCGCCCAGCAGGTAGCCGATCTGCAGGCCGGCCACGGTGAGCAGGGACGGCACCGTGTTGTGGAACGCGTGGCGCATGACCCGGCGCCGGGACAGCCCGCGCGCGGTCAGCGCCTCGATGAAGTCCATGCTCATCACGTCCAGCACCGACGAGCGGAACATCCGGGCGATAATCCCGGCCGGCACCAGCGCTGCCGTGACCGCCGGCAGGATCAGGTGGTTGAACAGATCCACGAAGCCGCCGCCGGTGCTGGGGTTGTACATGCCGCTGACCGGGAACAACCCGGCGCCCGCCGCCAGATAGATGATCAGCAGCAGGCCGATCGAGTACTGCGGAACGGAGATCGAGAACAGTGCGAAGCCGTTGCCGATCCTGGCCAGCGGGCCGGTTCGGCGCAGCGCGGTGAGCGCGCCCACGGCGATGCCGACGACCAGTGCCAGGACCGCGGCGGCCAGAGTCAGGATGAGGGTGTTCTTCAGCGCGTCGAACACCATCGGCGCGACGGCGGAGCGCCGCGCGATGCTGGTCCCGAAGTCGCCGACCACGGTGTGCCCCAGCCAGGACACGTACTGCACCGGCAGGGGCCGGTTCAGGCCCAGCCGCTCGGTCAGCGCCGCCCTGGCCTCCGGCGTGCCGGTCGGCCCGAGCAGTGACGCGACCGGGTCACCTGGGATGATCTTGACGGTGATGAAGATGACGAGGGAGACACCGAGCAGGATCGGGACCGCCATCAGCATCCTGCGGCCGAGGTAGCCCAGCATCAGGCGTCCCGACCGCGGAGCGGTCCCTGCCGGCACTGCCAGCTGTGCCGGGGGAGCTGCACGGTGAGCGTCATCCGGTCGCCGCGCACCCGGGCGAAGGCGTACTCCAGCGGGCACCCGGTGTGGTCCCTGACCAGCCGCTCGAACAGCAGCAGCGGCGCGCCGGCCGGCACGTTGAGCAGCTCGGCGACCACCTCGTCGGCCAGGATCGCCTCGACCGCCTG
Organism: Pseudonocardia sp. Cha107L01; assembly: GCF_052566575.1. Lineage (NCBI taxonomy): Bacteria > Bacillati > Actinomycetota > Actinomycetes > Pseudonocardiales > Pseudonocardiaceae > Pseudonocardia > Pseudonocardia sp. Cha107L01. Next base: position 3,738,544 of record NZ_CP199579.1, read on the forward strand.
GTCGGTGACGCCGAGTTCGAAACCGGCCAACTCGTAGACCGAGTACCACTCCTCGACCTGTTGGCCGAGCACGACGACGTCCAGCAGCGGCGGCGGCACGTAGGCGGTGCAGGCGTAGTACGGCTCGTCACCGACCAGCGTCAGGTACTCCACGACGCCGCACTCGCTGCCCTGCGGGATGCGGAGCCGCTCGGCGACCCTCGGTGCGGCGACCTCCCGGCTGGTGCTCAGGATCCGGTGCGAGACCGTCCCGCTGTCCCCGGCGGGTTCGGGCCCGTGGATGTAGCTGAAGCTGTGCCGGACCTTCGAGGCGACGGATAGCGTCCCGGTACCCGGTACCCGCTTGACCAGTCCCTCGTCCCGCAGCAGCGCGAGCGCGTCCCGCACCACCTGGCGACTGGCCGAGAACGAGAGCATCAGCTCCGCCTCGGCGGGCAGCGCGCCGGCTGGGAACTCCCGGACCACGATCGCCGCGCGGAGCAGATCGCGCACCCGGCGGGCCGCTCGCGACCGGCGCCTGGTGCGCGGGTCCATCCTGGCCTGTGTCATGCCCACTACAGTGGGTAAGTGGCGTGTATACCGAAAGAGTGTCAGGGTAACGCCGCAGTTAAGCCGGAAGTATCCCGACGGAACCTGCCCTGACCTCGACAGACGTGTTTACCGGGACTCATAACGCCGGGAGAACTCCGCTGCTACGCCGGGACTTCCGGGTGTTCGCCAGGGCCGATGCGCCGTTTGGCCTAATAGTCCGGCCCGCCGAGCCTCTGGTGGATCATCAGCCGGCCACGTGCTCGGCACAGATCAACCAGACGTACCTGACCGGCCCGCCGCTGACCGGCGGAAGGACGATCCGAATGTATTCCCGAGCATATTCAGCGTTCAGCTGTGCGGCACAGCGTTCAGCTGTGCGGCCGGTTCGGCCGAAGCCGGTCAATGCGGACACACTTGTCCTACGCGGCGTGGTCTACCAATGGCAGCGGAGCGCATTGAAGGGCAGCTTGTTGACGCAGTCGGCGCAGCAGCGCTGCGGCCGGCTGAGGTGGACGTCGGGAATGACCGAGTACCGACACAGGGCGGGGTACCCGACACTCGCGCCCACCGAGCTGGCGAGCGTGAGCTCAGGCTCGAGCACCGCGTGATCCAGCCCGTCCGCGCCGGTGATCCAGTGGAAGAAGACCGCCCGCTCGTCGGTCTGCTCCGTCCGTGCCGTCGTCATGAGACCCCGCACTCCCTGAATCGATCAACTTGGAGGGGGAGGTTAGGGGTGCCGATGACACCGAATGTGACGACGAAGTGACAAGACGTGAACGCCCATCGCTGACCGGCGCGGGGGCGTCCCCGGCGTGGAACCGCTGCGGCCGGCGCGATCAGGCGGTCGATCGTCGCTTTCGCCGTGTTCAGCATGGCGGTTTGTTATCGGCGACCGGAGGCGAGGGATGATCTGCGCCAGAGCACGATGAACTGTTCGGCGGGACACCCGATCAGATCGAGAAGCCGGTCGTCCTCGAACCCGGGCATCATGCGCAGTCGGGAGATGAGCTCGCCCGCGATGGCGTCGTTGAAGGCCACGGGATGCCAGTCGTCATCAGTGGTGTGGAGCAGAAAGCAGGCGTTTTCCTGCCAGGACCCACGAGAGCTTGTCCGCACGAGGACCTCTGTGAGTTCGTCACACAATTTACGCACATCAATGGACATCGGCGCAGCTGGCTGAGGCTGGAAGAACCGTTTCAGCGTCGAGGTGAACGGCCGCACCGTGGGTGTGGCATTGAGGCCGCGCGAGTCAGATACATTGCCCATGCTCGCCTCCGCCCTAATGCGTCGGACCGCCGTTGTGTGTCTCTGTTATACAGCTGTATGAGTCGACTGATGCGGAGGTGAGCGTCAACTCCAGGTAAATTGCTAGGCGCAAGAAGAATGGTTCCTGGGGCGCGAAGTCTCTCGATTCGGACCTGGCGGAGGAGCGGACGCCGGTCGGCATGGGTTCGGCGCCACCGAGCTGTCTCGGGCCCGCACCGGTTCGAAAGCAGGCTCTTCGGGTGGTGCCCGGATGAGGCCCGGCGGCGTACCCTCTCGGCCATGGACGCGGCGTCGCGTGTGCTTGTGATTGCCAACCGGACTGCTGACTGCCAGGAGCTGATCGAGCAGCTCGTGGCCCGACATCGGGTGGGCCCGATCGCGGTGACCATGTTGGCGCCCGCCGTGTGGGAGGTCCAGGACCCCCATGGCGGTACCGAGTCCGCGTGCCGGCGGCTGCGGGCGGCGAGAAGGCTGCTGCAGGCCAGCGGTATCGAGGTCTCGTGCGTGACCGGGGATCCCGATCCGATGACGGCGTTCGAGCGGGAGTGGCAACGCGGTCGGTATGACGAGGTCATCGTCTCCACATTGCCGGCCCATCTGTCGAAATGGCTGCGGATCGACCTTCCACACCGGGTCGGGCATGCCGTCCCCGGCGTGCCCGTCACGCACGTCATCGCGTCCGCGGCGGTCGCTCCGTCGCGGGTTTGACGTAGCGGCCGCATCCGCCCCGGGCGGAGAGCGGCGCCCTGCCTCCAGCTGCACGGCGGCGCCGGCTATATGGACGAGTACGAGATCGCCCGGTTGTGGCGCGACACGAGAGTGCAGCGGATCCTCGCCGGGTCCAGCGAGGTGATGCGCCATATCGTGGGCCGATCCATGCGACTGGACCGGTGAGTTTCGCCCAGCGCGCCTCGGCTGCAGGAGGAGAACACATGGCGACGGTGGACGACGACGTCCTGATCAGCCGGATGGCACCGTTGGCTGACCCGCTGACCCGGTTCTTCTGGACCAGTGGCGCGGACGGGCACCTGAGGTTCCTGCACTGTGCGTCCTGCGGGTACTTCAGCCATCCGCCCGGGCCGCGCTGCGCTCGTTGCCTGAGCGCCGAGCTGTCCCCCCGGGCCGTGTCCGGGCTGGGCACCGTGCATACGTTCACCGTGAACCACCAGCAGTGGGTGCCGGGCCAGGCGCCCTACGTGATCGCGATCGTCCGGCTCGATGAGCAGGAGGATCTGCGGCTGACAACCAACGTGTGCGGGTGCGACTGGGCCGAGGTCACGGTCGGCATGCGGGTCCGGGTGTGCTTCCTGCACCGCAACGACGTCTGGTACCCGCTGTTCGAGCCCGTCCAGGAGGCACGGTGAGCCGGCATTTCGAACACGACTCGGTGATCAGCGGCATCGGTCAGAGCACGGTGGGGCGACGGCTGGGTCGTTCCGACCTGGACCTGACCGTGCAGGCGTGCCTCGCCGCTGTGGCCGACGCCGGGCTGACCCGCGCTGACATCGACGGGCTCTCGACCTATCCGGGCGGCTACAGCGCCAGCACCGCCGGCTACGGCGGGCCGTCGCCCTACGATGTGCAGGACACGCTGCGGCTGGACCTCAACTGGCATCAAGGGGCCGCCGAGGTGCCCGGGCAGCTCGGGGCACTGGTGGCGGCGTGCACCGCGGTCTCGGTGGGGCTCGCCCGCCATGTGCTGGTCTACCGCACGGTGACCGAGTCGTCGGCGCAGGGCGCTGGGGGCCGGGCCTCGGTACTGCCGGCCGGGCCCGGGACGGCCAGCGGCACGGGGACCTGGATGCTCCCCTTCGGGGGCGTCTCCGCTGTCAACTGGCTGGCGCAGGTGGCGACCCGGCACTTCCACGAGTTCGGCACCACCCGCGAACAGCTCGCCGCGATCCCGATCACCGTGCGCCAACATGCCTCGCTCAACCCGGCGGCGGTGTTCAGCACGCCGCTGACGAGGGAGGACTACCTGGGTGCGCGGATGATCTCCAGCCCGCTCTGCCTCTTCGACTGCGATGTGCCCGTCGACGGCGCGACCGCGCTGGTCGTGTCCGCGGCCGACTACGCGCCCGATGCGCCCAGCGGGTCCGCGCGGATCGAGGCATTCGGGACGGCGCTGCGCGGCAGGCCGTCCTGGGACCAGTACGGCGACCTCACCTCGATGGCGGCCCAGGGTGCCGCCAGCCACCTGTGGAGTCGTACCGAGCTCAAACCGGGCGACGTCGACATCGCCCAGCTCTACGACGGGTTCAGCATCCTGGCGCTCGCCTGGCTGGAGGCACTCGGGATGTGCGGCCGCGGTGAGGGCGGGGCGTACGTCGAGGGAGGCGAGCGCATCGCGTTGACCGGCGAGCTCCCGATGAACACGGCGGGTGGGCAGCTCTCCGGTGGGCGGCTGCACGGCTTCGGCTTGCTGCACGAGGCGGTGGTGCAGCTGCGGGGCGGTGCCGGCGCCAGGCAGGTGGCCGGCGCGGAGGTGGTGGTGGTCGCCAACGGCGGTGGCCCGATCGCGGGGGTGGCGTTGCTGACGGCGGACCGAGGCTGAGACACCGCCCGGGTGGGGGCGCGGGTGGGGGCGTGCTCAGACGAAGAGCACGGTGGCGGCCTTCACCGCACACTCGTGCGTGGTCGCGACGGGGACGGACCGGAACACGCGGGCCTCCCTGTTGTCACACACGTACTCAGCCTAGAGCTAGGCCTAGAGCCGTTAGGCGCGAGTGGTGCCGGCGCTGTCGGTGAGCCGACCGGCCAACCGCAGGAACGCGGCCACCTCGTCCTCCGTGGCGGTCTCGAGGAGATAGCGTCGAACGGCATCGGCGTGCGCCGGCGCGGCCGCCCGGACGGCATCGATCCCGCCGGCGGTCAGCACGATCTGGACTCCGCGCGCCCCGTTGTCGGTCGTGCGCTCGACCAATCCCCGTGTCTGCATCCGCGACAGCTGGCGCGACAACCTGCTCTTGGACCAGAACATCTCGTTCGCCAGGCGCTGCTGCCCCATCCGCTGCTCCGGGGCCTCGACAAGGCGCATGAGCACACTGTGATCAGCCGGCGACAGGTCGGAGAACGGCCTGAGCGCCGCGGCGACTCTGAAGCGGAGGATGTCCGCCACGAGCAGCACAGCACGCCAGGCTTCGCGTTCGGCCGGCGTGAGCGGGTCGGTCACACCGTGAATCCTAAGTGGTGCCGGCACGGGTAACTCGGTGGAGGCCGGTTACCCCGGCTACGCACGGGCATGGGTGCGAGGCCAGCCGTTCAGTCGGCGAAGAACAGCTGGGTGGGCGCGGCGACCAGGATGCGGTGGCGGTCGGATTCGTCGGGAGCCCAGTCGGCGAGCAGGTTGAGCAGCTCGCCGGTGTCGCGCTGGCCGTCGGGGAGATGCGGCCAGTCGGAGCCCCAGATCAGCCGGTCCGCCCGGGCGCTCACCAGTGCGCGGCCCAGCGGCGCGACGGAGGACAGTGGCTTGTCCTTGGCGATGCGGTAGGGGCCGGACAGCTTGATCCAGCAGTAGCCGCCGCGAAGGATGTCGAGCAACCGTTCGAAGTCGGCCTGGGTGAGCCCGTCGGACTCGAGCATGTAGCCCATGTGGTCGATGACGAAGTGGTGCTCGAGGTCGGCGAGGTAGGGCAGCAGATCCCGGATGACGGTGCCCGGTGTGTAGAACTGGATGTGCCAGCCGCGCGGGGTTGCCCGGGCGGCCATCCGCCGGACGTAGGCCATGATGTCCTCGACCGGCCAGTCCCGGCGGGCGAAGAGATCCAGTCGGATCGCCCGCGCCCCGAGCTCGTGGTACTGGTCCAGCTCGGCCTCGGTGGTGTCCTCCTCGATACGCACCACAGCGCGGCAACGTGAGCCGAGTTTACGCAGCACGTCGAGGGTGAGGCTGTTGTCGTTGCCGTAGTAGGTGGGGGCCACGAGCACCATCCGCTCGATGCCGAGCACGTCGCAGACCTGCAGGTATGCCTCCAGCGTTCCGTCGGGGAAGGTGTACTGCGGGTTGGGGACCGCGGGGTAGCCGGGCTCGAACACGTGGAAGTGCGAGTCGCAGGCGCCGGCCGGCAGCGGGAAGACGGGCCGGGTGTTGGACTCGGCCTCCCGCATCGGGGTGCACACGGAGAACTTCGGGTTCACGGTCGTTGCCGTCCTCACGGTGTCGTCGGGTGGGGTCGCTCAGTGCCGGGGTTCGGTGAAGGCGGCGGCGCGGGACTTCGCCGCGGCGAACAGCAGGTCGGTGTCGAACCCGGTGAGGTGTAGCGGGCTGACGCCGAGTGCGGGCAGCGAGTCCAGGACGGCCTGGTCGGCGATGCCGCCGACCATGAACAGCTTGTCGTGGCGCTTGCACGCCTCACCGACGGCGGCGATCGCATCGCGCAGGGCGGGGTGGCCGTACTGGCCGGGCACACCGAGCTCGGCGGTCAGGTCGTTGGTCCCGATCGCCAGCATGTCCACCCCGTCCAGCGCGGCGATGGCCTCGGCGTTGCGGATGCCTTCGGGGGTCTCCAACAGGATCTGCACGATCGTGGCGCGATCGAGCGCGGGATTCAGCTCCCGTGCCGGGGTCGGGCGCATTCCGTGCTGGGGCACCATGGCCAGCTGGGAGCGTTGTCCGCCGGGTGGGAACCGGCAGGCCCGGCTGATCAGCTCGGCGTCGGCGACTGTCTCGACGCGGGGAGCGATGATCCCGTGCGCCCCGCAGTCCAGGAGCCGCCCGATGGTGCCGTACTCCCGTTCGGGGATCCGCGCGAAGGGTGTCAGACCCAGGTCGGCCGCGGTGGCACAGAGCGTGCCCGCCACGTCCAGCGACATCGTCGAGTGCTCGAGGTCGATCATGATTCCGTGGTGGCCGGTCGACCCGGCGATGCGCACCACGTCGGCGGTGCGGCTGGAGCGGATGCCCAGCAGCAGGGTCGGTGCGCCCGCGCGCAACCGCTCGAGGAACGGGTTGGACCGCACCTGACCGCTCGCCTCAACCATGGAACAGATCGCCCTTCTCTGGACGGAGCTACGTGAGTCCGTGCGTTCCGTACGGCGGGTGGTGCTACCGACCCCCGGCGTAGTCGACCCCGTCCAGGCCGGGAACGGTGATCCGGGTGGGGTCGTTGTCGCGGGCCACGAGTTGCGCCACCGCGAAGTCGGTCACGCAACCGGAGAGCAGTTGGCGGGGGTCCTCCAGGACCACCCGCAGTCGGGTCACCATCGCCAGCATGTCCTCGGCGGAATGGATCTTCGGCATGTCGCTGACCTCTGTGAGCCCGGTGGCGAGATCGGGTGCCTCGGTGCCGCCCGGGACGTAGCGCGGGTAGCCGTCGAACATCGCCGGGCCGAGCTCCTGGGTGGCGTGGATGCCGTTCCAGATCGTGCGGAACGTCGGCTCGAGTGCCTTGACCTCACTCAGGTCACCGTTGACCGGGGTGGCGAATACGCGAACGTGCGGCGCCATGTACAGCCGTTCCAGGGGGAGCTTGTGCCCGGACGCACCGAGGATCATGGCGGCGACGCTGCTGGTGTTCCAGGTGACGCCGGCGGTGGGGCGGCCCTGCCTGCCGGCGATGATGACCATGGCCCGGTTCCAGTCGATGTCGTTGCCGCCGAACCAGCGCAGTACCCGGAAGGCGATGTCCATCCCGGCCAGGAAGAACGTGGCGATCATCATGTGGTTCATCGGTACGGCCGGCTGGCTCCCGCCGGTACCGGCGAGGTAGTCCTCGCGCAGGGTGTGGACATTGAGGTAGCTCTGGTCGGCCAGTGCGGTGCGCAGGTAGTCCTCGGTGCGCCGACAGGTGTGGTCGATCATGTCGGCGATGGCCTGTTCGCGGCCCCGGTAGGCCTCGACGGCAATGGTGTCGCGCCACAGTTCGACGCTGTTGGCCGCGCGCGCGACCTCGACCTGTGCGAGCAGCCGTCGGCCGTCGGCCTGCCACGAGTCGTCGCCGCGCAGTGCGCGGATCTGGACCAGTGAGGCCAGCGCCGGGCCGAGGTGGGAGATCCCGGCCAGCTCCTTGAACCCTCGGGTGGACAGGCGGAAGCCCTCGACCTGCGGGTCCTGCCCACCTCCTGGGTAGAGCGCGAGGTCCGCGCCGGTGGCCACGATCAGTGGGTCGTTGTCGGTGCGCTCGGCGGTGGCCTCGGCCAGGTGCCTGCCGATGCTTACCGGGCTGGCGGTGTAGGTGGTGAAGAGCTCGACCAGTTCGGGGCTCTCGTGGCTGGCCATGCGTGGCCCTTCCGCGGTGTGGTGGGTGGTTCGGTCGGCTACGCGGTGAAGGAATAGATGACCGTCTCGGTGCTGAACCGGACGTCGGCGGTGAGGCTGTTGGAGACGGCCACCAAGGTGTCACCGCCGTCGGGGTACACCGCGACGTCGGTGCCCCCGGAGGTGGGGAACTGCTCGACGACCTCAAGCTTGCCGTCGACCCATTGGTAGAGCTGCGACTGCAGGGAGGTCGTCGGGTTCTCGCGGGTGCCGGTCAGGAAGTTGACCCGGACCAGGTAGAGACGCCCGTTCTGCTCGATGACGGCCAGTTCGCGGCCGCCGGCCCCGGCCAGAACCTGGTGCTGCACGAACCGGCCGCCGGCCCAGCGGAGGAGGACGGAGTCGCCGCCGAGCACGGCGCAGGCGAGATAGGTCTCGCCGTCCACGGTGAAGTCGGCAAAGGCTCGCCCCTCGGTCTCGACGAGCGTCTGGTGCCCGACGAACCAGGTGCCGTCCCATCGGTACAGCCGGGACGGGTCAACGTTGTCGGCGTGGGCCAGGAAGTGTTGGCCGTCGAGCTCGAGGGCGTGCCAGTTGTAGGCCCACTGGGACGGGATCTCCTGGAACGGCCGGAACTGCGTCCCGTCCCACTCGAAGATCACCGACGGCCGGTTGCTGTCCTTGTGCTGAGGTAGGGACACGCCCTGCGCGAGGCCGAGGAAGTGGTGACCGTCGATCTCGAAGTAGCGCCACTGCTTCGCCGCGAACGCCGGAACCGACTGGAACTTGACGAACCGCTGGCCGTCCCAGGTGTAGATGGCCGAGTCGATCTCATAGTTGTACGGGCCCCGACCGGACCGGATGCTCGCGACGGCCAGGAACGCCTCGTCGCCGATCCGGAAGAACTCCGCGTCCTCCCCGCCCGGGGCCGGGATCCGCTGGTGCTCGACGTAGCAGTCGCCCTCGCGGCGCAGCAGGAGCAGGTCGGTGTTGCTGTCACCGCCGTTCATGCCGGGCGGGGTGCCCGTCGCGTCGGAGGACAGCTGCGGGATCGCCAGGAACGAGCGGCCATCGAGTGTGAACGGCGCGACAGCGCGCGCGCCCGAGGTGGGGATCCGGATCCGCTCTGTCAGGTGCTGATCGGTCATCGGGCACCCCTTCGAGCCTTGGTATACATGTAAACCCAGTATGTTCACCCTTCGATTGATGTCAACCGCTGTGCTGGGAAGCGCGGCGTTCAGTTCTTGTGGATGTGCGGTGATCGGGGACCCGGAGACCAAGAGCCGCATCCGGGTGGCCGCCGAGGTCGAGGAGCGGAGGAACTACGAGGGGGTCGGCTCACGCTGAACGAGAGCGTCGGCATAGCCTGCGGCTTCTTCATTGCCTGCCTGCATCGGATGGGCCTGATCACGCTCACCCACACGCCCAACCCGATGGGTTTCCTTACCGAGATCTGCGGCCGGCCCAGCGGCGAACGGCCCTACATTCTCTTCCCGGTGGGGTACCCGGCGGGCGACGCCGAGGTGCCCGACCTGCGCCGCAAGAGCCTCGCCGAGGTGCTCGTCCAGGTGCCGCCCGCCTAGGGGCGGCAGGAAACGGGGCAGCCCTCGGGGACTGACGTCAGCCGAGACGCCCGGACACCCGGACCAGCAGCGCGTTGAGCAGGTTGATCTCCTCGGGGCCGACAACGGACACCAGGTCGTCGTGCTCGCGCTTCACCAGGACGGTCCATTGCCGCACCGCCTGGCGGCCGCGGTCGGACGCGAACACCAGCACCCGCCGCCGGTCCGCATCGTCGACCCGGCGCAGGACGAGATTGGCCGAGACCATCCGGTCGACGACCTTGGTGAGAGTTGGGGCCTGCACCATCGCGAACTCGGCGATCTCGGTCATCGTGTGCCCGACGTCGCCGTCGAGCAGCGACAGCACCCGCCACTCCTCGATCGTTGCGCCGTTCGACTTCAGTACTTCCGTGAGCCTCTGCACCACGCTCCGCTCGACGAGCGTGAGCAACCGGGCGAAGTCAAGATCCTGCGTTTGGGTCACCGGAAGTGTCGTCATTGCCCTGCCGTGGGACGCATCGTGAGGTTGTGACGGCAGCGTACTGGAGCCACCACGGCTGAGGCCATGGGAGATACCTCATTCGATGAAATATTCCTGTAGCAAGGTTTCGCTACCATCGCGCGCATGCTGGAGGCAAGCCCGCCTGGCTCCCTGGTGCGGCCGGGGGAGGCAGACACGCTGAACGTCGCCATCGTGGTGCCACTGCAGGGACCGGCCGGGATCTTCGGCCCGTCCTGCGAGTGCTGTGCCCAGCTGGCGGCCGAGGAGGTCAACGCCGGGTCCGGCGTGCTGGGCAAGGAGATGCGCCTCACGCTCGTCGACGGCGGTGCGTCGCCGTCGGAGGTCGCGGACGAGGTCGATGCCCTGGTCACGGCCGGCTCGGTCGACGCGGTGGCGGGCTGGCACATCTCCGCCGTGCGCGAGGTCGTCGCCCCGCGCATCAACGGCAGGGTGCCCTACATCTACACCGCGCTCTACGAAGGTGGTGAGCGTGGCGACGGTGTCTTCCTCACCGGGGAGACGCCGAACCGGCAGCTGGGGCCGACGCTGCGGTGGTTCGCCAGTGAGCTGGGCCTGCGGCGTTGGACGATCGTGGGCGACGACTACATCTGGCCGAGGGCGTCCGCCGCCTCGGCCCACCGCTACCTGGCTGAGCTGGGTGGCGTGGTGTGCGACGAGATCTATGTGCCGCTCGGCACGGAGGACTTCGAGGCGGTGCTGGACCGGGTCGTGGCCAGTCGCTGCGACGGTGTCCTCATGCTGCTGATCGGCAACGACGCGGTGGCTTTCAACCGTGCGTTCTGCCGCGCCGGGCTGGATCGGGACCACATCCGGTTCAGTTCGTTGATCGAGGAGAACGTGCTGCTCGCGACGGGTGCGGAGAACACCAGGGGACTGATGACCTCGGCCGGCTACTTCGAAGACCTGCCGACGGCGTCCGGGCTCGACTTCGCGGCGACCTACTTCCGCCGCTTCGGTCCGGGGGCGCCGGTGCTCAACAGCCTGGGCGAGTCCTGCTACGAGGGCGTCCGGCTGCTCACCGAGCTGCTGCACCGGGCCGGCGAGGTGGACGTGGCGCGCATCCAGGCGATGGCCGAGGGCCTGGAGTACGAGAGCCCCCGGGGAACGGTCCAGGTGCGGGACCGCCACCTCATGCAGCGCGTCTTCCTCGCCGCCGCGGACGGGCTGCAGTGGGACGTGCTCCAGCAGCTCTAGCCGCCGGGGCGCGCGCCTCAGTTAACGCACACGTTACCCATGCAGTCTTGCCTATCACTTCACTAGGAAATAATTTCCAAATGAAGTGTTGAGAGGCAGTAGTGTCCGTGTCAACGGCGCGGCGTGCAGCTCACCCACGTGCACGTGCCCAGCGGCCGCACACCGGCTGGCGGGGGCAGGAGCCGGTAGCCCTCGAGCTCCGGGACCACGTATCGGAGGCATTGATGAGTTCAGATGTGCAGTTGCCGGATGTGGCGGCGGCGGCCGCGGCGACGGCGGCGAGCAGGACGACGCGCAGCTACAACGCGGCGGTCGCCAACGAGACGCTCGAGGACTACTCGCTGCGCTACGCGCCGCGGTCGTTCCGACGCTGGTCGGAGTTCACCGTGGCGAACACCGCGATCGGCGGGATCGCCTACCTCGCCGATTTCGCCATCGGCGCGTCCATCGCCATCACGCACGGCGCCATGAACGCTATCGCGGCGGTCCTGGTCGCGGCGTTGGTGATCTTCGTGACCGGTATCCCGATCGCCTACTACTCGGCGAAGTACTCCATCGACATGGACCTGCTGACCCGTGCGGCCGGGTTCGGCTACCTGGGCTCGACGATCACCTCGATCGTCTACGCGAGCTTCACCTTCATCTTCTTCGCCCTCGAGGGCTCGATCATGGCCCAGGCCTTCAACGTGGGCTTCGGGCTCCCGCTGGTGATCGGGTACGTCGTCGCCTCGCTCGTCATCATCCCGCTGGTCGTGTTCGGGATGACCCTGTTGTCCAAGCTGCAGGTGTGGACGCAGCCGGTCTGGCTGGTGCTGATGTTCGCCCCGTTCGTCTACGTCGGGTTCAAGGACCCGGGCAAGTACGCGGCGTTCACGCACTGGGGACCGCAGGGCGGAAGCGGGGCAAGTTTCGGCTGGCTGGGCTTCGGGCTCGGGATGGGGGTGGCGCTCTCCCTCATCGCGCAGATCGGCGAACAGGTCGACTACCTGCGGTTCATGCCGATCAAGACGGCACACAACGCCAAGCGTTGGTGGGCCTCGGTGATCCTCGCCGGCCCCGGCTGGGTCATCCTCGGGGCGGGCAAGCAACTCGGCGGGGCGTTCCTGGCCTTCCTGGTCTCCGGCGCCGTCGGTCTCACCCAGGCGGGCGAGCCGATCCAGGAGTACATCGGCGGCTTCGGCACCTTCCTGTCCGCCGGAGCGCTCGGCCTGGCCGTGTTCTTCGTGGTGCTCTCCCAGGTGAAGATCAACGTGGTGAACGCCTACTCCGGTTCACTGTCGTGGTCGAACTTCTTCTCCCGGGTACTGCACTACCACCCCGGCCGGGTCGTGTGGATCTTCTTCAACGTCGGCATCGCCCTCACGCTGATGGAACTGGGTGTGTTCGGCTTCCTGAACGCCGTCCTGGGTTTCTACTCCAACGTGGCCATCGCGTGGATGGGCGCACTGGTCGCCGACCTCGTGGTGAACAAACCGCTCGGCTTGAGCCCGCCCATGGTCGAGTTCAAGCGGGCGCACCTGTTCAACTTCAACCCGGTCGGCTTCGGCTCGATGGTGATCGCCTCGGTCGTGTCGATCCTGGCCTTCTTCAACGTCTTCGGTGCCTACGCCCAGGCGTTCTCACCGTTCCTCGCGCTGGCGATCGCATTCGTGCTCTCCCCGGTCATTGCCTTCGCGACGAAGGGGCGCTACTACATCGCACGGGCGGACACGTTGCCGGAGCCGCTGGTCGTCGACGGTCAACTCTCCACCGTCCTGCTCGAATGCACCGTCTGCGTGACCGAGTTCGAGCGACCGGACATGGCGAGCTGCCCGTTCCATCAGGGTGCGGTCTGCTCCCTGTGCTGCAGCCTCGACAAGCAGTGTCACGACATGTGCAAGACCACCACGCGCGGCGGCAACGGAACTCGCAAGGTGGACATCTCGATCACGCCGACGCCGAACTGACGCAAGGGGACCGTCTTGCCCGAGCTCATCTACCCGCTCGACTCGAACAAGAGCTTCATCGACCAGGAGAAGATCGGCCACAACCGTTGGCACCCGGACATCCCGGCCGCCGCGACGGTGAAGCCCGGTGACTCGTTCCGGGTGCACTGCCGGGAGTGGTTCGACGGCGCCATCCACAACGACGACTCCGCCGACGACATCCGGGACGCGCCCCTGTCCACCGTCCACGTACTGAGCGGACCCTTCGCGGTCGAGGGTGCTGAACCGGGGGACCTGCTCATCGTCGACATCCTCGACATCGGTCCGATTCCCCAGGAGGACTCGGGCCCGTTGGCGGGTCAGGGTTGGGGCTACACGGGCATTTTCCCGACGAACAACGGCGGCGGCTTCCTCACCGAGCAGTTCCCGGACGCCTACAAGGCGATCTGGGACTTCCGGGGGCAGACCGCAACGTCCCGCCACATCCCGGGCGTGTCGTTCACCGGCATCGTCCATCCGGGACTGATGGGTACCGCCCCATCAGCGCCGTTGCTGGCGAAATGGAACCGACGCGAAGGAGCGCTGCGCGCCACCGACCCGGAGCGGGTTCCCCCGCTCGCGCTGCCGCCGGAGCCCTCGGACGCCGTGCTCGGCACCCTGACGGGGCCGGAGTTCGACCGGATCGCGGCGGAGGCGGCCCGGACGGCGCCGCCTCGGGAGAACGGTGGCAACCAGGACATCAAGAACCTGACCAAGGGCTCCCGGGTGTTCTATCCGGTGTTCGTCCCCGGCGCGAAGCTGTCCGTCGGTGACCTGCACTTCTCGCAGGGCGACGGTGAGATCACCTTCTGCGGGGCCATCGAGATGGGCGGCTTCATCGACCTGCACGTGGATCTCATCAAGGGCGGCATGGAGACCTACGGGGTCTCCGAGAACGCGATCTTCATGCCGGGCAACACCGACCCCCAGTACAGCGAGTGGCTGGCCTTCTCCGGCATCTCGGTCACTCTGGACGGTGAGCAGCGCTACCTGGACTCCCACCTGTCGTACCAGCGGGCCTGCCTGCACGCGATCGACTACCTCACCAAGTTCGGCTACAGCCCCGAACAGGCGTACCTGCTGCTCGGCGCGGCGCCGATCGAGGGACGGCTGTCCGGCGTCGTGGACATCCCGAACTCGTGCGCGACCGTCTACCTGCCCACCGCGATCTTCGACTTCAACGTGCAGCCGAGCGCCTCCGGACCGGTGCGGATCAATGCCGGCCCCGGCGCGCCGAGGTCGCCCATGATCAGCTGATCCGCGACGCCGCGGCCGCGTGCCGCTCAGGGGGGCTCGGCGTCGTTTCCGCGGTGCGCGATGCTTGGGCGGTGTTGACCGATGTCGAGCCGTTCGGGCTGGCGCTGCTCCTGGCGGCCGCGGTGGTGTCGTTGGCGCTGTTGTCCAACCGGATCAGTGGGCGATTGCGGATCCCGGCCCCGGCGATCTTCATGGTGGCAGCGGCGGCGGCCTCGGACCTGATCCCGGCCCTGCAGAAGCTCGCGATCGGCACCGTCGAGCAGATCGTCACAGTGGCGTTGATCGTCATCCTGTTCGACGGCGGGATGCACATCGGGGCACGCAAACTCCGGGTGGCGCTGGGCACGATCCTGAGCGTGGGCGTGCTCGGCACATTCCTGACAACGGGTGCCATGGCGTTCCTGGCGCACAGCCTGTTCGGGTTCAGCTGGCCGCTGGCGCTGCTCCTCGGCACGGCGCTGGCACCCACCGACCCGGCGGTGGTGTTCTCGGTGCTCGGCAACCAGGAGATCAGCGGCCGGGCCGGTGTCATCATCGAGGGCGAGTCCGGCGCGAACGACCCGGTCGGCATCGCTCTGCTCGTCAGCCTGCTCACCGCCGCCTCCGGCACGGCCTGGCACCAGTTCGGAACCGCGCTGGGTGAGTTCGCCCTGCAGATGCTGATCGGCGCTGCCGTCGGCCTGGCCGGCGGGCAGCTGCTGTCGATCGCGATGCGCCGGCTGCAGCTTCCCAGCGAGGGCCTCTACCCCCTGCGGACACTCGCCATCGCGATCGGCCTCTACGGCGCCGCGACCGTGGCACACGGCTCCGGCTTCCTCGCGGTATTCGTCGCCGGGATCATGATCGGCGACATCGCCGCCCCGTTCAAACGTGAGATCGAGCGATTCCACACCTCGCTGGCCAGCCTGGCCGAGATCATCGCCTTCGTCGTCCTCGGCCTCACGGTGTCACTGTCGGATCTGTTCAGCACCAGGGCATGGCTGATCGGACTGATCCTCGCGCTGTTGCTGGCGTTCGTCGTGCGGCCGCTGGTGGTCGGCCCGCTGCTGCTGGCTACCCGCCTGCGAGCGGGGGAGAGGGTGTTCGTGCTCTGGGCCGGGCTCAAGGGGGCGGTGCCGATCCTGCTGGGCACCTACATCCTCGCCGCCGGCTCGCCACAGAACATCCTGGCCTACGAGGTCATCTTCATGGTCGTCGCCTTCTCCGTCATCGTCCAGGGCGGCCTGGTGCCCACCGTCGCCCGCTGGTGCGGGGTCACGATGGAGCGGGTCGAACCCCGACCCTGGTCACTCGGTATCCGGCTACGGGACCAGCCGGAGGGCGCCCGCCGCTACCAGGTCATCGCCGACGCGCCCGCCGACGGCCGATCCGTCCGTGAGCTGCACCTCGGCGACGAGATATGGATCAGCCTCATCGTCCGCGACGGACGCTCAGTACCCGTCCGCGCGGACACCGCGCTACAGGCCGGCGACGAAATCCTGGTCCTGACCGACCCCTCGAGCGAAGCCGACATCAGCTCGATCTTCACCGGCCACAGCGGCGACAACCGGCCCTGAGCCATCGAACCCACGGGCCTAGTGCCCGGCGTCCGAAGTCTTTTGCCGATCTCCGGCGCCCAGATGGCGCCTCGCGGCGTTGTCGTCGGGGCCGATACAACGACGGTATCGGCCCTCCGAGGAAGACAGAGCCTTGCGATGCATCCATCTGGATCACCGAATATCTGGCAAGGACTTCGGACGCAGGGCACTAGACGGTCCGCTCGCGGCCGGCCCTGACTCAGGGCCGGCCGCGCCGAATCGCTAGGACGACCCTGAACAAGGCATGCGCTGCCCGGCCTCGGCGGGTCTCCCGGTTTCGACAAGTCCGGTCAGGGCCTTCGGCAGTGGGCCCCGGTGCAGGACGCCGAGGCGTTGGGTGGCGCGGGTGAGGGCGACGTAGAGTTCGGCCGCGCCGCGTGGGCCGTCGGCGATGATCCGTTCCGGTTCCACGACCAGGACGGCGTCGAACTCCAGCCCCTTCGTCTCCGAAGGCAGCAGAATCGGCACCGCGCCCGGCACTGTGCTCGTCCTCCCGGCCGCCCCTCCCGCTGGCCCGATCACGACGCTGGTGCCCTCTCGGCCGGCTTCGTCCCGCACGAACTCCTCGATGGCCGCGGCCAGGTCGTCCTCGGTGACCTGCCTGGACCATGGCTGGACGCCGCACGCGCGGACCGACTCCGGTGGCTGGACCCCGGGTGCGAACTCGGCGAGCAGCGCGGCGGCGACCGTCATGATCTCCGCCGGCGTGCGGTAGTTGACCGTCAGCGACCGGTACACCCAGCGTCCGGGCACGTACGGCTCCAGCATCGTGTCCCACGATGTTGCCCCGGCCGCCGACCGGCGTTGGGCGAGGTCGCCGACCACCGTGAACGACCTGGCCGGGCAGCGCCGCATCAGCACCCGCCAGTCCATCTCGGACAGCTCCTGGGCCTCGTCGACCACGACGTGCCGGTAGGTCCAGTCCCGGTCCGCGGCGGCACGCTCGACGAGCTCACGGGTGTCGTGCTCGACGAACCGGTCGGCCAGGTCCTGCGAGTAGAGCAGGTCCGTGGCGAACAGGTGGTCCTCGTCGTCCATCGAGTCCTCGCGCCTGGCGAGCATGTCCAGCGCAGCATCGGCGTACTCCGCCTCGGCCTTCCGCCCCTGCTCGGCGGCCCGCTGGGCGGCCTGGTCGGCCGCCTTGTCGCGACCGAGCAGGTCGACCAGTTCGTCGAGCAGCGGCACGTCCGACACGGTCCAGGCGGTGCCGTCGCCGCGTGCCAACGCCGGGTCCGCACCGGCCGCCCGCAACCGTTCCGGGGACGTGTACAGCGGTCCCAGCAGCGCCTCCGGCGTGAGGATCGGCCAGAGTTCGTCGAGGACGGCGGTGAACCTGTCGTCGCCGGCGAGCTCTTTGAGTAGCACGCCCCGCAGGCGCTCCCACTCCGCGCGGTCCTCCCGGGTGAGCCAGCCCTGGCCGATCCGGGATATCGCCCGCTCGGTGAGCACGTACGCGATGATCTCGATGAACACCGCGCGGGCCTCGTTGTGCGGCCGCCCGCTCGCGCGCGCCTCCTCCCTGGCCCACTCGCAGATCTCGCCGTCGATCTGCAACGGCACCCCTGCCAGGGTGATCGGCAGCGGATCCTCCGGCAGCCGCTGCCGGTGGGCGACGGCCGCCGCGAGCACGTCGAGCATCTTCAGCGAGCCCTTGAGCCGCGCGGCCTCCGGGGTGTCCTCGGCGGTGACGTGCAGGCCGGGCACCAGGTCCCCGGTGGTCATGAACACCACGTCGGACTCGCCCAGCGACGGCAGGACGCGGCTGATGTGGTTCAGGAACGCCGGGTTGGGCCCGACCACGAGCACACCGTGGCGTTCGATCCGCTCCCGCTGGGTGTAGAGCAGGTACGCGACGCGGTGCAGCGCCACCACGGTCTTCCCGGTGCCCGGGCCACCCTCGATCACCAGCACGCCCGGGTGATCGTGCCGGATGATCTCGTCCTGCTCGGCCTGGATCGTCATGACGATGTCGCGCATCCCGTCACCGCGCGGGGCGTTCACCGCCGCGAGCAGTGCCGTGTCTCCCCGAACGTCACCGTCCGCGGCGCCGTTCGGGCGGCCGAACACCTCGTCGGTGAAATCGACCACCTTGCGCCCTCGGGTGTGGAACTGGCGGCGCCGGCGCATGTTCTCCGGGTTCGCGCCGGTGGCGACGTAGAAGGCGCGCGACGCCGGTGCCCGCCAATCCAGCAACAGTGGGTCGTAGTCGTTCTCCTCGTCGAAAATGCCGATCCGGCCGATGTACGAACGTTCGCCCGAAACGGCGTCCAGCCGGCCGAAACACAGCCCGTTGTCCGCGACGTGCAGCCGCTTCGCCTGCTTGGCCGACGCGCGCACCTGGACGTCCCGTTCCATGGGTGACCCGCCCGTTCCTCCCAACGCCGCCACGTACTCGCGCTCCACCCGTGCGCGCTCGGCGTCGAGCCGCGCGTAGAGCCCGGCCACGTAAATCCGCTCGGACCGCAATTCCTCTTCGTAACCCTGAGTTGACAAAAGCCCCTCACAGCGCTTAATCTGAGTCTTGATTCGGCGGTTTCTCCATTGGCTTATGGAGTGCACGCCGACTTTTTATTGTCCACCTCTTGTCAAGCCCCTTCGCGCGTTGCCGCCCTGTTCGGGGCTTCCCGGAATACCCGCGCCGGGCACGTTGTCGCGCATTCCATCACAACGGCCCGCCTTTTCGGCCGCACACCGCGCGCTCAGCTCGCGCCAGCGCCGAACCACCTCGGCAGCTGACTGAGCAGAGCGGTCTGATCTTCGCCGACCCAGGCCACGTGACCGTCCGGCCGCAGCAGCACCGCGGGCACGTCGAGCTCCTCACTGACGTCGACGACGTGGTCGACCCGATCCGCCCACCCCGCCACCGAGAGCCGGCCGGTCTGGTCGAGCAGCAACCCGCGACCACCGTGCATCAGTCCGTAGAGGCGCTCCCGCTTCAACTCTACGTCCCGCAGCCGCCGGCCGACGAGTGGATGCTCGTCGCCGAAGTCGTAGCGGATCCCGATCGCGATGATCTTCTCGGTCAGGTAGCGGTTCACCTCCTCGAAGTCCATCAGCTCCGACACCAGCCGGCGCACCGCCGCCGGACCCGGCTCGACGGACATCAGCACGGTCTGCGCGCGGGTGTTGTCCAGCACGGCGGCGGCGACCGGGTGCCGTTCGGTGTGGTAGCTGTCCAGCAGCCCCTCCGGTGCCCAGCCGCCGACTTCGGCGGCCAGCTTCCAGCCCAGGTTGAACGCGTCCTGGATGCCGAGGTTGAGCCCCTGCCCACCGACCGGCGGGTGGATGTGCGCCGCGTCGCCGGCCAGCAGCACCCGGCCGACCCGGTAGCGCTCGGCCTGCCGGGTGGCGTCGCCGAAGCGGGACAGCCAGCGCGGTGAGTGCACGCCGAAGTCGGTGCCGGCGACCGCCCGCAGCTGCCGCTTGACCTCCTCGAGGGTCGGCGCGACGGTGCGGTCCTCGGCCAGCCCGGCGGCGGGCACGACGACGCGGAACACCCCGTCCCCGATGGGCCCGGCGCCGAACCACAGCCGGGTCTTGCGTACCTCGGCCACCACGGCGGCCACCGTCTCCGCCGGCTCGCCCACCTGCATCTCGCCCAGCAGCGTCTCGATCCGGGTGGGCTCGCCGGGGAAACCGACGCCGAGCAGCTTGCGCACCGTGCTGCGGCCGCCGTCGCAGCCGACGAGGTAGCGGGCCTGAAGTCGGGTCCCGTCGGTGCCGATACTCGTTCCGCTGGCGCTACTCTCGGCGCCGATACTCGTTCCGCTGGCGCTACTCTCGGCCAGCTCAACGGTCACCCCGTTCTCATCCTGGCTCAGCCCGACCAGTTCGCAGCCGCGCCGGATCTCGACGCCGACCTCTCCTGCGTGCTCGGCCAGCAGGCGGTCGGTGAGGGGCTGCGGGATGCCGAGGACGTACGGATGCGCGGTGTCCAGCCGCTCCGGCGACGGCTTGGTGATGCCGGCGAAGAAGCCACCGACCGGGTACTGCTTGCCGAGCGCGAGGAACCGCTCCAGCAGACCGCGCTGGTCCATCACCTCGACGCTGCGCGCGTGCAGGCCGAGCGAGCGGACAACCCTGGTCGGCTCCGTGTCCTTCTCCAGCACGACCACGCGCACGCCGTGCAGCCGCAACTCGCTGGCCAGCATCAAGCCGGTCGGTCCGCCGCCGACCACGATCACGTCAATCATGAAATCCCCCCAGGCCATCGCGTTCGAGTTCACTGTCGTCACAGTTGTGCGATCCGACTCCCATTTCCGCAGGTCTTGGCTTCGGCGCGCAATTCTGCGGCACGACCCGGGGCTTGCCGCAAGCCCCCCGGTGCGCTATAAGTTGAGAATGGGAAGGGACGGGTGCCCTTCCGCTATTCGGCGCCTTCTCACGCTCAGGAGCAGCGTGCCCCGCACTCAGGGCCTTCATCTCGGATCTCCCCATTCAGCGGTACTGGCCGTGGCCAACTCGCGTGTCGTCTACAGCTGCGTCTGACCGCCGTTGATCTGATCGTCTGTCAGTGAATGACAAAATAGACGGTGCTGTTCCTGCGGCAGGGATTCAACGAGACCACCATCGACCAGGTCGCCGCCGCGGTCGGCATGTCCGGGCGCAGCGTGTTCCGCTACTTCGCCACCAAGGAAGACATGGTTCTGGGAGACATGCTCCCCGTCGGCCACGACCTGGCCGCCGCGTTGGAGGCCCGGCCGGCCGAGGAGTCGCCCTGGGAGGCATTGCGTCGAGCACTGGACGAACCCCTGGCCGCCCTCAACACCGACGGCGGCAGGGCGCTGGCCAGGGCCACCATGCTGGCGACCACCCCCGCGCTCCGGGCCGCCGCGCAACAGAAGCACGCTCAGTGGGAGCAGTTGCTCGTGCCCCGCGTTGTTCAGCGCATCGAGGGGCCCGCGGCCACTCGGGAACTGCGCGCCCACGCGATCGTCTCGGCCGCGCTGTCCTGCCTGGAGGTGGCGACCGGGATGTGGGTGAAATCCAGCGGAACGAAGGCACTGGGCACCCTGCTGGACACGGCCATCCAGGCCGTTCGGAGCTGAGGCGCTGCCTGTCGGTCAGTCCAGGTAGTCCGGGGGCCAGTCGTCGGCCGCGAGCAGGCGGCGCAGCGAGTCCAGGTCGCGGCGCGCCTGTGCGTCTTCGACGGCGGTGACCGCTCCGTCGTAGGGGCGCCTGGCGGTTTCCAGGTAAGCCCACTCGCCGTCGGGCCGTGATGGCCGGCGCCCGAGCTCGTAGTGCCACCGCACCAGCCGGCCGGTCTCATCCGAGCCGATCAGCTCGACCGCCTTGGGCGGCACACCGTCAGCGTCCACCTCCACGGGCAGCGTCACCCGGTGACTGCCGTCCGCGCCGTAGAACGGCACCTCCCGCGCGCTGGCCACCAGACCGCCCTCGCTCCCGCGACCGTGACTGAGGGCGCCGGTGCCCGTGAGTTCCTCCCGCATTCTCAACCCAGACCCGCACGCACGGCCAGACCTCAGAGCCGTCCAGGACACCTAGTGCCGCGCCGTCCGTGGTGCGGCGGCTGGAAGTTGGCTGGCTTCGGCGGCCGGCCAGCGGAGCGGATCGGGGCCGAGAAGGACCAGTTCGGCGACCTGCAGCGCACACCACGGCGACACCTGGCGTTCGCCCGCGAGGATGTCGGCGGTGAAGGTCGTCCACTGCAGCCACTCGGCGCTGTCGACCTCGTCCGGGTTCGGGGTCGGGGTTGTCGGACTGGCCAGGGCGGTGAACACGGGGCACAGCTCGTTCTCCACCGTGCCGTCCGCCATGGTGGCGCGGTAGGAGAAAGTCGGGAGTACCAGCGTGAGGTCGATCGGACTGATCCCCAGCTCCTCGCGGGTGCGCCGCTCGATTGCGGACTCGAGCGGCTCGTCGGGCGCGGGGTGGCCGCAGCAACTGTTCGTGACGACACCCGGCCAGGTGTGCTTGGTGTAGGCGCGGCGCGTGAGGAGAAATCGGCCCGCCTCGTCGAAGAGGTAACAGGAGAAGGCCAGGTGTAGGGGAGTGTGACCGTGATGTACATATCTCTTGGGTCGCGTGCCGACCACCTCACCGTCGGGTCCGCACAGTACGACTCTCTCGTCGGCACTATTACAGACGGCCATGTCACACACCTGCCGCGAACGAAGGGTTGCGGACCGGGCTGAGCACAACCGAATACTGCCAAGATCGCCGGACGGGGCCAACCGGGGCGGGTGGCGGGGGCGGCCGACAGGCCAACCGCGGCGCGGGTGAACGTTGGCCGATATGACGGCGGCGGTCAGACTCGGTTCAGACGCGCGAGCAACCGTGCACGCGGGCGGCCTCATACAGGTCGTCGCGGGCGGACGGGTGGGGTCGAGTCAGTTCGGCAAGCGCCCAGTGCAGATCGCGGCTGCGAATCATCCTCAGGAGGACGACGCCGCCCGCTGTTCCGCCGGCGAGCAAGGCCCCGGCTAAGCAGGCAACGAGCGGCAAGGTACCCAACGAGACCTGCCCCTATCGATGGAGGTGAGCGACGCTCTGACCTGTTCAACGTAGCGTCGCCGGGCGAGCTCCGTTACCTACTAAAGTGGAACAGGTTCCCTCAATTGTGCGGCCAGCTGCCCAGGGGTGCCGTCGGTGCAGTCACGGCTGGGGGTGGGCGTGCCTAGGGGGCTCCCGGTGCCGGTGAGGTAGACGTGGCGGACGGGCGGGACCGCGGCGAATCAGGTAGTCGGGGGAGTGGCACGAACGAGGCCGGGTCGGCCGGTCGAGGTGTGCTCGGTGCGGCCGGCGGCGCCGCGCTCAGCCGAGCTATCTCGGGTGTGCTCGGTGCGGCCGGCGGCGCCGCGCTCAGCCGAGCTATCTCGCGGTCGAGCACGCCACGCAGCTCCGCGAGCCGTGACCGCGTACACGAGTCCGTTTCCTGCAGCTCGCTGGCGCGTTTCCGCCCCGTGCGGGTCAGCTCGGCGGCGGTGCGCCGGGCCTGCGTGGTGGTGTGGTCCGCGCGCGTCCGGGCATCGGCCAGGAGCCGATCGGCGTCGACCTGGCACTGCGCGGTGATGCGCTCCGCCTGCCCGCGAGCATCGGCGAGCAGCCGGTTGGCTTCAGCACGATCGTCAGCCGCCGCGCTCTCCAGCGCTGCCGCAACGTGGCGGGCCTGCGCGGTGATGCGGCCAGCCTGCCCGCGAGCATCGGCCAGGAGCTGATCAGCGTCGGCGCGACGGATCGCCACGGTCCGCTCGAGAGCGGCGACGGTCTCCTCCCGGCGGGACGCCATCTCAACGGCGAAGTCCCGCTCGATCCGTGCGCGCTCGTCGGCCGCCTGAGTGTTCAGTTCGTGGCGCTGCGCCTCGCTGTGTTCCCTCAGTCGTACCACCTCGGCCGATGCCTCCGACCGGATGCGCTCCGCGTGACCGCGTGCGGCCGCGACGAGTTCCTCGGCCCGTGCCGCCGCATCCGTGCTGATCCGCTCGGCCTCCTGGTGTGCCGGGGCCAGCAATGCCCGCAGCCGTGCCTGGTCGGCGGCGAGCTGGTTGCGTTCGTAGTCGAGCCGCTTGCGTAGCTGCTCATTGCGGCGCCGGCCGATCTCGGCCTGCGCCACGACCGCGCGGGCTTCCTCCCGCGCCGATGTGCGCAGCTGGGTGACCTCCTCCGTGGCCAGCTCGAGCATCACGCCCATCCGCCCGCTCAACCCTTCGGCCGAATTCGGCGACGCGACCAGCCGGTGCAGCTGATCGCGCAGCCGGTCCTTCTCCGCGCTCTCCCGCTCGACCCGGCGAAGCAGTTCGTCGCGGTGTTCGACCACGGCGTCCCGATCGGCGGCGAGCATGAGAATCTGGGCTCCCAGATATCGCACGTACTCATCGACCTCGCCGGGGTTGTAGCCCCGGCGGGTCACGGAGAACTCCCCGCCTGGAGCGGGCGAGCTGGTATCCGCGAGCGCCATGTCACCACCGTAGCTCTGCCTGCTCGCCCGGCGACACATCCGAATACGCGTTCCACGCGTCTGCCGCGGCAACGTAGTCATCGGGCAGCAGTCGGGAACAGGTGGTGCTCGATCTGGTGGCTGAGGTTGCCGAATGATGTGCATCAACGGCGGCCCGTCGAGGTTGCTCGAGCCGAGCAGTCGGCGCAGGTACCACTGCCCGCGGGTCTCGCCCTCGAGCTGGTCCTCGGTGAACGTCTCCGCGCCGGAGGCCAGCCCGGACAGCAACGGGAACGCAAGGTAGTCCTTGGCCAGCTGACCGGATACCTTCTGCCACAGTCCGGCGAGCTCGGTCTTCGCCACCGACCACGGCTTGGTCCCGGCGGGGACCTTCTCCAGCGCGATTTCGTAGATCGCGATGCCGTACTCGAACCCGAGCGCGAGACCGATGTCGTAGATCGGCTGCAACAGGTAGATCGGCTTCCACGGCTGCTCGGGGTCGATCCGCATCACCGCGTAGCCGAGGTCGCGGTCCTTGCCGAGCACGTTGGTGAAGGTGTGGTGGACGTAGTTGTGCGAGTGCTTCCATCCCTTCGCGGTCGGCGCGAAGTCCCCCCGGTACCGGCAACCCAGGCCGGCGGGAACAGTGACACCAGCAGCAGCCCGCGCCCGCTCACCTCGAGCCCGCGTTGCACCGCGATGACGCGGCGATGTACCGGGCGTCGGACTCACCGAGATCGTCGATCACCGAGGCGCGGGGCTCCATAAATAGGGGTGGACGTCGCCCCGCTGACCAGCTGGGGCGACGTCCAAGCCGCACGAGTGATCGGGTTACCATGCGTGCACAGTGCGCCGTGTTGCTCGGTCTCGGCGTCGGCATACGAGGACCGTGTGCTGACGCAGGCCCGCGGCGCTCGCCTTATCGCGGCGGAGCTTCGCGTGGGTGCCCGGTGCTACCCGTGCTGGGAACGCCAGCCGGGAGGACGGACCTTCTCTGCTGATCCGGCCTTGGCCTGTCGGCGTTCTGTACCTCAGGTCTACTCCGGTGTGCTCCACGACACAAGGGCAAAGCCGTAGGTCGATTCTCCGGCCGCGCCCATGTGTCGTGGAGGGTAGAGGTAACCATCGGGGGTTCTTCCCAGCTCAGTGGCGCTTTCTTCCCGCCCCGGGTCCATACTGGGGCACGGGGCGGCCGGGCGTCCTGCCTGACCGCGACCCCGGAGGTCACCATGGGGATACTGCATCCCAGACCAGGGCCGCATCCGGTGCACACCGTGCACCGAGTCGGGGCTGCCGCGATCGGCGTCTTCCTCATGTGCTTCGGTGCGCTCGGCTTCCTGCGGGGACTGGCGTTCCTGGCCACCGAGGGCCCGACGGTGCTGGGGTTGTCCTCGAACGGCCTGCTCGCAGCCATCTCGCTGATCGTGGGACTCGTGCTGCTCGTGTCCGCCGTGGCGAAGGGGCCGACGGCGTCCACCACGTCGATCGTGTTGGGCGTGCTGTTCCTGTTGTCCGGTATGGCGAACAACCTCGTGCTCGGGACCCGGATGAACCTGCTCGCGTTCCGGCCGGCGAACATCGTGTTCAGCTTCGCCGTCGGTGCCGTGCTGCTGATTCTGGGCTCCTACGGCCGCATCACCGGTGGGCTCCCGCTGGACAACCCCTACCATCGGGACGCGCCGGGGGATTCGACGGCCGAACAGCAGCGTGACTGGATGCCCGACGCGACGGCGGCCGGGGAGCTCGCCGAGGCCGAGCGCGCCTATGCGTTGCACTACGCGACAGCCGAGCAGCTCGAGCGCCTCGCCGTGGTCCACGGGTACCGTCCCCTCCCCGAGCGCTACCGAGCGTGGCAGGACAGCGGGCACCCCCGGACGCCCGAGCAGGGATCCGGAACTGAGCCCGCCGGGCCGGTCAGCGAGGCCCGCTGATGGCGCGGCCGAACACCGTCGCGCGCGACACCCGCGTACATCCCTGGGTCGGAGACACGTTTCGGGCCGGAGCGCTGTGGGTGCGGGTCGAGCGGGTACTCAGCAGTCGGATAGTGCTGCGCCTCATCAGGCCCGGGATCGGGGAGCGGACCGTCGCGGTGGCGGTCCCACTGCCGGATGCGCTCGTGCCCACGCACTGGTCCCGAACGGATCTGGCTTGGGCCCGCGCCCACGTGGTCACCAGAAACAACCTCTGAGCCTTCGCCCGTTGCGCGTGGTCAGCTCCAGCCGCGCCGCCGGCGTGCGGACGTCACCCGCGTTCGGTGGGTTCGCCGATCGGTGATCCGGGTGCGTTCGCCGGGTCGGTCCCGCCGCTGGTGCTCCCGCTCGAGTGCGGCGCGGCGGCGAGGACCGCCCCGTTGGGCCGCTGTGGCTCGCCGGTGAGCCGGTTGAGCGGGTAGGGCAGGGGCTCGAGCGGGTGTCGGCGAAGCTGGACGACCTGGTAAACGATCAGCACGATCAGCAGCGCCAGCAGTGCGACCGAGCCCCACAACGTGCCCCAACCGAGCCCGCCCTCGTCGGTCGGTTTGGTCAGCGAGTCACCGCCGGCCGCACCCAACGGGCGGGTCAGGACGAACGCCACCCAGAACAAGAGCGTGCCGTTGATGTTGGTCAGGTAGTGCGCGGCCACGATCGCCACCATGACGCCGGCGATGATGAAGAAGGCGTTGCGGAACCCCAGGCCGGTGTCGTCGGACAGCCAGTCACCGCTGGAGGTGCCCAGGGTGTTCGAGACCAGGATCGCGACCCAGTAGAGGATCTCGCCCTTGCGGCTGGCGATGTTCTCCACGTCGTAGGTCTGCCCGGTGCGCCACCACACGAGAAAGACGATCACCAGGAGGCTGGTGAGCAGGACCGCGCCCCACGCGTAGCCGATCCCGTTCTGGGCGCTGCCGTGACCGAACCCGCGGTTGGAGAGGTCCGAGATCTCCGTCCCCACCATGCTGGTGCCCAGGACCACCGCCCAGAAGAGGGCCGAATGGAAGCGCTTGGCCCTGACCTGAGCCACCACGACGACCAGGAAGAACACCAGAAAGATCAGCGCGGTGGTGACGTAGCCGACCTGGAGGGTGATCCCGAACAGGTCTCCGGCGGTTTCGCCCAAGGTCACCGCGATGATTTTCAAGATCCAGAACAACAAGGTCACATGGGGGAGCTTGCGCAGCACATAGCGGGCCGGAACCTCCGGACCGGCCGGCCCGGGCACCGTTGCGGACATGGTTCTCCAATCGAGGTTGATGCCGCGCGAGAGGCGGATGCGCAGCGCTCGATGACCTGACCGGTCCAGCGGCCCTGGTTGCTCTCGATTTGTGAGTCTTTGTGAGTCAAGGCCTCGAGCCTGGCCGCGAGAATACCGACCTCGCTTTTGGTTCCGCGGCGAACCCCACCAGTCCCATCAGTTTCGCGCACCGGGTTGAGGGAATTACCCGGAAAGCGGGTGTGCGCAGCGATAAATCATTCTTTTTGCCATGCGCATACCGTTAGTTAACCAACGGCTAACCCAGGGTCGGGTATCTGCGGGGCCCCTGTCCGATCCCGGGACCGCAACGGGACGGAGTTACGCCCCGGGCACGCCGCCCGGGCGGCGTGGCCGGCTCGTCGGGCGGGTCGGCTCGGTACAGGTCAGCGCGGCGACCGCGAGGCCGAATGTCATCAGAGCGAACAGTGGTTGTGCCGCGCTGGGCAGAATCAGGGTGAGCATGCACGAGACCGTGACGAACAGGCAGTAGGTGTCGTCCATGGCCCGGCCTCCCCGGAGAGGGCGAGGGCGCGGGACGCGCGGCTTCGGCTCCCCGCGCGCATTGTGGTACCACTCAAGCAGCGCTGAACAGCGCCGATTCGGTGGTGTTGACGCGCCTTTGCTCAGCGGCCTCGCCGGGTCGGGACCGGTCACCTCGAATGGGAGAGGACGACGCTCCGTGGTCTAGTCGGGCTTGTGCGTGAGCTGGTGACGGATTTGCACGGCGCCCGTTAGTTCCTCAGCCCTGCGGGTGATCACGAGCGGCCCGTCCTCGGTGATCGCGATCGTGTGCTCTGAGTGGGTGGTGCGGGAGCCGTCGGCCGAGCGGATCGTCCAGCCGTCCGCGTCGTAGACGACCCGGTTCGTGGTGCGGGCGAACCAGGGTTCGAGCGCGAGCGTCAGGCCGGGGCGTAGGAGCAGGCCGCGCCCGGGACGGCCGTCGTTGGATACGTGGGGATCCTCGTGCATGGTCCGCCCGAGCCCGTGGCCACCGAACTCGAGGTTGATCGGGTAGCCGTGCCGCGCGGCGGCGGCGCCGATCGCGGCGGAAATGTCACCGAGACGGTTGCCCGGCTGCGCAGCGGCGATGGCGGCTTCGAGGGCTTCCTGGCTGGCTCGGACGAGCTGTACGTCCTCCTCGGCCGGGGTGCCCACGATGATAGTGAGTGCGGAGTCGGCCACCCAGCCGTTGATGCCCAACGCCAGGTCCATGCTCAGGACATCGCCGTCGCGCAGGGTGTAGTCGTGCGGGAGCCCGTGCAGGACCGCGTCGTTGACCGAGAGGCAGATGACGTTGCGGAACGGGCCGCGGCCGAAGGACGGGGAGTAGTCCCAGTAGCAGGATTCGGCACCGCGTTCTTCGAGCAGGTGGCGGGCGTGGTGTTCCAGGTCGAGCAGGTTGACCCCTACTTCGGCGCGCCCGGCCAGCTCGGTCAGCACGTGGGCGACGAACCGTCCGGCGACGTGCATTCGCTCGATCTCACCGGTGGTCTTGAGCTCAATCACTGTCACGCCTCCACATCTGGGATAATAATACCGGTATTACTATCACAGGTATGGTGCGGCACGTTCCTGGCCTGAGTCGGCGCGGAACGTGCCGTCCACCCGGGCCCGGCTCAGGCGCTGTCGCCCGTCGCCTCCTGGAAGCGCGCCTCGTCGGGGTTGGAGTTGGGCATCCCGGTCCCGGTGGTGAGCAGGGTGCGCAGGCTGTCGCCCGCGTACAGGCTCCAGGCGCCCGAGCAGGCCTCGTAGCACTCGTGGTCGGGATGCAGACCCACGTGGGTGAACCGGAGCGTGGTCGCGCTGTCGTGCTCCGAGAGCTCGAACCGGATCTCGGTACCGGTCCACTCGTCCGGGTCCGCGACGAACTGGACGCGGCCCTCGATGACCCGCCACACGACCAGCTCGTCGGGGACCATCTCGGTCACTCGCAGCTTCGAGTAGTGCACGCCGGGGACCTCGAAGGAGAACTCGTCACCGACCTGCATGGTGGCGCCCTGGATGTCGGTCATCCACCAGGCCCTCGGGTCGTTCACTGCCGCGAAGACCTCGGCCGGCGGGTTGGCGACGGTGAAGGACGTGGTGTAGCCGTGCTCGGTCATGGCTGCCTCCGTTGGCGATCCGGTTGTCCGGGGAACCCGGTTGACCACCGACGAACGGCGCCGGCCCGGTTCGACATCGGCCGCGGACTTCTTTTCGGTCAGGTCGCCAGGTCGAGCTCACCGAGACGTTCCGCCAGGTAGCAGCGCTCGGCGTCGGTCGGCGCGAGCTCCATCACCTCCCGGTAAGGGCAGTCCGGCGTGCCGCGGCGGTGGGCGTTCCAGCTCTGTAAAACCCGTTTTTGCCCCTGACCAGCGAGGTCATCGCCCGCCGGGCCCCGGATCCGCACGGCTGCCCACGCTGTCGGTCACGGCAACACCGTCGGCGGCCCCGCCGGCAGTCCCGGCGGGTACAAGGGATGCAGCTCGGATGGCAGCGGTAGCTGCTGAGCAACCCTCGGGTTGGCCCGGTCTTCCCGGTTTCGTGTCAGGGTTGGATGTTCTGCAGGTCCTCGAGAAGGCTCGGGTGCGTCGGCTTCCAGCCGAGCACCTCTCGGGTGTGGGTGCTGGATGAGGGCTGGTCGATCGCGAAGATCGGGCCGAGGGTGCCGTAGGTTTCCTGTGCCACCGCCTCGACCGGCAGCCTCAGTCGCTGGCCGATGACCGCTGCGATGTCACGGACGGCGTCGCCCTCGTCGGCCACGGCGTGCCAGGAGGTCCCGGCCGGTGCCAGCTCCAGGGCCAGTCGGAAGAGGACGGCCGCGTCGACGACGTGCACCGCCGGCCAGCGCTGGGCGCCGTCGCCCGGGTAGCCGGACACGCTGGTTCGGCGCGCGATGTCGGTCAGCATGCCGGCGAATCCGCCCTTGCCCCCGTTGTGGACCGTGCGCGGCATGCGCACGGCCGTGCTCCGGACCCCGCGCGAGGCCAGGCCCAGCGCAGCCATGACCGCGCGCCCGCGACCGCCCACCGGCCCGTCGGTCGACGGCGGGTCGGTCTCGGTGGAGACGCGGCCCGGCACGTACGGCGTACCCGAGACCGTGACGAAGGGGCGGTCGCTGCCGACGAGCGCCTCGCTCAGGGTCGCGATGGCGGCACTCTCCTCGGCGACCCCCCGCGCGAGCGCGTCGGCGCTGCTGAAGTCGTTGCCGAATGCCAAGTGGATCACTCCGTCGGCCTGGGCAGTGCCGGCGCGGAGAGTGTCCAGGTCGGCGAGACCTCCCCGGAGGGACTCGGCGCCGGCCGCCTCGACGGCCAGCGTGGACGCGTCGGAGCGGGCGAGCGCGAGGACGGTGTGGCCGTTGCCGAGGAGCTCGGCGACGACGGCGGAGCCGATCAGGCCGGTGCCACCGGTGACGAAGACGCGCATGCAACTCTCCTGGAAGTGATGGGACTCTTGTCCCATGACATTACCAGAGTGATAGGACATAGGTCCCATCACCTATGATGGACTGATGGCTCGCTGGGAACCAGGGGCGCGCGAACGGCTCGTCGTAGCTGCCGTCGATCTGTTCACCGAGCAGGGGTACGACGCCACGACGGTCGCGCAGATCGCCGAGCGCGCCGGGGTCACGAAAAGCACCTTCTTCCGGCACTTTCCTGATAAGCGCGAGCTACTGGTGGCCGGACAGGAGACGCTGAGCCGGCTGCTGGCCGAGGGCATCGCCGAGGCACCGGAGGGCGCTAGCCCGCTCGAGGCGGTCGCTGCCGGTCTCGAGCGCGCATCGAGCGCGATGGGCCCGATGAACCGCGAGCTTGGCCCCCGTCTGAAGGCGGCCGTGGCCACCAGCGCCGAACTCCAGGAGCGTGACGCCCTCAAGAGCGTCGGCCTCGCGGCCGCCATGACAACTGCCCTCGTTGCCCGCGGCGTGCCCGACCCGACCGCACATCTCGCGGGCGAGATGGGTGTCCTCGCGTTCAAGCGAGGCTACGCCGAGTGGTCCAAGGGCGAGCGTGACCCCAAGGACGAGCTTGCGCGGTACACCGCCGCGGCGCTGGACGAACTGCGGGCAGCGAGCACGACGCTGGGCTGACCACACAGAGCTCACCCGCTCATCGGCATGACAGTGGGTTTCGCGCGGGAGGGGACCGCGCGGGAGGGGACTATGCCCGGCTCGGTGTACGGGTCAGGCGCTGCGGCGGGTGGGTGTTCGATTGGTAATCCAGGTGGCGAGTGCCTCGGTCAGGCCGGTGGTGTCGTCGCCGGCCCAGCCGATGTAACCGTCGGGGCGTACGAGGACGGCGCCGGCGGGGAGCTCGGGTGTCGGGTCGGCTTGGATGATGAGGGGGGCGTGCGGGCTGTCGGGCAGCTCGGGCCGAGGCAGGTCGGCGAGCAGGAGGGCGATCGCGCGTCCGGGGTGCAATAGTTCGGCCAGCCGTCGCGGGCCGGCGTCGGTGGCGAGGGTGGTCTCGGGTGCCCGGACGCCCAGCAGCGGGTGCTCGGGTCCGGGTAGCCGGTAGCGCAGGGCCAGCCCGGACATCAGCCCAGATAGCCGCGCGACGACGTCGGGGAGTCGGGCGAGGTCGAGCATGAGTTCGCGCAGGGCGCTCGACTCGGGTGCGACGGGGTTCATGATTGCCCGCTGGGCCAGGGTCAGTTGCAGGACATGGGCGGCGGCCGGGTGTCGTTCGGCGTGGTAGCTGTCGAGCAGCCCGGCGGGGGCGTCGCCGCGCAGGTGGGTGGCCAGTTTCCAGCCGAGGTTGACCGCGTCCTGGATACCGAGGTTGACTCCTTGGCCGCCGTGGGGGGAGTGGATGTGCGCGGCGTCGCCGGCGAGCAGGATCCGGCCGTGGCGGTACTGCTCGACCTGGCGGGTGGCGTCGGTGAACCGGGACCCGGCCAACACCGCGCGCACGTGCACCCGGTCGCCGTGGGTGGCCCGCAACGCGTCGGAGACCTCGTCGTGGGTCACCGGGCCGCCGCCGGTCTCGTCGAGGTCGGCGGTGGTGCGCCCGAACACCATGCGGAACCGGCCGCCCTCGAGCGGGTGCAGCAGCGTCGAGCGGTCGCCGGCGTGGTGTAGGTAGTCAGAAAAGTGCAGGCCCGGAGCGGGGGTGGCCCCGGTGAGCTCCAGGTCGACCACGGTGGACCGGCTGGTGGCGGGGTGCCCGGGGAACGGGATGTCGCACAGGCGACGCACGGTGGAGTGCGCGCCGTCGCAGGCGACCAGGTAGCGGGCCCGCCAGCGGCGGCGCTCGGTCGTGATGTCGACACCGTGCTCGTCCTGGGCGACGGCGACGACCTCGTGACCGCGCTCGACCAGCGTGCCGTGGTCGGTCAGCCGGCGCTCGAGGCGGTGCGAGGTTGGATGCCGCCGGCCCGAGACTGGGGGTTGGGCTGCTCGGCCTTCTCCACCACGATGGTCCTCGCGCCGGCCAGGGCCAGCTCGAAGGCCAGCATCAACCCGGTCGGACCGGCCCCGACGACGAGAACGTCGGTGTCGGTCTCCCCGTCCTCTCGCGGCGTTTCGTGGCTCGTGGACACAGCTGCGCACGGTAGTAGCTGGCCAGCCCCACCCGTTCAGAACCCGCGTCCATGAGACACCTGGGAGATCATCGTCGACCGGCGGAGCTGTCAGATATCGGTCGTCCCGCTCGATATGTCTATGAGATAGGGCGGGTGAACTCGGCTCGCCATCGTGGTGGTCGTGCAGTGTCCTCGGGGCGTTCGATGGAGATCGGGTGCAGGCCGTGGTTGGCGAACGATTCGATCTCGTCTCGGGAGAACGGCCATGGTGGCCGGTTGGGCAGCGGATCGCGGTCCTGGCGCATGTTTTCAATGGCCAGCAGGGTGCCGCCCGCAGTGACCAGGTTCGCCACAGCGGCGATGGCTTGATCGCGCAAGCTGACCGGTAGCGCTTGGATGTTGATGATCTCCACTACCAGGTCGAATGCCTGCTGCCACTCAGGTGGCAGGTGCAGCATGTCGGCGGTGCGGTAGTCCACCGGTGAGTCCGGGTAGCGCTCCTGGGCAGTGCGGATCGCGGTGTCGGAGATGTCAAACGCAGTGGTGCGAAAACCCTGGGCAGCGACGAACTGCGCGTCAACGCCGAGGCCGCACCCCA
Organism: Pseudonocardia sp. Cha107L01; assembly: GCF_052566575.1. Classification (NCBI taxonomy): domain Bacteria; kingdom Bacillati; phylum Actinomycetota; class Actinomycetes; order Pseudonocardiales; family Pseudonocardiaceae; genus Pseudonocardia; species Pseudonocardia sp. Cha107L01. The sequence goes on from NZ_CP199579.1 coordinate 3,771,845, forward strand.
CGACTATCGCGGCCCGCTCGGCGCCCGGACCTTGCGCCTGCAGCCAGTCGCGGAGCAAGGGCAGCGGCTGGGCGCGGTCCCAGGGCATGTTGATCTCGCCGCGCCGACCTCCGGCGTACAATGTCTCGAACCAAGCGGTGGGCTCACCGGCCTGCACAGCTCGGGCAGCCAGGCGAGCGCTCTCGGCGTCCCAGTCCCGAGTCAGAAATGCCGCGTCGCCGAGGTCAACCTCGTCAGCCATGTGTCGCTTCCCCTCACGCTGCCGTGCTCGCCGCGGGGATGCTATGCGGCGTGCAGCCACGGGCGCCGGGGATCAGGTCCCAGCCGGTGGAGAGTTCCTGGCGACCCGGTTGATGTTCGGGCCGGCCCAGCCGCGGCGTCCAAGAAATCTCCCAAGATCCGCTGAGAGTCTGGGCTGGTGCGATCGTCCGGTCGCCCCGGGCGAGGGACGTAGGTGCCGGTGCCCGGTTCGGTTGGCTGGTGGAAGGCGTTCATGACGACGATCAATGGTCTGCCCGCGCACGTGTTGCTGGTGCATGTGGTGGTGGTTCTGATCCCGCTCAGCGCGGTGCTCCTGGTGCTCGTGGCGGTGTGGCCCTCGGCCCGGCGGCGGCTGGACGTGCTGACCGCGGTGCTTGCGGTGCTCGCGCTCATCGCCGTCCCGATCACCACCGCGGCCGGCGACTGGTTGGAGCAGCGGCTGCCCCGTACCCCCTTGCTGCGCGTGCACACCGAACTGGGGGACACGATGCTGCCGTGGGCGATCGCCCTCGCCCTGGTCGCTGTGCTGGTGCTGGTAAGGAGTCGGCGGCTGGCCAGGCGCGCTTCGGCCGGTGGTGAGCCGGCGAACGTGGAGATCAGGGACCCGCACCAGCACCAGCACCAGCGCCCGGGCCGGCGCGAACAGTTGACCGGCATCGCGGTGGCTGTGGTGGCCGTGGCCGTGGCGGTGGGGTCGATGGTCACGGTGTACCGGATCGGGGACTCCGGTGCACAGGCCGCCTGGACCGGACAGTTCAGCGCCCAACCCCTGCCGCACACCAAGGTGCCGGCCGCCCCGAACCGTTGAGCAGTCGGCTGAGAGGGTCAGCCTCGGCCGCCCGTGCACCGGTTCGCGCTCCTGCGAGACCATGGGAGCGTGCCCCCGGACGAAGCGACACCCGTACGGCTGCTGCTGGTCGAGGACGACTCGGAGCTGCGGCGGATGTTGTGCGAACTGCTCACCGGTGAGGGTTACCAGGTCGACGAGGCGGCTGACGGCCAGCGGGGTCTGCACCTCGCGCTGGCCCGGACCTACGACGTGATCACCCTGGACCGGCGGCTGCCTGCGCTGGACGGGCTGGACCTGCTCACCCGGCTGCGCCGCCGCGGCGTGACCACCCCGGTCCTGGTGCTGTCCGCGCTGGGCAACCCGGCCCACCGGGTCGAGGGGCTGGACGCGGGCGCCGAGGACTACCTGGCCAAGCCGTTCGACATCGACGAGTTCCTCGCCCGGTTGCGGGCCCTGCGTCGGCGTCATCTGGACGTCGCGCGCTCGTTGCCGCTCAATGACGGGTGGCTCGACCTGGACACCCGGCTGGTGCACGCCGACGACCGCGAGCCGGTGCGGCTGTCCGAGCGGGAGTGCGCACTGTTGGCCACCCTGGCGAGCAGGCCCGGCCAGGTCTACCCGCGCCGGGATCTCCTTGCCATCGTGTTCGAGGACGCGGCGAGCGAGGTAGTGGTCGACACGTACGTGCACTACCTACGGCGCAAGCTCGGGCGGCGGATCGTCGCCACCGTGCGCGGCCGTGGCTACCAACTCGGTCGGCCGTGAGGTCGCGGCTCCTGGTCTTCGCCCGGCGTCTGCCGGCGCGAGGGGAGTTCGCCACCCTGCACCCTGATCAGTTGCTCGTCCGGCGCGCGGCCCTGCGGATGGGGAGCATCGTGGCGCTCGCCGTGGCCGTCGTCGCGGCGGTGTTGACCGTCGCGGTCCTCTTAGTACTACTGCGCGACCAGCGAGCGGCGGCGTCGACCCTGCTCGCCGACACCGTGGCGCGCGCCGATGACGTCGGTGACCCGCCGTCCGGGATGTGGCTCGCGATCCGATCCGGTCAGGGCACGGCGGTCACCAGGGGCATGCCGCCGGGGTTACCGGATCGCGCCGCGCTCGACCTCGTCTCCCGGACCGGCGGCGTCGATGTCCGTGATGTCCGCCTGGACGGCGCCCGGTTCCGGGTGCGCACCGAGGCCGTGCACGGAGTGGTTGTGCAGGCGATACTGGATCTGGCCTCGGACCGGGCTCAGTCGGGGTCGGTGCTGCGGACGCTGCTTGTGCTCGGTGGGCTCGGGCTGCTCCTGGCCGGGCTCGCCGGTATCTGGGTCGGCCGGCGTGCCGTTCGCCCACTCGCCACCGCGTTGGCCCTGCAGCGCAACTTCGTCGCGGACGCCAGCCACGAACTGCGGACACCGGTCACCCTGCTGCACACCCGGGCCCAGCTGATCCAACGGAGACTCCGCAGCGGACTGACCGACGCCACTCTGCCGAGGGAGATCGACGGACTGGTCGAGGACTCGCGCCGGCTCAACGCCATCCTGGAGGACCTCCTGCTCTCCGTCGACCAGCGCAGCGAACCGCCCACCGCGGTGGACCTCGTCGAGCTCACCGCGCAGGTTGCCGGGTCGGCGGCCAGCTATGCGCACGAGCAGGGCGTCGACATCTCCTCGGCCCCCGGGTCCGCCGTCCAGGTGCTCGGATCAGCCGTGGCGTTACGAAGGGCGATCACCGCGCTCGCCGACAATGCCATCCGCCACGCTGCCGGCTCCGTCTCGCTGTGTGCGAGCGTTGCGGGGCGAAGCGCGATCGTCGACGTGCGGGACGACGGCCCCGGCCTCGAGGTCGGCGTCCAGCCGCTGCACTTCCGGCGGTTCGCGTCCGGACCGGCGACCGAGACCGACGGGCGCCGGCACTACGGACTCGGTCTCGCGTTGGTGAACGACATCGTATCCCGCCATCACGGCACCGTGGCCGCGGTCGCGGTCGATGACGGCACGCTCATCCGGATAACTCTGCCGGCCACTCCCTCGACCACTCTCCCGGCCACTCCCGCGGCCACTCCCGCTCAGCGGGCCGGAAGCGGCGAGTAGCCGACCGCGTCGCGTGGCGTTGCCCCGGCGGACGTGCATCAGGCGATGAGGGCATGGCGGTTGTCGGTGGTGCGGCGGGTGGCCGCGCGGGGCCGAGGGGTGAGGACGGCCGGGCGTGGTTGGGTCGGGTCGACCGGGTCGATGGGGTCGTCCGGGTCCAGGCGGGCGAGCGTGGTGCGCAGGGTGGTGATGGCCGCGGCGAGCGTGTGTTGGTCGGCCGCGGAGAGGTGTTGCCGGGTGGCGGTGCGCTGTTGGACGTCGATCGTGGCGATCGTCCGGTGTGCGCCGCGCAGGGTGTTGAGAGTGCGGTAGTGCGGCAGTGCGGTGAGTTCGGTGAGGGCGTCGAGCCGGGTGTGCAGCTCCCAGGTGAAGCGGTGCAGGGGGAGCGTGCCGGCGGTGTAGGAGTCGATGGTGTCGCGCAGTCCGTCGGTGACGAATCGGCGCAGGGGCGAGTGCGTGAGGGAAGACATCGGTGATCCAGTCCGGAGGGACGGGGGCGTTCCGCGCGCAGGCGGGCACGACCAGGGACACGGGTGATGAACCTGGTCTCCGCGGCACGTTCACACCGAGACCTTCAGTGCTCGGGCCCGAGGGCGACCGGCGGACTACGACACACCGACGCTCGTGGCTGAGCACCGAGGACGATAAGGGTTGAGCGGTGCGGCGGTCAACGAAACCGCGAAACTCGATCCGGCGAACCGGGTCTCGACGCTCGCGCCGCGGTCGTCCGGATCCCGCTGGATGGGGCGACCAGGACTGGCGGCAGAGGGGGCCGGGGCGGGCCTGGGCTCGTCGGCTGGGGTGGTGGCGCGGCGCGGTTGGCGGGGGTGGCGTGGCGCGGTTGGCGGGGGTGGCGTGGCGCGGTTGGCGGGGGTGGCCTGGCTCGGCTGGCTGGGGTGGCCTGGCGCGGTTGGCCGGGCCAGTGCGGGCGGTCGGCTGGGTGGCGTGGCGCCGTTGACCGGGCCCGTGCGGCCGGTCAGGGCCGTGGTCGGGCGCCGGGTCGTGGCCACCGGTCCGGGTGGCCACGAACGTGGCCATGGTCCGTGCGCGTCCTCTGCCGCCCCGTTGGATCGGCGCGTTCGGCGGCCGCCGCGGTGGCCACGGCGATGGCTACGGCGGTGGCTACGGCGGTGGCTACGGCGGTGGCCAGCGCGGTGGTGATGGCCGCCTGGTGGCCGTTCGCCGAGGTCGCTCCGGAGGTCCGCGGAGACCTCCCCGGGGCGACGTCCGACGGCGTCCAGGTACCCGATCCGCGCCGGTGTCCCGGGACCGTGCGGCGCCTGGTCGGCGGTTGCCCGCCACCTTCGCGGTGGGTGGCCCGTCCTGCACCGCGGCCCGGGAGTCGGGCCACCCAGGAGGGCGGCAGGCCGGTGCCGATAGCCGTGCCGGATCGGCCCCCGGGTGGCCTGGCGACCGACCCGCGCGCACGTCCCTCGGCGGTATCCGGGTGCTCGGAGCAGGGTCCGTCACCGAGTCCGGTGCGGGTCCGGCGCGACCGGCTCGGCCACCAATTGCCGATTGAGGTTGGTACTCGCGTGGATCTTTGGTTATCCTCGTCCCAGAGGTCGGCTTACGCCGGTCTCGCCGACCGGCAGTCCCGCCCACTTTGTGGAGTTTGCATCTGGGTGAGACCGCCTCTGCGTGTGTCGTACCGCGGTTGGTGTTGGGCTCGGTCGTTCCTGGGTGCCGTAGTGCCCCGGGGTCTGGTGGCGTACGCCGCGAATGTCTAGACCGCTCAGAAGCAGTGCCCCTCGGTGGTACCCCCGGTGTTGTCCTCCCGCTGGGTGCCGGTGAGGCGCAATCGAAGTTTCTGAGTTCCCCCTGACCTGCGGAGAGACTCTGTGATCGCCTCGGTGGCTTCGACTGGTGGACGGTGCGTTCGCGCCGTGCTGCCCGTCGTGTCGCGGGTGCTGTTGCGGTTGCCGCTGTCGGGGATGGTGGTTGGCGCCGCGCTGGTCTGGATGGCGGCGGCGCTGTTCTCCACCTCACCGGCGGGAGCCTCGGTGGCGGTGGCTGAGTCGCCGGCGGTGCACCTTGTGGCCCAGGTCCGGCAGTCCGGTTCGCCGGCCGGCGGGCTCCTGAGCGCCGCTGTGGACGGGAGCGGCGCGTTGAGCTCCTGTGCCGATGGCTCGGCCGGTACGTCCGGTTCGTGTGACTCGCCGGCGGTTGTCGGCGTACGGGCGGCCGCATCCGGTCCGGGTTCCTCGGGCGGTTCCGGTTACGTCGCTCGGTCGCGTACGCACAACTCCTCCGTTAACCCGACTGGGTCGCCGAGCGACTCCGGGTTCCTGGACTGGCTGCGGAACCTGCTCGGGGTGTCCAGCGGTTCCGGTGCCTCCGGCGCGGGTGCCTCGGGTGGCGCCCGCGGCCACGCCGTCGGAGTGGCCTCACACTCGGGTGGCGCGGCCGCGGCCAAGCCGGTGGCCACCGGCCAGCCTGATGGCCACGCCGGCCAGAGCCCGGATGGCCGGGTGGCCGCGGCCACGGTCGGCACGTTGGCCGACAAGGTGACCGGTGAGTTGGCCGACGGGATGGCCGAGGGTGTGGACCGTCAGAACGCCGCGAAGCTCGTCAGCCGGACGGCCGCGAGGTTGGTCGGTGCGGACGGCGCGGGACGCTCTGCCGCCGCGGTCGCTGACCGGGTCGGCGCCGCAACGGGTGGTTGGGTCGAGCAGCTGCTCGACCGGGTGCTGTCCGGAGTCGGCAAGCTGGTCGGGTCGCTGGGTTCGATGAGCGGCACCGGCGGTCAGTCCGGTACCGGCACCGCATCGGGGACCGGGCAGACGAGCACGGTGGCCCAGGGGCAGAACGGGTCGGTCGGGCAACCGGCCGTGCCGGAGGCGAACGCGGGTCGGATGTCGGCCTTGCGGGCGGCGATTGACGACCCGTCGACCGCCGCCGATGTGTCGCCGGCGCAGCTGGCTCAGGCCGGTGTCTCGGCCGCCGATGTCGCCAAGCTTCTGGCGGCCGCCGGACAACCGAGTCAGCAGCGGAGCCGGTCGAACTCCTCTTCTCCACCTGCCGGGTTGAGCGGTGCGGGACTGTCGGGTCCGAGCGTTGAGCAGTTGCTCTCCGGCGCGGTGGATCTGGTGTCCGGGGTTGTGACCACGGTGGGTGGGCGGGCCGCCGGGCAGCGGACGCACGCCGCGCTGACCCAGGTGACTGATCAGGTCGAGTCGGCGCTGGCGGCGAGCGCGGCACTGAACAACGGCACCAACGGTGCCGGGCTCGGCGGGGTTGCGGGTGGCCGCCAGCCCGCTGTGGCGGGCTCGCGGCCCGAGCGGGACGCGGGTCCGACGACGACCAGCCGACCCCGCGGCGACGGTGATTCCGGCGCGGTCGCGGAGCTTGTGTCGCGCGTGACGGGTTGCGCCGCGACTGGCGCTCCGGGCTGCGTGGACGACGTGGTGGGCCCACTGTCGCGGTTCGTGGAGTCGTTGAGCGGGCGGGGCCCTCCGGCCGCCGCGAGCACCGACACCAGCACGTCCAGCGGCCAGACCGACCGCGGCAGTTCCAACAGTGCCGGCTCCAGCAGTACCCAGGCTTTGAGCGACCAGGTTGAGAGCGCGAGGTCGCAGCTCTCCCCGGCGATCGCCAAGCTGATCGACAACATCGTCTCCAGCGCCACCCGGATGGCTGCCCAGGCCAAGTCCGCCGCGGCGACACCCCAGCGAGGCTCCCGGCCTTCGTCGACGACCGTCCTCCCCGGATCGACCGACACCGGCTCCGGACAGCTCAGCGGCGGGCTCGTCCGCTTCATCGGGAACGTGCTCGCCGAGGTCGGCCAGTTCCTGGGCCAGCTCGGCACTCAACCTGGCACCACTGTCCCGGGCGGCAACCCGACGGGAAGCCAGGGCAGCGGCAACCAGGGCAGCGGCAACCAGGGCAGTGGTGGGGCCGGCCAGTCCAGCGGCGGGTCCGGCCAGCCCGGTCCCAGCGTGGACCAGCTGGCGCAGGGGATCACTCAACTGGTCCAGAGCTGGCTGGAGCAGAACGGGCTCATCGGCTCTGACGGTTCCGGTTCCAGCGCTGACCAGGGTGGGTCGGCGTCGAGCTCCGATGCCGGGTCCGGGCAGGGCCACCGCCACTGGGACGACTCAGGCGACTCCGACCACACCGGTCCGCGCCACCACCGCGGCGACCACCAGCACGGTGACCGGGACGGCGGCGATCAGGACCGCGGTGACCAGGGCCGCGGTGACCAGGGCAGCGGCGGGTCCGGCCAGTCCGGTTCCGGCGTGGATCAGCTGGCCCAGGGCGTCACGCAGCTGGTCCAGAGCTGGCTGGCGCAGAACGGCCTGACCGGACCGCCGAGTGGCGCCTCCGGTTCGGGTGCGGGTACCTCGGGCGCGGCCGCGACGCCCAGCGGTGACGGTTCGACCGGGAACGGCTCGAGTGACAGCCGCCTCGGTGGCGTGGTGCGGCTGGTCGACGCGGTGCTCTCGCAGATCACCCAGTTCCTGGGCCAGCTCACCGACGCCGGCTCCGGGGCGGGCGGCGGCAGTGCATCCACCGCGGCGCCCACCCCGCCGACGGGCGCGGGCCGCGTGTCGGGGATTCCGCCGCGCCAGCAACAGTCCGGCGCGGACGGCACGAACGGCGCGGACCCGTCCGGGGTAGCCGGCACGGACCGGTGGACACCGGAGGAGACAGAGCCGAGTGCCGATCAGTGGCTCGTCAGGCGGCTGGCTCAGGCCGGTGACAACGCCCCCAGTTCGGGTGCGGTGCCCTCCGCCCCGACCCGCCGGGGCCCGGGGGTGGACCAGCTGTTCTCGACGCTCGTCGATTTCACCTCCGGTGTCGTGGGTGCAATGGGCGGACAGGACGCCGGCCAACGCACCCACCGCGTGCTGACCGGTGTGGCCGACCAGGTCGAGTCGGCGATGGCAACCGGCGCGGCGCTGCAACGCGGCGCGGGCGGCGCGGGCCTGGACGGTTCGGGCAGCGCCGGCCAGCAATGGGGCGTCCCCGGCCCCCGGTCGGTAGCGGAGATCGCCGGCCGGGGCGACAGCGGTTCGGGGTCCACGGACGCGACGACGACCGACACCCCCGGCATCAGCGGCTGCGACCTCGACGCCGGCACCGGTTGCCCGGTCGCGGCTACGGCCAGGTCCACCGTGCTGGCGGCATTGCGCGGTCGGGGTCCTCCGTCGCTCGTGAACCTCCGCAACAACAGCAACACCAGCAACCTGGTCGAGAGCGCGCTGTCGCGGCTTTCCCCGACGATCACGTCGCTGATCGAAGACTTTGTGCCAGGCCTGACGCGGCCTGAAGCGTCGAAGGGCGGCCGGTCCGGCTCGGCGCACCAGCAACACTCGGGCAGCTCCGACTCGGATACCGACTCCGACGAGTCCGACAGCGGCCCCACGAACCGGCATCCGCACTGGGGTTTCCCCGGCAACGGCAGCCAGACCGCCCGAGGGCAGGCAGCTGGGGCATCCCAGTTGAGAGGTGTGGACCAGCTGGCGCAGGGGATCACAGACCTGGTGCGGGAGTGGCTGGCCAGCAACGGCCTCGGCGCTCGCTCGGGCTCCGGGTCCGGCCAGAACTCGGCTACCGGGTCGTCTGGTCTGACCGGCGGTGGTGGGTCCGGTTCGGCTGTGGACCCGGCACAGCAACTGGTCTCGTCGATCTTCGACCTGGTGTCCCAGATCGTGTCGGCGGTGGCCGGCCCGGCCGCGGGGCAGCAGACCCGGGCGGCGTTGTCGCAGGCCCTGGCCTCCCAGACCACCCAGGGCCGCGCCGGGCAGCAGGGCAGTCCGGGCACGCAGGGGAGCCAGACCGGCCAGGGGCAGCAGCAGTGCGGGGTGACCTGCAGCGCCGGTCAGCCGAACTCGACGGGCTTCCAGTCCTCGCTGGCGACGCGCCCGCCGCCGTCGTTGTTGCCCACCAGCGACGCCAACGGCGACCTCGGCGGCACGGACAATCCGTACGAGTTGGCGTCGTGGTGGGGTCCGCTGGACTCCCCGTCGGCGGCGAACCAGGCGCTGAACGATCGGTTGGCGGTCGTGAAAGGCCAGCAGTCGCTGACCGCCGCCCAGGCCAAGGTCAAGTCGGGGGCGATGACGCAGGCCGACTACGACAAGGCCGCCGCGGCGCAGAAGACCCTGTCGACCAAGGCCGACAGCGAAGCCGCCCAGCTGACCCCGTACACGTCCGGCCTGATCAACGACGTGGTCACCGGCCAGCAAAAACTGGCCACCAGCCAGACAGCACTGGACGCGGAGAAAGCCCAGGTCGCCGCGGGGAAGGTCACCCAGGCAACGTACGACCAGGACCAGGCGGCGTTCCGGGCCAACCAACAGCAGGTGAACGCGCAGACCGCCGCGCTGGCCGAAGCGACCGGTCACGATCCGACCACCGGTCTGCCCACCGGCGGGTCCGGCTCCTCCGCCGGCTGCGGCGCAAGCGGCGCATTCACCAGCTGCGTCACTTCCGCCCCCGACACTGCCCCTGACAACACGCAGGCCTCGGCGCGGGACGCGTGGTGGGGCGGCGGCCGGTCCTCAACACAGGATGTGTGCCTGGGGCTGACCGGGGTGTCCGGTTGCCGTACGTCGTCGGGCTCGGGGGACACCACAGCGTCGGCCTCCTGCGCGATCGACGGCGGCTGCCAGACCGCGACCAGGAACGGCACCCAGTCGGCGTCCACCTCCTGCGGGGCCGGCGACTGCAACACCACCTCCCAGGCCGACGAGACGCGGGCGACCACGTTGTGCCAGGGCGCGGGAGGCTGCCACGCCACCAGCACCACCCCGACCGCCGACCCCACCGGCGGCTCCGGCGGTAAGCCCGACCCGGCGGACAAGTCCACCTCGAGCGGGGCGTGCACCGGCAACTGCGCGGTCGACACCGACACCAACTCCATCCTCGCCTACGCCGGGTGCCAGACCGGCACCGGCACCTGCGACACCGACTCCACCGGACACACGTCCACCACCAGTGGGGACACGACCGGCACGACCGGCGCTCCGGCGGGCACCGACCCGGCGAAGACCGGTGGGGACGCCTCCGGCTCGGCGCACTGCGCGACCAAGACCGGCGGATGCAGCACCTCGTCCGGGGCGGACCCGACCGGCACCGACCCGACCGGCACCGACAACACCTGGGACGGAACGGACCGGGGGAACCGCTGGGACCGGTACACCGACCAGAACGGCCGGGACGGCGGCAACAACGCCGACTCCAGCACCGCCAACACCGCCGACTACCGGTACAGCGCAAACACCGGCGGGGACAGCGCCCCCGGCGCCGGCACCGGCAGTAACACCGGCGGCGCGAACACCGGCAGCACCGGCACCGCGACCACCGGCAGCACCGGCACCGCGACCGGGGCGGGCGGCAACCGCCCGAGCGCGGCGGACACCAACGCCGACACCAGCGCAGCGCTGACCGGCGCGGGCACCGGCGGCCCGCAAGCCCAGGCCAGCGTGCAGTGCGCAACCGACGCGACCGGGTGCACGGGCAGTGCGACCACCGACACCGGCGCGAACAGCACCCACACGGACACCGTCCCCACCGCCGCGACCGGGACGCCGGGCACCGCGACCGCACAGTCCGGTGGCACCGCCAGCCCAGCTCCGGCCGCCACCCCCTCCGTGAACCCGGCCGACCCGACCCAGGGCGCGGCCGTCACCCCGGCCACGGCCGTCACCCCGGCGCCGGTGCAGACGACCACAGTGAAGCGGGCCACCACCGGCCAGGCCTCCTGCACGGTGGCCGGCGGCGGCTGCCAGAGCCAGTCCGGTTCGGTGGCCACCAACCCGGACACCACCGACACCGCGTGGGCCGGCCTGTTCGGCAACGCCACCGGGTCCGGTACCGGACAGAGCACCGGCTCGAGCGGGGCGTCGGTGTCGGTGACCTGCCAGCCCGGGCAGACCGGGTGCTCCGGCAACGGGTCGTCGAAGACCTCCTCCACTGGATCCGGTGACGTGACCATCGACCCGTCCACCGGAGCGGGCTCCCGGGCGGCCGCGAAGACCTCCACCGGGTCGTCGACCTGCACCGCGACCGACGGGAACTGCCAGTCCCAGTCGAACTCCGCAACGCGGTTCACCCAGCCCACCCTGACCGCCGCCACCAACCCCGCCGCCAACCCGGCCGGCGCCGCCGCAAAGACCGCCGTCGAGACCGCCGCTGCCAAGACCGGCCAGGCCGGGGCGAAGCCGACCGTGTCGGGCGGGTTGGAGAGCGTGTCCGACGCCTCCGCCTCGGTGCACTGCGCCGCCGGCTCGACCAGCTGCTCGGGCACCGCCGGTTCCGAGGCGACCGGGGCGGACGCGGCGGTCGACAACGGCCGGGCGAAGTCCTCGACGGGCAGCGGCGAGTGCACGGTCAAGCAGGGTGGCTGCGACGCCTCGACCGACTCGCTGGCCAGCTCCTCGCCGGCGGTGACCCTGCCCGGGCAGAAGGCGGCGGCCACCGGGCCCTCGGCGGTGTCCACCTCGACCGCCTCGGTGGACTGCTCGACCGGGGCCGCGGGGTGCTCGGGGACGGCGACCTCGTCGGCCACCAGCTACGACCCGGCCGCCGGCGCCCCGCGCACCACGACCGGCACGGCGTCGTGCACGGCCGGCGGCGGGTCGTGCACACCTCAGACGGTGTCCGCGGCCTCCACCGGCCCGGGCGCCACCACCTACCTGGCCGGCGATCAGAATGGGCAGGGCGCCCAGTCCGGCTCGGGCCCGTCGGCCGCCTCCGCCTCCGGTGCGGCGCTGACCTGCGACACCCAGTCCAGCTGCACCGGGACCGTGACCAGCTCCGCGACCGGCACCGACCCCGGCGTGTCGCCCGACCCGCGCGGCTCGACCGGCACCGGCACCTGCCAGGGCGCGGTCGGTGGCTGCCAGGCCGTCACCAACTCCGGTGCCTCCGCCGGCCCGGACGCCTCGAAGGTCGCTCCGCTGGTGAACGCCCCGTCCACCACCAACGCGACCACCACGTCCGACAGCATCGGCAACCAGGCCACCCAGAGTGGTCAGGGCGCAACCCAGGCCTCCCAGGGCGGCAGCGGCTCGAACGGCGGCGGCACCGGCACCGGCTCCGGCGGCCAGCAGCCGGCCACCCCACCGGCACCCGCCGGCTCCCCGGGCGCCGGCGCGAACGTCGCCCCCACCGTGCCCGGAGCGTCCAGCTGGTCCAATGCCACCGCCACCCTGAACTGCCAGGCCGGCGCGGGCGGGTGCACCGGCACCGTGCACTCCACCGCGGTCGGCAGCGACGGCCCGAAGACGGCCACCGGCGCCACCGGATCCCGCGGCCCCCCGGCCGGGCAAGCCTCCACCTCCGGTAGCTGCACCAGCCAGGCCGACGCCCAGGGCGGCTGCCAGGCAGTCAGCAACTCCACCGCCGGGTCCGGCCAGGTCGTGGCCGACACCATGGCAATGACCAACCAGAACGCCGCCACCCAGGCAAAGCAGCAGGCCCAGCAAGCCCACCAGGCCGCCGACCAGGCCAAGCAGACCGCTGACGCCCCGGGCGCGACCGCCGCCCAGCGCAAGGCCGCGACCGACGCAGCCGCCACCGCCAAGCAGGCCGACCAGGCCGCGACAGCGGCAGCGAAGACGGCCGCCGCGCCGGTGACCAACGCCCCGCCGACGCTGTCGCAGTCGCAGGCCACCGCGCAATGTGTCACCACCGGCTGCACCGCTGCCACCACCGGTGACACCTCCGGCATCCCCGGCGTCTCCCACACCGACGCCACCTGTACCGCCGGCCAGGGGGGCTGTGCGGTCACCAGTGACGCGACCGTGACGCTGATGCGCGACTCCGGCCAGCGCACCGCCGGTGACAAGAAGAACCCTGCCGGCGACCCGATCCCGGGCTCCTCCGGCAGCGCTGAGACCGGCTCGAACGCCGTCTGCCCCGACGCCGGGTGCACCGCGAAGGTGACCGGCAAGGTGACGGCCAGCGTCGAGCAGGGCGGCCGGCACAGCACCAGTACCGGGGACGGCAACACCGCCTGTGCCGGCTCCGGTCCGTGCCAGGCCGGGATCCGGGTGACCACCAGCACCGCGGTGACAGCGCCCGGGGTGAAGTCGCAGTTCGCCGCCACCTCCGCGAACGTGGCGGTCAGCTGTGACAACGGCACCGACGCGGGCTGCCCGATCCACGCGGCCAGCCAGAGCGATGTGGTCGGTTCCAAGGACGTGCACGCCAAGACCACGGCCACCTGCGCCGGCGGCACCGGCTGCCTGGTGGGCACCGGCGGCACGGCCTCACCGGACCTCGCGCAGGTCAGCTACCAGTGCGGCGGCGCCGGCGGCTGCACCGGCCACAGCGAGGGCAACGCCAAGATCGGCGCGGCCAGCGGCAACGCCAACAGCGACTGCACCGCCGCCAAGAACGGGCAGTGCGCCGGGACCACCCTGGTCGGTGCCTCCTCGGACGGCAGCGCCATGGCCGGCGCGAGCTGCCAGGGCACCGAGGGTTCGAAGTGTCACTACCACTTCGACGGCACCGCCTCCGACTCCGCCGCGGACCGGCGCTCCGGTGCCTGGGCCAAGGCCTACGCCCACGGTTCGGAGGACGGCGAGATGGGCGGCGGCGTCGTCCAGGTGCAGGCGAAGGCGTTCGCTCAGGGCGCCGACGCGCAGGCGCAGGCAGTGTGCATCGGCGCGAAGAACTGCACCTCGCCGTACTCCGCGCACGCCGAGGCGCACGACCGTCAGGGCCAGAAGGCCAACCCGAAGCAGCCGAACATGCCCAGCGGCTACTGGTCCGCCGACGGCTCGGGCACCTGCTCCGGCAACGGCAAGGGCGGCTGTGGTGTCCACGCGTGGGCCAACGCCGGCCCCGGCGGCAGCGGCGGCGCGAAGTGTTCCGGCGACTGCTCGGGCTTCAAGCTCGAACAGGCCGGCGCCAGCGCGTTCACCAAGACCGGCCCGTCCTGGAACGAGATCTTGGCCGCTCGCGCCGCCGCCGCGGCCCGGGCGGCCCACAAGACGCAGGACATCGATCAACTGGTCAAGGGGCTGGGTCCTGACCAGTCCCTCATCGGTTACAAGAAGAACAAGGACGGCAGCTACACGATCTACACCAAGGACGCCGGTGGCACGCCGCAGACCCGGACCTGCCCTGCCTCCGAGTGCAAGCCCGGCGACACGGTCAACGGCGGTGGCGGGTCGATCACCTTCCCGGCCCAGGGCAACCCACAGACGAGTAGGACGTCGGCGCCGGGACACGACAACCACACCTGCGACGCGAACGTCGGCTGTGCGCTCAACGGTGACAAGAAGGGCAACGGCGGGTACTGGATCGAGGGCAACGGCACGGTGCACGACGGCATCACCGGGTCCACGATGGGCTTCAAGGACTCCCGGCCGGCCGGCAACGACACCCCGAGCCAGAACTCGGGCAGCTTCGGCAACACCAAGGGCGCGCCGTTCACCTTCAGCTGCAACGGCGGCTGCAAGGGCGACGTCAGCAACGTCGACCTGGGCAAGGGCAAGTTCACCGACCACATCGACCTGGCCGGCACCCCGAACCTGCTGGTCGGCCGCGACGGGCTGGGCAACCTGGGCGACTACAGCCACGCCGGCGCGGGCACCATCACGCTGCAGGGCCGCGACGGCAAAATGATGGACCCCATCACGTCCACCGCGAAGGACGGCCTGGCCCCGGACGCGTGGGGACAGATCACCCAGAAATACGGCTACACGCCATGGGACGCCGACACGCTGGGCAAGGTGCTCGGCCCCGGTGACTCGCTGATCGGCTACCAGAAGAACACCGACGGCAGCTACACGGTCTATACGAAGGACCCGAAGGGCACCCTGCAGACACGGCAGTGCGCGGCCACCGAGTGCAAGCCGGGCGACACGGTCAACGGTGGTGGCGGGAAGATCAACTTCCCGGCGCAGGGCAACCCGAGGGCAACCCACCCGTCGGCGCCCGGTCACGAAGACAGCGCCTGCAGCGCGAACGTCGGCTGTGGGCTCACCGGCGGCGACGACGGCGACGGCCTGTGGTGGCTCAACGGCAACGGTCAGGTGCACGACGGCGTGACCGGCTCCACGATGAACTTCAAGGACTCCCGACCGTCGGGCAGCAACACCCCGAGCCACAATGCCGGCAACCTGGGCGGCACCGGCGGCGCGCCGTTCACCTTCACCTGCAACGGCGGCTGTACGGGCGACGCGAGCAACGTCGACCTGGGCAATGGCAAGTTCACCGACCACGTCGACCTGGCCGGTTCCCCGAACCTGATGACCGCCCGCGACGGCTACGGCAACCCGGGCTACTTCAGCCACGCCGGCCAGGGTGTGGTCACTCTGCAGGCGGGCAAGGACGGCAAGGACGTCATCACCTCCGACGGCAACGGCCTGCGCCCGGAGGATGACTGGTCGACGATCGTCACCCGCGGCTCGGACGGCACGCCCGGCCTCTACCACGTCACCGGCGGCCAGACCTTCGACATCAAGACGACCGAGGGCTACGAGATCAAGCAGACCGACAAGGACCGGATGGAGGTCCTCGCCCACGGCGACCCGGCGGCCATCGCGGAGATCCAGTTGAAGGCCCAGCTGGCCGGCATCAAGGTGAACACCGTCTACGAGGTCGGCGCGGACAACGACGGGAAGATCATCACTCCGGACGGCGACGGCAAGGGCGGCACCGTCGACTGTGTCGGCATCTGCACCTACACCCGGCCGCACGACCAGGCGCAGACCGAACCGTGCCAGTACCGCTGCACGATGCAGTTCCAGCTGGCCACCGGGGAGGGCAAGGCCCCGCTGGGCACCGGCATGGTCAAGATGGTCGGACCGGACAACCAGTCGGTGACCGTGACCGACCCGTACGGCAACAAGTCCACCGGCAGTGGCGTCACCACGATCGTGCAGAACAACGGTGCAGGTGGCGGCCAGTGGTGCACCAGCGACAACAAGTGCACCAGCACGAACACCCAGGGCCACACCCGGACGTGTACCGGCAGCCCCGGTGGCGAGTGCGGCGAGTACGTGCTCAATCCGATCACCGAGGGGCCCTACAAGGGCAAGAACACCGGCACGGGCTGCAACCCGGGCGACGGTGGAAAGTGCTCCGGCACCGTCTCGGCCGACGTCCCGGACCTGGGTTGGCGCGGCAACAACACAGACGGCTCGCTGAACCTGTTCACCGACCAGAACGCGCGGCGCACCCCCACCGACCTGCCGATCGACCAGTACCTCAAGGCCAACGACGACCGGTACAAGCAGGACGGCATGGTGCCGATGCTGACGCCGGACCAGTACAACGCGATGAGTCCGAAGGACAAGCAGGACTACCTGGACTCGGTGAAGATGGGCCAGCCGGTCTCGGACACCGACCGAGGTCTGGCGATCATCCAGATGGGCTCCTACGCCTCCACCGCGAACTGGACCGTGAACAAGGTCAACGGTGAGCGGAAGGACATCGACGCGGCGATCGCGGCGGCGGACAACGGCACCGCCACCACTGCCCAGCGCAACCTGCTGCGCGACACCGGTCGCCTATACACCGACTTCAACAATGCACAGCGGGCGCTGACCGGCGCCGAGTCGGCCGTCGGCCCGGCGCTGATCGACGGGCACCGGCCGATCAACACCTCCGCCCAACAGATGGCCCTCGACCCCAAGTTGATGGACCAGATCAACAAGATCCCGGGCAACACGCCCACCAACGACCGGGACCAGCAGATGCGGGATCTCGGCAAGCTCACCGGCCTGCCGAACGGCGTCACCGCGGACGGCAAACCGGCTGGCCCGGACGGCAAGGCTCTGCCCGACCCGACCCCGGACCAGGTAGCCCAGGCGGGCGCCGCGCAGGTACTGCGGCTGAGCATGATCCCGCGATGGAACGACCACGACGATGCCGTTGCGGCCAACCAGAACCGGATCATTGATATCAACAACGGTGCGCCGGCGTCCAACAAGGAGCGCACCCAGCTGAACGACCAGAAGGACCGTCTGGACGCCGAGGGGAAGAGCCTGCAGAAGACCCAGGACGTCTACAACGCGCTCGCGCCCGCCGCCACGCCGCCGGACGCCGCGACCATGGCCAAGCTGCACGCCTACGACATGGCCGTCGCGAACGTCTCCGACGACCCCGCCTGGGGCGACAAGATGAGCTACCTGCTCGGGCTGCAGCAGCGCGCGGGCGACGCCGCCGCCACGGCGAAGAAACACGGCGACCAGGACCTCGAGCAATCGCTGGTGAAGGTCAGCGGCATCGGCGGCGTGGGCTACGACGCGGTCATCCGGGACCCGGTGTTCCGTTCGACGGACAACCGCTACTCCGACCTGCGGATGCCCTCGACCGGCGCCTCCGACCTGTACTTCTCGATGCGCTCGGCGAAGTACGCCGACGACTGGAGCAAGTACCACGGCGACTACGACTGGTACTTCAACTCGATGGGCGCCAAGCCCGTGGACGGCCAGCCGCAGGAACAGTTCCGGGGCAAGACCGTGGCCGACCGGCGCGCCGAGTTCGCCGCCGAGGGCAGCCCACAGGCGGTGAACCAGAAGCTGTTCGGCAACCAGGACATGACTCAGGCCGATTACGACCAGTTGTCGGAGAAACAACTGAGTAGAGCCAAAGAAGTCGCCGGGCAGGACGGCAAGATCTACAAGAAGAGCTATGTGCACCAGGACAAGGACGGAGTGATCAGCTGGATCACGCTTCCGGTCGCGCAACCCAAGAACGGCCAGGGCGAGATCATTGACCCGGAAGGCAACCACTACAAAGACCTGACCAGCTTCCAGGAGAACAACGAGATGTTCTCCGCCGACGACAAGTTGCTCGGCGCGAAGAACATGACCAGTACCAGCGGTGCTGTCGACGCCGGCACGTTCGACGGCCATAAGACGCCGGGGTGGAAGAGCGGCGGTGGCTGGGCTTCCTTCGGTCTCACCCTCGTCGGCGGGGTCATGTCGTTCATCCCCCCGGTAGCTCCGGTCGGTTGGGCGATGGTGGGTGCCGGCATCGGCACCGGGGCCGCCGTCTCCGGGGCGAGCCTGTACCAACGAGCGAGCGTCGGGCAGTCCTGGACGCCGTGGTCCGGTGGCGCCGCGACGATGGAATGGATCAACATCGGCGCCTCGGCGTTTGCTGTGGGCGGGATCGGGGTGCGGCTCGCGTCCGAGCTCGGCAGCACGGTGAGTACCGGGGTGATGGCCGCCGGGCGTGCCTCCGAAATCGGCTCCGGTCTGGTGTTCACCGGCATGTATGGCCAGCAGGTCGCCGGCGCCGTCGACCGGTGGGGCGCGGCGGGGCCGAAGGAGCGCGACGAGATAGCCACCGGTCTGTGGCAGAGCAGCGCGTTGATGGCTGTCGGTGGCGCACACCTGGTGGCGCGCGGTGCCGGGGCGGCCAATGACTTCCGGATCGGCCGGATCGCGGCCGGACCGGAGCTGCGGCCGGAGATCTCTCCCGGTGTCGAGCGGCCGTTGATCGACCGGATCCAAGAGGTGGTCAACCCGTACCGGACCGTCGACGTGCAGACGGTCGCCGATCACCTGTCCCAGAACGGCCGGACGGTGACCGCGGACCAGGTGCGCGGGGCCGTCGCGGATGCGCCGGCGGGCATGGCCCGCCACCGGGTCAGCAGCGATGGGACGGCCCTCGATCCGACCCGCCCGCCGCCCGCCGGCCGGAGTGTCACCGGTTCCGCCCCGAACCGGAGCCGGAGCGGTGCCCAGGACGGCGACTACGCCAGGCCGAGGATGGAGCAGGAGATCGGCGACCACGTCGGCGCCCGGAAGTCGGAGCCGGTCCAGGGTGAGTCCGGTGACCCGGCGGTCAGCGACTCGGGCCGTCCGACGGGCACCGACCCGGCTCGCCCCGGCGGTAGCGACCCGGTTCGCCCCGGCGGTAGCGATCCGGTTCAGCCGGTCAGCACCGGCACCGGCTCGGCCGGTTCGGTCGGCACCGGCGGCACCGGTTCGGTCAGCCAGGGCACGACCGGCGGCCGGCCGCAGGCCCAGGGCGGCGGTCAGCTGGCCGCGGACGTTCCGGCCCAGGGGCACGGCAACGGCCCGCGGCCCGACGGTGCCGCCCCACAGCCGCTGCCGGGACAGACCGGTGGCTCGGGCAACCCGGCCCCGGCTCGTGACCCACCCGCGGCCGTCGGCGACCCCATCGGCCAGCAGACCGGCGGCCAGCAGACCGGCGGGCAGCAGACCGGCGGGCAGCAGACCGGCGGGCAGCAGACCGGCGGGCAGGGTGGCGGCCAGCAGCCCGGCACCGTGCAGCCGGCGAGCGGCCCGGCCGCACCCAGCGGCCAGCACAGCACGCCACCGTCCCCGACCAGCGATTCCGGCCCTCGGCCGGTCACTCCGGCCGTGAACCGTCCCGCCGCTGGCTCGACCGGTTCCGCTGACCAGGGCTCGAACGGCTCCAACGGCTCCGGCGCCGGGCGGGACAACAACGGCGGCCCGCACCCACCCGCCAAACCCGACCCCGCGCCCCCGACCGGCCCGAACAACACCCGCGCGGGCGGCGGCAACGGCCCCGGCGGCGACGGGGCCCCGCTGTCCGACGGCCTCTCCGGGGGTGGCCAGGGCGCTCGGCACGGTCCGGGCCAGGACCAAGGTGGCACCGGTCCGGCGGTGCCGGACAGCCCGCTCGACTACTCGCCGAGCCACGGCCCTCCGGGCGACCGGACCACGACCAAGCCCAACTCGAGCGAGGAGGCTCTGCCAGGAACAGGTAGCAGCAGCGAACGTCCCTTTAACCGCGCGGACGAGCAGTCCGGCGGCCCCCAGGAAACCGAGCCACCTCTCGGCCCGGAGCAGAACTGCGCATGTGAGGCGCAGGATCGCGCCAAGGCGTCGGACCCGAGCGCGGTCAACCCGGACGAGGTGCGGCCGGCGACAGCGAACGACCAGGACACCGGCCAGGTGCAGAAGCACCTGGAGGAGACTTACAACGGTCGTACCGAGCTGACCACGAACGACCAGCTCGATCGGGGCATGGCGGAGGCGCCGGAAGGCACCGGCGTGTTCGTGTGGTCCGACGAGGGCGGCGTGGCCCACCTGGTCTACGGGCGCAAAACCAAGACCGGGGTGGAGTACTACGACGGTCACCAGGTCCTGCTCAAGGCGCCGGAGAACACCCGGGCCGCCATGGTGGTCGACTCCGGCAAGGCGCCCGCGCCGAACCTGGCGGAGGAGATCGGTGAGCATGTCGGGGCCGCCGAGCACACCCCCAGTCGACCCGCGGTACCGCGTGACGAGCCGGCCCGCGCCACTGGCCACGCCGACGGAGCGATCGTGGGTCGGGGAAGCACCGGGACGTCGGACGCCCCGGCGGCCGCGCGGCCCGCGCCGGAGCCCCGACCGGCATGGGTGCCCCGGTGGTTGTCGCGCTCGGTGAATATCGCGGCCCGCGCCTCGGCCGGCTATGTCATCGGCTTAATCCTGGGGTTCTCCGCCCACCCCGTGCCGGTCGCGGAACCCGCCCCGGTGGCGAGCCCGCACGGTGTCGCGTACGAGATGGCCGGGCGTGAGGTGGGCGGGCGTACCGGCCCGATCGATGGGCACTGGTCCCGTTCGCCGGACCAGGGTGGGGACAGGTCGAGCGAGCAGCGGTCCCCCAGCCAGCGTGCGGAGATCCGGAAGGCGGCCCCGGAGCTGCGGTCGGTGTCCGACGGCTCCCCGGGCCGGACCCCGACGCCTGGGGCCCCGATGCCCGCGTCCGCGTTCGTCCATCAGTTGCTGACGTCGGTGTGGGAACGGCGCTGGGACGACGAGGCCGATCAGCGCTCGGCGAGCTGGCGAACGATGGGTCACCTGCTGCTGCAGGTGGTTATCGGGCCGGTGACCCAGGTGCGGGACTACCGGTTCGAGGACAAGATCTGGAAGTCGAATGCCAAGCTGGCGCGGGACGACGGCGAACTGCACGCCGCTGAGCTGGACGCCAAGCGGACTGTCGACGAGCTGACCGAGGTTCGGCACCAACTGTTGGCGCAACAGGCCGAGCTGACCGACAGCCACGGCACCGCGGCCGACATCGCCGCCCGGCTCGCCGAGTTGGACCAGGCATTGACGCGGGCCCGCCAGGCCGCCGACCAGGTGTGGCGCCTGGTGCACCTGCCCAGCTCCCGGTCCGGGGGCGAGGGCGCGCACGAGGAGTTGCTCGAGCACTACCAGGATCTGGTGGAGCAGGAGCAGGACCTGGCCGAGCAGCGGCGGGAGGTGGCCGAGCAGGTCGCGCGACGGCAGCGGGCGGCGGAGACCATCGACCAGCTGTCCAACTCGATCGTCTGGGCCGGGCAGCAGCGGGAGCAGCTGCGCCAGGTCCGTGCGGCGCTGGGATTGGCCCCGGGCAGCCAAACCGGGACCGCCGGTTCGCAGTCGGTCCACGTCGGGTCCGTGCTCGCGGTGCACCGGGTACTGAGCGTGCTGACCCGCCCCGAGGTGGGGCTGTCGGACGAGGCATGGCAGCGGCTGCTGGCGGACGTCATCGCCGGAAAGCTGGGGCGCTTCGACGCGGAGTGGCTGCTGCGCGCGGGGAACGGCGACTACCGCGGATCGAGCCTGGCGCCGGCCGAGCGGGAACAGTTGCGGGCCGCCCTGCAGCGCTACCGGGCCCTGCCGTACGACCAGCGCGGCCCGACCGCCGCCGAAGCGGCCCAACTCGGGCAGCTGGTCCGGGACTGGGTCACCGGGTCGGTGCCGCCGCGGGTGATCGACAGCCTGGTGCGACTGGAGCGGGCTTCCGAAGGCAAGGACAGCACCCTGTCGAAGGGTGAGCTGACCACCATCGAGCGCCTGGTGGCGACCGGTGCCCAGCAGCGGCGGATCGTGGGCTGGTGGGCGTTGGGTCGGTTCGCCAGGGAGCACAAGCTCGGCTGGGCGCCGTGGACCACATGGTCGGTCGGCAAGGCGTTGGACGAGCTGCGCGGCTCGGATCCGCCGGCCGCGGCGAACCCGTCCGACACCGGCACGACCCCCGCCCCCGCATCGAGCAGCTCGGCCTCCAGCGCCGGCTCGGGTGAGAACGGCCCGGCACCGGAGTCCTCGACAACCGTCACCAGCGGTCCTGGCAGCGGCGGCGGGGCGGCGGTCGGCGGTTTGGCCAAGGACGCCGAACGGGCGTTCCTGGACGCCCTGCCCGCACTGCTGGCCGTCGCCCGGGTCCAGGGCGGGGACGTCCAGCTGCCGTTCGCCCGGGGGCCGCCGGTGGTCCTGCTCGACAGCGAGCTCGCCACGATGGTGCTCGGCGAGCGGTGGGCTGACCTCCCTCACAGGTTGATCGCGTTCGGGTGGCGCCATCCGGTGCACGCGCCCGACGGCGTGGTCGTGATGTTCCTCGACACCTGGAACGACCTGATCACGCTGACCCGCCAGCGCGCGGTGACGGCCGAGTGGTGGCAGCACCTGGCCGAGCACGAGGCCGGGTTCCACCTCGGACACCCCGAGCTGGTCGCCGGGCGGACCCACACCGGTGACGAGTCCGACCTGGTCGCCGACCTGCCGTTGGCGGCCCGGATCAAGTTCGCCCTCGGCGCGGTACGGGGCGCGCGCATCACCGACCTGGCCGGACTGCTGGGAGTGAGCACCGCCGAGATCGTCGCCGCGGTCGACTCCTGGTCCGGGTTGGCGATCTCCGAGCGCGGTGTGGTCGCCGCCGTTCCGGCGGGCCAGTCGGCCCTGCCCCGGGACGCCATGCCCCGGAACACCGCTGCCGCGCCGAACTGGCGATCGCTGCTGCGCGAGGCGATGGGCTTCCGCAACCAGGACTCGATCTACCTGCCCGGCGAGCTGGCCGACGCCCACCGCGCCGGGGTGCGACCGGTCCAGGTCGGCACGCCCGAGGCGATGGAGCTGATGGCCGAGGGCGGTCTGCTCAAGTGGGTCGTCCGTGCGGACGGCAGCCTCTGGGTCGCCCGCCCGTTCGGCACCCGGCCGGACGGGGCGGCCGTGGAGATCACCCACGCGGTCGTCGGCGGCGGCGGCGAGGCGCTCGGCGCCGGTGAGGTGTGGTTCCTGCCCGACACCACCGACGGTGTCGGCATCAACGTGCTCAGCGGGCACTACCACGCCACCAACGACGCCGAGGACAACGCCGACGCACTGCGGATCGGTCGCGCCGCGTTCGCCCGCTACGGCGTCGGCATCGCGTTCGACTTCGTCTTCGACACCGACACCGACACCGGCACCGGCACTGGCTCGGGCGGGCCGCTGGCCTTCGGTGGCTTGGGCAACCAGGAGGTCAAGGACTTCCGATCGACCCTGCCGTTCCTGGTACCCAACGGCCGCCCACTGGGCGCGGACGAGCTGCCGTTCTCCGCTCGCGGTCCGCCGGTGCTCGTGCTCGACGCCGGGCGGGCCACCCCGTTCCTGGCCGAGGCCGGCCTGGCTGACCTGCCTGGGCGGTTGATCGCGTTCGGCTGGCGGCACCCGAGGTGGGCGCCCCAGGGCATCGTGGTGATGTTCGACAGCCGGGTGAGTGAGCTCGCCGCGCTGGCCCCGGTGCTGCCCGCCGGTTGGTGGCAGGGCGTGCTCGACCACGAGCTGGGGCACCTGGACGGCCGGTGGCACCAGTCCGACACCGCCCACGACCTCGACGCCGAGACGCTGTTGGAGGGGTTGCGGCAGGCCCTGGCGCGCACCGCGGTCCCGGGTGCGCCGTCGGGTTACCGGCCGGCGACGCGGACCGGGTTGGACCAGTGGCTCCCGGAGGAACTCGACGCGCTCGCCCGGCTTCCGCTGCCCGAAGCGGTCCGCGAGATCTGGCGCATCCAGGGCATGGACGGGCTGCCCGGCGTGGTGCGCCCGGCCGACCGGGCCCGCTTGACCGCATCCGGGTACCTGCCCTTCTACCGGGGCATCCGGGGCCGCGACGCGGCGAGCAGGGCGACGGAGTTCCGCACCGCGCCGGACCCGTTCGTCGGCTACGCCGGTGACCTGCGCGGCCACGGGCACAACTTCTCGACCGAACCGGTGACCGCCGAGCGCTATGCCGGCATCCGACCGGCCGGGGCCGACGCCGGGGTGGTGATCAACGCCTACCTGCATCCGGGTGCCCGGCGGATCGACTACCGCGACCTGGTGGTCGCCCAGCTGCGGGAAGAGGCATCGGTGCGGAACGGGAGCCCGGGGCTGGCCGGGCTGCTGGCCGACGCGGGCGCGTGGGCGGCGCTGCACGGCTACGACGTGGTGATCGGCCTGGGCGAGAGCACCCTGGCCGACCGCCACCACCTCGTACAGAACCGCGGCGCGGTGTCCGTCGAGGTGGCCCCCACCCCGGCTCCGGCGCCGGCCGCCGTGTCGTGGCTGCGCCGGATGTTCGGCGCACAGCGCGGGCGGATGCTCTCGTCGCTGCCGGCGCCGCTGGTGGGTGGTCACGCCGCCGGTTGGTTCGGCGACGCGGTGCACGCGGTCCTGACCGGTGGCCTTGTCGTCGCCGGTGTGGTGGTCGCGGCGCTGGTGGTGCGGGCCGGGGTGCGGATGGCCGCGCGGGCCTGGGGCAACCGAGGGCCCACGACGGCGACGATCGGGCACGCCGCGGGGCGCGTACTGGGCTGGGTGGCCAAGGGCGTGGGGGTCGCCGCGGTGGGCCTGGTGCTGATGGTCACCACACCGGGTACGGCTCTGGCCACCACCCCGGGCAGCGCGGCGACGGTGCACGGAGCCGAGGTGTCGATCTCGGCGTCGGTGCCGGCCGACTCCGGTGCGAGCACCGCCGGAGCGGACGCCGCGGGGCGCGGGTTCGCCGCGGTCGGCCATGACACCGTCGCCGACCTGATGCGGGCGCTCGGGGTCAGCTTCGCCGAGCTCAACGACGCCAACGGTGGCCGGTTCCACAGCCCCGACCAGCGCATCGGCGGGCACTGGGTGACCGCCCCGAAGTCCTGGTCCGGGGTGTGGCGCGCGCTGCCCGGCGACTCGCTGTGGCGGATCTTCAGACAGCGGTTCGACGACCCCGCCGGCTATCAGCGGGCAGTTGCCGCGCGGACCCAGCCGAACCTGCTGAACGTCGGTGAGCCCATCCGCGTTCAGCCGGCCCCCACACCCGACACCCCCGGCCAACCCGCTCAGCCGGGCCGGCCGGAGCAGCCCGGCCCCCACCAGCCGGGTACCACCACACCCACCCCCACGACTACACCGACGCCGACCACCACGCCGAAGCCGACGACCGGCCCGGCACCGACGACCGCACCGACGACCCCGCCGACGGCCCGGGGGCCGCCCTCGTCGGACGGGTCCTCCTTCTCCCAGTTCATGGAAGCCGTCGGCGAACTGTTCGTCGGCGGAGCCCTGGTGCTGTTCGTCGTGCGCACGGTGCGTGGGGTGTGGCGCGGCCGGAGCGCGGCCGCCGGGGCGTTGCGCGCGCTGCCGGGGGCGCTGCGCCGGGCACCGGGGCGGTTCGTCCGCGGCGTCCGAGGGCTGCCCCGCGCGCTGGGCGAGGCGCCCGAGCGGGTCGTCACGGGGTTGCGGGAGCGCGGTTGGGACTCCGCGATCCCGCGGGGACCGAAGCGGACGGTCCTCGACGTGGTGGCCGTGGCCGGCATCGGGGTCGGGATCGGCCTGGTCACGGTCGGGACCGTGGCAGCCGCGGTCGGTGGCGCGGTTGTGCTGGGCGGAGCTCTGGTACTGCGGGCCAGGACGCACTGGTTGACCGCGCCCACCTCGGGCACCCCGGCGCGCGCCAGCCCCGCGGCGCGACGGGTGATGCGCGCGGCCGCCGGTCTGCTGACCCTGGCCGGCGGCGTCGCACTCGCACACTTCCTCCCGGTCTGGATCGCGGCGGCCGGGACCTGGGCGGTGGCCAACCCGGACAAGATCCGCAGCCTGGTAGCGGCACTCGCGGTGAGCGCTGCCATCAACTACCGCACCGTGTGGCTGCGCCGCACCACGAACGCCGAGAAGGGACAGTTCACCCGGCCGGTGTTCGACGCGCTGTGGTCCGCGGGGGGCGCGTTGCTGGTCACCGTGTCGTTCACCCTGATCAAGGCGATCCCGGCGGTGGGGGACCTGGCCGACGTGAACGTGTGGTTCGCCGCCGGGGTGGGCGCGGCGGCCGGGTTGCTCGGCTCGGCGATCCAGCGGCGGACCGCGGGCGGGCAGCGCACCTGGAACGGGGTGCTGGCGGCGGTCAACGCCATCCCCACCACCGTGGTGATGGCTGCGCTGTCCACCAGTTCGGCGCCCGCCTCGTGGGGCGCCTACATCTCGGTCGGCGTCGCCGCGACGCTGCTGGTGGCACCGAGCACGCTGATCACCGACTGGACGGTGTGGCAGGTGGGCCGGGGGCTGGGCTGGCTCAGCGACAGGAGACTGCGGAAGCTGGACGAGAAGGGGGAGAAGCCGGCGACCCTGAAGCACAACGCGAAGATCAAGAAGGAGAACGAGAAGGCAGCCGACCTGAAGCGGTGGGGACCGCCGGACTACCGGACTGTGCTGCACAAGATGCCGGACGCGATCTTGGGTGCGCTGTTCACCTACCTGATCGTCCGCCCGCTGGTCGGTGTGCCGGAGACCTGGCCGGTCACCGCGGCCAGGGTCGTGGTCGTGGTCGGTCTGCTCGCGGTGTCCTGGCGTCACCGCAACGTCTGGGACGCCGCCGCCAAGCTGCTCGGCTACTCCAGCGACCGGACGCTGACCCCGAGGGGGCGCCCGCTGCTGCCGATCGCCCGGGTGCGCCAGCGGATCGGCCCGGTCGAACGGCAGGCCCAGGCGATGCTCGAGGAGCTGACGGGCGAACAGCTCGCCGACGGGCACCCGCTGGACGACGCGACGGCCGAGCAGGTCGCCGAGGAGCTGGTCGCGGCCTTCGTGATCGAGCCGGCGGTCCCGGGCAGCCTGTCGCGGCTGCTCAAGGAGCCGGCGCTGCGCGAGCTGGCGCGGAAGACCATCGACGAGTACCTGAAGCGCCACCGGGAGCAGCAGCGGCTCAACGGCCTCGTCCTGTTGCTGATGGCCAGCAACCGGCACGCCTTCCTGGGCGCCGCGCAGCGCGCCGAGGGACGGGCCGGGCGGGTGCTCGCCTTCCAGCACAAGGTCTTCGAGGTGCTGCTGCGCACGGACAACCTGGAGAAGCTGCGGCTGCCCACGGACAGCGCCCAGCTGTTGCGCGGCGAGGTGGAGAACCTGCTGCGCGACGCGCTGGACAACGACAAGAAGGAGCGAAAGAAGTACCTGACCAACCACCTCGTCCCGTTGCGCCACGCCAGCCGGGACCGCTTCCTGCACGGGTCACCTGAAGACCAGAAGCTGCTCAAGGCCCAGGAGCAGCTGTTGATCGCCGAAGGCCAGCTGTTGCGCCAGCAGCAGCGCAAGGTCGACCACCGGGGTCCCGTCGCCGCCCGCGACTTCCTCACCGACCGCCGCCGCGGCATCCTGCGGGCCATCGTGCGGGAGCAGGCGCGGCTGCGCGCGCTGCGGGAGACGGCGTCCCCGGTCCCGTCGGAGATCGCGAAGCTGGAGGAGCTCATCACCGGCCTGCGGCGCATCGACACCGCGCTGCGCTACACGCTGGCCTCCGTCGCGTTGGCCGACGAGGTGGAGCTGCACCGCAACGAGCGGACGAAGTGGATCAGGGCGTTGGGTGCGGCGGTGTCGAGCGGAACCCCGATGGACCGCGGCTCGGCACTCGGCCTGCTGCTCCACATCACCGGCAGCGACACCCCGATCACCGTGGCCGACGCCGCCACCTGGAGCGGCCGGCCCGAGGATGAGGTGCGTACCCAGCTGGAGCAGCTGGTTGGCCTCGGTGCGCTGGGCCGCGACGAGGCTGGGGTTGGCTACAGCGCGGAGGACCGGCTGCTGCAGGCGTGGCGCGGCACCGACCCGATGCTGCGGCACGCGCTGCGGACCAACCCGACGGTCCTGCCGGTCGGCCGTGAGCTGGAGCCGCTCACCCGGACCGACCTGGACATGGGTCGGACACCCGACGAGGCACGGCTGGCCTACGCCCGGCTGCTGGAGATTCTGGCCGGCCTCGAGCGGGTCGTGCTGCGCCACCACTCGCTGGGTCTGGTCGACGACCTGATGCAACGCTGGAACCGGCGCTGGGCCGCCGACTACGAGGCGACCCGACCGCTGGGCCGGGTCAGCGACACCCCTCAGACCACTCCGGTCGGGAGTGCGCACGGCACCGGCGCGGGCACCGCGGGAGCATCGGGGGCCGGGTCGGCGCCGGCGAGGAGCCAGCGGGCACAGGTCCGGGAGCTGCGCAACGAGCTGCGCGCGCTGATCGCCGAGGCCAGGGCGGCGGAGGCGGCGTCGCGGCGCTCCGAACCGGCCGCGCAGCGCCCGCGCGGTGGCGTCGACCCGGATCCCGCGCCCACCACCGGCCCGCGGCCGGGCCGGCTGGACCAGGAGTCTGACGCCCAACGCCAGGCGCGGCTGGAGCACTACGCCAGGTGGAGCGAGTGGGAGCAGGTGTACCGGCGGCTGAATGAGCTGGTCACCCGGATCCGCAAGCAGGACTACGACACCCCGGCGGCGCTCCCGCCGATGATCAGCCGCCAGCTGGCCAAGGCGGACAGGTTGCTCGCGGTCGGTCCGGGGACCGCGGGACCCGGGGTCCCCGCCCAGATCAGGATCAGCTGGGCGCTCCGCGCGGTGCGCGAGGCCGACCACGTCCTAGCGGAGGCCCAGACCCGGTTGGGCGCCAACCCGGACAGCCCCGAGGTGCGCGCCCACTATGCCGACGCGCTGGCCCAGGCGAACGTCGCGCTGGCCATGGTCTACGACGCCACGGTCGCCGCGACCCAGGAACAGATCACCAACGCCTTCCTGCCCCGCCGTCACCTCGACAAGGCCCGGGGCGTGATGGCGAGGCTGCTGCAACGCGACCGGGAACACCTGCTCGCCGAGCCCACCGGCGCACCGCCGGCGGAGCGCGGCAGCCGGGTCAGCCGCGGCACGGCGGAAACGCGCGAGGGCGAGGATGAGCGCGGTGCGGGGTCGGCGCCGTTCGTGCTGAGGGCGGCGGGACCCGACCGCCAGGTGGCCGCCGGGCTCAGCGATGCCGGCGGCCGGCCCCAGGAGGACGGCGTCGAGGCGCACTACGACCCGGCCACCGGTGAGCTGACCGTCGTGCTCGGTGACGGCGTCGCGGGTTCGCACTCCAACCGGGCGTCCCGGGCGGCGGTGAAGGCCGCAATGGATCACCTGCTGGAGATGCTCGTCCATACCTCCTACACCGGACGCCACGAACTGGCCCATGCCCACGCCCTTGCCTGGGCCCGGTTGGCAGCGCTGCAGGAAAGGCTCGCCGGCGCCTACTCCCAGCCCGCCACCACCACTCTGACCCTGTCGGTGAGACCCGACGCGGGGACCGACACCACCACCGTGACCGGCGCCGGGCTGGGCGACACCGTGCTGTTCTGGCTGCCCGAGCGGCGCACCGGCGGCGCGCCCCGGCGGCTCAATGGCGTGCACCTGGACGCCGACGGCCGGCTGACCACCTGGCTGGGCGTGGATGGCCCGCACACCGCGGCGCAGACGTTCCAGGAAACGTTCGGCACCCCGGGCGTGCTGGTGGCGGCGACCGACGGCTTCTACACCCCCTTCGGCTCAGGCGGCGCCGACCCGGCCGAGCAGCTCTGGTCGTTCAGCCAGCGACTCGACCGCGGTGACCCGGAGGCGATGGCCCGGCGGCTGACGCAGGAGGCGAGGGCGCGCGGCGGCGAGGACAACATGACCGTCGTGGTGATCCCGGTGAACCCCGAGACCGGAGCGAGCCCGACCGCGCGCGGGCCCCTTGCGGGTCTGCTCGGGCGGGCCCGCGGCGCTCTGGCCGGTCTGCGGCGGGGCTGGTCCGGTGGTTTCGGTCGCCGGGGCACCCGGGGGGACACCGGCGGCCACCGCGCCGGGCCGGTCGCCGAAGGCGGGGTGACTGACGACGAGCTGGCCGCGTTCGTCGGGGTCGCGCCCCAGCTGTTCGCGCTGGGGCGGCCGTTGCGGACCGGTGAGCTGCCGTTCTCCGGGCGGGGCCCACCGTGGCGGGTCGTGGACGCCGCGCTGGCCCGCCCGTTGCTGGCGGAGGCCGGACTGGGCCGGCTGCCGGCGACGATGGTCGCGTTCGCGGTGCCGGTGCCCGGTGTGGGCGATGTGGTGTTCGTGTTCGAGCACACCGTGGCCGCGCTCGCCGAGCTGGCACCGGCGCTGCCGGCGGACTTCTTCACCCGGCTCGAGGCGCACGAGCGGCAGCACCTGGGCGGCCCGTGGGCCGGCGCGGAACACGACGACGACGCTGCCTGGGTGCTGGACGCCCTACACAGGGCCCGGTCCGCCGCCGACATCGCCACGTCCGGGACCCGACTGCCGCCGGGTGGGCTGCGCAAGCCGCACGGCGGCGCCCAGGAACAGTGGTGGATCGGCGGCCTGATGACCGGCGAGCCGATGACCGCCGCCGACCACCGGATGCTCGCCGACCGGCTGGCGCGGCGACTGGACCAGACGATCCCGCCGGACACATTCACCGGGCAGGCCGCGCTGCTGCGGGAGATGGTGCTGATCACCATCCGGCTGCTGGGCGGGCAACCGGTCGACCCGAGGTGGCGGGTAGGCCCATTCGAGCTGAACTGGCTGGACCAGGCCGCCTCGGTCTGGCTCGCCGACCCGCTGCTCGGGTTGGCCCCGACCGCGGGGCACACCAGCTCCGACCGGGTGACGCGGATCTACGCCACCGACGAGCTCGGCGCGCTGCACGAGCTGATCAAGGCCGAGCTGGCCCCGACCGCAGGGTTCAGTCCGGCGCAGGCGCACGTCATCGCGGTGCTGGCCGAGCGCCTGGTCGACGGGTGGGAACACTCCGGGGAGCCCTGGAAGCGCCGACCCGGCTGGTTGACCTCCCGGGCGCGCACCGAGCTGGCCCGGCTGGCCACGCGCAACCCGTCGGCCCGGGTGCTGCTGGTCTGGGACTACGAGCGGACCCGAACCGAGATCGACGCCAACTTCGCCGGGCAACCGGAGTGGCGGGAGCTGGTACGTCGCTACGCCGCCGAGTTCCATGACGCGGCCCGCGAATACGCGGGGGTGCCCACGCTGGGCAACCGGGAGCTGCACGCGGAGTACGACAACGCGCTGGCCGGGCTGCGCCAGCTGGTATCCGGCGACCCGGACCTGACCCGGGGGCAACGGCGAGCCCTGCTGGCGGCGCTGCGCCGGCGGGCCCGAGCCGAAGGCGGGCCGCACCGGTGGGCGATCGAGACCGAGCTGCGACACCTGCGGGCCCAGACCGAGCGGGCCGGGATCTGGCCGACCGACTCCGAGCTGGTCTACCTCGCCCTGCGCAACGTGACCTGGGCGCGGCACACCGACGCCCCGGCGCTGCGGCAGCTCCGCTGGTCGGCCACCGACATCCTGATCGGCACCGCATCCCCGGAGCTGGGTCCGCTGCTGCGGCCCGAACCACCGGCCAGCTCGACGCTGGTGCGCCTCGACCCGGGGCAGGCCACGACGCGGGACACCGGCGCCGGCGGCGCGGTGGCGATCGGTGGCCTGACCGAGGGGCAGCGGCGACTGCTGTTGCGGGTGCTGCCGTGGTTGGCGCCGCACCTGCGGCCGTTGGCTGAGCTGACCGACCTGATGCCACGCGCGCCGCCGGGTGCCCCACCGGCGTGGGTACTGGACCTGGCGGCTGATCAGGTCACGGCGGTGCTGGTCACCGCCTCGGCCGCGGCCGAGGCTCCGTTGACCGTGCGCGAGCTGGCCCAGGTGAGCGACATCCTGGCGCGCTTGGTGATGTTCGGCTGGCGGGACGGCTCTCCGGCGGTGGCCCGGGTGGTACCCGAGGCCGCCGGCGGCGTCGCGGTGCTGACCCGCCCGATGCTCACCGAGCTGCTGCGGCACCGGGCCGAGGGCAGGATCACCCGGGCCGAGCTGGCGACGTGGTGGACCGGGTTGCTGGGCCACGAACAGGATCTCCACCTCGCCCGCGACGAGCACACCGGGCCCCGCCACGATGCACACGCGGCCCCGCTGTCCCAGGTGGTGCTGGTGGCCCGACTGCGCGCCGCGGCCGCACGACTGGCTACCCACCCGGTGCTCGGCGCGCTCGGCGCCGACCCGCTGCCGGCCGGGGCCCCGCCGGTCGCGCCCGCCGCGTCCTACGGCGAGTACTTCGGCAACCCGGACTTCCGCGCCTCGGCGGACGACCGGCGCCGTTACCTGGCCGCCCCGCCCGTCACCGCGTACCAGGACGCGGCGGTGCACCGCACACTCGACCGGCTACGGGGCGAAGGCGGACTCGCGGCCAGGATCCCGGTCGCCGACCTGCACGCGGTGCTCGTGTACCTGACCGCGACGTTCCGTGAACCCAACGCGGCACTGCGTTCCGGGCGCGGCGAGGACATTGCCCGCTACGAGACCTTCATCCGGGTCGCGGTGTCCGGGTTCAACCAGCTGCGGGCCGTGACAGGCGCGAGGACCTACCGAGGCATCTGGCTCGGGCGGGACGACATCGCGCGGCTACCGGACACCCACCCGGTCGGCGGCCTGGTGGTCGACGCCGGTCTGGTCAGCACCGAACTGCCGGACGAGCAGCCGCGCGGCACCGACCCCACCACGGCGCTGCGTACCCAGTACTACGCCGACAGCCCGGTCACCATCGAGGTGCTGTCCCGGACCGGGCGGGACTCCTGGTGGTTGGCCCGCCGTTTCGGCGGCGGCCGGTTCCAGGAGCTCACCTTCATCCCCGGGTCCACCTTCCTCGTGCGCGACCTGCGGATCACCCACACCGAGACCGGCCAGCTCACCGCCCACCTGGTCTGGGAGGACGTGAGCCACCTGCGTCCACCGGGTGCGGAGACACTCGCCGACCTGCACGCCCGGTTGGTCGCCGCCCGTGCCGAGCTGCTCGAACTGGCCACCGCCGACGCCACCGACCCGTCCCTGCCGGCACGGGCACAACGCGCACTGGAACGGGCCGCGAGCCTGCCGGGCCTGCCCGGCGACGACATCCCGGGTGAGGCGACTCAGGCCTGCGCGAACTGCGGCGGCACCCTGGCCCCGGGCGAACGGTTCTGCGAAGCCTGTGGCACCCCGCTCGGGGCCCCGATGGACAGTCCGTGGTGACGCTGGGTGTCCGCGCTAGCGTGGCGCGGTGATGCGGCGCGGAATCCCGTACAAGCTCGCGGCTCTGCTCAGACGCCGCGGCGAGACGATCGCCGTGACCTGCGTCGTGCTGCTCGTGGCCGGCCTGGGGATCGGTCTGCTCGTCTCGTCCCTGGTGCACCGGCAGCCGCCGTCGGGCCCGCCACCGGCCGCCAGCGCCGCACCGCCGGCAACTCCGCCCAGCGCGGCGGTCAGCCTCGCCGGTTGGAAGCTCAGCGTTCCCGAGGCGAACGACAACGGTGACGCGACAACCATCCAACCGGCGGTCCTCAAGGCGCCCTGGCTGAGCGCAACGCCGGACGGTGGGCTGATGTTCTGGGCGCCCGCGTCCGGGGCGACCACCAAGAACTCCGAGAATCCGCGCACCGAGCTGGACAGTCTCACCAACTTCGCCGCCGGCACCGGCCCGCACACCCTGGCCGCCTCGGTGACGCTGCTGCAGGTGCCCCAGGACGGCGGCGGCATCATCCTGGGCCAGATCCACGGGGCCGGCGACATCAGCTCGGTGCCCTACGTGATGCTGCGGTTCCAGGATGGACAGGTCAAGGTCGTCGTCAAACAGGTCAAGGACGGCAACGCGCACGTCAACTACCCGCTGCTGGACAACGTGGGGCTCAACAGCCGGTTCGATTTCACCATCACCGATCTGGGCAACGGCAGCCTCGCGTTCTCCGCGTCCCACGACGGCGACACGCGACAGGTCGAGGCGCCGGTCCCGGCTCAGTTCAAGGGCCAGACCGTGCGGTTCCAGGCCGGGGACTACCAACAGGCCGACAGCCCGGGCGGAGCCCAGGACGGCGGGCGGGTCATCTTCCACCAACTCGCCGAACAGTCCACCGCCCCCGCACCGCCGGGGTAGACCCTGTCCCGGCCCGGGGTCGGAGATCGGGTCGGACCGCCGCCCGGGGGCGTATGGTCCAGCACCAGAGTGGATCTCCGAGTGGATGACGGGGTAAGAGAATGGCGGAAGCCACCGAACCACGGTCCGCGCCGGCCGCCGGTCACTCCGACGTGGACCTGGCCGACTTCTGGGCGGCGAGGACACTGCGGTCGCACCTGGCGCGCTCGGTCGTGGTGCTCACGGTCGCCGTCGTCTTCCTGACCTTCTGGATGATCGGGCTCACCTCGAGCCTGCTCGGGGGGCTGTCCTCGGTCGGCCTCCAGGCACTCGTGCTCCCGGCCGACATCTCCTCGATGTTGGCGTTGGTCGGCCTCGGCGGCTTCATGATCTTCCTGTTGACCTGGATCGCCAGCCTGTTCGCGCCCGTCCGGGAGGCCGTGGCCGAGAGCAACGTGCTGCTCGAGGACTCGGCCGGCCGGGGCACCTCGGTGTTCGAGGCGATCCGGGCCACCGTCACGCCCCGCTGCCCGCCGTTCACCCTCGAGGTGGACGAGCTGGGGAGTCACCCCTCGTTGTTCGTGAGCAACGGGCGGGAGTGGGCCGTGGTCGTCGTCCAGGAGATCGGCCCGGACCTGCACGTCAGTTGGACGATGTGGCGCAACCGCTCGACGATGGCGCTGGTGGGGCGCATCCTGGGCGAGATGTTCAACGGTGCGCGGCCGGACGACCCCGAGCTGCTCCGCGCCAGCTCGTGCGCCGCGCTGGGCCAGCTCCTGCACGCCGCGACCAGGCGCGCCACGGCCTGACCGCGTCACGGCCTGACCACGCTCCGGGCTGACCGCGCCACGGGCTGACCGCGTCACGGCGCCCGCCTCCGACCTCGCCGCTGGCCGAGGAGGTCGGAGGCAGACACCGGCTCAGTGCGCGGTGGCCTTCTCCGCGCCGACACCGGTCAGCGACCTGACCTCCATCTCGGCGAACTTGCCCGGGTTGCCCTTGTCCTTGCTCAGGACCGTGCCGAGGTAGCCGAGTAGGAACGACAGCGGGATCGAGACGAGGCCGGGGTTGTCCAGCGGGAACCAGCTGAAGTCGACGCCCTGCAACATCGACGGGCTGCGGCCGGTCGCCGCGTCCACCGCCTTGCCCGACACCACCGGCGAGAAGATGATCAGCACCACGGTGATCCCGAGCCCGCCGTAGATGCTCCACAGCGCGCCGGCGGTGTTGAACCGCTTCCAGAACAGCGAGTAGAGGATCGTCGGCAGGTTCGCCGAGGCGGCCACCGCGAAGGCCAACGCCACCAGGAACGCGATGTTCTGCCCGTTGGCGAGGATCCCGCCGAAGATCGCAACGATCCCGATCACGACAGCGGTGATCCGGGCGACCTTGACCTCCTCGTCCTTGCCGTCGACCTTCCCGCGTTTGATCACGTTGGCGTAGATGTCGTGGGCGAACGACGCCGACGCGGTGATCGTGAGCCCGGCGACCACAGCCAGGATCGTCGCGAACGCCACCGCCGCGATGACCCCCAGCAGCAGCGTCCCACCCAGCTCGTAGGCGAGCAGCGGCGCGGCCGAGTTCGCCCCACCCGGCGCCTTCTTGATCTCGTCGGGGCCGACGAGCGCACCCGCGCCGTAGCCGAGCACGAGGGTGAACAGGTAGAACAGGCCGATCAGGCCGATCGCCCAGACCACCGACTTGCGGGCCTCCTTGGCGGTGGGGACGGTGTAGAAGCGCATCAGGACGTGGGGGAGCCCCGCCGTGCCGAGGACCAGTGCGAGGGCGAGGGAGACGAAGTCGAGCCGGGTCAACCCACTCTTGCCGTACTGCTTGCCGGGGTTGAGCAGCGCCTCGCCCGCCTTGCCGCCGTGCGCGACCGCGTCGCCGAGCAGGGCGGAGAGGTTGAAGCCGTACAGCGCGAGCACCCAGAGCGTCATGACGCCGGCCCCTACGATGAGCAGGACAGCCTTGATGATCTGCACCCAGCTGGTGCCGCGCATGCCGCCGATGAGCACGTAGGCGATCATCACCGCGCCCACGATCGCGATCACCGCGGCCTGGCCGGTCTTGTTGGTGATGTTGAGCAGCAGCGCGATGAGACCGCCGGCGCCGGCCATCTGGGCGAGCAGGTAGAAGAACGACACGGTGAGCGTGGAGGTCGCCGCGGCGGCCCGGACCGGGCGCTGCCGCATCCGGAACGCGAGCACGTCGCCCATCGTGTACTTGCCGGTGTTCCGCAGCAGCTCGGCGACGAGCAGCAGCGCGACCAGCCAGGCGACCAGGAAGCCGACGGAGTAGAGGAAACCGTCGTACCCGTTGAGCGCGATGGCGCCCGCGATGCCGAGGAACGAGGCCGCCGAGAGGTAGTCGCCGGAGATCGCGATGCCGTTCTGCTGGCCGGTGAAGCCACCGCCCGCCGTGTAGAAGTCGGACGCGCCGCGGGTCGCGCGCCTGCTGACCCGCACCACGATCACCAGCGTGATGATCACGAAGACGCCGAAGATGCCGATGTTGAGCAGTGGGTTGCTGCCCTCCACGCCGGCGGCGGCCAGAACCGTCATGCCTGCTCCCCTTCGAGCTTGTCGCGGAGCTCGCCGGCCAGCGGGTCGAGCCTGCGGTTGGCGTAGCGGACGTACCAGGCGGTGATCCCGAAGGTGGACACGAACTGCAGCAGCCCGAACACCAGGCCGACGTTCACGTTGCCGAAGAGCTTGATCGACATCACCGAGGGGGCGTAGCTGCCCATCAGCACGTAGAGCAGGTACCAGGTCAGGAACAGCCCGGCGACCGGGAAGACGAAGGTGCGCAGCCTCCGCCGTAACTCCTGGAACTCGGGGGCCGCCTGGACCGCCTCCCAGTCCTGTGCTCCCATCGGTGGCCCACCCGACGACGCGGATTCTGTGGTGCTCACGGTGCCTCCTTGCACTCGCCCGTGCCCTTGGGTAGGACAGCAAAGGGGCCGAGGCGCGCGAGCGGAAGTGGCCTACGACACGTCGCCGGACCGTGCGACAAGCGGTCGACGAACGGTCCCGGATACCGTCGAACGGTCAGCGGCGCTGGCGGGAACGTTCCGTCTCGTCGAGGTGCAGCCGCAGCATCGCCGCCGTTGCCCAGGCCGGCGGCCGACCGCGCAGCGACACCAGCACCATCGTCAGGAAGGCCAGCGGAACCGACCACAGTGCGGGTTGCCCGAGCAGGGTGGCCGCGAGCCCGGGTGGTGTCGCCAGGAAGAAGCTCGCCCCGATGACTCCGGCGGAGGAGACCAGCCCGACCACCATCCCGACGACAGCGCCGCGCGCGGTCAGCCGTGCCCACCAGATGCCCAGCACGAGCAGCGGGCAGAAGGTGGAGGCGGCCACCGCGAACGCGGAGGTGACCAGCGCCCCGACGTCGAGGTGCGCGGCCGGCAGTGCGAGTGCCACCACCAGCACGGCCGCACCCAGCGTGGTGAGCCGCAACCGACGCACGGTGGCGCCCGGCAGCAGGTCGTGCGACACCGCGCCGGAGAGGGCGAGCAGCAGCCCCAGCGACGTTGCGAGGAACGCGGCGAACGCGCCGGCCGACAGCATCGCGGTGAACAGCGAACCGGCCCACCCGGAGTCGACCCTGGCCGGCAGCGCCACGACGACCGTGTCGGTGCCGCCGGCGAGGTACAGCTCGGGCAACAACACCGCGCCCAGCACCCCGTACACCGCCGGGAACAGGTAGAACACGCTGAGCAGGGCCACCGTGATCGCCGCGGTCCGGCGCGCCCCGCGACCGTCGGAGCTGGTGTGGAACCGGACGATGATGTGCGGCAGGCCCATGGCGCCGAGCACCGTCGCCATCAGCAGCGACAACGTCGAGAGCAGCGGGTAACCGGAGTCGTTCGGATCGAGCAGCGGGCGGGACCAGCGGTCGCCACCCGGTGGCAGCGCACCGTCGACCTTCGGCACGGCGGCGCCCGCCGGGAACGTCCAGGTGCTGCCCGCCACCGCCTCGTACCGACCGGGGCGGAGCACCTCGGCGGCCCCGCCGGAGATCGAGACCGGCGTCGGCTCGGTGATCGTCAGCTCGACGTCGAGACGGAACTCCACCGGCGCCGCGCGGTCGAAGCGGGTGAACTCGACCGGGGCGAGCGCGTCCCGCCGGGTGTCCGCCCCGACGTGGCTCACCAGCCAGATCGCCGGGATGATGAACAGCAGCAGCTTCAGCCCGAACTGGAACGCCTGCACGTAGGTCGCGGCCCGCATCCCGCCCAGGGCCAGGGTGATGCTCACCGCCGCGCCCGCGACGACGACCCCGACCCAGTACGGCGTGCCGGTGACGACCGTGAGCACCAGTCCGGCCGCCTTGAACTGCGGCACGAGGTACAGGGTGGCGATGACGAGCACCACGACGGCCGAGAGCTTGCGCAACCCGGCGGAGCCGAGCCGTGCCTCGGCGAAGTCGGGCACCGTGAGCGCACCGGTCCGTCGCATCGGGGCGGCGACCAGCGCGAGCATCGCGATGTAGCCGGCGGTGAAACCGACCCCGTACCAGAGCGCGCCGATCCCGTCCTTCAGCACCAGGCCGGCCACCCCCAGGAAGGACGCGGCGGACAGGTACTCACCCGACACGGCGGCGGCGTTGAGCGTCGGCGAGATCCGCCGCGAGGCGACCAGGAAGTCGGAGGTGCTCCGGATGGCGGCGACCCCCCGGGCGCCGATCAGCAGTGTGACCAGCACGACCAGCACGATCGCGGCGGCGATCACGGCAGGCCCCGGTGGCGCTCGACCCGCTCCGCGCGGCGCAGCTGCCAACCCGCGAGCAGCACGAGCGCCGGGTAGGGCAGCACGGCCACCGCGAGCCAGGACACCGGCACCCCGGCGACCCGGACCTCGTCGAGCCCCGGGAACGCCGCCAGTACTACCGGCAGTCCGATGATCAGCAGCGCCAGCAGTGCCACCGCGACGACGGCGCGCCGCAGCTGCGCGCGGTGGATGCGCCGGGCGCGCTCGAGGTCCGCCGGGGCGAGGTGCGGAAGCTCGGCCCGGACGCCGGTGCGGCGCCGGGCCATCGCGAGCCGGGTCTGCGGGCTGGTGACGGTGGCCCTGCGCTGGCGGGTCACCGGCGCTCCCGGCCCGTCGGTGGCGCCGCGCCCGCGTCGAACTCGCCCCTGGTCGCGGCCTCGAGCAGGTGCTCGCGCAGCTCGCGGGCGTGCCGGCGGCTGACCGGGACGTCCCCGACGTCGGTGTGCGCGAGCAACCCGCCGCTGATGTCGCTGCGCAGCTCGCGCACGGCGGCCACCGCGAGCAGGTAACTGCGGTGCACCCGGACGAACCCGGCGGGTTGCCAGTGCTTCTCCAGCTGGGAGATCGGGATGCGGACCAGGTGCGAGCCGGACGGGGTGTTCAGCCGCACGTAGTCGCCGTGCGCCTCGGCGAACCGCACGTCGTCGCGCCGGACGTACCGGGTGCGCCCGCCGAGCTCCACCGGGACGGCGGCCAGCGCGTCCACGCTGGCCCGCGCCGGGGTGGCGCCGGTGTCCGAGGCGATGAAGCGCCGGACCCGGTCGAGTGCCGCGCGCATCCGCTCCCGCCCGACCGGTTTGAGCAGGTAGTCGACGGCGCCGATGCCGTACGCCGACGCCGCGTGCTCCTCGAACGCGGTGACGAACACGATCACCGGAGGGTCGGTCATCCGGGTGAGCAGCGACGCCAGCTCCATCCCGTCCATCGCGGGCATCGAGATGTCCAGGAACACCACGTCGAACGGACTGGCCTGGATCAGCCGCAGTGCGGTGATCGCGTCCGGGGCGGTCGCGACGTCGGCGACGTCCGGCGACTCGAGAAGCAGCCTGCGCAGCTCGTCGAGGGCGGGGGCGACGTCGTCGACGGCGAGCACCCGCAACCCGCCCGCCGCGCGGCCGCTCACTGCGCGACCACCCCGGGTTGGAAGCGCGGCACCCGGAGCACGACCTTGGTGCCCGCGCCGTCGGCGGTCTCGATCACGAGCCCGTAGCCGGGGCCGAACACGGTGCGGAGCCGGCGGTCGACGTTCATCAGCCCGAGGCTGCCCGGCCGGCCGCGCCCGGCGAGCACGTCAGCCGCGTAACCCGGCGCCATGCCCGGCCCGTCGTCCTCGACAGTGATCACGCACTCGGTCCCTTCGGCCTGCCCGCTCACCTGCACGAACCCGCCGGCGCCGGTGAGCTCCACCCCGTGCCGCACGGCGTTCTCCACCAGCGGCTGCAGGGCGAGGTACGGCAGGGCGACCGGAAGGATCTCAGGTGCGATGCGCACCTGCACGCGCAGCCGCTCGCCGAGCACCGCGCGGGCCAGCGCGAGGTAGGCCTCGATCGCCTGGAACTCCCCGGCGACGGTCGTGTAGTCGCCGTGCCGGGCGAGGCTGTGCCGGGTGTACGCGGCGAAGTCGAGCAGGAGATCGCGTGCCCGTTCGGGGTCGGACTCGACGAACGACGCGATCGCGGTGAGGCTGTTGTAGACGAAGTGCGGCGAGATCTCCGCCCGCAACGCGCGCAGCTCGGCCTGTTCGGCGACGTCGGCGGAGGCTTCCAGCCGGGCCCGGTCGAGCGCCTCGCCCAGCAACGCGGCAGCCTCGAGCGAGGCGGCGTTGGCCACCTCGCCATCGATGACGAGCGCGCCGACGAACTCGTCCCGGGCGTGCAACGGCAGCACGACGAGGCGCCCGCGTGCCGCCCGCGCGTCCGTGCGCAGCACCCGCTGCAGGTGCTCGGCCGCCGCGGCCTGGTCCGACGGGTGACCGGACCAGGTGGGTACACCGCTCAGCCCGCTCAGCCCGACCGCGTCCGCACCGAGCAGCCGCCGCAGCCGGCGCGCCGCGGCGAGCGCGCCCGGCCCGTCCAGACCGGCCCGGACCGAGGCGGCGACCCGGCGGCCCTCCGCGACAGCCGCCATCGCGTCCGGTCCGAGCCGAGCACGAGCACCGCGCCGCCACCAGCCGCTCCGTCGCGGCCGGCCGGGCTCGGGGGCTGCTGCCATGATCGCCTCCGTCGAGACAATCTACATCTCGACGGGCCCCGCGCCGCCCGAGGTGGGGCGGGATTTCGGCAGGAAGTAGGCGAGCGGAACCGCGGCGAGGACGCACAGGCCGACGATGAGGAAGGCGTTGCTGTAGCTCTGTGTGATGACCTTGTCCTGGAGCTCCGTGAACAGTGGGATCAGTCCGCTGGGGCCCTGGCTCTGCATCTGGGCGATGCGCGGGTCGACGCCCGTTCCGGATGGTTGCAGCAGCGCGCTGCGGCTGGCGAACAGCTGGGCCTGTTGGACCGTGATGAGTGCGGTGATCGCGGCGAGCCCGATCGCGGCGGTGACGCGCTGGACCAGGGTGGTCATCCCGCTGCCGGCGCTGGCGATCCCCGGGGGCAGCGAGGACATCCCGCCGGTCATGATCGGCATGAAGCACAGGGACAGCCCGGCCCCGGAGATCATCAGCCGGACGAAGATCTCCGGCCGGCTCATGTCGGTGTTGATTCCGACCATCATCAGGTTGCCGATCGCGTTGATCGTCATCCCGAGCATGACCAGGTAGCGTGCACCGATCTTGTCGAACATCCAGCCGGCTAACGGTGTCAGCACGGCCATGACCAGCGCCTGGGGCATGACGGTCAGGCCGGTGTTCCATGGCGTGATGCCCTGGACGTTCTGCAGGAACTGCGGGATCAGGTAGATCGAGGAGAACAGTCCGGTGTAGACGATGGCCATGAGTAGCAGCGAGATGACGAACGGTCGGTAGGTGAAGGTGCGCAGGGTCAGCAGTGGTTCTTTGACCTGTAGCTCGATCACCACGAACAGGGCGAGCAGGTTGAAGCCGGCGGCGACGAGTATCAGGATCGGGTAGCTGGTCCAGCCCCACTGTTGGCCCTCGGACACCGCGAGCAGCAGCGCGAAGCACGCGGTGCCGATGCAGAGGAAGCCGGGCAGGTCGAAGGGTCGGCCGGGGGTGGCGGGGAATTTGGGCAGGACGAGCATGGCGGCGATCGCGCCGAGGATGCCGATCGGGACGTTGATGTAGAAGATCAGGCGCCAGTCCACGTACTCGACGAGGTAGCCGCCCAGGGTGGGGCCGACGCCGGGGGCGAAGACGATGCCGAGGCCGTAGAGGCCCATGGCCGCGCCGAGCTTGGATGGCGGCACCATGCGGTAGAGGATGGTCAGGCAGGTGACCGGGATGACCCCACCGGGGATGGCCTGCAGGATCCGGTAGAAGATCATCATGTTGAGGTCGGTCGCGGTACCGCAGAGCGCGGAGAACAGCGAGAACAGCAGCAGCGCCGCCAGGTAGGTCCGGCGCAGTCCCAGTCGCTCACCCAGCCACGCGCTGGTGGGGACCACCACGCCGAGGCACAGCGTGTAGGCGGTGGCGATCCACTGGATGTTGTCGGGGGAGGCGCCGAACTGGCCCTGCATCACGGGGATCGCGACGTTGACGATGCT
Organism: Pseudonocardia sp. Cha107L01; assembly: GCF_052566575.1. Taxonomy (NCBI): domain Bacteria; kingdom Bacillati; phylum Actinomycetota; class Actinomycetes; order Pseudonocardiales; family Pseudonocardiaceae; genus Pseudonocardia; species Pseudonocardia sp. Cha107L01. The sequence goes on from NZ_CP199579.1 coordinate 3,814,282, forward strand.
GGTGTCCAGGACGGACATGAACATCCCGACCACCACGACCGCCAGCGGCAGGCCCCACTTCGTGGTCCTGTCGGACGGCGGTGGCGGAGCGGGTGGGGTGACCCTGGTCGGCCGGGTCGGCGTGCGCACGGCTGCACGCGGTCGCGTAGCGGCTGCCGTCGCCGAACCGACCGGTGCCGTCGGCGCCGCCTGGGGCCCGTCCCTCCGATCGCTCACCCGGTTCCGACTCCCTCAACGATCGTGTGACAACGCGGTCCGGCCGGATCTCCCGTCGAACCCGGCATCGCTAGTGCTAACAAGTTGTAACGGCCTAGCCGGCTACTTCATGCCCGCACTAACTGGAAACTGAGTTCCGATTAAGCTGGAGTTGGTGGGGGGCTTCGGCTTCCTGGTCATCGTGTTCGTCGCGGGCGGCCCGGTCAGCTTTTCATCGGCAAGGCGTTCGGCGTCGGAGGTGACCCGGCAGGCGGGCTGACCATGCCCGGCGGGCTGACCGGGCCACTCCTTGACCAGGCCGTCGGAGCCGACCAGGCCGCTCACGGGACCCCCGGACTCGGAACACCAGCCCGCCGTCGCGTGGGCACCGGCGGCGTTCCAGGGGAAGATGCATCCGGCGACCGCCCGGCAATGGTCAACTCGACGAAATTCTGGTCAACTTCATGATCAAACCAGAAATACGTCGAGTTGACCATGAAACGCGAGGTCGCGCGGGTCCGGCTGTTCGGACAGGGGCGAGACGCGCGCCGGAACCACTCGCCCAGGACGTCAGCGCGGCTCTGCTCGGCCAGGGGCAGCGGGCCAGGAAGTGAGACTGCGCACCCGCACCCACCCGGAGCTGGTGACGCCCCGGTCACCAACCAGCAGTGGTAACACCAGGCATGTTCTGGCCGGCCCGTAGGTATACCCAGCAGCGTCGAACCCGCCGCTGACTCCGGCGGAGATGGACGTGGCCATCCGCGGCCAACGGACGCCCTCGGCCGCCCCGCCCAGGGACTCACGGGTCGCGGACGGACCACGCGCCCGCAGCCGTCAGGACGCGCGGAACTCGGCCGGACGCTCCGGCGGTGCCTCGGCCAGCGCCGTGCGAACACCCTCGGCGTCGTAGTCCTTGCCGTAGACGGGCGTCCCCGGCTGTTGGCGCCACGAATCGTCGAGCGTGCCACCGTCGACCGGCTCGAAGCCGAGCTGGTCGACCAGGTCGAAGACCAGCTGCTTGGCCGGGCCGTCCGCGCCGGCGACCGGCAGCGCGATCCGCCCGTCGGTGCCCGACGGCGCCCCCCGTTCGAGCAGGTGCTTCCAGAAGATGCCGTTGAAGACCTTGAACACCGGCGCGCCGAGGTGGTCGGCGACCCACACGCTCTCCGGCGTGCCGTTCTCGATCGCGTCGATGCGGCCGTCCCGCTGTTGGGGGTAGTAGTTGTTCGTCTCGATCACCGGGGCGCCGGTGATCGCCTTGCTGACGATGCCGGGGGCCAGGTCGGGCACGTTCTTCTGCGGGATGCTGACGATCACCACATCCGCATCCGCCGCCGCGTCCTCGGCCCACACCGCCGTCGCGCCGGTCTCGGCCGCGAGCTCCGCCAGGGTCTGTGGGTCGCGCGAGTTGGCGACCCGTACCTCATGGCCGAGTCGCGCGAGCTTACGGGTGAGTGTGCCGCCGATCATTCCCGCACCGATGATTCCGATCCTCATACCTGCGCCAACCCCGGGTGACCGGGTCGCATTCCCGGCGGCCGGTACCCGCCGGGGAGCCGAGGAAGGGCGTCCCGTCCGCACTGCGAGATTGCTCACGCCCGACTACCGGGTTTGGTTCGGTGCCTCGCTGGGTACTTCGAGTTGTTGCGCGATTACGCGAGGTCGAGCTGCCGCTGTTCCCGCGGGACGGTGGTTAACTGCTGGGAGAGGCTGGGGCTTGCGGCGTGGAGGATGCAACGCAGTGACCGGTACGGACGTGATCAGCGGCGTGGCCGAGCAAGGGTTTCGCGGCTATGTGCAGGTCATTGCCGATGAGCTGGGAGTCAGGCCGGAGGATGTCAGTCACGGGCCACGCCCGCTGGCGAGCGCGTATCTGGCACTGCGGGAACGGCTACCCGGTTTTGCCAGGCGCGACGTCGCCGTGGTCTGGGACGCTCGCCATGGTTGGGCGGTCGGGGTGGAAACAAGCTCCGGCGAGGACTTGATCATGCTGGCCTACCTGGGCGAGAACCTGTTGCCTGAGCCGAGTGAGGTAGTGGTGTTCGTCAAGACGCTGCTGGCGGGGCAGCGTTCCGGACAGTTGAAGCCGCCCATCGTTCGGTCCTGTGACCCGGGGGACCGATTGGCCAGCTATGTTCAGCGAGGCTGAGCAGCGTTGCGACAGCCCCCGGCGCCGGACGCGAGCAGTTGTCGCGAGCCGCAACGGCGTCGGGGTCCCGCCTGCAGCGTGCCCGCGAGACGAGCCGGTGGCGACGACTGATCACGCTCGACTGATCAAGCTCAGAGTGGAGAAACGATGACAGATACGCAGCCGCAGCGACCACGCAGCTCCCCGCGCGGGCGGTTGGATGACCTGGATACGGAGTTCACCCCCGCGCCTGCCGGGCCCGCTGCGGGACCGGATCACGCGGCGCGTGGTCTCCCCGCTGACGCGGTGGCGGTGCTGGAGATCCGGCGAGGTCCCGACGCTGGTCAGCAGTTCGTCCTGAACCCCGGGTCCGTCATCGTGCTCGGCCGGGACCCTCGGTGCGACGTGGTGCTGCCGAACGTGACCGTGTCGCGTCGGCACGCCGAGATCCGGCCCGGCCCGGATGGCTTCACCCTGGCTGACACCGGCTCGCTCAACGGCAGCTACCTCAACGGCCAGCCCATTGACACCGCCGTCCTCAAGCACGGTGACGACGTGGCGATCGGCGTCTTCCGACTCACCTTCCGTACTGGCGACCGCACCGGCCCATCCGTGGCGCGCTCCGCGCAAGGGGCCCCGCCGCGTTCGGTCGAGGCGGGGTGCGCGACGGTCTGACGCTCCGCTCAGGTCGGTCGGACAGCCTGGAGCCCGAACAGGGCTCCCTGGTTTGTCGGCGAGCAGGACTGCCGGCTCGGGGCCGGGCACCGACACCGGGGGAGAAGCGCCGAGCAGGGCCGCCTGCCCGACCGCGGTGTCGATGTCCGGGACGGCGAAGTACACGATCCACAGTGACGAACGCGCCGATGGCGAACCGGGCGGTGCCGGGCGGAGGGTCGAGACGGAGTGCCCGGCGAGCGTCCAGCTGGTGGCGGCGAAGTGCCCTGCCTCACCGGCGGACCCCGGGCAGGCCACCAGCTAGATCACGCCGCGCGCCGCCCCGCTGGCGGCCAGCACGTCCGTGAACGACATCGCGGCCAGGCCTCGGCTGCGCAGCAGGCCGGCGGCGGCTTCGACCCTCCGCTGCTTGGTGTCGCGGGGCATCTGAACTCCTCCCGAACTCGTACGCTCATCCTAATCGCGCGTCCCGGTCGCCGGGTTGTTGAGAAACCTGAGATCGGGGTTCCGCGCGCGACACAGTTGGCCTGGTGTTTCCGTACCGGGAGGCCGCACAATCCGGCCTTCGGGCGAGTCCGCCCCGGGCCGACGGGGATGCCGGCGCGGGTGGTGCTGTCCCGGCGGGCGGGTGCCGAGTCAGGTACGTGGGGGGCGTGTGTTGGATCGCAAGTTATGGGGGGCGCTGCTGTGTGCCTTGGTGCTGCTGCTGGCCGGCTGTGGCACCGGCCAGACGACACCGAGTACTGGTCAACCGGTGCGGGGCGGCGTGGCCACCTTCGCCCTGCCGGCCAACACCACCCCGAACTACATCTTCCCGTTCATGCCCGTCGAGTACTTCAGCGTCACGACCATCTCGGACCTGCAGTACCTCCTCTACCGGCCGCTGTACTGGTTCGGTGACCAGGGCAAACCGGTGCTGAACGACCGGCTCAGCCTCGCGGACTTCCCGAAGTTCGCCGACGACAACCGCACCGTCACGGTCCCATTGCGGCCCTACGCCTGGTCCGACGGCTCCAAGGTGACCAGTGACGGGGTGGCCTTCTGGATCAACATGATGAAGGCGGAGAAGACCAACTGGGCGGTCTACGTCGCCGGCGGGATCCCGGACGACATCGACTCGATGACCGTCGACTCGCCGAACCAGGTGACCTTCCACCTGAACAAGACCTACAGCGCGCAGTGGTTCGTCTACAACGAGCTCTCCCAGATCACCCCGCTGCCGAAGGCCTGGGACCGCACCGCGGCCGGGCCGAGCGACTGTACCCACCACGTCGAGGACTGCGCGGCGGTCTACAGCTACCTGACCGAGCAGGCCAAGAGCCTGAACGAGTACGCCACCAACCCGCTCTGGCAGGTGGTGGACGGGCCGTGGAAGCTGAGGTCGTTCAACGCGGACGGCAACGCGAGCTTCGTGCCGAACCCGTCCTACGCGGGCCCCAACAAGCCGCACCTGGACCAGTTCAACCTGGCGCCGTTCTCCGACAACGCTGCCGAGTACAACGTGCTGCGCTCCGGCAACAACGCGGTGCAGGTCGGCCTGCTGCCGCCGGAGGACGCACCGGCGAAACCGGATGGCCAGTGGGTCGGCCACAACCCGCTGGAGAGCAACTACACGCTCGACCGGTGGATCAGCCTCTCGACGAACTACTTCGTGATCAACCAGCACAACCCGACGGTCGGCCCGACCTTCTCCCAGCAGTACTTCCGGCAGGCCCTGGAGTCGCTGGTCGACCAGGGGGCGATCATCAGGGCGGCCGTGCACGGGTACGGCTCGACCACCAACGGCCCGGTGCCGACGACGCCGGACAACCCGTTCGCCAGCGACCGGACCGAGCCCAACCCGTTCACCTACGACCCGGGACGGGCCGGGAAGCTGCTGGCCGACCACGGCTGGAGCACGCCGCCGGACGGGGTGGGCACGTGCCAGCGGCCGGGTACCGGTGCCGACCAGTGCGGCCCCGGCGTGGCGGCCGGCGCCCGGCTGGAGTTCCAGATGCAGTACGCGTCCGGTACCCCCCAGGTCAGCCTGGCCATGCAGCAGCTGCAGTCCTCGGCGACCAAGGTCGGCATGCGCATCGACCTGCAGGGCGCGCCGTTCAACACGGTGATCGGGACCGCGATCCCGTGTGACACCGGCAAGGCGGACTGCAACTGGCAGATGGGCAACTGGGGCGCGGGCTGGGTCTTCGCCCCGGACTACTACCCGACCGGCGAGGCCATCTTCCAGACCGGGGCGGGCTCGAACGAGAGCAACTTCTCCGACCCCAAGCTGGATGCGCTGATCGCGGCGACGCAGCACAGCGACTCCCCGGCGGCCATGCGGGCCTACACCGAGTACGGCTCGATCACCCTGCCGGGGATCTGGCAGCCCAACTACGACTACCAGCTGACCGAGATCGCGAACAACCTCAAGGGCGTGACCCCGCAGAATCCCTATCTGAACATCACGCCGGAGGACTGGTACTACGTGAAATGACCGCCACTCCCACCACAGAGGTAGTCGATCCATGTTCGGATTCATCACCCGGCGAGTGCTGCAGTCCATTGTCGTGGTGCTGCTCGTCACCGTTATCGTGTTCATCCTGCTGCACCTGCTGCCCGGTGGGCCGGCCCGCGCCCAGCTGGGGCCGAGGGCCACGCCACAGGCCGTTGCCAACTTCAACCACCAGATGGGCTATGACCGGTCCGTCCCGGTGCAGTACTGGAACTGGTTGAAGGAGCTGGTCACCGGGAACCTCGGATTCTCGGTGAAGTTGAACCAGTCGGTGCTCTCGCTCGTCGGTGAGCGGCTGCCCAAAACGCTGATCCTCACCATTCTGTCCACGCTGTTCGCGCTCGTCGTCGCTATTCCGCTCGGCGTCGTGCAGGCGGTGAAGCGCAACCACGCGATGGACTACACCATCACCTTCTGGGCATTCGTCTTCTACGCGACCCCACCATTCTTCCTCGGCGTCGTGCTCATCGTGGTGTTCTCGGTGTACCTGCCGATCCTGCCGGCGGAGGCGCCGCAGAGCTCGTCGATCGGCGTCATCCTGTCCCAGCCCGCCGGCCTCGTGCTGCCGGTGCTGACGCTGGCCCTGCTGACCATCGCGCAGTTCTCCCGGTACATGCGCTCCTCGGTGATCGAGAACCTGGCCGAGGACTACGTGCGGACCGCGCGCTCGAAGGGTGCCGGGGAACGGGTCGTGCTGGTGCACCACGTGCTGCGCAACTCGCTGATCCCGGTGGCCACGCTGCTCGGGCTGTCGCTGCCGGCGATCTTCTCCGGCGCGCTGATCACCGAGGCGGTCTTCAACTTCCCGGGGATGGGCGAGCTGTTCTGGACCGCCGCGCAGACCCAGGACTACCCGATCATGCTGGGCATCACCGTGCTGGTCGGGCTGGCCACCGTCACCGGGTCGCTGCTCGCCGACCTCGCCTATGCCGCGCTGGACCCGAGGGTGAGGTTCGCATGAGTGCCCCCGACATGAGTAAGCCAGACCTGAGTGCCCCCGACATGAGCGCCTCCGACATGAGCGCCCGGGACGGGACGCCGCGGACCCGGAGCTTGTTCGCGCAGACGGTGTCCACCTTCCTGGAGAACCGCCTCGCCGTGGTCGGCCTTGCCGTCGTGGCGCTGTTCATCCTGTTCTGCTACGTCGGCCCGCTGATCTACCACACCGACCAGGTGCACATAGACCTCGAGTCGGCCACGCTGCATCCCTCGGCCAGCCATCCGCTGGGCACCAACGAGGTGGGCTACGACCAGGTCGGGCGGCTGATGGTGGGCGGGCAGACCTCGCTCGAGGTGGGCGTCGCCGCGGGCCTGCTGGCCACCTTCTTCGGCACCCTGTGGGGCGCGGTCGCCGGGTACGCCGGTGGCTTCGTGGACGGCGTGATGATGCGCATCGTGGACGCCATGCTCGCGGTGCCGGCACTGTTCCTGCTGCTGTTCCTGGCCTCGATCGCGCGGCCGACCGTGGGCCTGTTGATCCTGGTCATCGCGCTGATCTCGTGGCTCGGCCCGGCCCGGCTGGTACGTGGCCAGGCGTTGACCCTGCGCACCCGGGACTACGTGCGGTCGGTGCGGCTGATGGGCGGCAGCCCGATGCGCGCGGTGCTGCGGCACATCGCACCCAACGCGATCGGGACAGTGGTGGTGAACGCGACGTTCCAGGTGGCCGACGCCATCCTCACCGTCGCCGCCCTGAGCTTCCTCGGCCTCGGTATCCCGCCGCCCGCCGCGAACTGGGGCGACATGCTCTTCAACGGCATCAACTACACCTACGACGGCTACTGGTGGCTGATCTACCCGCCGGGCCTGGCGATCGTGCTGGTGGTGGTCGCGTTCAACCTGATCGGCGACGCGCTGCGCGACTCGTTCGAAGTCCGGCTGCAGAGGAGGTGACCGGAGATGGAACCCGTCGTTGAGCTCATCGACCTGCACACCGACATCGCGATGCGCAAGGGGACCGCGCACCCGGTCGGCGGGGTGTCCCTGACCGTCGGCAAGGGCGAGACCCTCGGCATCGTCGGGGAGTCCGGGTGCGGCAAGACCATGACCGCACTGTCGATCATGCGGTTGCTGCCGAACGGCGGCCGGATCGCCGGCGGCTCGATCCGCTTCGGCGACCTGGACCTGGCGACGGCGGACGACGATGTGATGCGCACGGTCCGGGGCAACCGGATCGGCATGATCTTCCAGGATCCGATGACGTCGCTGAACCCGTGCCTGACGATCGGCGACCAGGTGGCCGAGACCGTGCGGCTGCACCGGGACGTCACCCGGGCGCAGGCCAGGGAACGGGCCCGGGAGGTACTGGACCTGGTCGGGCTGCCGAGAGCGGCGGAGCGGCTGGACTCCTACCCGCACCTGCTCTCCGGCGGGATGCGGCAGCGGGTGGTGATCGCCATGGCACTGGCCTGCGAGCCCGAGCTGCTCATCGCCGACGAGCCGACCACCGCGCTGGACGTCACCATCCAGAAGCAGATTCTCGAGCTCATCGACGAGCTGCGCGGCCGCCTCGGCATGGGGGTGATCCTGGTGACCCACGACCTGGGTGTGGTCGCCGGGCACACCGACCGGGTGGCGGTGATGTACGCCGGCAAGGTGGTGGAGACCAGCGGCACCCGCGAGCTGTTCGACAACCCCAGGCACCCCTACACCGAGGCGCTCTTCCGTGCGCTGCCGGAGAACGTGGACCACGAGCACCGGCTCTACGCCATCCCCGGTCTGCCACCGGACCTGTCCGACCCGCCGACGGGCTGCCGGTTCGCGCCGCGCTGCACGTATGCCACCGACGAATGCCGCGACGCGGAGCCGGAGCTCACCACCGACGGCCACCCGTTCGCCTGCTTCCATCCGCTGGGGGCGAAGGAGCGGCGGGCGGCGAACCCGGTGACCGATCCGGTCGACGCCACGACGAGCAAGCCGCTGCTCGAGGTACGCAACCTGGTCCGGGACTTCCCGGTGACGGCCAAGGGCGTGCTGCAGCGCAAGGTCGGGGCGGTCAGCGCGGTGGCCGACGTGACCTTCACCGTCCGGGCCGGGGAGACGTTCGGGCTGGTCGGCGAGTCCGGCTGTGGCAAGAGCACGGTCGGGCGGCTGCTGGTCGCCGCCGACACCCCCACCTCCGGGTCGATCACCTTCGACGGCACGGAGATCACCGGCAAGTCCGACCGGGCGTTGCGGGAGCGGCGCCGGGACTTCCAGCTGATGTTCCAGGACCCCTACGCCTCGCTCGATCCCCGGATGCGGGTGCGCTCCATCCTGCGCGAGCCACTGGTGATCCAGCACCGGGGCTCGGCGAAGGAACAGGAGCAGGCGGTCGGCGAGCTGCTCGACGAGGTCGGGCTGGCCCGCACGGCGCTGGAGAAGTACCCGCACGAGTTCTCCGGCGGGCAGCGCCAGCGCATCGGCCTGGCCAGGGCACTGGCTCTGCGGCCGAAACTGATCGTGGCGGACGAACCGGTGTCGGCGCTGGACGTGTCCGTGCAGGCCCAGATCCTCAACCTAATGCGCGATCTGCAGGTCGAACACGACCTGACCTACGTGTTCATCTCGCACGACCTGTCGGTGGTCCGCTACATCGCCAGCACGATCGGCGTGATGTACCTGGGCAAGCTCGTCGAGGTCGGCCCGGCCGAGCAGGTGTACACCTCGCCCGTGCACCCGTACACCCGTGGCTTGATCGATACGATTCCGCTGCCCGACCCGACCCGGGAACACCAGAAGGCCCACGAGGGTGTGCGCGGGGAGTTGCCCTCGGCGATGGACCCGCCGTCCGGCTGCCGGTTCCGCACCCGCTGCCCGCTGGCCGACGACCGGTGCGCGGCGGAGGAGCCGCTCATGGTGAAGTTCGACGAGCAGGGTCACCAGGCGGCCTGCCACCACCCGCTGCAACAGCCGCTCCCGGTGCCCGCCGTCCGGGCGAGTTAGTGTCCGACCGAGGGCGCTCAGGACCTATAGCGTCCTGAGCCGCCCTGAACAATGCATGCTCTACTGCGCGACGCCCAGTCGGCACCGACCGCCGCACGACGCGGCAGTCACGGTCGGTGAGCAGCCGACTGGCTTAAGACCTGGTCTCAAAACTCAGGGTGTGTCGCTGCGTAACCTGCCGGTCCTGTTCGTCGATCGTGGGCAGTCGTGGCGAAGACGACGCAGCAGCGGCGGGTCGAAGACCGGCTCTGGGAGCTGATCGAACCCCTGATCCCGTCCCGACCAGCGCCGCACGGTCCGGGTGGGCGGCCCCGGATCGATGACCGTGCCGCGCTAGAGGGGATCTTGTTCGTGCTCGACTCCGGCTGCCGCTGGCGAGACCTACCCGAGCAGCTCGGATGCGGTTCCGGGCACACCGCGTGGCGGCGGTTACGTGAGTGGCAGGACGCTGGCGTGTGGGACCGGCTGCACCAGCTCGTGCTCGACGAGCTGTCCGACATCGACGAGCTCGACTGGACCAGAGGCTGCATCGACGCGGTGTCGGTGCGGTCGAAAAGGGGGGCGAGCTGACCGGTCGCAGCCCCACTGACCGGGGCAAAGCCGGCTCCAAGTACCACGTTCTGTGCGACGCGAACGGGCTACCGCTGCACGTCATGTTGTCGGCGGCAAACACCCACGACAGCATGCTGTTTGAGCCGCTGCTGGACACGAACCCGACCGTGCGCGGCCACCACGGCCGGGCGGGCCGGCCACGATTCCGACCGGACAAGCTGCACGCCGACAAGGGCTACGATTACCGCCGCTGCCGCCGCTACCTGACCCGCCGCGGTATCAAGGTCCGTATCGCCCGGCGCGGGATTGAGGACAAGTCCCGCCTCGGCCGGGTCCGCTGGGTCGTCGAACGCACCATCTCCTGGCTGCTGCGGTTCAAACGCCTCGGGCTGCGCTACGACCGGACCGAACGCACCACGCTGGCGCTACTCACGCTGGCCTGCACCGTGATCAACGTCCGCCGGCTCATAAAGATCGAGCTCTGAGACCAGGTCTAACGCATCCGGCACCATCGACGGGATGAACGAGCACCCTCGTCGGGAAGTGATCAGCCATCGGTGGGGCCGCCTCTTCAGAGGCGTTCGATGCGGTCGGCCTGCGGGCCCCGGTCGCTCTGACGCACCGCGTACCGGACCCGGTCACCCTTCTGCAGCGGCTCCGACCCCATGATCACGGACACGTGGGCGAAGAGATCGTCGCCGCCTGCGTCCGGGGTGATGAAGCCGAAGCCGCGGTCGCCGTCGTAGCGCGCGACGACGCCCTCGCCGCCTCGTGCGGGCACGTCCCGCGCCGCCGGCCCTGCGGCCGCGGCAGGTGCCGACCGCTGCGGCGCCGTCTGGGGCTCGGCGCCCCGGACCAGGTGCACGTCGCGGGCCTGCGGGCCCTTGTCTCCACTAGCCACCTCGTAGGCGACGCGGTCGCCCTCCGCGAGCCACGTTAGCCCCTCGGCCAGGGCCCGGGCGTGAACGAAGACGTCCCCGGCGCCGGAGTCGGGGTTGATGAAGCCGAAGCCCTTGTCCTCGTTGTACCAGGCCACCGTGCCGTCGGCACCGTCCGCGGTGCCGGCCGCAGCGGGTGGGCCGGCCCCCGGTCCCAGCGGGATCACGTGCCCGGCCTGCGGGCCGCGCTCGCCTTCGACGATCAGGAAGGCCACCCGCTGCCCCTCGGTGACCACGCCGCCGGTCACGATGGCGGAGCTGTGCACGAAGATGTCGGCGCCGCCGCCGTCCGGCGACGCGAAGCCGTACCCCTTGCCCGGCTCGTACCAGTTGACGGTGCCGAGCAGGCCCACGGCACTGCCGGTGGCCGCATCGGCGGTGACGCGAACGCGCAGCGCCTGGGGCCCGCGGTCGTTCTCGCCGACCTCGAACATGACGGCCTGACCCTCGCGGAGCACTTTCGCGCCGCCGTCCCCGACGATCTCGGAGGCGTGCACGAACACGTCCGGCGAGCCGTCCTCGGGCGCGAGGAAGCCGAAACCCCGTTCGGCGTCGAACCAACGGACGGTCCCCTGCGGCATCGAAGGCTCCAGGTCGAGAGGGCGGGCACTGGCCCCCAGTCTCTCTGACAGACCTCGCGGTCCGTCGGGCCGGGTCCACAGGCGGGCGGTGCGGAGCCAGGGGCGGGCCGTTGGTCCACCTAGCGACACGCCGAGTTTTGAGACCAGGTCTAATCTAAGCCGCTGACCTGAGAGGCAGGATGCGTCGAGGTCGACCTGAGTCTCGATCTGGGCCTGCGGCGTTCGCGATCGCCTGGTTACGCCCGATATCCAGGCGATCTGCGGCCTTGCCAGCCGCCGCTTGGATCACTGGAGCCGGCGCGAACCTCCGACTCAGGACACTAGCCGGGCCCGGGCTCGGTCCAGCGCACTTCGGGCAGCAGGCGCAGGGCGTGCAGCGCGGTGGCTAATTCGCTGGCCTCGGCGGGGTGTTCCACGGCCCGGCCGGTGTGCTCGGCGATCCGATGCAGCCGGTGGCGCACGGTGTTCGGGTGGCAGTACATCTGTTCGGCGGTCTCCCGCGCCGAGCCGCCGGTGCGCAGCCAGGCGTCCAGGGTGTCCAGCAGAAGGTCCTGCTCGTCACGGGGCAGGGCCAGCAGCGAGCCGAGTACGGTGCGGGCGAGCTGCACGGCGGCCTCCGGGGCGGCGGCGACCAGGGCGGCCAGCGGCGTCGCGGCGAACCGCTGTACCCGACGCCCCCTGGCGTCGATGCTGCTGAGCGCGGTCTTGGCGAGGTAGACGGCGCGCGGGGTGTGTTCGAGCGCCGCGTACACCGGGCTGATGCCGATCCGGGTCGTGGTGCCCTTCTCCAGCGACGCAACCAGCGGATCCAGCTCGGTGGAGGGCAGTGAGACGATGCCCACCTGTAGCTGGGGGAGCAGTCGCCAGGCCGACCAGATGTCCAGCTCGCGCAGTCGCGCCGCGATGCCGGGCAGTGACTCGGTGCCGATCTCGGTCACCTCGGCTGCCACCGCGACGAATGTCCCGGTGCGGGGCATGCCGAGCTTCTCGGCGATCTCCCACATCGCCCCCTGGTCCATCCCGCCACTGGTGATCAATGCCTCCACCATCGCGGAACGCTGCCGCTCGCGTTGCTCGACGAGCTCGGCCGCGGTCTCCCGGTAGGCCTCGGTGGCCGCCGCGGAGAACTCGTCGGCCTTCCACCACAGCACCGTGGCGGTGTCCGTCAGATCGCGCTCCGACCAACACTTCTGGTTGATCACCTCCTCGGCGACGACCTCCCAGAACAGCGCGAAACCGATCCGGTAGCTGCGCAGCATCTCCGCCATCGGCACGCCTTGGCGGGCGCGGCGCCGCCCGGTGTTGCGGGAGGCGGACAGATCCTCGGGCGTGTCCCCGACAATCGACGCGAGCAGGTACTCCATGTTCTGCCGGACGGACTCGCCGAGTGAGCCGCCTTCCACCGCCCGGGTGTCCAGGTAGAGCGGCACGGACTGCTCGATGCGCGCCACGATCGCCGCGCACACCGCCGGTATCCGCGCGCGCAGGTTTGGCTCGACGGCGATCAGGGCTGGCGTCGGTGCCGGAGTGAACACGCGACCCAGGATGCCGCACGCCGCCGGGCGGCGGCCGACCCGACCCGGCGGAGAGTGCGCGGCCACAACGAGAGGCCGCCGCGGTTGTGCGCCGGTCCTGTCCGACGCTCCGAACAGGCGAAACTCTCGCTCACCCGCCGCCGCGCGCCCTACCGTCCCTAGCGCCACAACCCTGTCCAACCCTGAAAGGACAACCAATGGCTAACGCGATACAGGCCGAGGCGCCACCGGGGAATACCGGCGCAGTCCTCGTGCCGAAGTTCGGCAAGGGGCTGCGGGTCGCGCGAGGCGCGGCAACCCGGCCGTTGCAACAGGCCGGTGACATGCTCGAACTGCTGATCGAGGTCCTGCGCAGCGCGGTGACCCATCCGACCGGCTACTGGGGCGACGTCCGCGAGCAGATGTACGACATCTTGAAGCTCTGCTGGCTGCCCATGATCATCTCCTGCACCGCGTTCGGCTTCGGCGCACCTGGTCTGCAGGGTGGAAATATCTTCCTGCTCTTCGGTATCCCGGAGCGGCTCGGCTCCTTCTTCCTGATGGCCAGCGTCCGTGAGTTCGCGCCGTGGATCAACGCGATGGTTGTGGCCGGTGTGATGGGCACGGCGATCACGGCGGACCTCGGAGCGCGACGCATCCGGGAGGAGTTCGACGCCATGGAGGTCCTCGGCGTCGACCCCATCCGGACGATCATCCTGCCCCGAGTGATCGCGCTGACGATCATGACCGGCCTGATGGACGTGGTGGCGCTGTGCTTCGGCGTGTTCGGCGGGCTGCTCGCCGCGTGGGAGCTGGACGCCAACACCAACGCCTACTTCGGCAACTTCTGGAACAACGCCACGACGACCGACATGTGGTGCAGCGTCGTCAAGACCGCGCTGTTCGGCCTGATCATCGGCGTGGTGTGCTGCTACAAGGGCTACCGGGCCGAGGGTGGCCCCATCGGTGTGGGTCGCGCGGTCAACCAGGCCGTGGTGATCGCGTTCGCCGGGATCTGGATGTTCAACTTCGCGTTCACGACGCTCATGTTGGGGCTCAACCCCGACATGCAGGTCTACCGGTAAAGGGGCGCGCGATGACAACGACAGAAAAGCCCGCTCCGGCCCCCGTCCGGCCCGGAGACACCGAGGCCGGCTCACGTGCCGGTATCAAGGACGTTCTCGCCTCGGTCGGCGACATCGCCCGGTTCAGTGGTTCGGTCATCCGGTCCCTGCCCGATGTCCGCCGGTATTCGAGCGAGGTGCTGCACCAGGCCGGCATCCTGGTGCTGACCAGCGGATTGATCATCTGGGTGATGCAGGGTGTGATCGGCTTCGAGTGTGGTCTGGAGGCCAGCTACACGCTCAAGCAGATCGGTGCCCCGATCTACTCAGGGGTGTTCAACGCCTGGTGCTCGCTGCGCGAGATGTCGCCCTACATGTGGGGCTACATCTTCGCCGCGAAGGTGGGCTGCGGACTGGTCGCCGAGATCGGCTCCATGCGGATCGCGGACGAGATCGATGCCATGGAGGTCATGGGCATCAAGTCGCGCAGCTACCTCGTCGGCACCCGGGTGCTCGCCGTGTGGATCTCCATCCCGTTCCTGTACACGGTCGGGGTGGGCATGACCTATATCGCCGCGTACCTGGTGACTGTGGTCAACCTCGGCGGGGTCTCCTCCGGCGGGTACCTCTACATCTTCTGGCTCTATCAGAACCCCGCCGACTTCGCGTACTCGCTGCTCAAGGTGATCGTGATGGGCACCGTGATCACGTTCGTCGGCTGCTACTACGGCTACCACGCCCGCGGCGGTTCGGTCGGTGTCGGCCGCAACACCGCCAAGTCGATGATGCTCAACATGGTGTTGATCCACATCGTCGGCGTGCTGGGCACCCAGCTGTTCTGGGGGCTCGCGCCGAACGCACCGATCGCGAACTGACCGCGTTCGGCGCCGGACGCACCGAGCTCTGGACGGGCAGGCCCATCCGGGTCTGCCCGTCCAGGGCAGGTCAGCGGCAGGTCAGCGGAGGTTCGGCGCCGGTCAGCGGCGCAGGGTGAGAGCCGGCGCCTCCCCGAACCTGGCGCGGTACAGGGCGGCGAAATGCCCGTGGTGGGCAAACCCCCAACGGGCCGCCACCTCGGTGACAGTGGTGCTGTCCGGGTCGGCGTCGAGCAACTCGGTATGGGTCCGGCGCAGGCGCTCCTGGCGCAGATAGCGCATCGGGGAGATGCCGGTCGACCGGGCGAACGCCGCCTGCAGCGCCCGCACGCTGACGTGCACCTCGCCTGCCAGTTCGCCCACCGTCCAGGGGTGGTCGGGGCGGTTGTCCAGCAGTTCCATGGCGTCGCGGACCACCCTGGGCGCCGCCGCCCGGGCCGGCCGGTTCAGCTCCACGGTGTAGTTGTGCCGCTGCGCGAGCAACAGGCTGTCGACCAGGAGATTCTCCAGGGTCCGCGTGGTCAGCGGGTGCAGTGACCTGCCGTTGCTGAACTCGGCCTCGTTCAACACCAGCCGGAGCGCGTCGAGCCAACGCCGGGTCGTGGCGGACGTCAGGCTCATCGCCGGGGCGAAGCTGATGGGCTCGGTGATCTCACGGTCGAGGTGGCGCTCGAGCTCCCGGTCCAGGCTGGACTGCGGCAACATCACGCACAGCTGCGCGCAGCCGCCGCTCCACAGCAGTTCGCCCGCGGTGCCCGGACTCAGCACCGCCGCGACCGTGGGGGTTGATTGCACGACGTAATTCCGGGCGCGCCACACCGTGCGACCGCTCAACGGAATATTGACGTGATAAAAGGCGGTCTCACTGTTCGTTATCTGGATGTCTGCGCCGAAACGCACATAACTTGTGGTGACCGCGCCGATATCGAGCGCATTCATGTGCATCTCGAATACGTCGCCGGTCCTGGCCACCCGCATCTGGAGCGGGATGCGGGGGAGTACCCGCTCCAGTACCTCCGTGGCCTGGCCGATGTCTTTCGTGCGTGCGACCGGGTAGGCGGCAAGTACCTCATGGGTCAAGTCTGTGATCACCGCCACGTTGCCGCCTCCGCACGTCCGAGGCGCATCGACCGAAGCGCCGCCATTGACGTTATGCCCCCGATTTGTGGATCTGTTCAGGGGGCCCACCTACCGGCGCCGGCCAATGTCGAGTGCGCAAACGTGACGGAGGTGAGCGCTTTCCGGATCGCGGCCCTCGTGCGGCCCGATTTGGATGACGGCACCGGCTCGGCCGGCGTTGTTGTTGAACTGGTGAGGAGATCGAACGAGATGAGCACGACCCTGGGGGAGTCCATGCCGGGACCTCGACCGTGACCGGTCGGCGGGAACGGATGGGACGGGTGTTCGAGCGGGTCCGCACCGAACCCGGGTTGGCCCGCAACACCGTTGTTGTCGTCGCGTTGATCGCCATTGCGGGCGTCGTGGGCGGCGTCATCCTGGGCAACCAGCGGTTCGTGGCGCCCTGGAGCAACCGGTTCGTGGTCACCGCGGACTTCGCCGCTGCCCCCGGCATCAGTCCCGGCAACGGGCAGGAGGTGCGCATTGCGGGTGTCAACGTCGGCAGCATCGTGGCGGCCGAGGTGGGAGAGGCGGGGCAGGCTCGGCTGCGGCTGTCCCTCGAACCCGGTCATCGCCTGTACGAGAACGCAACGCTGGTACTGCGGCCGAAGAGCCCACTCAACGAGATGTACGTGACGATCAACCCCGGCGCGCCGCCGGCTCGCCAGGTCACCTCGGGCTACGAGTTCCCGGTCACCAACACCGAGCGGCCGGTCCAGGTCGACGAAGTGCTCGACCACCTCGACCCCGACGCCCAGCGCATGCTGACCTCGCTGCTCGCCGAGTCCGATGTGGCGTTGACCAGCGCGCGAGCCGATCTGCCCTCGGGGCTCGACGGAACCCGGACGGTCGCGAACGACCTCAAGCCGGTGGCTCAACAGCTCGCGATGCGTCGGGAGCTGATCCGGCGGTTGATCACCTCGCTCGGCCAGATCGCCCAGGCGGTCGGCGGTGACGACCAGCGCCTGCGTGCCCTGGCCGGTGGACTGCAGACGACGCTGCGCAGCTTCGGCAGCCACCAGCCGCAGGTCGACCGGACCCTGGCCGAGCTGCCCGGCCTGATCGCTGCGCTGAAGCGCTCCACCACCGCCGTCCAGGGACTCTCCGGCGAGCTCGACCCCACCCTGCGTGATCTGCAGCATGCCTCGGACGAGCTGCCCGGCGCCCTGCACGACCTGCGCGGCACCGCCGACAAGCTGGACACCGCGGTGGATTCCGCCGGGCCGTTCCTGCGTGCCGCCCGCTCCGTGGTGGCCGACCTGCGCCCGTTCAGCGACGAGCTGAACACCGCGCTGCCGGAGCTGCACGCGGCCACCCGGCACCTCGACCCGGTGACGAACGCCCTACTGCCCTACCTGACCGACGTCGCCGCGTTCACCGTCCAGACCCGGTCGATCACCAGCACGGAGGACGGCAGCGGCGGCATCCTGCGAGCCAACGTGCCCATCGACGTCAACTCCCTGCCGCCGGTGCTCGGTACCGCCAACAACGGCATCAGGCCGATCCCGGCGCCACCCGGCCTCGACCGGCCCTCCGGTCTCGACCGCCCCTCCGGCCTGCTGCACGGGGTGGTGCCGGGCGGGAACTGAGCCGCGACCGACGCCCGGAGCCTGTGTGCTGTGACTCGAATCCAGATCGACGGACGCTAGCTCGGGGGGAAGCGGTAGACCTTCTCCGGTGTCAGGCGAACGATCACGCGCTCGGCCTCGGGTTCGGGTGGCGGGGTCGTGCCCAGGTATTTCTCGTACATCCTCGTCAGGAGGATCTTCTCCGGGTCGTCGGTGATCTGTACGGTGCCGCGAACCTCGACGTAGCTCCCTTTGTTCGTGGCATCGACCACCAGCAGGCTGATCCGGGGGTCACGGGTCATGTTGCGGGTCTTCCGCCGCCCCTTGATCGTGCTGAACAGCACCGCATCGCCGTCCCGACCGACGAAGACGACGGAGGTCTGGGGCCGGCCGTCGGGGTTGAGGGTGGCCACGGTTGCGGCGTTGGTTCCGTCGATCAGTGCACGTGCCGTGTCGTCGAGCAGGGCGGTCATCGCCAGGTCCTCTCGTCTGCCGTCGCGCGAAGGTGTCGAGGGAAGAGACCGGCGTGCGCCGGGAAAGGAATCGCGGCCGGGCACGCGATTCTTTTCCGCCGCGGCCGCGGTCTGTACCGTCGAGGCCTGGCGTCCGCCGGGCCGAAACTCGCCAAGGATGGGGACGCGAGCAGATGCCGGACGCCCGCGAGTTCGTCGCTGACACCGAGCAGTTCCGGGGCGAACTGGTGGCGCACTGTTATCGGATGCTCGGGTCGCTGGCCGACGCCGAGGACCTGGTCCAGGACACCTACCTGCGGGCCTGGCGTGCCTATGACCGGTTCGAAGGCCGGTCGTCGGTGCGTTCCTGGCTGTACCGGATAGCCACGAATGTCTGTCTGACCGCCCTGCGGGGGCGCGGGCGGCGGGCGTTGCCCTCCGGCGTCGGTGCGCCGGAGCCCGATCCGAACGCGCCGTTGGCGGCGGCTGGGCCCGACCTCTCGTGGCTGCAGCCGATCCCCACCTCGCTGGTTGACCCGGCGGCGGCCGATCCCGGCGCGATCGTCGCCGCGCGCGAAGGTGTGCGGCTGGCGTTGGTGGCCAGCCTGCAGTACCTGCCGCCCCGCCAGCGTGCGGTGCTGATCCTGCGGGACGTGCTGGCGTTCTCGGCCGCCGAGGTCGCGGAGCTGCTGGACACGAGCAGCACGGCGGTCAAGAGCACCTTGCAGCGCGCCCGGGCTCGGCTGCACGAGTTGTCCCCGACGGCCGACGACGTCACCGAACCCGCCGAACCCGAGCTCCGCGCGGTGCTCGAGCGCTACATCACGGCCTTCGAGAACGCTGACACGGCGGCCCTGCAACAGCTGCTGCGGGCGGACGCCATCCTGGAGGGCACGCCGTCGCCGACCTGGTTCGCCGGCCGCCGGACCTGCATCCCCTACCTGCGGGACCGGGTGCTGGGGTCACCCGGCGACTGGCGGCTCGTGCCCACCAGCGCGAACGCGCAGCCCGCCGCGGTGGGCTACTACCGCGACGCCGCCGGCGAGTACCGGGCCTTCGGAGTCGTGGTGCTCACGGTCACCTCGGCGGGCATCGCCCGGATCACCGTGTTCGGCGACCCCGCCCTGGTGACCGTCTTCGGGCACCCGCCGGCCCTGACCCCGGTCGCGCGCCGGGTTTGACCGGGCTCACCCCCGCTGGCTGTCGTGCTCTCCGGTGCTGTGGCGCCGCCACTCGTCGGTCCCGCGACCGAGCTCGACGGCGTGCGCCAGCCGGAGAGTGGTCGTGAGCCACAGCAGGATGTCGTGCAGCCTCAGCCGGTTCGGCCGGGCATCGCCGAGCAGCGCCGCAGTGGCGGACTCCAGCGCCGCGAGGGCCGTGTCGTTGGCCCGCAGCTCGCGCTGGACCGCCGCCTCCACACCGCTGTCGCCCTCCTCGAGGTGGGAGAGCAGCGCGCGACGGGTGGTGCGGGTCAGATGCGGGACGAGGTCGGGACGCCGGTGGTGCAACGCCGCGAAGACGTGCGCGGAATGGTTCCCGCTGGTCCGCCCGATCTCGCGCAGGGCGGCGCCCACCGTGCCGGGCTCGCCGAGCACCGACAGCTCCTCGTCGGGCAGCTCCCAGAAGACCCGGCCGCCGGCCCGCTCCTCGGCGGCGTCGGCGAGCGGGCGCGCGCGGGTGAGGGCGTCGCGGACGGCGACCCAGTCGGCGCGGTCGAGCCTGCCGTGCAGCCCCTCGCCGATCAGCACATCGGTGTCGCCGGGCGGTCCCACCGGCTGGGTGTCGAACCGGGCCCAGCCGAACGCCGGCACCTGCACCCAGCGGCCCGTCGAGTCGCCGAGAGGCCGGAAGCGCAGCGGCCGGCGCCCTCGGGCGTAGCCCAGGACGGCGGCCAGCGCGGTGTCGAAGGGCATCGGGTCGGGCCCGGTACTGGGCAGTCGCAGCGCCGGTCCGCTGCCCTCCACCCCCGCGTCCACGACGTCATCCTGCAGGACGCGGCCTTCGACACCCCATTCGGCGCGCCAGGACTCGGCACGCCAGGAGCTCAGGCTGATGCGGCGTACCGCCAGAAGTCCCGCATTAGGCGAGGAGCAGCCGGGAGAAGGCGTACCAGTCGTCCACGGTGCCGGCCAGCCCGCCGCCGCCGGAGGGGAACGCGGGCAGGCTGCTCCACTGCCCGTCGGGCCCGTCGGCGAGCTCAAGGCCGCCCGCCGCACCGGTTCGGTAGTAGCTGGTGAACCGGTCGCGCTTCTCGGCCGGGACCACGAATGCGGTGTCCACCATGCCGAGCGGCACGAACACCCGCTCGCTGAGGAACTCGGGGAACGTAGCGCCGGAGACCCTGGCGACCAGCACCCAGGACGTCGGAGCAGGTGCCGTACAGCCACGCGTCCCCGGGCTGGTGCAGCATCGGAATGCGGGACAGCGCCGCCATCCAGTCGTCCGGCGCCTCGAAGGCCTGTGGCGCGCGGCCGTCCTTCTGCACGCTGAACAGCCGCTCCACGGCCGGCAGCGTGAAGTCCGACGGGAATCCGTAGCCGGCACGGGAGGTGAGCAGATCGAACACGGTGATCGGCCTGGCCGCCGGGACCACGTCGTCTCGAGATGGCTCGCAGTTTGCGGTCTCGTCACACAGACCCAGCCCAGGTCGCACAGAGGTTGCAGTGTCTGTGCGGGCTGGGCTGGGTCTGTGCGAGCCGTGACTTCGGCCGGACCGACGGTGGCGACCGACGTGCGGCCGCCACCGGGGACTGGTCAGTAGTAGTGCCGTCTGCCACCAACACCCCGGCCGACGGCGCCCAGTACAGCCAGGACGGCGCCGACGATGAGGAGGATGATTCCGACGGTCGTCAGGATGGAGATGTGCAGTAAGAATCCGGCGATCAGCAGGATGAGACCGAGAACGATCATGGTACCTCCGGTTTGCGGTGCCCCCCGCCCACCTAGAGTGATCACATCGAGTAGCTAGCGCTACGTAACTGGCGGATACCCCGATTCCCGTGGTTTCAATCGGGAGTCGTTTGGGTCAGGTGCGGGCCAGCCGAGGCTCGTCGGCCCGCACGATGGTGCCGAGCACCTCGTTGAAGGCCTCGGTCGAGCTGGGATGGGTGTAGATCGCGTCGCGGAGTTCGGCCACCCTGATCCGGTGCCGCATGGCCAGCGCGACGGTGTTGATGAGCTCCTGGTCGCCGCTGGTCGGCCACCCCCTGGTTCGGCGGACCTGGGCGGCATGGCCAGCCAATTCGCACCGCCGCGACCTCGGCCACCTGGTCGCGGCGCTCGAGCGGCCCGTCCGGGTCGGACCGCGCGCGTGATCAGCGACCGCGCAGTACCCGCATGGAGCGGGCCGGCACCGGCTGCTCGCTACCGGCCCCGGCCGGCTCCTGGCCGGCGGTCAGCCCGGGGTCGGCGGTGTCGATGACGGTCTCCCACCGCTGGCCGTAGTCCTCGTCGGGCAGCGTGAAGGTGATCTGTTCGTGGTAGGCGTTGATGAGCAGCAGGAACGAGTCGTCGACGACCGGCTCGCCGAGATCGTCGTGGTCGGGGATGCCCTTGCCGTTGAGGAAGACCGCGACGGTGCGGGCGTAGCCGGTGTTCCAGTCCTCGTCGGTCATCTGCCGGCCGTCCGGGCGCAGCCAGGCGATGTCGTCGATGTTGGAGCCCTGGATGGGCCGGCCCTGGAAGAACCGCTGCCGGCGGAAGATGGGGTGCGCGGCGCGCAGCGCGGTCAGCCGCGCGGTGAACTCGGTGAGTGCCTCGTCGTCCCGGGCCCGCCCGGCGTCGTCCTCCTGCCCTTTGTCGTGGCGGTCCCAGTCGACCCAGCTGAGCTCGTTGTCCTGGGCGTAGACGTTGTTGTTCCCGTTCTGGGTCCGTCCCCGCTCGTCGCCGTGGGCGATCATCGGTACGCCCTGGGACAGCAGCAGGGTGGTCAGGAAGTTGCGTTTCTGCCGTTCCCGCAGCTCCCGGATCTCGGGATCGCGGGTGGGTCCCTCGGCACCGCTGTTCCACGAGCGGTTGTGGCTCTCGCCGTCCGCCCCGTCCTCGCCGTTGGCCTCGTTGTGCTTCTCGTTGTAGGAGACCAGGTCGTTGAGGGTGAACCCGTCGTGCGCGGTGATGAAGTTGATCGAGGCGATGGGTCGGCGGTTGTCCGACTCGTACAGGTCCGAGGAGCCGGTGAACCGGGAGGCGAACTCGGCGAGGCTGGCCGGTTCACCCCGCCAGAAGTCCCGCACGGTGTCGCGGTACTTGCCGTTCCACTCCGTCCACAGCGGCGGGAAGTTGCCCACCTGGTAGCCGCCGTCCCCGACGTCCCACGGCTCGGCGATCAGCTTGACCTGGCTGACGATGGGATCCTGGTTGACCAGCTCGAAGAACGCGGACAGCCGGTCGACGTCGTGGAACTGCCGGGCCAGCGAGGAGGCGAGGTCGAACCGGAACCCGTCGACGTGCATCTCGGTGACCCAGTAGCGCAGCGAGTCCATGATCAGGCGCAGTGACTCGTGGTGGCGCACGTTGAGGCTGTTGCCGGTGCCGGTGGTGTCGAAGTAGTGCTTCTCGTCGCCGTCGACGAGGCGGTAGTAGGCCTGGTTGTCGATTCCCCGGAAGGACAGCGTCGGGCCGAGGTGGTTGCCCTCGGCGGTGTGGTTGTAGACCACGTCGAGGATCACCTCGATGCCGGCGCGGTGCAGCGCCCGGACCATGGTCTTGAACTCCAGCACCTGCTGGCCCCGGGTGCCGAAGCAGGAGTAGTCGTTGTGCGGGGCGAAGAAGCCGATCGTGTTGTAGCCCCAGTAGTTGGACAGGCCCTTGTCGGCGAGGGTGGAGTCGTGCACGAACTGGTGCACCGGAAGCAGCTCGACCGCCGTCACCCCGAGCGTGCGGAGGTGGCGGATCATCGCCGGGTGCGCCAGTCCCGCGTAGGTGCCGCGCACATCCTCGGGGATGCCCGGGTGCCGCATCGTCATCCCCTTGACGTGCGCCTCGTAGATCACCGTCTGGTTGTAGGGGGTGCGCAACGGGCGGTCGTTCGCCCAGTCGAAGTAGGGGTTGATTACCACCGACTTCATCGCGTACGGCGCGGAGTCGGTGTCGTTACGGGCGTCCGGGTCGTCGAACCGGTAGGAGAACAGCGCCTCGTTCCATTCGATGTGCCCGTCGATCGCCTTGGCGTGCGGGTCGAGCAGCAGCTTCGACGGGTTGCACCGTAGGCCGGCGGCCGGGTCGTAGGGCCCGTGCACCCGGTATCCGTAGCGCTGTCCCGGTCCGACCCGGGGCAGGTAGCCGTGCCAGATCAGCCCGTTGCGTTCGGGCAGCTCGACCCGGGTCTCGACGTCCCGGTCGTCGAACAGGCAGAGCTCGACCCGGTCGGCAACCTCGGAGAAGATCGAGAAGTTGGTCCCGCCACCGTCGAAGACGGCACCGAGGGGATAGGGCGAACCCGGCCAGATGTGCACCAAACCTCCACAGGAACTAGGCGCTCCGTCCAGAGGCGCCGCGTCTACTTACCCGCCCCTGGGGCCGATGACACGGCGATGGATGACGGAGATTAGTGAATCCGAGGACCTGACGGGGTCAGTCCGGCTGTGGGCCGCCGCCCCCCGGCCCGCTGCTGGCCCTCGGGGCAGCGCCGCCGAGGCGGTACCGCAGCGCGAGGGCGAGCTCGAACCGGGCCCTCGGGTCGTCAAGCTGCACACCCAGACGCTCGCGCAGGCGGGCGACGCGGTAGCGGACGGTCTGCGTGTGCAGGCACAGTTGCTGGGCGATCGCCTGTGGCCGGCCGGGATGGTCCAGCCAGGCGGTCAGGGTGTCGTACAGCAGACGTTCCCGCTCCGCCGAGGAGTCCCGCAGCGGTGCGAGCCGGCGCGCCGCGAGCTCCTCCGCCGCATCGGGCGCCGCGTGGACGATGATCGTCACCAGCTCGTCGGACCACCTCACCAGACCCTCGCGGGCGAGCGTGCCGGTGGTGACGAGGCTGGCGAGACGTCTCGCGCGCTCGAACGACCGGGACAGCTCGCTGGTTCTGACGGTGGGACCCAATGCCGCGGGCAGCTGACCGAGCGCGTTCTCGAGTGCCTCGGCCGGGCCCACCGCGATGACCGCACCGTCGTAGGTGCCCACCAGCACGTCACTGGGGCGGGTGGGGTCCAGGGCGCTGTCGCCGTACAGCACGGCCACCGCGAGCTCCTCGCACCAGTCCCACTCGAGCTCGCGGGCGGATTCCTCGGTGGCCCGGCCGGCCAGCAGGTCCTCGATCAACGACTGCCGCTCGCGAGCTTGGCGGTGGTAGGCGGTCTCGACCGCCTGGGTGTACCCCTCGATCGAGTCGGAGGTGAGCACGTCGATGTAGGCGACCTGGACGTCGGCCAACAGCAGCGCCACCTCGCCACCCAGCTCGAGCTCGCGCACCGCCCGGCGGATGTGCGCCCAACCGACCCGCGCTCCGATGCGATATGCCGTCGTCAGCCGCTCGAGCGGTACGCCGGCGTACGCGGCCGCGGCGCCGAACGCCCGGTGGGTCTCCGCGTCGGAGTCGGTGCCGCGGCGGCCCTCCAGGCGGTGCAGTACCCGGCGGAAGGTGGCATCGATGACCTGGCGGCGGACCGCGGCGTCGGCGCGGTCGACCAGTTCCGGGAACTCGGCCATCACGGCCGCGTCGGTCTCGTCCCGCATCGCCTCCCGCTCGTCCCGTAGCCGAGTCAGTAGCGCCCTCATAGCATCGGTATGAGAGAGGGCGGAAATTTCCTCGTCCAGGTCCGTAGAGAGCACCCTCCCATAGTAGTTAACCTCTAGATAACGCGCACTTGATCGCTGGGGCACTTGATCGCTGGGAGCTGTGCCGGCAGCGCCGGTCGGGGCAAGGATGAGGGCCACGTGAGTGAGCAACGCGACGACGTTTTTCTCGACCATTTCGTAGAGATCGAGAACGACCCGCTGGAGTCGATCTTCCGCCTGACGTCCTTGGCGAAGTATGACGACTATTTCGTCTACGAGAACGCCGGCGTCTGGACATTCGCCGGCGGCGTGCTCGCGGAGCTCTGGATCGACAGCGAAGGGGTGCACCTCAACTCGCCGGAGGTCCAGCGGGACGTCAGCTGGAGCGGCGATCCGTTCGCGCAGGTCCAGCTCCTGTTCGATGAGCTGCCCTATCTCCGGTGGTGCGCCTACGGCTGGGCCGCGTTCGAGCTGACCTATGCACGAGCGGGCGGCCCGGGGAGTCGGACCGGCGGTGAGCGGCTGTTGCATCTGGTCGTGCCGAGGACCGAGGTCCGCATCACGGGTGGCGGGGCGCGGATCCGGTCCGTCGACGAGGTCGAGCTCAAGGTCGTCGAGGAGGCCCTGCTGGACTGCTCGGTGACCCACCGGCCGGGTTCCTACGCCCCGGTCGACGTGCGAGGTCACGGGGCGCGCGAGTACGAGGCCTCGGTCGAGCGCGCGGTGCGTGACATCAAGGACAGGGTCCTGGACAAGGTGGTGCTCTCCCGCACCGTTCCGGTGGCCACGGAGCTCGATTTCGTCGAGACCTTCATCGCCGGGCGCCGGGCGAACAACCCGGCCCGCTCCTTCCTGATGTCCCTGGACGGCCTGGACGCGCTCGGCTTCAGCCCCGAAGTGGTCGTCCGGGTGGAGAACGGCGTGGTCATGAGTCAACCCTTGGCGGGAACCCGGGCCCTCACCGCCGACCCGGCGGAGAATCTGCGGCTCCGCAAGGAGCTGCTGGCCGACCCCAAGGAAGTGTTCGAGCACGCCGTCTCGGTCAAAGCCGTGTACGACGAGCTGGAGCAGGTGTGTGACGCCGACTCCCTGGCGGTCGGTGAGTTCATGAACGTCCGGGAGCGCGGCTCCGTGCAGCACCTGGCCTCGCGGATCTCGGGACGGCTGGCCACCGGGCGGCGTGCGTGGGACGCCTTCGACGCCGTCTTCCCCGGCGTGACGGCGTCGGGCGTCCCGAAGGAGGCGGCGCTGGCGCACATCCGGGAGCACGAGCCCCAGCCGCGCGGCCTCTACGGCGCCGCGGTCGTCACCTTCGACCATGAGGGCACCCTCGACGCGGCCCTCGTGCTCCGCGCGATCTACCGACAGCACGGACTCACCTGGCTGCGCGCCGGCGGCGGGATCGTCGCACAGTCGGTCCCGTCCCGGGAGCTCGAGGAAACCACCGAGAAGCTCGGCAGCGTCGCCCGTTTCCTCGTGCCCAGCGTCATCCCGGCCGCACCCGAGGTAGCCGGGGCAGGTTCGTCGGACTGACCCCGTCGCTGTGAGTGGTATTGGTCGCTCTGGCGACCAATACCACTCACAGGGCAGTTGAGTAGCCGCAACTCAGTTCGCGGTGAATTTGGCACATTTTCGCCGGCTCTCTCGCCGCCGATTTCTCCCGCACCGGCAGGGCGCGGTATCGCATCCGCCGCCGATGTGAGCCAGGTCGCCGCCGGCTTTCCGGGAGTAGGTACAGTCCTGCCTCCCGCGCTCCGTATCGGGCCGCCGTGGGGACGGTACCGCCCCGGCCGCCCAGGGTAGTTGCACCCGGTCGGACCTGCTACGGCGAGCAATCCGGGGCCTCGGTCGGAGCTACGCGGCAAGGTAGGTCATCTCGCGCGCCGACATCAACCTTTTACTACTAAAGACGGTATTTCGTGGTCCGATCGCCGATTGGCGAAACGGCCAAGTGCCGGTCGGCGACTCAATCCATGCGACCGCGTGGCACTACGCGCAGGTCGTTGACCGGGGTGAAGGGGTAGGGGCCCCGGCAGTGAGCTACGGCACAGCTACGGAGGGGTTCAGTGATGAGCGGCGACGTCTTTTCGCGGCCTTGCATTTCGGCAGAGCCGTCCTGACGCCGCGCGCGGCAAGAACCCACTGGAGAGATGGCGGAGTGAGCACGATGGGGGAGAACAAGCACGGTGCGCGGGCGGCGAGGGCGGTCGCCAGCCCGGTCGCACCGTTGGTGTGGAAGTTCGGCGGGACCTCGGTCGCCGACCACGCGCGGTTGCGGGCGGTGGCCGAGCGGATGGTCGCCGCCCAGCGCTCCGGGCGCGGCGTCGTGGCGATCCTCTCAGCAATGGGCAGCTCCACCGACGAGCTGGCGGAGATGGCCTACAAGATGTCCGCGCGGCCGCCGCTGCGTGAGCTCGACGCCCTGCTCTCGGTAGGCGAGTCGATCTCGGTCGCGCTGGCCTCGATGGCGGTGGCCGAGCTCGGGTCGCACGCGGTGTCACTCAGCGGCCCGCAGGCCGGTATCCGTACGGACGGCCAGCACGGCAACGCGCGGCTGCGGGAGATCCGCCCGGTACGCATCCACGACGCACTCGCGCGGGGGGCGATCGTGCTGGTCACCGGGTTCCAGGGCATGTCGCAGGACGGTGATGTCACGACTCTGGGCCGAGGTGGCTCGGATGCGTCGGCGGTCGCTCTCGCGGCGGCCCTCGGTGCGACCGAGTGCGAGATCTTCACCGACGTGCCGGCGGTGTTCACCGCTGACCCGAGGGTGGTGGCGGACGCGCGCCCGCTCGCGTCGATCCGCCACGAAGAGATGCTCGAGATGGCCGAGGCGGGCGCCGGGGTGATGCAGCCGCGGTCGATCGAGCTGGCTGTGGCGCACGGTATCGACATCCACCTGCGGTCGAGCTTCAGCACCGAGGCGGGCACCTGGATCCGCCGCGAGCCGGCCGAGCTCGAGGGAGCCGGGTCCTGGGACGTCGCGGGTGTCGCGCACCGCTACCACGAGACCCTCTACGCGGCCAGGGACATCGACATCGCGGCCGTTGCCGTGGCTCTCGCCGAGCGTGGCGCCTGCCTCGGAACCGTGCTGCCCGACCTGGCCGGTCTGCGGTTCACCGCACCCGGAGCCGATCCGGCCGAGGTCATCGGCGCTCTGGATGCGATCGGGGCATCCGTGAAGGTCGACCAGCAGCTCGGTGCGGTCAGCGTGGTGAGCCTCGGGATCGCCCGCCGCCCCGAGGTCGTGGTCCGCACGCTGGCCGCGCTCCGGGACGCCGGCATCGAACCGAGGCTGGTGACCACCACCCCGGGCCGGGTGTCGGTGCTGGTCGACTCGGAAGTCGTCGACGACGCGGTGCGCCTGCTGCACGCGACGTTCATCCCGGCGGCCGTCGGGGCCCGGGTCCGAGCGGCCGGCTGACCGATCGTGACCCCGAGCACTGCCACAGAGCACTGCCACCGGGCACTGCGCCACCGGGCACTGCGCCACCGAGCACTGACCAGCTGATTACGCGAGAAAGGAGCCGTTGTGTCCACGCTGTTGGGGGAACCGAACCGGATACCCGGCCCGGGTGCTGATCGTCCACCCGTGCTCGTGGCCGCCGGCTTTCCGGAGGGACAGCGGACGAGGCCCGGTGCGCGGCTGGATCAGGAGTTCGAGGAGCTCGTCGACTGGTTGGCGGCCTACGAGTCGCCGGATCTGCTGGCCGTCGAGGACGGCGACATCGACCTGACCTACACCGAGCTGAACGAGCGGGCCAACCAGTTGGCCCGTTACCTGCTGACCCAGGGGGCCGGGGCGGGCGACCGGGTCGCCCTGCTCTTCGACCGGGCGGTGTACTCCTACATCAGCATGCTCGCGGTGCTGAAGATCAACGCCGCGTACGTGCCGCTGGATGTCGGCTTCCCGTCCGACCGGATCGGCTACATCGCGGGTGACGCCGGTGTGCGCTTCGTGCTCTCGCTCTCGCATGTCCGCGACCTGGTCGAGGGGCTGGAGCAGCTCGGTCCCGAGGTGCTCTACCTGGACGAGGCGGCCGACTTCATCGGTGGCCAGGACACCGGCCGGCTCACCGAGGCCGAGCGGAAGCCGCCGGTCGAGGACCTGGCGTACCTGATCTACACCTCCGGCACGACCGGGCGGCCCAAGGGCGTCGCGATCAGCCACGAGAGCATCTGCAACTTCGTGCTGGTGGCCGCGGAGATGTACGGCATCAAGACCGGCGACCGGGTGTATCAGGGCATGACGATCGCGTTCGACTTCTCGGTCGAGGAGATCTGGGTGCCGTGGATGGCCGGGGCGACGCTGGTGGCGAAGCCGGCCGGGCCGAGCCTGTTGGGGTTGGACCTGCACCAGTTCCTGACCGAGCAGCGGATCACCGCGATGTGTGTGGTGCCGACGCTGTTGGCCACGATCGAGGACGACCTGCCGGAGCTGCGGTTCCTGCTGGTCTCCGGTGAGGCCTGCCCGCAGGACCTGATCGCCCGCTGGCACCGCCCCGGGCGCCGGTTCCTCAACGTCTACGGCCCCACCGAGGCCACCGTGACCGCCACCTGGACCGTGCTGCACCCCGACCGGCCGGTCACGATCGGGCGCCCGCTGCCCACCTACGCCATCGTCGTGCTGGACCGCGACGACCCGTTCCGGGTGCTGCCCTTCGGTGAGATCGGCGAGATCGGCATCGCCGGCGTCGGCCTGGCCACCGGGTACCTGAACCGCGACGACCTGACCGAGAAGGCGTTCATCCCGGACCTGCTCGGGATCGCCGACAACCCGTCGGGCCGGATCTACCGCACCGGTGACCTGGGCCGGGTCAACGCCGAGGGCGAGGTCGAGTACCACGGGCGGATCGACCTGCAGGTCAAGATCCGCGGCTACCGGATCGAGCTGACCGAGATCGAGTCGGTGCTGCTGCGGGTACCGGGCATCGCCGCCGCGGTGGTCAACACGTTCGAGCCGGACCCGGGATCCGGGAACGGCACCGAGCTGGCCGGCTACTACAGCCTGCGCACCGGTGTCGCCGAGCTGGACCCCGAGATCATCTACGGCTACCTGCGCGAGCGGCTGCCGTCCTACATGGTGCCCGCCTACCTGCAGCACCTCGACGTCATCCCGATGACCACCTCGGACAAGGCCGACCGCAAGGCCCTACCCGCACCCACCACCCGCCGCAGTGCCCCGGGCGGCGACTACGCCGCGCCGGCCACCGACGCCGAGTACGTCCTCGCCGACGCGCTCGCCTGGGTCCTCGGGGTGGACCGGGTGTCGGTGGAGAGCAACTTCTTCGAGGAGCTGGGCGCGAACTCGCTGCTGATGGCGCGGTTCTCCGCCCGGGTGCGGCGGGAGACCGCGCTGGGTTCGATGTCGATGCGCGAGATCTACCAGAACCCGACCGTGCGCCGGCTGGCCTCGGTCCTGGGCACCGCGGGTACCTCGGGGGCGGTCGGTGCCGCGGCTGGGGGCGAGGAGGCCGCCGGGCCGGGGGCTGTGGTGCGCACCAGCAGTGCGCGGTATCTGTTGTGCGGGGCGTTGCAGCTGCTCTGCTTCGTGGCTTTCATCTATGTCAGTGCGTTGCTGGTCGCGCTGGCGTTCCGGTGGTCGATCGCGGGCGGGACGCCGCTGAATGTGTTCCTGCGCTCCGGCGGTTTCGTCGGCGGGCTCTTCCTCGCCGCGTGTGTGTTGCCCATCCCGGCCAAGTGGTTGCTGGTCGGCCGGTGGAAGGAGCGGGAGATCAGGCTGTGGAGCCTGGGCTACCTGCGGTTCTGGATCATCAGGACGCTGTTGGGGGTCAACCCGTTGCTGCTGTTCACCGGGTCGCCGATCTACCCGCTCTACCTGCGGCTGTTGGGTGCCAAGATCGGTAAGGGGGTCACCATCCTGTCCCGGGCGGTGCCGGTGACCACGGACCTGATCACCATCGGTGCCGGCACGGTCATCCGCCGGGGTGCCTCGCTGAGCGGCTACCACGCCACCAACGGCAAACTCGAGCTCGGCCGGGTCACCCTCGGGCGCGACGTGTTCATCGGCGAGGCCAGCATCCTCGACATCAACACCACGATGGGCGACGGCGCGCAGCTCGGACACAGCTCCTCGCTGCGCACCGGGCAGCGTGTTCCCGCCGGCGCAAGCTGGCACGGCGTACCGGCCGAACCGACCACCACGAACTACCGGACGGTCGAACCGGCCAGGGTGGGCTCTGTCCGGCGGTTCCTGTTCGGCCTGGCCCAGCTGGTCGCCACCGTGGTCGTGGTGCCGGTCATCTCCGGTGTGGTCATCACGCTGCTCACCGCGATCCCGCTGGTCGCCGACTACTTCGACCCGGCGAAGCTGCAGCTGACCGGAGCACGGTTCTACCTGTCGATGGCGGCGATCTCGGCGATCGTGTTCTTCGGCTTCACCCTGCTCGGGATGCTGGCGATCGTGACGCTGCCCCGGTTGCTCAGCCCGATGATCCGCCCCGGGAGGGCCTACCGGCTCTACGGCCTGCGCTACATCGTGGCGCGAGCGATCATGAGCCTGGGTAACTCCCGGTTCTTCATGATGCTGTTCGGCGACAGCTCGGTCGCGGTCGGCTACGCCCGCGGTCTCGGTTACCAGCTCGGCGTCGTGGAGCAGACCGGGTCCAACTTCGGTACCGAGATCAGTCACGACTCGGCGCTGCTGACCAGCGTCGGGACGGGCACGATGCTGTCCGACGGTCTGGCGATCATGAACTCGGACTACTCGAGCACGTCGTTCATGATGTCGCGGATCGAGATCGGCGAGCGCAACTTCATGGGCAACAACATCTCGCTGCCGGCGGGGGCCAAGATCGGCCGCAACGTGCTGCTCGGTACCAAGGTGCTGGTCCCGATCGACGGGCCGGTTCGGGAGAACGTCGGCCTGCTCGGCTCGCCGTCGTTCGAGATCCCGCGCTCGGTCGCCCGCGACACCGAGTTCGACCAGCTGAAGAGCCCGGCGGAGCTGCCCCGGCGCCTGCGGGCGAAGCTGCGGCACAACCTGGCCAGCATGCTCACCTTCCTGCTGTTCCGCTGGGTGCAGTTCTTCGCGGTGGTGGTCCTGATGACGGTCGCCGCGAGCCTGTACGGGCGGTTCGGCGAGGCCGCCGTCGCCGGCGGGTTCGTCGCGGTGCTCGTGTTCAATGCGCTGTTCGCCGCGCTGGCCGAACGCGCGGTCCTCGGCTTCCGCCGCCTGACCCCGCGCTTCGTCTCCATCTACGACCCGTACTTCTGGCGCCACGAGCGGCTCTGGAAGGTGCTCGCGCCCCCGGTGTTCGCCGGTACCCCGTTCCGGACGCTGGCCTGGCGGCTGCTCGGCGTGCGGGTCGGCAAGCGGCTGTTCGACGACGGCGCCGGGATCCCGGAGAAGACCCTGGTCACCCTCGGCGACGACGTCGTCCTCAACGCCGGCGCCGTCATCCAGTGCCACTCGCTCGAGGACGGCATCTTCAAGTCGGACTACACGGTGATCGGTGACGGCGCCGTGCTCGGCGTCGCCGCCTTCGTGCACTACGGCGTGACCATGGGCGAGGGCACCGTGCTCGACGCCGACGCCTTCCTGATGAAGGGCGAGATGACCGCGCCGTTCACCCACTGGGCAGGCAACCCGGCCACCGAGTCGCGGTCCCGCTCCCTGCCCCGGTGAGGAGCCGGCCTCAGCCGCGGAGGAAGTACAGGACCGTCATCGTGACGGCGATGCTCAGGACGACGCCGCGCAGCAGCCGGGAGGGGAGGCGGCGGGCGAGGTGGGCGCCCCCGAGCCCGCCGGCCAGCGCGCCGAGCAGCACGGCGAGGAGCGGGATCGGGTCGCCCAGCACGTCGGCGGCGATGAGGAACAGCACGGTCGCGACGGTGTAGATGGTGGCGATCTGGGCGACGCGCATCGGGTTGCCGACCGCGGTGTCCAGCCCGAGCCCCACGCTCCACAGGGCCAGCATGAGGATGCCTACGGCACCGCCGAAGTAACCGCCGTAGATCGCGAGGACGAACTGGCCGACCAGGACGGCCCGCGAGCTCAGGGCCAGCGGGCGCTGGAGTGCTTCGCCGAGCAGTCGGGTGAGGCGGCGCCCGAACGCGAGGACGACGGTCGCGAACGCGAGCAGCCACGGCACCGCGACGGCGAACGACACCGCGGGCAAGGTCAACAGCAGCCCGGCGCCGATCAGGCCGCCGACCAGGCTCATCGCGGTCAGTGACCTCTTGGACGTGGCCTCGACCGTGGTGATCTCGCGGCGGAAGGTCCAGGCGCTGGCCAGTGTGCCGGGCAGGAGCGCCACGGTCGTCGACGCGTTCGCGGTGACAGGGGGCAGGCCGGCGACGACCAGGGCGGGCAGCGCCACGAACGTGCCGCCGCCACCGACCGCGTTCAGCGCCCCGGCCACGACACCGGCCAGCAACAGACCCACGACCTCGAGCACCCGTCGAGCATCAGACTCGGACCGCGCGCGCACAATGCGCGATCGGCACACCCAGCATCAGGCCCTGCCTTAGGCTGACGCACGTGCGCTACGACCTGGTCGACCTGCGGCTCTTTGTCCACATCGTCGCGGAGGGCTCCATCACCGGCGGTGCTGAACGCATGCATCTGAGCCTGCCCTCGGCGAGCGCCAGGGTGCGCTCCCTCGAACACCACGCCGGGGTGGCGCTGCTGGTGCGTGGGCGCCGGGGAGTGCGGCCCACCCCGGCCGGCACGGCGCTGGCCCGCCACGCACGTGACGTGCTCACCCAGACCACGCGGTTGGAGGGCGCGGTCGCGAGCTACAGCCGGTCCCCGGTCGCCCCGGTGATCCTGCTGGCCGGCAGCTCCGCGATGCACCGGCTCGTACCGCAAGCGCTGATCTCGTTCCTGCGTGAGCACCCCGATCTCGACGTCGCCGCCGCCGAGCAGCGCACCCCCCGGACCGTGCGGATGCTCGCCGACGGCGAGGCGGACCTCGGCATCGTGCTCGACGAGGAGGCGCACGGTTGCGGCCTCGAGCTCAACCCCCTCGTGGACGACTCGCTCGTCGTGATCGGCCAGGCCGGCGGGGTGCTCTCCGGGCGGACCGAGGTGGGCTACCAGGAGGTCGCCGAGCACCCGCTCATCGGGCTGGACGCGGGCTCCGCCCTCCAACGCTGGATCGAGGTCAGTCTCGGCCCGCTCGCGCCGGTGGTGCGCTACGGCACCGTCGTCGCCGACCTCAACACCCTCGTCGCCCTCGCGGCCGCCGGCGTCGGGCTCGCCGTCGTGCCACGCCTCGCGGTCGACCCCGGCGAGCAGTTCGAGATCTGCGACCTCCAGGACGCCTGGGCACGCCGACATCTCTCGCTGTGCTGGGGCTCGACCGTGCGGAGTTCGCCAGAGGCCACTCGGGCGCTCGCGGAGCACATCCAGCGGTGTGCCCGGGACCGGGATCGGGACCGGCGGGGGTGAGGCGGCGGCGGTTCGGCGGACAGCCGCTGGACGGCGTCTCAACCGGCCGGGGGAGATGTGGTTTGCCGAGCGTCAGCGGGGGAACGCAGGCCCGGACGACAGCGTTGGAACGGTGCGGGACCAGTGCCATGCGACCGCGTCGCGGTGGCGCGGCGTGAGAAGGTGGCTCTCCCGATCAACTCCGGCGCCCGCGCCTGATCCACGACCCGACAGCGAGGACACTGACCGCCGTGAGCATCCGTCATCCGTTCCGCTCCGACCGCGCCGCCGACCCCGACCCCGACCCGGACGGACTCCCACCGGAGCCCGAGACCAAGGGTGTCAGCGGCAGGGTGCTCAAGGCGGCGGTGGAGCGCGCGCTGCGGATCCAGCAGCCCGCGGTGGCCGCGCACATCGCCAAGGTCCGGCGGAACTCCCCGGGTGCCACCCCGGCCGAGGTGATCGCCGCGCTCGACAAGCAGTACCTGCTCACGGTCGGTGGCACCGGCGCGGCGGCCGGCGGGATCGCGGTCGTTCCGGGAATCGGCACAGCCGCGTCGCTGACCACCGGTGCGGCCGAGGCAATCGCCGCGCTCGACGCCTCGGTGCTCTACACCTTGGCGGTGGCGGAGGTGCACGGGCTGCGGATGGAGGACGTCGAGCGCCGCCGCACGCTGGTGCTCGCGGTCGTCCTCGGCGAGGGTGGCACCAAACTCATGCAGAAGGTCACCGGCGGCTCCACCCCGTGGGCCAGGACGCTGGCCGATGCGCTCCCGCTGCGCAAGCTCGGACCGGTCAACCAGACCCTGGTGCGCTGGTTCGTCAGGCGCTACGCGGCCCGCCAGGGTGCGCTGGCCTTCGGACGGGCGCTGCCGCTCGGCGCCGGTGTGGTGATCGGCGCGGTGGGCAATGTGGTCACCGCGCGGGCGGTGATCCGCTCGACGGAGCGGGCGTTCGGCCCGCCTCCACCCCACTGGCCGGACACGCTGGCCGCGCCGACGGAGGGGGCCGCGATCGAGGCCGACGGGGCGGAAGGTCGCGCCGGCTCGAGCGGCGGCCCGCGCGGGTGAGACGCTCGGCGGAGCGTTGACCACTTCCATTATATTAGGTTAGGCTCGCCTAATATAGTCGTCACGCGGAAGGAATGACCCCGAGCCGATGAGCTTCCCCACCGGCGTTTCTGATGGATCGGGGTCGGGCACCGGGCGGGCGGGCAGTCCCGGCGACCGGCCGCTCCGGGTTCGTGTGCTGTACGGCAGCGAGACGGGCAACGCCGAAGGGGTCGCCCACGATCTGGTGGCGGCGGTCCAGGGGCGGGGCATCGACGTCTCGGTGACCATGCTCGACGACGCCTCGCCGGACGAGCTGCCCGGCGGTGGCTGCGTCCTCGTCGTCACGGCGACGAACGGCGACGGCGACATGCCCTACAACGCCGACCGGTTCTGGCGGGCACTGGCCGCGGAGTCCGCGCCGCGACTGGACGGGGTGCCCTTCTCCGTCCTCGGCCTCGGTGACACGGGCTACTTCGACTTCTGCCAGGCCGCGGTGGACCTGGACCGGCGGTTCGAGGAGCTGGGCGCGGCGCGGCTGCGGCCGCTGGTGAAGTGCGACGTCGACTTCGAGGACGAGGCCGAACGGTGGACGAGCGAGATCGTGAAAGTGCTGGCCGTGGTGGCCGCACCCGCCGGCATGGGGGAGACCGTCCGACCACCCGAGCCCACAGCGGGGCAGCCGGATCGGCACCGCCCCGGCCGCCTGGCCGCGCACCCTCTGTGGTTGCCGCGCACCCACCGCGGTAGGTGCGCGGTAACCACATGGGGTGTGCGGTCGAAGTTGTCCATCAGCTCGAGGGGAATTGTGATGGCGATCACGACTCGAGGTGAGGTAGACAGGATGGCAGGGCGGCGCGGTGGGATCTCGTCCCGCACCGGACAGCCTGTAGCCGCCTGTTGATCTGTCCCGGCAGGTGCGCCTGGACGGGCAGCCACCTCAGCAAGGGAGGTGCCGCGTGCGGCGTATCGGAGCGGACCAGATCGCGTACGTTCTGACGGGCATGCCATACCCGGCGTCCTTGTGGCAGGTCGTGGCCTGGGCGGACTACAACGGCGTGAGCGGCCAACTTCGCGAGATCATGCGGAATCTGCCGGCGAAGACCTACGCGAGCCTGCGGGACGTCGTCCTGACGATCGAGAAGCAGACGGCCCCGGGCGAGTCGGCCACCTAAAGCGTGTCCTGCCGTGCCTGACAGGATGATCGGGTAACACTCAGCGTGTTCCGGCGGATACAACCGCCGACGCCCGTCATCACCAGTACCGCGCTGGTCGGGTTCACGAGGGAGAACCACCACGATGATCCGCCGACTTGCCATCACCACCGCCCTCGGCGCCGCCGCGGCCGCGGCCCTCGTCGCCGGCGCCGGGTCCGCCGTGCCCACCGGCAGCCCACACCTGACACTGGCCGCCGCGAGCTCCCCACTTCTCGCCGACAACGACAACCACGGGCCGCGCCCCGGCCCGCCCGGTCACGACAACCGCGGCCCCGGCGGCCGCCCCGGCCCGGGCCACGGTCCCGGCTGGGACGGCCGCGGCGGTCCCTGGGACGGCCGAGGTGGCCCCGGCCACGGCGGCGGCTGGGACGGCAACGGAGGCGGCTGGGACGGCCACCGCTGGTGGGTGAGCCCTGAGCGGTGCCGTGCCGGGCACGGCCACGTGGACAGTGTCCGCGATCGCGGACATAACTTCTTCTGCCGCGGTGGCCGGTTCAACGGCTTGCCGGTCCGGCCGTGAGCCGGTAGTACTCGTCAGAGCCCGGCCGCCTCGGCCGGGTTGACCGTTCCCCGAGCGCGTGCCCGCCGTGGCCAGACCACGGCGGGCACGCGCTCGTCGGTTATGCCGTCATCCAGTGAGGCTCCGCCTCGGACCGCCGAG
This sequence comes from Pseudonocardia sp. Cha107L01, assembly GCF_052566575.1. NCBI lineage: Bacteria > Bacillati > Actinomycetota > Actinomycetes > Pseudonocardiales > Pseudonocardiaceae > Pseudonocardia > Pseudonocardia sp. Cha107L01. The sequence goes on from NZ_CP199579.1 coordinate 3,851,393, forward strand.
GTGACGCTGGGGCTAACGCGGCCCCCGCGTTCCCATCCCGACCACCGACCGAACCCCAGCCCGGTACCAACAACTCAAGTCGCTCAGTGGAAACCGGGGCTGGTCAACTCTGCCCAAGTGTCAACGTTTCCACGCTCAAGGATCTCTATGCCCCCGGTGCGGATCCGGGACGCTCGTACGCCGCGTCGAAGAACTCCAGCTCGAGCACGACCGCGCGGGTGAAGACCGCGGCCAGGCGCTCCCGGGCGGTGTCGTCGAGGTCGGCGGTGACGCGGTCGAACTCCGAGCGCAGGAACCGCACCCAGGTGGCGAACGCCGGGCCCCGGTGCAGGTCGATCCACTCGCCCGGGATCGGGGCGTGCGGCGCATCGGCCCCCGGGCGGTCGGCCCAGTCCAGGTAGAGCCACTCGGCAACGAGCAGCACAGCCAGGCAGGTGGGGTAGTCGGCGCCGGCGCGGGCGGAGTCCATGAGCTCGAGGAAGCCCCGGGTGGCCCCGGCCAGCCGGGGCGTGGCGCGGTCGGCGGGCGCGACGTCGAGGGCGTCCAGGGTGCGGGTGAAGAAGTCGTTCTCCGGCCCGGCGATCAGCCCGAGCTGTCGCGCGAGCACGATCCGGGGCTCCGCTCGGTCCGCGCCGGCGACGGCGGCGCCCAGCAGCGCGACGAACGCATCCAGGAACTGGTTGTCCTGCACGAAGTAGGTGCGCAACACGGAGGGTTCCACGGCGCCGCGCCACAGTTCCTCGACGAACCGGTGGGCCACGGCAGCGTCCCACGCGGTGGCGGTACGGCTCCTGAGCTCGGCGCTGAATGACACGGCCGCTGACCCTATCCGAGCTGAGACGTGGCGCGGCACGCGTAGTTGGGCCGCCGTGCGTCCGAGCCCGCCGTGCGTGCTCGGCCGCCGCCGCCGTGCGTGCTCGGCCGCACAGACCCAGCGCCAGCCGCACAGAGGCTGCATGGTCTGAGCGGCCAGCGGCAGGTCTGTGTCGGCGGTACGTGTGCTCGGTCGGTGGCACCCCGCGCGTCGTCGAGCGCGCGCGGCGGGCCGGCGTGGCGTCGCACGGCGGGCGGCGTGGCGTCGCACGGCGGGCGGCGTGGCCGGGTGTTACCGAGCTGCACACGGTGCAGGTTTCTTGCGCCGGAAACCTGCCTCCTGTGCAGCTCGGTAACGGCGTGCAGCTCGGTAACAGCGGGCACCTGGCTGGGCACCTGGCGGTGTCGGTGCAGTGGCGGCGTGGGCCCGGCGGGCGTAGGCCCGGCGGGGGTGGTGCGGCGGCGTCGGGTGACGGCGACAACCGGGCTGCCGCGGCCGAGGCCCGAGGGATCGGCGCTCAGGGCCGCAGCGAGTGCAGCACCATGGACTGCGCGGTCCGGATGAGCTCGCCGATCGGCCCCCGCTCGGGGTTCCACCACTCGGCGGCCCAGTTGAGGGCGCCGAGCACGATCATCCGCCCCACGGCGGGCTCGACGTCGGCCCGCAGCTGCCCGGTCGACTCGAGCTCGGCGACCAGGGTGCGCCAGATGTCGTTGTAACCCGCGATCTCGGCCAGTGCCCGCCGGCCGACCTGCTCGGGCAGCTGGTTCCCGTTGCGGATGATCGCCTTCGCGTAGTCGGAGATCTCCAGTTCGTGGCGCAGGTGGGCCTCGACGGCGGTCGAGATCCGGTCGACGGGCGTCGCGTTCGCCGGCAGCGCGGCGAGGGCGTCGGTGAGATGGGCCCGCATGGCCGCGGCGCCGACGAACATCACCTCTTCGATGAGGTCCTCGCGCGACGGGTAGTAGTAGTAGATCGCCGGCGCCTGCACCGCCGCTTCCTCGGCGATGTCGGACAGGCGGGTGCCGGCGAAGCCCTTGCGCGCGAGCACCAGGGCGGCCGCGTCGAGCAACCGCTCGCGGGTGCGACTCGACTTCGGCCCCGAGCTCTCGGGTTCGGTCGTGTCAGTGGTCCTCTGTGGCACAGGGTGATCGTAGGAGACCGACCTCCGGTCTGCCCCGAGCCGCCTCCTGGTCAAGGGCGCGCACGCTGGGCGATGTCCCGGCCGATGATCTCTTTCATGATCTCGGTGGTGCCCCCGTAGATGGTCTGGACCCGGCCGTCGACGAACGCGCGGGCGACCGGGTACTCGAGCATGTACCCGTAGCCGCCGTGCAGCTGGACGCACTGGTCGGTGACGCGCTTCTGCAGCTCGGAGAGGTACCACTTGCCCTTCGCCGCGTCGACGACGGTGAGCTCGCCCGCGTTGAAGGCGAGGACGCACCGGTCGACGAAGGCTTCGGCGACGTCGAGCTCGGTGGACATTTCGGCGAGTACGAAGCGACTGTGCTGGAAGTCGCCGACGGCCCGGTCGAACGCGGTCCGCTCGAAGCAGTAGCGCACGGTGGCCTCGTAGACCTCGCGGGCGACCGTGTAGGCGGAGGCGATGATGCCGAGGCGTTCCTGCGGGAGGTGGCTCATCAGGTGCGCCATGCCGTGGCCCTCGGTGCCGATCAGGTTCTCGGCGGGCACCCGGACGTTGTCGAAGTACAGCTCGCCCGTGTCCTGGCCGTGCAGGCCGACCTTGTCGAGCTTGCGGCCCCGGGTGAAGCCCGCCATGCCCCGTTCCACCACGAGCAGGCTGAACCCCCGCGAACCGGCGTCCGGGTCGGTGCGGGCGGCGACGATGACGAAGTCCGCGCTGGTCGCGCTGCTGATGAACGTCTTCTGCCCGGTGAGCAGCCAGTCCGCGTCCGGCCCGGTCCCGTCCCGGTGGGCGGCTGTCCGGATGCCCTGCAGGTCGCTGCCGGTGCCCGGCTCGGTCATCGCGAGGGCGCCGAGCAGGTCGCCCCTGGTGAACGGCACCAGCCAGCGCTTCTTCTGGTCCTCGGTGGTCAGGTCGAGCAGGTAGGCCAGCACGAGATCGTCCTGCAGCCCCAGTGTCATGTTGAACGACGTCGCGCCGACCCGGGCGGCCTCCTCGTTGACGACCATCCGGTAGCGGTAGTCGGTCTCGCCGGCGCCGCCGTACTCCTCGGGCACGGCGAGGCCGTAGATGCCCTGCGCCGCGGCGGCCCGGAAGACCTTGGGGTCGATCAGCTTGGCCTGCTCCCAGCCCAGGAAGTAGGGGGTGACCTCGCGGGCGAAGAACTCGCGCACGGTCTCCCGGTACTGCTCGTGGTCGTCGGTGTAGAGGGCACGTCTCATGGGTGGGCAGTTCCTTCTCAGGTCGGCGTACGCCCCGAGGCTCGTCCGGACGGGGTGTGCGGGTATCGGCCTTGGGTGTGTTTAATCGAATATAGAATATGGGCCTCAGCTCGGCCAGATCGTCCGTTGCGACCGGGGTGCCGCGCTTGACAGCGCGCGCGGGACCGTGGTGTTCTACGGGCGAATTAATTTGGGTTAAAATCCGGCCTCCACCGACCGGCGCACGCGCGGCGGCGGCCGGTGGAACGGTCCTCGCCCGGGCGCGGGTTGGGGAGGACTGGTGTATATTTGAATCTAGATTAAATGCCTGAACGTCCCGCCACGTGCTCCGAAGGGAGTTGTCATGACTCTGGCCGACGCACCGTTGCCGCCTCCGGTCGACGCGCCGGGGCGCGCGGGCATCCCCTACCAGGACCTGATCCGGCCGTTGCAGGTGCACGGTTCGCTCTACACCGACCCGGCGATCTTCGCCGACGAGCTGGCGAAGATCTGGTACCGCACCTGGGTCTACGTCGGGCACGTCAGTGAGATCGCGGAGCCGAACGACTACGTGCGCAAGAACATCGGCCCGCAGGACGTGGTGATGACCCGGGACGCCGCCGGGGAGGTGCACCTGTTGCTCAACCGCTGCGCGCACCGGGGCAACCTGGTCTGCGAGGCGGACAGCGGCAACTCGAGCTCGTTCCGGTGTCCGTACCACGGCTGGACCTACCGCAACACCGGCGAGATGGTCGGCTACCCGCTCGTGCAGGGGTACGGCGGGAAGAAGCAGTTCAGCCTCGGGCTCGGCCGGGTGCCGAGGGTCGCGGTCTACCAGGGCTTCGTCTTCGGCAGCTTCGCCGAGGAGGGGCCGACGCTGCGCGAGCACCTCGGCGAGGCCGCCGGCGAGATCGACCGGCTGGTGCGGCTCTCGCCGGAGGGTGAGATCGAGATCAGCGCGGGCTGGCTGAAGCACCGGGCCCGGGCGAACTGGAAGTTGCTGGCGGAGAACGAGACTGACGGCTACCACCCGCAGTTCGTGCACTCCTCGATCTTCAGCGTGGCGCAGAGCGGGATCGGCGCGCTCTACGGCGACAAGTCCACCGCGGTGACGCGGGCGCTGGGCAACGGGCACAGCGAGAACGACCTCCGCCCGGAGTTCCGGCGGATCGGTACGCCACTGGGCTGGTTCGGCACCACCGAGGCGCGGATGCCGGACTACTCGGCGAAGATGCGGTCGCTGCACGGCGACGCGGCCGAGGAGATCCTGATCGACGGCGGCCCGCACGTGATGATCTTCCCGAACCTGTTCATCGCCGAGATCCAGATGTTCGCGATCCAGCCGCTGGCGGCGAACCTGACCGTCCAGCACGTCACCGCGGTGCAGTTCAAGGGCGCGCCGGACATGAACCGGCGCATGTTGCAGCAGTGCGTGGGTTCGGTCGGTCCGGCCGGGCTGCTGCTGGCCGACGACACCGAGATGTACGAGCGCAACCAGGCCGGGGTGGCCGAGCTGCGGCCCGAGTGGCTGGACGTGCGCAGAGGCGCGCACCGGGAGTACGTCGACGAACGCGGGCTCACGGTCGGCGGCGCGACCGACGAGACCGGGATGCGCGGCTTCTGGGCGCACTACAAGCAGCTGATGACCGAGGGACGGGCGTCGTGACGAGCACCGTGCCGAGCACTGTGACAAGCACCGCGGCGACCGGGTCGGTACCGACACCGCTGGACATCCGCGACATCGAGCAGTTCCTGTACCGCGAGGCGAGGTTCGCCGACGAGCACGACTACGACGCGTGGGAGTCGCTCTGGACCCACGACGCCCTGTACTGGGTGCCGGCCGGCGCGGACGACAGCGACCCGATGACCCAGATGTCGGTCATCCACGACAACCGCAACCGGATCTCCACCCGGCTCAAACAGCTGAAGACCGGTCGCCGGCACGCGCAGATCCCGATGTCCCGACTGCGCCGGGTGGTGTCCAACGTCGAGATCATCGGCACCGACGGCGCCGAGACGACGGTGGAGGCGAACTTCGTGCTGGTCGAGTCCCGCGAACGTGGCCGCGAGGTGTGGGCCGGGCGGTACACCTATCGGCTGCGACTGGTGGACGGCGAACTGCGCCTGGCCTACAAGAAGGTTGCGCTGGTCGACAACGCCCGCGTCCTGCCGACCCTGGCCTTCCTGATCTGACCGGCTGATCTGATCGCCTGACTCCGGCGGCCGCGGGGCGCGGCCTCAGTAGGACGGGGCACGCAGCGCCGCCGCGGGGAACTCCGCGCGAATCCGGTCGGTGACGATGCGCGCCGAAGCCACGCAGCCGCTCTGCCCCGCGCCGGCCCACTCGCGGACTCCGTCGCCGACGTTCCACAGGTTGCCGATCGGGGTCGTGGGCGGCAGGTCGCGGCCGGCGATGGCGCGCTGCGCCGGCCACTCCTCGCCGGCGCAGATCTGCACGGACAGCACCCTGGCGTCGCCGAACTCCGGGAAGTTCTCCAGCAGGTCGCGCTTGAGCAGGGCGATCTCGGCCTCGGTGTCGAACTCGCCGGTCGCGGGGTGCGGCGTGCTGGCCCCGGCGTAGAGGTACCAACCCGGTGGCGCCAGCGCCGGCGACGTCGCGGTGAGGTGCGAGGCGTAGGCCAGCCGGCGGGTGGAGCCGAAGAAGACCAGGCCGTCCAGGTCGGTGATGTGCTGGCGGCTCGCGAAGTTGACAGTGATCAACGTACTGGGACGGGACTGCGCGCGGATCTCGTCGGCGTAACCCGGGGGGAGTGCGCCGTCACCGCACATGCCGACGGTGGCCACCGGGCCCGCGTTGCTGACCGCGAGCCGGACCGCCACCCGGACGACCTCACCGGCCCGGCGGACGAGTGCACCGTTCACCGCGCCGTTGTCGTCGAAGGTGAACGCGGTGACCTGGCTGTCGAGCCACAGCACGCCGCCGGTCCGCTGGAACTTCTCCGCCAGGGCCCGCCACGGCCCGATCGAGCCCTCCGGGTGGGTGCCGTAGGTGCTCAGCGCGTCCTTCTTGGTGAAGTAGTCGAAGAACAGCGCGGCCTCCACGTCGGACGGCTCCGCGGCGAACATTGCGCTGGTGAGGCTGCGAACCAGCCGGTGCACGGCGGGGCCGGCCCTGAGGCTGGTGAGCCAGTCGCTCGTCGTGACCCCCCGCGCCGGGCGGAGCGAGCCGAACCGGCGGGCGACCGCGCCGACGCCGATCAGCGCGCCCCGGAACGCGAACCCCGCCGGCCCGCTCATCAGTGGAATGTCGCGGCGGCCCAGTCGCAGTGCGAGCGGGCGTCTCGCCGGCCGGACCCCCATGTCGACGCCGACCTCGTCGAAGAGCCGGCCGTTCTCCCCGCCCAGCTCGGTGACCACCGCCCCGGTGTTGACGACGAACCCGTCGATGTCGACCGTGGACGCGCGCCCGCCGACCCGGTCCCTGCTCTCGACCAGCAGGGTCCGGTAGCCGTAGTGGTTGAGCCGGGCGGCCGCCGCCATCCCGCCGGCCCCGGCGCCGATCACCAGGGCGTCATAGCTGCTGTGCGGGGCCACGTGGGTGACCGAGTCGAGTTGACCGGACGTACTCGCGCTCATGGCACCCTCGATCCGCCGGGGAGACGCAGACCGCCTTAATCTAACGCTGTTTGACGATCGGGGCGAGTGGAGATCAGAGCACCGGGACGGGTCGGCTGCGTGAACTGACCGTCAGCGCCAGGCGTGCCGTGCCCTGAAATGGTGGTGCCCCGGCGACCCATTCTTGGTCGCCGGGGCACACCGAACCCCGCGACCGCTCCCCGGCTGCGACGTCCTCGCATGCTGGTCAACGAGTCGGCCGGGTGCCGCGTCACGGCTCAAGGACAGACTCGCCTCGGAGGTGTGAGCGCCCTGGAACCGACCTTACGCAGCGTGTTCGAAAACGATCGGATGCGGCGGTGTCCGGGGCGGGGGAGCCCGACCGGTTGCGTGGGCCGAACGCGTTCACCCGGCACGATCACTCCGCGTAGGTCTGCCAGCTCAGGCGGCCGAGGAACTCTTCGCTCGAGTCGTTCAGCTCATCGAGCGCATGCTCCAGGCGCCGGTTGAACCGGACCGTCATCTCGTCGACGGCGCGCAGCGTGCTGGCGACCGTCGGTTGGGCGCGCAGCCGCGCCAGCCGGTCCTGACCTCGACCCATCAGTTGCGCGTAGACACCGCCCGGTGTCACGGAGCTCATCCGGGGCGGCCGACCGGCCCAGAGGTCCGGACTGATGAGTGTGGACACAGCGACCTCGCCGGCTCCGAGCGAGGCCAGCAGCGGCCCGCGTAGCAGCGCGAACTGTGGGCCGATCGCACGCGCCGCCTGCGCGCGGAACTGCCGGACGTCGCCCGAGGCTGGCAACTGGACCATGGCTGATTCGCCCTTCCGCGGGGCGAGTCGGATCGCGACCAGCCCTGTTTTGTGTAACCCGCCGCCGCGACTGGATATGCCCCGGTATCTACCACTCTCACCCTTCTGTGTTGAGGCGGTGTTGACGTCTGATAAACGACCGGCCGGGACAATCCGCGGAACGCGGCTCCTCGCCCTACCCGCACGGTCTAATTACACGAATGTAACTCGTTCGGGAAGGGGTGATATCCGCCCAGATGAGTGATCTTGCGCACTTATTGTGGTCAAAGTTGTGTGGATCAGCGCTCGTGCGGGTAAACCGGCAGCAACAAATACTTACCGCTGGTCGCTGGGGAGCGGATCGAGCGGACGCGAAAGCCGGGCCCGGTCGTCTCGGGGGACGATTCGGGCCCGGCTTGTCCGGCTCCTGGCCCAGCATGTCGAGCCCCAGCTTTTCGAGGCCCCAGCGCTCCGACCGCCGTCCGGCGGGGTTCAGCTGTCCGGTGCGACCGCCTGGCGGGCGACGATGTGGCTGGCGTTCGCGTCGAGCCCGACACCGGTGCGGTCATCCACCACCATCGGGACCGGCCCCGGCGCGGATCGGATGGACGCGTGGTTGCTCGCCCGGTAGACATCTGTGGTCGCACCGTCACCGGTCGCGTAGAGCATGCCGCGCCACGCGGCGGTGACGAGCGGGCCGGCCGCGTTGCTGGAGCTGTAGTCCGGCGCCGCCCACAGCTGCTTCCCGGTCCGGGCGTCGACGCCGACCGCGGCGCGACCCTCCCGCCGAGCGTCCGGGGCGAAGCAGATGGTGGTCGCCACCCCGTCATAGATGCAGCGGCTGGACGGAATGGGCGGCACGGTCAGCTTCGCGACCGGCGCACCGGTGTCCGCGTTCAGTAGTTGGAAGGTCGGCTGGGTGGGGGAGTCGGCCTGCTGGCCGATGGCCGCGACCAGGGTGGGGCCGGCCGGCGACACGTGCAGTCCGTAGCCGTGCAGCTGAGTCCAGCGGGTCCGGCCGTCCGCGACCGCCAGCCCACTGATGTGTTCGGTGGCACCCCGGGGCGCGTCGACCTCGGCGCCGACGACGGTCTCGCCGACGAGCGCACCGGCGGCGAACCCGTCGCGGGTCCACACGGTCCGGCCCGTGCCGACGTCGGCCGCGAGGACCACGTGCGACAGCCCGTCGGTGACGGCCAGCACTACGGTCGAGCCGGCCGCGCCGAGGACGGACGCGGAGACCCGGGACGCGGCACCGGACGCCCAGTCCGGCAGGCCGACCAGGACGTCGGTGACCGCGCGGTCCCCGGTGGCGATGCTGGCCAGTTCGACCGCCCTGCCGGTGGGGAGTGGGGGATTGTTCGTCGCGCCGCTGGTCGGTGCCGGACTGTTGGTCGACGTCGGGCCGCCGGCCGGGGGCGGTGGGGCGCCGGTGTTGGGCGCCGCGGCCGCGGTGGGGGCGGCGCCGAAGAGGGGCATGGAGCTGTTGTCCGAGCTGGGTGGCGCCGCACGGTCACTGCTGCCGGCTGGGACCGGACGGTCCCCGGTACCCGGTGGCGCGGGACCGTCGCTCGCGCTCGGCGGCGTGGCGTCCGCGCCGCCGCTCGGCGGGGCGCTGCCCGGTGGCGTGGACCCGTCGTTGCCGGCGGCCGGTGCCACCCCGGTGTACACCGGGGCGGCGGCCTGGACGAAGAACGGCCAGAGGACGACCTTGATGTTGTTGATGGTGGTCAGCACCGGGGGGCCGCCGGTGGGCCCGGCCACCGACGCCGGGTGTTGCGGGCCGACGGTCGCGGTGGTCTGCCCGCTGACGGTGTCCACGACCCGCACGCCGTCGGCGCCACCGAGGTAGGCGGTGGTCCCGTCCAGTGCGACCGGGAGCTGACGCTGGTACGCGTCCTGGTCGTCGGGGACCGCCGGTGCCGGTCCGATCTCCACGGCCGGTCCGAACGCGACCGGCCCCACGGTGGGCTGGTCGGGGCCCGAGCACGAGGTCAGGCCCAGTGCGGCGGCGAACACCGCGATCGCGGTGACAGCTCTACCGGGTGGTCTGCCGCGGCTCACGATCGTTCGCCTCCGTCGTCGGACCCACCGTTGGACGTCCTCGGGGGCAGATCCTCTCACTCCGCCGAATGCCCGACGCGGGACCCCGTCCGCCGGGTCACCCGGGTCAGGTCAGGGCCGAGGACTCCCGCCGCGAGGAGGGGATCGGTGGTCGGTGGGCGGGTAACCCTGGGTGGGGGCGTGCGGTGGTCTGAGTGACCCGATCCGTCGCCTCGGCGGCGGCGCGGTGGGGTGCGCCCGGAGCCGGTCCGGCGGGTCGAGCGGCGGGAGGATCGTGCCCTGGTGGAGGTGCACCGTGCGGGTGGCCAGTCTGGTCAGGGCCGGTTGGTGGGTGGTCATCACGACGGTGCGCCCGTGTACCAGGCGGGTCAGCGCGCGGACCACCAGCTCCTCGGCGTGCGCGTCGAGCCCGGTGGTGGGTTCGTCGAGCAGCACGACGGGTGCGTCGAGGAGCAGTGCGCGGGCGATCCCGACCCGTTGGCGCTGCCCCCCCGAGAGCCCGACGCCGCCGGCGGACACCTCGGTGTCGAGCCCGTTGGGCAGCTTGGCGGTGAACTCGGTGACCAGCGCCGCGTCCGCGACCCGGGCGATCTCGGCGTCGGACGCGTCCGGACGGCCGAACCGGATGTTGTCGGTGAGCGTGCCGGAGAACAGGAAGGTGTCCTGCAGGAGGATCGCGATCTGGCTGTGCAGCCACGCCTCCGGCGCCTGCGACAGCGGGACACCGTCGAGGAGCACGTCGCCGCCGGAGGGGGCGTACAGCCCGGAGATCACCGCCAGCACGGTGGACTTGCCGGCCCCGTTGTGCCCGAGCAGCGCGATCCGCTCACCGGGACGGATGGCCAGGTCGAGGTTGTTGAGCACCGGCCCCCGGCCGTAGTCCAGGACCACCCGCCGCAACTGGATCGAACCCGCGACCCGGTCCGGGAGTGGTCGGCCGGCCACCTTGACCGGCCGCTCCTGTTCGAGGATCGCGGTGACCCGCTCGGCCGAGGCCGCACCCTGGGTGAAGGTCAACGACAGTTTCGACAGCGACCGCATCGGACTGAGCATGTCGCGCAGGTAGCTGGTGACCACGACCAGCACGCCGATGGTCCACCAGCTGGCGATCACCCCGTAGCCGCCGACGAACAACAGTGCGGCGGCACCCAGCGCGGCAACGGTCTCCAGCAACGGGGTGAACCGGGCGCGCAGCTCCACGGCGCGCAGGCCGGTCTCGAGCACCGCGCTGTTCTCCGCGCCGAAGCGGTCGTCGTGCAGGCCCTGGCGGCCGAAGACGTGGATGGTGCGGATGCCCTGCAGGGACTCGGCGACGAATCCGGTCATCAGGCCCTCGGCGGCGCGGCGGCGGCGCGCGGACGTGCGGGTCAACCGGCTGTAGCGGCTCGCGGTGAAGAACACCAGCGGGGCCGCGCACAACGCGATCAGGCCCAGCCGCCAGTTCACCGACAGCAGCACGATGGAGAACCCGGTCAGCGACACCACACCCGGTATGAGTGTGGAGAACAACCCGACCAGGCTGTCCTCGATCCGCGCGGTGTCGCCGCCGATCCTGCTCATCAGCTCGCCGACCGCGTGCCGGTCGTGGTACCTCATCGGAAGCCGCTGCAGGTGCCCGAAGAGATCGGAGCGGATGGCCGAGGTGATCCGTTCGCCTGCGCTGTTCAGGATCCGGTCGCCGAGGTAGTCGAACACGCCGGACAGGCTGGTGATCACCAGCACGGACAACGAGGCCACGGCGAGCACCTCAACCCCCGAGGGCCCGAACAGGTACGCCACCGCACCCAGTTTTCCGTCGATCTGCTTGCCCTTGAACAAGTTGTCGATCACCAGCGCCAACGGCCACGGGGTCGCCAGGTCCGCGACCAGCTCGCCGAACCGCATCCCCACCCCGAGCAGCAGAGCCCGTAGCTCCGCGCGGCCGTAGGCCCGGAATCCCCACAGCTGGCGGAGCAGACCGATATCGGGATACCCCGAAACGGCCCGGTTACCGTGCCCCGACGTGGTGCTCCCGCGGCCGGCTGACGAGTGCCGGCCGCGTGATCGTCGCGGCGGCAGAGCCGAACCTTGGTCCACGTCTCAGCCTAACGAGCGGGGATCTCTTCCGACGCGAGCGGGCACTCTCCCTCGGCGGCGGTCGGGGGAGCTGTCCCTACGTCCGGATCGGGGGTTCGCCCGCCGGGGTTGGCGGGGCTGCCCGATCGATCTCGCCGCTCGCGCGACCGATCCTTGGCGGGTGCGAATCGCGATTGCCCGCGCTAGGGACTGTCGCGCGCGAACAACGAGAAGAGTCAACGATGACGGTTCTGGCGGTTGTGGGTGCCACCGGTGCGGTGGGTTCCACGATGATCGAGATCATGGACGCACGGCAGTCGGTGCCGTGGTCGGAGATCCGGCTGGTCGCGTCGGCCCGCTCGGCCGGCAAGGTGCTGCGGGTGCGCGGTGCGGACATCACGGTGCGGGAGTTGGCGCCGGAGGTGTTCGACGGCGTGGACGTCGCGGTGTTCGACGTGCCGGACGAGGTCAGCGCGGTGTGGGCGCCGGTCGCGGCGGAGCGTGGTGCGGTCGCGGTGGACAACTCCGGGGCGTTCCGGATGGACCCGGACGTGCCGCTGGTGGTCCCCGAGGTAAATGCCGCGGCCGCGTCCGTTCGGCCGAAGGGCATCATCGCCAACCCGAACTGCACGACGCTGTCCATGGTGGTCGTGCTGGGCGCGCTGCACCGGGCGTTCGAGCTGCGCGAGCTGGTGGTGTCGTCGTACCAGGCCGCGTCCGGCGCCGGTCAGGCCGGCATCGACCAGCTCTACGCCGAGATTGCCGCGGTGGCCGGCAAGGAGGTCGGGTTGCGCGGCGGGGACGTGGCCGAGGTGCTCGGCGGCGCCGGGCTGGACTTCGGGCCCGGTACGAGCTCGCCGTTCCCCGCGCCGCTGGCGCTGAACGTGGTGCCCTGGGCCGGCTCGCTGAAGGACGACGGCTGGTCGTCGGAGGAGCTGAAGGTCCGCAACGAGGCGCGGAAGATCCTCGGCATCCCCGGCCTGAAGGTGTCCGCCACCTGCGTGCGGGTCCCGGTGGTGACGACGCACGCGGTGGCCGTGCACGCCACCTTCGCCTCCGAGGTGTCGGTGGACGAGGCCCGCGCGGTGCTCGCCTCGCAGCCCACCGTCGTGCTGCGCGACGACCCCGCGACGGGACAGTGGCCGACCCCGCTCGCGGTCGTCGGCGGCGACCCGACCTGCGTCGGGCGGATCCGCCAGGCACTGGACTTCCGCAACACCCTCGAGCTGTTCATCTGCGGCGACAACCTGCGGAAAGGCGCCGCCCTCAACACCTATGAGATCGCGGAGGGACTGGCCGCGGCCGCGCCGGAAGTTCTCGCCGCCTGAGTTCGGTCGGCTACGCGTCGAGCACCTGGCCCTCGCGGCGGACCACCGGCGGCTGGACCGACCACGGGAAGTTGATCCACTTGTCGGTGTGCTTCCAGACGTACTCGCAGTTGACCTCGGAGCGGGGCTTCTCGTAGATCACCGCGCAGCGCACCTCGGCGACCTGGTCGGCGCAGAAGTCGCGGACCAGCTTCAGGGTGGCGCCGGTGTCCGCGACGTCGTCGGCGACCAGGACCGTGGCGCCGGTCAGGTCGACCGCGTTCGGTACCGGCGGGAGCACCACCGGCATGTCGAGTCGCTCGTCGACGCCGGTGTAGAACTCGACGTTCATCACGTGCAGGTTCTTGACGTCCAGCGCGTAGCCCAGCGAGCCGGCGACGAACAGACCGCCGCGCGCGATCGACAGGATCAGGTCCGGGGCGAAACCGTCGTCGGAGATCGTCTGGGCGAGCTGCCTGCTCGCGGTGCCGAACAGTTCCCAGGTGAGCTCTTCGCGCTCCATCGTGCCTCCCGCGTGGTGCGACATGTCAGAACCCCGAGCTCCGCCGTGAACATGCGCCTCGTTTCATGATCTTCATCCCGGTCCCGAGCCTACCGAGTGCCAGCCCGGGGGGCATCGCCGATGCGTGCGGTCAGGAGTGTCGGCGGTCGGCAATACGGTCTGCCCATGGCGTATGACTTCCAGGTCACCATCGACTCGACCGACCCGCACGTGCTCGCCGACTGGTGGGCCGACGCCCTCGGTTGGGAGGTGGAGCCGAGCGACGAGGCGTTCATCCTCAAGATGGTCGAGCAGGGCCAGGCCAGCCTGGACGACACGGCAACCCATCGCGGCGCGCTGGTGTGGAAGGCCGGGGCGGCGATCCGCCATCCCGACGGTACCGACCGCGCGCCGCGCGTCCTCTTCCAGCTCGTACCCGAGCCCAAGACGGTCAAGAACCGGGTCCATCTGGACGTTCGCATCGGTACCGACGGTATCGATGCGGTGGCCGAACGGCTGACCGCCGAGGGGGCGACGCTCCTGCACCACGGCAAGCAGGGGCCCTACACGTGGGTCACGCTCGCTGATCCGGAGGGCAACGAGCTCTGCCTGTCGCGGTGAGCGCTGCCGCACGGGAGTTGCCGTAGTCCACGACGTCGAACGCGGCAACGACGGCTTCCTCGACGGGCCGCGAACAACGCCCTGAAGTCAGTGCCCGCCGCCGTGGCCGCCGCCACCGCCCTTGCCGCCGCCGCCGTGCCCGCCGCCGCCGTGCCCGCCGCCGCCGTGGCCGCCGCCGCCATGCCCACCACCGCCGTTGTGCCCACCACCGCCGTTGTGCCCACCGCCGTGGCCGCCGCCGCCGTGGCCGCCGCCACCGCCGTTGGGGCCCGCGCCGCCGTTGGGGCCCGCGCCGCCGTTGGGGCCCGCGCCGCCGTTGTGGCCGCCGCCCCTGCCGCCGCCGTGCCCGGAACCGCCGCCGGGGTTGGCGCGGTGGCGGCCGCCACCCGCGTGCTGCGTCGGCGGACCGCTCCGGTGATGGCCTCGAGTGGCGCCCGAGCCATCGCCGCCGGCGTGCCGACCGCCCGACCGCCCCTGGTGCTGGCCGCTCGATTGGTGCACCGGGCGACTGGTGGCGTGGCCACCGCTGCCGCGTGGCCCATCGGGCAGGCGGGGAGCGCTCCACTGGTGGTAGTCGGCCGCCTTGTTGCCGGGCTGGTCGCGCGTGTCGAGCGCGGCACGGCTGAACTGCGAGCCCTGGCCCGAACCGGTCGACGCACGCATGGTCCCGATGTTCAGTCGTTGACCTGGTGAGAGCACCCTGATGGCCGGCAGTCGCGCCCCGGGCACCGGATCGGCACCGGGCACCGTTCCGAGTGCGACCGGGAACGGGATCGGCGGCGCCCCGGTCGCGATCGCCTGGGCGACCACCGTGATCGCGCCCAACGCGCCGACCGTCAGTACAGCCGCGGTCGCGGCGGTACTGGTCCAGTCCATCGGGTTCGCCCGTCTGACCAGTCCGTCCACTCGCGGCAGCAGCAACTCACGCGAGAGCACGTCGTCCAGATTCAGAAACCGTGGCGGCATCGGTTGTGAAGACACTGATCCCTCGATCGCGTAGCCAGAGAATTGTTGGCCGTGCTCATCAATCGTCATTGGTCAGCTCGGCCGCGGCAGCATTCAATAGACCGAGTGCTACACCGGACAGCCGCCGAACGGGTGGAGGCCGTGCGGCGGTATGCCGTCGTCCAACGAGTGGCAATCGGAGGCAGGAGGGCCGCCAACAGGTCCGCCTCCGGTTGCCGGGCACCCTTCCTGAGTGGGTTGCCACAAGATGGCATCGGCGTCGTTGGCCGCGGCCGGGTCACCGCGGTCGGTCGGAGGCTGGAGATCAAGTACCGCTGACCCGCTCCACTGCCTGACGTGATCGACCGTGCCGGGCCGCTGAGGTCGTCGCCGAGGCCCTCCTGGGTACATCGACCCCGCTGACCTGGTATTTCCGCTGCCGAATGATCGAGCACCGGACGCGCTCGACCTCGTGGAAAGGGGATCCCGCGCCCGGATGGCCACCGACAGGGGGCCGGATATCGCCGGCGGCGCTTTCGACCAGCGCTTGTCCGCCGGTCTCCGTGCCGCGGTGCGGAGAAGGGGTCGCGTATCCGCTACCCGGTGATCGCGGCAAAGCTACCGCTGGTCGCACACCGCGGTCAGGGCCGTTGGTAGCGGAGCAGGACGACCCCGTTACCGAACGTCCTGGTCTCGACGAGCCGGAGGCTGACCTTGTCATCCGCCGGCTGGAACATCGGTCTGCCCCGCCCGATGAGGACCGGGTGGACGTAGACGCGGTACTCGTCGACCAGGTCGTGCCGCATGAACGCCGCCCCGAGGTCGGCGCCGCCGAGTGCCAGGTCGCCACCGGGCTGTGCCTTGAGCGCTTTGATGTCGTCGACGACGAGGTCGCGGACCACGGTGGTGTTCCAGTCGGCCCTCTCCAGGGTCTTGGAGAACACGATCTTCGGCATGTCCCGCCAGATGCGCGCGTACTCGACCGCGGGCCCGGTGCTCTAGGGATCCGCGTCCGCCGTCGGCCAGAACGCGGCCATCAGCTCGTGGGTGACCCGCCCGCTCAGGAAGGCGCCCATCGGGGCGAGCAGTGCGTTGAAGTGGCTGTGCAGCTCGTCGTCGACCTGGTGCCAGTCGAGCTCGCGGTCCGGCCCTTCGATGAATCCATCGAGAGACACCGACATCATGTAGACGATCTTTCTCAACGCTGTCCTCCACGGTTGACTGTCACATCTCAACACGCCGTCCCGTCCGATGGGCATGACTGTTGGGTTCAGACGCTGGGTGCTGTGGTTCGTCGTGGTGGGTGCGGCGCTCACGGCGCCCTGGCGGGCTCGCCAGCACACCGCCGGCCGTAACGTGCCACTATCCGGCTGAACGCGACCACGACGACGGCTGGCCACGACGACGGGAGTGCATTGATGCGCGCGGTGCAGGTAGCTCGGCTCGACGGACCGGACGCGGTGGAGATCGCCGAGGTGCCGGAGCCGGTGCGCGCCGAGGGCCAGGTCCTGGTCGAGGTGAAGGCGGCCGGGGTCAACTTTCCCGACCTGCTCCTGACCAAGGGCATGTACCAGTACAAACCGGAGCTGCCGTTCGTGCTGGGGGGCGAGTTCGCCGGCGTCGTCCGCGAGGCACCGGCGGGTTCGGAGTTCGCGCCGGGGGACCGGGTCGCCGGCACCAGCACCACCGGCGCGTTCGCCGAGGTGGTCGCGCTACCGGAGACCTTCGTGTTCCCGCTGCCGGACAACCTCGACTTCGCCGCCGGCGCCTGCCTGCCGATGAACTACCTCACGATGACCTTTGCCCTGATCACTCGGGGCCAACTGCGCAAGGACGAGACCGTGCTCGTGCACGGAGCGGCCGGCGGCATCGGCACCGCGACGATCCAGCTCGCCGCCGCGCTCGGTGCCCGGGTGATCTCGGTGGTGTCCACGCCGGAGAAGGCCGAGTTCGTGAAGTCCATCGGTTCGCACGAGGCCGTGCTGGCCGACGGCTTCAAGGATGCGGCGAAGGAGCTCACCGGCGGCCAGGGCGTCGACATGGTTATCGACCCGGTCGGCGGTGACCGGTTCACCGACTCCCTGCGCAGCCTGGCTCCGCTCGGCCGGCTGCTGATCATCGGCTTCACCGCCGGCGACATCCCGACGGTGAAGGTCAACCGCCTGCTGCTGAACAACGTCGACGTCCGGGGCGTCGGCTGGGGCGCTTACGCCCTGCCCCGGGCGGGGTACATGCGCCAGGAGTGGGACCGGCTGGTGCCGTTCCTGACCAGCGGCGTCGTCGACCCGCCGATCAGCGGCAGGTTCCCGCTCGAGCGGGCCGGCGAAGCCGTTGCGCGGCTCGGTGACCGCACGGTGCTCGGCAAGGTCGTGATCGAGCCGTAGGCCGGGTGCTCCTCCGCTCCCGTCCGGGACGGTCGTGACTTCACGTCGGCTTGCGTTGCCACGCTCCCGAGCGCTCGCCTTGTTCATTGGTGGAAGTGGGTTGCGCCGAGTCCGCGGCGATTGTGTCGGATCATTCCGATCTGGAATTGGCGACGATCGGTGAGAAGTTGTTCGCGGCGGCGTTGTTGAACAATGGGCGGACGTCCACGTATCCGCCGGACCCGACGGCCCTTTGCTCTGCGTAAGGATACGCAACAACTGGGCCGGGCCAGTGCGGCCGTTGCGTATACCTACGCAGAGCTGAGCTCTCGGGATGCCGGGTTGGTCGATCTCCAGCGCGGACCGCGGCCCTCAGGCACTGACGGCGGCGAGCTTCGTCCTGCGGTTGTGGACCTTGTCGTCGCTCTGGATGCACCCGTCGCGCAGCCACACCCGTCGCGTGCAGTACTCCGCGACCTCATCCTCGTGGGTGATCACGATGATGGTGCAGCCCGCGGCGTTGAGCTCGGTGAACAGCTCCATGATCTCGACGGTCGACTTGGTGTCCAGGGCACCGGTCGGCTCGTCGGCCAGGATGATCGAGGGGTCGTTGATCAGGGCCCTGGCGATGGCCACCCGCTGCTTCTGACCGCCGGACAGCTCGCTGGGCACGTGCCGCAGCCGGGTGCCGAGCCCGACCCGCTCCAGCGCGGCCTTCGCCTTCGCCCGCCGGCTGCGGACCCCGTTGTAGATCAGCGGCAGCTCGACGTTGCGCATCGCGTCGGTGCGCGGGATGAGGTTGAACGACTGGAACACGAACCCGATCCGCTGGCCCCGGGTCTTCGCCAGCTGCCTCTTCGACAGCTTCGTGACGTCGGTGCCGTCGAGCAGGTACCGCCCGGAGCTCGGTGCATCCAGGCAGCCAAGGATGTTCATCAGGGTGCTCTTGCCGGAGCCGGAAGGGCCCATGATGGCGACCATCTCGCCGGCCTGGATCGTCAGGTCGATGCCGTGCAAGATCGTCATCTCACCCTCGGCCATGCGAAAGGACTTGGTCATGCCCTCGAGCTCGATCATCCCACTCCTTTGTTGAAGCGCCGCCACTCGCTGCGTCTAAGTCATTGCTCGGCGCGTCCGACAACGACAATAGGTGATCGCCACTGAGAGATCGCTGGGACCAGTACAAAGGGGTCACTGGGACCAGTACGAATGGTCGTGCCCAAGCAACACGTGTGAAATTCGACACCGAAAAACTTGTTGTAATATTGAATTACCGTTGACTTAAGAATTAGCTGTGAGTATTAGACGATCTTCGTCAAGTGTGAATTGGGTAACATCAGATCTCCACCATCTCGCGCTCCTGGCCGGCCGCCGGACGGCCCCCCTTCAGGAAGAAGGTGAGCACCAGCGCGATCAGTGAGCCGACCGTGGTGACCAGGAAGATGTTGCTGTAGCTCTGCGCCATGACCTGGGTCTGCAGTTGTTGCCACAGCGGCAGCAGTCCGGCCTGCCCCTGTTGCTGCATGTCCTGCACCTGGGGCAGTACGTCGGGTCCGCTGCTGGTCAGCAACGAGGAGCGGTCGGCATAGAGCTGGGCCTGTTGAACGGTGGACAGTGCGCCCAGCGCGGCAACCCCGAGCGCATTGCTGACCCGCTGGGCGATCTGGCTGATCGCGCTACCGGAGTTGATGATGCTCGCGGGCAGTGCCGCCAGACCGACCGTCATGATCGGCATGAAGGCCAGTGCGAGGCCGGCGGCTCGGATCACTGTCCAGACGACCATTTCCGTGCGCGTGGTGTCGGCGCTGACTTTGATCATCAAGTAGCTGCCGATCAAGCTGATCAGCACTCCGATCATGGCCGGCCAGCGAGCTCCGATCCGGTCGTAGATCTGCCCGGCGAACGGCATGATCAACGCCATCGCCGCTGCCTGGGGTAATACGACCAGACCGGTATTCATCGGTGTGATTCCCTGACCGGACTGCAGGAACAGCGGCACGTAGTAGAGCACCGCGAACATGCCGGTCGACATGACGGCGATCAGCAACAACGAGTTGACGAACGGCCAGTGCCGCAACGCCCGGATGTCCAGCAGTGGCTGCGCGACACTGAGCTCGATCACCGCGAACAGGGCGAACGTGTTGACGCTCACCGCCAGCAGGATCAACACCCGGTAGCCGGTCCACCCCCACTGCTGCCCCTCGGACACCGCGAGCAGCAGGGAGAAGGCGGCGGTGGCGATGCACAGGAAGCCCGGTAGGTCGAACTTGCGGCCCTTCGCCCCGGCGAACTTGGGCAGCACGAAGATCGCCGCGATCGCGCCGAGAATGCCGACCGGCACGTTGATGTAGAAGATCAGCCGCCAGTTCACGTACTCGACCAGGTAGCCGCCCAGTGCCGGCCCGACACCCGGTGCGAACACGATGCCGAGGCCGTACATGCCCATCGCCACCCCGAGCTTCCTCGGCGGCACCAGCTTGTACAGGATGGTCAGGCAGGTGACCGGGATGACGCCGCCCGGGATCGCCTGCAGGATCCGGTACACGATCATCATGTTCAGGCTGTCCGCCGTGCCGCAGAGCGCGGAGAAGAACGAGAACCCGAGCAGTGAGATCAGGTACAGCCGACGGAGGCCGAGCCGTTCACCCAGCCACGCGCTGGTCGGCACGACGATGCCGAGACACAGGGTGTACGCGGTGGCAACCCAGGAGATCTGGTCCGGCGAGGCGCCGAACTGGCCCTGCATCGTCGGGATCGCCACGTTCACGATGCTGGTGTCCAGCACGGACATGAACATGCCGACCACGACGACGGCGAGTGGCAGACCCCACTTGTCCGTATGGGTCGACGCCTCGGCTGGCCTCGGGGCGGGCTTTCCCGGCTCCGCCTCCCGTCCGGGTGGTTCCGGAACCGTTGGTGGGGCGGTACCTGTCAGCGGCGCCGGTGCCTTCATTTCCAGGAGATCCTCAGGGGTCTCCGACATCACCTGACACTCGAGCGCAACAGCGACAAACAGGTCATACAACGACAGAACCATTTGCGGCCCTAATTAGCAATGCAAAGCTGATACAGCACTGATAGGCCGGACAGCCCGGGAATAAACCAGGCGTGTGATCTCCGGGCCCGACCGTTCCGGACCGAGCGCTTCGGCCGTCGGGGATTGGTGTCAGGCCTGGCGCCCGGTGTTCAGACTCGACCGAGCCGGGGGTCCTGACTGAGCTTGGACAGCAGATGGCGGAGTCCGCCGTCCATCATTGCCGCGATATCGGGCCGGACGGAGTCGAACATCACCCCGGTGAGCGCTTCGATCGTGGGCGTCGCTCGGTGCAGGGTCTGTTCGCCGGCCGGGGTGAGGGTGAACGCGATCGGCATGCCTCGCTGCGATGTCGTCCTGGCGAGCAGGCCCTTCTCGACGAGCTGCCGGGTCAGTCCGCCGGCGGCCGGTGGCGTGATCTGAAGTCCGCGTGCGAGATCGGCCCGGTTCACGCCGGGGTGGCTCGCAACGAAGGTGAGCGCGGTGAACTGACCGGCACTGACCTCGTGCGCGGTGAGGGCGCGGTGCATCTGACGTTCGACAAGGTGCCCGAGCTTCGTCACAACGCAGGTCAGCGGCTCGGGAGCGGCGGCTGTGGGGCTAATCGTGGTCATCGCACCCTGAGCTGCCAGCCGCGACATGCCGCGAAACTCTAATGGTCAACTTTCCCGGGCAGATCTCCCGTTCAGCCACGATATCTGCCCCTTTTGGTTCGAAACCGGCCGGTCGCGCGGGAGATCTCCCGCGCAGGCTCCGACCCGGGCGTTTGCGGTTCGGCGAAATGGATACTCCTGCCCGAAGAGGCCGACTTCGGGTGGGGGGAGCCGACGACATGCAACGCGGACGCCTGGTGCCGGCGGACAGGTCGCGGCGCGGTCTGCTGGTGGCGCTCGCGTTTGCGCTGGTCGCCGGGGCGGTCCTCACCTGGGTCGACGCGGGCGCTTCGCACGGCACCCCGGCGGTAGTCGTGCCGACTTTCACCGCGCAGGCCGAGCAGGCTGGCCCAGCTCCGGTCCAGGCGCGCGCCACCCTGCTGCCGGCCGACTGCGCGGAGGTACTGAACGGCCCGGTGGACGCCGCGGGACTGCTGGCCCAGCCCACCGGGAGCGTGGCCGTGCACACCGTGCTGGGCGTGCCGTCCACGTCGGTGGGCCTGCTGGAGCGGATGAACTGCGGATACCAGCGCAACGGTGCCACCGGTGGGGCGGGCGACCCGATGCTGCAGCTCGGCCTGGCCGCGTTCAGCGATGGGTCGGCGGCCGACGAGCAGCGGCTGCGCAACGTCGCCGCCGAGCGCGGCGACACCCTGGCCGCGGCGCCCATCGCCCTCGGCGAGGCTCATGCGGTGCTGCTCACCGAGCCGGCCCGCACGGTGCTGATGACCGCCTACGACCGCTACACGGTGACCGCGAGCCTCGACCGCGGTGTGTTCCCACCCGCCCAGGAAGGTCCCGTACTGGTCGACCTGGTCCGGCGGGTGCTGCCCAACCTGGCCCCGCCGCCGGCCGCCCCCGCAGCGCCGCCGGCCAGCCGCGCCATGCACTAGCTGGACGTCTGCTGTTGTGTCTGCCCGCTCCAACTTCTGTCGCGACGGGACGCCCACCCCTTCCGAACAGGCCACAGGACACCACTCTCACGCTGGCGGTAACGCCCCGTCACCGACAGGGCAGCCCGGTGTCGCCCCCTGGGCGCGTCCATCGTCACCGAGGACCAACGTCAGTCCGGTAATTTTCGCTGCGAACCAGACTCACGTCGACCTCGACGCAGCCCACGCCCAGGTTCAGCAGCCTGACTCAATCTGCCAGTCACCGACTGTGACCTCCCGCCCGCGCAGCGCGGCAGAGCATGCAGTGTTCAGGACACTAGCCGCCGATGGGAGTGCTGGGGGTGTAGCGCACCGGGACGTGGGTGGGGCCGGAGATGAAGTTGGACGCCAGCCAGGTGGGCTCGCCGGTCAGTTCGAGGTCGGGGAAGCGGGTCAGCAGCTGGGTCATCATCTCGGTGATCTCGATGCGCCCGAAGTGCGAGCCAAGGCAGAAGTGCGGCCCGCCGCCACCGAACGCGACGTGCTCGTTGGGCGTCCGGTCGAGCACCAGCTCCTCGGGCCGGTCGAACACGGCGGGGTCGCCGTTCGCCGCTCCGTAGTAGACCGCCACCTTGTCACCGGCGGCGATCCGGGTGCCGCCCAGCTCGGTGTCGCGCACCGCGGTCCGCCGCATGTAGATCACCGGGCTCTGGAAGCGCAGCAGCTCCTCGACGGTCGTCGGCATCAGCCCCGGCATGTCGGCGCGCAGCCGGGCCAGCAGCTCGGGCCGGCGCAGCAGGTTGACCGTGGCGCCGCCGATCAGGTTGCGCGTGGTGTCACCGCCCGCGTTGAGCAGCAGCAGGAAGAACGAGGAGAACTCCTGCTCGGTCAGCCGCTGCCCGTCCACCTCGGCGACCACCAGTCGGCTGGCCAGGTCGTCCGCCGGCTCGGCCAGCTTCTGCTGGCGAACCTGCGCCGCGTAGCCGGTGATCTCGCCCATGGCGGCGAACCGCTGCTCGTCGGTGACCGCGTCGGGTGCGGAGTGCATGATCTCGGTGAGCACGTAGAGCCGCTCGCCGTCCGCCCTGGGGATGCCGAGGAGCTCGGCGATGACGTAGGAGGGCAGCTTGCCGGCGATGTCCTCGACCAGGTCGCACTCGCCGCGCTCGCAGACCTCGTCGAGGATCGCGCGCACCGTGTCGCCGATGGAGTCGGTCCACAGGGCGGCGCGCTTCGGGGTGAACAGGCCACCGACCAGCCGCCGGTAGAACGAGTGCTTCGGCGGGTCCATCACCAGGATCATGGTGCGGAAGAACTCCAGCTCCTCCGGCGGGAATTCGTTGATCATGATGCCGCCGGCGGCGCTGGAGAAGATGTCCGGCTGCTTGCTGACCTGGCGGACCAGGTCGTAGCCGGTGACCGCCCAGAAGCCGGGGCCGCCCGGCTCGTCGTGCCAGAACACCGGGGCGTTCTCGCGGAGCCAGCGGTACTGCTCGACGGGATGCCCGTCGGCGAAGGACTTGGAGCTCAGCAGGTCGATTCCGGTGGCCACTGCGGTCATGGCGGGTCTCCTCGTGATCGGTGTGGTGGGGGAGGGGCGTCAGGTCGATCGGGCGGCTATTCGAGTGCGGTCATTCGAGTGCGGTCATTCGAGTGCGGCGATCATGACGCGGGTGATCTCGTCGACGATCTGGTCCCGGTCGAGGTCAACGGCGCCGCGCAGCCACATGCTGGCGGCCTGGGTGACCCCGGCGACGATGATCAACGCAGCGAGTGCGCGGCGGCGGTCCGCCACGGTCGCCGCCGGCATCGGGGTCGAGCCCGGGCGCAGGTGTTCGACCAGCAGGCGCGTGTAGGAGTCGAACGCCAACTCGCGGCGGGCGCGCAGGGTCGGCTGGCCGGGTGCCTCCACGTAGAGCCGGGCCCGGCGGGCGTCCCGCTGGAAGAAGTCGATCAGGAGTCTGACGATGGTGTGCGCCCGCTGGTGCACCGAGGGGCCGACCGACCCGAGCGCCTCGAGGATCTCGGCCAGCAGCTCGGTGAAGATGTCGTCGATGACCTCGGCGAGCAGGGCGTCGAGATCGGTGAAGCTCTCGTAGAAGTAGCGCTTGGTCAGCCCGGCCCTGGCGCTGACCGCCTCGACGGTGACCTCGGCGACGCCCTGTTCACCGACCACGTCCAGACAGGCCGACTTGACCCGGGCACGCCGCTCGGTGCGCCGGTCCTCGGCGCTGACGCCGCGGTACGGCCGAACGGTCACGGCGCCTCCCCGGAAAGTGACACGGCCTCGTATCACCCAGCACTTTCTAGTAGTTGACACGGCTCCGTGTCAACTAGTGCGCGCTCCTGATCTCGTCAGTCCCGGTCAGGACCGCTCCGGACCGAGCGGGCCGGGTTCAGCGGGCCGGGTTCAGCGGGCCGGGTTCAGCGGAGCCCGACGACGATGTGGTCGTCGCCCACCTGCCAGAGCGGGGCGGCGGCGGTATAGCCGGCGGCGCGCAGCAGGTCCACGTGGTCGGTGACGCTGAGCTGGTTGCTGCCGTGGTGGCGTTCGACGTCATCGGGCCCTGAGCCGGTCCGGGTCCCGGGCAGGTCCCGCTCGGCGGTCAGGGCGTCGAGCCGGTCATCGGCCGCCACGGCGGCCCACCAGCTCGGCCAGTCCTCCCGGTCGGCGACCCCGGCGCGGGCGGCGCGGCCCGCCTTGACGGCGTTGCCCAGTGCGGTGAGGCCCTGGTCGGCGAGCGTGAGGGTGGTCGCCGTTGGCGAGGACTCCGCCGGGGGCGGTGCGGGCGGCCAGGGTCCGGTACAGCTCCGCGAGCTGGTCGCGGCGCATCCAGTGCAGTGCCGTGGTGGACACCGCCGCGTGGATGGTCGGCGGCAGCGCGTCGGCCCAGCCCGGGTCGGCGAGGTCGGCCCGCAGCCAGGTGGCGACCGAGCCGTAGTGCGCGGCGGCGAGCCCGAGCAGCAGGGGACCACCCCGATGAAGGTGGCGCCGGGCATCCGGGTGGCGAGCCGGGCACTCACGGCGAGCACCCCTGGCACCTGCACTGCCACGCGGCGGACTCGGGGTGGGCGCGTGGCTGGGCGGCCGCGATGGCCACCGCGCTGGCCGTGGTGCTGGGGAACCCGATGTTCGACCGGCTCGGCGTCTGCTCCGCTCCGGAGTGCGATCGGGTGTTCGTGGACGTCTCCCGCAACGGCACCAAGCGCTTCTGCTCGACCGCCTGCCAGAACCGCGTCAAGGCCGCCGCCTTCCGGGCGCGGCAGCGCGAGCTGACGGTCTAGGAGCGCCCTGAACAATGCATGCTCTGCTGCGCGGCGCCCAGTCGGCGCCTCGCGGCGTTGTCGTCGCGGCCGATACAACAGCGGTATCGGCGACTCCGAGGACGACACAAGCCTTGCGATCCATCCGACTGGATCACCGCTCGCGACGAGCGGCATTATTCAGGACCCTCCTAGTTCCCCCCGCAGGAAATCTGCGCAATAATTCCGGCGCCCAGATGACGCCTGGCGGCGTTGCCGCCCTGGCGAATACCCCGGTATGAGCTGCGGGCGGCGCCTTGCCAGACGCCACCTGGATCCCCGGACTTATCACACGAATTTCCGACGCGGGACACTAGCGGGGCTCCCCCGAGGGCTGGATGCCGAGGAGCGGCTCGAAGGTGCCGGTGAAGAAGTCGTCCATCGGCCCGCGATCGGCGAGGACCTTGGCGTGCAGCAGCGCACCCTCCCAAGCGCGGACCAGTGATCGGGCGAGCAGGTCGATGTCCCGCCCGGCCGGCAGCTCGCCCACTTCCACGGCGTCGCGCAGGGCGCCGGTCACCGACTCGATCCAGTGGGCGAACGCCCCGTGGACGGCCGCGCGAAGCGCCGGGCTCTCGAGCGTGGACTCGGTCGCGAAGTTCCCGAACATGCAGCCGTAGTTCACGCCGACCCGCGCGACATCATCCTGGAGGAACTCGAAGTGCGCCCGCAGTCGCGCGAGCGGCGGCGTCGCCTGGTCTTGCAGCCGGACCATCTCCCGACCCGCGCCGTAGCGCCGGAGCGCTTCGAGCGCCATGTCCTCCTTGCTGCCGAAGTAGTTGTAGAACGAGCCCTTCGGGAGGCCGGCGGCGTCGGTGATGTCCTTGACGCCGCTGCCCTGGTAGCCGCGTCGGTGGAACTGGTCCACGGCCGCGGCCACGACGTTCTCACGGAGGCTTGGCCTCGGCATGGTGACTCCTCCGGGAAAGATGGCCAGTCGTCTACGAAGACTCTACCTCGCACCGGAGCGGCTTGACAGCTCTTAAAACAGCCGGTCATATTAGAGCCCGGACAAGGGCCGTCCGGCAGTGCGTTAGTGAGGAGCACGTGATGGCAGCGATCGCCGGAGCCGCACACCAGGTCACGCAGGCCATGCGTGCCGAGCTGAGCCCGGAGCAGATCGGTCATCTCCGGCACTTCGAGAACCTGCTCAACCAGCCACCGAACGACTGGTCACTGATGGGGGGCAAGGGGCTCGGGCAGGACGACTTCGGGGGCTACCGGTTCCAGCTCGCCTACCTGTCCTACGCCCTGGCGTTGACGCACGCGCACCGGCTCCCGGCCGCCCCCGGAGTCTTCAAGCCGCTGTTCGACCGGGCGATCCAAAAGATGCTGCTGCCCGAGGTCTGGATCTACTGGAAGGACACCAGCCGGGGTGGTGCCGCGTTCAACCAGCACCTGAGCGGGTCCTACCACGAGGAGTACAACCCGGTCGTCCGCGACAACATCATGTACAGCGCCTACGTGCAGTCGATGGCGCTGCTGTTCAACTACCTGTTCGACGACGACAGCTACGCCCGCCCCGGAGCGTTGACCTTCAGCTTCTACACCCCGTTCTGGGGCGGCGAGGAGAAGCGGTTCGAGTACGACCAGAACACCCTCAACGAGCACATCTACTGGCTGATGGTGGAGAACGGCTACCTCGGCGTCCCGTGCGAGCCGAACTGCGTCTACCAGATCTGCAACCAGCCCGCGATCCTCGGGTTCCGGATGCACGACATCCTCACCGGCGCGTCGGTCGCCACCGAGGTGACCGAGGGCTACGAGCGGGCCTGGTCGGAGTTCGGCAGGCTCGACGAGAACGGCCACTACAACATGATGATGGCCCAGGACAGCAAGGCGCTGGTGCCGAACCGGGGCAGTTGGCCGTGGGTGGACGCCTGGTGCGGGGCCCTGATGAACATGTGGAACCGCGACTTCGTCCGGGCCAACTACCCCGACCAGCTGGCGAACCTGATCCGCGAGGGCGTGGGCGGGGCCCTCTCGGTCAACCCCGGCGAGCCCTTCCTGCTCGCCGGGAACCCCGTGGTGGGCGACGCCTGCGACCACGGCTGGGTCTCGGCCTGGGCCTCGGAGATGGGCGACGCGGACACACTGCGCGGCCTGCTGACCCACGCGGACCGGTTCATGGCCCCCAGGTGGCGCGACGGCGGCCTGTACTACCCCCGCAACGACGAGCGGACCGACGCCGAGGGCAACCGCACCGAGATGGAGCCGATGGTCGGCAACGTGCTGCTGGCCTACGCGCGGCTCAACGTCGAGGACGGCTTCTGGAAGCTGTACAACGAGCCGTGGGATCGCGGGCACTTCGCCGAGCCGGCACTGACCGGGGTCGCGCCCGACGTCGACGTGACCAGGGCGTACTTCGACCGCGACGGGCGTGAGCTCGTGTTCACCCTGCGGCGCAGGGACGACCGGGAGGGCGACGGTGTTGTGGTGCTGGGCAATGTCGACTCAGCGGGGAAGGGCTGGACGCTGTCCGAGGGTGGCCGGGTGATCGCACGCGGCGGCCGGGACATCGAGGTGGACGCCGGTGCCGGTGAGGTCCGCCGCGGCGAGGACGGCTACCTGCTGGTGTGCCCGGACGGAGGTCCGCACCGGTACTCGATGCACTTCGACGGGCGGCCGGGCGAGGGGGCGCGGTCATGAGTGCGGTCGTCCGGCCGGCGCGCGGGTCGATGGTCGGTGCCCGGTTCAGCCTGACCGACCACAACGGGACCCCGGTCACGAACGAGAGCTATCGAGGACGCTTCCTCGTGGTGTTCTTCGGCTTCACCCATTGCAGAGTGGTGTGCCCGCGCGCGCTGACCACACTCTCGGCGGTCCTGGACGAGCTCGGCTCCCGGGCGGACCAGTTCCAGGGGCTGTACGTCACGGTCGATCCGGACCGGGACACCCCCGCGACCATGAAGGCCTTCCTGGAAGCGAACTACCCCCATTTCACCGGTCTGACCGGCACGGCCGACCAGATCGACGCCGCGAAGAAGGAGTTCCGGGTGTTCGCCAGGCGAGTGGCGGATCCGGAGGAGCGGGACGAGTACGTGGTGCCGCATTCGGCCATCACCTACGTGCTGGACCGTTCCGGGAGCTTCCTGACCCACTTCACCGAGTCGACCGGGGCGGACGAGTTGGTGCGACGCCTCGAAGGCGTGCTCGCCGCCGGGGGCCCGCTGTGAGCGACCTGCTGGACCAGGTACTGGTGGCGCACGGCGGACTCGACCGCTGGCGGGAGCTGACGAGCGTCCGAGCGACGATCGTCAGCGGGGGTGAGCTGTGGGCGATGAAGGGCCTGGTGCAGGACCAGGAGCCGCGGCGGATGTCGGTGTCACTGCACGAGCAGTGGGCGTCGGTCCAGCCGTACGGATCGCCCGACCAGCGCACCGACTTCACCCCGGGCCGCATCGCCATCGAGAAGCTCGACGGGCGGGTGGTGGCCGAGCGGACCGATCCCCGGGCGTCGTTCGCCGGGCACGAGCTGCTGACGCCGTGGGATGCGCTGCACCGGGCCTACTTCAACGGCTACGCGCTGTGGGCCTATCTCACGTCGCCGTTCCTGCTCGCGATGCCCGGGTTCGCCGTGGTCGAGATCGAGCCGGTGGAGGAGAACGGCGAACGCTGGCGCGGACTGCGTGCGACGTTCCCGCCCACCATCGCCGGGCACAGCACGGAGCAGGAGTTCTACTTCGGCGAGGACGACCTCCTGTTCCGGCGCAACGACTACCGGGTGGACGTGGCCGGCGGATTTGTCGGCGTCCACTACGTCTACGACATGGTGGAGGTGGCCGGGATCCGGCTGCCGTCGAAGCGGCGGGCGTACCGGCGGGAGACCCCCGACGGGCCGGTCCTCGACCAGCTGATGGTGTCCATCGACCTCACCGACATCCAGTTCAGCTGACGGGGCTGTCGAGGAATCCGCCCGACTGGTGCGCCCAGAAGGACGCGTAGATCCCGCCGGGGTTGTCCAGCAGCTCGCGATGTGAGCCCATCTCGACGATCTCGCCGTCGTCGAGCACGATGATCCGGTCCATCTTCTGGATCGTGCTGAGCCGGTGCGCGATCACGATCGTCGTGCGCCCCTCCATCAGCGTCCACAGGGCGTCCTGGATCAGCACCTCGCTCTCGCTGTCCAGCGCGGACGTGGCCTCGTCCAGCAACAGGATCGGCGCATCCTTCAACATCGCCCTGGCGATCGCGATGCGCTGGCGCTGGCCGCCGGACAGCTTCACGCCGCGCTCCCCGACGAGGGTGCCGAAGCCGTTCTCCAGGGTGCTCACGAACTCCATCGCGTTGGCCCTGGCCGCGGCCAGCTCGATCTGGGACGTGGAGGCGTCGAGCTTGCCGTAGGCGATGTTCTCGCTGATGGACCGGTGGAACAGCAGCGGTTCCTGCGGCACGTAGGCGATGCTCGCGTGCAGGTCGGCCTGGGTGATGTGGGCGATGTCCTGCCCGTCGATCACGATGCGCCCGCCGTCGACATCGGAGAAGCGCAGCAGCAGCCGGGTGAAGCTGGTCTTGCCCGCGCCGGAGTGCCCGACCAGGCCGACCTTCTCACCTGGCTCGATGTGCAGGTTGAGGCCCTCGAACAGGGCGCCCTCGGAGCCGGTGTGCCGGAAGGTGACGTTGTCGAAGGTGATCGCACCGGGACCGATGCGGACCTGCTCCGGCTCCGGCGGGTCCTGCACCACGGCCTCGGCCGCCAGGATCTCGATCATCTCGCTGGCGTCGCCGAAGGCACGGTTGTAGGTACGCAGGCTGTTGTTGCTGAACTGGAACAGCTGCTGCACCACCGACGCCGCGTAGTTCACGATCAGGAACACGGTGCCGACGTTCGCCTCGAGGGACACCACGCCGTAGATGGCGACCACCAGCGAGACCACCGAGATGAGGCTGGTGATCCCGCTGAAGTAGGCCATCTGCCGCATGTGCGCACCGGCCAGGCGCATCAGCGTGCCCTGCGTCCGCTCGGTGGCCTGGGCGAACCGGGTCCGCTCGTGCCCTTCCCTGGCGAAGCTCTTGATGGCCATCACGTTGGTCATGGCGTCGGCCAGGTTGCCGGTCTGCGCGCTCTCGGCGGCCGCGTGCTGGCCACCGATCCGGCGGACCGGCCTGGAGATGAGGACAGCCGTCACGATGTAGACGAGGGAGAACACCGCCAGCACGATCGAGAACAGCGGCGCCTTGAAGGCCATGATGGCGCCGATGCCGCCGAGCACGCAGACCAGCGGCAGCATCAGGAACATCGTGGTGTCCGCGATGCGGATGTAGCTGCCCATCAGCTTGGTCGTCTGGGAGACCAGCGACCCACCGAAGGTGTCGGCGTGGAAGTCGGCCGACTGCCCGATCAGGTGCGAGAAGCAGCGCTGCGCGAGGTCGCGCTCGACCTTGGCCTCGAGCCGCCACGCGAAATGGTCGACGACCCGCCAGGCCACCATGCCGCCGAGCAACATGGTGATCGCGTACGCGACGAGGCTGGTGTGGAAGCTGGCCCACAGCTGGTGCGGCTGGTAGTCGCGGCTGCTCAGCCGGTTCAACACGTCGGACACGATGAGCGGCGGGACGAGCGAGTTGGTGAGCACCGTCAGTGGCACCGCCAACAGGCAGCCGACGACCAGGCCGGGGTAGCGCCAGGCCGCCCGCCAGTAGAAACTCAGGATCCTCCCGATGGGGAGCGTTTTCTTCATGACTGATCGCCCCCTCATGACGTGGTCAGGCCAGGGATGTGTGCGTTGGGATTGGACTCCCAGGCTAGGCGGGCGGCGGACGCGCTTCCACCGAGTTTCACCCGCCCGCGACCACCGGCTGGAGGGAGATCGGCACCGGTCCCCGCGAGGATCGCAGCGCAGCGACCGCGGCCCGGAGTTCGGCGAGCTCGCGGCGCAGCGCCTCGATCGTCGCCCGCCAGTCTCGGGTCGCTCCGCCTTGGCGATCGACACAAGATGGCCGGCGCGGGCGCACAATACACATACGGGGGACAACCAGCTGAAACGCGACCGCGGCGATCCGGCGATGGAACCGTGTCGGGTAGGGCGTGGTCAGCTGCGCGCCCCGGTCGGCGAACCGATCGTGCGCACCGAAGCGAAGCAATGGAGGACCCGTGTTCGGATGGAACGTCCCGGCGCCCGATGAGGCGATGTTGGTGTCCGGCGGCAAGAACAGTGGTGAAACCCCGTTCCGGGTGGTGACCGGGCATGGCGCGTTCGTGCTGCCGTTCTTCCGCAAGGTGCGGTTCCTGACGCTGTCGATGGTGGAGGCCGAGGTCGAGGAGCGTTGCGTGACCGGGCAGGGCATCACGCTGAACGTGCGGGCGGTGATCGCGTTCAAGGTGGGCAACGACGCGGAGAGCATCGTCAACGCCGGCCAGCGGTTCCTGTCGGACCAGGGGCAGATGTCGGTGCTGACCGGGAGGATCTTCGCCGGGCACCTGCGGTCGATCATCGGTTCGATGACGGTCGAGGAGATCGTCACGCAGCGCCAGCGGTTGGCCACCGAGGTGTTGGACGGGTCGAAGGAGGAGATGGCGAAGATCGGCCTGGCGGTCGATGCCCTGCAGATCCAGTCCATCGACGACGGCGACCTGGGCTACATCACCGCGATGTCGGCGCCGCACACCGCGGCGATCCAGCGCCAGGCGCAGATCGCGCATTCCCAGGCCCGGCAGGCGGCCGCGGAGGCGGAGCAGGACTCGCAGCGCAAGCAGGCCGAGTACGGCCGGCAGACCGCGATCGTGCAGGCGCAGTACAAGGCCGAGGTGGACCGGGCGCAGGCCGCCGCCAACCAGGCCGGGCCGCTGGCCCAGGCGCAGGCCCAGCGCGAGGTCCTCGCCGCCCGGACCGAGCTGGCCCAGCGCGAGGCCGAGCTGCGCCAGCAGCAGCTGGTGGCCGAGGTCGTCAAGCCGGCCGAGGCCGAGGCGGAGCGGGTCCGGCTGCTGGCCAGGGCCGAGGCGGAGCGGATGCGCATCCAGGCCGAGGCCGCTGCCTCGCACAACCGGGTCGCCCTGGACCGGATGCTGATCGACCAGCTGCCGCAGATCGTGCACGAGGCCGCCGCCGGCCTGCAGGGTGCGAACGTCAACATCCTCA
Organism: Pseudonocardia sp. Cha107L01; assembly: GCF_052566575.1. NCBI lineage: Bacteria > Bacillati > Actinomycetota > Actinomycetes > Pseudonocardiales > Pseudonocardiaceae > Pseudonocardia > Pseudonocardia sp. Cha107L01. The sequence goes on from NZ_CP199579.1 coordinate 3,883,720, forward strand.
ACGGTGCCGACGGCATCAGCGAGCTCGCGGCCAGCCTGGTCGGCCAGGGCCTCACCATCTTCGAGTCGCTGCGCAAGAACATCAGCGACCCTACGGCCAAGGGCGGGTCGGCCACCGAGTCCGAACCGGCCACGCCCGCCGGCAACGGCACCCGCCAGATCGGTTCGGGACTCCCCAGCTGACCTGGCCGTGGCGGCGGCAGGCGCCGGTATTCCCCGCGAGGCGGTTCTGGACATCACAGGCCCGGGCCCGGCCGGCGGGGAATCCAGGCGGGGCCTCGGCCGTTGAAGCAACTGTTCAGGTCGGGCGACGTGTGTCCCCGGGTCCTACAAAAGAAAAGCCGCCAGGGAAGATCGTTCGGCTGAAGCCCTGGTGCGCCACGCGCCGCGAGGCGACCACCGCCCGACCTGAGCCCATACGTGACAGCACAGCGAACCGCCGAGGGCGCCCTCGGCGGTTCGCTGTGCTGTGTCGGCAGGCGCCCCTGCGCCTACGTGTTGATCGTCCGGCACACGTCCGGCGGCCCGGCGGTGCCGGCCTTCAGGCGGTGCCGCAGCACCGTGACCCACCACAGGAACCCGATCGCCAGCACGACCAGCACGGTGACCGCGTTCTGGTTGTTCTCGGCCGGCACCGTGAGGGCCGCGATGACCGCCAGGCACCAGATCAGCCCGAGCCCGACCACCGGGTTGAGCCAGCGGCCCAGGTCGAAGACGCCGTCGGTGGCGGCCGGGATCGTCCGGCGTTTCTCCGCGATCGCCGTGGCGAGCATCGTCAGGGCATAGGTCAGGTAGTAGGTCAGCCCGACCATCGCGTAGATCTTGCCGACGAGCCCGGCGTTGAGCAGGTTGAGCCCGATCGCCACCACTGCCACCAAGACGATCGCCTGGATCGGCGCCCTGGTGCGGGTACCCACCGACTGCAGGCGCTTCGACCCGGGCAACATGTTGTCGCGGGACAGCGCGTAGGTCATCCGGGTGGCCACCGCCATGTTGGCGATGAGGCAGGCGAAGATCGAGGCGAACGCCACCACGATCATCAGTGCCCGGGCGAACGGCCCGATCTGCACGGCGACCAACTTGAGCACCGGGTTCTCCGAGCCGGTGAGGAACGTCGCCGGGCTCGACGGCAGCGCGATCGCGAGCAGCGCGAACACCACGAAGCCGATGATCCCGGAGACCACCACAGCGCGGAACATCGCCTTCGGCGCGGCCTTGCGCGGGTTGATCGTCTCCTCGGCGAGGTCGGCCGCGCCCTCCCAGCCGAGCAGCACATAGACCGGCAGCAGCGCGGCCAGCGCGATGCTCCCGAGCGTGATCGGGCCGCCGCTCAGTGGCGTCGTGTCGGTGAGGATCCGCAGCCCCTGGGTGTGGCCGAAGAAGACCAGCACGCCCGCGAGCAGGGCGATCACCAGCAGCACCGTGCCGACCAGCTCGATCGAGGCGCCGATGTTGTTCACCCTGGTGGCGATCTTCACCCCGATGATGTTGAGCGCCGCGACGATCACCGTGCAGCCGATGGACAGCGCCTGGATCTGCCGGGTGGTCGGGTTCGCCCAGATCTCCGGGGCGAACACCGAGCCGATCGCGGCCGCGGTACCGGCGGTGCCGGCGAGGAACGAGATGAGCGCGATCCAGCCGGTGAACCAGCCGAAGTTGGGCCCCACCAGCCGGCTGGACCACTGGTAGGCATACCCGGTGATCGGCATCCGGCCGGCGAGGTGCGCGTAGACCGCGACCAGGGTGAGCACCATCGGGATGACGAGCAGCCACAGCAGGACTGCGGCGCCGCCGATCCGGTTGAACGGGTCGAGGAACAGCGTGACGATGCCGGTGTTGATCGAGACCATCGAGAAGGCCAGCGCGAACGCGGTGAACGGGCTCATCGTGCGGCTGAGCTGCTGGCCGTAGCCGAGTGCGGCGAGGTCGGTAGCGTCGGATTCGGCCTGACGGCCGGAGAGGGTCGTCCGGCTCGCGTCGTCGGTGGCGGTCATGACACGCCCACCGTCCCGTACTCGGCCTCGACCTCGGTGAGGACGTCGTCGAGCACGTCGAGTGACCTGGCGAGCAGCTCGCGGCTGATGTCCAGCGGCGGTTTGATCTTGATCAGGTTGCCCAGCCCGGCGTACCGGCTCTCGCCGAGGATCACCCCGCGCTCCTGTGCCCTGACGAACACCGCGTGCGCCTCGGCCGTGGCGGGCTCCTTCGTCGCGCGGTCCCGCACCAGCTCGATCGACACCATCAGGCCGGGGGACCGCACGTCGCCGATCAGCGGGTGGCGGCGCTGCATCTCCAGTAGGCGGTCGGTGGCGTACCTGCCGTGCTCCGCCGCCGTCGTGCACAGGTCGTCCGCCATGACCGCCCGGACGGTGGCGAGGCCCGCCGCGATCGAGATCGGGAACTGGCCGAAGGTGAGCTGGTCGTCGCCGGCGAGGAACTTGGCGAACCGGCGCTTGGCGAGCACCCCGGCGAGTGGGAAGCCGCCGCCGACGCCCTTGCCGAACACGAGTACGTCCGGCTCGATGTCGTAGTAGTCGCTGGCCCACATCGCGCCGGTGCGCCCGAGCCCGGTCTGCACCTCGTCGATGATGAGCATGATGCCGAACTCGTCGCAGATCTCCCGGATGCCCCGGTGCCAGGGCGCGCTGAACCCGTTGTGGCCGCCGTTGCCCTGGATCGGCTCGTAGACCAGTGCGGCGACCGGACCCTCGGTGCCCTTGACCAGGATGTCGCGGATGAGCCCGAGGGTGAGCTCGGTGTCCTGCTCGGCCGTCAGCCCGGCGCGCGGGCGGTAGAGGTCGGGCCGGGGCAGGCGCAGGAACTGTGGCTGCAGCGGGCCGAAGACGTTGCCCGGGTGCGGCCAGCTGGCGGCCATGGTGGCGATCGAGCGGCCGTGGTAGCTGTCGTGCAGGACGGCGATGTGCTTGGCGTCGGGCCGGTTGCGCATCGCGAGCTTGAGCGCCATCTCGACGGCCATCGAGCCGTGCAGGGTGAAGCCGACGCGGTCCAGGCCGGTCGGGGCGATGGACACCATGAGCTCGGCGAGCTCGAGCAGCGCGGGGGTGTGGAAGGTCGGGCGGGCGTGCGTGAGCTGCCGGGTCTGCTCGATCGCCGCCTCGATGACCCGGGGGTCGTTGGCGCCGAGGTTGTTCGACCAGGCCTGCGCGGTGCAGTCGATGTACTCCTTGCCGGTGTCGTCCCAGACCAGCGAGCCGCTCGCCCTGACCAGGGTGAGCTTGTCGGGGTCACCGCCGGCGGGCTCGTGCAGCAGCGCCTCGCGGCCTCGGGCGTGGAGGTCGGTGTACTCGGTCAGCGTGTCTGTCACGGGTCCTCTTCTCGGGTCAGCGTCGATGCGCGTGGCCGGAGTCTAGGAAGCGAAAGGCACCTGAGAGAAAGACCGAATTTCGTACACTTCATAGATGCAGTCTATGAATGTGGAGCTCCGCCACCTGCGTGCGTTCATCGCCGTCGCGCAGACGGCGAACTTCACCCGGGCCGCTGAGCAGCTGCTCATCTCCCAGCCGTCGCTGAGCTACACGATCCGCCAGCTCGAGGGTTACCTCGGGTTGAAGCTGTTCGCCCGCACCACCCGCGCGACCGTCCTCACCCCGGACGGCGAGCAGTTCCTCGTCGAGGCGAAGGCGGTGATCAAGCGCTTCGACGCGGCGATGGAACGCACCGCGCGGATGGCCCGCGGTGAGCTCGGGCGCCTGCGGGTCGGCTACCTCATCGGGGCGGCCGTCGACCACGTCCCCGCGATCCTGCGCGCGTTCACCGAGCACTATCCGGACGTCAGCCTCGAGCTGATCGAGTACGACTTCGCCGCACCGAACGGCGGGCTCGACACCGGCGACACCGACATCGCCATCGTGCGGCCGCCGCTGCACGACATGTCCGACCTGGTGGCCACGACGCTGCTCACCGAGCCCTGTGTCGCGTGCGTGCCCGCCCACCATTCGTTCGCCACGCTGCCCAGCGTCACCGTGGCGCGGCTGCTGGACGAGCCCATCGTGGCCGCTCCCGGTGACAATGCCTGGCGCGACTACTGGATCCTGTCGGCGTACCGCGACTCGCCGGCCAACATCACCTACGAGGCGGCCACCTTCGAGGCGGAGATGCAGTCCGTCGCCCTCGGTCGCGGCTTGTCGATCGTGCCGGCCTCGGCCGCCGGGCTCTACGCGCGCCCCGGGGTGCGGTTCGTCCCGATCGAGGGTTTGGTCGAGTGCGAGGTCGCGGTCGTGCACCACCGCGACGCCCCGGGCGCCGCCGCCAACTTCGCCCGCGTCGCCGGCCGGGTGGTCGCGGCCGCCGCCGCGAGCTGAGGGGTTCAGGCCGGTAGGGGGTCGTGAGTGGCGATGGTCGCTCTAGCGACCATTGCCACTCACGGCCTGCTGGGGAACAGGGCGCGCGTGACCGGGGGTACGGCCTCGGCGACGCAGCAGCCGGCACGGTCCAGCAGCATCTTCGCGGTGCTCGACCACGTCTCACCGCGCTCCGGCTCCGGTGGTGCCGGTGCCTCCGGCTCGGGCAACTGGTTCGGTCCTGAAGACGTTCGACATCGAGCTGCGTCCGCACCCTGGACCATCTCGAGGCCGCCGGCCTCGCGGTGCGCCGCCCGGTCCCCGGCGACCGGCGGATGCACGCCGTTGGGCTGACCACGAGGGGGCGGGAGACGTTCGCGGCCGCACACGTGGCCGCCCGGGACGCCGCCGCCGGGCTGCTGGCCCACCTCGAACCCGCGGAGCGGGACCAGTTCATCGACACACTCGAGCGTTTCACCTACCCGCCCGGACCGTCACCCGGAGACTCTGGTTAGCGATCCTTGGGGTGTGGAAACCTTGACGCTGAGGCAGAGGTTTCCGGGCGTCCACCGTTGCGGTAACGCCGCGTTACCGACAGGGCGGCTCGGTCTCGGCCCTGGTGCCCCGATCGTCACCGAGACCAACGTCAGTCTGGTATTTCTCGACGAGATCCAGACTCAGGTTGCCCTCGACGCACCCCGCCCCTCAGGTCAGCTGCCTGAGTCGATCGGCCGATCACTGACTGTGACTGTCGCGGCGTAGCGGCGGGCAGCGGCCTGTCGAGCACCACCTCGACGGTTCGAGGCGAGTCTCACTGGGAGGGTCCTGAATAATGCCGCTCGTCGCTACCGGTGATCCAGTTGGATGGATCGCAAGGCCTAGTCGGGGATGCCGATCGCGCGTTCCTTGCGGCGGCGCTGCTGGGCGATCACCGCGATGAGCAGCAGGCTGCCCTGGGCGACGTTCTGCCAGAACGTGTTGATGTTCAGCACGTTCATGCCGTTCTCCAGGAAGCCGAGCAGCACGATCGCCAGTGCGGCCCCGAGCACCCCGCCCCGGCCGCCGCGCAGCGAGGCCCCGCCCAGTGCGGCCACGGTGACCGCCTTGAGCTCCAGCCCGTCGACCGATCCGGTCTGCTGCCCGAAGCCCTGGCGGGCCATCAGGATCACGCCGGCGATCGCGGCCACGAACCCCACCACGAGGTACACCGCGAGCACATACCGGTTGATGTTGACCCCGGCCAGCCGGGCCGCCGTCGGGTTGCCGCCGATCGCGTACACGTTGCGGCCGATGTCGGTGTAGAGCAGCAGGAACGCCAGCGCCAGCCCGACGATGACCAGGATGAACAGCTGGGTCGGCAACCCGGCCACGCTGCCCCGCTGGATGAAGACGAAGATCGCGTTGGACGCGAAGCCGCTGCCGATCGCACCACCGTCGGAGAGCACCTGCCCGATGCCCTTGAACGCGGCCAGGGTGGCGAGCGTGGCGATGAACGGGTTGACCCGGCCGTAGATGATCAGTAGTCCGTTGGCCAGCCCGCAGAGCAGGCCGATCAGCAGCGCGCTGAGTACCGCGAGTGCTCCGTTCTGGCCGGTGTGCGTCCAGACCAGTGCGCCGACCACCGAGCTGAGGCCGACGATGGAGCCGACCGAGATGTCCAGCCCGCCGACGATGATCACCAGTAGCTCGACCAGGCCGGTCAGCCCGAACAGGATGATCGTCCCGGTGACCGCGATACTCAGGTTGCCCCAGGTCAGGAATGCCGGCTGCCGCGACGTCACGAATGCGGCGATGATCACGATCACCGCGAGCAGGATGAGGTTCTGCACCCGGTCGGCGTTGGTGAGCAGGCCCAGTACCCGGGCCAGTGGTCGACGGTCCCCGGCGGGGGTACCCGCCGGGGCCTCGGTCTCCCCGGTGGCTGAGCTCGGGGTCGCCGGCTCGGCCGGGGAGTTCTCGGCCCCGGAATTGGCGGGGGAGCTCTCGGCGGAGTTGGCGGCGGTCACGGTGTCAGGATCGGTCACGTGGTCGCTCCGGAGGTCTCGGTCTGCAGTCCGACGACGAGGTCGGACAGGTCGTCGGCCATGGCCAGCGCGAGGATGCCTTCCTCGGTGGCGCCGGCGCGCGGGAGCTCACCGGTGATCCGGCCGTTCTGCATGACGATGATCCGGTCGGCCAGCCCGAGGACCTCGGGCAGCTCGGAGGACACCATCAGGATCGCGATGCCGGCCGCGGCCAGCTCGTGGATGATCGCGTAGATCTCGGACTTGGCGCCGACGTCGACGCCGCGGGTCGGCTCGTCCAGGATCAGCAGCGCGGGGTTGCGCGCCAGCCACCTGGCCAGCACGACCTTCTGCTGGTTGCCGCCGGAGAGGTTGGCGACCGGGTACTCCATGCCGGGAGTGCGGACCCGCAGCCGGTCCAGAAAGGTGGCCACGGTGGCGCGCTCGGCCTTCCGGTTGATCACTCGGAACCGGCGGATCCGGTCGTAGATCGCCGTCGCGGTGTTCTCCCGCACGCTGCGCTGCAGGAACAGCGCCTCTGCCTTGCGCTCCTCGGGGGCCAGTCCGATGCCGGCGCGGACCGCGTCCCTGGGGGAGTGGAACCGGCGCACCCTGCCCTGGAAGGTGACTGTGCCGGCGGTGACCGGTTCGGCCCCGATCAGCGCCCTGACCAGCTCGGAGCGCCCGGCGCCGATCAGCCCGGCCAGCCCGACGATCTCGCCGGCGCGCACCTGGAAGCTGATGTCGGCCACGTCCGCCGAGGACACCCAGGCCACCTCCAGCACCACGTCGCCGGGCGTGGGGCGGGGCACCTCGTCGTGGTACAGGCTGGACAGGTCGCGGCCGACCATCATCCGGATCAGCTCGGCCTCCGAGGTACCGGACACCGGCCGGGTGCCCACGTGCGAGCCGTCGCGCAGCACCGCGATCCGGTCGCCGAGGGCGAAGACCTCTTTGAGCCGGTGGCTGACGTAGATCACTGCCACGCCCCGCTCGCGGAGCCGCCGGATCAGGGTGAACAGCAGCTCCACCTCGAAGTCGGCCAGCGACGACGTCGGCTCGTCGAACGCGATCACGCGGGGCTGGTCGGTCAGCGCGCGCAGGATCTCCACCAGCTGGCGCTGTGCCGGGGTGAGTTGCGAGCCGAGCGTCTCCGGGTGCAGCACCTGCTCGAAGCCGTTCGCCGCGATGAGCTCGGCGGCCTTGGCCACCAGCTCGCCTTTGCGGAACAACCGGCCGCGTGCCGGCAGTGCGCCGACGTAGATGTTCTCCGCCACGCTGACGTGGGGGATGATCTCCGGCTCCTGCGCGACGACCCGGACGCCGGCGGCCCGCGACGCGGTCGGGTCGGCGAAGGTGACCGGTTTCCCGTCCAGCTCCACCGTGCCGCCGTCGATCGGCAGCGCCCCGATGAGCACCTTGAGCAGCGTCGACTTGCCGGCGCCGTTCTCGCCCATCAGCGCGGTGACCTCGCCGGCCCGGAAGTCGACGCTCACCTCACGCAGCGCGTGCACCGGGCCGAACTGCTTGTTCACCCCGATCATGCGCAGGGCCGGCTCGCTCCCGGGCGTGGCGGCCGCCTCCGGCACCGCGGGCTTCACAGGGTCTGTCGCTGGGCCTGTCACCGGTATCCCGACAGCCCGCTCAGGTGCACTTCAGGCTGGTGGAGGCGGCGTTGGCGGCGTCCACGATCTGCGTCTTGGCGATCGTCTTCGGCGGCAGCGGGGTGCCGTTGCGGATCTTGGCGACCAGGGTGCGGACCGCGTCGCCGCCAACGTCGTGCCCGTCGATGTACAGCGCGGAGTGGAAACCGTCCGCCGCGGCGCCCGGCTGCCACGACTTGCAGGCGATGTAGGCCCCGAGCCCGACGCCGACCACGTTGGCGGCCGGCACCTTGGCGTTGGACAGTGCCTGCAGCACGCCGGAGACGTTCTCGTCGTTGCAGCCCATCACGATCCAGTTCTTGACCGAGGGGTTGCCGGTGATGATGCCGGAGGCGGTGCTCTGTGCCCCGTTCACGCTGTTGTCGGTGCCGACGTCGATGACCTTGCCGGCGCCGCCGCCCTTGGTGAACTGCTCCTTCTCACCGCGAACCCGGTCCTGGCAGACCGTGAGGTCCTGCTTGGACGCGTAGATCACCGCGGTGTCGGCGGCGGTCCACCCCTTGGGGGCGGCCTCCTTCGCCGCCTCGGTGCCGACCTTGGAACCCATGTCGAAGCCGTCGAAGCCGACGAACGGCACGGCCGCGCCGGCGCTGTCGGAGATCGAGTCGTCGGCGGAGACCAGCGGGATGCCGGCGGTCGTGGCCGCGCCTGCGACCTGCGGGCCGATCTTCTGGTCGGGCACCACGATGGCGATGCCGTTGACCTTCTGGGCAATCGCCGAGTCGGTCTCGGTGACCGCCTTGTTCGCGTCCTGCCCGAGGTTGACGACCTTCAGGCTGACCGTCGACTCGGGGGTGGAGAGCTCCTTGGCGGCGGCCTGGGCGCCGGCGGCCTCGTCGATGAAGTACTGCTGGTCGCCCTGCTTCTGCAGCAGGGCGATGGTGATGTTGCCGCTGACCGGGCCGGCGCTCTGTGCGCCTGAGCTGGCCTGCTGACCGCTGGAGCACCCGGCGATCAGCAAGGTCGAGGCGCCGAGGGCGCACGCGATGGCGGGGATCCGGGACGGTCTCATGGAGTGCTCCTTTGCACCGAGCGCACCGAACAAGCGCGTGCTCACGGGTGAGTGTTGCCGAGCAGCATCACCGATGACCATGGGTAAAGTCAACATTTCTCAACAAAGAAGCTCGGCCATCACCGGTGTTTTCGCTCTGAAATGTTCGATCTTGTTGACTTTGTGGCCTGGGCATGGCCATCATGTGCTCATGAAGACGTCCAGGCGCGCACCTCGCGACCCCGCCCCCCGGGTGCGCTGATGCTGGCTCGGCAGCGCCAGCAGCTGATCCTGGACGAGGTGGCCCGCAGCGGTGCGGTCAAGGTCGCCGACCTGGTGGCCGAGCTCGGCGTGTCCGACATGACGGTCCGCCGCGACATCAGCGAGCTGGCCGGCCAGGGCCTGGTGGACCGGGTGCACGGCGGCGCCGCGCAGCCCCGGATGGCCAGCGTGCACGAACCGGCCTTCGCCACCAAGGCCACCCAGCAGGTCGCGGCCAAGATGGCGATCGCGCAGGCCGCCGCCGCGCTGGTCTCACCGGGCATCTCGTTGGGCATCTCGGCGGGCACCACGACCCACGCGGTCGCCACCGAGCTGCTGGGCGTCCCGGACCTGACCGTGATCACCAACTCGCTGCCGGTGGCCGACGAGCTGCACCGGTTCCGCCAGGTCGAGCAGACCGTGCTGCTCACCGGGGGGATGCGCACCCCGTCGGACGGGCTGGTCGGGCCGCTCGCGGTGGCCGCGCTGCAGGGCATCCACCTGGACCTGCTGATCCTGGGGGTGCACGGCATCGACGCCCGCGCCGGCCTCACCTGCCCGAACCTGCTGGAGACCCAGACCAACCGGGCGCTCATCGAGGCGTCCCGCCGGATCCTGGTGGTCGCCGACCACACCAAGTGGGGTGTCATCGGGTTGCAGACGACGGCCCGGCTGACCGAGGTGGACGTGTTGGTGACCGATGACGGGATCGACGACGCCGCGCGTGACGAGTTGGCCGGGCTGGTCGGCGAACTGATCGTCGCTGAGACGTGAGCGAGCTTGCGAGCTCACCATCAGACACAGCAGTGGCGCGAACGCGGCCGACGAGCGCCAGCGAGGAGGACTCGTGAGTGGGGTGAGTGTGGGATCGACGCCCGGTGCGGGCCGGGGGGCCGCCGCCGAGAGTTCCTCCGTCCAGGTCCGGAAGTTGCCGATTCGGCTCTCCGACGGCCGTGAGCTGATCTACTTCGACGACCGCGAGCCGTACCCCAGCCGAACAGAAACCGACAATCGCGGCCTCGAGCGGCCGGACACCCACTCGGAGATCCGCCTCGACGTGCTGACCGGCGAGTACGTGGCGATGGCCGCGCACCGGATGGACCGCACCTACCTGCCGCCGGCCAACGAGAACCCGCTGGCCCCGACCCGCCCCGGCGAGCCACCGACCGAGATCCCGGCGCCCGACTATGACGTGGTCGTGTTCGAGAACCGGTTCCCGGCCTTCTCCGGCGGCACCGGGCGCTGCGAGGTGGTCTGCTTCACCTCCGACCCGAGCGCCAGCTTCGCCACCCTCAGCGAGCGGCGGGCCCGCACCGTGATCGAGGCCTGGGCGGACCGCACCGAGGCACTGTCCGCGCTGCCGGGCACCCGCCAGGTGGTGTGCTTCGAGAACCGGGGCGAGGAGATCGGGGTGACGCTGACCCACCCGCACGGTCAGATCTACGCCTACCCGTACCTGCCGGCGCGCACCCAGTCACTGCTGCGCCAGGCCGGCGCGCACCGGGCCGCCACCGGGGGGTCGCTGCTGGCCGACGTGCTGGCCGACGAACAGCGCGCCGACGTGCGGATGGTGCTGCGCGGCGAGCAGTGGAGTGCCTACGTGCCACTGGCCGCGAAGTGGCCGCTCGAGCTGATCCTGGCGCCGCACCGGGACGTGCGCGACCTCGCCGAGCTGACCGGTGACGAACGCGCCGAGCTGGCCGTGGTCTACCTGGACCTGCTGCGCCGCGTGGACCGGTTCTTCCCCGGGGTGGACCGGACCCCGTACATCTCGGCGTGGCACCAGGCACCGGTGGGCGAGGACCGCGAGCTGGGCCGGCTGCACCTGCAGCTGTTCTCGGTGATGCGGGCGCCGGGGCGGCTGAAGTTCCTGGCCGGCTCGGAGTCCGCGCTGGGCGCCTGGATCAACGACACCACCCCGGAGCGGATCGCCCGCCGGCTGCGCGAGGTGGCCGAGTCGTGAGCGAGCTGGTGAGCGGACCGACGTGGCACCCGCCGTCGACCGCCGCGTCGGCGAAGACGGCGTCCGCGCTGTTCACCGCCGCGTTCGGCGGTGAACCGTCCGGTGTGTGGGCCGCGCCGGGGCGGGTCAACCTGATCGGCGAGCACGTGGACTACGCCGGCGGTGTCTGCCTGCCGTTCGCGCTCGGGCACCGGACCTGGGCGGCGGTGCGGCCCCGCTCGGACGGTCAGCTGCGGCTGGTGTCCGGACAGCTGGACGAGCCGTGGACCGGCGCGCTCGCCGATGTCGCGCCGGGACACCCGGCCGGCTGGGCGGCGTACCTGGCGGGCACCGCCTGGGCACTCGGCGAGGAGGGCCTGCTGAGCCGGGGTTTCGGCGGGATCGACGCCGCGGTGCACTCCGACGTGCCGGTCGGGGCCGGGCTGTCCAGCTCCGCGGCACTGGAGTGTTCCCTCGGGGTGGCGCTGCTGGACCTGTTCGGCGGCGGCGCAGGGGCCCTCGACTCGCCGGCCCGCTCCGGTCTGGTGCGGGCCGGGGTGCGCGCGGAGAACGAGATCGCGCTGGCCTCCACCGGCGGCATGGACCAGGCGACGGCGGTGCACGCCCGTGCCGGGTACTGCCTGCGACTGGACTGTGCGACCTTCGAGACCCGCCAGCTGCCATTCGCCCCGGCCGGCCACGGCCTTGCCATCCTGGTGGTCAATACGAACGCCCCGCACCGGCTGGTGGACAGCCAGTACCAGGACCGGCGGGCCGCGGTGGACCGGGCGGCCGCGCTGCTGGGGGTACCGGCGCTCGGTCGGCTCGAGTCGGTGGCCGAGGCGCGGTCCGGGCTGGCCGCCGTCGGCGAGGAGGATCCGGTGCTGTTGCGCCGGGTGCGGCACGTGATCACCGAGTCGGCGCGCGCCCGGGCGGCGGCCGACCTGCTCGAAGCCGGCCGGGTGGCCGAGCTCGGGCCGCTGCTGGACGCTTCGCACACCTCGCTGCGCGACGACTACGCGCTGAGCTGCCCGGAGTTGGAGAGCGCGGTGGACGCCTCCCGGGCGGCCGGTGCACTGGGCGCGCGGCTGGTCGGTGGCGGGTTCGGCGGCTCGGCGATCGCGCTGGTCGGCGCCTCGGCGGTCGGTCAGGTGGTGACCGAGGTGCGCGCGGAGGCGGCCCGGCGCGGCCTCACCGAGCCCAGTTTCCTGCTCGCCGAGCCGTCCGCCGCCGCCGGGCGCGGCTGACTCGTAGCGCCGTGCTCCCCGGGACGCGGGTCGGCGCCCGCGCCGGGTCGCCGAGCCGCTCGCGCGCGGCCGGGGCTCAGCGGACCTCGAACGGGTCGCTGGTGCCGGTTCCGGTGCTGCCGCCCAGGTAGCGGATGCGGAACGTGCCGCTGGTGCCGAGCGGGATGTCCCAGGTGACCGTGGCCGTCGAGAGCGTGGCCGTCGAGAGCGTGGCCGTCGGGAGCGCGGCTGTTGAGGCCCGCTGGCCCCGGGTCCAGCGGAACCGGGTGTCCCAGTCCCCGTCGTCGGCCACCGCCCGCCAGCCGCCGTCCGCCTCGGCGCGCTGAACCTCGAGGTAGCTCTCCCCCCGGCGCAGGTCGCCGTTCGGGTCGCCCGCCACGAACACCGCGCTGGCCCGCTCGCCGGCCCGGTAGCTCGGCCGGGGTTGGCGCCACACGTCGCCGAGCCGCGCGCCGCCCTCGGTGGCCGGGCGCGGGGTGTGCCGGGACGGCCGGGGAGTGAGCCGGGGTGGCGTCTCACCGGGTGGCACCGGGTTGCCGGCGACCAGCGCACCGGCCAGCTCCGCCACGCTCTGGGCCACCGCGGGCAGCTCCCAGCGCCCGAACAGGGTGCTGCCGCCCTCGTACTGCTGGCTGTCGTACTCCTCCGGGGTGGTCAGGTAGTGCAGGTAGCCGTTGCTGTAGCCGGCTACCAGCACCCGGTCCAGCTCGGCGCCGACGATGCCGGCCACCACCCGGCGCAGCCGCAGCCCGGCCACGATGCTGACCTCCGCTGGCACCCCGACCAGGTACAGCGGCCCGATCCGCAGCAGCTGCAGCGGGGCGTGCTCGGCGACCAGCGGGCGCAGCCGGTTCAGCCGGCGCACGCCGAGCACCAGACCTTTCGGCGCCTGCGTCTCGCGCAGCTCGGCGGAGAGCCGGTAGAGCACCCGGGCGGACAGCGCGTCCCACAGCCGGTTGCGCCCCTCGTGGAACCCGGGGAACCCCGGCCCGTCCTCCACGCTGCCGGCCAGCGCGGCCGCCCCGACCGCCGGCCAGCCGGTCCGGTGCGTGCGGCCGTCCCCGGTGAACTCCGGTCGCACCGTCACGCCGGACAGCCGCACCGTGCTCAACCGGTGGTCAAGTCCGCCGGTGACCACGGTGCCCGGCTCGCCGGCCAGCGCCTCGGCGGCGGTGTACTGGCGCAGCCCGATCAGCCGGGTGTTCTCGAACTCGTCCTCGGTGGGTCCGCTGCCCGGGTGCAGATTCAGGTTGGGCGACAGGTCGCCGGCGTTGGTCTGGGCGAACGCGGCGATCCAGTCGGGCGGCTCGGCGCCGCGGTAGTCCTGCCCGTGGGTGACCCGTTCCCAGTGGTAGCTGGCGTAGCCCTTGTTGTCCGAGCTGATCAGCCGGTTGCGGTTGGTCATGCTGGTGTTGTGCACGGCGAACCAGGTGATCGCGCCGACGCCGCGGCCGGCCCGCTCGATACGCAGCACGGTGACCAACGGGTCGACGCCGTCGGGGAAGTACTCGCGGTCGGCCGCCGGGTTGCGCTCGAACGCCGGCCTCGACCGGTTCGCGCTGGCGTCGCGCAGCTCGCCCTGGGTGAGCACCAGGGTGGCCGGGGCGACGTCGGCGTGGGCCCGCTCGACCGCCTCGAGGATGCCGTCCACGATGGCCGCGAACGTCGTGGGGCGGAACCCGCCGGTGGTGCTGTTGTAGAGCAGGTGGTGCGAGTAGCCGCCGGGCCCGCAGTGCGTGTGCGTCGCGGTGAGCATCACGTTGTCCGCGGCGTAGGTGTCCCCGAAGCGGGTGCGCAGCCGGTCCAGCACGGCCCGCCGGATGCTCTCGAAGATCAGCGGCAGCTCGGCGATCACCAGCAGCACCCTGCGGCCCGTCCCGGCGTCCGGTTCGTCCCCGGCGCTCGGCTCCGCGAAGATGAACGCCCGGGCCCGCAGCCGGGTGTGGATGCCCTCGGTGCGCTGGTCGGCCTTGCCGTAGCCGAGCATGCCCACGCCGGCCGGCTCACCGGTCACGTCCGCGATGCCCCGCCCGACCAGGTATTCGTCATCCGCCACCCGATCATCTTCCCGGTACGGCCGGCCTTGGGTGGCGGCCGGTGGCGGTAGGTTGCGGTCGACGAGTCGGCGAGTTGTCTTGCGGAGGAGACCTGATGGCAGTGGACCAGGTCGGGTACCGCGACGTCGTGGGTTTTCGGACCGCCGTACTGGAACGCGGCTCCGGCGACCCGGTGATCTTCGTGCACGGGAACCCGGACTCCGCCGACGAATGGGCACCGTTCCTGGACCGGGCCGGTGAGCTGGGCCGGGTGATCGCACCGGACATGCCGGGGTTCGGCCGCTCGGTACGCCCCGGGCTGGTCGACTTCGCCACGCTCAAGCTGTGGTTCCGCGCCTTCGTCGACGACCTGGGCGTGGACCGCTACCGGCTGGTGGTGCACGACTGGGGATCGGTGGCGCTGGCGGCGGCCGCGCTGCGCCCCGAACAGCTGGAGAAGCTGGTGGTGATCGACGCGGTGCCGCTGTCCGCCGCCTACCGCTGGCACTGGCTGGCCCGGGTGTGGCGGCTCCCGGTCCTCGGCGAGCTGGCCGCGTACGGCATGCGTCGCTCGACCCTGAAGCAGATCAGCAGGCTGTCCAGCCCGCGCCCGGGCCCGATGGACGACGCCTTCCTGGACGACACCACCCGGTACCTGGACGCCGGCATGCGCCGCGCCATCCTCGGGCTCTACCGCTCGGCCGACCCGGGGGTGCTCAGTGCCGCCGGGGTCGCGCTGGAGGAGGTGCGCTGCCCGTCGCTGGTGCTGTGGGGCGACGGCGACCCGTACCTGGGCACCGACGAGGCGTACCGGTACGGCGCCGCGCTGCCGAACTCGACGGTCGAGCTGGTACCCGGTGTCGGGCACTGGTGCTTCCGGGAGGACCCGGGTGTGATCGACCGGGTGGTCAAGTTCCTCGGTGCCGGCTGAGCGGGGCCCGGCGCGAGGCCGGGGGCCCGGCTGAGCTGGGCCGGGGGCGCCGTGGTCACCGCCGCGTGGTAGCAATGGCCGCGCACGGATGGCCGCGACCGCGCCGTGGAGCTGACCCGGACGACCGGGCATTGACGAGGAGGAACCGGTGACCCAGAGCGCGCCACCGGTGGGCCTCGTCGCCGGCACCGAGGACTCCACCCCGCTGCTGTTCAGCGTTGCACTGGCGCCGGACTCGTACCTGCAGCTCGACGACGTGGTGGTCACCGTCCGCCCGGTTCCCGGGGTCGGGCCGGTGCTGACCTCGGGGATCGTCACCCAGGTCCGCGCCCGGCACGAGGGCGCCACCTACGGCTCGGACGTGTTCCTGATCAACGAGGGTGTGCTGCCGGCGCACGTCCAGGAGATCGCCGAGATCACCACGACCCGGGTGGACCCGGAGTGCTACGTGCCGCCGCGCCCCGGCGAGCCGGTGCACCGGGCCACCGGTGAGGAGCGGGCCAGGGCGCTCTACTTCGACCGGATGGAACGCAAGGTGCCGGTCGGCATGGGCCGCGACGGCGAGCCGATCTACCTCAACCTGGAGTTCCTGGACGGCACCCGGGGCGGGCACGTCTCGATCAGCGGCATCTCCGGGGTGGCCACCAAGACCAGCTTCGCGCTGTTCCTGCTGTACTCGATCTTCCGCAGCGGGGTGCTCGGCAACCGCGCGGTGAACGCCAAGGCCCTGATCTTCAGCGTCAAGGGCGAGGACCTGCTGTTCCTGGACCACGCCAACCGCCGGCTGGCCGACGAGACCACCGGCGCCGAGCTGGTCGACGCCTACGGCCGGCTCGGGCTCCCGGCGGAGCCGTTCGCCTCCGCCGGCTTCTACGCCCCGCCCACCCCGGAGGACCCGACCGGGCGCCCCTTCGTCACCGGCCGGACCAGCGGCATCAGCCCGTTCTGGTGGACGCTGCGCGAGTTCTGCGCCGAGGAGCTGCTCCGGTTCGCCTTCGCCGACGCCGAGGACGAGCGCAACCAGTACACCTCGGTGATCCACCAGGTGACCACCCGACTGCGCTACGACGCGATGGCCGCCGGGATCGACGGCGCGGTGAGCATCGAGGGCCGGCTGCTGCGCACCTACGCCGACCTGGTCGGCTTCATCTCCGACAAGCTCACCGACGAGGACGCCTCGGTGCGGGCGCCGTGGGCCGGCCCGGTCACCGGTACCGGCACCATCAACGCGTTCCTGCGCCGGCTGCGCTCCAGCCTCGGCCCGCTGCGCACCGTGGTGCGCGGTGACCTGACCGACACCCCGGGGCGGCGGATCAGCACCGAGGGCCAGCAGGTCACCGTGGTCGACCTGCACAACCTGCCGGAGCGGGCGCAGCGGTTCGTGGTCGGCGTGGTGCTGGCCGCCGAGACCGCCCGCAAGGAGGCCGCCGGGCCGGGCGGACTGCTCTTCACCATGATCGACGAGCTCAACAAGTACGCGCCCCGGGAGGGCAGCAGCCCGATCAAGGAGGTGCTGCTGGACGTCGCCGAGCGCGGCCGCTCGCTGGGCATCATCCTGATCGGCGCGCAACAGACCGCCAGCGAGGTGGAGCGGCGGATCGTGGCCAACTCCTCGATCAAGGTGGTCGGCCGGTTGGACCCGGCGGAGGCCAGCCGCCCGGAGTACGGCTTCCTGCCGCCGTCGCAGCGCGGCCGGGCGACGTTGGCCCGGCCGGGCACCATGTTCATCTCCCAGCCGGAGATCCCGGTGCCGCTGGCCGTGGAGTTCCCGTTCCCGGCCTGGGCCACCCGGCTGTCGGAGAGCGCCGGGGAACCGGTCCGCGTACCGGCCACCGGCTCAGCCGGTGCCAACGGCGCGGCCGGGGTGAACGGCGCCGGCAACGGCGCGGTCCGTGACCCGCTGCGCCGGCTCCCGCCGGTGGACGACGAACCGCCCTTCTGACCCCCGGCTCGCCGCCGCCGAGCGGCCGGCGCGCCGCCGAGCGGCCGAGCGGCCCGAGCGGCCGGCGCGCTGCCGCGCCGGAGTGCGGCCTGTTGTTACCGAACTGCACAAGAGGCAGGTGTTTCCATGATCGAACCAGCCTGGTGTGCAGCTCGGTAACAACAGGCCCGCGCGGGTCAGCGTCGGCGCCGCGGTGACGGCGCTGCCGCCGACCCCGGCACGGCGCCGGCTGCTCAGCGGCCGGCGCCGAACTCGCGCAGGATGCCGGCGTACGGCTTGGCCGGCGGCGCCGCGAACTCGCCGGTGGAGCCGGTCCGCAGCCCCATGGTGACCAGCGACTGGACGGTCAGCACCGCTGCCTGCACGCCGTCCACCACCGGCACCCCCAGCTCCTCGCCGATCCGGGCGCACAGCGCACTCATGCCCGCGCAGCCGAGCACGATCGCGTCCGAGCCGTCGGACTCCAGCGCCGCCCGGCACGCCTCGGTGATCGTCTTGACCACGTACGGGTCGGAGTCGATCTCCAGCACCGGGATGTCACAGGCGTGTACGCCCAGGCAGAACCGGCGCATGCCGTACCGGTCGGCCAGGTCCCAGGCCCGGCCTCGGGTGCGGGCCAGCGTGGTGACCACGCTGAACCCCCGCCCGAGGAAGCTGGCCGCGTGCATGGCCGCCTCGGCGATGCCGACCACCGGCCCGGCGGCCAGCTCGCGGGCCGGATCCAACCCGGGATCGCCGAAACAGGCGATCACGTAGCCGTCCGAACCGAGCTGCTCGCCGCGCGCGATCTCGGCGAGCAGTCCCGGTACCGCGAGCGCCTCGTCGTAGTGGCTCTCGATCGAGGCCGGACCCATGGCCGGGGAGACCGCCCGGACCACGGTGTCCGGCCCCGCGACCGCTCGGGCCGACCGTTCGATCGAACCGGTCATGTCCCAGCTGGTGTTGGGGTTGATGACGGTGATGAGCACCTAACTCGCTACCTCCGCAGGTTCGGGCCTGACCACCGCTGACCGGCGGCCGATGGCCAGGTACACCAGCAGACCCACCAGCATGCCGATGAACCAGGTGTACTGCACGACGGTTTTCATACCGGGACCGCCGGTCCACAGCACCGGGACCATGGCGATCGCGGCGGCGATCCCGGTGGCGATGATCGCCGCCGGGTGGTAGCCGCCCTTGTACCAGTAGCTGCCGGTCGGCGAGATGCTGAACAGGTCGTCGACCACCACGTGCTGCTTGCGGACCAGGTAGAAGTCGGCGATCAGCACCCCGAACAGCGGGCCGATGAAGGCACCGAGGGTCTCCAGCGTGTAGTGGATCACTTCCGGGTTGTTGTACAGGTTCCACGGGGTGATCAGCACCGAGCCGACCGCCGCGATCATGCCGCCGGCCCGCCAGCTGATCTTCTGCGGGTTGACGTTGGAGAAGTCGAAGGCCGGCGAGATGAAGTTGGCCACGATGTTGATGCCCACGGTGGCGATGGCGAAGGTCAGCGCGCCGAGCACGATGGCGAACACGCTGTCGATGCGGGCCACCGTGTCCACCGGGTCGGTGATCAGCTGGCCGAAGATCGGCAGCGTGAGCGACGCGGTGACCACCACCAGGATGGAGAACACCAGGAAGTTCACCGGCAGCCCCAGGAAGTTGCCCTTCTTGACCGCCGCGAAGGACTTCCCGTAGCGGGAGAAGTCACCGAAGTTCAGCATCGGCCCGGAGAAGTAGGACACCACCAGCGCGATCGCCCCGAGCATCACCGGCACGGCGGCCCACCCGGTGTACTTGACCTCGCCGAGGTTGAGGTCGATCGCGCCCCAGCCGGCCCGGTGGATCAGGTACCCGGCCAGCAGGAACATCACCACGTAGACGGCCGGGCCACAGAAGTCGATGAACCGCCGGATGGACTCCATGCCGGTCCAGAACACCGCGGCCTGCATGACCCAGAGCACCGCGTAGGTGCCCCAGCCCATCGTCGAGAGGCCGGCGAAGCCGTGCTGGTTGACGTCCGCGTAGGGCATCAGGGCGGGGAACAGCTTGAGCAGCACGATGTTCAGCGCGGAGGAGGCCAGGTAGGTCTGGATGCCGTACCAGGCGACCGCGATCAGGCCGCGGATGATCGCCGGCACGTTCGCGCCGAACACCCCGAACACGCTGCGGCAGATGACCGGGTACGGCACCCCGGTCAGCTGGCTCGGCTTGGCCACCAGGTTGCAGAAGAAGTTGACGATGCCAATGCCGATCAGCAGCGCGATCAGCACCTGCCAGCTGTTCAGACCCAGCGCGAACAGGCTGCCGGCGGTGACGTACCCGCCGACGCTGTGCACGTCCGACATCCAGAACGCGAAGATGTTGTAGCTGCTCCACGACTGCTTGCGCAGCGGGGCGAGGTCCTCGTTGGTCAGGCGTGGGTCGTAGCCGGGCTTGATCAGTCCGCCACCGATGGGTGCTCCGGCCGCTTCGACGAGGTCGTCGTGGCCGGCGGTGGCGTGCGGGGGTCGTAGCCGTTCCTGCGCGTGCGGCGCTTCAGTCATGGCAACTCCTGTGGCCCTCAAGAATGAGGCCTACGGACGACGCGGCCGCTGCTCGTCAATAGCCCTGCGTGCGCCTCTGGTGAGGCGAAACCGGAAACTCCGGGTGCCAGAAACCGTAAGCTCGCAGTGTTACGCCGCCGTCACGCGAATCGTATATTTTGCCGCGTCAGACGGGGTGCCAGTGCCCTAGTCGGGTGCGAACAGGCCGCGGTCGCGGGGCAGCGCGTGCAGCGAGGACCGCAACCGGTGGTGGTGGTCGCGGGCGATCCGCAGCAGCGCCGGGGTGTCCCGGGCCAGGAACGCGGTGAGCAGCCCGTCGTGGTCGGCGTGCAGGGCGGCCCGGTCGGCCTCGGTCACGTGGGCCATCGGCTGCAGCGGCTCGGTGATGTTCCACGCCGACTCGTACATGCCGAGCAGCCGGCGCATCCCGCACGGGCGGACCAGCGCCCAGTGGAAGCGGCGGCTCTCCCGGTGATAGGCGCGCACGTCCCGGGTGGCGACCGCCTCGTCCAGCGCGTGGTGTGCGGCGCGCGCCTCGGTGTCGTCGTCCGGGCCGGCCTGGGCGACCGCCGAGGTGAGCGCCGCCGTCTCCAGCACCTCCCGGACCAGGTACAGCTCGTGCAGCTCCTGGGTGGTCAGCTTGGCGACCGCGTAGCCGGCGTTCGTACGGTGCTCCACCAGCCCCTCGCCGATCAGCGTCTTGAGCGCCTCGCGCACCGGGATGCGGCTGACCCCGAACACGGCGGCCACCTCGTCCAGCGGGATCGGGGTACCGGGCGGCACCCCGCCGTCGAGCAGGCAGCGGCGCAGCTCGTCCAGGATCGCGGCCTGTGGCCGGCCCGGGCCCTCGTTGGTCAGGCGGGCGATCAGCACGGAGCGGGTCCGGCGCGCTGGCATGGCTCCTCCGGGACACCTGGTCGGAGTACGCAGGGTAAGCGGGGTGGCCGCCGGCTTCCACCACGGCCCGCGCGCCCGCGCCCGGTCCCGGACCGGCGAATCGGGGAACCTGGGCTCGGGCCGATTCCCGGCGGCGCATACCGTGAGCGCCCTATGCGATTCCTGCACACCTCCGACTGGCATGTCGGCAAGACGCTCAAGGGTCGCTCGCGGCTGGACGAGCAGCGTGACGTGCTGCGCGAGATCGTCCAGATCGCCCGGGCGCAACAGCCGGACGCGGTGCTCATCGCCGGCGACCTCTACGACAGCGCGGCGCCCAGCGCCGGTGCCCAGCGGCTGGTCATCGACGCACTGATGGCGCTGGCCGGTACCGGTGCCGAAGTGCTCGCGATCGCCGGCAACCACGACCACGCGGCTACCCTGGACGCCTACCGGGCACTGGCCGGCGCCGCCGGGATCACGCTGATCGGCTCGGTCCGCACGGCCGATCGCGGCGGGGTCATCCGGTTCCGGGCGCGCTCCAGCGGGGAGCCGGTCGTCGTCGCGGCGCTGCCGTTCCTGTCCCAGCGCTACGCGGTGAAGGCCGCCGAGCTGGTCGGCCAGACCCCGGCGCAGAACGCCGGCGGCTACGACCAGATGGTGCGCGACGTGCTCGGCACCCTGACCGCCGAGTTCGCCGACGACTCGGTGAACCTGGTGATGGCGCACCTGACGGTGACCGGCGGTGCGTTCGGCGGCGGTGAGCGGGCCGCACAGTCGATCTTCGAGTACCACGTGCCGGCCAGCATCTTCCCGCCCGAGGCGCACTACGTGGCGCTCGGCCATCTGCACCGCCGCCAGGCACTGCCCGCCCCCTGCCCGGTGCACTACTGCGGCGCACCGCTGGCCGTCGACTTCGGCGAGCAGGACAACACCAGCGTCCTCTGCCTGGTGGAGGCCTCACCCGGGCTGCCGGCGAAGGTCACCGACATTCCGCTCACCGCCGGGCGGCGGCTGCGCACGCTGCGCGGCACCGTGGCGGAGCTGGGTGCGCTCGCCGACTCGGTCGGCGAGGACTACCTGCGGGTGTGGGTGCGCGAGCCGGCCCGCGCGGGGCTGCGGGACGAGGTGCTGGACCTGCTGCCCGATGCCCTGGAGGTGCGCATCGACCCGGAGTTCGCGGCGGCCGTGAGCGGATCCCGCCCGGCGTCCGGCCCCGGTGTGGAGCGGACCCCGGGGGAGCTGTTCTCCGACTTCCTGGCCGCCCGCCAGGTGGCCGATCCCCGGGTCGAGGCGCTGTTCGCGCGACTGCACGACAAGGTCACCGGCTGATGCGCCCGGTAGTCCTGCAGATGCACGGGTTCGCCGCGTTCCGCGAGCCGACCACCGTCGACTTCACCGGCACGGAGTACTTCGCGCTGGTCGGTCCGACCGGGGCCGGCAAGTCGACGGTGATCGACGCGATGACGTTCGCGCTGTACGGCTCGGTGCCGCGCTGGGACGACCGGCGGACCGTCTCGCTGGCCCTGTCGCCCACCGCGAACCGGGGCACCGTGCGGCTGCTGTTCGACATCGGGCCGGCCCGCTACGTGGTGGCCCGGGAGCTGCGCCGCGCGGCCAGCGGCGCGGTCACCGTGCGCAACGCGAGCCTGGAGCGGCTCGTCGACCCGGCGGCGCTGGGCGGCCCCGACGACGAGACCGAGGTGCTCGCCGCCGACTCGCTGCCGGTGTCCAAGGCGGTCGAGGAGCTGCTCGGGCTGCCGTTCGAGCAGTTCTGCATCTGCGTGGTGCTGCCGCAGGGGGACTTCGCCCAGTTCCTGCACGCCAAACCCGCTGACCGGCAGAAGACGCTGACCCGCATCCTCGGCCTCGGCATGTACGAGGTGATGGCCAGGGAGGCGGCCGGCGAGGCGAAACTGCAGGCCCAGCGCGCCGAGCTGCTGGCCGAGCAGCTCGCCGGGCACGCCGACGCCACCGAGGAGGCGGCCCTCGCGGCCGCCGAGCGGGAGGCGGCGCTGGCCGCGCTGGTCGAGCGGGTGGGCAGGGCACTGCCGGAGCTGGCCGACCGCGACGCCGGGGTGCTCGCCGCCGAACAGACCGCCCAGCGGCTGCGCGACGAACGTGCCGCGCTGACCCGGCTGGGCGCCCCGGACGGCCTCGCCGAACTGGCCCGCCGGGCGCGGGAGGCGGAGTCGGAGGTGTCAGCGGCGCGGCGGCGGCTGGCGGCGGCCGAGGCCACGGACACCGCCGCGCGGGAGCGGCTGGCGGCCGCACCGGACCGGGAGCCGCTGCGCCAGCTGCGCCGCGACCACGCCGAGCTGGCCGCGCTGACCGCCAGGCTGCCCCAGCTGCGGACCGAACGGGAACAGGCCGGGCAGCGCACCGTCGTCGCGAGCGAGACCGCCGCCGCCGAGACGGCCTCGCTCGAGGCCGCGCGGTCGGACCGGGATCGGCTCGCCGGCGTCGCACAGACCCTGCGCGGACAGGTGGACCGGCTCGCCGACGAACGGGCCCGGCTGACCGGGTTGCGTGCACCGGACGGGGTGGCGGAGCTGGACAAGCACCGCCGGGCCAGCGCCGAGCAGCTGAGCATGGCCCGCCGTGAGCTGGCCGAGGCGGAGGCCGGGGACACCCGCGCCCGGCAGGCGTTGGCCGACGGGCCGGACCGGTTCCGGCTGGCCCAGGCCCGCCGGGAACACACCGAGCTGGCCGAAGCGGAGAGCGCCCGCCTCGGCGCCACCGCGCGCCTACAGCGGGCCACCGCCGAGGTGCACACGGCCGAGGCGGCGCTGGCCGACGCGGAGCGGGCGTTGGCCGGTGCGGAGGCGGCCAGGGCGGCGGCGGACCGCGCCGACCTGGTGGGCGCACTGCGTCCGGGCCTGTCTCTGCACGAGAACTGCCCGGTGTGTGAGCAGCGGGTCACCGAGCTGCCCGCCCCGGTGCCGGCCGCCGACCGCTCCGCCGCGGTGCGGGCCGTCGAGCTGGCCACCGAGCGGCGCAACAGGGCGGCCTCGGCCCAGCGTGGTGCCGCCGACGCGGCGCACCGGGCCGCCGCCGACCTCGATGCGCTGGCCGCCCGCCTGGACGCGCTGCGCGCCGCGCTGGCCGACGCCCCGGACAGCATCGAGCAGGTCGAGAAGCTGCTGGCCACGGCGGACGAGCTGGCCGGCGCCGCGCTGGCCGCCGAGCACCGGGGCCGGCGGGCCCGTGAGCACCGGGACGCGGCCGAGGCCGAGTACGCCGAGGTGGGCCGGCGGCTGGCCGCCTCGGCCGCCCAGCTGCGCGCGGCGCGGGACCCGCTGGTGGCACTGGGCGCCCCGGCCGTCGATGCGGTGGTTGACGCGACCACAACCGACACCGATTCGGCGGCCGCCCACGACCTCGCGGCGTCCTGGCGGATACTCACCAACTGGGCCCTCGACGCGGCGCGGCGGCGCGGCGGCGAGCTGTCCGACGCGCGCGCCGAACTGGCCGGGGCGGAGCGGGCACACACCGAGGCGCAGCGCGCACTCGACGACGCGGTCGAGCGGTCCCAGCGGCTGCGGGCCGCCGAAACCGAGGCGGTGCGCGCCGAGCAGGACGCGCACGGTGCGCTCACGGCGGCGCAGCGCCGAGGCGACGAGCTGGCGGCCGCGCTGCACGGCCAGCCGGCCGACGCCGAGGTGGCACAGCGCCTCGCCGCGCTGGACCAACTGGCAGAACAGGTACGAGGTGCCGACGCGGCGCTGCGCACCGCGCGAACCGCCCTTGCGGACGCGTCCGCAACCGCCGAGCAAGTCGCGAGCACGGTGGAGCGGGGCTGGCAGGCGCTGCGCGCGGCGCGGGACCCGCTGGTCGGGCTCGGCGCGCCGGCCCCGGACGGCCCGAGCCGGAGCGGGGACGACCTGGTCGGCGCCTGGGCCGCACTGACCAGCTGGGCCTCGGCCGCCGCCGCCGACCGGGACGAGCTGCTGGGCGGCGCCGAACAGGCGGTGACCAGGGCACGGGACGGCAGGGACGCCGCGCACCGGGCGCTCGCCGACGATCTGGCCGCACACGGCGTGCCGCTGCCCCCCGGAGCGCCATTGGCGTCGGCGGCGTCGGCGGCCGCGTCCACCGAGCTGGAACGGGCCCGCGGTGCCAGGGCGCGGATCGCCGAGCGCCTGGCCGAGGCGGCCGGGCTGGAGGCCGACCGGGTGGAAGCCGAGGCGGCCGGCCAGGTGGCCAAGATGCTGGCCGCCCTGCTGCGTTCGGACGCGTTCCCGCGCTGGCTGGTGGCGTCCGCGCTGGACGCCCTGGTCGCTGACGCGTCCCGGAGCCTGGCCGCGCTGTCCGGCGGCCAGTTCGAGCTCGCGCACACCGACGGCGAGTTCCTGGTGGTGGACCACTCCGACGCGGACTCCCGGCGGCCGGTGAAGACGCTGTCCGGCGGTGAGACCTTCCAGGCCAGCCTGGCACTGGCGCTCGCGCTGTCCGAGCAGCTGGCCACGCTCGCCTCGGCCGGTGCCGTCCGGCTGGACTCGATCTTCCTCGACGAAGGCTTCGGCACCCTGGACGAGGCGAACCTGGAGATCGTCGCGGGCACCCTGGAGAACCTGGCCTCGCTCGGTGACCGGATGGTCGGCGTGATCACCCACGTACCCGCGCTGGCCGAGCGGGTACCGGTCCGGTTCGTGGTGAACCGGGACCAGCGCACGTCCTCGATCACCCGCGAGGAGGTGGCCGGGTGAGCGCCCCGAGCGCGATGCGCTGGCGGGTGGAGAGCTGGGATCCCGGTTACGGCGCGAGCACCGAGGACCAGGCGGAACTGGGGCGCTCCGACGCACGGGTCACGCCGGACGTGGAGGTCCCCGAGGCGCGGTGGCGCGCGATCGACCCCGATCCGAAGGCCGCCGGCTGGGCCGCCGTGCTGTTCGTGGACGGGGTCCGGCGGATCGACGCGATGGCCTGGATCTCCGAGCCGGACGGTGGCGCCGATGGCGTGGCGGCGGACGGCTCGGAAACTGGCGCGGCGGGAAGCGGCGCCGCGGGAAGTGGCGCGGCGGCGCTGGCGCTGTGTGCCTCCTACGCGGCCGGCGTGGTGCGCTGCCGTCCCGGCGGAGCCGACCTGGTGGCCGCCGAGGTCCGGCGCGGCCTGTTCAGCACGGCCGAGCACGCCACCGACGTGGTCACCACCGCCGGGCGCTACCAGCGGGTGCACACCGCCCAGCGCGGCGAGCCGGTCGCCGACCTCAGCCTCGCCGTGCAGCGCGCGCTCGGCGACGTGGAGGCAGTCGTGGCGGCGACCGCCCGCAACGCCGTGGCCGGCTCGAACGGCACAAACGGCTCGAACGGCTCGAACGGCACAAACGACGGGGACGACCTGCTCGTGCTGGACGGTCCGCTGCGGGGCCGCCAACACCTGCCGAGGGTGCTCGGGTTCATCAAGACGCACCGCAGCGAGTACCTGCCGCCCGCGCTGCACCGGGTTGTCGGCACCCTCGCGCCCGGTCAGCGCACGCCCGTGTTCGGCCTCGGCACCAGCTGGCAGCGGCACACCTGGTACCTGAAGCTGCCCGGTTCGGCGGCGCCCTGGGCCGGCGTGGTCCGGGTGGAGTGTTCGGCCGAGCTGTCGGTGGCCCAGGTGGTCGAACTGGCCGACCGCAGTGCACCCATGCTCTGCCGCTACGCATCGACCGAGTACAAGGACTCGCGCGCGCCGCAGAACCTGTACCCGATCGCCGGTCTGGAGCGCGCCCTGCGCCGTCGCCTGGGTGACCAAGCGCTCCTCTATCGGGCGATCCGCAGGGCTAGCGCGGGATTGAATTCAAGTTAAGGTGGCCCCCGTGACTGAGATTTCCTTCATCGACCGAGTGGCCATCGTGACCGGTGCCGGCGGTGGCCTCGGCAAGACTTACGCACTCGATCTGGCCGCGCGTGGCGCGGCTGTGGTCGTCAACGACCTTGGCGGGTCCACGGCGGGGGTCGGCAGTGATGCCTCCGCCGCGCAGAAGGTGGTCGACGAGATCACCGCGAAGGGTGGCAGCGCGGTCGCGTCGCATGACTCGGTGTCGACGCCCGAGGGTGGCGCGGCGATCGTGGCGACGGCGTTGGACTCGTTCGGCAAGGTCGACATTGTGATCAACAATGCCGGGATCTTGCGGGACAAGACGTTCGCGAAGTTGGAGAACCAGGACCTCGAGGCTGTGTTGGATGTGCATCTGCGGGGTGCGTTCCATGTGAGTCAGCCGGCGTTTCGGGTGATGAAGGAGAACGGTTACGGCCGTTTTGTCTTCACTGCCTCGAATGCGGGGGTGTTCGGGAACTTCGGGCAGACCAATTACGGTGCGGCGAAGATGGGTCTGGTGGGGTTGTCGAATGTGTTGGCGATCGAGGGTGCGAAGGCGGGCATCAAGAGCAATGTGATCTGTCCGATCGCGCGTACTCGGATGACGGAGGACATTCTGGGTCCGTTGGCCGAGAGTGTGGAGCCGGAGCTGGTGACGCCGATGGTGGTGTATCTGGCCAGCGAGGCGTGCGGGTTGACGCATGAGGTGTTCTCTGCCGGTGGTGGCCGGTACGCGCGGGTGTTCGTGGGGTTGGCGCCGGGTTGGTTCGCCGGTAAGGGCGTGGAGGTGTCGGCCGATGATGTGGCCGCGCACATCGACGACATCCGCAACCAGGACGGCTACATCGTGCCCAGCTCGATCGCCGACGAGCTGCAGGCCCTGCTACCGCTGCTGCAGGGCTGACCGACCGCGCGGCGGGCCGGGACTCGACGGGTCCCGGCCCGGGCCGGCGGCCCGAACCCGGTGAGCGCCGCGACGGCCGGGGCCAACACGGTGAGCGCCGCGACGGCCCGGGGCGAACACGGTGAGCGCCGCGACGGCCCGGGGCGAACCGGGTGAGCTGATGGCCCGATCCTGTCGGCCCGGGCTCCCCGCTGGCGGGCCTTCCGGCGCCCCTTTGCGTCACGAAGTGCCTCCGCCGGCGGTGTCGCCCCCGCCGGTCACTCAGCTGGCGCAACCACGGCTGGGCCGAACTGCTCTTGCGGCCGGGTCGCCGGCTCGCAAAGCTGATCAGTACACCGGCGCGAGGAGTACGGATGGATGTGGTGGAGTTCCGGCCGACGCCGGACCAGTACGCCTGGACCTTCGGCGGCGTGCCACCGGTGGCCACGGTCAAGCCGGGCACGCTGCTGAAACTGTGGACCGAGGACGCCTTCGCGGGCCGGCTGCGCACCGTCGACGACCTGCCCAGCATGAACCTGAACATGCCCGACGTGAATCCGCAGACCGGGCCGTTCTACGTCGAGGGCGCCGAGCCGGGGGACACCCTCGCGGTGCATTTCGTCTCGATCGAGCCGGCCAGGGACTGGGCGGCGTCCTCGACGATCCCGTTCTTCGGTGGGTTGAGCAGCACCGACCGCACCGCGATGCTGCAGGACCCACTGCCCGAGCGCACCTGGATCTACCACCTGAACCGGGCCAGGGGCACGGTCACGTTCGCCGCCCGGGGGGGCGAGCTGCAGATCGACCTGCCGATCGACCCCATGCACGGCACGGTGGGGGTGGCCCCTGCCGCGCGGGAGGTCCGCTCCTCGCTGGTACCGGACACCTTCGGCGGCAACATGGACACACCCGAGATGCGCGCCGGCGTGACCTGCTACCTCGGGGTGAACGTCGAAGGCGCGCTGTTCTCCATCGGCGACGGGCACTACCGCCAGGGCGAGGGGGAGTCCTGCGGTACCGCCGTCGAGGGCGCCATGAACACCACCCTGCTGGTCGAGCTGATCAAAGGCGGTGCCGGTGGCGTCACGGCGCCGGCGTGGCCGCGCATCGAGTCCGACGACGCGATCATGGTGGTCGGCTCGGCGCGCCCGCTGGAGGACGCGTGGCGGGCCAGCCAGGTGGAGATGGTCGGCTGGCTCAGTGAGCTGCTCGGCCTGGACCGCCTGGACGCCTACCAACTGCTCACCCAGATCGCCCTGTGCCCGCTGGCCAACGTCTGCGACAGCAACTACAGCGCGGTGACCAAGGTGGAGAAGGCCCTGCTGCCGCCGGTACGCGCCTTCGACGGCATGCACAGCTACCTGCGCGAGCAGGCCGCCACCGCAAGCTAGCCAGCTGACCTCACCCGACGAGGAGGACATTCCATGGACCTGGGACTGAGGGGCCGCCGCGCCCTGGTGACCGGTGGCAGCAAGGGCATCGGGCGGCGGATCGCCGAGACGTTCGCCGTCGAGGGCGCTGACGTCGCGATCTGCGCCAGGGACGCCGCCGAGGTCAAGGCTACGACCGAAGCGTTGTCCGCCCACGGCACCCGGGTGATCGGCGAGTCGGTGGACGTCGCCGACGGCGATGCGCTCGCCGCCTGGGTGACGGACTCCGCCGAGCAGCTCGGCGGGGTCGACATCGTGGTGGCCAACGTCAGTGCGCTGGCCATCCCGATCACGCCGGAGAACTGGAAGCTCAGCTACGAGGTCGACCTGATGCACGCCGTCCGGATGGTGGACGCCGCGATGCCGTACCTGGAGCGCAGCGACGCCGGGTCGATCGTGACCGTGTCCAGCGTGTCCGGCCGCGAGATCGACTTCACCGCGGGACCGTACGGCACGTTCAAGGCGGCGCTGATCCACTACACCCAGGGCATCGCGTACCAGCTCGCCGGCAAGGGCATCCGGGCGAACACCGTCTCGCCCGGCAACACCTTCTTCGAGGGCGGGGTCTGGGACAACATCGAGCACAACAACCCGGAGCTGTTCGCCGAGGCGCTCGGGTTGAACCCGACCGGCCGGATGGCCACCCCGGAGGAGATCGCCAGGGCGGTGGTGTTCGTGGCCAGCCCGGCCGTGCCGTTCATGTCCGGCACGAACGTGGTGGTGGACGGCGCGCTGAGCCGAGGAGTGCAGTTCTGAACCCCCTCGATCGCGGATGTGAGAGCGCGTGCGTGCAGGGTCACGACTAATCCCTCGCCGGCCCGGGTAACGTCGCCCCGTGCGCGCGCCGATCCCGCTGGCCCGAACCCTGGGCGCCATCGTGGCGTCCGGGGTGATGCTGGCCGCGATGCTGTCGCCAGGGGTCGTCGGGCTCGGCGTGCTGACCAACCAGCTCGCCGACTCCGCGCACCGGGTCGCCGCCGGCGTCGAGAACTCCCAGCTCGCCGCCGACCAGATGCCGCTGACCACCACGGTGCTGGACCGCACCGGCGCGCCACTGGCCTACCTGTACGACCAGTACCGGCTGCCCGCCACCTTCGACCAGATCGCGGACAGCATGAAGGCCGCGATCATCTCCATCGAGGACCGCCGCTTCTACCAGGAACAGGGCATCGACCCACTGGCCACCCTGCGCGCCGCACTGCACAACACCTCGGGCGGGCCGCTGCAGGGGGCCTCCACGATCACCCAGCAGTACGTGAAGAACTACCTGATCAACGTGGTGGACCGGGACGACCCGGCGGCCCAGGCGGCGGACCGGGCCGACACCATCCTCCGCAAGATCCGCGAGGCCCAGATGGCCATCCGGCTGGACCGGGTGACCGCCAAGAACGACATCCTCACCGGTTACCTGAACCTGGTGGAGTTCGCCGGCAACATCTACGGCGTCGGCGCCGCCGCCGCGGCCTACTTCCACACCACCCCGGCCCAGCTGACCGTGCCGCAGGCCGCGCTGCTCGCCGGCATGGTCAACAACCCCAACCTGTACAACCCATACACCCACCCGCAGCAGGCCCTGTCCAGGCGCAACCTGGTGATCGACGCGATGGTGTCCACCGGGTCGCTGCCGGCCGCGTCGGCCGCCGTCGCCAAGTCCGCGCCGCTGGACGTGGTGCCCAACGGCCCGACCGTGCCCGGTGGCAACTGTTTCTCCGCCGCCCCGGATGCCGGGTTCTTCTGCGACTACGTGGTCCGCTACCTGCACACCGCCGGGTTCACCACCGATCAGCTCGACACCGGTGGCTACACCATCGCCACCACGATGGACCCGGGCGCCGCCGCGGCGATCAAGGCGGCCGTCGAGCACAACGTGCCGGCCGCGCAGGACGGGGTGGCCAACACGTTCGCGCTGATCAGGCCCCAGGACGGCGGCCACCAGGTGCTGGCCATGGTGGCCAACCGGAACCTGGGTACCGACGCCAAGGCCGGCGGCACGGTGACCAACATCGTGGCCAACGCGAGCAACGTGTTCGGCGCCGGGTCGTCGTTCAAGATCTTCACCACCGCCGCCGCGCTGGAGCAGGGCATGGTCAGCTTCGACTCCGTGCTGCCCAACCCGAACTCGGACTGCTTCGTCCCCGAGCGGGCCGACCGCAACACCAAGTGCTACCCGGTGTCGAACGACGGCAACTACGCCGACCCGATCAGCCTGCAGAGCGCGCTGGCCACCTCACCGAACGTGGCGTTCGTGGCCCTGGAGTCGAAGGTCGGCACGCCCGCGGTGGTACGGATGGCCGAGCGGCTCGGGCTGCGCCAGACGATGCGCACCAACGCCGCCGGCGGTACCCCGATCACCGCACCGGGCAACCCGCTGGCGTCCAGGCCGCAGTACAACCAGCCGCAGTCGAAGTACTACCAGGGTCTGCTCTCGTTCACCCTGGGGGTCAGCCCGGTCAGCACGCTGGAGATGGCGAACGTGGCCGCCACCCTGATGGACGGCGGTACCTGGTGCCCGCCGACACCGGTGCTGGCGGTGACCGACCGGTGGGGCCGGCGGCTGTCGGTCGCGCAGCAGCCGTGCGAGCAGGCGGTGTCGCGGGGGCTGGCGGACACCGTGCTGGCCGGGCTGAGCAAGGACACCACCGGCGGTACCTCGGCGGCGGCGGCCTCGGCGGCGCGCTGGACCCGCCCGGACATCGGCAAGACGGGCACCACGAACGACAGCGAGTCGGTGGCGTTCGTCGGCGGGGTGAACGGCTACGCGGCCTCGTCGATGCTCTTCGCCGACGGGCCGCGTCCCCGCACGCTGTGCCCGGGCCCGCCGGTCCACCTCGGTGAGTGTGGGCACGGCGCCTTCGGTGGCACGGTCGCGGCGCCGCCGTACTTCAAGGCGATGACCAAGATCCTCGCCGGCCAGCCCAACCAGCCCATCCCCGGGCCGGACCCGAAGTACCAGGGCGGCGCGGGCAGTGGCGACAGCTGCGACAACAGCGATAGCAGTGACAACTGTGATAGCAGCGACAACAGCGACTGTCACCATCACAAGAAGAAAAAGAAGAAGAAGCACGACGACAACAGCGACAACAGCGACAACAGCGACAACAGCGACAACAGCGACAACAGCGACAACTGCGGCCACCGGACACTGCCCGCCGGCCCGGTCCTGCAGCAGGTGGTGGCCCCGTACACGGTCGGCCAGCAGGACACCAGTGCCGCCCAGATCCTGAGCCAGGCCGGCTACCCGGTCCGACCGGTGCAGATCCCGTCGGCGGCGCCGCAGGGGCAGGTCATCGGGCAGACCCCGCAGGGCAACGTGGCCGCGGGCACCCCGGTCACCGTCTACACCAGCTCCGGGGCGCCGCCGGTGCCCAGCCCCACCCCCTAGCGCGGCCTCGCGGCCGGTGTCGCGCCTCGCGAGTGCTTCCGGCGCGTGCCTCGCCCGGTCTGGTCACCCCGTCTGGTCACCCCGACCCCGCGCGGCTCCGCGTTCATGGTCAACTCAACGTATTTCTGGTTTGATCATGAAGTTGACCAGAAATACGTTGAGTTGACCATTGTCGGACTGTCGCCGGGATGCACCACCTCCGGGACGCCGCCGGTGTCCACACCGACGGCCGGCTGGTGTGCCGAGTTTGGGAGCGTGAGGGGCCAGACCGGGCCCGTGGGCCCGGTCAGTGGCGGTCTGGTCGGCTTCCGACGGCCCGGTCAGTGAGAGGCCTGGTCAACCCGCGGGCCTGGTTAGCCCGCCTGCCGGGTCAGCGCCGTCGGCCGAACGCCTTGCCGATGAAGGAGCCGACCAGGCCGCCCACGACGAACACGATGGCCAGGAAGCCAAAGATATCCGCCGGATGATCTACAGGAGGCCGACCGCCTCGATCTGCTGGTTGGCCGAGTGGATCCGGCGCGCCCCTCGCCCCGGTCCGGTCAGCCGGACCCGCTCGACCTGACGTTCATGGTCAACTCAACGTATTTCTGGTTTGATCATGAAGTCGACCAGAATTTCGTTGAGTTGACCATTGCCGGACTGTCGCCGGGATGCAGGCCACCGGGCCCCGATCGCCAAGATCGCCACCGCCGCTGTACTGCGAGTTGCTGGTGGGCGCGTTGTGGGCAGCGAAACCGCCGGCCGCCGCTACGCCGCGACAGTCACAGTCGGTGACCGGACGATCGGATCGGCCACTGGCCTGAGGGGTGTGGATGCGCTGAGGCCAACATGAGTCCGGATCTCGGCGAAAAATGCCGGACTGACGTTGGTCTCGGTGATAATGGGCGCGCGAGAATCCACACCGAGCCGCCTCGTCGGTGACGCGGAGTTACCCCGCCGGCTGGGTGGTGCAGTGCCAGCGCGGCGGCCTGTTGGCCGTGAGCGCCCCGATCAACTCGCCTGCCGGGTTAGCGCCGACGGCCGAACGCCTTGCCGATGAAGAAGCCAACCAGGCCGCCCACGACGACGCCCCGCCAGGACCGCGAGGTCGAACTAGGTGAGGCCCAGCGCGGCGGCGATCTCCGGGTAGCCGGCGCCGGCCTGTCCGGCGTAGAACGCGTCGGCGTCGGCGCGCTCGTCGGCGCTGTTGCGCACCTTGGCCAGTACGTAGAGCCGGGCCAGGTGGGCGGCGGCCCGCTCGGACTCGGGGATCTGTGGGTCCACCGGGCCGAACGGGGCCTGGTCGGCCCGGAGGCCGGTCAGCCGCCGGGCCCAGCGCCAGGCCAGCTCGGCCACCTCCCGGTCGAGCTCGCTGCGCTCGCTCTTGCTGAGCTCCCGACACTGCTTCGCCGCGCTGGCGCTGCCCTTCGCCATGCGTCAACTGTCGCTCTCCGGAGCCGGTCGGGCAAGAGGAACAACCTCGCGAGCCACAAATAAACGGTTCTGTGGCTCTGTCGTAACCGTGACCCAGATCGCTCGTTATAACTTCCGGAGCCCGGGTTGGCCCGCTGACGCCGACAATCGGTTCAACGCGAAGGGACGTGCGTGGATATCCCCTCGCGGTACACAGACACCCGGTTGGGCGGTCTGGTGGCCACCGTGATCGGCCGAATGCGCGATTCCTTCGTGACGGCCGGCCGAATCCTGGTGATGTCGGCGTCGTCGCTGAGGTACCTGGTCTCGGGTCTGGTCAAGGGTGAGTTCCAGTACAAGGAGTTCATCTCGCAGGCCTGGTTTGTGGTCGGTGTGTCGGTGATCCCGACCCTGTTGGTGGCCGTCCCGTTCGGCGTGATCATCTCGATCCAGATCGGCAGCCTGGCCCAGCAGGTCGGCGCGACGTCGTTCATCGGCGCCGCCAACGGGCTCGGCGTGATCCGGCAGGGCGCGCCGATCGTGGTCGCGCTGCTGCTGGCCGGCGCGGTGGGCTCGGCGATCTGCAGCGACCTCGGCGCCCGCACCATCCGCGAGGAGATCGACGCGCTCGAGGTGCTGGGCATCTCGCCGATCCAGCGGCTGGTGGTGCCCCGGATCCTGGCCACGATGCTGGTCGGTGTCCTGCTGTGCGGCGTGGTCGCGTTCGCCGGCGTGCTCACCGGGTTCCTGTTCAACGTGCTCGCCCAGGGCGGGACGCCGGGTAGCTACATCGCCTCCTTCGCGGCGTTCGCCCAGCCGGCCGACCTGGCACTGGCCGAGGTCAAGTCGGCGCTGTTCGGCCTGCTGGTGGCGCTGGTGGCCTCCTACAAGGGCCTCAACGCGAAGGGCGGCCCGAAGGGCGTCGCGGACGCGGTGAACGCGACCGTGGTGCTGTCGGTCGTCCTGCTGTTCGCGGTGAACGTCGTCATCACGCAGATCTACTCGGCTCTCGTGCCGCAGCGGCTGGGCTGAGGGGAACGAGCAATGAGCAGCGCACTGCCGAAGCCGGCGCGGATGCTGGGTAACGCCGTTCGGCGTCCGTACCTCTCGCTGGCCGGGATGGGTCACCAGGCGACGTTCGTGGGCCGCTCGTTCGGGGCGATCCCGCTGACCCTGCGGTACTACTCCGGCGAGGTGTTCCGGCTGCTCGGCGACATCTGCTGGGGCAGCGGCGCGATCGTGGTCGGCGGCGGCACGATCGGCGTGATGGTGCTCCTGGCCGTGTTCACCGGTGCCTCGGTGGGCATCGAAGGGTTCAACGCGCTGGACATCCTCGGGCTCGCGCCGCTGACCGGCTTCGTCTCCGCGTACGGCAACACCCGGGAGATCGCGCCGCTGGTCGCGGCGGTGGCCTTCGCCGCCCAGGCCGGCTGCCGGTACACCGCGCAGCTGGGCTCGATGCGCATCTCCGAGGAGATCGACGCGCTGGAGTCGATGGCGATCCGGCCGCTGCCCTACCTGGTGACCACCCGGATGATCGCCGCCTTCCTGGCCATCATCCCGCTGTACCTGATCGGGATGGGCGGCAACTACCTGGCCACCCAGCTGGTGCTGGACCTGGGTTTCGGCCAGTCCTCGGGTACCTACCTGCACTACTTCCACGAGTTCCTGGTGCCCATCGACATCTTCTACTCGGTGCTCAAGGTCGTCGTCTTCGTGGTGATCGCCACCTTGATCCACTGCTACTTCGGCTTCTACGCCTCCGGTGGGCCGCAGGGCGTCGGCCAGGCGTCCGGCCGGGCCATCCGCACCAGCATCATCGCCATCGTGCTGTCCGACATGCTGATCACCATGGCGCTCTGGGGTTTCGACCCCGGCGTGCGGATCTCGGGCTGACGGGGAGCTGACCCAGTGCCTTATGTAGCCGACGCCACGGGCCGGGGAGTGCCGGTGGGCACCCTCGCCCGCCGCGGTGTGCTGGCGCTGCTGCTGGTGGTGGCCGTCATCGCGTTGTTGCTGATGCAGTACCGGGGGGTGTTCCGGTCCGTCTTCCCGGCGACCGCGCTGGTCAACGACATCGGTGACGGGGTTACCCCGGGCGCGGACGTGAAGCTGCGCGGTGCGCTGGTCGGCTCGGTCAGCGCCGTGGGGGTGCGACCCACCCCGGACGGGCAGACGAAGCACGAGATCGTCCTGCAGCTGCGTCCGGACATGGCCGCCGGCATCCCGGCCGGCGTGACCGCCCGGGTGGTGCCCACCAACGCCTTCGGCGCCCCGTCGGTGGAGCTGCTCGACCCGACCACCCCGACCGACAGCACGCTGGCCCGCAACGCGGTGATCCGCGGTGACGAGTCCCTGGGGACGTTGCAGCTGCAGACGGTGATGAGCCAGCTGAACAAGGTGCTGCGCGCGGTGCACCCGGCCCAGCTGAACGTCGCGCTGACCAATATCTCGCAGGGACTGCAGGGCCGGGGAGCCAAGATCGGCTCGATCATCTCCCGGCTGGACCCCTACCTGACCACGCTGAACGGGCACACCGATGACTTCACGGCGGACCTGTCGCTGCTGGGCACCGACCTGCAGTCCCTGGCGGACGCGGCACCCGCGCTGCTGGACACCGTGGACAACGCGGTGGTGACCACGAAGACCGTCGTGGACAAGGAACACAAGCTGGCCGACACGCTGAGCGGTGCCACCGACGCCACCGACGACCTGGACGGGTTCCTCTCCGACAACGACGACCGGATCATCCGGCTGGTGCGCGACGGCAGTGACATCGCCGGCACGCTCGCCCCGCAGCGTGACCTGATTCCGCGGTCGCTGATCAACCTCGGCAAGGGTGCCGTCACGTTCGGGATCGCCATCAACCCCAGGTCCAAGGGCGCACTGAACCTCCAGATCTCGCTGACCCCGTTCGCGCCGTACACGGCGGCCGACTGCCCGCGCTACCCGGGCCTGAACGGGCCGAACTGCGGGGACAAGGTGCCACCGCCCGGCGCGCTGCCCAAGGCGTTCCCCTTCTACCAGGGAATCCCGCCGCCCCCGCCGCTGCTGCCGAAGAGCTCCGGGAACGCCTACCCGCAGTCGGGTGGCCCGGAGTCGCTGCCCGGTATGTTCCCGAGCTTCAGCCCGTCCAGCTTCCACCAGCGGCCCGCGACCGGCGGCACCGTCGGGCCGGTCGGTTCGCCGACCGAGACCCGCACCATCGACGCGCTGCTGGGCAACCCGGACGGCGGCGCGGCGGGGGTGCTGCTGCTCGGCCCGATCGTGCGCGGCGCCACGGTGGTGGTGAAGGCGTGAGCGTCCGGGCCGAACTGATCAAGCTGATCGCCTTCGCGCTGGTCGCGCTGGCGGTGTTCTGGCTGCTGTGGTCGACCCTGCTGAACGTGACCAGCGGCGCCACCCGGGACTACGTCGCGGACTTCACCGACGTGTCCGGCCTGCACGAGGGTGACAACGTCCGGATCGCCGGGGTACGGGTCGGCCGGGTGGACGCCATGAAGCTGGTCGGCACCCACGCCGAGGTCACCATGGAGGTGCAGGCCGACCAACCGGTCTTCCAGAACACCCGGGCGGTCATCCGGTACCAGAACCTGATCGGCCAGCGCTTCATCTCGCTGGTCCCCGGCGACGGGGCGGCGCGGCCGCTGCCCGACGGCGGGCGCATCCCGATCGACCACACCGCACCGTCGTTCGACCTGTCCGCGCTACTCAACGGCTTCCAGCCGCTGTTCACGGTGCTGCAGCCGGCGGACGTGAACAAGCTGTCCGACTCCATCGTCGCGGTGCTGCAGGGCTCCGGGCCGGAGATCGTGCCGCTGCTGGACCAGACCACCCAGCTGACCAACTCCATCGCCGACCGGGACCAGGTGATCGGCGCGGTGATCACCAACCTGAACACGGTGCTGGACCAGCTGGCCGGCAAGGGCCCCGAGCTGGACACGCTGATCGCCCAGTCCCGGCGGCTGGTGGACGGCCTGAACTCGAAGACCGACGACATCTTCGGCTCGCTGGACAAGGTGCGCGAGTTCACCGGCAACGCCGACGACCTGCTCTCCGACATCCGCCCGGACGTGCACACCGACATCCGCAACGCCAGCCGCGCGGCCGAGACGTTCGTCGGGGCGAAGCAGGACCTGAACAACACGCTGAAGGCTTTCCCGCCGTTCCTCGGTGGGCTGGCCCGGATCACCCAGTACGGCTCCTGGGTCAACCTCTACGCCTGCAGCATCTCGATCGACATCCCGCCGGTCGTCTCGGTCAACCTTGACCTGCTGAAGCCCTTGCTCGGCGAAACCCACACCGAGGTGTGCCGATGAGCCCGCTGTTCCGGCCGCTGCGCGAGCGCAACCCGTTCTGGCTCGGGGTGGTCGCCGCCGCCGTGATCGTGCTGCTGGTGCTGGGCACCCTCAGCTTCGGTGCGCTGGGTATCGGCCAGGCCCGCTACGCCGCCGAGTTCGCCCAGTCCGGCGACCTGCGGGTGGGCGACCCGGTGCGGGTGGCCGGGATGGACATCGGCGAGGTCACCAAGGCCGGGCTCGAGGGTGACCACGTGCTGATCGCCTTCCGGATCCAGCGGGACATCAAGGTCGGTGCCGACTCCACGGCCAGCATCAAGCTGGCCACCCTGCTCGGCGGCCGCTACCTGGAGCTGACCCCGGCCGGTGGCGGCGAGCTGCCGCACGACCGGATCGTGCTGGCGCACACCTCGGTGCCCTACGACCTGCAGACGGTCATCCAGAAGGGCACCCCGCTGCTCGAGGACCTGGACTCGTCGAAGCTGCGGGCCGCGCTGGCGTCGGTGTCGAACAACCTGCGCGGGGACGGCCCGAAGGTCAGCGCAGCGCTGGACGGGTTGTCCCGGCTGTCCGCGGTGGTCGTCTCCCGCCGGGACCAGGTCGCCCAGCTGATCACCAACGCGGACGCGGTGACCACGCTGGTGAACCAGCGCAGCGACAAGCTGTTCGCGCTGATGGGGCAGTCGGACTCACTGCTGCGCGAGCTGCTGCACCGCCGTGACGTCATCCGCGGCACCCTCACCGACCTCCACTCACTCACCGACGAGCTGCGCAAGACCATCTCGGAGAACAAGTCGCAGGTCGGTTCGCTGCTGGACAACGCCCGGGAGCTGACCGAGGTGCTGCGCAAGCAGGACGACGCGGTGGACCGGGCGGTGGAGCTGATCGCCCCCGCCAGCCGCTACCTGAACAACGCCTTCGGCAACGGGCCCTACGCGGACATCTACCTGCCCTACTCCCTCGTCCCGGACAACCTGCTGTGCGCGGTCCACGCCGTCTCGGGGTGCAAGTGATGTCTCCGACGTTGCCGAAGGCACGGCCGCCGCGGCGTACCGGACAGCGGGTGCGCACCGCGCTGGCCGCGCTGCTGGGGCTGGCCCTGGTGTGCGGCACGGTGTCCGGCTGCGGGGTGTTCGGCAGCGCACCGATGCACATCAGCGCCCAGTTCCAGGACGCGGTGGGCCTGTTCGTCGGCAACGACGTGTCGGTGCTCGGGATCAAGGTCGGCAAGGTCACCGCCATCCACCCGGAGGGCACCCACGTGGTGGTCGACCTCGCCATCGACCCGGACGTCAAGGTCCCGGCCGACGCCGGCGCGGTGACCATGTCGCCCTCGGTGGTCACCGACCGGCGGGTGGAGCTGACCCCGGTCTACCGGTCGGGGCCGACCATGCGCGACGGCGACCTGATCCCGGCGGACCGCACGCACACCCCGGTGGAGGTCGACCGGTTGTACGCGGCGGCCGACAAGCTGACCGGCCAGCTGAACTCCGCGCAGGGCGGCAACCCCGCGCTGGCCGACGCGCTCACCGTGGCGGCCGACACCTTCCGGGGCAACGGCGACAAGGTGCACCAGGCGGTACACGGGCTGGCCGCCGCCGTCGGAGTCGGTGCCGACCAGCGCGACCAACTGGTCAACCTGATCAAGGACGTGGACCAGCTGACCCTGACCGCCGCGCACAACGACGACACGGTCCGCCACTTCTCCAAGAACCTCACCGACGCCACCTCGCTGCTGGACGAGCAGGGACCGCATCTGCGCAAGACGCTGGACAACCTCAACGAGCTGCTGAAGCAGACCAACGCGCTGATCTCGGACAACCGGGACAAGGGCGAGGACACCCTGCACAACGTGCGGGTCACCGCGCACACCCTGGCCGGGCGGAGCCGGGAGCTGGCCGAGGCGGCGGATGTGCTGCCCACCCTGTTCCAGAACCTCTACAACATCGTGGACTTCGGCCGGGGCGCCGCGCGGGCGCACGCCGGGCTGGATCAGATCCTGCTCGGCAGCCAACTGCTGCAGACGGTCTGCCAGCAGGCCGGGTCACCGCTGCTGTGCAGCTTCGGTGGCAAGGGCAAGGCGCCCGACAGCAGCCTCGCCAGCCTTCTGCTGGGCGGTGCCCGATGACCCGCCGGCGCGGACCGGTCGCGGTGCTGGCCGCCGTCCCGCTGCTCGGCGCGTTGCTGGCCGGCTGTGGTGGCGTGAGCGCCACCGACCTGCCGATCCCGGGCGGCGGTGTGGACGGGCCGAGCTACCGGCTGAACGCCGTGTTCGCCGACGCGCTGAACCTGCCCGGCGGTGCGCACGTGAAGCTGAACGGCGACGACATCGGCCGGGTGGAACAGATCATCGCCAAGGACTACACCGCGCGGGTCACCATGGCGGTGCGCACGGACGTGAGCCTGCCCCAGGGCAGCACCGCCGAGCTGCGCCAGGCCACCCCGCTCGGTGAGGTGTTCGTCGCCATCCACCCGCCGGCACACCCGCCGCCCGGCCGGCCGCTGCGCGACGGCGACACCATCGGGCTGCCGGACACCGAGGCGGGGGCCAGCGTCGAGGACCTGCTGGCCTCGCTGTCCACGCTGGTCAACGGGGGCGGTCTGGCCCAGATCCAGACCATCGTGCAGGAGCTCAACGCGGCCACCGACGGTCGCGCCCCCCAGATCGCGCACCTGCTCGGCCAGACCACCCAGACCATGACCACGCTGAACGCCCGGACCGCGGACATCGACCGGGTGCTGGCCGCCTCGCAGCGGCTCACCGACACCCTGGTGGCGCGCCGCGACACCATCGACAAGGCGTTCGCCGACTTCACCCCGGCGATCAAGGTGCTGGCCGATCAGACCGACCGGTTCACCAAGGCGCTGCACAAGGCCGGCAAGGTCAGCGACACCGGCGACCACATCATCGACGAGAGCGGGTCGGACATCCGGTCGCTCACCCGTGACCTGGGTCCGGTGCTGGACGGGTTCGCCAGGATCGGCCCGAACCTCAGCCCGTCGCTGCGCGACCTGGTGGCGCTCGGCAAGTCGATCGAGCAGGTCACCAAGGGGGAGTCGTTGGCCGGTAACGCCAGCCTGTCGCTGCTGCCGCTGCCGATCGCCATCCCGCAACCCGGGGACAACCTCCCAGGGCCGAACGACTTCGTCGACGGTGAGCAGTCCTTCGCCCAGCACCTGGAGCACCAGTTCAGCACACTTGGCGGGCTCCGATGATGAAGACGCGGTCGCTGGTGACGATGCTCGCGATGCTGGTCCTGCTGGCGGTCGGACTGAGCTACATCCTCATCGCGGTGGTCCAGATCGACCCGTTCAACCGCCCCATGCGGATCACCGTCAATGCGGCCCGCTCCGGGGGGCTGCTGGACCACTCCCAGGTCAGCTACCGGGGTTTCCCGGTCGGTCGGGTCAGCGCGATCGGGCTGCGCCCCGGTGGTGTCGAGATCACCGTGAACGTCGACGAGGGCACCCGGATCCCGGAGGACACCGACGTCGCGATCGCCGACCTCTCCGCGGCCGGCGAGCAGTACCTCGACTTCCGGCCGCGCAGCGACCACGGGCCGTACCTGGCCGACGGCGCGGTGATCGACCAGCGCGACACCCGGACCCCGGTCCCGTTCTCCCAGGTGATCTCCAACGTGAGCACGCTGGCCCTGCAGGTCGAACCGGCCAAGGTGACGGTGGTGATCGACGAGCTGTCCCGCGCGTTCAACGGCACGGCACCGGACATCCAGCGGGTGCTGGACGGCGGGGACTTCCTGCTCGCCGGCCTGGAATCGGTACTGCCGCAGACCGTCAACTCGCTGCACAACGGCCGGATCGTGCTGGGCACGGTGTCCGACCTGCGGGGTGACCTGGTCCAGTTCAGCCACGACGGCCGCGACCTGACCGCCACCCTCAAGGACGCCGACCCGAAGATCCGCGACCTGCTGAACGACGCCCCGGATACGCTCAAGCTGCTGGACGACGTGGTGGAGAAGGGCGGGCCGTCGGTCGGCGCGCTGCTCGGCGACCTCGGCACCACCGGCCACGTGGTGGCCATGCGGCTGCCGGCGATCTCGCAGTTCCTGCCCGGGCTGGTCAAATTCGGCCCGCTCGTCGCCGCGATCGTGAAGGACGGCAAGATTCAGGTCCTCGGCGACGTCTACCCCCGGACGTCGTGCGACTACGGCACCCCCCGCCGGCCACCGACGATCGGTGGCAGCCCGGAGCCGCGGATCTACCGGTACTGCAACCAGACCGGCCCCCGGTTGCAGCAGCGCGGCTCGGCGAACGTGCCGAGACCGGACGGCGACCACACCGCCGGGCCCCCGCCCGGTGCGAACCCCGAGCAGCGGGCCCGAGGGCCCGAGGACTCCGGGGACAACTGACCAGCACGACTGACGAGCACCACCTGGAGGTCCCGGTGAAGGAAGCGGACACGGCGACGGTCGAGCCGACCACGGCTACCCAGGACTCGGACCAGCCCTCGGCCGCCGAGCCGGCCCCGGCTGAGAAGGCAGCTCCGACCGGCGACGCGGCCCCGGCCAAGAAGCCGGCCCCGGCTGAGGGGGCTGCGGCTGAGGGGGCCGCGGCTGAGGGGGCCGCGGCGGCACCGGCGGGCGGCGTGACGGAACCGGCCAAGGCGGGCCGGTTTCCCCTGCGGCTGCCGTTGCCGGCGGCGATCGGGGTCGCTGTGGTGCTGGTGCTCGCGGTGGCGGCCGCCGTCACCTTCGGGCTGCTGCTGCAGCGCCGGGTGGCCACCGACCGGGCCGGTGCCGAGGCACTGGCCACCGCCAAGGCCTACGCGGTGACCGTGACCAGCTACGACTACCAGAACCTTGACCGCAACTTCGCCGACGTGCTGGACGGCGCGACCGGTGAGTTCAAGGACCAGTACACCGGCGCGAGCCAGACTCTGCGCCAGCTGATCGCCAACGCGAAGGCCACCGCGAAGGGCAACGTCCTGGGCGCCGGGATCAGCTCGGAGAGCCCGGAGCAGGTCGAGGTGGTGGTCTTCGTGGACCAGACGATCACCAACGCGGCCACTGCGCAGCCCCGGGTCGACCGCAACCGGGTGATCATGACGCTCACCCCGCACGACGGACGCTGGTTGGTGGGCAAGCTGGAGCTCACGTGACCGATGCCGTGCGCGCGCGCGGCCTTGCGAGTCTGCGCGCGCTGCTCGACCCGGCGCGCCTGGACCGGGAGCCGGACGACTCGGCGGGTTACCTGGACCTGCTCGGAGGCTCGCCGGGTGACGGTGCCGGTCAGCCCCGCACCCCTGCTCAGCGCGCCATGCAGAGCAGCCTGGTCGCGGCCGTCTACCAGCGCGGCTGGCGCAACGGGCTGAACCTGGCGATGGGCCTGAGCGGGCCGAGCGCGGACGAGGAGCGCCGGGGCGCGGTGCGTGCCCTTGAGCTCGACGGTGAGCAGCGGGTGCTCGACGTGGCCTGCGGGCCGGGCAACTTCACTCATGTGTTCGCCGGGGCGCTGCGGGGTGACGGGTTGGCGGTCGGGCTGGATGCGTCCGCGCCGATGCTGGCCAGGGCGGTGGCCGAACACGTGGTGCCGAGGGTGGCGTACCTGCGCGCGGATGGCCGCCGGATGCCGTTCCCGGACGCGAGCTTCGACGCGGTGTGCTGCTACGCGGCGCTGTACCTGGTGCCGGAGCCGTTCACCGTGCTGGTGGAGATGTTGCGGGTGCTGGCGCCGGGCGGCCGGATCGCGCTGATGACCAGCTACCGCGGTTCCTGGGAGCCTCAGCGGGCGGCCCGTACGGTGCTCGGCTGGGCCAGCGGCATGCGGATGTTCGACCGGGACGAGCTGACCGGGGTGCTGCGGGCCAGTGGTCTGGTGGACATCCACCAGCAGCTCAGCGGGGTGGTCCAGTTCGTCAACGGCCGCCGTCCGCTGTCCTGATCGACCTGCCGACCTCGGAGAGGTACCCGGTCGGCGCGCGGCGGCCCGGTCGTTTTCCTGGGCCGTGCGCCCGGTTAGCCCGCCGCGCGCCCGGTTGATCGCACCGGGCTGGCCCGGGGGGAGCGAGGTCCGGCGGACAGGTGCCCGAGCCGGCCCCACTAGACTCCGTCGGCGTAGTGCCCCGACCAGCCCGCCACGACCAGCCCGCAAGGGGGAGCCATGGCAGACCAGGAAACCGCCGAACCGGACGGCTTAGTTGCCGAGTCCGAGTTGGCCGAGCACGTCGGCAAACACCAGTCGCCGGACGGCGCGCCGCTGAACCCGCTGATCGACCTGTCCCGCGACCCCACCCCGGGCAAGCCGGACCACGCCCGCCCCGACGACGACTGAGACCGCCGGCGGCACCTCTGGCGGCGGCCCCGTCCGCCGGCGGTTACGTAGTCCCACGGATGTGTCGGGTACCCCTCGCCGCGAGGCTGATGGGCATGGCGAACAACTCACCTTCCGCACTCAGCGCCGCTGACCTCGCGGCGGCCACCCCGCCCGACCGCGACCGCTATGCCGACCTGCTCCGGCTGTTCTCGATCGGCATGGTTGCCGTCGGGCACTGGGTGGTCGCGCTGCTCACGCTCTACGGGGCCGGCTCGGTCAGCACATCGATGCCGGTCATGCTGACCACCTGGGTGTGGCAGGTGATGGCGCTGTTCTTCTTCGTGGGCGGCTTCGCGCACGCCAGGGCGCTGCTGCACCGGCCGCTGATCGGCGAGTTCGTCCGGGCCCGGATGTCGCGGCTGCTGCCGCCGGCGGTGGCGATGCTGACCGTCTGGGCGGTGCTCGCGGCCACCCTGGACGTCTCCGGGCTGGCCGCCGGGGAGCTCGCCGCCGGCCTGCACCGGATCACCGTGCCGCTGTGGTTCCTCGGTGTGTACCTGCTCATCGTGCTGGCCGCGCCGACGATGATGCGACTGCACCTGCGCTTCGGACTGTGGCCGGTGGTCGGCACGCTCGCGGTGGCCGCGGCGGCGGTCGACCTGGTCGCGCTGGGCGCCGGTGTGGCGCTCGTCGGGTACGCCAACATGCTGTTCGTCTGGTTGGCGGTGCACCAGATGGGCTACGGCTACGCGGACGGCACGCTGCTGCGTGGTGGTCGGCGGCTCGC
Source organism: Pseudonocardia sp. Cha107L01 (assembly GCF_052566575.1). Taxonomy (NCBI): domain Bacteria; kingdom Bacillati; phylum Actinomycetota; class Actinomycetes; order Pseudonocardiales; family Pseudonocardiaceae; genus Pseudonocardia; species Pseudonocardia sp. Cha107L01. The sequence goes on from NZ_CP199579.1 coordinate 3,928,692, forward strand.
GGCGGCGCTGGCAGTCGGCGGCCTCGGCGCCACGGTGGCGCTCGTCTTCGGTACCTCGGTCTACCCGGTGTTGATGGTCGGCCTGCCCGGCAACGAGACGGCGAACTCCTCGCCGGCCACCCTTGCGTTGTTCACCCAGAGCCTGTTTCTGGTCGGCGTCGCACTGCTGTTGCGCCCGGCCGGCACCGCGCTGGTCGGGCGACCCCGGGTGTGGTTCGTGGTGGCCAGCGGCAACACGGTGATCATGACCATCTTCTGCTGGCACCTCACCGCGTGCTACCTGGTGCAGGGTGCGCTGCTGCTCGCCGGCGTGCACCTGCCGGCCGCCGACACCCCGATGTGGCTGCTCGTTCTGCCCGGCTGGCTGACCGCGTGCGCGCTGATCTGCGCCGGGCTGGTCGTCGTCTGCCGCCGTTTCGAGCGCCCCCGCCCGCCGGCCGCGGTGCGCACCGGTGCCGCGGTGACCGGTGTGGTCGCCGCCGCGCTGGGCCTGTTCGCCGTGTCGGAGACCGGGCTGGACGGGCTGGTCTCCTGGCGGGCGGGGACGGCGGCCGGTGCCGCGCCGCTACCCGCCTCGGTGGCGCTCGCGCTGGTCGCGCTCGGCGTGCTGCTGCTGCGCGGCCGCCGCCGGTCCGTCCGGTTGGCCGCGGAACACCCGCGCTGACCCCCCGGCCCGCGCACGCGCAGACGGGCAGGGTTGTTACCGAGCTGCACACCAGGCATGTTCTGGCCGCCCGCGGCCTGCCTGGTGTGCAGCTCGGTAACGTCAGGCGGCCGCTGACCCCGGCGCGCGGGGCGCTGGGGTCAGTCCGGGAGTTCGAGGCCGAGCGCGGCGGCACGGGCGGTGGCCTCGGCCGGGAAGATGTTGCGCAGCACGAACGGATCGGTGCCGAGCACCCAGTCGGGGGCGAGCGCCGCGGAGTACCGCTCGAAGTAGAGCAGCTGCTTGGTGAACAGGGTCAGCTCCGGGGGAGCGGAACCGGAGTGCTGGCGCGCGGTGGCCACCAGCATCTCGGTGATCCCGCGGGAGTTCAGCCGGGCGATCGGGGCGTCCAGCAGCGGGCCGAACACCGCGCCCAGCGCCCAACCGAGCTGGGCGTCGGTACCGCCCGAGGAGTCCAGCACCCCGCACCGGCGCAGCCCGCGGGCCACCCGCTCGAAGTCGCGGTCGAACATCATCGTGTAGAGCATCTCCCGCAGCAATTCCCGCCAGCTCGGCGCGAGCTCGCCCATGATGCCGAAGTCCAGGTAGGCCAGCCGCCCGTCGTCGGTGATCCACAGGTTGCCGGCGTGCGCGTCACCGTGGAACGGCCCGTGCAGGATGGCCGCCTCCAGCCACGCCTTCACCCCCCGGCGCAGCGGCAGCTCACCGTCCAGACCGAGGGCCGCGAGCTCCTCCGGGTTGTCCAGCGGGCAGCCGTAGAGCCGCCGCATGCAGATCACTCCTGGTCCGCACCACGGCCAGTAGACCTCCGGCACGGTGACGCCGGTGTTGTCGCCGAAGGCGCCGACCGAGGCGGCGAACCGCTCCTGGTTGCTCGCCTCCAGTGCGAAGTTCAGCTCCTTGCAGGTGACCTCGTGCAGCTGCTCGACGATGCCGACCAGACTGACCAGCCGGACCAGCTCGACGCGGCCGTCCAACAGCTGGGCCAGCCGGTACATGATGCGCAGGTCGGTGACCATCCGCCGGTGGATGCCGGGGCGGCGCACCTTGAGCACCGCCGCGCGGCCGTCCGGCAGCACGCAGGCGTGCACCTGGGCGATGGACGCGGCCGACAGCGGCACGTCGTCGAACTCGGCGAACAGCTCCGAAACCGGCCGGCCCAGCGCGGTGGCCACCAGTTGGCGTGCCTCGGCGGCCGGGAACGGGGGCATGTCGTCCAGGCAGCGCAGCGCCGACGTGCTCAGTGCCTCGGGCCACATCCCGGGCGAGGACGCGATCAGCTGCCCGAGCTTGACGAACGTGGGCCCCAGCCGGCCGAACGCGGTCACGGCGCCGTCCGCCAGCGCCTCCGGCCAGGTCTGCGCCTCCGGCCAGGTCTGAGCCTCCGGCCAGGTCTGAGCCTCCGGCCAGGTCTGCGCCCCCGACCACGTCTGAGCCTCCGGGGTCCGGCCGGGGGAGTGCGGCAGCCGGTCGCCGCGCCAACGCCGTGCCAGGTCCAGCAGCCAGCGCAGTCCGGCGGTGAGCAGGCAACTGGCCAGCACCACGCAGACCACCACGATCCGGGCCAGCTCGGCCGGGCCGAAGCGGGCCAGCGGTGGCCGGGTCACGTCGAGTGCCCCGGCCGGTGGGCCGGCCGCGTACGGGCCGGCGAACCCGGCCGTCACCGGGAGCCCGACCCCGCTCAGCGCAGCCGGCGGCGCCGGGACGGGGGCGCCGGGCTGGTCGGGGTGAGCGCCGGGATCAGCAGCTCGCCGAGGAAGTCCGTGAGGTCGCCGGGCGGTTCGATGAGGATCAGTGAGGCGGTGATCCGCACCAGCCACTGGGCCAGCGCCACCGGATCGCGCCTGGCCAGGTTGCCGGTGCCGATGGCGAGGCTGACCAGCGGCACGAACGCCGTGGTGGCCCGCTCCATCAGGTCCGGCACGTCGCGGGCCACGAACGAACCGATCAGGTCCCGCTCGTCGGCCAGCATCTTGGCCAGCACCGGGTGCGCCCGCGCCTCCCGCACCAGGGTGGCGAGCAGGTCGACCACCGATCGAGGGCCGATCGGGAAGCTGATCCGGCCGGGCAGTGAGCTGAGCAGCCGGTGCGAGTCCCTGGCGGCCAGCAGCATCGCCTGCTGCTCGATGTTGCCGACCTGGCGGTACACCGTGGTGCGGTTGACCCCCAGCTCCTGGGCCACGTCCTGCACCGAGGTACGCCGTACGCCGTAGCGGGCGAAACACCGCGAGGTGGCGTCCAGGAACGGGTCGAGCGATGCCGGCGGCAGCGGCGGGAACCCCTGGATGGACTCGGGGAGAGGTAGTACGGAGGGGGAGTCCACCGGTGGCTCCTCCCGGTCGGTCGTCGCAATTTCTCTCATGACAACCCTAGTCGAGTAACAGAGACAATCGAGTAGCAGTGCGGCGCTTGCGCCTCGATGCAACTATAGAGCAGTATTGTTGCACTGTGGCCATTTCGGCGGTACGCCAATCGAGCGGACCGGGTGAGGTCAGGAGGCGAGTTACTGATGACAGAGACGTCACAGGAACCGGTGCGACAGGTGTCCAAGCGGGAGAAGACGGCGGAACGGCTGCTCAGGTCCTCGGCCGCCCGCTCCTACGATCCCCAGGTCGACGTCGACTGGTCGGCGCCGATCGATCCGGACAAGCGCTTCCTCCCCGAGCACCGGGTGTCCCTGTTCGGCACCGAGCTCTGGGAGCGGATGACCCCCGAGCAGCGCTACGAGCTGGGCAAACACGAGATCATCAGCATCACCAGCTTCGGCATCTACGCCGAGGTCGCGCTGATGCACCTGTTGCTCAAGGTGGCCACCCAGGGTGACCCGACGTCCCGGCACGCGCAGTACGCGCTCACCGAGGTGGCCGACGAGTGCCGGCACTCCACCATGTTCGGCAGGGGCATCGAGAAGTCCGGTGTCGGCCCGTACCTGGCGCCGCGGTGGTTCCGCGGCCTGCTCAACCTCAGCCTGCTGCTGCCGATCGGTCCGGCCACCTACGGTGGCACCCTGCTGGTCGAGGAGGTCACCGACCGGCTGCAGCGCGAGTCGATGGCCGACGAGGACATCCAGCCGACCATCCGGATGATCAACAAGATCCACGTGCTCGAAGAGGCCCGGCACATCTCGTTCGCCCGCGCCGAGGTGAACCGGAGGGTGCCCAAGATGGGCCGCATCGAGCTGGCCGTCAACCGGGTGGCACTGGCCCTGGCGGCACCCTCCCTGGTCCGGCTGATGCTGCATCCCGACGTGTACCAGGGCGTCGGGGTGGACCCGAAGCAGGCCAGGAGGGCCGCCATGGCGAACCCGAACTACCAGCAGAGCATTCGCTGGATGGGGGAACGGATCGTCGCCTTCCTCACTGAGGCGGGCATGATCTCCGGAGTCGTGACGAAGGCACTCTGGCGCCGCTCGTTCCTGCTCGGCCCGGACCGCTGAGCGCGACGCCGGAAACGGGGAGGACCACGATGAACGCACCCACCGCCGAGGCCGCCGAGGGGGCGGCCCAGAGCCCCCCGGTCGACACCGAGGTGGCCATCATCGGGACCGGCTTCTCCGGTCTCGGCATGGGTATAGCGCTGGTCAAGGAGGGCCGGCACGACTTCGTCATCCTGGAGAAGGCGCACGACGTCGGCGGCACCTGGCGGGACAACAGCTACCCCGGCTGTGCCTGTGACATCCAGTCGCACATGTACTCGTTCTCCTTCGAACAGAACCCGGGCTGGTCGCGGATGTTCTCGCCGCAGCCGGAGATCTTCGACTACCTGCGCGGGGTCGCCGACAAGTACCAGCTGCGCCGGCACATCCGCTTCGGCGTCGAGGTGACCGGCGCCCGCTGGGATCCCGAGGCGGCCCGCTGGACGCTGCGCGCGAGGTCGGCCACCGGCGAAGCGGTGGAGTACCGGGCCCGGTTCCTGGTGGCCGGGGTCGGCGCGCTGCACATCCCGAACGTGCCCGAGCTGCCCGGCATCGAGAGCTTCGAGGGCACGGCGTTCCACTCCGCGCGGTGGGACCACGAGTACGACCTGGCCGGCAAGAAGGTGGCCGTGGTCGGCACCGGCGCCAGCGCGATCCAGTTCGTGCCGGAGATCGCCGGGCAGGTCGAGTCGCTCACCCTGTTCCAGCGCAGCGCGCCGTGGGTGCTGCCCAAGGCCGACCGGCCGGTACCGGAGCGGGTCCGCACGCTGTTCCGGCTGTTCCCGCCGGCGCGCCAGCTCTACCGCGCCGGGGTGTACTGGCTCAACGAGTCCCTCGCGGTGGGTTTCAACGGCCACCCCGGGCTGCTCCGGATCGCCGAGCGCCTCGGCCGCCGCTCGGTGGCGCGCCAGGTCAGTGACCCGGTGCTGCGCAAGAAGCTGATGCCGAGCTACACGCTGGGCTGCAAGCGGGTGCTGATGTCCAACACCTACTACCGGGCGCTGGCCGGCCCCAACGCCGACGTGGTGACCAGTGGCATCACCGAGGTGCGGGCGCACAGCGTGGTGGACGGCGACGGCGTCGAGCACGAGGTCGACGCGATCATCTACGGCACCGGCTTCCACGTCACCGACTCGTTCGACTACCTCGACATCAAGGGCCGCGACGGCCGCGACCTCGCCGCGCAGTGGCGTAGCGAGGGCATCCAGACCCACCTCGGCATCACCGTGAACGGGTTCCCGAACCTGTTCTTCCTGCTCGGCCCGAACACCGGGCTGGGGCACAACTCGGTGGTGTTCATGATCGAGGCGCAGGTCCGCTACGCGCTGTCCGCGATGAAGCTGGCCGGGCGGCACCGGGCGGCGGCCATCGAGGTCCGCGAGTCCGTGCAGGCGAGCTTCAACGACGAGATCCAGCGGCGGCTGGCCAAGGGTGTGTGGAGCACCGGCGGCTGCACCAACTGGTACCTCGACGCCAAGGGCGTGAACCGCACGCTGTGGCCCGGGCAGACCTGGCGCTACTGGTTGGCCACCCGCAACATCGAACCCAGCGACTTCGAGCTGGTCAGTGCCAGCGGCCCGACCGGCGGCCAGTCCGCGCCGGCCGCCCTGGCGAGCAAGGGAGAACTGGCATGAAGAACTTCACCGACCGCGTTGCGGTGATCACCGGGGCAGGCTCCGGGATCGGCCGGGCGCTGGCCCTCGACCTGGCAGGGCGAGGTGCCCGGTTGGCGCTGTCCGACGTCGACGAGGTTGCGGTCGCCGATACCGCCGCGCGCTGCGAGAAGCTCGGCGTGCAGGCCCGGGGTTACCAGCTGGACGTGTCCGACCGGGCCGCGATGACCGCGCACGCCGATCAGGTGGTTGCCGAGTTCGGCCGGGTCAACCTGGTGGTGAACAACGCCGGCGTCGCGTTGATGGCCACCGTCGAGGAGATGAGCTACGAGGACTTCGACTGGATCGTCGGGATCAACTTCTGGGGCGTGGTGCACGGCACCAAGGCGTTCCTGCCGCACCTGATCGCCTCCGGCGACGGGCACCTGGTCAACATCTCCAGCGTGTTCGGGTTCGTCGGGGTGCCGACGCAGAGCGCCTACAACGCCACCAAGTTCGCGGTGCGCGGCTTCACCGAGGCGCTGCGCCAGGAGATGCTGCTGGAGAAGCGTCGGGTCGGGGTCAGCTGTGTGCACCCCGGTGGGATCCGCACGAACATCGCCAGGGACGCCCGTGCCCCGGAGAACAGCACCTCGCAGCAGCGGGCCAACGACTTCTCCCGGATCGCGCGGACCACCCCGGAGCAGGCCGCGAAGACCATCCTGCGCGGGGTGGAGCGCAAGCGGGCCCGCATCCTGATCGGCCCGGACGCCTACGTGTTCGACGCGGCGCCCCGGCTGCTCGGCTCCGGCTACCAGCGGCTGAGCACGGTGGCGATGACGGTCGCGCGGCGCTTCGGCGTCTCGATCGGAGGTATCTGATGGCGGAGACGCCCACCGTGCACGAGCCCGGCCAGGGCGAGGAGGAGCACGGCGACGTGGGCTACGCCGGCCCCGCCACCGTGCTGGTCGGGGAAGCCGAGGTGGCGGTGCAGGTGGACCTGCGCGGCAACTTCCAGCCGATCGACGGCTTCTTCCACTGGTACGGCCGCGTGGCGGCGAACCCGGAGCTCGACGAGCTGATCAAGGGCAACCGGGCCGACGTCGTGCTGCGCACCCCGCACAGTGAGCGGCCCGGCGAGCTCTCCGACCCCGACCTGTGGGGGCGGTTCCGGATCAGCGGGGAGAGCACCCCGCCGTTCGATCTCGACCTCGACGTGGCCGAGGAGTCCTGAGGCCGAGGCGCGGCGACTGAGCACCCCGGGTGCCCGAGGACGATCTACAGCTGGGAAGCTCGCGCGATGACCGACGGCGCGCCCGCATCCGATCCTGGTGCCGTCCTGCTGCTCGGCGGCCGCAGCGAGATCGGGCTGGCGGTGCTGCATCGGCTGGTGGCCGGGGGCACCAGGACGGTGGTGCTGGCGGCGCGGCGCGCGGATCAGCTGGACGAGCAGGAGCGGGCGCTGCGCACCGAGGGAGCCACCTCGGTGCACCGGGTCGAGTTCGACGCCGACGACCTGGCCGGGCAGCGCGCGGTGCTGGACCGGGCAGTCGGCCTCGCCGGCCCGCTGGACGTCGTCGTGGTGGCCTTCGGGGTGCTGGGCGACCAGGCCAGGGCGGAGCGGGACGCGGCGCACGCGGCGGCCGTGGTGCACACCGACTACACCGCGCACGTCGGCGTGCTCACCGAGCTGGCCACCCTGTTGCGCGCCCAGGGCCGGGGCACCATCGTGGTGTTCTCCTCGGTCGCCGGGGTGCGGGTGCGGCGGGCCAACTACGTGTACGGCTCGGCGAAGGCCGGCCTGGACGGGTTCGCCAGCGGGCTCTCCGATGCGCTGGCCGGCAGCGGGGTGCGGTTGCTTCTGGTGCGCCCGGGTTTCGTGATCGGGCGGATGACCGAGGGCATGTCCCCGGCGCCGTTCTCCAGCACCCCGGACCAGGTCGCCGACGCCACCGTGCGGGCGCTGGGGGCCGGCCGGGGAGAGGTGTGGGTGCCGGCGGTGCTGAGAGTGATCTTTGCCGGGTTGCGGCTGCTGCCCAGGGCCATCTGGCGGCGAATGCCCCGGTGAGCGCGGTCCACCGCGGTGCGCGGCCGTGCAGTGGTCGGACGTCCGACATTTTCTCCGGCGGCTTTCTGGTGAATTGTGTGCTTCGCGGTGACCTTCGCCTGGTATCAAGGTGACCATGCGTATGGCGGCGGTCCGGTGGGCCACCCTGATGGCCGTCCTGGCCGTGGTGGTTGCCGGCTGCGCAAGTGCACCGGCGGCGGCCGCCCCCGCCCCGTCGGCACCGACGAACCGGACGGTCACGCTGGCCTCGTCGGTCGGCCCCCGCAACGCCATCGTGCACCGGCCGAGCCGGCTGCCCGCCAACTCGCCGCTGGTCGTGGTCATCCACGGTGCGTACGGCAGCGCCGAGCAGATGCGTTCCTCGCTCGGTTGGGACGCCCTCGCCGACAAGGACGGCTTCGAGGTGGCGTACCCGAACGGCTTCGGCAAGTTCTGGAACGCCGGGTACTGCTGCGGCATCGCGCACACCCGCAACGTCGATGACGTGGGTTTCCTGCACGGGCTGGTCGGACAACTGGTGACCCAGGACGGGGTCGACCCGCGCCGGGTGTACGCGGTGGGCATGTCCAACGGCGCGATGATGACCTACGCCTGGGCCTGCGCCCGCCCGGAGGACCTGGCCGGGATCGGCCCGGTGGCCGGTGCGCTGGTGGCCCCGTGCCAGCCCGCTCCGGCGATCACCGTGGTGGCCGTGCACGGCACCGCCGACCGCAATGTGCCGATCAACGGCGGGGTCGGCCCGAGAAGCGTGTCGCACTACCCCTATCCATCGCTGGCCGTGTCGCTGGCGCCGTTCGTGGCCGCCGACGGCTGCGCCCCGATGCCGAAGCAGGTCGACCGCCCGCCGGTACGGGTGAGCACCTGGACCTGCTCGGGGGAGCGCAACGTGACCCTCGCCGTGGTGGCCGGGCTGGGGCACGACTGGCCCGGCTCGCGGCCGCCGTCCGCCATCAAGCGGGTCGTGCGCCAGACGCCGCCGTTGGATGCCACCACGTTCCTGTGGTCGCACCTGCGCACGTCGGCGCTCAGCTGAGGGGTATCAGTCGCCGCGGCCGCGGATCGGGTGGTCCGCCGGCACCTCGATGACCGCGATCCGCACGCCGTCCGGGTCGGCCACCCACATCTCCTCCAGCCCCCACGGCTCGCGGCGGGGCTCCCGGACCACCTTCACGCCCCGGTCGAGCAGCTCGCGATGGGTGGCGGCCAGGTCGCGCACCTGCAGCCACAGCGCGATCGAGGAGCCGGGCGGCTCCTCGGCCCGCCCGGACAGCTCGAGCAGGCCGCCGCCCCCCAGGAAGAACACCGTGCCCCGCTCCGGCCCGGTGCCGAACTCGCGGTAGACCGCCAGCCCCAGCTCGTCGCGGTAGAACGCGCGGCTGCGCTCCGGGTCGGTGGGGTGCAGCAGCAACCGGCTGGTCAGTACGTCCATGCCGTACAGGGTGCAGCTGAAGTGCCCCGGCGGGAAAGCCGGGGCGCACCTCAGAGCGAGTACGCGCCGAACCGGGCCCAGGCCACGATCAGCGCGAGCACGATCAGCACGACGTTGCCCGCGACGAACGGGTACTCCTTGCGGCGGCCGTGCGTGATGGCCGCGCCGATCATCAGCAGTATCAGGCCGACCGCCGCCAGCGGGACGAACACGGTGGCGATCCCGGTCAGCGCCGGCAGGATCAGCCCGATCGCGGCGAGCACCTCGAGCGCCCCGATTGCCTTCACGCCGTTGTCCGGGTAGTCGTCCACCCAGCCCATCTGGGCTTGCAGGTCAGCCTTCGGGCGGATCAGCTTGATGAGCCCGGCCGCGACGAAAACCACGGCCAGCAGGATCTGCAGTATCCACACCAGGGTGGCCATCGGGGTACCTCCACGTCGAGTGGTTGATGGTGCAAGAGGTTAGTGACGCGATCATGGAAAATCGTCACCTGACCGGGAGGTACCCGCGGGGAGGCTCGCCGGGCGGGGCGGGCGCGGACCCCCGGCCGGGGTTTCCGCCGGCGCCCGGTGCCGGCACCGTGGACGCCGCCGGTCGCGGCGCGGACTACCATCGAAACCGTTGAGGCACCTACGGGTCAACGCCAGGTCCGGGCGGCCCGATCATGGAGGAAATGCGTGACTGAAGTGTCACAAGTGTCACCAGTGTCACCAGTATCGCCGGACGTGCGTTCGCTGGAGGACGTGACCAGGGACGCGGTGGCGCGCGCGATGGGGGCGGTGCTGCCGCCCGAGCTGGCCGACGCCGACCCGGTGGTGCGCCGCTCCGACCGTGCCGACTTCCAGGCCAACGCGGCGCTGTCGCTGGCCAAGAAGATCGGTGCCAAGCCCCGTGAGCTGGCCGAGTCGATCGCCACCGCGCTGCGCGAGCAGACCGGCGGGCAGTTGGGCGTGGAGCTGGCCGGGCCCGGCTTCCTGAACCTCACCGTCACCGACGAGGCCGTCTGGTCCCAGGTGGCCGCACGGCTGGCCGACGACCGGCTGGGCGTGGGCACTCCGCAGCTGGGCCGGCGCACGGTGGTCGAGTACTCCTCGCCGAACATCGCCAAGGAGATGCACGTCGGCCACCTGCGCACCACGATCATCGGTGACGCGCTGGCCAGGCTGCTGGAGAACCAGGGTGCCGAGGTGATCCGGCAGAACCACCTCGGCGACTGGGGCACCCAGTTCGGCATGCTGATCCAGTACCTGGACGACCACCCGGACGCCAAGTGGCGGGCCGAGGACCTCGACGACGGCGACCTGGGCACCGTCTCGGCACTGGACGGCCTGTACAAGCTGGCCCGGGCGCAGTTCGACACCGACGCCGAGTTCGCCGACCGGGCCCGGCGCCGGGTGGTCACCCTGCAGGCCGGCGACGAGGCGACGCTGGCGGTCTGGCGCGAGCTGGTGGCCGAGTCGGAGAAGGCGTTCCAGGTGATCTACGACTACCTGGGCGTCTCGCTGACCACGGAGCACTCCGCCGGCGAGTCGAGCTACAACCAGTACCTGGACGGGGTGGCCGCCGAGCTGGAGCAGGCCGGCGTCGCGGTGATCTCCGACGGCGCGCTGTGCGTGTTCTTCGACGGGATCACCGGCGCGGACGGCTCGCCGGTGCCGCTGATCGTGCGCAAGAGCGACGGTGGTTACGGCTATGCCGCCACCGACCTGGCCACCATCCGCTACCGGATCCGCGACCTGAAGATCAACCGGCTGCTCTACGTGGTCGGCTCGCCGCAGGCCCTGCATTTCCGGATGGTCTTCGAGACGGCGCGCCGGATGGGCTGGCTGACCGACGAGGTCGAGGCGGTGCACGTCGGCTTCGGCAACGTGCTCGGTCCGGGCGGCAAGCCGTTCAAGACCAGGGCCGGTGGCACCGTGCGGCTGATCGAGCTGCTGGACTCGGCGGTGCAGCGGGCCAGGGCGGAGATCGAGACCAAGCCGCACACGCTGAGCCCCGAGGAGCTGGAGACGGTCGCCCACCAGGCCGGCATCGGCGCGGTGAAGTACGCCGACCTGTCCACCTCGCGCACCAAGGACTACACGTTCGACCTGGACCGGATGGTGTCGTTCAACGGCAACACCGGGGTGTACCTGCAGTACGCGAACACCCGGATCAGGTCGATCCTGCGCAAGCTGCCGGACGGCGGCGAGGAGCGGTCGAAGGTGTCGGCCGACGGGCCGCTGGCGCCCAGCGAGCGTGCGCTGGCACTGCTCAACGACCAGTTCGCGCCGACGCTGACCGAGGTCGCCGAGACGCTGGAGCCGCACCGGCTGTGTGGCTACCTGTTCTCGCTGGCCAAGGCGTTCACCGAGTTCTACGAGGCGTGCCCGGTGCTCACCGCCGAGACCGACGAGCTGCGGGCGAACCGGGTGGCGCTGTGTCAGCTGACCGGGGCCACCCTCACCGAGGGGCTCCGACTGCTCGGCATCCCCTCGCCCGAACGGATGTGACCATCCAGCTTGCCGACTGGTCGGTGCTGCGCTCGGTGCGCACACTGGCCGAGACCGACGAGTACCTGGTGCTGGACAAGCCACCGGGGGTCTCGGTCACCGGCGAGCGGCACGAGACCGACCTGGTCCGGATCGCCAGGGCGGCCGGCGAGCACCTCATCCCGGTGCACCGCATCGACAAGGTCACCTCGGGTGCCGTGCTGCTGGCCAAGACGCAGGCCGCGCACGGCCCGCTGACCCGCCAGTTCACCGTGCGGACGGTGCGCAAGTCGTACCTGGCGATCACCCGCTCGGTCGGGTTGCCGGCGCAAGGCACTGTGGAGCTGCCGCTGAGCGTCGGCCGGAAGAACCGGGTGCGGGTTGGCGCGCCCCGCGAGGACATCGTGTTCGACCCGGAGGCCGGCCGCTGGTCGGTGCCGGAGGCGTCGGTCCGCCCGCGCAGTTTCCCGTCGCTGACCACGTTCGACCGGGCCTGGCAGGGCGAGCGGCACACCGTGCTAGCGCTGTACCCGACCACCGGGCGCCGGCACCAGATCCGGGTGCACCTGGCCTGGATCGGGCACCCCATCGCCGGTGACCCCCTGTTCCCGGCGGAGGAGGAGGGCGCGGACGGTGCGGTGCGCACCTGCCTGCACGCCTGGCGGCTCTCCTTCGACGACTCGCGGGGGGAGCGGGTGACGGTCCAGGCCGCCCCGGAGGAGGACTTCTGGGCGCCGGTAACCACCGAGCTGGCCGCGCCGGACCGCGCCGGCATCCTGCCGCACTGACGGCCGGGTGGTCTGCGTCGAGGTCGACGTGAGGCTGGTTCTCGGCGAAAATTTCCGGACTGACGTTGGTCTCGGTGACGATGGACGCACCAGCGTCGACGCTGCGCCGCCCGGTCGGTGACGCGGCGTTACCCCCAGCGTGACGGCGCAGCGCCTAAGTCCGATTACCACGCGACCGGCCGTGCCACTTCCACCCCCCAGGAAGACCTAGTGTCCTGAGTCCGAAATCTCTCCGCCGTTTCCGGCGCCCAGGCGGCGTCCGGCCGCGTTGGCGGAGCGCCTGGATATGCCCGATATCCAGGCGCTCCGCGCCTTGCCAGCCACCACCTGGATCACCGGATCCGACGAAGGACATCGGACTCAGGACACTAGAGTGAGCCGATGGCGACGCGGCCCAAGTCGGTGCACCCCTGGCACCAGCTGCTCGATGCGTTGCTGACGCAGCAGGCGGAGCTGTCCGCCGAGATCGCCCACCGGATGCAGCGACAGCTGTCGGTGTATCAGGAGCTCGCCGCCGAGACCTTCGAGCGCTACGTGGCGATGGCCGTGGAGTGCACCATCCGGCTGGCCAGGGCCGACCCGCCGCGGTTGAGCGAGCGGCAGACGCTGGTACTGGAGCAGGTCGGCGAGGCCCAGGCCCGGCTGGCCGTGCCGGTGGACCAGATGTTGCTGGCCTGGCGCATCGGCGCCGACGTGCTGGTGGAGCGGGGCAGCGCGGAGGCCGCCCGGATCGACCTCGGCGACCGCCAACTGCTCGCCTTCGTGCGGGGCGCGCTGGCCGCCTCGGACGTGGGCATGATCACCACGGCGCGGGCGCACCGGCGGGCCGAGCTGGAACAGGACCGGGAGGCTCAGGACCGGCGCGCCTCGTTCGTCCGGGCGGTGCTGTTCGGCGGCGGCGAACCGGCCGAGCTGCGGGCCAGGGCGAAGAGCTACGGGTTGGACCCGGCCCGGCGGTACCTGGCTGTGCGGGCGCGGCCGGCGCCGGACGCGCCCTGGCGCACCGTGGAGCAGGCGGTGGGTCTGGCCACCTCGGCGCGGGAGAACCGGGGGATGAGCGTGCTGGTCGACGGCGATCTCGCCGGGTTCCAGCTGGACCCGCCGGGTGACGCGGCGCCGGGCCGCGCGGGCGTCGGCCCTTCGGTGCCGCTGGACCGGCTCGCCGAGTCGTTCCGGCTGGCCACCCGTGCGCTGGACACGTTGCAGGCGTTCGAGATGGCCGGAACCCGTGATCTCGCCGACCTGGGCCTGCGGCCGGCGGTGGCCGGCGACCCGGACGTCGGCGCGGCGCTGCGCCGGCGCTACCTGGAGCCACTGGCCGAATCCGGCTCGGCCGCCGAGATCACCGCCACCCTGCGGGCGTACCTGGCAGCCGGGTCCCACGTGGAGACCGCCGCCGAACGGTTGCACATCCACTCCAACACACTGCGCTACCGGCTGTCGCGGTTCGAGGAGCTGGCCGGGGTGAGCCTGCGGGACCCGTTGGTGCCGTTCGAGCTGTGGTGGGCACTGGAGCGCGCGTTCATCGATCCGGCGTGAGGCGTTCGCAGCACCGGCTCAGACCCGGCGAGGCGATGATCCTGGACGCCAGGCGGGGTTCGTCCGCCCCGAGCTGGCGACGGCCATGGCAGCCCTGCGGTGCGAGGCGGCCGGCGGTCGGATCGTCCGCCGCGAGCCGGTACTCGGCATCGAGCCGGACGCCGACGGAGTGACCGTGCGGACCCGGGAGCGGAGCTGGCGGGTCGGCCAGGCGATCGTCACCGCGGGTGCGTGGAGCCGGCGGCTGCTGCCGTCGGCTGCTGCCGTCGGCGGCGCCGGAGCTGGACGTACAGCGGTTGGTGATGACCTGGTTCCCGGCCCGGGACCTGAGCCGGTTCTCGGTGGCGGAGTTCCCGATCTTCATCCGGCAGACCGGCGGCTACGACATCTCCGGCTGGCCCAGCCTGGACGGGGCGAGCGTGAAGGTCGCGGTCAACTACGGCTACGACGAGGTGGCCGACCCGGACCGGCTCGACCGCGGCGTCGAGGACCGGCTGCTGGCGACGATCCGCTCGGCGGTCGCCGACCTGCTGCCCGACCTGCTCCCGGACCCGGTGCGGGTCGGCGCGTACATGGACGGTTACACCAGCGACCACCACGCGGTGGTCGGCCGTGCGCCGGGACTGCCGAACACGCTGCTCGCCTGCGGGTTCTCCGGCCAGGGTTTCAAGATGTCGCCGGCGATCGGACTGGCGCTCGCCGAGCTCGCCCTCGACGGTACGACCAGACTCGCGATCGACCACCTCGACCCGGCCCGGCCGCTCGGCGCCGGGACCGTACGCAGGACGGTGGCCAGCGACCTCATGTCGCTGGCCCCACTCAACTGACCCTTCGGGAGGACACACTTCATGGACGCGCGGGTCGCCGTGATCGGCGTCGGCAGCATCGGCTCGATGGCGCTGTGGCAGCTGGCTCGCCAGGGCATCGACGCCATCGGTTTCGAGCGGTACGCGCCGGGACACGACCAGGCAGCGGCCGGCGGGGAGTCCCGGATCTTCCGCACGGCCTACCTGGAGGGGCCGCAGTACGTGCCGCTGCTGGTGCGTGCCAGGGAGCTGTGGCGGGAGTTGGAGCAGGAGTCCGGCCAGTCGTTGCTGAACCTCAACGGCGGGCTGATGATCGGCCCCGAGGACTCGGACTCGATGCGCAACGTGCTGGTGTCCGCGGACCGCTTCGACCTGCCGCACGAGGTGCTGGACACCGCCGAGATGGGCAGGCGCTACCCGCAGCACCGGATGCTGCCCGGCGAGATCGGGTTCTTCGACGAGTGGGCCGGGGTGCTGCGGCCGGAGTTCGCCGTGCTCACCGCGGCCCGGCGCGCGCAGGCGCTCGGTGCGCGGGTGGTGTCCGGCGCCAGGGTCACCGCCGTCGAGCCGTTCGACTACGGCGTGCGGGTGCACGTCGGGGACCGCGTCTACACGGTCGAACAGGCCGTGGTCACCGCCGGGCCGTGGACCGCCCATTTCGCGCCGGAGCTCGCGCGGCACGTGACGCCGAGGAAGCTGGTGATGACCTGGTACCCGGCGTTGGACGTCGACGCCTACCGGCCGGAGCGCTTCCCGATCTTCATCCGGGAGTCCGGCGAGGTGCACATCTTCGGCATCCCGACCCTGGACGGCGGTTCGGTGAAGGTCGCGCCGCACGCCCCCTACGGTGACCTGTCCGACGCCGACGACCTGGACCGCAACGTGGCCGAGGGTGACCTGGACGCGATCAACCGGGTGGTGGCGGAGCTGATGCCCGGCCTGGTGCCGACGCCGGTGCGGGTGTCGGCCTACCTGGAGGCGTACACCACCGACGGGCACGCGCTGGTCGGCCAGCTGCCGGGCGCGGAGAACGTGTGGCTGCTCGGGGCGTTCTCCGGGCACGGGTTCAAGATGGCGTCGGCCTTCGGGCAGGTCGCGGCCGACCTGGTGGCGAACGGCAAGACCAGCCTGCCGATCGAGCATCTGGACCCGGCGCGGTTCGCCCGCTGACCGAGCCCGTTTGGAGCTGCCTACAACCCGGTACGACCGAATCTCGGAGCCACCGACATGGTGTTGCTGCTCCGAACAGCCCACCCTGATCGGTATGAGCAGCGCCGGCGTCGTCGCCACCCCCGTTCCCACCGGCCTGCCCGATCCCGGCGAGCCGGTGCCGAGGCTGGCGCTGCCGACGGTCGGGCTGTTCCTCGGCGGCCTGGTGGTGTGGCTGCTGAGCAGCTGGGCGGCGCTCGGGCTCGGCTGGTCGCTGTGGCTGACCATCCCGGTCAACGCCGTGGTCAGCTTCACGATGTTCACCGTGCTGCACGACGCGGTGCACTACTCCATCAGCCGCCGGCGCTGGGTGAATGCGCTGCTCGGCCGGCTCACGGTGCCGTTCGTGGTGCCCTACGCGGCCGCGCCGCTGTTCGGGTTCATCCACATCGAGCACCACCGCAACACCAACGAGGACCTCGACGCCGACCCGGACGCCTGGGCCACCGACGGCCCGTGGTGGCAGCTGCCGTTCCGCTGGCTGACCATCGACGTCTGGTACGCCACGTTCTACGTCAAGCACCTGGGCCGCCGCTCCGGCCGGGAGATCGCGGAGACCGCCGGCATCATCGCGCTCTTCATCGCCGGCATCACCGCCGCCGCGCTCACCGGCACCCTGTGGGCCGTCGCGGTGATCTACCTGATCCCGGCGCGCATCGCGCTCGGCGTGCTGGCCTGGTGGTTCGACTGGCTGCCGCACCACGGCCTCGAGGTCACCCAGCGGGAGAACCGCTACCGGGCCACCCGGATCCGGACCGGCATGGAGTGGCTGCTCACCCCGATGCTGCTCTACCAGAACTACCACCTGGTGCACCACCTGCACCCGTCCATCCCGTTCTACCGCTACATCAAGGCCTGGAAGCGCAACGAGGAGGCCTACCTGCAGCGGGACGCCGCGATCATGACGGCGTTCGGGCGCGACCTCACCGTCGAGGAGTACCGCGTCTGGCGCGAGCTGGACTCGACGCTGGCCAGGATGCGCCCGGTCGAGGTGCCGGAGGGGTCGGCGGCCAGCCACGCCGAGTTCCACCGGCTGCCGGTGGCCGCCCTGGACCGGCCCACCCCGGACAGCGTGGCGATCACCTTCGACGTGCCGGCCGAGCTGTCCGAGCTGTTCCGGTTCGAGGCCGGCCAGCACGTCACCGTGCGGACCGACCTGGGCGGCGAGGGGGTGCGGCGCAACTACTCGATCTGCGCGCCGGCCACCGGCGGGGCGCTGCGGATCGCGGTCAAGCAGATCCCGGGCGGGGTGTTCTCCAGCTACGCCGCGACCCAGCTGCGCGTCGGCGACGAGCTGGAGCTGATGACGCCGACCGGGCGGTTCGGCCCGCCGCTGGACCCGGCGCAGGCCAAGCACTACGTGGCGATCGTGGCCGGTAGCGGGATCACCCCGGTGCTGTCCATCCTGGCCACCGCGCTGGAGATCGAGTCGGACAGCCACTGCACCCTGATCTACGGCAACCGCAGCAAGGCCTCGACGATGTTCGCCGGCGAGCTGGCCGACCTGGAGGCGCGGTTCGCCGATCGGCTGGAGGTCATGCACGTGCTGTCCGGCGAGCCGCGCCGGGGCGCCAGCCCGTACACCGGCCGGATCGACGCCGCGCTGCTCGGCCGGCTGCTGGCCGACCGGGTGGCGGCGTCCGAGGTCGACGACTGGTACCTGTGCGGGCCGCTCGGCCTGGTGGACACGGCTCGGGGCACCCTGCTCGAGCACGGGGTGCCCATCGAGCGGGTGCACGCCGAGCTGTTCCACGTGCCGGCCGGGCCGTCGACCACCACCGGTGTGGCCAGTTCGGTGACCGTGCGGCTGGACGGCAGGGAGGACGTCGTCGACCTGGTCGCCGGGCAGTCCGTGCTGGACGGGGCGCTGCGGGTGCGGTCGGACGCGCCGTACGCCTGCATGGGCGGCGCGTGCGGCACCTGCCGGGCGAAGCTGGTCAGCGGCACCGTGGAGATGGACCACAACTACGCACTCGGCCAGGCCGACGTGGACGCCGGCTACGTGCTGACCTGCCAGTCGCAGCCCACCAGCCCCGAGGTCACCGTGGACTACGACGGCTGAGCCCGTGAGTGGCGAGTGGTCCCCTGGGACCACTCGCCACTCACGACACTCGGAAGGCCGCTCGGCGCTGCCCGGTGACCGCGTCCCGCGATCGTTCGCCCGCCCAGGATTGACACCGCCGCGGACGGGGTAGCCGACCTCCGATCACGGAGGTACGAGAGACATGAGCAGCACCCATGAGGCCGGTCCCGAGCTGACCGAGCAGACTTGCCAGCACCTGCGGGAGGAGCTGGACGTGCTCCGGGAACAGCGCGCCGAGCTCGGCCCGCTGTCCGACGACGAGGTCGGGGATCGCGGGGACGCCGCCGAAGCGCTGCGCCGCGCCGACGACGCCGCCCGGATCGACGCACGCATCACGGAGATCAACCGACTGCTGGCGTCCGGCTCGCCGGGCCCCGGGCCGGGTATCGAGCCGGACGGCGGGCTACCCGACGGCAGCACCGTCACCCTGCGCTTCGACGACGGGGCCACCGCGACCCTGCGCGCCGCCGCGCTCCCCGAGTCGGTCCCCGACTCCGAGCGTGACAACGCACTGAGCCTGGACAGCCCGCTGGGCCGGGCCCTGGCCGGGGCCTCGGCGGGCGACACGGTCAGCTACGACACGCCGGGCGGCGAACGTCAGGCGGAGGTCGTCAAGATCGAGCCTCCGGCCTGAGTCCGCCGTTGGGTGCGCCATGCGCACGGCACACACCGCCGACGCGCGGCACACACAGTGGACGCTGTGTGCGGCGGCTACGCGCTGTGTGCGGTGGCTCGGGCGGTCACGAGGGGTGGTGGGCCAGACCGCCGAGGGTGTCGGCGAACGCCTCCAGGGCACCGCGGGCGAGCTCGGAGTCGCGGTCCACCAGCCAGCCGAGCACCAGGCCGTCGATCATGTTCATCAGCATCCGGGTCAGGACCGGCAACGGCAGCGCCCACTCGACGCCCGCCCGGGCGGCGATGTCGCGCAGCCGCTGGGCGCTGCGCGCGTAGTAGACCTGGTACTGCCAGCGGGCCAGCTCCTCGAGCCCCTCGGTGCGCAGCGCGTAATGGGTCAGCTCGTAGGTCACCTGCTGTTTGCCCGGCTCACGCTCGACGACGTCCCACAGCGCCCCCAGGTCGGCCCGGACCAGTGCGGCCACGCCGGCGCCCTCGGCCAGGTCCGGCGCCCAATCCCCGGTCAGCTCGTTGATGATCGAGATCAGCACCTCCTGCAACAGCTCCTGCTTGGAGTCGAAGCAGTAGTGCACGCTGGCCAGACTGGCGCCGGCCTCCGCCGCGACGGCCCGGGTGGTGGTCGCGGCCACCCCGTCGCGGGCCGCCACCCGCACGGCCGCGTCGATGAGCTGCTCGCGCCTGACCTTGGCCTGTACCCGCGCCACCCGGCCGCCACCTCTTCCCGCTGACTCCCGCTGAGTCTGTCCCGGCACACTCTACGACAAAAGTGGGTCAACTGACTCAGACGGTTGACTCAGAAGTGGTCCGACCCGCACTCTGTGCGGCGTGGAACACAGCGAAGAAAGCAGTGCCGAACCCGGCGAGTTCGGCTACCGGCAGGAGCTGCGCCGGGTGTTGCACCTGTTCGCGGTCTTCTCGGTCGCGTTCTCGGTGGTGTCGATCACCACCGGGATCTTCCTGAACTTCGGCTTCGGAATCACCCACCTCGGGCCGGTGAGCATCTGGCTGTGGCCGATCGCCGCCGTGGGGCAGACCCTGGTCGCGCTGATCCTGGCCGAGCTGTCCACCCGGATCCCGCTGGCCGGCGCGAACTACCAGTGGGCCGCCCGGCTGGTCGGGCCGCGTTACGGCTACCTGGTCGGCGCGCTGGGCATCATGTACAGCGCGGTCGGCATGCCGGGGATCATGCTGCTCGGCGCCGCGCCGCTGCTGGTCACCGCGCTCGGCGGCGACCCGTCCGACAGCCGGCTGCTGTTCGCCGTCGCCGTCGCGCTCATCGTCGCGGCGTACGGGATCAACATCGTGAGCGTGCAGCTGGCCGCCCGGGTGAACAGCGTCGCGGTCATCACCGAGATCATCGGCACGGTGGTGCTCGCGGTGGTGCTGTTCGGGCTGTACGTCGGGCACGCCAGACCGGTCAACCACGGCTTCGACATCCTGGCCCAGCACACCCTGCAGCCGGGCCAGTCGCTGTTCTACGGCATCGTGCTCGCCTCGCTGATCGGGGTGTACACCCTGGTCGGCTTCGAGGCGGCGGCCGACATGGGCGAGGAGACGGTGGACGCCCGGCGCACCATCCCGAGGGCCATCCTGCTCTCGGTGATCGTCTCCGGGGTGCTCGGGATGATCACGCTGATCGGGTTCACGGTCGCCATCCCGGACGCTGCCACGATCAGCTCGGCCGAGGTTCCGCTGGCCGCGATCAGCACGTACTGGATCGGGCCGGTGGCGACCTCGGTGTTCCTGCTGATCGTGGTGTTCTCCATGTTCGCGCTGACCGTGGTGGCGGCCGCCGCGAGTGCCCGGTTGATCTACGCGATGGCCAGGGACAACATGCTGCCGGCGTCGAAGCTGCTGCGCGGGGTCAGCACGAGGCGGCAGACCCCGCTGCCGGCCCTGGTCACCTCGCTGGTGATCTGTCTGGCGCTGATGAGCTACGGCTACCTCAACGGGAACGCCTTCGGCACCCTGGTGGGCGCGACGGCGCTGATCCCGTACGTGGTCTACTTCCTGACCGTGATCGCCTACGGCGCCCGGCGACACCGCCTCGACCGGCTGCCCGGAGCGTTCCACCTGGGACGGTGGGCGACGCCGGTGTTCGTCGCGGCCCTGATCTGGCTGCTCGCCGCCGTGGCCGTGCTGGTGCTGCCCAGTGAGTTCCGCAGCGCGGTCTGGGTCACCGTCGGTGGGCTGGTGCTGGCCGCGATCTGGTACGCCGTCGGGCTCCGCGCCCGGCTGCGGGACGGTGCCGCTGGGCCGCCCAGGCTGCCGGACGCGGCGGTCCCACCATCGACCGTCCGGCCATCGACGAACGTCACCGAGGGGAGCGCGAGTGAGTAGGGCAGTGCAGGGGGAGTGGCGCAACTGGGCGGGCAACCAGCGCGCCACGCCGAGCCAGGTGGTGACGCCGGCCAGCGTGGCCGAGCTGTCGGCGGTGATCGGGGCGGCGGCGCGGGCCGGCCGGCGGGTCAAGGCGATCGGCTCCGGGCACTCGTTCACCGGCGTCGGCCTCACCGACGGGGTGCAGGTCAACCTGGCGCGGCTGTCCGGCCTGCGCGCACTGGACAGCGCGACCGGCCTGGTCACCGTGGAGGCCGGTTTGCCGCTGCACCGGCTGAACCGGCTGCTGGAGGACGCCGGCCTGGCACTGAGCAACCTTGGTGACATCGACCGGCAGACCGTCGCCGGCGCCCTGTCCACCGGCACCCACGGCACCGGGCGGAGCCTCGGCGGCCTGGCCACCCAGGTGCGCGCCCTGGAGCTCGTACTGGCCGACGGCTCGGTGGTGCACTGCGACGCGAACCAGGACGCCGAGCTGTTCAGCGCGGCCCGGGTCGGGCTCGGCGCGCTGGGCGTGGTCACCGCCGTCACGCTGGCCACCGAGCCGGCCTTCGCGCTGCACGCGGCCGAGCGCCCCATGTCGCTGACCCAGGTGCTCGGCGAGCTGGACGAGCTGGTCGCGACCAACGAGCACTTCGAGTTCTACTGGTTCCCGCACACCGACAAGACACTGACCAAACGCAACAACCGGCTGGCCGCCGGTGAGCAGCCGCGGCCGTTGGGCCGGCGCCGGGCGTTCCTCGAGGACGACGTGATCGGCAACGGCGCCTTCCGGCTGACCTGCGAGCTGGGTCGGGCGGTGCCGGCACTGGTGCCCCGGATCAATCAGTTCGCGGCCCGGTTCATGGGCGACCGGGAGTACTCCGACGCCTCGCACCGGGTGTTCTGCTCGCCGCGCCGGGTGCGGTTCGTGGAGATGGAGTACGCGGTGCCGAGGGCGGCGGTGCGGGACGCGATCGCCGGCGTGCAACGGGTCACCGAGCAGCCCGGGATGAAGGTGTCGTTCCCGATCGAGTTGCGGTTCGCGGCGCCGGACGACATCCCGCTGTCCACCGCGAGCGGGCGGGAGTCGGCCTACCTGGCGGTGCACATGTTCGCCGGCCAGCCCTACCAGCGCTACTTCGCCGACGTGGAGGCGGTCATGAGCGGGCTGGACGGGCGGCCGCACTGGGGCAAGATGCACAACTGCGACGCGGCCACCCTGCGCACCCGCTACCCGCGCTTCGACGAGTTCCTGGCGGTGCGCAAGCGGGCCGACCCGGCCGGGGTGTTCAGCAACGACTACACCGACCGCGTACTCGGTCCGGTCGACGGGGGCAGCAACTGATGACGGGCATGGTGGACGAACTGAGAACGCCGGCGCTGCTGGTCGAGGCCGGCGCGCTGGAGGCCAACCTGGCCACCATGTCCGCCGCGCTGCCCGGCGAGCGGCTGCGCCCGCACATCAAGGCACACAAGTGCACCGCGCTCGCCGCCCGCCAGTACGCCGCCGGGCACCACGGGTTCACCTGCGCCACCGTCCGCGAGGTCGAGGGCATGGTCGCCGCCGGGCTGGGCGAGGACCTGATGCTGGCCAACGAGGTGCTGGACACCCGCCGGCTCGGCGCGCTGGTGGCCGACGGCGCCAGGGTCACCCTCGCGGTGGACTCCGCCGAGACCGTGGCGGCGGCCGCCGACGGCGGGCTGCGTGAGGTGATCATCGACGTCAACGTCGGGCTGCCGCGCTGCGGGTGCCCGCCGGACCGGGCCGGTGCGCTGGCCGGGTTGGCGCGGGAGCGTGGGCTGCGGGTGCGCGGCGTGATGGGCTACGAGGGCCACCTGATGATGGCCACCCCGGCGGCCGAGCAGGTCCGGCTCACCGAGGAGGCGATGAAGCTGCTGCTGGCGGCACACGCCGACGTGGGTGGCGACCTCGTCTCCGCGGGTGGCACCGGTACCTACGCGGTGAACACCTGGGCCACCGAGATCCAGGCCGGCTCGTACGCCCTGATGGACACCGCGTACGGCTCGCTCGGTCTCCCGTTCGCCCAGGCGCTGTCCGTGCTCGGCACGGTGATCTCGGTGTCGGACGGCTGGGCGGTGGCCGACGTGGGGCTGAAGTCACTGGGCATGGACCACGGCAATCCCAGCATCGCGGGTGCCGCGGTCTGGTTCTGCTCCGACGAGCACATCACGTTCGCCCCTGAGGTCCCCGGCTCGGTGCGGGTGGGCGACCGGGTGCGGGTGCTGCCCGCACACGTCGACCCGACGGTGGCGATGCACGAGGCGATGTACCTGGTGGACGGTCAGCAGGTGCTCGAGCGCTGGCCGGTCGACCTGCGCGGCTGGTGACCCGTGAGTGGCACGTGGTCCGAGAGGACCACTTGCCGCTCACGAGGTGCTCACCAGGGCAACTGGCCGTCGTCGTTGAAGAAGCCGCCGCTCGGTCCGTCGTCGGGCAGGGTGGCCAGCTCCACCACGATGCGCGCGCCCTGTTCCGGTGTGCGCGGGCCGCTGTGGCCGTTCAGGTCGGTGGCGATGTGCCCCGGCGTGGCTGCGTTGATCTTGAAATGCTGATGGTCGGGGCTGCGCCGGAAGGCGTTGGCGTACTGCACCGTGAGCATGGTGACCGCGGCCTTCGACGACGCGTACGCCAGGTTGTTCGGCGCGCCGGCGAACTTCGCGTCCGGCCCGGCGTTGTAGGTCAGCGACGCCGTTGTGCTGGACACGGTGACGATCCTCGGGGCGGGTGCCTTGCCCATCCGCGGGAGCATCGCGTTGGTCACCGCGAGCACGCCGAACACGTTCGTCTCGAAGGTGGCCCGCAGGTCCTCGACGGTGGTCTCCAGCGCGGGCGGCGCCACCAGGATGCCGGCATTGTTGACCAGGACGTCCAGCCGGCCGTACCGGGTCTGTACCTCCTCGGCGGCGGCCTGGATGCTGGCCGCCTCGGTGACGTCGAGCTGGATGGCGTGCGCCGCCAGTCCCTGTGCGACCAGCTCGGCGGCGGCCAACTCGCCACGTGCGTGGTCCCGGCTGCCGATGAGCACGGTGGCGCCGAGCCGGCCGAGCTGGCGGGCCACCTCCTTGCCGAGGCCCTTGTTGGCGCCGGTCACGAGCGCGGTGAGCGGGTCGGTCATCGTGGCTGATCCTGTTCTGTCGGGGGTTCCACGAGGAGCTGGAACATCGCCTCGAGCCGGCGGGACAGCGCGGCCTCGTCGGCGGTGGCCAACGCCGGGCTGTTCAGCACCTGCTGCATGAGCCGGACCCCGGCCAGCACGGCGAGGAACAGGGCCGCACGCTCGCCCGCCTGCGCGCCGGGCAGCAGGGCGACCAGGTGGCGCTGGAAGTGTCTCTCGATGCCGGCCCGCAGGATCTCGGCCGCCCTCGGGTTGGCGACCGAGCGCACCATCAGGAGGAACCCGTCGACGGATCGGGGTTCGGCGGCCACCAGGGACGCCGCCGCGAACCGGCTCAGCGTCGTGATGTCGTCGGCGATCAGGGTCCGGTCGCTGAAGGTGACCTCGACGACCTCGGCGAACAGCTTCTCCTTCGACCCGAAGTAGCGGTTGACCAGCATCGCGGTCACTCCCGCCGCCTGCGCGATCTCCCGCACCCCGACGCCGTCGTAGCCGGCCCGGGTGAACGCGACGAGGGCGGACCGCAGGATCGCCTCCCGGGTGGCCGCCGCATTGCGCCGGTGTCTGACCGGGGGGTCCGCGGTCTCCGTGAGCGGGTCGCTCCGAGTCATGTCTACCACTGTAGATTGCCGCGTCCAGAAGACAAGTCTACAGTTGTAGATACAGAGCGGTGCGCAGGTTGGAAGAGGTCAGAGATGGACTTGAGGCTGCTCGGGAAGCGCGCGCTGGTCACCGGTTCCAGTGCGGGGCTGGGCGAGGCGACCGCGGTGCTGCTCGCCGAGGAGGGCGTCGAGGTCGTGGTGCACGGCCGCAACGAGGGCCGGGCGAACGCGGTGGCGGCGGTGATCCGCACCAAGGGCGGCCACGCTGAGGTGGCGATCGGCGACCTGGCGACCGACGCCGGCGCGGACGCCGTGGCCGACGCGGCACTGGCCGGCGGTGCCGTCGACATCCTGGTCAACAACGCCGGCGGCTACGAACACCGGAGCTGGAGCACGCTGACCGCACAGGACTGGATCGACACGTACCAGCACAACGTGGTGGCCGGCGTGCGGATGATCGAGCGCCTGGTGCCCGCGATGCGCGAGCGCGGCTGGGGACGGGTCATCCACATCGGCGGTGGGCTGGCCATCCAACCGATCGCCGCCCAGCCGGACTACAACGCCAGCCTGGGTGCCCGGCACAACCTCGCGGTGTCGCTGGCGCGCGAGCTGAAGGACTCCGGCGTCACGTCCAACGTGGTGGCACCCGGGGCGATCCTGGTGCCCTCGGTGCGTGAGCTGCTCGTCGGCGCGGCCGAGAGCTACGGCTGGGGCGAGAGCTGGGAAGAGATCGAACGCGGCGCCGTGCGGGACATGGTGCCCAACGACGTGGGCCGGCTCGGCCGGCCCGAGGAGATCGCGGCGGCGGTGGCATACCTGGCCAGCCCGCTCGCCGACTACGTGAGCGGCGCGGTGCTCCGCGTCGACGGCGGCACCATCCGCTCGGTGAACTAGGACGGGGACAATCATGGTTAGGACATGGCTCATCACCGGGAGCTCGCGCGGTTTCGGCCGGGAGCTGGCCAAGGCGGTCCTGGAGAACGGCGACAACCTGGTCGCGACCGCGCGCCGGCCCGAGCAGCTCGCCGAGCTGGTGGGCACGTACGGCGACCGGGTGCGCACGGTCGCGCTGGACGTTACCGACCCCGTCGCCGCCCGCGCGGCGGTGCAGACCTCGCTCGACGAGTTTGGCGGGCTGGACGTGGTGGTGAACAACGCCGGCTACGCGAACAGCGCGCCGATCGAGGAGATGGCCGACGACGACTTCCGCGCGCAGATCGAGGCGAACCTGTACGGCGTCGTCAACGTCACCAAGGCGGCCCTGCCGGTGCTGCGCACCCAGCGCTCCGGGCACATCCTGCAGTTCTCCTCGGTCGGTGGCCGGGTCGGTGGCGCGCCGGGCATGGGCGCCTACCAGACCGCGAAGTTCGCGGTGGAGGGCTTCTCCGAGGTGCTCAACGCCGAGGTGAAGCCGCTCGGGATCAAGGTCGTCATCATCGAGCCCGGCGCGTTCCGGACCGACTGGCAGGGCTCGTCGATGCGGATGGCGCCGGTGGGCGCCGACTACGAGCAGACGGTCGGCGCGATGCACCGGTTCCGGGAGTCCTCCGACGGCAAGCAGGCGGGCGACCCGGCCCGCGCCGCGAGGATCATCATCGACATCGTCGCGCTGGACGAGCCGCCGCTGCGGCTGTTGCTCGGCGCCGGTGCGGTCGAGGCCGTCGACAAGTCGTCCCGCTCGCGCGCCGAGGAGGCCGAGAGGTGGGCCGAGGTGAGCCGCTCGGCGGACTTCCCGGCCGGTGAGTGAGTGCCTGTGAGTGGTATTGGTCGCCCGGGCAACCAATACCACTCACAGGCTCATTTCTGCAGCGGGTCGCGGGGGAGGCCGAGGAGACGCTCGGCGATCTGGTTGCGGACGATCTCCGAGGTGCCTCCGGCGATGGTCAGGCAGCGGGACATCAGGTACGCCCAGGTGGCGTGGTCGGCACCGCCGGTGATCGCGGCGGCGCCGGCGAGCCGCCGGGCCAGGTCGGCCACCCGCTGGTCGTGCTCGGCGGACAGCAGCTTGGCCAGGTTGCCCTCCGGCCCCGGGCCCGCCCCGGTCACCGCGCGGGCCGCCTGACGCACGCTGAGCAGCCGTTTCGCCTGGTCTTCGGTCAACAGGGCGGCCAGCTCCGGCTCGAAGCGGGCCCCGTCGGGGTGCTCGGTGACCCGGTCCACCAGGTCCCGCGCGGTCATCCCGATCAGCCCGGCGCCGCCGCCCAGCGACACCCGCTCGTTGCCCAGCGTGGCCCTGGCGACCGTCCAGCCTTGGCCGACCTCGCCCACCACGTCCTCGTCCGGGACGAACACGTCGTCGAAGAACACCTCGTTGAACAGGGACGCGCCGGTCAGCTCGCGCAACGGCCGGACGGTCACCCCGGGGGCGGACAGGTCGATGGCCATCATGGTGACGCCGGCGTGCTTGGAGCCCGACGAGTCGGTGCGCACCGTGGCGAAGCCCCACCGGCTCCACTGCGCGCCCGAGGTCCACACCTTCTGACCGGTCACCCGCCAGCCACCCTCGTCGCGCACCCCACGGGTCGAGATCGCGGCGGCGTCCGACCCGGCACCCGGCTCGCTGAACAGCTGGCACCAGATCGTCCGCCCGGCCAGCGCGTCGGCGATCCACCGGTCGGCCTGTGCTGGGGTGCCGTGCTGGGTGATGGTCAGCGCCACCCAGCCGGTGATGCCCAGGTTCGGCGTCCGCACCTTCAACCGGGCGAACTCCTCCTCGATGACGAGCTGCTCCACCGCGCCGGCGTCCCGGCCCCACGGCCTCGGCCAGTGCGGCACCAGGTACCCGGCGGCCACAAGCGCGTCCCGGCGCTGCTCCTTGGCCAGCCCGCGCACCTCGGTGGCCACCGCCGCGGCCTCGGCGCGGTACTGCTCGGCCTCCGCCGGCAGGTCCAGGGTGGCGCGCCGGCGCACCCCGTCCCGCACCAGCCGCAGTACGTCGTCGGTCGCCGCGCCGGCCCCGTCCAGCACGGTGCTCAGAGTCAGCGCGCGGCGCAGGTACAGGTGCGCGTCGTGCTCCCAGGTGTAGCCGATACCGCCGTGCAGCTGGATGTTCTGCTCCGCCGCGCGGACCGCGCCCGGCAGCGCGCGGGCGGCCGCCACGGCGGCGGCCAGCTCGGCCTCCCGGTAATCGGTGCCGGTCTCGGTGCCGCTCGTGCCGGTGTCGTCGGCGCGGGCCGCGTCCCAGGCGGCGGCCGCCGCGAGCTCGGCGTCCACCAGCAGGTTGGCGCAGTGGTGCTTGACCGCCTGGAAGGTGCCGATGGTTCGGCCGAACTGCTCGCGCTGTCCCGCGTAGCCGACGGCGGCGTCCAGACAGGCGTAGCCGATGCCGGCGGCCTCGGCGGCGGCCAGCGTGCGGGCCAGACGTACCGACACCGCCCGGCCACCAGCGAGCCGACCCGCCCCGGCGGCCCCGAGATTGTCGGCCCCGTCGACCCGCACCCAGGCCACCCGCCGGGTCGGGTCCAGCCCGGCCACCGGCTCGACCCGGACACCGTCGGCGGCCCGGTCCAGCACGATCAGGTCGGCGCCGGCGGGCACCAGCAGGACGTCCGCGAGCCCGCCGCCGAGTACCAGCCAGCCGCGCTGCGGGTCGGCGGCGGCCAGCCCCACGGCAGCCGTACGCGCTCCGCTGGCCAGCTCGGGCAGCAACGCACCGCGCAGCTCCGGCGAGGCGGCCTCGGCGAGTACCGCGCTGGCCAGCACGGTCGGCAGGAACGGGCCGGGGGCGACGGCACGGCCGAGCTCGGCGAGCACCACCGCCAGCTCGGGCAGCCCGTACCCCTCGCCGCCGTACTCCTCCGGCAGGTGCAGACCGAGCCAGCCCAGTTTGCCCAGCGCGGCCCAGAACGGTGGCAGCGCCTCGGCGTCGGCGTCCAACAGCGAGCGCGCGGCCGCCGTCGCCTTCGTATCGGCCAGGAACGACCGGGCGACCCGGGCCAGCTCACGGTGGTCGTCGGTGATCGCCAGGGCCGGGCTGGACACAGTGTTCGCCACCGTGCTCCCTCAGGCCTTCAGCAATGCGTCGGCAAGTTCGTTCGGCCGGGTGAAGCACGACTCGTGGCTGCCGGGCACCTCCAGCGCGCTCACCCCCAGCCGGTCCGGGAACCGCGGCGCCCAACCCAGCTCGCCGGGTGGCAGGGCGATGTCCTCGGTGCTGTAGACGTAGCTGGCCCGCACGCCGAGCGAGGTCACCGGCGGCACGTCGAGGCCGTCGGTGAAGTAGCCCAGCGGCTGGGGGACCAGCAGCGAGTGCACGAGCCGCTGCACCGGCTCCTTGGCGTCCTGGATGAACGTCGACTGCCAGGCCTCGAACGGCAGGGTGACGCCGTTGACGCACGAGGCCTCGGCGAGCTGCTCGAACATCTCGGCGTGCTCCGGCGGGATCTCCTCCAGCAGCGGTCGGCCGTCGGCTGGGACGAACGCGTTCCAGTAGATCAGCCGGCGGATCCGGTCCGGCAGCTGGTGGGCGGCGCCGGTGATCGGGTAGCCGGCCCAGCTGTGGCCGACCAGGGTGATGTTGCGCAGGTCGCGGCGGCGGATCTCGGCGACGAGGTAGTCGACCGCGTCGGACAGCCGCAGGTCCCGGGGGTCGTCCCCGTCGGTCAGTCCCGGCATGGTGAGGGAGATCGCGCGGTGACCGGAGGCGCGCAACCGCTGTGCCACCGGGCGCCAGGCCCACCCGCCGTGCCAGGCGCCGGGGATCAACACAAAGGTCTCGGGCATCGCTGTTCCTCCGGGCGCCGGACCGTGCGCTGAGACTCGGCCACGAGTGACGAAGCTCATCATGTGTCGCTGACGATCTCTGGTCAACGGCTGGCGGTTTTTTGTGAACTCACCGGTAACTTGCGCGGACGTGGTCTTCGCCCCGCGCCCGGACTCCGGGAAATGCCATTGTTGCCGGAGTTCCCGGCGGCCTGGAGGGCATCGGTCGCGGCGGCGGTGAGTGCGCCCGGCGGAAGAGTGTGCGGTTGGCGGGCCGGTCGCCTCTCGGCGAGAAGGATCGGTGCGGCTCCAGCCGTAATGCGGTATTCCGCACCGTCAATAGGGTGAGGCCCGGGGGACCCGCGCCCGCCAACCAGTCTGTTCAACGCGGCCCCGATCTACGTTGTTCCCGGCTGCCTGAGGCGGACCGGGTTCCGCACGAGTGAGGCGCCGGGTGAGACGCCGGGTAAGACGCCGAGTGAGACACAGGCGACACGCCCGGCCTGCGTGGCGGCTGGCGCGACCGCGCCGGCTCGGGCAAACTCCCATCCGCGACTGCCGATCATTCCGGATGTCATGAGGCCGTTGGGGAAGACGTTCCTCGTCGACATCGGAGGTCAGCAGTGAGCACACGTGGAGTGATCTACGTCCACTCGTCGCCGACTGCGGTGTGCCCGCACGTCGAGTGGGCGATATCTGGCGTGCTCGGGAGCCAGATCACGCTGCGCTGGACGCCCCAGCAGGCAGCGCCAGGCACGCTGCGCGCGGAATGCAACTGGCGTGGTCCAGCCGGTGGCTCCGGAGCTATTGCCGGCGCGCTGCGGGCCTGGCCGGTGGTGCGCTTCGAGGTCACCGAGGAGCCCAGCGAGGGTGTGGACGGGCAGCGGTTCTGTCACGTGCCCAACCTCGGGCTGTGGCGCGGCAGTACCAGCGCCAACGGCGACATCGTGGTCGGCGAGGACCAGCTGCGGTCGGTGATGTCCGGCCGGTCCCAGGTGCGCGGGCGGATGCACGAACTGCTCGGCACCGCCTGGGACGAGGACCTGGAGCCGTACCGGCTCGCCGGTGACGGCGCGCCGGTGACACTGCTGCACCAGGTCGGCTGACCGCCCGCCGGGTCGGCTGCCCCAGCGCCTGATGACGCCACCCGATATGTAAAGCTCTCGCGGTGGCCAGACGTGGAGACCGGCGCTGGGCGGTGACGCTGGTCGTGGTGCTGCTCGTGCTGGTGGGCGCCTTGATCGGGGTGGCCGGGCTCCGGCTGGCGCAGATGCGGGCGGTGCCGCTGGCCGCGCCGCGCGCGCTGCCCGCCTCCGGCGCCGGGTCGACCAGCCTGGAGGTCAGCAACGATGCCTGGGCGTACTCCTCCGGGCCCGCCGTGCAGGACGTGCTGAGCCGCTACTTCGACGCGATCAACACGAAGAACTACGCGGCGTGGACGGCCACGGTCACGCCGGCCCGGGCCGGTCAGCAGACCGAGGCGGCCTGGCAGCAGGGCTACGCCACCACGGTGGACGGCACCATCCGGCTCAGCCGTATCGACGAGGTCTCGCCGGGCCACCTGGTCGCGCTCGTCTCGTACCTGAGTGTGCAGCGGCCTGAGGACGGCCCGGAAGGTCTGAAGACCAGCCGGATCTGCTGGCGGGAGTCCATCCCACTGGTCGGCAACCCGCTCCAGATCGACGTCGGCAAGTCGGGCAGCACCCTGCGCGGCGCCTGCTAGCCCAGCAGGCGCCGCGTTCAGAGCCTCAGAACCTCAGAGCGGGATGTTGCCGTGCGCACCGCGTCCGGCGGGTGCCTCGGCCAGTGCTTCGACGAGGCGGCGGCGGGTGTCGCGGGGTTCGATGACCTCGTCCACCACACCGAGCTCCAGTGCCCGGTTGACGCCGCCGGCGAGGCGTTCGTGCTCCCGCGCGAGCTGCTCGTGCAGGGCCTCCCGCTCGTCGGCCGGGGCGGCGGCCAGCGCGCGGCGGTGCAGGATGCCCACCGCCGCCTTGGCCCCCATCACGGCGACCTCGGCGTCCGGCCAGGCGAAGACCGCCGTGGCGCCCAGCGAGCGCGAGTTCATCGCGATGTAGGCACCGCCGAAGGACTTGCGGGTGACCAGCGTGACCCGGGGGACCACCGCCTCGGCGAACGCGTGCAGCAGCTTCGCCCCCCGCCGCACCACGCCGTCCCACTCCTGCCCGACCCCGGGCAGGTAGCCGGGCACGTCCACCAGCACCAGCAGTGGCACCCCGAACGCGTCGCACATCCGGACGAACCGGGACGCCTTCTCCGCCGAGATCGAGTCCAGGCAGCCGCCCATCCGCAGCGGGTTGTTGGCCAGCACCCCGACCGTGCGGCCGCCGAGGCGACCGAAGCCGATGACCATGTTCGGCGCCCACTTCGGCTGCAGCTCCTCGAACGCGCAGCCGTGCGGGTCGACCGGGTCGTCGTCCAGCACCGCGCGGATCAGCGGGCGGACGTCGTATGCGCGCTTGCGCTGCTCCGGCAGCAGCGCCCGCAGGTCTTGCGGTTCGCCGAGCGAGCGGACGTCGAAGATCCCGGGGCGGGTCAGCATGGTGGTGATCCGCCGGGTCCGGTACAGCGCGTCGAGCTCCGAGGTGGCCACCACGTGCACCACTCCGGAACGTTTGCCGTGTGCGCTCGGCCCGCCGAGGGCCTCCATGTCGATGGTCTCGCCGGTCACGCTGCGGACCACGTCCGGGCCGGTGACGAACACCCGGCCCTCCGGGGCCATGATCACCACGTCGGTCAGCGCCGGCCCGTAGGCGGCACCGCCGGCGGCCGGGCCGAGGATCACCGAGAGCTGCGGCACCCGACCGGAGGCCCGCACCATCGCGGCGAAGACCTGGCCGACCGCGTCGAGGGCCTCCACACCCTCGGCGAGGCGGGCACCACCGGAGTGCCACAGTGCGATCACCGGGCGGCGCAGCCGGACCGCCGCGTCGATGGCCTCCACGATGCGCCGGCAGCCGTCCGACCCCATCGCACCGCCCATCCTGGCGGCGTCGGAGCAGTACGCGATCACCTTGGCGCCGTTGATCCGGCCGTGCGCCGCCAGGACACCGCTGGTGTCCCTGGCGTGCATCGGCACCAAGGTGCCCTCGTCGAACAGCGCCGCCAGCCGGACCTCAGGATCCCTGGGGTCGACCGGTGCGGCCTTGTTGTCAGCCGCACTGTCAGCCGTTCTATCAGCCTTGGTATCAGCGGTGACGGTGACGGGCGGGCGGATATCGACCGCTGTCATCTGCGAGCTCCTTCAGTGGGAGTGAGCTAGCTGGCTTGACGGCCCCTATGCCGAGGTGAACGCGAGCGCGACGTTGTGCCCGCCGAATCCGAACGAGTCGTTCAGCGCGGCGGTCAGCTCGACCTTGCGCGCCTCACCACTCACCACGTCGAGCTGGACACCCGGATCGACGTTCTCCAGGTTGGCGGTGGGCGGGATCAGCCCGTCCCTGATGGAGAGCAGGGCGGCGATGCCCTCCACCGCGCCGGCCGCGCCGAGCAGGTGGCCGAGGCTGCCCTTCGGTGCGGTGAGGATCGGGTGGTCGCCGATCGCCTTGCGCACCGAGACCGCCTCGCCGACGTCCCCGACCGGGGTCGAGGTGGCGTGGCAGTTGACGTGCCCGATGTCGGCCGGTTCCAGTCCGCCGCTGCGCAGCGCCGCCTTCATCGCGCGGGCCTGGCCGCTGCCCTCCGGGTCCGGCGCGGTGATGTGGTACGCGTCGGAGGAGGTGCCGATGCCGGCCAGCCGGCCGTGCACGGTGGCACCCCGGGCGGCGGCGTACTCGGCGCGCTCCAGGACCATGATCCCGGCGCCCTCACCCAGCACGAAGCCGTCCCGCGCCGCGTCGAACGGCCGCGAGGCGCGTTCCGGGTCGTCGTTGTGGCTGATGCACATGGCGCGCATCTGGGTGAACCCGGCCAGCGGGATGCCGGTGATGCAGGCCTCCGCGCCGCCGGCGATCACCACGTCCACCTCGCCGGCCTTCAGCATCCGCCAGGCCCAGGCCAGCGCCTCGGCGCCGGAGGCACAGGCTGACACCGGCGCGTGCACGCCGCCGCGGGCCTTGAACTCCAGGCCGACGTGCGCGGCCGGCCCGTTCGGCATCAGCATCGGGATGGTGAGCGGGCTGACCTTGCGGACGCCGTCGTTCTCCAGGATGTCGTCCTGGGTGAGCAGGGTGACCGCGCCGCCGATGCCGGTGCCGACGATCACGGCCAGGCGCTCGGGCTCGACCTCGGGGGCGCCGGCGTGCTGCCAGGCCTCCCGGGCGGCGATGATCGCCACCTGCTCGCAGCGGTCCAGCCGGCGGGCCTCGACGCGCTTGAGCACCTCACTGGGCTCGACGGCGAGCTGTGCGGCGATCTTCACCGGCAGCTCGAAGCGCTCCACCCACTCCGCCTCGATCCGGGACACCCCGGACTTACCTGCCAGCAGGGCCTCCCAGGTCGACGCCACGTCCCCGCCGAGCGGGGTCGTGGCGCCGAGCCCGGTGACAACGACGTCGTTGTTCGAGGTCACTTCGACTTTGCGATGTAGTCAACCGCATCGCCAACGGTCTTCAGCTCGGCCAGCTGGTCGTCCGGGATCTTCACGCCGAACTTGTCCTCGGCCTGCACGGCGATCTCGACCATGGACAGCGAGTCGATGTCGAGGTCGTCGACGAACGACTTGTCCGCGGTCACCTCGGCGGCGTCCACTCCGGCGATCTCTTCGACGATCTCGGCGAGACCAGAGAGGATGTCTTCGTTGCTCACGTGGGTATCCCTTTCCTGAATGAAACCTTGGCGGATGGAATCTTGGCGGATCTTGCCCGCCGAGTCTGATTGGTGTGGGTGTCGGGAGTGGCGTCGGGGTCGGTCCGGTCGGCTACGGGCAGACCACCACCTGACCGGCGTAGCTGAGGCCTGCACCGAAGCCGACCAGCAGCACGACGTCGCCCCGGGAGATCTCACCAGCCGCCCGCATGTGGTCGATGGCCAGCGGGATGGACGCCGACGAGGTGTTGCCCGAGTGCACGATGTCCTGTGCGACCCGCATGTCCTCCCTGGCACCGGCCTTGCGCAGCCGCCGGGCGACCGCCTCGACGATGCGCAGGTTGGCCTGGTGCGGGACGAACACGTCGATGTCCGCCGGGGTGAGCCCGGCCAGCTCGATGGCGCGCAGTGCGATCGGCGCGATCTGGGTGGTGGCCCAGCGGAAGACGGTCTGGCCCTCCTGGCGGATGCTGCTGCTGGCCTGCTCGATCCGGATCACCTCGTGCATCTCGCCGTCGCTGCCCCAGACCAGCGGGCCGACGCCGATCTCCTCGGCGGTCTCGGCCGGACCGAGCACCGCGGCGCCCGCTCCGTCGGCGAAGATAATGCAGGTGGACCGGTCGTCCCAGTCCAGCCAGTCGGACAGCTTCTCCGCGCCGATCACCAGTACGTTGCGCGACGAGCCGGCCCGGATCAGGTCCGAGGCCATGCCCATCCCGTAGCAGAACCCCGCGCACGCGGCGTTGAGGTCGAACGCGCCCGGCGCCGAGATGCCGATCTTGTGCGCGACCTGGGCGGCCGCGTTGGGGATCGGGTTGGGCATGGTGCAGGTGGCGACCAGCACGGTGTCCACGTCGGCCGGACCGAGCCCGGCGTCGGCGATCGCCTTGGAGCCGGCGTCCGCGGCCATGTCGACCAGCAGGGTGTCCTTGTCGGCGATCCGCCGGCTGACGATGCCGACCCGCTCACGGATCCACTGGTCGTTGGTGTCCACCCGCTTGGCCAGGTCGTCGTTGGTGACGATGTGGTCCGGCTGCGAGCTGCCCCAACCCAGGATGCGGGCGCCGGGTGCGGCCGGGATCAGCCGCAGCGACTTGCCAGCGCGGGTCATGAGGAACCTCCGGTGTGTTCGGCGAGCAGCCCGGCGACCTTGTCGAGATCGTCAGGGCTCTTCAATGGCAGCGTGGCGGTGCCCCGCAGTTCGCGCTTGACCAGCCCGCTGAGGGTGCCGGCCGGCGCCAGTTCGACGACCGCGCCCACCCCGAGGTCGCGCAGTGCGGCCATGCACAGGTCCCAGCGCACCGGCAGCGTCACCTGGGCGACCAGCCGGTCGCGCAGGGCGGCGCCGGAGCCGACCTCGGTGCCGTCGGCGTTGGACAGCATCGGGCGGGACGGGTCGGCGAAGTCCAGCTTGTCGGCGTAGCCGCGCAGGGCCTCCTCGGCGGGCGCCATGAACCGCGTGTGGAACGCGCCGGCCACCGCCAGCGAGATCACCCTGGCCCGCTCCGGGGGGTTGGCGGAGAGCTGCTCCAGCGCCCCGATCGGCCCGGCCGCGACCACCTGGCCCGCGCCGTTCTGGTTGGCCGGGTCCAGGCCGAGCTCGGCCAGCCGGTCGAGCACCTCCTCCGGCTTGCCGCCGAGCACCGCACTCATACCGGTGCTCTCCAGCGCGCAGGCGGCCGCCATCTCCCGGCCACGGACCGCGGCGAGCTCCACGGCGGCGTCGGCGCTGAGCGAACCCGCGATGGCCGCGGCGGCCAGCTCACCGACCGAGTGCCCGGCGGTGGGGCAGCCGGCCAGCGCCAGCTCGCCCGCCTCGTCGCCGCCCAGGGCGGCGAGCAGCTGTTTGTAGGCGAGCAGGGCGGCAGCCACGATCAGGGGCTGGGTGACCGCGGTGTCCTTGATCTCGTCCGCGGTCGCGGTGGTCCCGAGCTGCGCCAGGTCCAACCCGGTGCTTTCGGACCAACGCGCCACGGTCGACGCTGCGTCGGTTTGCTCGGCTCTCGGGCCGGTGAGCCAGGGACCGAGCATTCCGGGTGTCTGAGACCCCTGTCCGGGGGCGAGCACGGCAATCACTCGGCACAGCCAACACTGTCACCGGCTCCCGTGGGGGTGACGACGCATACCAACTCCGCCGGCGCGCTTTGGAGGTTTCCTCCAAACATGACCCTGTTCACACTGGTAATGGCAAAGTGAATTTGTAGGGTCAAGTAGGTATCGCCGCTGCTCAGGATGCGCGTCGGGGTCACTCGGGCGGATTCAGCCGACCCATGATGAGCGCGATCCGGAGTACAAGCGCGTGCCGAGGATCGGTGGGATCGAGGCCGGTGACATCAGACACTCGGCGTAACCGGTAGCGCACCGTATTGGGATGGACGAACAGCGCGCGGGCACAGGACTCGAGTGCGCCCCCGCCGTCGAGGTAGCTGGCCAGTGTGCGGCCGAGCTCGCCGCCGGCCGAGGTCAGCGGCTGTACGACCGAGGTGATCAGCTGCGCCTTCGCCCACGGATCGCCGGCCAGCGCGCGTTCCGGCAGCAGGTCCTCGGCGCGCACCGGCCGGGGCGCGGCGGGCCAGCCGGTCACCGCGCGCAACCCCTGCAGCGCGTCCCGCGCGCTGGCGTGTGCGGCGGCCAGGGTGGGGGCGGTCGGCCCGATGACCACCGGACCGGGGCCGAACGTCTCGGTCAGCCGCTCGGCCGGGCCCAGCCCGGCGGCCCCGTTGCCGACCGCCGGGCCGGACCCAGAGCCGGTGCCCGAGCCGCTCGCGGTCACGGAGGTGCCCGACAGCCCGGGCAGTGCACCGGACAGCAGCGCGACCAGCCGGGCGCCCTGCACGCCCAACAGGACCGAGCGGCCGAGCCGGGTGGCGGTGCGGCGCATCGCGGTCAGCGGCTCGGGCTGGTTCTCCGGCGGCGGGCTGCCGACCAGCACGGTGACCGGCTGCTCGGCGTCCCAACCCAGCGCGGAGGAGCGGGACACCAGCGCGTCGTCCACCTCGCCCCGGACCACCCCGTCGACGATCAGCGCCTCCAGCCGGGCGTCCCAGGCCCCACGGGACTCCGCCGCGCTGGCATACACCGTGGCGGCCGCGAACGCGATCTCCCGGCCGAACCGCAGGATCCCCTCCACCAGCAGCTGGCGTTCCCGGTCGTCGCCGGCCAGCAGCGGAAGTTGATGTTCGAACGTCTCGATGGCGACCCGCACCAGCTCGACTGTCTGGCGCAGGCTGATCCGGCGGGCCAGGTCGCGGGGGGCGTTGCGGAAGGCCTCAGCGGTGAGCCGGATAGTCTCGCCGGGCTCACCGAGCCACGTCGCGAAGTTGGTGACACCGGTCTGGGTCACCAGTAGCACACCGGCCCGCTGGTCAGCGGAGAGCCGGCGGAACCAGGGCAGCCGCTCGGACATGGCGGTGACGCTGGTGATGGCCAGGCTGCCGGAAGCCTGCTCGAGGCGGCGCCGGGTCCGGTCGGACACAGTCGTCCCGGACACCGCGCGCGCCGTTCTCACATCCGGCAGCATGGCACGAAATGCGGCCGTTGGTGGCGAACCATACGGCGGCTCAGGTCGATCTGCGCACCAAAGCGCGACGATTGCCCATGCCATCCCGAGAGGGTGGCCGGGGCCTCGGCGAAATCGGTGCCGGGCCCCGAAGGCAAGCCGACCGGGCCTGCCTCGGGGAGAGGAATGATCGTGGTCAGCCTAGTGGCGTGACCTTGGTTGCCTGGGGGCCTTTCTGGCCCTGCTCAACGTCGAACGAAACGCGCTGCCCCTCATCCAGGGTGCGGTAACCGCTGCTCTGGATGGATGAGTAGTGCACGAATACGTCCGCGCCTCCACCGTCGGGAGCGAGGAAGCCGTAGCCCTTCTCGCTGTTGAACCACTTGACGGTGCCTTCTGCCATTCTTGACTCTCCTCGTACTGAAATTCCGGGCGCTTGCCCCGGATATCGCGCCGACCCGCAGCGTTCCTGACGCGGGCTGGGATGCAATCCCCGGCCGAGTACCCCCCGGACGAGAAAGAGCAACGGCGGCAGAGTACCGCGCCTGGCCCGAATGGGGGAGGGCCTTCGCCAGGTGGGGTGATTGGAGCTGAAGTGCAATGCCTTCGGACTAATCCCGAGTGGGCCCCGCGGCGGTCGCCGAGTCGCCTGCACAGATCCGAATCCGAGGCTCCCGGATCCGGATCTGTGCAGGTCAGCGAGCTAGCGTCGGCCTGGTCCGACATCGCGCACCGGCTCGATAGTCATTCCCCGGGACAATTCCCCGAGGCTCCCGGGCGCGAATAGCCGACGGCCGGCTCAGGCGACTCCCGGATCCGAGGTCTGCGGTGCGGCCGCTTTCGGATCGTCGATGCGGTACTTGCCCGCAGCCGACACCAGGGTGGCCCGGTCCAGTTCGCCCCGATCCACCAGAGCGGCGAGTGCCTGAACCGTGATCGACTCTGCATCCACCGCGAAGTGGCGCCGTGCCGCCGGACGGGTGTCGGAGAGACCGAACCCGTCGGTGCCCAGCGAATAGAAGTCGGCCGGCACCCACGGGCGGATGAGGTCCTGCACCGCGCGCATCCAGTCCGACACCGC
This sequence comes from Pseudonocardia sp. Cha107L01, assembly GCF_052566575.1. NCBI lineage: Bacteria > Bacillati > Actinomycetota > Actinomycetes > Pseudonocardiales > Pseudonocardiaceae > Pseudonocardia > Pseudonocardia sp. Cha107L01. Next base: position 3,967,501 of record NZ_CP199579.1, read on the forward strand.
GATCACCGGGCCGGCGGTGCCCTCCGGGTCGGCCAGCGCCCGCCTCAGGTACGGCACCCGGGGCTCGGCGTCCGGGTGCAGCAGGTTGTGCTGCTCGCACTCCACGCCGTCGCGGCGCAGCTCGCCCCAGGACGTCACCGACCACACCTCGGCGGACACCGACCAGTGCTCGGCAAGCAGCTCCTGTGCCCGCAGCGCCCACGGCAGGGCGACCCCGGAGGCCAGCAGGCGCACCCGCCGGTCGAACTGCTCCGGCGCGGCCTGGTACCGGTACAGGCCCCGCAGCAGCCCGTCCACGTCCAGGTCCGCCGGCTCCGCGGGCTGCACGTACGGGTCGTTGTAGAGGGCCAGGTAGTAGAAGACGTTCGGGTCGCGACCCGCCCGGGCCTCGTCGTCGCCGTACATCCGGTCCAGCGCGTCGCGCACGATGTGCCCGATCTCGAACGAGAACGCCGGGTCGTACGCCAGCACCGCCGGGTTGGTCGCCGCCAGCAGCAGCGAGTGCCCGTCGTTGTGCTGCAGGCCCTCACCGGTCAGGGTGGTCCGTCCGGCGGTGGCCCCGAGCAGGAAGCCCTTGGCCATCTGGTCGGCGGCGGCCCAGATCCCGTCGCCGGTGCGCTGGAAACCGAACATCGAGTAGAAGATGTACAGCGGGATCATCGGTTCGCCGTGGGTGGCGTACGAGGTGCCGGCCGCGGTGAACGAGGCCACCGAGCCCGCCTCGTTGATGCCCTCGTGCAGCAGCTGGCCCTGCTCGCTCTCCCGGTAGGCCAGCATCAGCTCGGCGTCCACCGAGGTGTACAGCTGGCCGTGCGGGTTGTAGATCTTCTGGGTCGGGAACATCGAGTCCATGCCGAACGTGCGCGCCTCGTCCGGGATGATCGGCACGAACCGGGCGCCGATCTCCTTGTCCTTGATCAGGTCCCGGAGCAGCCGGACGAAGGCCATCGTGGTGGCCACCTCCTGCTTGCCGGAGCCGCGCCGGACCACGTCGTAGACCTTGTCCCCGGGCAGCACCAGAGGCTTGGCCGTCACCTTGCGGTTGGGCACCGCACCGCCGAGCAGCCGGCGCCGCTCCAGCAGGTACTGGATCTCCGGGGAGTCCTTGCCAGGGTGGTAGTACGGCGGCAGGTACGGGTCGCGCTCGAGCTCCGCGTCCGAGACCGGGATGCGCTGGGTGTCCCGGAACGCCTTCAGGTCGTCCAGGGTCAGCTTCTTCATCTGGTGCGTCGCGTTGCGGCCCTCGAAGTGCGAGCCCAGCCCGTAACCCTTGATCGTCTTGGCCAGGATCACGGTCGGCTGGCCGTTGTGTTCCACCGCGGCCGCGTACGCCGCGTGCACCTTGCGGTAGTCGTGGCCGCCCCGCTTGAGGTTCCAGATCTGCTGGTCGGACATGTCCGAGACCAGCGACTTCGTCCGGGGGTCACGGCCGAAGAAGTGGTCCCGGACGTAGCCGCCGTCGTTGGCCTTGTAGGTCTGGTAGTCGCCGTCCGGGGTGGTGTTCATCAGGTTGATCAGGGCGCCGTCCCGGTCGGCGTGCAGCAGCGCGTCCCACTCCCGGCCCCAGATCACCTTGATGACGTTCCAGCCGGCGCCCCGGAAGTAGGACTCCAGCTCCTGGATGATCTTCCCGTTGCCGCGCACCGGCCCGTCCAACCGCTGCAGGTTGCAGTTGATCACGAAGGTCAGGTTGTCCAGGCCCTCGGTGGCGCCCACGTGGATCAGGCCGCGCGACTCCGGCTCGTCCATCTCGCCGTCGCCGAGGAACGCCCAGACGTGCTGCTGGGAGGTGTCCTTGATGCCCCGGTCGTGCAGGTAGCGGTTGAACCGGGCCTGCATGATGGCGTTGAGCGGGCCGAGGCCCATGGAGACCGTGGGGAACTCCCAGAAGCCCGGCATCAGCCGGGGGTGCGGGTAGGACGGCAGCCCGTGGCCCGGCCCGCCGTGCGAGATCTCCTGGCGGAAACCGTCCAGCTGGTCCTCGGTCAGCCGGCCCTCCAGGAACGCCCTGGCGTAGATGCCGGGCGAGGCGTGCCCCTGGATGTAGACCTGGTCGCCGCCGCCGGGGTGGTCCTTGCCCCGGAAGAAGTGGTTGAAGCCGACCTCGTACAGGGTCGACGAGGAGGCGTAGGTGGAGATGTGGCCGCCGACGCCGACGCCGGGGCGCTGGGCCCGGTGCACCATCATCGCGGCGTTCCACCGGATCCACCGCCGGTAGGCCCGCTCGGACTCCTCGTCACCGGGGAACCAGGGCTCCCGCTCGGTCGGGATCGTGTTCACGTAGTCCGTGCTGGTGAGCGCGGGCACCCCGACGTGGCGCTCGCGGGCCCGCTGGAGCAACCGGAGCAACAAATAACGCGCGCGCTGCTGTCCGGACGTGTCGAGCATGCCGTCGAAGGAGTCCAGCCACTCCTCGGTCTCGTCCGGGTCGACGTCGGGCAGGTAAGCCGCCAGCCCGTCGCGGATGACATGGACTCTGTTCTGGCCGGTCACGGGGGTCTCCCTGAGTTATCGGTCCGCCCCGCCGGGGCTGTTCGGTGCTCCGGTGGGGCCTCTGGCGAGGTTGCTAGTTGCCACGGTGAATACCATCGTGCCCCCTGTGGGGGGAACCGCGCAGGGCGGTATCGCACTAATACGTCAAACGATCTCGGTGCGTCCGGTTGCGGTGAGGGGATCGAACGTGTTCGGATTCCGCATCCGAGAAGTGGGCAAACTCGCACGCGGAGATCGCGAGTCGAGCAAAAGAGAAACTGGGAGGGACACATCGTGGTCGCCGCCGCGGGAGACGCCGGCAAGGCCGACATCGCCGGGAGGCTCGGCATTGAACCCGGCATGGTGGTTCAAGAGCTTGGCTGGGACTCAGACGTCGATGACGAGATCCGCAACGCGGTCGAGGAGCGCTGTGGGGATGACCTGGTCGACGAGGACTCCGACGAGGTGGTCGACGTCGTTCTACTCTGGTGGCGGGAGGGCGACGGCGACCTTGCGGATGCACTGGTCGACGCCGGCACCCCGCTGACCGACAGTGGAGTGGTCTGGGTACTGACACCCAAGACGGGTCGCCGAGGTCACGTGGAGCCCAGCGAGATCGCTGAGGCCGCACCGACCGCCGGGCTCTCCCAGACGTCGAACGTCAGCGTCAGCGAGGAGTGGGCTGGTGCAAGGCTGGTGGCGCCGAGGGCGGCCAAGTCCCGGCGCTGACAGTCCGCGACTAGGCTTTCGATGGTCACGTCGATCGACGTGACTTAGTGCTGCGCTGAGGAGGCAGGACGTCCATGGCACCCCAGGTCGGGTCCGAGGCACCCGATTTCACTCTGCGGGACCAGAACAACGAGGAGGTGACGCTGTCCAGTTTCCGGGGCGAGCGGAACGTCCTCGTGGTGTTCTACCCGTTCGCGTTCTCCGGCATCTGCACCGGTGAGCTCTGCGCGGTGCGTGATGACATCGGCAGCTTCCAGAACGACGACGTGCAGGTACTGGCGGTGTCGGTCGATCATCCGTTCGCACTGAAGGCGTGGTCGCAGGCGCAGAACTACGACTTCCCGCTGCTGTCGGACTTCTGGCCGCACGGTGCCGTGGCGAAGGCCTACGACGTGTTCGAGGAGAGCCGGGGGATGTCGGTACGCGGCACGTTCCTGGTCGACAAGTCCGGCATCGTCCAGTTCGCCGAGGTCAACGGGCCCGGTGAGGCGCGCGACCAGGGCGCCTGGAAGAAGGCACTGGCTTCGGTCTGAGCTAACCTCGGTCTCTGACCTGGCCGGTTCGGCCCGGTCAGAGACCGAGACGTCAGGGTCCGGGCGCGTAGCTCAGCGGGAGAGCACTCGGTTTACACCCGAGCGGTCGCAGGTTCGAACCCTGCCGCGCCCACCAGTATTGATGCAGGTCAGTGAGTGTTATCTCTAGATCTTTTGGCAGCCGTGCCATGAACATGCCAGATGCGTTTGACAACGTTCGGCGGGCCGGCACCTGGACCGACCGCTAGCGTCCGGACCGTCACCGGTCGGCCCTCACGAACGATCACTTCCACTTACTGCTCGGTGGACGTATCTGGTTCGAAGGACTCGGAGTGTCCACCGTGGTGCTGGTCGTGTCGGTTGATCTGCGCGATGGCCTGCCCGGTCCATGCCGCCGCGTTGGTGGCCGCGGCCACCAACGCCGTCCGGCGCGAGCTGCCCGCCCGGACCGGTGGCCACCGTCGCCGTGCCTGGTGAACGAGATGGGCTGCTGGACGCAGCGACAATCTCCCCTGTGTGCGCGGCCCGCGGGCCCTACGGGCGCGAATCAGCGTTGATCGGGCCTACGGCACGCGGGCATGATCAGCTGCGGCGGCTGATCCATCGACGCAGTCTCCGGGTGACCGCGACCGCGGCGTGGCCTCGCCTGCCGACGGGCTGTTGCTAGCCCGGGTGAGCGTCGCCTGCCAGTCGGCGCGAGTAGTAGCTTTTGAGGTCTGCAGCGTCGTGTTTGCGGGCGTGGTCGACCTCGAGGGCGCTCCAGCGTCGCGCCCAGATGATCGTGTTGTGCCTGATCCAGTAGTGCGAGCGGCAGGGGCAGTCCCAGTTCCCGACTGAAGGCGTGAGTGAGATGGCGTCGCCGTCGTAATACAGCCGCCACTGCGCGGGGCTCAGCGGCAGCACGACGCGGTGGCCGCAGCCGCAGGGACACAGGTGGGCGGTGGTGGCATAGGTCATCGAGACGTACAGGATCCCGGGCTGGGCCTCGGCCGGGATGAGCTCCACGAACTTGGGCTCGAGGACGTCCGCAGGACTCACGCGGCGGGGTCTTCCTGGACGTGGTCCTCCGCGGTCTGGTCGTGGTTGAGCAGGTGGTTGCCGTCGATGGTGTAGGCGCTGGAGAGCTCGTGCTCGAAGTTCAGGTAGAACCCAAGCGACTTCTTCCACCGGATGACGGCCATCACCGCGTTGAGCATGTTCAGATCCGCGATCTGGATGTTCTGGTCGTAGTCGGCGTCGGCCTCGTCGGCGAAGGAGATCCTGTCGTTGTCCCAGATGTGCTCGGTGTTCCCGGGTAGGCTGGCGGTAGTTCGCACGATCCCGCCGAGGGACTGGCCAGCCTGGTAGATGCCCATGCCAGTGTCTATGAAGGGCACGCCGAAGCTCTGCAGCGCGCGCAGAATCAGCTTCTTCGCAGGCCCGGCGTCGATCGCCACGAACACGAAGTCCAGCTCGCGCAGCTGGTCGATGTTCGACTCGTCAACGTGGACCGGATGGGCGATCACCCGGCGATGCATGGCGTCGTAGATGGTCTGGAAGTGCTCGACCTTGCGGGGCGCCGCGCGCAGCTGCTCGAGCGTGGGCGCCCCGGGGGAGCGAAAGGCGTTGTGGGTCAGCAGCTGGTCGCGGTCGTAGAGCCGGATCTCGCAGACGGGAGTCTTCGCCAGCAGGTCCAGGATGTAGGAGCCGGTTCCCCCGAGCCCGATGATGGCCACCCTGTGCCCGGCCAGCTTCTCGGTGACCATGCCGATCCGGGCCCGGCTGGTGGCGGAGTCGATATAGCGGAACACCGACTCGTCCTCCTCGGCCGGCACGGGCGGGAAGGTCCGGGTGGTCGCGTCCGGGTCGAGGACCTGGGCATAGCCCAGCAGCATGTCCGCGTAGGTGGCCATCTTGGCGTAGTAGTCGGGGTAGGTGGGGTCGGGCTTGTGGGAGAACCCGCATCCGGCGACCAGTCCGCTGCTGAGTTCGATTGGGCCGTCCTGGTGGATGAGCTCGACGAGCCGCTGGCCCTGCGCGTCGCACGGCTGCTCGTCGGGCCGCTCGCCGATGAAGAACACCACGTGGGTGTCCGGAGCCATGGTCTGGTCCCCGGCCAGGGCCAGCGAGGACACCAGCGTGCCGTACGCCACCGTCCGCTCGGCGGTGGCGTACGGCACCCGCACCAGCAGGTGGCCGGCCTGGATGTCCAGGTCGTACCCCTCCTCGCGCAGCCGCAGCAGGTCGGCGCTACGACTTAGAGGTCGGCGTGACATTGAAAACCGTCCCCGACTTCTTGACCTCGACCGACTGGCCCGGGGCCAGGCTGCCCTCGTGCGGCTGCTTGGCCTTGCGGAAAGTCACGGTGAACCGCATCCCGGGCGCGGGCGGCTGCGGGTAGGCCAGGTTCACGACCCGTTCGTAGGTGAGCCGATCGGACTCGACCGTGTGCTGGACGGCGTTGACGACCACCACGAACTCGTGGCTGCGGCGGCCCGCCTCCACGGCGGGCTCGACGTGCACGGACATGGGCACCTCTCACTGTGTCGGTCCTACTAGTGACCGGGCGTGCCGGCCTTGAGAACCACGGTAACATAATCGAAAGGTTATTGTTGTACAAATATCGGTACAAAGCGTATCATTGCAGTTCAGGGCGTTGCGGCTGGCAACACGGGGGCGATCCCTTACGGTGGCGACACGCTGGTGTGACCGGTGGAGGGGAGGGGCGCGTTGGAGGACGTTGTCGACGTTGACGAGCTACGTCGACGTGTCGGGGACTACCGCCGCGAGCGTGGACTGAGCTTGCGCGCGGCCGCGGCGGAGTCGGGCGTCCCGCTCAACACGCTGTCCCGGGTGGAGAAGGGTCAGCTACCGGACCTGCCCAACTTCGGGCGGCTGATGACGTGGGTCGGGCTCGACCCGGCCGCGGTGTTCGGCAACGCCCAGCGTCAGCGGCCGCAGAGCACACCGGACGCGATACGGGCCAGCCTGCACAGCGACCCGCACCTAACCGAGCAGGCCGCGAACCAGATCGCCGAGCTTGTCAGCAACCTCTACGCGAACCTGGCCACCGCGCCGTCGCAGGCGCAGCTGCACCTGCGTGTCACCAAGACCTTCACCCCGCCCGCCGCCCGTCAACTCGGAGACCTCCTCGACGACCTCCAGTCGGCGTTGCTCGCCGACGACGCCATCGGCACCAACTACGGCTGGAGCGAGGAGGACTAGGCGACAGTGCGACGAGGCTTCAAGGCCCAAGCCGAGCGTCATGCCGCCCAGCTACGTGACGCGGTCAACTGCTCGGACCGGGAGACGATGTGCTTGCCCAAGCTCGCGGCACACCTCAAGGTCGAGGTCGTTGCCGGCCATCGCGCGCTCGGTAGCGCCGACCCGTTCTATGCGCTGCACCAAGAGCAGCCCGGGGCCTTCTCGGGGGCTACCTTCCACTTGCCCGACGGCCGGATCGTCGTGGTGTACAACCCCATCGTCTACGAGACGGGAGATCTGCTGAGCGCCCGCGCGGCCCAGACCCACGGGCGGACCCGCAGTGACGTCGCCCACGAGCTGAGCCACCTCGTCCTCGGACACGATCTCCGCGAGATCAAGACCATCGCCGGTCACCCGTTCTTCACCTGCGACCCCGAGCAGGAGCAAGAAGCTAACTGGCTCGCCGGCTGCCTGCTCCTTCCCCGGCCAATGCTGGTGGCCGCGGCACGAAGAGGCGAAGCCGACGATCATGTCGCCGCACAGCACCACGTCACTATCGAGATGGCGCGCTGGCGCATGAGCGTCAGCGGTGCGCGCATGCAGGCCGCCCGCGGCCGTGCTCGACCGGCATAGTTGATGCTGCCTGCGAGCCGCAGGCGGAGGTAGGCAGCCAGGCCATCACAGGCTGGCGCATAGGCACCTCAAGCAGGAGAAGCAGCTTGTCCGCCGCGAAGCGCCGATCTCTTAATCCGCTGCTCGACCATTGCCGAGCTGGCCGCATTTCTTAGTTAAGCGCACCGTGTGCGGCAGTGCGGGCCGGCTTTGCCCTCCCGCACGGCTTGCGCCCCTGTCTCCGGTGCCGGGCGCGGCCGACAGACTAACCAAGGGCGGCGACGGTTAACCCTCGGCTTCGCCGTCTGTCCCGTTCCCAACGTCGGAAGCGCGGCCTGCGCGGCGGGTCGATCAGGTTTTGTCGAGCCAATTGGCGTCGCCGGGGAGGACGTGGTTTCGGGGGTCGGGGTGAGGAATTTGGTGGAATTGACAGCGTTCTTGGGTGTGTTTGAGGTGGACGCGGGGGCCCCCCTTCGCGGGGGTCCACTTCCTCGTATAGCACGCTCGGGTCCCCGGTGAGGTGGACCAGTTCTGCCCCGCAGTCGGGGCAGCGGGACCGGTGGTGCTCGACAGGGGGGGCCATGTGGTGATCGGTCAGGTTAGGTCGGCCACGGTGGTTGCCGGGTGTCGAGCCAGATCGTGTGACAGCTATCTGCCGGTCGTGGTCGTAGCGCCACTCCTGAACCACCGGTGAGCAAGGCACGTCGTCGCGGTGCGCAGGTTCCATGGGCGCGCACCGACCGGCGACGGAGCGTCCTGGGGGGCGGCGGAGTCCATGGGTCGGCCGAGGCCGAACTGCGCCGAGTGCGAGGCACTCGGGTCATCCGCGAACGCGATGGGTGGCTTGGAGCTGGTCGTCAGAAGCATTCCTTTCCTAGGTGTGGTGTCGGGTGGAGGGCCGGTGAAGGGCCAGGAGTGGCTGCACCGGCCGCTCACCGGAGTGAGGTCAGCCCCGGCTGTCCGGAGCTAGCTGCTGGTCGGTGTGGCGTCGATGACGGGGTGTTGTGAACCTGCCCAGCAGCGGCCGACGGTTGTCCAGGGTTCGGGTGGGGTTTGGTCCGGGTGCGGGGCGGCTGCGCCCTGTCCGTGCCAACCGTTGGGGACGCGGACCATGCGCAGGAAGTCGGGATGGTCGCCGTAGAGCACGACCACGCGCACGTCCGGCCCGGGTTCGGGGTCGCGCAGTGGCCGCCAGTGCGGTCGATCTGGTCCGAGCAGTGTGCGGTGGCAGCGGCAGTGGTTCACCTGCCGCACCAGGGCGGCGAATTCGCGGGACATCGTGGGACGGCTCTTTCTGACGTAGAGTGAGTGGATCATGCTCGGAGCCACTCGCGGATGCGGAGTGCGAGCGCGGACCGGAGCGTGTGGCTCGGGCAGGTTGCGGCCGCTCGCTGTTGGTTTAGACGTGCGCAGCGCTGGCACCCTCGGGTGGCCGGCACGCTGATCGGTGCTGGGACAAACCGGGCGCCGCAGAGCGACTCGTAGGTCGCACCGGGGCTGCGCACGGCTGCCGCCGCCTGGTCGAGAGTCACGCAATGCTCGGCGTAGTCGCGGTTGGAGGTCACCCAGATCACCAGCATCGACACTGGTTCTGTGGACGGGTTCGGCGTAACGCCGTGCTGGGTAGGCTGAGTCGATACACGCTCGGACCGTTTTCCTCCGGACTCGGGGGAAGTTGCGTACGGTGACTCGAGGCCGTTGTCGTGGGCGTGTCTGGAGGTTTGGGCGCACTGTCGGCTGGTCAACGCCACTCCCTGCGGTCGGTGGTGGCGACTAGCCAACGGCGGAGTCATATTTGCTCGCAACGATGAGCAAATCGGATCGGCTCGTGGAGGAGAGGGCTTGCCGGATAGAGCCAGCGACGGCGGGGATCGACCACGGCGGCGTGCCGGGCGACCACCGAAGCCACAGGATGGGTCCAGTTCGTTTCTCGCGCGGTTTGGTGTTGAGCTGCGCGGGTTGCGGACACGACGCGAGCTGACCTTGCATCAGCTCGCGGACATGACGGGGTACTCCGGCCAGCACATCGGTGCGGTGGAACGCGGCAGAGTCGTTCCGTCCGAAGCCATGGTTGCCGCCTGCGACGCCGCGCTGCTGGCGAACGGGCGACTGACGGGCATGCTCGCGGCGGTGATCCGCGAACAAGCAGTGATCCGCGACCAAAGTCAGTCCGCCCGTCGCGCCAAGAACACGGCAGGTCGAAACCAGACCAGCGCTCTTTCGGCCGCCGATCGGGAGACTAATTTGGACCTGGATTGGGACCGACTCGGCGCGGTGGGTCGTCGTACCTCTCCGGTCACGCCGGCGGTCGTGGACGACTTGGAACAGATCACTGACCGGCAGCGGCACCTGTACCACGAGTTGTCGTCCGCGGAGATGCTGGTGCACGTGCAAGCCCAACTCGGGCTGCTGACCGCACTGTTGGAAGGCCACCAGCTTTCGTCACTGCGCCGCCGGATCGCGTCCGCCGCTGGCGAGGCGGCCGGGTTCGCCGCGTGGTTGTGGTTCGACCTGGGGGAGAACTTCAACGCCGACCGCGCCTATGTCTACGCCCGCGCCGCGGTGGGAGAGGCCGAGGACTCAGGGCTCGGGGCTTACGTCAAGGGCTACCAAGCTCTAGTGGCCGCTCACACTGACGGTCCCCGAGCGTCGTTGGTTCACCTTGGCGAGGCGAGGGAAACAGCGCCTCGATCTCTGTCCGGGACTACTCGTTCATGGTTGACGATCCTCGAAGCCGAGGCACTCGCCGACACCGGTCAATCAGCGGCGGCCAGGCGAGCCATTGCAGAGGCCTACGACTGCCTGAGCGATCCACGCCCGGAAGGGGCCGATCCCTGGATGTATGACTTCGATCAGAGCAGCCTCGCCGCGCACACCGGCTCGTGTCATCTCGCGCTGGAGCAACCGAAACTGGCCGCTGAAGCCTTCACCAATGCCCTGCGGCTGCTGCCGCCGAGCTGTGACCGGCGAGGAGCGAAGATCCAAATTGGTCTGGCTCGAGCGCAGCTGGCCTGTGGGAATGCAGACGAAGCATTACGGCTGACGACTTCGGCTCTGGACACGTTCGCCCACCGTGGTTCGGTGGCCGGTCTGCGTCGTGTCCGCCAGGTACGCGATGCCTTCGCACGGGCGGGGGTGGGTTCCGCGGTGGATGCGTTGGAGGAACAGGTCCGCTCGCTGCAACGGCCCACTGGATGAACGCACCCTCGGCCGCACCTGAATCGAACGAGCCGAACTCTGAGACGCAGGCAGCGTCACCGTTCGTGCAAGGGCGGCCGGTCGACGCAGTGTCCATCGCGGATGGGCGCGTGTATTGGATCGAAGGGCGCGCGGAGGGCGACATTCTGCTCTTGTGGAGCGCCGGGAGGGTGGCCGAGGCGTTGCCGGCGGGAACGCACGTCGCATCCGAGGTTCATGAATACGGTGGCGGCGCCTACCAGATTCATGACGGTGAGATCTGGTTCGTGCGGGCCGAGGATCAACGGATATGGCGCACCGACCACGGCTCGCTGCGCCCAGTTACTCCCGAGCCGTCGCAGGGGCAATGTCGACACGCGGACCTTCACATCGGTCCCCAGGGACAGTTGGTATGCGTACGGGAACGCCACCACGACGGCGAGGTCCTCAACGAGCTCGTGACGATGCCCGCCGATGGCACGGCAATCCCACAGGTGATCGCGCAAGGCTGGGACTTCTACTCCTCACCCCGCATCTCGCCGGTCGGGACCCAGCTGGCCTGGATCACCTGGAAACCACCGCTTATGCCTTGGGACGGCTCCTGGCTCTGGACCGCCACTATCAGCCCCGACGGCCAACTGGGCCCGCAGACTCTCGTAGCCGGTGGTGTAGAGGAGTCGGTTACTCAACCGTCGTGGAGCCCGGACGGAATCCTGCATTTCTTGTCCGACCGCGATGGCTGGTGGAATCTCTACCGCCACAACGATGGCGCCACTGAACAGGTCGTGACGGTTGAAGCTGAAATGGGGCCGGCTCCGTGGGAGTTCGGCTACACCACCTACCAACTCCTCAGCGACGACCTCGTCGCGGCGATCGTGCAGCAAGGCCCTCGAATCTGGCTGGGGCTCTCGAGCGCTGACCGAGGCACGCCAGCAAGAATCGACCTGCCCTATACCTCGATCAAGCCCTACCTCGCCGCCGAAGACGGTCAACTGGCGATCATCGGCTCCACGCTGACTCAAACTCCCACAGTCGTCCTCGTAGAACACAGCGGCGCACGAGTCCAGGAACTCTCCCAGCTAGGCCGCGCCCTCATCACCAGCTCCAACGCCACACCAGAGCGGCTGCGGTTCCCGACCCGCGACAATTCCTACGCTCACGCCGTGCTCTACCCGGCCGGCCCATCAACACCCGCCGTGTCGGCGATCGCTCCGCTGCTGGTCCGAGCCCATCCCGGCCCCACCTCGAACACCAACCTCCGCCTTGATCCGTGGATCAGCTTCTTCACCGGCCACGGATTCGCCGTGCTCGACGTCGACTACCGCGGCAGCACCGGCTACGGACGGGCCTACCGCAACGCCCTGCGCGGAAACTGGGGCGACCTGGATGTCACCGACTGCGTGGACGCCGTCCGCTACCTCACCGCCAACCGGCGCACCGATCCGGCACGGGTGGCGATCTGCGGTTCGAGCGCTGGCGGCTACACCGCGCTGCGAGCCATCGCCACAACCACCACCTTCGCCGCCGCCGCAGTGCGCCACGCCCTCATCGACCCCGCCACCTGGACAGACTCGGCGCCGAAATTCCAAGCTCATCATGCCGAGCTGCTCATCGGACCGCCCTCTGACCAGACGACCTATGACGAACGTTCCGTGCTCTCGCGCACCGACGCCGTGACCGCACCGGTGTTAATCATCCATGGCGACGCGGACACTGTCACACCTGTCTCTCAAGCCCGAAAGCTCGCCGACATGCTCGGCGAACGCGCCACATTGATCACCTTCGCCAACGAAGGACACGGACTGCGGCACCCCGACCACAGCTCGCAAGCACTCTCCGCCGAACTCGATCACCTACGACGGAACCTGCCGCGGTAGTACAGGACTGATGAGGCCGACCGGGGTCAAGATCGAGGACAGAGCGCGCCGCGCGAACGCCGGAGACACATTCGCATCCGAACGTGTCACCGCGCGGCTCCACAACAGAAATGACGAACAGGAACTCGCCCGACGAGCAGGCCCAGTCGGTGCGAAGGACCCAGCGGCGGCACGTCACCTGGCTCAGCTGCTCGCTCAACGTAACGACGATTCGGCACTGCTGGAACGCGCGACCGCAGGCGATGAGTACAGCCGCCGACAGTTACCCGTGGTGCTCGCACGCCTTGGGAACACGGCCGAACCGGCGGAACTCGCCGTCGACACGGGCGATGTCGGCGTTCAGGGACTTCTCGCCGAGCTCCTCGGCTCGCAGAACAACCTCGACGAACTGACCCGCCGCGCTGAGAACAAGCGGCAGCGTCGGTACTGGCCCGGAAACTTTTCGAGATCGGCGGCCACGAAGCGCTCGCCCGGCGAGCCGACGATAAGCAAGACGCGTTCGCCGGATGGGACTCGCCGCACGCCTGTACCAGGAGGGGAACGAGGCCGAGTTGACCAAGCACAGCGCGGAGGGCGACCCCCTCGCGGCAGAATGGCTGGCCCGGCTCCTCGGTGACGGCGGCGACGAGGCCAGGTTGGCCGACGAGGCCAGCGCCGGCAACCCTAACGCCGGCAGGGTCCTGGAGACGCTGCGCACGATCCGTAGGCCCACCTCCTCCTAGCATGAGATTCAGCGGGCACGATCGGCCTGTGCCCAAACAGCGCCGCCTTGAGACCCACTGATGATGGGAACCGAGGCCCAGCATCCCGAGCTGCGCTCGGATACTCGCTGAGCGTGTCGGGTCTCCTGAGTCGGAGCCAGTAGTGAGCCCACAGTCGGCCGGTGGGGAACCGGCGGTTGATCGGCGGACAGTTGGATGCTCGATCACGCCAAGTTCGGCCTACCGCTCCTTTCTGTTGTCACATTGCCATCGCATGTCCAGTCCGGACTCGGCGGCAAACATGTTCGTGCCCCCGATTTCTCGGTGCAGCCGACTAGCGTGGCCGTAGCTCAGCTACCTGGCCGACCTGCCAGCGTGGCCGCAGCGGGAGCGTCGCTATCCTGGAGGTCGCGTGGCAGGCACGTTGTCGTTTCGGCTAACAGTCGATCATGTCTACCAGCGGCGATTTGACACCACGGCGCTGGCTGAGGCGCTTGGGTCAAGTCACTGGTATCTGCTCACCCGGCGTCCCACTGTCAGGATCGTTCCGGGCTCAGCTCGCCTTGATGATCAAATATTGACTATCGACGTTGTCACAAGAGATCACCCCGGTGCCGCACGAAACATCCACAGCCTGGGCTACGACTTCAAGCAAGCCGGAGCTAGAAACTTTCGCTTGCACAATGACGGCGCATATTTCTCCATGCGAATGGGTGACGAACTGATTCATGGCGATGCCTGGGCTCTAGCCTCATTTCTGTCCGGCGCCGACCCAACGTTCGCTAGGCAGGAAGTCCTCTACGTAGGGGAATCTTTCGGCGATGGCGGCTCAAGTAACTCGTGGAAACGCACACGGCAACATGAGAAGCTGCAGCGAGTATACGAAGATCACGTCGACGCCGACTGTGAGATCTTCGTTGCTCCACTCTCTCTCGACCGCAGTTCCTGGTCAACCGACGACCACATACCCGACACCGAGCAGGGCCCAGACCTCGAGGCTTACTACCAGACTTTTTTCGACTGGGACGGCAAGCTACTCAAGCCAACAGTCGACCTCATCGAGCACAGCCTGATAGCGTACTTCGTCCCACCTTACAACGAAAAGCTCACACGCTGGCAATCTAGCGACCCAACTGAGGTCATGCGCAAGATGCGATCAGCGGGTTTCCGACTCCTTCATGTTCACTTGAGCGGATGGTACGGCCTCGCGCGATTCTACTCTGAGCGCGAGCCAAGTCTGGTTCGCAGTCATTCAGTTTCATTCGATCTCCCACCCAAGATCGATACAATCGAGATGCGACGCCTCCGCGACAAGAAGGGGGTGCATGATTTCGGCATAGCGTCTGCTTTGGTGAACGAAGGGCGAGAGTTCTTCGCCAACCTTGCCGAAGAAACAGGCGTGACCTTGAAAGTATTTGGCTCCGAGGCGCCCGCAGTACGTCGCCCACCAGGAGCCGATCTGTCCGATTTGCTGGCGTCAACTCGAGTACTGTACCGCCGTCGATCAAAGAAGCTTCATCGAAAGATTCGCGAAACTATCAACTCCGAACGGGAGCGGGCAAGAAAAGCTCAGGAACCGGAAAACTACTCTGGCAAACCGAGCTACTCCCCTTCGACAGGTTCGATCGATGTCGCCCGCCACGAGGACGGAACAATAGCGCGACTTAGCCTTCACGATCCAGAGACTGGATCATTAGACTCGACCCTAATCTTCGGTAATCCGAAAATGGGGAAGTCCAACCTTCTAACGTTAGTTATGCTTGAGGCGATCATGACGGGAACGTTTTATATTGTTCCCTCGGATCCCCTCGATCGCAACCAGTTCAAGACCCGATGGCGCGAGGCGTGTGATCCTGATTGGATCGCCACCAGCGTCGAGCACACGCTTCACAACCTTGACTCGGCACGCCGAATCATCGACGTGCGACTCACTAAAGGGATCTACACGGTTCCGTCTAAAGAAGTCCCTGCCATCCTCTTTCCGGTCGATGACGCCGACGTGATCCTGCATAATCCGCACGGGGCGGCAGTTGTCAGTGACATCTTGGCCCGCGGCGGACCTGCTGGTGTCGGGCTAGTCCTCGTCGTCTCCGATATTGACGCCGTGAAGTCAAATCCAACCTTGATGCGCGACCTCATGACTTGCGCGAATAAATCAAGCTTTATGCCGAACGGGTACTACGTGCTGGCGGATCTGGCCGCCCGTTTCGGTCCGGAGCGCGGCGAAACGTGGCACGACGACGCCCTATCGCTTGTGCTGTACGAGGATTCTAACAACGCTGTACTAGGTTTCCTGACAGGCATCGCCGATGCGAGCCTCACCGCCGACCAGGCGAAGTCCACCCTGACGACGGCTCTGGAATCAAACCAAATCACACCAATTATGGAGTGGGAGATGGTCGACGACGATCCGGAGTCGTGGTCCAACTTCGACATAAACGCGACTCGCTGGCTTCTGCGGCACCACGAAGATGCGTGGGTGCTGATCCGAATGATCTCGAATAGTGGACACGGGTCGGCGCAAGGACCTGAGATGTTCGAATGGGCGAAAAGCGTAATTGACTACCGTTACAGTGCCACGCTCACCCCTTGGAAGCTTGGACCATCGGTGCGCGGTACTAGGATTTCCGTGTTTTACGCCGACATTATTGGACCTGTGGTTAGCAAAGATACGTCAGAGTCCGACAAGCGGGCGATGATGCGGCTACATTGAGATAACCGGCCACAGAGTGCGGACGCGCCTCGCGCACGACCACCACTGTTCAACCGTCTCATCTGGCATTGCAACGTGCGGTCGGCCAACCTCGGAGCGCGCGGAAGGCTGCCATGTCTTGGCACGGTCTAAGAGGCCCGAGACACGGGGACCTGACTCTTATCACTTAGTGCACTTCACAGCACCAGACAAGTCGAAACGCGAACGGCAGGACGACGACGCGAACGATCCAATGGTCCAATGGTTGGTCAATCCCTCCGTCGGAGCGCCCAAACACCGTTCCCGGACGACCACTGGCCTCTGGAATTCGCGTCGGTCGCACGCTCAGGCGGTGCTGGCTGGGATGCGGTCCCAGCCGGGTGCGGCGGTCTGCATGCTTACGCCGGGGGTCCAGGACCGCACCTGAGAGCGTTCCAACCTCCCCGGGTGGCTGCCTCCACCGCCGGAGCCTCCGAATGCGTCCTTGCCGGTGTTCTCGACCCAGATGAGCGACTTCCTCTCGGCGGTGAGCCACTGTTCGAGCCAGTCTGCGTCGGCGAGGAGTTCGTTCTGGCCGGCGTTGACCGTGTGCCGAACGGTCACGACGAGTTGGCCGGTGTGGTCGGTCCAGCCGTTGCGCCCGTTCCAGTGGAGCTCGCCGGGAGCGAGCCCGAAGAACTCGGGGGCGGGCATGTCGAGGGAGATGGTCTTCTGGTCCTCGGGGGCGTAGCCGTACTCGCCGAGGAGGTGCCAGGCGGCGGGCTGGGTGGGGACGGAGAGTGGCTCGGTCCGTTCGTGGCGCATCACGTGGAGGTCCGCTCCGTGGTGGTGGCCGAAGGGGAATTCGCCGACGTACCCGCGGGACATCTCGGGGTTGCGGGCGACGGGCTCGCCGAGGAGATCGCGTCCTTCGAGTTCGCTGATGGCGGTAGCGAGATCTTGGGTCGCGACCAGACAGGTGCGGAGGTGGGTCCAAATGCGCCGGGTGTGCTTCGTGGTGTCGGAGTCGTTGTTCCAGTCGTAGGTGCCAGACAGCACGATGTGGGGGCGGCTGTCGAAGTCGGCTTCGTTGACTGCGATGTTTGGGAGGTCGGTATCGTCGGCGACCCACTCGACGTCGGTCTTCGCGACGGGGCGCGCCCAGTCGTAGCCGGGTACCCATGGGCGTGGGGTCGGGTCGGCGGGGGCGAACTCGACAAAGGTCGGGTCGACCTGCCGGGAGATGTCGGTGTGCGGGCCTGGCACGGCGGGCGCCGGCGGGTCCCAGCTGTTGGGGGTTTTGGGGGCGTGGTCGGAGACGATGCCGATGAGGCGGTTCAGCGCTATCCACTGGTACTTCTTGCCGATGCGTTCAATCCATGCGGGCTTGGACCGGCCAATGCCGAACTTGTCGACGACGTACCGGTCGAAGGGCGCGTGGAGTTGAGGTTGGTACCCGAGGCGGATGACTTCGGCGACGACCCACCGCGCGGCGGCGGGGAGATCAATGCCGGGGCGGTCCCGGAGTTCGGGGCTGAGCTGGTATTTGAAGAAGTCGTCGCCGGTGGCCGAGAAGACCAGCTTCGGGTAGCTGTCGGTGTCATACGCGGCGATGTCTGTGTCGGTGGGCCAGGTGAGAGGCCAGTCGCTGGTGTACGGCGGCCGGAACTGGTCGACGGTGACGCCGGCGGGGAGGGCTCCGCGGTCGTTGGCGGCTTCGAAGATGCTGCGGGCGGCGTCACGCACGGCGGCGTTCGGAGTAACCGCCGACGGCACGGAAAAGATGTTGTTCCACACCACCTCGGCCGCGGCAGCGAAATCCTTTTGGGCGCCGTTCGCAAGGAGAGCCGCGTACGCGATCTCGCACGCTCGTTCGACGACCCACTCGTCGTCAACCACCGTGAACCGGTCCAGCAGCCGTTCCGCCTGGCCCGGGTGGCGGGTCAGGAGGCGGACGGCGGCGATGGTTGCCGGGTCGCGTACGCGGCGGTCGCTGGCACTGGTGGCCCACAGGAGCGCGGTCACCCACAGGCGAGTGGTTTGTTCACCGACCTGGTCCAGCGGCTTCTCCCTGGCCCACCGGATGAGCCGGTCGACAGCTCCGCTGGTGCCGTGGGTGAAGTGGAACCAGCTGAGCAGAAACGAGTCGCGGGCACCCATGTTCAGGCCGGTGAGTATCTCGTGGAGGTAGTCGGCGTTCAGGGGGTGGTCGGGGCGGGCGGCGAGACGGAACAGTGTCGTCAACGCGTCGGAGTGCACGTCGGCCTGGTGGAGCGCTTCGACGATGACGTCGCGGGTAGCGTCGGTGATTGAGGTCCCGTTGCGCCATCCGGTTCCGGCGATGACCGCTGCGGCGATGGCGTCGTCGTCACCGATTTCAGCGCGGAACTCGGTGAGTTCGAGCCCGAACCGTTCCGCGACCACGACGGACGTTGCTTCGAGAAGGCCCAGGTCGATCGTGCCGCCGAGGCCGATGACCCTGCCGAGGCGACCGCCGAGCTCGGCGGTGATGCCGGCGGCGTCGGTGACCTCGGACAGGGCGTCGGAGACGATGAGGTGGTGTCCGAGGCGTTCGAACGTGATGGCGATGATGTCTGCGCCGTGGGGGCTGCCGTCGGGGACGACGTCCTCTTCGACGAGCCCTTGGGCGATGAGCGCGTCGAGAAGTGACTTCTCGACGCTCTGGACGGACCAGATCGGTGCCAGCTGGGCTTGGGCCAGGGCACGAGTCAGCCACGGATCGTCGCCGCCGCCGGCGATGGCTGAGGCGAGGGCGTGCATGGCCTGGTGGACGACGCGGTCGGACGGTGAGGCGTCGATCCGGTCGCTGACGATGTTGTTTGCATTGTCGAGGACCATCTGGGTCAGCTCGTCGAGGCCCATGGTGGCTTGGTCGAGGGAGAACCGGTTGTTGTTCTTGAGAGCTTCGCAGACCAGGCGCAGGTACAGCGGGTTGTCGAACTCGCCATGGATGGGCGGCGACGTCGGCGGTTCGAGGCTGTAGAACGCGGCGTACTCGCTGACCGCTTCGAACTCGACCCCTTCGAACCCGGTGTGCTCGAACCGCGGCAGGGTGAGCCCGGGTGGGAGAACCTGGCCGACGTAGTGCGTGCGGGCGGTGAGGAGAAGCCGGACGTTCGGGTATCGGCCCACTGTGGTGATGAGCCGTTCGAGGTTGTCACGCCACGTGGACCGTGGGCGGGTGTCGTTGAGCGCGTCGATGACGATGAGGGTCGGGACGCCTGCGACGCGGGCGCTCTCGTCGAGGAGGGCGATGGCCTCCTCACCGGTGAGGTCGGACGGCATCTTGAGCACGTCGCGTAGGTGGGTCAGCGGGTCGCGGTCGGTGAACCAGCGGCCGTGCATCATAACGCTGGGGCGGTCCTGGCCGAGGCGCCGGACGACCGCGTCGATGGCGAGGTAGGTCTTGCCGATGCCGGCGGCACCAGTCATGAGCGCGACCTGGGCGGCAGCGAGCCGACCGACCGGGCTGATGAGAAGTCCGGTGGCGTCAGCGAGCTTCGCGCCGAGCTCGCGCAGGGTGTCGACGGCTGCCGCGGGGAACGACAGCAGGTACTCGGCTTGGAACTGCCGCCAGCTCTGGGTGTCCCAGTTGCCGCCGTTGGGGTACTTGGCGTCCATCGCTGCGACTTCGACAGCTTCTTGGTCGCTGACGATGTTCGAGGCCTCGTCGAGTGCTTGAGCGAGGTCGTCGAGTCCGGTGGTCGTGCGCGAGGTGTGCCAGACGGCTAGCCTGTCAGTGACCTTGGTGGCGGCGTCGACGGCTGTGTCCAGGTCTGCGGCGAGCACTTCGTTTTTGGCGCTGCGCATGCGGCGGGCGGAGTCGTTGACCTTATCGATCTGGTCGCTGACTACCGCCCACCACTCGTCGTCGGAGCAGAGTGCTGCGATGGACCTGGCGGCCGGCACCTCGACGTTCAACTCGGGCATGTACCGGGGCCGGGCAGCGTCCATCGCCTCCTGCAGCCTGTCTTTCCACCACTGGGCGGCGAGGACGTCGGCGTCGAACCAGTACCGGCGCTGGATGCCGTTGCTGTCGAGGCGTTCGAGACGGGTGACGATGTTTGTCGCCCACTCGAACTCGAACTTCACCGTAATGCCGCGCACGGTGGCCATGAATTTCCAGCCCTCGAGCCAGCCTCCCGGGTCGTTGATCTTCTCCAGGAGTGACTTGCCTCGGCCTCCGGTGGGGCCAGTCGGATCAGCAGGGATGGCGATCGTGTACTTGGTCAGGTTCGGATGCTGCTCCAGGACAGCCTTGACGGACTTGTCGAGCTGGGCCTTGTCGACGTCGGCGTGGGTCGTCCAGTACTTGGCCTGCCAGCCGTGCTCGGTGCCGTCGGGCAGCGTCCAGTAACACTCGACGCCGCCGTCACCGCCCGCTCCATGCAGCGAGACGAACTTGGCGTCGGCGGTGGGCGGCTCCTGTGCCACCTGTCGGCAGATGAACTGCTCGTACCCGTCGCGTTGCCCGCCGGGGCCGAGTGACCGAATCCGCGTGAACTCGATATCGGGGATGTTCACGGGCGTGTCCTTCGGGATGATGCGGTCGGGGCGCGGGAGAAACGCTACCGGTCCCGCCTCGACGCTCGCGATGCGCGACCTGGCCGCCGGTGGAGAACCCCAGTGAGTCAACCACTCGGTGGCCGAGCGCGGAGATGAGTCCGGCCAGGTCCTCTACGACGTATTCGGGCTGGTACGCCTCGGGCCCGAGATCACGACTGCTCTGTCCGCACCCGCGCATGTCGAACAGGACAACGTGCCGTCTCCGGGACACCGGCAGCAGCCCAGGAAGCAGGTAACTGTGATCCCAGCTCGGTCCGCCATGAATGACGAACAACGGCGGGGCGGACGACGAGCCGTAGGCCAAACTGACCGCTATGGAAGCGTTCCGCTTGGTCGCCGACCGGTCAGCTGGCAAGTGGCTTAGCTGACCATGCCACTCCGCCCCCCGGTGCAGCTTCCGCGCCGCAAGCTACGCCACCTCGACTCGTACGCCCAGACCTCACCAGAGTGCGACATCACTGCCGCACGGGAGATAGCCATGGCGCCGCAGACCGAGCACGCCGGTCACGTGGTGCGCCGCACCTGCAACGCCGGTCGACCGGTGCGGCGAGTCGGACACACCCAATCAGGATGCCTGTAGCGCGCTCCGCGGTCGTCGGCCACATGGGCGGCCCCGCTGTAGCCAAATCGGGCTGCGGGCGGCGCGCCCGGCACCTTGGCGAACCCGCTAGCCGGACTGCTCCCGTCCCCTCACCGGCCATGACCAGGCGTTGCCGTGGCAGCGATGCTGACCTCGTTCCGAACCACCGCTTCGAAGCCGCCGCGTTGTGCTGGTCGCCCGGAGGGGTGGGATTAGACGATTCCGCCACGGGGCCTGTTTCGTCCGCTTAACGTGTCGCGCCGAGGGAAGGGGTCATATGAGTCGTGGTATTCATACCTACTCGGATCGCGCGGGTGGCCTTATTTCCAGGAAGAGAGTGCGATCGCGGGTACCCGTCACCGGCCTGGCGGTCCTGGTGTGCGTAGCTGGCGCTATCGCGATTCCCAGAAACGCCATCGCCTTCATTGACCTGTCGCAGTCGGCTCATAATTCCCTCGCTCATCCGGACGGTTCATGGACTGTCACAGCACCGGGTGCGGTCTTTGGTCAGGTCTTCTGCACGGGCAACTACGTTGATCCTGAGATCGTTGCTCGAGGTGTGGGAACTGCCGTTCACTATGCCATCAAGTTTCAGTGCTCTGATCCGGTGAGCTACAGCATTCAGCTGGGCGTGGATGACTTTTACGATGCTGGTCCCGGACCCGGGAACCCCGTGACCAGGCACGCTGGCGGGCCAGGAGTGGAACGCCACGGCGTCTCGGCGGAGCCGTACGCGGAGGGGTTTTCAACCCCATGCATCAACAACCAAAACAGCGGGTGGGAGATCTTCGACAGATCAACCCTCGGTGATCAGCAGAAGCACAACGACCGCAGCGACCGCGTCACGGTGGGATGCCGGGTCTGACCGTGTTGGCGGGTACCATTAACCGTCGGACGCGACAGAAGGGCTGGTGGGAGCCGGGTATGGTCGATCTGAACATGCCAGAGGACCTCAACTACGAGGAACGCCGAGCATGGCTCAAATGTACTGGCGCCGCCCTCATTGAGGAGACCGGCGAGCCGAGCGGCCAAGTAACGTTCAGGAACGCACAGGGCCGGAAGAGTTTCGCTTTGTGGTGGACTGAAGAGGAGTACCACGGTCCCTACGAGGCTGCTGAGGGCGAGCACCAGGACAGCGCCTCGGACCGGGAGTCATCGCGTAGGGACGCCCCCACGCCCAAGCCAACCGCCGAGTCCTGAAACCACCCAGTCGGCTCGGTAACTGTTCCATGGTACGAGGTTGGCCCCGTGGAGTGGGTTCGACTTGGGTGAACAGGTCCGCGACCTGTCGCGGAGCGATCTGCGAGCAGAGACTCGACGCGGTTCAGGTTCAGCGGCCAACGCCAGGGGCAGCGAGCCGGTGTAGATGAGCGCGCGAGGCTGACGGGCGCGCCCGAGACCTGGCGGGAGCGCTTCTGCGTGCGCTGACCCGTGAGGCAGGCTTTGCGGCTGCTGCAACGTCTGAACCGCCGACGGCGGCGGCCTTGCATCCGCATTGCGAGCGGGGGTGGCGGGTGTCGCACGATCGGCGAGGCCAGATTCCACACGGGCGAATGTCGATCACCTAGCGGTCGGGCTGACGGGAGTTGCCGTGCTTAACACGAAGCACCAGTCGGGCCCGATCCAGGTCCGCGGCGAGCGGCTGTGGTGCGGCGACGATGACCGACACGAGTCGGTGGAGAAACTGTTGCGACTGGTGGACGCTGTCGGGCAGCTGCTGGGGAGAAGTCACAGACGGTGGCCGAACAGATCCAGCGGTTCCGGAGCGCCTGGGAGGCCGCTGGGCACAGCCGTGAGCCGCGTGTCTCGGTCAGTCGCAGCATCTTCCCGATCGTCGACGACCTCGATACGCCGCTGTTCTGGCAGCAGCGCGACAACATCGACCAGGTCGGCTGGCTGGACGGCGGCAACGCGCGGTTCGGCGGGACGTATGCGGGGGAGCCGGACAAGTTGGTCGCCGAGCTCGCGGAGGACGAGGCGAGCGCCGCCGCCGACACGCTGTTACTCGCTGTGCCCAACCTGCTGGGCGTGGAGTACGACGCCCGGTCGGTGCGGCTTCTATTGATCGTTGGTGTGGTCGTCTCCGATTATGTCTGTGGTGCTGGGCAGGGGTTCGGTGTCGACCTCGGCGAGGTTGGTGCGCAGTAGTTCGTAGGTGCGTGTGGCCGCGTCCTGGCGGCCCAGGCTGGCCTGCAGTTGGATGATCTGTTGGTAGATCGGCTCGTTGTATTTGTCGGCTTGGCGGACTCGTTCGAGAACGTCGAGGGCCTGATCAGGCTCGCCGTTCTTGACGAAGGTGTCAGCGAGGTGAGTAGCGACGTCGACCACATCGCGTAGGACATCTTGGCGGGGGGCTTCGATCCACTCCCCGGTGAGTCCTTCGCCGAACTCGCCTCGGTAGTTGGCGAGGATCTGCCGGTAAGTGGGGATCCGCTGGACCGCGGTGTCGGTGTGGAGTCGTTCCTTGAGCGCGGTGACTTGGTTCCAGTAGTCGACCCGGAAGACGTCGGGGTCGAGCTTGCAGCGGCCGGTTCCGAGGGTGATCAGGGGCAGGGTGACCGCGCCGACGGTTTTGGTGGTGATCAGTTTGCGGAGTCGGCTGAGCACGGTGTTGACGGCGTTGGTCGGTCGCTCTGTGCGGATGTCGCTTGCCCAGACGTCGGCGGCGATTTTCTCGCGGGTGACTCCGTCAGGGTGCAGAGCGAGGTAGACGAGTACCTCTCGGCATCGGGAGCTGTGGACGGGGATTTCGCAGACCGTGGCGGGCTTGCCAGGGTCGACGGCGGGCACGGTCCAGCACAGTCGGGGCGGGCCGAGCACGTCGAGGGTGAGCACCCCCTCGCCTCTGTCGCCCGCCGCCGGCTCCGGCGGATCAGCCACGCTGGCCGCATGGGCAGCGTGGACGATGTCGTCGCTCGGCTCGGTCTCGGCGGGCCTGCTGGCCGGCAATGTGGAGGGCTCGCCGTCCGCCGTGGCCTCGTCCTCGTCGCTGGCGGTGGTTTCGGGATCGTCGTCACTGGCCAGCCTGTCGTCCGAGTCCGAGTCCGAGTCGTGTTCGGAGTCGTCGTAGGCGTCGAGATTCGGGATGAGGTCGCCTGGCGGTATCGCGATGTCCGCGCGGGTCGGAACCTGGTCGGTGGACAGTTGATCCGTCTCGTCGGTGGAGGTGTCCGACGTGCTGGGTGGGGCGAGTTGTGCGAGTGCGCCGACGGTGGCGTGGGCGGGGAAGTTGTAGGCGTAGGCCCCGTGCAGGTGTTCGGTGCTGGCGCCGCGGGTGGCGGTGACGTAGTTGTCGTCGTTGATCCCGAAGCTGTGTCCGCTGGCCCAGCCGCCGCCGATGATGAGCGCGGTGACTGGCCGGTCGGTGGCCCGGAGTAGCAGCTGGCCGAGTTCTTTGCTGTCGCCTGGGTGGGAGGGTGCGTGGGCCAGGATCAGCAGTGTCAACGCCTCGCTCGCCCCGGCAGCGCCGTTCTCGCCGTTCTCGCGGTTGTCGCCTGTCCTGGCCGGGTTGTGGTTGAGCACGTCGTCGAGGACTTCTAGGGCGTCTTCCAGCTCGGGCACGATGTGCAGTTCGTGGGGGATTCGGTCCAGTTCGGTGGTGTCTAGCAGCTCGACCGCATCGCGGCGCGGGATGATGACGCGCCCGTCCTCGGACAGGACTTCGAGGATCATCGCCCGGACTACGGCGGGGGCGTTGTCGCCGTGGATACCGATGCCGCCGGTGTTGTGGACCTGGATGTCGGCGCGTTGCCCGGTGGCGGTGAATTGTCCGACGACCAGCACCGCCGCGGCCGGTTCACTGGCCGCGCCGGCCTGCTCGGCGCCATTCCGCCTTGTGTCTTCCTGCGCGGCGGCCAGCACTTGCGGGGACGTGAACGAACCGTCGTTGCTCACCGAGTAGTTGCCCGGGGTGGGCTGCCCTGGCGGGGTCACGGACGGTGAGCTGGGCGGCTGGGTTGGCCCGGTTTGGGGGTTCGGGCGGGTTGCGGGACGGTGTCGCCGCCGCGTCGGGCGCTGGTGGGCCGGGCCGGTGGTGGGGTCGCGTTCTTCGGTCTTGGCCTGTTGCCCGGCCGCCTCGATCCGCAGACCGATGGCGGTGTTATCGGGCAGGTCGCCGCGTCGTCCGCTTCCGGGCTGGTAGCCGCGGCGGTGCTGGATGCGGTTGCGCTCGACCGATTTCCCGATCTTTTTGACCGCACGGGCGCCGAGCACTCCGCCGCCGCCGACAATGGCCACCCCTCCTGCGGCCCCACCGATTGCGCCCCATGGCACGCCGGAGTCGGATCGGTGGCGATCGGCGCCGGCCCCGGCGGGTTCGGTCGCTGGCTGCGATGACCAGCTGGCCGGCCCGTCGCCGTTAGCGCCGGGGATACCGGTCGCCGGAGTCGGCGGGGTCGGCGGGGTCGGCGCCGCCGGTGGTAGAGGGGTCGGGTCCACGGGCGGTTGCGGTTGTCCGCCCTCGGCCCCCGGGACCCCGATGCTGCCAGGGTCACCGGGCACGGTCAGCCCCGTGCTCGACGGGTCGGGCAGGGTGTGCGGGCGGTGCTCGGCCCGTGGCGTGAGTGCCCCGTCATTGGCCCCGGACGACGCTGGCGGTGGTTGCGGTGCCGGTGGTTGTGGTGCCGCGGCTGGCGGCGGTGCTGGGTTCACAGCTGGCGGGGGCTGGGGCGGCGGCGTGGTCTGGGGAACCTGTTGCCAGGGCGGCACCGAGGCGGCCGGCGGTGCGAGCGGCGGCGGTTCGAGCACCTCTGCGGGCGGTGTGTTCAGTGGTGTCCAACCGCCGCCCGCGCCGCCGCTGGCCGGCAGCGTGCCCGGAGTGTCGAGCCAACGCCCGTTAGGCAGCAGGTACGGGCGGGCGTCCGGTGCCAACCCCAGCGGGCGCACGTAGGGATCGAACGGGCCACGAGGGCCCGGCTGGTCGTAGCCGTAGCCGTAGCCGTTGCTGTTGTTTGCATCGGTGCCGCTGTGAGGGTTGCCGTTCTCGCCGGTGGCTGAGGGCAGGGTGGGCGGCGATACCGGATGGCCGGAGGAGCCATTCAGACCGCTGCTGTAGCCGCCGCTCTGGCCGCCGGAACCGCCGCCGGCCGCGCTGGGCAGAGTGGGCGGCGCGACAGCACCCCCGCCCCCACCGGCGGCACTGGGCAGGGTCGGCGGCGCCGGATGCCCGGGATCAAGCGGCGCCCACGAACGCGGGGCTAGAGGTCGCGGTGGATGCGGCGGCGGGGCGCCGGTGGTTTTGCCGGTCAGCGGTGAGGTGGTGGCCGCTTCGCCGGGGTGATAGGTCGGCAGCTTCTTCGCCGCGGCGGTGAGGTCGGCCCGGGTGTCGCCGATCTTGCGGGTCGCGTCGAGCACGGCGTCACCCTTGATCTTGTGGCCCACGGCGAGCGTGGCGAGGGCTTTGTCGTGCTCGACCCGGATGGTGTAGAGGGCGTCCGGGTCGACAGAGCCGCCGGTTGCGTAGGCACGGTTGACCCGATCGACCATCTTGTCCGCCGCGTTGGCGAACATGATCGCGTCGGCGGCCTTGCCTTGGGCAGCGCCAAGACGGTGCGCGTAGTCGTCCACGGTCGCGGCGCCGCGCTCGGCATCGCCTGCATGGGCGGCCACGAACCGCGCCAGACTGGCCAGGCGGGCATGGAAGGAGTCGGCGGCATCGCCCGACCAGTGCTGAGTTCGGACTCGTTTGAGCGCGTTGAAGACCTCATCGCCGGTCTGGCCTTCCGCGGCCAAGGCGGTGGCGTAGTCGTGGCAGGCCTGCGGCTCACCTGGAATCAGCTCGTTCACCGTGCGGGTATCACCCAGCCCCGGCGCCCCACCGCCGTGAGCCCCGCCCGCGCCGGACCCGACCCGGTCCCAGCCGTAGCGCTCGGAGCGGTTCCCACCCAGCCGGTCCTCGGAACCCGCACCCGCCGGTGGGTCACCCTGACCGCCGCCGTTGCGGTCGGTGTCGGTGTCGGCGGTGTTGTTCATGTCGCGGCCTCGGTGACCGTTCCCTCCGTGGGACTCGGTGACTCGATGCTCGCCGTTGTCCTGCTCGTCGCGACCCTGACCGTCGCGGCTTTGACCGTTTCGGCTCTGGCCGTTGCCCCGTTGGACTTCGTCATCCCCGCCGTGGTCGCTGCGCCAGTCATCCCATCCGTGGTTGTCGTGCCCGTGGTTGTCGTGGCCGGAGTTACCTCGGCTGGGGTAGGTCATGACGGGTCCCCGTTCAGCGCGTTGCGGATGCTCGACGTCGGGTCGGTGTAGGCACCGGGGGTGGTGTGGCTGACCAGGCGGGTGTCCCCGTCCTGTGGGGTGTGGGGGCGCTGGCGCCAGTCCGGCGGGCGGGGCTGGGCGGGGGTGCCGTGTCCCGGGGCGTCGTTGCCTTGGCCGGTGCCGCGTTGGCCGGTGCCGGTCTGGCCGTTGCCCTGCCCGCCGTGCGCGCCGGTGTCGGGGGTGTTGTCCGGGCCAGGTGTGGGGGCGGGTGTGGTGCGGTGCTCGGGCCCGCCGTTGCTCGCACCACCGTCGCTCGAGCCCGCGTTCCCTCCTCGGTTGGGCGGCGCGGGGTGGGTCGGATTGGGGGTCTCGGTGTGGGGCTTGTCGGCGAACAGGTCCCGGTTCTTCTCCTCCTGGCCGAGGTAGCTGGCGGTGGTGGCCGCCAGCGCTTTGCGCATCGCGTCGATCTCTTTGAGGACCCATTGGGCGGTGTTGTTGCTGACTTGGGCGTACTCGGCGACCTCTTGGGCGGTACGGGCGTCGCCGAACGCCTTCGCGTTCGGTGGGGTGGGGAATCGCCACTTGGCCGCTATGTTGGCCACGATCTCCAGATCAGCGGCTGCCTGCCGCATTCCCTCTCGGTCGATCCGCCACCCACCCGGGGCCGGGCCCGA
This sequence comes from Pseudonocardia sp. Cha107L01, assembly GCF_052566575.1. Taxonomy (NCBI): domain Bacteria; kingdom Bacillati; phylum Actinomycetota; class Actinomycetes; order Pseudonocardiales; family Pseudonocardiaceae; genus Pseudonocardia; species Pseudonocardia sp. Cha107L01. Next base: position 3,995,492 of record NZ_CP199579.1, read on the forward strand.
CGCGGGGAACGCCGGTAGGTGAGCGAGCGGTGTGGCGCCTGGTGGGCGGTGTATCGGCTGCATGGTGTGGCTCCCTGGATGCTCGAACGAATTGACTGGATGGCACAACCTGCGGCGGGCGTGGCGGATGGACGGAGCACGAACGTGCCCCGGGCCGCTTCGGTGGGAGGGGCGAATGGCCCGCGTTCCGACATGTGGGCGACTGACCCACACCGGGCATGCCGGCGGTGCGAAACCACCAGGTAACGGCCACTCAATCCCACCAGTTTGGTGACCTTTAATCGCCCTCGCCCCGCGCGGTGCCCGGCGGGACGGCGGCCCGCGCCCGCACAGCCGGGCGACCGGCACGCGCGCCCTAGGTGAATGCCCGACAGCTCGTTGGGAGCACGCGGCACTCCCGCTTGGCCGGGGAAATGTCTGACTGACCGACCCGGCCGCAGAGCACGCGATAGCGGCCCACGATCCCACCGTGGCGACCCGCGACGCTCCGGGCTGTTTGTGAATCGCCACTCAGGTCGTCGCGCACGAAATGCAACACCGTTAGTTGTCAAGCCGACTATTGATAGCGCGATGTGATAGCTCCAGGCTAAGTACAGTGCGCACCGGCTAAAGAGGGCCCGTGATTTCTGATAAAATAGCACTGAATTGGCAACGATGCTCTGCGGACTCGTCAGAGAATTCGACCCGAATGGGTGAGCGGTCGTGGTTGTGGCGGGGCGGGTTGCTCCGGCGTAGTTACTAGTTGGTAGAGCGTCCTGCTCAATGAGGGTGCCCACGTCTTTCGCCTGGATGACCTGATTCCCGCCCACGTATAGAGCTACGTGCGTGATCGTCGGTCCGCCGTAGAACACCAGGTCACCCGGTGCAAGCGGCTCCTGAGCGGGCAGGCGGGGCCCGGCCTGAAACTGCTGGTCAGCGGTGCGGGGCAAGGTGACGCCGGCTGCGGCGTAGGCAGCTTTCGTCAGCCCGGAACAGTCGAAACCTGTTGCCCCATTGCCGCCCCAAATATAGGGGCGTCCGATTTGTGCACGGGCGTAGTTGATGGCGGCTGCCACGGCACCGGAGCCGCTGCGTCCGCTCTTCCCACCCTGTGGCCCGTTGCTTGCCTGGTTGGCGGCCGTGGTGGCGTATCGGCGGGCTTGTGCCAGGACGTCGGTGACGTACTGATTTGAGTGGTTGTAGGAAAATATGGCGTTGCTGAGCGTGGCCGGAGTGCCCGCGCCGCTGTCGCACAGATAGGCCGCCGCGGTGTAGATCGCGTCGTGGGGGTTGTAGGGGCTGGGCGGGGACGCCCCGCCGGGTGGGACCGGATGCCGGGCGGTCACGGCGGCCCAGGTGGCGGGCTGGAACTGCATAATCCCGACACTGCCCGCGGCGTTCGCGCCGCCGTGGACCCCCGGCAGAGTTGAGCGGCCGTGGTCGGTTTCGATCTTCCCGATGGCGGCCAGTACCGACCAGTCCAGCCCTGGGCAGGTCCGTGCCGCGCCGACGTAGAGGGCCAGGTAGTCGCTCGGGATGTCGGCCACCCCGACCGGTGATCCGCCCACCACTGTGCCGCCCGGGGTGTCGTCCGGGCCGGTGGGGGTGATCGCGGCGAAGAGCAACGAGATCAGCGCGGTCAGCAGCGCCAGAGGCAGCACCACTACGGCCAGGACCCCGACGGCCGCGGCTGTACCCGCCTGCGCCGTCACCACAAGCCCCGACCTGCCGGGCCCATCTGGTCGGCCTCGCCGGGGTGGTTGTCTCCAGAGTCGTCGTGCTCAGAGTCCCCGTCGCCGTAGCCGTCGTCCGGGTCCTCGATCTCGTCGCGGTGGGGGTCGCTGAGTTCGACGGTGGCGTAGTCGCCGGATTCGGCGAGCGCGGCCAGATAGGCCGGATCGGTGGTGATCAGGTCGTCTTCGATCGCGCTCGCGGTGGCCTGAAACGCCACCCAGGTGCCCGCGCACAGCAGCCCTTGCCCGACCCCGGCACGCAGCAGGAATCCGCGCATGCCGGCCGAGAGGTCGAATACCCGCACGATCTCGTCGATGGTTTGCGGGGCTTGGCGTAGCAGTACTTGGGTCACGCTGTTGGTGATGACAGCCAGGCCGAGATCGCTGCCGAGGACGTCGGCGATGTCTTGGGACACGAAGGTCAACCCGCACCAGTGTTTGCGGGCGGATTTGGCCATGCGGTGCAGCCACCGCGCGGCCGCGGGTTGTTGCATGAACAGCCACGCCTCGTCGACCACGACCACCCTCGGTCGGCGGTGCGCGGGGTCGGAGACCTCCCGCCAGATGTGGTCGAGCACTAGCAGGGTGGCCGCGGGTCGTAGTTCTTCAGGGAGTTCCCGCAGGGAGAACGACACGAGATGCCCGGCCGCGGTGGTGGTGGTCGGCGCGGCGAACAGCCCGGAGAAGGCGCCGTGGGTGAACGGGCGCAGCCGCGCCGCCAACGCCCGCCCGGCCGGATCCGGATGCGTGTCCAGCTGGGCGGTCAGGTCGGCGAGCAAGGGCGCTGGGCGGGTCCAGGTGGTCGGGTCGGCTTGGGTGATGCCCGCGTGTGCATAGGTGGTGGTGATCGCCTCGTCCAGCACCGCCCGGGTCGCCGGATCTGGTTCGGCGCCCAGCAACACGGTGATGAAGGTGTGCAGGAACAGCCCGCGCCGGGTGACGGCGTCGGCCGGGGCGTGGCGGCGCCCGTTCGGACGGGTGTGCAGCGGCAGGTCGAGCGGGTTGAGCGTGACCGCGGGTGCACCGAGGCGAATGACGGTGCCGCCCACGGCGTGGGTCAGGCGGGTGTATTCGTCCTCAGGGTCGACGACGAACGCGGTCACGCCGCGGTAGAGCAGCCGCAACAGCTCCAGCTTGGCGAAATAGGACTTGCCGGCACCGGAGCGGCCCAGGATCACCGCGTTGTGGTTCTCTGCGGTGAATCGGTCCCAACAGACCAGCCCGCAGGATTGCAGGTTGAGCCCGTAGAGGACCCCGTCCGGCGCGGCCGCGGATACCGGGTTCGGGGCGGGCAGGTCCGGGGAGGTGAACGGGAACGCCGCGGCCAGTGCGTCGGTGTCCATTGTCCGGCGGATTTTCAACTCGTCCAGGCCCAAGGGCAGGCAGCTGGTCCAGCCTTGCCATTGGCGATACGAGGCCGGGCGGGCGGTAAGCAGCAGCGACCCGGCCAGCGCGCGGACGGCGGCGACCTCTTGGGCCAGCGTCTCCGGGTCCGGGGAATGCACGGCCAGGTAGAGGCCAACTCGGAATAGGCGCCCTTCGCCGCGGGCGATGCGGGCGGCCAGCTCGTAAGCGTCCTCGGTGGCCGCCTCGATCAACGGGTCCGGGAGCTGCCCGTGCTCGGCCTTGTGGGTGCGGCCGGACTCAAACCGGGCCAACTGCTTCCGCAACCGATCCGCGGCGGTGGCGGGGTCGACCGGGTCGATATGCACGCTCACGTCCAGCCGACCGGGGTAGCCCAGCAGCGGGTCCAACCAGCCGGGGTATGCCTCGGACGGGTAGCCGGCCACGGCGAAGACCGCGACCATCCCGGCCTCGGTCGCCACCACCCGCGCGCCCAGCAACACCTCATCCGGGCTGAACCCCGCCGCGCCCGCCAACCCACCGGTGTTCTCGGCTGTGGCCTGCCGCGGGTAGCCGGCGTCTTCGGGACCGATGTCCGGGTCGGTGTTTCGACGGAAGACCTCAGCCAGCCACTCCAACCCGCCCGCCACCGTGTAGCGGGCGGCCCCGCGGCGCGTCACTGGTCGCCGCCCTCATCGGCGGGCTTATCGGGCCTGTCCATGTCCGCTGGCTCGGCGGGAGCTGTGTTGTAAGGGTCATCGGGCTCGTAGGGGGTGTAGGGGAAGGTGGCCTCCTCGAGAACTGCGTGGGTTTGTTTGGCGTTCAGGCCGGTGACGGTGATCCCGGCTGGTGCGAGCAGCTCGGTTGCTTCGGTCAGTCGTCGGGCGAGGCGGGTGAGCGCGATCCGGTCGGCGCGGACTTGGGCGCTGCCCTGGTCGCGGCTGGGCGTGCGGGCTGGTTGCGGCTCGCGCAGTACCAGCACGACGTGGCGGCGCAGCAGCTCATGGGACTGGGCCAGCTCGGTGAGGTAATCGGCATGGTCGAGGGCGGCGTCAGCGAGTGCCGGGTGGGTCATATCGGTGGCGGCCTGGTGCAGGTCGGTGACCAGGTCGTCCACGTCCAGGGGGACGGCGCGGATCAACACCTGCACCGGCGTGGTGAGTGAGTGCAGGTAGCGGGCGAATACGGCCACCAGCGCGTCCTGCTCAGCCGGGGTCCGCAGCGCGAACGACACCGTGGACACCGCGGCGAGCACGGCCAGCCCGTCCGGGCCAAGGTCGACCACGCCGGCGGTGGCGGCCTGGCCGACCCCGCGGGCGGGCAGCCACGGCCGGCGCACCGGGCGCCGCACCGCACGCAACAGCACCCCGCCCGGGTCCGCACCCTCCCACATGCCCGCGACCACCGAGCTGTGACCTGCTGGATCCGGGTCGGTCTCAGGTGCGAGGCGGCGGGTCCGGGCTCGGTGCGCCACCGCGGCGGCGACGAACCGGTCCAGACTGACCCCGTCACGCTTGCCCAACGCCAGGGCCACAGCCGTGGCCGCGACCGGCACCGCGAACACCACGAACGCCCCCAACCCCACCGCGTGTTGGGTCGCGCTCCACAGCAGATACAACACCAGCCCGGTGACCCCGAAGATCACCACCTGCCGGGTGGTGAGACCAGCAAGGATCTTGTCTTCCAAATCGACGTCCGCGGGGATCGCGACCGCGTTCAACCGATCCATCACCATCTCCGTTCCAGGAAGAGACAGCCACCAGCCCCGCGTCCGGCAACCACCCCTCGAGGAGGGGATATGCAGGTATCGGCGAGCCGCCCGAGCAGGCCGGGCGCGGGATGAGGCGGATAGGGGAGGGGGGTTAGCCGCGTGATTCGCCGCGGCTGACCCGCGGCGCTGGCCGGGTTGTGTACGGCGGGGGGACGGGCGGGTTCGGGTGGGCGCGTCGGCTCCGCGAGCTGGGCTCGGGGACGTGTCGCCACGGGTGCGTGCCCACCGCGACACCACCGACCTGCCCCGGCCGGTTCGCGCCGGGCCGCACGACCCGCCGGTCCCGCACAGGTGTGCGCGCTGCCCGCTGCGCCCCTGGCGCGCGGGTGGGAGTCGGGGGCGAGGTGGTTCGCCTCGGCTGGGCCCGGCTGGGCCGCGAACCCGCACGCGGGTCAGGTGTCGCAGTCGGCACTGCCGGTGACGTGCGCGCGGCACTGGTCCGAGGCTGTGCGCGGCCACGGGTGCCGGTCTCGGGCGTGCGCGCGGCCGTGCGCGTGGCCGCCCGAGTCGGTCGGAGTGTGTTCTGTCGGGTACTTGGTCCGCGCCCCTGGCTGGTGCGGGTTGGCTGATGGGCCTGATCCCGCTCGCCGGCTGTCGTCGGCGGCGCCCCGGTGCGCGCGGACTTCGGCACCGGCTCTCGCGTGCGCGTTCGGTTGGTGGCACCGCCGCGGGTGTTGTGGGACTGATTGGGTCGCGGACCTGGGCCTCTGGGTCCGGTCCGGTTTCGCTGCGTCCCTTGCCCCGGACCAGGTCCACCCGGCCCACCGGGCGGGCCACCTGGCGGACCGCCGGGGTGGCGCCCTGCGGGGCCAGTCGGGCCAGGCCCAGAGCCACCGCCGCGCCGGGCGCGGCCGGCCGCCGTCGCTGTCATGCCCACGGCCTTGCCGGCGATCTTGGCCTTGACCAGGCCGAAGGTTTTGTATGCCGCGTAGGTGCGGATCAGGTTGCCCAGCAGGGACCGGCCCTGGCCGAGCTTGGCGGCCGAGAGCATCCAGAACGGCAGCTTGACCATGATCCCGACCACGCCCAGCAGCAGGAACAGGTTCAGCACCGGCGCCAGGGGGTCGGCGGCGATCTGGCTGTGGTTGAACGTGGGCATCCCACCCGGAGTGAACAGCGCCCGCAACGCCACCGTCAGCACGAGTGCCTGCCCGATCTGCCCGCCCAACAGCGCGCCGAAGGCCCGCCACCACCACCCCGCCAGCCGCTCGGTCTGGGGCAGGGCGTGACACGCCAGCGCGAGCGGCGCGGCAACCAGCAGGTTCGCCAGCAGCACCACCCGCACCACCGCGCCGATCACCAACGCGACGATCAACACCAACAACGCGGCCACCACGAAGACCACCCACAAGCTGGTGCCGGGCAGCATCACCGCGGTCAGGGTCTGGCGCATCGCGACCGCCGCGCTGGCGGGATCGACGCCGGCGCCGAGCAACGCCCGGCTCAACGCGTTCGCCAGATCGGTGGCCATACCGACCACCCACAGAGACAGGTTCGACAGGGCGAACCCCATCACCAGCCGCGGCAACAGTTCCCGCAGCGTGTAGCGGGTCTGCACGGTCTGATACATCATCACGATCAGCCCCGCGGCCAGCACGAACAGCACATACGCACTCACCGCGATCACCCGCGTGGACTGCCACAACGCCACCAGTCGTGGCATCCGCTGCGGGGTCGGGGTGCTGAACACCATCCGCCCCAGCAGCTCAACCAGCGGATTGACCCCACCGACCACCACCCACCGCAACATCCAATCCATCGCCCGGGTTGCCTGCTGCTCCAACCACCCCGGCTGATCCCCACCCGCCCCCGCGTCAGAGCCACCCGCACCGGGCTGACTTGCGCCCGGCGGACCGACACCAGGTTGACCGGTCCGAGGTTGCCCGTCGGCCGGTGTGCCGGCGGCACCGGGAGCCAGAAGGTCCGGTTCCGGGCTCGGGGTCGGGATCGGGGCGCCAGGCGGTACCGCCGGCAGAGCCTCGGTGGCCGTGCGGCCACTCGGGCGGCGGTCCAGGTGGCCGGACGTGGCCACGGCCGGGCCATTGGCCAGCGTGGCCACACCGGGCCGGTGGTCAGCCGACACGGCCAGTCCCAGCTCGCCGGCCACCCCAGCCGCATTGTCGGCCACTCTGGCCACCGGCCAGCCCGGCGCCGCTGTGGCCGGCACCGAGGTGAGAGGGGAACGACTGGTGGCCAGCCCGACCGTGCTGTCCGTGCCGCCGACGGTCAGCATCATCAACAGGACAATGAGTGCGGTGATTACCGCGACGACCGCGACCGCGGACGGAGTCGGGTCGCTCGCGCTACGAACCCCACAGGCTGGCGTCGGCTGGGCGGCGGGCGTGGCCGCAGGGTGACTCGGGGCGGTGCGGGTGGTTGTGTGGTGGGTCATCGGGAGCCCCCGACCAGCTGCTGAAGGATTGTCACGAACGCCGGGGCGAGCATGGTGAACACGAACCCCCACGCACCTGACTTGATCGTTTCCTTGGCCTTCGCGACCTGTTCGGGTTCACCATTGGCAGCCGCCAGTCGGATGCCCCCGATCGCGAGCATGGTCGCGGTCAGGGTGCCCAGGATGCGGAAGATCCAGGTCCGCAGGTTCGCCAGGAACTGCTCCAGCGACACCCCGCCCGAGGAGTCCTGAGCCAACACCACAACACCCCGCATCCCACCCCACGCGGGTACCGGTCCGGCCGGGGTCACACCCGCGAGCAACAGCCACCGCCCCACCCCGACCGCGAGCACCACCACCGCCCCGGCCAAGACAGTTGCCAGCAGCAACTGCCCCGCCACGCGCAGCACCAGAGCAGCCCGGCGCGGCTTCGTCGGGCCCTCGGCGATGGCCGCGAGCGGCTTCGTGACCGGGTCGATATTCGGGAGTGCGTCTGCCGGTGCGGTCAGACGAGTAGCCGGGTCAGCCTCGGCATGTGTGGCCGCCGGAACGGGTCCACCCGCGGGGAGAGCGGCCGCGGTCGCTTGGCCGGCGTCCACGCCGTGGCCGTTCGGGCGCGGGCGGCCATGGCGGCCGGCCTCGCCGGCCTGGCCGCCGGGGTGCCGGTGGCCAGTCCGGCCAGTCCGGCGGTCGGCGTGGCCGCTGGCCGCCACGGCCTGGCCGTTGGATGAGTGCCGGGTGGCCGCAGCGGTATCGGCCCGAGTATCGGCCTGCGTGTGGGTGGGGTCGGGGTGGGGCGTGCTCATCGTCCGGTCTCCTGGTGCTGGCCGTTGCCGTGTGCGGCGGGGTGGGTTGATCCGATGGCCGGGTCACTGCCCTCATCACTGCCCTGACCGCTGGTCGGCTCCCTGGTCGGGTCGACGGGCTCACGGCCGGTGGGGTCGGGTTGGTGGGTGGTGTCGCGCAGGGAGCGGGCGGCGCGGTAGGCGGCCATGAGCAGTCGGCGGCGGATTCGCCGGTCGCGGGAGTCGTCCAGGTCGACCCGGCGTAGCTCGGCGAGGAATCCGCCGAGGACGGCGGCTTCGAGGTCGGCGATGTCGCCGCTGTAGTGGCGCGACAGCGCGGCGACGATGCGCACTAACTCGGGCAAGGCCAGGCCCGCGCAGCCCACGGTCCAGGCCGCTTGCTGGCGGCCCCGGGTGCGGGCGCGCCGGACCAGGTAGCACCAGATCGCTGCCCGGGTCTGCGGGCTGACCGCAGGGCTGGCCAGCAGTACCCGCAGCTGGTGCAGGGGCAGCGAACGGTCCGGAAGGTCGGTGAAATGGCGCGGGTGGATGGCCAGTGGCGCCGGGCCGGTGACCAGCAGCCCGAACACCCGCTCGCAGGTCTCCAACACCGACCCCCGCCGCCGACTCCCATACCCGGACCGCGGTGGTCGCGGGGGTGGGCCCTGCTGGCCGGCGGGGACCAGATTGGTTGATTCGTATGCGGGCATGCGCGCTCCCGAATGCCGAGAAAAAGGAGGGACCACCCCATGGGGCCACACGCCGTAATTCACATCTAATTCAGAATTACTTCACCCCGTCAATGTCGTACTTCGAATTATTTAATGACTGCTTCACGGATACTTCAGCACGTACTTCACGGATACTTCACGGCTCAGCTGACAGGAGTCATCCAAGATTTTCCAGACAAGCCGCGAACTCGCACTTCACGCAGCTCAAGGGCATACTTCACGTGTCTCGAACCCCTCGCGTGGAACCGATGAAGTGCTCTCTGAATTAAAAATGAATCACGCCGCCGGCTACACATATAGCCGTACCGCGCACCACTCGCCGGCGGCGGCTGTGAAGACCTCCGCCTACGGGGGCGTGGAACCCTCTCTCGGTTCTCTTTCCTTGCGAAAGGTCGTTTCGACGATGCTCCCGATTTATTTTTCACATGGCGCGGGTGTTCTGGGATTGCTCACCGACTCGGCTTACCCGGCCCAGCCCGGTGACGCGGGCGGATGGATGGTCACCGCGAACGACTGGGCCGCGCACCTGATCACCCAGGTCGCCGCGTGGAGTGGCCCGACCAGCACCAGCGGACAGGCACTGCTCGGCGTCTGCGGCGGCGGGTTGTTGACCGGCGCGCTGATGCTGGCCGCCGCCGCGGCGGGTCGGGTGTTGGAGCGCTACCACCGCGCGCAGCGGGCGGTGTGGGTGGAAATCACACCACCACCGGCGATGCCCGCGCAGGGTGGGCTGGCGATGTGGCGGATCCTTGCCGGCTGTCTGCGCCGGGCCCGGCGCGGGTTCCCGCCACCGGTGTTGGCGGTGGAGTGGTTCGCCGACCCCGCCGGGGTCCGCGCCGGGATATGGGTGCCGGCCTCGATCTCGGCCTCCCAGGTCGCCGACGCGCTAACCCGAGTCTGGCCGGGTTCAAAGCTCACCCGTACCCACCCGCCGGTGTGGCATTACACCCCGCACCTGATCGAGCTGACTCCCTCCCGTGGCCGGTGGGCCCCGCTGATCGACCCCACCCCACGACCCGGCCCCCGCACAGTGGGGGAGGAGCCGTTGCGGGCGGTCCTGGACGCGCTCGCCCACCGCGGGCCCGGCGAACAGGCCAGCGTGCAGCTGGTCATCACCGAAGCCACCGGCCTGCGGGCCTGGCTCGCCCGCACCCTGCCCGCCACCCGGGCCGGACGGCGCCGCGGAATCGTCGGCGGGCTGGTGCGGGCGGCGGCGCCCGCGCTGCTGGGCACCCTCGCCGGAGCACTCGCCGCGGCCATCGTGGGCCTGCTCGACTTCCTGGGTCCCAGCCCGTTCAGCACCCGCACACCCACCGCACGCGTCACCAGTCGCGCCAGCATCGGATTCGCCGGATCCGAGAGCCGTGCGATTGATCCTGGTCTCGCCGCGGCGCGCAGAGCCGCCGAGATCAAGCGCGCCAGTGCGCACCTGCACGCGACGCTGCGGGTGGCGGTGTCCACCGCCGGCCCTGAACCCGCCCCCGGCCGGCGCGGGCGCCGAGGCCGGCGTCGGGGCGGCGCGGGCGCCGCGGCGGCGATCGCCGCCGGGTTCGACCTGGCCACCACGCACACCCCGCTGCGCGCGCGCCCGGCCCGCTGCGCCGAGACGGTCTATCTGCGCACCCCCGGAGACGGATTCCCCGTCACACTGGCCGAGCTGGCCGCGCTGTGGCACCTACCCACCGAGCCGCTGCTCTACCGCATCGCCGCACCCACCGCCGGTGACCGCGGCCCCGGCCTGGGCCACTCCCGGATCACCCCGAACAGCCACCGCCCGAACACACCCCCACCCCGCACCCCGCCGGCTGAGCCCGGCGACACCCCAAGCAACCCAGCGGCCAGCCCGCCGCCACCGACCCGATCCGGCGGTGCGGACCGCGCGACGGTCCGCGAATTGCCTGCCCGACCGGGCGCCGGGACCCGCCCCAGCGGGCCCCTCAGCCCCACGCGCCCGCCGACGCCGACCCGCTCCCGACGCGTCCAGCCCGGCGCCCCCCGCGGCGAGCAGCTCGGCGAGCAGATGGGCGAGCAGCGCCGCGAGCGCAGGCACGGGGGTGAGTGGCAATGAGCGCCGTCCTGGACGCCGCCTACGGCTGGCCGGCGCCGATGGATCGGGACGCGCCGAAGGTACTGGGACTGTCGCGGGACGGGCGCCGCGAGCTGATCGGCCTCGACGTCGCTGATGCCCGCTACCACCTGCACGTGCAGGGCGTGACCGGAGTCGGCAAATCCACCTGGCTGACTGGCTACGTCATCGCCGAAGCGATCGCCGGGCGCGGGGTGGCCCTGATCGACTGCATGGGCGATCTGGCCCAAGGCGTGCTCGATCGACTGCCGCGCTGGTGCGCTGAGCGGCTGGTCATCCTCGACGCGGCCGAAACCGCGGCGCCGCCGGCGTTCAACCCGCTCGCCCCCGACACGATGGGCGCCGATCCGGAGTGGTCGGCCGAGCACGTCACCGGAGTGTTCCGGGCCCTGTACGCCAAATCATGGGGCCCGCGCATGCACGATTACATGCGCGGCGCCTGCCTCACCCTCGCCCCACGCCCCGGCTCGACCGTGTTCGACATCCTGACCCTGCTCACCGACCCGGCGTTCCGCGCCCACGTGCTCGCCACGGTCACGCTGCCCCGGGGGCTGGGGACGTTGTGGGAAGAGTTCGACTCCCTCAGCCCCGGCGCCCGCGCCCAGGTGTGCGGGCCGCTGATCTCCCGGCTACGTGGGGTGCACTCGCGCCGCTTCGCCCGCGACCTGCTCGCCAGCCCAACATCCACATTCGACCTCACCGAGATCCTGGACGGCGGGATCCTCATCGTCCGGATCCCCAAGGGCGAGCTGGGCGAGGAAACGTCGCGCCTGATCGGGTCGCTGCTGCTGGCCGGGCTGTGGGCCCACACCACCCGCCGCGCCTCCCGCACCCCCGAGCAGCGCCCCGACGCCTCGATCGTGGTCGACGAAGCGCACAACATGCTGCACCTGCCCATCGGGGTCGAGGAGGCACTCGCCGAGTCACGGGGCTACCGCACCAGCTGGGTCCTCGCGCACCAACACCAATTCCAGCTGCCCCGCCATGTCGCCGCGGCGATCTCGGCGAACTGCCGCAACAAACTCCTCTTCAAGATCAGCCCCGAAGACGCCGGCACCCTCGCACCGCACTTCGCGCCCTACCTGAGCGCACACGATCTGTCCGCCCGACCCGCGTATCAGATCAGCGCCCGCACCGTGCACCACGGCCAGGACCAACCCCCGTTCACCCTCGATGCCCTCCCACTGCCCGCGCCAATCCCGGGCCGCGCCGAATGGCTACGCCGCCGCGTGCGCGCACGGATCGGACTCACCAAGGCCCACCGCGAGGCCGAACACAAGCACGCGGTCATCCAGCGCAGCCTGCGGGCGGCCAGTGCCCGAGTCCCCACACGGCCACCGGCCGTTTCGGCGCCCACCGGGCCGCGCCGCCGCCCGCGGGACGGACGGACCGTTGATCGGTCGGGCTGGTGAGCCGGCGATACCGACAGCGCGCGCCGCCACTGCGGGTCCATCTCGCCCCCGATTGTGCCCGCCCCACCCCACCCACTCAGTCAGCAGGGAGCACAACCATGCGAACCAACCCGACCACCCCCACACAGCACCCGCACGCCCACCCAGCCACCACCCCCACGACCACGACCACCGGTGCGGACAGCACGCCCGGAACTGATCAGCCGACCACCGACACCCGCGGGGTCCGGGTTGCGGTATGGGCGCTGCTGCGCACCCTGATCGGCTCCCTCGCGCTCGGGGTCGTCACGGCCGGGGCCATTGCCCTGCTCATCGGCAACCCCCACGACCGCGTCACCGCCACGGCGGCGGACAGGGCCGGCAGCGAGCCGCGGGTGGCCACGTCGCCCCAGGTGCGTCCCGTCGCATTCACCACCGCGCTCACCGCCTCGGCCGGGCTGTCCCGAACCGGTCCGGTGCCAGTGTCGGCATCGGTGGCCGGTCTGGTGTCCCACCAAGAGCGCGGTGGCTGCGCGCGGACCGATCTCGACTCCGACTCCGACGACCAGCCCGGCCTGATGGTCCAGGCGGGCCCACTCGGCGTCGCGGTCGGACTCGACGACTCCCCCCGCGGCGGCTGTGACCGGTCGGACTGGTCCGGGCGCGCCGAGTCCTCCAGCTCGCACGACACCGCCAAGCACTGCGGCGAGCGGGCCCGCGACTGCGCGCAAGACTGCACCTGCCGCGACAACGGCCCGAACTGGGCGCCGAGCGGCTGGAACGACAGCTGGGGCAACGCGCCCGCGCGACGCTCGACCTACCCCAACAGCTACAAACCTGGCTACGGCCCTGGTTACGGGTACGGCGTCCCCAACGGTGCCCGGAGCGGATACGGCCCCGGCTACCCGAACGGATACGGCCCACCCAGCCGCTACTACGGACCCGGCTACCCGCCGGCCGCCGATCCCGGCGCCACCGGGAGCTGCCACTACTACAACCCCGGCGACACCGGCAACCTGCCGCACGGCGGCGTGGTGTGCACCCCAACCGGCCAATAGCCCACCGAACCCGCCGCGTCCGGGCCACGACGATCTCGGCCGCAACTAACCGAAGCAAGCGCACCAGATCGAGCGGCGCAACCCGCCAGCCCGAGCGGTAGGTGAAGTAATTCATTCACTCCCGCCCAGCGCCCGGTGAAGTAACGGGTTGGGTCCGCCGCTTGGACCGCCAGTTAGTCCGCTGGTGGGTCCGCCGCCTAGACCGGCGGACCCAGCAGCGCACCCCGTCCCCGCGTATCCGCAGCTCACACCACGCAGGAGCCTCGATGCCCGGCGCCCGACTAACCCACAGGGTCACCCAGTCCCACATAAATCCACAGACGAGTGCCCCCGAACATCCTCGGTCCCCGACTCCAGATCCAGTGTTGTCTCCCGATCCAAACCCAGCCACCCACCGAGCACCCCGCTCCGCCGACTCCGGGCCAGCGGCCCGGCCCCGTCGGCCCGCCCGCCCGGACCCGGCCCAACCCGTCACCCGCCGACCAGCCGGTGCCCGCCCAGCCGGCGGGGACCGGGGCAGGCTGGCCGACGCGATCACCGAGGGCGCCCGGCTCACCAACCGGGACCGCCAGGTGCTGGCGCTGCTGGCAGACCACCGGGTGATGACCGCCGAACAGTTGGGCCGCTTCGTCTATCCCAACATCCACCGAGCCCGACACCGGCTGCACCTGCTCACCACCCGCCGGGTGCTGGCCCGGTTCCGCCGGCTCACCCCGGATGCCGGGTCGCTGCCCTACATCTACACACTCGGACAACTCGGCGCCGCGATCCACGCCGCCGCCCACGGTCGGCCACTTCTTAAGCCCAGCGACATCGCCGACCGGATCATCCGGCTCCAACAATCCGCATCACTGAACCACCGACTCGGAGTCGTTGACTTCTTCACCAGGCTGCACGCCGCCGCGGCCCGCATCCCCGGCGCCGAGCTCACCGAATGGTGGCCCGAACACAGAATCGCGGCCGCCTGCGGAGACCTCATTCGGCCAGACGGTTACGGGGAATGGGTCGAACCCCGGCTTGGCACCGAAGTGGTCCGCACCGGGTTCTTCTACGAACACGACACCGGCACCGAAAAACTAGCCACCCTGATCGACAAGATCGACCGCTACAGCGCCCTCTCCACGACCGACATCGCCTGGCCCATGCTGTTCGAGCTGCCCAACCCCGCCCGGGAACACAATCTGCACCGCCTGATCAAGGCCCGCTACGGCCCCCGCGGCCCCGCCACGCTGATCGCCACCACCCACGCCGGCTACCTGGTCGAGCCCGCCAACCCCGCCGGCCCAATCTGGTGGTCGCCCGCCACCTCCGGGCACCGCCGTCAGCTGTCCACCCTCGACCAGAACACAACCGTCCCCACCATCGGCGGCGGGCCGACCCGATGACCAGCCAGTCGCCGGACATACCCCGCCACCTCCCACACGGTCCGCGCTGGCATTCAGCCACCCGGCCAGGACAGCGCTACCAGCCGCGCACGCTAAGCGCCGAGTTGGAGCGTGGAGCTGGTCGGTGGCCGGCGTGAACGCCCGGAGGAGGGTGAAAGCCACCCGGGGACTGGGCGACGCGCCGCAACGACTGGTCAGCCTCGCCACAGGTGCCGCTTACGCTGATGTATCAACCCGCACGCTACGAAGGTACATCTCCCAGGGCAGGCTGACCGGCTACCGCGTCGGCCCCCGTCTGGTCAAGGTGGACCTGAACGAGCTGCGGAACCTCGCTCGCCCCATCCCGTCAGCTGAGCAGGCAGGGATTGGGCAGGCCAATCGACAGGGCGTGCGGTGAGCACAAGCGCCGCTCCAAGTCAGCGCGAGTTCACCCTTGCCGTCCAAGGCAGGACCAACTCTGTTACCCCGGGGTCGCCTTCGGCCCGATCGATGGCATCAGCAAGGAGGATTACCAACAGGTCTGGTAGTGGGGCCTGGTCGGGATACAGAACAGCGACTTGGCTCGTCACACCGGGGTGTCGAACCTCGAACCCGCTGATTAAGAGTCAGCGTTCAGGGGTGTCGGACCGTGCCGCGAGGTGTCGCGTTGTGCCGTTTGGACTGCTCAGGTGCGGTGGGGTGTGTCGGGGAGTGCCGGATGGTGTCGTCATGTGCTGGTCTTCTCGGGCGCGGCTCGGGCGCGGCTCGGGCGCGGATTGAGGGTCGCGGTTGTCCAGGGAGGTAGGGGGCATCGCCGTCGCTCTTGGTACCCCGTGGTTCACC
Source organism: Pseudonocardia sp. Cha107L01 (assembly GCF_052566575.1). Lineage (NCBI taxonomy): Bacteria > Bacillati > Actinomycetota > Actinomycetes > Pseudonocardiales > Pseudonocardiaceae > Pseudonocardia > Pseudonocardia sp. Cha107L01. The sequence continues at coordinate 4,010,969 of NZ_CP199579.1, forward strand.
GCGCTCCCGCTTGCACTCGTCATTCACTCACCAACCACTCTCTGTCCGATCCGGCTCGCTTGTCGGGGTTGGGGGAGCCCGGTGCTCGTGGCCGACCTGTCCGGCTGCGGCGGTGGTATGAAACTGACAGAGACGCTTGACACCCCGGCCTCTTGATCACTAAGGAGACCGGGCGAGGGGGATGTCTGAGAACCGGTGGGCTCCGCTGCTCGGACAGGCCTGGGTCATGCGGGGATACCCGCTCGCCCCCTCCGGGCGCGTGTGTGGCGGGCCGAGGGATCCGGCGGATCCGGGTCGTTCGGCGGTATGCCCGGGACGGTGCCTGGGCACACTCTGATTCTGCCGGCCGCGCGGTTGCGTCTGGCCCGGTCGAGGAGGTGAAGGCTCGTGACTCAGTCACAAATTGTCCTTGTCGGGGTGGACGGCTCCCCCGAGTCCGGCACCGCCCTGAAGTACGCGGTGGCCGAGGCCAACCGGCGGGGTGCCCGACTGCGCGTCGTATCTACCTACTTTCCGGAGTACTCGGTGCACGGGCGCACTCAGCCACTGACGGTGTCCGAGACGGCGATCGAGGCCGACGTCGAGGCATAGACCCGGCGCATGGTCGAGGAAGCGCTGGCCGGCGATGCCCAGCCGCCGCCGGTGGAGATTGTGGTCGCGGCCGGACCTGCCGCCGGGGTGCTCATCGATAAGTCCGGCGAGGTCGATGTGCTGGTACTGGGTCACCGCGGTCGCGGTGGCTTCGCCAGCATGCTGCTCGGCTCGGTCGGTCTGCAATGCGTGTTGCATGCCCACTGTCCCGTGATCGTGGTTCGCCCGACCGGGGTAACGGAGTCGGCCCCGATCGCCGAGCCGGGCGCGGGCGGCACCACCGAGTCGGTGGACGCCGCCCCGACCGCGGAGCCCGCGCGCTGACCGGACTCGAACCCCGGGCTGGTGGTGCTTCTGCGAAATCGTCCTGCGTACCCGCGCCGTCTGCGCCCCGAGATCCTCGCCTGTGGGTGCCACGAACCCTGTGCAGCTCATGCGACCTACTGATCGAGGCCGCGTACGCCGCGATAGTCGGGAACGCCTGGTAGCACGCGTACGAGCCGACGTTGACGATCGCCCGCGACCTCTGGGGGATCATCGCGCGCATTGCCTCGCGGGAGTGCAGGAACGCCCCGGTCGCGTTGACGGCGAGGACCGAGTTCCAGTCGTCGAGGGTCATGTCGACGACGTTCCTTGTTGATGATGATGCCAGCGTTGTTGACCAGGATGTCCACTGGCCCGGGAGATCGACTCCCTGGACCCGGCTCACCCGCTCGCGCCGATCCGGAAGCGCAGGCAGCTCGACGCCACCGAGGACGACTACATGCTGGGCAGCGCAGCGCTCCAGTCTGTTCACGCCGAGCTCGCTCAGCGTGTGCACCGCACGGGGTGAGTGGTTGCGTGGACGCCTGAAGGCGATCCGAGTTCGAGCGTCGGGGCGGGAGAGATTAGCGAACGGTGCCGGTGATGTTGCACAGGGTGGGTGTGTAGGTGCGGCTTTCCGCCAGCGAGCGGTCCCAGGGCAGGGTGACGCTCACCCGCTCCCTCGAGCAGCACCCAGGGGTCGCGCTCGGCGGTCAGCTCGACACGGAGGTCGTCGTACGCGGCCTGCACGGCGAGCCGGGCCTCGTTGACGCGCTTGCCCGCCTCTGCCTTGGCCTGCGGGGGCAGCGCGCCGATTTTCCGCCGGGCGGACAGCACGGGCGTCCGGTCCCCCAGCGTCCGAACCACTGACCTGTCGCTCGCGTACGTCGAAGAGAACTTTCCGCACAGTTGCGGGGAATCTGGCGCTCGAATCGCGCACCTGGTTAGCCAGGATGCGAACTGCGCCTCGAACGTGGTCCGGAGGCATGCGTTCGCGCCGTTGACACTGCTACCCGTGAGCTCCACTATCCACTAGCCGAGGCCAGGAGTGCACCACCAGTGCAGCGCCCGGAGGGAGCGCCACATGAGATCGCGGGAGCCCGTCCCCACCCCCGCAGTGGCGACCGTGCCTCACTGGAACATCGACCAAGCAAACGGTCTCTTGATTCACCGCGCGGTCTGCCGTTCTGGTCTGCTCGACGAGTTCCGTGCTCAGTTGAACAGCTACTTCTACCCAGCGCGCGTGGAAACCCTCAGTCACAACGCCGACCTGAAGACTTCCCTGCTGAGCGCTGTCCGTCTGGAAAACATCACCATGGGTTTCGTGCGCTTCGGCTCGGAGGCCATGGTCGATCCGGGGGCGTTGGGTGCCTACCACATCAACGTGCCGCTCGCTGGGCAAGTGGCGTCGGAGTGTGGACCCCGGCAGGCTCTCGCAACACCTGGTCGCGGTGCGGTCTTCACGCCCCGGGAGCACACAGTGCTGCCTTGGTGGAGTGCTGACGCCGCGCAGCTCTGTATCAAGATCGCCAAGACTTCAGTCGAGGATGAGCTCGAGGCCTTGCTCGGTCATCCGATCCCCAGAGACATTCAGTTCGATCTTGCACTTGATCTGACAACCGCTCCTGCGGTCAGTTGGCTGGCCACGATTCGGTTCCTGATTGAGGAGATCGACCGGGAGGACGGTCTGCTCGAGCGGTCCAGCAGTCATCGCGCATACCTGGAACGTCTGATTATCGCGGGACTGCTTCACACGCAGGGACATGACTATCTCGAAGAGCTGCTAACCCCGGTAGCTCCTGCGCGTCCGCGCACAGTCAAGAGGGTCATGGACTTGATCGAGTCTAATCCCCAGGTGAACTACACCTTGTCCGAATTGGCGCGTCACGCAGGCGTCGGCGCCCGTAGGTTGCAGATCGCGTTTCAGGAGACCCTGAACACGACCCCTACCCAGTATCAACGAAAGATCAAGCTCGAGCAGGCTCGCGTCGACCTGCTCGGCGGCAACGGCAATGTGTCGGAGGTGGCTTATCGATGGGGGTTCAATCATCCTGGTCGTTTCTCCATGCGTTACCAGAGTGAGTTCGGGGAATCGCCGTCGCAATCCGTCGCGCGGGCCCGGCGTCGTGGGTAACTCGTGTTTTGGCTGGGCGAGGACGTGATCCGGCCAGGACCGACGCAGGGCGCCGATCCCTCGCCGAATCCGTCGCGGCGGTCCTTGTATTGAGCCACGGCACAGGTGACGTTCTGAGGCCCGCCCACGTGGCGTTCGTCGATAGCATTACGCCTCATCTTCTGAGCAAGTTGACCGTGCCCACCAACTTCGGGTGTAGCAACGACCCAAGATGCGCGGGGTCGATCCCCCCGAGGGAGCGGACCACGCAAGATCTGCACGACTGGCTAATCCCTGTGCGTGAACCTGCATTCAGAGTCGCAATACGACTTATGCTTGCTTCAGTTGCGTCTTATTGTCTCTTTAGATCTGCGAAAGCGAACCGGTGCTGGCAGGGTGCCAGTGCGAAGTCGGACGGTGCGACGCCGTGATTTACGTGGTGCCCTTCAATGTTAATATAGATGCGATGATATGACCGCGAAAATACTGCGTCAGTCGCAACCCGCGACCCCGATCGATACCGATACCTTCCGTTCGGTGATGGGTACGCTGTGTCAGCAAGTCACCGTTATCGGCACCCGCACGGCCGACGGCCAGCTCCATGGAACAACGGTGACGGCGTTCTGCTCGCTGTCTCTTCGGCCGCCCATGGTCAGCGTCGCGTTAGACCGTGAAAGCCGCCTACTCGGGCATCTCGTGAACGTGCGTCGGTTGTCGGTCAGCCTGCTCAGCCACGATCAGGACTCCGTGGCAAAGTTGTTCGCCACCAGGTCCGACGATAAGAACAGCAGCGCGAGTTGGACGATCGGTCCCGGGGACCTTCCCTATGTAGACGGTGCCTCCGCATGGCTCACCTGCGATGTTGTGGAATTCGTCCAGGACGGTGATCACAACGTTCTGTTCTGCGTCGTCACCCACGCATCCCACTCAGGTGAACTTCGGCCGTTGGTTTACAGCCATCGGATGTTCGGAACCAACTCGGCTGTGATGAAGGACAAAGGGCCTGCCGGTGAGTAGCTGTGCTGAGTGGCGGCGTCCGTGGTGAGCCAGGTACGCGGGGTCGTCTCGCACACCAAGGGCAAGCCGGTGGCGGTGGAGACGATCACGGTGCCTGATCCCCGACCCGGCGAGGCGGTAGTGAAGGGGCAGGCCTGCGGGCGCTGAAGCCAGATCCGAACAGCCGTGAGCCGGGTGCTTACGAGCCTGCACCCAGGCATGAACTGGGACGTCGTCGCTGCTGAAACAGGTTGGGATCTGCGCGCGGTGGAGCAGACTGCGGAGACTGCGCCGCCGACCCGGTCTGAGTTGCAGGTTCTGCGTCGGCTGCACCCTCTCGGGTCGTAAGTCACGGTGGGCGCCACCCCCCGTCCGGCGTAGTAGACGCAGTGCTGTCCGCACACGGATGGCTTCCCCGCCCCGGCTCCACGGGCAGGCATGTCCGGATCTATAACAATTCCCCGAACGCCGCTCTACCGGTTCGCGTTTTGTACTGCGGCCGTCGCAACGCGGCTGGAACAAATCCTTCACTCGCCTAGTGTCTGGATCCAGAGTAGAGCTGGTAACCGGAGGAAATTATGACCGACATTCTTGATCGCCCTAATGCGGCCCGGACCGGTGCCGGTATCGCAGCTGATGCGGACGTGGTTGCCCGGGCTACCTCCCTTGTTCCGCTGATTAGGGAGCACGCGGAGAAGTCCTCCGAGGATCGCCGTGTGGTGCCCGAGGTCGTCGCCGCACTCGAGGAGGCCGGACTGCTCAAGCTTCTCGTGCCCCAGCGGCTCGGAGGTGTGGAGACGAATCTCCGGACGATGATGGAGACCGTCGCCGAGGTAGGTCGCGGTGACGGCTCGACTGCCTGGGCGGTCGCCCTGCTCAACGTCTGCTCGTGGTTCGCGACGACGTTCTCCGACGAGGCACAGCAGGACATGTTCTCGGCCCCGAACGCGAAAGCCTGTGGCATCTTCTCCCCGCCGCTAAAGTCAGAGCGGGTCGATGGCGGGTACCTCGTCAGCGGCCGCTGGGGTTACTCGTCCGGCTCGTTCGCCGCGACCTGGGCCACTCTGGGGATCGGCCTGGACAACGGCGACCCGCGCGCGCTGGCGCTCATTCCGTCGAGCGCGTGGACGATCGAGCCGACCTGGTTCGTCACCGGTATGAAGGGCTCGGGCAGCGACACCATCGTCATCGAGGACTACTTCGTGCCCGATCACCGCATCCAGCGGTTCACCGACATGGTGGAGGGACAGTTCAGGACAACGCATAAGGCCGACGAGCAGAACTCCAACATGGCCTTTCTCCCCGTCGCCGCGCTCGTTCTGGTCGGCGCGCAGGTGGGCCTGGCCCGTCACGCCATGGAGCGGACGCTTGCGAACCTGCCGAAGAAGAACGTCGCGTACACCTGCTACACGAACGCTCGGAACTCGCCGACCCACCAGGTGGGTGTCGCCGAGGCGGCCACGCAGTTCGACCAGGCCGAGCTGCTGATGCAGCGCGCCTGCGCGGACATTGATGGTGCCGCGTCGCGCGGAGTGCAGCTGGACAAGCTCACCCGCGCTCGGGTGCGCATGGACACCGGCGTTATCAGCGAGCTGGTCAAAGACGGCCTGGACAGGTTGATGACCGCGAATGGTGCGTCTTCGTTCGCGGACGCGAACGTTATGAGTCGGATCTGGCGCGACTCCGAGATCGCCGGCCGGCACGCTCTCGTGATGCCAGAGCTGGGCAAGGAGGCATACGGGCGGATGTTGCTCGGCGCCGACGAACCTCTCACCCTCGACGTCTGAGTTGGTCTCGCTGAGCCCGTACTCGCTCACCCGGAGCCTCCGACGTCATGGGGCGACCGGTGATGCCCGTCCCACCCAATAGAAGGAACCGACTATGGCACCGTCAACGAGTGCGACCTCGACCCCCATATCGGTCCCAGCGGGTTGCCCTGTCAGCCACATCGCGGACAGCTTCGATCCGTTCAACGAGCCGTATTTGGCCGATCCGTACGCGTTCTGGCGGATCGCCCGTGAGCAGGCGCCGGTCTTCCACAGCCCGCGGCTGGGCTACTGGATCGTCAGCCGCTTCTCTGACGTCCGCGAGGTTTTCCAGGACACCGACACCTTCTCCGCGTCGATCTCCATCACCCCGCTCAAGGAACTCTGCCCAGCCGCGGTCGAAGAACTGGTCAAGGCCGAGATGGCGATGGGGCCGAGCCTGGTCAACGAGGACCCACCGGTCCACACTAAACGTCGTCAGCACGTCCGCAATGCACTGGTAGCTCCTCGGCGGATCGAGGCGGTGCGACCCCGGATCCGGGAGCTGGCCAACCGCTACATCGACGGGTTCATCCGGCGAGGGCATGCCGATCTCGTCGCCGACTTCGCCTGGGAAATCCCCGCCCTGGTGGCCTTCGCGGTCATGGGTGTACCCGACGAGGACGTGGAGCGCGCCAAGGAATTCTCCGGTCGTCTGGCCCTGTTCACCTGGGGCTATCCGTCGGATCAGGATCAGACCCAGCTGGCCGCCGGGATGGGCCAGTACTGGACATACGCAAAGGAGCACGTCCAGCGCCGTCTCACAGAGCAAACGGACGACTACATCAGCGAACTGATCAGATCCTGGCGATCCGACGGCAACGAGGAACTGTTCGACGAGAACTACCTGATCACCACGATGATGAACTTCCTGTTCGCCGGACATGAGACGACCACCAACGCCACCGCGAACGGCATGCGGGCACTGCTGGAGAACAGTGCCCAGTGGGACGCGCTATGCGCGGACCCGTCACTGGTGCCCAACGCGGTCGAGGAGATTCTGCGCTACAGCTCCTCGGTCATCGCATGGCGTCGTGAGGTGGTCAAGGACGCTGTGATCGGGGACATCACCATTCCAGCCGGCTCTAAGGTCCTGGCAGTCACCGGTTCGGCGAACCACGACGAGTCGGTCTTCCCCTTACCTGAGAGGTTCGACATCACGCGGCGCAACGCCAGGAAGCATTTCGCGTTCGGCAACGGCCGTCACCTTTGCCTGGGCGCCCCACTGGCCCGGGTGGAGATGCAGATCTTCCTGGAAGAGCTGAGCCGTCGGCTGCCCCACATGAGGCTCGTCGAGGACCAGACTTTCAGCTACTCGCCGAACACCTCGTTCCGGGGCCCGGACCATCTCCTAGTGGAGTGGGACGTCCGGAACAACCCGGTCGAGGCTGACTGGACCTGATCGATGACAGCGGTGTGAAACAGGAGCGAGATGGTTGTCGAACACGCATACCTCAAGATCACGGCCGGCCGGGAGCAGGAGTTCGAGGCAGCTTTCCTTGACGCTGAGCCCGTCCTGACCGGTGCGACCGGATGTCTCGAAGCGGCGCTGTTCCGGGACTCCGAGGAGCCGGCTTCGTACCTTCTCCGGGTGCGCTGGGCAACATTGAAGGACCACCTCGAGGTATTCCCCGCGAGCGACGCCGGCGCGGAGTTCGCGACCAAGATGGCGCATTTCTTCGCCGAGGTGCCCGCGGTTCGCCACTTCGATGACATTGCGGTACGAGGCTGAACACGATGAACTTCACCTCGGACGCCGTCGCTGCCGCTGTCGAGGCGAGCTTTGCCGCGTCACCCGATCCGCGGCTCCCATCCCGCCATGCGAGCACGAACGGCCGCATGAGTACCAGCCCGAGGTGTGCTCCTGGTACTGCAAGGCGCTACCGAACACCGCTGTCCGCCTGGATATGGCCCGGGTTGTGACCTAGCACTTGCACACGGGAATACCGTGCACCTTGATCACAGAAAGTCCGGCCGCGGCGCGCGTCTACGGCACGTAACCGGTATGGAACATCGCTTTCCAAGCGGCTCCCGTCCGGCCTCGGGCCGATCTGAACCTGGTCAGGCACCGGTTCGGCCCCGGTGGGCTCTACTTGCTGGAGGAACCGGAGGCGGCGCTGTCCGCGCGCGGTTGCATGGCGCTGGTGGTGCGGATCGCGGAACTGGTCGCCCAGGGAAGCCAGTTCGTGGTGGCCATGCACTCGCGGATCCTGCTCGCGGTGCCCGGCGCCGGGATCCTGCAGATCGACGGGCACGGCGCGATCGAGCAGGTCGGCTACGACGACGTCGAGCCGGTCATCCTGACTCGCGGATTCCTTGCCAGCCCCGACCGGTTGCTACGCCACCTGCTCACCGACGAGTGACGCCTGCCGCCCCGTTCTGCTCGCGGGTTAATGGCCGGGCGCAACCCCACTCGCGCCATGGCAGTGGAGCGTCCCAAAAACGACCGGCAGTGCGAGGATGCCGCGCGGGTTTCGGACGCTCCTGGCCGGGCGTGTCGGCCAGCGCACGGCGCTGATGATTTCGACGAGATAGCCGCGCGGACGCTCGTCGAACGACGCGCTGAGTGGGAACGTATACCGGACCCGTTGACAGGGCTGCCGGAGTTGAGTTGCCAGGTGCTGCACGGTGACTACAGCTCGGCGAATCTCCTGTTCGATAGCGAGGCTCTCGCGGCAGTGGTGGACTTCAGTCCGCCTGGATTAGCTGCGCGCCGGTGCGGCCCTGGCCGCCGGCGGCTGGAAATGGCCCGCGCTGTGGCCATTGCGTGCCGCTGTCACCGCTCTGGCCGGTCCTTTCGTGGCCAACCCAACCGGATTTGACCAACCCTGGCGATTTACTCGCCAGGCGCACCGCCGATCTTCATATCGATCAGACCTGGTTCGGTACCGGCTACTTCGCCCACGGCCACACCCAGACCACCGAGGACACCCCGGTAGACGTTGCGGGGGATCGTTCCCTGATCGACCTAGTTCCCTGGGGTGGGGTCAGTGGGTGGTTGCGGGGGCGGCGCCTCGGTGCCGGGAGTGTGGTCCTTGGCCTGTTGGGCGAGTTTGTCGATCTGCTCGTCGTGTCCGGCGACCTTGCCTTTGGCGATCTCGCTGACCTTGTCGATGGCCTGGTTGACCTTGTCGGGGTGTTTACCCAGCAGCTGCATGGCCTTGTCCTTGAGCGAGGTGAAGTCCATCGGATCCTCCGTTGTTGTTGTGAATGGCGGCGGACAGATTGGCGGGCGGCGGGCTTGCCGCATCGCCGCTGTCGTCGGTGCTGGTGTGGGCTAGTGGATTCTGAGGCTTGTGCAGTCGAGTCTTCGCGAAGTCGTACTGGGCTCTGGCCTCGGCCACCCGCGCGCTCGTCTGCCCCAACGCTTCCTGGGCGCGGCGCAGCTGCTCTTCTGGTGAAGGCGTCGGGCGCAGCATTTCCTCGACAGTCATGTCCATGATCGCGGCCAGTGCCACCGCCTCATTCAGCCGGATCGGGCGCTCTCCGCTTTCCGACCGCGCTAGCTCGCCAGGGGTCATCGCGGCGCCGGCGGTGGCAAGCACTGCGTGGCGGCCAGCGACTCCAGCGGGATCCCGATCTCCCCGCGCAGCGCTCTGACCCGGGCGCCGAACACCGCCTCAGGCGAAGGATCGCTGTGTTGCATAGATCACACGCTACGACCCCAGCCCCGGCACCACCAGGTCCACCACGGGGACAGACACGAGTGGTGGGATGCTGAGTAAGGTGCCTGCTCAGCTGCGTGCGGCTGCGGAGGGCGGTCACAGTCGACGTACCGCAAGCCTCACAGAGGTCACTGGCCGTGCTTGGCGCGGTGGATCAAGCCGCCGCCGCGGTGGTTGTGCTGAGTCGGATCTGACCGTGCAAGCCCTTCAGCACCTGCTGGTCGGCATCGAGGCATGCCATCGGGCCGGTGTGTCCCATTCGCCGCGACTGGAGGCGGATCTCCGCGCGGCGGCGGTCACGCCGGCGGGCGGCAGCGGCGCAGGTCGACCTCCGGTTCGTCGAGGAGATCATCCGGTCTCCGTGCCGGGCCGGCGGGGAGACACCGTGGTGGACCGTGACGAACATGTCCGGCCGGATCCCGACGTCGAGACATTGGGACGACTGCGCCGGTGCGGCTGCCGGAGGACCCGGAAGCCACCGTCACCGCCGGCAACGCGTCGGGCCAGAACGACGGCGCCGCGATCCGCATCGTGACCACCCCCGAGCGGGCGGTCGAGCTGGGTCTTCGCCCGTTGGTGCGGCTGGTATAGCGCCGCACCTCGGATCACTTTCCATGAGCATCCCTGTTCCGAAAGAGCGGATTATCATCTGGCGTACGGATCCGCGAGACGGGCCATGTCGGAGTCCCTAGTAGGGAGCCCGAATTTATGTCTTGCTCCTCTGTGCGGCGGTTCACTTTTTTCGCGGTGGCGACGCTGATCGGGAACGGCACGGTCCGGGGCTGTCTGCTGAGCGTGGTCGTAAGCGAATACTTCCCGGATGGGGTCACCTTTCTGGCAGGCCTGGCGCATCCAGGCCCACGGCCGGATGCTGGCCTGTGCGACAACGCTGCAGCCATCGGGCCGGCGTGCACCCGTGAGGGAACTGGCGTCGTGTGAGGCCACCGGGTCGGCGGCGGACTGATCGAGCACCGCATTGGGCATCGCGACACACCCTTCTTCCAAGTCCGGCTGCCCCGGGTGGGCAGTGGGAGTACGTGGGGGAATGGCAATCCCGTCTCGCCCGGGAGCCGCGATCGCGGGATCACCGCCAGGCCTGGGATGCAGCACGCGGGCGACGAGCCGCGACGGTGGGGATTGGGCTGTTGGGGTTGGGTCGGGTGGTGTAGCTGAGGTAGTCGACCTCCGGGGTGCCGGGGGTCGAAGATCGGCCCGCTCGACTCGGGTCCTTAACGCCGATCTCAGTCAGAGGTTGCCGGCGTACCCGGGCGACTCCGGGCCTTGGAGGGCGGCACGGCGCAGAGCCGTGCGTCCGTCGTGTGGTTGGCGGCGTAGGCCGGCGACCACACCGACAGAGCTCCGCCCGCGCCGCAGTCCCCACCGGATTTCCTCGAACGAGTGCCACGCCGTCCCCGAACTGGCATCCGACGATTTCGAGACAGAAAGATCAAGATGAAGTGACTAACCGAGGAATCGGCACCCAGCAAGATCATCCAGGGAGGGGTGGCAGGTCGTCGGGTTGCAGTGAATTTTTGCAGCATTGAACTCCTTTTTAATCTAGGGTCGTGGCGTGGTCGATGGACAGCGGCATGAGGTAGGGGACGGGGCGCTGCATCCTGGCTTGGTCGGAGCGAGCCGGGTGCGTCTGATGAAGGCGCTGCGGGCAAGCGACTGTGGTCTGGACGTGCGGGAACTCGCCGAGTTGTGCGGGTTGCACATCACCACCGCGCGGTTTCACCTGGACATACTGCGTGAGGTAGGGCTGGTGGTGGCCCATTCCGAGCGTGGTGGGGGACGTGGGCGTCCACGGCTGGTTTACCTGCTCGCCGAGCGGCGGCGTGGGCAGGACCTGGCGGGCTACGAGCTTCTCGCGACCATGCTGGCAGCTCACTGGGACGAGTCACCAGGGGAGCGTGCGCGGCGAGCTGAACGAGCCGGTCGGGAAGCGGCCCTCTCGCGGGCCACCCCGCGCGACAGCGCCGAGAGCCCAAGTCTGGAACAGGCCGCGAGCCAGGTCAGTGCGCGGTTCGCGCAGCTGGGCTTTGAACCCGAGGTCAAGCGTGAGGGTCGGCAGGTGCTGATCCGGTTGCATAGATGCCCGTTCCGATCAGTGGCCGAGAAGAGCCCCGAAGTGGTGTGCTCACTGCATCTGGGCTTGATGCGCGGCGCGCTGGAACAGATGGGCGCACCCGTCGGGCGCACCAGTCTGGAGCCGTTCGTGCGGCCGCACCTCTGCATTGCACGCCTGGAACCAACCGTTCACGCGGGTTCCAACCGTGCCGGGGCGACGTCCCCGGGGACCCCTCGGCCGACGGTGAACCGACGCTCGCGCGGTCTGAAGTGACTGCCCCTCGACTGAACTCCGCCGACCAGGCGCGGGCTAATGGTCTGTACACCGGGCCGGTGGGGCACGGGGGAGCGGCCGGGGCCGAGAGCGTCGTCGCACTGATCCGGGAGAGCTGGGCGAGGGTGGAACCCGAGTCCCACGACCTGGCGAAGCACTTCTATGCACTGCTGTTCGAACAGGCCCCCGAGACGCGCGAGCTGTTCCCGATCAACATGCAGGTCCAGCGTGGGCGACTGTTACGCGCGGTAGTGCACGTGGTGCACATGGTTGACCAGCCCGATCAGCTGGCTCCGTTCTTGGCCCAACTCGGCCGCGACCACCGCAAGTTCGGTGTGCTGGCTCGCCACTATGCTGCGCTCAGCCAGGCGTTGATCAGCGCGGTTCGCCAGTTCAACGGCCCGGCCTGGTCGCGGGAGACCGAGCAGGCCTGGGTGCAGGCGTTCGAACTGATCACCGGGTTGATGTCGCGGGCGGCGGAGGCCGAGACCGGGCCGGCGAGCTGGCTGGGCAGGGTGATCGCCCATCGCCGGCTGAGCTGGGATGTGGCGGTGGTACGGGTGCAGACCGGTGCACCCATTCCTTACCAGGCCGGGCAGTATCTCAGCGTGGAGACGCCGAGGCGGCCGCGGCTGTGGCGGTACTTTTCCCCGGCCAACGCGCCCCGCGAGGACGGCATCTTGGAGTTCCATGTCCGTGCGGTTCCCGATGGTTGGGTCAGCCGGGCGATCGTCGCGCACACCCAGGCGGGGGACACGTGGAGAATCGGCCCCCCGATGGGGCAACTACCGTTTCACCGCACCCCGGGCCGAGGGCTGCTGCTGGTTGCCGGTGGTACCGGGCTTGCCCCGATCAAGGCGATGCTCGAACAGCTGGCCCAGCAGTCCGACAGTCCTCGGACCGAGCTGTTCGTCGGTGGGCATGGTTGGTCGGATCTCTATGACTTCGCCAGCCTTCGCGAACTGTCTTACCGCAACTCCTGGTTGAACGTGATCCCAGTCGTGGAATGCGAGGAGCCCGGTGCGAGCGCGGAGCTCGGCACCTTGGCCGACGTGATCACCCGTTACGGAGCCTGGGTCGATCGTGATGTGGTGGTCTGCGGCTCGCCGGCCATGATCCGCGCGACCGTCTCGCGCATGCTGGTCGCGGGCACCCCGCTGGATCACATCCATTACGACCCGTTCGTCATGGACTGATTGCCCGCGCCGCTCATGCCGGCCTGGTAGCCGCTGGCGGGGCGTCGGGCGCCGCTCGTGCCGAAGATCTTCCTGGTGGATCCTCGCCGTTGCATGGTGGCTGCTGCGGGGCCGCCGGAGTGCTCGTCACGCCGAGGGCGGCGCTGGGTGTCAGCCCCCTTGCCCAGACGGGAGAACGATCAGATGGCTATCGACTTCACCCTCAGTGAGGACCAGCGGAAAGTGCAGCTGCTGGCGCGTGATTTCGCCGTGAACGTGCTTGCCCCGGTGGTCCGCGCGGCTGATGCGGAACCTGACCCGCTCAAGGCGTTCCAGATGACCAAGCCGGCCTATGTGGAGGCGTACAAGCGTGGTATCGCGTTCGGGATGCTTCCCAAGGAGTACGGGGGAGGTGGGTTGACTAACGTCGAGCTGATCCTGGCAGCTGAGGAGATCTGCGCGGTCGACCCGGGTTTCGCCTGCACCGTCCTGGTCAATGGGCTGGCTCTGCTGCCGGTCTGGTACTGGGGCAACGAAGAACAGAAGAAGCGGGTGATGTCGGCCGCTACGTCGGATTCATCTGGGGAGTGGATCGCCGGGTACGCCGCGAGCGAGCCACCGGGGCAGCCTGGTGGGACCGCGAACTTCGACGCGCCGCTGCCGCACCCGGTCGGGATCGGTGTCATCGCGCGTCGCGACGGCGACTCCTTCGTCCTCAATGGGCGCAAGTACTGGCCGTGCAATGTTGGCGGCTGGGACGGCCAGGGCGCCAACATCAACCTGGTGGTGGTGCGGACCGACCCGGACAAGGGTGGCACCGAGGGTCTGTCTGCCGTGCTTGTCGAGCGGGGCACGCCGGGAGTCACGTACAACATCATCGATAGCTTCGGACACCGCCTCACACCCAACTCGGAGATCATCTTCGAGGATGCGCGGATCCCGGCGGAGAACCTGGTCGAGGGGACCTACGGCAATGGTGATCTGCTGATCAACCGCAACTTCGCCTGGTCGGGACCGGTGGCCGGGATCGCCGCCGTGGGCGTTGCCAGGGCGGCCTACGAAGCGGCGCTGAAATGGGCCAAAACCTACACCGCCGGCGCACCGCATCCGATGATCCACTTCCAGAACGTAGGCTACGTGCTCGGCGATGTCGCCGCCAGGATCGAGGCCTGCCGCTACTTCTGCTGGAAGGCCGCGCACTACATCGACGGCCATGACTACCATGGCGAGCTGATCGGCGCGATGAACAAGACGTTCTGTACCGAGACTCTGTTCGACAGCGTCTACAAGTGCATGCAGGTCGTGGGCGTCAACAGCGCGGACAAGAAGCACATGTTCGAGAAGTACCTGCGGGAGGCCGCAATTTTCCCGATCTATGACGGCGGGAACTTCGGCATGCAGCGCCGCCGGGTCCACGGTGTGCTGGCGAGTCCGACCTTCAACCCGCGTGCCCTGATGGACGACGAGTTCGTCGAGTTCACCAAGGAGATGGAGACCATCGACACCATCACCGAGGTGAACAGGCCAATGCTCAGTCAGGCTTGATCGAGGCGGGGTCGCTCTGATCGGGCGTCACGGACCCGCCGGGACTCTCGATCAGGGCCATCCCAGCCCACTTCTAACAGTGAGGATGTAGGTGAGCCCCGCGGCGGTCGTCCTGACCCAGCCTCTAACTGACTTCGGGTCTTTAACGGGATGTGTCGGTCGGTCCGCCGCGGGGCTCGCTTGCACTCACCAAACGTGGCGGTTGTGACTTCATAGGAGCCTGTGCCAGCAGGCACCCATCACTGTTTTGTCCGCTCGCCGGGTTGGTGCGTGCCGCCCTGCCCGGTCGAGAGAACAGGACGGTCATCCCCACGATGACACAGCACGATGCCACGACACAGCTCCCCACCTGTGACACGGCCGTGGCTGTTGGCCGCCGTTGAGGATGCAGACGACCGCGTCGTTCAGTGTGCCGATGTCGGGGTCGTGAGCAGGCCCCGTCGGCGGGTGCCGGACGGGGCCTGGTCGTCGGGGTGGCGCGGTGGTCGTCAGGGTGGCGTGGTCGTGATCAGTCGGCGGTGACTTCGGCGACGGCGGTGCGGGTGGAGGACTCGTCGACGATGGCCTTGTCCGCGGCGAACGCGGCGACCAGCGCCTGGACGGCGAGGTTGTTGACCGCGCGTGGGTAGCCGCGGCTGGTTTGGTGGATTAGCGCGGTGGCGTCGTCGGAGAACAGGGTGTCGGACCGTCCGGCGAGTGCGACGTGATGTCGTAGGTAGCTGCTGGTCTCCTCGCCGGTCATCGGGGGCATGGCGTAGCGCAGTCCGATTCGCTGGTCCAGTGCGGCGAGGACGCCGAGTTTCATCCTTCGCCGCAGGGTCGGCTGGCCGACGAGCAGGCAGGCGAACGGGCTGGTGGAGTCCATGTCGTGGTTAGTGAGCATGCGGATCGACTCGAGCTGGGCGTGATCGAGCAGGTGGGCTTCGTCGATGACCACGACGGGGGTGCGGCCGCGTTCGACCTGCTCGACCGCGAGGGCGTCGACGGTCTGTGGGACCAGGGTGGCGTGGTGGGTCAGGGGTCGCTGCCCGAGGGCGGCGACGATCTGGTGGTGGATGCCGCGGACCCCGACGGTTGGGTTGGGCAGGTAGATGATGGTGTGTCTTGTGGGGTCCAGGGCGGCGAGCGCGGCGCGGACGGCGACGGTCTTCCCGGCCCCGACCTCGCCGGTGATCACTCCGATCCGGTGTTCGGTGACGCACCAGCCGATTCGGGCGACGGCCTCGCCGTGGCTGGCGTGGCGGTGCAGCATCCCGGGGGCGAGGTCGCGGCCGAACGGGGTGCGGGTGAACCCGAAGAAACCTTGCAGCCGGTCGATCACGACGCCACCTCCCGGTTGATCTCGCCGGCGCTGAGCTCGGTGCCGGTGAGCAGGTCGAGCTGACCGGGCAGCTCGACGGCGGCGTTGCTCAGCGCGGCGTAGTTGACGCCGTGGGCGAGCTCGGTCTGGTGCGCGTCGGCGATCAGGCGGGCGTAGTCGATCCCGGTCGCCGCGGGCGCTTCAGGTGGGGTTTCGGGTCGCGCCTTGACATGTGAGTGGCGGCCGATGCGGTGCGGGATCGCTGTCCCGGCTGGGACACCACGCACCCGAACCTGCACTGTGGTGAGGTCGAACGGGTCGAACACCAGCTCGACGCGGTGCCCGACCAGGATCGGGTCGACCTGGTAGGTGTTGCCCTGCAATGACACCAACGCGGTCTTGGTGACCGTGCGGTGGGCCTCCCAGAGGAACGCCTCGGCCAGCGCGGCGGGTGCGGGGAGCGGGAACGGGCCGCCGGCGTGCCAGCGTGCCAGCGGTGGGTGCCCGGTCTCGGAGTGGACTCGGCGGTGATAGACGGTCTCGACCCAGGCGGTGAACAACAGGTTCAGCTCGTCCAGATCCGCGACCAGGTGCCGGCCGGGCTCGCCGGTGAGCTTCCCGGTGATCTCGACGAGGAACTGCTCGCGGACGGTCCGGAAGAACCGCTCGATCTTCCCCCTGCCCTGCGGTCGGCCCGGGGTGGAGTGGATCAACCGGATCCCGAGTGTCGCGCAGGCCCGCAGCAGCCAGGCATCGACGAACGCCGACCCGTTGTCGACATAGACCCCGTCTGGGACGCCGCGCGAGCCCAGCGCCGGGCGCAGCGCCGCGGCCAGGCGCACGGTGTCCTCGGCGAACCCGAACCGGTGCCCGACGATCGCCCGGGAGTGGTCGTCGAGGAACGCGAACAGATACGTCTTGCGGCCGCCGACGGTCGGGCCGTGCAGGGCGTCACCGGTCCAGAGCTCGTTGGGCCGGTCAGCTTCGAACCGGCCGAACACCGCCTCGCTCCCGGGTCCGCCAGCGGCGAGCGCCCCGAGCGCGGCGGCGATCCGCGGGTCCTGGGCGAAGTGGCGTTGCAGGGTTCGTTCCCCGGGCGCCCACCCCATCTGAGAGCGCAGGATGCGCCGAACCTGAGTCGCGGTCCGGGACGGGTTCTCGCGCTTGAGCGCGACCGCCATCTCGATCACCTCGACCGGCAGCCTGGGTGCGGACTGGCGCGGGTCAGGCACCAACGCGTCGAACCCACCCCGGCGCCACGCCCGGATCCACCGGTCCAGCGTGTCGCGGGAGATCGTGCGGCGCCGCCCGGCTGGGTCGAGGTGTTCACGCGCGGCGATCTCACGGACCAGCCGGCCCCGGGCCTTGCTCGACAGCCGCGGGTCAGCGGCCTCGCGGATCAGCTGATAGCGGAACAGCCCGATCGCTCGGGCCCGCTCCGCTCGTACCGCTATTTCGTCGTGTCTCACTGCCATGGGTGAGCCACCTCCTCGTCACGCTCGTCGGACAGAACAAGCGGCGAGCCTCACCGAGGAAGATCACCCAGCATCAGGGGCAACTCGTGTTGATCAGCCCCGCCCGGTCAGAGCGGGCCAGCCCGGCAGCAGCAACCGGCCTGCCGAGACCGCGGCGGCTACCTGCCAGACCGGCACCTCGACGACGGAGAACCGGGTCGCAAGCGCCGCGGCAGCGGCGGTGAGCGCGGCGATCGCGTCCGCCCACGCCGACCCGGCCGGCCCAGGCAGAACCGGATCCGACGCCAGCGCCCGGCACCACCGGGTGAACACCGCGCGGACCCCGTCGACCCGGGCGGCGAAGCGCCGCAACCAGCCACGCACCGTCTCCGGCGGCCGGGCCAACAACGCCGCGATCCGGCGGTGCCCGACACCGGTCGCCTTCGCCGCCAACGCCGCCCCGATCACCGCGGCGGTGTCCGCGCGGCGGACCAGCACCACCACCGGGAGCAGCACATGCGTCGCCCGGCAGCCGGTGCACCGTGATCGCCGCGGCACCATCCGAACCGGGCTGTCCGGCCCGCGGACCGTCCGGGCGCGAGCCCGGCCCCATCCGGCCAGCACGCCCGCGCATCCCGGACACACCAACTGCCCCGATCGGAGACGTTCCTCGACCGCGACCACATCGGTCTCTACCGTGAGCATCGCGCCTCCGAGCGCAACCACACGGCCCTCCCGCACGCTTCCGGCCAAGGACACAGCGGGAGGGCCGTGGCCTACCCCGACCCGAAGATCGTCACGGTGACGGCGCCGACGAACACGGTCAACACGACTCGCCCGAACCAGACCGGATCTGCAAGCTCAACGGCGCAGACCCGGCACTCCGTCGTCATCCCCAGCGGCGGCTGACACCGTGGCCACCGAAAACACCACCACAACCCTCGAGGTCGTGGGCGGGGTGGATACCCACAAAGACACCAACACCGCCGCCGTGATCGATACCGCCGGCCGAACATTGGGCGTCGCCCAGTTCCCGACCACCCCGGCTGGCTATGCGTCGCTACTGACCTGGCTGCGCTCGTTCGGCACCGTGACACTGGTCGGGATCGAGGGCACCGGCGCCTACGGAGCGGGGCTTGCCCTGCATCTGCACCTGGCCGGTGTGGCGATGGTCGAGATCGACCGCCCGGAACGCAAAACAAGGCGTTGGCAGGGCAAGTCCGACCCGATCGACGCCGAGGCCGCCGCCCGGGCCGCGTTGACCGGGCGCCGCACCGGCACCCCGAAACTACATAACGGCCAGGTCGAAGCACTCCGGGTGCTACGCGTCGCTCGCCGCGGCGCGGTCAACAACCGCGCCGATGCCCAACGCCAGATCAAGACGTTGATCGTGACCGCCCCCGACTCCCTACGCAGCCAACTACGCCGGTTGAGCAACCGTCGCCTCATCGAGGTCTGCGCCACCCGCCGCCCCGACCGCGTCGCCGCGGCCGACCCCGCCGTCGCTACCGTGATCGCGTTACGGTCGCTGGCGCGGCGTCACCAACAACTCACAGACGAGATCAACGAGCTCGACTCGCTGATCGCCCCGCTGGTCGAGGTGATCAACCCGAGGTTGTACGCACTGCTCGGCGTCGGCCCCGACGTGGCCGGGCAGCTGCTAGTCACCGCCGGGCAAAACCCCGAACGACTGCGCTCAGAGGCAGCCTTCGCCATGCTGTGCGGCGCCGCCCCACTCCCCGCCTCATCCGGGCGCACCCACCGCCACCGACTCAACAGAGGCGGCGACCGCCAGGCCAACGCCGCGCTCTACCGAATCGTGCTCTCCCGGCTGCGCTGGGACCCCCGCACCCAGGCCTACACCGAACGACGAACCACCGAAGGAATGAGCAAGAAAGAGATCATCCGATGCCTCAAACGCTACATCGCCGAGATCTACACCGCACTCACCAGCACAAAAGACCCTGAACTAGCCGCTTGACATCGGAGCATCCCTCAGATGCCCAGGGCAGCGCGCAAGCTGGGAACGTGACGGCGCGCGACGGGGATGGCCTCGCGACCGTGGTGCTGGGTGCTCACGGTCAGCGTGCCTTTGCTGAGGCCCTGCTCGACCTCGCGAACCCGCCGCACATTGACCAGGTAACCACGGTGAACACGGACGAAGCCGAGCGGTTGCAGTTCACGTTCGAGGTTGTCCAGGCCACGGGTCAGCGCCCGGAGACGGCCGCGGTCGGTTACCAGCCACACGGTGTGCTGGTCGGCTTCGGCGTACCTGATCTCTGACGGCCCCAAAATGATCATCCGATTGTCGCAGAGCCCGATCACACTGTGGCGTACCACGCTCGTTGCCTCCGATGCCGCTGGCGGGAGATCCCCGGCCGCGGCATCCAAGGCGATGAGCAGCAGGCCCAGTAGCTCGTCGCCGGACAGTATCGGGCGGACCTCGAACACGAGGTGCTGATCTGGCAAATTAAGCTGGCACTGCCCTAACCATTTCGGATCGACCGCGGCCTGTGTGCTGGCTTCGCGGATGACCGATCTGAGGCTGAGTGCTACCGTGCGCGATCGGCTTCGCGTCTGAAGGGCGGGACCGGTAGACGGGATCGCTGCCAGCACCTCGGCCCGATCGTTGGCGGCGACTACGCTGCCGCCTACGTCCACCGCCAGTATGGGCACGCGACGATCAACCGCCTGCTCGGCCTCGAAGAAGGCTTTTGCCAGCTCTGTTCCCTCGCGCAGGGCCTGCTGCTCGAGCGCGGCGCGCAGTGCTGCTACCGCTTGTTCCATGTGTGCGCAGGTTGCCGGCGAGACATCTTGTCTCCAGAAGGAGATGTTGAGAGCGGCGATGGGCTCCGCCTTGACCGGGTCGACCAGTGCCACTCCATGGCAAGTCCAGTCATGCAGACTCTCACACCAGTGCTCGGGCCCCCGTACGGACACCGGGTAGGCCGAATCCAGTGCCGTTCCCATCCCGTTCGTGCCTGTCGCGGACTCGGACCAGGTAAATAGGGGCGCAAGATGACTCTCCGTGGCGCGCCGGTGCGCAACCCCGACACCCCAGGTGCCCAGGATGCGGCCCCCGGCATCGGTCACGGTAGTCACCGCCCCGTCGGTCCGGTCGGCTAGCACCGCTGCGATCCCACCCAATTGAGTCAACGCACTGTGCCGCGACGGTGCAGTGGTGCTCAGTCCGATTGCCGCCGGCGGGCTCGTGTGCAACGGGTCGACTCCATACACATCCCGGCAGCGATACCACGACAGCAGGATCGGCGTCGGCACGCCCTCGACCCTGTTGGAGCCCCCGACGAACTGCTCCCACGCGACCTTGGTCCGACGCTCGCGCTCCCCGAGGCTTCTCATCATCGGTTCCAGACCAACCTGTCCGTCCCGGTCTCCGCGAACTGCGGCACGTGCAACAGCGACTATTTAGAGTACGAGACTCCGTTTTAATCCGATACGGCCAGTGGGACGACGCGCTGGGTGGCCAGATCCCGTGCGATGTCTACCTGGACGGGTCTGCGTGATCCTTCCGTCGGAAGGTGACATGGTCGACCGATGGGCGGACCTCGGTGTCGGCTGCCGCTGAAATGGGGGTTTGGAGCGATCAAGCGCGCGGTCGTCACTCCGGCTGAGCGCTAGGCAACGCCAGGCCCTTCCCCGGGGACTACGTTGCTGGTTTGAGACGCGCAGCTCTCCCACGAGCATTGGAAATGAACTGCAGATGACCGGGCAGGATCGACGTCCTCGTCGGGCTGGCTCTTGATGACCTGGACAGCGGACATGTTGATGTTGAGTCCGTGTTGCGTCTCGTCGCGCGCCGGGCGTGGGGCGAGGGATACCGCGAAGCCATGAACCTCACCGATGAGGTCACCGATCACCAGAACCGCAACAGCGGCCCCGACACCGGGCCGCGATAGATCCCTCGCACATGGGGGTGTCCCGGTCAGCCCCACGGGGGTCGCCCACTGCGGAGTGGCTCAGGGCTGACCGGGGCGCCACACCCGGGACAGCGGGTGATCACGTGGACCTGTGCGGTACAGCGTGACTGAGGAGTTCCCCCGGTTGTTGATGAACACAGACTTCAGCGAGCCCGGGCACCCTGAGAAGAATGACGTCAAGTGACACTCTGCTCATCCAGGGTCACTCAAAGTTACACACGTGTCGTTAAGTCGACATCGACTGCTCACTGATCACCTGTAGGCATTACTAGTCACAGACACCGGGTGGGAGCTCGACAACGTGGACGAAGTCGGCCATGACGCATGAGATCATCACCTAGGCGAACATGGCGGTGTACCTGCGATCGGATTCCGCTGCTGGTGTTCGGTTCCTGGCCGGTATGCGGGATTGCCGGGGTGGTCCGACGCGACCCGCAACTCTGGTTTAGACCCTGGCAGCGCGCCAACTCCTACCCCGTCGCCGCACCCGCTGACGGTTCGACCGTGTAGGTCTTCCCACTGGTCCATGACGAGACCGCGCGACGCTGTGTGTGCGGCGTCCCATGAGTTAGGTGCTCTGTTCGTCATCGCTCGGTCCTGCTGTCCGCGATCATGAGAACAACGATCAGCGGCACGGTGCCGAGAACGACCACTCCGCCCAGCATCATCGCGGTAGCGTCGATCCCGAATCCGACAATGAGCATGAGTATCGCCATTGAGATCATGCCGAATGCGACGCGTACCCAGGCCTGGCATGTTGATCGTGCGCGAGTGGGCGAGACTCGACGCGTGTCCGGCCTCATAGCTCGTCGCGCGGGCTTCGGTGCTCGACCAGCGGTGGGCTCGCTCAAGAGGTGAGCAAGCCTTGGATCGTCGGCGAATAGTCCGAGTTCGATGCGGCGTAGATCGCGCTGCTCCTTCCATGACAAGGCGGCCACGATTCATCGACCCGCACAAATCCGGGGTGCCCGGACGCGGTATGCAACGCGAGCTGGGGTGCGCGGCGTTGAAACCCGGGTCGGGCGTCCACTCTCCGGGCCCAACACGACGCGCCGCCTGCGCGGGCCGTTGGGCAGCGCGCCTGGCTCGACCAGCAACACCGCGACCGCGACGGAGAAACCCAGCCCACCCACCGCGGTCAACCGTCCTTCCCGCATCTGCCTGAGTCCTCCGGCTGATCACCTCAAGTATATTTATCGCTCTACGATACATATGCATCGTGTTGCGATGCAATTGGCATGCACCGGCTGCGGCGGCGCCGGGCACTGCACGGTTGACGCAGGCGGACTACAGCCGTCTATTGGAGGTTCGCGCCACGCTGCGCAGGTTCGAGCACGGGAGCCGACAAAGCGCCAGAAGGGTCAAGCTAACACCCCTCGCTGTTGGGCAGGCGTCGCTCCGGCTACCGGGCCCAGGTACGTCCGGGATCTACTCCGACTCGGTGGCGGACCCCAGCAGCTTGGTCCTGGCATGCAGCACGTCGCCGATGAACAGGTCGTACACGACCACGCCGATGACACCGCCGATCAATGGGCCGACTATGGGGACCCACATGTACGCGCTGAAGGCGCCGGGCACCGTGCCGGGGACTGCGAGCTGGCCCCAGCCGCCGAGCCAGGCGAACAGCCTCGGTCCGAGGTCGCGGGCCGGGTTGATCGCGTAACCAGCGTTCGCGCCGAAGCTCATGCCTATCGCGGCCACGACGAGACCGATGATGAACGGCCCGAGGTTTGCCTTCACGCTCAGGTTGCGCGGATCGATGACGGCAGCGATGCACAGCACCAATAGCGCGGTACCGACAATCTGGTCGAGAAGTGGCCCCCACTGAGACCCGTGGAAGGCCTGAGAGGGGAAGGTGGCGAAGATCGAGAAAGTGGCATTGGTGTGCCCGTTGACCAGCGCCGGCGCCGGGTTGGACGCGGCAGCCGCACTGTCATAGGCCCGGATCGAATCGTGGTAGACCCAGAAGACGATCGCGGCACCCACAAAGGCCCCGACGAGCTGGCTGATCCAATACGGGATGACCTTGGCCCAAGCAAACTTTCGGCGGACGGCGAAGGCAAGCGTCACCGCGGGATTGATATGCGCTCCGGTGACACCGCCGGCGACATACACGGCGAGAACGACGGCGAGCGCCCAGCCCCAAGTGATAAGCAGCCAGTCGCCGGCGGCCAGGAAGATCGTGGTAGGCGTCTGCGTCCGCCCGGAGGAGGGCAGCGCGGCCACTGCCATCGCCACGACACCGTCGCCGAACAAGATCAGCACGCAAGTGCCCAGGAATTCGGCAAGGCATTCGCCCCACAGTCCACCCAGCCGGTCGGGTCTACCCCCACGTGCGAGAAGCGGCGGAATGCTATCGGTCATGAAAGGTAGTATCGCTAAACGATATACTTTGTGCTAGATGTATCCGGGTAGTTGGCCCGCTTGCCACCATGCCTACGGCCGACCAGCCCATCGATGGCTGTGGAGCAGCGGGCGGCTGCCTGCTCGCCGAAGACCCCGATCGGGGCGCCCGGCGCGACCATCAAGCCATCCCGAAGGAAGGAAAGTCCTTGATCATGATTGTGCCCGCCTGCAGCGTCGGTGACCCCGGCAAGATCGGTGGCGCCTGTGCGCAGACCACGAGCAGCTCGACGCCGCAGATCAACACAGCGCATAGCATCCACAAGCGGGCTAACCTCGTTCAGGTCGATGGTGGGGTTCCCCGGTGCTGCCATCTGCGTCCGCCGGTCTCCTTGGCAAGTTCCCATCCGTCCAAACATCGGATGTCCGGCGAGGAGACTGGTGGCGTTCCCACGCTGTCGCTGCTCAGGTGGTCGTGCGGAGGTAACGTCGGAACAGCCCGATCGCGGCTCGAGCGTCGTTGACCTGGGCTTCACTTGCTCCGCGCAGCGTCATCTGGGCGTAGTAGGTGTCCTCGGTGTAGCTGTTGCCCTGTTCACGCTGGCCGTGTTGCCAGCGCAGGAGGCGCTCCACGATGTCGGGGCGCCGCTAGCATTGATCGAATGGGATGTGGTGGCGAGCCAACCAGACGATGAAGCCGGCGACGGATGCGTCGACCGACGCCGGCGGTGCGACCGCGCCGGACGCGCACCAGAAGGAGTTCGGTTTCTTCAACAACCGCACCACCGCGCCGGACTTCACCAGACCGACCATCAACCACCACCACTCATCAACAGAGCTGTCACGCCACACGATCCGTTCCGGTTCGGTCAGCTCCGCGACTTCGCCGACCCGCTCAACAGCCTGGCGTTCGTGGTCGGGGCCTGGTCGAGCCCGGGAACGGTAGCAGCGTCATGTTGACGCCCCCTTTGCTCGATGCGGTCTGCGACTTCGATGAGGCCCGTGGCGATCTCTAGTGATGTCCGTGGCCAGTGATGCGGTCACCGCGCAGGCGGGACACCGGCTTCAACACCGGCTTCAGTACGGCGGGCAGCTCGACCAGCAACACCGCCACCACCGCGGTGAAGCCGAGGGCGCACAGCGCAATTGTCAGGTCCTCCCACATGAATTGGCACTCCTTTCGTCCGGACGACCGAAGACGCCCTGTATATCGTGAGACGATACACATCTATCGCGCTACGATTCAAGATCTCGTGGCCTGCGAGACATCGACGCCATTGGAAGCAGGCGGGCGGGCTGAGCCGGTGAAGAGGGGGACGTGAAGAGGGGACGCATGGAGCAGCTCTCGCAGCGTGACTACACCTACTTGCTGCGGTTCCGCTCTGACCTGCGCCGGTTCGAGAGCTGGAGTCGGGATCAGGCGCGTCGGGTCGGGCTCACTGCGGCGCAGCATCAGCTGCTGCTCGCAGTTAAGGGTCACCCCGATCATCGCGATCCCACGATCCGGGAAGCGGCGAAGTACCTCAACACGCGCCACCACAGCGTGGTCGGGCTGGTCGACAGAGCGGAACGCGCCGGCCTGTTGTGGCGTTCCCGGGACGAGTCCGACGGCCGGGCCGTACGCCTGGTGCTCACCGAGCTCGGGGAGGAGCGCATCGCTCAGCTCACCCAGCTCCATCTCGCTGAGCTGGCCCGACTAGCCCCAGTCCTGCAATATCTCCTCGCCGAACCCAGCGACGCCAGCCGCTAGCCCCACCGCGGCTCCGCGCCCGCGGGATAGGGCGGTCCGCCGGGGTAAGGCGCCGAGCTGACCGATGGCCTGCCCCTGCTTCCGCCGCCACCGCACATTTGCGCCGGGGCCTCGTCCGCCTTCCGAAATACATCGTGGCACGAGACGATCCGGTCGGGGCATGCGATGCCCGCTGGCCGGGGTGGCTGGTAACCCGTGTGCGCATCGCGGGCACTCGAGGCACGACCTGGGATAGCTGAGAAGGTGATCCTCGACTTGGTTGATCGGCGTGGTGGCTCTCGCTCTGGTGGGGGCCGGAACCAGTTTGCGGGTGGTGTGGCAGTTCGAACGAGGTCTGGTGTTCCGGTTCGGGCAGGTCCGCCCGGTAACTCGGGGTCCTGGGCTGGCGGCGATCGTCCCGTGTATGGATCGGTTGCGGAGAGTCAGTATTCAGATCGTGACCATGGCGGTGCCGGCCCAGGATGGAACTACCCGTGACAACGTCACGGTGCGGTGGACGCCGTGGTGTATTACCGAGTCGTTGATCCGGTACAGGTTCTGGTCAAGTGCAAGGACTATCACTCGGTCATTCGTCAGGTTCGCGTTGCCCTCGTTGCGTCGATCATCGGTAAGCGCGACCTGGATGATCTGCTATCCAGCCGAGAGCGACTCAATCAAGGCTTTCGGGCTGATGATCGACAGTCCGGCGCTGGGCTGGGGTGTCCAGATCGACCGGGTCGAGATCAAGCACGTGGTGATGGCCGAGCACCCCGCCGCGCTGCAGCTGCGGCTCCTCGAGACGGTGTTCGAACTGGCCGCCGAGCGAAATTCCACTCTCGCGCTGCCCCTCCCGGTGGAACTGCTGTGCTTCCTCGAACGGGAAACCTCGGAGACCGCCACGCGAGACGCCACCGCGTCGACCCCGTCGCAGTCGTCAGCGCCAATCAGAGCAGCGCCGCATGCCCTCTGGTGCTCCCGCCCGGGCGGTGATCAACGGCGCCGCGATCAATCGGTCACGGCGGAGGCACATGGCGATCGGCGTTCCGCATCATCGCTGATCGCGTCCTGGTGCGGCGCTGCGGAACGCGGCGTGGCCGCTGGCCTACTCAGCTGGGGTCGGGGGAGCGCCAGCGGGCCCAGCCGGCGGCAGCGGGCCGTGCACGCCGTAGGCCCAGCACCCGCTCGCTGATGCGTTCCTCCTGCAGGTCCTTCTCTCGGCCTTGGAGGAGTTGGGTGACGGTGATCAGCCCGAGGAGTGTGGTGGGGTCGGCGCGGTCGACCACGGGTGCCCGGGCGACGCTGTGCTCGGCGAACAGGTTGGCTACCTCGCGCAGGGTGTTGTCCTGGTACACGACCAGCGGCTCCCGGACCATCACGTCGCGGACCAGTCGCTCGTCGTCGTCGCCGTATGTCAGGTCGAGCATGTCACGGCGGCTCACCACGCCGGCTAGGCGACCGTCCTCGAGCACCGGATAGAGGCGTTGGCGGTGCTGCCGGTCCTTGGTCCGCACATGGTCGATGGAGGTGAAGTCGGCGAGTGCGTCGCGCAGCGATCGCTCACCGGGCAGCGTGATCACCTCAGTCCACATGGCCTCGCGGGCGAACAGCACCTCCAGCGGGTCGACGGAGTACTCGCGGGTCAGGTGGAAGCCCCGGCGGGCCACCTTCTCAGTGAGCACCGAGCGCCTGAGCAGCAACGCGGAGACCAGATGGGCGATCGTCGCGGCAACCACGATCGGCAGCAGCGCGTCCCAGAGATGGGTGAGCTCAAGGGAGAACACCACCCCGGTGAGCGGGGATCGCATCACGCCGCCAAGTACGGCGGCCAGCCCGAGTAGCGCCCAGAAGCCCGGCGTCACCGGTGGGAACAGCAGGCCGACCAGTGCCCCCAGCGCGGCGCCGATCATGAATGTCGGCG
The DNA here is from genome assembly GCF_052566575.1 of Pseudonocardia sp. Cha107L01. Classification (NCBI taxonomy): domain Bacteria; kingdom Bacillati; phylum Actinomycetota; class Actinomycetes; order Pseudonocardiales; family Pseudonocardiaceae; genus Pseudonocardia; species Pseudonocardia sp. Cha107L01. The sequence continues at coordinate 4,038,188 of NZ_CP199579.1, forward strand.
CCAGCACGCCGCCTGAGGTACCGGAGCCGAGGGAGATCGACCAGATCAACGTCTTGACCAGCAGGATGCCGACAATCAGGGTCAGGGTCGCCTGGCCGTGCAGCAGCTCGTTGATCACGTCGTAGCCCACGCCCAGCGCGCGAGGTTCGATCAGGCCACCGGCGCCGATGACAAGGCCGCCGAGCGCGGGCCACCACATCCAGTGCAGCGGCAGCCGGCCGAACAGGTCCTCGGACAGATACACCAGGCCGGTGGCGACAATGGCCACGACCGCGCCGGTGACCCCGATGACGACGCCGCACGCCATCACCAGCGGATTGAGCGCCAAGGTGACGTCGGGCAGGCCGAAGATGGGCGCGATGCCGAGCAGCGACCAGCGGCACAGGGTCGCGGTGGCCACCGCCAGTGCGGTCGGCAGCAGGCTGCGCGGGCGCCACTCGAACAGCAGCAGCTCGACGGCGAGCATGATCGAGGCGAGCGGGGCGTTGAAGGTCGCCGACATGCCCGCGGCCGCGCCGGCGACCAGCAGCGTCTTGCGCTGATCAGCGGTCAGCCGCAGGAACTGCGCGATCACCGAACCGACAGCGCCACCAGTCATGATGATCGGCCCCTCGGCGCCGAAGGGCCCGCCTGAGCCGATCGAGATCGCGGCGGATACCGGCTTGAGCACCGCCACCTTGGGTGCGACCTTGCTGCCGCCGACGAGGATCGCCTCGATGGCCTCCGGCATGCCGTGACCGCGGATCTTCTCTGACCCGTAGCGGGCCATCAGCCCGACGATCAGCCCGCCGAGCACCGGCACGCACAGCACCACCCACCAATGCGAGTTGTGAGGTGCGACCAGTGCGGTGCTCAGACGGCCGAAGAAGAACAGGTTGGTGAACAACCCGATCAGCCGCAGCAGCGCCCACGCCACCAGGGCGGCGATCGCGCCGATCGGGAGGGCCAGTGCGCAGATCGGCAGCACATCGGGGCGCAGCTCGAAGTCGCCGAGGTGGCGGGGCCGGCGCGGCGGCTCAGCGGTCGTGGCGCCGTGGAACACGCGGACGCTACCGCGGCGAGAGATGCCCGACCGGCTCACAGTGGCCACGACCCGTTCGCCTGCCCGGATCCCAGCGTCGCGGCGGTGGCGGTGAACCGGCGCGCTCCGGCCGCGACCCGGTGGCGCCACCACGGCGACATCTCCTGCAGTACCGCGCCCAGCGCGGCGTGCCGGCCGTCCAGCACCTCCTCGACCACGGCGCGCCCGGCCCCGGTCAGCTCGAGGGTGACGACGCCGCGGTTGCCTACCTGGTGCCCGCGCACCAGGTAGCCGGGGTGCTCCAGCTTGTCGGCCAGGCGGGTGATCGACGAGGCGTTCACCTCGAGGACGGCGGCCAGCCTCGAACACGACACGCTGCCCAGCTCATACAGTGCCAACAGGGCCCGGAACTGGGAGAACGTCACCCCGGACGGTGCCGTGTGCGCGGTGCTCCAGGCCATCCGAACCAACACGCGGGTCATCGCCTCCAACGCGGCGACCTCCACCTCCAGATCCGCCTCGTACCGCCGCGAGGACGGTGGAACACGGTCGGGTAACGGGTCGGACTTGGTTTGCATAAAGCAACCCTTGCGAAGCGCAACGGTCTGGGTCAAGGGTCGGGCCACGGAGGTGGGTGAACTCTCACGCTTGGCCGCGCGAGGGACATAGCTCGTCGGCATCTGGCCGGGACCCGAAGGTCGAGCTTGAGTTCGGGCCCCACGCGTCGGCTCACATGCGGCTGATGCGGAGGCAGGAACTCACGCACGCCCGTCGGAAGCGCGCCCCGCTACGCGCGTTTTCGGCGAGCTGCTCACCTGTCCAACTGCATCGCGGCACGATATGATGCTGTTCGCGTGCGATGCGTGCTGGACAGAGCGACTGGCGGTTCCGGAAGCACATCGCGAACAGGAGCGGAGATGGTGACCGCCCGTGGAGTGGCAACGTGAACGACTGGGGCCCACGACGGGAGAAGCCGCCGCGCCGGCCATGAGTGTTGATCGCGCCCGTGTGACAACGCCAGAACGATACAGCGGCTTGCCTGCCCCTGTGCCAGATACGACCGCAGCGGAGGTGATTTTTCATTAGGGGTGCGTTTCACCAGCGTGTACCAGCCGACTCACACACACCCAAGCTCGTGAGTGGCAGCTTCCAGGAGTGGCTGAACGAGTTGCGCTGGCCACAGCAGGAGATGCCCGACATCGTGCTCGCGCTGGGCGAGGCGGTGTCCAACGCCTGTGAGCACGCCTACCCAGTCGGGCTCGACGGGGTGATCAGCATCCGGGTTGAGTGTCTCGCTGGCCCGAACGGCACCCGGCGCCTGATCCTGACCATTGCTGACACCGGCGCGTGGCGCGACCCACCAGCGCGGATCCACGATCGGCGGCACGGGATGGCGATCATGCGCGCCACGACGGACTTCATGCACCTCGACGGGACGGCCGCCGGCACCCGCATCAAATTAATCAGTAGACCCGCCCAGCTTGTGGATCACTAAAGATCCGACACTCGATCCCGGTTTCGCGTCGCCTCTCACAGGGCGGGACAAGGTCACCGGTGCACCCGATTCCCACGAAGCGCCCGCCGGATTCCCGGCTCAACTACACCGCGCTCAATGACACGATCCGCTACACCATGTGGTCGGTGTTCCGGGTGCAACCCGGTCGCCTTGGTAACGATCGCGTCGGGGTCGCTGAACAGGCCGGTGAGTTCGTCGCGGCACTGGCGGCCCAGGGGGTCGTGGTGCGGGGGGTCTACGACCTGGCCGGGCTGCGGGCCGGTGCGGACTACCTGATCTGGTGGCACGCGGCGGAACTCGAGCCACTGCAAGCCGCCTACGCCGACCTACGCCGCGACACCGCGCTCGGGCGGGCCAGCGTGCCGGTGTGGAGCCAGGTCGCGCTGCACCGGCCGGCGGAGTTCAACAAGAGCCACATCCCCGCCTTCCTGGCCGACGAGCATGCTCGGCGATACCTCTGCGTGTACCCGTTTGTACGGTCCCGCGAGTGGTACCTCATGCCTGGGCAGCAGCGGCGCCGGCTACTCGCCGAGCACGGCAGGATGGCCCGCGACTATCCCGACGTGCGGGCCAACACGGTGGCCAGCTTCGGCCTCGGTGACTACGAGTGGATCCTGGCCTTCGAGGCCGATGAGCTGCATCGGATCGTCGACCTGATGGCCCACCTTCGAGGAAGTGACACCCGCCGCTACGTCCGCGAAGAGGTGCCCTTCTACACCGGCCCCCGCCTCGACATCGCCGAGCTCGTCACGGCGCTAGCTTGCGGCTGAGCGACTACGAGCAGCGCCTGATCAAGGTGCACCAGTATCAAACCGAGCACCCTCGGCAACCTTAGAGCCAGGCCTATCTGGCGGTACTGCATGAGATGGACAAGCCGACAGTGCTCCTGGTTGCTGGCTCTAGCGACGACCCGACGCTTCACCCTGGGGGACCGTCCTGCTGCAATCGCTATGGGATAGGTGGCCCCACTAGGTGGGTGGCACCATGCCGGGCAGTCACTCCCACCCGCCACACAGTGCGCAGGGCTTGAGCTCGTAGCCCTGCACCTGCCCGATCAGGATCATGGCGCGTGGGTGTGCGACCGCGCCGTCGCCTTGACAGATGGGGCAGAGAGTGCGCCCACACGAACGTGCACCGTGTCGCGCGCTATATCGTGCGAAGTATAAATGACCGCTCAGGGGCGTAATTACCCATCTGTGCTGCCGCCCCCGACCACCGTGATCGCCCGAGTCGCCAAAGGTCGTCTTGCCGCCGTCGCGACCGATGCCGTGACCGCGCCCCTCTCCGGACAGCCGTGCCCTGACCGGCTCGAGGCACGGGCTTACTCTGGGGATAGGCGCTCCAGCACGTCCTGCACCGAGCCGCGCACGGTGAACAGGTCGAGTAATCCGGCCAGCTCTAATGGCCTGCTCACCAGACGTGAGCACACCAGAACGAACTCTGTCGCCTGACCCACCGCTTTCGCGCGTGCCTGGATCAGGGCGCCGATACCGGCGCTACCGCAGAACAGCATGCCGGACAGATCGACGATCAGCCGCTCGGGTGAGCCGTTGAGGCCCGTCGGCCAAGGCCTCACCCATCCTGGGCGCGGTGAGTCCATCCAGCTCTCCGAAGACCCGGACCACCACGGCATCACCTGGTCCACGCTGCACCTCGGTGGCAACCAGCTCCTCGATCGAGGCATCCGCCGCCGCTTCCTGACCTGAGCCAGATTCCGGTCCCATCTCTCAGAATTAAGACCGCGCTGGCCGAGCGCGCGTCCTCGGCAACCGGGAACACCAAATCGGCTCGAGGTCGTGGTGACCGGCGGCGGCGCCGGGCCTGCCCGGCGGCTTCAAGCCTGGGCGGGCTCAGCCGGCGGGTGGCGCGGAGCGCTGCGCGGCGTCCCGGCTGCGGTTGCCGGCGTGCGGCGCGGCGGGGTCTGAGTGATGTTGCGCGGCCATCGTGTCTGCTTGGTGGAGGGTTTCGGCGATGCGTTTGATGGCGTTGAGCCGCGTGTTCCACCGGTTCGCGGCCGCGGTCATGGTCCGCGCGACCGCATGGAGGCGGTTGGATTGGATGGTGTAGGCGACCCTCCCGTCGTTGAGTGACCTACCCGGCGTCTCGCAGCACCGCGAGGTGTTTGGAGACGGCTTGCCGGGTGAACGGGAGTTCCGCGGCCAGCGCGGTCGGGGTTGCCTCACCGAGGACGACGGGCACGTCGAGCAGGCGTGCGGCCGGGTTCAGTCACCGCCGCCCACAGCTGCTCATCGCCCGACTCGCTCATGCGTGGTTGTCGGCACGCCGCTCGGCGGTTAGTGCGGCGACGATCTGTTTGATGCGCATGATCGATCCTCTTTCAACTGGGGACAGTGACATCGTGCTGACCGATCACCACGACATAGCGTGATCTGGCCACGGGCTAGACGTTGACGAGCGCAATGAGCGGGGCCACAGGATTAGCGAATGCCCCCTGTTGTGGGGCTGTCATTCGCCATGTGGGTTCGGCGCTGCTTCGGGTCCGGCCTGGTACGGAATCACTTTCATCCGTTCAGGGCTTCGGCCGTGACGATGTCTAGAGGCGCGATCACGCGGCGGCGGAACTAACCAAGCCCGCGGGGTTTGTCGCGGCACTCACCGGGTGTAGTGCCGGCTGCGCGGCGAGCGAGCAGCACGAACTGGACGTGCAGAATATCCAGATCTCTGTACAGGATAGGCGGTTGTGGCCGTGTGTCAGACACACACTGGTGCTGACAGGCCGGTTCATAGGCCGGGGGTCAGATATCGGGCGGGATCACCGCCGGGGTGGGGCGTGGTGGCCAACCATCGGTTGAACCCGGCGGGGTCTCGTCGTTCGATCTCGTCGAGCAGGTGTCCCCGGATCGCTATCGTTCTCCATTCGGTGTGTCTCGCTGAGTTCTCGGTGCAGGGCGGGTAGCTGCTGCGCAAAGCCGCGCACAACTGCGGGGTCGATAAGGCCCGGTAGGCGCTGCCATTTCCTGTGGCGGCGAAGCATCCGCGAGGTATTGGGTTCCCATTGGCGATTTCCGTGGTGGTGATGGCTCTGCGTGGTGGCGGACTTGCGGTGCTGTCAGCGAGCAGGAGTCCGATCGCTACCGCCGCGGTGGCAATTAGCACTACACAGGCGAGGCCAGCGTGGGGGCCCAATTCCACCGCTACGTTGTTGAGGGTCATGTCACCGGACACCCGTAGGGATGCGTCGGCGACCGATAGTGCGCGACGACGTCCCTGCGGGGCTCTCATCGCCACTGATATGCGTGGGGAGTGCGTGCCGAGGCCCAGGCCTTGTCCGGGGCGGTCGCGTCATCAACTGCCTATCGCCTTTGATCGTGCAGGTCTCGCGGTAGCGGGTGGACAACCGGGGCGGGTGCTCGGCCGGGTTTGTGCTGTTGGCGGCTCTTGTCGGGCCTTTACCTCGGCGTCCGGCAACGTATTCGGGCCAGGCACGCTGAGCATTATCGTGAGCAGCACCTCAGCTAAGACCTTCCACTGGTGGTGGGTGTGCGGTGGGAACGGCTGGACCGCCTTGGGCGGGCCTGCCAGATCTCGCCGCTCGGCGTGCTGCGGCTCGATTTGTGCTGTTCGTCGAGCGGATCTTGGCTGTGCGTTCCGAGTGCGATTGCGATCCACTACACACCTCCGCGGAGTTCTCCCGCTGGGCAGAAGCCCGTCGATCAGAGCAAATCTATCGTATCACGATATTTATTCCGACGATGTCGATCGTGGGCCTGACGGGGGTCTCGCTCGTAGGACGGCGGTTGGGTAGAAGAACGTTGGCCAGGTGGGGTCGTAGAGGTAGGCGGCAGTTACGGGGGACGTCTGGATGGCCCAGTCGACCCGCAGCACCGGTTGGGGAGACAGGTAAGAGCAAGTAGATGCGAGTGGATCTATGCCCGGGTATCGGGCACCTCCGAGCTGAGTTCGCGGAGTCGCGGCGAGCCCGAGATCGGTGGCCGCGGAAATTTCGGCCTGGGTCGCCAATGCGCGGCCGCCAGTCGATCGTCGAAGCGGGTGACAAGCGCAATTAGGGGCCAGGCGTTAACCGGCTGGTGGCCGTAATGTGATTGGGCCGTTTAGGGAAACAACCGCGTCCTTCAATGTTGGCTCGGAGCCAGGTGGGCCAGACACGCGGTCGGTTCGGCGAAGGGCTCGAGGTCGGCGACAGTCACCGGTGCGTGAAGTTCAGCCAGCGCGCCTTTCATGAGCCCCAGATGTAGCGCGCAGACCAGATCGCGGTGAGGCTCGGCGAGCTCGATGAATGGGCAGTGTCGCAGTCGGATGCGGCTGGTTGATTGGTGTTCGTCAGCGACGGGTTCAGGCGCGAAGTCCAGATCGCCGAGCATCGTGATGAGCCGGACGATGGCTTCGTCGCGGTCGACCTGGTGAAAGGGTGCCGCTCGAGGGATGAGGTGCGCACCCCAGGCTCGGCCGGCGGCCATGGCCGCGACTGACCCGTCGCTGCTGGCGGACAGGTGACTAAGCAGCATTTCGGCCAGGATCTGGTAGCGCCGAGTGTCTCCGAGGGCCTGGCCACCGCGGGCTCGATAGACCACCCGGGGCCGGCCCGGGCCGGTTGGCTCGCTGAGCAGGCGCACGACGACGCCGTCGGCTTCTAGGGCGTTGAGGTGAAAGCGCGCGGTGTTGAGATGGATGCCCACCTCCGTGGCGATCTCGGATACTCCTGGTGCTTCAGCTGCGCGCTGGATCGCCGCTAACACCTGCTGACGACGCGCTCCGCGCGGATCATGCTCGGTCATCAGGTCGTTCTCCCCGTCCGCTGCGGCGGCACGGAGCCGACGTGTGAAGTATCGACCGGTAGCGCGCCTAGTTTCGCCGCACCGCCAGGGCTGCCTAAGGGTGCGTCACGACCGGGCAGTGTTACGGCGAAGAAGTTCGCATTGTCGGCGATGTGCACGCTCCACTGCTCCGGTAGATCGTCCTCGTAGTAGATCGCTTCGACCGGGCAGACCGGCTCGCAGGCACCGCAATCGATGCACTCGTCGGGGTGGATGTAGAGCGCGCGACCCCCCTCGTAGATGCAGTCGACCGGGCATTCCTCCACGCAGGAGCGATCCTTGAGGTCGACGCACGGCAGCGCGATCACGTAGGTCACGGCTCCTCCTGATCCGCAGCGTCACGGCATCCGCAGTGTCACGGCTAGATTACACGATTGTCGGTTGTGAAAATAGGTCAAAACTGGTCTACTGGCCCGTGCTGGGTCCCGGCGGCGCGAGGTCCTGCACAGCACGTGGATTGGAGAGCAATGTGACGTCGGCATCGGGCATCAGGGGTGCGAGGACTGACCCGATGACTCAGGTTCGATGGGTGTCACGAAGTCGCGTAGGTGACCTTGTCGGGCCGGTTCGCAGCAGACCGGCCACGTGGACCACGCCGAGGCATCAGAACTTGCCAGGCAGTCACCAAGCACGGGAGGGCGGCCGGTGACCCTGAGCGTGATCGACGTAGTCCGGGTCGCTACCCCGTTCGTGTGGGTGGGCGCGGTGCTAGCGATTTCGTTCCTCGAGACGCCGTTGAAGTTCCGCGCGCCTGGTATCACGGTGCCATTGGGTTTGGGAATTGGGCGATTAGTCTTTCGAGCACTCAATATTGCTGAACTTGCGCTCGCGGTACTGCTCAGCGCGGCCATGCTTGCCAGTGCTCCCGGTAGATACGCGACGGCGGCACTGATTGCGCTGTGGGTGCTGCTGCTCTGCCAGACCGCTGTCATCAGGCCCCGGCTCGATCGGCGTACTCGACGTGTTCTGAACGGCGAGAGACCGGCGCGATCGCCGCTCCACCTTGGCTACGTCGCTCTCGAGTTGATCAAGGTCGCGGTCCTTCTCGTCCTTGGGGCACTGCTCACCGCCGGTGTGACGTCGTGATCATCGATCCGCTCCGCGGGGGACCGGCGTGTCGACGTGGAACGGCGGCCCTTATCGAGAGAGGTCGCGGGGCCTACGCGTAGACCACAAGATTCGCGACCGGAGGAGGGCTGGTGAAGATCTGTGTCGACACCAACAAATGCCTAGGCAACGGGTTATGCGAGGCAGCCGCCGAGGACATCTTCGAGGTTGGCAAGGACGCTGTGGTGCGTGTGCTCGTCGACGCCGCGAGCGAGGACAGACGAGCCGACATCGAACAAGCGGTGGAGGACTGTCCCGTGGGTGCCCTGAGCATCCAGGATTGATGGCTCAAGCCCCCCGGCCAACCCGGTCCGGCGAGGCCTCTGACCCGCACCGCCAGTGCACCGGCTGTGCTCAGCCCGAGCTGTGCTCGGCGGATAGCGCCGTCGCGCTGGCGAGCCCGGTGACTCGGAAGGCCGGCGCGGCGAGGGCATCCGCAAGACCGGTTGTAACGATTCTCACTTGTATTAATAGGATGACGGTGGTGGACTCTCGGTACGGCACTCGTTGGGTGTCGAGCCCGCGGGGCTCCCGGTGGGCTTTCGGCTAGGCGAGGAGGGCTCGTCGTGGCTTCGACGTCGGAGATCCACATCAGCGGGACCAGCGACGATCCGTCGGTGGTCGCGCAAGCGGGGCTGCGGGATCGCGGCGATGAGCTGTTCTCCGAGCTCGCCGCGAAGGTCGAACTCGCCACGGCGTTGCGGCTGTCCAGTTTTGATCGAGAGGCGGCGAGCACCAGGTTGGTGACGTTCTGCACCGAGCGGGTGCTGAGTCATCTCGAGGTGACCGATCAGGTGCTGTATGCGGTCGCGGCCGGTGCGGCCGAAACACGGTTGCTGGTGCGCGCGCTGCGCATCCAGCACCGAATGATCGCCAGTGAAATCGAGAGCCTGCGCCGAGCGGACAGTGGCGCCGAGGTGATGGTCGCTGCCGCGCACGCGCTGCTCACGTTGCTCGAGGAGTGCTTACAGATCGAGAAACTCGTCCTGCTGCCGGCGATAGCGACGTTGCCCGGAGTCGATCTGACAAGTCTCATGGAGGACGCCGAGACGCTTCTTCGGGGCGGCGTCCTAGCCAGGCCCGAGGTTCTCGACGTCCGCGAAATCCCGCACGGCCAGCGCCACCCGCGCATCTTCGCCATGTACGCCCGCCTCGCCCCCGGAGAGTCGTTTGTCCTGGTCAACAACCATGATCCGAAGCCGCTGCGCCGTGAGTTCGAGGCCACGTACCCCGAGCAATTCTCGTGGGAGTACGAGCAGTCCGGTCCCACCAACTGGCGAGTCCACATCGGGCGCCGCCCGGTCCGGGCGTGACCGCCAAAGGCGGGGATGTGGCGGCTGCGATGACAACCGACGCATCCGCGAACCTGGAGACCGGTGCCACGGCTCGCGCATTGTGTGACGTGCACGCGATCCTTGCTGCCGGGAGCGTCCCGCCGGGCATTGTCTGGAAGATGGCTGAGGCTGGTCGCCAGCTCGACGCCAACCTGGTGAGCCTTCCGGCTGGTCGGGTGATCGATACCCACACCGAGTGTGATCTCGACGTGCTGGTGATAGTGATCGCCGGGACTGGAATGCTCACCACTGACAACGGGCTGGTGCCACTCACGGTCGGTGAGCTGGTCTGGCTGCCCCGCGGCTGCACCCGCAGCCTCGCGGCGGGGACGCACGGCCTGTCGTACCTGACCGTGCACCAGCGCCGAGCGGGCATGCGGATCCGGGTCGGACAATGACCGTTGACGCGCCTACTGGCGACATCACCAATCGAGCCGACATCGCGGGCCTGGTGACCGCGTTCTACCGGCGAGCGTTCGCCGATGAACTCCTCGGGCCGATTTTCATCGACATCGCCCAGGTAGATCTGGTCGCTCATCTGCCTGTGATGTGCGACTTCTGGGAGTCGGCGCTGCTGCACACTCACCGTTATCACCGCAATGCATTACGCCCCCACCTTCAGCTCAACGCCAAGATCGAGCTCACCCCGGCACTTTTCCGGCGATGGCTCGAGTTGTGGTCGGCCACCGTCAATGAGCGTTATCGAGGAGAGACGGCAGAGCTGGCCAAGGTTCAGGCCATCCGGATCGCCGGGGCGCTCAACCGCCGGCTGAGCCGTACGGTCAGCGACCATGTGGCGATCCGCCGCTGTCGGGGGAGCGGGTCGTCGTGACCACCGTGGGTCCGAAACCGGAATCGATCGTCGCGCACCGGAATCCGGTGCGTCGACCGGTCAAGGGGACGTCGCTGGTGCGGTACCTGCGCACCACCGATCCGAAAGACATCGGGATCCTGTACATGGTGACCGCGTTCGCGTTCTTCATGGCCGGTGGGGCGATGGCGATGTTGTTGCGCGCCGAGCTGGCCCGGCCGGGAATGCAGTTCCTGTCCCCGGAGCAGTACAACCAGTTGTTCACCATGCACGGCACGATCATGCTGCTGCTCTACGCCACGCCGATCTTGTTCGGCTTCGCGAACTACATCCTGCCGCTGCAGATCGGCTCGCCTGACGTGGCGTTCCCACGGTTGAATGCATTCTCCTACTGGCTGTTCCTGTTCGGTGGGCTCACTGTGTTGAGCGGATTCCTCACCCCGGGCGGGGCCGCCGATTTCGGTTGGTTCGCATACACCCCTCTGTCCAACGCGACGCACTCCCCGGGAGTGGGCGGCGACCTGTGGATCATGGGTCTAGTGGTGGCCGGCCTGGGCACCATCCTCGGTGCGGTCAACATGTTGACCACGGTGATCTGCCTTCGGGCGCCGGGCATGACGATGTTCCGGATGCCGATCTTCACCTGGAATATCTTCATCACCTCGATCCTGATCATTATCGCGTTCCCGGTGCTCACGGCGGGGTTGCTGGGCCTCGAGGCCGACCGACACCTGGGCGCGCACGTGTTCGACCCGGCTAACGGTGGCGTCATCCTCTGGCAGCACATGTTCTGGTACTTCGGCCACCCCGAGGTCTACATCGTCGCGTTGCCGTTCTTCGGGATCGTCACCGAGGTATTCCCGGTGTTCAGCCGCAAACCGCTGTTCGGCTACAAGACAATGATCTACGCGACCATCTCAATCGCGGGCCTGTCGTCCGCGGTGTGGGCGCACCACATGTACGCCACCGGCGCGGTGCTGCTGGTGTTCTTCTCGTTCACCAGCTTCCTGATCGCGATCCCGACCGGGATCAAGTTCTTCAACTGGATCGGCACCATGTGGAAAGGACAGCTGACCTTCGAGAGTCCGATGCTGTTCGCCATCGGGTTCGTGCTCACGTTCCTGTTCGGCGGCTTGACCGGGGTGCTGTTGGCTTCGCCGCCGGTGGACTTCCACGTCACCGACACCTACTTCGTGGTCGCGCACTTCCACTACGTGCTGTTCGGCACCATCGTGTTCGCCACCTACTCCGGCATCTACTTCTGGTTCCCGAAGATGACTGGCCGGATGATGAACGAGACGCTGGGTAAGGTGCACTTCTGGCTCACGTTTTTCGGCTTCCACGGCACGTTCCTGGTGCAGCACTGGCTGGGTGCCGAGGGCATGCCCCGCCGCTACGCCGACTACCTGCCCACCGACGGGTTCACCACGCTGAACACGATCTCCTCTATTTCCTCCTTCGTGCTCGGCGCCTCCATCCTGCCGTTCGTCTACAACGTGTTCCGCAGCTACCGCTACGGCCGGGTAGTCACCGTGGACGACCCGTGGGGCCACGGCAACTCGCTGGAGTGGGCCACCTCGTGCCCGCCGCCCCGGCACAACTTCACCGAGCTCCCCCGGATCCGCTCCGAGCGCCCGGCCTTCGAGCTGCACTACCCACACATGGTGGCCCGCATGCGCGCCGAAGCCCACACCGGAAACGGCGCGACCGCCGCCGAAGTAGTAAGCGAGCGCGCCGGGCGCGAGCAGCAACCCGATGAGGGCCCGAAATCGAGATGAATGCCGGCCGCCTGGGCCCTGGCGCCTCGCCGTTCACATCAGCCGTCGTTGCTGTTGGGGCGCTTTACCAGGATCACCCCGACACGCACACCGGGGGCCAGCTTCGCCGAACCAGTCAACGCTTGAGCATGGCGATCGAACTGGTGAGCCTTGTCAAGCATGAGCGGAGCGAGCGCTGTGCGTTGCGTTCGGCGGCAGGGTTCCGGATGCTGCCTCGGCTGTCCTTTATCTCGGGTGTGACGCCGGCTTGCTGGCCTTCGGCAGTCTGAGGCGGTCGTAGTTGGCTGGGCATGCCCGGTGCCGCCGGTGGTCGGGTGAGGCATCGTTGGTGGTGCCCGGCCCTCGGGACCAGGCAACAGCACGCTGCGCGGCGGAATCGGTCCTGTCAGCTTCCGAACCCTGGATTCCTCACCGCCACAACGGGTGGCGCGGCGGGGCCTAGGGAGGCACCACGCTCCTGGAGCGCCAGCCCGTGTGCGCTCGGTAGGCAGGCCAGCGGCACAAGCCCTGGTCGACAGAGCTACACAGAACCAATTTATATCGTGTTACGATATTGATGTCCGGATGGACGCGGCGCTCAGACCGCGTCGAACGGACACACACCCAAGGAGGTGTGCCATGCTCAGCGACCGCGAACGCGTGACGCTGGATGAGATCCAACATTAACTCGTGACCGAGGATCCCCAGTTCACGGCAGCTTTCAACCGCAACGCGCGCGGCCTGGCAGTGCGCGGACTGGCTTCATGTCGGACCGCCCTGACCGTCATGATCGTGATCGCGTTGCTGCACAGCGTGCTCACGATCGCCGTGCACGCGGCCGGTCCCGCGCTGTTGTTCACCGTCGCGGCCGGCTGCCTGATCTGGCTTGGGCGCGGGCACCACGCCCGCGACGGACACCAGGTTGAAAATCTATGCTGAGCAATTACGAACGAGAGACGCTCGATGATCTGGGGCGCCAACTCGACGCCGAAGACCCAGGCCTGCTGATCGCCCTCGCCTGCGCGTCGGGGGTGTTGCTCACCTGGCGCGGCCTGAGCCGCGGGGCATTGGCCGGTAACTGCGCCCACTAGCAACGGGAGCGGGAGCGCATCGCGCCGCACTGGAGCGGCCCCATCAGTTGATCTACCACAGACCCCAGCTTCGAGAGGACCAATCATGACCACGCAAGCGCCGATCGAACCGACGGCAGCGAAGGAGCCAGAGGAACGGAACACACCCCAGCGGACCCTGGTCCGGGACCTGATGACCACCAATGTGATCTCGGTGCGCCCAGACACCGCCATCGCAGAGCTGGCCGAGCTGATGTGGTCAAAGGCGATCCGAGTGGTGCCGGTGCTGGACGCCGAGGATCGGCTGGTCGGCGTCGTCTCCGAGCACGACCTGCTGAAGACGGCGAGCCTGGGGGACCCGCGTCGACCGATACCCCCGCTGAACGGCCGGTGGCATCGAGGCGGCGGCGCTTGGCACCGACCGAAGACGGTGTTCACCATGATGTCCACCCCTGTGGTGACCGTGGCTTCAGACACCAGCGTCGCTGAGGCGGCCCAGATCATGTACGAGCGCCACCTCGGCTGCCTGCCGGTGGTGGATACCGACCACTCGGGCACCCAACGCATGGTCGGGGTTATCGGGCGGTCCGAGCTGCTGAGAGTGTTCCTCCGTGACGACGAGGAGCTTCGCGAGGAAATCGTCGCCGGCCTGACCCGACTGCGTCTATCCGACTCGACCCGAGTGCGCGTACGCGTCGAGCAGGGCGTGGTGACGTTGTCCGGCAACTTACCCACCAGACGCGAAGCGCGGCTGGCGACCGAATTCGTCGAACGACTCGAAGGGGTCGTGTCGCTGGCGCATCGGCTAAGCTACGACCTCGACGACCGCCGCTGAGCACCTGACGGCTTGAAGATCGCCAACCCGACCGCGCTGCCCCGAATCCCGACCGACGAGCTTGGAGTGCTACCGGAGCGGGGTCGAGATTGTGAGCGGTACAGCCGTTGCGCCGATCTTGGGTGGCAGCGGCCGCCTTTACCCATGGTTGGCACATGGTGTCCGTCGCGGTGTCGCCGAGAAGCTGCCCGAGGTGGCGCCCCCGAGGCTCGGGCATAGCCGGTCAGAGGGGTATCTGCAAATGTGTCGTTGCGGTCGAGGTCGCGCTCCGTCTTGTCCTCGGGGTACTGCTCAGCGCCGGTGTGGCGCGATGATTATCGATCCGCTTGGCGGAGTTGCCGGCGTGTCGAGCAGGGACAGCTGGCCCCTATCGAGAGACGGCGCGGGGCCTACGCGCAAGCCGCAAGAACGGCTGTCCGTTATGTCGGGTGTGACGCCGGCTTGCCGGCCTTCGGCAGTCTGAGGCGGTCGTAGTTGGCTGGGCATGCCCGGTGCCGCCGATGGTCGGGTGAGGCATCGTTGGTGGTGCCCGGCCCTCGGGACCAGGCAACAGCACGCTGCGCGGCGGAATCGGTCCTGCCAGCGTCCGAACCCTGGAGGGGATGATGAGGACTTCCTCTGACGACTAGTCTTCCCCGGCTGTGTGGTCTCGGGGTGGGCAGACACGTGTGGGCGATATGCCCGCGGGGTGGGCGCCCGCCGATTACCCCTCCGATTCCTAGGTGCGGCAACTGCCTCGCTTGGATGAGGCTCTGCAGCGGTAGCGGAAGTTTCGCCGTGAACAACTCTCCGAATGCCACGAAACGGTGCAGCGGCCAGCTGGCGCCGAACGTGCACTTACCGGTATTGAGCGGGCACTGAACCGGGTGCGTACCGCGGACTATGACAGTTGCGATGCCTGTGGTGCCGATATCGCTCACGCGGTGCTCGTGGCGGTTCGTGAGGCAACGTTGTGCCCGACCTGTCGTCGACTCGCTAAGGACGCCGACAGGCCTGACTCCTGACGGTCACCGGCGGGCGAAATGCCTGGTCAGCACCCGCTCGGGCGTCGTCACCGCGATGACGTGCGCGGCATCGGCAGGCGCCACGTTATCGGGGCGCCGGCCCGGGCGTGCTCGGTGGGGAGACCAGCGGCACAAGCCCTGGCCGGCAGAGCTACATACAACCATTTTATATCGTGATACGATACTAAAGTCCGGATGGAGCGGCGTTCAGACCGCATCGAACGGACTCGCACCCGAGGAGGTGTGCCATGCTCAGCGACCGCGAACGCGAGACGCTGGACGAGATCCAACTTCGACTCCTGACTGAGGATCCCCAGTTCGCCGAGGCCTTCGACCGCAAGGCGCGCGGTCTGACAGCGCGCAAGCTGGATGCCCGTCAGGCCACCCTGACCGTCATGATCGTGATCGCGTTGCTACTCAGCGTTCTCATGATCGTCGTTCAGGCGGCCGGTCCCGCGCTGTTGTTCATCGTCGCGGCCGGCTGCCTGATCTGGCTTCGGCGCGGGCATCGCATCCGCGACGGGCGCCAGGGCCCGTAGCTGGGCGCACGCCGGGCCCGGGCCGCGCGGAAGCGACACCTCCGTCGCGCCCGGACCCGAATCGACCGCATTCCCGGGCTGGCGGGTCTAGCCGTTCACACTATTGATGGATCTCACGGCTTCGGCCCGAATGAATTGGTCGGCGAGGCCTCGAGTAGGTATCGGAGGAATGAAGATGATCGCCTTATCTGTTGCGCTCCTTATCGCGGTTGTGGCTCTTGGGCTGATGGGGGCCGGGGCGAGTCTGCGGGTGGTTAAGCAGTTTGAGCGGGGTGTTGTTTTCCGGTTCGGGCGAGTCCGGACTGGGGTCCTCGGCCCAGGGCTGGCGGTGATCGCACCGTTCGTTGACCGTATGTACAAGGTCAATATGCAGGTGGTGACGATGCCGGTGCCAGCCCAGGACGGGATCACCCGCGATAACGTCACGGTGCGGGTCGATGCGGTGGTTTATTTTCGGGTGATCGACCCTGTGAAGGTGATCGTGGATGTGCAGGACTACGAGTCGGCGATTCGTCAGGTTGCGTTGGCGTCGTTGCGTTCGATCATTGGTAAGAGCGATCTGGATGATTTGTTGTCCAACCGGGAGCGGCTCAATCAGGGCCTGGAGTTGATGATCGATAGTCCGGCGTTGGGGTGGGGCGTGCACATCGACCGGGTCGAGATCAAGGATGTCGCGTTGCCGGATTCGATGAAGCGGTCGATGTCGCGCCAAGCTGAGGCCGAGCGGGAACGACGGTCTCGGGTGATCACCGCTGAAGGTGAGTTGCAGGCGTCGGAGAAACTCGCCCAGGCGGCTGAGGTGATGGCCGAGCACCCGGCGGCGCTGCAGCTGCGCTTGTTGCAGACCGTCGTGGAGGTTGCCGCGGAGAAGAACTCCACCCTGGTGCTGCCATTCCCGGTGGAACTGCTGCGTTTCCTGGAACGCGCCACACCCCCCGAAACCAGCACCGAAAACGGCGCCGGGCTCAACACGGCGTCCACCGGCGAGGCCGACCGGTCGACCAGCGCGGTGGTGAGCCGGGTGACTCCCGCCACCGAGACCTCGGCGGAGGTGCCGGCGGAGAGGGCGGGGGGGACTGTGCGGCCCGCGTGGACCAACGGCGGCTACCTGGCAGGTTTGTCGGCTAAAGAAGCGGGTGAACCTAGCGAGTTCGCGGACCAACGAGCCGAGGTGCGCCCGGTCACCGCACTCGACCGATGAGCGCGCGTGCGGTTCGGGCTCCCATCGTGGTGGGGGTCGACGCCGGCGGAGCCGCCGCGGAGGCGGTGGTCTGGGCGGCCGCGGAAGCGGCGGCCCAGCACTGTCCGCTACGGATCGTGCACGCCTTCCACCAACCCGCCGTCGTCGACCCTCACGGTGTTCTCCTGTCGCTGGAGGGCATTTCCTGCCTCGCGCGAGAATCGGCTGAGCGGACTCTGCAACGAGCGCAGGCCCGGGTCAGGTCGATTGCGCCGGATATTGAGGTGTTGCCACTTCTGCTGTGGGGGGCGGCTGCGCGGGTGCTACCGCGCGAAGCCGCCGATGCCCAGCTGCTAGTGCTGGGCAACCGCGGCCTGTGCGGAGTGCGGCGCCTGCTCGCCGGGTCGGTCTCGATTCAAGTCTCAGCACGCGCACGCTGCCCAGTGGTGGTGGTCCATCCGTTCGATGATGGCGTGAGCCTTGGCTGCTCTCCGCCGCGCGTCGTGGTTGGCGTCGATGCCACACCCTCGTGCGCACCGGCGATCGGGTTCGCCTTCCAGGCCGCCCGACAACGTGGGGTCGGACTCACGGCGGTGCATGCCTGGTCACCCGATACTCCCGCGGACGTCGAGGCGGTTCGCGGTGACCCCATGCTGGCCGAGTACCTCGGCATGTGCTCGGTGGAGCACACGCTCGCGTGCTGGCGAGACCTATATTCCGAGGTACCGGTCGTCATCAAGGTGGTCCAGACCGATCCGGCCGGTGCACTGATCGCCGAATCCGCCGGCGCGGCGCTGGTCGTAGTGGCCTCCGCCGGCAGGGCACGCCTCCTGGGCACGCCGCGGGCTTCGGTGGGCCGGACCGTGCTGCGCCACGCGCACAGTCCGATCGCGATCGTCGGCCACCACTACACACCAATCGACGCCGCACCCCCCCGGCCAGCGGCCACCGCCCAGATCCGCCATCGGCCACTGCGACGACGGAAACGAACCTGACCCATATTGCGGGGGCGCCGCATGCGTTGAGGCCAGGCCCGCTGCGGGACAGCAGCCACGCGTCTCGGCCACGTGAGGCTGGCACCAACCTGATGGAGGCAGTTATGGCACGCACGCACGACCACTCGACGAACCCCACGATCCCGACCGACGCGGTGCTGGTCGGGGTGGACGGGTCCGCCCACGCCCTGGCGGCCGTCCGCTGGGCAGCGGCGGAAGCCGCCTCGCGGGGGGCGCCGCTGGCGCTAGTGCACGCCGCGCCCTACCTCGATGTTCGAGCCCGCCCGACACCGCAGGTCAGACATGCCACCGGAGTGCTGGCCCGTGCCCGTACCGAGGCCGAACGCTACATCGACAGGGCGGCGGTGCGCACCGACCTGGAGACCGGAGAACCGGCGCGGACGCTGAGCGACCTGTCCGCCCGAGCCGCGCTGCTCGTACTCGGCCTCACCGGGACCGGCGGGATCGACGAGATCTTGCTCGGCTCCACCACGACGACGCTCAGTGGCCATGTCCGCTGCCCTCTCGTCGGAGTGCGGCGATGGCCGTTACCAGCTGAGCGGGACAGGTTCGTCCTGCTCGGGCTCGATTCAGTGGAGGCCGAGGCCGACGCCATCGAGGTCGCCTTCGATCTCGCCCGTCGGCGAGCCCGCGAGCTGCTCGTGCTGCACGCCCGCTTCGGCGCCCCCGGCACACACGATCTACCCAACGATCGTGCGGTCAGACGCGAGCGGAACCTGCTGGCCTGGAATCTGCGGGTCTGGCGTCATCGGTACCCCGACGTCCGGGTGAGCTACGCGTTGCCCGCCGGGCTGGCCTCGAGCGAGCTACTCAAGCGCTCCGCTCACGCCGAGGCAATCGTGGTGGGCAGCCGCAAACGCCACCCGGCGGCCCGGGTTCTGCTCGGATCGACCAGTGGAACGCTCCTGCGCTACAGCCCCGT
This sequence comes from Pseudonocardia sp. Cha107L01, assembly GCF_052566575.1. Classification (NCBI taxonomy): domain Bacteria; kingdom Bacillati; phylum Actinomycetota; class Actinomycetes; order Pseudonocardiales; family Pseudonocardiaceae; genus Pseudonocardia; species Pseudonocardia sp. Cha107L01. The sequence continues at coordinate 4,057,096 of NZ_CP199579.1, forward strand.
CCCGGTCATCGTCATCGGCCTGGACGCAGCCGTGAGATGGCGCCCCGCCGCGTGGATAGCGGACCCAGACAATGCACAGCGCTCAGCGACACCTGGCGCCGGCCCTACCCGGCATCGGTCCTTGAGTGCTCCGCAGGGATCGACTGAGACACAAAATGATCAGCGATGAGTTGCCGCGGACCTGCGGGAGCGCGACCCAGTTACCAGGACGAGATCCACAGGGTCGGATTGTCTGTGTGAACCATCGCGGCGGGTGCCTCGATGCAACGGACTCGACACGCCGCGCCTGCGCCTCAGCACGCAGACGCACCGAACGTCCGTCCGGCAGCCTGCACAGTTCGCCCGTGCGTATGTATCCATCCAGCCTCAAGGAGGCGTGTCCGGTGATCGATCGCAACGAAATGCGCGCCCGCATCGATGACCCACCCCGCGGTGACCTGGCGGGGTGGCCGCGCACGGTGTCCTACTGGTGTCAACGCGGTCACCTCACCCGGCCAGCCTGGTCCGCCAACGCAACGCCGCCCGAATTGTGGGAGTGCCGCCACTGCGGACTCCCCGCCGGCCGAGACAAATCCCGTCCTCCCCAGCCGAAACCGGTGCGTCGCGACATGACGCCGTTGGCCTACCTACTGGAACGCCGCAGCGAGGCTGAGCTCGACGCGCTGCTGGAGGAGACCTTGGACAGGCTTCGAGCCCGCCGTCAGCCAAGGTGGGCGACCGAGCCCGCCACAGCAGCCTCGCGAACTTGCGGTGAGCTATGGAACCCCCGGTCATGACCGCGGCAGCTGAGAATCCCGATTCCGCGGACCGAGGCCAGCACGCGCCCCATGGGCGGGAATCTGGCACCCACTATCCCGCCCTCATCGATCCCGAGCTGGCGCTCGCGAGATGGGAGAACGAGGGCGGCCGCACCCCGGAGCCGACTCCCAGTAGAGGCCGGCGAGCACGCGGTCACTGAGCACGCGAACCGCTGCTCCGCGTAGAACACCTCTTCGAGGCGGCACCAACAATGACGAGAAGAGCCGAAAGAAATGCAGAGAAACTCACATGTACGAGTCGAAAGGGTCTACGTCGAACGCGGACCGTGCGACGACATCCGAGTGCTGGTCGATCGCCTGTGGCCGCGCGGACTGAGCAGAGCCCGGGCCGACCTCGACGACTGGTGCAAAGGCGTCGCCCCGTCGGCGGAACTGCGCACCTGGTACGGCCACGACCCCGACCGGTTCGCCGAGTTCGAGCGCCGCTACCGGCGGGAACTCGATGATCCCGAACGGGCCGATGCGCTGCGCTACCTCCGCGAGCTGGCCCGGTGTCGGACGCTGACCTTACTCACCGCCACTCGAAAGCCTGAGATCAGCGAGGCCGCCGTGCTCGCGGACGTGCTCAACGCCGAGCAAGCGACCGAGTGATGCCACGACAAATATCGTGTTACGATAAGAGTTGCTAGTCCGAAATGCGCACCGGCGGCGCGTACGCCCATTCTGCCCTCGCCCTCCACGCCAGGGGCGAGGGAGATAGGGAAAACAGCGGAGCATCGATGATCCCGCAAAGCTCCGGTCACGCAAAAGTTGACCCAGCGGCGGGCCATAGATAAATGGATATCGATGACGATAGGCACAACGCGAGAGGAAAAGGTCGTTCGAGCTTGATTCACGCCTTGTATGGCCGCCGAAGGGAGGTGGGATGTGCTCAGTGACCGCGATCGGGCGACTCTGCGCGAGATCCAGCGCCAGTTCCTCGCTGAAGATCCCGGATTCGTGCGGGCCTTCGGCAGCAGCACACAGCGACGGCCAAGCGCGGCGTACCGGCTGAGCGACCAGGACCGTCTGACCTACACGGTGCTGATGTGGCTCGACACCACGCTGGGTGTGCTGTTGCTGTTGGTCGGGTCTGTCGGAGGCGCCGTGCTGTTCGCCGCCTGCGCCGCAACGTTCTTGCTGACGCTGCGCCGAGCCGACGCCACCCCGCCATGGACCTGAACCCGCGCGTCCGTTCGTCCCGACCGGCCCACCGGACCGATCCGCAACACCCTGCTGAGCAGAACCAAGCCAGGACCGGGGCGGCCACCCTCTCGATCACCCAGCCGCTCGAAGGATCCCATCACACCGAACATGCGAGGAGAATGATGGCCGCGGCACCAGGACCGAGTGCGGGAATCCGCGACGGATCGACCAGGAAGCGGCCGATCCCGCGAGCGCTGCCGTTGCCCGGGGCTCACCTCTCCCTTGCCGAGGATTACGAGCGACGCACCGAAATGTTCCCCGGCTGGCGCGACCGGTTGGTGGGCATGCTGGCGCCCCGGCGCGGGGACACGGTGATCGATGTGGGCTGCGGATCGGGTTTGAATTTCCCCGCCCTGCAGGCCTGGGTCGGACCGGGTGGGCGAATCATCGGGGTCGACGATTCGCCGCGACTGCTCGCGGTCGCCGCCCGCCACGTCACCGGGCGAGGCTGGCGCAACGTAACGCTGATCAACTCCCCAGCGGAGCAGGCCGAGCTTCCCGACATCGACGCCGCCCTGTTCTGCGCGGCGCACGAGGTGCTGCAGTCCCCGGCAGCGCTGAGCCATATCTTCAACCACGTGCGCCCCGGCGCGTCGGTCGTCGCCGGCGGATGGAAATGGCCCGCGCGGTGGCTTTGGCCGCTGCGTGTCCTGGTCACCGCGCTGCAGGGTCCCTACATTGCCGATTTCACCGGGTTCGATCGACCCTGGCGGCTGTTGGCCGATCAGGTCACCCACCTACAGGTGACCGAGGTGGGCTTCGGCGCCGGGTACCTCGCCCGTGGCTGTGCTCGCGCCTCCCACACCGCGCCAACCTCCGGCCCGCCACACCGGCCGTCGGCGGGGCGCTCCACCAGCCGGTTCGTCAGCCAACGCACTCACGCCGCACACGGACGCGCACCAGCCGCTGGCTAGGGCTCGCTCTTGGCAGAGAAAGGAGAGGATCATGGCCTCAGCAACGGGGCATCCCACGGCTATCAGCGATGGTTTGATCAGCCAAATTCGGGACGTCGACCCTTCGGAAGTTCAGGAATGGGTGGAGTCGCTGGACGGGTTGGTCGATCACAGTGGGCGCGGCCGGGCCCGCGCGGTGCTCCTGAGCGTCTTGCGGGCCGCCCGCGAGCGGCGGGTCGGGGTGCCGAGCCTGGTGGGCACCGACTACGTCAACACGATCTCGCCGGAGTTCGAGCCGGTGTTCCCCGGCGACGAGTTCATCGAGCGGCGTCTGCGGGCGTATGTCCGGTGGAACGCCGCGATGATGGTGCACCGGGCGCAGCGGCCCGGGGTTGGCGTCGGAGGACACATCTCCACTTACGCCTCAGCGGCCTCGCTCTACGAGGTGGGTTTCAACCATTTCTTCCACGGCCATGGCGCCGAGGGAGGCGGTGACCAAATCTACTTCCAGGGCCACGCATCCCCGGGGATCTACGCGCGGGCATTCCTCGAGGGGCGGCTGTCCGAGGACCGCCTGGACGGGTTCCGCCAAGAGCTCTCGCATGCCGGATCCGGTGGCGGCCTACCCTCTTATCCCCATCCGCGGCTGATGCCCGATTTCTGGCAGTTCCCCACGGTCTCGATGGGTCTCGGGCCGCTGAACGCGATCTATCAGGCCCGGTTCAACCGCTACCTGCGGGCTCGGGGGATCGCCGACACCAGTCGCCAGCGGGTGTGGGCCTTCCTCGGCGACGGAGAGATCGACGAGCCAGAGTCCTTGGGCGCGATCGGCCTGGCGGCCCGCGAGGGTCTGGACAACCTGACCTTCGTGGTCAACTGCAACCTGCAGCGCCTCGACGGCCCGGTGCGGGGCAACGGGAAGATCATCCAGGAGTTGGAGTCATTCTTCCGTGGCGCGGGCTGGAATGTCATCAAGGTGATCTGGGGCCGAGAGTGGGACCCGCTGCTCGCCGCGGATACCGACGGTGTGCTGGTCGAGTTGATGAACTCCACCCTGGACGGGGACTACCAGACCTACAAGGCCGAGTCCGGGGCGTTCGTGCGGGAGCATTTCTTCGGCCGCGACTCGCGCACGGCGGCGATGGTGCGGGACCTGACCGACGAGCAGATCTGGGGGCTCAAACGCGGCGGGCACGACTACCGCAAGCTCTACGCCGCCTACCGTGCGGCCGCCCAGCACACCGGTCAGCCCACCGTGATTCTTGCCAAAACCATCAAAGGCTGGACGCTCGGCTCACATTTCGAGGGCCGCAACTCTACCCACCAGATGAAGAAGCTCACCGGCGAGGACCTGCGGGGCTTCCGCGACCGGCTCTACCTCGACATCCCGGACTCGGCGCTGGATGAGACGCTGCCGCCGTACTACCGCCCGCGGGAGGGCTCCGACGAGCTCGCCTACTTGCATGAACGCCGCCGCGCGTTGGGCGGCTATCTGCCAGCCCGCACGGTGAACAGCACACCGCTGGTGCTGCCCGGCGACCCGGTATATGAGGTGGCCCGGCGCGGATCCGGTCGCCAAGAAGTGGCCACCACAATGGCCTTCGTCCGGCTACTCAAGGACCTGATGAAAGACCCGGAAATCGGGCACCGATTCGTGCCGATCATCCCGGACGAGGCCCGAACCTTCGGTCTGGACGCGCTGTTCCCGTCCAAGAAAATCTACTCCCCGCATGGGCAGAACTACCTGTCGGTGGACCGCGAGCAGCTGCTGAGCTACCAAGAGGACATTGCGGGGGTCCTGTTGCACGAGGGCATCACCGAGGCCGGCTCGGTGGCGTCCTTCACCGCGGCCGGCACCTCCTACGCCACCCACGGCCAGCCGATGATCCCCGTCTACGTGTTCTACTCGATGTTCGGGTTCCAGCGCACCGGAGATGGGCTGTGGGCCGCTGCGGATCAGATGACGCGCGGGTTCCTGCTCGGCGCGACGGCGGGGCGCACCACGCTGAACGGCGAGGGTTTGCAGCACCAGGACGGGCACTCGTTGCTGCTGGCCTCCACGAACCCGGCGTGCATCGCCTACGACGCGGCGTACGGGTTCGAGCTCGGCCACATCGTGCGCGACGGGTTGCGACGCATGTACGGCCATGCCCGACCAGGCGAAGACCCGAACGTCTTCTACTACCTCACCCTCTACAACGAGCCGATCCTCCAGCCACCACAACACGACGACGTCGACATCGACGGCATCCTGGCCGGAATGCATTGCTACCGGCCCGCACCGGACGGCGCCGGGCCCCGGGCGCAAATCCTCGCCTCCGGGATCGCCGTGCCATGGGCACTGCAGGCTCAGCGATACCTACACACAGACTGGGGTGTAAAGGCCGACGTGTGGTCGGTGACCTCCTGGACCGAGCTGCGCCGCGAAGCTCTCGCCACAGACGAGTGGAACCGCCGCCACCATGACCGACCCCGCAGAATCCCGTACCTCACCCGCCGGCTCAAGAACCGGCCGGGACCGATCGTCGCGGTGTCTGACTGGATGCGCGCGGTGCCCGACCAAATCGCGCCGTTCGTGCCCGGAACCTGGACCTCGCTAGGCACCGACGGGTTCGGCCGGTCCGATACCCGGGCCGCCCTGCGCCGCCACCGCCAGATCGACGCCCCCTCGATCGTCTTGCGAGTACTGGGGGAGCTGGTCGATCGGCGAGAACTTGACCGCGGGGTGTTGAGCCACGCGATCGAGGCCTACGACCCAGACGACCTCCCGAGTACCGCGGGCCGCAGCGAAGGGCCGTCCCGATGACGAGATCCGCGGATCGGGGACGACGGCCCACGCCGGGCGCGGGGTCCTGGGCGGCTCTCTCGCCCAACCTTGATCGCAAGCTCCTGGCCGTGCGCCGGAGCGGAATGAGGATGATCCCATGATTGACCCACCCACGTTCGCCATAGTTGGTGCGGGGTTGGCTGGAGCGAAGGCCGCCGAGGCGCTGCGCGCCGAGGGCTTCGAAGGCCACGTCGTGCTGCTCGGGGCGGAGCCGCACCGACCGTATGAGCGGCCGCCGCTGTCCAAGGCGTACTTGCAGGGCTACGCCGAGCGCGACACGGTTTTTGTGCACCCGCCCGGGTGGTACGCCGAGCACAAGGTGGACCTGCGGCTCGACTGCACCGTGACCGCGATCGACCGCGCCGCCCACGAGCTCGTGACCGGTGATGGCGGCCGGCTGCGCTACGACAAGCTACTGCTCACCACCGGTGCCACCCCGCGCCGGCTGCGCGTACCTGGCTCCGGCCTCGCGGGCGTGCACTACCTGCGGAACCTCGACGACAGCGACCGGCTCAGGTCCTCGCTGCGTCCCGGGGCCCGCGTTGTGATCATCGGAGGGGGTTGGATCGGTCTGGAGACCGCCGCTGTGGCTCGCGCCAACGGAGCCGAGGTCACCGTGCTCGAGCAAGCTGAGCTGCCGCTACTCCGAGTCCTGGGCCCCGAGATAGCGAGATCTTTCGCCGATCTGCACACCGACCACGGCGTCAGGCTGCGCTGTGGGGTAACCGTCACCGCCATCCAGCCCGGCGTCGATCCCTCGACCGCCGGCGCTGTGTTGCTCCGCGATGGCACCAGGCTAGCCGCCGACGCGATTGTCGTCGGTGTGGGCGTGATCCCGAACGTCGAGCTAGCGAGATCCTGCGGCCTGAACATCGACAACGGCATTCTGGTCGACGAGCACTTGCGCACATCCGATAACGACATCCTCGCCGCCGGCGATGTTGCCAACGCCTACCACCCACGGCTACACCGCCAGGTCCGCGTCGAGCATTGGGCCAACGCACTACACCAGCCGGCCACCGCGGCCAAGACCATGCTCGGGTACGCCGCGAGCTACGAGCGCCTGCCCTACTTCTTTACCGACCAGTACGACCTCGGCATGGAGTACACCGGATACCTCGACCCCGACGGATACGATCAGGTCGTCGTCCGCGGTGACATCGCCAACCGGGAATACATCGCGTTCTGGCTGCGCGACGGGCGAGTACTGGCCGCGATGAACGTCAACGTCTGGCATGTCACCGAGCCGATCAAGCAAATCATCCAGTCCGGCCAGCGGCTGGACCCTACCCAACTCGCTCGAGTCGACCTGCCGCTGGCACAGCTCGCGGTCGGCTGATTGCCTCGGTGAGCATCTAGCCCCAGCCAGCCCAGCCCACGTCAGGCTAGACCGGAGCTGCCTGCCGAGGCCCGGGCAAGACCAGCCACAGGGCTCCCGTGCGGGCTCGGTTTGTCACGCTGGCGGCCGTCTGCGCTACTCAGGGCCGAGAGCCTGCTCTGGCCAATCTGAGCAATCTTGGCATCGGCCCGGCCGCCTGTCCGCCGCCGGTAGCGTCCGCGCCTAGCTCGAAATGGTCGCGATTGATCAGTTCGACCGCGCGCGGGGCGTGGCACGACCTGGATAGTCAGCTCAGCGACGTCCCCGAGCGGTCAGTGGGTCGTCGGTACCGGCCAGGAAGAATGACCGTCGTCCGGCCGTGTCAACAGCAGGCACCGGGCAATCCCGGGCAGCCGCTGGGGCGGGAGCAATCGGTTCTGGGCGAGGTTCGCGCGGAGCTTCTGTGTGGGAGGTCGGAAACACGGGCTGGGAATGGAGCGCGTGAGCCACGACGGTCCGCGCGTCCTGGTTGCTCAACCTGAATTGTCTTGCTAGATCTCCGGTGCGCCGTCCTGCTCGCGCCAGCGCGACAGCTACGAACAACAGACCCAATGGCTGCGCCGGCAACGCCGCCGCCAACCCGGCAGGCAACATTGCATGGAGATCCTCTGCTTCAGCTTCGGCCCCGCGGAATGGCGAAACGTGCTCCCGCCTGCCGCGCCGGAGCGCGCCCATCCGATTGCGCAGCGGAAATCGCACTGAATCACCTCTGCTAGCTGTAGGGAATGATAATTCGACATCCCGTGATGTGAGGCCATACCGTCGTCCTTTGACGGGGCACCGGGGGTCCCAGGGCGGCCGGACCAGGAACGGCGATCATGCCCTCTCCGTCACATTCAATTGCCCTATACTTCGGCTGGGCGTCCGGCGAGCATCAGTAAAATTCGCAGGGCGAGCATTGTGCCCCGCAGGGGGAGGAGAACCGCGGCCGCAGCGGGCGAATCTCGACCGCCGAGCTGGCCACATCCGGCAAGTCGGCACTGAGATTCTGCCCTCAGCCCCCTCTCGTAGACACCACTAGCGAGGCTCGAGCGCGGCGAGTCTCCGACGCAGGGTCTTCAGCTCATCGAAGCGGGCAGTGACATCACCCAGGATGGCCACCATCCCGGCCATGCGGCCTTCGACGTCCTTCAGCGGCACGATGGTGAACTCGATCGAAATGCGTTGGCCGTCCCGCCGGAAGCTTGGCACGCTCAGCAGCTCGCCGGTCCCGTAGCGGCTCTGGCCGGTCCGTATCACCTCGGAGAACCCTCGCCAATGGGCGAGGCGCAGCCGCTCCGGGATGATGAGGTCTAACGACTGACCGATCGCCTCCTCGGCGGGGTGGCCGAAGATGCGTTCCGCTCCGGGATTCCACAGCGTGATCACCCCGGCCCGGTCGGTCGCGATGATGGCGTCCGACGCTCCGGCGAGGATCGCGCGGGCAAGGACTTCGATGTCGTGCGCCATTGCGTTCGGCACCCTTCTCACCCCGACGGCCGGCCCCAGAACAACACCAGACGAGCCGTGTGAACGGATCGTCATCTACAACACTGCCTCGCCCACCCAATCGGCAGCACTGGATGCGATCGGCTGACTTACCCACGCTGGGATTGCCGACACTCAGCAACGCCGGAGGAGGTCATCAACGTTGCCGCGTTCCGCGGGACGATGTGTCACATTCTTGGACTCACCTTGAGCACGCCAACCCAGCAACGCGGCATTGGTACCGGAGCCACGACATCACGATGTCGCCGGACCTCGGCCGCAGCACCGTGGTGATGGCCGCGCGTGCGATCGGGCGCCGCGACGTTGCAGCTCAGGGAGTCGGCCGAGCCGACTTCGCCGCTGCCCGCCGCTCACTCTGAGCCGCCAATGACGTCCTGCTCGGGCCATCCAAGTAGTCGTGCGCCAAGTACGGCCGCGTGGACGGTGAACCGTTGCGCCGGGTCGGTGGGGTCATAACCGGTCAGGGTGGCGATCCGCTCGAGCCGGTAGCTGACCGCGCGGACCGACAGATGTAGCCGGCGCGCGGTCTCGGTGACTACGCAGCCGGTGGCGAAGTAGGCGTCGAGGGTGTTCAGCATCGGTTCGGCGCCGCCGCGCGCGTTGGCCAGCGGGCTGACCACCGTATGCACCAGGTCGGCGATCGCGGGCTGGTCGCGCAGTAGCACCCGGTAGATCAACAATTCGTTCGCGTGGATGACCGTGGTGTCCAGTTGCAGCCGTATCGCCATGGTGAGTGTCTCTCGGGCCTCCTCGTAGGAGTGCGCGATCCCGTAGGCGCCGGGGTAGGGCCGGCCCACCGCGATCCGCCACGGGCGACCCCGGGGGGAGCGGCTGAGCTCGGCGTTCATCAGGGTGCCGAGATTTTTCATGCCGGACGGCAGGCCGGCGCCGGTACGCCGCGTGGTGTCGGCGGGCGCGATGACCACGATCCAGCCTTCCTTGGTTGTCACCAGAATGTCGCGATCACCGAGCCACTGCACCGCGGCCCGCTCTAGCGACCCGGTTGCGCCTTGGGTGTCGGTCAGTCGGCCTGTGGGTGCGGCGAGGGCGACTTGGTGCGGTTGGCCCATGTCCATCCCGAACGGTTCCGCTCGTTCGGCGAGGCCCCCGATGTCGGCGTCGCCACGTAACAGGTCCTCGATCAGCTCATGGCGCGTTGTCTCCTCGTGGCGCATCATGTCGCGTCGCGCGGCGGTGTAGCCCTCGGCCAGGCTGGCGACGGCGCGGTCAACCGCCCGCAGCACGGCCTCGGCGGCATTCCGGACGACCTCGCTGTCCTTGGAACGAACCACGGTCGGCAGCTCGCGCCACAACCGCCACGCCGCGGACAGGTACAACTGCACTGCGTTGCCCGCCGAGACACCCAACTCGGCTGCTCGCCGACCCAATAGCTCCACAGCGTCCAGCTCGAGCGCGAGTGGCTTGCGCCCGGTGGTGGCGGCGTCGGCCAACAATGACAGGTAGTCGCCCAACAGCTCCACCGGGACACCGCCCGCCGCTCGGCTGGCATCCGCGGCCACCTCGGCCAGCCATGCATCCTGCCCCGCCCAGCGTTCGCCCCGAGCATCGGTCCCGGGCTGGACTGTGTCCCTCGCCATCTTCGTCACTCCCATCCTGGCCCACTAAAGCATCTCTGGCTGCCGACCGTGGTCGGCAGAACTTGCCGATGCTCGGCAGCCTCGCACACCAAAACCTGGCCTACCTCAGCCGATGACCAGGCTATTGACGAGCGACAGTGTGGAGGTAGGGGAGCGACCCTGCAAAAAACGAGCAAAATGTGAAGGAGCGGCAATGAGTGGCCAGGCCCGGGTACGGAGCGACGATGCCTTCTCGGCCCGGACGGATGCGTCGATCTTCCGGACGGCGGCACAGCGGCTGCGAAGCAGGGGGAACTTCCAGGACCGCCAGTTGTCCTCAGCGACCGGCCTGCTGATGGATGCGTTGGGCCATGCGCTCGCCCGTGACGCCGCCTCCGTCCCGGCACCGGTACGACGAGCCGCGCTGCGTCTGGCCCGACACATCCAGCCCGGCCCGCCGCCACCCGCCGCCGGTCACGCAGCGCGGCCCCACCGGGGAAACGGCACCAACGACACGGCGGTAAGGGGCCGACAGATTCCCTTCGTCGAGTCGATCAGGCTCGGACGGATGGGGTGATGGCCGCGACTCTGGCTGGGCCGACCCCGCGTCTGACAGCAGCGGACGACGCAGTCCGTCTCGTTGTCAGGCCTGTCCATTCGGCCGGGCCTGAGAGGCCGGTGATTCTGAGTGTATCTGCCGATCAGATGCGAGCCATGCAGCGCAGTATCCCGAAACTGCTCAGGGATGCCCGACGTCAGCTGGCTGGCCGGCGCGACCGCACCACGGAAGTCGCGATTGTGCTCGACCTGTCCGCGGTCCCGTCGATGCCGAGCTGCGCGCCCCTGCTGTGCCTGATTCGGCTACTGCGCCGGGTCTCTGGCTCTACCTCGCAAGTCACCGTGACCGGGGTGACTCCGGCGATCCGGGCGGGATTGATCGCCGGCCTCCCGGCCGGTGTCACCGTCGTGGACCAGACCGGGCGGCGCTGGCCGGCCTAGCCCGGCGGACACGGCGGGCGAGTCCACCCCGCGCGCAGCATCAGGCCGAGACTGCGGTCACCGGGGCCCAGCCTCAGCCACTTTCCTCTATCGAGGAAGGTGGCTGCGGAAGCTCATCATAATCCCTCTTCGAAGCTCAGAGCATCAGGAGAAATCGTTGATTTTGTTTCTTGCTCTTATCGTCGCCTCTGCCGTGGCGGGAATCGGTATGCTCGTGGAAATGTTTCGGAGTAACAAAACATTTCTGGGTGCGGTTGGGGTAATGGTCCTGAGTGGGACGGGAGTAGCGGGATCCGCATATGGAATTCTTAACAGCTTGTGACCTTAGCTAAAGCCGTGCCGGCGGGCCGCCTTTTGGGCGAACCGACGCAGGCGCACTCGGCGCAGCCATCGCACAGCGTTGAGCACCACGACGCCTCGGTCGTTATTGGCACTAAGCGCCGACCGCGCCAATCAGTTCGCGGTGATGGTGGTTTGGCGTGGTAACTGCCTTGCCCGCGGCGAGCCCTCGAGTGGCAGCGCGCCTTTCGCCGGCACAACTCGCCGAGTTCCACACTCGCACCCCCCCTGCTAATGCCCTAGCTGCGCATCGACAAGCGGTGACGCTCGGTAGCACGGGTCATCGGGCGAGCTCGCGCCGGTTCGGCAGCCAGCGCCGACGCCACCGGGTGATTGGACTTACCCGCGGCTCGACCGTCGAGGCTATGTCGGCCTTGAGAGGGGCGAGCTTCGCGCCGATTTCGCCGATGGTCGACTGCGGTACGCCGAGCCCCGCCAACGTGTCCACCAGGTGACCGACCACACGGTCGAAATGCTCCGGGGTCACGTTCAGCCCAGCGTGGGCCTCCCGCATGGAGCGGCCCCGGTAGATCTCCGGACCGCCGATGGCCGCAGCGATGAAACCGCGTTGGTGGGCTCTGAGCCGCTTCAGATCCGTCTGCGCGAAGTAACTGCGGAGTTCCTCGTCGGCGAGTACACGACCGTAGAACTCGTCTACAGCCGCCGCGACCGCATCCGGCCCACCGATAGTGTCATAGATGCTCATCCGCCATTTGTACGAGTCACACGTTGCATTCGGACGGTCGGAGATCACGTCTGGGTGAGGAACTCCGCTCACCCAGGCGTGACTCACTGTGAGCGTTCGGCAATCTCGCTGTAGCCGGAGAAATGCTGTCCTCGGCAAACTGGGGCCGCCGTTGGGCGAGGAGGGAGTCCGATTCGGTTTGGCAAAACCCTGAGCACGCACCCAACCTGAAGGGCGACCGCTCCCTGTGCTCGCCATCGCCGACCTCGTCCGCTACCGCCGCGCAACTGGCTTGCGACTGCGGAGCGCAACTCGAACGGGCGCTCAATGCCATCGCCGACGAGGGCTGCGGCGCAGTTGTCTACCTGCGTGGCCACGAGGGCCGAGGAATCGGGCTCGGCCACAAGACCCGGGCCTATGCCCTGCAGGTCGGGCCGGACACGATAGAGAGGCGAACATCACCCAAGGACTCCCGGTGGACTCACTCGCGCAACTACGGCAACGGCGCCCAAATCCTCAGGAACCTGGGCATCCGCCGCTTGCGACTAATCACCAAGAACCCGGCGAAATACGGCAGCCTGGACGGCTACAGATTGGAAATCGTCGGCCGGGAAGCCTGGCCACCGGCGAAACCCCACACAACATCCGCTATCTGCGCACCAAGCGCGACCGCATGGGTCACCACCTCACGATCGCCGCGAGCCCTGTGACACAGCCCTAACAACCCAGATGAGTCCGCCATCCCGATTAGCTGCCGGGTCAGAGGGACATGCCGTACTCAGGTTGCCTGTTCTCGGCAATGTGACCGGTGCAGGTATGGCCGACCACACGCCTATCCGCGGTGCGGAGGCGGCGGCAACAGTGGTGCTACGCGGCCGATACCGGCAGCGGCACCATCTCCGATCAAATGTGCCCAGGGGGGCGATTCACGTGAGCGTCTCGCTAATTGGCATCTCGCGCGGTGGTTATCCGGATCGCTATAACGGCAGTGGTCGATGATGGAGCAGGTCTCCGCGACACGGAGCGAGCTGCTCGCTCGCCGAGCACGAATCAAGCTTGCGGTTCAAGGACGCGACCTGTTGAAGGAGCGGCGCACCGCGCTGATCAGCGAGTTCGACCGCCTTGGAACGTCCGTGCTGGAATCGATCGACCTTCTCGACCGGGAGGTCGCGGGGGCGGGACAACTCCTGGGAATCGCGATCGCGGACGATGGACGCGAACCCTTCAACTCAGCGGCGTTCGCCGCCGAGGACGGCATAGCGGTCAGTGTTCGCACGCGAAGCGTGGCCGGCGTGCAGATCGTCGAGATCGAGAAGGGTGAGGTCGCCCGGGCACGCACCAGCCGGGGCTACAGCCTGGTGGCGACGAACGCACGGACCGATGCGGTTGCCGAGAGATTCGAGTCCGTTCTCGACAAACTCCTGAACGTCGCGGGGCTGGAGCTTTCGGTACGACGTCTCGCCGAGGAGATCGCTCGAACGACCCGGCGGATGAACGCGCTCGAGCACGTCGTAGTCCCGAGGCTCGAGGCCGAGAGGGTGCGTATCTCGTTGGTCCTGGAGGAGCGTGAACTGGAAGACCGCGTCCGGCTGCGACGGATGCGCGCCCGAGGTCACCGCGACGGGGTGCGACCATGACAAGTCCCCACGAACTTCCCTACGCGGGCGCGCTGGACGCCGTCAGACGGATCGAGACCGCGCTGACCGAACGCGACGCAGCCCGCGATGGCCTGGATGCCGAGCTGAACGCCGCCCACATGGAGGCCGAACGCTTGCTGGCCGCGGCGCGCATCGCTGGTAGGCGAGCAGGGGAAGATCGACGTATTGCGATACTCACCCGAGCTCGCGCCGATGCCCAGGCCATCCGATCTGGCGGTGAGACCGAAGCGCGCCGGCTGGGCATCCGCATGTCGGAGGCGCGCGACGTGCTGGCAGCCGAACTCTTGCCGCTCCTGCTCGTCGAGGAGCCGTGATCGAATGCTCGTTCCGATGACGAAGGCACGCATCCTCGGCCCCCGGTCAATCGCTGAGTCGGTACTCGGCAAGCTGCAGCGGCTCGGACTCGTCGAGCTCGCCGATGCGCGCACCGCGCATGCATTACGCGGGCTGGATTGCGCGGGGACCTGGGCGGCCCGACACGAGGAACTCGCCGCGGTCCTGGCCCAAACCAAGAGGCTGCTCGACGCGCTGTCGGGTGAGCCGCGCTCGGCGGGTGCGACCCACCCGCCCGGCCGGCCACTGGATCTGCCCGCGCTGCAAGCTGAGCTGGCGAGCCTTTCCCTCATCTTCGAGGAGGTCGATGCGCGGCTGGGCGCGCTGCGCGATGAGCGTCTGGTCCTTCCCACCTATCTCGAGCCGCTCCGGTTGCTGCTGCCGCTCGTGCCCGTTCTCGCCGACCTCGATGTCAAGGAGTTGGACCTGATCGGGTTGGCCACGGTGGCGATCGTCCTGAACACCGATGATGAGCGGCTCGTCGAGACCCTCCGCCTCGAGCTCGCGGAGAAACTCGGCACTCGCTACGAGCTGGCCTCGACACGCATCGAGCAGGGGGCGATGGGATGCCTCGTGGTGTTTCCGGTGGATTCGACGGACGCGGTGCGGACGATCCTCGGCGGCTCGGCGGTCCGTAGCGTCGCGCTGCCCGAACCGTTCGAAGGCCTGGCTCTGAACGCAACCGTCGAGGCGATGCAACGTCGTCTCGTCGAGGTTCCCCGAGACATCAGGGATGCCGAGGCGGAACGTCGAGCGCTGCTGGCCCCACACGCCGACCGGCTCGCGGCCACCCACGCCGCCATCCGTAGTGAACTCGACCTGCTCAGCGCAATGGGATCGTTAGGCGCGACGCAGCGCACGTTCGTTGCCGAGTGCTGGATCCCCCGGCCACGTCTGGAGCAGTTGCGACGTGAACTCGCCCGCCAGTTCGGGACCGCGGTGCTCGTCGAGGACACCCGGTCCTCCCCGTATGACCCACAGGCCCCGGTGCTCATGCGCAACGCGGGCCTGTCCCGACACTTCGAGTCGCTCGTCCGGTTCCTGGAGTTGCCTCGGGCCGGTTCCGTCGATCCGACCCTGCTCATGGCGATGCTGCTGCCGTTGATGTTCGGCGCGATGGTCGGGGATATTGGCTATGGCGCGATCCTGCTCGTACTCGCGATCTTCGCCCGGCGCAAACTCGCCCCCCGCGCCGCGCCCGCGCCCGAGGTGGCCAGTCTGATCTGGGTGTTGCTCCTGGGTGCGACCTGGTCGATCCTTTTCGGGGTTCTCTACGGCGAGGTGTTCGGCGACCTGGGCACGCGAGTCCTCGGTGACTGGGCATTGTGGAGGGAGCGCCCCTCCGCTCGGGCGCTTGAGCCACTGTTGCTGTTCGCCGTGGCGATAGGGGCGGCTCACGTCGTTCTCGGGCTCGGACTCGGCGCCTGGCAGGCGATTCGTTTCCGGGAGCATCGGGTGTTGCTCGACAAACTCGGAGCGATCCTCGCCCTGGCCGGCCTGTTCGGCCTGGCCGGGTGGACCGTGGGCGGCTTGCCGGCCGGTGCCTTTATGCCATCGGTGGCCTCGATCGGGCTCGGGCTGGTCGTGGTGATGTCGTTGCATGGTGCGCTCGGCATCGTGACCGGCGCGCTGGATTTGCTGGGCCGGATCGGGAACATCCTCTCCTACCTGCGGATCGCCGCCGTCGGTCTGGCATCGGCGCATTTGGCGAACGTCGCGAACGAGCTCGGATCGGTCGGCCCGATCTGGCTGGGCCTGTTCGTCGCGACCTTCTTCCATGGCCTCAACCTGGCTCTGGCCGCATTCAGCCCCATGATCCAGGCGCTGCGCCTGCAGTACGTGGAGTTCTTCGGCGCATTCTTCGTCGGCGGCGGCCGAGCATTCACACCATTCGGACATGACACGCTAGTGAAGGAGCAAGAATGGGAACCAGCTTGACCGCGATCGGAGCGGGGCTTGCAGTCGGGCTCGCCGCTCTTGCCACCGGGTATGCGCAGGCGCGTATCGGCGCGGCCGCGATGGGGTTGATCGCTGAGAAACCAGAGATGACCGGCCGCGCGATTCTTCTCGTGGCGATCCCCGAGACGCTCGTCATTCTCGGGTTCGCCGTCGCCGCCATGCTCATCGTGCTGCCCTGAGCCGGCCATGGCACTCGACGATCTGCTGCGCGCCATCGAAGTAGAGGCCGACGAGGAACGTCTTCTCGCCGACCGGGAGAGATCCGCCGCTGCGGCCGCGATCGTTGCGGCGGCCAAGCAGGAGGCGGCCGCCGTCGAAGCACAGCTCGCCGGTGCGCCGGAGGGGGCGGCGGCGGAGGCGGAACGAGAGCGCGCCCTGGCCCGCCTCCTGGCTGCCGACACCGTTCGGGTCGCCCGCGAGGAGGCGTTCGTCTCGCTGCTCGGCCGGATCCGCGAAGAGCTCGCCGCGTTGCGTGAATCCGACGGCTACCCGGCTGTGTTTCGAGCGCTCGTCGGTCAGAGCCGCGCCGCGCTGCCGCAGGGACAGGTGCTACGCGTCGATCACCGCGACGCAATCCTCGCGGCGGAGATGGCCGGTGACCTGCAGGTGGATGCGACTCTCGACAGCTGGGGCGGCGTGGAGCTCGCGGGTGATGACGGTCGGACCATCCGCAACACGCTCGAGGAGCGCCTCGTCAACGCCGACCAGCTGCTGCGTGGACGGTTCGCACACTGGCTGGACACCGGCACAGGGCCGGCACCGGTGGGTGTCCCGTGAGGTGGATCCGTCGCGCCGACTTCGACTACGGCAACACGCGGGTGCGCGCGCGCAGGAGGGCATTCCTGAGCGTCGCAGCCTACGAACGCCTCCTCGGCGAGGACATCGCAGGTGTGCTCCGCGCGCTGGAGGACACCCGCTACACGCCCCATCCCGAGGCGGTTCGGCGCCTCGGCGGGCTCCAAGCCCTGCATCTGACGGTGCGCTCCGAACTGGCTGGCTCGTTGGAGGAGATGCGCTCCTTCTACTCCGGGCGCGCTCGGTCGCTGGTCGATGCCCTGCTCTCACGTTTCGACCTGCAGAACGTCATCTCCGTGCTGCGCGCGCGATCACGCCCGGACACCTCGGTTGAGGACGCGCTGGCTGCGCTCACACCGATGGGCTGGCTCCTCGAGCCGCTCGCCCGCGAGATCATGCGCCCGCATGAACTCGCCGGCGTCGTCGACCTTCTCGCCCGGTCGATGCCCGACCGGGAGCAGGCCGGCGCGCTGCGGGCGGCGTTCAGCGAGTACGAACGCACCGACGATCTGCCCGCACTCGAGCGGGCGGTCCTCGCCGAGGACGCCGCACGCCTCGCTGACAGGCTCGGCTCAGCCGGGCCGGACGGTGCGACCCTGCTGCGATCCAGACAGCGGGAGACCGACGAGCACAACCTGCTCGTCGCGCTGCGCCTGCGAGATGCCATCGCATCCGGCGCCGAGGACACCCCGCCGCAGGCGGACACCGCGCTGGTCGGCGGCACCATCCCACCCACCGCACTAGCGATGATCGTGCAGGCTGCGCCATCCGCGATCGTCGCCGCGGTCGGGAGACTGGCCGGCGGGATCTGGCAGACCGGGCTCGAACAGTGGACGAGCACCGGCGACCTCAACGCCCTTCAGCGGAACTTCGAGCGACAAGCTGTCGCCGACGCGACCGCGCTGTTCGTCATCGGGGATCCACTCGCGATCGACGTTCCGCTCGCCTTCACGACTGCCACACAGGTCGAAGCGCGGAACCTGCGCCTGCTCGGCGAGGCGGCCGTGAGGGGCATCCCGCCCGAGATCGTTCGTGCCGAGCTGATCTGGCCGGACGGGCGAGCATGAGCCGCCTCCTGGTGCTGACGACGCGAGAGCTGGCAGTCGGCTACCGCCTCGCCGGCGCCACCACCGTCGAGGTCAACTCGACGGCGCAGACTCAGGCGACCCTCGAGGAACTGCTGGACAACGAGGACGGAGTCATCGCGGTCCACGCCCCGTACTTCACCGCGCTGCCGCTGCCGCTGCGGCGCCGGCTCGACTCGCTCCGCGCCCCGCTCGTCGTGGCGCTGCCGGCGGGCACAGCCGCCGAACAGGTCGGAGACCGCAGACAGCGACTGCTGGAACTGCTGCGTCAGGCGATCGGCTACGAGATCACGTTCGGCGACGAAAGGACGGCCAAATGACGGTCACCACGGCCCTCGACGAACAGGTCGGAAACCGCCACGGCGCCACGCCCGGCGAGATCTGGCGCATCGCCGGGCCGGTCGTGGTCGCGCGTGGCCTCGACCGGGTGCGCCTGTACAACGTGGTGCGCGTCGGGCGGGAGGCACTCCCCGGCGAGGTCATCCGGCTCGACGGCGAGCTGGCCACGATCCAGGTCTACGAGAACACCAGCGGACTGCGCGTCGGTGAGCCGGTACTGGATACCGGCCGACCGTTGGAGGTCGAGCTCGGACCCGGGCTGCTCGGCCGCATCTTCGACGGCACCCAGCGTCCGTTGGAGGTACTCGCCCGTGTCGGGGACGATCCGTTCGGAAAACCGCTGCTCGCACGGGGAGCCGACCTGCCAGCACTCGATCGTGGCCGTACCTGGACCTTCGAGGCGCGCGTCGCCCCGGGTGACTCCGTGATCGCCGGGGACATCCTCGGAGTGGTCGCCGAGACGACGGCGCTACAGCATCGGGTGCTCGTCCCACCGCACATCTCCGGGGTGGTGACGAACGTCAGCTCCGGACCGCGCAAGCTGGAGGACCCGGTTGCGTGGATCGATGACATACCGGTCACCATGCTGAGCCGATGGCCGGTACGCGATCCACGGCCCATCGCCGCCCGGCTCGTCGCATCGACTCCACTCATCACCGGCCAGCGGGCGATCGACGTTCTCTTCCCGATAGCCCGTGGAGGTGCCGCGACGATCCCCGGCGGCTTCGGAACCGGCAAGACGGTTCTGCAGCAATCCTTGGCGAAATGGTCGCACGCCGACGTCGTCGTGTACGTCGGCTGCGGTGAGCGCGGCAACGAACTCGCCGAAGTGCTGCAGGAGTTCCCCCAACTGACCGACCCGCGCACCGGGGCATCGCTGATGGAACGCACCATCCTGATCGCGAACACCTCGAACATGCCGGTCGCCGCGCGGGAGGCGTCGATCTACACCGGAGCCACCGTCGCGGAGTATTTCCGTGACCAGGGCTACCACGTCGCCCTGATGGCCGATTCGACAAGCCGCTGGGGCGAAGCGCTGCGCGAAATCTCCAGCCGGCTGGAGGAGATGCCCGCCGAGGAGGGGTACCCGGCGTACCTGTCGTCGAGGTTGGCCGAGTTCTACGAGCGCGGCGCCGCGGTTCGCTGCGCCGGCTCGCAAGGACGCGAGGGCTCAGTGACCATCATCGGCGCCGTGTCGCCCGCGGGTGGGGACTTCTCCGAGCCGATCACCCAGCACTCCCTTCGGCTGGCGGGCACGTTCTGGGCGCTCGAGACGTCGCTGGCCAGGGCACGGCACTTCCCGGCGATCGACTGGAACCGCAGCTACACGCTCTATGACCTCACGACCTGGTTCGAGCGCGAGATCGCCCATGACTGGGAGGAACACCGTGCCTGGGCGAGTCAGCTGCTCCAACGCGACGCCCAGCTCCTCGAAGTGGTGCAGCTCGTGGGCGCCGACACGCTCGCCCCGCCCGAGCGTGTCCTGCTCCGAACAGGGCGCCTCCTGCGCGAGGACTTCCTGCAACAGTCGGCGTTCGACGAGCAGGACGCCTACTGCAGCCCGCCCAAGCAGGTCGCGATGCTCAGGGCGATCCGAGCAGCCGACGCGGCGATGAGGGCGGCGGTGGATCGGGGTGCGCCGGTCGAGAACGCCACCGCCTCGCCGTCGGTGACGGCGCTCGCCCAAATGCGGTTCTGGGTGGCGGCCGAGGCCGAGCAGCACGCCAGAACCCTAGTGGAGCGTATCGAGACCGAACTGGAGAACCTGGGATGACGCAGCTGTACACCGCCGAGCACCGCACCGTGGCCTACGTCTCGGGCCCGCTGCTGGTTGCCGAACACGCAGAACAGGTCGCCTACGACGAACTCGTCGACATCGTGACGCCCACAGGGGAGCTGCGCCGAGGCCAGGTACTCGAGATCGCGGGCGACCGGATGGTCGTCCAAGTCCTCGGCGGTACCCGCGGGCTCGACATCACTTCGACCGCCGTGCTTGTCCGGGCGCGGTCCGCGCAGCTGGCGGTCGGGCACGACCTTGTCGGCAGAGTCCTCGATGGCATGGGCCGGCCCATCGACGGCGGACCCCCGGTTCTACCCGCCGCGCAGCGCGACCTCAACGGACACCCGGTCAACCCGGTCGCACGCGCCTACCCGGCCGAGTTCATCGAAACCGGTCTCTCGGCGATCGACGGCCTGCACACCCTGGTGCGAGGCCAGAAGCTTCCGGTCTTCTCCGGATACGGCCTGCCCGGCCTCGAACTCGCCACCCGGATCGCGCACACGGCGCGCGTGTGTGGGTCAGATGACGGCTTCGTCGTCGTCTTCGCCGCGATCGGCGTGACCGATCGGGAGGCCGCCTTCGTCCGCAGCCGCTTCGCCGAAGGAGCCGCGCTCGAACGATCCATCGTCTTTGTGAACCGTGCCGACGAACCCGCGGCGGAACGGCTCATCTGCCCCCGCGCCGCCTTGACCGCCGCGGAGTACCTGGCCTTCGAACTCGGCCTCCACGTCCTCGTCGTACTCGTCGACATGACCAACTACTGTGAGGCGCTGCGCGAGGCGGCTGCTGCCCGCGACGAGGTGCCCGGCCGACGCGGCTACCCCGGCTACATGTACTCCGACCTTGCATCGCTCTTCGAACGCGCCGGGCGCATCCACGGCCGCCCCGGCACCGTCACGCAGCTACCGGTTCTCTCGATGCCCGACGACGACGTAACGCACCCGATCCCAGACATCACCGGCTATATCACCGAGGGCCAGATCGTGTTGTCCCGAGAACTCGACCGGCGCGGGATCTCACCACCGATCGACGTGCTGCCCTCCCTCAGCCGCCTCATGAACGCCGGGATCGGCGCCGGGAGCACCCGTGAGGACCATCGAGGCGTTGCGGACCAGCTCTCCGCCTTCCTCGGCCGCGGGCAGGAGCTTCGCCGCCTCATCTCGATCGTGGGCGAACAAGCCCTATCCGACGACGACCGCCGCATCCTGACCTTCGTCGATCAGTTCGAACAGCGCTTCGTCGGCCAGGGTGAGCGGCGGCGCTCGATCGAAGAGACCCTCGATCTCGCCTGGGACCTGCTCGCACCGTTCCCGGCCACCGAACTGCGACGGGTCAGGCCCGAACTCATCGAACGACACCACCAGCCTTCACCGCGATGAACGGACGCGGCGAGACGACGGACCTGAACACCTCCCCGGACAGGCCGGTCTCAGCTCGGGCGCTCGCCCCAACATTGATCTGCTGCGCGAACACGGCAGGTGGTTCGACACCGCCTTCCCCGCGGCTGTCCGATGAGCCGGTGATGCCGATGCGCCCAGCCGGCCTTCCGCACCGGCGCCGCGGCGGCCAGCTGTTGCCCCGGCTCGTGAGCCCCATTCGGGAGGAGCCGCCCCAGTCTGTGCACGATCCGGCCGGCCGACACGACCGAGGGATGACTCAGACCTGCATCCGTTGCAGTCGAACCATCGGATGGATCGAGGCGCCACCAGCCTGTCAGCATCACACTCGACGACGGGCCATCGGCCACTCGATGTCAGCCAGGGCGGGTGGCGCGCGACCAGTTCGTGGAGGTCGTGTGGGTGCATCGCGCTGCGGTGACGCCCCCATGAGTGGTGGGGTCAGCCAGTCAGCATTGGCGCGCCTCCATGGCTCCGTTGCCAGCAACAGTGGCCACGCCTGGATCGCGGTGCTCGTTGGGAAGGTGTGTGGGATGCAGAAGATGTCGTTGACAGCCCTGATGCGGGAACAATTACTGGCTGCGCACTCGGCCTCGACCGGGCGAAGCGCGAAGACCGTGTTCGGCGGGCATGAACGGGTGCTCCGCCAGACGGTGATCGCGATGGTCGGCGGTCAGGTGCTGGATGAGCATGACAATCCCGGGGAGGCGACTTTGCACGTGCTGCACGGACGGGTTCGGCTCGCCACAGCGGAGGCGTCCTGGGATGGATCCCCGGGTGACCTGCTGATCATTCCCCAACCCCGCCACAGCTTGACCGCGCAAGAGGACGCGGCGGTGCTGCTCACCGTGGCGAAGACCTGTCGCGTTACGCCCAGTCGCAGGCCCCGATGACACGCCACGTCCTCCACTTTCCGACCGGCGGCTCGATGCGGTAGTCACCAAGTTTGGAGGAACGTGCGGTCGGCACGTTGATGGCTACTCTCCCGTGAGCCACTCAAAGAGTGCTGCCTGACGTTCCTCCCCGTTTCCGGCCATTCGCTCGGGGTGCCATTGGACCCCGAGGAGTCCTTCGCCTTCGATTACCTCGACCAGACCGTCGTCGCTCCAACCAGAGGCCTCGATGCCACGACCGACCTCGACGATTCCCTGGTGGTGATGGGAGTTGACGGCAATGTTGGCGCCCAGAATTCGTCGCGCGAGCGAGCCCTCCTTGGTAGTCAGCGAGTGACCGGCAGCCGCGTATCCATCTGCGACGCCCTGCGCGTGGTGCCCAAAGTAACCCGCCGCGGGCAAATCCTGAATGAGGGAGCCGCCGTGGGACACAGCGATGAGCTGCGCCCCACGGCAGATCGCCAGTACCCGGATACCCCGTCTCCTCGCGCGCTGGAGGATCGCCATCTCGACCTCGTCGCGCTCGGGGTCCAAATCCTCCAAGCTGGCTACCTGCTTCTGGCCATACATTGAGGGATCGATGTCGCCGCCGCCCACCAGCAGGACGCCGTCAATGCCCGACATCGTTGACTCCAACCGGCCGGCTGCGCCCCCGACGGCGGGGACAAGCACTGGGCATCCGCCCGCGGCTAGGACACAATCGACATAGCTTCGATGCATCGCCACTTGATGGAGGTCGTTGACCCCCATCACTATTCCGATTCGCTTCATCGAAATTCCCTGATCAGAGTGCGAGCAAACGGTTTTCGCGCTCGTAGCTGGCAACCGAGAGGTGCGGTGCCGCCGCCAGCAGGAGTTGGCCATAGGCTTGCAGGGAACGCCCTCTCGCCCAGCTTGTGGTAAAGGTCCACATCGTCGTCGGGAGGCAAGGCTTCGACGACGATCTCGACGGCGGATTGGTTCGTGGGTGCTTCCCAATTCTGGGAGCTGGACAACGTCTGGGAGCTGGCACAACGCAGTCTCATGCCACGTTCACGCTGATGGGCAAAGACGACGCGGTTGGACACTGAAACTCCTCTTCCTCGCGCGCGCACCAATGTCGGTCGCGGTAGGCGCGGGGCCAAGCCGGCAGAACGTGCTTGATGTCCTCCAGTTTGCCCCCATATCGTCGGCCGCGCCTTGCTAGTGTTGAGCCAACTTAAGGGCTCCGACCTTGCGAGGGTCCGGCAGTCTGCACTCCCGTTTTTCAAAATGTTGTTACTGCAGAGCGTGAACAGGATGCCTACCCGACATCGAGATCCGCCAGACTCCTCACTGGGCAGCGCTCTCACCGATGCGAAAGAGAGTGTCGTGTCGATGCGCGGTCAGACTGATACGGCGGGATAAGGCCGCATGGCCGGAAGTTCATGGGGGACATTCGCGTTGTCGACGGCACGTGAAAACTGACCCCCGCGCGGCATGCCGTCAGGGGGTCAGTTTTCGGCTGCCGTTGACACGCGTCTGGAGAATCGAGCATTTGCCGCAGGCGTCCAGTCGTGCCCAGCGTCGGCGCAAACCGTGGTTGCCGCGGTCAGCGCGGTCATCGAAAGTGGGCGGTTAACACACCTACTTCGTGGTCGCGCACTTCCACCGCGTGATCTCCCACTGAGGTGGCCGAACACGCCTGGCCCGAGCAGCAGCCCGATGAGGACCCGAGATCGTGATGAACACCGGCCTCCTCAAGTCCGGTTCTCGCGTCCGTTCGGGTGCACCTCGCTCCAGGTCGGGACAGCAAGGGCTGTCCCCATGCGACCCAGCTGACCGCGATGCAGCGCGCTCAGTCGCCCCAAGACCTGATCGCCCGTTGTGGTCAACAGCGCCCGCACCACCCTGCCATCGCGCGGATCCGCGGTTCGCGCAACGAGCCCCTGGCCCTGTGCCCGGTTGATGAGTTCAACGACGCTGTGATGGCGCAACTGCAGCCGGTCGGCGAGCTCTCGTATGGTCGCCCACTCCCGGCCGGGGAATCCCTTGAGCGCTAGCAGCAACTGGTACTGCTGAGGGGTCAACCCGGCCTCGCGCACGGTCTCCTCGCTGAAGCGCAGGTAGCGACGGATACCAAATCGGAATTGGGCCAGTGCCTCGAAATCCTGCTTCGTCAACGGCGCCGGTGCAGCGTCGTCCTCCTCCCTCGCCATGGGAGATACGACACCACTAGCACCACTCGGCCCGACCATGCACCCAGTCTATCGTATTGCGATATAGATGAGTGGTTGCGGAAGTTTGCGCGGGTCGCATTCTTGGACTGTCGAAGCTGGCGCGGTGGAGGTGATCGTGCGCGACCTGCAGGTTCAGGAACGGCTGACCGAGCAGATCGCCGACCGGCTCCAGGGTGTCGGAGAGGTGATCGAGGCCGAACACCTGTGCACGTCGCTGCGCGGGATGTGCGCCACCGTCGCGAGGAGTGTCACCGCGACGCTGGACGGTCTTTGAAGACTCCCGCCCGCGCCACGAGTCCCTCGCGCTCTCCGGTGCTGGCGCCTGGATTTCCCGCACCGCTTCTGACGCCGGACAAGTCACGTGAGGACGCCGCGGAGGTCGCCGTCGTTCCCGGGGCGCGGGTCTTGTCCCAACTGGCGCAGTCCGATCAGCTCCTCACCAAGCCCGGCCGGTCATCTGGTCCGAGGCGCTCCAAGTCCCCGCTGGCTCCCATCCATCCTCTGAGCGTGAGGGCCGACCTGACTCAGTTATATCGTGTTACGATAGAAAGACAGGCTGACACAACCGTCGAGGAGGTGCCCGGCCTGTGAAGGACCCAGGAGGTGTGTCGTGCTCAGCGACCGCGGCCGCGACGTTGGAGCAGTTCCGGCGACAGTCGCGGGCCGATGATCCACAATCCGACAGCCCCTCAACATCCGGCGCCAGCGCGACCAGGCGCGCGTCGCAAACCGAGCGATCGACGTCGCTCGACACTTGTGGCGCTGATGTGGATCACCGGCGTGCTCAGTGTGCTGCCGCTGATAGCCGAAGCGGCCGGACTCTCACTGATTCTGGTGGGGTCGCGGTCACGCTGGAGCTGATCATCCGTGTCGACAACAACGCCGGACAATCTCTTAAGGAGAAGCGATGAAACCGACCCAGCGCCTGCACGAGGTGGGCCAGAGCCTGTGGCTGGACAACATCACCCGTGGCCTGCTCGAGCGGGGCACCCTCGCCCGCTACATCAGCGAACTCTCGGTATCTGGGCTGACGTCCAATCCCACGATCTTCCACAAGGCCATTGAGGGCAGCTCTGACTACGACACTGACATTGCCACCGCCCCAGCGGCGAGCGGCAATGAGGAGAAGGTGTTCTTCGAGCTGGCCTTGAGCGATCTGCGGCGAGCGGCCGACTTGTTCGCGCCGACACACCGCCGCAGTAACGGCATCGACGGGTGGGTGTCGCTGGAGGTCTCGCCCCTGCTGGCCCGCGACGCACAGGCCACCATCGCCCAGGCTCAGGCGCTTCACGCCCAGGCGAACCGGTCCAACGTGTTTATCAAGATTCCCGGCACCCCTGAGAGTCTGCCCGCTATCGAAGAGTGCATTTCTTCCGGGGTGCCCATTAATGTAACGTTGTTGTTCTCGGCCAAGCAATACCAAGAAGCGGCACAGGCCTACCTGCGGGGCATTGAGCGGCGAGTGCGAGCCGGGCTGAACCCCGCTGTGGCGTCGGTGGGCTCAGTCTTCGTGAGCCGATGGGACACTGCGGTCGCTGACCGAGTGCCCGGTGAGCTTCGTGACCGTCTGGGCATTGCGGCAGCCGGGCAGACCTATCGCGCCTATCGGGAACTGCTCGACTCGCCTCGCTGGGGACGCCTGGCGAACGAAGGGGCCCGACCACAACGGCTGCTGTGGGCCAGCACCTCAACCAAGAATCCCGACGCGGCTGATGTGTTGTACATCGAGGCCCTGGCTGCCCCATTCACCATTAACACTATGCCGGAGGCGACCTTGCTGGCTTTCGCGGACCACGGACATGTAGCCGACTTGATGGCCCCCGACGGGGGAGATGCCGAACGGACCCTGAGGACCTACACCGAGATCGGTATTGACCCGCAAGCCCTGGCCGGGCAGTTGCAGCGGCGCGGAGCAGCGTCGTTTGAGAAGTCGTGGGTGAACCTTTTGGCCAGCATCACCGCCAAGCGCGAGAAACTGACCACAAGCGGCAGCTGACATGCGGCCAGCCTCCGCCCTCCGACCCAATCCGGAATCAACGCGATCATTGGCAGCGTGAACTGCTTATGGCGCGCCCGATCGCAGATGCGCTGCAGACCCCAGAGCCGGCCTCACCGGCATTCGCTCTCGGGAATCGGCATGTCGGGCACGGCGCGGGGGTGTCTATCGGCTGACCCCCGGGGACTTCGAGACCGGCGACTCGTGCGGGCCGCGGTGCCTTGTGTCGTCGTGGGACTTGGGAGGAGGTAATCGTGTTGATCGCCGCTCCTGATCAGACCACTCTGCGCCAGCACGCTCGCCTGGTGCAGCCACCACTTCCGGCCAGCCCAGGAGCTTCGCGCCGAGCACCGCGGCGTTGATGGTGAAGCGCTGCGCGGGGTCGGTGGGGTCGTGTCCGGTGAGTGTTTTGATCCGGTCGAGGCGGTAGGTGACCGCACGGACGGACAGGTGGAGTCGGCGCGCGGTCTCGGTGGTGACGCTCCCGGTGGCGAAGTAGGCGTCGAGGGTTTTGAGGAGCGGTTCGGCCCCGCCGCGGACATTGGCAAGTCTGCCCAGTACCGAGTGGACGAGGTCGGTGATGGCGGGCTGATCGCGCAGGAGCACGCGGTAGATCAGCAGGTGCTCGGCATGGATCACTGGGGTGTCCAGGTGCAGCCGCACCGCCATCGTCAATCCCTCGCGTGCCTCCTCATAGGAGCGCGCGATCCCGTAGGAGCCCGGGTACGGCCGCCCGACGGTGACCCGCCATGGCTGCCCACGGGTCGAGCGGCTGAGCTCAGTGAGCATGAGATCGCCGAGTCTCTTCGGCGGTCCGGGCAGGTCAATGTCGGCAGGTGCCACGACGACGATCCGCCCGTCCTTGGTCGCTACCAGTACGTCACGGTCACCGACCCGATGCACGATGGCGCGTTCCAGAGCGGCGATCGCCGGTGTGGCGTCGTCGAGTCGGCCGGTTGGCGCGGCGAGTGCGACCTGGTGGGGGAGGGCCATGTCCAGTCCGAAGGGTTCGGCGCGTTCCACGAGCCTGCCGACATCGGCGTCGCCGCGCAGCAGATCCTCGATGAACTCGTGGCGGAGCGTTTCTTCCCACCGGACCATCTGCCGGCGGGCCTCGGTGTATCCCTCGGCCAGGCTCGCAACCGCCTCATCGACCACGCGGAGGACCGCCGCGGCGGCGACCCGCACTGCCTCATTGTCGCGCGAGCGGATCACCATGGGGAGCTGTTGCCACAGCCGCCGGGCCGCGGACAGATACAGCTGGACCGCGGTGCCCGCCGATACGCCCAGCTCAGCGGCCCGCCTGCCCAGCAGGCCCACGGCCTCGAGCTCGGCGGGGAATGGCGTACGCCCTGAGGTCGCAGCCTCTGCCAATAACGGCAGGTAGTCCCCGAGCAGTTCCACAGGGACTCCGCCGGCATCTCGGCTGGCGGACTCGGCCACCTCGTTCAGCCACGCGGTGTGAACGCTTATCGTCCCGGCTGATGTCCGTGTCTGGTACCCGTCGCTGGTGCCGGTCACGGCTACTGCTCCGCTTTGCTGGCATCGAGTCGCCCCTGACACCGGACCTGCCCCGGCGTGGTTGCCTCGCCTCCTGGCTGAGGTTCGGTCGTCGACCGATCCGGTAGGACCGACCCCGTGCAGACTCGCGCGGTTTGGGAGGGCAGAGCTGTTCACGAGGCAACCAGGTGGTATGCGCCTGCGGGTGGCTTTGCGGTCGTTCCTCGGCGGTGATGGACGATCGCGATCGGAACGTGAGCGTGGCGCAGGACGGCCTGGCGAACTGAGTCGAGCACGGTCCCTCGGCTGTGTCCCCGACCCCGCGAACCGACGATGAGATCGCCCTCCAGGCCCTTGCACTCGTGCTGACTGTGCACGACACGCCTCCTCGCGGTGGCCTCAACCCGTCATATCCGAGTGCCGGGCGGCACAGGCGTATCGTATCACGATATAATTTGCCATGCGGGGTTCGGTGCCTGACACCAGCCGTGCCCGAAAGCTCGATGCTGCCGGCCCACGGCAAATGCCGCCTCGACCTTGTTGCCGAGGGCAACCGCTGCCTCCCGGCTGCAGGGAGAGCATCGTAGGAAGCGTCCAGGCCCCCCTCCTGGAAAGGGCATGCGGAGCGGGCTTTGCCTTGCCGGTCCGCATGCCCGCACCCGCGCGGCGACTGCCGATGATCGATGGCGCCGCTGGTCCGTTGAGGTCACCTGACGTGCAGGGCGGTCGTGATGCCTGCCACCCCGTGATGAGGTCGGTACGGGCATGGGGCTGGCGGGCCGATATCCGCCTCGAGGATGGAGAAGCACGTGGGTGTGCGTCGGTGGCTCGGATCGTGGCCTGTCTATCGTCAACTCACCGGAGCCGACTCGCTTGGCCGGGGTGCGGCCGCGGAGTCACCCCAGTCGACCGCCCTGCGGCCGCGGATCGCCACCGCGGACCGGATCGTCAAGTCCGTCTGTCCGTATTGCGCCGTCGGCTGCGTGCAGAACGTGTACGTCACCGATGAAGAGGTCGTCCAGATCGAGGGCAACCCCGACAGCCCGATCTCGCGGGGGCGACTGTGTCCGAAGGGATCGGCGAGCTAGCAACTGGTCACCGGCCCGCAGCGGGAGCGGAAGGTGCGCTATCGCGCCCCTTATGCCACAGACTGGAGCGAGCTCGAGCTGGACACTGCCATGGACATGGTCGTCGACCGGGTGCTGGATGCCAGAGCCAAAGGCTGGCAGGACCGCGACGACCAAGGCCACCGCCTCGGCCGCACGATGGGCATCGCCAGCCTGGGCGGAGCAACACTCGACAACGAAGAGAATTACCTGATCAAGAAGCTGTTCACGGCTTTGGGGGCGATCCAGATCGAGAACCAGGCCCGTATTTGACACTCCGCCACGGTTCCCGGTCTGGGAGCCTCCTTCGGGCGCGGCCGCGCCACTGGCTACCAACAGGATCTGATTAACTCCGATTGCATCGTGATCATGGGCTCGAACATGGCCGAGGCGCACCCGGTGGGGTTCCAGTGGGTGATGGAGGCCAAAGCCCGAGGGGCTCGGGTCTTCCACGTCGACCCGCGGTTCACCCGGACCAGCGCGGTGGCCGACGCGCACGTGCCGCTGCGCGCCGGCAGCGACCTCGCCTTCCTCGGCGGGGTGATCAACTACATCCTGAGCAACGAGTTGGACTTCCGCGAGTACGTACTCGCCTACACCAACGCTTCGTTCCTGCTCCGCGAGGATTTCCTCGACACCGAGGATCTCGACGGGCTGTTCAGCGGCTACGACGCGGACTCCGCGACCTATGACCCCACGACCTGGCGCTACCTGGGGGCAGGCCCGATCGACACGGCCACGCTGCATGCACGAGGGGACGCGCACGGTGCGGGTGGTCCGAGACTGGATGGTGTAGTTGGGGACATCGCCTCGGATCCGACGTTGCGGCACCCGCGATGCGTCTACCAGGTCCTCGAGCGGCACTTTGCCCGGTACACCCCGGACATGATCGAGCAGGTGTGTGGCACCCCTCGGGAGCAGTTCCTCGAAGTGTGTGAAGCTTGGACCGCCAATTCCGGGCGGGATCGCACGGGCGGCGCTGGCCGACAGCGTCGGGTGGACCCAGCAAAGCGTCGGGGCGCAGTACATCCGCGCGGGGTCGATCATCCAGCTGCTGCTGGGCAACGTCGGCCGTCCCGGTGGCGGCATCCTGGCGCTGCGCGGCCACGCGAGCATCCAGGGCTCCACCGATATCCCGACGCTGTTGAACCTGCTTCCCGGCTATCTCGCGATGCCTTCCCGCTGACGCTCACCCGGACCTGCGGAGCTACCTGAAGAGCATCTGCGGCGACAACCAGAAGGGCTTCTGGTGTCACGCCGACACCTACATGGTGTCGCTGCTCAAGGAGTATTGGGGCGAGAGGGCCACGCCGGAGAACGACTTCTGCTTCGACTACCTGCCCCGGATCAACGGAGACCATGGCACCTACCGCACGGTCATGGACATGATCGACGGGAAGGTCTTCGGCTATTTCCTGCTCGGCCAGAATCCGGCCGTCGGCTCGGCGCACGGCCGACTGCAGCGCCTGGGGATGGCCAACCTGGACTGGCTGGTGGTCCGCGACCTCACCATGATCGAGAGTGCCTCGTTCTGGAAGACTCACCGGAGATCGAGACCGGTGAGATCGTCGCCGAGCGGTGCCGCACGGAGGTGTTCTTCTTCCCGGCGGCCTCTCACGTGGAGAAGGACGGCTCGTTCACCCAGACCCAGCGGATGCTGCAATGGCGGGACAAGGCGGTGGAGCCCACCGGCGATCAACGCTCAGACCTGTGGTTCTTCTATCACCTGCGCCGTCAGCTTAGGGAGCGGCTTGCCGGGTCGAGCGATGATCGGGACCGGCCGCTGCTGGACCTGGCCTGGAACTACGAGGTGTACGGCGACGAGCCATCCGCCGCGGACGTCCTGGGGCACATCAACGGACACGACCTGACCAGCGGCCGGCTGGTCGACGGCTACCACGACCTCAAGGCGGACGGGACCACGTCGTGCGGCTGCTGGATCTACAGCGGCGTCTACGCCGGCGGGGTCAACCGGGCGGCGCGGCGTGCCCCGCGCGATGAGCGGGATCAGACCGCCCTCGGGTGGGGGTGGGCATGGCCGGCCAATCGGCGGATCCTTTACAACCGGGCCTCCGCCGATCCGCAAGGGCGCCCCTGGAGCGAACGCAAGGCGCTGGTCTGGTGGGACCCGGAACGGGGCGAATGGACCGGCCACGACGTCCCGGACTTCGAACGGGACAAACCGCCGACCTACCTGCCTCCTGACGGGTCCGTTGGCCCGCGGGCGCTACGTGGCGACGACCCGTTCATCATGCAGGCCGACGGCAAGGGTTGGCTCTTCGCGCCCCGGGGGCTGGTCGACGGCCCGATGCCCACGCACTATGAGCCGCACGAGTCGCCGGTGCGCAACCTGCTCTATACCCAACAGGGCAACCCGACCCGCACGGTCTACCGACGGCAGGACAACCCCTCCAACCCGTCCCCGCCGGAGGCGCACTCCGAGATCTTTCCCTATGTGCTCACCTCGTCCCGGCTCACCGAGCACCACACCGCCGGCGGCA
Source organism: Pseudonocardia sp. Cha107L01 (assembly GCF_052566575.1). Taxonomy (NCBI): domain Bacteria; kingdom Bacillati; phylum Actinomycetota; class Actinomycetes; order Pseudonocardiales; family Pseudonocardiaceae; genus Pseudonocardia; species Pseudonocardia sp. Cha107L01. Next base: position 4,088,825 of record NZ_CP199579.1, read on the forward strand.
TGAGCAGGTCGTTGCCTTACCTCGCGGAACTGCAACCCGCGCTGACCGTCGACGTTTCCCCTGAGCTCGCCGCCGAGCGTGGGCTGTCCCATCTCGGCTGGGCGCACGTCGTCACCACTCGAACCGCGGTTGAAGCCCGGGTGGTGGTCACCGACCGGATGGCTCCGCTGCGAGTCCAGGGCCGGACCGTGCACCAGATCTGGCTGCCCTACCACTGGGGAGGTGTCGGGCTGGTGACCGGGGACGCGTTCAACGACCTGCTCGGCGTGGCCCTCGACTCGAACGTACTCATACAGGAGAGCAAGGTCGCGACCTGCGACATCCAGCCCGGCCGACGTCCGCGTGGGCCTGCGCTGCTCAACTACGTCGCGGGCTACCGGGACCGGGCCGGCGTCACCACCGAGACCGGCACGCATGTGGCCACCGCCGGCGCCGTCACCCACATCGAACAGGAGCCGCGACCGTGAAGCGCACGAACAGCCTGCACGGGCCGTTGGACGACGTCGCCGCCGACGCCGGCCACGGCGAGCATCCGCCGCGGGTCGGGTTCTTCACCGACACCTCGGTCTGCATCGGCTGTTTGTCCCACCGGCGCGCTGTTTCGCACCGAGTTCGGCACCGTCGTCGTGCAGCAGGACATCTGCAATGGCTGCGGCTACTGCGTCTCCGGCTGCCGCACGTGGATCCTCACCGCCTTCGGCCCTGGTGTCGGGGTTACGGCGATCTCCGAGCTGGTCCCGGCCCGCTGGCGCCGGACCGGGCTCGGTCGGCTGCTGCACCACCTCGTCGGTCCGGCTGGGCTGTCCTCGGCGCCTGGTCGCGCCCGGGCTTGCGTCCTACTCCGCGGTGCTGCTCTCGCACACCGCTGTGCCCGCGTGGAACGAGGCCCGTGGACTGCTCCCGTTCGTGTTCACCGGCTCCGCGGCGGCCAAGTCCGGCGGCCTCGGAATGGTGTTCGCGCCGGTCGACGAGGCAACCCCCGCCCGGTTGTTCGCGATCTACGGCCCGGTGACTGAACTCGCCACATCGCGGGTGATGCAGAGCCGGCTCGGCCTGGTCCGGGAGGTCTATGTCACAGGTCATGCTCACCAGCTGCGCCGCCTGTCCGAGCGGCTTACCGCGGCTGGCCTGGCCGGCACCCTGCTCGCCGGACGGCGCAGCCGAACCGTCGCCGTGGCCTCCGGGCTCGCGTTGGCCGCGGGCAGCGCACTGCAGCGGTTCAGCGTGTTCGAGGCCGGCGTCGCATCTGCCAAAGACCCGAAGTATGTCGTCGTCCCCCAACGCGAACGCCTTGACCAACGACGGGCTCACCAACATGAATCATGAGCCATCCGCACCAGGGGTGATCAAGGGACGATCTGGCGCTGTCCGGCCGCCTCGTTGTCAGTTCACGGACGACGGGTGATTGGTCTGTTGGTGGTTGCGTCGGTACGGGACGGCGCGGACCAATGACACCGCCATCACTTGCCCGTCCGGCAGCAGATACTGCCGGCGTTCGCCCTGTTTTGCCCCCAGCAGGGACCTCCCCAGTGGTGAGCGGGGAGAACAGATCTCGATGTCGCCGACGGCTCCCTGCTCCCGGTCGGCCAGCAGTACGGTTTCCGTGCCCGGACAGTCCGCATACTCAATAGTGATCACCATTCCGGGCTCGGCGACACCGTCATCAGGGGGCTCATTGCCGACGATGGAGCTCTGGAGGGTTTCCTGCAGTCTTCTGATTCGCTGGTCACGGGCTCCTAACTCCTCCAACGAGAGGGCTTCGACGCGGTCCCAGCGTTCTTCCCCAGCCGCCCCCCGCCGCGGACTCGACGCCTGCCCCGCACGCTGTGCAATGAGCGTGGTGAGCTCGTCCTTGAGCCGCTGGTGCGCGTCGGGTGTCAGCCACGCCCTGTGGATCTCGGTCATTGCTTGGCTCCTCTTGTCAGTGGGAACGGCCCGGCATGGTGCGACTGGGTCCTGTCAGACCCGCGAGAGGGGCAGGTCCAGGCCCGGCGTGTATGAGCCCAGCGGGCCGAGGCGCTGTTCATGGGGACAGGGCTGTACCCGGTGAGCCGCGTATACATTTGAGCTTGCCCGACCCGGGTGTTCACTTCATCGACAGCGGCCGGCTAACTGGGCCCCGGCGATTCTGCCGAAGGTCGGCAAGATACGGGCGGGTACGTCGGGTTCGCCTGGTCGGGAGCTCGGAGCTTCGATCCTTCCCGAGGTATGTATCGCATCACGAATGAACTGGCGGGTTGACTGCCCCGCGGGTGGCGAGTTGGGTGGCCCCGGGAGGCCAATATGGCTGAGATCGCGCCGCAGCCGATCGTGACCGCGCCTGGAGCGCGGCGGGTGGCGAAGGGCGCCGCACTGCTGCGTTTCCTGCACACCACGGATCCGAAAGACATCGGGATCCTGTACATGGTGACCGCGTTCGCGTTCTTCATGGCGGGCGGTGCGATGGCGATGTTGTTGCGTGCCGAGCTGGCCCGGCTGGGAATGCAGTTCCTGTCCCCGGAGCAGTACAACCAGTTGTTCACCATGCACGGCACGATCATGCTGTTGCTCTATGCCACGCCGATCTTGTTCGGTTCGGCGTGCTGGGCTGGGAGGTGGCCGACATTTACGCCGCCCTGCACCGTGACCACGGAGTGGACCTGCGCCTGAGCGTGAAGGTGGCAGAGATCACCGGCAAGGGCCGTGGGGTCACCGGGATTCGGCTGGCCGATGGCAGCCTGGTTGAGGCGGACGCAGTGGTGGTGGGGGTCGGTATCACTCCGGACACCGAGTTGGCTCAGGCAGCAGGCTTATCGGTCGATAACGGTGTCGTCGTCGATGACTACCTGGCCACCAGTGACCCCGACGTGTTCGCCGCCGGGGATGTAGCCAACGCCTACTATCCGCGCTTGGGCACTCACCTGCGTCTCGAGCATTGGTCGGCCGCGCTCAACCAGGGACCGGTGGCGGCGGCCAACATGATCGGCCGCCGACCTGGATACGGTCTCGGATCCGCGGATGGCCGTCGACGAGGCCAGCGTGGCGTTGGTGAGCGTGGATCAGGAGCTGCGCTGTGTGTTCGTCCTCGGCCCAGATCGGATCGAGACGACCGTGAGCGCCTTACTTACCAAGGCTCCGGCGTGGTGAACCGGGCCAGTTGCAGAACCAGGTGCCGGCGGTCGAGCCGGTGCGGTGGGCGAAACGTGGCGCGGGCCCAGATGGTGTCGGGGTCGGTGCGCAGCGCGGCGACGAAATGGGCCACCGTGGCTGGGGCAGGCGCCACCTGACCGGGCAGGTAACGCGACACGGCAAGGCGCTCGTCGCCGCCGAGGGGCAGCAGGATGGCTGACCAGCCGCTGTCCTGTTCCCAGCACAACCGTGCCGGCGCCCAGCCCGACCTGTCCACTGCCTGGAGGGTGATGCTGCCCCACAGCGTCGGCGAGTTCGGCTCCTGCGCGTGGAGCGCGTGCACGAGGAAGCCGCGTTGGTCAACGCGGCTGGAAACTGTGGACAGGTAGCCGATCACCAGCATGCGGTAGTCAACGTCAACGCGGCCCTCGAAGCCCTCGGCGCGTAGCGCCTCGGCGGCCTTCGCACCGGCCAACCCCGCACCAACTGTGGTGAACGTGGATGGGTCACTCATGGGATCGTCCTCATTCCGCTCCGCCGCTTCCGCTCGGGCCGCTTCCGCGCGGCCGCGAGCTTGCGGTCAAGGGTTTGGGTGAGTGCGGCCCAGGACGCTTGGAAGGTCGTTAGGCCGTCTCGTTCGAGCTTGTCGACGACGTCGTCGTAGTCGATGCCGATGTCGGCGAGCTTTGCCATTACCTCGGCCGCGTCGCGGTAGCTGCGGCGGATGGTGTCACCGAGGACGACGCCGTGCTCGGCCACCGCGGCCAGTGTTGCCTCGGGCATCGTGTTGACCACGCCCGCGGTGATCAGATCGGTGACGTAGCGGGTGTCGGAATAGGTCGGGTCTTTCACCCCGGTGGAGGCCCACAGCGGCCGCTGCGGCCGCGCCCCGTCCTGGGCGAGCGTGTGCCAACGGCCGGTGCTGAAGACCTGCTCGTACATCTGGAACGCCAGCCGGGCGTTGGCGATCGCGGCGCTGCCTCGGATCGCCCTCGCCTCGGTCGAGCCGATCACGTCGAGACGCTGGTCGATCTCGGTGTCGACACGGCTGATGAAGAACGACGCGACCGAGGCGAGCCGGGTCAGGTCATGCCCGGCCGCGCGGGCGGCCTCCATGCCCTCGAGGTAGGCGTTCATCACCTCGCCGTAGCGTCGCCGAGAGAAGATCAGCGTCACGTTGACGCTGATGCCCTCGCTCAGGCACCGCGTGATCGCCGCCAACCCGGCGGTCGTGGCCGGAATCTTGATGAACAGGTTGGGCCGATCGACGAGCGACCGCAGTTGCCGGGCCTGCGCAATCGTCTTCTCGGTGTCGTGCGCGAGGCGAGGATCGACCTCGATGGACACCTCCCCATGGATGCCGTTGCTGGCGTGATAGGTCGGGCGTAGCACGTCGCAGGCCCAGCGCACGTCGAAGGTGGTGAGCTTGCGCAGGGCGTCCTCAACGTCTGCCCCCCGTGCCGCCAGGTCGCGGATCTGGCGGTTGTAGTGGTCGCTGCCGTTGATCGCCTTCTGGAAGATCGTGGGGTTCGTCGTGACGCCCACGACGTGGGAGTCGTGGACGAGGCTTGCGAGGGTGCCAGTGCTCAGCCGGGCACGGCTGAGGTCATCGAGCCAGATCGCCACCCCGGCCGCGGTCAGCTCGGCGAGCGGGTCAGCCATTACCACCGGCCGGTGGCGCCGAGGCGGAGGTGATGAGGGCGCGCGTGGGGTTGTCGAGGTCATGGCTTGCCCGTCCGGCGGCCGTGGTGATCGAACGCGGTGGCGAGCCTTGCGAGGGCCAGCGCGCCCACGAGCAGCCCGAAATCGCGCAGCGCAATGTCGTAGTGGCCGCCGATGAGCAGCAGGTTGACGATGATGCCAGCCAGCCAGGCGGCGACGACGTAGCCACCGATGCGCGGTAGCACCGCGACGAGCAGGCCGGCGAGGATCTCCACGACGCCGACGGCGAGCATCGTCTGGTGGGCGGTGCCCGGGATCAGATCGTTGATCTGCGGTGCCAGGTAGTGGTCCCAGTCGGTGAGCAGTTCGAAGAATTTGTCCAACCCGAACAGGATCGGCGCCACGGTGAACACGGTGCGCAGCAGCAGGAAGGCTTGATGGGCGGCTGGGCGGGGCGTGGCATCGGCGGGTGCGGCGGGAACGTCGTGGTGGGTGGTCATGCTTCCTCCGATTGATCGTGTCGCCTAGAAGCGGGTGGGCCGGTGGATGACTTCGTGTCGCTGGTCGGTGGCGTCAGCGCGCTGGCCGAGCCGGCGCGGCGCGCGTTGTACTGTGTCGCCGCGCAGCCGATGCCCGTGAGTCGGGATGAGGCCGCGCAGATGCTGGGGTGCCGCGGATACCGCGCGGAGTTTCATTGCGGACGAGGGACTGCTCGGTGGCGAAGGATGCGCCGAGGCGGTAGGCCGTAGTTCCGCGCGGCCCGGACCCCGCGTACACCCAGTTAAGGGCCGTGGTGCCCGGTGCGCGCGGCGAAGCCAGATCAGGCAGCAGGCCGCTAAGGTGAACAACAGTGCTGGACCGGCCGCCTGAACGACGATGATGAGCACGGTGAGCAGCAACGCGATCACGATCATGACGGTCAGGGTGGTCTTACGGGCATCCAGCGTGCGCGCGGTCAGGCCGCGCGCGTTGCGGTCGAAGGCCTCGATGAACTGGGGATCCTCAGTCACGAGTCGCTGTTGGATCTCCTCCAGCGTCACGCGGTCGCGGTCGCTGAGCATGGCACACCTCCTTGGGTGTGTGTCCGTTCGACGCGGTCTGAACGCCGCCCCATCCGAACCTTAGTATCGTAACACGATATAAAGTGGTCGTGTGTAGCACCGTTGGCCAGGGCTTGTGCCGCTGTTCTCCCTACCGAGTACACACGGGCCGGCGCCCCAGGAGCGTGGTGCCTCCCGAGGCCGCGCCGCCACCCGTTGTGGCGGTGACCACGCCCGCGCGGGGGCCGGATGCGGACCAGGGGCGACGGGCACAGCGGGACGGTCACGGCGGGCGTAGCGTCCACCAACGGCTGACCGCCCCAACACGACAGCCGCGGCGGACTAGTCGTCGGGAGAAGTCCTCATCATCGCCTCCAGGGCTCGTTGCCTGGTCCCCGATGGCCGGGCACAACCAACGATGCCTCATCCGGCCACCGGCGGCAGCGGGTATGCGCAGCCACTTGCGACCGCCTGAGGTTGCCGCAGGCCGGCAAAGGGCCATCGACCGGGTACACCCCTCGGCGGCGGCGCAGACCGGTCCGCCGAGGCGCGGTTCCACGTTCCGCGCGAGCCAGATCGATTCATGCGCACCACGTCGGCAGGAGCATCATCCAAGGACTCCGACCCCTCGCTCCTTCATGGCCGAGTTCACCTCAGTCGCGTCGCGCGAGGTGACCGACCGGGACACGTTGTGGCCCGGTTGCTCGCTGTAAGTCGCGCCCGGCACCGAGGTAATCGCGAGCACGCAGACGCCGATACCGCGCTGTGGCACCTATTCCGGCACTTCAGCACAGCGACAACCTGGGACCCGCGATAGCGGCAGCGCTTCGTGCGGGATGAGTATGCCGCGGCCCTACGGTCGTGGTGAGGCCAGCAATGCCTCGGCCACGGGTCACGACACGTGTCCCTCCGGGGGACCATCGCTCCAGGTCGGAAGGGTCAGGACGGCATGCATCTGTCCTAGCTGTTCCCGGTGCAGCGCGCCCAGGCGGGCCAGCACGTCCTGTCCCTGCGGGGTTAGGAACACTCGAACCGCTCGGCCATCGTCGGGGTGTGTGCCCCGCTCGACCAGGTCTTGGCCCTGTGCCCGGTTGATGAGTTCAACGACGCTGTGATGGCGCAACTGCAGCCGGTCGGCGAGCTCTCGAATGGTCGCCCACTCCCGGCCGGGGAATCCCTTGAGCGCTAGCAGCAACTGGTACTGCTGAGGGGTCAACCCGGCCTCGCGCACGGTCTCCTCGCTGAAGCGCAGGTAGCGACGAATACCAAATCGGAATTGGGCCAGTGCCTCGAAATCCTGCTTCGTCAACGGCGCCGGTGCAGCGTCGTCCTCGTCCTTCGCCATGGGAGATATGACATCACGAGCGCCGTTTGGTCCGGTCATAAGAGCCATTTTATCGCATTGCGATAGAAAGGCGCGGCTAGCGGGTCGTGGGCCGACGGCGGGCCTCGTCCACGCCCGCGACGCCTCGGTCGGCGGGATCGTGGTTCTGGCGATCGTGGCGATCGTTGTCAATGATGGCTACTGGAAGATCGTCGGGGTTGGTCGTGACGCTCAACGACGTCGGTGTGCTGGATCAGGCGGACGGGGTTGCCTTCGGTCCGGACGTGCGGCCGAGGTCGTCGAGCCAGATCGCCACCCGGGCTGCGGTCAGCTCGGCAAGAGGGTCAGCCATGACGGGAACCGGGCGGTGTCGACGGGATGGATGTGGCGAGCGCGAGACTCGATGTTATCCAGGTGCTCTTTCAACCGGGCCGGCGGGTGCTCAATGGGATTCGCGCCGAGAACGCCCACATCAGCGGCCTGGTGACGATCACCTCGATCCGCTGCGGTTTCGCCGGTCGCAGCATGCCGAAACTGATCGGGCAGCAACTGGGCATCCCGGGCACGGACGAGATCCCACCCGGGCGCGATGCTGTTCATGGGCTTCACCTCCAGCCACGCGAAACGAATGTTCCACCCGCGGCGTACCGAGACCGCAGAGATACTCAGCCCTGATCAGTCGCCAGCGACCTCGACATTTCAAGACGCAGCGCGACGAGGAGGCCAGCACATACAAGGTGGTCGGGCACAACGAACAGATGCCGTTTCTGTCCCGTCTCCAAACCTAGACCACGACCGCCTACGGGCAATGGCTGCGGAAGGGCACAGGTGTTCTTTCTGCGCCAAGACTTCGACACCGTGGAGAACCCGCTTCTGGCAGACGGCCGAGTCTTCCCCCAGCCGCAGCCGGAGTGCCTTTCCTCGGGTTCGGCCCGTCCGCACAACACTACGCACGGAGGAACCAGGAGATGGACAGCCCGCTGACCTGACACCTGGGGCTTGCCGAGATTTCCAGGTTTTGGTTCATTCCTGCTCAGTTGTTGCTGAATCTGCCCAGCCCGTACATCGGTGCTCCGGACCTTCTGGTGGGCTCAGCGACGCGGCAGATGCAGCCTCGGTCCAGTTTGCGATCATGGCTTGCCCGGCAGAACCGTGTCGCGGTCGCGTCGTGCGATGAGCTGTCGTGCCCGCATGCCTCACACGCCCGCACCATGGTATCGCCGCCGAGTTGCTCGGACTCCGGGAATCGGTCATTTAGCTTGGTCGTCATATTGCCGACCTGACTCCGTCGGCACGGCCGACGGGGACTTGGAACTCTTGGCGCGGCATATCGAAGAAATGCTCTCGAGCCAAGACAACGTCAGTCTACGCCACCACCAGCCGACCCGGACGCGCGTTCACAGGCGGTCTCCGGCCATCCTTCATGCGATCATTCCGCGCGCTCGATGCGCCGCAGGCCGTCCTGCCACGGCCGGGGCAGTGACTTCAGCGGAGCGCACCGTTAGTTCGACTCGGCGAACGTGCCGACAGTCGGTAGGCTTGGCCTTGTCCCTTCCTGTGCTCACGGGTGCTTGAACGCTACCTCGCCCGCGAGGTCTTCTACCTGCTAATACGGGCGACAACAGGTGGAGGTCGCGGGTGGCCCTCAGAGTCAACTCAGCGGTGTCCGTGTTCCGCAGACGTGCGCCTCGACAGGGCTCGCTGCTGACCTTCGGCAAGCTAGCGCGTTCTTGTTGGCTGGTGTCAACCCCTGCCGGGTCGCTCGGGTTGGGGCATCGTTGACGGAGGTCCCGGGCGTGGCGTGTGGGTTGGCTGCGGGCCGCGCGGGCCTATTTGTGCCGAGGCAGGGGCGCACAACTCGCGGGTCGCGCATTGCCTCGGAGAGGCATTGAGGAGATTGGTGTGCCCTGGAGGTATCGGCTTGACCTGGAGGTGACTCAGCGTGCGTGTGTCGCGTTACACGGTCCCCATCGCGGAGAACCCGGAAATGGCGCCTCGCACGGCCAACGTCCAGGCGAGCAACCAGAAACTCGAACTAAAGACGGTGGCACACAGACGCGACTTATGTCGCCGGCCTGCAAAATGGACGCCGCCTATCTACGCGACTGTGTCGTAACCCGATTTGGCCAATGAATACCGAAACAGCCGAGCAAGCAAAGTTATGGCCGGGACCGGACTAGCCGGTGTGTCCGCATGGGGCGCACTCAGCAGCGGCTGCGGTAGGGGGCCCGGTCGGCACAGTGCCTCACGCCTCAGCGACATGTCGCGCGTGCGGGGCATTGGGCGCCGGACTGTCGTCATCAATCGCGCCCGACCGATTCAATTTGGCTCGAGAGACATGACAAATTCGCCTTGCCTGGAGATACGTGGCGAGTGTAAATCTCCAGCGCGGGAGCGCCGCGCGTTAAGAATGTGATCCGATGGAGTGAATACAAATGGAAGATCCGGAACGGGCCATCGAATGGGCCGTGCGGTGCGACGATGGTTGGAACACTCAGCAGCGGGATGAGGCTCCGTTGCAGCGAGCGGACCGAAATTTCGCTGAGTTGCTCCAGGAGTTGCGGGTAGCGCAGACCGGTGGACAGATTCTGTTCGGGTTCTTGCTGGCCTTGTCCTTTACCGACCGGTTCGCTGGCATCGACGCGTTTCAGCGGGCGGTGTACCTATTCACGTTGCTGGCGTCGGCGGTGACGACGATGCTGCTGGTCGCGCCTGCGGCGGCGCACCGGCTGATGTTCCAGTACGGTCGCAAACGTGAACTAGTACGGCTCGGGCATCGACTCCTTGTGTCCGGCCTGGCTGGGCTAGCGGTGACGATGACGGCAGGGATTCTGCTGGTCGTCGATGTTTCGGTGGGTCGGGCTGCGGCGGTGGTCGCGGCGGGGCTGCTGTTGCTCAGCTTCTCGATGCTCTGGTTCGTAGTGCCGCTGCGGGCTCGGCAGGTAGCGCGCAAGACTGTCGTCCAGCCATTCGTGACGCCTGGTGCAGCACTGCCGCGCGATCTCAAGCGCCACCTGCAGCCGACGCGCTACGACGAGCCGAGGTGCAACTCTTGCTCTCGATCGCCGTGGGTGAGCGCCAAGCGCTTCGACAATCGTCGGCCGTCGACGTCCCACTTGGGCGGGGCCCAATTTCCCACCTTGCTCGAGTCCGCAGCGGGGCAATGGCATCGGTAGCGCGCCGGCCTCCCAGGTCTATATCGCACCGCGGTAAGAGTGTGTGGATAGCCGGCCCTGCACGTCCTAAGCGATGGACCAACTGAATGTCCAGCCGGCTGATACGGCTCACCGACTCAGACACGGGAGGAGAGACCATGACTACGGCGTCCGCCCGCAGCGCGGTGATCACGACCGGTGGGGCGCCACCAGCCAGATGTCGACCCGTCGGAACTCAGGGCCGGCGCGAGTCGGTGGACGCTGTGGTGGGCCCTGGTGACACTCGCGCGGAGCCCGATGCGGTCCGCCGCGAATCCACCGCGGCTGATCAGTCCAGCGACGGGTTCGACCCGTCCCGCCCGCACGACGGCGGCCCGCTTCTCGTTGAGGACCTTTCGTGACACGCGCTCCCGTGGTGCGCGCTGTGCTGGCGCTTGCCTTGCTTGTGCTGTCCGGTTGGGTCGTCCTGACCCAGCCACCCCGGCTCGGTCTGGATCTGCGCGGCGGTACGCAGATTGTGTTGCAGACCCTGAGCACCCCGACCGTCACCGCGGATGCCGCTGCCACAGGCCGCGTCTTGGAGGTGCTGCGCGAGCGGGTTGACGCACTTGGCGTGGCCGAGCCGACGCTGGCTCGCTCGGGGCAGCAGAGGATCATCGTCGAGCTGCCCGGTCTTCAGGACCCCGTGGAGGCCGCTGAGGTCCTGGGCCGGACCGCGCAGCTCGCGATCCACCCCGTCATCGGTGTCGGCTATCCGTCGGGTGACCCGACGAGTGCTGGTGGGCGATCCGTGCCCGACGAGAGTGGTGTGCCGCTCCGCCTGGGGCCAGTGGCCATCGCCGGTGAGGATGTCTCAGGCGCACGAGCCCAGCCTGCCCAGGGCGGAATCGGTTCTGTTGTGGCGGTGACTTTCGCCGGGGCTGACTCGTGGCGTCAGCTCACCGCTCGGGCCGCGTGCGCGGCGGCCGGCGAGCCGGCGCGGCGCATCGCGATCGTGCTCGACGACCGAGTGATCTCCTCCCCGCAGCTCGATCCGTCGATCGGCTGCGGGGTCGGCATCGTGGGCGGATCCACCGAGATCAGTGGCCAGTTCAGCCGGGAACAGGCACGTGAGCTCGCGGTGCTGATCGAGGGCGGTGCCCTGCCGGTGCCGGTGGAGATCATCGAGCAGCGCACCGTCGGGCCGACGTTGGGCAAGGAGGCGATCGCCGCCAGCGCCCAGGCCGCCGCGATCGGGGTGGCATTGACCGGGGTGTTCCTGCTGGCCGTGTATCGCTTAGTCGGTCTGGCCGCCGTCCTGGGGCTCGGCGGGTACGCGCTGGTGTCCTACGCCGCGCTCACTGGACTCGGCGCGACCCTGACGCTGCCGGGCCTGGCCGGTTTCGTGCTCGCCATCGGTATGGCCGTCGACGCGAACGTGCTGGTCGCCGAGCGCGCCCGGGAGGAGTACGGCCGTCACCCGGGACGGCTGCAGCGGGCCACGGACAAGGGCTTCCGCGCTGCGCTGCCCGCGATCGGCGACTCGGCGGTGACGACGCTGCTCGCGGCGGCGTTGCTGTTCGGGCTGGCGTCGGGTCCGGTGCGCGGTTTTGGGGTCACGCTCATCATCGGTGTGGTTGTGTCACTGTTCTCCGCCCTGGTGCTGTCACGGGTGATCACGGAGTGGGTCGTGCGCCGTGGCCCGGTGCGGCGGCGCCCGCAGGTGTCGGGGATCGCCTCGGTCGGGCCGGTGCGCCGCAGGTTGGAGAGCGCGAATCCGGAGCTGCTGCGCCGGCGTCGTCGTTGGCTGGCGGCTTCTGCCATGGTCGTGCTGGTCGCAGGTGCCGGTGTTCTGGTGCGCGGGCTGGAGCTCGGGGTCGAGTTCACTGGTGGCCGGCTGATCGAGTACGTCACCGCGCGGCCGCTGGATCCGGAGGCCGCACGGCAGGCCGTGGCGGACGCCGGGTTCCCGCGGGCGGTGGTACAGAGCTCCGGCGACGGTGGTATTTCGGTCCGGGCGGGTGCCGTGACCGATACGGAAGCGGCCCTGATCCGCGAGGCGATCGCAACCTCCGCGGGTGGTGCGCAGGTGCTGCGTGACGAGCTCATCGGGCCGAGCCTGGGGGAGGAGCTGCGCCGCGGCGCGCTGATCGCGCTCGGGGTGGCGCTGGCCGCGCAGCTGATCTACCTGGCCGTGCGGTTCCGGTGGACGTTCAGCGCCGGTGCGGTTGCCGCGCTGGTCGCGAACGTGGCTGTCGTCGTCGGGTCCTTTGCCTGGCTCGGCAGACCACTGGACGGGGTGTTCCTGGCCGCGCTGCTGACCGTCATCGGATACTCGGTCAACGACTCGGTAGTGGTGTTCGACCGGGTCCGGGAGGTGTGGTCCGGGCGGCCGGCGGGTTCCCGGCGCCCACCGTTTTACCGGGTCGTCGGCCGGGCGGTGCTGTCGACCCTGCCGCGGACGATCAACACGGGCCTGTCGACGATGGTGATCCTGGCGGCGCTGCTGTTCCTGGGCGGTGACAGTCTCGCCGACTTCGCCCTGGCGCTGCTCATCGGCATCGTGGCCGGTACCGCTTCGACGATCTCTGTCGCGGCACCGCTGACGATCGAGCTGGAGAACCGGTGTCCGTCGACTCCGACCCGTCGCCCGGACCGGGCGCGCATGGACCGCGGCGCGGTCGTGTGACGCCGATGACGACCCTCGCCCGACCATCCGCCCATGCCGAGCGCGCCGCGCTGTACCGGCCCGAGCTGAAGGGCCGTCGGGCGCTCGCGGGGACCCTGGTCATCGTGCACCACGTGTGGACGTCTTCTTCCTCGCGTCCGGGTTCCTGCTCACTCACTGCGCGCGCCACCGACTGAAGTTCCATCGCGCTGGGTCCGCTGTGGGGACGGATGGCCGCCCGCTTGCCGCCGTCGCCCTCGCGGTGCCGCTCACCACGATCGTGGTCTTGATCCTCTCGACGGGATGGATTTGGCGAGGGCGAAGAACGCCGCGCGTGACCGCAGGTCCTCGCGCAGCGTCCCCAGCAATGTCGAGGTGATGGTGCTGGCGCCGCCCGCGCGGACACCACGCACGGTCATGCACATGTGCTCGGCCTCGATGACCACCCCGACACCGCGCGGGTGCAGCTGGGCCTGCAGCCAGTCGGCGATCTGCTTGGTCAGCCGCTCCTGCACCTGGGGGCGACGGGCGAACAGCTCGACCACTCGTGCGAGCTTGGACAGCCCAATGATCCGCTGCCCCGGCAGGTATCCGACATGGGCGGTGCCCAGGAACGGCAGCATGTGGTGCTCGCAGATCGACTGTACCGGGATGGCGCGGGCGAGCACCAACTCGTCGTATTCCTCCTCGTTGGCGAAGGTGGTGAGGTCGAACGAGCGTGGGGTGAGCATCTCGGCGTAGGCGCGGGCCATCCGTGCGGGCGTCGCGGCCGTCGCGCCGGACTCCGTGGACACCCCGAGCGCCGCTAGGAACGCGGCCGCGGCGCGCTCCGCCTCGACGAGATCGATGCCCTCGGACGGGGCCACCACGCGCAGTGGCGTCCGGAACCCGACCAGTGCAGCCTCGGTCATGATGTCCGCCCAGAGCGGCGACGCAGGCTGACCGCGGGGGCGAGTCTTGCGAGGGCCAGCGCGCCCACAAGCAGCCCGAAATCGCGCAGCGCAATGTCGAAGTAATCGCCGATGAGCAGCAAGTTGACGATGATCCCGGCCAGCCACGCGGCGACCACATAGCCACCGATGCGCGGCAGCACCGCGACGAGCACCCCAGCCAGGATCTCGACCACGCCTACGGCCAGCATCGCCTGGTGCGCGGTACCGGGAATCAGGCCGTTGATCTGCGGAGCCAGGTAGTGGTCCCAGTCGGTGAGCAGCCCGAAGAACTTGTCCAGCCCGAACACCACCGACGCCACTGTGAACACCGTGCGCAGCAGCAGGAAGGCGTGGTGAGCGGCCCGTTCGGACCCGGCATCGGCGGCTGGGGCGGGCGTCTCGCGGTGGATGGTCATGGTGGCCTCCGGCTCTATAGGACGATATCGTGAACGTTAGAACGCTCAGAGTGTTACGTCAACACATGTGTCCTTTAGAAGGAGGTGGATCCGTTGGATGACTTCGTCGCGCAGGTCAGCGGGATCAGCGCGCTCGCCGAGCCGGCCCGCCGCGCGCTGTATCTGTACGTGGTCGCACAGCCGGAGCCGGTGAGCCGAGACCAGGCCGCCGCGGGCGTCGGACTGCCTCGGCACACCGCGAAGTTCCACCTGGACAAGCTGGTCGCCGACGGGCTGCTTGACACCGAGTTCCGGCGGCTGTCTGGTCGGCGCGGTCCGGGTGCGGGTCGCCCAACGAAGCTGTACCGGCGCTCCGCCCGCCAGGTCGCGGTCACGCTGCCCCCGCGGCGCTACGACCTGGCCGGCCAGATCCTGGCCGGCGCCGTCGAAGAGGCGGCCCGCGACAACGCGCCGGTGTGGGACGCGGTGCAGCGGGCCGCGGCGGCGGTCGGGCACCGCCTTGGTGCCGCCGAGGATCTAGGGGGTGGCGAAGGTGCGGCGTCGCCGCTGGATGAGGTCGCCACGGTGCTCGCCGCGCATGGTTACGAGCCACGCGTTCAGGGCGACGCCGTGGCGCTAGCGAACTGCCCCTTCGAGGCATTGGCGCGCGAACACAGTGACCTCGTCTGCGGGATGAACCTGCGCCTCATCACCGCGCTGCTCGACGAACTCGGGCATCCCGACGTGCAGGCCACCCTGCAACCGTCACCAGAGCGGTGTTGCGTGATGCTGGTGGGCAGGTCGGGCTAGGTCCTCGGCTCGGGGCGTGCTCATTCGGCGATGTCGTTTGTCGCGGCCGGCGGGGCCGTACCGACATCCTGGAGGTCGGGTGCGCCCGCGCGGCTCAGCACCGAGGCGCCCAGCTAGCCTCGGTGGACCAGTTACTCGAGTGCCCGGCCAACGATCGAGGGTGCGTCAACGCCGCACGGGCCGGACATAGGACATCTGTCAAGCACCTGCATGCCCTGGCGGCTGGATCCGGCTACATGGCCGTCAACGGTAACGAACACCGACGCTGTGAAAAGCTAGTCCGACTTGCCTCGCTTCCCGGCCGGAAAGCGACAAAGATAAATGATGATCAACTCTGACGACTCGGCCGCGATCGGTGCGACGGCGGCAGGATTCATCGTCTGGTTGGCTCGCCAAAACGCGCCACACGAGCAACGGGAGTACAGCCCTGCCAACGTGGAACAGTTCCTGCGCTGGCGATGCGATCAGCAGGCCAACGGGTCTGCGGATGACGAGGACTCCTACGCCGCCCAACTGGAGCAGCAAGGTGTGCCCGAAGTCCGGGTCGCCGAAGCACGCAGCGCCATCGCATTGCTCCGCCAGTACCTGCGGAGCGCCGGTGAAGGTTAGGCGCCGGCCATCTGCGTGATGTAGGTGGCCAGATTGTGGGCTAGCACTGGATCGGCTGACTCTGCCCCTAGATCATGTACATGCGCCGCACCGTGGATCATCGCGCAGACCTATCCGGTCAACGGCGACGCCCACGGTGACATCATCTGCCACGTCGGCTACATCGCGATCTACCGTGGCACTGCGCGCCAGGCGGTCAAGCACATTCTGGCTTCGGGTCCCCCGGGAGCAGAGCCGCCCCGGCGACATGGTCATCTGCAACGACCCGTTCACCACCGGCAACGCGCACGCGGTGGACGTCGGGGTGGTCCGGCCGATCTTCGCCAGCGGCCCGGCCGGTCCGGATGATGAGCCGGAACTGATCGCCTGGTGCTGGTCGGAGGCGCACGGCAACGACTTCGGTGGCTGCGCGCCAGGCAGCATGGCCCGATGGCTACCGAGGCCAACGGGCGGGCCATGCGGCTGCCCGGTGTCAAGCTGGTCGACCAGCGCCGATGCTGGTCGACGACATCTGGCGGATCATTGAGGCCAACATCCGGGTGCCCGAGTTGGTGCTCAATGACATCCGCTGCTTCATCGCCGCCTGCAACCGCAGCGACGAGCGGGTGCAGGACCTGGTCGCCCGCTACGGCCTGGGATCTGGCACGGCGCTTGTCGTTGGTTGTCCTGGGCGCCTCGGTCGGGTGTCGGCCTTCAGCTGGGCCGGTTGTCGTGCGACTGGCGCGCCAGCGCGGCAGCGATGGTCTCCGGGTGGGTCGCGCGGTCCCGCAGCCTCGAGGCGATGCGTTTCAAGACGGCGGTGAATTCGGTGACATCGTCGGGGTTCGCGAACTGGACTGCGGCGTCAATATCTGCGGTGAACAGGGTAAACATCGCGTCCATGGCGGCGCGCCCCGGCGCGGTGAGTTCCACCAGAACGCTACGGCGGTCGGTGGGATGGCGCTGTCGGGACACTAGTCCAGCCCTCTCGAGCCGATCGAGTAGTGAGGTGACGGTGGGCGAGGCTAGTCCGAGGCGCTTCGCCAGGGATGACGGGGGCAGCGGGCCCCGGTGGAGCAGCTCCCCGAGGGCAGATGCCTCCGATCCTCCCACTCCGAGTGCGGTCGCCATGACCCGCCTGAATTCGTCGGTTGCCACGACTACCTCCCGCAGTTGCACGGCAAGCCGTTCCATCTGGCACACTCACAAGCTAGATCTAATTCGAGGGATTCAAATACCGCGTTGGACTACATGCTTTCATTCTACCCTCACTTTAAGTGAGTAGGTCTCGCAACTCTGCGACAGGTGCACCAGCCCCGTTTCGGTCGGCCTCGCGTTGCATGTGCACGGCGACTGGGTCGATGCAAACGTTGCCGGTGCTCGATCTGGTTGCGCTGACGGTACGACTGCATGCTGAACTCATGCGCGGAACACGTTCCCAAATGAATGACGAGGTCGCCGCGTCGGATATGGCCGGCACGCAAGGATGATGTCAACCGGCGCGGGTTCGACTCGCGCATTCGATAACGCATCTCGATGCGCGCGAGTGATCGCCCAGACAATGCGAAGGACGAGAACATCAGGCTTACCGTCGGTCATCGGGAGCATCCGTGTGCGTCCCGTTCCTGTGCGGATGGTTCCAGCCTGACGACCTTCGGAGAAGGGATTTGCGCGGCATGCTCTACTCGATTATAAAGCGCCCAACAATTATCAGGACTCGTTGCGGCTCATGCGGCTGAGCAATCTCGTCGCCCATACGGACGCCCACAGCCGCCAGACTCCCCACCTGCGGCACTGGAAGCGCACGCAGCAACCGCAACAGCGTCGACCGCGAAGCCTCGACACGCAGGCCTTGTGCGAGCCTGGCGGCGGGCCGCCCGCCCAATGCCAACGCGATGGTCTCCAGGGTTTGCCGCAGTAACAGAGTCCGCCGGCCATACGGTGCGACCAGTTCGGGGAAGCGCTCGGCGAAGGTCTTGCGGCTGCATGTCGAGCTGTCGCACAAGAACCGGCGAGCCCTCAGATGGATCGTCAGGTCCTGGCCGCCGACGGCCATGTCGGGCCAGCCGCCGCTCGTATCGGTGATGGATCCGGGCGGAGAAGACCCCGCAATCCGGACACGCTGCCTTCCCGTCTTCGGAGGCCACCGCGATCCGGACCGACTGGCCCCGCGTGAACACCCGCTCGACCCGCAGACCAGCAAGATGGGGGAACAACACGTCAGACCGAGATCACTGCACGCCCCGTCATATTTCGCGACATCACACCAAGTGCAGCGCTACGTGACCGGGGCGTCACGGAATGTGTGCCAGAGCCAGTTTTCACGTGCCGTCGACAGCGGGGTCGCGACTCGGCGATCAACCCATCAGGTGTGTACGCGGAGCTTGAGGAGCAGGCCTGTATCGAGCGTCTGCCAGACCGTGGTTGACGTCGAAGCGGCGAATCCCGTGTCCGTTAACGCCATCCGTTCTGGGGTGTCCGTGAGGTGAGCTGTGAGGTCGCCCTGGAAGCCGCGATCAGCAGCGGATGAGTTTCGAGTCTCGGTCTCACGGACACTGGACGACGTCGTCGGTCAGTGGTTTGGGGAACTCGTGGGGGATGTCCAGGCTGATCTCGGCCACCGCTCCTGGGTGCGTTCTTTGAGGTAGCGCTCGTCGCGTTGTTCGGTCAGCCGGGATGGCTTCCAGATACTCGAGGGGATGCCCGCGTCAACTTCCAGCGAACCGGTACTGCCATCGGCCCGACACCGGGTCGGGTGTGTCGCCGACGCATTCGTAGACCCCGCCATGTTGTGTTTCGTCCGTCTCGGGCCACCACAGACGGGGCAGCGGCGCGTCAAGGCTGGGGTAGTCGCGCTCACGGCCATCGGCCGGGCCGCCGATGAAAGCGACACGAAGAGTCATGCCCCACCTCAGAAGGGATATCAATGGCTGTCCGGGGGCGCCGGCCAGGACCTGGGCATGGTCGAGATCGCGGCCAGTCGACAAAGCCCAAAGCTGACAGATCGTCTGCGTGTGTTCGGGCCCGGCTAGCTGCGGCGCACCGCCCGGCGTGGGCGGTTGCTGGTGGCCCACCGCCGCGCCGGGGAGCTCAATCCGGCCAAGGCCGCGTCGAGTCGGGGGTGGTGTCCTCGCGGCTGATCCTCGCAGCGGGCTGGGCCAGCTCGATGTTCTCCCCATCGACGTCAACCTGCGTCTTGAGTGCCCGGGCCGGTTGCCCCGGCTGAGCCGCGAGGCACCGGGTTTGGGACACCTTTGCGTGAAGCGCCATGCTGACCGAGCCTTTCGCGGGCACGATGTCCAGGCTGGTTGGTGGGTGTTGATCAGCTGGTGTGGACGATGAGCACGTCGATACCTGATCGCCGTGCCACGGCCTGGGGTATTGAGCCGAGGATCCGTCCGGTCAGGGTGTTGAGCCCGACGTTCCCGATCACCAACAAGTCGGCTCCGTGGTCATTGGCAGCCCTGTCGAGTACTTGCACCGCGCTCCCGTGCACCGCGAAGGTCTCGATCTTGCTTGCCCCGCTTGAGCGAGCCCGCAGTGCCGCGTCACGCAGTGCACTCTCTGTGGGGGCTGACCCGACGACCAGGTATGCCTCGGACGCTTTGAGCGCGTTGGACGCTCTCGCCACATCCCGGTTATCCGCTGGCTCGTAGGCGGTCACTATGACCAGGTCGGCGTCGTTGTCCCCGGCTATCGTCGCGGCGCGATCTACCGCGCGCAGCGAAGTATCGGAACCGTCAGTGCCCACCAGAACCTTCTTGTAGAAACCCATCCGGAATTCCTCCTTCACGCAAACTGAAGACTGATACTCCCGCGCAACACGTTAATATTATTCGGCACTCAACCACCAATTCGGCACGACAACCCGTGACGAATGCAAGGTTCAACGTGGCCATTCTTTCGACATACCGACGGCAGCGCCTGGTAGACCCACCGCGTGGTCTCCACGTAGAGCCATGGCCAGCGGCAGCCGGCTCCGGGGCCCGCGTGCGCGCGGGTAGCGCGGGTAGCGCCACCGCATCAACTGTCCAACCTCATCGAGGTCAATCAGTTCCACCGTTCGTGCGGCACACGCAGTCGATCAATCTCGACCGGCAACGTCACCCAATGGCCACCGTCCTGACGGTAGCAGGGCACACCCCATACATTGATCACTTAACGCACCTCTGCTCGATCCCATTCATGAACTCGAGGCGCCGGTGCCCTACGAGACTCAACGGTCTCAACCGGGGCATGAAAAATCAACTCCTTAACCTGCTATAAAATGCGGCTAGCGTCACAACACAAACGAGTGATTTGGCGAGTGGTGACCCGGCGAAAGACACGGCGATGTAAAGTCGCGTTAACTCCCGGGGAGATCAAAGCAGTTCTGGGGCGCATCGACCGCCTGTGGTGACGGCTACTTGATCAGACCCGTGGGGTCGCCCGCACTCTGGCTGCCTCGTGCTCAGGGTGTCTCAATGGTCATGTTCCGCGCGACCGCGCGGGAGGCGGACCTAGGCAGTCACAGCCCAGGTTAGGCACCGAACGACCTCATCGTCGTCGGTGCGACGCGGTATCGGGTGTGCGCGGGCCGGGCGGGACCGCCAGGCTCAGTGTCGGCGATCCGGAGGGCATCTCGGGCACGCTGCTCCACGTTGCCACCGACTGGCTCGGGCACTTGCCTCACGTCGCGGCCACCGTGGTGGCGTTGGTTCAGGCGGGCGCGAACCTCGATGCTCGGTTCCGTGGTTCACCGGCGTGGTGATCCACCGCTCATGCCGCCTGCGTGGGGGCGGGAGGCAGCGAATGTGATGATCACGTAGGCCGTAGAAGACCAGCGTGATCAGCTCGCGGGCGGCGGCCACGACACCAATGTGGCGGCCGCGCCGCTCGCCGATCCGGTCCGTGATCTGCCCCAGCCGGGTCTGGGCACCGACGCGTTGCACCGCCTCGACCGCCGCCCAGCGGACCAGTGTTGAGCCCTGTTTATCTGTGGCCACCGTGGTGTCAAGGCCGCGCGACCCCTCGTTGACTCACTTGTTTTTGGATCTTCTTCGATGGCCGTGGGGCGCGCGTTTAGCTCGGTGGCGGCTGTCCAGGCTCGGGCAGCGCCCGACCGCGCAGCGGCCGCAGGGCCTTGACAGCGAGACCGAGCGGCGCACCCTGGCCGCCGGCGAAGAAGATCTTCGTGGGTTGTTGCTTCAGCTGGTAGGCATCGTCGGCTCCCTCGAGTCGGGCCTGGCTCGTCTACCCCGGTGTGTGTCGGGCGCCCCTGCTTATCTAGGTCCTCGACCACTTGGGGTCGGCGACAAGATGGCGATTGGGGTGACTCAACTCGGGTTGCGGCCGCTCACTCTTGGTCGGCTGTCCGGTGAGGAACCGGCAGCTACAGGGTTGCTGGGAGCTGACCGCGGGTTCATCGGTTGGTCGGGCGCGGCGACTTGCCCGGGGTGTTGGGCGGATCAGGCGGCGGGTGCGAGAACCTGGTCGCCCAGGTTGCGCAGGGTGTGGTGGCAGCGGCGGGCGAGCTTGCGGGCGACCGACAACAGCGCCAACTGGCCATCCAGGCGGGCCTTGACCTGCTGGAAGTAGGCATGATCGGGCGAGCTGGGGCGTCCGGCGTACACGGCGGACTCATACAGTGCCCAGCGCAGCAGAACCGGGCCTTGTCGGGCCAGATGCCCAGCGGTGCGACGGCCGGCGGAAGAGTAGACAGTGACATCCAGCCCGGCGTGGCGCACAGCGTCATCGGAGCTGCGGAACCGGCGAGTGTCTCCCATCTCAGCCCAGATCGCCACCGAGGTCAGCGGCCCAACGCCGTAGTGTGCGGCCTGCAACGCCTTGCACGCGGGCTGCCGCCGGGCGATCCAGTGGATCTGTTCACGCGCGTTGCCCAACTCCTCGGAGAGCCGATCGACCTGTCGCATACCGGTGTCGATTGCGATGCGGGTCGCCGGGGATAAGTGCGCCGCGGCGATGCGTTCCCGTCCGGCCGCCGACATCGCTTTGACGTCGAGGTCTACGACGCCCATGTGATAGAGACCGGCTTGTACCCGCTGCAACCAGCCGGTGCGCTCATCGAGCAGGTCCTTATAGAGGCGGACCAGTGCGCGAGCCTCCAGCACCGGCTCCGGTGGGATCCACGACTCCGGAATCCGGCCTTCCAACAGCAGGTCCCGCAGCAGCTGGGCGTCGGTACGGTCGGTCTTGGCGCGCCGTTTCGGGCCCCGACGCGCCGCGGTCTCGGCCGGCTCCGCCATATGGGCCTCGATGCCGGCCCGCTGAAGTTCCTCGACGACGTAGCGCCAGCCCGTGCAACCTTCCAGAGCGAACGCCACGCCGGCACGGCCGCTGAACCGGCCTAACCATCGCCTCAAGGTTTCCCGGTCTCCCGGCGCGATCTTGCCCCGGAGCACCTCCCCCGAATCGAGATCTACATAGTCGAACGTCAACTGCGATCGATGAATGTCGATCCCGCCCACCACCGACATGACAACCTCCCCAACCGGCTCACCGTTGGACGAACAGGCCGCCGGCGGCGGCCGCCACATTCCATCTTGGTGATCCGGCCGCGGTGCACGGTGGTGTCGGACTCGTGATGTTTCGGGGTCAACCCGCTCCACGAGGCCAGCTGCTGGGGGCGGGCGAAGCGACCGATGTCGCCGATCTCGGCGACGAACACCGCCCCCAACAGCGGCCCGACACCGGGGATGGCCTGGATCGCTTGGTAGCCGGGGTCGGTCCGCAGCCGGCCGGTGACCAGCCGGGCGAAGGTGTCGATCTCGAAGTCCAGCGCGGTGATCACCCGAAGCAGCGAGTCGACCCGGGACCGGGACTCGACCGCCAGCGTCGTCGCGGCGAGCAGCTGCTGCCCGCCCGGCCCGAACAGATCACTCATCAGCACCTGCACGCCCGCGCCAGCGAGCACGGCGTGGACCTGGTTCTTGATCCCCGAACGCAACCCGTCCAGCTTCGCGCGGTGGCGCACCCAGCCGCGCAGCTCCCGCGTCGCGGGCGGGGCGATCCACGCCTCGGGCAGCCGACCCATCCTGAGCAGATCGGCTAGGTCCGCGGCATCACGTTGATCGTTCTTCACCCGGCGGTAGGAGAACATCTTCACCCCCAACGGGTGCGCCAGGTGCACCGTGGCGCCCAACTCGGCCAGGGCGTCCGCAGCCCAGTACCAGCCATACGTGGCCTCGAGCACCACCTCGGGTGCTTCCCCGGCACGGACCATCACCTGCCGCAGGTACCCCGGGTCGTTGGAGATCCGCACCGTCTCCAACGTCTCACCGGTCTCGGTCATCCGTACCAGCACCGACCGACGCCGATGCAGATCCATTCCGACGATCTGCTTGCCCTCGTAGAATCCGCTCACAGGGGCCTCCTCGAATCGATGGCGTGAGCGCCTCGAGCATGAGCCGAGGGTCAACGAGGAGCGGAGGCCCCGCCCTTCATCGCATCAGAGGGATCATCTCGGCCAGGTAGCCGGAGTGCGCGAGCCCTTGGGCACCAGCCGGGGTTCGAACGTTCCCGCTCGGTCGCGCGGCACGTCCAGGCCTACTTCGCCGACCTCAGTGGCCACGGTCTTCGGGCTGGTGCCGGAGCCCCTATGTTTGCGCTACGTGACCGGTGTGTCACGAAATATGTGCCAGAGCCAGTCTTCAGTCGGAAGCGACAGCTCGTCGTAGGCGGGCGTGCCCGTGTTCGGTGACCTACGTCGGGTGCACGACGTGCCGTACCGGCTTCTGCCCGGACGGCCTTTGGGCCCGTGTGACTGGGCAACCGCTATCAGACCACGTGATCAGCTGGCGAGGCCGCTTGCGACGCAGTCGGCAGCGACGAGCGAGGCGGCATTCTGCAAGTGCGGCACCACCATCGGGATGCGGATCGTTGGTAGCCGAACTTCGGGTGCTGCCAAAGAGAGGGCCGCGAGAGTGCTTCCGTCGGTTCCTGTCACTGGGACTGCGACAGCGTGAACGCCTAGGTCGATCTCGCCTATGCTGATCGCGTAGCCGCGGTGGCGGATTTGCCGGAGATCGTCTAGTAGGCGGTCGGGGTCAGCGAGAGTGCGTTCCGTGACTGCCTCGAGCCGGTTGCCGACCAGTTGTCGCACTTCCTCGTCGCTCAGGCTGGCTAGCAGGACTTTGCCGCCGGCGCAGGCGTGTGCCGGGTTGCGGGTTCCAGCGCGCAGGGCCACGCGCAGTCGGTGCTGATCCTCGGCGCTGGCGAGGAACAGGACGTCGGGGCCGAGCAGGATCTCCAAATTGATCGTCTCTTTGAGATCGCGGCACAACGTCTGCATGTGCGGTGTAGTGACGGCGCGCAGCATTCGCTCGAAACTGACCCGGCGAGCCAGGCGGAGCACTGCTGGACCGGCTACGTACCGGGTGGACCCTGGTGGCTGGCGTACGAAACCGTGTGCTCGCAGTGACGAGAGGATGCGGTGCGCAGTCGCGCTTGACACCCCCAGGGCGGTGGCGACGTCGACGACGCGCAGCTCGACGCCATCGCCGAGCAGCTCGATGACCTGCAGGGCGTTGGACACAGACGACAGCCCGCCATCGGGGTGAACCTTCCGCATAGCGTAAAGAATGCCAGGAAACTTACGCGTCCGCACCTTTGAACCTAACCTCGGTGACTGGTCTCGCACCCGCCCTCGACGAGGAGGTCTCCCGCATGACTGACCAGGCCCACGCTGACCCGTTGTACGACGCCGAACACCACTCGGTGTCCCGGTTGGCCTTCGACAGCGCAGAGCTGTACGAGCGAGAAATGAAGGAGGTGTTCGGCAAGAGTTGGCTGTATCTGGGACACGAGTCGCAAATCCCTAACAGGCGAGACTTCTTTACCACTCAGATGGGAGAGGAGTCGGTGATCGTCGTCCGCGACTCGACGGGCACCGTCAGGGTGCATATCAACGCCTGTCGGCACCGAGGCATGCAGGTCTGCGGGGCAGACCGTGGGAACACCCCGGCCTTCACCTGCTCGTACCACGCTTGGACCTACGACACCTCCGGGCGTCTCATCGGTGTGCCGAAATACCGGAGCGTTTACCACGGCGAGCTGGATAAGTCAAAGCTGGGACTGGTCTCGGTCCCGCGGGTAGAGATGTACAACGGCCTAATCTTCGGCTGCTTCGATCCCGACGTGATCCCGCTGCCCGAGTATCTCGGTGACATCACATACTACATCGACCACTGGCTGGATCGCCATGAAGGCGGAATCGAAGTCGTCGGCGTGCAGCGTTGGCTCATGGACACGAACTGGAAGGTAGGGGTCGACAACAACTGCGGCGACATCTACCACGTCTTCTACACGCACAGCTCGATCGGTCACCTGGCGCGGATGCGCGGGCAGTTGAAGGTAGGCCAGGAGATTCAGCGAGACATTTCCGACGCATCAATCTGGTTCGACGCGAGCGAAACCAATCCGACAAAGCAGGTCGTTACCGAGTCGGGTCATCCGGTGATGGTCTTCGACGGCAATTTCGAAGACACTACCCGAGACGATGCCGTGATCGAATTCGACAACGAGACTCGCGCTGAGGTCGAACAGCGCCTCGGTAAGGTGCGCGCGAACATGGCAGCCACTGTCGGCGTGGTGTACCCGAACTTTGGTTGGATCGTCATCGGTGGCCAGAACACGTTCCGGGTCTACCAGCCGCGTGGGCCTCACCAGACCGAGATGCATTCGTATTGCTTCGTCCCCACCAAGGCGCCGCAGGCGGTCAAGGACGCCATGCGGAAGCAGCTGGTACAGGAGATGGGGCCGGCGGGCACGTTCGAGATGGATGACGGAGCAAACTGGACATCAATCGGCCAGTCCAACCGGACCTCCCTGACTAGCCGCGAGCGCTCGGACCTGAGCATGGGGGCTGGGCACGAGTATGACGATCACCCGGATTTCCGCGGTCGCGTAACCGACGGTCCGAGCGATATTTGCCACCGTGCCTTCTACACCCGTTGGGCTGAAGATGTGAGCCGGGGGGGCCAGTGACAATGTCGTCCACCAACGTTCGCGTCCCGATCGAAACCCACTACGCTATCGAGCGGTTCCTCTACATGGAAGCCGACCTGCTGGACCGACGCCGATACCGCGAGTGGCTGGATCTGCTTGCGCTAGATGTGCAGTACCTCGTGCCAACTCGTTACAACCGCATGTCGTCGGCGAGCAATGAGCAGTGGGATCCAGACGAGGAGATCGACACTCTTCCGTTGGTCGAAGAGGACCATCAGAGTCTCACACTTCGAATCGAGCGGTTCTTCCTTGGTTCTGCCTGGAGCGAGATCCCGCCGTCGCGTACCCGGCACCTGGTAACAAACGTAATCGTCGAGGCCCACGAAGGGGCGGGCGATGCGGAGAGTTTTATGGTGCGGTCCAACTTCCTCGTCTACCGAAGCAGATTGTCGGGCCGGCGGGGCGAGAATGAGGACTTCATCGTCGGCTCTCGGCGAGATGTCATCCGTCGGTCCGGCGAGGACTTCCGAATCGCCAATCGGGTCGCCATCATCGACTCGGTTGTGTTGAATACCCATAACCTCAGTTTTTTCCTCTGAGCCGCCTCGCCGAGTAGTAGGGACTGGGCCCGAACCATGCCGACAACACTGACCGACCTCGTCAACAGCACCCATCCAATGGCTGTGGTCGAACAGGTCCTCGATGTCTGGGAAGAAGACAACGAAGGGCAGAGCCGACGTCAAGAGTGGCTTGGTCGCCTGGAGTCATTCCGTGCTACCGGTTCAGAAGACGAGGTGAACGAGCTGGCACGGCTTCTATACACAAGCTTGATCGGCTTCGGCGAGGAGCTCCCAGACATGAGCTGGGTGCACGTCGCCATCATCTGTGACGACCTGCTCCGGCTGGGAGTCCCCGGATGACCCCCCTGAGGGACGGCATGCGCGAAGTGGCCGTGGTGGCTGGTGGTGCCAACGAGATCGGTCTCGCGATCGGTCGCCAACTGGTCAAGCGTGGCCACAGCGTCGTGCTCGTCGACCTCGACGAGGTCGCCCTGGAGCACGCCGAGCAGGAGCTGAAATCAATTGGTGGTCAAGTGATGACGTTAGCCGGCGACGTCGCCGACGCGGACATCATGGCAGCGCTCGGTAACGAGGTGACTCAGAGTTTCGGCCCCCCGGAAGTGGTATGCGCAACGACCGAGGTGATGGGTCCGGTCAGTGAGCTCTGGGAACTGCCGCCGACAGGATGGGAGAACACCTTCAGGAGCAACGTCGGGGCCGTCCTGTCCCTCATCCGGACGTTTGCCCCGCAGATGCGCGCCGCCGAGGGTGATAGGCACTTCGTCATTATCGGATCAAGTGCGGGCTTCCTGCCTATGCCCTACATGAGCGTCTATCACGCGACGATGCATGCATTGTTGGCGATCAGTCAGGGGCTGGAACTCGAGCTGGAGCAGGAAGCCGCCAACGTCCAGGTCCATCTTGTGTCCCCTGGGGCGGTCAAACCACCACAGCTTCTGGCCGTGAGCTCGTCACCGCTCGGCTCCAGCACTGCGGAGGACAACGCACGTGCTGCCCAGTTGCTGGCCAAGTATCGGGAATGGGGCGACAGCCAGCCAGCACGCGAAGTTGCCCAAGCAGTGTCGGAGGCTCTCGACTCGGGCGAGTTCCACACCTTCGCAGATGTTCGCCTACCGGAGTTGATTCGGGGCCAGTACGAAGCCGTCGCGCGAGGAGACCGGCCGCGGGCGCCGTCCTGGGCCTGAGGGAAAACCGGTCTTGTCACTTTGCGCCGGCTACAACAGACCCAGACGGAATAAGGAGGCGATATGAGAACCGTTATCAATCCCGCGTGGGATCGTCCCAATATCGGTGGCGCCTCGCCCACGCCCACGGGTGCCAGACACGACGGGGCCTACATCGCGGCCGAATTCGACAAGACCTACATCCCGGAGCAGAGAAAATGAGCGAGATCGCGGTGGCGCGGCTGGCCAGTGTCCGCTTCAACACGACAAATCTGTCAAACCAGGCCCAATTCTACACCGACCGATGGGGGCTGGAGCCGGCGGAGACGCACGACGGTGCGATCTACTTCCGCGCCGACGGCCCGAAGCATCATGTGCTCAGCCTCCACGAATCGGACGTGAACGGCCTAAAGAGCCTCGTCTTAGAGGTACCGCGCGGCGAAGACCTTGAGATATTGCACGGACGACTGCTCGCCGCCGGAGTCCCAGTCGAGCGCGGAATCACCAGCGACTTCGAGGCCGGGACCGGACTCGGAATGAGCTGCGTCGACCCGGACGGCAACGTGGTCGAGATCGTGACTGGTTTCGCGAAAGCCACAGGATCGTATGGGCATCGGGACATCAAACCCCAGGACGTCAACCACGTCGTCCTGGAGTCCAGTGATCCCGCCCGCTTGGAACGCTTTTACATAGACATGCTCAACTTCCGACTGACCGAGCGGATCAACGGTGTGATCAGCTTCTACGCGTGCAACACCAATCACCACACGGTGGCGATCGCTCAATCGAGGGACGAACAGAACGGGCTGAACCACGTCGCATTCGAATTGCAAGACTGGGAGGCCTGGTCACGAGCGCTGTACTACGCCGGTGAGCGGGGGCTCACCCGGGTCGCAGGCCCCGGACGCCACGGACCAGGGCACAACCTGTTCTGCTACTACCGAGATGAAGACCGCAACGTCGTGGAATACACAACCGAAATCGAGCAGATTAACGACGACGCGCCACCCATCTTCCACGACGACCCCTCGCAATTCGATGTCTGGAAGTCGGATCTTGGGTACGACGGACGCCAATGACATATACGCCGGGTCGACCACCGAATCTGGTTCCCTAAACTATGAGGAGATCAAACTGCGATGGCGTTGTTTCTGAGCACCGACGACGTGGCGAAGGTCTGGCAGATGCCACAGGCGATCGACGCCATGCGAGAGCTCTGCCGAACCGAGGCTCGCGGAGAAACCATTTCGGCCGAGCGGATCCATATGCCATTGCCGAACGGATTCATGCGAATCCTGCCGGGCGCGCTGACTGATGTCGGAGTGTTCGGGTTCAAGGAGTTCAGGGCCGGATCGTCGGGTACCCAATACTCAGTCAGTCTCTTCGATCTAGAGACCCTCGACGCGCTGGCTTACGTAGATGCCGAGAACATCACGACCATGCGGACCGGCGCGCTGGCCAGCGTAGGCCTCGACGTGATGGCACCGGAAGATGCGCAAACCATCGGACTCATCGGCTCGGGGAAGGAAGCCTTCGCGGCATTGCAAGGAATGAGCCTCGTCAGGCCGAGCGTCAAGTCTGGGTGGGTGTACAGCCCTACCCCGGAGCGCCGGGAATTGTTCGCCAAACGTGCACGGACGGAGCTCGGTATCGCGCTCGAAGTGGCGACGACACCCGAGGAAGCGGTCGGCGAGGCCGACCTTGTCACCTCGGCGACGAACTCCCGGGGTGCCGAGGTGCTGCGAGGTGAATGGGTCAAGAACGGAGTCCACGTAACGTCGATCGGATCCACGGCTCCCGACCAGCGTGAAATTGACGCTGCGATGTGGGACCGGATGGACCACGTGGCGGTCGACACCATGCGGCTCCTCCACGAGTCGGGCGACGCGATCACCGCCGCGGAGCTAGGCGTCCGTCTCGACTCTGCCCGAGTCACGGATATCGCCTCGGTAGTTGCCGAGAAGCGACCAGGACGCAACAGCAGCCTGGAATCGACAATGTACAAGTCAGTCGGCTCGGGACTACAGGACATCGCTGCTGCCTACCGCATTTACACCGACGCCCGGAATATGGGCCTCGGTAGGGAAGCCCCAGCGCTCTCCAGCCCGCCGCTGCCCCGATAATCTCTCCGGCCGGTGACCCAATGACCACGGACAACATCGTCACGCAGGCACATCAACTTTCGGTCCGCACGATAGACCGCGTAGGTCTCGATGCCTGCTCCATCACACTAGAAGTACCCACCGGCGCCGTAGATGATTTCCGGTATCGACCAGGGCAGTTCATTACCCTGCGACTGTGGATCGACGACGCATGGCACGCCCGATGCTATTCGGTGTGCGACTGGGACCAAGGTCCCGGGTTGCTCCGCATCGGTGTCAAACAGATCCCAGACGGTATTGTCTCAGGGTGGATTAACAACACTTTAATGCCAGGTGACCTGGTATGGTGCCTACCCCCGAGCGGAATCTTCACTCCCACCAACCTCGAAGTGCCTCTAGTCCTCGTCGCCGGGGGAAGTGGGATTACGCCCATCCTTGCAATTGCTAAAGCCGCCTTGGCGGAAGGTTCTCCGGACGTCGCGCTGTGCTACGCCAACCGCTCCCAGGAACACGTCATGTTTCGCGAGGAGATCGACGAACTGGCACGATGCTTCCCGCAGCAGTTCCACGTCAGATGGTGGATGGACGACGTTGACGGGCTAATGTCGCCTGAGGCGGTCAAGGGGATGACGTCGGGCAGCAGCCATTCGACAGAATTTCTTATTTGTGGCCCCACTCCGTTCATGGCGTTAGTCACTGACGCTATTGCTGATGCAGGTATTGACCGCCACCGCATTCACATCGAGAAGTTCAACTCCCTCGAGGGCGATCCCTTCGTCGTGGTATCACGCGATGAATCGACCACCGGCGAACAGGCCGAAATCTCGGTGACGTTGTACGGCGAGTCCCACACCGTACCCTGGGACACGAGCCAGAATCTCCTCGTCGCGCTGGAGACAGCTGGCCTAGGGCCAATACCGTTCAGTTACGGTTTTGGATGAGGTAGTTCGGTGAGTGCTGGGGGCCGGGCCAGGCACCGTGGTGGGCACGTTTGACGTGCCACTTGGGCATCTTTCGCTTGATGACCCTGGGTGCCGCCCGCAGTCGGCGGGCGGGGTTGAGCCGCCGAGCGAGTCGGCGCAGCGCGGTGCCCCAGACGTGGTTGGTGGCCTGGACGTTGTCAGGGGGGAAAGCGCCCGCGAGGGGCGACAGACTGGCGGGCGATGCGCAGGGCTGCGACGAAGCTGACCCGGTCGGGGTCGCGCCCGCTGTGCTTCGCGGTGTCGGTCATCAGGGTGCGGATCGCGTAGTGGCAGCACAGGTGCCCCCAGATCTCCTGCTGCACCAGGTCGGGTGACTTTGAGCGCAGCACGGTGCGGGGTCCGCGTTGGTGGGTCTTGAGCTCGTCGAGGATGAGTTCGATCTCCCATCGCTGGTTGTAGGCGGCGGCGAGGTCAACGGCGGAGACCTCGCCGGGGTCCAGCAGCGTGGTGAACAGTCGATAGCTGGTGTCGTTGCCTCGGCCGTCGTCGACCGTGTAGTCCACCGCCCGAACCAGCATCGGCTCGCTCTCACGGTCCGTACTCTTGCGCAGCATCGCCAGCCAGGAGCCGTCGTCGAGGTCACGCACGTGCTTGGCCTTGGGTCCGAAGGCATCGGTTCGGATCCGCCAGAGCAGGTCCGCGCCGGTCCCAGAGGCCTGGCGCCACAAGCCGTAGGAGAAGAAGCCACGATCGGCGAGCAGCAGCATCCCGGGCTCCAGCCGAGGCAGCAGCCGCTCGGTCAGGGTGGCCTCGGACTCGGAGTAGACGCCGATCTCGGCGGCGAACACCGCATGCGTGCCGCACTCGGCCAACGCCACGATCCTGGCCTGCGGAAACGCTGCCTGCTCGCCCTTGCTCACCCCGGGCCGGCCGAAAAACTTCGCGTTCTCGACGGTGTCCGCTACGTCCAGGCAGGTTCCGTCGATGGCGACCATCCGACGCCCAGCCAGCCATGACCCGGCCATCATCGGGGTCGCGAGAGGCTCGGCGACCCGAGCAAACAACGCCGCCATCGGCTCCGGACCGAGGCGCTGCCGGGCCTGAAAGATCGCCGACTTCGACGGCGGGTTGTAGCTGGCCTCCCATCCCGACGCCCACGCCAGCCCATCGGTCAGCTGACTGAGCACGTCCTCATACGAGCCCTCGGAGTACAGCGCCATCCCAATCGCGAAGTACGCCATCACTCGCGCCGGCAACGTGCGATTGCGCTGCTCGGTGCGGCCAGCCTCGGCGATTACCTCATCGACCAACTCCGGTGGAAACACCCGGGTCAGCACCCCCACCGAGACCAAATCCGACAAGCGACGATCCGAGACGGGCTTCTTCCACCCAGCACGAGGCACATCAGCAAACTACACCGATGTAAGCCTAACTGAACGGTATTGGGCCTAGGGCCCCCCTTCTCTTGCCGAGAAGGAAGATGCAGTTCGTGTGCATGCCGACTCGTCGAAGGTGAAGTCCGGATGATCGCCAACAACGCACTGGAGGCGGAAGACCTCGCGGAGAATCTAATCCTAGCCTGCCAGTCAATGTCGGTTTCCTCCGCCGTGTCAATCGAGTTCGAATGATCACTGAAAAGAGAAACCAAGGATGGACGCCGACGGGCCCGGCTCTAAGTCCTTTGGCTACACGAACATCGTCGGCAATTCCAGATGCACATCACGCAACTCTGCCGGATCCCCTCCCTTGGTGGACTGCATGGTCGGTGCACCGTCGCTCGGATGCAGTCAGGATGACGATCGTCGACGAGGTGACCAATCACCGACGAGTCGACCTGCGTATGGTTGCAGAAAATGGCAGCGGCAAAGTATGAAAATTACCGAGCGATTCGTGAGGCCCTTCGCGGGCCAGGCAGCGAGCAGAAAAGTATGAGTACTACCATCAAGACGATCGTATTCTCTGAGTACGGTGCTCCGTCGGTTCTCCACGCCCTGCATGTCGACGAGCCGCATGCAGGGCCCGGGATGGTTCGAGTCCGCGTCAAGACCGCCGGTGTCAATCCGTTCGACTGTAAACTTCGGGGCGGAGAGTTTTCCGATTCCATCCCAGCGACCTTCCCTCAGACTATAGGCAATGAATTCTCCGGGATAGTAGATGAGATTGGCGAGGGCGTTTCAGGCGGTGAAATCGGCAGACAAGTTCTCGGATTCACGTCAGCCTCGGCTTATGCAGAGGTAGTCGTGGTGCCCGCCGACCAGCTTACAGCCAAACCGAGCAGTATGGCATGGGAGGTCGCCGGCGCCCTGTCAGTTGCAGGGCAAACGGCGTATCACTCTCTTCAGGACCTTAACGTCACCGCCGGAGAGACACTACTCATCCATGGGGCGAGTGGCGGAGTTGGGACCGTCGCGGTCCAGTTAGCCCGAGCAGCTGGTGCCACGGTCATTGGTACCGCAAGTCCCGACAACCACGACTATCTGCGCTCCCTGGGCGCTATCGCGATCGACTACGGAGAGGGCCTCGTTGCCAGGGTTCAGGCAAGAGCTCCGGAACGAATCGACGCCGTCCTAGACCTTGCCGGAGGTGATTCCGCCACTGCTGCATCTTTGGAGCTTGTGGAAGACAAGATGCGGATCGGAACAGTTGCCGATGAGACGGCCGCCGACAGGTACGGTATACGGCGACTCCGCCCCGGACGCTCTGCACGAAGCCTTGCAGCACTGGCCGATCTGCATACACAAGGAGTTCTCAAGATTCCGATATCCGCAGTCTATCTACTCGTGCAGGCGTCTGCCGCCCACCGTGAGCTCGAAACGGGCCATCGCCCAGGCAAGATTGTCCTCACGACTAGCTGACCAGGAACATGTACACGTATACCAATTCGATGCAGAATATTGACACCTATGCACTACGAGCTTAACGTCCGAGAAGATGGTCACGACCCTCGTGCCCCTTCCGGCAATAAAGACAGCCCTCAACGTGGTCCCTGTCCACCAGAACTCGGCCTGGCGCTCCACAGGCTTCCTGTGTCCATCCCTCTACACCAGAAGTGAGATATTCCGTGACCGCTATCGTCTCAGGCATCGCCAGGCTCGCCGACGGCACGTTGTTTCGCACAGGCGCATACGTCAACGGGCAGTGGGTCACCGAGGGCACCGCCGGCGTCGTCACGGTGCGCAACCCGTCGACGAACGACGTGATTGCCGAACTCCCTTCGCTGGGACGAGAGCAGGTCGCCAGTGCCATCGAAGGTGCACACCGCGCACTGCCTCATTGGCGAGCGCTGTCTGGGAAGGAACGGTCCCAGATCCTTCGTCGATGGTTCAATCTAGTCACCGAGAACAGTGAGGACCTCGCCGCGATCATCACGCTCGAAGAGGGCAAACCCCTTGCAGAAGCGCGGGGTGAGATCGCATACGCAGCCAGCTTTATCGAGTGGTTCGCCGAGGAAGCTAAACGTGTGCGCGGAGACATCTTCGCCGCGCCGAACGCGACTCGACGCATCGTGGTCCTCAAGGAGCCGATCGGAGTGTGCGCGGCGATCACACCATGGAACTTCCCAGCGGCGATGATCACGCGTAAAGCCGCGCCGGCACTCGCCTCCGGTTGCACCATGGTAGTCAAACCAGCCAAGCAGACACCGATAAGTGCGCTTGCGCTCGCAGAACTCGGTGAGCGAGCCGGCATCCCAGCAGGCGTATTCAACGTCGTCATCGGCGACGCGCGAACAATCGGCGCAGAACTCACCAGCAACCCGACGGTCCGCAAGCTCACCTTCACTGGATCGACCGAGGTGGGCCGCATACTCATCGAACAGTCCGCCTCGACCGTCAAGAAGGTGTCGATGGAACTGGGCGGCAACGCACCCGTCCTCGTCTTCGACGATACCGATCTGGACACCGCGCTCCCCGGGGTACTCGCGGCGAAGTACCGCAACACCGGCCAGTCCTGCATCGGCGCGAACCGCGTCTACGTTCAGGCGGGCATTTACGACCAGTTCGCCAGTGAATTCGCCGATCGTGTGACAAGGTTGCTGGTCGGTGACGGGTTCGATCCAGAGGCCAGCATCGGTCCGCTCATTGATACGGCCGCGATCGCCAAGGCCACCGAGCACGTCGAGGACGCCGTCTCACACGGCGCACGCATCCTCACCGGTGGCAAGCCAGACGCCGTCGGCGAGCTCTTCTTTCAGCCCACCGTGCTCACCGAGGTGTCCCAAGCGATGCTGGTCGCCCGCGAGGAGACATTCGGCCCAATCACACCACTGATCCGGTTCACTGACGAAGCCGACGTCGTCCGCATGGCCAACGACACTGAGTTCGGCCTCGCCGCCTATCTGTTCACCAAGGACGCCGAACGTATTTGGCGCGTTTCCGCAGCCTTGGAGACCGGCATGGTCGGCATCAATACCGGCCTGATAAGCAACGAAGTCGCTCCGTTCGGCGGTGTCAAGCAATCCGGAATCGGCCGAGAAGGGTCGGTCTACGGAATCGATGAATACCTCGAAATAAAGCACCTTTCGTGGGAAGGTGCCGGCGCTCTCTGAGCGCGTCTTTGCTCGCGCATTTCACTCAAGGAGTTGAACAGTATGCCCGCCTACACTCGAGGCGAAGCCCGTGACTGGGCCCGCGAGACGCTCATTGGAGCCGTCAACTGCACTATCCCATCGTTTACTCAAGATCTCAAGAGTATCAACGAGCAGGCCATTCGCCATGACGCACGTCTTGCTAAGCAACACGATTTCGCAGGAACGCTCACCGTCTCAGAAGTAAACATCACCCCCGATGAATACATCAACTTTCTCGAAGTTGTCGTCGATGAAGTTGGCCCCGGAATGCACGTCGTTCACCACGCAAGCTGGAACACATTGGAAGACAGCGTCGCTGTCACAGAGCGTGCTGAGGCAGCCGGGGCCGAAGTCGTACTGCTGTCGTACCCACCGAACTTCTATCCTGAGTCTGAGCAGGAAATCTACGACTACACCAAGACGTTCTGCGACAGCACCAACCTGGCCGTGATCCTGTTTCCTCACTATCTGTGGGGCTTCGGGCCTCGCATTCACCAGTCCGATTTTCCGGTTCGTCTCATGCGCCGCCTACTAGACGGCTGCCCGAACATCGCGGTGATCAAGGCCGAAGGGGGGTATCCGAGCATTCAAGGGCCTATCGAATGCTATCGAAACTTCGGTGACGAGGTCATCATATCGGTCCCCATTGAGAATGACCTTATCCCGCTGTCGCAGCTCATGCCCATCCAATACTCGGCCACGTCCAACCATGAGTACCTCGGAGACCTTATCCCGAAGGTTATGAATTTGCTTCGGGACGGTAAGTGCGACGAAGCGTCCGAGTTCTACTGGAGTACCCACGCGGCACGAACCGCCTTCCAGGCGGTGTCGCAGAAGCTAAATGGTGGTTACTTTCTCAACCGCCAGGCGTGGAAGTTCGAGGGATGGCTGCAGGGTTACAACGGAGGCCCGCTGCGACTGCCGACAACGCGTATCCATGACGGAGAGATGCTCCAGCTCCGCAAGGGTCTACTGGACTCGGGCCTGCAGCCGAGCATGGATCCGTTCCGTGATTTCTTCATTGGCCGCAATCCAGCTTGAGCTGACAGGTCGTTCAGACTATAGAGAGCGGATCATTAAAACCGGCTTTCCTTGCTTGCCCCAGCGGATCGTGTAAACCGACGCGGTGGGGAAGATATCACAGGAATTGGCAAAACTGCGCAGCGTCAGCACGATCGGTACCCATGGGCGGGCTACACGCCCAGCCTGGGAACGTGCGAAAGGAGCGAGTGAGATGGGTTCAACCGTAGGAGCACGCGGTGTGCTCGTGACCGGGGGGTCTTCCGGGATTGGTCGCGCGATTGTGGAATCACACTGCGCGTTGGGCGACCGGGTGGTGATTCTTGATCGCGATGAGCCCACTCGGCCTCTGCCTGACGGAGCGCAACTGGTCTTGGGGGACGTCACGTCGCCAGCGGACAACGCCGCCGCGGTGGAGGTACTGCTCAACACTGCGGGCCGAGTCGACCATTTCGTCGGTAACGCCGGCATTCACGATGGAGGGTTTTCTTTCACGGGTGCCTCAAGTGACGATCTGATGCAGATCATGCGCCGGGTGCTCGACGTCGACGTGATTGGCTATGCTCTCGGTGCGCGTGCGTGCGTGGAATCGTTGGCAATGACTGGCGGTTGCATGACGTTCACGCTCTCCGATGCATCCTTCATCGTATCTGGGAATGGTGCTGGGCTTGCTTACTCGACAGCGAAGCACGCAGCGCTCGGTTTGGTCCGTCATCTCGCCGCGGAGCTGGCGCCGCGAGTCCGGGTGAATGCGGTCGCCCCCGGCGGTGTTCTGACCTCGTTACGGGCTCGCGCCGCCGATGGTAGCGAGTCCCCGTTTTTTGCTGATCCCGAAGCCATCAGGCAGTCGATAGTTGCCCTCAACCCATTGGGTGTGGTGATGACACCGGAGCAGTTGGCACCGTTGTACTTGTTTCTAGCCTCGGATGAGGCCGCAGGGATGACGGGTGAGGTTCTGCGTCCCGATGGGGGCCTGTCTGTTCGGACCGGAGGCTAATCTCCCGCTCGGTGGGAGTGCTGTTAACGCCTGAAACCTGTGGCGCTGTCTCGCCCCGCGGTTCTGACCGGCTATTCGAGGAGAGTTCGCAGTGACGAGAGTAACCCCTGCCTCTCGGCATGCTGAGGTGCCGGAGGCACAGCGCCGCGTCTTGGCTGTGTTGGTCGTGTCGCAGGTCCTCAGCGGTGCCGGACTTGTCGCCGGTATCACTGTCGGTGCGTTGCTCGTACAGCAGATGCTCGGTTCGACCAGCCTCGCAGGCCTGCCAGCCGCCATGTACACCGCGGGCTCGGCGCTCGCTGCCCTGGTGGTTGGTCGCATTTCGCAAGTTCACGGTCGGCGTCCCGGTCTGGCGGCGGGATACCTAGCAGGTGCCCTCGGAAGTGCTGGTGTGGTGGTCGCCGCGGTAGTGAGCAGTCCGGCTTTGCTCTTCATCTCGTTGTTCGTCTATGGCGCGGGCGCGGCGACGAATCTGCAGTCCCGATATGCCGGCGCCGACCTAGCTATCTCCGCGCGCCGAGGTCGTGCCGTAGCCACTGTACTGGTCGCCACGACCCTCGGCGGCGTCGTCGCCCCCATTCTGACCGCACCGTCCGGTCACCTCGCCACCGGCCTTGGTATTCCAGCGCTGGGCGGCCCTTTCCTCCTCTCAGGTGCTGTCTACGCACTGGCGGCACTAGTCCTTATTGTTTGGCTTCGTCCGGATCCTCTGACGCTCGCGAGTAGTCTCGCAGCAAAAGCGGGCGATGACGGCCCGAGTCCGGCCCGCTTAGCTCCCGCATCCGCCAGAACGTGGCGTGCGGGGTTTGCGATAGGCGTGTTGACAATGATCCTGTCCCAAGTCGTCATGATCGCGGTGTCGACGATTACTCCGCTCGAAATGCATAATCATGGCCATGACACTGCAGCAATAGGTCTCGCCATCGCGATCCATATTGCTGGAATGTATCTTCCCTCGCCTGTGACCGGCTGGCTCGTCGACCGATGTGGGCCGACCAAGATTGCTGCTACGTCCGGGGTTGTCTTCCTCGCCTCCGGGATATTCGCCGCTACCGCGCCTTCTCAATCTGTCGCTGTCCAGGCGATTGCATTGGCGCTGTTGGGTATTGCGTGGAATCTCGGGATGGTTTCCGGTACCGCACTGGTCGCCGGAACTGTCCCGCTCGCCACGCGGGCGAAGACGCAGGGCATGGTCGATCTGTCGATAGCGATCGCCGGTGCCACGGGTGGCGCGGCCTCGGGCGTTGCCGTCGCAATCGCTGGCTATCCGGCATTCGCCCTTGTCGGAGGGATTATCGCGCTCGCCATCGTGCCCGCAACCGTTCTCTCCGCACGTATCCGCTGAGACGAGAAGAGACGAGGAGGGAGCCTGGGGTGAAGACGACTGTTATCGCCGATCATGCCGCTGGGGCGGGCGGGATGATGTTGACCGAGCGTTCTGAGACCCAGGCTGCGGGAAACGACGTCCTCGTCGAGACCTACACGTCGAGGTTCAAGCCGAGTGAGATGCCATCGCGGTCGTGCTGGACGCACCGCCTCGGCGGCGCCTGGACGGCGTCGGTCCTGGCGTACACGCTGCGAGTGGTCGGAAGTCGCGGTCGGACCGACGGTGATCCAGCCTGCGCGGGACGGCGGTACCTACGTCGGTGGCATCGGACGCGCAACGACCATCGGCCCGCACGCGACTTCACCGCGCAGGGGCTCGTCGACGCAGCGCCAATCCGCTCGACGACTTCGACGGTGTCGATCTGGTCTTCGATGTCGTCGGCGCAGTGATGGTGGCGGTCCGCGACGCTCAGCCGGCGCCGAGGAACACTGGCCACCATCGCCTGCCGGCGGGAGGCGCGGACCGGCACGACTTGGCGATCGACTTGATCGCCGTGGCCGCTCCTGCCCAGTTGTGCGGGTCGTCCAGGGCCGTTGCGCGACGGGGGTCCGTGGACCGTAATCGGCACCGTCGCTACCTCGTCGGTGCCGTCGCAGCGACCCGGGCCCGCGTCCCGGGCAAGGACACACGGTCACCCGGGTGCGCCTGGGAGTCGTGGGTAGCAACGAGGACCCGTCCCGTCGATGGCGGGCCGGGCACGAGATTCGTCACCGAGAGAGGTAGTCAGATGAAGGCAATCGTGGTAACTGACCGGACCGCGGGAACGGCGGGAATGACGCTGACAGAGCGGCCCGATCCTGATGCGGCACGGCTGGCCGATCTGGAGGGCGCGAACTACGGCGATGTCGTCGTTGACGTCTATGCGTCGGGATTCACCGGGAATGAGCTGGAGTGGCCCTCCACCTGGGTCGATCGCCTCGGGCGTGACCGAACGCCGTCGATCCCCGGGCACGAGGTGGCCGGAGTGGTCACCGCTCTTAGCTACGGGGCCGCCGGGCTGTCGGTCGGGCAGCGTGTGTTCGGCGTGACGGATTGGACCCGCGACGGCACGCTGGCAGAGCGTGTCGTTGTCGAGGCGCGCAACCTCGCACCGCTGCCGGGCGACATCGACTTCACTGTGGGTGCCGGCGTCGCTATGACAGGCCTGACAGCCTGGCAAGGACTTATCGAGCACGCGCGTCTTCAGTCGGGCCACAGCGTCCTTGTGCACGGTGCCGCTGGCGCGGTCGGTTCGATGGCGACACAGCTGGCACGCCAGCACGGCGCGTACGTCATCGGTACCGGACGCGCTGCTCACCGTCAGACCGCACTCGCGTACGGCGCACACGAGTTCCTCGACCTCGAGAACGACACGCTGGAGGATGTCGGCGGAGTTGATCTCGTTTTCGACGTCTTCGGCGGCGAGATCGGGAAGCGGTCCGCGAGTCTGGTCCGAGCCGGGGGAACGCTGGTGAGCGTCGCCGGTCCACCCGAGGCGCGACCGGCCGAGGGTCTGGCGGTCGACTTCGTGGTCGTGCCCGATCGCGCACAATTGGGCGAGATCACTCGACGGGTGCGAGACGGACGGCTGCAAACGAACATCGGCCGGGTCGCGAGCCTCGACGACGCCGTAGGCGCATTCAACACGACAGAGCGAATCAACGGAAAGACCGTGATCCGCGTACGTCCGTAAGGGCCCGTCTCCGTGATCATCTGGCCCAGCAGCACACCCAACCCGGCTAACACCCACTGCTGCCTGTGACGGAGGAACGTTTCCGGGTGGCGGGTGCAGGGGCTTGGGGAGCCCCTGCACGTCCGCGCTGTGAACAGCGTCAGCGTCGCCCACATGGCCTGACCGGGATGAACGGAGGTGATCATGTCCGACCGTGACGGCGCGACCTCGACTCGGCGGCAGGCGTCTGCGCCGACCACAGTCCTGCTGGTGGTCACGGTGCTGGTCACCGCGCTCAACCTGCGGCCGGCCGTGGTGGCGGTCGCACCTCTGATCGACCAGATCCGCTCCGATTTGGCCATCAGTTCCTCCGCTGCGTCCCTGCTGACCACTTTGCCCCTGCTGTGTTTCGGGATCGGTTCGCTGCCGGCGGCGGGCCTAACCCGCCGACGCGGCATGACGACGGTCCTTCTGGGCGCCATGATCGTGCTCCTGGTGGGCATCGTGGTTCGTCTCGTGCCGTCGGCCTGGTTCCTGTTCGCGGGCACGATCGTCGCCGGTCTGGCGATCGCTCTCGGCAACGTCCTGGTCCCAGCACTGATCAAGCGGGACTTCACCGGCAATGCGGTGGGCAGGTTGCTCGGCGCCGAAACCATGATGATCAGCGCCGGAGGCGCGATCTCGGCGGCGCTGATGGTTCCGGCTCAGCGGGCCCTTGGCTGGTCGTGGCGCCCGATATTGGCGCTGTGGGCGATCGTGGCGGCTGCCGCTGTCGCCCTGTGGCTCGTACTGCGCGCACGCAGGACCCCTCAGACACCGCCTATGATCCCAGTGCTATCGACCGCGGTGGTCCCCGGAATGTGGCGATCGGCGATGGCCTGGCAGGTGACGCTCCTCATGGGGCTGCAGTCGCTGCACTTCTACGCCGTGACGACCTGGGCACCGACATTGTTCGTCGAGCACGGCTACTCTTCGGCGCAGGGCGGGCTGTTGCTGGCGGTGGCCGGGTTCATATCGCTGCCAGCGAACTATGTCACGCCGGTCCTGGCCGGTCGCCGATCGACCCAGCACCACCTCGTCGGGGCGTTGATCGTCCTGCTTGGAACCGGCTACGTCGGCATCCTGGCCGCACCCGGTCTCGCCGTGGTCTGGATGGTTGTCATCGGGCTGGGCCAGGGTGTCGGACTCAGCCTAGGCCACTCGTTCTT
Organism: Pseudonocardia sp. Cha107L01; assembly: GCF_052566575.1. Classification (NCBI taxonomy): domain Bacteria; kingdom Bacillati; phylum Actinomycetota; class Actinomycetes; order Pseudonocardiales; family Pseudonocardiaceae; genus Pseudonocardia; species Pseudonocardia sp. Cha107L01. The sequence goes on from NZ_CP199579.1 coordinate 4,130,030, forward strand.
CGCGCTACGCACTCGCGATGCGGAGGCAACCTCGCAGCTGTCCAGCATGGCCCAAGGCGCCGGCTATTGCGTCGCCGCGCTCGGGCCGCTCGGGGTCGGCGTTTTGCGCGATCTCTCGGGCGGCTGGGACGTCCCACTCGTCGCACTAATGATCATGCTCATTCCGATGGCGGTAGCGGGTTTCGCTGCCGCGCGGGATCGCTCGGTAACGCCGGAAGGAGCGAGGCCATGACCCCTCGCGCATCGCACCCCGACACCCGCGCCGACGGGACCTACGACCGCGACCAGAACTATCTCGCCACCCGCATCACCGCGGACGGCCGCAGCGGCTACCCCGTCGAAGCAGGCCGCTACCGGTTGATCGCCGCGTCCGCTTGCCCATGGGCTCACCGGGCGATCATCGTCCGAAGGCTGCTGGGCCTCGAGCCGGTCCTGTCCATGGGGCTGTGTGGCCCGGTACACGACGAGTTGTCCTGGACTTTCGACCTCGACACCGGAGAGCTGGACCCGATACTCGGCATTGCGCGGCTTCGCGATGCTTATCTGGCCCGTGACCCCAACTACTTGCGGGGTATCACGGTTCCAGCGATCGTCGACGTGCCGACCGGGCAGGTCGTGACCAACGACTTCAAGCAGATCACTCTCGATCTCTCGACCGAGTGGACCGCCCACCATCGCACCGGCGCGCCGGACCTCTACCCCGAGAAGCGGTGGGCCGAGATAGACGAGTTGAACGAGGTTGTGTTCCGGGAGGTCAACAACGGGGTCTACCGCGCGGGTCGGGCCACCATCCAGAGCGCATACCAGGATGCCTTCCGAATCCTGTTCGGGCGTCTGGATGCTCTGTCCGATCGGCTTGAGCGCCGGCGGTTTCTAGTGGGCGACACGATCACCGAGGCCGACGTTCGGCTGTTCACAACCCTGGTCCGGTTCGACGCCGTTTACTACAGCCACTTCAAGGTCAACAGGTCCACCCTGAGGTCAATGCCGACGTTGTGGGCCTACGCCCGCGACCTGTTCCAGACTCCGGGGTTCGGGGAGACGGTGGATCTCGACCAGGCGAAGCAGCATTACTACCGAACTCAGGCCGAGCTCAACCCCTCGGGGATCGTTCCGGCCGGACCGGCTGACCCAGGATGGTCGACACCTCACCACCGCGAACAACTCGGTGGAAGGCCCTTTGGCGATGGGTCTCCGCCGCGACCCATCGCCGACGGAACGGATCATCGTTAACGGCGAGCCCAGAGACTGGGCTGGCCCTCGGTGACGTCGTCGATCCGAAGGGGTCGAGGATGTCCTCGCCGACGACGGCGGGGCGCGTTCTCCAGTGACACCCCGATCTGATTGGTACCCGTTGCCGAGTCCGAAGTGGACCCAGATTTCGTGTTGAAACCGCGTTAGCGTCAACCGCCTGGGCCGGGCGTGTTGGGGCGGGTTGACGCGATGTCGTTGTGTGTACTGGACAAGGGGAATGTGCGGGATGAAGGCGATCGTGGTGTCGGATCAGGCCGCGGGTACGGCCGGGATGACGTTGGCGGAGCGTCCGTTGCCGGAGGCGGCGGGCAACGATGTGCTAGTCGAGGTTCGCGCGTCCGGGTTCACTCTGGGGGAGCTGGACTGGGACGGGACGTGGACCGATCGTCTTGGTCGTGACCGGACGCCGTCGATTCCCGGGCACGAGGTCGCGGGTGTTGTGTGTGCTCTCGGCTGTGGCACGAGGGGTTTGTCGGTGGGCCAGCGGATGTTCGGTCTTGCGGACTGGACTCGTGACGGCACGTTGGCGGAGTACGTGGCGGTGGAGGCGCGCAACCTTGCTCCGCTGCCGGGCGATCTGGACTTCACGGTGGGCGCGAGTCTCCCGATCTCGGGTCTGACCGCGTGGCAGGGTTTGTTCGTGCACGGCCGCCTTCAGGTGGGTCAGAGTGTGTTGGTACACGGCGCTGCGGGCGGTGTCGGGTCGATGGTGACGCAGCTTGCGCGTGAGGCGGGAGCGTATGTGATCGGCACCGGGCGCGCCGCTGATCGGGAGACCGCGCTCGACATCGGTGCGCACGAGTTCGTCGACCTGCAGGACGACTCGCTGGCGGACGTCGGCGAAGTGGACCTGGTGTTCGACATTTTAGGTGAAGAGATCCAGAAGCGGTCCGTGTGCCTGATGCGCTCGGGAGGCACGCTGGTGACGATCGCCGGTCCGCCCGAGGCGCGGCCGGCGGATGGTTTGGCGATCGACTTCGTCGTCGAGGCCGACCGCACCCAGCTGAGTGAGATCGCCCAGCGCGTGCGGGAAGGGCGCCTGCGCACGTTCATCGGGAATGTCGCGTCGCTCGACGACGCCGTGGTCGCATTCAACCCGACCGAGCGGGTCAAGGGCAAGACCATCATCTGCGTTCGTCCCTGAAGACGGCAACGTGATCACCCGGACGGGGTGGCCCGCCCGGTCCGGGATTGATCGACAAATACCTTGGTGACGGTGCCGCCCGAGCTGGTGCAGCTCAAGATTCCCAGAGATTCCTCCAGGCGGGACACCAGCGGGCAGAGAGAACCACGTCATGACACCTGATTCCCGATTCCGGCTCGTCCCGATGGTGCCCCGCGACCCGAACGAAGCCGGGCGCACCGCATCCACGCTGGAGCTGTTCTTCGACCTGGTCTTCGTCGTCGCAGTGGGCACCGCTGCCGCGCAGCTGTACCACGCGCTCGTCGAGGGCCATGTGCTCGACGGGATTCTCAGTTACTGCTTCGTGTTCTTCGGTCTTTGGTGGGCCTGGATGAACTTCACCTGGTTCGCCACCTCCTTCGACACCGATGACTGGTTGTACCGGGTACTCACCATCCTGCAGATGGGAGGCGTTCTCGTCTTCGCCTCGGGTATCGGCCCCGCGTTCGACGAGCACGACTACTCGGTGCTCATCGTCGCCTATGTCGTCATGCGCGTGGCACTCGTCGCCCAGTGGCTCCGCGCGTCCCAGTCCTGGGCTTCCACACGACGGACCACGCTCATCTACGCAGTGGGCATCTCACTGGTCCAGATCCTGTGGCTTGTCTGCCTGCTGCTTCCCGCCGGGATGGTCACCGTCGCGCTGGTTGTGCTCCTCGCCGCGGAACTTGCCGTACCGATCATCGCCGAGCGCACCGGAACCACACCTTGGCACCCAAACCACATCGCCGAGCGCTATGGGCTGTTCACCCTCATCCTTCTCGGTGAGAGTCTGCTGGCTTCCGCCAACGCGATCATCGACGCCGTGCACGACACCGAGTCGCTCGGCCCGCTCATCGGCATCGCCGTGCTCACTCTCACCGCCACGGCGGCCATGTGGTGGATGTACTTCTGGCCGCCCCATCACCACGCCATCAAGGACGTCGCCGGTTCCTTGTCCTATGTGTACGGGCACTTTTTCATCTTCGCCGCCGCCGGCGCGTTCTCAGCCGGCATCGAGGTCGAGATCGACGTCCTCACCGCGCACACCACACTTCAGCAGTCCTACGCGGCCTTCGCATACACCCTTCCGCTGGCTGTGTTCGTCCTCGCCGTCTGGGTCCTCGCGATCAAGCCCCACGCCGACCGTGTCGTCAACACCGTTCTGCCTGTGGCTGGGCTTCTCACCCTCGTCGACCCCCTCATCCCCATCCCCTTCGCCATCACAGCCGCTGCCCTCGGCGGGGCCGTTGCCGTACTCGTCTGGCGCCCACCGGCCGACAGGTCCGATCGGTGCAACTGGTCCGACACGCCGAGCGCAGCTCGGGGGGAAGGACCAGAGCAGTGACCGACACTACCGAGCATGTGCCGGATCGAATTGACCAGCAGCAACTCGCTAAGCAACTCGTGGACGCGGCCCGGGCCGAGGCGATCGAGCTCGTCGGCCCGGACGGGCTGCTCACGGGGTTGACCAAGACGGTGCTCGAGACCGCCCCGGGAGGCCGAAATGAGCGAGCACCTGGGCTAGTGCGCCACGAGGCGCTGGATGACCTTGCAGCGGTGGGAGGTCGTTGCCGGTGGCTTGTCGTGGCAGGCCGCTTGAAAGCGGGAGGCAGCCTGAGCTCGGAGACGCGGGTGAGGGTGGAAAGCAGCCTCGACGAGGCCGGACGCGTTAGCACTGCCACATGGTGCGGGTTCGGTTAGCGAGATGGAACGGTGCACGTGAGAAACCAGTGTTGTAAAGCCAAGGCAATCACCAGGTCAAATCTGGCGGATATGGCGTGGGTTGGCGGTGCGTACCCGTCGCGGTGGTTGATCCGTGGCGGCGGGGAACTCCTGATGCCGGTCGTGGCCTTCCGGTAAGGAGGTGGCCGGGAAAGCCCACGGCGTACCCGCAACGATGCCGCAGGGGCAAAGCTGGGCGCCTCGTTCATCGAGTGGTCACCAGTGAACGTGGGAACAACCCGGTATCACTCCCTGGCTCGGCTTGCCTGACAGGGTGCGGGACAGGTGCGTCGTCTACCGAAGGCGTTGGGTTGGGCGGACCCGTCGTAGTTCTCCGAGGCCGGGAAAGCCGGCCGCATGGGGAAGGACGGCAGCAAGTTCGAGCGACGGATGGGCTGGCAATGCCAGGAGGTCGTCGGTGAACACCGACGCGCCGATATGTTTCCTAGACCAAGCCCGCCTCCAGAGTGGGGGCCCTCAAGGGCAGCCGAATTTAGTGCGGCCGGGCTGATTCCCGACCGACGGATTCGCGGCATGGTCGCTACCTCGGTGGACAGCGGTATGCGCATGGTGGCCACCTGCCGCCGGTCGCGTTGTTCGCCCAATACGGGAGTGGGTGAGACGGTGAAGGCACTGGGCCCCTCGTTGACCGCCGGCGGGATCGTGCTGGTCCTCGTTGGCGTGCTCGCCTGGACCGGGGCGCTCGCCTGGTTGGGAAATCTCCCCGGTGACATTCGAATAGTAAGTGGAAAATCGCTGATGAAGAAGGTGGCGATCTGGATCCCATCGGGTCACCCTAGATCTGCTTCGGGGTTCGATCGATTCCCATTCCCGTTCCCCGGTCTGGCCAGGAAACGTCGACCCGTTCGCCCGCGTTGTGCCTCCGGACAGTATTCGGTCGCACGAGAATATCTAGGGCTCGCGCTACGTCGCGCTGGACCTGCGCATCTCGTCTGGGCAGCAGGTCGGGACTGTTCCAAGATCGGTGTTTCCGGCCCGACACGCCGGGCCGTGGTCCGGCGGGATGGGCACTGTGAGTGATGACATCTGACGTTGTGAGCACAGAGAAGAAGATCAAGGGGTCGGACCGGGGGCTGTCGCCGGAGCAGGCCGCCGCAGCAGCGATGGTGGCCGAGGCTCGGCAGCGTGGGCTGGAGCTCACTGGTCCAAACGGGCTGTTGAAGCTGTTCACCAAGAACGTTCTGGAAACGGCGCTTAATGAGGAGATGACCGAGCATCTCGGGCACGAGAGGCATCGTGCCGATGCTGGTCGTGAGTCGACGAATGTGCGCAACGGCACCCGATCGAAGACGGTCATTTCTGACGCTGTCGGTGAGGTGCGGATTGAGGTTCCTCGCGATCGGGAAAGCGCGTTCGAGCCGCAGATTGTGAAGAAGCGTCAACGGCGACTCACCGATGTGGACGAGATCGTGTTGTCGCTCTATGCGAAAGGGTTGACGACCGGGGAGATCTCGGCGCACTTCTCCGAAATCTATGGCGCGTCGGTTTCGAAAGAGACGATCTCACGGATCACCGACAAGGTCGTGGCCGAGATGCAGGAGTGGGCCAGTTGGCCGTTGGACGCGGTGTACGTGGCGATCTTCGTTGATGCCATCGTCGTCAAGGTGCGGGTTCTGGCGCACGTTGCGTGATTTGTGCTGGTTGGTATCAGCAGGCGTGGAGGACTCGCGTGCGCAGGAGGTCAAAGTTGGCGCGGCCGAACATCTGTCGCTTCAGCATTTTGATCTTATTGACGGTGCCTTCGACCCGGCCGGAGCTGTGCTGCAGGGTCAACCCGGCGTGGACGGCGGCCTCGTCGCGGCGCAGGTTGCGGGCGAAGGACGCCATCGGTGTCAGGGTGTCCTGCTCGACGGCGACGATCCATTGTCGGAGGTCTTCGCCGCGCAGCTCGGTCATCATGGTGGCGAATCCTCGGACGTGAGTGGTGAGCCGGTCGAGCTCGGTGTCTGTCTCCCGGATCTGGCTCAGATGCTGAGCGTGCTCGGGGCGGAGCCGGTCTGGGTGGGTCATGATCCAGCTCGTGACCTCGCGGACGGTTGGGGGTTTCGGGCCGGGTAGCGCGGCGTGTCCTCGACCGTCGCGGAATTGGCGTAGGTAGCGCTGGACGGCCAATTCCCCGCCCGGATAGCCGAGTTTCTTGATCTCCCGGAACAGGCCGGTGGCGTTGCGTTGACCCTCGTTCCACCTCTGGTGCAGATACTCGATGTGCTCATCGACGAGGTGCGCGCGTTGCTCGGTCTTGGCGGTGAGGTCCTCGACCGAGCGCGCTTGGATGAGCTTGCGGACTGTGGCCGGGTGTAGGCCCAGCTGGCGACCGATCGCCACTTTCGACAGGCCCTGCTCCCAGAGTTCGTGCACCGCCGAGCGCTGTTCCCGCATCCGGGTGACGATCTTCTTCTCCGGAACAGACCGGATCAGCGGTGGCGCCGCCCCTGGTCCGGCGGCTGTCGCCGAAGATATGCCCGCGCAGGTGACAGGGGTGAGGTGGGCGCGGTGCGCGTTGACCGTTTTCTCCACGGCGTGGCCCAGGTTGCGCCATAGGTGCCACCGATCGGCGACCTGCACGGCGTCTGGCGCGCCCAGTCGGGCTGCTTCGGCATAGGCGCCTGCGCGGTCACGGCAGATCACCTCCACCCCGGGATGATCGAGTAGCCAGGCCTCGAGGGTCGCGGTCTCGCGGTCGGGCAACAGGTCGACCGGGCGGCCGCCAATCATGTCGATCACGACGGTGCCGTAGACATGGCCGCGGCGTAGAGCGAAGTCATCAACGCCGAGCACCGGTAACTTTCCGACGTGTGGGTCCGGCAGGCCGCGCAACAGCCGCAGCAAGGTGTCGCGGCTGGTCGGCATTCCCAGCCGCGCGGCCAGTCGAGTTCCCGCTCGTCCGGCGAGCGCGACCGCGATGGCGGTCAGCGCCGAGCGCAGCAACGACGTGTGCCGCAACCGCGGACCGGTCAACGCCGCGGGCTGCTCAACGAAGGTGCGCGCCGCGCACCTCGGGTTGTCGCAGAAGAACCTGCGGACCCGCACCCGCAGCACCACCGCCCGATCCGCTATCGGAACATCATCCAATCGCCGCTGATAGCGGCTGTGCACGCGGGCCGAACCATGCCCGCACCGCGAGCACTCCGCCCCGGCCGCGCGGACACGAACGTCCAAAATTATCCCGGCGCCGCCGGCGGTCACGGCCTCGATGACCACCGACTCCAGATGCGGCAGCAACACCTCAAGATCACATTGCCGTGATCTTTCGCGAGACCGATCCACAAATTCCTACGACACGCCGAGTACAGGGCCGATCACGCAACGTGCGCCAGAACCAAGGTGCGGGACGGGCAGGTCGCTAACCGGCCCATCTACGCCGCTATCGGCGTAACCGTGGACGGCCGCAAGGACGTGCTCGGGTTGTGGGCCGGCACCGGCGGCGAGGGGGCGAAGTTCTGGATGAGCGTGCTGGTCGATCTGAAGAACCGGGGTGTGGGTGACGTGTTCTTCGTGGTCTGCGACGGTCTGAAGGGCCTGCCCGAGGTGGTCGAGAACGTATGGCCACTGACCATCGTACAGACGTGCATTATCCATCTCATTCGGAATACGTTCCGGTTGACCTCACGCAAAGACGCCGACGCGATCAAGCGGGACATCAAACCAATTTACACGGCACCCAATCCCGATGCCGCGCTCGTCGCGTTGGACGAGCTCGAGGAGAAATGGGGGAAGAAATACGGTGCGATGATCCGACTGTGGCGCGGCGCGTGGAACGAATTCGTGCCGTTCCTGGACTACGACATGGAGATCAGGAAAGTGCTCTGTTCGACCAACGCGATCGAATCACTGAACGCACGATACCGCCGGGCCGTGCGAGCACGCGGACACTTTCCCAGCGAACAGGCCGCGCTCAAATGCCTGTACCTTGTGACCCGCAGCCTGGACCCCACCGGCACAGGCCGCGCACGATGGACGATGCGCTGGCAACCCGTGATCAACGCCTTCGCCATCACCTTCAGTGACCGCTGGCCGGCCGCTGAAACCTACTAACCAAACCGCCGGAAACACCGATCATGGGATAGACCCAGCAGGTCCTTGGAGAGTTCGCGTGGTCAGATTCGGTGTTCGGTGAGGATGTCGGCGCTGAGTTGTTGGGCGGTTCTGGCTCGGTCGATGTTGGAGAGGAACACGGCGACGTAGAGGGCGTCGAGCACGGCAATGTGCGCGATCCGGCTCGTGATGGCTTCCACGCGGAAGTCGGTTTCGCGGGAACCGGCGACGAGGGCGACGTCGACCAGCTCGGTGAGTGGGGAGTTGAAGAAGCTGGTGATCGCTACGGTCGCGGCGCCGGCGGCGCGGGCAGCGGTGACTGAGCCGAGGGTTTCGCGGGTCTGGCCGGTGTGACTGAAGCAGAGGCAGACCGCTCCTGGGCTCAGTAGCCGCGCGCTGACGTGTTGGACGTGCGCGTCGTGGGGCGCTTCGGCAGGTAATCCGGCGGTTCGGAAGCGATACCCCGCGTCTTGGGCAAGCGGTGAGGAGGTACCGACGCCGACGCATAGGAGTTGCCGTGCGTCCCGTAGAAGCGCTACAGCGGTGGCGAAGGCGGCGGGGTCTACGGTGTCGGCGGCGGCGGTGACCGCGGCCGCGGTGCTGGTCAGGACCTTGGTAAGGATCGTTGTGGGCGCGTCGCCAGCCATGACGTCTTCGTGCAGGCCGCGTTCGGGTGGGATGGTTTCGGCGGCCAATCGGATTTTGAGGTCGGTGAAGCCACGGAGGCCAATGTCTTGACAGAACCGCACGACGGTGGCGACGGAGGTGTTGGTGCGTTCGGCGATGTCGGTGACGGTGAGGTGGATGACGTTGAGGGGGTCATCCAGGATCATCTGACCGATGCGGCGGCCGCGCTCGGTCATAGCGGGCACGCGGGCCCGGATGTGTGCCAGCACCGACCCATGGGTCGAATCCGATGAAGCGGCGGTCACGGGTCGAATGATGACATGCCTTTCTCGTCGACTGATTGATCCGACGGCAGTGGGGCGGAGACATCCGTTGGCCGTCGTCGCCTCTTCGTTCTGTTGATGGCTGATCAGCTGTTCATGATCGGGCGGCCCATGGGCAACGGTTTGCCTCCGGTCTCGGTCGACGTTGCGTCCGCGTAGAGGTACACGGCGAGGGCCACGAAGGCGAACACCACCACACCGTCGGCGTGCGTGGCCCCAGTGGCACCGCTGAGTAGCCCGATGATCAGCAGCGCAAGTGCGATATCGACCAGTACGAACTAGATCACCGAGTAGCGCTGACGGTCGGCGGGTGGGTCAGTACGCGGTGCACGGTGGCCTTGAGGTAGCCGTGGGTGGTCAGTTGCAGCATCTCGCCGAGGTTGACCACCAGCGCACCGGGCAGCGGCGCGACGTCGACGAGGTCTCCGCCACGCTCGACCTGCAGACCGCCCACGGTGTCTTGCAGCACGAAGGTAAGCAGCCCGGAATCACGGTGTATACCCACTCCCTCGTTGGTGTCGTCGGTGCCCGGGGGCGGGTATCGGATCGCTTTGATGGTGGCCTCGGGGCCGGGATCAACTTACGCGTCGAAGCGGTCCTCGGGCAGGCCGAGGCAGGCGGCGATCGCCCGCAACATCCCGTGGCCGAGGGTGTTCATCTGGTCGCGCCAGGCCAGCATCGTGGTCTGAAACGCCGGGAGTCTGGCGGGCCATTGGTTTGGGCCGAGTAGCCGCTTCCACGGTGGGTCGCCCGCGGTAAGGGTGGGGGTGGGGCGTTCCGGGCCGAGGTCGATCTCCTCGCGCAGGTCGGCGCGGCCGTTGGTGAGTTCCCCGCCCAGGGGGGTGTAGCCGCGAAAGTGCGGCGAGTTGCCCGTGGCGATTGCCACCCGCTCGGCGTCGGGCAGAGCGAAGAAGGCTCGTGTCACGGCCTGGACCTGCTGGTGTAGTCCGTCGTCGATGCCGTGGCCGATCAGGTAGAAGAAGCCCACCTTGTGGCAGGTCTCGCGAACCTGCTCGACGAACCGTGCTCGGGCGACCGGGTCGGCGTCACCGTCGAATTCACGAAGGTCCAGCACCGGCAACGCCATTTCCTCAGCGGCTAGCGTCCTCGGCGCGGGCAGAAGACGGGGTTGTTTTGGCGTCGGGGATGGGGTTCACGGCCACAGCCGCTCGGTGGCCAGTCGGGCGCCGGCGGCGAGGGCGTTCAGCTTGGCCCAGGCTAGTGCTGGATCGACCGCCAGGAAGGTTGCGAAGGAGGCGAATCCGCAGTCGGTGGCGGGCAGGACGCGTTCGCGGCCGAGCAGGGAGGCGAACTGGACGATGCGGTCGGCCACCAATTCCGGGTGTTCGACGTAGACGCTGGAAGTGTCGATCACGCCGGGCATGATGACTTTGTCCTCGGGCACCGTGAGGTCTTCGAAGACGCGCCATTCGTGGGCGTGGCGGTGGTTAGCTGCCTCGAGCACCAGCCCGTGTGGGCGTAGCTGTAGAACGGTGGCGATGATGTCGCGCAGCTCGACGTCGCGGTGGTGGGGGCCTTGGTAGTTGCCGTAGCACAGGTGGACCCGAATCCGGTCGGGGTCGATGTCGCGCACGGCGTGGTTGATGGCCTCCACGTGAACCGCGGCGCGGCGCTGGAACCCCGCGAGGTCGAGGTGGGTGTAGAGGATGTGACGACCCATCGCGAGATCTGGGGCGTCGATTTGCAGGATGAATCCGGCGTCAGTGATTGCTTGGTACTCCTCGCGCATGGCCTCAGCCAGGGCGAACAGGTAGTCATCGGGGGTGGCGTAGTGCTCGTTGGGCAGATAGAGCGCGATGACGCCGGGCGAGGCCGCGTTCAGGAACGGCTCGACGGTGGGCTCGGTACCCAGAGCGGCGCGGAAGTTGTCCATGTCGGTCTGCAGTTCCGCGCGGCCGGTGTAGGTCACCTCGCCGACACAGGTGGGGGTGGCAGTCGCGAGCCCGGCCAGTGAGGACTGGGCCATACCGGGATAGTCGTCGAGGTCGGCGATGCTCAGCCCACCGCCCTCGGGCACCGGGGCCTCCTTGAACCCGGACAGTCGCTCCTTGGCGTAGGTCGCGTAACCGATCTTGCTCATCTCGCCGTCGCTGACGACGTCGACACCGTTCTCGATCTGCGTACGCACTGTGACCGCGACCGCGGCGGCGATCGCGGCGGGCAGTGCCTCGACCGCGGCCGCATCCAGAGCGTGGTTCTCGCGGGCCAGGATCATCTCGGCTAGCTCGCCGGGGCGGGGCAGGCTGCCGACGTGAGTGGTGAGGATGCGCTCGGTGCTGCGTCTCATCGATGTGGCTCCAGGTTAGGGATGGCGATACGTCCGGCAGGCCCCGACCATCGGGCGGACGACCGCGCTCGGGGTGCCGATCTAGCGGCACAGGTGGCGAAACTAGGGCCGCGATGAAGCTCATTACCAAACACTCGGTAAACAACGGAATGAAATTTCATTACATCTGGTCCGGAGCAGGTTGAAGATCAATTCCGCCCGAGCTAGCGTGGAGCCGCGATGCGGTGCGGTCGGCGGAAGACACCGCTTGCCTCTCTCGACTGATCGGGGTAGCAGCATGACCACTGCACGACCAGGACCGAGCCCGACCTTGACCGGGCTCGATGTCGAAGCATTCACCCGCGAGGGCTACGTGCCGGTGCCTGACTTCCTCTCTGACGCCCAGCTGCGGAGGCTGCGTGGCTGGATGAGTGAGATCGAGGCCTGGCCCGCCGACGGGGACGGTTGGTTCCAGCACGACGAGCTGGGCGAGCGAGGGGTGGTGCGTACCCGCACCGAGAACTTCTCCCCCTTCCACGACGGGTTGCGCGCGCTACTGACCACCGGCGCACTACCGGCAATGGCCGGACAGCTACTGGGGGAACCCGCGGTGCTGTACAAGGAGAAGGTCAACTACAAACACCCGGGCGGCGCGGGGTTCGCCACACACCAAGACGCACCCGCCTACCCACACTTGCCGGTCAGTGTGAGTTGCCTGCTCGCGGTGGACGACGCCACCGTGGAGAACGGTTGCCTGGAACTCGCCGCGGGAATGCATCAGCAGCTGCTACCCACCGACGACGATGGGTGCGTCCGCCCTGACATCACCACCGCCCTGACCTTTCGGTCGCTGCCGGTCTGTCAGCCGCCGCTGGGGATGACGACGGAGTGCCGGGTCTGCGCCGTTGAGCTTGCAGATCCGGTCTGGTTCGGGCGAGTCGTGTTGACCGTGTTCGTCGGCGCCGTCACCGTGACGATCTTCGGGTCGGGGTAGGCCACGGCCCTCCCGCTGTGTCCTTGGCCGGAAGCGTGCGGGAGGGCCGTGTGGTTGCGCTCGGAGGCGCGATGCTCACGGTAGAGACCGATGTGGTCGCGGTCGAGGAACGTCTCCGATCGGGGCAGTTGGTGTGTCCGGGATGCGCGGGCGTGCTGGCCGGATGGGGCCGGGCTCGCGCCCGGACGGTCCGCGGGCCGGACAGCCCGGTTCGGATGGTGCCGCGGCGATCACGGTGCACCGGCTGCCGGGCGACGCATGTGCTGCTCCCGGTGGTGGTGCTGGTCCGCCGCGCGGACACCGCCGCGGTGATCGGGGCGGCGTTGGCGGCGAAGGCGACCGGTGTCGGGCACCGCCGGATCGCGGCGTTGTTGGCCCGGCCGCCGGAGACGGTGCGTGGCTGGTTGCGGCGCTTCGCCGCCCGGGTCGACGGGGTCCGCGCGGTGTTCACCCGGTGGTGCCGGGCGCTGGCGTCGGATCCGGTTCTGCCTGGGCCGGCCGGGTCGGCGTGGGCGGACGCGATCGCCGCGCTCACCGCCGCTGCCGCGGCGCTTGCGACCCGGTTCTCCGTCGTCGAGGTGCCGGTCTGGCAGGTAGCCGCCGCGGTCTCGGCAGGCCGGTTGCTGCTGCCGGGCTGGCCCGCTCTGACCGGGCGGGGCTGATCAACACGAGTTGCCCCTGATGCTGGGTGATCTTCCTCGGTGAGGCTCGCCGCTTGTTCTGTCCGACGAGCGTGACGAGGAGGTGGCTCACCCATGGCAGTGAGACACGACGAAATAGCGGTACGAGCGGAGCGGGCCCGAGCGATCGGGCTGTTCCGCTATCAGCTGATCCGCGAGGCCGCTGACCCGCGGCTGTCGAGCAAGGCCCGGGGCCGGCTGGTCCGTGAGATCGCCGCGCGTGAACACCTCGACCCAGCCGGGCGGCGCCGCACGATCTCCCGCGACACGCTGGACCGGTGGATCCGGGCGTGGCGCCGGGGTGGGTTCGACGCGTTGGTGCCTGACCCGCGCCAGTCCGCACCCAGGCTGCCGGTCGAGGTGATCGAGATGGCGGTCGCGCTCAAGCGCGAGAACCCGTCCCGGACCGCGACTCAGGTTCGGCGCATCCTGCGCTCTCAGATGGGGTGGGCGCCCGGGGAACGAACCCTGCAACGCCACTTCGCCCAGGACCCGCGGATCGCCGCCGCGCTCGGGGCGCTCGCCGCTGGCGGACCCGGGAGCGAGGCGGTGTTCGGCCGGTTCGAAGCTGACCGGCCCAACGAGCTCTGGACCGGTGACGCCCTGCACGGCCCGACCGTCGGCGGCCGCAAGACGTATCTGTTCGCGTTCCTCGACGACCACTCCCGGGCGATCGTCGGGCACCGGTTCGGGTTCGCCGAGGACACCGTGCGCCTGGCCGCGGCGCTGCGCCCGGCGCTGGGCTCGCGCGGCGTCCCAGACGGGGTCTATGTCGACAACGGGTCGGCGTTCGTCGATGCCTGGCTGCTGCGGGCCTGCGCGACACTCGGGATCCGGTTGATCCACTCCACCCCGGGCCGACCGCAGGGCAGGGGGAAGATCGAGCGGTTCTTCCGGACCGTCCGCGAGCAGTTCCTCGTCGAGATCACCGGGAAGCTCACCGGCGAGCCCGGCCGGCACCTGGTCGCGGATCTGGACGAGCTGAACCTGTTGTTCACCGCCTGGGTCGAGACCGTCTATCACCGCCGAGTCCACTCCGAGACCGGGCACCCACCGCTGGCACGCTGGCACGCCGGCGGCCCGTTCCCGCTCCCCGCACCCGCCGCGCTGGCCGAGGCGTTCCTCTGGGAGGCCCACCGCACGGTCACCAAGACCGCGTTGGTGTCATTGCAGGGCAACACCTACCAGGTCGACCCGATCCTGGTCGGGCACCGCGTCGAGCTGGTGTTCGACCCGTTCGACCTCACCACAGTGCAGGTTCGGGTGCGTGGTGTCCCAGCCGGGACAGCGATCCCGCACCGCATCGGCCGCCACTCACATGTCAAGGCGCGACCCGAAACCCCACCTGAAGCGCCCGCGGCGACCGGGATCGACTACGCCCGCCTGATCGCCGACGCGCACCAGACCGAGCTCGCCCACGGCGTCAACTACGCCGCGCTGAGCAACGCCGCCGTCGAGCTGCCCGGTCAGCTCGACCTGCTCACCGGCACCGAGCTCAGCGCCGGCGAGATCAACCGGGAGGTGGCGTCGTGATCGACCGGCTGCAAGGTTTCTTCGGGTTCACCCGCACCCCGTTCGGCCGCGACCTCGCCCCCGGGATGCTGCACCGCCACGCCAGCCACGGCGAGGCCGTCGCCCGAATCGGCTGGTGCGTCACCGAACACCGGATCGGAGTGATCACCGGCGAGGTCGGGGCCGGGAAGACCGTCGCCGTCCGCGCCGCGCTCGCCGCCCTGGACCCCACAAGACACACCATCATCTACCTGCCCAACCCAACCGTCGGGGTCCGCGGCATCCACCACCAGATCGTCGCCGCCCTCGGGCAGCGACCCCTGACCCACCACGCCACCCTGGTCCCACAGACCGTCGACGCCCTCGCGGTCGAGCAGGTCGAACGCGGCCGCACCCCCGTCGTGGTCATCGACGAAGCCCACCTGCTCGATCACGCCCAGCTCGAGTCGATCCGCATGCTCACTAACCACGACATGGACTCCACCAGCCCGTTCGCCTGCCTGCTCGTCGGCCAGCCGACCCTGCGGCGAAGGATGAAACTCGGCGTCCTCGCCGCACTGGACCAGCGAATCGGACTGCGCTACGCCATGCCCCCGATGACCGGCGAGGAGACCAGCAGCTACCTACGACATCACGTCGCACTCGCCGGACGGTCCGACACCCTGTTCTCCGACGACGCCACCGCGCTAATCCACCAAACCAGCCGCGGCTACCCACGCGCGGTCAACAACCTCGCCGTCCAGGCGCTGGTCGCCGCGTTCGCCGCGGACAAGGCCATCGTCGACGAGTCCTCCACCCGCACCGCCGTCGCCGAAGTCACCGCCGACTGATCACGACCACGCCACCCTGACGACCACCGCGCCACCCCGACGACCAGGCCCCGTCCGGCACCCGCCGACGGGGCCTGCTCACGACCCCGACATCGGCACACTGAACGACGCGGTCGTCTGCATCCTCAACGGCGGCCAACACCCTGACCTCGGATAACGCGCCGCCGGTGTACCGGCGGGAAGCGTGTCGCTGGGCGGGTCGCTAGGCAATCCGGGCGGCAACGCAGCTCTCCGGGTGACGGTGCTTGTCGCCGGCGGGCTCGCGGAGTACGCATGGCATACGGAACTTCGGCGGGCCACGGTCGCGGCGGAGGAGAAGCCTCGACCCCCCTTGCTGAAGCTCCCAGTAGGAGTGACCGGGCACCCACGCCACGCACGACGCGACGGACGCGACGCCGTGCGGTTTGCGACAGCCCACGACGGGCGTGAGCTGCCGCCGAGACCAGCAGACACGGCGCATTGTGCACCGCTTGGTCACCCGATACTCCTGCTGACGGACGGCGCCCAAACCCTGCCGGCGCCGTCCGTCCCCACATCCGGCCCGACCGCCATGCGCGAAAGGGATAGAGGCGAAATCCCATGTCGACGCCCACCCGCGACCCCAGGCCACCAGCGCTCGAACCGCCGCGCGGTCTCGGCGGTCGCGGCGCTGATCCGACAATCCCGAATCAGCGCAAGCACGCCGTGCAGCGTGCGGCGGGAGGAGACCCGGGTCGGCTCCGGGGGTCCGGTTGCGCCCAGCCGGGTCTACCGATGTTGACCAGCGCATGCTGGTGATCGGCTACCTGTCCACGGTCGCCAGCCGGCTCGACGAGCGCGGTTTCCTGGTGCGTGCGCTGCACGCGCAGGGGCCGAGCTCGCCGACGCTGTGGGGTGAGCTCACCCTGGACCCAGCCCACCCCGCGCGCCCGTCGGGCTCAGGCTGGGCACCGGTGCGGTTGCGCTGGGACCAGGACAGCGGCTTCTCCGCCACCCTGCTCCCCGGCGGCGGTGAGGACGGTGAGGGCGGTGAGGGTGGTGAGGAGCGCCTCGCGGTGTCGCGCTACCTGCCCGGGCAGCTGGTGCCCGCCCCCGTCACGGTGGCTCACTTCGTCGCGGCGTTGCACACCGACGCCGCCACCGTCTGGCCTGCGCGACGTTCCGCCCACCGCGCCCGGTTGACCGCCGGTGGCTGATCGTGCAACTGGCCCGGTTCGCCATGCCGGAGCCTTGGTGAACATCGACATTTTCCGGCCGCCGTGGGCATCGGTCCCGGCTCCGCTCGCCGGCGGTGGGCCAGGGTGCCGGCGGTGGCCAGGACCACCGGTGCGCCCAGCGTCCGTCCGCTAGCACGATCAGCTAGCGAGGCCTCGGCGCTGGTGCGCAACCGGCGGTGGATTTAGGCTGATTGCTTGACGCCCCGGACCCCGGCGGATTCCGCCATTGGCCGGAAGGGGTCTTGGCCATGTCCGACCGTACGCGGCGTTGGGGTGTGGCCGGCCTGTACGCGGTCCCCGATTCCCCCACTGTGGCCGCCCCGTCGTGTTCATGTGCCCGTGAGGTTGTGTCCGCGCCAAACGGGCGGGTCGTCGTGGTGCGAGTGACAGGAGAGATCGATCGATCTAGCGAAGCGTCGCTACGCGCGGAGCTGGATCACGCCTGGCCTCGCCGACCTGCTCACCTGGTCGTAGATCTGAGCGGCGTCACCTTCTGCGACTGCGCGGGTTTTGCCCTACTCGCCGACGCCGCCGTGCGGGCGGTCGTGGGCCGGATCGGGTTCTCCGTCACCGGGCTCTCCTCACAATTACAGCGCCACTCAGGGCTGATCTGGGCCAGCGACCTGCCGGTACGCCATCGCAGCGTCGCGCATGCGGTGATGGCCTTTCGAGCCAGCCAGCCGGCCTGTGTAGGGCAGGTCGCCGATTCCGGACAGACCCCGGAGGGGGACAGGCCAGCGCGGTGCCGACAACATCGGTCGGGTGCCTGACGCCGGCGACGGCTTTGGTGGTGGTGTGTTGATCCCGGTGCCATGTCCGCCGCTCCTGTCTGCTCTGACCCGTTTGTCGCGGATGTTGGTCGATGCCCCATGACCACGTTGTCGCGGAGGGATCGCCGGGTCCTTCGCCGTATGGAGCGTTCACTGCGTGAGGACGATCCGCAGTGGGTCAGCCTGTTCAGCGAGATCAGCGCGAACCAGCCTCAGGTGCTCGGGACCCGGTTGTGCGTGGTGTTCCTGTCGCTTGCGGCGGCACTCATCCTGGCTTCCGTCGGACTCGACGATCGAGAGATGTATCTTGGAGGTCTGACCGTCCTGGGGCTGTTACCGCTGGTCGTCGTACTGGTGATGCTGGCTGACAGGGGCCCACCGTGATGCAAGCTGGAAGCCGCCGCCGGGCCGCGACGCGCAGGCCTGATGGCGAATCCTCCAAGCCCTTCTTGACGAAGTGACGGTTAGATCCCTCGACACCGGCCAAGGACTTCGACAGCTCCAGGTACGTGCGACGAAGTTGGCTGCCTCTGACATAGGCATGGTCTACACCTACCCATCGAAGAAGTCGCTCGCTTCGATCAAGGCGAAGATCAGGCTGCTGACCCGCCGGAAGGCTCATCGCACGCTCGCAGACCTCCTGCGTCGGCTCAACCCGACGATCAGGGGCTGGTGCACCTACTTCCAGCACGGGGTATGCCGGTGATCCAATCGCGGAGCCGGTGCCCGCCAGATCCGCCATGCCTGTCAGCGCCCGGCCCCGTCCCGTTAGGACGGACGGATGCTGACCCGCTGGCATACGAGTGGTTGGCCCACGCGGGACGTTTGAGCCAGCGGCCGGTGGGGCACACTTCGCGCTCATATTCCTCGACTTGCCACTCGTCGCTGGGGAGCGGATTGGTGGCGGCCCTCTCAAACCAGCGGCGCCGGGAGCGAACAATCCAGTCGGCCGTTGCCGCCTGACCGCCGCTAGGTCTGGGCGCCGATTCGCTGGGGAGCGACCCTGAACTTGCTACCCACCAGACGGTCTGATCGCCATCGGCCATTCCGGTTGAGCGGGCACCACGGTGATCCGCGCAGCTGCGCAACGCATGGGCCGCGTCGAGTGTCAGGCCAGGTAGGCGGCGAGGGTGTAGGAGGCGTTGCGGTCCAAGCTGTGGCGGGACCGGTCGTAACGCCGAGTGGTTCGAGGGTCGCGGTGCCCGGCGAAATCCTGCACGTCGCGCAGGGACGCCCCGGCGTCCAGCGCCAAAGTGATCGCGGAGTGCCGCAGCGAGTGCGGCGACAGCGCGGCCCAGTGCTCGATCCCGCCGGCGCGGGCCAGGCGGCGGACCACATGCCACAGCGCGGCCTGATCCAGCCGGCCACCGGTACTGGTGGCCAACAGCGGCCCGGTCACGTCCGCGCTGGCCAGGTTCGTGCTGGCCACGGGTGGCCGACCGGCCACTCGGTCAGCGGTGGTCGCCGCGGGGCCACGGTCGTGGCCGAGGTCGGCCACATCGGCCCGGGCCAGCTCGTCGACGCGGAGCCCCTGGTGTAGCAGTACCCGGATCGGGGCCGCGGCGCGAAGCCGGGTCGGGCCGGTGTCTGTGTCCGCGGCGGCGAGCAGCGCGCGGGCCTGGTCGCGGTCCAGGCCGACCGTGGTGGTGTGGTCGGGGTCGACCCGGGGCCGGCGCACGGCGGCGGCGGGGTTGGCGGTGACCAGGTCGTGTTCGCCGAGGTGGCGGTACCAGCTCGACACCGCCGACAGCCGGCGGGCCACGCTCGAGGAGGCGGCCCCGGCATCCAGCAGGCCTCGGGTCCACAGGTCGACGTGGATGCGTCGGACGGATAGGACGTCGATTCGGCGGTCAGTGAGCCAGGCGAGCCAGGCGGCCAGGTCGGCGGCGTAGGCGCGGCGGGTGCGGGCCGAGCGGTAGCCGGCCAACCAGGTCGCGGCCATTACCCGTTCCCGGGTCGGCCAGCCGGCCAGCACCGGGTGCTCGACATCGAGCGTGGCCAGTAGCTCGCCGGTCACCTCGTGGCCAGCGACGGTTGCCGGCGAGGGTAGCTCGTTGACCGCTGGACCGCCGGCGGCCACCGTGGTGGTCAGGGCGGTAGCCACGACCCCCCTAGTCGCCATCGTGGCCGCAACCTGTCCCGGATCGTTCATGGCCATAGTCTGGCTGTGGCCCCCGACAGGGCGGTCAACATTCAGTCACCCGGGCAGGGCATGACGAACGGGTCGGCTCCGCCGCAACGGGGCGGAGGACGATCCGAGTTCCTCACCTCAGGTGAGGAGGCTGTGGCGGAAGCCGTGCGCGACGGCCTCGGCGCGGTCTCCGACGCGGAGTTTGCGAAACATCCGGCGAGCGTGGGTTTTGATGGTGTCCTCTGTGAGGAACAGCGCTCGGCCGATCTCGGCGTTGCTTTTGCCTTCGCTCATCCCCAGCAGTACCTGGTGCTCGCGCTCGGATAATCGCGAGGGGTCTTTGGTGGGTGTGGCCGGTGCGGTGCGCAGCGTGGTGGGCGCGGTCAACGCGTGTGCCAGGGTGGCGACCAGGCTCGGGCGGGCCGCGTCCCATCGCAGGTAACCGCGGGCGCCGAGGGCCACGGTCGCGGCGATGGCGTGGGTGTCGTCCGGGGCACCGAACATGAGGACGTTCGCGTCGGGATGCGCGGTGAGCAGTGCCCGCAGCGTGATCAGGCCAGCCCGTTGTCCGGGGTGAGTGCCCAGCAACACCAGGTCCACGGTTCGTGCGTTGTAGTGGGCCAATACCTCGCTGCTGGCGGTGCCGCAGCCATTGATGCGGCTTCCACCGCCCAGCGTGGCCAACACCGTGGCCAGCCGGTCCCGCACCTCAGGATCGTCCTCGCAAATCAGTACCGACCTCACTCACAGCCCCCTGTCCAGCCAGCGCATAGCGTCCCTCGGCCGAACCCGGCCGTACTTGCTCAACGACCACTACCCACCGTGGTTGTTATATCTGTGACTAGTCACACCTGCAGGTGACTAGCGGCCCCGCCGACGTTGAACGGAATGACAATTATGTAACTTGTGGTGACACCCTGTGATCCGGCCATGACTTAACATCATTCTTCCC
This sequence comes from Pseudonocardia sp. Cha107L01, assembly GCF_052566575.1. Taxonomy (NCBI): domain Bacteria; kingdom Bacillati; phylum Actinomycetota; class Actinomycetes; order Pseudonocardiales; family Pseudonocardiaceae; genus Pseudonocardia; species Pseudonocardia sp. Cha107L01. The sequence goes on from NZ_CP199579.1 coordinate 4,150,529, forward strand.
GGCGTGGTCGGCTTCGTTGAAGCCTGTGTTCATCATCAATCGGGGCCGCCGCTGCAGCGGCGGCTGGGTGAGCGGGGTCGTCCCCGTGGCGCTGGGGAGCACACGCGGCCGACCCCCAATCCCCCCAGTCACGCCGCCCGCACTGGGCACAGCGTCCCGCCACAGTCGCAGGAAGGACTGACAGCCCGATCTCGATGATGGGGTGTCGTGATCTTTTCGGCACCCGCGTCGTTAACCTGTGGCCGCCGCCGGTCTCCGTGGCTGGTTCCCATCCGTCCGAGCATCGGATGTCCGGTCAGGGGACCGGCGGCGCCGTGACTGCGTCGCTGCTCATTCGGATGTGCGCAGGTAGCGGCGAAACAGTTCGATCGCGGCTCGGGCCTCGGCCACCTGGGCGTCGTTCGCTCCACATTGGTTCAGCTGGGTGTAGTAGGCGTCTTCGGAGTAGCTGTTGCCCTGGTCCCGCTGGTCTTGTCGCCAGCGCAGGAAGCGCTCCAGGATGTCGGGGCACTGGTGGCGATCGTTGAGCGGCGGCCGTTGGCGCGCCAGCCAGACGATGAAGCCGGCGACTGTCGACTCAACCGAGGTAGAGGTCAGGGGTGCGGCACTCGGCATGGTTCTCCCGGCGGGTGTGCGGAATCCGAACATGCCAGGTTAGTCGCCGCGTAGGACCACGGCGGCCTCGTTCACTCGGCGGCGCCATGACCGACTATCCGCAGCTGGCACGGCGCGAGCGGCGGCCCGGCTAGCTGGAATGCGTCCCCGCCGTGCGGGGTGTGATGCTGGCGCGGTGCTTCGCTGTCTCATCATTGACGACAACCCTCGCTTTCTGGTCGTGGCGCGTGCCGTGCTTGAACGTGACGGGATCACGGTCGTAGGTGTGGCGTCGGGCACGGCCGAGGCGCTTGCGCGCGCGGAGGAGCTCCGGCCGGACGTCACACTGGTGGACATCCATCTCGGCGACCAAAGTGGCTTTGACCTGGTGCGGCGACTTCATGGCACGGCGAGCCTGGCCGGGTCGCGGACAGTCCTCATCTCGACCCACGCCGAGGAGGACTACGCCGACCTGATAGCCGCAAGCCCCGCGATCGGGTTCTTGCCCAAGACCACCCTGTCCGCGCGCGCCATTCGGGACCTGCTCGGGCCATCGGATATCTCCCCCGCAAACCCGACGAAGTAGGCACCGGGCATGGGCTCAACGCAGTCTCGTTTGCGGTGGCTACCTAGTGGGTCGACCGTGTCGCGCCGACCGTCGTCGCCGGGCCCGTGACGTGTTCGCTGCGACACCGCCACGGCACCACCGTCACGATCGGGGGCGTTCCCCGTGGTCGCCGCGAGGGTGCCTTGGGGCAGCCAGCCGGCGACCTGTTTACGGTGATCATCCGCGCCGAACTGTAGCCCGTCGACCGATCACCACGAGCCGTCCTTGCTACGGGAAGTGGACCAGCGTGAACCCCCCAGGACCAGCAGCGGGTCCTTCGACGTGGTTGGTGGCTGACGAGCTCTTACGCCGTCGTCTTCTCAGCTCACGCGGCGGCTGGTTCCCGGCTACACCTGGACCCCCCACAGCAGCTCACACGGCTCCGGGCGGTCGCCGCGCGGCGCTGGTGAGGGCCGCGTTCGACCTGATCGCTCAGAAGGGCCTGGAGGGGTTGCGGCTGCGTGACGTTGCCGCGGTCGTGGGCTTGGACCACTCGACGTTGCATCACTACTTCCCCACCAAAGAAGACCTGATCGTAGAGGTGGTCGGCTACGCGACCGGGCAGCTCGCTACGACAATGCCGCCCGAGGGCACCCCGCCGAGCAGGTGATGCGACATCTGCGGCTGATGGGCCAGGCGATTCAGGACCGCACGGAGCTCTTCATCGTGCTGTGCGAGCTGAACCTGCGCGCGAACCGCGATCCCGCCATCCGGGCGATCATCGACCGCAGTGATCAGGACTGGCAAGGACCCATCGAGACCCGCCTCGCGCAGCTGGCATGGCTGCCCGGTTTCGATGCCGCGCTGGTCACCTCGTTGATCATTGCCGCGATCAAGGGAACGATCTTCAACCTGGCCACCGCGCCCGAGATTCTCGGGCAGCTCGAGCGGCTGCTCAGCCAGGCGCTGGCCCGATGACGGACGGGGACAACAACGTGGAGCACGCAGTCACCCAGATTTCCGACTACCTACCCGGGACTTGGACGATCGACCCGGCGCACAGCACGGTGAGCTTCCTGGTGCGCCATCTGCTGGTACACCAGGTCCGAGGCACATTCAGCGCGTTCTCCGGTCGGATCGTGACCGGAGAACGGCCGGACTCGTCCTCGGCAACCGGCAACGTCGAAATGGCCTCGATGGACACCGGCGACCCGCGCCGGGACAGGGGCACGTTCGCCAAGGACCCGTTCGACATCGCCCACCACCCCGTGATGACGTACCGCTCGACCGCAGTCAGCTCCGACGACGAGGCATGGCGTCTCGACGGCGAGCTCACCGTGCGAGGAGTTACTCGGGCGGTGGCGTTGCAGGTGCAACCGCCGCGGTTCTTCCGCGATGAGAGCGGACAGCATCGGGTCCGTTTCACCGTGACGGGCCGCATCGACCGGCAGGCGTTCGGCGTGCGGTTCCCCATTCCGCTGGATCGCTTCGGTGTGCTGGCCGGCAACACCATCGCCCTCGACCTGGTCATCGAGGCCGCGCTGACCGCGGACGACCCATCATGATCTTGGTAACCGGGCCGACGGGCAATATCGGTCGTCATGTCGTACGCGGGCTCCTGGGCGCCGGTGAACCCGTGCGGGTAGTCACCCGCAATCCGAGCACCGCCTCGGTGCCGGCCGGCGCCGAGATCGCCGCCGGCGACCTGACCGATGAAGAGTCACTGCGTGAGGCGTTCACCGGCATCGAGCGGATGTTCCTCTATCCGCCGGCCGACTCGACCACCGGCACCGCGGCACTGACCAAGCTGGCCCGCGAACAGGGCGTGCGGCACGTGGTGCTGCTGTCCTCGCAGACCGTTCTGCACCCCAGTTCAGGGCTGATCGGGCAGATCCACCGCATCGCCGAGCAGGAGGTGACCGACTCCGGCCTGGACTGGACCTTGCTTCGCCCCGGGTCGTTCGCCACCAACACCCTGAACTGGGCGTGGTCCATACGCGCCGATGGGGTGGTGCGCGGGCAGTTCCCCGGTGCCTCGACCAATCCTGTGCACGAGGCCGACGTCGCCGCGGTCGCCACGATCGCGCTGCGCACCGAGGACCACATTGGCGTCACGTACCACCTGACCGGGCCGGCGGCGATCACCCAGCTCGAAGAGATGCGGCAGATCGGTGACGCCATCGGGCGCACGCTGCGTCTCGAGGAACAGACGACCGGGCAGGCCCGCGCGCAGCTGGCCGGGTTCGCCTCGCCGGCGATGGTCGAGGCGATCATCGGCTACTACGGTGCGGCCGCCGAGTCCGGCGAACCAGCCTCCGTGGTACCCACCGTCGAACACATCACCGGCCGACCCGCCCGGACGTTCGCCGAGTGGGCACGGGAGCACGCTGACGACTTCCGCTAACGCAAAACTCCGGTACGACCCGACGGCTCTGCCAACCGGCGGCGGCGTAGTCATCGACAAGGGCGGGGCTGGACGGGACGCAGGCCCGGGAAGAGTCAGCCCGGACGCGACAGGTTGGTTAGGAGCGAACCCGATCGGCGTCTAGAAGATCATGTCTGCAGACCCGATCTCCTACCGGTGTCGTCGGTTGCGCGGCTGTCGTCGGTTGCGCGGCCGCCGCGCAGCGGATGGTCGGTGCCGATCAGCGGGCCGAGGTGGCGCAGTTTGTCGGGGTTGACGATGGAGCGCACGGCCTGGACGGAGCCGTCGAGGATGTCGATGGCGAGCACGTTGAGCAGCCGGCCCTCGTCGTCCAGCAGCAGCGCGCCGGGCTGCCCGTTGACCTGCACCCGCTGAACGTGCAACCCGAAGTCGCCGATCGCGCCCGACAGTGCGGTCAGCAGCCGCATCACCTTGCCCCGGCCGTTGACCGGGCGCGGCAGCGACGGGCCGTTGCCACCGCCATCGCCGTAGGCGACGACGTCGGCGGCCAGCATGGAGACCAGCGGCTCGAGCTCGCCGTCCCCGATCGCGTCAAAGAATCGGGCGGCCAGTTGGTCGCGTTCGGCCGCGTCGGCGTCGAAGCGGGGCTTGCGCGCGGTGATGTGCCGGCGGGCCCGGGTCATCAGCTGCCGGCAGCCGGCTTCGCTGCGGTCGAGGATTCCGGCGATCTGCGGGTAGTCAAACTCGAACACCTCGCGGAGCAGGAACACGGCCCGCTCTGTCGGCGTCAGCGTCTCCAGCAGCACCAGGAAGGCGATCGACAGCGTGTCGGCCAGCTCGACCCGCTCGAACTCCGGTATCGCCTCGGTCGAGACGAGGGGTTCGGGCATCCAGGGACCGAGATAGGTCTCCCGGCGCACCCGCGCCGAGCGCAAGTGATCGATACCAAGCCGGGTGACCACGGACGACAGGTAGGTCTTCAACGAGCTGATCTCGACGCCGCGTTCCTGAGCGCGGCGCAGCCGCACGTACGCCTCGGAGACGACGTCCTCGGCGTCGGCAACGCTACCGGTCATCCGGTAGGCCAGCGAGAACAGCAGCGGACGCAACGCAATGAACTCTTCGGTCAACGGCTCGCCGCCGTCCATCACCGGCACCTTCCTGTCTGCGTCTGGGTCCCCTGCAACGCCTCGTCCTCAAGACGAGGCAGCCCCCGCAGCTGTGACAGGGGTCGCGGGAAGGAGTGTCACAGCCGGCCGCCCTCCGTCGTCTCAGAGGCTGCACGGACCGGTTCGACGCGCAAGGAGACGTGTGACATGACCCACCAGGTAGTGATCATCGGGGCAGGCTACGCGGGGCTACCGGCCGCACGACGCCTTGCTCGCCGGGTTCGATCGGACGAGGTCACCGTCACGCTGATCAGCGCGTTCGATGATTTCGTCGAGCGGCCGAGGCTGCATCAGCTCGCCGTCGGGCAGCCCATCGAGCTGGTTCCGCTGGCCCGCTTCCTGAAGGGCAGCGGGGTCAAGCTGGAGGTGGCGTCGGTGACCGGCATCGACCTGGATCGCAACGAGCTGCGCACCACCGACGCGCGGGGCACCCAACGGGCCGTGCACTACGACACGCTGGTCTACGCGCTGGGCAGCAACATCGACGTCACCTCGGTCTCGGGGGTCGCCGAACACTGCGTCCGCCTCAGCGGCGTCTCGGCCGCGCTCGAGCTCAACACCCCGCTCGCGGGCCTGGCCGCCAGGGGGGCCGACGTCGTGGTCTGCGGCGGCGGACTGACCGGGATCGAGATCGCGACCGAGATCGCCGCCACGTACCCGACGCTGCGCACCCACCTGGTCAGCTCCGGCACCCCCGGCGGCTGGCTGTCGGACAGGGCCCGCCGCTACCTCGCCGCCACCTTCGACGAGCTCGGGGTCACGGTCGTCGGCGGCGCGCGCGTCCAGCAGGTCGAGTCTGATCACCTGGCGCTGACTGACGGCCGCACCGTGCCGTTTGAGCTGTGCGCATGGGCCGGCGGGTTCACCGTGCCCACACTGGCCCGCACCGCAGGCCTGACGGTCAACGCGGACAGCCGCGCGCTGGTCGACACGACGCAGCGGTCCGTGTCGCATGAGAACGTGTATGTCATCGGCGACGCCGCCGCCGTCGCCGGCACCTGGGGTGACCAGCTGGCCATGGGCTGCCGCACCGGTGGATTCACCGGACCGCAGGTGGCCGACACCATCGCCGCCCGCCTCGCCGGTCGGGAGCCGAAGAACTTCACCTTCCGCTACATCCACGAGTGCATCAGCCTCGGCCGCCGCCACGGCCTGGTGCAGTTCCTCAACCCCGACCAGACCCTCAAGGACAGGATCCTGACCGGGCGCGCGGCGATCGTCTACAAGAACGCGACCCTCAACGGGGCCAAGGTGCTGTTCCGCCACAGCGGTCCGATGCTGGCCCGCCGCCGCGCCGTCCCCGCATCCGCGGGGGACATCGCCATGCGATCGACGGCGCGGTGATGACTCCCACCGGCGCGGGTGGCCGCGTGCTGCTGGAGATCCGCGACAGCGTCGCGCACGTGACGCTCAACCGCCCCGACAAGTTCAACGGACTAGACCGTCCGATGCTGGACGCCCTGGTGGTGACGGCGGGCCGGATCGCGGCGGATCGGTCCGTACGCGTCGTGATCCTCGCCGGCGCGGGCGCAGCATTCTGCGCCGGTCTCGACATCGCCTCCTTCGGCACCTCGCCCGCGTTGCTCATCCGGGCCGGGCTGAAGCTGCCGGGCCGGCGGACGAACCTGTTCCAGCGGTGCTGCTGGGTCTGGCGCGAGCTGCCCGTCCCGGTAATCGCGGTGCTGCAAGGGCACTGCTTCGGCGGTGGACTGCAGCTCGCGCTCGCCGCCGACTTCCGCTTCGCCGCGCCCGACTGCGACCTGTCGATCATGGAAGGCCGGTGGGGGCTGATCCCGGACATGACCGGATCGGTGACGTTGCGCGAGCTCGTCCCGATGGACGTGGCCAAGCGGCTGATGATGACCGCCGAGACTTTCGACGGCTGGCAGGCCCGCGAGTTCGGCCTCGTCACCGGCGTGTCCGACGACCCGCGCAAGGACGCCGAAGCGCTGGCCGCCCAGCTCATCGCCCGCTCTCCGGACGCGCTGACCCTGGGCAAGCGGCTGCTCCACCGCACCTGGAACCAGTCCCCGCGCCGCGCCTTCTGGACCGAGCTGGTGTTCCAGATCCGGCTGCTGCGCGGGGCGAACCACCGCATCGCGCGCGCCGCGCACCGGGCCAGGGAGCGCCCCTGGTTCATCAACCGCCGGGTCCGCTGAACCCGGCGCACACGCGTCCACGTCGCCGACGGGTCACGGCGATCAGACCAGGCACGAACGCAAGCGGGCTGGGGGCACGGTGGTGAGCTTTCAGGTGCTGGGCCGGTGCAGGTCCTCGTTGACGGGCAGGGGCCCTTACGGCGACTCGCCCCCTTCGACGTCGTGATACCCGTGCCTCACGCGCCAGCACGCGTCGCGCCGTGGCGCCGGGTGTTCTACGGGTGGTGGATGGTGGCCGGCCTCGCTGTCACCGAGATGGTCTCGTGGGGCGTGCTCGTCTACGCCTTCTCGGTGTTTGTCGTGCCGATGCGCGCCGAGCTCGACTGGTCGACGGCTCAGCTCAACGGTGCGTACACCACGGGAATGGCGGTCTCTGGTCTGGTCGCCGTCCCTGTCGGGCGTTGGCTGCAGCGCCACGGCGCCCGATGGGTGATGACTGCCGGCAGCTTGTTCGGGCTCGCGGCGCTGCTGGTGTGGGCACACGCCGTGTCCCTGGTCACCTTCTACGCGGCGTTTGCCCTGGCTGGGCTGGCCATGGCTGCCACCCTCTACGAACCGGCATTCGCCGTCACCGCGGCCTGGTTCAAGATCCATCGTGACCGCGCCGTGCTGGTGCTCACCATCGCCGGCGGCTTGTCCGCCACCGTGTTCGTCCCACTTACCGGCGTCCTGATCAGCGCGTACGGCTGGCGCACCACCCTGGTGCTTCTCGCGGTGGTCGTGGGCGTGGTAACGGTACCGCTGCACGCCGGGTTGCTGCGGCGCTGGCCTTCTGACGTGGGAGCACACCCCGATGGGCGCTCCACCGACGTCGAGGCGGCGGCACAGCCGGACACTGTCAGCGGGGCGATCACCCGGCGCGCGTCGTTCCGTTGGTTCACTCTCCACCTGACCAGCCATACCGCCGGGAAGCTCGCGGTGACCGTCATCCTCGTTTCCTACCTGACCGACCGCGGCTACTCGCTGTCCCAGGCCACCGTCGCGGCCGGCGCCGTTGGCGCTTTCCAGGTCCTCGGGCGGCTGACCTTCACGGCGTTGCAGCGATGGTTCCCTCCACAGCGCACGGCGATTCTGATGTTCATCGCGCAGGCCCTCGTCCTGCCCGCCCCGCTGCTCACCACCGGCCACACAGCGGCTGCCACCGATGTCATCATCACGTTGGTCGTGTTCTTCGGCCTCGGATACGGATTGCCCGACCTACTGCGCGGCACCCTGCTCGTGGACTACTACGGCCCGAGCCACTACCCCGGCATCAACGGAGTCGTCGCGATCGTCGTCGTCGGCGCGCGGGCCCTCGGCCCCCTACTCGCCGGCCTCGGCATGACCGTCGTCGGTGACCACTCCGCCACCCTGGTCGGTGCGGCGATCCTGATGGTGATCAGCGCCTACGCCCTACACCGCGCCCACCACGCGTTCACCAACGAGACCGCGAGCCGCTGAGGAGCTCGACACGCACCGCGTTGCTGGCCGAACTCAGCTAGGACGCGCACTCTGTTCACCGACCCGGCCCACTTCACCGTGCGCCGCCCATGACGCCGCCCCGACAGTTGCCCGCCGCGCTACGCGAGCGGCTGTGCGAAGCACCCATCCCGACCAGCTCAGTAGCTCCTACCAGGTCCGCGTCGTGGCCGGCGGCGCACTCCAGCCGCTCAGTCAGGGGAGCGCACCCGGTGACAGGATTCCAGGTCGGTCCACTCGATGCCGCTCACCGGGACTCGCCGCCTTGGGAGATTCGGCGGGGCAGCTGGCGGCCGTAGGCCAGGCCGTCGCGGATGTCCTGGTCGACCTCGTACTCGGTGCAGTCATTGCCGATCGGCGCGGGTTCGGTTTGTGTGGAGGGGCGGCTGCCGCAAGCCCGGACCAGTTCAACACCTCAGCTAAGAGCCACCTGTCGGTGATCCGCACTGACGCGGGACGTGGCATGACGCAGCAACTGGTAGACGGCGGCGAGCGCCGCTCGGATGGGGATGGCGTACCCGTGGCCCTCGGGTGCACCGTCCGAGGTCAACTCGGTCGCTACGGTCACCCCGATGACCTGTCCGCTCACGTTCACCCTCGGCCCACCCGATTCGCCCGGCTGGACCCCGTTGTATGCCTCGATGAGTCCAGTTAGGCGCCGGGTCTGACCGGTGGTGGACTCGATGCTCTGCTGCAGGCGAGTGACCGGCCCCCACTGAGTACGCCCACCGCGATGAGTTGGGGGTGGGCGCATCAGTGTGTGCTTGGTCGCGGCTATTTCAGCAACGGCTTGCCCAGGGGTAGCGGCTTGCCGCCCGTGGCCACGCCCATGGCGTCGAGGAACAGGTAGATGCCGAGCCCGGTGAACAGGAACACCAGGAGTAGTGCCAGGTCGATCAGGGCGAACAGCACGGTGAACGCCATCGGCAGTCGTAGCGAGGCCAGAGTCAGCCTTACCACGATCACCAGCCAACTGAGCGCGAACACCGACACGGGGCAGCTGTGTACCGCCACACCGGCGGACCCGGAGGTCCAGCCGGACTCATCGCTGACGGCGGGGCGGCCAGGATCGGCTCAGCGGGTCTCGTAGAGGTAGTTGGAGATGATGCCCTCGTCGTTGAACACCTCGAGGATGCTGGCAGCGATCTGGTTGGGACTGACCGAGCCAGCGTTGTTCACCATGATGACGAAGGCCAGTCGGTGACCGTTCTTGGTGTCGATGTAGCCGGCGAGGTTCTGAGCCACGAGTTCCAGCGTCTTGCCGTCGGGGCTCGGCAGGACCGTGGTGCCGGGTTTGGTGAAGACGTGCCCCTTGGCCGGCAGGTTGGTGCCCGTGGTGACCATGGAGCCGTCGACGCCCAGTACCGGCAGCGCTGCGTGGAAGTCGGCGGCGACCGGGGTTGTCGACATCTTGGTCAGCAGCTGGACGAAGGCCCGGGGCGTGGCCCGGCTGTCGGGTGAGCCGCTGCCGTTGGTCGGGAAGTCGAACTGGTCGCCGCTGATGCCGTAGTCGTCGATGAGCGTCTTGCGCTCGTTGGCCAGTGCCCCCTGGATGGTGTCCTGGCCGCGCGACTGGCCAAATAGGCTGAGCAACAAGCTGGCGCCCTGGTTGAGGCTGACCTTCAGGACGAGCTTGGCATCCTGCGACAGCGTTGGTGAGGTGAATGCGGCCACCTGCGTGTCGGCCGGGTAATCGGTGCCGGGCGGCGGCACCGAGACCGGGTTGAGAGCAACGGCGGGGGCCGAGACCGTCACGCCCTGGCGCTGCAGCGCCTCGATGAAGGCGGTGCGGGCGTAGGCGTCGGGGTCCTCAATTCGGAAAGTGTGGATCATCGAGGTCCCACCGGTGACCGGCATCTTGTAGTCCCGCTCGATCGATCCGCTGATCGTTCCTTTGCACCCGGGTTGGCCGAGACACGTGATGAGGTTGTCGTCGGAGAGCTTCACCGTCTCCACGCTGCCCGGGGCGCCGGTGGTCACGGTGCTTTCCACGGTGAAGGCCACGGTCTTCGGCCGGTAGTCGATTCTTGCCGGGCGGCCCGGCTGGGTCGGGGTGATGGTGACGTCGACGAGGTTCTCGTTGACCAGCATCGGGGTGATGAGCTGGTTGCCGTTCGGTACCCGGTACGGCGTGAAGAAGCGATCGTCGATGGCCACCTCGCCATGGACGGCCGTGATGCCGGAAGCCTTCACCTGGGCGGCCAACTGATCGAGGGCATACAGCGGGCTCTGCGGGGTGAGCTGGGCCGTACCCAGGGCGTTGGCGTCGCCGTGGTCGAAATCGGTCACCTGAATCGTGTTGGCGTTGATGCGCCTGCCACCGAAGGTGAGGTCGCCCTTGGCCACCAGAATCAGGTTTCCGTTGAGGACGCCCTTTCCATCGACGCTCCCCATTCGGTAGACCGGGGTGACCTCGCGGTGGTCAGCACCCAGACCGTTGAGGGCCGTGCCCACCGAGAACAGCTTGCGGGTCGAGCCGGTGAACGACATCCGGTCGGCGTTGAAAGAGAAGAAGGATTCGCCGGTCTTCAGGTCGGTGGCCAGCAGGCTCCATGTCGCGTTGCGGTACCGGGGCTTGCTCATCACCGCCTTGATCGGGTCCGGAAGGCCGGAGTCCGCCACGCTCGTCGCCGGTGGCGTCGGGCTCGTCGAGGCACCCTCGCTGTTCCCCTGGTTCGGCTCGGTACCGCACGCGGCCACCAGCAGTCCGATGGTGAGGGCAAGACCGAGAACGAGCCGACGGGGATCGGGGCGGGGTGGCATCGGGCCCTCCATAAATTCATCCAGCATCAATGTGGATACAGTTCTTAGTCGGAGGCGGTGGGCATGGGCGCGACGACGGCCGGGTTGTCCAGCGACGGACGCGACCAGGGTGGGTCGACGCCTCCGGACTCGGGCCGCAGTCCGATCTCGCGGAGTTGGTTGGCGGCCATCATCCCGGTGAATATCGGGTTCGGGTTGGCCCCGCCGACGCCAATCTCGACGAGGGCGTCCGCGTAGCGCTCGACGAAGTCGCTCGGCCGGATCGGCCTCCCGTCGTTGGTGATAGCGAGCGCGGCCTCCTGGAGTGCGGTTGCCTGGTCGAGGAGCCGGTCGAGGTACGACGTAGCCTCAGGTGCAGGACCCCGCTGTCGCTCAGGTGCACGATCACGTGCCCGGCGCAATGACCCTGGCTGCGCAGCACCCGGACCGCGCCGTCGGCGAAGCTCCAACCGGTGAACCGTGCGGATCCGATCCGGATGCGCTGCAACGGCAGCTGCTCGTAGGTGCGGGTCGCGGCGGCGAAGGGACGCAGCGGCTGGAACATCGACACGATCTTGTTCCCCGCCGAGGACGGGGGTGCGGGTAACGGGACCACGCCCGTGACCCGGGAAAATGAGTTCACCCAGGACGAGGCCGGATCCCGCATCTGGTCGAGGTCCCGGACGGGGACGTAGTGCTCGACCGGGACGCCCAGCTCGTCGGCGAGGTCACTGTTGCCGATGTGGTCGAGGTGACCGTGGGTGGTCAACACGACCGCGCGGGACCAGTCCCCGACGCGGCGGGTCGCGGCCTTGAGTGCCGCACGAAAGGCCGTCGTCACTCCGGTGTCGACCACGACCAGGGTGTCGCCGACGCGGTGGACCAGAGCGTTGGCGACGTCCGGCTGGTCGGCTGCGAAGTCCAGCTCCTGGCCTAGGACCAGGAGGGTACGGTCGTCGATCTCGAGCAGCTCACCGAGCATCGTTGTCTCCTGTCTCCTGTCTCCGTGTCTGGGTCACCCAGTCGCTCGACGCCCGAGGTAGGAAGTCCCCGGGGAAGTCCCGAGTGTTGGTAGAGGCCAGACGTTTAGCGCGGCAGGGCGGCCGGATTCGACTCCTGTGACCGCCGCTCGTGGAGGCTGAGTCGGCCCCGTGTCGCCGCTACGACGATGACTGCCACCGCACCGAACCCGACCAGCTCCGGCAGCAGGCCGTAGTCATTGAGCAGCGGGGCGGGGAAGAGCGGCGCCACGACCTTGTTGGCGAATGTGTTGAAGGACGCGTGCATGAGCATGGTGATCAGCAGGCTGCCCTGGGCGTTGTTGAACACCCACGTCATGACGATGGTCAGCAGGGTGATCATGACGGTGAACATGACGATGTTCGGCACGGTGGGCGGCGTCCACACCCCGCTCCAGAACAGGGGGAAGTGCCAGAAGGCCCACAGCACGCCCAGGAGGGCGCCGCCGCCCAGCGGCCCGCACGCCGCCTGCAGGCGGGGTAGCGCGAAGCCGCGCCAGCCAGGCTCCTCGCCCAACGGCCCGCCGAGGACGAACGTCGAGACGAACGCTTGTAGCGGCTGGTCACCCGCAGCTCTGCCTTTCGCTGAGGTCCATCGCGGTCCGGGGTGCCGGCCTCGCTCACAGGCACCCGGATGCTGCCCAGGGCAGGGTGCGCAACAGCGTCCAGTCCGGCAGCACCCCTTGGCGACGATCTCGCGGCACGGCCAGGTTTCACGTAAACAGACCGCTCGGCAACCTCCAACGCCCCGTACATGTGACACCTGACATCCGGTCCAGGGTCCGACCTTCGTGCTGGAGGACCGCTCCGCGCGGGTACGGGGCGGCGTGGTCAGTGGCGGCCGAGCGCGGTCGCGACGGCCGCCGTCGTTCATGCCCCTGGCGGATCGGGACCCGCCACGCCGCGTCCGTGGGTTCGCGTTCGGCCCCGGCGGTCTCCCCGGGGCGAGGGTGGCGTCAGAGACGATGTTGGATCAGTCGTCCGGCTCAACGTCGACGAGGAAGTAGGTCCCCGCCGTCAGTCAAACGCACCCACGCCTCCCGACCGGCGGCTACCGAACTTGCCGCTGGTGGCCTTCTATAGCTCGGGCACCGTTGTGCTTGTGAAGTGCGTGGAGGGGCGTGCGCCAAAGGGAACTGGCGGCGGAGGTATAGGCGGGGGCCTTTATCGTTGCGTGCGGTGTTGGGATGCTTGGGTGGGAGGGCCACCACGATGAGCGCAGTGTCGGATGTTCGGGCGACGATCGCCGCGCAGGCGGCGGCGGTTGCCGCCGCTTGGTCGCCGGGGGGTGCGCCTGCGAGTTGGTGGTTGACCGCGGAGACTTTCCGCGCGATCGCGGAGGACGAGCTTCTGCTGGACCTCGCGGCCGCGATACCGGTGGATCGGCTGCCGGCGTTGCTGCTCAGTGCCGCGATCCGCTACCGGGTGGCTCGGGAGCGTCCTGAGCCGCTGGCCGACTACTATCCGCGACCGGGGGTGGCACCGCGGCGACCGGGCGACGCTGGGTTCCGGGTGGCGTTGCGCGAGTTCGCTCGGACCGAGGCCACTGAGCTGGCCGCGCTGTGTAGTCGGCATCGCTATCAGATGAACGAGGTCGGCCGTTGCCTGGATGTGCTGCCGGTGCTGGCGGCGGTGTCCTCCGGGGACTTGCGCCCGATCGCGCTGGTCGACCTGGGGACTGGGGCCGGGCTGGGTCTGCATCTGGACCGCTACGCCTATCGCTACCGCCTGGCCGACGGCGATGAGCTGGTCGCCGGCGACGAGGCGAGCCCGGTGCGTTTGAGCTGCCAGGTGCGCAGCGGACGCCCGCCGGTGCCGTCCGGCGGGCTTGTGCTGGCCCATCGGGTCGGGGTGGATACCGAGCCGCTCTGCCTGGCTGACCAGGACACGGTTGACTGGTTGGCGGCCTGTGTCCCGCCCGAGCTCGGAGCGGTCACCCGGTTCGCGGCCGCTGTCGCCGTGGCCCGGGCGCACCCCGCGCCCACCGTCCGGGGTGACCTGCTCGAGGTGCTTGCCGGGGTTCTGGCTGACCTGCCGGCCGATGTCCTGGTCTGCCTAGTGGACACCTATGTGCACGTGTTCTTTACCCCGGAGCGGTTGGCGGAGTTCCACCGGCTGATCGAGCGGGTCGGTCGGGAGCGCGATCTGGAATGGATCTCTGTCGACCCGCTGGTACCGCTCGGTCCGGAGGCCACCGCCACCGTGCAGGGGTTGGACGTGCCACCCCAGTGGCGACGTGACAACCGCGAGGGTGGGGTGTTCGGCGCGATAGGGCGGATCAGTGTGCGTGGCGGGGCGTGGACCGGCGCGGTGCTCGGCCGGGCGCACCCCGGCTCGGCGTGGCTGGACTGGACGGCGAACTGAGCAGAGCCTGGTGGCTACATCGCTCGTATGGCGTGCCTCGGCGCGGCTTAGCCTGAATCCGCGGAGCGGATGTTCTGGGTGATCTTGCTGGTGGCGTAGATCGCTTCGGCGGGTTCGGCTCGGTGTGGGACGTGCGTGGTCCGCTGGTCTACCCAGCTTTTCCACTGCTCGGGCTTGTTTGGACGGATCAGGGTCAGGCAGTGGCGGGTGGGCTGTGGCCGAGGATGTCGTTCCAGAGCGAGAGCCATGCTGGCGCCCAGGGCCAACGGGTGGGCAGGTGCAGGATCGGCTGTCGAGCGGGTCGGGCGAGTCTTGCCGGGACGGTGATGATCCGCCCTCGCAGCGTGGATCCGCGCGCCAGGGTGTAGCGGTCGCCCGCGAGTGTGCCCATGGCGTGCAGCAGGTTGTGCGCGATCGCGGCGCAGAGTACCCAGGCGGAGTTCGCGCCGAACCGTCCGGAAGGCATGTGGGCCAGAGGTCCGTCGATCAGGTCGGCGAACACGGTTTCGATGATGGCGTGGCGGCGGTGGACGATGTCGGCCTCGGTCGTGGGCAGGTCTGTGTTGGTGAAGAAGGGGTGATACCGCCAGACCGGGAACAAAGCGTCGGGGTAGCGGGCGTCTTTGACCCGGCGCACCACTAGATGATCGATTCCAAGGTTTAGTGGTCATAGGCCAGTAGCGAGCGTTTGATCGGCTGGTTGGTGCGGTCGTTGTGCCAGATCGCCGCTGTCAGTGCCAGGATTCGTTGGACGATGCGGACCCAGACTCCGGCGGGGGTGTGGCCGCCGTGTTGTTCGAGGTTGAGTTGGCCTTTGAAGGTGTCGTTGATGGACTCGATGACCTGGCGTAACGGCTTGAACAACGCTGTTCCGGGGCGGGGTTGTTCACCTTTGCGAGCGGGTCGCAGCAGGTGGAGGCCGGCGTGGGCGAGTTCAGCTTCGAACTGGCGGCCGTAGTAGTTGCGGTCGGCGATCACGGTCTGTCCGGCCCGTGTGGGCGCGGTCAGTTCGGGATCGGTGTCCAGGATTGCCAGCAGGGTGTGGCGTTCGTCGGCCTTCGCGCCGGTCACGGCGAACCCGACGGGCAGCCCGTGCAGCGTGCACAACAGGTGCAACCGCAGGCCCCAGAAGAACCGTGAGTGCGAGGCGCAGTACCCGTATTCGGCCCACCCAGCCAGGTCGGAGCGGCGTACCGCGTCGCGGGATCGGGCGCACTCGACCGGGGTCGAATCGACGACCCACACGTCGTCGGTCCACAACGTGGTGTCGCGGGCCAGCACGCCTACCAGCCATCCGATCGTGGCTCCCAGGCCGCGCAGGCGCTTGTTGTAACCGGGCTGCTGGGGCAAGTAGCGGAACAGATGTCCCAGGTGGGCGCGGGTGTAGCGCAACCAACGGGCCTCGCTGGTATGTCCGAGCAGGGCCTGCATCACCGCCAACGTGATCAGCTCAGAGTCAGTGATCTTCGGTGCGATCCCGACCTTCGGGCGCCATGGCGCCCGTTCCGGCGTGGCCTTCAGCAGATCATCGGTTCGCACGTAGAGTGCCGTCGCGAGGGTGTCCAGGTCAGCGTCCACGAGAGCCTCCTGCTCATCTGGGTAAGCACGCTGATCCTGGGCACCCTCCACCACAGCTCACCCAACGCCGCGCCGGACCGACCCCTTGGAATTGGTCATCTAGTCGGGTGGTGATCCGGTCTTTGCTGGCGGCGAAGACATCCCACGCGGTCTTGGTGTCAAGCGGCGGGCTCGTGAGTCCCGGTTTCAGGTGGCGGGAAGGCGATCTTCTCGTTGTAGGTCTGGTCCGTGTCGAGGCAGTGGTGCAGGCAGCCGATGAGGCGGTTGAACAGGTTGCGTTGGGCGGCGATGTGGCGATCACCGGCGGTTCTGCGCCGGTCGTAGTGGGCTCTGGCGCCGGGTGAGGCGGTCAGGCCGGAGAAGGCCCAGCTGTAGCCGACGGCGGCGAGGCGTTGGTTCTTGACCCGTCGGTGCATCACGGCCAGGCTCTTGCCGCTGGCGCGGGTCACGGGCGCGGAGCCGGCGTAGGCCTTGAGGGATCGAGCGTTGGCGAAACGGGATCGGTCGTCGCCGATTTCGGCGAGCACCCGTGCGCCGGTGAGAGATCCAACTCCTGGCAGGCTGGTGATGATTGCGGCGTCCGGGTGCTTGTCAAAATGGGCTATCGTCGCTGCGTCGAGCTGTTCGGCGTTCGTGCTGGCGGTGTCGAGGTGGCGTAGCAGCGCGACCGCTTGCACGCCGAAGGCGTCCTCCACCACCGGTGGGTGATGCAGGTACTCGGCGCGTAGCACAGTCTGCAGTCGCTCGGCTTCGGCGTCGATACCGCGACGACGCCCAGCACGGACCAGCAGTGCCCCCGCTTGCCGACCAGGTTTCCGTCCGGATCGACCAGGGCCACGTCGTGGTGGTCTTCAGCCCAGTCGAGGCCGCACAGCACGTTCACGATGTTCTCCGTTCAGTTCGGGGAGCTGTTGTGGTCCGCAGCCTGTGCGGGGTACGCGCCGCCCTAATGGCAGGGCTCGAAGGCCCGACATCCCACCAGCCGTTCGTGACCCCAGCGCACCGCCAGGGCCCTCGATCTGCGCTGGAGCTTGCAGGCTCCCGTGCTGGTCAGAGGTAATCCCTACCGGCGGCTCGAACCACGACCATGATCGGGAAGCGATGCTTCAACAGGTGATATGCCACGCCGTTGTGAGCCGGAAGCAGTGCCAGCCCCGCCGGTCTTCGCCGACGAGTTGAACTACGCGCGGTGTAGTGAGGCATGGACTGGCACTGCTTCTTGATGAAGCACCCCAACAACGCCTCGGTCTACATCGAAGGCTCACGGCCCTGCGCTTGAGTAGGAGTCGCCTGGGGTGCCGCTATCGGTCTTACCTGCCCATTAGGCGGTGTAGGAGACCTCAGCGACTTCGGCGTCGGATATCCAGGCTCCGGTGTCGGGGTCGTGGACGGCGTTCGGGTAGCGCACCGGGGTCCATGCGGTGTCCGGGATGGAGTCGATGGCCCGCTGGATGGCCCGGTTCTTGTTCATGACCAGGGAGAACTGTGCTTTGCCGCGCAGACAGGCGCGTACTACGGCGCGGCTACCGAAGGCCGAATCGCCGCGCACCAGAATCGTCGCACTCGCCTGGATGGCGCGGGCGGTGGCGATGGCCTGGGCGACCATGCGCCCCGCACCCTTGCCAGAACCGGCCTTACCCGCCCGCAGCCGCATCCGGCGATCACCGGCGCGCTGGTAGGGGTACTGATCGTGGTGGCCAGCGGCGAGAGCCCCTTACGCAGCACCTGCTTGCCACAGATCTTGGTGTGACCGAGGAGGCGCCCTGTTTGGCGTGCCCGTAGACCGGACGCAGCAGCGAGTCGATGTCGATGAACGCCTGCTGGCCGATACCGGCAAGCAGTTCGGTGCGCCCGGCCAGCGCGACCAGGTGCTCGCGCAACGCCGACTCCAGCTGGCGGGCATGTCCGAAGCTGAACTCCCGTAGCAGCGTGCCCAGCGTCGAGGGCGCGTAGACCTTGTCGAACAGGATCGGCATCCCACCCGCGCGCGGCACATCGAGGTCGTCGATGCTGTCCGCTCCGGCGCACATCCCGGCGATCACACCCAGCAACTTGTCTACCGGGTTCGCCGCGCCGGAACGAATCCGACACGTCTTGATCGACACCTTCTCGGCGATGATCTCCGGTAGGCGGGTCTGTTCGGCCAGCCCGAGCAAGGGCACCAACCCCGCGTGCGACACAAGATTGTCCTCATCAAAGCGCGCGGAATCAGCGGTGAATCTATGCGACACTCGCCCTGAATGTGCCTCTCTCGAGCCGGGCTGTTCGGTGCCTAGGAACACCCATCATCCCAGCTCAGGAGGCACTTTCCTCATATTACGTGCGGCTCGTCGACGCAGCCCGTCTGCGGATCCAGGCTTAGATCTCGTCGGGCGTACTCCCTCGATTGAGTCGTTGGCGGGGGTGGGCACGACCGCGATTGGGGTGGCGCTGATCCGTGCCCGGGAGTCGGCTCGCGAGGATCGCCTGTGTTCGCCATCTGGGCTGCCATCGCGGCCGACCTGACCGCCAAGATGCCGCTGGTCGGCTACGCCTACTAGTGGACCAGCCGCATCAACGGCCCCGGCCTGGGCTGGTTCACTGGTTTTGTCGCTCTGATGGGCTGGGTCTGTGGGATGATCGGTGTCGGCTACGTCCTGTCCGGGTACCTCGGCGGCCTGTTCGGCTGGGCCATGAGCCAGACCGCGCAGATCCTGGTGGCCATCGGCGTCGTCGCCCTCTCTGGTGATCAACATCTACGGCGTGCGGTTCGCCACCACGGTCAAAAACATCGGGGTCGGCCTGGTCGCGGAGCGGGCGGTGACCCTCCGGACCGCGATGTGCCACGTCGCCCGGGGGCGACGAACAGGCGCGCCGGATGGACGTGTGTCGCGGACGTTCAGCGGGTCGGCGCGCCCCGAGCAGCGTGCATCTCGCCAACTCCGCCGCCGGCCTGACCAAGAAGGTGCCCGAGGGCCAAGGCATCTCCTACAACCACACCTGGGTGGCGCCGCGCGACACCACGGTCGCGGTAGTGGCCCGCGGATACGCCGACGGTCTGCCCCGGCTTCTGTCCAACCGGTGCGAGGTCTGGATCGATGGGCACCGGTGTCCCATCGTGGGGTCGGGTGTGCATGGATCAGACCGTGGTCGACCTCGGGCCGGGCAGTGGCGGAGGGCGACCGTGCGGTCCTGTTCGGCACGGGATCCCGCGGCGAGCCTACGGCCCTGGACTGGGCCCGGGCCGCGAGCACCATCGACTACGAGATTCTCACCGGCATCCGCGGTCGGCGGATTCGGCGCTACGTTGGCGCGGACCGCCTGGACCCAACGGTCGCCGGCGCTTTCCACGCGACAGAGCCGACAGGGAGGACAGCCGTGACAGCTTTGGTGGTCGGCGTGCCGACGGAAATCAAGGACAGTGAGAATCGGGTGGCTATGCAGCCCGACGGCGTCGTGGAGCTGACCCATCACGGGCACCAGGTGCTGGTCCAGGCCGGCGCCGGCGCGGGCTCACGGTTCAGCGACGAGGAGTTCCGGGAGGCGGGCGCCACCGTCGTCGACGGCGCGGACGAGGTGTTCACCCGCGCCGACCTGATCGTCAAGGTCAAGGAGCCGATCCCGGCTGAGTACCACCGGTTCCGCGAGGGACAGCAGCTGTTCACCTACCTGCACCTGGCCGCCGACCGCGGGCTCACCGAGTTCCTCCTGGAGCGGCGGATCGATTCGATCGCGTACGAGACGGTGCAGACCCCGGACGGGAGGCTGCCGCTGCTGACCCCCATGAGTGAGGTGGCCGGGCGGATGGCGGTTCAGGCCGCCGCTCACCACCTGGAGAGCCCGGCAGGCGGTGCGGGGCTGCTGCTCGGCGGCGTCCCCGGAACCCCGGCCGCCAAGGTCACCATCATCGGCGGCGGCGTGGCTGGCACCGAGGCGGCCAAGATCGCCGTCGGCATGCGCGCCATCGTCCGGGTCTTCGACACCAACCCGATGCGGCTAGCGTACCTGTCGGACATCTTCGGGGGCCGGCTCGACCTGGTCGTGCCCAACCGGGCCCGGCTCAGCGCCTACATCGCCGACTCCGATGTGCTGATCGGCGCGGTCCTGGTGCCGGGCACCAAGGCACCGAAGCTGGTCAGCCGGGGGATGATCGCCAGCATGCGTCCCGGCAGCGTCGCGGTGGACATCGCCATCGACCAGGGCGGGTGCTTTGAGACCAGCCGGGCGACCACCCACTTCGACCCCACCTACGTGGAGGAAGGCGTCGTGCATTACTGGGTGGCGAACATCCCGGGGGCCGTGGCCCGAACCTCGACCCTGGCACTGACCTCGGCCACGCTGCCCTACCTGGTCACCGTGGCCGGCGAAGGGGTAGGTGGCGCGGCGCTGAGTCACCGGGCACTGACCGCCGGCCTGAGCACCGTCGGCGGGGCGCTGGTCAGCGAACCGGTCGGGGCCGCCCACGACCTGCCACACACCGACCCGGCGGTCGCCCTTGCCCGCAGCCGCCTCGGCTGACCCGGTCGCCTGAACGGCCAGACACTCGGGTGGTTCTCTGGACAGGCGCATCCCGATCTCCCGTTCTGCACCAGCGCCAGTTGTGCGAGCCCAATCTGCACATCCGCCTCCCACCCGGCGACCGGATCAACCTGCTCGTCCCCCCCGGCCAGGAGATACACGCCTCTGCCCGCGACCCTCGCCCGGATCAGCGGTACTCAGGGTTGGTGAAGTCGAACCGGCAGCCGGCGTCCCACTCGGAGCGCTGGTTGCCATACGCCGGGACCCCACCGGCGTTCTTCAGCATTCGCGCGAGGTGCATCAGGTTCCAGGTTATGAACGTGGTGTTGCGGTTGGTGAAGTCGTTCTCCGGCCCACCGGAGCCGGGGTCGAGGTAGGACGGGCCCGGTCCGGCCTCCCCGATGTCAGGTGCCACGAGTAAGGGACCACCGTTTTGTCACCAGCTAGGGACCACTTCGGCGGTCGTGGGCCGTGTGCTGATCGTCGTGTAGGGACGTCGTTGACGTCAACGTTTCTCGGTCATCTGTCCTCCTGCGCGGCGTCGAGGGGTTGGCCGATGCGTGGTCGTTGGCGCTGGCGGTAGCTTTCGCCCTCGACGATGAGTTCGAAGGCGGCGGACTGCAGCCGGTCGATCGCGGACTGGGCCAGCAGCGGGTCGGCCATCATGGTCAGCATCTCTGGGGGTTCCCGGTTCGAGGTGATGATCGTGGAGGCCTCGCGGTGGCGTTCCACGATCAGCTCATAAAAATCACTGGTCTGCTCGGTGCCCAGCGGGTGCAATGCCAGATCGTCGAGTATCAATAGTTCAACCCGGTGCAGTTTCCGCATTTCCTCTTCGTGGGTGTGATCGAGACGGGCGGCGCGTAGCCGTTTGAACAGTTTGTCGGCACGTTCGATGTGCACGGTGTATTTGCGGCGGACCGCGGCATGCCCGAGGGCGTTGGCCAGGAATGTTTTCCCCACTCCCACGGGTCCCATGATGAGCACATTGTTCGTTTGGGTGAGGAATCGCAGCGAGCACAACTCTGCCCACAGTGTCCGGTCGAACGCGACGGCCGTGGAGTCGTCCCAGGCCTCCAGGACCATGGTCGGGTCCAGGTGCGCGGAGCGGGCGCGCAGCAGGGTGGCTTGTTGGTCGCGGCGGGTGACCTCATCAGCGAACAGCATCTCCAGGAACTCGTGATGCGGCAGGTGTTGGGTGCGGGCCAACGCGAGGCGTTCGGGCAGGGTGTCGAGCAGCCGCCCGAGTTTGAGCCGGCGCATCAGGTCCTTGAGATCGCCGGATACCTCGACTCGCTGCACGGACCCGCGCGGGACGGGGCTGGGACGGGCGTTGGTGGTCACGACGGGCGCCGCATCTGCCCGGTGGCACCGGTGGCGAACTCGCCGGCGTCGCGGACGAACCGTCGCGCGGCGGGCACCACCTTCGAGGCGGCGGTATCAACGGCGGCCGGGATGGGGATGGCCAGCTGGCCGGTGGCGGTGCCGCGGGTGGTGTCGGCTTCCAGCCCCCGGGTGAGCATCCGGTCGATCAGCCCGACGTTGACCGCCTCGACCTCCAAGGCCCGCTTGCAGGCCTGTTCGACCCGGTCAGCGCCGTGGCGGCGGACCAGTCCGAGGAGCCGATAGACCTGGCGCATCTTGGTCCAGGGCAGCGGATGATCCAGCAGCGCGGCCGCGTAGGCACCGATGTGCTCGCCATAGCCAGTCGCGCGGCGAGCCAGCGCGTCGAGGTCGCGCATCGCGTAGGTGGACACCTCGCTGGGCAGATCCGCCGGGTCGGTGCGCCGCCGCCCCGGTTCCTGCCGGAGATGAACTTTGATCAGCTGGCCGCGGCGGAACAGCTTGACCGTGTGCCCATCAGCACGAGCGGTCAGCCGCTGCCCGATCAGCTCCCCGGGCACCGAATACAGCGCTCTGGCCACCTCGACATGCCGATCAGGTGCGACCTTGGGTTTGGTGTAGACCGGGATCGCGAACCTCTGCGCGGGGGCCGCCAGCAGCAGGGGTGCTTCCTCGGCGTCGAACACCTCAGCTGGGCGTGCGCAGGTGGTGCCATGGATACGCGTTCCGGCGACCTGGGCGCACCACAACACGGCGCGGGCCCGGCAGTCGTTCAGATCGGTGAAGTCCTCCCCGGCGAAGAAGCTGGACCGCACATATTGCACACATTTTTCGACCCTGGGTTTGTCCCGAGGATGGCGGACCCGCGCCGGGTCGACCACGAAGCCCCGAGCTTGGACGTATTCGCGGAAACTATCATTG
The DNA here is from genome assembly GCF_052566575.1 of Pseudonocardia sp. Cha107L01. Classification (NCBI taxonomy): domain Bacteria; kingdom Bacillati; phylum Actinomycetota; class Actinomycetes; order Pseudonocardiales; family Pseudonocardiaceae; genus Pseudonocardia; species Pseudonocardia sp. Cha107L01. The sequence continues at coordinate 4,173,307 of NZ_CP199579.1, forward strand.
AGCCGGGGTTCGATATTATCGGCCTGCTCGACGATCGCTTTCATATTATCGGGAATGACGACTTTGAAAACGCCACCGAAGAACGCCCAGGCGGCCTCGAACCCGGCGATCACTTCTTCGAGTGTTTGGCGGTGAGTCGGGTAAAGGAACATGTGCCGCGAATACACCGCGGTGAAGATCAGCCCATGGGCGACCCGCCGTGCCCCACGAACTGGGTCCGGGATCAGCCCGAGTCGACCGAAATCGACCTGTAGCTCCTCACCAGGGTTGCCGTCGACAACCGGGACCGTGGGCTGGCGCCGGCCGAAGGCCAACTCGCTGACCGCGTAGCGGTGCAGCGTGCGATAGGGCACCACCGCCCCGCGCCGGCCCAGCAGCACATGGACTTTGGCCAAGGTCAGCCCCTGTTTCAGCCAGGCCGCGATCTGCTCCCGATGGGCATCCAGGGACTCCCGGGCCGCCCCAACACCGCGTGGGCGGTCCGGTCGCACCGCGCCCAGGACCGTCCCGAGCAGCTCATCGGTCAGCTGCTCAGGGCCGCACTCCTGGGCCAGCCCGGCCGCCTCAGCGGCAGCGACGTACCGGCGGACCGTCTTGCGGTCCACCCCCGCCAACGTGCTCACAGCGCGCAGCGAACGGCCTTCCAACCACAGCCGAAGGATCTCTCTAACCTCGATCACGGACACCTCCCGATAGGACATGCGGACGACCACAACGGCCGCACGACCGGAAGGCGGGGAGCCACGCCGGGTGGTCCCACTACTGGCAAACAGGTGGTCCCATCACCGGCAAGCCCCTGGTCCCATCCTCGTGGCAAAACTAGATCCCAGGTGGTCCCTTACTCGTGGCAGACGACATCCCCGATCCACCCGGAGTCGGCCTGCGGCGGAATGGTGTAGCCGAGGTGCTGCAGGCTGTAGAGGATGTTCATCGCGCAGTGCTTCACCCCGTCCTCGTTGCCGGTGATCAGGCAGCCACCGACCCGGCCGTAGTAGGCGTACTGGCCGGCGTCGTTGAGCAGGTGGGAGCAGGCGTAGAGGCGTTCGATGACCAGCTTGGTGATCGAGCTGTTGTCACCGAGCCAGATGGGGCCGGCCACTACCAGGATGTCCGCGGCCAGTACCCGCTCGTACAGTGCCGGCCAGTCGTCGCGCTCCCAGCCGTGTTCGGTCATGTCCGGCCACACACCGGTGGCGATGTCGCGGTCGATCGCGCGGACCACCTCGACCCGCACGCCGTGCTTGTCCATGATGTTGCGGCTGACCTCGATCAGGCCCTCGGTGTTGCTCACCTCGGGCGAACGCTTGAGGGTGCAGTTGACGAACAACGCACGCAGGTCGTCGAAGCGGTACTCGGTGTTGGTCATGACGGGAGTGCTCCTCGGAGTGGATGTTGGATTCGGGCGATCCGAGCAGTTCGGCATCCTGCGCCAACACAGCTGACCTGGCCGAGCATCTCGGTGAGCGCTGCGAACGCGAGCTTCGCGTCGGGGCGCTCACCGGGGCCTCGTCATGGTGCTAGCCGGACAGGGTCAAGGTCGGGCTTCGAGGATGAGGTTCATCGGTGTCTGGGCGACGCGCCGGAAGCGTGTGTAGCCCGCCTGTTCGATCACTTTCCGCAGGCTCGCCTCGCCAGCTTGGGCGCCCAGGCCGAGGCCGACCGGCTGGGAGAGCGAGTTCGGCGTGCAGATCGCCGAGGACGCGGTGTAGAGCAGGGCGGCCATCGGGTTCGCGGTCAGGTTGGCGTGGTGGTCGTCGAGCGCGAACGGTTCGACCAGCAGCAGCGTGCCGTCCGGATTGAGGTGCTCGCGGGCGTAGCCGGCGATGCTGACCGGGTCGCCCATGTCGTGCAGGCAGTCGAAGAAGCAGATCAGGTCGAACCGTCCGGGGTAGCTGGTGGCGTCGGCAACCGTGAAGGTGATCTGGCCGGTGACGCCGGCCTCCGCGGCCCGCTCGCGGGCGACCTCGATGGACTCGGGGTGGTAGTCGAAGCCCGAGACCCGTGAGTTCGGATAGGCCTGGGCGATCACGACCGCCGAGGCGCCGTGCCCGCAGCCGATGTCGGCCACGGTGGCACCGTCACGCAGCTTCGCCTCGACCCCGTCGAGGGCCGGGAGCCATTCGGTGGGCAGATAGGCCCGGTAACCGGTGCGGAAGAACCACTCGGTGCCCGAGAACAGGCAGGGATGATGCTCACCCCAGGCCAGCGCCCCGTCCCCTCGGAACGCGGAGGTGATCTTCGCCCCGTCCAGGAACAGCGAGGCGAACGCGTTCATCCCCCGGGCGACGAACACCGGCGAGGTGTCATCCGCCAGCGCCGCAACCGCCTCAGCCGACAGCCCATATCGCCCGGCGGCCGGGTCGTAGTCGACCAGTCGCCCGGCGACCTGGCCATCCAGCCACTCGCGGACCAGCCGGGGATTCGTGGCGGTGCGGCTGGCCAGCGCGTCGGCGGTCAGCGGCCCGGCCTCGGCCAACGCCCGGTACAGGCCGAGCTCATCACCGAGCCACACCCCGAAACACAGCGCCCCGCCGGTCATGTAGCCGATCATCTGGCCCATGAACTGCTCGAGCCTGGCCTCATCGATCGTCGCGGTCATCTGCCTACCTCCCGGACCTCCGACAACATGACGGCAGAACAGTCCCGACCCGGGAGAGGCGCGTTACAGCAGACCAACGACTGGGATTGAACTGCTTTCGCTGCCAGCTACTCGGCCAGCCAACGCCGATACAACCCGACCAGCTCGTCGACAGCCCGCGTAGGCAGATCCTCCGCGGTGGCCCGGCCCAGACAGTCAATGGTCGCCCGTAGCTGGGCCAGATACTCGCCGCAGTGGCGACAGTCGGCCAGGTGCGCCTCGAGCCGCGCCCGCTCGCGCTCGGACAGCGCACCCTCCAGGTAGTCCGACATCAGCTCCACCGCCTGCTGGCAGACCAGCGAGCGGCCGCGACGACGGAACCAAAACTGCCTCACGGACGCCTCCCACACTCATCTTCCAGCATCGCGCGGACCCGGGCCCGCCCGCGATGCAGCAGCACGCGCAAGTTCCCCTCACTGACCCCGAGCACCAAGCACACCTCCACCGCGGACAGCCCCTCGACGTCGCGCAGCAGCACCGCCTGCCGCTGCCGGACCGGGAGATCGGCCAGGCAGACCCGGGCCCGGCGGGCCAGTTGCTGCGCAACCACACGGTTCTCGACCTCGTCGGCCCACGGCGCCGGCGGTCTGACCCACGCCCCGTCAGGGCCGAACCGGTCAGAGGCCACCACCGCCCCGGAGTCGGCGACCTGTTCGGACCAATGCTCGCGCCGCCCGGCCGACCGCGCCCGGTTCGCCAGGATGTGAAACAACCAGGTCTTCACGGTCGAGCGGCCCTCGAAGCGCTCCAGACCGCGCACCACCGCCAACCAGGTGTCCTGCACCGCCTCCTCGGCCACCGCCCGGCTATCGAGCATCGAGCAGGCTAGCCGCAACAGGCCCGGCTGATACCGCCGGACCAGGGCGGCAAACGCCGCTTCCTCGCCGGCCCGCAGCCGCCCGAGCAGATCCCGATCAGGATCCTCCACCCCAGCAGACCCTAGCGGCGCTCTGTTCCGCCGGTTGTCACGCAGTAGGGTGTCAGCTCGTTCCTGAGGAGGACACCGCGCTCAGCGCGAATCGGATGACCACGGCGGCCGCCATCGACGCCGAGGAAAATGAGAGTCGCTACGCGCCACTTGGTGACTACATCGTCAACTTCGAGATCTTCAAACACGACGCCGACCCGGGCCAGTACGTCGTCGGCCTTCCCAACGACCGCTGCCAGGGGCTCCTACCCACCGGAATTCGCCGCGTCCTGCGTCCGGACGGTGTGCTGTCGTGGGTCAACCAGCCGGGTGCCGAGAGCCCCCGGTCCGCGGACATCTCACCGCTGGATAGCGCCGCGCTGCTGCGCTCTGTTACCGAGGTGGTTCGGCAGCTCGTCCCAGGTGCTCATCTCGTTCTCGATCTCCGTGTCGTCGGCGGTACCCGCGGCTCTCGGCCGGCGAGCTCGGGGTCAGGTACAACGCCGAGATCCGCCGGGTGCGGCGGCTGACCTTCCACCCTCACGCTGTGGCTGATCACGTAGCGCAGTGGCCTGGCCGGCGGCCTGTCGCGGGCGCCGGCTCGACGGGGTTCACGCCGGAGCATGACCGCGGCCGGGTGTTTCGTGGACACGGTGTTGATCGCCGATGGCGGGCAGATGCTGTCGGGCATGGCGACGTTGCCGTTGCGGGCGAGCCGAGTGTCGAGGCTTAGGCGAGGACGGGCCTGTGCCGCACGGCGCCTGCTGGTCGAGGAATCGGTGGAGGTGGTCAGCGAGGTCGGCGGTGTCGTGGTCGGCGCCGTTGATGAAGCTCGATCGGCGGCGGCGGAGGAAGGGTGTCCCGAGCAGGTAAATGCCGGGTGCGCCGCACACCAGTCCGCCGTCGTGGCGGATGCGCCCGACACGGTCGAAGACGTGAAGGCCCAGCCAGGAGTGGTCGGGTCGGTAGCCGCAGGCCCAGATGATCGTTCCGATCGCGCCTCGGCGGAGATCGACGGCCAGGGTCGGGGGCGCGGCGACGTGGGTAGGAGCAAACCGCTGTGGGGGGTCGAGACAGTCGTCGAAATCGGCGGCGGTCGCCCAGGCATCGAAGGTGTCGAGGAGGCGGTTCATCTTCAGATCGGCGAGCTTGCCGACGTGGGCGATTGAGCCGGCGAACTGAGCCACGCCGTCGTGGATCCGGCCGAGCCGTCCGACGACGCGCACTCCCTGGGCGGTGAGCGTGTTCAGATCGATCGTTGCCTGGTCGGGGGTGCCGATCAGCTGCGGTGATGGGACATGGCGTGCCCGGACGATGTCGTCGACCTCGTCGTAACGCTGGTCGAGCACACCGGCGGCCTCCATCCACCAGAAGATGTCGCGGCCCCGGTACAGGCGGGGCAGCCGCACGTGCTCGCCGACGGCCAGCGTCACCGCCCGGCCCGAGCGTTGGATCTCCTCCGCCAGTTGTGTCCCGGTGGCCGACCCGCCGACCACGAGCACCCCGCGATCGGCCAGCTGGTCGGGGCCGCAGTAGGTCATCGGGGTCAGCGTCGTGATCCGCGGTGGCACCGCCTGGTCCATTTCCGGGACGAGGGCGCGGTTGCAGGGCCCGCTGGCCAGGACGACCGTCGGGCAGTGCCACACGCCCTGTGTGGTGGCCACCTCGTAGCCCGAGCCGGCGGCACGTACCGCCTTCACGGTGGTCTGGGTCCGTACCGGGGTGGAGATCGCCTTGGCGTAGTCGCTCAGGAAGCCGATCACCTCGGGCATCGACAGAAAGCCGTCTGGGTCATTCCCGCCGTAACGCTGTCCCGGCAGGCGTGTCTGCCAGTTCGGGGTGAGCAGGCGCAGCGACGGCCAGCGCTCGGTCCGCCATGAGTTGGCCACCTCACCGCGCTCGAGTACGACGTGGTCGATCGAGCGTTCGGTGAGGCGGCGACTCATGGCGAGCCCGGCGTGGCCTGCCCCGATGACCACCGTGGTCGTGTGCATCTAGTTGACCGTGACGGTGACGTCCGTCGGGTTGACCACGAGGTCGTAGACCGCGGACCGCTTCTGGGACTGGGCCACGAGCGCCTCGACGTCCGCCGGGGAGGCATCGGCTTCGACCGCGAAATGGACCTTGATCGTTTGGAACCCGTTGCGGACGTCGGGGTCGGCGCCCAGCACGCCGAGCAGGTTGAGCTCGCCTCGCACGGTGGCGGTGACGGCACGTAGCTGGATACTGCGCATCTGGGCGACGGCGGCGACGCCGGCGGTGAGGCAGCCGGCCAGCCCGACGAGGACTAGCTCGGTAGGCGTGGGGCCATGGTCTTCGGACGCGAAGCACTCGGGATGATCGAGGTCATAGTGGAAGACGGCCTTGTGGGACTGCTCCGCGCCGAGGCCCCGAAACCCTTCCACGGTGGAGTGGCTGTGTGTGCCGCTCACCCACGTGCAACTGGCCCGCCATTCGAACTCGGCGGCCGTCGGGTCGGCGCTGAGTGCCTCCCGGGCGTCAAGCAGGGCCTGCAGGTTGATGCCGTTGTCGACCGGGGTCGTGGTGATGGTCATGGGGATTCTCCTCCTTTGATCATCTCGGGTACTTATTGGGTGGCCGGCTTGGCGAAGGTGGCGGCCATTGCCGGCGAGAAGTCGACACCGACCCACGGTTCGTCGCCCAGCACCCAGCCGTCGTGCCCGGGGGCGATCGAGTAGGCGTCGCCGGGGTTGATGTCGATCTCGCTGCCGCCGTCCTGGTGGACCCGCAGGGTCCCGGAGATGGCGTAGCCGTCGTGCTGTACCTGGCAGCTGGGGGTCCCCGCGATCGGTTTCACGCACTCCGACCAGCGCCACCCGGGCTGCATTGTGGAGCGGCTGAGTGTGCACGATCCGACGGTGACGACCTCGACGCGGCCCTTCGGGAACTCCCGCACCTCGGTTGCGGAGTCGATGCTCTTGCTCTCGGCCATGGTAAAACTCCTTCCGGTTGGGGCGCCTGTTGCGCCCGCTCAGGCATCTTCGGGCAGGCGTCTTCAGGCCCGCTCTCGGAACGCTTCAGTCCCGCTCTTGTCCTGGGGAGTTGCGGACAGCCGTAGGTAGGGTGCCGCGTGTGCGGTTCAAGGTGCTGGGCCCCTTGCAGGTGATGCGGGACGTCGAGGCCGTTGAGCCCGGCAGCCCTAAGCTGCGGGCGCTGCTCATCGACCTGCTCGTCCACCACGGCGAGGTCGTGTCCCGCGACCAGCTGATTGAGGACCTGTGGGCCGGCAGCCCGCCGAGTACCGGCCTGGGTGTGTTGCAGAACTACGTGTCGCAGCTGCGCAAGGCGCTCGGTTCCGGGCTGCTCGCCACGCGGGGCCAGGGCTATGCCCTCGACATCGACCCCGAGGCCCTCGACAGCGTCCGGTTCGAGCGGTTCCTGCGGGAGGCACGCGCTGCCCGGGCCGCCGGCGATCCCGACGTCGCCGCTGCCCTGCTACGGGAGGCCCAAGCACTGTGGCGCGGCCCGGCCCTGGCAGATGTGGCCGGTGAGCCGTTCGCCCTGCCAGAGATTGCCCGCCTTGTCGAGTTGCGGGCCGCCGCGGCCGAGCTCGAGGTCGAGGTGGAACTCGATGCGGGCCGCCACCGGGAAGTTGTCGCCCGCCTGGAGCGGCTCCTGGCCGACCATCCACTGCGGGAACGGCTCTGGGTGCTGTTAATGCTCGCCCTGTACCGGTCGGGGCGCCAGGCCGACGCCCTGCGGGCTTACCAGCGGGCTCGCAAGCTCCTGGCCGATGAGCTCGGGCTCGAGCCGGGCACCGAGCTGCGCGAGCTCGAATCGGCCATCCTCCGCCAGCGGCCCGAACTGCTGGGCAGGACCGACCCCGTGGTTCCCGCCCCGGCCGCCCGGGCCGGACCGTGGACACCGGCAGCTGCGGTGCCCGTCCCGCCAACTTTGGCGAGAGCCATCGTCGGACGGGCCAAGGAGCGCGGTTTCATGGCCGAGTTCGTCGACGAGGTCCGCACCGGACGCCGCGATGGCCTGCTTCTCCTGCACGGCGAACCGGGCATCGGCAAGACCCGCCTGCTCACCGAGCTCGCCACCGGCCTCGCCGCTGCCGGGGGCCGGGTGCTGTCCGGCCGGGCCTACGAGGCGGAACGGGGCCGCCCCTACGGTGCCTGGATCGACGCCATCCGCTCGGCGCCGGTGCCGCCCCTGCCGGACTGGCTCCGCTCCGACCTCGCGCCGCTGCTGCCCGAGCTGTCCGGCGCGCCGTCCGATCTGGAGGACGAGCGCCGCCTCTACGACGCCGTCGCCTCGCTGCTTGCGCTGCTGGCCGGGGCCAGCCCGCTCGTCGTCGTCCTCGACGACATCCACTGGCTCGACGAGGCATCCGCCGGGCTGCTCCACTTCACGATCCGGGCGCTGGGCGGGAAGGGGGTCGTGTTCGCTGCCGCCGCCCGAGCCGGGGAACTTGAGGTCAACCCTACCGTCCGTCGGCTGGTGCGGGATCTTGATCGCCACGGCCATCTCGCCTCCATGGTCGTGCCACCGCTCCCGCCGGACGCCGTCCGGACACTCACCGAGTCGGTGGCGGCCGGCGTCGACCCGTCTCCGGTGGTGGCGGCCAGCAATGGCAACCCGCTGCTCGTGGTGGAGATGGCCCACGCCTTGGCCCGGGGCGAGGGCGTCGTCTCGGACCGGGTTGAGGCCCTTATTGGCGACCGTCTGGGAAGCCTCGGTGACGTCGCCGGCTCCCTGGTGCCGTGGCTGGCTGCCTTCGGGCGCGACGTCGCCCCCGGTCTGCTGGCCGACCTCGCCGACCTGCCCACGGTTGACCTGCTTCCCCCGCTTGAGGAGCTCGAGCGGCACGGCATCCTGCACGCCACGCCCGACGGGACGTACGACTTCGGCCACGACCTCATCCGGGAGGTTTCGTACCGCCGGCTCACGGCTCCCCGTCGCCGGCTGCTGCACCACCGGATCGCGGCGGTACTCGACGGGGTGCCCGACCCGGACCTGATCCTCGCCGCCGACGTCGCCCGCCACGCCGACGAGGGCGGGGACAGCCTCGTCTGCGCCGCAGCCTGCGCCCGGGCCGCGCGGCGGTGCTTGTCTGTGTTCGCCTACGCCGAGGCCGAAGTGCTCCTCGAACGTGGCCGCCGCCACGCCGCCCGCCTGGCTCCCGACGACCGCATCCCGGTCCAGGTTCAGCTCCTGCAGCTCTTCCTGCACCCCGGCCTGCGTCTGCGCCAGCCCGGCGACCTCGCCCGTGACCTCGCCGAGCTATCCGCCGCCGCGCAGCGACATGGCCGGGACAGCGACTTCGCCAAGGCGCTGCACCTTCTCGCCCGGGTGTACCACCTCAGCTGGGGCGACATCCCCCGGGCCCGGGCGCTCCTGCTGCGGGCCGCCACGGTCCTGGAAACGGCGAGCGGGCGGCCCGACCTGGAGCCGTTGTTGGAGAGCGCCCGCTGCCTGGCCCTACTGGAGATGGACATGCCCCGCACTCGGCGGGTCTTCGAGGACCTGGCCGCCATCGGCCCGGTGATCGTCGGGTCGATGCGCTACCAGTGGGGGCTGGGGCTCGTTCTGTGCTGGGCGGGCGACGCCGCCGGCGCCAGAGCGGCCTTGCGGCAGGCACGCACCTTCGCCGCGGACGGCGGCGACCACTGGGCCGAGTTCGAATGCTCGGCCCGCCTGGCCATGCTCGAGGTCGAGACCGGCGCCGCGCGGACCGCCGTCGAGCTGGCCTCCGAGCTGGTACCGCTGGCCCTCAGGCTCGGCCCGGGTGGGAGCGAGGAGGCGTTCGCCGCCGCCGTCCTCGCCCTCGCCCGCCTGTCCGCGGGCGACCCGGGGGCTGCCGGTGAGGTGGACGCCGCCGTCGCCCGCCTCGACCAGATCGACGCCCGGTACCTGATGCCCGAGGTCCTGAACGTCTCGGCGCAGATGGAGTACGTGCGGGGTGACCTCGCCCGGACCCGGGTGCAAGCGGAGCGCGCGCTTGCGCTGGCGGTGTCGGTGGACCGGCCGCTCGAAGCCGGACGGGCGCACGCCGTGCTGGCCTGTGTGGCGGCCCGCGGTGGTTCCCGCGAGGATGCCGTAGGCCACATCGACGCCGCTCGAGACGCGGGCAGCGACCAGCTGAGCGCCGACGCGGACTCGTGGCTGCGGGACGCGAAGAGGATGCTGGCCCCGAAACTTGGATGAGCGAGGAGGAAGACACCATGGCCGTCGTCATCGTTGAGGAGAAGTTCGACCCCCCGATCGACCTGTCACAGGGCAGCCCCGTGGCCGACAAGGTGTCGCCCTGCCTGCCGGTCTACGACGTGCACTGGCTGAGCTCCTACATCGCCCGCGACGGCACCCGCTGCGTATGCGTCTACGAGGCGCCCGACGCCGAAGCCGTCCGACGCACCTACCGGGCCGCCGGCGTCGCCTTCGAGAACGTCTGGACGGCGAACCCATTACACCGCAAGGAAGGCGCCGCCCAGGATTAGCGCACCGCTGACCCGCCGGTTGAGGTAGTCGCAGCAGTTGTCGGCAGAGGGCCGCCGCCGGCGGTGGCGCCGAGGAACACTACTGCGCCGTGTGGTTCCCAGCGGGTCTGTCCCACGGTGGCGGTGATGTGCACGGGCTGGCCGGTGGTCTGATCGGTCGAGTCGATGCGGCCGTCCGATCCGGATCGCGTCGAGTTCATGCAAGGCGGCCAGTACTTCGTCAAGGGTTCGCCCGGTGGCCGCCAGGTTTGCGGTCGTTGGCGGGTGCCCGGCTGCGGCGAAATGGCGCAGGACCACCTGGACCGCTGATTCTCCAGCGCGGCCAGCACTGAGCAGCTGCGATCGGTCCGACGCAGGCCGCACGTGTTGATGAGATCGGTCAGGGAGTCGCGCGTCCGCCGTAGGTCGACGATCCGCGCCTCCAGATCCGCCCGGTGGCCCGTTCTGGTTGAGCTCTGTGCTGATGCATCGGCGGTTGAAGCGCGTGGTCGGTCGATGGGCTGGTGACGGCTGACTCGGCGTTTCGGTAGCGATAGAAGAGGAGGACGATGTACGGCTTGGGATTCTCGGTTTCGTCACCGATCCCGTTCGTGGGGCCGGTGGGCCGTTGCCGAGGTGTCGAGCACTCGCGCGGTTGGGAGAAGATCATGACTGATTTGGCTCCGACGCCGATCAGTGGTGCGCCCGTACCCGGCGCGGCGGGCGGGTAAGGGGACGTCTCTGCTGCGGTTCTTTCATACGACGGATCCGAAGGAAATCGCGATCTTGTATTTGGTGACGTCGTTCGGGTTTTTCATGGTGAGTGGGGCGATGGCGCTGCTGATGCGCGCTGACTTGGCTCGTCCGGGGACGCAGTTCCTGTCGCCGGAGCAGTACAACCAGCTGTTCACCATGCACGGCACGATCATGCTTGCTGTACGCGACGCCGATCCTGTTCGGTTTCGCCAACTACATCCTGCCGCCGCAGATCGGTTCGCCCGATGTCGCGTTTCGCCGGCTGAACGCCTTCTAGTACTGGCTGTTCCTGTTCGGCGGGCTGATGGTGCTGTCGGGGTTTGCGGTCCCTGGTGGTGCGGCCGACTTCGGCTGGTTCGCCTACCAACCGCTTGCCGCGAGCGCGCACTCGCCCGGGGTCGGCGCGGACCTGTGGTTCATGGGTCTGGTGATTGCCGGTCTGGGCACGATCCTGGGCGGGGTCAATTCACCACTACCGTGGTCTGCCTGCGCGGTCCCGGGATGACGATGTTCCGAATGCCGATCTTCACCTGGAACATCTTTGTCACGATGATTCTCGTCCTGATCGCGTTCCCGGTTCTCACCGCGGGCTTGCTGGGGGCCGAGGTCGACCGGCACCTGGGCGGACATGTGTTCGACCCTGCCAACGGCGGGGCGATCCTCTGGACCTCGCGCTTCAGCTCACGGCTGAACTGACGTCCCGCCGTCGGTCAGCCGCAGATGGATGATCCGCCGGTCGCGGAGGTCGGGCTGGCGGCTGACCAGACCCCGCCGGATCAGTCGGGCGACCATGCCGGTGATGTTGGTCTTGTCGCAGCCCAGGAGCGTGGCGAGCGCGTCGAGGGAGGGTTGATCGCGCTCGAGCACGCAGAGCAGTTCGACCTGTTGGGCGGTGACCCCGGCGTCGCGGGCCACTGCGGCGAGGATCACCCGCATCTGCCGGGTGGAAGCACCTTTGGCCCTGGTCACCGGGGCCGCGCGGGGTATCGGTCGAGCGAGGCCGAGGTCGTCGACTTCGACGCGGTTTTCGCCACCAATGCCAGAGCGGGTTTCCTCGCCCTGCACGAGGGAGCGCGGCGGGTGCGCGACGGCCGCAGGTTGGTCGCGGTGTCCGCCGGGTTCATCGTCACCGGTCAACCGGGTACCGGGCTCTACGGTGCGAGCAAGGCGGCGCTCGAGCAGCTCGTCCGGGTGCTGGCGGTCGAGCTGCCTGGGCCCCCGCCAGATCACGGTCAACAGCGTGTTGCCCGGGCCGGTGCGCACCAACGCACTGGCGGCACTGCCGCCCGCGGTGATCGAGCGGATGGTCGCCGACGTGCCGCTCGGCCGCCGGGCCGAACCCGAGGACATCGCCGACATCGTCGGATTCGTCGTCTCACACCAGGCCCGTTGGATCACCGGACAGTCGGTCCACGCCGGAAGGGGGCGCGTTCTGACCAACAGCCGGCACGGACGGGACGAACCGGTGAGCGCGGATCAGCGCGAACTGACGTAGGACTGGGTCGGAGATATGCGTCGGATCAGTTGATTGGTTCAGTGCCTGTCGTGCATCCGAGGGCGTGGATTTGGGGGTGTCGGTGTGCCCAGGGTCGGCTGGTTTCGAGTTGGCTGGCGAGCTGGAGCAGGGTGGCTTCGTCGCCGTAGCGGCCGAGGAGGTGTATGCCGATCGGGAGGCCGTTGGTGTTCCAGAACAGGGGTAAGGACATCGCGGGGTTGCCGGTGATGTTCGCTACGACCAGTGGGTAGGCCACTGTCCGCGCGCCGCGCTGCGCGGCGCGTAGTGGTTCCTGTCGGGTGGAGGTGATCTCGCCGATGAGGGCGGGGGGTTCGGACATGGTGGGGGTGAGCCACCCGTCGAACGTCGTGAGGAATGCCGCGACGGTGCGGGAGAACCTCTGAAGCTTTTCGACGGCGAGTAGGTAGTCCGCGGCGCTGACCCGGTGGCCGGCTTCCCAGTAGGCGCGGGTGAGCGGGTCCAGCTCGTCGGGTTCCGGTTCGCGGCCCTGGTGGCGGATCCAGTAGCGCACGATCCATGCGGTCGCGGCTTCGAATACTGTGCCGATCGCGGCGCCGACCACCTGATCGAGGCCGGGAAGGTCCGCCTCGACCATCTCATGGCCCAGCGACGCGCACAGTGCGACCGCGTCGTCGAGAGCGGCCACGCAGTCCGGGTGGCCAGGTGCTCCGCCAGGGGTGCGGGAGGTATAGGCGATGTGCAGCCGGCCGGGGTCGGCGCCGACCTCGGCGGCGAAGGGTCGGGTCTGTGGCGGAGCGGGGTAGGGGTCGCCTGGGGTGGGTCCGGCGGTGGCGTCGAGCAACGCGGCGCTGTCGCGGACCGAGACTGTCAGTGCGTGTTCGACGGCCCAGCCGCCGATCGCGTCGCCGTATTCGGGGCCGAGTGGGTTGCGGGCCCTGGTGGGTTTGAGCCCGAACAGCCCGCACGCCGAGGCGGGGAATCGTAGTGATCCGCCCAGGTCGTTGCCGTGCGCCATGGGCACCATGCCGGAGGCGACGGCGGCGGCCGATCCGCCGCTGGATCCGCTGGTGGAGTAGGCCGGGTTCCACGGGTTGCGGGTGGGGCCGTGCAGTATCGGTTCGCATGTCGGGGCCATCCCGAATTCGGGGGTGTTGGTCCGGCCGAGGATGACCAGCCCGGCCCGGCGAAGCCGGATCACTAGTTCGGAGGTGTAGCGGGACACGTTGTCACGCAGGAACATCGAGCCCTCGTGGAACGGGGTGCCCTCGATTTCTACGATGAGGTCCTTGAGCAGGAAGGGCACCCCCGCGAACGGTCCAGTCGGCGTGGCCGCGGCGATGGTGGCGCGGGCGTGGTCGAACAGTGGCGTGACCACCGCGTTCAGTTGTGGGTTGAGCCGCTGGATACGTTCGATTGCCCCTTCCACCAGCTCAGCCGCCGGGACGTCGCCGCGGCGCACCAGTTCGGACTGGCCAGTGGCGTCCAGGCCGGCCAGCTCGGTGGCGGCGGTCATCGGGTCACCGACTTCCCGGCGACGGCGTGATGCACCTCGCCGAGCGGCTCGATCCGTGGCCTCGGCAGACCGGCGGCCGCCAACGACCCCAGGAACTCGGGGCCGATGCTGAAGCCTTCGAAGACCTCGCGGGTCGGGCAGGCGTCGTAGACCGTGATCCCGACTCCCGTGACGACGCAAGCGTGCAACTCGAACGTGTCAGGTGGGAAGCCCTGCCGCAGCAGGTCGTAGGCCGGTAAGAGCGCGGTGGGATGGCCGTCGAAGTGGTAGGCGCTCAGGAACATGGTCGCTCTCCTCGCACGGGTCGTCGTCGTGGTCCTGCATGGGGGCCGCTGGGTCCGACCTCGCACCTCGCGAGGAATGAACTAGCGCCGTCCTGATGACGGCCGGATCGGACCCGGCCGCGGACCTGACCGGAGGTGCACGATGACCGCTGCCGCTGAGGTGGGGGAGCGCACGCCCGATGCCGTGATCGGCCAGCTTGTCGACGACCTGGCGGGCTCGCTGGGAGTGCTGCTCATTGCGCTGGGGACCCGCACCGGGTTGTGGACCGCGCTGGTCGGGGCCGGGCCGCTGGGCCCGGCTGAGCTCGCCGCCCGGACCGGGGTGGCCGAGCCTTTGGTCCGGGAGTGGTGCCGGGCCCAGGCCGCGGGCGGCTACTTGACCTACCGGCCCGACGAGGAGACGTTCGCCCTGCCTGAGGCGGTGGCGCAGGCGTTCGTGCACGGTCCGGGCCTGGGAATGGTGGACGCCGCCACCGACATGTTCCGCTCGCTCGGCGCGGGCTTCGACGAGTTCGCCGCGGCATTCGGCGCGGGCGAGGGGTTCGGCTGGCACCGCCACGACACGTTGTTTTGGCGGGGCAGCGACGCATTGACGCAGGTCGCGCTGCCGGCCGAGCTGATTGGTGCGGTGCTCGACCAGCTCGGTTCGGTGACCGCCGCGTTGGCCGCCGGCGGCGCCGTGCTTGACGTCGGTTCGGGCTACGGGACACCGACGCTGGCGGTGGCGCGGCACTTCCCGGCGTCGCGGGTGCTGGGCGTGGACTACCACGACGCGTCCGTGGCCCACGCGCGGCAGGCCGCCGAGGCGGCCGGGGTCGCCGACCGGGTGCGGTTCGAGGTCGCCTCGGCGACCGACATACCCGGCGGCGGCTACGAACTGATCACCTTCTTCGACACGCTCCACGACCTGGGTGACCCCGTCGGCGCGCTGCGCCAGGCCCACGCCGCGCTGGCCCCGGATGGTGCGGTGGTGCTGGTCGAACCGCTCGCGGGCGACCACGTCGAAGACAACCTGAACCCGACGGGCCGGATGTTCTACGCGGTGTCCACGTTGATCTGCACCCCGAACGCGGTCTCCCAGACGGCGGGAGCCCACGGCGATGCGCCGTTGGGGACCCAAGCCGGGGAGGCCCTGCTGCGCGATACGGCGGCGGCAGCGGGCTTCACCCGCGTCCGACGGGTGCCGGTCGAGGCACCGCTGAACCTGGTGCTGGAGCTGCGGCCCTGACCGGTCGATAGTCGTTGCGCGGTAAATGTCGATCAAGTAGTTACGGGGACGTGTTTCCGTGCGGAGGTGGCTGCGGCGCGGTGAGCACGACGTGCGCCGTCATGGGGGCGGCGACCGGTCCCGAACCGAGGCGGGTTGTCATCTCCGCGGCGACCAGCTCGGTGACGGTGCCGAGATCGGCGCGTTGCTCGATCTCGGCGCGCAGCGGTGTTCCTGTGCAGAAGCCCGTCGCGACGTCCGCCGCCGATGCCGCGCGCCCTTCGAGCGTGATCGTCTCGATGACGGAGGGGCTCATGCCCGCGGCGGTCAAATCGGCTTCGATGGTCCGCGGGTCGGTGTAGCCGTGCGGCACGCGCACCAGGAACGTGGGCGGATTCCCGGGGAACGCTCGTTCGAGCCCGGCCATGAGTGCCCGGCCGAAGCCGTGGGTTTCGATGGTGTCCCAGGTATTGAACAGGAGGTGACCGCCTGGGCCGAGGACCCTGCGCATCTCAGCGAACGCTGCCCGTTTGTCGGGGAAGAACATCACTCCGAACTGGCAGATGACCAGGTCAAACCGGCCGGAGTCGTAGGGCAGGTGCTGCGCGTCGGCCTGTTGCCAGCTCGCCTGCGGGACCCGTAGCGAGCCGAATTCGACCATCGCGGTATTGAGGTCCGTGGCCGTCACCGCGGCCGCGGAGATCTCGGCGATCAGCTCCCGGGTCAGTATCCCGCTGCCCGCGGCGAGCTCCAGGACCCGGACCGGTGCGAGCCGGGCGGCTCGACGGGCCAGGTCGACCGCGAACGGGTGGAACACCGCCGGCCCGAGGCATCGGTCATAGGCGTTCGGCATTGAGTCGGCCCAGACACTCGTGGTGTCGATGTCCATGCGGACAACCTACGGGCCGGAGCGACCGAAAGGCGTGCGGCGAGGCTCCCGGTAAGAAGTCCACGTGCAGGTCCCGCCGCATCAGAGTCGCCAGTGTCTGGGGTGGTCGGGGTTGTAGGAACAGTGGGTCCCGGTGTGCATGGTCGTCTTGAAATGTCCGGCGAGTGCGGGGTGCACTCGGTCGATGCGGCGCAGGGCATCGCGGATGCGCGCGGAGACGGTCTTGCGGGCTCGCTCGGTGTCGTCGCCGAGTCTGCGTGCTCGTCCGCCCAACCCGCTGGCGACTCGCAGCTGTGTGAGCAGCGCGGTCCGCTCCGCTCGGGCACGCCGGGCCCGGTGCTCGTCGCGCCAGCGTTCGGCCTCGTCGATCTCGGTATCCAGCTCGCCGAGCCGGCTGCGGAACTCGGCAACCGCGCGGCGGTCGAGGACAGGGTCGGCGCCGGCGGGTGGATCCTCGCGGCCCAACAGCGTGAACACGTGGACCGGACGATCCGGTGAAGCCAGCAGCGTCGCGAGGTCGCGTAGGCCTTTCGCGTCAGGTAACCAGACCTCGCGCGCACCGAAGCGCAGCCTCCACATGCCGTCCTCGAGCTGGAAGGTGTCACCGTCACCGGCCGCCGCCGACTCTGGTCGGAGTCGGGCCAGCTCGGCGCTGCTGAGCTGGGCCCAGGCGCAGGCACCGAGCCGCTCGTAGTGCGCGATTGCGTCGGTGAAATGTTTGCTCGCGACCTCCGCTCGACCCAGCGCGGTCGCCAGCACGCCGAGGTAGTGATCCACCACGCCGTGGTAGCTGGCGCATCCACCGACCACGGCGTGCCGGCCTGTGTGCGGCACGAAGGTGTCGTAGCACCAGGCGCGTTGCGCGTCTGTGCCGACGGCCGCGAACACCGTGGCCGTGACGGAGACCATCTCGAGGTCGTGCTTGGCCGGGACGGACTGTACGGAGAATCCGTGCATCGTCTCCCGGGCTGTGTCGAGGTTCCCGGACAGCACGAGCGTCCAGGCTTTGAGTAGAGGGAAGATCGGCCACAATGGGTCGGCGGCGGGCATGAGTTCGGTGATCGCCACGGACGTGCCGCCGATGGCGGTCAGCGAGCCGCGCAGCGTCCCGTAGCAGCCGTGCGCGTCGGGTAGTCCGATTGCCATCCCGAGCTCGAGCGCTTCATCGGCCAGCGCCTCGGCTTCGGCCACGCGTCCGGCCACCGCCGCGAGCGTCGCTCGCCTGCTCAGCGCACCCCATCTGCCTCTGGCGTGGCCCAGCCGGTCGGCGAGCCGGGTGTAATGGGCCAGCTCGGCCGGCCCTTCGGGGTCGCCATCCTCGATCAGGGCCGCGGCACGCAGCAGCACCGCCTCCGCGGCCAGGTCCTGGTCGCCGGCTCTCTGGGCGGCATCCGCCATCTCGAGCAGCACCGGCAGCCGTTGCCCGGCGGTGCCCGGTGCCCAGATGACATCGTGCTGAGCCAGCAGGGCGTGCGCCAGCGCGGCGGGCTCCCCGGACGCGCGGGCCAGCCTGACGGCGTCTTGCGCGGCCCCGGCCGCCGTCGGGTCGAGGCAGCCGGGGGCGGCATGTCGCAGCGTCCGGGCCAGCGCCGCCAGTACCCGGGAGTGGGTGGCGCGGGCGTCCGAGCTGTCCTCAGCGGCCAGTAAGGCGCGGGCCTCCTCCAGTATTCCGATGCAGGCGGGGTCGACGGTGCCCGATCGAGCGCCCAGGGCCGCGATACCCAACGCCGCCTCGGCCAACGCGGCCGGGTCTGGTAGCCGACGGGCTAATGGTGCCGCGCGGAGGTAGGCATCGCGGGCGGCGTGTGGGTTGCCCGCACGGTTCCACGCGCCAGCAAGCGAGGTCAGCAGCTCGACCCGTCGGGGGGTGTCGCTTTCGACGTCGCGCAGCAGGTTCAACGCGGTGGTGTAGTGGTGTGCCGCGTTCTCGTGCCCGAGTCGGCCCGTCGCCTCCTGGGCGGCCAGCACCGAGTAGTGCAGCGCCTGTTCGGTGGCGGCCGGCCCGGCCGCCACGAAATGCGCCGCGACACGGGCGGCGCCGCCGACCGCGGCGGGGTCGGCCCCGTGCGCCGACAGCGTATGCAGTGCGTGGCCCACACCGGCGTGCAGCTGCCGCTGTCTGCCGGCAGGGGTCCGGGCGAGGACGGTTTCCCGATAGAGGTCGTGCGCGAAGCGGAATCTGCTGGCTTCGGTGACCAGCACCCGGGCGCGCCTGGCCTCCTCGAGCAGGTCCCCGATGTCCGGCTCGATGTTCGGTACGGCCTGGGCCAGCAACTCGGGTACCACCTCGACGCCGGCGATCGCGGCCACCTCGAGCAACTCCAGACACGGTCGGGACAACCGCTCAACCCGCACGCGCAGCGTCTCGTGGATCGAGTCGGGGACGATCTCCGCGTCCGCCGACCAGCTACCGTGGGCGATCATCAGCCTGGTCAACTCGCGCACGAAGAACGGGTTGCCCCCACACCGTCGTCGGATTGCGTCGGCCAGCTCGGCGCTGGGCACCGGGCCGGCCACCGCCGCCATCAGCGCGGAGACCCCGTCCACGTCGAGGCCTGCGAGCGGCAGCACCGGACCGGCAGCGGCAAGCTCACGAAGCAGCGCACCCGCCTCGCCGTCCCGGTAGGCGCCCAAGAACAGCACGCGCTGGGCGGCCATGGTTCGGCCGAGGAACTCCAGCAGACGCAGGGACTGGTCGTCGGCCCAGTGCAGGTCGTCGAGCACGACCAGTACCGGTGTGGTTGTGGCCAGCCCAGCCAGCGCCCGGCCGACGGCATCGAAGAGCCGGAAGCGGGCCTCCGGAGCTTCGGTCGCGTCGCTGGGGGTCGTCGTCTCAAGCAGCCGGGTGGCGTCGCCGAGCCCGTCAAGTGGGAGCCCCCGCATTACCTGGGTCCACAACCAGTACGGTGGCGCGCCTGGGCCCTGCCAACCGATCCCGCGCAGGACGCGAGTCCCGGCCGCCGCCGCGAGTCGGGACTGCGCGGCAAGCACCGCAGACTTGCCGATGCCCGGCTCTCCCGTCACCAGCAGCACCCCACCGGTGCCGACCGACGCCTCGGCGAGGGCGGCTCCGGTGGTTGCCAGAGCTGCATCGCGGCCAACGAGCCGCTGACCAGTGTGAATTGTGCTCATCAGGTGCTCATCATTGACCGATCAGGGCCGCGGCTCCAACACCAGATCAGCGGTGCATCCACCGGGACACGGTGGACGCCAGTGAATCCCGCTTCGGCGGCGACCTGCCGCAGCAGGGCCTCGCCGGCGCGACGCCGTCAAGCAACTGCTGACAGAGCCCGGCCCACCGATAAGCGTCGTGATTGCTGCATTCGTGAAGCGCAGCTCTTCCGGGATGTCCTGGACATGATCATAGCGTCGCTTGATCGGCGCCCACGAGCGTTGACGCTCATCTACGTCCATCCGAAAATGGGGGACGCAATTGTTTCGAGCGGACGATTCCGCGAGGTCCGGTCGTTGACTCCAATTTGCGGCCCCACAACTCTCGATCGCTGCATCAAGATCTACATCAGCTGGACCTAATAGAGCCCAGCGGCACTGGGTGGGCGGTGACGCCGAGAATGTGGATGCCGCGGGTGTGGACGAGCGAAGTAAGGGTAGCATCACCACGTTGTGTTCCTACGTTGGAGTGTCTGCGACGACCTCGGGGTACTGCCCAGCCGCCAGGAGTGCATTTAGGTCGGTCGTTCGTCGAAGGGCCGCTGTATGACTAGCCGAAGCGATGGGTTGAAAGCCCGTCTGGAGCAGCTCAACCGTCGACGGGAGAAGGCCCTCGAACGTGAGGACCGACAGGCCCTGGGGCGGCCCAGGCGGGGCGAGCCAGTACGTCGCGCGGTGATGCTGTCGCGCCTGCATTTCGGGCTGAGCGAGTGGTGCCACACCACGGCTGACGAGCTGGGGCTATCGCGTGTCACCGGTCAGGACGTGCTGCGGATGCTGGTCGTCCGGCTGCTCACCGATCCCGCGCTGGCCAGCCAACTGCGCGCCGACCTGGTTGCCCACCGCGCTCGCCGCTGACTGTGCGCGCCGTCCCGTTGTTGGGTGGTCCCCCTTCGCGCCGATTCCGTCAGACGGTTTGCGTGCGCTCGCTCAGCCCGGCTCGGGTGGGGCCAGTAGTCGGCCGGCGAGCTCGCCGCGGCTACGCACGCCAGCCTTGTCGAAGATCGACTTGATGTGGTCGTGGACGGTGTGCTCGGTGAGGTTCAACGCACCGGCGATGGCCCGGTTTGACTGGCCACGCAGGATTCGGGTGGCCACCTCGTTCTCGCGTCGGGTCAGGCCGTACACCGCGAGCTGGACGGCGGCGGTGGTGTGTGGGCGTGCGGGTTCGAGCACCACGGTGAGCCGATCGGTGCCCGAGGGTCCCTGTAGGCGGGAGGCGTGGACGTCGAGCCAGCCGCCGCCGGGTGCGGACAGTGGCGCGCGGCAGGCGCGACGGTGGGGCGTTGCCGCGCTCGATCGCGGAGAGGGTGGCCACGACCGCTTGTACGGCGATGGGCAGTGTGCCGCCGGGGCCGGGGCCGGGGCCGGGGCCGGGGCCGGGGCCGGGGTCGAGCAGCGATAGCAGGTGCTCGGCCTCCGGCGTGCTGGCCACCGGTGTGACGTCGTCGGTGACCAGCAGTACGCCGGGCTGGCGGTTCTCATCGCGGGCGGGACCTGGGGAGCCGAGCTTGCCCAGGCGGAGGGCGTGCGCGATGTGCGGGCTGAGGCGGGCGAGTACCGGGCCTCCCTCTGGGAGAAGCCGGACCTGTTTCCTGAGTTATCCCGTGTACGCGCCTCTCTGTGTTCCGGGCGACGTTCGGCGTTGCCGGAACACCATCGGGGTGCGATGGCCCCTTGTTGCTCTCGTCCCGAGCCATGGGTTGACGATCACCGTTTAGGGGTGATTCGCCACCCGCCCGGCGGTTCCGGCCCGGCGGGCTCGGCGAGATCGTGAGCGGCCGGCGCCCGCCACTCATCTAGTGACCCCAAGAGGGGCCGAGGTGGAGGCTTTGATGTCCAACACCAGTGTGTTGATCGTCGGCGCGGGTCCTGTGGGGCTCACAGCGGCCGTTGAGCTGCGTCGGCGCGGTGTGGAGTGCCGCGTGGTGGACCGGCTGACTGCCCCGATCCGCTACGCCAAGGCGGTGGGCGTGCAGCCACGCACCCTGGAGCTGTGGGAGTCGGCGGGAGTGTTGTGGCGTGCCCTCGACGCCGGCACGCCGATGCGCGGGCAGGTCGTCTACGTGGACGGCGAGCAGGCGGCACGCATAGACCTGGCGCTGCCGCCGGAGGTGCCGTACAGCTTCCTGGCGCTGCCGCAGTACGAGACGGAGCGCGTGCTGGCCGAACGTCTCGGTGAGCTCGGCGGCCGGATAGAGCGGGGCGCCGAGCTGGTTGGCTTCGAGCAGGACGCCGACGGCGTCACCGCGTTGCTGCGGGGGCCGGACGGGGAATCGGTAGTGCGTGCCGACTACCTCGTCGGCTGCGATGGGGCGCACAGCGTGGTGCGCAAGGGTCTCGGGGCGGCGTTCGCCGGGGATGCGTTCCCCGAGCAGTACATGCTCGGTGACGTCGAGGTCGACTGGCACCAGCCACCGGGCTACGGCGTCCGCTGCACCCGGCGCGTGGACGGCGGCCCGGACGACATCCTCGTGGCGGTCCCGCTGCCCGGCCGGCGCCGCTACCGGGTGTCCATGCTGGTGCCCGACGATCTTGCCACCGCGCACCCGCGCGGCACGGTGGAGCACGGCTTCGAGGCCGGCCCGAAGCCTGAGCTGCACCACCTGCAGGCCGTCCTCGACCGGCTCGCCCCCGAGCCCACCCGCGCCTCGAACCTGCGCTGGTCGTCGATCTTCAGGATCAGCCACCGGATCGTCGACACCTACGGCCGCGACCGAGTGTTCCTGGCCGGGGATGCCGCGCACATCCACCCACCGACCGGCGCCCAGGGCATGAACACCGGCATTCAGGATGCGGTGGCGCTGGGCTGGCGGCTCGCCCTCGCGGTGCGGGACATGGCGGCTCCGGGGCTGCTGGACAGCTATGACGCCGAGCGGCGGCCGATCGGGGAGGAGGTGGTGAGCCGGACCGTGCGACACGCTCGGGCCGGTTTCGAGGCCGACGACCCGGAGACGATGCGGATGCGCGAGGCCCAGCTGCTGATCGCCTACCCGGACAGCACGTTGAACGGCGAGGGTGCCAGCGTCGAGGCGCTCAAGGGCGGCCCGCGCCCCGGCGAGCGCGCTCCGGACTGCCGGGAGCTGTGCCGGTCGGCCGTCGCGTTCCCACTGCGGCTGCACGAGCTGTTCAGCGGCCTGCGGCCGGCGCTGCTGCTCTACATCGACGACAGCGACCAGATCTCGGAGCTGGCCCTTGCCGCGGCGGCGGCCCGGGAGGCGGCCCGTGACCAGCTCGACGTGGTGCTCGTGCTCGCGGCCACCGCCGCCGTCCCCGACGAGGTCGCGGACGCGCCCCTGGACGGCGTGCCCGCCGCGGTCGTGTGGGACGCGGCGGGTGAGTTCCAGGCCGCGTACGGCGCGGTGGGCGGATGCTGCCACCTGGTGCGGCCCGACCAGTACGTCTCATTCCGGGCCGGGCGGGCCCGCGCGGACGAGTTGGCCTCCCACCTCGCTCTGCTCATCACGCCTCGCTGACCGCGGAGGAGCTGGCATCTGCACGATCCCGGCTTGGCCGGGAAATTCCCAAACACGCGTCTGATCAACCACGGTGACGATAGAAGGAGTCTCGCCATGATGACCTCCGACGCCGATCCACAGGCGCGTACTTCCCACACGGGCCTTCTCGCCTGTCACCCGCTGGTCTTCTTCTTCGTCATCGCATATGCCGGCGCATGGCTCGTGGAATTGCCAGTCGTGCTCTCCCAAACTGGCACGGCCTCCTGCCATTTACCATCCCTCGGCCTGTGCTGGCGCTGACGATCGCCGGGGCTACTTTCGCAGGCCCTACTTTATCGGCGTTCATCATGACAGGGGTACCCAAGGCAAGCCAGGCATACACCGCTTGCTGCGTCGGTACGTACTGTGGCGGGTAAATTTTCGGTGGTACCTGTTTATTCTCCTGGTCATCCCCGCTGTTGAGGTGCTCGGCGCGATCGTCCTGCCGGGGGTTCTGGGATCGTATCAATCACTCACGCTCTCGCTGGTTCTGTCCTATCCCCTTGCCTTGTCTCTACGCTCATCCTCGGAGGGCCGCTGGGTGAAGAGCCTGGCTGGCGCGGGTTTGCACTACCGCGCTTGCAGGAATTGCACGGTCCCTTGGTCGGAAGCCTCATCTTGGGAGTGCTGTGGGCCTTGTGGCATTTTCCGCTGTTTTGGAGCGGGGTCTGGACGCCGCCCACCATTGCCTACATGGTCATGTTCATTGTCATGACCACCGCGCTGACCGTCATCATGGTGTGGGTCTTCAACAATGCGAAGGGCAGCCTGCTCGTCACCATGTTGATGCACGCGTCTTTTAATACGTTCGCCAACAGGATAGTGTCGCCACTTTTTTCCGCTCCCATTCTGAACGAGTACGGACTTCTGCCGGTACTGGTGGGCTTTAGCGCGGTGGCGTTGCTCCTTGTCGTCCTGACCCGAGGCCGCCTGGGCTACCAGCACTACCGGCAAGAAATGCCCGATCCGGCCGCGGCCGCAACGACAAGATGAGCCTCGAACTCCAGGCCTATCGGCGCGAGAGCCCTACCGTCGGCGAGATCGAGGAGATCGCGCGCTGTGTTGCCCGGGAGGAGATCGCCGGGGTTGCCGGCGGGCCGCGGGGCTCAGTTCGGGGCTCAGTTCCGTACGGTTCAGCGAGTTCCAGCGGCGTCACGGATGTCGCTGACCAGCAAAGGAGGGACAACGGACGCTGTGTAAACGGTTGAGCGGAGATCTGAAAAGCCGTAGGTCGGCGCGCGCCGGTTGGCCGAGGCGAATCCGCCGCGTATCTATGCGATCTCGCCATGGCGGTGCGAGGTTCGGCATGGGTTTGGTCCGTTGGGCAGCTGGAGCATCTCTGTGCAGGGGCTGCTGGCAGAGCTGATTCTGATCGCCGTGATAGCGTCGTCGTCGAGTTTGTCTAATGTGGATGGTCGGCAGTGTGCTAACAGTGTGACAACGGCAGGACTGGGATATCCCACCAGCTTGCGACACGACGTGACACGACATCGGTAGTCGGACCAGCCAAAATAACATTCCGTAGTGTCGAGCGGCAGAACTCGACAGGATCCCGAGAGGACTCATAATCCGTCAGGTCGTGGGTTCGAGCCCCACCCGCCTCACTCGTTTTGCCTGGTAGACGCGCTGTGGAGCGATCACTGGTGATCGACTGAAGATCGAATCCCCCTGTAATCCTCCTCATTGGCGGGATCAGGGTGACGGACGCCGCTCAGCCATTTGGTTGGCGTTGTAGCCGAAGTTGATCATCGTCGCTTAGCGTCGGGGTGCGTGATCATTTTGCTTCGCAGTAGCTCGGACCTGCCGTGGTGAACGTCTGGACGGTACACGCCACCCTGGCGGAGGAGGTTCGCCCGACGCAGGCGATCTACCGCGACGAGAAGGCGGCCTGCAACGACGCGGCGGCGTTGTCCCGAGATGATGGCGTGCTCGCGGCGAGCGTTGTCCGCTTCACCCTTGACGAACTCG
Organism: Pseudonocardia sp. Cha107L01; assembly: GCF_052566575.1. Classification (NCBI taxonomy): domain Bacteria; kingdom Bacillati; phylum Actinomycetota; class Actinomycetes; order Pseudonocardiales; family Pseudonocardiaceae; genus Pseudonocardia; species Pseudonocardia sp. Cha107L01. The sequence goes on from NZ_CP199579.1 coordinate 4,198,054, forward strand.
GCACCCGTGCCAACGTCGCCATCTTCGTGGCCGGCGAGCGGCACTGCTGCGTCGCCACGACGGCCCGCCGCCCGGTGCGCGACCGCGCCGAGCGGTGGGACTCGTTCCTCATTCGGGAGCGGATCCGCCGGTGATCCGGAGCTCGTCGGCGTCGAGCTCGGCTTGGACACGGAGGACGACCTGGACGTCGACGACGCTGTTGGCCTGCATGCGCAACAGTTCGCCGCGCCTGATGGCGAGCAGTGCCAACTGCAGGTTCTTTTCCTCGTCGCCCCGGTCGGTGAGGTCTTCTTCGTGCACAGCGTCCTCAATGTGGTGTAGGTGCTGCTCGTATTCGGCGCGAAGCCGGTCGACGACCGATCCGGGCAGGTCACACTCGGCCGCAAGCCGGGGAAGGGCATCGAGCGCGGATTCCACGATGCGGCGCTCGGCGCAGAGAATCTCGTCCTCGACCCGGTTGTCGTGCGCGTACCGACCATGTCGGAGGACTGCCGGTAGCGTCAGCCCCTGCCCGATCAAGGTGACCAGGATGACGCCGAAGGTGATCACAATGAGGAGGTCGCGCTCGGGGAACCCCGCACCGTTTGTTGTGGTGAGTGGTATTGCGAGCGCAGCGGCGAGGGACACCGCACCGCGGAACCCTGACCAGGCGAGGGGAAGTCGCTGACGAGCAGGGATGCGCCGCGACCGCTGGGCGGGACGTCTGTCGATGAAGCGGACCAGGTAGGGCACCGTGTTCATCCATACCAGGCGGGTACCGATCACTACCGCGGCGATGAGCAGAGCCGCGAGCGCCGCGAGCCCCAGCGACCAGGAGGTCAACGCCTGCACGGCCGACCGGAGCTGGAGTCCAACCAGAACGAACAGGGCACCGTTGAGCAGGAAGGTGGCAACCTGCCAGAAGGCATGGGCTTGGACGCGGGTGCGAGCACGGATCGTCCGGGGGCCCAGCCGGCTCAGGACCAGCCCGCACACCACGACCGCCAGCACACCTGAAGCGTGGATCTCCTCAGCAAGCAGGAAAGCCGCAAACGGCGTAAGCACGCTGACCCCGTTCTCGATCAACGGGTCATGGGCGACGCGACGCGCGCGAATCGCTAGCCAGGCGAGCACGACCCCGATGGCCACGCCACCGCCGTAGGACAGCGCCACATCGCCGAGAACACCGAGCGGGTCGAACTGCTCCTGCCCGGTCGCGACCGACACGGCAACGGCGAAGATGACCAGTGCCGTACCGTCGTTGACCAGGCTCTCGGCGCGCAGCATGGTCAGCTGGCGGTGTGGGAGCCCGCGGGCGACCGCAGCCACGACGGTCGCATCGGTGGGCGCGACCACGGCGCCGAGGACAAACGCGACTGGCCAGCTCAACCCGATGACCAGATGGGCGGCGGTGGCGACGGTTGCGGCGGTGGCCACGACGAGGAACACCGCGGAGAGCACGAGCGTGCGAAGGTCGGAGCGGATCGAGCGCACCGAGGTGGTTAGCGCCTCCCAGTAGAGCAGCGCGGGCAGGAACAACAGCACGACCAGCTCCGGCGGGAGCCGGACGGCGGAGGTAGCGGGCAGGAAGCTCAGTGCAACGCCGCCGGCGGTGAGCAGGACCGGCCCGTTCGCCCCCGTCCGGCGAGCGACCAAGCTCAGCCCGACGACCGCGAGGCCAACGAGAACGAAGACAGTCAGTGCCGTGGGGTTATACATCTAGAGGGCCAGGCCGCCGTCGACGATCAGTTCGGCGCCTGTCATGAATGGGCAGTCCGCGGAGGCGAGGAACAACACGGCTCGTGCGATCTCCTCCGCTGTGCCGCGTCGACCCAGCGGGGTGGCCGCAGTAACGGCCGCGATCTGCTCTCCCGGCATGACGTCGATCATGGTGGTGCTAATGAAGCCCGGAGCGACGGAGTTCACCCGCACGCCGTACGGACCCAGCTCGGCGGCGGCGCACTTGGTCATGCCACGGACCGCCCACTTGGTGGTCGAATAGCCGATCTGGTTGGCATAGCCGCGGTGGCCGCCAATCGAGGACAGGTTGACGATGGAGCCGGAACCGGCCCGCTTCATCGGTCCCGCGACCGCCCGCATGCCGAGGAAGACGCCCAGCTGGTTGACGCGGTAGTGGCGGTCGAAGTTCGCCACGCTGGTCTCGCTGATGTCGGGGCCGGGGTCGAGCACGCCGGCGTTGTTGACGAGCAGCGTGATGTCGCCGAGCTCATCGCGTACCCGGGCGACGAGCTGGTCCCACGCTTGCTCGGAGCTGACGTCGTGGCTGAGGTATCGGCAGTCGCCGTCGAGGTCGTCGGCGAGGGCGCGTCCGTGCTTTTCCGAGCCTCCGGCGATCACGACGGCGGCACCGGCGCGGGCGAGGGTGGTGACGACGGCGGCGCCGATGCCACGGCTGCCCCCGGTGACGACAGCGATTTCCCCGGTCATGTCTGTTGCCGGTGTGGTGGTGGACGTGGCTGGGTTCGTGGTCATGAGAGTCCTCCCCAGGGAGTCAGCGAGTCGAGGAAGCCGGTGAGTGCCGAGGTGACCGCCTCGGGTTGTTCCTCGGTGACGAGATGGCCGGAGTCGGCGATGGGTGTGAAGGTCGAATGCGGCAGTCGTTCGTGCATGGTGTGCGCGTGGTCGACGGTGATGCCGTTGTCTCCCTCGCCGTGCAGGATCAGGGCGGGCGCGGCGATCTGGGCGAGGTCGGCGACCCGGTCCGGCTTGTCGATCCACGAGCGGTACTCGCCGTAGAGTGCGCGCGCGGGCCGCCGGCGCAATTTCGACGTCCAGCGCTCGACGAGTTCGGGCTGCTCGGCGAGCGCACGCTTGCCGAAGATGACCGGCCTGAAGGCTTCGATGACGTGCTCGGGGATTGCCCCGCCGGTGTCGAGTGGCTCCAGCAGAGCGCCGAAGGTGCGCCGCTCCTGCTCGGTATAGGCGTCGGCCTGGGTGGCGACCAGGACGAGCCCCGCGACCCGCTCGGGATGGCGCAGCGCCAATTCGATGGCCATGAACCCGCCGACGGACATGCCGAGGAGGACGAACCGATCCACGCCGGCACGGTCGACGACATCGAGGCAGTCGGCACTGAGGTCGTCGAGCGAACGCTCGGTGCCGTAGCGGGAGGTTCCGGCACGGCTGGTGTAGGCGATCGTGCGGTATTGGTCGGCGAGGGCGGCGGTCTGCGGGAGGAACATCGTGCGGTCGAGCAGAGTGCCGTGGCTGAAGACCACGGCCGGTCCGGTGCCCGCGTCGGCGACGTCGTAGTCGGGTAATAGCCCGGGTGTGGGCTCTGGCGTCGGTGCCATCAGTCCTCCTGCTGGGGTCGGTTCAGCTGTTGCCGGTTGCGGAAATCCAGTTGGCCGCGGCGGCGGGGCCGAACACGGCTCGGGTGTCGTTGAGCGGGCGGTCGGCGGTCTCCGGCAGGCCCTTGGCGAGGACGAGCCCGACCGGGAGGGCGATCGCCACCAGGTACAGCGCGGGCGCGACCGGGCTGCCGGTGCCCGCCGCCAGCGCCGTGGCGACCAGCGGGGCGGTGCCGGCGATCGGCCCGACGCCGAGGCTGTATGCCAGGGCGGCGCCGCTGGAGCGGGTGCGGGCCGGGAACAGCTCCACCAGCACGATCGAGGACATCACGTTGAGCCCCGCCTGCGGGACCGCGAACAGGCACATACCGAGCAGGGCAAGACCTGGCGAGCCCGACCCCACCAGCAGCAGGACCGGCACGGCGAGCACGGCGAGCGCCAGCGCGCCGCCGACGTAGATCGGCCGCCGACCCACTCGGTCGGAGAGCCAACCGGCCAGGGGACACAGCCCTACGTAGACCAGCAGCGCCGCCGAACAGACGAGCAGGGCCGTCGTGCGGGGGCCGCCGACCGACATCGCGGTCGCGAAGTAGGTGGCCAGGTAGTAGAAGCCGACCCCCGTGACCGAGGCGCAGGCGAACGCGATGAGCAGGTCGTGCCGCCCGGACCGCACCGCCTCACGCAATGGCCTGCTGGCCACGGCGTGCCGGCGGCGCAGTTCCCGGTAGACCGGGGTCTCGTCGAGCCGCAGCCGCAGGTAGAGCCCGGCGAGCCCGAGCGGGGCAGCGAGCAGGAACGGCAACCGCCAGCCCCAGGACTGCATCTGGCCCGGGTCGAGCAGCGACTCCAGCAGGAGCACGGACCCGGTGCCAGCGACGATCGCGAGGCCGCCGGATGCGGAGATGAGGCTGGCCCGCGCGCCGCGCCTACCCGCGGGGGCGTACTCGGCGAGGAAGGCGGACGCGCCGGTCCACTCGCCGCCGGCCGAGAGGCCCTGCACGCACCGCAGCAGGATCAGCAGCACCGGCGCCCAGAACCCGATCGTCGCATATGACGGGAGCAGCGCGATCAATGTCGTGGCCCCGCTGATCCCGACCACGGCGACGGACAGCGAGATCCGCCGTCCGTGCCGGTCGCCGACCGACCCCAGCAGGGCGCCGCCAAGTGGGCGGAAGATGAAAGCGACCCCGAACACGCCCAGCGAGGCGAGGAGGGAGATGACTGGGTCGGTCGTTGGGAAGAAGACGTGGCCGAGGGTGACGGCGACGGCGCCATAGACGGCGAAGTCGAACCACTCGGTGAAGTTGCCGATCAGAGTGGCTGCGATGACCGCGCGAGGGCTGGGGGAAGAGCTCATCAGGCGCTCCGTGGGCAGGGGTGAGCAGGTGGACGGTAGGGCGGTCACCCCGCGGCGACGCTCATGCCGCCGTCGGCCATGACGATCGAGCCGACGAGGTAGCTCGCCTGGTCCGACGCCAGGAATGCGACGACCTGCGCCATCTCCGACGGCTGGGCGGCGCGGCCGATCGGCGTCGCGCTGCCGTGCTCGGCGAGGAAGCCGGGCCCGTCGTCGTGGATGTCGTCGAGGATGTTGGTCACGGTGTCGCCGACGCCGACCGCGTTGACCCGGATGCCGTGCTCGATCGCCTCGAGCGAGAGGGCTCGGGTGAGCTGGGCCAGCGCGCCCTTCGAGGCCGCGTACGCCGCGATGGTCGGGAACGCCTGGAAGCACGCGTACGAGCCGACGTTGACGATCGCGCCCGACCCCTGGGGGATCATCGCGCGCATCGCCTCGCGCGAGTGCAGGAACGCCCCCGTCGCGTTGACGGCGAGGACCGAGTTCCAGTCGTCGAGGGTCATGTCGACGACGTTCTTGTTGATGATGATGCCGGCGTTGTTGACCAGGATGTCCAGCCCGCCGAAGCGTTCCCGGGCGAGCTCGACGGCCCGCCGTGCGCTGTCCTCGTCGGTGACGTCGGCGGTCAGGGGTGCGATCGCCGGGCCGGCGAGCTCTTCGACGGCTTTGTTCCGGTCCTCGGCGACGACCCGGACGCCGCGCTCGACGAGGAGGTCGACCGTGGCCCGGCCGATCCCGCTGGCGGCGCCGGTGACGATCGCGACCTTGCCGGAGAGGTTGTCGGAGGTGAGGGCAGGTGAGGTGCTCATGACTCGCTTTCCGTGAGAGGGATGTGGTGGCGCGGCCGATGGTCGGCCCGCGGTAGTTGGCCAGCTCCGGTCGATCAGGACGACAGCGGTGCGGTCTCGCTGCCGTGGGCCGGCTTCCAGCCGGCGACCGGGGTGAAGTAGTGCAGGTCGAAGACGCGCTCGACGATGCCCCAGCGCCCGTTCCGCCGCTCGAACCGGTCGCGGTAGATCCCGCCGACCTGGGTCGGGCCGAGCTCGACGTTGGTGACGAAGCAGTCGAGCGCGGTCGTCGCGGTGGCGGAGTCGCCGTCGATGTCGATCACGGCGTTCGACATCCAGTGGTGCATCCGGGGGCTCTGCTCCCAGAGCAGGTGAGCGGCCTTGACGATCCGGTCGATCCCGGCGAAGTCGCCGAACGGTTCGCCGAGGCGCAACTGCGCGTCGTCGTGCCAGATCCCGCGCAGCAGGTCCACGTCGTGCAGGTCGAAAGCGTGGGCGTAGCAGGAGATGAGGCGCTCGATCTCGCGCCGGCTCTCCAGGAGTTCGACCCGGAGGCCGAGGTCTGTGGTGGTCACTGGTCCACCCTCCTTGTGGGCACCGGCAGGGTGCTTGTTGTTGGGATCCGGCGAGAGCCGGGGTGACGGCCTGTGGTGGTCGCCCTTTGAGGGCCGCGATGACACTGCCGCCCCCGGTTCTTGCGGGGCCGTGGACCGGCAACAGAGGGACGCGCCGTAGAGCGCCAGTCAGTGACCGCCCGGTGATCGGCTTCCTCGCCGGGTCGTCGCTGCCGCTGTGAGGAGAGCTGATGTTCCTGCCCGAATGCCCGTTCTATGTCGGTATCGACTGGGCCGCCGAGACCCACGCGGTGTGTGTCCTCGACGCGGCCGACAAGATCACCGCCGAGTTCACTATCGCGCACACCGCCGAGGGCTTCGCCGTGCTGCTGGGCCAGCTGGGTCGGCTGCGCCCCGACCGGATGGAGGTGCCGGTCGCGATCGAGCGCCCCGACGGGCGACTGGTCGATGCCCTGCTCGAGGCCGGGCACCCGGTCGTGCCGGTCAGCCCGAACGCGATCAAGACCTGGCGAGACGGGGAAGTGCTGTCCGGCGCCAAGTCCGACGCCGGCGATGCGGCCGTGATCGCGGAGTACCTGCGGCTGCGCGCGCATCGACTGCGCCCGGTGACCCCTTACCGCGCCGAGACCCTGGCGCTGCGCACTGTGGTCCGCACCCGAGGTGACATCGTCGCGGCCAGGGTCGCGGCGACCAACCAGCTCACCGCGCTGCTGGATGCGCACTGGCCTGGCGCCAAAGCGATCTTCGCCGACGTCGAATCGCCGATAGCGTTGGCGTTCCTGACCCGCTACCCCACCGCCGCCCACGCCGCGCACCTGGGCGAACAGCGCCTGCGCGGGTTTTGCGTCAAACATGGCTACTGTGGGCGCCGCCACCCCGCGCAGCTGTTGGCCCGACTGCGCGCCGCGCCGGCGGGCACTACCGACCCCATCCTCGTCGAGGCCATCGGTGACGCGGTGCTTGCCCTGGTCGGGGTCCTGCGCGCACTCGGTAGCGCTCGTAAGGACCTGGACCGCTCGGTGACCGCCCACCTCGGGGAGCACCCGGACGAGAAGATCTTCACGTCGCTGCCACGGTCGGGTCAGATCAACGCCGCCCAGGTGCTCGCCGAGTGGGGCGACTCCCGGCAAGCCTACGACGGCCCCGAGGCCGTGGCAGCCCTCGCTGGGATGTGCCCGGTGACCACCCAGTCCGGCAAACACCGCGCGGTGCACTTCCGCTGGGCCTGCAACAAACGCTTCCGCACCGCGATCTCGACCTTCGCCGATAACAGCCGCCACAGCAGCCCATGGGCGGCGAAGATCTACGCCGACGCCATAGCCCGCGGTCACGATCACCCGCACGCCGTGCGAGTACTGTCCCGCGCCTGGATCAGGGTCATCTACCGCTGCTGGCTCGACGACGTGCCCTACGACCCCGCCCGACACGGCAACGCCGCCGGTCCACCCCAGGCGGCCTAACCACGAACCCACCGCGACCCGAACACCGCGGTGGCCGCCCCAGCGCGGGCAGGGCACCGCCCTGCCCGCGGCTTCACCCTGCCCAGGCCCGGCAGGGGCCCGCGAGTCCAGGACCGGCGAAGCCGGCCCCGCAGGGGCGCGCAGCGTCCTTGACGCGTGGGGGGCCGGGCCGTACACGCGGCCACCGCAAACCCGACCACGGCCAACCGCAGACGAGTCGGAGGTTGACACAGAGGGTGTCATTCGTCGTCCCTTCTGGGCGTGCGGGATCGGCCCGCGCCGCGGGCTGTGGTTACTTCGAGTAGTCGATGACGCCGCGGATGATCTTGCCGTCGCGCAGGTCCTGATAGCCGTCGTTGATCTGGTCCAGGGTGTAGCTGCTGGTGATCAGCTCGTCGAGCTTGAGCTGCCCGGCGTCGTAGAGGCGCAGCATCCGGACGATGTCGTACTGCGGGTTCGAGGAGCCGAACAGGGTGCCCCTGATGGTCTTCTGGTTGAAGACCATGTCGGAGCCGGACACGTGCACGGTGAGCAGCTCCGGGTTGGCGACGCCGGTGACCACGACCGTGCTGCCCTTGCCGATGACGTTGAAGGCGTCGGTGATGACCTGCTCGGTCATCACGCCGACGACGCAGATCGCCTGGTCGGCGCCTTCGCCCCAGGTGAGCTGGTTGACCGCGGTCGCGGCCTCATCGGCGGTGGCGAAGACGTGGGTGGCGCCGAACTCCTGGGCGGTCTCGCGCTTGAACGACACCGGGTCCACGCAGATCACGTGCTTCGCGCCGGCGTGGGCGGCACCCTGCACGGCGTTCATGCCGACCCCGCCGAGGCCGTAGATGACCGTCGTGTCGCCCGGGCGCACCGCGCCCGCGTTGACGGCGCTGCCCCAGCCGGTGGGCACGCCACACCCGACGAGCACGGCCTTGTCGAGCGGCAGCCAGTCGTCGACCTTCACGCACGACAGCTCGGAGACCGTGGAGTACTCGGCGAAGGCGCCGAGCATGCAGAACGCGCCGATGTCGCCGAGCTCGTCGTCGTGCATCCGGAAGGTGCCGTCGGGCATGGAGCCCTCGAGGATCGTGGCGCCGGAGTTGCAGAGGTTCTGCCGGCCGGTCGAGCAGTAGCGGCACACGCCGCAGGACGGGATGAAGCTGCACACGACGTGGTCGCCGGTCTTCACCCTCGTCACGCCAGGGCCGACGCGTTCGACGATCCCGGCGGCCTCGTGCCCGCCGACGATCGGGAACCGGACGACGTTGTCGCCGTCCATCATGTGCAGGTCGGAGTGGCACAGGCCGGCGGCGGACATCTTGAGCAGGACCTCGTTGGGGCCGGGCTCGTCGAGCTCGACCTCCCGGATCTCGAAGGGCTTGTGGTAGCCGGTCAGGACGGCGGCTCGGGTCTTCATGGTTTCTCCTGGTGGGTGTGATCAGCGGCGGTCGTCGGCGGGGTCAGCCGTAGAAGGTCCAGACGGACTTGGTCTCGAGGTAGCCCTCGAGGCTGTCCGGCCCGAGGTCGCGGCCGTACCCGGACTGGCGGAAGCCGCCGAAGGGTGCGGCGGGGTCGGTGAGCCCCCAGCCGTTGACGTAGACGGTCCCGGCGCGCAGTGCCTTCGTCGCCCGGTGGGCGGTGTTGACGTTCCGTGTCCAGACGCCGGCGGCCAGGCCGTACTCGCTGTCGTCCGCCCGGCGCAGGACCTCGTCGGTGTCGTCGAACGGCAGCACGGTCAGGACGGGGCCGAAGATCTCCTCGCGGGCGCAGGTCATGTCATCGCTGGCGTCGGAGATGACCGTGGCCGGGTGGAAGTAGCCGTCCCTCGGCACCTCGGGGCCCATGTGCACGGTCGCGCCCTGCTCGCCGGCGAGCCGCACGTGGCCCTCGACGCGCTCGCGCTGGGCGGCGTTGACCAGGGGACCCAGCTCGGTGTCGGCGTCCAGGCCGTGCCCGGGGCGCAGCCCGTCGGCGATCGCCCGGAGCCGCGCGACGACCTCGTCGTGCACGGAGCGGTGCACGAACAGCCGTGACGGTGCGCTGCAGGTCTGGCCGGAGTGCCAGAAGATGCCGCCGGCCGAGCCCGCGACGGCCGCTTCGAGGTCGGCGTCGGCGAAGATGATGTTCGCGCTCTTGCCGCCCAGCTCGAGGGTGACCCGTTTGACCTGGTCGGCGGCGCGTCGGGCGATCCGCTTGCCGACGGCGGTCGAGCCGGTGAACGTGATCTTGTCGACGTCCGGGTGGTCGACCAGTGCCTGGCCGGCGACTCCGCCGAGTCCGGGGACCACGTTCAGCACGCCCGGCGGCAGGCCGGCCTCGACCGCGAGCTCGGCGAGCCAGAGCGCGGAGTGCGGCGTCTCCTCGGACGGCTTCAGGACCACGGTGCACCCACTGGCCAGCGCCGGCGCGAGCTTCCAGCCGCACAGCAGCAGCGGGAAGTTCCAGGCCGTGATCGCACCGACGACGCCGACAGGGTCCTTCTCGGTCCGGATGTGGATCCCCGGGTGCGAGCTCGGCACGGTCGAGCCGACGATCTTGGTGGGCCAGCCGGCGAAGTAGTGGAAGGCCCGGGCGGCGAAGTCCACGTCGATCCCGCGCGCGGCGCCGCGCACCTTGCCCGCGTCGAGGACCTCGAGCTCGGCGAACTCGTCGGCGCGGGCCAGGATCGCGTCGCCGATCCGGTGCAGGACCTTGCCGCGCTCGAGCGGTGTCATGGTGCGCCACGGGGAGGCCGGGTCGAAGGCGCGGGTGGCCGCCGCGACGGCCCGGTCGATATCGGCGGCGCCCCCGCAGGCGGCGGTCCCGATCGCCCGCCCCGTGGCGGGGTCGAGGACGGGCCGGCTCTCGCCGCTCAGTGGGGCCTCGGCGTGGCCGGCCAGGAAAACGTGCGGGGCGCGAGCGAGCCGTTCGGCGACCGCGGCGGAGATGCTGGGGGTCTCGACAGTGAGAGTCATCGGTGTCCCTTCTCGATATTTGATACATTGACATGCTGTGGCTTGAAGCACAAGCCGCGGCGCTCAAGAACTCTCTGACCTGGTCTTTTGTCGGTGTATTTGACTCAAGAAGTCGACCAGAGCTTGGGTTGAACAGGTTTCCGGGCTTGTGTAACTTGTATCAAAGATCTAACTTCGAAGTCTGAAACGGCGAGCCAACTGGCTCTGACGACCGGCACGCAGGAGGCGTCGATGCCCCTCACGAACAGCACGACCACGTCGCACGCGACCGGAACGACGGCACCGCCGGACGGAGTGCCGGCCGCGCGCCCCTTCCGGGACGGCCTACTCACGCTCGAGCCGCCTCGGCTGCTCGGGTCGCGCTGCCTGGCCTGCTGCACGACGGCGTTCCCGGTACGGGAGTTCTGCCCGGCCTGCCGCGCCGTTGAGGGCGTCGAGCCGGTCGCGCTCTCCCCGAAGGGGCGGGTGCACTCGTTCACGGTCGTCCGGCAGGCCCCGCCAGGTGTCGACGTGCCGTACGTGCTGGCCTGGATCGACCTACCCTCCGACCAGGTCCGGCTGATGTCCACCCTCGTCGGGCTCGCGCCGGAGGAGGTCGCGCTCAACCTGCCGGCCGAGCTCGAGCTGACCGCGTTCGGTACGGCCGAGGACGGCGGCGAGCTGCTCGGCTACCGGTTCCGCGCGACCGGGGCGGGGGTGGCGGGATGAGCCTCGCACCCGCGCATGTCGCCGGGGCCGGGATGGTCCGGTTCGGCAAGTACCCCGCCGAGGTCACCCTCGAGCGGATGGCGGTCGGTGCCGCCCGCGCCGCGCTCACCGACGCCGGGGCGGAGCTGACCCAGGTCGACGGCCTGTACGTCGGTCACGTGTTCGGCGGACCCGTCGCCGGCCAGCGCGTCGCCGCCCAGCTCGGGCTCGACGGCACGCCGGTGTCCAACCACGAGAACTACTGCGCCAGTGGCGCGACGGCGATCCGGGAGGCGTGGGTCGCGCTGTCCGCCGGGCTGCACGACGTCGTCCTCGTGATCGGCGTGGAGAAGATGACCGACCGGATCTCCGGCGGTGTCCGGCCCGATCCCGGTGACCTGGATGCCGCCGTCGGCTACGTGATGGCGGCCGGGCACGCGATGAGCGCACGACGCTATATGGCCGACCACGATGCCACCCGCGAGCAGATCGCCGCCGTGGCAGTGAAGAACCACGCGCACTCGGTGCACAACCCGTTCGCGCAGTACCAGCAGCCGATCTCCCTGGCCCAGGTGCTCGGCGCCCGGCCGATCGCCGAGCCGCTCGGCCTGCTGGACTGCAGCCCGATCTCGGACGGAGCCGCCGCGGTGCTGCTGTGCAGCCCCTCCGGTCTGCGCCGGCTCGGGATCGGCGGGCCGGTGCCCAGAGTCGTGGGGGTCGGGCTGGTCAGCGGATCCGTGCAGACCGGGCTCGGTGACCTGAACGCGGAGGACGTCTCCCGCCGGGCGGGGGAGCAGGCCTGGAAGCTCTCGGGGGTCGGCCCCGACGAGATCGACCTGGTCGAGATGCACGACTGCTTCACCATCGCGGAGATCGTCCGCACGGAGGGCCTCGGGCTCGTGCCGCGCGGACAGGGCGCCGCCTGGACCGCGGCCGGCCACACCTCCCTCGGCGGCCGGCTGCCGGTGAATCCCAGCGGCGGTCTGCTGTCCCGGGGCCACCCCGTCGGCGCCACCGGTGCCGCCCAGGTCTGCGAGCTCACCTGGCAGCTGCGCGGCACCGCGGGCGGCCGCCAGGTTGACGGCGCCCGTACCGCGCTCGCGTACTGCAAGGGCGGCACCGTGAACGGCACCGACGGCGGCTCCGTCACCACGGTGGTGATGACCCGATGACTCCCACGTCCGCACAGACATCCGCAACTCGCCGCACCGCCGCCGGTGCCGGCTCGGCCGCCGAAGTGCACGTCGTCGGGGGCGGGGCACTGGTCGCCGAGGTCTCGCGAGTCGCGGCCGCCCTCCGGCCGTCCTCGCCGTCGGTGTGTGTCGTGCCGCGGATACCGGCCCCCGCCCCGCTGGCCGAGCTCACCGATGCCCGGCTCAGTGCGGACATCGGCGCCGCACTCGACGAGGTGCTGGCAGCGGTGCAGCGGGAGCTCGCCTTCGTGCGAAGCGGCCGCCTGGTGTTCGTCCTCCCCTCGGGTCCGCTGATGGCGGCGACCGGGTCCGCCGGTGCCGCCGCGGTGACAAACGGCGTGCTCTCGATGGCCCGCACGCTGGCCATCGAGCTGGCCCGCGACTCGGTGACGGTGAACGTCCTCGCCCTCGACACCGGGGTAGCCGCGGCAGCCGTCGGGCTGGCCGCCGCGTTGGCGGAGCAGCTCGCCACCCTGCTCGGACCGGGCGGGCAGTACATCACCGGCCAGGAGATCTACCTGACGGCTGGATCCGACCTGGGGAGGCTGCGGCCATGACACTGCACGGCAAGCTCGCGCTGGTCACCGGGGGCGCCGGCGGCATCGGCCTCGGCATCTGCGCCCGCCTCGCCCGGGGTGGCGCGACCGTCGTGGTCGCCGACCTCGACGAGGCAGCGGTCCGCGCGGCCGCCCAGGAGATCGAGGGGCGGCTTCACCCGGTCGTCCTCGACGTCACCGATCCGGACTCCCGGCACGCCGCGATCGCCCGCTGCGCCGAGCTCGGCGGTGTGGACCTGCTGGTCAACTGCGCCGGAGTGCTGCGCGACGCCCGGGTGGGCAAGCTCGACCCGACCCTGTTCCGGCGCCTGCTGGAGATCAACCTGCTCGGCCCGCTCGCCCTGATCCGGCTCGCCGCCCCGGGAATGGTCGAGCGGGGTGGGGGAGCGGTGGTGAACCTGGCATCGCGCGCCTGGCTCGGCACGTTCGGGTCCACGGCCTACTCCACGGCCAAGGGCGGTCTGGTCGGCGCGACGCGCTCGCTCGCCCTCGAGCTCGGCCGCAGCGGGATCACGGTCAACGCGATCGCTCCCGGCTTCGTCGAGACCCCGATGACCGAGGGGCTGCCACCCGAGATTCGCCGCCGCACCCTCGATGCCATCCCGGTCGGGCGCGCCGGGCGTCCCGACGACGTCGCCGACGCCGTCGCCTACCTCGCCACCGCCCCCTACGTGACCGGGCAGGTCCTGGTCGTGTGCGGGGGGCGCAGCATCGGCGACCCCTACGCCGCATGAGGAGCAGAACCATGCAGAACAGCCACGACGGACCCCTCGCCGGGGTCAAGGTCGTCGAGTTCGCCGGTCTCGGGCCCGGCCCGTTCGCCGCGATGCTGCTGGCCGACGCCGGCGCGGACATCGTGCGGATCGACCGGCCCGCCGGCAGGGTCGACGGCGGCGCCCTCACCCGGGGGCGGCCCTGGCTCGGGCTCGACCTCAAGACGTCCGAGGGGCGCGACCGCGCACTCGAGCTCGTCCGCCGGGCCGACGTGCTGATCGAGGGCTTCCGCCCCGGCGTGATGGAGCGGCTCGGACTCGGCCCGCAACGCTGCCAGGAGGAGAACCCTCGGCTCGTCTACGGCCGGATGACCGGCTGGGGACAGGACGGCCCCCGTGCGCGCGAGGCCGGCCACGACATCAACTACCTCGCCCTCACCGGCGCGCTGCGCTCGATCGCCCGCCGCGGCGCGGCCCCGGTCCCGCCCCTGAACCTGGTCGGCGACTACGGCGGAGGCGGCATGATGCTCGCCTTCGGCATCGTCACCGCCCTGCTCGAACGCGGCCACAGCGGCCGAGGGCAGGTGGTCGACGCGGCCATGGTCGACGGCGTGAGCCTGCTGATGACCGGGATCTGGAGCCGGGCGGCGCAGGGCCGGTGGTCCGGCGAGCCGGGCACCAACGACATCGACTCCGGCTCCCCGTTCTACGACGTCTACGCCACCGCCGACGGCGAGTACATGGCCGTCGGCAGCATCGAACCGCTGTTCTGGGCCCGGCTCCTGGAGGGCCTCGAGCTCGATTCCTCGGCGTTGCCCGACCAGTGGGACCGCGAGCAATGGCCGCTGCTGAAGCAGCTGGTTGCGACCGCGTTCGCCACCCGGACCAGGGCGGAGTGGACGGCGGTCTTCGAGGGTCTCGACGCTTGCGTGACCCCGGTGCTGTCGCTGGCCGAGGCACCCGCCGACGCCCACCTCGCCGCCCGGCGCACCCTCGAGCACCACCCCGACGGGCCACAACCCGCCGCCGCGCCGCGCCTCGACCGGACCCCGTTGCGCGCCCGCGCCGCCGACCCCCTCGACGAGGCCCTGGCGCGCTGGGGCGTGCCCGCCACGGTAGGTGTGTCATGAGCGCGGCAGAGAACACCCCGGCGAACGCGGTGATACTTTATCCATTCCAGACCAGGGGAGCGGGAGGAGCAGCGGTGGCCGGACGGGCTCGCGCCGACTCCCGCCCGCGCGGGCGGCGCCGCGCCCTGAGCGTCGAGGTGGCCGAGCACATCCGCTCCATGATCTTCGACGGCAGGCTCAAGGCGGACCAGCGTGTCCCGCAGGACGCCATCGCTGAGGAGCTCGGGGTGAGCCGGCTCCCGGTGCGCGAGGCCCTGATCGCCCTCGAGATGGATGGGCTGGTCACGTCCGAGTCGCACCGGGGCACCTTCGTGGTGCCCATCCGGTCCGAGGACATCACCGACCACTACAAGCTGTACGGGATGGCTCAGGGACTGGCCGCCGCCGGAGCCGTCCGGCGGATCACCAATCCAGTGCTGACCAGGCTCGACGAGCTGCACGAGCAGATGTGCGCCAGCGACGATCCGGATCTGGTGCACGACCTGAACTGGGAGTTCCACGCCCTGATCAACAAGACCGGGGCGAGCCGCAGGACGCTGTCCATACTGCGGCACCTGTCGCACAACCTGCCGCGCGAGGTCTACAGCCTGCCCGCGGCGGCGAGCCCGCAGGCCAACCGCGGGCACGCCCGGATCATTGCCGCGCTGCGCGCCGGCGACGCGGTGGAGGCCGATCTGGCCAACCGCGAGCACGTCCGCCAGGAAGGCGACCAGGTCGTCGCCGCGCTCAAGCGCGACGGCATTCTCGCCGACTGAGCTCGATCCCCGGCTGGCCATAGACGGCCGCCAACTTGTATCCAACATCCGAATCAATGGAGGTTCGGGATGGGCACCCATGTCTCGGTCGCCGGCATCGGCACCACCGACTACGGGGCGCTCGGGCGCACCGCCGATGACCTTGCCGGTGAGGCGCTGCGTGCCGCGCTCGACGATGCGGGGCTCGCCGTCACCGAGATCGACGGCCTGCTGACCCACCGCGTCGACAGCTACGAGTGCCTCGCCGCCGAGCACGGCCTCGACCCGCGCTGGACCGCGCAGCTCCCGCCGGAGGGCCGGATGACCGGCCCCGCGATCCAGCTGGCCGCGACGGCGATCCGTGAAGGCCTGTGCCACACCGTCGCCGTGGTGTACGGCAATGACGGCCGCACCCGGGGCGCCACCTACGGTGCCGGGAAGTCCGGGTCCACCGCGGCCGGCGAGGGCTACGGCAGCACGCCCGCGTTGACCGCCCCGTACGGCTTGACCTCGCCCGGGGCCTTCTCGGCGCTGATGCTGCAGCGCCACCGCCACCTGTACGGCACCAGCGACGAGCAGCTCGGCACCGTGGCCACGACGTTCCGCACCCACGCCGGCCGCAACCCGCAAGCGCTGCGCCGGCAGCCACTGACACTGGAGGACTACCTCGCCTCCCGCTACATCGTCGAGCCGCTGCGCATCCTGGACTACTGCCAGATCAACGACGGTGGCGTCGCCCTGGTGCTCACCTCCGCCGACCGCGCCCGCGACCTGCCGAAGCGGCCCGTGCACGTCCTCGGGGCCGCGCAACGCGCTCGACTGACCGGGTCCGACCTCCCCCCGGAGGACTTCTGGGCATCCGCCCTGAGCGAGGTCGGCAACGCCGTTCGGCACGCCGCGGACCGGGACCGCGCGGACGTCGACGCGCTGATGGCCTACGACAACTTCAGTCCCAATGTCCTGTTCACCCTCGAGGGCCTGGGCTGGTGCAAACCCGGCGAGGCGGGGCAATGGATGGCCGACGGCCGCATCGGGCTGGGCGGGGAGCTGCCCTGCAACACCTCCGGGGGCCAGCTCTCCGAGGGCTACCTGCAGGGCTGGGGCCTCGTCGTCGAAGCCGTACGCCAACTCCGGGGGGAATGCGGAGCACGGCAGGTCCCCGGCGCGCGCACCATCCAGTACGCCTGCGCCGCGCCGATCGTGTCGTCGGTGCTGCTCGGGACGGAGGCCTGATGGACGTCCAACCGCATGTCGACGGGCTGCGGGCCGGCGAGTTGCGCGTCGCCCGCTGCGGATCTTGCGGCACGCCGGCCTTCCCCCCGCCCCGAATCTGCCCACGGTGCGCCACCCGCGACGCCGCCGAGTGGTTCACCGCATCCGGACGCGGGACCGTCTGGTCCTTCGCCGTCTTCCACAAGACCTACCTAGCCGGGCATCCCGCGCCCTACCCGGTGGCCATCGTCGAGCTCGCCGAAGGCCCCCGGATCATCACCACGCTCACCGGCCTGACCACCGCCGACATCCGGGTCGGCCAGCCAGTGATCGCGGACGTCGACGCGCACAGTGAGCCGCCCCGCGTCGTGTTCCGCCCCGAACCCGATGGAGCAGCGCGATGAGCGTCCCGACCGATACACCCGCCACCAGGCCGGCCGGTCCGGTCGCCCTCACCCTCCCCGAGGTCCTTGACGACCTCGCCGCCCGACACCCCAACGCGGAGGCGCTAGTCGGACCTGAAGGGCGGACGACCTACGCCGCGCTCGCCGACCGCACCACCCGGCTCGCGGCCTTCCTCGCCGGCGCGGGCCTCCGGCGCGGCGACCGGGTCGGGATCCTGCTGCCCAACGGGCTGCGCTGGATCACCGCCGCCCTGGCCGCGCACCGCGCCGGCCTCACGGTGGTACCGGTCAACACCTGGTATCGCGCCGCGGAGCTGGAGCACGTCCTGCGTGGCTCCGCCGTCCGGCTCGTCATCACCGACTCGACGATCTTCGGGCGCGACGTCCGCGCCGAGCTCACCGCGGCTGGGCTGCCCCAGACCTTCCCGGCCGCCAACGGTCCGGACGGCTACCTCGGCGCCCTGGTGTGGCCGGCCGACGCCGAACTGCCGGGCGAAGCAGGCCCCGTGCCGCTCTCCGGACCCCGGCCGGACGACCTCGCCCTGCTGCTGTTCACCAGCGGCAGCACCGCCCGCCCCAAACCGGTCCCGCTCGAGCACGGCAAGCTGCTGCGCAACGGTTACGAGATCGGCCGCCGCCAGCACCTCGTCGCGGGCGACCGGCTCTGGATCGCCGCCCCGTTCTTCTTCGGCTACGGCTGCTCCAACGCGCTGCCCGTCGCGCTCGCCCACGGCGTCACGCTCTGCCTCGAAGAACGCGTCGACGGCGACCGCTCGCTGGAGTTCATCGCCCGCGAGCGCTGCACCGTCTACTACGGGCTCGCGCCCACCACCCGCAACCTGCTTGCCGCCCCGTCCTTCGGCCGCCACGACATTTCGTCCTTGCGCACCGGTACGACCGGGTTCACCGCCGAGGACAAGCGCCTGGTGATCGAGGAGCTCGGCGTCACCGAGGTCTGCAGCATGTACGGGCTCACCGAGGGCTACGGACACTCCACCGTCTCCGATGCCCACGATTCCGTGGAAATCCGCCTGCGCACCTCAGGACCGATCGTCCCCACCCAGGAGATCAGGATCACCGACCCCGACGGGACCCCGCTAGTGACGGGCGAGACCGGCGAGATCGAGCTGCGCGGCTGCGTGATCGGTGCCTACCTCGGTGGCCCCGAACTCAACGACGGCGCATTCCGGGACGGCGGGTGGTTCCGCACCAGTGACCTCGGCCACCTCGACGACGCCTGCCGCCTCCATGTCGTCGGCCGCCGCAAGGAGATGCTCAAGGTCAAGGGCATCAACATCGCCCCCATCGAGGTGGAGGAACTGCTCTGTAGCCACCGCGCTGTCGACCAGGCCTACGTGGTGGGCCTACCGGATCCCGCGGGAGACGAGCTCATGGTGGCGGCAGTCGTGGTCCGGCGCGGCCACGAGCAGGGGCCGGCATTCGTCGCGGAGCTGACCGCACACGTCAAGGCACGCGCGGCCGGTTACAAGGTGCCGACCCGTATCGAGGTTCTCGCCCAGGAGCAGCTGCCACTCACCGACACCGGCAAGGTCAGCAAGCGAGCCCTGCGAGACCTCCTGGCTGGAGGTACGGCGTGAGCATCCACACCCTCGCCGCCAACATCGGATTCACCGAAGGCCCGCTCTGGACCCACGACCATCGACTCCTCGCCGTGGCGATGTCGCGGGGCCTCGTCGTCGAGGTCGATCTCGACGGCGGCGTCGTCGACACCACCGAGGTCGGGGGCGGACCGAACGGCTTGGCCGAAGGTTCCGACGGCACTGTGTGGGTGGCGCAGAACGGGGCCGCGCTCCGGCCGAGCCGCTCCACGCGCCGCACCCCGCCCGGACTCCAACGAATCGAGCGCGACAACGTCATCGACGTCAATGTCGAGGGCGCCCTTGCCCCGAACGATCTTGTCGCCGGCCCCGACGGTCGCATCTGGTTCACCGATCCCGGCCTGCCGGGCGCCACCGGCAACGGCCGCCTGTGCGCACTCGAGCCGAGATCAGGCGCGACCTCCGTGGTGCTCAACGGCATCGCGTTCCCGAACGGTCTTGCCTTCGGACCTGAAGGCGACATCCTGCACCTCGCCCGTACCGACGAAGGGCGAATCACCCGTCACCGATGGACGGGAGATCGACTCGTCCCCGCCGGACAGGCAGCCGTCCTACCCGCCGGAGGGCCGGACGGGCTCGCGCTCGACGCGGACGGACGGCTCTACGCGGCCGCACCCGACGCCGACGCCATCTTCGTGTTCGAGCCGGACGGACGGCTGGCCGGGGAGATCCGCTTCCCCGGGCCCACCTTCCCGACCAACCTGTGCTTCGCTGGTCCTGACCTCGGGGTTCTTGTCGTGACCGCGGCCAAAGGCGGCAAGGTACTGCTGGTCGAGCGGCCTGGCGCCGCGCCCGGACTACCCCTGCGTGACGGGGCGGCCTGATGCCCCGACATCCGATGGCCATGAGCCGGGTGATCGCCGCGGTCACCGAGTTGGTCGACTCACAGCCGCGAGGGTCACGGCTGCCCGCCGAGCGCGCACTGGCCGATCGGCTCGGCGTGGGCCGCGCCGTCCTCCGGCATGCCCTTCGCCAGCTCGAGTACACCGGAAAGATCCGGACCCGCGCTCAGTCGGGCAGCTACGTTCGTTGATCTGGCACTCGCCGACTGCGTGAAGCACCGCGCTCGCAACGACCCGTCGGAGAGTAGAGAGTGGGGCGACATATGTCCGAGGAGCTTCTTCCCGAGCGGGGGACCGTGTCCCGTGCGGTCATTTTCGACAGGTACGGCGACGAGAGCGTGCTGCGAGTGGTCGAAGTCCCCGTCCCTGCGCCCGCGCCGGGTGAGGTTGTCGTCCGCGTCGTCGCCGCCGCTCTGAACCCGGGGGAGATCGGGATTCGGGAGGGCGTCTTCGCACAGATGTGGCCGGCGTCCTTCCCCGAAGGACAGGGCAACGACTTCTCCGGTCGTGTCGTCGAGATCGGGGCCGGAGTCACGTCCTTGACGGCAGGCGACGAGGTCATGGCATTCAAACCTCGAGGCGGCCAGGCTGACTACGTCAGCGTCGACGTGCCGCATGTCGCTCGTAAGCCGGCGGAACTGTCCTGGGAGGCGGCCGCCGCGATCCCTGGCGCCGGCGCGACCGCGTACGCGGCGGTACGCGCGGTGGCGCCGGTGGCCGGGGAGACCGTGGTCGTCTCAGCGGCGGCCGGTGGCGTCGGGGTGATCGCCGCTCAACTGGTGCGGCTGGCCGGCGCGCGGGTCATCGGTACGGCCGGCTCACACAACCACGACTTCCTGAGGTCGCTCGGCATTGAGCCGGTCTCGTATGGCGAGGGCCTCGCCGACAGGATCAGGAACCTGACGGACGGCCAGGTCGATGCCTACGTCGACACCTTCGGGTCGGGCAACGTCGATATCGCCATCCTGCTGGGCGTGGACCCCGCCCGAATCACCACCACCGCGGACGGATTGGCGGCCCAGCGCTACGGCACTCGCACCGACGCCCAGGAGGAGGCAGACACGCCCGAGGAATGGGAAGCCATCGCCGACCTGGTGCGGACGGCGCGGCTTGTGGTGCCCATTCAACAAGTTTTTCCGCTGACCGAGGTTCAGGACGCCTATCGTGAGCTGGCGAAGCGGCACACCCGCGGAAAACTCATTCTGCGCGTGAGCTGAGCGGCGGTCGCCGATTTCGCTACGCTGAACCAAGACGAATGGGGCGTCTGCCGATACAGGACCAGCCGCTCGCCCAGGTCATGCGGGAGCGCTATCAGGTGCACGCTGACCTGGTCGAGGCGTTCGCCGCCCGGGACTCGGACGAGGTGGCCCGGCTCAACCACGAGCACAGCCTCCATCGAATCACCGTAGCCGAGCTCGCCGCCAGCACGATCTGTTCAGCCGGTATACGGCTTCCGCGGGCCGAACGCCAGCGCCTCAGCCGTTCACTAGTTCCTTGATCGTGTGGCCGCGTCACCCCCTAGGCCTGCTCAAACACATAGCTGCCGGGCGCGTCGGCGAGGGGCGGGTGGTGCTGGCCCCCGAGCTGGGCGGGCGCCCGCTTCAGTTCTCCCGACCGGGCCTCGATCCAGTCGGCCCAGTGCTCCCACCAGGAACCGGTGTGCTCGATGGCTGACGTACGCCACGCCTCAGGGTCGTCGGTCAGCTCGCCGCCGGCCCAGTAGCGTGACTTGGGGTTACCTGGTGGGCAGACCAAAGTCTGGATGTGCCCGGTGTTCGCCAGTACGAACGTCGACGTCCCACCGAGCAGGTGCGCCGAGGCGAAGCAGCCCTTCCACGGTGTCAGGTGGTCGGTGGTGCCGCCCGTGACGTAGGTGTCGACCTCGACGCGGCTGAGGTCGACCGGTGCGCCGAGCACGGTCATTTCGCCGGGGTGGGCGAGTGTGTTGTCGGCGAAGATCTCAAGGAACTGGCGGTGCAGTGCGGCTGGGAGGTTGGTGCCGTCGGAGTTCCAGGCGAGGATATCGAATGGGGGTGGGTCCTTGCCGAGCAGGTAATTGTTGACGACGTAATTCCAAATCAGGTCGTTCGGCCGCATCCAGGCGAAAACGGATCCGAGGGTTCGGCTGTCGAGCATTCCGGCGCTGCGCGATCGCCAGCGAGCGAGTTTGAGAAGCGCGGGCACCGATAACATCCCGACAGCGGCGGGTGTGGTCCAGTCCAGCAGAGTGACGCCGAAACTCGCCGCCGACACGCGATGGTCACCGATGGCGGCCAGGTGGTTGAGCACCACCGCGGTCGTGATCCCGCCGGCGCAGAGCCCAAATAGATTGACGAGCTCGGATCGCGTGATGGCCGCGACGGCGTCGAGCGAGGCGAGGATCGCGGCCGCATAGGTCTCGAGATCCCAATCTCGCTGCACCCGGCTAGGGTTCCGCCAGGAGATGGCGAACACCTGCTGCCCCCTTCCGACTGCGAACTCGATTAGCGATCGGCCGGGTGCGAGGTCCATGAAGTAGTACTTGTTGATCTGGGGTGGCACGATCACAATGGGCGTCCGGCGCACCTGCTCGGTAGACGGCCGGTACTGCAACAGTTCCAGGACCTCGTCCCGGTAGACAACGGCGCCCGGCGTTACCGCGATGTCCTTGCCGACGGTGAACGCCGTGCGGTTGACCTGCCGCGGCAGCCCGCCGTTGTGTCGAAGGTCGTCAACTAGGTGGCGGGTGCCCCGGACTAAGCTCGCGCCACCGGTTTCGAACGCCCGCTTCAGGGCGGCGGGGTTACCCGCCAGGCTGTTTGTGGGCGCGAGTGCTGACGCGAGCACGGTCGCGACGAAGCGGGCACGCTCCCGGTCGCGCCAGTCGGGCAGGTCCAGATCTTCCGCGATTTCAGCGGCGCAGTCGCACGTGGCGAGGTACGCCTGCATGATCCGTCGGTATGCGGGGTTGTCGTTCCAGGTGGGATCGGTGAACCGTCGGTCACCCTTCGCCGGCTCGAGCTCGGAGCGGCCAACCGCGACCCTCCCCAGCTCGCTTGCCAACCGCGCACCGGAAGCAGCCACAACAGGTGCGGCCGCGGCGAGTCTTGCGACGTCGCGTGCGGCGTGGAACAGCCCCCCGGGTACAGGCGGGGACGTATGCCGTGAGTGGTCCGATCCTGTGAATGACATCGAAGGCTCCGAGCTGTGTTGAGGTGCCCTTCCGGCCGGCCTCGTCGGGCTGGCAATGGCCTAGCCGGTTCCCAGCTGGAAACTGGAGGAACACGGCATTACTCCTCGCCTGAGACCGTCCGTTTAAACTTGAATGGGTTCGACACCGGTGGCGTCGATGACGGCGGCAATCAGGATTCGGCGTATCTGATTGATGTCGGCTGATGTGCGCGGTGGGTATATAAGGGTGTAGGTCTCCGGGAGGTTGAACCTGATTCCGGCTAGCGGGTGGAACTCGCCCCACCCGCGTTCCACGACGAGCTGGGCGTCCGCCGGATTGAGCGTCATGTGCATCGATCCATCGGTCGGGTGGATATGGCCCACTTCGCATCCATCGCCACGGACACGGAGGGCGTCGTTGTGCTTTTCCCAGCGGCTCGTGCGGTACTGCAGGGCGGGCGACGTCAGGCCGGCGAATTCGTCGAAGATGGCCTTCAGTTCACCCCTCATATGTGCCGTGGGTTGCTGATCCAGCACGCGGTGCGGTACTGGATGTGGCGCCACGGTGGGCCGATTTCCGTCGCGGGGTGGCAGGTCCAGAAGTATTCGGCTGACTGCTCCGTCGGTCGGCTTTAGCGAAGTCAGTGGATCGCGGCTGCGGAAGCGCATCACAGTGACCTGCACCCAGCCGCCGATATTCGGTGGGAGACCGCCGACGCCGAGTGCGCGCCACGCGCGATAGTCGCGTGCAGCCCAGATCGACGCCGCAGCAGCGAGCGCGCCGATGGCGAGAGGCCGCGAATAGCGGAACTGAGGCATCACGCATCTCCCAGGAATCAAGTGTGGTGGCCAGGGAGCCTGGCGTCTTCGCTGATCAGATAGAAGCCCGCGGTCGTGCGCTGGTTGAACATGCGCAGTGTTGGCGATTGTGATGGTGAAGGCCGTGCTGACGCGGGATGCGGTCACATGTCGAGGCCACCGTCGACGGCCAACACGCTCCCCGTGACATAGCCTGCCTCGTCGTCGACGAGGAACTGGACCGCTCGCGCTATTTCGGAGGCCTGTCCAAGGCGGCCAACCGGAACAGCTTTAAGAAGTTTTGCGAGTGTATCCTCAGCGATCGCGGCAACCATCTCGGTCTCGATATAGCCGGGAGCAACACAGTTAACAGTGATGCCCTTGCGGGCTACCTCCAGCGCGAGGCTCTTGCTGAATCCGATTAGACCGGCCTTGGACGATGCGTAGTTGGCCTGACCAACCGATCCCGTTTGTCCGATCACAGAGCTAATATTCACGATGCGACCGAACCTATTGTTGATCATATGATCCAGCGTTGCCTTCGTCATGTAGAAGGCGCCAGACAGGTTAATCCGCAGCACTGCATGCCAGTCGTCGATGGTCATATTGCGAACGGTCTTATCGACGGTGATGCCAGCATTGTTGATCAGGTAGTCGACCCGGCCACCTTGCTCGAGGACGTCCGATACTACGCGTTGGCAATCGGCGGGCACGCCGACGTTGCCCTGATGTGTCGAGACGGACGCGCCTTCGGCGCGGAGCCTGGCGGCGAGCTCCTCGGCGGCCTTGCTGTTGGAGTTGTATCCCACGGCGACGTGCAGCCCGGCGCGGGCGAGAGTGGTGGTGATCGCGGCGCCGATGCCGCGCGCACCGCCGGTGACGATGGCGACCCGTTGTGCGGGCCGTGTGTCGACATTGACGGTCATGACAGGCCTTTCTGAAACAAACATGATGGAATGGTTGTCGCCGATTTCGGCTTTGCCGAGCCTTATGCCTTCTTGAGTACGTAACCGGCGTCGATGGGGATGGCGGCGCCGGTGAGGTAGCGGGATTGGTCCGAGGCGAGGAATACGACTAGGTTGCTGATATCGATGGACTCGAGCCACGGGATCGGTATGGCGTTGACCCGGACGTAGGCGGAGTCGGGTTTCTCTGCGTCCTGCTTGGTTGGGTGTTCTAACTCGGGCATGAACAGTCGGCGGGTTGTTTCGTTGTCGATCATGGCGGTGTCCACGTTGCCAGGGTTGACCGAGTTGACCCGGATGTACTCGGGTCCGAGCTCGACTGCGAGCGTCTTCATGAGTGCGTTCACTCCTGCCTTGGCCGCGTTGTAGTGCGCGATGCCGGGCGGGGGCAGCAGGGCGGCGGCGGAGGCTGTGAAGATGATCGAGCCACCGCGTCCACCCGCTCGGATGTGCCCGGTTGCGGCTTTGACGGTGTGCCAGGCCCCGGTGAGGTTGACGTCGATGACGTCCTGCCACACCTGTTCGTCGAGGTCCAGCGCGGCGCCCAGGGAGAAGATGCCCGCGTTGACCACGACGATGTCGAGGCGGCCGAAGGCAACTACCCCAGAGTCGATAACCGTCCGTAGCGCGCGCAGGTCCCGGACGTCAGCTTGCCGAAGGTGGGCCCGACGGCCGGTCTTCGCGATCAGTTCAGCTGTCTCAGCGAGGTCATCTTCAACGGCCATTGGGTAGTGAGTGGTAGTGATGTCGAGCGGGAGGTCGACGCCGATGATGTCGGCGCCTTCCTCCGCAAGTCGCAGGGCGTGACTGCGTCCTTGGCCTCGGGCAACTCCGGTAACAAAGGCGACTCGGCCGTCGAGACGTTCCATGATAATCATTCCTCCGGTGAGGTCTGGAAGTTGCGCGCGCTAGCGGGCGGCGACGTGTTTCCCGGCGAGGTAGGCGTAGCAGAGGATTGGCCCGATTGTTCCGCCGCCGGCCCAATACGCCTCGGCGGACGGCGAGGCCACGCAATTGCCGGCGCCGTACAGCCCGGAAATCGGTTGGCCGTCGGCGCGCAGTACTCGGCCGTGAATGTCCACTCGAGGGCCGCCCTTGGTGTCCAGCGTGCCCGGCCCCAGGATTGTGGCATAGTACGGCCCGGTGTCACTCAACGCGCGCATTGTGGGGTTGGGTCCATCTCCCGGCCCGGACATGGCATTGAGAGCGAGCTCGATCGGTGTTTCGCCTCGATGGAAGTCCTCGTCCACCCCGCTCTCGGCAAACCCACGGAATCGTTTGAGCGTTCGATCGAGCTGGTCACTGAACATCGGGTCGAGTGAATTGTGCTCGGCCGGCAGACCGAGGGTGCTAAGCCGCTTGTCGAGTTCCAGGGTCAGACCGGCGAGATCGTCCGCCTGGACAACCCAGTAGCCGTCGACGTCGTCCGGCGGCACCGGGTTGCCGAAGTCGCGGCCGGCGACTGTAGTAGCGACTTGCTGGTCCCAGATCGCGATCAGAGGCAGGTTGGGATAGCGCAGGTGGCGGCTGTCCCAGTCGAAGAAGGACTTGGTCAGCTCGTGGTAGATCGCTTTCTCGTTGACCGCCCGCTCACCGAACCGGTTGACGATCAGCAGCCCGTCGCCGGGGAGCACGAACGACCCAGCGACCGTCCGGGGTTCGCGTCGCATTTGTTCGAGCACGATCGGCGCGCTCCAGGCGTGCTGCATACCAGCGAGCTCCGCGCCGGCGGAGAGCGCCAGCGGGATGAAATCGCCGGTGTTGGAGACCGCGGCGCAGCCGCCCACATAGGGGCCGCGCAGGAACTCCCGGCGTAACCGGGCGTTGTGGGTGAATCCGCCGCTGGCGAAGACGACACCACGCCGCGCTCGGATACGGCGGGTAGCCGTCCCGCCAGTGACTACGCCGGTCACGGTGCCGTCGGAGGTCACTAGCTCGGTCACCGGGGTGGCGGTCCGCACCTCGACGCCGAGCTGGTCGGCGGCCTGGTGGAAGCGGGCCAGCATCTCCTGGCCGCCGGTCTGTCCGCCACCGCCCGCGGCGGGCCACAGGACCCGGCCGCGTTTGGGTGTGTTCTCCGGCAGGTGCGCGGAGTAGTCGGGGAAGTCCAGGCCGGCTGCGGGCTCCAGCGCGCCGATCTTCTCCAGGGCCGCGATGGCCTCGTCGCCCCGGTCGTAGAACGTCTCCAATGCCTGGTACTCGTCCTGGGGAATCCCGAGGAACGGCTCGTCCGGTGAATAGAGCGCTGGGCGAGAAAGTCGGGCCAGGTAGCGCAGCGCGTCGTCCTTCGGGTCCTCGATGCCGGCCTCGCGCATGAACCGGTTGTTGAGGATCCAGAACCAGGCGGCTGCTTTCCGGGTGGTACCGCCCGTCGCCCCGGCTTTCTCCAGTACGAGAACCGATGCGCCCTCGCCTGCCGCGGTCAAGGCGGCGGCGAATCCGCCGGCGCCGCTTCCCGCTACCACGACATCGAAGACCTCGTCCCATTCGTCGCTCATGATGCGCTCCGGTCGGGGGCGAAGACCGGGTTGACATCCATGTAGATCTGGTAGTCGGCGATCGCGCCGTCGTGGGTCCGGAACACATTGCAGCAGGGCAGCGATACGCTGGTGCCGTCCAGTCGTGAGTAGTGCACGGTCATCTCCGCGATGACAATGTCGGGATTACCGGCAACCTGCCAGAGTCCGGTCAACTCGTGTCGAATTCCGGCGATGCCGGCGAGGAAATCACGCATGGTGTCCTCGACTTTCCCGCGCCCATGTACCGGGGGGTTGTTTCCGAAGGCGAACCGGATATCGTCGGCGAACATTGATGCCGCTGTCCCGCCATCTCCGTGGTCAATAGCCGTGAACAGCTCACGAATTAGTTCGAGTTGGGCAGAAGCAGGCGCACGCGTCATAGCGATTCCTTTGCTGAATTTCGGAAAAGTAAAACTTAGGATTGGGCGCTGGTGAGCCGAGGGAACAATGCCTCGGCATTGCCCCGGTCGATAGCCCCGCGCAGGTAGGCCTCGATCGGGTACAGCTCGTAGGAGTGGCCGAAGCCGGCGGCGATCTCGGCTGGGGCGTAGGTCTGCGCGCTCCACTCGGAGATCGGCGGGCCGCCCGCGGTGATGTCGTGGTCGGTCAGCCGATCGCGCTACTCGGGCGGTACCACGTGCTGGTGGGTGTCAATCAGCCCGGGCGGGCATCACCGCGCTCCAACCCGTCGCAGGTCCGCCGCGAAACTCTCGAATACGGTGATCGCGGCGAAGTCGCTGACCGAGTCCCGGCTGATGACCTCGTCGGCGGCCCGGCCCAGCAGGATCTGCTTGATCGGCGTCTCCAGCTTCTTGCCGGTCAGCGTCCGTGGGATGGCCGCCACAGCCTCGATCACGTCGGGCACGTGGCGCGGTGAGAGCTGACTGCGCAACGCTGCACGGATCCGCCCACGCAGCGCGTCGTCGAGCGCGCCGCCGCCGGACAGTGTGACGAACAGGATCAGCTGGCCGGGCCCGCCTTCGGGGTCTTCCAGATGCAGCACCAGGCTGTCGCCGACGTCTGGGAGCTCCTCGACGACCGTGTAGAACTCGGCGGTGCCGAGCCGGACCCCGCCCCGGTTCAGCGTGGCATCGGAGCGGCCGCTGATCACGAAGCTGTGCCGGTTGGTGACGGTGGCCCAGTCGCCGTGTCGCCACACGCCCGGGTAGGTGTCGAAGTAGGCCGACCGGTACCGCGCGTCGTCCTGGTCGTTCCAGAACCGGATCGGCATCGAGGGCATCGGTTGCCGGATCACTAGCTCGCCGAGGGTCCCGGTGACCTCCCGGCCCTGGGCGTCGAAGGCGGTCACGTCGACGCCCAGGCACGGGCCGGCCAGCTCACCCGGGTAGGCCGGCAGCCAGGGGTTGCCGCCGACGAACGCCGAGCACACGTCGGTGCCACCGCTGATCGAGTTGACCAGCACCCCGTCCCCGAGCTGCTCGGTACACCAGTCGGAACCGTCCGGGGGCAGCGGTGAGCCGGTGACGCCGAGCCCGCGTAACGCGGACAGGTCGTGTGCCTGGGCGGGTTGTGTCCCGGACTGTCGGCAGGCCATCAGGTAGGCAGGGCTGGTGCCCAGCAGAGTGGCGCGGTTGTCCGCGGCCAGCCGCCACTGGGTGTCGAGCTCCGGGTAGAGCGGGTTGCCGTCGAACAGCACGATCGCGGCCCGGTGCAGCAGCGCGGAAACCAGGATGTTCCACATCGTCCACGCCGTAGTCGTGTACCAGAGCACGCGGTCGCCCGGGCGGGTGTCCAGGTGCAGGGCGTGCAGCTTGAGATGCTCCAGCAGGATGCCGCCATGGCCATGCACGATCGCCTTGGGCAGTCCGGTGGTGCCGGAGGAGAACAACACGTACAGCGGGTGGTCGAACGGCACCGCCGTGAAGGTGAGAGGGCCGGGCTCGGCCAGCAGCTCGTCCCAGCTCAGCGCATCGGGCACCCGGTGATCGCCGTAGGTGACCCCGACGACGTGGCGCAGCGTGGGCAGCCCGGCCCGGATCGAGGCCAGCTCATCAGCCCGGTCGATATCCCGGTCGCCATAGGTGTAGCCACTGACCGCGACCAGCACGGTGGGCTCGAGCTGGGCGAAGCGGTCGACCACACTGCGCGCACCGAATTCCGGGGCACACGACGCCCAAACCGCTCCCAGCGACGCCGCGGCGAGGAACAACACGAGCGCCTCGGGCACGTTGGGCAGGTACCCGACGACGCGGTCGCCGCGACCGACGCCCAGCCGGCGCAGCCCCACAGCGGCCCTGGCGACCTGCTCTCCCAGCTCACCGAAGGTGAGCTCGACCGGGTCGCGGGTTTGCGAATGTGCGATCACCGCGACCCGGTCGGTGTCCTCGTCCACACCGAACATGTGCTCGGCGTAGTTCAGCCGAGCCCCGGGGAACCATTCCGCGCCAGGCATGTCCCGGTTGCCGAGCACCTCCTCGTGGTTGCCGTGAACCCCGAATCGGTCCCAGACCGAGGTCCAGAATCCGTCGAGGTCCTCGATCGACCAGCGCCAGAGTGACGCGTAGTTCGGGAAGGTCCGGCCCCGCTCGGTGGCGAGCCAGTTCAGGTAGTCACCGAGCGCGGTGCCCTCCGGGCCGGGGCTCATTGGTGCGCGCCGGTCATCAGGTCGGCGAGGTCGTCGGGCTTGAGGAACGACGCCGGTGGCGGCGGCCCCCAGGCGTAGAGGCTGCGCTCGCCGGCGATGACACCCGGCTCCCAGAGCTGGTCATCGAGGATGCAGTCGATGTCGGAGTAGTACTCGGAGAAGTTGGCGGCGGGATCGCGTAGGTACCAGAAGAAGTTGGACCCGATGTAATGGCGGCCCAGCCCCCAGGTGTGACGCTCGGGGTGCTCCTCGAGCATCGCGGTCGCGCCGCGGCCGACTTCGTCCACGTCGTCGAGCTCCCACGAGGTGTGATGTAGGAAACTCACCGGTGCCTGCTGCACCAGCACGTTGTGGTGGTCGGTGCTGCAGCGCATGAACGCGGCCAGCCCGGGGGCCTCGTCACTGACCTTGAAGCCCAGACCATCGGTGAAGAAGCGCTGCGTGGCGGCCTGGTCCACGGATCCGAAGACCACATGGCCGAGCTTGCGCGGACGGACCCGGCCGGAGCGCAGGATCCCGGGTGCGCGGGCGTCAGGGCGTTCGATGTCCCCGGGGGCGTTGTAGGGCGGGGTTGGAGTGGCGGTCTGGGCGATCCGCGGCGCGATCGAGACGATCACGTCAAGGCCGGTCGCCGGGTCGGCGGTGCGCAGCCCGCTCGCGTCGCTGTGGGCGGCGACGCCGATGCGGTCGAGCGACGCGGCGATCCGGGCCAGGTCGTCCGGGTCGTCGGCGCCGACCCCGAGGGAGACGAGTCGACGGCGGGGGCTGTGCACGATCTGCAGTTGCTCGCCGCCGTCCATGGTGCGGAACCGGTGTTCGCCGGGCGAAGCGGTGGCCGGAGTCAGGCCGAATTCGGTGTAGTAGTCGGCGGTCTCGGCGGTGCCAGGTACGCCGATGGTGATCTCGGTGAGGCGGTGAAGTGCCATCTTGGGACTCCTGCTCTATTCAGGCGTGTGCTGGGTGGGCGCCGTAGCGGACACGAACCGGTGGCGCATCTCGCCGATGCCCCGCGCGTAGCTGACGAGCTCGTCGCCGGCGGACAGGAACCGCTGCGGCTTGCGCACCACTCCGACGCCCGCCGGGGTGCCGGTGAAGATGACGTCTCCCGGTTCCAGCGGCAGCACGGCCGAAAGCCGCGCCACCAGCTCCGGGATGGAGAACACCAGGTCGCAGGAGCTGCCCTTTTGCACGGCTTCGCCGTTCACGGCGCAGCCCAGCTGGATGGCGTCGCGCTCGGCCAGCTCGTCCGGGGTGACCAGCCATGGACCTGTGGGGCTGAACCCGGGAAAGGACTTGCCCAGGCTGAACTGGGGCGCCGGCCCGGCCAGTTGCACCGTGCGCTCGGAGATGTCCTGGCCCAGGGTCAGACCGGCGATGTGCGA
Source organism: Pseudonocardia sp. Cha107L01 (assembly GCF_052566575.1). Classification (NCBI taxonomy): domain Bacteria; kingdom Bacillati; phylum Actinomycetota; class Actinomycetes; order Pseudonocardiales; family Pseudonocardiaceae; genus Pseudonocardia; species Pseudonocardia sp. Cha107L01. Next base: position 4,228,979 of record NZ_CP199579.1, read on the forward strand.
CCAGCCATCCTCGACGGCCACATTGCGGGCCCGCTCGCCGATCACCGCCACCAGTTCGACCTCCCAGTCCACGGTGGGTCCGGCGAGCACGATGTTGCCGATCGGACCGGTGAATGAGGAGACGAACTTGGTGAACACGGTCGGCGAGTCGGGGATGGCGAACCCGGCCTCGGTGGCGTGGTCGCGGTAGTTGAGCCCGATCGCGAGCACCTGCGCCGGGTGTGGTGCGGGGGCACCGAGATCGTCCTGGGTAAAGGGAACAGCGGGCTCCGTGCGCGGCGCGTGACCCGCCCACCAGCGCCGGAACTCCTCCCACCGAGGGTAGATAGCCTGAGGATCGGCACTGAACTCACCAGCGCTGGTTTGCTCGACATCGAGGGCGCCGTGCTCGGTGAACACAGTGAGCCGGCCGGCCAGATTTCCGATGCGCATGATCAGTCCTTACCGGGAGTAGCCAGGATGTGGTTGAGCGCCTGCCGCAGGGTTTGTGCGGGGTCTGGCACCGCGCCGTGCGAGCGGAACGCCACGTACCGGTCGGGCCGCACCAGCACCGCGCCCTCGGCGGAGATGCCTCGGTGCTTCAGCCAGCTGCAGCGCACGTCGACGTAGTCGCTGCCCAGCACGCCGACCCGGGTTGCGCGTAGCGGCAGGCCACGCTCCGCGGCGACCTTTTCGGCCGCCTCGACCCAGGCGTGTCCTTCCTCGCCGGCGATGAGCAGGAACTGCCCCCCGTGTAGCAAGGTGCCCAGTGGGACCCGCTCGCCTTCGCGCTCGACCCAGGCGTGCGGCATCGGGTGGCCGGGTTTGGTGCTCGGTTCGTACAGCCGTACCGGGTCCAGCGGGGTGTAGGCCGGCGAGCCGTCGTCGATCACGGCGGACGATTGGTAGGTGTAGCCAAACTCGACGTTGTGGTGGCGGAACTCCATGGTCTGCGAGCCGATCGCCCGGTTGAGCGCTTGGCGTTTGTGTTCGGAGTTCGGCAGCTGCTCCCACAGCGGGCGTACCTCGGCCCAGTTGGCCTCGGGGGTCTTGTCCGGGGAGAGCTCCAGTGCCTGGTCGATGCTGTAGTGGTTCATCGCGGCATTCACCGCGGCCTCGACGTTGGCCGCGTCGGTCGGTCGGCGCTCGGCGCCGTAGCTGTCGAGCAGGTAGTCGTCCGCTCGTCCGGCCAGCACCGCGGCGAGCTTCCAGCACAGGTTGTAGGCGTCGTGCACGGCGCTGTTGAGGCCCAGTCCGCCGGTCGGCGGGTGTCGGTGGGCCGCGTCGCCGATCAGGAACACGCGCCCGGCCCGGAACTCGTCGGCGAGCACGCCCTCCATGACCCAGGGGCTGATGTGGTGGATGACCGGGCTGAAGTCGGGAATGCCCAGCGTCGCGCGGATCCTGGCGAGCACCTTGTCCGGGTCATGGGCGTCGGTGTCGTCGATGGCGAACTGCAGGTGGAACACCCACTCCTCGGAGTCGGGCCCCCAGTGGTCCGGGCCCATGGCCACCAGCACCCCGGAGGCCCATGAGCCACCGAAGTCGGGGTTGACCAGCCAGCGGATCAGCACGTCGGGGTCGTCGAGGTAGCTCGACAGGTCGGCGGTCATGTGGGTGGAGACCATCCGCATGAGGTTGGTGGGCCCGCTCATATCGATGCCGACCAGCTGTCCGACGCTGCGGCCGCCGTCCGCGCCCAGCAGGTAGCGGCTGCGCACCTGGTACTGCTCGCCGGTGCCGCGGTCGAGGACCGTCGCGGTGACTGCCTCCGCGTCCTGATCGATCGCCAGCAGCTCGTGGTTGAACCGGATATCGGCCTCGGGAAACGTCTCGGCGTGCGCCTTGAGCACCGGTTCCAGGCGGATCTGAGGCAGGTTCGCGGTGCGGCACGGGCTCGCCGCGATGTAGTCCGGGTCGGTGTATCCACCGCCCCAGACCTCCAGTCGACCCACCCGGCGCCCGTAGCCGTCGTGTGCCCCGGCCACCCCGGCGTACCAGGCCGTGGCCTGCATGTTCGCCGCCGGCGTGCTCCTGCGCATGATCTCCGGCGCGACGCCCAGCTCGGTGAAGATCTCCATGGTGCGCTGGTTGAGCACATGGGCCTTCGGCAGCACGGAGGTGCCCGGATGGCGGGAAACGAGCAGCGAGCGCACCCCCAGCTGCGACAACAGCATCGACGAGGTCAGACCTGCGCCGCCGCCCCCCACGATCAGTACTGGGACTTCGATCTCCCTCATCACGTCCTCCTTGACGTTGTGTCCCGGGCTTGAGCGAGTACACAATCAATCATGATGATTATGGCTGAAAGTATCGACACTCGACTGGACTGCTGTCAAGACCTAGGTCATAATCATCATGACGGATAGGGGAGGTGGTCACCGGTGAGTGCTGGGATGCTCAGTGACGGCGTCGGCTCGCGCGCCGAGAGCGCCGCTCGGCGCGTGGCGGAGCTGGTCCGCCGGTCGGCTCCGGGCACGCGGTTGGGCACGAAGAACGAGCTGCGTGAGCTGTGTGAGGTCTCGGTCGGCACCTTCAACGAGAGTCTTCGGCTGCTGCAGTCGCGCGGGTTGGTCGAGGTGAAACCCGGCCCGGGCGGGGGGCTGTTCGTCGCGGAGCAATCGCCGATGGTCCGGCTGGGCAACTCGGTGCTCGCGCTGGATGCGGACGCCGCGTCGGTCTCCGACGCGGTCCGCATCCGCGACGCGCTGGACCCGCTGCTGATCGCCGACGCGCAGCACCACTCCTCGCCAGCCGACCTCGAGGCGTATCGCGGGCAGGTGGCGGCGATGCTCGCGGCCACCGAGACCCAGGACCCCGTGGAGTTCCTGCACGCGAACTGGCGGCTGCACGCGCTGATCGCCGCTGTCAACCCCAGCGCGATGCTGCGCTCGCTCTACACCACGCTGCTCGACATCGTGGAGGCGCACACCCTGGCGGTGCTGCCGGTGCAGGACCAGCCGCTCGCGGAGGTCATGCGGGGGCGCTATCAGGTGCACGCCGACCTGGTGGAGGCGATCGCCGCCCGGGACTCGGCAGAGGTGGCCCGGCTCACCCACGAGCACAGCCTCAAACGAATCACCGGCGGCTAAACCTAGTTGCGCTCGATCCGTCCAACCCGCGTACGCGCGGCCGTGCTGGACGTCGACGCCGAGACTGGCATCCAGGGCGGCAATGGCTTGTTGGCGGCCGCGACCGCATCACCGTCTGTGGGGTGACGTCGGGTTGTAGATGAACCCGACGTGGAGGGCGTAGATCCAGTGCTAGACGAAGACGGCCAGCACGAAGATCCAGCCGAAGTTCAGGCTGAGGAACCCCGCGTGCACGCCCATCGCCGGTGCGTAAACGAGGGGAGTCATGACCAGGACGCTCAGGACGGCGAGGATGGTGCCGAACACGAAGGCCTTGGCCATGTTGCCTGCGGCGCTGTTAGGCCACGGCAACAGTGGGTGCAAAGCCACGACGTACAGAAGCGTGAAGATGATCCCGATGCGGGTCTGCAGGTAGGCCAGATGGCGGTAGCCCTCCGGGAAGCGGGCCAGCAGGCCTTCGTCGAGGATACGTGCCCAAGGACTATGTGCGGGACCCCAGTGCGCCCGCCGAGAGCATGGTGCCTGCACTGGCTCGACAGTTCCGAGGGACTCGTGCCCGGCAAGTACGACTTCAAGTCGACCTTCATCAACGGCTCCTGGGATGGGCAGTACACGTTCATGGAGCCGATGATGACCAGAGAGTGGCTACTGACTAAGGCGCCACTACGGCAGGACATCAAACAGCCGGTCGCCTATCAGCGCAGCGGCTACTTTCCGACCGTCTACAGCGTGAACTTCGACGATTCATCGAAGGAATACGTGATCTCGCTGGGCGGCCTGACAAAGCGCGATGCGTCCTGAGCCGTTGCTCGCGCGGTGCAGGCAGGTTTCCCTGGCCGAGGTGGCGGCACTAGGCCACTCAGACCGGTGACCAGCGTGGTGCACGTGGCGAACCCGCGCGCGGAGAAACACGGCCGGAACGCCCCAAGCAATTGCTGATCGATCGGGGAAGTCTCTCGGATCGCTGCTCGGTAACAGGGCGGCGCGAGCCAGGCACTATCACTGGCGCACGTACGTTCCGTCAGTCTTTCAAGGGCCTCGGCGGCGACAGTATTAGCACCCGAGCGAACAGCTGCTTCAATCAGTTCAACCGGAATATAGCTTCGGAGACCGGGCTCGTCGAGCTCACCCGCTCGCTTTAGGGAGGCGAGCGCTTGAGGGTACTGGCCTCGCCACTTTCAGAACGGCGAACGTAAGGTGGCCAGAGCGGTACTCCACGCCACGACCTGGTCAAGGACTACGCCAACCGCTTCCGATTGGAATGGAGCGGGGGCGAAGGTGCTGAAGTTATCACTTCCAGCTCTGATCAAGGTGCTAGTGGGCCGCGTCTGAAGCTGGTCGATCCCGATCCCCACCGCGAACACGCACCCGTCGACACCGTCATCTTCGCCTCGGGGATGCTCGTGGCCTCCGCTCTGCGACAACGCGTGACATCGAATTGGCTGAACATCTCCTCGACCGTGGTGACGAAAGCCTTCGTGGCGGCCCGCGAGGCGGGCTGCTTCGACGCGATGAGTGACACCTCGAACTCGATCGCCGGCTCGGTGCGGTGCAGAGCCGGTTCCGCCCCGGGAGCGCCGAGGTAATGACAAAGGCAAGCCCGAGTCCGCCTGCGCGCCGCGTTCAGCAACTGGCGTACCACGTCCGCCAAGCGACGAGCACGACGTCCTTGCTTGTCGCGGACTCCAGCAAGGACCTTTTCTCTGATTCCGTCTTGGCCTGATGGACGACGCCGGTGCTGTCCACTCGCAGCAGCGTGACCGAGCGTCCCAATCACGGCAACCGCCCCGCGCTGCTGGCGCTACGCAAGTCCGACGTGTTGAACGCGGCGAATCTGGGCACACCGTGCACCCTAACGACCCCGTCTTGCCCGCCGAAACCTGTAAAATCTGAACCCCCTCAAGTGAGAACCAATTCGTACCAGTCTGCTGAGACGGCGCAGGTCACGCAGGGTGCAGATCAGAGCGCTCGCGGCATCGCTCGCCACCCGGATGATCTTGTTCGGTTGGGTTTCGGCTTACGGGGCAGTCCCGGCGGCCTACGGCCGGACACCGAGGAGTTGATCAGGGAGCCTGCGGACGCTCCCTGTCTGAATGCTTGGGCCGGTGGGGCGGCGAGATCAGATCTCACCCCGGATGGCATGCAGCGCCTGCTCAACGCCGCAGCCTGGGACGTCGATGGGATGCGTAAGGAGCGTGGCGGCGTCAGTCGCGGGGGTCACGGCCGACGTGGCAAAACATCGCCTCCACGATTTGAGGGGATTGACACTGCCAGGACGCATAATGGATCGACCTTCCGTTGCCGATGTGAGCGTCCAGCTTCATGGCGCACCGGTACGGGTTCAAGCGACGGCGTTGGCGATCGCACGGTATACGCGGTCGACGTCGTTCTTCCAACCGTGCAGCGTGCTGCCCGAGTCAGTGGCCAACGACTTCTCGATCTGGCGCAACATCCAGCGCGAGTACGCGGAGGAGCTTCTTGGGCAAGCAGAGTGCGACGGCAGCGGCCGCCCGCTCGATTATGCGAACCTCGAGCCCTTCGCAACGATGGACCAGGGGCTGGCCGATGGTCAGATTCGGGTCTACTGCCTCGGTCTCACGCTCGACGCGCTGACGCTCGCCGGCGACTTGCTCACGGTCGCCGTGTTCGAACCTGAGCTGTACGACTCGCTGTTCGGGGGCCACGTCGACCGCAACGACGAGGGCGCCATTCCTGCCCGAGCCGTTCCCTTCGAATCCAACACGATCCGCGCGCTCCGCGAATCCGGTCAGCTCTCGCCCGGCGCGACTGCGGCCATCTACCTCACGTGGCTACATCGCGCCTCATTGCTGTTCAGCTCCCTGTAGTGTCACCCCGCAGGGCGGCTGCTTTAGGACGCTGTTGATTCACTTGCCTGTCTGCACGCGGGAGCTCGCCGTCGAAACGGACTGGCGATGTTGCTGCACCAGCACCCTGGTTGGGGTGCGCGTCGGATTCGTAAATGCTCCATGCATGGACATCGCTGAGGAGGTTGAGAGCCTGCGGTGGATCGCCGCGGGGTGTCCTGGAAATGCAGTTGGTGCCCCAGGAACCTCGGCTGGCTAGTTTGCCGCCTGCCCGTCCTGATGAGTCGATAAACTAAGGGCTGAGCCCCAGCCGATGAACGCCGGGTAGATGAGGCCAGCTATAGCGATATCGACCGGCCGAATGAGGTGAAAGCGATGGGCGCGGAGTTCGCGGCGAACGTGAACAGGACGTCGCAATTCCAGAACGGTTCGATCGACAGAGCAACCACGCCGCCGAGCAATGCCAAGGGTCGCGCAGGGGTGCGATGACGCACTGCGATGACGGCGCAGTCCATCGCGATGAGGACTGCGGCGACAACCAGCGCGAGCAGAGTCCCCGGCAGGACGGGGTCGCTCGCCTCCACGTGCAGCACCGAGACAGCGTGCATGACAGGCACGATCACGAATAGTTCGTAATCTAGACTACCGGGATGGTGTCCGTCAGCGCCCGGTATGGGTAGCGAAGCGGGGTCGCGCTGGTGCAGGCCTCAGGAATCGTCGCCTCCGCGCTCGAGTAGGTGTATGCATGGTCTGGGGGGGTCCGATTGTGTGGAGGTCTCGTATGGGGGAGGCGGGATGACGCCGGCTCGGCTCGTTCGGGCCGAGATATTGCACGAGAGTGAACGCACACGTGTGACTCGGCTGTTCTTTCCGGGGCGCACAGTCATTCGGAAGGAGCCGCTGGGGCCGAACGCGGAACGCCGGCTGGGGAATGAGCTGGCAATGCTGCAGCGGCTGCGCGGGGTTGCGGGGGTCTCACAGTCGCTGGATGCTCCGCGCTACCCGGGCTCGATCGTGCTGGCCGACGCCGGCGGCACGAGCGTGGCCGGGCTGGCGAAGCCGCTGGGCGTCGATGACCTAATCGGGCTTGCGGTGGAGGTGGCCCAGGCGGTGGCGGGGATGCACCGCCGGGGGGTAATGCACCGGGATATCAGTCCGGGGAACATCGTAGTCTCCCGCGACGGCGCCCCGTGCCTGGTGGACTTCGCGTTGGCGGCCTCGGTGGCCGAGGTCCGTCCGGAGTTCACCCACCACAACCAGATCGTGGGGACGTTGGCGTATCTGGCGCCGGAGCAGACCGGGCGCACCGGCCGGCCGGCGGACCAGCGCGCCGACCTGTACGCGCTCGGCGCGACGCTCTACGAGTTGGCCACCGGCGGGCCGCCTTTCGGTTCCGGGGACCCGCTGCGCCTCACGCACGATCACCTGGCCCGGGTGCCGGTGGCGCCGGCCCAGGTGAACGCGGCCCTACCGGGCCCGTTGTCGGAAATCGTCATGCGTCTGCTGGAGAAGGAACCCGACCATCGCTACCAGACCGCCGACGGCGTAGTCCACGACCTGCAACAGGTCCGCGACGCCCAGGCACGTCCGGCAGCGGCTCGGGTGCGTATCGGCGAGCACGACGTTCCTTCGCGGCTGCTGCCGCCGCAGCTGGTGGGACGCGACGCCGAGCTGGCGGCGCTGGAGGCAGCGTTCGAGGCGGCGCTGGCCAGCCGCTGTCAGGGAGTGCTGGTCGGCGGCGCTCCGGGGGTGGGCAAGACCGCACTGGTCGACCAGTTGCGGCCGGCGGTGACCGGCCGGGAGGGCTGGTTCGTGGCCGGCAAGTTCGATCAGTGGCGGCGGGATATGGAGTTCGATGCCAGTTACCAGGCGTTTCGCGCGTTGGGCCGGATGCTCTTGGCCGAGCCGGAGGACAAGCTTGCCGAGGTCCGCGAACGGATCATCAAGGCGCTCGGCCCGAACACTGGACTGCTGGCCGCGTTGGTGCCGGAGTTCACGATGCTGCTGCGGGTGCCGCCAAATCCGGGGGATCCGCTGACCGCACAGGCGCGGACGCAGCGAGTGGGTGTGCAGGTGCTGAGGGCGGTTGCGTCTCGGCAACGGCCGGTGGTGGTGTTCCTCGATGACCTGCAGTGGGCCGGTCGCACCCCGCTCGGCTTCGTCGACCTCGTGCTCAGCGAGGAACCGTTCGAGGGCCTGTTGCTGGTGGGGGCCTACCGCGAAACCGAGGTGGACATGGCACATCCGCTGGCCGCGCTGCTGTCCCGGTGGCGCGATCAGGCCGGTGTGCGGCAGCTGCGCCTGGACAACTTGGCGGTGCCGGACCTCGTCACCATGGTGGCGGAGATGCTGCACGTGGACGCGGCTGCGGCGGCCGGCCTGGTCGAGGTGATCGAATCACGTACGTCGGGCAACCCGTACGAGACGGTGGAGCTGCTCAACGCGCTGCGACACGAGGGCGTGCTGACCGCAACGGCCGCGGGGTGGCGGTGGGACGAGACAGCCGCGCGGGTTCGTCTGGGCGAGTCGGAGGTGGCCGGGTTGCTCGCGGCGCGAGTCGCGGCGATGCCACCGGCCTCCCGCGCGCTGATCGAGGCGATGGCCTGCCTGGGCGGACGGGCAGAGGCAAGCCTGCTGCGGACCGCCATCGATGCTCCGCCGGGCGTGGTGGACCAGCAGCTGGCGCCCGCCCTCGACGAGGGCGTCTTGGTGGGCGAGCCAGGGCTGCGTGATTCGGTGCGGTTTCGCCATGACCGCGCCCGCGAGGTCATCCTGGGCGGTCTGGCCCCGGCACGGCGACGCGCGTTGCAGCTGGCCATGGCGCGGCGGCTGGCCGGAGTACCGGAGCTGTACGCGGTGGCGGCCGAGCAGTACCTGCCGGTGATCGACGCCGTCGCCGACGCAGCGGAGCGCCACGTGGTGGTGGGGCTGCTGCGCCGGGCCGCCGACCAGGCGGCGTTGATTGGCGACCACGCGCTGGTGAACGCACTGCTGGCGGGCGCGCTGAGGCTGATCGACCCGAGCGAGACCGCCATGCTCGTCGCGGTGCATACCGGCCGGCACGCCGCCCTATACAGCATCGGGCGCCTGGACGCGGCCGACGAGGAGTACCGGACGATCGAGCGGCTGCGCCCCACCGCCCTGCAGCGCGCGGATCCGACGGCGGTGCAGGTGAGAAGCCTGACCCACCGGACCCGTTTCGCGGAGGCGATCAGCCTCGGCCTGGACTCGCTGCGTGAGCTCGGCATCGCCGTCCCGGCGGCGGACCGGCTCGCCGTCGAGCTGGACCACCGGTTCGGCTGTCTGTACCGGTGGCTGGACCACACCGGCGCCCCCGACGATCTGGCCCGGCCAGATATCACCGACCCACTGCTGCTCGCCGCGTCCGGTCTGATCGACGCGACGCTGCCGCCGGCGTACTTCGGCGAGGACTTCTCCATGCACGGGTGGCTGAGCCTGGAGGCGCTGCGTATCTGTATCGAGCACGGCCCGGCCCCTGCGCTGGTCGGCTCGGCCGGCCACGCGGCCTTCGCCGCTGTGGCGCTGCGGGGCGACTACGCCGCCGGGTACCGGGCGGGGCGGCGGATCGTGGCGCTGGGCGAGGCCCGCGGCTACGAGCCTGCCACCTCGCAGGCGCGTTTCCTGTTCGCCCACCTGAGCTGCTGGGGCGAGCCGATCGAAAGCGGTGTCCAAGAAGCGCAGCGGGCCCGGGAAGGACTGATCGCCGGAGGTGACCTGGCCAACGCGGGACACACCTACTATCCGGCCGTGAGGGGCCTGCTGGACGGCGCGCCCTCGCTGGACGCCTACGTCGCCGAGGTCGAGGATGCCTTGGCCTTCGTGCGGCGTACCGGCAGTGAACAAACCGGTCAGTTGATCGACGGCGACCGGTGGCTGGCCGGTGTGCTACGCAGCGAACGCTCCGCCGCAGCTGGTGGGGTGGCGCCCGACAGGTACGTCGGCAACCCGCTGGCGCGTGTCCAGGCGCACGTCAGCCGCGCGATCGCCGCCGTCATCTTCGGCGATCCGGCCGGCCTGGCGCAGCACACTGCGGCGGCGATGCCGCTGCTGCCGGCCGCCGCGGGCGCCTACGTGACCGCCATCGCCCGCCTCCTGCGCGGGCTAGACCTGGCCGGGCGGGCCCGCATCATGGACAGTGACGAGCGCGGCGGCCTGCTGGCAGAACTGAACGAGGTGACGGGCTGGCTGGCCGCCCGTGCGGCGGACGCGTCGGACAACTTTCTGCACCTGCTGAGGCTTCTCGAGGCCGAGCGGGCCTGGGCGGTCGGCGACTTCCGCGCCGCCGTCCTCGCCTTTGACGCCGCCCGGCGGGAGGTCGCCGGACGCCAACGGCCCTGGCACCGGGCCCTGATCGCCGAACGCGCCGCCTGCTTTTACCTCGCCCACGGCGTCGAGCAGGCCGGTTACGAGCTCCTCGCCCAGGCCCGCCGGGAGTATCTCGCCTGGGGAGCGACCGCGAAGGTCGGCCATCTGGATTGGGCCTACCCGACCCTGCGGCCACACGCCGATGCGTCCGCCGACCAGCCTGGCGATCTTCCCCATCAGCGCGCCACCGTCACCGCCGGAACGCTCGACCTGCTCGGCATCCTGGCCGCCTCCCAAGTCCTCAGCTCCGAAACCACCATCGAACGCCTCCACGCCCGCGTTGTCGAGGTGCTCCGCACGATGACCGGCGCCACCGATGTCCAGCTGCTGCTCTGGGGCGATGCCCGGCGCGACTGGTTGCTGCCCGCGCCCGATGGTGACGGCGGCGGCGCCCGGATCGGGGGCACCAGGCATGAGAACGCGGTGCCGATGTCGGTCCTGCGCTACGCGCAGCGGACGGGCGAACCGTTGGTCGTGGCCGACGCCACCGGCGACGACCGGTTCGCCCGCGACCCCTATTTCGCCGACCTCGCCTATTGCTCGCTGCTGGCAGTGCCCATCCTCAGCCGCGGCACCCTGCAGGCGGTGCTGCTGCTGGAGAACCGGCTCATCCGCGACGCATTCACCACTCAACGGCTCGACGCGGTAAAACTCATCGCCGGCCAGCTCGCCGTCTCCCTCGACAACGCCCAGCTCTACGTCGAGTATCGCCGGGTCGCGGACGAGCAGGCCGCCCTGCGGCGGGTGGCGACCCTGGTGGCCCGGGCGGCACCACCGGAGGAGGTGTTCGCCGCAGTCACTGCGGAGGCCGCGCGGCAGCTTCCAGCGGACCACGCAAACCTGTTGCGCTACGAGCCCGGCGACGCCGTGACCTTCGTCGCGGCCAGCGATGGCCCGATCGTCGGCACCTGTGCTCGGCTCGGGGGGCGGAACATCGCCACGCTGGTGTTCGAGACCGGGCAACCCGCCCGGATCGACGACTACGCCGGCGCCTCCGGCGGGGCCGCCGATCTCGGCCGGGAGTGGGGCTTCCGCGCCGCCGTCGGCACGCCGATCAGGGTCCAGGGCCTGCTGTGGGGCGTCATGATCGTGGGGTCCAGGCGGGAGGAGTCGCTACCGGCGGACACCGAGGCGCGGCTGGCCGGGTTCACCGAGTTGGTCGCGACCGCGATCGCGAACACACAGGCCCGGGTGGAGCTGCGCAGCTCCGCCGGGGAGCAGGCGGCGCTGCGGCGGGTGGCGACCCTGGTAGCGAGCGGGGCGCGGCCGGAGGAGGTGTTCACCGCGGTCACCGCCGAGGCCGGGCGGGTGCTGCAGGTCGACTACACCAGCCTGATCCGGTGCGAGCCGGAGGGGGTTATGACATGGGTCGGTGCATGGAGCGGCACCGGTGCCGTGTTCCCAATCCCGGTCAGCACTCGGGCTGAGACCGGAGGACAGAACATGCCCACGCTGGTTTTCGAGACTCGCCGGCCAGCGCGCATCGACTACGCGCACGCCTCGGGTGCGGTCGCCGAGCTCGCCCGCCAGGTGGGCATCCGCTCGTCGGTGGGCGTGCCGATCAACGTCGCGGGCCGGCTGTGGGGGCTGCTGGCTGCGGTGTCCACGCAGGTGGAGCCGTTGCCGGCGGACACCGAGGCGCGGCTGGCCGGGTTCACCGAGTTGGTCGCCACCGCCATCGCCAACACCGAGGCCGAGGCCGCGCTGACCGCCTCCCGGGCCCGCATCGTCGCCGCCGCCGACGCCGCCCGCCGCGGCATCGAACGCGACCTACACGACGGCGCCCAGCAGCGGCTGGTCTCCCTCGCGCTGCGCCTGCGCGGGGGGGTGATGGCGGCGGTGCCCTCCAGCGCCGACGAGCTGACCGCGCAGCTGGACGGCGTCGTCGACGAGCTGGGTGAGGTGCTCGACGAGCTGCGCGAGCTCGCCCGCGGCCTGCACCCGGCCGCGCTCGCCGACGGCGGATTGCGCCAGGCGTTGCGGACGCTGGGCCGCCGTTCCGCGGTCCCCGTGCGCCTTGACGCTCGCGTCGACGGGCGGCTGCCCGAACCGGTTGAGCTGGCCGCCTACTATGTCGTCGCCGAGGCACTGACCAACGCCGCCAAACACGCCGGTGCCTCGGTCGTCGACGTCTGCGTGGCCGTCGGCGAAGGGCAGCTGCGGGTCGAGATCCGCGACGACGGCCGCGGCGGCGCCGACCCCGCCGGCGGATCCGGCCTGGTCGGGCTCAAGGACCGAGTGGAGGCGCTCGGCGGCCGGCTCGGGGTGCAGAGCGTCCCCGGCGCGGGTACCACCGTGCAGGCCGAGCTTCCCCTGGGCCCGGCCCGCGCGGTCCGCGGCTGACCAAGCCGACGCCGTGCCTCGGCAGCCATGTCCGCCGTGGCGCGCCCTCGTGCCGGGCCACGGTCGCCGCCCGGTTCCACGCCCTGCGGTATCGCCGCGGACCTGGCGCCGATCCGGCTGCGCGACCTCCGTCCTGGCGCTGATGTTCGCCGCCGGGGGGCGATGAATGCATTCAGGATGGTGGATGAGGCCGGCTGCGGTGGCGTTGTCGGCGATTTCGTACGGTGCGACCGGATCGATGCCTGCGTTGGCAAAGGGTGTCGATCGAGTTAAGCGACGAAGCCCTGCTGGCAGGTAATGGAGTTGGGCGCTAGCCGCGGAGACATGCCTTCAGCTGTCAGCGATGGTAATGAGGTGCGCAGTCGGGCAAGAAACGCCGGGCAGCGGTTGGCGAATTCGCATTCGGTGGCCTCGACGTTTGCCGCTGTCGCGGTGCCGAACTTTCGCCGCTACGGGCCTCAGCGCCGCCAAGTCGCGGACGTCCGCTCCGGGCGGCACTCCCGCGTGTCGCGGAAGGGTACGTCCGTGATGCTTGCGTGTCCGTTTTTGTCCAAAACGTATCTCCAGAATACGACTCGGCACCGGGCAGCGGCACCTCGCGTGAAGAGCAACAGGGCTGATCAGAGGCCCTGGGGCAGCCAGGGACCACGATTGTCTTCCTGAAAGGGAGGCGACCGGATGAGTCCCGGAATCAAGGGAGCTGATCACGGTGCGACTGATCGTGGGTATGACGGGCGCGACGGGTGCCGGGTTCGGCGTCCGGCTGCTGGAGAACCTCCGGCAGCTGCCGGAGGTGGAGACCCACCTGGTGCTCAGCCGCTGGGCGCGCACCACCGTCGAGCTGGAGACCGGCCTCTCGGTGGCCGAAGTGGGTGCGCTCGCGGATGTCACGCACCGGCCCGAGGACCAGGGCGCGACCATCTCGTCCGGTTCCTTCCGGACCGACGGCATGGTGATCGTGCCGTGCTCGATGAAGACCCTCGCCGGGATTCGGGCCGGATTCGCCGACGGGCTGGTGGGGCGGGCGGCAGACGTGATGCTCAAGGAGCGCCGCAAGCTCGTCCTCGTCCCTCGTGAGACTCCGCTGAGCGAGATCCACCTGGAGAACATGCTCGCTCCGGCCCAGAGGGGTGTGCAGATGGTGCCGCCCATGCCCGCCTTCTACAACAATCCGCAGTCGGTGGACGACATCGTCGACCACGTCGTGGCCCGCGTCCTGGACCAGTTCAATCTCCCTGCCCCGGCCGCGAAGCGCTGGGACGGCATACGCGCCGCCCACGAACTGAAGCCCGCGGGCTGACTCCGTCTTCTTCCTGCACCGCTAGAGAGAGGTTCGACAATGGCTTACGACGACCTTCGCAGTTTCCTGGACACCCTGGACAAGGCGGCTGACGATGCCGCAGCGGGCGTGCACGCAACGAAGGGATCACACTCCGATGGCATCACCCCAGCCGACCGCCTCCGACCGGCCCGACACCCTTATGTGGGAAGCACGCGCCGAGCCGGGCCGACGACAGGAGTTGCTGGCCTGGGTCGAGGAGCGGGCATTGCCTGAGCTCGTTGGCAGCCCCGGCTTCCTGGCCGCCGACATCTACCTCGGCGGCCAGGACCGCGTCGTAGCCATCGCCCGCTTCGACGCGGGCCACGCCCCGGCCCGGCTGCCCGACCCGCCGACCGATGTGCTCGCCCGCTCCGCTCACCGGTGGCCGTTCCGCTTGCACCGCAGCGTGTCGTCCTGACGAGAACCGTCTCTGCTGACCGCGTGTACGGCGTGGCAGACGAAGTGTGTAAGCCGTGGTCCTGACAGCGTGCCAGGGGGCTGATGGTGGATGAGGCCGGCCGCGGTGGCGTTGTCGGCGTTTTCGTACGGTGCGACCGGATCGATGCCCGCGTTGGCAAAGGTGTCGATCGAGTTCAGCGAACGCGTTGCTCGTCGGCGCACTCGCCTGCCTCGCTGCGGTCATCATCGGCGCCCGGCCACCGCGCACGGTGCCGCCCCCCGTCCCGCAGCCCGCTACCGGCCCGACCGCGGGCTGGCAGTCCGGGAGTGCGGTCTGAGTCTTAGGAAACTGCCACGCCGTACGGGCTGTCCCCGACGGAGATGGTCGTGAGGACCTTGAGCGTGTGGGGGTCGATGACGGCCAGGGCGTTGGCGCCCTGATCGGCTACGTAGAGGGCGGTCGCGGTGGCCGCGACGCTGAACGGGTCGGTGCCTTCGGTTCCCAGCGACACGGTGTTCGTGACCTGGTGGGCGTGGGTGTCGAGGACGGAGAGGTTGCCGGGGCCGAGGTCGGCGATGTAGGCGTTGTCGCCGCTCGGAGACAGTGCCGCGCCGAACGGGCCGACGCCGACCGGCACGGTGGCGATGACTGTCCCGGTGTGCGTGTCGATGATCGAGACGCTCTGGGCGAGTTCGTTGGCGACGTAGAGGGACCCGCCGTCCGGAGTGACGGCGAGGCTGGCGGGGATGTGACCCGCGGGGAGGGTCCGGATGGTGTGGTTGGTCCGACTGTCGATCACCGAGACGTTGTCGGATCCGGCGTTGGCGACGTAGACCGACCCGCCGTCACGGGAGATGGCAATGCCGACCGGTTGCGTGCCGACCGGGATAGCGGCCACGACCCGGTTGGTTCCCGTCTCGAGCACGGAGACGCTGTTGGTTGCGCCGCCGGTGACGTAGGCGGTCTTTCCGTCAGTGCTGACGGCGACGCTGGTGGGGCTGCTCCCGGCGGGAAGGGCGATGGAGGCGGTCACGGTATTGGTGGCGGTGTCGAGCACCGATACGTCGTGGGATTCGGCGTTGGCGATGTAGGCGTGCTTGGTGTCGGGGGCGAGTGCCACACCTGTCGGTGCGGTCCCGACCGGGACGGTCGCTACTACCTTGTCGGTACGCGTGTCGATCACCGAGACGGTGTTGTCCTGTTGGTTGCTGACATAGACGTTGGCACTCGCGGTCGCCTGGCCGGCCAGAGGCGCGGCCGACGCGGGCGCGGCGAGGGTGCCGAATACCAGCAGCAGGACCACCATGCCAGCCGCGACCGCGGCCGATCGGGGGGCACTGCCCCGTGTCGAGCGGCCCACGCCGGCGCGGGCCCGTCGTCGCGGTGAACGCATGGGTGAACTCCTCCGGGAACGAGACGGCTCGGTCGGGCGGCGGCTGTCATACCAGCAGGGTGCGGGCGTAGTAGTCGTTGGCGTCGGTCACTCCGGGGAGGGCGAAGAAGTAGCCGCCGCCGATGGGGCTGATGAAGGGGACCAACGCTTCGTTTTCCAGCCGATTCTGCATGGCAATGTAGGTCGACAGCTGCTGCTGGAAGCAGCAGAACGCATGCCCCATGTCGGGATTTCCCGCCTGATCGGGGCTGCGGTCGTACTGGAAGCTGCGGCGCAGGATGCTGCTGGTGGCCAATGTCTCCGGGGTCTGCGGGTTCGCCAGGCGGATGTGGCAGTTCAGCGGGGTGACCAGACCTTGTGGATCATTGGTGTAGATCGGGTCCGAGGTGTCGGGGACATCGGGTGAGGTGGCGTACAGCGGGGCGCCGCTGAGCTTGCGCCGGCCGAAGATTCGTTCCTGTTGCTCGACGGGCACCTTGTTCCACTGGTCGAGCAGCATCCGGATGATGCGCACCACCTGGTAGGTGCCCCCCGCGGTCCAGGCCGGTTCGGGTGCGCCGGGCTGGGTCCATACCTGCTGGTTCATATCCGTGGCATCTTCAGTGTCAGGGTTTGTAATGCCGTCCTTGAAGCCCATCCAGTCCCGCGGAATGCCTACCGGCCGCGGAGGGAAGCGGTACCCGTCGATGCGCCACCGGACCCGCATGACGGCGCTGGTGTTGGCCAGGATGTCGAGCATGGCGTGCCCGACCGTGTCGCGGTGCCCGGCACACAGCTGCACCAGCAGGTCGCCGTCGCAGATCGCCGGGTCCAGGTTGTCGTGGGCGAACGCCTGCATCGTCTCGAGCTGGGCCGGCTTGCGGGGCCCCAACCCGTAGCGGCCGTCGAAGAGCGACGCGCCCAGCGCCACGGTCACAGTGAGATCGTCGGGTGGGACGGTGGATCCGAGCAGCCGGTCATCCGAATGGGCTCCAGGGGAATCCGCCGACGGCACACCCCCCGCGGTCAGGAACGCGGCCCGCGCGGTGAGCGTCTGGAACAACTGGGTGAGCTGGCCGCAGTCGGCAGCGGTCACATCGAAGGCCAGGAACGTCGCGGCCGTCTGCGGCGGGGTGGCAATACCTGCCTGGTACTGGCCATGGAACGGGATCGACCGCCGCCCGTCCTCCGTCGCCTCCAGGTTGTAGTCGTCCTCGTTGGAGCCGCCGTTCTGCGGCGGGCTGGCGGCTCCTGGACGGGTGGCGGCTCGCCCGCACCCGCCCACCAGCGCGCCAGCGGCGACCGTGCCTGCCACCCCCCCGCCGACATTGCGGAGAAACCACCGCCGTCCGAACCCCGAAGATGATTCACTCACCGGGCAGTTCTGGTCGGCCGCCGGTCCACGCGATTCTTCGTCACGCATCTGCCTTCCCCCTTTGCTCTCGAGCACGCAAGGCAACATCGAACTGGCCCAGTCCTCATTGCCGGGCCAGTTCGATGCACGACCGCCGTATATCCTTCTTTAGCCCAGTTCTTCGATGGCCTTGGCGACGCCTTTACCGTAAGCGGGGTCGGCCTTGGCGAAGTGGCCAATCCAGCGTTTCTGGATCGCATGAGGGACGCCCCGCATAGCGCGCGCGGTGTTGTCGAACAACGCTAGTTGTTGTTCCGCGGTCATCTTCCGGAAGAGGTTTCCGGGCTGGCTGTAGTAGTCGTCGTCATCTTCGCGGAAGTTCCAGTGATCCGCGACGTTGCCAACTGCCTGCGGTGGATTACGGTAGGGGGGCTGCTCCCGCCTTCGACCCGCAGTTCAACCGGACGGCGGATCCTGGTCGGCTGAGCCCCGCGGTGCCTCAGGTGCGGACGTTCTCGGCGCCGACCATCCAGGCCTGCTTCTCGAGGCCCTCGATGATCCCGTGCAGCAGGTCGGCCGATGTCGGGTCCTCCGCATCGACGCTGTCGTGGACGCCTCTCAAGGTGGCCACAGCGGCACGCAGGCGGTTGACCACCAGGTCCACCACCCGAGCGGTGTCCTGCACGCCGGCCGGGAATGCCGGAAGCGTCGTGCCGGCCGCGACGGTGTCCGAGCGCCCGTCGGCGATGGCGTGCAGCGCCCGGAGCCGCTCGGCGATGGTGTCGCTCGCGCCGCGGGCGACGTCGACGATCTCGTCCAGCTGCAGGTGCAGGTCGCGGAAATTGCGGCCGACGACGTTCCAGTGGGCCTGCTTGGCCTGCAGGTGCAGCTCGATCAGGTCGACGAGCACGGCCTGCAGGCTCGCCGCGAGCGCGGGAGAGGCGTTGAAGCCGGGAACGTCGGCGTCCGAGCGCTTGCCGGACGCCGACACGTAGGTGCTGGTCATGACGGTTCTCCTGGTTCAGCGAAGTGGATCACTCGGGCCATGCCGAGCCGGTGATGATGTCCACGAAGTCCGCACGCGTGAAGCCGGGCGCGAAGTGGGCGAGCACGTCGTCGTTCATCGTGCCGAAGGTGCTGTCGGGCCGATCCTTCATACCCTCGTAGAAGGCCCGCAGAATGTTGTTCTTGAAGTCCGGTCTCGGGTGCGCCGCCACGACCGCCGCGATCTCCTCGGCCGTGATCTGGTCGAGGTCCCATCCCAGGACGTCCGCCTCGACGCCGAGGCTGACCAGCGCCGTCTCCGGCTCCAGGTGGTCGGGAACGCCCGGAGTGGTGTGCAGCGCGATGCCCAGCCAGACCGCGCGGGCGTCGGCGGCGCTGCGCCCGTGGTCGAGCAGAAAGTCCCGCGCCAGGTCGGCGCCGTCGACCTCGAAGCGCTGGTGGCGGGTGCGGTATTTCTCGGTCAGCCCCAGGTCGTGGAACATCGCACCGACGTAGAGCAGCTCAGGGTCGGCCGCGATCCCGCGGTAGCGCCCCTTCAGGCTGGCGAAGAGAAACACTCGGCGGGAGTGGTCGAACAACAGGGGGGTTTCGGCCTTGCAGACCAGCTCGGTGGCCTTGTGGACCAACTCGGTGTCCGGAATGTCGATCCCGGCGATCGTCTCGGTCATGTGCTGTGCCTTTCAGTAGGGTTTCGTTCTATGTCGAGCGTGTTCGCGCCGCCGGCGTCGGGACCCGCGTGGGCGGTGACACCCCACACGATTCCGGGCAGAGCTCTGTCTCGTCGGGAGGACATTCGCGGCAGCGGTAGCCTTCATTCGCAACGGGCCGAAGGACAGCGCGGTGACCGGTCATACCGCCGCCATCACCGGCGTGTGTGGCAGTGGCGGCGGCGCTGGCGATGCGACCGCCAAGGCGATCCAGGACAGCGCGCTCAGTGCAACGGCACGCGGAGGGGCCCCTCTCGGCTCGGAACCTCGGCCCTGGTTGCGGTGAGACTGGGTGAGCTCGCCGCGGTCGGCCGCGTTCACATCGAAGGCCAGGAACGTCGCGGCCGTCTGCGGCGGGGTGGCAATACCTGCCTGGTACTGGCCATGCGTCACGCATCTGCCTTCCCTTTGCTGTCGGGCACGCAAGGCACCAACGAACTGGCCCAGTCCTCATTGCCGGGCCAGTTCGATGCACGACCGCCGTCTACTCTTCTAGTCCAGTTCTTCGATGGCCTTGGCGACGCCTTTACCGTAGGCCGGGTCGGCCTTGGCGCAGTGGCCAATCCAGCGTTCCTGGATTCCATGAGGTGCACCCCGCATAGCGCGCGCGGTGTTGTCGAACAACGCTTGCTGTTGTTCCGCGGTCATCTTCCGGAAAAGATTCCCGGGCTGGCTGTAGTAGTCGTCGTCATCCTCGCGGAAGTTCCAGTGATCCGCGACGTTGCCAATGGCCTGCGGTGGGTTGCGGTAGGCGGGCTGCTCCTGCCATTGACCGTAACTGTTTGGCTCGTAGTGCAGGGTGCTGCCGTAGTTACCATCGACGCGCATCGCGCCATCTCGATGGTAACTGTTGACCGGGCATTTCGGAGCGTTGACCGGGATTTGGTGATGGTTGACGCCGACACGATAGCGTTGTGCGTCCCCGTAGGAGAACAGTCGTCCTTGCAGCATCTTGTCCGGCGAGAAGCTGATCCCGGGCACGACCTGTGCGGGGTTGAACCCCGCTTGCTCGACATCGGCGAAGTAGTTGTCCGGGTTGCGGTTGAGTTCCCACTCGCCGACCTCGATGAGCGGGTAGTCGCCCTTCGGCCAGATCTTCGTCAGGTCGAATGGGTGATAGGGCACCTTGGCGGCGTCGGCTTCCGGCATGATCTGGACGCACAGCTTCCAGCGAGGGAAGTCACCCCGTTCGATCGCTTCGTAGAGGTCACGCTGGTTGCTTTCGCGGTCATTGGCGATGACCGCGGCCGCCTCGGCGTCGGTGAGGTTCTTGATACCCTGCTGTACGCGGTGGTGGAACTTGACCCAGAAACGTTCGCCCTCGGCGTTGATGAGGCTGAAGGTGTGGGATCCGAATCCGTGCATGTTACGAAACGAGGCCGGGATTCCACGATCGCTCATGATGATGGTGACCTGGTGCAACGATTCCGGCAGCGAGCTCCAGAAGTCCCAGTTGTTCTTCGGGCTACGCAGATTGGTACGGGGGTCCCGCTTGACCGCGTGGTTGAGGTCCGTGAACTTGAGTGGGTCGCGGAAGAAGAAGACGGGAGTGTTGTTCCCGACAAGATCCCAGTTTCCCTCCTCCGTGTAGAACTTCAGCGCGAATCCGCGGATATCGCGCTCTGCCTCGGCGGCGCCGCGTTCCCCTGCGACGGTCGAGAACCGGGCGAACATCTCGGTCTTCTTGCCGACTTCAGAGAAGATTTTCGCTTTTGTGTATCGGCTGATGTCGTTCGTGACGGTGAAGGTACCGAACGCGCCGGAGCCCTTGGCGTGCATTCGCCGTTCGGGGATGACCTCCCGGTCGAAATGGGCCAGCTTCTCCAGGAACCAGACGTCCTGCAACAGCATGGGTCCGCGTGGTCCCGCGGTCTGGATGTTCTGGTTGTCCGGCACGGGCGCACCCGCAACCGTCGTGAGTTTCCCAGAAGTCCCGTTTTCCTCAACCACCATTTTCTCCTTTGTCTCGCGGCAAGGTTGCCGACAATCCGTGCAGCAGCTTCAAAATTTAAGCTCCACGTCATCAATGGTGAAGCCATCGGTATTGCCAGCCTCCAGGCAAGGCGCTGTACCGAACACGCGGTTCACGTCGCGTTCCGTCATCCGGGGCCTCGGCTCCTAAGCCGGAAGCCCAGACCCGTGCCGGACGGGCCTAGAGCCGATCGCGTTGTCGATCTCCGGCTAGATCCGCAGGCCCCGCGGCCGGATCACTTGTCGGAGTGGTTCAGGACCCGGAAGGCAAGTCCGGCGGCGGCGCCGGCAACGACGGTGAAACCGATCGCCAGGCCGTAGAAGGAGTTGTCCGAGTGGTCCTTGCTGGTGGCAACGTTGAGCACGACGTAGGCCAGGGCGAAGGTGAACAACAGCTCCGCCACGACAGCTGTCACCAGGGCGTGACCGGCCGGGGACAGGCTGGCGCCGACGCCCCGGGTGACGACCGCCCCGACAACCAGCGCGGCGACGAGCTGCGCGATCCAGTACCCGACGGCCTCCCCGAGCCCGATCCGGCCCCGCAGCAGCACCGCCATCGTCACGGCCGGGTTGTAATGTCCGCCGGAGATGTGCCCACCGGCGTAGATCATCACCATCAGCGACGCGCCGATAGCCAATGGCGCCAACGCGCTCCCGCTGGACACGCTGGCACCGACGGTGAAAACAAGGAACAGGTCCCAATCAGCTCGACCGTGAACTTCCGACCCGTCTGTTGGGCGACGACATTCGTGGTTGCTTGAGGGGTGACGACATCCATGACAACGACACTGGTTGGTGACCGAGCACACGTCGCTACGGCCAACATCCATCTACGTTGCTGGTTGGCTGGAACGCTTCCGTACCTACCAGCGGTAAACGCGCCGGTCCGGCTATCGGGGCTGCCCGATAAGCCGCGGAACTGCTGAGAAAGGCCACTCCGGTGGGGTGGCCTGAGTGGCGAGAGCGGAGACACCGCTGACACACGCTCGAAGGAGACGAACATGACCGAGACCATCGCCGGCGTGACGATCCCGGACAGCCGACTGGTCGCCGAGGCGACCGAGCTGGTCCGCGACTCGGCCCCGCCGCTGTTGTTCCACCACTCCCGCCGGGTGTTCCTGTTCGGGATGCTGCAGGGCACCCGACGCGGCCTGACCCGGACCCGGAGCTGCTCTACGTCGGCGCGATGTTCCACGACCTGGGCCTGACCGAGACATACCGCACCCGACACCAGCGCTTCGAGGTCGACGGCGCCGACGAGGCCCGCCGCTTCCTCACCGCGCACGGCATCGACGACGAGGGCGCACGCCGAGCCTGGACGGGCATCGCGCTGCACACCACCCCAGGCATCCCGGAGTTCATGGAACCCGAGGTCGCCCTGGTCACCGCGGGCGTGGAGACCGACGTACTCAGCATCGGTTACCTCGACCTGGACCCGGACGCGGTCCGCGCGGTGACCGACTCCCACCCCAGGCCGGACTTCAAGCGGCAGATCCTGGCCGCCTTCACCAACGGCTTCGCCAACCGCCCGGACACCACCTTCGGCACCGTGAACGCCGACGTGCTGGCGCATTTCTCCCCCGGATTCACCCGCACCGACTTCGTCGAGGTCATCCAGGGCAACGCCTGGCCCGAGTGAGGCCGCGTGCGACCAGCAGCGACGAGTGCCGATGTACTCTTGATCACCCCGTGCAGGAGCACCAGCCTCGGCCCGTGGAGTACATGCCAAAGGCAAGGGCAGCAGCCACCAGTTTCAAGCAAGAGCCACGGCACTCCAAAACACACGCAGAACGAGATCAAGGACGCCCGCCGTGATTCCCATCCGGCTCCCACTGCGCCTGCCGAGTCGCTCCGACGGCGGGCCGCCCTTCAGGTCCGCATGCATCATCCACACGCGCGTGCATGCTCGCGTACCGGGTCGCTAGCGGTCAGGGAGGTGGCGAAGCTGCCTGCGTGAGCTGATGCCGAGCTCTGGAACATTTTCCGGAGGTGATAGTCGACGGTGCTGGGGCTGATGAACATTGTGGTCGCTACCTCTTAGTGGTCGCCCCGCTGGCCACGAGCGTGACGATCTGGGATTCCCTGGACGGGTGAGTGCCGACATGTTCGGCGCGGCGCAGGCGTGCCCGCTCACGCCCGTGGCAACGAGGTCGCGGCGGGTGCGCTCGGCGAATGCGGACGCGTCCAAATCGAGGAACATGTGGTGCGCGAGCTCGAGCCGGGTCGCGGCGTCAGCCCGCCGCCGGTGCAGCCACTCGCAGTACAGGAGGTGGGCGCGGGCCAGATCGGTGACCACGGGGGTGCGGCCCAGCCGGTCAACCGCCTCCGCATGGAGCGCTTCGGCGGAGCCCTCCGGTTCCAGCAAGGCATGAGCGCGGGCAAGCAACCCCAGCGTCCACGGTGTTGCGGCCGCGGCAACAACCTGCACATGCCCCGCGCCTCGACGACATCTGGAAGGGGGATCGTGCCCAGATGTAGCGCGTTCTCGGCGACGAGCTCGCGGGCGACGGCGGTGGCCTGCTGATAGATTCCGATGCCGAGATGCACCCACCACCGCTCGGGTAACCACCACATGTTGGTCCGCCACAAGTCGAAGGGCGACGGTGGCCTCATCGCCGCCGACGGTCCGTCCGGATGAGTGGCCGCGTTCGGCTTGGTGATCTTGGGCCGTCTCAGTTTCCGTCTCAGTTCCGTTCCGTACAGCAAGTCTCAGCGGTGGCACGTACCTCGCTGACCAGCACGGCAGCGACGGGGGACACTGTGTGAACGGTGTACCGGAGACCTGAAAAGCGGTAGGTCGGCGGGCGCCGGTTGGCCGGGGTCGAACCCGCCGCGTACGTTCACGACCTCGACATGGCGCTGTGAGGTTCGGCGTGGGTCCGGTCCGTTGGGCAGATGGAGCATCATTGTGCAGGGGCTGCTGGCAGAGCGAATTCTGATCGCCGTGATTGCGTTGTCGTTGAGTTTGTCTAATGTGGATGGTTGGCAGTGTGCTAACAGTGTGACAACGGCAGGACTGGGATACCCCACCAGCTTGTGACAGGACGCGACACGACATTGGTAGTCGGACCAGCCAAAATAACACTCCGTAACGTCGAACGACAGAGCTCGACAGGATCCCGAGAGGACTCATAATCCGTCAGGTCCTGGGTTCGAACCCCACCCATCCCAGAAAGTTGCAGCTCAGAGCGTTGTGTCGGACCCATCAGCTAGGCTTCCTTGATCCAACCCATCGGAAACCCGACGGAAACGACTCAAAGGCGAAGGTCGAATCAGATGGCGCGACCACCGCTGGCCATGGGTACACATGGCAGCATCTCGGTGAGCAAGCTTCCCGCCAAGACGAAGGCGTTGACCGCACTCCAGGACATTGAACTCATTACACACCGCCCCGATATCAGTGTAAACACAAAACTCGTCGGCATGAGATCCTCTCAATGATGCCTCGATTCACCTTCACTGATATCGAAGGCCGAAACCCGTTGCGCCGTAACGACAGGTCGCGGCCGATTCGCATACTGATCGATCCCAAGTTGCTAATGGGCACAGGGTCGGAAGATGCGAAGATTTTTAGAGAGTTCTTTGAAGTCGCCAGAAAGTCGCATACATCGATTTCGTTACGATAGCAAGCGGCCCTTGCGACGGACTTGCCGACGGCACAATCGAGCTACGTCCTGTTCATAATGACTCGCTTCAAGTTTCATTCAATTACGGCGGCGAATCCGCAAATGTATCACTCGGAATGAATTCGAACGTGACGGCGAGGGCCGAGTTTGAGGCGAGCCGAAGGGCAAAAATTAGTGAGACGAGTTGGTACGATAGGCTCGTCTTAGCGCGGGCTGCGGAGCACACTCAGGCGGACATACTGGCCACCAATCGAAGAGGCACGCTTCTAACTCCCGTACCGCCGCGCACCAGGCCGACGTTCTGCCTCTCAAGCGCTGAGACCATCGCGGCCTGCTCGCTCGTTCTCCGTCATCACGAAGCCTGGCTGCCGGTTTGGCCCGAGCGCATTGAGTACCTGCACGCCGAGTGGTTAGCGCGCCGACTGATTATACTCGACAAAGTTTTTGATCGAAATCACTCGCTGATGAGGTTTCGTTCCATTGGCGCCCTGACCGCCGCCCCTCAAATCGCCGAGCTGGCGGAATCTATGGTCCAAAGACTCTCAACTGCGATCGCAATTCGAGATGTTGTGGCCATCGAAGCAATGAAGCCCGTCAACAACGACGGCATGGACAAACTCTCCGCCCACATCGAATGGCTCTGCTTGACTGTATCTGGAACCTTCGATGCCCTCGCCATAATCTTGAACTCGCTACTTCCCTCACCTGTACCCAGAAAAGCGACGAGCTGGACCGAGAAGGACTGGCGCCGAGAAGCAAGTTCAGTATTCCCCGAGTATTTTGAGGTGACCAAGGAGGCAAACGTAGTCGGCATCCTCAATCTCTGCAAGCGCCTGCGGGACACCATCCACAGCGTCGCTCCTGGAGCCACCTTCTACCGAGGCCCCGAGATAGATGGTGACGCCACCTACATTACTGTTCCCCGCGAGAAAGTTGACGGCTTCTGCGCGAGCTGCACGTCCGCCGGAGGTCGCTATCAAGATTGGGGAGTAATTAAAATCGGAGATGAGATCCTGCTTGACCCGATGACGTTCACGGGAAGACTGCTTGATAAGGCTCTTAGCAGTCTTCGTCTGGCGGTCACTGGATTTCCGTGGGCAATTTTCCGCAACCTCGCTCTACCCCCTGCGGAGTCACCTCAGGTTTCCGCACTCTACCGCGAGGGAATCGAATTCATGTACGTAAGCTATGGCCTTTCTAGATAGCAGATAGCAGATAGCAGATAGCAGAGGCTGACGCAGGCCACCCGCATGGCGACGTTGCGGCCTGGCCCTCCAGACTCAGCTATCGTGCTGCTGAGGCAACGGTGGCCGGAGCAGGAGGCTCCGAACTCTGAGCCGGGCGCAACCCAGCACGATCACCGCGCCCGGTCCAACTCGCGTTCGAGACGCGGGAGGTTCGCAAGCAAAGGGCGACGTGTTCGTCCGGCTGCATCGGTCCATTGGTCCTCAGGAGCACGAACGACGGAGCAGCCGTTGCCTGGCGGGCGAGGAGCTCCCCAAAGTCGGTGTCTTCCGAGACCACGACATACCCATGCTCGCGGGCGAACTCGAGGTTCACCTCGTCCGGCTCCGCTTGGAGGCCATGATCGCGGACGTGCTCGGCGGTGACCTCGTCGGGGATGACCCGGTACACCTACCGTCCCAGCCGGCGCCCGATCTGCGCCCTCATGTCCTCCAACGAAACGGCATCCGGGTTCCGCCCGGTGCGGGCGATCCGATCAGCCTTCGCCATCAGGCGGAAGTACCACCGGCTCCTGCCGTTCCGCCGCGGCGTAGAGACGCCACTTAGCGATGTGTGGACGCTGTCCTCAGGCCCCGGTGGTGGAACCTCGCGAGCGGCAGCGGGGGTGCCGGATGACTAGGAGATTAGTTAGCCGCTCTTACGTCGCCGCTTCGACTTGATCGGCACGACATTGGCGGTGCCGGTCGCCAGCTCAGACATCCGTTCCGCAACCGCGCGGTCCTGCTCGGCGGCGGTGTGCAGGTACACCAGCGCGGCGCCGGTCGAGCTGTGCCCCATCCGCGCCATGAGCGTTGGCAGGTCGGCGCCGGCAGCTGCCGCTGCCATGTTCGCGGTGTGCCGCAAGTCGTGAAACCGCAGGTCTGGACGGCTGGCCTTCGTGCGGGCCGCGTACCAATGGCGACGGAACGTCGACTCGTTGAGCTGCACGCCGCTCGCGGCCGGGAAGAGTAGTCCGTCGCGACCGGGCTGGGTGTGCTCACTCAGGTGGGCTCGTACGGCCGGCATCACGTGCGGCGGGATCACCACGTCGCGCACCCCGGCGTCCGACTTCGGACCCTTCACCAGTCGGGCGCCGGTCACCCGAACAACGCCGCGGCGAATGCGCAGCACGCCGTTCGTGGCGTCGATATCGCCGCGGCGCAGCTCAGCCATCTCGCCGAAGCGGGGGCCGGCGTACGCGGCCAGCAGCACCATCAACCGAAACCGCGAGGGCATCGCGGCGGCGAGCGTGGCCACCTCGGTGGCAGTAGCGACGGTCACTTTGCGGGCGCGCTTGGTGCTGCCGGCGCCACGGATCTGGCACGGGTTGCTGGGGATCAGGTCGTCTACCACGGCGGTGCCGCAGATGGTGCGCAGCAGTTGGTAGGCGTGCGATTTCGCCGTGCGACCGCAGGTCAGTCCTGCGTGCCAGGCGCGCACGTCGGACTTCGTGATGGCGCCGAGCGCCACCGTGCCGAACCGCGGCTCGATGTGGTTGGTAAGCAGCCGGCGGTACAGCTCGCGGGTTCTGGGTGCCAGCTCACGGGCTGCCAACCAGCTGCCCGCATACGCGGCGAAGGTGACGGTCGGCTTCGGGGCTGGCAGCCACTCGCCGCGCAGCACTTCGCTGTGCCGCAGACTCAACCACCCCTCGGCGTCGCCTTTCGTGTCGAATGTCAGTGGGTCACCGTTGCTCCGCTTCGCCGCGTATTGCCGGCCGTCGGGCCCGAGGTACCGAGCCTGAAACCGACCGCTCGGAAGCTTGCGGATGCTGCCGAACGCACGCTTGCTGCCCCGGTTGTTCGGCACGGCGCCTCCTTCGTTTCGTGTGAGTCTCCCATTTCGTGCCATATCGTGCCAGATGCAGTGTTCAATCGTGTCTTCTCATGTCCACCACTGTCCGCGATCTGGGATGACTGAACTGCAGGTCAGAGAGCACCTTCGCTGGTTGGCGCGGATAGCGGTAAGCTTACCGACCGCAGGTTCGAACCCTGCCGCGCCCACCAGCTTGACCAGCACGAACGCAATACCGAACGATCATCGGTGTGTTCGGGAAGCGTTCGACTATCGCGGGGGCGCCGAAGAAGTGGTCGCCCTGTGCCGGCTGCCCGGTCCAGGAGTGGTGTCTGTCCTAGGCGATGGAGTCCCTGCCGCACGGTATCGCCGGCGGGCTCACCGAGACCGAGCGCAGCAATCGCCGCCCGGCCGGTTGCCGCGACCCCGACTGAGAACGCCGCCGCCGGCCGCGAGGCACTGCGGGCCGGTAGCCCAGCAACCAAGGTTGCCGCCGAGTTCGGAGTCACCGGCCGTACGGCCGAGCGGTGGGCACAACGCGTGCGAGCCGAGGACGCACACATGATGAGGGCCGGACGATGAACGACAGGCGTGAACTGCGTAGCGCGCCACGACGCGGCCTTCACTGACACCCGCCCGTACCGGGCCGTACTCGACGGCCCCGAGAATGACCCAGCATCGACCGGAAGGACTGATCAGCATGGCCGGCGAGACCACTTTGACCGTGATCGGCATCGTTGACTGCACCAACTAACGATGACGCCGTTTGCTTGGGCCATCGCCCTCCACTCGGTGCCAAATTCAACCGATGAAGAATTCGGTCAACATGGGGCGCCAGGTCCATCCCGGCGCGCGCCCGAACGCCTCGGCCAGTGCGGCGACGAGTGGGACGGCCACCGTCGCGGGCAGACCTCGGCGCGCCGCTCAGCTGTGGTGGCGGACGGCCGCTTCTAGGCCGTCGAGCAGGTGCTCCGAGAAGATCCGAGCGACGAGTTCGCCTCGGCTGTTGACGTGGGTCTTGTCGAAGATGGCCTTGACGTGGTCACGCACGGTGTGGCTGGACAGGCTGAGTTCCGCGGCGATGTCCCTGGTGGCGAGGCCCCGCGCGAGCAGCAGGACGATCTCCACCTCGCGTTGGGTCAGCCCATAGGACTCGAGCAGGATGGGTAACACATCAGAGGACCGGGCGGGTTCGATCATGACGCCCACCTGGCCTTGGCCGCCCTCCATCGGGACGGCGGTCACGCGCAGCCACTGGCCGGATATCCCGCAGACCCGGGTGACCAGGTTTGTCGACGTGCGGCTGAACCGCGCTCTGGTCACCGCCGCCCCGAGCAGGGATGGCAGGCCTGGTTCGGCGACGCCGCTGGTCTGCAGCTCATCGAGTAGCGCCCGCGATTCCATGGTCATGTTCTGGATCTGGTTGCGGCCGTCGATGACGAGCATGGCCGCCGGTCCGTGGGTCGCGGCATCGAGCCTGCAGACCCCGCCGCGGAACGCTCGGGCGATGAGCGGCGCGAGGCTACGGACCTGGCTGACCTCATGGCTGGGGAACGGTCCGTCCTCGGTCGCACGGACGAGGTCGGTGACACCCCAGCATGTCGTGCCGAGCACAAAGGCGGCGCGCAGATCGTCGGCGACGCCCAGCGGTGCGTAGAGATCGGTGTAGATCGGGGCGCGCTCGATGTCGCCGTCGGTGACGTCGTACAGGGTCGCGACCGTGTCGGTGCTGCGCGCGAGGGCGTTGAACTTGTTGAAACCCGGCGCCAGAAGCTCGTTGTCCCAGAAGGGGGCACACGCCTCGGCGGCAAAGCCTTCCACGATGCCGCCGGTTGGCAAGAGCGTCCTCGGGTCGACGGTCATTAGCGCGCACCAAGAAAAGCGGGTTACCGCATGGAGCGAGGCGAGGGTCTCGTCCAGGATCATCGCGATGTCGGTTTCGTCGTCGATGATCCGTAGCAGCCGGTCACGAGCGCCAGTAAACGCCTCGATGCCCACACCGGTGACTGTACGAGCCCCATCAGTGGTATGCCACCCCCTCAATTGCGGGGTGCGAAGGCCCGGCTCAGGGGTTGGGTCCACTACCGAGCGGGATTCACAGCTCGATCGTTTCTATTTATGGTCGAGCCGTGGAAGGAGTCCCAAAATGGAAGTGTCACCTCTAGCGACCACGCCTCGGGAAAAGCCAGCGGACGACTGGCTGATGGGCTTTTTTCAGCTGATCGACGCGATGGATGCCGACACCGCGTCGCAGGCATTCGCCGATGATGGGACCTTCCGGTTCGGCAATGCGGATCCGGCCGTCGGGCGGCAGCAGGTACGAGACAACATCTCGGAGTTCTTCGCGATGATCGCCGCGCTGGACCACCGCATCACCGGAGTGTGGTCTGGCGACTGGGAACAGGGCGAGGTGAAGAGCGTGGAAGCGGAGGTCGTCTACACCCGTAGGGACGGCAGCCGGACCATGCCACTTCCGGTGACGAGCACCCTTCGTATGCGCGCGGGCCTGATCCAGGACTACCGGATCTTCATGGACATCTCGCCGCTGTTCGCGCCGCGGCCCGAGGATCCGGAACCGGCGGGCGGGCGTCGACCGGCGACTGAGCCAGCGGGGGGTGCGCGGTGAACAATTCCCACGCCTCGACCAGGGACGGGCTAGTTCTGGCGGCCGACGACGGTCTGGCGTTCTGGTTCCTCGACACCCTGACGCTGACCAAGGTCAGCGGACAGGACACCGGCGGGGGCTTCACTGTCCTGGACCACCGCTGTCCCCCGGGCTTTGCGCCGCCACCACATATCCATCGGGATTCCGACGAGGCCTTCTTCATTCTCGATGGTCAATTCGAGGGATTCTGTGGCGAGCGGCTGTGGAACGCCGGTCCGGGCATGCTGGTGTTTCTACCCCGAGGCGTGCCGCACGGTTTCCGAGTCTCCGAGCTCGGCCAGGGCCGCACTCTGCTGATCCTTGGCTCGGCCGGTTTCGACGCATTCGTCGCCGACATGGGGGAGCCAGCCGAACGGCTTGTATTGCCTGAGCCGGCCCGGCCTGACCCAGCCCGAGTCGCGGGACTTGCCGCTGCGCACGGCATCGAGTTGTTGCCGCCGCGGGCCTAGACCCCCTGATGGTCTGAGGTGGCGCTGATCGCTGGCATGTAGCGGGGGCAGGTACCTGGTGGGGGTACGCAGTCTGGTAATGATCATTACCGGCAGGAGGACCCCTCGTGCACGAGCCGGTCGATCCTCCGTCAGAGCAGCGTGATCTCCGGTCGCTTCGGCTGGTGCGTTTGGGTTCGGTTGTTGCGACAGGTGACCCACGAGAGCCGTTCCAGCTTCATGACGTCGATGGTGAGGTTGATTGGCCTGTCGGCGAGTTCGTGCGGCACTTGGTGGCCTGTGACTACAGCGCGGCGTCGTGCCGCTCCTACCCGCTGAGTCTGTTGCGGTGGTTGCGGTTCTTGAGCGCTGTCTCGGTGGCGTGGGATCGCGCCGAGCGGCGTGACGTGCGTGATTTCGTGTTGTGGATGCGTGGGGCGGACAACCCGCAGCGGCAACGCCGCAGCGGGGTGCTGGCGGGGTCGGTCAACGGGGTGTGACCGGCAAACCGGAGCTGTCGGAGGGGTATGCGCCGGCGATGATCAACCATGCGCTGTCGGCCGTGCGGATGTTCTATGACTACCACCAGCTGAGCGGTGAGGGCCCGTGGTGAACCCGGTGCCGGTTCAGCAGGGCCGTGATGGTGGTCGGGCGCTGACGCATCGCAGCCCAATCGAGCCGGTTGAGCGGCTGCGGCGGGCGGCCTACCGGTAGCGGGTCCCCACTCGGCTGCCTCGTGCGCTGCCGGATGCGGTGTTCGACGAGTTCTTCGCGGCGCTGCCGAGCAATCGGGACCGGGCGATCATCGCACTCGGGGTAGGCAGCGGGCCGCGGGCCAGCGAGCTGGTGGACATGCGGGTCGGAGACCTCGACATCGCCGGACAGCTGATCGCATTGCGCGGGAAGGGGCATGGCGAGCGGGAGTGGGTGCCAGCCTCCCCGGACGCGCTGCTGTGGCTGGCGCTCTACCTGGCCGAGACCGAGCAGCTACGGCCGACCGGCGACACCAGGCTGTGGTGGACGCTGCGGCGTCCCACACGAATATTGACCTATTCGGCATTGCGGCAGGTGCTCAACCGTGCCAACGCCCAGTTGGGCTCGAACGTGACCTATCACGACATGAGGCATACCTACGCGATGCGTCTGATGAGCGATCCGAACCTGCTGATCACCGACGTTCTGCGGCTGATGCGGCACCGGTCGCTGGCGAGCACCCAAATCTATGCTCGGGCCCGTATCGACGACCTGGTCGCCAAAATGCGTGAGCATTACGCCCGCCCCGAACCGGCGCCAGCCCGGCCGGACCCCGCCTACGACCCGGACGCGTTGGGACCGTCGAGCGCGGGAGGTGCTGTGGGGCCCTGGTAGAGGCGGGTGGCGATCTGCAGGTTGAACCGAGTCTCGGGGTCGCCCAGGTCGTGGTCGGTGAGCTCGCGGATCCTGTACAGCCGGTACCGAAGGGTGCTGCGATGAATACCGAGGGCGGCCGCGGTTTCGCCATAGTGGCCGGTGTACTTGAGATAGGCGGTGAGGGTTTTGGTCAGCTCGGTACCGTGCCGCTGGTCGTAGTCCAGCAGCGGGGCCAACCATTCCTGCACGAAATCGTCGGCCTCGGATTTGACGACCAGCCCGTAGACGCCGAGTTGGTCATGGTTGGTGACGCCATGCGGGTTCATTTTAGTGGTCTGGATGCTGAGGGCTTGCCGTGCTTGGCGGTAGGACCGGGGGATGTCGCGTTGCGTCGGGGCGAGGCCGCCGACACCGATCGAGCCGACGCCATCGGGTAGGGCATGAGCTATTGCCTGGTGCATGCCCCGCCACACGCCGGTGTCTGCCCATGCATCGTCGGTATCGGAGCGCTGGGCGAGCACGACAAGGGCGCGGTAGCGACGAGTGCTCCAGCAGACCACGTGGACTGTATGCGCGGCGGCGGTGACGGTGTCGATGAAGCTGTCGTCGAACGCACGCCCGCTCCACCGCAGGGCAAGGACCCGGTACGAACGGTGTGGGTCGTGGCCCAACACGGCCGCCCGACGGACGAGTTCCTCCGGGGACACCGCGTCGGTTTCGCCGTCGAGGAGGTCATCGACTAACGCGCGACTCAGCCGCGCCCTGCTCGCGGTCCCGAGCATTTGATCGGGGCTCTCCGACGGATCCGGCGGTGGGCGTTGAGAGCACATCGGAGCCCACCCCTCATACAATTCGATACATGTGATTGTCGTGTGGGTTTGTTGTGTACCCCACTGGATCGAGCAACCCGAGGACATGGAAATCGACCTCTGCGCCGGGTGGTCGACTCATTGCGTTCGACGGTGACTCGACGAGCGTGACCGCCGAAATGTCGCAGTGACCAGTGTGGTTGGTGAGGCGTGCGGGTTTCAGGGGCACTCATATTCCGCGATTTGTCGGCTGAGCTCACGGACGATCTCGAGTAGTTCGTCGTGAATGACCATGAGCTCGTCGTGCTGAGCAGCTACCTCGCGCGGTGAGTGGCTAATCTGATCGGCGAGGCGGCGGAGTCGTCCACTGATATCTGCCTCTGAACTCAACGAAAACTCCTGGTGATCCGCCCTCCAGTGTCCGGAGGGGCACCGATGTAGAGGGTCGTATGGGGCGAGTTGATGGCGCGACCATCCCTTTTGGCAAGGTCAACGCACGGATGTCGCGGTGTGAGAGACAACGGCACAGAGGCCAGACCATTCGGGGTGGACGGACCCTGAGGATTCAGAGGTTAGCAGAATTTCAGCTGATTCGTATACTGAATTCTGATATGCTGTCCAGGTAGGACCCGTCAGCGATCATCGGGCGGAGTTGCGGAATCTATTCCGCTCACTGCGGCCACCGAACCGCTGGGCGTACTCGCCCACGGTGGGCGGGTATCCGCTTCACCGTCAGCGCGAACGCTCACGATTCCGAAAGCCCAGACCTCGCTGATCGGAGTAGCGATGAGCGCCGAGCCGTTTGCGGACAGTCCGCGTCGAGGACAACGGACCTGAGCGGCTTCCTGGCTCTGGGACTGGCGCGGAAACGAACAGCGACGGAGGGCTAGAGACTCGAAGGCGTCGAGCTGGTCGTCATCGCCAGGACGCAGAGACTGCGGGCGGGGACCGCCAGCGCCTCGCCGCCCGCGCACGACAACCGAATGCTGTCCTGGTGCCGTTCGGGCACAGCTGGCCGGGCGCGGACGTTGAGCTCGAGCTGGTCAACCACCCCGGTCAATGGCAAGGCCTGGGAGCCGATGGTCACGGCCGACTGCGCCCCGAACCCAGGTCCGGGTCGCCGGCCGCGGCGCGGCGCATCGCGCCCGCGGGGCGACGGTGCTGCTACCCGGTCCGACCGGCGCACTGGCCGGCACCGAACGGTCAGGACTGTCCGCCGCGCCCGCACCGCATGCGACTCAGCCACCGGCGCCCGTACGCAAGGTTGGGTAGAGGCGAGTACCACCCGCGTCGTGGGGGTGACCATCCTCGAACTGCCGTGCGCCGTGCAGAGCACAACATCTCTGTGGCCGTCGAGGTCGTTGAGCAGGTGGGCCGCTCGCCTCCGCGGGGATGGTGAGCGGCGCGGCGTGTGGTGCCGGAAACGACCCACAGGTGGCGGCACCCCGCACAGTTCTCACCCTCACCAGTCTCTGCCGGCGACCGACCGGACTCGTCGGTCAGCCGCGGGCGCTCTGCAGCGGCAGCGGCCGACGGAAACTCTGGCCGGCCAGCGCTAACCGGTGCTGCTCATCCCGGTCGTGAAGCTCTGCCACCGCGACCCTGTCCAACGGCCCAGCCAGCAAAACCGCCGCGCGATGGCTCGTACACAGGAAGAGACACCAAATGTCCTGACCGGCGGGGTAGCGCACCAATGCATAGCCCGAAACGGGGGAATGGCAGCGGCCCGGGCCGGTGCGGGCCCGCTGGAAACCATCACCGCACAGCCAGGCGCCCCGGCCTCGACAGGCCACAGGAGGGACGTCGACTCGGCAATCTGACTCACTAGAAGAAAACTGAGGGGAATATATGTTCGATCAATGTGCGAAACTCGAGGGAACCGGGAACCGGGAACCGGGAACCGGGAACCGGGGACCGGCTCGGAGATCTGGGTGATCTTGCCTAAGGGCAACGTCACGTGCCACAGGATAGCCGCTATCGCTATCTAGCTGCGATGATGGTGGACATCATTGGTCAGCTCTGGTCGCGCCTAGTGGACGCTTCACGGCCTGGAATACGGCCTGATCTTGACTCTTGATGACCGCCCCGGTGTGAACACCGATTGCTGCGCCCGCTTGGGTTAGCCGAGACCGCCATGATGCGGTTGAGCTGGGCCCATGTGGCGCACAGTGCGGTCACGACGGTTTAGAAGTTGGCTAGCTTGCTGACTCTCCGCTGACACAGTGCGACCACAGTTCAGACGAGGCCCCGGTTCTTTGACAACTAAACGCCACTTGTGATCCGGTCGCGAGCCCGGTAACCACTCAGAGACTGGCGAGGACCTCGCGTACCTCCACAGTGCGAACCATCACGCCCTCAACTAGGCCTACAGGCTGACCGACCTGGAACTGTCCCGCCGCCTTTCGCGCCGGCTCCTCCTCGTCGAATACCACCACCGAAATGCCTCGTCCGTCTACCGGCGCGAGCCAGTATCCGGCACGTGCACCCATCTCGCGTGCACCCGGGACCGCCACCTCAGGAAGCCTCTTGCGAGCCTCCGGTAGATGCGACTCATCGGCATTGACCTCAACGAACACGGCGTACATGGCATGTCTCCTCATGTGGAGTCGGACTGCCGCGACAGCCAACTCCCTTTGCATGCCGGTGACAAGGTCGTTCGCCCATCCGGCCTCGACCCGGCTCCGTTCTGCATCGTATTCAACTATATTGTCGCCAAACTGCCCATTTCCTAACGTCGGACCCCTCTCTCGGCCAGTTCTGTGCGGGTGAACCTGGTCGGCCAAGCGTGGCTCTGCGACGTCGACCCGAGACGTCCCGCCGACCAGCCTCGATTCGACACCCAGTCGATCATGGTAGTAGCCACAATCGAGCTCTGCAGTTGCCTTCACGGCTCCGAGCACTCCGGCGTAAACTGCTCGCGATACATGATCATTTAGCATCGTCCGAGGTCAGAAGGTTGCTGGTGCTCTCGTGTGGCCGGCCTAAGTAGCTGGCGTTGCTGTGCTTCCGAGCTGTACCAGACTGCCCAGTTTGGGGGCTCAGGCCGGAGGTTCTGGCAATACCCCCACCTGCTGCAGGAATCGCGCCTGATCGACGACTGCCCAGTACTCGACGATCTTGCCGTCCCGGACACGATGAATCGCGATGCCCTCGGTTTCGATTTCACGGTTGGTCGCCGAGATGCCGAGGATCTCGCCGTCATGGACACCGCGCCCACGGATGAGGCTTACAACAAGATCTCCCTCGGCGACCTGCAGTTCGATCACGTGGTCCCCGGATGTGCCTTGCCTGAACATCTCGCTCGCTTGCTTCATCCCTTCTCGATCAAGGGAGAAGCCAGGCAGCGGCGGGGGCAATGGGAGACGAAGTCCTCGGAGAGGTACTCATCCACGACGCTCCAGTCGGAAGAGTGGTTGGCGCAATAGCGTCGATAGCCGCGACGTAGCGCTGGATCAGATCCTTGTTGTCCTGCAGTGGCATGGCGGCTCCCCCCTCGGTCGTGAGTGAAGTCGGGGGATGCGGACTCCGACGATGCGGCCTCCTCGGGATCACGTGGCTTGCCGTCCAGCGGGACAGCGCTGGGGTGGTCGTTGGAGGGTGTGCGATGGGCATTGGCCGTATTTCGTGCGATAGGTGGTGGCGAAGCGGCCGAGGTGGGTGAAGCCCCAGTGGCTGGCGATGTCGGTCACCGTGGTGTGGGTCGGGTCGCCGTTGGCCAGATCGTGGTGGGCATGTTCGAGGCGGACCTGGCGCAGGTACTGCATCGGAGTGAGGCCGATGTGGCGGCGGAAGCCGTGCTGCAGGGACCGCACGCTGCTGCCCGCGATGTGGGCGAGGGCGGTGGGGGTGAACGGGTGGTCGGGGTGGGCGTGCATGGCGTCGATCGCGCGATGTACGGGCGCGGCGCCCCAGGCGTGGACGGGGTGTTCGAGGGCTTCGCGGTCGGGGTGATCGGCGGCTTGGAGCAGGCCGGCGAGGACCGCGTCGTGCAGTGGCGCGGCGATCAGCGGGTTGGTCAGGGCGGTTCGGTGCGTGCGCTGGTAGGCGGTGGCCTCGGCGGCCAGCAACCGCACGAGCCGGGCCCAGCTCGCCGCGGCTGGCTGGGTGAGGTCGAGACTGGGGCCGAATGCCAGCGGGCCGGTGACCGGTCGTTCGAGGCGGGCGGTGAGTGCGTTCTCCAGGGCGGCGCGGTCGATGCGGACGCCGTAGGAGGCGTAGCCGCCACTGGTGCGCATGTGCACGTCGCCGATTGGCTGGTAGACGGCGGCGCGGCCGGGGGCGATGTCGACGCCGCGGCCGCGGTGCTCGACCCGCACGCTGCCGGTCCGCGGGAAGTTGATGTAGTAGCCGGTCCGCAGGTCGGTCATGGTGACGTCAATGCCAGCGTTGTACCAGGCCGTGCCCACGGCTAGCGCGCCCAGGGTGAATCCGTTGATGCGGAACTCGTAGGGGGCGTTGCGGTCGAGCAGGCCCATCGAGGTGATCATGTGGAAGCTCTGTCCGACCGCGGCCCGGGCTTGGTCGATGTC
Organism: Pseudonocardia sp. Cha107L01; assembly: GCF_052566575.1. NCBI lineage: Bacteria > Bacillati > Actinomycetota > Actinomycetes > Pseudonocardiales > Pseudonocardiaceae > Pseudonocardia > Pseudonocardia sp. Cha107L01. The sequence goes on from NZ_CP199579.1 coordinate 4,266,159, forward strand.
GGTTTCGTAGTGGGAGAAGAACTGCGCGGGCATCGCCTCCGGCCCGGGAGCCGACGGGCCTGTGGTCTGGTCGTGGGCTGGCCGTGGGCCTGCGCCGGGCCCATTGTGGCCGTTGCGCGACATGTGGCCACCTCGTTTCCGGTGTGCTGCTTGCCCTCGCCTGTGGCAGGGGCGTGCCTGGCCGTGATACCTAGGTAGGAAGGACGAGTGTGGAACCGCGCTCGACAGAGAGTCAACCGCCGGGCGGGATATAGGCCGGGTGGGGGCAGGTCCGACTGGACGCGGTCAGCCCACCGAGTCGTGGCGGGGGCCGGCCGGCGGTGGGTGGTTCAGGGCGTAGCGGACGGCACCGACCCGGCCCCTGACACCGATCTTGGGATAGATCGAGCGGAGGTGGGCGTGCACGGTGCGGGGGCTGATCCCCAGCTGCTCGGCGACCTGTTGGTCGCTCAGCGCGGCGGCGATCAGGGCGAGGATCTCGGATTCGCGGCGGGTGAGGGCCGGGGCGGACCGGGTCGGGACCGGCGGGGGAGGTATCTGGACCGCGCGGGGGTCGGCGAGCAGGTAGCCCGGGTCCGGACAGTGTTCAAGGATCCCCCGAGCCTCTTCAAGGCGATCTGTTGCGGAGTCGATCCTGCCCAGCTGACGGTCGGTCAGGGCCAGGGCGGTGAGCACCTCGACGGTTTCCAGCCGCATCGGGCCGCGCCGTAACAACTCAAGCGCCCGCTGGAAGTGGCCCTGGGCCCGTTCCGGTTCTGCTTGCCCACGCGCGGCCCATCCACGAGCGAAATGGAAACACCACGCGTTGAAATGCTCGCCCGCGGAGTGGCCCCGACTCGCGCCCTCGGCTCGGACCGCGAAAGCCTCGGCGTCGTGTTCCCGGCCCTCGGCGGCGGCAATGATGGCCTGAATGCCGCAGGTGACCATGATCGTCAGGTCATCGCCGCGATCCTGGCTGAGCAGCATCGCCTGGCCGAAGGGCGCCTGCGCTTCGCGGAACTGGCCCTTGCGGTAGAGGCTCCAGCCGAGTGCGGCGTAGGCCTGCCTGAGCGTCCGAATATCGGCCGGCAGTCGGATCGCCGCGCGAGCATGCCGGACCGAGACTGTGACATCTCCCGAGAAGTAGGCGGCCCCCCATCTGGTCACGGCGACCCCGGCATGCACCGACGTGACAAGGTCGACCGGAAGCCCGGGGCTGACCGCGGCTTGCTCGGCGAGGTCGGCCCACCGGACCATCTCGACGGGATGGCCTCCGGCGCCGGCCACCATCGCCCGCGCCATGCCCAGGCGCGGATCAGCGCGGCAGACGTCCTCACCGAGCGCCCCGAACCAACCAAGCACGGTGTCCACTTGTCCTTGCAGGCACACCGGCATGCTGTGCACGGCGATGAGCTCGGCCGCCTGCGCGGTGTCGCCGCCGGCCAGAGCGTGACCCACCGCCTCCAGCGGAGAGTCGTGCACGGCGAACCAGTCCGCGGCGCGGCGGTGCAGCACCGCGGCGAGGGCGGGCTCGGTCTGCTCCAGGTCGCGGCGCAGGACGTCGGCGAACAGATGGTGGTAGCGGTACCAACGGCGGCGATCGTCGAGCGGAATCAGGAATAGCTGGTCGCGCTCGATCCGGGCCAACATGGCCACGGCGTCGGTACCCGCGGTGGTGGCGTCGCACAGTGGCGCACTGAGCCGCTGGAGGATCGAGGTCCGCCGCAGAAAAGCGCGCAGCTCATCGGGTTGCCGGGCGAGCACCTCCCCGGCCAGATAATCCCCGATGCGGCGGTTGTCGCCGGTGATTTCACCGATCGCCTCGTGCAGGTCGCGGCGTCGGCGCAGCGACAGTGCCGCGAGGTGCAGCCCGGCGACCCAGCCTTCGGTGCGCTCGTGCAGCCGTGCGGCGTCCTCGACCGTCGGCGGGGTGGGCAGCTCCCGGGCCAGCAGCTCGGTGGTCTCGCCGAGGGTCAGAGCGAGATCGGCGGCGGTGAGCTCGACCATCCTGCCGCGACCCCGCCACCGCGCGATGGGCAGCGCGCTGGGCTGAGTCCGGCTCGCGATGATCAGGCACAGTGTCGGCGGGATCCGCTCGACCAGCAGCGCCACGCTGTCCTGGACCTCGCGGTGGGTGACCGTCTGATAGTCGTCGATTATCAGCGCCACTGCTTCGGACTGCTCGGCGAGGTCGTTGAGCAGGGCCGGCACCACATCGCCCAGGGCGGTCGTCCCGGGCGCGGACAGCAGCTGGGTGGCCCCGTCGCCCAGGCCGGGCTGGACCGCGGCGAGCGCGGCCAGCACATAGGTCCAGAACCGGCCCGGGTCGTTGTCCGCGTCATCGGCGGAGAACCAGCCGCACCGGTCTCGGGGCGGGTGCTGAGCGCACCAAGAGGCGAGCAGGGCGGACTTGCCCCAGCCCGCCGGGGCGACCACCAGCCCCAGCCGGCCGGGGAGCATTTCCGCGTCCAACCGCGCCACCATCTCGGCCCGCGCCAACGCACCCGGTTGAGGCCCCGGTGGGGTCAGCTTGGTGCGCAGCACGGGCTTCGGCTCCGCCGACCCAACCGCGCCCGGGCCAGCGCGACTCGATGTCGGATCCATGGCACTGTGAGGCTAGCGCGGTCCGGACCGGCGGATCCGCCCCGACCAAGGCACCCGCGCGGGCGGCGGATCGACGCCGAGTTTGCTCACGGCGCGGCGTCCAGAGCCGCGGCGATCGTGGGGTGGATCTCGAACAGCTCCCGAGCGTCGGCATCCAGCGCCGCGGTGATGGCGGCCGTCTGGGCGGCCGCTACGACCAGGCATAGGCCGATGTCCGCGTCCGCGGCCTCCCGGGCGACCTCGATCAGTACCGCCATGGCGGCCTCCAGCGGCGCGGGGTCATGGTTGGCCAGCAGGGCGGGCGGGGCGAATTCCACGATCACCATCCGCGGGTGTCGAGCCAGCTGCGCGAGCGCGGCATGCCGCAGCATGACCACACGCTCGCGGCTCAGCGCAGCCCGCGCGGCCACCACCACAACCTGGTCCGCCGCCGCAAACACGCTGACGGCGTGCCCCCCAGGTCCGGCCTCGGCCGTTGGGTGATCGCGGGTGTCAGCTGAGGATGGAGTGCCATCGTCGTTGTCCGGCTCAGCAGGATCGCACCACATGAACCGCAGTAGATATCCTCGCTCATCGGCAGGCTATCCATTCAGCGCAAGTCGCGCCCCGCGTGGGGCCGCCCGGCTGCCTCCAGCCTCACGCCTGCCTGGCGACTAACGGGGCCACGCCCGACCAATGCTCAGCAAGTCAACATTCAAGGCGCCTTCGTCGTGGGCGACAGCTTCGGACTGGGCTGGGGAAACAACGGCAGCGGTCCGTGGTCCAGGACAGGTGGATGCGGTACGAACTGAACGCAGCCCGCGCTCGCTGAGAACTAGGTGATCGGGTACTCCTGGCGGAACGCCCAGCGGCCAGGTGGATAGGTCGACTCGTCGAACTGCGCGGGGGAGTCGGTTCGTCCGCGCCGACCCCGCGCCCAAGGAATCCGCCGGAGGTATATTGCGGGCGTCGTATCGCTGCGAGAGACGGCCTTCTGGTGGGCGCGTCCATGGGGTTAGCGATCTCGGCGCTGGCTGCCCGGGACGTGGATGGGCTGTTGGGTGCATCCGCCGTGAATCTGGCCGAACGGCGGACAGCCTCCGTCCGGCTCCGGGGTGACGTGCGCGAGCCAGGCGAAGTATCCATAGTCGGCAAGGTGGGCATCGGGCATGTACCGGTCGGCGGTTGCCGACCCGGCCGACGCGAAGAAGTACAGCAGGGGCACGAGCAGCAGCCCGATCGGTACCGCGTACAGCGCCCCTCGCTGCGGCTCAGACAGTTGTCGATGGATCGTGGCCGCCGCGTACCTGACTCCGAGGCCGGCTAGTAGCATCAGGCAGCACAGCAGGACCGGGGTTGTGCGTGGGTAGAGCCGGACCAGCCCGTCGGCATACACCCGGCTGGCCAGCAGCATCCGAACCAGCCAAGCCCCGCAGGCGCCGCAGAGCAGGGTCACCACGGCCGTTCGCCGCCAGCCCAGAACGATCGCCACGCCTAGCCCGACCACCAGCAGCACGGTGAACACCCCAACGTTCGCGAGCTCACCGGGTGGTGGCCACGGACCGTCGCGCAGGTCTAGCGGGCGGTCGTCGCGCCACATCGCGATGAAGGTCGGCTCGGTGTAGGTGTCGAAGTATGCGTAGGCGTCCGAGGCGCCACCGCGAGCACTGAACAGCCCCCGCAGATGGATCCAGCTCACCGCGACGAACACCGCGGCCGTAGTGCCACCCAGTGCCAGGATGGCCGGCCATCGAGTGCGCCACGGCGCCAAGACGGCCAAGGCCACCGCGACCCCTGGGGCAAGCCAGACGAACCACCCGGAGTAGAGCAGGAACAGCAGCCCGAACGTTACCCCAAATAGCGCGCCCGCCAGCGCAGCCCCGCGCACCGCGCCGCGCGGCCCCGGCTGCGCTGCGGCCGATCGCGCGTGCTGCACGAATGCGATGATCACCGGCAGGAGCACGACCAGCACGATCTCCCGGTATGGCTTCAGCGGAACGATCACGGTAAGAGACGCCACCACTCCGATCGACAACGCCCAACCCGGACGCATCAGCAACCGCCACGCCAAGTAACTGGCCGGTCCGAACAGCGCGGTCCCGATGATCTGTAGGTCCTTCAGTGCGAACGCCAGCGGCATCTCGCGCAACCAGGAATAAGCGGCAAGTGCATACAAGAACAACGGGGGGTAGTGATCGGTGGTCGGTTGACCTGCCCGCATCCGTTGAATCCAGTCGAGCAGATCCTTGTAGTCACCCTGCCCGGCCCACAAACCGTACGGCGTGCCGTGCAGCGCGACGACCACCCCGCCGGCGACCGCTCCGGTAGCCAGCCCAGCGGCTGCCGCGCAGCCCAGCCGGACCAGCCCATCGCGGCTCCCGCCACGGCGCACCCGCTCCACGATCAGCAAGCCCGCCACGAGCACCCCCGCCAGCAGCGCGTACCACACCTGAACCCCGGCAAGCCCGCTGACCTGCCCGACCCGATCGATCGGATCGACCTCGACGAAGGTACTAACCCCGGTGAGCAGCAGCGCCGCCCCGACCGCGGTCACCGCCTCCAGAACCGGCCATCGCCACCGTCGCAAATTCATGACCGAGAGAATCCTACGGAGCCCTCCTCCGGACTCCAGCAATATCCCGCGCCGCCTATCGGAGGCTGTGGTCGATGTTGTCGACGCCCTTTACACCCGAGCGGTCGCAGGTTCGAACCTGCCGCGCCCACCAGCTTGACCAGCACGGACGCAATACCGAACGATCATCGGTGTTGAACGTGACACGGGCGGGCTATTGTCGTGCCGGGAACCTCCTCGTGATCCGGTGGGGTTCAGTTCCTTCGGCGTCCGGATCGTGCTCGCCCGAGTGATTGCGCGCTGCAGGCTGGCGGGAGCCTGTCCCTGCGCCGATAGTCGAGGAGTGGCGATGTCATCGACCCCGGGATGGCCGGAGTGGCCCGACTCGCCACCTCCTGCCGTAGGGACGTGGTACGGCCCTGGAACGGGACTTCCTCCGTTCCCGCAACCGGCCGGTTTGCCGACCGGCCCGCCAGTCCAGTCGCCCCCGCCGTCCAAACTCAACACGTTGGCCGTGGTGGCGTTCGTGCTGGCGTTCGTGGTGTCGCCGGCGGCGATCGCGCTCGGTGTCATCGCCCGCGGACAGATCCGCCGCACCGGCGAGTCCGGGAACGGGCTGGCCACCGCCGCTGTGGTCCTCGGCAGCGTGTTCACTGTGGGCGGCGTGGCCGCGGTCGCGGTGCTCGCGAGTGTGCTGTTCAAGGCCATGCCTGCGCTCTACCCGCATCCCGGGCTCGCGTCACCGACCCCCACAGTCGCTGCCCCGCCGCCCTCGCGCAGCGCCGGCGACCTCGCACGCGATCTCAGCGGACAGCTCACGCGCGGCGGAGCGAACGTCCGCGACGCCACGTGTCCGGAGGACCTGCCGGCCATCCCCGGGCGGACCGTGCGCTGCACCGCCGTGTTCAGCGACGGGCAGCCGGTTGATCTACTCGTCACGGTGACGTCGGTCAACGGCGAATCGATGCACTATGAGTATCGGCCCGAGGCCCGTCCGATTGCGGAGTCGTTGCTGGAACCCAGGGTGTCAGAGTTGCTCGCCGACCAGACCGGGTCCAGGCCGCTGTCCGTCAGGTGCGCCGGTGATCTTCCGCCAGTCATCGGTCAGGAGGTGGACTGCTTGGTGAGCACCCGAGGCGGAACCGTGAGGGTGGCTGTGACCACGACCGGCACGGCGGGTGGGCGAGTCAGCTTCTCCATCGCGTCGAAGTAGTCCTCCGCGTCTCGCTCGCGGTCCTGTTGGCGATCGCACTCAGGGTGAGCCTCCGCCGGCCAAGCACCTCGGATCAGAACTGGCAGAGTGACGTCACTGAGGCGGTGCCCGCTGTGCGGATCAGCGCGACGGCGGTCTTCCAGGCGGCTGCGCGGGCAAGTCTCAGGAGGTGGCCCCGGCGGAGCGTTCGCCCTGACTGATCACAGGGAAGGGATCCGTGGCGAGGCCCTTCCAGAAGTTGAGCTGGGCGGTGTAGACGCCGTACCCGACAGTGAGGTTGCGCAGGCGCAGCTCGTTTCCCGGTCTCGTTCGCATGCGAGTCTCGATATCGGCAAGGGCGGCCAGGCGCCTCTCGTAGGCGATCACCTGACGGTTGGCCAGAGCACGGACATCCTCAGGCGTCGACAGCTCGATCGCCGCGATCTTGAGCAGCGCGACATCGCGGATCTCCATCGACGCATCGGTGGGTTCACGCACCCACTCCGTCACAGCGTCACGACCGGCTGGGGTGAGCTCGAGGACACGTCGGCGCCGACCACTCTCCTCCTGCTGCGCGGTGAGCAGTCCCGCCTCGACCAGGCGGACGCAGTCTCGGTAGACCTGCGCGCGAGGCACGGCCCAGAACTCCCCGGCCAGCCGTTCCAGCCCCGACTTGACCTGGTAGGCGGTAGAGGGGCCACGCAACGCGAGCACGATCAGCACCGCGTACGAGGACTCAGTCAAGGGAAGCGGCACCAGCCAAACGTACCATTGCGACCGTCTCAGTGAGACGTTAACGTCTGTCGGCGCAGGAGGCGCCGCGATGGGCTGCTCCGCCGATGGGACGGTTGATCGCCTCCGTCCTGATCATGGTCCGGGGTGGACTCGTCGCGTAGCCGACACGGCATCCCTCAGGCACAGGAGACCGTCATGAACGCTGAAGAGACCCGCGCGGTTGTCTTCCGGTTCTACAACGAGGTCGTGAACAGTCGCGACGCCGCCGCGGCGGGTGAGTTGATCGCCGACGACATTGAGTTCACCGATCCGACAGCGCCTGGCGGACAGCTCCACGGCAGGGCGGACGTGGGGCAGTTCATCGCTACGCTGCTGAACGCGTTCCCGGACTTTCACATGACTGTCGAGGACGGTGTCATCGTGGAAGGCGATAGAGCTGTCGCCCGCTGGGTCGCCCGTGGTACGCACGCCGGCTCGTTCGCCGGCGAGAACCCAAGCGGGCGGACCGTCACCGTCCAAGGCGTCGACGTATTCATTGTCAGCGCCGGACAGATCCAGAAGATGTGGGTGTACCTCGACACCGCGAGTTTGGCGCAGCAACTCGGACTCGCGCCGATCCCCGCATAGGCGGACCACGTCCGCTGGGATTCTGTGCCCAACGGTGAGTGGCGCCGACGGTTCGAGTGGTTCATCCAGTCGCGCGGACACCCGCGCTGCCGCCAGGACCGGGACCGCAGTCCGCGATCGTGCCGGCGGCATGGCGGCATTCGGGCTGTTTCTGATGCGGTCCGTTGACAGCAAGGCTGGTCACGAGGACTGTGCCTAATCATGTTCGGGGAAACTACGACACATTGGAAAGTCAAACGTCGTGAGGTAGCGCGCCGCGAGATCCTGTCCGCCGCGTGGGCGGCGGCGCGTGAGAACGGCATGGCGGCGCTCACGTTGCGCGATGTGGCGGAGCGGGTGGGCATGCGCGCGCCGTCGCTGTACTCGCATTTCGACTCCAAGCACGCGATCTACGACGCGATGTTCGGCGAGGCGTGGACGAGCTATGTCGATGTGATCGAGGAGCTGGTCGTGCCCGCGCGCCCGCGGCCGGCGCTGCGCCTGATCGCCACCACCTTCTTCGACTTCGCGGTGGCCGATCTGGCCCGCCACCAGCTGATGAACGTGCGCACCATCCCGGACTTCACCCCGAGTGAGGAAAGCTACGCGCCCGCCGTACGCGCCTTCGCCCGCATGCGCGAGGCACTCGCCGCCATCGGCGTGCACGAGGACGCCGACATCGACCTCTACACAGCGCTCATCACCGGACTGATCGACCAGCAGTGGGCTAACGATCCGGGCGGGACCCGGTGGGCCCGGCTCGTCGACCGCGCCGTCGACATGTACGCCGATGCACTCGGACTGCCGGAGGAACCGACATGACCACCACAGACACGCCCCGGGCCGCGCGCACCAGGCGATCCGCGCTGGACCGTGAGACCGCCATGCGGCTGGCCGCCACGGAGTACCAGCGCTTCCTCGACCAGATCCGCACACTGGACGGCACCGACTGGGCGGCGCCGACCGACTGCCCGGCATGGGACGTACGGGCGATGGCCACGCACAACCTCGGGATGGCCGTGATGGCCTCGTCGTTCCGGGAGATGGTGCGCCAGAACATGAAGGCCACCAAGCGCGGCGGCGTGTTCATCGATGCGCTGACCGGACTGCAGGTCGAGGAGCGCTCAACCATGACACCGGACCGGATCGTGCAGGCCTATGCCGGGATCGTCGAGCCGGCCGCCCGCGGCAGGCGACGCAGGTCGGTCGCAATGGCCCGCGTACCGATGCCAGTGACGGAGACCCTCAACGGCGTCGAGGAGCGGTGGAGCTTCGGCTTCCTCTACGACACGATCCTCACCCGCGACACGTGGATGCACCGTGTCGACACCGCGCAGGCAACCGGCCGTGCCTTGGCGCTCACCGCGGAGCACGACGGCCTGCTCGTGGCCGATGTCGTCGCCGAGTGGGCGAGCCGGCACGGCCGTCCGTACACGCTGCACCTGACCGGGCCTGCCGGCGGCACCTGGTCCCACGCGGCGGGCGGCCCCCAGCTCGAGCTCGACGCGATCGAGTTCTGCCGCACCGTGTCGCGCCGCTTGCCCGGCACCGGTCTGCTCGATGTCGAAGTCCCCTTCTGACGAACCGCTCGTCAAGGCCAGCGGCGGGGCGCGATGGCGCGTCGCGGCGCTGGCCCTGATCACACCGATCGGGCCCCTCGCTGTCGCGGGAGAGCGCTCGGAATCCACAAGCCCTCTTAAATGAGAGGAACCTACTCTCGGCTCGCCGTAGCGGCAGCGCTCAGGACAGCACTCCGGTCGGGAGTAGGGCGTGCACGCCCCAGACCTGGTTGGCGATCTGCGTAACTCGCATGTCGACGCACGTGCTCGCCAGCGCCAGCGCTGTTGCCCGGTCCAGGTCGAAGAGCAGCTGCATCCAGGACACCATGTCGTCCAGGGCGTCGCCGGTGGCCTTGTTGAGGTCGGCATGGAAGCCGAACGTCACGCGCCCGGCTGGCGTCTCGGCGTGTACTGACGGCAACGGCCGATCCGGAGCCACGTCGATGACCACCTCGCTGGTCATCGGGCATTCGATCGCGGAGCCGCCCACCTCACCGTCGCCCTGGGCGGCGTGGCCGTCACCGAGGTAGAGCAGCGCCTCGGGCACGTCGACCGGCAGGTACAGCGTTGAGCCGGCCACCAGCTCCCGGCAGTCGATGTTTCCCCCGGTGCTGCCGCGTGGCGGGATTGTCGAGTGCTCGCCAGGTTCGGCGGGCGCCACGCCCATGACCCCGAGGAACGGGGCGAGCCTGCGCACGAACCCGCGGGACTCGGTGGCCTTGCCGGCATCGGCGTCCAGCTCCCAGAGCAGCCACGATGGCGACCCGACGGCGAGGCCGAGCCGCTGGGTGACCGGCGATTCCTTGGCACCGGCCACCGTCCAGCCCCACGTGCCGGGGTGCAGCCCGACGACGTGCACAGAAAGCATGTCTCCGCGTCGTGTGCCGCGTACTGCGATCGGCCCGGTGAGGCAGTGCCCTCGGCGATTCGGGAACATTTGCGGCCGCGCCTGCCCGGGCGCGGTCTGACGTTCCAGGTGGCCAGCCGCGTCGAGCGACCCGACCACGACGGTGTCACCCGGGTCGACGGTGATCGCGGGCGGGTGATCCGCGGAGAACACGTCGGCCGTCGTCCGCGGCGTCGGGTCGAGTACGTGGCTGGTCATGGGCACCTCTCGTCGAGGACGTCGGAATCGGATAATGCGCCGACCGCCGGCGGCCAGGCCGCCGGATGAAGTTCGGGTAAGGCAGTGGCGGCGATTCGCCCCTATGTACAGAATTAATGTGTGGGCCAGGCCTGATCATTGGTGCAGCAGAGCGACAGGCCGCACCGGGCTGGCTGTACCGCCACGCATCGGTAGGGGAAGGACGATGAAGGTGAACTCCCTCCCGACCAGTCGCTTGAGATTATTCAACTGTTGCACCATCGGAACTCCGCCTTTGAGGAAGGCGGTGTGGGTGGGCTCCCACCACTTGTCCGGGTCATCGATAGCGATGAGATCGGTGCAGAAGAGAGTGATTCCACGCTCGACCAGCCAACGTGCGCTCTCGTCGGTCACGTGCGGCCGTTCGGTGAAGAAGTCCTCGGTCCCCCAGTTCACGTCCTGACCGGTGCGCAGCACGACGGCCGTCCCAGGGCCGATCGTCTTGCCACTCGCGCGCTCGGCCTCGGCCAGATCCCGCGGTTCGATCGGTTCGTGTGCCCGTTTGTGGGAGACGTCGAGAAGGTGGCCCGGCAGGATCAGGTTCTGGAGCGGCACATGATCGACGGACACTCCATTCTCGTCGAAATGAGAGGGGGCGTCGAGGTGGGTGCCGGTGTGCTCGCTGAGCAGCATCATCTTGTTGTGCAGGGCGCGGCGTCCGTCGCTCGGACGCCGAGTGTTGTCGAAGTCGTCCACGGTCCAGAACGCGGTGATCTTAGCGGCGTGACAGGGCATCCCGGTGTAGAGCTCGTGCCCGAGGTCAACGATCTCGTCGAAGTTCATTGATCTTCTCCAGGGTGATGCAACAATGGCTCAGAGGCCGACGGTGGTGAGGGAATGGAGGAACCGTTTAGTCTCGGGCTGTTGGGGCGCCTCCAAGATTTGGAGTGGCGTGCCCTGCTCCACGACCCGCCCGTTCTCGATGAAGATCACCCGGTCGGCGACGTCGCGGGCGAAACGGATTTCGTGGGTCACTACGAGCATTGTCATACCGCCGGCGGCCAAGCGGCGCATGACGGCGAGCACCTCGCCGACCTTTTCGGGGTCAAGCGCACTGGTCGGTTCGTCGAAGAGCATCAGTTTGGGATGAGTGGCCATAGCTCGGGCGATGGCCACTCGCTGCTGCTGTCCTCCCGAGAGTTGGTGTGGCATCTTCTCCGCGTGATCGGCAAGACCGACTTCGGCGAGCAGCGCCAAGGCCTGATGAGTGACCTCAGATGGATCCTGGTTATGTACGAAGATCGGTGCCAGGCGGACATTTTCCAGGGCGGTCAGATGGGGGAACAGGTTGAAATGCTGAAAGACCATCCCGATGCGGGCCTCGGCTCGTGCCGTCGCCAGCCTTGACGCCGAGCGTTCTGAGGCACCCGATGGTGTGTAGCCGATGTGGCGACCGTTCACGGTGATCGCGCCGCCGTCGAGGGACTCGAGATGGTTGATCAGACGCAGCAACGTGCTCTTGCCACTGCCGCTGCCGCCCAGCACGGCGACGACCTCACCGCGGTGCATGGTCAGGTCAAGACCGTCGAGCACCATCCGGCCGCCGTAGCTCTTCCGCACGCCATCACAGACCAGGACCGGCTGATGAACGTCGGGAACCCGAGGGTGCCGGTCGACGGGTTCGCCGAGGGGTAGACGGGCGTCTACGGGTTCCGGGCTCAGTGCGACACCGGGGGAGCGCCGCGATCGAGTTGAGTAGCGAGGCGCCTTCGGTACCCGTTCAAGACTCATCCGCCGCTCGAATCGACCTTGTCCGAGTGCGACGCCTGAGGTGAGAACGAGGTACATCAGGCCAGAGGCGAGGAAGATCGGAAAGAAAACGAAGGTCTGCGACGACAGGAACTGGCTGCGCTGCGTCAACTCGCTCACCGAGATCACCGACGCAAGCGAGGTGCCCTTGATCAGGTTGATGAACTCGTTGCCCAGACTCGGCAGGATCGCCCGCAGAGCGAGCGGCATAACAATGTGTCGCCTGGTGACCCGCGGCGACATGCCCAGCGCCTGAGCGGCCAGTGTCTGATTCCGGTCGACAGAGAGGATGCCACCTCGAATGATCTCGGCGAAGAACGCGGACTCATTGATGGTGAATCCGATAATCGCGGTCGGGATGGGCGCCAGAACGACGCCGACTGCTGGTAGCACGTCGAAGAGAAACAAGAGTTGTAGTAGTAGCGGTGTACCTCTGATGAGCCAGATGTATCCGCCGGCGAGTGCGCGCAAAGGGGCCACGGGGGCTATGCGGACCTCGGCCAGGATCGCTCCGAGAATGACAGCTCCCACCAAAGAGGCGGCGGCGATCTCGACAGTAGTCAGCGCCCCCTGCCACAGATAGGGCAAGGTTAAGTACTGCAGATATTCGCGCATCAGCGGCCTTTCGCGGGACCGTTACCGGACAGGGACGATCCATGGCGTGCAGAGCTAGAGCAGTGCGCGTCGACGCATAGCCGCGCCGCCGCACCCGTGACCTACGGAAGTTCGGTGGCGGGCGCCTGACTGGCTGGATCGATCTTCCAATTCGTGAACAACGACTTCTCAGTGCCGTCGGCCTGCACGGACTTGACCGCGGCGAGTGTCGCGGCCTGCAGCGATGTGCTGGATTTGTTGAACGCGATACCGATGGGGGATCGGAACTCCGTGATCGGGGCGGTGCCACTGAGTCGGCTCGGGTACTTGGTGACGGTCTGCTCGACCATGCTCACCGGATCGATCGTCGCGTCGCTGCGACCCGCGAGGACACCCTGAACACACCCATTGAAGTCATTGAACGTGTTGATCGCGATCGGCTTATTGCCGGCTGCGGTGCATGCATCACTCTGCGTCTGTACGAATCCAGCCTGCACCGTTCCCGGGAAGACGGCGATGGAGTTTCCGCACAATGCGGTCACACTGGTCAACGACTTCGGGTTGTCATGCGCAACCAGCAGGGCTTCCTCGTCATTTTGGTAAATGACGAAGTTTACCTGCTTCGCTCGAGTGGCCGATGCGATCAGATTCGCGACGACCATATCAATCCGGCCAGCCTGAAGGGACGGCACGAGCGTCTGGAAATCGGAGGGAGAGAACGAGTAAGTGAACCCCGCGCATTTGCTGACCGCATCGAGGAAGTCAACGTCGAATCCGACGATCTTAGATGGGTCGCTGGGATCAATCGACTCGTAGCTGGGTTGCGTCGGCGACGTACCGACCGTGTAGTGCTTGCCCACAACGCCCGGGTTGGCCTTCTGACCCGCCGCGCACGCGGCGGAGACCGGGCTGGCGTTGGCGTTTCCGCTGGTGCCGCCGCCGGCAGAGCACCCAGCGACCAGCAGGCCGAGGGACGCAACCGCGGCGCATGTCCGCACGGATACAGCGAAGCGAAATAGTTTACGCACGGCGCATTCCTCTCGGAGGAAACAGAAAGGAGTCGCGGGGTAGAGCTTGACTAGATCAGGGGATAGTTCTGGGTTGTCAGCTCAGCGACTTCCTGAAGATGTTTGAGCATGGCATCACCGGCGGCGTCTTTGTCTCCGGCCGCAACCGCATCGAGAATCTCGCGATGACCTCGATAGGAAACTTCACGCGAGTGTCTTGTCGCGTGAGAAAGCTCGCGAATGGCGCGAGTCCACGAGCTGGCCAAGGTGTTCAATGAAGCAAGTAACGGATTTTGCGAGGCTTGAGCCAGCAACAGGTGAAATTCCAGATCCAGTTTCACCGAACCCGCGGCGTTCAATCCCTCGACAGTGTGCAGGAGCACACCGTCGAGGGCGATGAGGTTAGCGTCGGTCGCCCGGCAGGCAGCCAGCCGCGCGATCTGCGGCTCGATCGTCTCCCGCAGCTCCGCGACATCACGCAGCTTGCGGTCCTCGCCGGAGATGTGTTCGTAGAGGTCGCGCACGTACTCTGGTGGTGGCAGCACGATGGTTCCGCGACCCGGTCGCCGTTCGATAAGTGTCTTCGCCTCCAACTCGTGCATCGCCTCGCGCAGCGACGCCCGCGACACCTGCAAGTCCGCGGCGAGATCGCGCTCCGCGGGCAACCTGTCTCCCGGATTCAGCTCACCGATGGTGATCAGGCGTTCCAGATGCGCCACGATCTGCACGCTCACACTGCGCGCTCGCGGGCCGAGCGGGCTGATGAGGCGATGCGTCACGTGCCACCGTCCAGAACTTGGTCTGACCATCTGACGAACGTGACGCTACGTCGAGGCGGAAAGCGGCAGAAGGTGCGTAACAAGACCGATACGAACAGTTACGGCGCCGATACGACGTACCTGCAGGTGGTGGATCAGCAACTTCGATCGCGACGACCTGGGTGTCGTCCACGGCCCGAACATGGCATCGCCACGAGTACGCCGCTTCGCGCGATCACAGCGGCGGCCCGTTCGCGGGCGCCGCTCGGGCCGAACTGGTCATCCGGTGGGATCGCAACCGCGACTGGCTGGCCCGCCCCGCGGTCACGGCGAGTAAACCGCAGCCAGCAGCTGTGATGGTGGCGGCGCGGTTCGTGGGATGCGCGAAACGCCTGGCTGCTAGCTTGCCCGCGCCAGATGGCGTGATCCACTACCGGCCCACCCAGATGGTGACCGCAGCGTTCAGGCCCGGATAGAGGCGAATGTCGTCCGTGATCGCCGGCCGGACGCGCACGGCGATGTACTGGTCGATCTTCTGGATGTTGGTGGGATCCAGGTCGGTCGAGGGATAAATGGTGAAGTTCCCGGCGGCGGAGGCCTGGAGCTGTTCGACCACGCCGGCGACGACGCGGTTCGGGTACGCGTCGAGCCGTACCTCCGCCGCGTCGCCGACCCGGACGCGCCGAACGTCGGTCTCCGGAACACGGGCCGTGATGTAGACGCGTTGCGGGTCGTACCCGACGGCCAGTGTCTGACCGGCACGCACGTAGGTACGGTCCGCCACGGCCTTGAGGCCGACGAGGCCGGGGCCAGGGGCCTTGATGACGCGGCTGACCCGCGGGACACCGCCGACCCCGGTCACCCGCCCGAGCACCTGTCCGTGCCGGAAGGACGTGCCTTGGCTCGCGCTCCAGCTCTCCAAGATCCCGCTGGACGGAGCGTTGATCAGGATCTGGTCCGCGTCGACCTGCGCGTTGTCGGTGGAGATGTAGTAGCGGTCGTGGGCGAGGTAGGTGGTGCCGAGCCCCACCAGTTCGCAGAGCGCAAGGACAGCGACGAAGATGAGCAGTCGGCCGGCGTTGCGCACGGTCCTTGCCGAGTGGGGGACCGACACGTAGGTGAACCCGTCGGGTTCGAGGACGGTGGGCGACGGGCCGGCGCCGTTGAGTTCCGGGCCGTTGTGTTCCGGCGGCGGTGCACCGGCGGATGTCGGCGCCTGCGTCGCGGTTGTCTTCTCGATCGTCGGGGCGCGCATCAGACCCCGACCTCGACCAGTTCGCCACGGGACATCCGGGGTGGCGTCGGCCAGTTCGTGAGGAAGATGAGCGCGATGACGGCCAGGGTGCCCACGCCGACCAGGAGGTAGGCGTCGCTGTAGGCCGCCGTGAGGCTGCGTACCTGCACGCTCTGCCACAGCGGGACCAGCCCGCCTGGGCCTTGCTGCTGCAGCTGCAGGATCCGTGGCTCGTGGTAGGGGGCGCTGATGTCGAGCAGCGCGGACCGGTCGGCGAAATGTTGGGCGCGCCGCGCGGTGACCAGGACGGAAATCGCGGCCAATCCCAGCGCTGCGCCGGTGCGTTGCACCATGGTGCGGAAAACAATGCCGTCGGGCACCAGGCGCGTCGGGAGCACGTAGATCGCGCCGCCGAGCATGGGCAGCATGACGAGGCCCATTCCGAGCGCGCGGACGCAGAGCAGAAGGACAACCCTCGGATGGGGCAGGTCGACATTGAGCTGGCCGAGCATGAGGGTGGCCCCGCCCATCAGAACGAGGCCCAGGATGGTGACCTTCCTGGCTCCGATGAGCTGCCACAGAATGCCGGACAGCGGTATGCCGATGATCCAGACGATGGCCTGGGGCACAAAAATCATCCCCGCCTGGCTCGGAGTCAAGGTTTGGGCCTGTTGCAGGAACATCGGGAGGAAGGCGAACACGCAGGTCAACCCGGTGAACATAGCCTCGAGAACCACCAGCGCGACGACGAATGGGCGGAACGTGAAGATCCGCAGATCCAGCAGTGGGTTCGCGACCCGCAGCTCTACCGCGACGAACGCCACCAGGGCGTTCGCGCCCACGGCGAGGAGCGCCAGGATCGGGTAGCTGGTCCAGCCCCACTGCGGGCCTTTGGACAAGGCGAGCAGGACGGCGCTGCAGCCCAGCGCGATGCACACGAACCCGGGGAAGTCGAAGGGCGGCGGTGCGCCACTGGGTGGCATTCGCGGCAGCAGCAATGCGGCCGCTCCCATGCCGAGCAGCGCGGCGGGGGCTCCGGCGAGAAATACGAAGCGCCAGTTGAGATACTCGACGAGGTACCCGCCGATGAAGGGCGCGAAGCCCGGCGCCGAGATGGCGATGATGGCGAACATGCCCAATGCGATCGACTGGCTCGCCTTCGGTATCAACTTGTAGATGATTCCGACGCAGACGATCGGGGTGAGGGCGCCCGGAATTGCTTGGAGAATGCGAAAGGCGACGAGCGATTCGATATTGGTGGCCGAGGCGCACAGTGCGGACGTCACTGCATATCCGAGCAGAGCGGCAAAGTACATGCGACCGAGGCCGAAGCGGCGGCACAGCCAGACGGCGGCGGGAATCACCACCCCCTGGGAGAGCTTGTACGCCGTGGTGACCCACTGGACACTCTCGCTCGTGGCCCCGAGATCCTTCCCGAGCGCGGGGTAGGCAATGCCCACGATCGCGGAGTCCAGGGTGGACACGAACATGCCGATCGACACGGTGACGACCACCGGCAGCAACCAGCGGAGCGGCCCGGGGGGCCGACCAGCGGCCGGCTCGGTCGCGGGCGCGAGGGGTGTGCCCGCAGCCGGCTCGGTCCCGCGCTCCGGGCGGGATGGGGTGATCGTCGTACCGGAGTCCCTGCCGTCGGCGCCGTCCGCATATCGGTCATGACGCAAGGTGACCCCTGCACTTTCATGGTCATTGAGCTGTGAAAATGAAAATGCCGCGCAAGAATAGGTCGTGTGGGCCGAACCGTCAACCCGTCCTTGAGAAATAACCACTTAGTTTAGGCAATTATGATCACGGTTGGATCGAATTCCGACGAACCATTATTACTCGCATAATGGGGCGCTGGAGGTCCATAAGAAACCCGGTACGGTTACGCCGGTTCTGTCGTGGGGAGCCAGGTGCCGTCGAGCGGGATGCCGGCACGGCGTAGGCCGTGCGCACGGTGGAGAACATGTCGCCGCTCGCGGCCGGGCTGTCGTCGGTGCAGTCCGAGCTCGGCCGCCAGTTTCAGGTCGTCGGCGACGATGTCCTTGGTGGTCATTTCCGGGCCGCGGAGCCCCAGGGCCATGGTGGGCAGGCCGTCGCCCGGGAGTGCGGACCGGACGCGGCGGACCTCGGTGTCGATCGGGTCGCTGGTGCGGAACCCGGCGCCGAAGCAGAAGACCGACCGCCCCGGGGCTGCTCGCAGTGCGTCGATCGCGGCGTCGGTGTGTTCGGGGGTCTGCGCGGCGTGGAACCAGTCCAGCATCGTGGTGACGCCCGATGCCACGGCTTCCAGCCGGCCGTGTCATGGGTGGGCGGAGGCGAGTGCTGTGTCGCCTGTGGCGAGCGTGGCGTCGGCCGCGGCGAGTGCGTCGGCGACCAGGTCTGCTGTGTCCTCGGTGCCGGCGGCCAACCTGACCAGGCCCGCCGGAACCCCGGACGCGGTTATCTGGTCCTCGCTGAGCATTCCGCGCCACATGGCCGCCGGATGCACGGCGAGTGACTCCACGCCGCCGAGGCTGGCTGACCGGCGGGGGTAGTGCAGCCGGCTGAGGAATGCCTCGGCCGCGTCGAAGCCGCCGGCGAGCTCGATGCCGAGTACCCCGCCGAAGCCGCTCATCTGGCTGGCCGCCACCGTGTGGTGCGGATGGCTCGGCAGGCCGGGATAGTGCACCCGGGCCACGGCCGGATGGTGGTTCAGCGCCTCCGCGAGGGCTTGGCCGTTGGCGTTGTGCCGTGGCAAACGCAGCGGCAGCGTGCGCAGCCCGCGCAGCAGCAACCACGCGTCGAACGGGCCGAGCGTGGCGCCGGTGAGCAGGGCGACGTCCCAGATCTGGTCCAGGATCTGGGCCGGGCCGGCCAGCACGCCGGCGGAGACGTCGGAGTGGCCGTTGAGGTACTTGGTCGCGCTGTGCCAGACCACGTCGATGCCGAGGTCCGCAGGTCGCTGGTTGAGCGGGGTGGCGAAGGTGTTGTCCGCCATGGTCAGCACGCCGTGCGCGTGGGCGAGGTCCGCGATGGCGCGCAGGTCGGTGATCTGCAGGAGCGGATTGCTGGGTGACTCCAGCAGGATCAGGCGGGTCTTCGGGGTGAGTGCCCGCTCGAACGCCGCCGGATCGGCCTGGTCGACCTGGGTGATCGACACACCCCACCGCGGCAGCAGGTTCAGCAACACCGACGCTGTGCCGCCGTAGGTGGACTTCTGCCCGATCACATGGTCGCCGGCGGATACCAAGGCCAGTACGGCGGTGGTGAGTGCGGCCATCCCGGAGGCGGTGACCATGGCCGCCTCGGTGTGCTCCAGTTCCGCGACGACCGCCGCGACCTGAGCGTGGTTCGGGTTGCCGTAGCGGGTGTAGAAGGCCTGTCCCCGTGGGTCCACTGCGGCCCCCGCGAACTGTTCCGCGTCCTCGGCCCAGAACGCCGCAGTCTGGTAGATGGGCCGGGCCACGGCATGGCTGGGGTGGACGTCGCGATCGGCGTGAACGGCGACTGTGCTGCTGCCCGGCATGGTTGCTCTTTCCCGTGGACTGCCTGGTGGGACGTCACAAGGGTGGCCGACCGGCGTGCTGGCGGGGGCTGATCTCGGCAACTTTGGCAGCAACTAGCGCCTGAGTTGGGGCATCAGGATGTGGTAGCTCGCGTGACTGGGCAATAATCTGCCAACGTGGATGACGTGGACCGGTCGATACTGGCCGTGCTCGACAAGCACGGTCGGATCAGCAACGCCGAACTCGCCGCCCGGGTCGGGTTGTCGCCGTCGCCGTGCCTGCGGCGCGTGCGCCGACTGGAGCAGACCGGGACGATCCGCGGCTATCGGGCGCTGATCGACCCCGCCGCGGTCGGCCGCGGCCTGCGGGTGTTCGCCGGTGTCCGGCTCGTGCGGCACTCCCGCGCGGATGTGGTCGCGTTCGAGCGTGCGGTCGTGCGACTGTCCGAAGTGGTGCACTGCCACCACGTCACCGGCAACTACGACTACCTGCTCCAGGTCGAGGTCGCCGACCTGCCCGCCTACGAGGACTTCCACGCCAACCGGCTGGCCAGCCTGCCCGGCGTGGCCGCGGTGACCAGCTACGTCACCATGAAAACCCTCCCCGCCGACACCGCGTGACAATCACGAACCTGGCGACGTTCATGGATACTGGTCGGTGGTTGGGGAATTGCGTGTGGGTCAGAAATTCCCGCCGATGTCCAGCACCGGCTTGTTGGCGGTGCTGGACCCGCCGTCGGCGTCGGCCACAGCGGTTGCGATGTCCGAGGGCTTGTACCGGACTGCCGGCGGCAATCGCAACGCGCCTGAGTTGAGCCGATCAAGCACCGTCGAGACAACGTTGACGGATTCGGCCAGGGGTGTTGTCTCGAGCCAGTGGAACAAGAACCAGCCTTCGACCCGGGTGCCGCGGTAGATCATTTTTGGTGCGAAGACTGGCATCTCGAACGCGGACCGGTCGGTTTGCCGGTGTGACGACAGCGCGCCGAACACAAGCAGCCGGCCTCCCGGGGCGAGCGTTTCAGCGAGCGTGGCGCCGACCTGCCCGGCGACGCAGTCGATCGCTTTGCGCGGGCCGCCGTGGGTCGCTTCGATCAGTTGCCCGGCCCAGTCGGGGTCGGTGGTGCACAACGTGATGTCCGCGCCGAGCGCGGCGAGTTCCTCAATCTGGGCGTGTCGACGGACAAGGTTCACGGTGCGGAACCCCTCCGAGCGCGCAAGTTGCAGTACCAGTCGGCCGACGGTCGAGCCGGCCGCGGTCTGGGTGAGCAGTTCACCGTGGGCGAGGCGGTGCTCGCCAACGGTGAGCATCCAGGCTGCCACCGGGTTGATGATGGCTTGGGCGGCGTCGTCGTCGCTCACCCCGTGGGGTACGACGACGAGTTGGCCGGCCGGGCACACGACCCGCTGCCGCCAGGTGCCGATGACGTTGAGCAGCACGACCCGGGTTCCGGGCGCCGGCGTGGTGACGCCTGAACCGAGCTCCTCGACGACTCCGACCGCCTCGATGCCAGGGCTGGCGGGTAGTGGTGGCTGGCGCCCGTAGCGGCCGCGGATGATGTGCAGGTCCGACGGGTGGACGGGGGCGAGCAGGATGCGGACCGCGACCTCGCCGGGTCCGGGCGCCGGATCGGGCAGGTCCCGCAGGCCTAGGACCTGCGATGGTTCGCCGTTGGTTTCGAACACAAAGGCTTTCACGATGTTCCCTGTGGGATCGGCCGGTGGCGTGAACGACGTGCTCAGATGCCTTCGATGATGCGCGTGTCAGGCTCCGCGAAACCGTCCACAACGGCCAGCGCCGCCTGATACGCATCGCTGTCCTATGGGGGCGCCGTGGACTTGTCAAGATCTGGGACTGAAGATCTTTTAGATTCAGCCGGCGTCGTCCATACCGCCCGCCGAAAGCCCGCCGGTGGCCGAGGATCAGGGCTCGAAGCGGAACAGCACCTTGCCGTTGCGGCGGCCGGACGCGGCATGCTCGAAGGCTTGCTTGTAGTCGGTCAGCGCGTATGTCGCCTCGACGGGGGCGGTGAGCTCGCCGGTGGCCACCAGCTCGGCCAGTTGGCGGTAGGTGTCCAGGACCTCGGCTCGCGGGGTGGACCGGAGCCAGTTGATCAGCCAGAAGCCGGTGGTCGCGATCTCGTTGAACACGCTGTCGAGCACGGACACGGCCGGGGGCTTCCCGCTCACGAAGGCGTAGCTCACCGCCTTCCCGCCGAACCGCAACGCATGGGCGAGCTCGCCAACGGCCGAGCCACCCACCCCGTCGAGCACCAGAGCCAATCGCTGCCCGTCCAGTGCGGCGGTGATCCGTTCACCCAGGTCGTCGCCGTCGACGAGGACGAGGTCCCCGCCGGCCCGCCGCGCCACGTCGGCCGCGGCATCCCGGCGCACCACGTTGAGGCTGCTCAGACCCAGTCGCTTGGCCAGCGCGATCACGTACAGCCCCACGGCCGAGTTCGCCGCGGTCTGTCCGACCCAGTCACCGGGGGCCAGCGAGGTGAACCGGTGCAACAGCACCCAGGCAGTGGGCGGGTTGATCCCGGCCATCGCCAGTTGCAGCGGATCGGCGTCCCCGTTCACCACCACCACGTTCGTCTCGGCGACCACGAACTGGTCGGCCCAGGTGCCCTGTTCGTAGGTGGGGAGGATCATCACCCGCTGACCCAGCAGGTCAGGAGACGTTGCCGGACCGGCCTCGACGACCCGCCCGACCCCCTCGGCGCCGACCGGGTAGGGCAGCCTCGGCCGCTCGGGGTACAGCCCCCGGATCAGCAGAAAATCCGAGTCGTTGACCGGCGCCGCCTCCATCCGCACCAGCAGCTCACCCGGACCGGGCCGCAGCCCGTCGGTCGAGTCCACCGCGATCGACTCCACCGGGTCACCGAACGCGGTCAGCAACAGCCGTGTCATGTTCCGCCCCTCCGCGTCAGGCCGGCACATCGACGCGCGGCCGGCTGGCGACCGCCTCGGCGATGCCCTGCACCCGCTCGGGAGCCAGCCCCACCAACTCGGCGGCCGTGGCGCTGTGCCAGGCGGCGCCGTCCACCCCCCATGTCCCGCTGGGGATCTCCGCCACCAGGCAGAAGACCCTGGGCGTTGCGCCGTCCGAGCCGCCGCCGTCGGCCTTCAGGATCGCATCGGTTACCTCACGCACCAGGCCGTCGATCCGCGACTGCTCCATGAATCCGGCCATCACGGACACCTGCGCCCGATACACCGGTCGGGCCGGCTGGGCCCCGCCGACGCTGATGTGCGCCGGGGGCCGCTCGTCCAGGTACACCCAGGCGATCGAGGCGGTGGCGGGCGACTCCGGCAACGCCTCCCAGCGCAGACAGGTGCGCCACAACGTCTGCAGCAGCTCGGTCTTGGCCGACTCGGACAGTGCGCCGGCCGGATAAGTCAGGTCGATCATCGGCATGAGTACTCTCCACTTCTCGTAATTATGACACTTGTACTAATCGTGCAAACCGTAGCTGCCCGACCCGTGGCTGTCTACAGGACAACTGTCCTAAATCTCGGTTATGCTGCACCGGTGGTTGATCGATCCGAGACCAGGGCGCGCATGATCGAGGCCGCATCACGGCTGCTGCGACGGGACGGCTACGCAGCCACCGGGCTGCGCGCGGTCGTGGCCGAGGCCGGCACGCCCTGGGGCTCGGCACACCACTGCTTCCCCGGCGGCAAGGAGGAACTGGCCGTCGCGGCGATCCAACACGGCGGAACGCAGGTGCTCGGGGCACTGGAGCACGCCTTGGCCGAGGGAACCGACCTCGCCGACAGCGTCCGGCGCTGGTTCGCCCTGACCGGCCACAGTCTCGCCGCCAGCGACTACCGCGACGGATGCCCGGTCGCGGTCGTGGCACTGGAGGTGACCCCGGGCTCGGACCAGCTCGCCGACGCGTGCGCGGCCGAGGTCCGCGGATGGACGAGCAGACTCGGGCAGGCCCTGGTCCAAGCGGGCTTCTCGGCACAGCGGTCTGAAGAACTGGCCACCGTCATCGTGTCCGGTCTCGAAGGGGCCCTACTCGTGGCCCGCCTCTCCCGGAACACCTCCGCCCTCACCGTCACCGCCGACGCCATGGCGTCGCTGCTCCAGCGCCCGGTTGCTCCGACTGGGAATGAAAAACCGTAGCGTCGCCGCGAGCATGCAGGAGGCCCATGTGTGTATCCGACCGGCTCGGCCCCGACCCGGCCATCCTGTCGCGGCCGCGGGGGCCATGCTGCCGGCGGTGGCTCTGTTCACCGTCGCCAGCTGCTCGGCCTCATCCTCCAGCGGTGCGGGGCCGCGGCCGCCAGCCTCGAGCCGTCTGCCGGGAGCCCACCTCAGTCCACCAGCCAAGCGGCCCCGGCAGCTCGGCCCGACGCGGCGCGGCATTCGACAGGTGCGGCAGGCGGCGCCCACGGCACGTTCACGGCATTTGCTGGGGACTGGATCGGGCACACCCGCTCCCTGACGATCTCCTCCTCCGGCCACGGCGAGGAACACGTCAACGACGGCTGCTGCACCACGCTCCTCGACATGACCTTCGAGCTGTCCGCGCCGCCCTGCGGAGCCTGAAGTCTGCCGGAGACATCGACTCGTCCACGGTGGCAGGCCGATCGGTAGCGGGGCAGCTCCCACTCCGGGCCTGGGCCTGTCGCTCGAGGACAAGCCTCTCCATACTGCAGTGATGGCGTCGGTGCTCTCACCGGTAATGGTTGGGCGCACGGGGCAGTTGTCCGCGTTGCAGGCTGGCCTCGATGCCGTCGCTGCGGGCCACGGCGCCACCTTTGTGTTGATGGGCGAGCCAGGCGTCGGTAAGTCACGGTTGCTCCGTGAGGTGCGTCGCTGCGCCGTCGAGCGTGGGATGTCCGTCTTGGTGGGGAGGGCCGCCGAAACCACTGTGCCGCTGCCATTTCGGCCGATCAGTGAAGCGCTGCTGGCGGCATGCCGTGGCGGGCGGGTGGGCGACGACCCCGCCGTTGCACCGTTTCGATCCACGCTTGGCTCTCTGGTGCCCGAGTGGTCGGAACCGGGCACCACGGCGTCCGAGGTGTCGTTGCTGCACGTCGCCGAGGGCTTCCTGCGAGTCGCTCGGTGCCTGGGTCGAGCGTGTGGCGCTGTGGTGCTGCTCGACGACCTGCAGTGGGCAGACGGCGAGAGCCTGGGGGTCCTGGAGTACCTCGCGGACAACGTCAGCGAAGAGCCGGTGCTCGTTGTCGCCGCCACCCGGAGCGATTCCACGTCGCAGGGGGTCGCCGCCCTGATCGCGCTTGCGGATCGCCGGGTCGCGTCGCTGCTCGAGCTCTCCCGTCTCACCCCGGAGCAGTCGGTTGAGATGACCCGCCATTGCCTCGGTGACGCGCGGATTCCGGCCGCGGTGCTCCAGATCGTGATCGATCGGGCGGACGGCCTGCCTTTTTTCGTCGAGGAGCTGCTGGCCGCCTTGGAGAACGACGGTGCGTTGGTGTGGCACGGTGAGCAATGGGTGGCGGAGCACCCGGCGGTGCGGGTACCGGCCAGCTTCGCCGAATCGGTCCGGCGCCGGACCGGACAGCTGACACCGTCGGCCCGCGAGGTGCTTGTCGACGCGGCGCTGTTGGGCCGGCTGATCGATGCCGATCTGCTCGCGACGGTGGCAGGCGCCGACCCGGTGGTGGTGGCCGACGCGCTCCGGGCGGCCGAGGGCCGGTTTCTGATCGAGGTCCATGGCTCCGGCTTCCGGTTCCGGCACGCCCTTACTCGTGACGCGCTGTTGGCTGATCTGCCGCCCGGCGATCGGCCGGCGCGGGCACGCACAGTGCTCGACCGGTTGGAGACGGCGGGCGCTGGGTTGATGTCCCGGTCGCCCGAGGTGATGGCCGATCTTGCCGAGACGGCCATGAGGCATGACGTCGCGGTCGAGCACCTTCTCGCGGTGAGTCGCCGGGCGCTTCGACAGGGCGCGCTCACCAGCGCCGAAAGCGCCCAGCGGCGTGCGCTCGAGCTGGCGAGGGGTAGAGAGTTGGAGCTCGAAGTGACAGAGGCGCTGGTTGAGACGCTCGGCCTGGCCGGTCGCGCTGATGACACGTTTCCATTGGGTGAGGTTCTGCTGGCTCGGTTCGAGAGTTCGGCCGCGGCTCTCGACCCTGACGGAGCACGTCGCGGTGCGGTCCATCTGGCGCTGGGCCGGGCCGCCGTGGCCGGTACGGACTGGGCGCTTGCCGCGGTTCATCTGGGCGCCGCCGGGCGCCATGCCGCCGGGCCGGACCTGGCTGGCCCATTGAATGCGCTGCAGGCGGTGGTGGCCCTCGGCGAGGGGCGGCTCGACGATGCGGGCCGGCTCGCCGCTGACGCGGTCGCCGCCGCGGAACGCGCGGGTGTGCCCGACCTGCTCTGCGAGGCGTTGTTGGTGCATGGCCGCTGTGCGCGGATCCGAGATCACGATGCGGCCGAGCGTGCCTTCGCGCGGGCTCACACGGTCGCGCACGACGCGGGCCTGGCCCACCGGGAAGCGCGCGCGCTCGCCGAGTTGGGCTCGGTGCATGCCTACCGCGGCTTGGTGACACGGCTGTTGGAGTCCCGGCGGCTGGCCGAGGCGTGCGGAGCGCCCGAGACGGAGGCCGTCGCCGAGAACCACCTCGCCGTGGCCGCCTGGAGCCGCGGAGACGTCGACGACATCCTCGTGCACGCCGCGGCGGTGCTGCAGTTGGCCCGTCGCTACCGGTTGGGGCTGCTGGTGCCCGCGGCGCTCATCCATCAGGCCTGTGCGCACGCCATGCGCGGTGACAACGCGGCGGTGGACGCACTGCTCGCCGAAGCGGGTCCGCAGATCACGGGGGAGGCCACCCAGCGAATCTCCATGCATGCCCATGTGCGCGCGCTGTGCGCACTGGCGCATGACGACACGGCCACGGCCGCCCGCGAGTTCGCGGCCGCCGAGGACATCGTCCTGTCCGAACGGCCCACCGCCATGCCGCCACTGGTCAGCATGGCGGTGCTGATGCGTGCCCTCGATGGCGTCGATCCGAAGCAGGCGTCAAGTGAGCTCCGCCGCCGAGCCTGCGCCGGGCCGCTCTTCGAGGCGGTGCTGGCCGCGGCCGAGGCCGTTGCGCTCGGCGGGCGGGGTGAGCATCCGGGCGCGACCGCGGCCATGAGCTCCGCGCTGCATGACCTGGGGCTCAACCCCTTGGTGCACGCGATGGTTGCGCGGTTGGTCGCGCCGCGGGCGGCGGCCGAGGGCTGGGGCGAGCCGACGCGGTGGCTGGATGTCGCGCGGGCTACCTTCGAAGCGCGCGGCCTGCGCCGGCCGGCGCAGGCGTGCCGAGCGGCGTTGCGCGGTGGCGGCCCGATCGGCGGCCGCCCCGGGGGGATCAGTGCCCGGGAACGGGACGTTCTGCTGCTGGTTGCCGAGGGCCTGCCGAACCGCGTGATCGCCGAACGGCTGTACCTGTCGTCGCGTACGGTCGAGAAGCACGTGGAACGACTGCTCGCCAAGACCGGCTCGTCGAACCGCGCCCAGCTGGCCACCTACGCGCTGCGCCAGGACGAGGATACGTAGCGCGGATACGTAGATTCACCTATCCCGAGCGGCTCCGCCGGCTCGATGCTGGACCCCATGGGAACCTGCGAACCATTCCGGATCTGCCGCAACACCTGGGTGATCCCCCAGCTCGAGGAGGCCCCGCCGGTCGGGTGTTTCTTCCTCAACTCCGCGGTGATCACCGGAGCGGAGCCCATAGTGATCGACACCGGTACGCCGGTGAACCGCACCCGGTGGCTCGAGCACCTCGGCTCGATCGTCGACCCGGCCGATGTGCGGTGGATCTTCATCTCACACGACGATATTGACCACGCCGGCAACCTCGCGGTGCTGATGGAGCTCTGCCCGAAGGCGATCGTGCTCACCTCCTGGTTCGCCGTGGGCCGGATGGTCTCCACGGACGGCATCGACCTGCCGATGCACCGCATTCGTTTCGTCAACGACGGCGACGAGGTGGACATCGGTGATCGAAAACTGCGCGCACTGCTGCCGCCGATCTTCGACAACCCGACGACGCGGGGGGTTTTCGATCCGTCAACCGGCTTCTACTGGGCGGCGGACTGCTTCGGGGCACCAGTGCCCGGATTCGTCCCAGAGGCTGACGACGTCCCGGCCGCTGACTGGCGCGAGGGTTTCCTCATGCTGCACCGGATGCTGAGCCCCTGGCACACCATGCTCGACCACCGACGGTACGGCGCCGCCGTGGTTGACCGCTTACAAGAACTGCCGATCACGACGGTGGCGAGCGCGCACGGCCCTGTTGTCCGCGGCTCGCGGATCACCGATGGGTTCCGGATGTTGCGGGAGCTGCCGCACACCGGCGCATATCAACCCTTCACCCAGCAGGACCTGCAGAGTTGGATCGACGCGGCATCAACCGTGGGCACGGTCGACGCCGCGACCGCATGAGCGGAGCGTGCCGAGCGAAGCCTCGGCGCTGAGCGAGGAAAGGACGACGATCATGCACGAGACCCAGACCGCCACCGCGACGGCGACCGCTATCCCGATCCCCGCGATCGCCGGGCTACATCACGTCGGCATCACGGTCACCGATCTCGAGCGAAGCGTCCGATGGTACGGAGAGATGCTCGGGTTGGTGCAGGTGATGGAGGAGTTCTACCCGGGCGGTCGGGTCGTGGTGATGGTCCGCCCCGGCACGGCTGTCGACATCGGCCTCGACTCGCACGAGCGCAACGAAGGTGAGCCGTTCGCACCGCACCGCACCGGGCTCGACCACCTGGCGCTCGGCACGACAACACGTGCCGAACTCGACGCGTGGCACGCCTACCTGACCGCCAAGGGCGTCGAGTGCAGCGCTATCGAGGACATCACCGAGCCGATCGCCTTCTCACTATTCTCCTTCAAAGATCCCGACGGCGTCGCCCTCGAGATCTTCTACCAGGAGGTTCAGGCCTCATAGCCCGTTGGCTGGTAGTACTCGGACTTGACCAACCCAGCGAGGACGCCGTTCGGGCAGGGCTGTCCTAGTAGCAGGTTCGCTCCCGGCAGAGGTGGTCTACCCCGGCGGCGATCAACGTCGCGTAACCCCGGGTCGGTCCAAGACGAAAAGCACCGTGCCCGCGCACACAACGCCCGGGGCTGGTCGTCGAGCACGTGGTCCGTTTGGCTCTTTCCGGCCTCCGCGCCGGGGTTACGCTGGCCCCGTGGAGCCGAGCCGGCAGCTGCCGCAGCTCGAGGGCGGCCTGTTCCTCACGGACGGCGGCCTCGAAACCGTACTCATCTTCCAGCGGGGCTTGGAGCTGCCGGAGTTCGCGGCGTTCCCCCTGCTCGAGGACGAGGTCGGGATCGCCGCTCTGCGCGACTACTACCGGCCCTACCTGGAACTCGCGCGCGATCGCGGTGCGGGGTTCGTGCTCGAGAGCCCTACCTGGCGCGCGAACCCCGACTGGGCGCTGCGCCTCGGCTACGGCCCGGACGAGCTCGCGCGGGCCAACCGGCGGGCGATCGGGCTCATGCAGGAGTTACGCGAGGAGTTCGCCCCCGAGGTCGCGCCGATCGTCATCAGCGGCTGCATCGGCCCGCAGAGCGACGGCTACAGCCCCACGACGCACCTGGACGCCGAGGCGGCCCGCGAGTATCACGCCGCCCAGATCGCCACCTTCGCGGAGGCAGCGGCCGACCTGGTCACGGTGGTCAACTGCGCCCACCCCACCCACTTCGAGGGCGTGCTCGACGGCCCCTGGTGCGAGCGCATCGGCGCGCTGCGGGCCAACGCCTCCACCATGAGTCACGCCGAGCTCGACGAGGCCGAGAAGCTCGACGAGGGCGACCCGGATGATCTGGCAGCCCGCTACGGCGCGCTGCGCGGGCGACTGCCGCAGCTGCGGGTACTCGGCGGCTGCTGCGGCACGGACCAGCGCCATGTGGCGGCGATCAGCCGGGAGTGGCCGGCCTGACCGCGTGTCCGACCCCTCGGCCCGTGGCCGTGGAATCGTCGGCAACCACCGGCGACTCTGTCGCCGTTAACGCGCCGCCTGCGGTGGCGCGGTGGCTTCGCCAGTCCACTCGGCTCCGTCTCTCCGTTGGATCGGTAGTGAAACCTGGATCAGCGTGCCGTCGCCGCGAGGGCTGGTGACCTCAATCGACCCACCGATCGCCTCCACCCTGTCGCGCAACCCGATCAGTCCCGATCCCCGCCCCGGATCTGCCCCGCCCGCGCCGTCATCGCTGACGAACACCCGCAGGGTGCTGCCGCGTTCCTCCACGGCCACCTCCGCCCGCGAGGCGCCGGCATGCTTGCTGGTGTTGGTGAGTGCCTCGGAAATCACGTAGTACGCCGCTACCTCCACAGGTTGCGAATACCGGGACTCGGTGTTGACGCGCAGCTCGACCGGAACGGCCGAGCGCCGGGCGACCGCCCGCAGTGCCGGACCGAGCCCGCCGTGGGACAGCGCCGCAGGGTGAATGCCCCGCGAGAGCTCGCGTAGCTCCTCCATCACCTCGCTGAGCTCGTCGGCGACCTTGCCGAGGTCAGCCCGCAGCGCCGGCAGTTCCGCGGGCACCACGTCCTTGGCGCCGCGCAGTTCGAATGCCAGTGAAACAAGCCGTTGTTGGGCTCCGTCGTGCAGGTCGCGCTCCAGACGCCGCCGCGCCTCATCTGCGGCGGCGACCACTCGTGTTCGTGACGCCGCGAGCTGTGCACGACTCTCCGCGTTCGCGATCGCGGTGGCGACGAGCTCGGTGAAGCTCGCGATCTGCGACTCCGTCTTCACCGGGAAGGGTTCATCGCTTTTCCTCGAGGCGGCGATCACCCCCCACAGGCGCCCGGCCACGACGATCGGGCAACCGACCGACGAGCGGATACCCAGCTCACGCGCTTCCAGGGCGATCGCGCCCACTGCGCCCGTGAAGCTCTCGACCCGGACCGGACCTCCGGCCTGCCGGACATCGCGGGCGACGCTCAGCCCTTCGAGCTCGAACCGGGTGCCGACGGCCAGTTGGACCGGCACCCTGCTCCAGACGGCGAGACCCGTCACGGCCCCGTCACCCTCGTAGCGCTCCATGCGCGCGAGATCGGCGCCGCAGAGCAGG
This sequence comes from Pseudonocardia sp. Cha107L01, assembly GCF_052566575.1. Taxonomy (NCBI): domain Bacteria; kingdom Bacillati; phylum Actinomycetota; class Actinomycetes; order Pseudonocardiales; family Pseudonocardiaceae; genus Pseudonocardia; species Pseudonocardia sp. Cha107L01. The sequence continues at coordinate 4,296,415 of NZ_CP199579.1, forward strand.
CCGATCTCCTGGATGACAGCCTCGAAGACCGTTGTCGGCGGGACCGACCGTGCGACCAGCGTCGCGACCCGCCGCAACGCGGACTGCTCCTCCGAGAGGCGTGCCGACTCCAGTGCCGACCGCCGCAACCGGGCCGCTAGCTGTCCCACGACGATCGCCGTGACGAGGAAGACGCCCAGCGCGACGGCGGTCCACGGGTCCGATACCTGGAACGAGTACAGCGGAGGGAGGAACAGGTATGCGTAGACCACGGCGCCCACGGCAGCGGTGACTGCCGCGAGTCCGGTACCCCACCGGATGGCCACCGCCACGATCGGGAGCACGTAGAGCACTTGGAAGTGAAGCGGGGGAGCCAGTGGCTCGAGCAACGCGACGAGGCCGCTCAACGCAGCCACCATCGTCACACCGGCAAGCAGCCCGCCCAGCCAGCGGACGGTAGGTTGACTCACCCGTCGACGTGCCATCTCATTGCTCCCCTAGGCGGACCTCAAGGGATGTGGTCGCCAATGACGACCCTCTCGGACCAGCGAACTTACCCGTATCCTGCCAGCTCCAGCTCGCACACCGCCCCTCGATCAGCGGTCCTCTGGTGAGGCGTGCGTCATCGCGAAGGTGGACTGTTCCCGATTTCATTGACACTGGTTTAGGCTGCCAGTTCGGTAAGTTTTCTGAACCCTAGCTCGTATTCGATGGGTGTCAAGTAGGCGAGTGTGGAGTGTCGCCTGCGGCGGTTGTAGTAGCTTTCGATCCAGAGGAATGTCTGTTGTTGTACTTCGGTCGCACCGCTCCATGGCCGGGTGTGGATGAGTTCTTTCTTGTAGGTTGCGAAGAATGATTCGGCGACCGCGTTGTCGAAACAAGTAGCGCGCCGACCCATTGAGCGCTGTACGCCGTTCTCGGTGCAGAAGTTAGCGAATTCTCGGGACGTATATTGACAGCCTCGGTCGCTGTGGAATATGACCCCGGCCAGGGGTTTACGGGTGACCAGTGCCGCGGCGAGGGCCTCGACGATGAGGCTGGTGCGCAGGTGATCGGCGACGGCGTAGCCCACCACTTTGCGGGAGTGCAGGTCGATCACAGTCGCGGTGTAGACCCAGCCGTCGACTGTCTGGACGTAGGTAATGTCGCCACACCAGCGGGTGTCGGGTGCGTCGGCAGTGAAGTCCTGGCCGATCAGGTCTGGGGCGTCGATAGGGCGTAGACCTGCGACGGTGGTCTTCTTCCAGGCTCGGGGGTGGCGTCCTTGCAGGCCGGCGGCACGCATCAGGCGCCAGACCCGCTTGGGAGCGGTCCGCACGCCGCGCACGACCAGCTCAGCCCAGACCCGGCGCACCCCGGGGTGGCCGTGCAGGTCTTGGTGGATCTCGCGGATGGTCTCGGTGAGCTCGGCGTCGGTGCGTTCGCGCTGGCACGGCCCTGAGGTCAGCCATCGGTAGTAGCCCTGCCGGATCACTCCGAGCTGGTCGCACATGAACGTAACCGAAAACTGCTCATCGGTTGCCCAGTCCGCGATCGCCGCGTATTTCACGGCTGTTCCTTCGCGAACCAGGTGGCAACTTTTTTTGCGAAGTCCCGCTCCATCTTCACAATGGCGATCTCTTTACGTAGCCGTATCAGTTCGGCACGTTCAGACTCGGACAAGTCCTTGTCAGGAGTGCGACCGGACTCTCTTGCTGACTTCACCCATTTACCCAACGTCATCTCGTGGACGCCGATACTTTTCGCTACCTCAGCGATAGTGCGGCCGGAATTGAGCACGAGGCTAACGGCCTGGTCCTTGTACTCCTGGGTGAAGTGTCGGCGTGTCGCCACGCGAGTACCTCCGCTGCGATCAGCGGCAGTCTACGACCGGCTGTCTACAAGATCGGGAACGGTCCAAGGAGCCACCTCGCTGCAGCCTTCCTGCCCTGCCATGCTCGGCTGGACCGCCGCCGATCTGCTCCGGGCGACCGTCGACATCGTGCTCTACGGGGCGATCCGCCCAGCACCCGATGATGAGCGGGAGGCCGGCCCGTGACCGTGGCCGGCTCATCTCTCACGGCACTACCTCCCGGCAGCGCATCTCGGCCGGTTCAGCAGGCTACTTCAATCACGCACGGTCCCTGGATGGCCAGACCGGCCTCGATGTGGCGGGCCAGCTCGTCGGCGGTCTGTGCGCGGAACGCCTCGATGCCGAAGGTGCGGGCCAGGGCGACCCAGTCGATCCGGGGGTTGTCGATGTTCAGCAGGGTGTCCGCGTTCGCGCCTTCCCGGGTGGCGCCGACGTTCGCCATCTCGCCGCGGAGAATCTGGTACCGGTGGTTGGCGAACACCAGTGTCAGGATGTTCAGCCCCTCCCTGGCGTGGGTCCAGAGAGCCTGCGGCATGTACATCCCGCTGCCGTCGCTCTCCAGCACGATGGTTTTGCGGTCAGGGCAGGCGATCGCGGCCCCGGTGGCGCAGGGCAGCGCGTAGCCGATGGCCCCGCCGGTGCCGAGGATCCAGTCGTGCGGCCGCGCGGTGCGGGTGTCGTCGAGGAACGTGCGCCCGGTGGTGATCGACTCGTCGACCACGATCGCGTGCTCGGGCAGCATGGCGCCCAGTAGCGCGCCGATCTTCTCCGGGGTGAGGGTGCCGTCCGGCCGGGCGGGCAAGGTCAGCTCGGTGACCGGGGCGGCGGTCTGCGTCGCGTCCAGCGCCTCGACCAGGGCCCGCAGCGCGTAGTCGGTGTCCTCGTCGGGGCGGGCCAGCTCGTGGACGTGCGTGCCGGGCTGGACGAGGCTGCTCGGCTTGTCGGGGTAGGCGAAGAACGCCACCGGGGCCTTCGCGCCGACCAGGATGAGGTTCTCGATGTCGCGGAGCGTGTCCACGGCCTGGTCGACTGGGTAGGGCAGCCGTTGCACCGGGACGCGGCCGGCTCCTCGGCTGATCCGGGCGATGTGGGTGGGCGCGAAGAGCCGCGCCCCGGTGGCGCCGGCGATCTTCCCGGCCAGCTCCAGCGGCCGCTCCCGGGTGGCGCTCGGCCCCAGCAGGATGCCGACGTTCTTCCCGGACCGCAGGATCTCGGCGACCGCCTCGACCGTCTCGTCGGCCGGTTTCCTGGTCGGGGGCACGGGGGCGCGCTCCGGGGCGGACTCGCGGGAGACCGGGCTCCAGGCGGCGTCGGCGGGCAGGATGAGCGAGGCGATCCGGCCGGGCGCGGTGCGGGCGGCTGCCACCGCGGCGGCGGCGTCCTCGGCGACGGTGTCGGCCGTCGGCGAGGTGCGTACCCAGTGGCTGAACGGTCGCGCGGTGCCCTCGATGTCGGAGGTGAGGGGCGCGTCGTAGTGCCGGTGGTAGGTGGCGTGGTCGCCGATCACGTTCACGATCGGCGAGTGCGCGCGCATTGCGTTGTGCAGGTTGGACAGGCCGTTCGCCAGGCCGGGGCCCAGGTGCAGCAGGGTCGCCGCCGGCCGGTCCGCCATCCGCGCGTAGCCGTCGGCGGCACCGGTGACCACGCCTTCGAAGAGGCCGAGCACGCAACGCATGCCGTCGACCTGGTCCAGGGCGGCCACAAAATGCATCTCCGACGTGCCGGGGTTGGCGAAGCAGACGTCCACCCCTCCTGCCATCAGCGCGTCCAACAGACTGCGCGCACCGTTCACCGTGAGCCCCCTCCGCCCGACCTCGCCCCAACCCTATTTGACGAATCGCCGGACGAAGGCCCGGGAGCTCGTGGCCGCGGGTGGGAGCGGGCACGGCCTCACCTCACGCAGGCAGCTCCGCCACCTCCCTGACCGGTAGCTTGCTCGCTGTTGGGGTCAGGCGACCTGTTGATGATGGATGCCGGAGTTGGGGTCGGCGGTGATCTGGTCGGTGTCGGTGTCGTAGTCGAAAAGTTCGGCGTAGCGGCCCCAGTCGATGGCGGTGTCGAGTTGTTGCTGGGCGTCCTGGGTGGAGAAGCCGCGGCGGAGTAGGTCGAGGAAGAACCCGGCGCGCAAGTTTCCGTCGGCACTGTTGGCGAGTGCCCGGCAGATGGTGCGAACGAGGGGTGCTCGGTGGCGCACTTGTTCGGCGAAGATTTTTTTGCTCGCTTGGATGTTGGCGGTGGTGAAGGCCTTGCCGGTGGTGGTGAGGGTGAGGTCGGCGCCGGCTACAAGAACGAGGTCGAGCATGGCGGCGGCGTCGACCAGGGGCAGTAGGTCGTCGATTTCGAAGTTGAGCTCGGCGGCGATGTCGGGCAGGTCGACGCGGCCGCCATTGGCGTGGACGATCTCGACCAGTCCGGCGAGCCCGCCGACCGAGGCGGTGGGCAGCGGTCGGGCGGTGGGGGTGGCCTCGGTGGGTTCGGGGATCTGTACGTCGGGTTCACGGCCGGTGAGGACGTCGTAGAGGTGATCGACCAGGGCGGCGAAGGTGGGGGCGCGCCGGTCTCGGGGTCGGCTGAGCGCGACGGGTACTTCGGCGCGAATGTGGCCGGGGTTGGCGCCGAGCACGATGACGCGGTCGGCGAGCAACACGGCTTCTTCGATGTTGTGAGTGACGATGCAGATCGCCTTGGTAGGAAATCTGTCTCCGGCCCACAGGGTCATGAGTTCGGTGCGCAGGTTTTCCGCGGTGAGCACGTCGAGCGCGGAGAACGGTTCGTCCATCAGCAGCAGGTCGGGTTCCAGCACGAGCGCGCGGGCGAAGCCGACGCGCTGGCGCATGCCGCCGGAGAGCTCTTTGGGGTAGGCGGATTCGAAGCCGTCGAGGCCGATCAGGTCGATCGCCTTGAGGGCCTGTTCACGCCGCTGCGCGGGCGGCACACCTTGGGCGGCGAGGCCGAGTTCGACGTTGTCCTGCACGGTGAGCCAGGGCATCAGGGCGAAGGACTGGAACACCATGGCCGTGCCGGGGTTGGCGCCGTTGAGTCGGGTGCCTCGGTAGTGCACGGTGCCGGTGGTGGGGGCGATCAGGCCGGCGACGGTGCGCAGCAGGGTCGACTTGCCCGAGCCGGAGCGACCGAGCAGGGCGACGATCTCACCTGCGCGCAACTGCAACGTGATGTCGTCCAGGACGCGGAGCTCGTCGCCGGCGGCACCGGTGAAGCTCTTGCTGACGTTCTCCACACCGACGATCACCTCGCCGGCGCCAACGGGGGGCTGCGTGATCATGGGAACCTCCAGGACAAGGGGGACCGGGCTGGGTTTCAGCCGGGGTCAGGTCGGGGAGTAGCGGCGTTCGGCCAGGGCGTAGAGACGGCGCCAGAACAGCCGGTTGAGTCCGACGACGTAGAGGCTCATCACCGCGACGCCGATGAGGATGTGCCCGGCGTTGCCGGTGCTGGTCGCCTTGGCGATGTAGGCGCCGAGCCCGGTCGCGGTGAGTGTGGTGCCGTGGTAGGAGACGACCTCGGCGACGATGGAGGCGTTCCAGGCACCGCCGGCGGCGGTGATGCCGCCGGTGACGTAGCTGGGGAAGATCGCCGGGAGGATGAGCTTGCGCCACCACAGTGCGCGGGGCAGCCGCAGGTTGGCGGCGGCTTCACGTAGGTCGTTGGGGATGGCGCTGGCCCCGGCGATGACGTTGAACAGGATGTACCACTGGGCGCCCAGTGCCATCAGCAGGATGCCGCCCCAGTTCAGGCTGATGCCGGTGGCCAGCAGTACCGCGGTGATGAGCGGGAACAGGAAGTTCGCCGGGAAGCTGGCCAGCACCTGCACCACCGGTTGGGCCAGGCGGGACACCCGGGGGTTCAGCCCGATCCACACCCCGACCGGCACCCAGACCAACGTCGCCACGACCAGGAGTGCGACCACCCGGGCGAACGTGATCAATCCGAGGAGCAGGGCGTGGCCCACCTCGGCGAATCCGGCGGTGTCGGCGATGAAGCTGACCATCCGGGCCAGCCCGTAGACGATCAGCACCGAGATCGCGACCGTGAACACCACGTCCCCGGCGCGGCGTCGCACCGGGTCGGTCCGCAGCGGATGTTCGGCCAACCCGAATATCGCCATGGCGCGGTCGACCGGGAAAACCAGGCGCCCGAACACCGTGCCGAGCGCGGCGGGGATCCTGGAGCGGCGCAGCAGGTTGAGGGTGACGCTGCGCGGTGCCTGGGCCGCTTCGGACTCCTCGACCCGGAACCGCTCGGCCCATGCGGTCAGCGGCCGCCAGAACGCCACGTTCACCCCGACCACCATGACGATCATCACGACGATCGCCAGCAGCACCCTGCCCAGCTCGCCGTTGTCGGTAGCGGTGGCCACATACGCGCCGATACCGGGCAGGGCGTACTCGTGGTTGTTCACGCTCAAGGCTTCCGAGGCGGTGAGGAAGAACCAGCCGCCGCCGAAGCTCATCATCCCGTTCCAGACCAGCGGGATCATGCCGCTGGGCACGTCGAGTCGCCAGAACCGTTGCCAGCGGGACAGCCGCATCAGCCGGGCGGCCTCGTCCAGCTCGCGGGGTTGTGAGGTCAGTGAGTAGTAGAAGGCGAAGGTCATGTTCCAGGCCTGCGAGGTGAAGATCGCGAACACCGAGGCACATTCCAGGCCCAGCTCCGAGCCGGGGAACAGTGCGATGAACCCGGTGATCGTCACCGACAGGAAGCCCAGGATCGGCACCGACTGCAGGATGTCCAGCACCGGCAGCAGCACTTTTTCGGTGCGCCGTAGCCGGGCGGCCGCCGTCGCGTAGACGAAGGTGAACAGCACCGACAGCGCGAGCGCGGTAAACATCCGCAGCAGCGAGCGGGCCGCGTAGTAGGGCAGCTCGCCCGGATCGGTGGAGACCGCTGACGGTGCGGTGGCCGGGTTGAACGGGACGTCCACCCCGCGAGCGAGGCGGACGAGGAGCCACAGCAGTGCGACCGCGCCGAGGAAGACCACGACGTCGGCGACGCTGCGTGCCGGGCGGGCCAGCACACCGCGGGTGGGGAACGTGCGCAGCATGGACATCGCGGGCTACCCCTCGTCCTCGCCGTTGACGCCCGGCAACTCGGTCTGCCAGCGCACGCTGGTCACCGAGGGTTCCAGGGACAGCCGGCTGATCGCGGTTTCCATCTGTTTGTCGTCGCGCTGCTCGGCCGACAGTTGCGCACGGACCTCCACCCGGCCCTTGCCGCCGTTCGTGTCGACGTTGGTGCTGGTAACGGACCGCAATGCAAAATCGGTACGGGCCAGGGCCTGTACCAACAGCGCGCGCACGTGTGCCTCGGAAGCGTCGTCGGTGACCGCGAGGAACTCGTACGAAGTGGGGGTCTCGGCGCCGGTGTCGGGGCGGCGGTCCACCACCCGCCCCACCGGGCGCAGCACGATGTTGACCGCCACCACCGCGACGGTGCCCGCCACCGCGATCGAGTACAGCCCGGCGCCGGCCAGCGAGCCCACCGCGGCCGCGCACCACAGGGTGGCCGCGGTGTTGAGTCCCCGCACGGTCAGTCCCTCGCGCAGGATCACCCCGGCGCCGAGGAACCCGATGCCGGACACGATCTGTGCGGCGACCCGGGTCGGGTCAGCGTCGCCACCGGTGAACCCGTGCGCGGACAACAGGACGAACAGGGTGGCTCCGCCGGCCACCAGGGCGTTGGTGCGCAGCCCGGCCATCCGGACGCGGTACTGGCGCTCGAAACCGATCACCGTGCCGAGCCCAACACCGGCGCCGAGGCGCAGCAGCATTTCAGCGGTGCTCATGAGTGTGGTCCCCTCGGGGCATGGAGCAGGTCTGTCCGGTTGGGTCTGCGTCGTGCCGTGGGTGGTCGCGTCACCACCAGGCCGGTCGGCGCCGCAGATACAGCTTCTTGGTCAACTCGGCGGCCAGACCGTAGCCGAGCAGCACCGCGCCCAGCCAGAGCAGGTAGCTTCCGGGTAGCGGTCGCAGCCCGAGCGGCACAGCCAGCGCGGACACCGGCAGCACCAGCCCGGCGACGGCGACCGCCGCGGCGGCGATCACGACCGGGCGGGCTGGTCGCGACGCCTTCCACACCGGCCCCGCAACGCGCAGCACGAACACGATGAGCAGCTGGGATACCAGGCCCTCGACGAGCCATCCGGTCTGGAACATCGACGGCTGTGTTTCCGCGCCGAACACCCACCACAACACCGCGAAGGTCATGAGGTCGAACAACGAGCTGAGCGGGCCGAACACCAGCATGAACCGGGTCAGGCCTCGGGCGTCCCAGCGGCGGGGCCGGCGCAGGTAGCCCGGATCGACCCGGTCCCACGGCAATGCGAGCTGCGCGGTGTCATAGAGCAGGTTCTGGACCACCAGTTGGAGCGGCAGCATCGGCAGGAACGGCAGGAGCACGCTGGCGACCAGCACGGAGAGCACGTTGCCGAAATTCGAGCTGGCCGTGATGTGGACATATTTGAGCGTGTTGCCCAGGGTCCGCCGGCCCTCCACGATGCCCCGGGCGATCACCCCGAGATCCTTCTCCAGCAGGATCAGGTCAGCGGCGTCCTTGGCAACGTCAGTGGCGGTGTCCGCCGCGATGCCCACGTCCGCCAGGCGCAGCGCGGGCGCGTCGTTCACCCCGTCCCCGACAAAACCGACCGCGTGCCCGCCCTCGCGCAGCGCCGCCACGATTCGGGCCTTGTGCGCTGGGGTGAGTTTGGCGAACACGCTGGTGCGCTCGACCAGCGCGCTCAGCTCCGTGCCACTGGCCTTCTCGACCTGGCGGCCGAGCGCGATCGGCTGGGACGGCACGCCGATGCGCGCGCAGACGTGCGCGGCGACGTGTTCGTTGTCCCCGGTGAGGATCTTGACCGCCACGCCGTGCTCGCGCAACGTGCGTACCGCCTCGGCGGCGCCTTCGCGGACCGGGTCGACGAAGCCGATGAATCCGACCAGCGTCAGCCCGTGCTCGTCGTCCTCGTCGTAGCGACCGGCCCGCCCCGGGCACTGCTTGACCGCTACGGCGAGCATTCGCATGCCATGTTCGGCGTGGGCCCGCATCATGTCGCGGGCCTGCGCCCGGTCCGCCGGGGTCAGCTGGGTGAGCGCGCCCAGCGCGCGGGCGTGGGTGCTGCGGGCCAGCACGACGTCCGGATCGCCCTTGGTGATCAGGAGATGCTCGCCCGGCTGACGGCGCACGACCACGGTGCCCCGGCGGCGGAGGTGGTCGAAGCCGATCTCGTCGACCTTGGCGTGGAGTGCCTCGATCAGCAGGTCCTCGGCGTCATCGCCGTAGTCCGCGAGCTGGGCGTGGATCGCGTCGTCCAAGCGGATCCGGGGGCCGGTCTGGAAATGTAGGGCGAGGTAGGCGTACTCGGCCGCCTGGCCGTCGGGCCGTCCCTCGGGGTCGATGCTGTGCGCGTAGACCACCCGGTCCTCGGTCAACGTGCCGGTCTTGTCCACGCACAGCACGTCTGCCGCGCCGAGGTCCTGGATCGCGTTGAGCCGCTTGACGATCACCTTCGCGTGGGCGAGGCGGACGGCACCGCGCGCCAGGTTGGTGGTCACGATCACCGGCAGCATCTCCGGGGTCAACCCGACCGCCACCGCCATCGCGAACATCACCGCCTGGGTCCAGTCCCCGGTCACCGTCCCGTTGACGACCAGCACGATCGGCACCAGGACCAGCATGAAACGGATCAGCGTCCACCCGACCGTGCGCACACCCCGGTCGAAACTGGACTCCGGTCGTTCGCCGGTGGTCTGCCGGGCGATCGAGCCGACGTAGGTGTTCGGGCCGGTGGCGATCACTACCGCGGTGGCGGTGCCGGACACCACGGAGGTACCGACGAAACACAGCGCCGGCAGGTCCACCAGTTCCGGGCCGGCACCGCCACGATCACTGCGCCGAGCATCGTGGAGGTGCCGGCGGTACACCGTCGCGGGCGGTGCCGGCTCCCGCTTGGCCACCGGCATCGCCTCGCCGGACAGCGCCGACTGGTCCACCACGAGATCGGACGCGCTCAGCACCCGCACGTCGGCCGGCACCAGGTCGCCTGGCTCGAGCAGCACCACGTCGCCGGGAACAAGATCCTGGCTCGGGACCTCCCGCTCACTGGGCCTGTGTCCGCCCTCGGCGCGCCGGCGCACCGTTGTGGTCATGCTCACCTGGGCCCGCAACGCGGCCACCGCGCGGTCGGAGTGGGTGTGCTGCCAGAACCGCACCGCCACGCTCAACGTCACCATCACCGCGACGGTCAACGCCCCACGTAGATCGCCCAAGCCGGCGAACACCAGGCCCAGAGCGGCCAGCAATGCAACGAACGGGCTACGTACCGCCGTGGCCACCCGCCCCGCGGCGCCGAGCCGAGCCGGTGGGTCCACGACGTTGTCGCCGTAGCGGGCCAGTCGCTCGGCTGCCTCCGGCTCGGTGAGGCCCTTGGGGGATGCGTCCAGCCGGCCGAACACCGCCAGCCGCGGCGCCTCGGCCAACTCGCGCAACCAGACAGCCGTCTCGGCGGCGGACGACACAACCGGGCGAGGCATGGTGGCGGTACGAATCATGGAACGGTCCTGTCAATGAAGGCAGTGGACATGTGCCGTGCCGAACACGAACGTGACCACCACACGGACCGCCGGGGCCTTACCCCAGTCCTGCCAGGCGTCGCCGGGCCTCCGCGTGGCGGCAGCGACTACTTCCCTCGCCGGTCATCCGGCTCACCTCCTCCACCGCGCATGCCGGCCGCCAAGGTCGAGAGGCCGCCCGACCAGTACACCGCGCGCCCGCCCAGACAGTCAAACACTTGTACAAACATCGGTCGTAAGTCACGCTGTCGGGCACCGCGCTCGAAAGGACAGCCCGTGCCCGTTGGCCCCGCTGCTCACCCGCCGGTCCCGCCGCCCGGCTCATTGCCACCCGAGCTGCTGCAGGACGCCGCGGCCACCTTTGGGCTGCTCTCCGCCACCGTGCGGTTGCACCTCGTGTGGCTCCTCGCCGAGGGCGAACGCGACGTCGGCACCCTGGCCGAGGAGGTCGGGCAGAGCGTTGCCACTGTCAGCCACCACCTCAGCAAGCTCAAGCTCGCTGGCCTCGTGCGCGCCCGCCGCGAGGGCAAACGCCAGGTCTACTTCGTTGACGATCAGCACGTCGTCGACATCGTCCAACTGGCCGTGCGCCACCACGCCGAGCTCCATGACACCCAGCTCAGCCGCGGACAACGGCGCACCCAGAGCAGAGGCGCCTAGTCACCACCGCGAGAGTCGACGCCGGACGCCGGACGCCGGACGCCGGACGCCGGACGTCGGTCAGGTGGGCAGGTCGTAGAGGTCTGGCATGGTGAAGTCCTCGTCCTACTTTGACTGGCGTGGCGACCGCGGCGGCTCGTCCGCCGCGGACGGCTCGCAGAAGGTTGGTGGTGGACTGGACCGTGGTCCATTCGGCGTCGCCGGTGATGTTGAGTCCGGCGCAGACCGCGCCGGGTGGTCCGTTGAGCGCCGCCAAGGAAATCGCGGGTGTCCGAGGTCCGCCCCTTGGGGATGCGACGCCGACCAGGTGGGGCCGTCCGGCTGCCCGATCAGCCGCTCCGACGGGGACTTCTGGGTGATGATGCCGGCCTTCACGGTGGCCTTCGCGTCATCGGCCACTGGATCTCCGCCCGATGCGGCGAGAACGACCGCGCCGATACTGTCGACCGTTCATTAATTTCCCCCCAGCGCAACTAGTGCCCATTCAGAGTCGCGCCCCGACTGGCTCTCGTCTGCACGGCCAGCCGCCGTTCTGGCTTCCCGTTAGCTGCAAGGCGCCCCTGCCTGCTAGCAAGAATGCCGCGACGACTGCGCCCGCCTCATCCGTCGAACGCCGCCGCCATGCGGTCGAGGTCGGAAAGCAGGTCGGCGAGGCGGTGTTCGGGGACGGCGTCGGTCATGTGCTGGTCGATGGCGTAGACCGCGGCTCGTGCCCCGGCGAGGCGGCGGCGGCCTTCGTCGCTGAGGTGGGCAGGCAGGGCGCGTCCGTGATCGGTCGTGGTCACTCGCGTGACGAGGCCAGCGCCCTGCAGCCCACGAAGCACGACGTTCATCGACTGCCGGGTGACGAAGGTGCCCCGGGCCAGCTCGGCGTTGGACAAACCAGGTTGCTGATCAAGGAGCTCGAGGCAGGCGTACTGCGGCACCGTCAAGCCGTGGTCGCGCAACGCCCTGTCCATCGCGCCGCGTAGAGCGGCGGCCGCACGCTTGAGGCGGTATCCCAGCCGCTCGCTGACGTCGGGGACCCGCGGCGCGGCAATCCGATCGTGCATGTCAGGAGTTTGACATAGCGTCTCGACGGCGTCTACGTTCGATTATGTCAAAGTCCTGACATACGCAACGTGTTCACCGTCGAGCCGAGGCAACAGACCGAGCTGGTCGACGCCCTGGACCGAGCCACGAGCACCCTCTTCGCCACGGTGAAGAACCCGCGATCAGCTCGGGCCCGACCCGGCCGTGTCTGCATCGAGGAGACGCGTGAGGAGCTCGGTGAGCTGCCCGAGGTCGTCGGCTGGGAGGCTTCGGATCGCCGGGGGCGGGCGCAGCAGGATGGCGTCGGCGGTCGCGATCGCGTTGTGCCCGGCGGCCGTGAGCGTGACCAGCTTGCGGCGCCGGTCGTCGGGGTGCGGGCGGCGTTCGACGAGGCCGTGGGCTTCCAGCTTGTCGACGATGAGGGTTGCGTAGGGGGCGTCGACGCTGTTGGCCTCCGCGAGCTGGCTCAGGGTCATCGGCTCGTTGCGGAGCTGGAAGAGGATCTTTCCTCGGCCGCCGCCGAGGCGGAATCCGAGCGCCTCGGCGAGCTCGCCTCGGCGGTTGTGAGTTTCGACGAACCGCTGCATGAGGGCCCAGGCCTGCTGGACGGGATCGGCTGATCGTCTCGAGGTGGCTGCCATCGGTCGCCTCTCCCGCGTCCTTCTCCTACCGCGGCGGTCCGAGCCGCCGCGTCGTGTGCCCGGCGTGCCGTAGTGCCGCGTTCACCACGCTACTGTCCGGCCGAGGTAGTCCACGTAGTGCAGACCGGGTCTGCCCTGGAGGGCGTCGAGCGTCCTGACGACGTTCGGGATGCTCTCGTCGACGCTGAGCCGGGCGTTCGGGCCGCCGAGTTCGGTGTCCACCCAGCCGGGGGCCATGAGGACCAGAGTCCGGCGCTCGCCGCCATGCCGTGCCGCGTAGCTGCGCATGAACGTGTTGAGCGCGGCCTTGCTGCCCCGGTACACCTCGTGGCCGCCGCGCTCGTTGTTGGCCACGCTGCCCTGGCCCGAGGACATCACCCCGATCGTGCCCTCGGGTTCGACGTGGTCCTGGAGAGCCTCGATGACGCGCAGCGGGCCGAGTGCGTTGGTGACCATGACCCGGTTGAACTCATCGGTCGGGGTCTGCGCCACGGTGCCTTCCGGCTGGTTGGTGACGCCGGCGTTCACGAAGAGCAGGTCGAACATGCGGTCCGCCAGGCGAGCGTGCAGCGCCGCGATCTGCGCGGGCTCGGTGACGTCGACGGTCTCGATCTCGATCTGCTCGGCGCAGGTATCGGCGAGGTCATGCGCAGGGGTCCGGCCCGAGCCGCGCACGGTGGCTACGACATGCCGACCGCCCCGCGCCCACTCCCGGGCCAGTGCAAGGCCCAGACCGCGAGACGCGCCGATCAGGAGCACTCGTCTGCCCGAGGCCGACGGCGGGCCAGAGGGAGGAGTAGAGGTAGTTATAGGCATAACAACGATTATACTAGGTATAACTAAATCCGTCAAGCCGCGGTGATCGCGGACCTGAGATCATTTCGCCTTCCAGCTGAGCTTCGACATAGTGGGCGCTTGCCGTATGCGATCGATGTGCGGCTCGGACCGTGCCGCGTCGGGACGTTTTCGAAGAAGTTGTGGCGAGGATGTCGAGACTGGCCTGGCGGCTCCGTCCCAGGGGCAGATGCGGCCACCGGGGCCGCACCACAGCGAGGAGGCCCACCATGAAGTACCTGCTGCTCAAGCACTACCGCGGTGCCCCTGAGGCCGCCAACAACGTCCCGATGGACCAGTGGACGCCACAGGAGGTCGAGGACCACATGCAGTACATGCGCGACTTCGCCACCCGGCTCGAGGGCACGGGGGAGTTCGTCGACAGCCAGGCGCTCTCGCCCGGGGGCACGTTCGTCCGGTACGACGGGGAGGGCCGGCCGCCGGTCACCGACGGGCCGTTCGCGGAGACGAAGGACCTGATCGCCGGTTGGATGGTGATCGACGTCGACAGCTACGCGCGCGCACTCGCGCTCGCCGGTGAGTTGTCGGCGGCCCCCGGAGCCGATGGCAAGCCGATCCACGAGTGGCTCGAGCTGCGCCCGTTCCTGGGCGAGGCGCCGACGGTCACCGAGTGAACGGAGCGGCCAGGTCGGCTCACGAGATGGACGAACTGCTGCTCCGGGAGCTGACCCCCTCGGTGATCGGTGTCCTCGTCCGGCGCGGAGTTGACTTCGCGGTGGCCGAGGACGCCGTGCAGGAGGCCCTCATCCAGGCCGCGCTGACCTGGCCGGACCGGCGGCCGGCCGACCCGAAGGGCTGGCTGGTCACGGTTGCCTGGCGCAAGTTCCTCGACGCCCACCGCTCCGAGCTGTCGCGCCGCGACCGGGAGCAGCGGGCCGATGCCGAGCCGCCGCCCGGGCCGGCCGAGGCCGAGGACGACACCCTGCAGCTCTTCTTCCTGTGCGCCCATCCGTCGCTGAGCCCGACGGCCGCGGTGGCACTCACGCTGCGCGCCGTCGGTGGCCTGACCACGCGGCAGATCGCCCAGGCCTATCTCGTGCCGGAGGCGACCATGGCGCAGCGGATCAGCCGGGCCAAGCGCACGGTGCGCGACGTGCGGTTCTCCGAGCTCGGCGACCTGGCGACGGTGCTTCGAGTGCTCTACCTGGTCTTCAACGAGGGCTACACCGGCGACGTCGACCTGGCGGCCGAGGCGATCCGGCTCACCCGGCAGCTGGCGTCGATGACCGAGGACGAGGAGACGGCGGGACTGCTGGCATTGATGCTGCTGCACCACGCTCGGCGACCGGCGCGGACCCGGCGCGACGGCAGCCTGGTCCCCCTCACCGAGCAGGACCGCGCCCGCTGGGACACCTCACTCATCGCCGAGGGCGTCGAGATCCTGCAGGCCGCACTCGCCCGCGACCGGCTCGGCGAGTTCCAGGCCCAGGCCGCTATCGCCGCCCTGCACGCCGATGCGCCGCGCGCCGAGGAGACCGACTGGGTGCAGATCGTCGGCTGGTACGACGAGCTGCTGCGGCTCACCGGGAGCCCGATCGTGGCGCTCAACCGGGCCATCGCGGTCGGCGAGGCCGATGGCGCGAAAGCCGGCCTCGCGGCCTTGGCCTCGGTGGACCCCGGTCTGCCCCGCCACACCGCCGCCTCGGCCTACCTGCACGAGAAGGCGGGTGACCTGTCGACCGCGGCACGGCTGTATGCCGACGCCGCCCGGTCCGCCCCCAACCTCGCCGAACGCCACCACCTCACCCGGCAGGCAGCGCGGATCAGTCAAGCGCTGCGTGGGTGAGCCTGCGCGGAAACGCACCTCACGAACCCCGGTGGAGACCCTTGGCCGGCACGACCACGACCACTGACGCGCCTTCGTCGAGGGCGTCGGCCCGGCCTGCGCCGCTGCACCCGGCGGGCGGGGAGCACCGGCGGCCGCTGAGGCTCAGACTTTGCGTCAGGGCCGATCAGCGACTACACCGGATCTGTCCGGCGCGAATGGAGGCTCCTTGATCTCACGCGGACGCGTGGCCGCGGTGCTCGCCGCGGGGCTGTTGGGACTGTCCGCCGGGACTGTGTTTGTCACGGCCTGCGGCTCAGGCGTGCGACCCCCGGACACCCCGCCAGCCGCGTCGGCACCGACGACGCCGTCCAGGCCGCCACCTCAACCACCGCCCAGAACGCCCGGTCCCGCCGTTCTTGCGGTGAAGATCGACAACGCGCGGGAGGCCCGCCCGGCACGGGGCCTCGGCAACGCCGATCTCGTGTACATCGAGCCGGTCGAGGGCGGAGCGAGTCGGATCATCGCGGTGTTCGCCTCCCAGCTCCCGCCGGTGGTCGGGCCGGTGCGTAGCGCACGCGAGACTGATCTCCAGCTGCTCCCGCAGTTCGGCCACCCGGCACTGGCCTTCTCCGGCGCCGCCCCGTCTCTGCTGCCCCGCATCGCTCGTGCCGCCGTTCGAGACGCCTCCGCTGACCGGGTGCCGCGCGCATATTTCAGGGACAGGAACCGTGCCGCACCACACAACATGTTCGTGCGCCCCGGACAGTTGCCCAAGGGCGGCGGGTGGCCGGCGAATACCGAACCACAGTTCGGCCCCGCACCAGCTGGGGGAGTGCCGAGCAGCCACAGGGTGGTGCGTTATCGGGCGGCCAATGTCGGTTTCGACTGGGCCGCCACAGCCAACCGCTGGCTGGTCTCCTTGGACGGTGCACCCGCGATGTCCGACGGCCACCGACTGGCGGCCAGCACCGTCGTCGTACAGCAGGTCCGGGTCCACCAATCGGCGATCCGTGACGTCGCCGGCAGTCCGTCGCCCATCGCCGATACCGTCGGACACGGCCGTGCGTTGATACTCCGCAACGGCCAGTTGTTCCAAGCCAACTGGTCTCGCACCGCGGTGGACCAGGGCACGACCTACACCACACCCACCGGCCAACCGATCCGTTTCGAGTCCGGGCAGGTGTGGACAGTGTTGAGCCCAGGACGACTCTAGGCGGTGGCCTGGCCTCGGACGGCGCGCTCGGCGGTTCGAATCGAGACGGGCGGGGCATGGGCCACGGCGTCGACGCCACCGAGCTCGAGGAAGCATCGGTCGCGACTACTGCTGCCCGGGCCTGCGGGCCGGCAACGGCCGGTGCCGAACGGCGCCGTCGAGTAGCCGATCAGGTCGAAAAGCGGCGAGCAGAGGCTGGGGCGCGCCGAGGATCTCCTCCGCGACGAGAGTACCGAGCAGCGGGGCGAGGGTGACGCCGCTGTGCGTGGCGACGACGTAGAGCCGGGGCGCGGAGGGCAGCGGGCCCGCGACGGTCCGGCCGTCAGCCGGTATGGCTCGCTGGCCGACGCGCAGCTGCGTGATGGCTGCGGCACCGGTGTTCCTGAGCACGCTGGTGAGACGGTTGAGGAACTCCCCGGCCAGGCCGGAGTCGGTCGTCGGAACGTCACGAGGATCAGCTGTGCTGTCGAGGTCGAGCGCCTGGAGCAGCAGTCTGCCCGCGCCGTCGGGGCGGACGTTGAGCCGCGAGGTCGTGATCAGCCGTGCCAGTGATAGGGGGAGTGGGTTGGTCACGGCGAGGTACCCGACAGTCGCGTCGCCGGCGCGTTCGAACGTCGCCATGGGCAAGGTGACGTCGGCCCGCGCCAGCAGCGTCTCGGTCCAGCGTCCGACGCAGCTGACGAACTGGTCGCCGCCGATGACCGCCCCGTCAGCGAGCCGCACCGCGGGCTGATCGGAGTCGAGGTGGAACGACGTGACCCGGGCACCGCCGATGACCTGCACGCCGAGATCGGCCGCGGTCGCGAGTAGGAAGCCGAGATAGAGCTGCGGATAGCAGTGCGCCTCGCGCGCGAAGTACGCGATGGGGCCCGCATCGACCGGAATGATCAGGTCGGGTGCGAGTTGCCGCGCGCGTGCGGGCGAGATCAGTTCGACGTCGTAACCCAGGTTCCGCAGCCGTGTCACGCGCTGACCGAGTTCGTCCCGATGCGCGAGTTCGGTCGCGATCTCGAGGTGACCGCCGGCGACGAGCCAACCACCATCGGCGTCCCGGGCCAGGCGATGGTGGGCTTCGAGGCCCGCGAGGTTGAGCTCGTAGTAGTCGCGCGGCTCCTTGTTGTTCGCGTTGACCCAGGCGAAGCTGGTGGCCGAGGTGCCGACACCGGGTGCTTCCTGCTCCACGACGGTGACGCTGGCGCCCCGTCGGGCGAGCTCGGTTGCTACGGACAGGCCGATGACGCCGGCTCCGATGACAACGACGTGCACGGGCTGCGGCTCCTTTGGGATGAGGTGGCGGCGAGTAGGGCGCGTGCGAAGCGTCCATAGCGCTCCGATGTGAACCGGGCGGGATCCGAGAGGATCATTCGTACCGCCTGTTCGCCGATCGCGAGCAGCGAGAGTGCCAGCAAATCCAGGTCGAGGTCGGCGAGACCGGGTCGGCGGTCGTGGCCCCAGCGGAGTAGGTCGCGGAGCCGTGAAAGTGCGAACTCGCGGCCGCCTTCGAAGCGACGCCGGATCTGGGTGGGTGCATCACTCGAGGGTTGGACCAGCAGTCGCCACGAGTCGGGGGCCGCCTCGACCGCACGCAGGAGATTCATCGTCGCTTCGAGCAGAATGTCGTCGAAGGTGGCGCTGTCCTCGAAAGCGCGCTTTGCCGGATCAGCAACATTGTTTGTCTTGCCGGTGGGCGTCGGGCGAGGCTTCACCGGTGACATACGCATCGGCAGTCCCGAGCTCGAACCCGAATCTGAACCGCGGCGTCGCCGCCGCCGCCGCCCACGAGCAACAGGTAGCTGACGCCGGGCCCAAGAACGGTGCCGCGGGGTGGGACGAGAGGTACGCCGGCGCTGAGCAGCTATGGAGCGGGCAGCCCAACGGGGCCCTGGTCGCCGAGGTCGCACACCTCACGCCGGGTCGGGCTCTGGAGGTTGGGTGCGGCGAGGGTGCGGACGCGGTCTGGCTGGCCGGTCGGGGCTGGAACGTGACAGCGCTGGACGTATCGCGGGTGGCCCTGGAACGCGCTGCTCGCCACGCCCGTGACGCGGGAGTCCGCGTGCGGTGGGTGCACGGTGGGCTCGAGGAAGCGCCGCTTGAGGCGGGAGCGTTCGACCTGGTGACCGCGCAGTACCCCGCACTGCTGCGCACCCCGAGCAACGATGCTGAGCGTGTGCTGCTGTCCGCCGTCGCGCCCGGCGGTGTCCTGCTTGTCGTTCACCATGCCGACGTCGACGCGGAGCAGGCCAAGGCGCACGGGTTCGACCCGGCCGACTACGTCAGCCCGTCCGACGTCGCCACCCAGCTCGGCGAGGGCTGGCGGATCGACGTCAACGAGAGACGACCGCGTGACGTACCTACCGGCGGCCCGGTGCACCACACCCACGACCTGGTGCTGCGAGCCCAGCGTCTCCGCTAGCAGACCTCGGACCCCGGGCTCGTCCCGACGAAGCGCTGTCCTTCAAGTCGAACCTCAACCGGAAAAGGATCACCAGCGCTGGGGTCAGCGGCGCGCCCACCGGGACATCACGGGGTGTGGGCCACTGGCGACCGGACCGCGAGGTGCCTGCCGGCACGGTCGATGGGGGACACCGCGCCCGGTCGGGCGTCCGGGCCCGATCTAGGGGTGCGACGACCCGCGGAGGCTTGTGCCAGGTCGGCGATCTGCCGGCTCAGGCACGCCGAGCTTGCTACCTGGGTGCCCGCCACATCGGCCACATTGTCGGTCCGCCGGGGATTTCGATCTCTGCTGTCACTTCGAAGCCGTGCCGAAGGTAGAGCGGCACGTTGCGCTCGCTCGTGGCCTCGAGATACGCCGGCATCTGGTCTCGATCGCACCTCTCGAGCACCGGGGCCATAAGGGACGACCCGAGCCCGCGTCCTTGCCGATGCGGCCTGGTGCCGAGCAGGAAGAGGTAATAGTGCGGCTGCACCGGGTGCGTCGCCGCCATCAGCCCGAACACCTCGAACAGCCGGTCGGCGTCTTCCTCGAGGACCTGGCCCAGCACGGTCGGGAGCTGCTCGTCGTCGGCGGCCCCGGGCGGAGCCCAGAGAGCTGCCGAGATCCCCTTGTCGACCGCGTAGGTCTCGTCATACGCAAGGTACGACTCGGCGACCGCCCCGTAGAAGGCCGGGCTGAGCTGCCGCCGTCTCGGCCCGTCCTCGACGCACCAACTCACCACGGGGTCGTCGTAGAAGGCGAGGGCCAGTGTCTCAATGACCGCGGGCAGGTCCGCCGCCGTTGCCTTGCGGGGGCGGAGCGTCGCCGTGTTTGCCGTTGCAGCGACCAGATTGTTCATTGCGCACCGCCAGGTTTGTCGGACACCGCCATCGAGTCGGCGTCTCCCGAAGCTACGGTTCGACCGCGGCCGCTACATCTCCCAGATGGCATATCCGCGGGCCCGAAGGTGGCTGCGTCTCAGTCGTGCTCGGCGGACTGCCGGCGAACCACCTCTGCCGCGACCTCCGAGCGGTTGCGCAGACTGAGCTTGGCGTAGATGTGCGAGAGGTGGACTTTCACGGTGCCTCGGGAGATGAACATCCGCTCAGCGATTTCCGGATTCGTCAGGCCCTCGGCGGCGTGGCGGACGATCTCGAGCTCAGTCGGGGTGAGGCTCGCCCAGCCGCTCGACGGCCGCTTGCGCACGCCCCGGGCGCGGCGCACATAGGCGATCGAGTCGTCGAGCGACATTGCTTCACCTTCCGCGCGGGCTGCCGCCAGCGCGGGCCCGCCGAGCGCTCCGCGCAGCCGAAGTGCGAGCGCCTCCGAGCGCTCCTGCTCGGGTCTCCAGCGGGCAAGTCGGAGATCACCGCGCACGCGGTCCGCTGCGCCCAGCAGGCGCGCGGCCTCCCGATGGCTCTCGAGTCCGGCCGCGACCTCGGCGAGGGTGTCGAGTGAGTCGGGTATGTCGAGGCGCTCGCCGCGCTGGGCCTGGTCCCCGAGAGCCTGGTGCGCCAGCTGCTCGGCGGTGGCCCAGTCCCCCGCGGTGGCGGCGATGCGCGCCAGCTGATTGCGCGCGCGGGCTCTCACCCCCCGGTTGTCGAGGTGGTCCGCAACTGCCAGGGCCCGCTCAGCATTGGCCCGTGCGGCGACGCCGTCGCCGAGGAGGCGCTCCACCTGCGCCAGGTCGAGCAGCGCCAACGCCTGCGCCCACGCGAATCCAGCGTTCTCGCGAACGGCGGCGGCCAATCCGCCTCGCGCCTGCTCCAGCCGACCGAGGGCTGCGTGGGCGAGCGCGATGCCGCCGTCCACGATGGGCAGCGCGAGGCCCACGCCACCGGAAACCATGCGCGCTCGGCAAGCCTCGAGCCGCTCGAGCGCCTCGACGGGCATCCCCGCGTGCACGTCGAGCAGGCCAATACCCCAGGTTGCCAGCCCGTCCTGGATGTCGCTGGCTGCCTCCAGGCAGCGTTCCCACAGTTCGCGAGCGACTTGGTGGTCACCGCTCGCGTACACGGTGTAGCCGAGCATCAACCAATGCCAGGCGACTAGGTCGCGGAAGCCGAGCTGGCGCGCGAGCTCGTAGGAGGCCTCGAGTTCCGTGCGGGCGGCGTTGTACTCGCCCATCAGGCAGAGCGCCCAACCGGTGTTCTGCGTGACCTCGGCAAGGCACCAGTCGTCACCGACTGCCCGGGCCAGCTCACCGGAGCGCCTCAGGGTTGGCAGCGCCCCACGCGGGTCAGCCATGAACTGGAGGATGCCGAGCACGTCGAGCGCACGCGCCTCGAGCGACCGGTCGCCCAGCTCCCGCGCCAGCGCCAGCGCCTCGGTTGCATCCCGCTGGGCGAGCTCATAGTTGCCCGCGAAGACCACCAGGTAGCCTCGCCAGCTGAGCGCGCCGCAGCGCAGCGCCGACCGCTGGCCGGCCGTCGCGTTCAGCGCCCGAGTCAGCGCCGCGTGCCCCTCGACGAGCCGCCCGGCGAGCACCCACCAGTAGGCCAGCGCCGTGCACAGGCGCAGCGCCTTCTCCGACTCGCCCGCCGCTGTGTGGTCGATCGCGGCGTACAGATTCGCCGCGTCGGGGTCGAGCAGGTTCCCCCGGTGCGGGTCCGCCGCCAGCTTCAATCCGGTACCTTCGGCGACGGCGACGAATGCGTCGGCGTGGCGATCGCGCAGCCGGCACGCCTCGCCGGCCTCGGCGAGCCGGTCGAGCGCGTACTGGCGGACCGTCTCCAACAGCGCGTAGCGGCTCAGCGATCCGCGCTCCTCGACGAGCACGAGCGACTTGTCGACGAGGGAGGTGAGCAGGTCGAGAATGGCGCGGCGGTCGAGGTCGTCGTCCGCGCACACCACCTCGCAGGCGTCGAGCGTGAACCCGCCCTGGTACACCCCGAGTCGACGCAGCAGCGTACGTTCCGGCTCGTCGAGCAGTGCGTGGCTCCAGTCGACCGACCCCCGCAGCGTCTGCAGACGGGGCAGCGCGCCTCGCGCGCCACCGGTGAGCAGTTGGAAGCGGTCGGCAAGCCCAGCGGCGATGCGGTCAACCGAGAGGACACGCACGCGCGCGGCCGCGAGCTCGATGGCGAGCGGGATACCGTCGAGGTCTCGGCAGATTCGGGCGACGCAGGGGGCGCTGTCGTCGGTGACCGCGAAGTTCGGCCGGACCTTGACGGCGCGCTCGACGAACAGCCGCACGGCGTCCGAGTGCCCGAGCGCGTGGGCCGCATCGGGCACGGGCGACAGCGGCAGAGACAGCGACGGCACGCGCCACGTCGTCTCGCCGCCCACCCCGAGCGGTTCGCGGCTGGCCGCAACCACCGTGACGTCCGGGCAGCCGCGCAACAGCGCGTCGACGAGCCGCCCGCACGGCTCGAGGACGTGCTCGCAGTTGTCCAGCAGCACGAGCGCCCGGTGCGCGGCGAGGCGGAAGACCGCCGCCTCGAGCGGCGTCTGGTCGGGCAGGGGTCGTACCCCGACCGCCGTGGCCAATGCCGACTCGATGAGCACCGGATCGGAGAGCGGCGCGAGCTCGACCCACCACACCCCGCCGGGGTAGTGATCCACGGCGTCGGCGGCGAGCTGGAGCGCGAGCCGCGTCTTGCCACAGCCGCCCGCGCCGGTGAGGGTCAGCAGCCGGGTCGAGGCGAGCAGCTTGTCGAGCTCGGCGAGCTCGCGGCGGCGGCCGACGAAGCTGGTCAGCTGGATGGGGAGGTTGTTGGGCAGCCGATCGAGCGAGCGCGGCTGTACGCCGCTCGGGAAGTCTGGATGCCCCAGCGCGAACACCCGCTCGGCGCGGCCGAGGTCACGCAGGCGGTGCTCGCCGAGATCGATGAGCCGGGCGCCGAGGGGAAGGTGGTCGGCCACAAGTTCGCCGGTCGCGCTGGACAGCAGTACCTGGCCGCCGTGGGCGACCGCGCACAACCGTACGCACCGGTCGACCGCGGTCCCGAAATAGCCGCCCTGGTCGCGCAGCTGCGCATCGCCGGTGTACAGCGCTATACGCACCCGCGGCGCGGCGCCTGTGCACCAGTCCTCTGCGAGAATTGCCCGCTGGGCATCCAACGCCGCCGCGACAGCGTCTCGAGCGCGGGTGAACGCCGCCAGCACGCTGCCGCCGTCGCCCTCGCCCTGCTCAACCGGCCGTACGCCGCCGTGGCGCGCGACCAACTCGCCGAGGATGTTGCCGTGGCGCGCGATCGCGGTTGGCGCGTGCTCGGCCAGCGCGGAGCTCTCGATATCGCTCAGCAGGAACGTGATCGTGCCCGGTGGCACCGCAAACGTTGAGACTTCGGTGGCTGATCGACCCATGACCGCCTCAATGAACAGCGGCCCTCCCAGGCCGAGGCACAAATCCGATGCTCTCATGACGCACCCGATGCAGGCGAATCAGTCTCTTCTGCGAGAGCCTCATGGAACCGGGTCAGTAACCCAGTTGCCACCGCGTCGGCCTGCGAGGGACCGTAGATCATGGCGCCGGACGATCTCACTGACCACTACTCACCGGGCCCGGTCAGCCTGACTCGCGCTTCTCGGCAGGTGTCTTGCGGGAAGCCTTGAGCGAGCCGGGGTGGGCCGTGGCGGTGGGGTCGTGGCGGGTCTTGACCAGGCTGGCCACGGTCACCACCGTCAGCACGACGGCGATCACCCCGAGGCTGATCGGGGTGGAGATCGCCGGTACCGACGGGCTGATGTCGACATGCCCCCAGTGCAGGATCAGCTTCACCCCGATGAACGCCAGGATGACCGCCAACCCGGTCGACAGGTACACCAGGCGATCCAGTGGGTTCTGATCGAAGGTTCGTCGCGATCTATTTCGCGTCCGTGGGCTATCCGGGGCTGGTCAACGTCTCGATCGGGTAGGGCAGGTCGCCGGGTAGCAGGAGTTGCGGTATCTGGGTGAAGCGCCACCCGTTGTGTTCGGGGGTGAAGGTCCAGATGACGTCGAACCGGTCGTGTGGCCAGTGTTGGGGCGGGGTCGGGTTCACCTGGCCCAGGTTTTCGGCGATCTTGTGCATGGCTTCGTGGTGCCAGGAGACGAGCGTGGTGCCGGGGCGGGTGCTGATCTCCCGGGTGAGGCGGGTCTCGTCGCCGGCGGCGTAGCGCTTGATGACCTCGAGGCCGAGGCGGGCGGCCAGTGGGGTGACGGTCTGGGCGGAGCGTTTGCTGTGGCCTCCGGCGTGGGCGGAGGCGTAGATGGTGTCCGGCCGCCTCAGCTCGGCGGGTAGGTCACCGCGGGAGGGCGCGAAC
Source organism: Pseudonocardia sp. Cha107L01 (assembly GCF_052566575.1). NCBI lineage: Bacteria > Bacillati > Actinomycetota > Actinomycetes > Pseudonocardiales > Pseudonocardiaceae > Pseudonocardia > Pseudonocardia sp. Cha107L01. The sequence continues at coordinate 4,320,684 of NZ_CP199579.1, forward strand.
AGCTCGACCAGCGCGCCGGCCCGGATCCAGCCGCTGACGGTGAGGCTGTGCGGGTCCTCCTCGCCCTCGGGGTTGACGCCGTGCGGGCTGCCGGAGGGGTGCAGGGGCTTCTCCGCGTGCCGGATCAGAATGATCATGCGACTGTCCGTCGGCTGACCGTTGCCGCTGGATGGATAAACCGGATTGGTCATGATGACGGTGCGACCCTCCATGAGTCGGGTAAGGGCCTCGACGACGACTTCTTCGGCGTGGGCGTCGAGATCGAAGGGGTTCGTCCAGGATCACCACCGGGGCGTCGACCAGCAGTGCCCGAGCGACTTCCTCGTCCGTGCCTCGGTCGACCGTAGCGCAGGTTGTCGAACAAGGTGCCGGAAAACAGCAAGGTGTCCTGTTGTGCCTTTATGCCTGCGCCCGTGATCAGTGGTCCGCGGTTGTCGGCTGGTCGATAGCGGGTCGGTCGACGGCTTGTTGGCGCCATTGGCCGGGCGGGTGTCCGTGGTGACGGCGGAACGCGGCAGCAAAGGCGTAGGGGGAGCCGTACCCGGTCTGCGTGGCGATCTGTGCGATCGTCAGTGCGCCGGCGCGGAGGTGATCTCGAGCTAACGTCATCCGCCAGTCGGTCAGGTACTGCAGGGGTGCCTGCCCGAGTGTCTTGTGAAAGCTCCGCGCGAATGTGGCCCGTGACAGGCCACTGACAGCGGCCAGCTCCGGCACGGTCCACGGGTGCGCGGCGTCGGTGTGCATGGCACTCAGTGCCGGGCCGAGCCTCGGATCGGCCGACGCCTGATACCAGCGAGGGGGGTCGGCGCTCCGCTGGAGACACGCGCGGATGGCGAGTACCAGTAGGACGTCGAGGAGCCGGTCGAGCACGGTCTGTTTCCCGGGGGCGGAGTCCGCAAGTTCACGTGAGAGCAGATCGACCACGTCGTGCAGAGCGTCGCCGGCGGCCGCGGACAGCGGAAGGATCGGGGGGAGCGCCGCGACGAGGGCGCGGCCGACGTCACCGGAGAACTGGTAGGCGCCGCACAGGAACACGCTCGCGGGCTGGCCGCCGGTGCGTGTGTCACCGGCATGTGTTGCGCGGAACTGTTCGGGGGAGAGGCAGGTGGCGCCGGGTTCGTGCGCGAGGTGATGGTCGGGGCCGCCCCGAACGAGTGCCAGATCACCGGGCGCGAGCTCGACCGGGGCGTGCGGGTCGTCGAGCCACAGCCACGCCCGGCCCTGAACGACGGCATGGACCGCCAGTTGGATGGTGCCGGGCAGGCGCAGCCCCCACGGAGGGTCTGCCACTGAGCGGGCGAAGACACCGCCGGAGGCGCGCGCCCTGGTGAGGTAGTCCTGCAGAACGTCCACCTGGTGAGCGTTATGCACAAAGAATCGAGCGTCAAGAGCATTGATGCGCTCAAATGCTGCCTGCATGCTCGCGGGCATGACCACTACACCGTCCACCACGCTCGTCCTCGGGGGCACCGGGAAGACCGGCTCCCGGGTTGCCGCCCAGTTGGCGGAACTCGGCCTGAACGCTCGCACGGCGGCCCGCGCCGGTGCCGATGTGCACTTCGACTGGGACGACCCGAGCACGTACCGCCCGGCCGTGGCGGGCGTTGACCGGGTCTATCTGGTCGGACCGGTCATGCGGATGGACTTCGCCGGCCAGGTCTCGACCTTCCTTGATCTCGCGGAGGCCAACGGCGTGCGGCACGTGACCTATCTCAGCGCCTACGGCATCGACCAGGCCCCACCACAGGTCGCACTGCGTGCCGTCGAACTCGACCTCATCAGCCGCGGCGCCCTCACCCACTCGATCCTGCGCCCCGCGTGGTTCATGCAGAATTTCAGCGAGACATTCCTGACGCCCGTCGACGGTGTGATCACGGTGCCCACCGGTGACGGCGCCGAGGCCTTTGTCGACGTCGAAGACATCGCCGCGGTCGCCACCGCGACACTGGCGCACCCGGACGCCCACGCCGGTGCGCACTACGCACCGACCGGACCTGAAGCGATCACGGTGAGCGATGCGGCCGACCTCATTGCCGAGGTCACCGGCCGGCCTGTCAAGCACAACGACATCGACCGCGACGCCTGGGTCGAGGGCAGCGTCGCGGCCGGTGTGCCCGCCGAGTACGGCGAGATGCTCCGGATGCTGACCGAAACCATCGCTTCCGGTCGCGGCTCGCGGCCCAACAGCGATGTCCAGAACGTCACCGGGGCGCCGCCGACCAGCTTCGCCGACTTCGCTCGCGGTTTGGTCTCGGGACCAAACCGGCCGGTCTCGTTCGGTTCGTAGCCCGATGGGCGTTGGTCGCGCGGTTCGTAGCGTCGGAGACAACATCGGGGAGGGCACTTCGCCCGGTCCCCGCTCACGTATCCGTGATCGAGGAGGTCGCCATGAAGAGCTACGCGTTGTCGGCGCCGGTCGGCGGCTCGGCCGACAGCACAGAAACCTGGCGGGACGGCAAGCGCTATCTCTGGCTCCTCGGCCTGGTCGTGCCGCTGCTGCCGTTCCTGGCGATCGGGCTGCAGCGGGCGACCGGCCTGGACGCGGTGCTGTGGCTGGGGCCGGTGGTCCTGCTGGTGGTCGTCCCGCTGCTCGACCTGGTCGCCGGGCTGGACCCGACAAACCCGCCGGACGAGGTGATGGAGGCGCTGGAGGAGGACCGCTACTACCGCTGGGTCACCTACGCCTACCTCCCGGTCCAGTACGCGGGGTTCATCGCCTCGATGTGGTTCATCGCCACGCAGGACGCCGGGCTGCTCGGCAAGCTCGGCCTGGCCATCACCGCCGGCACGGTGTCCGGCGTCGCCATCAACACCGCCCACGAGCTGGGGCACAAGCGGGAGAGCTCCGAGCGCTGGCTGTCCCGGGTCGCGCTGGCCCCGTGCTTCTACGGCCACTTCTACATCGAGCACAACCGCGGCCACCACTCGCACGTCGCCACCCCGGAGGACCCCGCGTCGAGCCGGCTGGGGGAGAGCTTCTACCGGTTCTGGCCGCGCACCGTCGTCGGGTCGCTGCGCAGCGCCTGGGACATGGAGACCAAGCGCCTCGGCCGCCGCAACCGCCACCCGCTCAGCCGGAAGAACGAGGTGCTCAGCGCCTGGGGGCTGTCGGTCGTGCTGTGGGGCGCGCTCGTCATCTGGCTCGGCGTCGGCATCCTGCCCTACCTGGTGATCCAGGCGGTGTTCGGCTTCTCGCTGCTGGAGATCGTCAACTACATGGAGCACTACGGGATGCTGCGTCAGGAGGTCAAAGGCACCACGCGGCGCCGCTACGAGCGGGTCACTCCGGCGCACTCGTGGAACTCCAACAACATCGCCACCAACGTCCTGCTCTACCACCTGCAGCGGCACAGCGACCACCACGCCAACCCGACCCGGCGGTTCCAGACCCTGCGTGACTTCCCGGAGAGCCCGGTACTGCCCACCGGTTACGCCGGCATGATGGTCTTGGCACTGTTCCCGCCGCTGTTCCGGCGGCTGATGGACCCGAAGGTTGTCGCGCACTACGACGGGGACATCCGACTTGCGAACGTGCAGCCGGGCAGGCGGGAGAAGCTGCTGGCGAAGTACCCGGCGCCGGCCGCCGCCGCCGACACTGAGCTCGGCTCGGACGCCTCGGCACGCGGCCCGGTCGGTGACCCGGTTCTCGAGGACGACGTTGCGGCGGCGCGCTGCCCGGGCTGCGGTTACACCTACCGTGTCTCGGCGGGCAACGAGCTCGAGGGCTTCGCGGCCGGCACCGCCTGGTCGGACATCCCGAACGACTGGGCCTGCCCGGACTGCGGGGTCCGCGACAAGGTCGACTTCGTGCCGCTGACCCACGAACCCGCCTGACCCGGCCCGCCCCGCCGCCCGGCTGCCCGCCAGCCGGGCGGCGGCGTGTGTCCGCCGGTACCGTCCGCACCGTGTCCATGCCGGTGTCCGACATCCTCGTCCGCGTCGCGCGGGAGATGGTGACGGGCTCCAAGGAACACGAGGACTTGCTGGCGGTCGTTCTGGCGGACATCGCCGAGGCACTGCCGGACCTCGCGGCCGATGCCCGGACGCGCGAGCTGGTCGCCGCGACGGTGCGGGACACCATCCTCGCCGCGGTGACCGTCTTCAGCACCGGTGTGCCGTTGACCTCGGTCCGCACGCCCGAGACCGGCCTGGAGCTGGCCCGTCGGCTCGCCCAGCGGAACGTCCCGATCGCGGCCATGCTGCGCGCCTACCGACTCGGCCAGGCCCGCGTCCAGCAGGAGCTGATCACCCGGATCGCGGCCCGGAAGGCCAGTGCCGACGAGGTGGCCGAGGCGGCCAAGGACCTGTCGTCCTCGGCGTTCGGCTTCGTCGACCTGGTCGCCGAGGAGGTGGTCGCCGCATACCAGGCCGAACGCGACGACTGGATGCGCCAGCGCAACGCCGCGCGGCTTGCGAAGATCAACTCGGTGCTGGAGGCGCGGAGCGGCGAACTGGATGATGCCGAGACCGCCCTCGGTTACGAGCTGGCCCGCTCCGGGCACCTGGCGGCGGTGTTCTGGTGCGAGGTCGACGGGGCGAGCCGGCTCACTGCTCTGGAGCGTCGCATGCCACGCCTCGCGGCGGCGGTCGGGGCCGTCCGCACGCCGCTGGTCATCGCACCGGACGCGGCCACGTTGTGGGTGTGGTTCCCGGTCGGGGCGTCGCCGAACGCAGTCACAGCGACAGTCACCGAGACAGTCACCGAGACCGTCACAGTGGCGGTCACCGAGGCGTTGGCGGCGGTCCCGGACGTTTACGCGGCGTTCGGGGATCCGGCATCCGGGGTGGACGGGTTCCGGCACAGCCACCAGCAGGCCCGGCAGGCGCAGGCGCTGGCGCACGCCGCCGATCCCCGCGCGCGGCTCCGGGTGACCGTCCCGGCACTGCTGGGGCCGATCGCCCTGCTGGCACTAGAGCCCGGCTCGGCGGCCGGATGGGTGTGGTCGGTACTGGGCGAACTGGCGGTGGACGACGACGCGCACGCCCGGATGCGCGAGACGCTGTGGGCCTACCTGTCCAGCGGCAGCAGCCTCGCCACCGCGGCGGCCGAGCTTCACCTGCACAAGAACACCATCCAGTACCGGGTACGCAAGGCCGAGGAGGCCCGTGGCCGGCCGCTGGCGGACGGACGGCTCGACGTCGAGGTCGCCCTGCTCGCCTGCCGCCTGCTCGGCTCGACCGTGCTGCGCCCGCCGTCCGCCGGAGGCGGCAACCACTAGGGAGTCAATGGGCACGACCAGTCCGCCTGTCGCCGCGACTCGTGGTCCGGGCTGGACAAGACGAGTAGGATCGTCGCCCCCCGTCGGGAATGTGGGGTCCGGCTCTGGCTCCGGAGGGTGCCATGATCGCCGTACGGATGTCGCGCCCGGTGCTGGTCCTGTTGCTGTTCGTGGTGGGTTTGCTGGTCCTGCTCGCCGCACCCGCCGGCGCTGATGACATGGGACCTCCTTCGGACGATCCCGCTCCGCCGGCCCAGCACGGTGGATGTCCACCGGGCGGCTGCGTGAATACCTATGACGGTGACGTGACCCCGCCTGAGCAGGACAGCAAGCCGGGCACGCACAGCAAGCAGGGCTGTGACTCCGAGGACTGCGGGCAGCACGATGCTCCCGCCTCCAATGGCTGTGGTTCGGACGGGTGCGGCCAGCAGGACGACCCGGCTCCACCGCAGGTCGCGCTCGTGCCGGCCAACCCGCCCGCTCAGGGCCCCGCCCCGCGGGCCCAGCGCCCTGCCCCGCGTGCCCAGCGCGCTGCACCGCGGCTTCAGCGCCCCGCCGCGCCGGTGGCGCCACAGGCTCCCGGCGTCGACTTCGTTCCGGGCGACGCGAACCCGGCACCGGTGCTCGAGCAATCGGCGACCTCACGCGGTGCCGGCGCGGCCGTGCCCGCCGTGGCAACGCAGGCCGGGTCGGTTACCGCCGAAACGCCCACCACCCAGTTCCGGGTCCGGCTCCGCAGCGGTGTGACCGTCAAGGTTCTGGCGGTCTATGTCACGCGCATGAGCGTGGATGTGCAGAACTACGCCGGTGGCGAGTACGGGAAGACCCGCACGATGACGTACTGGGGCGTGGGCGCCACCATCGGCGCCGGCTTCAGCGTCACGCGGCTGAGCGACTGGGAGGACTACACCACCACCCGACCGGTGACCACCAGCGACTTCGGCGGCGGGGCCTACCGTGGCGAACTCGCCGGGGCCACAGTCGGGACCTGGTGCCCTGGTGGGAGCGTCGGATCGAACCTCGGGCCGCCGAACAACGCCGGCGTGGTGATGCCCAACGCGAGCGTCGGCCTCGGCGCGAGCCTCGGCGCCTGGGGCTACGGGCTATACCGTTGAGCGCGCCGCCCGCCGCCCCCACCCACCGGCTCTACGGGCGAAGGGCCATCGTGTTGGTCGTGGTCAGCGGCGGGCTGATCGGCGCCGTCCTGGGACTGGTGACGGCGTGTCCGCCGGGGCAGTCCGATCAGGTGTTTCTCGACGCCGCCGACTCGGCGGGGACGAACCCGTTCCTGGCGGGCGTGACGGTTACGCCGGCCCCGCCCCCGGCCGCGAACCTGCCCACCCCGCCGCTGGTGGCTCGGACCGGGCCGGGCGAGGCGACGTACCCGGGTACCACGCCTGGGCTGTACGGGGGCACCCAGAACGCGTCCACCTGCAACACCGACCAGATCATCGCCTACCTCGAGACCAACCCCGACCCGGCCGCCGTGTGGGCCGGGGTCCTCGGAATCGAGCCGGTGACCATCCGCTCCTACCTGACCGGGCTCACCCCGGTGGTCCTGCGGACAAGCACCCGGGTCACCAGCTACGGGCTGGGGTCGGGTCGAGCGATCCCCAGCCAGGTTGTGCTGCAGGCCGGCACCTCGGTGCTCGTCGAGGCGTCCGGGCTGCCCCGAGTCCGGTGCGGGTCGGGCAACCCGCTCGCCCAGCCCCGCGCGGTCTCGCCGTCCGGCTCGAGCCCCGGCCCCCGCTACCGAGGTACCCCCTGGCCGGGGTTCTCTCCCGCCACGGTCATCGTGATCGCACCGACCACGCCGATTGGCGCGATCATCATCGTCGACCTCGGCAACGGCTTGATCATCATCCGGCAGCCCGGTGCGCTGCTTCGGGACGGTGTGGTGACCGTGCTGCCAGCGCTGCTGCGTCCCGGCGACCCCGTGGTGATCACCGGTCGGCAGTTCCCGCCAGGTACCCCGGTCACCATCGTCTATGACGTGCCGAACCTGACGCTGGCCGTCGTGAACTCCGACGGAGCCGGCATAGTCAGCACCACCGTCGGCGTCCCCGCCGCGTCCAGCCCTGGCCTGCACCTGGTCACCGCCGAAGGCGGCGGTGCCCGCAACGTCCTGCCGATCTACGTCCTGCCCCCGGGCGCCTGATCCAGGCTCAGCGCGACGACGGCGCCCTATTGCTCATCGTGGCCCCCGGCGCGGGAGCGGCGCGTGAGCAGATCCTCGGGCGTGGGAACGTCGGCACTTGGGCAGAGTTTTCTGGTCTCCTGATTCAGAGCCACCGAAGCGATCCCGATCACGAGCGCGATCACCAGCGCTGGCAGGACCGGGGCGAAGGTGTGAGCGTGACCGAGCAGCCAGTCTCCGACCAAAGCACCGACGGCCATGCCCACGAGGACGCCGGTCAGGCGCCGCGCCCATGTCGCCCGGTGCGGCCAGGTCGCCGGTCCGCTCGCCCAGCTGACGAAGGTGGCGGTCGCGGCCGTGGCGGAGATGCCCGGCACGTGGAGTGACCGGACGGCGTTCATCTGCAAGCCCATCGCGAGTGCGTTCAGGCCGAGCATGATGTTGGACACCTCGCTGGACGGTGTGGCCGCAATCCACACGGCGAGGAAGCCGACCTGCACGACCAGCGCGACGCCGAGCGCGATCGACACGCGGCGCGGCCACACCTGGAAGACGTCGTCATCGTCCACCTCCTCGTCGCCGTTGAACGCCTTCAGGATCCACACCGCCAGCGCGGCCCCCACCGCAAACGCGATGAGAGAGACGACCACGGAGTCCGGATCCGGGCCGAAGGGTGGGCGAGTGCCGGCGGCGGCGAGTCCGAGAAACACGATGTTCCCGGTCTGGAACCCGGTGAAGACCTTCCCGAAGGAGAGATAACAGATCGCCTCGTAGGTGCCCGACGAGAACGCCAGCAGCACGAGCAGCCAATCCCGAACAGCCAGGAGCGCCGGCGCCGTATGTGCGGCAGCAAGGTCAACGCGCCGGTCGGTAGCTCCTGCTGTTGATGTCGAACCATCAGTGGGCACACAACGGTTCGCGTCCGGCACGGATCCCGCCGTCGGAATGGCCATGACCGACACCTCTCCTCCCACCAGGTCACTGATGAAGTCCTTGCTCCGAGCGTGCGCCGGCGTGCGAGCCACGTTCAATACACGCTGGTGAGCGGCCAGTAGCGCGCGTTTATCAAGGCGGCGGTGAGGTTGCGACGGCTGCCCTCGGCCAAAGTTGATAGCCATCGCCTATTGACCAGTCGCAACCAGGTCTTGGACGTGGCGATGCGCGCCGCGGAACCTAGGAGGTGAAGGCGCACAGCCATTCCGCACGGGGAGGAACCTCCGACCATGACCACCGCTTCCACAGTGGAGACCACGGCGACCGCCGCCGACGCTCCGGCCGAGCTCACCGACGGGTACCACCTGGTCGTCGATGCGCTCAAGCTCAACGACGTCGAGACCATTTACGGGTTGGTCGGCATCCCGATCACCGACCTGGCCCGGCTCGCGCAGGCGTCGGGCATCCGCTACATCGGCTTCCGCCACGAGAGCGACGCCGGGCACGCGGCGGCGGCGGCGGGGTTCCTGACGAAGCGTCCAGGGGTGTGCCTGACGGTGTCCGCCCCGGGTTTCCTCAACGGGCTGGTCGCGCTGGCGAACGCCACCACGAACTGCTTCCCCATGGTCCAGATCTCCGGCTCCAGCGAGCGGCACATCGTCGACCTCAAGCGAGGCGACTACGAGGAGATGGACCAGCTGGCCGCGGCCCAGCCGTTCACCAAGGCCGCCTACCGGGTCAGCCGGGCCGAGGACATCGGCCTCGGTATCGCCCGGGCGCTGCGCACCGCCGCCTCCGGGCGTCCCGGCGGTGTCTACCTCGACATCCCCGCCGCCGTGCTCGGTGAGGTCCTCGATGCGGCCGCCGGCGCCGCGACGCTGCGGCGGGTTGTCGACCTGGCGCCGCGCCAGCTGCCCGCACCCGAGGCGGTGGACCGCGCGATCGAGCTGCTCGCCAACGCGCAGCGGCCGCTGGTCGTGCTCGGCAAGGGCGCCGCCTACTCGCAGGCGGACGAGCAGATCCGCGAGTTCATCGAGTCCACCGGCCTGCCGTTCCAGCCCATGTCGATGGCCAAGGGCCTGCTGCCCGATGACCACCCGCAGTCGGTGGCCACCACCCGCTCGCTGGCACTGAAGAACGCGGATGTGGTGATGCTGGTCGGGGCGCGGCTGAACTGGCTGCTCGGCCACGGTGAGGCGCCACAGTGGAACCCTGACGCGAAGTTCATCCAGGTCGACATCGAGCCCACCGAGCTGGACAGCAACCAGCCCATCGCCGCCCCGCTCATCGGGGACGTCGGCTCGGTGCTGGAGGCGCTCCTCGAGCGGACCAAGCCCGGCCAGATCACCGCTCCGGCGTCCTGGCGGGAGCAGCTCGCGGCGCGCTCGGCGCAGAACATCGCCAAGATGGCCAAGCGCATGGCCGTCGAACACCACCCGATGCGGTTCGACGGAGCGCTCCGCGCGGTTCGTGACGTGCTGGCCGAGCGGCCTGACGTCTACGTCGTTAACGAAGGCGCCAACGCACTCGACACCGCCCGCAACGTGATCGGCATGTCCGTGCCGAGGCACCGACTCGACAGCGGCACCTGGGGCGTCATGGGTATCGGCTTGGGCTACGCGATCGCCGCCACCGTGGAGAGCGGAGCCCCGGTCGTGGCCATCGAAGGCGACAGCGCCTTCGGGTTCAGCGGCATGGAGCTGGAGACGATCTGCCGCTACCAGCTGCCCATCGTGGTCGTCATCCTCAACAACGGGGGCGTCTACCGGGGCGACGATGTCAACTCGGTCTCCTCGGACCCGTCGCCGACCACGTTGATGCTGCACGCCCGCCACGACCGCCTGATCGAGGCGTTCGGCGGCAAGGGCTACCAGGCGACCACGCCCACCGAGCTCACCACCGCCCTCACCGAGGCGCTGGCCTCGGGCGGCCCGGCCCTCATCGACTGCGTGATCGACCCCACGGACGGCACCGAGAGCGGCCACATCACTCACCTCAACCCGGCGGGCATCACCGTCGGTGCCCAGTCAACGGCGACGAAGTAGCACGACAAACCGCACCGCCACGACCGAGATCATTCACGAAAGGAACGACATGACCGACTCGCCGCTCAGCGGGATCAAAGTGATCGACTTCACCGGGGTGCAGGCCGGCCCGGCCTGCACCCAGATGCTCGCCTGGTTCGGAGCCGACGTCATCAAGGTCGAGCGCCCCAACGGCGGTGACGTGACGCGCAACCAGCTTCGCGACATCCCCGATATCGACGCGCTCTACTTCACCATGCTCAACAGCAACAAGCGCTCGCTGGCGATCAACACCAAGAGCCCCGAGGGCAAGGAGGTCATGGAGAAGCTGATCCGCGAGGCCGACATCCTCGTCGAGAACTTCGCACCGGGCGCCATGGACCGCATGGGCCTGTCCTGGGACCACATCCACGAGCTCAACCCGCGCCTGATCTTCGGTTCGGTCAAGGGTTTCAACGACGACTCGTCCTGGAACGACCTCAAGGTGTACGAGAACGTCGCGCAGGCCGCCGGTGGCGCCGCGTCCACCACCGGCTTCTGGGACGGACCGCCCACCATCAGCGGCTCGGCCCTTGGCGACAGCAACACCGGCATGCACCTGCTGATCGGCCTGCTCACCGCGATCATCCAGCGCAACGCGACCGGCCTCGGCCAGAAGGTGTCGGTGTCCATGCAGGACGCCGTGCTCAACCTGACCCGGGTCAAGCTGCGCGACCAGCAGCGCCTGGACAAGATCGGTTACCTGGAGGAGTACCCGCAGTACCCGAACGGCGAGTTCGGCGACGCGGTGCCCCGTGGCGGCAACGCCGGCGGCGGTGGCCAGCCGGGCTGGATCCTGAAGTGCAAGGGTTGGGAGGACGACCCCAACGCCTACATCTACTTCACGATCCAGGAGCAGAACTGGAAGCGCACCGCCGAGGTGATCGGCCGGCCCGAATGGGTCGAGGACCCGGAGTACGCCACCCCCCGGGCGCGTCAGTCGCACATCTTCGAGATCTTCGAGGAGATCGAGAAGTGGCTGGCCGACAAGACCAAGTACGAGGCGGTGGACGTCCTGCGCAAGTGGGAGGTGCCCTGTGCGCCCGTGCTCAGCATGAAGGAGCTCGCCGAGGACCCCGACATGCGCAAGAGCGGCACCATCGTCGAGGTCGAGCAGAAGGAGCGTGGCACGTTCCTGACCGTGGGTAGCCCGATCAAGTTCTCCTCCTTCAAGCCCGACATCCAGGGTGCGCCGCTGCTCGGCGAACACACCGACGAGGTCCTCGCCAACCTCGGCTACGACGCCGACGCCATCCGCAAGCTGCACGAAGGCCAGGTCGTCGCCTGACCTGATCGGTCCAACCCGAGGTGTCCTGCGCGCGAGGATCGCGCGCAGGGCACCTTCTTGGTGTCGGTGACCTCGCCGAGGGACAACGGGGTCATTGCCTGTCGGCCGATACGTCCACCGGCTCGATCAACCCGGTCGACGAACTGCGCCAGGAAACCAAGCTCGCCGAGCAGTCGCTGCCGGTTGATTCGAGCGGTGGATAAACGTCGGGGCGGGACGACCGGGTCGGTGCGCCCGAGGGCGTGGACCCCGAAGGTGACCGGGACCACGAGGCCGCGGAGCAGGATGACCGTGGGGACGAGGCGGAGTTGTCGGTGGTGAAGATGACGAGCACCGAGGCCACCCACAACAGGTAGCCGGCGACGAAGATCCGCAACCAGGGCCGCGCCTGTCGGGGACGGCCGGCGATGGTCGTGTCGGCGGAGATCGCGCTGCCCTCGCCGGCCAGTGCCGTCATCTCGCCCTCCCGAGCGGCTCGGTCCACCGCGTTGAGGCGCGCGGTGGTGTGTGTGACCAGCCTCGTGCCTTGGCCGCGTCGAGTCGCCATGGCCAACGGCCATTTCCGCTACCGGCTGGCTGGTATCCGCGATGACGACTGTCCCCAGCGCCCTGCCCGCGGCCCGCCGCGGCGCCGAGGTGTCCCGCGGCCGGTACCGTCGGCTCCTAGGAGAGGTGGGCCGCTCCTGGGGAGAGAGGGGTCGCACATGCTGTTCCGTCAGCTGGAGTACTTCGTCGCGGTGGCGAGGGAGAGACACTTCGCGCGCGCGGCGGAATCCTGCTACGTCTCGCAGCCCGCGCTCTCTGCCTCCATCGCCAAGCTCGAGCGGGAACTCAACGTCACGCTGATCAACCGGGGGCACAACTTCGAGGGCCTGACCCCCGAGGGTGAACGGCTCGTCGTATGGGCCAAGCGGATCCTCGCCGAGCAAGAGGCGTTCAAGGCCGAGGTGGCCGCCGTCCAGTCCGGTATCACCGGGACGCTGCGGCTGGGGACCGAACCCACCGCATCCACCACCCTGGCGCTTCCCGTGGCCGCGTTCTGCGCCGCCCACCCACTGGCCAAGGTACAGGTGCAGTCCCGGTCGTCGACCACGGAGCTGCACCGCCAGCTGCGGGAGTTCGAGCTGGACGCCGCGATCGCCCACTTCGCCCCCGACGACCGGGAGTTCCTGCAGGTGGTGCCGATGTACGAGGAGCGCTACATCGTGCTGGCCTCCGGCGACCAGCTGCTCCCGCACACCCACACCATGACGTGGAAGGAAGCGGCCCAGTTGCCGCTGGCGTTGCTGACCCACGACATGAGGATCCGGCAGGTCATCGACAAGGCGTTCGCGGAAAGCGGCGTCGTGGTGACCCCGCAGATGGAGACCGACTCGGTCGCTTCCCTCTACGCGCTGGTGGGCCTCGGAGCGTGGGCGAGCATCGTGCCGCACACCTGGTTGCGGGCGATGCCGGTGGTCGGCAGGACCAGGGTCGTGCGCTTGGTCGAGCCGGACGCCAGGGCGCGGATCTCGGTGGCGACCCACTCGGCCACCCCCGGCTCGGTCTCGGCGCGGGCGTTCGTGGCCGCGGCGAAGGGCCTGTCGCTGGACGAGTTCTTCAACCAGTCACTGCCGACCGAGCACCCTTTTCAGTGAGACCGGTGTCAGTGTGTGAACTGCGCCTGGACCGCGCGCCGGTCCAGCGCCCCCTTGGCGGTGTGCGGCAGAGCGGCCACGACTTCGAGCCGGTCGGGTACTTCGAAAGCGGACAGCCGGCTGCGGCAGTACTGCAGGATCTGCTCGAGCCCGACGTTCTCGCCCTCGGCTACCAGGACCACGGCGGCGCCGACTCGTTGCCCGTAGGTCATGTCGGGGATGGCGAACACGGCCGCCTCGGCGATCCCGGGACACCCGGCGAGGATGTCCTCGACGTGCTCGGGCGAGATCTTCTCGCCACCGCGGTTGATCTGGCTCTTGATGCGCCCGGTGAGGAACAGGTACCCGTCCTCGTCCAGTGAGCCCAGGTCGCCGGTGCGGAACCACCCGTCGGTGAAGCTGTGCGCCGTCTCGGCCGGATCGGCGAGGTAGCCCCGCGCGACGGTGGGACCGTCCACCCACACCTCGCCGACGGCGCCGGCGGGGCACGGGTGCCCCTGGGGGTCGACGACGCGAAGGGCCACGCCGGTTCCCCGGCCGACCGACCCGTGCTTCAGCTCTCCGTGTTGCGGCAGCGGCTCGCTGGTCGCCTGGTGGCTGGTCTCGGTCATGCCGTAGGCGGAGAGCAGCGGCACACCGAGCGTGCGCTCCAGTGCCCTCGCCGTGGCCGAGTTGAGGGGAGCACTGCAACTGCGCACGAACCTCAGGGGCGCGACCCCCGGACCGGGATACTCGAGCGCCGAGCGCTCCAGAAGGATCTCCAGGATGGTCGGAACGGCGGTGAACCAGGTGGCGCCCGCCGACCGCACGTCGTCCCAGAAGGTGTGTGCCGAGAACTGTCCGCGCTCGGGGAGCAGTACACATCCACCACTGGCCAGGGTGGCCAGCAGCCCGGCGAGCAGTCCGTGACCGTGGAAGAAGGGCATCACGGCGACCGTCGCGTCGCCGGGTCCCAGCTCGTACGTGGCGCAGATGCCCCGCACGGAGGCAGCCACGCCGGCGTGCGTCAACGGGACCATCTTGGCCCGGTCGGTGGTTCCCGCGGTGAACAGGACGAGGGCGTCGGAGTCCGAGAGCTCAGGTGCCGCGCCCCGGACCTGTCGCACCGCACGCGCGCCGGCCTCGAGCGTCGTCGTCGCCGCGCCGGCACCGGGGATGTCTACGCGCACGGTCCACGTCGGGACGTCGACCTGCGCGACCGGGGCACCGCCGGGTCGGCCGACCGCGAGTGGGCCGACGAGGATCGCCTGCGCCCCCAGCCCCTCGATCCGGGCGGCAACCTGTGACTCGGGCAGTGTCGGATCTATCGGAGCGACCACCAGGCCGGCCCGTGCCGCACCCAGGAGCGTGACGACGAACTCGGCATTGTTGGCGCAGACCAGACCGACCGCGTCGCCGCGGCGCAGCCCAGTGCCGCGCAGTTGGGCGGCCAGGTCATCGGCCAGGGCGGCGAGGGTGCGATAGGACAGGTTCACCCGGTGCCCGGTGACAACGAGCGCTCTGGCGCCGGGACGATCGCGCACCTGCCGGTCGAGGAGATCAACAAGGCCGGTGATCGCCGGGGGCACGTACCGGCTCTCGTCGCACGCCGCTGCCGCGGTCGGAACAGCCATGACCAACACCTCTCCTCGCACCAGGTCACTGGTGAGGTCCTCACCTTCGAGCCTGCGCCGGAGTGGTGGGCACGTCCAATACGCACTGGCGAACGGCCGGTAGCGAGTGCTTATCAACCCGGCCGCGGGGTCGGACAGCAGCTCACTGAGACGGTCCCGCGTGCCGGCGGTGACGGCTCTGCGGCGGCGGAGCCTGAACGCGGTGTCGGGCCCGCCGTCGGTGGGTGTGAAGTCCGCCGCGCGCCGGGCGGCGAGCGTGCGCGACAGCGACGACCGTGGCCACAGCGGCCGCCAGAGCGCCGGCCAGCATGGCGGCGCGGTCGCCGACGGCGCCGGCCACGTCGCCACCGTTGGCCACCACGGCCACGGCGGGAAGCAGCGCCGCCCCGACCGCCGCCCCGATCTGCCGGCTGGTGTTGATCATTCCGCCGACCAGGCCCTGGTCGTCGTTCGGCACCCCGCTGCTGGCAGTCACCATCGCCCCGAATGCGATACCGGAGGTCCCGAAGCCGACAAGCGTCACCGCCGCGAGCACTGGGCTGTAGGTGCCGCCGGCGGGCAGGCGCATCAGGATCAGGAAGCCGAGCGTGGCCACAACGCTGGCCAGCACCAGCCACCGCCGCATCCCGAGACGCGTTGCCAGCCGAGCGCCGAACGCACCGGCAGCGAAACCGACCACGCCCTGGGGGGCCATGGCCAGCCCCGTCAGCAGCGGCGAGTCGTGCAGCACCTGTTGGAAGTAGATCGACAAAACCAGCATCTCGCCGCCGTTCCACACGCCCAGCAGCAGGGTGAGCGTGCTCCCGGTGCGCAGGTTTGCCAGCCGCAGGAGGTTCGCGCGGATCAGCGGGTCCGGTTGACGTTTCTCCACGAAAGCGAACGCAACGGTCGCGGACACGGCCAGCAGCAGCGCGGCGACCACAGCGGGGGACAACCAGTCCGCGTCATTGGCCTGTGACACGGCGAACACCACCGCGGCGACCGCGATCGTGATGAGCAGCGCGCCGGGGGCATCCAGGCGCGGGCGCCCGGGCCCGGGCGACCGGCGCGATTCGCGCAGCAGCATCGGCGCCAGCAGAACCGCGGCCACGCCGACCGGCACGTTCACCAGGAAGACGCTGCGCCAGCTGGAGAACTCCACCAGTACTCCGCCCAGGACCAGGCCGGACACGAACCCGATCGAGGCCGTCGCGCCGTACATACCCAGAGCGCGCGTCCGCTCGGGACCTTCGGCGAAACCCGTGGTGATCAAAGACAGCGCGGCGGGAGCCACCAGCGCTGCCCCGATACCCTGCACGACCCGCGAGGTCACCAGCAACAGGGGATCGTGTGCCAGGCCGCCGGCGAGCGAGGCGGCCGTGAAGACCACCAGCCCGGTGATGAACATGCGGCGGCGACCGAACAGGTCGGCGGCGCGCCCGCCGAGGATGAGCAGCCCGCCGAAGGTGATTGCGTACCCGGTAACCACCCATTGCACCGTCGATGGCGGAAACCCGAACTCGTGCTGGATGGATGGCAATGCCACATTGACGATGCTGAAGTCCAGGACGACCATGAAGTTCGCCACCAGGATGAGCACCAGGCCCAACCCGTGATGCCCCCGGTGCGCCGCCGTGGGCCGCGGCGCGGACCGGGGCTCTGTGGGCAGGGCCGCCGGCGACCCAGCGGGCTGGACGGGCTCCGTGGTGAGCTCGTCGGGTGGGACATCCATGACCACGACACTCGTCGTGCGGCGGGCTGATGTCGTTCAGGACAACGCCCAACTGTCTTGGCGGTCAGCCGGGCACCGGTGGTACCTACCAGCTGCAAATGCCTTGGTCAGCCCGGCTGGCCCGGGAACCGCCCCTCAGGCCGGGAGTGGACGGTTGTCGACGACCTGTTTCATGACCAGGGTCGAGTTCATCCTGGCCACCCCCGGCAGCCTGGACAGCGTGTTGTCCTGGAGCTGCTGGTATGCGGCGAGGTCCGCTGTCACGATCCGCAGCAGGTAGTCGGGATCGCCGAACAGCCGCTGCGCCAGCAGAACATTGGGAACTTGAGTCACGGCTTCCTCGAAGGCCTGGAGAGTCTCCCAGTCCTCCTGGAGCATCGTGACGAACACCAGTGCCTCGAACGTCAGGCCGAGCGCAACCGGATCCACGACGGCGCGATAGCCGCGGATCGCGCCGGTGCGTTCGAGCTCTCGCAGCCGGCGGTGGCACGGCGACGTGCTCAGCTTCACCCGGGTCGCAAGCTCGGTGAGTGTCAGTCGCCCTTCTGCCTGCAGCACAGCAAGAATCTTCCGGTCGATCGCGTCCATGTGGCCGATCTTTCCACTCCGAGCCCGTCCTGGGGTAATAGTTGGAAGCACCTGCCGGCGGATCGCACATATCGTGCCTGCAACGTCACTTTCGGAGTCCGCGGCAGGGAGTGTGACCTCGTGCCCATCAGCGCGCTGCTCGGCTTCTGGGCCGTCGCCGCCCTGCTCATCATCGTGCCCGGCCCGGACTGGGCGTTCGCGATCAGTGCGGGCCTGCGTGGTCACGCCGTCCCGGCGGCCACCGGGATCGTGGTCGGCTACCTCGCCATGACGATCGTGGTCGCCGCCGGCGTCGGGGTGCTCGTCGCCTCCAGCCCTGTCGCGCTGACCGCGCTGACCGTCGTCGGGGGCGGGTACCTGATCTGGCTCGGCGTCGCCGCCCTGGTGCATCCCGCGGAGTCACCCGGCGTCCAGGACTCCGGCCAGGCTCCGCGTACACCCGCGTTGACCATCGCCCAGGGCATCGGGGTGAGTGGACTGAACCCGAAGGGTCTGCTCGTCTTCGTCGCGATGCTGCCCCAGTTCACCACCCCGGCGGCGGCCTGGCCGATCGCGGGTCAGCTGGCTGCGCTCGGCCTGATCTTCACCCTGACCTGCGCGGCGGTCTATCTGATCGTCGGCGCCTCCGCCCATCGCGTCCTGCACTCCAGACCGGGCACCGCCCGCGCTGTCTCGCGAGGGTCCGGACTCTGCATGGTCATCATCGGTGCAGCTCTCCTGGCCGAGCACTTCCTGGCGTGATCGGCATCGCCCAGCCATGACGGAGGCAGGGTTCGGCGCGGATCGCGTTGGGCTCCGAACTGGTGGCATTGCCCTCATCGGCCACCGTCCGATTGGGGATCTCCAGGGGCTCGACCGGAGTCGGCAGCGTGGTCGCCGCTGACCTCCTCGCTCGAGCCGCACACCCTCTTGGTACGCCGTACATCCACTGCAGCGGGTGTGCGGTGGACGAACCGGGTGTGCGTGGGCGCTGGTCGGCGCGCTCAGGTCAGCCGCTGTCCGCGAGCATGGGAGACGACCAGCTGGGGGACCGGCACCGCCACGTCGTCGGCCGCGGCCTTGGCTGGAAAGTCGAACACCCCGATCATGAGCTGCATCGGGTAGTCGGGCGCCTGGTCGAGGTGGCGGACAACCTCACCGTCGACGGTGAACGCGAGCGACCCCGGCCGCCAGTCGACGCCGTACGTGTGGAACTCGGTGACATCGATAGCGAGCGGGCCGGCGGAGAACTCCTCCACCAGCGCGGGGTCGCGGAACCGGTGCAGCCCGATGCCGACGTCGGCGGACCCGCCCCGGACCGCGTCGCCGAACACCTCCGCCACGCAGATCTCGCCGGAGTGCTCGGGGCGGTCCTCGATGCCCGACATCCAGAACGCGAACATGGACCGCGCCGTGACGACGCCGCGCATCCGCACCTCGATGCGCCCGTAGAGCGGGGTGTAGCCCCATGCCGTCGGCTGCTCCTCGCGGACCTGGAGCCCGTCCCGGAACGGTTGCTGCCCGACCGTGCTGCCCAGCGGACCGGCAAAGCTCCCGCTCTGGATGCACGAGACGCGCAACGGCTCGTCGTGCAGATCGGCGCACCACAACGGCTGGTCGACGGGCACGCTCAGCCGCAGCTCGCCGTCCCGCAGGGAATAGGTCGCGGCGGACCGGGCGCGCGAGCTCCAGTGCGGAAGGTAGTACGGGAACCAGACGTCGGGATCGAGTGTGTCGCCGGTGAAGCGCTCCTCGAGCTCGAGGGGTGACGCGAGCATGCTCGATCCTAACGTTGCGCCGGTGGTGGAACGGGTGGGACGACGGGGCCGGCGTGCAGTAGGACAGAAGCCACCAGTCCCCGACGCCAGGAGCCCCGCATGTTACGAACGGATGTCACCGTCGCGACCGAGGATGGCACCTGCGCCGCCACACTGCACACGGCATCGGGGGGTGGCAGCCGGCCGGCGGTGATTCTCTACCCCGACGCCGGCGGGGTCCGGGAGACGTTCAGTGCCATGGCGGACCGGCTCGCCGGGCTCGGCTATGCGGTACTGCTTCCCGACGTGTACTACCGGAGTGGCGGGTACGCCCCCTTCGATCTCGCCACAGTGTTCAGCGACCCGGCTGAGAGGGAGCGGCTGACCGCACTGGCCACGAGCGTGACCGGGGCGATGATCGTCCGCGACGCGGGTGCGTTCCTCGGGTTCCTTGCGGGCCGCTCGGAGGTGTCCGGGGCAGGTGTGGGGACGACCGGGTACTGCATGGGCGGCCGGATGTCGCTGATCGCGGCCGGACACCACCCGGACCGGATCGCCGCCGCCGCGTCGTTCCACGGTGGGCGGCTCGCCGCCGAGGACGACCCCGACAGCCCGTATCTGCTGGCCGACCGGATCCGTGCCGCGGTCTACGTGGCGGTGGCGGAGAACGACAGCTCGTTCCCACCCGACCAGCATGAGCGGCTGGAACTGGCCCTGAAGACCGCCGGAGTACGGCACACCGTCAACACTTATCCCGCCGCGCACGGGTTCGCGGTGCCGGACAACCCGACCTACGACTCCGCCGCTGACGAGCGCCACTGGGCTGCCCTGACCGACCTCTACGGTGGCAACCTCCACAGCTGACGCTGGACATCCGCCGCTGCGTGCCCAGGGTTGTCGGGCGCCCAGGTTGTTGTGCGCGGCAGGGTCCTCAGGCGCTCGGTGACTGTTGTGCTCCTACACGTAGGAATGCTACCTATAGTAGGACCGGGTTCCCTAACTTTGGGAAGCATGCCCTCGCTTGCGCGGCGTGCTTGCCAGGAGGCGACGCGCATGGGCGAGATGCACACACTGCTGCTCGGGGTCATCGCGGGGGCGACGATCCTGTTGGGCATGCCGCTGGGACGGCTACGCACTCCGGCCGTCGGCTTGCGGTTGTTCCTCAACGCCACCGCGATCGGAATCCTGACGTTCCTGCTCTGGGATGTGCTCACCCACGCCTGGGAGCCGATCGACAACGCGCTGAGCGCCCTGCACGACGGCGCCGCCGGCCTGGCTCCGGTCCTCGGGTACGGCACCCTGTTCGTCGTGGGGCTCGGGGCGGGGCTGATGGGTCTGGCCGGCTATGAGCACTGGCTCGACCTGCGCCAGCGCGGCGAACCCAGGTCGACGGGTCCGGGCGCGATGGCCGCCGGCGAGCTGTCCCGTCGACGGGGCTCGAGTTGGACCGGCGCCCGCCGGCTCGCGTTGCTGATCGCGGTGGGAATCGGGCTGCACAACTTCGGTGAGGGTCTGGCGATCGGCGGCAGCGCGGCACGCGGTGAGATTGCGCTGGCCACCCTTCTTGTCGTCGGGTTCGCACTGCACAACGCCACGGAGGGCTTCGGCATCGTTGCACCGATGGCCGCCGAAGCCGAACGTCCGGGATGGCCACTGCTGCTCGGGTTGGGCCTGATCGGCGGCGGGCCCACCGTTCTCGGGACGGTGCTCGGGCACCAGTTCAGCAGCGATGCGGTGAGTATCCTGTTCCTCACGCTGGCGGGGGGCTCGATCCTGTACGTGGTCATCCAGCTCGTCGGGATCGCGCTGCGCTCGCCACTTCGGACCCGGTTGTACTGGGGGGTGCTCGTCGGTCTGCTCGCCGGGTTCGCCACCGACATGGTGGTCACCGCGGCCGGGGCCTGAGTTCAAGCGGGTCGTACTCGCCGCTAAGCCGGCCCGTTGATCGTCGCTGCCGGCGGGTCGGCGGCCAGAGCGGCAAGCACGGTCAGCGGGTTCAGGTAGTCCCGCCAGTGGGTGATCGCGCGGTCCCTGATCGTGATCACCGAGATGTACTGGTTCTCGTACCTGGCCTGCGTTGCGACGGCGCGGCCGTGTGAGGAGTACTCAAGGACGACGACAGAGGCCTCCCGGTCGTGATAAGCGGCCAGGTCGCCGCAGCTGTCCAGGTAGAAACTGTCGCCGTGGCCGCGGTACATCCAGGCCGTCGAGGCCCTGCTCGATGACGCGGAAGAACGGCTCAGGGCCTTGAAGTCCTCCGGATTGCTGAACGACATGCGATTCTGCCTTTCGTATTTCATCGGGTGGTGAACAGGTCAGAAGGCACCGATTGCGGCGTCCGGGAACCCGAGGAGATAACTGACTGTCGAATGGTGCATGTCGGTGGTGCATTCGATGATGAGGCCGCCGACCGCGTCCCGGTGCAGGCCCTCCATCCGGTCTCGATCGCGTAGCCGGCGCCGCCGTGCAGAGTGATGCATTAGGGGAGTGGATGTGTTGACGTGGTCGGTCAGGCCGAGCCGAAAGACGCTTCGGCATCCGCCGACCCCCGCGTTGCGCCGGTGACCAGCGCAACTTTGCCCTTCAAGCGGTTCATGATGGAGCTCCCGTCCGTACCGGGACCGCGCCGCGGCGGTGCGGGTACTTCACCGTGGTAGTGCCAACCATAATTTTTGACAGTTACTGTCACAACTGATTGGCGTCACTGTGCAGTCGGTGTCAACAGTGAGCCCGGTCGGTCCCGGTTGCGCAGGTAGAGTCCTGCCTCGTGCAACCGAACCACGGTCGGGAATACAACAAGAACCGCACGCGAATCGCGCTGGCCACGGCTGCCATCAAGCTGTTCCGGGAGAAGGGGTTCGAGTCGACCACCGTCGAGGAGATAGCCAAGGTCGCGGGGTCGTCGGCCAGCACTTTCTTCCGCTACTTCGGCACCAAGGAAGACGTCCTCTTCCTTGGCGCGCGCGAAGTCAACGAGGAATTCCAGAAATTCATCAGCGAGCCGGTCCCCGGGCTCACTCGATGGGATCAGATTCATCTCGGGATTGTGGTCGCCCTGCATAAGCTCGCGGAGCTGAGCGAGGAGGTTCAGGACGCGAGCATCGGCGGTTGGCTCGAGGAGCCGGCCTTGCGTGACCGCTTCGGTCAGCTATCCGCGCAGATGGAGGGCGCGATGGCGGCCGCGCTTGCCGCCGAGAAGGGTGTCGACCCCGACCATGACCTCGGTGTCCAGCTCGCGGCCCGCGCCGCAACCTCTATTTATGTGGCCGCGTTCCATGTGCACCACCACACCGGCCGCGCGCTGAAAGACCTCGTCGACGAGGGATTCTCGATGATCGGGACCGGCTTGTACTCGCCGTCCTGAGCGGTCAGTTGAGTTTTGTCCAGGGATTGCACCCACGTGACTCGAACGCGCCGTCCGACGGTTTGATCGTCACCGTTGTCGGCCCCTGACTGATGTTCATGGCGATGACCGACTGGGCTTCCCCGGAGGTGTCCTTGCGCCTGGTCCAGGAGCACATCTTGATAGGGCTGTCCTGGGCGGGCCCGCTGGTGCGGTAGTTCCCGGGTTCGATGTCGACTCCCACCACGTAGGTGCCATCGTCGATGGTTCTGACCGCCGTTACGGACTGCGCGGGTGCTGGCGGCATGGCGGATTCGGGACACGCCGACCCGAACAGGCCGACCTTGGAGGCACGCGCGACGTCGACCTGGGTGGCGATCCGCTGGTTGTACGACGGTGGTGCGGGGGAGTCTGGGTAGGCCCACACCCACCCCAGGCTCGCCAACTTTTCCCCGAGGTCCGCGGAGCCGACCTGCAGGTACGCCCACTGGTTGCCGTACAGGTCGGACTGGCCGAGCAACTGGTAGGTGAGCGGGGCGCGGCGCACCTCGGTATCGGTGGTGGCGGTGGCCTGTTTGACCCGGCAGGGGTCCGCGGTGGGCGCCGAGATGCCGACCTGGCGCAGCCGGGTTCCGTCGGTGAGCACGACGGTGGC
Source organism: Pseudonocardia sp. Cha107L01 (assembly GCF_052566575.1). Classification (NCBI taxonomy): domain Bacteria; kingdom Bacillati; phylum Actinomycetota; class Actinomycetes; order Pseudonocardiales; family Pseudonocardiaceae; genus Pseudonocardia; species Pseudonocardia sp. Cha107L01. The sequence goes on from NZ_CP199579.1 coordinate 4,343,607, forward strand.
CGCGTCATGCACGGCGGCTACCGACACGGTCGACGGGTCAGCTCGGGGCACCTCGAGTGTGGGGCGGGCAGGCTCGGTGAGCGTGGGAATCGGCGCGACGACGGAGGGGATCGGCGCTGTGGCTCGAGCCGCGTCGGGGCTGGTTGCGCCCGGCAGTGCGGCCTCGTACTCGGCTGCCTGTTGGGGCGTGAGCAGATGGGAGATCCGCAGCAGTACGGGCCCGCTCTGATAGTCGTACTCGCTGAAGATCGGTGCCCGCTTTCCGACAGGATGGTCACCAAGCCGAACACACCGAGCGTGATAACCCCGGCCCGGATGCGTGCCCGCGAGCCGATGCGTATGGGCTGGGTGGCGGTCATCGTTGCTCCGTTTGCTCGGTGATGTACACCACTTCGCGCAGGTGGAGCAACCTGTTACCTACGTCACCCGTTTGCCGGGGTTCAGAACAGGCCGGACAGCCAGTCGGTGAAGGACTTCCAGACGTCCTGGGCCTTCTCGGTCAACGTGCGCTTGGCCTGTTCCTTGACCTTGTCGGTGACCGCGCGCTCGACGTCGGAGGCCTTGGGCAGCTCGGGCAGGTTAAAGCTCGGTTCCGAGGAGGCGCTCGGTTCGCTGGTCGACTCCGCGGCCGGTGTCCTGGTGCGGGTGGCGCGGGGTGAGTGTGTCGACGCCGGGCTGGCGGTGCCTCCGGACGTGCTCGAACCGCCGGAGGTGTTGTTGCCGCCGGTGAAGGCCACCAGTCCCGCGACGAGCATCAACAGCACGAGGACCGGCAGGGCGATCAGTGCCACCCGCCGTGCCGGGCTGGTGGCGGCGGGCTCCTCCGGGATCGCGGCGTAGGAGGAGCCGGCGGCGGAGTTGAGCATCGAGGCGGACTGCCGCGCCGAGCCGCGGTCGGCCGCCGCGATGGCGGTCATGGCCAGCAGTGCTCGGGCCAGCGGCGCCGGCACGTTGTTGGGCACCGTCGGCGGACGGGTCAGCCGGGCGCCGGCCGCTTCCCGACCGCCGGGGTACGCCGGCCGGCCGGTGAGTGCCTCCAGCAGGGTCAGGCCGAGGGCGTACACGTCGGTCGGCGGCCCGATCGGCTCCCGACGCAGCTGCTCCGGCGACCAGTAGACCTCGGTTCCCCCGGTGGGGGCGCCCATGATCCCGGCTGTCGCGGCAAGAGTTCGGACTCCCAGATCGGCCACCCGGGTCCGCCCGTCACGGCCCAGCACGACGGTGTCCGGGGAGACGTCCAGGTGCGACAGTCCGTGGTCGTGAGCCTCGGCGAGCGCGGCGGCCGCCTGGGCGCCGATGCGGGCCACCTCCTCGGCGGGTAGCGGTCCCCGGCTCAGTTCGGCCCGCAGGGTGTGCCCGTCGACCCGTTCGCGCACCAGGTAGCCCTGGCCCCGCTCGACCCCGACGTCGAGGACGGCGACCAGGCCCGGGTGGTGCACCGCGGTCAGCGGGCGGGCCTGTTCTAGGAAGCGGCGGGCGCCGGCCTCGTCCAGCCGACCGGTGAACAGGGTGACGCCGACGGGGCGGCCGTCGCGTTGGTCGGTCGCCTGATGGAACCCGATCCCCGCCGCGGCGCCCTGCGGCTGTTCCAGCCGGTACCGCCCGGCCAGCACCTGCTCGCCCTCGGGGGGCATCCGTTCGGTGAACCGTTGGGGAGGCCCCAGGACCCGGGTGCGCTCCAGGTCGCCGGCGTCCTGGTCGCGACTGGGCTGGTCCGGCCAGCCGCGTCGCCCGGGCCAGTCGTCACTCACGTGGGCACCGCTCCTCAACTGGGTTCTGGCCGGCCACCGTAGCTGAACCGGCCGGGCGCACCGCGCCCGCCCGAGGCGAGGAGCCGCGCTCCGGCGGACCCAAGCCGACCCGGGTTGGCGGGTCACCGGAGTCCGAGGCGACCATATGACGGACAACCTCAACGGAGAGGAAGACAGCAATGGCGCTCTGGTCCCTGGCGGCGGTCTCGAGCGGTTCCGTTGTCATCGCGTCCTACTCGAACCCCTCGATGAACTACTTCACCCTCGAGGCGGCCGGGGAGCTGGATGCGCTGATCAGCGCCTGGCACGCGGACCTGTCACTCCGCGCGATCGTGCTCCGCGGCGATGGCCGGTCATCCGGTTTCATCACCCATTTCAGTGTCGAGACCCTTGCCGAGATCGCGTCGACCCCGGAGTCCGCGCGCGGCGGCGCGGCGCCGAGCCGGGGCTTCCACGCCTTGCTCGAGCGACTGACGGTGCTGCCCCAGGCAGTGGTCGTGGCGATGAACGGCGACACGATGGGCGGCGGTTTCGAGCTGTCACTGGCCTGCGACATCCGGGTCGGCCAGTCGGGCGACCACCGCTATGGGCTGCCCGAGGCCCGGCTGGGCATCATGCCCGGTGGCGGCGGCACCCAGCGGCTGCCCCGGCTGATCGGGCCCGCGCGGGCGCTGGAGTTCGTGCTGCGCGCCCGGATGGTCACTCCCGACGAAGCGCTGAGCCTCGACTGGTTCACGAGGTCGCCGACGACTCGGTCGCCCGCGCCGTGCGGATCGCCACCGAAATCGCCGCGCTGCCGCTGACCTCGATCGCCGCCATCAAGTCCGCGATGTACCGGGGTCTGGACACGAACCTGACCACCGGGCTGGCGATCGAGAGCGGGTACTTCCTGGAGACCATGCTTTCCGACGCCGCGAGGGAGCGCATGGCCGCCTACCTCCAACAGCCGGAGCATCGGCGCCGTGACTGGTTGGAGCAGGTCACCGAGCCCCGCCCCTGACCGGCTTACGAACCGGGTACCTGTGGCCGCTCGTTGAACACCTCGTCGAAGAGGTCGAGCATGGCCCGCCAGGACCGCTCGTCCGAGGCCCGGTGGTACTCGATGCCCGGCAGGGTGCGCAGCTCGGGATCCCCGGCCCTGGGATGGGTGAAGCTGTGCGCGGCCCGACCGTAGAGGTTCATCCGCCAGTCGACGCCCGCCGCACGCATGTCCCGCGTGCTTGCAGTCGGCTTGCGGTCGGGGCCGGGCCTTCGGTGCCTCGGCAGCCGTCGATCCGCCCACCCAAAACTGGTGATCAAGTACCGACTTGACCATTCGTACCCTCGATCGGGGTCTCGTTGGCGTAGTGTTCACTCCCGTCGGGAGCATGTCGCGCGCGGGCGTTCGAGCCTGCGTCGTTCTTGACTTATATCCACCCGGGCAGCCAGTCGGCCCAGCGGATAGGAGAACTGACATGCGAGCAGTAACCCTCGCGCGTAGCCCCGCCGACGCTGTGCCCACCACGGCACCCAGCACAGACGTCACCCCGTCTCCCGTCGCGATCGTCTGGGACGAGGACGAGTCCGAGGCGTTGAACCAGGCCCGCAAGGACGCCGAGCTCACCCTGTCCGCCGACTCGGTCCGGGCCTACCTGAAGCAGATCGGCAAGGTCGCGCTGCTCGACGCCCAACAAGAGGTCGATCTTGCGAAGCGCATCGAGGCCGGCCTCTACGCGGCCGAGCGGATGCGTTCGACGGTCGTGGACAACGAGCTGGCCTCGGCGCAGCTGCGCCGCGACCTGACCTGGATCGTCCGCGACGGTGAGCGCGCGCGGAGCCACCTGCTCGAGGCGAACCTGCGGTTGGTGGTGTCGCTGGCCAAGCGCTACACCGGTCGCGGCATGGCCTTCCTGGACCTGATCCAGGAGGGCAACCTGGGCCTGATCCGCGCGGTGGAGAAGTTCGACTACACCAAGGGCTACAAGTTCTCCACCTACGCGACCTGGTGGATCCGCCAGGCCGTCACCCGGGCGATGGCCGACCAGGCCCGCACCATCCGCATCCCGGTGCACATGGTCGAGATCATCAACAAGCTCAGCCGGATCCAGCGCGACCTGCTACGCGACCTCGGCCGCGAGCCCACCCTCGAGGAGCTCGGCCGGGAACTGGACATCACGCCGGAGAAGGTGCTCGAGGTCCGCCAGTACGCGCGGGAGCCGATCTCGCTGGATCAGACCATTGGCGACGAGAGCGACAGCCAGCTCGGGGACTTCATCGAGGACGGTCAGGCCGTGTCGGCGGTGGACGCGGTGTCGTTCACGCTGCTGCAGAGCCAGCTGCAGTCCGTGCTGTCCACCCTGTCCGACCGGGAGGCCGGCATCGTCCGGCTGCGTTTCGGGCTCACCGACGGCCGCCAGCGCACCCTGGACGAGATCGGTCAGGTCTACGGGGTCACCAGGGAGCGGATCCGGCAGATCGAGTCCAAGGCGATGTCGAAGCTGCGCCACCCGTCCCGCTGCCAGGCGCTGCGCGACTACCTCGACTAGACGCGGCCGCCTACCGGGCCGGTCAGCCCGCCGATCCGTAGACGGACTCGAAGGCGGTGCTGCGCAGTACCTGGGCGAGCTCCCGCAGGCTCGTGATGGCCTGGTACTTCTCGCCGACCGAGGGGTGTTCGCCGGCGCGGTCGATGTCCTTCCAGAGCTCGTCGACGTAGTCGTACAGAGCCTGGCGGGCCTCGAGCTGCGCGATGCGAGACGTCGAGTCGCAGTTGACGAGCCGTGGCCGGTCGAACAGTGCGAAGGCTTCGGCGAGCTCGAGTCCGGGTCGGGATGAGGTCACAATGCTCACGACCTGACTTCGTCGGCGGCGCCGACGAGAACATGACACTCCCGGTTCGGCACATCGGAGAAGTGCTCACTGAGCCGGGACTGCATCATGCTACGCAGCCGGTGCATCGATGCACACCAGCTCGCCGGGGCTCCTAGAAGTCGGCGTTGGGCGGGATGTTGCAGGTGTTGTGCGCGTAGATCGGGCCGGCGAGAACCGGCAGGCCGACCGGTGGGTTGATGACCGCCGGTGCGTGCTCACTGGTCATCTGGTCCATGCAGTCGTCGGTGTCGGTCTTGGTACCGCCCTGGCCGTCGATCCACATGTCGAGGTGGCCGTCGGCGCCGGACGGGGCCTTGCTGGCGCCGGAGTCCTCGACGATCACGTAGCGCTTGACGCTGGGCAGGTAGAACCTGGTGCCCGCCGGCCAGGCCATGGTGGCGTCGTGGCCGGAGACCGCAACGGTGATCGGGTCGGCGAAGGTGCCGGTGCCGCCGGCCTCCCGGTGCAGCACCGGATGGCTCACGATCGCGGAGCCGGGCGGTGTGTTGTCCTGCCAGGAGTAGCCGGTGAGCCAGATGCTCAGCTGGCCGCGCGCGTGCGCCCGCTCCAGGGCGGTGGAGCCGCAACCGGCGGCCGCGAGCAGGACCGTCCCCAGCAGCGCTCCCGAGACGGCACGGCGGCGCAACCGCCCGGAGAGCTTCACGTGGCTACGTTACTAGGGCACGTCGAAGGTCTGGCGCAGCTGGAAGTGGGCCGGGTCCAGCAGGCTCTCCACGTACTCGACGAGCTCGTCGTCCTCGGTCCAGTTGGTGCGCCGGACAGCGAGGAACCAGTTTGCCCAGTCCCGGCCCATGACCGTCGCCTCCCGCTCGGTCGGCCGCCGCCCGGACACCCACTGCTCGGCCCTGGCCACCACCAGGCCGGCCTCGGTGAGCGTCCGGGTGAGCGAGCCGTCGAGCAGACCCCGCTCCGGGATGGCGCTGGTCGCGGGTGTGAGCGGCACCCGGCTGCACTCGTAGGAGACCGCGAGGCCGCCCGGCTGCGCCCGCACCCGGTCGATCGCGACGAACTCGGGGTCGGGCACGCCAAGCCGTTTCGCGAGCCCGAGGTCACGGACCACGGCGCAGCACACGACGGTCACCGTCAGTTCGGCGCCGCTGTCGCGCAGGGCCTGCGCCCAGCCCTTCCGGTCGTCGAGCAGCTGCCCGTCGAACGTGACGAACGAGCCCTTGCCGGAGCGGGTGGTGATCAGGCCGGCGTCGCCAAGCTCGGAGAGTGCGGCGCGCACCGTGTTGCGGCTCACCGAGAACCGCTGGGCCAGGGCGCTCTCCCCGGGCAGTCGCTCGCCGTAGCTGAGCCGACCGCGCCGGATCTCCCGCTCCAGCACCTGGGCGATGCGCTCGTGCTTGAGCTGGGCGACCTCGCGCTCGGGCAGTGTCATCGGCCGGTCACCGACTCGCCCAGCACGTCGGACACCGTGACGACCTCGAGGAACGGTTGGTACAGCGCCATGGTGTCGAGCGCGCGCCGGTGGTCGGCCTCGCTGAGCCCGGCGCAGGCGTCGGAGACGACCCTGGCGTGCACCCCGGCGTCCGCGGCGCCGAGCGCGGTGGAGAGCACGCAGCAGTCCGTGGACACCCCGGTGAGCACCAGTTCGGTGCCGCCACGGACCGCCTCGGTCAGCGCCGGACCCCACTTGCCGAAGGTGGTCTCACTGACGACCGGGTGGCCGGCGGCGGGCAGTTCAGGCACCAGGTCGTAGTCCGGGGAGTCCGGCGGGACCAGGGCGAACGGCCAGTCCCGGTAGTAGTCGACCCAGGCGCCGGTGGGCTTCTCCGGCGCGACGAACCGGGTGTACACGACCCGGTCGCCGAACGCGGGCAGCAGCCGGCTGATCCCGGCGGCGGCATCGGCGAAACCGGGCGTGCGCCACGGGCTGCCCGGCCGGGCGAAGATCACCTGCATGTCCACCACGACCAGCCAGGCCGGTTCGGCACTGCCGCCGGCGCGCGGTCCCGTGCTCCCGCTCATGCGCCGGCTCGCGCTGGTTCGGCCTCCTGGGCGCGTACGGCGGAACGGCCGAACGCCCAGGTGCCGGCGAAGCCCACCAGCAGCGCGGCCAGCACGCCCAGGTTGGCCGCGGCCCAGGAACCGTCCCGCCCGCCGAGGCCGACGGCGCCGAGCAGGTAGCCCTGCCAGGCCAGCCAGGGTGCGTAGGTGTTCGTGACCAGGCCCCACCCGGCGGCGGTGCCGATGGCAACCAGCGCGATGGGCAGCCACCGGATGTTGCCGTAGCGGCCGTCCGGGTCGTAGAGGTCGCGCTCGGAGTAGTCGGCCCGACGCAGCAGCACGTCGGCGACGAAGATGCCGCACCAGGCCGCGATCGGTACCCCGAGGGTGATCAGGAAGCCCTGGAACGGCCCGAGGAAGTCGCTGGCCAGGAATACCACGTAGATCGCCCCGGCGGTCATCAGCACCCCGTCGATGCCGGCCGCCACGGCGCGCGGCGCCCGCAGTCCGGAGCTGAGCAGCGCCAGCCCCGAGGAGTAGATGTCCAGCACCGCGCCGCCGACCAGCCCGAGCACCGCCACCAGCACGAACGGCACCAGGAACCAGGTCGGCAGCAGCGTGGTCAGTGCGCCGACCGGGTCCGCCGCGATGTCCTTGCTCAGCTGCCCGGACGAGCCGGCGAGCAGCAGGCCGAAGACCAGCAGCAGCACCGGCGCCAGCGAGGAGCCGAACACCGTCCAGCCGATCACCGCGCCGCTGCCGGCCGTGCGGGGCAGGTAGCGCGAGTAGTCGGCGGCCGCGTTGACCCAGCCGAGGCCGAACCCGGTCATCATGAAGACCAGCCCGCCGACCACGGCCGGGATGGACCCGCTGGGCAGTGCCGCGATCGCGGCGGTGTCGACGTGGCCGAGCACCAGCGCGAAGTACACCACCGTCAGCACTCCGGTGATTACCGTGATGACCACCTGCAACCGCATGATCAGGGTGAACCCGACGATCCCGGCGAGCACGGTCAGCGCCACCACGACGATCAGCGCGACGAGCTTGGTGGCCACCCCGCCCTCCCAGCCGAGCCGGGTGAAGACGGTGGCGGTGGCCAGCACGGCGAGCGAGACCAGCACGGTCTCCCAACCGACGGTGAGCAGCCAGGACAGTACCGACGGCAGCCGGTTGCCGGTGATGCCGAAGATCGCCCGGCTGAGCACCATGGTGGGTGCCGAGCCACGCTTGCCGGCGAGCGAGATCACCCCGCAGAGCAGGAACGACGCCACGATCCCGACGCAGCCCACCACGACTGCCTGCCAGAACGAGATTCCGAAGCCGAGCAGGAACGATCCGTAGCTGAGCCCGAGCACCGAGACGTTCGCGCCGAACCACGGCCAGAACAGGCCACGCGGCGTGCCCCGGCGCTCGTCCTCGCCGATCGTGTCGAGACCGTTGACCTCGATACTGATCCCGGTCTTCGGCGCGTTGGGCGGGTTACTGGAGGCTGATGTGGTCGAGGTCATACCGGCTCCTGCCGTTACACCTGTTCAGACCTGTTCAAATTAGGGACGCCGAATCGTCGTGTCAATGCCGCTGATCGGCGCATACGACAGGGCTAGACAAATCATCAGTACTCAAACTACCGTCTAACGGACGACCGTGAGCCCCGCCACATCGAGGATGCGAAGGAGTGGTGATGTCCGGAGCGGACACCCAGGACCGGGCACTCGGCGCGCTGTCCGGTCTGGCGCTCGGCGACGCGCTGGGCATGCCGACCCAGTCCATGTCCAGGGAACTGATCGCGGCCCGCTACGGGCCGATCATCACGTTGCTCGACGGCGCGCCGGACCAGCCGATCGCGCCGGGACACCCGGCCGGGTCGATCACCGACGACACCGAGCAGGCCCTGCTGCTGGCCCAGCTGCTGATCGAAGGGGCGGGCCGGGTCGACCCGATGATGTTCGCCGAGGCGCTGGAGCTGTGGGAGGAGGACATGGTCCGGCGCGGTTCGGTCGACCTGCTCGGGCCGTCCACAAAGCGGGCCATCGAGAGGCTTCGGGCCGGCGAGTCGCCGGAGCAGGCCGGGCGGGACGGCACCACAAACGGCGCCGCGATGCGAATCGCCCCGGTCGGCATCGCGGTACCGGCCACCGACCCGGCCGGGCTGTTGGACCTGGTCGTGCAGGCCAGCCGGGTCACCCACAACACCGGTCTCGGCCTCGCGGCCGCGGCGGCGGTGGCGGCGGCGGTGTCCGCCGGGGTCGGCGGCGCGGACCTGCCCGATGCACTGGACGAGGCCGAGCGGGCCGCCGAGGCCGGCGGCCGGCTGGGGCACTGGACCGCCGGGGGGTCGATCGCGGCGCGCATCCGGTGGGCCCGGCGCTGGGTGCGGGGGATGTCCCGGGCGCGGCTCGCCGACGCGGTGGCCGACGTGATCGGGACCTCGGTGGCCTCGCAGGAGTCGGTCGTCGCGGCATTCGCGCTGGCCGAGGGGCTCGGCGCGGACCCGGCGGAGGCACTGCGCACCGCGGCCGGGCTGGGCGGCGACACCGACACGATGGCCGCCATCTGCGGCGCGATCCTGGGCGCCCGGCACGGGATGGCGGGGTTGCCGGCCGACCTGCTGGCGCGGGTGTGCCAGGTCAACAGCCTCGATCTGGCACCCGTCGTCGACGGGCTGCTCAAGCTCCGGACCACGCACCACAGCGGAGGGCGTCATGGCCACCACGAGCACTGAGACCGGGGTCGCCGCCCGCGCGGCCGGCGCGATGGAGACCCGGGGCATCGAGCCGGTCCCGGCCGCCGAGCGCGCCGGGCGCCCGGGCCAGCTGTTCTGGGTGTGGTTCGCGGCCAACATCAGCATCCTGGGGTTGCCGCTGGGCGCCACCCTGGTGGCGGTGCAGGGGCTGACGGTGTGGCAGGCGGTGCTGGTCGCGGCGGTCGGCTCGGTGGGCTCGTTCGCCATCGTCGGCGCGGTGTCCATCGCCGGGCGCCGGGGCGGGGCGCCCGGCCTGACCCTGTCCCGCGCGGTGTTCGGCGCGCGCGGCAACATCGGGCCGACGGCGGTGTCGCTGATCTCCCGGCTGGGCTGGGAGACGGTGAACACCACGACCGCGGCGTTCGCGTTGCTCTCGCTGGCCACCATCCTGTTCGGCACCTCACCGACGGCGAAGCAGCACCCGGTGCTGACGGTGGTCTGCATCGTGGTGTTCGAGCTCTGCACGGTGGCGGTCTCCGGGCTCGGGCACGCCGTCCTGGTGGCGGTGCAGCGTTGGGCGACCTGGGTGTTCGGCGCGCTCAACCTGCTCGTCGGCGGCTTCCTGGTGGCCACCATCTCGTGGTCCTCGGTGGCGGCCGCGCACCCGGCCCCGGTGGGCGCCATGATCGCCGGCGTCGGGGTGATCGCGGCCGGCACCGGGATCGGCTGGGCGAACGCCTCCGCCGACATCGCGCGCTACCAGGCGCCGTCGGTCCGGGCCGGCTCGCTGGTGCTCTCCGCCGCCGCCGGTGCGGGCATCCCCTTGGTGCTGCTGATCTCACTGGGCAGCATGCTCGCCGCCGGCGACCCGTCACTGGCCGCCGCCGGTGACCCGGTCGCCGCGATCCGCGCCATGCTGCCCGGCTGGATGGCGGTGCCGTACCTGCTCGCCGCGTTCGGCGGGCTGCTGCTGTCCAACCACCTGTCCGTCTACTCCGCCGGGCTCACCACGCTGACGCTGGGCATCCGGGTCCGCCGGGTGTACGCGGTGGTCCTCGACGTGGTGGTCACCTTCGTCGGCTCCATCTACTTCATCCTGGTCGCGGACGGCTTCTACACCCCGTTCATCGCGTTCATCAGCCTGCTCGCGGTACCGATCACCGCCTGGGTCGGCGTGTTCACCTGCGACATGCTGCGCCGCCGGACCTACGACCCGGACGCGCTGATGGACACCGGCCGGAGCAGCGGCTACTGGTACCGGGGCGGTGTCCGACCGTCCGCCGTGGTGGCCTGGGCGGTGGCGATCGTGGTCGGCTACCTGTTCACCACCGCCGGCCCGTCGGACGGCGCCTGGTTCACCGGTCCGCTGGCCGACACCTGGTTCGGCCACAACGGGCTCGGCTGGGTGGTGACCTTCGTGATCGCGGCCGGCGGGTACGCCGCGCTGGGTGGCACCCGGGTCGGCTCGGCGGCGGCGGCGCGGCGGTGAGCGGCGCCGGGCGGCTGCTGCACACCGGGCAGGTGATGCTGGACCTGGTGATGCGGGTACCGGGGTTGCCGCCGCTGGGTGGGGACGTGTTCGCCACGGCGAGCAGCCTGATGCCCGGCGGCGGGTTCAACGTGATGGCGGCGGCCGCGCGCGCCGGGGCGCGGGTGCGCTACGCCGGCGGGCACGGCGACGGTGCGTTCGGTGACCTGGCGCGGGCCGCGCTGGCCGCCGAGGGTGTCGAGGTCGCCTTCGCCGCCTCGGTCGGCGTGGACACCGGCGTGTCGGTGGCCATGGTGGACGACTCGGGGGAGCGCACGTTCGTCACCGCCGTCGGCGCCGAGTCCGCCGTCGACCCGGTCGCACTCGCCGGTGAGCTGGTTACCGGTGCCGACATCGTCTACGTCAGCGGGTACAGCCTGATGACCGAGGCGAAGCGGGACGTACTGCTGGACTGGTTGGCTCTGCTGCCCGGATCGGCCGGGCCTGGTGGGCCATTGGTGCTGGCCGACCCCGGGCCGCTGGCCGCCGCGATCGCCCCGGCCGCCTGGGCCCGGCTGATCGAGCGGGTCGACGTGCTGAGCTGCAACGCCCGCGAGGCCCGGCTGCTGTCCGGGCGGGCCGAGCCGGCCGCCGGGTGCGCGGTACTGGCCGAGCGGGCCCGGCCGGGCAGCGCCGTGCTGGTGCGCGACGGGGCGGCCGGCTGCTGGCTGAGCCGGCACGGTCACCAGGAGCTCATCCCCGGGCTGGCGGTGACCGCGGTGGACACCAACGGTGCCGGCGACGCGCACTGCGGGGTGCTCGCGGCGGAGCTGCTGCGCGGCGCTGAGCTGCCGGCCGCCGCAGTGCGGGCGAACGCCGCCGCCGCGCTCGCGGTGACCCGGCCCGGGCCGGCGACCGCGCCCACCCGCGCCGAGGTCGACGAGCTGCTCGCTGGCCAATCTCGTCGTTGAACGCCGGTCGCCCCTGTCATCCGGTCGCCCCTGTCATCATGGCCGGCATGGATGCGGTCGAGGCGAAGGCCTTCGTCGAGCGGTGGGTGGCCCACTGGAACGCCCATGACCTGGATGCCCTGCTCGGGCACTTCACCGAGGACGTCACGTTCTCCTCGCCGGCCGCGATCCAGGTACTCGGTGGCGGCGACGGGGTCGTCCGGGGCAAGGCCGCGCTGCGCGACTACTGGTCGAGTGCACTCGAGCTGATCCCCGACCTGCACTTCGAGGTGGTGGCCAGCTACCTCGGCGTCAACTCGCTGGTCATCAACTACCGCAATCAGAAGGGCAACCTGGTCAGCGAAGTGCTGATCTTCGACGGCTCGCTGGTGGTACAGGGCCACGGCACCTACCGGACCGGCGACCACAACCCGACCGGCGCCGGCGAGGCCTGAGCCAGCCTGGTCCGCGCGCGGCGCGCCGACGGCACACAACGCCAGGCGGCAGCGCCAGGCGGCAGCGCCAGGCCGACGGCACACAGCGCCGTGCCGCCGCACACAGGTTGGAACGTGTGTGCGGTGGCCCCGGCGTGTGTGCCCTGGCCTGCCGCTGCTCGGGGCGCTCACCGGCCGGGCCGCCGGGCGCTCGGGGCGGTCAGCCCCCGGCCGGGCGGGGTCCGGTCACCGGGCGGGGTCAGTCGGACGCGGTGGCAGGCGGGATGTTCTGGTTGAGCCGGAACAGGTTCGCCGGGTCGTGCGCCGCCTTGAGCCGGGCCAGTCGCCGGTAGTCGTCCGCGTCGAAGCAGTTCCGGACCTGGTCCGGGATGCTCTCCTCGCCGAGCACGAAGTTGGGTGACCGGCCGAGCGTCCAGGGCGCCAATGCCTCGGTCAACCGGGTGGGCGCGGCGTGCGCCGGGCTCGGTCCGGGCCCGTCCACCACGGCGAGCGCCCGCAGCAGATACGCGGCGTCCCGGTGGCCGACCGCGTTCGGGGTCGCCGGCGGGCGGGCCAGCGCACCGCCGAGGTGGTTGAGCTGCACCACGCAGGGCACCGGTGCGTCCGGGCCGACCAGGTCCAGCGTGAGGCCGGCGACCGGCTCGGCGAGCTCGCGCAACATCGCGTTGGTCCCGTAGAAGCCGTGCGGCTGGGCCGGGTCGTTGTAGATCGAACCGGATGCGGTGTACGGCAGCTCACCAAGCGTGTCCATCAGCCGTGGGCCGATCGCGCGCAGCGGCGCGACCAGCCGCTCGCCGGCCTCGACAAGGCCGGTGTAGGCGATCCGGACGTGTGCCGCGTACCGCCCGCGCAGTGGCTCGGGCAGCATCGGCAGGTCCGGGTACGGGATCAGCGCGACGCTCGAGGTGAGCTCCTCGGGCACCGAGGCGGTCCACTCCCGGAACGCGGCCAGCACGGCCGGCACCTGATCGGTGTCGAAGTACAGCCCGCCGCCGTACAGCCGCGCCACCGGTACCAGCTCGATCTCCAGCCCGGTGGCCACCCCGAAGTTGGCGCCGGCGCCCCGCACCGCCCAGAACAGGTCCGGGTCGGCGGCCGAGCTGAGCCGGCGCACCGATCCGTCGGCCGTGACCAACTCGACGGCGCGCACGTGGTCGGCGGCGTACCCGTACTCGCGGGCCAGCACGCCAAGGCCGCCGCCGAGGGTGTAGCCGACCGCGCCCACGCCGGGTGACGAGCCGCTGAGCGGTGCCAGGCCGAAGCGGGCGGCCTCGTCGATCACCCGACCCCACGGGGTGCCCGCCGAGATCCACGCGGTGCGTTGCCCGGCGTCGACGCGGACCTCGCTCATCCGGCGGGTGTCGATCAGCACGCCGCCCTCGGCGGCCACGGCGAGCCCGTGCCCACTGGACTGCACCGCCACCGGCAGCCCGCGCGCGGCCGCGTGCTGCACGGCGGCCCGGACGTCGGCCATCCCGTCGGCACGCACGATCAGCGCCGGGCGGTGCCGGTACGCCGCCTGGAACCCCGTCCGCGCCTCGTCGTAGTCGGTGTCACCGGGCCGCAGCACGGAGCCGGCCCGGAGTTCGTCCAACGTGTTCTGAGAGGTCATATCCACAGGCTAGGGACTATTTAGGACATGAATTGTCCGCAGTGGGTGGTTTCCTGTACCGGTGAGTACCGACATGCCCGGCCGGATGCTGCGGCTGCTCGCGCTGCTGCAGGGGCGCCGGGAGTGGTCCGGCCAGGAGCTGGCGGACCGGCTCGGCGTCACCGGCCGGACAGTGCGCCGCGACGTCGACCGGCTCCGCGAGCTCGGCTACCCGGTGACCGGGACGACCGGTGTCGCGGGCGGGTACCGGCTGGCCACCGGGCGCAACCTGCCGCCGCTGCTGCTGGAGGACGACGAGGCGGTGGCGATCGCGGTGGGACTGCGCACGGCTGCCGGCGCCAGCGTGGCCGGGATCGAGGAGACCGCGGTGCGCGCGCTGGCCAAGTTGGAGCAGGTGCTGCCGCCCCGGCTGCGTGAGCGGGTCGCAGCGGTCGCGCGGGACACCGTCGGGGTGTCGCGCCGGGGCGGACCGCCGGCCGACGCCGCCATGCTCGCGGAGCTGTCCACCGCCTGCCGGGACCACGAGGTGCTGGTCTTCGAGTACCGGGGGCGGGCCGGGGCTCCGAGCGCGCGCCGGGTCGAGCCGTACCACCTGGTGACCGGGTACGGCCTGTGGTACCTGATCGCCTACGACCTGCACCGCGAGGACTGGCGCACCTTCCGGCTGGACCGCCTCACCGAGCCCGCGCTCACCCGCCGCCGGTTCACCCCGCGCCCGCTGCCCGCCTCGGACGCCGCCAGCTTCCTGCGCCGCTCGATCACCGAGGCGCCGTACCGGTACGCCGGGCTGGCCACCGTGGCGGCGCCGGCACCTACCGTGCTGGCCCGGGTGCCCATGCTGCTGCCGAGCAAGGTGACGCCGACCGGCGACGACACCTGCACGGTGGTGCTGGGCGCCGACGCGCTGGGTCAGCTGGTCCAGGACATCGTCGCGCTGGACGCCGAGTTCACCCTGGACGCCCCGGACGAGCTGCTCGATCGCCTCGATGCGGTGGCGCACCGGTTGCTCGCGGCGACCCGGCACGCCCGGAGCTCACCATCCGGCTAGCGCCCGTCACTGGGACCAGCGGAGTACGTCCTCCAGCACGTCGATCAGCTCGCTCTTCGGCTGCGGCAGGGAACCGGGGAGGCGGCTGGCGAGCGGAGCGGAGGCCTCCACGGGCCGGCCCAGGTCGTGCCGGCCGCCGTCGCGGGACCGGTCGCCGCCGCCCCGGCGGGCCCGGAGCTCGTCGCGGCGGGCCCGGTGCTGCTCGCGGCGGGCCCGCAGCTCGTCGTGCCGGGCGCTGAGCGCGGTCGGGACGCGAGGCGCTCCCGGTACCGCCCCGAAGGTGCCGGTGGTGTTGATCCGGGGAACCGGCAGCGAGACACCGCCCTCAGTGGGCGGGCGCGTGGACCTGCGGGGCGGCATCGGGGTCACGCCGGTGGGGAGCGGAGTGACTGGGGTGCCCGGCCGGCGGGCGGCGCCCTGTGGCGCCAGCCGGGCGGTGGCGGATTGGGTGGCGGACTGGGTGGCGGACTGGGGAGGTACCGCGCCGTGGTCGGTCTGCCTCGGCATGCCGGGGCGGCTGGCGTTGGAGGGACACGGCCCGTAGCGACGGTCCACCTCGGTGGCCAACCGGTACATCTCGCACGGCCACTGCGCGCCGCGGCAATCCCGGCAGCGGCCGGTGGCGTCAGCGATGTGTTCGGCCTGGATACGCCGACGCAGGTCAGGCATCCGAGCCAACATCTCGACCATCAGCATCGTGGGCGTCGACCTTTCGTGCGATCTTGCGGGGTAGTGCGACGCATTGTGCTCACGCGCGATTTGGTCACGATCGGCGGGTTGACCGAGATTTGACCGTTATCCAGCCGAAACACCGGGACCCCTGTCAGGTTGCTTCGGATGTTGTGCGTTATTTCACTCGGACGAGGGGCTATAACAACGTACGGAGAGTGACATGCCCTCGCTGTCGGTATCCGGGGCAAAAAAGCAATAGCCGGTTCCCGGTGGCGCCGCCCGATCTCCGTGCCCGATCGCGCGGCGCCGCACCGAGAGCCGGCCCGACGTGCCTGTCTGACGTGCCTACCGCTTGACGTGCCTGTCTGGCGTGCCTTCTGACGTGCCTACGGCTTGGCGCCTCAGCCGGCGTCCTGCGCCACCTTGGCGAGGGTGTCCAGTTCCGCCAGCGTCTCGGACTCCGGTTGGGTGCGGAGCAGGAACGTCACCCGCTCCACGCCGCCCTCGGCGTACCCGTCCAGCGCGGTCCGGCTCGGGCCGGCACCGAAGATCGTGAACGGCACGTCGGTGCGGCCCTGGTCGGCCAGCCACTGCCGGACCCGGTTCAGCTCGGCGGCCCTGGTCTGCGCGCGCGGCAGCCAGGCGTCGCCGTACTTGGCGAGGCGGTCCAGTGCAGCCTTGCTCTCCCCGCCGACATAGATGGGCAGGTGTGGCTTCTGCACCGGCTTGGGCCAGGCGAAGATCGGGTCGAAGTTGATGTGCTCGCCGTGGAACTCCGCCTGCTCCTTGGTCCAGATCTCCTTCAGCGCGGCGAGCTGCTCGCCCATCAGTGCGCCCCGGGTCTTGGGGTCCACACCGTGGTTGCGCATCTCCTCGCGGTTCCAGCCGGCGCCGACGCCCAGTGCGGCGCGGCCGCCAGAGACCACGTCGAGGCTCGCCGCCTCGTTCGCGAGGTGGATCACGTCCCGCTGCGGCACCAGCGCGATCCCGGTGGCCAGCAGCAGGTTCTGGGTGGCCGCCCCGACCGCCGTCAGCGCGACGAACGGGTCGAGCGTGCGGTAGTAGACGCGGGGCAGCTCGCCCCCGCCGGGGTAGGGGGACTCCCTGCTGGCCGGGATGTGCGAATGCTCGGCGATGAACAGCGAGTCGAACCCGCGTTCCTCGAGCGCCGCGCCCAGCGGGCCGGGTCGGATGCCTTCGTCAGTGATGAACGTCGCGATACCGAATTTCACTCTTGGCACAACCCGGCCGGGGCGCGGAGCATTCCGGGGTTCACTCAGGTGGCGGCCGCCGAAACTGGTTGGCACGCGCGCCCGGACCGACTACCAACCATAGACATGACAACAACCGCCACGAGGGCCACGCTCGCGCCCCGGCTGCTGACCGACGGCGACTGGCCCGAGTTCCTGGCCATGGTGTCGGCGGCCTTCCTGTCGGACCCGGGCGCGGACCCGCTGGCGGCCGAGCGCAGCCGGGCGGTGCTCGAACCGGGCCGGACGCTCGGCGTCTTCGACGACACCCGGCTGCTCGGCGGCGGCGGCATCCTGACCAGGGAGATGACCCTGCCGGGGAGTGGACCGAGCCCGGTCGCGGCGGTCAGCCACGTCGGGGTGCGCCCGGACGCGCGCGGTCGGGGCGCGCTCACCGCGCTGATCCGCGCCCAGCTGACCGGGCTGCACGAGAGCGGCGGCGAGCCGGTCGCGGTGCTGTGGGCGTCCATGGCACCGATCTACGGGCGGTTCGGCTACGGGCCGGCCAGCCGCCGGGGCGAACTCTGTGTGCCGGCGCGGGCGCCGTTCCGGGAGGGCTCGCCGGCCGGTGGCACGGTCCGGTGGCTCGACGAGGCGGATGCGGCCGAGTCGCTGCGCGCGATCCACCGGGGGTTGGCCGCGAGCCGGGTGGGCTGGGTGTCCCGCCCGGAGGCCAGCTGGCGGTGGTGGCTGGCCGACCCGGAGACGGGCCGGGGCGGCTCGACGGCCTACCGGTACGCGCTGCACCAGCCGCGGGGCGGGGGCGAGCCGGACGGCTACGCGGTGTTCCGGCTCAAGCCGAACTGGCCGGCCGCCGGGCCGGACTTCGAGGTGGACATCCACGAGCTGGTCGCCGCCAACCCGGCGGCGTACGCGGGGCTCTGGCGCTCGCTGCTGGACCTCGACATGGTCGGCAGGGTGCGCTACGGCAACGTCGCGCTGGACGACCCGATCCCGCAGCTGCTGGTCAACGCCAGGGCCCTGCTGTCCGACGTCGGCGACGCGCTCTGGGTGCGGCTGGTCGACCTGGACCGGGCGCTCACCGCCCGCCGGTACGCGGCCGGGTGCGATCTGGTGTTCGCGGTCACCGACCGGTTCTGCCCGTGGAACGAGGGCCGCTGGCGGCTGCGGGCGGGTGCTGACGGTGCCGCCGAGGTCGCCCGCACCGAGGACGAGGCGGACCTGGCGTGTGACACCACCGACCTGGCTTCGGCCTACCTCGGCGGTATCCGGCTGAGCTCGCTGGCGGCCGCCGGCCGGGTCCGCGAGCTGCGCCCCGGAGCGGTGCTGGCGGCGTCCCGGGCGATGGCCGGTGATGCGGAGCCGTACTGCCTGGATGTGTTCTGACCTCGATGTCCTGACGACCTGCGTTGCTGGCCTGCCCGCCACTCAGAATTCGCGGCGGGCGGCTCGTAATCGGTCCAGCTGCCCGTCCGCCAGCGCCGACCAGAAGCGCAGCGCGGCGTGCTCCATCTCCAGCCCGAGCTCCAGGGTGATCATGCGGGGCCGCGCGGGCTCGCTGTCGCCGAACCGGGCCTGCATCTCCTGGTAGACGGTGATCCGCTCCTGGTGCTGCTTGATCTGCTCGTTGGCCAGGTTGGTCACGTCGCCCGGCTCGCCCACCTCGTTGAAGAACAGCTTCAGCTCGGCGATGTCGCGCATCTGGAAGTGCTCGTTGGTCGGCGCGGCGAGCCAGCTGCGCACCGCGGCCCGGCCGGCGTCGGTGATCGAGTAGGTCTTGCGCCGCCGGCCGCCGTCCTCGGTGGACAGCTCGAGCAGGCCGAGCTCGGCGAGTCGGTCCGGCTCGGAGTACAGCTGCGCGTGCGGGAAGTGCCAGAAGTAGCCGACCGAGTGGCCCACCGCGCGCTTGAGGTCGTAGGGCGTCGACGGGCCGCGTAGCGCGAGCATCCCCAGTACGACGTACGACGTTGACGACAGTCGGATACCGCTCACCGGTTCCACCCCTCACTGTCCTCGGCGAGTGTGCCGTAGGTCACTCGAAGCGCCGCTCCGATGCCGGCGGAGCCTAGGCCCCCCGGAGTGTCATCGCCCAGGCACCCTGAGTGTATTCACTCCACCATCCAAATCATACGTTCGGTGGTGTGACGTCGACCGTCCTCTGACTACCGTCCAGAACAGATTATTGAGGATGGTGCTCATGGACCTGGTGACCACGCTGCGGTGGGCAGCCGAGCGTTACCCGTCCCGGCCGGCGGTGTGCGGCACCGGGCGCCAGTTCAGCTACGCCGCCTGGGAGGCGCGCACCAACCAGCTGGCCCGTGCGCTGGCCGGCGCCGGGGTGTGTCCCGGTGATCGGGTCGGCGTGCTGGTGCGCGGCGGCGAACCGCTGGCCAGCCTGCACCTGGCGGTCCAGAAGCTCGGGGCGGCCACGGTCCCGCTGTCCACCCGGTTCGGGGCCGCCGAGCTGCGCTACTGCCTGGCCGACGCCGGGATCCGGTTGCTCGTGGTGGAGGAGGCCACCGCCGCGCCGGCCGGTACCGCCGTCGTCGGCCTCCCGGTGGGTGTGCGGACCGCTGCCGAGCTGGACGCCGTCGCGGCGCTGGAGGACGACCACCCGTTCCCGGTGACGCCGGCGGAGGACGCGATCAGCGTGCAGCTCTACACCTCAGGCACCACCGGCCGGCCGAAGGGCGTGCCCCGCAGCCACCGCGCGGAGCACGCCGCCGCCGTCGCGCACGTAGTGCAGACGCAGCTGCGGCTCGGCGAGGTCAGCCTCGGCGTGATGCCGATGTTCCACACCATGGGCCTGCGCACGCTGCTGGCCAGCATCGTGGTCGGCGGGACCTGGGTCGGGCAGCCGGTGTTCGACGCCGACGAGTCCGCCGCCCTGATCGTGCGGCAGGGGGTCACCTCGCTCTACGTGGTGCCGACGATCTACTGGTCCCTGCTGCGCACCGGGCGGCTCGGCGCGGCGGCCGCACTGGACCGGCTGGCCTACGCCGGGGCCGCGATGGCACCCGCGCTGGCCGAGCAGCTGACCGCCGAGGTGGCGCCCGGCGCGTTCGTCAACCACTTCGGCAGCACCGAGATCTACACCTTCACGATCGGGCCGGACGTGGCCGCGAAGCCGGGTTCGGCCGGCCGGGCCGGCATCTTCTCCCGGGTTCGCCTGGTCGCGCCGGAGCCGGGTGCACCGCCGGACGCGCTGGTCGGGCCGGGGGAGCAGGGGCAGGTCATCGTGTCCATGGCCAGTCCGGAGGCGTTCACCGGCTACTGGCGCCGGCCGGACGCGAACGCCACCGCGATCCGCGGCGGCTGGTACTACACCGGTGACCTCGCGGTGGCGGACGACGACGGCGATCTCTGGGTCTCCGGCCGGGTCGACGACATGATCAACTCTGGTGGCGAGAACATCTACCCGGACGAGATCGAGGCGGTGCTGGTGCGCTGCCCGTCCATCGACGACGTGTGCGTGGTCGGGCTGGCCGACGAGCGGTGGGGGCAGGCGGTCACCGCGTTCGTGGTGCCGGCGCAGCGGGTCGCGCCGCTGGCGGCCGCCACGGAGGCGCTCGCCTACGCCCGCGAGGCGCTGCCGTCGGTCAAGCGGCCCAAGAAGGTGATCGCGGTCGACGCCATCCCACGCTCCGGGGTCGGCAAGACACTGCGCCGCACCCTGGTCGCCGGCGAGTTCGACTCCCGGGGTGAGGCCGGTGGCTGAGTCGCGTCCCGGACCGGGCGCCCGGTCCGTCGCGGAGGTGCCGGAGTGGGCGCCGGCCCGGGTGGAGGACGGCCCGCTGGTCACCGGGCAGGGCCGGTTCCTGGACGACCTCGACCCGCTGCCCGGCACGCTGGTCGCCGCGGTGGTCCGGTCCCCGCACCCGCACGCCCGGATCGGCGCTGTCGACCTGAGCCGGGCCCGCGCTCATCCCGGGGTGGCCGCCGTGCTGGGGCCGGCCGACGTGGCCGCCGCGCTGCGCCCGTTCCCGCTGTCCACCGGCGCGGCCATGCCGTACTACCCGACCGGCACCGACAAGGTCCGCTTCGTCGGCGAACCCGTCGCCGTCGTGGTGGCCACCGACCGCTACACCGCTGAGGACGCCGCCGAGCTGGTCGACGTCGAGTACGAGCCGCTGGACCCGGTGGTCGGTGCCAGGGCCGCGCTGGCCGACGGCGCCCCGCTGCTGCACTCCGATGCCGGGTCCAACGTGGCCACCGACCGGACCTTCTCGTTCGGCCCGGTGGACGAGATCTTCGCCGCCGCCGCGCACGTCGTCGAGGGGGTCTACGACTTCCCGCGCTACTCCTCGGTCCCGATGGAGTGCTACAGCGTGATCGCCGACTGGCGGGGCGGCTCCGGTGACGGCACGAGCGGCCCGTCCGTGGAGGCCTGGGCCAACTTCCACGGCCCGTTCACCATGGTGCCGGTGATGGCCGGCGCGCTCGGCCTGCCCACCTCGCGGCTGCGGCTGCACGTGCCCGGCGACATCGGCGGCAGCTTCGGGATCAAGGCCGGCATCTACCCGTACGTGGTGCTGATGGCGCTGGCCAGCAAGCACGCCGGCGCCCCGGTGCGCTGGACCGAGGACCGCATCGAGCACCTGCTGGCCAGCTCGAGCGGGGCGGACCGGGTGATGCACTTCCGGGCGGCGGTGGCTGCCGACGGGCTGGTCACCGCGCTGGACACCGACCTGGTGGACAACGTCGGCGCCTACCTGCGCCCGCCGGAGCCGTCCACGCTGTACCGCTGCTTCGGCAACATCACCGGTCCGTACCGGATCCCGGCGGTGCGCATCCGGGCCCGCGCGGTGGTGACCAACCAGATGCCCACCGGGCTGAACCGGGGATTCGGCGGCCAGCAGCTGTACTTCGGGCTGGAGCGGCTGATGGACGAGGTGGCCGCCGCCGCCGGGCTGGACGCGTTCGAGGTGCGGCGGCGGAACCTGGTGACCGGCTTCCCGTACGAGACCCCGACCGGCGGGGTGTACGACTCGGGGGACTACGCCGCGGCCGTCGAGCTGGCGCTGAAGAACGCCGATCTGGCCGAGCTGCGCGAGCGGCAGAACGAGGTGCGTGCCGGCGGCGGCTACTACGGCATCGGCGTCGGGCTGGTGGTCGACCCGTCCGGCACGAACATCGGCTACGTCGGCCTCGCCACCCCCGCTGAGCAGCGCAAACCCGGGCGGGACAAGTCCGGCTCCACCGAGCACGTACGCATCTCGGTGGACCTGTCCGGTGTGGTCACCGTGCTGCTGGGCAGCGTGCCGCAGGGCCAGGGGCACGCCACGGTGGCCCGGTCTGTGGCGGCGCGGCGGCTCGGGCTGCCGGTGGAGCAGGTCCGGGTGGTGGTCGACATGGACACCGCGACCACGCCGTGGACGGTGACCTCGGGCAGCTACTCCTCCCGGTTCGCGCCCCTGGTGACCAGTGCCGTGGTGCAGGCCGCCGACCGGATCGCCTCGACCATCCGGGCGGCCGGGTCGGTGCTGCTCGGGCTGCCCGCCGACGAGCTGGAACTGGCCGACGGTCAGGTCCGGTCGCGCACCGATTTGTCCCGCGCCGCGCAGTTCCGGCACGCCGCCGGGGTGGTGCACTGGGATCCGAGCGCACTGCCCGAGGGGGTGTCGGCACGGCTGTACGAGGAGGCCGCGTTCACCCCGCGCGAGGTCCGCGCGGCCACCCGGGACGACCGGATCAACTCCTCGCTCTGCTACGGGTTCGTCGCCGAGATCGTCGCGGTGCGCATCGACCCGGACACCCTTGAGATCACCATCGACCGGGTGTCCTCGGTGCACGACGCCGGCACCGTGCTCAACCAGCAGCTGCTGGACGGGCAGGTGTACGGCGCGCTCACCCACGCCCTCGGCGGCGCGATGTACGAGGAGTTCCACTACGCGCCGTCGGGGCAGCCGACCTCGGCCACCTTCCTGGACTACCTCTGCCCGACCAGCGCCGAGGCCGGCTACGAGCTGCGCACCGACCACCTGGTCAGCCCGTCCCCGCTGACCCCGCTCGGGGCCAAGGGCTGCGGCGAGGGCTCCTCGATGAGTTTCCCGGTGGCGCTGGCCAACGCGGTCGCGGACGCGCTCGCGCCGGCCGGAGTCAAGATCACCTCGCTACCCCTGCACGGCGAGGTCCTGTACCAACTACTGACCCTGAGGAGCTGAGATGGCACTGACCGGCGGCGACGTACTCCTGGAGCGCGGCCAGGACGGCCGGGTGGCGTACCTGACGCTGTCCCACGGCCGCTACACCGTGATCACCTGGGAGATGCGGCAGCTCGTCGCGGACCGGTTCGCCGAGATCGACCGGGACCCCGAGATCCGGGTCGTGGTGGTGCGCAGCGACGGCGAGCACTTCACCTCCGGCGGTGACATCGCCGGCTTCATGGAGGTCGACCCGATCGACTTCACCGACCTCGGGCACAACGTCACCGCGCCGGCCCGCAGCACCAAACCGGTGATCGCGGCGGTGGATGGCTACTGCTTCGGCGTCGGCTGCGAGATGGCGCTGTCCTGCGACATCCGGCTGGGTACGCCGCGCACCCAGTTCGCGCTGCCGGAGATGAACCTGGGCATGATCCCCGGTTCCGGCGGCACCCAGCGCCTGGCCCGGCTGGTCGGGTTGTCCCGGGCCAAGTTCCACATCATGACGGCCACCCGGATCCAGGCCCGGCAGGCACTGGACTGGGGCATCCTCGCCGAGCTGCACGACGACCGGGAGGCGCTGTACGCGGCCGTCGATGCGCTCGCGGTGAAGATGGCCGACTTCTCCCCGGCCGCCCAGCGCACCGCGAAGGAGGTGCTGGACAAGGGCGTCGACGGGCCGCTCTACACCGGCATCGACCTGGAGCGGAAGGCCTACGCGATGCTGCGCGCCACGGACGACTTCGCCGAGGGCGTCGCGGCGTTCACCGAGAAGCGCAAGCCCAAGTTCACCGGGCGGTGACGGTATGAAGCCGGCCCCGTTCAGCTACGTCCGCCCCGGTTCGCTCGCCGACGTACTCGGTGAGCTGGCCGCCGGCGACGGCAAGGTGCTGGCCGGCGGGCAGTCGCTGGTGCCGGTGTTGGCCATGCGGCTGGGCCGGCCGGGCACCCTGGTGGACATCAACTCGGTCGCCGAGCTGGACGAGCTGACCGTGTCGGGCTCCGGTTCCCGGGCCGGCGAGGTGCTGCGGGTGGGGGCGACGACCCGGCAGCGGGTGCTGGAACGGTCCGAGGAGGTGCGCCGGGTGCCGCTGCTCGGGATGGCGCTGCCCTTTGTCGGGCACCGTGAGCTGCGCAGCCGGGGCACCGTGTGCGGCAGCCTGGCGCACGCCGACCCGGCCGCTGAGCTGCCGGCGGTGGCCTGCTGCCTGGGCGCGGTGCTGGAGATCGCCGCCCCGTCCGGGCACCGGCGGTTGTCAGCGGCGGAGTTCTTCGCCGGTGCCATGACCACCGCCGTCGGGCCGGACGAGGTGCTGGTGGCGGCGGAGTTCCCGGTGGCCCGCGCGGGCGAGGGCTTCGGCTTCGCCGAGATCGCCCGCCGGCACGGTGACTTCGCGCTGGCCGGGGTGGTCACCCGGGTGGTGCGTGACGGCGATCGGGTGGTGACCGCGACGTTGACCGGGTTCGGCATCTCCGACCAGCCGGTGACCAGGGACGTTGCCCAGCTGGTCCAGGCCGGTGATGGTCTTCCGGCCGCGCTGCGGGAGGGCACCGCCGAGCTGGCCGCCGACCTGGTGGACACCGCCGGCGACGCGCACGGCTCGACCGGTTACCGGCGGCGGCTGTTCACCGTGCTCGCCGCGCGGGAGCTGGGTCGGGCGTACGACAGCGCCGGCAACGACAGGGCCGGCAATGACAGGGCCGGCAATGACAGGGCCGGGTCGTGACGCCCGCACCGAGGGCGCGGGTGGCGGCGCACGAGCTGGTGGACGTGGCGCTGACCGTCAACGGCAGCGCCGTGACGGTCCGGGTGCCGCTCCGGATGCACCTGGCCGACGCGCTGCGCGAGCACCTCGGGCTGACCGGCACCCACCTCGGTTGTGAGCACGGCGTGTGCGGCATGTGCACGGTGCTGGTGGACGGCGAGGCAGCCCGGGCCTGCCTGCTGCTCGCGGTGCAGTGCGAGGGCGCCGAGGTGGTCACCGTGGAAGGCCTCGGCTCCCCGGCCGAGCAACATCCGCTGCAGCGGGCGTTCGCTGCGCACCACGGGTTGCAGTGCGGCTTCTGCACCCCCGGCATGCTGATGAGCAGCTACGACCTGCTCTCCAACGGACCGTCCGGCACCGCCGTGGCACCGGGCGAGCTGCCGGTGGAGATGTCCGGCGTGCTCTGCCGGTGCACCGGCTACCGGGGCATCCTGGCCGCCGTCGCGGACGTCGCCGCCGCCTATCCGGACGGCCTGCCCGGTCCGGGTAACTGTGCCGCGCGGACGTTGTTGGGGCGGTCCGGCGGTCGGTCGGCGGCACCGGCTCCCGATGCCGGTGGGTCGTCCCCGGGGGAGCCGTCCCGGTCGGCTGCTTCCGCTGTTTCCGCCGTTTCCGCCGTGGAGCCCCGGCTGCCCGGCGGGGCGCCGTCGGCGACCGTCGAGGTCCGCGGCGCGCTGTCCGAGCCGGTGGACGCGGTGTGGCGGGTGCTGGACGACTTCGACCAACTGGCCCGCTGCCTACCCGGGGCAACGCTGGTGGAGGTACTCGAGGACGGACGCTACCTGGGGCGTGCGGTGGTCGCGCTGGGCCCGGTCAAGCTGACCTTCGACGGGGTGGCGCGGGTGCTGGAGCGGGATCCGGGGGAACATCGGCTGCGGGTGGTGGCGCAGGGCGCGGACGCCGGCGGCAGCGCGACCCAGGCGGACATCCGGCTGCGGGCCGCGCCGGGCGCCGACGGTGGCACCGAGCTGCGGGCCGATGTGTCGCTGTATCTGTCCGGGCGGATCGCCCAGTTCGGCCGGGCGCTCGCCGGGGACGTCAGCCGGCGGTTGTTCGAGCAGTTCACCTCGGCGGTTGACCAGGCCGCCCGCACCGGCACGGCACCGACGGTGGGCGCCGGCCCCAGCCCGGTCCGAATCCTGCTCGGAGTCCTTGTCGACCGGGTGCGGGGGTTGCTGTCGCGGTGGCGTCGTTGAGTTTCTGGTTGCCTTTTACCGAAGCTTTGGACGGGACAGTGGTCAGTTAGGCGTTTTGACCTCGCCTTTGGGTCTGGGTCGGGGTGGCTTGTTGGGGACGTTCGGCGGGGTTCGCGAAAAATCATGAAATCTTTTTTCGGGGGCGGCGGTATCGGCCCGGAAACTGTCGGGGCTCTTTGCCATAATTTTGGGTATGTCGGAGGGTTCGGTTGTTGTGGCGCGGCGGGTGGTCATGGATTCCATGGCCGCGTTGCGCGCACTCGAACGCGCCGGTGATGCGGAGTGTCGGATTGACGGGTTGAAGAGTTACCAGGTTTTGCGGCGCCAATGTGAGTACGACTCGTTGGTGTTGCTCGCCGGGTTGGATCGGGATGGGGAGTTTCTCGAGCGGGGGATGCATTCGGCGAATGCCGTGGCGGATCTGCTCGGTCTGAGCCAGCGGGACGGGCGGCGGATGGTGGCGGTGGCCGCCAGTGTGTTTCCGACGCGGTCGTTGGTGGGTGAGGTGTTGGAGCCGAAACTGCCGGCGACGGCGATGGCGTTGGGTGCGCTGGAGATTGATCTGGCGCATGCTGAGGTGATCGAGTCGGTGCTGGCTACGGATGCCGCGCGGCGGATCACGGTGGAGCAGTGGGTGGCGGCGGAGGTGTTGTTCGCCGATTGGGCGCGGCAGTACAGCCCGGAGTTGTTGGGCCGCAAGGCCCGCGAGGAACTGGACCTGCTGGATCAGGATGGTGCGCCGCCGGGTGAGGACGATCCGCAGGTCAACGAGCTGCACCTGGCCAAGTCCCGCCACGGTGTCGGTGGGAAGATCAAGGGCCAGTTGGACTCGGCGACGTACGAGACGGTGGCGCGGGCGATCGGGGCGATCCTCAAACCGGCCGCCGACGAGAACAAGTCCCTCGGGCAACGGCAGGCGGATGCGCTCGGGGAGATCTGCGCGCACGCCCTCGACGAAGGCCGCCTGCCCGCGCAGGGCGGTGAGCGTCCGCACGTGGCGATCACGATGGGGCTGGAAGCGCTGAAGGCCGGGTTGCGTGGGGCGAACCTCGAGCTCGGCGGACATATCGGGCCGGGTGAGGTACGCCGGCTCAGCTGCGACGCCCAGATCACCCCGATCGTGCTCGGTGCGAACAGTGAGCCGTTGGATGTGGGCCGGGAGAAACGGTGTGCCACGTCGGCGCAACGTAAAGCGGTCGCGGTTCGGGATGGTGGGTGCGCCCATCCGGGGTGTGACCGGCCACCGAGTTCCTGCGAGGTGCACCATATTGTGCACTGGGTCCATCACGGTGAAACAAAACTCGACAATTTGGTGATGTTGTGCTGGACGCATCATCGGATGGTGCATCAATCCGACTGGGAAGTCCGCATGCGCGATGGACTCCCCGAATTTATCCCGCCAAAATGGATCGACTACTCACAGACACCCCGACGACAACCATTGCTCAGTCTGTCCGGCTAGGATTCCGCGTTCGGTGTCCGCTGATCGTGTCACGTGCCGGTTCCGTGCGCGGTGGGTGACCGATGAGTTTTCGGCGGCTGGCGCCTCTGTATGAGTGTGCCGTCGGCGAGGGTTCGGCGGCGGGAGGAAGACGGCGATGAGCACAGCAGCGGATAGTGCACCGAGCACGGCGGTCGTGGTGCGGTACCAGACCAGGCCGGACGCCGCCGAGCGCAACCAGGAGCTGGTGCGCCAGGTGTTCGCCGAACTGAACCGGGAGCGGCCGGACGGCCTGCGGTACGCGGCGTTCCGGCTCGCCGACGGGGTCAGCTTCGTCCACGTGGTGACGGTCGAGGCCGGGGTCGACCCGTTGTCCCGCTCCGCCGCGTTCGCGGAGTTCCAGCGCGGCCTCGGCGGTCGGCTCGCTGGTCCACCGGTGCCCAGCCCGGCCACTATGGTCGGCTCGTACCGGTTCGGAAAGGACGACGACTGATACGAGGTGGAGCGGCGGTGTCGACCCAGGCGGCACTCACTCAGGCGGCCAGCGCTGAGGCGAGCGAGGAGTTCGGTCGGCTGGCAGATCCGTTCCGCCGGGAGCTGCTCGCGCTGTGCTACCGGATGCTCGGGTCGAGCGACGATGCCGAGGACGTGGTCCAGGAGACCTACCTGCACGCCTGGCGCGGGTACCCGGGGTTCGAGGGCCGCGCGTCACTGCGCACCTGGCTGTACCGGATCGCCACCCGGGCCTGTCTGAAGGCGCTGGAACGCGCGGGTCGCCGGCCACTGCCCTCCGGGCTCGGTGCCCCCGCTGACAACCCGGAGGGTCAGACCGGCCAGTGGCGCACCGATATCGCCTGGTTGCAACCACTGCCCACCGCCTGGCGGGGCGCCGAGCCGGCGGATCCGGCGGTCACCGTGGCCTCCCGGCAGAGCATGCGGCTGGCCTTCGTCGCCGCGCTGCAGCACCTGCCGCCCCGCCAGCGCGCCGTGCTGATCCTGCGCGACGTGTTGGCCTGGCGCACCAGCGAGGTCGCCGAGCTGATCAGCGCGAGTGAGGCGGCCGTGAACAGCGCGCTGCAACGGGCCCGGGCCCAGCTGCGCCAGGTCGCGCCCACCGAGGACACCACGACCGAACCGAGCGACGCGGTGCAGCGCGACCTGCTGGACCGTTACGCGGCCGCCTTCGAAACTGCGGACATCGGCGAGCTCACCCGACTGTTGGCCGAGGACGCGGTGTGGGAGATGCCACCGATCCCGACCTGGTTCGCCGGGCGGCAGACCATCGCTCGGTTCCTGGTGGCCAGAGTGCTGGCGTCGGGCCACTTCCGGCTGCTCGGCACCGAGGCGAACGGCCAACCCGCATTCGGGCTGTACCTGCGCGGCCAGGATGGCGCGTTCCGGCCGCACGGGGTGCAGGTGCTGAGCCTCACCGAGCGGGGCGTCGCGCGGGTCGTCACCTTCCACAACCCGGAGCTGCCGGCCCGGTTCGGCCTCCCCGAACGCCCGTGACCTCTGCCCCGTGGGTGGCGAGTGGTCTCCCGGGACCACCCGCAACTCACGAGGTAGCTCGGCTCAGTGGGTGAGTGTCACTTTGCTCAGGCCGCCGGGCTGGTCCGGGTCGACGCCGAGAGCCTCACACCTGGCCAGTGCCAGCTGTTGGCCGCGCACGGTGGCCAGCAGGCCTTCCCCGGCATGCCCGAGCGCCGGCCAACTGACCCGCGCGGCCGGCCCGGTGCCGATCAGCGCGCTGGTCGCACCCCGCTGGGCGAGCTCGGGGGTCAGCGCCGCGGTGTCCTGGTCGGCCGGGCCCGAGCCGGCCAGCAGCACGGCGGGCGACTCGGGGCCGCACACGGCGATCGGGCCGTGCCGGAAGTCGGCCGTGGAGAACCCGTGCGCCATCACGCCGGTGGTCTCCTGCAGCTTCAGCGCCGTCTCCAGCGCCGCTGGGTAGCAGAACCCTCGGCCGACCACCGCCATCCGGTCCGGGCCGGCCAGCTCGGCGCCGAGCGCGGTGATGCCCGCGGTGTCGGCCAGCACGGTTTCGACCGCGTCCGGGATCTGCCGGACCTGCTCGCCGGTCAACCCCGGCGAACCGAGGCCACCGGCGACCGCGAGTACCGCGAGCATCTGGGCGGTGACCGTCTTGGTGGCCGGCACCGCTCGCTCCGGACCGGCGGCCAGGTCGATCGAGAGGTCGGCGGCACGGGCGAGATCCGAGGAACCGTCGTTGGAGATGGCCACCACCGAGGCGCCGACGGACCGGAACTCCCTGGCGAGGCTGACGATCTCGGGGGTGCGGCCGGACTGCGACAGCGCGACCACCAGCCAGCCGGCGAACCCGGTGGGATGTTGTGCGAACGCGGTGGTGACGCTCGGCGCGACCAGGCAGGTGGGCAGCCCGGTGTAGAGCTCGACGGCGTAGCGCCCGAGCAGCGCGGCGTGGTCGGACGAGCCCCTGGCCACGAAGGCCACCCCGGGCACCCCACCCGTGTACAGGCCGGCTACCTGCTCGCTGAGCTGCTCGAACCGCTGCGCGAGCCGGGCCAGCACGGCCGGTTGCTCGGCCATCTCCCTGGCCATCAGGGTGGTCGCCGCGGCGCTCACCGCCGGGCTCCGGTCAGCGGCTGGCGGTACGGATTCAGCGGGTTCTCCGACATACTAAGGAGCCTTTATTAAATACTCTTGCTTGTCAACACCGGCGCCGTGCCAGGATGCGTGCGCCGAACTCGGAGGGAGGTGGGCGATGGCGCCGGCCGAACCTGCCATCGGCGACCCCGCCGCCGGCCCACCCGCCGGCGCCCGGTCCGCCGCCGGCCCACCTGACGGCGACCCCGCCGCCGGCCCACCTGCCGGCGCCCGGTCCGCCGCCGGCCAGCGGGCTGTCGCGGTGGCTCCCTCCGTGCTGCGCGAGATGAACCAGCGGCTTCTCCTGGACCAGCTGTTCGCCGGCGGCCCGGCGACCCGGCCTCGGCTGGCCAGGGACGCCGGCCTCTCGCTGCCCACCGTGATCGCCGCGCTGGCCGATCTGGAGAACGCCGAGCTGGTCCGCCCGGCCGGTCGGGCCGACACCGCGCAGGGACGCCCCGCCACCCGGTACGAGGTGAACCCGAGCGCGGGCCTGGTGGTCGGCGTGGACGTCGGCCGGGACCGACTCCGGCTGGCCGTCGCCGACCTGGCCGGCAACCAGCTGGGCCAACTCGAGCTGCGCAACACCGCGCGCACCTCGGCCGCGCTGGTCGAGGGGATCAGCGACGCGGTGGCGTCGGTGGCCCGGGCCGCCGCGGTCGACCCGGCCGCGATCACCCACGCGGTCATCGGCTCACCCGGCGTCTACGACCCCCGCCGGGGCCGCGTGCTGTACGCGGCGAACCTGCCCGGCTGGCAGCGCGGCGGCCTCGCGGAGACCCTGGGCCAGCGGCTCGGCACCTCACTGACGGTCGACAACGACGCCAACCTGGCCGCCATCGGCGAGCACAACTACGGCGCCGGCCGGGGCACCCGGCACTTCGTCTACGCCCATGTGGACAGTGGCGTCGGCGTCGGGCTGGTCCTGGACGGCAAGCTCTACCAGGGCTTTTCCGGCGCGGCCGGTGAGGTCGGCTACCTGCCCATCGGCGCGCCCGCCGCGCAACCGGTATCGCGGGTCGGCATGCTCGAGGAGCAGCTCGCGTCGGCCGCGGTGCTGCGCTACGCCCGGGAGGCCGGCCTGTCCGGCTACCGCACCGTCGAGGCGGTGTTCGCGGCGGCGCGGGCCGGTGATCAGCGGGCCGGGCAGGTGATCGAGGTGGTGGCCGGCCACCTGGCCCGGCTGATCGCGAGCATCGCCGCCTTCTTCGACCCGGAGCTCATCGTGCTCGGCGGAAGCATCGGGCGGCACCTGGACCTGCTCGAGGCGCCCACCCGTGCGGTGCTCGCCCAGCTGACCCCGATGTCGCCTCGGCTGGCGGTCGGGGCGCTCGGTGCCGACGCGGTGGTCCGGGGGGCGCTGGCCACCGGTGTCCGGCGGGCCAGGGAGATCGTGTTCGCCGCTCGGTCCACGCGCGCCAGCTGATCGCCCGACCGAGTGCTGTCGTCCGTGCCGAACCGGCGCGAGTCGGGCGCTGACCTGCGCATTTGTACTCCCGGCACGAACCCGAATGCGTGATTCGTGTCCGTACACCATGTGGTCTGTTCGGACTAACCCGCTACCGTGGGCGCCGTCACAATTCTCGCTACACTCGATGACTGAGAGTGACCATGCATTTTGCCGAGCTAGCCGATGTTCGGGCTGACGACGACGCTGCCGCGCGCTGTATCAGCGACGACGCCGTGGCCCTGAACAACGGCGAGTTCGCAAAGCGGGTGCGGAGCGTAGCCGGGCTGCTGGCACAAAGCGGGGTTCGGCGGGGCGACGTGGTCGCCACCCTGTTGCCCAACCGGGTCGAGTTGGTGCTCACCCTCTTCGCGGCCTGGCGCCTCGGCGCGGCGGTCACCCCGATCAACCCGGCGCTCACCGACCCGGAGGCCGCCTACCAGCTCGAGGACTCGGCGGCCCGGCTGGTGGTGCTGGACAACCGGCCGTCGCCGTCCGGCACCGCCGATGCCCTGGAGGTGGCTGACCTCTGGTCCGACAGCTGGTCCGACGGCGGGGACCTGGGCGAGCCCGCCGATGCGCCGGTACTGGATCCCGACGGCCTGGCGCTGCTGATCTACACCAGCGGGACCACGGGTAAGCCCAAGGGCGTGATGCTCGACCACGCGAACCTCTCGTCGATGTGCGACATGGCGCTCGACGCGTTCGGACTCGAGGAGACCGACCACTGCCTGCTGGTGCTGCCGCTGTTCCACGTCAACGGCATCGTGGTCAGCGTGCTGTCCCCGCTGCTGGCCGGCGGGAGCACCACGATCGCCGGGCGCTTCTCCCCGGACCGGTTCTTCGACGACGTGCGCCGGTCCCGGCCGACCTACTTCTCGGCGGTGCCGGCGATCTACGCGATGCTGTCCAACCTGCCGGCGTCGGTCCGCCCGGACACCTCGTCGCTGCGCTTCGTGGTCTGCGGCGCGGCACCGATGCCGGCCGAGCTCATCGACCGCTTCGAGCAGCGCTACGGCGTCGTCCTGGTGGAGGGCTACGGGCTGTCCGAGGGCACCTGTGCCTCGACCGTGAACCCGCTGGACGGCGTCCGCAAGCCCGGCACCGTCGGACTGCCGATGGCCGGGCAGCGGGTGGAGCTGGTCGACGCCGACGGCAACCGCGTGCCGGCCGGCGAGTCCGGCGAGGTGGTCATCGCCGGCCCGAACGTGATGCGCGGCTACCTGAACCGGCCGGGGGAGACCGCGAAGACCGTCGTCGACGGCTGGCTGCACACCGGCGACGTGGGACGGTTCGACCAAGACGGCTACCTGGTCCTGGTGGACCGGGTGAAGGACATGATCATCCGGGCGGGCGAGAACATCTACCCCAAGGAGATCGAGTCCGTGATCTACCAGCACCCCGCCGTGCTCGAGGTGGCGGTCATCGGCCGCCCCCACGAGGTGTACGGGGAGGTGCCCGTCGGCTACGTCTCGCTGCGCGACCAGGCCGGCGCGGCCGCTCAGGTGACCGCTGAGGAGCTGCTGGAGCACACCAGGGCGCAGCTGTCCAAGTACAAGGTCCCGGTCGAGCTCACCGTGCTCGACAGCCTGCCGAAGAACTCGGTCGGCAAGATCGACAAACCGACGCTGCGCACGTCGCTCGCCGCCAACGTATGACCGACCTGGAACACCGATCGGAGAACCACCGTGGGTTTCATCAACGCTGATCTACCTGACGTGGACCTGGCTACCTTCGAGGAGCGGCCCCACCTGGAGCGGATCAAGATCCTCGCGCTGCACTGGATCGACTACGGGTTCGGCACCCCGAAGGTGATCCACGCGATGTACTGCGCGAAGATCGCCGTCTTCGTCGTGCTCGGCCTACTGCTCGCCTCGCGCACGGCCGGGATCGGCTCGATCGGCGACGTCGCCAGCTGGTGGACCCAGCCGATCTTCTACCAGAAGCTCGTCGTCTGGGTGATCCTCTACGAGATGCTCGGGTTCGGCGCATCCTGCGGCCCGCTCGCGTTCCGCTTCAAGCCGTGGGTCGGCGGCTGCACCTACTGGCTGCGCCCCGGCACCATCAAGCTGCCGCCGTGGCCGGGCAAGAACCCGATCGCGGGCGGCTCGCGACGCACCTGGTTCGACGTGTTCGTGTACGCCGGCATGATCGTTTCCGCCATCGTGCTGCTGTTCTCCGACGGGGTGCCGAAGGCCGGCCAGCCGGCGGACAGCGTGGGCCTGCTGGACCCGAGACTGCTCGCTGTGCTGATCGGGTTCACCCTGGTCGCCGGGCTGCGGGACCGGCTGCTGTTCCTCGCCGCGCGCAGCGAGCAGTACTGGGTCATGTGCATCATGTTCGCCACGCTGCCGTTCGTGGACATGATCGTCGGCGCCAAGCTGGTGATGTGCGCGGTGTGGTGGGGCGCGGCCGCCTCCAAGATCGGCAAGCACTTCGGCTACGTGATCCAGGGCATGACCACCAACGCGCCGCTGATGGTCTCCAAGTGGCTACGGCACAAGCTCTGCAAGGACTTCCCGAACGACATCCGGCCGTCCTGGCTGGCCGGTTTCCTCGGCCACACCGGCACGGTGCTGGAGTTCGGCGCCCCGGTGATCCTGCTGTTCGTCACCAACCGGCCGGTGGTGCTGGTGACCGCCGCCGTCATGGTCATCTTCCACCTGTACATCACGTCCAACTTCCCGCTGGCGGTGCCGCTGGAGTGGAACATCTTCTACACCTTCTCGCTGGTCTGGCTGTTCGTGCTGCACCCGGCCGGCGAGTTCGGCCTGTGGTCGACGAGCTCGGTGTGGCTGCCGATCGTGATCATGGTGATCCTGTTCGGTGTCCCGGTGCTGGGCAACCTGCGGCCGGACCTGATCTCCTTCCTGCCCGCCGCGCGCTACTACGCGGGCAACTGGGCGACCGGCCTGTGGGCGTTCCGGCGCACTCCGGATGGTCAGCCGAGCTGCGAGGAACGGATCGACCTCAACATCGTCAAGTCCTCGAAGAACCAGATCACCCAGCTCACCGAGCTGTACAGCAAGGAGGTCGCCGAGATCTTCCTGCAGAAGGCGGTGGCCTGGCGGTACATGAACAGCCACGGGCGCGCGCTGTCCTCGCTCATGCTGACCCACCTGGACAGCGCGGAGAACTACGACATCCGCGAGGGCGAGTTCGTGATGAGCTCGGTGGTCGGCTGGCAGTTCGGTGACGGGCACCTGCACGACGAGTTCTTCATCAACGCCGTGCAGGAGCGCTGCCAGTACGCGCCGGGTGAGCTGATGGTGGTGCTGCTCGAGTCGCAGCCGTGGCACACCATGACCCAGAAGTACCGGATCGTCGACGCGGCGGTCGGGGTGGTCGAGCGGGGAGTGGTCGACGTGCGCGACATGACCGCCGCCCAGCCGTGGTTGGCCGACGGGCCGATCCCGTACCGGGTCACCTGGCGGGCGTCGGACACCGCGCCAGCCGCGCCGGCTGCCCCGGTCGAGGAGCCCCGTGCGGCTGCCTCGGTCGAGCAGCCGCGCGCGACCAGTTCGCCGGAGTGACGGGCGGGTGACCGACGCGATCGTGGTGGGGGCCGGCCCGAACGGGCTGGCCGCCGCCGTCACCCTGGCCCGCCGCGGCGTCTCGGTGACCGTCCTGGAGGCCGCCGCCACGATCGGCGGCGGCACCCGGACCTCGGAGAACACGCTGCCGGGCGTGCTGCACGACGACTGCTCGGCCATCCACCCGACCAGCCTGGCCTCGCCGTTCCTGCGTGATCTCGACCTGGAGCGGCACGGGCTGCGCTGGCGGTGGCCCGAGGTCGACCTGGCGCACCCGCTGGACTCCGGTTCCGCCGGGGTGCTGGTCCGCTCGCTGGACGACACGGTGGCCGGGTTGGGTATCGACGGGCCGGCCTGGCGGCGGGTGTTCGGCCCGCTGGTGGCCGGGTGGGACGACCTGATCGGCGAGCTGTTCCGCCCGGTCCTGCACCTGCCGAGGCACCCGCTGCTGCTGGCGCGCTTCGGGCTCGGCGCCCCGCTGCCCGCCACTCTGCTGGCCAAGATGTGGCGTACCCCGGAGGCCCGCGCGCTGTTCGCCGGCTGCGCCGCGCACTCGTTCGCCCCGCTCACCCAACCGCTGACCTCGGCGATGGGACTGATCATCGCCGCCAGCGGCCACGGCAGCGGCTGGCCGGTGGCCGAGGGCGGCTCGCGGTCGATCACCGATGCGCTGGCCGCCCGGCTGGTCGAGCTCGGCGGCACGATCAAGACGGGTGTGCCGGTCGAGTCGTACGGGGAGGTGAGCCACGCCGACGCGGTGCTGCTCGACCTCGCCCCGCGCGCGGCGGCCGACCTGCTCGGCGCCGCGCAACCCGCCCGGATCGCGCGGGCGTACCGCCGCTACCGGCACGCTCCCGGGGCGTTCAAGCTCGACCTTGCCGTCGAGGGCGGCGTGCCGTGGACCAACGAGCCGAGCCGCCGGGCCGGCACGCTGCATCTCGGCGGGACCATCGAGGAGGTCACGGCCGCCGAGCGGGACACCAACCGGGGCAGGATGCCGGAGCGCCCGTTCGTGCTGGTCGGGCAGCAGTACCTGGCCGACCCCAGCCGCTCCGCCGGCAACGTGCACCCGATCTACGCCTACGCCCACGTGCCGCACGGCTACCCCGGCGACGCCACTGAGGTGATCATCGACCAGATCGAACGGTTCGCCCCGGGTGTCCGGGAGCGGATCGTCGGCCGGTTCGCCCGCGGTACCACCGAGTTGGCCAGCTACAACCGCAACTTCATCGGTGGCGACATCGTCGGCGGGGCGAACAACATCCCGCAGGTGGCGCTGCGCCCGCGCATCGCGGTCGATCCGTACTACACCGGAGTGCCCGGGGTGTACCTCTGCTCGGCCGCGACGCCGCCCGGGGCCGGCGTGCACGGCATGTGTGGCTTCAACGCGGCGAGCTCAGCGTTGCGCGCGCTGCGTTGATCTCTCCATCGGCGGGGCGCGGCGTCCTGTGGCCACGCCCTGGGTTTCGGGACCACGGGCCTGACGTCGGCCTCGGAGCCCCATTACGCGGATTGAGCGGCGCCTAAAGTCTCAATTGGGCGGAGTGAGTGGCACCTAAAGTCTCATCGGCGCGGTCTTCTGCTTTATCGGCAGGGCTACGGGCGGACCTGAGCGGCCAAACGAGCGAAACTCGGTAGCCCACATGCCGTAACGCCCCGTCGCGCTCGGTCGACCGCCGAGACAGCCGGCCGAGCGCTGACCGCACACACCGTCGTTCCGCCGTACACACCGCCAAACCTGTGCGGGGCGCTACGACGGTGTGTGCCGTGGTGCTGAGAGTGCTGACGGTGCTGACTGGGGTGGTCGGCACCGGTCGGTACAGTCCGGCCGTGGACGGCGCGCTCCGTGGCCTTCGTCGCCCGGGCGGCCGGCATGTTCGCCGTGACCAACATCGACGACATCCTCGTCCTGGCGTTGTTCTTCGGTCGGTGTGCCGGGCACCGGGGTGCCGCGGTCCGGGTGGTGATCGGCCAGTACCTGGGTTTTGCGGCCATCCTGGTCGCCTCGCTCGCCGGGGCACTCGGGGCCGGGTTGCTGCCGCGCCCGGCCATCGCCTATCTCGGACTGCTGCCGCTGCTGCTCGGCATCCGGGCGGCCTGGGGCGTCTGGCGGGACCGGCACGGCACCGGCCCGGACGCCGGCCCCGGTCCGGACGCCGGCACCGGCACCGGCACCGGCACCGCTTCAGTCCTTACCGTCGCGGCGGTCACCTTCGCCAACGGCGGCGACAACATCGGCGTCTACGTGCCGGTGTTCGCAACCGCCGGCCCCGCTGGCCTGGTCGGCTATTCAGCGGTGTTCCTCGTCCTGGTCGGGGTCTGGTGCGGAGTGGGCCGGTTCCTCGCCACCCGGCCGCCGGTGGCCCGCACGCTCGCCCGGTTCGGCCACCTGCTGCTGCCGGCCGTGCTGATCGGCATCGGCCTGCTGATCCTGGTCGAAGGCCACGCGTTCGGCCTCTGACCTGCGCTTTCAGTCGCGCCAGAGCGGGGCGGTGAGGCAGGTCGGGCCGCCGTCGCCCTTCACCGAGACTTCCGAGCCGTCGTATACGTGGGTCTCGCAGCCGTGCGCCTCCAGCGCCGCCCGGATCCGGGGGTTGCCGTCGACCAGGACCACCACCCGAGGGCGTACCGCCAGGACGTTGCAGCCCATGGTGAGGTACTCCTCGTCGTCCACCGGCACGACCGTGATGCCGCGCGCCTCGAGGGACTGCATCAGGCTGACCGGCGCGAGCGGCGGGTAGACCACCGCGAGGTCGTCGGCGACCGGCGAGATGAACGACATCAGGTGCAGCACGTGCTCCGGGCCTCCTGCGTGCGGCAGGTCCACCGAGACGACGGTGACGCCCTCCTCGGCCAGCAGTGCGCGCAGCTGGGCCACCGCCGGCTCGTTGGTGCGGTAGCTGCGCCCGATCACCAGGGTCTGCTCGTCGAGCCAGATGAAGTCACCCCCGTCGGCGACCGCGGCACCGGTCAGCCGCCCGATCACGGGCACGCCGGCGCGCTCGAACGCCGCGCCCAGCAGCTCCGGCTCGGGCTGGCGTACCGGCTTGGTCATCTGGAACAGGATCGCGCCGCGGCCGGTGACCAGTGCGGGGTCGCGGGCGTAGACGGCGTCGACGAGGCCGTCGATCGGCGCGGCCACCTCGACCTCGGCGCCGAGGGAGCGCAGCAGCGCCGCGAACTCGTCGTGCTGGCTGGCCAGCAGCGCCGGGTCGGGGGTGCGCCAGTCGGCGGCGGCGAAGTCGCCCCCGGTGCTGGGCCGGCGGACCAGGACCCGGCGGAGCGGCGCGCTCATCGAGCGAACCCCGAAGTGAGCGTCGGTGGCCAATTGGGTCTGCGATGAGTCCATTTGGCTACCATAAGAGGACCGGTCCGCGTCCCCGGCCGCCTGTGCATGCCGCTTAGCACCTACGACTACCGACGCCGACCCGGTCGAAAGCTGGCGGCGGTTGAGGACGATCCGACGCCAGCGCTTGCAGTAGCAAATGATTCGTATCCGTCGTGATGAGCGTTGCCACGCTCATGCTTGCCGGAAGTGGGACCGGCTTACCTGGTGCGGCCTATGCTGCCGCCTGTCCCGCACTCAGTCCGTCGGCTTCGTGACACGCGGACGTCGACGCCAGGTTCGGCGATCCCCGGTGTTCGAGTTCGACAGAATTGTCGGCTCGTGGTTTCAGCTGGACGCCAGATCTTTCAGCGACCTGCGCAATGCCTCGACCGCGCCGTCCAGCTCGGCCGGCTCGATCACCAGCGGCGGGGCGAGGCGCAGGGTCTGGCCGTGGGTGTCCTTCGCCAACACGCCGTGCGCGAGCAGCCGTTCGCAGACCGCCCGGCCGGTGCCCAGCCCGGGGTCGACGTCGATGCCGGCCCACAGCCCGAGGCTGCGCACGGCGGTCACCCCGTGTCCGACCAGCGACTCCAGCCCGGCGCGCAGCTGCTCACCCAGTACCCGGGCGCGCTCCTGGTACTCGCCGGTGGCCAGCATCCCGACCACGGCCCGGCCGACCGCACAGGCCAGCGGGTTGCCGCCGAAGGTGGAGCCGTGCTGGCCGGGGCGCAGCACACCGAGCACGTCGGCGTCGGCGAGCACCGCGGACACCGGCACCACGCCGCCGCCGAGCGCCTTACCGAGCAGGTACATGTCCGGCACCACGCCGTAGTGCTCGCAGGCCAGGGTGCGCCCGGTACGGGCCAGCCCGGACTGCACCTCGTCGGCGATGAACAGCACGTTGTGCCGGGTGCACAGCTCGCGCACCCGCGCCAGGTAACCGGGCGGCGGCAGGATCACGCCCGCCTCGCCCTGCACCGGCTCCAGGAGCACCGCGACGGTGTCGCCGTTGATGGCGGCGGCCAGCGCGGCGGCGTCGCCGAAGGGCACCGCGCGGAAGCCGGGGGTGTAGGGGCCGAAGTCGGCGCGGGCGTCCGGGTCGTCCGAGAAGCTGATCACGGTGGTGGTGCGGCCGTGGAAGTTGTTGGCGGCGACCACCATGTTCGCCCGCCCCGCCGGCACGCCCTTGACCCGATAGCCCCACTTGCGGGCCACCTTGATGCCGGTCTCCACCGCCTCGGCACCGGTGTTCATCGGCAGCACCAGCTGCTTGCCGACGAGCGCGGTGAGCTCGGCGCAGAACGGGCCGAACTGGTCGTGGTGGAACGCCCGGCTGGTCAGGGTGACCCGGCCCAGCTGGTCGCGGGCGGCGTCCACGATCCGCTCGTTGCCGTGCCCGAAGTTCACCGCCGAGTAGGCCGAGAGGCAGTCCAGGTAACGGTTGCCGGCGACGTCGGTGACCCAGGAGCCCCGCGCGGTGGCGATCACCACCGGCAGTGGGGCGTAGTTGGCGGCGCTGTGCGCCTCGCCGAGCTGGATGTACTCGGTCGCGGTGCGCACGGGTGTGTCGGTGAACAGGCTCATGTCCGGATCTCCAGGGTGCAGCACTTGGCGCCGCCGCCGGCCTTGAGCAGCTCGGACAGGTCGACACCAATGGGGTGGAAGCCGCGCTCGCGCAGCTGGGCGATGAGGCCGGTGGCCGCCTCGGCGAGTACCACGTGGTACCCGTCGGACACCGCGTTCAGCCCGAGTACGGCGGCGTCGGCGGGGGCGGCCAGGATCGCGTCCGGGAACAGCCGGCGCAGCGTCTCCCTGCTGCCCTGGCTGAACGCTTCGGGGGTGTAGGCCACCGTGGTGTGGTCGGGGTGGTCGTCGAGCACGGCGAGCGCCGTGTCCAGGTGGTAGAAGCGCGGGTCGACCAGGCGCAGCGACACCACCGGCAGCCCGAACGTCTCCCGCACCTCGGCGTGCGCGGCGAGCGTGGTGCGGAACCCGGTACCGGCCAGCACCATGTCGCCGACCGTGAGGAAGTCGCCCTCGCCCTCGTTGACCTGTTCGGCCGCGGCGACCGCGGTCAGCCCGGAGCCGCGCAGCCAGTCGAGATAGGCCGGACCCTCACCGGCGCGCTGCGGGTAGGCGAACCGGGCGCCCAGGGCGCGGTCCCCGATCACCAGGCCACCGTTGGCGGCGAACACCATGTCCGGCAGGCCGGGCTCCGAGGCGATCGTCTCGACGACGTGCCCGAGGTCGGTGTAGGTCCGGCGCAGCCGGTCCCACTGCCGACGGGCCAGCGCGAGGTCGATCGGCCGTGCGGTGTCCATCCAGGGGTTGATCGCGTAGGAGACCGCGAAGTGGTCGGGCGGGCACATGAGGTACCGGCGCCGCCGTGCCACGCGAGCGGTCGCGGTGCTGGTCAACAGGGGTGCGGAGTCCGCGATGACGGTCACAGTCTGAACTGTATGTTCGTACGGATGCCGCAATCAATACGTCGATATTGCGTCTGTACCGTCGATTTATTGCGTAATATTCGGAAAATCAGAGTTCTGTTGTGTTGATCTCCAATTCGGTCATCGACCCCTCGAGGAGGAGCGCGTGGACGACATCGACCGGCAGGTCGTGGGGTGCCTGCTGCGGGACGGCCGGGCCACCTTCGCCGAGGTCGGCGCGCAGGTGGGGCTGTCCGCGCCGGCGGCGAAACGGCGGGTGGACCGGCTGGTGGCCAGCGGCGCGATCCGGGGGTTCACGGCGGTGATCGACCCCGCCGCGCTGGGCTGGACCACGGAGGCCTACGTCGAGCTGTACTGCCGGGGCACGGTCTCGCCGCAGGATCTGCGGCGCAGCCTCGAGCACGTGCCGGAGGTGGTCAGCGCGTGCACGGTCACCGGTTCGGCGGACGCGCTGCTGCAGATGCTGGCCACCGACATCACCCAGCTCGAGCAGGCCATGGAACGGGTCCGCAAGGAGCCCAATGTGGACCACACCGAGAGCGTCATCGTGCTGTCCCGGCTGATCGACCGGCGTACGTGAGTCCGGCACACTCGACTCGTGAGCTCACCGACGGGCGCGGTCGACCCCGGGGTCGCGGACAGAGCGCGGCGGACCGCGGCCGAGGCCGCGGCCCGGGCCGGCGTCCGCATCGGCCTGGTCGAGGACGTGGCCGGCACGTCGGAGGTGTCGCGGTTCCTCGCCGAGCTGTGGAACAGCACCGAGGCGATGCCGGCCGAGGTGCTGCGCGGGATCTGGCACGCCGGCGGCTCGGCGCTGGCCGCGTACGCCGGCGACCGGCTGGTCGGCGCGGCGGTGGCCGTCTTCGAGCCGCCGGCCACCCGGCACCATCGAGAACACCCTGGTGGCGGGGGCTCCGGTGCACCCGGTGCCGCCGGCCCGCCGCACGGTCCGCTCGGGGTCGTAGCAGGGCACCAGCAGGGCAACTAGTGCCCCGGCTCGGCCGCCAGTACCCGGTGGCCGAGCTGCTGGCAGGCGACCAGGGCGACCTCGACGTCGAGGCGCCCGTCGGTGAGCGGCCGGCCGCGGATCTCCTCGGCCTTGCGGACCCGGTAGTGCACGGTGTTCTTGTGCAGGTGCAGCCGTGCCGCGGCATCGGTGAAGCTGCCGCCGGTCTCCAGGAACAGGCGCACGGTCTCCCGCAGCCGGGCCATGCCCTCGTCGTCGCGGGCCAGCTCGCCCAGCGTGCGGCCCACCCAGGTACGCAGCGCGTCCAGATCCTCGGACAGCATCGCGGCGATGCTCACCCTGGCGAAGCTGAGCACCGGGGGGAGGTGCTCGCCGGAGGTCTCGGCGACCGTCTTGGCCCGCAACGCCTCCCGGTGCGAGGACCGGAAGCCAGCTACGCCTGGTGCCGGCTCGCCGAGGGCGATGCGCAGCGGGGACGCGTCATCCAGCTTCGTGGCCAGCACCTTCTCGTCCAGGCGCATCGACGGCGGGCCGGACAGCCAGGCCCAGAGCGTGTGGTCGTCCGCGAGCACGGTGAGCGGCCGGCCGCCGTGTGCGGAGGCGAGCACCCCGGCAGCGGACTCCACCCACTTCGCGGCGTTCGGGGTGTCGATCTCGACCCAGGCGACGGCGGCGATGTGCCACCCGCGCAGCCGGTACCCGATCATCGCCTCGGCGGTGCTCAGGTCGAGGTTCTCGTCGTCCAGCACGGTGCGCAGTGCGATCGCCCTGGCGGCGTCGGTGCGTTGGGTCCACAGCTTGCGTTCGGTCTCGTAGATGTCGATCAGGTGCCCGGAGACCTGGTCGATGTAGCGGCCGACGACGGAGACGACCTCCTGGGCACAGCCGAGCAGCACCGCCGAGGGCAGCGACCGCTCACCGAGGCCGCGCAGGAACCACTGGACCACCCGTTCCTGGCCGAGCCGGTACGCCCGCAGCAGGCCCTCGACCGGCAGGTCGCGCTGGGCGAACCGGCGGGCGTACGCGGCGGCCGCGGCCGGCACGTCGATGCGGTCCAGCGGCAGCCCGTGCAGCAGGATGTCCAAGATCGTGGAAAGGTTGGACGAGGTGCTCGCGGCCATCAGCTCGCGGACCGCCTCGTCGCCCTGGAACGCCGGGATCAGGTCCAGGAAGAGGGCGGCGAGCTCGGCGGTGAGTGCCGGGACCTGGGCGTCCAGCTCGCGCGCCACCTCCGCGACGACCTGTCGGGTGGTCGCGTCGCTGGCCATGCCTGACCCTAGCGCCAGCGGCCTGACCGGCCACGCTGGTGGCCACCTCGGTGCCAGAGCTTGCCCGTTCCGACTGAGGATTGGCTACTGCCACTAAGTTGTGAGTGCCGTAACCAGGCCGTAGTCTCACCCGGACGTGGAACCTCGGAAGAGTGCCCCCGGACGCCGAACGTGAGGATCTCGATGGCCACCTTGAGTACGCGGCAGAAGCCGGCCTCCGCACCGGTCCGGGCCTGGCGGTCGCTGTCGTCCAAGGACCGGTTCTCCCTCGGCGGGATGTACGGCTTCATCGCGCTGCTGCACATCGTCGGGTTCGTCGTGCTGTTCGCCGTCGTCGTGCCGGCCAACTACTCGCTGGGCACCACCGGCGTCTACACCGCCGGGATCGGTCTGCTGGCCTACACGTTCGGGCTGCGGCACGCCTTCGACGCCGACCACATCGCGGCCGTCGACAACACCACCCGGAAGCTGCTGGGCGAGCGCACCGAGTCCGGCCCGCGCCCGCTCTCGGTCGGCTTCTGGTTCTCCCTCGGGCACTCCACGATCGTCTTCGGACTGACGTTCCTGCTCTCCATCGGGGTGCGGGCGCTGGCAGGGCAGGTCGAGGACGACGGCTCCCAGCTGCACTCGGTGACCGGCATCGTCGGCGCCTCGGTCTCCGGGGTGTTCCTGTGGATCCTCGGGATCCTCAACCTGGTGGTGCTGATCGGCATCATCGGTGTCTTCCGCCGGATGCGGCACGGCCACTTCGACGAGCAGGAGCTCGAGGAGCAGCTGAACAAGCGCGGGTTCATGAACCGCTTCCTGAACGGGCTCACCAAATCTGTCCGCAAGCCCTGGCACATCTACCCGGTCGGGGTGCTGTTTGGGCTCGGCTTCGACACCGCGACCGAGGTCGGCCTGCTGGTGCTCGCCGGCGGCGCGGC
Organism: Pseudonocardia sp. Cha107L01; assembly: GCF_052566575.1. Classification (NCBI taxonomy): domain Bacteria; kingdom Bacillati; phylum Actinomycetota; class Actinomycetes; order Pseudonocardiales; family Pseudonocardiaceae; genus Pseudonocardia; species Pseudonocardia sp. Cha107L01. Next base: position 4,387,365 of record NZ_CP199579.1, read on the forward strand.
GGCCTTCAACCTGCCCTTCTACGCGATCCTGGTACTGCCGATCCTGTTCGCCGCCGGCATGTCGCTGATGGACACCACCGACGGGGTGTTCATGAACTTCGCGTACGGCTGGGCCTTCGCCAAGCCGGTCCGCAAGGTCTTCTACAACATCACCATCACCGCGCTGTCGGTCGCCGTGGCGCTGATCATCGGCACCATCGAGCTGATCGGCGTGCTGGTGGACCAGGCGGGCATCCAGTCCGGCCCGCTGTTCGACATCGCCTCGATCCCGCTGGACCTCGCCGGCTACGCCATCGTGGCGCTGTTCGTGCTCGCCTGGCTGGTCGCGTTCGCGGTGTGGAAGGTCGGCCGGGTCGAGGAGAAGTGGTCCGCCCGGCTGGCCACGCAACCGGCGGACTGATCCAGTCCGGGTCCGCGGCGCACCGGGGGACGCTCTAGGGTCCGCGGTATGGCCAGGTACTTCGATGTCCACCCGGAGAATCCGCAGCACCGCTCGATCGTCCAGATCGTGGACCTGGTCCGCAACGACGGGTTGATCGTCTACCCGACCGACTCCTGCTTCGCGCTCGGCTGCCAGGTGGGAAACCGGGCCGGCCTCGACCGGATCAGGGACATCCGCCACCTCGACGACCGGCACCACTTCACCCTGGTGTGCGCCGACTTCGCACAGCTCGGCAAGTTCGTCCGGATCAGCAACAAGGTCTTCCGGATGATCAAGGCCGCGACGCCCGGCAGCTACACGTTCATCCTGCCGGCTACCAACGACGTGCCGCGTCGGCTGATGCACCCCAAGAAGAAGACCGTGGGGGTGCGCATCCCGGAGCACGCGGTGGTCCAGGCGCTGCTGTCCGAGCTGGGCGAGCCGCTGCTGTCCAGCACGCTGCTGCTGCCCGACGAGAAGGAGCCGCTCACCCAGGGCTGGGAGATCAAGGAACGCCTGGACAACGTGGTGGATGCGGTGGTCGACTCCGACGACTGTGGCACCGAGCCGACCACGGTGATCGACTTCTCCGGTGACGAGCCGGAGATCGTCCGGCGCGGCGCCGGCGACCCCTCCCGGTTCGAGTAGGGCGGACCCTGTCCGGTCGGGCGGTTGCGCCTGCCCGACCGGTGTGCGCTCGGTCTCCGTGGTGCGGCGCACCCGGTGGAGGGCCCGGCTCGGGCACTAGGCTCCGCCGGAGATCGGTTGGACGAGCGGCGAAGGGGCCGGGCATGGCGAGCAGCAAGGAGTGGTTCGAGACCGTCGCAGAGGCGCAGCGTCGAGCGAAGCGCCGGCTGCCGAAGTCGGTGTATCTCGCACTGGTGGCCGGTGCCGAGCGGGGTCTCACACTCGAGGACAACGTCAACGCGTTCAGCGAGCTGGGTTTCCGCCCGCACATCGCGGACCTGCCCCAGCACCGCGAGCAGTCCACCACGGTGCTCGGCCAGGACATCTCCTTCCCGGTGATCATCTCGCCGACCGGGGTACAGGCGGTCAACCCGGACGGTGAGGTCGCGGTGGCCAGGGCGGCCGCGGCCGCCGGTACCGCGATGGGGCTCAGCTCGTTCGCCAGCAAGCCGATCGAGGAGGTCGCGGCGGCGAACCCGAAGGTCTTCTTCCAGATGTACTGGGTGGGCGGCAAGGACCGGCTGCTGCAGCGGGCCGAGCGGGCCCGCTCGGCCGGCGCCAAGGCGCTCATCATCACGCTGGACTGGACGTTCGCGCACCGCCGCGACTGGGGCAGCCCGTTCATCCCGGAGCGCCTCGACCTCAAGGCCATGCTCAAGTTCGCCCCGGAGGGCATCGTCCGGCCGCGCTGGCTGCTGGACTTCGCGAAGTCCGGCAAGCTGCCCGACCTGAGCACGCCGAACCTGGCCGCCCCCGGCGAGCAGGCGCCGACCTTCTTCGGCGCCTACGGCGAGTGGATGGGCACCCCGTTGCCCACCTGGGACGACGTGAAGTGGCTGCGGGACGAGTGGGGCGGGCCGTTCATGGTCAAGGGGATCATGCACCCGGATGACGCCCGGCGGGCGGTGGACATCGGCGCCACCGCCATCTCGGTGTCCAACCACGGCGGCAACAACCTGGACGGCACGCCGGCCTCGATCCGGGCGCTGCCCGCGGTGGTCGACGCGGTCGGCGACCAGATCGAGGTACTGCTGGACGGTGGCATCCGGCGGGGCAGCGACGTGGTCAAGGCGCTGGCACTGGGCGCCAAGGCAGTCATGATCGGGCGCGCCTACCTGTGGGGCATGGCGGCATCCGGCGAGCGCGGCGTGGCCAACGTACTGGAGATCCTGAAGAGCGGGGTCGACGAGGCGCTGCTCGGGCTGGGCCGGGGGTCCATCCACGACCTGGTCCGGGAGGATCTGATCATCCCGGACGGCTTCACCAAGGCCGCCCCGGCACCCCGCCAGAGCGGCGCCACCCCCAGCTGACCGCCCGGTTCGCGGGTCGGCTAGCGGCGGGTCCAGTTGCGGACCATCCGCGAGCCGACCAGCCCGGCGAGTGCGGCCCCGACCAGTGCTCCGATGCCGAGCGTGATGAGCGTGTTCGGGAACACCGGGGCGGTCACCGAGTAGGCCGGCGCCACGATGGACGCGATGTTGGATGTGGTGACCTGGGCCGCGATCTGGTTCTGCAGATCCGTCACCTGGGCCTGCAGGTCGCCGACCGCGTCCGGCGCCGTCGCGGGGTTGGCCAACTGGCGCTGCGCACTGTCCAGCTGGGCCTGAAGCTGCGACTGGTTGCCGGTGTCGTTGGCGATCTCGAGGTAGCGCTTGGCGATCGCGTCGGTCAGCTGGATGCCGGAGGACCGGTCCGGGTGGTTGACCTGGATCGTGATGATCTCGCTGTTCGGGACGACCGTCGCGGTGGTGTTCTTGATCAGGTAGTCGATCGGGACGCCGGTGCTGTCCGCGACCGGCTGCAGCACGTCCCGGCCGGTGATCAGCACGGTCTGGGTGGTGAGCGTGCGGTCCGCGTTGTCGTCGCCGGAGGAGCTGGCGCCCAGGCTGAACCGGATCGTGGTCTGGGCCGCGTACACGTGCGGGAGTACGACGGTGGCGACCAGCCCGAGGACCACGCCGACCACGACCAGGATGGCGGACACCAGGGTGAGCCGGACCTGCTGGGCCTTGGTGAGGCGGGGGCGGGACGGAGTGGGTGGCGGTCCGAACCCCGACTGGGGTCGGAACTGGCCCGGCCCGGGTGGCCCTGGCAGGCGCTGGGCCGGACGGCCCGCACCTCCGGCGGGGGCCGAGCTGGGGGTAACCATCGACAACGTCTCTCCTCGCAAACCTCTCGCGGTCGTGATCGGGGGCCTGACTCCGCGCGCCAGCCACCGAGGACGGTACCGCCCCGCTACCAGGCTAGAGGCGGGACCCTGAGAATGCAGCGCTGAATACCTTGTCGATCGTGTAGTTGCGCGCGCGACGCCGCGGTGCCCTGTGCGGCGTAGTCGCAGGTCGGCGCGGGACTCAGCCGGTGTACGCCCAGCCGCGCCAGCCGTCCACGGCTATCCGGATCACCGGCCCGACCGGCGGCTCGGCCCGGTACTGCGGGTACTTGGCACAGAGCCGGCGCACCGGGTCGGCGCGCTCCGTCTCGTCGGTCAGCACGGTCGCCCGGCCGTCCGCGCGCGCCCACCACAGCGCCGCCCAGTGGTCATCGTCATAGTGCTCGGCGAGCACCGAGACCCGGTCGTTGCCGGCGATGTTGCGCAGCCGGCGCAGGTTCGCGGTGCTCTTGGGCTTGTGGTCCACCGCGATCACCAGCACCGAGTCGGTCAGGTCGAAGGTGACCGGGACCAGGTGCGGGCGCCCCTGCTCGGACACGGTGCCCAGGTAGGCCACCCGAGCACCCGCCAGTCGGCGCCGGACGTCCTCCTCGGCCAGCCGCATGCCGCCGACCCTAGCCCCGGCGCGCGCTCAGAGCAGGAACCGGAACTGGGGGCTGTCCGGCGGCACCCGCTCGATGTTCGGAGGTGCCGCGCGCATCCGTTCCAGCAGCGCGTCCAGGTCCTCCGGGCGACCCAGCTCGATACCGACCAGCGCCGGCCCGAACTCCCGGTTGTTGCGCTTGACGTACTCGAAGAGCGTGATGTCGTCGTCCGGGCCGAGTACGTCGTCCAGGAAGCGGCGCAGCGCCCCCGGCTCCTGCGGGAAGTCCACCAGGAAGTAGTGCTTGCGGCCCTCGTGCACCAGGGCCCGCTCGACGATCTCGGCGTACCGGCTGACGTCGTTGTTGCCGCCGGAGAGCAGGCACACCACGGTCGCCCCGGGCACGTCGAGCCCGGCGGCCACCGAGTCCATCAGGGCGGCCGAGGCGAGCGCACCGGCCGGCTCGGCGATGATGCCGTCGGACTGGTAGAGCTCGAGCATCTCCACGCACACCGAACCCTCGGCGACGGTGGTCACGGTCGCCGCGCCGGCCTCCACGCCGTCCCGCGCGATCGGGTAGGTGACCTCGCCGGCCCGGCGCACCGCCGCGCCGTCCACGAACGGGTCGACGGTCTCCAGGTCCACCGGCCGGCCGGCGGCCAGCGCGGCGGTCAGGCAGGCCGCCCCGGCCGGCTCCACGCCGACGACCCGTACCTCGGGGTGCCGCTCGCGCAGCCATACCAGCGAGCCGGCGAGCAGCCCGCCGCCGCCGACCGGCACCACGAGCACATCGGGCGCCCGGCCCAGCTGCCCGACCAGCTCGCGGACCACGGTGCCCTGCCCGGCGACCGTCCTGGGGTGGTCGAACGCGGGCACCAGGGTGGCCCCGGTGTGCCGGGTGTCGTCACGGGCCGCCTCGGCGGCGTCGTCGTAGGCGTCGCCGACCACCCGCACCTCCACGACGTCGCCGCCGAGGTAGGCCACCCGGTCCCGCTTCTGCCTGGGCGTGGTGCGCGGCAGGTACACCCGGGCGCGGACGCCGAGCCGGGCGCAGGCGTAGGCGACACCCTGGGCGTGGTTGCCGGCGCTGGCACACACCACGCCGCTCGCCCTGGCCGAGGCGTCGAGCTGGGAGATCAGGTTGTAGGCGCCGCGGATCTTGTAGGAGCGCACCGGCAGCAGGTCCTCGCGCTTGAGCCAGACCTGCGTGCCGCTGCAGTCGCTGAGCCGGGGGCTGCGTTCGAGGGGGCTGGCCGGGATCACCCCGAGCAGGCGTGCGGCCGCGTCGTCGACGTCGTCGGCGGTCACCGGAATCACCGTGGTCACCCGATGACGGTGCCACGGCGCGCCGGGCGTCCGGGGACCGGGTCAGGTGCGTGCGTCAGTCGGTGCACAGGCCCTTGGCGGCGAGCACCCGGGCGGTGGCCTGGTCCACGTTCGCCTGGGGCAGCTGGCCGGTGCGCACGGCCACCTGCAGCCGGTCCAGCACGGTCCCCGGGTCGCCGTCGGAGGTCCACAGCGCGACGTCGGCGCCGGCCCGCAGCGCGGTGAGCACCGCGTCGGGCAGGTCGTGCTGGTCGGTGATCGCGCGCATCGCACCGAGGTCGTCGGTCATCACCAGGCCGCGGAAGCCGAAGTCGCCGCGCAGCAGCTGGTAGGCGGCCGGGCTGAGGCTGGCCGGCTGCCCGCCGGTCAGCCCGGGCACGTTCAGGTGCCCGACCATCACCGCCGCCGGGCCGGTGCCGAGCAGGTCCCGGTAGGGCACCAGGTCGTCGGTGCGCAGCGAGGCCAGCGGCGGGGTGGAGACCAGGCCGGCGTGCGAGTCGCCGTTGACCCGCCCGTGCCCGGGGAAGTGCTTGAACACCGGCAGCACACCGGCGTCCCGCAGCCCCGAGGCGAACGCGCCCGCGTAGCTGACCACGGTGTTCGGGTCGGCGCTGAACGACCGGTCGCCGATCGCCGAGCCGGCCGGCTGGTTGCCGACGTCGAGCACCGGGGCCATGTCCACCGTGACACCCCTGGCGCGCAGCTGCTTGCCGCGCTTCGCGCCCAGCGCCCGGACCTGGGCCGGGGTCATCGTCTGGGCCATCACCCTGGCGCTCGGGATGGAGCCGTCAAGCTGGTCGATCCGCTGGACCCGGCCGCCCTCCTCGTCCACCGAGACCGCCACCGGCAGCGGGCTGGCGGCGCGCATCGGGGCCAGTGCGTTGGCGCGCAACATCGCGGTGGGGTTGCCGCCGATGAAGATCCCGCCGATGCCGTCGGCGGCCACCACCGTGCGCGCCGATTTCGGCTGGGCCGGGTTCACCCCGACCCACAGGCGCTGGGCCAGCCGGGCGCGCAGCGGCAGCGCCGCGACCTTCGGGGCGCAGGCGGGAAGGCCGGGCGCGGCGGCCGGGGCGGGGCTGTCGGCCGGTGCGCCGGCGGTGTTGCCCTCGGTGTTGCCCTCGGTGTTGCCCGCGGTGCCGCTCGCCGTGCCGGCAGCAGGCTCGGGGTGCCGTGCGGCGACCAGCCTGGGGATGCCGACGGCCAGTCCGGCGACGACCAGCACCGCGAGGGCGAGGAGGCCGAGCCGGCCACCGGGTACCCGCCAACGCGGCCGTCCCCGCTCGGCGGTACCGGGCGGGGCGGGGCGGTGCCGGCCGGACCCCGGGGTGGGGGTCGGGGGCCGATCGGGGAGCTGGCGGGCGATGTCCCGAGGGTACGGCGGCCGCTCAGACCTCGTAGTGGCGCACCCCGTCGACCTCGGTGCGCTTCAGTCGGCCCTGCTCGGCGAGCAGATCCAGGTGGGCGGACGTCTCGGCGATGGCCATGCACTGGTTGAACAGGTCCATCTCGTCCAGGCGGCGGCCCCGGCGGGTCCAGGTCAGCTGCCCGGCGGTCTCGAACCCGGTGCCGGCACCCGCGGCGACCGCGGCTTCCATCTCGTCCAGCCGCACGGCGTGGTGCTCCAGCAGCTGGTCCACCCTGGCGTGCACGCTGGGCGAGACCGGTCCGTGCGCCGGTAGCAGCTGGCGGTCCGGCATGCCCCGCACCATCCGCAGCGAGTCCAGGTAGTCCCCGAGCGGCGAGTGCGCCAGCTCGGCCTCGAACCCGACCGAGGGCGTGATGTGCGGCAGCACGTGGTCGCCGGCGAACATCGCGTCCCGCTCGGCGTCGATGAACACCAGGTGCCCCCGGGTGTGCCCGGGCGTGGCGACCGCCTGCAGGGTGCGCCCCCGCAGCTCGACGTCGGCCGGGGCGGTGAGCCAGTCGTCCGGGTCCTCCCAGATCGACGGGTCGTGCTGTGAGGACTCCGGGATCAGCTCGTCGAGCAGCTTCTCGGCGCCGCCGAAGCGCAGCTGGGCGAGCAGGGAGGTCCACGGCGCACGGTCCGGGTCGGCGCTCAGCCGCACCGAGGGCAGCTCGTCGGCACCCAGGCTGATCCGGTTGCCGAACTCGCGGCGCAGCCGCACCGCCAGCGTGTAGTGGTCGCGGTGCACGTGGGTGATCAGGAACCGGTGCACGTCGCCGATGCCGTGGCCGAGCGCCGCGAGCGCCTTCTCCAGCACCCCCCGGGCCTCCTCGACGGCCCAACCCGAGTCGATCATGACGAGCCCATCACCGTCGCGCAGCGCGTAGACGTTGACCGCCTTCAACCCGTCCATGGGCAGCGGCATCGGGATCCGGAAGAGCCCCGGTGACACCTCGTACACGCCTTCGGCGGTCCAGTCGCCGTTCGGGTCATCCGACTCGATTCGCACGGGCCGCTCCTCTCTTCTGCCGGTCTGCGGCCGGGCTGGGGAACGCCGATGGCGTCCCGGCTGCCCGGGCTCGACCCCGATTCGAACCCGTTGCGCCATGCAACGGCAAGTCCGCAGCGCGCGTAGCGCATTACTGTGGCCTGTGTCACGCGATGAGCCCATACTCAGGCCGCCGTTCCGGCGGAGACCCGGATCGGGCACCCTGGATGGAGTGAGTGGAACGGTGGTCACGCGGTGGCCGGGGCTACTGCCCGGGCGGTGGCGGGCCGCGCTGGCCGTGTTGGCCCCGCTGAGTGCGCTCGGCCTGCTGGCACTGGGCTGGTGGTATGCCGGGCAGGAGTCCGCCGGCGCGCTGGACACCGCCCTGGACGACCAGCTGGTCGCGCACCGGGGTCCACACCTGCACCTGCTGTGGAGTGTCTCCGACCTGGGTAGCCCGCCCGTGCTGCCGCTGGGCATCCTGGTGCTCGCGGTGGCCGCCGGCCTCACCCAACGCCGCTGGCCGGCCGTGCTGCTCGCGGTCGCCGGCCCGATGGTCGCCGTGGTGCTCACCGAGTTCGTGCTCAAGCCGCTGGTCGGGCGCACCCATGAGGGCGGCCTGTCGCTGCCCAGCGGGCACACCACCAGCATCACAGCGATGGCCTGGGTGTTCGTCCTGCTCTTCGTGGCCGGCGCGCGACACCGGCCGTGGTGGCTGCGCGCACTGCTGGCGGTGCTGGCGGTGGCCGCGGTGCTCGCGGTGGCCGGCTCCATGGTCGCGCTGGAACGGCACTACGCCACCGACACGATGGCCGGTGCGCTGGAGGCGACGGCGGTGGTCGGCGCGGTGGCACTGCTGCTGGACGGTTGGCTGCGCCGGCGTCGACCCACCGGCCGGCCCAGCCTCGGGAGCTGACCCGGACCGGCTGATCCGAGCCTTCCGCTCAGCGGAAGTGGGCCTGCCGCGGCACGCTGGCCGGGCGACACCATGGATCCCGTAGCTCCCAGCGTCGCGGCGATGAGCGGCGGCGGGACAACCAGCCGTGAGGAGGAGCCGGTGGCCGTACCTACCCACCACGTTGCCGAGGCGGGCACGCTGCCCCAGTACCGGTCGGACCCGGACGGGAGCCAGCCGCCGCTGGACTTCCCCGCTTACCGGTCCACCGGGCTGCGCCATCCGAACGAGCCGCTGATCCTGCTGCCTCAACGGCTGACCGAGGTGACCGGGCCGGTACTGGGCCCCGGCCGGGTCGGCCCACTGGACCACGACCTGACCCGCCAGCACGCCGGCGAACCGATCGGGCAGCGCATCATCGTGCACGGCACGCTGCGCGACGGGAACGGCCGCCCGGTGCCGAACTCGCTGGTCGAGATCTGGCAGGCCAACGCCGGCGGCCGCTACCGGCACAAGGTGGACAACTGGCCGAGCCCGCTGGACCCGAACTTCACCGGGGTGGGGCGGGCGCTGACCGACGCCCAGGGCCACTACGAGTTCGTCACGATCAAGCCGGGCGCCTACCCGTGGGGCAACCACGACAACGCCTGGCGGCCGGCGCACATCCACTTCTCGGTGTTCGGCCGTGCGTTCACCCAACGGCTGGTCACCCAGATGTACTTCCCGGACGACCCGTTGTTCGCCCATGACCCGGTCTTCAACTCGGTGCCCGACGAAGCCGCCCGGCAGCGGATGGTCTCCCAGTTCGACCTGGACAACACGGTGGAGCAGTGGGCGCTGGGCTTCCGCTTCGACATCGTGCTGCGCGGTCGCTCGGCGACCCCGTTCGAGGAGCCGCACCAGTGACCGCGACCGAGCTGACCGGGACCGAGCTGACCGGGACCGAGCTGACCGGGACCGAGCTGGCGGGGCCGACGCCGTCGCAGACCGTCGGGCCCTACCTGGCGATCGGGCTGCCGTGGCCGGACGGGCCGGATGTGGTGCCGCCGGGCACCTCCGGGGCGTTCGAGGTCGTCGGCACCGTGTTCGACGGCAACGGGCAGCCGGTGCCGGATGCGATGGTCGAGACCTGGCAGGCGGACCCGGACGGCCGGTTCGACCACCCGGACGACCCGCGCGGCCCGGTGCCCGGCTGGCGGGGGTTCGGGCGCAGCGCCACCGACGACGGCGGTAGCTACGTGATCCGCACCGTGCTGCCGGGGGCGCTGCCCGGGCAGGCCCCGCACCTCGACGTCTCGGTGTTCTCCAGGGGGCTGCTGAACCGGGTGGTGACCCGGATCTACTTCCCGGACCACGCGGACGCACACGCCGCCGACCCGGTGCTCGCCTCGGTCCCCGAGAAGCGCCGGGGCACCCTCGTCGCGGTCCCGACCGAGGGTGGCTACCGGTTCGACGTGCACCTGCAGGGACCGGGGGAGACCGTCTTCTTCGATGTCTGACCTGGCGCCGTTCGCGGAGGTACCGGCCCGTGCGGTCGGTTCCGGCGGCGACCCGCGTGACGGGAACTGCGAGCCGGCGGTGCGGTCCACGGTCGCACGGGCGCTCGGGGTGCTCGAGGTGTTCTCCGCCGGCCACCTGGAGCTGACGCTGTCGGAGATCGCCCGCCGTGCCGGCCTGCCGCTGACCACCGCGCACCGGATCGTCGGCGAGCTGACCCGCTGGGGCGCCCTGGAGCGCGCCGACCACGGTGGCTACCAGGTCGGACTGCGGCTGTGGGAAGTTGGCGCGCTGGCGCCGAGGGGACACGGGTTGCGGGAGATCGCACTGCCCTTCCTGGAGGACCTCTACGAGGCCACCCGGCAGAACGTGCAGCTCGGCGTCGTGGACGGGACCGACGTGGTCTACGTGGAGCGCATCGCGGCCCGTACCGCGGTGGCGGTGATCACCCGGGCCGGCAGCCGGATGCCGCTGCACGCCACCGGGGTCGGCCTGGTGCTGCTCGCGTTCGCCGACGTGGCGTTCCAGGAACGGATCCTGGCGGCCCCGATGCGCCGGTTCACCGAGAAGACCATCGTGAACCCGGCCGAGCTGCGCCGGGTGATCGCGGACGTGCGGCACCGGCGGATCGCGATCAGCGACGGTCAGGTCACCCTGGATGCGCTGTCGGTGGCGGCGCCGATCTTCGGGACGGACGGGCGGGTGACGGCCGCGTTGTCGGTCGTGGTGCCCAACGAACACTCTGCCCAGGAGTACATCCCGGTGGTGCACGCGGCGGCCCGCGGCATCTCGCGCGGCCTCGGCTGGCGCCCCGTCTGACGGTCGTGGGTGCGGAGCGTTGCCCTAGCAGGCTCCGCGCCCACGACGCCTTGGGTCAGCGGTCCTCGGGCCAGGTGTCGCCGAACATCGGCAGCTTGCTCACCGACTCCTCGCGGGACACCTCGTCCTGGAGCACGTCCCAGTGCTCCTTGAGCAGGCCCCCCTCCATCCGGACCAGGTCGACGGCGATCCACGCGGCCGGCCGCCCGGTGCCGGCGAAGCGGCCGCGCACCAGCAGCAGGTCGCCCGCGGCCATGATCAGTTCGAGTTCGTGGCTCAGGGTCGGCGGCAGGCTCTTGACCAGGTTGAACAGGCCGTCGCGGCCCGGCGGGATGTGAGCGCTGTGCTGGATGTACTCGGGTGCCCAGAACTTCTCGGCGGCGGCGTAGTCCCGCTTGTTGAACAGCGTGTCGAAGGCCTCCCGGACGATTGCCTTGTTCCGGGACTCAGTGGTTTCGACTGCGCCGGTCTCGGCCGCAACGGTCTCGGTCATGAGCTGGGTGTCCCATCAGTTGGTGTCGGAGGCGGTCAGTTTGTTGACCACTTGGACCACAATATGAATTGTGGTCCACTTAGTCAACAAAATTGTGGTCCGGCTGGACAACAACTCGGTAGGGTGGGTGGCATGGGAAGGACGCGGGGCTTCGACGAGGCCACTGTGCTGCACACGGTCCGTGACCAGTTCTGGGACACCGGCTACGAGGGCACCTCGACCTACGACCTGATGGACGCCACCGGCCTGGGCAAGGGCAGCATCTACAAGGCGTTCGGCAACAAGCGCGAGCTCTACCTGCGGATCTTCGCCGACTACTGCGACGACATCGTCGGACAGGTTCAGCAGGCCGTCGGATCGCGGCAGGTCGACGGCCCGGATGCGACCTCCGGCTCGCCGTTGCGGCGGCTGGAGCAGTACGTCGTGTCACTGGCCAACGCCTTCGCCGCGGAGTCGCCGCACCGCGGCTGCTTCCTCAGCAAGGCGACCGCGGACCTCGCGGGCGCCGACGAAGCGGTGGCCGAACGGGCCAGGGACGCCTTCGACCGGATCGCCGGCATCCTCGGCGCGGCGATCTGCGACGCGCAGCGGGCCAACGAGATCGATCCGGCCGCCGACCCGAGGACGCTGGGCTACCTGCTGCTGTCGGTGATCAGGGGAATCGACTGCATCGCCAAGGCGGGCGTCGACCCCTCAACGCTGAGCGATACCGCTCGCGCCGCGATCACGCTGCTCCCCAGACCCACTACCTGAGGGGTCACTGCCTGAGGAGTCGCTGCCTGAGGGGTCACTGCCCGAGGAGTCGGGTCGGGCCGGTCGCACCAGGGACACCAGCCCACCGACCACCAGCGTGATCAGCACACCCAACGGCACGAACCAGGGGAACGCGAGCGACTTGCCGCCGATGCTCACGCCGACCGCGGCCCAGCCGGTACCCAGCAGCGTGGCGATGAACGCGGTCGCGGCGGCCACCCCGTCGGCCCGGCGGACGAGAAGTCCGAGCAGGAACGCGCCGAGCAGCGCCCCGTAGGTGTAGGAGGCGATGGAGAGCCCGAGCTCCACCACGGGGTTCTTCGTGGTGGTGAACATCGAGGCGAAGGCGACCATGACCAGCGCCCACCCGCCGGTGGCCCAGCGCGCGATCTTCAGCATCGTGTCCGGTGCGGGGGAGCGGCCGGCCCAGGACTGCACGAGGTCGGCGATGGTGGAGTTGGACAGTGAGTTCAGCGCGCTGGACAATGAGCCCATGGTGGCGGCCAGGATCCCCGCGACCAGCAGCCCGGACAGCCCCATCGGGAGCCCGCGCAGGATGAAATCGCCGAAGATCTGGTCCGAGCTCAATCCGAGCCGCTGCAGCGACGCGCCGTGGTTCGCCACCCAGAGCAGCGCGCCCACCAGGGAGAACAGTGCGAACTGGATGCCGACCGCAACCGCCGAGCCGATCATCGCCTTGCGCCCGTCGGACAGGGACCGGCAGGACAGCACCCGCTGGGCGATCAGTTGGTCCGACCCGTGCGAGCCCATCGTCAGCAGCGCCCCGCCGACGATCGCGGTGACGAAGGCGTAGGGGCTGGTCAGGATCGGCAGGTCGAAGTTGAACACGGTGAGCTTGCCGGCCTGGAACGCGGTGCCGAGCGCGCCCGGGCCGGTCCGCCCGAGCAGCACCACGAGGCACACCAGCGCGCCGATCACGTACAGCGACATCTGCAGGAAGTCGGTCCACACCACCGCCTTGATCCCGCCGACGTAGGTGTAGGCGACGGTGACCGCGGTGATGGCCACGACGATGACGAAGTAGTTGACGTGCACGCCGAACTCGGCCAGCAGCAGCTTGATCGGGATGGCGCCGGCGAACAGCCGCACCCCCTCCGCGAGCAGCCGGGTGACCAGGAAGGTCACCGAGGCCAGTGCCTGCACGTGCCGGCCGAATCGCAGCCCCAGGTACTGGTAGGCGCTGACGAAGCCGCCGCGGAAGTACAGCGGTAGCAGCACGAACGCGACCACGGTCCGGCCGATCAGGTAGCCGACGGCCAGCTCGACGTAGGAGAACGACCCGAGGTAGGCCACTCCGGGCACGCTGATCACGGTCAGGGTCGAGGTCTCGGTGGCGACGATGGAGAACATCACCGCCCACCAGGGCAGCGACCGCTCACCGGTGAAGTAGTCGGTGGCCGAACGCTGCCGGCCGGAGAGCTTCAGCCCGATCACCGCGATCGCGACGAGGTAGGCGACGATCACGGCGAGGTTGACTGCGTCGTGCATCGGGCCCTCCCTTGGCTCATCAGGTGATCTGCAGGGTGTGCACCGGGCCGGCGGGGTCGGGCAGCCGCAGCGGCCGGTGCCCCGGACTGAACCGGCCGAGCACCCTGGACGTGCGGGAGCCGGTCGCGCCGGGCAGGACACCCGGCACGCCGTGCCAGCTCAGCGCGCCGAGCAGGGCGGTCAGGTAGGCCTCCTTGGCGTCCACCGGCAGCCCCAGCTCGGCACTGCGGCGCAGCGGCACCGGGTCCAGCGCGGTTCGCAGCGCGCCGACCAGGACCGGGTTGTGCATGCCGCCGCCGGAGCCGACCACCTCGGTGACCGCGTACCGGGCGCAGGCGTCGGCGACCGTGCGGGCGGTCAGCGCGACCAGCGTGGCCGCGATGTCCGGCGCGGTCGGGTTCGGAGTGCGCTTTGTGCCGTGGTACACCGTCTGGCCCAGCCAGCTGACCAGGTCGCCGGGCCGGCCGAGGTCACCCAGCGCGGCGTCGGCGGCGGCCGCGGCGGCCTGGCCGACCAGTGTGTCCAGCGCGCAGACCTGGTCGACGGTGGTCCGCCCCGGGGGCAGCACGGCCAGCAGCCGGTCCCGCAGCCTCGGCGACCACGGCGTGGTGTGCGCGGCGAGCGGCGTCAGCCGGACCACCCCGCCCGCGATCTCGATCTCGGCGACGGCCACATCGAGTGAGTCCATCGAGGAGCCGGAGAGCAGCCCGACGACGATCACAACCCGGCCTGCCCGACCGGCTCGACCCGGTAGCTCTCGTCCCAGCCAGGTTCGCCCTCGCTGCCGGGCCGGCCGCCCTGCTCGGCGTGCCGGGCCGCGTCGATGGCGACGCGGACCGACCCGGTGTCGGCCAAGTGTTCGCGCGCGGTGGCCACATCCAGCCCGGTCAGCGCGCTGACCAGCGCGATCCGCACATCGCCCGCCGCGGCCGTGATCAGCTCGGCGGCGGTCTCCTCGTCGACTCCGGCGGCGTCCCGCACGATACGCACCCCCCGGCGCCGGAGCTTGGCGTTGGTGGCGCGGACCCCGACCATCCAGCCGCCGTAGGTGGCGCCGGTGCGCACCATCGCCGCGGTGGACAGCGTGTTCAGCGCGATCTTCTGCGCGGTTCCGGCGGCCAGCCGGGTCGACCCGGCCAGCACCTCGGGGCCGGTGAGCAGCTCGATGACGACGGTAGCGTCCCGCGCCACCGGCGCGGCCGGGGCGGAGACGATGGCCACGGTCGCCGCGCCACGCTCGCGGGCGGCCTCGAGCGCGGCCCGGACGAACGGGGTGCGCCCGGACGCGCTCACGCCGACCACCACGTCGTCGGGGCCGACCCCGGTGGCCGCGACCGCCGCGCGGGCGGCGTCGACGTTGTCCTCGGCGTTCTCCACCGCGGCGCTGGCGGCCGTGGCGCCGCCGGCCAGCAGAGTCGGCACGCGCGCCGGGTCGAGCCCGAAGGTGGGGGTCAGCTCGGCGGCGTCCTGCACGGCGAGGCGACCGGGGGTGCCGGCGCCCACGTAGATCATCCGCCCGCCCCGGCGGAACGCGGCGGCCACCTGATCGACCGCCACGGTGAGCGCGCCGGTGGCCCTGGCGACAGTCGGGGCGGCGGCGGCCTGCCCCTCCAAGAGACGGGCGACGAGTTCGGCGGTCGGCAGCAGGTCGATCTGTTCCGAGCCGGGGCGTCTGGCCTCGGTCGGCAGCGAGTCCACCTCGGCGTCGACCCGGTCCCCGCCCAGCTCGCCGGGTACCGAGGTGGCCGGCGCATCCCGGCCGGGCGGGCCGACGGGCCGCACCCGCACCAGGCCGGCCTCCAGAGCGGTGCCGGTGTGGTCGAGCAGCCAGTTGAGCCCGTCCATGGCGTCGCCGTCCGGGGTGGCCCAGTCGGTGCCGGGATGGCGCTGGCGCAGCCGGGGCAGCAGTGCGTCCGCGAGGCCGCCGACCACCGCCACCCGGACCCGGGCCGTTGCGTTGTCGTGGGGGCGATCGTCGTGGGACCGATTGTCGTGGGGGCGATCCGGTGCGGCCACACCTCCCAAAGCGGCCGCACCGGCTCCTGCCCCCGGCTCGCCCGTACCCACCGCCGCGGCTGCGGCCCCCTTCGCGGCAGCCGCGGCGGTTCGGGCGAGTGCATCTGTGCCGGCGTCGAGGATGCCGGCGGCCACCAGGTCACCGCGGCGCGCGGCCGACAGCACCCGGGGCGCCACCCGGGCCAGCGCCGCCGCGGTGGGCAGCGCGGACCCGCCCTGCGCCGGAGCGGTGAGCGAGGTCAACGCGGTGGCCGGGCCCCGGCCGTCGGTGGCCCTGGCGGCGGCCCGCAGGCCCTCGAGCCCGATCCAGGCGCCGCCGCCCTCGTCACCGAGCAGCGGCCCCCGACCGTCGGCCTGGCGGACCGCGCCGTCGCGTACCCCGAGCGCGACGGCGCCGGTGCCGATCGAGAGCACCACGCCGTCCCGCCCGGACAGTGCACCGGCGTGCCAGGCGGCGACATCACTGGCGATCAGCACCAGCTCCGGTGGCCGGGGCCAGCACCGGCTGAGCTGGCTGCCCAGCTCGCTGGCCTCGATGGGCCGAGCCAGCACGCCCGGTACCGCCACGGCCAGGCGCCAGGGCGTTCTCGGGCCGGCCCCGATGATGTAGCGGACCAGCCTGGCGATCGCCTGCGCGCCGTCCGGGTCACCGAGGCCGGCACCCTGACCGAGGCGGCTGGTCGGTTCGTCGTCGACCCGCATGCGGGTGGTGCTGCGGCCGATGTCCACGGTGACGGTGCGCAGGACCGCCAGCGTGTGCTCGTGGCACTTCATCGCAACGTCCTGGCCGGCGGGATGATGTCCACCTCGATGAGGTAGCGGTCGCCCCTGGCCACCGACTCCACCCGCTCGACCACGTCGCCACACTGGTCCCGGGAGATCCGCACGAAGCGCAGCGCCGGCCGGCCGGCCGGGACGCCGAGCAACCCGGCCTCCCGCTCGGCGAGCACCACCGGGGCGACGGACTGTTTGCCGGTCGCGATGTGGCGGCCATAGCGGGTGGCGAGGATGTCGTAGTAGGACACGTTCCCCGCCAGGTCGTCGCCGGTCAGCCCGGGCACCCGGGCGCAGGGTGCGTGCAGGGTCTCCAAGGTCATCGGCTCGTCGTCGGCCAGTCGCACCCGGCAGACCCGCAGCACCCGCTCGCCGCCCGGCATCTCCAGGTGCTCGGCGAGCTCGAGGTCGGCGACGACGGTGTCCCACCACAGCAGCCGGGACGAGGGCGACAGACCTCGCCGGTGCATGTCGTCACGGAACGAGGTGGCCATCAGCGGTTGGGCCGGCGCCGGCCGCCGCACGAAAGTGCCCGCCCCGTGCCGGCGCTCGACCAGGCGTCGCGCCATCAGATGCTCGAGTGCGTGGCGCACCGTCATCCGGGATACCCCGCAGCGCTGCGCCAGTTCCCGCTCGCCGGGCAACACCGCGCCGGGCCCGCGCTCGAGACACAGAGCCTCGACGTGCGCCTCGACCGCGACGGTCCGGGAGTCTGACATGGAAGAGGTATAGACCTCTCAGGGTGCCCTTACAAGAGGTCTGAACCAGTTGGCGTACGGCGCGCGCCTCATCCGTCCCGTGCCGCGCGCCGAGTGGTCCGATCGGGCCCGTGACTGGGCTGACCGGGGGATAAAGATGCCTCGGAAGGGAGGCAGCGAAGACCAACGACTGCGTTAGGGTTTGCCATAGCCTTAGTGAGCCGCGAGTTGCCGCATTTGCGCCGGCTTCCACCCCTATGGATGGGTAGCTGCGGGTTTCGGCGCGCCTCGCTTCGTCTAGACCACCTGGTGCGCCGTGGGACATCTCCCGCTCGGCCGGCTCCGTGCGGCGGTTTGTCCGCGCACCTTCTCGTTCACCCAGACCCGAAGGAGACATCGGATGACTCAGCACGAGACGTTGTTCATTGGTGGGGAGTGGATCGCGCCGAGTTCGGGTCAGACGATCACGGTGGTGTCGGCGAGTTCTGAGGAGGTTATTGGTTCGGTGCCGGAGGCGCAGGAGGCTGATGTTGATGCCGCTGTGGGTGCGGCGCGGCGGGCGTTTGATGACCCGACTGGTTGGGCCACCTGGGAGCCGTCGGCGCGGGCGGTGGTGTTGGAGCGGTTTGCTGGTGCGTTGGAGCGCCGTGGTGGTGAGATCGCGAGGTTGGTGAGTGCGCAGAACGGGATGCCGGTGGCGATCTCGACGGCGTTCGAGGGTGCGTTCCCGGCGGTGTTGTTGCGCTATTACGCGGGAGTGATCAAGGAAGCGGTGTTCGAGGAGGAGCGGCCGGCGTTGATGGGTGGGACGACGGTGGTGCGTCGTTCGCCGATTGGTGTGGTGGGTGCGATCGTGCCGTGGAATTTCCCGCAGTCGTTGGCGGCGTTCAAGTATGCGCCGGCGTTGGCGGCGGGGTGCACGTTGGTGATCAAGCCGTCGCCGGAGACGGTGTTGGACTCGGTGTTGGTGGCTGAGGCGGCGGTGGAGGCGGGGGTCCCGGCTGGGGTGATTAATTTTGTGCCGGCGGGGCGTGAGGTGGGTGCGTATTTGGTGTCGCATCCGGGGGTGGACAAGATTTCGTTTACCGGGTCGACGGCGGCGGGGCGGTCGATCGGGGAGACGTGTGGGCGGTTGTTGCGGCCGGTGACCTTGGAGTTGGGGGGTAAGTCGGCGGCGATTGTGTTGGATGATGCTGATCTGGATTTGGCGACGATCGGTGAGAAGTTGTTCCAGGCGACGTTGTTGAATAATGGGCAGACGTGTTTTTTGGGGACCCGGGTGTTGGCGCCGCGTTCGCGTTATGCGGAGGTGGTGGAGGTGTTCGCGGCGTTGGCGGGTTCGTTGAAGGTCGGGGATGCGTTGGATGCGTCGACGCAGATCGGGCCGATGGCTTCTGATCGGCAGCGGGACCGGGTTGAGGGGTATATCGCGAAGGGTAAGGCGGAGGGTGCCCGGGTGGTGGTCGGTGGTGGTCGGCCGGCGGGGCAGGATCGGGGTTGGTTTGTGGAGCCGACGATTTTTGCTGATGTGGATAACAATCACACTATTGCGCAGGAGGAGATTTTCGGTCCGGTGTTGTCGTTGATTCCGTATTCGGATGTGGATGATGCGGTGCGGATCGCGAATGATTCGGACTTCGGTTTGGGTGGGACGGTGTGGACGCGGGACAAGGAGCGTGGGTTGGGGGTGGCGCGTCGGGTGCAGACCGGGACGATCGGGGTGAACACGTATCTGCCGGATCCGACGGCGCCGTTCGGTGGGGTGAAGGCGTCGGGGTTGGGTCGGGAGTTGGGTCCGGAGTCGATCGGGCATTACCAGCAGATCCAGTCCATCTACACCTGAGCACCCCGAGGTGAGTTGGGGTCCCGCCGGCGTGGCGCCGGCGGGACCTTCTCGCGAGCGGGTCCGGTCGGGGAGTGGGGACGGGGCCCGACTGCGGGCAGTCCGGCAGTGGTGGCGGCCCTTTACTAGGCTGGCCGACCGTGGCGGAGACCCCCGGGCAGCGGCCGCCCCGGCGTCGGCTGGGGCCGCGCGACCCGGCGGTGACCAGCCGCATGATGGCCAGGGTCCGCCACAAGGACTCCAAGGCCGAGCTCGCACTGCGCCGCGCGCTGCACGCCGCCGGGGTGCGCTACCGACTGCACGCGCCGGATGTCACCGGCCGGCCCGACCTGGTGATCCGGTCGCGGCGGCTGGCCGTGTTCGTGGACGGCGACCTCTGGCACGGCAACCCCGAGGAGATCCGCCGGCGGGGCCGGGACTCGCTGGCCGACCTGTTCCCCACCCGTACCGACTGGTGGGTCGCGAAGATCGAACGGACGGTGGCCAGGGACCGCGAGGTCACCGAGGCGCTGGAGGGCAGCGGTTGGACCGTGATCCGGCTCTGGGAGCACGACGTGCTGCGCGACCCGACCGGCAGCGCCGAGACGGTGCGCCAGGCAGTGCGGAAACCACTCCCGAAACCACTGCCGAAATCAGGGCCGAAACCACCCACGCACACGGTCCGCTGATCGGAGCAGCCGGGGTGGTCGGTCGGGCGCGCCGCCGTGCGCCCAGCGGTACTCCAGCCGCGCTAACCAGAGAGTAACCCCCAGTTACCAACCGTAAGCGGAAATGTAACGCGTTCAGCGCGCTGTGCTGGTCGTTTGTCGAGCCAGCATGACTCGCGCCGCCCGACATGCAACCCTTCGCGAAGGACGGGGCGACGGTGCCACCCGGAGGTTGGGGAGCGACTTTGCATTCGGAACAGAACGGCCTCGGCGAGGATGAAACGAATCCACTCGCCCTGGTGTTGGCCGGCATGCCCGAGGTGTGGGCCCGGCTGCTCGAGGAGCACGTCCCGGACAGCTACGGTCGCTGCCTGGCCTGCCGCAATTCCAGCACCGCCGGGGTGCCCTGGCCGTGCACGTTGCAGGTTGCCGCGTCGGACGCCCGGGCGATCACCCTCGGCCCCGGTGAGTTACCGGACGAGCTGTCGGACTCAGAAGTTCACGTCGCCTGCTGAGTGCCGCGTCGCCTGCTGAACCCGAGGGCCGCCGGCCTGTTGCTCGGCGCGGCGGCCGACGCGGTGTTCGCCGACCCGGCCCGATGGCACCCGGTTGCCGGGTTCGGGCAGTTCGCCGCACGGTTGGAGAGACGCTGCTACGCCGACTCCCGAGCTGCCGGGGTCTGCTACACCGGGTCGACCGCCGGGGCGGCCGTCGCGCTGGGTGCGGTGCTGGGCCGCCTGTGCCGGGGCCGGCCGCTGTTGGAGACGGTCACCGTGGCGGCGGCCACCTGGGCGGTGCTCGGCGGTGCGTCGCTGGCCGGTGAGGCCGCTGCGCTGGCAACGGCGTTGGACACGGCCCGGGACACCGGTGACCTCGCCGCCGCACGGGCCCGGGTCCCCAACCTCTGCGGCCGGGACCCGGACGCGCTGGACGCCGCCGGAATGGCCAGGGCCGCGTGTGAATCGGTCGCCGAGAACACCTCGGACGCCGTGGTCGGCCCGTTGTTCTGGGGCGGGCTGGCCGGCGTGCCCGGGCTGCTCGGCTACCGCGCGGTGAACACCCTGGACGCGATGGTGGGCTACCGGTCGCCGCGCTACCTGCGGTTCGGCTGGGCCGCCGCGCGCACCGACGACCTGCTCAACCTGCTGCCGGCCCGGCTGACCGCGCTGCTCACGGTGGCCGCGGCACCGCTGCTCGGCGGCTCACCGGCGGCCGCCGCCCGGGCCTGGCGGCGCGACGCGGGCGGTCATCCCAGCCCGAACGCCGGCCCGGTGGAAGCGAGCGCCGCCGGCGCGCTCGGCATCCAGCTCGGTGGGCTGACCCGGTACCCGCACGGAGTCGAGCTGCGCCCGGTGCTCGGCGACGGTGCCCCGCCAACCCCGGCCGACCTGCGGCGGATGGCGCGGCTGTCCCGGCTGCTCGGTTGGGCGGCCGCCGGACTGGCCGCACTGGCCGCCGCGTCGCTGGCGCGCCGCACCGATCAGAACCGCGCCTTGCCGTAGCGGTCGATCAGCCGGTCCCGGTCCGGCTCGGCGGGCGTGTCTACCGCCCGGGCCGGCACCCGCGCGGCGGCCGGGGCCGGCGCGGACCCCCGCAGCGCGTCCCGCAGGCTGACCTTCGCGGGCTCGCCGACGTTGTCACCGCCGACGCGCTCCCCGGCCGGGCCGTCGGGATCGTCGGAGCCGAGGTCCTCGTCGTCCTCCGGTTCGCGCCGTTGCAGCAGCTCGAGGCGGATGAAGTAGACGAGGCCGAAGATCGCCATCGCGCCGAAGGACAGCCACTGCCAGGCGTAGGACAGGAACGGTCCGCTGTCACTGTCCGGCAGTGGCAGCACCCCCAGGCCGCCGGGCTGCCCGTCGATCAGCTGCAGGTAGCCGGCCGCGACCGGTGCCCCGATGGCCTGGGCCAGCAGTTGGCTGTCCGCCGCGTAGAGCTGGCGGTGCCCACCGGACTCGAGCGAGGCGCGGTGGTCCGGGTCGGACTCGTCCAGCCTGATCCGGCCGGTCAGCGCAGTGGTGCCGGTCGGGGCCGGCGCGAACACCGACACGTGCCGGTCCTCCCCGGGCCGGACGTACCCCCGGTCCACCGCGACGATCCGGCCGTCGTCGGTACGGAACGCGGTGAGTACCTCGAACGCCGGGCGACCCAGCACCGTGCGCAGCCGGACCACCGCCTCGTCGGCCGGCAGGTACTGCCCGCGCACCACCGCCTGTCGCCACTCCACTGCCGGCCCCGGTGCGCTCCCTGCCGGGACCAACTCCTCCAACGGCCGCGGCGGGTTGGCGAAGGACGCGGCGATCTGGCGGTTCTGCTCGGCCTGCTCGGCGTTGCGCCGGAACTGCCACGGGGCCAGCAGCGTGTAGCAGGCCACCACGAAGGCGATGACGACCAGGACGAACGCTATCCAGCCTGGTTTGAACAGGAACCGCACCCCTCTACGGTATGCCGTCGGCCAGCCGCAGTGTGGAGCGGGCGGCGGCCACCGCCTGATCGGCATAGCCCCGGCCGAACAGCACCACGTGCACCAGCAGCGGGAACAGCTGGTGCAGCCCGACCCGCGCCGGCCAGCCCGGTGCCAGCGGGCTGACCTGCTGATAACCGGCGAGCACCGCCTCCAGGTGCGGGCAGCCGAACAGCGCGAGCATGGCCAGGTCGGTCTCCGGGTGACCGCCGTGCGCCGCCGGGTCGATCAGCCAGCCCTCGGTCCGGGCGGAGCTGGGTTCACCGGGCCGGGCCGGGCCCGGGCTCCAGCGGACGTTGCCGGACCAGAGGTCGCCGTGCAGCCGGGCCGGCGCGACCGGCGGGCCGGCCACCTCGGGCAGCACCTGGCAGGCGGCCTCGATGACGTCGGCGTCGTGGTCGGTCAGGTGGCCGGCGTCCCGGGCCGAGGCGAGGTAGGGCAGCACCCGGTGCTCGACGTACCAGTCCGGCCAGTGCCCGCCGGTCACGTTGTGCATCGGGGCCAGCCCGATCCAGGCCCTGGTCGGGCCGCCCGGTGGCGGGGCACCGAACGCGGGAGCGCCGGCCGCGTGCAGCCGCGCCAGGGCGGCGCCGAAACGGGTGGCGGCGGGCGCGTCAGGCCTGGCTGCCGGGAGGTACTCGATGAGCAGCCAGTCCGCGTCGTGCCCCAGAACCGCCGTCACACCGACCTCGTCCGGCTCGGCCAGCCAGCGCAGCCCGGCGACCTCGGCGGCCACCTGGCCGGGTTGGCGGTGGGCCGCCTTCAGTACCGCGAGCCGGCCGTCCGCGAGCTCGACCCGGACCGCCGGCCCGTCGGTGGCGCCGGTCTGGCGCACCGACCTCGGCGCGGCGCCGGTCAGCCGCAGCACCACGGACCCGACGTCGTCCCCGGAACTCACGCCAGCTGGCCCCGGGTCCAATCGAGCAGGCCGGGCATGGTCGCCTCGACCATCGCGAGCACCTCGTCGAAACCCCGGTCGCCGCCGTAGTAGGGATCGGGCACCTCGGCGCCGGCCGGCGCGGCCGGGTCGAACGAGCGGAGCAGCCGGACCCGCTGTCCGGCGTCCTCGCGGCCCAGCGCCCTGGTGAGCGCGGCGACGTGCTCGGCAGAGGCGGCGAGCAGCAGGTCCGCCTCCAGGTGGTTCGGGTTGATCTGCCGGGCCACGTGCTCGGCCGGGTAACCGTGCCGGCGCAGTACCTCGGCGGCCCGCTCGTCGGCGGGTTCACCGGCGTGCCAGGGTCCGGTGCCCGCGCTCGTCACCAGGACCTGACCAGCCAGCCCCTCGCGGTCCAGCACGGTGGCGTAGACCTTCTCGGCCATCGGCGAGCGGCAGATGTTGCCCGAGCAGACGAAGCAGACCTGTAGCTGTTGTTGGTTCCCCACCCGGTCAGTTTGACGCATCGCCGAGCCGGGAAGCGCGTCGCGCCAGGTGCTCCTACAGCGACAGCTGGACACCCGGCCGGTCGGACCCCGGACTGCCCCACGGACACCGTCGAGCTGTGGGCCGGGCCCTGGCGGCGCTCCGGCGCGCGATGGCGAGCCGTTCGACGAGGTCGTCGGAGTTGTCGAGCAGCCGGTAGCGGTGCAGCGAGGGTGCGGTCGAGCCGAGGTCCTCGTGCCGGGTCAGCCCGGTGAGGTAGTCGGCGACCCGGTCGGGGGAGGGCACCAGGTCGCCCGGGAAGTAGCGCCGGCCGGTGCCGCGCGGGTCCGCCGGTTCGGCCCACCACCCCAGTTCCTCGTGCCAGCCGACCCGGATCCGCTCCCGGGGTGCCGGCACACCGTCGGTGGCCTCAGCTGTCTGAGCTCCGTCGGCGCCCTCCGGCAGCCTGCCGGCGGCCAGTTCGAGGCTCAGGCCCAGGGCCTGCTGCGGCATCGGCTGGTGCACCCACGCAGCGGTGACCACGACGTGCCGCTCGGCCAGCTGTTGGCGGACGGCGCTCAGGTACTCGGTGAGGAAGTCCAGGCAGGTGCTCACGGTCATCGGTTCGCCTCGCGGGTCAGCGGGTGCCCGCCGGCAGGGACGACGAGCGATTTCGAGACCAGGCTGACTGCGTAACCGTGGTTTCCCGCAGCATAGCTCCGCGCCGGCGCCGGCGGGTAGCCTCGCGTCGGTCGACCGCCCCGGGTGAGGAGCCATGACCCACGTGAGTACCGATCTGCAGACGCTGGCACAGGAGCTGGCCGAGATCACCAGGCTGGTCGAGGACGACGACCTCGACTCGACCCTGCGGCGTTACGTGGACCGGGTGGTGCGCACGGTCGACGGCTGCGACCACGCCTCGATCACCGTGGAGACCAAGACCGGCCCCGAGACGGTGACCGGCGGGGCCGAGCCGCTGCTGAGCTACCTCACCGGGAACTCACCGGGCGACGTCAGCCCGATCGTCGAGGTGCTGCGCTACCGGGAGCCGCGTCGGCTGCCCGACGTCGACTCGGAGCAGCGGTGGCCGGAGTTCGGCGCCCGGATGGTCAAGGCCGGCTACCACAGCGCGCTCTGCCTCCCGCTGGACACGAAGGCCGAGCCGGCGGCCGCGTTCACCCTGTTCTCCCGCAAGCCCAACGAGTTCGCGGACACCTCCTACGACATGGTGCTGTTGTTCGCCCTGCACGCCGGCGTGGCGTTCGACAACATCAGCCTCTACTCCGACTGCCAGACCCTGGTGAAGCACCTGCGCGACGCTCTGGGCACCCGGTCGCTGATCGGGCAGGCGCAGGGGCTGCTGATGCACCATCACGGCTACGGCACCGAGGCGGCGTTCAATGCGCTGCGCACGGCGTCGCAACATCACAACACCAAGCTGCGCGAGGTGGCCCGGATCCTGGTCGAGGCGCAGCAGAGCGATCAGCTGGACGCCGGTCTCCGCCGGTTCGGTCTGGAGCAGGGGACCTGACCCGAGCAGGGCGGCCTCGAGCAGGACCGCCCCCGACCCGGTTCAGGCGCCCGGCGCGCGCAGGGTGAGCACGGTGATCTCGCTGGGCGCGAAGACGCGCAGCGGCGGACCCCAGAACCCGGTGCCCCGGCTGGTGTAGAGCTGGGTGCGCTCACCGTGCCGGCTCAACCCGGCCACCACCGGCTGGTCGAGGCGCACCAGGTAGCGGAACGGCCAGATCTGGCCACCGTGGGTGTGCCCGGAGATCTGCAGGTCGACGCCGGCCGCCACGGCTTCGGTGACCTGTTTGGGCTGGTGGGCGAGCAGTACCACCGGCAGCTCCGGGTCCGCGCCGGACAGTGCGGCCGACAGGTCGGGGCCGTGCCCGAGGAGGAGGCCGACGCCGGTCGGATCGTCGACGCCCGCGATCACCAGCCGGTCACCGCCCCGGCACACCACCTCGTGCAGGTTGTGCAGCGGCTGCCAGCCGATCGAGGCCATGTGGTCGATCCAGCCCGCCGCGTCGCCGAAGTACTCGTGGTTGCCGGTGATGTAGAACTTGCCCAGCTCGGCGTGCACCTTGGCCAGCGGGTCGACCTGGTGCCGGCGCTTCTCGACCGGCCCGTCCGCGAGGTCACCGGCGTGGCAGGCGATGTCCGGGTGCAGCGCGTTGACCGTGTCGGTGACCTTCGTCGACCAGCCGGCGCGGTCGATCGGGCCGAAGTGCGTGTCGGTGACGACCACCAGGCGCAGCCCGTCCAGGCCGGCGCCCAGCCGGGGGAGCACCACGTCGAGCTCGCGCACCCGGGGTACCCGGCGCGCCTCGAACATGCCCCAGCCGAGCAGCACCACCACGGCGACCAGCACCGATACCGCGACGATCCGGGACCGGGCCGGATCCGGCACCCCGGCCGCGAGCAGCACCAGCCCGCCCAGGTTGCCGATAACCGACCAGCTGAACAGCAGCCAGGCGGTTCCCAGCATCGTGTCGCCCAGCGCGGCCGCCGCGTCGCGCTGCGCGGCCCCGTGCCCGAGGATCATCAGCACCGGCAGACCCAGGACGGCCAGCACGAACACCGCGGTGCCCACCAGCAGCATCGGGTCCGGCCAGGACAGCGGGCTGCCGAGCAGGGTCCACCAGGGAACGGAGAACAACAGCAGCAGCACCAGGGAGACCAGGAGCCGGCGGGGGATGTGGTGCAACAGCCGCATCAGCGGATGCCGTCCTTTGCGCGTCGGATTCAGCGAGGAGCTTGTTCCGAGCTTAACAGAACGACGGTCTGTTATGGCTGGGTCATCGCTGTGCCGAGGGAGTGGGGGCCGGTGTCGGGTGCCGGCCGAGTCGGCGGGTCACCGAGCGCACCGCGTAGACCAGCAACGACCCGGCGAACATCGCGGCGCACAGCAGCAACCAGCGGGCCAGGAACGGCTCCTGGGTCAGCCCGGTGGCGGCCCGGTAGGCGCCCGCGCCCTGGCGGATGATGCCCGGGAAGAACAGCAGGAACGTCAGGGCGACGCCGAGCAGCGGCACCCGCAGGTAGTTGACCCCGGGGCCCGGCCGCACCCGGTTCAGCACCCGGTCGGCGGCCGCGTAGAGCGGGAACACCACCAGGTCGTGCGCCACGATCGCGGCGCCGAACCAGATCAGCATCCTCGGCCACACCGGGTTGGCCAGCACCCCCAGCGCCGCGTACCCGGCCAGCGCCAGGCAGGCCAGCACGGCCAACAGGTGCAGCGGGTGCTCGCCGTAGAAGGCCTTCCAGCGGGTGATCA
This sequence comes from Pseudonocardia sp. Cha107L01, assembly GCF_052566575.1. NCBI lineage: Bacteria > Bacillati > Actinomycetota > Actinomycetes > Pseudonocardiales > Pseudonocardiaceae > Pseudonocardia > Pseudonocardia sp. Cha107L01. Next base: position 4,413,996 of record NZ_CP199579.1, read on the forward strand.
CGGTGCGCTCCGGAACTCGATGGACCCGACCCACTTGGTGCAGTGCACCCCGGGCACCGCGGGAGCGATGACCCGGCACGGGGCGCCGTGGTCGCGGCTGAGCGGCGCACCGTTCACCGAGGTGGCGAGCAGTGCGTCCGGGTTCAGCACCTGGCCGGCGGTGAGCGAGGCGGTGGCGAACGCGCCCATCGGCTCCACCGACCGCACCACCGCCGACGTCGGCGCGGCCACCCCGGCCAGCGCGGCCAGGTCGCCCAGCCGCACCCCGGTCCAGGTCTGGGTGCTCGACCAGCCCTCGACGCAGGCCAGCGGCAGCTCGACGCTGTGCTGCTGCAGCGACGACAGCGCCGCCCGGTCCAGGGTCAGCGGCAGCGGGCCGCCGGTCAGACCCAGCCGCCAGCCCGGCCCGACCAGTTCGTCGGTGATGCCGGCGGCCACCGCGGTGCGGTTGATCTGGAAGTCGTTCGGGCCGTCGCCGTAGGAGCGCCCGCGCGGCAGCAGGATGGCGGCGTGCCGCAGTGGGCCGCCGATGGTCTGCCCGGCGGTCAGCAGCCCGACCAGCAGTGAGCCGCCGCCGACCACGGCCAACAGACCGCGCCGGGACAGCGTCGGTGGTGCCGGGTCCAGCGCGACCAGGCTGTCCGGGTCCTCCGGGTGGGCCGGCTCCGGCCGGGTCCCGGCCAGCGGCGTGCGCAGCTCGGTGCGCAGCGAGCGGGACCGCAGCCCCGTCACCATGTGCGGGAACTTGATCGCGACGTGCACCACGATGCCGCCGATGAACACCCAGGCGCCGTAGTAGTGCGCGGTGTAGAAGTCGAAGCCGAACACGTAGTCGTACTGGATGTTCAGCACGCCGGTGGCGATCTCGAACAGGATCCCGCCGACCACCGCGACCAGCGAGACCCGCTCCAGCACCTGCGCGAGCGAGCGGGCCGGCGGCCACGCGAACAGCCGGGGCACCACCGACCACAGCTTGGCCAGCACCACCGGGATGAGCACCAGGCCCAGTCCGACGTGCAGGCCCTGGGTCAGCCGGAACAGCCAGGACGGCCGGCTCGGCCAGTCGAAGTAGGGCAGGTGCAGCCATCCCACGTCGAACGGGAAGGCCTGGTCGAACTGGGGCCCGTACGCGATGTAGTCCAGCAGCCCGGTGACGATCACGATCGGCAGGGTGATCAGGAGGACGGCGCCGAACACCGAGGTCAGCCACGGGCCGCGCAGCGGGCTGCGCCAGAACCGGGTCCGGCCGAGGCCCGGCGGGCGGAGTCGCTCGACAGTCCGCCAGAGCACGGCGGGGAACCCGTAGCGTGCCGGCGGCGGCTCGGCGGGGGTCGGGACACGGCGCGGTGGCGCCTGCCTCGACGTCGTTCGTGGCATGGTCGTGACGCTAGCGACCAACAGTTGCGCAGAGCGACGATCATGACGGTTCGTAAGCACTCGGTAACCGATCTCCGCCGTGCGCCCGGAGCACGGCCGTTAGCCTCGTGCGGTGCACATCCTGATCACCGGCGGGGCCGGGTTCATCGGGTCCCACGTCGCGGACCTGCTCGCCGACTCGGGCCACCGGGTACTGCTGCTGGACGCGCTGCTGCCGCAGGCGCACGGGTCGGGCGGGGCGCCGCCGTGGACCGACCGGCACGAGCTGGTGGTCGGCGACGTGCGGGACGGCGAGCTGCTGCGCCGGCTGCTGCCCGGGATGGACGCGGTGTGTCACCAGGCCGCGATGGTCGGCCACGGGCTGGACCCCTCCGACGCGCCCGACTACGCCTCGCACAACGACTACGGCACCGCGGTGCTGCTCGCCGCCATGCACGCCACCGGCGTGGGCCGGCTGGTGCTGGCCGGCTCGATGGTCGTCTACGGCGAGGGCCGCTACGACTGCGCGACCCACGGCACCGTGCGGCCCGGCCCGCGCCGGCCGGCGGAGCTGGCTGCCGGCCGGTTCGAGCCGCCCTGCCCGGAGTGCGGCGCGGCCCTGGTCGGCGGCCTGGTCGGGGAGGACGCCCCGCTGGACCCGCGCAGTACGTACGCCGCGAGCAAGCTCGCCCAGGAGCACCTGTCCGGCGCCTGGGCGCGGCAGACCGGCGGCTCGGTGTGGTCGTTGCGCTACCACAACGTGTACGGCCCCCGGATGCCCCGGGACACCCCGTACGCCGGGGTGGCGTCGATCTTCCGCTCCGCGCTGGCCAGGGGAGAGGCACCCACGGTGCTCGAGGACGGGGCACAGCGGCGGGACTTCGTGCACGTCACCGACGTGGCCGAGGCGAACGCGCTGGCGCTGGCCGCCGACCCGGCGCGCACGGCCGGCCGGCTGGAGGCGGTGAACGTGTGCTCCGGCGAGCCGCACACGGTGGGTGAGCTGGCCGCCACGCTGGCCTCGGCGATGGACGGCCCGCAGCCGGTGACCGTGGGCGGGGCGCGGGCGGCCGACGTCCGGCACGTGGTGGCCGACCCCGCCAAGGCACGTGCGCTCCTCGGCTTCCGGGCCGGGGTGCGCTTCGCCGACGGGGTGGCCGCGTTCGCCACCGACCCGCTCCGCGACCCGGCCGGACTCACTGGCCCCCCGGCGGTCTCCTCGCCCGGTGTCACCACTCCGTAACCGGGTCGGCGCGGGTCCGGGGCCGTGGTTCTTCTAGGGTGCGCAGCGTGACAGCCGGTGCGGACGTGGTGCTGCCCTGCCTCAACGAGGCCGAGTCGCTGCCGGGGGTGCTGGCCCGGCTGCCCGCCGGCTACCGGGCGATCGTGGTGGACAACGGCAGCACGGACGACACGGTGGCGGTGGCCACGGCGGCCGGTGCCACCGTCGTGCACGAGCCGAGGCGGGGTTACGGCGCGGCGGTGCACGCCGGGCTGCTGGCCGCGACCGCCGACTACGTGTGCGTGCTCGACGCGGACGGTTCGCTGCCCCCGGAGGTGCTGCCCACCCTGGTGGCCGAGGTGGCCGCCGGCCGTGCCGACCTGGCGGTGGGTCGGCGCCGCCCGGTCCGGGGTGCCATGCCGTGGCACGCCCGGCTGGGCAACGCGCTGATCGCCGGCCTGCTGCGCCGCCGGGGGGTTCCGGTGCACGACATCGCGCCGGTCCGCGTGGTCCGCCGGGACGCACTGCTCGCGCTCGGTGTGCAGGACCGCGCGTTCGGCTACCCGCTGGAGCTGCTGCTGCGCGCCGGGTCGGCCGGCTGGCGGCTGCACGAGATCGACGTGGAGTACCGCCCCAGGACCGGCGGCCGGTCCAAGGTGTCCGGCTCGGTGCGGGGTACCGCCCGCGCGGTGCGCGACATGAGCGCGGTGCTGGCCCTCACCCGCTGACCGAACCTCGCCCGACCGTCTCAGAACCTCGCCCGCCCGCGGTCTCAGAACCTCGCCGAGTTCAACCACACCGGCCCCGATCGGGGGGTGCGAGGCCGCTGCGGTTGAACTCGGCGAAGGATTCGGCGCTGGTCAGCCGTGCAGGCCGGAGACCGGGACCCAGCTGGTGTCGATCCGGTACTGGTCGCGGGCCGCGGGGTAGTGGGTCAGCAGCACGTCGCCCCAGTCCACCCCGGGGCGACCGGCCAGCTGGTTGGTCTCCTCGCCGAGCCCGCCCAGGGTGCGCAACGGGGCGAAGTTGCCGCCGATGCCCGGGTCGGTGGAGGCGGCGGACAGGTCGCCGTAGCTCCTCGGCGCCTCGAGCACGGTGACCGGCGCCTGGGCGAGGCCGTGGTGCACCGCGACCGGGTCGGTCACGCACGGGAACAGGAACGCGATCGGCCAGGCCACCAGCACCGGTCGGTGCTCGGCCAGGAACCCGTTGAGCCCGAGCACCTGGCGCAGCCTCGGACCGGACACCGCCAGCCAGCCGTCCGGGTCGGCGGTGCCGTCCGCCGCGCGCACCCGGACCCGGTCGGTGCCGGCCGGGACCTGCGCTGCGCCCACCCCCACGGCCCGCCAGAGCCGGTACTCCGGCGTCACCCCGAATGGCGCGCGCATCGGATCCGGCGGGGTCACGGTGCCCAGCGGCGTCACCGTCTCCGGTGCGGTCGCCGCGGCCGGCGAGTGGGTCGGTACCGGAGCGGCTGTCGGCACGGCTGTCGGTCCCGCCCGGCCGAACTCCAGGACCAGCCGGTTGCCGCCATCGGTACGGCCGGCCACCGACACAGCGACCTGCTGGTCGGCGGCCAAGCGGGGCAGGGTGAACCAGGGGCTGGTCAGCGCGCCGGTGTTCACCTGGCCCCCGATGAGGCTGCCCCAGAGGTATTTCGAGGCACCGGCGCCGGGCGGGTCCGGCGGCGGCGCGCCCTGGTCGTAGCCCGCGCCGGCGCTGAACCCGTCCAGCACACCGGAATCGGTGCCGGCCGGGGCGAGCAGGCCGGCGGGCACGTCGGGCAGCACCTGCACGTCGTCGGCCAGCCCGCAGCCGCCGTCCCTGGCCAGCCAGCGCAGGTTGGCCAGCGCCAGCGAACCGGTGGGCTGGCGGATCGGCGCGGCGATGAACGAACCGAGCAGCACCGCGACCGAGACCGCCACGACCGAGCTGGCCAGCACGGCCGGGGCGGCGACCAGCGAGCGGTTGGCCGGGGCGGCACCGCGGCGCCGCCGCACCACCAGGTAGCCCAGCCCGACCGCGCCCGCCCAGAGCAGCGGGGAGTTCAGCGGCAGCCCGCCGGGGCGGATCGGGCTGTGCGCCCACGGCACGTCGTAGATCACCGGTTGCCACCATTGGTTCGGCGCGCCGAAGGCCAGCCCGGCGACCACCGCGACCAACCCGACCCCGCCCAACCCGACACCGAGCGGCACCCGATCCCCGGCCGGCGTCGACCGGGCGCAACGCACCAGCAGGACGGCGGCCACCACCAGGAACGCGGCGAAGACCCCGGCCAACCCGCCGAAGTGGTGCGACCACTTGGACGGGGTGAGCCAGAACAGCGCCAGCCCCAGCACAGCGACCCCGGCCAACCGGGCCGCCGCCGGGCTGACCCGCCCGGCCGCCCCGGCGGCACCACCCTCGGCCGCCCCGGCGATCCCGCCCTCGGTGCGCCGGGCGAGCAGCAGCCCGACCACCGGCAGCAGCGCCAGGGTGAGCAGCACCGGCACCCGTTTGGTGGCGGTGCCGTCCGGGCCGTCGCCGAGCAGGGAGCTGTAGCGGGCCAGCTCGGCGTACCACGGCAACGACGGGCCGAACTGGGTGTGCCACCGGGTCGCGACGGCCAGCGCGTGCCAGCTCTGGTCGGCGAACACCAGGACCAGCGCCACACCACCGACGCAGCACAACGCCGCGACCCTGGCCACGATCTCGAGCCCGCCGGCACCAGCCCGGACGATCCGGACGACCTGGGGCGCGAACACCAGGACGGGTGCGGCGAGCAGCACCCCGGACGGGCTGGCGCTCACCGTCAGCGCGGCGAGCAGGGTGGCGGCGCCCAGTGCGGGCAACCCGCGCCCCCGCCACAGCAGTGCCAACACCCCGGTCACACCGACCGCGATGTAGGCCTCCGGGCGGACGCCGAGGTCGAACGGCAGCCAGCAGGCCAGGAAGCAGCCGGCCGCGAGCAGCCGGATCCCGGTGCGGCGGGCCAGCTCCGGCAGCGCGGCGACCAGGACGCCCCGGCTGAGCGCGAACCAGGTGACCGCGGCCAGCAGCGTGCTCGGTACCCGCAGCCACAGCGGCGCCAGGCTGACCTCGGTGAGCGGCGCCAGCACGTGCTGGGCCAGGGCGAACGGTGTCTCCGAGGCGTTCCACCAGCGGTAGTAGTTGCCCTGGTAGCCGGCGAGGCGGGAGTTGCGCGCGATCATCGCGGCGAAGCCGTCGTCGTCGGACAGCGGTCCGATCACCGCCCAGCCGGCCAGCGTGACCAGCATCCCCAGGTCCACCGCCAGCCCCGCGGCCCTGGCCCGGACACCGCGCCCGGGTTCCGGTGTCGAGCTGCCAACGCGGTCCTGAGCTGCGCCGGACCCGACCGCGCCGGACCCGACCGCGCCGGACCCGACCGCGCCGGACCCGACGGCGCCGGACCCGACAGCGCCGGACCCGACAGCGCCGGCCTCGACCGAGCCGGACCCGGCCCAGCAGAGCCAGGCCAGTGCCCCGGCCGCGGCGAGCAGCTGGACCGCCAGCAGCGCCGACTTCAGCCCGGTGGCCCGGACGTGGAACGGGTCCTCGGTGTACCCGGTGACGCTCAGCCCGGCGGCCAACGCCGGGGCCAGCTCGGTGCGGAACGCCTGCACCTGGGGCGTCGGCTCGCCGTCCAGCCGGATCCGCTGCCCGCCCGCCGCGACCAGCGCCCCGCCCGAGTCGGCGGCCACGGTGACCGCACACTCCGGTGCCGCCGTCGCGGTACTGCTCACCAGCCGCCCGTTCAGCAGCACCTGGGTCGCGCCGCCCGCCACCCGCACCAGCAGTCCCGCACCGGCCGAGGCGGTGTCCAGCACCGTGACCGGCCGGTTCGCCGCGGCGGCCGCGCGCAGCACCGGGCAGGGCACCTCAGCGGTCAGCCGCACCGGGCGGTACGGCGTGAAGAACGCGGTGCTGGAGGCCACCGGTTGCCCGGCGATCGGCCAGCTGACCGTGCTCCGCTCGGCGAGGACCGGTGCGAACGGCAACGCCACCGCGGCGAGCACCCCGACGCAGCCGACCACCAGCGCGGCGAAGGTCAGCACCCTCCGGGGGGAGCGTTCAGCGGACAGTGGGATGGGCCCTTCGGATCAACGAGAGTGCCGCGACCCTAGTGCAGCCGGCCCGGCGGCGTACTCGGTGACGGCCTACTCGGTGACGACCTCGATCGTCGGTGCGGCGGCCAGCGTCCGGGTGACGTAGCAGACCCGCTTCGCCGACTCGGCCAGCTTGGCCAGGTCGTCGCCGGTCGGGGCACTGGCCCGCACGATGATCCGGAACGAGCCGAACTGGGGGCCGTCGTAGTGGCCGACCACGTCGACCTCGACGTCGGCGAGCTCGATGTCGCGCTTGCGGGCGCTGTAGGCCAGCGAGATCGTGAAACAGGACGCGATCGAGGCCAGCAACAGCTCGGTGGGTTGTGGCCCGGTGCCGGTCCCGCCGGCCGACTCGGGCTCGTCAGCCACCACCTCGAAGTCGCCGGCCTGCACGACGGCCCGCAGGCCACCCGTCCAGCGGGCCTGCACGGCACGCTCGGTCACACCCATTCGTCCTCCTCTGCGCGGTGGTGCGTGGTCGGGATACGACCGCAACACCCGTCCCGGCCAGTGTGCCGTGGCCGCCGGGTGGACGTGCCGGCCGCCGCGGCACGCCGCCCTCGGGAGGGCGCGCTGGCCACGCGGACCCGGACGCTGTAGACCTGACTGCGGCATGGACACGACAAGGAACCTGACCGACCCGGCAGCCAGCGATCCCCGGGCGCGTTGGCGCGCGGCCGAGGACCGGCTCTACCCCACGCTGATCGCGAATCGGAGCACCTACCAGCTGGCACTGGACCAGATCCAGGCGGTGGTCGACGAGGTGCGGCGGCGCGGCGGGGACATGGCCGCCCTGCTGGCGGTCGAGGCCGACGCCGAACAGGTGCTGGCCTCGGCCTGCCCGGAGGGCGTCGGCCTGCCCACCGACCTGCTGCTGGGCGTGGCCTGCGCGGTCCGGGACCGGGAGCTCACCGCGGCGTCCGAGCGGCAGCGGGTGGAGCGGGTCGTCGCGGCAGCCAGGTCGGCCGGTGCCCAGTGGGCGTCGCTGCGCGGCCCGGAGTCCCCCGCCGAGCTCACCGAGGGCAGCACGGCGGCGCTGCACCTGGCCTCCGGGACGATGTTGACCGCCACTGTGGACCCGTGGTCCGGCGGTCCGCCGTACGGGCTGCAGGTAGCCCCGACCGACGGTCCGCCGACCAGCCGGAACTTCGCCGACCGGGCCGAGTGGCTGGCCGAGTACCGGCGGCGCCGGACGGAGCTGGCCGCCGCGCCACCCGGGTCGGCCGGCACACCGGCGACGTAACACCTCGATCCGGGGCGGTTGGCTGACGGCACGCGCCGCCGCGGCTCGCGAGAGAGCCCCGGAGCAGACTCTGCTCCGGGGCTCCGGGTGTCGGACCTGCCGAGGGACCGTCAGGACCTTCGCTTACTTGTTCGCGGTCGTGCGGCGCGCGCCGTTGTTCGTCTTCGGCTGCTCCGCCGATGCAGACTTGGCCGGTGCGGACTTGGCCGGCGTCGACTTGGCCGGCGTCGACTTGGCCGGCGCGGTCCGGTTGGCGGCCTTGCGGGTGGCGCTGCGCGTGGTGTGCGCGGCCTCGTCAGCGGCGTCCGTGACCGCCTCGGCGAACTCGGCGCTCACCTCGGTCACCGCCTTCGCGGTGTCCCGTGCCACCCGCTGGGTGCGGCGGGCGGTGCGCTCGCCGGCGGAGCGCGTCTCGAAGCTCACGGCCTCGAGTACCTCGCTGCCGACGTCGTGCAGCTCGTCCACCAGGTTCTCGACCAGCGAGTTCGAACGCTTGTTGGCGCTCTCCACGGAGCGCAGCGCACGGGCGACCTGGGGCTGGGTGCGGATGCGCTCGAGGGTGCCCTCGCCGCGCTCGGCCCACTCGTTGTAGGTGCCCCGCGCCCGCTCGCCCGCCTCGTCGGCGCGCTTGCGGAGCTCGTCGCGGCTCAGCCGGGTGCGCAGCTCCTCGGGCAGTTCGCGCAGCGTCTGCACCGCGAGGTCGGTCGCGCCGAGCGCGGCCATGACCGGCCGGCGAACCGCGTCGACCTGGGTGTTGACGGTCTTGTTGACCTGCGAACGGGCCTTACGGACGTCCGCGGAGGTCGGCAGCTGGATAGCCATTGAAGATCACCTCTCTGTGATTGGACTGGTGTCCGCGACGGCTGTTCGTGCCTGCGCCGCGGTCGGGTTGGACGGGCCGAGATCGGTCCGATCGCTCCGGTCCGACCCGGGCGCCGCGTCCTGCTCGACCAGCTCTCTGCTGTCAGGTCTGTTGTCAGATCCCGCTGTCAGGTTTGGACTGACAGGAACGACCATAAGGGAGAGTGCTAGCTGTAGCAAGCGCTCTGCTTGCGCAGGTGGGGTGGCCTTCGCCACGTTTTGGACAGCCGTCCGCCGCCCGGTCCCGCCGCGGGTCGGCGGTTCGGTCCGGGTGAGTCGGGGATCCGGTCCGGGCGGATCGGGCATACGCTCGGCGGTCGACCGGTTGTGCCGACCGGGTCGAACCGAGGGAGGACGCGATGGACCCCGATGAGGTCGACGACGACGTGTTCGAGCAGCTGGACGGACTGGACACGCTGGACGGGCGGGGCCCGAACGACCCGCTGGACGAGGGGTACTCACCGCCGGAGAAGCCGTGGGCGGTCGAGGACTGGGGCACCACCTCGCGCGAGGAGGCCGAGGGCGAAGGCCTGGACCGGCGGCTGGCCCGCGAGCTCCCGGAGTCCTGGGCCGACGAGGACACCGACGACGACGGCCTCGGCGACGAGTCCGACACCGACGGTGAGCTGCGTGACGACGAGGTCGGCGACGCCCGGTCCGGCCGGCTGACCGACAACGGCGACGGTGCCGGCGACCACGAGCCGTACGCCGAGGACGTCGGCATCGACGGCGCGGGCGCGTCCGCCGAGGAGGCCGCCGTGCACGTGGTCGACGACTGAGTACCTCTGGTGGACGTCGCGCATGGTGGACGTCGCGCGGGGCTGGGGTGCCGGCGGTTTGCTCGCTGACGTCGCGCATGGTGCGAGATGCGCGGCGTCCACGCAAGGTGCGCGACGTCGCCGCCTAGTCATCCACAGGCCGTGACGTGAACACGGTTACGTGAAACGCGCCGGGCCGTGGTCCGTCACCCGGTGCATCCGTTCCCGGTGACTCCGCTCAGTGCCCGTGCCCGTGGTCATCCCGGTGGTCGTGGCCGGCCGGGCGGTGGGCCAGTGCGGCGGCCCGGTCGCTGACCTCGCCGGCGGCCACCGTGCCGTCGCTGGCCAGCACGTCCTCCAGGGCGCCCAGCCAGTGCTGGTAGTAGCTCCAGCACTCACCGGGGGGCGGGGCGGCCTCCCAGGCGGCGATCCGGGCGATCAGGGCCGCCTGGAAATCCGGCCAGCGGAACGCACCCGCGTCGAAGAGGGTGACCGCCATCCCGAACGCGCGGCTCTCCCACGGCTCGGCGAACACCAGCTCGCCGTTGGACCGGGGCGGCGCTCCCGGGCCGTCCGACTCCAGCGGCGCGGCGGGTCCGTCGAGGCCCGCTCCGGCCTCCAGCCGGTCGGTGCCGTGCTGGTGAGTGCTGGGCTGGTCGGTGCCGCGCTGGTGAGTGCCCTGCTGGTCACGGTCGAGTTGGGGGGTCACGGGGCAGCCACCTTGGCCACGCCGACCATCGCGTCCCGGGTCACCAGCGGGATCAGCGCGTCCTCGTCGAGGTTCTCCGTGCCGGCCGGGCGCTGCGGGAGCACCAGCCAGCGGACCTCGCTGCTGGAGTCGCGCACGGTGATCCGGACGTCGTCGGCCAGCTCCAGGCCCATCTCGGCGAGCACCGCGCGGGGCTCCTTGACCACCCTCGCGCGGTAGGCCGGGTCCTTGTACCAGGACGGGGGCAGCCCGAGCACCGGCCACGGGTAGCACGAGCACAGCGTGCACACGATGACGTTGTGCGTGGTCGCGGTGTTCTCCACGACCACGATGTGCTCGCCCTGCGAGCCGGTGAACCCGAGCTCCTTGATCGCCGCGGTGCCGTCGGTGAGCAGCCGCTCCCGGTACTCGGGGTCGGTCCACGCCTTGGCGACCACCTTGGCGCCGTTGAGCGGGCCGACGTTGGTCTCGTAGTTGGTGATGAACTTGTCCATCGCGGTCGGGTCGACCAGGCCGCGCTCGGTGAGCAGTTGCTCGAGCGCCTCGGTGCGCAGTGCGGCCGGGATCCGCTCGGTGGGTTCGCTGCTCATGCCGTGACTCCTGCCGCGGGCTCCAGGTAGCTCTCGAACAGTTCGATGGTCAGCGCGAACGGCTCGGCGTCCGTGCCCGGTCCGGTGCCCCAGAGCTCGCGGGACTTGAACCGCACCGAGTAGACGTGCTGCGGGTTCTCGCCCAGGAAGTGGGCGTGCGTGTCGGGCAGCAGCGCAGCCGGCTGGATGATCTCCACCACGCCGGTGTGGCCGCGGACGTAGCCGGGCAGGCGGGTGTGGCCGGCGGGGGAGATGTCCTTGGCGCGCACGGTGTCACCGACCGCGAACGCCGGCGCCTGCTCCACGGTGCGCAGTGAGCCGGGGCCGGTGGCCGCGTAGTCCGGCTTGTCCGGCTCCGGTACCGGCGGCTCCTCGACCTGCTCGCCGCGCAGCCCTCGGGCCCGGGCGTCGACCGCGCCGGGGGCCAGGATGGCACTCTCGACGAGCATCAGCTCCGCGGCGTTGAGCCACCGCCCGAAGTAGCCGTCACTCAGGTAGGCGGCGCGGTCCAGCCGCTCCAGGGCGTGCCGGAAGGCGTCCAGGTTCCGCCCGGAGACCCGGCCCATGGACAGCAGGGCCAGCGCGAACGCCCGCCCCTCCCAGGTCTCCGCGAACACCGGTTCGTCCGGGCTCGGCGGGTGCACCGGGCCCCAGCCGCCCGTGCCGCCCATATCGGCGACCCCGTCCATGGCACCACCTCTCGTAGCTCCGCCAGCAATGACGATCATCCACCCAACAGCTGGATGGTGAGATGTGGCTCCGTTGCCTGAGTTCTATCCTGATCCCCAGGGCGGTGCCTCGCCAGGGCGGCCCCCGATGGTGGTCGGTGTGGGAGCGGTCGCGGGCTCAGGTCCGCGCGGCGGTGGCGGCCGGCGAGTCTTCCGCCGGGTCTCCCGGAGCTCCCGGAGAACCCGGTGCCCGCCAGCCGAGCTCGCCGTGTGCCAGCAGGTGGCGGACGAACAGCTCGGTGGTGGCGGTCGGCGCCGGCTGGCTCACCACGTGCCAGGGCCGCCGCAGCGGGGTGCCCGGTACCGCGAGCTGGACCAGCGCGCCGGACTCGAGGTGCCCGTGCACCGCCGGCAGGGACACCAGGGTGACGCCGAGGCCGGCCACCGCGGCGGCGACCACGGCGCCGTGCGAACCCAGGGTGAGCCGCGGCGGGTCGACCTCCAGAGCGCTGAGCAGCGCGGTCGTGGTGGCCCGGATACCGGATTCGGGCTCGCGGAGCAGCCAGGTCGCCGCGGCCGGGTCGAACGTGGCGGCCAGCTCCGGCGACCCGACGACCACCAGCGAGTTGGGGCGCACCGCCCGCACCCACATCGGCCCGTCATCGGGTGGGCGGCCGGCGACGACCAGGTCCACCTCGTGGTAGGCGAGCTTGGGCCACACCGCCCCCCGCGGCGCGACCTCCAACCCGAGCACCACCGCCGGGTACTCGGCGCGGAACGACGCGAGCAGGGTGGGCAGCAGGTGCTCGCCCGCCGTGGTCACCGCGGCCAGTCGCAGGGTGCCGTGCTCCGGGTCGGCCTCGCTGCGCGCGGCGGCCAGCGCCTCCTCGTGCAGGCCCAGGATGCGGCGTGCGTAGTGGACGTAGCGGCGGCCGGCCGCGGTCAGCCGCACCCCCCGCCCGTCGCGGTCCAGCAGGGGCACGCCGACCTCGGCGGCCAGTGCGCTGATCGCGGCGGACACCGAAGCCTCGGTGACCACCAGCCGCTGCGCGGCGGCCCGCACCGAGCCGGTGTCCGCCAGCTCGACGAGCGCCCGCAACCGCGCATTGGTCGTCACTGAGGAGCGCCCTGAACAATGCATGCTCTACTGCGAGGCGCCCAGCTGGCGCCGGGCGGCGTTGTCGTAGGGGTCGATACAACCCCGGCATCGACCCCTACGAGGAGGACAGGGCCTTTCGATGCATCCAACTGGATCACCTCTCGCGACGAGCGGCACTGTTCAGGACCCTCCCGTGATTGTCGCCCCGTCCGGCTCGCCCCGGAACACCCGGCTGGCCAGTAGGTCCGGTGCCTCCAGGGTGGTCAACGCGGCCAGGTCCACCCGGGGGTCGGGCCGCTCGAGCAGCCGCCGGGCCTGCCGCAGCCGGGCCCGCTCCACCGCGTTGCGCACACTGCGCGCGTTGGCGAACCACGGCTGGCCCACCCGGGCCCGCAGGTAGCGGCCCAGTACCTCGCGCGCCTCGGCGGAGAACCGGTAGCCCAGCCCGTCCGCCATCAGCTCGCTGATCTGCGCCAGCTCGCCGACGGTGTAGTCGGGGAACGTGATGTGGTGCGCGATCCGGCTCTGCATGCCGGGGTTGGCGGCGAAGAAGGTGTCCATCCGGTCGGCGTAGCCGGCCAGCACCACCACCAGGTCGTCCCGGTTGTTCTCCATCACCTGCAGAAGGATCTCGATGGCCTCGCCGCCGTAGTCCCGCTCGTTCTCGACCTTGTACAGGTAGTAGGCCTCGTCGATGAACAGCACGCCGCCCATCGCCCGCTTGATCACGTCCTTGGTCTTCGGTGCGGTGTGCCCGACGTACTGCCCGACGAGGTCGTCCCTGGTCACCGCCACCAGGTGACCCCGGCGCAGGTAGCCGAGCCGGTGCAGCAGGTCGGCCAGCCGCAGCGCCACGGTGGTCTTGCCGGTGCCGGGGTTACCGGTGAAGCACATGTGCAGCGTCGGCGCCGGCGTGGCCACCCCGAACCGCGCCCGGGTGCGGTCCACCAGCAGCAGCGCGGCGATCTCGGCGAGGCGCGTCTTCACCGGCGCCAGCCCGACAAGCTCCCGGTCCAGCGCGCCGAGCACCTCGTCGATACCGGCATCCCGGCGGGCCTGCGCGAGGTCCACCAGGGTGTCGGCAGGCAGTACCTCGGGAGCCGGCTCGGCAGGCTCCGGCACACCGACCGGGCGGCGCATCCCGAAGGAGGCGCGCTCGGCGGTGGGTGCTGGGCGGGTCACCTCAGCCCCGCGGGTAGCGCTCGCCGGCCGGGCGCTCGGTGGCGTAGGAGTGGGTGGTGTACCGGACGGTCCGGTTGCCGGTCTCCTGGCGCTCCAGCCGGAACCCGGGCTCCTCGGCGGGGCGCTGCACCAGGAACGACAGGGCGGTGGTCTGCCGGCCGAGCCGCGCGTCGTATGCGTTGAGCTTGATGTAGACGTTCGGGTTGGCCCGGCGGCAGGCGTCCACCTCCAGCAGGACGCCGGCCGGGTCGGCCAGCTCGAACATCGGCAGCCCCCACATCTCCCAGTAGGAGTTACGCGGGTGCGGGTCGTCGGTGTACTCGACCGACAGCGGCCAGCCGTTGTCCAGGCAGTAGCCGATCTGTGCGGTGATCTCGGCGTCGGTGAGCTCGGGCAGGTAGGAGAAGGTGCCCTGGGTGATACGCATGGTTTCCTCGCCCTCTCAGACGCTGGTCGGCGTCTCGACGACGTCCGGCACGTCGGTCGACTCGTAGTTGAAGGTGATGTCGCCCCAGGTGGCCAGCGCGATGTCGAGCTCGCGGCTCTGCTTGGCGGCCGCCTTGAGGATGTCGGTGCCCTCGATGACGTAGTCCCGGCCCTCGTTGCGCGCCTTGATCATCGCTTCGACGGCGACGCGGTTGGCGGTGGCGCCGGCCGCGATGCCCATCGGGTGGCCGATCGTGCCGCCGCCGAACTGCAGCACCACGTCCTCGCCCAGGTAGCCGAGCAGCTGGTGGATCTGGCCGGCGTGGATGCCGCCGGAGGCCACCGGCATCACCCCGGGCATGGACGCCCAGTCCTGGTCGAAGTAGAGGCCCTTGACCGGGTCGGCGGTCACATGGTCCAGCCGCAGCGTGTCGTAGTAGCCGCGGATAGCGTTCGGGTCGCCCTCCAGCTTGCCGACCACGGTGCCGGCGTGGATGTGGTCGACGCCGGCCAGGCGCATCCACTTGGCCAGCACCCGGAAGTTGACCCCGTGGTTCTTCTGCCGCGACCAGGTCGCGTAGCCGGCCCGGTGCAGGTGCAGCAGCACGCTGTTCTTCCGGGCCCAGTGCGCCATCGACTGGATCGCGGTGTAGCCGATCGTCAGGTCGATCATGACGATCACGCTGCCGATCTCCTTGGCGAACTCGGCGCGCTCGTACATCTCCTCCATCGTCCCGGCGGTGACGTTGAGGTAGTGGCCCTTGATCTCGCCGGTCGCGGCCTGCGCCCGGTTCACCGCCTCCATGCAGTGCAGGAACCGGTCCCGCCAGCGCATGAACGGCTGCGAGTTGATGTTCTCGTCGTCCTTGGTGAAGTCCAGGCCGCCGCGCAGCGCCTCGTAGACCACCCGGCCGTAGTTGCGCGCGGACAGCCCGAGCTTGGGCTTGGTGGTGGCGCCGAGCAGTGGGCGGCCGTACTTGTTCAGCCACTCGCGCTCCATCACGATGCCGTGCGCGGGGCCCTGGAACGTCTTCACGTAGTGCGTCGGGATCCGCATGTCCTCCAGGCGCAGCGCCTTGAGCGCCTTGAAGCCGAAGACGTTGCCGATGATCGAGCTCGTCAGGTTCGCGATCGAGCCCTCCTCGAACAGGTCGAGCTCGTAGGCGATCAGCGCGATGTACTGGCCGGGGATGCCGGGCACGGCGGTCACCGAGTAGCACTTGGCCTGGTAGTGGTCGTAGCTGGTGAGGCGGTCGGTCCAGACCACGGTCCAGGTGGCGGTACTCGACTCGCCGGCCACCGCGGCGCCGGCCTCCTCCGGGGGCACCCCGTCCTGCGGGGTGATCCGGAACGCGCACAGCACGTCGGTGTCCTTGGGCAGGTAGTCCGGCTGCCAGTAGCCCATCTCCGCGTACGGGATGACCCCGGCGTTCCAGCGATCAGTCATGAGCCCATGGTGGTTCGCCAACCCCTAGCACGTCTATCAAGAGTTGACCGCTCACTCTTAACTAAACGCCTAACTATCGCTAGGTGCCCGTTCCCCGGCTTGTTGTTACCGAACTGCACAGGAGGCAGGTTTTGGTGGCTCGCGACCTGCCTGTTGTGCAGCTCGGTAACCGCGTGCATGTTCGCGGCCGCGCGCTCGGCGCGCCCCCGTGCCTGGCGCGCCCCCGTGCTCGGAACGGTCGCCCTCAGTCGGCGGCGGTCCCGTCAGCCGGTCGCGGCGGCGGCCCGCAGTGTGGTGAGTGCGCCGTCGAGGGCGGCCTCGAGGGGTTTCAGCGACCGCATGGTCTGGGTCAGCAGCAGCCCGCCGTGCAGCGCGGCGAAGACGGACAGCGCCAGGGTGTCCGGGTCGGCGTCGGCGCGCAGCAGACCGGCATCACGCATCCGGCTCAGTCCGGCGCGCAGGTATCCGCGCCAGTGGTCCATGTGCCGGGCGACGTCCGCCGCACGCTCCGGGTCGTTGCCGATCAGCTCGGTGGCCAGTGCGCCGATCGGGCATCCCCAGTGCCGCTGCGACCCGTAGTGCGCCAGGACCGCGTCGCGCCAGCCCTGCCACGCCGCCCAGCTGTCCAGCTCGCCGAGGAACGGCTGCTGCGCCCGCAGGACCCGCTCGCTCTGGAACGCCGCGATCGCGCCGACGAGCTCGCTCTTGCCGCCCGGGAAGTAGTGGAACAGCTGGCTCTTGCTGGTGGCCGTGCCGGTGCAGATGTCATCCAGGCTGGTGCCGCCGACGCCGCGGGCCAGCACCAGGTCGGCGCCGGACGCCACGATGCGGGCCCGGGTGGCCGCGCCCTTCGGCGTCAGCTTCGCGGTCGCTGTCACGCTCTCAGGGTAGCTCTTGGACTGTCCAGTCCACTATGAGCAGCGGGGACGGTCAGGCGCCGGCCGGGACGGTGGCCACGATGGTGGTGCCCGAGCCCGGCCGGGAGACCACCCGCAGCTCGCCGCCGACCAGTTCGGCGCGTTCGGTCATGGACTGCATCCCGTAACCGCTCTCGACGGTGCCGGTGCCCGGATTGGGGCCGACCTCGAACCCCACGCCGTCGTCGGACACCTCGAGCCTGGCGGTGCCCTCGTGGGTCCCGAAGCGAACCCACGCGGTGCTCGCGCGGGCGTGCTTGGCGATGTTCTGCAGGCACTCCTGGGCGATCCGGTACAGCGCGATCTCCACGTGCTCGGGGAGCCGCTCGTCGGCGAGGTCCAGGCTCACCTCCAGCTGGGGCACCGAGCGGGCCAGGCTCGCCAGCCCGCCGGCGAGGCCGAGGTCGTCCAGCACCGGCGGCCGCAGCCCGCCGATCGCGATCCGTGCCTCGTCCAGCGTCAGGTCCACCAGCTCGCGGGCCACCCGCAGCTGCACGGCGGCCTCGTTCGGGTCGTCGCGCAGGATGTGGCCGACCGCGTCCAGGTGGTAGGAGAGGCTGACCAGCCGCTGCGAGATGCCGTCGTGGATGTCCCCGGCGAGGTGGCGCCGCTCGGTCTCCTGGGCGGCGATGACCTGCTCGGTGAACCGCTCGTGGGCCCGCTCCCGTGCGGCCAGCTGGCGGTGCATCCGGGCCTGGTGCATGGCGCCGGCCACCAGCCGCCCGATCACCAGCAGCAGCCGCAGGTCACGGTCGGTGAACTTGCGCCGGGCCACCGTGTGCACGTTGAGTACGCCGACCAGCCCACCCGGCTCGGTGGCCATCGGGACCGAGGCCATCGAGGTGAACTCGGTACCCCGCAGCGCCGGGATCGGTACGTAGCGCGGGTCGGACTCCTTGTGCTCGACGATGACCGCCGGCTCGTGGTGGCTGGCCACCCAACCGGTGACACCGGACCCGATCGGCAGCTGGATCAGGCCGACCTGCTGGTCGAACGGGGGCGTGGCGCCGGCGAGGGTGAGGGACCGCTCGGTGTCGTCGAGCACGTGCACGAAGCACACGTCGGTGGTGGTGGCGTCGGTGATCAGCCGGGCCACCGCGGCCGCCATCGGCTCCACCGCCGGGCCGTTGGACACCGCCTCGATGATGGCCAGCAGCAGCGCGTTCTCCCGCTCCGGCGCGACCAGCCCCAGGACCGGCCGGGAGCCGACCGACCCGAGCAGCGCGAACCCGGGTTCCCCGGCGGTCACTGGTAGATCCCCTCGCGCAGCGCGGTGGCCACCGCGCCGGCCCGGTCGCTGACCCCGAGCTTGCGGTAGATGGACCGCAGGTGGCTCTTGATCGTCTCGTCGCTGACCACCAGCCGGGTGGCGATGCCCCGGTTGGAAAGGCCGGTGACGATCAGCGAGAGCACCTCGCTCTCGCGGTGGGTGAGTCCGTGCCGGGCACCCGGCCAGAACTCGTTGCTCTGCAGCCGGGCGGCCGTGTCCACCGCACGGCCGGCCAGCGCGGTGTCGATCACCGTGACGCCGCTGTGCGCCAGTTCGAGCTGGCGCACCAGCTCGTCGCCGCTGATCTTCTTGAGCAGGTAGCCGGACGCGCCGGCGCGCAGTGCCTGGAACAGGTACTGCTCGTCGTCGTAGACCGACAGCAGCACCACCTTGCAGTTCGGGTCCCGGGTACGCAGCGTGCGGCACAGGTCCAGACCGCTGGCACCCTGCATGCGCACGTCGCACAGCACGATGTCCGGGGTCAGCCCGCCAACCACGCCGACCGCCTCGTCGGCACCGATCGCCTCGCCCACCACGCGCACCCGGCCGCGGAACGGGGCCAGCATCGCTTTGAGGCCGGCCACCACCATCTCGTGGTCGTCGACCAGCACGATGCGCAGTGGCCCACTCGACGGAGGGCCGGCCGGTGACCCTGTGGGCGACGCAGACATAGCTCAGGACGATAGAGCCATTTCGGCCGGGTCAGCCGCGGTTTGCCCCGGCATTACCCCGCAGCGGGGGAGACGGGGTGGGGGCCGCCGACCGTAACGTCGGGGCCTTCACCACCGGGAGGTGTATCGGTGCCTGACAAGAGGCTGCGGATCAACCGTGCGGGCGAGCAGCCGGCGCGGCGGCGACCGGTGCTGCTGGCCATCGCCGGGGACAGTGCCGCCGGCAAGACGACGCTCACCGCCGGCCTGGTGCAGGTGCTCGGGCCCGAGCGGTGCGTGTCACTGTGCACCGACGACTACCACCGCTACGACCGGGTGGAGCGCAAGGCGCTGCCGTTCACCGCACTGCACCCGGAGTGCAACTACATCGAGATCATGGAGCAGCACCTGCAGCTGCTCGCCAGCGGCCAGCCGATCCTGAAGCCGGTCTACGACCACTCCACCGGGCAGCTCGGCCGCCCGGAGCTGGTCGAGCCGAACGACTTCGTGATCGTGGAGGGGCTCTTCCCGCTCTACACCAAGCTGGCCAGGGCCTGCTTCGACGTGACGGTGTTCCTGGACCCACCGGAGCCGACGCGGCGGGAGTGGAAGGTGCGCCGCGACACTGCCAAGCGCGGCTACACCCCGGAGCAGGTGCTCGCCGAGCTCGCCGTGCGCGAGCCGGAGTCCGAGGCGTTCATCCGGCCTCAGCGCCAGCACGCCGACGTGGTCGTGCGGTTCGGTCCGATCGCCAGCCGACAGGACCCGGTCGACACGCCGCTGTCCGCCGAGCTGATTCTGCGCCCGACGATCCGGCACCCCGACCTGTCCGAGGCGCTGCGGCCCGGCCTGCACCGCACCATGCACCTCAAGCTGACCAGGGACACCGATGGGCGCCCGGTGGACACCCTGCACATCCACGGCTACGTACCCCGGGAGGCGAGCGCGACGGTGCAGGAAGCGATCTGGGCCTCGATCGGCGAACCGGGCAGCGAGACACCGGAGTGCCTCGGCCGGTTGGGCGCGGACGGCCGCAGCGAACCGCTCGCGATCACCCAGCTGCTCCTGCTGCACCACCTCATGGACGCCGCGCGCTGAACTCCTTCCTGAGAGCTTTCTGACAGCGAGCCATGCCGTAATTCGGGTCGGTTGGGCCCGGTTCGGGAACCGGGATGTGCCCCGCGAGCGACTGTTGAAGACAATGACTGCCGTGGGAACTGCCTTAGTAGCGAGAAAGCCGGCCTGGAGCTGGCTGTCCACCTTGGGTCGGCTGGTGCTGGCCGCGGTGTGGATCGCCGCCGGACTCAGCAAGATCACCGACCTGGACGCCTCGGTCCGGGCGGTGCGCGCGTACCGGTTGCTGCCGGAGCTCGCCGCCCAGATGGCGGGCGCCGGGCTGCCGGTGGTGGAGCTGGTACTCGGGGTGTTGTTGCTGGTCGGCGCCGGTGTGCGGGCCTGCGCGGTGGTGTCCGCGCTGCTGATGGTGGTGTACATGGCGGGCATCGCCTCCGCCTGGATCCGCGGGCTGCAGATCGACTGCGGCTGCTTCGGCGGCGGCGGGGCGCTGGCCGCCGGGGTACGGCCCACCTACGGCCTCGAGCTGACCCGCGACGCCGGCCTGCTGGTGGTCGCGTTGCTGTTGGCGAGGTGGCCGGTCGGCCCGTTCTCGGTGGATGGCATGCTCGCCGGCAGGCGAGAGGAGAACGGGCGATGATGTCCAAGAAGACCGGCCGGAACACCCGGTCGGTGGTGACCGCCCGGCGCGGCCCGTCCCTGACGGCGATCATCGGCATCGTGGTGGTGCTGCTGTTCGCGGGGGTGGTCGGGTTCGGCGTCTACCGCACCCAGCACCAGTCCAACTCGGGGGCGGTGCCGGTCAACGCCACCGCCAGCGGGGTGTTGGTGGGGCAGGCCAGCGCGCCGGCCAGCATCGACATCTACCTGGACTTCCAGTGCCCGGTCTGCCGGGCCTACGAGCAGCAGTCCGGTGCGACCATCGACGGCTTCATCGCCAGTGGCGCAGCGAAGGTGCTCTACCACCCGCTCGCGTTCCTGGACCAGTCCTCCACGACCAAGTACTCCACCAGGGCGTCGTCCGCGTCCGGCTGCGCGGCGCAGTCCGGGGCCGCGGTGTTCGCGAAGTACGTCAAGCTGCTCTACGCCAACCAGCCGCCGGAAGGTGGCGACGGCCTGCCGGAGAGCCAACTGATCTCACTGGGCCAGCAGGCCGGCGCCGGGGGCGACTTCGCCAAGTGCGTCACGGACAACACGTTCGCCGGCTGGACCGCCGCGCTGACCGACGCCGCGTCGAAGGCGGGCATCAACGCCACCCCGACGGTCGAGGTCAACGGCAAGCAGATCGACAACACCGACGAGGCCCTGCGCCAGGCGGTGCAGGCCGCCAAGTAGCCGCCGACCGGCTCAGCGCACTGGGGTGCTGGTCGGTGCCGACAACGCGCCGACACCGACCAGCACCGCCGGCCGCCAGCCGCGCAGCGAGCTGAGCACCGCCAGCCCGTCGGCCCGGTCCAGGTCGGCGGCCCGCAGCACCCGTTCGCCGAGCTCGCCGGCGGCGACCAGCCGTTCCCGCTCGACGCCGGGCAGGCAGCCGGCGGACAGCGGCGGGGTCCACCACCCCCCGTCCAGGCGTACGGCCAGGTTGGCGATCGTGGTCTCGGTGAGCTCGCCGCGCTCGTTGCAGAGGACCACGTCGTCGGCGTCCGGGTGGCGCCGGGCGCGCGCCGTGTAGGGCTCCCGGCGGCTGGTCTTGTGGTACGGCCAGAACGTTGCGGAGTCCACCGGTTCGAGGTCCAGCGCCAGCCGGACCGGGCGGCCGAGTGCGGCCGGCAGTGGCCCGCTCTCCACCTCGAGGGCGCCGGAGGGGTGCAGCCGCAGCCGGACCAGCGCCTCGCCGAGGCCGGCCACCTCGTCCCGCAGGCGTGCGCGCGCCCCGTCGAGGTCGAGCGGGAACCCGAAGTACTCGGCCGAGCGGCCCAGTCGGCGAAGGTGGCCGTCCAGGTTGCGGATGCCGGTGTCCGGCGCGTGGCCCATCGTCTCGAAGAGGTGGAACTCGGCCGGCGGCCGGTTCAGCACGGCCGCCTTCACCAGCAGCTCGGCGTGCTCGGCCTCGGCGTCGGAGGACCAGGTGATGCCGCCGCCGGTGCCGTAGACCGCCGCGCCGGTGGCCCGGTCCACCACGGCGGTGCGGATCGCCACGCTGAACCTGGCCCTGGTCGGCGCCTCGGGCGGGCCGACCCAGCCGATCGCGCCGCAGTAGACGCCGCGCGGCCCGTCCTCCAGCTCGCGGATCAGCGCCATGGTGCGCGCCTTCGGCGCACCGGTGATCGAGCCGCACGGGAACAGCGCGCGGAACACGTCCACCAGGTCGATCTCCGGGCGCAGCCGGGCGGTCACCTCGGAGGTCAGCTGCAGCACGGTCGGGTACCGCTCCAGCGCACACAGCGAGCTCACCGTGACGCCGCCGGTGCGGGCGATCCGGGCCAGGTCGTTGCGCATCAGGTCGACGATCATGATGTTCTCGGCGCGCTCCTTGGGGCTGGTGCGCAGCAGTTCGGCCTGGGTGCGGTCCTCGGCGAGGTGCCGGCCGCGGCGCGCGGTGCCCTTCATCGGCCGGGTGGTCAGCTCGTCGCCGCGCCAGCTGAAGAACAGCTCAGGGCTGGCACTGGCCACCGCGAAGCGGCCCAGGTCCAGGTAGGCGGAGTAGGCCCCGCGCTGGCGTGGCGCGAGGTCGGCGTAGAGCTGCTCGGGGTCCCGGTCGATCTGCCCGCGCATCCGCACGGTGAGGTTGCACTGGTAGGTCTCGCCGGCCGCGATGTGCGCGCGGACCCGCTCCACGCCGGCCCGGTGCGCGGCGGGCGTCCAACCCGGCCGCCACCGGGTCAGCGAGGTCCCCGGGTCCGCCGCCGGAGTGACCACCGGGACCCGCCGGGGTTCGGCGCAGAGCCCGAACCAGACCAGGGGCGGCCCGTCCGCCGCCGGCGGGTGGGTGACCAGCCGGTCGTCCAGCCCCCCGGCGGCCTCGTAGCCGACGTAGCCGAATGCCCAGCAGCCGTCCCGGGTGGCCCGGTCGACCTCGGCCAGCACCGCGACGACCTCGTCCGGCCGGGTGGCGGTGAGCACCCGGTGCGGCGCCGGGAAGCGCAGCGCATGGTCGGTCGCCAGGTCGTCGAAGCGGGCCCACGGCAGTGCCGGCGGATCGGTGCTGGTGGGGTTCGCTGTCATGGCTTTCCGGAGGTGGGAGGGGTACCCGGGAGCATAACGGCGCGGAATCTTGGTAGTCCTCGACAACGGTTGACGCCCGGTGTGCCACTGCGGTAAGAATTCTGTACCAGTAAAGAATTTGAACCGAAGGGCCCCGTCGCCATGGAGACACTCGACGCCGACGTGGAGTTCGCCGACCTCGACCGGGCGGCGGAGCAGGCCTCGGCGCTGGCCCGCTCGCTCGCCGAGGTCACCGAGGAACGGCGCTCACTGCCCCCGGAGCTGGTCGGCACGCTGCGCGAGGCGGGGCTGCTGCGGCCCGCGGTGTTGCCGCGGTTCGGTGGCCGGCGGCCCTCGCCCGGGGTGATCCTGCGCGGCGCCGAGACGGTGGCCAGGGGGGATGCCTCGGCCGGCTGGTGCGTGTCGATCAACGCCACCAGCAGCCTGCTGTCCGCCTACCTGCCGGAGAAGGGCGCCACCGAGGTGTTCGGCGACCCGCGCTCGGTGGCCGCCGGGGTGTGGGCGCCCCGGGGTGCGGCGCGGCCGGTCGACGGCGGGGTGGTCGTGTCCGGCCAGTGGCCGTTCTGCAGCGCGATCTCGCACTCCGACTGGCTGTTCGCCGGCTGCGTGCTCGCGCCGCCCGCTGCCTCGGCGCAACAACCGACTCTGCGGGTGCTCGCGATCCCCACCGCTGAGCTGCGCGTTCTGGACACCTGGCACACCTCCGGGCTGCGCGGCACCGGCAGCCACGACAGCGTCGCGACCGACGTTTTCGTGCCGGAGCACCGCATCCTGTCCGTGCTGGACGGGCCGCCGGCCGGGGCCGACCCGCTGTACCGGTTCCCGGTGTTCGGGTTCTTCGCGCTGTCCATCGCGGTCGCCGCACTGGGCAATGCCCGGGGCGCGGTCGACGAGCTGGTCGAGCTGGCCGGTGGCAAGCGCACCCTCGGCTCCAGTCGCACGCTCGCCGAGCGGTCCCAGGTGCAGGCCGGGGTGGCCGCCGCCGAGGCGTCGCTGCGGGCCGCCCGGGGGTTCCTCTACGGGGCGGTGGAAGACGCCTGGCGGGAGGCCTCGGCGTCCGAACCGGTGCCCGAAGCGGCGCCCGAACCGGCGTCCGAACCGGCGCCCGGGCCGGTGTCGGAGGCCGCGCGGGTGGCGCTACGGCTGGCCGCCACCCACGCCACCCGGACCTCGGCCGAGGTGGTCGCCTCGATGTACGACCTGGGCGGCGGCTCGGCCATCTACCAGAGCTCGCCGCTGCAGCGCCGGTTCCGGGATGCGCACACCGCGACCGCGCACTTCCAGGTCAACCCGGCGACCTACGAGCTGCTCGGGCGGCTGCTGCTCGGCCTGCCGGCGCGGACCGAGCAGCTGTGAGCGGGCCTTCCACCGCCGGGCCCTCCGGCGGCGCCTCGGGCTCCGCCGAGGTCGGTGTGGTCACGCCGTTCTGGCTGGACCGCCCGGACACCGAGGCGGTGGACATCGCGGTCCAGGCGGACCGGCACGGGTTCGCGACCCTGTGGATCGGCGAGATGGCCACCTTCGACGCCTTCGCACTGGCCACCGCGGTCGGCCTGGCCACCGAGCGGATCCCGCTGCGGATCGGCCCGCTGGCCGCCGGGGTGCGCGGCCCGGTCGCGGTCGCGCTCGGGCTGTCCTCGGTGGCGACGCTGACCGGGGCCACGCTGACCGGCCGGGCGGTGGACATCGCGCTCGGCGCGTCCAGCCCGGCCATCGTGACCGGCTGGCACGACCGGCCGTTTGCCGCGCCGGCGACCCGGATGCGTGAGTTCGTCCGTGCGCTGCGGCCCGTCCTGGCAGGTCAGCGCGCCGATTTCGACGGGAGCCAGGTGCGCGCGCACGGCTTCCGGCTGCGCGCCCCGGTGCCCGACACGCCGGTCACGGTGGCCGCGTTCGGGCCGGCGATGACCAGGGTGGCCGCCGAGGAGGCCGACCAGGTCGTGCTGAACATGGTGACGCCGGAGCAGGTGGCCAGGGTGCGCGCCCAGGTCGACGCGTTCGCCGGCGCGGTCGGCCGCCCGGCGCCGCGGCTCGCGGTCTGGGTGCCCGCCGCGCTCGAGCTGGACGCGGCCACGCTGCGCCAGCTGGCCGGGCAACTCACGGTCTACCTGGCCCCACCCGGCTACGGTGAGATGTTCACCGAGCTGGGCCACGGCGAGTTGGTGGCGCGGGCCAGGGCCGGTGCGCCGCGCTCGGAGCTGGCCGGGCAGATCCCGGCCGAGCTGTTCGACGCCGTGGGGCTGCTCGGCCCCGCGTCCCGGATCGCCGACCGGATCGCGGCCTACCACCGGGCCGGCGCCGACCACGTCGGTGTGGTGCCGGCGACCGCGGCGGACCCGGCCGGCGCCAACCTGCTCGCCGCGCTGTCCCCGCTGGTGGGCACGGGCGCGTCAGGTGCGCCGGGCGTACTGGGTGCTGGCGTGCCGGGCACGGGCGCGGGCCCGTCAGGTGCGCCGGGCGCGGGCGTACTGGGTGCTGGCGTAGTTGGCGCGGAGCCGGCGCGGTGACGGCCGGCGACGAGAGTGCCGCGATGACCGTCGGGGACGAGCTCCGGCATCGGTTCGACGGGGAGTCGGTGGGGCGCGCGCTGGACCTGGTCGGGGAGAAGTGGACGCTGCTGATCCTGCGGGAGGCGTTCTTCGGCGTGCGCCGCTACGGGCAGCTGGCCCGCAACCTGTCCATCCCCCGACCCACGCTGTCCGCCCGGCTGCGCACCCTGGTCGAGGCCGGGCTGCTGGACCGGGTGCGCTACGCCACCGACCCGGACCGCCACGAGTACCGGCTGACCCGCGCCGGGCAGGACCTCTACCCCGCGATCGTGGTGCTGATGCGCTGGGGCGACAGTTACCTGGCCGGTCCTGCCGGGCCGCCGATCGTGCTGCGCCACCACAGCTGCGGTGAGCCCGCCGAGGCGTTCCTGGCCTGCCGGCACTGCGGCGAGGAGATCACCGCGCACAACGTCACCCCGGAACCGGGGCCCGGGTTCGCGACCTAGTGTCCTGAGTCGGAGGTCCTGTGCCGAAGTCGTCTGGGCGCCGAAGTCGGTGCAGAGAACTTCCGACTCAGGACACTGGTGGTGCACGAGTTGAGGAGCGCCCGGGGTCACAGTCGGTGACCGGCCGATTGAATCAGGCTGCTGACCTATGGGTGGGGCTGCGTCGAGGTCGACGTGAGTCTGGTTCTGATCGAAAAGTGCCGGACTGACGTTGGTCTCGGTGACAAGGGACGCGCCAGTTCGCGCCAGGGGCGACACTGGGCCGCGCTGCCGGTGACTTAGGGTCACCCTCAGCGGAACGGGCGGCGTTGTGTCCTGTCCGGAGCGCGTAGGCGGCCGAGAGCGTTCTGACACACCGCGCGGCGTGCCCAGGTCGTACTCCAGGAATGGCCGCACCTCCGGGCGGCGCGCGGCGCCTGCAGTTGGGCTCTCGATGGGCAATCGCGTTCAGGGCTTCGGTCGCCTGTTTAGGGCGTTTACCGTGTTCAGACTCATGCCCATGAGATGGGTGAATCCAGATCGCTCACTCTTGGAACACGCTCTCCGCCTATTAAGCTGGGTGGATGCCAGCGAGCAAGTCAAGAGTTGACCGTCCCGTCGTCACCGGGCCGGGCGGGTTGGTCACGCTGCAGGACGTGGCGGACAGCGCTGGCGTATCCCGGGCGACCGCCTCCCGGGTGCTCAACGGCAGCTCCCGGGTGGTCGGCTCCGAGCTCGCCGACCGGGTGCACCGCGCCGCCAAGGTGCTGCGCTACGTGTCGAACGCGCCGGCCCAGGCGTTGGCCAGGTCCACCTCCACGGTGGTCGGGCTGATCGTGCACGCGGTCGACGACCCGTACTTCTCGGCGATCGCGGCCGGCGCGATGCGGGTCGCCGCCGAGCACGACCTGCTCACCATGATGGCCAGCACCTTCCGCGACCCGGAGCGCGAGATCGACTACGTCTCCCGGTTGCGTGCGCACCGGGCGAGGGGGGTGCTCCTGGTCGGCAGCGGGTTCACCGCCACGTCGATCACCGAGCGGCTGCACGAGGAGATCGCCGCGTTCGCCGCCGGCGGTGGCCGGGTGGCCTGCATCGGCGAGCACTCGATCCCGTTCGACACCGTGCTGCCGGAGAACCGCCGGGGCGCCGAGCAGGCCGCCAAGTTGCTGCTCGCGCTGGGGCACCGGCGGATCGGCGTCGTCGGCGGGCCGCCGGAGCTGACCACCGTGGCGCACCGGCTGGACGGATTTCGGGACACCCTGCGCGCGGCCGGCGTCGAGCTGCCCGAGCACGCGATCGTCGCCGGCGACTTCACCAGGGACGGCGGTTACGCCGGCATGATCGAGCTCGCACGGCGGATGCCCGAGGTCACGGCGGTGTTCGCGCTCAACGACCCGACCGCGGTCGGCGTGATGGCGGCGCTGCGCGACGAACTGGGCCGGCGGGTGCCGGAGGAGATCTCGGTGGTCGGCTTCGACGACATCCCGGCCGCACTGGACGTCAGCCCGACGCTCACCACGGTGCGGCTGCCGCTGGAGGAGATGGGGGAGCGGGCGATGCGACTGCTGCTCGACGACCCCGGCCGCCCGCCGCGCACCCTGCGGGTCAAGGCCGAAGTGGTGTCCCGCGGCAGCACCGCTCCGCCCCGTCAGGGCTCCTGAGCGCTGCCGCGCGGCGTCGCGGCATCCTGAGTCGACGCGCCGCTGGCCCTCGGCGTCAGTGCAGGCGGGCGCCGCGGCGCTGATGGTCGCCATCACGCGCCGGACCGTCTCGTCCTTCTCACCGACCGGCGCCACGTAGTCGATGGCTGCCCGCGCCGCGGCGTCGCCGAGCGTCCGGCTGATCGTCCAGGCAGCGAGGTACTGCGACGCAAGGCAGCCGCCCGCCGTGGCGATGGGCCCCTCGGCATGGAACGGCGCGTCGAGCACCGTGACGCCGCAGTCCTCGACGAACGGGCGGCTCGTCGTGTCGGTGCACACCGGCATCGACCCCAGCAGGCCGAGCTTTGCCAGCACCAGCGCCCCCGAGCACTGGGAGCCGATCAGCTGGCGTGTCGGGTCGAGCGGGAGTGCGTCGAGCAGGGCGGGGTCGGCGACCACGTCGCGGGTCCGGATGCCGCTGCCGACGAGCACCACGTCCGCCTCCGCGATGAACTCCAGCGGGCGCTGGCCGACGACCTCGACGCCGTTCATGGACGTCACGGCCGTGGTGGGCGTGGTGATGTACGCCCTCAGCCCGGCGCCGCGCGCCCGATTGATCAGTGCGGAGGCAATGAAGCTGTCGAGCTCGTTGAACCCGTCGAACGTCACGATGGCGACCTGCATGGAACAGAACAGTAGGGAGCGGGTGCGCCCGCGTCAGTGGCCAATTCGCGACGGGTGGCCTCCCGTGTCAGCGGGCGCCGCCCAGCCGACTGGATGATCCCAGCCACTCACGAGAGCTGATCTGGGAGGACCTCGGTGACGTAGCGGCGGGCGACGGTGGCGATGACCTCGTCGCCCGGGGCGGCCCACACGTCGGCGTTGAAGATCTCCACCTCGGTGGCACCCGAGTACCCGGCCGCCTCGACGGCCTCCCGCAGCACCCGGAAGTCGATGAACCCGTCGCCCATCATGCCGCGCGCCAGCAGTGCGTCGGACGGCAGCGGCAGCACCCAGTCGCACACCTGGAAGGACGCGATCCGGCCCGCCGCCGCGGCGATCGCCGGCAGCAGCCGAGGGTCCCACCAGACGTGGAACGCATCCACCACCACACCGACCACCGACGCCGGGAAGGGCGCGGCCAGCTCGAGCGCCTGGTCCAGGGTGCTCAGCACCGCCCGGTCGGCGCAGTACATCGGGTGCAGTGGCTCCAGGGCCAGCCGGACGCCGGCCGCCTCCGCGTGCGGTGCCAGCTCGCCGAACCGGTCCGCCACCAGCTGCCGGGCACCGGCCAGGTCCCGGGAACCAGGCGGCAGGCCGCCGACCACCATCACCAGGGTGTCGGTGCCCAGCTCGGCCGCCTCGTCCACCGCGCGTCGGTTGTCCTCGAGCGCGGCGCGCTGGCCGGCGGGGTCCAGGGCGGTCAGGAAGCCGCCCCGGCACAGCGACGACACCCGCGGCCCGGCGTCGGCGACCAGCTTGGCGGCCCTGGCCACCCCGACCTCGGCGACCTGCTCGCGCCACAGCCCGATCGCCGGGATGCCGGCCCGCGCGCACCCGTCGACCGCGTCGGCCAGCCCCCAGTGCTTGGTCGTGGCCTGGTTGAGCGAGAGCTTGGCCAGCCTGGGATCGCCCGGAGCCGGCGTCGGAATGGCGGCCGGTTGGCCGGACGGGACATCGAGCTCGGTAGCCACGGTCACCTCGGGTGGGTCGACAATACCGGAGAGCGCTGTCCAGCAGACTTCGCGGAGCTGGCGTGCGCCTGCGCCCACCGTACCCGGCCTGGACAGCGCGGCTCTACCGTGATCCAGGCAGTACACGCTGGGAGCAGGGCGACGGGGCGATGAATGGCTTGCGCCCGATTCTATGCCCTCCTAGGGTGTGATCCGGAAAGCGATTTCCACCAATGGAGGTCGGTACGGGGCATGGAACACACCGAGGTGTTGATCGTCGGGGCCGGTGCGTCCGGAGGCGTGGCGGCCGGGCGGCTGGCCGAGGCCGGCTTCCGGGTGGTCTGCCTGGAGCAGGGCCACTGGCCGGACCGGGACAGCTATCCGGCGGCCCGCCCGACCTACGAGCTGGAAGCCCGGCGACGCTGGTCGGGCAGCCCCAACGTCCGCGGGCTCGCCGAGGACTACCCGGTGGAGGACAGCGCCTCGGACGTAGCCGCCCTGATGTACGCCGGGGTCGGCGGCAGCATGATCCTCTACGCAGCCGACTGGCCCCGGCTGCTGCCCTCGGACTTCCGCACCCGCTCGCTGGACGGGGTGGGCGACGACTGGCCGCTGAGCTACCGGGAGCTCGCCCCGTTCTACGAGCGCACCGACCGGGCCTTCGGGGTGGCCGGCCTCGGCGGCAACCCGGCGCTGCCGGAAGGGGCCGACCCGCCGCTGCCACCGTTGCCGATCGGGGCGGGCGGCCTGCGGGTGGCCCGCGCGCACGACCGGCTGGGCTGGCACTGGTGGCCCGCGCCGAATGCCGTGCTGTCCGCGCCCTACCAGGGCCGCAACGCCTGCGCGCAGTACGGCGCCTGCATGCAGGGCTGCCCGGAGGGCGCGAAGGCGTCGACCGACGTGACGCACTGGCCGGCGGCGATCGAGGCCGGCGCCCAGCTGCGCACCGGCGCGCGGGTGTCCCGCATTCTGACCAACGCCGCCGGGCTGGCCACCGGCGCCGAGTACGTCGACGCCGAGGGGCGCTGGCAGGTGATCGGCGCTGACGTGGTGCTGCTCGCGGCGAACGCGATCGGCACCGCGCGGCTGCTGCTCAACTCGGCCTCGCCCCGGTTCCCGGACGGCCTCGGCAACTCGACCGGGCTGGTCGGCCGGCGGCTGATGGTGCACCCGTTCGCCAACGTGCTCGGCTACTTCGAAGACCGGGTGGACAGCTATGTCGGCCACGTCGGCGCCAAGATCGTCAGCTACCAGTTCTACGAGACCGACACCTCGCGCGGATTCAGCCGGGGCGCCAAGTGGAGCCTGGCACCGACCGGCGGGCCGCTCACCTCGGCGCTGCCCACCCGGGCCGGCAGCTCCACCTGGGGGCCGGGCCATCACCGGCACGTGCGCGAGCACCTGGGGCACACGGTGAGCTGGGCGATCTTCGGCGAGGACCTGCCGGACGAGGACAACAGGGTCGAGATCGCGCCCGGCCTGACCGACTGCTCGGGCATTCCGGCGCCGCGGATCCGCTACCGGGTCGGCGAGAACTCCCGGGCGCTGCTGGACTTCAACATCGCCAGGGCCACCGAGTCGCTCGTCGAGGCCGGCGCCTACCGCACGGAGTACGAGTCGCTGATGCGCTACTCCGGCTGGCACCTGCTCGGCACCGCCCGGATGGGCACCGACCCGGCCACCTCGGTGACCGACCCGCACGGCAGGCTGCACGACGTGCCGAACGTGTGCGTACTGGACGGCAGCGTGTTCCCCACCTCCGGCGCGGTGAACCCGACCAGCACCATCGTCGCGCTCGCGCTGCGGGCCACCGAACACCTGATCGCCAACCGCCGCGACCAGCGGACCGCGGCGTGAGAGGGATGGAATGACCGAGCAACCGCCGACCGAACTGCGCGACTGGCTCGCGCCGCTGGCCGACGCGCTGATCCCCGCCGAGGACGGCATGCCGGCGGCCGGTCAGCTCGGTGCCGCCGATGCCCAACTCGACCTGGTGCTCGACGCCCGCCCCGACCTGCTCCGCCACCTCACCCGGGCGTACGCGCTGACCGGCGGCATGAGTCCGGCGGAGGCGCTGACCACGCTGCCCGGGCTGGACCCCGCCGCGCACGCCGCATTGCTGGAGGCCGTCGCCGGCGGCTACTACGCGCACCCCGAGGTCCGCGAGCTGATCGGCTACACGGGCCAGCAGCCGGTACCGGTGCGGGTCGCGGACTTCCCGGAGTATCTCGCCGAGGGCCTGCTGGAGCGGGTGCTGGAGCGCGGCCCCGTCTACCGCCCCGCTGACTGACCACCCGCCGACCGAGCGCGGTGCCGGGTGCCGTCGGCGAACGTCGGCCGGCGGCGGCCCCAGGCGGACACGGTGGCGTGCGCGGCGTCGACGAATCCCGGGTCGTCGAACAGGGCGAGCGCGGCGGCCAGCTCGGTCTCGGTGAGCAGCCCCGCGTCGAGCAGCCCCGGTCCGAACTGGGTCAGCAGCACCCGCCAGAACTCGTTGCCGCCCGCGCCGTTGCCGGCATGCTGGATCTTCACCGACAGGCCGAGGTCGACGAGCCCGGCGGCGCGCAGGTACTCGGGCAGGCCACGGGCCCAGCGGGTCGCCGCGCCGTGCGACCGGGCCACCAGCTCCTCGCCGGCCTGCACGGCCCGGCGGAACGCCGGGTATGGCGAGGAGTCGATCGGGAACGCGTCCGGCTCCTCGACCACCAGCCAGCCGCCCGGGGCCAGCCAGTCCGCCGCCCTGGTCAGCACCGCGTCCCTGGCCGGCAGGTTGAACAGCAGCATCCGGGTGTGGATCAGGTCGAACGAGCCGGTCGGGAAGCCTTCGGTGGTGACGTCGTGGCGCAGCACCTCGACCCGGGGTCCGGCCGCGCTCCTGAGCGGGCCGACGTCGACGTCGGTGGCCACCACCCGCCCGTCCGGGCACTGCTCGCCCAGCCAGCGCGCGACCGTCCCGATGCCGGCGCCGAGCTCGAGGCAACGCCAGTGCGGCCGGATGCGCAGCCCGGTCAGGATCCGCTTGGTCTCCGGGTCGAGCAGCCGCTGCAGCAGCAGGTGCCGGCGTGCCTCGGTCGGCACGGTGTGCGCGAGCATGTCCTCGCCGTACCGGTCGGCCGGCGGCTGACCGCCACTGACAGCCGCCTCGGCGTTCACACTCAACCCTCCCGCAGGGCGCGGCGCATGATCTTCCCGGTCGTGGTTCTGGGCAGCTCGGCCAGGAAGACGACCTCCCGGGGCACCTCGTGCGGCGCCAGCCGGGACCGCACGTGCTCGCGCAGCTCGTCGGCCAGCGCCGAGCCGCGCTCCCCGGTGACGTCGACGCCGTCGCGCGCCACCACGAACGCCTTCGGCACCTGCCCGCGCCGCTCGTCCGGCACCCCGATCACCGCGGCCATGGCCACCGAGGGGTGCGCGCCGAGGCTGGACTCGATCTCGCCGGGCCCGATCCGGTAGCCGGCCGAGTTGATCACGTCGTCCTTGCGGGACTGGAACCAGATGTAGCCGTCCCGGTCCTGCACCGCGAGGTCACCGGTCAGCAGCCAGTCACCGAGGAACTTCTCCTCGGTGGCCGCCGGGTTGCGCCAGTACTCCAGCATGGTGTTCGGGTGGCGGCGGTCCACGGCCAGCTCGCCGACCGTGTCCAGCACCGGGTTGCCGTCGTCGTCCAGCACCGCGGCCACCGTCCCGGGCGCCGGCCGCCCCAGCGAGCCGGGCTTGACCGGGTACACCGAGGCGCAGTTGCCGATGCACGCGTTGAGCTCGGTCTGGCCGTAGCCCTCGTTCACGGTGGCGCCGAAGAACTCCTCGCTCCAGGCCAGCAGGTCCGCGCCGAGCGCCTCGCCACCGGAGCAGATCGCCCGGTAGGCGAAGCCGCCGCCGGGCAGCCCGGACGCCCGGATCATCCGCAGCGCGGTGGCCGGCAGCAGCGTGAGCGTCACCCGGAACTCGCGCATCAACCAGACCGCCCGCTCGGCTTCGAAGGCGCCGCCCAGGTCGACCACCACCGGCAGCCCGTAGAACCACGCCGGCACCAGGATGTCCATGATCCCGGCGATCCACGCCCAGTCCGCCGGGGACCAGAGCACGTCCTCCGGTTTCGGGTAGAACTCGTAGACCATCTCGAACGTGACGATGTGCCCGAACACCACACGATGTGCGTGCAGCGCGCCCTTCGGGTCGCCGGTGGTGCCCGAGGTGTAGATCAGGAACGCCGGGTCCTCGGCGTCGGTGTCCACCGGGCTGAACTCGGGCGACGCGCCGGCCAGCGCCTCGGCGAAGGACCGTTCCAGCGCGCCGGCCGGCTCCCCGTCGATGACCAGCAGCGGCACGGCCTCGGTGTCCGCCAGCGCCTCGCGCACCTTCGGCGCGTTGGCCGCTGAGACGATCACCGCCTTGGCGCCCGCGTCGAGCAGCCGGAACCGCAGCGCGTCCGGGCCGAACAGGGCGGACAGCGGCAGCGCCACCGCGCCCATCCGGAACAGCGCGAGGTAGCTCACCCCGGTCTCGAGCGACTGCGGGTTGACCACCGCGACGATGTCGCCGCGCCCGATGCCCAGCTCACGCAGGGCGTTCGCCAGCCGGTTGGACAGCTCGGTGACCTCGCCGAAGGTGTATTCGGTGCTGGAGCGGTCCCGGCCCACCACGGTCAGCGCGCGGGCGGCCGGGTCGTGCCGGTCCGCGCAGGCCACCCCGAGGTTGAACTGCTTCGGGATCTCCAGGGAGGCGTAGTCGACCTGTCGCCACAGCTCGTCGTAGCTGGACGACGGACGGAGCATCGGGCTGACCATGGCGACTCCGACCCACTGCGACGAGGACCAGCAGCCACGGTAGGCGCTCGAACAGGCCCCCGGAAGGCTCTCTTCGCCCGTTGGGCCACCTGCCTGTAGTGACCGAGCTGCACAGGAGGCAGGTTGCCCGCGCCGAGAACCTGCCTCCTGTGCAGTTCGGTAACCAGAGCCCGGCCAGCCCGGCCAGCCCGGCCAGCCCGGCCAGCCCGGCCGGCCCGGCCAGCCCGGCCAGCCCGGCCGGCCCGCCGCGGCGGGTCCGGGGGTCAGTGCCCCAGGTAGCGGTCCCGGCCGGCGACCAGGGCGGCGATCTTGCCGTCGGCCACCGCGCGCGGCAGCACCCAGAAGCCGCAGTCCGGATGTACATACGCGATCCGCTCCGGGGAGCCCAGCCACGACACCGCCCGCTCGATCCGCGCGGCCACCTGGTCGGCGGTCTCCACCTGGGTGTCCTTCACGTCGATCACGCCGATGCCGAAGCGCAGGTTGTCCAGCTCGCCGAGGATCTTGAGGTCCTCGGTGTCGTGCCGGGCCGCCTCCAACACCACGTGGTCGGCGCGCAGCGCGGCGAAGAACGGGTACAGCTCGTGCATCCGGCCGCGCTGCACCCGCTGCCCGCTGTAGTTGCCGAAGCACAGGTGCACGGCCGGTGCGCCGGGCGCCGCCGCCAGCACCGTGTTGATCACTTCGGCGGCCAGCTCGGCGTCCTCGGGCCGGCCGGGCACGTTGGCCTCGTCGACCTGCAGCACGTCGGCGTCGATCTCCCTGACCTGCCCCGCGAGCACCTCGGCGATGGCCAGCGCCAGCGCGCGCAGGTCCCCGTAGTGCTCGTCGAGCAGGGTGCGGGCCAGCATGTACGGGCTGGTCACGGTGAACTTGAGCGGGCCGGGAGCCAGCTCGCGAGCCGTGCGGTACGCGCCGACCAGGTCCAGGGTGCCCTCGTCCAGCTCGCCGGTGACCACGCCGGCCGGCCTGGCCCGGAAACCCATATGTGGCTGCGCGGCGAACCGGGCCACGTCCGTGCGGGTCACCGCCGAGCGCACCCCGCCCAGCGGCCGGACGAAGTACTCGATCATGCCGTTGGTCTCGGGGTGGTTGACGTCGAACCGGGACAGCTCGCCGTCGGTCAGCAACTCGATGCCCAACCGCTGCTGCAGGGCGAGCACCACGCTGGTCGCGTCGAGCACGCCCTCCCGGGACGGTGCGGCCCGCAGCCACGCCGGCAGCGGGTAGCTGCCGACCAGCGTCGTGCGCATGGTCGTGCCGATGCTCGAGGTCATTCCGCCAGCTCCTCCAGTACCCGTTGTTTGGTCTCGATGCCGAGCCAGGCCATCACGAGCATGCCGACCAGGGCGACCACGCCGAAGGCCGCGAACACGCTGGGCAGCCCGAGGCCGGCGCCGAGCAGCGCGCCGACCAGGATCGGCCCGATCGCGCTGGCCACCCGGTTCAGGCTGCTGCCGGTCGCGGTGGCCCAGGCGCGCATCCGGGTCGGGTACAGCTCCGGGGTGTACAGGTAGAGCCCGGCGGTCACCGGGGTGATGCCGAGGCCCATCAGCAGCCCGGCGACGAACAGCACCGGCCATGCGGTCGCGCCGAGCAGGATGGCCACCGCCCCGAACGCCGCGCCGACCACGGCGAGGGCGAAGCCGGCGACGAACCACGGCTTGCGGCCGACCCGGTCCACGGTCAGCGCGAACACGTAGATCTCGACCAGGTAGCACGCGCTGACCAGCACCGTCAGCCAGAGCGCGCTGCCGGTGGCCAGCCCGCCGAGCCGCACGTACAGCGTCGGTAGCCAGGTGGAGAACCCGTACAGGATGAAATACCCGCAGAACCAGGTCACCCAGGACAGCGCGGTGCGCCGCCGGTAGTACGGGCTGAACAGCTCGCCGAACCGGGTCGGTTTGACCGTTGCCGCCACCGTGACCTGGGGCTGCTCCAGCACCGTTCCCCGGGCGGTCGCGTCGGCCTCCATCTCGTCCAGCAACCGGGCAGCCTCGGCGCCCCGGCCCCGCTCGGCCAGCCAGCGCGGCGACTCGGGCAGCTTGGAGTAGGCGACCACGGACACCGCGACCGGCAGCGCGCCGAACACGAACAGCAGCCGCCAGCCCAGCTCCTGGCCGAACAGGCTGAAGAACAGCAGCCCGATCAGCGGTGCCAGCAGGATGCCCCAGCTGAAGATGCTCTCGTAGATCATCACCGCCCGGCCCCGGCTGCGCCCCCGGACGAACTCGTTGAACAGCGCGCCGGCGATCGGCACCTCGGCGCCCAGCCCGATGCCCTGCAGCAGCCGCAGCACCAGCAGCGACTCGAAGTTCCAGGCCAGCGCGGCGACCAGGCTGAGCACGCCGAACGTGGCGAGCGAGAGGATGAACGCCATCCGCCGGCCGTGCCGCTCGGCCACCACGCCCAGGGTCAGCGCGCCGACGAACTGGCCCACGTACGCGGCGCTGATCAGCAGCCCGGCGCTGCCGAAGCCGACGTGGAACGTCGAGATCACCACGGTCAGCACGGTCGCGATGACCAGCGAGTCGAACGCGTCGAAGAAGGTGCCGACGCCCAGCAGTCCCGCGACCCGCAGGTGGACCCGGCCGAACGGCAGCCGTTCCAGCCGGGCCACCGTGTTGTCTGTCGCCCTATTGTCCCCAGCCCTATTGTCCCCTGCCCTATTGTCTCCTGCCCTGTTGTCCCCAGCCCTGATCGTCTCGTCCCCGGTCGTGCTCATCTCGATCCTCCCGCGTTGGAGTCGGGGTCACAGCCCGGTCTTGCGGCCCGGTCCTACCGCTCAGTTCTCACAGCCCGGCGACCGCGAGCAGCGCGCGCATCCGGGCGGCCGCCAGGTCGGGGTCGGGCAGCAGCCCGGCCCGGTCGGCAAGCACGAACAGCTGGCCGAGGTGCGGCAGCGACCGGGCGCTCTGCATGCCGGAGACCATGCTGAAGTGCGTCTGGTGCCCGGCCAGCCAGGCCAGGAACACGATCCCGGTCTTGTAGTGGAAGGTCGGCTCGGCGAATACCAGCCGGGCCAGCGGCACGGTCGGCGCGAAGATCCGCCGGTAGCCGTCCTCGTCGCCGGCGTCCAGCGCGGCCAGTGCCGCCGAGGCGGCGGCCGCGATCGGGTCGAACACGCCGAGCAGGGCGTCGCTGTACCCGTGCCCGTCGCCCAGGATCAGCTCCGGGTAGTGGAAGTCGTCGCCGGTGTAGCAGCGCACCCCCTCGGGCAGCCGGCGGCGCAGCGCGACCTCCCGGTCGGCGTCCAGCAGCGACACCTTGACTCCGTCCACCTTGTCCGGGTGCGCGGCGATGATCTGCAGGAATGCGTCGGTGGCCAGGTCCAGGTCGGGGCTGCCCCAGTAGCCGGTGAGTGCGGGGTCGAACATCGGCCCGAGCCAGTGCAGCAGCACCGGCCGGCGGACCTGTTCCAGCAGCGCGCCGTAGACCTCTGCGTAGTCGGCCGGGCCGGCGGCGCTCGCGGCCAGTGCCCGGCTGGCCATCAGCACCACCCCGGCGCCGGCGTCCTCCAGCACCTCGAGCTGCTGCTCGTAGGCGTGCAGCACGGCGGCCAGGTCGTGCTCGCCGGGCGGCAGCTGGTCGGTGCCGGCGCCGCAGACCAGGGCGCCCCCGACCGTGGCCGCCTCGGTCGCCGAGCGGCGGACGAGCTCGGCGGTGGCCGCCCAGTCCAGGCCCATGCCGCGCTGCGCGGTGTCCATCGCGTCGGCCACGCCGAGCCCGTGCCGCCACAGGTGGTGCCGGAACTCCAGCGTGGCGTCCCAGTCCAGCCGGGCCGGCCGGCCGGGGGTGTTGTCCGCCAGCGGGTCGGCGACCACGTGGGCGGCGGCGTAGGCGACCCGGGAGCTCGCCGGCGGGCCGGCGGCGTCCGGCAGCGGCTGGGCGAGCATCCGGTACGGCGCCAGCTGGCCGTCCGCCCCGGGCAGCACCAGCTCGGGTCCAGCCGAGGCCCCGCCCTCGGTGCTGGTCACGGTGCCGGTCGCAGTGCCGGTCACGGCAGGGCCAGCTCGGGCACGGTGAGCCGGACGCCGTCGGCGGCGGAGCGGAGGCCCAGCTCGGCCAGCTGCACACCCCGGGCGGCCGAGAGGAAGTCGTAGCTCCAGGGGTCGCCGTGCACCACGTGCCGGAGGAACTGCTCCCACTGCGTCTTGAAGCCGTTGTCGAACGTCTCGTTGTCCGGCACCTCGGCCCACTGCGCGCGGAAGTCGAGCGGGTTGGCGACGTCCGGGTTCCACACCGGCTTCGGCGTCATCGAGCGGTGCTGCACGCGGCAGCGGCGCAGCCCGGCGACGGCGCTGCCCTCGGTACCGTCGACCTGGAACTCGACCAGCTCGTCGCGGAACACCCGGACCGCCCAGGACGAGTTGATCTGCGCGATGACCCGGCCGTCGGCGCCGTCCAGCTCGAAGATGCCGTAGGCGGCGTCGTCGGCCGTGGAGGTGTAGCGCGCGCCGGACTCGTCCACCCGCTCCGGGATGTGCACCGCGTTCAGCGCGGACACCGAGGCCACCCGGCCGAACAGGTTGTGCATCACGTAGTCCCAGTGGCAGAACATGTCGAGGGTGACGCCGCCGCCGTCCTCCACGCGGTAGTTCCAGGACGGCCGCTGCGCCTCCTGCCAGTCGCCCTCGAAGACCCAGTAGCCGAACTCGCCGCGCACCGAGAGCACCCGGCCGAAGAAACCGCCGTCCAGCAGCCGCTTGAGCTTGCGCAGCCCGGGCAGGAACAGCTTGTCCGCGACGATGCCGGTGCGCACGCCGGCATCGCGGGCGGCGGTGGCCAGGTGCAGCGCCACGTCCAGCTGCTCGGCCAGCGGCTTCTCGGCGTAGATGTGCTTGCCGGCCTCGATCGCCTTCGTGATCGCCTTGTCGTGCAGCTGGGTGGACTGCGCGTCGAAGTAGATCTCCACGTCCGGCTCGGCGAGCGCCTCGTCCAGGCTGGTGGTGTACCTGTTGAGGCCGTGCCGCTCGGCGATCGAGCGCAGTTTGTCCTCGTTGCGCCCGACCAGCACCGGCTCCGGCCAGATCACCTCGCCGGACGGGGTGGCCAGCCCACCCTGCTCCCGGATCGCCAGGATCGATCGGACCAGGTGCTGGTTGTAGCCCATCCGCCCGGTGACGCCGTTCATCGCGATGCCGATCCGCCGTCGCTCCATGAGCTCCTCACCCGTAGTCCGATAGCGCTGGGAAGCGCTTTCCAACACCGTAGGTGTCAGGCCAAGGGAGGTCAAGGAAGCCGTCCGCTGCCTGCGATGATGCTGTGGAGAACGCGTTCCCAAGGGGTCGAAGCTGAGATCGCTGACCGGGATCTGCGGCGTGACCACTATCCTCCGCCTGTGGCCTCGGACAATGAGCTGGCGGAGACTCCCGCTGTGGCTCCGCCTGCCCAGACTCCGCCCGCCGTAACTCCACCCGGGGTGGCCCCGCCCGGCGTTGTGCACACGACCAGCTGGCGGCCGAAGCTCCACTACGAGCTGATTGGCTGCGGGCTGCGCGGCCACGAGCTGCTGGGTACCGACGTGGAGCGGGTGCGCCCGGAGGACGACCTGATCCTGCGGGAACCGGGCGACGGACTGCGCTGGCACCGCTGCCTGCGGTGCGACTCGTGGATCCCACTGGCGCCGCCGGCCCAACCGAGCCGCGAGTACCTGGCGGACCGGTCCGAGATCGAGCTCCCGCTGCGTGGCCGGCCGTTGCGCGACCGGTACGTGCTGCGGCTGATCGCACTGGACCGGGTGGTGCACTTCCTCGCGCTCGGCGCGCTGGCCGTGGTGGTGTTCCTGTTCATCGCCAAGCGGGCGGCGTACAGCGACACGTTCTACAAGGTGCTGGAGGCGATCCAGGGCGCGCTCGGCGGGCCGGACGGGTTCCGCGGCGGCGGCATCATCCGCGAGCTCAACCGGGCCTTCGCGGCCAAGTCGTCCACCCTGTACCTGGTCGGGCTGGCGCTGGCCGGCTACGCGGTGCTGGAGGGCGTCGAGGCGATCGGGCTGTGGCTGGGCAAGCGGTGGGCCGAGTACCTCACCTTCGTGGCCACCGCGCTGCTGCTCATCCCGGAGCTCTACGAGCTGACCGGCAAGATCACCGTGACCAAGGTGCTCGCGCTGATCATCAACCTGGCGGTGTTGGCCTACCTGCTGTTCGCCAAGCGGCTGTTCGGGCTGCGCGGCGGCGGCCGGGTCGAGGCCGAGGCGCACGAGCGTGACACCGGCTGGCCGGCGCTCGAGCGCACCCGCCCCCCGGCCCGCCCGGACGAGTCCTGACCGCTGCGTAGCGGCGCGCCCCGACGTTTCTCATGATCATCAGTACCTGAGGGCTGTTTCGCGGGCTCGGAACCGCCCTGAGGTACTGATGATCACCGAGCGCCGCAAGTCGCACACCGGCTCCGCTGGTCAGCGCGCCCGGGTCCGCTGGGCGCCGCACACCCGGGTTGGGCACGGCACACCCACTGCGGCGGGTGTGCCACGTACAGACGGGGTGCGCGGCGGCGTGCTGATCACGCCGCCCGGTGCGGCGTCGGCGAACGCGCGTCAGCCGGCGCGCGGCCCGTCGACCTGGCTGGCGTGTGTGCCGCGCAGCAGGTCGACCAGCTCGGCGGTCTGGCGGGACAGCGGGCGGAACATCGGCAGGCTGGACAGTCGGACGAGTCGGCTGATCATCGGGACGGTGTGCTCGATGAGCACCCGGGTGCGGGTGTTGCCGGGGGAGGTGTCGTGGACCCAGTAAAGAACCACGCCGAGCTGGTAGAGCCAGAGCAGCTCGGGCAGCGTGGCGGAGAGCTCGGCGCCGACCGTCACCGAGGAGCCGTCGATGAGTTCCCGGTAGAGCGCGATGGAGCCGTCCCGGGCCGGTGAGGATGCTCGGCTGAACGGGGACAGCGGGTTGTCCGGCTGTGCCGCGGTGGCGAAGAACCGACCGGCGAACTCGTGGTACGGCTCGGCGGCGGCCAGCCAGGCCAGCAGGGCACCGCGCAGCCGGGCGGCGAAGTTGGTACTGGTGGCGAACACCTCGACGCAGGCGGCCGTCTGGTCGGTCACCATCTGGTCATAGAAGCCCTGGATCAGCTCCTCCTTGGAGGAGAAGTAGTAGTAGGCGTTGCCCACCGACACTCCGGCGCTGGCTGCCACCGCCCGCATCGTGGTGCCCTGGTAGCCCTGCTCCCGGAACAGCCGCAGCGCGGCCGCCACGATCTGCTCCCTGGTCCGTTCCGATTTGGGGGTGCGTGCGGTGGTGGCCGCCGGGTTGGGGTCCCGCTCCGGATCAGTCGGGTCCGAGGCGGGACCGGAGGCCGGCGCGGTCACGACTTGGCGCGCATCGCGGCGTTGAACTCCTCGTCCAGCTCCGCGACCCGGCGTGCGTCCCGGAGTCGGCCGAGCACCATCAGGGTGATCCCGTACACCGCTCCCAGGATCAGCAGTACCACGCCGAGCTTGGTCACGATCGCCTGCGCCACGCCCTCCACCGGTACGTCGACCGTGGAGATCACGGCCAGTACGCCGAGCGCCACCAGGTAGAACCCGACGACGACCAGCCGGACCAGGCCGGCGGCACGCGGTCCCGGGTAGACCTCTTCCAACATGGCCTGCCCGCTGCGTCGGAGGATCGCTCCGACCGCCACGGTCAAGCCGGCGCCTGCGATGAGCAGGACGAAATAGCTGACGAGAGCTGTGTTCATGGGGTCACTCCCCGTCGAGGTAAACCTGTTGACCGTTGTTTTGAACGTGTTCGAATTCTAGTGAACACCCGGTCAGAGCCGAGCGCAAGCCGCTGCGCCACTGGATTCGGAGGCCCTGGTCACTCGCCGGATCACGGGACGTGACCCGGTTGTGCGTGCCCGACCCCGCCGACCGCGGCCCTGCGCTCCCAGATACCCGCTACCGGCCCGATGCATGCCGAAGCGCCCGCGCCGAGCCTGTGGTTAACAGGAGCGCCCGCGCCGAGCCTGTGGTTACCGAGCTGCACAGGGGGCAGGTCGCGCGGGCCGGAAACGTGCCTGGTGTGCAGCTCGGTAACAACCTCGGTAACAACGCGGCCCGCTAGGCCGGTTGCAGCTGGTCGATCTCGGTGAGGATCCGGGTGCGCAGGTCGTCGGCGCAGAACGCCGCACAGGCCCCGGTCCTGGCGATGTCGGCCAGCTCGGCGCGGCCGAGGCCGAACAGCTGGTGGCAGCGCAGGTACTCGGTGTTCAGGTCGGTGTGGAACATGCCGGGGTCGTCGGTGGCCAGGGTCACCGGCACTCCGGCGGCGAGCAGCGTCGGCAGCGGATGCTCGGCGAGCGACGCCACCGCCGCGGTGCGCAGGTTCGAGGTCGGGCAGACCTCCAGCGTGATGCCGCGGCTGGCCAGCTCCTCGAGCAGCCGGGGGTCGGCGGCCGAGCCGATGCCGTGCCCGACCCGCTCGGCGCCCAGCTCGGTGATCGCGGACCACACCTCGCCGGGACCGACCGTCTCACCGGCGTGCGGCACGCTGTGCAGCCCGGCGTCGCGGGCGCGGCGGAACGCGGGCGCGAAGTCGGCCCGCCGGACACCGACCTCCGCCCCGCCCAGCCCGATGCCCACGGTGCCCTCCGGGCGGTGGCCGAGTGCGAAGTCCACGGTCTGTTCGGCGCCGTCCGGGCCGAGTGCCGCGTCCGCGTCGAACACCCAGCCGAGCTCGACGCCGTGCCGCCGCCGGGCGAGTGCGCGGCCGTCGACCAGCGCCTGCGCGAGGTCGTCGTAGCTGATGCCGGCCATCCGGTTGCGCACCGGGGTGACCTGCACCTCGGCATACCGGACGGTGCGCGCGGCGAGCTCGGCGGCAAGCCCGCCGAGCAGGGTAATGACATCGGCACCCGTGTTGACCAGCAGGTTCACCCGTCGGTAGACCTCCAGGAAATGCGGGAAGTCGGTGAACGCGTAGAACTCGCGCAGCGCGCCGAGCTCGGTCGGCACCCCCCGGCCGGCGTGCCGGCGGGCCAGGGCGAGCACGGTGTCCAGCGACGCCGAGCCGACCAGGTGCAGGTGCAGTTCGACCTTCGGCAGGGCGGCGACGAACGCGACCATCTCCGGGGCGGCGGGTACGGCGGGCACGGCGTGAGTGGGCACCGCGTGAGTGGGGACGGCGGGGGACGCCGGGTCGGGCGAGGACATGGGATGGACCTTCCAGGAGTGACGAGGACGGGGCGCCGGCGTGAGCCGGGCCGCTCACCAGTCCGCGTCGCCCCGGTCGTCGCACTCGCCGTACAGCGGCCGTGCGAGCAGCTCGGCGCGGCGGGGGTCCATGGCCGCCAGCCTGCCCAGTCCGGCCGGGCACGGTCAAGGCGGTATCGGCGGCCACCTAACGTGAGTGGCATGGATCTGCGCCACCACGGGGACGTCGACGCCGCGCCCGGCCTGCTGGACTTCGCGGTGAACGTCCGGGGTGACGGGCCGCCCGCCTGGTTGCGGGACCGGCTGGTGGCCACGCTGGACCGGCTCGGCCGCTACCCCTCCGCCGCCGACGACCTGGCCGCGCGGGAGGCCGTGGCCGCCCGGCACCGCCGCCGCCCGGACGAGGTGCTGGTGCTGTCCGGGGCGGCCGAGGGGTTCGCCCTGCTGCCCGCGCTGCGGCCGAGGTTGGCCGCTGTCGTGCACCCCGGGTTCACCGAGCCGGAGGTCGCGCTGCGGACCGCCGGCATCGAGGTGCACCGGGTGCTCACCGATGAGGCCGACGGGCACCGGCTGCGCCCCGACGCGGTGCCGGCGGCCGCCGACCTGGTGGTGCTCGGCAACCCGACCAACCCCACGTCGGTGCTGCACCCGGCCGAGGTGGTGCGGGCGCTGGCCCGGCCGGGTCGGGTGCTGGTGGTGGACGAGGCGTTCGCCGACGCGGTGCCGGGCGAGCCCGAGTCCCTGGCCAGCGACGCCAGCGACGCGGGCGACGGCAGCGACGCGGGCGACGCCGGCGACGGCGGCGACGCCGGCGACTCGGGAACGCCGGGGCTGCTGGTGCTGCGCAGCCTGACCAAGACCTGGGCGCTGCCCGGGCTGCGCGCCGGTTACGCGCTCGGCGAGCCCGGCCTGCTGGCCCGGTTGGGCGCGGGACGGCCGCCGTGGCCGGTGGGTGCACTGGGGCTGGAGGCGGTGCGGGCCTGCTGCCAGCCGGCCGCGGTCGCGGAGGCCGAGCGCGCCGCCGAGGTACTCGTCGCGGACCGGCGTTGGCTCGTCGACGCGCTGGGGGAGGTGCCCGGTGTGCACGTGCAGCAGCCGGCGGCCGGGCCGTTCCTGCTGCTGCGGGTGCCGCAGGGGCCCGAGGTGCGGGCCACGCTGCGCGCCGCTGGCATCGCGGTGCGCCGGTGCGACACGTTCCCGGGCCTGAC
Organism: Pseudonocardia sp. Cha107L01; assembly: GCF_052566575.1. Classification (NCBI taxonomy): domain Bacteria; kingdom Bacillati; phylum Actinomycetota; class Actinomycetes; order Pseudonocardiales; family Pseudonocardiaceae; genus Pseudonocardia; species Pseudonocardia sp. Cha107L01. Next base: position 4,458,160 of record NZ_CP199579.1, read on the forward strand.
CGATGATCATCTACGGGTCGCGGTCCGACCGCCCGCCGTGGCCGGCGCACTGGTGGCGGCGCTGGCCGAGGCGGTGTCGGCGGTGCTCCCGGATGCGCGGCCCGGGGCGGACTACGGTGCCGGCGTGGGTCAGGGAGCAAGATCGTGAGCGGCGCGCGGCTACGGGACGTGGTCGACGCGCTGCAGGCCGCGTACCCGCCGGCGCTCGCCGAGTCGTGGGACGCCGTCGGGCTGGTCTGTGGCGACCCGGACGAACCGGTGACCAGGGTGCTCGTCGCCGTCGACCCGGTGCCGGAGACCGTCCAGGAAGCCCTCGACGTCGGCGCCCAGCTACTCCTCACGCACCATCCGCTGCTGCTGCGCGGGGTGCACGGGGTACCGGCCGACCACCCGAAGGGCCAGCTGGTGCACCGGCTGATCCGGGCCGGCGCGGGCCTGTTCACCGCGCACACCAATGCGGACTCCGCCGACCCCGGGGTGTCCGATGCGCTGGCCGGCGCATTGGGTGTCACGGTCACCGGCCCGCTCGAGCCGCGCGCCGGGGAACCACTGGACAAGATCGTCACCTTCGTCCCGGTCGGCGGCCCGGCGGCCCGGGTGCTGGACGCGCTCGCCGAGGCCGGCGCCGGGCAGATCGGCGACTACAGCCACTGCGCGTGGAGCACCGAGGGCACCGGGCAGTTCCTGCCGCACGACGGCGCGCGGCCGGCGATCGGGCAGGTCGGCGAGCTGGAACGGGTCGCGGAGACCAGGCTCGAACTGGTGCTGCCCCGGGCCCGCCGGCGCGGTGTGATCGAGGCGCTGCGTGCCGCGCACCCGTACGAGGAGCCGGCGTTCGACCTGTTCGAGCTGGCCGAGATACCGGGTCGGCGTGGCCTCGGCAGGATCGGGGAGCTGGCCGAACCTGAGACCCTCGCCGCGTTCACCGAGCGTGCCGCCGCCGCCCTGCCGGCCACCGCATGGGGGGTGCGCGCTGCCGGTGACCCCGGGCGGCCGGTCCAGCGGGTCGCCGTGTGCGGTGGCGCCGGGGACTCCGCGCTGGGCGCCGCCACCGCCGCCGGTGTGGACGTCTACCTGACCGCCGACCTGCGCCACCACCCGGCCGGTGAGCACCTGCTCGCCGGCACACTGCCGGGACGGCCCACCCCGGCACTGGTGGACGTGGCGCACTGGGCATCCGAACACCCGTGGTGCGAGCAGGCCGCGGCGGTGATCCGGTCCGCGCTGCGGGGTACGGTCGACGCTCACGTCTCGTGGCAGCGCACCGACCCGTGGACCGTGGGCGCCCGCTCGCCGGAAAGTCCGCCAGAAAGGACCGAGCAGTGAACGCCGAACCCGCGGTACAGCAGCGGTTGCTCCAGCTGGCCGAGGTGGACGCCGAGCTGAACCGGATCGACCACCGCCGCCGTTCGATGCCGGAGCTGGCCGAGATCGCCGAGGCGGAGAGTTCCGTCCGGCAGCGCAAGGACGCCGTGGTGGCCGCCGAGACCTCCGGCGGTGACCTGGACCGCGACATCCAGCGCCTGGAACGTGACGTCGACGGCGTACGCAGCAGGGCGGACCGGGACAAGAAGATGCTGGCCAGCGCCGGGGTGTCCGCCAAGCAGGCCAGCGACCTGCAGCACGAGCTGGAGACGCTGGCGCGGCGGCAGGGCAACCTGGAGGACGAGCTGCTCGAGGTCATGGAGCAGCGCGAGGCGATCCAGACCAACCTGGACGCGGCGCGGGTCGAGCTGACCGCCGCCGAGCAGACCCTGGCCGACGCCTCCGCCCGCCGCGACTCCTCCGCCGGCGACCTGGACACCACCGAGGCCGGCCGCCGCCGCGACCGCGAGCCGATCGTCGCCTCACTGCCCGCCGACCTGCTGGCGCTGTACGAGGCCGGCCGCAAACGCCACGGGATCGGGGCGGCGCTACTGCGCGTTCGGCGGTGCGGCGCCTGCCGGCTGGAACTGGACACCCAGGAGATGAGCCACATCAGGTCGGCCCCGCCGAACGAGGTGTTACGGCACGAGGAGTGTGGAGTGATCATGGTGCGAACCTCGGAGTCGGGCCTGTGAAGCTGCTGGTCGAGGCCGACGGCGGCTCCCGAGGCAACCCCGGCCCGGCCGGTTACGGCGCCGTGGTGTGCGACCCGGCGACCGACGAGGTGCTGGTGGAGTGCTCCGAGGGGATCGGCGTGGCCACCAACAACGTGGCCGAGTACGGCGGTCTGATCGCCGGGCTGCGTGCCGCGCTGGAGCTGGGCGGTCCCGGTACCGACGTCGACGTGCGGATGGACTCCAAGCTGGTGGTGGAGCAGATGTCCGGCCGGTGGAAGATCAAGCACCCGGCCATGCAACCGCTCGCCAAGGAGGCGGCCGAGTTGGTCCGCCGGCTCGGCACCGTCCGGTTCACCTGGATCCCGCGCGCCGAGAACAAGCGCGCCGACCGGCTGGCCAACCTGGCGATGGACGCCCAGGCCGCCAGGTGACCGAAGACACCACTCCCGCGAGTCGGGGCTCTCAGCACACTGAGTCGGGACTCTCAGCACCACCGGCGTCCGCCAGCTGGACGGGGCAGAAGGGCCAGCCGACGAGGCTGTTGCTGCTGAGGCACGGACAGACCGTGCTGTCGGTGGACCGCCGCTACTCCGGGCGGTCCGACCCCGAGCTCACCGAGCTGGGGCTGGCCCAGGCGGCCGGGGTGGCGGCCGGAATCAAGTCTGTCGAGGGGGTCGACCAGGTCGGCGCGGCGCTGACCTCCCCGCTGCGGCGGGCCCGCCAGACTGCCGAACCGGTGACCGCCGCGCTGGGCGTGCCGTTGACCACCCACGACGGGCTGCTGGAGACCGACTTCGGCGACTGGGACGGGCTGACCTTCGCCGAGGCCCGCGACCGGGATCCCGAGCTGCACCGGAGCTGGCTCGGCGACGAGACCGTGCCGCCACCCGGCGGGGAGAGCTTCGCCGACGTGGGCCAACGGATCGGGCGGCTGCGCGACGAGCTGGTCGCTGCGTACCCGGGGCAGACGTTGTTGCTGGTCAGCCACGTCACGCCGATCAAAATGCTGCTGCGGATGGCGTTGGGCGCCGGCTCGTCGGTGCTGTACCGGCTGCACCTGGACCTGGCGTCGCTGTCCGTCGCCGAGTTCTACCCGGACGGCGGGGCGTCGGTGCGCCTGGTGAACGGCCGCTTCCCGGTCAGCGGCTAGAGCGGCTAGTGCGGCTTGACGAACAGGTACACACCCACCGCCAGGCCGAGCAGCACCACCGACCAGCGCAGCGCCGCCTCGGGCAGCAGCCTGGCCACCCGTGCGCCGAGGTAGCCGCCGATCAGCGTGGTCGGTGCCAGCAGCAGCACCGCGGACCAGCGCACCGGCGCGCCCAGGGCGAAGATCACCACCGTGACCGTGGCGACGACCAGCGACAGCACCGCCTTCACCGCGTTCAGCCGAACCAGCCCGTCGTGCGCGGTGAGCGAGAGCACCGAGATCAGGATGACGCCGAGCGCGCCGCCGAAGTAACCGCCGTAGACCGACGCGAAGAACACCGCCGGCAGCAGCCACCCGAGACGATCCGGGGCGTCCGCCTCCGGTGTGCCGATCCAGCGCCGCAGCCAGGGTGACGCGGCCAGGACCAGGCTGGCCAGGATCACCAGGATCGGGACCACCGCGTTGAACACCGAACCGGGCAGGACCAGCAGCATCGCGCAGCCGAGGCCGGCGCCGAACACCGCGACGCCGATCGTGCTGATCACCCGCGCCCGCTGGCCCGCCAGCTCGCGCTGGGCGCCGAAGACGGTGCCGACGTAGCCGGGCCACTGCGCGATCGAGTTCGTCACGTTCGCGGGCAGTGGCGGGAGGCCGATGGCCAGCAGCGCCGGGAACAGCAGCAGCGAGCCGCCGCCGGCGACCGCGTTCACCGCCCCGGAGATCAGCCCAGCGGCGAGCAAGAAGATCAACTGGACGGTGGGAGGGAGCGTCACGAGGAGCGACGCTATAACGAGCACTCCGGGGGTGGCGCGGCGGTGGTCGACTCCGACCGGCCCAGTCAGCCAGCCGGCGCGGCCACCGCCGAGCTGACCGGCGCCGGCTGGTAGGTGCCGAGGCACCAGACGTTGCCCTCCGGGTCCCGGATGGCGAACTCACGGGAGCCGTAGTCCTGCTCGACGAGTCCCATGACGATCTCCGCGCCGGCCGCCACCGCCCGGTCGTGCAGTGCGTCCGGGTTCTCGACCACCAGGTAGAGGCAGGCCCGCCCGGTGTCGAACGGACTAGGCCCCTGCGCCCGGGAGCTGAGCATGATGACGCCGTTGCCCCAGCTGAGCTGCGCGTGCGCGACCCGGTCGTCCGGCCCGTAGTGCACGTCGCCGGCGACCAGGCCGAGCGTGTCGGTGAGGAAGCGGATCGCCGCCGGCGCGTCGTCGTAGCGCAGCGTGGGAACTACTGTCGGGGCGTTCTGGTTGAGTGGCATGCGAGCAGGTTAGGTGCGGACGGAGGTGCGCTCTTGGACGAATGTGACCTCACACCGGTCCCGGCCTCACCCGGCGTTGTCGACCTGCTCGACCGCCGCGGGTTCGGCTGGCTCGATACTGACCGTGCCATCCGCGTTGATCACCCAGCCCGGGTTGTGCGCGACCTCCCAGCGGAAGCCGGCCGGGTCGGCGAAGAAGCCGTGCACGAAGCCGACCTCGCCGCGCTGTGCCGCCTTGAGCACGGTGCCCCCCGCCTGCTCGGCCCTGGCCAGAACCTCGCCGACCTCGGCGTCGCTGCCCACGTTGTGCGCCAGCGTCATCGGCACCGGTCCGGTCGCCGGCCGCGCCGGGGCATTCGGGTCGATGTCGCGCTCCATCTCGTCGGCGTGCCACAGCCCGAGTACAAGCCCGTGCCCGATCTGCAGGAAGACGATGTCGCCGGGCACCTCGAAGATCGGGTTCCAGCCCAGCCCGTCGACGTAGAAGCGGCGGGCCGCGGCCAGGTCGGGCAGGCCCAGGGTGATGATGTCCACGCGCGGTTGCATGCCGCCAAGGATGGCGTGCTCCGGCGGTCGGTGTCGTGAACGAAACGGACACGCCCCGGTCGAGCTACCGGGAGAATCTGGCCCCGCCCGGTTGGCGGCACGTGGTGCACTGCACCTGGGAGCAGCGGATCGCCGCCGGCGCGGGGCACCGTCAACGGGTGCTGCCGGATGGCCATGCCGATCTGGTGGTCGACGACCGCGGCACGGCGGTGCTGGTCGGCCCGGCCACCGGGGTGGCGTTCCCGACGCTGGCCGCCGGCGCCACGGTGCGCGGGATCCGGCTGGTGTTCGACGGGGTGCGTCCGGTTTTCGGGGTGCCGGCCTCAGCGTTGACCGACCGGGTGGTGCCGTTGGACGGGCTGGTCAGCGGCCCTCGGATGCGCGCGCTCGGCGATGCGGTGGGCTGTGCGGACCGGGCGGCGGTGGCCGCGGTGGACCGCTGGTTCGCCGCCGCCGTGCCCGATGCCAGGGTGGGCGCCGCGGTGCGGGTGCTGTGGGGTCCTTCGGCGGTGGACGTCGCGGCGGTGGCTGACCGGGTCGGGCTGTCCGGGCGCCAGCTGCGCCGCGCGCTGCACGCCGAGGTGGGGCTGGGACCGAAGACGTTCCAGCGGATCGGCCGGCTGCAGCGGTTCCTGGAGCTCGCCGCCGCCGCTCCGGGCCGGGGGTTGGCGGAGCTGGCCGCCGAGGCGGGCTACGCCGACCAGCCACACCTGAGTCGGGAGGTCAGGGCGCTGGCCGGGCTCACCGCCACCGAGCTGTTGGCGCACCAGCTCGGCTGAGTCGGAACCGGCTCGGGCCGAGGGGTCAGCGCGACCCGGCCAACAGCTGCGACGGGGTGGCATCGGCCAGCCGACGGAACTCCCTGGTCATATGGCTGTGGTCGGCGTAGCCGGCGGCCGCCGCCACATCGCTGATCGAGCCGGCGCCCGGTGCGGTGAGCAGGGTGCGGGCACGGGCGAAACGCAGCACCTGGGCTGCCGCCTTGGGTCCCAGACCGGCCTGGCGCCGGAACCGGGCGGCGAAATGCCGACGGCTCCAGCCGACCTCGGCGGCGAGCACGGCGATCGGCACCCCACCGTGCGAGCCGACCAGCCGGCGCCATGCCCAGCGCACTTCCGGATCCGCTCGCGGGCCGTCCTCGGCACACCGCCCGAGGGTGCGCTCCAGCAGTGCGAACCGTTCCGGCCAGCTCGTCAGCTCGGCCAGCCGTTCGCCGAGGTCACGCCAGCCCGGGTGGGCCAGTGCGTCGAGCGGGACCACCTCGTCGCGCAGCTCGGCCATCGGCAGCCCGAGCAGTTGGTAGGCGCCGAGCGGGTCGAGGTCGACCTGGACGGCGCGCAGCGTGCCGTCGTGCGTGGTGTCGACCGGGCTCTCGTGCAGGCCGGCGACGAAGGAGGTGAACTCGCCGGACCCGGTGGCCGAGCTGATCCGGACCGGGTCACCGAGGCTCAGGATGAGCGGCACGCCGGCGAACGGCAGCTCCCGACGGTGTTGCGGTGCACCGGTGTGCTCGGCGAAACCGACGATCCGGCGGACCGGTCCGCGCAGGCTCAGGGGCGGCCGGTGCGCCACCATCCGCACGGTCGCTTCCGGCGGCACGGTCTCCGGCACCGGCCCAGTGTGGCAGCCGGGGCCGACAGTCCTCGGGTTGATTCCCGAGGCGGCGCTCCTAGCGGTGGTGCGGGGGTGGGTGCTCCGGGGGCGGGGGGATCGAGCGGAGGCCCGGGATCTCGTCCGGCCAGATCAGCAGCACCGGGCAGGGCGCATGGTCGACCACGAAGCGGGTGTGTGGGCCGAGGCTGTGCGGCCCGAGCCGGGAGCGGTCCCCGTCCCGGGCGCAGACCAGCAGCGTTGCGTCCGCGCAGCCGGCAACCACTTCGCGCTCCACCCGCCCGACCCGCACCTCGCGCCGCGCCGGGCGGCCCAGGCGCTGTTCGGCGGCGGCGAGCAGCTTCTCGGACTCCCGGGTGGCCAGCTCGGCGACCATGTCACCGGGGTCCCGGTTCCGACCGCCGCGCCCGAGCAACCCGCCGAACGCGCCGTGCACCGCCTCGCTGATCTCGGCGTCCACCACGTACAGCAGCACCACCTCCGGCGCACCCTGATCGGCGGTCTCGAAGCCGGCGGCGGCTCGCGCGGTGGTGTCCACGGTCGCCTGCCAGGTGCCCTCGGTGATCCACGCGACCACCCTCAGCGGGGTCATGTCAACCATCCTCGACTCACCGTCAACCCCAGCCACAGCGCCAGCACGGCGACCACCAGGCACGCCGGCACGGTCAGAGCACCCAGCCGGAGGAACTCGCGCAGCGTCGGCGCTGCCTCGCCACCGGCCAGCACCCGGCGCCAGAGCAGCGTGGCCAGCGAGCCGACGTAGGTCAGGTTGGGGCCGATGTTCACTCCGAGCAACACGGCCAGCACCAGCCCGGGGTGCGTGCCCGGGCCCAGCGCACCCAGCAGGACCAGCGTCGCGGGCAGGTTGTTCACCACGTTCGACAGCAACGCGGCCAGCGCGGCGACCAAGAGCAGCGCGAGCAGCCTCGGCCCGGTACCCGGTGCGGGGGTGGGGACCACCGCGGTGATCGCGGCGCCGAGCCCGTGGTCGGTGACGCCGGTGACCACGATCCCCAGGGCCAGCACGAACAGGCAGAACAGCGGCGACGCGGAGCGGACCAGGCGGACCACGCCGATCTCGCGCCGGGCCAGTGCCCGCACCGCGAGTACCGCCGCCCCGGCCACCGCCACCCAGACCGGCTCCACGCCGAACGCGCCGGACACCCCGAACCCGACCAAGGTCAGCCCGATCACCGTCAGCGCGAGGGTCGGGACCGGTCCGCGCCGAGGTGGCGTGGCGTCGCTGCCGCCGGCCAGATCGGTGCGGAAGAACCGCCGGAACACCAGGTACTCGACCCCGATCGCGGCCAGCCAGGGCAGCGCCATCAACGCGCCGAACGCGGCGAAGGAGAGCCCGGAGGCGGCGAAGGCCAGCAGGTTCGTGAGGTTGGAGACCGGCAGCAGGGTGGAGGCCGAGTTCGCCAGGTGGGTGCAGGCGTAGACCTGCGGCTTGGGGCGCAGCCGCAGCTTCCCGGCCGTGCCGAAGACCACCGGGGTGAGCAGCACGACCGTGGCGTCCAGGCTGAGCACCGCGGTGGTGAGCGATGCCGCGACGAAGACCAGCCCGAGCAGCCGGACGGGCCGCCCGGCACTGGCCACGGCCAGTTGGTCGCCGAGCCAGCCGAACAGGCCCTCGACGTCGGCGAGGTAGGCGAGCACCAGGATCGCGGCCAGGAAGCCGACCGTCGGTGCCAGCTCGCCGGCCTTGCGCAGTGCCTCGGCCGGGCTGACCAGGCCGAGCAACACGATGGCGGCGGCGGCCGGGACCGCGACGGTGGCCTCCGGCAGGCCCCGGGGCTGCGCCATTGCGAACGCGAGCACCGCGGCCAGCAGGGCCAATGCGGCGAGTTCGGCCGCCACCCCGCTGATCACCGCTGCCGCACCGGATGCACCCCGGCAGGCTAGGCCACGCCCGGCCCGCCGGGATCGTCGACCGCCTGGCCGAGCGGGTCCGTCGAATCGGGCCGGCTCTATACTCGACGGTGCGGACGAGGTGGCCGGGCGGCCGCGTCGACACCGACCGGTGGCAACACCGGTGGGTGGCGCCGAGGAAAGTCCGGACTCCGTAGGGCAGGGTGGTTGTTAACGGCAACCCGAGGTGACTCGCGGGACAGTGCCACAGAAAACAGACCGCTCCGGCGCGCAAGCGTCCGGAGTAAGGGTGAAACGGCGGTGTAAGAGACCACCAGCACCCCGGGCGACCGGGGTGGCTAGGTAAACCCCACCCGGAGCAAGGTCAGACAGCAGGTGCTCGAGGGCTGCCCGCCCGATGCCTGCGGGTAGGCCGCACAGAATCCGCCGGCAACGTCGGATCGAGATGGATGGTCGCCGAACGGGACCGCCGCAAGGCGCCCGGGAACAGGATCCGGCTTACAGGCCACCTCGTCCGCCCCGCTCTTCCGGACCAGTCCGGGGGAGCGGGGCATGCCATCTGAGCTGGGTAAATGTTCTCGCGAGTTCTATTGGGTTCTTGGCGCTTCCAACCTCTGACGGCCCGGAGACGGCCCAGGGAACGATCTTGGAACGGCAAGTTGCCGCCGAGCGGGCCGATCGGGATCGGCTGAACGGTGCGGCGGGCGTCATCCGCGCCCGAGCCGAGGAGGCGTATTGCAAGATCGGAGTGTTCCCCGATCACGCCACCCGTTCGCCACGCTGCTCAACGTGATCGCGTTGCATATCAGGGACGTGCCACCGGGTGTGCGGGCCGAGGCTTTGGTCGTGGCGACTGTGGTCGAGAACGGACTGGCGACCCCGGACACGTTGACCGGCGAGAGCTGCTGACGGCGTTGGACGTAGCGCGGGAGCGGATTTCGAGGGGATCCGCTGATGTGCCGCTGAGCTGTGAAAACAGTCGGAGGAACCCGGCTGGACCGCGAATAGACCGCCGGGTAGCTGGACGCCTAGCGAGCCGATGTTTCGCCGCGCCGTCGGGTGGGCTGTGATCATGAGGTTGGGCAGACCGGCCATGGTGTCTGGGGTGTCGCTGGCTCGGAGTTGGCTGTGACGCTTCGGCGGTGATCAAGCGCAGAATTCCGAGTTTCCTGGGATGGAACGTGGACGCGGCTGTGTCATAGTCAAGACGGCGGGGGAGCGGCAAACCAATCCGGTGCGACAGCGCCGCAGGACTTCGACGGGCGGCCATTCCTCATCCAGCGAGATGGAGGCGACATGGAGGGCACAAACGCGCAATCCCAAACTCCGCAGGCGTCACTAACCAGCGAGCAGAGGCATCCAGACAGCCACCCGGTCGGCGTCTCCATTCGGCGGATGCGGCCGGAGGACGCCGAGACTTGCGGGCAGATCGGTTTCGCGGCCCATGGCGCCGTCTCTGTAGCGCATAATGTCCCGTCCGAGCAGCCCACGCTCGAGTTCGCGGTCGGCATCATCCAGTCGTTGCTCGCGGACCCGCTGGCCTCCGGATTCGTGGCCGAGCTGGACGGCCGGGTCGCTGGGAGCATCTTCCTCTCCACCCTCACATCGGCGGCGGTCATCGGCCCGCTCACGGTTGACCCGGAGTCTCAAGGCGGCGTGGGGCGGCGGTTGATGGAGACCGCGCTCGCCGAGGCGCGAAGCCGCGGTATCGAGCAGGTGCGGCTGGTGCAGTCACCGGCTCATCTGCGTTCGCTGGCGCTGTACATCAGTGTGGGCTTCGACGTGCGCGAACCGCTCGTCCTGATGGGGGGCGCCCTGCCGAAGCCTGAGGCGGGGTCAACGCAGGTGAGACCGGCGACCGAGGCGGACGTCGCGGCATGTAACGCGCTCTGCAGCCGGGTCCATGGGCTGGAACGGGAGCAGGAGCTGCGCCGGGCAATCGGCCAGGGCGTCGCCACGGTGGCCGAGCGGCGTGGTGGCATCGTGGGCTACAGCGCAGGTCTCGGCTTCCTCGGGTACTCCGTCGCCGACACGACCGACGATCTCAAGGCGCTGATCGCGGCCGCCTCGACGATCCTCGGGCCCGGCTTCTTCGTCCCGATGCGTAACGACTCGCTGTTGCGGTGGCTGCTCGCCGCAGGTATGCGTGCGGTCTGGACGGCGAACCTGATGAGCGTCGGTCCCTATCAGGAGCCAGCCGGGGCCTTCCTGCCTCGATCGCGTTCTAGCAGATGAGCCACCATGCTGTGGTCCGTGAATGCCGCATGACGGGGATCGCGGCGCGGCTTCATCCCTGCCGGGCCTCGGGTTGGCTGCCCTCGGGCGCGCCGTGGGGAGATCACCGCCACTGCCCTCCCCCGGCCGGGTTCGGGCGGAGCCCGATGTGTCTGCTCCTACTCATCGAATCTGGTTCCTACGAGTGCGATCATCAAGTGGTGATGGCAGCCGGGCTACCAGAGCTACGAGGGCAACGGTGTGTGCTGCGGTCTTGGACCATGGCGGACCTGCCTACGGTGATTGAGGCCGGACGGATCCGCTGATTCCGTTGATCACCACGGTGCCCACAGATGGCTCCGAGGACAGCGGCCGAGAGTTCGTTGAGCGGCAATGGTCACGCCGGACCAGCGGCCGTGGCTACTCCTTCGCTGTTGCGGTCGCCGGTATCGAGGAGCAGGCGGTTGGGCAGATTGGCGCGACTGGAGCTGTTCGTGGAGCCGTGGAACGTCTCGTCGATCAAGGTGGCAGAGGGAGCGGGGTTCACCCGTGAGGGTCTTCTGCGCCGGGCGGAACTGGTTGGCGATGAGCGGCGTGACGTGTTCGCGTATGGGCTTTGCGTGACGATTGGGAGTGTGTGGCCGGCTGAGGGCCGCCGGCTGCGCCCGGGCCAGAGGTAGAGGGCGTGAGCCGGCGGGCCGGCGAGAGCATCAAGGCGCTGTCGGAGTACCTGGGGCACCACGATGCCGGCTTCACCCTCCGGACCTACACGCACCTGATGCCGGCGAGTGCGGCCAGGACCCGACGACCCCACGACGGCCCAGGGGGGCGAAATGGCGGTTCCCGCCATATCCGGCTTACAAGTCATCTCGTCCGCCCCGCTTCTCCGGACCAGTTGCTAGATGAGAGGGCATACCCGCTGAGCTGCGGAAACGTACTCATGAGTTCTGCGGCGGTTGGCTCGGGCGATCAGACCGCCGCGCTTCGCTGTTCGCTCAGCCGTTCAGACCTGCGAAGCATCGTTCCCAGTCGGTACCTTCGGGCGCTTGCCGGTCGAGCGATCTGGCCGGCGACCGATGAGTTCGCGACTCGGGCCTGGTCTACCGAATCTGTAGGCGGCTCCTGCCCACGACGAGAACAGCCTGGAGGATGTCATGACCACGAACGCCCTACCGCGCATCGTCGACGCCGACACGTGGCAGCGCGAGCTCGACGCCCTGCGCAGCCGGGAGAAGGCAGCGACCCGGGAGCTCGACGCGACCGCCGCGCAGCGGCGCCGGCTTCCGATGGTCGAGATGCCTGACTACACCCTGGAGGGCGAGGCTGGGCCGACCCGGCTGGCCGAGATTTTCGACGGTCGGTCCCAGCTGATCGTCTACAACCACATGTGGTTCTCGGGCGAGGAGTGGCAGTGTCCGGGCTGCACCGGGTTCACCTCGCAGTTCACCCGGCTGGCTGCCCTGGACGACTACGATGCCCGCTTCGTGATCGTCACCCAGGGACCGATCGACGAGGCACTCGCCTACAAGCGGCGGGTCGGTAACGCCATGACCTGGTACTCCACCGCGAACAGTTCCTTCGGCACCGATGTCGGCGCCCCACCGGCAGGCGGGTTCGGGGTGAACGTCTTCCTCCGCGACGGTGACACCGTGTACCGCACCTGGCACACCAACGGCCGGGGCACCGAGCAGTTGGGGTACCTCCACGGCCTCCTGGACCTGCTGCCCTACGGCCGCCAGGAGGAGTGGCAGGACTCGCCCGAGGGGTGGCCGCAGGTGCCGACCTACACCAAGGGGAGTGGCTCCGAGGCCATCGCAAAGCTCTACGGCAACGGGTAACGCTGGGTGCCGGTGGTGATCTCGCGCGGGGTGCGAGCATTCTCCTGTGGCTAGCGAGCTGGAAGTGCGGTGCTGCGGGGTGAGCGGTGCGTACTCCGCCCGTGGTCGATGGACGATATTCCGCTGGTCACGGAGGCCGGCCGGGACCCGTTGGTCCCACTGATCACCACGGTGCCCACCGATGGCTCGGAAGCTAGCTGCCGGGCGTCTGCGCGATGATCTGTGAGTGGTGCCGGCTGAGGGCCCGCGCCCGTTTGCCAGGCGGAATCAGCCGGCCAGGCGAGGTGTTCTCCCCCGTAGGGATTGTCGATGGCGTACTTCCAGGTCCCGTCCGGCTGGCGTCGGACCACCTCGGCTGACCTGAGCTCCCTGGGCTCGCCACCAGGGATGTCCAGCCGCCAGTGGCTGTGCGTCAGCGCCAGGTGCCCTTGACCACCGTCGACGTGGACACGATGGTTATCGTTCCCTTCGTATCCAGGAAGCCCTGGAACGCCGCCCGCAGTCCAGCGGCATCCGAGACCACGGCAATATCCGGCAGCGATGGGCCAGAACGGACCACCGGTGAAGCAGTAGCGCTGGATGCCGCGCCGGCTCAGTCAGTACGGCGATAGTTCTGCCGTGTGTCCCAGACCCGTTTCTGGTCGAAACGGGCTCGCCCGGACTCGGCTGTCCACCGGCCCACATAGAAGCCAGGAATCGTGCCTACTGCTACTAGCAGCCACATCCCAATAGTCACACCGTTGCCTCCGTGTTCTTGCTCCTGAAGTGTCAGGGCGCCGGCCAGGACGGGCGTCGATATTCTGCTCTCGTGAGCAGTGATGGCCCGGCGCAGATATTATTGCTTCTCTTCCTGAGGAGTACACGGTCGACATATTCCGACGTTGCCGTCGTACACGTAACAGTACTCAGGCCCGTGGTAGACAAAAACGTGAGCGCCGTGGGTCTGCGCGACGCTCACGCGTTCGACGCTGGAAGCACGCTCCGACGAGCCCTCCATGGCTTCCACGATGAGACTAGCCATTTCGTCCAGGTTCGAGAGAATCTCGGTTTCGGCAGTTCGAGCGCGTGTCAGCGCCTTGCCCTCGAGTTGCACTTCTCCGCTGTAACCCGCATTCATATGGGTCGGCCTCCAGTCAGATGAGTGAGTAGATGAATGGAGATCACCGAGGCCCGGCGTATCCATGCCAAATGCTCCGATCGACCCGTTACGGTAAGCACAACCTATATCTTATGAATCGTCAATTTTGGGTATGTCGAACCGTCGGTTTGGAACTGTGGAGGGCTACGTTCGTCCGTTCGGAGAACTGTTCTAGATCGCGCATCGCCTACCGTCGGAGGCACCATAGGACTCGAACGCCGACCGCGTCGCATCAGGACGTCTCGGATATTGTTGCTTCTCTTCCTGCGGATTACGCGGTCGGCATCCTCCGACGTCGCCGTCGTGCACATAACAGATCCCTGCGTCGAGGACCCAGGTGTGCCGCAAGCCTGTGAGCTGGAGTGCAGACTGTCGACGTACCAGACCGCACATAGACCGTCTGCTCCGCCGCCGGGCTTCCGCTCCGTGACACCTCGCATGGTGTGGCCGACCTTGAGGGTGCGGCGGAGCGGCACAGCATCGACAGTAACGTCAGGCTGCCGCAGAGCACCCTCAAACAGGACTGACGTTACTGTCGAGTGGGCCAGCTCGAGAAGCCGTGCCACCCGTTGTGTGGTCTGCAGCATCCCGATGCCGACGTCGCGTTCTTCATCTCCGGCTGCGAAGCCCTGGCCGCGGTCCCGCTGGCGGTCTTGCTCCGCTCCGGGCGCGCCGCGGCCGGAGCCGACAAGCCGATGGTCCACAAGGCACTAGGAAGCGCGCGGCCGACATGATCGAGACAGAACTGGCAGCCAGACCACGCGGCGCTATGTGTCGACCGACAACGCCAGGTCGACGGCGACCAGATCATGATCAACGGCCCCGCGACCGGACTCGTCACCGACTGGTCGATCGGCGAGGGGAGTCCACCATCTTCCCCGGCCTGGACGCCGACCCGACGAACCCGCGGAAGTTCTACCAACAGATTCCGGTCCAGGTCTCGATCAGCAACAGCGGCGGCCCACGACTCCTGCCAGGAATGAGCGTCGTCGTCGACATTCGACGATAAGCGATCGGTCTCCGAAGCGGCGACGGGTTCGGAGCGGAGCTCGTGGGTGGGCCAGAGATCGCCCGGCTCTCAACGGATCTGTCGGAGAACGAAGCGCCTCCGCACCATCCGGGCGCTTGCCGAACGTTTGCCACTCTTCGCTCTACGTTGGTTGTGCGCTCGGGTGGGCGCTTTTACTGTCCGCGGTGTGGGACTGTCCTGCACCCGGTTGCCTCACCCCGCACTGTGGGCCGCCCGGCCGACAGCAATCAAGGGCGGAAGATGAGCACACTCAAGCAGCATCGTCACCAGCGACAGGCTTCGAGCCCGCTGGACGCGGGAAGCGCTGGGTCGACGCCGCCGAACGCACCATGGTCAACCCTCGCGACGGTGCATACGGAGCGGGTAGCGCTGGTCTCGGTCAGCGGCGGCGTGGTCGGCGCCGGGCTGGGCGAGTTGCGGGAGGGGGTCGACGCGGTCCTGCGGTCCGCCGAGGTGCGCGGTCTGATGATCGACCTGTCCGGAGTGTCTTGCTGCGACGCCAAACTGTTCGCGCTGTTGGGCGACGCGCACGACGTTCTGGTCGGCCGCGGTGGATGGCTGGGGTTGGTCGGGCTCAGCGCGCCGGTGCTCGACTCCCTGGAGTCCGCGGAGCTGTCGCTGGTGCTGTTGATCAGTCGTGCCTCGATGCGGGACTTCGCGCGCGATCGAGTCCCGGCGCCGCGAGGGGGGTAGCTCCTCGGCCGCGTGCGCAGTGGGTGACGAGATCCCCGTGTCAGCCCTGTGCCGAGCCCGCCGTCGACGGATACCCTGCTCTGTCGATACGTGATTTGTGCACCTCAATGTCCGGCACCGGCGGGAAGGGTCGGCCATGGACGTACCGTTGAGCCTCGTTCGGCGGGCGGTGGCACTGGTGGCCGAGGCAGCCGAGATCGATCATTCCGCGGAGTTCCCCGCATTCGTGCTGTCCGGCTTGGCCGGGCTGATCGGTTGCGACACCCTCAGCTACAACGAGATCCGCCTGGACCTGCCCCGCGTTCGATTCCTGGACCACCCGGCCGGGGCGCTGGACGGGAGCAGCCCGGTGACGCTGGCCCGGTACCTTCACCAGCACCCACTCGTCAACCACTTCCAGGCCACCGAGGACGGCGAGGCCAGGCGGATCAGCGACTTCCTCAGCCGGACCGAGTTCCACCGGCTCGGGCTCTACGCCGACTTCTACCGGCAGATCCCGGTCGAGCACCAGCTGGCCGTCCAACTGCCCAGCACGAGCAACTGCCTGATCGGGCTCGCGTTCAACCGGCAGCACGGCGAGTTCGCGGACGCCGACCTGGAGCTGCTCGACGTGCTGCGCGGTCCTCTGGCGGCGGCACTGGCCAGGGCCAGGGCCAGACAGCGGGCGCAGCGGGCGCTGCGCGACTGTGACCAGGCCTGGTTGGCTGCACTGACCTTGCGGGAGACCCAGATCCTGGAGCAGGTCGCGGTGGGGCGCACCAACGTCGCCATCGGCCGTGCATTGGACGTGAGTCCGCGCACGGTGGCAAAGCACCTGGAACGCATCTACCGCAAGCTCGGCGTGGGCAACCGGGCCGGAGCGGTGAGCCTGATGGCGCGCCCCGCTCACGGACGAGCCGGCCGCTCGGCGTGAGGGCTCTCGCGGCCCAGGGGCCCCACCGGTACCACTAGTCCCGGAGTCGGAGCCGGGCTGTGCCAGACGTTACGGTCCGCTCGCTGCAGGGAGGCCCGCCGGCAGTTGTGCTCGGGCGGGGATGGGAGAACAGTGCACTGAAAAGCTCGCTCATGGCGTCCCAAACCCCGGCGCTGTCGTAACTCGTCCAGGCGAGGCCGCACCTCCGGGGAGCCCAGCGGAGGTGAGTCCGGTGGTGGTCGACAGGCTCGCCCTCGGCCGATCCGTGGTCGGCATCAGAAGCGACGACGTGACCCGGATCGGTGCGGCTCTGGACGGGGTGGGCTACCCCGTCGAGAAGTGGCAGTTGATCGACCACGCCGAGCGGTATCCCGCTGGTCAGGGGGACGCGGATCGGCGGGTGATCGGCCTGCTCTGGGCGCTGCCCTCCGGCCGGTACCTGAGCTTGCCGCAGGTCCTCGTCGCCGCCGCGCGGACCGCCAGGGGACATCCGCGGCTGCCCGCTGTTCCCGGTGGCCAGGCCGCCGGCTCGACACCCCGGTCAGGCAGAGGAGTTCCACGATGAGTCTTCGCGTGCGATTTGTCGGCGGCCCCGCGGACAGCACTGAGCGAGACTATCCCCGCGTCGACACTCCACTGCCGAGTCTGTGGTGGTTCGACCTTGACGTGCCCGAGATGGGTGCGGTCTATCGCCGCGTCGGCGAGGGACCCGACTCGATCTCTGGCCGGTGGCGTTATGAGTTCACCGAGCTCTGATCCGCGACGGCCTGGGTAGGTAGTCACGACATTGCGCGATTACCGTCAATTTGAGCACCTGTAAAACGGTGAGGTGACCACCGTCAGGACGGCGTAACTCCACCGAAATAACGCACACAGCTGGCGGTAGACCCACTGTGGCCCTGGGTGGAGGGTGATTACGGATGCGCTGGTCGAGCGGGAGGATTTCCAAGTTAGCGCCGCGGCTGCAATGGGTCGTTGATGCAGCCTGCCGGCTTTGGGAACGCCCCGAACATGGGACAGCTCTCTGATTTGATCGGAGACTCCCAGCGTATCTGTCCAAATGTTTTCCGGTGTCAATCAGTCAATCAACATAAGATGCGAGAGAGTCGAATGACGTCTGCGCAGACCACACCAAAGCAGTCCTCCACCGAACGCGACCTCCAGGGTTCGGAGAGTCAACGCTCTCAGGACGAGAGCACTTTCGCGCGCCTGGCGATCAGCGAGCTGCAGCGGGACCTGCAGCGGGTCGAGGACCAGGCCCACATCGCACAGCAGGACGCTCAAGGCTCACGGTAGGTGGCACAACACGCACGGAGCGCTGCTCAGCAGGCCCAGGTCCTGGCGCGGCAGGCGCAGAACCAACTGCAGCAGGCGCAGAATGAGGCGCAGCAGGCCAATCAGCGTGCGCAGGGCGCACAGGAGCGCGCTGACCAGGCCGGTCAGCAGGCTCAGCAGGCCGAGGACCAGGCCCAGCAGGCGCACAACCAGACCAGCAGGCCCAGACCGATACCGGGCAGATCCGCATGAACGTCCGGCAGCTTCAGCGGGCATGACGCCACCGCGTACCGAGGGTGTCAGCGCGGCACCGCGGTCCGTGGGCTTCGCCGTCGAGGTGTAGCAGACTTCGAGATCGGCCCCCGCGGGTACTGCCGGTGGGGGCCGATCTCGCCGTGTTGTGCCGGTCGCGGGCGTTATGCCGGTCGTGGGTAGAGCGTGGCGACTCCGCCGGCCAGGTTCGCCTGTACCTGGCGGCTGAAGTCGTCGGCCAGGATCTCGACCTCGCCGGCGGCGACGGCGTCCAACGCGAGCTTGGCGACGCTGGCCGGGTCGCTCTTGGGGGCGTCGACGTGGCGGACCATGTCGGTATCCATGAAGCCGACGTGCAGTGCGCTGACCAGGGTGCCCTGGCCGGCCAGTTCGAAGCGCAGCGCATTGGTCAGCGACCACGCGGCGGACTTGGCGGCCGAGTACGCGCTGTAGTCGGGAATCGTGACCCAGGACAACACGGACAGGACGTTGAGCACCCCGCCACCGCCGTTCTCGGCCAGCTGGGGTGCGAACGCCCGGGTCACGGCCAGGGTGCCGAAGTAGTGGGTGTCCATCTCCCGGTGGATGTCGGCCATTGAGCCGTCGAGCAGCGACGCGCCGGTGTAGGAGCCGGCGTTGTTGATCAGAAGTGAGACGCCGGAGGTGGCCGCGGCGGCAGCGGCGACCGACTCGGCATCGGTCACGTCGAGCGCGATCGGGATCGCCCCGGGCAGGTCGATCGAGGAGGGGTCGCGAGCACCGGCGTAGACGGTTGCGCCACGGGCGAGCAGCTGCTCGGCGAAGTGCCGGCCGAGGCCTCGGTTCGCGCCGGTGACGAAGGCGGTGGTTGCGGCCAGATCCATGACTTACTCCCGAGCTCGGTTTACCTGAGTAGTGATTTCCAACTTAGCGGGCAAGATAGGAAAACACAACTTAGGTATGATGTGAGCATGGCAACCGCGAAGCTGACGGGCTCCAGCTGCTCCATCGCGCGCAGCCTCGGTGTGCTGGGTGAACGCTGGACCTTCCTGATCCTGCGTGAGGCCCTCATGGGAACGACCCGGTTCGGGGCGTTCCGTGAAGCGCTGGGCGTCGCGCCCGACGTTCTCGCCGCTCGGCTGGCCACCCTCGTCGAGTACGGGGTCATGACTCGGGAGCCCTACCGCGACGAGGGCAGCCGCCCCCGCGACGCCTACCTTCTGACGCCGGCCGGGCGGGAGCTGCAGGTCGTCCTCGGCTCGCTCCAACAATGGGGGGACAGCCACCTGCCCTGGCCGGACGGGCCCACTGTCGAGCGCCGGGCGCGGGGCACCGGCCGGCCGCTCCGCGTGGGATTCATCGACGACGGCGGTCGGGAGATCGGTCTTGACGATGTCGAGATGGTTCGCACCGCCGCGTACCCGACCTAGCCCGCGCGCCGGGGCATGGGCCCGGTAGCGCCGGTACTTGTCGAGGTTGATCGAGTACCCGGCTTCCCGGACGGCCCGCGGCTCGCGGCGCAGCGCATCGACATCGACATCGACATCGACGAGCGTGCGCGCGGTGAACCCCTCCAGGCCGTGCGCGAGCACGTCGTCGAGGACCTCGGGCTCGCTCCAGGCCAGGATCGCCTTCCCGGTGCTCGTGGCGTGCAGCGGCGCCACCAGGCCCAGTGGGTCGTGCCGGACCGCCCGGGACACGGCATCGAGTTCCAGGAGCGGGTGTGGGCGACGTACCGCACGCCGTGAGCTACTGATCGTGCGTGTCTCGCAGGCCCCCTCGCGACTGCGTAAGACGTCGCACGTCCTCCTTGGGTATCCGGTACGATTTTCCCACCGCGATAGCTGGCAGCTCGCCCTTTCGTATCATTCGGTAGATCGTCATCTTCGACACGCGGACCAGTGCCGCGACCTCAGCCACGGTCAGTAATTCGGGCAGTCCTTGAGTTCTGTCCCGATCGCCCCGATGCGCGTCGAATCCATCATTTCCCAAGTTCATGGTCCTCGTCCCGCGTCGCGCGGTAGCTGCTCCGCCTTCGTGGCGCCTGTGTGCACGCGTCCGTGGCACGAGCACCTTGTCAAACACCGTGATCGTAAGCCCGCGCAACCTTGCTAAGACATCTTTAAATGAGGCCTAAGCTTGCGCCGCGCCCGGCGACCCAGGGTGCGATCCGGTCCGGCGGCAGCGTTTCGGTCGCCTTCGAACGCCAGCCCGGCGGGTTGTTATCCGTGGCTTAACGGAATGATTAATGAGCCTTAAGGTTCGTCCATGGTTCGCCTTCTTTCCGTGTCTCCGAAGGGTATCTGTCGTTGACTGAATCGACAGTGCCGTATGCAGGGGAGAATCCATTGCTATATCTGATCCGGCCGCTCCTGTGGACTGCCGTGTCGCTGGCCCTGGGGTCGGGGATGGTGGCCGCGGTCGGTTTGAGCTCGCCCGGGACGTCCAGCTACTCCGGGGCCGCCAGTCAGGAAGGCCCGGCCCTCGCACCAGCTCTCACGCCGGCCTCACCGCTCCCCGGCGACGCCGCCGATCAGGTCCCCCGGACGTCGGCGCACCGTTCCGCGAGCGCCTCGAGACCACCGGCGCAGGCGGGCCGCCATTCGGTGTCCCCGCAGAAGCAAGCGCCCCAGCTGGCCCGGACGCACGAGCCGCCACGGCCGATGCATCGCCGCGAGGACGGCGATGAACCGGGCCAGGACGACGTCAGGGACCAGATGGCACAACAGATCTGTGCGCGCTACGGCATCGACCCCGGCAGCTGCGGCTAGGACGGTCCTGAATGATGCCGCTCGTCGCGAGCGGTGCGCGTCCACTGGGGCTTCGCCTCGGACCGTCGAGGTGGTGGCCGAGCTGGGCGACTTGAGGTGACCGAGGCTCACGCCCGGGGACTCGGGGTCATGATCGACAGACCGCTGCCCGCCGCTACGCCGTGACAGTCACAGTTGGTGACCGACCGAGCGACTCAGGCCGCTGACCTGACGGACGGGGTGCGTCGAGGTCAACCTGAGTCTGGATCTCGTCGAGAATTTCCGGACTGGCGTTGGTCTCGGTGACGATGGGCGCGTCAGGGCCGAGACCGGGTCGACCTGGCGGTAACGCGGCGTTACAGCAACGGTAGACGCCCGGAAAACTCTGCCTCAGTGTCAAGGCTTCCCACGCCCAAGGATCGCTAGGTAGCGGTGCCCGTCATCAGTCCTCGTCGCCGGCGCCCCGGGCCGCCAGTGCCTCGCCGAGCTCGTCGGCGTAGGTCAGGGTGCGGACGAGGAAGGGGACGGCGAAGGCGACCAGCGAGCGTTCCGCCCCGCGCGCCCGGGCCGCCTCCTGGACAGAGCTGGCGATGCCGGAGAGGGTGCTGACAGCCTGCAGCGTGAGGCCGACGAACAGGCCGACCCGGGCCGGTCGAACTCCGAACCGCCGCAGCGGCCCCAGCCCCCGCTCGAGGGCCGCCACGACCGCGTCGACCCGGGTGGTGAACGTGAGCAGGCTCGCGGCGCCGAGCGCGGCAACGAGCCGCAGCGCGGTGACGGCCGCATCGTGGACGCTGAGCAGCCAGGCCTGCAGCGCGAACAGCACCGCCGCCATCAGCAGCAGCATCCGGACCAGCGGCAGCAGCCGGCGCGCCGGGATGCGGGCCACCGCGTAGCCCAGTGCGACGGCGAGGCAGAGGACGGCGAGCCACCGGGGAGAGCTCACCAGGACGGTCGACGTGACGAGGAGCAGCATCCCGAGGAACTTGGCGCCGGCGGGCAGCCGGTGCAGCGGGCTCGAACCCGGTGCGTAGAGCCCGAGCGGGTTCATTCGGCGAGCTTGCGGTAGTGGCGCAGGGCGGGTTCCGGCCTGTCGTCGGCGACCACCCGGCCCTCGTCGAGCACGATGACCCGCTCGAAGTCGTCGAGCAGGTCGAGGTCGTGGCTCACCAGCACGACCTGCTGGCGCAACTGACCCAACAGCTGGACGAACCGGCGCTTGTTGCGCAGGTCGAGCAGGGTGGTCGGCTCGTCGCAGACCAGCACGTCCGGATCGAGCACCAGCATTCCGCACAGCGCGAGCAGCTGCTTCTGCCCGCCGGAGAGCTGGTGCGCGGGGTGGTCGGCGTAACCGTCGAGGCCGTGCTCGGCGAGCACCTCCCGCGCCCGTTCGGCCCGCTGGGCGCGACTGAGCGGGCTCCGGCGCAGCGAGAACGCGACGTCCTCACCGGCTGTCGGCATCACGATCTGGCTGTCCGGATTGGTGAACACGAACCCGACCTTCCGGCGCACCGCGGCGCCCTTCTTGGCCGGGTCGAGACCCTCCACCAACACCTTCCCGGTCGTCGGCAGCACCAAGCCGTTGATCATCCGTGCGAGGGTCGACTTGCCGGAGCCGTTGAGGCCGACGAACGCGACCCGCCGCTCGGGGATGACCAGGTCCACGTCGGCGAGCACGACGCGCTCGCCGTAGCGGTGGCCGACCCCGTCGAACTCGATCACACGACCTCCCACAGCGCCGCGACGCCGACGCCGCCGCCGGCGGACAGCGCGGCGAGCCCGGTACGACCGGTCCCCGCCCGCACCAGCAGCGAGAACAGCCGCACGACCAGCACCGCACCGGATGCCCCCCAGGGATGGCCCAGGGCGATCGCGCCCCCGTCCGTGCTGACGGTCCGCTCGTCGATGCCGGCCGCGTCGAGGCAGGCCAGCGCCTGCCCGGCGAAGGCCTCGTTGAACTCGACCACGTCGGGGCGGCGCTCGAGTACCCGCCGCATCGCGGGGACAGCGCCCAGGCCGAGCCGGTTCGGGTCGACGGCCGAGGTCGCCGCCGACACCAGCCGCAGCCCGGCGAGCCCCCGCTCGCGCCGCAGCCGCTCGCTCACCACCAGCACCGCGGCGGCGCCGTCGTTGATCCCGCACGAGTTGGCGGCGGTCGCGGTGCCGTCCGGGGTGAACGCCGGGCGGAAGCGCGCGAGCCGCTCCGTGGTGAAGCGCGGGCGGGGCCGTTCGTCGGTGTGCACGGTGCCGACCGGGACGAGCTCGGCGGTGAAACGCCCGGCCCGCGACGCCGCCACGGCGCGCGCATGGCTCCGGGCGGCGAACTCGTCCTGCCGCTCGCGGGAGATCCCGGCCTCCCGGGCGACCAGGTCGGCGGCCGCACCCATCTCCGGGTCGCCGATCTCCGCCGGTGCGAACGGTGCCCGGGTGTAGCTGGTCGGGGGATCGGTACGCCACGCGCGGTGCGGTGCCGTCGACGCACTCTCCACCCCGCCCGCGAGGTACGCCTCGCCCTCGCCGGCGCGGATCATCGCGGCGGCCAGCACGATCGCGGCCAGCCCGCTGGCGCACTGGCGGTCCACTGTCATGCCGGGCACACCCACACCCAGTCCGGCCCGCAGCGCCGCCACGCGCGCGGGGTTGCCACCGGGCCCGAACACGTTGCCCAGCAGCACGTCGTCGACGCTCGCCACACCGGCGTCATCGAGTACCGCCCGCAGGACCGGCGCGGCCAACCCGTCCACCTCGACGTCCCGGAGGCCGCCGCCGGAGTTGCCGATCGGGGTGCGGCGGGCGGCGACGACCACGGGGACCAGGTCGCCGTTCACCGCAGCGGCTCCGCTGACAGGGTGCCGTCGGCCAGTTGCCGTGCGACGGCCGCCCTGGCGGTCTTGCCGGACGCGGTGCGGGGCAGCGCTCGCGTCACCAGCCAGCGGCGGGGGCGTTTGCCGGGGTCCAGCGCGAGGCGGGCGGCGGCGCGCAGCTCTCGCAGGCTGGGCGGGTCGTCGGCCTCGACGACGGCGGTGACGAGCGTGCCGAACCTCGGGTGCGGGGTGCCGGTGACCAGCACCTCGCCGACGCCCCGGACGCCCCGGAGCACGGCCTCGACCTCTTCGGCCGCGACGAGCCGCCCGCCGCTGGAGATGGTGGCCGAGTCGCGGCCGTGCACGGTCAGTGCCCCCGTCTCCGACAGCTCCGCCCGGTCGCCCACGCTCGTCCAGTCCTCGGCGGGGTCGAGCACACCCGCGTGCAGGTAGCCGTCGAAGGCCAGCGCCGAGCGGACCCAGACCACGCCGCCGCGCAGGTCGAGATCGACGCCGGGGACCGCCCGCAACTCACCGCCTCCCCGGCGGATGGCGATGAGCGAGTGTTCGGCGGAACCGTAGTACTCGACCAGCTCGGCGCCCGGCAGCGACCGCTCGAACCTGGCGCGAAGCTCCGCGCTGAGGTGGGCCCCGCCACAGACCACCGTGCGCAGCGCACAGGGCGCCGGGGCGCGCTCGAACTGCCCGAGCAGCTCGGCGAGCATCGCGGGCACGACGTGCAGGCTGGCGGCCTCCCGTGCGTCCCCGGCCAGCAGGCGTGGCCGGACCAGCGGTTGCGCGCCGCACCACAGGGCGTGCAGTGCGCCGAAGCTGAACAGCGACGAACTCAACGGCCCGGGGATCAGTACGGGTCCCGGGACCGGCCCGAGGGCGTCGAAACTGCGCTGCCACGACACGCGGGAGCGCACCAGTACCTTCGGTCGGCCGCTGCTGCCCGACGTGGTGGGCAGGTAGAACGCGGTCCGGTCGTCGCCCGCTGGGGACACCGCGACGGTGGTCGGCCCGGGACTGCCGGTGACCACGGTGTCCGGCTGGGCATCGGCGAGGACCGCCGCCCGGTCCTGGCTGGTCCACCTGGGCTCGAGGACGACGGTGGCGGCGCCCAGCAGGTCCGCGCCGAGCAGCCAGGCCAGCACGTCGCCCGACTCGACCGCGACCCGGGAGCCCCGCTTGACACCCCGGTCGGCGAGGTCGCGGGCGGCCCCGTGTGCCCGGGCCAGCAGGTCGGCGGGGAGGTCCGCGTCGCACAGGACGGGCGGCGGCGCCTGGGTCATGGCGTCCGCGCGGCCGGCCCGACGAACCTGCCGGGAAGGGCGCGATGTACGACCGCCGCCACGACCGCGGTGATCACGACCTTGGCCAGGTCCCCGGGCAGGAACACCAGCGAACCGAGCGCCGCGGTCGTGAAGCTGCCGGTGTACCACCAGAGCCACGGGATGCCGACGAGGTAGTCGGCGAGCAGGCCCGCGAGGGCGGCCAGCAGCAACAGCGGCACTCGGGGGCGGGCGGACCGTTGCACGATCAGCCCCACCACCAGCGCGGAGACGAGCCAACCCAGCAGAAATCCGCCGCTCGGCCCGACGAACGGAGCGATGCCGCCGCGGCCGCCGGACAGCAGCGGCAACCCGAGCGCGGCGAGGGCGAGCAGCAGCGCGACCGCCGATGTTCCCCGTCGGGCGCCGAGCACGGCGCCGGCGAGCAGCGGGCCGATGTTCTGGATCACGATCGGTACCCCGGAACCGCCGACGTACAACCCGGGGAAGATCCCGAGTACCGCGATGAACGCCGCGAACACGACTGTCGTGGCCAGTTCCCTGGCGGGCGAGGTTGAAGGCGGGGCGGGCACAGGGACGAGACTAATCAACCGCCCGCCACCGGACGCGGGTCGACGTCGCCGAGGCCCGGTTCAGGTCAGGGTGACGGTTCGCGACGGTTCAGGTCAGGGCAGGCTCAGCGGTGCTCCGCCGCCGTCCGGGGGTGGTCACCACCGTGGCGTACACGGCGTTGCCCCAGTGCGGGGTCCGCAACGGCTCGCCGGGGTGTTCGGTCAGGTCCTCGATCAGGCGTTCGGCCTCGATGTCCGAGTCGACTGCCAGCACGACGTATTTCACGGTTCCTCCGCGGTCCGGTCCCGCAGGGGCATGACCTGGGGGCCGGAAGTGCCGGTGGGGGAGCCGCACGTCCCGCCCCCGAGGTCTGGTGCGAACGGCGTCGGGTTGGCGTCCGCTGCGCTGGGGGAGCGAGCCCCCTTTGTACAGCGGCGGGGCCCGTCCGACACACCCAGGCGATCGTTTGACCGACCGACGGTGCCGCCGGGGCGCCGAATGGGTCAACGGTGCGCTCAGTGGCGGGCGAGCACTGGGTGGCGCCGATCACGGGCTCGCAACCCGGTTGGCCGGCTCCCCGGCGGTTGCCGCGACCGGTGACGGCGCGATAGCGTGATAAGTAACTAGTTATATACTTAGGGAGGCGGGATGCGGCGGACTCTGCTGATCACCGGCAGTTCGCGCGGCCTGGGTAGGGCGCTGGCGGCACGGGCGCTGGCGGACGGCCATCAGGTGGTGGCCACCGCTCGGGCTGTCGAGTCGGTGTCGGATCTGGTCGGGCGCTACCCGGACACGGCGCGCGCGGCGGCCCTGGACGTCACGGACCCGGACGCGGCGCGGGATGCGGTCCAGCTCGCGGTGCGGGAGTTCGGGCGCCTGGACGTCGTGATCAACAACGCCGGCTACGCGAACCTCGCCAGCATCGAGGACACCCTGCTGGCGGACTTCCGGGCGCAGCTGGAGACGAACCTGTGGGGCGCGGTGAACGTCACCCGGGCCGCCCTGCCGGTGCTGCGGGCCCAGCGCGGTGGCCACATCATGCAGATCTCCTCGGTCAGTGGCCGGGTGGCTCCGGTCGCGGGGCTGGGCCCGTACGTGACGGCGAAGTTCGCCCTGGAGGGCTTCTCCGAGGCGCTGGCACTCGAGGTCGCCCCGCTCGGGGTGAAGGTGACGATCGTGCAGGCCGGCACGATGGCCACGAGCCTCTACTCCTCGATGGGCGCCTCGGCCCCTGGCGCGGACTATGCCGATGCCCTGGCGCCCATGCTCGGGCTGCACGGCAGCAGCCAGGCGGGGGAGCAGGGCATGCCGCCGGACCGCGCCGCCGAAGTGCTGCTGGGTGTGCTGGACCTGCCCGAGCCGCCGCTGTGGCTGGCGCTGTCCGGCCAGGCGGTGGACTACATCCGCCCGGTCGAGGAGCGCAGGCTCGCCGAGCTGCAGCGGTGGGAGAAGCTCAGCCGCTCCGTCGATGCCTGAGCGGGCCGTGGCGGGGACGGTCGCGGTCCGGGACGCAACGGCCACCCGGCAGCGGATCCTGGAGGCGGCCACGGTCGAGTTCGCGGCCGCCGGACTCGCGGGCGGCCGCATCGGTCGCATCGCCGAGCGCGCCCGCGCCAACCAGCGGATGATCTACGCCTACTACGGGAGCAAGGACGAGCTGTTCGACGCGGTCCTGGAACACCACATCCTGCTCGCCCAGGACGCGGTCGACTTCGATGCCACCGACCTGCCCGGCTACGCGCAACAGGTCTTCGACGTCTACCGCGCGAACCCGCACTTCCTGCGACTGACCCTGTGGCAGGCCCTGGAACGGCCCGAACTCCTGATCGCGGTCGCGCCGGTGGTGCGCACCATGACCGACAAGATCGCCGCCATCGCCCGGGCACAGGCGGCTGGGCAGGTCAGTGCCGCGCTCCCCGCCGACCGGCTGTTCGACCACATCCTGGCCCTGGCGAACGGCAGTCTGAACGTCATCGGCCAGCCGAGCTCCTGGACCGATGCGCAGCGCCACGACCTGGGCGTCAGTGTCGCCCTGCTCACCGACCCGCCCCGCGGCTAGCTCCTCCCGCCGTTGTCACCCACTCGTGAATCTCTTGCGCTGGCGATGGCAGACAAACGCTTGACGGTTGCTCTTAACGGGTGAACAACCTGTCTGTTCGGCGCGCATGGTCCACCGTTCGACGGTCACGCGAACGTGTGTGATGGGAGTCATGAACACTGGGTGTACAACTTCGAGGCGCCCCCAGCGCGGCAGATGCCAACCCCCTGGCGTCTGTCTCTTCAGTGCCACGGGGTGGGACGGCCGAGCTCGCCCGCCCGATCCGTCCCACCCCGTGTGCGTCGCCTCGCCCCAGAAACTCGTCGAGGTGGGTACCAGATGACTGAGGGACCAGTTCTCGAGTCCGCGACAGTTGCTGACGTCGAGGCGCTGCTGACCGTCGCCGAGGTCGCGGCCATGCTGCGGGTGTCGAAGATGACGATCTATCGACTGGTGCACGCGGGCGACCTCGCCGCCTTCCGGGTCTCCCGCTCGTTCCGCATCCCCGCCACCGCCGCGCTGACGCTCCGGCAGAGCCAGCCCGGAGAGGTTCGGCCCGGAGTCCTTCGAGTGCTCACCGGTGAGTGACCTTCCCGCGCGGTCGTGATGGTGTCCGACCGGCATCGGTGCAGCGTGGAGCCCATATTGCGGGGTCACGCTGAGTGTTCGGTAGCTGAGTTTCATGCGCGCTGAGTACTCGTGATCATCAGTTCGCACACCGGTCGTCCACGTCTGGGTGACGTCCACGCGTAACCACGTCACGCAGCGCTCGTTCATCCCGAGGGGACGCTGTGACACCTGCCGGGTGCGCGCGGCGTCCATGGACTGACTGGGCTGCCGACCGGCGCGCGGTCCCGCCTGTGCGGGTCCGCGCCGGCCGCGGCGATGAGAGTTGCATGTGCTGGACGGTGAGGGTGGATGTCTGAGGGTGCGGACGAGGGGCTCGAGCCCACGGGGCGACGGCCTGTGCCCGGTCGCTCGGCGGGCGACGGGCCGGTGCCGCCGGCCGGATCGCGGGACGACGACGATCCCGAGGCGTCCGACCGGTCCGGGGCGCGGCCGTCCGCCGGGGACACCGAGTCGGCCGCACGGGAGCCGATGGAACCCAGGCGCCCGATTGAGGAGCCGAGGCGGATGGAAACGCCGCCCGCTGGCTGGCAGTCGGCGTACCACGGGGCTCCCCAACCGGCCCCGGAGAGCGCTGCCGGGTCGAGGCGCCGCCGGGCCGCCCAGCCGGGCGAGAGTCAGCCGCCGGCGGACCGCCCGGACTCGGCGAGCCCGCCACCCCGCCGTCGAACAGCCCAGCGACGGCCCGGGGCGGCCGAGGGTGCGGCGACACCGGAGCGCCGCGCCCGGCACGCCCGTCCGGCCGCGGGTGCGGCAGGCGCGGCGGCCGGCGGTGCGGCGGCGGCCGGTGCGAGCGCGGCGGCCGATGCGGCGGCATCGGGCGCGGCCGGGAAGCGTGCGGCCCGGCCAGCCGCGAAGCGTCCGACCAAGGCGGCCGCGGCGGCGGATGCGGCGCCGGCGGGCGCCGCCCCGAAGCGTGCGGTCAGTACTGCCAGAAAGCGTGCTGCCTCGGCGGCGGCCGAGTCGGGCGCCGCCGAGGCCGGGGCGAGCGCGGCGGCCTCGGCGGCAGGACCGAGCGCGGCGCCGGCCGCGGCAGGACCGAGCGCGGCTGCGACCGCGGCGACCGTGGGTGCTGTGGGGAAGCGTGCGGCCGGCGACGCCGAAGCAGGCGCGAGCGCGGCTGCGGATGCGGCGGCCGTCGGTGCGGCCGGGAAGCGTGCGACCGCCGCGGCTACGGGTGCGGCACGACCGGCGACCGCGGGTGTGGCGCGACCGGTGTCCGCAGCGGATACGGGTGCGGCACGACCGGCGACCGCGGGTGTGGCGCGACCGGTGTCCGCAGCGGATACTGGCGCGGCACGACCGGCGACGACGGATACGGATGCGGAGCGGCCGGCCGCGGCAATTGCGCACGCAGGTACGACGGCGGCGGCTACGAGTGCGGCACGACCGGTGTCCACCGCGGATACGGATGCGCCTGCGGCTCGCCCGGCTGCGGCGGCTGCGGACGCGGGTACGACGGCGGCGCGCCCGACCGTGACCGATGCCGGACCCGCGGCGGGTGCGTCGAACTCGGTAGGCGGGGTGGCCGGCGCGACCGCGGGTGCCGCGGCGGCGAGCGCGGTAGGCCGGGGTGCGGACACGGCTGTAGGTGCGGCGGGCACGTTGGGAACTGGCGCTACGAGTGCGTCGCCAGCGGCTCCGACTGCCGCGAGCACGCCGCCGGCGGCTCCGACTGCCGCGAGCACGCCGCCGGCCCCGGGCGGGTCGGCGGCGGCCTCCACTACGTCGGCGGCGCCAGCCCCGGGCGCTTCGGCGCCGAGTACTGCCGGTGCGGGTAGCGGGGCGAACCTCACGCGTCCGGCTGGCAACGTGGCGCGGCACTCGGCGGCATCGCCGAACACACCGCGGTCAGCACCGACCGCGCCGCGGTCAGCACCGCTGAACGCGCCGCGGTCAGCAACGCCGAACACGCCGCGGTCAGCACCGCCGGCCGCAACCCGGTCAGCACCGCGCGCGGTGCGGGGCTCGCACCGCAGGTGGTCGAGGCGCACCGGCATGGTGATCGCCGGGCTCGTCCTGCTGCTCGGTGTGGCGGGCGTGTTGCTGGGCGCGCTCGGTATCGGGAGTGCCACCACCACACCGGCGCCGGAGTCGACCACGCAGTCGAGTGGGCTGACGACGGATCCGGTACCGATGGCTCCGCGCCCCGGCGAGGGCACGCAGGGCGTGCCGCTGGCCGCCCCGCCCACGCAGGGTGTGACGGGGCCCGGCTCGGCGAAGCCGGGTGTGGCTGGGCCTGATCCGGCCAGGCCGGGTGTGACTGGGCCCGATCCGGCGAAACCGGGCGTGACCGGGCCTGCTCCGGGCGCGCCGCGATCCGGGCCCGGCGCGCCGGGGATCCCCGGTCTGGGGCGGGTCGAACCGGGTGCCCCCCGGCCCGGCTCCGGCACGCCGGAGGCCTCCCGGCACGGCTCGGTCGAACCGGTTGCGCCGCCGCCCGGCTCGGTCCCGCCGGGTGTCCCTCGGTCCACCTCCGCCATGCCGGGCGTGCCCAACCTCATTCCGCCGCTGGCATCCGCCCCCCGTGCGCCCGGCGGTCCGGCCGCGGTCGACACGGGTGCCCCGCCTCGGCTGGCGGCTCCCCGGGTCGCCGAGCCGGCCAGGTCAGGTCGCAGGTCGAGGGACACGGAGGGCCTGACGCCGCGACCGACCGACTTCATCGACCGGCACGATCGGGCGGGCGACACATCCCACGGCGACGGCAATGACGCCTCCGAGCACGACAACGACGCCTCGGAGCACGACAACGACAGCGACCATGCCAGCGACAACGGCAGCGACAGTGAAAACGGCAGTGACAACGGCAGCAACGACGATCAGACGCCACGGGAATCCAGGTCACCGCATCACAACGGGTCGCGGGCGTCGTCGTCGGACCTGTTGGACGCCGTTCTCGCTGCGATCGAGCGGGCCTGGTCCGGCCGGGGCTGAGAGGGTGAACCGCCCTTTGCTCTGCGTAGGGATACGCAACAGCCCCAGCGCGCGACGGCCGCGGAGCTGAGTAGGGCCGGCGGGGCGTGCTCGCGCGCACTTGCCGAGAGGTACGTCAGCGGGGTCCCGACCATGGTCAAAGCCCTCTGGAGTAGCACTCGACACGCCCACCTCGCCGACGACGTACCAGCGCGCCTCGAGGTGCGCGCCGCGCGGGTTCTGTTACCGAGCTGCACACCAGGCAGGTTCCGCGGCGCCAGAACCTGCCTCCCGTGCAGCTCGGTAACAACAGGCCGGCGGCGGGCAGCGGCACCAGCGCGGCGGCGGGCACCGGAGCTGCGGGCTGAGCTGCGGGTTGACCTGTGAGCTGGGCACCACCGGGTTTCCGGCGCCCGCCAACTGCCGTCACGGCTTCAGGGGCGCACCGAAGAGCACTGCTCTGGCCTCGGGGGAACCGAACATCGCATCGTGGTCGTGGCCGACGGCGTGCACGACGAACCTGGTGTGCGGCGCGCCCGGGTACCGGGCCTTCATCCGGTCGAAGTAGAGCGTGCCGCGCTGGAACCGGTTCCTGCCCTGTAGCCGGGCCGCGCAGCTGGTGTCGAGCAGGCCGTCCTGTCGGGTGTCGGCATCGCCCTGCAGATACGTCACGTGCCGACTGGTGTAGTTGGCGATGATCTGGGCGTCGCTCAGCTGGCTCAGGTAGCGGTTGCGGTTGTGCAGTCCGTACTTGTAGCCGTCGTAGCGGCAGTTGGTCCTCGGCACCGTGAACGGGGCGCCGGCCCGGTCGGTGAGGTTCGGCCGTGCGGGCTCGAGGTAGAGGTACGACGACGGGTTGGCGACGACGAAGTCGATCGGGACCCCGTTCAGCGCGGCCGGAGCCTGACCGGCGGCGGCGTAGCGCTGGGTGAACTGTGCTCCCGCCGAGTGGCCGATGAGGGCGATGTGGCCCAGTTCGGGAAACCGGGACCGGTCCGCGAGCCGGCGCATGATCTCGTCCATCACCTCGAACGAGCTCAGCCCCCGGGGGTGGACCGCGTCGTCACCGTCCTTCCACCCCGAGCTCTTCCAACGTGCCCCGTGGGTGCCCGGCCGGTCCGCGCTGGTCTGGAAGGCCGGCGCGATGATGATCGTGTGCCCGCTCGCTCCGGCGGCGGTCGCCGCTTTCAACATCCCCACGTAGGTCGCCACCGGGTCGCGGAGATCGCCGTGCACGACGACCACCGCGTCGGTCACCGTCCTGCTCCCGGTGATGGGGAAGTTGCGGTAGACCGGGATCGTCCAGCCCGGGGCGACCGGCAGCCGGCTCCGGCACATTCCTTGCCGAGGTCCGCAGGCATCGCCCCTGCCGGGCACCGCGGCGGGAGGTGTTGCGTCTGCCATGAGCAGGGCGGACACCGCGACGAGGACCACCGTCAGGAGCCGGACCGCGCCACCCCGCATAGTGCGCTCCAGACGTGATCGAGATCGTGGTTCAGGCCGCGAGTCGAACGTACCCGCGGCACCCTCGATCGGTCACCGTTCGACTGCCGGCGATCACCCGCGCGATCTACCTTGCGGGTGACCGGAGGGCCTCGTCGGTCGGAGTGGCGAGCGCCGTGTCCGGCCGGTCGGGACGCGGGCGCCGGCGGGCCGGGATCGTGCCGGCGGCGTCCACGTCGCGGATCGAGAGCGCGAACGCGATGCCGGTGAGACACAGCGCGGCGGCCACCAGGAAGGCGGCCCGGTAGGCCGTCAGGTTGGCCACCGGCTGCCCCGCGACCAGGTGGGTCGGTCCGGCGAGCACGATCGTCGTGGTCAGTACCGCGACACCGACGGCGCCGCCGAGTTGGCGCACCGCGCTGAACATCGTCGAGGCGCGACCCGTCGCCTCCGGGGACACGCTGGCAAAGGCCGCCGTCTGGGTGGGCACGAACACCTGACCCATGGCGAACCCCAGGCAGAACATCAGCAGCCGTGCCCACCAGAGGCTGGTGTGTGCGGTCATCAGGGCCAGCAGGCCGATGCAGATGCCGGCCCCGAGCAGGCCGAGGGCGATGTGCCGGCGCGGGCCGAGGCGCGGGTAGAGAACCCGGCTGGCGAGCTGGGCGCCGGCCATCACGCCGATCGCCTCCGGGAACGTGCTCAGCCCGGCGTCCAGCGCGCTCAGGCCACGACCGTTCTGGAAGTAGAGCGAGATGACGTACAGGGTGCCGAGGAAGGAGACCGAGGTCAGTACGACGACGCCGTTGCACGCGCGGAAGAGGCGGTCGGACATCAGCCGCAGGTCCACCATCGGCGCGCGGGTCCGCAGCTCGACAACGACCATGGCGACGAGCAGCAGCAGCCCACTGGCGATCGAGACGAGTACCGGCACCGTGGACCAGCCCAGATTCGGCCCCTCCGACAGCCCGTACATGAGCAGTCCCAGCCCGGCGCCGGAGAGCAGGAACCCGGCGAGGTCGAACCGACCGGGGTGACCCTCGGCGCTCCGGTCCAGGCACAGCAGCCCGAAGAGGAACGCCGCGATGCCGATCGGCACGTTGACGTAGAAGACCCACCGCCAGGACAGGCTGTCCACCAGCAGCCCGCCGACGACCGGGCCCAGCGCCGGCGCGAGCGTCGTCGGCACCGTCAGGATGGCCGACGCCCGGATGCGCTCCCGAGGTGGGAACGCGCGGAACAGCATGGTCATGCCGACCGGGGCCAGCATGCCGCCGCCGATGCCCTGCAGGACCCGGAAGGCCACCAGTTGATCGAGGGTCGACGCGATGCCGCACAGGGCCGAGGCCACGGTGAAGACGACGATGGCGGTGAGCATCACCCGCTTCCCGCCGAACCGGTCGCCGAGCCAGCCCGAGGCCGGGATGAACACGGCCAGGCTGACCAGGAAGGCGATCGAGATGCCGTCGACGGCGGTCGGGCTCACCGAGAAGTCTCGGCCGATGGTCGGCAGCGCCACGTTCACGATGGTGGCGTCCATGATGCTCATGAACATGGCGGCGACGAAGACGACGCTCACCGCCACCTTCTGCCCGACCCGAGCCCGCACAGCTATTCTCCTGCCATCATTACTCCGGAGGTTCCGGATAGTGAGGGTACTCAGTATTTCGGGGGAGGTGCGGTGGTTCCGCCGTGAGACCTGACACTGGCAACGACCTGGTCGACGCGATCCTGCACGCGGCCCACCGGATCCGCACCGCCGCGGACGCCGACCTGCGCAAGGGCGGCCTCTCGCTGCCCGGCTACAAGCTCCTCAAGGCACTCGCCCGCGAGGACCGTTCGATGCGCGAGATCAGCGATGTGCTGCACGTGTCGCCGCGCACCGTCACCGACATCATCGACGGGCTCGAGGCCCGGGACCTGGTGGTCCGGTGCGCCCACCCGTCCGACCGCCGGGTGACGCTGCTGCACCTCACCGAGGCCGGCGCCGTGCGGCTGGCCGAGGCCGCGGTCGGTGCCGAGCAGGCCAGCGACGCGGCGATCAGTGCGTTGGGCGAGGAGGAGCAGCGAATCCTGCGCGGTCTGCTGGCCCGGGTCGCCGTTTCGGCCCCGCCCTCGCCGGATCGCGCCTCGGCGGGCGGATCGGATCACCGGACGGCGACGCCGCGCGGCTGAGCGGCGCCCGGCGCGGCCGTGCGCGCGGTGCCAACTCGCTGTGCGCGGACGGTCAAGACGGTGGGCCGTCCCGGGGGCAGCCTTGGCCTGGTCGTCGGTGCGGCGACCGCAGCGGCGAGGAGACCGGCATGGCCATCGACTTCACCCTGACTCCCGAGCAGCGCGAGCTGAGTCTCGCCGCCCGGGACTTCGCGCGGAAGGTGCTCACCGAGGTGGGGCCGGCGACCCGGGGGCTGGGCACCGCCGAGGAGCGGTGGAAGGCGACCAAGCCGATCTACGAGCAGGTCGTCGCGGCGGGCTGGCTGCGCCGGATCCTGCCCGTCCCGGTCGGCGGCCAGTGCCGGGGCATGGTCGATCTCGCGGTCATCGCGGAGGAGTTCGTCGCGGTGGACGCGAACGTGTCGCTGACCCTCTTCGCGGTCACCCTGGGCCTCACGCCGCTGATGGCCGCCGGTAGCCCGGAGCAGCTGGAGCAGCACCTGGGGCCGTTCCTGGAACCCGCCGGTGCACCGCTGGCGGCGTTCGCGTTCAGCGAGCCGGGCGGCAGTGCGAACTTCGACGCCCCGGCGCCGGCCGAGGGGGTGCGCACCACGGCCGTGCTGGACGGCGACGAGTGGGTGATCAACGGTGCCAAGAAGTGGGTGTCCAGCTCCGGCGGTTGGGACGGCACCGGGCCGGACCTGCTCGCGGTGGTCTGCCGGACCAGCTCCGACGCGCCGCCGGACGGGGCACTCTCGGTGATCCTGGTGCCCGGCCCGATCGAGGGGCTGGTGCTGGAGGAGAGCCTCGAGCTGCTCGGCCACCGCGCGCACCAGACGCCGACCGTCTCGCTGCGCGACGTGCGGGTGCCGAAGGGAAACATCCTGGGTGGCCCCGGTGCCGGTCGCCAGATCGTGGCCGGCAGCTTCGTGCCCACCGCCGCGCTGGTCGGGGTGTTCGCGCTGGCCAAGATGCGTGCCGCGTTCGAGTTCGCGCTCGAGTTCGCCGGCACGCAGCGCCGAGGGGGAGCGGTGCCGGTGATCGAACACCAGGCGGTCGGCTACGCCCTCGCCGACGCGAAGGGGGCCATGGAGGCCGTCCGCTACCTGTGCTGGAAGGCCTGCCACGCACTCGACACCGGCTCGCCGGCCGCCGCGGAGCTGGCCCTGCACGCCAAGATCTTCGGCTCGGAGACCGCCGTGCGGGTGATCACCGACCTGATGCGGGTGGTCGGCATCGAGAGCTACGGCGAGGGGAGCCCGCTCGCCGAGATCCTGCGCGACGCGCTGGTCTACCCGCTGTTCGACGGGGGCAACATGGGGATCCGCCGCCGGCAGCTGCACGCGATGCTGGCCGCCCCCGGCTACGACCCGTCGGCCACCTGGCTCGGTGCCGGCGGCCCTGGCGACACTGCCCCCGGCGAGGGCGGCTGAGCGGTGTCCGGGACCGGCCGGCCGCGCAGGTCGCGGGGGGCGACGCCGAACTGGCGCCGGAAGGCACGGCTGAACGACGCCGGGTCGGGGTAGCCGTGCCGGGCGGCGATCTCGGTGATCGACGCCCCGGTGCGCGGATCGGCGATCAACCGGGCGCACCGGTCCAGCCGCATCGTCCGCACGGTCTCGGCGAAGGGCCGGGTGTGCTGCTCGAACAGCTTGTGCAGCAGTCGGGGGGAGATCGCGAAACGCCGGCACACCGTCGACACCGACAGGTCCGGGTCGGCGAGGTTCGCCGCGACGAAGCGCAGGATCGCGGCCCGGGTGCCCTCGTGCGGCGTCCGGTCCAGCGAGGCCTGCCCCGCTGCCGTCGCCATCGCCACGGCCGCCACGGCGCAGAAGGACTGCTCCAGCTCCGCGGCCGCGCAGCTGCCGGTCGACTCGTCCAGCTCCCACAGCGAGCGCATCAGCGCCGAGACGACCCGACCGGTACCCGTGGTGGCATCGATGCCGATTCCGGTGCCGACGCTCGGGTCGGTCAGCCGGGTCCGCAGTTGCTCGTGCGGGACGCGGAAGGAGAGCATCCGCCAGTCGGCATCGAAGTCGAAGAAGTACGGCTCGGTGGTGTCCACCACGGCGAACTGGCCGCGCTCGACCAGCGACTCGTGCTGTCCCTGGCGCACCAGGCAGCGTCCGGACAGCTGCAGGTTCACGAAGTAGAACTCGCCCCGTGAGCTGCTGACCTCACGCCGGCCGTGCGCCACCCGCTGGGGCTGGGACCGGATCCGCGCCCGGTTCAGCGTGCCCAGCGCCCGCGCCTCGACCTGGCTCGAGAAACCGGAGCGCTCGATGGTCCGCTCCGGGGCCAACGGGACGAACGCCTGGCAGATCACCTCGCGCCAGTAGTCGAACTGTTCACCCGACGGCCGAGCCGCGATGTCCCACACCGCCATGCCCAGCCTCCTCTCGCCGGCTACCCCAGTGCTTCGCGCAGGTCGGCCACGGTATCGCAGACCGAGGTCGCACCGGCGTCGGCGAGCTCACCGGGCTCCGCGTAGCCCCAGCCGGCGCCGATGCAGGCCAGACCGTTGGCGCGGGCGCCCACCACGTCGTGGCTGCGGTCGCCGACCATGACCGTGTCGCCTGGCGCGGCGCTCAGCTGCTGCATGGCCTCGGCGATGATGTGCGTCTTCGTCGGGCGCCCGGCGTCCGGGGTGTCGCCGACAATCGCGGCGAACAGCGGGGTCCACCCGTGGTTGTCCAGGATCCGGCGGGCGGAGAACTCGGCCTTGCTGGTCGCCAGCGCGACCCTGCGATTGCCGTCGGCGAGCGACTGGAGCAGCGCGTCCACGCCCGGGTACGGCGTCGAGCTCAGGAAGCCCCGCTCGGCGTAGATCCGGCGGTAGACGGGCATCACGACGGCGGTCGCCTCGTCGCCGACGATGGCCGGCAGGGTCTCGTACAGCGGTGGCCCGACCAGATGGCCGCCCAGGTCGGCGTCCGACCAGGCCAGCCCGAGCTCGTCGAACGCCTCGCGGAGCGAGCCAAGGATGCCCGAGGCGGAGTCCACCAGCGTGCCGTCGAGGTCCAGCAGGACGGTATGGGATTGCACCTACCCATCCTGACTCACCCGGGGGCGGGGAGGCGTCGAAAAACGGCCCGGAACGCAGTGATGCCCGCCTCGTCGGAGGCGGGCATCAGCGCAGCGTCATTCGTTCTGGTGCTGGGTTCAGTTCTTGTGGATGTGCACCGTGACGTTCATGCCGGGTACCAGGGCGAGTCCGCTGGTGTTGGTGAATGCGACGCGTACCGCGATCACCTGGGTGACCTTCTGGAAGTTGCCGGTGCTGTTGGATTCGGGGAACAGCGAGAACTGGTTCGCCGCGGCGCCCTGGATCTCCGAGACGATGCCGGTGACCGGGGTGCCGGAGAAGGCGTCGACGTCGACGTCGACCTGGGCGCCGGGGTGGATGTCGGCGACGTCGGTCTCGTCGACCCGGGCGGTCACGTAGATCTTGTTGAAGTCGTAGGCGGTGGCCAGCTGGGTGCCGGCGGTGACCCACTGTCCCTCGACGGCGTTGTTGACCGCGATGCTGCCGTTGCCGGGGGACTTGATGGTCATCTGGGGCTGGGCGCCGCTGCTGCCCATCTTGACCCGGCCCATGATCTCGTTCCGCTTGACCTGGGTGCCCTGGGTGCCGCCCCAGTCGACCAGGGTGCCGGTGGCGGGTGCGTTGATCTGCACCTTGTCACCGTCGACCTGTGCGTTGTCGGTGCTGACGAAGTTGCGCGAGTACAGGAAGTAGGCGCCACCGAAGCCCAGCGCGGCGAGCACCGCGAGGATCACGATGATGGTCAGCGCGACCCGGGTGGAGCGCTTCATCTTGCGCTTGCCGGGGGCGGCCTGCTCGGCCTCGGGGGCCGGCGCCGGGGGCGGTGCCGCCGGAGCTGGTGCCGGCGCGGTCTTCGGCGCCGATCCGTTGGTCTGGATCTTTTCCTTGGTGGCTGTGTTGGACGCTGCGCCCGGGCCTTCCACCATGACCTCCTACGTCGACGTTCCCGTGCCGTGGGTCCGACCCGCCGGCGCTTACTGCTTAGTGAACGAACCGTACCTTAAGTTTCTTCCCGCCGTACTCAAAAATCTTGTGCGGACCATGTGCCTGGGCTGAGCGGGTGACATCAGAGCCAGCCGCGTCGCTTGAATATCAGGTAGAGGATCAGTCCGAGGAGCAGCATGAGGACGACGGCCATCGGGTAGCCGAAGGTCCAGTGCAGCTCGGGCATGTGGGTGAAGTTCATCCCGTAGACGCCGGCGATGAGGGTCGGAGCGAACAGGATCGCCGCCCAGGACGAGATGCGTTTGACCTGTTCACCCTGCTTGTAGCTGGCCTCCGTCAGTCGGGTGATCTCGTCGTTCTGCCGCTGCGCGACCAGTGCGGTGTTGACCGTGAGAATGTTGGTCAGCAGCTGTCGGAAACCCTCGGTGCGCTCGACCACCCGGGTGGTGTGGTCGGCCACATCGCGCAGCATCCGGCGCAGTTCGAGATCCGCGTCACTAGCACTTTCCTTGAGCAGCGTCCGGACCTCGCCCAGGACATCCATCAGGGGTTCCACCGCGCGCTGGAACTCGATCACTTCCCGGGTCAGCTGGTAGATCCGCCGCGATGCGTCGGGGTCGCCCCCGAACACCTGGACCTCGATCTCGTCGATGTCGTTCTGCAGCCCTTCGAGCACCGGGCCGTAGTCGTCGACGACCTTGTCGAGCACCGCGTAGAGGACCGCGAACGGGCCCCGGCTGAGCAGTTCGGGCGACGCCTCGAGCCGGTGCCGGACCTCGCCGAGGTCGGGTACCTCGGCGTGGCGGACCACGATGACGAAGTCGGGACCGAGGAACAGGTGCACCTCGCCGGTCTCCACCACCTCGACCGGGTCGACGTAGCGGGCCGGGCGCAGCACGACGAACAAGGTCCGCCCGTACTGCTCCAGTTTGGGCCGCTGGTGCGCGTCGATGGCGTCCTCGACAGCGAGCGGGTGCAGGTCGAACTCCTTGGCCACCGCCCGGATCTCGTCGTCCGAGGGGCGCAGCAGACCGATCCAACAGAGGCGCTTCCCGCCGTCCGGGCCAGCGCGGAGCTCCTCACAGGTCTGTTCCAGTGAGGTCGGCGCGACAGTCCGCTTCCCGTCGATGTAGATCGCGTTGTCGACCAGCGACATGGACCCTCCGTTCTGCCCCACCCGATATCCGGTACGACGTTCCCTCGATCAGCATGGCGCAACCGTGCCGACCGCCGCTCCTGGCGGTGGGGCTGCGCTTCGCTGGTCGTCCCGCTCCCGGTCGGCGAGCAGCCGTGGGTTTGCGCACAGGTGGATTTCGCTCACCCCGGTTCTAATGGCATACTCCGTGCCGTGATCGACCGGACCAGCTACCCGTTCCCGGGTTGTTGCTGTCCGGGGTGCTGTCGCGGCTGTCGCCGCAACTGAGCCCCCCGTCGATCCCGGCCGCGTCGCGGCCCCGCACGTCTGTGGTCACCCACCATGCTCAGCACCCCCGATCTTCGCGGTCACACCGTCCTGGCTCTGCACGCGCACCCCGACGACGAGGCGATCTTCACCGGGATCACCCTGCGGCGCCTCGCCGACGCGGGCGCGCGCACCGTCCTCGTGCTGGCCACGGCCGGCGAGCTCGGCGAATCCCGGGTACCGCTGGCCCCCGGCGAAACCATCGCGAGCCGGCGCACCGCCGAGTTGGAGCGCTCGGCGGAGCTGCTCGGGGTGTCCCGGCTGGTACTGCTGGGTCGGCGGGACTCGGGGCTGCCCGGCTGGACCAGCGGATCGCACCCGCGCGCGCTGGCCGGTGCCGACCCGCTGCGGCTGGCGCGGCGGA
This sequence comes from Pseudonocardia sp. Cha107L01, assembly GCF_052566575.1. NCBI lineage: Bacteria > Bacillati > Actinomycetota > Actinomycetes > Pseudonocardiales > Pseudonocardiaceae > Pseudonocardia > Pseudonocardia sp. Cha107L01. Next base: position 4,498,367 of record NZ_CP199579.1, read on the forward strand.
TCGCCGAGTTGGCCGTCGCCGAGGGTGCCGAGACCTTGATCTATGACGACGAGCAGGGCATCTACGGCCATCCCGACCACGTCAGCGCGCACCGGATCGGGAGCGCCGCCGCCGACCTGGTCGGGGCCTCGAGCTACCGGATGACCGTCGACCGGGAGCACCTGCACCTGAGCGCGCCGGACGGCCATCTGGTGCACGGTGCCGCCTCGGCGGCCGCGGTGCCGTTCGGCAGGACCACCGCCGAGATCACCCTCGCGGTGGCCGGCGGCGCGGAGCACCTGGCCCGCAAGCGCGCGGCGATCACCGCGCACGCCAGCCAGGTCGGCGCCGAGCACCTGCCCGTGGCGGACTTCGACGCGGCCTACGGGATCGAGTGGTTCCGCCACCAGGGCGCGCCCGGGGTGCTCGACATGCTCGGCAACGCACACCTGACCGCGCTCGCCCGCGCCTGAGGCGTCGACGCGCGGGTCGGCGGCCCGCAGAGTGCGGCCGACCCGGTAAATAGATATGACTTTATAGATATATTGAGTCCATGGCGGACGTGGTCTTCATCAACTGCTTCGAGGTACCGTCCGGGCGCGAGGAGGCGTTCCTCGAGCTCTGGGCCCAGATCGACGGGTTCATGTGCGCACAGCCGGGGTTCCGGTGGCGCCGGCTGCACCGCTCGCTCGATCCGGCGGCCCGGCTCCGCTACGTGAACGTGGCCGGTTGGGACTCCGCCGAGCGGTTCGACGCCGCGCACGGGGCTGAGTTCCGCCGGCTGCAGTCCCAACCGGGGTGGCTCGAGTTCCCGGCGCTGCCCGCGCTGTACTCCGTCGAGCGTGACGACCACGCCCGTTCCTAGTGAGGCGCAAAATACCGGACTGACGTTGGTCTCGGTGGCAAGGGGACACGCCAGTCGCACGAGGGTCGACACCGGCCCGCCCCGCCAGTGACGCTGCGTCAGCCCCAGCGTTACGGCGGTGTTGTGTCCTGTTCGGAGGACGTCCCGTCCCGGCTACGTGTCTCCACGAGCTCCTGAATCGGTCCCCCACCCGGGCTACTGGCGCCTCAGGTGGCCGTTCAGGAACGTGACGATGTGGTTCATGACCTCCTGGGTGGACCAGGGCAGCGCGGCGGCCGGACCGTTGAGGAAGGCGAGGTCGCCGTGGTTGGCGCCGGTCAACACGTAGCGGGTGCTGTCCACGCCGGCGGCGAGCAGTGCGGTGTGCAGCAGCAGCGTCTGACTCGGCGAGACGAGCTTGTCGGCACTGCCGTGCATGATCAGGAACGGCGGAGCGGCATTCGTGACGTACGTGATCGGGTTCGCCCTGGCGTCCGCCGCCGGGTCGTCCAGGATGGACCTGCCCGAGCTCACGCCGGCCCAGCGCGCGAGGGAGTTGCCCGGCAGGTAGGTGTACCGCTGCATGGCGGGGTCGAAGTCGGCGGCGAGTTTGTCCAGGTCGGACGGCCCGAACTTGTCCACAACCGCCTGCACCGCACTGCTCTGGTCCAGGTTGGCGCCGACGTCGAACTGGGTGCGGCCGTTGGTGGTGCCGACCATTGATGCGAGATAGCCACCGGCCGACTCACCCCAGACGGCCACCTGGTTCGGGTCGATCCGGTACTGGCCGGCGTGTGCCCGCAGGTAGCGGATCGCGGACTTCACATCGGCCACACCGTCGGCGTAGGTCGCTCCGTCGGGCACCGTCCGGTACTGGATGCTGGCGACGGCGTAGCCCGCCTCCGCGACGTAGGTGCGCAGGTTGAGCCCGTTCTCCTTGGGTGCCATCACAAAGCCGCCGCCGGTGACGTAGACGACCAGCGGCTTGGGGCCGTCGGTCTTCGGGACCTGGATGTCCAGCTTCAGTGGCAGCGCGGTGCCGCCGGTGCCGGTCGGGGTGGCGAAGACGATGTCGGAGTAGGTGTCCAGCGCGGTCCGGCCGCACTGGATCTGCGGGCCGTTCAGGTTGGTCAGCACTGTGCTGGTGCTGGTGTCGCTGGGGGCGACGGAGGTTGCCATGGTGATCGCCTGGCCGGCGGGCGGCCCCGCGGTCCCGGTCGGGAGCGTGGCCGTCGGGCAGTCGTGCGGCGGGGTTGCGCTCGGCGCCGCCGCGCCGGTGCCCTGACCGGGCGACGAACACGCGGCCAGCGTCGCGGCCACCGCGACCGTGCCGGTCAGCGTGGCGATCAGCGTCGTGAAGCCGGGCATCGCAGGTGCTCCTGTCAGGTGATCTGACTACTTATGTATAAGTATATAGATATCTGGAACCTCTCCGGTGGCCGGCGCGACAACCTGCACCGGGTGCGGCTGGGCAACAGAGCCGGGCACCGGATTAGGGTTCAGGTGTCGACGGGATTGTGCACGTTCCCGGTGTGCTGAGGAGGCGGTGACCCATCACCGGCGCGGAGGTCTGGACCAGCGACGACTGCGCGCGGGCCTGGGGGGTGAAGACCACCACGTGGCTGGGCTACGTCTCGCGCGGGCAGGCCCCGCCGCCGCTGCCCGGCCTGGACGAGAAGCGCCGCCGCCGCTGGGACGCCGAGCAGGTGCGCGAGTTCCCGCGTCCCGGGGCCGGGCGTTCCCGGGCCGGCGCCGGCCCGGCGGCCGAGGGGTTGCTCGCCGAGATGGCCGAGGTGGCCGCCCGGATCGAGGAGCTCCGCGAGCGCCAGCGCGGGCTGTTGGCGGCGGGCAGGGACCAGGGACTGGAGATCCGCGCGATGGCCCGCGCGCTGAAGATCTCCCCGCAGACCGCGTACAGCTGGCTGGGCGACTGAGCCCGCCCGCTCGTCCCTACCCGGCGCGCACAGACCGGCCGCGGGCCGCACAGACCGTGCAACCTCTGTGCGGCGGGCAGCAGGTCTGTGCCGGCGCGTAGTTGTGTGGCGCTAGGCGGAAGCGGGGTGGTTGGCAGTGCTGGCCATGATCGCCCGGTGGACCCAGGTGAGCTTCTCGACGACGGCCGGGCTGAGCACGAACGGGTACAGCGGGTCCCGGCCCATGCTGCGGTTGACGGCGTTGAGGGCGTAGGTCAGCGGCAGCCAGTCGTCCAGGATCGACTCGAACGGCTCGCGGTCGACGTGCGCCGCGGGGTCGGCGGACAGTGCCTGCTCGGCGGCGTCGATGCGGATGCCGAAGGCGGCGGCGGTCTGCAGCGTGTCCCGGATGTGCAGGTAGTGCGCGAAGGTCTCCGCCCAGTCCTCCCACGGGTGCATCGTGGCGTACGCGCTGACGTGCTCGCTGCGCCAACCGGGCGGCGCGCCCTGGTCGTAATGCCGCGACACCGCCTCGGCGTAGTCGGCCCGCTCGTCGCCGAACAGCGCCCGGAACCCGGCCAGCCGCTCGGTCGGCTCGACCAGCACGGTCCAGTAGTAGTGCCCGGTCTCGTGGCGCAGGTGGCCGAGCATGGTGCGGTAGGGCTCACCCATCTCCTGGCGGACCTGCTCGCGGTGCGGGTCGTCGGACTCGGCCAGGTCGATGGTCACGATGCCGTCCTCGTGACCGATCATCACCAGCACACCGTTGCTGGAGAGCAGGTCGTAGCCGAGGCCACCGGGCCTGTCCTCCCAGGACTCCACCGGCAGGCCCAGGTCGAGCAGCTGGAACACCACCCGCCGTTTGGCGGACTCGGCGTCGGCGAAGGCGGCCAGCGCGGTCTCGTCGGAGTCCGACGGCCGGGTCCGGGTCAGCCGGCAGGACCGACACAGCGCGTCGGGGTCGGTGTCGGTCCCCGGCACCAGCCAGTTGCAGACCGCCACCGCCTGGTTCGCGCAGCGCCGGGCGCCGGTGGTGTTGTCGAACTTGACCAGGGTGAGCTGTTCGGTATCGAAGCCCAGGCCGAGCCCGCAGCGCAGGCACGTGGTGTTCTCGAAGAACACCAGCTGGGAACATCGGGGGCAGCGGAAGGAGAGCACGTTCTTTAATACCCCGATCCGGCGAGGCTAGTCAGGATCGTCCACCGGGATCACGTCGACGCTGACCCGCAGGTCCTGGACGTCGCCCTCGGTGAAGATCACTCCCTTGAGCGGCGGTACGTCGGTGTAGTCGCGGCCCCACGCGGTGGTGACGTAGCGGTCGTTGACCAGTTGGTCGTTCGTGGGGTCGACATCGACCCAGCCGGCGCCGGGCACGAAGGCCGACACCCAGGCGTGCGACACGTCGGCGCCGGCGATGCGGGCCTTGCCGGGTGGCGGCCGTGTCTCCAGGTACCCGCTGACGTAACGCGCGGCCAGCCCGAGCGAACGCAGGCAGCCGATCGCCACGTGCGCGAAGTCCTGGCAGACGCCGGCCCGGCGCGCGAACACCTCGTCGATCGTCGTCTTGACCTCGGTGGCGCCGGGCAGGAACTCGAAGTCGCGGTAGATCCGGGAGGCCAGGTCGGTGACGGCGGCGAGTACCGGCTGTCCGGGCGGGAACGACTGCGCCGCGTACTCGGCGAGTTGCTCCGACAGCGTCACCAGCGGCGAGTCGAGCACGAACTGGCGGGCCTCGAGCAGCTCGCCGACCGTGTCGGCCCTGAGCCGGTCGCGGGCCTGCTCCCAGCCGAGCTCGAGCGCCGGTGCCGCCTCGACCCGTCGGCCGTGCACCCGGACCAGGCTGGTCGCGGTCACCGACAGTCGGGTGTGCGGCGCGAGCACGGCGAAGTAGGCGACCCTGTTGCCGAAGAAGTCGATCCGCTGGCGCAGGTCGTGCGGCGCCGGGTCGATCATCAGTTCGCTGCGCACACAGGCCTGGCCGGGCAGGTCGCGGGGCAACATGATGATCTCGCCGAAACTGGACGAGACCGTCGACGGGTAGCGGTACTCGGTGCGGTGGGTGACCTCGTATGCCATCTCGTCAGACCAGTCGCAGGTGGGTGGTGTGGCCGGTGCCGGCCGGGGTCGGCATCGGTTGCTGCGGCAGCAGGTGGGTGAAGTGCGCGGTGTCCAGCGCGTCGCCGGTCCGCTCCAACAGCCCGGACAGCCGGTCCAGGAACGCCGCCACGCCGGGCCGGCCGCCGTCGGAGTCGGCCTCGGCCAGCGGGATGAGGTCGGTCAGCCGCAGGGCGGTCGAGGTCTCCAGCACCAGCCGCTCCGGCTCGGTCAGCCGGGCGGCGCCGTCCCGGCGGGAGATCGCGGCGACGTCCTCGCCGAGCCGGTCCACCTGATAGCCGACCGAGCGGGGGTTGTCCGGGTCGAGCAGCAGCAGGTCCAGGACGGTCGCGAGCTGGGCGTGCGAGCGGTAGCGGCGCCGGTAGGTGATGATCGACTCGGTTGAGGTGAGCACCGACTCCAGCAGCAGGCTGTCGGTGGCGGTGTCGCGGGCGAGGGTGACGGTGGACCGCAGCAGCGCGCAGACCTGCAGCGCCCGTTCCAGCCGCCGCCCGGCGTTCATGAACCGCCAGCCCTGGTCACGCACCATGCTCTCGCTGGCCAGACCGCTGAGTGCGAGCAGGCTGGTCAGGACGCGGGACAGGGTGCCCGAGGCCAGCGCGGCGCCCCTGGCCGGATCGGCCGGGTCCAGCAGCTCCCGCTCGAGCGCGCCCAGCACCAGCCAGATGTCCCCGGAGAGCTGGTCGCGCACCGGGTACGCGGCGTCGCGGAGCCGGCGCACCGCGAAGGCCAGGCTGCCGGTCCGCGAGGAGTCCTTGAGCAGGTCGAGCAGCGCGCCGCTGATGTCGGCGTCGTCGGGCTGGAAGCCCGGGTGGGTACCGGTGACCTGGGCCAAGGCGCCGAGCAGTGAACGCAGGCAGGCGGTGCCGGCCGGGTTGACCCCGTCCGGGAAGTCGTTGCGCCGGTCGCTGACCACCCGCAGTAGCCGGCCCACCGCCTCGGCGCGCTCCGCGTAGCGACCCAGCCAGAACATGTTCTCGGCCGCCCGCGACGACATCGCCTGCTCCGAGACGACCTGCCGCCCGGTGCGCAGCCAGAAGCCGGCGAGGTCCTCCGGCTCCGAGGCCAGCACCCAGAGGTCCTTGTACACCGCGCTGTCCCGCTTGGCGATGAACTCGCCGCCGGCCGAGGTGGCCACGCTGGCCAGGCCGCCGGGCATCGCCACGTAGGACTCGTGCCGGGCGACCAGGAAGGCCCGGGTCACCGCGGGCCGGGGCTCCAGTCCGGCCTCGGTCAGTGCGGGCACGGTGGCCAGGTCCAGGCGTTCCTGGCCGACCCAGCCGTACGGGCGGGCCTCGATGCGGTGCCGCAGCTCGTCGAGCTCGGCGGCGCTGAGCTGCCAGCCGAGCTTGGTCTGCGCACCCCGCTCGCGGCCGATCGACTTCACCACCAGCCGGTCCAGGTGTGCCAGCACGTGCCGGCGGCCGTCCTCCTCGCCGCACCACCAGGTCGGCACCGAGGGCAGCCGCAGCGGCTGGCCGAGTAGGCGTTCACACAGCCGGGGCAGCACCGACAGCAGGCCGGGGTTCTCCAGCACACCGCTGCCCAGCGTGTTCACCACCGCCACGCTGCCGCTCCGGCAGGCCTCGACCAGCCCGGGCACCCCGAGCAGCGACTCCGAGCGCAGCTCAAGCGGGTCGCAGTAGGAGCTGTCCACCCGGCGCAGGATCACGTCGACCGGCTCCAGCTGGCCGAGCGAGCGGATCCAGACCCGGCCGTCGCGCACCGTGAGGTCGGCGCCCTCGACCAGCGAGTAGCCCAGGTAGGAGGCCAGGAACGCGTGCTCGAAGGCGGTCTCGCTCCACGGGCCGGGGGTGAGCACCACGATCCGGGGCTCGCCGGCCGTGGGCGGCGCCGCCGCCTGCAACGCCGTGCGCAGGGTGCGGAAGAACGGTGCCAACCGGTGGACCTGGGCGTCGCGGTACATGCTGGGGAACACCCGGGACACCACCACCCGGTTCTCCAGCGCGTAGCCGAAGCCGGACGGGGTCTGGGTGCGGTCGGACAGCACCCACCAGCCGCCGCCGGCATCGCGCGCCAGGTCGGCGGCGCAGGCGAACAGCTGCTGCGAGCCGGGGATGCGGATCTGGTCGGCCGCGCGCAGGAACCCGGGGTGGCCGAACACCAGCTCGGGCGGCAACAGGCCGCCGCGCATCAGCTGCCGGGGCCCGTAGATGTCGGCCAGCACCAGGTTCAGCAGCTCGGCGCGCTGGATGAGACCGCGCTCGACCTCGGCCCACTGCGCACTGCCGAGCAGCAGCGGGACCGGGTCCAGCTCCCAGCGCCGCCCGGTGCCGGGCTCACCGGCGGCGAGCTGGTAGTCGACGCCGTCGTTGGCGAGCAGCCGGGCCGCCTCGGCGCGGCGCTGGGTCAGCTGGTGGTGGCCGAGCCCGTCGAGCACCCGGCCGACGTGCGTCCAGTGCTCCTGGAGCCGTCCGCCGCCGTCGACCATCTCGTCGTGCACCGCCGGGAGCGGTTGGTAGCCGGCGAGCAGCCCTATCGGCGTGGCGGTCGCCGGCTCAGCGGGCACGTCATCTCACCGTGCCGGTACTGGCCGCTCCAGGTGCTCGTCGCAGGTCCACGGTGTAAGGGTACTCATCGCCGCCCGGGGTCGGCACGATCGCCGCCGCCAGGTCGACCGGACCGTCGGTGTGCCGGTCGTAGCGGAACCGGCTGGCCCGCCGCGCCTCCGCCTCGTTGGCGTTCACCGGGAAGTGCTCGTAGCTGGTGCCGCCGGGATGCGAGACGTGGTACGTGCAGCCGCCGAGCGAGCGCCCGTTCCAGCGGTCCATCAGGTCGAACACCAGCGGCGCGTGCACACCGATCGTCGGGTGCAGGGCGGAGTGCGGCGCCCAGGCCCGGTAGCGCACCCCGGCCACGAACTCGCCGGGCGTGCCGGTGGGCCGCAGCGGTACCGCGACGCCGTTGCAGGTGACCAGGTGGCGCCCGGCCGTCATCCCGGTGACCAGTACCTGCAGCCGCTCGACCGAGGAGTCCACGTAGCGCGCCGAGGTGGTGAGCGCGACCTCCTCGCCGAGCACCGGCCACGGCTCGATGGCGTTGCGCAGCTCGAGGGTGACGCCGGCGACGTCGGTCGTCCCGATCAGCGGGAACCGGAACTCCAGGAACGGGGCCAACCACTCCTGCCGGAACGGGTAGCCGTGCGCCCGAAGGTCGGCGGTGACCTCCGCGATGTCCGCCGCCACGTACGCCGGCAGCAGGAACTTGTCGTGCAGCTCGGTGCCCCAGCGCACCAGCGGCCCCGCGTACGGCTCCCGCCAGAACCGCGCGACCAGCGCCCGGACCAGCAGCGACTGCACCAGTGCCATCCTCGGGTGCGGCGGCATCTCGAACGCGCGCAGCTCGAGCAGGCCCAGCCGGCCGCGTTCGGTACCGGGGCTGAACAGCTTGTCGATGCAGAACTCGGCGCGGTGGGTGTTGCCGGTGATGTCCACCAGTAGGTGGCGCAGCAGCCGGTCGGCCATCCACGGCCGGCTCTCGCCATCGGAGCTGGTGCTGTGCTTCGCCAGTTCGTCGAAGGCGATCTCGAGCTCGTAGAGCGCCTCGTCGCGGCCCTCGTCGACCCGGGGCGACTGGCTGGTCGGTCCGACAAAGCGCCCGGAGAACAGGTAGGACAGCGCCGGGTGGTGCTGCCAGAAGGTGATCATGCTGCGCAGCAGGTCGGGGCGGCGCAACAGCGGGCTGTCCGGCGCACTCGCCCCGCCGAGCGTCACGTGGTTGCCGCCACCGGTGCCGGTGTGGCTGCCGTCAAGGTCGAACTTCTCGGTGCCGAGGCCGACCCCGCGGGCGTCGGAGTAGAGCCCGGTCACCGTGCCGACCAGCTCCGCCCAACTGGCCGAGGGGTGCACGTTCACCTCGATCACCCCGGGGTCGGCGCCGACCACCAGGCGGACCAGCCTCGGGTCGTTCGGCGGCGCGTAGCCCTCGATCACCACCGGGCAGCCCACCTCGGTGACGGCTGCCTGCACAGCGCCGAGCAGCTCGACGGCGTGCTCCAGGTACTCCATCGGCGGCAGGAACACGTGCAGGCGGCCCTCGCGCACCTCCACGCACAGCGCGGTCGGCTGTGCCTGTTCCGGCGGCACGACAGCGGCCTGCGGCACGGGCGCGGCACCCTCGCGCACCAGCTCCGACGCGCTGGGCAGCTCTCCGCGCTTCTCGAAGGTGGACCGCTCCGGGTCCGGCGGCAACGGCTTCCAGCTCATCGAGGCCAGCGGCAGCCGCAGCCCCATCGGCGAGTCGCCGGGGCGCAGCATGAGGTGCTTGCGGCGCAGCGCCCACCGGGTGGTGGCCCAGCCGCCGCCACCGGAGTGGATGCGGTGCACGAAGACCGTCCAACCCGTCGGCGCGCCGCGCTCGGCGTCCAGCGCGGCGACGATCCGGGCCCTGGTGTCCGGCTCGGCCAGCGCCGGGTCGGTCGGGTCGACGTCGTAGGGCGGCGGCGGCCCGCCCGGCAGCAGCGCCTCGGCGGCCAACCGGTCCAGTGGGTCCTCGTAGGCGGGCAGGCAGTACTCGGCCTCGATGCCGAGGCGGTCGGCGATGCCCAGCAGCAGCGCCTTCGCGTCCTCGGCGCTGGAGTCACCCGGTGCCCAGGGGTCGGCCAGCAGCTCCGGCGCCAGCCACAGCGGCTCCTCGTCGGCCCGCCACAGGATGCTGATCTGCCAGCGCGGCAGCGGTTCGCCCGGGTACCACTTGCCCTGCCCGAACTGGATCAGGCCACCGGGTGCGAACCGCTCGGCGAGCTTGCCGGCCAGCCGCCAGGACAGCGCGCGCTTGCCGGGGCCGTCCGGTGCGACGGTCCACTCGTCGGACTCCATGTCGTCCACCGAGACGAAGGTCGGCTCGCCGCCGTGGGTGAGCCGGACGTCCCCGGTCTCCAGCTCCTCGTCCACCGCGACGCCGAGCGCGTCGATGTCGGCCCACTGCTTGTCGGAGTAGGGCAGCGTGACGCGCGGGCTCTCGTGCACCCTGCTGACCCGGTTGATGAAGGAGAACTCCACCTCGGCCTGTTCCAGCGCGCCGCTGATCGGGGCGGCGCTGGACGGCTCGGGAGTGCAGGCGAGCGGGATGTGGCCCTCGCCGGCGAACAGTCCGGACGTCGGGTCCAGGCCGATCCAGCCGGCGCCGGGCAGGTACACCTCGGTCCAGGCGTGCAGGTCGGTGAAATCGGCGGTGGGGCCGGCCGGGCCGATCAGCGGCTTCTCATCGGCCACCAGCTGGACCAGGTAGCCGGAGACGAACCGGGCCGCCAGCCCCAGCTTGCGCATGATCGCGACGAGCAGCCAGGCGCTGTCCCGGCAGGAGCCGAGGCGCCGCGCCAGCGTCTCCTCGGGGGTCTGCACGCCGACTTCCATCCGGGTGAGGTAGCCGATGTCGCGCTGCAGCCGCTGGTTGATGCCGACCAGGAAGTCGTTGATCGGGACACCGTCACCGGGCTTGGCGCCGAGCTCGGCCAGCCATTCGGTGAGCAGCGGCCCGGGCGGCTCGCTGGCCAGGTAGGGGGCCAGGTCGCGGGTCAGCTCCGAGTCGTACTCGAAGGGGTAGCGCTCCGCGGACTCGTCGACGAAGAAGTCGAACGGGTTGATCACGGTGAGATCGGCGACCAGGTCGACGGTGACCGTCAGGAGCCGGGCCGGCTCCGGGAACACCAGCCTGGCCAGGTAGTTGCCGTACGGGTCCTGCTGCCAGTTCAGGAAGTGGTTCTCCGGCTCGACGCGCAGCGAGTAGGACAGCACCGGCGTGCGGGAGTGCGCCGCCGGGCGCAGCCGCACGACGTGCGGGGCCAGCCGCACGGCGCGGTCGAACCGGTAGGAGGTCTGGTGCTCGAGAGCGACGTGAATGGCCAAGCTGGTCCCCCTGGTTGAAACCCTGGATGCAGTGCAGGTGTGACGGCTCTGGGGCCAGTCTGAACGCTTTAGGCGAGTTCGACCATGGCGGGTGGTGCCGCCTCCAGCCGGAAGTAGGTCTGCGCCAGCGATTCGTGCAGGGTGCCGATGCCGGACTCCAGGTCCTCGGCGAGCTCGTGCAGGTCACCGGGCGTGTCGAGCTCGGCGAGCCCCGGGTCGCGCAGCCGGGCCCGGACCCGCGCGCAGTTGGCGAGCGGTAGCCCGGCTCTGGGTAGCTGGCCCAGGGTGCGGGCGGTCGCGGCCAGGCAGAACTCGACCGATCTGGGGAACTGGGGCTGCTGCAGCAGGAAGCGCAGCGCCGCCGGCCCGGACACCCCGCTGCCCGCGCTGCGGCGGAACATCTGGTGCGCCGAGAGTGACCGCAGCACGCTCATCCAGGTCACGTCGCCGTACGGCAGGCCCTCCTCCTCGCCCGGCTGGGCGACCAGGATGCCGGCCTGCACGTCGAGCACCCGGATGGTCATGTCCGCCCGCTCCAGGTGGCGGCCGATCTGCAGGAACCCGTACGCCTCGTCCTCGCACATGGTGCCGGCCAGTGCACCGGCCAGCAGCTGGCACTGGGCGATCACCGCGTCCATCCAGTCGAGCCTGGTGCGCCGGTCGATCGACTCCGACGAGGTGGCGGTGGCCCAGTCGTGCAGCCTGTTGACCACCTGGAAGGACGCGGTGGGCAGCAGTACCCGGCTCACCTGCAGGCTCATCCTGGCCTGCGCGATGCTGGTCAGTACCGAGCCCCGGTTCTTCGGGTCGATGGCGAGGAAGGCCACCACGTCGTCCTCGTCCGGCCCGGTGTGCCGGCCGAGGAACTCCTCGCTGCAGCCGGTCACCGCGAGCAGCGGCGACCAGCCGACGCCGGCGGCCCTCGGCAGGTCGAGGAACAGCTCGGTGTGCACCCGGACCAGCCGTGCCGTCGCCTCCGCACGCTCGAGGTAGCGGCCCGCCCAGTACAGCGATTCCGCGAACCGGGATAGCAACATCGCGCGCCCCCTACCTGGCTTCCGTGCCGTCCGGACGGAGCCCCAACACCGTGGGATCGAGCACCCAGGTGTCCTTGCTGCCGCCGCCCTGCGAGCTGTTGACGACCAGCGAGCCCTCGGTCAGTGCCACCCGGGTGAGCCCGCCCTGGGTCACGTAGAGCCGCTCGCCGGACAGGATGAACGGCCGCAGGTCCACGTGCCGGGGTACCACCACACCGTCGCACAGAGTCGGCGCAGTCGACAGCGCCAGAATCGGCTGGGCGATGTGGTTGCGCGGGTCGGCCTCGATCCGCATCCGCATGGCCTCCTTCTGCGCGCGGCTGGCGAACGACCCGACGAAGACGCCCATACCGCCGGACTCGTTCGCCGGCTTGACCACCAGCTCGTCCAGGTTGGCCAGCACGTGGCGGCGCGACACGTCGTCGTGGCACAGGTAGGTGGGCACGTTGGCGATCTTGGGTTCCTCGCTGAGGTAGTAGCGGATCAGCTCCGGCACGTAGGCGTAGATGACCTTGTCGTCGGCCACCCCGGCGCCCGGCGCGTTGGCGATGGCCACGTTGCCGGCCCGCCAGGCCCGCATCAGGCCGGGCACCCCGACCAGCGAGTCCGGCCGGAACGCCTCGGGGTCCAGCCACAGGTCGTCGATCCGCCGGTAGATCACGTCCACCCGGACCGGCCCGCTGACCGTGCGCAGGTAGACGCAGTCGTCGGAGTCGACCACCAGGTCGCCGCCCTCGACCAGGTGCGCGCCCATCTGCCGGGCCAGGAACACGTGCTCGAAGTAGGCCGAGTTGAAGACGCCGGGGCTGAGCAGCGCGATGGTCGGCCACTCCGCACCGCGCGGGGACAGCGCCGCGAGCATCTCCTGCAACTTGTTCGGGTAGCTGTCCACCGGGTGGATGTCCAGGTCGCGGAACAGGTCGGCGAACACCCGCTTGGTGATCAGCCGGTTCTCCAGCATGTACGAGACGCCCGAGGGCACCCGCAGGTTGTCCTCCAGCACGTAGACCGTGCCGTCCCGGTCCCGGACCAGGTCGCTGCCGCACACGTGCGCCCACACCCCACCGGGCGGGTGGACACCCACACACTGCGGCCGGAAGTTCGCCGAGCTGGCCAGCACGTCCAGCGGCAGCACACCGTCGGCAACCACGCGGGCCGCGCCGTAGAGGTCGTCGATGAACATGTTCAGCGCGGTCAGCCGCTGCACCAGGCCGGCCGAGATCGCGCTCCACTCCTGGGTGGAGATCACCCGGGGGATCACGTCGAACGGCCAGGACCGCTCCCGGTTGTCGGCGTCGGCGTAGACGGCGAACGTGATGCCCATCGCCTTGATCGCCAGCTCCGCCGCCCGCTGGCGTTCCAGCAGGTCGTCGCCGAGCGAGGAGAGGTAGCCGAGCACACCCTCACAGGCCGAACGCGCACCGCCGCCGACCAGCATCTCGTCGAAGAAGCCCGGGCTGCGGTACTCGCTCCACAGGCCGGGCAGGCTGTCGTGAACGACGGGACCGGGGGCGTAGCGGTGTTGGTCCCGAGTAGGCATCTGTCGAACCACCTCCCGGGACAGCATCGGGCAGTCCTGTAGCCGGGAGGTTTCCCCACGGTCACAACGGCGGTGTGCGAACCGGGTGCGGGTCGGTCTGTGGCTGGAGTGCGCTGTGTGAAGCGACAACGACGCGCGGGCCGAATTTGGGTGCTCTCCCCAAGACAGCGACACCGGCCGGATGCGAGTCTTGATCGGCGCTCGGAGTCAACGGAGGGCCGGGCACCGAAGCGAGGGGATGATCATGGGCGACGCCGCCTCGACCAACCAGCTCGTCCACCTGGTCGGCAGCGTGCCGCTGGCCTCGGCCGCCGAGGTGTTCCGGGCCACCTCCGAGGTGCTGGGTGCCCACCTGCCCCGGATCCCGGACGGTGAGACCGGCGAGCGCACCAGCTGGGTCCGCTTCCAGGTCGCGCTGCTGCGGGCGAACCCGTTGATCGAGCAGAAGCCGGCCGAGGGGGCCGGGAGCACCGGGTACCAACCTCCGATGTTCCAGCTCCGGGCCGGCGCCGACCCGGCCGAGCTGGAGTTTCCCCGGCTGGGCTACGCCGACTCCGCGCTGGCCTCCTACGCCACGTTCGCCGAGCTCAAGGCCGCTGGGGTGATCCGGCCGGAGACCCGGTTCCAGGTGTCTTTGCCCACCCCGCGCGGCCCGCTGACGCTGTACGTCTCGCCGCGCGACATCGAGGCGCTGCTACCCGCGTACCGCGCGGCACTGATGCGTGAGCTGGCCGAGGTGTGCGCCGCCGTGCCGCACACCGAGCTCGCGGTGCAGTGGGACGTGGCCCCGGAGATCGGCCTGCTCGAAGGTGTGTTCCCGGCGCCGTTCGAGGGCGACCCCCAGACCGTCCTGGCACAGGCCCTGGTGGCACTCGGCGACGCCGTGCCCGAGACGGTCCCGATGGGCTACCACCTCTGCTACGGCGACTTCGGGCACCAGCACTTCGTGGAGCCGAGGGACACGGCGGTGCTGGTCGGGCTGGCCAACCGGGTCGCCGGCGGGTTGTCCCGGCCGCTGAACTGGGTGCACCTGCCGGTACCGCGGGACCGGGACGACGCCGACTACTTCGCGCCGTTGGAGGACCTGCGGCTGGCCCCGGACACGGAGCTCTACCTGGGGCTGGTGCACTCCACCGACGGCGTCGCGGGCTCGCGGCGCCGACTGGCGGCCGCCAGCAAGTTCCGGTCCGAGTTCGGCATCGGCACCGAGTGCGGCTTCGGACGCCGCGACCCGGCGACGATCCCGGCGCTGCTGGAGCTGCACCGCGACCTCATCGAAACCCGCTGACGACTCCCGCTGAAGACCGCGAACAGCGCGTCAGTTGTCGTCGCCGGAGTCGCCCGAGTCGCCGGAGTCGCTGCCCGAGTCGCTGCTGTCGGAGTCGCTCGAGTCGCCGTGGCGACGCTTGTGGTGGCTGGAGCCGTCGTCGTCGGAGTTGTCGTCATCGGAGTTGTCGTCGTCTGAGTTGTCGGAGTCGCTGTCCTGGCTGTCGCCCGAACTGCTCCTGGGTGCCGCGCCGAGCGGTACGAACTTGCTGAACTGCTCCGGCGGGGTGTTGCGCAACGCCGCGTTCATGAACTGCTGCCAGATCGAACCGGGCACCATCCGGCCGTAGATCGGACTCCCGCCGGAGGTCTTGATCGGTGAGTTGTTGTCGGTGCCGACCCAGACCGCGGTGACGATCGACGGGGTGTAACCGACCGTCCAGGCATCGTTGTTCTGGCCCTCGATGCGGCTCTGCGTGGTGCCGGTCTTGGCGGCGACCTGCCGGCCACCGGAGAGCGGGATCAGCGAGCCACTGGCCACGTTCATCATCGACTCGGTCACGTTGCGCGCGACCTGAGCATCGATCCGCTGCTCACCGGGGTTGTTGGCACCGTCATAGAGCACCCGGCCGTCCGAGGTCACGACCTTCGTGATCATGTGCGGGGCGTGGTAGAGCCCGTCCGCGGCGAAGGTGCTGTACGCCGCGGCCATGTCGCCGGGGTGCACCTCCTTGTCGCCGAGCGCGATGCCCGCGGTCGGGTTGGCCAGCAGGCTGTCGGGGATGCCGGCCTGGTGCGCCGCCTGGACGACCGCGGCCGGGCCGACCTGCACCGCGAGCCGGTAGAAGATCGTGTTGATGGACTTGGTCATGGCGGTCTTCAGGTCGCAGCTGTCGCAGCTGTCGCCGTCGGAGTTGGACACGGTCTGGCCGGCGATGGTCTGCGGCGAGGAGCCGTCGAAGTTGGTGCCCAGCCCGATCGGCGGTGTCTTCTCCAGCGCAGCCGCCATCACGAACGGCTTGAACGACGAACCCGGCTGCTTGAGCACCTGGGCGTAGTCCAGCCCGACGCCGTTCTCACCGCCGAAGTAGGCCAGGATCGCGCCGGTCCTCGGGTCGATCGAGACCAGTGCGGTGCGCAGGTTGGACGGTTGCGACTTCAGGGCCTTGGCGGAGAAGTCGGCGGCGTCCTTCTCCAACACCGGGTCGATCGTCGTGGTGATGTTCAGACCCTCCTGGTTGAGCTCCTGCTCGCTGATCCCGTCGTTCTCCAGCTCGGCCTTCACCTGGGTGTAGATGTGCCCGAGGTGGTCGCCCGGGATGCCGGCGCCGGACGACTTCTGCGCCAGCGTGGTGGGGAACTGGGCGGCCGCGCGCTCCGCCGGGCTCAACCAGTGCTGGGTCACCATGCCGTCGAGCACGTAGTCCCACCGCTGGCTGGCCTTGGCCGGGTCGGTGGCTGGGTCCCACCGGGACGGTGACTGGATCATCCCGGCCAGCAGGGCGCCCTGGGAGTAGGTCAGTTCATGTGAGTTGACTCCGAAGTACGCCTTGGCCGCCGCCTGGATCCCGTAGGCGCCGCGCCCCAGGTAGATGGTGTTCAGGTAGTCCTCGAGGATCTGGTCCTTGCTGTACTCCTTGGAGATCTTGGCGGCCGCGATCACCTCGCGGAACTTGCGCCACAGCGAGTGCTGGTCCTGCCCGGTGGTGATCTTGACGTACTGCTGGGTGATGGTCGATCCGCCGCCGACCCCGCCGGTGAGCTGGTGCCACGCGGCCCTGAGGATGCCGAGCACGTCGAAGCCGGGGTTGGAGTAGAACGACCGGTCCTCGGCGGACAGCACGGCGTACCGCACGGGCTGCGGTACCTGGTCCAGGCTGACCTTGACCCGGTTCTCCACGCCGGCCGGGCGGATGGTGGCCAGCGGCTGGCCGTTCGCGTAGGTGAGGGTGGCCACCTGGCTGGTGGACAGGTCGTCCGGGGTGGGCGCCGGGAACACCATCCAGCCGATCGCGAACGCCAGGATCGGGCCGAGGACCAGCACCCCGAGCACGATCAGAACCACCCGGCGGCCCGGCCGGCGCGGTCCGCGTGGTCCCGAGCCCGCCGGCCGCCGCCACGGTGGCACCGGTCCGCCCGGCCCCACGCCCGGCAGCCGCCGCCACAGTGGCACCGGTTCACCCGGTCCGCCCGGACCGGGCGGGCTGGGACGCTGCCCGGACACCGCCGGGGTGATGATCTCGGTCGGGGCCGCGTCCAGCGGGTCGCGGGCCGGCCGCGGGCTGCGCAGCACCCGGGTCCGGGCGGCCCACGGGCCGCCGGGTGGCGGGCCGCCGCGCGACAGCCCGCCCACCGACCTTGCGCCGGGGGGAGGGGGACCGCCGTGGGTGAGTAAGTCGGGGTCGGCTTCGGGCGGGGGAGGTGCGGGTCGGCGCGGCGCACGCCCGGCGCCCGGCGTCGCCTCGTTTCGCCAGCGCGGCGACGCCGGCGCCGGACGACCTTCCTGTCGAGGATCGCGTTGGTTGCTCACGCCGACTCCATCCAGACCAACCCGCTGCGCGGCACCGTGCGGGCGCCGTTGTTCTGGAGTCGATCGTGCCCCACTGGCATGTGAGCCCTATAAGCCGCCTGGCGCCTCAGCGCGGCGGGCCCGGGCCTGGCCGGGCCGACACGCCCGGTGAGCTGCGGTTACAGGTCATCATACTGATCAAGCTGAGAGTCGTACCAGAAATGCGCCAGTAGCGTTGCGTGGTGCGCATTCTGTGTTCTCGGGCCGATCAGCGGCTCGGCCGTGCCGTCCGGGAGCGGTGCGCCGACCCGTCGCGGGAGGGTCGGCGATGACCCGGACGCTGGCTCGCCAGGACTCGTCCGCGCAGGCCCCGGACCCGATCGGCGACGGTCGGGACCGCGGCACCCGGCGGATCATCGCGCTCGCCGTGATGGCCACCGTGGCCGCCTCGCTGCTCGCCGCCGCGTACGGCCCGTCCGCCGCCTACGGCTTCGTCGGCGGCGCCTTCGCGATCGTGCTGCTGGTCACCTCGGCGCTGTACCCGATC
This sequence comes from Pseudonocardia sp. Cha107L01, assembly GCF_052566575.1. Taxonomy (NCBI): domain Bacteria; kingdom Bacillati; phylum Actinomycetota; class Actinomycetes; order Pseudonocardiales; family Pseudonocardiaceae; genus Pseudonocardia; species Pseudonocardia sp. Cha107L01. The sequence goes on from NZ_CP199579.1 coordinate 4,515,984, forward strand.
TTCGCCACCTATGCCTACCTGATCACGCTGCCGATCATCGCGGGCATCGACCGGGACACCCTGCTGCCACTGGTGCGGCCGAACGAGGGCCTGCTGGCCGTGGTGGTGGCCGGGGCGGTGCTCGGCGCCTATCTGCGTTACGTGCGCGGCGATGCGATCCGGCCCCGGTTCTATCCGCTGATCGACGTTCCCCTCGCGGTCTTCCTGCTCGCCTCGACGGTGTGGCCGCTGGCCTCGCTGACCCTGCGCGGCCTGATCCCGGGGTCGGACGAGCTGGCCGGCACGCTGCCGATGGCCAAGCTGGTCGGCATCTACTTCCTGGTCCGGTACACCGTCACCACCGAGCAGCGGATCATGCGCACGATTCGCTTCATCGTCTGGCCGGGCGCGGTGGTGGCACTCATCGCGGTGCTGCAGACACTCAAGTTCGGGCCGGTCCTCGCGCTGCTGGACACCTTCTGGAACAGCGGGTCCGGCGCGGCGGACACCCAGGACCTCAGTGAGCGGGGCAGCGCCACCCTGGGGTCGCCGATCGCGACCGGAGACGTGATCATCATCTCCCTGGTCCTGGTGCTCTGCTGCGGTGCCCGGGGCCTGCTCGGCAGGCGCGAGCGGCTGATCCTGGCCATGTTGCTGAGTACCGGGGTGCTGGCCGCCGGCCAGTTCTCCACCTGGATCGCCACCGCGGTCGCGTTCGCGCTGCTGGCCTGGCGCTTCCCGGACCTGCGCCGGCAGGCCAGGCGGTTCGCCCCGCTGGCACTGGTCGCACTGGTGATCGGCTTCCCGGCCTTCGTCGGGCGACTGTCGGGCATCGGGGAGAACGGTTCGTTCCTGCCGGAGCCCGAGCAGGGCCGCCTGGACAACCTGGCCCACATGTACCTGCCGCACTTCAACTGGGTCACCACGCTGATCGGGGTGTCGCCGAACGAGGTGCTGCAGGCCCCGGAGCGCTGGCGTGAGGTGATCTACCTGGAGTCCGGGGTGCTGTACTTCCTGTGGGTCGGCGGCATCCCGCTGCTGGCCGCGTTCATCTGGCTCTCGGTGCGCACGCTGCGCTCGGTGAAACCCGCACTGGGCCACCCAGGTCCGTTCGGTGCGGCGGCGTCGTCCCTGGACATCGTGTGGCGGTTCCTGCTGGTACTGACGTTGATCGACCCGCACCTTCAGCTCCGCGGTACCGGCGACCTCATCTTCACACTGCTCGGCATCGTGGCAACCGGGCTGGACCAGCGTGGCCTCACCAACGAACGGCACGGGCTGCCCTCGTTCATGATCGGTAGACCGCGCGCGGTAGAGCCGGCCGTCCCGGCGGGCTAGCGGCGGCCTGACTCAGGTCAGCTGCCAACCGATCAGGCTGGCCACCGCCCACAGGCACAGCACGGTGACCAGCGGCAGCCAGACCAGTAGCAGCACGGTCAGCACCACCCAGCTCAGTGCGCTGCTCCGCGTCCGGGCCGCCAGGCTGTAGATCGCCAGCGCCGGGACGCCGCAGAGCACCGCCCAGACCAACATCCCGGCAACGCCGAGGAGGGTCTGCCAGAGCGGCACGCCATCCATCCGAGTCCTCTCATCGGCTTCCCAGTGTCCGCCTCGGTTCGCCGCTCACACAGCCCGTCGGGCTCGGCACAGCGGCCTGGGCCGCTGTGCGGGCATGACCCGGGCTGTGTGAGCGCCCAGGTAGAAGTTGCTGTGCGTGGTTGTGGTCACCTACTTGGGCCATGGGATGGGTGTTTGTGGGTGCCTGCGCGGCGCGCCGGCGGTAACGCTAAGGGGCTAATTGTGAGTCTTCCGACCGTCTTTCATCCATGTGGGTGTTCGGGTGACGGGCAACGGCACCTTAAGTTCAGAGCATCATGTACGGGGATTCGTTGGGGCTTGCCGAGTATCAGCCAGTGGTGGCCGCCTATCTGGGCGGCCCGAGTAGTCGAGCGGTCCGTCGCCATGCGCGCCGGCACGGACAGCTGACGTTCGCCGACCAGCTCGCATTCTGGCGAGCTCACCGGTTCGGTCGCCAGTGCTCCCGCGATGCGATCCACGCCGGGTGGTCGGCACACGTCCGGGTCACTCTGGTGCTGGTGTTCCTGGCGGCCGGGTTGACAGCGGGTGCGGTCTTCGCCTGACCGTTCACTCGGACCGGGGACGCAACTTCGGGTAGTCGTACCTGAGCCCTCAACCTCTCGTTTCTCACTGCGGGTGCACGCTTGTGTGCGCTGCGTGAGCACGGGGGTTTGGTATGCGCAACTGGGCAGCGCGGCTCATCGGGGCGGTAGCAGCGGCCGGCGCACTCTCCACCGTGGTGCTCATCGGCACCGCGGCGGCGAACGACAACTCCGACGACATCGTGACGGTCCCGGTGTCGTTCCAGGTGAGCAACGTCAACCACTCCAAGGTCGCCTGCACGTCCGACGGCAGGCGCTACACCGTGCGCGGCAACATCGTGGCACCCCGCTCCGTCCTGTCCGGCGACCACCCGGCGCTGACCATCTACACCCACGGGCTGTCCTACAACGGTGCGAGCTTTTTCCACTTCACCGACGTACCGGGCTACGACTACGTGACGGAACAGGCCAAGAACGGGCACGCCTCGCTCGAGTTCGACCTGCCCGGCTACGGCGACAGCGACGTGCTCAAGGACGGCCACCAGCTCTGCTACGGCTCGGAGGCGACGATCATCCACCAGATGATCGGCCAGCTGCGTTCCGGCCACTACGACACCGACGGCGAGGACCCGGTCGCCTTCCGCAAGATCGCGCTGGCCGGGCACTCCGCCGGCGGCTTCACCGTGCAGGCCGAGGCCTACTCGTTCCACGACATCGACGAGCTGATCGTGATGTCGTTCGCCGACCAGGGATTCAGCCCGCTGCTGCTGACCACCACCGGCGTCACGACCCTGCGCTGCACCCTCGGCGGGGACCCGAAGCCCGGCGACCCCGGCACCACCGGCTACGCCTACTTCGGGCAGACCGACGCCGACTACCGGGCCGGCCACCTGCACAACACCGACCCCGACGTGGCTGCCGCGGCGACCGAGAACCGGGTCAAGGACCCGTGCGGCCGGATCGGCTCGGCCGTTCCGAACGCGGCCAGCGACATCGCCCTGCTGGCCACCGTGCACGTGCCGGTGCTACTGGTCTACGGCAAGAACGACGCGCTGTTCCAGGACAACCCGGTCGGCACCCCGCTGCAGAAGGCCCACTACCTGGGCAGCAACGACGTCAGCAACATCTTCCTGCCCGACACCGGCCACGCGCTGACCCTGGAACGCACCGCGCCCCAGATGCGCGAGCAGGTCTCGGACTGGCTGGACCGGCACGGCCTCTGACCGGCGAGCCGCCCGGCCGGTCTCCGGCCGGGGCGGCTCGGCTTCGGTCCGGACGCGCTAAGCGATGCGGCCCAGGGTGACGATGGTGATCTCGCCGTCCACCAGCTCGGTGGCCGCCCTGGCGGTCGTCTCCCGCAGAATCGGGGACTTCGAGTGCTGCTGGAGGAACTCGGCGCTCTCCCAGTTCTCGTAGAAGTAGAAGACGGCCGGGTCCTGCACGCCCTGGTACAGGTCGTAGTTGACGTTGCCCGGCTCCGTCTTGGTCGGCTCGACCAGCGACTCCAAGGCCGCGCGCAGCTCGTCCTCCTTGCCCGGTTTGGCCCGCATGGAGGCGATCACGGTCAGCAGGTCGCGGTTGGTGTCGGTCGGGGTGGTCACGTGGTTCGCTCCTAGGGTGTCCGCTCCGGCGTGGCTGATCTCCGGACCGTACCGGTGCCCGGGTGGGCCGGCCGGGTCTGCCGCCGGTCGGGCCTGAGGGCGGTCGGCGGCTGGTCGGCGGGTTCACCGGCCGGCGGATAGCCTGGTCCGGACTGGCTGATCCCCAGCCGGAACCGTGGAACCGGAGGTTCGGTGAAGGTCCTCTACCCGACGAACGTCGACCGCGCGCCCGACGTCCCCGACGACGTCGAGCTGGCCCGGTTCGACCCGAGGGCGCCGATCCCGGCCGAGCACCACGACGCCGAGGTGCTGGTGAGCTGGGGGAGCACCACCGAGCTGATGCGCGCCGCGGCCGGCCAGCTGACGAAGCTGCGCTGGGTACAGGGCCTGGCCGCCGGCCCGGACGACATCCTCGCCGCCGACTTCCCGGACGGCGTGCGGATCAGTACCGGCCGCTCGCTGCACGACGACACGGTCGCCGAGCACGCGCTCGCGCTGATCCTCGGCGGCCTGCGCGGGCTGAACCTGCTGGTAGCCGCGCAGCCGGAGCACACCTGGCGCGCCGACCTCGGCGGGCCCCGCGTCGAGCAGGCCGACGGGCGCCTGGAGACGCTGGCCGGGGCGAACGTGTTGATCTGGGGCTTCGGTGCGATCGCGGAGCGGCTGGCGCCGATGCTGACCGCGCTGGGCGCCCGGGTCACCGGGGTCGCCCGCTCCGCGGGCCGGCGGGCCGGCTACCCGGTGATCGCCACCGAGTCGCTGCCGGGGGCGCTGCCCGGGACAGACGTTCTGGTGATGATCCTGCCGAGCGCGGCGGACACCCGGGACGCGCTGAACGCCGAGCTGCTCGCGCTGCTGCCCAGCCGGGCCTGGCTGGTCAACGTCGGCCGGGGCACGACGGTCGACGAGGACGCGCTGGCCGACGCGCTGCGCGCCAACTCGATCGCGGGCGCCGCGCTGGACGTGTTCCGCACCGAGCCGCTGCCGGCCGAGTCGCCGCTGTGGGACCTGCCGAACGTGATCATCACACCGCACACCGCCGGCGGCCGGCCCCGCGCGGCGGCCGCCCTGTTCGCCGAGAACCTGGCCGCCTACCGAGCCGGGCGCCCCCTCCGCAACGAAATCACCCGCTAGTCGCCGCCCCCGTCCATCGGCGGCACAGACCTGGTGCCACCCGCACAGACCGTGCACAGGCTGTGCGGGCGGCACCAGGTCTGTGCGAGCCGACCTCGCCGCGCGGCGCCAGCCTCAGGCGCCTCGGGGACGGCGGTCGAAGAGCAGGTCGCGGGCCACCTCGAGTGCCCTGGCCACCGCGCCCTGTAGCACGCCGCTGTCGCCGAGCGCGCTGGCCACGATGTCCGGCCGCAGCGGCCCGAGCTCGGCGATCCGGCCGGAGATGGCGTCGGAGAGCACGTCCAGGTTGCGTCCCACGCCGCCGCCGAGCACCACCAGGTCCGGGTCCAGGATCGCGGTGACCGCGGTGATCAGCGCCCCGATCCGACGGCCCTCCGCGATCACGATGGCCTGCGCCAGCGCGTCGCCGTCGGCCGCCGCCGCGAACACCTCCCGGGCCGAGCGGACCGGCAGCCCGGCCTCCTGCGCGGCCTTGACCACGCCGCCGGCAGAGGCAATCGCCTCGGTCGGGCCGCGCTGCCGGGCGTCCAGCGCCGGCACGCTGAGCTCGGCGGCCGGCAGGTAGGAGACCTCGCCGGCGGCGCCCCGGCCGCCGACGTACAGCGCGCCGTTGATCACTATCCCCATGCCGACGCCGGTGCCGATGGAGACCAGCACGAAGTTGCGCACGCCCTGGCCGGCACCGCGGGCGAGCTCGCCGACGGCGGCCAGGTTGATGTCGTTCTCGATCGCCGACTCCACCTGCAGCGCGGCGCGCAGCTGGTCGACGAGGCCGGGCCGGCCCCAGCCGGGCAGGTTCGGCGCGAAGCCGAGCGTGCCGGTGACCGGGTCGAGCACCCCGGGGCTGCCGATCACCGCGTAGCTCACCGCGGACCAGTTCACCCCGGCGTCGCGGGCCACCTGGTGGGCCAGTCCCTGGACCCGGCGCACCAGGTCGGCGGAGGACCGGGCCGAGTTGCGCACGTCGTGGCGCCCGATGAACTCACCGCGCAGGTCGGCGATCGCCAGCCGGATCCAGTCCCGGCCGATGTCCACGCCGGCGACCAGGCCGGCCCGGGTGTTCATGTCGTAGATCGCGGTGGTCGGCCCCGGCCGGCCGGACAGCGCGCCGACCAGCCGCACCAGACCCGCCGCTTCCAGGCTGGCCAGCGCCGAGGAGACCGTCGGCTTGGACAGTCCGGTGACCTTGGCCAGCTCGCCGCGGCTGGCCTCGCCGTGCTCCCAGAGATGGTCGAGCAGCAGTCGCTCGTTCATCGTCCGCAGCAGTTGGGGGTTGCCCACCTGGGCTCGCATCCTCGTCCTTCCGCTGTTGCCGGCCCGCTCGACCACCAGAGTCGCGCAAAGGGTAGACATCAACCAAGTCAGTAAACTACCTTTCTTATCAACGCTCAATCGGGCGAACGCCACTCGAACCGAGAGGGTGAAGCCATGCGTCGAGGATTGCTCGCCACCGCCGCGGCAGCCGTGGTCCTGCTCGCGGCCGGCTGCGGAGGAGGCGGCGGAACCGAGGGCGGCACCGCCGGCCCGTCGAGCGGAGCCGCCGCCGCGCCGGCTCCCACCATCGCGCTCTTCCTGCCCGAGTCCAAGACCACCCGGTACGAGGCGTTCGACCGGCCGCTGTTCCAGGCCAAGGTCAAGGCGCTCTGCCCGGACTGCAAGGTGCTGTACGCGAACGCCGACCAGGACCCGGCCAAGCAGCAGGGCCAGGTCGAGTCCGCGCTGACCCAGGGCGCCCAGGTGCTGGTGCTGGACGCGGTCGACGCCGCCGCGGTCGCGCCGCTGGTCAACGAGGCCAAGCAGAAGAAGATCCCGGTGATCGCCTACGACCGGCTGATCTCCGGCATCGGCTACGACTACTACGTCTCGTTCGACAACGTGAAGGTCGGCCAGGTCCAGGGCCAGGCGCTGCTGGACGAGCTGACGAAGCGCGGCACCGTCGCCAAGGGCCAGATCGTGATGCTCAACGGCGCGCCCACCGACCCGAGCTCGGGCGACTACAAGAAGGGCGCGCACCTCGCGCTGGACGGCAAGGTGCAGATCGGCCGCGAGTTCGACACCCCGGACTGGAGCCCGGACAAGGCCCAGCAGGAGACCGAACAGGCCATCACCGCACTCGGCCGGGACGCGATCGTCGGCGTGTACTCCGCGAACGACGGCATGGCCGGTGGCGCGGTCGCGGCGCTCAAGCGCGCCGGCTACCCGACCATGCCACCACTGACCGGCCAGGACGCCGAGCTGACCGCCGTACAGCGGATCCTCACCGGCGACCAGACCATGACGGTCTACCTGAACATCCGCTCGCAGGCGGAGAAGGCGGCCGAGCTCGCGGTCGCCCTCGGCAAGGGGGAGCACCCGGCCGCCCCGACGAAGGTCAACAACGGCACGGCCGACATCCCCGCCGTGCTGCTGGACCCGGAGGTGGTGACCAAGCAGAACATCAAGGACACCATCGTGAAGGACGGCTTCTACACCGGCGCGCAGATCTGCACACCGGACGTGGCGGCGGCCTGCCAGCAGGCCGGCCTGCAGTGAACCCGGTCGTGACCCCAGACACCAGCTCGACCGGGGCCACCCCTGATCCCGCGCCCCGGACCGAGATGCCGTTGGTCCTCTCCGTCCGGGGCGCGACCAAGCGGTACGGCGCGGTGCAGGCGCTCGGCGGCGCCGACCTCGACCTGCACGCCGGCGAGGTGGTCGCGCTGGTCGGCGACAACGGGGCCGGCAAGTCCACCCTGGTCAAGGTGATCTCCGGGGCGGTCCAGTCGGACTCCGGCACCATCACCTTCGAGGGCCGGCCGGCGCGGATCGGCCGCCCGCAGGACTCCCAGGCGCTCGGCATCACCACGGTGTTCCAGGACCTGGCGCTCTGCGAGAACCTCGACGTGGTGGCCAACCTGTTCCTGGGCGCGGAGTCCCGCCACTACGGCGTGCTCGGCGAGATCCCGATGGAGCGACGGGCCCGTGACCTGCTGACCTCGCTGGACGTGCGAATCAAGGATGTCCGGTCGCCGGTGGCCGCGCTGTCCGGTGGGCAGCGGCAGTCGGTGGCGATCGCCAGGGCGCTGCTCGGCGACCCCAAGGTGGTCATCCTGGACGAGCCGACCGCCGCGCTCGGCGTGGAGCAGACCGCGCAGGTGCTCGGGCTGATCGGTCGGTTGCGCGAGCGAGGCCTCGCGGTGCTGCTGATCTCGCACAACCTCGCGGACGTGCGCGCGGTGAGCGACCGGATCGTGGTCCTGCGGCTGGGCCGCAACGCAGGCACGTTCGAGACCCGGGCGGTCAGCCAGGAGACGGTCGTCGCGGCAATCACGGGGGCTGGGGCATGAGACACCCTCTGTCAACCACGCGGTCAGGCTGCGTGCCCGAGGGCTCGGTTGCGGTTGGCGACGTGCACGGCTTCGTTGTAGGGGACGCCTTTGGTCAGGCAGTGCCAGAGGATTTCCAGCCATCGGTTGCTCAGGGCTCGCAGAGCCGCGTGGTGGCTTTTTTTGGCAGCGATTTTGCTGTCGTAGAACTCCCGCGCCCAGCCGCTTCTGGTGAGGCTGCAGAACGCCCATTGATGGACCGCTGCGCCGAGGTAGTGGTTGTGCGCCAGCCGGCGGGCAACGACAAAATCGCTTTTCCCCGACCGGCGGGTGACCGGGGCGGAGCCGGCGTAGCACTGCAAGCCCGCGGGGCTGTCGAATTGAGTGATGTGTTCGCCGATCTCGCCGGCGACCCGAGCTGCGAGACGGTCACCCAGGCCGGGGAAGCTCAGGTAGATCTCCCCGCCCGGGAAGGCCTTCCCCGGGTCGGGGTCCTTCACGGTGTGATCGCGTCCGGTGCGGGGCCCGCCCAGCAGCAGCTCGGCCATGCGTGCTTCCCAGCCGCGGCGGGCCTCGTGCAGGGCCAGCAGCTGGACCGCCGCCAGGCGGATGCCGGCGGCCTTGGCGCGCACGAGGTAGTCCCGGGTCGGCAACGACGGCGCGGCGAGCGCGGCGGTGACGCGGTCGGCGAACGTTTCGGGCCAGCCATGCCGGCCGCCCCGGGCGAACGCGACGAGCTCGTCTCGGGAGGCTTGGGCCAGCTCAGGCTGGGTGGGCCATTGCTGCAGCAGCCGCAACACCGTCGGTGCACCCAGGTCCTTACCCGCCAGGGCCAGCGCGGCGGGGTAGGTGGTCTGCAGGTCCGCGCGCAGCCGGTTGAGCAGCCGACGCTGATCGCGGGCGGCGCGCTCGTCATCGCGGCCGATCGCGCGCAACTCCCCACCGACCTGCCCGTGTGGGATCAACGTCTTGAGCGCGGCGTGCCGATCCAACGCGAGCAGGCAACAGATTCGGGCGTCCTCGGCATCGTCCTTCTTCCGGGCCGGACCTCGCCGGCGCGCGACCAGATCGGGGTTCACCGGAACCACGGTGAACCCGGCGTCGACCAGCGCTTCGACCAGCAACCCGTGGCGAGTCTCCAGCACCACCCGCACCTCGGCCGGGTCAGGTTCCAGCCGCAGCGCACGCTCGATCAGCGCGGCGACTCCAGTCGGTCCGTGATCGATGCGGAACTGCTCGACCACCCCTTTCTCCAGTGTTCCCAAGGCGATGTCATGAAACTCTTCCGCCCAGTCGATACCAATTCCCAGCACTGGTCCCCCTTCCGCCGTGAACATGATGCTCGGCGGACCGGGAAAGCGCTGCGTCGTGCTGATGAACCAGTCCTCGCGGGACTACACCCTCCTGGACGTCAGGCCTTCACCGGAGCCCGGCAGGGGCGCCGTCTCATGACAGTCCTCAAAGGACAAGCGAACCAAGCGCTCCCCGCCGGGATCCACCGTGCGAAAGGAAGGTAGTGCCATCAGCGAGTCGTCGGTGCACACATCGGTGCAGACAGAGGTGGCGGGCGAGGTGACCGGCAAGTCGACGGAACGCCCGGCCGGCACCGACCAGCCACCCCAACCACCGAGGACCAACCTGTTCGAGGCGGCCAGGGACCGGCTGCGCCGAGGTGACCTCGGCTCGATCCCGGTCGCGGTCGGGCTGGTCCTGATCGCGGTGGTGTTCTCCTCGCTGAGCTCGCACTTCCTGGCACCGGAGAACCTGACCAACCTGGCCCTGCAGATGGCCGCCACCGGCACCATCGCGCTGGGTGTCGTGCTGGTGCTGCTGCTCGGCGAGATCGACCTGTCCGCCGGTTCGGTCAGCGGGCTGTGCGCCGTGGTGATGACGCTGCTCGCGGTGCACCACGGCTGGAGCCCGGTGCTGGCGGTGCTGGGTGCGCTGGCCGCCGGCGCCGCGGTGGGCCTGCTGCACGGGCTGATGCGGACCAAGCTGAGCATGCCCTCGTTCGTCGTCACGCTGGCCGGACTGATCGGCTGGGAGGGGCTGATGCTCTTCCTGCTCGGCGACGAGGGCACCATCAACCTCCCGTTCGACCGGGGTATCGCGCAGCTGTCCGACACCTGGATGCCACCGGCGGTCGGCTGGCTGCTCGTGGTGCTGCTGGCCGGCGGGCACCTGGCCGCCACCCTGGTCACCCGGCGGCTGCGGGCCCGCGCGGGGCTCTCCGTGCTGGGTGCCGGTTGGGTCGCGGTGCGTTCCGGCGGGCTGGTCGTGCTGCTGGGGGCCGCGGTACTGGTGCTCAACTCCGACCGGGGCGTGCCGCTCACGCTGGTGATCTTCGGCGGGCTGGTGGTCGGCCTCGACCTGGTGCTGCGCCGGACCGTGGTCGGCCGCCGGATGTACGCCGTCGGCGGCAACGCGGAGGCGTCGCGGCGGGCCGGGATCAACATCACCCAGGTGCGGATCATGGCGTTCATGGGGTCGTCGATGCTGGCCGCGGTCGGTGGCATCCTCGCCGCGTCCCGGCTCGCCGCGGTGAACCAGAGCTCCGGGGGCAGCGACATCCTGCTCAACGCGATCGCCGCCGCCGTGATCGGTGGCACCAGCCTGTTCGGTGGCCGGGGTCGGACCTACGCCGCGCTGCTCGGCATCCTGGTGATCCAGTCGATCACCAACGGCATGCTGCTGCTCAACGTGAACTCCTCGGTGCGGTTCATGGTGACCGGTGCTGTCCTCGCGGTCGCGGTGGCGATCGACTCGCTGGCCCGGCGCGGCGCCGCGGACGGGGTCCGGTGAGCACCAACGTCACCGACTACGTCCTGGCCGTCGACTTCGGGGGCACCAAGGCGCACATCGCGGCGATCGACGGGGCCGGCCGGACGCTGGCCGCCGAGCGGCTGGCCATGCACTCCGAGCGGGGCGCCGAGCAGGCGCTGGTCCGCACGCTGGACGCCGCCCGGGCGCTGATCGCCGGTGTGGGCGCGGAGCGGTTGAGCGCGGCGGGGGTGGCCAGCCCGGGCATCGTGCGCCGCGACGGCGTGCTGCTGGCGCCCAACGTGCCGGGGTGGTCCGGGCTGCGGCTGCAGGACCGCTTCGAGGCTGCGCTGGGGGTGCCGACGGTGTGCGCCACCGACGTGAAGGCGGCGACCCTGGCCGAGGCCCGCTGGGGACGGCTGCGCGACCTGAGCTTCGGCATGCACGTCAACCTCGGCACCGGGCTCGCCGTGGGGGTGGTGGCCGGCGGCGGTGTGCTGACCGGTGCGCACGGCTCGGCCGGCGAGATCGGCTACAACCTGCGCCGGGTGGACGACGAGGCCGGTCCGCTCGCCGGGCGGGCCCCGCTGGAGGAACGGGTCGGCGGGCGGGCGATCGGGCTGCGCGGGCGGGCGGTGGGCGGGCACGGCGACGCCGAGTCGGTGTTCACGCTGGCCGAGACCGACCCGGCGGCGCGGGCCTTCCTGGCGGAGACGCTGGGTGAGCTGGCGGTGCACCTGGCCAACGCCGCGATCCTGATCGACCCGGAGCGGATCACCGTCGGGGGCGGCCTGGTCGGGTCGGCGGACCGGGTGCTGCCGGTTCTCGCCGAGGTGCTGGACCGGGCGGTGCCGTTCCCGCCCGAGCTGGTGGTGGCCCGGTTCGCCCAGGACGGGGCGCTGGTCGGCGCAGCCGCGCTGGCCTGGGACGCACTGCGCGACGGCGGGCTGCGCGCGGTCAGCTGAGCGTCACGGTGCGGGGGAGCGGACGCCTTCCCCCGGGGCGCTACCTCGGTCGGGTTGCTGAAGGGGGAACCCGACCGGGGTAGCACTCGGCCCACACCATGCGGCGGGTGCACTGACTACGCTCGGGTGCCCATCGGGTCGAAACACGGGGGTGCCGCCGTGGTCTCGTCGAGTGGTGGCGCGGTCGAGCCGGAACAGGAGCCGTCCGGTGGGCCGGATGCCGAGCTGGCCGGGGCGCTGGACCGGCTGCGCGCGCTGTGCCTGGCGCTGCCGGAGGCCACCGAGCGGCTCAGCCACGGCGAGCCGACCTGGTTCGTGCGCGACCGGAAGGTGTTCGTGACCTTCGCCGGCCGGCACCACGACGACCGGGTGGCCTGCTGGTGCGCTGCCGCCGCCGACGAGCGGGACGCACTGGTCGGCGAGGACCCGGAGCGGTTCTTCGTGCCGCCCTACGTGGGCGGGCGGGGCTGGCTCGGGGTGTACCTGGACGTGGACCGGGTGGACTGGGCGGAGCTCGGCGAGATCGTCCGGGAGGCGTACCGACTGATCGCACCGAAACGGCTCGCCGCGCTGCTCGAATAGAGCTGGCCGCGGCGAGACCGGTTGAGCCCTCAGGCGGAGACAGTGTCCAGCAGGCCGGCGCGCTCCAGCGCCCCGCGCACGGCGGCGGTCTCGGCCTCGTCGGCCTCGACCAGTGGCAGTCGCAGCCCGCCGACCCGGTGCCCGAGCAGGCTGAGCGCGGCCTTCACCGGGATCGGGTTCGTGGTCACGCCCATGGCGCGGTAGACCTCCTGCAGCGAGGCGTCGATCTCGGCGCGGTGCTCCGGCTCGTCGACCATCCGGTGCATCTGCTCGCCCACGATGTGGCTGGCCACCAGGATGCCGCCGCAGCCGCCGAGGTCCAGGGTGCGCGCGAAGATCTCGTCGTTGCCGGCGTAGAGGCCGAGCCCGTCGACCAGGGCGAGGTTGGCGTTGTTGGCCTGCTTCACGTACTCGACGTGCTCGATCTGACCGAGCTCGGCGAGCAGCTCGTTGGGCAGGTCGAGCACCACCCGGGACGGGATGTTGTACAGGATGATCGGCTTGTCGGTGGCCCTCGCCACCTCCTGGTAGTGCGCCACCAGGCCGCGCCGGTTCGGCTTGTTGTAGTACGGCGTCACCGACAGCACGGCGTCGACCCCGAGCTCGGTGGCCCGCTCGGTCAGGTGCACCGCGTGCTGGGTGTTGTTCGACCCGGTGCCGGCCACGATGGTGGTGCCCGCCGGCCGGTTCTGACAGGCCAGCTCGATCACCCGCAGGTGCTCGTCGTCGTCCAGCGTGGAGGCCTCGCCGGTGGTGCCGCAGACCACGAAACCGTCCGACCCGTGTGCCGCGAGGTGGTGCAGCAGATCGACGAACGCCTCCTCGTCGACACCGAGGTTGTCATCGAAGGGCGTGATGATGGCGGTGAGCACCGAACCGAGCGACATGCTGGGAAGCTAACCTCCTGCCCGCCCGCGTGTCGAGCCGCCGGGTGCCCAGTTGCAAGACTCACAGCTCGGTGCGGGGTCCGCGGCGCCCTCAGCTGGATCTTGACCCCTACGCGCGAGCGCGCCAGGGTGGGACACGTCACAGCACGGGTCACCGTTCGCGCCAGGAGGCAAACGAATGTCCGCAGCCATCGACCATGTCCTCGCCCGTGCGGTCGAGGCCGGCGACGTACCGAACGTCGCGGCCATCGCCGCGGACCGGGACGGCCTGGTCTATGAGGGTGCCGCCGGGCCGAGGGCGGTGGGCCAGGACGACCCGATCGGTCCGGACAGCATGCTGCGGATCGCCTCGATGACCAAGATGGTGGCCACCGTCGCCGCACTGCAGCAGTCCGAGCGCGGCAACCTCGAGCTGGACGCCCCGGTGGACAACTACCTGCCCGAGTTCGCCGACCTGCACGTGCTGGAGGGCTTCGACGGCGACACCCCCAAGTTGCGCCCGGCCGGTGCCAGAGCCACCGTCCGGCAGCTGATCACGCACACCTCCGGGCTCTCGTACTGGTTCTGGAACTCCGACATCAAGCGGTGGGGCGAGGTCACCGACACGCCTACCGTGCTGGCCGGGCAGAGCTCGACCTTCACCGCGCCGCTGGTGGCCGACCCGGGCACCCGCTGGGAGTACGGCGTCAACACCGACTGGCTCGGCCGGGTGGTGGAGGCGGCCAGCGGCCAGTCCCTGGATGCCTACCTGGACGCGAACGTGCTGGGCCCGCTGGGCATGCACCACACCACGTTCCTGATGACCGAGGAACAGCGGGCCAACTCGGTGCCGGTGCACCTGCGCGGCGAGGACGGCGAGTGGGTGGCCACCGACGTCGACTGGAACCAGGAACCCGACTGGTGGTCCGGCGGCCACGGGCTCTACTCCACCCCGCGCGACTACCTGGCGTTCCAGCGGATGCTGCTCGGCGGCGGTGCCCTCGGTGATGCCCGGATCCTCGAGCGGACCACCGTCGACGCGGCGTTCACCAACCAGATCGGCTCGCTGGACTTCCCGGCCTCGATCAGCACCGCCGACCCGCAGACCACCTTCGGTTTCGACGCGGGGCCCGGGAACAAGTGGGGCCTCGGGCTGCTGCTCAACACCGTCCAGGAGCCGGGCAAACGGGCGGCCGGCAGCGGGGCGTGGGCCGGCATCTTCAACACGCACTTCTGGGTCGACCCGAGCAGCGGCGTCACCGGCGCGATCTACACCCAGTTCCTGCCGTTCGTCGAGCCTCGCGCGATGAAGATGTACGCCGACTTCGAACAGGCGCTGTACGCGTCGCTGTAGCCGATCCGTCGTGCCTGTGATCCCTAAGGTTCGCCCGGCCGGCCGACCGGACGACGGGTAGGTTCGGTGCGGACTGTTCGGGCTAGGGCGGGAGCGGGATGAGGCTGGCGACGATCCGTACCGAGTCGGGAACCCGGGCGGTGCGACTGGATGCCGACCGCGCCGTGGAGACCGGGGATGCCGACGTCGGTGCCCTGCTCCGCGGCGCCGACTGGCGGGACCGCGCCGCGGCCGCCGCTGGTCCGACCTACCCGCTGGACGGCCTGGACTACGCGCCGCTGGTGCCCACCCCAGAGAAGATCATCTGCGTCGGCGCGAACTACCGCGACCACATCAAGGAGATGGGCCGGGAGCCTCCGCCCTACCCGACCCTGTTCGCCAAGTTCCCGCCCACCCTGATCGGCGCGTACGACGACGTGCTGCTGCCGGCCGTGTCCGAGGCGGTGGACTGGGAGGCCGAGTTGGCGGTGGTCATCGGGAGGCCGACCCGGCACGTCACCGCCGAGCAGGCGCCGGCCGCGATCGCCGGTTACACCGTGCTCAATGACGTCTCGGTGCGCGACTACCAGAACCGGACGCTGCAGTGGCTGCAGGGCAAGATGTTCGAGGCCACCACCCCGATCGGCCCGGCACTGGTCACCCCGGACGAGCTGTTCAGCGGCGCCGACCCCTCGGCCGGGCTCAGCGCGGAGATCACCACCGAGGTCGACGGTGAGGTGCTGCAGCGGTCCGACACCGACCAGCTGGTGTTCGGTGCGTACATGCTGATCGCCTACATCTCCGAGATCGTCACGCTGAACCCCGGCGACGTGATCGCCACCGGTACCCCGGGCGGTGTCGGGCACGCCCGCAAGCCGCCCAGGTACCTGACCGACGGCGCGGTGCTGACCACCCGTATCGCCGGCGTCGGCGAGCTCCGGAACACCTGCCGCAAGGAGAAGGTCTAGCCCGTGAGTGGCGAGTGGTCCTATCGGGCCACTCGCCACTCACGAGGTACACCGCGCAGGGGCCTTGTACGCGGCGCGCGGTGCCGTGGTGCGCGGTGCGGTGCGGTGCGGCCGCGCACCTTGCGACATCACGTCGCGCATCTCCCGTGGACGTCGCGCATGGTGCGAGGTGCGCGACGTCCACGCAAGGTGCGCGGCGTCGCCGCCGAGTTGTTCACAGCCGCCGAGTTGTTCACAGGTGACCGACGCAGCGTGAGCGCAGGTCCGCTCGCGGGCCCGTACGACTGGTCCCCGGCCCGCCTGGCCTGGCCCCGCCGGCTCGCCCGGCCCGGCCTGGCCTGCCTGGCCTGCCCGGCCCGCCCGGCCTGACCCGCCCGGCCCGTCCGGCCTGACCCGCCCGGCCCTGCCCGGCCCGCCCGGCCCCTCGGCTACCCGGCTCGGCGGTCGGCGCTCGGCGAGGGTAGGTAGACGTCGCTGACCATGGCGTCCAGCGACAGCCCCAGCGCGGCGGCCAGGGCGGCGACGGTGAACAGCGCCGGCGTCGGCACCCGGCCGGACTCGATCTTGCGCAGTGCGTCGACGGAGACGCCGGACGCGATGGCGACCTCCGTCATCGTGCGGGCACCCCGTGCCTCGCGCAGCAGTGCGCCCAGCCGGGCACCCCGTGCGCGGTCCTCCGGAGTCAGCGGTGGGCGAACCATAACTGTGATAGTAATACCGGATAGTTATCTGCTCAAGGCGACCCCGGAGGCATCGGGCACACGATGGCCATCACCTCGGCCGGCCCGGAGATCCTGACGCTGGCCTGACCGTCCCCGCGCGGGTACAGACCAGCTCAGTTGTCGGTGAGCCGGACCAGTTGCCGCTGCACCTCGTCAAGGCGGGCCTGCAGCAGCGCCACCTCGGCGGTGAGTACCGGCACCAGCTCCGCGTGCGTGACGCCGTCCAGCGCCGGCGTGGCGGCCGCGCTGTGCGGCGTGCCACCGCTGACCTGCGCCGCGGCTTCCGCCGTGGCCTCCGCGCTCAGGTCGAACGGCCGCACCGGGTCGTACGGGCGGGCGGTGTCGTCCTGGGTCACCGCAACGCCACCGAGCAACCGGGCGAAGCCGGCGAGCGGCAACCCCGGGCGTGGGCCGGCGCAGGCCGGGCAGACCGCGACCACCCGCCGCCAGCCCACCGAGCCGGCGCCGGTCTCCACGAACACGGTGGCCGCGTGCCCGCACCCGCATCGGCCGACCCGTACCAGGGTCACCCGTTGCTTCGCGTAGCGCAGCCCTCGCTCGTAGCGCATGAACCGACCGGACGCGGTGATCTCCAGGAGCACCGCGTACCGGTAGTCCGGATCGCAGGCCAGTGCTCTGGCGTCGTCCAGGGTGTGCACGCAGTAGAACCCGCAGTCGCACCACCGGGACGGGCTCTGGTGCCGGCCGCCCTGCGCGCACTCGGCGTCCGCGACGACCTCGTAGACGTTGGCCCGACCGAGGGTGACCCCGCCGAAGCCGGCGCGCGTGCCGTCCGCCGACACCATCGGGTGCGCCAGCTTGAACCCGCGCAGTGGCGCGGTCGGCTGTTCCTTGGGGGTCCGCCGGACGGGCAGCCAGCCCGCCATCGGATTAGCGGCTGGCCTGCGCGACGGCCGGCACGGGGGCCGACTCGGTGTCCGGGAGCGCGCTGACCCGCTCAGCAATCGGCGTGGCGGGCTCCGCGACGAGTGGTTCCTCGGCCGAGGGGTGTTCGACGACCTCGCCGACCGACAGCATCTTCCCGAGCTTCATCCCAGCCTCCGTGGGGTAAGGCATGCCTGCGTGTCCTCAAGGCTGAACCGCCGGCTCGCGGATGTCCAGAGGAAGCGGCTGTGCGTTTCAGCCGGCGCCGGTTTCAGCGCACCGGTCTCAGCCGGCGTGCAGCACCGGCCACATCCATGACCAGGGTTCGCGCCGGCCACTGGCCAGCCACAACGGGGTGTCGCCGGGGACCGCGCCGGCGCCCGGCGTCCCGGCGGGGACGGTGCCCAGTTCGCGCAGGTTGTCGAAGTATGGCCGGATCCTGACCGGATCGCCGACGTAGAGCACCGAGTCGGCGTCCTCCGGGGGAGCACCGAAATACCAGAAGCCGCCCTGCGCGGAGTACACCCGGGGCAGCCCTCGGGCATCGCCGAAGCGGTCCAGCGCGGCGGCCGCCCAATAGCTCTGGGTGACGATCACCACATGGGACCGGGCCGCCCGCGGCAGCGCCAGATAACGCCCGGCCACCCCGTCCGCGAACGCCGGCCAGGTCGAGTCCCCGGGGCGGGGGCCGAGCTGACGGTCGAACGGGCCCCGGCCGCTGTACTGGGCCAACCAGGTCGCCGGGGTCAGCGGCGAGTGTGGCCAGCCGAGCGATCCGGACAGC
Source organism: Pseudonocardia sp. Cha107L01 (assembly GCF_052566575.1). Taxonomy (NCBI): domain Bacteria; kingdom Bacillati; phylum Actinomycetota; class Actinomycetes; order Pseudonocardiales; family Pseudonocardiaceae; genus Pseudonocardia; species Pseudonocardia sp. Cha107L01. The sequence continues at coordinate 4,533,988 of NZ_CP199579.1, forward strand.
CCGGCCATCCCCGGCAGCGCCAGCAGGGTGGACAGCGCCAGCACGGGCCAGCTCGGCAGCCACCGCCAGGCCCGGGGCAGCGGGCGCCGCTCCAGCGAGACGGCGGCCGCCGCCCACAACACCGGGAACAGCCCGGCGACCGGGTACGGCCGGAAGTCCAGGGCCAGGAACGTCGCGGTCACCCCGATCGCGGTCCAGCCGAGGAAGGCGTAGCGGCTCAACTCGCTGCAGCGCAGCAGTTGCGCCGCGCCGTAGCAGGCACCCGCCGCGCCGGCCAGCACGCCGGCGGACAGCAGAAGCACCGGCAGGAACGTCAACTTCGCGTTGATCGCCGGTTCGACGGCCTGCCATGCGGTGTGCCGGGGCCAGCCGTTGCGGGCCTGCCAGATCAGCCCGGGCACCGTGGTGAGCGCGGCCAGTGCGCCGGCCGCCCAGAGCCGGGAGCGGGTGGCAAGCTGCCTCGGCCCGACCGTGAGCAGGGCGACACAGAGGACCACCCACAGCGCCGCGATCATGAAGTCGGACTGCAGCGCCACCGCGGTGACCACACCCAGGCAGATCGGCAGCCGGTCGTCCCCGGTGCGTGCCCAGCGGACCAGCAACCAGCAGAACACCGCCCACAGGAAGACGCTCACCGTGGTGGTGGTGAGCAGGTAGCCGGTGCCCAGCACGAACGCCGAGCTCGCGTACACCGCCGCGGCCAGTACCTGGGCGTACCTTGCGCCGCCCAACTCGCGGGCGGTGAGCGCGGTGACCACCACGCCGGCCGCGCTGAGCAGGGTGGCTGGCAGCCGGGCGCCGACCGTGCTGCCGCCGGTGACCGTGTCGGCCAGCCGCGCCAGCAGCGGGAGCAGCGGCGGCCGGTCGAGGTGGCCCCAGAACAGGTGGTCGCCGTCGACCAGGGTGGCGAGCTCGCCGCCGGTGAGGCCGGCCCGCCAGCTCAGTGCGAGCAGCACCAGACCGACCGCGACGGCCATCGCCAGCACCGGAACGCCGGCCAGTGGCGCGAGCTCACGGCCGCCGCTGCGGTCCCTGGTCGATACCGCCCACATGCCGCGAGTCCCCCTAGATGGTTGCGCTCTCACTATTTGAGCCCAGAGCACCCCGCGCTGTCAGCCGGAAAGGTCGGGCGCCGGCGTGTCGAAGGTGTGGCCGGCCCGAGCGCGCTGCGACTTTCGTCGGGTGGCCGGCGCCCATCAGAGGTGTTTGTGCTGGCTGGCCGGGCCGCCCCTGGTGCTGGTGGGTACCGTTTGCGAAGTGAACCATCCGACACGCGCCAACTGGCGGCCGGGGTTGTGGGCCTCCCGCCGGGAGGCGACGTTCGACGTCGTCGTGATGCTGCTCGTCATGGTCCTGCTCGTCGCCCTGATGTGGCAGACGATGCAGCTGCACGGCTACTGGGGCCTGGTGATCCAGTGCGCCGTCGCATCGGTGCTGCTGGTCCGGCGGATCGCCCCGCTGACCACGCTGCTGCTGATGGTGATCAGCACGATCGCACTGGTCGGCGTCGCCCAGTGGGCGCCGGATCTGCTGCTGGCGATCATCGGCGAGCGGGAGCAGGGCTGGATCCTGCTCGCGGTGCCCTTCGCGGCCTACAGCGCGCTGGCCTACGGCCGGGACCGCCGGCGCGCCTGGATCATGGTCGGTGTGATCAGCCTGATCGGGGCGCGGGCCTGGGAACCGTCGGTTTCGCTGCCCGTCGAGATGGCGATGATCGTGGTGCTGCCCGCGCTGCTGGGCGTCTACGTGGCGAACCTGACCGAGCGGGCCGAGCGCGCCGAGCGGGACCAGCACCGGCTGGCCGAACAGGCCCGGGTGGAGGAGCGGGTACGCCTCGCCGCCGAGATGCACGACGTGGTCACCCACCGGGTCAGCCTGATGGTGCTGCAGGCCGGCGCGCTCGGGGTGACCGCGACCGACGCCGCCACCAGGGCAGCCGCCGAGGACCTGCGGGCCGCCGGCTGCCAGGCCCTCGAGGAGCTGCGCGACCTGGTCGGGGTACTGCGGTCGGCGCCCGGTGAGGCCGCCGAGGACTTCGCACTGCCCCGGGCCGGCGGTCAGGCCGCGGCGCCCGACTTCAGCGAACTGCTCGCCGAGTCGGAGTCGGTCGGGGTGGCGGTCGAGCTGGAGCAGCACGGCAACCCGGAGCTCGCCTCGCCGGTCGTCGGCCGCACCGCCTACCGGGTCGTCCAGGAGTCGCTGACCAACGTGCGCAAGCATGCACCAGGTGCGACCGCGCGGGTCACCATGCAGTTCGGGCCGGACCGGGTGCGGCTGACCGTGCGGAACACCGCGCCGGAGCACAACGGCGACGAGGCGTTGACCGCGAGCGGCTCCGGCACCGGGCTGCTCGGCCTGCGCCAGCGCGTCGAGCTGGTCAGTGGCTCGCTGTACGCCGGGCCGACCGAGGACGGCGGGTTCGTGGTGGACGTGACACTGCCGGCCTACGTGCCCACCAGGGAGAAGCCGGTGACGGCGCCGCTGTCCGGTGAGTCGCCGGCGCACCAGGGCGAGGAGCACCGGGTCGGGTTGCCGGACCGGGTCCGGCTGGTCGGCAGGTCGGTGCGGGCGCACCGGGTCCGGGGGGACGCATGATCAGGGTTGTGGTCGTCGACGACGAGCCGATGGTCTGCGCGCACCTGCGCACCATCCTGGGCTCGGCGGACGACATCGAGGTGGTGGAGGCCGCCCACGACGGAGCGGCCGGTGTCGAGGCCGTGGTGCGGCACCGCCCGAACGTGGTGCTCATGGACCTGCGGATGCCCGGGGTGGACGGGTTGACCGCGATCGCCCGGATCGCCGCGCTGCCGGACCCGCCCACCGTGGTCGCGCTGACCACGTTCGACGCCGACCAGTACGTGATCCGTGCGCTGCGCGCCGGGGCCGCCGGGTTCCTGGTCAAGTCGACACCGCCGGAGGACCTGATCGGGCTGGTCCGGGTGGCCGCCGACGGGCACACCGTGCTGTCCCCGGCCGCCGCCCGCCGGCTGGTCGCCGCCTCGGCCGACGAGCACGCCAGCAGGGACCGCGCGCTGGCCCTGATCCGCGAGCTCACCGACCGCGAGACCGACGTGCTGACCTGCCTCGGCGAGGGCCTTTCCAACGCGCAGATCGCCAAGCGGCTGTTCCTGTCCGAGACGACGGTGAAGGGGTACGTGTCCCGGATCCTGGTCAAACTGGACTGCGAGAACCGCACCCAGGCCGGCCTGCTCGCCTACGACGCCGGGCTGGTCTCCCGCTGAGCTGCCGCCCCCCGCGGTAGCTCGGCGCGGGGTCGGGCGCGGGGGAGGTTGGCGGGCGTCGGTGCGGGGCCGCTCTTGCGCGCGGTCCGATTGCGCCGAGTTCAACCACAGCCGGGTCGGCGACGCGTTCACGGCCGCCATGGTTGAACTCGCCGAGCCGAGCCGAGCCGAGCCGAGCCAAGCCGAGCGGGCCGAGCCGAGCCGAGCCGTGCGGGCGAGGCGGCGGATCACCCGCCATGCGTGCCCGGGGTTGCCGATGGCCACTCGCTCGCCCGCGCCTGAACCGGCCGCCTGTTACCGAGCTGCACACGGTGCACGTTCTGGTCGCCGCAAAACCTGCACCGTGTGCAGCTCGGTAACACGTCGCGCGGCCGCGCCGTGCCGCGCCGTGCCGCGCCGCGCCGCGCCGTGCCGCGCCGTGCCGTGCGGGCCGCGCCGTGCCGTGCGCGCCGCGCCGTGCGCGTCGCGCCGAGCCGCGCGGCCCGAGCCGAGCCGAGCCGCGCCGCGCCGCGCCGCGCCGCGCCGTGCCGTGCGCGCCGCGCCGTGCCGTGCGCGCCGCGCCGTGCCGTGCGCGCCGTGCCGTGCGCGCGCCGCGCCGTGCGCGTCTCGCCGAGCCGCGCGGTCCGAGCCGCGCCGCGCCGCGCCGTGCGGGCCGCGCCGTGCGCGCGCCGCGCCGCGCCGCGCGAGCCGCGCCGCGCCGTGCGGGCCGCGCCGCGCGGGCGAGCCGCCGGTGCCAGCGGTCACACGCTGCGCGGGCCGAGCTGCGCTGGCCGAGCTGCCGGCGTCGGCAACCAGGCGCGGGGTCAGCCGTTGCTGATGTCGATTCCGCCGGCGTTCGTCCTGGCCTGGATCTTGTGCGTCGAATTGTCGGCCTGGCTGACCTCGACGTCGGGGTGGCCGGTGCTGCTGTCGGCCTGGACCGCGTAGCTGTTGCCGGCCGGTACCTGGATGTCGATGCCGCCCGCGTTGCTGGTCGCCTGGACCTGGTCGGGTGGCTGGTTGAACTTCAGGTCCACACCGCCCGCGTTGGTCTTGGCGGTGACGCTCTTGGCGACCAGGGCCCGGCCCCGGATCCCGCCGGCGTTGGTCTTCGCGTCGATGGCGCCGGACATTCCGGTCACCGCGATCCCACCGGCCTTGGTGGACAGCGTGACGACCGTTGCGGCGGGTGCCTTGATGTCCCAGGCGACCTCGCAGTGACCGTTGATCGCGCGTTCGTGCTGGCAGCCGGTCTCCTCGAGGGCCAGTCCGTCACCGCTGACATTGTGGCTGGTCGCCGGTTTGTCGTCGCTGTAGGTGAAGGCCTCGGTGACCGAGATCGGGCCGTCCGCCGCGGTGACGGTGACCCGGCCGCTGCGCCCGTCCAAGGTCAGCTTGGCGACGTTCTGGTCGATCAGGTAGGTCGTCTGCTCGGTGTGCGCGCCGTCGGCCGAGGTGGACCCCGGGCCGGAGCTGGAGCTCAGGTCGGAGCTGGAGCCGTTCTGCGTCGACGGGCCGCAGGCCGCGGTGCTCAGCACGGTAGCCAGCACGACGGTCAGCACGGCGGCCATCCCGAGCGGTGTCACGGCGGGCCGGCGGCGGCGCGGAGAACGGGGGAGCGGGGAGCCAGTCACGGCGGCATTAAACCGGCGGCGCCCGGACCGGCGGTCACCGGGAGTCGGTCCGTAAGGTGGACGGAGCTGATCTCGTGATTGTGGAGGACATCGTGACGGAGCCGGCGGCAATCCCGGACCTGAAGACCCAGACCATCGGCGTGCTGGGCGGCACCGGTCCGCAGGGCAAGGGCCTGGCGCTGCGCTGGGCGGCCGTCGGGCTGCGCGTGGTGATCGGGTCGCGCAGCGCCGAGCGCGCCGAGCAGGCTGCCGCCGAGCTGGCCGAGGCCGCCGGGCTGCCCGCCGGCACCGACGTGATCACCGGGGCGGACAACGCCGGCTGCGCGTCCCAGTCGGACATCGTGCTGGTCGCGGTGCCGTGGGACGGGCACGACGCGCTGCTCACCTCGCTGCGCGAGCCGCTGGCCGGCAAGATCGTGATCGACTGCGTGAACCCGCTGGGCTTCGACAAGCAGGGCCCGTTCCCGCTGGACGTCAAGGAGGGCAGCGCCGCGCAGCAGGCCGCCGCGCTGCTGCCCGACTCGACGGTGACCGCCGCGTTCCACCACGTGTCGGCGGTGACGCTGGCCGACCTGTCGGTCTCCGAGATCGACCTGGACGTGCTGGTGCTCGGCGAGGACCGGGCGGCCACCGACCAGGTCCGCGCGCTGGCCGAGACGATCCCCGGGGTGCGCGGCGTCTACGGCGGCCGGTTGCGCAACGCCGGCCAGGTCGAGGCGCTGACCGCCAACCTGATCGCGATCAACCGCCGCTACAAGACGCACGCCGGGATCCGGATCACCGACCTGCCGTGAGCCGCGAGCTGATCGACGACCTCGGCGAGCCGGTCACGCTGGCCGGCCCGCCGACCCGGGTGGTCTCGCTGGTGCCGTCGATCACCGAGGCGGTCGCGGTGAGCGTGCCCGAGGTGCTGGTCGGGGCCACCGACTACTGCAGCCACCCGCCCGAGCTGGACGTGGCGCGGGTGGGCGGGTCGAAGTACCCCACGCTGGACTCGGTCCGCGCGGCCACCCCGGACCTGGTCCTGGCCAACGCCGAGGAGAACCGCCCGGAGGACGTGGCCGCACTGCGCGCCGACGGTATCCCGGTGTGGGTCACCGAGGCCGCCGCGACCGTGCCCGCCGCACTCACCTCGATCGGCCGGCTGCTCGGCGAGGTGTTCGAGCTGACCGGCGACCGGCAGCCGCCCTGGCTGGTCCAGGCGGTGGCCGAGTGGGCCGAGGCGGCGCCACCGGTGCTGGCCACCGCGATCGTCCCGGTGTGGCGGCGGCCCTGGGTACTGCTCGGGCGGGACACCTTCGCCGGTGACGTGCTGCGCCGCCTCGGCGTGGCGAACGCGTATGCGGAGCACGCCGACCGGTACCCGCGGCCGAAGCTGGACGAGCTGCGCGGGCTGCTGGACAGCGGCCGGGCAGGGCTGGTGGTGCTGCCGGACGAGCCCTACCTGTTCACCCCGGACGACGGCCCTGAGTCGTTCCCCGGCACCCCGTGCGCCTTCGTGACCGGCCGGTTGCTCACCTGGTGCGGGCCGTCCCTGGCCGGTGCCAGGCAGACGCTGGCCGACCAGTTGGGTCAGGCCGTCCGTGCCTGACCAGGTGACCGAGCTACCCGGTGGGCCGTTCGCGGGGTAGGGGCGCCGCTTTCGGGCACGGCCCCGTCGACATCTGGGAGAATTTCTACGGTCGCTGTCCCCTGCAGTGCCGCCTGTTCGTCTCGATATCGAGAGATGATCCCCCAAGGAGGCACCGATGAAGTACGCACTGCTCATCTTCCCGAAGCCGGGTAGCCACGAGGCGCTCGGACCCGACGAGTACGGAGCCGTCAACGCCGAGTACCTGGCGCTGCGCAAGGACCCACGCTGCCTCGGCGGCGGGCATCTGCAACCGGCCGAGACGGCGACCACGGTTCGGCACAGCCTGGGCGAGGCCTTGATCACCGACGGCCCCTTCGCGGACACCAAGGAGGTGCTGGGCGGCTACTACGTGGTCGAGGCCGCCGACCTGGACGAGGCGTTGGAGTTCGTCCAGCGGATTCCCACGGTGCGGCTCGGCGGTGCGGTCGAGGTCCGGCCGTTGGTGGACATCCCGACGGAGGACGGCTTCTGATCGAGGACGTTTTCCGGCGCGAGTGGGGCCGCGTCCTGGCGTCCCTGGTCGGCTTCCTCGGCGACATCGATCTCGCCGAGGAAGCCGCACAGGAGGCCTTTGCGGTCGCGGCGCAGCGGTGGCCCCGTGACGGGGTGCCGCGGCACCCGGTGGCCTGGTTGGTGGCCACCGGGCGCAACCGCGCCATCGACCGGGTGCGACGCGAGCGGACGCTCGAGGACAAGCGTCGGCTGCTCCAGAACGATCGGCTGACCGTGAGCATGGACGAGATCGACTTCGACGACAGCACGATTCGGGATGAGCGCCTGGAGCTGATCTTCACGTGCTGCCATCCGGCGCTGGCCGTCGATGCGCAGGTGGCGCTGACGCTGCGGGCCCTGGGAGGTCTCAGCACCGAGGAGATCGCGCGCGCCTTCCTCGTGTCGGAGGAGACGATGAAGCGCCGGCTCTCCCGGGCCAAGGTCAAGATCAAGGCGACGGCGATCCCGTTCGCGGTGCCGGCTGACCGGGTGCTGCCGGACCGCTTGTCAGCTGTGTTGGCGGTGATCTACCTGATCTTCAACGAGGGCTACCCGGGTCGCGGCGATCTTGCCGCCGAGGCGATCCGGCTCGGGCGACTGCTGGCAGAGCTGATGGCCGACGAACCGGAGGTGTACGGGCTGCTGGCTCTGATGCTGATCCACGACTCACGCCGGGAGGCGCGCGTGGTGGGGGGTGAGCTGATCCCGTTGGCCGAGCAGGACCGTTCGCGGCACGACCGGGCAGAGGTCGAGGCCGGCCGATCGGCGCTCGATCGGGGACTGGCGTTGCGATTGGCGGCTGGGCCGTATGTGCTCCAGGCGGCGATCGCGTCGCTTCAGGCCGAGGAGGACATCGACTGGCACGAGGTCACGGTGCTCTACGAACGCCTCGAAGTCCTCACCGGCTCACCGGTCGTTGCCCTCAATCGCGCGGTGGCTCTCGCCGAGGCGGGCGCGCCCGAACGAGCGCTCGAGCTCGTCGACTCGCTCGAGCTCGGCGAGTACCGCTACCTCCATTCCACCCGGGCCGAGCTGCTGCGCCGCCTCGGCCGCGACGACGAAGCCCGGGAGGCGTTCGAGCGCGCCCTGCGGCTGGCCGCGACCGACCCGGAGCGTCGGTTCCTCGCCCGCCGGCTGTCCGAGCTTTGACCGGGATTCATGGGCAGGGAGAGCTGGGTCCGGTCCAGCGCTAGGACACGCTCTGGCCTCAGGAGCCGGCGAACCGGTCGGTGGCGGTCACCAGGGCGTGCTGGATGCCCGGCTCGTCGAACGCGTGCCCGGCGTCGTCGACCACGATGAGCTCGGCGCTCGGCCAGGCCAGGTGCAGGTCCCAGGCGGTGCGGATCGGGGTGCACGCGTCGTAGCGGCCCTGCACGATCACCCCGGGGATGTCAGCCAGCCGGTCCGCGTCCCTGATCAGCTGCCCCTCGGCCACGAACCCGGAGTGCCGCATGTAGTGGTTCTCGATGCGGGCGAACGCCAGCGCGAACTCCCGCTCGCTGAACGACTCGACCAGCGCCTCGCGCGGCCGCAGGGTGATCGTCGAGGCCTCCCAGCTGCTCCAGGCCACCGCGGCCCGCTCGGCGACCGAGGGGTCCGGGTCGTGCAGCAGTCGGTGGTAGGCGTCGATGATCTCCCGGCTGGCCGAGGCGTGCAGCTCGGGCGGGAGCGGCTCGAGGAACTCGGCCCACCGGTCCGGGAACAGCGCCTGGGCGCCGCCGCCGTAGTACCAGTCCAGTTCCCAGCGGCGCAGCGTGAAGATCCCGCGCAGCACCAGCTCGGTGACCCGCGCGGGGTGCGCCTGCGCATAGGCGAGCGCCAGCGTCGACCCCCAGGAGCCGCCGAAGACCTGCCAGCGGTCGATATCCAGGTGGGTCCGCAGCCGCTCCAGGTCGGCGACCAGGTCGGCGGTGGTGTTGTCGTGCAGGGCGGCCCGCGCGGTGGCCGGGTCCGGGTCGGCGGCGTGCGGTGTGCTGTGCCCGCAGCCGCGCTGGTCGAGGAGCACGATCCGGTAGCGGGCCGGGTCGAAGGCGCGCCGGTGATCGGGCTTGGACCCGCCGCCGGGGCCGCCGTGCAGGAACACCACGGGTTTGCCGTCCGGGTTGCCGCAGCTCTCCCAGTACAGCTGGTGGCCTTGGCCGACGTCGAGCAGACCCTGGCGGTGGGGCTCGATCGGTGGATACGACTCACGCACGGGCCCATTCTGATGGACCGGCCGGATCGGCGGCCGAGGCGGGGCGAACCGGCCGCCGGCCGTGGTGAGTGTCTCCGCGCGGGCACGGGATCGCCGTGCCCGCGCGGGACGAATGTGGTGGCCCACCGCATCTCGGCGGCGGCCCGAGCGAGGACCTAGGAGTACGAGTGCTCTGGATCCGGGTAGACGCCGTCCCGGACCTCCGCGCCGAACGTGCGGGCCGCCGTGAACAGCGCATCGCCCAGATCGGCGTAGCGCTTGACGAACCGGGGCGTGCGTCCCCTGTTCATCCCGGCCATGTCCTGCCAGACCAGCACCTGGGCGTCGCAGTCGGGCCCGGCACCGATACCCACGGTGGGAATGGCGAGCTCGGCCGTGACCCGCTTGGCCACGTCGGCCGGCACCATCTCCAGTACCACCGCGAACGCTCCCGCCTCCTGTAGCGCGAGTGCGTCGGCAATCAGTGTCTCACCGGTGTCACCCCGGCCCTGCACCCGGTAGCCGCCGATGGTGTGCTCGCTCTGCGGGGTGAAGCCCAGGTGTGCCATCACCGGGATGCCCGCGCCGACCAGCGCATCGACCTGCGGGGCGAACCGCTGCCCGCCCTCCAGCTTCACCGCGTGCGCGCCGCCCTCCTTCATGAACCGGGTGGCGGTCTCCAGCGCCTGGGCGGGGCTGACCTGGTAGCTGCCGAACGGCAGGTCGGCCAGCACGAGCGACTGGCGGGTGGAGCGCACCACCGCGCGGACCAGCGGGAGCAGTTCGTCCACCGTGATGGGCAGCGTGGTGTCGTAGCCGTAGACGTTGTTGGCGGCCGAGTCGCCGACCAGGAGCACCGGGATACCGGCCTCGTCGAAGATCTCCGCGGCATAGGTGTCGTAGGCGGTGAGCATGGCCCACTTCTCGCCGCGCTCCTTCATCGCGTGCAGCCGGGGGATCCGGATGCGCTTGACTGGCGCGGGCGGGTTCTCCGCCGCGGGCGGGCCGCTGGGGCCGCTGCGATAGGGCGCGGTCACCTCGTCGCCAGGTGCTGGCGGCGGCTGTCCATCGCGAGATGCGGGTGACGTCATCGTCAACCGTCCTCCCTCGAGGCCCGGCTGGCGGGTCCCCGGGTCGTCTCCGGTGTGGTGCGCACAGCGTGGCATCCGAGGCGGCCGCCGGCATGCGGCTGCGACGAGACTCACAGGGCTAGATCACTCGTTAGGGCTGTGCCTAGCGCTGTGACCAGGAGTGATCAGTCGAAGGACTCAGTCGAAGGCCTCAGTCGAGGACTCAGCGGAAGGACTCAGCTGAAGGCCATTGCCTGGCGCATCGTCTCCGGGTTCAGCGGGCGTCCGGGCAGCGGGTGCGCGGCGTCGGTGCGCAGCCCGTCCAGCACCAGGGCGAGGTGCCGCCGCCAGGCGTCCGGGGCGAGGGTGCGCACTCCTTCGGTGGCCCGCACCGCCGCCCACAGCAACAATCCGATGTCGGTGAGGTCGACGTCGGTGCGCAGTACGCCGGCCCGCTGCGCCCGCTCGACCAGCGCGACGGTCAGTTCGTTGCCGCGCCGCTTGGCCCGCTCGGTCACCGAGTCGGCGGGCAGGGTGTAGACGCAGATGTCGGTGAAGCCGCGGTCGACGGCCTGCAGCTCGGCGACGGCGGTGAGGTGCGTCGCCAGACCGCGCCACGGGTCCGGGTCGGCCGTCGCCCGCTCGGCGAGCCGGACCGACGTCAGCACCTGCTCGGCCAGTGCGGCGTCCACCAGGTCCACCCGGGTCGGGAAGCGGTTGTAGAGCGTGCCGATGCTCACGCCGGCCCGCCGGGCGATCTCGTCCAGCGGGGCGTCGAGCCCGCGCGCCGCGAACACCGCGCGCGCCGCGGTCAGCAGCAGCTCCCGGTTGCGCCGGGCATCCGCGCGCAGCGGCCGGGCGTCGGTCTGAGGCGGCTGGGTTTGCGCCGGCTGGGTCTGCACCGGCTGGGCGGGTGCCTGGACGCCGTCGGTGGACATTGTGGCCAGCCTATCAACTTGAGGGCAGACTCAACTTCACCTATTTTGAGGAAAAGCTCAAGTTAGTTGTTCGATCGAGAGGACAACCCTTGACCCGCACGTTGGCTGTGTTCGGTGCCGGCCCGGCCCTCGGTCTGGCCACGGCCCGCCGATTCGGCGCGGAGGGCTATCGGATCGCGCTGGTGGCCAGGGACCGCGTCAAATTGGACCGCCTGGAGAAGGAACTGGCGGACGGCGGTGTCGAGACCTACGGCGTGACCGCGGACCTGACCGACCTCGCCGAGGCCCGAGCCGCCTCGGTCGCCATCACGGACCGGTTCGGCACCCCGGACGTGCTGCTCTACAGCCCGGGCGACATCAGCCGGCTGCCGGTCGGCGCGCTCGAGCTGGACGCCGAGGAGCTGGCCACCTGGCTGCCGTTGAACCTGCTCACGCCGATCGCGCTGGTCCGGTCGGTACTGCCGGACATGCTGGCTCGGGGGTCCGGGGCGCTGCTGTTCGCCCAGGGGGCCAGCGCGCGGGTCCCGATGCCCGCACTGGGCAGCGCCGGGGTCGCGCAGTCCGGGTTGCTGAACTACCTGCACGCCCTGGCCGCGGCGGTCGGCCCCCGAGGGGTGTACGTGGGCACCCTGCTGATCGGCGCGCTGATCGAGCGGAGCGCGGCGGCCGGGCTGTGGGACGGCGGCGGGTTCGACAGCCTCTCGGTCGGCTCGCTGCCCCGCGTCGACCCGGACACGCTCGCGCAGCGGTACTGGGAGCTGGTGCGGGACCGTCCCGGCGTCGAGGAGCTGGTGGGACAGGTCGCGGCCGCCGGCGGGGGGGATTCCTGAGAGACGCGCCACGCCGACGGCCGACCCACTGGCGGCTCCCGGCGCCATCCGGTGCAGACTGTCCGGCGATGAAGCTCACAGCGCGCGGCCTGCACCGCCACCTCCTGATCCTGGTCGCGCTGATCGCCGTGGCGATCCCGGCGGTGGCGTGCTCGCCGGACGGGACGGTCGGTGCCGGCACCACCGTCGGTCCAACGCCCGCCGGTGCTGACCTGCAGAAGTTTTACGGGCAGAAACTCAGCTGGGGCCCGTGCGCGCAGTACGCCCCGTCGCAGGACGACGCGCAGACCTTCGCCGATCCCAAGCTGGACTGCAGCTACCTGCAGGTGCCGCTGGACTACAGCCAGCCGGGCGGCAAGACGGCGCAGATCGCGGTGCTGCGGCAGAAGGCCAGCCAGCCGGCGCGGAAGATCGGCTCGCTGGTGATCAACCCGGGCGGGCCGGGCGCGTCGGGCACCGAGGCGGCCGTCGGGGTGGCCAAGCAGGTCCAGGGCGGTGCGCTGGCCGCGCGGTTCGACATCGTGGGCTTCGACCCTCGCGGTGTCGGCGCCAGCAAGCCCGCGATCGAGTGCTTCACCCCGCCGGAGCGCGACGCCGACCGCCTGGACGTCGAGGTGGACAGCTCGCCGGCCGGGGTGGCCCGGATCGAGGGCAAGAACAAGGACTACGACGCCAAGTGCGAGCAACGCTCCGGCAAGGACCTGCTGGCCAACGCCGGTACCCGGGACGTCGTCAAGGACATGGACATCCTGCGCCAGGCACTGGGTGATCAGAAGCTGACCTACCTCGGCTACTCCTACGGGACCCGGCTGGGCTACAGCTACGCCGAGGCGTTCCCGCAGAACGTGCGCGCGCTGGTGCTCGACGGCGCGCTGGACCCGGACCAGAACCTGATCGACCGGTCGGTGGCCCAGGCGGCCGGGTTCCAGCAGGCGTTCGACGCGTTCTCCGTCTGGTGCGCCAAGCAGCCGCAGTGCGCGCTGGGCCGCGACCCGAAGGCCGCCACGGACAACTTCAAGAAGCTGGTGCTGCCGACGATCGACCACCCGGTGCCGCTGTCGGACGGCCGCAAGATGTCCTACAACGACGCGATGACAGGCGCCATCCAGGCGCTGTACACCCCGCAGCTGTGGGACCCGCTGAGCCGGGGCCTGACCGAGCTGTCGCAGGGCCAGGGCCGGATCCTGATGCTGCTGGCCGACATCTACAACGGCCGCGAGCAGGACGGCAGCTACCAGTTCACCCTGGACGCGTTCACCTCGATCGGCTGCGTGGACGACAAGCCGGTCACCGACCCGGCCGTGGTGCTGGAGGCGGACAAGCGCTCCCGGGCCGCCGCGCCGTTCCGCGACGACGGCCACGGCCCGAACCCGGCACGCGATCCCTGCGCGTTCTGGCCGGTGCCCAACACCAGCGAGCCGCACATGCCGCACGTGGTCGGGCTGCCCCAGGTCATGGTCATCTCGGTGACCGGCGACCCGGCGACCCCGTTCCAGGCCGGGGTGAACCTGGCCAAGGCGCTCAACGCCCGGCTGCTCACCGTGCAGGGCAACCAGCACACCGTGGCCCTGCAGGGCACCCAGTGCGTGGACGACATCGTGACCAAGTACTTCACCGATCTGACGTTGCCCCCGGACAACTCACGCTGCACGATCGCACCCAGCTGAGGTAGCGACCCGACTGACGGCGGGGGCGCCGGGAGGACATTCCTCCCGGCGCCCCCGCCTTCGTCGTGCGGCCGGTCCGGAGGCCCCGGTGCGGTCGGAAGGGGGAGCCCTACCGCGGCGGCGGGGGTTGGCCCCCCGGCGACGGGGGGTTGGCCCCATCGTCCGCGCCGCGAGCCGCTGCCATTGTCCTCAGGGACGAGCCCTACCTGGGCGAACACGCCTCGAGGCATGGAGATCAGGCATGTCCACTGTTGAGCAGCCGACAGCGCCACCGGTGCTGTCCAGGACACCCGGCGACGCCATGGGCGGTCGCGTCGTGGTGCGGAACCTGACCAAGCGCTTCGGGTCGATCGAGGCGGTGCGCAACCTCAGTTTCACCGTCGAACCCGGGCAGGTGACCGGCTTCCTCGGGCCCAACGGAGCCGGCAAGACCACGACCTTGCGCGCCGCGCTCGGGCTGATCAGGCCGACCGGCGGTGAGGTCACCTTCGACGGCGTCGGCTACCGCCGGCTCGCTCATCCGGCACGGGTGGTGGGCGCGGTGCTCGACTCGAACGGCTTCCACCGGTCCCGCAAGGCCCGGGCGCACCTGCTCATGTACGCCGCCGCGATCGGGATGCCGGACCAGCGGGCGGACGAGGTGCTCGCCCTGGTCGGGCTGACCGACGCGGCGAACCGCAAGGTCGGCGGTTTCTCCCTTGGCATGCGCCAACGGCTGGCGCTGGCCACCGCGCTGTTGGGCGACCCCCCGGTGTTGATCCTGGACGAGCCCGGCTCCGGACTGGACCCGGAGGGGGTCGCCTGGCTGCGCGGGTTCCTGCGCTCCTACGCAGCGAGCGGGCGCACCGTGCTGGTGTCCAGCCACCAACTGGCCGAGATCGCCCAGACCGTGGACCGGGTGGTGATCATCAGCCAGGGCGCCGGTGTGTTCGAGGGCCCGATCGAGGAGTTGCCGGGCGAGGGCCGGGACGAGGTGCGGGTGCGGTGTTCCGACCCCGGGCGGCTGGCCACCGCGCTGAGCGCGCGCGGCATCGCCGAGATCGCGTCCCTGCCGGAAGGCTGGCTGAGCATTCTCGGTGCGGACACCACCACCGTCGGTGACCTGGCACGCACGGTCGACGTGGCGGTCTACGGGATGACCCGCGAGCACACCGACCTTGAGCAGCGCTTCCTGCGGCTGACCGTCAGCCAGTACCGGCCGGCCGCGCCGAACGGTCAGCCCGGCGACCCGCCGGATGCTTCGGCCGAACCCGCCCGGTCCGACGCCGCCCAGTCCGATTCCGCCCAGACCGACGCCGCCCACGCGGTCCCCGCCCAGGCTGTCCCCGCCCAGCGAGAAGGTGACCGGTGATGTCGGCTCGCAGTACGGACCTGCCGGCTGTCTGCCCGGCGGCCGCACCCGGTGGCGCCTGGTCGGTCCGATCACTGCGCGGGTTGGTGGTCGCGGAGGCCCGCAAGACGCTGTCCACCTCCGTGTGGTGGGCGATGCTCATCCCGGCCGGGCTGGTCAGCATGGTGATCGCGATGATCACCGCGACCGACGGGCGGCTGGGGCACAGCCAGGCGTTCGCGCTCGGCTCGTTCGGGGTGGTCTTCGCGGTGCTGTTCGGCACGGTCAGCGCCTCGGCGGAGTACCGGCACCACACCATCAGCACCAGCTACCTCGTCGCCGCCGACCGGGTGCGGCTGACGGTGGCCAAGATGGCCGTGGCCGCTGTGGTCGGGGCGGGCTATGCGCTGGTCAGCTCGGCACTGGGCATCGCCGGCATGCTGAGCCGCGGCGCCCACCCGTTCGCGGAGCTGGGCTCGGTGCTGCAGGTGAGCGCGGTGGCGGTGGTTGTCTTCGCGCTGTGGGCGGTGCTCGGCGTCGGGTTCGGCACCCTGGTCAGCAGTCAGGTCCTCGCGGTCGTCGGTGTCCTGCTGTACCTGCTGATCGTCGAGCCGATCCTGCAGGTGCTGGCCGCGGTGGCGGACCTGGACAGGCTCGGCCCGTACCTGCCCGGCCCGGCGGCCGCCACCAGCCTGGAGGCGCTGACCGGTGAGCAGTTCGGCGGCGGATTCGGCGTCGGGCCGCCCTGGTGGCTGATGCTGCTGGTCTTCTTCGGCTACACCGTCCTGGTCGGGCTGGCCGGGACAGCCACCGCGCACCGCAAGGACGTCACGTGAGTCGCCGAGGGAGTGGCCGGGTTCTGTTGGTCCTGCTCGCCCTGCTGGGGCTGCTGCTGCCGGCCGTGGCGGCCTGTGGCGCCGTCCCCGGCTCGGGCTCTACCGTCGGCGCTGCCGTCGGGCCGGTGCCGGCGCCGGAGCTGCAGCGGTTCTACGCGCAGGAGCTGGTCTGGAGCCGGTGCGCGCCGTTCGACTGCACCTATCTGCGGGTGCCGCTGGACTACGGCCAGCCGGCGGGTCGGACCGCGCGACTGGCGGTGCTGCGCCAACGGGCCAGCCAGCCGGATCGGCGCATCGGTTCGCTGGTGATCAACCCGGGTGGTCCGGGCGAGTCCGGTACCGATGCGGCCACCGGGCTGGCCAAGCGGGTTCGCAACACCCCGCTCGGTGAGCGGTTCGACCTGGTCGGCTTCGACCCGCGCGGGGTGGGCAAGAGCGAGCCGGCGATCGAATGCTTCACCGCGGCTGAGCAGGACGCCGACCGGGCGGACGCACAGCTGGACAACTCGCCGGCCGGCGTGGCCCGCCAGGAGGGCAAGGCCAAGGACTACGACGCCAAGTGTGCCCAACGCTCGGGGGCGGACCTGCTGGCCAACGTCGGTACCCGGGATGCGGCCATGGACATGGACGTGCTGCGCTCGGCGCTGGGTGATCAGAAGCTGACCTACCTCGGCTACTCCTACGGGACCCGGCTCGGCTACACCTACGCCGAACAGTTCCCGAACAACGTCCGCGCGCTCGTGCTGGACGGTGCACTGGACCCGGACCAGACCCAGATCGACCGGTCGGTGGCCCAGTCCGCCGGCTTCCAGCGGGCGTTCGACGCGTTCGCCGCCTGGTGCGCACCGAAGCGGCCCTGCCCGATCGGGAACGACCCGGCGGCGGCCAACCAGGTGTTCCGGGACCTGGTACTGCCGACGATCACAGCGCCGGTTCCGCTGTCCGACGGGCGCATCCTGTCCTACAACGACGCGATGACCGGCACCATCAGCGCGCTCTACAGCGCGCGTCGGTGGGAGCAGCTCCGCCACGGCCTGGTGGAGCTCGCGGGCGGCCACGGGGACGTGCTGATGGAGCTGGCCGACTCCTACCAGGGCCGGGGACCGGACGGTTCCTACGACCGCTCCACGGACGCCTTCACCGCGATCCGGTGCGTGGACGACAAGCCGATCACCGACCCGGCGGTGCTGGCCGAGTCCGACCGGCGCTCCCGGGCGGCCGCGCCGTTCCGGGACGACGGCCGCGGCGTCGACCCGGCGCGCGACGTCTGCGCGTTCTGGCCGGTGCCCCACACCGGGGAGCCGCACCAGCCGAAGGTGGCCGGGCTGCCCCAGACCGTGGTGATCTCGGTGACCGGCGACCCGGCCACGCCGTACCAGGCCGGGGTGAACCTGGCCAGGTCGCTGAATGCCCGGCTGATCAGCGTGCAGGGGAGCCAGCACACCGCCGCCCTGCACGGCAACCGGTGTGTGGACGACCTGGTGACCAGCTACCTCACCGATCTCGCGGTACCGGCGGAGGGGGCGCACTGCACCATCGCGCCGAGCTGACCGCGCCGCCGCGCCCTCCGCGACGCGGGGTCCCTTTGCGATCGCACACGATCTGGCCCGAACGGCCGCGCGCGAGGGTGTCGGCGGTGTTCGCTGGGCGCCATGAGACGGGCTGGGCACTGGTCTGCGCGGATCGACCGGTCTCATGGCGCCCCGTGCCCGGCGCCCGGCGGCCTGGCTCACCGGGCCGGCGGCCTGGCTCATCGGGCGGTCGTGGTCGGCGCGGTGCTGGCCGCCGCGGCGATCTTCTTCGCGGCACTGACCCTGTTCGCCGGCCCGTCCCGGTCCGGTTCGGTGCGGGCCGGCGGGCTGGAGGCGCTGCGGAGCCCGATGGCGGCCCAGGACGGGCCGGGAGGCGCCGGCGCCCAGGGTGACTCCGGCGGCGCCCCGTCCGACGGGTGGTCCTCGGCGGACGCCGGAACCGCGCCGGCCGGTGGTGCTCCGGCTGACGGCCCCGCTGCCGCGGGGTCGGGTGGCCCGGTCGCTCCGGCGGTCGGCGGTGCGGGTCGCGCCGGCGGTTCCGGCCGGGCGACAGCGCAGATCAACTGCACCAAAGAGGTTCTCGACGAGTCCGGCCTGAAGGATGCGGTTGCCAACGCCGGCCCGAACGACGTCATCTGCGTGAAGACGAACATGCCCGGCGGATCCGGGTCGGCGGCGCCCACACCGCCCCGGTCCACGCCGGCGCAGTCCGGGGCGGCGCCGCGGCTGGCCGAGCCACCGGTCGCCAGCCCGTCGGCGCCGAGGGTGCTACCGCCGGTCAGCGCCGAGCCCGGCGGCGGCGCTGGCGGCGGGGCACCGAGCGGTACGGCGGGTCCAGCGGGTGGGTCGGCCGCCCCGGCACCGCGCTCGAGCAGGCCGGTACCCCACTCGGCGGCTCCTTCGGGCACGGGCGGCGGGGCCGGCGCGTCCTCGCGGCGCTCGGAGGGCTCGGGGGGCTCCGCGCGGGGCAGGTCGGGCGGGTCGCCGGGCAGCTCGAACTCCGGCGGCGGGTCCGCCGGCGACACGTCGGGTGGAGCGCCCGGTGGCTCGTCCGGGGGTGACGTGGGTCGGTCCGAGGACCGCGGTTCGGGTGTCGGCGCCGGGTCCCCGGGCAGCTCGTCGGGTGGCTCGTCGTCGGGTGGCTCGTCGCCGGATGGCAGGGTCGGAAGTGGTTCCTTCGGTGGTACTTCAGGCGGCTCGTTCGGCCCGTCCCCGGGTAACTCCGGCGGGGGCTCGTTCGGCGGCTCCCCGGGTAGCTCCGGCGGTGGTTCGGCCGCGGGTGCGCCATGGGGCGGGGCTTCGGGCGGCGGTTCGCCGGGTGGCGGGTCCGGCGGCGGTTCGTCCGGGAACGGTTCCTCCGGTGGCGGTTGGTTCGGCGGCTCCGCCGGGCGATCGCCGGGAGGCTCCTCAGGCGCCCCGTTCGGTGGCTCCGGTGGCTCGTTCAGCGGCCCCCCGGGTAGTCCGTCCGGCGGCAGCCCGTTCAGTGGCTCGTCGGGCGGTGGACAGCTGGGCGGCTCCGTCGGCGGCGGCCTGAACGGCGGCCTGAACGGCGGGCTGACCGGCGGGGGGAACGGATCGGCGGTGCTCGAGGGCGGCCCGCCGGGCGCGGGAACGCCGAGCCAGACCGGCTGCACCAAGCAGGTCACCGACAGCGCCGGCCTCAGCCAGGCGATCAACAGTGCCGCCCCGGGCGACCGGATCTGCATCACCGGAGACCTCGGCTCGGTGCGCCTGGAGATCGGCAAGGGCGGCAGCGACCAGGCACCACTGACGATCATCGGCAACGGCAGGACCGCCGTGAAGGGCATCACCGTGCAGGCCAACAACGTCGTGGTGGACGGCTTCCAGGTGCTCGGCGCCGAGGCACCGGGCATCGAGATCACCGGCAACGGGGTCACCGTGCGCAACAACACCGTCAAGCACCCGACCGGCGGCGACTTCGACGGCCTGCGGTTCTTCGGCAACTACATCAGGATCGTGCACAACACCATCGCCGACATCAGCCCGGACGGCAGCGGCGCGCACGCGGACTGCATGCAGACCTTCACCAACGGCGAGCCGTCCAGCGAGCACGTCCTGATCGACGGCAACCGGTGCGAGAACATCGACAACCAGTGCCTGATGGCCGAGGGGCCCGGCGACGTGGGCGACGGCGGCGGCGGGGACGGCACCTCCGCGGACTGGACCTGGAGCAACAACATCTGCAACTTCGGCGCGTCCCAGGGCGTGATGATCGAGGCCGTGCAGAACGTCACGATCCGGAACAACGCGTTCAACGGCAAGGGCGACAAGGCGATCGGTCTGGACATCGGGTCGACCGGGGCGAAGGTCGGCGCGAACCTGCTCGCCGGTGGGATCGGCCACGAGATCGGCATGGACGACACGTCGAAGGAGGGCTACCAGGGCCCGCAACCCCAAGGCGGCCCCTGACCGCGCGCGGCCCCTGACCGCGCGCGGCCCCTGACCGCGCGCGGGCACACCCCGCTGGCTGCCTGTTGTTGCCGAGCTGCACAGGAGGCAGGTTTCAGCGCTCCGCGGCCTGCCTGGTGTGCAGCTCGGTAACGGGACGCCGCCGTCAGGGCCCGCAGCCCCGAGGGGGCCGCTGACCGCCCGCGGCGCGCCGAAACGGGCCCGGGCACACCGGTGTGACGCAGGACTCACCCAGCTGCGACATAGCCGACCGACCGCCGCCTCTCCGCGCCGAGACGGTGCCCGAGAGCACCCCGATGGGGGCTACAACCAGCCCCGAAACATGGATGTAACGCGATGTTCCTAGGCTGCGGCCTATGGATCGCCAGCAGGAGTTCGTGCTGCGCACGCTTGA
This sequence comes from Pseudonocardia sp. Cha107L01, assembly GCF_052566575.1. Taxonomy (NCBI): domain Bacteria; kingdom Bacillati; phylum Actinomycetota; class Actinomycetes; order Pseudonocardiales; family Pseudonocardiaceae; genus Pseudonocardia; species Pseudonocardia sp. Cha107L01. The sequence continues at coordinate 4,554,168 of NZ_CP199579.1, forward strand.
AGAACGCGACATCCGCTTCGTGCGCCTCTGGTTCACCGACGTGCTCGGGTACCTCAAGTCGGTGGCCATCGCGCCCGCCGAGCTGGAGGGAGCCTTCACCGAGGGGATCGGTTTCGACGGCTCGGCCATCGAGGGCTTCGCGCGGGTGTACGAGTCGGACATGGTCGCCAAGCCGGATCCGTCCACCTTCCAGGTGCTGCCCTGGGAGACCGCGGACGGCCAGCACTACTCGGCGCGGATGTTCTGCGACATCACCATGCCGGACGGCTCACCCTCCTGGGCGGACCCCCGGCACGTGCTGCGCCGCGCGCTGAGCCGGGCCGCCGAGGCGGGCTTCACCTGCTACGTGCACCCCGAGATCGAGTTCTACCTGCTCAAGGACCTGCCCACGGACGGGACGCCGCCGACCCCGGCGGACTCCGGCGGCTTCTTCGACCAGGCCAGCCACGACGCCGCGCCGCACTTCCGGCGCAACGCGATCGAGACGCTGGAGTCGATGGGCATCTCGGTGGAGTTCAGCCACCACGAGGGTGCACCCGGCCAGCAGGAGATCGACCTGCGCTACGCCGACGCACTGACCATGTCCGACAACATCATGACCTTCCGGTATGTGGTCAAAGAGGTCGCGATGACGCAGGGCGTCCGTGCCTCGTTCATGCCGAAGCCGTTCACCCAGCATCCCGGCTCGGCCATGCACACCCACTTCAGTCTCTTCGAGGGCGACCGCAACGCCTTCCACGACCCGTCCGACCCCTACGAGCTCTCCGACACCGGCAAGGCGTTCGTGGCCGGGGTGCTGCGGCACGCCAGGGAGATCACCGCGGTCACCAACCAGTGGGTGAACTCCTACAAGCGGCTGGTCGTCGGTGGCGAGGCCCCGACCACCGTGTGCTGGGGGCACGCCAACCGGTCCGCGCTGGTGCGGGTGCCGATGTACTCACCCGGCAAGGCCTCCTCGCGCCGGGTGGAGATCCGCACCCTGGACAGCGCCTGCAACCCGTACCTGGCCTTCGCGGTCATCCTGGGCGCCGGCCTGACCGGTGTGCAGAAGGGCTACGAGCTCGGCGAACCGGCCGGTGACGACGTCTGGTCGCTCACCGAGATCGAGCGCAGGGCGATGGGGTACGAGACGCTGCCGCAGAACCTGACCGAGGCGCTGGCCGCCATGGAGCACTCCGAGCTGGTCGCGGAGATCCTCGGCGAGCACGTGTTCGACTTCTTCCTGCGGAACAAGCGGGCGGAGTGGGACGCCTACCGCCGCAACGTCACGCCGTACGAACTGGCAACCTATTTGCCCGTGCTCTGACAGCTTCAGTTCAGGTTCCGTTCACTCTCAGTTTCTTCTCAGTTTATCTCCACCGATCACTCTTCTGGGCGACCGAAGAGCCCCAACCCCGAAGTAGGGACCGGTGGACATCTCCTTCATCGTGCTCACGGTGGTCGTCACCGCGCTGCTGTTCGACTTCACCAACGGATTTCACGACACCGCAAATGCGATGGCGACCTCGGTGGCAACCGGGGCGTTGCGCCCGAAGGTCGCCGTCGCCATCTCCGCCGTGCTCAACCTGATCGGCGCCTTCCTGTCGACCGCAGTGGCCAAGACCATCTCCAGCGGCCTCGTCGACGAGACGAAGATCAACCCAACGGTGATCTTCGCGGGGCTCATCGGCGCTATCCTGTGGAACCTGACGACCTGGTACTTCGGCCTGCCGTCCAGCTCGTCGCACGCGCTGTTCGGCGGCCTGATCGGGGCCACCTGGGTGGCCGCCGGCGGTGGCGCGATCAAGTTCATGGGCCTGATCACCGCCGTCGTGCTGCCGGCGCTGGCCGCACCGGTGGTGGCCGGCCTGGCGGCGATGATCGCCACGTACTTCGCCTACAAGATCACGGCGAAGACCCGGCCGGACGAGGCGGCCAAGGGTTTCAGGGTCGGGCAGATCGTGTCCGCCTCGATGGTGTCGCTCGCGCACGGCACCAACGACGCGCAGAAGACGATGGGCATCATCACCCTCACGCTGATCACCGCCGGCGTGCTCGCGCCCAACTCCGGCCCGCCGGTGTGGGTGATCGGCCTGGCCGGCCTGGCCATCGCGCTGGGCACCTACCTGGGCGGCTGGCGGATCATCCGCACCCTGGGCAAGGGGCTCTATGACATGGAGTCCCCGCAGGGCTTCGCCGCCGAGACCTCCAGCACCGCGACCATCCTGATCTCCAGCCACCTCGGCTTCGCGCTGTCCACCACCCAGGTGGCCTCCGGTTCGATCTTCGGTGCCGGCGCCGGCAAACGACTGGCCGACGTGCGCTGGTCGGTGGCCGGCAAGATGGTCATCGCCTGGGTGCTCACGCTGCCCTCGGCGGCGATCGTCGGCGCGCTGGCCGGCCAGGTGGCCGGGCTCGGCTCGGCCGGCACGGTAATCGTCGCGCTGGTGGCGCTGGCCGTCGCGATCGGCATCTACCTGGCCTCCCGCCGCCAGCCGGTGAGCGCGGACAACGTCAACGACGTGCCGGAGACCGCCCCGACTGCGGCGACCACGACCACCTGACCCGCCGACCGACCGGCCGAGAGAGGACCTTGTGATGCATATCAAGTGGGGCGCGCTGGGTGAGGTGTTCCTGGTCGGCCTCGGTGTGACCGTGGTCGTGGTGGTGCTGTTCTCCCTCGGGGTGAACGCGCTGTCCGCCAGGGCCGAGGCGCTCGAGGGCGGCTCGGAGAGCTCCCGGGGGGCCGGCCCGGCCACCGCGGCGGCGGTGTTGTGTTTCGGGATCTGCTTCCTGGTGGTGGCCTACGGGATCTATCTGATCGTCGGCTGAGCCCTCGGCTCCGGAATGATCGAGCAGGTGCGCCGGCAACGCGATAGGTTGCCGGCGCACGTTGCGTAGGAGGATCGCCGTCGGCGGATCCCGCTGAGGGGCCGCGATCGAGAGGTCGCCCCCGGGAGAACCAGGAGGAGGGCCACATGACCACCGCATCGCGACCGCCGGGACCGCACGAGTTCCTGCCGGAGGTGCCGTCGTTCACCCTGACCAGCACCGACATCAAGGATGGCGCCCGGCTGGCCGACCAACACGCGAGCGGAGTTTTCGGGGTGACCGGCGGCGAGGACGTCTCGCCGGAGCTGTCCTGGTCCGGGGCGCCCGAGGGCACCAAGAGCTACGCGGTGACCTGCTACGACCCGGATGCGCCCACCGGCAGCGGGTTCTGGCACTGGGCGGTGGCCGACGTCCCGGCCAGCGTCACCGAGCTGCCGACCGGGGCCGGTGCGCCGGGCAGCGCCGACCTGCCGGCCGGCGCGCTCACGCTGACCAACGACGGTGGCATGAAGGGCTTCGTGGGCGCCGGCCCGCCGCCCGGGCACGGCGAGCACCGCTACTACTTCACCGTGCACGCGGTGGACGTGGAGTCGCTGGGGCTGCCGGACAGCGCGAGCCCGGCGTACCTGGGGTTCAACCTGTTCGCGCACACCCTGGCGCGGGCCACCCTGGTCGCCGTCTTCGAGCGCTGATCCCGCGCCCGGGTCCGGCGTCCGCACAGCCGCCGGACCCGCCCGCGCCTGCGGGCGCCGGGCGCGACCGGCCCCCGGTGGGGCAGGATCAGGCCCTGTGACCGAGCGGCGTAGCGGAGCTTCGTTGGTCCGGCTCGGCCTCACCGAGCCGTGGGCCGAGCAGACCCTGACCGAGCTGGGCTGGTGGGACGCCGGCCGGCCGGCCAGCACGGCCGAGGCGGTGATGTGGGCGCTGGCCCGCAGCCCCGACCCGAACCTGGCGCTGCGCGCGCTCGAGCGACTGTCCGAGGCCGACCGCACGGAGTGGTCCGCCCTGGATGCCGCCCTGCGTAAGGACGAGGGCCTGCGCGGCCGGCTGCTGGCCCTGCTCGGCGCCTCGACCGCTCTGGGGGACCACCTCGTCAGCCGGCCGGCGGTGTGGCGGCACCTGACCTCTGAGCGGGCGCTCACCCCGGACCGGCTGCCCGACGTGGCCACCCGGTCGGCGGCACTGCTGCACGCGGTGGGCTGCGAGCCGCCGGCCGAGTCGGAGCCGGCCGCCCGCCCGACTTCGGACGGGGGGTCCGGCGCGGGTTCGGCCGAGAGGTCAGGCGCAGACCCGGGCGCGGCGGCCGCCGGATCGGCGGTGTCGCGCGCCGCGCTCACCGGCCCGGCCGCCATCAGCGCGCTGCGTGACGCCTACCGGGACGCGCTGCTGGAGATCGCCGCCGCCGACCTCGGCGCGGTCGGTGAGCCGTCCCTTCCGGTACTGCCGATGGAGGTGGTGGCCGCGCAGCTGTCCGACCTGGCCGCCGCTGCCCTGCGCGCGGCACTGGCGGTGGCGGTGTCCGAGGTCTTCCCCCGGGAGGAGTCGGACGGCGGCGGGACCGGCGGGAACAGGTCGGGCGGGAACGGGTCGGGCGGTGCCGGGTCGGGTGCCGAGGAGCCGCCCCGACTGGCGGTGATCGCGATGGGCAAGTGCGGCGGGCACGAGCTCAACTACGTCAGCGACGTGGACGTGATCTTCGTTGCGGAGCCGGCGGACGGCCCCGCGTCCCGGCTGGCCGCGGCGGTGATGCGGGTGGCCGGCGACGCGTGCTTCCCGGTGGATGCCAACCTGCGCCCGGAAGGCCGTCAGGGCGCCCTGGTGCGCACCCTCGAGGGGCACCTGAGCTACTACCGCCGGTGGGCCAAGACCTGGGAGTTCCAGGCGCTGCTCAAAGCTCGTCCAGTGGCCGGCGACCCCGAGCTGGGTGCCGCCTACGCCGAGGCCGTGGCGCCGATGGTCTGGCACGCCGCGGACCGGGACGACTTCGTCGCCGAGGTACAGGCCATGCGCCGCCGGGTGGAGAAGCACATCCGCCCCGAGTACGCCGACCGGGAGCTGAAACTGGGCCGGGGCGGGCTGCGCGACGTCGAGTTCGCGGTGCAACTGCTGCAGCTGGTGCACGGCCGGGCCGACCCGGAGATCCGCTCGGGGTCCACCCTGGACGCGCTGGCCGCTCTGGGCGCCGGCGGTTACGTCGGCCGCGACGACGCCGCCAACCTGGCCGCGTCCTACCGGTTCCTGCGGATGCTGGAGCACCGGCTGCAGCTGGCCCGGCTGCGCCGCACCCACCTGTTGCCGGCCGAGTCAGATACCGCCGACCTGCGCTGGCTGGCCCGCTCGGCCAAGCTGCGCCCGGACGGGAAGCGGGACGCGGTCGGCGTGCTGCTGGCGGAGCTGCGCAGCAACACCGGCCGGGTCCGGCGGCTGCACGAGAAGCTGTTCTACCGCCCGCTGCTGACGGCGGTGTCCCAGATCGCGAGCGAGGACCTGCGGCTGTCCGAGAAGTCGGCGGCATCCCGGCTCGCCGCGCTGGGCTGGGCGTCCCCGGAGGGCGCGCTGGCGCACCTGCGGGCGCTGACCGGTGGGATGTCCCGGGCGGCGGCCATCCAGCGGACCCTGCTCCCGGTGCTGCTCGAGCAGCTGGCCGACACGGCGGACCCGGACCGGGGGCTGCTGGCCTACCGGCGGGTGTCCGAGGCGCTCGCGGACACCGGCTACCTGGGTCTGCTGCGCGACGAGGGCGCGGTGGCCGAGCGGCTGATGTTCCTGCTCGGCACCTCGGCGCTGGTGCCCGACCTACTGGTGCGGGCCCCCGATGTGCTTCGGCTGCTGGCCGACACCTCGGCGCGGGCGGAGCTGGCCACCAGGGACCCGGTGGAGGTCTCGACGTCGCTGCGGGCCACCGTCGCCCGGCACCAGGTCCCGACGGACGCGGTCGCGGCGGCCCGCTCCATGCGCCGCCACGAGCTGCTCCGGGTGGCCTGCGCCGACCTGCTCGGGCTGCTGCCCGTCGGTGCGGTGTGCGCCGCGCTGAGCGAGGTCTGGGCGGCCGTGCTGCGCTCCGCGCTGGACGCCGTGGCCAGGGCACAGCCGGGTTCGCCGAAGGCGCGGCTCGCGGTGATCGGGATGGGCCGGCTCGGCGGTGCCGAGCTGGGTTACGGGTCCGACGCCGACGTGTTGTTCGTCTGCGAGCCGGCGAACGGGGCGAGCGAGCACGAGGCGGTGCGCTGGTCCACCACGGTGGTGGAGCAGGTGCGGTCGCTGCTCGGCGCGCCGAGCCCCGACCCGGCGCTGCAGGTGGACGCCGACCTCCGGCCGGAGGGGCGGGGCGGCCCGCTGGTGCGCACCCTCGAGTCCTACCGGACCTACTACGCGAAATGGGCCGAACCCTGGGAGGCGCAGGCGTTGCTGCGGGCCCGCCCGCTCGGCGGCGACATGGAGCTGGGGGAGCGGTTCCGGGAGCTGATCGACCCGATCCGCTATCCCGCCGGCGGCCTGGAACCGGCCAAGGCCACCGAGATCCGCCGGATCAAGGCGCGGGTCGACACCGAGCGGCTGCCCCGGGGTGCGGACCGGGCGACCCACACCAAGCTGGGCACCGGCGGCCTGGCCGACGTGGAGTGGACGGTCCAACTGCTGCAGCTCCAGCACGCCGCTGACGTGCCGGAGCTGCGCACCACGTCCACCCTGGACGGCCTGCGCGAGTGCGTCGAGGCGGGGCTGCTGGCCGGCGCCGACGCGGACGCGCTGATCGCCGGTTGGACGATGGCCACCCGGGCCCGCAACGCGGTCACCCTCGTCCGGGGCAAGCCCTCGGACCAGCTGCCGGGATCGGGGCGGGAGCTGGCGGCGGTGGCCAGGGCGATGGGTTACCCGGCCGGTGGTGACCCCGGCGAGTTCATCGACGAGTACCGCCGGATCACCCGGCGGGCCAGGGCGGTCGTGGAGCGGGTGTTCTACGACGGTTAGGGGTGTCCCGATCGAAAACTGGCGCGCGGTGACGGCCGGGTGCCGGTTACCGTGGCGGAATGTTGCCGACCGACCATCTGGTCGCGTTCCTCCTGGCCTGCGTCGTGCTGGTGCTGATCCCCGGCCCGACGGTGGTGTTCGTGGTGAGCCGGGCACTGGCCCACGGCCGCCGTGCCGCGCTGGGCAGCGTCGCCGGCAACTCCACCGGGGCGGCCGTGCTGGTGCTGCTGGTGGCCCTGGGCCTCGGCCCGGTGGTGGAGCGGTCGTTGCTGGTGTTCACCGCGATCAAGCTGGCCGGCGCGGTGTACCTGGTCTACCTGGGGGTGCGGACCTACCGGGAGCGTGGCCGCCTCGTCGAGCTGATGCGGGGGCCGGCGCCGGGCGGAGTCGAGCGGCACGTGTACCGCCAGGGCGTCGTGGTCGGGCTGACCAACCCCAAGGCGTTGGTGTTCTTCGCCGCCGTGCTGCCGCAGTTCGTCGAGCCGGCGGCCGGACGGGTGCCGGTGCAGCTGATGCTGCTGGGAATGACCTTCGTGCTGGTGGCGATGGTGCTGGACGGGGTCTGGGGCCTGGCCGCCGGCGGCGCGCGGGACTGGCTGGCGCGCTCACCCCGGCGGCTGACCGCGCTGGGCGGCACCGGTGGGCTGACCATGATCGGGCTCGGCGTGGGGCTGGCGGTGGCCGGCCGGGACGTCTAGTGGTCCTTGGGCGTGCGCCGGGTGGCGCGGCCCGCCTGTGCGCTACGCCGCGAGTTGCCGGCGGAGTTGTTCCAGTTCGTGGGCGATCCGCTCGACAGTCCTGATCGGCGATTCCGAGCTGTCCCGCAGCTGCTCCAGGATCCACCCCCGGACGAGCGCTGAGGCAGGCACCTCGACCGCGTGAGCGAACCGATTCAGCGCGTCGAACTCCTCGGCGGTCAACCGGACGGACAGTACCTTGGCGCGCTGCTGACCTGGCCGTGCCGCGTCCGACGACAGGACTTCGTCTCGGGTCCGCTCCGCCTCGTCCCGGTAGGCGCGCAGGTCCTGGTCGCTCACATCAGTCATCGGACAGTCCCTCCCAGTACTGGCGCAGTGCAACGCCGGTGGTCTTCCACGCCGACGCCCCGCGCAGCGTGCCGTCTGCTGCCCGCAGGGTCGCAACTGTAATCACCATCCGTGCGGTCGGTGAGTAGCTGCACGTATGACAGAGTATGACACGCCGAACGGGGGAGTGATAGCGGTCAAGCCTGCGCTGCGCTGGAGGCTGGCCGGTCGAGGTGACCCCCGTCATACTCGTCGGGGGAGGTCAACAGATGGCCACGCGCAGCTATGTCGCCGAGGTGGGCGAACAGAACGCCACCTTTCTCGCCCACCAGAGCCGGACCGCGTTCCTCGCCTCGGAGTACCGCCCGATGGATCTTGGTGGCGGTCGGATCTCGTTCAGCGAGCGGGCCCTCGACGCGGCGCGCGAGCTCGGCGAGGAGGAGGAGGGGTACATCACCGATGACGGCGAGGGCCTGCGGGTGTGGCTCGGTGAGGACGCCTACGAGCTCGAGGCGAGCCTCGACTGAGGCGGTGGCACCGGGCTCCGGTGCCGGGGCGGGCCCGGCCGGGCGCGGTCGGCGTGCTGGCAGACTGGAGCCATGTCGTCCGACGCCGCTCGCCGGTCCGGGTAGCGCGTGCCGGAGCAACTCGTCCCCGAGCAACTCGTCCCGCTGCTAGCCCCCGCGGTGGCACTGCTGGTGGTCGGCCACGGCGGCCTGTGGCGGATCGCCCGCACCGTGGTCACCATCGCCCACGAGGGCGGACACGCGATGATCGCGGTGCTCACCGGCCGGCGGCTGGCCGGCATCCGACTGCACTCGGACACCTCCGGGGTGACCGTGTCGGTGGGGCGCACCACCGGGCCGGGCATGGTGCTGACCGCGCTGGCCGGTTACCTCGCGCCGTCCCTGCTCGGCCTCGGTGCGGCCGGCCTGGTCACGGTGGGCTGGACGCGCCCGCTGCTGTGGCTGGGCGTGGCGCTGCTGCTGGCCACCTTGATCTACGTGCGGAACTGGTTCGGTGGGGTGGCCGTGCTGGTCACGGGCGGCCTGGTCGGCGTGGTGGCCTGGTACGGCTCGCCGGTGGTGCAGCTCGCGTTCTGTGCCGTGCTCGCCTGGTTCCTGCTGTTCGGTGGGCTGCGGGCGGACCGCGAGCTCGGCCAGGGTCGCCGCCGGCAGGTACGCCGCCGGGACTACCCGCTGGACTCCGACGCCGACCAGCTGGCGCGGCTCACCGGGCTGCCGCCGTGGCTGTGGGTGGGGCTGTTCACCGTGGTCGGGCTCGGCGCGGTGGCGCTGGGCGGCTGGTGGCTGCTGGGCGACGTACTCCTCCAGCTGGCCCGCCGCGCCGGCATCCCGACCTAGCGCTAGATCAGCACCTCCGGCAGGCCGAACGTCTCGAACAGTGCGGTGTCGAAGTAGCAGGCCACGTGCGAGACGCCGCCCTCGGTGAGGGTGAGCTGCTGCAGCTGGAAGGCCCGGTGCACGCCGTCCTCACCGCGCATGTACACCGCGAGCACCGGCTGGCCGTTGGCCGACGTGCGCAGGAACCGCATGTCGTCGCCCTCCTTGGCCGGGCACCGCTCGCCGATCAGGGTGCTGATGTCCGCCCGCCCGAGGTACCAGCCGGTGAACGGCGGCATCTCCCACACCGCGTCCTCGGTGAGCAGCGCGACGATGCGCGGCACGTCGTACCGCTCGAACGCACTCAGGTACCGGTCCAGCAGGTCCTTGGCGCGCTCGTCGCCGTCGGGCAGCACGGTGTGCTCGCTGCCGCGCTGCTTCTCGAGCTGGGCGCGGGCGCGCTGCAGCGTGCTGTTCACCGCGGCGACCGAGATCTCCAGCGCGGCGGCAACCTCGCTGGCCCGCCAGTCGAGCACATCCCGCAGGATGACCACCGCGCGCTGCTGGGCCGTCAGGTGGTGCAGCGCTGCCACGAAGGCGAGCCGCACGCTGTCCTTCGTCACCGCCGCCTCGGACGGGTCAGGATCGGAGGTGCCCCAGACCATCGCGTCCGGGAGTGGCTCCAGCCAGGGCAGCTCCGGGCGCTCCACCAGACTGCCGTGGGGGTCGGCGTTCGGCTGGCCGAGGCCGGTGGGCAGCGGGCGGCGCTGGTTGCGCTCCAGCGCGGTGAGGCACACGTTGGTGGCGATCCGGTACATCCAGGTGCGGAGCGACGAGCGCTGCTCGAACCCGTGGTACGCCCGCCAGGCACGGAGGTAGGTCTCCTGGACCAGGTCCTCGGCCTCGTGCACCGAGCCGAGCATCCGGTAGCAGTGCACGGTGAGCTCCCGGCGCAACGGCTCCACCAGGGCCAGGAAGGTCTCGTCGGTCGTGGCTGCAGTAGCCGTGGCAGTAACCGGGGCAGTAACCGTGGGAGTCACCGGTGCAAGTTATCGCCTCCCCCCGACGAGTTCAGCCGGCTTTTCGGGTCTACCTCGCTGTGTGCGGCCCAACCGCCGCGCCCGGCGGCCCCAGCGGGGCCCGGGACAACCGAGGAAAGGGACCTCCGCGATGAACCGCATGATCTTCGTCAACCTGCCGGTGAACGACCTGGCCGACTCGAAGGCCTTCTATACCGGCCTTGGCTTCTCCATCAACGAGCAGTTCAGCGACGACCAGGCCGCCTGCATCGTGGTCTCCGAGACGATCTACGTGATGCTGCTGGTCGAGGACCGGTTCAAGGACTTCATCAACGGTGAGATCAGCGACGCGCACCAGTCCTCGGAGGTGCTGCTGTGCCTGTCCGCCGAGAGCCGGGCGGAGGTCGACCAGCTGGTCGCGGCGGCGCTGGCGCACGGCGGCAAGCCGTGGAAGCCGGTGCTGGAGCAGGGGCCGATGTACGGGCACAGCTTCGAAGACCCGGACGGGCACGTCTGGGAGGTCCTGCACATGGACATGTCCGCCGGTTGAGGCGGCTGGCCCGGACGCACGGCGGCCCGGCGTCCCACCGAGGTGGGGCGCCGGGCCGACGCGGCCTTTCGGCCGGTGAGAGCCTGATCACGCGGCTCCGGAACGCACTACTCGCAGTTCCGGCCGCTCATCCGATCAGACGTCGTAGTACAACGAGAACTCGTACGGGTGCGGGCGCAGCCGCAGCGGGTCGATCTCGTTGTCGCGCTTGAGGCTGATCCAGGTCTCGATCAGGTCGGGGGTGAACACGCCACCCTCGAGCAGGTAGTCGTGGTCCTCCTCGAGCCGGTCGATGACCGCCTCCAGGCTGGCCGGGACCTGCGGGATGTCCTTGGCCTCCTCGGGCGGCAGCTCGTAGAGGTCCTTGTCGATCGGGGCCGGCGGCTCCATCTTGTTCTTGATGCCGTCCAGCCCGGCCATCATCATCGCGGCGAACGCCAGGTACGGGTTGCCGGACGAGTCCGGGCAGCGGAACTCCAGCCGCTTGGCCTTCGGGTTGTTGCCGGTGAGCGGGATCCGGATACAGGCCGACCGGTTCCGCGCCGAGTAGACCAGGTTCACCGGGGCCTCGAAGCCGGGCACCAGGCGGTGGTAGGAGTTCACCGTCGGGTTGGTGAAGGCCAGCAGGCTCGGCGCGTGGTGCAGCAGGCCGCCGATGTAGTGCCGCGCCATGTCGGACAGCCCGCCGTAGCCGGACTCGTCGTGGAACAGCGGTGCGCCGTCCTTCCACAGCGACTGGTGGGCGTGCATGCCCGACCCGTTGTCACCGAAGAGCGGCTTCGGCATGAACGTGACGGTCTTGCCGGCGCCCCACGCGGTGTTCTTGATCAGGTACTTGAACAGCATGAGGTCGTCGGCCGCGTGCAGCAGCGTGTTGAACTTGTAGTTGATCTCGGCCTGGCCGGCGGTGCCCACCTCGTGGTGGCCGCGCTCGACGGTGAAGCCGGAGGCGATCATGTTGCTGACCATGTCGTCGCGCAGGTCGGCGTAGTGGTCGACCGGGGGCACCGGGAAGTAGCCGCCCTTGTAGTTGACCTTGTAGCCGAGGTTGCCGCCGACCTCGTCGCGCCCGGTGTTCCACCAGCCCTCGACGGAGTCGATGTGGTGGTACTGCTGGTGCGGGTCGGACCCGAACTTCACGGAGTCGAAGATGTAGAACTCCGCCTCCGCGCCGAAGAAGCAGGTGTCGGCCACCCCGGAGGCCGCGAGGTACTCCTCGGCCTTGCGGGCGACGTTGCGGGGGTCGCGGCTGTAGCGCTCACCGGTCACCGGGTCGTGCACGAAGAAGTTCATGTTGAGCGTCTTGTGCTTGCGGAACGGGTCGACCCGGGCGGTGGCGGGGTCGGGGAACAGCGCCATGTCCGACTCGTTGATGGCCTGGAAGCCCCGGACCGAGGACCCGTCGAAGGCGATGCCCTCGTCCAGGAAGTCCTGGTCGACGGCTGATGCGGGGACGGTCAGGTGCTGCATGACGCCGGGCAGGTCGCAGAACCTGATGTCGACGTACTCCACCTCCTCATCGGAGATGAACCGCAGAACCTCGTCGGAGTTGCTGAACACTCTCGGTGGCTCCCTTGAACTCGGCTCGAATGGTGGGCCGGCGGCGGGCAGAGGTGTGTCCTCGGTGTGTCCTCGCCGGTCTCAACTGGGGCGAAACTATGTCCGCCGTGTTGCCCGCCCATCACTCGCGCGTTTCGCGCACGTTAACGGGCGGGCGGATAATCGTGATCACCGTACCGTTCGGGGAACAGCCTAGGGTGGATCCTGTGACGAGATGGACCGGATCGTGGATTGCGGGATCGGCCGGGCAGAGCAGTGCCGATCCGGCGGATGGAGCAGTGCGTTTTCCGGGCGAACGACTCGGCCTGCCGGCAGAGGGAGCGGGGTCGGTGGCCGGCTACGGGCGGCGGGTCGCCGCCTTCGTGCTGGACCTGCTGCTGAGCTCGCTGGTGGCGAGCCTGTTCACCGCGCCGAGGTTGCCGGAGAACTGGAGCGTGCTGGCCTGGGTGGTGCTCACCGTGGTGCCGACGGCGGCGTTCGGCATGACGCCCGGCATGACGCTGCTCGGTCTTCGGGTGGCCCGGTTGGACGGCCGGGCATTTGTCGGGATCCCGCGCGCGCTGGTGCGCACGGTGCTGTTGTTCTTCGTGGTGCCCGCGGTGGTGACCAACGCCGACCGGCGCGGTTTCCACGACCGGGCCGCCGGCGTGGTCGTGCTGCGCTCCCGCTGAACCCGGGCCGGCGCCTGGTGCAGCTGCCGCCCTCGGCCGGCACATAGCGCCGTGTCGCCGCACCCTAGTTGGGATTTGTGTGCGGCGACGTCGCGGTGTGTGCCGTGGTCAGCTGGGTACGCGGCGGGGCACCGGTCAGCCCTGTGCGGCCAGCCCTGTGCCCGCCAGCCCTGTGCGGTCAGGACCTGTGCGGTCAGGCCTGCGCGGCCAGACCCGCCCGTCCGCCCGGGTGAAGTCAGTGCGGTGAGGTCAGCGGCGGCGCACCGAGCGCTGCACGCTGCGCATCTTCGCCCCTGGCGGCAGCGGGCCCTTGGGCATCGCCGCGGCGCGGGAGCCCAGGGCGGTCAGCCGGCCCTCGACGACGTCCATCTGCTTGGCGGTGATGTTGCGCGGGAGCTTGGCCAGGTGGGTCTGCAGCTTGCGCAGCGGGACCTGGCCCTCCTCGTTGCCGACCACGATGTCGTAGATCGGGATGGTGCCGATCAGTCGGGCGGTGCGCTTCTTCTCCTGGGCGAGCAGGTTCTTGGTGCGGTGCGGGGCGCCCTCGGCGACCAGCACCACGCCGGCCCGGCCGATGACCCGGTGCACCGCGTCGAGCTGGGTGGTGCCGGCGATGCCCTGGGTGACCCGCCACTGGCCGCGCATCTGGTCCAGCGCCCAGCCGGCCGCGCCGGGCTGGCCGTCGGCCTGTCCGTACACGGTCTTCTGCATCCGGCGGCCGAACAGGAAGATCGCGGCCAGCACGCCGAGCGCGACACCGAGCGGCAGCACCGCCCACTGCATGTGGAAGATCATGCCGATCCCGAAGACCACCACCGTGCACAGCACGATCGCCCCGACCATGAGCGGGATCAGCAGCTTGTCCTGCTTGCGCTGCATGTTGAACGCTTGCCAGATCTGCTTGCGGCGCTGCTTGGACTCGGCGCGCTTGACGCGTTTTGCTTCCGCGCGCGCGGCCTTGTCCGGCTTCGCTTTCGCTTTTGACGATGAGGACTGGGCGGCCATCTGCCCAGGATAAGGCCGCGGCAAGATCAGCGGGCGAGCAGGGAACCCGCTTCTTGCGCGGCGGGCCCTTCAGCGGCCAGATGAGCCAGTGCCTCGGGCAGTTCCAGGCCCCGGTGGCGCAGCGCCTGGGCGTAGAGCCGACCGGCCCGGTAGGAGGAGCGGACCAGCGGACCGGCCATGACACCGGAGAAGCCGATCTGCTCCGCGTCGGCGGCGTGCGCCACGAACTCCTCGGGCTTGACCCAGCGCTCCACCGGGTGGTGCCGCTTGGAGGGCCGCAGGTACTGGGTGATCGTGATGATCTCGCAACCGGCCTCGTGCAGGTCGCGCAGCGCGGCGGTGACCTCGGCCGGTGTCTCGCCCATGCCCAGGATCAGGTTGGACTTGGTGACCAGGCCGGCCGCGCGGGCCTTGCTGAGCACGTCCAGCGAGCGCTGGTACCGGAAGGCGGGACGGATCCGCTTGAAGATCCGCGGCACCGTCTCCAGGTTGTGCGCGAGCACCTGCGGGCGGGACGCGAACACCTCGCGGAGCTGCTCGTCGATGGAGTTGAAGTCCGGGATCAGCAGCTCGACGCCGGTGCCGGGGTTCAAGGCGTGGATCTGGTTGACGGTCTCGGCGTAGAGCCAGGCGCCGCCGTCCGGCAGGTCGTCGCGGGCCACCCCGGTGATCGTGGAGTAGCGCAGCCCCATCGTCCGCACCGACTCGGCGACCCGGCGCGGCTCGTCGCGGTCCAGCGGGTCGGGCTTGCCGGTGTCGATCTGGCAGAAGTCACACCGGCGGGTGCACTGCTCGCCGCCGATGAGGAAGGTGGCCTCGCGGTCTTCCCAGCACTCGTAGATGTTGGGGCAGCCGGCCTCTTCGCACACGGTGTGCAGACCGCCGGTGCGGACCAGGGCCTTCAGCTCGGTGAACTGGGGTCCCATCCGGGCCCTGGTGCGGATCCACGGCGGCTTGGACTCGATCGGCGTCTCCGCGTTGCGGACCTCGAGCCGAAGCAGCTTGCGTCCCTCTGAATTCACTCCGGCAGGCGTCGTGGTCACGTGGCCACTCTACGCGCCGGCCGATACCCCCGCCGGTGTTGCCGAGCTCCGCGGCGGCCGGCCGGGCGGCCTGCCCACCTGCCTCGCGTGGAGCTCGGCAACGACGCGCTCAGCTGGCGCGTGCCAGCTCAGGGGTGCGCTCGACGTGGTCGGTCCGGATGAGCTCGCGGAACTCGCGGCCCACCCGGGCGGCCTCGTCGACGGGCGTCTGGAGACCGGCGAGGCCGGCCGCCATGGCCAGCATCCGGTACTCGACGCGCAGCGAGCGCGTCAGCTCGGGTGAGTCGGCCTCGTGCGCGTCGAGCACTCCGCGCAGGGTGTCGAGGTCGGTGGCCAGCGTCCGCCACGCGCCGGCGACCGCCTGCACCTCCTGCCCGAGCTGGGTGAACTCGATGGCTTCGTCCAACCGCGCGGAGAGCGCGGTGGCCCAGCGGTGCTGCAGACCGAGTAGCTGGGCGTCCGTGACCGGGGCCGGGTGTGCGGAAGGGCGCCGGGCCTGATCGAGGACCGCGTTGAGCTCCGCGTAGCTGGTGCCCGCCTTGGTGAAGGTCATGGTTCTTACCCCCTTCGAACTCTTCGGTCCGGCCGGTTCTCTCGGATTCGAGGGGACCCGTACCGGATGTCACTAACATACCATCGGTACGTACCGGCGGTACGTAATATGATCCGCATCATGTCGACGACGAAGTCGCGGCGCCCGATGGCTCGGCGCTCCCGCCGCGAGGAGTACTCCGAGACCACCCGTGCCGCCCTGGTGACCAGCGCCCTGGAGATGTTCGCGGAGAACGGCTACGCCGAGACGTCACTGGATGCGATCGCCTCGGCTGCGAGGGTGACCAAGGGTGCGCTCTACCACCACTTCCCCGGTGGGAAGAAAGCGCTGTTCGCGGCCGCGTTCGACGCGATCGAGCAGCAGGTGCACGTGCGGTTGGTGACTGCCGCGAAGGAACACGACGGGGAGCCCTGGGAGGCGGCGAGGGCGGGGCTGCGGGCGTTCCTGGACATCTGTCTGGAGCCGACCTACCGGCGGGTGGTCTGGCAGGAAGGGCCGCACGTGATGGGCTTCGGGGCCTGGTGGGAGTGCGAGGAGCGCTACTCGCTCGGGATGATCGGCGCCGTCCTGGCCAAGCTGATGGACGCCGGCCAGATCGAGCGGCTGCCGATCGACCCGCTGGCCCGCACGCTGTCCGGCGCGCTCGCCGGGGCCGCGACCGCGATGAGTATCGCCGAGGACCCGCAGCGGGTGCGGGCCGAGTTCGAAACGGTGATCGCCCGGTTGCTCGCCGGGCTGCGGCCGAGCGCCTGAGAAGTCGCCCGGTTGCTCGCCGGGACGCGGTCAGTAGGCTGAGGAAGCGTGGACCTCAGGATCTTCACCGAGCCCCAGCAAGGGGCCAGCTATGACGACCTACTCCGTGTCGCGCGCTGCGCCGAGGACGCCGGCTACGACGCCTTCTTCCGCTCCGACCACTATCTGAAGATGGGCGAGGTGTCCGGCGAGCCCGGCCCCACCGACGCCTGGATCACCCTGGCCGGCCTGGCCAGGGACACCAGCACCATCCGGCTCGGCACCCTGGTCACCGCCGGCACCTTCCGGCTGCCCGGCCCGCTGGCGATCGCGGTCGCCCAGGTGGACCAGATGTCCGGCGGTCGGGTCGAGCTCGGCCTCGGCAGCGGCTGGTACGCCGAGGAGCACACGGCCTACGGCATCCCGTTCCCCTCCCTCGCGGAGCGGTTCGAGCGCTACGCGGAGCAGGTGGAGATCGTCACCGGGCTGTGGCGGACGCTGCCGGGGGAGCTGTACAACTTCGCCGGCAAGCACTACCAGCTGACCGACTCGCCGGCGCTGCCGAAGCCGGTGCAGCAGCCGAGCCCGCCGCTGCTGATCGGCGGCATGGGGGCCAAGCGCACCCCGGCGCTGGCGGCCCGGTTCGCCGACGAGTTCAACACCCCGTTCGCCGGGGTCGACGCGGCCGCGGCGCAGTTCGACCGGGTGGACGCGGCGTGCGCGGAGATCGGCAGGGACCCGAAGGACCTCCGCCGCTCCGCCGCGCTGACGGTGGCGGTCGGCCGCAACGACGCCGAGATCTCCCAGCGGGCCGCCGCGACCGGCCAGCCGCTCGCGCAGCTGCGCGAGAAGGGCGCCGCCGGCACCCCGGCGGAGATCGTCGACCTGATCGGCACCTGGCGTGAGCGCACCGGAATCAGCCGCATGTACCTGCAGCTGCTGGACCTGGCCGACCTCGACCAGATCGAGCTGATCGCCGCCGAGATCCAGCCCCAGGTGCGGTAGGAGGGTCCTGGACCCTCAGCGCAGGGCGGGGTGCAGGTGCAGGGCCAGGCCGGCGGCGGTGTTCCCGGGTGCCGGGGCGAGGACGTGCTGGCTGACCGGGAGCACCCCGTCCAGCGCGTCGAGCACCGCCGCCGTGACCTGGTCGATCACCTCGGCCACCCGGACCGGGCGGCCCAGCTCGGCGGTCAGCGAGGTGACCCCCGCGTCGGTGATGCCGCACGGCACGATCCGGTCGAACTCGGTCAGGTCCGGATCGCAGTTCAGCGAGAAGCCGTGCAGGGTGACCCCGCGCTGCACCCGCACCCCGATCGCGGCGACCTTGCGCTCCGGGCGGCCCCCGGCCGCCGGCAGCCACACCCCGGTGCGCCCGTCCACCCGCCCGCCGGACACGCCCAGCCGGGCGCACACCGCGATCAGGGCCTCCTCCAGCCGGCGCACGTAGTCGACCACGTCGATCGGGTCGGCGAGGCCGATGATCGGGTAGCCGACCAGCTGTCCCGGCCCGTGCCAGGTGATCTTGCCGCCGCGGTCGACGTCGACCACCGGCGTGCCGTCGGTGGGCTTCTCGTGGTCCCGGGTGCGCCGCCCGGCGGTGTACACCGAGGGGTGCTCGAGCAGCATCAGCACGTCGGGACCGGTGCCGTCGGCGCGGGCGGCGGCATGGGAGCGTTGCTCGTCCCAGGCGGCCCGGTAGTCGATGAGACCTCGCCGCAGCGGGGTGATCGGTTCGGTGTGGGCGCGGCAGGACACGGCGACGGTCACCCGGATCACGGTACGCCGGCCGCCGCGGCCGCGCCGATCTCCTGGCGACCTCCCGCCGGCCGCGCTGATCAGAGGCTGGTCAGAGGCTGGTGGCGGAGGCCAGCGCCTCGATCACGGTGGCGTGCCGGAACTGGTACCCGTTGTTCTCCAGTACGGCGGGCACCGCGCGGGGGCCGGTCAGCACCAGCTCGTCGGCGGCCTCACCCATCACCGCCTTGAGCGCGACGGCCGGCACCGGGAACGGCGTCGGCCGGCCCAGCGTGCGGCCCAGCGCCTCGGTGAACTGCGCGTTCGTCACCGGCTCCGGCCCGACCAGGTTGACCGGCCCGCGCACCTCGGTGTGCTCCAGCAGGAACGCGATCGCGCCCACCTCGTCGTCCAGGGAGATCCACGGCAGGTACTGGCGCCCGGTGCCGATCCGGCCGCCGAGCATCAGCCGGAACAGCGGGCGGAGCCGGCCCAGGATGCCACCGGAGGGGGAGAGCACCGCCCCGGTGCGCAGCCGCACGACCCGGCTGGTCGACTGCGCGGCGGCGGTCGCGGCCTCCCAGTCCTCGCACACCTCGGCCAGGAAACCGGTGCCCACCGGCGCGGTCTCGTCCACCTGGCGGTCGCCGGTGTCGCCGTAGTAGTTGATCCCGGACGCGTTGATCAGGGTGGGTACCTGGTGCGCCGCCGCCGCGGCGGCCAGTACCTCGGTCGGCTCCACCCGGCTGTCCTTGATGGCCTGCTTGCGGGCGCCACTCCAGCGGCGGTCGCCGATCCCGACCCCGCACAGGTTGATCACGGCGTCGACCCCGGCCAGTGCGCCGTCCTGCAGCGTGCCGGCCGGTGGGTCCCAGCCGCGCTCGTCGGGCGCCCTGGGCTCCCGGCGCACCAGCCGGAGTACCTCGTGGCCGTTGTGCCTCAGGTGCGGGACCAGGCTGGTGCCGATGAGGCCAGAGGAGCCGGCGATCATGACGCGCATGCGGAGATGGTTGCGTACCGGGGTCGCCCGCGCGACCTGGGGGTAGGTGCTTACCCGGGTAGGCTGAACCGATCATGACCGGTGCATTGCCTGACCAGGCTGAGGTTGACCACAACGCGGCCCGGCTGCGGACGGCGGCCGAGCTGCTCGACTTCGGTGCGGCGCGGGTGTACGCGATCCCGTTGAAGACCCGGTTCCGGGGGATCCTGCTGCGTGAGGGCGTGGTGTTCCCCGGCCCGGCCGGGTGGGGTGAGTTCTGCCCGTTCGCCGAGTACGACGACGTCGAGGCGGCCGGCTGGCTGGCCACCGCCGTCGAGCAGGCCGCCCTGGGCTGGCCGGCGCCGTTGCGCGACCGGATACCGGTGAACGTCACGGTGCCCGCGGTCGACCCGGAGCGGGCCCGCCGGATCGTCGAGGAGTCCGGCTGCGCCACCGCGAAGGTCAAGGTCGCCGACCACGCCGACTCGCTGGCCGAGGACCTGGCCAGGGTGGCGGCGGTGCGTGCCGCGCTCGGCCCCGGCGGGGCGATCCGGGTGGACGCGAACGCGGTGTGGGACGTGCCGACGGCGGTGCGCCACATCGCGGCGCTGGACCGGGCCGCCGGCGGCCTGCAGTACGTCGAGCAGCCGTGCGCCGAGATCGCCGAGCTGGCGGCCGTGCGCCGGCAGGTGGGCGTACCGGTCGCCGCCGACGAGTCGATCCGCCGTGCCGAGGACCCGACCCGGGTCGCACTGGCCGGCGCCGCCGACATCGCTGTGATCAAGTGCACTCCGCTCGGCGGGGTGCGGCGGGCGCTGCGGGTGGCCGACGAGGCCGGCCTGCCGTGCGTGGTCTCCTCAGCGCTGGAGACCGGGGTCGGGCTGGCCGCGCAGCTGGCGCTGGCCGGTGCGCTGCCGAACCTCGAGCTGGCCTGCGGGCTGGGCACGCTGTCGCTGCTGACCGGCGACCTGATCGCGGACTCGCCCCGCGTGGTGGACGGCTACCTCCCGGTGCCCACCCGCGTGCCGGTGCCTGACCCGGCGCTGCTGGAGCGCTACGCCCACCCGGACCCGGAACGCACCCGGTGGTGGCTGGACCGCCTGCACCGCGTCCGCGCCCTGCTCTAAAGATCTAGGCCTGGACAGGACCGTTGAGGTGGCACGGCCGGTCACCGGTAATCGGACGTCACCGCGGGGGGTGGTGTGGATCATGGCGACGGGTGATCGCGACGGGCCACCTATGCCCTGCGAACGGACACAACCACCGCCATTTCGTTGGGTGTGACGCCGTGTCACCGACAGCGCGGCCTGGTCTCGACCCCGGCGCATCCATTGTCACCGAGACGTGCCGGTGGCGGGTGGTCCGGACCCGGACCACCCGCCACCGGGGTACGACTACAGGCCGACCTCGGTCTCGAAGGCGCCGGTCTCGATCCGCCGCTTGACCGCGGTCAGGAACCGACCGGCGTCCGCGCCGTCGACCAGCCGGTGGTCGTAGGTCAGCACCAGCGAGGCGATGGACCGGATCGCGATGGTGTCCTGGCCGAACTCGTCGGTGATCACCACCGGCCGCTTCACCACCGCGCCGGTACCGAGGATGCCCACCTGCGGCTGGTTGATGATCGGCGTGTCGATCAGCGAGCCGAACGAGCCGATGTTGCTGATGGTGAAGGTGCCACCGGACAGCTCGTCGGGCTTGATCTTGTTTGTCCGGGTGCGCTGCGCGAGGTCGGCGATGCCCCTGGCCAGGCCGGCCAGGTTCAGGTCGCCGGCGTTGTGCAGGACCGGGACGATCAGGCCCTTCTCGGTGTCCACCGCGATGCCGATGTGCTCGGCGTCGTGGTATTTGACCTGCTTCTCCTTGACGTCGACGGACGCGTTGAGCTGCGGGAACAGCTTCAGCGCGTCGACGGTGGCCTTGACGAAGAAGGGCAGGAAGGTCAGCTTCGCACCCTCGCGCGCCTGGAACGCGGCCTTGGCGCGCTGGCGCAGCAGGGCCACCCGCGTGACGTCCACCTCGACCACCGCAGTGAGCTGGGCGGACACCTGCAGCGACTCCACCATGCGTTCCGCGATGACGCCGCGCAGCCGGGTCAGCTTCTGGGTGGTGCCGCGCAGCTGGGCGGCCGCCTCGGCGGACGGCTCGCCGGCGGCGGGCGCGCTGCTCGCCACGGCGACCCCGGCGGGGGCCGCGGCAGGTGCGGCGGGCTGGGCTGCCGGCGCCTCGGGCTCGGCCGGCTTCGCCGCCGCCAGCACGTCCTGCTTGCGGATCCGGCCGCCGACGCCGGTGCCGTGCACCGAGGTGAGGTCGACGCCGTGTTCGGAGGCCAGCTTGCGCACCAGCGGGGTGACGTACGGACTGCCGCCGGGGTCGCCCTCCGGGCCCGAGCCGTTGGTGTCGGCGGGTGCCTCGGCCTGTTTCGGTGCCGCCTCGGCGGCCGGTGCCGGCGCAGACTCTGCCGGTGCCGCTGCCGCCGCCGGGGCGCGCTGCTCCGGCTCGCGCCACGGCGAGCCGCCGCCCGACTCGGCCTTGGGCTCCTCAGCCTTGGGCTCCGGCTTCGCCTCCGCCGCCGGGGCCTGGCTGGGCGCCCCGCCCGACCCGGAGCCGGCTCCGCCGTCGCCGATCAAGGCCAGCTGGCCGCCGACCTCCACCGTCTCGTCCTCACCCGCGGAGATCTCCAGCAGTGTGCCGGCGACCGGGGACGGGATCTCGGTGTCGACCTTGTCGGTGGACACCTCGAGAAGTGGCTCGTCGACGTCGACGTGGTCGCCGACCTGCTTGAGCCAGCGGGTGACCACGCCCTCGGTGACGCTCTCGCCCAGCGCCGGCATGCTCACCGCGGTGCCGGAGCCGGAGCCCGCGTCGGAGGATGTGCTGCTCTGGGCCGAGGCCGGTTCGGGCTCAGCGGCCGGTTCGGGCTCGGGCTCGGCGGCCTCGGAGCTGTCCTCGGCGGGTGCCGACTCGTCGGTGTGCTCCTCGGACGGTGCCGGCTGCTCGCCGCCGCTGTCACCGCTGCCGCTGTCACCGCCGCCGCTCGCGCCGTCGCCGATCACCGCCAGCTCCGCGCCGACCTCGACGGTCTCGTCCTCGGCCACCACGATGCGCTCGAGTGTGCCGGCGGCCGGGGACGGGATCTCGGTGTCGACCTTGTCGGTGGACACCTCGAGGAGCGGCTCGTCGACGTCGACGTGGTCGCCCTCCTGCTTGAGCCACCGGGTCACGGTGCCCTCGGTGACGCTCTCGCCGAGCGCGGGCATCTGGACGGAGAAGGCCATGGTTGCTTCTGACTCCTCGTTGGTCTGTGCCGCTGTGCGCGGATGCCGGGGACGGCGGGATGCCGGCTGCGGCGGCCTAGCCGTGGGTGTGTAGGGGCTTGCCGGCGAGCGCGAGGTGCGCCTCGCCGAGTGCTTCGGTCTGGGTGGGGTGGGCGTGGATCAGCGGTGCTACGTCTTCGGCGTGGGCGTCCCAGTTGTAGATCAGCTGGGCCTCGCCGATCAGCTCGCCGACGCGGGCACCGACCATGTGCACCCCGACCACCGGGCCGGGGGTACCTGCCGCGCCCGCCTTGACCAGCTTCACCGCGCCGGCGGTGCGCAGGATCTGGCTCTTGCCGTTGCCGGCCAGGTCGTAGACCAGGGTCTGCACCTCGCCGAAGCGCTCCTTGGCCTGTGCCTCGGTGAGCCCGACCGAGGCGACCTCGGGTTCGCAGTAGGTGACCCTCGGGATGCCGGCGTCCTCGAAGACCACCGGGTTCAGCCCCGCGATGTCCTCGGCGACGAAGATGCCCTGCTGGAAGCCGCGGTGGGCGAGCTGCAGGCCGGGCACGATGTCGCCGACCGCGTACACGCCTTCCAGGTTCGTGCGCAGCCGCTCGTCGGTGATCACGAAGCCCCGGTCCATGGTGACCCCGGCCTCCTCGTAGCCGTGACCCGCCGTGTTGGGCCCGCGGCCGACGGCGACCAGCAGCAGGTCGGCCTCCAGCGACTCGCCGGACTCCAGCGTCACCGTCACGCCGTCGTCGGTCTGCTTGGCGCCGGTGAACTTGACGCCGGTCTTGGCGGTGATCTTGCGGCGGCGGAAGGCCCGCTCCAACTGCTTGGAGGCGAACTCGTCCTCGTTCGGCACCAGTCTCGGCAACGCCTCGACCACGGTGACCTGGGCACCGAAGCTGCGCCACACACTGGCGAACTCCACGCCGATCACCCCGCCGCCGAGCACCACGACCCGGTCCGGCACGACGTCCAGGGTGAGCGCCTGGTCGCTGGTGATGACGCGACCGCCGATCTCCAGGCCCGGCAGGCTCTTCGCGTAGCTGCCGGTGGCCAGCACGACATTGCGGCCGGTGTAGCGCTGCCCGTCGACCTCGACCACATTCGGGCCGACGAAGGTGCCGCTGCCCTCCACGTAGGTGATCCCGCGCGAACTGACCAGCCCCTGCAGGCCCTTGTAGAGCCGGCCGATCACGCCGTCCTTATAGCTGTTGACGCCGGCCATGTCGATCCCGGCCAGGGAGCTCTTGACGCCGATCTGGTCGCCGTCGCGGGCCGCGTCAGCGACCTCGGCGGCATGCAGCAGCGCCTTCGTGGGGATGCAACCCCGGTGCAGGCAGGTACCCCCGAGCTTGTCCTTCTCGACCAGGACCACGGAGAGGCCGAGTTCGGCCGCGCGCAGCGCGCAGGCGTACCCGCCCGATCCGCCTCCGAGGATCACCAGGTCGGCGGTGCTGTCGGCCACTTCGCACTCCCTGAATCGCGGGCAGGTTCTCAGTCATCTTGTCACCAATGCGGCGCCGGGAGAAAACGGCGCGTCCGGAACGTTGAACCAACATCAGCTCTAGCGGAACAAGATCGCGGATGGTGCGCGGATGAGCCTGTGGGATCGAATGCGGGGAGGCGCCGCTGGCGGTGGAGTGCGACGGCGGGCGAGCACCGGTGACAGCGACCATCTCCGCGCCTGGGCCGGTGCCCGGCTCGGGGTCGAGGCGTTCATCGAACCGAGGACCATGGTGACCGAAACCACGGTGCTCCTGGTGGCCAAGGACGGGGAGTGGACCCGACGGCGGGTGAGCGGCCCGGCCGCCGCCCGCAAGCTGGCCCGCTCGCTGGGCATCCCGATCTACGACGTGCAACTGCTCGGCTACCCGAAGCGGATGCGCGACTACGACGCCCGGCAGCGGGTGTTGCGCGACCGTGAGCGGCGCCGCGAGTTCGACCGCTGAGCGGGTCGTCCGGTGGGGAGCCGGTCGGGGTAGCCGGCACGCCGAGACCGTGGTCGACGGCGTCGCGCGTGGTCGTCGCCGCCGCGCGTGGGCGTCGCGCGTGGGCGTCGCCGCCGCGTATCGCAGGTGGGCGTCGCGCACGTCGCGTGGTGCCCGCGCACTTTGCGAGGGCGTCGCGCACCTTGAGGCGCCACGTCGCCTAGCTCGCGCGGTTCCCGCGCACCTCGCGTACTTCCCGCGCACCGTGCGACACCACGTCGCGCATCTCCCGTGGACGTCGCGCACGGTGCGAGGTGCGCGACGTCCACGCGGGGTGCCCGACGTCGCCGCCGAGCTGTCCCCAGGCCACGGCTGGCGCCGGCCACCGCTGGCGCCGGCCACCGCTGCCGCCGACCGACTGCGCCGGCCACCGACGCCACCGGACGGGCGCGGGGCTACACCGCCGAGTCGGCGGCGCTGGTGCTCGGCTGATGGTGGACCGGAAAGTTCACCGAGCGGGCGATGAAGCACATCTGGTGCGCCCGTTCGTGCAGGCCCGGCACCGCGTCGACCATGCCCGGATCGGCAACCGTCACCGCCGGCCGCAGGACGACCTCGGTGAATTCGCCGGCACCGTCCGCGTTCTCGGTCATGGTGCCCTCGGGACGGTCGGTGTACCCGGTCACCACCACGCCGGCGGTGGCGGCCAGGTGCAGGAACCACAGCAGGTGGCACTGCGACAGCGCGGCGACCAGCAGCTCCTCCGGGTTGTACCGGCCCGGGTCGCCCCGGAACGCCGGGTCCGAGGAACCCGGCAGCACCGGCTTGCCGTCGCCGCGCACCTCGTGGTCGCGGCTGAAGTCCCGGTAGCCGGACGTGCCGGTGCCGGTGTTGCCGGTCCAGGTGACCTCGACGGTGTAGCGGTGGGCGCGCGCCATGGGGCGACGCTACGGTGCGCCGCCCCGCGCGCTCAGCCGTTTTCCGCTCAGCCGTTTTCCGCTCAGCCGTTTTCCGCGATGTCGGTCAGCACGGCGGCCAGGGTGCGGACCGGCACCCCGGTGCCGCCCTTGCCCGTGTAGCCCCACGGTCCGCCGCTGTTGAAGGACGGCCCGGCGATGTCGATGTGCGCCCAGGGCAGCCCGTCCGCCACGAACTCGCGGAGGAACAGTCCGGCCGCGAGCATGCCGCCCCAGCGGTGACCGGTGACGTTGGCCAGGTCGGCCAGCCGGGAGTCGAGGTCGCCGCGCAGCTCCTCGGGCAGCGGCATCGCCCAGCCGCCCTCCCCGGTGGCCTTGGCGTGCGCGGCCACCCGGTCGCGGAACTCGTCGCTACCCATCACGCCGGCCGTCCGGTTGCCCAGCGCGACCATCTGGGCGCCGGTCAGCGTGGAGGTCTCGATCAGGTAGTCGGGGGAGTCCTCGGCGGCCCGGACGATGGCATCGGCCAGGACCAGTCGGCCCTCGGCGTCGGTGTTGAGCACCTCGACGGTCTTGCCGCCGTACATGGTCAGCACGTCGCCCGGGCGGTACGCCGTGGCGGACGGCATGTTCTCGGCCATCGGCACGGTCGCGGTCACCGTGATCGGCAGCCGCAGCTCGGCGGCCAGTGCGACCGTGGCGATCACCGCGGCGGCCCCGGACATGTCCGAGGTCATGTGGTCCATGTTGGCGGCCGGCTTGATCGAGATACCGCCGGTGTCGAACGTGATGCCCTTGCCGACCAGTGCCACCGAGGCGCGCGGCGAGTCGCCACCGGACCAGCGCAGCCGGACCAGCCGGGGCGGCCGCGACGAGCCGATGCCCACGCCGAGCACACCGCCGTAGCCGCCGTCGGCCAGCTCGCGCTCGTCGAGCACCTCGACCTCCAGCCCGGCACCGGCGCCGATGTCGGCGGCCCGGTCGGCGAAGCTGGCCGGGAACAGGTCGTTGGGCGGCGTATTGATCAGGTTGCGGGCGGTGCGTACCGCCCCGGCGATGGCGACAGCGCGCGTCAGTGCGTCGGTCGACTCCTCGTCCGACTTCTCGACGAGCAGCCCGAAGTTGCCCACCGGCTCCTTGCCGGCGCCGTTGGTCTTGTACGTGGTGAACGTGTACGCGCCGAGCAGGCTGCCTTCGACGGTCGCCGCGAGGTCCAGCCGGGCCAGCGTGCTGACCACGTGGCCGGTGCCGGCCAGCGCCCGTGCGGCCGAGCCGGAGGCCCGCCGCACCTGTTCGGCGGCCGCGGCGGCGTCCTGACCCGCCTTGGCGGCACCCAGCCCGACCCCGACCACCAGCGCGGCGCTCACCGCACCCCGGGACGGCAGCTTGACGACCTCGTCGGCCTTGCCGGAGGCGCCGGCCAGCGTCAGCAGCTCGAGCAGACCACCTGCCTCGCTGAAGGCGGCCACCACATCCTCGGCGCCGCCGGCCAGTACCGGCCCGTCGTCGCCGGTGCGTAGGCCGACAATCAGCGCGTCTGCCTCGGCGGTCGCGGCGGATCCGGTGACCAAGCTGAATTCGGGGGCGCTCACGTGACTCCTCATGGGTGCGGCTGCGGCGGGCTGCGGTGCCGCAACGAGACGGTCCGGGCGCCGATCCGGCCGGACAATGCGGATCGACTCCTGTTCGAAATGCTAATGACACCGGCGTGCGTCCGAACGGGCGATGTCCGATGCGAGGCTGATGAAATGCCCGTAGAGCCACGACGACGACACGGATCGGCCGACGCCGTCGTGCTCGGACTCGCCGCGATGCTGGGCACCGGGGTGTTCATCGTGTTCGCCCCCGCGGCGAGGTCGGCCGGCGCATGGCTGCCGCTGGCCGTCCTCCTGGCCGCCGCCGTGGCGGCGGCCAGTGCGTTCGCCGAGGCCGACCTTGCGGCCGAGGATCCCGGTCCCGGCGCGGGCTACCGCTACGGGCGGGAGCTGCTCGCGCCCTGGGTCGGGCGGGTCGCCGGTGTCGCCGCACTGCTGGCCGGCGCGGCGGCGGCGGCGGCCGCCGGCCTGGTCTTCGCCAACTACGTGCTGCCCGGCCACCCGAGGCTGGTGGCGGTGCCGCTGATCGTCGTGGTCTGCGCGCTGAACGTGTCCGGGCTGCGCTGGACGGTGCGCGGCGCGTGGGTGTTGGTGCCCAGCGTGTTCGTCGTGCTCGTCGTGGTGGTGCTGATCGGACTGACCCGGCACGTACCGGCGGACTGGTCGGTGACCGGGATGGCGGAGGGTGCGGCCGGCGACTCGGTGATGCCCGGCGGGGCGCCCGGGGCCGGCGCGCTCCCGCTGTCCGCCGAGGACGCGGTGCGGGCGGCGTACCCGGTCAACCTGTTGGGTGTACTCACCGCGGCCGGGCTGGTCTTCTTCGGGTTCGCGGGATTCGGCTCGGCGTTCCAGTCCGGCCAGCCACCGAGCCAGCCGGCGGTGCAGCTCGCGGTTCCGCTGCCGAGGCCGCCGGTCGTCCGGCCGGGGGAGCGGGGCGCGCGGTGGGCGCTCCTGGTCTTGCTGCTCCTCGCCCTGGTGAGCTATCTCGTGGTGGCGGCCGCGCTCGTACACACCCTGGACATCCCCCGGCTGGCCATCGAGACGGCCCCGCTGGCCGCCGCTGTCGGGGGCAGCGACACCCCGGCCGTCGGTGTGCTGGTCCGGGCCGGGGCCGCGGCCGCCACAGCGTGCGCGCTGTTCCGGCTGCTGGCCGGGGCGGGCGGTACCGCGTCGGCGATGTCCCGGCACCGTGACCTGCCCCGTCGGGTCGGCCCGCTCGGCGCGCGCGGCGTCCCGTGGATCGCGGAGCTGGTCGTGGCGGCCGGCGCGGTGCTGGTCGTGATGCTGAGCGGCCCCGTCATGGCGGTGGCGTTGGCCGCCTGCGCCGCGCTGGTCTACTTCGCGCTGGTCAACCTCGCCGCGCTGCGGCTGCCCTCGGGCACCCGGCGCTGGCCGGCCTGGACCTCGATGCTCGGGGCGCCGCTCTGCCTCGGGCTGGCCGTGCTGCTGCCGCGTACCCAGGTGTTGATCACGGCGGTGGTGCTGGTGGCCGGCTGTCTGCTCAGCACCGCGCTGGCCCGACGGGCCGCCCGGCCCGCGCCCGCTGACGGGGTGCTCCCGCCGGGCGTCGGTGGCGGACTGCGCTCCTCGGGCGCCGGCGGTGACGGCGGGTTGGCACTGGCCGGTAGTACCGGCGGAGTGCCGGCCGGGGAGGGCGGCGTGGCGCCGGACGGTGGTGTCAGCGGATTGGCACCGGAAGGTGGTACCGGCGGGTTGGCACCGGACGGCACCACCGGCGGGTAGCGTGCCGCCGGTGACTTCCTCCGACGGTGATCTCCGGCACAGCCCGCTGCACACCAGGCACGTCGCGCTGGACGCGGTGCTGGGTCCGTTCGGCGGCTGGACGATGCCCATCTCGTATCCCGACGGCGGGGTGCTCGCCGAGCACACCGCGGTGCGGGATGCGGTCGGCGTGTTCGACGTCAGCCACCTCGGCACCGCGTCGATCACCGGTCCGGCCGCGGTCGCGTTCGTCAACCGCTGCTTCACCAACGATCTGGAGCGGATCGGCGACGGTCAGGCGCAGTACACGCTGTGCTGCGCCGAGGACGGCGGTGTGCTCGACGACCTGATCGCCTACCGGGTGCGCGACGACGAACTGCTGGTGATGCCGAACGCGGCCAACGCGGCGACGGTGCTCGAGCGGCTGACCGCCGCCGCCCCGGACGGGGTGCGGGTCACCGACCGGCACTCCGAGCTGGCGGTGCTCGCGGTGCAGGGCCCGCACTCGGCGGCCGTGCTGGATGCGGTCGGGCTGCCCACCGAGCTGGACTACATGGCATTCCAGGACGTCAGCATCGAGTCGGCCGGGCTGACGAGCCAGGTATCGGCCGGTGGCGGTCCGGTGCGGGTCTGCCGGACCGGTTACACCGGTGAGCACGGTTACGAACTGGTGCTCGATGCGGAGGCCGCGCCGCCGCTCTGGGACCGGTTGCTGGTGGCGGCACAGGCACGTGGCGGCCGGGCCTGCGGGCTGGGCGCCAGGGACACCCTGCGCACCGAGCTGGGCTACCCGCTGCACGGCCAGGACCTGAGCCCGGAGATCACCCCGGTGCAGGCCCGATGCGGCTGGGCGGTCGGCTGGGACAAACCTGAGTTCTGGGGGCGGGACGCGCTGCTCGCCGAGCGGCGGGACGGGCCGGGGCGCCGGTTGACCGGGCTGCGGGCGACCGGTCGGGGGGTGCCGCGGCCGGGGATGACGGTGCTGGCCGGTGGCACGCCGGTGGGGTCGACCACCTCGGGCACGTTCTCCCCGACGCTGCGGGCCGGCATCGCGCTCGCGCTGCTGGACACCTCGGCCGGCCTGAAGAAGGGCGATGTGGTCAGCGTGGACGTGCGTGGCCGGGCGCTCGAGTGCGTCGTGCAGCCGCTGCCGTTCGTGCCGTCCCACGTCCGGTGAGCCGTCCCGCGTCCGGTACACCGGCCCGGGCGTCGGCGCCGGTGACTCAGGTCGCGGGGTCCCGATCGGGACCGTCGCCGGCCGGTTGGGCAGGGCCCTCGGTGCCCCGGGCCCGTGCGGCGCGTACCTGGGAGACCGTGCGGTAGGCGGCGTGCAGGTCGCCGCTGAACGCCTGCGGTTGGGTCGCGGCGAGCGCCTCGTGCAGGGTCACCGCCTCTTCGGCCGCCGCCAGCGCCTCGGTGAGGTCGCGCCCACAGGCCGCGCGGACCCGGGCGAACGCACACAGCGCCCGACCGAGTTGCTGGCGGTGGCCCACCGGGTCGGCCGGCGCCAGGAACCGGTGCAGATAGACGGACTCCTGGGTGGCGGCCAGCGCGGTGTCGAGCCGGCCGACCTCAGCCGCGGCCAGCCCCAGGTTGTGCAGCGCGCGGGCCAGCTCGGACTCGAACACCACCGGAGCAAGGCCGGCCAGCCGGCGGTAGCTGTCAGTGGTCTGCTGGGCGAGTTCGCAGGCCTGGTCCAGATCGCCCCGGGCTGCGAGCACCAGGCCGAAGTTGTTCAGCGCGGCGGCAAGGCAGTGTTCGAAACCGACCGGGTTGCTCCTGGCCAGCATCCGGTACAGCGCGTTGTGCGCGTGCAGCCGGCGCAGCGTCAGGATGGACTCCTCCGCCGCCGCGGTGGCCGCGTCGTGCTCGCCGAGCTCGGAGCGGGCCAGGCCGAGGTTGCTCAGTGCAACGGCCATCCCGACCCGCAGCCGGATCCGGTGCATCACCCGCAACCTGCTGTGCCGGGCGACGAGCTCGCGGTACAGCTCGACCGCGCTGGACAGGGCGGCCGCGGCCTCCTCGCGGCGGGCCAGCCGGGAGGACCACAGCCCCCAGGCGGTCAGCGCCAGCGCGAGCTCGGGGTGGTAGCGGGTCGGTTCGGACTTGGCCAGTCGGCGGTAGATCCGCACGACGCCCGAGACGCTGTCGCAGGCCTCCTCGAGGGAGCCGCCGCGGGCCTGTTGCACGGCCAGCGTCTGCTTCAGCCGCGCGGCCCTGGCCAGGTCGGACGTCGAGCCGGCCCATCCCTTGGGGGCCTGTTCGGAGCCGAGGTCCTCCAGCAGCGCGGCCATGCCGATGCTGAAACCCCGAACCGAGCCGTCCTCCAGCACCGCGCCGACCTCCACCACCAAAGTTGCCTTGACAACTTGCATTCTCCGTGACGTATGGGTGATTCGGCAGGTCCATGTTGTGGAAATCGCTAGCCCATCCGGCATTACTGCCTGGTAAGGGGTGGTGGCCGGGCCGTTCTGGTCTGTTTGCCGACCGAATACCACCAAAGTGTCCATGCAGTGGGAGGTCCAACCATCGGAGTTGCTACTCCGGCTACCGTGCACGTATGAGCACCAGCCCGCTGCCCACGTTCACCCGCACGCTGAACCCCGCGCCCGCGACCGCGCAGCGTCGCGCGGAGATTCTGGCCGACCCCGGCTTCGGCCGGTACTTCACCGATCACATGGTGACCATTCGGTGGAGCGAGGGCCAGGGCTGGCACGACGCGGAGGTAGTGCCGTACGGGCCGCTGTCCCTCGACCCGGCCGCGATGGTGTTCCACTACGGCCAGGAGATCTTCGAGGGGCTGAAGGCGTACCGCCAACCGGACGGTTCGGTGGCCTCGTTCCGCGCCGACGCCAACGCGGCGCGGTTCCAGGTCTCGGCCAACCGAATGGCCATGCCGCCGTTGCCCGAGGAGCTGTTCCTGCAGTCCCTGGCCGAGCTGATGAGCGTCGACGAGGCGTGGGTGCCGGCGGCCGGCGGCGAGGAGTCGCTGTACCTGCGGCCGTTCCTGATCGCCACCGAGGTGGGGCTGGGGGTGCGGCCGGCGGCGGAGTACCTGTACCTGCTGATCGCCTCGCCGGCCGGGCCGTACTTCACCGGCGGGATCAAGCCGGTCGACGTGTGGCTGGCCACCGACTACACGCGGGCCTCGCCGGGCGGCACCGGCGGCGCGAAGGCGGGCGGCAACTACGCGGCCTCGCTGCTGCCGCAGAAGCAGGCCGCCGCGAACGGCTGCGCCCAGGTCGCGTACCTGGACGCCGGCGAGCGCCGCTGGATCGAGGAGATGGGCAGCAACAACCTGTTCTTCGTCTTCGGCTCCGGGGACGATGCCGAGCTGGTCACCCCTGAGCTGTCCGGCAGCATCCTGGCCGGGATCACCCGGGACTCGTTGCTGGTGTTGGCCCGGGAGCTGGGTCTGCGGGTCAGCGAGCGGCAGGTGTCCGGTCAGGAGTGGCTGGAGGGCGCGGCCGACGGCCGCATCACCGAGGTGTTCGGGTCCGGCACCGCCGTGGTGATCAGCCCGATCGGTGCGGTCAAGCACAACGGCGGCACCGTGCGGATCGGCGACGGCACGCCCGGCCCGGTCACCACGCGGCTCCGCGCGCTGCTCACCGAGATCCAGCTCGGCACCGGTCCGGACCCGCACCACTGGATGCAGCCGCTGACCCAGGCCCGCGTCAGCGCCTAGGACCCCCGGCCTGCGGGGCCGCACGGGCCGCACGGGCCGTACCGCGTGTGGCTGGCACAGACCGGGTGCGGGCCGCACAGACCTTGCATGGTCTGTGCGGCCATGACCAGGTCTGTGCCGGCCCCAACCAGGGGCGGCGGCCCGGGGGCGGCGGCCCTGGGTGCGCCTAGGCGGTGGCGGTGACCACGAGGACGACGGTGGTGGCGAGTTCGGCCGCGGCGCCGAGAACGTCCCCCGTGACACCGCCGAACCGGCGCCGGGTGTGCGCGGACAGCCCGACCACCAGGGCGGCGGCGAGTAGTACCGCCAGCGGCCCCTGCCAGGGGCGGGTCGGTACGGCGGTGACCGCGGCGGCGGCCAGCACGAGCATGGCCAGCGCCCCGATCGGCCACGGCTGGGTACCGGCGACCAGAGCGCCCAGCCCGTCAGGCCGGGCCGCCGGCACCCCGCGCCGGCAGCACCAGGCGAACGCGCAGCGGCCGGCGACCACGGCGAGCAGCACCGCCGGCCAGCGCCCCGGTTCAGCCGCCAGCCGGGCCAGCGCACCGGCCTGCAAGCCGAGCGTCAGCACGAGCGTGACCACCGCGAACGGTCCCGCTCCGCCGTCCCGCATCACGGTGAGCGCGCGCTCCGGCGGCCCGTAGCAGCCCAGCCCGTCGGCGGTGTCGGCCAGCCCGTCCAGGTGCATGCCCCTGGTAGCCAGGGCCAAGGCCGCCAGCACCAGCAACGCGGCCACCACGGCCGGCACGCCCAGCCAACCGAGCCCGTACAGCAGTGCGGTCGCGGACCCGCCCAGCAGCACGCCCGCTGCCGGCGCCCAGCGGATCGCCGACGCGGCCACCCGCCGGTCCACCGTGGCGGGGCCCGGCACCGGCAGCACGGTGAGCCAGCTCAGAGCCAGCCGCAAGCCGCCCACCGGTCAGCCGGAGACCTGCTCGGCGGGGCCGGTGGGGTCGGGCGCGACGCGATCCCGCGACTCGGCTGCCCCGGGCTCTGCGGCTGCGGGCTGGCTGGCTGCGGGTTCGCGGGCAGCGGGCTCGGCGGCCGGGGGCTCGCTGGCTGCGGGTTCGCGGGCAGCGGGCTCGGCGGCCGCGGGCTCGCTGGCTGCGGGTTCGCCGGCCCCGGACTCGGCGGCCCCGGGTTCGCCGGCCCCGGACTCGGCGGCCGGCGTCTCGCTCACGCCCGCGTCGGCGAAAGTGGCCATCTCCGCCAGTACCCGGCCGGCCATCAACACCAGCGGCAGCGCGGTGAGCGCCCCGGAACCCTCGCCGAGCCGCATCCCGAGGTCGAGCAGTGGCTCCAGCCCGAGGTGCTCGAGCGTCAGCATGTGGGCCGGCTCAACGGAGCGGTGCCCGGCCAACCACCAGGCCCTCGCGCCCGGAGCCAGCTCCTCGGCGACCAGTGCGGCCGCTCCGACGACCACGCCGTCGAGCAGCACGGGGGTGCGCCGGACCGCGGCCTGGGCGAGGAATCCCGCCATGCCGGCCAGGTCGGCGCCACCCGCGGTACGCAGCAGGGCCAGCGGCTCCCGGACCACCGGGCGGGCCCGGCGCAGCGCGTCCCGGATCGCGGCCGCCTTGCGCATCCAGCCGGCGTCGTCGATCCCGGTGCCCCGGCCGACCACCGCAACCGGTTCCGCCCCGGTCAGCGCCGCGACGAGTACCGCGGCCGGCGTGGTGTTCCCGATGCCCATGTCACCGGCGATGAGCAGGTCGGCACCGCTGTCGACCTCCTCGTCCGCGATCGCCCGACCGGCGGCCACGGCGGCCTCGACCTCGTCCTGGCTCAGCGCGTCCTCGATGTCGATACGGCCGCTGGACCGACGCACCTTGTACCGGGTCACCTGAGCCGGCAGCGCCTGCGCGACCTCGGCGGGGGAGTCGACAGCGAGGTCAACCACCCGCACGGTGGCGCCGGCGACCGAGGCGAGCACGTTCACCGCCGCGCCGCCGGCGAGGAAGTTCGACACCATCTGGCCGGTGACCTCGGGCGGGTAGGCGGAGACGCCGTGCCGGGCCACCCCGTGGTCACCGGCGAACACCACCACCCGGGGCCGGGCCAGCGGCCGGGGCGGGCAGTGACCCTGGCAGGCCGCCAACCACACACCCACCTGCTCGAGCCGGCCGAGTGAGCCCGCGGGTTTGGTCAGCTGGGCGTGCCGGGCCCGCGCCTGCTGGCCGGTCAGCTCGTCGGGAGGCGCGATCGCCGGAAACTCCACCATGCGTCCAGCATCGTCGACTTCGCCGCGGGCGCGGCACCCGGGGCTGTGCTCCGGCGGGACACCAGCCGCGGCCGGGCCCGGCCCACACTCAGCGCAGCCGCAGCGGGATGCCGGCCACCAGCAGCAGGACCTCGTCGCAGACCTGGGCCAGCCGGGCATTCAGCGCGCCGAGCTCGTCGCGGAACAGCCGGCCGGACCGGGTTGCCGGCACCACGCCCAGCCCGACCTCGGCGGACACCAGCACCAGCCGACCCGGGCACCGGCCGACCGCGTCCACCAGCGCGTCCACCTCGGCGCCGGCCACCGCCAGTGCCTCCGGGGCGCCGTCCCAGGCGGCGGCATCGTCCAGGACCCCGGTCAGCCAGGTGGCCAGGTCGTCGACCAGCAGCGATGCGTCGGCCGACCGCGCGAACTCGCCGACCAGGTCCGAGGTCTCCACGGTCAGCCAGCCGGCCGGTCGCCGGGACCGGTGCGCGTCGATCCGCGCGGTCCACTCCGGGTCGTCCGGCCGGGTCCGCCCGGTGGCCACGTACCGGACCGGCAGATCAGCGGGCAGCAATCCTTCGGCGTGCGCCGACTTGCCGGACCGGGTGCCGCCGAGAACAAGGGTGCGTCGCGCGGCATCTGGCACCCGGGCACGCTACCGTCCGCACCTGTGACCTTCCGCTGGCGATACCTGGACGATGCGGGCGAGCAGACCACCGGTCCTGACGAGAGCTTCTCCGACCAGGCCGAAGCGGAGTCCTGGTTCACCGACGTCTGGCCGGAGCTGCTGGACGACGGCGTCCACGCCGTTACCCTGCTCGACGGTGACGCTGAGGTGTACGGGCCGATGAGCCTGCACGAGCAAGGCTGACCGGAGCATCCCGGCCGGCGCCGCCCGGGTCGCCGAGCCAGCTCAGCCCGGTCCGGACGTGGTAGCCCCAGAGCCCGATCTGGTCGCCGTAGCGCGCGGCCAGGTCGGACATCGAGACCCCTGGGCCGTACAGCGCATCGATCGCCCTGGTGAACGCCGGCAGCGGCGCCGGCACCACGTCCAACCGGCCGAACACCCGCAGCGCGATCCCGCTCGCGGTGAACTCACCCACGCCCCGGACGCGCCGCAACTCGGCGAGCAGCTGGTTGGTCGGCGCCTGATAGCCCCACTCGGCCGGCCAGCTCGCCAGCCGGTCGAGCACGGCGGCCAGGTACTCGGACTGGCGCAGGTTCGCGGTGAACGGCGCGAGCTCGCCCACGGTCAGCCCGGCGAGGCGGTCGAGCGTGGGGAAGGCCCGGTAACTGGTGCCGTCGAGCTCGAGGACCGGGCCGTAGACACCTGCCAACCGCCGTTTGCGCCCGCCGGCCTGGACCTGCGAGGTGCGCTGCGCGAGCACGAAGTAGCAGGCCCCCTCGGCCACACTGACGAACCGGAGCTGGTGCAGGCCCTCGGTCTCGGCGAGCACCGGCGCCATCGCCGGATCAGCCCTGGCCGAGGCCAGGAACGACGTCGGGTCGTCGGCAAGGGACAGCCAGCGGCTGACCGAGGTGGCCACCTCCTGGTGTTCCGAGGCGGTGACCGGGCCGGCGCTGTGCACGACCAACGAGACGCCCCCGCCGGCCGGGCCGATCTCGGCGACCACCGCGCGCCCGCCGGTGAGCGCAACGGCCTTACGCACGGTGCCGGCGCTGACCTGCTGCTCGCCGGCGCACGGGGCGAAACCGGACATCGCGCGCACGGAGAGGGCCAGCTCGTAGGGCGGGGCCGCGGTCAGGGCGACCGGCGGGGTGCTGTGTGACATGGCCGACAGCGTGCCAGCGGGGTCCGACAGTTTTCGCGCGAGCACCTCCGACCCGGGCAGGCTGAGCACCTCCGAACGAGGTGGCTGAGCCGGACGCCGAGGGCCGGGCCTGTCCGGCCTAGCCGACCCGCTCCGGATCGCGCTGCGGCACGTCACCGAGCACCTGGTCGACCCGGTGCAGCAGTTCGGCGTCCAATGTCACACCGGCGGCGGCCACGTTGTCCTTGATCTGCTCGGGCCGGGTGGCGCCGACGATGGCCGAGGCCACGTTCTTGTTCTGCAACACCCAGGCCACCGCGAAGGCCGCCATGCTCAGCCCGGCCTCGGCGGCCAGCGGACGCAGTTCCTGGACCCGGGTCAGCACGTCCTCGCGCAGCCACCGGGAGATCATCTGCGCGCCACCGGAGGTCTCGTCGGTGGCCCTGGACCCCTCGGGTGGGGCGGCGCCGGGCCGGTACTTGCCGGTCAGCACCCCCTGCGCGATCGGCGACCAGACGATCTGGGAGATTCCCTCGCGCTCGCAGGTGGGCACCACGGCCG
Source organism: Pseudonocardia sp. Cha107L01 (assembly GCF_052566575.1). NCBI lineage: Bacteria > Bacillati > Actinomycetota > Actinomycetes > Pseudonocardiales > Pseudonocardiaceae > Pseudonocardia > Pseudonocardia sp. Cha107L01. Next base: position 4,590,820 of record NZ_CP199579.1, read on the forward strand.
GCTCGATGACCCGCCAGAGCATGGAGTACTGCGGCTGGTTCGAGATCAGCGGGATCCGCAGCTCACGGGCCAGTTCGGCGCCGGCCGCGATCTGCTCGGGATTCCATTCGGACACGCCGATGTAGAGCACCTTGCCGCTGTGCACCAGGTCGGCGAACACCGACATGGTCTCCTCCAGCGGGGTGCTGGAGTCGTAGCGGTGTGCCTGGTAGAGGTCCACGTAGTCGGTGCCGAGGCGGCGCAGCGAGTTGTGGATCGACTCGGTGATGTGCTTGCGGCCGAGCCCCCGGTCGTTCTGTCCGGTGCCGGTCGGGAAGTAGACCTTGGTGAAGATCTCCAGACCCTCCCGGCGCTGACCGGCCAGCGCGCGGCCGAGCACCGCCTCGGCCCGGGTACCGGCGTAGACGTCGGCGGTGTCGAAGGTGGTGATGCCCGCGTCGAGGGCGGCGCGCACGCAGGACACCGCCTGGTCCTCCTCGACCTGACCACCGTGGGTGATCCAGTTGCCGTAGGAGATGGCGCTGACGGTGAGGCCACTTCGGCCGAGGCGACGGAACTCCATGATTCGGACCCTACGCCCGGCCAGGGGCCCCCGCCCGCCGGTCAGCCGGTCGGCCGGGTCAGACCTCGGCGCCGATCTTCACCCGGGGCTTCGGGACCCGGAGCTTGCGCAGCTGGCTGGCCCGACTGAAGGAGTACCAGCCGATGGCGACGCCGCTGACCTGCTCCTTCGGGAACTTCTCCCGGGCCGCCCTGGTGACCCGGCGCCCGAGCAGCACACCCTCCAGCACGATCGCGGCGAGCATGGCCATGCAGAACAGGCTGACCATGCTCTGCAGCCGGGGGACCGGCACGATCAGCGACACGAACACCAGCGCGGCGAGCGGCATGAACAGCCCGATCAGGTGCCGACGGGAGTCGACCACGTCACGCACGTAGGCCTTGACCGGACCGCGGTCCCTCGGCATCAGTGCGCGCTCGTCGCCGGCCAGCATCCGGGCCCGTCGCCCCGCCGCGTCCTGGCGACGCTCGGCCCGGCTGGCGCGGTTCTGGCGGGCCAGCTTCTGGGCCTCGCGCTGGGTCTTCGGTGGCGGCGGAGCGGGGCCGCGGCGCTTGGTCTCCGCTTCACGGCGCTTCGGGGTCGGCCGGCCCTTGCCCGCGGTGTGCCGCCGGCCGAGGGCATCGGTGATGGTCTCGCTGCCGTCTTCGGAGGTAGCCGCCCCGACCGCGTCGTCGGAGTTGCGGCGGCGCAGAAACTTCACAGCGTCAACCATACGGCTCGACAGGCCAGGTAGCGTCCAGCGGGTGCGCATTGTGATCGCCCCGGATTCGTACGGCGGCACCCTGTCGGCAACCGAGGCGGCCACCGCGATCGCCGAGGGCTGGCACCGGGTCGCGCCGGCCGACGAGACGCTCGAGCTGCCGCTCGCGGACGGCGGCACCGGCTTCCTCGACGTCCTGCATGCGGTGCTCGGCGGCGAACTGCTCCCGCTGCAGGTCACCGGGCCGCTGGAGGGCAAGCCGGTGTCGGCGCACTGGCTGAAGGTCGGCGAGGTCGCCTATGTGGAGGTCGCCCAGGCCTGCGGGTTGCACCTGGTGCCCCGTGAGCGCCGCGTGCCGGCGGTGGCCAGGGCGGCGAGCAGCCGGGGCGTCGGCGAGCTGATCGCCGCGGCGGCCGCCGACCCCGAGGTGACCCGGATCGTGGTCGGGCTGGGCGGGTCGTCCAACACCGACGGTGGTGCCGGCGCGCTCGCCGTGCTGGGCGCCCAGCCGCTGGACGGCGCGGGGGAGCCGCTGCCCGACGGCGGCGCCGCCCTGGCCCGTTGCGCCGCGCTGGCCGGACCGCCGGTACTGCCAGCGCGGGTGCACCTGGTGCTGGCCGCCGACGTGGACAACCCGCTGCTCGGCCAGCACGGCGCGGCGGCGGTGTTCGGCCCGCAGAAGGGCGCGGACGCCGACGCGGTGACTGAGCTGGACGCGGCGCTGGGGCACTATGCCGAGGCACTGGCAACGGCCGTGCACCGGGAGCTGACCGACCTGGTCACCGCGCCGGGCGGCGGGGCGGCCGGTGGGCTCGGCGCGGCGCTGCTGGCCTGCGGCGGCGAGCAGGTGTCCGGGGCCGGCCTGGTCCGCGAGCTGTCCGGGCTGGACACCGCGCTGGACAGCGCCGACCTGGTGCTCACCGGCGAGGGCAGCTTCGACTGGCAGTCGCTGCGCGGCAAGCTGATCACTGCCGTCGCCTCGGCCTCGGCCGCCCGGGGCGTGCCGTGCCTGGTGCTGGCCGGTCAGGTCAGCGTCGGCCGGCGGGAGGCGGCGGCCGCCGGGGTGGAGGCCGCGTACTCGGTGTCCGAGCATGCCGGCGGCGTGGAGGCCTCGATGGCGGACCCGGCCGGCACGCTGGCCGCGCTGGCCGAGCACCTGGCCGGCCAGTGGCGCACCCCCGGCAGCGCCTGACCGGCCAGTGGCGCAACCCCGGCAGCGCCTGACCGGCCCGACACCGATTCGTGCAGCGCCTCACGATGCCCGGGTAGCATTCCGTGTGTCACCATGAACTACAGGCAACAGCGCGGGGCGGAACATTCAGGACAACGCTTGTGTTGTTTTTGGCGTTGGACGGGTGAGGACCCGCTACGTGAGCGAACGGCGAGGGAGAGCAGATGTCGGTCGACAACAGCACCACCACCACTGAGCAGACGCATGGCGTGGAGCTGACTGAGGCGGCCGCGGTCAAGGCGAAGGCGCTGCTGGACCAGGAGGGGCGCGATGACATGCACCTGCGCATCGCGGTGCAGCCGGGCGGCTGCTCTGGCCTGCGTTACCAGCTGTTCTTCGACGACCGCTCGCTCGACGGCGACATCTACCGCGACTTCAACGGGCTGCGGGTCGGGGTGGACCGGATGAGCGTGCCGTACCTGCAGGGTGCGGTCATCGACTTCGTGGACACGATCGAGAAGCAGGGCTTCACGATCGACAACCCGAACGCGGGCGGCTCGTGTGCCTGCGGCGACTCGTTCAACTAGAGACGCATCCAGGCCTGGATCCACAGCGGCCGGGGTGCGGAGCGATGGCTCCGCACCCCGGCCGCTGTTGTGTGAATTGCTGACCTCGGACAGGTCGCGTCTGCCACGGTAAGGTGACCCATCGTGCCCATCGCAGTGACCGGATCCATCGCGACCGACCACCTCATGCACTTTCCTGGCCGGTTCGCCGACCAGTTCGTGCCCGACCAGCTGGAACGGGTGTCGCTGAGCTTCCTCGTGGACGACCTGGTGATCAGGCGCGGCGGGGTGGCCGGGAACATCGCGTACGCGATGGGGGTGCTCGGGGAGCGGCCGCTACTGGTCGGTGCGGTCGGCCCGGATTTCGCCGACTATCGCGCCGAACTCGAGCGGGTCGGGGTGGACTGCACCCGGGTGCACGTCTGTGACGATGTACACACCGCCCGGTTCATGTGCACCACCGACTCCGACATGCGGCAGATCGCGTCCTTCTACACGGGCGCGATGGCGAGGGCCTCGGAGATCTCGCTGAGCGAGTGGGTCGGCGGGCCCGGTGGGCCCGACCTCGTGCTGATCGGGGCGAACGACCCCGACGCGATGCTGCGGCACACCCGCGAGTGCCGGGAGCTCGGCGTCGCGTTCGTCGCCGACCCGTCCCAGCAACTGGCCCGCATGGAGGGTCCGGCGATCCGCCAGCTGGTCGAGGGCGCCCGGTACCTGATCACCAACGACTACGAGTGGGAACTGCTGCTGCAGAAGACCGGCTGGACCGAGGCGCAGGTTGCCGAGCGGGCTGAGGTGCGGATCACCACACTCGGCGAGCACGGCGCGCAGCTGGTCGGCCGCGACGGCTTCGAGCTCAAGATCGGTGTGGTCCCGGAGACCGGCAAGGTCGACCCGACCGGGGTCGGGGACGGGTTCCGCGCGGGGTTCCTGGCCGGGATCGCCAACGGGTTGTCGCTGGAGCGGGCCGGGCAGCTGGGTTCGCTGGTGGCCGTGAACGTGCTGGAGACCGACGGGCCGCAGGAGTGGACCTGGGGCCGGGACAGCTCCGTGGCCCGGCTGCGCGACGCCTACGGCCCGGACGCCGCCGACGAGATCGCCGCCAGCCTGCCGGCGCGGAACTGAGCCGGAGCTTGAGTGGGCCCGGCACAGACCTGGTGCCCGCCGCACAGACCCTGTAGCCCTTGTGCGGCCCGTACCAGCTCTGTGCGAGCCCCAATCAGAGCTGTACGGGGTACTGCGGCTCCGGGATCTCCGGACGGATCCGGCCCTCCACGGTGATGCCGTGCCAGAGCATGAAGACCAGCAGCGTCCAGATCCGCCTGCTGTGGTCGAACGGCCCGGCCCGGTGCTCGTCCAGCATCCGGCGGACCGCCTCCAGGTCGAGCAGGTGATCGGTCTGGCTGTCCCGGATGATTCCGGCCGCCCATTCGTACATCTCGTCGCGCAGCCAGTGCCGGATGGGTACCGGGAAGCCCAGCTTGCGCCGCTGCAGCACGTGCGCCGGCACGATGCCCTCCAGGGCCCGGCGCAGCGCGTACTTGGTGGTGCCGGAGGCGTTGGTACCGGTGATCTTCTCGTCCAGCGGGATCGCGGCGGCCACCCGGAACACCTCGGGGTCCAGGAACGGCACCCGCAGCTCCAGTGAGTTGGCCATGGTCATCTTGTCGGCCTTGACCAGGATGTCGCCGCGCAGCCAGGTGAACAGGTCGACGTGCTGCATCCGGGCCACCGGGTCCCAGCCGGCGGACTGCCGGTACCACTGTGCGGTGATCTCGGTGTGCGACCGGCGCGGGTCGAAGGTGCGCAGTACCTTGGTGAGCTGGTCGTCCCGGAAGATCCGGGCGTTGCCGTAGTAGCGCTGCTCCAGTGGCAGCGCGCCCCGGCGCAGCAGGTCCTTGCCGCGCACGCCCTCGGGGATCCGGGTGGACAGCCGGCCCAGCGCCTTGCGCACGCCACCGGGCACCCGCTCGAACGGCGCCAGCGACAGCGGCTCGCGGTAGATCGTGTAGCCGCCGAACAGCTCGTCCGCGCCCTCCCCGGACAGCACCACCTTGACGTGCTGGCGGGCCTCCCTGGCGATGAACCACAGCGGCACGAGCGCCGGGTCGGCCACCGGGTCGTCGAGGTACCAGACGATCAGGGGCAGGGCCTCCATCATCTCGTCCGGCTTGACGGTGCGCACCACGTGCCGGACGCCGATGGCGGCGGCCGACTCGGCGGCCACGTCGACCTCGGAGTAGCCCTCCCGCTCGAACCCGGTGGTGAAGGTGATCAGGTTCGGGTTGTGCTCCTTGGCCAGCGCGGCGATGGCGGTGGAGTCGATGCCGCCGGACAGGAAGGCGCCGACGGTGACGTCCGCGCGCATGTGCTTGGCCACCGAGTCGCGCAGCACGTCGGCCACCCGGTGGTGCAGTGCGCTCCGGTCGTCGGCGCCGATGAGCGGAGTGGGGGAGAACACAGGGTCGAAGTACCGCTCGCTGACCGGCTCCTCGCCGGGGCGGACGGTGAACATGGTGCCGGACTCGATCCGCCGGATCTCCCGGTGCATGGTGGCCGGCTCCGGCACGTACTGCAGCAGCAGGTAGTGCTGCAGGGCGGGCAGGTCCAGGCTCAGCGTGCCGGGCTCGGCGAGCTCCTGCAGACACTTCTTCTCGCTCGCGAACGCGGTGCCGGCGGGCCCGGTGCTGACGTAGAGCGGCTTGATGCCGAACGGGTCCCGGGCGCCGAACAGCACCCGGCGCTCGGCGTCCCAGATCAGGAACGCGAACATGCCGCGCAGCCGGCGCACCGCGTCGGCGCCCCAGTAGTGGTACGCGGCGACGACGACCTCGCCGTCACCCTCGGTGCTGAACGTGGCGCCGTGCTCGGCGATCAGCTGTTCGCGCAGCTCCAGGTAGTTGTAGACCTCACCGTTGAACGCCAGCGTGTAGCGGCCCTCCGCGTAGTGCAGCGGTTGGTGTGAGCTCTCCAGGTCGATGATGGCCAGTCGGTTGAAGCCGAAGACCACGTCCTGGTTGTGCCAGACGTCGGTCTCGTCCGGACCGCGGTGGCGTGAGCAGTGCAGTGCGCCGGTGATGGCGCCCGCCCGGTCCGGCGCATCGCCGCGCGCGGTCAGCAGTCCCAGTAGTCCACACACGCGGCGTGTTCGCCCCTTCCCACCTGTGGGTGCCGGCGGGCCCGTCGAGGCTGTCGAGTCGCGCGCGCCGGCGCCGTACTCGGCACCATCCACGACGCCGGTCCCGACGGCTCAGACCCGAGCCGGTCCGAGGCGGCCCAGTATGCCGGTCCGCTTCCGGCGACATGCGCGCGCCGCCCACGTACCCAGACGCGAGAGTGGCGTCCAGTTCTTATAGGCTGCGCCCTAGGTAGTTGCCGCTGCGCCAATTGGTGCAATCGGGCGACGTCGACCAAGTGTGGGAGGCAGCGAGCTGTGGGCGACGTGAGGCGCACTCGGTTCGGGCGGGCGATCAAAGTTGCCGTCCTTGCCGCCGTCGTGGCGGTATCGGCGAGTGGTTGCTCGGTCGACGAGGTGCTGCGTTTTGGCTGGCCAGTAGGGGTCACCCCGCAGGCGCTGGAGATGCGGCAGCTGTGGACGACCCTGGTGGTCGCATCGCTGGTGGTCGGCGTCATCGTCTGGGGTATGACGATCTGGGCGCTCATCTTCCACCGCAAGAAGGGCGACGAGGAGCTGCCGAGGCAGTTCCAGTACAGCCTGCCGGTGGAGATCGTCAGTGTGGTGCTCCCCACGATCATCGTGGCCGGCATCTTCAGCTACACCGTGGTGGTGCAGAACGACGTCGACAAGCACATCCCGAACCCCGACGTCAAGGTCAACGTCACCGCCTTCCAGTGGAACTGGAAGTTCGACTACCCGGACAACCCGACGGGCCGGCCGATCAGCACGCTCGGTACCAGCGAGACGATTCCGCTGCTCGTGCTGCCGACCGACCGCAGCATCGAGTTCACCCTCGACTCCCAGGACGTCATCCACTCGTTCTTCGTGCCGGAGTTCCTGTTCAAGCGGGACGTCTTCCCGGACCCGGAGAAGAACGACACGGACAACGTCTTCCTCATCGACAAGATCGATAGGGAAGGTGCGTTCGTCGGTCGCTGCGCCGAGCTGTGCGGCAGCTACCACTCCGCGATGAACTTCGAGGTCCGCGCGCTGAACCCGGACCTCTACGGCCGCTACCTGCAGCTGCGCACCCAGAACAACCCGATCACCGGGGTGCCGAACACAGCCGGCGAAGCGCTGGCCGCGCTCAACTGCGGCGAGTTGTGCGCGCCGGAGGCAACCACCACCTACCCGTTCCACACCGAGCGCAACGAGCGTTCGGCGTCGGTCCGGTCGAGCAGCTGAGCGAAGGGGAGTGGTGGCGCGATGAAGGTTGAATCTCGGATCTTCGAGATCTGCACGGCGTTCTTCTTCCTGTGCGCGATCGTGTACGGGTTGCTGTCGCACGAGGCCGTCGGCATCGTCGGCCTCACCCTGACCGGTGGCCTGTCGCTGATCATCGGCACCTACTTCCGCTTCGTGTCGAGGCGGCTGGAGGCCCGTCCGGAGGACAATCCGGACGCGGAGATCTCCGACGGTGCCGGTGAGGTCGGGTTCTTCAGCCCGGGCAGCTACTGGCCGATCGGCCTGGCGGCCGGCGCGGCCCTGGTCGGGATCAGCGTGGCCTACTGGATGATCTGGGCGCTCGTCATCTCCGGTGCGATCCTGATCTTCATGGTGGGTGGGCTCCTCTTCGAGTACCACCTGCCGCGCTCGGACCACTGAGAGCGTGACTCCCCGGACGGCGGTGATCTCGAGCCCTCGGCTGCAGCTGCGGACGCTCACCGCGCACGACGCCGAGCGCACCCTGGCCGCCTCCGACCTGGACCGCCCGGTCTACGCGGACGGGTACCCCTCGGCATTCGCCACCCAGGTGCTGCGGCTCGTCGCGCTGTACCCGGCGATCGACCAGGAGGCCGACGAGGGCGCACCGGACCTCGGCCCGTGGTTGCTGCTGCGGCGCTCCGACGACGCGGTCATCGGCACGATCAGCTGCGCCCGCACCGGTGACCCGGTCGAGGTCTCCGTCGGCTACGACATCGCGTCGTCCTGCTGGGGCGAGGGCTACGCCACGGAGGCCCTCGGCGCGGTGGTCGAGCACCTTCTCGGCCAGCCCGACATCGGCCGGGTTTGCGCGGAGGCGAAGATCGACCACGCGGCCAGCCGCCGGGTGATGGAGAAGTCCGGAATGCGCTGGCAACGCGACGAGGTTGCCGAGCACGAGGGCCGCGAGGTCAAGCTCGCGCACTACGCGATCGACCGCCCAGAGTCTGTCTGACCGCCCGGGGCCGGTCTGACGGCCCGGAGCGGCCGCCGCCCGGTCAGTCGGCCGCGGGGCAGGGCTGGGCGACGGCCGCCACCGCCGGGACCTTCTCCCGCTGCCGCGCGGTGGCCAGCACCGATCCGGTCAGGATGAGGACGAACGCCGCGATCACCGGCAGGGTCAGCGGCTCACCGAGCAGCAGCACACCCGCGGTGACCGCGACCGCCGGGTTGACGTAGGTGAACACCATCGCCCTGGCCGGCCCCACCTCGCGGATCAGCTCGAAGAACAGCACGAACGCCACCGCGGTGCAGACCACCCCGAGCCCGCCGAGCGCGAGCAACACCGCACCCGACGGCAGCTCGCGCGGCCAGGTGACGATCGCGGGCACCGTGTAGACCAGGGCGGCGAGTGTCAGGCAGCTGGCGGTCATCAGCAGGTTGGGCACCTCGGCCAGCTTGCGCGCGGCGATCACCGGAGCGGTGGCGTACCCGATCGCCACCAGCAGCAGCTCCACCACCGGCCACCCGGTGCCCCCGCCGAGGTGCGGCGCGGCGAGCAGCAGGACGCCGGCCATCCCGAGCCCCAGCCCGGTCCAGCGCACCGGACCCAACGGGGTGGTGTCGCCGAAGAGGCGGACGACCAGCACCCCGATGATCGGCACCGCGGCGATGAGCAGCCCGGTCATCCCGCTGGACAGCCGGCGCTCGGCGTCGGACAGCAGCCACCACGGGCCGATGATCTCCAGCGCGGCGAAGGCGAGCAGCGGGCGCCAGTGCGCGCGCAGGATGGCCAGCCCGCCGGCCCTGGCGGCGAGCGGGAGCAGCACCGCCGCGCCGATCGCGGTGCGCGCGAACACCAGCACCGGCACGGAGACGCCGTCCACCGCGATCTTGATCATCAGGTACGGGATGCCCCACAGCAGGCACATCGCCGCGAACAGCAGCCAACCTCGCCGACTCACCGAGAACTCCACATCACTCTGGGCCACCGGTTACCGCGGCGCGCCACACCCGAACTGGTCCTACGGACCGGACAACACCGCCCAGCGTCGTCCTCATCCCCGCGCGGAGTCTTGAACGCTGTTGCGGAACGCACCCGGGGTCACACCGACCACCCGCCGGAACCACCGGGTCAGGTGCGCCTGGTCGGCGAAGCCGAGCCGGGTCGCCACCTCGGCCAGCCGTCCACCCCGCTCCAGCAGGCGCTTGGCGTGGGCCACCCGGTGCTGGGCGAGCCAGGCGTAGGGCGGCATGCCGACCTCCTCCCGGAACGCCCGCACCAACTGGTAGCGGGACAGGCCCAGCTCGCCGGCCATCTCGGCCAGCGACGGCGGTGAGGTCATCTGGTCGGCCAGCCGGCTCATCACCGGGCCGGCCACGGTGGTGCCGCGGCGGTGCGGAGCGGGGCCGGGCGTGCTGGCGTGCCGCCGCACCAGCTCGCCGAGCAGCTCGGCGAGCCGGGACTCGCCCTCCAGCGGGTCCTCGGCCCTGGCCAGCACGGTGTGGACGGATGCCAGTTCGCCGGCCAGTCGCGGGTCGTGGATGACGAGGTCGCGGAAGTGCGGCAGCGGCTCGTCGGGCCCGGTGAGCAGGCCGTGGTGCGGATAGAGCACCCGGTAGGTGAAGCCGTCCGGTACAGCGGGTCCGCCGGTGTGCGGCTCGCCGGGTTCGACCAGGACCACCGTGCCGGGGCCGGCGTAGTGCAGCGCGCCCCGGTACCGGATGACCTCGCGCCCGCTGGTGCAGGCACCGACCGCGTAGACGTCGTGCATGTGCGGGGCGTAGTGGCGGCTCACCAGCCGCGCGTGCAGCAGGTCGATGGACGGCCCGCCGCCGCCGTCCACCCGGGTCCAGAATGCCCAGTCCCTGGCCCTGTGTTCGCTCGTGCCGCCCATAACCCGCCCAGACCGCCTGACTGCCGACCGCTGCCCGCGCACCGCGCAGAGGCCCTCTGGCGGACGTTACCCGTGCACCCGCCGGACCGGCGTACGAAAAAGGCGCCCCCGACGTGGTCGGAGGCGCCTTTTCCCGCTCTTGCCTGCGGTGCCCGGTCAGTTGTCGAGCTGCTTCGGGCGACCGGCCAGCTCCCGGCGGTCGTCCTTGCTGTGCTGCTCCGAGTCGGTCGCCGCGCCGTTGCCGTGTGCCAGCTCGGCGCGGGCCTGCTCCAGTGCGACGGTCTCCTCCGGCGGGTCCGGCCGCAGCAACGACCCGGCCACCGGGTGACCGCTGGAGCCGAGCTGGTTCATCCGCTTGGGCACCGAGGCGCCCTGGTAGGCCAGCGGAATGGCGTGCCCGTGCGAGTCGAGCCCGGCCAGCGGCTGGTGCACCTCGATGAACTCGCCGTGCGGCAGCCGCTTGATGATGCCGGTCTCGATGCCGTGCTCGAGGACCGCGCGGTCGCCGCGCTGCAGCCCGAGGCAGAGCCGGTAGGTCACCCAGTAGGCCAGCGGCGGGAGCAGCAGGATGCCGATCCGGCCGGCCCAGGTGGTGGCGTTCAGCGAGATGTTGAACTTGTCGGCGATGATGTCGTTCGAACCGAGCAGTACCAGCCAGGCGTAGAACGTGATGGCCATCACACCGAGCGAGGTGCGGACCGGCACGTCCCGGGGCCGCTGCAACAGGTTGTGCATCGCGTTGTCCTTGGTGAACTTCCGCTCGATCATCGGGTAGGCCCCCGCCACCCCGTGGATGATCGGCAGGAACAGCGGACTGGCCCAGAACGCCGGCGGGATCAGGTACGTGTGCGCGATGTTGATCTCCCACGGCGGGAAGATGCGCAGCATGCCCTCGGTGAACAGGACGTACCAGTCCGGCTGCGAACCCGCTGAGATGTGCGCCGGGTTGTACGGGCCGAAGTTCCAGACCGGGTTGATCTGGAAGATGCCGGCCATGATGGCGATGACACCCACGGTGACGGCGAAGAACGCGCCGCCCTTGGCCGCGAAGGCCGGCAGGATGCGCACGCCGACCACGTTGTTCTCGGTGCGGCCGGGGCCGGGGAACTGGGTGTGCTTCTGGTACCAGACCAGCCCCACGTGCACCGCGATCAGCGCGAGCAGGATGCCCGGCAGCAACAGCACGTGCACGATGTAGAGCCGGGGGATCAGCTCGGTCCCGGGGAACTCCGACCCGAAGATCAGGTAGTTGACCCAGGTACCCATCACCGGGATCGACATCACGAAGCCGGACATGATCCGCAGCCCGGTGCCGGAGAGCAGGTCGTCCGGCAGCGAGTAACCGGTGAAGCCCTCCATGAAGCCCATCAGGATCAGCAGGATGCCGATGATCCAGTTCGTCTCACGGGGCTTGCGGAACGCGCCGGTGAAGTACGTCCGGAACATGTGCACGACCATCGAGGCGACGAACAGCAGCGCCGCCCAGTGGTGGATCTGCCGGACGAACAGCCCGCCGCGGACGTCGAAGGAGATCTGCAGGGAGCTCTCGTAGGCCCGGGACATGGACAGTCCCCGGAGGTTGTCGAACACCCCGTTGTAGGTGACCTCCTGCATCGACGGGTCGAAGAACAGACCCAGGTAGGTGCCGGAGAGCAGCAGGATGATGAAGCTGTACAGCGCGATCTCGCCGAGCATGAACGACCAGTGCGTCGGGAAGACCTTGTTGAACTGCTTCCGCATCCCGGCCGCGGGGTGATACCGCTGGTCGAGCTCATCGAGCGCGTTGGCCGCCTTGGCCTTGAGCGCGTTCGAACTGGTCGTCGGGGTCGTGATGGAACTCATGATCGCCGCTCCCAGAAGCCAGGCCCGACCGCCTCGTCGAAGTCAGCGGTCGCGATGAAGTATCCCTCGTTGTCCACCGTGATGGGAAGCTGTGGCAGCGCCCGGGTGGCCGGCCCGAAGATCGGCTTGGCGTACTCGGTGGCCAGGAACTGCGACTGGTGGCACGGGCACAGGATCCGGTTGGTCTGCGACTCGTACAGCGAGGTGGGGCAACCGAGGTGTGTGCACACCTTGGAGTAGGCGTAGAAGTCGCCGAAGTGGAAGTTCTCCTGGCCGGCCCGCTGGGTCACCTGGGTGCCCGGCCGGAGCCTGATCAGCATCACCGGCGCGTCCGAGGCGCGCAGGTTCTCGCTCATCTTCTCCGCGTCATGCAGGTCGGACAGCCGGAACGGGAACACCGTCTCGATCGACGCCGCGTCCAGGTCCTCCGGGCGTACCCGGACCTCGATGTTGTTGCTGATGATCTCCTCGGAGGAGATGCCCAGGTCCCGGCGCAGGTAGACCTTCTCGCCGTTCTCCGGCGCCCACGGGGTCACCCAGAGCTGGGCCTTGTCGCCGCCCTTCCACGGGTTGTGGATCATGCCACCGAGCGCGATGACGCCGAACCCGAGGCCGAAGATCCCGGCGGCGAGGCCGGCGCTGCGCTTGATCATCGAGCGGCGCCCGATGCCGGTGTCCTTGCCGGCGGCGGCCAGCTGGGCCATCAGGACGCGTCGCTCCAGCTCACCGGACCGGCCGTCGTGGCGCTGTTGGACGGCCACCTCGTCGGGGAAGAACTTCTTGACGTACGCGATGACGCCCACGCCGAGGAGCAGCACGGTGAGTCCGAAGCTGGCCCCGATGACCGGGGTGTACAGCGAGTACATCAGGTGTCCCGGCTGATCCGGGGCGACGTAGTGGAACGGCCAGAACAGGAACGACACCACGAACACCAGCGCGGCGATCGCGGAGAGCAGGAACCAGCGGGCGACGGCCCGCTCGGCGCGCTTCTCCGCCCTGGTGCCGGGGACCGGCCAGCGGTTCGCGTTCTTGAGCAGTACGACGTCGTCCAGCTCGGTCGCCAGGGTGGCGAGCTGCTCGGGGTTCAAGTCATCCAGCTGGGCGTCGGTCGGGCGTGCCGGGCTGTGCGTTCCTTCGCTCACTGCTCGCCTCCGCGCTCGCTCCGTGCACTCGCTGCGATGGTCACTCGCTGTCGGCCTCGCGCGCTCATGCCTTTGCTCCCAACCACAGCGTGAAGCCGACCAGCGCGCCGATCCCGACCAGGAAGGCGATCAGGCCCTCGGAGACCGGTCCGATCCCGCCGAGCCCGTTGCCGCCGGGGTCGTTGCCGCCGTCAGCCACGGTCTTGACATAGGCGATGATGTCCTTCTTCTCGTCCGGCGACAGCTGCCGGTCGGAGAAGTGCGGCATGCTCTGGGGGCCGCTGAGCATGGCGGTGTAGATCTGGTCCTCCGTCGCGGGACTCAGCGGCGGGGCGAACTTGCCGGAGGACAGTGCGCCGCCCTGGCCGGTGAAGTTGTGGCACTGCGCACAGTTCAGCCGGAACAGCTCGCCGCCGCGGGCCGGGTCCGGGCCGCGCAGCGCGATGCCGCTCTCGGCCGGCCGCTGCGGACCGCCACCGTTCGCCTGGACGAACGCGGACAGCGCGTCGATGTTGTGCGCGCCGATCGCGGTGCTCGGGTTCAGGTCGGCCAGCGGGTGCTTGCGCTCGGCCTGCGCCTCCTGGCGGGCCAACGGCATCCGCCCGCTGGACACCTGGAAGTAGGTGGCCGCCGAGCCGACGCCGATCAGGCTCGGCCCCCGGTCGGTGACGCCCTGGAGGTTGGCGCCGTGGCAGGTGATGCAGTGGTTGTCGAAGACCTGCTGGCCCTGGGCAACGAGCTGGGAGTCGTCGGCCGCGACGGCGGTCTGCGGCCTCGGTGCGAACACGGAGTACAGCGCGCCGGCGCTGAGCAAGGCGATGCCCAGGGCGAGCGCACCGGCAATGCGGCGACGCAGCTTGCTCCGCGCGGACCGGCTCGTCGAACGGCGCTGTGTGGTGGTGGTTCTCATCGCGGAGTCTCGAACCCTCGCTGTCAGATCGGGCGCTCGGAGAGCGGTCAGCGGATGAAGTAGATCACGGAGAACAGGCCGATCCAGACGACGTCGACGAAGTGCCAGTAGTACGACACCACGATCGCCGCGGTTGCCTGGGCTGGGGTGAACTTGCTGAGCTTGGTGCGGATCAGCAGGAAGATGAACGCGATGAGGCCGCCGGTCACGTGCAGCGCGTGGAACCCGGTCGTCAGGTAGAAGACCGTCCCGTAGGCACTGGACGCGATCGTGGTGTGGTGGTTCACGATCAGGCCCCGGTACTCGTTCACCTGGCCGAGCACGAACAGCGTGCCCATCACCAGCGTGATCAGGTACCACCGACGCAGCCCGAACACGTCGCCCCGCTCAGCGGCGAACACGCCGTACTGGCAGGTGAACGAGGACGCGACCAGGATGATGGTGACGACCAGCGCGTAGGGCACGTCGAGCTCTGTCGGGGGCGGTGGCCACTCGCCGACGTTCTGGGCCCGAGCGGTGAAGTAGATCGCGAATAGCCCCGCGAAGAACATCAGTTCGCTGGACAGCCAGACGATCGTGCCGATGCTGACCATGTTCGGCCGATTCAGCGAATGGATCCGCTGACTGATGTTGGGCGCTGCCGTCGTCACGGGGGTCATTATTACCCGCGAGGTCAGCCCGGTCCGTTCAGGGTTGGGCACTATCGGTCACACGTCTGGATCACATGTCCCGCGCGGACCCGCCCGGGATCGCCTGATCGCCCGGATATCATCGTGCGCGCCGCCGATGTGGGAGGAAACTGAGCCTCGTGAGCAACACCGTGAGTAGTGCAGGAAACGCGGGGAATTCGAGTGCGTCCTCGGGTGCGGTACGGACGATCCTGGTGTTCAGCCACCGTGCCCCGGTCCGGGAGTCGATCACCAACGCGGTGGGGCGACGCCCCGCGCCGGACGTCGGTCGGGTGAAGTTTCTCGAGGTCGGCGGGGTGGCCGAGGTCCTGGCCGCGATGGACTCCGGTCAGGTGGACCTGGCGATCCTGGACGGCGAGTCGCAGCCGACCGGCGGGATGGGACTGTGCCGGCAGCTCAAGAACGAGATCACCAACTGCCCCCCGATCGTGGTTGCCGTGCAGCGACGCGACGACCGGTGGCTGGCGACCTGGTCGCAGGCCGACGCGGTGCTGGTGCACCCGCTGGACCCGCTGACCGCCGCCGAGACGGTGGCCGACGTGCTCCGCGGCGGCGTCCCGGCCGTCCGACACTGAGCCGGCGTTCGGTTACCGGGGCCGCATGACGCCGCCGACCGAGACAGGCGCTGCCTCCGCAACCAGCGCAACCGGTGCCGCCGATACCGGGGAACGGAGCTGGCCGGGGCTGCTCAGCAGGTTGCTCGCCGGCACCGACCTGACCGCGTCCGACACCGCATGGGTGATGGACGAGGTGCTCGCGGGTGACGCGAGTGATGTCCGTCTCGCCGGTTTCCTGACCGCGCTGCGCGCCAAGGGGGAGACCGCCGAGGAGATCGCCGGGCTCGCCGAGGCGATGCTGTCCCGCGCCCGCCGGGTTCCGCTGGCCGGCGCCGCGGTCGACGTGGTGGGCACCGGCGGTGACCACTCGCAGAGCGTCAACATCTCGAGCATGGCGGCCATCGTCGTCGCGGCCGCCGGTGTCCCGGTGGTCAAGCACGGCAACCGGGCCGCGTCCTCCCGGTCCGGCGCGGCCGACCTGCTCGAGGCACTCGGGGTGGCGATAGACCTGCCGCCGGACGGTGTGTCGCGGTGCCTGGCCGAGGTCGGGATCGGGTTCTGCTTCGCGCCGGTGTTCCACCCGGCCATGCGCTACGCGGCAACCGCCCGCCGGGAGCTGGGTGTGCCGACCGCGATGAACCTGCTCGGCCCGCTCACCAACCCGGCGCAGCCGCCGGCCGGCCTGATCGGCTGCGCGGACCTCCGGCTGGCCCCGGTGATCGCCGCCGTATTGGCCGGTCGGGGGGCGTCCGCGCTGGTGGTGCGTGGTGACGACGGTCTGGACGAGATCACCACGACCAGTACGACCTCGGTGTGGCTGGTGGCCGGCGGGGCGGTGCGGCTGGAGTCGCTGGACGTCGCCGAGCTGGGCGTACCCAGGGCCACCGCCGCTGACCTGCGCGGCGGCGATGCGGCGTTCAACGCGGACGTGGCGCGGCGGTTGCTGGCCGGCGAGACCGGGCCGGTGCGCGATGCGGTGCTGGTGAACGCGGCGGGTGCGGTGGCCGCTTTCACCGGATTGAGTGACGATCTCCTCGCCGACCTGCGCGCGTCATGGGACCGGGTGGTCGAGGCGGTGGACTCCGGCGCCGCTGCCGCGCTGCTCGCGCGGTGGGCCGAGTTGTCCAGCTCGCTGCGGGGGGCCTGAGCCGGGGCTGGCCGCTCAGGCCGGGCACGGGCGAGTCGTGATCCCGGGTGAGTCGTGATCCCGGGCGAGTCGTGACCGGGTGAGTCGTGACCGAACTGTGCCCGTGCGGGCCGCTCAGGCCGGGCAGAACCAGTCGTCCCGGGCGGTGGGGGCGGCGGCGGGTGCGGTGGGCGCCGCACCGGCGGGCGCCGCACCGGCGGGCGCCGCACCGGCGGGCGCCGGGAACGGCGTGCGGAAGGTGAACGCGTACTCGGTCGGGCCATGGGTGCGCAGGTGGGCGAGCCGCTGTTCCGCGTCCGCCATCGTGGGCAGCTGCCCGGCCGGCACCCACCACAGCACCTGGTAGGCCTCGCCCATCGCCTCGAACCACTCCTTGCGACGGCGCAGCACCCGGACGTGGCCGCTGCGGTAGGCGTAGTCGGCCAATGCGTCCAGTGAGATCCAGACACTCATGTTCACGATCAACCGGTCGTCGTCGAAGGCCCGGACGGCGGTCGCGTCGCCGTCCTCGGTCTGCAGCCGCCAGACGAACCCGGGCGCCGCGTCGGCGAGCGCGTTGATCTCGTCCAGCGCCGCCACGAAGCCGGCCAACCGCGGTGAGGTCAGCGGCTCGATGGGCAGCGCGATGTTCAGCTGGGCGAGCTGGTGGCTGGTCACCCACAGAAGCTAGCGCCCGCACAGCCGGAAACGGACCGAATTTCCGGTCACGACCCCGGAGGGACTTCGCTCGGCTTTCGGTGGCGCGGGTTTCGGTGGCGCGGGTTTCGGTGGCTCGGCGTCGGTGTCGGCGTCGGTGGCGCGGCGTCGGTGGCTCGGCGTCGGTGGCGCGGCGTGGTGGCGCGGCGGTGGCGCGGCGTCGCGGGGGCCCAGCTAGCGCCGGCGCTGCCACCACCAGCGTGCCAGCACCACCAGGCTGGCCACCAGTCCGGCCAGC
The DNA here is from genome assembly GCF_052566575.1 of Pseudonocardia sp. Cha107L01. Taxonomy (NCBI): domain Bacteria; kingdom Bacillati; phylum Actinomycetota; class Actinomycetes; order Pseudonocardiales; family Pseudonocardiaceae; genus Pseudonocardia; species Pseudonocardia sp. Cha107L01. The sequence goes on from NZ_CP199579.1 coordinate 4,608,261, forward strand.
ACCACCAGCTGGCCGAGCGGCGAGGAGAGCCCGGTCGGGTCCGGCGAGGTCAGCACCCCCGCACGGTACCCGGACCGGCGGGCACCGTGCCGCCGGCGGCGCACGCCGCCGCCGCGAGTGTTACCGAGCTGCACACCAGGCAGGTTGTGGGCGCCCGCGGCATGCCTGGTGTGCAGCTCGGTAACCACAGGCAGCTGCCACGGCAGCCTGGTGGCCGGTTCGGTGACTGATGACGCAGGCGTTGGGCAGTGAGCCGCCCTTGGCCGGCCGCCTGAGCAGGGCCCCATGATCAGCGGGACTTCAGGGTTGTTCTCGCGGCCTCGAACAGCCGTGGTGTCCCGTTGATCACTCGCCGGCGGTTCATGCGGAGTCGTGCGTGAGTGTCGGTGCGCCGAGCGCCTTGTTACCGAGCTGCACAGGGTGCAGGTCTAGCGGCCGAAAAACCTGCACCCTGTGCAGCTCGGTAACAGCGGACCGGCGGGACCGGCGCCGCGCGGCTGGCCGCGGACCGGCGGGAGCTGCGGGGGGCCGGCGGCGCTGCGCTGCCGGTGGGATCGGCGGCGACGCGGGCCCGGCGGCGCTGCGCTGCCGGTGGGATCGGCGGCGACGCGGGCCCGGCGGCGCCGCGCTGCCGGTGGGAGCGGCGGGCCCGGCGGCGCTGCGCTGTCGGAGCGGCGCTGCGCTGTCGGAGCGGCGCTGCGTGGCTGGTCGGGGCGGTGCCGTGCGGCCGGTTGGCTGATTTCGGCGGGCACGCTCTAGCGTGGGGCGGGTGCGACTGAGTCAATTCCGCGAGCTGATGGCCGACGAGTTCGGTTCGGTGCGGGCCAGCTCGCTGGCCACCGACCACGTGTTCGCCGAGCTCAACGGGCAGACCGTGAATCAGGCGCTGGAGGCCGGCTGGGACCCCCGGGACGTCTGGCGGGCGGTCTGCGGTGCCTTCGAGGTACCCCCCGAGCGGCGGTGAGCGCGCCGAATTATCCCGTATCGGCGTGTCCTGTCGGATTCGAACAGCCGTTCGGCTAAGGTGTTGTCCACACCCGGTGGAGTTGTCCACAGACGACGCCCGCGGTCACCAAACCGTCGGTCGCGCCGCCTAGCGTCAGCCGTACCGCGTTCCCTACTTCAGCAAGGTGGCATTCGATGAGCGCAGCTCCCGACCGCGAGAAGGCGCTAGCACTCGCGCTCGCCCAGATCGAGAAAAACCACGGCAAGGGCTCGGTGATGCGCCTCGGTGACGAGGTCCGTGCGCCGATCAGGGTGATCCCGACCGGGTCCATCGCGCTGGACGTCGCGCTGGGCGTCGGCGGGTTGCCCCGCGGCCGGGTGGTGGAGATCTACGGCCCGGAGTCCTCGGGTAAGACGACGGTCGCGCTGCACGCGGTGGCCAACGCCCAGGCCGCCGGCGGCGTCGCCGCGTTCATCGACGCCGAGCACGCGCTCGACCCGGACTACGCCAAGGTCCTCGGCGTGGACACCGACTCGCTGCTGGTCTCCCAGCCGGACACCGGTGAGCAGGCGCTTGAGATCGCCGACATGTTGATCCGCTCCGGCGCGATCGACCTCATCGTGATCGACTCGGTGGCCGCGCTGGTACCGCGCGCCGAGATCGAGGGCGAGATGGGCGACAGCCACGTCGGCCTGCAGGCCCGGCTGATGAGCCAGGCCCTGCGGAAGATCACCGGTGGGCTGAGCAACTCGGGCACCACCGCCATCTTCATCAACCAGCTCCGCGAGAAGATCGGCGTGATGTTCGGCTCGCCGGAGACCACGACCGGTGGCAAGGCGCTGAAGTTCTACGCCTCGGTCCGGCTGGACATCCGGCGGATCGAGACGCTCAAGGACGGCACCGACGCGGTCGGCAGCCGCACCCGCGTCAAGGTGGTGAAGAACAAGGTCGCCCCGCCGTTCAAGCAGGCGGAGTTCGACATCCTCTTCGGCCACGGCATCAGCCGGGAGGGCTCGCTGATCGACGTCGGGGTTGAGCAGGCGCTGATCCGCAAGTCCGGTGCCTGGTACACCTACGAGGGCGACCAGTTGGGCCAGGGCAAGGAGAACGCCCGCAAGTTCATGCTGGAGAACCCGGACGTGGCCGACGAGATCGAGAAGAAGATCAAGGAGAAGCTCGGCATCGGCGCGAAGCTCGATGCCGACGCCACCATCCCGGCTCCGGCCCCCGTCGACTTCTGACCGTGCGACGGGAACCGACCCGGGCATCGACCAATCCGGCAGGTGAGCAGGCGGATCCGGACGGCGATCCGGAGACGGCGGCCCGGGCGATCTGCCTGCGACTGCTCACCGACCGGGCGCGTACCCGTGCCGAGCTGGCCGGGGTGCTACGCAAACGCGGCATCCCGGACTCGGTGGCCGAAGGGGTGCTCAGCCGGTTCTCCGAGGTCGGGCTGATCGACGATGCCACCTTCGCCGAGCAGTGGGTGCGCACCCGGCACTCGACGCGGGGGCTGGCCCGCCGCGCGCTGGCCGCCGAGCTGCGCCGCAAGGGCGTGGACGGCGAGGTGGCGGGTCAGGCTGTCGCGGCGCTGGACCGGGACAGCGAGGCCCGGCGGGCACGGGAGCTGGTGGACCGCCGGCTGCGCACGCTCTCGGCGAACGACGCCAGGGTGGTGCCAAGGCTGGTCGGCATGCTCGCCCGCAAGGGCTACCCGTCGGGGCTGTCCTACCAGGTGGTCCGGGAGGCGCTGCGCGAACACGGCGTGGACGGTGTGCCGGACGAGGCCGACTTCGAGCTCGACCACCTCGGCGACAGCTGATCCCGGCGACAGCTGATCCCAGCGACAGCTGATCCCAGCGACAGCTGACCCCGGCGACAGCTGACCCCGGCGACAGCTGACCCCGGTCAGCGCCGCAGCACGGTGATGTCGGCGTCGAGCCGGCCGCTGGCGGGCAGCGCGCGCAGGAACGACAGCAGCACCCCGTCGAACGCCGCCGTGGCATGCGTCGGGGCGACCTCGGCGCGGCGCGCCAGCGCGACGGTGCGATACAGCGGCGGGGTCAGCGTGGTGCGGCGCAGCCGCGGCCGGCCGGCGAACACCAGGTCGGGTACCACCGCGACGCCGGTCCCCGCTTCGACCAGCCGGAGCACGGCGTCCATCTCGCCGCCCTCCACCGCGAACCGGGGCGCCACGCCGGCCTCCCGGTAGGCCTGCAGCGTGACCTCCCGCAGGTCATAGCCCTCGCGCACCATGACCAGCGACCGCCGGGACAGCTCGGTGATGGTCATCGACCCCCGGCTGGACGGCGGCCGACCGGACCGAGGTGACGCCACCGACAGCCGCTCGCGCAGCAGCGGGGTGATGTGCAGCGCGGGGTCGAGGCCGGTCGGCGGCACGATCACCAGCGCCACGTCGAGGGCACCCCGGGCGAGGTCGTGCACCAGTGGCTGCGATCCGTTCTCGGCCAGCACCAAGTGGATCTCCGGGTGCTGCTCGTGGAACACCCGCAGCACGTCGGCCAGCACACCGATGCACAGGGAGGGGGTGGCACCGACCCGCAGGCGCCCCCGGCGCAGACCGACGATCTCGGCGACGGCGGTGTGCGCGCTGTCCGCGTCGGCGAGCATCCGCCGCGCCAGCGGGAGCACGGCCTCGCCGGCCGGCGTGAGTGTGATGCTCTTGCCGCGGTTCACCAGCGGGGCGCCCAGTTCGTCCTCCAGCGCCTTGAGCTGCCGGGACAGTGTGGGCTGGGCGACACCGACAAGTTCCGCCGCCTGAGTGAAGCTGCGCACGTCGGCAACCGCGACGAAGTAGCCGAACTGCTGAAGTGTCACTTGTATAGCGTACGTGCATCGAAGTCAGTGCCTCGATGCATTGGACGGCCGGATCGTCCGATAGTGCACTGGAGTTCGTGAAATCCCTAGTCTTCAGCAGGCAGACCGCGGTGGGGGTGACGCCACCGGCCCGGCACGTGAAGCTGCCGTCGGTCCTGCTCAAGTTCGTGATGGCGGTCAGCGGCGGGTTCATGCTGCTGTACCTCGTCCTGCACATGGTCGGGAACCTGAAGATCTTCCTCGGCGCCGCCGCGCTGGACGGGTATGCGGCCTGGCTGCGCACCATCCTGGAGCCGGTGGTGCCCTACGGGGGCACGCTGTGGCTCGTCCGGTTCCTGCTGGCGGTGTCGGTCCTGGCGCACATCTGGTCGGCGGCCCTGCTCACCGTGCGCGCCCGCCAGGCCCGGCCGGTGAAGTACGCGGTGCGCAACAAGGTCCCCGGCAGCTACGCGGCGCGGACCATGCGCTGGGGCGGCGTGATCGTGGTGCTGTTCGTGATCTACCACCTGCTCGATCTGACCACCGGCACGCTGAACCCGCACGGGGTTCACCTGCAGGTCTACGACAACCTGCACGCCGACTTCACCCCCGGGCGCTGGTACGTGACGCTCTTCTACGTCCTCGCCGTGGTGGCCGTCGGGTTTCACATCCGGCACGGCCTGTGGAGCGCGCTGCAGACGCTCGGCTGGTCCAACAACGCCAGGCAGGCGCGGCTGAAAGCCGTCTCCACCGCCTTCGCCGTCCTGCTCACCGTCGGATTTCTGTCCGTACCGCTCGCTGTCACCTTCGGATTGGTCTAGGTCATGAACTTCTCCGAGTACACCGTCGGTTCGCCGATCGCGGACATGGTCGCCCCGGACGGGCCCATCGAGACCCGCTGGGAGCGCCGCCGCTTCGACATGAAGCTGGTCAACCCGGCCAACAAGCGCAAGCTGCACGTCATCGTGGTCGGCACCGGCCTGGCCGGCGGGGCGGCCGGGGCGTCGCTGGGGGAGCTGGGGTACCAGGTCAGCTCGTTCTGCTACCAGGACAGCCCGCGCCGGGCGCACTCGATCGCCGCGCAGGGTGGGATCAACGCGGCGAAGAACTACCGCAACGACGGCGACAGCGTGTTCCGGCTGTTCTACGACACGGTCAAGGGCGGCGACTTCCGGGCCCGTGAGTCCAACGTGCACCGCCTCGCCGAGATCAGCCGGCAGATCATCGACCAGTGCGTGGCGCAGGGCGTGCCGTTCGCCCGCGAGTACGGCGGCCTGCTGGACACCCGCTCCTTCGGCGGGGTGCAGGTGTCGCGCACCTTCTACGCCAGGGGCCAGACCGGACAACAGCTGCTGATCGGCGCGTACCAGGCGCTGGAGCGCCAGATCGGCCCTGTCAACGGAGCCGGCAACGTGAAGATGCACTCCCGGCACGAGATGCTCGAGCTGATCGTGGTGGACGGGCGGGCTCGCGGCATCGTGGCCAGGGACATGGTCACCGGCGAGATCAGCACCCACCTCGCCGACGCCGTGGTGCTGGCCTCCGGCGGCTACGGCAACGTCTTCTACCTCTCCACCAACGCCAAGGGCTGCAACGTCACCGCATCCTGGCGGGCGCACCGCAAGGGCGCGCTGTTCGCCAACCCGTGTTACACGCAGATCCACCCCACCTGCATCCCGGTCTCCGGCGACCACCAGTCGAAGCTGACCCTGATGTCGGAGTCGCTGCGCAACGACGGGCGGGTCTGGGTACCCGAGCGGGCGGGCGACGACCGCGCGCCGAACGACATCCCGCACGCGGAGCGGGACTACTTCCTGGAGCGGATGTACCCGGCGTTCGGCAACCTGGTGCCCCGCGACATCGCCAGCCGGGCCGCCAAGAAGATGTGCGACGAGAAGCGCGGCGTCGGCCCGACCGGGCTCGGCGTGTACCTGGACTTCGACGACGCGATCCAGCGGATGGGCCGACCGGCCGTCGAGGCCAAGTACGGGAACCTGTTCCAGATGTACGAGCGCATCACCGGCGAGGACCCCTACCAGGTGCCGATGCGCATCTTCCCGGCCGTGCACTACACGATGGGCGGCCTGTGGGTGGACTACGACCTGCAGAGCACCATCCCCGGCCTGTACGTCGCCGGCGAGGCCAACTTCTCCGACCACGGGGCCAACCGGCTCGGCGCCTCGGCCCTGATGCAGGGGCTGGCCGACGGCTACTTCGTGCTGCCGAACACGATCGGCGACTACCTGGCCAGCAACAAGCTGGACCCGGTCGCCCCCGATGCGCCCGAGGTGGTGGCGGCCGAGCGGGAGGTGAGCGACCGGATCGAGCGGCTGCTGTCCATCAAGGGCAACCGGACCGTCGACTCGTTCCACCGCGAGCTGGGCCACCTGATGTGGGACTACTGCGGCATGGAGCGCAGCGACGAGGGCCTGCGCAAGGCGCTGGACCGCATCCCGGAGCTGCGCCGCGAGTTCTGGACCAACGTGACGGTGCCGGGTACCGGCGCCGCGCTCAACCAGAGCCTGGAGAAGGCCGGCCGGGTCGCCGACTTCCTCGAGCTCGCCGAGCTGATGTGCCTGGACGCGCTGCACCGCACCGAGTCCTGCGGTGGGCACTTCCGCGCCGAGAGCCAGACCGAGGACGGCGAGGCGGAGCGCGACGACGAGAACTTCTCCTACGCCGCCGCCTGGGAGTACGCCGGTGCGGGTCAGGCGCCGGTGCTCCACAAGGAGGAGCTGGACTTCGAGTACGTGCACCCGAGCAAGCGGAGCTACAAGTGAGACTGAAACTGCGGGTCTGGCGTCAGGACGACACCAAGGCCAAGGGCAAACTCGTCCGCTACGAGGTCGAGGACGCGACCGAGGACATGTCGTTCCTCGAGCTGCTGGATGTGCTGAACGAGAAGCTCATCCTGCGCGGCGAGGAGCCGGTGGCGTTCGACCACGACTGCCGCGAGGGCATCTGCGGCGCGTGCAGCATGGTCATCGACGGGGAGCCGCACGGCCCGGCGAAGGCCACCACCACGTGCCAGCTGCACCTGCGCCAGTTCGCCGACGGCGACACGATCACCGTGGAGCCGTTCCGCTCCGGCGCCTTCCCGGTGCTGCGCGACCTGGTGGTGGACCGCGCCGCGTTCGACCGGATCATCCAGGCCGGCGGCTACATCACCGCACCGACCGGGTCCGCCCCGGACGCCGCCGCGATGCTGGTGCCGAAGACCGCCGCCGACCGCTCGTTCGCCGCCGCGAACTGCATCGGCTGCGGGGCCTGCGTGGCGGCCTGCCCGAACGGCTCGGCGTCGCTGTTCCTCGGCGCGAAGATCACCCACCTCGGCGAATTGCCGCAGGGACAGCCGGAGCGCTACGAGCGGGTGCTCAGGATGGTCGAGGCCCACGACGACGCCGGCTTCGGCGGCTGCACGAACACCGGCGCCTGCACCACCGTCTGCCCGAAGGAGATCCCGCTCGACGTGATCTCCCAGCTGAACCACGACTACCTGGCCGCGAAGGTGGGTGGTCGGGCGGCGAGCTGACGCGCGGCAGGCGCTACCGGCGCGGCCCGGTTCCCCATCGGCGGGACTGGGCCCCTCGGCATGCCCGCGTACTCGGGTGATCTTCATCCGGTCTTGTGAAACGCGTCTCGGCCTGGTCAAAGTTGCCGACCTGACACGGCTGCCCCGTGACGCGAGTCGTACGCTCCGTGAGATCCGAACGACACGGCGCGGTGCGTTCTCCGAGCGTATGGCGTCGACACCGAAGCAGATGAGGACTCTCCGACGTGTCATCCACCACAGAAGCGTCCGCCGGTCGGGCGCAGATCGCGGCCAGAACCCTCCGCACGGACCGATGGTGGCTGCCGCCGCTGATGACCGTCATCGGTCTCGCCGCGTGGGTCATCTACGCCACGGTCCGGGTGTTCATGCAGAAGTGGTACTGGGTGCCGGAGTACCACTACCTCACCCCGTTCTACTCGCCCTGTGTGTCGCTGGGTTGTGACCCGGAGGCATCACTGTTCGGGCGGTTCCTGCCGGACTGGCCGATCCTGCCGTTCGGCGCGATCACGCTGCCGTTCCTGCTGCTCTTCCGGCTCACCTGCTACTACTACCGCAAGGCGTACTACCGCAGCTTCTGGCAGTCCCCGCCGGCCTGCGCCGTCGCCGAGCCGCACGCGCGCTACACCGGTGAGACCCGCTTCCCGCTCCTCGGGCAGAACCTGCACCGCTACTTCTTCTACATCGCGGCTCTCATCTCGGTGGTCAACACCATCGACGCCGTGGAGGCGTTCAAGGGCAAGGGCGGCGGCTTCGGTGTCGGGCTGGGCACGCTGATCATCGTGGCCAACGTCGTCCTGCTGTGGGCCTACACCGCGTCCTGCCACTCCTGCCGCAGCATCATGGGCGGGCGGCTCAACCACTTCTCCAAGCACCCGGTTCGTTACTGGCTGTGGTCGCAGGTGACCAAGCTCAACGCCAAGCACCAGCAGCTGGCCTGGACCACGCTGGGCACCCTGGCGCTGACCGACTTCTACGTGATGGCGCTGGCGGCCGGCTGGTTCGCCGACCCGCGGATCGTGAACTGAGGCGCCGGACATGACAACAGGTGAAGGCATGAGCGAGTCCACAAGCGAAGCATCGGCAGCGACCGACATCGAGCGGCACTCCTACGACGTCGTGGTGATCGGGGCCGGCGGCGCCGGGCTACGGGCCGCGATCGAGGCCCGGCTGCAGGGCAAGAGGACCGCGATCATCAGCAAGTCGCTGTTCGGCAAGGCGCACACCGTCATGGCCGAGGGTGGCTGCGCGGCGTCGATGGGCAACGTGAACCCCCACGACAACTGGCAGGTGCACTACCGCGACACCATGCGCGGCGGCAAGTTCCTGAACAACTGGCGGATGGCCGAGCTGCACGCCAAGGAGGCGCCGGACCGGGTCTGGGAGCTGGAGACCTACGGCGCGCTGTTCGACCGCACCAAGGACGGCAAGATCAGCCAGCGGAACTTCGGCGGGCACACCTACCCCCGGCTGGCGCACGTCGGTGACCGGACGGGCCTCGAGCTCATCCGCACCCTGCAGCAGAAGATCGTGTCGCTGCAGCAGGAGGACTTCAAGGAGACCGGGGACTACGAGTCCAAGATCAAGGTCTTCCACGAGTGCACCATCACCGACCTGATCAAGACCGACGGCAAGATCTCGGGTGCGTTCGGCTACTGGCGCAACACCGGCGGGTTCATCCTGTTCGAGACCGCCGCCGTGGTGCTGGCCACCGGCGGTATCGGCAAGTCGTTCAAGACGACGAGCAACTCGTGGGAGTACACCGGAGACGGCCACGCGCTGGCCCTGCGCGCCGGCGCGACGCTGATCAACATGGAGTTCATCCAGTTCCACCCGACCGGCATGGTCTGGCCGCTGTCGGTGAAGGGACTGCTGGTCACCGAGTCGGTCCGGGGCGACGGCGGGGTGCTGCGCAACTCCGAGGGCAAGCGGTTCATGTTCGACTACGTGCCGGACGTGTTCAAGGACCAGTACGCCACCACCGAGGAGGAGGGTGACCGCTGGTACACCGACGCGGACAACAACCGGCGCCCGCCGGAGCTGCTGCCGCGCGACGAGGTGGCCAGGGCGATCAACTCCGAGGTCAAGGCCGGTCGCGGCTCACCCCAGGGCGGCGTCTACCTGGACGTCTCCACCCGGATGAAGCCCGAAGAGATCATCAAGCGGCTGCCGTCGATGCACCACCAGTTCAAGGAGCTGGCCGACGTCGACATCACCAAGGAGCCGATGCAGGTCGGCCCCACGTGCCACTACGTGATGGGTGGCGTCGAGGTCGACCCGGACACCGGCGCCTCGAAGGTGCCCGGCCTGTTCGCCGCCGGTGAGTGCTCCGGCGGCATGCACGGCTCGAACCGCCTCGGCGGCAACTCGCTGTCCGACCTGCTGGTCTTCGGGCGCAGGGCCGGGATCGGCGCGGTCGACTACCTGACCGGGCTGGGTGGCGCCCCGGCGGTGAACGAGCACGACGTGGCCGCCGCGCACGACCGGGCCCTGCTGCCGTTCCACACGGCCGGCGGCGAGAACCCCTACACCGTGCACATCGAGCTGCAGCAGACGATGAACGACCTGGTCGGCATCATCCGCAAGGGCGACGAGATGGAGATGGCCCTCAAGAAGCTCGAGGACTTCGCCACCCGCACCCGCCAGGTCGCGGTGGAGGGCCACCGGGAGTTCAACCCCGGCTGGCACCTCGCGCTGGACCTGCGGAACATGCTGCTCGTGTCGCTCTGTGTGGCCAAGGCCGCCCTGGAGCGCACCGAGAGCCGGGGCGGGCACACCCGCGACGACTACCCGGTGATGGACTCCGACTGGCGGCACGTGCTGCTGGTGCTGTCCGCCAACGGCGAGGACGACGTGCACCTGCGGCGCCAGGAGCAGATCGCCATGCGCGGCGAGCTGCTGGATCTGTTCGAGCTCGACGAGCTGAAGAAGTACTACACCGGTGAAGAGCTCGGCGATCACAGGGCTGACGCCGGGAAGGGCGGTTCGGCATGAGCACCTACTCGGCGCACTTCCGGGTCTGGCGCGGCGACTCGGAGAAGGGTGACCTGGTCGACTACCAGGTCGACGTGAACGAGGGCGAGGTCGTCCTCGACATCATCCACCGGCTGCAGCAGACCCAGGCCGGCGACCTGGCGGTGCGGTGGAACTGCAAGGCCGGCAAGTGTGGCTCGTGCAGCGCCGAGGTCAACGGCCGGCCTCGGCTGATGTGCATGACCCGGATGAACACCTTCACCGAGGACGAGGTCGTCACGGTGACCCCGCTGCGGACCTTCCCGGTGGTCCGTGACCTGGTCACCGATGTCGAGTTCAACTATCAGAAGGCGCGCGAGATCCCGGCCTTCGCGCCGCCGGTCGGGGTGGCTCCGGGCGAGTACCGGATGCAGCAGGTCGACGTGGAGCGGAGCCAGGAGTTCCGCAAGTGCATCGAGTGCTACCTGTGCCAGAACACCTGTCACGTGGTGCGCGACCACGAGGAGAACAAGGCCGAGTTCGCCGGGCCGCGGTACCTGATGCGCATCGCCGAGCTGGACATGCACCCGCTGGACTCCGCCGACCGGCAGCGGGCGGCCCAGGAGGAGCACGGCCTCGGCTACTGCAACATCACCAAGTGCTGCACCGAGGTCTGCCCCGAGCACATCAAGATCACCGACAACGCGCTCATCCCGCTGAAGGAGCGTGTGGTCGACCGCAAGTACGACCCGCTGGTGTGGTTGGGCAGCAAGATCTTCAAGCGCGGCGAGAAGACCGACGCCTGAGGCGCTGAGCCGACGAAGGGGCGCCGCCCCGACCACACCGGTCGGGGCGGCGCCCCATCTTTGTCATTCGGCGGCCGTCGTTCGTCGAGTTCAACCCCAGCGGCTCTCGATCATGGTGCGCGGCCGGCTGTGGTTGAACTCGGCGAAGTTCATGGCCCGGCACCGCCCCCTGTGGCGTATAGCTACGCAGAGCTGAGCGGTCAGTCCGTGGACTGTGCGGCGACCACTTCACCCTCCGCCTTGGCCTTGGCGGCCGGGTCCAGTGCGGCGATCTTGGGGTTGCGGCGGGTGCGCCGCTCCAGGTAGTTGGCCAGCATGGAGAGCAGCAGACACATCGCGATGTAGATCACCGCCACCACCATGGCCACCGGCAGGATCGGTGAGCCCAGCTGACCCTGGCTGCCGAGGAAACGAGCCTGGTAGAGCAGCTCCGGGTAGAGGATCAGGAACCCGAGCGCGGTGTCCTTGAGCACCACGACGAGCTGGCTGACGATGGTCGGCAGCATCGCGCGGAGCGACTGGGGCAGCAGCACGTTCGTCATGACCTGGGTCTTGCGCATGCCCAGCGCGTAGGCGGCCTCGCGTTGGCCCTTCGGCAGTGCGAGCACGCCGGCGCGGAAGATCTCGGCGAGCACCGACCCGTTGTAGAGCGTCAGGCCGAGCACCAGCGCCCAGAACGTGCTGATGTTGAAGCCGAGACTGCGGGATACCCCGTAGAACAGAATGAAGATCAGCACCAGCAGCGGGATCGCGCGGAAGAACTCCACCACGACCGTCGCGGGCCGGCTGACCCAGCGGTGTTCGGACAGGCGGCCGGCGGCGAGGACGGCACCGGAGACCAGGGCGAGCACCGCGGCCACCGCGAAGGCTGCCAAGGTAGCGAGCAGCGAGTTCAGCAGCAGGATCTGGATCGCGGAGTACTGGATCCACTCCCATTCCCGCGCGGAGAACTGGCCGGTGACGATCAGTCGGTAGATCACGAAGCCGATCGCCGCCACGATCAGCACGACGCCGACCACGCCGGTGCCCGCGTTGCGCACCCGGGCCTTGGGACCCGGGATGTCGTACAGCACCGCGGTCATCGGGCCGCGCTCCAGCGCTGGTCCAGCCGCCGTTGCAGCAGGGTGAGCGGGATGACCAGGATCAGGAAGCCGAGGGCCACCCAGAGCAGGCCGACCAACACGCTGTAGCCCCGGTCGGACAGCGTGCTGTAGATGCCGCCGGCCTCGATCACCGAGAAGCCGGCGGCGATCGTGGTGTTCTTCAGCAGCGCGATCTCGATGTTCGTCAGCGGCGGGACGACCGCTCGCACGGCCTGCGGAAGGACGATGCTGGACAGCGTCTGGTTGAAGGTGAAGCCGAGCGCACGGGATGCCTCGGCCTGCCCGACCGGCACCGTGTTGATGCCCGAGCGGACCACCTCACAGACGAACGCCGAGGTGTAGACGATCAGAGCCAGGCAGGCCCGGGTGAAGAACGAGAGGTCCGCGATCTCCAGCCTCGGATAGGCGAAGGCGAAGAGCAGCAGGACCAGGGTGAGCGGGGTGTTGCGGACCGTGTTGACGTAGGCCGCGCCGAACGTGCGCAGGATCGGCACCGGGCTGACCCGCATGCCGGCCAGGACCGTGCCGCCGATCAACGACCCGACCGCGGCCACGACGAAGAGCTTGATCGTGCCGAGGAAACCCTGACCGAACAGCCCGAGATTGTCGAGGAGGACGTTCACCGGCAAAGCTCCTTGTCGGAGACTGGGCCCGTCGGGGTGGTGGCCGGCAGTACCGCGCCAGCCACCACCCCGGACGGCCGGGTCAGTAGCGCTCGAGCTTGGGCGGGCTGGCCGGCGAGCCGGACTTGCCCAGCGTGCCGTCGTAGATCTTCTGCCAGGTGCCGTCGTCGAACGAGGCCTGCAGGATGTCGTTGACCTTGCCGCGCAGTGCGGAGTCGTCCTTGGGTAGGCCGACGCCGTAGGGCTCGGTGGAGAACGCGTCACCGACCAGCTTCAGCTTGTCGGGCTGCTGTGCGGCGTAGCCCTTGAGGATCGCGTCGTCGGTGGTGAGCACGTCGACCTGGCTGTTGAGCAGCTGGTCGACGCACTGGCTGTAGGTCTGGAACTGGACGATGTTGGCGGCCTCGGTGAGCTGTTGCTGCTGCACCCGCTGGATCGGCGTGGACCCGGTGACCGAGCAGACCTTCTTGCCCTTCAGGGTGTCCTTGCCGGTGATCGCGGTCTCGTCCTTGCGGACCAGCAGGCCCTGGCCGGACACGAAGTACGGGCCGGCGAACGACACGCTGTTCTTGCGCTTGGCGTTGATGGTGTAGGTGCCGACGTAGTAGTCGACGTCGCCGCGGGAGATGGCGTCCTCACGGGCGGCCGACGGCACGGTCTTGAAGGTGATCTTGTCGGTGCCGTAGCCGAGCTTGGCGGCCACCAGGCGGGCCACCTCGATGTCGAAGCCGGAGTACTCGCCGGTGGTCGCGTCCTTGAACCCGAGGCCCGGCTGGTCGTCCTTCACACCCACGACCACGCCGCCGCGCTGCTTGATCTTGTCGAAGGTGGGGGAGCCGGCCACCTGCACGTCGGCGGCCGCCGGCTCACTGACGACGGAGCCGCCGCCTCCGGGGCTGCCTTCCTTGCCACACGCGGTCAGGGACAGGGCGCCGACGAGCAGGCCGACGGCGAGCGATCTCCACTTCATCCGGTTCTCCAATTCTTGTTGTCGCCAAGGCGACACGTGGTGTGCTCGGAACCCGTGCCCGGGTGAGTAGTGCTCAGGTGAGCCGTGCTCGGGTGAGGGGGCGGCGGGCGCTCGGTGGCCGCCCCGGCTAGTGGGTGAGGATCTTGCCGAGGAAGTCCTTGGCCCGCGCCGAGCGCGGCTTGGTGAAGAAGTCGTCCGGGGTGGCGTCCTCGACGATCTCGCCGTCGGCCATGAACACCACCCGGTGCGCGGCGCGGCGGGCGAAGCCCATCTCGTGGGTGACCACCAGCATGGTCATGCCCTCCCTGGCCAGCCCGGTCATCACGTCCAGCACCTCCTGGACCATCTCCGGGTCCAGTGCCGAGGTGGGCTCGTCGAACAGCATCACCTTGGGCCGCATGGCCAGCGCCCTGGCGATCGCGGCCCGCTGCTGCTGGCCGCCGGACAGCTGGGCCGGGTACTTGTCCCGCTGGTTGGCGATGCCCACCCGCTCGAGCAGTTCGAGGCCGCGTTGCTCCGCCTCCGCCTTCGGTGACTTGCGCACCTTCAGCGGGGCGAGCGTGACGTTCTCCAGGATCGTCTTGTGCGCGAACAGGTTGAAGCTCTGGAACACCATGCCCACATCGGCGCGCAACCGGGCCAGGTCCTTGCCCTCGGCGGGTAACGGCTGGCCGTCCACCTTGATGGTGCCGCTGTCGATCGGCTCCAGCCGGTTGATGGCCCGGCACAGCGTCGACTTACCCGAGCCGGACGGCCCGAGCACCACCACGACCTGGCCGGCCGCTACTTCGAGATCGATGTCCTTGAGCACGTGCAGCTCGCCGAAGTGTTTGTCGACGTGCTGGATCTGGATCATGGGAGCACCGGCAGGTCCGGGTCGATCCACGGTCTCAGCGTCCTCTCAGTAGAGGATAGGTTGGGCGAGGCTAAGCGGCGCCGGTCACTATCGTCCAGGGCTTTGAGCAACACTTAGGGTCTCAACTCGGTCACGCGTGAGTGATCTATTACCAGGAGCGACAGTTGCGGATTCTGCTGGTCGAGGACGACGACCGGGTTGCAGCGGCGTTACGGCCGGCGTTGCGGCGGCATGGTATGAGCATCACGCGGCTGTCCGGCGGCCGGGATGTGGTGGCCCATCTCGGCGACGTCGACGTGGTACTGCTCGATCTTGGACTGCCAGACGTGGACGGGGTGGACGTGTGCCGCACCATCCGGGAGACCTGTGATGTGCCGATCATCATCGTGTCCGCGCGGGGTGAGGTCGACGACCGCATCCTGGGGCTGCACTCCGGCGCGGACGACTACCTGGTGAAGCCGTACGACGTGGGCGAGCTGGTCGCCAGGGTGGAGGCGGTGTACCGGCGGCGCCGCGCGGCACAGCCCGGGGCGATGGTCCCCGAGCTGATCGAGGTGGACGGGGTGGCCCTGGACCTGGCCCGGCACACCGTGGTGGTGGACGGGGAGTCGGTGACGCTGTCCCGCAAGGAGTTCCAGGTGCTCGCCCTGCTGGCCACCGCCGGTGGCGCGGTGTGCACCCGCAACCGGATCGTGGCCGAGGTGTGGGGCCGGAGCTGGCCGGGGGCGAACCGAACCCTGGACGTGCACGTGGCCACCCTGCGGACCAAACTCCGCCGGCCGGAGCTGGTGCAGACCGTGCGCGGTGTGGGCTACCGCCTCGGCCTGCCCGCCGCGGGCGAATAGAGGACGGGCGGTGCGGCGCCGGTTGCTGGTGACCGTGATGGTGCTGGTCGCCATGGTGCTGCTCGGGCTCGGCGTCCCGCTCGCGGTGGCCGGCGCCCGAGGTGCGCTGCAGGCCCAGTTCGTGGACCGCCTCGCCGACACCGTGCGGTTCGCCTCGCTGGCCCAGCGGCCGCTGGTGGAGGCCGACCCGGCGGCACTGCTGCCGGAGATGCAGCGCTACGACGAGGTCTACGGCATCTCGGTGGCGCTGGTGGCCAGGGACGGCGCGATCCTGGCCGCATCCCGGCCGGGGCTGGCGCTGTCCACCGCCGACCGGGTCCGGGTGGCGTTGGCCGGCCGCCGCTCCGAGCCGTACCCGCTGGTGCTGCCGTGGAACGGGGCGCCGATGCTGCTCGCCGAGCCGGTGCTGGTGGACGGCGAGGTGCGCGGCGCCGCCGTCACCGTCTCGCCCACCGACACGCTGCGCCACGACGTGCTCGCCGAGTGGCTGCTGCTGGTCGGCGCCGGCCTGGTCGCGCTGGCACTGGCCGCGCTCGGTGCACTGCCGGTGGTGCGCTGGATCCTGCGGCCGGTGCGGCGCCTCGACGCCGGGCTGTCCCGGGTGGCCGCGTCGGTGCTGTCCGGCGCGGCGGCCGAACCGGTCGGGGAGAGCCGGGGACCGGCCGAGCTACGCCAGCTCACCCGCTCGTTCGACCAGATGGCCGTCACCGTGACGCAGGCGCTGGCCGCCCAGCGCGCCTTCGTCGCGGATGCCTCGCACCAGCTGCGCAATCCGCTGACCGCGTTGCGGCTGCGGCTGAACAACCTGGACGGCAACGGCACCAACGCCGTCGAGGAGCAGGCGGCGGCGCTGGAGGAGGCCGACCGCCTCGGCGAGGTGCTGGACGGGCTGCTCGCGCTGGCCAGGGCGGAGCGGGCGCCGACGGAGCTGGCGTCGATCGAGCTGGACGCGGTGCTCGCCGACCGGTTGGACGCCTGGCGGGTGCTCGCCGAGCACGAGGGGCTGCGGTTGCGCCGCACCGGGCAGCCCGGGTTGCGGGCCCGCGCGCCCGCCGGTGCGGTGGAGACGGTGCTGGACGCGGTGTTGGACAACGCGATCAAGTTCAGTGCGCCGGGCGGCGAGGTCGAGGTGCACACCCGGCCCGCCGGTGAACACGTGCTGCTCACGGTCCGCGATCAGGGGCCCGGGCTGGCCCCGGACGAGCTCGAGCGGGCCACCGACCGGTTCTGGCGCAGCCCCGCCCAGCACAACGTGGACGGGTCCGGGCTCGGCCTCGCGATCGCGCTGAGCACGGTGCGCCGCGGCGGTGGTGAGCTGAGCCTCGAGTTGCCGGAGGGTGGCGGGCTGCGGGTCGCGGTGCGGCTGCCCGTCGCCGAACCCGGGCTGGCAGGCCCCGGGACGACCCTCGCGACCTAGTCGTACTCCTTGGCCGAGCGGTAGAAGCGCTCCGCGCCGGGGTGCAGCGGTACCGGCTGGGTACCGATGGCGGACCGGGTGTCGATGGCCCGGCCGGCCGGGCTCGCCCGGACCAGCCGGTCCCGCTCGGCGAACATCGCGGCCACCAGCCCGCCGGCCAGATCGTCCGGCAGCTCGGCGGCGACCAGCAGGAAGTTGCGCACGAACAGGGTCGTGACCGGGGCCGGGATGCCGTAGGTGGCGGCCGGCACAGTGCCCACGTCGTAGACCGGGTAGCGGGCGCGGATGGCCGGCACCACCGGGAGCAGGTCCAGCAGCCGGATGGGGCGCACGGCGGCCAGCCCGGTGAGCCCGCCGGTGGGCAGCCCGCCGGACCAGAAGAACGCGTCGATGGTGTTGTTGCGCAGCGCGACGACCGACTCGTCGATGCCCAGGGTGCTGGCCGAGAGGTCCTTCGCCGGGTTCAGCCCGGCCGCCGTGAGCAGGCGGTTCGCCGCCACGATGACCTGCGAGTCGGCCGCGCCGAGGGAGACCTGCCGGCCACGCAGGTCGGTGAGCCGGGTGATCGGCGAGTCCGCCGGCACCACCACCTGCAGCGCGTCGTCGTAGATTCGGGCCAGCGCGCGCGGTGCCCGGCCGGGCGGGCTCGCGGCGGTCAGCGCGGCGTCCGCGACGTCGGCCGCGCTGAAGATCACGTCGACCGACCTCGCGGCGAGCAGGGCGAGGTTCTCCACCGAGCCGGCGGTCGGGCGCACCACGGGATGCTCGGCCAGCCCCAGACCGTCCTGCCAGGCGTCCGCCAGTGCGCCGCCCAGCGTGTAGTACACCCCTTGCGACCCGCCGGTGCCCAGCGTCAGCCGGGTACCGGCGAACCGCGAGCCGCAGCCCAGCGCGCCGGCGCCGACCAGCGCGCCCATCGCCGCCAGCGCCCCGGCGCGCAGCACTGTGCGCCGCGACGGTGATCCCCCTGCGGCACGCACGCCGGCATCCTGCCTCGCGAGGGCTCGCTCGCGCTATCTCCACGGCCGGGTCCGGTCCCCGGCCGGGTGCTCGGCCGAGCCGACCGCCTTGCCGAGCCGACCGCTTTGCCGAGCCGACCGCCTTGCCGAGCCGACCGCCTTGCCGAGCCGACCGCCTTGCCGAGCCGACCGCCTTGCCGAGCCGACCGCCTTGCCGAGCCGACCGCCTTGCCCAGCCGACCGCGATCGTGACGACGGCCCTGCCGGGCCGACCGCCTTGCCGCGTGGCTAATTGGTGCCGGGCCCGACCTCGAGCGTGGCGGCGGTTCTCGGCGCGACTCGTCCGGTCGGGGGTGCACCTCAGGCCCCCGACCCGGGCGACTGGGCCTGATAGTAACGCCAGTACTATTTGACCTTGATAAACGCAGTACTGAGGTTACTGTCGAGGTTGTAGACGGCCCGAATCGGAACTGGCACCGGAACCGCGGCGGCCCGCGTCCGGCGCCGTGCCCGCCCGCCGTGCCCGCTGGGTCGTGCCCGAGCCCGCTCGATGTGCCCACCCGTTCCCGCCGTGCCGGACCCCACCCGCTGTGCCCACCCCCGCGGGCCGAACGCCATGTGCTCGGCGGAGGCCACCCGTCAAGCTTGCTTACCGACAGGTCCCCGGGGCCGGCCGGCACAGGTCCCGGCGGTTGCGGGGCATACCCTGGTGGTGCACCCGATTGACCGACCGCCGCCGCAGCCGGCGGACCCCGGAGAGGCTCAGCGTGACCCGCAGCTACGCGATCCGCACCTACGGATGTCAGATGAACGCACACGACTCCGAGCGGTTGGCAGGCATGCTCGAATCCGCCGGCTACGAGCCGGTGGCGGACGGCGCCGATCAGGCCGACGTGATCGTGTTCAACACCTGCGCGGTACGGGAGAACGCGGACAACCGGCTGTACGGCAACCTCGGCCACCTGCGCCCGGTGAAGGACGCGCACCCCGGCATGCAGATTGCGGTCGGCGGCTGCCTGGCGCAGAAGGACCGCGCCGAGATCGTGCGCCGGGCGCCCTGGGTGGACGTGGTGTTCGGCACCCACAACCTGGGCTCCCTGCCCGCGCTGCTCGAGCGCGCCCGGCACAACGAGGTCGCCCAGGTCGAGATCAAGGAGTCGCTGGAGGTCTTCCCGTCCAGCCTGCCGGCCCGGCGCGACTCGGCGTACTCGGCCTGGGTGTCGATCTCGGTGGGCTGCAACAACACCTGCACGTTCTGCATCGTGCCCTCGCTGCGCGGCACCGAGGTGGACCGCCGCCCCGGCGACGTGCTGGCCGAGGTGTCCGCGCTGGCCGCCGAGGGTGTGCTGGAGGTGACCCTGCTCGGGCAGAACGTGAACTCCTACGGCGTGGAGTTCGGCGACCGGGCCGCGTTCGGCAAGCTGCTGCGGGCCTGCGGCGAGATCGACGGGCTGGAGCGGCTGCGGTTCACCTCGCCGCACCCACGCGACTTCACCAGCGACGTGATCACCGCGATGGCCGAGACGCCGGTGGTCTGTCCGCAGCTGCACATGCCGCTGCAGTCCGGCTCCGACTCGATGCTGAAGGCGATGCGCCGGTCCTACCGGTCGGCCCGCTACCTGGGCATCCTGGACGAGGTGCGCGCCGCCATCCCGGACGCCGCGATCACCACCGACATCATCGTCGGCTTCCCGGGCGAGACCGACGCGGACTTCGAGGCCACCCTGGACGTGGTGCGGGCGGCCCGGTTCGCGAGCGCGTTCACCTTCCAGTACTCGCCCCGGCCCGGGACGCCGGCCGCCACGCTGGCCGACCAGGTGCCCAAGGCGGTCGTCACGCAGCGCTACCAACGGCTGGTCGCGGTGCAGGAGGAGATCTCCTGGGAGCTCAACCGCGAGCTGGTCGGGCGCACCGTGGAGCTGCTGGTCGCCCAGGGCGAGGGACGCAAGGACGCGGCGACCAGCCGGCTGAGCGGTCGCGCGCGGGACGGTCGGCTGGTGCACTTCGCGCCCGGCGCGGCCGTCGGAGCCGCTGCCGTGCGGCCCGGTGACGTGGTCGAGGCGACGATCACCTACGCGGCCCCGCACCACCTGGTGGCGGACGGGCCGCTGGTCGCGCACCGCCGGACCAGGGCCGGCGACCTGTACGGCCGCCCCGGCGCGGCCCCGGCCGCCGGCACGGGGGCCAACGTGACCGGTCTGGGGCTGCCCGGGATCGGCCGCCCCGGCGCGCTTTCGATGCAGTCTTCGGTGGGAGGTACCCGATGAGTTCGATGCCTGACGGTCTGGACCGGTTGGACCGGGAGCTGTCCGGTTACCGGGCGTGGCCGCGGCTCGACCCGGGTCCGGCGGCGATGGTCGTGTCCGTCGGGGTACTGCTGCTGCTGGTCGCGCACGCGTTGCCCTGGACGGGCTCGATCAGCGGCTGGAACGTACTGCTCGGCGACGGCCAGCTGGGCATCCTGCCCCGGCTCTTCGCGATCACCTCGCTGCTGTTCGGGGTGATCGGCTCGACCAGTGCGATCCTCACCCGGCTGTGGGCCATCGGCTGGGCGTGCGCGCTCGGCTGCGGGTTCTCGGTGGTCAACGGGCTGTGGGCGGTGTGGTCGCGCAACACCGCGCCGAACGGAGCGCCCGGGCCGGGAATCGGGCTGATCCTGTCGGTGCTGTGCATGGCGCTGCTGGCCATGATGTGGGTGCGGCTCGCCTGGTCCCGCCCCGGCGGCCGGGCGGACGGCTGACCGCCTCGGCTCTCGGCCGGGCGGACGGCTGACCGCCTCGGCTCGCGGCCGCACACCCGGTTCGGTTGCCGCGCACCCACTGCAGTGGGTGCGCGGCAACCAGAGTGGGTGTGTCCCTAGCGCTGGACGGCCTTCTCCGCGGTCGCCAGCCATTCGCGCCACTGCTCGGCCTGTCCCTCGGCCTGCGCGGCGCGGCGGGCGTCGCCGGCCGCCCTGGCCTTGGCCGCCTGGGTCTCGAACTGCTGCACCCGGTCCCGGAACTGCGCCACCCGGGCGTCCACCTCGGGGTCGGCGCGGCGCCAGCGGCGTTCGAGGTCCTCGCGGATCCGGTCCTCGACCGTCTTCAGCCGGTCCTCGAACTCCCGGATCCGCTCCCGGGGCACCTTGCCGGCCTCTTCCCAGCGCTCGTGGATCGAGCGCAGCGTGGCCCTGGCGTTGTCCGGGTTGCCGGTGTCGATCTGCTCGGCTTCCTTGAGCAGCTGTTCCTTGCGGGTCGCGTTGGCGGCGAACTCGGCGTCCCGCTCGTTGAACACCGCCGAGCGCCTGGTGAAGAACGCCTCCTGGGCGCCGCGGAAGCGCTGCCACAGTGAGTCGTCGGCGTCCTTCTGAGCCCGGCCGGCGGCCTTCCAGTCGGCCATCAGCTGCTTGTAGCGCACTGCGGTGGCACCCCAGTCGGTCGACTCGCTGAGGCTCTCCGCCTCCGTGACCAGCTCTTCTTTGCGGGCCTTCGCGGTGGCACGCAGCCGGTCCAGCTCGGCGAAGTGTGAGCCGCGGCGGCGGTTGAACGCGTCCCGGGCCCGGGAGAAACGCTTCCAGAGCTGCTCATCGGTCTTGCGGTCGATGCCGCGGATGGCCCGCCACTCGTCGAGGATGGCCTTGAAACGGTCGCCGGCCTGTTTCCACTGGGTGGTCTCGTTGGCCAGCTGCTCGGCCTCCTCGGCGAGCTCCTCCTTCCGGGCGATGGCCTGGGTCCGGACCGCCTCACGGGCCGACCGGGCCCCGCTGACCGCCTCCTCGGCCTGGCCGACCAAGGTGTCCAGGAAGCCGCAGAGGCCGGTGACGTCGCCGACAACGGCCGCATCGGCCAGCCCGTCGCGGAGCTGTCGGGCACTGGTCAGCGCGTGTTTGGGATCGCTGCCGCCGGTGCTCAGCCGGGCGGCGAGCAGCTCGGCCTCGGTGAGCAGGTCGTCGAACCGGCGGGCGAAGTGCGCCAACCCCTCGACCGGCTCACCGGCCTGCCAGCAGCCGACCGAGCGCTCGCCGTCGGAGGTACGCAGGAAGACCGTGCCGTCCTCGTCGACCCTGCCCCAGCGGGACGGATCGGAGCTGGCCTGCGGTACCGGGTGCACGATCGCCGTCGCCGGGGGTGCCGACGGAGCCACCACGGGGGCCGCGGCCGGGCCGGGTGCCGCCGGGGCCGGCCGGGGCGGTGCCGCCGGTGTCGGGCGCGGGCCGGGCGGCGGTGCCGGTCGCGGTGGCATCGGCCCGCCGGCGCGCGGCGCGGCCGGACCGGGCACCGGCCGGGGGGCCGGTGCGACCGGGCGAGGTGCGGGGCCAGGTTCGTGTTCCGTCCGGGGGGCCGGCGTCACCGAACCGGCCGGTGCCGTGTCCCGATCGGGCTGGGCTGCCTCCTCGGACTCGGTGCCCGACCGCTCGAGCCCCGCAACGTCCGTTCCGGTCCTCTCCTGATGCCCCACTATCGGCCTCCCTGATCCAGCCCGGTCGCCGTGGCGGTCGGGCGCTCCGCACGAGGCGGAGCCTGACGTTAGGGCACGCCCACCCGCGGGCCCGACCGCGATTGAAACAGCTCAGAGGGCATACCGAAACCAACTCCACCGCATCCGAGCAGTCAGCGGCACCCCCAGAGAGACGAGTCGACGTCCCGGCGGTCCCCATGGCGGACCCCGGCAGGCGGTCCGACGGCACGATTACGCTGACCGGTTGTGGTCGAAATGGTGGCGGTCGTGCCCCAGCCGCCGCTGATGCTTCCTCAGCTCACGGTGGGTCGCGCGGCGGAGTCGGAGCCCATGCGGGCGGCGTGTCTGGACGTGGCGGCGCGACTTGCGGCGGTCGCGGACCGGTGGATCGTGGTGGCCGCGGACCCCGGCGGGCGGCAAAGCATGGATCATCCGGTCGGGGGAACGTTCCTCGGCTACGGAGTGGACGTGCCGGTGACCCTGGCGCCGGCTGGGCCCGCCGCGGCGGAGGGCGCCGGGCCGGTGCGCGACGACCTGCCGCTCCCGCTGCTGATCGCCGGCTGGCTGCGCGGGCAGGCCGCGCCCCGGGTCGTCGTCTCGGCCGAGCTGGTGCCGCCGGACCTGCCCACCGAGGACTGCCGCCGCCTCGGCACCCGGATCGCCGCCCGCGCCGCCGCCGAGGCCTCCCCGGTGGCGCTGCTGGTGGTCGGTGACGGCGCGACGACCCACGGCGAGAAGTCGCCCGGTTACCTGGACACCCGGGCCGGGCCGTTCGACGAGGCGGTGGCGGCCGCGCTGGCCGCTGCCGACCCGGCCGGGCTGCTCGCGCTGGACCCCGGGCTGGGCCTCGAGCTGAACGCGGTGGGCCGGGCGCCCTGGCAGGTACTGGCAGGGGTGGTCGAGGGTCAGCGCGACGCCCGGGGTGACGCTCGGGATGACGCTCTGAGTGACCGGACCTGGAGCGGCGAGCTGCTGTACTCGGCCGCCCCGTTCGGGGTGGCCTATCACGTGGCGCTGTGGCGGCGCGGTCAACGGGGGGTGCAACGGTGAGCGAACCGGCGCGATCCCGGGTGCGGCTGGTCGCGGTGCTCGGCCCGACCGCCACCGGCAAGTCCGACCTAGGCGTGGAGCTGGCGCTGCGGCTCGGCGGCGAGGTGCTCAACGCCGACGCGATGCAGCTCTACCGGGGGATGGACATCGGTACCGCCAAACTCAGCCTCGACGAGCGCCGCGGTGTGCCGCACCACCTGCTCGACGTCCTCGAGGTCACCGAGACCGCCTCGGTGGCCGCCTTCCAGCGCGAGGCCAGGGCGACGGTGCAGCGGGTGCTCGACGCGGAGCGGGTCCCGGTGCTGGTCGGCGGCTCGGCGCTCTACCTGCGCTCGGTGCTCGACGAGATGTCGTTCCCCGGTACCGACCCGGTGGTGCGGGCCCGGCTGGAGGGCGAACTGGCCAGCGAGGGGCCGGCGGTGCTGCACCGGCGGCTGGCCGAGCTGGACCCGCCGGCGGCGGCCGCGGTGCTGGTCGGCAACGCGCGGCGGATCGTCCGCGCGCTGGAGGTCATCGAGATCACCGGCCAGCCGTTCAGCGCGCAGCTGCCCGAGCTCGGCGAACCCAGGTACGGCGCGGTGCTGCTCGGGCTGGAACTGCCGACCGACGTGCTCGACTGGCGGATCGGCGACCGGGTCCGCCGGATGTTCCAGGCCGGGCTGGTCGACGAGGTACGCGGGTTGGCCGAGCGCGGCCTGCGGGAGGGCCGGACCGCGTCCCGCGCCGTCGGCTACCAGCAGGTACTCGCCGCGCTGGACGGCGACGGCGACCTCGAGCGGGCCCAGGCGGAGACCACCCGGGCGACCCGCCGGCTGGTGCGCCGGCAGCGGTCCTGGTTCCGCCGGGACCCCCGGATTCACTGGCTGGACGGCCTGGACAACCCGGTGGACGCCGCCTTGGGAGTGCTCGCCGGGCACTGACCCGTACCCTGGTGGGGTGGCTGATCCGGAAGCGGGCATCCCGTTCCGCAAGGGGCACGGCACGGAGAACGACTTCGTGCTGCTGCCGGACCCGGATGGTGCGCTGGAGCTGACCGAGGCGCGCGTGCGGGCACTGTGCGACCGGCATCGGGGCCTCGGCGCGGACGGCGTACTGCGGGTGGTGCGCACCGCCGCGCTCGGTGAACGGGTGGATGCGCCGCCGGCCGCCGAGTGGTTCATGGACTACCGCAACGCGGACGGCTCGATCGCGGAGATGTGCGGCAACGGGGTCCGGGTGTTCGCCCGGTACCTGGTCGAGGCCGGGCTGGTCGGGGCCGGCGAGCTGGTGGTGGCTACCCGCGGCGGTCCGAAGCGGGTCTGGTTCGAGCCTGCGGGCGGGGCCGACCTGCCGGACGTCGGCGTTGCGATGGGTGCGGTCGGGCTGCTGGGCGGGAGCGTCGCCACGGTGGCCGGGCGGCGGTTCCCCGGGCTGGTGGTCGAAGTCGGCAACCCGCACCTGGCCTGTGTCACCGAGGTGCCGCTGGACGAGCTGGACCTGCGCGACGCGCCCGGTTACGACCCGGCGGTGTTCCCGGCCGGGGTGAACGTCGAGTTCGTCAGTCCCGCGCGGGATGGCGTGACCCGCATGCGGGTGTACGAGCGAGGGGTGGGGGAGACCCGCTCCTGTGGCACCGGGACGGTGGCCGCGGCCGCCGCCGCGCTGCGCCACGACGGCCGGTCCGACGGCGTGCTGACCGTGCGGGTACCCGGTGGCCGGGTGCGGGTCGAGCTGACCGGCGGCGCCGCCACGCTGACCGGCCCGGCGGTGCTCGTCGCGGCCGGCGAGCTCAGCGCGGACTGGTGGCGTTCCCTGTCCCGCTGAACCCGGCGGGGTCAACTCCGGGAAATCGGATGCAAAGCGTGGGACGATGGTTGGTATATGAATCAACCGACTGTGTATCTGGAACCGTCCACCGGGGACCTGGAGCTCGAGGAGCGGTCCTCGCTGCGGCGGGTGGCCGGACTGTCCACCGAGCTCACCGACGTCACCGAGGTCGAGTACCGACAGCTGCGCCTGGAGCGCGTCGTCCTCGTCGGAGTCTGGACCGAGGGCTCCGCCGAGCAGGCCGCCGCGTCCCTCGCTGAGCTCGCCCGACTCGCCGAGACCGCCGGCTCCGCCGTGCTCGACGGGCTGGTGCAGCGCCGCCAACGGCCGGACCCGGCCACCTTCGTCGGCTCCGGCAAGGTCGAGGAGCTGCGCAACGCGGTGCTCGCCAACGGCGCCGACACGGTGATCTGCGACGGCGAGCTCTCACCCGGCCAGCTGCGCCAGCTGGAGGAGAAGCTCAAGGTCAAGGTGATCGACCGGACCGCGCTGATCCTGGACATCTTCGCCCAGCACGCCCGCTCCAAGGAGGGCAAGGCTCAGGTCGAGCTGGCCCAGCTGTCCTACCTGCTGCCGCGGCTGCGCGGTTGGGGTGAGGCGCTGTCCCGGCAGGTCGGCGGCCGCGCCGCCGGCGGTGTCGGCATCGGTGGCCGTGGCCCCGGTGAGACCAAGATCGAGCTGGACCGCCGGCGCATCCGCACCCGGATGTCGAAGCTGCGCCGCGAGCTGGCCGGCATGCGTACCGTGCGGGATACCAAGCGCGGCTCCCGGCGCCGCAACGAGGTGCCCGGGGTGGCCATCGCCGGCTACACCAACGCGGGCAAGTCCAGCCTGCTCAACGCGATCACCGGCGCCGGTGTGCTGGTCGAGGACTCGCTGTTCGCCACGCTGGACCCGACCACCCGGCGGAACCAGACCGCGGACGGCAGGGCATACACCCTGACCGACACGGTCGGGTTCGTCCGGCACCTGCCGCACCAACTGGTCGAGGCGTTCCGCTCCACCCTCGAGGAGGTCGCGCAGGCCGACGTGCTGTTGCACGTGGTGGACGGCAGCGACCCGATGCCCGAGGAGCAGATCAAGGCGGTGCGCGAGGTACTCGCCGAGATCGGCGAACAGCACGGCGGGTCGATGCCGCCGGAGCTGCTGGTGATCAACAAGGTGGACACCGCCGACCAGCTGCAGCTCGCCCGGCTCCGGCACCTGCTGCCGGACGCGGTGTTCGTCTCCGCGCGCAGCGGGATCGGGATGGACCGGCTGCGTGAGGTCATCGCGCAGCGGCTGCCCCGACCGCACTACGAGCTCGAGGTGCTGCTCCCGTACACCGAGGGCGGACTGGCCGCGCGGATTCACGAGCACGGTCAGGTACTCGACGAGGAGCACCGCGCCGAGGGCACCTGGCTGCGCGCCCGAGTGTCGGAAGACCTGGCGGCGGCACTGCGCGACTACCGGGTCGCCGGGGCGACGGGCCCTCGGGGTGAGGCGAGCCCTCGGGCCGAGGTGGCCGCCGCGTCGGGGCACGAACGGCTGGCCTGACGGGCTCGATCGGCGCCTCCTGGACCGGCCACACCGCGCGGCGGCCGGTCCCCGGTCGGGCTACAGCCGGCGCAGTACCGCGACCACCCGGCCCAGCACGGTTGCCTCGTCGCCCGGGATCGGCTCGTACGCGGGGTTGCTGGGGAGCAGCCAGATGTGTCCGTCGCGGCGCTTGAAGGTCTTCACGGTGGCCTCACCATCGATCATCGCGGCCACGATGTCGCCGTTCTCGGCCACCGACTGCTGGCGGACCACCACCCAGTCGCCGTCGGTGATCGCCGCGTCGACCATCGAGTCACCACTGACCGTGAGCAGGAACAGGGTGCCCTCCCCGACGATCTCGCGGGGCAGCGGGAACACGTCCGAGATGGCCTGCTCGGCGAGGATCGGCCCACCGGCGGCGATCCGGCCGACCACCGGTACGAACGCCGGCGTCGGGCGCAGCGCGCGCAGCTCCTCGGTGACCTCGGGGCCGTCTCCGGGGTCGTGGACAGCGATATTGGTGACGCCACCCTCGAGGTTGCCCTCGTCCGGGCCCCGGACGTCGACCGCGCGGGTGCGGTTGGGGTCGCGCCGCAGGTAGCCCTTGCGTTCCAGGGCACGCAGCTGATGGTGCACCGACGAGGTGGAGGTCAACCCCACCGCGTCGCCGATCTCCCGCACACTCGGCGGGTACCCGAAGCGCTCCACCCAGTCCCGGATGACCTCGAGGACCTTGCGCTGCCGGGGTGTCAGCACGGTCGGTTCCGCCTCGGGTGGGTCCGGAAAGGTGTGGACCTCGGCGCCGACCGCTCCTGCTGCCTCGACCGCTCCGGCTGTCCCGGCTGCCCCGGCTGCCCCACTGTCGTTCGTCGATCCGCGCGCCATGGTCGCCGATCCTCCCTGCCCAGTCGGCATCGTTCGCTAGTTTGTTCGACTCGCACGGTAGACCGGCGGGGGGACAAGTCCAAACACATGTTCGAACGACACGCCCGCGATTTCCCAGTTTTGTCGGACCCCGGTGGTACACAGATCGCACGCACGTTCGATCGAACGGGCGTGCGATTCGGTGTTACGTCGAGGAGGCGTGATGGGCGGGAGTGCGAGCTCGGTGCGGGTGATGTCGGCCGATGCGACGGGTCGGGTCCCGGTCGCGCTGCCCGGCCCTGTGCCGACCGAGGTGACAACCGAGGTGTCGACCGAGGTGACAACCGAGGTGCTGACCGTGATGTCCGGGGCGACGTCCGGAGAGGTGTCCGGCGTGATGTCCGCCGGGGTGCCGGTCGAGGTGTCGGTCGGGAAGCTGGCCGGTGGCTCGGTGCGGCGGCTCCCGGCCCGCCGGATCGGCCCCGGTCCGGAGCCGACGGGCCCGGGGCGTCCGGTTCGCCACGCGGCGCCGGCCCGGGCGCGTGCGCGCTCATGTGCGGCGGTCCGCCGGGCGCCGGCGGGTCGGGCCAGCGCGGCGCGGCCGGTGTCGGTACGGCCGGTGTCGGTGCGCTCCCTGGGCGGTCGCGGCGGGTTCGCCCTCGAGGCGCGCTACGCCACCCGTCGGATGGTGGCCCAGTTCGTGCTCGTGGTGCTGGCCGCCGCGGTCGTGGTCGGGGGTCTGGGCCTGCTGGCCGACGGAGTGCGCGCGGCGCGGGTCCCGGCGGCCACCGGGATGGTGCAGGTACACGCCGGCGAGTCCATCTGGCAGGTCGCTCGGCGTGCCGCCCCGTCCGCCGATCCGGGCGCGGTAGCTGCCCGGATCGTCGAATTGAACGACCTTGCCTCACCGTCGGTGCGCGACGGGCAGGTCCTGGTCAGCCCCATCGGGTGAGTTTCGCCATTAGGGCGCCATATAGGGTTAGATGGCTTTGCCAACCCCCACATGTTGTGGTTACATGGTTGTAGTTCGGCTAGTGCCGAGCTGGGACGTGTGGGGGAGGATGTCCGCAGGTGCGCTGCCCGTTCTGTCAACACGCGGACTCCCGGGTGATCGACTCCCGGGACGTCGACGAAGGCAAGGCCACCCGCCGCAGGCGGTCCTGCCCGGAGTGTGGGCGCCGGTTCACCACGGTCGAGGAAGCTGTGCTGGCCGTGGTCAAGCGCAGTGGTGTCACTGAACCATTCCTGCGTGACAAGGTCGTCAGCGGGGTACGCCGGGCGTGTCAGGGCCGGCCGGTCACCGAGGACGCGTTGCAGCACCTCGCGCACCGGGTCGAAGAGGCTATTCGCGCAGGTGGGTCCGCTGAGGTGCCCAGTCACGAGGTGGGGTTGGCGATCCTCGGCCCGCTCCGCGAACTGGATGAAGTTGCGTATCTGCGCTTCGCAAGCGTCTATCGCTCGTTCTCCTCTATCGAGGACTTCGAGAAGGAGATCGCCGACTTGCGCCAGATCGCACCCGACTAGATCAGCCGTCCGGCCGCCGCGCCGCGCACCGCCGGACAGCCAACTGACGCCAAGACTGTGCACGCTAGAGAGGGACGAACACGCATGACCGACGTGGTGGGACATCGGGACCCCGGCAACGACCAGCCGATCGTGGAGAACGGCGGCAAGACGCGCAAACGGTTGAAGGTCGAGCGGGTCCACACCACGCCCGGCGTGCACCCCTACGAAGAGGTCAAGTGGGAGCGCCGCGACGTCGTCATGACGAACTGGCGGGACGGCTCGATCAACTTCGAGCAGCGCGGCGTGGAGTTCCCCGATTCCTGGTCGATGAACGCGACCAACATCGTGACCAGCAAGTACTTCCGCGGTGCTGTCGGTAGCGCGCAGCGCGAGAGCAGCCTGCGTCAGCTGATCGACCGGGTCGTCTCCAGCTACGTCGCGGCCGGCATCGAGCACGGCTACTTCGCCGGCGCCGACGACGCCGAGGTCTTCGAGCACGAGCTGACCTGGATGCTGCTGCACCAGGTGTTCAGCTTCAACTCGCCGGTCTGGTTCAACGTCGGCACCTCGTCCCCGCAGCAGGTCAGCGCCTGTTTCATCCTCTCCGTGGACGACACCATGGAGTCGATCCTGAACTGGTATCGGGAAGAGGGGCTGATCTTCAAGGGCGGCTCCGGCGCCGGGCTGAACCTGTCCCGGATCCGGTCCTCCAAGGAGCTGCTGTCCTCCGGCGGCACCGCCTCCGGCCCGGTCTCGTTCATGCGCGGGGCGGACGCCAGCGCGGGCACCATCAAGTCCGGCGGCGCCACCCGGCGGGCGGCCAAGATGGTCGTGCTGGACGTGGACCACCCGGACATCGGCGAGTTCGTGCAGACCAAGCTCCGCGAGGAGGAGAAGATCCGGGTCCTGCGCGACGCCGGCTTCGACATGGACCTCGGCGGCTCGGACATCGCCTCGGTGCAGTACCAGAACGCGAACAACTCGGTCCGGGTCTCCGACGAGTTCATGCGCGGGGTGGAGGGCGACAAGGAGTTCGGGCTGCGCGCCCGGATGACCGGCGACGTCATCGAGACGGTCCCGGCGCGGGGGCTGTTCCACGACATCGCGCACGCCGCCTGGGCCTGCGCCGACCCGGGTCTGCAGTACGACGACACCATCAACGACTGGCACACCTGCCCGGAGTCCGGCCGGATCACCGCGTCGAACCCGTGCAGCGAGTACCTGCACCTGGACAACTCCAGCTGCAACCTGGCGTCACTGAACCTGATGAAGTTCCTGGCCCCGGACGGCACGTTCGAGGCCGCCCGGTTCGCCAAGGCCGTCGAGCTGGTCATCACCGCGATGGACATCTCGATCTGCTTCGCCGACTTCCCGACCGACCCGATCGGTGAGACCACCCGGGCGTTCCGCCAGCTCGGTATCGGCTACGCCAACCTGGGCGCGCTGCTGATGGCCACCGGCCACGCCTACGACTCCGAGGGTGGCCGCTCGCTGGCCGCCGCGATCACCTCCCTGATGACCGGCACCGCCTACCGGCGCTCGGCCGAGCTGGCCGGGGTCGTCGGGGCGTACGACGGCTACGCGCGCAACGCCGAGGCGCACCAGCGGGTGATGCGCAAGCACGCCGCCGCGAACGACTCGATCCGCACGCTGAACCACGTCGACTCGAGCGTGCACAAGCTGGCCACCAAGGCCTGGCAGCAGAACCTCAAGGTCGGCGAGAAGTACGGCTGGCGGAACGCGCAGGCCAGCGTGCTGGCGCCGACCGGAACCATCGGCCTGATGATGGACTGCGACACGACCGGTATCGAGCCGGACCTGGCGCTGGTCAAGTTCAAGAAGCTGGTCGGCGGCGGTTCGATGCAGATCGTCAACCAGACCGTGCCGCGCGCGCTGGCCTCGTTGGGCTACCAGCCCGAGCAGGTCGAGGCGATCATCGAGTACGTGGCCGAGCAGGGCCACGTGGTGGACGCGCCGAGCCTGCGGCCGGAGCACTACGAGGTCTTCGACTGCGCGATGGGCGAGCGGTCCATCCCGGCGATGGGCCACGTCCGGATGATGGCCGCCGTGCAGCCGTTCATCAGCGGCGCGATCTCGAAGACGGTGAACATGCCGGAGGCGGCCTCCGTGGAGGACGTCGAGGAGATCTACCTGCAGGGCTGGAAGCTCGGCCTCAAGGCGCTGGCGATCTACCGGGACAACTGCAAGGTCGGTCAGCCGCTGTCCAACGCCAAGCCCGCCAAGGCCGTCGAGGAAGCACCGGTGGTGGTCGAGTCGCGGCCGGTGCGGCGGCGGCTGCCCAAGAAGCGCCCGAGCCAGACCGTCTCGTTCACCGTCGGCGGCGCGGAGGGCTACCTGCACGCCGGCTCCTACCCCGACGACGGCCTCGGCGAGATCTTCATCAAGCTCGGCAAGCAGGGTTCGACCCTCGCCGGTGTGATGGACGCGTTCTCCATGTCCATCTCGGTCGGGCTGCAGTACGGCATCCCGCTGGAGTTCTACGTCTCCAAGTTCTGCAACCAGCGCTTCGAGCCGGCCGGCATGACCGACGACCCGGACATCCGGATCGCCACCAGCGTTCTGGACTACCTGTTCCGCCGGCTGGCGCTGGACCACCTGCCCTACGAGAAGCGTTCCCAACTGGGCATCTTCTCGGCTGACGAGCGCACCGCGCAGGTTGCGGAGAACTACAACGACGGCACTGTCGACCTCGTCGAGCTGCGCACCACGGTGGAGGCCGCACCGGCCATAACCTCGGTCGGTGCCTCGCCGGCACCGGTGGAGGTGGGCAGCTCGACCGAGCTGCTGGAGCTGCAGCAGGGCAAGCTCGCGGACGCTCCGCTGTGCCTGACCTGTGGCACCAAGATGCGGCCGGCCGGTTCCTGCTACGTCTGCGAAGGCTGCGGATCCACCTCCGGCTGCAGCTGACCCAAGCCCAGTCCGCTCCCCGCGCTGACGGTCACCATTGCGCTTTGATGGTGGCCGTCAGTGTTCTCCGGGGCTTCCCCTGAGATACCGGCGCGGGTGGTCGCCCGTGCCGGGTCAGGGGTCGTCGGGGGGCGGGATCGGGGTCTTCCCCGATGTCGGGCGCCGGCCGGGGCGGTTGACTGGTGTCATGTTGAAGCTGATCGGGATCGCGGCCGTCGTGGTCGTCGGAATTGTGTTGCTCGGCTACGTGGCGAAGGCGGTGCTCTGGATCGCGCTGATCGGCGTGCTCCTGGTCATCGGCCGGGCCGCGTACCAGGTGATGTCCAGCTCGCGGCACGCCGACGAACTGAAGTCACCGACGAGCTGACGAGAGGTCGCCGGTCGGTCGCCGGGTCAGGTGGCGCTGCGCTCGCTGGCGCTGTCGGGCACCTCCAGGGCGGCCGACGGAACCCGGCCGTTGCGCAGCAGTTGGCGCCACTGTTCCAGGTTCCAGGTGGCCGGCATGGTCTCGTCGAGGAACCGTTCCACCGTCGAGACGAACCGCGCCGGGTCGGTGTGGAACGGGAAGTGGCCGGCGCCCTCGAAGATCTCCAGCTGGCTGCCCGGCATCGCGGCGTGCGCCCGGTGCCCGTGTTCGACCGGCACCACCGCATCCCGCGAGCCCCAGACCAGCAGCGTCGGCATGCCCTGGGTCAGGTAGCAGCGGTCCAGCATGGTGATCACCTGGCCGCGCCAGTCCACCACCGAGCGCAGGCTGCGGATGAACGCGGCACGGGAGGTGGCGTCGGGCAGCGCGTCGACGACCCGGAGCAGATCCGGTGCGTCCTGCCCGAGCGCGGTGCCCATGGCGCGCAGCGCGGACACCACCAGCCCGGTCTGCCAGCGCGCGGTGGGCAGCCGGAGCAGGTGCAGCAGAGCCTCGCCGCCGGGCAGCGCGAGCATCCGCAGCACCGGGCTGACCTCCGGGCCGCCGCCGCCGCTGCCCACCAGCACCAGCCGTTCGGTGCGCTCCGGGAACTGGTAGGCGAACTGCATGGCCACCCCGCCGCCGAGCGAGTGCCCGACCAGGGTGGCCCGCTGGACGCCGAGCACACCGAGCAGGTCCCGAACCCCGTTGGCGTACGCGGCCACCGAGTAGTCCGCCCGGGGTTTGTCGGACTGGCCGTGGCCGAGCAGATCGGGTGCGATCACCAGGTGGTGCCGGGCCAGCGCCGGGATGATCGCCTCCCAGGTCGCCGAGTTGTCGCCGATGCCGTGCACCAGCACCAGAGGCGGGCCGGAGCCAGCCACCCGGAAGGCCCTGCGGTAGCCGTGTACGAGCCGAAAGCGCAGGTCAGGACTTCGGACCGGGACCGGACCGAGTCGTCCCTTGCTTCCGCTGTAGATCCGGCTGGCTGTCATCTCCGGTGCACCCCGCCACGCTCGTCAGGGCGCTCGGCCCCTGTGTGAGGCGAGGCTAGAGGTGATCGGCGGCGACGAGTTTCCGGTGACGTTTCCACCGTGTTGCGGGCGACGCAAAGCTCACCCGGCGCGCCGGGTGGGCTTGCGGTGTCGGACGGTAGCGGCAGGCGGCGGCTCAGTTCGAGCCGTGGTCCTCCTGCTCGGCCAGGAACCGCTCGGCCTCGGCGCCCAGCTCGTCCGCGGTCGGCAGCGGCTGGTCGTCGGCGAGCAGGGAGGGCCGGCCGTCGGCGGCCACCGTTGAGTCGTAGCGGCGCTCCAGCGCGCGGACCACCCGGCTGGCCTGCTCCGAGCCGGCCACCTTGCGCTCGATGTCGGCGCCGATCTCCTCGGCCGCCTCGGTCAGCGCGTCGGTCGGCAGCAGCAGCCCGGTGCTGACGCTCACGTGGTCGAGCAGGGTGCGCGCCGCCTGCGGGTACTCGGTCTCGGCCAGGTAGTGCGGCACGTGCGCGGCGAGCCCCATGGCGTCGTGCCCGGACTGGCCCAGCCGCAGCTCCAGCAGCGCGCTGGCACTGCCCGGCAGCTCGGCGGTGTTCGACCACTGCTCGTGGTCGCTGATCAGGTCGGGGCGGGTGGCGTGCGCGGTCAGACCGGCCGGGCGGGTGTGCGGCACGGCCATCGGGATCGCGGTCAGGCCGACCGTGATGTCCACGCCGAAGCGCTCGATCAGCTCGCCCACGGCGGCGGCGAAGCGCTCCCACTGGGTGTCCGGCTCGGGGCCGGTGAGCACCAGGAACGGCGTGCCGGCCAGGTCCCGCACGGAGTACAGAGCCAGCAACGGCTCGTCGTAGTCGGCCCAGTGGTCGCGGTCGAAGGTCATGGTGGGGCGACGCGAGCGGTAGTCGAGCAGCTGGTCCACGTCGAAGGTGGCGATGATGGTGGACGGCAGCACGGTGAGCAGGTGGTCCATCGCCAGCCGCCCGGCGTGCCCGGCGTCGATGTAGCCCCCGAGGTGGTGCACCAGCACCCTCGGCTCCGGCACGGCGTTGACCAGCGCGTCCTCGGACGGAGCCAGGCTCGCCTCGGCGTCTTCCTCGACCTGGTACAGCTCGGTGGGATCCAACACTTCGGACCTCCTACTTCTCACGCTCCACTCCGGCGCCCCGTTGTCGGGCGTTCGGCGTTCTCTAGAAGTGTCAACGCCGCGCACCGTCAGATCCATCCCATTTCGGTGACGGGGAACGTTGGGTCCGTCACCATGGGGACGTTATGAATACGCGGCGGAGTCCCTGGTTGGTCTGGTCGGTGGGTGTCTTCGCCTATCTGGTGGCGGTACTGCAGCGGTCCTCGTTCGGGGTCGCGGGGCTGGACGCGACGGCGCGCTTCCACACCGCGCCGGCGGTGCTGTCCACCTTCGTGGTGCTGCAGCTGCTGGTCTACGCGAGCCTGCAGGTGCCGGTCGGGCTGTTGTTGGACCGCTTCGGCGCCCGCCAGCTGATCGTAGCCGGTGGCCTCACCATGGCCGCCGGTCAGCTGCTGCTGGCGGTGGCCACCTCGCTGCCGGCCGCGTTCCTGGCCCGGGGGCTGGTCGGGGCCGGCGACGCGCTCACCTTCATCAGCGTGCTGCGGGTGCTCAACGCCTGGTTCCCGCCCCGCCGGGTGCCGGTGATGACCCAGGTCACCGCCCTGGTCGGGCAGTTCGGCCAGGTGCTCAGCGCGATCCCGCTGGTGCTGCTGCTGCACGGCCCGGGCTGGACCGCCGGATTCGGCTCGGCCGCCGGGCTCGGCGTGCTGGCCACGGTCCTGGTGCTGCTGGTGATCAAGAACCGCCCGGACCAGAAGTCGGCGCCGGTGGCCGCGCCCGAGGCCACCAGGATGTGGCCCGGGATGTGGCAGAGCCTGCGGTCCGCCTGGCTCACCCCGGGCACCCGGCTGGGCTTCTGGTCGCACATGGGCACCCAGTTCTCCGGCACTGTGTTCGCGCTGCTCTGGGGGGTGCCGTTCCTGGTCGCCGGGCAGGGACTGAGTCCGGCCGGGGCGAGCGTGCTGCTCACCCTGTTCGTCGTGGCCGGTCTGGTGGCCGGCCCGGCGATCGGCGAGTTCACCGCCCGGCACCCGCTGCGGCGCTCCTGGCTGGTGCTCACGGTGATCGGTATCACCGCGTCGGTGTGGACGGCGGTCCTGCTGGTGCCGCCGCCGGTGCCGTACTGGCTGCTGGTGCTGCTCGTGGTGGTGCTGGCGCTGGGTGGCCCGGGTTCCATCATCGGGTTCGACTACGCCCGCACGTTCAACCCCGGCTGCCGCCAGGGCACCGCGGTCGGGATCGTGAACGTCGGGGGTTTCAGCGCGTCGGTGGTCGTGGTGCTCGCGGTCGGCCTGCTGCTCGGCGCGGTCGCCGGGCCGGCCGGCTACACCCCGGCGGCGTTCCGGGTGGCGTGGTGCGTGCAGTACCTGGTGTGGGTCGTCGCCGTGGTCGGCGTGTTGCGGACCCGCCGGCTCGCACGGCGACGGATGGCGGAGGACGGCGTGGTCGTGCCGCCACTGCGGGTCGTGCTGGCCCAGCGACGGGCGGAGCGCACCCCAGCCCGGTGAGTGTCCGGCCGGTGAGTCGATCACCCCTTAGTGAGAATGACTACCATGTTCTCCTGAGTCGATCGCAGGGCCGATCGCGGTATTCGGGAGAAGGGCTGACGCGGCAGTGCGCATTGCGTTTGTGGGCAAGGGAGGTAGCGGCAAGACCACGCTCGCCGCTCTGTTCACCCGGTACCTCGCCGAACTCGACCGGCCGGTGCTGGCCATCGATGCCGACATCAACCAGCACCTGTCGGCGGCACTGGGGCTGGACCAGGCGACCGCGCCGCGACCGCTCGGTGCCGACCTCGGCTGGCTGAAGGACCACCTGCGCGGCACCAACCCGAGGATCCCCTCGGCCGCGGAGATGATCAAGACGACGCCGCCGGGTCGCGGCTCCCGGCTGCTCGAGCTGTCCGAGGACGACGAGGTGCTGGACCGGTACGCGGTGCGCTGCCCCGGCGGCCATTCGGGCATCCGACTGATGGTCACCGGTGAGTTCGACTCCGAGGATATCGGGGTCTCCTGCTACCACGCCAAGACCGGCGCGGTGGAGCTCTACCTGAACCATCTCCTCGACGGTCCCGGCGAGTACGTGGTGGTCGACATGACGGCCGGCGCGGACGCGTTCGCCTCCGGGCTGTTCACCCGCTTCGACCTGACCGTGCTGGTCAGCGAGCCGACCCAGCGGGGGATCGGGGTCTACCGGCAGTACCTGGCGAACGCGGCCGCACACCGGGTGGCACTGCGGGTGGTCGGCAACAAGGTGGCGGACCAGACAGACGCGGACTACCTCGGCGACCAGGTCGGGCCGGCTCTGCTGACCACACTCGAGCACTCGGCGTGGGTGCGGGCCGCCGAGCGCGGCACCCCCAGGCCGCTGGACACACTCGAGCCGGCGAACCGGTCCGCGCTGGGCGAGGTCCTCGCCGCACTGGACGCCACTGAGCGGGACTGGGGCGCCTACCACCGCGACACCGTGGAGTTCCACCTGCGCAACGCCCGCGCCTGGGCCAACCAGTCCGTCGGCCGCGACCTGAGCGACCAGGTCGACCCCGGCTTCGTACCGGGTACCGCGACCGCCGGCCTCAGCTGACCTCCGCCGGCCCGCTGCTGGTCGAGGGCCTTCCCCGTGATCATCAGGACCTCACGGCTGTTTCGGGCCGCGGAAACAGCCCTCAGGTCCTGATGATCACGGATTCCGGGCGGGCCGCTGTCGGTCAGGGGCAGGTGGCGCCGGGGCCGGGGACGAGCTGGATCCGCTGGTCGGTGGGGTGCGGGTGCACGGGCTGGCCGCAGTGCCGGCAGGTCGCGCCGATCACCACCGCGCCGCCGCACCCGGTGTGCTCGGCCAGCCGGGGTGGCCCGGCCGGCCCGGCCAGGTGCGTGTCGCCCCACTGCATGAGCGCCAGCACCGGTACCGACAGCGCCCGGCCTCGGTCGGTGAGCCGGTACTCGTAGCGGTCCGGGCGGCGCTGGTAGCGCTCCCGCTCCAGGACACCTGCCTCGACCAGGCGGCCCAACCGGTCGGTGAGCACGTTGCGGGCCAGCCCGAGGCTGTCGGAGAACTCCTCGAAGCGGCGCAGCCCGAGCAGCGCGTCGCGCACGATGAGCAGCGACCAGCGCTCGCCGACCACCTCGAGCGCCCGCGCGAGCGAGCAGACCTGGTCGTCATAGGTTCGGCCCAGCACAGCGTCCCCTTTCCGCCGGTGACGCTAGCAGAGTTAGTTGCTTCACAGGACTGAAGTGCTCTACGGTTCAGTTTCGTGATGCAATGCACTGCGAGCTGATCGGAGGACGCCGTCCATGGCCAAGCTCGACAGGCACCCCAATGTGATCGAGGTCCGCCGCCGCGCGGCCGCCGGGCAGACGCGGGTCCCGCCGGCCGTGCTGGACGCCGACTGGCTGGCCCAGGTGTGCCGCCGCGCCGGCGCCGACGACGTGGGCTTCGTGGAGGTGGAGCGCCCCGAGCTGGCCGAGGAGCGGCCGCATCTGGAGGCGGCCTTCCGCCGGCCCCGGGCGCTGATCAGTTTCGTGTGCACGATGAACCGGGAGGCGGTGCGCAGCCCGGCGCGTTCGGCGAGCAACCTGGAGTTCCACCTGACCAACCACGACACCAACGAGGTGGCCCGGCGGGTGGTCGGGGAGCTGGAGTCGATCGGGGTGCGCGCGTTCAACGGTTCGGTCGGCTTCCCGATGGAGATGGACCGGTTTCCCAGCGAGCGGATCTGGGTGGTCGCGCACAAGCCGATCGCGGTGGAGGCCGGCCTCGGGCGGATCGGCATCCACCGCAACGTCATCCACCCGAAGTTCGGCAACTTCATCCTGCTCGGCACGGTCGTGCTGGACACCCCGGTCAGCGAGTACTCCCGGCCGCTGGACTACAACCCGTGCCTGGAGTGCAAGCTCTGCGTGGCGGCCTGCCCGACCGGGGCGATCAACCCGGACGGCCGGTTCGACTTCTCCGCCTGCTACACGCACAACTATCGGGAGTTCCTCGGCGGCTTCGGCGACTGGGTGGAGCAGGTCGTGGAGTCCGACAGCGCGGCGGACTACCGGGCCAGGGTGACCGAACCGGAGACCGCGTCGGTGTGGCAGAGCCTGTCGTTCGGGCCGAACTACAAGGCGGCCTACTGCGTGTCCGTCTGCCCGGCCGGCGAGGACGTGCTCGGGCCGTTCCTGGACAGCCGCAAGACGCACCTCGCCGAGGTGGTCAAGCCGCTGCAGAACAAGGCGGAGACGGTCTACGTGGTGGCGAACTCGGACGCCGAGGCCCACGTCAGGCACCGTTTCCCGGCGAAGCGGACCAAGCGGGTGGGCAACGGTCTGCGGGCCCGCACGGTGGACGCGTTCATGGTCGGGCTGCCGCTGATCTTCCAGCGCGAGGTGTCCCGGGGGCTGGCCGCGACGTACCACTTCACCTTCACCGGCGCCGAGGACCGGACGCTCACCGTGGTCATCCGGGACGGCGAGCTGACCATCGAGGAGGGCCACCACGGCGTCGCCGACCTGCGGGTCCGGGCCGATACGCGGAGCTGGTTCGGCTTCCTGGCCGGCGAGCGCTCGCTGGTCGCGGCGCTGCTGCTGCGTCGGATCCGACTGAGCGGTCCGCCCCGGCTGCTGGTCGCGTTCGGGCGCTGCTTCCCGAGCTGAAAACGAGGAACGGCACACACCGCGCGGCCGCCGCACACAGGTTTGGACCTGTGTGCGGTGCCGTCACGATGTGTGCCGTGGGTTGCCGCCCGAGCTCAGTCCTCGGCGAGGAGCCGGTAGATGGCCTTGCGGGCGTCGGCCAGCGCGGTGGCGGCGGTCTCCCGCTGCTCATCGGTGCCCGCCGACATGATCTGTGCCACGGCGGCGTGCAACTGGCCGTACTGGGTGCGCAGGTTGGCGACGGCGATACTGACCTCGTCACCGACCACCGCCTCCCAGACCTTGGTCAGCTCGTCGCGGTGTTCCTCGACGTAGCTGGTGCCGGCCTCGGTCAGCGCAACCGTGCGCCGGCCGTCGGAGTCCTCGATGAGCACCAGGCCCTCGTCCGCCAGCTGTTGTAGCGTCGGGTAGACCGAGCCGGGGCTGGGGCGCCATGAGCCCTGGGTGCGCTCGTTGATCTCCTGGATGATCTCGTAGCCGTGTCTGGGCTGCTCGGCGAGCAGCGCCAGTACGGCGAGCCGGATGTCGCCCCTGGACCGGCGCCCGCCCCGGCGGCCTCGGCCGCGCGGGCCGGGCCCGAACTCAGGTCCGAACCCCGGCGGGAAGTCGGGCCCGAAGCCCGGGCCGTCGAAGCCACGTGGGCCCCGTCGGCGGCCGGGCCTGCCAGGCCCACGTGGGCGTTCAAAGCCCGGACCGCCGAGTGCATCGTCGTCGCCCGGACCCCGCTGGGCGAATGCCGCCATCCGGCCGCGGTGCCGCATGGCACCTCGGAGCGCGGTGAAGCGTGGGTCCCAGGCTGCGTTAATGCTAGTCATGGTGATACCTCCTGGATATCTCTCGTCATGTTGCGACTGTCATCGCTGCAGTCACGATATATCGTAACGTGTCGGTTGGCAAGAAATTCCCGCGGCCGATCGGGTGGCGGACTGAACCGGCTGTCAGTCGACCCCGTGTGAGGTGGGACGCGCCGTATCCCCAGCCGGCGCGGGATGACCGAGGAGAGAGCCATGTTCAGGCCCATGCCCCTGCTGGTGGGCGCGGCGTTGGCGCTGGTCGCCCTGGGCGGCTACGACGTCCTGCGCGGAGCGCCCGAGCCCGTCGCCCCGCTGCCGGCGGCCGCCGCGCCCGCACCGATCGAGCTGACCGCGAGCCTCGCCCCGATCGGCGAGGTGGTGACCAGTTCCGGCGCGACGCTCTACCGGTTCGACAAGGACACCGCGAAGCCGGCCAAGTCGAACTGCGCCGGGCAGTGCGCGACGACCTGGCCGCCGGTGCTGGCCGTGGACGGCGCGCCGAAGCTCACCGGCATCGAGCCGGCCCTGGTCGGTATCACGGTCCGGGCCGACGGCACCCGACAGCTCACCCTGGCCGGCTGGCCGCTCTACCGCTACACCGGCGACACCACTCCGGGCCAGACCAGTGGCGAGGGCGTCGGCGGCAGCTGGCACGCGGTCGGGCCGCTCGGCAAGCCGGCGGTGGTCGCCGGCAAGTCGGCGAAGCGGTCGTCCCAGTCGGTGGGGTCGTCCGACCCGTCGGGGTCGGCCGGCGCGGGGGGGTCGGATTCGGGGTCGGGTCCGGCCGCGGTTCCGGCGCCGGCCCCCCACCCGGCCCCCGCGCCGGACCCGGAGTCGAGCGACAGCGGCGGCGGGTACGGCTACTGAGCGCCGGGGGAGTTCCGGTCCACCGACTTCGGCGCCCAGGGCCGACGTCCGGACGAGCCCGGCGCGCGGGGTCGTCGGCGGACGCGACGGGTGCGTTGGCCGCCGGCTGTCGGATGGGCCGGGCGCGCGGGGTCCTGGCCGGACGAGACGGGCGCGCGGGGTCGTGGCCGGACGAGACGGGCGCGCGGGGCCGTCGCCGGACGAGACGGGCGCGTTGGCCGTCGGCCGTCGGCGGTCGGGAGTCGGACGGGCCGGGCGACGCGCCGGTGGCTGTCGGCCGCGGGCCGTCGGCTGTCGGACGAGGTCGGCGACCCGCGCCGAGTTGAACACCACGCTGGTCGACCCGTCGAACCAGTCCGGTCTTCGGCTCGGCGTCGGATTTGAGGTCGTGGTCAGGTCAACTGTGGGCGGCTCGCCGCGGAACGGCTCGTTCCGTCCCATGAGAGTAACTTCAGGCCGGTTTTGGCAAGCGAGAACCGGACTCAAGTTACTTTGATCTTCGGGCTCGCATACGACAGTGCCGGCTCCGGTGCCCCAGACTCCCGCGCTCGACCCCGCGCCGCGCGCCGGCGGGGTACGGCTCATGAGCTGCGCGACCACCCGATCCTGGCACGCGTTCGTCGGCCGTCGGTCGAGGTCGGCGACCCGCGCCGAGGTGAACACCAAGCTGGTCGACCCCGTGATCGAACCAGTCTGGTGTTCGGTTCGGCGTCGGTTGCGGGCCGGCGAGATGCGACCGCGAGTTGCTTGGTCCGCCTAAGGCAGCCACGCCGCTGCCCGGCTCTGCCGGCCACGCCGCTGCCCGGCTCTGCCGGCCACGCCGCTGCCCGGCTCTGCCGGCCACGCCGCTGCCCGGCCACGCCGCTGCCCGGCTCTGCCGGCCACGCCGCTGCCCGGCTCTGCCGGCCACGCCGCTGCCCGGCTCTGCCGGCCACGCCGCTGCCCGGCTCTGCCGGCCACGCCGGTCCCCAGCCACGCCACAGCCCAGCCCAGCCCAGCCTGACCCGGCCTGACCCGACTCGACCCCGCCGCGCCCTGGCAGGCCCGGCCCGACCCTGCCGGCCCGGGACCAACCCCGGAACGCGGCCCGGAACCTCCGGCATTGCCCGGGCGTTGGGGCTGGTGTGGCGGCAATGTTGAACCCGCGGCGGATGTCCGCGTTCCGAGCGCTCTGGCGCGCGGTCGCGCAGGGCCGCAAGCCGGGTGCGCCCGGCCTCGGTGAGCGGGCCAGGGCGCTGCCGCGGCTGGCCGGCGCGTCGATGGCCGGGCGGTACCGGGAGCTGAGTCGGGGCCGCCTGGCGCTTTTTGTGGTCGGCCTGGCCTACCTGGTCTCGCCGGTCGACCTCGTGCCCGAGCTGCTGTTCAACGTGTTCGGCCTCGGCGACGATGCTGTTGTCGCGCTCTGGCTGGGGGGCTCGTTCCTGGTGGAGACCGACCGGTACCTGCGGTGGGAGCGGGAGCTCGGCGGCGGGGCGCCGGGCACGGCCGGCGGAGAACTGGGCTGGGTTGGCGACTGATCAGTTGGCGACTGAGTCGCCCAGCTCCAGCGCGAGCGTGGCGATGAAGTCGAACGCGCGCTGGCCGTGGCTGGCCGCGTCCCAGTAGGTGTCGAACAGTCGCGCGTAGAGCGCGATGTCCTCGCGGTCCCGGATGGCCAGCTCAGCGTTGATCGTCTCGATCAGCACCAGGGAGTCGTCGAAGATCCAGAAGCCGTGGCTGGTTGCCTTGAGCAGCTGCGCGGTGGCGGGGAGCACCGACAACTCGACGTTCTCCATCCCGGACAGCGCCAGCAGCCGGTCCAGCTGGGCGCGCAGCACCGGCGGCGGGCACAGCCGCGCGCGCAGGGCCGCCTCGGTGACCAGGAACTTGAACTGGCGTTCGGGCTGGTAGAGCGCCTCCTGGCGGCGCATCCGGGAGCGCACCGCGTCCTCCACGTCGTTGGGGCTGCGGTAGAGCTCGGACAGGCCCTGGAAGACGTGCCGGGCGTACTCGGCGGTCTGCAGCAGCCCGGGCACGATCGCGGTCTCCACCGCCCGCAACCGGGTGATGGAGTCCTCCAGCACCACGCCGGCCCGCTGCCGGGGGGCGAGCCCTGAGCGGTACTGGCGCCGCCAGGTCGCGTACTCCACGCGCAGGCTGCGCAGGTCCGAGACCAGCTCGTCGCGCAGTTCGGTGGGTGCGCTGAGCGCGGTGGCCCAGGCGCGGACGTCGTCGGCGGACGCGGTCTGTCGGCCGTTCTCCAGTCGGGACACCTTGGACGCGGGCCAGCCCAGCCGCTCGGCCAACTCCTTGCCGGACAGCTCGGCTTCCTCGCGCAACTGACGGAGCCGGATGCCGAATCCGCTCCGCCCGTCGTGGTGCTCGGTCACGGTCCTCCAGTGGACACATCCGGGGTCGACGAGATCAACGGTCGGCCCCGGGGCGTTTGCTTCGCAACGTAGTACTTCCGCGGTACGGCATGTGTCAGGTTCAGCTCAAAGATCCGGAAATGTGGCGCGTGAGGCTGACCAGTCCGGTTGGGGCGCCTGGTCGTATCGATTGTCTCCCGACCGGGCGTCCCGGCCTGGCAGGCGGCGTGCCGGTGCGAACCGTGTCGCGTTGATCCGATAGACAGCGGGGTATGGACTTCATGCGGGCGGTCAGCCTGGACCGATTCGGCGACCCCGAGGTGCTCTCGGTGGTCCAGCGCCCGGTACCGGTGCCGCTGCCCACCGAGATACGGGTCCGGGTGGCCGCCGCCGGGGTGAACCCGGTGGACTGGAAGACCCGCGCCGGGCAGGGCATGGCGGCCGCGCTCGGCGACCTGCCGGTGGTGCTCGGCTGGGACGTGGCCGGCGTGGTGGACGCGATCGGGCCGGGGGTGACCCGGTTCGCGGTCGGTGACCTGGTGTTCGGCATGCCGTGGTTCCCGCGCCAGGCCGCCGGTTACGCCGAGTACGTCACCGGCCCGTCCCGCCAGTTCGCCGCGCTGCCACCGGAGCTGGACCCGCTCGCCGCCGCCGCACTGCCGCTGGCCGGGCTGACCGCCTGGCAGGCCCTGGTGGACGTCGCGCGGCTGGTCGAGGGGCAGCGGGTGCTGATCCACGCCGCCGCCGGGGGAGTCGGCCACCTGGCGGTGCAGATCGCGAGGAGCCTCGGCGCGTACGTGATCGGCACGGCCAGCTCGGCGAAGCACCGCATGCTCGGCGAGCTCGGGCTGGACGAGGCGATCAACTACCGGGGTACCGACTTCGAGAAGGTCGTCGAGCCGGTGGACCTGGTGCTCGACCTGCTCGGCGGTGAGGTGGCGACCCGCTCGCTGGACGTGCTGCGCCCCGGCGGACTGCTGATCTCCCTACCGTCCCGCACCGCCGCCGCCGCGGTGGCCGAGGCATCGGCCAGGGGCCTGCGGGCCACCGGCATGGTGGTCGAGCCGGACGGGTACGGCCTCGAGCA
This sequence comes from Pseudonocardia sp. Cha107L01, assembly GCF_052566575.1. NCBI lineage: Bacteria > Bacillati > Actinomycetota > Actinomycetes > Pseudonocardiales > Pseudonocardiaceae > Pseudonocardia > Pseudonocardia sp. Cha107L01. The sequence goes on from NZ_CP199579.1 coordinate 4,652,432, forward strand.
GATCGCCGCACTGGTCAGCGCCCGGCGGCTGCGCCCGGTGCTGGCCGAGACGTTCCCACTGGAGCGGGCCGACGCCGCGCACCGGCTGGGGGAGGCCGGCAGGACCACCGGCAAGATCGTGCTCACGGTCTGAGACACCCTGTGCTGAGGGCCACCTAACTGAGGGGGGCCGGTCCCCTCCCCGATCGTGTAGCGCGACTAAATTCGAGGTGGAAGGACGTCTCGGCATCGGTGCCGAACTTGCGGTCCCGTAGCCAGGAGGTCAGTTTGTCCACGCCCAGGGTCGACCCGCCGATCGATGCGGAAGAGGCGGACCTGCGGGTCAGCGAGCCCAAGACACACGCCGCCGGGCTGACCGCCGTGCGGGTCAGCCTGACCATGGCGGTCAAGCAGATGGGTGTGGCCGGCTCCGCGCGGAACCTGACGCGGCTGAACCAGGTCGACGGTTTCGACTGCATGAGCTGCGCCTGGCCGGACCCGGACCAGAACCACCGGCACAAGGCCGAGTTCTGCGAGAACGGCGCCAAGGCCGTGGCCTGGGAGGGCACCAGGGACCGGGTCGGGCCGGAGTTCTTCGCCGCGCACTCGATCGCCGAGCTGGAGGGCCAGACCGAGCACTGGCTGGAGAAGCAGGGCCGGCTGACCCACCCGATGGTCCGCCGCCCGGGTGGCACGCACTACGAGCCCATCGAGTTGGCCGACGCGTTCGCGCTGATCGGGCACCACCTGAACGGCCTGATCAGCCCCGACGAGGCGCTGTTCTACACCTCGGGGCGGGCGTCCAACGAGGCCGCGTTCGTCTACCAGCTGTTCGCCCGTGCCTACGGCACCAACAACCTGCCCGACTGCTCCAACATGTGCCACGAGTCCACCGGGGTCGGGCTGTCCGAGACCATCGGCATCGGCAAGGGCTCGGTCTCCCTGCGCGACGTGCAGGAGGCTGACCTGATCGTGGTCTCCGGGCAGAACCCGGGCACCAACCACCCCCGGATGCTCTCCGCGCTCGAGCTCGCCAAGCAGCGCGGCGCGAAGATCCTGGCGGTCAACCCGCTGCGCGAGGCCGGCCTGCTCAAGTTCGACAACCCGCAGACGCCGCGCGGCATGGTCAAGGGCACCGCGCTGGCCGATCTGTTCCTGCAGATCCGGTCCAACGGTGACCTGGCGCTGTGGCAGGCGATCGGACACCTGCTGATCGAAGCGGAGGACGCCGCCCCGGGCACCGTGCTGGACAGCGAGTTCATCGAGGCGAACACGGTGGGCTTCGAGGCCTACCGCAAGCACATCGGCGAGCTGGACTGGGACGAGGTGCGCGACGCCACCGGGCTGGCGCGCGACGAGGTCGAGGCCGCCGCCGCGATGTTCCTGGCGTCGCGCAAGACCGTGCACTGCTGGGCGATGGGCATCACCCAGCACCGCAACGCGGTGGCCACCATCAAGGAGATCGTCAACGTCGCGCTGCTGCAGGGCATGATCGGCAAACCGGGCGCCGGCCTGTGCCCGGTGCGCGGGCACTCCAACGTGCAGGGCGACCGCACGATGGGTATCTGGGAGCAGTCCCCGGACTCGTTCCTGGACGCGCTGCGCGACGAGTTCGGGTTCGAGCCGCCGCGCAAGCACGGGTTCGACGCGGTGAACGCGGTCCGGGCGCTGCGGGACGGCCAGGCCCGGGTGTTCGTCGGGCTGGGCGGGAACTTCGCCGCGGCGATGTCGGACACCGCGGTGACCGAGGCGGCGCTGCGCTCGGCCGAGCTGACGGTGCAGATCTCCACCAAGCTGAACCGCTCGCACCTGACCCACGGCGAGACCGCGCTGATCCTGCCCACCCTGGGGCGCACCGAGAAGGACCTGACCGGCGGCCTGGTGCAACGGGTCACCGTTGAGGACTCGATGTCGGCGGTGCACGCCTCCCGGGGCCGCTCCGAGCCGGCCGGTGAGCTGCTGCGCTCCGAGGTCGACATCCTGTGCGGCATCGCCTCGGCCACGCTCGGTACCCGCTTCGACATCCCGTGGCGCGAGTTCGCCGCCGACTACGACCAGATCCGGCAGCGCATCGGCCGGGTGGTGCCGGGCTGCGAGGGCTACGCGGAGACGATCCGCGAGCGCGGCGGGTTCACCTTGGCGCACCCGCCGCGCGACTCGCGCACGTTCCCCACCCCCGAGGGCAAGGCGGTGTTCACGGTCAGCCCGCTGTCCGTGCTGACCGTGCCGGAGGGGCGGCTGGTACTGCAGTCGCTGCGCAGCCACGACCAGTTCAACACCACGATCTACGGGCTCAACGACCGCTACCGGGGCATCCACTCCGGCCGGCGGGTGGTCTTCATCTCGGCCGCCGACCTGCGCGAGCTCGGCTTCGCCGACGGCGACATGGTGGACCTGGTGAGCGAGTGGACCGACGGTGTGAAGCGCCGCGCGGACGCCTTCCGGCTGGTCGAGTACTCGACGCCGAAGGGCTGCGTCGCCGCCTACTACCCGGAGACGAACCCGCTGATCCCGCTGGACTCCACCGCGCTGGACAGCAACACGCCCACCTCGAAGTGGGTCGTCGTGGGCCTGGAGCGCCGGGAGCCGGCGGCCGCCCCGACCGACTGAACCGACCTCGTCAGCTGGTCAGGAAGGCGTGCTCGACGGCCGGCCGCGGGGGCACGAAGTGGCCGACGCCAGGCAGCAGGCGCACGGTCGCACGCGGCGCAACCGCCTCGAGCCGCCGCTTGGTCTCCCGGGAGTCGAGCATGACGTCCAGCTCGCCGGCGAGCACGTGCACCGGCATGGTGAGCCGGCGCAGCGCCGCGTCGTCGAACACCGGCAGGTCGCCGGAGCGGTAGCGGTAGTTGCGCGCCACGAGCAGCACCTGGTCCAGCACCATGGCCGTCTCCGCCGGGGCGAGGGACGCCAACCCGGGGCCGAGGACCAGCCGCACGCCCCTGAGCCGGCCCCACCGGCCCAGCAGGTTCAGCAGCAAGGCCTTGACCAGGAAACCCTTGCGCTGCCGGCTGACCCCCGCCGGGCAGGACAGCGCCAGCCGCTCGACCCGGTCGGGCCGGCGGGTGGCGTAGTCCAGCGCCACCCAGCCGCCGAGGGAGACCGCCATGATTGGTACCCGGCCCAGCCCCAGGGCGTCCAGCACGGCGTCCAGCCAGCCCGCGTAGCGGTCGGAGTCCAGCGGCGGCCGGGCCGGCGCGCTGAGCCCGGGCTCGCCGATGATGTCGATCGCGTAGACCCGGAACCGGGCGGCGAGCTCGGCGACCCGGCTCATCCACTGCGTCGAGTTGGCGCCGGAGCCGTGCAGCAGCACCAGCGGGTCGGCGTCGGCGGGGCCGCAGCTGAGCACGAACGTCTCGCCCTCCGGCGTCGGCACGCGGTGCTGCTCGTGGTCGACCGGCCAGTGCGTCAGCGCACGCAGGTAGTGCTCCCGCAGCAGCTGGGCCCCGGCCTCGGACCGGTATATCTCGCTCATCTGTCCGGCTCCTCGAGGACGGCGTTGATCAGGCTGAAGATGTGCGCGCTGGTGGCCAGGCTGCCCAGTACGACGATCTTCAAGTGGGCGCGCCGCTCGTCGTAGATCGTCTCGATGCGCAGCCGCTCGTCACCCTCGCGGCGGTGCGCGGTGGCGCCGGTGAGCAGCGTGCTCACGCGGCTGGCCGTGTCGGGATCGACCGCGTCGGCGTCCACGATGCTGGACGCCTCCACGTGGCGGTGTCGGCCGGCCGAGTCCCGCGCGGCGGGTTCGACCGGCCGGCCGGTGAACGCCTCCAGGTCCGCCCTGGCGATGCGGTACTGCTTGCCGATCCGGACGGCGGTCAGCCGGCCGTCCCGGACGTAGTTGCGCACCGTCCGCACGTGCAGGCCCAGCCGGTCGGCCACCTCGTCGGCGGTGAGCAGCTCCTGTGCCATACCAACGACCGTAACACTCCCTAAACTTCCCTCGGTAACGGATTTATAGGGAGTGTTTCGGTAGTTTTCGGCAGTTCAGGTTCGGGCCGACGCTCAGGGCCCGATCCGCTCCCCGGTCGCCGGCACGAACAGGTGGTGGCCGCCGGGCTTGACCCGCAGCCGCACGGTGTCGCCCGCGCGGGGTGCCTGGCCGCCGGTGATCCGTGCGACGACATCGAACTCGTCGTCGGTGTGCTCGATCCCGGGGATGGTGCCGTACAGGTAGGCGTCCGACCCGAGGTCCTCGACCAGCCGGACCGCGACCTCGAAGCCGGACCCGTTGCTGTTGCCGTCGCCGACCAGCTCCAGCGCCTCCGGCCGGAACCCGACCAGGGCGCTCGTCGCGCCGGCGGCCCGCAATGCGCCGAGCTCGGCGCGCGACAACGGGGTGCGGTACCCGCCGATCGCCACCGCGTCGTCGATGACCGGGAACTCCCGGATGTTCATCGCCGGCGATCCGATGAAGCCGGCCACGAAGGCGTTCGCGGGGCGCTGGTAGAGCACGGACGGGGTGTCGCACTGCTGCAGCTGACCGTCCTTGAGCACCGCGACCCGGTCGCCCATGGTCATGGCCTCGACCTGGTCGTGGGTGACGTAGACGGTGGTCACCCCGAGCCGGCGCTGCAGCGCGGCGATCTGCGACCGCGTGGAGGTGCGCAGCTTCGCGTCGAGGTTGGACAGCGGTTCGTCCATCAGGAACACCTGGGGCTCACGCACGATCGCCCTGCCCATCGCGACCCGCTGGCGCTGGCCGCCGGAGAGTGCCTTGGGCTTGCGGTCGAGGTAGGGCACCAGGTCGAGCAGTTGGGCCGCCTCTTCGACCCGCTGGCGGATGTCCGGCGCGGACCACTTGGCGATCTTGAGTGCGAAGCCCATGTTCTCCGCGACCGTCATGTGTGGGTAGAGCGCGTAGTTCTGGAACACCATCGCGATGTCCCGGTCCTTCGGCGGGAGGTTGCTGACGTCCCGGTCGCCGATGTGCACGGTGCCCCGGGTGACGTCCTCCAGGCCGGCCAGCATCCGCAGCGAGGTGGACTTGCCGCACCCGGACGGGCCCACCAGCACCAGGAACTCGCCGTCGGCGATCTGCAGGTCCAGCGAGTCCACCGCTGGGCGCTCGACCCCCGGGTAGACGCGGGTCGCGTGGGCGAAGGTGACGGTTGCCATGGCGTTCCCCTCGGGGGTCTCCCGGGACAGTGGAACAGCCACGCCCGCATGGTGGAGGGCCGGGCCCTAGCCGACGCGAGCGTGACTGTGATGTCAGATGGTAAGTCACCCATGAATTCCTCACAATTATTGATTGATCCGGGGGTTGGTGTTAGACATTCAGGGCCGTGACCAGCGAATGCTCCCTGGAGGGCCGATGATCACTCCCCGAGCCGCGAGCGGTGTCAGCCGGCGGGGTTTCCTGGGTGGCGCGTTGGGCGGTGCCGCGGCACTGGCCGCCACCGGTCTGCTCAGTGGTTGCGGCGGATCCGGGTCCGGCGTGTCGCGGCACCTCGACGCCGGAATGTGGCGGCAGTACGCCGGATCGACGCTGAACTTCATCTCGGAGAACACCGCGCCGACCGCCGCGATCGCCGCGAACGTGACGCCGTTCACCGAGCTGACCGGCATCAACCTCAACATCGTCACCCTGGAGCTGTCCGCGCTCGTCCAGAAGGTGGCCCTGGACCTCGCCTCCGGCCACTCCACCTACCAGGCGATCTACGCCGACCCCTACCAGGTGCTCGCCCCGTACTCGAAGGGGCTGGTGGACCTGCGGGAGCTGATGGCCGACCGGTCGCTGCCCCAGGTCCCGCTCGGGGTGGGCGACTTCATCCCCACCCACCTGGAGGCGGCCGGCAAGTTCGTCTCGCCGGACACGATCTTCGCGCTGCCCTACGACTGCCCGACGCTGATCTGGCAGTACCGCCGCGACCTGTTCGAGAAGTACCACGACCGGATGGCGCACGACCTCGGCTTCGACCCGATGCCCGGCGACACGAGCACCTGGGACCAGTACTACGCGATCGCCCGCTGGTTCAACGACAACGCCCGCGACGACGTGCCCTACGGCACCGGGCACCAGGCCAAGCAGCACGACTCGCTGATGAACGACTTCTCGAACGTGCTGTGGGCCCACGGCGGCGACTACTTCGACAACGGCGGGCAGGTGGGTGGCCTCGGCACGGTCGACCCGGGCCCGTGCCGCCTGGACAGCCCCGCCGCGATCGAGGCGGCGAACTTCTACTCGAAGCTGCTGTCCATCGCCCACCCCGGTTCGCTCACCTGGGACTGGGACGGCCTCGGCAACGCCTTCGCCGCCGGGCAGGTGGCCATGTGCCCCAACTGGCACGAGTACGCGGCGACCAACGAGTCGAAGCTGCCCGGCAAGGTCGACTACGCGCCGATGCCCCGGGGGCCGGTGCGCTCGGCGAACATGTACGGCGGCACCGGGCTGGGCATCAGCGCCAGCACCACCGACGACGAGCGCCGTGCCGCCTGGCTGTTCGCGGTGTGGGCGACCTCGCCGGAGATCGAGCTGGCCAACCTCAAGAGCAAGGCCGGCGGCGGCACCCCCACCCGCACCTCGGTGTACCAGCTGCCCGAGGTCGCCGCGGCCGAGCACCGGCCCTCGTCGATGCCGAACATCCTCACCGCGCCGGCGGTGAGCAAGGCCTGGCGACCGGAGAACATCGGGCTGCGCCCCAAGATCCCGATGTGGAACGAGTGCGACACGGCGATCTTCACCCAGCTGTCCCGGATGCTCGTCGGTGACTCCCGCCCGGACGAGGCGATGCGCGCCACCACCGACCAGATCAACCGGATCGTCTCCCGGGGATGGGTGGCCTCGTCATGACCACGACCGCGCCGGTGCGGCCCGCGTCCGCCGACACCGCACCACCCCGGCGCCGCTGGCTGAGGTTCGAGGGCCGGTTGTTGGCGCCGGGCATCCTGCTGCTCGCACCGCTGTCGCTGCTGCCGTTCGTGTTCATCGTGGCGATGAGCCTGTCCCGGGTGCACCTGCTGGGCGGGGTCCGGTTCGACTTCGCCGGGCTGACCAACTGGGTGCGGGTGTTCACCGATCCCGACATCGGGCTGGCCTGGGTGCGCTCGCTCGTCTACTTCGTGCTCACGGTGGGCATCGAGATGCTGCTCGGCGTGGTGTTCGCGCTGTGCCTGTGGCGGCTGCTGCGCGGTCGCAACACGGTGCTGAGCCTGCTGCTGCTGCCGATGTTCGTCGCACCGGTGTTCGTCGGGCTGCTCGGGCGCTTCCTCACCGACTCCACGTTCGGCCTGTACGCCTGGGTGCTGCGCCACCTCGGCATCGAGACCGACGTGCTGGGCTCGCAGGGCACCGCCTTCGCCGCGGTGGTGCTGATGGACGTCTGGGAGTGGACACCGCTGATCACGATGATCGCGCTGGCCGGGCTTTCCTCGGTGCCGCTGGCGATCCGCGAGGCGGCCGCACTGGACGGCACCAGCGGCTGGCAGCTGCTGCGGTACGTGGTGCTGCCGTCCATCTCCAGCGTGCTGCTCGTGGCGCTGCTGATCCGCTCGATGGACGCGATCCGCTACTTCGACATCATCTGGGTCACCACGAACGGTGGCCCGGCGGACGCGACGAAGATCGTCCCGGTGCGGCTGTACGAGGTCGCGTTCCGCTTCTTCGACCTCGGCTACGCCGCCGCGATCGGGTTGCTCATGCTGGTGGTGTCGATCGTCATCGCCAGGGCGTTCGTCCGGTTGCTCGACCAGAAGGGGCTGGCCCGATGACACCCTCGACGGCACCCGAGACCGCCGTGCCCGGCACCGAGGCTCCCCGGCACTCGCCCGCGCTGGCGGCGGCCACCCCACTGGACCGGGGCACGCCCCGCTCCCGCACCGCGAACAAGGTCATCCTGGCCGTCGGGCTGCTGTGGACGCTGGTCCCGCTGGTGTGGATGCTGCTGTCCTCGTTCAAGTCGAAGACCGACGTCACCGCGCCGACCCCGACGCTGTTCTTCACCCCGACCCAGGACAACTACGTCGGCCTGTTCACCGGCGCCAACAACCTGACCCCGTACCTGGTGCACAGCGTGCTCGCCGCCGGCTTCTCGGCGATCCTCGCGGTCGTACTCGGCGCGCTCGCCGGCTACGGTCTCGCGCACACCCGGATGCGGGGCAAGAAGCACCTGTCCTTCTGGATCATCTCGACCCGGATGGCACCGATCGCGGCGGTCGTGCTGCCGCTGTTCATGATCTTCCGGGGACTCGGCCTGATCGACTCCATCCCGGGGCTGATCCTGGCGTACCTGACCTTCGACCTGCCGTTCGCGATCTGGCTGATGAGCGCGTTCTTCGCCGACCTGCCGCCCTCGCTGGAGGAGTCCGCGCTGGTCGCCGGGTGCAGCCGCTGGCAGGCCTACTGGCACGTGGTGCTGCCGCTGACCCGTTCGGGCCTGGTCACCACGTTCGTCCTGTGCCTGGTGTTCGCCTGGAACGACTACGCGTTCGCGCTGGTGTTCAGCGGGCCGAGCTCGCAGACCCTTCCGATGGCGGCTAGCCAACTGGTCACCCAGACCGGTATCGACTGGGGTCAGCTCTGTGCGATCGGGGTGTTCGTGGTGGTTCCGATGATGCTGGCCGGACTGGCCGTACGCCGGTGGCTGGTCACCGGCCTGACCCTGGGGGCGGTGACCGGCGAATGACGGACTCGATGCGCGCGGCCGTGCTGCGCAACGTGCGGGACGTGGTGACCGAGGAGCGCCCGATGCCGGTGCCCGGGCCGCGCGAGGTGCTCGTGCGGGTCAGCTCGGTGGGGGTCTGCGGATCGGACGTGCACTACTTCGAGCACGGCCGGATCGGCGACTTCGTGGTGAACGCCCCCCTGGTGCTGGGCCACGAGGCGTCCGGCGAGGTCGTCGCCGTCGGTTCGGACACCACCCACGGCCTGCTCGGCAAGCGGGTCTCGCTGGAGCCCGGGGTGCCCGACCTGACCTGCGAGCAGTGCCGGGCCGGCCGCTACAACCTGTGCCCGAACGTCCAGTTCTTCGCCACGCCGCCGGTGGACGGGGCGTTCTGCGAGTACGTCACGATCCTGGAGGAGTTCGCCTACCCGGTCCCGGACACCATCGACGACGACGCCGCCGCGCTGCTGGAGCCGCTGTCGGTGGGCATCTGGGCCTGCCGCAAGGGCGAGGTCACCGCCGGGTCCCGGGTGTTGGTCACCGGTGCCGGGCCGATCGGGCTGATGGCCGCCGAGGTGGCCAGGGCGTTCGGCGCCGCCGAGGTGGTGGTCACCGACGTCAACGCCTACCGGCTCGCGCTGGCCGCCGACCTCGGCGCGACCGGCATCATCGACGTCGGCCGGGACAGCCTGGAGGACTCCGGCTTCGAGCCCGACGTGCTGCTGGAGTGCTCGGGCAACGCCGGCGCCACGGTGGCCGGCATCCGCAGTGTCACCCGGGGCGGGCACGTGGTGCTGGTCGGCATGGGCGGCGGTGCGCTGCCGCTGCCGGTGTCCGACATCCAGACCCGCGAGCTGCGGCTGACCGGCACCTTCCGCTACGCCAACACCTGGCCGTCCGCGATCGCGCTGACCAGCTCGGGTGCCGTCGACCTCAACCGGCTGGTGACCGGCCACCACGGGCTCGACGACGTGACGGGCGCGCTGACCGGCGCGGCCAAGGACGACCACGTGATCAAGGCCGTCGTGACCCCCTGGGCGGACTAGCCCCGGGTCAGCCGGTCCAGCCGTGGCTTTCCCGTCAGCGCAAGGAGACAGCATGGGGCGCGCGCGCCCACCGGACGCGGTTGTCGCCGCGCGCCGCGAACGCATCATGGAGCGTGTCGGCGCGGCGGGCGAGGTGTCCATCGCCGACCTGGCCGACGAGCTCGGCGTCAGCCTGATGACCGTGCACCGCGACCTCGACGAGCTCGCCGGGCGGAGCCTGCTGCGCAAGCTGCGCGGCCGGGCCAGCGCGCTGCACTCGATGCACGCCGAGTTCGCCATCCAGTTCCGCCGGCGCAGCATGGTGGCGGAGAAGGAGGCGATCGCGGCGGCAGCCATCGAGCTGGTCGGCTCCGGCTCGACGATCCTGCTGGACGACTCCACGTCCTGCCTACCGCTGGCGGCGAAGCTCGCCGACCGCGCCCCGCTGACCGTGATCACCAACTTCCTCGAGGTGGCCAGGGTCATCGGCGGCGCCGAGGGCATCGAGGTCCTGCTCCTCGGCGGTGAGTACTCGGCGGACTTCGACGCGGTGTTCGGCCACGACGTGCACCAGGGGCTCAGGGGCATCCACGCGGACTACTTCTTCTGTTCCGCGCCGGCGGTCACCGCCGGCGCGCTCTACCACCCGGTGCGGCGCTCGGGCAGCATCAAGCGCTCGATGCTCGAGGCGTCGGCGCGGCACGTGCTGCTCGCCGACCACACCAAGTTCGGCCGCACCGCCCCGTTCGTGGTCGCGCACGCCAGGGACTTCGACGTGCTGGTCACCGACGAGAACGCGCCGGAGGAGGAGCTCACGGTGTGGAGCACGGAGGGCGCGACCGTCACGATCGCACCCTCCGCCGACTCCGCACCCGTCTAGCAACTCAGCGGCAGCTCAGCTCGACGGTGCCGAGGCGGTCCACCGAGGCGACCACCACGTCACCGGGCGCGACCGGCACCGCGGCGGTCAGCCCGCCGGACAGCACCACCTCGCCGGCGCGCAGCCCCTCGCCCTCGGCGGCCAGGGCCCGGACCAGCCAGGCCACCGCGGCGGCCGGGTGCCCCAGCGTCGCGGAGCCGGACGCGGTGGCCACCACCTCGCCGTTGCGCTCCAGCACCACGCCGACCAGGCGCAGGTCGATCCCGGCCGGGGGCACCGGGGCGCCGATCAGGTAGCGCCCGGCGGAGGTGTTGTCGGCGACCACGTCGGCCATGGTGAACCGGTAGTCCCGATACCGGGAGTCCAGGATCTCCACGCCGACGGCCACCCCGGCGGTCGCGCGGAGCACATCGGTGGCGGTGACGTGCGGGCCGGCAAGGTCGCTGCCCAGGGTGAACACGATCTCCGGTTCGGCGCGCGGCTGGATCAGCTCGCCGGTGTTCAGCGGGGCGCCGAGATCGAGGGCGTTGCCGGCGGCCAGGAAGCCGTAGATCGGGGCGCTCACCCCGACCTGGGCCTGCTTGGCCCGCGAGGTCACCCCGAGCTTCCAGCCGGACAGCGGGCCGGCCTGCTCCCGCAGCGCGCGCTGTACCGCGTAGCCGGTGGCCAGGTCCAGGTCCGGTGCCTCGTCGGAGAGCTGGTCGATCGCGGTGCGGTCGGCGACCGCCTTGCTCAGCCGGGCCGCCAGTTCGGTCACGTTCGCCATCAGGACCCCTCCGCCGCCGCACTCGTGGTACCGCTGCCCCCGACCACCCGGACGGTGACCGGACCCAACCGGTCGAACTCGGCGCGGAACACGTCACCCGAGTTCATCGGCACCGCCGAGTGCAGCGCCCCGGTCATCACCAGGTGCCCGGGTTCGAGCGCCACGCCGTTCTCGCCGAGCACGTTCGCCAGCCAGGCCACCACGGCCACCGGGTCGCCCAGCGCGGCCGCGCCGGCCCCGGTGTCGATCAGCTCGCCGTTGCGGGTGAGCGTCATCCCGATCAGCCGGGTGTCCAGGCCCTCGAGCGGTACCAGCCGGCTGGCCGTCGCGACCGCGCCGTTGGAGGCCAGGTCGGCGACGGTGTCCGCGAGCTTGATCCGCCAGTCCTCGATCCGCGAGTCCACGATCTCCATCGCGGCCGCCGCACCGGCGATGGCCTGCCGCGCCTCGATCGGGGTGACCCCCGGGCCGGCGAGCCGGGACCCGAGCACGAACACGATCTCGGCCTCGATCTTCGGCGCGATGAAGCGGTCCAGCGGGATCGCGTCGCCGTCGCCGTACACCGTGGACGCGAGCACCGGGCCGTAGTCCGGCGAGTCGACCCCGATCATGCGCTGCATCGGCTTGGAGGTCAGGCCGACCTTGTAGCCGATGATCCGGTCGCCGTCGGCCAGCAGCAGCGGCACCAGCTCGCGCTGGATCGCGTAGCCGTCGGCCATGCCCAGGGTGGGGTCGGCGTCGGTGAACGGTGGGATCGGCACCCTGGTTCGCCGGGCTTCGTACAGCGCGCGGGCCTTTCCGGGCGCGTCGGTCACGGGCATCGGTCAGCTCTCCTTACGGTGGGCGTGTTCGGGGGCCCAACCCAGCCGGCGCGAGACAGCCGCGGCGGCTTCGGTGACAGTTTGGGCCAGGCGGCGCCTCGGCACCCCTCGAAACCGGCTGACCGAGGCGTTCACGCTGAGCGCGGCGACCACGCTCCCGTTGAGGTCCCGGACCGGTGCGGCGAGCGAGGCCGTCCCGACCTGCCGCTCGTTGATCGCCTCGGCCCAGCCCCTGGCGCGGACCGTTTTCAGTTCGCCGCGCAGCTGCACCGGGTCGGTGATGGTGTGCCGGGTCAGCGGTGTCAGGCGGACCCGGGCCAGGTAGTCGGCCCGCTCCGGGTCGCTCCGGAAGGCCAGCAGCACCTTGCCCGAGCTGGTGCAGTACAGCGGTGCCCGGCGCCCCGGTTCGCCCAGCAGCCGCAGCGTGTGCGCGCTGTCCAGCCGCTCGACGTAGATCACGTCGTCGCCGTGGGCCACGCCCAGCTGCACGCTCTCCCCGGTCTCCTCGCGCAGCTGCAGCAGCACGGTGGCGGCGGCGCCGTGCAGGTCCATGTGCAGCCGGACCGCCTCGCCGAGCTCGAACATCACGATGCCCAGCCGGTACCGGCCGGTACGGGCGTCCTGCTCGACCAGACCCTCGCCGAGCAGCGTGGTCAGCAGCCGGTGCACGCTGCTCTTGCCGAGCCCGAGCCGCCGGGACAACTCGGCGACGCCGAGCTCTTCCTCCCTGGTCAGGAAGGCCTTGAGTAGCCGGGCGGCATTGCGCACGGTGGACAGCGTCGCGTCAGACATCACCGGCCGCCCGTCATGTTCTGATATCCGGAACGCTCATCGTCCCTCCGGGAAGCTAGGTCGGACATCGCGGAGCCGTCAAGCGCTGTCGGTGCGGGCTCGGCCGGTGTGGGGCAGAGTAGGTCCATACCCGCCGGGCGTTCGGCGGGCGGAGCGATCACAGGAGTGCCCGGTGACCCTGCAGTCCGAAACGGCCGGCTCAGCGACCCCGGTGGAGTTCTCGCTGGCGCAGCGGTACCGCGCCGGAGCCGGGCCGGTGCTGCTCACCGGCGTGCAGGCGATCGGCCGAATGTTGGTCGAGCAGCACGCCGCCGACGCCCGCGCCGGCCTGAACACCGCCTCGTTCGTCTCCGGTTACCAGGGCAGCCCGCTCGGTGTCCTGGACAAGGCACTGACGAGTGCGCCCGAGCTGGTCGAAACGGCCGGGCTGAAGTTCGTCCCCGCGGTGAACGAGGAGCTGGCCGCGACGGCGATCTGGGGCAGCCAGGTGGCGGTGCCCGGCCGGCGCCGCGGCGTGGACGGCGCCGTCGGGCTCTGGTACGGCAAGGCGCCCGGGGTGGACCGGGCCGGCGACCCGATGCGGCACGGCAACATCTGCGGCGCCGACCCGCGCGGCGGTGTGCTGGTGCTCGCCGGCGACGACCCGGCCTGCAAGTCCTCCACGATCCCGTGCATCAGCGAGCGGGCGCTGGCCGGCTTCGGGCTGCCGGTGCTGTTCCCGGGCAGCGCGGAGGAGATCGTCCGGCTGGGCCGCTACGGCGTGGCACTGTCGCGGGCCTCCGGCCTGTGGGTCGGCATGAAGATCGTGGCCGACGTGGCGGACGGTGTGTGGACGGTGGACGGCTCGGTGTCCGACGTGCCGATCACGGTGCCCGAGCTGGAGTGGGAGGGCCGGCCGTGGCGCTACGTGCAGGTCCCGATGCTGCTGCCACCCGCGTCGATGCACGCCGAGGAGCAGCTCTACGGCCCCCGCTGGGCGATGCTGCACGAGTTCCTGGCGGCCAACCCGGTCAACACCGTCGAGGTGGACACCCCGGATGCCTGGTTGGGCATCGTCGCCGCCGGCAAGGCGTTCCAGGACGTCCGCCAGGCGCTGCGCGACCTCGGGCTGGACGACGACGCGCTGCGCCGTTCCGGTATCCGGCTGCTGCGCCTCGGCATGATCCACCCCATCCAGCGGGACCTGGTGCGGCGCTTCGCCGAAGGCCTGGACACGGTGCTGGTGGTCGAGGAGAAGACGCCGTTCGTCGAGGCGGCGATCCGGGACGCGCTGTACCGGCTACCGGGCGCACCCGAGGTGATCGGCTCGGCGGACGCGGCCGGCGCCCCACTGGTGCCGGTGGCCGGCGAGATCACCGCCGGCGCGTTGGCCGGTCCGCTGCGCCGGGTGCTGCGGGTCCGCCCCGAGGTCGCCGAGCGGCTGGCACCACCGGACCTGGCATCCCGCCCGATGCTCGAGCTGCTGCCGGTGAGCCGCACGCCGTACTTCTGCTCGGGCTGCCCGCACAGCCGCTCCACCCTGCTGCCGGAGGGCTCGGTGGCCGGCGGCGGCATCGGCTGCCACGCGATGGTGGCGTTGGCCGGCCGACCGGGCACCGAGGTGAGCTCGCTGACCCAGATGGGCGGTGAGGGCGCCCAGTGGATCGGCCAGTCCGCGCTGCTGGACGGCTCAGCTGGCCCGCCGCACATGTTCCAGAACATCGGCGACGGCACCTTCGCGCACTCCGGCCAGCTGGCCGTGCAGGCCTGTATCGCCGCCGGGGTGTCGATCACCTACAAGATCCTCTACAACCGGGCCGTCGCGATGACCGGCGGGCAGGACGCCGAGGGCGGCCTCGAGGTACCCGCGCTGACCCGCAAGTTGGCCGCCGAGGGCGTCGTCAAGATCATCGTGTGCGCGGACGAGCCGGAGCGGTACAAGGCGATGGAGCCGCTCGCCGCCGGCACCCAGCTGTGGCACCGGGACCGGCTGGACGAGGCGCAACGCGAGCTGGCGGCGGTGTCCGGGGTGTCCGTGTTGATCTACGACCAGCGCTGCGCCGCCGAGTCCCGCCGGCTGCGCAAGCGGGGTACCATCCCGATCCGGCCGACCAGAGTGGTGATCAACGAGGCGGTCTGCGAGGGCTGCGGCGACTGCGGGGTCAAGAGCAACTGCCTGTCCGTGCAGCCGGTGGACACCGAGTACGGCCGCAAGACCCGGATCGACCAGACGTCGTGCAACACCGACTACAGCTGCCTGCGCGGCGACTGCCCGTCGTTCGTCACGGTGCAGGTCCCGTCCGGGCGGCCACCCACCCCCCGCCGCGCACCGCGCAGCCGCCCGGAGCCCCCCGAGGTGCCCGAGGTGACCGGGCGGGCGGCGCAGCTGTCCCGGGTCGGCACGGTGGACGTGTTCCTGGCCGGCATCGGGGGCACCGGCATCGTCACGGTGAACCAGGTGCTGGGCAGCGCCGCCGTGCGGGACGGGCTGGCCGTGCACGGGGTGGACCAGACGGGGATGTCGCAGAAGGCCGGCCCGGTGACCTCCCACCTGCGGGTGGCCGCCGACGCCGCCGAGCTGGCCCCGGCGAACCGGGTCGGGTCCGGGCGGGCGCACTGCTACCTGGCGTTCGACGCTCTCGTCGGCGCCGACGCGAAGAACCTCTCCTACACCAGCCCGGAGACGACCACCGCCGTCGTCTCCACCACCGAGGTGCCCACCGGCGCCATGGTGCGGGACGCCTCGGTGCTGGCGCCCGGCGGCGACACCCTGCTCGGCCGCATCGCCGGCAGCGTGCGCGAGCTGGTGTCGCTGGACGCCTCGGCCGCCGCGCTGGCACTCTTCGGCGACTCGATGCCGGCGACGTTCCTGCTGGTCGGAGCCGCTTACCAGAGCGGCGCGCTGCCGTTCTCGGCGGCCGCGATCGAGTGGTCGATCGAGCTGAACGGAGTCGCGGTGGCCGCCAACACCGCCGCGTTCCGGTGGGGGCGGGTCGCGGTCGCCGACCCGTCGGCATTCGCCTCGGCGACCGCCACCGAAGGGACCGGCTCGGAAGGTTCCGGCTCAGCCTCCGGGGTCGGTGACACGCCAGCCGCCCCGGCCGGGCCACCCGAGCTGCCGGCCGGGCTGGACCTGGGCGAGCTGGCCGGGGAGACCCGCCGGCTGGCCGCCGTCCGGGCCGCGCAGCTGGTCGGCTTCCAGAGCGTGGCGACCGCGCGCCGCTACCTGGGTGTGGTCCGGGCCGCCTGGCGCGCCGAGCGGGCCCTGTCCCTGCCGGGGGAGGGTACGGCCTACAGCGAGGCGGTGGCGCGGGGGCTGCACCGGCTGACCGCCTACAAGGACGAGTACGAGGTGGCCCGGCTGCTCACCGATCCGGAGTTCGAGCGGCGGTTGGCCGCCGAGGTGCCGGGTGGGACGAAGCTGCGCTACCGGCTGCACCCGCCGGTGCTGCGCGCCATGGGCCGGGACAAGAAGATCGCGTTCGGGCCGTGGCTGCGCCCGGTGCTGCGCGGGTTGGCGCGGGGCAAACGGCTGCGCGGAACCCCGCTGGACCCGTTCGGCCGTACCGAGGTGCGCCGGTTGGAGCGGGAGCTGCGGGACTCGTACACCGCGATGATCACCCGGCTGACCGGGGCGCTGACCGCCGGGAACTACGACACCGCGGTAGCCGCCGCCGAGGCCGCCGACCTGGTGCGCGGCTACGAAGGCGTCAAGGCCGCCAACGTGGAGCGCTACCGGGCGCGGCTGGCCGAGCTGGGCGTCGGCTAGGTCGGCCCGGGCCGACCTAGTCTGGCAGTGCCGGCCTGGTCAGGCCGGCACTGCTAGGACCGACGGCACCGGCCGGGACCTCGGCGCCGGTCACCATCCGGTCAGCACCGCCCTCGGCCCGACGGGCACTGTTCAGCGGGCGGTCCGGGTCCGGCGGAACGCCGGGACCAGGACCGCGGCGACCGCGAGGTGCAGCACGGTCAGCGCGACCCGGGTCGCGGTGCTGGCGCCCTCGAGGAAGATCGGCACGATGGACAGCAGGGCCACCGCCACGGCCAGGCCGGTCCAGATGGCGACGGCCCGGCCGGTGAAGCGCTCCAGCAGCGCCAGCGTGCCCCAGCCGAGCAGCCCGAAGATCGCCGTGAAGATCACCGCGACCGGCAAGGTCACCACGCCGGTGCCCGTCGAGTCGGTGAGTACAAAATCCGCGCCCAGCAGGCTGGCGATGCCCCAGAGCACGGCGTTGAGCGCCATGGCACCGACAACGGCGGTGCCCCGCGCGATCCGGCGCTGGGCGGCGGCCGAGCGGGTGGTCCCGGGGGATGAGGTGGCGGCGGTCATGGTGTCCTCCGTTGAGTTGGTCCGTTGCTGTCACGTCGAGTGGTGGAGCCTGGAATCGACATGCCCGGAGAAGCGTTCCTGAACTGTGTCTCAGGGACACTGTGTATGATAGACACAGTTTTTCGGCTCTGACAACGGCGAAACTGCCGCGGCGACACTGCTCTGAAGAAGCTGCTCTGACGAAATCTGGGATGTGACGGCGGATGGTCCAGGCGGGTACCGGCGAGATCGATGCGGACCAGGGCACAGTCGCCCTGTTGTGGGGGTTGCGCGAGCCGCCCCGCCGGGGACCGCGGCCAGGGCTCACCGTCGAGCAGATCGCCCTGGCGGCGATGCGGATCGCGGACGCCGACGGACTGGACGCCCTGTCCATGCAGCGCATCGCCGCCGCGCTGGGCGTCACCAAGATGGCGCTGTACCGCTACGTGGCCGGCAAGTCCGACCTGGCGGCCATCATGATCGAGGCCGCCGTCGGCGAGCCGCCTGATCTGAGCGGCGTGCCGGGTGGCTGGCGCGCGCGGTTGGAGGAGTTCGTCTCGCTGCTGGTCGAGACGTGGCGGCTGCATCCCTGGTTGCCCTGGGCGACCGTCGGTGACCGGGTGATGGGGCCGCGCGAGCTGGGCTGGGTGGAGAGCGCGGTCAGCGCGCTGGACGGCACGCCGTTGGACGGCACCGAGCGGCTGGACGCGGTGTTCGTGCTGTTCGGGCACATCCGCACCACCCAGTCCCTGTCCACCGCGGGCACCCAGCCCTGGACGGACGACAAACGGGTCACGCGCCAGCTGCTCGCCGCGCACCGGGAGCGCTACCCGGCGCTCACCCAGGTGTTGTCCGCCGAGGGTTCGCTGGGGGGCTCGGCGGACAACGGCCGCGAGTTCGGGCTGCGCCGGCTGTTCGACGGCCTGGAACAGCTCGTCGACCAGCGCGGCGGCACCGCGCCGGTCGAGTAAGCCGGTCGGCGCCCGGTCAGTGGCGGCTGGTGACCGAGCGGAGGAAGAACATCATGTTGGCCGGGCGTTCGCCGAGCCGCCGCATGAAGTACGGGAACCAGGCAGAGCCGTACGGCAGGTACACCCGCACCTGGCGGCCCCGGGCGGCCAGCTCGCGCTGCGCCTCCGGGCGGACCCCGTAGAGCATCTGGAACTCGAACCCGGTCGCGTCCCGCCCGGTGCTGTCGGCGAGCTCGTCGGCGTAGCTGATCAGCGCCGGGTCGTGGGTGGCCACCATCGGGTAGCCCTGCCCGCCCATCAGCACACGCAGGCACCGCCGGTAGGACTCGTCCACCTCGGCGCGCTCCCGGAACGCCACCGAGGCCGGCTCGTCGTAGGCGCCCTTGCACAATCGCACCCGCGAGCCCGGCCCGGCCAGCGACGCGCAGTCCGCCTCGGTACGGCGCAGGTAGGCCTGCAGGACGGCGCCGGTGCCGGGCCAGTCCCGGCGCAGTGCGCGGACCGTCTCCAGGGTGGCGTCGGTGGTGGTGTGGTCCTCCATGTCCACCGTCACCGTGGTGCCCACCGCGGCCGCCCGGGCACAGATCCGGGCCGCGTTGTCGGTGGCCAACGTCGGACCGCCCGGCAGCGCCTGCCCGAGCGCGGAGAGCTTGACCGAGACCTCGACCCGGGCGGCAAGGCCCTCGGCGCCGAGCCGGTCGAGCAGCCCCAGGTACGCCTCGGTGGTGGCGGCGGCCTGGCCGGGGTCCTCGGTGTTCTCGCCGAGGTGGTCCACCGACACGAGCCGGTCGCCGACCAGCGTCCGGACCGAGGTCAGCGCCGCGTCCAGGTCGGCACCGGCGACGAACCGGTCGACCAGCGGCCGGGCCAGGGCGGAGTGCTCGGCGGCCGAGCGCAGCACCGGTGAGCGGGCCGCGGAGAGCAGTGCCGATCGAAGCATGTCACTCACCCCTGGTGCGGGTAGCCGGAGGACACCGGCGGGTTGAGGTTCTCCTTGATCGAGCGCGGGCTGGTCCAACGCAGCAGGTTGAAGATCGAGCCGGCCTTGTCGTTGGTGCCCGAGCCGCGCGCGCCGCCGAACGGCTGCTGGCCGACCACCGCGCCGGTGGGCCGGTCGTTGATGTAGAAGTTGCCGGCGGTGAACCGCAACGCCTCGCTCGCCTTGGTGATCGCGGCCCGGTCGGTGCCGATGACCGCGCCGGTCAGCCCGTACGCGGAGCCCCGGTCCACGGTGCCCAGTACCCGCTCGAACGCGGTGGCGTCGCTGTCGTCGTAGACGTGCACCGCGAGCAGCGGGCCGAAGTACTCGGTGCGGAACACGTCGTGCTCCGGGTCGGTGCCCTGCACCAGGGTGGGCTGCACGAAGTAGCCCTCGGAGTCGTCAGCGCCGCCGCCGGCCAGTACCTCGAGGCTCGGGTCGGCCGCCGCCCGCTCGAGCGCGCCGCCCAGGCGGTCGAAGGCCCGCTTGTCGATCACCGCGCCGGTGAAGTTGCCCAGGTCGGCCACGTCACCCACCCGCAGCGAGGCCACCTCGTCGACCAGGTCGTCGCGCAGCCGCCGCCACACGGAACGGGGCACGAAGGCCCGGGAGGCCGCCGAGCACTTCTGCCCGGAGTATTCGTAGGCGCCCCGGACCAGCGCGGTACGCAGTACGTCGATCTCGGCCGACGGGTGCGCCACCACGAAGTCCTTGCCGCCGGTCTCGCCGACCAGCCTGGGGTAGCCCCGGTACTGCCCGATGTGCGCGCCGACCTGGCCCCACAGGTGCTGGAAGGTGGCGGTGGAACCGGTGAAGTGGATGCCGGCCAAGTGCTCGTCGGCGAGCAGCACCTCCGACAGCGCCCGGCCGTCCCCGGTCACCATGTTGATCACGCCTGGCGGCATGCCGGCCTGCTCCAGCAGTCGCATGGTGTACCACGCGGACAGGGTCTGGGTCGGCGACGGCTTCCAGATCACCGTGTTGCCCATCAGCGCCGGCGCGGTCGGCAGGTTGCCGGCGATGGCGGTGAAGTTGAACGGGGTGATCGCGTAGACGAAGCCCTCCAGCGGGCGGTGGTCCATCCGGTTCCACACGCCGGGGGAGGACTCCGGCTGCTCGGCCAGGATGCGCCGGGCGAAGTGCACGTTGAACCGCCAGAAGTCGGCCAGCTCGCACGCGGAGTCGACCTCGGCCTGGATCGCCGTCTTGGACTGGCCGAGCATGGTGGCCGCGTTGAGGGTGTCGCGCCACGGCCCGGCGAGCAGGTCGGCGGCGCGCAGCAGCACCGAGGCCCTGGCCTCGAAGGGCAGCTCCCGCCACGGCGCGGCGGCCCGCAGCGCCGCCTCGGTGGCGGCCTTCGCGTCGTCGGCGGTGGCGGTGCCGAAGGTGCCGAGCACGTGCGCGTGCCGGTGCGGGGCCACCACGTCGACGGCGGCGCCGCCGCCGAGCCGCTGCTCGCCGTCGATGGTCTGGGTGAGCTCGTGGCGCTGTCCGGCCAGCTCAGCGAGCCGCGCGGTCAGGCTGGCCCGCTCGGTCGAGCCGGGGGCGTAGTCGTGCACCGGCTCGTTGCGGGGCGTCGGGGTCGTGGCGATCGAGTCCACGTCGGTACACCTCCCGGGTGCGGTTGATGCTGGAAACGGTAGCCCCGCGAGACCTACCGGCATCTGGCCAACTGGCTATAGTCGGGATCACAATCTTGTCCCATCGGACAATATTGTGGTTGGAGTGACGGGGGCGGAGTGGCAGAAGGTGCCGTCATGCGCGGAACCCCGTTGGACCAGCTGCTGGAGGGGATCGAGGGCGCCCTCGTCGAGCTGCCGGTGGTGCCCGCCGGCGGGCACCCGTCGGTGGTCGGGGTGGCCATCCTGGACCCGGACGACGAGCTCGGTGACCACCACGACCAGCTGGTGCTGGTGATCGGGGTGCGCGGCCGGGCGTCGCTGCCGTTCCTGCGGGCGGCGGCGCGCAGCGGTGCGGTCGCGGTGGCGGTCAAACCGGGCCCGTCCGGGTCGGTGGGCGAGCTGGTGGGGGCCGCGGCGGAGGCCGGGGTGGCGCTGCTCGCGGTCCGCCCACAGGTCCGGTGGGACCAGCTGGGCGCGCTGCTGCGGGAACGGCTGGACGCGGCGGAGCTGGTCGCCGACCGGTCCCCGGACGCCTCGGGCACCCCGGGGGACGACCTGTTCGCGCTGGCCGAGGCGACCGCGCTGGTCACCGGCGGGATCGTGGACATCGAGGACCACGGGAACCGGGTGCTGGCCTACTCCCGCTCCGACGACGCGGTGGACGAGCTGCGCAGGCTGTCCATCCTGGGCTGGCAGGGCCCGGAGACGTACATGAAGATGCTGCGCGACTGGGGCGTGCTGGACCGGTTGCGCGACGGTGAGCGGGTCGTCCGGGTCGACGCCCGCCCCGAGCTGGGCGTCCGGGCCCGGCTGGCGGTCGGCATCCGGGCGGGACAGCGCTATCTGGGCACCATCTGGGTCCAGCAGCGGTTCTCCCCGGCGGTCGTGCCGTTCGCCGAGCGCGCCGAGGAGGCACTGGTCGGCGCGGCCCGCCTCGCCGCCGCCGAGATACTGCGCCGCCGCACCGGGGCCGGGCCGGTGTCGAGCGGGACGCAGCTGACCGAGCTGCTCACCGGCCCCGCCAACACCGACCTGGTGGCAGGGCGGCTGGGACTGGACCCGGCGGCCGCCGTACTGGTGGTCGGCTTCGGCGGGTCGGTCGAGCTGGATGCGCCGGCCCGGGCGCTGCATGCCGACCAGGTGCGCGGGGTGGTCTCGGTCTACGCCACCGCCTACCACCGGTCGGCGCTGGTCGGCGTGGTCTCAGACCGGGTCTACGCGGTGCTCTCCGGGGTGCCCCGGGGCCGTATCGAACCGGCGCTGATGTCCTGGGTGCGCGACGCCGCGGCCGTGGCGCGGGACCGCACCGGCCAACCGTGGCGGGCCGGTGTGGGTTCGCCGGTGACCACGCTGGCCGACCTGCCGGACGCCCGCGCCGAGGCCGACCGGGTGCTCGACGCGCTGTCCAGGCCGCCCTCGGTGCGCGGTTCGCGGGTATCCGGGCCGGCGGTGGCCACGATCTCCGAGCTGCGTGCGGAGATGCTGCTCGGCGAGGTGCACGGGGTGCTGGGGGAGCACCCCGAGCTGCGCCATCCCGGTGTCGCGGCGCTGGTCGAGCACGACGAACAGCGCGGTGGCGAGCTGGTCACCTCGCTGCTGGCCTACCTGGACGCGCTCGGCGACGTCCGGTCGGCGGCGGCCACCCTGCACGTGCACCCGAACACGCTGCGGCACCGGTTGCGTCGCGCCCGCGCGGTGTCGCGGATCGAGCTGGACGACCCGACGGAGCGGCTGTCCTGCCATCTGCAGCTGGTGCTGGTCGGCCGGGAGACCCGGTCACCCCGGTCACCCCGGCGGTCCGCTCGACGCTAGCGCCCTGCGTCCCTGCGTCCGGGCCGCGGCGCGGCCATACCCGGGCCGCGGCGCGGCGATACCGCGACGGGCGGACAGTTCCGTGCGCGGCGGCGCGGTTCATCCACAGTTGGCGGCTTCAGCTCGAGTTGTCCACAGCCAGCCCCGCCGAGCCGCCCGGCGCCGGCCTCGCGGCGCACGCTGGGCAGATGAGTTTCGATGCCAGCCAGCCCACCGACCACGAGACCGCGCTGGGGTTGCGTACGCCGGCCGACCTGGTGGCCGCCGTTCCCTACCTGCTCGGCTTCCACCCCGCTGACTCGTTGGTGCTGGTGAGCACCAGGACCGCCGGCCAGCCGGGCGTCGAGTTCACCCTGCGGGTCGACCTGCCGCCGCCGAGGGCGGTCGCCGACCTGGCCCGCGAGCTGGCCGGCGCGGTGCGGGCCCAGCGGTGCGACGAACTGCTGCTCGTCGTGGTCGGTGGTGGTGCCCCGGTGCCGGTGCCCCGGGCGCCGAGGGCCGGTCGCCACGTCGACCCACCCCGCGCCGAGGTGGTGGCCGCGGTGGTCGAGGCCTGCACGAACGCCGGCGTTCTCACCCGCGCGGCGATCTGGGTGGCCGAGGTCGCGGCCGGCACCCCGTGGCGTTGTTACGGGGAGTGCGGGTGCGTGGGTGCCCTGCCGGATCCCACCTGCTCGCCGGCCGCCGCCGCCGCGGTGGCCGCCGGCCAGGTGACCTACGCGGACCGGGCCGAGTTGGAACAGGTGGTCGCGCCGGCCCCGAGGCCGGTCCTACGGCGTCGCTCGGCCCTGCTGAACCGGCGTCTCGACGAGCTCTGCGAGGCCGGTGAGCCGATCCCGCCGAGCGGCCCCGAGGTGGTTCTCGCGTTGGAGCGCTGGATCGACCTGGCATCGGGCGACGGGCCGCGGTTGTCCGACGAGGACGTGGTGGACCTGTGTCTGGCGCTGAGTGACCCGCTGGTCCGGGATGCCGCGTTCGGCTTCGCCTTCGACTCCCGGGCGGCCGGCGCCGAGCGGCTGTGGAGCACCCTGGTGACCGAGGCGCCGGCCCCGGAGTCGGCGGAGGCAGCGGTGCTGCTCGCGCACAGTGCGCTGATGCGGGGGGACGGGGCACTGGCCGGCATCGCGCTGGCCCGCGCGCAGGAGATCTGGCCCGGGCACCGGCTCAGCGCGATGATCCGGTCCGCGCTGGAGGCCGGCATCGGCCCGGACCGGCTGCGCGACTGGTTCGTCGAGGGCAGCCAGCGTGCCACCGAGCTGTTGGAGCGCCGGGCGGAGCAGTGGTGAGCCGGCGGTCCGGTGGGTCAGCCGGCGTCCGGGGTCAGGTAGCGCTGGGTGAACCGCCAGGCGTCGGTGACGATCCGGTTCAGGTCGGTGCGGGTGGGCCGCCAGCCGAGTTCGTCGCGGGCCCGCTCGCTGGAGGCGATCAGCACCGCCGGGTCGCCGGGTCGCCTCGGGGCAACCTGGGTGGGCAGCGGGTGGCCGGTCACCGCGCGGCAGGCGTCGATCACCTCGCGCACCGAGAAGCCGGTGCCGCTGCCGAGGTTGTAGATCCGGTGCTGCTTCGGGACGGCGTGCTCGAGAGCCAGCAGGTGTGCCTCGGCCAGATCGTCGACGTGGATGTAGTCCCGGACGCAGGTGCCGTCCGGTGTCGGCCAGTCCTCGCCGTAGATCTGCACCGATGCCCGGCGCCCGGTGGCCACCTGCAGCACGATCGGGATCAGGTGCGTCTCCACGGCGTGCCGCTCGCCGAACCGGTCGTGCGCACCGGCCACGTTGAAGTAGCGCAGGCTGACCCCGGCCAGCCCGTGGGCGCCGGCGTAGGAGGTGATCGCGTGGTCGATCGCGAGCTTGGTGGCGCCGTAGGTGTTCGTCGGGCGGGTCGCGGTGTCCTCGGTGACCGGCACCTGTTCCGGCTCGCCGTAGGTGGCGGCGGTGGAGGAGAACACCAGGCGCGGGGTGCCGTGCGCGCGGATGGCCTCGAGCAGTCGGAACGTGGTCACCACGTTGCCCTGCCAGTACAGCTCCGGGTGCTCCATCGACTCGCCCACCAGCGATTTCGCCGCCAGGTGGAGTACGCCGTCCATTCCCTCGGCGAGGATGGGCTCGGCCGCATCGGCCACGTCGCCCTCGACGAACCGGCAACCGTCCGGGACGGCGTCGCGGTGGCCGGTGGACAGGTCGTCCAGCACCACCACGTCGTGTCCGGCCTCGACCAGGTGCGCCGCGCACACACTGCCGAGGTAGCCGGCCCCGCCGGTCACCAGAACTCGCACGCTGTTCCCCTCGCCGATCGGATCCGCCCCTGGCGCAGCGTCTCATGCCCGGGCGGGGGCACTCCAACGGACCGGCACGGGACTACTCGTCCCTGGCCGGCCCGGAGCGCGGCCTCAGCGAGCGCGCACCAACACCGCGTGCGCCAGCAGCGGCTGCACCCTGGCCTGCTCGCCCTCGGAGTTCACCGGAACCGCGTCGCCGAACCGCGGGATCGCGCTGACCTCGACGTCCTGACCGGGCACGATCCCGGCGCCCTTGAGCTCGGTCATCAGGTCGGAGTCGGCTTGTACGTGCTCCGCGATCCTGCGGACCTCCACAGTGCCGCCACCGCGGCGGGCGAACTCGTCGAGCCGCTGCAGGCCCAGTTCCAGGGTCGGGATCGCGGTCGGTCCGCGCTCCGCCTCGGGAACGGACGAGCTGAGCTCGTCGAGGCCGGGGATCGGGTTTCCGTAGGGCGAAACCGTCGGGTCGCCGAGCAGCCGTACCAGCTTGCGTTCCACGGCATCGCTCATCACGTGTTCCCAGCGGCACGCCTCGGCGTGCACGTGCTCCCACTCCAGGCCGATCACGTCGGTCAGCAGCCGCTCGGCGAGGCGGTGCTTGCGCATCACCGACACCGCCCGGGACCGGCCGGCCTGAGTGAGCTCGAGGTGGCGGTCCCCGGCGACGATCACAAGTCCGTCCCGAGACATCCGGGCGACGGTCTGGCTCACCGTGGGGCCGCTCTGCGCGAGTCGTTCGGCAATGCGCGCCCGCAGCGGGACGATGCCCTCCTCTTCCAACTCGTAGATGGTGCGGAGGTACATCTCGGTAGTGTCAATGAGATCGTTCACAGCTGCCGCCCCTTCTTTCACCACCAATGGTATCCGTTCCGGGGCGGTACGGATTCGGCCGACCCTTCCGGGTTAACCGGTCGCCGGAGTGAGGTAGGAGCAGGATGCACGGCGTGTCGCCCCTGATCTCGCCAGCGGACCTGGCGCAGTTGATGACCGAGTCCGGTACGGAGAGTCCGGTGGTGCTCGATGTGCGGTACCGCATCGGTGGCCCACCGGCTCTGGCCGACTACCGCGCCGGCCATCTGCCCGGTGCCGTGTTCGTTGATATGAACACCGTGTTGGCCGGTCCGCCGGGCACCGCCGGTCGGCATCCGTTGCCCGATCCGGCGCGGTTGGCCGGCGACCTGTCCTCGGCCGGAGTCGGCGACCGGTCGGTCGTGGTCTGCTACGACGACGTGGACGGTTCGGTGGCAGGGCGCGCCTGGTGGCTGCTGCGCTGGCTCGGGTTGGCGGCCGACCGGGTACGGGTGCTCGACGGCGGCTACGCCGGCTGGGTCGCCGAAGGTCTGCCGGTGAGCGCCGACGTGCCCACTCCGGCTCGCGCCGTGCTGACGCCCCGGCCTGGCTCGATGCCGGTGCTGGACGCCGACGGCGCCGCCGACACCGCCCGTCGCGGTCTGTTGCTGGACGCCCGCGCGCCGGCCCGGTACCGGGGTGAGACGGAGCCGATCGATCCGCGCGCCGGGCACGTCCCCGGCGCGCGCAACGCCCCGTTCGCCGAGCACCTGGGCCCGGACGGCCGTTGGCGCGCCCCCGCCGACCTCGCCGAGCACTACCGCGGTCTCGGGGTCGCCGACGCCTCGACGGTGGGCGCGTACTGCGGTTCCGGGGTCACCGCGACCTCCGTGCTGCTCGCCCTGGAGCACTCCGGGCTGCGGTCGCCCGAGCACCCAGCCGCGCTGTACGTCGGGAGCTGGTCGAACTGGAGCGCCGACCCGGGCCGCCCGATCGCGGTCGGCGCCGAGCCGGAGTCGTCGTGAACGCCTACGGTTCGTACTCATGAGCACCTCGCCCGCCGTCGTCTGGACCCCGCGCTACCTCGGTTACCGGCTCAGCGAGACCCACCCGCTGGACCCGATCCGGCTGGACCTGACCATGCGACTGGCCACCGGGCTCGGTGTGCTCGAGGGCATCGACATCCTCACCCCCGAGCCGGCGCCCGACGAGGAGATCGAGCGGATCCACCGGCCGTCCTACCTGGCCGCGGTGAAGACCGCGCCGGAGGCGCCGTTCGACGTCGGCCACGGTCTCGGCACGCCGGACAACCCGATCTTCTTCGGCATGCACGAGGCCAGCGCGTTGGTGTGCGGGGGGTCGCTGCTGGCCGCCAAGCAGATCGCCGACGGGCGGGTCGACCGCGCGGTGAACATCGCCGGCGGGCTGCACCACGCGATGGCGGCGTCAGCGTCCGGCTTCTGCGTCTACAACGACTGCGCGGTGGCCATCTCCTGGCTGCTGGACCACGGCTTCGACCGGATCGCCTACGTGGACGTCGACGTGCACCACGGCGACGGCGTGCAGGCGGCCTTCCAGGACGACCCCAGGGTGCTCACCATCTCGGTCCACCAGCACCCGATGACGCTGTGGCCGGGCACCGGGTGGCCCCGCGAGGTGGGTGCCGGCGCGGCCGAGGGCACCTCGGTCAACCTGGCGCTGCCACCGGGCACCCGCGACGGTTCCTGGTTGCGCGCCTTCCGCGCGGTGGTTCCCTCGCTGCTCGCCGAGTTCCGCCCGTCGCTGCTGGTCACCCAGTGCGGCGTGGACACCCACCACGAGGACCCGCTGGCCGAGCTGAGCCTCACGGTCGACGGCCACCGGGCGATCTACCAGGAGCTGCGCCGGCTGGCCGATGCCACCGCCGGTGGCAAGTGGCTGGCCCTTGGCGGCGGCGGGTACTGCCTGTTCCGGGTGGTGCCCCGGTCCTGGACGCACCTGATCGCCACCGTGCTGGACCGGGACGTGGACGCCGACCGCGGTATCCCCGCCGACTGGGTGGCGCATACCGCCGGGCTCACCGGTCGCCCGCTGCCGACCACGATGGGCGAGAACGCGCCGGTGGACCACCAGCCCTGGGGCACCGGCGGCGACCCGGTGGACGACGCGGTACGGGAGACCAGGCGCGCGGTCTTCCCGCTGCACGGGCTCGACCCCGACGATCCCCGGGACTGACGGATGTCCGGTGCCGAACGCGGCTACGGGGCGGGGCAGCACACGGCGCCCGAGCCGGAGCCCGCCGGGCCGGTCACCGCGGCACCCGGCCCGGAGGACAGCGGCTACCCCCGGCACCGGGAGGCCGACGTGGTCGCCTCCGACGGTGGAGTGGTGCACCTGCGCC
Organism: Pseudonocardia sp. Cha107L01; assembly: GCF_052566575.1. Taxonomy (NCBI): domain Bacteria; kingdom Bacillati; phylum Actinomycetota; class Actinomycetes; order Pseudonocardiales; family Pseudonocardiaceae; genus Pseudonocardia; species Pseudonocardia sp. Cha107L01. The sequence goes on from NZ_CP199579.1 coordinate 4,680,417, forward strand.
CGATCCGCCCCACCGACGCCGACGCACTCGTCGAGTTCCATGCCCAGCTCTCCCCGCGCACCCGCTACCTGCGCTACTTCGGGGCGTACCCGCGGATACCACCGCGCGACCTGGTCCGGTTCACCGTCGTCGACCACCACGACCAGGTCGCCTTCGTCGGTCTGCTCGGCAGCGAGATCGTCGCGGTCGGGCGCTACGTGCGACTCGACGACAGCCTGTCGGCCGAGGTCGCGTTCGTGGTCCGGGACGACCACCAGGGCCGGGGGTTGGGCTCGATCCTGCTCGAGCATCTGGCGGCGGCGGCCCGGGAGAGCGGACTGCGACGCTTCGAGGCAGAGGTGCTGGCGGAGAACACCCAGATGGTGCGGGTGTTCCGCGACGCCGGCTACCAGGTCAGCCGCGAGTACGCCGAAGGAGTGCTGCACCTCGAGTTCGACGTCGACCCGACGGAACGGTCGCTGGCCGTGCGGGACGCCCGGGAGCAGGCCGCCGAGGCTCGCGGTGTGCACAACGCACTGCACCCCAGGTCGATCGCGGTGATCGGTGCGTCCAACGACCCCGCGAAGATCGGCCATGCGGTGCTGGCCAACCTGCTGCGGGGCAACTTCAGCGGCCCGGTGTTCCCGGTGAACCCGTCGGCACGGTCGGTGCGCGGAGTGCGCGCGTACCGCTCGGTCACCGAGATCCCGGACGAGGTGGACCTCGCGGTGATCGCGATCCCGGCCGCCGGCGTCGACAGCGTGATGGACTCCTGCCTGGCCAAGGGCGTGAAGTGCCTGGTGGTGCTCAGCTCCGGCTTCGCCGACGCCGGGCCGCCGGGGGTGGCCGCACAGCGACGGCTCGTCGAGCAGGCCAGGGCGCACGGCATGCGGGTGATCGGCCCGAACGCGCTCGGCGTGATCAACACCGCGCCGGAGTACTCGCTCAACGCCACACTCGCACCAGAGCTGCCCGGCCGGGGCCGGGTCGGGTTCTTCTGCCAGTCCGGGGCGCTCGGCATCGCCATCCTGGCTGGGCTGCGCGACCGGGGCCTGGGGCTGTCCACCTTCGTCTCCGCCGGCAACCGCGCCGACCTGTCCGGCAACGACCTGCTGCAGTACTGGCAGACCGATCCGGCCACCGAGGTGGTGCTGCTCTACCTGGAGACGTTCGGCAACCCGCGCAAGTTCGCCCGGCTGGCCCGGCGGGTGGCCCGGACCAAGCCGGTGGTGGCGGTCAAGAGCGGGCGGTTCGCTGCGCAGCTGCCGTCCTTCGGCACCAACGGCGAGCCGGTCGACGACGCGAGCGTGCAGGCGCTGTTCGAGCAGGCCGGGGTGATCAGGGTGCAGACCCTGCCCCAGCTCTTCGACACCGCGCAGCTGCTGGCCTACCAGCCGCTGCCGGCCGGCCCCCGGGTGAGTGTGGTGGGCAACTCCAGCGCGCTCGGGCTGCTGGTCACCGACGCCCTGCTCGACGAGGGCCTGTACCCGGCCGGCCCCCCGGTGGACGTCGGCACCGCGGCCACCCCCGAGCAGTTCGCCGAGGCCGTCTCCGCCGCCGCGCACTCGTCCGACACCGACGCCCTGATCGCGGTGTTCGTCCCGCCGGTGGCCACGCCGGGGCTGGAGTACGCCCGCGCGTTGCGGGCCGCCGCCGACGGGGCCGGCAAGCCGGTACTGAGCACGTTCCTCGCGGTCGAGGGCGTGCCGGCGGAGCTGGCGGTGCTGGGTCCGGACGGCCAGCCGGGACGCGGGTCGGTGCCGAGTTACCCCAGCCCGGAGCGGGCGGTCGCCGCGCTCGCGCGGGTCCTGCGCTACGCCCGCTGGCGGGATGCGCCGGCGGGGGAGTTCGTCCGCCCGGACGGCATCCGGCGGGAGGACGCTCGGGCGCTGGTGCACGAACGGCTCGGTGCCGCCGCCGCGTCGATCCCGCTGGCTGACCCGGACGCCACCGCGCTGCTGGCCTGTTACGGGATCGAGGTCACCCCGTTCCGGCTGGTCGACTCGCTCGACTCGGCGCGGGCGGCCGCCGAGGAGTTGGGCTACCCGGTCGCGATCAAGGGGGTGGGCGAGCGCTGGCAGGGGCCCGAGCTGATCGGCATCCGGCTCGACCTGGGCTCCCCGGACGCGGTCGCCGACGCCTACCGCGACCTGGCCCAGGTGACCGACCGGGCCGAGCTCTACGTGCAGCGGATGGCGCCGAAGGGGCTGTCCTGCGTGTTGGAGGTGCTGGACGACCCGTCGTTCGGCTCGCTGCTCTCCTTCGGCCTGTCCGGTATCGCCACCGAGCTGCTCGGCGACCGGGCACTGCGGGTCATCCCGCTGTCCACGGCGGATGCCGCCCGGCTGATCCGGGCGCCGAGGGCGGCCCCGCTGCTGTCCGGCTACGGCGGTGCGACGCCGGTCGACCTGGCCGCACTGGAGGATCTGGCGCTGCGGGTGAGCTGCCTGGCCGAGGACCTGCCGGAGGTGCGGTCGCTGCGGCTGGGTCCGGTGCTGGCCTCGGCCGAGACGGCCTCGGTCACCGCCGCCCGGATCGTGCTCGGCCCGCCGCCCAACTGGCAGGACAGCGGGCCGCGCCGGCTCGCCTGAGCGCGCCGACTAGTGCCGGACCGCCGGGTCAGCGGAAGCTGACCTGCAGGGTGGGCTGGCTGGTGGAGGCGAAGAAGTCGTTCCCCTTGTCGTCGACCACGACGAACGCGGGGAAGTCCTCGACCTCGATCTTCCAGACCGCTTCCATGCCGAGCTCCGCGTACTCGAGCACGTCGACCTTGCGGATGCAGTCCTTGGCCAGCCGGGCCGCCTGGCCGCCGATCGAGCCCAGGTAGAACCCGCCGTGCCGCTGGCAGGACTCGGTGACCTGACGGGACCGGTTGCCCTTGGCCAGCATCACCATCGATCCGCCGGCGGCTTGGAACCGCTCCACGTAGGAGTCCATCCGCCCCGCCGTGGTCGGGCCGAATGAGCCGGACGCGTAACCGGCCGGGGTCTTGGCCGGCCCGGCGTAGTACACCGGGTGATCACGCAGGTAGTCCGGCATCGGCTCGCCGGCATCCAGCCGCTCGGCGATCTTCGCGTGCGCGATGTCCCGAGCCACCACCATGGATCCGGTCAACGCCAGGCGGGTCTTCACCGGCAGCTGGGACAGCTGAGCGCGGATATCCGACATCGGCCGGTTCAGATCGACCCGGACGACGTCGGTCTCGGTCGGCAGCTCCTCCTCGGCCACCTCGGGCAGGAACCGGGCCGGGTCGCGTTCCAACTGCTCCAGGAACACCCCGTCGGCGGTGATCTTCGCCTTGGCCTGGCGGTCGGCCGAGCAGGACACGGCGATGCCCACCGGCAGTGACGCCCCGTGCCGGGGCAGCCGGATCACCCGCACGTCGTGGCAGAAGTACTTGCCGCCGAACTGCGCGCCGATGCCGAACTGGCGGGTCAGCTCCAGTACCTGCGCCTCGAGGTCGCGGTCACGGAACGCCTCGCCCAGCCCTGAGCCGCGTTCCGGCAGGGTGTCCAGGTAGCGCGCCGAAGCGAGCTTGGCCACCTTGAGGGTGTACTCGGCGGACATCCCGCCGACCACGATCGCCAGGTGGTACGGCGGACAGGCGGCGGTGCCGAGCGAGCGCAGCTTCTCGTCCAGGAACTGGGCCAGCCGCGTGGGGTTCAGCAGCGCCTTGGTCTCCTGGTACAGGTAGGTCTTGTTGGCCGACCCGCCGCCCTTGGCCAGTACCAGGAACTCGTACTTCGGCCGGTCGCCGGGGATGTGCGTGAGCTCGATCTGGGCGGGCAGGTTCGAGCCGGTGTTGCGTTCCTCCCAGAACGTGGTCGGCGCCATCTGCGAGTAGCGCAGGTTGAGCTCCTGGTAGGCGTCGAACACCCCCCGGGAGATCGCGGCCTCGTCGGCACCGCCGGTCAGCACGCCCTCGGTGCGCTTGCCGATCACGATCGCGGTGCCGGTGTCCTGACACATCGGCAGGATGCCACCCGCTGACACGCAGGCGTTGCGCAGCAGGTCGGTGGCGACGAAGTGATCGTTCGCACTCGCTTCCGGGTCGTCGATGATCGAGCGCAGCTGCGCGAGGTGGGACGGGCGGAGCAGATGTTGGATGTCGGTCACGGCGGCCTTGACCAGGCCGGTGAGGGTGGCGGGCTCGATCCGGAGGAAGTCCTGGCCGTCAACTCGAAGCGGCGTGACGCCGCCCAGGTCGAGCTGGCGGTACTCGGTGTCGTCCGGGCCGAGCGGGAGTACGTCAATGTGGTGGAACTCGGGCACGAGCAGAAAGGTACCCGGCTCAGACGAGTGTGGCCGCTCGAGCGGCGGACCCCGGCTCGCACAGACCGGGCGCCGGCCGCGCAGACTCTGCGGCGTCTGTGCGGCCCGCGGCAGGTCTGTGCGGCCGGGGACTGGGGCGTGGTGGGTGGCGCCGCCGTAGTGGCGGGGCGCCGGTCGGTCAGCTGGCGTAGGCGCGCAGCCGGTTGGCCCGGTCGCCCACTCGCAGCTTCGCCATGACCTCACGCTCGATCTGGCGGACCCGCTCGCGGGACAGCCCGAACGAACGGCCGATCTGGTCCAGGGTGCGCGGCTGGCCGTCGTCAAGGCCGTAGCGCATCCGGATCACGTTCTGCTCCCGGTCGTCGAGCGTGGCCAGCACCCGGCGCAGGTCGTCGTGCAGCAGGTGCGAGATGACCGTGGTCTCGGCGTCGGTGGCCTCGGCGTCCTCGATGAAGTCGCCCAGGGGGGCCTCTTCCTCGTTGCCCACCGGCATGTCCAGGCTCACCGGGTCGCGGGAGTGGTCCAGCAGGTCGGCGATCTTCTCCTCGGCGATCCCGGACTCCGCCGCGATCTCCTCGTGGGTGGCGTCCCGGCCGAGCCGCTGGTGCAGGTCGCGCTTCACCCGGGCGATCTTGTTGACCTGCTCCACCAGGTGCACGGGCAGCCGGATGGTGCGGGCCTGGTCGGCCATGCCACGGGTGATGGCCTGCCGGATCCACCAGGTCGCGTAGGTGGAGAACTTGAAGCCCTTGGCGTAGTCGAACTTCTCGACCGCGCGGATCAGGCCCAGGTTGCCCTCCTGGATCAGGTCGAGCAGCGGCATGCCGCGACCGGTGTAGCGCTTGGCCAGCGACACCACCAGTCGCAGGTTCGCCTCCAGCAGGTGGTTGCGGGCCCGTTCGCCGTCGCGCACCAGGGCGCGCAGGTCAGCGGCCTGCTGGAGGGAGAGTTCGGGGTCCGTGTTGAGCATGTGGTTGGCGAAAACGCCGGCTTCGATACGCTTGGCGAGATCAACCTCTTGCTCAGCCGTCAAAAGTGCGCGTTTGCCGATACCATTGAGATACACCCGCACGAGGTCGGCGGCTGGGCTCTGCGCGTCCAGCTCTTCGGCCGTCGGCTCGAGCTCCAGGGTCACCGACTCCGGAGCGGCTGAGGCGATCCGTCGACGTTCCATGGTCTGCGGCGCAGTCATAGTGAGGTCCCTCCCTACGCGTACCGCTGGGGCATCTCGCGGTGTCCTCTGTGCGGCTTCACCATGTAAGACGCATCAGGGGGGACAATCGTTCCCAAAACCGGGACGTGGCCTGGCGCACTCCTGAGTTTCCTGAGAACCGCAACCAGGCCCGTGTATGAGGTATACAACGTCTGACCAGGCAATCTGTCCGGGCGGCGGATCCGGCCGCAGCTGAGGGTCACCGGACGTGGGTGTGACCGCCGTCGCCGATCCGCTCGCCGATCCGCTCGCCGGACCTCCTCCCGGGTGCCCGCCCGGCCCAGCCCGCCCGGCCGGCGCGCTCCCGATGGCCCTCGGCGTGTGCGTACTGACCGGTAGGACGGCAGGATGCCCTGGGAACGTGGAGGAGGCGCGACTGTGACCAGCACCGAAGAGTCGCTCACCCGGGTCAGGGAGACCGCCGCCGAGATCGTGTCCGGTCTCCGCGAGCTGCTCGGCACCGACGACATGTTGCCCAGGCTGGACCCGGTCGGCTTCGGGGCCGCGCTGCGCCGGGCCGCTTTCTCACTGGCCGGCCGACCGCTCCCGGTGGCCCGGGTCACCCTGGACTACTGCGGCGGTACCGGGCGGGCCGCGGTCGCGTCGGTGCTGCGCGCCGCCGGGGTGGACGTGCCGGGGCCGGCGGAGGTGGCGGACGACGACCGCCGTTACCGCGACCCCGCGTACACCTCAAACGCCTGGTTCTACCTGTCCCGCCAGCAGCACGTGCTGTTCGCGGGCTACCTGCGCGCGCTGTTCGATCACGCCGAGGTGGATGACCGGACCCGGGCGAAGGTGGACTTCGCGCTCGGCCAGATCATCGATGCCACCGCGCCGGCCAACTTCCCGATGACCAATCCGACGGTGCTCAAGCGGGCGTTCGACACCGGCGGGCAGAGCCTGCTGCACGGGCTGCGCAACATGGTCCGCGACCTGGCGACCAACCAGGGCCTGCCGCGCCAGGTGACGCCTGGGCAGTTCACCGTGGGCCGGGAACTGGCGGCCACCCCGGGCAAGGTGGTCTTCCGCAACCGGCTGATCGAGCTGATCCAGTACGCCGCGCAGACCGACACGGTGCACCAGGTGCCGATGCTGTTCAGCCCGCCGTGGATCAACAAGTACTACGTGATGGACCTGGCGCCGGGGAAGAGCCTGGTGGAGTGGGCGGTCAAGCACGGCCACACCTGCTTCATGATCAGCTACCGGAACCCGGACGAGAGCCTGCGCGACGTCGGGATGGCCGACTACCTGCGGGAAGGCCCGCTCGCCGCGCTCGAGGTCATCGAGGAGATCACCGGTGAGCCGGAGGCCAACATGGTAGCGCTGTGCCTCGGCGGCACGCTGGCCACCGCCACGGCGGCCTGGCTGGCCGCCCGGCGGCGGCCCGGCGTCGCCTCGCTGACCCTGATGAACACGCTGCTGGACTTCGAGGTGCCCGGTCAGCTGGGCGTGTTCGCCGACCCCGACGCGGTCGCCAACCTGAGCCGGCTGATGCGGCGGGACGGCTACCTGCCGGCACAGAGCATGAAGGCCACCTTCGACGCGTTGCGTGCAACCGACCTGGTGTGGAACTACGTGGTCAACGACTGGCTGCTGGGCGCGGACCCGGCTCCGTTCGACCTCCTCACCTGGAACGCCGACTCGACCCGGATGCCGGCGACCATGCAGACCGAGTACCTGCGCACCTGTTACCTGGAGAACCAGCTGGCCAAGGGCAAGATGGAGCTGGCCGGCGAGCGGCTGGACCTCAGCGACGTGCAGCAGGACGCCTACGTGATCACCGCCGAGTCCGACCACATCGCCCCGTGGCACTCGGTGTACACCGGCGCCCGGTTGCTCGCCGGCCCGGTGCGGTTCGTGCTGTCCAACTCCGGGCACATCGCCGGCGTGGTCAACCCGCCGAGCCCCAAGTCCCGGCACTGGTGCGCCGAGGGCGCCGACCTGCCGGCCGACGTCGCGGACTGGCGGGCCGCCGCGGTCGAACGCACGGCGAGCTGGTGGACCGACTGGACACCCTGGATCGAGACGCGCGCGGGCCGGCGGGGACGCCCGCCGGAACTGGGTAGCGCCGCCCATCCGCCGCTCGCGGACGCCCCGGGCAGCTATGTGCACGCCTGACTGGGCGCCCGCCGGCCGCGGCGAAGCGGGCACCTCCAGTGCTGCCTGTGGATCAACCGATTCTTCCGGGACACAATGAGGGGTATGAGCGAGCAACGGCCCGACGAGGATGCCGGGCGGCCGGGCACCGATCCCTGGTCGGCGCAGATGGATGCGCTGGGCGGGTTCATCCGCGCGCAGCGGCACCTGGCGAACCTGTCGCTGCGTGAGATGGCCAGCCTGACCAGCGTGTCCAACGCGTACCTCAGCCAGATCGAGCGCGGCCTGCACCAGCCTTCCCTGAAGGTGCTGCGCTCGATCGCGGACGCGCTGAACCTGAGCACCGAGCAGTTGCTCGCCCAGACCGGCTGGATGCGCGGGAACGGCCACCGGGCGGCGGGCGCGGTGGCCGAGGAGTCGGCACCGCCGAGCCGGGGCGCGGCCGGCGCCCCGGACACCGAGGACGCGATCCGGCGGGACCCCCGGCTGTCGCCGGCCCAGCGTGAGGCGCTGCTCGGGGTGTACCGCAGCTTCACCGCCGGCGGATCCACCGGCTGACCCACCCGCTGACCCGCCGGTGAGACAGGTCATGCGGATCTTTGATTGAAATACTTAACACGGGTGCGTAGTTTGATGGGCAGACACCGTGAGCATCTCGGAGAGGCACCCCATGAGCACCGCCCAGGAACAGTTCACCGACTTCGCGCAGCGCGGCCAGCAGGCGCTGATCAATACCGTCAAGGACTGGACCGACACCGCGGCGGGGTACGCGCGGACCGTCGCCGGCGCACAGCCGGAGCTGCCGACCGCGGGTGACGTGGTGAGCAACGTCTTCGACTTCGCCGAGCAGCTGCTGCACGGACAGCGTGAGCTCGCCGCCAATCTGGTCGCCGCCGGCACCGAGGTTGCCGAAGCGACCCGTAAGGCCGCCGAGCAGGCCACCCAGGCAGCGACCGCCGCCGCCGACCGGGTGATCACCCGGACCGGCGCGACCGGCTGAGCCGGTGAACCAGCCCGGGCCCGCCGCTGAGCCGGCGAACCTGGCCCGCCCGGCTGAGCCGGCGAACCAGGCCCGCCCGGCGAGCGGGGATCAGCTGTTGAAGCCCATCCCGGTCGCGTCCATCGCGCGCAGCCAGGCGTTGCGCCGCCCGTCCCTGGCGTCGGCGCGGGCCAGTGACCAGCAGGTCAGCTGCGCACCGAGCCAACGCAGCGGCTCCGGCGGGAACGGTAGCGGGGTGCTGCGCACCATCTTCAGCGCGGTCCGCTCGGTCTGCTCGCCGTCCAACAGGTCGAGCATCACCTGGGCGCCGAACCGGGTCGCGGCCACGCCGAGACCGGTGAAGCCGAGTGCGTAGCTGATGCGGCCGCGCCCGGCGGTGCCGAAAAAGGCGCTGTAGCGGCTGCAGGTGTCGATCAAGCCGCCCCAGCTGTGGGTGAAGCGCACGTCCTCGAGCTGCGGGAACGTCTCGAAGAAGTGGCCGGCCAGGGTCCGGAAGGTGGCCGGCCGCTGATCCAGTTCGGCACCCACCCTGGACCCGAAGTGGTAGACCATGTCGTAGCCGCCCCACAGGATCCGGTTGTCGGCGGTCAACCGGTAGTAGTGGAACAGGTTGGCCGCGTCCGCGATGCCCTCACGCCCCCGCCAGCCGATCGAGTCGAGCTGCTCGGCGGTCAGTGGTTCGGTCACCAGCACGTGGTCGTAGACCGGCACGATGTAGCGGCGCAGCCTCGGTACCAGCGGCTGGAACGCGTTGGTGGCCAGCGCCACCCGCCGACCGGTCACCCGCCCGTACGGGGTGTTCACCGCCGTGGCGGCGCCGCGCCGCGCCAGCCCGGTGGCCGGACTGCGCTCGAAGATACGCACGCCCAGTTGCAGGCAGACCTGCTTGAGGCCCCAGGCCAGCTTGGCCGGGTGCACCATGGCCACCCCGCGCGGATTGCGGACCGCGGCCAGGTAGGTCGGTGAGTGGACCGCCGCGCGGATCGCCTCCCCGTCCAGGAACTCCAGCTCCGACCCGTGCCGGGGACCCTGCTCGGCCTCCTCGACCAGCGCGGCGACCTCGTGCGGCCGGGTCGCCACATCCAGCTGGCCGGTGCGTTCCCACTCGCAGTCGATGCCGTAGCGGCGCACCGTCGCCTCGAGCTCGTCCAGGTTCTCCAGTCCGAGGCGCTGCAGGGTGTCCAGCTCGCCCGGCCACCGCTGCAGCCCGTTGTGGAACCCGTGGGTGAGGGTCGCCTCGCAGAACCCGCCGTTGCGCCCGGACGCCGCCCAGCCGACCTCGTGCGCCTCCAGCAGCACCACGTCACGCCCGGGGTCGCGTTCCTTGGCGAGCAGCGCGGTCCACAGTCCGCAGTAACCGCCGCCGACCACCACCAGGTCGCAGTCCGTGTCGCCGACCAGTGCGGGCCGGGCCGCCGGCCGGGCCGGGTCGGTCAGCCAGAACGGGGTCGGCTCGGCTTCGACGAGTGAGCGCGCTGGGTCGCGTTGGGACACTGATCCCGGCGTAGACATGACACAAGCATACGTAATTAGTCGTCGAAGATGTTAGTAGCAACGGATATCGTTGTTCTGGATGTCACAGGCTTGTTCCTGGTCGGTCGGCCTACCGGCCTGTCGCACACCGCTCCGGCGGGCTGGCGCTGTTGTAATGGCCGGGTGACACGCGAGACCGCGCCGCTGGACGAGATCTCCAAGCGGATCATCGAGCAGTTGCAGGAGGACGGCCGGCGGCCCTACGCCACCATCGGCAAGGCCGTGGGGCTGTCCGAGACCGCTGTCCGGCAGCGGGTGCAGCGGCTCTCCGAGTCCGGAGTGATCCAGATCGTGGCGGTCACCGACCCGCTGCGGGTGGGCATTTTCCGCCAGGCGATGGTCGCGGTGAACGTCGCGGGGCCGATCGAGCCGGTCGCCGATGCGCTGGCCGAGATGCCCGAGGTGCCGTACGTGGTGATCTGCGGCGGGCGCTTCGACATTCTGGCCGAGGTGGTCTGCGTGGATGACGCGAGCCTGCTCGAACTGATCTCCAGCCGGATCCGCACGCTGCCCGGGGTGCGCAACGCCGAGGCGCTGGTCTACCTGCGGCTGCGCAAGGACTCCTACCGGTGGGCCATCCCGTGACGATTCTGGCGGCCGGCGCGCCGGCCCTCCCTCGGCGCGGTCTCCAGCGCGGTCAGGAACAGCTCAAGGGCCAGCGGGAACGAGCTGCTCGAGAGTCTGGGCAGCAGCTCGTCGAAGGTGGCCGCGATGTTCGGGTACTGCTCGGGCGGCAGCGAGGCGTACCCGGTCCGCCAGGCGCGCTCCGAGGAGTCCGTCCCGGGACCGGACTGGGCGGCGGCGTCCAGTGCCGAGAAGGCGAGCACCAGGTCGATGAACGACAGGTAGTGCCGGACCGCCTCGGCGTCGTCGAAGCCGGCGCCGCGCATGATGCCCAGCATCATCTCGACGGTCTTGATCTCGTTCGGCCGGCCGGTGATCCGGGACGCCGCGAGCACCGCCGTGCGCGGGTAGGCCAGGTTCCTGCGGTACACCAGCACGGCCAGCTGGCGCAGGTCGCCGATCCACTTGCCGGTGGGGCGGAACAGCTCCAGCGACCGGCCGATCAGCTCGTCCGCGACGGCCAGCAGCAGCTCGTCCTTGCTCGGGAAGTACCGGTAGATCGCGGTGGCGTCCGAGCCCAGCGCGGCGCCGAGGCGGCGCATGGACAGTGCCTCACCGCCGTGCTGCTCGATCAGCCGCATGCTGGTCTGCACGATCAGTTCCTCGGAGAGCACCTGCCCGCTGCGGGTCGGGCGCCGTCGGCGCCGCTCGGCGGGGACCCGGTCGCTGGCCATTCGAGCAGGGCAACACGGGTTCGACCCTTATGTCAACACTATTGACCTAGTAGTGGTGGGCGACGTTCCATAAGTTCACCTCCCGGGGTGAAGGGGTCGGCGTTGGCGACATCGGGGTATCGACCAGAGCGTCCGGGGTGGCGGCCACCACGAGCATCGGCATCGGCATGGGTTCGCTGGCCAGCATTGTGGGCAACCAGCTGCCGATCCTGCTGGTGCTCGCGTTCCTGCCGATGCTGGGTATCGCCGGTGCCTACGCCCGGTTGAACCGGGTGGAGCGCAACTGTGGGAATGGCTATGTGTGGGTCGGCATGGGGCCGGCGCTCGGAGTACTTCCGCACCGGTCAGGGCACCGACGACCTGACCTGCGGACCTGCTGACCCCGGAGGCCGACCGTGTCCGCTGACCTGATCTTCACCGGCGGCCCGGTGTACCTGGGCGGGGCGCGGGTCGGCACCGGCGTCGCGGTGACCGGCGACCGGATCAGCGCGGTGGGCGCCGACGCGGCCCGCGTGCTGGCCGGCCCGCGTACCGAGGTGGTCGACCTGGCCGGGCGGCTGCTGCTGCCGGGCTTCATCGACGCGCACGTGCACGCGGTGAGCGGGGGCGTCGAGCTCGGCCAGTGCGACCTGAGCGGCGCCGAGACCGCGCCCGACTACCTGAGGCTGGTCGCCCGGCACGCCGCCGCGCACCCTGGTGAGCCGTGGGTTCGCGGCGGCGGGTGGGCGCTGGCCCCGTTCGCCGGTGGCATCCCCACCCGGGAGCTGCTCGACGCGGTGGTGCCGGACCGGCCGGTGTACCTCGTCAACCGGGACCACCACGGCGCCTGGGTGAACAGCAGGGCACTCGAGCTGGCCGGGATCGACCGGCGCAGCGCCGACCCGGTCGACGGGCGGATCGAGCGCGACGCCGACGGGGTGCCCAACGGCATGCTGCAGGAGGGCGCCGCGCACCTGGTCGGGCGGCTGTTGCCGGCGGTCACCGCGGCGGACCGGCTGGCCGGGCTGCTGCGGGCGCAGCGGCTGCTGCACTCGCTGGGCATCACCGCCTGGCAGGACGCACTGCTGGGCTCCTTCAACGGGATGGGCGACCCGAGCGAGGCCTACCTGGCCGCGGTCGCCGGCGGGCAGCTCACCGCGCGGGTCAGCGGCGCACTGTGGTGGGACCGGGCGCTGGGGGCCGAGCAGATCGACGACCTGTTGCGGCGGCGGGCGCTGCTGGCGGCACCGCCGCTGCGGGCGCGCACCGTGAAGATCATGCAGGACGGGATCGCGGAGAACCACACCGCCGCACTGCTGGAGCCGTACCTGACCCCGTGCGGCTGCGCGGGCGCGAACCGGGGCCACAGCTTCGTCGACCCCGCGGAACTGGGCAAGTACGTGGTCGCGCTGGACGCGCTGGACTTCCAGGTGCACTTCCACGCGCTCGGTGACCGGGCCGTCCGGGAGGCGCTGGACGCGGTGGCCGCCGCGCGGGAGGCCAACGGCGACCGGGGCAACCGGCACCACCTGGCGCACCTGCAGGTGGTGCACCCGGACGACATCCCGCGCTTCGCCCAGCTCGGCGCGGTCGCCAACATCCAGCCGCTCTGGGCCTGCCACGAGCCGCAGATGGACGAGCTCACCATCCCGTTCCTGGGGCCCGAGCGGACCGCGCGGCAGTACCCGTTCGGCGCGCTGCTGGCCTCCGGGGCCCGGCTCGCCGGCGGGAGCGACTGGCCGGTGAGCAGCCCCGACCCACTCCAGGGCATCCACACCGCGGTGAACCGGGTCGCCCCGGGCGCGGACGGGCCGGTGTTCCTGCCCGAGCAGCGCATCGGGCTGGCCGCCGCGCTGGACCTCTATACGGCGGGCTCGGCCTACGTCTGCCACACCGACGACACCGGCCTCATCGCCGAGGGCCACCTGGCCGACCTGACCGTGCTGGACCGCGACCTGCAACGCCAGCCGCCGGAGCGGATCGCCGACGCCTCGGTGGACCTGACCTTCGTCGGCGGGCGGTGCGTCTACGCGCGCTGAGCGCCCGGCACCGCCGGGGCCGGCGGGTTCGCCTCGACGAGCACGGTGAACGGGCCGTCGTTGACCGACTCGACGGCCATCATCGCGCCGAACCGGCCGGTCTCGACCCGCGCGCCCCGCTCCCGCAGCAGCGCCACCACCCGCTCCACAAGCGGTTCGGCCAGCTCCGGCGCCGCGGCGGCCGACCAGGACGGGCGGCGGCCCTTGCGGGTGTCGCCGTAGAGGGTGAACTGGCTGACCACCAGCAGCGGCGCTCCGACGCTCGCGCAGGACTGTTCGTCGCGCAGCAGCCGCAGCTCGTGCAGCTTGCGGGCGAGCACGGCGGCCTGCTCAGGGCCGTCGTCGCGGTGCACCCCGAGCAGCACCAGCAGCCCCGGCTCGTCGATCGCGCCGACCACGTCGCCATCCACCCGCACCGCCGCGCTGCTGACCCGGGCGGCGACCGCCCTCACCCGAGCCGCCCAGTGGCCGGCGCGGGGGCCGGGGCACTACCGGCCACCGGGTCCGCCCGGGCAGCGGCCCACTCCGCCGGCACCAGCAGGCCGTGGCGCACCAGCTCGCGCACCGCCGGCAGACTGGCTGCCACCAGCTCGTCCACCGGACGGTCCTGGGAGAAGGAGAGCAGCGCCAGCAGCTCGCTCAGCGGCAGCGCGCCCTGACAGCCGGCCAGCAGCGCGGCGGCCACCTCGTCCACCTGGTGCCGCCAGCCCGGCCCGTCCACCCGGCGCACGGTGGAAAGGACGGACTCCCAGCCTTCCTCGCCGGCCCGGGAGACGTTCTCCAGCACGACCGAGGGCGCCACCGCCAGCCGGGCGTCCAGCAGCCCTTCGTCGTCACGCCGGCGCAGCCAGTCCACCCGGTCCAGCCAGCCCTCGGTCTCCACGCCCAGCGGGTCGGCGAGCGCCTGGGGCAGGTCCTCGCAGAGCACGGTCGGCTCCACCCGGCCGGCGGCGGAGCCGGTGTTACGCAGAGTGATGAACCCGAAGCCGACGCCCTCCACCCGGTTGCGGTCGAACCAGGAGAGCCACTCCTCGGCGTCGCGGCGGCCGGCGGGGGAGGACGGGTCGATGCCGGAGTCGCGCATCCAGGTGCCCACGTAGAGCGCCGGGTCGGCCACCTCACGCTGCACGAACCAGGCGTCCAGCCCACCCGCGGGGCCGTTCCCGGGGAGCCAGGAGGTCACCCGGTCCGGCCAGTCCTCGCCGCGCACGTGCAGCCAGCAGGCCAGCAGCTGGGCCACGCCGCCGTCGGCGAGCAGCCCGGGCAGCGCGCCGACCAGCCGGGCCGCCACGTCGTCGCCGGCCAGCCCGGAGTCGCGGTAGGTGTGGCGCACCCGGGGTGGCCCGACCACGAACGGCGGGTTGCTCACGATCTGGTCGAACCGCTCGCCGGCCACCGGCTCCAGCCAGGAACCGGCGCGCAGCTCGACGTCCACCCCACTGAGCGCGAAGGTGGCCCCGGCCAGCGCCAGCGCGCGCGGGTTCACGTCGGTGGCCACCAGGTGCTCGGCGTAGCGGGCCGCGTGCAGCGCCTGTACCCCGCAGCCGGTGCCGAGGTCGAGCAGGCGGCCGACCGGGCGGCGCACCGTCGCCGACGCGAGGGTGAGCGATGCCTGGCCGACGCCGAGCACGTGGTCGGCGCGCAGCTCCCGGGACTGGCTCATGGTCCGGTCCCGGTCCAGGTCGGAGACCACCCACCAGGCCCCGTCGTCGTCGCCGTGCGGACGGACGTCGAGCGCGGCGTCGAGCCCGGGACCGTCCCCGTTGCGCTCGCCGTGCTGGAGCAGGCCGGCGGCGAGCGCCCGCTCGACGGTCACCGGGGCCAGGGCCTCGGCCACCGCGTCGGCCGGCTCGGTGTCACCGAGCAGGAACAGCCGCACCAGGGTGCCGAGTGGGCCACCGTCCGCGCTGGCCAACCGGGCCGGCACCGGCTCGTCGCGGCCCAGTGCGGCGTGCGCGTCCTCGCCGAGCAGCTCCGGCACCCCGTCGACGTCGTAGCCCACCCGCTGGAACGCCGCGCGCAGGGCGGCGCACAGATCGGGATCCAACCGAGGAATCATGAATCGATCCTGTCACCGAGCCTGTCGCCCGGGCCCCGAGACCCCACGGGGTAGCCTGGTCGTCCCTTCACGAACGGTGGGTGGCGGGCGGTGCCGACGGTGCCGTCCGCCAGCCACCACTGTCCCGGGAGAGATCGTGGCCCTGAGTCTGAGCCTGCGCGACGACGCCGACGCCCTGCTGGACCGGGATCCGCTGGCGCTGCTCGTCGGCATGGTGCTGGACCAGCAGATTCCCCTCGAGCGCGCCTTCTCCAGTCCGTACGAGCTGACCCAGCGACTGGGGCACGACCTGGATGCGCGCGAGCTCGCCGAGTTCGACCCGGAGGCGCTGGCCGCGGTGTTCGGCCAGCCGCCGGCGCTGCACCGGTTCCCGAAGTCGATGGCCGGCCGGGTGCAGGAGGTGTGCCGGGCACTCGTGGAGCGCTACGACGGTGACGTGACCGGGTTGTGGGCCGACGTGCCGGACGGCGCCACGCTGCTCAAGCGGCTCAAGGCGCTGCCCGGCTTCGGGGAGCAGAAGGCGAAGATCTTCCTGGCGCTGCTGGGCAAGCAGCGCGGGGTCACCCCGCCCGGTTGGCGGGAGGCCGCCGGGGTGTACGGCGAGGACGGCTCGTACCGCTCCGTCGCGGACATCGTGGACTCCCAGAGCCTCGGCAAGGTCCGGGCGTACAAGCAGGAGATGAAGGCGGCGGCGAAAGCCAAGGCCTGACAGGCCGACAGCGCCGGTGAGCTCGTGCACCGCTGGGCGCGGCGGGGACCTCGCACCGCTCGGGCGGACGTGACGAGGAGTAGGGTGCTGACGGCGGAGGTGGTGTCGTGAAGAGTCCGGATCCGGGCGACGCACCGGTCCTGATCACCGACGCGGCGCGGTCGTACGAGGAAGAGTTCGCCACCCGCCGGCGCCGCTACTCGATCATGATGGCGATGCGGGTGCCCTGCCTGGTGCTGGCCGCGGTCTTCTACCACACGCCCTGGCTGGCAGCGACGCTCATCATCGCGTCCATCCCGCTGCCGTGGATGGCCGTACTCATCGCCAACGACCGGCTGCCGCTGAAGGCCTCGAGGTTCAAGCGGTACCGGGACGAGACCGGCGCCCAGCAGGTCGGTTCCGGTGCCAAGCAGCTCGAGGCCAAGGACCACCCCGTCATCGAGTCCTGACCGCGCCGGCCAGTGCGATCCCGCCGGCGAGCGCACCGGCCACCCGTGCGGCCAGGCCCACGTTGGCCCGCACCAGTGCGATGTTGCAGGCCAGGCTGGCCCGGCCGGTCGCGGTGTGGAAGTAGTCCAGCAGCATCGGCGTGACGTCCCGCCCGCGCACCGCGCGCTGCTCGGCCAGTGCGAGCGCCTCACCGAGGACCCGGTCGTGCAGCGTCCGGTCCAGCTCGTCGGCCGCCGGCACCGGGTTGGCCAGCACCAGCCCAGACGGGCTGCCCAGCGCCCAGTGCGCGGCGGCGATCTCGGCAACCTGGGGCACCTCGTCCACCCGCCACGGCGTGGGGCAGCCGGAGTCCCGCAGGTAGAAGCCGGGGAAGGCGTCGGTGCCGAAGCCGAGCACCGGTACCGACAGCGTCTCCAGCTGCTCCAGGGTGGCCGGTACGTCCAGCAGCGACTTGACCCCGGCGCACACCACCAGCACCGGGGTGTCGGCGAGCACACCCAGGTCCGCCGAGACGTCCCAGCTGTCCCTGGCACCTCGGTGCACCCCGCCGAGGCCGCCGGTGCCGAACACGGCGATGCCGGCCAGCCGGGCCAGCAGGCAGGTGGAGGCCACCGTGGTGGCGCCGTCCAGGCCGAGCCCCAACGCCACTCCGAGGTCGCGGCGGGACAGCTTGGCCAGTCCGCCGCCGCACACCCGGTCCAGCTCGGCCGGGGTCAGCCCGACGACCGCCGTGCCGTCCAGCACCGCGATGGTGGCCGGCACCGCGCCGCCCTCCCGGACGACCTCCTCCAGCTCGGCGGCCACCTCCCGGTTGTCCGGGGCCGGCAGGCCGTGCGCGAGCAGGGTGCTCTCCAGTGCGACCACCGGGCGGCCCTCGGCGACCGCATCGGCCACCTCGGGCGCGACCCGCACGGCGTCGGGCATGTGTCCTCCTCCGCGTCGGGCACCTCACCGTCGCCGGCGTAGAAACCTACCCGGCGCACCGGGACGGAGATCGATCCGCCCACCGCGAGATCGACGAGTTTCCGGTTCGATCTTGAAATATCCAGATCCCGTCGATCTCGGCGCCCGACGTAGCCGGCGTGCGGTGCCGTCGGTCCCGCGGGGCGGCCGAGGTGCCGGCTCGCTCCCCGCTCATGGTCCCGGTGCGGCATCATGGTCGGGTGAGCACCTCGACGCAGACGCTGCCAGACGTCGACACCCGCCCGGAGGAACGGCACTCTACGGGTGACGACACCCCGAAGATGTTCCACTACGTGCGCAAGGAGAAGATCGCGGAGAGCGCGGTCCTTGGAAACCACGTGGTCGCGTTGTGCGGGGAGACCTTCCCGGTCACCCGGGCCGCGAAGCCCGGTTCGCCGGTGTGCCCGGACTGCAAGAAGATCTACGAGTCGATGCCGGCCGGCGGGGACTCCTGACCCCGGGCGGTTGCTGACCCCGGCGGGTCACTGGATCGGGTGATCCGAACAGCTCGCCGGGGCCGTTTGCAATCGCACACGATCCGTCCCGTTCGGCCCCGGCGCGCGGGGGTGACGGTGTTCGCTGCCCGGTATGACGTGGCCTGGGCAGCGAGCTGGATACCGCCGCGGTGGCCCCCCGCGCACCGAGCGAGGCGATCTCGCCCGCACAGCGGTGGTGATCGGTGCGGTCCTGGCGGCCGCCGTGGTCTTCGTCGCGACGCTCACCGTGGTCCTCGGCCCCTCCCGGGGCCACGGTCTGTCCTCCTTCCTCGGCTCCGTGCCGGCCAAGAGCGACTCCAGCAGCAAGGACTCCGGCAGCAAGAAGGACAAGGGTTCCGGCGACTCCGGCGACTCGAGCGGCGACTCCGCCAAGGGTTCTGACAAGGGCTCGGGGGACTCCGGCGACGATTCGAGCGGTGACTCCGACATGGGCTCGGGCACCGACGACTCGGGAGACGACTCGGGGGGTGACAAGTCGGACGCCTCCGACAAGTCCAAGGGCTCCGACGGGGACTCCTCGGATTCGGGCGGCGGCTCGTCGGGCGGCGGTTCGGGCGGGAGTTCGTCGGGCGGCGGCACATCGAGCGGCGACTCGGGCGGGAGTTCGTCGGGCGGGAGTTCGTCGGGCGGGAGTTCGTCGGGCGGGGGATGGGGCGGCGCCGGCTCGAGCGCGGGCGGCAGTACCGGCCCGACGGGCATGGCGAGCCCTGGCGCCGGATCGGGCGCGGGGTCGAGTTCGGGCGCCGGCCCGGCGGGGCAGGGCGCCGGCCCGAACGGGTTCGGCGGACCGGGCGGCGGGTCGGCCGGTCCGGGTGCGTTCAACGGGTCGGGCGGGTCGGGCGGGTCGGGCGGTGGCGAACGGGCCACGGTCGGCAGCGGGAACGGCACGACCCAGGTCAACTGTTCCAGGGTGGTGTACGACCAGGCCGGCCTGCGGGACGCGCTGTCCAGCGCCAGCCCCAACGACGTGATCTGTGTGAAGGGCAACCTGAGCCAGCCCGGCGGCCCACCGGCGCCGTCGTCCAACTCGTCGGGTTTCCCCAACCCCGGCGGGTCCGGTAGCACAGGCGCACCCGGCAATCCGGGCGGCTTCGGCGGTGCCACCGGCGGCAGCTCGGGCGGGCCGAACGGCTCGGGCGGCTTCGGCAGATCGGGCGGGCCGAACAGCTCGGGCGGCTTCGGCAACTCGGGCGGGCCGAACAGCTCGGGCGGCTTCGGCAACTCGGGCGGCCCGAACGGCGCGAACGGCCCGAACGGCTCGGGTGCCTTGAACAACTGGACGGGTTCCGCCGGCCGGTCCGGGTCCGGCAACACCTCGGCGGCGCCGTCCGCGTTCTCCCCGGGGCCGAGCAGGCAACTGCGTATCTGGCTCACCGGGTACTCCTGGCAGGACAACACCCCGCCCGGGTCGTCGACCGTCAGCCACCCGATCCTGCACAAGGACGCCGGCGGCACCGGCACCTACGCCGACCCGATCACCGTCGCGGTGCCCGGCCAGGGCGATGGCATCTGGAAGGCCGGCAGCCGGTTCTACCTGCCGACGGTCAAGCGCTACGTGATCGTCGAGGACACCGGTGCCAGCCCGCCGCCGTCGGGTCAGGACGGGCACCTGGACATGTGGATCGGTGGCCAGGGCGGGTCCCGGTCGGCCACCGACGCGTGCATGGACAAGATCACCGGCACCAATGTGCCCGCTCAGCTCAACCCGCCGCCCGGCCTGCCGGTCATCCAGGGCCCGGTCTACGGCAACGGGGGCTGCGACGTGCCCGGCGACGCCAAGCCCTGAGCCGGCGAGCGGGGCGAACCGGGCCGAACCGGGCGAACCGGGCCAGCCGGGGCTCAACGCCCGGGTTGCTGCTCCGAGCCGCCGGCCAGCTGGTCCTGCGCAGCCCGTGCGCGCCGGGCCACTCCCGGCCTCGGCCGGGGGTGGCCGGGCGGGTGTGTTCCCGGCGGGCTGGGCGCGGCCTCCCGATCGATACCGAGCGACTCGGTCAGCTGCCGCACCCCGAGCATCCGCTGGATCCGCCGCCTGCGCTGCTGCGGGTGCACCGGCCAGATCTCCTGGATGGCGTTGTTCAGCTGGGCCCCGAGCACCACGGCGAACCCGATCAGGAACGCGAACAGCAGGAACGCGATCGGGGTCGCCAGCGCGCCGTAGGTGTAGCCGGTGCTGGTGATGGCCGCGATGTAGATCCGCAGGCCGAGGGCCGAGATGGCGAACACCAGCATCGCGAGCACCGCGCCGGGCAGCAGCCGGCGCCACGGCAGGCTGCGCGGCAGCGAAACCTTGTAGAGCGTGGTCAGCCCGAGCACGATCACCACGACCACGACCGGGTAGTAGAAGGTGTTGATCAGGCTGAGCACCGCCGGTGCCCACGAGCTGGGCAGGATCCGCTTCAACAGTTCGGGGCCCAGAGTCAGCAGCGGAAGTGTGATGACGGTCACCACGAGCGCGACCAGGTAGATCAGCAGCGCGAAGATGCGCTGCCAGGCAGGGTGCCGGATGCTGTACTGCCCGTGCGCGAACGTGATCGAGTCGACCAGCGAGGAGATCGCCGACGAGCCGGCGACCAGCGCGATCGGGAAGCCGATCGAGACGATGTCGGCCCGGCCCCGGCTGAGGATGTCGCCCACCGTCGGCTCGATGAACTGGCTGACCACCTCGTGGTTGAAGATGGTGCCGGCGAACCGGATGATGCCGTGCTGGACCTGGATCAGGCTCTCCGGGCCGATCCAGCCGGCCACGTAACCCATCGAGCCGAGCAGCCCGAGCAGCAGCGGCGGCAGGGACAGCGTCTCCCAGTAGGCGGCCTGCGCGGCCATCGCGAAGATTCCGTCGTCCCACGACTTCGAGAGGGTGCGTCCGGCCAGGCGGCGCGCGGGCGAGCCGGAGACCGGCACGGCCGGCGCGGCGGCCTCGCCGTCCGCCGCTGAGCTCCCTTGCGTCCTCATTGCGAAGTAAGTGTGCGGCACCGCGGCGGAATACGGGAGTTCCCGGCGACGACTCGCCGGCCCGGGTGCCCGATCCGGTGGCAGTGCCGGGAACTAAACTCCAACCGCCCTCGCGGCCTCGCGGCGTGACTCTCCCGCCGCGCTCGACTGCGGGTCCCGAACACCGAGGTGGTGGGCGGGTGGCACGGGGAGGGCGTATTCGAGTGTCCCTGACGCGGCACCGCCGCTGCGTCCTGACGCGGTCGTCGTCCCCGAGCCGGGGCGTCGCCGCGGAGAGGAGTCGTGTGTCCGAGCTGGGCTCTCGTTCACGATCGTCAGCCGTGCGGACAGCACCGGAGGCAGCGCCGGAGACAGCACCGGCCGCGCCGGCCGGACCTGGTCTGCGGGGCTGGCAGCGGCGTGCGCTGGCGCGGTACCTGGCGGCCTCGCCGAAGGACTTCCTGGCGGCGGCCACCCCGGGCGCCGGCAAGACCACCTTCGGCCTGCGGATCGCCGCCGAGCTGCTCGCCGACCGCACGATCGCCGGGATCACCGTGGTCACCCCGACCGAGCACCTGAAGTACCAGTGGGCGGAGGCCGCCGGCCGGGTCGGCATCGCGCTGGACCCGGAGTTCCGCAACACCAGCGGCGCGACCTCCCGGGACTACCACGGGGTCGTCGTCACCTATGCGCAGGTGGCCGCCCACCCGGTGCTGCACCGCGCGCGCACCGAGACCCGGCGGAGTCTGGTGATCCTGGACGAGGTGCACCACACCGGCGACGCCAAGTCCTGGGGCGACGCCATCCGGGAGGCCTTCGAACCGGCCACCCGGCGGCTCGCGCTGACCGGCACCCCGTTCCGCAGCGACGACAGCCCCATCCCGTTCGTGAACTACGAGCCGGACGGCGAGGGCGTGCTGCACAGCAAGGCCGACCACTCCTACGGCTACTCCGATGCGCTGCGCGACGGCGTGGTGCGGCCGGTGGTGTTCCTGGCCTATTCCGGGCAGGCCAGCTGGCGGACCAGCGCGGGCGAGGAGTTCACCGCACGCCTCGGCGAGCCGCTGACCGCCGAGCAGACCGCGCGGGCTTGGCGCACCGCGCTGGACCCCGCCGGGGAGTGGATCTCCTCGGTGCTCAGCGCGGCGGACACCCGGCTGAGCCAGCTGCGCGCCGGCGGGGTGCCCGACGCCGGCGGGCTGCTGATCGCCAGCGACCAGACCACGGCCAGGGCCTACGCCGGGCTGATCACCCAGCTGACCGGGACGCCGCCGGTGCTGGTGCTGTCCGACGAGGCGGGCGCGTCGGCCCGGATCGCCTCCTTCGCCGACTCCGACGCCCGCTGGCTGGTCGCCGTGCGGATGGTGAGCGAGGGCGTCGACGTGCCCCGGCTGGCCGTCGGGGTGTACGCCACCAGCGCCTCCACACCGCTGTTCTTCGCCCAGGCGATCGGCCGCTTCGTCCGCGCCAGGAAGCCGGGGGAGACCGCCAGCGTGTTCCTGCCCAGCGTGCCCGCGCTGCTCGAGCTGGCCAGCGCGCTGGAGAAGCAGCGCGACCACGTGCTCGGTAAGCCGGACCGGCCGAAGGAAGGCTGGGAGGACGACCTGCTCGCGGACGCGCTGAAGCAGAAGGACGAGCCCGGCGAGGACGAGAAGGCCTTCACCTCGCTGGGCGCCGACGCCGAGCTGGACCAGCTCATCTTCGATGGCGCGTCGTACGGCACCGCCGCGTTCGCCGGCTCCGACGAGGAGCAGGACTACCTCGGTCTGCCCGGGCTGCTCGAGCCGGACCAGGTCCGGGCGCTGCTGCAGAACCGGCAGCAACGCCAGCTCGACCGGCCCGGCGGGGCCGTCCCGGTGGTGGAGGCGCCGGCGCGCCCGGCCGCCGACCGGCCCGTGTCGGTGCACCAGCGGCTGTCCGAGCTGCGCCGGGAGCTGAACACGCTGGTCGCGCTGGTGCACCACCGCACCAGCAAGCCGCACGGGGTGATCCACGGCGAGCTGCGCCGGTCCTGCGGTGGGCCGCCGACGGCGATGGCCTCCGCGGATCAGCTCCAGGAGCGGATCGCGGCTCTGCGTTCCTGGCGCTGAGCGGCTCCGGGCGGCTCCGGGGGAGCTTCGGGCGGCGCTGAGCGGCTCCGGGCTCCGGGCGGCTTCGGGTACGCCGCCGGGCCCGGGGCACGAGTGCCCTGAGTCCGAAATCTGTCACCAGTCTCCGGCGCCCAGATGGCGCCTCGCGGCGTTGTCGTCGCGGCCGATACAACAGCGGTATCGGCCACTCCTCCGCCTTGCGATGCATCCATCTGGATCACCGGATACTGGCAACGAACTTCGGACTCAGGGCACTAGCGTCGGCTGCTGTGGACTTCGACGTAGCGGCCGTACGGGCCCGGTATCCCGCGCTGGCCGACGGGCGGGTGTGGTTGGACGGTGCCGCCGGCACCCAGGTGCCGGACGCCGTCATCGACGCCGTGAGCGAGGTCTACCGGACCGGGCTAGGGAACCAGGGGGCGGCGTTCCCGGTCAGCCAGCGGCTCGGTGAGGTGGTCGCGCGGGCCCGTCAGGCCGTTGCCGACCTCCTCGGCGCGCCGGATCCGGCCGGTGTGGTGTTCGGCCCGAGCACGACGGCGCTGACCTACCGGTTCGCCTCGGCCCTGGCGCCCGGCTGGCGCGCCGGTGACGAGATCGTGGTCACCGAGCTGGACCACGAGGCGAACCTGTGGCCGTGGGTTCGGGCCGCCGAGCGGGCCGGGGTGCGGGTGCGGACCGCCCGCCTCGACCGGGCCAGCGGCACACTTCCGGTCGAGGCGGTCACCGAGCTGCTGTCCGAGAGGACCCGGTTGGTCGCGGTCACCGCGGCGTCGAACCTGCTGGGCACCATGCCGGATGTGGCGAGCATCACGGCGGCCGCCAGAGGCGTCGGCGCGGTGAGCTACCTGGACGGCGCGCACCACTGCCCGCATGCGGTGGTGGCGCTGCCGGAGCTGGGCGCGGACTTCTACGTGACCAGCGCCTACAAGTGGTACGGGCCGCACCTGGCCGCCGTGGTGACGACCCGCCCCGAGCTGCTGGACGGGTTGGCCGTGGACAACCTGCGGCCGGTGACCGGGCCCGGTCCGGTGCGCTTCGAGCTGGGCACCAACCCGTTCCCGGCGCTGGCCGGCGTGGATGCCGCCGTCAGCCACCTCGCCGACCCCGGGTCGAGCGCGCCGGCGAACGGCGTCGGCCGCGGCGCGCGGCTGGTCGGCGCCCGGGCCTCGGCGGTGGCCCACGAGCGCGACCTCGCCGCGCGGCTGCTCGCCGGGCTCCGCGGGATCGAGGGGGTCGAACTACTGCCCGGGGCGGACGCTCCGGTGGACCGGCGCACCCCGACGTTCTCGTTCCGGGTCGGTGGCCACGAGCCGCGCGCGGTGGCCGAGGCGCTGGCCCGGGCCGGGATCAACGTATGGCACGGGCACGCCTACGCCGTGGCGGCGGCCGCCGCGCTCGGCATCGCCCAGGGAGACGCGGCTGGCGCGGTGCGCGCCTCGGTGAACCACTACAACACCGTCGAGGACGTGTCCCGGCTGCTCACAGCTGTCTCCGAGTACGTCTCCGAAAATACGACAGGGCGGAGGCCCTGGTAGGCCCCCGCCCCGTCGCGGTAGTCGGTGGAGTGCAGTTGCGCTCAGGCGCCCGTCTGCAGTTCGACGGACAGTTCCTTCAGCTTTGCTTCGTGGGCGCGCGCGTGGTGGCCGCAGAACAGAAGCTCGCCACCGGACGGAAGAACCGCGCGTACTTTCGCGGCTGCTCCGCAACGGTCGCAGCGATCGGTGGCGGTGAGCTCGGGCCGGACAAGTGTTCCTGGCATAGCTGCCTCCTCCGTCTCCGACACCGGTACTCCCGGTGCCCTCGTGCGGGAACTCACCGCGCAACCGCGGTCCCATCACTCTTCCAGACGTTCGGCCCCCCCGCACTTGTTCCCGGCCCAGACGCGACATGTGTCACGGTCATTTAGCGTGTCGGTTACACACGGGGTTGCCGATTGACTACGCAATGCATCATCCGTCGCCACCCCCTGTTCAGGCAATCCGGCAATAGCGGTAACCAGTCGTGGTGAGTTGCTTCCTCTGCGTGAGCACCTGAGGAGGTGTCAAGAAGGGTGCGATGAGCGGGAAAACGTCTCAGGGTCTTGCGCGTGTTCCGGCTCCCGCGCTCTTCCTGCTCGGCGGCGGCTCGCAGTACGTGGGTGCCGCGGTCGCCGTGGGCCTGTTCCGGGAGCTCGAACCGGCTGCGGTGGCCTGGCTGCGGCTACTCGGCGCGGCGGTCGTGCTGGTGGCGTGGCGACGCCCGCCGGCGGCGGCCTGGTGGGGCCGAGGACTGCTGTTGGCCGGGGCGTTCGGGCTGGTCACCGGGGTGATGAATGCCGCGTTCTACGAGGCCATCGACCGGCTCCCGCTGGGTACGGCGGTCGCCGTGGAGTTCTGCGGACCGGTCGCCGTGGCGGCCCTGGCGTCGCGCGGCGCGCGGGACTGGGCGGCTCTGGTGCTGGCCGGGCTGGGCGTGGTGCTGATCGCCGACGTGCAGTGGGCGGGCAGTGCGTCCGGGGTGCTCTGGGCACTGGCCGCCGCGACCGCCTGGGCCGGCTACATCGTGCTCGCCAAGCGGGTGGCCCAGGGCGGCAACGGGGTCGACGGCCTCGCGGTGGGGTTCGCGGTCGCCTCGGTGCTGCTGGTGCCGCTCGTGCTGGGTTCCGGGCGGCTGTGGGGGAGCCCCCGGCTGCTGCTGCTCGGCGTCGGCGTCGGCGTGCTGAGCAGCGTGCTGCCCTACGTGCTGGACCAGGTGGTGCTGCGCCGGATCGGCCGGGCCCGGTTCGCGGTGCTGCTCGCGCTGCTGCCGGTCACGGCGGCCCTGGTCGGGCTGGTGGCACTCGGCCAGGTTCCCGGGTGGGCCGAGGGCGCCGGCATTCTCGCGGTGATGGTCGCGGTGATGCTGAGGTCCCGCGACGACGACCCGGAACGGGCCGGGGCGCCGCCGGCGGGTGCCGGCGGCCCCGGGAGCGCCTCGGTCTGACACTGGCAGGAGGCCGGAATGGCCTCTGGTTGCCCTGTGGAGGGCCTAGCTGACGGACTGTGTGGAACAACGAGCGGCGGGGAGCTGGCTGCGCTCGGGTGCCCTGTGAGGGGCGCTCCTAGCTGGCGGACTGCGCTCCTAGCTGACCGACTGCAGGGCCACCGCGGCCTGGCGCAGGCTGTCCTCGTGGGCGCGGGCGTGGTGGCCGCAGAAGAGCAGCTCTCCGCCGCTGGTCAGTACCGCGCGGACCTTGGCCTTGGCACCGCAGCGATCGCACCGCTCAGCGGCTTCGAACGGGCGGGTCCCGGCCAGGGACGCACTCTCGATGGCGGACATCGGCGTCTCCATTCTGTGGGGGAGCGTGTGCCGGGAAGATCGGCATCCAGCTGCCCCCCGTTACCTACCCCTCGCACGGTCGGGTTATCCCTGTTCGGACCGACCAGTTTGTCCGAGGACGTCGCGGGCGCGTGCCCGGGCGGGTCGACAGGTGTCGCCCGGGCGCCGTTCTGCCCGCTCAGAGGGTGGACCGTGGACCGGGCACGCCAGACCGCCAGTGACCGGGGCAACAGCGCCGGGGAGTTGTCCGGCCTCGTTGCCCGGCACCGGCTTCACCCGATGGGTACCTCGCTCCGCCGGGGTGGCCTCCTGCGGCCACCCCGGCGTCGCTCGGTTCGACCGCTCAGTCCAGCCCGGTCGCTCAGTCCAGGTAGTCGCGCAGCACCTGGGACCGCGACGGGTGGCGCAGCTTCGACATGGTCTTGGACTCGATCTGCCGGATCCGCTCGCGGGTGACGCCGTAGACCTGGCCGATCTCGTCCAGGGTGCGCGGCTGGCCGTCGGTGAGGCCGAAGCGCAGCCGGACCACGCCGGCCTCCCGCTCGGACAGCGTGGCGAGTACGGACTGCAGCTGGTCCTGCAGCAGGGTGAACGACACGGCGTCGACCGCGACGACCGCCTCGGAGTCCTCGATGAAGTCGCCGAGCTGGCTGTCGCCCTCGTCGCCGATGGTCTGGTCCAGGGAGATGGGCTCCCGGGCGTACTGCTGGATCTCCAGAACCTTCTCCGGAGTGATGTCCATTTCCTTCGCGAGCTCTTCGGGAGTGGGCTCGCGGCCAAGGTCCTGCAACAGCTCACGCTGAATTCGGCCCAGCTTGTTGATGACCTCGACCATGTGCACCGGAATGCGGATGGTGCGGGCCTGGTCGGCCATCGCCCGGGTAATGGCCTGGCGAATCCACCACGTCGCATAGGTGGAGAACTTGTAGCCCTTGGTGTAGTCGAACTTCTCGACCGCGCGGATCAGGCCGAGGTTGCCCTCCTGGATCAGGTCCAGGAACGCCATGCCACGGCCGGTGTAGCGCTTGGCCAGCGAGACGACCAGCCGCAGGTTCGCCTCGAGCAGGTGGTTCTTGGCGCGCTCGCCGTCGCGGACGATCCAGTTCAGGTCGCGGCGCAGCTGCGGGGAGGCGGCCTTGTTGTCCTCGGGGGACTTGCGCACCCGCTCGGCGGCATAGAGCCCGGCCTCGATCCGCTTGGCGAGCTCCACCTCCTCCTCCGCGTTGAGCAGCGCGACCTTGCCGATCTGCTTCAGGTAGGCGCGGACCGAGTCGGCCGAGGCGGTGAGCTCGGCGTCCTTGCGCGCCTGGCGTAGCGCCTCCGACTCCTCCTCGTCCCAGACGAAGTCGCCGGACTTGCGCGCCGTCGGCGGCAGGTCCCGCTGCGCCCGGCCGGTCAGCCGCCCGGGCTCCGGCTCCGGCTCCGCCTCGTCCTCGTCATCGTCGTCGGTGGCGCTGCCGGCCGGGACCGCGCCCGAGGGGGTCTCCTCGTCGGCGACGTCCAGCGTCACGTCGACCTCGACCTCGACGTCGCCGAGGTCTTCGACATCGGGGCTGCCCTCAAGGTCTACGTCCTCACCGTCGGCCAGCGCGGCCTCGTCGTCCGGCGCTGCCTTGGCCTTGGCCGGACCGGACTTGGCGGCACCGCGGGTCCGGGTCGCCGTCGTGGTGGCGGCCCCTGCGCCGCGGCGCGTGCGTCGCGCGGAGGCCGTCGTGCCGTCGACGGTCGTGTCCGGTTTGGTTGCGGGTTCTACGGCTGCCACAGGGGCCCTTTCGCGACGTGTACGGCTTGGCGAGTGACATTCCGAACTAGGCCGGTTGCCCTCAGCTCTGCGGGTGCCCGTCGAGCCGGCTAGGCCGATTGGCCGGTGCGTCCCGGCGCGGGCACTCGTCATTGTAACGAGCCGGTGCCCGCCTGTGCTGACCTCGGGCATCCGCGAGTTGCCCTGATGTTTTCCAGACGCTCGGCGAGACCCTTCGATGTGCTCGAATAACGGTATGGACGGCGGCGTGCACAACGATAGGGACACTGGTCGGGACGGCAGCGCCGAGGAGATGAATCCGGAGCAGCTGCGCGGCGTGGCGGTACGGGTGGCGGCGGAAGCGGCACAGGTCGCGGGCCGGCTGCGGCCGAGTGCTATCACGCAGGTCCGGACCAAGTCCTCGGCCACCGACCCGGTGACAGCGGCCGACACCGCCACCGAGGAACTGCTGCGCGCCAGGCTGGCAGAGCTGCGCCCGGCGGACGCGATCCTGGGGGAGGAGGGCGGCTTCTCCGGCAACGGTCGGGCGGTGCGCCCGGGGCAGCTGTGCTGGTTGCTCGACCCGATCGACGGCACGGTGAACTACGTCTACGGCTTCCCCTGGTACGCGGTGTCGGTGGCGGTCACCCGGGACGGCGTCGCGCTCGCCGGCGCCGTGGTCGAGCCGGCCTCCGGCCGGGTGTGGAGCGCCTCGCTCGGCGGCGGCGCCAGCCTGGACGGGCAGCCGTTGCGCGCCTCCTCGGCGGACCGGCTGGACATGGCGCTGATCGGCACCGGGTTCAGCTACGCGCGGGACCGGCGGATCCGCCAGGGTGAGCTGGCGGCGGCGCTACTGGGCCGGGTCCGGGACATCCGCCGGGCCGGCGCGGCGTCGCTGGACCTGTGCGCGGTCGCCGCCGGTTGGCTGGACGGCTACTACGAGCACGCCACCAACCCGTGGGACTGGGCGGCCGGCGCGCTGGTGGCGACCGAGGCCGGCGCCGTCGTGCACCCACCGGACCCGGCGGCCGCGTACGGCGACGCCATCGTGGCCGCGGCGCCCGGTATATCCGATGAGCTGAGCGGCCTGCTGGCCGAGCTCGGCGGTGCCGGCATCTAGCGCGGGCAGCCGGCGGGGGCAGTTGGCGCGGGCAGCCGGCGGGGGCAGTTGGCACGGGAAGTTGGCGCGGGAAGGTGCGCGGCGCGCTCTGACCGTGCGCGAGGTCCACGGGACGTGCGCGGCGCGCTCTCACCGTGCGCGCGAAGCACGCGAGGTGCGCGGCCGGAAGTGCGCGGCGGGACGTGCGCGGCGCGGCGCAGGTCGCGTCAGCAGGGCACCTCGCGGGCCCTGGCCAACAGTTCCGGGTCGGCGGTCGGGCTCGCGCCGGCGTCCCCGGAGTCGGTCTGGCCGGACGGCCCGCCCAACTGGTCGAGCGCGTCCCTGGCGGCCTTGCTCGGGTTCACCTCGCCGAACGAGCTGCCGATGGCCACGTCGACCGAGTCGTCGGCGCGCCCGTCGCTGACCAGGGCCACGCAGGGCAGCACCAGGCTGACCGTGCGGGCCGCCGCCGCGCCGTTCGGGCCGTAGCGGATGTTTCCCCGGCAGACCAGGTTGCCGTCCGGGTAGTACGGGTCGTTGGTCGGGTCGGCGGCCTCGGTGAACCCCAGCTCGCCGAGCTGGCTGGCCACCAGGGTCGCCTGGCCGCGCTGCCCGCCGCCGTTGAGCACCCTGATCCGGACCGCGTTCGGCGGCGCGGGCGCGACCTGGTCCAGGGCGGTGCTGGGCTGCGCCTCGCCCAGCCCGGGCAGGCCGGCGGGCGCGGCGCTGGGCTGGGGGCAGACCGATCCCTGCGGCCCGGTGGACGACTTGCTGAGCACGACCGACCAGGTCACCACCACGATCACCGCGAGGACCGCGACCAGGATGGTCACCGGGCGGGAGGTCCGCCGCTGGTAGGCCCGCCCCGCCCGGCCGAGGGCGGCGGGCCGCCGGGGGCCGGTCACGTCAGTCCCTCGGCGGGCAGGTCGCGCCCGAGTGGGTCCACCGGCTCGCCGCCGCTGCAGTGGGCGAGCACCCGGGGCACCGGTACCGGGGCGCCGGCGAGGGCCGTGAGCACCCGCTGCTCGCGGGCCATGTCGTGCGTGGTCGCGGCCACCGAGCCGACCGGCGGGCGACCCGGAACGACCGCTCCCGCCGGGCTGCTCACCCGATAGGTGCGGTTTGACCGGCCGTGCCCGATGCTGCTCATCTCACAGTCCCGCGACCCGGAGTCGCCCAGCCGCTCGGCCAGCCACCGCCCGACGTACCCGGGTTCCGTGCCCTTCGGGCTGGTGGTGACGGGGGTCGCCTGGTCGGCGGGCATCTGGGTCACAGCGAGCACCCTAATGCGGTAAGTGGCGAAGCTCGCGCAACGCGCGGCGGTCTCGATGGTTACACCTGGCGTGAGCTGGGCTATCCTCTCGCCGCCGATGCCGACGGACCCTGGGGGACGGCGCACGGACGGCAGTGGAATGGCCCCTCTCAGGGTGAGACGGGAGTCACTCCGATGCCGGGCACAAAAGCCGGAGCTGGGACGTTGTGCTGCGGCACGACACATGACTGAGTTGTTGAGGGTGGGAGCAATGGCGACCGACTACGACGCACCGCGCCGCAACGAGACCGACGACATGGCGGAGGACTCCCTCGAGGAGTTGAAGGCGCGTCGGAATGAGGCGCAGTCCGCGGTGGTGGATGTGGACGAGTCGGATACGGCGGAGAGCTTCGAGCTCCCCGGCGCCGACCTGTCCGGTGAAGAGCTGACCGTGAAAGTGCTGCCCAAGCAGGCAGACGAGTTCACGTGTTCGAGCTGCTTCCTGGTTCATCACCGCAGCAGGTTGGCCGCGCACCACAACGGTCAGCCGATCTGCCGGGACTGTGCCTGATCCGAGGGCAGTGCCTGATTTCGAGGGCTGCGCCGGTTCCGAGGGCGTGGCGCGATGAGGTAAGACGGCTGTGGCGCGCTGACCGGCTCGACGGGTCAGCGCGGGCGTGCGCTCCGGAGGCACTCGAGCAGTGCCTCCGGATGGCGCACGCTGAAGACCCAGTATGGCGTGGGGTCCTCAGGATCGCTCAGCTCCACGCGTACCGCCGGCCCGACCCACGGGCGGTGTAGCACGAAGGCGCTCGGATTCAGTTCCGGGCCGAGAAGAGACTGTTTGTCCGCCGCCGTGACCGAGGTCGCCCCGGCGATGAAACGGCCGGGCAGACTTGCCGGCCCCACCCGCAGCAGCGGCTCGCCGTCGCGGTCCTCGGTGACCGTGACCCGCTGCCGGCTCAGCCGGATCAGTGCGAGCGCGGCGAGCGGCGCCAGGACGACCACGGGCACCCACTCGGGCACGCCCGGATGGCCCAACCGCACCGAGATCACGATCGGCACGATGATGACGGCGGCCAGCGGCCACCACCACCAGGGCACTGACAACCGTTCGTCGAACCGCACCGCGCCGGAGGGCGCAGGCGTTCTTGCGTGGCGGCGGACGATCACCTGGGTCAGGGTAATCTCGCCCGCCATGGGTGCCGGCAGCGGTGTTGAGGGCAGTGTGCGGGTGCAGCTGACGCGGCTCGACCCCGGCGTGCCGATCCCCTCGTACGCGCACCCCGGCGACGCGGGCGCCGACCTGGTGACGGTGGCCGATGTCGATCTCGGGCCGGGCGAGCGGGCGCTCGTGGGCACCGGTGTGGCCATCGCGCTGCCGCTCGGCTTCGCCGCGTTCGTGCACCCCCGCTCCGGGCTCGCGGCGCGGCACGGGTTGTCCGTGGTCAACGCGCCGGGCACGGTGGACGCCGGCTACCGGGGCGAGATCAAGGTGTGCCTGATCAACCATGATCCGCGCGAGGCGGTGCGGCTGCGCCGGGGCGACCGGATCGCCCAGCTCGTCGTGCAGCGGGTCGAGCGCGTGACGTTCGACGAGGTGCTCGAGCTGCCCATCTCGGTGCGCGGCAGCGGTGGCTACGGCTCGACCGGGCTCGACTCGGTGCTGGTGGCGGACTCCTCGGCCGAGGGGCCGAACGGCGGTGGTCGGTAGGTGTTCGGCCGCGCCAGTCAGGACATTGACGAACTCGACGAACTCGGGGAACTACCGCCCATCGAGCCGAGGCAACCGGTCGGCGAGCGGTTGGTGGCCGACCGGCGGGACGGCCCGTTCGACGTCGACGACCCGGACTCCTTCGACATCGAGGGTGGCCTGGACTTCGGGTCGCTGCGGCTGCCGATGCCGGCCAGGGCACAGCTGCAGGTCGAGCACGGTTCGGGCGAGCTGCTGCGCGCGGTGCACGTCCTGGTGCCCTCCGGTCGGGTCAGCCTGAGCGCACTGGCCGCGCCCCGCTCCGGTGCGCTGTGGCGCGACCTGGCCTCGGAGATCGCCGGTTCGCTGACCAAGGACGGCGCGCGGGTCTGGGCGGAGTGGGGAGGCTGGGGCCGCGAGGTGCTGGCCAGCTCCAAGGGGGCGCTGTCCCGGTTCGTCGGCGTGGACGGGCCGCGCTGGATGCTCTACGGGGTCGCCACCGGTCCGGCGGACGGCGCCGAGGAGCTCGCCGAGACGCTGCGCGAGATGATCAGGAACACCGTGGTGACCCGGGGCCCGGATCCGCTGCCGGTCAAGACGGTGCTGCCGTTGCGGCTGCCGGAGCACCTCGAGGAACGCGTCGAGCAGGCCAGGGCACAGTCCGCGCGGCGACCGGGTGTGGACATCGACGACGACATCGACGCCGTGGTCTCGGTGGAGCCGACCGGATCCGACGCGGTGGACGAACCCGGTGCCGCGGTGCCGTTCCAGGCGGGGCCGTTCCAGGCGGGGCCGTTCGGGGCCGTGCCGTTCGGGGCCGTGCCGCCTGCCGCCGTGCCGCCCGACGCCGTGCCGCCCGCCGCCGTGCCGTCACCGCCGCCGGCGGTGCCACCACCGGTGGCAGCGCCAGCGGTGGCCGCCGCTGCCGGCCCCGCCTACGACCAGCCGATCCCGGCCCGCCGGCCGGCGGCGCCCGAGCACGGGTCGCCCGGGCAGCGGCCGAGGCGATCCGGCCCGCCGACCGGGCCGGCGCGGATCGGCTACCCCGGCCAGTCGACCGGGCCGCGCCGGGTGCCGCCGGCACCGCCGTCCCGCGCCGCCCGCCCCGGCGGGTACCCGCCGGCCGAGACGTACCAACCGGCCGCCGCCGCACGGCCGCCGAGACAGCCGAGCGCCCCGCCGGGGCCGCCGTACCGGTCGATCGGGATACGCCCGACCACCCCCCCGACAGCGCCTCCGACAGGGCAGCCCACGCCGGCCTGGCCGGCCGGTCACCCCGGCGCGGCCGGTCCGAACCCGAGGGCCGCGCCCCCGCCACGGCCGCCCGCGCCGCCCGCCGGGTCGCCGGTCGCGTCACCGACCGGCCCGTTCCGCGGTCAGATCTCGGGTCAGGTCGCGGGCCGGGGCGCACCGGGGCCCGGCGACCGCCGGCGGGGGCTGCCACCCGTTCCGACCAGCTCGCCGCTGGACAGCAACGGTGTACCGGGGCCCTCGGTGGAGTCGACGTGGACGCTGGCGCAGCCGGTGGTCAGCGCCGACCAGGTGGCACAGCAGCCCGCCTGGGCGCTGCTCAGTGACGCACCGGCGTTCTGGCCGCACCCCAGCCCGCCCCGCCGACCCAACGTGCCCGAGCCGACCGACCACCGGAGGCGCGACGACGCAGGGGTGCCCCCGATGCGTCGCCAGGCGCCACCCCCGGCCCGTGGCGACACGCCGCCCCGGTACCGCCGGACCGAGCCGCCGTTCCGTTCCGACGCGCAGCCCCCGTACCGGCCGGCCGAGCTCCCGCCGGCTCCGACCGGACCGAGGTCCCGCCCGCCCGGGCCACCCCCGCACCCGCCCGCGCCGGCCTCCTACCTGGCCGGCCCGCCGTCGCACCTGACCGGGCCGCCGCCCAACCCGGCCGGCCCGCCGTCGCACCTGACCGGGCCGCCGCCCAACCCGGCCGGCCCGCCGTCGCACCTGACCGGGCCGCCGCCCAACCCGGCCGGCCCGCCGTCGCACCTGACCGGCCCGCCGCCCAACCCGGCAGGGCCGTCCCGCCCCGCCGGTCCGTGGCTTGGCCGGCCCGAGCGCGCCGGCCGGCCCGCCGCCGCGCCGCTGTCCCCAGCGGAGCTAGCGGAGTCAGCGGACCGCTCGGAGCCGAAGCAGCCGCCGCCGTACAACCCGGGCGACACGCTGCACCTGGCACTGACCCAGGACTGGGCGCTCGCCCAGGACGGGGTGGACCGCCAGGGTCGACACCGCCGCCCGGAGTAGTTCCGGCCCGGCTCCCGACGTCCGGATCTGAGCGTTGGTCTCAGCGTTGTCTCAGTGTTCTCTCAGCACCGTTCTCTCAGCGCTGTCCTTCTCAGCCTCTTCGCTCTGCGTGGCGGCCCGCAGCCAGGCCAGTGCCAGGGCACGCCCGAGGGTCGCCCGGTCCCGGCCGAACGCGGTCAACGTGGTGGTGACCAGCGCCGAGCGCGGGGCCAGCCGGGCCCACTCGCGGGCCACCGGCAGCGGATGCACCGGGTCGTCGCGCAGGCCCACCAAGGCGACCGGTACCCGCAGTCCGGCCAGTTCCGGCGCGGACGGGCCCGGGGTGGCCGCCGCGGTGTCCAGTGAGTCGGCCAGCCCGGGCCCGTGCCGGTGCCAGGCCCTGGCGAGCTCGTCACCCAGCCAGCGGGGGGTGGACTCCCGGGTCGACGCGAGGGTCTCGCCCAACCCGTCCCGGCGTACCGCGGCCGCGGTGACCAGCGCGGCCACGGCCGCCGGCGCCTCCCCGGGCGGCCCGATCCAGGCCGGCAGCGCGAGCAGCAGCCCGGCGAGCACGCCGTCGGTGCGCCGGGCCGCCCACCGCGCCGCCACCTGCGCGCCCAGCGAGATGCCGCCGACCAGCAGCGGGCCGCCGATCGCCGCCGCCTCGTCCAGTGCGTGCAGATAGCCGTCCACCACAGCGGGGCCGGACCGCACCGGGGGAGCGTGCACGGTCAGCCCGATCGCCCGCAGCGGCGCCTCCAGCGCGGCCCGTACGAACACCTCGTCGGACCCGCTGCCGGGCAGCAGCACGGCGATCCGAGGACCCCCTGCGGGACCGTGTGACGCACCCATGACGGGGATGGTGCCGTACCGTTACTGAATGGCGCTCAGGAAGGTTATTGTGGTAGCGCCGACCGGCTCGGCCGGCACGTACCGCAACACCCGGGAGAGGGCATGGGAACCACCGACGGTGGCCTCCTGAAAAGGTTCATCCGAAAACTCACCTCTGATGTCGAGGAACTCGACGCGGACGACCTGACCCGGGATACCGAGCTTTCCGGAGCACAGCGGGCCTGTGACTGCCGCTGCGGCGACGAGGTCACCATGGTCGGTAGGCTGCGCTGCGTGGAACTCAGCCCCAAGGACGCCGACGCCTCACTGCAGGCGGAGCTGTTCGACGGCACCGACGGAGTCACGTTGATCTGGGTCGGCCGCCGCCGGATCCCGGGTATCGAGCCGGGCCGCCTGATCAAGGTTCGCGGCCGCGTCGCGGTCAAGAACGGCCGCAAGGTGCTCTACAACCCGTACTACGAACTGCGGCAGGCCTCGTGACGGGACGGCACTCCCGTTCGAAGACCGACTCCACGACGGCCACCCCAGGCGCCGAGGAGTATGCCACCGCGGTGATCCCCAGGGTCGACGGCGAGGAGCCGCCGAAGTCCATCCTGGAGCAGCTCGGCGGCGTCTCCGGCATGATCTACTCGACGGTGCCGGTCGTGGTTTTTGTGCTGGTCAACGCGGTGGCCTCGCTGGGCCCGGCGCTCGTCGCCGCGATCGGTGTCGCGGTGGCCATCGCGGTGTGGCGGCTGGTCCGCAAGGAGCCGCTGCAGCCGGCGGTCTCCGGGCTGTTCGGCGTCGCGATCGGCGCGTTCATCGCGCACCGCACGGGTGAGGCGCGGGACTTCTTCCTGCTCGGCATCTGGTACAGCGCACTGCTCGGCGTGGTCTTCCTGGTGTCCGCGCTGGTCCGCTGGCCGTTGGCCGGCGTGATCTGGCACGGCATCAACGGCGACGGCCAGGGCTGGCGGTCGGACCGGGAGCTGCGCCGGGCCTACACGCTGGCCACCCTGCTGTGGGCGGTGATGTTCGGGGTGAAGTTCGCGGCCCAGCAGTGGCTCTACGACGCCAACCAGCCGGGCTGGCTCGCGGTGGCCCGGATCGCCGGCTACGCCCTGACCGGGCTCGCCCTGCTCGGCACCCTGTGGGCGGTACGCCGCGCCCGGGAACGCAGCGCCGCCACCCAGGCCGCCTGACCCGTCGGGGCCAGACCTTCAGTCCGTCCCGAGCGCGGTGCGGATCTCCTCCTCGACGTCCGCCGTGGCGACCAGCAGCAGCTCGTCGAGGCCCTCCAGCGAGTCGTCCGGCTGCGGCACGATCACCCGGCCGCCGCGCAGGATCACCAGCAGCGCCGCGTCGGTGGGCAGCCGCAGGTCACGCACGGCGCGGCCGGCCAGCTCGGTGTTCTCCTGCAGCGTCACCTCGACGAGGTTCGCCTGGCCCTGGCGCAGCGTCATCAGCCGCACCAGGTCGCCGACGCTGACCGCCTCCTCGACCACCGCGGCCAGGATCCGGGGCGTGGACACCGCGACGTCGACACCCCAGTTGTCGTTGAACAGCCACTCGTTGGTCGGGTCGTTGACCCTCGCCACCACGCGGCGCACCGCGAACTCCATCTTGGCCAGCAGCGAGACGACCAGGTTGACCTTGTCGTCGCCGGTGGCCGCGATCACCACGTCGCAGCCGTGCAGCCCGGCCTCTTCCAGGGAGGCGAGCTCACAGGCGTCCGCGTTGACCCACTCGGCCCGCTCGACGCTCTCCGGCTCGATCGCGGCGAGGTCACGCTCGATGAGCATCACCTCGTGCTCGTTGTCGATCAGTTCGCTGGCGATGGACCGGCCGACCGCTCCGGCGCCGGCAATGGCGACCCGCATGGTTCGCTCAGCTCCCCTCGGGCTCGCGCGCGGCGGCGGTGGTGACATCGCTGATGGTGCCGGACACCGCCGCGACGTACACGGTGTCCTCGGCCTGGATCACGGTCTTCGCATTGGGCAGCACGCCCGCGCCGAAGCGCACGATGAAGGCCACCCGGGCGCCGGTCTGCTGTTCCAGCTCGGCCACCGAGTGGCCGGCCCAGCCCTCGTTCAGCGGCGGCGCGAGCACCGCGACCTTCCCGGACGGGTCGCGCCATGCGCTGTCCACGCTGTCCGGCAGCAGCATCCGCATCAGCCGGTCGGTGGTCCAGGGCACGGTGGCCACGGTCGGGATGCCGAGGCGCTCGTAGACCTCGGCGCGGCGGGCGTCGTAGATCCGGGCCACCACCCGCTCGATGCCGAACGTCTCGCGGGCCACCCTGGCCGCGATGATGTTGGAGTTGTCACCGCTGGAGACCGCCGCGAACGCCGTCGCCTGCTCCACCCCGGCTCGGCGCAGCACGTCGGGATGGAACCCGATGCCGCACACCTGGTCGCCGCGGAAATCGCTGTTCAGCCGGCGGAACGCCTTGGGATCGCGGTCGATCACCGCAACCTCGTGGCCCTGCCGTTCCAAGCCGGCGGCCAACGCGGAACCCACCCGGCCACAACCCATGATCACCACTCGCACGGATGGAGTCTCCCCTCGGGTGCTGTCCGGCGGAACCCTAACGCGAGAAAAGGTGCCCAGCACCGGTGACATGCTCAGGCACCGCATAGGCTGCGCGCGTGCCGAAGGTAACCACCGCGCTCAAGCGGATTCTGGTGGGCCGCCCGCAGCGTAGTGATCGGCTGGGCGACACGCTGTTGCCCAAACGGCTCGCGTTGCCGGTGTTCGCCTCCGATGCTCTGTCTTCGGTGGCGTACGCCCCCGAGGAAATCTTCGTCACCCTGTCCATCGCGGGCATCGCGGCCTACTCGTTCTCCCCGTGGATCGGGTTGTGCGTGGTCGTCGTGTTGCTCACGGTGGTCACCAGCTACCGGCAGAACGTGCACGCCTACCCCTCCGGCGGCGGCGACTACGAGGTGGCCACGGTCAACCTGGGCCGCTACGCCGGCCTGACCGTGGCCAGCGCGCTGCTGGTCGACTACACGCTCACGGTGGCGGTGTCGATCTCGTCGGCGGCGGCCAACATCGGGGCGGTGGTCCCGTACGTGGCCACCCACAAGGTCGCCTTCGCGGTGGCGGCGACGGTGCTGCTCACGGCGATCAACCTGCGCGGCATCCGGGAGTCCGGCACCGCCTTCGCGATACCGACCTACGCCTTCATGTTCGGTATCGGGGTAATGATCATCTGGGGCCTGACCAGGATTCTCCTCCTCGGCGACCACGTCGAGGCGACGAGCTCGCACCTGCAGCTGGTGAGCGAGGGCAACCAGCTCAGCGGGTTCGCGATGGTGTTCCTGGTGTTGAGATCGTTCACCCAGGGCTGTGCCGCCCTGACCGGTGTGGAGGCGATCAGCAACGGGGTCCCGGCGTTCAAGAAGCCCAAGTCGAAGAACGCCGCGACGACGCTGCTGATGCTCGGCGCGATCGCGGTCAGCCTGGTCATGGGCATGATCGCGCTGGCGAGGCTGACCGGGGTCAAGGTCGCCGAGGACCCGGCCACCCAGCTGATCGGCGCGCCACCCGGCTACCAGCAGCAGACCATGGTCGCCCAGCTCGCGGACGCGGTGTTCGGCGACTTCCGCCCGGGCTTCTACTTCGTCGTGGTGTTCACCGCGCTGATCCTGGTGCTGGCCGCGAACACCGCGTTCAACGGGTTCCCGGTGCTCGGCTCGATCCTGGCGCAGGACCGCTACCTGCCCCGCCAGCTGCACACCCGGGGCGACCGGCTGGCGTTCTCCAACGGCATCGTGTTCCTGGCCGGCTTCGCCGTCGTGCTGGAGGTGGGCTTCCAGGCCGAGGTCACCCGGCTGATCCCGCTCTACACGGTCGGTGTGTTCGTCTCGTTCACGCTGTCCCAGACCGGCATGCTGCGGCACTGGAACCGGCTGCTGTCCACCGAGACCGACCCCGGCGCGCGGCGTCGGATGCGCCGCTCGCAGGGCATCAACGGGTTCGGCCTGACCATGACCGGCGTCGTGCTGGTGCTGGTGCTGGTCACCAAGTTCAGCGAGGGCGCCTGGATCGCGCTGGCCGCGATGGCCGGCGCGTACGCGCTGATGTTGGCCATCCACCGGCACTACTCCACGGTCTCCGCCGAGCTGCAGCTGGACGACGAGCTGCCGGTGCTGCCCGCGCGCAACCACGCCATGGTGCTGGTCTCCGGGTTGAACCGGGCCACCATCCGGGCGCTCGGCTACGCCAGGGCGACCCGGCCGGACGTGCTCGAGGCGGTCACGGTCAACGTGGACGACAAGGACACCCGCCGGCTCACCAAGCTCTGGGAGGACCGGGGGTTGCCGGTACCGCTCAAGGTCATCGAGTCGCCGTACCGGGAGATCACCCGCCCGGTGCTGGAGTACGTCAAGCGGGCCCGCACGGACAACCCCCGTGACGTGGTGACGGTCTTCATCCCGGAGTACGTGGTCGGGCGCTGGTGGGAGCAACTGCTGCACAACCAGAGCGCGCTGCGGCTCAAGGGCCGGCTGCTGTTCCAGCCCGGGGTGATGGTCACCAGTGTGCCGTGGCAGCTGGCCTCCTCGGAGCGGGCCAAGCAGCGCGCCATCTCGCGGGGCCGCCAGGAGAGCGCACCGGGCGCGGTCCGCCGCGGCCACCCGGGGGTGCCCGTCGGACCGGGCAGCACCAACGGGCCCGCCCCGACCGGACCCGGCGCGGCCGGTGACGGGCACACCCCGACCGGGCAGGCCCCGACCGGGCACACTCCGACCGGGCAGGCCCCGACCGGGCACACTCCGACCGGGCACACTCCGACCGGGCACACTCCGACCGGGCACACCACGGCCCCGCCGTCGCCGCCCCGATGAACCGGACCAGCGAGGAGACCGACCTGACGACAGGAACCCCGGCGGAACCGACCGAGGCGCCGCTGCCCGTGCCGGAGAGCTGGCTGGACCGGGTGCTGGACCTCGAGGTCGGCCCGGTCGCGCACGGCGGACACTGCGTGGCCAGGGCGGACGGCCGGGTGGTCTTCGTCCGGCACGCGCTGCCCGGCGAGCGGGTCCGCGCGGTCGTCACCGAGGACCGGCACGGCTCGTTCTGCCGCGCCGACGTGCTCGCGGTGCTGGTGCCGTCACCGGACCGGGTCGAGGCGCCGTGCGTGTGGGCGCGGGCCGGCGGCTGCGGCGGCTGCGACTACCAGCACGCCACCCCGGCGGCACAGCGGCGGCTGAAGGCGGACGTACTGGCCGAGCAGCTGCAGCGGCTCGCCGGAGTGGACCGCGCCGCCTTCGACACCGAGGTCGAGGAGCTGCCCGGCGGCGCGCTGGGCTGGCGGCACCGGATGCGGCTGGCGGTCGGCCCGGACGGGCAGGCCGGGCTGCGCGCGCACCGGGCCCACGACGTGATCCCGATTGCGGACTGCCTGCTGGCACCGACCGGCATGCTGACACCGGTGCTGGAGCGGACGTGGCGCCCCGGCGACGAGGTCCAGGTCGAGCTGGACGGCGACGGCGAGGTGCACGTCAGCTCAGGTGCCGGGCGGGACCGGCGGCCGGTGCCCCGGCGGGTGGCCGGGCGGGAGTGGCTGGTGCCGCCGGGTTCGTTCTGGCAGGTGCACCCGGCACTGGCGGACACCCTGTGCGAGGTGGTCGCCGAGTGGGCCGAGGCGCCGGCCGACGGCTGCGCGTGGGACCTCTACGGCGGCGCCGGCGTGCTGGCCTCGGTGCTCGCCGACCAGGTCGGCCCGGAGGGCTCGGTCACCGTGGTGGAGTCCGACCGGGACGCGGTGCAGTCCGGCGCCGAGGCGCTCGCCGACCTGCCGTGGGTGCAGTGGCGGGTCGGCCGGGTGGAGCGGGTGATGGCCGAGCTGGCCGAGATGTGGCGCCCGGACGTCGTGGTCGCCGACCCGCCGCGCAAGGGCCTCGGGCGCGGCGTGGTGGATCAGCTGGTGGCGGTCGGCCCGGCCCGGCTGGTGTACGTGGCCTGTGACCCGGCGGCGCTGGCCCGCGACGTCGCGCTGCTCGCCGAGCGGGGCTACCGACTGGAACGGCTGCGGGCCTTCGACGCCTTCCCGATGACCCACCACCTGGAGGCGGTCGCCCTCTTCCTGCGCGACTGACCGGGCGGGGCCGCTAGCAGTAGGCCCTACACCGCGTCTGGTGACCACACACCCACTGCGGTGGGTGTGTGGTCACCGGAGCGGGTGTGCGGCGAACCAGGGCAGTGCGCCCACCGCCAGGCCCAGGACCAGCAGCAAGCCGGCCTGGCGGGTGTGCAGCCAGGCCAGCGCGGCGTACCAGAGCGGCCAGACCGGGAAGTCCTTCGGCGGCTCGGGCGGCGGCGGGCGGCGGAAGTGCGGCCACACCTTGACCAGGCGGGGCAGTCCGAGCACCACCAGCAGGGCCGGCCACGGCATCGTGCCGAGCAGCACGGACAGCCCGACGAGCAGGTAGAAGCCGACCATCAGGCCGAGCGTGGCCGCGCGGGCCCGCCGGTCGCCGAGCAGCACCGGCAGCGTGTGGATGCCCAGCGGCCGGTCGAACGGGATCTTGTCGGTGTGCTTGCCCATCAGCACCGCGACGCACAGCAGCCCGTAGGGCAGCGAGGCCAGCAGCACCGGCCAGCCGACGTGGCCGACGGCGCAGTAGTAGGTGCCGCACACCATCAGCGGACCCCACACCACCAGCACGTCCGGCTCGCCGAGGCCGCGCTTCTTCAGCCGCAGCGGCGGTGCCGTGTAGGCCACGCTGAGCAGGAAACCGGCGAGCGCGAAGGCCACCACCGGCCAGCCCCTGGCCAGTGTCAGCACCACCAGGATGACCAGGTCGAGCAGGTTGACCGCGACCGTGGCGGCCACCAGCGCCCGCTTGGCGACCAGGCCGGACAGGATCGGGTGCGGGGCGTAGAGGGCGCGCGGGTACTGCGCGGTGTCCGAACCGGCCTGGGTGTCGTACAGGTCGTTCATCAGGTTGTTGGCCAGGTGGGCCAGGGTGATCCCGACGACGGCGAGCACCAGCCAGCGCCAGTCCAGCCCGGGTTCGCCGACCGCCAGCAGTGCCGCGACGAGCCCGGCGACCAGGGTCATCGGCAGGACGGCGGCGCGGCTGACCACGATCCACCTGGTCACCGGGTCGAGTGCGTCGATCGGGCCGGGCGGCGGGTTGGTGGTGCGCAGTGCGTACGCCCACGAGGACGCCAGGGTGGCCAGCCGGGACGGGGCCCGTTCGGTGGCGTCTCCGGTGGCGTCGCTCACCCGGCGCAGCCTACGCCGGACGGACGATGAACAGCCCCTGTGACC
Organism: Pseudonocardia sp. Cha107L01; assembly: GCF_052566575.1. Classification (NCBI taxonomy): domain Bacteria; kingdom Bacillati; phylum Actinomycetota; class Actinomycetes; order Pseudonocardiales; family Pseudonocardiaceae; genus Pseudonocardia; species Pseudonocardia sp. Cha107L01. The sequence goes on from NZ_CP199579.1 coordinate 4,722,959, forward strand.
CGATCGGTATCTGGCCGCCAACCCGGCGATGCGCACGGGTCAATCCATTGACCTGAATGATCTCGGGGACGCTGACGCGGCCCTACGCCAGGACCGCTGAGATCGTCCTCCGTACACTCACCCGAGTGTCCTTGCTGCGGAAGATGCACGGCCCAGCCGACCTGAAGCGCCTCGGTACCGCCGAGCTGCAGACTCTCGCCGGTGAGATCCGGACTTTCCTGGTGGACACCGTGTCGCGTACCGGTGGACACCTGGGTCCGAACCTGGGTGTGGTGGAGCTCACCATGGCGCTGCACCGGGTGTTCGACTCGCCGCACGACGCGCTGATCTTCGACACCGGCCACCAGTCGTACGTGCACAAGCTGCTGACCGGTCGCCACGACGGCTTCGCCAAGCTCAAGGCCACCGGCGGCTACTCCGGATACCCGTGCCGCGCGGAGAGCGAGCACGACCTGGTGGAGAACAGCCACGCGTCCACGGCGCTGTCCTACGCGGACGGGATGGCCAACGCGTTCGCGATCACCGGGGCGCGGCGGCACGTCGTCGCGGTGGTCGGGGACGGCGCGCTGACCGGCGGGATGTGCTGGGAGGCGCTGAACAACATCGCGGCGCGCAAGGACCGCAACCTGGTCATCGTGGTCAACGACAACGGCCGCTCCTACCTGCCCACCATCGGCGGGCTGGCGGACCACCTCGCCTCGCTGCGGCTGCGGCCGAGCTACGAGCGGATGCTCGACGTCGGCAAGCGCGCGCTGTCGCAGACCCCGGTGGTCGGCCGCGCGGTCTACAGCGGGCTGCACGCGTTCAAGGTCGGCGTGAAGGACGCGCTGGCCCCGCAGGCGCTGTTCTCCGACCTCGGGTTGAAGTACGTCGGCCCGGTGGACGGGCACGACCTGGTTGCCATGGAGGCCGCGCTGCGGCGGGCCCGCGATTTCGGCGGTACCGCGATCGTGCACGCGGTCACCCGCAAGGGCTACGGCTACCTGCCGGCCGAGAACGACGACGTCGAGCAGATGCACGGGCCGGGGGCGTTCGACCCGGCGACCGGGGAGCCGCTCGGTGCCCCGAAGGCCGGCTGGACGAACGTGTTCGCCGACGAGATGGTGGCCCTCGGTGCCGAGCGGCCGGACCTGGTGGCCATCACGGCGGCGATGCTGCACCCGGTCGGGCTGGCGCCCTTCGCCGAGGCCTACCCGGAGCGCTGCTTCGACGTCGGCATCGCCGAGCAGCACGCGCTGACCTCGGCGGCCGGGTTGGCGATGGCCGGCATGCACCCGGTGGTCGCGCTCTACGCCACGTTCCTCAACCGGGCGTTCGACCAGCTGCTGCTCGACGTCGCGCTGCACCGCCAGCCGGTTACCGTGGTGCTGGACCGGGCCGGTGTCACCGGGACGGACGGCGCGAGCCACAACGGCATGTGGGACCTGTCCCTCCTCGGTGTGGTGCCCGGGATCCGGGTGGCCGCCCCGCGCGATGCGGTGAACCTGCGGGAGCAGCTCCGCGAGGCGGTCGCGGTGGACGACGGCCCGACCGTCCTTCGCTACCCGAAGGGCGCGGTGATCCCGGAGATCCCGGCCCTGCGCCGGGAGAACGGGCTGGACGTGCTGCGCGAGCCGGCGGGCGCGCCGGTGCAGGGCAGCACCGAGGTGCTGCTGGTGTGCGTCGGGTCGTTCGCCGAGCTGGGTCTGGCGGCCGCCGACCGGCTCGCCGACCAGGGCATCGGCGTCACGGTGGTCGACCCGAGGTGGGTGCTGCCGGTGTCCGGCGCGCTGGTCCAGCTGGCCGCCCGGCACCGGCTCGTGGTGACCGTCGAGGACGGCGGCGGCCACGGTGGGATCGGTTCGGCGGTGGCCGCCGCGCTGCGCGCTGCCGAGGTGGACGTGCCGCTGCGTGACGTGGCGCTGCCGCAGCGGTTCTTCGAGCACGGCAGCCGCGGCGAAGTGCTGAGCTCGGCGGGGCTGACCGCGCAGGACGTGGCCCGCCGGGTCACCGAGTGGGCCGCCGCGCTGCCCGCCGAGTTCGGCCGGCCCACCACCGCGACCGCGGACGGTACCGCCGCGGCCGACACCGACCAGGAATTCCGCCGCCGCACCTGACCGGCCGCTTCCCTCGTCCGCACAGACCCAGCACGGTCCGCACAGACAGTGCAGGGGCTGTGCGGGCGGTACTGGGTCTGTGCGGGCCCGGAGGAGGCGGGCACCCACGTCACCGTCGGGGTGAGCGCCTAGGGTGGTCGGCGTGCGGGTACTGATCGTGGAGGACGAACAGCCGCTGGCCGATGCGCTGGCCAGGGGACTGCGGCGCGAGGGCATGGCGGTCGACGTCGCCTATGACGGGGACGTGGGCCACGAGAAGGCCGCGGTGACCCGCTACGACGTGGTGGTGCTGGACCGGGACCTGCCGGGGATGTCCGGCGACGACCTGTGCGCCCAGCTGACCCAGGACGGCGGCACCACCAGGGTGATCATGTTGACCGCGAGCGGCACGCTGGCGGACAAGGTCGAGGGGCTGACCCTGGGCGCCGACGACTACCTGGCGAAGCCGTTCGACTTCCCGGAGCTGGTCGCCCGGATGCGAGCGCTGGCCCGGCGGGCGACTCCCGCGACGCCGCCGGTGCTCGCCGCCGGTGACGTGGTGCTGGACCCGGCCCGCCGCACGGTGCGCAGGTCCACCGAGCTCGTCGAGCTGACCCGCAAGGAGTTCGGCGTGCTCGAGGTGCTGCTCGGTGCCGGCGGCGCGGTGGTGAGCAGCGAGGAGCTGCTGGAGCGGGTGTGGGACGAGCACGCCGACCCGTTCACCACCACGGTGCGGGTGACCGTGATGACCCTGCGCAAGAAGCTCGGCGAGCCCGGGATCATCGAGACCGTGGTCGGCTCCGGCTACCGGGTTCCGTCGGCCGGCTAGGTGCCTGCGGTGGGACTGCCCCAGCTCACACGACGCCCCGGTAACCGGGCGCCGAGGCTGCGGTGGGAGCGCCCCGGACCGGCCACCCCGGCCACCCCCCGGCGGCGCGGGCCCGGTTTGCGGCTGCGCCTGACCGTGCTGTGCACCGTGCTGGCCGCGCTGGTCAGCGCGCTGCTGCTGTGGCTGGGCTGGCTGCTGGTCGGCGGCGTGGTGAGCGCGGTGCCGGCGCTGCCGCCGGGCACCACGGTGCGGGTGCACGACCAGGCGGTGCCGGCCGAGGCGCTCGGCAGGGCGCTCGCCGACGCCGCCAGGGCCGACGTGCTGCGCACCGGGCTGGTGGCCTTCCCGCTGGTGGTGGCCGCCGCCGCGGTGGTGTCGTTCCTGGCGGTCGGCCGGGTGCTACGGCCGCTGCGCCAGGTCACCGGGACCGCCCGGCGGCTGTCCGCCGAGTCTCTCGACGAGCGGATCGCGCTGCCCGGCTCGCACGGCGAGGTGACCGAGCTGGCGGACAGCTTCGACGCCATGCTGGACCGGTTGCACGCCGCGTTCGAGATGCAGCGCCGGTTCGTGGCGAACGCCAGCCACGAGCTGCGCACCCCGCTCGCGGTGATGCGCACCGAGGTGGACGTGACGCTCGCCGACCCGGGCGCCGACGTCGTCGAGCTGCGCCGGATGGCGGAGGTTGTCCGGGGCGCCACCTACCGGGCCGACGCGCTGGTGCAGGGCCTGCTGCTGTTGGCCAGGACCGAGGCCGGGGTGGCCGGCCCGGAGCGGCGGGTGGACCTGGGCGAGCTGGTCCGCCCGGCGCTCGCGGCGGTGCGCGGGGAGGCCGACGAGCGGCGGCTGCGGGTCCAGCTGCGGACCCAGCCGGCGCCGACCGTCGGCGACCCCGCGCTGCTGGAGCGGGTGGTGGGCAACCTGGTGGAGAACGCGGTGCGGCACAACGTCGAGGGCGGCTGGCTGGAGGTCGCCACCCGGGTCGGCGTGGCGGGCCAGCCTGAGCTGCGGGTGACCTCGAGTGGCGCGGTGGTCACCGACGCCCGACTGAACGAGTTGTTCGAGCCGTTCCGCCGCGGCGCGTCCCGGGCCTCCGGTACCGGGTCGGGCCTCGGCCTTTCCATCGTCCGGGCGGTGGTGTCCGCACACCACGGGACGGTGAGCGCCGCGCCGGTGGACGGCGGCGGGCTCGCGGTCACCGTCCGGCTCCGGCCGGCCGGTCCAGAGGCGGACAGCTTCGCCCGCGACAGCTCGTAGCAGGGCCCTGGGACCCTGGAACAGTGACGCTTGAGCAGCGTTGCCGGATGCCTACTGTCGATCAGTGGGGTTCGGACGCCCAGTGGCCTCCGAGGAGGACACAAACACCGGCATAACGCTCTTGGTGACGCCGCGTCACCGACAGGCGGCCCGGTGTTGACCCTGGCGCGCCCGATCGTCACCGAGACCAACGTCAGTCCGGAAATTCTCGATGAGAACCGGACTCACGTCGATGTCGACGCAGGGTCGCCCCAGGTCAGCGGTCTGATTTCAATCGACCAGTCACCAACTGTGACCGGCGCAGTCCCATCCCGACCACACACCGAGCCCAACCCCGGTACCGACGCCACGCCACCCGACGACAAGCGGAACGCCCAGCTCAGCTTGCACGCCGCCGGGCGCGGAGGACGGTGTCGTGGAGGGTGACCGGCTGGCCGGCCGGGTCGGTGGCCAGGCGTGGCCTGGCCTCGGCGGCGAGGATGTCCCACCGGTCCGGGTCCAGGGAGTCCGCGAGCTGCTCGGCGGAGTAGAACAGGTCGGGCTCGTGCGGGCGGTGCACCGTGGTCAGCAGGTCGGCGGGGTGGTGACCGACGATCAGGAGCGTGCCGGCGGGCGCGACCGACGCGGCGAGACCGGCGAACAAGGGGTCGCGCAGCGCCGGCGGGAAATGCACGAACTGGGCGCTCACCAGGTCGTACGTCCGGCCGTCCGGTGCCCAGCCGATGAGGTCGGCCTGTTCCCAGGTGATCCGGTCGGCGGTGTCGGGTTCGGCCCGGGCGGCGGCGCGGTCCAGGGCGACGGTGGAGATGTCGATGGCGGTGACCCGCCAGCCCCGGTGCGCGAGCCAGAGGGTGTCGGCGCCCTCGCCGCAGCCGGCGTCCAGTGCGGTGCCGGGCGTCAGGTCGGCGACCTCGAGCACCAGCTGCGGGTTCGGGCTGCCGCTCCAGATCTGGGTGCTCGAGCTGTAGCGCTCGTCCCAGAACCGCGCGGTGTACTGCTCGTGCATCGGTGCTCCTGTCCTCGGTGCGGGCGATCGGTTCATGGTGTGATCCCGTGCCGGCGGTCACCGAGGACGAGCAGGCAGTTGCGGGCCTCGGCGGCCGGGCTGAACGGGTCGCGGCGGCGTTCGACGGCCAGCCGGGTGTCCTCGGCGATGAGGTCGCTGTTGATCGCGGCGCCGGCGGTGACAGCGCCGGCGGCGGCACCGATGACCGGGGCCATGAGATCGGTGACGTTGCCGGCCGCCCAGACCCCCGGGACGGCGGTCCGGCCGGTCGCGTCGGCCACGATCTGGCTGCCGACGCCGGCCGGGTGCTCGGTGGTGGCGAGGCCGAGGTCGGCCGCGATGCCGCCGCGGCCGCTGAAGCGCGGCAGGACCGCCAGCGCCCGGGTCGGCACCACCCGCCCGGACGCCAGCCGGACGCCGGTGAGCTGGTCGCCGGTCACCTCGAGGGCGGCGACCTCACCGTCCACCACGGCGATCTCGCGGGCGGCGAGCTCCTCCCACTGCTCGTCGGTGGGCTCGGGCGCGGTGTGCGGGAACAGGGTCACCTCGGCGCTCCACTGGCGGAACAGCAGGGCCTGGCGCACGGCGTGCGGCCCGGTGCCCAGCACCCCGATCGGCTGGTCACGCACCTCCCAGCCGTGACAGTGCGGGCAGTGCAGCACGTCGCGGCCCCAGCGCTGGCGCAGGCCCGGGATGTCGGGCAGCTCGTCGACCAGTCCGGTGCAGAGCAGCAGCCGGCGCGCGGCGAACCGGCGACCGTCCCCGGTGCGCACCGTGAAGCCGGACCCGTCGGGCCGCGCCGAGGTGACCGAGGCGGCCAGGATCCGACCGCCGTAGCGGGTGACCTCGGCCGCGCCAAGGCGGATCAGGTCGGCGGGCGCGATGCCGTCCCGGGAGAGGAACCCGTGCACCCCGGCGGCGGGGGCGTTGCGCGGCTCGCCACCGTCGAGCACCAGGACCGAGCGGCGTGCCCTGGCCAGGGTCAGCGCCGCGCTGAGGCCGGCGGCGCCGCCACCGATGACGATGACGTCGAAGCTGAAGTCGTCCATGGCGCCACTGTCCGCCCCAGTCTGCGAACTTGACAAAGAATGTTGCTGTACTGGCAAATAATGGGATGACTGACGACGCGCCCGACCTGGATGACGTGCTGCACGCTGTCGGGCCTCGGCTGCGGGCCCTGCGGCGGCAACGCGGTACCACGCTGGCCCAGCTCGCGTCGGTCACCGGGATCTCGGTGAGCACCCTGTCCCGGCTGGAGTCCGGTCAGCGCCGCCCCACTCTGGAGCTGCTGCTACCGCTGGCCCGGGCCCATCAGGTCCAGCTGGACGAGCTGGTCGGCGCGCCCGCCACCGGCGACCCGCGCATCCATGCCCGCCCGTTCAAGCGCCACGGTTCGACGTTCATCCCGCTGACGCGGCGCCCCGGCGGGGTTCAGGCCTTCAAGCAGATCATCCCGCCGCACTGGCCGGAGGGTGAGCCGGACCTGAAGGTGCACGAGGGCTACGACTGGTTCTACGTGCTGTCCGGGCGGCTGCGCCTGCTGCTGGGCGAGAACGACCTGATCCTGACCGCGGGGGAGGTGGCGGAGTTCGACACGCACATCCCGCACTGGTTCAGCAACCCTGGCCCCGAGCCTGTCGAGGTACTCAGCCTCTTCGGACCACAGGGTGAACGGATGCACGTCCGCGCCCGCCCCGCCGGCAGGTGAACCGGGTTCAGGCCCGGGTTACTCCGACTGCTTGGGTCAGCGGCTCCGCGGTCAGCTCGACCTGCCAGTCCCTGGCCCCACCGGCCCGCAGCGCGTCCTCGACCGACGGGGGCGGTTGCCAGCACACCCGCCGGAGCAGGTCGGGCTGCAGCAGGTTCTCCACCGGCAGTTCGTAGCGCTTGCCGATCTCCGCGATGGCGGCGCGGGCGGCGGCCAGCCGGGCGGCGGCCTCGGGGTCGCGGTCGGCCCAGCGGCTGACCGGGGGAGGGCCGTCCGAGGTCAGGGTGGTCGGCGGCAGCTCGGCGTTCGGGAGGGTGGCCGCGCGGTTCAGCGCCGACCACCAGTAGCTGGCCAGCCTGCGCTGCGCCCTGCCGCGGAAGACCGGGAGCTTGGACAGGTCGTCGGCCGAGGTCGGGGCGGTGACCGAGGCTTCCACGATCGCCGAGTCGGGCAGCACCCGGCCGGGGGCTATGTCGCGCTGCTCGGCGAGTTCGTCGCGCGCGCGCCACAGCTCCCGGACTGCGGCCAACTGGCGCGGCCGGCGGACCCGGTGGATGCCCGAGGTACGCCGCCACGGGTCGGTCCTCGGCGGCGGCGGTGGCGCGGTGCGGACCGCCTCGAACTCCTGGGCCGCCCAGTCCCGCTTGCCCTGCCGGGTGAGCAGGTCGTCCAGCACGTCGCGCAGCTCGATGAGTACCTCGACATCGAGCGCGGCGTAGACCAGCCAGTCCTCGGGCAGCGGCCGGTTGGACCAGTCGGCGGCGCCGTGGCCCTTCTCCAGCCGTAGCCCGAGCAACTGCTCGACCATCGGTCCGAGGCCGACCCTGGGCAGCCCGGCCAACCGGCCGGCCAACTCGGTGTCGAAGAGTCGGGTCGGGTGCAGGCCCAGCTCGGCAAGGCAGGGGAGATCCTGGGAAGCCGCGTGCAGCACCCACTCCGGCCCGGCCAGTGCCTCGGCCAGCGGTGCGAAACGGCCGGCGATCGGGATCGGGTCGATGAGGGAGCTGCCGGCACCCTCGCGCCGCAGCTGAATCAGGTATGCCCTGGCCGAGTAGCGGAACCCGGAGGCGCGCTCGGCGTCCACCGCGATCGGGCCCTGGCCCGCCGCGATGCTGACCGCCAGGTCCCGCAACGCGGCCCCGGAACGCACCACGTCGGGAAGCCCGTCGGCCGGGGTGAGCAGCGGGATCGGCTCGGCCACCTCGGCCGGGCCGTCCCGCGACTCCGATGGACCGTCGCGTGCGTCCACCTGTCCGTCGCGGGCGGGCGTCAGCCCGTCCCGCGTGTCTACCAGCGGGCCCGAGGTACCTGAGGGCTCGTCCTGAACACCGGCGGGCAGCCGCCCGCCGTCGCTTCCGACCTGACCCGAGGGACGGATGTCCCCCGAGAAGGTCGCGTCGACGGCGCGGCTGGCCGGGCCAAGCGAGCTCAGCGGATGACTCCTGCGCGCATCGCGAGTGCCACCATCTGGGCCCGGTCACCTGTCCCGAGCTTGCGCCCGATCCTGGACAGGTGGCTCTTGACGGTCAGAGCGGAGAGGTTCAGGGCCTCGCCGATCTCTTTGTTGGACTGACCGTCGGCGACCAGTTGGAGCACCTCCACCTCGCGCGCGGACAACTCGCGCGGGGTGTTGTCGGTGCCTGGCACCCTGGTACCGGTGGCGAGCAGCGGCGCCACTGTCGGGTCGGCATAGACGCCGCCGTCCAGAACGCGCTTCACGCCGTCGGTGACGATTGCAGCCGATGCCGACTTCAGCAGATACGCCTGCGCACCGGCCTGGAAGGCCGAGCGCACCGCATACGGATCGTCGGACGAAGCCAGCACCACCAGTCGGTTCCATCCCATGGACCGCAACTCGGTGACCAGATCCAGACCACTGCCGTCAGGCAGCCCCAGATCCAGTACCGCGAGGTCACAGGGACCACTGGCCTGGGCTCTGGCGCGGGCCTCGGCCACCGAAGCGGCCTCGTGCACCGTGCCAGCACCCATGGTGCGCAGCCGCGCCGCGATTGCCTCGCGCAGCAGCGGGTGGTCGTCAACCACCAGCACCGAAAACAGCTCTTCCCGCGGATGCGGGACCATGGCGGGCGGCAACACGGCATTCACACCGGCGGTGCGAATAGGCGTGCCTTGGCCGACTACAGCCACGTCACTACCTCCCTGGAGTCGGTCGTGCCCCCCGACCGGCACCGGGACCTCGTCCGTTCGGCTGTGCAGGCCGCGCGTCCGAGGAGGTGTCGTGGACGCAGGGTAGCCCCCAAGCGGCCTAACCGCGCGGATTCATCGAAAGTTTTTCCTTCGAGATCTACGACGTTGGTCGAACTAGGCCACTCTTTTGGGCGATCGAGCTGACTTCGGAGAGTGACCCGCAGCTTGGTTTTGACCCTGATTGATCTCGAGGGGAGCACTGATGCCGAGATCAATTGTTACGTTCCGTCATTAAAGATACGCCGACTTCTGGTAACCCGATCGCGTGGGTCACCAATCGGTAGAACGCCTCGGCGTGTCGACCGAACTCTTCGTCGGTCGGAGTCCACGACGCGCGCAGCTCGACGTCGTCGGCCCTGGTCGGTCCGGGGATGTCCCCGAAGCGGGCCGAGCACGTCCGGGTGACGGTGCCGCCGAGCGCGGCGTAGCCGGCCCGGCAGGTCTCCAGGGCGTCGGTCAGCCAGGACCAGCCCACCGCGAGCAGCATTGGGTCATCGGCCTGCTCCACGTCCAGCGGGGCGCGTAGGTAACAGACCATCCGGAAGGTTCCGGCCCAGGCGTCGCGTGCCTCCGGGTCGTGCAGCAGCACCAACCGGCCGGTCACGTCGACCTCGGCGTCGGCCGGCCCGGTTTGATCGACGTAGTCCTCGGCCAGCTCCACCCCGAGGGCGAAGCTGTGCGGCGCGAGTCGGCGCGGCGGGTCGATGTCGACCAGCTGGAGCTCCGACCGCGGCTGGACGGCTTGCAGCGCGTCCACTGCCTGGCGGAATATCGGCGGGCTCACGTCGATCGAGAGTAGGTGGCGTGGCGCACCGCGGCAGGCAGGCGCGCCGCCGGCCGTGCGAGGATGGTTGGGACATGTCGAATCCCGTCGCACCCGAGACTCGGTCCGACGCCACCGTGGCGACAGCCGGCGGGTACCCCGCCGCGCCTGGTGTGATGCCGGACACAATACCCGCACCGACGTCGAACGCGCCGCATCCCGGCGCCGCCGCCGGGTCGCGTCGCGACCTGACCGGCGCGCCGTTCCTGGCCGCCGTCCGGCGCGAGCGCCCGTCCCGGACGCCGGTCTGGTTCATGCGCCAGGCCGGGCGTTCGCTGCCCGAGTACCGGGAGTTACGCAAGGGCACCGAGATGCTCGCTGCCTGCCTGACCCCCGACCTGGCCTGTGAGATCACCCTGCAGCCGGTGCGCCGCTACGGCGTGGACGCGGCCATCCTGTTCAGCGACATCGTGGTGCCGCTGAAGGTCGCCGGGATCGGCGTGGAGATCGTCGCCGGCACCGGCCCGGTGGTGGCCGAGCCGGTCCGCACCGCCGCCGACGTGGCCGCGCTGCCGACGCTCGAGCTCGAGGCGGTGGCCCCGGTCGCCGAGGCGGTCCGGCTGCTGACCGCCGAGCTGGGCACCGGCCCGTCCGGCACCCCGCTGATCGGCTTCGCCGGCGCGCCTTTCACGGTGGCCTCCTACCTGGTGGAGGGCGGCCCGAGCCGCAACCACGAGCGCACCAAGGCTCTGATGCACTCCGACCCGGACACCTGGCACGCGCTGCTCGGGCACCTCGCCGGGATCACGCTGACCTTCTTACGTGCCCAGATCGCGGCCGGGGTGGACGCGGTGCAGCTGTTCGACTCCTGGGCCGGCGCGCTGTCCGAGCGGGAGTACCGGCGGTTCGTGATGCCGCACTCGGCCGCCGTGCTGGCCGGCCTTGCCGACGCCGGGGTGCCCCGGATCCACTTCGGGGTCGGCACCGGTGAGCTGCTCACCGCGATGGGCGAGGCCGGCGCGGACGTGGTCGGTGTGGACTGGCGGATTCCGCTCGACGTGGCCACCCGGCGGATCGGGCCGGACAAGGCGGTACAGGGCAACCTGGACCCGTCGGTGCTGTTCGCCGGCACGGACGTGGTGGACGCCGAGGTACGCCGGATCGTGGCCGAGGGCAAGGCCGCGCCGGGGCACGTGTTCAACCTCGGGCACGGCGTGCTGCCGGAGACCGACCCGGACATGTTGGCCAGGGTTGTGGAGCTGGTGCACTCGCTGTGACCGGGGCGCGTTCGGGGCCGGAGCGGTGACTCGGCCGGTGACTCGGCCGGTGAGCGGGGCCAGCGCGCTGGTCCGGCCGGTGCACGTGGCCGTGGTCGGCGGTGGGATCTCCGGACTGGCCGCCGCGCACCGGCTGCGCACCCTGCTCGGGCCCGGCGCCCGCATCACCCTGCTGGACCGGGCCGAGCGGCTCGGCGGCGTGCTGCGCACCGTGGACCTGGCCGGGTTACCGATGGACGTGGGTGCCGAGGCGTTCCTGGCCCGGCGCCCCGAGGTTCCGGCGCTGGCCGCCGAGCTGGGGCTGACCGACCGGTTGGCGCACCCGTCCGGGGCGTCGGCCACCGTCCGGGCCGGCGGGCGCACCATCGGGCTGCCGGGCCGGACCGTGCTCGGCGTGCCCGGCAGCACCGCCCGGCTGGACGACCTGCTCTCCCCGCACGCGCTGGCCAGGGCCGGGGCGGAGCGGGAGCTGGCGTTGGACTGGGACGGCGCGGACCGCTCGGTGGGCGGGTTGCTGCGGGCCCGGTTCGGCGACGAGCTGACCGATCGACTGGTGGACCCGCTGCTCAGCGGGGTGTACGCGGGCCGGGTGGACGGTCTGGGACTCCGCGCCACGATGCCCGCGCTGGCCGCGCGACTGGACGCCGGCGCCACCTCACTCACCGCGGCCGCCGACACCCTGCTCCCGCCGGAGCCACCTCCCCCGCCGGGGCCACCGCCCCCACCTTCCCGCGAGTCGGGGGTTTCGTCCGGGCGAGTCGGGGATTCCGTCAGCCGGGATTCCTTCAGCGCGGCGGAACCCGCGATGCCAGCCCCGGTGTTCGGCGCGGTGCGCGGCGGTTACCGGGTGCTGCTCGACGCGCTGCGCGAGGCCGCCGGCGCCGAGATCCGGCTCGGGTTGCCGGTCCGTGAGCTGACGCGGCGGCCGTCCGGTTGGCGTCTCGAGGTGGGCACCGCCGTCGCCCCGGAGGTACTGGACGTCGACGCGGTGCTGCTCGCGGTGCCGGCCCCCTCGGTGCGCCGGCTGCTGGACACGCTCGCGCCGAGGGCCGCCAGGGCAGCCGCCGCGGTGGAGCTGGCCTCGCCGGTGGTGGTCGCGCTGGCCTACCGGGCCGACGACGCCGCCCGGCTGCCGGCCAGCTCCGGGCTGCTGATCGCCGCCGACGAGCCGTTCTCGGCCAAGGCGTTCACCCACACCGCGCGCAAGTGGCCGCACCTGGCGCCGACCGCCACCGACGGCCTGGTGCGGCTGCGGGCGTCGCTGGGCCGGGCCGGTGCCGACCTCGACACGGCGGCGGAACTGCGGGTGCCCGACGACGAGCTCGTCGCCCGGGTGCGCGCCGACCTGGCCACCCTGACCGGGATCACGGCCGCGCCGGTCGCGGTGCACGTGCAGCGCTGGGGTGGCGGGCTGCCGCAGTACGGCGTCGGGCACGGCGACCTGGTCGGTGAGCTGGAAGCGGCGGTCGCCGAGCTGCCCGGACTGGCGGTGGCCGGCGCGATGTTGCACGGCGTCGGGGTGCCCGCCTGCCTGGCCACCGCGCAGGCGGCGGCGGCGCGGATCGTGGCGGACCTGACGCGCCGCGCGGCCGCCCCGGGTGGCAGCATGGCGGTATGACCCGCACGGACTCGAAGCTCGACTTCAAAGCGCTGAACGACACCGTCCGCTACACCATGTGGTCGGTGTTCCGGGTCGAACCCGGGCGACTGGGGGAGGACCGCACGGCGGCCGCCCAGCAGGCCGGCGAGTTCATCGCCGCGCTGGAGGGGAAGGGCGTCGCGGTCCGCGGCGTCTACGACCTGTCCGGGCTGCGCGCGGACGCCGACTACATGATCTGGTGGCACGCGACTGAGATCGAGGCCGTGCAGGGCGCGTACGCCGACCTGCGCCGCGAGACCGCGCTCGGCCGGGCCAGCGTGCCGGTGTGGAGCCAGGTCGCGCTGCACCGGCCGGCGGAGTTCAACAAGAGCCACATCCCGGCGTTCCTGGCCGGCGAGGAGGCCAGGCGGTACGTCTGCGTGTACCCCTTCGTGCGGTCCTACGAGTGGTACCTGCTGCCCGACGAGGAGCGCCGCGGCATGCTCGCCGAGCACGGCAAGAAGGCCCGGGAGCACCCGGACGTGCGGGCGAACACGGTGGCCAGCTTCGGTCTCGGCGACTACGAGTGGATCCTCGCCTTCGAGGCCGACGAGCTGCACCGCATCGTCGACCTGATGCGGATCATGCGGGAGACGGGCGCCCGCCGCCACGTCCGCGAGGAGACCCCGTTCTACACCGGCCCCCGGCTGGATATCGCCGACCTCGTCGCCGTGCTCCCCTAGGGCGACGACATGCGCACCCTGGTGGCGGTCGTGGTCGGGCTGGTCGTCCTCGGGCTGTTCCTGCTGGCTGCCCGCCGACCCGGTGCCCGGGGCCGTCGGCTGTTCACCGTCTTCGTCGTGGTGTGGCTGGTGGCCTGCGCGGCCGACCTGACCGTCGGGGTCACGCACGGGTACGGCTTCGGCGAGGAGTTGGCGATCCACCTGCTGATCTTCGCGGTGCCGGCCGCGGCGGCCCTGGTGTTGGCCAGGACCGCCGCGGCCGGCTGAGACTCAGCGCTGGGGACTCAGTGCTGGGGACTCAGTGCTGGAGACTCAGCTCTCGGCCGGCTCCAGCTTGAGCGACACGCTGTTGATGCAGTACCGCAGGTCGGTCGGGGTGTCGTAGCCCTCGCCGGCGAACACGTGGCCCAGGTGGCTGTGGCAGTTGCCGCAGATCACCTCGGTACGGGCCATCCCCATGCTCCGGTCGACACGCTCGATCACCGCGCCCCCGGCCAGCGGGGTGAAGAACGACGGCCACCCGCAGTGCGACTCGAACTTGGTGTCGCTGCGGAACAGCTCGGCGCCGCACGCCCGGCAGGAGTACACCCCTACCGTCTTGGTGTCGGTGTACTCACCGGTGAACGGCCGCTCGGTGCCCGCCTCCCGGAGCACGTGGTACTCCTCCGGGCTGAGTTCCTCGCGCCACTCCCGCTCGGACTTGACCACCTTCGCATCGTCACTGGTGACTGGTTTCATGCCTCCACGCTAATACCGGCGGCCGGCTGCGTGTCGAACGAGTTGGTGACATGTGCGCTCTGGACCGTCGGCGCGGCCGGAAACCAGGTGGAAACGACGAACCCCATTGCGTCCATGATCAGGTACACGACCACGAGGAGTAACAGCAGCACCAGCACGACCGCGCCGAGACGACGTCCGCCCTGCGCCCGGTTCGCCGAGTCCGCGAAGTCCGAGACCCCGTGCAGGTAACCCTCAATGGTGAAGCTGGGGCGGTCGTTGCGCATCCGGCCCAGGTGCTCGGCGAAGGCCCGCGTCTCCGGGTCGTCCGGGTCCAGCCCGATCAGCTCGTCCTCGATCGGGTCGATCGGGTCGCTGGAGCGACCGGGGTCAACGGGATCGCGGCTGGGCATGTCTCCACGGTAGCGTCTGGCCGATCTGACCGAGGAAAGATCCCCGGTCAACTCAGGGAGGCGTGTCCGATGAGCCCGTCCCGATCGCCGGCCGTGGAGCTGACCGTGCCCGGGCCGGACGGCGACCGCGCGGTACGGGTCTCCAACCCGGACAAGGTGTACTTCCCGGCACTGGGCATCACCAAGCGCGAGGTCGTGGAGTACTACCTGACCGTCGCCGAGCCGCTGCTGCGGGCGATCGGCGACCGGCCGACCACGCTGAAGCGCTTCGTGGACGGGGTGGACGGCGAGCCGTTCTATCAGAAACGGGTGCCCAAGGGCGCCCCGGACTGGGTACGCACCGCCCAGATCACCTTCCCCAGCGGCCGCACCGCCGACGAGGTCTGCCCGAGCGAGCCCGCCGTGCTGGCCTGGGCGGCGAACCTGGGCACCCTGGACTTCCACCCGTGGCCGGTGCGCAGCGCGAACCCGGACCACCCCGACGAGCTGCGCATCGACCTGGACCCGCAACCGGGTACCGACTTCTCCGACGCGGTCGCGGTGGCCGCCGTGCTGCGGACGGTGCTCACCGACGCCGGGCTGGTGGGTTGGCCGAAGACCTCCGGCGGCCGGGGCGTGCACGTCACCGTCCGGATCCGGCCGGAGTGGACCTTCACCGAGGTGCGCCGCGCGGTGATCACGATCGGCCGCCGGGTGGTCGCGGAGCTGCCGGAGCGGGCCACGCTCGAGTGGTGGAAGGAGAGCCGGGGCGAGCGGGTCTTCCTGGACTACAACCAAGCGTGCCGGGACCGCACGGTGGCGAGCGCCTGGTCGGTGCGCGGCCGCCCCAAGGCCACCGTATCCATGCCGGTCACCTGGGACGAGCTGCCCGAGGTCGACCCGGACCAGTTCGACCTGCGCACCGTGCCCGACCTGCTGGCGCGCCGCGGCGACCCGCACGCCGAGCTGGACGCCCACACCGGTGGCCTGGAGGAGGTGCTGGGCTGGGCGGAGAAGGACGCCGCCGAGGGCCTCGGTGACCTGCCCTACCCGCCGGACTACCCGAAGATGCCCGGCGAGCCCAAGCGGGTGCAGCCGTCCCGGGCCAGGAAAGAGCCGTAGCGGGCGGGTGAGACCGGCGGGATGGCTAGAGCCGTAGCGGGACCGCTGGACCGGCTGGACGGCTAGACGGGCGGTACAGCGCCCGGTAGCCACTCGCGGCCGTCGCAGCCCGGACAGGAGCGCACCTCGTAGGGGTGCAGCGGCTCGTCCCCGCTCGTGACGGTGCAGCGGTGATAGCCGAGGGCGCCGTCTCCTCGGCACTCGTGGCACAGCGTGCGCAGCCGCCGCTGCGCTGGTGCGCGCCGTGCCCGAGGTATCACATGGCAGAGCATGCCAGGCGGCGAACGGCCTAGTCGTCCCGGTAGGCCTTGCGGCCGTTCCAGACGCGGTCCTGGTCGAAGCGGGCCCGACGGTTCTCGGCGCGCCATCGGCCGAGGTAGAACCCGAGGAATACGCCGACGAGCAAGATGAGCCACAGCCCAGAATCCATTACTGCCCACTAACGAGTGAGATACAGGTCTCTATCCTGAGAGGATCTCACGCAGGGTCATCAACGGCGCTGGTTCAACCGGGTGGTAGCGGCGCCGAGCCGTCACGCCGAGCCGTCACGGTGGGCGGTCACGGTGGGCGGTCACGGTGGGCAGAGCACGCTGGCCTGCGGCACCGTGCCGTCGACCCACAGCGAGTCCGCCGCCTGTGTCACACAGGGCGTGCGCGGGTAGGCACCGCGCCCGGCGCCCTCCCAGTTCACCACCCGCGCCGGCCCGAGCTGGTCGGCGGCCCGCTGGTAACCCTGCTCCGGCACCCGGGGGCTGACCGCGGTGGTGAGCACCAGCATCGGCGGCGCGGCGGCCGCCGGGCCGACCCTGGCCGGGTCCGACGGCACCGGCCACGCCGTGCACAGCAGCAGCTGCTGCGCCATCAGCGCGCCGAACAGCGGGTGGGCGGTCCGCCACTTGCCGACCAGCGCCATGACCTGCGGCGGACTGACCCGCTGCGTGGTGTCGTTGCACCGGGTGGCCAGGGCCAGGTCGAAGCGGCCGTTGAGGCCGAGCAGCTGGTCCAGGTACTGCAGCAACCCGGTCGGGTTGCCGGCCTTGGCCGCTCCGATGGCGCCGGCCAGCGCCGACCAGCCGTCCGGGTCGTCGAGCCCGATCAGCACCGCGTGCAGCATCGCGCTGGCGGTCAGCTGCTCGCCGTCCGGGCCGGTCTGCGGCCTGCCCCGCAGCTGGTCGGCCAGCTGGGTGACCGCGGCGCGCGGGTTCGTGCCCAGCGGGCACCCCGGGCGCGCGGCGCAGGACTGGCCGAAGGCATCGAAGGCCGCCTCGGCCGCCGTCGCGCGTGCCTCGGTGGAGCCGACCGAGTCCTGGGTCGGGTCCGGGGGAGCGTCGAGCACCAGCCGCCCCACCGAGCCGGGGAAGTTCTGCGCCCACACCTCGAGCGCCCGCGCGCCGTCACCGAGCCCGAGCGCGCTGAGCGTGCGCACCCCGAGCAGGGCCTTGGCCCGCTCCACATCCTGCGCGGTGTCGCCGGTGTCGTACCTGGTCAGGGTGTCGCCCTCGGTGAGATAGCACTCCTGGACCACCTCGCGGGCGTCGTCGAGCAACCGGCCCGCCGCGCTGGGGTCGGCGTCGGTCAGGTCGGTATCCAGGATGTCCTCGCGGACGTCCGGCGGCGCGCAGTCCAGCCGGCTGGTGCCCTCGCCACGGCGGTCCATGCCGACCAGGGTGAAGTGCTGCAGCAGCGTCAGCGGGACCTGGGCGGCCAGCCGGGCGGCCCGCAGCGTGCCGGTCTCCCCGTCGCTGTCGCCGAGCACCAGCAGCGGCGGCCTGGCCTGCGCCGGCTTGTCGGTCAGGGACACCCGCATCAGCCCGATCGAGGACTGCCGGCGGCGCCCGTTGTCGGAGTCGGTGTCCACCGGCATGTCGGCGCACTCGAACTTGAGTGCCCGACCGGCCGGGACCGGCACCGGCAGCACCGCCCGCATGTCGTCGGTGCAGTCGATGAAGTCGACGCGGCTGGCATCCCCGACGTCGGGCACCGGGACCTGGGGACCGGGCGGGACGGGCCGAGGGGGCGGCTCCGGGGCGCCGTCGCCGGTGCTCGACCCGTGCACGGCGACCGGGGGACGGATCGAGGGCCCGACCGCGCAGGAGCACAGCAGCAGCCCGAACGCCGCCAGCACCGCCGCCAGCACGGCCGGCCTGCGTGGTCGAGGGGCCGGTCGCGGCACGCCTGTCTCCCTGAGGTCACCCGCGGCGCGGAGTACGCCGCAACGTACAGACTGCTAGGCGACCGGTGAGGATCTGGTGAGCCGACGCCGATCGGGCGGAGCGAGTTACCGATCTCGCAGGTAGCGCAGCAGCAGGACGTCGTCCTCGGTGAGCGCGCTGGCGAGGCGCAGCCCGCGCGGCGGATGGTCCGGTCCCATCGCGATCCGGTTGATGCCGCCGCCGACCAGGATGGGGGAGACGGTCAGGCACAGCTCGTCCACCGCGTCCGCCGCGAGCAGGTCGCCGAACAGGTGCGGACCGCCCTCGCACAGCACCCGGTACAGCCCCAGCCCGGCCAGCGCGGTCACCACCTGCGCGCCGTCCACCCGGTCACCGGCCAGCGCCACCACCTCGGCGCCGGCGTCGGCGAGCCGGCGCAGGTTGGCCGCCGGTGCCGTGCTCGCGGTGAGAATCAACGGCGGTACCTGGGTGTCGGTGAACAGCCGGGCGGCCGGGTCCAGCTGCGCGCTCGCGGTGACCACCGCGATCCTGGGCGGTACCCCGGTCGTCCGGTTCGGCTTGCTGGCGCCGCCGTAGTTCTCCGCACGGGCCGTACCGGCGCCGACCAGGACCACCTCGGCCAGCTGGCGCAGCACGCCGAACAGCCGTCGGTCCGGCGCCGACGACAACCCTGCGGACAGGCCGTCGGCGGTGGCCGCCCCGTCCGCGCTGGCCACGAAGTTGACCCGGATGTAGGGCCGGTCCAGCGACTCGGGGTAGGCGTAGAGCCGGTCCAGCTCGTCGTCGCCGAGCGGGGTCGGGTCGGGCGCCGTCAGGGGCAACAGCTGGTACACCGGGCTATCCCACCACGGAAACCGCCGAGGGTCAGCCGGTGGAGGCCAGCGCGAGCGGCAGCACGGCCGGTGCACCGGCCCGGCGCAGCAGCATGGCCGCGACCGTCATCGTCCAGCCGGAGCTGATCACGTCGTCGACCAGCAGCACCGGGCCGGCGCCCAGCTCGAGCCCGGGCGGCACGGCCAGCCTGCGGTGCACCTGGGCCAGGCGCTGGGCCGAGTTCGGTGGCTCCGGCTCGGCCGCCATCTCCGGGTCGAAGTCCTCGTCGTCCGGGTGGTGCTCGACCGCGAACAGCGGCGGTGCCGAGTCGAGCAGGGTGCC
Source organism: Pseudonocardia sp. Cha107L01 (assembly GCF_052566575.1). Lineage (NCBI taxonomy): Bacteria > Bacillati > Actinomycetota > Actinomycetes > Pseudonocardiales > Pseudonocardiaceae > Pseudonocardia > Pseudonocardia sp. Cha107L01. The sequence goes on from NZ_CP199579.1 coordinate 4,741,961, forward strand.
CAGCAGCGGCAGCCGCCCGATCGCGGCGATCCGCTCGGCGAACGAGGCCACCAGCTCGGGGTGGGCCCGGGACGGCAGCGCCACCACGCCGGCCGGCCGGGTGTCCCACCCCCAGCCCTTGAGCACGTCGACGGCGGCGGCCACCACCTCGTCCGGGACCGGGCCGTCGGCGCGCAGCAGCGGCCGCAGTCGCGGGCCCCAGCCGACGTCGACCAGCCGGCCGATCACCCGGCCCTCCCCGGCGGCGTCGGCCGGGCCGAGCTTGCCGGACAGCGGCACGTCCAGCGCGGTCATCCCGGACGGCCACATCTTGCGCGGCGTGACCGGCACCCCGGGGCGGCCCAGCCAGTCGTCGGCGCCGCCGCGGACCTCCTCGGGCACCGAGCTGTCGTAACGGTGCCCGGTGCAGTTGTCGCAGCGCCCGCAGGCCACCGCGTCCGGGTCGTCCAGCATCCGGCGCAGGTACTCCATCCGGCAGCCGTCGGTGTCCAGGTACCGCAGCATCGCGTCCTGCTCGGCGCGCCGTGCTCTGGCCAGCCCGGCGTAGCGCGCGCCGTCGTACTCCCAGTCCTGGCCGGTGGCCGTCCAGCCGCCCTTGACCCGGCGCACCGCGCCGTCGGTGTCCAACACCTTGAGCATCATCTCCAGCCGGCCCCTGGCCAGCTCGACGTGCGGCTCCAGCGCGGAGGTGGACATCGGGCGCCCGGCGGCGCCGAGCACCGCGAGGGTGGCCCGCACCGCGGGCTCGGCCGGGAAGGCGAGCGAGGCGAAGTAGGCCCAGATGTCGCGGTCCTCCGGGCCGGGCAGCAACAGCACCTCGGCGTGCTCGACACCACGGCCGGCACGGCCGATCTGCTGGTAGTAGGCGACCGGCGAGCCGGGGGCGCCGAGGTGCACCACGAACCCCAGGTCGGGCTTGTCGAAGCCCATGCCCAGCGCGGACGTGGCGACCAACGCCTTGACCCGGTTGGCCAGCAGGTCGTCCTCGGAGCGCTGCCGCTCGGCCGGGTCGGTCTTGCCGGTGTAGGCGACGACCGGGTGGCCCCGCTCGCGCAGGTAGCCGGCGAGCTCCTCGGCGGCGCTGACGGTGAGCGTGTAGATGATGCCGGAGCCGGGCAGCTCGCCGAGGTGCTCGGCCAGCCAGCCGAACCGGTCCGTGCCGGTGGGCAGCCGCAGCACCCCCAGGCGCAGCGAGTCGCGGTCCAGCGGGCCGCGCAGCACCAGCGCGTCACCGCCGGTCACCCCGAGCTGGTCGGCGACGTCGCGGGTCACCCGGTCGTTCGCGGTGGCCGTGGTGGCCAGCACCGGGACCCCGGCCGGCAGGTCGGCGAGCAGTGAGCGCAGCCGCCGGTAGTCCGGGCGGAAGTCGTGGCCCCAGTCGGAGATGCAGTGCGCCTCGTCGACCACCAGCAGGCCGGCGGTGCGGGACAGCTCAGGCAGCACCCGGTCGCGGAACTCGGGGTTGTTCAGCCGTTCCGGGCTGACCAGCAGCACGTCGATCTTGCCGTCCTGCACCTGTTGGTAGACCAGCTCCCAGTCGTCGGTGTTCGCGGAGTTCACCGTGGCGGCCTGGATGCCGGCCCTGGCGGCGGCGTCGATCTGGTTGCGCATCAGCGCCAGCAGCGGCGAGACGATCACCGTCGGCCCCTTGCCCCGGGCCCGCAGCAGCGCGGTGGACACGAAGTACACCGCCGACTTGCCCCAGCCGGTGCGCTGCACGACGAGCGCCCGGCGACCCTGTGCGACCAGCGCGTGCACGGCCTTCCACTGATCCTCGCGCAGCACCGCGTCCGGTCCGGCCAGGGCCCGCAGCGCCGCCTCGGCCTCGGTGCGCAACTCGGCTTCGGTCCGCTCGGTCTCGGCGCGCTCGGTCTCGGCGCGCTCGGGGTCGGTCGGCTCGGGGTCGGTCGGCTGGGTCAGGCTCATGTCCCTATGGTGCGGCCCGACCCCGACAGCCTCGCGCCGGGGCAGGGTGGCGCCCCCGTCGCGGTGCCCGGAGCCTTGTGACGCAAGGTGCACGGGAGACTCGGTGTGCGGAGCCGCCACCCGACTTCCATGATCAACGGGACGTGAGTGCTGTTTTTCGGCAGGGAAACAGCCCTGATGTCCCGTTGATCATGAGGTGCCGATCCAGGGGGCTCGCACGGTGTTGTCAGCAGCCCGTGGTGAACGTTCGTCAACAGCGCTCGGTGATCATCAGTACTTGTGGGCGGTTCCGAGCGCGCGAAACAGCCCTCAGGTACCGGTGATCATGAAGTCGCTGCCGGGGTGCTTGGGGTCCGGGCGGAGCAACGTCGCGCACCTTCCGTGGCTCCCGCGTGCCTCGTGACCTGCGCGGCAACCCCGGAACGTACGCGACGTCGGCCCGCAAGGTACGCGGCAACTACGCAAGGTGCGCGGCAACTACGCAAGGTGCGGCAACTACGCAAGGTGCGCGGCAACTACGCAAGGTGCGCGGCGTGTTTCCGGACGCCGAGCGGTGTGCAGCCGCCAGCGGGGAACCATGCGTCCGCGGGCGGGGAACCACGCGAGCGGCGGCCCGGCCGCGACGGCTCCGCGCACCCTCTTTCTGCGCCGCGCACCCACTGCAGCGGGTGCGCGGCAACTACACGAGGTGCGCGGCGCGTACCCGGACGCCGAGCGGCGTGCGGCGGCCGGCCCGTGCGCGCCGGCGGCCCGCCACACAGGCGGCCGGCCTGCCCCCACCCCGGCTAGCTGAACAGACTGCGGCCGACGATCTCCTTCATGATCTCGTTGGTGCCGCCGAAGATGGACTGCACCCGGGCGTCCAGGAACGCCTTCGCGATCGGGTACTCCAGCATGTAGCCGTAGCCCCCGTGCAGCTGCACGCACCGGTCGACGGTGCGCTTGAGCAGGTCGGAGGTCCACCACTTGGCCATCGCGGCGTCGGTCACCGACAGGTTGCCCACGACGTGCTCGGACAGGCAGCGGTCCACGAACACCCGGGCGATCTGGGCCTCGGTGGCGATCTCGGCGAGCTCGAAGCGGGTGTTCTGGAACGAGGAGACCGACTTGCCGAACGCCTTGCGGTCCTTGGTGTACTGCGCGGTCGTGGCCAGCGCCTGCTCCACACCGGCCGTGCTGCCCACCGCGATGGACAGCCGCTCCTGGGGCAGGTTCTGCATCAGGTAGATGAAGCCCTGGCCGACCTCGCCCAGCACGTTCGCGGCCGGTACCCGCACGTCGGTGAAGGACAGCTCGGCGGTGTCCTGCGCCTTCAGGCCGACCTTCTTGAGCCGCCGGCCGCGTTCGAAGCCGGGCATGCCGCGCTCCACCACGATCAGGCTGAAGCCCTTGCTGCCGGCGTCGGGGTCGGTCTTGGCCACCACGATGACCAGGTCGGACAGGATGCCGTTGGTGATGAACGTCTTCGACCCGTTGACGATGTAGTCGGAGCCGTCGCGGACCGCGGTGGTCTGGATGCCCTGCAGGTCGCTGCCGGTGCCCGGCTCCGTCATCGCGATGGCGGTGATGATCTCGCCGGAGCAGAACCCGGGCAGCCAGCGGCGCTTCTGCTCGTCGTTGGCAAGCCGCAGCAGGTACGGCGCCACCACGTCGTTCTGCAGCGGGAACCCGATGCCGCTGGCCCCGGCCCGGACCAGCTCCTCGACGATGATCGCGTTGTACCGGTAGTCGTCCACCCCGCCGCCGCCGTACTCCTCGGGCACGTCGGTGCCCAGCAGGCCGGCTTTGCCGGCGGCCAGCCAGACCTCCCGGCTGACCTGCCCGTCCGCCTCCCACTGCTCGTGGTGGGGCTCGATCTCGCGCTCCACGAAGGTGCGGGCGAGGTCACGGAAGGCCCGGTGGTCGTCGTCGAAGATGTTCCGCTCCATGCACCGAGTCTCACATACATGCGCACCTGCCGGTAACCTCGCGCCATGGATCTGCTGGGCGCGGCCGCGAACGTGCGGGACAGGGCGGTCGCCGGGCACCTCGCCGACCTGCGCCGGATGCCCCGCGAAGTGATCGACGAGGCTCCCTCGGCCACGCTCTACCGCTACCTGCCGTTGGACGGCCAGGCGAGCCATCCCGACCCGGGCCTGGCGCCGGTGCTGCTGGTGCCGCCGCTCGGCGCCCCGGACTTCGCCTACGACCTGCGGCGCGGCTGCAGCCTGGTGGAACACCTGCTGGGCACCGGGCGGGACGTCTACCTGGTGGACTACGGCGACATCTCGTTCGGCCAGCGCGGTCTCGGGCTCGAATTCTGGGTGGAGAACGTGGTGCCGCGCGCGGTGCACCGGGTCAGCGCGCACCGGGACGGCACGCCGGTGCACCTCGTCGGGTGGTGCCTCGGCGGCATCTTCTCGCTGCTCGCCGCCGCCGACCGGGCCCAACTGCCGGCGCACACGATCACCGCCGTGGCCAGCCCGTTCGACGTGAGCGCGGTGCCGTTGGTGGCCCCGCTGCGCCCGCTGGCGGCGATCACCGGCGGACGGCTGGTCTCCTCGGTCTACCAGGCGCTGGGCAGCATCCCGGCGCCGATGGTGAAGTGGGCGTTCCAGCTCTCCACGGTGGACAAGTACCTGACCAAGCCGCTCACCGTGCTGTCCCGCCTCGACGACCGGGACGTGCTGGAGCAGATCGAGGCCGTCGACTACCTGATGAGCCACATGCACGGCTACCCGGGGCGCACGTTCGGCCAGATCTACCATCTGATGATGCGGGCCAACGACCTCGGCGACGGCGGGCTGGACCTCGCCGACCGGCGGATCGAGCTGGCCGAGGTGCGGGTGCCGGTGCTGGTGGTGGCCGGCGAGAACGACGTGATCGCGCCGCTGCGGGCGGTGCGGCGGGGCGCTGAGCTGCTCACCGGCTCGCCCGAGGTGCGCTTCGAGACCGCGCCGGGCGGCCACCTCGGCGTGCTGACCGGGCGCCGCGCCCGGGACACCACCTGGGCGTACCTGGACGAGTTCCTCGGCAAGCACGACGTTGTCTGAGGAGCCGCCCGCGCGGCGTCCGGTGCCCCCGCGACCCCGCCGCACCCAGGCGCAGCGCCGGGCCACCACCCGGGCGGCGCTGTTGGAGGCCTGCGTGGACTGCCTGCTCGAACAGGGCTACGCGCGCCTGACCACGGCCGCCGTGGTCAGCAGGGCCGGGGTGAGCCGGGGCGCCCAGGCACATCACTTCAGCACCAAGGCCGAGCTGGTGCTTGCCGCGCTGCGCCACGTCGCCGACCAGCTGGCCGCCGAGATGATCGAGGATCAGCCCCGCCCGCCGGAGCGACCCGAGCAGGCCCAGCTGGCGTTGCTGGACCAGTTGTGGGCCCTGCACACCGGCCGGCTCTTCCCGGCTCTGATGGAGCTCTGGCTGGCCGCCCGCACCGATGCCGAGCTGCGGGCCGGGCTGAGCGACTTCGAGCGGGAGCTGACCCGCCGGGTGGTCAAGTTCTGCCACGAGCGGATGCCGGCGCTGGCCCGGCGTCCGGACTTCCGGTCGTTCCTGGCCACCGTGCTGGCCGCGATCCGGGGTCTGGCGGTGCTCGACTTCCTGGACCGTGGCGACGAGATCGCCCGGATGTGGCCGGGGATGCGCGCCCAGCTGCATTCCATGGTGGCGAACGGCGCCTCCTAAGCGGTGCGGCCGCTCCTGTCAAGTGTTGTTGATTGAACACTCAACATTATGACCTGTCTCACTTCCGGAATCCCCGCCGGCCCAGTCGAGGTTTGCTGGGTCATAAGCGGTGCGCCCGGGGTCGTGCGCATTGACCGGCCCCTGTGAGGAGTTCAACCATGACTGAAAAGATCGCCGACTACTCGGACCTGCTGACGCTGGACGAGGAAGCCCGCAAGTTGCTGTTCACCGAGGCGCGCACCGCGAACACGTTCACCGACGAGCCGGTGAGCGACGACCAACTGCGCGCCATCTACGAGCTGACCAAGTTCGCTCCGACCTCGGCCAACACCCAGCCGATGCGGGTGCTCTACGTGCACAAGGGCGAGGCGCGGGACCGGCTGGTGCGGCACATGCTCGGCGCCAACGGCCCGAAGACCGCCGCCGCCCCCGCTGTTGCCGTACTGGCCGCCGACCTGGGCTTTCACGAGCACATCCCGACGGTCTTCCCGATTCGCCCGGAGATGAAGGACAGCTTCGAGGCCAACCCGGAGGGCCGCGAGGCGCACGCCAAGTTCAACGCGACGATGCAGGCCGGTTACTTCCTGCTCGGCGTCCGGGCGGCCGGACTGGCCGCCGGCCCGATGACGGGCTTCGACGCGGCGGGCGTGGACAAGGAGTTCTTCCCGGACGGTCGGCTGAAGAGCCTTGTGGTGGTCAACATCGGCTACCCCGGCGACGGAGCCTGGTTCGACCGGCTGCCGCGCCTGGAGTACGACGAGGTTGTTAGTCATATCTGAGACTCACCCGGAGTAGTGAGTGGGATAGAGCGGAAACACTAGGAATCTCAGGGTCCCAGCAATTAGCGTCTTCCCTGTGAATGCGTTAACGGGGCACCGGGCGGCTACCGCGGATCTGCGGGCCCGCTACGCCCGGCTGCCCGAGGGGCACGGCGTCCGGCTGGGCAAACCGACCTCCAACCTCTTCCGGTTCCGCTCCGACGGCGACCGGGTCAGCCGGTTGGACGTCGGGGCGCTGGACAAGGTGCTCGAGGTGGACCCGGCGGCCCGCACCGCCACCGTGCAGGGCATGACCACCTTTGAGCACCTGGTCGAGGCCACCCTGGCCCACGGGCTGATGCCGTTGGTCGTCCCACAGCTGAAGACGATCACCGTCGGCGGCGCGCTGGCCGGGCTCGGTATCGAGTCGACGTCGTTCCGGCACGGGCTCGCGCACGAGTCGGTGCTGGAGATGGAGGTGCTCACCGGGGATGGCCGGCTGATCACCGCGACCAGGGACAATGAGCACGCCGAGCTGTTCCGCGGCCTGCCCAACTCCTACGGCACGCTCGGGTACGCCGTCTCGCTGAAGGTGGAGCTGCAGCCGGTCACCCGCTACGTGGCGCTGCGGCACGTGCCGTTCGCGGACGCGGCCAGCTGCGCGGAGGCGATCGCGGCGATCAGCGCGACCGGCAGCCACGACGGCGTGGAAGTGGACTTCCTGGACGGCACCGTGTTCAGCGCGGGGGAGCAGTACCTGACGCTGGGCCGGTTCACCGACGAGCTGCCGGCCGGCTCCGGTGACTCGCCCAGCGACTACACCGGCCAGCGAATCTACTACCGGTCCATCCAGGAGCGGCGCGAGGACGTGCTCACCACGCACGACTACATCTGGCGCTGGGACACCGACTGGTTCTGGTGCTCGCGGGCGATGGGGGCGCAGCACCCGCTGGTGCGCCGGCTCTGGCCCAGCCGCTACCGGCGCTCCGACGTGTTCCGCAAGCTGGTCGCCCGCGACCGGCGGTACCGGATCAGCGAGCGGATCCGCGGCCGGCTGGGTCAGCCGGTCGAGGAGCCGGTGATCCAGGACATCGAGGTGCCGGTGGAGCGCCTAGCCGAGTTCCTGGCCGCGTTCCACGCCGACATCGGCATCACCCCGGTGTGGCTGTGCCCGGTGCAACTGCGCGACCCGGCCGGCTGGCCGCTGTACCCCATGGAGCCCGGCCGGCTCTACGTCAACGTCGGATTCTGGTCGGCCGTGCCACTGGCCCCGGGACAGCCGATGGGCACCCACAACCGCCGCATCGAGCAGCTCGTTGCGGACCTGGATGGGCACAAGTCGCTGTACTCGAACTCCTACTACACGCCGGAGGAGTTCGAGCGGCGGTACAACGGAGCGGCCTACCGGGCACTGAAGAAGGGCTACGACCCGGCCGGCCGGCTGCCTGACCTCTACGACAAATGTGTGCGGGAGCGCTGATGGCTATGCAGGTAGCGGAGCTGTTCCAGAGCGTCATCGGTCCGGACACCTCGGTGCGGGTGACCGGCTACGACGGCAGCGCGGTCGGGCCGCCGGACTCACCGTTCGGTATGCGCGTCCGCACCCCGAGGGCGCTGGCCTACCTCGCGGCGTCGCCCGGCTCGCTCGGCCTGGCGCGCGCGTACGTGACCGGTGACCTCGAGATCGATGGCGAGATGTCCGCGGTGCTGCGCGAGCTGGCCGACGTCACGCTGCACTCCATCCCGAAGGAGCAGCGGGTCAAGCTGGTCCGCTCGCTGCTCGGGGTCCGGCTGCGGCACCGGGCGCCCATCCCGGACGTCGAGTACCGGCCGCACGGGCGGCTGCACTCCAAGCGGCGCGACGCGGGCGTGATCGCCCACCACTACGACGTGTCCAACCGCTTCTACTCCTGGGTCCTCGGGCCCTCGATGGCCTACACCTGCGCGGTCTACCCGACCGGGCACGCCACCCTCGAGGAGGCGCAGCGGACCAAGCACGAGCTGGTGGCGCGCAAGCTCGGTCTGGAACCGGGTATGCGACTGCTGGACGTGGGTTGCGGCTGGGGCGGCATGGTGATGCACGCCGCCGCCGAGCACGGGGTCAAGGCGCTGGGTGTGACGCTGTCCCGGCAGCAGGCGGAGTGGGCGCAGAAGGAGATCGTCGAGCGCGGCCTGACCGAGCTCGCCGAGGTGCGGCACCTGGACTACCGCGACGTTCCGGAGACCGACTTCGACGCGATCTCCTCGATCGGGCTCACCGAGCACATCGGCGAGGCTCAGCTGCCGGCGTACTTCGCCTCGCTGTACGCCAAGCTCAAGCCGGGGGCCCGGCTGCTCAACCACTGCATCACCCAGCCGACCTCGCACGGGCCGAAGCAGGTCGACGCCTTCATCGACCGCTACGTCTTCCCGGACGGCCAGCTGCACGGGATCGGCCGGCTGGTCGACGAGATGAACGAGCAGGGCTTCGAGATCCGGCACGAGGAGAACCTGCGCGAGCACTACGCGCGGACCCTCTACGGCTGGTGCACCAACCTGGACGACCACTGGGACGAGGCGGTCCGCGAGGTCGGCGAGCAGCGGGCCAGGGTCTGGCGGCTGTACATGGCCGCCTGCGTGGTCGGGTTCGAGCGCAACAACATCCAGCTGCACCAGGTGCTCGGGGTCAAGCTGGACGACCGCGGCGAGTCGTCCATGCCGCTGCGGCCGAACTGGTGACGCTCTAGTTCGCGGCCCGGTTCGTTACCGAGCTGCACACCAGGCTTGTTCGATCATGCTTCGACAGGCCTGCTGTGCAGCTCGGTAACGGGCGTGTCGGTGGCGGGCGTGCGGCTCGGGGTTGGGGTCAGCTTCGCTGGGCGCTCTTGCCGGCACCCTTCTTGCCCAGCCGGCGCCACAGGACGAACGTGAAGATCACCGACCCGACCAGCAGTACCCCGCTGAACACCGCGCGGACCCACCAGCCGGCGCCCGGGGTGGACAGCGTCAGGTTGATCAGGAAGAGCACCAGCCAGCCCACCGAGGCCGCTGCGAACATGATGACGTGGCCGAGAGTCGGCTCAGCGGCGTTATTGCGCACCCGTTCAGCTTGACAGGTCACGCTGGGTATGACGACGACGGGCCCGAATCCACGTGAGCGTGATCTCTGTGACTCGAAAGGGGACCCCGCGGCCGTCTCAGGTCACGTTCCGGTAACCTCAATCGTGTCGGCCCGCGCGGATTGCTGGCGGGACCCGACGGTGAGATCCACTCGATCGGGCACTCCTCCCCGGTGTCGTCACGCTGCGCGTGGCGCCCCTACGGTGCCCCGGGTAAGAAACCGAGGAACCTCCGCCATGCCACTGAGCCCGAAAGAACGCGCGGACTTCGACGAGATCGTCCTGCGGCTACGGCTGGAGGACGCCGACATCGGCATGATCGCGCCCAAGCGACGGTCCTTTGCGCTGCTGATCAGTGTGATCGCCGCGACCCTGGTGTTCGGCCTCGGGGTGGCACTCGTCGGCCATGGCGTACTCGGTCCGATCCTGATCATCATGGTGCTGCTGGGCAGCCTGGCGCTGGTCGGCCGGAACTGGTGGCGCTCCCGTGCGAACGACCGCCGCCGTCGCCGCTGATCCTCGGTCCCGGTAGCCGGCGCACGGCCCGGCTGGACCCCGCGCCGGCCGGCGAGTGCCCCGGCGGTACCGGCGGTCATGGGAGAGAATGCCTCCACGGTGCGTCGGTGACGACGGTGACAACTCGGAGGAGAGGACGCCGCCCATGCCGGTCGGGATGGACCAGTTGGCCAACGATCTGCTGGGCGAGACCGAGGCGCTGCGGGTGCTGTTGGTCGGCCTGGACGACGCCGACTGGGAGCGACCCACCCCGGCCGAGGGCTGGTCGGTACGGGACCAGATCAGTCACCTCGCCTACTTCGATGACGCGGCGGTTCGCTCCGCCACCGACCCGGACGGTTTCCAGGCCGATCTGCGTCGGGTGGTGGAGAGCGGCGGGCTCTCGCCCGACGACATCGCCGCGCAGTACCGCGAGCTCGCCCCGGACCGGCTGCTGAGCTGGTTCGACGAGTCCCGCGGCCGCCTGATCAGCACCTTCGCCCAGCTCGACCCGGGCGCCCGGGTGCCCTGGTACGGCCCGCCGATGAGTGCGGCCTCCTCGCTCACCGCCCGGGTGATGGAGACCTGGGCCCACGGCCAGGACGTCGCCGACTGCCTCGGCGCCACCCGGGAACCGACCGACCGGCTGCGCCACGTGGCGCACATCGGGGTGCGGGCCATGCCGTTCAGCTACGCACTGAACGGCCGGCGGGCGCCCAGTACGCCGGTTCGGGTGGAGCTGACCTCGCCGGGCGGCGAGCTCTGGAGCTGGGGACCGGCGGGCGCCGCCGACCTGGTGCGCGGCCCGGCGCTGGACTTCTGCCTGCTGGTCACCCAGCGGCGGCACCGCGACGACCTCGCGCTCGAGGTGACCGGCCCGGTCGCCTCCGAGTGGCTGGCCATCGCGCAGGCCTTCGCCGGCGAGCCGGGCAAGGGTCGTGCGCCACTGGGGTGAGGGTGCCGGTCAGCCGCCGGGCTGGTTCTGCTCAGAATCGGGCGGGCCGGCCGGCTCGTCCGACTCGGGCCCGGCACCGGACGGCGGGTCGGCGGCCAGGACCTGCAACCGCGCGGTGGCGGAGCGGCCGGAGGTGAGCCCGGTCGCGATGATCACGTAGTTGCCCGGCGGGTCCCGCTCGAGGATCGGGCCCTGCACCTTCTTGCCGGTCGCGTCCGCGGGCAGGTCGTCCATCATGCCGTTGGTGGGCCCGGTCCAGCTGAACTTGACCTTCTCGTTCGGGGCGAACCCGGTCGCGGTGGCGAGGTAGGTGGTGCCCATCTTGACCTGGGTGCTGGTCAGCGACAGCTGGGCCGCGGTGGCGGCCGCCGCCGGTGGCCGCACCAGCACGATGTAGACCACGACAGCCAGCACCAGGATGACCGCCACGGCGATGCCGATCAGGAGCAGGCGCCGGGCAGAGCCGCGAGGGCCGGCCGAGCTCGGCGGCGGGCGGTTCGGTTCCTGCCACGGGGACGGCCCGGCACCGGGTGGCGGGTACGGCCGCTGGCGGGGTGGCGCGGGCGGCCGGACCGGCGCCATCCGGCCCGGCGGAATGGTGTTGGAGTGCGCGGGCGAGTAGGCGTGGGTGGGTACGGGCGCACCGGTCGGGCGCTGTCCCGCGCCCGGTCGCTGCCGCGGCGGCGGTGCCTGGTTCGGAGGCACCTGCCACGGCGGCCCCTGGGGTGGCTGTCCCTGAGGTCGGGGCCCGTGCGGCTGAGGTCCGCGCGGTTGGGGCATCTGCTGTTGGGATCCCGGTTGGGGGCCCGGTGGGGGTCGCTGTGCCGGGGGCCGCTGGGGTGGGGGTGCCTGTGCCGGCGGTCCCTGGGGCGGGGTCCCCTGGGGTGGGGGCACCACTTGGGTTGCCGCCGGGTCCGCCTGGGCGGACACCGGAGGTTCGGCCGGTGCGGGGGCCCGCTCGCCGCGGGCGAGGAGCACGGTGCGCACCTGCGAGGCGGGTGCCTGGGCCGCGAGGGTGGCGGCGCCGAGGGCGACCGCGTACTTGGGATGGGTGTCCACCACGGTCGGGCGCCCCAGCTCGGCCGACACCATGCGGGCCACCAGCGGGATCCGCGAGGAACCGCCGACCAGCAGGACCGCGCTGAGGTCGGCGGGTTCGACCTGCGCCGAGCGCAGCGTGCGGGACAGGGCCCCGATGGTGGAGTCGATCTGTGCCCGCACCAGGTCCTCGAAGTCCGAGCGGGTGAGGGGTATGCCGAAGTGCCGCCCCGGCAGGAACACCGGGATGGTGGTCTCGGTGTCCACCGAGAGGGTCTCCTTGGCGAGCACGCAGTCCTGGCGCAGCCGGGCCAGCGCGGACGCGGTCTGCGGGTCGCGCATGTCCAGCTCGTTCAGCGCGCCGTCGCTCTTGTGGCTCACGTAGCCCAGGATCGCCTCGTCGAAGTCGACCCCGCCGAGCCGTTCGACGCCCTCGGGCGTGCCGAGGATCTCCACCCCACCGGGCACCGCGCGCAGCACCGTGGCGTCGAACGTGCCGCCGCCAAGGTCGTAGACCGCTACGGTCTGGCCGTCGGCCAACTGGCGGGAAGCGGCGTAGCGGGCCGCCGCCGCCTCGGGCTCGGTCACCAGCTGGGCGTTCAGCAGTCCCGCGAAGCCGGCGACCTCCTCGAACAGGGCCCGGCGGAACGGCCCCCAGTTGGCCGGGTGGGTCAGCACCACCCGGTCGGGCGGGCCGCCCTCGCTCTCCACCACCCGGTCCAGCACGTCCCGGAGCAGGGTGCCCAGCAGCGCGGTGACCGAGTACGGCTGGCCGCCGAGGATCACCGGTGTCGGGTCGCCGAGGCGGCGCTTGAACACCCGGGTGGTGCGGTCCGGGTTGCTCAGCGCGCGCAGGCTGTTGACCGCCTCGCCGGTGAGCAGGACGCCGTCCTCCTGCAGGTACACCACGGCCGGCGTGACCTCCGAGCGGTCGCCCAGGGTGAACATCTCGACCCGGGACGACACGGCGAGCGCGGCCGCGACAAATGTCGTGCCGAGGTCCACGCCCAGGCTGTAACCCACCGCAACCCTCCGCTCACAGGGAAACCGATGGTAACGGCTGGGGCCAGATCAATGGCCGTTTCCGCATGATCAGCTGCCCCGCCCCGGGCGGCGGTGGGCCGGGGCGGCTACCGGTCGCGCAGCGACATCAGCGCCGGGGCCAGGTCGCGCCACTGCCCGTCCGGCACGCCGCGCTTCGTCTCGGGCAGCGCCTGCACGGCCACGTGGTCCGCGCCGGCGTCCAGGTGTTCGCGCACCCTGGCCACGATCTGGTCGGCGTCGCCCCAGGCCACCAGTGCGTCGACGAACTTGTCGCTGCCGCCGTCGGCCAGGTCCGCCTCGGTGAAACCCAGCTCCAGGATGCTGTTCACGTAGTTGGGCTGGCCCAGGTAGACCTTGGTGTACTCGCGCCCGATCGCCCGGGCCTTGTCCGGGTCGGACTCGAGGACGACGGCCTGCTCCGGGCACAGCAGCGGCCCCGCGCCGAGGGTCTCCCGGGCGCGCGCGGTGTGCTCCGGGGTGACGAAGTAGGGGTGGGCGCCGTCGGTCCGCTCGGCGGCCAGCCGCAGCATTCTCGGCCGTAGCGCGGCGAGTACCCGGCGCACCGGGGTGGTCGGGCGCTGCGCCAGGTACGGGGCCTTGTCCATGCCGTCCAGGTAGTTGCGCATGGCGGTGAGCGGTTTGTCGTAGTTGTGCCCGCGCAGGTCGCCGACCAGGTTCTGGTGGCTGACCCCGAGCCCGAGCAGCATCCGCTCCGGGAATGCCTCGGTCAGCCCCTTGACCGCGCCGGAGGTGGCCACCGCGTCGCGGGCCCAGATGTTCGCGATGCCGGTCGCGCCGATCAGCGTCCTGGTGGCCGAGAGGATCAGCGCGAGATGGACGAACGGGTCCCGGCCGGCCACCTCGGGCAGCCACACCGCGCCGTAGCCCAGCTCCTCCAGCTCGGCGGCCAGCTCGCGGGAGCGGCTCGCCGGCACCGTGTCCAGTGCGCCGGTCCAGATGCCGATCCGGGGGATGGGGAAGCGATCGCCGTCAGCCATGCGCCGAACCTATCGCCGGGGCCTCCCGGTCGCCCGGCGGAACCGCCGGATGCTCCGCGCGGAGCACCGTCGCACTAGACGTGCTGGTCGCGCGCACCCACCACACCGCGCAGACCCGAGCAGTTCACGCAGCCGGCGCAGCCGACACAGTCCCGGCAACCCACGCAGGCCACACACCCGACGCATCGGGTGCACCCGATGCAGAGCAGGCACGCCACGCAGGCGCTGAGCGCGACGCAGAGCAAGGTCAGGACGCTGCCGGCGACCCCGGCGCTGCCGGCGGTGGCGACGCTGCCGGCGACCCCGGCGCTGCCGGCGGTGGCGACGCTGCCGGCGACCCCGGCGCTGCCCGCCGTAGCGACGCTGCCGGCCACCGCGGCGCTGCCGGCAGTGGCGACGCTGCCGGCCACCGCGGCACTGCCGGCGCTGGCGACCGAGCCGATGACCGCGACCGAGTCGGCGGCGCCGGACTCCGGGTGCGCACCGGAGGGGTCGGATCCGGCGCGGAGCCCGCGGCTTGTGGTCACCGGATGAGCATGTCAGGTAACACCGTCGGCGCGGCAGCCCGGCGCCGGGCACACTGGCGATGTCATGACGTCACCCGCCTCGAGCTCGCCGCGCCCCCGAGCGGCCGCCCACCCCGCTGCCGGTCAGCCGGACGCGCTGATCCCTCGGCCCCGCCTCGAGGTCGCGCCCGGCGCGGTGCACCTGCCGGACTGGTTGGACCTCGACGAGCAGCGCCACCTGGTGCGGGCCTGCCGGGAGTGGGCGGCGCCGCGCGCGTCGGGCGAGCCCGGGATGCGGGCCACCCGGCTGCCCAGCGGTGGGGTGATGTCGGTCCGCTCGGTGTGCCTCGGCTGGCACTGGCGCCCGTACCGCTACTCCCGGACCGTGGACGACGGCGACGGCGGGCCGGTACTGCCCTTCCCGGCCTGGCTGGCGGACCTGGGGCGCCGCGCCGTCGCCGAGGCGTACCGCGACCCGGCCGCCGGTGCCGCCTACGAGCCGGACATCGCGCTGGTCAACTACTACGACGAGAAGGCCAGGATGGGCCTGCACCAGGACCGCGACGAGCGCAGTCGCGACCCGGTGGTGTCGCTCAGCCTTGGCGACACGTGTGTGTTCCGCTTCGGCAACACCGAGCACCGCAACCGGCCGTGGACCGACCTGGAGCTGCGCTCGGGCGATCTGTTCGTGTTCGGCGGGCCGTCCCGACTGGCCTACCACGGCGTGACGCGCACCATGGCGGGCACCGGTGACCCTGCCACCGGGCTGAGCAGCGGCCGGCTGAACATCACCCTGCGGGTGTCCGGTCTGGACACCTGAGGCGGGGGAAACCGCACGGGCCGGGTCTGGCGATCAGTTCACCGGATGACCGATACTTCGAACATGTGTTCGAGTTCAGAGAACTGGCAGCCACCGCCCGCGCCGGCCATCGCCCGGTTCGCGGCGCCCGCGGCGGCGCCGGACGTGCGGCCGGTCTGGGTCCTGCTGGAGCAGGTCGTCAGGCACGATCCGGCGGTGGCGCGCACCGTGGGCGACGGGCTGGACCTGACCGGTCGGGCCAAGGGTTTCCTGCTCGAGTGGCTGCGCAGCTCCCGGGGCGACTGGCTTGCCGTGGTGCACTACGAGGTGCACTTCGCGGACGGCAGGGAGACCACTCAGTGGTGGCGTGACCAGCGGGTACCCGGGTATGCACTGCTGCCGAGGCAGGAGCGGTGACCTGTGAGTGGTATTGGTCGCCCTGGCGACCAGTACCACTCACGGGTGCTGCGCTAGACGTCCGCCCGTGTCCGGTTCAGCGCGATGTCCAGCAGTGCGTCGGTGCGGCACAGCTTGACCCTGGGCCGGCCGTGCGGCTCGCCGGCGGTGCGCTCGGCTGCGTCGATGAGCTGCCAGCCCTGCTCGGTGACCAGGTCGGGCTGGCGCTCGGCGAGCCAGTCCTCGATGTCGACCGAGCCGTCCCGGTCGTGCCGGCGCAGCTTCCCGCTCGCCAGGTCGGCGAGCAGCTGGGTGACCGTCTCGACCGAGTCCTTCCGGTTGGTGCCGATGATCCCGGTCGGCCCGCGCTTGATCCAGCCGACCACGTACTCCCGCTCGGCGCCGACCACCCGGCCCAGCTCGTTCGGGATGACGCCGCGCCGCTCGTCGAACGGCAGGCCGTCGATGGCGATGCCCTTGTAGCCCACCGCGCGCAGCACCAGGCCGGTCCGCACCGTCTCCCGCGCGCCGGTGTCGTGCGCGCTGACCCAGCCGTCCTCGGCGGTACGCAGCTCGTTGTGGCCGAGCACCAGCTCCTCGACCCGGCCGTCGCCGCGCAGCTCCACCGGGGAGCGCTGGAAGCGCAGCGTGATGTGCCGCTGCCCGTACTCAGTGTCGCTGTCCGCGTAGACCCGCATCACCCCGAGGTTGCGCTTGGCCACCTTGGACAGCGAGTCCTCGTCGATGTCGGCGACCTGCTCGGGTGCCACGTCGACCCCGGACTCGGTGTACTCGGGCAGCTCCTTCAGCTCCGGGGTGGTGAAGGCGGCCTGCCCGGCGCCGCGCCGCCCGACCACGAGCACTTCGGTGATCTTGCTGTCCCGCAGCACCTCCAGCGCGTGGTCGGCGATGTCGGTCTTGGCGAGGCGGTCGTGCGGCGAGCAGAGGATGCGCGCGACGTCCAGTGCCACGTTGCCGTTGCCGATCACCACCGCCCGCTCGCAGCTCAGGTCGAAGGTGAGGTCGGCGTAGTCGGGGTGCCCGTTGTACCAGCCCACGAAGTCCACGGCGGCCACGCTGCCGGGCAGCTCCTCGCCGGGGATGCCCAGCTTGCGGTCGCCCTGGGTGCCCACGGCGTAGATCACCGCGTCGTAGCGCTCGGTGAGCTCGTCGCGGGTGATGTCTCCGCTGATTCCACCGCCGACCTCGACGTTGCCGAAGAACCGGAACGACTCCTGCGCGGCGATCTTGGCGTATACCGAGGACACCGACTTGATCTTCGGGTGGTCCGGCGCGACCCCGAAGCGGACCAGTCCCCACGGGGTGGCCAGCCGCTCGAACATGTCGACCCGGACGTCCAGGTCAGGGTTGTCCAGCAGTGCGCCGGCAGCGTAGAAGCCGGACGGTCCGGATCCGATGATGGCAACGGTGAGCGGGGCCTCGGCGACGGCCATGGGCTTCACATCCTGGATCGCGCGGTCGAGCGGCCGGGGGAGCCCGGCCGGTGGTGGCTCGTGAGCCCCACCTTGCCAGGTCCGGCCCGGTCCGGCCCGCTGGCCCGCCCGGCGGGTGGACCGGGCGGGCCGTGCACGATGGCCGGTTCTCCCGGTCGCCCGGCTGCTCACCCGGTGCCGAACGCCTCGCTGACCAGCCGCGCGAGCAGGGCGTCCGGGTCGCCGAGGCGCGCCGGCAGGCCGCGGGCGGCGAACCAGGTCGCGACGTTGTGCACGTCGCGGTGCAGAAACTCCGCGCCGCGCGGGTTGGCCACCACATCGACCACCTGGGGCAGGTCGATGAGGATCAGCCGGCCCCGGTGCACCAGCAGGTTGAACGCCGAGAGGTCGCCGTGTGCCAGGCCGTCGCCGGCCAGTGCCAGTAGTGCGTCGGTGAGCTGCGCCCACAGGTCGGCCAGCTGGGTCGGGTCCGGCCGCAGCTGGGCGAGCCGGGGCGCGGCGGTGCCGTCGGGCTCGCCGAGGAACTCCAGCATCACCTCGGTGCCGGCACGCTGGGCCGGGTAGGGGACCGGCGCGCCGACCCGCCACAGCCGGCTCAGCGCCCCGAACTCGGCCGCCGCCCACTGCTCGGCGAGCAGGTTGCGGCCGAACGCGGTGCGGCCGGTCATGGCGCGCATCTCCCGGGACCTGCGCACCCGGCGGCCCTCGAGGTAGCCGGCGTCCCGGTGGAACATCCGGTGCTCCGCCGGCCGGTACCGCTTGGCGGCCAGCAGACAGTGCCGGTCGGTCCCCGGGAGCACCCGCCGGACCAGGTGGACGTCGGCCTCCTTGCCGGTCTTCAGCACGCCCAGCTCGGTGTCCACGGCGGCCAGTTCGGTGATCAGCCAGCCGGGGTGGGGCTCCGGGCCGTGGTCCGCGCCGTCCCAGCTGGACCAGCGGTCACCGGCCGGTGGGCCGCCGGCGGTGTCCAGGTGGTCCTCGCGCTGCTGGGCGAGCCTGCCCCGCTCGGCCTCGGTCAGCCGACCGCGGCGGGTCGGTTCGGGTTCGTCGTCGAAACGCGGGCGCCGGCGCGGGCCGCCGCGGCGGGGCCGGGCCGGCCGTTCACCGCCGAACAGACCGGTGTCGGAGTAGCTGGAGTCGTTCGGGTGATCGTTCGGGTGATCGTTCGGGTGATCGGAGTGCGAGCGCACTGGGAGGTCTCCTGACCAGGGGTACGGGTGCCCCACCGGTGCTCGCGTACGACGCGGGAGCTACTCGGGAGGGGCGGGCGGACGGGAACGGGCCACGCCCGTGACGGCAGTCGTTCGCATCGGGCCACCTCCGTCGTCTCCGCCGGTCAACCGGCTCCTGATCTCCTCGGGCACCACGGTGCCCCGGATGCACACGCCTGACAACCGAGTTTCGCCGCGCCGGCTCACGCGGTTCCACCGGCTCCGGCGGCTCCGGCGGCTCAGAAGCTGAGCAGCGCGAAGGTGGTCGAGAAGACTTTGACACTTGGGCAGAGGACACACCGCCGCCGTTCCGCTGGGGGTGACGCCGAGTCACCGACAGGACGGCCCAGTGTCGACCCTGGTGCGTCCATCGTCACCGAGACCAACGTCAGTCCGGTAATTTTCGCCGGGAACCAGACTCACGTCGACCTCGACGCAGCCCGCCCCCAGGTCAACAGCCTGATTCAGTCGGCCGGTCACCGACTGTGATCCCGGCGACTCCAACCCGACCACCGACCGAGCCCCGCCCCGGCTCAACCACTCACCTCGGCGGTCCGGCCGAACCGGTGTCACGTCATCGCTTCCCTCAGCCGAGTGGGTCGGGCAGCACCAGGTCGAGCTCGTTCTCGGTGTCGCCGCGCTCGATCGGCAGCCCGGCCCGGCGCAGCACGCGCAGCAGCCCGGCCAGGTCCGTCGGCTCGGCCTTCGAGGTGGCCAACAACCGTGCCAGCCGCCCCTTGGACGCCTTGTTGTGGTGGCTGACCACGGTCCGGGAGCCGTCGGCGCGTTCGGTGAGCACTCGCACGGTGACTGCGCCCGGCACCCGGCCGAGCGCGGCGTAGGAGCCGGAGCGCAGGTCCACGACCAGCCCCTCGAGGCCGGCCAGTACCGGATCCAGGGTCGGTCGCCAGAAGGCGGCGAGGGTGCCGCGCCCGGGCAGCGCCGACCCGGCGGAGAGCCGGTACGCCGGGACCGGGTCGCCGGCCCGGAGCAGGCCGAACAGCGCGGAGCCGACCGCCAGCCGCTCGGTGGCCCTGGCCGCGCCGGCGCCGCGCAGTGAACCGGCGTCCAGCGCGTCGTAGAGCACCCCGGTGTAGCGCCGCAGCGCCGGGCTGGTCGGCGTCGACCAGAGCGCCGCGTTGCGGGCGACCTCGCCGTCCTGGCGCTGCGAGATGCCCAGTGCGGCGCGGCTGGCGGCGGGGTCGGCGGCGAGCGCGACCAGGTCGTCGATCAGTTCCTTGCGGGCCGGGTTGAGCTCGCCGAAGGACAGCTGGTCCAGCTCGAGCGGTGGCCCGTCACCGCCGTCGGACTTGGTCTCCGAGGGGGGCAGCAGGATCAGCACGAGTCGCAGGCTAGCCGACCGATCGGAGCCGACCTGAGGCCCGGTGTGACCATCGTTATTTAGGAAGCCTTACTTTATTTCGATACCGTGGCGCGGACGAACACTGCCCAGCGAGTGGAGGAATCGACCTCATGGTTCGGGTGCTGCGAGTGGCGGTCGTCGGGGCGCCACCTCGGCGACCCGGCTGGTCCTCTCGAGATCGATGTGCACCCGGTTCTTAGCGTCATGCCGGTGACGGTAACCGGGGGGACCGACGAAACCGGTCCTCAGTACGCTCGAGACGTGTTTACCAGGATGTCCTCGCTGTTCCTGCGCACTCTGCGCGACGATCCCGCCGATGCCGAGGTGCCGAGCCACCGGCTGCTGGTGCGGGCCGGCTACGTCCGGCGGATAGCACCGGGGGTCTACTCCTGGCTGCCGCTCGGGCTGCGGGTGCTGCGCAACATCGAGCGGGTGGTGCGCGAGGAGATGGATGCCATCGGCGCGCAGGAGATCCACCTGCCCGCGCTGCTGCCCCGGGAGCCCTACGAGGCCACCGGGCGCTGGACCGAGTACGGGCCGAACATCTTCCGGCTCAAGGACCGCAAGGGCGGCGACTACCTGCTCGGCCCGACCCACGAGGAGCTCTTCACGCTGACCGTGAAGGGCGAGTACAGCTCGTACCGGGACTACCCGGTGATCCTCTACCAGATCCAGAACAAGTACCGCGACGAGGAACGGCCCCGCGCCGGCATCCTGCGCGGCCGGGAGTTCCTGATGAAGGACTCCTACTCGTTCGACCTGACCGACGAGGGCCTCGCCGAGTCCTACCGGCGCCACCGCGAGGCCTACATCGCGCTGTTCGACCGCCTCGAGCTCAAGTACGTGATCGTCTCGGCGATGTCCGGCGCGATGGGCGGCTCGGCGTCGGAGGAGTTCCTGGCCGAGGCGGAGACCGGCGAGGACACCTACGTGCGCAGCACCGAATCCGACTACGCGGCGAACGTGGAGGCGGTGCACACCCCGGCGCCCCCGGCCCAGTCGATCGAGGACAAGCCGGCCGCCTCGGTGCACCACACACCGGACACCCCGACCATCGAGACGCTGGTCGACTTCTTCAACCGCGCCGGGCTCGGGCGCACCTTCACCGCGGCGGACACGCTCAAGAACGTCATGGTCAAGACCAGGACGCCGGGCTCGACCGAGTGGAAGCTGCTCGGGGTAGGCGTGCCCGGCGACCGCGAGGTCGATATGAAGCGGCTCGAGGCGGCGGTGCACCCGGACGAGGTCGCGCTGCTCGACGAGGCCGACTTCGCCGCGAACAGCTTCCTGCCCAAGGGGTACATCGGGCCGGTGGGGCTGGCCGCGAACGGGGTCCGTTTCCTGGTCGACCCCCGGGTGGTACCCGGCACCGCCTGGCTGACCGGCGCGGACAAGCCGGACCACCACGTCGTCGACCTGGTGTGCGGGCGGGACTTCACCCCGGACGGCACCATCGAGGCCGCCGAGGTCCGCCCTGGCGACCCCTCGCCGGACGGTCAGGGAACGCTGGTCGCCGCGCGCGGGATCGAGATCGGGCACATCTTCCAGCTCGGGCGCAAGTTCGCCGACGCGTTCGGGCTGGACGCGCTCGGGCCGGACAGCAAGCCCATCCGGATCACCATGGGGTCCTACGGCGTCGGGGTGTCCCGGCTGGTCGCGGCGATCGCCGAGCAGTCGCACGACGGCTCGGGGCTGATCTGGCCGCGCGAGGTGGCGCCGGCCGACGTGCACGTGGTGATCGCCGGCAAGTCCGAGGAGATCCGCGCCGGCGGGGAGAAGCTGGCCGGTGAGCTGGATGCCGCCGGGCTGCGGGTCCTGCTGGACGACCGCACCTCCTCGCCGGGGGTGAAGTTCGCCGACGCCGAGCTGATCGGGGTGCCGACCATCGTGGTGGTCGGGCGCGGGCTGGCCAACGGCGTGGTGGAGGTCAAGGACCGCCGCTCCGGCGAGCGGGCCGACGTGCCGGTGGACGGCGCCGTGGCCCACCTGGCGGAGTTGGTGCGAGCCCGGTAACGGCGGTGACAGCGGCGGTGGCGCGGCCGTGGCACTGGGTCAGTGGTCGGTGACCCGCACGCTGCTGAGGATCTCCGACACCACCTGAGGGTCGACCGGCGCCGGCGTCGCGGGACCCCCGGCCGCGTCGTGCGCCACGACGAGCAGGAGCACGCCGGTGCCGCCCGCCGCACCCTTTCTCGCGGTCGGCAGCGCCACCACGGTCAGCCGGCCGGTGAGGTCGGGACAGCCCGCCGCTGCCACCGGGCGCACCGTGACCAGCGACGTCGAACCGGTCAGGTTGCCGACGCTCAGCGGGGCCGGTGCGGTGGCGTTCGTGGTGGCGCCGGCGCCGTAGAAACTGGTGGCGAACAGCGGCCCGAAGTCGCGCGCGGCATCCTCGGGGCGTGCGTCGACACCGTCGCGGCGCATCAGGAACGTGCTGCCCACGGTGGCCCGGTAGCGCCCGTGCCCGCCGCAGACGTACCGGGCACCGGTGGCCACCCCGTCCAGCGCGACGCCCTCGACGGAGGTCTCCGGCCCGCCGGGGGTGAGCTTCCAGTCGGCCGGCACCAGGTAGCTGAGGTCCCTGGCCTTGACCGCCAACCCGTCCTGCCGCGCCCCGAGCCGGTGCGTCAGCAGAGCGGTGCCCGCGATGCCGAGCGCGCCGAGGGCGACTATCGCCACCGCCGCGACCACCCACCACCGCCGGCTCTGGCCCAGCCAGCCACCTCGGGCCCCGACCTGGCCGGCGATCGGCGGCAGGATCGGTGCCGGGTAGTGCATCGGCCCGAGACCGGCCGGTGGTTCGGTGACCCGCTGGTTCGGCGAGTAGAGCGCGGCCGGATCGCGGCGCCCGGGCCGGCTGCCCCAGACGGCGTTGCCCGGTGTGCCGGGGCCGGCGAGTCCGTCGGGGCCGGCGGGTGCGTTCGGGGCGGTGGGTGTGTTGGGGCCGGTGGGTGCGTTGGGGCCAGTGGGTGCGTTGGGGATGCCGGGTCGGGGAGCGCCGGGTGGGCTGAAGGTGCCGGGTGGGCTGAAGGTGCCGGGTGGGGTGATGGTGCTCAGGCGGGCCGCGCCGGTGCCTCGGCGGGTCGGTCCCGCCGGCGACCTCGGACGGCGGATCGGCGGCGTGGGAACCGGCCGGTTCGACCGTGGCCGCACCGCCTCCCCGGGGCCGCCGATGTCCGGTTCCGGCCCGCTGAACGGGTTGATGCCACCGCCCGAGCGCGCCGCGTCGGGGTCGGCGCTCCGGCGCGGTTCGAGTTCGTCGGACCAGGTCACGACCGCACGGTAGCGGGGCGCCCGGCGCCGCCGGGGCCGTTTCGCCGAACTCGGCCCGACCGGGACGGCCGCCCCGACGGACGCGTGGCCGGCCGTTGCGACGGCGCGCACCGTGCGTGGACGTCGCGCACCTCGCACCGTGCGCGAGGTCCACGGAGGGTGCGCGGCGTGGTGTCGCAAGGTGCGCGGGAGGTACGGGAGGTGCGCGGGCACCACGGGAAGGCGCGCGGCGCCATGTCGGGGTACGCGGGAACCACGGAAGGTGCGCAGCGCGGAGTCGGAGGGGTGCGCGGCGTGGTGTCGCGGGTGCGCAGCGTCCACACCAGGTGCCCGGCCGTTGCGACGCGGGCGCCCTCCCGGGACGGGCTCCTCAGCCCGGCAGGAAGGACAGCCGGACCGTGCGCACCGGGTTGTCCACGTTGGTGTCCACCAGGCACAGCGACTGCCAGGTGCCCCAGGCCGGGCGGCCGGCCAGCACCGGCACGCTCATCGACGGCGCGAGAACGGCGGGCAGCACGTGGTCCCGGCCGTGCCCCGGGCTGCCGTGCCGGTGGGTCCACCGGTCGTCGGCCGGCAGCAGCGAGCGCAGCGCGGTCAGCAGGTCGCGGTCGCTGCCCGCGCCGGTCTCGATGACCGCCAGCCCGGCCGTGGCGTGCGGTACCCAGGCGTGCAGCAGGCCGTCCTCGTCCGCGTGCTGGCGCAGGAACGCCGCCACCTCGTCGGTGAGGTCCACCACGGCCTCGTCCCGGCCGGTCCGGATCTGGATCTCCTCGCTGTGCACGGGCCCGACGCTACGCCGCGCCGGACCGCGCGTTGTAGCGTCCCTCGGCATGCGTGCGGCGTTCGGTCAGCAGTTCGACATGCCCGACGGCTACCTGAACACGGCGAGCATCGGGATGCCGCCGGTCGCGGCCGCCGAGGCGGTGGTGGAGGCAGTGCGGGACTGGCGGGCCGGCTCCGGGCGGGCCACCGACTTCGACGAGCCGGTCGCGGTGGCCAGGGCGGCGTTCGCCCAGCTGATCGGGGTCCGGGCGGACCGGGTGGCGATCGGCTCCTCGGTCTCCGCCCTGGTCGGCCTGATCGCGGCGAGCCTGCCCGACGGCGCCCGCGTGCTGGTCGCCAGGGGTGAGTTCAGCAGCGTCACGCTCCCGTTCACGATCCGGGCCGACCGGGGCATCACGGTCACCGAGGCGGACCTGGCGGAGCTGCCGGCGAAGGTCGGCGAGGCGGACCTGGTGGCGGTCAGCGTGGTCCAGTCGGCGGACGGCGCACTCCTGGACCTGGCGGCGCTGCGCGCCGAGGCGGCCCGGGCCGGCGCCAGGGTGCTGCTGGACGTCACCCAGGCCGTCGGTTGGTTGCCGCTGTCGCTGGACTGGGCGGACGCGGTGGTCGCCGCCGGTTACAAGTGGCTGCTCTGCCCCCGAGGGGTGGCCTGGCTGGCGGTGTCGGACGCGCTACGGGACAGCGTCGTGCCGCACAGCGCCAACTGGTACGCCGGTGCGGACCGCTGGAACAGCATCTACGGCGCCGCCCCCGCGCTGGCCGCCGACGCACGGCGCCTGGACACCTCGCCGGCCTGGCTGTGCCACGTCGGCGCGGCCGCCGCGCTGCCCTGGCTGGCCTCGCTGGACCGGGAGGCGGTGCGGGCGCACTGCGTGGCGCTGGCCAACCGGCTGCGGGTGGAGCTGGGCGATGTGCCGGCCGAGTCGGCGATCACCGTGGTGCACCGGCCCGGCGCCGCCGAGCGGCTCGGGGACGCCGGCGTGGTGGTCAGCACCCGCAACGGCGTCGCCCGGCTGGCCTTCCACCTGTACAACACCGAGGCCGACGTGCACCGCGCGCTGGCCGCGCTGGCGCGCTGAGCCCGGCGTCGACGCGCCCGCCGAGCCGACCCCGCGGTTCAGTCCCGGCCGGGGAACGCCGGTACCACCGGCTTGCTTCCCAGTTGCTCCGACCAGCGGGCGCCCCGGACGGCGGCGTCGGTGAGCCCGTCCAGTGCCATCCGGCGCAGCCCGGAGTCGTCGCAGCGCTCCAGTACCGAGCGCCAGGCCGCCGCCGCGTCCGACTCGGCGCTCACCACCAGCCGCATCGCCGAGTTCTGGTCGGTGACCGGCGCCGGGGTGCGGTAGGCGGCCTCGGCCGGTACCGCGCGCACGCCGCTGTCGGCGAGCAGCCGGATCGTGGCGTCGCGGCGCACGCGGTGCGCGGTGAGGTCCTCCCTGGCGTGCTTGTCCAGGGTCTCCGGCAGGAACGCCTCGATCAGGCTGTAGCACCAGACCGCCGCGTACTCGGTGCCCAGCGCGGTCTGCACGGCCGCCGTGGTGACCGGGTCCGCCGCCGGTTGGCCGGCCTTCGGCTGGCTCGGCGGCTCGGAGTACGAGCCGGCCGGGGCGGGCGCGGCGGGCTCGACGGCCGGGGTGCTGGAGGCGTCCACCGAGTCGGTCGGGCTGGGCGGGCTGGACGCGTCGGCCGAGTCGGACGGGGCCGCCGAATCCGACGGCCGGGCCGAACGCGACGACCGGGGTGAGTCCGCCGAATCCGCACCGGGCCGGGGTGACGGTGCGGGGGACGGCGTCGGCGTGGCGCTGGGGCTCACTGGAGCACCGCCTCGTAGGCCGTGCAGCACGCCGCGATCGAGCCGGCGAGTGCGGCGCGCTTGCGGGGCAGTGTGAGTACCCGCAGGCCGGCCTGCCGGGCGGAGTCGTTCAGTGCAGCCCGTACCCGCTGCAGGGCACTGTTCACGTCGGTCGGGCCCGGCGGGGTCGGCTCGGTCGAGTGGGGCGCCGTCGTCGGGCTGGTGTCGCCCAGCTCCACACCGAGTGCGACCGCGTGCTGCCGGCGGGCGTCGGCCACCGGCCCGAGCCGGGTCGACAGGACCGCGCCGAGGAGCCCGACGTTGAGAATCGAGTCGATCAGGGCGGCGTCCGCCCTGGCCCGGGTGGCGAGCGCCGCCAGCGGGTCCGGCTCCTCGGCGCCGCAGCCGGCCAGCAGCCCGGCCACCGGAACCGCCGCCGCGGCAGCCACCAGTCCGAGCAGAACCGGCCGTCGTGGCAGTCGGCGGATTACCCGATAACGGGTCGGGGGGGCACACTCGGGACTGACCACGCCGGATGATCCTGCCAGGCCGGTCGGACTAGGTCGGCGCGATACCCTGAGCGACCGGTGCGGAAACGCTGACTTCGCAGGCAGAGCCGCCGTCGGCAACGACTACGCCGCCGGCACCGAGATCGAGACCGAGGAGTGGACCGAATGCCCCGATCCGAGCAGGACCAGCTGAACGCGGAGCTGCGTCCGACGGTGGAGCAGGCGGTGGCATCCGTTGGCTTCGATCTTGAAGAGATCGACATCCGGCCGGCCGGCCGGCGCCGTCTCGTCCGTGTGGTGGTCGACGCCGACTCCGGCGTGGGCCTGGACGACATCGCGATGGTGAGCCGTCGGGTGGCGGCCGAGCTGGACGAGCACGACGAGGTACTCGGCGGGCCGTACACACTGGAGGTCACCTCGCCCGGGGTGGACCGGCCGTTGACCGCCCCACGGCACTGGCGGCGCGCGCGGCTGCGCCAGGTCGAGGTGACGCCCAAGGTCGGGGAGCTGATCACCGGTCGGGTCGGTGACGCCGGTGAGGACGCGGTTGCGCTGCTGGTCAAGGGGAAGCTGCGGGAGGTGCGCTACGCCGATGTGCAGCGCGCCGTCGTGGTGGTGGAGTTCCGGCATCCACCGGAGGAAGAGCTACGGGCGCTGGGCGGCAGAGAGTCCGCGAAACCGGCACCGAGTGATCGTCATGACGTTGGGGAAATAGCGGAGGAACACAAGTGAACGTCGACATCGCCGCCTTGCGGGCGATCGAGCGCGACAAGGACATCCCCTTCGACACGGTGATCGAGGCCATCGAGACAGCATTGCTGACGGCCTATCGGCACACGGAGGGCCACCAGGCACAGGCCCGCATCGACATCGACCGCAAGTCGGGCCTGGTGCGGGTGCTGGCCCAGGAACACGCCGACGACGGGCAGCTCGAGCGGGAGTGGGACGACACCCCCGAGGGGTTCGGCCGGATCGCCGCGACCACCGCGCGGCAGGTCATCCTGCAGCGGCTGCGCGACGCCGAGCACGAGCGCACCTACGGCGAGTTCTCCGCGAAGGAGGGCGAGATCGTCGCCGGGGTGGTGCAGCGCGACGTGCGGGCCAACGCCCGCGGTGTGGTCGTGGTGCAGCTGGGCGGCACCGAAGGGGTGATCCCGTCGGCCGAGCAGGTGCCGGGCGAGCGCTACGAGCACGGCGAGCGGATCCGCTGCTACGTGGTCGGGGTGTCCCGGGGCGGCCGGGGTACCCAGATCACCCTGTCCCGGACGCATCCCAACCTGGTCCGCCGGCTGTTCGCGCTGGAGGTACCCGAGCTGGTGGACGGTTCGGTGGAGATCTGTGCGGTGGCCAGGGAGGCCGGGCACCGGTCGAAGATCGCGGTTCGGGCCATGGTGCCCTCGGTCAACGCCAAGGGAGCCTGCATCGGCCCGATGGGTCAGCGGGTGCGCAACGTGATGAGCGAGCTGGCCGGCGAGAAGATCGACATCATCGACTGGTCGGACGAGCCGGCGGACTTCGTCGGGAATGCGCTGTCGCCGGCGAAGGTTATCTCGGTGACCGTGCTGGACCCCCGGACGAAGACGGCCCGGGTGGTGGTGCCGGACTTCCAGCTCTCCCTGGCCATCGGCAAGGAGGGGCAGAACGCCCGGCTGGCCGCCCGGCTCACCGGCTGGCGCATCGATATCCGCAGCGACGCCGACCCGCGACCCCTGGTGGACGCGCCCGCGCCAGCCGACTCGTCGGCCGGGCAACCGGGCGATTCGTCAGGGTGAGGCCGGGTGGGCGCGGCGAGCTGAGCGCGCCGGGGAGATCGGGCTTTGACCGTGACTTTGACCAAGGCATGGACCGAGGAATGGCGGTCGAGCGGGGACGCGCTACACTTCTCATGGCCTCCCGCCGCGATCCAGTTCCCGCAAGCATGTCCGCGGACCGCACCTCACGTGCGGCTCCGGAACGGACGTGCGTCGGGTGCAGGTCACGGTCCCGGGCCACTGGGTTGTTACGAGTCGTCACGGTTGCCGGGGTGCTGACCCCGGACCCGAGGCGGCGGTTTCCCGGTCGAGGTGCTTGGTTGCACCCTGATCTGGAGTGCCTGCGCCGCGCGGAGCGGCGGGGAGCGTTCCCGAGGGCGTTACGCGTCCCCGGTCCGCTCGCCGTCGAGGCCGTCCGGCACTACCTTCAACCTGAACCGAAGTGCGAGACCGTCTCGCACCTGGATCACGAGAGTCAGGTCGACCCGACATGAGCCAGCTGTGAAGATCGCACCATGAGTGTGCTGCGACAGTAGGGCGAGGTCGAGCGGGCACGATGCCGCCGGCCTCCGAGCAAGAGGAGAGCAGTGGCAGGCAAGGCCCGCGTGCACGAGCTCGCGAAAGAGCTCGGCGTCACCAGCAAGCAAGTACTGAGCAAGTTGCAAGATCTTGGGGAGTACGTGAAGTCGCCGTCCTCCACCGTGGAAGCCCCGGTTGCCCGCAAGCTGCGGGACTCGCTGTCCGGCGGTGGCGGCGCCGACGGCGGCAGGGGACAGGCCCGTGGCCGCCGCCCCGGCCAGGCTCGTCCCGGCCCGGGTGGTTCAGCGCCGGCGGCGGGTAGCCCCGCCACGCCGGCCGGCTCGGCACCGCGGCCCCCGGCCCCGTCCGGACCGTCCGCCGCACCGGGCCCCCGTCCCGGTCAGGGTCCAGGTCCGCGCCCCGGCGCGCCCCGGCCCGGTCCGGTCCCGCCCCGCCCGGCGGCGCCCGCGCCGGTCGCCGCCCAGTCGGCGCCCCCGGCCCCGCCGGTGGAGTCGGTTCGGCCGGCTTCGCCACCTCCCGCCCGGCCCTCGACACCGCCACCGGCGGCTCCGTCCGCCCCGGCCGAGCCGGCGGCGGCTCAGCAGCCGCCCGCGCGGACGGAGCCCTCGGCGGACCGCCCGGCTCCGCCCGAGCAGCAGCAACCGGCCGCCGCGAGCGCCGGCGACACCGCTGTGGTGCCGCCGCGCCGTACCGGGCCGAAGCCCGGCCCGAGGACCCCCCGGATCGGCAACAACCCGTTCGGAGTGGGCTCCGGCGCACCCGCGCAGCGGCCGCCGTCGGCCCGTCCCGGGCCGCCCAGCCCGGGTGGCCCGCAGCAGACGCCGCCGCCGCCCCGTCCGGGCGGCAGCAGCGGTCCCGGTAACCGGCCGGCCAGCGGACCCAGGCCCGCCAGCCCAGCTGGTCCGGGCGGTCCCCGGCCCAACCCCGGCATGATGCCGCCCCGGCCGAACCCGGGAATGATGCCCGGCCGTCCGGCCGGTCCCGGTCGCGGCGGCCCCGGTGGCGGCCGTCCCGGTGGCCCCGGTGGCCGTCCGGGTGGTCCCGGCGGCGGTGCTGGCGGCGGCGGTCGTCCCGGCGGCGGTGGCGGTGGCTTCCGTCCCGGTGGCGGCGGCGGTGCCGGTGGCGGTTTCCGTCCCGGTGGCGGCGGCGGTGCCGGTGGCGGCGCGCCCGCTGGTGGTGGCGGCGGTTTCCGCGGCGGCCCCGGTGGCGGCGGTGGCCGTCCCGGTGGTGGCGGTCGCGGTCGCGGTGGCGCGGCCGGTGCGTTCGGTCGTCCCGGCGGACCGGCCCGTAAGGGCCGCAAGTCGAAGCGGCAGAAGCGCCAGGAGTACGACGCCATGCAGGCGCCCAGCGTCGGTGGCGTGCGGCTGCCGAAGGGCAAGGGCGAGGTCATCCGGTTGCCCCGGGGCGCGTCCCTGACCGACTTCGCGGACAAGATCGGCGCGAACCCGGCGTCGCTGGTCCAGGTGCTGTTCCACCTCGGTGAGATGGTCACGTCGACCCAGTCGGTGTCCGACGAGATCCTCGAGCTGCTCGGCGGCGAGATGAACTACCAGGTGCAGGTGGTCTCTCCCGAGG
Source organism: Pseudonocardia sp. Cha107L01 (assembly GCF_052566575.1). Lineage (NCBI taxonomy): Bacteria > Bacillati > Actinomycetota > Actinomycetes > Pseudonocardiales > Pseudonocardiaceae > Pseudonocardia > Pseudonocardia sp. Cha107L01. The sequence continues at coordinate 4,771,891 of NZ_CP199579.1, forward strand.
AGGAGGACCGCGAGCTTCTGGACAGCTTCTCGATCTCCTACGGCGAGGACGCCGGTGGCGAGGACGACCTGGTCGTACGGCCGCCGGTCGTCACCGTCATGGGTCACGTCGACCACGGCAAGACGCGCCTGCTGGACTCGATCCGCAAGGCGAACGTGATGGAGGGCGAGGCCGGCGGCATCACCCAGCACATCGGTGCCTACCAGGTCATCACGGAGCTGGACGGCCACGAGCGCCCGATCACCTTCATCGACACCCCGGGCCACGAGGCGTTCACTGCCATGCGTGCCCGTGGTGCCCAGGTCACCGACATCGCGGTCATCGTGGTGGCGGCGGACGACGGCGTGATGCCGCAGACGGTGGAGGCGATCAACCACGCCCAGGCGGCCTCGGTGCCGATCGTGGTCGCGGTCAACAAGATCGACAAGGAGGGGGCCAACCCCGCCAAGGTCCGTCAGCAGCTCACCGAGTACGGGCTGGTCGCCGAGGAGTATGGCGGCGACACGATGTTCGTCGACGTCTCGGCGCGGGCGAACATCAACATCGACCAGCTGCTCGAGGCGATCCTGCTGACCGCCGACGCGGCGTTGGACCTGCGGGCCAACCCGGACATGGAGGCCCAGGGCGTTGCGATCGAGGCACACCTCGACCGCGGTCGTGGCCCGGTGGCCACTGTGCTGGTGCAGCGCGGCACGCTGCACGTCGGCGACTCGGTGGTGGCCGGCGATGCGTCCGGCCGCGTCCGGCGGATGCTCGACGAGCACGGCGGGGACGTCATCGAGGCGCTGCCGTCGCAGCCGGTGCAGGTCATCGGCTTCACCTCGGTACCCGGTGCCGGCGACACGTTCCTGGTCGTCGACGAGGACCGGGTGGCTCGCCAGATCGCCGACCGGCGCCGCGCCCGTGACCGCAACGCCGAACTGGCGTCGCGTCGCAAGCGCGTCAGCCTCGAGGACCTGGACGCCGCGCTGAAGGAGACCGACAGCCTCAACCTGATCATCAAGGGTGACAACTCGGGTACCGTCGAGGCCCTCGAGGACGCCCTGATGAAGATCGACGTCGGCGACGATGTCGAGCTTCGGGTGACGCACCGCGGTGTCGGTGGCATCACCGAGAGCGACGTCAACCTCGCTATCGCGGACAACACCATCGTGCTGGGCTTCAACGTCCGGGCCGAGGGCAAGGCCACTGAACTGGCCAACCGCGAGGGTGTGGAGATCCGTTACTACTCGGTGATCTACCAGGCGATCGACGAGATCGAGGCTGCCCTGAAGGGCATGCTCAAGCCGGAGTTCGAAGAGGTCGAGCTGGGTCGGGCCGAGGTGCGGGACGTCTTCCGCTCCTCGAAGGTCGGCACCATCGCGGGCTGCATGGTGCTCAGCGGGGAGATCCGCCGCAACGCCCGCGCCCGGTTGCTCCGCGACAACGTGGTTGTCGTGGAGAACCAGCCGATCAGTTCGCTGCGGCGCTTCAAGGACGACGCGGTCGAGGTCCGTGAGGGCTTCGAGTGTGGTCTGACGCTCGGCAACTTCAACGACCTGAAGGTCGGCGACATCATCGAGACCTTCGAGATGCGGGAGAAGCCGAGGAGCTAGTCCGGTGGCCGGGGGTGGCGCCGCGTGAGGCAGCGCCACCCCCGGCTCCGACACCGCTCCGCGGGATCGGGTACTAGTCAGGTCATGTACGTAGGAGCCCTGGAGCTCGACGTCCTGCTCGGGGACGTCAGCTCGCTGAAGGAGAAGCGGTCACTGGTACGCCCGGTGATCGCTGAGTTGCGCCGCAAGTTCGATGTCGCGGTTGCCGAGGCCGGCCATCTCGACCTGCACCGCAGGACCCTGATCGGGGTCAGTTGCGTGGCCGCCGATGCGGGGCAGGTGACCGGGGTATTGGATCGGTGCGAACGGCTGGTGGCCGCCCGCCCGGAGTTGGAGTTGCTCTCCGCCCGGCGGAGGACCATCGGCCCGCACGACGAGTAGCACGGGCCAGCCCGGGACAGGAGAGACATCGTGGTGGACCAGGCGAGAGCGAACCGGCTGGCCAAGCGGATTGCCCAGATCGTGGCAACCGCGCTCGAGCGCGAGGTGAAAGACCCTCGGCTGGCCATGGTGACGATCACCGACGCGCGGGTCACCGGCGACCTGCACGACGCGACCGTCTTCTACAGCGTGCGCGGCGAGACAGTGGACGCGGAGCCGGATGCTGAGGGCGCGGCCGCCGCACTGGCCAGCGCGACGGGAGTGCTCCGGTCGATGGTCGGGCAGCGCACCGGCGTGCGGTTCACCCCGACGCTCGCGTTCGTCCGGGACGCGATCCCGGAGGGCGTCCGGAAGTTCGACGACCTGCTCGCCCAGACCAGGGCGGCCGATGCCGAGGTGGCCCGGCTGGCCTCCGGCGCGAAGCCGGCCGGCGACCCGGACCCGTACAAGGCGCCGCGCGAGGACACCGACGAGGACTGACGCCAGGACCTCCTCTCAGCGTGATCCGCGCCACTTCTGTCCGGCCCTCGAAGCCGCGCCGGTCGAACCGACTCGTGCCGGCGGGTCCGGCCGGGCAGGCTGGGCCGGTGGCAGTACCGGAACCGGGAGCTGTACCGGATCGAGCGGACGGGGAGCGAGCCGGCGAATTGGACGTCAGCAAGGCCGAGCCGGCTGACGCGGACCGGGCTGACGCGGACCGGGCCGGCGCGCGCGAGCTGTTGCGGCTCGCGGTACCGGCGTTGCTGGTACTGGCCGCCGAACCGCTGTACCTGCTGGTCGACACCGCGGTGGTCGGACATCTGGGCGCGGTCCCACTGGCCGGCCTGGCGATCGGCGCCGTGCTGCTGGCGCAGGTGTCGTCCCAGCTGAACTTCCTGTCCTACGGCACCACCGCGCGGGCCGCCCGGTTGCACGGGGCCGGCCGGCGCGCCGAGGCGGTCGGCGAGGGCGTGCAGTCCACCTGGCTGGCGCTCGGGGTCGGCGCGGTGCTGGTGCTGATCGGTGAGCTGGTGGCCGGCCCGGTGGCCAGGGCGCTGGCCGGCGGCCCGGGACCGGTGTCGGACGCCGCGCTGAGCTGGCTGCGGATCGCCCTGCCCGGCGCGCCGCTGGTGCTGGTGACACTGGCCGGCAACGGCTGGATGCGCGGCGTGCAGGACACCGCCCGCCCGATGCGCATCGTGCTGCTCGGCAACGGGCTGTCCGCGATCGCGTGCCCGGTGCTGGTGTACGGCCTCAGCGGGGTGCCCGCGCTGGGGATGGTCGGCTCGGCGGTGGCGAACGTGTCCGGCCAGCTGGTCGCGGCCGTGCTGTTCATCCGGGCACTGCTCAGGGAACGGCCGCCGCTGGCCCCGGTGCCCGCGCTGCTGCGCGCGCAGCTGCGGATGGGCCGCGACCTGGTGTTGCGCAGCCTCGGGTTCCAGGCCTGCTTCCTCTCCGCCGCCGCCGTCGCGGCCCGGTTCGGCGCGCCCTCGGTCGCCGCGCACCAGGTCGTGCTGCAGCTCTGGAACTTCCAGGCGCTGGTGCTCGACTCGCTGGCGATCGCGGCCCAGTCACTGGTCGGGGCCGCGCTCGGTGCCGGCGGCGCGGACCGGGCCCGCCGGGTCGCCACGCGGGTGTCCCGGTACGGGCTGGTGCTCGGCTGCGGGTTCGGCGTGTTGTTCGCGGCGCTCGCCGGGGTGCTGCCCCGGCTGTTCACCAACGACGCCGAGGTGCTCACCGCCATCCCGGTGGCCTGGTGGTTCTTCGTCGCGCTGCAGCCGGTGGCCGGGCTGGTGTTCGCCCTGGACGGCGTGCTGCTCGGCGCCGGGGACGCCCGGTTCCTGCGCACCTGGACGCTCCTGGCCGCCTTCTGCGGATTCCTGCCGCTGATCTGGCTGTCGTTGGTGTTCCGTTGGGGGCTGGCCGGGATCTGGACGGGGCTGGCCATGTTCATGCTGGTCAGGCTGGTCAGCGTGGTGGCAAGGAGCCGCTCCGGGGCGTGGGCGGTGACCGGCGCGGTGCGCCACTGACTCCGGTTGTCCAGGACTCCGGTTGCCCAGCGCAGGTTGGTGAGCTAGTGTCCCGCGCCGGAAATTCGTGTGATAAGTCCGGTGATTCAGATGGTGGCTGGTAAGGCGCCGCCCGCAGCTCATACCGGGCGTATCCGCCAGGGCGGCAACGCCGCCAGGCGCCATCTGGGCGCCGGAATTATTGCGCAGATTTCCGGTGCGGGGCACTAGCTCGCCTGGCTCATCCGGCTCATCGCGTCGTCCACCAGGCTCGGGTCGTTCAGCACCGCCTGGAACCGCTCGTCGTCCCGCTCGCCCTGCAGCCGGGCGATCACCATGGTGGCCACCCCGTTGCCGATGCAGTTGGTCAGCGCGCGCCCCTCGCTCATCACCCGGTCGATGCCGACGACCAGCGCGATGCCGATCGCGACCGCCTCGGGGCTGAAGAACTCGCCGCCGAACGCCTGCAGCGACGCGGCCAGGGTGACCAGCCCGGCACCGGTGATGCCGGCGGCGCCCTTGGAGGTGAGCACCATGAGCAGCAGCAGCCCGATCTGGGTGCCGATCCCGATCTGCTCGCCGCCGGCCTGCAGGATGAACAGCGCCCCCAGGGTCAGGTAGATGCAGGTGCCGTCCAGGTTGAACGAGTAGCCGGTGGGGATCACCACGCCGACCGTCTGCCGGGACGCGCCGGCGGCCTCCAGCTTGGCCAGCAGCCGGGGGAGCACGGTCTCCGAGGACGAGGTGCCCAGGATGATCAGGAGCTCGTCCTTGATCAGTCGGATGAACTTGAAGATGCTGAACCCGCTCCACGCGGCCACCGCGCCGAGCACGCCGAACACGAAGACCGCGCAGGTGCCCCAGAACGCCAGCATCAGCAGCCCGAGGCTGCCCAGCGCGCCGCCGCCGAACACCGCGACCGTGTAGGCCATGCCGCCGAACGCGCCGAGTGGGGCCACCCACATGATGATCTTGATGATGCCGAAGATCACCTTACTGGCCGTGTCCACCACGCCGACCACCCGCTCGCGCAGCGCCGGGGCCAGCATCGAGGTGGCGCAGGCGGTCAGGATGGCCAGCACCAGCACCTGCAGCACCTGGTTGGTGACGAAGGGCTGCAGGAAGCTGGTCGGCAGCAGGTCCTTCGTGATGAAGTCGATCACACCGGCGTCGTGCGTTGCCGGGGCCAGCTGCGCCTGCGCCTGCTTCAGGTCCGCGGCGCTGGGCGGTGCGCTGAACCCGGCGCCCGGCTGGATCACGTTGGCCGCCACCAGCCCGAGGGCCAGCGAGGCCACCGTGGCCAGCAGGAAGTAGACCAGTGCCCGCACGGCCAGGCCGCCTGCCCTGGCCAGGTTGCCCAGCGAGGCGATGCCGACCACCACGGTGCAGAAGATCACCGGGCCGGTGATGACCTTGATGAGCTGCAGGAAGGTGTCGGCCAGCCACTTGGTGTTGCGGGCCACCCCGGGCGCCAACAGCCCGAGCAGGATGCCGGCCACGATGGCGACCAGGATCCAGAACCACAGCTTCGAGTAGTACCGGCCGCCGCGACCGCGCGCGGTTGGCTTCTCGGGCGGGGTGGTGGGTGTGTCTGTGGTGGCCTGATCGGACATGCCGCCTCCCCGCGGTCAAAGTGTGGCTCACCTTAGGAGCTGCATCCGGCGATGACCACCGGTTCGGGGCGCCGGACATCGCCGCGGCAGGATCGGTATCCATGAGCCCCCCATCCGGCCTGGTGGTCGTGGACAAACCAGGCGGCCTGACCTCGCACGACGTGGTCGGGCGGCTGCGCAGGTTGCTGGGCACCCGCAAGATCGGGCACGCCGGCACGCTCGACCCGATGGCCACCGGCGTGCTGGTGCTCGGGGTGGAACGGGCCACCCGGCTGCTCGGGCACCTCGCCCTGGACACCAAGGCGTACGCGGCCACGATCCGGCTCGGCGTCGCCACCAGCACCGACGACGCCGAGGGCGAGGTCACCGCGACCCGCGACGCCGGCGGGGTCGAGGAGGCGGCGGTGCGCGCCGGGATGGTCCCGCTGACCGGCGCGATCGAGCAGGTGCCCAGTGCGGTGAGCGCCATCAAGGTGGACGGCAAGCGCGCCTACCAGCGGGTCCGGGACGGCGAACAGGTGCGGCTGGCCGCCCGCCCGGTCACGGTCAGCGAGTTCACCCTGGACGCGGTCCGCCGCGGTCCCGGGTACACCGACCTCGACGTCCGGGTGGAGTGCTCCTCCGGTACCTACATCCGTGCGCTGGCCAGGGACCTGGGCGCCGGCCTGGACGTCGGTGGGCACCTCACCGCGCTGCGCCGCACCCGGGTCGGCCCGTTCGCCCTGGACACCGCGCGCACCCTGGACGAGCTGGCCGAGCGGCCCGAGCTGACGCACGACCTGGCGGCGGCGGTGACCGCGGCGTTCCAGGTGCGCACGGCGGACCCTGACGAGGCCGAGGCGCTGTCCCACGGCCGGGCGCTGACCGCCGCCGGCATCTCCGGGGTGTACGCGGTGACCGGTCCGGACGGGCGCGCGCTCGCGCTGGTCAGCGAGGTGGACGGGCGCGCAAGGCCGGTGCTCGTGCTGGCCCCCGCGAACGCCACGTAGGCTCGCGGCCGTGTTGCGCTGGCGAGGGCTGGACGACGTGCCCACCGGCTGGGGGCGGAGCGTGGTGACGGTCGGGGTGTTCGACGGGGTGCACCGCGGCCACCAGAAGTTGATCGGACGGGCGGTGGCGGTGGCCGCCGCCCGGGGTCTGCCGTCGGTACTGGTCACCTTCGACCCCCATCCGACCGAAGTGGTCCGGCCGGGGCACCACCCGGCACAGCTCACCACGCTGGCCCGGCGTGCCGAGCTGGTCGGCGAGATGGGTATCTCGGCGTTCTGCGTCCTGCCGTTCACCACCGAGATGGCCCGGATGCCGGCCAACGAGTTCGCCCACGAGGTGCTCGTCGAGCGACTGCACGCGGCCGCGGTGCTGGTGGGGGACAACTTCACCTTCGGGCACGGCGCCAAGGGCGACGTTCCGCTGCTGCGCCAGCTCGGCCGCCGCTTCGGCTTCGCCGTCGAGGGCCTGGAGCTGATCACCGACAGCACCGATCCCGGCAACGGGGTGACCTACTCCTCGACCTACATCCGGGCCTGCATCGACGGCGGTGACGTGACGCTGGCCGCGCAGGCGCTCGGCCGCCCGCATCGGCTGGAGGGTGTCGTGGTGCGCGGTGACCGGCGCGGCCACGAGCTGGGATTCCCGACCGCGAACCTGGCGCCGCCGCCGTTCTCGGCGGTTCCGGCGGACGGGGTCTACGCGTGCTGGTTCGTGCACGGCAAGCGGCAGCTGCCGGCCGCCGTCTCGGTCGGCACCAACCCGACGTTCTCCGGCCGTCAGCGCACCGTCGAGGCCTACGTGCTGGATGTGGACGAGGACTTCTACGGTCACCAGGTGGCGCTCGACTTCGTCGCCCGGCTGCGCGGGATGGAGCGGTTCGACAGCGTCGACGCGCTGGTCGAGCAGATGGGCCGGGACGTGGACCGCACCCGGGAGCTGCTCGCCGACTGAGCCCGGGGAGAGCTGGCGCCGCAGCGGTCACTGTCAGTGACCGGCGGGTAGGTATGGACTGCGTCGAGGTCGGCGTGAGTCCGGTTCTCGACGAAAATTACCGGACTGGCGTTGGTCTCGGTGACAAGGGACGGCCCCAGCCGTACCAGGGCCGACACCGGGCCGTCCGGTCGGTGACTCGGCGTTAACACCCAGCGGTGCGGCGGTGCTCAAGGCTTCCACCCGAAGGATCTCTAGCCGCCTGCCGGGGGAATTGCACCGGGAGATTCGCCATTCCGCCCCAGGGGCACCCGCCGGGCTGCGAGCATTCGCGGTGTCCGGCAAAGGAGTGGGGTCAGCGTGGCAGTCCAGGAGCGGGTAGAGCCCGGCGGTCGGCTCGGAGCCGAGGTCGGCGGGCCGGCGGACACGTCGGCCGAGGCCGCCGCGCGGGCGACCTTCGCCAGGAACGTGGCCCGCCAGCGGGAGCTCTACGGCGAGCCGCTCGGCGACCGGATCCGGCGGCTGCAGGCGGCGCTCGGGGTGTCCCAGGCCCGCCTGGCCGACGGGTTGGGACTGTCCACCGCGATGCTCAGCCAGCTGGTCAGCGCACGCCGGGTGAAGATCGGTGACCCGGGCGTGCTGGCCCGGCTCGCCCTGCTGGACCGGCATGTGCGCCGGCTGCCGCCCGGTGAGCCGGTGCGCGCCGACGAGCTGCTGGCCCAGCTCCGGCAGACCCGGCCGCACCTGGGGCTGCCCGGGGGAGGGCCGCAGGATCCGAGCGAGGCGTTGCGCGCGGTGGCCGCGCCGGCTCAGCTGGCCGCCGCCGCGAGTGTGCTCGGCCCGCGCTTCCCGGCGATCGCGGAACTGCTGCGGCGTGCCGCGGCCGAACGGAGGTGACCGCGGATGACCCGGTTGTTCACCGCGCTGTGGCCCTCGCGGGCAGCGGTGCTCACGCTGGACGGCGAGCTGTCCGCCCACCCGGACTGGCCGCCGGAGGGTTGGCGTGCCACGCCGACCGCCCGCTGGCACGTCACGCTGGGCTTCCACGGCGAGGCGGAGCCCGGCGTGCTGGCCCGTCGGCTCGAGGCGCGGGCGGGTGGCCTGGCGGCGCCCTGGCTGCGTCTGGCCGGCACGGTGTCGTTCCCGAAGGTGGCCGCGGTCGGAGTACTGCCCGCCGGGGCGGCCGACGCCGACGCGCTGGCCGAGCTGGTGGTGGCGGCCGGCGGTGATCCGGCCAGCTTCCGGGGGCATGTCACGGTGGCGCGCACCTCACGGCGCACCGACGCGCCGCCGTCCGCCGGGCCGCTGGGCCGGCACCGGGGGCCGTGGTGGCGCCCGGCGGAGGTGTGCCTGGTGCGTTCCGAGCTGAGCTCGGCGGGCCCCAGGTACACCGTGCTGCACCGGGTGCCGCTGCGCGCCCGGCCCGGCTCGGTGCCCCCGGGTGTGCAAATGTCGGTGTCAGTGTCTGTGCCGACGGCTGTGCCGGTGTCTGAGTCGGTGTCTGAGTCGGAGTCACGGCCGCCGGCCGGTGAGGGTGCGCCGGAGTCCGAGCAGGCCCGGCGGTGCGCCCCGCGACCGCGCGCGCGGCTCGCCCATGCCCGGCCGGCGTCGCTGCGTGAATAACGCCTGGTAAACTTTGTTGCTGGGTGCGGCTGTGGTCCGTGGCGGCCGGCACCGACTTACCTTCCGCGCCGAAGCCGAGCGCGGGACCGCACGGCACAGCACAGAACCGAGGAGTACCCCACCCGTGGCACTTGACGCCGCCGAAAAGAAGACCATTCTCACCGATTACGGTGTCCACGAATCGGACACCGGGTCGCCGGAAGCCCAGGTCGCGCTGCTCACCAAGCGCATCGTCGACCTCACCGAGCACCTCAAGCTGCACAAGCACGACCACCACTCGCGTCGTGGTCTGCTGCTGATGGTCGGCCGCCGCCGGCGCCTGCTGAAGTACCTCAGGCAGGTCGACGTGTCGCGCTACCGCGCGCTGATCGAGCGCCTCGGTCTCCGTCGTTGAGAGTCCGGCAGGGGGAGCGTCCGCGTCGCGGCGCTCCCCCTGCCGGCATTCCGGCCGCCGGGCCCACTCGGGCCGGCCCGGAGCAGAGCCAAAGATGAGCTAGCCAGACCTCTCAGAACGACACAGAACTACACATTTCAAGGCCACCGCGGCCCGGACCGGGAGGAACACCCGAATCGCCGGTCCTCGGTAGTGGCCCCCGGGCGCGGCGGAGAGCCGCGCCGAGGGCTTCGATCGAAGACCGGCCTCGATCCGGATCACGCGGTTGCCTCACCGTGAACCAAAGAGGAGATTTTTCTACATGTCAGATGACACCCGAGACGGGGTGCACGAGACCACCGCGGTCCTCGACAACGGGAGCTACGGCACCCGCACCGTGCGGTTCGAGACCGGCCGGTTGGCCAGGCAGGCGGCCGGTTCGGTCGTCGCCTACCTCGACGACGAAACCATGCTGCTGTCCGCCACCACGGCGTCCAAGCACCCGAAGGACAACCTCGACTTCTTCCCGCTCACCATTGACGTGGAGGAGCGGATGTACGCCGCCGGGCGGATTCCCGGCTCGTTCTTCCGCCGCGAGGGCCGGCCGTCCACGGACGCCATCCTGGCCTGCCGGCTGATCGACCGGCCGCTGCGCCCGACCTTCGGCGACGGCCTGCGCAACGAGATCCAGGTCGTGGTGACCGTGCTCTCGCTGCACCCGCAGGACCCCTACGACGTGCTGGCCATCAACGCCGCGTCCGCGTCCACCCAGATCTCCGGGCTGCCCTTCACCGGGCCGGTCGGCGGCACCCGGGTCGCGTTGATCGCCGACGAGGCCGGCAAGACCCAGTGGGTCGCGTTCCCGACCTACGAGCAGCTCGAGCGCGCCGTGTTCGACATGGTCGTGGCCGGCCGCATCGCCGGTGACGACGTGGCGATCATGATGGTCGAGGCCGAGGCCACCACCCGGACGATCGAGCTGGTCGCCGGTGGCGCCGCCGCACCGACCGAGGAGGTCGTCGCCGCGGGCCTCGAGGCCGCGAAGCCGTTCATCCGCGCGCTGTGCGTCGCGCAGCAGCAGCTGGCCGACGTGGCCGGTAAGCCGACCGGCGAGTACCCGACCTACCCGGCCTACCAGGCCGACGCGCTGGACGCGGTCTCCGACGCGGTCTCCGCCGAGCTGGCCAAGGCGCTCACCATCGCCGACAAGAAGGCCCGCGAGTCCCGCCTCGACGAGATCAAGGCCGAGGTGCTCGACCAGCTCGGCCCGAAGTTCGAGGGTCGCGAGAAGGAGCTGGGTGGCGCGTTCCGCGCGGTCACCAAGAAGCTGGTCCGCCAGCGCATCCTGCGCGACCAGGTCCGGATCGACGGCCGTGGCCTGACCGACATCCGGCCGCTGTCGGCCGAGGTCGAGGTCGTGCCGAGGGCACATGGCTCGGCGCTGTTCGAGCGCGGCGAGACCCAGATCATGGGTGTCACCACGCTGAACATGCTCCGGATGGAACAGCAGATCGACTCGCTGTCCCCGGAGACCAAGAAGCGCTACATGCACAACTACAACTTCCCGCCGTACTCGACCGGTGAGACCGGCCGGGTGGGTTCGCCGAAGCGCCGCGAGATCGGCCACGGCGCGCTGGCCGAGCGGGCGTTGCTGCCCGTGCTGCCCAGCCGCGAGGAGTTCCCGTACGCGATCCGCCAGGTCTCCGAGGCGCTCGGCTCCAACGGGTCGACCTCGATGGGCTCGGTGTGCGCCTCGACGCTGTCGCTGCTGAACGCCGGCTGCCCGCTGAAGGCCCCGGTCGCCGGCATCGCAATGGGTCTGGTGTCCGACGAGGTGGACGGGAAGACCCGCTACGTCGCGTTGACCGACATCCTCGGCGCCGAGGATGCCTTCGGCGACATGGACTTCAAGGTTGCCGGCACGAAGGACTTCGTGACCGCGCTGCAGCTGGACACCAAGCTGGACGGTATCCCGTCCGAGGTGCTGGCCAAGGCGTTGTCGCAGGCCCGCGACGCCCGGCTGACCATTCTGGACGTCCTCGCCGAGGCGATCGACGAGCCCGACGAGATGAGCCCGTACTCGCCTCGGGTGACCTCGGTGAAGATCCCGGTCGACAAGATCGGCGAGGTCATCGGCCCGAAGGGCAAGATGATCAACTCGATCACCGAGCAGACCGGTGCGGACATCTCGATCGAGGACGACGGCACCATCTACGTGGGTGCGGCCGACGGCCCGTCCGCCGAGGCGGCCATCGCCATGATCAACGGGATCGCCAACCCGCAGCTGCCGAAGATCGGCGAGCGGTACCTGGGCACGGTCGTCAAGACCGCCGCCTTCGGTGCGTTCGTCTCGCTGGTGCCGGGCAAGGACGGCCTGGTGCACATCTCCAAGCTGGGCAACGGCAAGCGGATCAACAAGGTCGAGGACGTCGTCAAGGTCGGCGACAAGCTCCGCGTCGAGGTCGTCGACATCGACAACCGCGGCAAGGTCTCGCTGGTCCCGGTCGCCGAGAACGAGGCACCCGCCGCTCCGGCCACGGATGCCCCGGTCGCCGCCGAGGCTGAGAAGGCCGAGGTCAGTTGACCCTGCTCGCACCGTCGGGCAACTCCGGCGGCGCGGGCACCCCGGAACCGGATTCGGTCACCCGCAGCCTGCTACCCAGCGGGCTGCGGGTGGTCACCGAGTGGGTGCCCGGGGTTCGGTCGGCGTCGGTCGGGGTCTGGATCGGCGCCGGTTCGCGGGACGAGACGCCCGAGGAGGCCGGTGCCGCGCACTACCTGGAACATCTGCTGTTCAAGGGCACGACCCGGCGCACCGCTGCCCAGATCGCCCAGGAGATCGACGCCGTCGGCGGTGAGCTGAACGCGTTCACCGCCAAGGAGCACACCTGTTTCTACGCCCACGTGCTTGACTCGGACCTGCCGCTCGCGGTGGACCTGCTGTCCGACGTGGTGACCGCGGCGACGTTCGCGCCCGGCGACGTCGAGCTGGAGCGGGCGGTGGTGCTCGAGGAGATCGCCATGCGCGCGGACGACCCCGAGGACCTGCTCGGCGAGGTGTTCGACAGCGCGCTGTTCGGCGCGCACGCGCTGGGCCTGCCGGTGATCGGCTCCGAGGAGTCCATCCAGGAGATGACCAGGGATCGGCTGCGGGGCTTCTGGCAGCGGCACTACACCGCGCCGCGGATGGTGGTGGCCGCCGCCGGCAACCTGAGCCACGAGCGGGTCGTCGAGCTGGTCGAACGAGCCTTCCCGGCCGGTGAGCCAGCCGTACCCGCTCCGCTGCGCACCGGTACCCCGCCGGCCACCGCGCCCGGTGAGCTCGTGCTGCAGAGCGAGGACACCGAGCAGGTGCACCTGATGCTCGGCGTACCCGGGTTGGTCCGCCACGACCCGCGCCGTGCGGCACTGGAGGTACTCAACACCGGGCTCGGCGGCGGGCTCAGCTCGCGGCTGTTCCAGGAGGTGCGCGAACAGCGTGGCCTCGCGTACTCGGTGTACTCGGCGACCACCAGCTACACCGATGCCGGCCAGCTCGCGGTCTACGCCGGCTGCCAGCCGGACCGCGTCGACGAGGTGGTCTCGGTGACCAGGAAGGTGCTGGCCGACGTGGCCGCAGGCGGGCTGACCGATACCGAGGTCACCCGGGCCAAGGGCGCACTGCGCGGTGGCCTGGTGCTCGGCCTGGAGGACACCAACTCGCGGATGAACCGCATCGGCCGCCACGAGCTGGACCTGGGCCGGCAGCGCTCACTGCGACAGAGCCTGGACGCCATCGAGGCGGTCACGCCAGACCAGGTCACCTCGGTGGCTGTCGAGGTGCTGGGCCAGCCGTTCACGGCCGCGGTGGTCGGCCCGTACGACTCGGTGGCCGAACTACCGGGCGCGCTCAAGTCGTGATCGCATGGCAGTGGTGATCGCGTGGCAGTGGTGATCGCATGGCAGTCGTGATCGCATGGCAGTGACGATCTATGCGGTGGTGGCCGGGCTGCTGGTCGCGGCCGGCCTCATCGGCTCCGTGCTCACCGTGCTGCCCGGCCTGCTCCTCGTGGTCGCCGGTATCGCGGTGTGGGCGGTGCCGCGCAACGACGTCGTCGGCTGGACGGTGCTGGGCGCGGCGGTCGGCATCGCGCTGCTCGGCTCGGTGGCGAAGTACCTGCTGCCAGGCCGGGCGTTGAAGGCCGCCGGGGTTCCCGGGCGCTCGCTGCTGGCCGGCGCGGTGCTCGGCATCATCGGGTTCTTCGTGATCCCGGTGATCGGGCTGTTCCTCGGCTTCATACTGGGCGTCTACCTCGCCGAGCTGTCCCGGCTGCGGGAGCACGCGCGAGCCTGGCCGTCCACCAGGGAGGCGCTGCGCGCGGTCGGCTGGAGCATCCTGATCGAGCTGGCGGCCGGGCTGCTGGCGACCGCGGTGTGGATCACCGGAATGATTGTCGGCTGACAGGCGGAGGTGTGCGGCGTGAGTGAGCCGGACGAGGTGGCGGCATCCGATACGGCGTCCGATACGGCCGAGGCGCCGATCCGGGTGGCGGTGCTGGGCGCGCGGGGCCGGATGGGGGTCGAGGTCTGCCGCGCGGTGGAGGCCGCCGACGATCTCGACCTGGTCGCGATGGTGGACGCGGGGGACTGGCTGTTCAACGTCGCCGACGCCGGTGCCCAGGTCGTCGTCGACTTCACCCACCCGGACGTCGCGCTGGAGAACGTCCGGTTCTGCATCGACCATGACATCGCCGCCGTGGTCGGCACCAGCGGTTTCGACGCCGCCAAGCTGGCCACCGTGGCCGACTGGTTGACCCACAAGCCGGGCCTCGGCGTACTGGTGGCGCCGAACTTCGGCATCGGTGCGGTGCTGACCATGCACTTCGCCCAGCTGGCCGCGCGCTTCTTCGACTCCGCCGAGGTGATCGAGCTGCACCACGCCGGCAAGGTCGATGCGCCCTCCGGCACCGCCGCGCACACCGCCTCGCTCATCGCAGCCGCGCGGGCCACCGCCGACTCGGCCCCGATGCCGGATGCGACCACCCAGGAGTCGCCCGGCGCGCGGGGTGCCACCGTCGACGGGATCCGGGTGCACTCGGTGCGGATGGCCGGCCTCGTCGCCCACCAGGAGGTGCTGTTCGGCACCGAGGGCGAGATGCTGACCATCCGGCACGACTCGCTCAGCCGGACGTCGTTCATGCCCGGCGTGCTGCTCGCCGTCCGCGAGGTCCTCGACCGCCCCGGCCTCACCGTCGGCCTGGAACCCCTCCTCGGCCTCTAGCACCTCACCCCGTAACCCTTCCGCGAGTCGGGCTTCTCAGCACACCGAGTCGGGGCTCTCAGCACACTCGGGCCGGCCGCGCCGTACTCGATCAGCCCGGGTCGGCGCCGCCGCTGCCTCGCCCGTCGTGTAAGCAGGTGCGATGGCTCTTGCGCAGGTCCGCGCCGCGACCCCGGACGACGTCGACGAGATCATCCGTATCCAGGCCGAGACCTGGCGGGTGGCCTATGCCGAGTGGGTGCCTGAGGACGCACTGGAGCAGCTGACCGGACCGGCCGCGCGGCAGGCCTGGGCGGCCGCGGTGACCGCGGGTCAGGGACACCACGTGCTGGTGGCGACCGAGGGTGACTGGATCGTCGGCTTCTGTGCCGCCGCTCCGGTGGACGCCGAGGAGGTCGGCGTTTCCGCTGATCAGGCCCAGATCGTCACGTTGCTGGTGGAGCCGAGGTGGGGCCGGCGCGGGCACGGGCGGCGGCTGCTGGGCGCCGCGTTCGAGGCGGTGGCTCAGGACGGCGCCCAGGGGGGCATTGCGTGGCTCCCCGAGCAGGATGTGGCGTCGCGGGCCTGTTACGACCGCGTCGGCTGGGATCCGGACGGTATGGGGCGCACCCTGGACGCCGGTGACCGCGAGCTGCGCGAGCTCCGGTTGACCGGCCCGCTCCGGGTGGAGAACCGGGACCCGAGGCGGCGGATCATGGAGTCCGGCGGCATCCCCGACCTGCCCTGACGGAATCCCCGACTCGCGGTGACAAAATCCGCGACTCGCGGTGTGCTGTGAGCCCCGACTCGGTGTGCTGTGAGCCCCGACTCGCGGTGTGCTGTGGGCCCCGACTCGGTGTGCTGTGAGGCCCGACTCGCGGGGGGCTGGGCGGCGGGGGGGGGCGGCGGGGCGGAAGTGTCGGGGGTGCGTGCGAAACTGCGCGGGATGGACACGATCACCGCGGCGGCGGCTCGGCGGGCCGCCCTCGCCGCTCAGGGGTTCGCCGAGCCACGACCGTCCGGGCCGGTCGGCCGCCGCCACCTCGGCCGGCTGACGGAGCGACTGCGGCTGCTCCAGCTGGACTCGGTCAACGTGGCGGTGCGGGCGCACTACATGCCGGTGTTCAGCCGGCTGGGCGGTTACCCGATGGCGCTGCTGGACGAGGCCGCCTGGTCGCACAGCGCGCGCCGGCCCCGGTTGCTGGTGGAGTACTGGGCGCACGAGGCGAGCCTGCTGCCGGTGCAGGACTGGCCGCTGCTGCAGTCCGGTGCCAAGCGCAAGGGCTGGTGGCGGCACTACCACGAGCTGGTGGACCGGGAGCCCGCCCTGGTGAGCGATGTGCTCGCCGCCGTCAAGGAGGTCGGCCCGGTCGGCGCGGGCGCGCTGGAGCAGCTGCTCGGCGCCGGCAGCGGGGTGCCCCGGCCCAAGGGTGCGTCCTGGTGGAGCCGGTCGGATGTGAAACGGATCTGCGAGTTCCTGTTCGGCACCGGCGAGCTCACCACCGGCACCAGGGTCAACTTCCAGCGGCTCTACGACCTGCCGGAGCGGGTACTGCCGCCGGAGGTGCTGGCCGCGCCGCCGGTCGAGTCGGACGAGGCGGCGCGGCGGCTGATCGGCTACGCGGGCGCCGCGCTCGGGGTGGCCACCGAGGCCGAGCTGCGCGACTACTACCGGATGGGCCCGGAGACCTGCCGGACGGCGGTCAGTGAGCTGGTCGACGCCGGTGAGTTGGAGCCGGTCGAGGTCCGGGGCTGGGCGAAGGTCGGCTATCGCCGTCCCGGGGCGCGGATGCCGCGCAAGGTCGCGGCCCGTGCCCTGCTCTGCCCGTTCGACCCGCTGATCTGGGAACGGGCGCGCACCGAGCGGCTCTTCGACTTCCGGTACCGGATCGAGATCTACACCCCGGCGGAGAAGCGGGAGCACGGCTACTACGTCTTCCCGTTCCTGCTCGACGACGCGCTGGTCGCCAGGGTCGACCTGAAGACCGACCGGGTGGCGAACGTGCTGCGGGTGCCGGGGGCGTTCAGCGAGCCCGGCGGCGAGATACCCAGGGTGGCCGCCGAGCTGGCCGCCGAGCTGCGGCTGATGGCTGACTGGCTGGGGTTGGACGACGTGCGCCTTGGCGAGCGGGGCGACCTGATCGCCCCGCTCGCCAAGGCACTGGCCGCACGGCCGGCGAGCTGACGAGCTGACGAGCACCAGCTAGCCGGCCGCCCCCGCCGGACTCAGCGCCCTGGTCACCAGGACGTCGCCGTTGCCGGTCCGGCCGTGGATGCGCAGCACGGCGGCGCCGCTGGTCGGGGCGGTGTCGCTGACGTCGAGCTCGCTGCGGGCGCGGCCGGAACCGGACTGCAGGTCGAGCTCGGCGGCCACCCCCGCGTGAACCCCGACCCGCAGGTTGCCCGAGCCGGTGGTCAGCTCGAGGCGGCCGGCCTCGGCGTCGTCGACGGTCACGTCACCGGAACCGGCGCGGGCGAACAGGTCGGCCCGCACGGTGCCCAGCCGCAGGTCGCCGCTGCCGCTCTGGACCTCGGCCGGGCCGTCCAGCGCATCCACCGCCAGGTTGCCCGAGCCGCTCTTCGCACTGGTGCGCCCGGACACCGCTCGCACCCTCGCCCCGCCGGAGCCGGTGGACAGCTTGAGGTCGCCGGAGACACTGTCCAACGCGATGTCGCCGGAACCGGTCCGCGCGCTCGCGGTGCCGGAGCGCCCGGTGACGCTGATCTGGCCGGCCTTGGTGCGCAGCGTGATCCGCGACCCGGCCGGCGCCCGCACGGTCAGCACCAGCGGCACGATCCGCAGCGGCATCGTCGACGAGTGCACCACCAGCCGCCGGGTCGGCTCCGACCAGGTCACCTCGGTGGCGCGGACGGCCTCGGCGGCCAGGTCACGGCCGGCCAGGTCGCGCAGGTCGAAGTCCGGGCCGCCCAGCCCACCGAGACCGCCCAGGCCACCGAGTCCGCCCAGGTTGCCCAGATTGCCCAGGTCACGGAGGGAGAACCCGCGACCGCCCAGATTGATGTCCCGGCCGCCGATCCGGATCGAGCCGCCCGGGCCGGAGGCCTCGTTCAGCCAGTTGAGCACCCCGGACAGTCCCTTGGTCCAGCCGCTGCCCGGGCCCTGCTCGGCCCGCAGGTCGACGTCGACGGACGAGGCGCTGTCGTCCAGCGCCACCTCGATCCGCCCGACGTCGATCGACAGGTCCAACTCGGCCGGCTCGGCACCCGGCCAACTCTCGGTTCGCACCGCCTCCACCGGCTCGTCGCCGGTCCGGTCGGCGCTCGTCGGTCCGGCGCCCGGCTCGGCGCCCGCTTCTGCGCCCGCTTCTGAGCCCGGCTTCTCGCCGGGTTCGCCGGCGCTGGCCGCGTCGGTCGGGCCGGCGGTGGCCGCGTCGGTCGGGTCGGCGGTGTCGCCGGTGCTGGTCGCCTCGGCCCAGACGTCGGCCGGGTCGCCGCCCGCCCCGGCTGCTCCGGGTGTCTCGGGTTTGCCGTGCTCGTCGCGCGGAGTGCTGTCCTCGGTCATGATCGCCCTCTCAGCCCTGTACCCAGCCGCGCAGCCGGCGGTCGTCGTCGCGTCCCCGGTCCCGGTTCGAGCCACCGTCGCCGCGTCCGTCACCCCGGCCGTCACCGCGACGGCCCTCACCGCGCCGGTCACGTCGGCCGTCGCCCCGACCCGACTGACCCCAGTCGCCCCAGTCCGGCGACGCGCCGTGCAGCGCGCCCTGCACGGCCTGCGAGATCCACGCGTTGAGCGACATGCCCTGCGAGTTCGCGGCCTGCTCGGCGCGGTTCTTGATCTGTTCCATCAGCCGCAGGGTGATCCGGCTGATGTCGCCGGCGTCGCCGAGCGGGGGGACCGGTGGTGGCTCCTCCGCCGGCCGGGGCCGGGTGGGTTCGCTGACCGCGACCCGCACCTGGCGCCCATCCAGGCGCACCTCCACGACCCGCTCGCCGTCGAGCGCTTCGGTGACCTCGGCGGCGAGGTCGGCCAGCGCGTTCATGACGGCCAGCCGGGCGGCTGGTTCGATCGCGGCCGCGAGCAGCGCCGCGGTGCGTTGGGTCTGTTCGTCTCCGGCGGAGGCGGCGGACATCAGGTCCTCGCGCAGCCCGGTGACGTACGGCGTGACGTCCATGACATCACTATGACGTCATTCATGGCGTCACGCAACGTCAATCTTGGACAGTTCCAGTGTTGCGAGTGGTGTCACCGGGAGGTCAGCACGGAGCGCCGAACGGCGCCGTTACGCTGCCGGCATGCCTGACACTGTGCCTCTGAGGGTCCAGCTGATCGCGAAAACCGAGTTCCTGCCGCCCGCCGACGTGCCGTGGGAGACCGACGCGGACGGTGGGCAGGCGCTCGCGGAGTTCGCCGGCCGGGCTTGTTACCAGTCCTGGAAGAAGCCGAACCCGGCCACCGCGACGAACGCCGGCTACCTGCGGCACATCCTCGAGGTGGGCCACCTGAGCGTGCTGGAACACGGCACGGTCACGTTCTACCTCACCGGGGTGTCCCGGTCGCTCACCCACGAGCTGATCCGGCACCGGCACTTCTCGTACTCCCAGCTCTCCCAGCGCTACGTGCCGGGGCGGGGCTCGGCGGTCGTGGAGCCGGGGGTGATCGCCTCGGAGCCGGAGCTGCACGCGGCCTTCGTGGAGGCCACCGAAGCCGCCGAGAAGGCCTACGACCTGCTGCTTTCCGGCCTCGAGCAGCGGTTCGCCGACGTGCCGAACGCCACCCTGCGCCGCAAGCAGGCCCGGCAGGCGGCCCGTGCGGTGCTGCCGAACGCGACCGAGACCAAGATCGTGGTCACCGGCAACTACCGGGCGTGGCGGCACTTCATTGCGATGCGCGCCACCGAGCACGCCGACGTGGAGATCCGCGAGCTGGCCATCGAGTGCCTGCGCCAGCTGCAGGATGCGGTGCCGAACGTGTTCGCCGACTTCGAGATCGGCACCCTGGAGGACGACAGCGAGATCGCCTCCAGCCCGCTGGTTTCCGAGGGCTGAGGCCGGTGTCACCGGGGGCGGTGACCGAAGCGGGCCGGGAGCGGGCGGCGCTCTGCGCGGAGTTCGAGCGGGTCGGGCCGGGCGCCCCGACCTGCTGCGCCGGGCGCGACACCGCGGAGCTGCTGGCCTATCTGCTGGTGCAGGAGCGCCGGTTCCTGGTCAGCCTGCTCGGCATCCTGGTCCCCCCGGTCGCACGGGCGGCCCAGCACAGGATGCGGCGGCTGCCCTGGTTGGACATGATCGAGCTACTGCGTACCGGGCGGAGCAGTTGGCTGCCTGCTCGCCGCCCGACCGACGGGCTGGAGTTCCTGCGGCTCTACGTGCACCACGAGGACATCCGCCGGGCGGTGCGCAACTGGGCGCCGAGGCCGGCCGAGAACTACCGGGACGAGACGCTCTGGCACAGCGCGGAGAAGCTCGGCCGGCTCGCTTACCAGCGCAGTCCGGTCGGGGTGCTGCTGCAGCGCCCGGACGGCTCGAGCTGGCAGGTCCGGCCCGGCCCCCGCCCGGTCACGGTGCACGGCGAGCCGGGTGAGCTGGTCGTACACATGTGCGGGCGGACCCGGGTGCGGGTCTGGCTGGCGGGGGAGACGCGGGACATCACCGCCGCGCTGGCCGCGCGGCCCGGCACCCTGTTCGGCGGCGCCACCGCGACGCATCCGACCAGCTGAGACGCACGCGGCACTAGGACGTACGACCCGAGGAAGAGGACTGACAGGCATGAGGCTGGTACCCGGCGAGCGCGCCGCGATCTGTGATCTGTTCGAGGCCACCGGCCCGGACGCACCCACCGTGCTGCCCGGTTGGCGCGCCGGGGAACTGCTCGCCCACCTGCTGGTGCGGGAGCGTCAGCCGCTGGCCGCGCCGGGCATCCTGGTCCCGGCGCTGGCACGGTTCGCCGAGTCGGCGATGGACACGTACAAGAAGGTGCCGTGGGCCGAGCAGGTGCGGTTGCTGCGCGACGGGGCGCCGCTCTGGTCGCCGTACCGGATTCCGCTGCTGGACGAGCGGGCCAACCTGCTGGAGTTCTTCGTGCACCACGAGGATCTGGCCCGGGCGCAGCCCGGCTGGCAGCCCCGGGCGGCGGAGCCCGATCGGGACGAGGCGCTGTGGTCGGCGCTGCGGCTGACGGCACGGCTGATGTACCGGCACAGCCCGGTCGGGGTGCGGCTGCGGCACGCCACCAGGGCGCGCGGCGCGGAGATCAACGCGCGGTCGGGACCGCGCCAGGTGACGGTGGTCGGCACGCCCGGCGAGCTGGTGCTGCACGGCTTCGGCCGCGAGCTGGCGCAGGTCGACCTGGACGGCGCGCCGGCCGATATCGAGGCACTGCAGGCCACCTCGCGGGGCATCTGACCCACCGCTGAGGAAGCCGCTAACCGGTCCGGTTGGCTTAGCGGTAATATCGGTGGTAATGCGCGCCTTCAGCCGATCTGGCGGCGCTAAGTGTGCCGGAGCCCCGATGCTCGCTGGCCCACCCCTGACGATGTCGCCCGCACTGCGCCGGCGACCATGACCTGGCCGGCCGAGCCGGCTACGAAAGTTGTTGCCCTGTGAGTCGTTCACACCAATCCAACCGCCGATCCTCGCGCGAGCGCGAGCGCGAGCGCGAGCGCGACCGCCCCACCGAGGCCCCGGCGCCGAACCCGGAGCTGCCGATCAGCCAGCCGCCCGAGCTGCCCGAAGGCGGCCTGCGGATCGTCGCACTGGGCGGCATCGGCGAGATCGGCCGCAACATGACCGTGTTCGAGTACGCCGGCCGGCTGCTCGTGGTCGACTGCGGCGTGCTCTTCCCGGCCGAGGACTCGCCGGGCGTGGACCTGATCCTGCCCGACCTGCGCGCCATCGAGAACCGGCTCGACGACATCGAGGCCGTCGTGCTCACGCACGGCCACGAGGACCACATCGGCGCCATCCCGTGGCTGCTGCGGCTGCGCCCGGACGTGCAGATCGTCGGCTCCAAGTTCACCCTCGCGCTGGTCGCCGCCAAGTGCAAGGAACACCGGCTCACCCCGCACCTGCGTGAGGTGCGCGAGGGGCAGAGCACCCGGCACGGCGAGTTCAACTGCGAGTACTTCGCGGTGAACCACTCCATCCCGGACGCGCTCGCGGTGGCCATCCGCACGCCCGCCGGCCTGGTGCTGCACACCGGCGACATCAAGCTCGACCAGCTGCCGATGGACGGCCGCCTGACCGACCTGGCCGGCTTCTCCCGGCTCGGCGACGAGGGCGTCGACCTGTTCCTGGTCGACTCCACCAACGCCGACGTGCCCGGGTTCGTCATCTCCGAGCGGGAGATCGGGCCGGTGCTGGAGAGCGTCTTCGACGACTCCAAGAGCCGGATGATCGTGGCCTGCTTCGCCAGCCACGTGCACCGCGTGCAGCAGGTCCTGGACGCGGCCGCCGCACGCGGGCGCAAGGTCTGCCTGGTCGGGCGGTCCATGCTGCGCAACATGGGGCTGGCCGCCGACATGGGCATCCTCAAGGTGCCGGACGGCCTGCTCGTCGAGCTCGACGAGGCCATGCTGCTGCCCGACGAGAAGCTGGTGTTGGTCTCCACCGGTTCGCAGGGCGAGCCGCTGTCCGCGCTGTCCCGGATGGCCCGCGGCGAGCACCGGCAGGTGCGCATCAAGCCCGACGACACTGTGGTGCTGTCCTCGTCGTTGATCCCCGGCAACGAGACCGCGGTGTTCGGCGTGATCAACGGCCTGACCCGGCTCGGCGCGCGGGTGGTGCACCAGGGCAACGCGCGGGTGCACGTGTCCGGTCACTCGCCGGCCGGTGAGCTGCTGTACCTGTACAACGCGGTGCGACCGAGCAACGTGATGCCGGTGCACGGAGAGTGGCGGCACCTGCGGGCGAACGCGGCGCTGGCGGTCAAGACCGGCGTGCCCGAGGACTCCGTGGTGATCGCCGAGGACGGCGTGGTCGTCGACCTGGTGGACGGCAAGGCGAAGATCTCCGGCCGGGTCGAGGTCGGCCGCGTGTACGTGGACGGTTCGGCTGTCGGCGACATCGGCGAGAGCACCCTGAGCGACCGTCTGGTGCTGGGCGAGGGCGGCTTCATCGCCATCACCCTGGCGATCGAGACGGCGACCGGGCGCACGGTCGCGCCGCCGACAGTCTCCGGCCGGGGCTTCTCCGACGACCCGAAGGCGCTCAACGGGGTGATCCCGCTGATCGAGGCGGAGCTGTCCCGCGCCGAGTCCGAGGGGGTCACCGACCCGCACCGGATCGCGCAGGGCGTGCGCCGCGTCGTCGGCCGCTGGGTGTCGGACAACTACCGGCGCCGGCCGATGATCGTCCCCACCGTCATCGCACTCTGAGTCGAGGCTGGCGCGAAGACAGTTCGGTGCGGGATTGCCGCGGGATGTCAAAGTGGGGCGGTCGGCCACGACCAGGGTGCGTATGTGCCCGCCGGGCGCCACCACCGCGAGGAGACGACGTGAAGTTCCTGCTGATCATGCACAACAACCCGGCGGTCTGGGAGTCACTGACCGAGAGCGAGCGGGACGAAGTGATGACCGGGCACGGCGATTTCATCAAGACGATCCAGCAGTCCGGCGAGATGATCGTGACCCAGGCGCTGGCCGACCCGTCGAACACCGTCGTGGTCCGGGTCCGGGTCCGGGGCGGGGTGCCGGTCGTGACCGACGGGCCCTACCTGGAGGCCAAGGAGTTCCTGGGCGGCTACTACCTGGTCGACGTCGCGAGCCGGGAGCGCGCCATCGAGCTGGCCGCGCTGATTCCGGACGCGCGGTTCGAGGGCCTGGGCATCGAGGTGCGGCCGGTGATGTTCTCCGCCGGTATGGAGATGGAGATTTGACCGAACCCGTCCGGGTGGACCGGCGCGTCGAGGACCTGCTGCGGGCGACCGCTCCCCGGGTCCTCGGCGCGTTGGTCCGCCGGTACGGCCATTTCGACGAGTGCGAGGACGCGGTCCAGGAGGCGCTGCTGGCGGCCTCCGTGCAGTGGCCGGAGCAGGGCGTGCCGGACAACCCGCACGGCTGGTTGAGCACCGTCGCGTCCCGCCGGTTGATCGACCAGATCCGGGGCGAGGCGGCGCGGCGGCGCCGCGAGGAGGTCGACTTCGCCCGGCTGCCGCTCGACGAGCAGGTCGGGGCCGCGGCGGACCGGGACGGCGCGGCGGACCGGGACGACACGCTCACCCTGTTGTTCCTGTGCTGTCATCCGGCGCTCACCGCCGCCTCCCAGGTCGCGCTCACGCTCCGTGCTGTCGGCGGCCTGACCACCGAGCAGATCGCCAAGGCCTTCCTGGTGCCCGAGGCCACCATGGGACCGCGGATCAGCCGGGCCAAGCAGCGCATCAAGGCGGCCGGCGCGACCTTCGAGCCACCGGCGCGCGGCGACTGGCCGGACCGGCTCCGGGTGGTGCTGCACGTCCTCTATCTGATCTTCAACGAGGGGTACACGGCGAGCTCCGGACCCGAGTTGCAGCGCGCTGACCTGGCCGCCGAGGCGATCCGGCTGACCCGCGCGGTGCACCGGCAGCTGCCCGAGGACGGCGAGGTGGCCGGCCTGTTGGCACTGATGCTGCTGACCGACGCCCGGCGCGCGGCGCGGACCACCGCCGACGGGGCGCTGGTTCCGCTGGCCGAGCAGGACCGGTCCCGCTGGCACCGGCCGGCGATCAGGGAGGGTCTCGAGCTGGTCACCGGGGCGATGGCGCGCTCGGAGCTGGGGCCGTACCAGTTACAGGCAGCGATCGCGGCGGTGCACGTGGAGGCGGCGCGGGCGGCGGACACCGACTGGGCCCAGATCAAGGTGCTGTACCAGATCCTCGAGCGGATCTCGCCGAACCCGATGGTCACGCTCAACCGGGCGATCGCGGTGGCGATGGCGGACGGGCCGGCCGAGGGGCTGGCGCTGCTGGAGCCGCTGGGCGAGGACAGCCGGATGGCCGGGCACCACCGGTTGCCGGCCGTCCGGGCACACCTGCTGGAGATGGCCGGCGACCGGAGCGGCGCCCGCGAGGCCTACGAGCTGGCCGCCCGGCGCACCGCGAGCCTGCCCGAACAGCGCTACCTGGCCGAGCGTGCCGACCGACTCCGCTAGCCCCGGGGCAGCCCGCACAGACGAGGTTCAGGTGGCACAGGGTCTGCAGGGTCTGTGTCGGCGGGACTGGGTCTGTGCGAGCCGGGTTCGGGCCTACTGTGCAGCTCGTGCACGGTGGGGCGGGGCGGGGGCAACAGGGTGGGAGTGACCGGCGGTACTGGTGGCCGGTTGCGGGTGTGACTGATGAGGCTAATGTGACTGCTGGTGAGTGGTTTCGGCGGACCCGGGGACGTGGCGCCGTCCGTGTCGAGCCGATGGCCGCATCTCAGCGGGATGTCATCGCCGTTGCGCAACCGTGACCCTGAATCGTTCGAGCCACCTTGTTGATGAGCTGCGGTCGGAAGTACGTTGTGCGCCACAACATATTCGGCGAAGGCTCGAAGGAGCGCCGCCGTCGAGGCTCAACCGGAGGAAACATGCGCAAGACCGGCAGGCGCGGCACCGCCCTGATTGCGGTGGGCGCGGGGCTGACACTCGTACTCACCGCCTGCGGTGCGAACAGTTCCGGCGGCGGGGGCGGCGCGGGATCCAGCAGCCCGTCGGCGGGCGCCGGCGGCGGCGCCAAGGTGGGTGTGGTCCTGCCCGACACCGCGTCCTCGGCCCGGTACGAGAGCTTCGACCGCCCGTTGCTGGACAAGGCGCTGCGCGCCGAGGGGCTCGACCCAGACATCCAGAACGCCCAGGGTGACGTGCAGAAGTTCTCCGCGCTGGCCGACGGAATGATCAACAACGGGGTCAAGGTGCTGATCCTGGACGCGCCGAACACCGACGTCGGCGCGGCGGTCGAGAAGAAGGCGCAGGCCGCCGGCATCCCGACCATCGACTACGACCGGCTGAACCTCGGCGGCTCCAGCGACTACTACGTCTCCTTCGACAACACCAAGGTCGGCGCGCTGCAGGGACAGGGCCTGGTCCAGGGCCTCGCCGGCAAGCAGGGCGCGCAGGTCATCGAGATCGAGGGCGCGGCCACCGACAACAACGGGACCCTGTTCTACGAGGGCCAGCAGACCGTGGTGGGCCCGCTGTACAAGTCCGGGGCGCTCAAGCTCGTCGCCAGCCAGCGCATCCCCAACTGGGACAACCAGGCGGGCGGCACCACGTTCGAACAGTTCCTCACCGCCAACGGCGGCAAGGTCGACGGCGTGCTCGCCGCCAATGACGGGCTGGCCGGCGCGGTGATCACCGTGCTGAAGAAGACCGGGCAGAACGGCAAGGCCATCGTCACCGGCCAGGACGCCACCCCGGACGGGCTGCAGGCCATCCTGCGCGGCGACCAGTACATGACGGTGTTCAAGCCGATCTCCGACGAGGCCAACGCCGCGGCGAAGCTGGCCGGCGCGCTGGCCAAGGGCGACAAGGCCGGCGCCGACGCGCAGGCCACCGCCAGCACCCAGGACACCAAGGCCAACCGGGCCGTCAAGTCGGTGCTGCTGACCCCGATCCTGATCACCAAGGACAAGGTCAAGCAGGTCGTCGACCAGGGCAGCGTCAAGGCCTCGGACATCTGCGTGAGCGAGACCCAGGCCGCCTGCGACCAGCTCGGAATCAAGTAGTCCGGCAACGGACTTGGCCGGGGCGCCCGTGAGTAGTCCGGGCGCTCCGGTCATCCACTGTGGTGTGTGAGACTGATGTGACTTTGATAGGAGGGCCCGGTGACCAAGCCGATCCTGGAGCTCACGGCGGTGAACAAGAGTTTCGGCCCGGTGCACGTGCTGCACGACGTGGACCTGGCGATTCGCCCCGGTGAGGTTACCGCGCTCGTCGGCGACAACGGCGCCGGTAAGTCGACGCTGGTCAAATGCATCGCCGGCATTTATCCGATCGACTCCGGCGAAATGCGTTTCGCTGGTGAACCGGTCAAGGTCAGCGGCCCGAAAGAGGCCGCAGCGCTGGGCATCGAGGTCGTCTACCAGGACCTCGCGCTCGCCGACAACCTCGACATCGTGCAGAACATGTTCCTCGGCAGGGAACGCGGCAAGGCCTGGGCGCTGGACGAGGCCAGCATGGAGCAGGCCGCCCGGGAGACGCTGGCGACGCTGTCCGTGCGCACCGTGAAGTCGGTGCGCACGCCGGTGTCCGCGCTCTCCGGCGGGCAGCGCCAGACCGTGGCCATCGCCAAGGCGGTGCTCTGGAACAGCAAGGTCGTGCTGCTGGACGAGCCCACCGCCGCGCTCGGTGTCGCGCAGACCCGCCAGGTCCTCGACCTCGTCCGCCGGCTAGCCGAGCAGGGCCTCGGCGTGGTGCTGATCAGCCACAACATGGCCGACGTCATGGAGGTCTCGGACCGGATCGCGACGCTCTACCTCGGCCGGCTGGTGGCCGACCTGCCGCGCCGCGACCTGACGCACAGCCAGGTCGTCGAGCTGATCACCGCCGGCCGGTCGGGCGAGCTCGGCCTGGCCCGCCCCGACACGGTAACGATCTAGCGGCGAGGACCGGACATGACTGAGACTTCTCCGGCCGGCGCGCCCCCCACCCCGGGCCGCTCGCCCCAGGCCGAGGCGGTATCCGACTTCGGCATCGACACCACCTCCCGCTCCACCACCGAGGCGGTCGGCGACTACCTGGCCAAGGTCCGAGGCGGTGAGCTCGGCTCACTGCCCGCCCTGTTCGGCCTGGTCGTGCTGCTGATCCTGTTCTCGGTGGCCTCGGACAGCTTCCTGACCCTCGGCAACATCGCGAACCTGCTGGCCCAGGGCGCCGGCGTGACCATCATCGCGATGGGCCTGGTGTTCGTCCTGCTGCTCGGCGAGATCGACCTGTCCGCCGGCACCGCGTCCGGTGTCACGGCGGCGGTGCTGGCACTGCACCTGGTCACCGGCGGCAACCTGCTCGGCAAGCTGGGCATCGGCGTGTTCGCGCTGTTCTGCCTGCTGCTGCTGGTGGCCATCGGGATCGCGGTCCAGCTGAAGATCTGGTACGCGGTGGCGCCGCCGGCGATCGCGCTGCTGATCGTGCTGATCGGGTTCGGTCCCAACCCGTGGCTGGAGATGGTGCTGGCCATCTGCGTGGGTACCGCGATCGGCCTGCTCACCGGGTTCCTGGTGTCCCGCATCGGCATCCCGTCGTTCGTGGTCACACTGGCCCTGTTCCTGGCCTGGCAGGGCGTGATCCTGCAGTTCATCGGCGACGGCGGCACCCTGTCCCTGCAGAACGACACCCTGTTCGCGGTGGCCAACGGCAACCTGCCGCCGTGGGCGAGCTGGGTGCTGTTCGTGCTCGCCGGCGGCGGCTACGCAGCGGTCGTGCTCGGGCGGCACTACCGCCGGCTGCGCAACGGACTGGTCACCCAGCCCACCCCGCTGGTGCTGACCAAGGTCGCGGTGGTCGTGGTGCTCGCCGCGATCGGCACCTTCCTGCTCGCGCTGAACCGGTCACAGAGCTCGCTGATCGTGATCAGCGGCGTCCCCTACGTGGTGCCGATCATCCTGGTGCTGCTGGTGGCCGGCACCTACGTGCTGGACCGCACCAGCTACGGGCGGCACATCTACGCGGTCGGCGGCAACATCGAGGCGGCCCGGCGCGCCGGCGTCAACGTGCCCCGGATCCGGGCCAGCGTCTTCGTGGTCTCGGCGAGCATGGCCGCCATCGGTGCCATCGTCTACTCCTCGAAGGTCGGTTCGGTCGACCCGAACGCCGGCAACGGCACCACGCTGCTCTACGCGGTGGGGGCCGCGGTGATCGGCGGTACCTCGCTGTTCGGCGGCCGGGGTCGGATGAGCAACGCGGTGATCGGCGGCACGGTGATCGCGCTGGTGCAGAACGGTCTGGGGCTGCTCAAACAACCCGCGTCGGTGGTGCTCGTGGTCACCGGTGTGGTGCTGCTGCTCGCGGCGAGCGTGGACGCGCTGTCCCGGCGACGGTCGGCGGTGCGGTGATCGGAATACCGGCACGGGGGGCGTTATCGGCACGGAACGAACTTTCGGCACGCAACCGGCGAGCCCGACGCGTAGTCCAGTGTGAGTAGCACGATCACCGAGGGCGCCCGTCCGGACGACGCGAGGCGACACAACAGAGGTGCGGTCCTGCGGCGACTGCACCTCGACGGACCGTGCACCCGTGCGGTACTGGCCACCGAGTTCGGCCTCAACCGCAGCACGATCAAGGCGGTGGTGGACGGGCTGGCGGACACCGGCCTGGTCAGCGAGCGGCTGCCGTCCCGGCGCAGCGGTGCCGGCCGGCCGTCGCTGTTGGTGGTGCCGAACCCCCAGGCCGCGCTGGTGCTGGCCACCGACATCCGGGTGGACCGGGTGGCGATGGCCCTGTTCGGGCTGGGCGGGGAGATCCTCGGCCGGCTCAGCTGGCGGCTGCGCCCCGGCTCCGCCTCACCCCGCGACGTGATCACCCGGGTGCTCGAGTCGGCGGTGGTGCTGGCCAGCGAGCTGTCGCTGCCGGTGGTCGCCGCCGGCGTCTCGATACCCGGTGTGGTGCGGCAGTCCGACGGCCTGGTGCGGGAGGCGCCGCACCTGCGCTGGGTGGACGTGCCGCTGGGGGAGCAGCTCTCGGCCGGGCTGCAGATGCCGGTCACGGTGGCCAACGACGCCGAGCTGGGCGCGCTGGCCGAGCTGACCCGGGGCGTGGCCCGCGGCGTCTCCGACGTGGTGTTCGTGGCCGGCGACATCGGCGTCGGCGGTGGGGTCATCTCCAGCGGCAAGGCGATGCGCGGCGCCGGCGGCTACCTGGGCGAGCTCGGGCACATGGTCGTGCGCCCGGACGGCCTGGAGTGCCACTGCGGCTGCCAGGGCTGCTGGGAGACCGAGGTGGGCGCGGCCGCGCTGTGCCGCGCGCTGGGCCTGCCGCTGGCCATCGGCCGCGGTGAGCTGCACGCCGAGCTGCGCGAGCTCGCCGACGACCCGCCCACCGCGCTCGCCCGGCTGTCGGACTACGTCGGCTGGCTGGGTCTCGGGCTCGTCAACGTGGTCAACCTGCTCGCGCCGCAGGTCGTGGTGCTCGGTGACCTGTTCGCCGCGCTGCCGGAGCCGGCGCTGCAGGTCGTGGCCACCCGGGTCCGGGAACGCAGCGTGGTGAGCCGGGCGGTCGGGCACACCCTGGTGGTGCGCTCCGCGCTCGGTCGGGACGCACACCTGATCGGGGCGGCCGAGGCGGCGTTCAGCCCGGTGCTGGACTCCGCCGCCGGCTAGAGATCCGCGGGCGTGGGAACCTTGGCGCTTGGGCAGAGTTTCTGGGCACATCCACCGCCGCGGCGCTGAGGCGTAACGCCGCGTAACCGACCAGGGCGGCCAGGTGTCGACCCTGGCGCGACTGGCGCCGTCCCCTGTCGCCGAGACCCACGTCAGTCCGGTATTTTTCGCTGATACCCGGACTCAGGTCGACCTCGACGCAATCCCCACCCTCGGGTCAGCGGCCTGAGTTCATCGGCTGGTCACCAACTGTGACTGTCGCGGCGTAGCGGCGGTCCGTCGATCATGACTGCGTGTCCCCGGGCGTGAGCGTCGGTCACATCGAGTCGCCCAGCTCGCAGCAGAGCATGCATTGTTCAGGGCACTAGACCCTGGGGGACCCCGGTCGGCTCACAGGTCGGTGCTCTCGCCCACCGGCAGCCGGACGTACTCCTGGCCGGTCCGCTCGCTGGTCACCCCGAGGATGTTGTCCACCACCATCAGCCCGACGTCGTTGAGCAGCCCGTCGTGGATGGAGAAACCCCGCCGGGCGCCGACCTTCTGGGCGTACTCCACCACCTCGATGGACTTGAGCCACGGCGCGTTGCTGGGCAGCAGCAGGGTGTCCACCGAGTCCTCGGGCACGGTGAGCGCATCGCCGGGGTGGAACACCCGCCCGCCGACCAGGTAACCCACGTTGTTGATCGGATCCATGTGCGTCGGCGCGTGCCACTCGCCGTACACGTGCACGTCCAGGCCGCCGATGCGCAGCACGTCGCCGTGCGCTGCCGGGTGCAGCCGCCCGGCCAGCTCGTCGATGCCGGTCAGCTGCGCGACCACCGAGGCGGGCGCCCAGACCACCAGGTCGGGGTTCGCGGTGGCGGCCGCTTTCAGCGTCTCCGGCACGAAGTGGTCGAAGTGCCCGTGGGTGATGAGCACCGCGTCCGCGTCGTAGGCCGCGGCCGGGTCGGTCAGTGCCCCCGGGTCGAGCACCACCGTGGTCCCGGCGTCCTCCAGCCGCACGCAGGCATGCCCGAACTTGGTCAGTCGCATGCACGTCACGCTACCTGTGCAGCCCCCGGCGGCGCCCGTCAAGCCGCGCGCGCCGAGGCGCTTGCGACGGTTTGACGGCCCGGCCGGCTACCGTGTTCGACATGGCAGGACGGTCGACCACGGGCAGACGCACGACCACATCCGGGGGCCGGCAGGCGCCCCGGGGCGCCTCCGTGAGTCGTTCCACCGCCCGCCGCGCGCCGGCCCGGCGCCCGGCCGCCCGGCCCCGCAAGGACATCATCACGGTGATCGGCATGGGGTTCGGTGGCCTGCGCCGCATCGTGGGCCGCACCCGCGACCTGGACCCGGCACACCGGCGGGACGGCATCGGCATCGTCGCGCTGGTCCTCGCCGTGGTGACCGCCGCCGGGATCTGGTGGAGCGCGGGTGGGCCGATCGGGGCCGCCGTCAAGATCGGGCTGACCACGGTGATCGGTGCCGCGTCGGCCCCGCTGCCGGTGGTGCTGCTCGGTATCGGGATCTATCTCATGTCCACCCCGTCGCACCCGGAGATCCGGCCCCGGGTCGTGCTGGGCGCCCTGCTGCTGGTGTTCGGCGGCCTGGGACTGATGCACGTGCTGCGCGGTGCCCCGGTGGATCTGCCCGGCTGGCGGCAGGCCGGCGGCGCACTCGGCTACGTCTCCGGCGCCCCGCTGACCCTCGGGTTGACCGGCTGGGTCGCCGCGCCGGTCCTCGCCCTGGTCGCGCTGTACGGGCTGCTGGTGCTCAGTGGCACCCCGGTGCGTGCGGTGGTGACCGGGCTCGGCTCGCTGATCCGCGGCGCCCCCGCCGAGAACGCCGACCCGGCGGGCACCACCGACGCCGACCGGCCGGTCGACCCCACCGAGCAGGCCGCGCTGGACGCCGTCCGGCTGCGCCGCCCGTCCCGCCGCCGCCAGGCCGGCAGCCTGGCCGACGCGGTCGCCGACGCCTTCGACCCTGACGGAGACCCACGAGACCCACGGGACGCCCGGGGCTCGGCAACCGGTCAGCCCAGCGTGGTCGAGGGGACCGTGGTGCCGCCGGGCAAGGCGCCCGCCAGGCCGCCGGCCGCCCCGCGCCGCCCGGCCGCGGCGGTCAAGCCGGCCGCCACCCCGGAGAAGGCGGCCGCCGCGGACTCGGACAAGCCGGTGGTCACCCGGGTCATCGACGGCGACTACAAGCTGCCGCCGTCGGACCTGCTGCCCGCCGGGGCGCCGCCGAAGACCCGCAGCGCCGCCAACGACGCCATGATCGAGTCGATCACCGGCGTGCTGGAGCAGTTCAACGTGGACGCCCAGGTCACCGGCTTCACCCGGGGTCCGACGGTGACCCGGTACGAGATCGAGCTCGGCCCGGCGGTGAAGGTCGAGAAGATCACCCAGCTGACCCGCAACCTCGCCTACGCGGTGGCCACCGACAACGTGCGGATCCTGGCGCCGATCCCCGGTAAGTCGGCGGTCGGCATCGAGGTGCCCAACACCGACCGGGAGATGGTCCGCCTCGGCGACGTGCTGCGCTCCGGCAACGCGCGCGAAGAGCAGCACCCGATGGTCATCGGGCTGGGCAAGGACATCGAAGGGCACTTCCTCTGCGCCAACCTGGCGAAGATGCCGCACCTGCTGGTGGCCGGCTCCACCGGCTCCGGTAAGTCCAGCTTCGTCAACTCGATGCTCGTCTCGCTGCTGTCCCGGGCCACCCCGGACGAGGTCCGGATGATCCTGATCGACCCCAAGATGGTCGAGCTGACGCCGTACGAGGGCATCCCGCACCTGATCACGCCCATCATCACCCAGCCGAAGAAGGCGGCCACCGCGCTGGCCTGGCTGGTCGAGGAGATGGAGCAGCGCTACCAGGACATGCAGGTCAACAAGGTCCGCCATGTCGACGACTTCAACCGGAAGGTGAAATCCGGGGAGATCACCGCGCCGCTGGGCAGCGAGCGGGTGTACCGGCCCTACCCGTACATCCTGGCGATCGTCGACGAGCTGGCCGACCTGATGATGACCGCGCCGCGCGACGTGGAGGACGCGGTGGTGCGGATCACCCAGAAGGCCCGGGCCGCCGGCATCCACCTGGTGCTGGCCACCCAGCGTCCCTCGGTCGACGTGGTCACCGGTCTGATCAAGACCAACGTGCCGTCCCGGCTGGCGTTCGCCACCTCCTCGCTCACCGACAGCCGGGTCATCCTGGACCAGCCGGGCGCGGAGAAGCTGATCGGCATGGGCGACGGGCTCTACCTGCCGATGGGCGCGGGCAAGCCGGTCCGGATGCAGGGCGCGTTCGTCAGCGACGAGGAGATCTCCGCCGTCGTCAACTTCGCCAAGGAGCAGGCGCAGCCGGACTACAACGACACCATCACCGCGCAGAAGGCCAGCGAGAAGAACGACGTCGACCCGGACATCGGCGACGACATGGACGTGCTGCTGCAGGCCGCCGAGCTGATCGTCACCTCGCAGTTCGGGTCCACCTCGATGCTGCAACGCAAGCTGCGGGTGGGCTTCGCCAAGGCCGGGCGGCTGATGGACCTGCTGGAGTCGCGCGGTGTGGTCGGCCCCTCCGAGGGCTCCAAGGCACGGGACGTGCTGGTCAAGCCGGAGGAGCTGGAGAACCTGCTCTGGTCCATCCGGGGCGGCGGCCCGGCCGAGGAGGACACCGACTACGACAGGGAAGACACCGACCCGGAGACCGAGTACTGACCCGGTGCCGGGCCGGTCTCCCGGCCCGCGCGGGTCAGAGCTCGAGCAGCATCCGCACGTTGCCCAGGGTGTTGGGGCGGACGTAGGCCAGGTCCAGGAACTCCGCGACACCGGCGTCGTAGGACCGGCGCATCTGCTCGTAGATCTCCGGCGACACCGGGGTGCCGTCGATCTCGACGAACCCGTGCCGGCCGAAGAACGTCTTCTCGAACGTGAGTACGAACACCCGGCGGACGTCGATCTCGCGGGCGGTCCGCAGCAGCGCCTCGACCAGCAGGTGCCCGATGCCCCGCCCGGCGAGCGCCGGGTCGACCGCGATGGTGCGGATCTCGGCGAGATCCTGCCACAGCACGTGCAGCGCGCCGCAGCCGATCACCTGTCCGTCCCGCTCGACGACCCAGAACTCCTGGATGTCCTCGTACAGGGTGATCAGGTCCTTGGCGAGCAGTACGCGCCCCGCGTACTTGTCCACCAGCGACTTGATCCCCACCACATCACCCGTGCGGGCACGCCGCGCGACCAAGGACGTCACGTCAGATCACTTTAGAGCGTGGCCCGGCGGCCATTCAGCCGGCCGCGCCACCAGTAGCGGCGCGGCGACCCGGACACCGCCGGATACCCTGGGGGTGTGCCATCAGGAAGAACAGAGCCGAGCGGACCAGCCATGCCCCGCGCGGCCCTGGTGACCCTGGGTTGCGCGCGCAATGACTTGGACTCCGAAGAGCTCGCCGGCCGGCTCTCCGCGCAGGGCTGGTCGCTGGTCGACGCGGACTCCGAGGGTGACCGGGCGCCGGACGTGATCGTGGTCAACACCTGCGGATTCGTCGAGCAGGCCAAGAAGGACTCCATCGATACCCTGCTCGCCGCCTCGGACACGGCCGCGGCGACCGGGGCCAAGGTGGTCGCGGTCGGCTGCCTGGCCGAGCGGTACGGCGCCGAGCTGGCCGCCGGGTTGCCCGAGGCCGACGCGGTGCTCGGCTTCGACCACTACGCCACCCTGGGTGACCGGCTGAACGACGTGGTCGCCGGGCGCCTGGTGGAGTCGCACAAACCGGTGGACCGGCGCACCCTGCTGCCGATCAGCCCGGTGCAGCGCCCCGCCGTGGTCACCGACATCGCGGTGCCCGGGCACGGCTGGGTGCCGGACGTGACCCGGCGGCGCCTCGACAACCGCCCGGTCGCGCCGCTCAAGCTGGCCTCGGGCTGTGACCGCCGGTGCGCGTTCTGCGCGATCCCGTCCTTCCGGGGGGCTTTCGTGTCCCGTCCGCCGGGGGAGATCCTGGGGGAGGCGGCCTGGTTGGCCGAGCAGGGCGTCCGGGAGCTGATGCTGGTGAGCGAGAACTCCACCTCCTACGGCAAGGATCTCGGCGACCTGCGCTCGCTGGAGCGGTTGCTGCCCCAGTTGGCCGCCGTGGCGGGCATCTCCCGGGTCCGGGTCAGCTACCTGCAGCCGGCCGAGACCCGCCCCGGGCTGGTCGAGGTCATCGCCCGGACCGAGGGCGTCGCGCCGTACTTCGACCTGTCCTTCCAGCACGCCAGCGAGTCGGTGCTGCGCCGGATGCGGCGGTTCGGCTCGGTGGACGCGTTCCTGGAGCTGTGCGCGCGGATCCGCTCGCTGGCCCCGGAGGCGGGCATCCGCAGCAACGTGATCGTCGGGTTCCCCGGTGAGACCGAGGCCGACCTGGCCGACCTGGAGCGCTTTCTGACCGAGGCCCGCCTCGACGCCGTCGGCGTGTTCGGCTACTCCGACGAGGACGGCACCGAGGCGCTCGACTACCCCGACAAGGTGCCGGCCGCCGAGATCCTCGAGCGGGTCTCCCGGATCTCCAGCCTGGCCGAGGAGCTGACCAACCAGCGCGCCGAGGACCGGATCGGAACCCGGGTGAGCGTGCTGGTCGAGGAGCTCGGCGACCCGGACGCGGCGGACGCCGACGGTGCCGAGGCCGGCGAGCCGGTCGGCGTGGGCCGGGCCGCGCACCAGGCACCGGACGTGGACGGGGAATGCATCCTGACCGGCGGTGGTTGGACTGTCGGGGAGTTGGTCGACGCCGTGGTGCTGGACGCTGAGGGTGTGGACCTGGTGGTGGCTCGCGCGGGGCAGCAATGACCACTGAACCGAGGCCGCCACTGAAGCCGGCCGAGTCGCCCCCGCCGTCGGGCCTGCCGTCGGTCGAGCCGGCGATGGCCGCGCCGCTGCAGTCGGTGCCGGCGGTGGTGCCGCCCGCGGCCGCGGCGCTGGCCGGGGCGTCCGCCTCGACGGCGTCGCCGGGATCGTCGGGCGAGCCGGCGCTGCTGAACGTGGCCAACCTGCTGACCTTGCTGCGGCTGGCCCTGGTGCCGGTCTTCATCGCGTTCCTGCTGGTCCAGGACGGGCACCAGGCCGGGTGGCGGCTGGCCGCGACCGGCGTGTTCGCGGTGGCCGCGCTGACCGACCGGTTCGACGGCGAGATCGCCCGGCGCCGCGGCCTGGTCACCAAGTTCGGCACCATCGCCGACCCCATCGCGGACAAGGCGCTGATCGGTGCCGCACTCATCGGGCTGAGCGCGCTTGGCGACCTGCCCTGGTGGGTGACGGTCGTGATCGCGGTGCGCGAGCTCGGGGTGACCGGCCTGCGGTTCTGGGTGCTGCGCCACGGGGTGATCGCGGCCTCCCGGGGCGGCAAGCTCAAGACGCTGGTGCAGAGCCTGGCGATCGGGTTCTACGTACTGCCGCTGACCGCGATGGCACCGGTCCCGGTCGTGGACTGGGTACGCTGGTGGTTGATGGCCCTCGCGGTCGCGCTCACGCTGGTCACCGGCGGCGACTACGTGTTGCGCGCGCTGCGGCTGCGGGCCAGGGGGTTGGCGGCGGCGCGCGCGGTCACCAGGGCGGGTTGAGCGGTTGCCCGGGCCGGCCGGTTACCCCAAGTGGTCACACGTTCGCCGTGGGCGGACAGGCCGGGAGGGTCGCGGCCGACTATCCGGCCCAGGAATCGGTAACGTGAGAGCACCAGAACATGAACCCATGAAGCGGAGCTCGCCGATGCGGGCAAGGGAGGTTTAGGCCGATGACCCTGCTACTGCGAGAGGCCATCGGCGGGAGCCTGCGCCGTGCCCGCACGCACCGCCGACGCACCCTGCGTGAGGTGTCGCACCAGGCGAGGGTGAGCCTGGGCTACCTGTCGGAGGTCGAGCGAGGCCGCAAGGAGGCGTCCAGCGAGCTGCTGGCCGCAATCTGCGACGCGCTGGAGTTCCCGCTGCCGGAGCTGTTGACCGAGGTGGCGGACGCGATGCGCCCGGTGCCTGTGCAGCCGCTGGTGCCGATCGGCACCCGGCACACCGACCTGCGTCGCCCTGTCACCGTGCCGCAGTCGGTGAGCGCGGGCACGCCGGCGACACCGCTGGTCAGCGTCGCCGCCTGAGCTCCCGGCACGGTGTCCGCCGCCGTCCGGCGCTGTCCGCCGTCGCTCCGTTCGTCGACGCGCCGCCGCCCGTCGTCCTACCGGTGCGCGGCCCGTGGAGCACGTCCTCGGGCCGCGCACCGCTGTGTTTGCGCACTGATCACCCGGCCCGGGCCTCAGGGGTGCCCGGAGGGCGGCGGTCAGGGGGAACCCCGATATCGTTCAAGTCCGGTGGAAGCGGCGCGCCGCTCCTGCCACCATGGATCTCGGGGGCGCGGGCGATCCGCGTCGCAGAGTCGGCTCGATGAACAGGCAGGCGGAGGAGATGGCCAACGGATTCGCGAAAGCCTGGAAGTATCTGGGGGCGTTGTTCTCGTCGAAGGTCGACGAGTACGCCGACCCCAAGATACAGATCCAGCAGGCCATCGAGGAGGCCCAGCGGCAGCACCAGGCGCTCTCCCAACAGGCCGCCGCGGTGATCGGTAACCAGCGTCAGTTGGAGATGAAGCTCAACCGCCAGCTCGGCGAGATCGAGCGGTACCAGGCCTCGGCGCGCCAGGCGCTGGTGCTCGCCGACCAGGCCCGCGGCCAGGGTGACGTGCAGAAGGCCCAGCAGTTCGAGCAGGCCGCCCAGGTCACCGCCACCCAGCTGGTCACCGCGGAGCAGTCCGTGGAGGACCTGAAGGTGCTGCACGACCAGTCGCTGGGAGCCGCCGAGCAGGCCAAGAAGGCCGTCGAGCGCAACTCCATGGTGCTCCAGCAGAAGATCGCCCAGCGCACCAAGCTGCTCAGCCAGCTGGAGCAGGCGAAGATGCAGGAGCAGGCCGCCAAGTCGCTGCAGCAGATGACCGAGATCGCCGCGCCGGGTAACACGCCCTCGCTGGACGAGGTGCGGGACAAGATCGAGAAGCGGTACGCGACCGCGCTGGGCTCGGCCGAGCTGGCGCAGAACTCGGTGCAGGGTCGGATGCTGGAGGTCGAGCAGGCCACCGTCGACATGGCGGGGTCCGCGCGGCTGGAGCAGATTCGCGCCTCGCTGGGCGGCGGTGGGGCCAGCGCGCAGCAGCAGCTCGAGGCCGACGCGCCCCGGCAGGTCACCTCCGGCAACTCGGCCGCACAGGACCAGGCCGCAACGCAGTCCCAGCAGCAGCCCAACCAGGGCTGAGTCAGCCGCCAGCGCTCGCACAGACCGGGTGCGGGCCGCACAGACGCTACGGGGTCTGTGCGGCCTGGGAGCGGTCTGTGCGGGCGTTTCAGGGCGTTCAGGGCGGGACCGGGCCGGGCTGACA
This sequence comes from Pseudonocardia sp. Cha107L01, assembly GCF_052566575.1. NCBI lineage: Bacteria > Bacillati > Actinomycetota > Actinomycetes > Pseudonocardiales > Pseudonocardiaceae > Pseudonocardia > Pseudonocardia sp. Cha107L01. The sequence continues at coordinate 4,810,226 of NZ_CP199579.1, forward strand.
GCGTGGGCAGTAGTACGAGGACCGGGCGTAGCCGATGTCGCCCTGCTCGCCGGTCCGGATCCGGGTGCCGCAGCGGCGGCAGGGCTGCCGGCCGCGCAGGTACACCCAGTGCTGGCGGCCGCGGCCCAGCTCGCCGGTGGTGGACTGCTCCGGCCGGTCGGCGTTGCGCAGCAGCAGGGTGCGGGCCAGCGTGACCGCCCGGGCCGGATCGGGCAGCTCGCCGACCGGCGACCAGGGCGACACGCCGAGCAGGAAGCAGACTTCGGACTTGTACAGGTTGCCGACGCCGGCCATGACCCGCTGGTCGAGCAGTGCGAGGCCGATCTCGGTGGCCGGGTCGGCGGTCAGGCGTCGCAGCGCCTCGGTCTGGTGGGTCTCCGACCAGGTCGGGTCCAGCAGGTCCGGGCCGAGGTGCCCGACCAGCCGCTGCTCGTCGTTGGTGGCCAACAGCTCGAGGTCGTGCAGCCGGAACCCGACGGCGACCCGCTCGTCGGTGGCCAGCACCGCCCGCACGTCGTGCGCGGCGCCGCGCCACCTGTCGGCGGGGCGGTAGAGGTGCCAGCTGCCGTCCATCCGGAGGTGACTGTGCAGACTGAGACCTGCGTCGAATTGAGTGAAAAGGTGTTTCCCGACACTACGCACGGCGAGCACGGTCCGGCCAGCTAGATCATGTGTTACCCAGCGCGGATGTCGCAGCTCTGCACGGCGCAGCCGATGACCGGCCAGCGCGGCGTTGAGCCGGCGCGCGGTCAGAAACACGGTGTCACCCTCGGGCATGGTGCACGATCGTGCCAGCGGGATGAGGGGAGTGCAGATGGTGCGGCCGGTAGCCGGGTTCGATCGGCTCGGTGAGGAGAACGCCTTCGCGGTGTTGGCTCGGGCTGCCGAGCTGACCGCGCAGGGCCGTGATGTGATCAACCTTGGCATCGGGCAGCCGGATTTCCGTACCCCGGACCACATCGTCGAGGCGGCGGTCCGCGCACTGCGGGACGGCAAGCACGGCTACACCGATGCGACCGGCATCCCGGAGCTGCGCGAGGCGGTCGCGGCCCATGTCGCGGGCAGCACCGGGGTCACGGTGCCGGCCGACCGGGTGATGATCATGCCGGGCGGCAAGGTGACCATGTTCGCCGCGATCATGATGTTCGGCGAGCCCGGGGTGGACATCCTGTACCCGGACCCGGGGTTCCCGATCTACAAGTCGATGATCGACTTCACCGGGGCGCGGGCCATCCCGGTGCCGATCCGCGAGGAGAACAACTTCGCGTTCGCGGCCGAGGAACTGCTGTCGCTGATGACGCCGAACACCAGGCTGGTCATCCTGAACTCGCCAGCCAACCCGACGGGCGGGGTCGCGCCGCGGGGTGAGATCAACCGGCTGGTCGCCGGCCTGCTGGACCACCCGTACGCGGCGGTGCTCTCGGACGAGATCTACGACCGGATGCTCTACGACGGGGCCGAGCACATCTCGCTGCTGAGCTTCCCGGAGATCCGCAACCGGGTGATCCTGCTCAACGGCTGGTCGAAGGCCTACGCGATGACCGGGTGGCGCCTCGGCTGGTCGATCTGGCCCACCGCGCTCGTCGACCGGGTGCGCCGGTTGGCGGTGAACGCATGGAGTTGCGTGAACGCGCCGGCCCAGTACGCCGGCATCGCCGCGCTGGAGGGCCCACAGGACTCGATGACCCGGATGGTCGAGGAGTTCGACCGGCGCCGGCAGGTCACCGTGGACCTGCTCAACGGCCTGCCCGGGGTGTCGTGTCTGCTGCCGCGCGGTGCTTTCTACACCTTCCCGAACATCTCCGGCACCGGCTGGTCGGCCAAGCCACTGGCCTCGGCGCTGCTGGAGCGGGCCGGGGTGGCGCTGATCGGCGGCCCGGACTTCGGCGAGCTCGGCGAGGGCTACCTGCGGGTCTCCTACGCCAACTCGGAGGAGAACATCCGCCAGGCACTGGGCCGGGTCAGCGAGTTCCTCACCGAACACCGGGCGGCCGCGCACTGAGTCGTCGGCTTCAGGCGCGCAGCCGCAGACCCTTCGGGGTGGCCCGGAAGCCGGCTTCGGTGAGTACCTCGGCCAGGTGGCTGCCCAGCGAACCGACCCCGTCGGCGCGCTCCACCGCCAGCGAGCCCAGCCAGCCCTCCCGCACCGCGCCGGCCAGTGCGTGCGCCGCCGCCCGCAGCGACTCCTCCCGCTCGGTGAAGCTCAGCAGCGACCGGCCGCCCCGCTCCACGTACAGCGCGGGGGAGCCGTCGACCAGCACGACCAGCGCTCCGGCCTTACGCCCGGGTCGGTGCTTGGACTCCCCGGAGGTGGCCGGCCAGGACAGCGCGGCGCCCCACGGCTGGGCCGGGTCGGCCGCCGCCAGCACCACGGCGCTCAGCTCGCCGGGGGTCTCGGCCGGGCGGGCCAGCGCGCGGAGCTGGTCGATCGCGCCGGGCACCGCGAACTGCGCGGCGCCGAGCCCCTCCACCACGTAGCCGCGCCGGCAGCGCCCGGACTCCTCCATCGCGCGCAGCACCCGGTAGATCCCGGCGAAGCCGCCCTCCACCCGTTCGGTACCCAGTGCGCCCCTGGTCAGCACGCCGTGCCGCTCCAGGAGCGCCTCGGCGCGGGCGTGTGCGCGGCGGGTGGTGTCGGCGGAGCGCCCGGCCGCCAGCGACCAGCGGCCGCCGACGGTCGGTGGCCCGCTGCGCGAGGGCATGCTCGGGCGGCCGGCGCGCAGCCGCGCGTAGCGCCCTCGGGGGGCCGACTGGCGGGGTTTGTGCGCGGCGCCCTTGCCGGCGGTGAGCGCCCGTACCGGGCCGAGGGTGTCGTTGCTGAGCAGCCCGGCCCAGACCAGCTCCCACATCGCGCTGACCAGGGTGGCGTCGTCCGGCGTCGGCTCTCCGGCGGCGACCAGCGCGCCCCCGACCGCATCGGCGAGCTGGCGGAAGAACAGCGCGCCACCGCCGGCCAGCGCGCCCAGCACAGCGGTGTGGAGCGGGCTGGCCGGCGGCTCCGGGTCGGCGTCCGGCAGCAGCAGGTCAGCCACGTCGGTGGGGGCGAGCGCGAGCCAGCCGTCCGCGCCGGCCAGCGGTCCGCAGCCGGTCCAGGTGACCTCGCCGGCCGCGGTCAGCTCGTCGAGCAGCGCCGGGCTGTAACCGGGCAGCCGGGCCGGCAGCACCAGTGACTCCAGCGCGCTGGCCGGGATCGGCGCGCCGGCCAGCTGCTCGACCGCCGACAGCACGTCCTCCGCGCCCGGTGCGCGGCGGATCCGGGCACCGATACCGTGCCAGGACGGCAGGAACCGACCCAGCGCCGCCGGCTCGACCGGCTCCACCTCGGCCCGCAGCCGGGCCAGCGAGGCGCGGCGCAGCCGGCGCAGCACCTCCGCGTCGCAGTACTCGAGCCCGGTGCTGTGCTCGCCGTGCAGCTCACGGACCGGCCGCAGCTCGCCGCGCACCAGCCGCCCGGTGCCGACCAGCCGGTCGAGCACACCGCGAACCACCGCCACGCCCAGCCCGAACCGCTGGGCCGCCTCGCTCGCCTCGAACGGGGTGCGGGTGCGGGCGTAGCGGATCAGCAGCTCACCCAACGGGTCGGGCACCGGCTCGGTGAACACCTCCGGCACGCCGACCGGCAGCGCGGCGCCCAGCGCGTCACGCACCCGCCCCGCGTCCTCGATGGCCAGCCAGCGCTGCTCACCGGCGATCCGGACCTGGATCACCCGCCGCGCCGACTCCAGCTCGGCCAGCCAATCCGCCAGCACGCCCCGCGCCGCGGCCTCCTCGGTGCTCAGGTCGCCCAGGAAACGCAGCAGGTCGGCGGCCCCCTCGGCATCGCGCGCCCGGCGGTCCGGCGCCAGCCGCTGCAGCTGGGCGGCCACCTCGACGAGCACCTCGGGGTCGAGCAGCTCGCGCATCGCCTCCGAGCCGAGCAACTCGGCCAGCAGCGTCGAGTCGAGCGAGAGGGCGGCGGCCCGGCGTTCGGCCAGCGGCGCGTCCAGTTCGTAGAGGAACATGCCCACGTAGCCGAACAGCAGGCTGCGCGCGAACGGCGACGGGGACGGCGTGGTGACCTCGACGACGTGGACCTTGCGGTTGGCCACGTCGCTCATCAGCTCGCGCAGGCCGGGCAGGTCGTAGACGTCCTGCACGCACTCCCGCATGGCCTCCAGGGACACCGGGAACTGCTCGTACTTGCTGGCCACCGTGAGCAGCTGGGCCGAGCGCTGGCGTTGCTGCCAGAGCGGCGTGCGCCGGCGTGGGTCGCGGCGGGGCAGCAGCAGCGAGCGGGCCGCGCACTCCCGGAACCGGGCCGCGAACAGCGCGGAGCCGCCCAGCTCGTCGACCACGATGCGCTCCACCTCGTCCGGCTCGAGCAGCACGTCGTCGGCCGACGGCAGCACCTCGGCGCCGGAGTCGTCCAATGCGTCGGGCAGCCGCAGCACGATCCCGTCGTCGGCGCTGGCCGCGCTGACCTCGATTCCGCGCCGCTCGCGCAGCCGGGCCGCGATGGCCAGCGCCCACGGCCCGTTGACCTGGGCGCCGAACGGGGAGTGCACCACCATCCGCCAGTCGCCCAGCTCGTCGCGGAAGCGCTCCACCAGCACCGTCCGGTCGCTGGGGACGTGCCGGGTGGCCTGGCGCTGCTCGTCCAGATAGCTGACCAGGTTGTCGGTGGCCCACTCGTCCAGCCCGGCCGCGGTGGCCCTGGCCCGCGCGGCCTCGGTGCCCAGCGCGGACATCTCCCGGACGAACGCGCCGACCGCCCGGCCCAGCTCCAGCGGCCGGCCGATCGCGTCGCCCTTCCAGAACGGCATCCGGGCCGGTTGGCCGGGCGCGGGGGTGACCACGACCCGGTCGTGGGTGATGTCCTCGACCCGCCACGACGAGGTGCCGAGCAGGAACGTGTCGCCCACCCTGGACTCGTAGACCATCTCCTCGTCGAGCTCACCGACCCTGGAGCCAGCGCCGTCGGCACCTCCCGGCGTCATCACGGTGAACAGGCCGCGGTCGGGGATGGTGCCGCCGGAGGTGACCGCCAGGCGCTGCGCACCGGGCCGACCGCGCAGCTCGTCGGTGATCCGGTCCCAGGTGATCCGGGCGCGCAGCTCGCCGAAGTCCTCGCTGGGGTAGCGACCGGCCAACATGTCCAGGGTGGCATGCAGCGCCGAGTCCGGCAGAGCGGCGAACGGGGCCGCGCGGCGCACCACCGCGGCCAGCTCGCCCACCTGCCAGGGCTCCATCGCGACCATCGCGACGATCTGCTGAGCCAGCACGTCCAGCGGGTTGCGCGGGTAGCGCAGAGACTCGATCGCGCCGGTCGCCATCCGCTCCGCGACCACCGCACAGGACACCAGGTCGCCGCGGAACTTGGGGAACACCACGCCCCGGGAGATCGCGCCGACCTGGTGCCCGGCCCTGCCCACCCGCTGCAACCCGGACGCCACGCTGGGCGGTGCCTCCACCTGGACCACCAGGTCGACCGCGCCCATGTCGATGCCCAGCTCGAGGCTGGAGGTCGCGACCACGCAGGGCAGCCGGCCGGCCTTGAGCTCTTCCTCCACGAGCGTTCGCTGCTCGCGTGACATCGAGCCGTGATGGGCCTTGGCGACCACCGGATCGGCACCGGTGGACAGCCCGGACTCGCCGATCGCCTCGGCCGGGAACCGATCGCCGGGCCGCAGCTCGGTCTGCTCGGCGGCGAGCTCGTTGAGCTTGGCCGTGAGCCGCTCGGCCAGGCGCCGCGAGTTGGCGAACACGATGGTGGACCGGTGTGCCCGGACCAGCTCCAGCACGCGGCGCTCCACGGCCGGCCAGATCGACGGGCGCTGCGCCGAGCCGGCCGCCGAGCCGATGACCTCCTCGTCGGTGCTGCCCGGCTCGGGGCGGGTGTCGAGCGCGGCCAGATCGGGGACCGGGACCTCGACGGACACCTCGATGGTCTTCGCGATGGGCGGCCGGATCACCTCGACCGGGCGGTTGCCGGCCAGGAACGCGCTGACCTCGTCCACCGGGCGGACGGTAGCGGACAGGCCGATGCGCTGCGCCGGGCCCGGCGCCGGCAGCGGCTCCCCGGCATCGGCGCTGAGCAGCTCGTCGAGCCGCTCCAGGGACAGCGCCAGGTGCGCGCCGCGCTTGGTGCCGGCGACGGCGTGCACCTCGTCCACGATCACCGTGCGGACCCCGCGCAGCGACTCCCTGGCCGCCGAGGTGAGCAGCAGGAAGAGCGACTCCGGCGTCGTGACCAGCACGTCCGGCGGGGTGCGGGCGAACCGGCGGCGCTCGTCGGCGGACGTATCGCCGGTGCGCATCCCGACGGTGATCTCCGGCTCGGGCAGGCCGAGGCGGTGCGCGGCCTGCCGGATGCCGGCCAACGGGGACCGCAGGTTGCGCTCGACGTCGACCGCGAGCGCCTTCAGCGGGGACACGTAGAGCACCCGGCAGCGGTGCTTGGGATCAGCCGGCGGCGGCTCGGCGACCAGCCGGTCGAGCGCCCAGAGGAACGCGGCGAGCGTCTTGCCGGAGCCGGTGGGCGCCACCACCAGGGCGTGCCGGCCGGCCCGCGCCGCCGCCCAGGCGCCCTCCTGGGCGGGAGTGGGCGCGGCGAACGCCCCGGCGAACCAACTCCGGGTTGCCGGGGTGAAGCCGTCCAGCGCGTTCACCCCACCATCATGGACTCAGGGTCCGACAGTCCGGTGCGGCCGGGCGGGCACGGGGTGCGGTAGGAATCACGCATGCGATCACCGCGGTCCCGCGAGGAGCTCCACATCCCGCCGGCCGGCCCCGGTCGGCTCAAGGTGCTGAGCCGGGGCGACACGGTGACCAACCGCCGCGGCCTGGCCAAGCTCACCGACCTGCGCCCCCGGTTGGCGGGGTAGAGGTGGCCCGCCGGGTCTCGCTGCCCTCCGAGGTAGCCGGCCAATGCGTGTTCTGCGGCATCGCGCGGGGTAGCCAACCGGCCAGTGTCGTCGCCGAGTCCGATGACGTGCTGGCCTTCTGCGACATCCAGCCGGTGCACCCTGGCCACCTGTTGGTGATCCCCCGCGCGCACGCCGGCGACCTGGCCGAGCTGCCGGAGGAGACCGGCCGGTCAATGTGGTCGCTGGGCCAGCGGCTGGCCGGCGCGGTGCGCGCATCCGGGTTGCCCTGTGACGGGGTGAACCTGTTCCTCGCCGACGGGGCGGCCGCCGGCCAGGAGATCTGGCACACCCACCTCCACGTGATCCCCAGGATCGCCAGGGACGGGATGCTGAGGATCAGCGCCAACTGGTCGCTGCCGCCGCGCGCCGCGCTGGACGAGACGGCGGCCCGGGTCCGAGCCGCGCTGGGTTGAGCTGGGCTGGGTGGGCTGGGCTGCCGCGAGGGGTTCCGCGGTCCGGGCGCGTGGGCCGGGGCCGGGCGCGTGGGCCGGGGCCGGGCGCGTGGGCCGGGGCCGGGCGCGTGGGCCGGGGCCGGGCGCGTGGGCCGGGGCCGGGCGCGTGGGCCGGGGCCGGGCGCGTGGGCCGGGGCCGGGCGCGTGGGCCGGGGCCGGGCGCGTGGGCCGGGGCCGGGCGCGTGGGCCGGGGCCGGGCGCGTGGGCCGGGGCCGGGCGCGTGGGCCGGGGCCGGGCGCTGCCTGGGCCGGGGCCGGCGCGTGGGCCGGGGCCGGGCGCACGATCCACCGCGCGGGGTGGCCGGGCGGGGAGCGCTGTTCGGAAGCCTTTGCTCTGCGTAGGTATACGCAACAGGCGACCGGGCGCGTTGGTATGTGTACGCAGAGCTGACGCGAGAGTAACGTCAGTCCTGTTCGATCTCGGCCAAGGCCGGACTGGGGTTACGTTGATCATGATCGAGCCGCCACCGGCCAGCCGCGCCGGTCGTACCGTCGGCCAACCGCGCCCGCCGGCCGACCGCGTCCGCCGCCGCCGGCCGACCGTACCCGCCGGCCGTGCGCCGGCCGCCGGCCGAGCGCGCCCACCTGCCGTCCACCGACTGAGCGCGCCCGGCGCTAGTCCTGGCCGACGGAGAAGCCTTCCTCCAGGTCGCGGCGGGAGTAGGAGCGGAACGCGATGTGGGTGTCGGTCTGCGTCACACCGGGCACCTTGCTGAGTCCACCGGCGATGACGTCGGCCAGCTGCTCGTGCTCGCGGACCTTCACCACCGCGATGAGGTCGACATTGCCGGCGCACGAGTACACCTCGGTCACGCCCTCGAGCTCGGCGATCGCCTGCGCTGTCTCCGGGATGTGATCGGCGGCGGTGTGGACCAGGACGAACGCGGTGATCACGACGGTGACTCCTTCGCAGGCGCGGGATGATTCGATCGTAGTGCGGCCCCGTCGACGCCCAGATCGGGCGGCAGGGCCCACCGCCCCTCGGCTCGACCCGACCGTGACGCGCTCAGTCCTCGCCGGCGTAGCCAGCCGGTGCGGCCCGCGCGACGGCCAGCCAGCCGGTCCACCGGCCGGCGCCGTGCGCGGGCTCGGTCCACGGTGTCGGGCAGTGCACCAGTCGGGTACCGGGCCGCTCCAGCCAGCGCAGCAGCACACCAGCCTCCTCGGCGGGCGCGCCGCGCAGCGGTCCCGGGCCGGGGCGGACCGTCTCGGCGCCGGCCCGCAGCGCGGCCACCACCGGCATCGGCGCCACCCCGCGCCGCGCCACACCGGCCGCCGCCAACCGGCCATGCCGCAGGACCGCGAGCTCCCAGCCACCGGCGCCGTCCGGGCGCGCCGCCACCATCTCGGGCAGCGCGGTCAGCGCGGCGAGGCGTTGACCCCGGCGCAGCGCGGTCAGCAGGTCGGCGAGCTTGTCGCGGCGGGTGGCCGCCGCCTCGAACCGCTGCGCCGCGCCGAGCCGCTCCACCTCCGCGGCCAATTCGCGCAGCGCGCCGTCGGACTGGCCGGCGAGCAGGTCGGTGACGGCGCCGGCGGTCACCGCGTACTCCACGACGCTCTGCCGGCCGGCGCACGGCGCGGCGCACCGACCCAGCTCGGCCAGCGCGCACGCGGTGCCCTTCGGGTTGCGCGCCGGGATGCGCTGCGTACAGCGGCGTAGCGGCACCGCGTCCTGCACCGACTCCATCGCGGCCACCGCGTCACGTCGCGACCGGAACGGGCCGAACGCGCCGTCCCTCGGCTCCTTGATCACCGAGAGCCGGGGGAACGGTTCGTCGGTCAGGGTCAGCCACCAGGCCAGGTAGGGCGTGCGGGACCGCCGGTTGAACCGGGGCCGGTGCGCGCCCAACAGCCGCAGCTCGCGGACCTGTGCCTCCAGCGCGTGCGCACACTCCACCGCGTCCACCCGAGTGGCCAGCGCCACCATGTCCCGCACCCGGCGGCGCCGTTCGGCGGCGGTGAAGTAGGAACGGACCCGACGGCGCAGGTCGCCGCTGGTGCCCACGTAGAGCACCTCGTCCCTGGCACCGCGGAACAGATAGACGCCGGGCGCGTTCGGCAGGTGCTCGGCCAGTCCGCGCTTGCGCCGCTGGGCGTCCGTCGGGCGGTTGCCGGCGGGGCTCGCGGCCAGCGTGAGCAGCTCCTCCAGGCTCTGCACGCCGAGGTTGCCGACCCGCTCCAGCAGCGCGTGCAGCACCTGCACGGTGGCGCGGGCGTCGTCCAGGGCCCGGTGCGTCGGGCGGACCGTGCTGCCGAACAGCTCGGCCAGCGCGGACAGCCGGGCCGACGGCGCCTCGTCCCGGCTCAGCACCGCCCTGGCCAGGCGCGCCGTGCACAGCACCGGCGGCTTCGGCCAGGCCAGCCCGTGCCGTTCGCAGGCGGCGCGCAGGAAACCGGTGTCGAACGGTGAGTTGTGCGCGACCAGCACGGAGCCGGCGAGGAACTCCAGCAGGCTCGGCAGGACCCGCTCGATCCGGGGCGCCCCGGTCACCATCGCCTGGGTGATCCCGGTCAGCGCGACGATCATCGGCGGGATGCCGCTGCCCGGGTCGACGAGGGTGGCCAGCTCGCCGAGCTGTTCGCCGCCGCGCATCTTCACCGCGCCCACCTCGGTGATCGCGTCGACCGCCGCGCTGCCCCCGGTGGTCTCCAGGTCGAGCACCACGAAGGTGACATCGCGCAGCGGCGTGCCGAGCTCGTCGAATGACAGCTGTGGCATTTGCCGGACGGTAGGGGCGGGCACCGACCATTTCCGGGCTTCGGTGGGGTCTGTGCGGGCAACAGTTCGGTCACGGGTTGCGGTCGGCCGGTCACCGGGGGCTCACCGACCGCCGGGATCCCGGTTGATCGAACCTGGCGGCTGAGCGTCCTCGACCACCCGGTGCGGACTAACCTGGGCCGATGGCGGAGCAGGCGTGGACCGAGCTGCCGGAGCCCGTTCGGGCTCGGCTGGCCGAGGTCGCGTCGGTCGCGGTGGGCGAGCTGCCGATCGCCGAGCTGCCGGCGGGGCTGCGCCGGCTGGCCAAGTTCACGCCGAGTAAGCGGGCCCGGCTGGGCGCCCGGATGCTGCTGGGCGAGCTGAGGGACTCGGCCGCGTTCCGGGCCGCTGTGCTGGCGTGGTGGGACGAGCACCGCCCCGGCGAGCTGACCGGGCCGGATGCGGATCAGGTCGGGAGCACCGCAGGCGCCGTGCTCGCCGACGCGCCGGACCTCGCCGAACGACTCAGCGAGGTCGCCGAGCGGGCCGACGTGGTGACACTGCGTGCGCAGCGCGACGCCGCGCTGGCCCGCGTGGAGAAGCTCACCAGCGAACTGGAGCGGCTGCGGACCGAACTGGCGGAGACCCGGTCGCAGGCGCGCGAGACCGACCCTGGTCGCGACCAGGAGCTCGACCGGCTGCGCAAGCGGTTCCGCGAGCAGGGCACCCGGCTGCGCCACGCCGAGGACGGCACCCGCGCCGCCGAGCACGAGCTCGCCGAGCTGCGCCGGACCAGTGCCGCCGAGCTCGACGCCGCCCTCACCGCCAGGGACCGGGCGCGGGAGCGGGCCGACGCCGAACGGGCCAGGGCGGCCAGGGCGAGCGACGAGGCCACCGGCGCCCGGCAGGCCGCCAGGGAGGCCAGGCAGGCCGACGAGGTCCGGCTCGAGCTGCTGGTGGACACGCTGGCCGGTGCGGTGGCGGGCCTGCGCACGGAGCTCGCGCTCGGCAATGGCGGCAGTGGCGGCGGCGGTGGCGGACCCCGGCCGGCGGACCTGGTCGGCGGGGTCCGGACGCCGGGGCGCGGCGGTGCCCGGATCGCCGACGCCAGTGGGCTGGACCGGCTGCTGCGGCTGCCCTCGGTGCACCTGATCGTGGACGGTTACAACGTCAGCAAGACGGGCTACCCGGAGCTCACCCTGTTCGACCAGCGCACCCGGTTGATCGGCGCGCTGGGTGCGGTGACGGCGCGGACCGGCGCCGAGGTCACCGTGGTGTTCGACGGCGCCGCCGTGGTGGCCGGGCCGATGCGGCAGCCACGCGGGGTCCGGGTGCTGTTCAGCGAACCGGGCGTGCTGGCCGACGACGTGATCCGCGAGCTGGTCGCGGCCGAGCCGGCTGGCCGGCCGCTGCTGGTGGCCACCTCGGACCGGGCGGTGGCCGACTCGGTCCGCCGCCGCGGTGCGCACCCGCTGCCGTCCTCGGTGCTGCTGGACCTGCTCGCCAGAATCTGACCCGGCGCCCGGGGTCGGGGTCGTGGGGTGGCTGGTGGGGGGCCTGTGGTCGTGGGTGGCTGTGGCCCGGTGGGCCGTGGCCCGTGACCGCTGCTGGTCGCCCGCGATCGGTGGGCGTGGCTCGTGATCGGTGGGCGTGGCTCGTGATCGGTGGGCGTGGCCGGTGGGTCGTAGGCGGTGCCCGGCGCGGCCGGACCGGCTAGCGGGGGACGGATGACCCGGGGTACCGGGTGCGGCGGCTCGGCGCGGCCGCGGCGCTGAGTGCGATCCGGCGTGCACCGGGTCTCCCTGCCCTCGGCAGGACCGCATTCATCGAGCCCGGGTCTTGCGGCGGCCACCGAGATCGACGAGATTCTGGATATTTCAAGATCGAACCAGAAACTCGTCGATCTCGCCGCGTGCGGGCCGGTCTGCGTGCAGGTGGTTGTCGCGTATACCTACGCAGAGCAAAGGCCCACATTAGGGGCTCTAGGTCTGGGCGCGGTCACTGTCCGGAAGGCTGGGTCGGACCGGTCGGTCGCCCGATCGGGGCATCCGTCCCCGGAAACTGTCGGAGCGTCGTCCTACGGTGCGCGTGTCGATTCAGAGCCGACCGAGGAGAGACCGACATGATCATCGACTGTGACCGCTGCGTGGTCCGTGGGAACGCCTGCCGCGACTGCGTCGTGGGGGTATTTCTCGGCCTGCCGGGCAGCGCCGGCGACGGAATTGATCAATCGGACCTGCCGTCCGGCGCTCGATCGGTACAGCTCGACGCACCAGAGGCTCGAGCGCTCAATGTGCTAGCCGAGCAGGGGCTGGTGCCAAGGTTGCGGCTGGTGTCTGTTGAGCCTCGGCGGGTGTCACCCACAACGCCGGATGAAGACGACTACAGTGACGTTGGGTGATAAGTCGACCGAATTCAGCGCTTTCCGGTCACCTCCAGTGATGATTGAGACCTGATCGCTCCCGCGCCACGCCGGGAGGGGCCCCTCCTGGACGTCGTCGCCCCGGCTTCGTAATCTCGCCGAGACCTTGCGGGGCGTCAGCCACTCGCTCCCCGATTGGCGCCGCGGGGTCGCCGCCGCAAAGGCTCGCGCGAGTCGAGTCAGGTCCCCCGAAGGCCTGACTTCGCCCCCAGACTCCGCGTATCCCGACCGGTGGTTCACGGAAGGGAGAGCGGCGTAGTGGCGTCGAGCGGTTATCTGCGCGCAGTGGCTGGCGCGCTTTCCGCGACCGCGATGGCAGTGACCGCCTGCATCGTGCTGAGCACCCCCGCCTACGGGGACCCGCCCGCGCCCGCACCGCCCCCGACCGCCTCCGATGCGGCCAAGCAGCTGGCGGTGGCCCAGCACGACGCCGAGGCCCTCACGGAGCAGTGGCACGCCGCCCAGGACGACCTGCAGGCCCGGCAGGACGACGCGGGCCGGGCCCAGGCCGCGGTGGCGCCGGCGCGCAGGGCAGCGGCCCAGGCCGATGCGGCCAGGGAGCGGTTCCAGGTCCAGGTCGACCAGGTCGCCACCGAGGCGATGGAGGGCGGTCACCTCGACCAGCTCAACGCGCTCGTGCTGAGTGACTCGCCGAGCGACTTCCTGGACCAGATGACCACGCTGGACTCGTTCACGGCCGACCAGAAGGACGTGCTGGACCACGCGCGGGAGCTGGTCGCGGCCACCCAACGGGCGCAGGCCGCGGCCACGGACGCGGTCGCGGCGGCGCAGCAGGCCACCGCGCTGGCGCGCGGGGCGTTCCAGGAGATCGACGTCCGCAAGCGGGCGGCCGACGTCCGCATCGACCAGGCGGAGCAGCTGCTGGGGCGGCTCAGCCCGTCCGAGCGGGCGTCCCGGATCGCCAGCGACGGTGTGCCGATCGGCGTCACCCTGGGCCGCGGCCTCGGCGCCCAGGCACTCAAGATGGCGATGACCCGGATGGACAAGCCCTACGTCTGGGGCGCCACCGGGCCGGGCACGTTCGACTGCTCCGGGTTGGTCTACTGGGCCTTCAAGAGGCTCGGCATCACCATGCCCCGGTCCAGCTCGGCGCAGTCCCAGGTGGGCAGACCGGTGTCGCGGGCCAACCTGCAGCCCGGTGACCTGATCTTCTTCTACCACCCGGTGAGCCATGTCGGTTTCTACGCCGGTAACGGCAAGGTGCTCAACGCGGTGCAGACCGGTGACGTGGTGCGCTACACGGACCTGTCCCGGATGAAGAGCTATGCCGGTGCGCGGCGGCTGTAGGAGCCCTGACGCCTCGAAGACCTAACCGCTCCCCAGCGCGGGCGGCGGCCGGTGATCGCAACCGGCCGCCGCCGCGGCTCGGCGGCAGCCGGCTGAACCTTCCCGCCGCGCTCGGCGTGGCGCTCGTACTGCTCGCCGGGCTGGCGGTGCTCGTCCTCGGGCCGGACCCCGACCGGTCCGTCCCGGTGGCGGGCCAGGGCGCGACCGCGGCAGCGTCCGCGCCCTCGCCAGCCGCCACCGAACCTTCGCCGACAGCCGCCGCCGGAGTGCGTGAGCTGCTGCGGCGCCGCGCCCGGGCCATTCTGGACCGGGACCGCGCGGCCTTCGCCGCGAGCCTGGACCCGCGTGCCGACCCGGGCTTCCGGGCCGCTCAGCTGGCCATGTTCGACAACCTCGACGGCGTGCCGCTGGCGCACTGGGAGTACGCGCTCGACCCGGCCGACCGGGCGCCGATCCCGCCCGGCGTCGCCGATCCGACCGCCGACGAGACCTGGGCGCCGGCCACCGAGCTGCGCTACGCGCTCGCCGGCGCCGACAGCGAGCCGACCACCCGCCCGGCCGGCTACCTCTACCTGCGCCGGGGCGCGGACTGGTACCTGTCCTCGGACACCGCACTGGACGCCGTGGGCCGCACGACCTGGCGTGGCCCGTGGGACTTCGGCCCCTGCCTGGCGGTCCGGGTCAGCGGCGGGCTGGTGATCGGCCATCCCGGCGCTGAGCAGCTCGTCAGGAGGCTGGCCGCCGAGCTGGACGCGGCGGTGGCGGCGGTCAGCTCGGTGTGGGGGACCGGCTGGGCGCAGCGGGTCGGTGTGCTGGTGCCCGGCACCCCGGCGGAGCTGCGCGCGCTGGTGGGGGACCGGTCGACCAACGCCGCCATCGCCGCGGTGGCCGTCGCGGACCAGGTCGACCGGGCGGCCGGGCGCGCCCGAGGCCAGCGGGTGGTGTTCAACCCGGACAGTGACGCCCTGCTCGGCCCGACCGCGCTGCGGGTGGTGCTGCGGCACGAGCTGACCCACGTGGCCGCCCGCGCCGCCACCGACGACCACACCCCGCTCTGGCTGCAGGAAGGGCTCGCCGAGTACGTGGCCTACCGGGACAGTGGGCTGTCGCCGGCCGCGATCGCGCCCGGGTTGACCGCGGCCGCCCGGGCCGGCCGACTACCCGGGCAGGTGCCGGCGGACGCGGTGTTCCAGGGCCCCGAACCGGACCTGGCCTACCAGCAGTCGTGGAGCCTCATGCGTTACCTGGCCGCCCGGATCGGCCCCGACGGGCTGGTCGCGCTGTACCGCCGGTTGGCCACCGATCCCGGCGCCGCAACCCAACCCAGGCTCGACGGCACCCTGCGCGCGGTGCTGGGCACCGACCTGGCCGGGCTGCTCGCCGCGTGGCACGGCGACCTCGAACGGCCCTGAGAGCTGGCTCAAAGGCACGCCCCGGCCAGGACCCGGCCAGGACCCGGCTCGGTCCGGGGGGTTCGCGCTGGTTAGCCTGCCTGGCGATGCCCACACTGCTGGTGACCAACGACTTCCCGCCGCGCGCCGGCGGGATCCAGAGCTACCTGGCGGAGCTGGCCGGGCGGCTGCCGGCCGGCGAGATCGTGGTGTACGCGCCCAGCTGGCCAGGCGCCGCCGAGTTCGACGCGGGGGCGAGCTACCCGGTGCACCGCCACCCCACGTCGCTGATGCTGCCGGAGCCCTCGGTGGCCCGCCGCGCGGCCGAGCTGGCCAGGGACTACGGCTGCGGCACGGTCTGGTTCGGCGCGGCCGCCCCGCTGGCGCTGCTCGGCCCGGGACTGCGCCGGACGGCCGGGGTGGACCGGGTGGTGGCCAGCACACACGGCCACGAGGTGGGCTGGTCGATGTTGCCGGGGGCCAGGCAGGCGCTGCGCCGGATCGGCGGTCGCAGTGACGTGGTGACCGTGGTGTCGCGCTACACCCGGCGCCGGTTCGCCGCCGCGTTCGGCCCGCTGGCGGCGCTGGAGTGGCTGCCACCGGGCATCGACAGCGACCGGTTCCGCCCGGACCGCGGCGCCCGCGACGAGCTGCGCGCTCGGTACGGCCTCGGCGACCGCCCGGTGGTCAGCTGTGTGTCCAGGCTGGTCGCCCGCAAGGGCCAGGACGTGCTGATCGCCGCGCTGCCCCGGGTCCGGCGCCGGATCCCGGGCGCCGCGTTGCTCCTGGTCGGCGACGGACCCTACGGCGAGCGGCTGCGCCAGCTGGCCGTCGAGCACGGCGTCGCCGAGCATGTCGTGTTCACCGGCCCGGTGCGCTGGGACGAGCTGCCGGCGCACCACGCGGTGGGCGACGTGTTCGCGCTGCCGTGCCGGACCCGGGGACGCGGGCTCGACGTCGAAGGCCTCGGCATCGTCCTGTTGGAGGCGGCCGCCTCCGGGTCGCCGGTGCTTGCGGGTGACTCCGGCGGCGCGCCCGAGACGGTGCGCGACGGTGAGACCGGTCAGGTGGTGCCCGGTCGCGATCCCGCCGCGGTGGCCGACGCGCTGGTCGAGCTGCTCGCCGACCCGGACCGGGCGGCCGCGATGGGCGCCGCCGGCCGGGCCTGGATGCGGCGGGACTGGCAGTGGGAAAGCTCAGCGGGCCGGTTGGCCGAGTTCCTCGGCGTCGGCCCCGAGCCGGCCTACCGGCGGGCGTCGTCCTTGCTGTAGAGCGCGGCGATATCGGCGGCGTAGCTCTCCGTCACCACGTTGCGCTTCAGCTTGAGCGTCGGCGTGAGCTCCCCGCCGGCCTCGGTGAAGTCGACCTTGAGCACGCGGAACTTCTTGATCGCCTCGGCGTGCGAGACGGCCTTGTTGGCCTCCTGCACCGCCTTGTCGATCGCCTCCAGCAGGTCCGGGTCCTCGACCAGGTCGGACGGGTCGGCCGGGTCCTGGGTGGCCGGCTTGCCGTGCGCCTCGCGCCAGCCGGGCAGCGCCTCGGGGTCGAGGGTGATCAGGGCCGCGATGAACGGCTGGCCGTCGCCGACCACCATGCACTGGCTGATCAGCGGGTCGGCGCGCAGCCGGTCCTCGAGCACGGCGGGTGCCACGTTCTTGCCGCCGGCGGTGACGATCAGCTCCTTCTTCCGGCCGGTGATCTTCAGGTAGCCGCTGTCGTCCAGCTCGCCGATGTCGCCGGTGTGGAACCAGCCGTCGCTGGTGGCCTCCTCGGACGCCTCCGGGTTGTTCCAGTAGCCGCGGAACACCAGGTCGCCGCGCAGCAGGATCTCCCCGTCGTCCTCGATCCGCACCCCGGTACCGGCCAGCGGCTGGCCCACCGTGCCGATCCGCTGCGCGGCCGGGGTGTTCACCGTCGCTCCGCCGCTGGTCTCGGTCAGGCCGTAGCCCTCGTAGACCGGCACCCCGATCCCCCGGAAGAAGTGGCCGAGCCGCTCGCCGAGCGCCGCCCCGCCGGACACCGCCGCGATGCACCGCCCGCCCAGCGCGGCCCGCAGCTTGCCGTAGACCAGCCGGTCGAACAGCGCGTGCCGGGCGCGCAGCAGCAGACCGGGGGAGGGTTGTGCCCTGCTCCACTCCTCGGCGGTGGACGCCGCGGCGTCGAAGATCTTGCCCTTGCCGGCCGCGTGCGCCTTCTGCTGCGCGGCGGTGAACACCTTCTCGAACACCCGGGGCACCGACAGCACGAACGTGGGCTGGAACGCCGCCAGGTCGGCGAGCAGGTTCGAGGTGTCCGAGATGTGCCCGACCGTGGTCCTGGTGTACACCCCGCCGCACTGGATGACCTTGGCCAGCACGTGCGCCAACGGCAGGAACAGCAGCAGCGAGTTGTCCTCGCTCATCATCGTGGAGAAGACCTTGCCGGCCGTCTTCAGCTCGGTGAGCAGGTTGCGGTGGGTCAGCTCGCAACCTTTCGGCCGGCCGGTGGTGCCGGAGGTGTAGATCAGGGTGGCCAGGTCGTCGGCGCGGATCCGGTCGCGGCGCTCGGTCACCCGCTCGGCCGGGACGGCGGCGCCCTCGGCGGTGAGGTGGTCGACAGCCGGCTGCTCGGCAGGGTCGGTGGGGTCGATCTGCCACACGTGGCGCAGGTTGGGCAGCTCCTCGCGCAGCTCGGCCACCACGGCGCGGTGCGCATCGGACTCGACGACGGCGGCGATCGCGCCGGAATCGCTGAGGATCCAGGCGATCTGCTCGTCGGAGGACGTCTGGTAGATCGGCACCGTGGTGCCGCCGACCGCCGCGATCGCGTAGTCGATCACCGTCCACTCGAACCGGGTGCGGGACAGCACGACGACCCGGTCGCCGGGGTCCACCCCGGACGCGATGAGGCCCCTGGCCACGTCGGTGACCTGTTCGGCGAACTCCTTGGCGGTGACGTCGACCCACCCGGAGTCCAGCTTGCGGCGGAAGCTCACGGCGGCGGGGAACTGCTCGGCGTTGTCGAAGACGGCGTCGGACAGGCTCTCCCCGTCGGCCACCTCGTCGATCGCCGGCGCGTCGTACTCGCGCATCCCGAACCTCCCCGACCTCTGCCGACCTCGTTGCCGAAGGGCCAACCTATAACGGTTACTCGTCCGTAGGGGAGGATTGTGATCGCCGCGTCCGGTTACCGATCGGGGCGGGCGCGCCGCCCGCTCCAGCGATCTTCGCGGACGTTCCACCGAGTCGGCGGCAGGTGCTACAGGCCGCCTGGATACGGTCGGGGCATGAGCACCGAGGGCGACAGCGAGCGAGCATCGCAGGGAGCGACAGCGACCGAGGAGCGGAACGAGCGCGGAGCCGAGGCATGAGCACCGTGGACGTGGTGGACGAGACCTTCCTCGCCGTCCCGCCGACCCGGGTGGCGGCCGAGTTCGCCGACCCGGCCGGCTGGCGCCGATTCTGGCCGGACCTGCAGCTCAGCGTGGTGATCGACCGTGGGCCCAAGGGTGTCCGGTGGACCGTGGCCGGGGCGCTGGTCGGCAGCATGGAGGTCTGGCTGGAGCCGGTGCTGGACGGCACCGTGCTGCACTACTACCTGCGCGCGGACCCGTCCGACCCGAACGGCCGGCCCGCGCCGCTGCCACCCCGGCGGGCCGGTGCCGAGATCTCCCGCCGCCAGCGCGCGGCCAAGGCGATCGCCCTGTGGCTCAAGGACGAGCTGGAGGAGGGGCGGCCCCCGGGGGTGGCGCCGGTGCCGCTGCCCTCGGCGTCCACCGCTCCGGTCGAGCCGGCGCCGTCCGCGTCACTCTCGGCCGCGCCCGCACCGCCGTTGAGCGGGCCCGGGACGCCGCGGTCGAGCGAGCAAGGTCACCCCTCACCCGGGACGACTCCCGGCGCGGGGACCACCGTCAGCCCGTAGGTTGGGCTCGATGCGGGTTCACGTGGTCGCCGATGTGCACGGCAACAGTGACGCCCTGGCCCGCGCCGGCGAGGGTGCGGACGCCCTGATCGTGCTCGGTGACCTGATCGACTTCGTGAACTACGACGACCACCGCGCGGGCATCCTCGGACACATCTTCGGTGCCGAGGTGGTCGGCCGGTTCGCGAAGCTGCGGGCCGACGGCCGTCCCGGCGAGCTGGGCCGCTACGCCGACTCACTGTGGGCCGGTCTGGCCGACCCCCGGGACACGTTGGAGAACGCGGTCCGGGAGCAGTACGGCAAGTTGTTCCCGGCGATGGCAGCGCCCTGCTACCTCACGCCCGGCAACGTCGACCTGCCGCACCTGTGGCAGGAGTTCCTCGGCGACGGCCAGCGGATGCTGGACGGCGAGGTCGTCGAGCTGGGCGGGCTGCGCTTCGGCTTTGTCGGCGGGCTGCCGTTGCCGGTGGGAATGAGCCCTTCGACGGACGGGGCGTGGCGGCCCTACGTCCGGCTCGGCACCGAGTACGACGCCGCCTGCGCCGCCCTGACCAGCGTCGACGTGCTGTGCAGCCACGTGCCGCCCCGGGTGCCCGAGCTGGCCTACGACGTGGTGACCCGCCGCGCCGAGGTGGCGAGCGCGGCCCTGCTCGAGGTGATCGAGCGGGACGCGCCGAGGGCGGCACTGTTCGGGCACGTGCACCAGCCGATGGCGGCCAGGGCCCGGTGGCGTCGCACCGAATGCGTCAACGTCGGGCACTTCCGCCTCACCGGGCGGCCCTACGTGCTCACCTGGTGAGCCGGCGGTCAGCTCGCGTTTGATCAGCTGAGCCCGGACACCCTAGGACCGCGCCCGGCCCGCGCCGGTAGCCTCTGCGGCCATGGCCGACTCCACCACTCAGTCCATCACCATCGACGCCGCACCGGAGGCGATCATGGCGGTGATCGCGGACTTCCCCGCGTACCCGGAATGGGCCAACGCGGTCAAGTCCGCCGAGGTGGTCACCGAGGGCACCGGTGACCACGCGGCGGAGGTGGCCTTCGGGCTGGACGCCGGGGTGTTCAAGGACGCGTACACGCTGGCCTACGACTGGGCCGACGACGGGCTCTCGGTGCGCTGGCACCTGACCAAGGGCCAGATCCAGAAGGCCCAACAGGGCTCCTACGTACTGGACCCCGCCGACGGGGTCACCACGGTGACCTACACGCTGAGCGTCGAGCTGAACATCCCGATGATCGGCATGCTGCGGCGCAAGGCTGAGAAGATCATCATCGACACCGCGCTCAAGGAGCTGAAGCGCCGCGTCGAGGGCTGAGCGGGCCGAGGTATCCTCGCCGGGCCGATCGCCGGGGCTCCCTGTCGGGCCGGCGCGGAGCTGGCACATCGTCGAAGCGGGGTAGGGCGCGTTGCGGATCCTGCTGTTCACCGGCAAGGGTGGCGTTGGCAAGACCACGCTGGCCGCGGCCACCGCCGCACGCCTGGCGCGCGCCGGGCGCAAGGCGCTGGTGATCTCGACCGACCCCGCGCACTCCCTTGGCGACGCACTGGACACCGAGCTCGGCGGTGAGCCCAGGGAGGTCGACTCCGGGCTGTTCGCCGCCCACCTGGACAGCAGGGCGCTGCTGGCCGGCGCCTGGGGCGAGCTGCAGGGCCACCTGCGCACGGTGCTCGCCGGCGCCGGGGTGGACGAGATGGTGGCCGACGAGCTCACCTGGCTGCCCGGTGTCGATGAGCTGCTCGCCCTGGGTGAGGTACGCCGGCTGGCGCAGGCCGGTCCCTGGGACGTGGTGATCGTGGACTGCGGGCCGACCGCCGAGACGCTGCGGCTGCTCGGGCTGCCGGAGGCCATCGGCAGCTACCTGGAACGGCTGTACCCGGCGCACCGGCGCGCGGTGCGCGGGCTGCTGGCCGGGATCGCCGGTGCCAGCCCGCCCCGCCCCGGCGCGCCCCGGGGCGGGCTGAGGAACTGGGACGAGGCGGCCGACGCACTGGGCCGACTCGCCGAACAGGTCGCCGCGCTGCGCGCCATGCTCGCCGACCACCACAACACCAGCATCCGGCTCGTGCTCACCCCGGAGCGGCTGGTGGCCGCCGAGAGCCGGCGCACCATGACCGCGCTGGCGCTGCACGGGCTGCGGGTGGACGGGATCATCGCCAACCGGGTGGTGCCGTCGATCGCGCCGTCGGTCCGCGGCCCGGCCGCCCGCTGGGTCCGCGCCCGCCGCGCCGAGCAGCAGGAGGTGCTCGGCGAGCTCGCCGCGCTGTGGGGTACCGGGGCGACCGCCGTGTCCGGGCGGCGACCGGTGCGCGCGGTGCCCTACACCGCCGCAGAGCCGATCGGGGTGGCCGCGCTCGTCGAGCTGGCGGACGCGCTCTATGGCGACGACGAGCCGCTGGCCGGGGCGGACGCCCCGCCGCTGCTCTCCGTGCGGCGTACCGGCGGCGACGGCACGGACCGCGACTCGGAGTTCGAGCTGGCGCTGCGGCTGCCCGGGCTGGACAAGCGCACCCCGCTCGAGCTGACCCGGATCGACGACGACCTGGCGGTGACCGTCGGCGGGGTGCGGCGGCTGGTTGCGCTGCCCTCGGTGCTGTCCCGCTGTGAGGTGCTCGGCGCCCGGGTGGGCATCGACGAGCTGGTCGTGGTGTTCCGCCCTGACCCGGCCGTCTGGATGGACCGGTGAGCGAACGCGGCTGCCAGGGCCACGCCAACCTCGCCGATGATCTGCGGGACTACGCCGGGGGCGCGTTGGATCTGCTGGAACCCCTGGTCGAGCGGATCCGCGAGCAGGTGCCGGGGGACGGTGCCGAGCCGGAGCCGGCCAGCTGCGCGGTCTGCCCGGTGTGTGCGCTGATCACCGTGCTGCGCGGCGGCCGGTCCGAGCTCGCGGTGCGCCTCGCCGAGCACGCCGCCGGTCTACTGGCGGTACTGCGCGCCGCGCTCGAGGAGGGCGGGGGCTCCCTCGGTACCCCGCCGCACCGACCCGCCGGAGCCCCGGCCGAGGACGGTCCGGCGGCGCCTGACCGCGCGCCGCCACCCGACCCGGCGGCACCGCCCCCGGCTCAGCACCCGACGGCCGGGACGCAACCGCCCACCGGGCCAGGTCAGCGGCCCCCGGCCCCGCCGTACCGACCGTCGCCGCCTCGGCACCGGCCGATGCCCCGGGGTGGGCCGCGTGGCGGGCGGGTGGTCCAGCACATCGAGATCACTCGGGACGGCCGGGGCCGGCCGTCTCCCGAACCGTGCTGACCATTGGTGTCGACGTCGGTGGTACCAGTGTGCGGGCCGGCGTCGTGGATGCCGAGGGTGCGGTGCTGGACACCGCCAGGGCACCCACCCCCGGCCAGAACGAGGCGCTGGAGTCGGCGATCGTCGGCGTGATCGACGAGCTGCGCGAGCGGCACGACGTGCGGGCCGTCGGGCTGGCGCTGGCCGGTTTCATCACCCCGGACCGCCGGGTGGTCCGGTTCGCCCCGCACCTGCCGTGGCGCGGGGTGCCGGTGGCGGACCGGCTGACCGCCCGCTGCGCGCTGCCGGTGGTCATCGAGCACGACGCGAACGCCGCCGCACTGGCCGAGCGCCGGTTCGGTGCGGGCGCCGGTGCCGGCTCCGGGTCGCGTTCACCGGCACGGACCTCGGTGTTCGTGGCGCTGGGCACCGGGATCGGCGCCGCACTGCTGATCGACGGCAAGCTGTACCGCGGCGCGCACGGGGTGGCCCCGGAGCTCGGGCACCTGCGGGTGGTGCCGGACGGGCGGGCCTGCCCGTGCGGCAAATACGGCTGCTGGGAGCGCTACTGCAGCGGGACGGCGCTGGTCACCACGCTGGTCGAGCTGCTGGCCGCCGACCCGGCGGCGTCCCCGACGCTGGCCCGGATGGCCGCCGTCGAGGCGCGCGGCATCACCGGCCGGCAGGTGGCCACCGCGGCCAGGGACGGCGACCCGCTCGGCCGGCGCGCGATGGCCGAGCTGGCCCGCTGGCTGGGGGAGGGCCTGGCCCTGATCGCCGACGTGTACGACCCCGAGCTGGTGGTCATCGGCGGCGGCGTGTCCGGGTCCGCCCCGCTGTTTCTCGACGAGGCCAGGGACCACTACGCGCGGGTGCTCACCGGCGGGCACCACCGTCCGCTGGCGCGGATCCGGACCGCCCAGCTCGGCGACGAGGGCGGCGTGATCGGCGCCGCCCAACTGGCCCGCGAGCGGTGTGGTCCACGGTGAGGGGGGATGCACGGTGCGAGGCGAGAAGGAGCCCGGCGTGAGCCTGGACCGGGCGGCCGCCCTGCGGCAGTAGGCACGGCGGTCGGCACGGCGGCGGGCGCGGACCGGGACAGCGTCACGCACATCGCCGGGGCCGCCGCCGAGTTCCCGGGGTGGGCCACCCTCCGCGCGCCGTGGCGGGAACGGGACGTGCGGATCGAGGGCGACGAAGCGCTCGGCGCCGCGCTGCTGGATCACATGAACGTCGTGTAAACCCTGCCGTGCTCCACCCGTGAAGCGGACCACATCGGCGCGACCAGGGGTTCGGTGGCGCGTTGAATTGACCAATCGGGTCACGCGTCACCAGGAGGACCCCATGTCGCCATTTTCGCCGCCACTGTGCGAGCGCTGCTGGCAAGCGGTGCAGCCCGCCGAGGAGTTCATCCGCCTGGGCCACATCGTGGACGTCCGGCCGGACGGCGAGCCGGTCTACCTCTGGTCGTACCTGCACGCCTACGACCCGGTCTCCGGCGGCTGCGACATCCCGGCGGCCGCCGCGGCCTGACCGGTCGTGCCACCGCAGCCGTTCGGGTGAGCCCGCCGGGCCCGGACCCGGGCAGAATCGGTGCGGTGCGACCACCGGAGCTGCGGCTGAGAGTGACCTCGCCAGGGTTGCTCGCGCTGCCCTGGGACCGGCCGCTGCGCGAGTGGGACGCCACCGAGGTCCCACTGCGCGACATCCCGGTCGGGCCGAGCCGGCACCTGGTCCGGTTCGTGGAGACCGACGGGCAGCTATGGGCGTTGAAGCAGCTCCCCGAGCGGATCGCGGCCAAGGAGTACGCGGTGCTGCGCGAGCTGGAGACGATGGGCCTGCCGGCGGTGCGCGCGGCCGGCCTGGTCATCCAGCCGGAGGAGCGGGCCGACGACTCCGGCACCCACGAGGACTCCGCGGTCCTGGTCACGCACTTCCTGAGCCAGTCGTGGCAGTTCCGGCGGTTGTTCATGCGGCTGCCGCCGAACCGGCCGAGGCACCGGGCGCGGTTGCTGGACGCGATGGCCACGCTGCTGGTCGAGCTGCACCGGCACGGCGTCTTCTGGGGTGACTGCTCGCTGGCGAACACGCTGTTCTCGAGGGACGGTCAGGTGCTGCAGGCCTGGCTGGTGGATGCCGAGACCAGTGAGGTGCACCGACAGCTCAGTGACGGGCAGCGCCAGTACGACCTGGACATCCTGGTGGAGAACCTGGCCGGCGGGATGATGGACATGGTCGCCCGGCTCGCGGAGCAGGCGGAGCTGGCCGGTGAGCAGCCGCCCGAGGACGAGGGCCTCGGCGCTGGGTTGAGCGCGGGCTTCGACGACCCGGACCTGGACGAGATCCTGATCGAGGAGGCGCGCGGGGTCGCGGTCCGCTACCGCGAGCTCTGGGATGCGCTGCACGCCGAGCCGACGTTCAACTTCGCCGACCGCTACCGGATCGAGGGCCAGATCCGCCAGCTCGAGGAGCTCGGCTTCGTGGTGGACGAGATCGCGCTGCAACCCGTCGAGGGCGGCGACGACCAGCTGCGCCTCAAGGTCGCGGTGGGGGACCGGCGGTTCCACGCCGAGTACCTGCGCAGGGTCGCCGGCCTGGACGTGGGCGAGGGGCAGGCCAGCATCCTGCTCGGCGACCTGCGCGCCTACCAGGGCATTCTGCGCCGCCAGTCGGGGCGGGAAGTGTCCGAGGCGGACGCCGCGGTCGGCTGGCTGGAACGGGTGGTGCTGCCCGGAATGCGGCGTGCGCACGATGCGGTGGGCGGCGTCGGCTCGCCGATCCAGGCCTACTGCGACCTGCTCGAGGTGCGCTGGATCCTCAGCGAGCGGGCCGGCTCCGACGTCGGCGACGCGGAGGCGCTGGAGGCACTGGCCCGAGGCGGGCCCACCGACTCGGCCGCCCGCATGGCCGTCGCGGACGCCCCGACCGGTCAACTGCCCAGGGTGACTGCCGGGCTGCTCCGCGAGCTCGACGCGACTGAGGAGAGTACCGGTTCGGAGTAACGGAGACCGGGTGACCGCGGGATGAAAATCAATGGAACAAGTCGGTCAAATCTAACCATTTGGCGTAACCGAAGCGTGCCTCTGCCTTCGGCGCGCAGCGTGGCTAGAGGACCGCGCCGTCGTCGCCGTCGTCGTCCGGCACCGACGGCCAGGACCGCAGCACCAGCCAGCCGAGCCCCAACGCGAGCGAGACCAGACCCAGCGGCAGCCCGAGGGAGGAGTTGGAGCCGAGCACGGCGGGCAGCGCGAGCAGCACGATGCCGAAGCCGAGCAGGGCGAGCCCGATCGACGCGGTGACCCCGATCCGGGGCATCGGCGGCGGGTCCGGCGGGATGAAGTGCTCGTCAAACGCCCTGACCTCGGGAGGCTGGGCAGGCGGGACCGGGGCACAGGCCGGCGGCGGCACAACGGCGGCCGGCGGCTGGACAGCTGTCACATCCGTCACGGCGGTCTCAGTTGCCTCAGCCGGGTGCGGAACTCCATCGGGCCATGTGGGTACTGTCCCTTCGGCGATCCATCCGGAGATGATCTCCTCGAAGCTGACCCCGTGCCCAGTGGCGTCGGCGGCGCGGCCGGCGTCCTCAGGTTCCGCCTGATTCACCGCGCCATCGTGACACGAACGACCCTCGGAAGGGGAGAGGTCCGCGTTGTCGATAACCCGGACGGCTCCGTAGGCTGGGTCCGCGGTCCGGGAGGGAGAGGCGGCGTCCACGTGCTGTATTGGTTGCTTAAGTTCGTGCTGCTCGGACCACTTCTACGGCTCTGGTGCCGCCCCACGATCGAGGGCGCGGACAACGTCCCGCCCGACGGTGGCGCAATCCTGGCCAGTAACCACCTCGCGGTGGCCGACTCGTTCTTCCTGCCGCTGCTGGTGCGCCGGCGGATCGTGTTCCTGGCCAAGCGCGAGTACTTCACCCAGCCCGGCTTCGTCGGGTGGCTGAAGCGCGAGTTCTTCTACGGGATGGGTCAGGTGCCGGTCGACCGGGGCAGCGGCTCGGCCGCGCGCGCGGCCCTGGACACGGCCAACCGGCTGCTGAGTGAGCAGCGGTTGGTCGGGATCTACCCGGAGGGCACCCGGTCGCCGGACGGCCGGCTGTTCAAGGGCAAGACCGGGGTGGCCAGGATGGCCCTGGAGACCGAGGTGCCGGTGATCCCGGTGGTCATGATCGGGACCGACAGGGTGAACCCGATCGGCTCCCGGATGTGGCGGCCGAGCAAGGTGCGGATCCGGATCGGTGAGCCGCTGAACTTCTCCCGCTACTACGGCATGGCGAACGACCGGTTCATCCTGCGTTCGATGACTGATGAGATCATGTACGCCCTGATGGAGCTGTCCGGTGCGGAGTACGTGGACATGTACGCCGCCAAGGCCAAGGAAGACGCGGCGCGGGCAGCGCGACCGCCGGCTCGAATGCCGGGAACCAGAGCCAGCTGATAGGGCATTTGATCTCCGTGCGCTTTTTCTATGACTGTGAGTTCATCGAGGACGGCAAGACGATCGAGCTGATCTCGATCGGCGTGGTGGACACCGACGGCCGCGAGTTCTACGCGGTGTCCACCGAGTTCGACGACCGCAGGGCCGGCGCGTGGGTGCGGGCCAACGTGCTGCCCAAGCTGCCCTCGCCCGGTGACCGGGCCTGGCGGTCCAGGGAGCGGATCAAGAGCGATCTGCTGGACTTCCTGACCGCGCCCGGCGAGGACATCGAGCTGTGGGCCTGGATCGCGGCCTACGACCACGTGGTGCTCTGCCAGCTGTGGGGCGCAATGCCCGCGCTGCCGCGCCCGCTGCCCCGGTTCACCAGGGAGCTGCGGCAGCGCTGGGAGGACGCCGGCCGGCCGCCGCTGCCGTCCCCGCCGCAGGACGCGCACGACGCCCTCGCGGACGCCCGGCACAACCTCGCGCGATGGCACACGATCGAGGAGCACCTTTCGCGCAAGCCTGGCTTGGTGCACCGATCGAGCACGTGAGAGTCTTCCGCACGTGCGCATTGGAGTGCTGACCGGCGGCGGTGACTGCCCCGGTCTGAACGCGGTGATCCGGGCGATCGTCCGCAAGGGTGTCCCGGAGTACAAGTACGAGTTCGTCGGTTTCCGGGACGGTTGGCGCGGGCCGCTGGAGAGCCTGACGATGACCCTGGACATCCCGGCGGTGCGCGGCATCCTGCCCCGGGGCGGCACGATCCTGGGCTCGTCCCGGACCAACCCGTTCAAGATCGAGGGCGGGGTCGACCAGATCCGCAGGACGCTGATGAACCTCGGCGTCGACGCGTTGATCGCGATCGGCGGCGAGGACACCCTCGGGGTGGCCAGCAAGCTGGCCGACCTGGGCGTACACGTGGTCGGCGTGCCGAAGACGATCGACAACGACCTGTCCGGCACGGACTACACGTTTGGCTTCGACACGGCCGTCGGCATCGCCACCGAGGCGATCGACCGGCTGCACACCACCGCCGAGTCGCACCACCGGGCGCTCATCGTCGAGGTGATGGGCCGGCACGCGGGCTGGATCGCGCTGCACTCCGGGATGGCCGGCGGCGCGAACGTGATCCTGATCCCCGAGGTGCCGTTCGACATCGCGAAGGTGTGCGACTGGGTGGAGAGCCGGTACCGCAACCACTACGCGCCGATCATCGTGGTCGCCGAGGGCGCCACCCCGCTGGACGGCACGATGGCGCAGGTCGCCGGGGAGAAGGACGCCTTCGGGCACGTCCGGCTCGGCGGCATCGGCGAGTCCATCGCCAGGGAGATCGAGTCGCGCACCGGCAAGGAGGCCCGCACCACGGTCCTCGGGCACGTGCAGCGCGGTGGCACCCCGAGCAGCCGGGACCGCTGGATGGCGACCCGGTTCGGGCTGCACGCGATCGACGCGGTGCACGACGGCGACTGGGGCACGATGGTGGCGCTGCGCGGCTCGGACATCATCCGGGTGCCGCTGGCCGAGGCGACCGAGAAGCTCAAGACGGTCGACCCGACGCTGTACGCCGAGGCCGAGGTCTTCTTCGGCTGACATGGCTGTCCGACGGGCGGCCGACGAGCGGCCGACGTGGTGGTCTCGGTCACCGGAGGCCCCGTACTGGAACGATCTTGCTTGTCGACGATTAGGCTGGGCGACCGTGAACTGGACCGTTGACGTGCCGGTTGAGGACCTCCCCGAGCTCCCGCCGCTGCCCGAGAAGCTGCGGGCGCGGCTGGACGACGCATTGGGCCGCCCGGCGGCGCAACAGCCTGACTGGCCGGACGCGGACGCCGTGCGCCAGGTGCGCACCGTGCTGGAGAGCGTGCCGCCGGTGACCGTGCCCGAGGAGGTCGACCGGCTGCGGCTTCGGCTGGCCGCGGTGGCGAACGGCGAGGCGTTCCTGCTGCAGGGCGGCGACTGCGCCGAGACCTTCGCGGACAACACCGAGCCGCACATCAGGGGAAACATCCGCACCCTGCTGCAGATGGCCGTGGTGCTCACGTACGCGGCGAGCATGCCGGTGGTCAAGCTGGGCCGGATCGCCGGGCAGTACGCCAAGCCGCGCTCGGCGCCGCTGGACGCGCTGGGCCTGCCGTCCTACCGGGGCGACATCGTGAACTCGATCAAGGCGACCCCGGAGGCCCGGGTCCCGGACCCGAGCCGGATGATCCGCGCCTACGCCAACGCCAGCGCCGCGATGAACCTGGTGCGGGCCCTGACCGCCGCCGGGATGGCCGGGCTGAACCGGGTGCACGACTGGAACAAGGACTTCATCCGCAACTCCGGCGCCGCCGAGCGGTACGAGGCGCTGGCCGCCGAGATCGACCGGGGGCTGCGCTTCATGGAGGCGTGCGGGGTGGACGACCCCAGCCTGCACAGCGTCGAGTACTACGCGAGCCACGAGGCGCTGCTGCTGGACTACGAGCGGGCGATGCTGCGGCTCGACGTCCGCGACGCCGCCGCGCCCAAGCTGTACGACCTGTCCGGGCACTTCCTGTGGATCGGCGAGCGGACCCGCCAGCTGGACGGGGCGCACATCGCGTTCGCCCAGGTGCTGGCCAACCCGATCGGGCTCAAGATCGGCCCGACCACCACGCCCGAGCAGGCCGTCGAGTACGTCGAGCTGCTCGACCCGGAGGGCGTGCCGGGCCGGTTGACGCTGGTCAGCCGGATGGGTAGCACCAAGGTCCGGGATGTGCTGCCGGCGATCGTGGAGAAGGTGACCGCCTCCGGGCACAAGGTGATCTGGCAGTGCGACCCGATGCACGGCAACACCGTGGAGTCCACCAGCGGGTACAAGACCCGCCACTTCGACCGGATCGTGGACGAGGTGCAGGGCTTCTTCGAGGTGCACCACGGGCTCGGCACCCACCCGGGCGGGCTGCACGTGGAGATCACCGGCGAGAACGTCACCGAGTGTCTCGGCGGCGCCCAGGAGATCTCCGACGCCGACCTGCACGGCCGCTACGAGACGGCCTGCGACCCGCGGCTGAACACCCAGCAGTCCCTGGAGCTGGCCTTCCTGGTCGCGGAGATGCTGCGCGGCTGAGCCGGTCGGCCCAGGCGGCGACCCCGGTCGGGCCAGGCGGGCGGAACGAGTCGGCCGGCCGGGGTGGCGCCGACCCGGTCAGTGGTCGCCGCGCAGCGCGCGCTCCAGCCCGTTGCGCAGCAGCTCGCCGATCGTGTCACCGGGGTTGTCGTCGCGTTGGCGCCGCGCCGGGGCCGGGCCGCTGCTCAGCACCAGGCCGACCGGGCCGCCCACCGTCACCTCGGTGCCGGCGGCGGGCGAGGTGCCGACCACCGAGCCGGGCGGTGCGGTCGGGTGCGCGGCGTAGCTCGCGGAGTCCTCGCGGGGGGTCAGGCCGGCGTCGCGCAGGATCCGTTCCGCGTCCGGAACCGCGGTGCCCGGTGGTACCGCCGGCACCCGGGGGTGGCCGGTGGACACCGTGAGGGTCACCGTGCTGCCCTTGCGGACCCGGGTGGCCTGGGCGGGCACCGCGTCGGCCACAGTGCCCGCTGGGTGGCCGTCATTTGGCTGCTCCCGCACCTCCGGCACCAGTCCGGCCAGGGTGACCAGCCGCTCGGCGCTGGCCCTGTCCAGGCCGATCAGGGCCGGGGTGCTGCTCCACTGGCCGGCGCCGGCGCCCCAGGCCAGCGTCGCGATCAGCACGGCGAGCAGCAGCACGGCGCCGATCCAGATCGCCTGGATGCGCCTGCTCCGGCGCCGCCGCGCCACGTGGTCGGGTGGGTCCACCTCGGTCGGCCAGGTCGACGGGTCGGTGCCGGCCACCGCCCAGCTCGCCGCCGGTGCCGAGTCGTACCCGGCCGAGTCGTACCGGGCCGCGTCGTACCCGGCCGCGTCGTACGGGGTCGGGCTGGCCGCGGTCATGGCCCTGGTCGGGCGCGGCGGGGCGGCGTGCCGGGGTGGCGGTGGCGGGTTCAGCGGCAGCGCGGCCGGCCGGGACGGTGCCGGTGGCAGTACGGCGGCGCTGGGTTGGCCGGGATAGCCCAGCCCGGTCCGGGCGGCCGGCGGGATGCTGCCGACCCCGGAGGCGCGGTTCGACCCCGAGCCGGGGTGCCCGGGGATCGGTACCGGCACCCGGGGGATGCCCAGCGCGGCCCGTACCCCGCGCACCGCGTGCAGCATCGTCTCGGCGTCCGGCGGGCGGGCCTGCGGGTCGCGGCGGGTGGCGCTGGCGACCAGGGCGTCCAGGTCCGGCGGCAGCCCCGGTACCAGCCGGGACGGCGGCGGCACGTTCTGGTTCACGTGCTGGTAGGCCACCGCGAGCGGGTGCTCGCCGTCGTACGGGGGCAGCCCGGTGAGCAGTTCGTAGAGCAGGATGCCGGCCGAGTACACGTCGCTGCGGGCGTCCACCGCACCGCCGGTGACCTGCTCGGGGGACAGGTAGGCCACCGTCCCCATGATCATGCCGGTGCTCGTCCCGTTGCCCTGGGCGGCGGCCGTGACCAGGCCGAAGTCGGCGACCTTGACCGCACCGGAGCGGCCGATCAGCACGTTCTCCGGTTTGACGTCGCGGTGGGTGAGGCCCTGGGCGTGCGCGGCGGCCAGCGCTCCGAGCACCGGTTCCAGTACCGCGAGTGCCTCCGGCGCCGGCAGCGCACCCCGCTCGCTGAGCAGGTCCCGCAGGGTGCCGCCCAGGATGAGCTCCATGACCAGGAAGACCACCGGATCGGGCGGTCCGCCGTGCTCGCCCTGGTCGTACACGTCGACCACGCAGGGATGGTCGATCCGGGCGATCGCGCGCGCCTCCCGCTCGAACCGGCCGCGGAAGCTCGGGTCGGCCGCCAGCCGGCTGTCCATCACCTTGATCGCGACTTCCCGCTCCAGCCGCAGGTCGGTGCCCCGGTAGACCCTGGACATGCCGCCGACGGCGAGCAGCTCACCCACCCGGTAGCGCTCCTCCAGAAGCACTCCGGACAGCTCGGGCTCGGTTGCGACCACGCCGGCAAGCGTACGAAAGCCGACCGGTGGGCGAACGGGGGGTAGTTCCAGGTGATCCCAACTCTGCCGGAACAGGGGTCCTCTGTGGCATGGTGTGCCGCGTGAGTGAGCGACCCGTTGCACCCGCCATTGCGGGCGACGACCTGAAGGCACTGTCCATCCCAGAGGTTGCGCAGCGGTTGGGGGTCCCGGTCAGCCGGGTCCAGCAACTGGTGCGTGACGGCCACCTACTGGCCATCCGTAGGGACGGGGCACTCGCTGTCCCGGAAGAGTTCCTCGGCGACGAAACCGTGGTCAAGGGCCTCGCCGGCACCGTGACGGTGCTGCGCGACGGCGGCTATGACGACGAGGAGATCGCCCGCTGGCTGCTCGAGGACGACCCCTCGCTGCCCGGCACGCCGATCGAGGCACTGCGGTCCAACCGGGGGCGCGAGATCAAGCGGCGTGCCCAGGCGATGGCGCTCTAGTGTCCTGAGTGATGCCGTTCGCTGCCAGCGGTGATCCAGTTGGATGCGTCACAAGGCCCTGACGTCTTCGGAGCGGCCGATACCGCTGATGTATTGGCCGCGACGACAACGCCGCGAGGTGCTGACTGGGCGCCGCGCAGGCAGAGCATTCATTGTCCAGGGCGTTCCCGGAGGCTTCGCCTCGGTCCGTCGGGGTCACAGTCGGTGACTGGCCGATTGAACTCAGGCGGCTGACCTTGGGGCAGGCTGCGTCGAGGTCAACGTGAGTCTGGTTCTGAGCGAAAAATACCGGACTGGCGTTGTTCTCGCTGACGAGGGCCGCACCAGTCGCACTAGGCCCGACACTGGGCCGCCCTGCCGGTGACTCGACGTTACCCCCGGCATTTAGGACGGTGTTTGTGCCCTGTCCGGAGCGCATGGCCCTGGCCGGGGCGTGGCGCGGCGGCGCGCCGTGTGGGACCCCACCAGTGCCGGCAGCGCCACCACCAGGCGGCGGTGCACCGGCACCGACACGCGGCGGTTCAGCACGTCGTAGTCGGCCGCCTCGATGTGGTCCAGGATGGCGCCGTAGAGCGTGTACGCCGTGTGCACGCAGGGCCGCGACACCGGGTCCAGCAGCGCGATCCCGGGCGCCGCGCGCCGGTAGACGGCCCGGGTGCGCGCCACCAGGTGGGCGAGCGCCCGGCGGACCCGGGGGTCGGGCCGGCGCCGGCGGTGGCACCAGGACAGCAGCGCCCGGTCCACGCCGAACGCGGCCAGCTCGTCGGCCGGCAGGTACACCCGGCCCCGGTCCAGGTCCTCACCGACGTCGCGCAGGAAGTTGGTGAGCTGGAACGCGACGCCCAGCGCCGCCGCCGAGTCCGCCGCGGCGTCCCGGTCGCCGACGGTGCCCAGTACCGGCAGCATCTGAAGCCCGATGACCGCCGCCGAGCCGTACATGTAACCGGCCAGCGCGTCGAATGTCGGGTAGTCGGTGACGTGGGTGTCCATCCGCATGGCGGCCAGGAACGCGGTGAACAGCGCCGCGTCGAGCTGGTAGCGACGGGCGGTGTCGGCCACCGCGACCAGCACCGGGTCGGTCGCCGGCCCGCCGTTCAGGGCCTCGAGCAGGGCGAGTTCGAGCCTGTCCAGCGCGGCCAGCTTCTCGGCCGCCGGCCGGGTGTCGTCGAGCGCGTCGACGATCTCGTCGACGTAGCGGGCGAAGCCGTAGAGGGCGTGCACCGCCGGCCGCCGCGCCGGGGTGAGCAGCCGGGTGGCCAGGAAGTAGGTCCGGCCGTGCTCGGCGTGCAGCGCACGGCAGCGGGTGTAGGCGTGCTGGAGAGCGGTGCCGGTGATCCCGGCGGCGTGCAGTTCGCGGACCGCCAGATCAGCCATCGGTTGCTGGTTGGGGAACCGGGCGGGACCGCAGCCGCAGCGGGTCGGGCTTGACCAGCGCGATCGCCGCCACCAGCGCACCGGCCATCACGAGCAGCAGGTAGCCGAACGCGTACAGCGAGACCTCGCCGTCCGGGAACGCCGCGATCACCAGGAACACCGACACGAAGATCACGACCTGCATCTGCCGGGCGGACCAGGCGATGCCGGCGAGCAGCGCCATGCCCCAGGTGTAGTACCACGGCAGGGTGGCCGGCGAGAGCAGCGCGACCAGCAGCAGCACCACGCCGGCGCGGCGCACCGCGTCGGGCCCGCCCGCCGCCCTGGAGGCGAGCCACTGGCGCACCCCGACGGTCAGCAGGATGATGCCGCCGATCACCCGGGTGACCGAGATGAACGGGGTCTTCGACAGGCCGCCGATCGCCCAGCTGACGATGTTGTAGACCAGCTCGCCGGCCCCGGTGGACAGGGACAGCCAGTTGACGATCATCGCCGGGGCGTTCAGCGCGGGCAGCCAGCCGAGGCCCACCTTGGCGGCGAGCGTGCAGGCCGCGAACACCGGCAGGAACACCCCGACGCCGGCGGCGGTGGCCTTGATGATCCGGGTGCGCTGCGGACCGGTCAGCCGCGCGGCCCAGACCAGCACCAGGAAGGGCAGTGCCACCCCGGCGGAGGCCTTGACCGCCATCGCGAGGGTGACCAGCCCGATCCCGGCGGCGTGTTTGCGGTTGAGCACCAGCAGGCTGCCCATGCTCAGCAGGCCGACCAGCAGCAGGTCGTTGTGCGGGCCGCCGACCAGGTGGACCACCATCACCGGGTTGGCCACCGCGATCCATAGCGTCACCGGCAGCCGGCCGCCGAGGTGGCGGACCAGGCCGGGCAGCGAGGCCACGAACAGCGCGAGCCCGACCAGCATGGCCAGCCGCATCAGCAGCACACCGGCGATCATGTTATCGCCGGTGACCGCGGCGATGCCCTTGGCGATCAGGATGAACAGCGGGCCGTAGGGCGCCGGTGTGTCCTGCCAGAACCAGTGCACGTTGTCCAGCACCGGCCCGCTCAGCACGTCGGGGCCGCCGCCGTACGGGTCGAACCCGCGCAGCGGCATGGTGCCCTGGGCCAGGTAGCTGAACACGTCCCGGGTGAACAGCGGCGGCGTGACGAGCATCGGCAGCAGCCACAACGCGGAGGTGGTGAGCACGGCGCGGGCGCCGGCACGCTTGGCCAGCACATCGCGGCCGAGCAGCATCCAGGCCCATACCTCGAGCCCGAGCCCGAGGTAGACGACCATCACCGCGAGGTCGTAGCCGTGCCCGAAGCGCCAGGCGGCGAGCGGCGTGCCCTCCAGGATCGGGTCGTGCACCAGCACCCCGCCGGCGCCGAGCCCGCCGAAGGCGAGCAGCAGGCTGCCGAGGAAGCCGAGGAACAGCGGCTTGGGCCTCGGGCTGCCGAAACGCTGCCACCAGCCCCACGCGGACGGCGTGGGCGGTGCCGCGAGAGCGGGCTCGATCAGTTCGGTTGTCGTCGTGCCCACCTGCGCGGCAAGGGCCGCCGGGGTGGCGCGGAGCGCCGCCTCGGATGCCTCGGCGGGGGTGGTCGACAGCTGCGGCTGGGACGTCATCTTGCGCCCTATGCTGCCACGGCCTTGATCGGCGGCCGGTGGCAGGTCCGGTTCAGACCCCGGTGATGCGCAGCGCGGCCAGTCGGCCCGAGATCAGCACCGGTGGCACCCCCACCCCCGGCGTGGTGCCGCAGCCGGCGAGCACCACATTCGACCAGCCACGGACCAGGTTGGCCGGCCGGAACGGCCCGGTCTGGGCGAACGTGTGGGCCGCCGAGAACGGCGTGCCGGCCGCCAGCCCGTCCTCGGCCCAGTCGTCCGGTGTCACCAGCCGGGAGGCCGCCATGTCGGCCACCGAGGCGCTCAACCCGGTGTGACCCCGGGCAGCGAGCACCCCCAGCAGCTCCTCGGCGTAGGCCGGGCCGATGCGGGACCAGTCCAGCCTGGCCCGCTGGGTGTTCGGGCACGGTGCGAGCAGGTAGTACAGCTGGTGCCCCGGCGGGGCCAGCGCCGGGTCGGTCGCGGTCGGGTTGGTGAGCAGCAGCGACGGGTCCGACATCAGCTGCCCCCGGTGCAGGATCTGCTCGAACGTCTCCGACCAGGCACGACCGAACGACAGGGTGTGGTGCGCCGGCGCGTCCCGCCCGCTCGGCGCCGTCCGGTCGGGCGCTCTCGGCGCTGTCGGGTCGGGGCCGCCGGCGTGCAGGACCAGCGCGGAGGGTGCCCAGCGCAGCGGCACCGGCCGCCGGGGTGTCCGCCGCAGCAGCCGGTACACGGCCGGCAGGTCGGGGGTGAGCACCACCGCGTCGGCGTCCACCCGCGCCGGTTCGCCGGACCCGTCGAGGTAGCGCACCCCGGTCACCCGGCCGCCCCGGCGGACCAGGCCGGTGGCGGTGGCCCGGTACCGGATGTCCGCGCCGGCCGAGGTCGCGGCGTCGGCGAGCGCGGTGGGCAGCGCCCGCATCCCGCCGCGCGGGAAGAACACCCCGGCGACCGTGTCCATGTACGCGATGACGCCGTACGCGGCCAGTGCGCGGTCCGGCGACACGCCGGCGTACAGCGCCTGGAAGGAGAAGATGCGGCGCAGCCGCTCGTCCTTGACGAAACGGCCGACCCGCCGGCCGAGGCGGCCGAACCCGCCGAGCGCGGCCAGCCGGGCCAGGTCCGGGGTGAGCAGGCTCAGTGGCGAATCCATGTTCGAGCCGATGAAGGTGTCGATCTCGGAGCGGTACAGGTCGGTGAGCCAGCCGCGCAGCCGCCGGTAGCCGGCGGCGTCGGCTGGGCCGACCTGCTCGGCGATCTCGGCCTCCATCTCGTCCGGGTCGGTGTGCACGTCGATCGTGGACCCGTCGGCGAACCGGGCCCGGTACGCGGGGTCCAGTCGGATCAGCTCGAGCCGGTCGGCGAGCTTCTCCCCGACCGGGGCCAGGGTGGCCTCCACCAGGTCCGGCATGGTGAGCACGGTCGGCCCGGTGTCGACCAGGTAGCGCCCGGCCGGCCCGTGCAGGTCAACCCGACCGGCCCGGCCGCCCGGGTGCTCGGCCCGTTCCAGCACGGTCACCCGCCGCCCGGCGCCGAGCAGGTGCAACGTGGCGGCCAGCCCGGACAGCCCGGCGCCCACCACCACGACGTGATCGGTGCGCCCTGCAACGGTGCGCATCGCTCTCCCCCCACCCCCGCGCAGGTCGCGGTCCGTGCTGTCGTCGGTGCGCTGTCCTCGGTGCGCTGTCGGCGGAGCGCCGTCAGGCCAGCCGTCTGGTGGCCGCGTGCGCCAGCTCGGGCAGCCTGGTGGCGGCCGGCTCGGCCACCTCGGCGCCGGCCAGCGCGGCCAGCGCGGACTCGGTGAGCTGCTCGATCCGCTGTTCCAGCACATCCGAGGTGCCCAGCTCGCACAGCGCCTCGCGGACCCGGTCCACCCCGTCGGCGTCGAGGCCCGGGTCGCCGAGCGCCTCGGTGAGCAGAGTCAGCGTGGCGCCGTCGCCGCGCTCCCGTGCCGCCTTCATCGCGAGTGCCATCAGCAGGGTGCGCTTGCCCTCCCTGAGGTCGTCGCCGGCCGGTTTGCCGGTCACCTCGGGGTCGCCGAACACGCCGAGCATGTCGTCGCGCAGCTGGAACGCGACCCCGATGTCGGCGCCGAACCGGCTGTAGGCGTCCACCAGCTCGGCCGGCGCGCCGGCGAGTGCGGCGCCCAGCTGCAGGGGGCGCTCCACGGTGTAGGCGGCGGTCTTGAACCGGTTCACCCGCAGCGCGGTCGCCGCTGTGTCGTCGCCGCTGACCTGGCCCCACACGTCCAGCAGCTGCCCGCCCACCAGGTCGGTGCGCATCGCGGCCCAGACTGGCCGCACCCGTTCGCGCACCGGCTCGGGCAGCTCGGCGGAGTGCAGCAGGTCGTCGGCCCAGACCAGCGCGAGGTCGCCGATGAGGACGGCGGCGGCCAGGCCGAACCGGTCCGCGGTGCCCAGCCAGTCCCGGTCCCGGTGCCGCGCGGCGTACGCCACGTGCACCGTGGGCCGGCCGCGGCGGGTGTCCGAGGCGTCGATCAGGTCGTCGTGCACCAGCGCGCTGGCCTGCACCAGCTCGAGTGCACTGACCGCGCGCAGCACCTGCTCGGCCAGCGCGCCGTCCGGCTGGCCACCCGCGCCGCGCCAGCCCCACCAGGCGAAGGTGGGTCGGATCCGCTTGCCGCCGCCGAGCACGAACCCGGTGAGCGCGTCGGCGGCGTCGGTGAACGAGTGGTGCACGGTCTCGGTGTAGCGGCGCCGCTCGGCCAGGTACTCGGCCAGCGCCGCCTCCACCCGGGTGACGAGCTGCTCGTCCAGCGGGTGCGGCGGGGAATCGGCGAGCGGTCGGGCGGTCATGGCTACTCCTCGGCGGGGCGGGTGCCCGGTGTGCAGGGTGACAGTCTCCGGCCATCCCCGCCCGGCGGTGCGGCCGGCACGGGCGGGCGGGGCCACCCGCTCAGGGACCACGCCCCGACCCCGGCACCGGCGGGTTGCGGTGCGCCTTGGCCAGCAGCACCACGGCGACCGCGGCGGCGCCCACCACGGCGGCGACCAGCAGGGTCCACCGCCCGACCGACGGGGTGGACGGGTCCGGCGAGCTCAGCACCGCGTTGAACTGGCTGACCTGCCCCGGGGTGAACACCCAGCTCACGGTGCCCGCGGTCGAGATCCCGTCGGTGCTGACCAGGTCGCCGGGGAAGGCGACCTTGAGCTGCACGTCCGCCCGGTCCACCGGCACCGCGCTGAGATCGACCTGGCCGCCGAGCACCACCAGGCCACCGGTGCGGCGCAGCTCGAAGCGGAACCGGCCGTTGGCCAGCGGCGCCACCGAGGTCAGCGAGTTGACCTGGTCGAACCGCAGCCCGCTGAACTGCAGCCGGGACCCCACGTAGCCGCTGTCCTGGTAGGGCGCCACCGATACCCGGCCGACCAGTGGGGCCGGCACGGTGATGACGGGGGCGGGCCCGCCGGCGGTGCCGATCACGATCTCGCCGGCCACCGTGTCGTCACTCTGGATGGCCAGCGCGGTACGCACCTGGGTGCAGCCGCCCAGCAGCCCCGCGGCCACGAGCAGGAACAGTGCCAGCGCGGCCCCGGCGAGGCGGCGCGGCGGCCGGGCGAGGGGGGAGCGCACCCGGCCATCGTGCCACCCGGGGTTCGTCAGCCGCGGCCGGACGGATACGGCTCGCCCGGTGAGCCCTCCGGCGGGCCGCCGGCGGCGGTCGCTCCGGGCGGTGGCGCGGGCAGCGGGAGGGACCGGCCGAGCACCGCGAACGGGCGCGGGTCGCCGACGAACCGGTGCTGGCGCAGCACGTCGACGAAGCCCAGCCGGCGGTAGAGCCGCCAGGCGCGCGCGGGTGCGGCGGGGTCGAGCTCCGGGGTGGACAACAGCACCGAACCCCGGTCGCAGCCCTCGAGCAGGGCGCGCAGCAGGTGTTCGCCGAGCCCACCGCCCTGGGCGCGGGGCAGCACGTGCAGCTCGGTGAGCTCGAAATAGTTGTTCAGCCAGTGCAGGCCGCGCGGATCGGTGCTGAGCAGGCCGCGCCGGACCTCCTCGTGCCACCACTGCCCTCGGGCGCCGATGTAGCCGTAGCCGAGCCCGAGCAGCGCGTTGCGCTCGTCCAGCGCGCCGACCGCCCGCCAGCCGGGGCGGTGCGTGTGCTCGCGCCACAGCGGCGCGCGCTGGCGGATCGCCGACCGCGGATAGCCCATCGCGGCCACGTAGACGCCCAGCGCGTCGGACAGCCGGTCGGTCAGCCCGAGCGGGGTCAACCGGACCACCCGCAACCGGGGCGGCGCGGCGGTCACCGGGCGGCCCCGGTGGTCGGGCGACACGCCGGCGGGGCGCCGGCGGGGTCCGGGGGCGCGGCGGGGGACGCGGCGGGCATGCACACATGACATCACATGTGGGGCCCGTGTGGACTTGACGATCGACCGCGGAAGCGCTGTACTTGTCGTATCGAACATGTGTTCGAGATCGGGTCGGGCCGGTGGCGCGACCGGGTTCCGGTGACGTCTGAGGAGTGTGGCAGCTGTGGGTGTGCTGACCCGCCGGTTCGGATCGCGGCAGCCGACGCCGGTCCAGGTTCGCTGGCAGGACGGCGAACCGGTCGAGTTCCAGCGGCGCCCGGTGCGGCGCGGTCCCCGGTTTCTCGTCATGGATGTGCGGGAGCGCTGGATCGAGGAGTCGCCGTGGCCGTTCCCGTCCCCGATGCCGGTCGGCGGGGATCGGCTGCGCTGCTGGCGGGTGATGGCGCGGTCGTCGGCCGATCTGGAGCGCCCGGCCGAGGAGTTCGTGCTCCGGATGCGTGCCGGGCCCGGCGTGTGGGACCTGATCCGGCTCGAGGACTGACGAGCTGGACGACGTGGCGAGCTGGCAGACGTGGAAGAGACGGGAGGTGTGAGATGACAGCAACGTTGCCGTTGGGGTTCGCAATGGTGGCCGGCCCGCCGCCATCGCAGGCCGCGTTGGGTCTGCTCAGGCAGGCCGAGCAGGGGTTGGCCGAGGCGGAGCGGCACACGGACCCGCTCCGGCGCTACGCGACCGCGCACCTGGCCGCGCTGCGCGCCGGTGCGGCGGTACTCGCGGTGCGGGCACAGCCGGCCCGGCCGAGGCGTGGCGGGCGCAGCGTCTGGCAGCTGCTCACGGCCGTCGCGCCCGAGCTGACCGAGTGGGCCGCGTTCTTCGCCGCCGGTTCGGCCACCCGTGCCGCCGCGGAGGCGGGCATCACCCGGCTGGTGACCGAGCGGGCGGCCGACGACCTGGTCCGTCAGGTGGCCCAGTTCATCGACGTCACTCGCTCGCTGGTGGGCCGCCGCTGAACATCGCGTGCCGGGAGCCGGGCCAGTTCGGAGCGTCGCGATCCGCGCTGCGCAGGATCCGGCCGAGCAAGCTGTTGAACACCGTGGACACCTCGCGGGCGCCGGGAGTGTCCCAATGCTGGATCGGCACGCACGCGCCCTGCGCCTGTTGGATGGCCGAGCGGTCCGGCACCGTGCCGGTGAGCACCAGCGGTCCGAACAGTTCGCGCAGCTCACCGACCCGGAAGGTGTGCTCGGCGGACCGCGAGCGCACCCGGTTGATCAGAACCCCGAGTGGCTGCAGTCGGGGGTTGTGCTCGACCCGCTCGTTCTGCACCGCCTCGAACGCGCGCTGCACGCCGGCCACCGCGAAGATCGTCGGGTCGGACACCAGCACCGCGCGGTCGGCGGCGACCAGCGCGGAGCGGGTGAGCTGCCCCAGCGAGGGCGGGCAGTCGATGATGACCAGCCCGTAGTCGGTTTCGTCGGTGCCGTCCGAGGCGGCTCTGTCCGCTCCGTCCGCCCCGTCTGCTCCGTCGCGCGGCCGCAGCCGGTCCAGCGCGCGGTCGAGTCGGCCCAGCTGCTTGAGCGACGGATCGGGGTTGTTGTGCCGCTCGTTGGTCTCCGACCCGACCAACACATCAAGATCGTCACCCCAGGCGCTCGGGCTGATCGCGCGGCGCAGCACGGAGCGGCGAGGGTCGTCCAGGACGTCGGACACGGTCGCCGCGGTCGGCTCCGGCTCCAGGGCCACGGTGGCATTGGCCTGCGGGTCGAGGTCGACGACCAGGGTGCGCACTCCGCGCTCCAGCGCCGCGCCGGCCAGCCCCAGTACCACCGTTGTCTTGCCCACCCCGCCCTTGAGGCTGAGCACGGCGATCACCTGCACCCGGTCAACCTACCGTGCCTGCTCATCGGCGGGACCGCTGCCTGCCTGTGCCTCCGGCGCGGCCCGGCGCCCGGCCGAGCGCTCGGCACCGCGTCGGCCCCGAGCGCCGATCATCCAGCCGGATCCCGCCGATCCGGCTGGATGATCGGCTGGGCACGCCCTAAGCTGCCGCCGTGCGTAGCCGGTGGGCCGGATGACGGTCGGATGAGGGTGGCTGGTGCCGGCGAATCCGGCCAACTGTCGGAGGGGGGTCTGCCCAGCGTGGACTCGGCCGTCCGTCGAGCTCTGCGCGCCGAGGTGGCGCGGGCCCGGGAGCGGCGCGGCGATCTGCCGGTCCGGGTGCTGGATGTGGGCGGGGGCAGCGGCGTCTGGTCGGTGCCGATGGCCGCCGCCGGGTGCCAGGTGACCGTGGTCGACCCCAGCCCGAACGCTCTCGCCGCACTGCGCCGCAGGGCCAGGGACGCCGGCGTCGCGGACCGGGTGACCGCCACCCAGGGCGACGTGCAGACACTCGCGGACGCCGTCCCGGCGGACGGTGCGGACCTGGTGCTCGGGCACGGGCTGCTCGAGGTCGTCGAGGACGTGGCCGCCGCCGTCGCCCAGCTCGCCGAGGCGACGGAGCCGGGTGGCGCGGTGTCGGTGCTGGTGGCCGGCCGCCACGGGGCGGCCCTCGCGCTGGCGCACGCCGGTCGGCTGGCGCAGGCGCGCACCGTGCTCACCGATCCCGGCGGTCGATCCGGACCGACCGACCCGCTGCAACGCCGACTGGACCTGGCCGGTCTGCGGGGACTGCTCGAGTCCGCCGCCCAGCTGTCCATCGAGCTGGCCCAGGGCGACGGAGTGTTCGAGGGCTGGCTGCCGGCGGCGGTGGCGGGAGATCCGGGCGGCGGGGACGGGCTGGCCGAGTTGGCCGACATCGTGGCCGGCACGCCCGAACTCCTCGTGCTGGCCGCCCGGCTGCACGTGCTGGCTCGCCGGCCCACGCCCGACTGGCCCGGCTGACGCCCGAGTGGCCCGGCTGACGCCCGAGTGGCCCGGCTGACGCCGAGTGGCCCGGCTGACGCCGAGTGGCCCGGCTGACGCCGAGTGGCCCGGCTGACGCCGATCCGGGTATCGCGGGGTTGCCCAGGGGTGGGGCCGAGGCCCGCGAAGATCAAGTGTGCTCCGCCACGCCACCCCATTTGGCTGTCACCCGATCCGGCGACATTTTGGGGTCGGATCCGGGGCGCTGGGGCGGCGACGAGCGGCTGACCACGGGCGACGGGGTGCGGTTCACGTTGCCCCGAACGGGGCGGTCCACCCCGTAGGGGACGTTGAGCTGGCGGCAAATGCCGCTCGGCGCGGATCGGACGCCGTTTCGGCGGTGCCAGCCGAGGTTGTCGACGAGGCTCGACGGAGCCGCCCGGCGCGGGCTCACGGGCTCCCCATGGAGTATCTTCCGGACCTCTTTTCAGGTCCGGGTAGTCGCATCTTGCCGAGGCTCGTATCCTGGCAGTAACGCCCGCTCCTGGGCGCTCGTTGGGTGGCGGTGGCACGGCGCGGCACCTGACGACCAGACCCTGTGCCGGAGGCGAAGACATGCCCCTCTCCGAGCACGAGCAGCGGCTGCTCGAGCAGATTGAGCGCGCTCTCATAGCGGAGGACCCCAAGTTCGCGTCGACCGTGCGCGCGGGCCGGTTGCGACGGCCAACCCGGCGGCGACGGCTGCAGGGATTGGTTCTGTTCGTCCTAGGTCTGGTAATGCTCGTCGTCGGTGTGGCGGTCCGCTCCATCTGGCTGGCGAACGTCCCAGTCGTCAGTGTCATCGGGTTCCTGGTCATGTTGACCGGGGCGGTTCTGGCCGTTACCTCGATCGGCGCAGGCAAGAAGGCACCGAACAAGAGCGCCGAGCCCGACCGCAACCGGTTCGGCGGAAAAATGGAA
This sequence comes from Pseudonocardia sp. Cha107L01, assembly GCF_052566575.1. NCBI lineage: Bacteria > Bacillati > Actinomycetota > Actinomycetes > Pseudonocardiales > Pseudonocardiaceae > Pseudonocardia > Pseudonocardia sp. Cha107L01. The sequence continues at coordinate 4,853,469 of NZ_CP199579.1, forward strand.
GAGCGGTTCCGGCGGCGCTTCGAGCAGGACTAGAAGCTTCCCGAATTCCCTCGCGCACCAGGCGGCCACCCAGCGGGTGGCCGCCTGAATCGCTATGGGCCCACGTTGCCGCGCTCAGCTAGCCCGGGTTCGCCAGTCAACCGCGGCCCACGTTGCCGAGGTCAGGCCGGCCCGCCGGTCAACCGCCGATGAGCCGCGCCGCCGGTCACCGCCGATGAGTCGGCCCGCCGGTCAACCGCCGATGAGTGAGCGGGCCCGGTTGCCGATTCGCTCGGTGAGCCGCCGCCACCACCGCCGGCCCGGCATCGCGGAACGCGGCCACAGTCGGGCGGGCAGTGTCAGGGGTGCCCTGGTGCTCAGCCCGGCGCGCACCGTGGTGACCGCTGAGACCAGCGCGGATCCGGGTCCCGGGTCGTGCCGCTCGGCGTACCAGCCGCGTTCGACCGCCCCGATGACCGTCTTCATCCCGTCGATGGCCGGCCCGTCGAGCCGGTAGGTCCGGACCAGTTGGCGCGCGGTGGCCCGAACCGTGTCGTTCTCGGCCGGCTCGCTGCCCCGGTCCCGGAACTCGGCGAGCACCTCGCGCCAGGCGGCCACCGCCCCGTCCGGGCCACCGCCGCCCGCGCGGGACATCCGCCGGCGGCGGCTGAGCGCGCGCACCGCGGCCGGGGTGAACGCCAGCGCGACGAGCGCCAACAGCACCAGCATGGCCAGTAGCAGCGCCCAGACCGCGACCAACAGCCCGGCGATGCTCAACTCCCGGCTGAGTCCCGTCCCGTTGTCGGCCGTCCCGTTGTCGGCCGACTCCTTGTCGCCCGACCCGTTCTGGTCGCCGGACCCGTCCTGGCCGCCGGTGGACTGATCGGCTGAGTCACCCGACTGGCCACCGGACGGGTCGGCCCCGGGCCGGTCACCGCCGGACTGGTCACCGCTGGACTGGTCACCACCGGCCGACGGGCCCGGCGCGGCGCCGGCCGCCGCGCCGGGCCCGTCGGCCGGTGGCACCGGAGCACCCTGGCCACCGGGCGGAGGGCTGGCCTGGGGGGCGGGGCCGCTGTCGCCCTGCTGGGGGTTGCCCGCGCCCGTCGAGGACGGGACGTTGATCGGCACCCGCGGCGCGTCGGCCACGTAGCCGGGCGTCACGGAGCGGCCGTCGTCCAGTGGGGTGGGGTCGAAGGTGAGCCAACCGATGCCGGCGAAGTACGCCTCGACCCAGGCGTGCGCGTCGCCGGTGGTGATCGAGCGGTAGGTGCCGTTGTCCTTGCCGGCGCTGAACCCGACGGCCACCCGCGCCGGCACCCCGACGGTGCGCAGCATCACCGCCATGGCGGAGGCGAACTGCTCGCAGTAGCCGGTCTTGCCGTTGGTCAGGAAGTCGACCAGGGCGTCGCCGGAGTTGCCCGGCCTGGTCTTCAGGCTGTATTTGAAGCCGAACGCCGGGTCCAGGAAGTACCGGTTCAGCGCCACGGTCCGGTCGAACGGGGTGTGTGCCTGCCTGGTGACCGCCTTGGCGATCGCGGTGATCCGGGGGTCCACTCCGCTGGTGTCCAGGAAGGTGGGGCTGACGTCGGTGGCCGGCGGGATGTTCTCCAGGGTCGCCACCGACGGGTTCGGCAGCCCGGCGCGCTCGGTCCAGGTCAGCTCGTGGGTCGGCAGGTCGGTGAAGGCGGTCCCGCTCAGCACGTCGTAGTGCCAGCGGCCGGGCACCACGCCGGTCACCCCCATGGGCAGCCCGTAGAGCGGCAGCCACTGGTCGAGGTATCCGACGTTCCTGATCTGCACCGTGGCGGTCGGGTTGTCGACCGGCACCGCCAGCCCGGACGGCAGGGACTGGTCCAGCGTGACGCCGTTGTAGCGGTCCGGCAGCAACCAGCCCTGCTGCGGCACGTAGCGGTTCAGGGTCAGCGCGCGCAGGTACAGCGGGCCGGGCAGCCCGGTGACCCGGAGCAGCTCGTTGGGATCGCCGTTGTCCAGTTGGCCGCGCAGCGAGGTGAACGGGTTGAGCCCGAACTGGCCGGTGGTCTCGGGGGAGGAGCCGATGCCGTTGCCGGTGAACCGGCCGTGGGTGCCGATCGGGGTGGCCAGCAGTCCGACGCCGATGGCGGCCAGTACCGCGACGGCCGTCAGCACCAGGGCCAGCGGCGCGCCGGCCCCGGTCGGCAGCACCCGGCCGACCCGGTGCAGCGTCCGCCGGGCCGAGGACAGCGGGGTGACGTCCGCCCGGACCGGCCGCGCGGTCGGGATCCCGCGCCGGGCCTGCCGGCGGCGGTGCTCGGTGACCAGCAGCAGTGCGTAGCCGACGGCACCGGCGGCGATCGAGAGGTCCGGCAGCGCCTTCGGGGCCAGCGCGGTGGGCACCGTGTACGCGCCGAGCAGCACCAGCCCGCAGACCGCCGGCCCCTGCCCGGCCACCGCCATGGCGTCCACGCCGATCGCCACCACGCCGAAGCCGACCGACACCAGCAGCAACATGGCCGGCGAGGTGGCCACCGGTGGCACGCCGCTCTCGATCTGGGTCATCGCGGCGGACAGGCCGTGCCAGAGATCGCCCAGCGCGGACGGCCCCGGCAGCACCCCGATCACCGGGTCGGTGCTGAACACCCCGGCCAGCAGCAGCGCCAACCCGACCAACTGGATGGCAGCCACGATCGCCACGTGCAGCCGGAACAGCCGGGCCAGCCCGCCGAGCACCACCACCAGGCTCACGACGGCCAGCGCGTACCAGAACCAGCGGTGTCCCTGCAGCACCCCGCTGAGTGCACTGGAGCTGAGTGCCACCGCGAGCCCGGCGGCCACCGGCACCAACCGGGGCGCCCAGCGGGCCGAGGCGGGCGTGGGCGGGCGGTGCTGCGGAGGCGCCGACCGGGAAGCCGGGTCCGCCGGCCACACCGGGCCGGCGCCGGCCGAGGTGCCGCCCGCCGAACCGGTTGGCGATCCGGTGCCGGAGTCGTCCCGGGGGCCGGCGGTCGCCGCCGGCGGCGCGGTCGGTGAACTCATCAGCCGCTGCCCAGCCGGACCGGCAGCCGCCGGCAGAAGTCGTTCCACACCTTGTCCGGTCCGCGTTCCGGCCGGCCCACCAGCACGGACCAGCCGGCCTCGGTGAATGCCCTGGCCGGTGCGGCGACGCCGGTCACCGGCCGGGTCTCCTGAGGCGCGGTCCAGGCGGCCACGTCGAGCAGCACCGCGTGCCCGTGCCCGCCGTGGGCGCCGGCGATCAGCGGCTGCACCAGGGCGGAGTCGACCGAGCCCAGTACCGCGAACAGCTCACCACCCTCGCTGGGCGGCGGCACCAGGCCGGGCTGGGTGCACGGGCGGACCGTGGCCAGTACGTCGAGCAGTGCCTCGGGGTCGCGCCCGGCGGCCAGCGTGGTGCCGTTCTCGGCGACCAGGGTTACCCGGCGGCCCGCGTTCATCAGGTGCCGGCAGACGCTGGCCACCAGCTCGATGGACCACTCCAGGCTGGCCTGCGCGCCGATGCCCCGGTGGGCGTGGACGCGCCGGTCCAGCAGCACGGTGACGCCGCCGTGCCACGGCCGTTCCTCGACCCGCACCATCAGCGCGTCCCGGCGCGCGGTGGAGCGCCAGTGCACCGTGCGCAGCGCATCGCCGGGCTGGTACTCCCGGACCATCGCATCGTGCTCGCCGAGACCCCGGCGCAGGCCGGTCGCGCCGGCGTCGCCCTCGCCCCGGCCGAACCCGTCCGGCAGCCCGGACAGCTCGGTGACCCGGGGGAGCACGGTGAGCTGGGTGCGGCCGGACAGCTCGCGCTCGTACTCGGCAAGGCCGAGCGGGTCGCTCACCCGCATGGTGAGCGGGCCGACCAGGTGCACCCCCCGGACCGTCGGGGTGATCTGGTAGCTCAGCTCCAGCGGCGGGTCGCCACGGCGGGGTGGCCGGGTGACGAACCGGGCCGAGCCGCCCAGCGCGTCCGGCAGCGCGTCGGAGAGCACCAGTCCGCCGCCGAGCAGCCGCCCCGAGGTGTGCACGGTCAGCTGGGCCGTGGCGGCCGACCCGGCGGACAGCCGCACCGGTTCCAGGGTCCGCTCGGCCCGCACCACCAGCCTGGTCCGGGCCGCCACCAGGGCGGCGAGCAGCGCCAGCACGATCACCAGCACGCCGATCCGCAGCAGGTCGCGCTCGTTGAGCACCACCGAGCACACCGACGCCGAGACGCCGGCGGCGATCAGGCAGCGGCCCAGCGTGGTCAGCCCGCTGGGTACGTGGTGGTGTTCCTCAGCCACGGGGCGCGCCGGGGCCGCCCGGTCCGTGCGGTACCGGCAGCCGGCTCAGCAGCGCACGCACCAGGTCGGGCGCGGTCCGCCGGGTGGTGAGCGATTCGGGGGTGAGCACCAGCCGGTGCGCCAGCACCGGTCCGGCCACCATGTGCAGGTCGTCGGGCACCACGTACTCCCGACCGGACAGCGCGGCCTGGGCCCGGGCGGCGCGGACCAGGTGCAGGGTGGCCCGGGGTGAGGCGCCGAGGCGGACCTCCGGCAGCCGCCGGGTGGCCGAGGAGATCTCCACGGCGTAGCGACGCAGCTCGGGGGCCACGTGCACGCCGCGCACGGTGGCCAGCAGGGCCTGCACCTCGGCCGTGTCGGACACCGGGCCGAGGGTGGCCAGCGGATCCTGGGCCGAGTGCTCGTCGACCATCGCCAGCTCGGCGGCCGGGTCCGGGTAGCCGATGCTGATCCGTGCGGTGAACCGGTCCCGCTGCGCCTCCGGCAGTGCGTAGGTGCCTTCCATCTCCAGCGGGTTCTGGGTGGCGACCACGAGGAACGGGTTGCCGAGCGGGTAGGTCATCCCGTCGACGGTCACCTGGTGCTCCTCCATGCACTCCAGCAGCGCGGACTGGGTCTTGGGGGAGCCGCGGTTGATCTCGTCGCCGATCACCACGTTGGCGAAGATCGGGCCGGGGCGGAACTCGAACTCGCTGGTCTCGCGGTTGTAGACGGACACCCCGGTGATGTCGCTCGGCATCAGGTCCGGGGTGAACTGGATCCGGCTGACCGCACAGTCGATGGACTTCGCCAGCGCCTTGGCCAGCGAGGTCTTGCCCACCCCCGGCACGTCCTCGACCAACAGGTGTCCCTCGGAGAGCAGGGTCACCAGTGCGATGCGGATGGCCTCCGGCTTCCCCGCGATCACCCGCCCCACGTTCTCGGTGATCCGCCCGGTGACGGTGGCGAGTTCCGGCAGCGACATGGGGGCGGGTCGGCTGCTCGTCGTCGTCATTCGACCTCCCCGTAATCCGACAGCGCCGGTCCGACACCGCCAGTCCGGCAATGCCGGTCCGGCAGCGCGCGATCAGTCTGTCAAACCGTGACCGGACGGTCATCGACTCGGTACCCCCACCTTCCCCCACGGCGACCCCCGCTGGTCCGGACGGGCCGCTCTGCCGCGGCATTTGCCCAGTTCCGCTGGGTCGAATGGGGTCCAAGCCGGTCTGCCAGGACCATGATCGGCACTCCGGCCACATTGCCGCCCCCACCTTCCCCCACCGGTTGTGAACTGGGGAAACCATCACTGATCGGGCGGTGCCGGGGGGAGTGCGCGTTGACTGTGGTGCAAAGTGGGGTAATGTGGTGATCGTTGGAGCCAAGGGGAGGCGATGCCGGTGTTTCTCGGCACGCACACGCCCAGGCTCGACGACAAGGGCCGGCTCACGCTGCCGGCGAAGTACCGGGACGAGCTGCGAGGGGGGATGATGATCACCAAGGGTCAGGACCGCTGTCTCTACGTGTTCCCCCGTGACGTCTTCGAGCAGCTGGCCCGCAAGGTGGCCGAGGCGCCGTTCACCAACGAGTCGGTGCGCGCCTACCAGCGCTACCTGTTCGCCGGCACCGATGAGCAGAACCCGGATTCGCAGGGCCGCATCCCGATCACCGCCGAGCTGCGCCGCTATGCCGGGCTGAGCAAGGAGTGCGTCGTCATCGGCGCGGTCAACCGGCTGGAGATCTGGGACGCCCAGGCCTGGCAGAGCTATCAGGAACGACACGAAGACGAGTACGCACAGGCGCAGGAAGAGGTACTGCCCGGCATGTTCTGACATGCCGCGGCGTGGCGAGGTTCGGGTGTCCCGAGGCCTCCACTCCGCTGCTGGTGGCCCTGGCGCACCTTCCCCGGTGCCAGGTCCGCCGGGAGGGGAGCGGAGACCTCGGGACATCCGGGTTCCGCGCCCGGTACACGTCCCGACCCTGCGCGAGTGACCCAGAAAGGGGGCGGCCGGTGTCAGACTCAGTCCCGGAACCAGCGCCGGGTGCCCAGCACGTCCCGGTGCTGCTGGACCGGGTCCTCGAGCTGCTCGCGCCGGCGCTGAGCGGCGGCCCGGCCGTGCTGGTCGACTGCACGCTGGGGCTCGGCGGGCACTCCGCCGCGCTGCTGGCCGCGCACCCCGAGCTCACCCTGGTCGGGCTGGACCGCGACCCGCAGGCACTCGAGCTGGCCGGGCGCCGGTTGGCCCCGTACGCGGAGCGCACCCACCTGGTGCACGCCCGCTACGACGAGCTGACCGAGGTCCTCGAGGAGCTGGACATCCCCAAGGTCCAGGGTGTGCTGCTCGACCTCGGGGTGTCCTCGCTGCAGCTGGACGCGGTGGACCGGGGTTTCGCCTACTCCCGGGACGCCGCGCTGGACATGCGGATGGACCCCACCACCGGCCAGACCGCCGCCGACGTGGTGAACACCTACCCGCCCGGTGAGCTGATCAGGGTGCTGCGCGACTACGGCGAGGAGCGGTTCGCCAAGCGGATCGTCTCCGCCGTGCTGCGTCGACGTGAGCGGGCTCCGCTGCGCACCAGCGAGGAGCTGGTCGAGCTGCTGTACGAGGCGGTGCCGGCGGCCTCCCGGCGCACCGGCGGGCACCCTGCCAAGCGGACCTTCCAGGCGTTGCGCATCGAGGTCAACGGCGAGCTGGAGTCGCTCGAGGGGGTGCTCCCGGCGGCGATCGACGCGGTCGCGGTGGGTGGGCGCCTCGTTGTGCTGGCCTACCACTCGCTGGAGGACCGGCTGGTCAAACAGGCATTCGCGGAACAGTCGCGCTCGCGCACGCCGCCCGGCCTACCGGTCGAGCTGCCCGGCCACGGGCCGAGGTGGCGGATGCTCACCCGAGGGGCCGAGGGGGCCGGCGCGGAGGAGACCGCCGAGAACCCGCGCGCGGCGTCGGTCCGGATGCGCGCCGGCGAACGAATCGCGGAGGCGGCATGAGTGGCACGGAGCGAGCGGGCGAGCGAGTCAGTGGCACGGAGCGAGCGGGCGAGCGAGTCAGTGGCACGGAGCGAGGAGGGTTGCGATGAGTGCACCCGCGGTTGAACGTCCCCGCCCGACCCGTGCGGCCCGCCCGGCTCGCCAGGCCCGCCCGACCATGCCGCGGCGGTCGACCGGGGTGCCCGCGCCCCGCGACGCCAACGGCGCGATCGGCCGCGCCTATGCCCGGCGCGCGGTGCGGGAGCGGCGCCAGTCCGGCGAGGCGAACGACGCCACGTCGGGGCGGTCCCAGTTCGTACTGCTGATCATGGTGCTGTTCGGGGTCGGCCTGGTCGCCTCGCTGTGGCTCTCGACCACGGCGGCCGCCGACTCCTACCGACTGGATGCCGCGCGGCAGGCCACCCGCGACCTGTCCGAGAGCAGCGAGTCGCTGCGCACCGAGATCGCGTCGATGCAGTCCGCCCCGGCGTTGGCCGCCGCCGCCCGGCAGATGGGCATGGTGCAGGTCTCCGACGTGGCCCGCTTGGTCGTGCGGCCGGACGGATCGGTGCAGGTCGTAGGCGCGCCGAAGGCCGCCGTCGCACCCGCCGCGCCGGCTCCGGTGCTGGCCCCGGCCGCCCCGCCGCAGGTGCCCGGCCAGCCGCCGGTCGACCAGCAGCAGGGGACCGGTACGCAGGTACCCGACCAGCAGCAGGGCACCGGGCAACAGGCCGCCGACGACCAGGTCGCACCCGAGCAGCCGGGGGTGCCCGCTGAGCAGGGACCGGTCCAGGGGACCGGGACGGTCCAGCAGGCACCGGTGCAGCAGGCGCCGGTCCAGCAGGCGCCGGTCCAGCAGCAGGCGCCGGTCCAGCAGCAGGCGCCGACCCAACAGGCGCCGACCCGACAGCCGGGCTATGCGCCGCCGGCCGCCGCCGCGGGCCCGTCCGTCGCCGTCGCCGGGCACTGATGCGCACCGCCACCCCACCCCGGACCCGTCCCAAAGCCCGCTCGAGCCCACCCGTCCGCCGTCCCCGGGGACCGGCCGCCGGCCGCGTCGACCACAACCGGCGGTTGGTGATCGGCCGACTGATCATGGTGACGCTGCTGGTGCTGGCCGGCGTGAAGCTGGTCACCGTGCAGACGGTGCAGTCCGGGCAGCTGCGCGCGGACGGTGACAAGCAGCGGGTCACCCGGCTGCCGCTGCCCGCCGAGCGGGGTTCGATCCTGGACCGCTCCGGCGCGCCGATGGCGTTCAGCGTGCAGGCCAAGGCGCTGGTCGCGAACCCGTTCCTGATCGGGCGGGACCAGGGCGCGAACGCGATCAACCGCAAGACCCAGATCGCGATCGGCATCGCCCAGCTGACCGGCGTGGACGCCTACCAGCTCTACGCCGCCCTGAACACCGACAAACACTACGTGATCCTGGTGCCGCTGGTCGAGCCGGCGGTGGCCCGCGCGGTCACGGAGCGCTTCCCGGAGATCGCCCAGGAGGACCGGGAGTCCCGGCAGTACCCGGGCGGCCCGCTCGCCGCCAACATCATCGGTGCCGCCTCCTGGAACATGGACCAGCACAAACTGCACGGCGTGGTGGGTCTGGAGGCGTCCCAGGAGAGCCTGCTGGCCGGCACCGACGGTTTTCGCGTGGTGGACACCGCCGAGGGCGGCAACACCGTCATCCCGGGCAGCGAGCGCGCCGAGAAGGCGGCGGTGCCCGGGTCGAACCTGCAGCTCACGCTGGACTCCGACCTGCAGTACACGGTGCAGCAGCAGCTGGCCGCCTACGTGAACCTGCACGGCGCCAAGGACGGCAGCGCGGTGGTGCTGGACGCGCACACCGGTGAGGTGCGCGCGCTGGCCACCAACGCCACCTTCGACCCGCGCGACCTGGCGGCGGCCAGCGCCAACCAGCTCGGCAACCCGGCGGTGACAACGCCGTTCGAACCGGGCTCGGTCAACAAGATCATCACGATGGCCGCCGCGCTGGACTCCGGGCTGGTCAACCCGATGTCGGTCAAGGACGTGCCGGACAGCATCAAGATCGCGGACCGGACCATCCACGACGCCTGGACGCACCCGACCCAGCGGTTCACCCTGACCGGGATCCTGGCCCGCTCGTCGAACGTCGGCACGTTGATGACGGCGCAGCAGATCGGCCCGGACCGGTTCTGGACGATGCTGAACAAGATGGGCCTCGGCAAGCGCACCGGCGTCGGCCTGCCCGGCGAGAGCTCCGGGCGGGTGCCGCCGAGAGACACCTGGTCGGGTTCCACGTTCGGCAACCTGCCGATCGGGCAGGGACTTTCGATGACCGTGCTGCAGCTCGCCGACATGTACCAGTCGGTGGCCAACGACGGGCTCCGGGTGCCGCCCCGGATCGTGGCGGCCACCATCGACCCGGACGGCACCCGGCACACCGAGCCGAGGCCCGACCCGGTGCGCGTGGTGTCCCCGCAGATCGCCCAGCAGCTGCGCCAGATGCTCACCGCGGTCACCCAGGCCGGCAAGGGCGTGCAGCGCGGCACCGGGGTGGACGCGGCGGTGCCCGGCTACGAGATCGCCGGCAAGACGGGAACCGCGCAGCAGGTCAACCCGGCCTGCGGGTGCTACTCGTCGAACAACTACTGGATCACCTTCGCCGGCATGTTCCCGGCGCAGGCACCCCGGTACGTGGTGGCGATCATGCTCGACGCGCCGACCCACGGCCAGAACGCCTCCGGACTCTTCCACCAGATCGCGTCCACCCTGGCGCAGCGCGACCAGATCCCGGTGGACCCGAACCCGGCGCCGATGGTGCCGCTGGTGGTCCCCTGACCGTCGGGTGTCGGCCTGTTACGTGCCGGCCTGTTACCGAGCTGCACACCAGGCAGGTTTCACGGCTCGGCAGCCGGCGTCCTGTGCAGCTCGGTAACAACGTGCGCTCGGCGCCCCCGCTCAAGGGGCCGGCCGCCGGGCTGCCGAGGCAGCTGCCTGTCGTTACCGAGCTGCACATCAGGCTGGTTTTTCGGCCGCCAGACCTGCACCCTGTGCAGCTCGGTAACAACGTGCGCTCGGCGCCCCCGCTCAGGGGGCCGGCCGCCGGGCTGCCGGGACAGCTGCCTGTCGTTACCGAGCTGCACACCAGGCTGGTTTTTCGGCCGCCAGACCTGCACCCTGTGCAGCTCGGTAACAACGTGCGCTCGGCGCCCCCGCACAAGGGGCCGGCCGCCGGGCTGCCGGGGCAGCTGCCTGTCGTTACCGAGCTGCACATCAGGCTGGTTTTTCGGCCGCCAGACCTGCACCCTGTGCAGCTCGGTAACAACTGGGGTGTCAGGCGGCGGGCCGGCCGTTGGTTGCCCGCTCGACGGTGATTCCCGGGTGATAGCAGCGTGGCGTCGCCCAGCGGGCGGTGCGGCACGACGGGCGGCCCGACGCCCCACCCACCCCAGCTCGGGGAGCCAGTGCCCCGCCAGGGCGCGATCATGACGCCGGTAGCCTTCCGCGACGTGCCCCCGACCCAGATCGCGGCCGCCGCGACGGCCGCCCCGCGGCCAGCGCGGATCGCGCCCACCGCGCTGGCCGAGTTGGCCGAGCTGGCCGGTGCGCGCCTGGTCGAGAGCCCGGTGCCCGGTACCGCGCCCGGTACCGCGCCCACCAGCACGGCCAGCAGCACGACCGGCAGCACGACCGGCAGCACGACCGCCAGCACGACCGGCAGCACGACCGGCAGCACGGCCGGCAGCACGACTGGCACCGTGACCGGCGTGACCCTGCGCACCCAGGACGTCCGCCCCGGCGACCTGTTCGCGGCACTGCCCGGGTCCCGGGCGCACGGCGCCGACTTCGCGGCGAAGGCGCTCGCCTCGGGCGCGGTGGCGCTGCTCACCGATCCGGCGGGGGCCGCCCGCCCGGCCGTCGCCGGCGCCGGCGTGCCGACCCTGGTGGCCGACGACCCGCGAGCGGTGCTCGGTGCGCTCGCCGCCCGGGTCTACGGCGACCCGACCGCCCGGTTGCCCGTCCTCGGCGTGACCGGCACCAGCGGCAAGACCACGGTGACCTTCCTGATCGAGGCCGGGCTGCGAGCCGCCGGCATGGTGACCGGGCTGGTCGGCACGGTGCGCACGACGATCGCCGGCGAGCGCTGGAACGCCTCGCTGACCACCCCGGAGGCCCCCGACCTCCAGGCGATGTTCGCGATCATGGCGGAGCGGGGCGTGACGCACGCCGCGATGGAGGTGTCCAGCCACGCGCTCGCGCTGCACCGGGTGGACGGCACCCGGTTCGCCGTCGGCGCGTTCACCAACCTGTCCCAGGACCACCTGGACTTCCACCACGACATGGCCGGCTACTTCGCGGCCAAGGAGTTGCTCTTCGACGGCCGGGCCGGCACCGAGGTGGTGAACGCCGACGACGAGTGGGGCCGGCGGTTGCTGCGCCCGCACACCGTCACGGTCTCCGCGCGCGGCCGGGTGGACGCCGGGTGGCGGGCCGAGTCCGTGCTGCCGACCGGGGACGGCGGCCAGCGGTTCGTGGCGATCGACCCGGCCGGTGCTCGCACCGAGGTCAGGCTGCCGCTGCCCGGGGCGTTCAACGTGGCGAACGCGCTGCTCGCATTGGCCTGCCTGGACCAGGTGGGCGTCCCGGCGGGCACCGCCGCCGAGGGGATGGCCGAGGTGGTCGTGCCGGGCCGGCTGGAGCGGGTCGATGCCGGCCAGCCGTACCTGGCGCTGGTGGACTACGCGCACAAGCCGGGCGCGGTGGCCGCCCTCCTCGACACCCTGCGGGCCCGGCTGGGCAGCCCCGACCTCGCCGGCGGCCGGCTGCTCGTGGTGCTCGGCTGCGGTGGCGACCGGGACGCGGCGAAGCGCCCGCTGATGGGCGCCGAGGCGGCCGGCCGGGCAGACCTGCTGGTGATCACCGACGACAACCCGCGCAGCGAGGACCCGGCCGCGATCCGGGCCGCGATGCGGGTCGGCGCGCTGTCCGCCCCACCGCTCGGCGAGGTCATCGAGGTGGGTGACCGCCGCGACGCGATCGCCGCCGCGGTGGCCAGGGCCGGTGACCGGGACGTGCTCGTGGTCGCCGGCAAGGGGCACGAGACGGGACAGGAGGCGGGCGGGGTGCGCCGGCCGTTCTCCGACGTCGACGTGCTGGCCGAGGCGATCCGCGCCCGCGAGGCCGGCCGATGATCCCGATGACGCTCGCCGAGGTCGCGGAGGCGGTCGGCGGCCGGCTGCACCGGGCGACCGGCGAGGAGCTGGTCTCCGGCCCGGTGGAGTTCGACTCGCGGGCGATCACCAAGGGCGGGCTGTTCGTCGCGCTGCCCGGCGAGCGGGTGGACGGGCACGACTACGCGGCCGGGGCGCACGCCGCCGGGGCCACCGCGGTGCTCGCCGCCCGCCCGGTCGAGGCGCCGGCGGTGCTGGTCGGCGAGCGGGGTGCGGCCAGCGCCGAGGCGCGGAGCGCGGCCGTGTTGGCCGCGCTGAGTGCACTGGCCGCCGAGGTGGCCCGCCGGCTGCCCGCGCTGGAGATCGTCGGGCTGACCGGCTCGTCCGGCAAGACGTCCACCAAGGACCTGGTGGCAGCCGTGCTGGCCCCGCTGGGTGCCACGGTGGCCCCGCCCGGCTCGTTCAACAACGAGCTCGGGCACCCCTGGACGGTGCTGCGCGCGGACCGGCTCACCCAGCACCTGGTGCTGGAGCTGGCCGCGCGGGGCCTCGGCCACATCGCGGCGCAGTGCGCGGTCGCCCAGCCCAGGATCGGCGTGGTGCTGAACGTGGGCAGTGCGCACCTGGGCGAGTTCGGCTCCCCGGAAGCGGTGGCGGTGGCCAAGGGCGAGCTGGTCGAGGCGCTGCCGCCGGCCGTCCGGGGTGGCGTGGCGGTGCTCAACGCCGACGACGGGCGGGTGGCCGCCATGGCCTCCCGCACCTCGGCCCGGGTGGTCACCTTCGGGGTGGCCGGCGAGGACCGTCCGGGGACGGCCGACGTGCTGGCCGCCGACGTCTGGCTCGACGACGCCGGCCGGGCCGGGTTCCGGCTGGTCACCCCCGCCGGCGAGACCGACGTCGGGCTGCGGCTGGTCGGCGCGCACCAGGTCGGCAACGCGTTGGCGGCGGCCGCCGTCGGCCTCGAGCTGGGCGCCGACCTGGAACAGCTGGCCGACGTGCTCAGCGCCGCCCGACCGACCTCGCGCTGGCGGATGGAGGTCAGTGAGCGGCCGGACGGGGTGACCGTGATCAACGATGCGTACAACGCGAACCCGGAGTCGATGCGGGCCGGTCTGGAGGCACTCGCCGCGATCAGCGGGTCCACCCGGCGCGGTTGGGCGGTGCTCGGCGCCATGGGGGAGCTGGGCGACACCGCGCCGGCCGCGCACGCCGGGGTCGGCCGGCTGGCCGCCCAGCTCGGGGTGCGCCACCTGGTCGCGGTCGGCGCCGCCGACTACCGCACCGGCTACGGGGAGGAGTCGATGGTCGTGCCGGACGTGGCGGCGGCACTGGAGGTGCTCCACGAGCGGCTGCGGCCGGGTGACGTGGTGCTGGTCAAGGCGTCCCGGGCAGCCGGGCTGGAGCGGGTGGTGGCCGGTTTGCTGGCGGGTTCGACGGTCGAGACGGGCCAGCCGGGCACACCGGCCGAGTCGACGGAGGATGCCCGGTGAGGGGCATCATGATCGCTGCCGGGGTTGCACTGGCGGTGTCCATCCTGCTCACCCCGTACCTGATCCGGTTCTTCGCCCGGCAGGGCTTCGGGCAGGAGATCCGGGCCGAGGGGCCGGCCAGCCACCAGGCCAAGCGCGGTACCCCGACCATGGGCGGGGTGGCCATCCTGATCTCGATCTGGCTGGGCTACCTGGCCGCCCACCTGGTCACCGGTGAGGCCGGGGAAGGCCCGACCGCGTCGGCCTGGCTGGTGCTGCTGCTGACCACCGCACTGGGCCTGGTGGGCTTCCTGGACGACTTCATCAAGCTGCGCCGCCAGCGGAACCTGGGGTTGAACAAGACCTCCAAGCTGGTCGGCCAGCTGCTCACCGCGATCGTCTTCGCGGTCCTCGCACTGCGCTTCACCAACGCCTCGGGGCTCAGCCCGGCCTCGGTGCGGCCGTCCTTCGTGCGCGACATCCTGGTGCTGTCCTTCGGCACCGTCGGGTTCATCCTGTTCTGCTACCTGCTGGTGACCGCCTGGTCGAACGCGGTGAACCTGACCGACGGGCTGGACGGGCTGGCCGCCGGCACCTCGGCCATGGTGCTGGCCACGTACGTGATCATCTCGTTCTGGCAGTTCCGCTACACCTGCGCGCTGCTCGAGCCGCACCCCGGCTGCTACTCGGTGCGCGACCCGCTGGACGTGGCGCTGGTGGCGGCCGCCGCGATGGGCGGCTGCGTCGGCTTCCTGTGGTGGAACGCCGCCCCGGCCCGGATCTTCATGGGCGACACCGGCTCGCTGGCACTGGGCGGGCTGGTCGCCGGTCTGTCCATCGTGACCCGCACCGAACTACTGCTGGTGATCATCGGCGGGGTGTTCGTGGTGGAGGCGCTGTCGGTCGCACTGCAGATCGTGGTGTTCCGCTCCACCCGGCGCCGGCTGTTCCGGATGGCCCCGTTCCACCATCATTTCGAGCTGGCCGGCTGGGCCGAGACCACGGTGATCATTCGCTTCTGGTTGCTCGCCTCGATCTGTTGCGCGCTGGGGCTGGGCATCTTCTACAGCGAGTGGCTGGCCGCCGCGTCCGGGGGTTAGGCCGTGTCGTCACAGGCGGAGTCGTCACAGGCGGAGCCGTCACAGGCGGAGTCGTCACCGCTGACCGACCTGCGCGGCCGGCCCGTGCTGGTGGCCGGCGCCGGTGTGTCCGGGCTGGCCGCGGCGGCGGCGCTGGTCGAGCTGGGCGCCGAGGTCACCGTCGCCGACGGGGTGGCGGAGCGGCTCGCCGAGCTGCCCCCGGGTGTCCGGGGCGTCGTCGGGCTCACCGACCCGCCGGCGGGCACCGCGCTGGTGGTGACCAGCCCGGGCTGGCGACCGGACGCGCCGCTGCTGGTGGCTGCCGCGCGGGCCGGCATCGAGGTGATCGGTGAACCCGAGCTGGCCTGGCGGTGGACCCGACCGGGTGGCCCGGGAGCTCCGGAGGCCGGTGGCGCGGGCGTGCGCTGGCTCGCGGTGACCGGGACGAACGGCAAGACCACCACGGTCGGCATGCTCGAGACCATCCTGCGCACCGCCGGGCGGGACGCGGTGGCCTGCGGGAACGTCGGCACCCCGGTGATCGACGCGGTTCGGGGCGCCGGCGCAGTAGGTGCCGGGACCAGGGAGCTGGCCGTCGAGCTGTCCAGCTTCCAGCTGTACTGGTCACCGTCGATCCGCCCGGCCGCCGGCTGCCTGCTCAACATCGCCGAGGACCACCTGGACTGGCACGGCGGCATGGCCGGGTACCTGGCGGCCAAGGCCAGGGTGCTCACCGGGGCGGTCGCGGTGGCCGGCGTGGACGACCCGCTGGCCGCCGCCGCGCTGGCCGACTCACCGGCCGCGCGCCGCATCGGGGTGACCCTCGGCGAACCGGCCGACGGGCAGTTCGGCGTGCTCGGGGCGACGCTGGTGGACCGGGCGTCCGGAGGCGACCCGGTGCCGCTGGTCGAGGTCGCCGACGTGCGCCCGGCCGGCCCACCCGGGGTGTTGGATGCGTTGGCCGCCGCCGCACTGGCCCGGGTCGCCGGGGTGGGCGCCGCGGCGGTGGGTGCCGGGCTGCGCGCGTTCTCGCCCGGCCCGCACCGCGGCGGCGTGGTCGGCGTGGTGGGCGGGGTCCGGTACGTGGACGACTCGAAGGCCACCAACCCGCACGCGGCGGCCGCCGCCCTGGGGGGCCATTCGAGGGTGGTGTGGATCGCCGGCGGCCAACTGAAGGGCGCTTCGGTCACAGATCTGATCCATCAACACGCACATAGGTTGGCCGGAGTAGTCCTCCTGGGTACCGATCGGGGGATGTTCCGTGACGCACTGTTGCGACACGCACCCGACGTCCCCACCGCCGAGGTGACGCCGGGTCAAGATGCCCCCATGACTGACGCGGTACGGCTGGCCTCCGAGATGGCCGCGCCAGGTGATGTGGTGCTGCTCGCTCCGGCGGCGGCATCGTTCGACCAGTTCGCCGGATATGCCGATCGGGGGCGGGCGTTCCAGGCCGCCGTCGCGGCACTCCCGGCGGTCTCCAGGTGACCGGGACCCGTACCGGCCGGTCCCGCCTCACCCAGTCCGACGCCTCGGTCGCGGCGGCCAACGCCGCCAAGGCACGGGCCGCGCTGACCGCCTGGCTGGCCCGCCCGCTGACCTCGCTGCACATCGTGCTCGGGGTGTTCGGGCTGCTCACGCTGCTCGGGCTGGTGATGGTGCTGTCCGCGTCCAGTGTGGAGTCCTTCGAGCAGGTGGGCTCGTCCTACTCGGTGTTCCGCCGGCAGCTGCTGTTCTGCCTCGGCGGCCTGGTGGTGTTCTGGGTCGGCATGCGGATCCAGCCGAAGGTGCTGCGCGCGCTGGCGCCGGCCATGCTGATCGGCGCGGTGCTGCTGCTCGTGGCGGTGCTGATCCCCGGGATCGGGCAGGTCCGGGGTGGCGCGCGCAGCTGGTTCGTGGTCGGCCCGATCTCCATCCAGCCGGCCGAGATCGCCAAGGTGGCGCTCGCGCTGTGGGGGGCGCACGTTCTGGCAGCCCGGCAGCGGGTACTCGGCAACTGGCGCCAGCTGCTGTCCCCGCTGCTGCCGGTGTCGCTGGTGATCTTCACCCTGATCGTGGTGGAGCCGGACCTCGGCACGTCGGTCTCGCTGGCCATCGTGGTCTACGCGCTGCTGTTCTTCGCCGGGGCGCCGGTGCGGCTGCTCGCCGCGCTCACCCTCGGCGGCGCGGTCGGCGCGGTGGTGCTCGGCTTCAGCGCCGGCTACCGGCAGAGCCGGATCATGTCGTTCCTGTCGCCGAACGCCAGCGACCCGCTCGGGGCCGCCTACCAGGCCAAGCAGGCGCTGTACTCGCTGGCCGACGGCGGCCTGTTCGGGGTCGGCCTCGGCCAGGGCCGGGCCAAGTGGAGCTACCTGCCGAACGCGCACAACGACTTCATCTACGCGATCATCGGCGAGGAGCTCGGCATGGTCGGCGCGATCGCCGTCCTGGTGCTGTTCGGCCTGCTCGCCTACGTTGGGCTGCGCATCGCGACCCGCAACACGGACCCCTGGCTCAAGCTGGTGGTTTCCACCCTGACGGTGTGGATGGTCGGCCAGGCCACGATCAATATCGGCTACGTGGTGGGATTGCTCCCGGTGACCGGCATTCCGTTGCCGCTCGTGTCCTCAGGAGGTTCCGCTCTGGTGACCGCGATGTTCGTCGGAGGTCTGCTCGCCAACGCCGCCCGGCACGAGCCGGAGGCGATCGCCGCGCTGCGTACCCACGGCCAGGGCCGGGTCGCCAGGCTGCTCGGGCTGCGGCTGCCCGAGCCGTACCGCTCGCCGGGTGCCCGTGCGGCCGCACGGTCGGCGGCGCCGAGCCCGCGTGCGCCCCGGGACGCCCGGCCGCCGGCCCAGCGGTCCGCCTCGTCGGGCTGGGGGGCCGGGTCCGGCCGGCGCGGTGCCGGGAAGCAGGTTCCCGGCCAGCGCGACGGGCGCCGGCAGGTGCCGGGGCAGCGGGGTCGGCGATGACCGGGCGCCCGCTGTCCGTGGTGATCGCCGGCGGCGGGTCCGCCGGGCACATCGAACCGGCGCTGGCTTTCGCCGACGCGGTGCGCCGGCTGCGCCCGGACGCCCGGGTCACCGCGCTGGGTACCGAGCGCGGGCTGGACCGCACGCTCATCCCGGCACGCGGCTACCCGCTGGAGCTGATTCCGCCGGTGCCGCTGCCCCGCAAGCTCACCCCGGAGCTGCTCACGCTGCCGGCCAAGGTGCTGGGCTCGGTGCGGGCCACCCGCGCCGTGCTGAGCAGGGTCGAGGCCGACGTGGTGGTCGGCTTCGGCGGTTACGTGGCACTGCCGGCCTACCTGGGCGCCCGGGGCCGGGTGCCGATCGTGGTGCACGAGGCGAACGCCAGGGCCGGACTGGCCAACCGGGTGGGTGCCCGGTTCGCCGCCAAGGTCGCGGCGGCGGTACCGGACAGCGGGCTGGCCGGCGCCGAGGTGATCGGGATCCCGCTGCGCCGCCAGATCAGCACGCTGGACCGCCCGGCCGAGCGCGCCGCAGCCCGCGAGCACTACGGGCTGCCCGCCGACGGCCCGGTGCTGCTGGTGTTCGGTGGCTCGCAGGGCGCGCGCTCGCTGAACACCGCGGTGGCCGAGGCGTTCGGTGCGCTGGCCGAGGCCGGTATCGCGGTGCTGCACGGGCACGGCGCGGGCAACCAGGTACCGGTGCCGGCCGGCGCCCAGGCCTCGGGTGGCCGCTATGTCGGACTGCCCTACCTGGAGCGGATGGACCTTGCCTACGCCGCCGCCGACGCGGTGCTGTGCCGCTGCGGGGCGATGACGGTGGCCGAGGTGTCCTCGGTGGGACTGCCCGCCGTGTACGTGCCGCTGCCGCACGGCAACGGCGAGCAGGCGCTGAACGCCGCGCCGGTGGTGCGCGCGGGCGGTGGCGCGCTGGTGCCGGACGCCGAGCTCACCGGGCAGCGGGTGCTGGCCGAGCTGATGGGGCTGCTCACCGACCCGGTGCGGCTGGCCGCGATGAGTACCGCCGCGCGCCGCTCCGGGCACACCGGCGCGGACGAGACACTGGCCAAGCTGGTCTTCGACGTGGTCGGCCAGTGACCGCACCGAATCGGGGGAGTGCCGGGATGACCGCGTCGACCGGGCAGCCGGCCGGAGTGTCCGCCGCGCCGCCCGCCGTGCTGCAGCGGGTGCACCTGATCGGCATCGGGGGCGCCGGGATGAGCGGGATCGCGCGCATCCTGCTGGCCAGAGGGGTACCGGTGTCCGGCTCGGACGCCAAGGACTCCCGCACCGTGCTGGCGCTGCGGGCGCAGGGGGCCAGGATCGCGGTCGGGCACGACGCGGCGAACCTGGCGCAGCTGGACGGACCGCCCACGGTGGTGATCTCCACCGCGATCCGGGCGGACAACCCGGAGCTGGCCGCCGCCCGGCAGCGGGGGCTGGTGGTGCTGCACCGCTCGGAGGCGCTGGCCGCGCTGATGGCCGGTCGCCAGGTGGCCTGTGTGACCGGTACCCACGGCAAGACCTCCACCACCTCGATGCTCACGGTGGCCCTGCAGCACTGCGGGCTGGACCCGTCCTTCGCGATCGGCGGTGACCTCGCGGCCGCCGGCTCCGGCGCGCACCACGGCGCCGGCGAGATCTTCGTCGCCGAGGCGGACGAGAGCGACGGCTCGTTCCTGCGGTTCAGCCCCCGGGTCGCGGTGGTGACCAACGTGGAGGCCGACCACCTCGACCACCACGGCACCGCGGCCGCCTACGCCCAGGTCTTCCGCGACTTCCTGGCCCGGATCACCCCCGGCGGCACGCTGTTGAGCTGCGCCGACGACCCCGGCGCCGAGGAGCTGGCCCGACGCGCCGAGCAGACCGGCCTCCGGGTGCGCCGCTACGGCCGGAACGCACCCGGCGCGGCGGGCGACGCGGTACTGCTGGACTACCGCCCGGCCGGCACCGGCGGCCGGCTGCGGGTGCGGCTGCCCGGCACCGGGGCCACACCCGAGGAGGAGACCCACAGCGTCACGGTGGCGGTCCCCGGTGAGCACATGGCGCTCAATGCGCTGGGTGCGCTGCTGGCCGGGCTGGAGCTGGGCGCGCCGGCGACCGGGATGCTCGAGGGGCTGGCCGAGTTCTCCGGGGTGCGGCGGCGGTTCGAGTTCAAGGGCCGGGCCGGTGGGGTCGCGGTCTACGACGACTACGCGCACCACCCGACCGAGGTGGCCGCGCAGCTGACGGCGGCCCGCTCGGTCGCCGAGGGACGGCTGCTGGTGGCGTTCCAGCCGCACCTCTACTCCCGCACCCGCACGTTCCACCGCGAGTTCGGTGCCGCGCTCGCACTGGCCGACGAGGTTGTGGTGCTGGACGTGTTCGCCGCCAGGGAGGACCCGGAGCCCGGGGTCAGCGGCGCCATGGTGGCCGACGCGGTGACGTTGCCGCCCGAGCGGGTGCACTACGTGCCGAAGTGGTCGGCGGTGCCCGAGGTGGTGGCCGGCCTGGCGCGCCCCGGGGACCTGGTGGTGACTATGGGCGCCGGCGACGTGACCGTGCTCGGCCCGGAGATCCTCACCGAGCTGAACCGCCGCGAGCCGGACCGGCGCGCGCCGGTGACCGGCTCAACGCCCGGCGAGGCGACCGGCCCGACCACCGGCGAGGCGACGGAGCAGGACACCGGACCGGACAGCCGGGCGGCCGGGCCGGCTACCGAGCGGCCGGAGCGGGCCCGATGAGCCCGGTGGACACCGCGCCGGACCGGACCCCGACCGATCCGGCGACCCCCCGCCCGCCTCGCCGAGGCCGGGACCGGCGGAACCAGGTGCGCTACCGCCGCAGGCGGCTGCTCGCGATCGTGCTGCTGCTGGTGCTGGTGGCCGGCGCGGCGCTGATCGGCGGCCGGGCCGCGCTGATGTACGGGGCCCGGTTCCGGGTCAACCAGATCGACGTCGTCGGGACCACCCAGCTGAACCCGGCGCTGATCCGGGCGGCGTCCGGCATCGAGATCGGCCAGCCGCTGCTCGCGGTGCGCGCCGACGAGGTCCGCCGGCGGCTCTCGGCCGTCCCACTGCTGGCCTCCGTCGAGGTGACCCGGGACTGGCCGAACACGGTCCAGCTGTCGGTGACCGAGCGCACCCCGGTGGCACTGGCGGCGTCGACGGCCGGTCCTCAGCTGGTGGACAGCACCGGGCTGCCGTACGAGCGGGCCCCCAAGCCGGCCCCCAAGCTGCCGAGGCTGGCCGCCGACCGGGTGACCCCCGGCGATCCGGACACCGAGGCCGGGCTCGCCGTGCTGGCCGCGCTCAACCCCGCCGTGCGGGACGAACTGCAGGTCATCGAGGTTGCCGGCCCCACCCAGATCACCCTGCGGCTGGCTGGCAACAAGCAGGTCAGGTGGGGCTCCTCGGACGACTCGGTCCGCAAGGCAGCGGTGTTGGCGGCGCTGCTGACCCAGCCCGGGACGATCTACGACGTGACCGCGCCGGACCTGCCGACCATTCGGCGCTGAGTACCAGCGCAATCCGGCCTGACGGCCTACCGGCGCGCCTGCTGGACCGCGACCGGTGGCGACCCTACCGTTCCCGTGCGAGGCAGATGGCTGACATAACTCTCAGTCTCTGGTCGAGAGAGACAGTGCTAGGCCAGTAAGGAAGGTGCCGCGCATGACGCCCCCGCACAACTATCTTGCGGTTATCAAGGTCGTCGGAATCGGTGGCGGCGGCGTGAACGCGGTCAACCGGATGATTGAGCACGGTCTGAAAGGCGTCGAGTTCATTGCGGTGAACACCGACGCCCAGGCACTGCTCATGTCCGATGCCGACGTGAAGCTGGACATCGGCCGTGAACTGACCAGGGGACTCGGCGCCGGGGCGAACCCCGACGTGGGCCGCAAGGCCGCCGAGGATCACCGGGAAGAGATCGAAGAGGTGATCAAGGGCGCCGACATGGTGTTCGTGACCGCCGGCGAGGGTGGTGGAACCGGCACCGGCGGCGCCCCGGTGGTGGCCAGCATCGCCCGCAAGCTCGGCGCGCTGACCATCGGCGTGGTGACCCGCCCGTTCACCTTCGAGGGCAAGCGGCGCGCGGGGCAGGCCGAGGACGGCATCAGCCAGCTGCGCACCGAGTGCGACACCCTCATAGTGATTCCGAACGATCGCCTGCTCCAGCTCGGGGATGTCGGTGTGTCCCTGATGGACGCGTTCCGCTCCGCCGACGAGGTGCTGCTCTCCGGTGTGCAGGGCATCACCGACCTGATCACCACCCCCGGTCTGATCAACCTGGACTTCGCCGACGTGAAGAGCGTGATGTCCGGCGCGGGCAGCGCGTTGATGGGCATCGGTTCGGCCCGCGGCGAGGGCAGGGCGGTGCAGGCCGCCGGCAAGGCGATCAACTCGCCGCTACTGGAGGCGTCCATGGACGGCGCGCACGGCGTGCTGCTGTCGGTCGCCGGCGGGTCCGACCTGGGTCTGTTCGAGATCAACGAGGCGGCGTCGCTGGTCCAGGAGGCCGCCCACCCCGACGCGAACATCATCTTCGGGACGGTGATCGACGACTCGCTCGGCGACGAGGTGCGGGTCACCGTCATCGCGGCCGGGTTCGACTCGGGCACCCCGACGCACAAGAAGCTCGACCCGGCCGCCTTTCGCGCACCCCGACCGGACAGCGGCAGCTCCGCCCGTCCCGCCCCGGGGAGCTCGAACAACGGTGGCGGCAGCAACGGCAACCTGAGCAACGGGGCGTCCAGGACCCCGTCGCCCAGCCAGTCCTCGGCCGCTTACGCACCGGCGCCGAACATCCCGCCGCAGTCCACCGCGCCGCACAACCACGCCGCCCCGGCGTCCCCGCCGCCGCCCCCGCTGCCGCCGCCCCCGGTGACGGCCCGGAAGGTGCTGGATTTCGAGGACGACGAGGTCGATGTACCGCCCTTCATGCGCCGCTGATCAACTAGCTCGCACGCCCACCACCGTCACCAGCTACTAGGGTGGCGGTGGTGCGCGTTCGGCGAGTGGTGACCACCAGGGCAGGCGGCGCCTCGCGCGCGCCGTTCGAGCGGTTCAACCTGTCCTCCGGGGTCGGTGACGACCCGGCGGCGGTGGCGGCCAACCGGCGTCGGCTGGCGGCCGGGGTCGGCCTGCCGGCCGGTTCGGTGGTCTGGATGCGACAGGTGCACGGCACCACCGCGGCCACCGTCAGCGCGCCGCCCGAGCGGGAGCTGGCCGAGGTCGACGCGATGGTCACCGACCGCCCGGAGCTGGCGCTGGCGGTGCTGGCCGCCGACTGCGTGCCGGTGCTGCTGGCCGACCCGGTCGCCGGCGTGCTGGGCGCGGCGCACGCCGGCCGGGTCGGGGCGGCGGATGGCGTGCTGCCGGCCGCGCTGGCCGCGATGCAGCGGCTGGGGGCCCGCCCCGAGCGGACCGAGGTGTTGCTGGGGCCGGCGGTCTGCGGCGCCTGCTACGAGGTGCCGGCCGCGATGCGCGCCTCGGTGCACGCCGCGCTGCCCGGCAGTGCGTGCGTGACGAGCAAGGGCACCCCCGGGCTGGACCTGCGGGCCGGGCTCCGCCAGCAGCTGCGCGCGCTCGGCGTGACCAGGGTGGACACCGACCCCCGCTGCACCGTGGAGGACCGCGACCTCTACTCGCACCGCCGGGACGGCAGGACCGGCCGGCTCGCCGCGGTGACCTGGCTCGATCCCCGATGACCGCGGCGCACCCGGTGCGGCGCGACCGCCGCGCCGAGCTGGCCGCCGCACTGGAGACCGTGCGTGGCCGGGTCGCGGCGGCCTGTACCGCCGCCGGGCGTTCGGCCGACGAGGTCGAGCTGGTCGCGGTCACCAAGACCCGCCCGGCCAGCGACGTGGCGCTGCTGGTCGATCTCGGGCAGCTGGCGTTCGGCGAGAACCGCCCGCAGGAGGCCGCCGCGAAGGTGGCCGAGCTGACCGAGCTGCGCGCCGGGTGCACGCCACGCTGGCACCTGGTCGGGTCGCTGCAGCGCAACAAGGCCCGCTCGGTGGCGGCCTGGGCGGCCCGGGTCGAGTCGGTGGACTCCGCACGGCTGGCCGATGCGCTGGACGCGGCCGTGCCGAGGGCGGTGGACAGCGGGGAGCGGGCCGGGCCGCTGTCGGTGCTGATCCAGCTCAGTCTGGACGGCGACCCGGCGCGGGGCGGGGTGCCGGCCGGGCAGCTGGCGGAGCTGGCCGACCGGATCGCCGGATCCGGGGGTCTGGTGCTGCACGGGCTGATGGCGGTGGCCCCGCTCGGCGGCGACCCGGACCGGGCGTTCGCCGCGCTCCAGGAGGCCGCTGGGAGGCTCCGGAACAGCCATCCGGGTGCTCGGGTGGTGTCCGCGGGGATGACAGCTGACTTCGAACGGGCGATCCGATACGGATCGACCTGTGTGCGTGTCGGAGCCGCCCTTCTGGGTGACCGGCCATTAGCCTCGCCCTGAGCGATAACGCGGTGTCACCGGACACGTAGATCGGGACGGTGACGCGACTTGATGCTGCCCGCGTTGGCTCGTGAGGCTGTCGGGAAGGGGGCGTGGCCATGAGCGCGCTATATCGGCTGAAGGCATACTTCGGGATGGTTCCGGCCGAAGATATGGACGCGTACCTCGACTACGACGATGAAGCCAGCTACTACGACGAGGGCCGCCCCGGGTATGCCGAACCGCACCCGGAACCCCGCGCCGAGCGTGCCGGCAACCCGACCGAGCGACCCTATGCCGAGCGGCACTACGGGGACCGTCCGCACACCGAGCGCGCCTCGCTGGACCGGCCCCTGCCGGCACCGGCCCCGATCGGTGTGCCGGCGGCGCGGAACGGCTCGGGCGGTGCCGGTCGGGCACCGCTGACCCGGGGGGCTCTGGCGGTCGAACCGCTGGCCGCGGCGCCGCCCCGGGTGCAGGAGCCGCTGACCGAGTCGAACCGCGCCACGGCCGCCGCCGCCAAGGAGGCGCCGCTGTCGCGGATCACCACGGTGCATCCGCGTAGCTACAACGAGGCGCGGACGATCGGGGAGAGGTACCGGGAAGGCATCCCGGTGATCATGAACCTGACCGAGCTGGACGACGCGGCCGCCAAGCGTCTGGTGGACTTCGCCGCCGGGCTGGCCTTCGCCCTGCGCGGTTCCATCGACAAGGTCACCAGCCGGGTCTTCCTGCTCTCGCCCACAGGCGTCGATGTCTCAGCGGAAGAGCGCAGAAAGCTCGCGGAGCGCGGCTTTTTCGGCCAAGATTGAAGCGTGTCCCTTCCCGCCATTTCGGCCCCCAATGGGCTCCGTAGCGTCATTACGGAGCGTGACCGGACCGGTGACGTTGGGGTGGCTGGGACTGGACCAGTGGATTATGGTTCTGCCCCTGGCCGTGTTCATACTGTTGACGTTCATCGGCACGGCCTGATGGATGATCCGTTCGATCCGAGGTCTCTATGAGACGTGTAAAGGGCCTCGGTTGCCCAGGACTGCGTGAGGTGATCCGATGCCGCTGACCCCGGCCGACGTGCATAACGTCGCCTTCAGCAAGCCCCCGATCGGAAAACGGGGTTACAACGAGGACGAGGTGGATGCCTTCCTCGACCTCGTCGAACAAGAGCTTGGCAAGCTCATGGAGGAGAACACCGAGCTGCGCGACCAGGTGAACGCCCTGGAGCAGCAGCTGGGCAACGCGCAGAGTGACCTGTCCGAGGCGCGCGCCCAGGCCTCCCGTGCTCCCCAGCAGCGCCAGCGTCCGGCGGAAGAGACCCGCCAGACCATGGCGATGGCCATGCCGCCACCCCCCGTCCAGGCCCCGCCGCCGCCTCCCCAGGCTGCTCCCCAGGCGATGATGGACCCGGTCTCGCTCGGTGGTGACCACCACGTGCAGGCCGCGAAGGTGCTGGGACTCGCCCAGGAGATGGCCGACCGGCTGACCGCCGAGGCCAAGACCGAGGCCGATGGCATGCTCGGCGATGCGCGGACCAAGTCCGAGCAGCTGCTCTCGGAGGCTCGTACCAAGTCCGACGGACTGGTCAACGAGGCCCGAGTGCGTGCCGAGACCATGCTGAACGACGCCCGGACCAGGGCCGAGACGATGGAACGCCAATCTCGTGACAAGGCTGCCGCGCTGGTCGGGGAAGCCGAGCGTAAGCACAGCGAGATCATGGGCGGTATCCAGCGCGAGAAGTCGGTACTGGACAAGAAGATCGACGAGTTGCGTACCTTCGAGCGGGAGTACCGTACGAGGCTGAAGACGTACCTCGAATCGCAGCTGCGGGACCTCGCTGGCCGGGGATCTGCCGCTCCGTCGGACGGTCGGGCAAACTCGAGTCAGGGTTACGCGGCCACCGGCTACGGCTCAAGGGCAGACGCCGGCAGCTGAACCTCGGCCCGGCCCCAACGATTTGGTGGCCGGCGCCACAAGCGACGTCGTCACCTCGGAGTGAACTGTGTTACTGCTGGTCTTGATATTCGTGCTGGTGGCCTTCGGGTTGCTGCTGGTCGCCCTGGTGACCGGTACCGCGGCTTGGGCCTGGATCTCGGTGGTGGTGAGCGTGGCCGCCGCCGGGGCTCTGGTCTACGACTGGGCACAGCGGCGCGCCGCGGTCAAGACCGGTGCCGGAGAGCGTGCGCCTCGCGGCCAGTTCGCCGCGCCGACCAACATGATCGAACCGCCGACCACGGCGATTCCGGTCATGGGTGGCGCGGTGACTGATCCGCCGACCGAGGTTTTCGCGGCGATACGGCCCAACTCCGGAGTTGGACCGTCCGTCGCGGATGCACCGGAGACGGTTGCGATTCCAGCTGTGCCGCCGCCGTCCGGCTCCCCCGATCGACCGTCTAGCGCTGTGCCAGATGGAAGCCAATCAGGGGATGCACAGTCACCAAGCGTGACATCCGCGAGTGGCGATCGCTCGAATGTGCCGAATTCCGGCGCATCGTCACTAACGGGTGACAATGCCGGGGAAAAGGCACCTTCGGAATCCGGCAAATCGGCCGACCGAATTGGCGGAGTGGCCGCTGGCGCCGCGGGAGTGGCGGCGGCGGGTGCTGTGGCGGCCGGTGCCGCCGCGGCCCGGTCCGCGGCCAAGGGGCGCGATGCCGAACCCGCCGAAGGGGACGACCGGGCCAGGGATGACCGGGCCAGGGACGACCGGGCAGCGGCCGGCCGCCCGGCGGATGCCCGGCCGGTGGACGCCGAGCGCGGCGCCGACAGGTCCGAGACGAGGGTCGGCGGTCCCGCCGAACCGGACCGCCCGGCCAAGGCCGGCGAGCCGGTCAAGCCGGACAGCGTCACGTCGGACGGCGTCACGTCGGACGGCGTCACGTCGGACGGCGTCACGGACGGCACAGCCCGGGAGGCCCGGACCGAGGCGGACGCCGCGCCCCGGGACGCCGCCCGGACCACCGAGGGCGCGGACGGCGACAACGGGAGTACCACGGTGTTCCCGGCCGTCGGCGCGGCCGGTGCCGCCGCGGCGGCCCAGTCCGGCGAGCGCACCCCCGAGGGCGCTCCGGGTGAGCCCACCAGGGCGGGTCGGCCGGACGACGACGACAGCCACACCGCGGTGATCGCGAGGACGAACGACACCGCCGACGGTGCCCCGGCGCGGGAGTCCACCCCGAGGGAGCCGGTCGAGGCAGCAGCGGCGGCCGACGGCGCGAGCGGCGCCCAGGCGGTCCCGCCGGTGCAGGGCGGGCCGCCGCCCGAGCCCGACGAGGAACGGACCAGCCCGGCCGCCGAGGCGATCGTCGCGACCCTCTCCGAGGAGGTGGCGGTCATCGACGAGCAGCCGCGCTTCCACCTGCTCAGCTGCCGGCTGCTCGCCGGCAACGACACGATCCCGCTGCCGGCCAAGGAGGCCGTCGAGTACGGCTTCACCCCGTGCGCGGTGTGCTCGCCGGTGCGCACACTGGCCGCGCGGAACCGGGCGGCGTCGTCCTCCTGACCCGCGCTATCCTGGAACCAGCACGACAGGCGTCGATCCGGCCATCACCGGGGAGCCTCCGGAAGAACAGGGTCACCGCCCGCGGCGGCGATCCCCAGTAGAACCGGACGGGTCGGCCCGTCACAGCCTGGCGTAACGAGCGGTCGCCGACGATGTATCTCACGCCGTCGGCGGCAAGCGGGGTGGTACCGCGGTCCGGGCGCAGCCCCGGGTTCGTCCCCGTGCGGAGCACGACAGGGCTGCACGAGGAGTACTGCGAGATGGTTTATCCCAAGGTCGACGTCACCAGCGCGGACGACGGCGCGAGCACCGGCGGCGGTTCGGTGCCGCCCCAGCCGTCGTTCCCGGTGCTGGAACGCACCGTGCTGGCCCGCTGGGAGGCCGACCGGACGTTCCAGGCGTCGGTCGACGCCCGCCCGGCCGGGGAGAACGGCGCCAACGAGTTCGTCTTCTACGACGGGCCGCCGTTCGCGAACGGCCTGCCGCACTACGGCCACCTGCTCACCGGCTACGTCAAGGACGTGGTGCCGCGCTACCAGACCATGCGCGGCAAGCACGTGGAGCGCCGGTTCGGCTGGGACACCCACGGCCTGCCCGCCGAGGTGACCACCGAGCAGGAGCTCGGCCTCAAGCACAAGTCGGATATCGAGGAGATGGGCGTCGCGGCCTTCAACGAGGCCTGCCGCGCCTCGGTGCTGCGCTACACCTCGGAGTGGCGGGACTACGTCACCCGCCAGGCGCGCTGGGTGGACTTCGACAACGACTACAAGACGCTCGACCTGCCCTACATGGAAAGTGTCATGTGGGCGTTCAAGACACTGTGGGACAAGGGCCTGATCTACGCCGGGTTCCGGGTGCTCTGGTACTGCTGGCGGGACGAGACGCCGCTGGCCGCCACCGAGACCAAGATGGACGACGCCTACCGGGACCGGCAGGACCCGGCGGTCACCGTCGGCCTGCGGCTCACCGCGCCCGGCGACGCCGACCTGGACGGCGCGCTGGCGCTGATCTGGACGACCACCCCGTGGACGCTGCCGTCCAACCTGGCCATGGCGGTGGGCACGGACATCGACTACGCGCTGGTCAGGGCGGCGAACGGGGAGCGCTACCTGCTCGCGGAGGCCCGCGTCGGGCACTACGCCCGCGAGCTGGGCGAGGTCGGCACAGACGGGGCAGCGACGGTGCTGCGCCGGCTCAAGGGCAGTGAGCTGCTCGGGCTCGGCTACACCCCGCCGTTCGACTTCTTCGCCGGCCGGCCGAACGCGCACCGGGTGCTCGCCGCCGACTACGTGACCACCGAGGACGGCACCGGCATCGTGCACATCGCGCCGGCCTTCGGTGAGGAGGACAAGGAGGTCACCGACGCGGCCGGTATCGAGGTCGTGGTCCCGGTCGACTCCCGGGGCGAGTTCACCGTCGAGGTGCCGCCGTACGCCGGCATGCACGTGTTCGATGCGAACGCCCACATCATCCGCGACCTGCGCGACGGCCCGAGCGGCGCGAACCCGCACGTGCAGGGTGTGCTGCTGCGGCACGAGACCCACGACCACCCGTACCCGCACTGCTGGCGCTGCGGCAACCCGCTGATCCAGCGCGCGGTGGACTCCTGGTTCGTCAGGGTCACCGCGTTCCGGGACCGGATGGTCGAGCTGAACCAGCAGATCACCTGGGTGCCGGAGAACGTCAAGGACGGTCAGTTCGGCAAGTGGCTGGAGGGCGCCCGGGACTGGAACATCTCCCGCAACCGGTACTGGGGCAGCCCGGTCCCGGTCTGGCAGTCCGACGACCCGAACTATCCGCGCACCGACGTCTACGGCTCGCTGGACGAGTTGGAGCGCGACTTCGGGGTCCGCCCGACCGACCTGCACCGCCCGCACATCGACAACCTGACCCGGCCCAACCCGGACGACCCGACCGGGCGCTCCACCATGCGCCGGGTACCCGAGGTGCTGGACTGCTGGTTCGACTCCGGCTCGATGCCCTTCGCCCAGGTGCACTACCCGTTCGAGAACGCCGACTGGTTCAAGTACCACTACCCGGGCGACTTCATCGTCGAGTACAACGGGCAGACCCGGGGCTGGTTCTACCTGCTGCACGTGTTGGCGACCGCGCTGTTCGACCGGCCGGCGTTCTCCTCGTGCATCGCGCACGGCATCGTGCTCGGCGACGACGGCCTGAAGATGTCCAAGTCGAAGGGCAACTACCCGGACGTCAACGAGGTGTTCGACCGGGACGGCAGCGACGCGATGCGCTGGTTCCTGATGGCGTCGCCGATCCTGCGCGGCGGCAACCTGGTGGTCACCGAGCAGGGCATCCGGGAGGGCGTCCGGCAGGCCATCCTGCCGCTATGGAACACCTGGTACTTCCTCGCGCTGTACGCCAACGCGGCCGGGCGCGAGGGTCGCATCAGGACGGACAGCCCGCACGTGCTGGACCGCTACATGCTGGCCAAGACGGCCGAGCTGGTCGACGCGGTGACCGAGGCGCAGGACCGCTACGACATCGCCGGCGCCTGCGCCATCGTCCGCGACCACGCCGAGGTGCTCACCAACTGGTACGTGCGCCGTTCCCGGGAGCGGTTCTGGGACGGTGACCAGGACGCCATCGACACCCTGCACACCGTGCTCGAGCTGACAGCCCGGGTGGTGGCACCGCTGCTGCCGCTTACCGCCGAGGCGATCTGGCGGGGGCTCACCGGCGGCCGCTCGGTGCACCTGACGGACTGGCCGGCGCGCGGCGAGATGCCGCACGACACCGCGCTGGTGGCCGGGATGGACCGGGTCCGCCAGGTCGCGTCAACGGCGCTGTCGCTGCGCAAGGCGAACAAGCTGCGGGTGCGGCTGCCGCTGACCAGGCTCACCGTGGCCGCCGAGGACGCCGCCCTGCTGGCGCCGTTCGCCGACATCCTCGCCGACGAGGTGAACGTCAAGGACGTCGAACTGTCGACCGAGGTGCGGCGCTTCGGCCGGTTCGAGCTGACCGTGAACGCCCGGGTCTGCGGGCCCCGGCTCGGCGGCGACACCCAGAAGGTGATCCGTGCGGTCAAGGCGGGCGAGTGGGAGCAGGCCGCCGACGGCACGGTGAGCGCCGCCGGCATCGATCTGCTGCCGGGGGAGTACAGCGAGCGGCTGGTGCCCGGCGAGGCGGTGGACGGCGCGTCCAACGTCACGGCGGCGCTGCCGGGCAGCTCCGGACTGGTCGTGCTGGACACCGAGGTCACCCCGGAGCTGGCCGCCGAGGGGCTGGCCAAGGACGTGGTGCGACTCGTGCAGCAGGCTCGCCGGGAGGCCGGCCTCGACGTGTCCGACCGCGTCGCGCTGACCCTCGACGCACCCGCCGAGGTGCTCGAGGCGGTACGGGCGCACCAGGACTTCCTCGCTGACGAGGTGCTGGCGACCTCGGTGACCTATGCGCCCGTGGCGGAGCCGACCCTCGCCGCTCCGGTCACCGGCGGTGCCGCTGTCACCGTCCACGTCGCCGCCGTCTAACCCTGTGAGTGGTATTGGTCGCCAGGGGGACCAATACCACTCACAGGGAATGTGGAGGTGCGGTGCGGGTTCGGGTGCGGGCGCGGCCCGGCGCACGTCGCGTCGAGGTCGGCGGCTGCTGGGACGGGCCGGGCGGGCCGGCGCTGCTGGTCGCGGTGCGGGCCAGGGCGGTCGAGGGCCAGGCCAACGAGGCGGTGGTCGAGGCGCTGGCCTCGGCGTTCGCCCTGCGCCGCGGCGAGGTGACGATCGCCGCCGGCCACCGGGGTCGGGACAAGATCGTCGAGCTGGCCGGCGAGCCCGGGGCACTGGCCGCCAGGCTGGCGGAGCTGCTGCGGCGCTGACACCCCGGCACCGCCCCCTGCACCCGGAACCCGCCGCACCCGGAACCCGCGCACCCGGAACCCGCCGCACCCGGAACGCGCCGCACCCGGAACCCGCCCGCGGCGCGTTACCGAGCTGCACACCAGGCAGGTTCTGAGCGCCCGCAACCTGCCTGGTGTGCAGCTCGGTAACAACAGGCGCCGCGCTGGCCCGGCCTGGCGCCAGCGGTGTTGCGTATACCTACGCAGAGCAAAGGGCTCACGGGTGGCGGCGGTCGGGCGCCCTGGCATGCTGAGCCGGTGACGAGTACCGGGACGGCCAGCGACCGCTGGCGGGAGTTGCAGGAGGCGCGGGGCATACCGCCGGAGATCGTGGCGAACGCCCCGGACAACCCGTGGCGACACGACCCGAAGCACTTCGGAGCACCCGCCGAGCCCCATGACACGCCCTCCCGGGACGCCGCGATTGCCCTGCTCAGTGCGGATGGGCCCCGGCGCGGGCCGTTGACCGTGCTGGACGTCGGCTGCGGCGGCGGGACCGCCTCGCTGGCCGTCGCCGACCACGCCGGCCTGCTCGTCGGCGTGGACCAGAACCCCGGCATGCTCGAGGTGTTCGCCGCTGACTGCGAGGCCCGCGGCGTCGAGTACCGCACCGTGCTCGGCGCATGGCCGTCGGTCGCCAACGAGGCCGGCATCGCCGACGCGGTGCTGTGCCACCACGTCGGCTACAACACCGTGGAGTTCCCGCCGTTCCTGGTGGCCATGACGGCGGCGGCGCGGCGCGGCGTGGTCATGGAGCTCACCGCCGCGCACCCGATGGCCTGGTTGGACCCGCTCTGGGTGCGGTTCCACGGACTGCATCGGCCACCACCGGCCACCGCGGACGACGCCGTCGCGGTGCTCAACGAGCTGGGCATCGAGCCGACCGTGGTGCGCTGGGACCGGCCGGCCCGGCTGCCCGAGGACCCGGAGTGGGTGGCCCGGCGGCTGTGCCTGCCGCCGGAGCGGATCGGCGAGGTGGCCGACGCACTCGCCGAACTGCCGGCCGGCCGCCCGAGGTCGACCGTCACGCTCAGCTGGTAGGGGCGAGCCGGGTCAGCGCCCGCTGACCAGCCACCGGGCGAGCAGGATGCCGAGCGGCCGCCCGGCCTGAGCTCAGCGCCGGACCGGTGCGGCCGGACCGGCACCGAGCAGCCGCCGTCCCACCCGCACCCAGAGCGACCACCGGACCGGCCGCGCCGGCGGGTCACCGACCGCGTACCCGGCCCGGTCCAGCAGCTCCTCCAGCACCGCGTCGTGCAGCCAGCGGATCACATCGGACGACCCGCTGGTGGCACCGACCGTGCGCCGGGTCACCCAGCGCCGGCTCGACTACCTGACCGGACTGTTCACCAGCCTGGACTTCGACCCGGTCTCGGCCGGCCGGCGCGCGCTGCTGGCGTACACCACCTACCTCGGGCACGCCCAGCTCGCCCGCACCGTGCCGGACGCGGTTCCGCCGGGCGGCCCGGAGCGGCAGGCCTACCTCGACTCGGTCCTGGCGACTCTGCTGGCCCGGTGAGGCTGGCCCGGTGAGGCTGGCCCGGTGAGGCTGGCCCGGTGAGGCTGGCCCGGTGAGGCTGGCCGGGCGAGGCTGGGCCGGTCTCGCTGGGGCCGGTGACCTGACCCGGTGATCGGCCGCGCCCGCCGCCGCGGTGAAATTACCGGTCAGAGCCGGCCGCGGACGGGGGTGCGATGAACGTCTCCCTCGAAGCGGTCCTGGGCATCGGCGCCGCCGTCGTGCTGCTCAGTGTGGTGGCGGTGCGCGCCTCGGTCCGCCTGGGGCTGCCGTCGCTGCTGCTGTACCTCGGGATCGGCGTGCTGCTCGGCGAGTCGGTGCTGGGCTTCCAGTTCTCCAACGCCGGGCTCACCGAGTCACTCGGGCTGGCCGCGCTGGTACTGATCCTCATCGAGGGCGGGTTGACCACCCGCTGGGAGGACGTCCGGCCGTCGCTCAACATCGGTATCTCGCTGTCCACGCTGGCCGTGGCCGTCAGCATCGGGGTCACCGGGACCGCGCTGCACCTGCTGCTCGGGCTGGACTGGCGCACCGCGTTCCTGTGGGGCGCCGTGCTGTCCTCGACGGACGCGGCGGCGGTGTTCAGCGTGCTGCGCGGGGTGGGGGTGCGGCGTCGGATGTCCGCGGCGCTCGAACTGGAGTCCGGGCTCAACGACGCCCCGGTGGTCATCGCGGTGGTCCTGCTCGCCGCCCCGGGACCGCTGCAGTGGTGGAGCCCCGCGCTGGTGGTCTACGAGCTCGCGGTGGGCGGCGCGGTCGGCGCGGCACTCGGCTTCGGCGGGGCGTGGGCGCTGCGCCGGGCCGCACTGCCGGCGACCGGGCTGTACCCGCTGGCCACCATGGCCGTCTGCGTGCTCGGCTACGCCGGCGGCCAGTGGTTGCACGCGTCCGGGTTCCTCGCCACGTACCTCGCCGCACTGATCCTCGGCAACTCGAACCTGCCGCACCGGGGCGGCGTGATGTCCTTCGCCGAGGGCACCGGATGGCTCGCCCAGATCGGGCTGTTCGTGCTGCTTGGGCTGTACTCCTCACCCGGCGCGCTGGGCGGCGCGCTGCTGCCAGCGCTCGTCGCCGGGCTGGTCCTGGTGCTGCTCGGCCGGCCGCTGTCCATCGTGGTGTCCATGCTGCCGTTCCGATTGCCCTGGCGGGAGCAGGCCTTCCTGTCCTGGGCCGGGCTGCGCGGCGCGGTACCCATCGTGCTCGCGCTGATCCCCGTGACCCGTGCCCCGGACAGCCAGGGCGCGCGGCTGCTGGTCGACGTGGTGCTGGTGCTGGTCGTCGTGCTCACCCTGCTGCAGGGCACCACGCTGCCCTGGGTGGCTCGACTGCTCCGCGTGTCGCGCGCCGCGGAGGCCACCGAGATCGAGGTCGACTCCGCCCCGCTGGACGAGCTCGCCGCCGACCTGCTGCAGGTGCGGGTGCCGGTCGGCTCCCGGCTGCACGGGGTGTACCTGCGCGAGCTGAGACTGCCCAAGGGGGCGCTGGTCAGCCTGATCGTGCGGGGCGGCGACGGCTTCACCCCCACCCCGGACACCCGGTTGCAGGAGCGTGACCAGCTGCTGGTGGTCACCACCGCCGCGGTCCGGAGCCGGGCCGAACAACGGATCCGCGCGGTCGACCGGGCCGGCCGGCTGGCCCGGTGGCGCGGTGAGTCCGGCCGGTCGTAGACAATTGACTCATGACCACGTCGTCCGAGCCCGAGGCCGCCGAGGAATACCCGCGGCCCGGCGGCGGTCGCGCCCCGGGCACCCGACCGCTGCGGGGGCTGACCCTGGCCGTGGTCGCCGCCGCGGTATGGGCGATCGACCTCAAGACCAAGATGCTCGCGGTGGACCACCTGGAGTGGCAACCCCCGCTGCGGGTCCTGGACGGCCTGGTCTATCTGCAGCTGGTGCGCAACCCGGGTGCCGCCTTCGGAATGGCCACCGGGATGACCTGGTTGCTCACTCTGATCGCGGCCGGCGTGGTGGTGGCCATCGTGCGGGTGTCCGGGCGGTTGCACTCGCGGGGCTGGGCGGTGGCCCTGGGCCTGGTGCTCGGCGGCGCGCTGGGCAACCTCACCGACCGGGTGTTCCGCTACCCCGGGATCTTCCGGGGCTGGGTGGTGGACATGGTCTCGGTGTTCGCCCCGGACGGGCGGGTCTGGCCGGTGTTCAACGCGGCCGACTCGGCGATCTGCACCGGCGGTGTGCTGCTCGTGCTGCTGGCGCTGATCGGTATCGAGCTCGACGGCACCCGGGGACGCAAACGGCGCCCCGAGCCCGGCCAGGACAGTGAGGCCGGCGAGTGACGGACACACGGGAGCTGCCGGTACCGGACGGACTGGACGGCATGCGGGTGGACGCCGGGTTGTCCCGGCTGCTCGGGCTGTCCCGGACCGTGGTGGCCGGGCTCGCCGAGAACGGCCAGATCCAGGTGGACGGGCGGACGCTGGACAAGTCGGACCGGCTGATCGCCGGCACCTGGCTC
The DNA here is from genome assembly GCF_052566575.1 of Pseudonocardia sp. Cha107L01. Taxonomy (NCBI): domain Bacteria; kingdom Bacillati; phylum Actinomycetota; class Actinomycetes; order Pseudonocardiales; family Pseudonocardiaceae; genus Pseudonocardia; species Pseudonocardia sp. Cha107L01. The sequence continues at coordinate 4,889,038 of NZ_CP199579.1, forward strand.
GAGGTCACGCTGCCCACGCCGGAGCGGCCGGCGCCGACCGAGCCGGCCGCCCGGGTCGACGGCCTGAACCGGCTGTACGAGGACGACGACATCGTCGTGGTCGACAAGCCGGTGGGGGTGGCCGCGCACCCGAGCCCCGGGTGGGACGGTCCGACGGTGACCGGTGGGCTGGCCGCGCTGGGGGTACAGCTGTCCACGTCCGGCGCGGAGGAACGCAAGGGCATCGTGCACCGACTCGACGCCGGCACCACCGGGATCATGGTGGTGGCCAAGTCCGAGCGGGCGTACACCGCGCTGAAGTGGGCGTTCAAGCAGCGCGAGGTGACCAAGCGCTACCACGCCATCGTGCAGGGCCACCCGGACCCGAGCCGGGGCACCGTGGACGCCCCGATCGACCGGCACCCCAGGCACGACTACCGCTTCGCCGTGGTGGCCGGCGGCAAGCCCAGCGTCACGCACTACGACACGGTGGAGGCGTTCCCGGCCGCCAGCCTGTTGGACATCAAGCTGGAGACCGGGCGCACGCACCAGATCCGGGTGCACATGTCCGCACTGCGGCATCCCTGCGTGGGTGACCTCACCTACGGCGCCGACCCGGCCCTGGCCGAGAAGCTGGGGCTGACCCGGCAGTGGCTGCACGCCCGCCAGCTCGGTTTCGCGCACCCCGGCGACGGCCGCCAGGTGGAGTTCACCAGTCCCTACCCGGACGACCTGCGGCACGCTCTGGACGTGCTGCGGGACGATGGCTGACGCCGGCACCGACAGCGACACCGGCGGGCGGACCGCGCACCGGCCGCTCTGGCCGGCGCTGCTCTGCGTGCTGCTGGTGCTGCTCGCGGTGGCCTGGGTGGCCGGCCGGCAGTCCCTGTTCGGCGCACCCGACCAGCCGGCCTCGCTCGACGCCGTGCGGCTCGGCCCCGACCCCGGCGCCCCGGTGGCCGCCTACCTGGCAGGTCTGCCCGCCCGGTGGCCGGCGCCCGGTGCGCCGGCGGTCCCCGCGCTGGTGCAGTTCGGTACCGAGCTGGACGGGGCGAGCGTCGCCCGGCTGCTCGCCGGCGTCACCCCGGCCACCGCGGTGATCCGGGTGCCGCTGCCCCGGGTGCAGACCGCGCTGCGGTTCGAGGCGTTGCCCCCGGTCGACCTGGCGGACCCGGTGCTCGACGCCCAGCGGCAGCTCGCGCTCGCCCAGCAGGCCGCCGCGCGGGACGCCTCGGCGGAGGCCGGCCGGCTGACCGGGCGGGCCGCCTCGGTGGCCCGCTACGAGGCCGCTGTACTGGGCGGAGGGCTGGGCGGCGCGGCGGGCGGTGCACCGAGCGGCGCGGCGCCTGGCGCACCGAGCGGCGCGGCGCCTGGGGGACCGAGCGGCGAGGCGGGCGGTGCACAGAGCGGCGCACCGAGCCCGTGTCGGTGTGTGCTCGCGGTGCTGGTGGTCGGCGACCGGGCGGCGCTGTCCCGGCTGGCCGAGCAGCCGGCGGTGCGCGCGGTGGACGCGGCCCCGGCGGGGACTCCGACGTCCGGGGTGGCGCTGGCGCCGCTGCTGCCGGAGCAGACCCAGGCGGCCGACCCGGTGCCGGACGACGGCCCGGTGCCCAGCTCGACGGGTCGCGGTCCCGGACCGGAGCCGACCGTGCCGGGTGGCTCCTGAGCTCCCTTTGCTCTGCGTAGGTATACGCAACACCGCAGGTCCGGGCAGCGCCATCGGACCCGCTGACAGGCAGGGCAACGTTGCCCACCGCACGGGACTGTCGGTGGCCCGGATTAGATTGGGGGCCGTTCCGGCGGGGAGGAGTCCTGTTCCATGTCGACTCGGTCGTCCGGCACCAGCCGGGACAGCTTCGTCCATCTGCACACCCACACCGAGTTCTCCATGCTCGACGGGGCCGCCCGGCTCGACGACCTGTTCACCGAGGCGTCCCGGATGGGCATGCCGGCGCTGGCCATGACCGACCACGGCAATGTGTTCGGGGCCTACGAGTTCTGGCGCAAGGCCAACGCGCACGGGGTCAAGCCGATCATCGGCATGGAGGGTTACCTGGCCCCGGGCAGCCGGCACGAGCGCAAGCGGGTGACCCTCGGCGGCCAGCAGGTCAGCGACGACAACCCGGGTGAGATGTACACCCACATGACGCTGCTCGCGGAGAACACCGAGGGCATGCACAACCTGTTCCGGCTCTCCAGCCTCGCCTCGCTCGAGGGCTACTACTACAAACCCCGGATGGACCGGGAGCTGCTGGCGACCTACGGCAAGGGCATCATCGCCACCACCGGGTGCCCGTCCGGTGAGGTGCAGCGGCTGCTGCAGCAGGGCCGGTTCGACGACGCCTGCCAGGCGGCCAGCGACTACCGGGACATCTTCGGCAGGGAGAACTTCTTCTGCGAGCTGATGGACCACGGCATCGCGATCGAGAGGCAGGTCCAGCAGCAGCTGTTCGAGCTGAAGAAGAAGCTCGACCTGCCCGGCCTCGCCACCAACGACCTGCACTACACCTACGCCTCCGACGCCAAGCCGCACGAGGTGCTGCTGTGCGTGCAGACCGGCAAGACGCTGGCCGACCCGAACCGGTTCAAGTTCGATGCGCAGGACTTCTACCTCAAGTCGCCGGAGGAGATGCGCCACCAGTGGGACCCCCGGTTCCCGGAGGCGTGCGACAACACCCTGGCCATCGCCGAGCGGGTCCACGTCGAGTTCACCGAGGGCCAGGACCTGATGCCCCGCGCCCCCGTCCCGGAGGGCGAGACGGAGCAGAGCTGGCTGGTCAAGGAGGTCGAACGGGGCCTGCACCGGCGGTTCCCGGAGGGCATCACCGGGCAGTACCGCACGCAGGCCGAGTACGAGGTCGGCGTCATCATGCAGATGGGCTTCCCCGGCTACTTCCTGGTGGTTGCCGACCTCATCCAGCACGCCAAGTCGGTCGGCATCCGGTGCGGCCCCGGCCGGGGCTCGGCCGCCGGCTCGCTGGTCGCCTACGCCCTGGGCATCACCGACCTGGACCCGATCAAGCACAAGCTGATCTTCGAGCGGTTCCTCAACCCCGAGCGCATCTCGATGCCCGACATCGACATGGACTTCGACGAGCGCCGGCGCGGCGAGATGATCCGCTACACCACGGAGAAGTACGGCGAGGACCGCATCGCCCAGATCATCACCTACTCCACGATCAAGGCGAAGGCGGCGGTCAAGGACTCCGCCCGGGTGCTGTTCGGCCAGCCCGGGTACTCGGTGGCGGACCGGATCACCAAGGCGATGCCGCCGCCGGTGATGGGCAAGGACATCCCGCTGTCCGGCGTGTTCGACCCGGCCCACAAGCGCTACTCCGAGGCGTCGGAGGTGCGCGCGCTCTACGAGGCCGACCCGCAGGTCAGGGAGATCATCGACACCGCCCGGGGGCTGGAGGGGCTCAAGCGGCAGTGGGGGGTTCACGCGGCCGGCGTGATCATGTCCAGCAAGCCGCTGATCGATGTGATCCCGATCCAGCGCCGGGAGGCCGACGGCGCGATCATCACCCAGTTCGACATGGGCGCCTGCGAAGCGCTCGGGCTGCTCAAGATGGACTTCCTCGGGCTGCGCAACCTGACGACCATCGACGACGCACTGGAGAACATCGAGCTCAACGGCAAGCCGGCCCTGACGATCGAGAGCGTCGAGCTGGACGACCCGGCCACCTACGCGCTGCTCGGCCGGGGCGACACGCTCGGGGTGTTCCAGCTGGACGGCGGCCCGATGCGCGACCTGCTGCGCCGGATGGCACCCACCGAGTTCGACGACATCTCCGCCGTGGGCGCGCTGTACCGGCCCGGCCCGATGGGCGCGAACGCGCACAACGACTACGCCGACCGCAAGAACAGGCGCCAGGAGGTCACCCCGATCCACCCGGAGCTGGCCGAGCCGCTCAAGGAGATCCTCGGTGAGACCTACGGCCTGATCGTCTACCAGGAACAGGTCATGGCGATCGCGCAGAAGCTGGCCGGCTACACGCTCGGCCAGGCCGACCTGCTGCGCCGCGCGATGGGCAAGAAGAAGAAGGAGATCCTGGACAAGGAGTACGCCGGCTTCGCCCAGGGCATGAACGACCACGGCTACTCCCCGGCCGCGGTCAAGACGCTGTGGGACATCCTGCTGCCGTTCTCCGACTACGCGTTCAACCGGGCACACTCCGCGGCCTACGGGGTGGTCACCTACTGGACCGCGTACCTCAAGGCGAACTACCCGGCGGAGTACATGGCCGCCCTGCTGACCAGCGTGCGCGACGACAAGGACAGGGCGGCCGGCTACCTGGCCGAGTGCCGGCACATGGGCATCACCGTGCTGCCGCCGGACGTGAACTCCTCGGTGCGCAACTTCGCCCCGGTCAACGACGACATCCGGTTCGGGCTCGGCGCGGTCCGCAACGTCGGCGTCAACGTGGTCGACGCGATCGTCGAGGCCCGCCGGGAGAAGGGCGCCTTCGTCGACTTCTCCGACTTCCTGCGCAAGGTCGACGCGGTGGTGTGCAACAAGAAGGTCATCGAGTCGCTGATCAAGGCGGGCGCCTTCGACTCGCTCGGGCACCCGCGCAAGGGCCTGTTGTTGGTGCACGCGGACGCGGTGGACGCGGTGATGAGCACCAAGCGGGCCGCCTCGGTCGGTCAGTTCGACCTGTTCGGCGGCGACGACGCCGCGGCGCTGGGCGGCGTGTTCGACATCCCGGTGCCGGACGAGCACTGGCCGGCCAAGCACCAGCTCGCGGTGGAGCGGGAGATGCTCGGGCTCTACGTGTCCGGGCACCCGCTGAACGGGTTGGAGGCGCTGCTCGCGGCGAAGACCGACACCCAGATCCCGACCATTCTGGCGGGCGAGGTCGCGGACGGCGCCCAGGTCACCGTCGGCGGCCTGCTCACCGGGGTGAACCGCCGGGTGAACAAGAACGGCGAGCCGTGGGCGTCCGCGCAGCTGGAGGACCTGGCCGGCGGGATCGAGGTGCTGTTCTTCCCCCGCACCTACACCGTGGTCGGGACGGACATCGCCGAGGACGCGGTCGTACTGGTCAAGGCCAGGGTGAACCGGCGCGACGACAAGGTCTCACTGATCGCCAACGACCTCGCGCTGCCGGATCTCACCGCCGCGACCGCTAGCACCGGCGGGACGCCCACCGTCGCCGCCGCCACCTCAGCCACCACTACCGTCGCCGCCGCCGGGGCGCCCACCGGGCCGCTGGAGGTGAGCCTGCGGGCCGACCACTGCACCCCGCGCCGGGTCGCCGAGCTGAAGGACGTGCTGGGCCGCCACCCCGGCCAGCACGAGGTGCACCTGCGGCTGCTCAACGGCACCAGGGCCACCGTGCTGAAGCTGGACGACGGGCTGCGGGTCAACCGGAGCCCGGCGCTGCTGGCCGACCTCAAGGCGCTGCTCGGCCCCGGCTGCCTGACTTGAACTGCCTGACCTGACCGACGGCGCCCGGCTCTCCGTCGGGCGGGCCCGCTCCGTCAGGCGGGGCGCTGACCTGACCGACGGCGCCCGGCTCCGTCAGACCGGGCGCTGGCCTGAGCGGTGCCGCCCTCGGGACGCCGGCTGCATCGCCCGGACCCGGGCCAGCGCACCGGCCACCGTGAAGGTCTGCGGGTTGTCCGCGCCGAGCACCCGGGCGTACTCGGTGTAGGCCCGGTCGTACTGGCTGGCCGCCTCGTCCAGCTGACCGGCGTACTCGTGGGCGTACGCGACCGTGTAGCGCGAAGCCAGCGTGTCCAGGTTGTCCCCGCCGAGCACCCGTTCGCGGGCGTCCAGCACGTCCTCAGCCAGCCCGATGCCGTCCGCCGCGCGCCCGGCCGCCACGTAGGCGATCACCAGGTTGTCCGAGGCGGCCAGGCTGTCCGGGTGCTCCGGGCCGAGCAGCGTCTCGCACTCGGTGCGGATGCTCTCCGCCAGTTCGACCGCGCGCACGCCGTCGCCGACCGCGCTGAGCTGCCGGGTGGCCCACTGCCGCAGGCCGAGGACCCGCTCGGTGGCCTCGGCGGACAGCGAGGCCGACGCCGAGCCGGCGTTGGTGGACAGCGCGGCGATGTGCGCGACGAGCTGGTCGCCCTCGCCGCGCCGGTCCCAAGCCTGCTCCTCGCCGAAGGTGGCCCGCCCGAGCAGGTCGGCCGCGTCCGCGATCACCCGCGGCAGGACGTCCTCCGCGCGCAGCCGGTCGGTCACCACCCGGCGGGTCAGCTCGTGCAGCAGCACCCCGTCGCGGTCCATCCGCGTCGACACCAGCGACCAGCGGGCCAGCCGGTTGAGGGTGTCGTCGACCTCGTTGGGGTCGGCGGCCAGGTACAGCAGGCCGCGGAACGGGCCGGCGGGGGAGAGCACCGCGAGCAGGCCGAGTAGCCGCCGGGTCACCGGGTCGGTCTCGAAGCCGGCGCCGTCCAACGCGAGCAGGGCGGCCTCGGCCGCCGCCGGCGGGTAGCTCTCCTCGTGCCGGGAGCCGTCCCGGCCGTCGCCGAGCAGCTCACCGGCGGCCACCGAGTCGAGCAGGTCCAGGTAAGTCTCCTGGCTGATGCCTTGCTCACGGACGGTAGCCGCGGCGAGGTCGACCGCGGCGGGCAGCAGGCCCAGCTCGCGGCAGGTCGACTCGGTCAGCCCGGACTGGGCCGCGAGGTCGCCGCCGGGGGCCAGGTCGAGGGGCAGCTCGATGCCGAGGGTGTCGGCGTCCGGTGCACCGGAGGTCACGATCACCCGCCAGCCGGGCATGGTCGGCAGGTAGGGCCGGACCGCCTCCACGTCCACCACGCCGTCGAACACGATGATCGACGGCTGGGTGCCGGTGGGCGGGTGCTGGCGCAGCCGCTCGACGGCGCGGGAGCTGCCCTCCTCGGGCACCCGCAGGCTCATCGCGTCGGCGAAGTCCAGCAGGCCGGCCAGCATCTCCTCCTGGCTGCCCGAGTTGATCCAGGCCACCAGGGGCCAGCCCTCGGACATCCGGGCCCGCGCGTAGCCGGCCGCGAGTTGCGTCTTGCCGACGCCGGACGGCCCGGTGACCACGACAACCGGGCTGCTCTTGCCCTTGTAGCCGTGGAACGCGCCGACCAGGGCAGCCTCGTCGGCCGAGCGCCGCAGCGTCCAGCCGGGCATCTCCGGCACCCGGCGCCAGGTCACCCAGGCGACCTCGGCCGGTTCGTCCAGCAGCTGACCGCGGAACGACCACCAGGACAGCGGCACGCCGATGGCCGCCGCGGTGACCGCGGCTATCTCCAGCGAGGTGGCGCTGCCCAGGTCGTAGACGTTCTCGCTGACTGCCCAGGTCAGGGCAAATATCAGCCCGACCGAGGCCGTTGCTATCAACCATCGCACCGACATCAACACGGTTCATCCCCTCGCCGGTTGCGTTGTGGTGCGGGTCAGAATACGGACCCGGTCCGGGGTGCTCCGCGCGGCCGAGCCGGCTACCAGCGATCATCACTCGGGGTTGCAAAAACTAGCCCCGTACTGGTGAGCGCGGGACGTGGACCGGCCTGCTCGGATACGCTCTGTACACACCCGCGCCGGTCATCGAGGGGGCCCATGTCCATCCCACCGACCAGCACCGCGCCACCGACCAGCACCGCGCCCGCGCTGTTCAACGCCGCCGAGTACCTGGTACACCGCCGGGTCGCCCTCGGGGACGGCGACCGCATCGCGCTGGTGCACCCGGGCGGCGAGCTGAGCTACGCGGCGGTGGCCGAGCAGGTGCGCGCGGTCGCGGCCGGGCTGACCGTGCTCGGGGTGCGTGCCGAGGAACGGGTGATGTTCTTCGCGGCGGACTCCGCCGAGCTGGCCGTCGGTATCCTGGCCGCGATGCACCTTGGCGCGGTGGCGGTGCCGGTGTCCACGATGCTCACCGTCGACGACCTGGTCGGCCTGCTCGTCGACTCCAGGGCCCGGGTGCTGGTCACCTCGGTGGAGTTCGCCGACACCGCGCGATCCGCCGTGGCCACCCTGGTGAAGTCGCGGACCGGGCCGGACGCGGCCCCTCCCGACCTGGCCAGGGTGATCACCATCGGCACCGTCGCCGAGGACTTCGCGGTAGCCGGCGTGAGCTGGTCGGAGCTGCTGGCCACCGGGGCCGGCACGCCCGCGCCGTGCTACCCCAGCTGGGCCGACTCGCCGGCGCTGTGGCTGTACACCTCCGGCACCACCGGCAGGCCGAAGGCGGCCATGCACCGCCACGGCAGCATCCGCTTCGTCTGCGAGAGCTACGGCCGCCAGGTACTCGGCATCCGCCCGGACGACCTGTGTTTCTCCGTGGCCAAGCTCTTCTTCGCGTACGGAATCGGCAACTCGCTGTTCTTCCCGTTCTCGGTCGGGGCGGCCGCGGTGCTGGAGCCGAGGCGACCCACCCCCGACCTGGTCGCCGAGGTCGTCGGCCGGTACCGCCCGACGCTGTTCTTCGGGGTGCCGACGTTCTACTCGGCGCTGCTGGCCAGCGCGATCCCCGACGACACCTTCGCCAGCGTCCGGCAGGGTGCGTCGGCCGGCGAGCCGCTGCCGGTCACCCTGTTCACCAGGATGCGGGACCGCTTCGGGTTCGAGGTGCTGGACGGCATCGGGTCGACCGAGGCGCTGCACATCTTCCTGTCCAACGTGCCGGGTGCGGTCCGGCCGGGCAGCTCGGGCACGCCGGTCCCCGGGTACGCGGTGCAGCTGCGCGACGAGACGGACGGGTCGGTGGTCACCGAGGCGGACACCGCGGCGGTGCTCTACATCTCCGGCGAGTCGGTCGCCACCGGCTACTGGTGCCGGGCCGAGACCACCCGCGCCGCGTTCCAGGGCGACTGGCTGCGCACCGGCGACACCTACCAGCGCAACGCCGACGGCAGCTACTCCTACCTCGGGCGCTCCGACGACATGATCAAGGCCGGCGGGATCTGGGTCAGCCCGAGCGAGGTCGAGGCACGGCTGCTGGAGCACCCGGACGTGGTCGAGGTGGCCGTGGTCGGGGTGCCGGACGAGGCGGGGCTGGACAAGCCGGTGGCGGTGGTGGTGGCCCGGCCGGGCGCGGTCGTGCGGGAGGATGAGCTGGTGGAGTTCTGTCGGGCCGGGTTGGCGGCCTTCAAGCGACCGCGGCGGGTGCTGCTGGTCGAGTCGCTGCCCAAGACGGCGACCGGCAAGCTGCAGCGCTACCTGGTGCGGGCCACCCTGGGCTCGACACCCGGCTCGACACCCGGCTCGACACCCGGCCCGGTGACCGCCCGGTGATCGTGGACGCACACGTGCACCCGGCGCGGCTGGCGACGTTGAAGCTGCCCTGGGACACCTGGCTCGGGCCGGCCGCCGACGCCGACGCGGTCGCCGCGCTGTACGGCCCGGACGGCGCGCTGGTCCCGGAGCGGTTCGACGCGCTGTTCGAGGCGGAGGGGGTGGACCGGGCGCTGCTGTTCTGCGAGTACAGCCCCCGGGTTACCGGCATCCAGGCGATCGAGGACATGCGGCCGCTCCTGGAGCACAACCCCGAGCGGTTCCGGGTGGTCGCCAACGTCAACCCGCACCTGCACTACCCGGTCGACGCCGAGGTCCGCCGCCAGCTCGACCTGGGCGCGGTGGCGCTGAAGGTGCACCCGGTGCACGGCAACTTCGCCCCGAACGACCGCGAGCTCTACCCGGCCTACGCCGAGTGCCAGGCCAGGGGCATCCCGGTGATCACGCACACCGGCCCGAGCTCGTTCCCCGGGGCGAGTGGGCGGCGCGGCGACCCGGTGCTGATGGACGACGTGCTGCGCGACTTCCCGGACCTCACCGTGGTGCTCGCGCACGGCGGCCGGGGCTGGAGCTACGAGACCGCCGGCTTCATGGCGCTGGCCAGGCCGAACCTGTGGCTGGACATCGCGGGGCTGCCCCCGAAGCGGCTGCCGCACTACTTCGAGCGGTTCGAGCTGGCCCGGATCGCCGCGAAGTGGATCTTCGGTACGGACTGGCCGGGCATTCCCGGGGTGGCCGCCAACATCAAGGCGGTCGCCGATCTCGGGCTGCCCCCGGCGGTGCTGGACGCGGTGCTGGGTGGCAACGCGGAGCGCGTCTACCGGCTGAGCTGACGCTCAGCCGGCGGACTCGAGCATCTCGCGCCACTGCCGCCGCGCCGCCGCGTCCCACTGCTCGTGCCGTTCGCGGAACAGCTCGGCGGCCTTCGCGCCGGCCCAGCCGCCGGGGAGGAGCTCAGCGGGCAGCTGCGGGTCCAGGAACGGGAACCGCCGCCAGGCGTGCACCAGGTGGATCTGGTCCCGCAGCACCTCCTTGGGGCTGGCCGGCTCGGCGGCGCTGAAGGTGGTGATGAAGTCCTGGTACGCCGCCTCGACCCCGGCCAGGTTCCAGGCCTCGGCGACCAGCTCGCGCTCCTTGCCGATCTGCCCGAACTCGCCGACGAAGGACGAGGTGACCTCCTCCAGTGCGAGCTCGTGGATGACCTCGGACACCTCCGGCTGCTTGCCGGGCTCGGGCGAGAGCCAGACGCCGGGTGCCGGGGTGCCGAGGCCGGCCCAGGCCAGGCGGGTACGCAGCCGGTGCCGCAGCTGTCGCCGGGACTCCGGCACGCTCACCAGCAGCACGAGCCAGCGCCCGTCCCAGCCGGTGGGGGACGCGCCGAACGAGTAGATCCGCTGCGCGCCGGTGGACAGCAGCTGGTGGCCGGTCGCGGTCAGCGACCAGCGCACCCGCCGCCCGGACCGGTCGGAGCTCAGCAGTCCCTCGGCGGCGGTGCGGGCCAGCGCCTGGCGGCCCGACTTGTGCTCGACACCGAGGTCGCCCAGCACGTCCAGCAGCACCTGGGTCCACACCGCCTCGTCGCGGGGCAGCACGAACTCGCCCAACACGGTGAGCAGCAGCGAGCGGGCGCTGGTGGCGCTGAGCTCACGGCGCCGCGACAGCACCGGGGGCGCAAAATCGGGGCCGGACTCACCCAGCGGATCGAAGTCAGGGCTGGTCATAGCCGCCCCAGAGTAGTCCGATCGGCACCGGCGTCGGCCAACCGCACACTCTAAGGTGCCCCAGAGTGACCCCCGAACAGCTGCTGGCGATCGACCGGATGCACGTCTGGCACCCCTACGAGTCGATGCCGGGGGTGTCCAGCCCGGTGCCGATCGCCGGTGCGGAGGGGGTCCGGCTGCGGTTGGGCGGCCCGGCGTTCGGCCGGCCGGCGGGCACCGAGCTGATCGACGGGATGTCCTCGTGGTGGGCCGCGATCCACGGCTACCGGCACCCCGCGCTGGACGCCGCGGTCACCGACCAGCTGGGCCGGATGAGCCATGTGATGTTCGGCGGACTGACCCACGAGCCGGCGGTGGCGCTGGCGCGGCGGCTGGTCGAGATCACCCCGGAACCGCTGCGGCACGTCTTCCTGGCCGACTCCGGCTCGGTCTCGGTCGAGGTGGCCATCAAGATGTGCCTGCAGTACTGGCGGTCCCGGGGGTGCCCGGCCAAGCACCGGTTGATGACCTGGCGCGGCGGCTACCACGGCGACACGTTCGGCGCGATGAGCGTGTGCGACCCGGACGGCGGCATGCACTCGCTGTGGGCCGACGTGCTGCCCCGCCAGGTCTTCGCCGGCCCGCCGCCGGTGGAGTTCGAGACGGCGTACGTGGCGGAGCTGGCCGAGCTCGTCGAGACGCACGCCGACGAGCTGGCGGCGGTCATCGTGGAGCCGGTGGTGCAGGGTGCCGGCGGCATGCGGTTCCACGACCCGCGCTACCTGCACGTGCTGCGCGAGCTGTGCCTGACCCACGACGTGCTGCTGGTGTTCGACGAGATCGCGACCGGCTTCGGGCGCACCGGTGAGCTGTTCGCCGCCGACCACGCGGCGGTGAGCCCGGACGTCATGTGCCTCGGCAAGGCCCTGACCGGCGGTTACCTGTCGATGGCCGCCACGCTGTGCAGCTCGGAGGTGGCCCGGGGGATCAGCGACGGCGAGGCGGGCGTGCTCATGCACGGCCCGACGTTCATGGGCAACCCGCTGGCCGCCGCGGTGTCGCTGGCCTCGATCGACGAGCTGCACCGGCGGGACTGGCGCGCCGAGGTCGCCGGTATCTCCGAGGGCCTGCGCTCCGGCCTGGCCCCGCTGCGCGGGCGGCCCGGGGTGCGGGACGTGCGGGTGCTCGGCGCGATCGGGGTGGTGCAGCTGGACCGCCCGGTGGACCTGGTGGCGGCCACCGCCGCGGCGGCCGCGCACGGGGTGTGGCTGCGCCCGTTCCGGGACCTGATCTACACGATGCCCCCGTACCTGACCGGGCCGGCCGACCTGGCCACCGTGACGGCCGCCATGGGTGCCGCGGCGGCCGCCGCGACGGCGATCTGACCGCCTTGTGAGCCAGCCCACCAAAGATCACACGTTGGTGCCAGTGGTACTCCTGAGGTGGGCGACACGTGGGTCGGGCGGCGACCTATAGGTCATATCGAGGGGTTTATAACGGACGGTCGTCACTCGATTGTCAGGTCAGGGCAACACATGGCGTGACATGACGTGCCGTGGATGGGCCACTGGGACGGGTGCGCGTTGGGCCGGTGGGAACTCGGCGGGCCCGGTGATCCGTTGGCAGGGTGCCGGTGCGGGCGACGGTGACCGCGGTCCGGCGACCCCTCTCGACGCCTATTCTGAGGAGCCGCATGCCCGCGCCACCGCCAAGGCAAGGCCCCCGGCACGCGATTGGCCGTGCCACCCCCCGGGCCACCTCGCGCCCCGCGCAACACCCGGATCAACAACGCCGGGACACCCGGGCCGACCTACCTGCGCGGACGGTGACCGAGCCCGTGAACGAGCCCGTGAACCAGTCTGTGAACGAGCCCGTGAACGAGCTGATGACCGAGCCGATGAGCAAGGTCCCGACCGAGCCACGCCGGCCGGGGGGCTGGCGGCCGGACTGGTCGGTGGCCAGGGCCGACGTCGGCGCCTCGCTGGTGGTGTTCCTGGTCGCGGTGCCGCTGTCACTGGGTATCGCCGTCGCCTCCGGCGCGCCGATCCTGGCCGGGCTGATCGCCGCCATCGTCGGCGGCATCGTGGCCGGGCTGCTCGGCGGTTCGCCGTTGCAGGTCAGCGGCCCCGCCGCCGGGCTGACCGTCGTGGTGGCGGAGCTGGTCACCACGTTCGGCTGGCAGACCACCTGCGCGATCGTGGCCGGCGCCGGACTGGTGCAGATCGGCTTCGGGCTCAGCCGGCTGGCCCGGTTCGCGCAGGCCATCCCGCCGGCCGTGGTGCACGGCATGCTGGCCGGCATCGGCGGCACGATCGTGCTGGCCCAGCTGCACGTGGTACTCGGTGGCTCGCCGCAGACCAGCGCGCTGGAGAACCTCGTCGAGCTGCCCGGTCAACTGATCAACGCGCACGGCGCCGCCGTGATCGTCGGCGTGTGCACCGTGGCCCTGGTGCTGGGCTGGCCCCGGCTGCCCGGCCCGCTGCGGGTGGTGCCCGGCCCGCTGGTCGCCGTCGCGGTGGCCACCGGGCTGAGCCTGCTGCTGGACACCGTCTCGGGCCGGCCGGTGCCCCGGGTGGACCTGCCCGGCGGGCTGCTCAGTGCGGTGCACATGCCGCTGCTGCCGGACGGCAACTGGGGCGCGGCGGTGGGTGGTGTGCTCACCGTGGCGCTGATCGCCAGCGTGGAGAGCCTGCTCTCGGCGGTCGCGGTGGACCGGATGCACAACGGCCCGCGCACGAACGCCGACCGCGAGCTGATCGGCCAGGGTGCGGCCAACACGCTGTCCGGGCTGCTCGGCGGCCTCCCGGTGACCGGGGTGATCGTGCGCAGCTCGACGAACGTCCGGGCCGGCGCCCGCACCAGGGCCGCCGCCGTGCTGCACGCGGTGTGGATCGCGGTGTTCGCGCTCGCCCTGGTGTGGCTGGTCGAGTCCATCCCGCTGGCCGCGCTCGCCGGGCTGCTCGTGGTGGTCGGTGTGCAGCTGGTCAAGCTGGCCGACCTGCGGACCGCCCGCAAGCACGGCGAGCTCGTGCTCTACCTGGTCACCGCATTCGGCGTGATGGCACTGAACCTCCTGGAAGGGGTCGGCCTCGGGCTGGCGCTGGCCGCCGTGCTGGTGCTGCGCCGGGCGGTGCGGGCCCGGGTACGCCACCAGGCGCCGGAACACGACGGCGAGCACCTCGTGGTGGTGGAGGGCCTGGCCACGTTCCTGTGCGTGCCGACCCTGTCCCGGGTGCTGGGGGAGATCCCGGCCGGCGCGTCGACCCGGGTCGAGCTGGCCACGCACTACGTCGACCACGCGGTGCGCGACCACCTGGACAACTGGGTCACCCGGCAGCGGGCCGGCGGCGCGGCGGTGATCATCACCCAGCGCGGGCCCGGCGGCCGGGGCGACCCGCCCGCACAGGACGGCCCAGCGCCTCGGCGGCACAGCATCGGCGTCCTCGACCGGCGCCTGCAGCAGGCCGGCGGGCGGTAGGACAGGGCAGTGCGGACAGGGCAGTGCGGACAGCGCGGCCCGGGGACGGGGCTGACGTAGGGTCAACCGCTGTGCCCGAGAATCCCCTGGACTGGCTGTCCGGCCACGCCGAGCGGCGGCGGGCCGCCGGGCTGCGCCGCGAGCTGCGCCCCCGCCCGGCCGGTGAGCCGGTGCTCGACCTGGCCGGGAACGACTACCTCGGGCTCAGCACCCACCCGGCGGTGATCGAGGGCGGGCTGGCCGCGCTGCGGACCTGGGGTGCCGGCTCCACCGGGTCCCGGCTGGTCACCGGCAGCACGGAGCTGCACGCGGAGCTGGAGGACGAGCTCGCGGCGTTCGCCGGTTACCGGGCCGGGCTGGTGTTCTCCTCCGGCTACCTGGCGAACCTCGGGGTGGTCGGCGCACTGAGCGGCCCGGGCAGCCTGGTCGTCTCCGACCGCGCGAACCACGCCTCCCTGATCGACGCCTGCCGGCTGTCCAGGGCCCGCGTCGAGGTCGTCCCGCACAACGACGTGGCCGGGGTGGACGCGGTGCTCGCGGGGCGGTGCGAGCGGCGTGCGCTGGTGGTCACCGACAGCGTGGGCAGTGTCGACGGCGACCACGCCCCGCTGGCCCGGCTGCACGCGGTGGCCAGGGCGCGGGGTGCGGTGCTGGTGGTGGACGAGGCGCACGGGCTGGGCGTGTGCGGCCCCGGCGGGCGCGGGCTGCTCGCGGAGGCGGGGCTGGCCGGCGCGGACGACGTGGTGGCCACGGTGACGTTGTCCAAGGCGCTGGGCAGTCAGGGCGGCGCGGTACTGGGCCCGGCCGCGGTGATCGAGCACCTGGTGGACACCGCGCGCAGCTTCATCTTCGACACCGGGCTGGCGCCGGCCAGTGTGGGCGCCGCGCTGGCCGCGCTGCGGGTGCTGGCCGCCGAGCCGGGGCGCCCGGCCGCCACGCTGGCGGCGGCGGCCGCGATCGCCGACTCGGCCGGGGTGCCGGTGCCGGCGTCCGCCGTGGTGTCCGTGGTCCTCGGTGACCCCGCGGTGGCGTTCGAGGCGGCGGAGCGGTGCCTGGCGCACGGGCTGCGGGTGGGCTGCTTCCGGCCGCCCTCGGTTCCGGCGGGCACCAGTCGGCTGCGACTCACCGCCCGGGCCACCCTGACCGCGGCCGAGCTGGCGCTGGTGCGCGGTGTGCTGGCCGAGGTGCTCGGCGACGTGCGCAGGTCCGACAGCCCGGCCGGCAGCGCCGCCGCCGGTGCGATCGGGGCGCCGGTTCGATGAGTGTGTTGATTGTCACCGGCACCGGGACGGGCGTCGGCAAGACGGTGGTGGTCGCCGCGCTGGCCGCCCTCGGGATCGCCGCCGGCCGCCGGGTCGCGGTGCTCAAACCGGCGCAGACCGGCGTGGGCCCCGACGAGCTCGGCGACCTGGACGAGATCCGGCGGCTGGTCGGCGAGACCGGGGCGCTGACCGGGGCGCTGACCACTAGCGAGCTGGCCCGCTACCCGGACCCGCTGGCCCCGGCCACCGCCGCCGCCCGGGTCGGCCGGGCGGCGGTGACGACGGAACAGGTCGTCGACGCGGTCGCCGAGCTGGCCCGGGACCACGACCTGGTGCTGGTGGAAGGTGCCGGCGGGCTGCTGGTGCGGTTCAGCGCAGGGGAGACCCTGGCCGACGTGGCCGCCAAGCTGGACGCCCCGGTGCTGGTGGTGGCCGCCGCCGGCCTCGGCACCCTCAACCACACCGCGCTGACCACGGAGGTGTTGGTGGCCCGGGGGCTGCGCCCGGCCGGTGTGGTGATCGGCAGCTGGCCGGCCGAGCCCGACCTGGCGGCCCGGTGCAACCTGGCCGACCTGCCGGCGGTCACCGGTGTCCCGCTGCTGGGGCAACTGCCGGCCGGTGCCGGCCGGCTCTCCCCGGGTGAGTTCCTGGCCACCGTCGAGGCGGCGTTCGGGGCGGCGCCGGCCTGGCTCGCCTAGGATCCGAACCACTTGACGTTAGGGAGAGCTGCATGGCCGCGCCTGTCCACACCGACCTCCTGTCCGAGCTGCGGGACTCGGTACTCGAGCGGGGCGTTCCGGCCACCTCGGCCCAGGTCTTGGAGCTGTTGAGGTTGCCGGACGAGCAGTTGGAGAACCTGCTGGCGCTGGCGCACGAGGTGCGGATGCGCTGGTGCGGACCGGAGGTCGAGGTCGAGGGCATCATCAGCCTGAAGACCGGCGGCTGCCCCGAGGACTGCCACTTCTGCTCGCAGTCCGGCCTGTTCGCCTCGCCGGTGCGCTCCGCGTGGCTGGACATCCAGATGCTGGTCGAGGCCGCCAAGCAAACCGCGAAGACCGGGGCCACCGAGTTCTGCATCGTGGCCGCCGTGCGCGGCCCGGACGAGCGGCTGATGACCCAGGTCGCCGCCGGCATCCAGGCGATCAAGGACGAGATCGACATCAACATCGCCTGCTCGCTGGGCATGCTGACCCCCGACCAGGTGCGGCGGTTGGCCGCGATGGGCGTGCACCGCTACAACCACAACCTGGAGACGGCCCGCTCGTACTTCCCCGAGGTGGTCAGCACGCACACCTGGGAGGAGCGCTGGGACACCCTGCGCCTGGTGCGCGAGGCGGGCATGGAGGTCTGCTGCGGCGGCATCGTCGGCATGGGGGAGACGCTCGAGCAGCGCGCCGAGTTCGCCGGTCAGCTCGCCGAGCTGGAGCCGGACGAGGTGCCGCTGAACTTCCTCAACCCGCGCCCGGGCACGCCGTTCGGTGACCTCGAGCTGATGCCGGCCGCCGATGCGCTGCGCACCGTGGCGGCGTTCCGGCTCGCGTTGCCCCGCACGGTGCTGCGCTTCGCCGGTGGCCGGGAGCTCACCTTGGGCGACCTCGGCGCCCGCAAGGGCCTGCTCGGCGGGATCAACGCGGTCATCGTGGGCAACTACCTGACCACGCTCGGCCGCCCGGCGGAGTCCGACATCGACCTGCTCGGCGAGCTGTCCATGCCGGTCAAGGCGCTGAACCAGACCCTGTGAACGACACCGCGCCGAGCGCCGCCGACACCGCGCCGAGCGCCGCCGACACCGCGTTCTGCGACCAGTGCGGGGAGCCGACGGAGGCCGGCGGTCACGAGCGGTGCGCGGCCCGCCGGGCGCTGGAACCGCCCAGGTACTGCGCGGACTGTGCGCGCCGGATGGTGGTGCAGGTGACCCCGACCGGCTGGACGGGCCGCTGCAGCCGGCACGGCGAGCGGCGCAGCGCGGGGTACTGAGCCCGGCCGGGCTCAGTTGTCGCTGTGCTCGACGGCGTAGCTGGACAGCGGCGCCGGCACTGCCCGCAACTCCGAGAGCAGCGACGCCTCCCGGTACAGCAGTGCGCGCACCATGCGCAGCCGACGGGTCGGGCAGGTCTGTTCCAGCAGCAGCTGGCGGTCCCGCATGGGCAGCAGGCAGTCGGCCGCGAGCAGGTGCGGCAGGTTCTCGCTGCCGACGTCGAGCGCCGGCTCGTGCCATTCCTCGGCCCGCCACGCGGTCCGGCAGTATCGCTGGTGCGCCGCCCGGGCAGCGCTGGTCAGGCCCAGCAGGCTGTCCTCGCCGGTGTCGTGGTCGGGTACGTCCGGCAGCCACTCCACGGTGCCGATCAGGTACGGCCGGGACCGGGTGTCCAGGTCCATCAGCCGGAAGCGCCGCGACCCCCGGGTCACGATGTCGAACCGGCCGTCCGGCAGCTTGCGCACGTCGCGCAGCTCGGCGGTACAGCCGACCCGGTGCAGGCCGTGGATCCCGTCGCTGTCCGGCGCCCAGCCCTCCCGTACCGCGATCACGCCGAACTCCTTGCCGGGGACCGTGCCGGTGACCAGATCGATGGTGAGCTGGCGGTACCTCGGCTCGAATACGTGCAGCGGCAGCGAGGTTCCGGGCATGAGGACGGTCCCGAGGGGGAACAACGGGAGCGTCTGGGCCACCCGGTTACGTTACGACGGTGTGGCCCTGATCGCTGGTTGAGCTCCCGTCCGGGTCGGGGTGGCCGGGCGCCGCGTCGGCCGCGTGCGACGGCCTGAGCACGGCGGATGCGTCGGTGACCCGCAGCCGCCGCTCGGCGAATCGGAACAGTGCGGCCGGGCGGCCACCGGCGGGGCCCGTCGGCGCGGTCCGCCCGGTCGACACCAGCACTCCCCGCCGCGCCAGCACCCGCTGCAGGTTGGTCGCCGACACCGGGTGGCCGAGCGCGCTCACGTAGAGGTCGCGCAGGGCGGACACCGAGAACTCGGCGGGAGCCAGCGCGAAGCCCAGGTTCGTGTAGGACAGCTTGGCGCGCAGCCGGTCCCGGGCGACCCGCACGATGGCGGCGTGGTCGAACGCCGTCGGGGGCATCGTGCCCACCGGGTGCCACTGCGTGTCGTCCGGCACAGCGGGATCCGCGTCACACGGCACCAACCCGAGGAACGCGGTGGCGACCAGTCGGATGCCCGGCACCCGGTGTGGCTCGCTGAATACCCCGAGCTGTTCCACGTGCGCGACTTCCCGCACGTCGACCTTGTCCGCGAGCTGGCGCAGGACCGAGGTCTGCACGTCCTCGTCGGCCCCCAGCGCCCCGCCGGGGAGCGCCCAGCGGCCCAGATCGGGCTGTTGCGCGCGTTGCCAGAGCAACACCTGGAGGGTGCCGTGGCGGATCTGCAGGACGGCGGCGAGCACTTCGTGTCCCGTTTCCGTTTTCCTGCTGGTAACATCGGCCATAGTTTTCGATTGTAAGGCGAAAACCATCCGACCGACAAGCGGGGGTGCCCGGCCACATCCGGCCGGGGAGGAGGAGCTGTGACGATCACCGAACTAGGCGCGCCACCGTTGCGGGCCGACTGGGCCGATGAGGTCCGTCGGCTGGCCCGCGAGCGCGACGCGGTGGTGCTGGCGCACAACTACCAGCTGCCCGAGATCCAGGACGTGGCGCACCACACCGGCGACTCGCTGGCCCTGTCGCGCATCGCGGCCGCCGCCGAGGAGTCCACCATCGTGTTCTGCGGCGTGCACTTCATGGCCGAGACCGCGAAGATCCTGGCCCCGGAGAAGACGGTCCTCATCCCGGACGCCGCCGCCGGCTGCTCGCTGGCCGACTCGATCACCGCCGACCAGCTGCGGGAATGGAAGACCGAGCACCCGGAAGCGGTGGTGGTGTCGTACGTGAACACCACCGCCGAGGTGAAGGCCGAGACCGACGTGTGCTGCACCTCGTCCAACGCGGTCGAGGTCGTCGAGTCCATCCCGGCCGACCGCGAGGTGCTGTTCCTGCCCGACCAGTTCCTCGGCGCGCACGTGCGCAGGGTGACCGGGCGGGACAACGTGCACGTCTGGGCCGGCGAGTGCCACGTGCACGCCGGGATCAACGGGGCCGAGCTGACCGCGAGGGCCGCCGAGGACCCGGAGGCGGAGCTGTTCATCCACCCGGAGTGCGGCTGCGCCACCTCGGCGCTGTACCTGGCCGGCACCGGCGCGGTGGAGCCCGACCGGGTCAGGATCCTGTCCACCGGCGGGATGCTGGACGCCGCCAGGGCCACCCGCGCGAAGTCGGTGCTGGTGGCCACCGAGGTCGGCATGCTGCACCAGCTGCGCCTGGCCGCCCCGGAGGTCGAGTTCCGCGCGGTGAACGAGCGGGCGTCCTGCCGGTACATGAAGATGATCACGCCGGAGAAGCTGCTGCGCGCGCTGCGCGAGGGCCGCGACGAGGTGACGGTCGACCCGGCGACCGCCGCGCGCGGTCGGGCGGCGGTCGAGCGGATGATCGCCATCGGCCGACCCGGCGGTGGGGAGTGACCGGGCCGGCGGCCACCTGGGAGGCGCGGGCCGACCTGGTGGTGGTGGGCAGCGGGGTGGCCGGTATGACCGCCGCCCTGGAGGCCCGTGACCTGGGTTTGCGGGTGCTGGTGGTGACCAAGGACGACGCCGACGCCGGGTCCACCCGGTGGGCCCAGGGCGGCATCGCCGTGGTGCTCGAGGACGGCCACGAGCCGGGTGACTCGGTGGACCGGCACGTGGCCGACACACTGGCCGCCGCCGGTGGGCTGGCCGACCCGGCCGCGGTGGGCAGCATCCTGGCCGACGGCCCGGCCGCGGTGGCCGCGCTGCGCCGCCGGGGCGCGGTGTTCGACCCGGCCGAGGGGGTGGGCGCGGCGGGGGCGCTGGCACTGACCCGGGAGGGTGGGCACACCGCCTTCCGGGTGGTGCACGCCGGCGGCGACGCGACCGGCGCGGAGGTGGAGCGCGCGTTGCTGGCCGCCGCCTCGTCCGCCGGGTCCTCGGCGGGTCCGGTCGCGATGTTGACCGGGCACGTCGCGGTGGAGGTGGTCCGCGCGGGCGGTGACCGGGGCCCGGTCGGTGGGCTCTGGGTGCTGGACGACACCGGCCGGCTCGGTCTGCTGCGGGCTCCGGCCGTGCTGCTGGCCACCGGCGGCTACGGCCAGCTGTTCGCAAGCACCACCAACCCGGACACCGCGACCGGGGACGGTGTCGCGCTCGCGCTGCGGGCCGGCGCGGTGGCCGCCGACCTGGAGTTCGTCCAGTTCCACCCGACCGTGCTGTACACCGGGCCCGGAGCGCGCGGACGGCGTCCGCTGGTCACCGAGGCGGTGCGCGGACACGGTGCGGTGCTGGTCGACAGCGCCGGCCACCGGGTGATGGCCGGTGAGCACCCGCTGGAGGACCTGGCCCCGCGCGACGTGGTGTCCGCCGCGGTCACCCGGCGGCTGGCGGCCACCGGCACGCGGTGCGTGTACCTCGACGCCACCGCGCTGCCCGGGTTCGCCCGCCGGTTCCCGACCGTGTTCGCCGCGTGCTCGGCGATCGGGGTGGACCCGGCGGCCGACCCGATCCCGGTGAGCCCGGCGGCGCACTACTGCTGTGGCGGCGTGGTCACCGACGTGGACGGCCGGACGGGTGTGGCCGGGCTCTACGCCGCCGGCGAGGTCGCCCGCAGCGGCCTGCACGGGGCGAACCGCTTGGCGTCGAACAGCCTGTTGGAAGGGCTCGTGGTGGGTCGGCGGGCGGCCCGCGCGGTCGCCGGGGAGCTGACCGGGCCGCGCCGGCTGCCGGCCGCCGTCGACGCCGTGCTCCTCGGCGGCTGGGCGCCTGCCGACCGGGACCTCGTGCAGCGGGCGATGAGCCGGGGCGCCGCGATCGGGCGGGACGGTGCCGGGCTGGCCGCCGCGTCCGACGCGATCGAGGCGGCCACCGCGCCGGCGCCGGGCCTGAGCCGGGCCGTTGTCGAGGACACCGCGATGACGCTGCTGGCGCAGGCCGTGCTGGCCGCCGCCGGCACCCGTACCGAGAGCCGGGGCTGCCACGTGCGCACCGACTTCCCCCGCACCGACGACACCTACCAGCGGAGCAGCCTGCTGGTCGGATGCAGTGGTGGCGCGCTGACCGTGCGCGGCGCCGCCGACGAACAGACCCAAGGAGTGGCATGAGCGAGCTGGTACGCGAGTCGGCGGTGCTGGGCGGGTTGTCGGCGTCGGGAACGGGACGGCCGCTGATCCCCGACGCCGACGACCTGGCCAGGGTGGTGGCCACCGCGCTGGAGGAGGACCTGCGCTACGGCCCGGACGCGACCACCGAGGCGACCGTCCCGGCCGGCGCCGTGGCCACCGCCGAGTTCACCCCGCGCCGCCCCGGCGTGCTGGCCGGGGTGCGCGCGGTGCGCGCGGTGCTGGACACGGTGCTCGGCGCCGAGGGCTACCAGGTGCTCACGCAGCGCACCGACGGCGAGCGGCTGGCCGCCGGTGAGCCGGCGCTGCGGGTGCGGGGGCCGGTGCGCGGGCTGCTCACCGCCGAGCGGACCGCGCTCAACCTGCTGTGCCACCTGTCCGGGGTGGCCACCGCGACGGCGGCCTGGGTGGAGGCGGTGGCCGGCACCGGAACGGTGATCCTGGACACCCGCAAGACGCTGCCCGGCCTGCGGCTGCTGCAGAAGTACGCGGTGCGCTGCGGCGGTGGGCAGAACCACCGGCTGGGCCTCGGCGACGCCATCCTGATCAAGGACAACCACGTCGTCGCGGCCGGCTCGGTGACCGCCGCGCTGACCGCCGCCCGTACCGCCGCGCCCGGCCTGCGCTGCGAGGTGGAGGTCGACTCGCTGGCCCAGTTGGACGAGGCACTGGCCGCCGGGGCCGAACTGGTACTGCTGGACAACTTCACCCCGGAGCAGTGCGAGGCGGCGGTGCGGCGGCGGGCCGAGGTGGGCGCGCGGGCGAAGTTCGAGGTGTCCGGCGGGCTGTCGCTGGAGGTCGCCCGCTCGTACGCGGTGGCCGGGGTCGAGTACCTGTCCGCCGGCGTACTCACGCACTCCTCGGTGGCCCTGGACCTCGGCCTCGACCTGCTCCCGGAGTAACCCACCGTGCGTGCGCGTGCACGCTTAGCTCTGCGTAGGTATACGCAGCAGCGCTCAGCTCTGCGTCCCGGTTTCAGGGAGTCGTCGCAACATCGCCGGCGGGCTGATCAGAACCGGCGGGCTCGACCAGGCCCGGCGGGCTGACCGGGCCACTCCCTGTCCAGGCCGTCGGAGCCGACCAGGCCGCACTCGGAACACCAGCCGGCCGTCGGTGTGGGCACCGGCGGCGTTCCAGGGGTGGTGCATCCGGCGACCCCCCGGCAATGGTCAACTCGACGAAATTCTGGTCAAATTCATGATCAAACCAGAAATACGTCGAGTTGACCATGAACGCGAGGTCGCGCGGGTCCGGCTGACCGGACAGGGGCGAGACGCGCGCCGGAACCACTCGCCCAGGACGTCAGCGCGGCTCTGCTCGGCCCAGGCCAGCGGGCCAGCAGGTGAGACTGCGCACCCGCACCCACCCGGAGCTGGTGACGCCCCGGTCACCAACCGGCAGTGGTAACACCAGGCATGTTCTGGCCGGCCCGTAGGTATACCCAGCAGCGTCGATCTCGGTGAGCGCGCAGGTCTCGCCGGAGATCGACGCCAGGGTCGTTCGATCTTGAAAATCCCAGCCCTACTGTCGATCTCGGCGCCGGCCCGGGCTCGGGCTGCGCCTTGTTCGGCGGACACCCACCGGGGCGGAGACCGGAGAGGCGCACAAGCCGGTCGCGGGCGCCTTCTAGAATTCAAGGCATGCTGACCCGGATCGACCTGCGCGACGGCCTGCCGCCGACCGCGGCGCTGCGCGCGCTGCTGCCCCGAGCCGACGTGGACGTGGACGCGGTCCTCGACCGGGTGCGGCCGATCGTGGCCGAGGTGGCCGAGCGCGGCGTCGACGCGGTGATGGACTTCGCCGAGCGGTTCGACAAGGTCCGCCCCGCCTCGGTGCGGGTGCCGGTCGCCGAGCTGGCCCGTGCGCTGCGCGAGCTCGAGCCCGCGGTGCGCGACGCGCTGCAGACCTCGATCGACCGGGCCCGGCTGGTGCACGCCGACCAGCGCCGCGAGGAGGTGGTCACCAAGGTGACCACCGGCGGCACCGTCACCGAGCGGTTCGTGCCGGTCCGCCGGGTCGGGCTGTACGCGCCCGGCGGGCTCGCGGTGTACCCGTCCAGCGTGGTGATGAACGTGGTCCCGGCGCAGGCGGCCGGGGTGGAGTCGCTGGTGGTGTGCTCGCCGCCGCAGTCCGAGCACGGCGGCCTGCCGCACCCGACGATCCTGGCCGCCGCCGCGATGCTCGACGTCGACGAGGTATGGGCGGTCGGCGGCGCGCAGGCGGTCGCGCTGCTCGCCTACGGGGGCATCGACTCCGACGGCGCCGAGCTCGAGCCGGTCGACGTGGTGACCGGCCCGGGAAACATCTACACCACCGCGGCGAAGCGGCTGCTGCGCGGGATGATCGGGATCGACGCGGAGGCCGGGCCCACCGAGATCGCCATCCTGGCCGACCACACCGCCGACCCGGTGCACGTGGCCGCCGACCTGATCAGCCAGGCCGAGCACGACCCACAGGCCGCATCGGTGCTGGTCACCGACTCGACCGAGCTGGCCGACGCGGTCGACGCCGAGCTGGTGCGACAGGTCGCGGCCACCAAACACACCGAGCGGATCGGCACGGCGCTGACCGGCCGGCAGTCGGGCACCGTCCTGGTCGCCGGCGTCAAGGACGGTGTCACGGTGGTGGACGCCTACGCGGCGGAGCACCTGGAGATCCAGACCGTGCGCGCCGCCGAGGTCGCCAGGACGGTGCGCAACGCGGGCGCGATCTTCGTCGGGCCGTGGGCGCCGGTATCCCTCGGCGACTACTGCGCCGGCTCCAACCACGTACTGCCCACCGGCGGCTGCGCCCGGCACTCCGGCGGCCTGAGCGTGCAGACCTTCCTGCGCGGGATCCACCTCATCGAGTACTCCGAGGACGCGCTGCGCGAGGTGGCCGACCAGGTGATCACACTGGCCACCGCCGAGGACCTGCCGGCGCACGGCCAGGCCGTGAGCGCCCGTTTCGCGAGCAGGTCCGGCGCATGAGCGTGCCCGGAGCCGACGTCACCCTGGCCGACCTGCCGCTGCGCGAGGACCTGCGCGGGCGCAGCCCGTACGGCGCCCCACAGCTGGACGTGCCGATCCGGCTGAACACCAACGAGAATCCCTTCCCGCCGCCGCCCGAGCTGGTCGCGGAGCTGACCCGCGAGGTCGGGCGGGTGGCCGCCGAGCTGCACCGCTACCCGGACCGGGACGCGGTGGCGCTGCGCACCGAGCTAGCCGAGTACTTCAGCCGTGCCACCGGGGTCGAGCTGCACACGAGCAACCTGTGGGCCGCCAACGGCAGCAACGAGATCCTGCAGCAGGTGCTGCAGGCGTTCGGCGGCCCCGGGCGCACCGCGGTGGGCTTCGAGCCGTCGTACTCGATGCACCCGATCATCGCCTCCGGCACCCGCACCGAGTGGTTGGCCGCCCCGCGCCGGGACGACTTCACCCTGGACGTGCCGGCCGCCGCCGCGCTGCTCGCCGAGAAGGCACCCGACCTGGCGTTCGTCACCAGCCCGAACAACCCGACCGGCGGCTCCATCGAGCCGGACGAGCTGGCCCAGCTGATCGACGCCGCGCCCGGCATGATCGTGGTGGACGAGGCGTACGCGGAGTTCTCCGACCGGCCCAGTGCGGTGTCCCTGCTCGCGGACCACGGCCACAAGCTGATCGTCAGCCGCACCATGAGCAAGGCGTTCGCGTTCGCCGGCGGCCGGCTCGGCTACCTGGCCGCCGCCCCGGCGGTGGTCGACGCGCTGCAACTGGTCCGGCTGCCGTATCACCTCTCGACACTGACCCAGGCGGCCGCCAGCGCGGCGCTGCGGCACGCCGAGGCGACATTGGGCCTGGTGGCGGTGCTGCGCGCCGAGCGGGACCGGGTGGTACCGGCGCTAGCCGCAATGGGTTACCACGTGGTGCCGAGCGATGCGAACTTTGTGTTGTTTGGCCGGTTTCCTGACGCAACAGCGAGTTGGCGTGCTTTCCTGGACCGTGGCGTGCTGATCCGGGATGTGGGCATCCCGGCGCATCTGAGGGTGAGCATCGGTGCCCCCGAGGAGAATGACGTCTTTCTGCAGGTTGCCAAGGAGATTGCATCGTGAAGGTCGAAGGCACTCGCACCGGGCGGGTGGAACGGATTACCAAGGAGTCCTCGGTACTGGTCGAGCTGGACCTCGACGGCACCGGGCGCACCGAGATCAGCACCGGGGTGCCGTTCTTCGACCACATGCTGACCGCGCTGGGCAAGCACGGCGCGCTGGACCTGGGGGTGCGGGCGACCGGCGACCTCGAGATCGACGTGCACCACACCGTGGAGGACGTATCCATCGTGCTCGGCCAGGCGGTGCTCGCCGCGCTGGGCGAGAAGGCCGGCATCCGCCGCTTCGGCGACGCCTGGATCCCCATGGACGAGTCGCTGGCCCAGGCCGTGGTGGACGTCTCCGGCCGGCCGTACTGCGTGCACACCGGCGAGCCCGAGTCGATGGCCGGGTTCGTGATCGGCGGGCACTACCCGACCGTGCTGAACCGGCACGTGTTCGAGTCGCTGGCCTTCCACGCCGAGCTCGCGCTGCACGTGCGGGTGCTCGCCGGCCGGGATCCGCACCACATCACCGAGGCCCAGTTCAAGGCGGTCGGCCGGGCCCTGCGCGCCGCGGTCGCCCCCGACGACCGGATCACCGGCATCCCCTCCACCAAGGGCGTGCTCTGACCCGAGGGACGGTAACCTGGCGGTCGTGTCGAGGATCGTCGTACTGGACTACGGCTCGGGCAACCTCCGCTCCGCCGAGCGGGCGCTGCGCCGGGTCGGTGCCGACGTCACGGTGACCGCCGACGCCGACGCGGCGATGGAGGCCGACGGGCTGGTGGTGCCGGGTGTCGGCGCGTTCGCGGCCTGCATGGAGGGGCTGCGCGCTGCCGGCGGCGAGAAGATCATCGACCACCGGCTCGCCGGCGGGCGGCCGGTACTGGGTATCTGCGTGGGCATGCAGGTGCTCTTCGAGCTGGGCGTCGAGCACGGGGAGCGCACCGAGGGGTGCGGGCAGTGGCCGGGCACGGTGGAGCGGCTCACCGCGCCGGTGCTCCCGCACATGGGCTGGAACACCGTGCGGCCGCCGGCGAACTCGACACTGTTCGCCGGGCTGGACGCCGACACCCGGTTCTACTTCGTCCACTCCTACGCCGTGCGGCGCTGGGAACTGCAGCCGGAGGAGCCGTTCCGCCCGCCGCTGGTCACCTGGGCGAACCACGGCGAGGACTTCGTGGCCGCGGTGGAGAACGGCGCCCTTGCCGCAACCCAGTTCCACCCGGAGAAGTCCGGCGACGCCGGCGCCACCGTACTGCGCAACTGGCTCCGCGAGGTCGTGGGCTAGCGAGCGCCGCGGCGGCCGACAGTTGCCGCCGGCTTGTTTCTGGCAGATGACCGGTAAATTCTCAGCTTGAACACGAACAGCCGACAGCGGTCACCCGTTCGTGATTTCGACGTCACACCTGGTGCAGAGAATCGGGGCCGAACAGGGACCCCCGAACGCGCATCGAGCACCCCGTGGAGCCGAAATGACCGAAGTGATCCTCCCGCCCGGCGGCAACGCCGGCGGCGGCGGTGCCGCGACCGAGGTGGCGCCCCGCCAGACCGGTCAGCTGGCCGGCCAGGCGCTGGGCCTGCCGTCCGTGCTGTTCTGCATCGTCACCGGTGCCGCCCCGCTCACCGCGATGCTGTTCAACGTCCCCGTCGCCGTGCAGGGCGGCGGCTACGCCGCTCCGGCCGCGTTCCTGATCGCCACCGTGGCGCTGACGATCTTCTCGGTCGGCTATATCGCGATGAGCCGCCGGGTCACCTCGGCCGGCGGTTTCTACACGTTCATCAGCCGGGGGCTCGGCCGGGTCGTCGGTGTCGGCTCGGGGCTCCTGATCGGGCTCTGCTACATCATCTTCTCCGCGTCGGTGATCGGCGTGATGGGCTACTTCGCCGCCACCAGCGTCAAGACCTGGACCGGCATCGAGCTGCCGGCCTGGTTCTACATGGTCATCGGGCTTGCGGCCATGAGCGCGCTGGCCTGGTTCCATGTCGAGCTCACCGCAAAGGTCCTCGGGGTCAGCCTGGTGGCCGAAGTGCTCGCACTGCTCGTGCTGGGGGTCGCGGTGCTCGGGCACGGCGGCGCCGAGGGCTTCTCCGCCGCGCCCTTCAACCCGGCCGAGGTGTTCGGCAACCCGGCTGCGATCAAGGTGTTCGGCGCGGCCGCCTCCGGGGTGGCGCTGTTCGCGGCGTTCTGGTCCTGGGTCGGCTTCGAGATGGCGCCGAACTACGCCGAGGAGTCGCGCGACCCGAACCGGATCGCCAAGATCGCCACCTACGGTTCGGTGATCGGGCTGGGCCTGTTCTACATGTTCATCTCGTACGCGTACATCACCGGCTGGGGCCTGGAGGGCGCGGTCAAGGCGGTGTCCGACCAGTTCAGCGGGGCCTACGCCTCGGCGTTCTACCCGCTCTCGGACCGCTTTGTCGGACACCCGCTGACGGTGATCATCCAGCTGCTGGCCATCACCAGCTCGTTCGCCTGCGCGATGGCGTTCTACAACACCAGCGCCCGCTACCTGTTCGCGCTGGGCAGGGAGGGGGTACTGCCGGGCAGGCTGGCGAGTACCTCCAAGCACCACAGCCCGGCGACCGCGTCGATGACGGTGACCATTCTGGTGGCGCTGTTCGTACTGGGCTTCGTGATCTACGACCCGAGCACCGAGGGCGCGCTGCTCAAGCTGGGCACCTGGTCGCCGCTGCTCGGCGTGCTGGGCATCCTGGCCGTGCAGGCATTGGTCTGCGTGGCGATCATCCGCTACTTCCTGACCACCGCGCGGGACGATTTCCGCTGGTGGAGCACGCTCGTTGCGCCGATACTCGGCTGTGTGGCCATGGTCGGCGCCTGCTACCTGCTGGTCAGCAACCGGACGACCCTGGCCGGTGCGACCGACGTCCCGTTCATCACGCTGCTGCCCTGGATGGTGGTGGCGATGTTCGTGGCCGGTGTGGTGATCGCCGTCGTGATGCGCACCCGGGCGCCGGCGCGGTACGCCGACCTCGGGCATTTCACCCTCGCCGAGATCGACACTGCCGAGCTCGACGCCGTCGAGGTGCACGCCGCCAAGCACGCCGCCCACTGACCACCCGAGCCAGAGGAGCAACCCGAGCATGACCGCCGTCTCCGACAGTCCGACCAGCACCGCGGCCCCCGTCGGCCCGCCAGCGCACCCGCTCGAGCCATTGTCCGCCGCCGAGATCGCCGCTGCCGGATCGCTGCTCCGCGAGCTGGCGGGGCTGGCTCCGACGGCCCGGTTCGTGTTCATCACGCTGCACGAGCCGGCGAAGGCGGACGTGCTGGCGTGGACACCGGGGGCGCCGGCCCTGCCCAGGGAGGCCGAGGTCACCGTCTACGAGCGTGCTGAGCGCACCACCTACGAGGCGGTGGTGTCGCTGAGCGCCGGTGAGCTGGTGTCGTGGCGGGCGGTGCCGGGGGTGCAGCCGCCGATCATGGCCGAGGAGTTCATGTCCTGCGAGGACATCGTGCGGGCCGATCCGCGCTGGCAGGAGGGCATGCGCAAGCGCGGGGTGACGGACTTCTCGCTGGCCATGATCGACCCGTGGGCATCCAGCTGGACCGGGCCGGAGGACGACCCGTCGGTGCGGCGGATCGCCCGCCCGCTGACCTGGGTGCGTTCGGCGCCCGGTGAGCACGGCTACGCCCGGCCGGTGGAGGGCCTGGTCGTGGTTGTCGACCTGGACGCCGGCGAGGTCGTCGATGTACAGGACCACGGGGTGGTGGAGCTGCCGCCGATGGCGGGCAACTACGAGGCGGCCTGGCAGTTCGATCCGGACAACGTGCCCGCTTTCGACGGGTACCGCGACGGCATCAAGCCGATCCAGATCACCCAGCCGGACGGGCCCAGCTTCACGGTGGACGGGCACGCCGTGCGCTGGCAGAAATGGGAGCTGCGGATCGGGTTCACCCCGCGCGAGGGCCTGGTGCTGCACCAGATCGGCTACCGGGACCGGGGCGCGCTGCGGCCGGTCATCTACCGCGCCTCGCTGGCCGAGATGTACGTGCCCTACGGCGACCCGAAGCCCACCCACCGGTTCAAGAACGTGTTCGACCAGGGCGAGTACGGGGTGGGCTGGCTGGCCAACCCGCTGACCCTGGGCTGCGACTGCGTCGGGCACATCCACTACTTCGACGGTGTGGTCAACGACCAGGACGCGGCGGCGGTGACCATCCCGAACGCGGTGTGCATGCACGAGGAGGACGCCGGCATCGCCTGGAAGCACACCGACTTCCGCACCGGCGCGGTCGAGGTGCGCCGGCGCCGCCGCCTGGTCATCTCCACGATCGTCACCGTCGGAAACTACGAGTACGGCTACTTCTGGTACCTCTACAACGACGGCACCATCGAGTACGAGGTCAAGCTGACCGGGGTCATCTCCACCGCCGCCGTACCGGTCGGTGAGCAACCCGCGCACGGCACGCTGGTGGCGCCGGGGCTGTACGGGCCGAACCACCAGCACTTCTTCTGCGTGCGCCTGGACATGGCGGTGGACGGGCCGGTGAACCGGGTCGTCGAGGTCGACTCCCAACCCAGCCCGGCCGGCCCGGACAACCCGCACGGCAACGCCTGGGAGACGGTCAAGACGGTCCTGGCCAGCGAGGCGGTGGCGGCGCGGGACACCGACGCCCGCCGCGCCAGGTACTGGCGGATCGAGAGCGCGACGGAGGAGTCCGCCCTCGGCGCGCCGACCGGCTACGCGCTGATGCCCGGCGCCAACGTGCCGCCGATGTACTCGCCCGACGCGGTGTTCGCGCGACGGGCGGGGTTCACCGACCACCAGTTCTGGGTCACCGCGTACGACCCGGAGCAGCGGTTCGCCGCCGGTGACTACCCGTACCAGAGCCCCGGCGGGGACGGCCTGCCCGCGTACACCGCCGCGGACCGTCCGCTCGACGGCACCGACGTGGTGGTCTGGTACACCTTCGGCGCCCACCACATCGTGCGGCCGGAGGACTGGCCGGTGATGCCGGTGAGCACCATCGGGTTCATGCTCAAGCCGAGCGGCTTCTTCGACGGCAACCCGGCGCTGGACCTGCCGCCGAGCGAACCGGCGGGCGGCCACTGCCACAGCGGCTGACGCCCGTCCCGTGGCGGAACGGCCCATGGCCCATGCCTTAGGCTGCCCGCTGTGAGCTTTGTACTGTTACCGGCCGTGGACGTGGCCGACGGACAGGCCGTCCGCCTGGTACAGGGTGCCGCTGGCACCGAGACCGGCTACGGCGACCCGTGGGAGGCCGCGCTCGCCTGGCAGCGCGCCGGTGCCGACTGGATCCACCTGGTCGACCTGGACGCGGCGTTCGGGCGCGGTTCGAACGCCGAGCTGCTCTCCGGCGTGGTGGGCCGGCTCGACGTCGCGGTGGAGCTGTCCGGCGGGATCCGCGACGACGAGTCGCTCAAGCGGGCGCTCGGTACCGGCTGCGCCCGGGTGAACCTGGGGACCGCCGCGCTGGAGGACCCGGCCTGGTGCGCGAGCGCCATCGCCGAGTACGGCGACCGGGTCGCGGTCGGGCTGGACGTGCGGATCACCGACCGGGGGCACCGGCTGGCGGCGCGCGGCTGGACGACCGACGGCGGCGACCTGTGGGAGGTGCTGTCCCGCCTCGACGCCGACGGCTGTGCCCGCTACGTGGTGACCGACGTGAGCAAGGACGGCACGCTGCGGGGCCCGAACCTGGACCTGCTGCGCGACGTCTGCAAGGCCACCGACGCGCCGGTGATCGCCTCCGGCGGCGTGTCCGAGGTGGCTGACCTGGTCGCGCTGGCCGGGCTGGCCGGCGACGGGGTGGAGGGCACGATCATCGGCAAGGCGCTCTACGCCGGCCGGTTCACCCTGCCCGAGGCGCTCGCCGCGGTGGCCGACGCGTAGCGGCTCCCGGCGGTGCGGAGATCCCGCGCGTAGCGAGGTGAAAAAAAGAATTCCGGCAGCTACTATTCAATGAGGTTGTATCACTGAATAGGAATGCCGGAATCGGACCTCATTATAGCAGATGCGGGGAATTCTTGTCCACCAATCACCATGAGCAGGAATTGCGCGCCGAACAGGCCTATATGGCCCAGTTGTACGTGCGGTTGGACGCCGAGCGGGTCTGGGTGTCGAAGGCGCTGGACGCGGCGATGTCGGACGCGTCGGCGACCGGGCCGGAGTCCCGCTGGCTGCGCGACGCCACGGTCGACACCTGGGCCGATCGCCGCCGTCGGCTGCGGGTGGCGGACAGCGGGCTGTGCTTCGGCCGGATCGACACCGAGCGGGACGGGCCGCTCCACGTCGGCCGCATCGGGCTGACCGACTCGTACGACGAGTCGCGCGCGCTGCTCACCGACTGGCGGGCGCCGATTGCCCGCCCGTTCTACACCGCGACCGGGGCGAATCCGGAGGGCATCTCGCGGCGTCGCCATTTCCGCACCCGGGGCCGCGCTCTGGTGGATTACCACGACGAGTCGTTCGCCGGTAACGCGCGCACCGAGTCGGACACCTCGGACGAGGCGTTGCTGGCCGCCGTGAACGCCGCCCGGACCGACGGCATGCGCGACATCGTGGCCACCATCCAGGCCGCCCAGGACGAGGTCATCCGGCTCGGCGACACCGGGGTGGTGGTCATCGAGGGCGGCCCCGGCACCGGCAAGACCGCCGTCGCGCTGCACCGGGTGGCGTACCTGCTCTACAGCCACCGCGAGCGGATGGCCCGCAGCGGCGTACTGCTGGTCGGCCCCAACCCCGGATTCCTGGACTACGTCAGCGGGGTGCTGCCGGCACTCGGCGAGACAGACGTGGTCTTCACTACGCCCGGAGACCTACTGCCGGGGGTGCGCACCTCGGCGCGGGACAGCGCGGAGACCGCCCGCATCAAGGGCGGCGAGGCGATGGTCGAGGTGCTCGAGCAGGCCGTACTGGACCGGCAGGGGATCCCGGACGAGCCGATGGAGATCCCGCTGGACGACGTCACCGTCTGGCTGGACGCCGAGGTCGGCGGCGCGGCGCGGGACGCGGCCCGGGCCAGCCGGCTGGTGCACAACCAGGCCAGGGCGGTGTTCGACCACCATGTGATCGAGGCACTCACCCTGCGCGCGATAGCCAAGATCGGTGCCGGCTGGCTGAACCCTGAGCAGCGCGACGGGATGGACCTGCAGATCGACGCCGAGTTCGGCGAGGCCGCCGAGGACGACGGGCTGGCCGAGGTACTCACCGCCAACGTGCGCGCCGAGCTGGCCGGCAGCTCGGCGCTGTCCGACGCGCTGGACGAGCTGTGGCCGATGCTGACCCCACAGCGGCTGCTGGCGGACCTGCTCAGCTCACCGGACCGGCTGGAGAGTGCCGCCGCCTCGTTGTCCGAGACCGACCGGGACGCGCTGTACCGGCCGAGGGGCCACGCCTGGACGGTGTCCGACGTGCCGCTGCTCGACGAGGCGGTGGACATGATCGGCTCGGACGGCACCGAGTTCCCGCCGATCCTCGACGAGGACGACGACGAGGCCGAGGAACCCGACGAGCACCTGGACTACGCCGAGGGTGTGCTGGAGATCCTGGACACCGAGGAGGACCCGGACGAGGAGGTGCTCCGCGCGGTCGACCTGATGGCCGCCGACCAGCTCGCCGAGCGCCAGGTCGAGCAGGACCTGCGCGGACTGGCCGAGCGGGCCGCCGCCGACCGGAACTGGACCTACGGGCACGTCGTGGTGGACGAGGCCCAGGAGCTGTCCGACATGGACTGGCGGGCGCTGATGCGGCGCTGCCCGACCAAGTCGATGACCATCGTGGGCGACCTGGCCCAGCGCGAGTCGCCGGCCGGCGTGCGGTCCTGGGCGGCGGTGCTGGACAAGCACGTGCCGGAACGGTGGGCGTACCGCCAGCTGACCGTGAACTACCGCACCCCGGCCGACATCATGGACGTGGCCGCCGATGTGCTCGCCGAGGTCGACCCGGCGCTGCGCCCGCCGACCTCGGTGCGCCGGACCGGGGTGGCTCCGTGGGCCAAGGCCGTCCCGTCGAACGGGCTGGCCGGGGCGCTGCTGGCGGCGGTGAGCGAGCTCGCCGACCAGGTCGGGGAGGGCACCGTGGCGGTGATCGCCCCGTCCGGCACGCCGCTGCCGGCCCGGTTGCGCACCGCGCTGGCCGACGGGCTCGGCCGGCCGGTGTCGGTGCTCACCCCGTACGGCGCCAAGGGGCTGGAGTTCGACGCGGTGCTGCTGTGTGAGCCGGGCCGGCTTCTGGACGGCTCCCGCTCCGGTGCCGCCGAGCTGTACGTGGCGCTCACCAGGGCCACCCAGCGCCTCGGAGTGCTGCACAGCACCCCGCTGCCGGCGGCGCTGGACGGTCTGGTGGCGGACGGCGTCGGGGCGGTGTCCTCGCCGTCGGAGGCGGTGCCGGTCGGCGGCGCGTGAGCCGGTCGTTCGGGTAGCTCAGGTCGGTTCGGGCAGCTCGGTCGGTGCCGCGGGTTGCTCGGGCACGGTGAGCCGGATGCCGAT
This sequence comes from Pseudonocardia sp. Cha107L01, assembly GCF_052566575.1. NCBI lineage: Bacteria > Bacillati > Actinomycetota > Actinomycetes > Pseudonocardiales > Pseudonocardiaceae > Pseudonocardia > Pseudonocardia sp. Cha107L01. The sequence continues at coordinate 4,923,375 of NZ_CP199579.1, forward strand.
GGTTCCGCTGGGCCCCCGGCGCAGCCGGCTGCCGAGCATTGCCACCCGGCCGAGCAACCCGTAGCGGGCGGCGATGAGCCGCCGGGCGCGGTCGGAGCCGGTGGCGTCGAGCAGCTCGGCGTACCCGTCCACCTCAGGGCCGGTGGGTGCGCCGCGCACCGTGCACGGGGCCAGCCGGACGGCGCCGTCCCGCCGGATCCGTTTGACCTTGCCGGCGTCGGCCGCCGACCAGACCACCAGGCTGTCCGCGTCCTGGGCGGCCCATACCGGGGTCGGGACCGCTCGGCCGTCCCGTCGGAAGGTGGTCACCAGTAGGTATGCGCCGGCAGCGAGCCGGGCAATCTCATCCACCGGCGAACCTTAGCGCCCCAGTGATCGTCACGGCCGCCGCTGCCGGCGACGTGCCCCGACCGACGGCGGACCAAGGGTGGGATCAGGGCCCACTCAGCGGGCGCTTAGGCTGGACTCGTGGCGGTTGCGGTGCGAGTGATCCCCTGCCTGGACGTGGACGACGGCCGGGTGGTGAAGGGCGTCAACTTCGCTGACCTGGTCGACGCGGGCGATCCGGTCGAGATGGCGCGGGTGTACGACGCCGAGGGCGCCGACGAACTCACCTTCCTCGACGTCACGGCGTCCTCGGGGGAGCGCGCGACGATGATGGACGTGGTCCGGCGGACCGCCGAGCAGGTGTTCATCCCGCTGACCGTCGGCGGCGGCATCCGGGCCACCGAAGACGTGGACCGGCTGCTGCGCGCCGGCGCGGACAAGGTGAGCATCAACACCGCGGCGATCGCCCGCCCGGAGCTGTTGGGTGAGGCCAGCCGTCGGTTCGGTGCCCAGTGCATCGTGCTCTCGGTGGACGCCCGGCGGGTGCGCGAGGGCAGCGCGCCGACCCCCTCCGGCTGGGAGGTCACCACGCACGGCGGTCGCCGGGGCACCGGCATCGACGCGGTGGAGTGGGCAGAGCGCGGACAGTTGCTCGGTGTCGGCGAGATCCTGCTGAACTCGATGGACGCCGACGGCACCCGGGCCGGCTTCGACCTCAAGATGATTGCGGCGGTGCGTGCTGTCGTCGACGTGCCGGTGATCGCCAGCGGTGGCGCCGGGGACCTGGCGCACTTCGCCCCCGCGGTGCGGGCCGGCGCGGACGCGGTGCTCGCGGCGAGCGTGTTCCACTTCGGCCAGCTGCGGATCGGCGAGGTCAAGGAGGCGCTTCGCGCGGAGCGGGTGGAAGTTCGGTGAACCGGCTGGCGGCGCTCGGCCGGGAGCGCCTGGCCGCCGGAGTACTGATCATCGGCGCCGTCGCGTTCGCCGGCACCGGGATGGTGCGGCTGTTCCGCGAGGGTGGCATCGAGGTGTTGACGCTGCCCCTGGCGCTGCTGGCCGCCGACCTGCTCATCGCCGGCGCGCTGGTCACCCGCTGGTACGCGATCCGGCCGGTGGCACAGGGACTGGCCATCTTCGGCGCCGTGGTGCACCTGCTGGTGCTGCTGCGCAGCGGGGCGTGGTGGATCCGGGGCTGGTCCGCGCTGCTCGCCGCGGCGCACATCTACGCCCTGGTGCTGTTCTTCGCGCTCAGCGCCCAAGAGCAGTACGACGACGAGGACGCCGACGAGTTCGAGGACGAGTTCAACGGTGACGGGCCCGGCGGTGCTGGCCGCGGCGGAGAATTTGCCGCCCTGCCCGTGCAACGCCGCGGCCCGGTCGACGCCGACTGGCCCCGGCTCGACCCGGCGGCCGCTGCCACAGCGGCGGGCGTCGAGCGGCCGGCGCCGGTCGACGACCCCGGGACGCAGTCGGCGGAGGTTGCGGAGCCCGCCGAGCCGGCGGCGCCGGCACCCGACGGCGACACTGCCGGACCAGCACCCGACGGCGACACTGCCGGACCGGCACCCGACGGCGAGCAGGAAGCCCACGGCAAGGCGGCCACCGGCGGCGACACGGCCGAACCGGCGACGCCCAACACCGCCGGCGCGGACCGCGAGGCGGACACGAACCCAACGAACGCCGCGGACCTGACGGCCAACACCGGCACCGCCCGGGGGGAGACCGACAGCGCGGACACCGCCGGCGCGGACCGCGAGGCGGACACGGACCCAACGAACGCCGCGGACCTGACGGCCGACACCGGCACCGCCCGGGGGGAGACCGACACGACCTCGGAGCGGGTGGAGTCCGGCGTGGGCCGACGCGGTGCCGCGGAGAGCAAGGAGTGAATGGTGTGAGTCTGAATCCCGAGATCGCGGCCCGGCTCAAGCGCAACCCGGACGGGTTGGTCTGTGCGGTGGCCCAGCAGCGCGGCACCGGCGAGGTGCTGATGGTGGCGTGGATGAACGACGAGGCGCTGGACCGGACTCTGACCACCCGCCAGGGCACCTACTTCTCGCGCAGCCGGCAGCGGCTGTGGGTGAAGGGGGAGTCCTCGGGGCACGTGCAGCGGGTGCACGAGGTACGGCTGGACTGCGACGGCGACACCGTGCTGCTGGTCGTGGACCAGGAGGGCGCGGCCTGCCACACCGGCGACCACACCTGCTTCGACGCGGACCTGCTGCTGGCCGAGCAGCCGGTCTGACGCGCGCCACGGCGGCTCGCACAGAGCCGCCGCCGTCCGCGCAGACCCTGCACGGCCTGTGCGGGCCGGACCAGGTCTGTGCGACCCGAGAAGGCGCGGCGGCTCAGTGCAGCGGTTCGGTCAGGTAGCGCTGCAGGTTGGGGCCGATGGTGGCGGCCAGCGTGGCGACGTCCGCCGAGGCCAGCGGCTCGAGTTTGATCACATAGCGGGCCATGCCGAGGCCCACCACCTGAGAGCCGCACAGCGCCGCCCGCAGGTCGGACCGGTCCGGGCCGACGGCCGCGGCGAGCTTGGCGAACAGTGTCTGGGAGACGAACTCCCGCATCATCCGGGCCGCCTGCTCGTGGGTGGCCACGCTGCGCAGCAGAGCCACGAACGCGCCGCCCGCATTCGCGTCCCACACGGACAGGAAGGTCCGCACGATCCGCTCGCCGAGGTCCGCGAGGTCGCCGTCCAGGAGGCGGGCGATCAGCTGTTCGGGGTTGATCGGCAGGTCCATCGCGGCGACGAACAGCCCCTCCTTGCCGCCGAACCAGTGGTTGACCATCGCCGCGTCGACCCCGGCCGAGGTGGCGATGGACCGCACCCTGGCGCCCTGGTAGCCGCGCTCGGAGAACTCCGACCGGGCCGCACCGAGCAGGGCGTCCCGGGTGTTCTGGCCGGCCGGGCGACGGCCCCGGCGCCGTCCGGGGGGCGCGGTGAGTCCGGCGGCCGGGTGCTCCGGGACGGGTGGGGTCACCCGGTCATCCTGACATCAGAGGCGACTGCCCGCTCGGACTGGCGGACGGCACAATGGCAGACATGACAGGTATCACCGCAGAGGTCGCGGGGGCGGCATGACCGCGAGTTCGGTGTACACCGGCACGGCTGAGCTGGGCGCGGTGACGCCCACCCGAGAGGCCTTCCGGGAGCTCGCGGAGGGGCACCGGGTGATCCCGGTGGCCCGCCGGCTGCTCGCCGACGACGAGACCCCCATCGGGCTCTACCGCAAGCTCGCGGCCGACCGACCGGGCACGTTCCTGCTGGAGTCGGCGGAGAACGGCAGGTCCTGGTCGCGCTGGTCGTTCGTCGGGGCGCACTGCGCGGCGACCCTGACCGAGGTGGGGGGCGAGGCGACCTGGCTGGGTACGCCGCCGGTCGGGATGGTCTCCGGCGGTGACCCGCTGACCGCGCTGCGCCAGTGCGTCGAGGAGCTGCGCACCGAGCCGCTGGCCGGGCTGCCGCCGCTGACCGGGGGCATGGTCGGGTACCTGGGCTATGACGTGGTGCGCCGGCTGGAGCGGTTGCCCAACTTGGCCGAGGACGACCTGAAGCTGCCCGAGCTGGTCATGATGCTGGCGACCGACCTGGCCGCGCTGGATCACCACGAGGGCACCGTGACGCTCATCGCGAACGCGGTGAACTGGGACGACAGCCCGGACCGGGTGGACGCCGCGTACGACGACGCGGTAGCCCGGCTGGACCGGATGACCGCCGAGCTGGGCGTCGCGGCCCCGTCGACGGTGGCGGTCTACCGGCCGGCCCAGCCGAACTTCATCCGGCGCCGCAGCCTGGAGGAGCACTGCGCGGCGGTGCTCGCGGCGAAGGAGGAGATCCTCGCCGGCGAGGCCTTCCAGGTGGTCGTCTCGCAGCGCTTCGAGGCGGAGATCTCGGTCGACTCGCTCGAGGTCTACCGGGTGCTGCGGGCCACCAACCCGAGCCCGTACATGTACCTGCTGCGCCTGGCCGACGCGAGCGGGCAGCGGTTCGACATCGTCGGGTCCAGCCCGGAGGCGCTGGTCACGGTGCGGGACGGGCACGCCACCACGCACCCGATCGCGGGCACCCGGTGGCGCGGTGCCACCGAGGAGGAGGACCTGCTGCTGGAGAAGGACCTGCGCTCCGACGAGAAGGAGCGGGCCGAGCACGTGATGCTGGTCGACCTTGGGCGCAACGATCTCGGCCGGGTGTGCGCGCCGGGCACCGTCAAGGTGCACAACTTCTTCCAGGTCGAGCGGTACTCGCACGTGATGCACCTGGTGTCCACGGTGACCGGGCGCCTCGCGGAGGGCCGCAACGCGTTCGACGCGGTCACCGCCTGCTTCCCGGCCGGCACCCTGTCCGGGGCGCCGAAGCCGCGCGCGATGGAGATCATCGAGAAGCTGGAACCCACCCGCCGAGGGCTCTACGGCGGCATCGTCGGCTACCTGGACTTCGCCGGTGACGCCGACACCGCCATCGCGATCCGCACCGCGCTGGTCCGCAACGGGACCGCCTACGTGCAGGCCGGCGGCGGCATCGTGGCCGACTCCGACCCGGTCGCCGAGGACACCGAGTGCCTGAACAAGGCGCGGGCGGTGCTGTCCGCGATCGCAACCGCTGCGACGCTCGCGGAGCCGCGCATCGACTCGGTGGCGACGCTTGCGGAGCCGCGCATCGACTCGGTGGCGACGCTTGCGGAGCCGCGTATCGACTCGGTGGCGACGCTTGCGGAGCCGCGCGTCGGCCCGGCGGCGTCAGCGGACCCGCCCCCCGGGGCGCGCCGTTCGGAGCGCAGGTGACTCCTGCGCGCCGGCTCGCCGTCACGTTGCTGGCGCTGGCCATGGCCGCCTTCGGCCTGTGGCTGGCAACCCGCCTGGTGTGGCTGCGGGCGGCCTATCAGAGCCCGCTGCGAGGCTCGGTGACCGTCCAGGCCACCGGCGCTCAGCTGCGCCCTGAGCTGGCCGCGATCGCGCTGGTGGCGGTGGCGGCGGCCGCCGCGATCGTGGCGACCTCGGGCTGGGCGCGGCGGCTGGTCGGCGTCCTGGTCGCCGCGGCCGGTGGGTGGGCGGTGTGGCTGAGCCTCGCGCCCGGGGACGCCGTGCCCGGGGACGCCGTGCCCGGTCGAGCCGGGAGCGGCACGGCGCTGGAGAGCGGCCCGCCGGCGGACGCCGTCGCGGTCGGGTTGCCGGCGCACACCGCCGCGCCGCTGGTCGGGATCGGCGCCGGGCTGCTGCTCGTGGCGGCCGCGGTCGGGCTGGTGTGCTGGGCGGACGCCATGCCGAGGTTGGGCGCGCGCTACGCCGCCCCGGGGACCGCGCGACGGGTGCCGGACCGCGACACCCAGTGGTGGGATGCCCTGGATGCGGGGCAGGACCCCACCCTGAAGAGTCCGCCGGCCGACCCTGGGGCCTCGCGCTGATTGCGCGCAGTTAGCATTCTCTGGAACGCCATGTTGCAGGTCCACCTCGCCAGCTACACCCACGACTGCCGACCGGTCCGGTCGGTCCCGAGAGGGGGGATCGCCTCCGTGATTGAGCGGAGCACGCGAGCCATCCGCGACGGCTTGATGGACGGCACGGTGAGCTACCGATGAGCGTTCTGGATTCGATCCTGGACGGTGTCCGGGTCGACCTGGCGCAGCGCGAGTCGTCAGTGACCTTCGAGCAGGTGAAGCGAGCGTCCCTCGCCGCGCCCCCGCCGAAGGACGTGATGGCCGTGCTGAACGAGCCGGGCATCGGGGTGATCGCCGAGGTCAAGCGGTCCAGCCC